>NZ_BLAV01000001.1 GCF_009617875.1 Prolixibacter sp. NT017 | reverse complement strand
TGTGATATTCCACCGGTACACCATCATCACCAAGAATATTGATCTGCTCACTAACTTCCTGTCCACGAAGTAGGATCGTTTTCAGTTCATTAATGGAAGCGATCCACTTGTCGCCAATACGCTTCGCAATATTTCTTCGAACTCGGGATATTCCAGGTATTTGGAATACGATTCGATTGGGTTGATGGCCGGGTAACGTTTTCCGTCGGCGCGGCTCTGCTGCAATGCATAGAAACAACGGGCCACTTTTTTGGTCGACTCAGTTACCGGCTCTTTCAGGTTACCACCGGCAGGCGATACCGTACCGATAAAGGTTACAGAACCTGATTCACCGTTATTCAGGTAAACAAAACCTGCACGGGCGTAGAA
The DNA here is from genome assembly GCF_009617875.1 of Prolixibacter sp. NT017. Lineage (NCBI taxonomy): Bacteria > Pseudomonadati > Bacteroidota > Bacteroidia > Marinilabiliales > Prolixibacteraceae > Prolixibacter > Prolixibacter sp. NT017. The sequence continues at coordinate 5,141,036 of NZ_BLAV01000001.1, read as the reverse complement.
GTTGGCAATAACGGCCGAAAGGTCCATCGGGGAATGCATCCTGTCCGGGCAGCTCTTCCAAACGGTTCGACATCTCACGCAAGGCCTGAGCCCAACGGGAAGTAGAGTCGGCCATCATCAGCACCTTCAGTCCCATGGAACGATAATATTCCGAAAGGGTCATCGCGGTGTAAACCGACGCTTCACGGGCAGCAACCGGCATGTTCGAGGTGTTTGCCACGATGATGGTACGTTCCATCAGTTCCGACCCGTGTGCGGGTCATCCAGTTCGGGAAACTCGGTAAAGATTTCCACTACCGTTGGCACGCACCACAAGCAGCAATCACCACGATATCAGCTTCCGCCTGCTTCGAGATAGCGTGCTGCAATACGGTTTTACCTGTACCGAAAGGTCCGGGAATAAATCCTGTACCACCTTCTACAATCGGGTTAATGGTATCGATGGTACGAACACCGGTTTCGAGCAGTTTGAACGGACGGGGTTTTTCCCGGTAGGCAGTAATGGCTTTTTTCACCGGCCACTTCTGTACCATGGTCACGTTGTGTTCTTTGCCGTCGGCATCCACCAAGACAGCAATGGTGTCGTTTATTTTATATTCGCCTGCTTCGACAACCGATTTAACGGTGTATTTACCTTCAAACACAAATGGCACCATAATTCGGTGAGGTTTACCATTCTCGTTTACCTCACCCAGCCAGCTGGCAGCTTCCACTTCGTCGCCTGCCTTGGCCAGCGGCTTAAAGTTCCAGAGAGTGTCATCATCCAGCGGATTGGTATAATCTCCCCTTTTCAGGAAGACACCATCCATTTTGTCGAGGTCGTTTTGCAGACCATCGTAGTTTTTGGAGAGGATGCCTGGCCCGAGCGTTACTTCGAGCATATGTCCGGTGAACCGCACAGGATCACCGATTTTCAGTCCCCTGGTGCTTTCGAAAACCTGGACAAAGGCGTTGGCTCCATTGACCTTAATCACCTCAGCCATCAGGTCGGTACCGCGGGTCTGGAGGTAGCAGATTTCGTTCTGCGCTACCGGACCATCGGCTTCCACTGTCACCAGGTTGGCAATAATTCCTTTGACTTTACCTTGCGTAGACATATTCGTTGTTTACTTTTTAATTTAAATTCTTCGGGGAACTCGAACGAGTGTTGCAGTTCCTGAACAAAATCGCGGAAAATCTTCAGGCCGGTTTCCTGGCTCAGTTTCACCCATCGTTCAATCATTTCGAGTTGCAGCAGATAGGCAAGACTTTCTCTACCGTGAAATACTTGAAGAATGCATTTTCTTCGAGCCACTTCCAACGGAGTGCATCAATGCGACGTTCACGTTCATAAAGATTGGCCTCTTCAGAAATATGCAGCACGTCATCCAGGTAAGGGAAGATGGCTGCCAGACCAAAATCTTTCGAGTTGCTTTCGCGAATGGTATTGGCGATTTCGCTGTTTCCAACGATAGCCGGCCCCAGATCCAGGTCATAGTTCCGGCAGTTGATAGCGGTCAGGATATTCTGCACATTCAGATTGAAGGCAAACCAGCTGCTAAAGAATTCATTCCGGCATTTCAGGGCATCGTCGTAATAGAGCGTTGCCAGCTGATCTTCCCACGCCATATCGGGGAACAGCGGTTTTTCTTCGAGCCAGGCAGGAATAAACTCTTTAAAGTACACCGGAATTCGCTCATCTTTCGGATTTCTTCCTCCTTCACCATCCGAAGGATTTCAGTGAAGTCATCCTGAGTTAGATTTCCCCGGTCGTCAAGTTTAGCCTCGGCATCTTTCAGGTATGCTATCAGGTTCAGGTTGTCGAATTTCCGGTAGAAGAGTTTGATCAACTCAAAATCGCCTTCCGACAAGTTGGCACGCAACTCCTCCTTGAACTCCTTCAAATCGAAGTTCTGTTTGTTGTCATCTATGCGAATTTCGGGAAGCCCGGCAACCAGACAGTAATATTTTTTCATTCGAAATGGTTTTCCAAAACAAACAGCCTGCCGGATTCAGTAAAAATGATTTTTATTCCTTGATTTGCTGAGCAAAAGTATGGAACAGGAATCCTGGCCCGGTTGGTTGTCTCATTCGTAAAAGGTTCTCATCCAAAAGCACTGGGTACTAACCCTGTGTTCTTATTACTTTTCGAAAAGAAGTTCAACGATTTTCGGACGCAAGAACTCTTTGAAGAAGTTGATGAAATCCTCATCAGTAAAGCTAACCTTGTAGCTTCCGTCGGCCGGAGCCACCTGGAAACCAGCTTTCAGGTCATTTACTGTTTCGATAGAAAAACCTTTATCGAGCACGCCTTTTGCAGTACCGGCAAAGTAATCGCTGATGGCTTTTTCGTCCTCTTTGGGGATGAGAACCTGCATGTCGATGGTTTCATCGTTATGTACAGCCCAGTTTTTCACAGCAGTTTCGATGGCTTTCTGGATAAACTTGGTATCCCCCATCGCTGCTTTTACTTCGGAAGTAGTAATGGTACCGTTAATGATACCGACGAGTTCTTGCTTCAGGGCATCAACTGCCTGGCGGGAAGCCAGCTTGAGTTCGGATTTGGTGTTTTGATCGAATTCGGCTGATTTTTTCTCGGCATCAGAAACGATATTCTCAGCTTTCTTCTTTGCTTCAGCCAAAATTTTCTCTGCCTCCGCACGGGCATCGGACACAATTTTTTCGGCCTCCTCGTTTCCTTTCGAGATTCCTTCCTGATAAATCTTATCAGTCAGCTCTTGAAGTCTGTTGTCCATATCTATTAGTTATTTTTGTATGCATTGATTTTGGTTGTCTACACGCCAAAAATTTGAATTCGAAAGATACAATTCCCCTGACAAAAAAAAGAAGAGAAAATACAGGTTGTAATGTCATCAACGAACCGAACAACATCCCTTAAAATCTATATGCTCCGAGCCTTCTTCGGTCAAATACCATCGCCACGGTAACCCCGGCCCGATCGCTCACCGACAAAGAAATGATAAAACACGGTAACTTAATTTCTTCCGGCGCCCGAATTTAACAATTTTTTAACAACCCGGAAACATATTTCACCCTAAAAGACTCCCCTTCTTTAACGGCTAAATCTTTCAAATTATGTTATATAATCAAACCTCTGTTAAAATTTTAAAGTTTCACTTTTAAACCTTCTTCAGGAATTGTAACTTCAACCATTCTGCCGGCAAAATTATTTTTTCGGCACGTTGTTTGCTGGCTGCTTGACGCAGGCTGGCGTCAGATAAACATTCGGAAAGACTATTGGTTTTTGGGAAATTTTAACTTTTCAGGCCCAAAATTCTTAACCCATTGATTATCTAATATAATTTCGATTATTTTTTTTTCAAATGACAGAAATAAAAATGGTGATAACCGACCTGGACGGCACGCTGTTGCAGGCAGATCATTCCATCAGTAAAGCAGACTACGCAACACTGGTAGAGTTGGGAAAATTGGGAATATGCCGGGTAGCAGCCACCGGAAGAAATCTGATGAAGGTAAAACAGGTACTTACGCCCGATATGCCGTTTGATTTTGTCATCTTCAGCTCTGGTGCAGGTTTGATTAACTGGAAACAACAAAAGTTGCTGATGGCCATGAGTATTCCGGCCGATGAAGCAGGAGAAATTATTCAGTTTCTGATGGCCGAAAAACTCAACTTCAAAGTTTCGCGCGAAATTCCGGACAATCACCATTTTGCCTGGTGGAGAAGTAACCCCTGTGAAGAATTTGAACGTTACCTCAATTACCACAAGGTGTTGGGAGACGCGGTTCAATTAAAAGAAAACGATGCTTTTCCCATTTCCCAGGTTTTAATATTTCTTCCGCGCGACGCAGAACATTTTGACGTCATCAAGCAAAAAGTACTGAAGCAATTTCCGCACGTTAGTGTTATACGGGCCACTTCGCCGCTACATCCCGATTTCACCTGGATGGAAATCTTCCCGGAAGGAGTTACCAAAGCACACGGTGTGGAAGCGGTCTGCCAGTTAACAGGTATTCCCAAAGAAAATACGCTGGGTATCGGAAACGATTTTAACGATATGGAATTGCTCGATTACACCCGGCTTTCGTATGTTGTCGACAATGCACCAGACGAATTGAAGTTTCGTTACCGGAACAGCCGGGCTCACCATGAAGACGGATTTTCGTATGCTGTTCGACAACATTTGTAACGAATTAGCCAAACACTATACCAATTGTGAAACACCCACAAAAATCATATTAATTATTTATTCCAAGACAAATTGCTTATGAAAAAGTTAATCCTTGGTCTGTTGACCATTTTTTTGGCGATGGGTTCTTATGCCCAGGTGCCGGATTTAAAAGCTAAAATTCCTTTTGATCCGAAGACGGACAAAGGTGTATTGAAAAACGGACTAACCTATTATGTTCGGGCCAACCACACCCCGAAAAACCGTGCAGAATTGATGCTGGTTGTATCAGCCGGCTCCATTCTCGAAGATGACGACCAACAGGGACTCGCCCACTTTTGCGAGCACATGAGCTTCAACGGGACCAAAAATTTCCCCAAAAATGAGCTCGTGAATTATTTCGAATCCATCGGTATGGAATTCGGACCGGAAATCAATGCTTACACCGGCTTCGACCAGACTGTGTACATGTTGAAAGTACCACTCGACAGCGCTAAATATATGAACAAAGGCCTGCAGGTTCTTTACGACTGGGCTTCCCAGGTGACCGATTCGAACGACGAAATTAACAAAGAACGTGGTGTCATTCACGAAGAGTGGCGCGGCGGACAAGGTGCACAGCAGCGCATGATGAAACAGTGGCTGCCGGTGTTCTTCAAAGATTCACATTATGCCGACCGTTTACCTATCGGGAAAATGTCGGTCGTCGACAGTTGTCCTCCGTCAGCTGTTCGTCGTTTCCGCAACGACTGGTATCGTCCCGATCTGCAAGCTGTCATTGTTGTGGGCGATTTCGACCAGAAAAAAATGGTTCAGGAGGTAAAAGAGAAATTCTCTCAAATTCCGATTCACAAAAACGAACGCAAAAAGCCTTCATACGATGTTCCTTTCCAAAAAGGTACCCTCATCAAAGTCGTCACCGACCCCGAAGCAACCTATTCTTCAGCTAATTTGTACATCAAGCATCCCATGGAGCTCGACACAACCGTTGGTGGCTACCGCGAAATGATGATGCACAGCCTGTACAACAGCATGATCAATGCTCGTTTGTCGGAAATTGCGCAAAAAGAAAATCCTCCGTTTGTATTTGCACGCTCCAGCTATGGCGGCTTGGTCGGCCCGGTGGATGTTTATTCCTCCATGGTCGTTACCCATCCGGGAAAAATTCCGGAAGGATTGAAAGCCGTGCTTATCGAGAACCAGCGAGTGAAAGATTATGGCTTTACCGAAAGTGAATTGAAGCGTGCAAAAGCGTCGATGATGAGCTCGATGGAAACCGCTTACAACGATCGTGACAAACGCCAATCTATCAGTATTGCCAACGAATACAGCCGCAACTTTCTGGAGCGGAAAGAGCCCGTTCCGGGACTTGACAAGGAGTATCAGTATTATAAGGAATTGATGCCAACCATTACCCTGGCTGACGTGGACGCCCTTGCGAAAAAATGGTTGACACCGGATAACCGCGTGGTAATTATCACCGCTCCGGACGTGAAAGGCGTTCCGGTTCCGACCAACGACGATGTCAAAAAGCTTCTGGCGGAAGTAGACACGGCTAAAATCAAGCCATATAAAGATCAGGTTTCCGATGCACCGCTGATGCCTGAACAACCAACTCCTGGTAAGATTGTCAGCGAGAAGAAAATTCCGGAAGTAAATGCAGAAGAGTGGACACTTTCCAATGGTGCCAAAGTCATTCTGAAGAAAACGGATTTCAAAGATGACGAAATTCTTTTCTCAGCTTACGGACCGGGTGGATATTCGGTTTACTCGCCATCGGACGACGTTTCCACTGATTTTGCAGCTACCATCATGCAGATGAGCGGACTTTCTGACTTTACGGCTCCCGAGCTGGACAAAAAACTGGCCGGCAAAGTAGCAAATGTCGATCCGTTTATCCGCCAGATTACTCAAGGGTTCCAGGGGTCTTCTTCGAAAAAGGATGTTGAAACGCTGATGAAACTGGTGAACCTCTATTTCACTCATCCGCGCGTTGACCAATCGGCCTTCAACTCTTTCATGACCCGGATGGAGAGTCAGCTCGACAACCGGAAAGCTTCTCCGGAAGCGGCCTTCTCCGATACCTTCCGCGTGGTTGCCAGCAATTACAGTCCGTGGGTTCGTCCTTTGACAAAACAAACCCTGAAAGAGGCGAATTTCGATCGCATCAAGGCTATCGATAAAGACCGGTTTTCCAATGCAGGCGATTTCAAATTCATCTTTGTTGGTAACATCGACTTCGACAAAATGAAACCTGGTAGAAACTTACCTGGCTTCGTTGCCTACAACCGGTAAAACCGATCACTGGAAGGATTTGGTATCCGTCCAAAAGGTGCTGTCGAAAGAAAGTATATAAAGGAACCGAACCGAAAAGTATTCAGTACATCCAATTCCATGGTAAGCTGAACTACGATACGAAAGACATCGTTGAACTCGACGCATTGGCTAAAATTCTCACCACCCGTTTGCTGGAAAGCATTCGCGAGGACAAATCCAGTGTATATTACATCGGAGCACAACCTTCGTTCAATAAACTTCCGGAACCGGAATATACCATGACGATTTATTATGGTACCGCTCCGGAGAAAATTGACACACTGAAAACAGCTGTTTTCGATGAATCAAGGATCTGCTCAAAAATGGTCCGTCTCAGGAAGAAGTACACAAAGCAATGGAAAAGATGTTGCGTGAGCGTGAAACCAATCTCCGTGAAAACAGCTACTGGCTGAGCGCACTGAAATCGTACTACCTGAATCATGACGGTGATTTCTCAACCTTCAACCAGTTCAATAGGTAAATGCCCTGAATCCAAAAGAATTGCAGAAGGCAGCCAAATGGGTTTGGGATTTCAACAACTACATAAGTGTTGCGTTGCTTCCTGAAAAAGGAACAAAAGACAAATAACCGGCATTCCCGATAGGATAAAAAAGAAGGTGTCCCCGAGGTAGCTCTGCAGTTTCCAAACGCTGGAGTTAACCGACAGGGACACCTTTTTTGCATCCGAAAATTCGTTTTAGGACGAAATGCTTTCAGTCTCTGCCACATCCCACCGATACCCGCGTGTAGCAGTAAGTACCCCGCACGAAGCAACACACGACTGACTGGTAGCAAGCCGTGCCGTATGTGTAGCAACAAGACTGACAGGTAGCAGGCCACGCCGTATGTGTAGCAACGCACCACTGACCTGTAGCAGCCCATGCCGCACGTGTAGCAATTGACCTCTCCTAAATATTTTTTGACCTCCCCTAAAATAGCTTGACAGATTTATATACTTAATTGGTGAGTCCGGTTGCTTGTTATTTCGTAACAACTGGATTCCAAATATACTTCTTTTTATCTTCCTGCCCGGTCCGTCGTTTGTAAGAGTAAAACCTGAAAACAGAGTTCAGATTGTTTCTAAAAACCCTGAAGTAGCCGGAAACTCTCCTGTTATTCCTGTTCTCTCATCACAGGTTTTCTCTTACACCGGGTTCGTTCGACAGATTTTTATGTATCACCTGATTCACGCTTCAACGGATAGGACCGCTTTTTCCAGTGTTTCTTTAATGTTCCGGTTTGCTTATGTGCATCAGTGGGGAACATCATGTCCACACTACGATGCGCCGTTTATGATTGTATTTGTATACAGCGATTTTTACCGCTTCCAGGGCTGCGTGATAATCGGCAAAGTATCCTGTAAGCTGTACTCTCCCTTTAAAATACCATTAACACGTTCGGCTACCGCATTTTCATAAGGGTCTCCGTTTTCGGTCATTGATATGCCGATTTTAGCTCCCTCAGGTAGTTCACGTAATCATTGCAGCAATACTGAATCCCCCTGTCGGAGTGATGAATCAGGTTCGGCTTTACACCTTCGCCGGCAACGGCCATTCTTAGGGCATTTAAGCCCCTTCACTGGTCAGGTCGGGCCAGAGGCTCCATCCGACAATTTTCTTCGAATAGGCATCGGTTACCAGGGACAGGTAGACAAACCCTTTTTCAGTTCGCAGGTAGTAATATCACTGACCCAGAGTCTGCCTGAAACTGACCAGTTCGATATCCCGGATTAGATTGGGATATTTACGGTAAAAATGGTTCGAATTAGTGGTTTTCGGCCCCGCTTACGGCGCCGCACCAACAAACCGTGCTCCCCGAGCAGGTTGAAAAACTTGTCTCTTCCGTATTTGATATTGTGTTCCTGTAGTGTGGAAGCCAGTAATAACAAAAGGAGTTTCTCTGCTCCCATGCGGGGATGTTCGCGGCGAAGTATTTTACCTGCTTTAAAATGAACACCTCCTGCATTTGTTTTACTGAGTGACGCTTTTTGCTATCGTACCAGGCCTGGCGGCTAAACCCAAACAGTTCACACAGTACCGATTTGGATACCAACGGGTACATGTGTGCCAGTACTTCTACTGTTTGGGGCCAGACTTTTTTCGAATCTCTAATTTGTAGTCCTGCTCAGCAATGTCAATTATCGTATTCAGGCCCACATTTTTCATCTTCGCCAGTTCAAGCTGTTTTTCCAGCTCTTTGATACGCTTCTCCAGCGCTTTTACATCTGTTCTTTCTTTTCCACTCATCGCCTGTAAAGATAAGTGAATATCATCGGAATAACGTTCCTGCCAGTTCCTGATAATGCGCCGGTACTGGGAACCTAATCAAACCGGTCGCGTGCCTGCTGAAAACTCATCTTTTCTGCATCTATCTGGCCGACCAACCAGCGCCTGAAACTAACTTCGTAAGCATTGTAATTAATCGGTTTTTCCTGAAATCCTTCCATGTGATCGCTTAACATGGCCTCTTTTCCTTTCTTCATTTTCCTGACTTTTTACGTCAAGCTATTTCAGGACAAGACAAGTCGCCAGATGCACATTGACAGTCGCCAGATTGACATTAACACTCGTCAAATACACATTGACAGTCGCCAAATGCACTTTAACAATCGCCAAATACACATTGACAGTCGCCAGATGCACATTAACAAAAAAAACCGGCTGACATTACGCCAACCGGTTCAGTGTTTAGTAGTCTATGATAAAAAATCCAATCTATTTCACTAATGTAAATGCTGCTTCTTTCACATCGTCGGAAGCGCCGCCGACAAATACCTTGAAGTCGCCGGGTTCGGCCCCCCAGGTCATATCCTTGCGGTAGAAAGAAAGATCGTTCATGGTCAAATCGAAAGTGACGGTTTTGCTTTCACCCTTTTTCAGGAATATTCTCCGGAAACCCTTCAGTTCTTTCACCGGACGGGTAACACTACCCACCATGTCGCGGATGTACAGCTGAGCCACTTCGGTTCCGTCGTATTTACCGGTATTGGTAATGTTCACACTTACGTGAAGAGTGTCGCCCATGGCCAGTTTCGCCGTACTTAATTCCGGTTCGGTATAACTGAATGTCGTATAACTCAATCCATGACCGAAGGCAAACTCCGGCGTATTCGGTGTAAACAGATACCGTGAACGGTATTTCTGTTCTTTTCCGGTTTTGGTATAAGGACGACCGGTATTTTTCGCGCTGTAATAAATCGGAATCTGACCGGTAATCCGCGGGAAAGTCATCGGCAATTTACCCGACGGGTTGTATTTTCCCGAAAGGACATCGGCCAAAGCAGGGGCTCCTTCTGTTCCGGGGAACCAGGCTTCCAGCATCGCATCGGTCATGGGCACCTCTTTGTCGAGCGCCAACGGACGACCACTCATCAGTACCACAACCACCGGCTTCCCGGTTTTGTGGATGGCTTCCAGCAATTCGGACTGAATATGCGGCAGATTGATGTGCGCACGACTGGCAGCTTCACCGCTCCATTCAGCCGATTCGCCCAACACCATCACCACCACATCGGAACGACGAGCAGCTGACACAGCGGAAGCAAATCCGGAACGGTTATCGCCACGCAGGTCACATCCTTTGGCATACCGGATATTCTGCCTGCCAAACTGGTCTTCCATCGCTTCCTTCACGGTTTTGTTGATTTTCCAGTCGCCGGCTGCATGCCACGAGCCCAGCAGGTCGCGCTGCGAATTAGCCAACGGGCCAATCAACGCAATTCGCTGACCTTTTTTCAACGGAAGTGTTTCCTTATCATTCTTCAGCAATACCATTGACTCGCGGGCCATCTGGCGGGCCAGTGTCATATGATATTTCGAATAGGTCAGCTTCTTCTCACGCTTGTTACTGAAATATTTATACGGATCGGCAAACAGTCCCAAGCGGAATTTAATCCGCAACACACGACGTACCGCATTATCAATTTCCTCTTGCGTTACGCGGCCTTCCTTTAGCAATTCTTTCAGGTATTTAGAATAAGTTCCGCCCTGCATATCCATGTCTACACCGGCGTTCATCGCCAAGGCAGCTGCATCTTTCTCATCTTTGGCAATGCCATGAGGCACCAGCTCGTTAATCGCCGTGTAGTCGGTTACCACGAAGCCATTAAAGCCCCACTCCTTGCGCAGAATATTGGTCATCAGGAAATGGCTGGCCGTTGCCGGAACACCGTTCAAATCGTTAAACGAAGTCATCACTGTACCGGCACCGGCATCAACTGCAGCCTTATAAGGAGGCAGATAAACATCCCGGAGTTTCCGTTCCGACATATCAACGGTATTGTAATCGCGGCCGGCTTCCGGGGCACCGTAAGCAGCAAAGTGTTTCACACAGGCCACAACCGTAGTGTCTGAGGCCAAATTGGTTCCCTGGAAACCATGCACACGCGCGGCAGCAATTTTACTTCCGAGGTACGGATCTTCACCAGCACCTTCCGATACGCGCCCCAGCGAGGGTCACGGGCAATGTCACACATCGGGGCATAAGTCCACTGAATACCGGCAGCAGCAGCTTCGGCAGCAGCAGCAGATGCCGTTTTCTGAATCGATTTTAAATCCCACGAAGCCGCTTCACCCAACGGAATCGGGAAGATGGTTTTCTGTCCGTGGATAACATCGTAACCAAACAGCAACGGAATTTTCATCCGGGTTTGTTCCATCGCAATCTTCTGCAATTTCCGGTTGTAATCCGGCGAAAAAGCGTTGAAGATATTTCCGCATTTCCCGGCTTTTATGTCATTAATGTAATTCTCGTTCATGCTCGGCCCGGTTTTATCCCAGCCGCTGGAGTACAGCGTAAGCTGCCCAATTTTCTCATCCAGCGTCATCATCGACAGTACCGAGTCGACTTTGTGCGTAATTACCGGCTCGTCGAAATACTTCGATGCTTCGTCTTTTTTCGCAACCTTATTATTAACAGGCTGCTGACAGGACGACAGGAACAAAACCGCTCCCGCAGTCAGTAACATCGTCAGTTTTTGTGTCATCTTTTTCACTATTGTTCTAATTTCAGGTTCATAATTCATCGTTGTCTTCTCACCAGAAATATCAAGGCTTTTTCAGTGTAAAACCGGCCGAATTGGTCACTTCGGAACTGCTTCCTACCATCACGTCGAAAGTACCCGGTTCGGTCTTCCACTTCATATCTTTATCCAGAATTGCCAAATCCTTTCGCGTCAACCGGAACGTGATTTCCTTCACCTCTCCCGGAGCTAACCGGACTCGTTTAAAACGCCGCAATTGTTTTACCGGAGGACTCACATTGGCGACTTGCTGATGCGTGTACAGCTGCACCAGCTCCGTACCCACGCGTTCCCCGGTATTGATAACAGAAACCGACACTTTCAGTGTATCGTTCCAATTCAGATTCTGTGTATTCAGTTTTACCGGCGAAATAGAAAATTCGTATAACTCAATCCGTAACCAAACGGATAAAGCGGTGTATTGGGCATGTCCACGTAACGGGTCGTGTATTTATCATTCGGATTAAACGGCCGCCCAGTATTCAGATGACTGTAAAAGATGGGCACCTGTCCGACACTTCTCGGGAAAGTGACCGGCAATTTTCCCGACGGATTGTAATCGCCAAACAGCACATCCGCAATGGCATTTCCACCTTCGGTACCCGGAAACCAGGTTTCCAGAATGCCCGGCACATGGTCATTCAGCCAGTTTACAGCCAACGGCCTGCCATTGACCAAAACAGCTACCACTGGTTTGCCGGTCTTCACAACAGCTTTCACCAGGTCGAGTTGGTTACCAGGCAACTGCAATGAAGCACGGCTGTCGCCTTCTCCGCACATGTCGTTGTTTTCCCCGAGCACCAGCACTACCACATCAGCGTTTTGGGCTGCCCGAACAGCTTCCGGGAAACCGCTTTCCGAACTGGTATTGTAATCAGTTCCTTTCGCATAAATTACTTTCGTCCATGGCGAAACGGCCTTTTTAATTCCCTGCAGCACGGTCACCACATCTTCCGGCCGGGCCAGTGCATGAACCGGCCCTAATAAGTTATCCTGAGTATCAGCAGCGGGACCAATCACAGCAATAGACTGAAGTTTCTTGCTTAGCGGTAAAATATTTTTTTCGTTTTTCAGCAATACAAATGTCTTGCAAGCCACTTTCCTCGCTGCTTCGCGATGGCTTGCCGGCAGAACATTATTGGCCACCAATGTGGAGTCGCTATAGCGGAACGGATTATCGAACAATCCCAGTTCGAACTTCATGGTCAGCACTTTTCGCACCGCATTGTCCAACACCGATTCCGGTATTTTACCTTCCTTTACGAGTTTGGGTAAATTCTCGAGGTACGAACCACTGTGTAAATCCATATCGACACCCGCTTTCATCGCCAGTTCGTCGGCTTGTGCCGCAGAAGCCGCTACACCATGCTCCTGAAGTTCTGTCACCGCATCGTAATCCGAAACCACAATTCCATTAAAGCCTATTTCTTTGCGGAGAATATCCTGCAGCAAAAAGTGGTTGGCCGTTACAGGCACACCGTTGAATGATACAAAGGCTGGCATTACGGCTCCAATTCCAGCTTTAACAGCCGCTTCGAACGGAGGCAGGTAAACGGAACGCAACTCCCGTTCCGACATATTCACCGTGTTGTAGTCACGGCCTGCTTGCACTGCGCCGTACCCTACGAAATGTTTCGCGGTAGCCATCATGGTATGAGGTGATGCAAGGCTTTCGCCCTGATATCCTTTCACAGCAGCCGCTGCCATTAGCGAACCGAGATACGGATCTTCGCCGGCGCCCTCTACTATTCTGCCCCAACGCGGATCGCGGGCTATGTCAATCATCGGGTTGAACGTCCAGCTCACACCTGATGCCGTTGCCTCAACGGCCGAAATACTATCGGTTTTTCGGGTTAAGTCGGGGTCCCACGAAGCAGCCAACGCCAACGGAACCGGGAAACCTGTCTGGAAACCGTGGATGACATCCCCCATGAACAGCAACGGAATCTTCAGCCGCGACTGCATCGCCAGTTTTTGCATTTGGCGGGTGTAACGGCCCACATTTCTACCTGGAAGAACTCCGTTAGTTCCACCCAGTTTACCTTCCTTAACCAGCTGTTTCAGGTTCGGATGATCTGCTCCCAAAATACAGAGTTGACCAGCCTTCTCTTCCAGCGTCATCAATGACAAAATGGAATCCACTTTGTGCGCAATCACCGGATCGGTGAAGTACCGCCGCCCCGGTTGGACCGTTTTCGACTCCTGCTTCCCGGAAGGCTGGCAACCGACCATCGCCAACATGATTACGGCTAAAGCAGCAATCGCCCGCACTCCGATTCTTCGACTCTTCCCCGGTTTACTTGGTTTCATTTACTTGAATGGGTTTATTATCAATGGTAAAATCCAAACGTTTCAACCCTCTCAGCACATCTTCATTTTTCATGAATGAGTTCCAGACCAAGCCTGAACGGTAATTTTCGATCATCACCACAATCGGCCCCTGATCGATGGCCAGGTAGGTTTTGCGCACGTGGTCTTCCGGCTTATTTCCAACCGAAAGATTAATTCCATCGTAGAAGCCGAACGGGCCAAACAGATACTTTCCGTAATTCCGGTAGAGGTTTTTCAATACTTTCATCGATTCGTTCGGAGTGTACGGCATTGATGACAGTGCTGCCGTTGGTGTGATTGTTCCCAAATCACGTTGGAAACCCGGAGCGTGCGCCGTGTATCCATCCGGGACTTTATCGCCGGCTGTGAGTCCCCAGAAATCAGGGCCGTAGCCTTTCCATCCGTATGGGTTATCGATGCAGTACGCACGATTAATCAATGTCTGCCGCCGGTTTTGCTGCCAATAATTGGCATACCGGTCGCGCAAGCCTTTTGGATTCAATCCCATGTACGAATAGTGAGCAAAGAACAACGGACCGCCCATCCATTTGCGGTTTCCCAATGGAAGCATCATGCCGTAATAAGTGGAATTATTGGCGAATGTGTCCCAGTTGTTCCCGGCCCAGCCTTTGTGATAAACGTCCGGAGAAATGGCATGGTCGGGTGACGAAGCCGCCAGAATATAGGTAATCAGACATTCGTTGTACCCATGAATGGGATGATTCATTTTCCAGCCATAATCGGGAGACCAGTGCCAGTACAGAACATCCTGACCACGGGTATAGAAGTCCCAATCCATCGATTTCCACAGATCGGTAATTTGCTGTTGCAGAAATTTCTCTTTGGGAGTCGAATGATTGAAAAACTGACGGGCTGCCAGCAGGCCTTCCATCATAAAGGAAGATTCGACAATATCGCCACCGTCATCGTATTTACTAAAATGATAAGCTTTTTGTGTATCGGCATTGTACCAGTGTGCCCACATTCCATGAAAACGGTCGGTTGTTTTGAGAAATTTGGTGAGGTTCAACAACCGGTCGACCGCCTGTTCGCGGGTAATCCAGCCGTGTTTCACTCCCACCATCAAGGCCATTACGCCAAACCCGGAGCCGCCGATAGTAACGATATCGCCATCCGGATGATTATCGCGTTCGCGGGCCATTCCCAAATCGGCCCGGCCAAAGTTCCAGAAATAACGGAAGGTATATTTTTGCACCATGTTCATGAGCTCCTTATCGGTAAAATCATGAATCGATGCATTGGCCTCTACCGTTTCGGAAGTGAGTTCTTTTCCTTTCCGGCTAACCGGAACCAGTTTATATTTTAGAGAGATGTTTCGCCCCAAATCCGTTACAAAATCGAGGTAATAGTTATTCTTCGTTTCAGTGCGCAACTGGTAAGCGCTGTCGGTTGCTGCATACAAACGGTAGGAGACAGCATTTTTCAAATCGGGCCAGCGTAACTCGACGTGGCTGTCATATCCTTTAGCTGTAAAATGGTCAGGTTTGGTGAGGTATTGGTTGAGATGATCCTGTGCCGAAACGCTTTTCACCAGCAGGAGAATGATAATGATACTGAAGATTTTTTTCATTAGATGAACACTTTTTCTGCCCAAAAGGCGATCATTTCAATGACAAAGAAGCCGGCTTCCGGCTAAAATTTTTGTTGGTTTTTCTAATTGTTTGTTTTCTCAAATCCCAGCTTGCTAAACATGGTCTGAATATCCGGATCCTGCATGAAATTATCCCATAATATTCCGCTGCGATGGTTTTCAATCATCGCAATAATTGGCCCCTCGTCTATCGCCAGGTAAGAAGGAGCGTACCAGTTTTCATGAATGTTAAAGGCGTCTTTAAAACCATACTTTCCCCAGAGTCCCTTTGAACCATAATTATCGTAGAGATAATGCATGGCCGCCAACGATTCGGTAGGCGTGTAAACAATGGACGAGATAGCGGCTGTTGGAGTAATCGTTCCGTTATCGTTGGCTGTGGTTGGCTCGTGTGCCATGTAACCGTTTACCGGATCGTCGGAAGCTGTTAGCCCCCAGCAATTCTTGTTGTAGTATGAATAAACCGATGCACGGTCGATACACCATTTCCTGTTCAGCAACGTTTGTTCCTTATTCCGATCGAAATAGGAAACGAACCTGGATGCCCGAATGTATTTATCCGAAAAGTGCGGGTTCATTCCCAAATAAGAATAGTGTGTAAAAAACAACGGACCGCCGTAATATCCATATTGGTCAACGATGAGTGTCGCGTTATAATTATTTCCGGCCCAACCCGTATCGTAAAGCGACGGAGCAATCGGATGCGTGGGTGACGCAACAGCCAGCATGTAGGTAATCATCGTCTCGTTGAAACCGCGTATGGGCATGTTCATTGCCCAGCCATAGTCTGGCGACCAGTGCCAGTAGAGATAATTCTGCCCATTGGTATACCATCCCCAGTCAACATCCTGCCACAGCCCGGTAATAATATCCCGCAACTGCGTTTCATCTGCAGATGAGCCATTAAAAAACTGCCTTGCCGTCAACAGCCCCTGAATCATATAAGCTGTTTCCACCAGGTCGCCGCCATCGTCCTTTTGCGAGAACGGAATTGTCTCTCCGGTTGATCCGTTGAGCCAGTGCGACCAGGCCCCATGATAACGTGTGGTTTTATCGCGCAGGAAAGTGACCATCTTTAACAACCGTGTCACCGCTTCCTGACGGGTAATATAGCCCCGCTTCACACCGACAATAATGGCCATCACGCCAAAACCGGAACCACCAATGGTGACGATATCGTTGTTCCCATTACTTCGTTCACGGATAAGACCGGAAACCGGATGAGCGAAATCCCAGAAATACTGAAAAGTTGCTTGCTGAACAGTATCCATCAACTCACCATCCGTCAAAGTAGGTGGGGGCTTCGGCAGCGTTCCTCCTCCATTCGGCGGCACATAATTATCGCCTTTCTTTGAACAGGAAACTAAAGTCAAAGCTACCCAGAAGGATATGAAAAGTAGATACTTGTTCATTTGTATTGGCATGAATATGGCAAACAGGAAGAAACTTCCCGGAAGGTAAATTTACACCATACCGGGAAGTTCATCCTAACATCTATGAATAATTTTAGTATCCTGGATTTTGAGTCAATGCACCGCCACTCAGCTCGATCTGACGTTGCGGAATGGGGAACAACTCGTTCTTACCAGCCACAAATCCTTCTTTGGCCAATACGGTTGCCGCCCGTCCCTGACGAATCAGGTCGAACGTACGGTCGCCTTCGAATGCCAATTCTACACGACGTTCGTGGTAGATTTTCATCCGCAGGTTATCCTGATTGGTGTCGGTGTAATCGGGCAAGCCGGCCCGCTCGCGAACCTGGTTTAATGCCGCCAGTGCTGTACCCGGGTCGCCCATTTCATTAGCCGCCTCAGCTTTCATCAACAACACTTCAGCGTAACGGAATATCCGTACATTCTTGCTCGATTCCCAGGAGTTTCCGTCATACGTTTCCTTTGTACGACTCAGATAAGCTTTCTGGTTGTACATCGGGTTCGGTGTGTTGGAATTAATCACCGTACCGTCCCACATGGTTTCTCCCGGATAGATAATCGTTGCATCTTTCCGGAGGTCACCAGGCTCGTAGGTATCAGCCAAATCCTGTGATGGCACGTTGAAGCCCCATCCAAACTGGCCTCTGACACTCTGAACGTCGACATATCCCTGAACTCCTTTGTTCGGTGTCTGACCACGTCCCTGGATTTCGAAAATAGACTCGGAATTGTTCTCTCCGATTTCACGCCAAATCGTTGAGTAATCACTGACCAGTGCATATTCATTGGAATTGATCACCTCATTGGTCAGGCGCAATACTTCCGACCAGTTCTTTTGATACAGATTTACCTTTGCCAGGAAGGTTTGCGCAGCTCCTTTGGTCGCGCGACCTAAATCTTTTGCAGCGTATTCGCTCTTCTTCGGAAGATGATTAATAGCAAACTGCAGATCCGTTTTAATAAACGCATAAATAGAATCCTTTGTTACACGGGTATTTCCCATCGCCACATCAGCCGGATTGGTTGGGTCGGGAACTTTGTCAACCAACGGCACTGCGCCGAACGTACGCACCAGATTCCAATAGAAATAAGCGCGGAGGAAACGGGTTTCCCCTTCCAGGCGGTTCTTCAGTGTATCATTAATGGTCACTTCACCCAGCACTTTCATTGCCTGATTGGCACGGGCAACTCCTTCGTAGTTACCCTGCCATACATCGTTAAACGACAAGGCATCCGCTCCAAATGTGAAGTTATCCAACAGATTTTTGTCGGTTCCGGTATCACCCGGAGAACTACCTTTATCGGCATCGTCGGAAGTGATGCTGGAAATACCAAGCCACGAGAAAGAGCTTTCGTTCCAATCGAGTAGCTTGTTATACACTGCGTTAACTACTTCAGTCGGATGATCAGAGTAATAATCTTTTGGCGTCATATTTCCCTCCGGCGGAACGTCCAGGTAATTGCTCGAACATCCCGAGAAGGTCAGCAGAGCTGCTGCCAACGCAGCCCCCATATATAATAATTTCATCTTTCTGGTTTTCATATCCAATACAAATTAGAAAGTTATGTTGAGACCCAAGAGGTAAGAAGCCGTTTCAGGATAAGAGCTCAAATCAATTCCAGAGTTAAGGGTTCCGGAGTTGGTCGTGTTGGCTCCATTGTCAGAGTTTCCGGAAATCCGTGATATCTGTCCCGGTAATTCAGGATTGTAACCACTATAACCTGTCAGTGTAATTGCGTTCTGGGCTGCCACATAGAAACGACAGCGACTTATCGAGAGCTTTTCGGTCAATGTTTTGGGGAGCGTATAACCCAATGTCAGGTTGTTAAACCGGAAGAAATTACCAGACTCAATATAGTAATCCGAAGCCACAGGTACAGCATCGGAAGCTCTTGGGATATTCGTGTTCGTGTGATCCGGTGTCCAACGGTTGGCCAATGACGCCTCGATATTTTCACCACCCCAGCGCTGAGCTTTCTTACCGTTGTAGATTTTGCCACCAAAGTTACCATAAGAATCTACCGAGAAATCCCAGTTCTTATAGTTCACTCCGAGGTTCAACCCGATCATCAGTGTGGGATTGTACGACCCAGCATAATAACGGTCTTTATCATCAAT
The DNA here is from genome assembly GCF_009617875.1 of Prolixibacter sp. NT017. Classification (NCBI taxonomy): domain Bacteria; kingdom Pseudomonadati; phylum Bacteroidota; class Bacteroidia; order Marinilabiliales; family Prolixibacteraceae; genus Prolixibacter; species Prolixibacter sp. NT017. The sequence continues at coordinate 5,122,075 of NZ_BLAV01000001.1, read as the reverse complement.
AACGCCATCATGATTCCGGTCTACCAGCTTCAGATCACCTGGCTGAGCATTTGGCATCAAAGGCTGACCATTACTATTCACGTAAGCGTCCAGTTCCGATTGGTTGTGGAAAATACCGTCGGTCTGGTATACCCAGAAGGAACCAATCGGCTGGCCTTCTGCCGTCTGTGTTGTTATCTGACCGTTGCCCAAACTACCGCTGTTGATTGGCAAACCACCGCCGACTTTCTCGATGCGGTTTTTGTTGGTCGTCACATTCAAACCAATATTGTAGCTGAAATCGGAGGTGACTTTATCGCGCCAGTTGGCAGAGAATTCAAAACCAGTATTTCGGATATCAGCTTTGTTGGTCAGAAATTTTCCATCGTTATCTCCAAATATTCCGGCAATCGGAGCAAAAATCAACGCATCCGAGGTCAGTTTGTTGTAATAGTCAAACTCACCGGAAAGGCGATTGTCGAACAATCCGTATTCCAATCCCAGGTCGGTTTCTGTTGTTACCTCCCACTTCAGATTCGGGTCTTTGATATCGGTTATCGTACCACCATTGGTATAAGCCTGATCCGGACCAAACACATACGCCAAATCAGAGTTGATGAGATAAGTAAACGCATCAGCAGGTATATTATCGTTACCGATTTTACCCCAGCTGGCACGCAATTTCAGATTAGTCAGCCACGCATTGTCTTTCAGGAAATTCTCCTGGGTCAGCACCCAACCAAGTCCAACTGAAGGGAACGTTGCCCAACGATTATTGGATGGAAACATCGAAGAGCCATCGTAACGAATAGTACCGGTAAACAGGTACTTGTTGGCGAAGCTGTAGTTGACACGTCCTAAGTAGGAGTTACGGGTATTCTTTGTGCCATTACTGCCGTTGGTTGCAGATGCTGCATCGCCCAAATCGAGATACCAGTAATTCTTTTGTGCAGGTACATTCTGACGGGCAGCATCAATATATTGCGTCCGGTATTTTTCAGCCGTTGTACCTCCCATCAGTTTCAACCGGCTATTTCCCCAGCGGTTGTTGTAGGTAAAGTAATTATCCCAAATCCAGTGAGCATTGGTGTTTTGATGCAGACTCAATTTGGATATTTCATTTTTTTGAGTTGCGGAAACTGTGTAAACCGGGTTGTATATACGCCCGTGATCTTCCGATAAGTCAACTCCCATATTCGATTTAAACTGGAGATGTTTGGTGAAATCAACTTTGGCGTAAACCGCCCCCTGAATACGGGTTCCCCAGCTTTGATCATTCGTATAATCAAGTGTTGCTTTCGGGTTACCAACGTTATTGATGTCAGTGAAACCATAATTTCCGCTTTTATCCTTCACCGGAACAGTCGGCGCCTGACGATAAGCTGCGGTGAAAGCCGAATAAGGCTTGTTGTCCGAATTATATCGGGACAGGCCAATGTTGTCACCCACTTCGAGGAACTTGGTCACCTTATACGTATTATTTGAACGGAGTGTCAGACGATCGTAATTGTTTCCGTCAAGGATTCCCTGATCGCTTTTATAACCCATGCTGAAATAATAGGTTGCCTTATCATTTCCACCACTTACCGAAAGGTTATGATTCTGACTAACTCCCTTCCGGGTAATTGCGTCGAACCAATCGGTATTGTATGGAGGCAGGTTGTTCAAATCAAATGCCGGAGCTTTTCCATCGTAGCCCAGAGCTTCGTTGGTATATTCAGCATACAATTTCGAGTCTGCCATTTTTACCTTATGGGCTGCTACATTAGTGCCAACATAGCCGTCGTACGAAATTTTCATTTTACCTTTCTCGCCGGCACGGGTGGTAATAATGATCACACCATTTGCACCACGCACACCGTAGATAGCGGCAGCCGAAGCATCTTTCAGCACATCTACCGAGACAATATCCGAGTTATTGATATTGCGAATATCGTCGGTAATAACTCCATCGACAACATAAAGCGGCTTCGCTCCACCCAGAATGGTCCCTGTTCCCCGAATACGCACCTGCGGAGCAGAACCCGGGGCCCCGGAGTTCACAACTTGTACACCGGCCACTTTTCCCTGAATAGCCTGGGTAGCTGTCAGAGCCGGTTGCTTAATCAAATCGGCTCCTTTCACCCCGGCAATGGAACCAGTGATGTCCTGCTTCCGCTGAACACCATAACCTACCACCTGAACTTCACCCAGATCTTTAGTAGAAGTTGAAAGGGTCACATTAATTTCTTTCTGTCCGTTCACCGGTTGCTCTACGGTCTTCATTCCCAAAAACGAGAATACCAGCGCACCGTCAGCCGGAACTTTTAACGAGTAGTTACCATCAAAATCGGTAATGGTACCGGTTGTGGTACCTTTTACTAAAATACTGGCTCCCGGTATGGGCTTTCCATCATCCGCGCCAGTTACCTTCCCTTTAACGGTGATGTTTTGTGCCATCACTACTGTAAAGCCAAGAAGGACCACCAAAAGGGTTAATAAACTCTTTTTCATTCGTTCAGTCTTTTTTTGACAATTTGAATATGCTACAAAAGAACCCCCTGGTGGAGTAAAAAGGAAAAATGCCACCCCTACCTACCTACATCATGTTAAAAAACATCCAATTTTCGACTTTCACATCACTACATCACAAAAGAAATACACCTCCATACCGAGCTAATTATCAGCCGTTATAAAAAGATATGTTTTCTAAAACTTAGATTAAATAAATGCTAAATCAGACTAAGGAATGATAAGATTATACAAGGAATGTTTAACGTTCAGGAGATGGAAACAACCGCAAATAGCAAAGAATTTATTTTTAAACAAGGGTGAAATGTCATCAAAACGTCATAAACCGACGTATCAGATTCCAAAAGCGGTTTAAAATTCCATCATGAATTCCACCAGGTTTTTCTCCTGGGGCAACTCCAGTTTTTTGCGCAAACGGTATCGCCGAATCTCCACTCCCCGAACTGAAATATTGAGCAGCGGCGCAATTTCCTTCGTTGCGAGATTCAGTCTGAGGTAGGCACACAATTTCAAATCGCTCGGAGTCAGGGAAGGATATTCATTTTTGAGTCGCCGGAAGAAGTTTTCATGAGCCTGATCGAAATGAGATTCGAAAACCAGCCAATCATCTTCATTGGTTAAATTCCTGTCTACCAATCCAACCAGCTTCTCGTACATATTTTTTGGATAGCGGGTTCCCAACTGCTTTTTCTGTTTCTCAATCTCGTTCTTAATCTCTATGAGCGACTCATTTTTCCGGATAATGGACATGGTTGAGTTAGCCAGCTCAATATCCTTATGCGAAAGCTCTGCCTGTAATTTTTCGTTCCGCAACTTGATAATTTCATTCTCAGCATGCTCCCGCTCTTCCTGCCTTCTCCGCTCCAACTCTGCATGTCTCTCCTGACGGGCTTTTTCTTCCCGTCGTTTTAATCGTCGGTACAGCAACAACTGGGCAAGAATGATAAAAAGCACACCGATGATAACGTAAAAGAAGTAGGCCATCGACGATGCATACCAGTGAGGCTTAATGACAAAAGGGTAGGTTATCTCAGAAAGGGGATGACCAAATGCATCGACATTTCGGACATGAAAAACATAATTGCCGGCCGCGAGGCGATCATAAACCGCAACTCCTTCCGGAGAAGTCGATTTCCAGTGTTCATCAGGCTTCAAGCCTTCTAAATAATATTGATATGACTTGCCGTCGGGAGAATAATTCAACGAGGCGAACCGGAACTTGATACTCCGCTCCCAGGGCTGCAACTGAATTGTCTGGTAAGAATTGGCTGTTGAAAGAGGTAACCGTCGTTTTTCACCTTTCCGTCCCGATGCCACTACATCCCGGAAAAATATTTTCTGTGTAACAGTATCTTTCAAATCCCTCCTCAAGTCAATTAAAGCATACCCTTCATCGAGGCACACCATCTGAATGCGGTTATTCAGCGGAACAATATTTTCGTATCGTTCCACCATCGAGAAACCATAAAGAGCTGGATCCATCTTTCTGACCAACATGGCTCCGCTATCGCGAATATCCACCATTCCAAGCATATTCCGACTAATCAACCAGTACCGGTTATCGTCGACCCGAATGATGCGACGGGCTGCGGAAAGCTCTCCCAGCGTTTGATTCAAATCATTCATCGGAACTACCTTCTCATGCAGGTCATCATACGTATACAGTCCTTCCGGAGATGTCAGAACAATCCGGTTGGCAAGCTTAAACACATGGACATCGAAATCGGCTGGCAAACCAGATACGCGTCCAAAATAGCGCGTGTCGACCACCTTCTGATAGTTGGCATCCAACTTCAACCGGTAAACTCCTTTCTGCTGATGACTTACCCAGATGTATCCGAAGGGGCCAATTTCGACAAACCGGCAAGGCTCGTTGAATCCGGTGACCTGATGATCGTATCGCCATTCGCCATTCTCCAGACGGTAAATAACCAGACGGGTATAAGTGCTCTGAATCATGTATTTTTTCCCACCCCGCTCATAAGGTTTGACCATGTAGCCGCCCGACACTTTACTTATTTGACTTAGCCGGCCATCCCTATAAGTAAAGGTTCCGCGATTGTGCCCGATAATTAATGAACCGGCATGCACCTGTAAATCCCACACCTGGCCTTGTGTTCCATCCAAAAACTGAAAATTGCCGACGGGATGCCTCGGATCTCCATTGAGTAACTCACGATAGTAAACGCCCCGGTTCGAACCGATAAACAATTTCCCCTCATAAATAACTGCAGAAGTCAAAGCCCCAATTCGCTGGTTCTTATCGCGATAAATCAACAGTGGAGAATTAATTTCCACATAGTCAATCCCTTTGTTCATCGCAACCCACAAGCCGCCTTTCTGATCTTGCATAAGGGCGAGAACCGTATTATTCTGAAGTCCACTATCCGTATTAATCCGTGTTTTAATTTTCCCATGCCGATCGGTAATAACCACTCCGTTCAAAATGGTCCCGAAAGCAAATCCGTTTTTCAACGGAATAGCGACATTCAATTCGTTCTGCTTCGAGAATTCCTGAACATCACTTCCCCAGGGAGAAAATTTTCCGGAAGCCAGTTGATATATCCCCTGTGATGAAGTACAAACCAGCAGCGTATCTTTTCCTCCGGGAATAATACTTTTCACTTGCGTGGAAGCCAAAAAATCCGATCCGGGAATATGAACCGGGCGATCATTCACCAGCTCCACCAGGCCACCACCGTCTTCCTGCGTAATCAACCGATCGCCAACCTGCGACATTAAAATGACATTGGATGGCAGAGGAATCTGATGAACGGTATCACCGTCATAAGAAAAAAGCGCTCCGAAGGACTGAAAATAAACTTTATCGTGTGAAAAAAGAATACGCCAAAACTCCCAGTTGTGGAGCTTCAAACCGGGATAGGAATGTGAAATGGAAGTATATTTTAATTGTCCGGTTTTGTCGGGCTGCCAGTAACCGAACTCTTCGAAAGCGCCGGTATAAATTTTGCCATCCGGGCCCACAGCAACCGAGCGAACAATATTGCGGTCGGGAAGCGAGTAGAGTTTCCAGTTGGTACCATCAAACTGCAGAAGGCCGTCGCTGTTACCAATGTACATCAACCCTTTCTGGTCCTGCGCAATCGACCAGTTTTGGTTTCCGCCTTTGTAATCGATTTTGGAATAATGGAGCACCAATGGCTGGGCCATGCCCATGGCCGGCAGAACCCCTATCAACACCAATACCCTTTTCAGAATCGTCATCAACCCACAAACACTTTTCATATACCAACCGAATATCGGGGCATAAAGATAACGATACAAGGGGTATAAAAAAAGGGAGACTATTGTCTCCCCTTCATTAGCAACGTATTGCGATGCTTATTTTATCAACTCAATACTGCGCTTTACAAACTTATTCAAATCACTACCTCGCAGCATGTTGTTGGCTAGCAGAGCCAGATCGACCAATTGATTGGCCAGTTGATTTCCGCGTCCAAAAGTCTCAAGTTTGGAACGCTTGTCCGCTTCAAGAGAGGTAATCTTATCATCCAGCTCCTTCAGCTTATCTTTTTCCTCCTGAGGAACTTCTTCATCTTTTTTACCTTCTTTCAGCTTATCCAATGCCTCTTTCTCTTTTTGCTGATCTGCTATCTCGTTGTTTATCTTTTCCAGTTCCGAAGCCAAGGCTGCATCCTTGTCTTCCAGTATCTGCTTAACGAGCGGATGACCGATATTTACCACCAGATTGTAGCTGTCGGGCAACTCGCCATACATGCTCATTCCGGCCTGCATTTGCGACATATCTTTCATACGGCGCATAAACTCGTTCTGAGTGATCACCATTGGATTTGCCTTTTCTCCCAAGTCTTCGAAATCGACAATGAAATTTCCTTTTCCGTTAGGAACAATGGCCTGGAAAACCGGACTCAGCTCGTTCTTCTCTTCCAGTGTGAGTTTTTCTTTGTCGTCGTCAGCTTTCGGAATCAGTTTTTCCACCACATCAGCATCCACACGAACGAAACGTTTTTCAGGGTACTTCTGCTCCAACGCATTCAGCAGGTGTGTCGACAACGGATCTTCCATCAGCAACACATCGTAGCCTTTTTCTTTAGCTGCTTCAATAAAACTGAACTGATCCTCGTGATGGTTGGCATACAGGTAAACCATTTTGTTGTCCTTGTCGGTCTGGTTTTCCTTAATGAGGTTTTCATATTCTTCCCAGGTAAACTTTTTGCCTTCGGTATTCCCTAACAGGAAGAATTTCAGTGCACGCTCATAGAATTTCTCATCGGTGAGCATGCCGTATTCGATGAAAAGCTTCAGATCATCCCATTTCTGTTCAAATTCTTCACGATTTTCCTTGAAGATCTCCTGTAGACGATCGGCCACTTTCTTCGTAATGTGGCTACTAATTTTCTTCACGTTCGAGTCGCTCTGCAGATAAGAACGGGAAACGTTCAACGGAATATCAGGTGAATCGAGCACTCCGTGCAAGAGCGTCAGGAACTCAGGAACAATCCCTTCCACCGAATCGGTCACAAAAACCTGGTTGCTGTAAAGTTGAATCTTATTCTTCTGTACCTCAATGGTATTCTTGATTTTCGGGAAATATAGAATACCGGTCAGATTGAAAGGATAATCCACGTTCAGGTGAATGTTGAACAGTGGCTCATCCACCATGGGGTACAACTGATGGTAAAAATTGTGATAATCTTCTTCCTCCAGGTCAGCCGGCATACGGGTCCAGGCCGGAGACACATCGTTTATCTGGTTATCCTCGTCAGTCTCGACGTATTCTTCGCCTTTCCATTCTTTCTTCTTACCGAAAATGACCGGAATCGGAAGAAATTTGCAGTACTTGTTCAACAGAACTGAGATGCGAGTCTCATCAAGAAATTCCTTGGAATCGTCATTGATGTACATGACAATATCGGTACCAACTTCGTCCTTATCAACCTCTTCCATGGTATATTCCGGACTTCCGTTACAGCTCCATTTCACTGCTTTGGCTCCATCCTGGTGCGATTTAGTAATGACTTCCACCTTATCGGAAACCATGAACGAAGAATAGAATCCCAAACCGAAGTGACCAATAATGGCATTGGCATCGTTCTTATATTTTTCGAGGAATTCATTCGCTCCTGAGAAGGCAATCTGATTGATGTACTTGTTTACCTCCTCTTCGGTCATTCCAATACCGTTATCAGAAACGGTAATGGTTCCGGCGTCTTTATCGAGCTTGACCCGCACCTTCAAATCTTCGGCATTGCCACTGTAACTACCTACTGAGGCAAGCGTCTTCAGTTTTTGAGTAGCATCCACAGCGTTCGAAACAATCTCCCGAAGGAAAATGTCGTGATCGGAATAGAGAAATTTCTTAATAATCGGAAACAGGTTTTCACTGGTAACACCAATTCTTCCTTCCATTGTAATATTCTTTTAAGTTGATAATTTTTCGATTTACCATCACCCCGAAAATCAAAGGCTGTGCCAATCGACATTCGCTGACGAATTGACAGAATGACTCCGTTCAAAATGACAAATCAGGAAAGAATGAGAAGGTGGTTTTGTTAGAAAGCGGCCAGCACGTCGGCGATGTGAAGCACTTTAACGGGTAACTTCTGACGTTTAATATATCCCGATATATTCATCAGGCAGGATGCTTCGGTTGAAACAATGAATTCAGCTCCGGTTTTCAGAGCATTCTCGACCTTATTTTGTGTCATCACCGAAGATATTGCCTTGTGTTTTACGGCAAACGTACCCCCAAACCCACAGCACTCGTGTGTTTCTTCCATCTCAATAAGCTCAAGACCATCAACGTTTTGCAAAAGCTTACGGGGTTCTTCGCGAATTCCATATCCGCGCAAAGCGGAACAGGCATCATGGTATGTCACTTTATGCGGAAAAGAGGCTCCAAAATCGACGACACCCAAATGATTAACCAGAAAATCGGTCAGCTCAATTACGTTTTCCTTGCGGTGAATATACTCCTGGTACTCTCCGGACGTCTCATCAAACAGATCGGCAAATCCATCACGCACGTATCCCGAACAGGAGGCCCCGGGACTAACCATCGGACGTTTTCCACGAAAGTCTTTCAGAAATTTCCTTGCCAATGTCCGTGCTTCATCAAAATAACCGCTGTTATAGGCCGGCTGTCCACAACAGGTTTGCTCGGGATTGTAGTGCACTTTACAACCTGCCCGCTCCAAAACACGAATAGTGTTCCATGCTGTCTTCGGATATAACTGATCGATAAAACAAGGAATAAACAAGTCGACTTCCATGGAAAAATTTTTGCCCAAATATACCATTATATATACGGAGCCATTTCAACCCAGCCGGAAAAATGAGTATTTCCGGCTACTGAGAAAGAAATTTATTAGGTGACACAAAACAGTAAAAGAGGGACAATCAACTGGTTAGCTACAAAAACAAAAAAGCCAGCTCAAAACTGAACCGGCTTTTTGCACGGGAGGAGCGACTCGAACGCCCGACACCTGGTTTTGGAGACCAGTGCTCTACCAACTGAGCTACACCCGTGGGTGGCGGAGAGAGAGGGATTCGAACCCCCGGTACCTCGCGGTACAACGGTTTTCAAGACCGCCGCATTCGACCACTCTGCCATCTCTCCGAGCGATTGCAAAAGTAGAAGTTTTTTCTTTCTGGCAAAAGTTTCTGCCCAAAAAATTAAGAGCATTATGAAGAAAAAAAGATAAAAAAAATTTTGTTTTTCGTCTCAATCTTTTCAATTTAGTGAAACCAAAATAATTAGGCTTATACAAGCTGATTTTACTGGTATTTGAGACAAATTTGCGGGAAATCATATGTTAAACAACACATTTAGCATGGTTTGCTGTGAAAAATAATTAAAACTCTTTATATTAGGCACTAGCGTTAAAAAAAGTATTAAACGAATTTTATTTAACCTGTTGTTTCTAAACTTTCTGTACTATGAACAAAGCTCAATTAATTGATGCCATTGCTGCTGAAGCTGGCCTGACTAAAGCAGATGCTAAGAAAGCTCTTGATGCTTTCGTTAAAACCACAACTGATGCACTGAAGAAAAGTGATCGTGTTGCTCTTATAGGTTTTGGTTCATTTGCAACCACCGAACGTCCTGCACGTCAGGGTCGTAATCCTCAAACTGGTGCGACAATTAACATTCCTGCCAAGAAGATTGTAAAATTCAAAGCTGGTAGCGAATTGACTGACAGCGTTCAGTAAATAATGGCTGAAGAGATTATTGTAAAGGGAGCTCAGGCTCCCTTTTTTTATTGACATCCATGAGCAAAGAACTGATAAACTACCTTTCGGAATACATTACGCGTGAGCGTAAAGAACTTTTTGAGAAAGTCTTAAATTCCAGAACTCGTTACCTGACCGTCGTTCTGGAAGATATTTACCAACCACAAAACGCCAGTGCCGTGTTACGCTCCTGCGATTGTTTCGGAATTCAGGACGTACATATTATAGAAAACAAAAACCGTTTTCAGGTTAATCCGAATGTGACACTGGGCTCAACCAAATGGCTTAACCTTCATCACTATCGCGACCAGAAGCAGAATACTCTTGACTGCATTCATCAATTACGGGAGAGTGGATACCGGATTGTAGCCACCTCACCCCACGCGAACGACACCAACCTAGAAGATTTCGATTTGGAGAAAGGGAAAACCGCGCTGATTTTCGGAACAGAACTAACCGGAATCTCGGAAATCGTAGAAAATAATGCTGATGAATTTCTAAAAATTCCCATGTTTGGTTTTACCGAAAGTTTCAATATATCGGTCTCAGCCGCCATCATTCTTCATCATTTGAACTTGCGGCTCCGCCAAAGCGATATCGACTACCTTTTTACAGAAGTAGAGAAAGATGAAATCCATCTGGCATGGTTACGAAAAACCATCAAAAGTTCAGCCCTTATCGAGAAGAAATTCTACCGTGATAAAAAAAGCGCCCTCTAACCTACTGATTAAATAACTTTTAGTTTTTGATAACTCTCTCGAAATCATTTGCTCGTATTTTTTCTATCTTTGAAACAAGATTAATGGGCTTATGAACTGTTTAATCGTAGATGATGACCGGGTTTGCAGGACCGTATTGGAGAAATACATCGATCGGACAAAACTCTTTGAAAAATATTTTTCGTTGGAAAGTGCTATAGACGCACTGAAACTCCTGCAAAAAGGCAAAGACAAAATTGATATTCTTTTTCTCGACATTGAAATGCCGGAGATGAACGGAATGGAATTGCTGAGTGTGATGGACCATACTCCGCAGGTTATTATTGTGTCTTCCCGGGAAAAATATGCCTTAAACGCATTTGAGTACGACGTCACCGATTACCTGTTAAAGCCGGTTACTTTTCCACGTTTTATGCGTTCGGTCAATCGGGCGATTGCTAACATACAGAAAGATGCGAAGGTTAACCAGGACGTGCGGGAAGATATTTTTTCTGAGGACGAATGGGGGAAAGGGATCTTATGGATCAAAAACAACTCAAAACTTGATCCTGTCAATCCCGAGGACATTATTTACATCGAATCCGTCGAGAACTACGCACAGTTTATCACTTTCGACGATAAGTATACGGTACACTACACCTTAAAACTACTCGATGAAAAACTCCCCAACAAATTATTTATCCGAATTCACCGTTCATACATTGTGAATGTGAAACAGATTAAACGCATTCACGGAAATACACTCGAGGTGGAAACAAAAGATGGTACGCACTCATTGCCTTTTGGTAAGTCGTACCGCGATCCGCTTCTCAAGCGACTTCACGTACTAAGTTCCAAACAGTAGCATACACCTTACAGGCTATCAATCAGCCAAATGCAGTCATGGAGAACATTTTACATTGCTATATGTTTTTCATGCATAAGCATCCTATTAACAAGGATATCATCCGGATTCTAAAAGAAATTTTATGGTCATGAGTGACAATTTCAAGTTTTTCAGCGAAAAGTTTGCTGACTTAAAAATCCTTCGCTACAAAGTAGATGGATTCGAGCAACTGACTCTGGAACAGAAAAGACTAATATATTATCTCAGTCGCGCAGCTTTGGCTGGCCGCGATATTTTGTGGGATCAAAACAACGAGTACAACCTGCGCCTGCGTAAAATACTCGAAACCATTTATCAGACATTCGACGGAGACCGTAAAACAAAAGAGTTCAAACAGTTTGAAGTCTATCTGAAGCGGATTTGGTTTTCCAACGGAATGCACCATCATTATTCGATGGACAAGATCCTACCCGAGTTTTCACAAAAATATTTTCTCCATCTCATTGGGCGCTCCAACTGGTCTGATTTTGAACATCCCCAAAAACTGATACACGAGTTATTGCCAATCATTTTCGACCCCGGACTTGAAAGCAAGCGGGTTTCCCTCGATTCGACGAAAGATTTGCTTCTGGAATCGGCCAATAACTTTTACAAAGATGTGACACAGGCCGAAGCCGAACTCTTTTATGCTCAGTTGAACAGTAACGCGAGTGAAAATCCGCCCTCCTTCGGATTAAACTCGAAACTGGTGATGGAGAACGGCGAGCTCGTTGAGAAAAAGTGGAAAGAGAACGGGTTGTATTCCGAAGCCATCCAGGAGATTGTAAAATGGTTGCAAAAGGCACAGGAAGTTGCGGAATCGCCGGCCCAAAAACGAAGCATCGCCAAGCTCATCATCTTTTACCAAACCGGTGATTTGAAGAGTTTTGACGAACACAGCATCGAATGGGTAAAGGATATTGAGAGCCAGGTCGATTTCGTGAACGGTTTCATTGAAGTATACGGCGATGCGCTGGGAATAAAAGGAAGCTGGGAGTCCATCGTGAATTTCAAAGACGAAGAAGCTACCCGGCGCACTGAGATTATCAGCAACAATGCACAATGGTTTGAAAATCATTCGCCGGTTTCATCGGAGTTCAAAAAAGAAAAAGTGACCGGTGTTTCAGCCAAAGTAATTACGGTGGCTATGCTGGGAGGTGATTGTCACCCGGCTACGCCAATTGGAATCAATCTCCCCAATGCTGAATGGATTCGGGAGCAATACGGTTCCAAGTCGGTAACCATCGAAAATATTACGTATGCGTATCACCAGGCATCGCTGGGAGATGGCATGCTGGAGGAGTTTTGCTGGGACAAAGAAGAAATCGAGCGTGCCCGAAAGCACGGATATCTCGGGAACAACCTCCATACCGATTTGCACGAATGCCTTGGACACGGCTCCGGCCGAATGAAAAAAGGGGTAACCGTTGATGCGCTGAAGAACTACTATTCAACGCTCGAAGAGACTCGCGCCGATCTGTTTGCGCTCTATTTTATTATGGATCCCAAATTGGTGGAGCTCGGATTAACCGAATCGGATGAAACGGCAAAAGCCGAATACGACGGCTACATCCGCAACGGACTCCTGACGCAGCTCGTTAGAATCGAAAACGGGAAAGACCTGGAGGAATCACATATGCGTAACCGCCAGCTAATTGCCCGCTGGGTTTACGATAAAGGAAGCTCGGAAAATGTGATTGAACGCAAAGAGCGGAACGATAAAACCTTCTTTGTTATCAACGATTACCAACGCTTGCGTGACCTCTTCGGCGAATTACTGAAAGAAGTGCAACGCATCAAATCGGAAGGTGATTACGAAGCGGGAAAAGCATTGGTTGAAAACTATGGCGTAAAAGTTATTCGTGATTTACACAACGAAGTACTGGAACGCTACAAGAAGCTGAATCTCGCGCCTTACGCCGGTTTCCTGAATCCGGATTACGAAGTGATTGAAGAAGACGGTGAAATTAAAGACATCAGAATTTCGTACCCAGAAAACTTTGCAAAACAGATGCTCGATTACTCCAAACATCACAGCTTTTTGCCAATTGTCAACTAGCCGTTCGATGTAAAAACATAAAAAAGCCGCATATCTTCAGAAGTTATGCGGCTTTTTCTTTGCAGAAAGGAATATTAAAAATTCTGCATCGCATGCAACTTTTTATAGATACCATCAGCAGCAATCAGCTCGTCATGCGTCCCACGCTCCACAATTTCGCCATTTTGGAACACACAAATCAAGTCGGCATTCTTAATGGTCGACAAACGGTGAGCAACAACGATGGATGTCCTGTTTTTCATCAAGTTATCCAAGGCCTCCTGCACGAGTTTTTCTGATTCGGTATCTAAAGCTGATGTGGCTTCATCCAAAATCATGATTGGAGGATTCTTTAAAACGGCCCGGGCAATGGAAATACGCTGACGCTGTCCGCCTGAAAGTTTTCCTCCCCGATCACCAATATTCGATTGATAGCCATTCGGAGTATTCATGATGAAATCATGTGCGTTCGCCACCTTGGCGGCGTTCATTACGTCCTCTTCAGTCGCATTGTCCACGCCAAAAGCGATATTATTGAAGAAACTGTCGTTGAAAAGAATCGGTTCCTGGTTCACATTTCCCATCAGGCTTCGTAAATCGGTAATATCCAAATCACGAATATCGATTCCGTCAACCTTGATCTGTCCCTCTTTCACGTCGTAGAAACGTGGAAGCAGATCGACGAAGGTCGACTTTCCTGAACCCGATTGTCCGACCAGTGCGACCGTTTTTCCTTTTTCAATTTCCAGATTCACCTTCTTCAGCACATTGTCCTCTTTGTACCGGAAAGTCACATCCTGATAAGCAATTCGATCTTTGAATTCTGAAACTCGCTTGGCGTCTTCCCGGTTACGGATACTATTCTGTGCATTCAATACCATATCCACCCGCTCCATCGAAGCAAGTCCTTTTTGAACTGAATAAAGCGCTGTAGAAAAAGCTTTTGCAGGATTGATAATACTATAGAAGAACACCAGGTAGGTGATAAATCCCTGAGCACTCAATCCGCCCTGATGATGAAGCACCAACCGACCGCCGTACCACAGAACAATTACAATAACGAGCGTTCCCAGAAACTCACTCATGGGATGAGCAAGATACCGGCGCCACATCAGCTTATTCATGATGCTGTAATACTGATGATTTTCACCTTCGAAACGCTGAGACACCTTTTTCTCAGCATTAAAAGCCTTGATGATACGTAACCCGGACAGCGACTCTTCAATTGTCGAAAGCAACTCGCCCATCTTGTTCTGTCCGCTCATCGACGGCTTTTTCAGGCTTTTTCCAACCCGCCCAATAAAATATCCGACCACCGGCAGCAGCAAAAACACAAAAATGGTCAGCGACCACGACATGGTGATCATCACAACCAGGGAAATGACGATCAGAATGGGGTTCTTGAACAGCATTTCCAGAGAATTCATGATAGAATTCTCAATCTCCTGCACATCACCGGTCATACGCGCAATAATATCTCCCTTTCGTTCCTCCGTAAAGAAGCCGATAGGAAGAGAAAGTATTTTGTGATAGATCTGATTCCGGATATCGCGAACAACACCGTTACGAATCGGCACCATCATAAAACTGGCGAGATAAGTAAAACCAACCTTCATCAACACGGCAATCACCATGAACCCGCCGATGTATACCAACGCCGAATCCCGTCCATGCATTTCGATGACTTTGCTGATATGATAAAAGAAATTCTCCTTGATACTATCAAGGGTCAGCGCCCACTCAACCGGATGATTCACCATCTTTTGAGTACCAAACAACACGCCCAGTACCGGACTGATAGCCGCAAAAGAAAATGCTCCAAATATTGCTCCCAACAAGTTGAAAACCACATTCAAAATTACGTAAACCTTGTAAGGAGGAATATATCGACCGAGAAGTTTAAAAAGACCTTTCATTATTAAATGATTTCAGTTCCAAAACAGAACGACACTTTTTTCGATACAAACAATCTATTTTATGCCGCTCACCTGTACATAAATAAAAACCACAATCCGCCTGTAATATGCCCGGACTTTGCGCTCCAAAAGTAGCAAAACTTTCAGGAACAGGAATTCTGATTAAAAATTAAGAAAGGACACCTGTAGAGGCATCCTTTCGTTTAATGGTAAATATTTTATCAGATGAGAATTCCGGTATAGTTCTGCGGCGTAATTTGCTTCAGCTCAACCTTCACTTTCTCATCAACGTTCAATGTTTCGACAAATTCGTGAATCGATTCGCGATTAATTTTCTGGTTCACGCGTGTTAATTCCTTCAAGGCTTCGTATGGATTCGGATATCCCTCACGACGCAAAATCGTTTGAATTGCTTCAGCAACCACCGCCCAGTTTTCTTCGAGATCGTCCTCAATCGCCTCCATATTGATCAGCAATTTATCGAGGCCTTTCAAGGTCGATTTCAGAGCGATAACCGTGTGAGCAATTGGTACACCAATATTCCGTAAAACCGTCGAGTCGGTCAGGTCGCGCTGCAAGCGAGAAACCGGCAGTTTTGCTGACAGATGTTCAAAGACAGCGTTAGCAATTCCCAGGTTTCCTTCTGAGTTTTCAAAGTCGATGGGATTCACCTTATGTGGCATAGCCGAAGAACCCACCTCGCCTTTTTTGATCTTCTGCTTGAAATAGTTCATGGAGATATAAGTCCACATATCGCGATCCAAATCCAGAAGAATGGTATTGATGCGTTTCAGGTTATCGAAAATCGCACCGTAATTATCGTAGTGAGCAATCTGGGTCGTCACCTGCGAACGCTCGAGTCCCAACGAGTTCTGCACAAAGTTGTTGGCGAAATCGGCCCAATCAATCTTAGGGTAGGCTACAAAATGCGCATTGAAATTACCCGTCGCCCCACCAAATTTAGCATAGCAAGGGATTCCTTTCAGCAATTCCACCTGCACATTTAACCGCTCGATGAAAACTTTCAGCTCTTTTCCCAAACGAGTCGGAGAAGCCGGTTGTCCATGTGTGCGGGCCAGCATCGGGATTTCCTCCCACGCCAGCGATAACTCTTCGAGCTTCGACACCACCTCATCAAAAATCGGGATGTACACATTCTGAATCGCATCGCGGATGGAACACGGAACAGCGGTATTATTGATATCCTGCGACGTCAGTCCGAAATGGATGAACTCTTTGAACGTCTCCAGTCCAAGCCCATCGAACTTCTCTTTTACAAAATACTCCACCGCCTTCACATCATGATTCGTCACCTTTTCGGTGTCTTTAATGTGCTGTGCATCTTCCAACGAGAAGTCTTCATAAATAGCCCGCAGCTTTTCTTTCAGTGAACTATCGAATGACTTCAACTGGGGTAACGGGATTTCGGTCAGCGAAATAAAATATTCAACCTCCACAAAAACCCGGTATTTTATCAGGGCAAACTCCGAGAAGTATTCGTCCAATTCCTCAACTTTTCCACGGTAACGACCGTCGATAGGCGAAATAGCGGTAAGTGCTTGCAGATCCATAAAGCGATTTAAATTCAGATTAATAACCGATGCAAAATTAATAAATTCCGCCTTAGCCTAGTGGAAACGATTACATTAACAATCTTCCTCATCCTTAATTAATGTTCTGTTATTTCAGCTGAATCGCCAAATCCAGACTCAAATACCAAACTTACAGCGACCTGAACTTTGGAGAGAGGGAAAATAGCGAGCATTAAATTTGAGTTAATGATAAATCGGTTAGTGAAAACAAATCAGATAATATCATCCGGAATGGTAAAATATCAGGAATCGATCCCAATATTTTTCATACTTTTAGCAGCAATTTTGGAGAACTACAACAATGAAAAAAGTTAAAATATCCGCCGTCTCCTACCTAAACACTAAACCTTTTATTTACGGACTGGAACACTCGGGGTTTGTCAACGAAATTGAGCTTTCGCTGGACATGCCTTCTCTTTGTGCGTCCAAGCTCATCGAGGACAAAGTCGATGTAGGTTTGGTTCCGGTAGCCGTTATCCCGAAAATTAAGGGAGCTGAGATTATTTCCGACTACTGTATTGGTGCCCGCGGCCCCGTTCGTACAGTTGTCCTGGTAAGCGAAGTTCCGCTGGAAGAAGTTGATACCATCATCCTCGATTACCAGTCGAGAACCTCTGTGATGCTGGCGCGTGTGCTGGCTCGGTTCTTCTGGAAGAAAGAGGCAAAATGGCTGAAAGGTGAGCCGGGATACCATACCCGCGACATCAAAGGAAAAACGGCCGGCGTGGTTATCGGCGACCGGGTTTTTGAGATTGACGGGCACTATCCGCACGTTTACGATTTAAGCCAGGAATGGGCCAACTACACCGGACTTGATTTTGTATTCGCCTGCTGGACAGCCAATAAACCGCTTTCCGAGGATTTCAAGAAAGCTCTCAACGAAGCACTGGCCGTCGGTATCGACAACATGCCCGATGTTATTCAGGAAATTGCCCCTCAATATCCCGATTATAACCTGGCGGAATATTACAGCCGCGACATCAGCTATCCGCTGGACGAATCCAAGCGAAAGGGGCTTGAATTATTTTGGAATTATGCCGAAAAATTGGAATCTTAGGTAAACGAATTCCTGCCATTTTCCTGACATAAAAGGTAAAGCGGTTTTCGTGTAAACTAATGAATACTGCAGATGAAAATCAGACTCCTTACCTTACTGCTATTGTTGTTGGCTTATGTCCCGTCAAAAGCTGACGAAGCCGACTCATTGTCAATCAACAGTCCCAAGGTGGTACTGAGGTTTAACATTGATGAGAATATTGCGCCGGCTACCTGGAGAAAAACCAAACAGGCTTTCGCCGAAGCCGATTCGCTTCGTGCCAGTTTAATTGTTATACACCTGAATACATACGGCGGAACAGTTTTGGATGCCGATTCGATCCGGACTAAAATCCTGAATTCGAAGATACCGGTTTACGCATTTGTCGATAACAATGCTGCATCAGCAGGTGCGCTTATTGCACTTTCGTGCGATAGTGTATACATGCGCGAAGGTGCGAACATGGGAGCAGCCACCGTGGTCAACCAGACCGGCCAGGCCATGCCCGACAAATACCAGAGTTACATGCGCTCCATCATGCGGGCTACCGCCGAAGCGCACGGTAAAGACACCATCATATCAGGGCAGGATACCATCGTTAAGTGGCGACGCGATCCCAAAATCGCTGAAGCCATGGTCGACCAGAGTCTTTACATTCCGGGCATTATCGATACCGGAAAAGTACTGACGATGACTCCTACCGAGGCCATTAAATACGGTTTCTGCGAAGGCATGGTGAGTAATATTCAACAAGTGATTGATAAAGCCCATCTGGGAAATTATGTCATCAAAGAATATAAACCTACCGTTCTGGAACAGTTCATTGGTTTTTTAGTACATCCGATGGTTTCCGGAATTTTGATTTTGGCGATTCTCGGAGGCATTTACTTTGAATTGCAGACACCCGGAATTGGATTTCCGCTGGGAGTTGCTGTTTTTGCAGCCCTCTTATATTTCGCACCACTTTACCTGGAAGGTCTGGCAGCCAACTGGGAAATTCTCCTGTTCATTATCGGCCTGATTCTCATTGCCGTCGAAATATTTATCATACCCGGCTTCGGTGTAGCCGGGATACTAGGGATTATTTTTGCCATGGGCGGCTTGATCCTCAGCATGGTTGGCAACGATAAACTAAATTTCGACGGAGTTTCTGCGGAAGCGTTAACACGAGCCGTAGTAACTGTGCTGGGAGCCTTTATCGTCGTTTTCTTCTTTGCGCTTTATGCAACCAAACTCATTTTCGCTGCTCATGGTGGTCCGTTCAGAAACCTGGCATTGAACACGGCTGAAAACAGAGATGAAGGTTTTGTGGGTGTCGATGCCGGCACCAGCCTGATGATTGGCAAAACCGGCGTAGCTGTCACGGTTCTGAGACCTGCAGGCAAGGTCCAGGTAGAAAACGATATTTACGATGCCCGTGCAGGATCGGGCTTTATTGAACGCGGAGAAGAAGTCAAAGTAATCCAGTACCAGGCCGGGCAATTACACGTTGTCCGGAAAAAATAAGACACAATACTTCATTAAAAACAAAAGCGCAATCTCTTTCCTAAGAAAAACGATTGCGTTTTTTACATTTCGGCTATTGTGTTACTCATTATTCTTCCTGAACCGGAATCAAACTAACCCGGTGAATATTGGCAGGATCGCTGTAATCGTACTGGCTAAAGCCATCGTTACCTACCACAAACAAATATCCATTTACCGGAATTGCATCACGTGCCTGAATATCCTTGAAGTGGCCAATCTGATTCAAGCCTATGTGTTTTTTATTGGCTGCGTCATAGATTTTCAGTCCATCCGAACCGTCGCATACAAACAACATATCATCATCAATTCCCAAGCCAAATGGTTCAGTCATTTCCACTATGGAAATTCTTGTCGGATTGGTGATATCGGATATATCGAGAACATGCAGCTCGTTCACCTCACTTCCGCAACGCGTTCCTCCCCTCAATGTGTAAAAAGCATAATCGCCCTGAATAACCACCGGGTCGCAACTGGTAACATGTTCGAATAGTCCCATCTCCGTCAAATCTCCCGTTCCATTTATCTGATAAATCGTCACGCTACTATTTCCTCCGACAAAAAGCAAATCATTGTAAATACTAACCGTTTCCGGATCGGGAATTGAGTAAGCGCCGAGGTCCTGCATCGCTGTATTGTCCGATACATCAAAATGCTTCAGTTTATAATCAGAAAGCGAATACAGATAATCACCATACAGGCCAAAACAAGCCAACGAACCTGCCACACCAAAGGTCGCAGCACCATTAGCAGAACCTCCAGATATTCCGCTGTTCGCAGTTGCAGCATAATCACCGTTGGTCAGTTCATACCAGGATGGGTGAACCGGATAATAGTTCGATGTTTCCGGTATTTCTTCATGAATCGTTTTCTTCTTCCAGCCGATCACCACACCTTTGGTTTGATCAACCGAACCAATTCTCGCTCCCTCTTCGTAAGATGGAATGGTATATGGAAAAACAGCCGTCAGGCGACTCAGCTCTTTCACATTCTGCAAATCGGCAATATCAATAGCCACCAGGTCGGTATAACTATCGGCAAATAATGTCTGGTTTCGAATCGCCATATCGATATTTCCCGGAATTTCGATAAAAGTAACCTCTTCCGGATGAGCAGGATCACTGTTATCAAAAACATGAATTCCTTCCATGTATTCGTTTACAAAAATGTAGTTATCCTTAAAATAAATTTTCCCGGGGTGTTTCAGTGGAACAGGCGTTTCGTTGACGACTGCCGAACGTAAATCTTCGTAAGACATATATTCCGGCTCCAGCACGGTATATTCCACAGCGAATTTATCCTTACATCCATCCGAGATCAAAGCAAACAGGATGAGTAAGGGAAAGAATATTTTTTTCATAGCGGTCAGGTTTTGTTTGTTTGAAAGATGCAGAAAACAAATTTTCGGTTGCGTTGAAAAGGGGACGCAACCTTATGTAGGATAGCCTCCGTCTAACCAGTAAATGACAAACCTAACTAGCAATGAAAAGAATTGGCCTCCTATTAATCGCTTGCTTTTTTATCTCCCACCTGACAGCACAAAACGTAAAAATCGTTTCCGAAGGAATTACGCTTGATACCCTGAACGGAAGGGTGATGAAAGTTAGAAAAGGTCGTGTATTGCGTATCGCAGATGGCGAAAACAAATTCTACCTGATTTCGAAAGACGGAAAATCGTGGCTCCCGGGAAGCAGTCTGGTATTAAAGAATAAAGATGGTTCGCAAATCGAGCTCGCCGAGATCAGCCGGCCGGAAATATCCAGTTACCAGAAAGGCTATTTTGGCACCGTGCAAGCCGGAATTCTGTTGGGAAACAGGAGTGAAGAAAACGACGCTCCCTTTAGTTTTAGCATTTTACAGGGATACCGGTTAAATTCATGGTTTGCCCCGGGATTTGAGACAGGAATCGACTTCTTCGATGACGGTGTTATGCCTCTGCATGCAACAGCCAGTTTCTTCTTTTCAACCGGACAGTTTACTCCAATCATTACCATAAAAGGAGGCTGGAGTGTTCCGCTGGCGCGCGAAAAAGACGTAGCTACCTACACCCCTTACTATTCTGATTTTTATACCCCAAACTCTTACTACGCTCCCCTAAAGCTGAAAACAAGAGGAGGAATCAGTCTCAACCCGGAGTTTTCCATCATGCGCATGATGAACAATGACATGGGCTGGATTTTCAGTTGCGGCTATCGTTTCCAACGACTCACCTATCAACAGGGAGAAGAAGACGACACCAACTACTACAAAAAGAACAGGGATATCAACAGACTATCGTTACGAATCGGCCTGCTTTTTAGATAGCCATAAAAAAAGCCGGAATCCAAATCAATTCCGGCTCTTTTTTTCTGCATGTGCAGTTATTTTATCTGAAAATCAAACATCTGCTTGTCGCCGATAAAACCTTCCAGCCGATCGCCGATAGCTACCGGTCCAACTCCTGAGGGGGTTCCGGTATAAATCAAATCCCCCATTTTCAAAGTCATGAATTGAGAAACATAGGCAATGATCTTGTCAATATTGAAAAGCATATCCGATGAATTCCCATCCTGAACCACTTCACCATTCTTCTTCATCGAAAAAGCAATATTGTTCACATCACCCAACTCCGATTTAGGAATAAATTCGTTACTCAGCACCGCTGATGAATCGAAGCCTTTGGCCTTTTCCCACGGCAAACCTTTTGCCTTACATTCGCGCTGAATATCGCGGGCGGTGAAATCGACTCCCAAGCCAATTTCATCGTAATAACGATGAGCGAATTTCTCCTGGATGTTTTTTCCCAATCGTCCGATTTTGACCACCAACTCGACTTCATGGTGTATTTCATTGGAAAAATCAGGAATATAAAACGGACGGTTCCTCAGCAAAAGTGCCGAGTCTGGTTTCATGAAATAGACCGGTTCGGTAGGAACTTCGTTCTTCAGTTCTTTAGCGTGTTCCGAATAATTCCGGCCGATGCAAATGATTTTCATATGTCTTCATTTAGCTAATTCTGAGATCAGCCATTGTTGCTAAATGCACGCAAACGAATAGCTGTCAATACTTTCTTTGTATACAACGGAAACTCTCCATTCAACATCCAACCGTAATACCCCGGCTCTTCTTTCAACACCTGCTCAACCGGTTTTCCCTTGTGTTTACCAAAATTAAAAACCTCGACGCCGTCGCTGTTGTACACAATGCGGCCGGCAAAGTCCACATTCCGGTCAAACGAAGAGAATTCCGACAATTTGTCGACATCGTTCACCAGCGGATTGAATTTCTTTCCTCTGGCTTCAGCTTCTTCTGCAGAGTAGCGATCGAGCTGCGATTTCAAAACCTCATAAGTCGCCACCGTATCGACCATAGCACTGTGAGCATTCTCCAATTCCTTGTTGCAGTAGAACTCGTAGGCAGCCCCCAACGTGCGTTTCTCCATCTTATGAAAAATGGTCTGCACATCAATAAACTTCCTCTTTTTCAAATCGATGTCCACTTCTGCCCTTAGGAATTCTTCCGAAAGCAACGGAATATCGAACCGGTTGGAGTTGAACCCGGCCAAATCGCAACCTTCAAGGAAACTTGCCAAGGTTTTCGCAACTTCTTTAAACGTTGGCGCATCC
Source organism: Prolixibacter sp. NT017 (assembly GCF_009617875.1). Classification (NCBI taxonomy): domain Bacteria; kingdom Pseudomonadati; phylum Bacteroidota; class Bacteroidia; order Marinilabiliales; family Prolixibacteraceae; genus Prolixibacter; species Prolixibacter sp. NT017. Next base: position 5,099,075 of record NZ_BLAV01000001.1, on the reverse strand, counting down.
TTCACATCTTCATCTTTAATTCCATGAATTGCCGAAGATTGAGCCGGAATGGGCATTTCCGGATTAATCAGCATCAGTTTCTCGTCCTGTTTTCCGCCGGGAAAGATTTTAAGCAATGCGATTTCAACAATCCGGTCGGTGACAATATTGATACCGGTAGTTTCCAAATCAAGAAACACCAGTGGGTTTTTCAAATTCAGTTCCATAAAAATACTAGTAACAAAAAACCTAACAGAAGCGGGATTCTGTCAGGTTTAGCTATGATTATTTTAATAAAAATTCTTTTCTACGCATTGATCATCATCGGCATCAGAAGCATTAGTACATCTTCTTCTTCGATTTCTTTCTCTGCAGGAAGTAAAATTCCGGCTCTTGTTGGATCGGAAAGTTCCACCATCACTTCCGTAGAAGATAGATTGGAAAGAATTTCGAGCAGGAAGGTCGATTTAAAGCCAATCTCCATCTCCTGTCCCTCGTACTGGCATTTGATGCGCTCAACGGCTGAAATGGCGAAGTCAACATCCTGTGCTGAAACCACCATTTCGGTAGATGTCAAAGCTAACTTCACCAGGTTACTGGCCTGATTCGAGAAGACCGAAACCCGTTTCAGCGTATTGTAAAACTCTACCCGGTCAACCGTCAGTCGGTTCGGATTATTCACCGGAATAACCGAATTGTAGGCCGGATAATTTCCTTCTACCAGGCGGCAAACTACTTTGAAACCGGTCAGACTGAAAAAGGCATTCTTATCGTCGAACGCGAGTTTCACATCAAAATCTTCGCGCGGCAACAAATTCTTCAACAACGAAGCCGGCTTCTTTGGAAGAATGAAGGACGACTGAACGTCAGCACGGGCATCGCTTCGTTTGTAACGAACCAATTTGTGAGCATCGGATGCCACAAACGTCAGGTCATCTTCCGACAATTCGATGTAAACACCGTTCATCACCGGACGCAACTCATCATCAGCGGTAGCAAACAACGTTTTATTGATTCCGCTCAACAGCACATCGTGCGGCATGCTAAGGCTGGTAGCTCCATCTCCCAACTCAGGAAGTTGCGGAAAGTCGGTACCATTTTGCCCGACAATCGAGAATTTACCGTTTTCGGAAAGAATTTCCACTGCCATGGTATCCATGTTGATGTTGAAAGTCAGCGGTTGCTCTGGAAACTCCTTCAGGGTATCAATCAAAATCTTAGCCGGGATAGCAATACTTCCGTCTCCCTCCGTATTTTCCAGCGAAAGCGTAGTAATAAGCGTTGTTTCCAAATCGGAAGCAGTAACCGTTAGGGTATTGCCCTCGAGTTGAAAAAGGAAATTATCGAGGATAGGCAAGGTATTTTTATTGCTGATGACCCTGCTGATTGCATTAAGATGCCTCAGTAATTCGGTACTCGAAACGACAAATCTCATGGGTAGTTATTCTTAGTTTTTAAACGATTCTCAATTAATTAGCCCTCATACAAGGCACTCGGTCCTGACAAAGCAGGTACATTACGAAGATACAAACATTCACCTACTTTGCCTACCTCGCAATATACGTTTTTCTTTCAATTTATTAACTTAATGTGCATAACGTTTTCGTCGAATGAAGTTGAAAACGACACCGAACAATAAGATAAACAGCACCGGAACAAGGAGGTTCAGCAATTGCCATTTCAATTTTTCTTCGCGGAGTCGGACCTTATCCAGCAACCGCAATTTCACCGTCCGGGTACGAAGTTCCATTAGCCCCGAATCGTCACACAAATATTGTACGGCATTCACAAAAAATGCTTTGTTTCCAAACGTCTGTTTTGCGTATCGATCGTATCCGAGCGGTAAAATCTGAACTCCTTTGGGGCCTCTATGCACCTTGTTTGCAATTAAATTTCCGTCCGAGAAGACCATCATCTTGGTGTGCGGACTCTCGTACTTCGGTTCCATTCCATTCGGCAAATGCAATTCGGTCAACATCCGGTTTTTAAATACCGACGAAAATTTTCCTTCGAGCAGAACTCCTACCGGGATGTTGTGTTGGGTGAAAAGTTCGCGGGCCGGCGGTTCATTAATCATATCCAGGCTCACCTCCATAGGCGTTTCTGTTGTTCGGGCATACGCCGAAGACGTCAGAAGAACGGTCTTTTTCACATCCTTACTTTCACCAACCAGTTCGAGTGAGCTAACAAAATCAGCCATCAGGCGATTCAGGTTTTTCCCTACCGGCGAATTCTGGGATGGCATCAGTAATGGAGAGAAATACCACGGTGCCGGCGTAAATTTTGGAGGCTGTCCTGTCAAAGCTGTATTCACCGGAATCATCCGGCACTGCACATCCTGAATCAAGTCGTGATTGAGACGAACACCGTAATGGAACAACTGATCCTGCAAATTCAATTTTCGCGGGAACGCCAGTGTCATCATTCCTTCGGAGAGGCTGTCCATGCTCACCTGCACCGGATCGATCAGCCACATCAGGCGGCCACCTTTCATGGCATACTGGTCAAGTGCAAACTTGTCCCTTTCGGGGAAAGCCTTTTCCGGGTCGGCAACAATCACCGCACGGAAACTATCGGGCGCTGCCAGCAAATCATCAGGCGTGATTCGGACCACATCATAATTCTCACTCAATGCATTTGAAAAATCTTTTACCTGCCACGGATCCAACTCTTGGTGTCCTGTCATGAAAGCCACTTTGGGCTTTTTTTCCTGCATCAAAACACGAAAAGCCCGGGCAAACTGGTATTCCAGCAATTCCACCGAACGGTTTAAATTCTCTTCAGCTGGTAATGACGGATCGTTTTGCAGGAAATTGACCACCGTTTCGTGGCCATGCAACCGAACAACAGCCGAAGGGAAAACAAGCCGCGTGGATGTTCCCTGATCGGTTTTGATGCGTAGATCGGTTGGCTTCAATCCTTCATCAATCAACGAATCGAAATAACCTTTGCGCTGCGAAGGTTTCACTTCCTGGTAAGGATCGATGAATTGCACATGAACCGGTGCACCGGCATAGACATTCATATCAATCAACTTCTCTTTGACTGCCTTGGCCAGCTTCCGGAATCCAGCCGGTAACATATCGCCTTTCAAATAGACATTGACTACAGCAGGTTGGTCAACCTCTTTCATAATTTCTCGTGTCTGATCGGCCAGCGTAAAGCGTTTTTCCGCTGTAAAGTCAATCCGGAAGAAATGATTGGTCATTAAAACAGCTGCCAGTGCAGTAGCCGCAATGTAAATTCCCAATCGGAGTACTGCGCGCTTTTTAGGAAAACGCTTCCAGAAAAGGGAAATCTGGGTAAGAAGCAAGAACAAGCCAACCATCACCAGGAAGTAGTACAAATCACGCGAATCGAGCACACCCCGGCTCACCGACTCGTAATGCTGGTTAATTCCCAACGAAGAAAGAGCTTCGGCTACACCGGAAGGGACCGGCAAGCCGGCAACAAAATCAAACCCCGTATACCAGAAAAATGACAGAAACAGCGACAAGATAAAAGCGACAATCTGGTTATCAGTTAACGAGGATGCGAACAAACCAATGGAAAGGTAGATAGCCGCCAAAAAGAAAAGTCCCAGGTAACTTCCCCACGTCGCCCCGGTATCAATACTTCCCACCGGATTACCCAAATGGTAAACCGAAAAGAAATAAAGCAAAGTAGGCGCCAACGAAAGAGCCACGACAACCAGCGCCGCTAGGTACTTAGCCAGCACTAACTGAAATGTGGAAAGCGGACGGGTGAGCAACAACTCCATGGTTCCGGTACGCTTTTCATCAGCGAACATCCGCATAGTAACAGCCGGAATCAGGAAAAGATAAACCCACGGAGCCATCGAAAACAGTCCGTCCAACGTGGCATATCCATTGTCCGGAATGTTATAATTCCCATTAAAGACCCAAAGAAATAAACCGGTGGAGAGTAAAAAAACGACAATCACCAGGTAACCGATCAGTGAACCGAAGAACTGGTTGATTTCCTTTCTGAACAGACTGTACATAAACGGCAATATTTTTCTATTGAATTATTTCAGCAGCTCAACCATCTGTTTGGCAGCCCGCGCAGCGCATCCGGGTTCCCCTAACCGCCGGCGCATTTCGTCGTAACCACTAAGCATTTTTTCCCGGTAGGCTTCATCTCCCAGAACCTGCTTCAATTCAGCGCTCACCGTATCAACGGTACAACGATCCTGGAACAATTCCTTCACAATTTCGCGGTTCACAATCAGGTTGACCAGCGAAAAATAAGGAATCTTCAGCAAAAACGGCCTTCCCCAACGGGCAATTTTCCCTAGCTCCATTTTATAACAAACGACCTGGGGAATATTCATGACAGCCGTTTCAAGGGTCGCCGTTCCGGAGGTCACTAATGCCGCCGTTGACTGCTGCAGCAATTCGTAGGTTTGATTAAAGACAACCGGAATATCTATGCCCTTCAAAACCTGACGATAAAATTCCTCTGTCTGCGAAGGTGCACCAGCCAACACAAATTCATATTCCGGAAAACGCGATGCCGTTTCAGCCATCACAGGAAGGATATTACTGATTTCCTGCTTCCGGCTACCGGCCAACAAAGCTACCAGCGGTTTCCCCGAAAGTCTGTTACGCGACACAAATGTATTGAATGTCTCATCCTGATTAGGCCGCACCGCCAACTCATCGACAGTTGGATTTCCCACATAACGGACGGGATAATCGTATTTGGCGTAGAATTCAGTTTCGAAGGGAAAGATCGTGAACATCTCATCGATGAATTGCTTCACCTTCTTCACGCGTTTGGTTTTCCACGCCCAAATTTTCGGGGAGATATAATAGAATGTTCGGATACCGTGTTCCCTGGCAAATTTCGCCATGCGCAGGTTGAATCCGGGATAATCTACGAGAATCAGCACATCTGGCTGCCAGGCAAGCAGTTCCTCTTCAGCCAGCTTGAAGTTTGCTTTAATCTTATCCAGATTTCTCACTACCGTGATGAAGCCCATGTAAGCCATTTCACGGTAGTGTTTCAGCAATCTACCACCTTCGGCTTCCATCAAATCGCCCCCGAAATAAAGAAACTCGGCCTGCGGGTCTTCCTCTTTCAGTTCGCGCATCAAATGCGAGGCGTGCAAATCACCCGATGCTTCACCGGCAATGAAAAAATACTTCACGCGTAGTAAGATTTATAATTAGATGAATCGAATTAAATTCCGATAGAAAGTCAAAATCGCTCAGGACAATTTCACGATAAAAGCCACTACGGCGTACAAAATCGTTGCTAACAATACGCCTCTTCCCGAACGCAAACGGTTCCCACGAACAAACAACATGAATAGTCCGAGGTTAGGAAAAACCGCCAAACTTAACACGTGAATAATCGTATTCGTTTCTACTAAGCGATGAATAAATGCTGAAAATGGCATGTACCCAAAGCGGAATAAATAGTATAACACAAAGAATACTACCGGCATCAAGGCTCCGGCTAACACACCCAACCAAATATTATTCAGCTTCACAGGCTGCTTTTGTTGTTCCTGATTCTCCATGGTTAAAACTTCCAGGTTTTCATGTGTTGAAATGCCTGATAAGCCGTCAAGTCGATGGTGACAGGCACAACTGAAACATAGCTGTTTTTCAGGGCAAAATCATCGGTATCGCGGGCTTCAGCTTCAGCGTTATTGAAATAGCCGGTCAACCAATAATAACTTTGGCCATGAGGATCAGTCCGGTGTTCGAACTCTTCTTCCCATTTACCACGTGTTTGCCGACAGAAATTAATGCCTTTCACCTCTCCTTTCGGGATATTCACATTCAGGCAAACGCCGTCGGGTAAACCATGCTCGGCCACCACCTGGAAAATACGGGCAACGGCCACTTTGGAACGGGCAAAATCGGCATCGGTGTCGTAATCGTTCAATGAAAAACCGATGGAAGGAATGCCGTGAATACAGCCTTCGATAGCACCGCCCATCGTTCCGGAGTACAAAATGGAAACCGAACTATTGGCCCCGTGATTAATGCCGGAAATCACAAAATCGGGCAACCGCTCGAGCAACTGGTTACAAGCCAGCTTCACACAATCAACCGGTGTTCCGGTACATGAGTAAATTGTCAGACCATCTTCTTCCTCCAGTTTATTCACGCGCAACGGCCGATCGACCGTAATGGCATGCGACATACCGGAGCGAGGACTATCAGGAGCAACGACAACAATGTCGCCAAAAAGGCGCATTACTTCAGTTACTTCCTTTAATCCTTTGGCATAAACACCATCATCGTTGGTGAGCAATATGAGTGGTCGTTCGTTCATTTTCCGAATTTTTCCATTTTTCAACAAGAAAACAAAGATAATCGTTCACGCCGAACAACTATCATCCGGATGAAAAAGTTGCATGATTCTTATGCAGTTAATTTCAAATGAGGCTCATGACATGGCGGGTGATTTTCAGGAATTATCGGTTGAATTGCATTTCGGTTTTGGCATCATACCGAAAATCGTACTTTTGTTTGTAAATTTTCATGTATTGAAGAAAGAAGTAGTCATTATCGGAACTGCATGGCCTTTCAGGGGAGGACTGGCCGCATACAATGAGCGCCTGGCCCGCGAATTTCAGGATTCGGGCTATAAAGTTCGTATTGAAACATTTACCCTGCAGTATCCCAACTTTCTTTTCCCGGGAAAAACCCAGTACGCCGATTGGGAAGCGCCGAACGATCTCGACATCCGGGCCACGGTCAATTCCATCAATCCGCTCAACTGGAGAAAAATCGGTAACCGTATTCGGAAAGAAGCACCGGATATCGTCATTTTCAAATATTGGCTGCCATTCATGGCGCCCTGTTTTGGCACTATCGCACGACACGTCCGGAAGAACAAAAAAACGAAGGTAATTGCTATTGCCGACAACATCATTCCGCACGAGCCACGTCCGGGAGATAAACCCTTTACCCGCTTTTTCACCAAAGCCGTCGACGGATTTGTAGCCATGTCGAAAAGCGTATTCAACGACATTGTCAAATTCGACCAAAACAAGCCACGAGGCCTTTGTCCTCATCCGCTTTTCGATAATTTCGGTGCTCCGCTTCCGCGGGAAGAAGCCGCCAAAGCGTTGGATTTGGATCCGAATTTTCGTTATCTCCTTTTCTTCGGCTTTATCCGCGACTACAAAGGTCTCGACTGGCTTTTGGAAGCTTTCGCAGATGAACGCCTTCGAAAATATCCGGTCAAATTGCTGGTAGCCGGTGAGTTTTATGCTCCGCCCGACAGCTATCATCAACTCATCAAAAAACTTGAGCTGGGCGACAATCTTATTCTTCAGACAGATTTTATTGCCGATAGCGAAGTGACAAAATATTTCAGCGTGGCTGACATGGTGGTCCAACCCTACAAATCGGCTACACAAAGCGGTGTGACACAAATCGGTTACCACTTCGAGAAGCCCATGTTGGTAACCGATGTGGGTGGTTTGTCCGAAATTATTCCTGACCAGAAAGTGGGTTACGTGGTACAACCGAATGTCAAAGCGATTGCCGATGCTTTGGTTGACTTTTATGAAAATGAACGTCAGGCTGAATTTGAAGGACAGGTAAAAGAAGAAAAGAAAAAATATTCATGGCAGCGGATGGTGGAGACCATCAGCGAAGTGTACAACAAATCGTCTAAGGTATGATCATCCGAAGTAAAGCTCCGTTACGAATTGGACTGGCCGGCGGCGGCTCCGACGTTTCGCCGTATTCCGACCTGTTTGGCGGCGCCATTCTGAATGCCACCATCAGCATGTATGCTTATGCTACGATCGAACCGCGAACTGACGGTAAAATCATCCTGAATGCAGTCGACAAAGGCGAACATCTCACATTAGCTTCCGCCGGGCAGCTTCCCATCGATGGTCAGCTCGATTTGCTGAAAGGCATTTACAACCGGATTGTTCGCGATTTTACACAGAAGCCGCTGTCATTCACACTGACCACGTATGTGGATGCACCTCCCGGATCGGGACTGGGCTCTTCCTCAACATTGGTAGCGGCCATTCTTGGTGCTTTCGCCGAATGGCTAAAACTTCCGCTGGGCGAATACGATATCGCACAACTGGCTTACGCTATCGAACGGGTCGATTTAGCTCAGGCCGGTGGAAAACAAGACCAGTATGCTGCGACTTTTGGAGGAGTAAACTTCATGGAGTTTTACAAAGAAGACAAGGTGATTGTGAATCCACTGAGAATCAGCCAACGTGTTCTGGATGAGCTGGCTTTCAACCTGGTTCTTTATTACACCGAAACCAGTCGGCTCTCCTCTACCATCATCGAGCAACAACGGGAAAATGTCACGAAGAAAAATACATCTTCCATCGAAGCCATGCACAACATCAAGCGGCAAGCTATTTTGATGAAAGAAGCTTTGTTGAAGGGAGAATTGGACCAGGTGGGAACAATTCTCGATTTTGGATGGCAGAACAAGAAAAAGATGGCGGAAGGGATTTCCAATCCGCAAATTGACGAAATTTACGACACCGCATTAAAAGCCGGAGCGACCGGGGGAAAAATTTCGGGCGCCGGCGGTGGTGGATTTATGTTTTTTTATTGTCCGGGAAACACCCGCTATCCGGTGGTGGAAAGCCTGCTGAAATTTGGCGGTCAGGTCAAACGGTACGGATTTACCAAACACGGCCTGAGCACCTGGACCAGTTAAACTGCATGCAAATAAAACCATGATAAGAGAACGCATAACCGAAGCGCTGGACGTAAAACGTCGCATTCTGGAAAACGACGATTTGATTGCGAAGATTGAGCTCGTTGCTGCACTGATTACACGCACCTACCGGGAAGGAGGAAAAGTTCTTTTCTGCGGAAACGGTGGAAGTGCTGCCGATGCGCAACATCTGGCTGCCGAACTTTCCGGTCGTTTCTACCTCGACAGAGACCCTCTCGATGCCGAAGCCTGTCACGTCAACACATCGTTTCTTACAGCAGTTGCCAACGATTATGATTTTGAAACAGGCTATGCCCGTTATATCAAAGCAACCGGAAGAAAAGGAGACGTGCTGGTTGGTATTTCAACGAGCGGAAACTCAGGCAACATTGTGAAAGCGATGGAAACTGCCCGAAACAAAGGGATGCATACCGTTGCCATGACCGGTGAAACAGGTGGAAAACTGAAAACGCTGGCCGATATACTGCTCAATGTTCCATCAACCGATACGCCCCGCATCCAGGAAGCTCACATCCTGATGGGACACATTTTCTGCGAAATTGTAGAAAGTAACCTGTTTGGTCAACCAGACAATTAAGCCATGTGTTATGCGTTAAAATAATGTATAACCGTTACACCAAACTAAGAAATGAAAACCGTTGAAGCCATTATATTAGCCGGCGGACTGGGTACCCGTCTTCAGGATGTTGTTTATGACATGCCCAAACCCATGGCCGCCATAAACGGCAAACCTTTCCTTTCCTATCTTTTAAATGAACTTTCGCTGCAAGGTATCGAGCGGGTTATTTTATCGGTAGGGTACAAATACAAAATGATTGAAGCCTATTTCGGTCATCGACACGCTGGGATGGAGTTAGTCTATGCCATCGAACCGGAGCCGCTGGGAACCGGAGGAGGCATCAAGCTGGCCATGGAACAGGTAAGCGGAGAGCGAGTATTCCTTTTCAATGGAGATACGTTGTTCAAAGTACCTCTGGCTGAAATGGAAAACTTCCACATGAAGAAGAATTTCGATTTAACCCTGGCCGTGAAAGAATTGACCGACTTCGATCGTTATGGTCGTGTCGAAATTACAGAGGGTAAGATTCAGGCGTTTCACGAAAAGGAAAAAGTAGCACAGGGTTTTATCAACGGCGGTGTTTACCTGATGGAAAAAGATATCCTGCTAAAGGGAAGTTATCCGGCCAAATTTTCATTTGAAAAAGATTTCCTCGAAAAGCAAATTGGGCAGATTTCCTGCGGAGCTTTCCCGGCTAACGGATATTTTCTCGATATCGGGATACCGGAAACATACGAACAGGCGCAGAATGATTTCCGCCGGCTGGAAAGTGGCGAATAAGCCAAAATTCACAATTCCACAACCCAAAGTCAGAAACAAAACGAACTTTCGCAACGTTTCAACCAAAACAACCGTTCGGCAACCACCCGGATTTGACATTTTGGCAAAGCAATTGTAGCATTCCTGATTCAACCTTTCGCAATAGGCGAAAGAAGATTGAATTATATTTCACAGGGATGAAATATTTAACCGGTAAAAAATTATTTTTACCAATTCGAAATAGCTGATTACAAAACATTTTAAACAGCAATTGAATGGGTTTACAGACCGAAGCCGAAAAACGATACATCCAGGACCTCTTCGACGATTTGCTGAAATCGTTCAACCGTCCGCTGACCGACGAAGCGAAGGCGCTTATTGTAAAAGCCTTCAACTTCGCCAATAAGGCTCATTTGGGTGTACGCAGAAAGTCCGGTGAACCCTATATTGTTCATCCCATCGCGGTAGCGAAAATTGTTACCAGTGAAATCGGCCTCGGCGCCAAATCAGCTACAGCTGCTATTCTCCACGACGTAGTGGAAGACACCGACTATTCGCTTCAGGATATTGAAAATATGTTTGGTGAGAAAGTGGCTAACCTCGTCGACGGATTGACCAAGCTCTCAGGAACCTTCGATTCCAAGCAGGCTGTCAACTTCCGGAAGATGCTACTCACCCTTTCGAACGATGTGCGCGTGATTTTGATTAAACTGGCCGACCGGTTACACAATATGCGCACACTCGATTCGATGCCCCGAAACAAGCAGCTGAAAATTGCCGGTGAAACCTTGTACGTATTTGCTCCGCTCGCTCATCGTTTGGGACTTTACTCCATCAAAACAGAGCTGGAAGATCTGAGTCTCCGATACAAACATCCGGAAGCTTACCAGCAAATCGATTTGCAGCTGCACAACCAGGAAGAACGCATTAATTACCTGGTGCATGTGTTTGCCAAACCCATTCAAAAGAAATTATACGAGGAACATTTCGATTTCACCATCAGTGGGCGACCGAAATCCATCTATTCCATTTGGAATAAGATGCAAAACAAGAAAGTCTCCTTTTCCGAAATCTACGACCTCCTCGCTATCCGCATCGTCTTCAAACCCAAACCCGGCCTGTCAGAAAAACGACAATGTTTCGATATCCTCTCCCTCATCACCGACATTTACAAGCCCAAACCCGACCGTATTCGCGACTGGATTACCATTCCCAAAGCAAACGGTTACGAGGCGCTTCACGTTACCGTGATGGGGCCGGAAGGTCAATGGGTAGAGGTACAAATCAGGACCGAGCGAATGGATGAAATTGCGGAACGTGGTTTTGCAGCCCACTACAAATACAAGGGCGATAATTCCGCGGAAAGCGAGATAGACCGATGGCTCGAAAAAATCCGGGAGCTGCTTCAGAACCCGGAATCCGATGCGCTCGACTTTCTCGATGAGTTCAAGCTCAACTTGTATTCACAGGAAATCATCATCTTCACGCCGAAAGGCGATATGAAAATGATGCCCAAGGATGCAACCGTTCTCGATTTTGCATACGACATCCATACCGAGCTGGGAAACAAATGCATTGGCGCGAAAGTCAATCATCAGCTGGTTCCTATGAGTCATGTGCTTAGTAGTGGCGACCAGGTCGAAATCCTTACTTCCGACAAGCAAAACCCAAAACCATCGTGGCTGGAAATTGCCGTTACCGCGCGAGCCAAGTCCAAAATCCGTGACTCCTTCAAACAGGAACAACGCAAACACATCGAGAACGGACAGGAGATTTTGCGCGAGGAGCTGGGAAAATTAAACGTGCTACCATCGGCCAATACCTTGAAAAAGCTGATTAACCACTTTGGCCTGCACACCAAAGAACAGCTATATGCCGAAATCGGGATGGGGCTTCTAAAGCTCGAAAAGCTGGAAGAAATTCTGCAAAAAAAGTCAGAAAACAAGTTTGTCAAATTCTGGAAACTGACCTTTTCGTCAAAGAAAAAATCATCTGGTCCGGTTATCGATAAAAAGAAGCCCTTCCTTCTGGAAGAAAATCCGGAGCAGAATAATTACATCCTGGCAACCGACTGTAATCCAATTCCCGGAGACGATGTCGTTGGCTACATCGCTGACAGCGGAAATATTTTAATTCATAAAAAAACCTGTCCGGAAGCGATAAAACTGATGTCGAGCCAGGGAGACAATATCCTTGAGGCTAAATGGACCCGTTTTAAAGTTCTGTCCTATCTTTCCCACATTTACATCAGGGGATTCGACCGCCAGGGAATGGTGAATCAGATTACCAATGTGATTTCCAATGAATATGGAATCAATATGCGCTCCATAAATTTTGACACACATGATGGTGTTTTTGAAGGGAACCTTTATCTTTACGTCCATCATACAGAGGACTTGGATAACCTGCTTTCTAAGCTAAAAGAGATAAAGGGAATTGACTCGGTTGAAAGAAAGGAGCTTTGATTTGAAAAATGACTCCAGAAATTTATACTTATTTGAATTAAATTTTATATTTTTACCTCTCTATTTAAACTTGGTTTAAGTATGAATAATCCGCAGAAAACCAAAGAAACAGTGAAAAATATTTTTACGGAATACCTTGAGAAAAAGGGTCACCGTAAAACGCCTGAGAGGTTCGCAATTTTAGACGAAATTTACTCCCGGGAAGGACACTTCGACATCGAGTCGTTATACATCTCGATGAAGAATAAGAACTACCGGGTGAGTCGTGCAACGCTCTACAATACGATCGAATTGCTTCTCGATTGCAAATTGGTCGTCAAACACCAGTTTGGAAAAAACATTGCGCAATTCGAGAAAACGTTCGCCTCTTCGCAACATGACCATTTGATTGATTTGAAAACAGGCGAAGTTTTGGAATTTTACGATCCGCGAATACGTGAGATAATTGAAGAAGCTTGCAAAAATAACAATTTCAAGTTGTCTCACCACTCACTTTACCTGTACGGGGAGCGCTTCGATAACGACTGAATATATTGACGCAAATAGTTTTATTATCAATACCCGGTCCCGCCATTCGGCGGGATTTTTTATGCCCCCTCGGAAAAAAGTTGTAATTTTAGCCGTAATTTTCCAGCCGTCGACAGGCCGTACCGGCCAGCTACATTTTCCGTAGCAAATGGTTCTGAGTTAATTACATATAAACTTAAATCAAAACCGGTTCCGCTAATCAGAGCCTGAATACTTAACATTTTTGAAAATGAAAGTAGACGTACTTCTAGGCCTTCAATGGGGTGACGAAGGTAAAGGAAAAGTTGTGGATGTACTCACCCCCCGTTACGATGTAATCACTCGTTTTCAGGGAGGTCCCAACGCAGGTCACACCCTCGAATTTAATGACATTAAACACGTTTTACACACCATTCCTTCCGGAATATTTCGTGGCGACAAGATTAACATCATTGGTAACGGTGTAGTTATCGACCCCTGTATTTTTAAGAAAGAGATCGATTCCCTGAAGGAAATAGGATTTGATATCACCGGAAATTTATTCATTTCAAAAAAGGCACATCTAATTTTGCCGACACACCGGCTGTTGGATGCAGCTTCGGAGGCAGCCAAAGGTGAAGGAAAAATTGGTTCCACACTGAAAGGAATCGGACCGACCTATCGTGATAAGATTGGCCGGGAAGGACTTCGGGTAGGTGACATTCTCAGTAATTTTGAAGAAAAATACAAAGAACGTGTCAAACAGCACACGGACTTACTGAGCAACTATTATCACTACGACTACGAAGCCGAACTGGCCGAATACGAAAAAGTATGGTTCGAAGGCATCGAAACCCTGAAGCAGTTCCAGCTGATTGACAGTGAAAACTACGTCAACAATCTGTTGGCAACCGGAAAGACTGTGATTGCTGAAGGAGCGCAGGGAACGTTGCTGGATATCGACTTTGGCTCCTATCCGTTTGTAACGTCGTCCAACACGGTTTGCGCCGGAGCGTGTACAGGACTAGGCATTGCTCCCAACAAAATCGGTGATGTGTTCGGTATTTTCAAAGCGTATTGCACCCGCGTAGGAATGGGACCGTTCCCGACGGAATTGTTCAATGACGAAGGCCAGCAGCTTCGTGACAAAGGAAATGAATACGGTTCAACCACCGGTCGCCCGCGTCGCTGCGGATGGCTCGATCTGGTAGCATTAAAATATGCCATCATGATTAACGGCGTAACCGAACTCATCATGATGAAAGCCGACGTGCTGGACGAATTTGAAACCATCAAGGTTTGTACAGCCTACCGCATCAATGGAAAAGAAACGGATGAATTCCCATACGAACTGGATGAACATGTCGAGCCGGTTTTCACCGAATTACCGGGATGGCATACTGAAATCAGTCAATTCACCCAGGAAGATCAGTTTCCGGATGAGCTGAAATCATACATCAGCTTCATCGAGGAACAAGTAGGCGTTCCCATCCGAATTGTATCGGTAGGCCCGAACAGGGCTGCTACCGTCATTCGAGAAATCGTTTAATATCTTTAAATACCCACAAATCCCGGTCATTTGGCCGGGATTTTTTTATATACAGCTTTCAACATTTCATAATCTGGAATGCATTTACATTACCATAAAATTATGGTAACTAAAAATCTATAAGACAATACTCTTCCTCATCTACCGTCTACTATTGGAAAAATCTACATAAATAGCTTCTTTAGTCAATTTATCAGTATATTTAAGGTTTAACATCCTCCACGACATATTATGCAGACATTGAACGACCATTTGGGACTATATACCGACTTTTACGAACTCACCATGGCCCAGGGCTATTTCCTTTCCGGGAAAAAGGACGAACAAGTTACGTTCGACTATTTCTTCCGGACCAATCCTTACGAAGGAGGTTACCTGGTTTATGCCGGCTTAGGTGAAGTTTTAAGATTGCTGAAACATTTCAATTATTCCGATTCGGATATTGAATACCTGAAGGAAACCGGACTTCATCCCGATTTTGTTGAGTACCTAAGAGATTTCCAATTCAATGGTAGAATTATCTCCA
This sequence comes from Prolixibacter sp. NT017, assembly GCF_009617875.1. Lineage (NCBI taxonomy): Bacteria > Pseudomonadati > Bacteroidota > Bacteroidia > Marinilabiliales > Prolixibacteraceae > Prolixibacter > Prolixibacter sp. NT017. Next base: position 5,084,061 of record NZ_BLAV01000001.1, on the reverse strand, counting down.
TGAAGGAAGGGGAAATCGTCTTTCCGGGCGAACCGATACTGCGAGTTGAAGGAAATATCATCGAAGCACAGCTTATCGAGACGATGCTGCTGAACCTGCTCAATTTTCAGTCGCTGGTAGCAACGAAAGCGTTCCGGATCAAACACGTTAGCAAAGCAAAGACATTTGTCGATTTTGGTCTGCGCCGGGCACATGGACTGGGCGGGATTCACGCATCCAGAGCGGCTGTCATCGGCGGAGCATCAGCTACTTCCAACGTATTCGCCGGTAAAGCATTTAATATTCCGGTTTCCGGAACATTGGCCCACAGCTGGATCCAAAGCTTCGAAGACGAACTGGAAGCGTTCCGAACATTTGCCGACATCCACCCTAAAAATACCGTTCTGCTGGTTGACACATACGATACGCTAAAAAGTGGTGTTCCGAATGCCATCAAAGTGGCGAAGGAGATGGAAGCTCGCGGAGAGAAAATGATAGGCATCCGGCTCGACAGTGGCGACCTTGCTTACCTGAGCAAACGGGCCCGAAAACAGCTGGATGCAGCCGGACTTGAATACCTTCAGATATTCGCCTCCAACCAGCTCAACGAGCACGTAGTCAAAAGTCTGGAGGAACAGGAAGCGCCCATCGACGCCTTTGGAATCGGAACAGAAATGGTGACCGGAAAGCCGGAAGCCGCCCTCGATGGTGTTTACAAACTGGCTGAGTGCAACGGTACTCCGCGGATGAAAATTTCGGAAAACATTGAAAAAGTAACCCTTCCGGGAAAGAAAGAAGTCTATCGTTACTACGATGAGGAAGGCTTTTTCTACCGCGATGGGATTTTACTGGCTGATGAAAATCCGAATGAAGCTGAATACATTTATCATCCGCATCATCCTGAAAAATATACACAGGTATCACATCTGAGAAGAGAGAAGCTGCAGCACGTTGTTTACGAAAATGGTGAACCAACTGAAGAACTGCCTTCGCTAATGGAAATCCGTGACTACCTGATGACTCGTGCAGCATTATTACCTTCAGAACATAAGCGTTTTATCAAAGCACACATCTACAAAGTTGGAATTTCAAAAAACTTGTATAATTTACGATGTGAGTTAATGAAAAAAGTGGATAGCAAACTCTGTCAGACTGAAATAAAACCGAATTAATGGAAATCATTCGCCCGACTTTAGTATTGGACAAAAAGAAATGCCTGTCGAACATGGAATTTATGGCCAACAAGGCCCAGAAGCATCAACTCCACTTCAGGCCACATTTTAAAACTCATGTTTCTGCAGAAATAGGTTCCTGGTTTCGGGAATATGGAGTCACCGCCATTACGGTATCCTCTGTGCAAATGGCTGAATATTTCGCTGAACAGGGCTGGGATGACATCACCATTGCCTTTCCTGTCAATCCTCTGGAAATTGACAACATCAATGCATTAGCACAAAAGATTAAGCTCAATCTTGTTGTCGAGACACACGAAATTCTGAAATTCCTCAATAACAAGCTGACAGCACCAGTTGATTTTTATGTGAAAATTGATACCGGGCACGGTCGTACCGGAATTGAAGCCGACCGCGAAGGACAAATTGAAAGTCTGCTGGAATACGCTTTAATTTATAAAGAAAACATAAAATTCAAAGGATTTCTATCCCATTCAGGTCACACTTACAAAACGAAAGCCCGCCACACCATTTACAACATTCATTTCGATGCATTGATGAAGCTGAATAGCCTGAAAAAGAAGTTTTCTCCGGTGTTTCCTGATTTGGAGATCTCCATCGGCGATACTCCTGCATGCAGTATCAGCGATGATTTCCGCGGTGTTGACGAAATCCGGCCCGGCAATTTTGTCTTCTACGATTTGATGCAACAGCAACTTAGCGCTTGCACGTACGATCAGATCGCTATCCGCATGGTTTGCCCTGTCGTATCCAAAAATCAATCACGAAATGAAGTCGTCATTCACGGGGGAGCCGTTCATTTTTCCAAAGATTACATCATGAACATTGATGGTAAAAAACTGTACGGACGCATCGTCAGGAGAGATGGCAACAAACGCATTCTTTTAAATGAAATGAATTACCTGCACGATTTGTCTCAGGAACATGGTATCCTGAAGGTTTCGCCGCAGGAATTCAACAAATTCAAAATTGGCGACCTCGTCGAAATTCTTCCGGTACATGCCTGTCTGACAGCGCACGCGATGGGCTATTACCTGACAGATGAAGGCGAGATAATCGACACCATGCCCCGACACTAATAACGCATTATAAAACAACCAACAAGAAAAAAGCTTTCCCCGTTAGAGGAAAGCTTTTTTTTATGCTTGTAAGGAATTAATCCTTTATTTTTCTTCTACATTTTTCAGTGTCTCAACCAGGAAGTCCCAGAATTTGTTCACTGATTCAATGTGTACTTTCTCATCAGGAGAGTGAGGAGAACGAATGGTCGGACCAAACGAAATCATATCCCAGTTGGGATAAACCGCTCCCAGCAGACCACATTCCAATCCGGCATGAATCGCCTTAATCTCCGGTATCTTACCGAATTTATCATTATAAATCTGCTGCATCTGCTTCAGAATCGGCGAAGCCATGTTCGGCTTCCATCCGGGATATCCACCAGTAAATACAACGGTAGCTCCGGCCAGTGAGAATACACTGTCGATACGATCAGCCAGATAGTCCTTAGCAGTATCAACCGAACTACGCAACAGACACTGAATAGCGATAGTTCCATTCTCCGATTTAATCGAAGCAAGGTTTGTTGAAGTCTCTACCAATCCGGGCATATCGTCGCTCATGCGGATAACGCCGTTCGGGCAGGCATTCACCGAATCAATCAAACCATCCTGAACAGCCTCATCAATCAACGACTTCGGCATATCAGCTTCTTTGGCCACAAAACTCAGATTCGGTTCGCGACTGCTCAACTCAGCTTTGTATACTGCCTCGTATTCAGCAACCGCTTTTTTCAATGCGTCAACATTCTCTTCCGGAACAACGATATTGGCTGTACCTTCACGGGGAATCGCGTTACGCAACCCACCAGCGTTGATTCCGGCCAGACGAACATCCAGTTCAGTTACCGCATATTTCAGAAAACGAACCAGCAATTTGTTGGCATTTCCCAGACCCAGAATAATGTCCATTCCTGAGTGTCCACCTTTCAATCCGGAAATAACCAAATCAAAAGCTTTCACGCCGGAAGGAACAACCACCTGGTCGAATTCGAACTCGATGTTGGCGTCAACACCACCGGCGCAACCAACATACAATTCACCTTCGTCTTCCGAATCCATATTCAAAAGAATATCACCTTTCAGGACATCGTTCTTCAAACCGAAAGCACCCGTCATACCCGTCTCTTCGTCGCAGGTAAACAGTGCTTCAACCGGTCCGTGCTGCATATTTTTATCAGCCAGCACGGTCATGGCAGCTGCCACACCGATACCGTTATCAGCTCCCAGAGTCGTTCCCTTAGCGGTTACCCAATCGCCATCAACGTATGCATCAATCGGATCATTTTCGAAATCGTGCTTTGTATCGTTATTCTTCTGCGGAACCATATCGAGGTGGCCCTGCAAAACAACACCTTTCCGGTTTTCCATTCCCGGGGTTGCCGGTTTGCGAATGATAATGTTACCGGTTTCATCCTTGATGGTTTCCAGCCCCAGCGATTTTCCGAAGTTCTCGATAAACTCCTGGATTCTTGCCTCCTTTTTGGATGGACGTGGAATTTGAGTCAGCTGATAGAAATTTTCCCAAAGTGCTTTGGGCTCCAGATTGGTAATCTCTTTACTCATAATTTTCGATTATAATAATGTTTAAAACAGATTTTCTAATGTCCTGAACAGCGAATGATTAATGGTAGTTTTCTTTTGAATCCTTAAAAATAACAAATCAGAAGGAGGTTTGCCCTGTCAAAACTCATGATTTCCCCGAGAGGGAATAACAAAAAGGGCCGACCGGAAAACGGTCAGCCCTTTGAATTTATCAGTATTCTTAGGTGTTAGCTCTCGATATTTGGTTTCTCGAGACCATATCCTTTCTTGAAATCTTCGCGCTTCAACAGGAAGGCAAACAACAGGGCCAAAATTCCCAGCAATGTAAACATCAGAATGTCGTACTGGTAATCATACCGGATGTTCAGCTTCTCTTTGGTCACCACTTCAAAAGTAGCTTTCTTGAAAGTAGAGCCCATTTTGTCCAGCACTTTTTCCTGGGTCACTCCCATCTCCGGACTTCCCAACATGTCCAGGTTATTGGAAACAATTGTGTTTTCAACTTTTTCCGGATTGATTTGGCTTTGCGGAGTAGGCACATAAGAAGCCGACTCAACAATTGAGTCGACAACGCCACTGGTTGTTTTCTCAATCGCGATATTCAGCGCTTTTGCATCCAGCGTAATGTTCTCCTTCTGCAAGGCCTGGGTGTAGCTCATCTCAACCGCTTTCCGGATAATGGTCTTATTCGGTGCGACATTCGGGTTCGTCGAGTTCAGGACAACACCTAAAAGAAGCGGAATCAACATCAGACCAATGTTCTGGATAAAGAAGATCACTGCATAGGCTGTTCCCAATTGCTTCTCAGGAATAATTTTCGGTACAGATGGCCACATGGCTGACGGCACCAGCGAGAAAGCAATACCAAGAATGACTACCATGGCGGCGGCAAAAATCCAGTTATCAAGGGTCGGAATAGAAAGGAATCCATGCACCACAATCAACATGACAGCACCAATGATCATGATGGTCGCACCTTTTCCTTTCTTATCGTAAATACCACCAAAGAAAGGAGTCAGGAAGATGGTTCCGAAAGGCAACAAGCTCGGAATCAACCCTGCCAGCGAAGGTGATACATGATATTTGTTGATAATGAAGTCCGTTGCGTAGAATAAGAACGGGAAAACCGCACCATAGAAGAGAACACAAAGGATGGCGATGTACCAAAACGCTTTGTTCGAAATAATCATCACGATATCCCTCAAACGGAACGGCTCCTCTTCTTCAACTTCGATGTGTGCTTCCGATTTATCGAGTTTGGTATCCAGTACGATATAGGTGATAAACGCGATGACTCCCAACAACATCAGGATGAAGGCAAACGCTACAGGAGCTCTGTAAGTAAAATGAAGAGCCAATGGCAGCGAAATAGCCAACGCTAAAGCAGTTCCCAAACGGGCAATCGACATCTGCAATCCCATGGCCAAAGCCATCTCTTTACCTTTGAACCATTTCACAATCGCTTTCGAAACGGTAATTCCGGTCGCCTCACTTCCCACACCGAAAATGGCAAATCCAATGGATGAAAGAAGTACTTCCGTTTTGATATCACCAACCAGCGGAAGAGTAACATGAGCGCCGGCGGGGAAAGGTGCCGTAATGGCCCAGTAGTTAACACCTGTACCCACTACCATTAAAACGGTAGCACCTAAACCGGTAATCTTAATCCCCAGACGGTCAAGTATAATACCGCTGAAAATTAACATTAGGAAGTAGACGTTAAACCAGGCATAGGCAGAGGTGTAAACACCAAAATCAGAACTTGTCCACCCCAAAGCACTTTCAAGAATTGGCTTTACAGGCGACAAAGCATAGTTAAAGTAATATGCACCAAACATCGAAAGTGATACGACAACCATCGCCGTCCACCTTGCTTTTGGTGATTCCCTCAACGATTTTCGAATTGCTTCAGTCATAATTATCTATTTACTTACAAATGATTTTTTCCTATTGGCAGCCCAAAATACAATAAAAACCGGAAGATATTCTGCTCAACAAAGGCGATTTACGTCATATTTTGACAAAAAAAACAGGATGTTAAAAATCAAAACCCTTTAAAACCGGAGGTTTGGGAGAGCCATGCGTTGCTTCAAAGATGTTGGGAAACATCGGGAAAAGCAGGTTATAACATAAAAAAATGCGGACCGTAGTCCGCATTCTCTAACTATTGAATTTCTTCTTTATTTTTTTCCTTAATGCGCTGAATCGCGCCGGTAGCCGGATGCAAGCGTATGGAATAATTCCCGTTGAGCAAGCCTTCGGGAATGGGAGCCACTTTGCCGAACTGTGCCAGCGTCAGGTGTGACTCCAGCAAAGTATGAGTCCCGTCCAACAAACGCACTTCCGCATTTCCGGGAATCCGGTAAAACAAACCACTGTCGCTTGTTTCAGTTGTTGTAGCTGGCTGCACCGCCGCCATCTGGCCATTGCTTTTCTCCAGGCTGGTATTCGGGTCAAGCTCCAGCATCACTGGTTTCCCGGAAAGGTCAGTGGTCGGAACAACGCCTTTGGAAGATGAAAACCGGAACACAATCTGACTTTTACCATTTTTTGCTCCGGGAACCACATTGAAAACATACGTATGCTTTGCTTTGTATGATTTTCCGATAAAAAGCCCCACATACTTCTTTTCGAGCTTATCGAGCTGAGCCACCATGGTATTGTAGGCCTCGCCATCGGGTAAAGCTTTATCGTATCCAAAAACAAGCGATTTGAATTTCCGTTTCCTGATTTTGGTAATATCGTGTGCGGTTTCCAGCGCTTTCTGCTGCAATGTTTTAGTAGTGTACATCTCGGGAGAAACAGAATCCACCTTATTCAAAAACGAGTGCATCGATCGATCGGGCCAGGGTTCATCCGGTACCTCAACGTCTGGTGTGTAAACCGAACTGGAAACCTCTTCTTTGCCCAATTTCACATCACTGTTAATACCAATCAGTACGCCGTCTGCTGTCAGGCTTAAAGCCGAAGCATAAGGACCAGACGCTTTATGCACTTCATTCGGGTCGGGTTCACCATAGGTCTCCAGACTCACATTGGTAATTTTCCAGGTTTCCCTGTCGGTGGAAGGGGCATTCGGAATTCCGAGGTATTTTTCGGCATATTGGTAATACGGACCGTGAACAAATTTCACCTGTTCCGCTTCAACGGTTACCCTAATCCCCGTCTCCGGCAAAGAATAAACAACGCTTCCTGTAAAAGGAACCTGTTCTCCATCTTTGCGTTTGTCATCTTTGGGCGATGCCATCACCTGTCCGGCAACAAACAGTAAGCCCAGTAAAGTAAGATATATACTTTTCATTTTTCTTTAATTATTCATTCAACCACATAAAAACGGCCAGTCGTAAAACACCCTTATCGGGAAGATTTCATACCGCTCTGCCTCATTGTCTTAAGTCTGCTTGTTTCTGCTAACTCATACACCAGCAAATTCTTTTCTCAGTTTCTCTAACGGAAAAAGAGAGATTAACAGAAACAAATATCCCCAAATTTGATAGTTTTTTTTGCTTTCACAAAATCTTTAAGAATCTTTAAGTGTGGCAAATGCCAATCCGAGGTGCTGAGTTATATCGCCTGCCAGCAGTGCTTCGTGCGAACCTTCCTCAACAGCGAAATCAGCAGCCAGCCCATGAAGGAAAACACCCAGAATAGCTGCCTCTTTAGCTGTATATCCCTGTGCCAGCAAGCCAAGCAGAATTCCAGTGAGCACATCACCGCTTCCGGCCGTAGCCATCCCCGGGTTGCCGGTACTGTTGAACCAGCAGGTTCCGTCAGGACAAGCAATAGCTGTGTAAGCCCCTTTCAATACCAGCACAACGCCATTTTCCCGCGCATATTCTTTGGCCAGTTGCAATCGTTCGTATCCACATTCCACCGGGTGCGTCAACCGGGCAAACTCTCCCGGATGCGGTGTCAGAATGGTTTCAGGGGGAAGCAACTTCAACCACTCCGGATTCTTTGCCAACAGGTTCAATCCATCTGCATCGATAACCATCGGCTTTTTCATTTCTTCTTCCAGCATTCGCTGAACACCGCGCCCTGTATTGCACTTCGTGTCCAGGCCGGGCCCGATACCAATCGCATCGAAAGAGGTCAAATCCGGATTTTGGGTAAACATCAAATCCGACTGGTCGATGCTGGCCATGGCTTCCGGAATGCTGTTTTGCAGGATGTTGTATCCGAGACGGGGAACGTGCGTCGTAAGTAGACCAACTCCCGAACGAAGACAACCCCGCGATGCAAGAACAGCTGCTCCCATTTTTCCGTAACTACCGGCAATCAGCAACGCATGTCCGAAGTTTCCCTTGTGGGCGAAGGTTCTCCGGTCTTTCAAAAGGGCTTTTGCCACCAGGTGATCGGTATAGAAGAAAGGGGTCTCCGTTTGTTCGATTCCATCCGGGTGTAAACCAATATCCAGAACTATCCAGTGGCCGGTGAACGGATCGTTTTCCGGCAGGAGAAAACTGATTTTCGGAAACTGAAACGTAAGCGTCACATCGGCGCGTATAATGGAATCGCGATCGTTTTGTCGGTTATCTTCTCCCATCAGGCCGGAAGGGATATCGATAGCGACGACCTGTGCACCGGAGTCGTTGATGTGTTTGACGATTTTCGCCGGCAAACCTTTCAACGGACGTGACAAGCCTGAACCAAACAATCCGTCAACTACCCAGTCGGTCGGCTTGATTTCCGGCATCGGTGCATCTGCATCCAAATAAACGATTTGTGTGCGGTTCTGCTGCCGCAAACGCTCCAGGTTGGTGTTGGCCGATTCGGACATTCCTTTTCCCAAGTCCATCACATACACATCGATGCCAGAAAGTGCCCATGCCAGCATTCGGGCAGCGGCTAACGCATCGCCACCATTGTTACCCGGTCCCACAAAGAATTTCAGATGCTGGTCCGGTTCGGCGTGATGCAGAATCCAGTCGACCAAAGTGGATGCTGCCCGTTCCATCAAATGGATATCAGAAATGGGTTCATGCTCAATGGTATATTTATCAATACCGGCAATCTGGCTGGTCGCAAAAAGTTTCATAGCAATTGATTTTAGCTTTGGAAGTCGATTTCACGTTCGCCTCTTTAAGGCTATGCATGCTGAACGAATTTACAAAATCAAGACCGTTTTTCCTCATCCATACTCCCGGATGCTGTTCTTTTTCTTTCATACAACATATTCGCACATGACCTGGCTCTCCTTTATGGAAGAAAAAGTTAATTATATTTGTCCGATTGCTAATTTTCGAACTAATCTATCAAAATCATACGTTTATGTTAAAAGGACATCCGAAAGGACTTATTGCCGCTTCATTAGCTAACATGGGAGAGCGTTTCGGCTTTTACACAATGATGGCTATTCTTGTACTATTTTTACAAGCAAAATACGGTTTAAATGGTAAAGATGCAGGACTGATCTATTCTGTATTTTATGCCCTAATTTATATTCTTTCACTATTGGGAGGATTCATTGCTGACAGAATAAGAAATTACAAAGGAACCATACTATCCGGTATTGTGATTATGGCTGCAGGTTACGCCATGATTGCTTATCCTACTCCGACTCCTGTTCCAAACCGAACGTTCTACCTAATCATGACTTGTCTTGCATTATTTACTATCGCGTTTGGCAATGGCTTATTCAAAGGAAATCTACAAGCTCTAGTTGGCCAGATGTATGATAACCCAAAGTATCATGAGATGCGAGACTCCGGGTTCTCTTTGTTTTATATGTTCATCAATGTAGGCGCAGCATTTGCCCCGTTAATTGCAATTATGATTAGAAATGGGTGGTTAAATCTCCATCATTTTAAATATAATGCAGATTTGCCAGCCCTTTGTCATCAGCAATTAGATGGAACGATTACAAATGAAGCGATGCAGAGGTTTCAGATGTTGGCTGGCGAAGTTGGTGGACAGGTCAATGATTTAACGGCCTTTTCAAAAGAGTACCTGGACGTGTTTAACCGGGGATTCCATTATGCATTCGCATCTGCTATTGTTGCCATGCTCATTTCTTTGATCATTTACGTTGTAAATAAAAAGAAATTCCCTGCTGTACAGAAACATGAATTAAACGTTGCAGAATCGAACAACAATTCTGAAATGGTACAAATGGGTGCGAAAGAAATTAAACAACGCATGTATGCGCTTTTTGCTGTATTTGGAGTTGTTATTTTCTTTTGGTTTTCATTCCATCAAAATGGACTTACACTAACCTACTTTGCCAGAGACTACACGAACCTAAGCAATCTTTCCATCAATCTTGGATTCACTGTGATTGAAGGTGCTGAAATCTTCCAATCATTCAACCCTGTTTTCATCATTCTATTAACGCCAATAATATTGGGCATATTTGGTTGGTTACGAGCAAAAGGGAAAGAGCCCTCAACTCCTAGAAAAATTGCAATTGGAATGCTTGTAGCTGCTCTCGCTTATGTACTGATGACAGTAGGCTCACTAGGCTTGCCATTATTTAGTGATGTACAGAAAATGGGCGGCCTAAGTGACGCTCGACGAGTAACTCCAATGTTATTAATTGGCACATATTTAATTTTAACAGTTGCGGAGTTGTTTATTAGCCCGCTTGGAATCTCATTTGTATCAAAAGTATCACCTCCCAAATACCAGGGGATAATGCAAGGTGGATGGCTCGGTGCGACAGCATTGGGAAATCAACTACTTTTCATCGGTGCCGTTTTATATGAAAGCGTTCCGCTTTGGATGACCTGGAGTGTGTTCGTTGTTGCCTGTTTGATCTCAATGACGGCAATGCTGCTTATGCTGCGTTGGTTGGAGAGAGTTGCTAAATAAACACAAATGTACTAATAAACAGGGCTGTCTTGGTTAGTTTGCCCTTTATCAATTTATGACATAACGAAAATTCATTGTCAATAAAAAAGCCGTCTTTAAGGACGGCTTTTCTTTTTTCTTTATACAAAAAGCAGAATAATTCCGATCCACATTGCTGCTTTTCCAATTACTTTTTCAGCAGCATCTCCTGCTGCATGACCTGCATCATATGCTTCCTGAGCAGTTGTTCCTCCATTCACTTCTCTTACTTCTGCCATATTCAATTCCCTTAACTGATATGACTGGTGATTTTCATTTTTCATCTGTTATCTTTCTTCTAAATATTAATCAATCAAAAAGTCCTACAAAAAATCCAAACACAGCACTAGCAGCCAGAATGCCACCGTGTACTGCACCTGGAGTCTGCCACTCCTCGCCATATCCTACTCCCCCATCAATATTTTTCAATTCTTCAGACTTCAATTCTTTCATAACATAAAAGGTTTAATTACAATTCCTACTCTATACAGGCTTTTCGGATTCCGCCTGAGTTTTGTGCACTTAACTCATGAAGCAAGTTAGCCGTGTAGAGTGCACAAAAAAAGCACTGTAAAAATTTAGTTTCCGGAACCCACCTTCTACTTTACGAACATCCTCTCTCGACAACACTTTCACCGAATAATCCAGCTCCAGCTCGTGCCCGTTGCTGAAATAATAACTCCTTTTTATTTTTGAATAACCTACTTCAACACCCAATGACTTGATTTCATCAAGGTAGTTGAACAATTGCCTGCGACTGATCCGCAAGGAGCGGGCAAACTCTTCCGGTGCCCCTGTCCGTTCACGCTTGATCAATTGATTCATTCGCTTCAATCTTTCCATCTGTTCAAATGCTTTCATAGTATATGGTTTTATATTTTCAATTGTTCTACCTGAGGCATTTGCCGTTTCCACATGTGATAGTAATACCCCTGCTGTTCGTAAAGAGTCGTATGATTTCCTTTTTCGATGACCTGTCCCTCTCTCAATACAACAATTTCATCGGCATCCACCACCGTACTTAACCGGTGTGCAATCAAAATAACGGTCTTGCCTTCGCCTATTAACTCATGAATTGTTTCCTGCACGACTTGTTCCGACTCCGAATCGAGGTTGGAAGTAGCCTCATCCATGATCAGAATATGTGGCTGGCGATATAGTGCACGAGCAATCGCCAGTCGTTGCTTTTGTCCGCCTGACAAGGTCGCTCCGTTCTCTCCCAGGTAGGTTTGGAATCCGTTAGGTAACTTTTCAATAAAATCGATAATCCCTAATTGTTTACATACCTTTACCAGCCTCTCCATATCAGGAGCTACTTCGCCAACAGCAATATTCTCGACCACATTCCCGGCAAAAAGTTGAAGATTTTGCGGAACGATACCGACCCTATTCCGGAGGCTTTCGGAACTGGCGTAACGAATATTTATATCTCCTAAAAATATCTGTCCGCTGTTTAACGGATACAGTCCCTGAATTAAGGAAGCAATCGTGCTCTTCCCCGAACCACTCTCGCCAATGATGGCAGTTAACTGCCCCTGCCTTAATCTCAAGTTAAATTCCTCGAAAACATCAGTACGGGTACCATAGCTGAATGAGACATTCTGAAAAACAATATCGCCACGCATTTCTTCTGTTAGCTCAATGGCATTCTCCATCTCCTCGTCCCGTTCCAGATCCATAATCTCGAACAGACGGTCAGCCGCAATCCGGGCATTCTGTATTGTCTTGTTCATCCCAATCAAGGAACTTACCGGGCCGGTAAAATATCCGATAATAGCATAAAACGACATCAGTTCCCCCGGCGTAATGGTATGGTCAATTACCAGGTAACTGCCGGCCCATAACAGGACAATGGTAAAAGTACGGGTCAATAATTGTGACGCATTGCCCGTGAATATACTGTTCAAACCAGATTTGTACGTACTATCGAGTAACCGGATAAAACGGGTTTCCGTTTTCAGGTTGTTAAACTCTTCCAGGTTCAACTGCTTTATCGTCTTAACGGAATTGAGCGATTCAACCAGTTGTGTTTCCAGTTCCGCGGCGTTTTCCATGATTTTCCGCTCCCGCTTTTTGTTAAGCACATTGGTACCCCAGTAAACCAATGCATAAAGCGGAATAACAATGGCCATAATCAACGCCAGCTTCATACTGTATATGAACATCAGGGTAAAGGAAAAAACGATGATGAAGATATTCACCAACATGGAAATCATACTGTCGTTGATGAATGCCCGAATCTTCACCGCATCGTTGATACGTGAAATGATCTCGCCAGTCCGCATGGTGTCGAAAAAGCGTTGCGGAAGCTTTAACAAGTGTTTATAATACCCCAGGATTAAACGGGCATCGATCAACTGCCCGGTCTTTAGTACAAATACGGTTTGAATGGAACCGATGACAATTTGCAACAGTAGAATGATGACCATTCCCACACTCAACAGGTTGAGTAAATTTCGATTCCCATCCGGAAGAACAAAGTCGGTTATCTTCTGAATGTAAATGGATGTGGATAATCCTAAAACCGTGTAAACGATGGCTCCGATCAGCGCCTGGACCAAAACTTTCCGGTGCGGATGGAGTAAAAAACGAAAACGGGTGAAAACCGGAACCTTTTCATTCCGGGCCATAAATTCCTGGTTGGGTGACAAAAGGATAAGTACACCGGTCCACATTTCCCGGAATTCCTCATGTGATTTACGATGAATTTGCCCGTCTCCCGGATCCATATATTCTACATAATCCTTTGTGAATTTGTATATCACTACATAATGCTGGAGCACTTTTTTAACAATAACATGTGCTATAGCAGGCAAAGGCACTTCACTCAATGCTTCGACTTCACCTTTCACCCCCTTGGCCGAAAATCCCAGTTTCTCTGCCGCTTTAATTAACCCCCAGGCATTTGTTCCCTTTTTATCGGTTCCGGCCCATTGCCGGATTCGTGCAATAGGTATTTTCAGCTTATAATGAGACGAAACGGATGCCAGGCAGGCAGCGCCGCAGTCGGTAATATCGTGTTGTTTAATCTTCACACTCATATCTCTCTTCAGTTTTGGTTGTTAGCAGTAAGGATTTTAGGGTTCAACCAGTCATCGGCTTTGTCAAATAGCATGTCGTATAAACTCCGGCGAGTTACTTTAAAACGGGAGGTCAATGTCAGGCCATTTTTCAATTCTCCCCGGTAGCCGGATTTCAACGAAAGATATTCCTGATTCAACAGGCACCTTACTTTGAAATAAACAGCATTGTCTTTCTGATAAGGTTGGTTAGAGATATCGATGATTCGGCCATGAGCCAATCCCCACTGGTTGTAGTTGTATGCATCTACCTGAAAAGCAGCAACCATACCATTATTTAAATAGCCAATATCTTCGGGCCCTACATAACATTCCGCAATCAGACTATCGGTTGGTGTGATACTGGCAATGGTTTGATTGGTGAGAATAAAACTCCCGGTCTGAATCCCCTGGAAATTGGAAATATATCCGTTTGCCGGGGCAAGAACCACATAAAACCGTTTTTCAAAAGCCAGCTGATCGCGATTATTGGTGAGATTCTTTCTTTCAATTTTATATTGAAAAAGCTTTTGCTGCCAGTCAGCTTTCTTCTGACTGATATAGAAATCACGTTCTTTCAGGAGTTGATTCAACTCCAGCTCCTTTTTCTCGAACTCAGCGGCAGCTATCAATTCCTTTTTATACAGCAACTGCGTCCGCTGAAAATCTTTCCGGGTCGTTTCCAGTCTCAGCTCATATCCCATTAACTTCTGCCGGTATTCCAGGTAACTACTGCGCATCAGATCCGTCTGAAGTTGTGGCTTTTTGCTATGCAAGAGACCTTCAATATCTGTCATGTAACCGGAATACAATTTTATCTTGTCATCGATCACCTGTAACTGGTCGGAGATTTTTTCAGGCGCCAGCCGGAGTATGGTGTCCCCTACTGACACTTTCATATTCTCTCTAATATATACCTTCTCGATCTGCCCGGTTATGGGTGATTGTATGGTGGTAACTTCCTCGCGCGAACGAATCACGCCTCTCGATTGAACGGTTATATCCACCATAACAAAAGGAAGCAAAGCTAAACTGACCAGTACTATCCCGACCAGTAGAATATAAATTGCTTTTGAGTGCCTGGAAAACCGAAAATAATGGTTCTCCAGTGAGAATCGGATAATCTCCTTTGGAAAAATATTTTGTTTCATAGTAGGTTAATTCATTTCTGTCTTTGGTTACTATTGTGTCCCTTTCATCCATGCAAAGTTTTTCTAATACGAAATCACTTCCGGATTAATGGCTAGATATGATTACACCAATTATTTTGGGTGAAGGCAATTAATTTCTTGAACATCACCCATGGAACAAAAGAGTATAAGCAATTGGATACAAATCAAAAAGACTAGCGGATGTAAATCTTAGAATTGCTTAATCTCGTCCTGATAGGTTGTTACAATTAGGATCCATATCATAAGAATCGAGCGGAAAGAAGTTTCTTTTCCTGATCAAAATGGTCGGTTAGGACAGCAACCAACATCAACGAATCACTGTAATTGAATTTCCGGTTCATAATAAGTCAGTATTTTGAGGTTAAACGTCATTTTGCTATCGGAAAAAGAATCATGACTGACACACATCTAAACCGATGCGTTGAGCTGTCAGTCTGCTTCAAATCCCAAAGTTTTTCCCTTTCCCTTAAAATACACTTGCTATGTTAAAACAATCCCGGAGTGGAGAACTCCTCATATTCGTCTTGCTTCACGTGTTAATACATTTCCTCACAAAAAGGTAACCCCCTTTTTTCGAAAAGATCTTAACAATTATTCTCCCACACGAGCAATCATCACCCTATCCAATTGCTAATGAGGAATTTTTATTGCGATAACATTAATGTTACTTTTTAAGAATTGAAGTACAACCAACACCTCTTTTCCTAAAAACCCATCTACTACATTACTAATATCCAGACTGGGCATCACTTTGTCAATCCCTATTTAACGTAATCCATTAGGTCATTTAACCAAGCGATTAGCTTCACGAGCCAATATTTCCCAATCATTCTAAACATCTCACCCCGTCGGCGCTCCAACTTTCATCCACGCCGTTCTACAATACATCGTTGTGGTATCAAAATTACAGCGTCAGCATAATAAATTACATAGTCCACTATGTAATTTACAGCCCTATACACTCTATCTTACTCCTTCGCCCCACTATGGTACATAGCTGGCCATCAAAACTACCGCGTTGGCATAGTAAATTACTCCGCGTATGGGTGTAACTTATCGCTTCCACGCTCTAACTTATTCCTTTGCCGATCTAAATTACCCCGTTGCATAGGCTAAATTACTGCATCAGCGCTGTAAATTACTCCATGCATGGGCTGAACTAACCGCTTCGTCGTAGTCTACCCACCCCGTCGAAGGGGTACCCGAACGGGGTAAACAGGGTAATGTACCCCCTCCAAATTTGGAATTGTAGTTGCAACAAAAAACCTGTCAGGATTTGAAACCCTGACAGGTTAAAATGATCAGCTTTTATTCAGCTTCTTCCTCGCTTTCTTCCGGACTCGAATGCGTGAAATATTGCTTCAAGTCATCGTAGATAGGGATGGCGCTGGCCACCTTTTCCTGAGCATGATACCGCACCGAGCGGTAAAACATCAGGGCTGCCTGGTAGTTGTCGTGGTCGAGCAGAATCTTGATGTCGGTTAGCTTCCGCTGGATGTCGGCCATACTCATCAAAACCGATTCACTGAAAGTTCGGCTTTCATAATCGTTGGCAAATTCCGTTTCATCTAATTTGATCGGTGTGAATTGCGGAAATTGCGCCATGTAGGACTTCGCCTTGTTTATGACCAGTTTGTTGTGCTCAGCGACCGAACCGTACTTGCGGCGCTCTTCGTTAGACAATACTGGCGCTTTGGGGTTAATGATTGACAGAATAGCATCCAGTCCCTGGTTGATAGTATCCGCCTCCTCGGGCGAAAAAACCACCTTCAATAAGTCTTCACTAGGCATGTCGATTTGATTTTTAATTTAGTTATTATATTGCATGGACTTTCCATGTCTTTTTTTCCGGTCGATGTGCAGCACTTTTCTTTCCCCGCGAAGTTTGCTCGATTCTATCTGCTTGTTTTGTTAAATTAAATGATGTTAAGCAAAACGCCAAATTAGCATGCCTGCAAACCGCTCAAATTGAGCTCTAAAGAAAAATTGAAAGTGACGTTCACGGAAAAGATCGCATCATTCACGGAAGAATTTGAACCGTTCATCAAAAAATCGGACCATAAACATGTTATCCAGCAGAATTGCAACTTTCAATTTAACAGTCTGCCAACACTTTGTCGATAATTAGAAACCAACATAGGCTCTTTTGAAACATAAAGTATGGTTGGAAGTCGTTTTTAGTGAGCGGGAGAAAAGGTGACGGGATGAAATGGAGATAAGGTGAGAATATAGAGTTGCAAGAATGGCAAAACTGGCATACTCTGTTTATTCCTTTATCTTTGCCCCCATCAAACCATATCGACATGACAACCCAAGAGGCGCTGGCCATTCTGCATAAAACACAAGACGGAATTCCGTTCGAAGCACTGGATTTTCTGTACCATCAACCAACCGACAAAGAGCTGGAAGAGAAGATTATTTTCCACCTGGAACATGCCTACGACGAAGCGTTGATGCTGAAAAAGAATGGTCAGTTTTCCAATCTGCCCCTTTGGTATGCGATTCTGGCGGAAGCCCATGCCACCCCAAAAACGGCCGATGCGGTTGTCAAACTCTTCACGACACCCGATGCGCCCGACTGGGACATTTTGAACGAGCAGGGACTTTACCTGGTGGGATTACTGGCGGAAAAGTTCCCGGAAGTGATTGATACCTTCCTGGATGCCGTTGCGAAAGAGGTAAAAGAAGAACACGAAACGCCCTATCTTTTTCTGTACGAATGCCTGGCTTTCGCCGATAACACACATGCTGAGAAGGTTTCAGCTTTGCTGAAAAATAAGAAAACCAAATGGCGGGAACTGCTCGCCGTTCAGGCAGCTGAGGCCGGGATGACTGAATGTGAACCGGCCTTACAGGACTTCTACAAAGAGTACGAACAGCACACACAGACCGGAACCGAAGAGAACCGAATCCGGGTGGAAATAGCTTACGCGCTGGATGTATTGAAAAAAGGGGAAAAGCAACCAAACAGCTATTATCTGCAGCGCGGTGAGTGGAAAAACCATTACCGACAGCTGGCTCCTCTTTTCGAAACCGAGAAACCCATGCTGGCCGGTATTACCAGCAACGTGGGTCGAAACGATTTGTGTCCCTGCGGTTCAGGGAAAAAATACAAGCATTGCTGTATGAAGAAGATTCAGGGAAATTGAAATAGAAAAGCCAGAGGATATCTCAGAAAGAATTCCGGAGGAGTCATATATTGTTAGAGCTGCAAAACGAAAAACGCGATACGACTCCGGCCGGAGTCGCATGGATAAATCAAACGCCACCTTGCTAACAACATGTCATCCCTGCCGGGATGAAGAGAATTCTACCACGAGGTCTTAGAGTTATTTAAAAATATGCTGTAAACAACTTTTCCAAAGTTCGAAACTTTGGAAAAGTTGTAGCACAAAAAAGCCGGTTCACTGACCGGCTTCGATTTATCTGATTTTATTTCTTTTCCTGCTTTATCCACTTTTGCTTGTATTCGTTGGCAAAAGTTTTGAAATCAATGGGGTAACGACCCGTCAGCCGTTGAAAATCTTCGGTTACCAGATTCATCTTTCCATTTCGCGCGCCACTGTACAACAGGCTCATTACCTTCACAAATGACAGCGGCTTTTTCTCCCGAATTTTCTGCCGCATAAACATCAGCGTACTGGGGCGGGGATAACGAATTTCCCGGTCGAGAACCGAAGACAGAATTCCCACCAGTTCATAGTAAGTCATGGTTTGCGAGCCGGTAATCTCATACGTCATATTTTCGTGGCCCGGCTCGGTGAGCACCCGTCCCATCACTTCGGCCACGTCGCGCACATCGATGTAGTTGACCGGCGTATTTCCGGCGGGGATATACACCTTGTTATTTTCCAGAATCTCTCTTCGGTGAATGGTCGTGAGATTTTGCATAAAGAAGCAGGGCCGCACAAATGTGTAACTAACTCCCAGGTTCAGCAGGTAGTTCTCAATCTTGTAATGAGGAAGCAATTTATTCCGCTCCGCACCAATGACCGATAAGAAAACGATTTGCTTCACCCCGCGGCGGGCCGCTTCATCTAAAAACGGGTAAATATATTTCGACACATCCGAAAGTTGATGTGGCCTGACCAGCAAAATCTTTGTTACGCCCTCGAGTGCAGCTGCATAGGTCGAAGGTTCGTCAAACTCGAACGGGATGAAATGGCAATTCCCTGCCCCAATATCATGATGTGCACGTTCCTCATCCCGAACGGCAGCAAGCAATTCTACTCCGGGCAGATTTTTTTCGCCTAAATACTTCAGCGTTGCCAACCCTACATTCCCCGTGGCACCGGTTATTAAAATTTTCTCCATTGCATACTGGATTATTCGGTAAAGCAAGTACTATGAAAGCAACTCTCTTTAACCTGACAAAAGTAATGGATTAGCTGTAAAACCCGATCGTTAATAAAGATTGATTTTTACATAATCAGAAAAAAAGATGCTGTTTTTCTGAAAACTACCACTCCTATACTATTCAACTCCAACCGTCGCTAAAAGTTTTACACATACAGAAGGGAAGATCCGGATAATGAATCTTCCCTTCAGAATAAATGATAGGTTGGATTTAGTCACCGGCTACTACACCGGGTTATTGTAAATATCGTCAATCAACTTCTTGTACTTCTGCGCCACAAACTTACGTCGCAGCTTCAATGTTTGTGACAACTCGCCCGACTGTGGCGACCAGGCTTCACAAACCAACCGGAAACGTTTGATTTCCTCGTGCTGTCCCAAAACCTTATTGATTTCGCGAACCACTTTCCGGTATTGATTCATCACTTCCGGTGTCCGAACCAACTCTTTATTATCATGAAAGTGAATCTTCCGTTCGGCACACCAGTCGTGCAGAAAATCAAAATTAGGAGAAATCAGCGCACTGGCAAATTTCTGGTTTTCACCAATCACCATCATCTGCTCGATGAAGAGAGATTCCTTGAATTTATTCTCGATCATCTGCGGCGCGATGTATTTTCCGCCCGACAATTTAAAAATTTCCTTCTTTCGATCGGTAATTTTCAGATATTTTCCTTCAACTAATGTTCCCACATCGCCGGTATGGAACCATCCTTCGTCGTCAATCACCTCCCGGGTCATCTCCGGTTCTTTGTAATATCCCTGCATGACGTTCGGCCCTTTCACAAGGATTTCTCCGTCGTCGGCAATCCGAACTTCCACTCCCGGAAGAACCGGACCATTGGTGCCAATTTTCAGTTCGCCGGTAGCCGGGTTCGCTACCGCGATGACCGGTGAGGTTTCTGTTAAACCGTAACCTTCGAGCGTGCAGATTTTCGCTGCGCCAAATACACGGGCAATTCGTTCCTGCAAGGCTGCCCCGCCCGAAACAATGTAATGCACATTTCCGCCAAGTGCCGCTCTCCATTTCGAGAAAACCAGTTTGTCGGCAATAGCCAGCTTCAGACGATATCCCGGGCCAAATTTCACCTGGTAATCGAACCGTTCAGTCAGGCCAAGCGCCCAGAAAAATATTTTGCGTTTGATTCCGGTCAGTTGTTCCCCTTTTCCAATAATACCGTCGTAAATACGCTCCAGCAAACGAGGCACCGTGTTGAAGAGATGAGGCTTCACCTCTTTTACCGCCGGCATAATCTGAGCAATGCTTTCGACGTAATAAACTCCCATCCCTTTGTACTGGAAATGGTAGTTCATCGACCGCTCGTACACATGGCAAAGGGGTAAAAATGAAATGACCCGGTGCTGCTCTCCCAGTTCGTGATTCTGCGCATGCGCCTTAAAATTGGACACTAAATTTTTGTGCGACAGCATCACCCCTTTGGGTTTCCCGGTTGTACCCGAAGTATAAATGAGTGTTGCGATTTCATCCTCGCTCATGCTGTTTTTCAGCTCGCCGACTACTCCTCGGAAATGGCTCTCATTGGTTTCGCCCAGCGAATAAATTTCACTGATGTGCCGCGCTCCTTCCACTTCGTTAAACGAGAATATCTCTTCGATTGACTCCAGCTCATCAGCCAGTGGCTTCAATTTTTCATACATCTTCGCATCGGAGACAAACAGGAAACGGGCCCCGGAGTGAGCCAGAATATACCGGTACTCCTCTTCGCTGATGGTTGGGTAAATGGGAACATGCACGCCGCCAGACAACGACAGTCCCATGTCGAGAAAACTCCACTCGGGACGGTTACTGCTTACGGTTGCCACCTTGTCGCCTCGTCTCAGGCCCAAAGCCATTAAGCCGTAAGCAAGCAGGTAGGCATGACGGGCATATTCTTCTGTACTGTACTTTTTCCATTCGTTTCCCTCTTTCCGGCAAAGAGCATCTTCGCGCGGAAAATTCTTCAAACAGTGATCGAGGAGATCGAATGTACGTGTTACTGCACTCATTTATTGTAGTTCTGAAATCGTTATCGAATTATTGGCGGGCGTTGTGCGGATGACCGAATATTTCTTCCAGCTCAGCCTGGTATTTTTCAATCAACACATCCCTCTTCACTTTCAGCGTTTGCGACAACTCTCCTGTTGCCGGGGTCCACTCATCGGCCACCACTTTTATTTTTTTGATTTGCTCGTGAGGAGCTAAGGTTTGATTTATCAAAGTCACCTCTTTTTGAATCCGGTCAATCGTCGCCGGATTCTGTATCAGCTCTTCGTTATCACGATAGTTTATCTTGTGCTTAGCAGCCCAGAAATGCAGGTAATCGAAGGCTGGCGAAACCAATGCCGCCGCGAACTTCTCGTTCATCCCAACCACCAAGGCCTGCTCGATAAAACCGGAAGCTTTGAGTTTGTTCTCAATCACCTGCGGTGCAATATATTTTCCGGCCGAAAGCTTGAAAATTGATTTCTTCCGGTCAGTAATCTTCAGAAACTTGCCATCAATCAACGTCCCGATATCACCGGTGTGGAACCAACCATCTTTATCGACCACCTCTGCGGTATATTCCGGATCTTTGTAATAACCCAACATCACATTAGGGCCTTTACACAAAATCTCCCCATCTTCAGCAATCCGGCAATCTACACCTTCCAGAACAGGACCAACAGTACCTATCATCTTCTCTTCTTTTTCCCAGCCATTAACTGCAATCACCGGTCCGGTTTCGGTCAGTCCGTAACCTTCCTGGATGCTGATTCCCGTTGCCGAGAAAATTCTTCCCAATCGTTCCTGCATAGCCGCTCCGCCGGTAATAATGACCCGAATTTTCCCGCCAAGTGCTGCACGCCACTTGTCGAAAATCAGTTTGTGGGCCATCTTCAGTTTGAAACGGTAAAAGGGTCCGTAGTTCTTCGATGGATCGAATTTCTCACCGAGCCGGACCGCCCAGAAAAAGATCGATTTTTTGATGCCTGTCAAATCTTTCCCTTTGGCGATGATATTATCATATACCTTTTCCAGGAAACGAGGTACCGTAGTGAACGTATCGGCTTTCACCTCACGCAAATCATTTACCACCGTCCCCAGGTTTTGCGCATAATAAATGCTGACGCCTTTGTACTGGTAATGGTAATTGATCATGCGCTCGTAGATGTGGCAAAGCGGAAGAAAACTGATGGCTTTATCGTTCTCATCCACTTTATTCCTCGATGAAGTGGCAACAGCATTTGTCACCACACTCCGGTGAGCCAGCATAACGCCTTTGGCGGTTCCGGTCGTTCCGGAAGTATAAATAATGGAAAGTAAATCCTCCTCTGTAATGCCACTCTTAATGCGTTCAACCTCTTCTTTGTATTCGTCCTGATGCTTCTCTCCCAACACGCAGATTTCTGACAGGCTACGCTCACTGTCGATATCATCGATCGTGAAAAAGAATTCCACATTTTCAGATGCATCGGCTACTTTCTTCAGGCGGTTGTACATAGTACGGTTTCCGACCACCACAGCACGACAATCGGAATGAGCAAGCAGGTAAGTATATTCTTCTTCTGTCAGGTTCGGATAAAGGGCGACATGAACGGCTCCAACCTGCGCCATCCCCATATCCATGATATTCCATTCGGGACGACTATTGGAAACTGTGACAATTTTGTCGCCGGGTTTTATTCCCAAAGCCAACAAACCATAACTAAAATGATTGACCTTTTCGATGTATTGCCGGGTGCTGTATGTTTTCCACGTCCCATCCTGTTTGCCGGCAATGATTACCTCTTTATCAAAGTTGGCGGCCATCCGATCGAGCAGATCAAATGTTCTTGTCACTTTCATTATCCTTACTGGTTTAGTTCAATTTACAAAAGGCAGGTCTCTGCACCCGACAAAAATAGTATCTGCGCGGCTTTATCTCAGTATGAAATATGAGATTCTGCGGCATGCTCCAAATTTAAAACATATATAAATAACTAAAAGTACCTGTATTTAAGACGATAAGTGAGATACCGCTTCGGCTGAAATAATTTTCTTTTTCTTAAAACTTCCCCCCTTCATACAGAAAAAGCTGCCCGTAACAGGCAGCCTTTCATCTAATATCTTTACTAATCTTGCTTACTGATTCACCAAATTGGATGCTTCCTCCAATACAGTTGGAATTCCTGCAGGTTCTTTTCCGCCGGCCGTTGCGTAGAATGGCTGTCCGCCACCGCCGCCTTTCACATGCTTCGCCAAATCGCGAATTAGTTTGCCGGCGTTGAAACCACGTTCCTTCACCAAAGCATCGGAAATCATGATATGTAGATTGGCTTTACCATCAATCTCAGCCGCCAGTACGAGGAACAAATTGTCGATTTCCCCTTTCAGCTGGAAAGCCAAATCCTTCAGCATTGCCGAGTTGTTTACTTCCAGTTGACGGGCGATAAAGCTCACACCATTAATGTCTTGCACTTCCCGCAACAGGTCGCGCTTCATGATACCAACCGCTTCCTTCTCGAACGCTTCGATTTGCTTCGTCAGCTCGTTGTTGCGCTTCAGGAATTCGTCGACCGAAACTTTCAGATTCTTCGGATTATTCAGCATACCCGAAACTTCTTTCAGCACTTTGTGGTTTTGTACCATCATCTGTTCTGCACGGTCAGCCGTAATGGCTTCAATCCGTCGAACGCCTGCCGAAACGGAACCTTCAGAAACGATGGTAAACAAACCGATTTCACCGGTAGCCTCCACGTGAGTTCCTCCACATAGCTCGGTTGAATCGCCGAAACGAATGACACGAACCAAATCGCCATATTTTTCACCGAACAAGGCAATCGCTCCCATGTCCATCGCTTCCTGCATCGGCACAGCCCGGAACTCTTCGCGCTTTATGTTCATTCGAATCATATGGTTCACCTTACGCTGAATTTCATCCAACTCTTCTTCGGTTACCTTCTGAAAATGCGAAAAGTCAAAACGCAGGTAATCTTCATTCACCAATGAACCTTTCTGCTCCACATGCTCACCCAGCACTTCTCTCAGAACGTGGTCCAGCAAGTGTGTTGCCGAGTGGTTATTGGCTGTCAACTGCCGTTTGCGGCTATCGACATGCGCGACAAACGTTGCCGATGGATCGGCTGGCAACTCTTTCGCGTAATGAATGATGAGGTTATTTTCCTTCTGGGTATCCAGAATACTTATTTTCTTGCCGTCTGCTTCGATGTAGCCGGTATCGCCAACCTGACCACCCGATTCGGCGTAGAAAGGTGTGAAGTTGAAGACCAGTTGATACGATTCTTTATTCTTCACTTTCACCTTGCGATACCTCGTAATTTTCACCTTCGCCTCCAGATGCTCGTAACCGATGAACTCCTCTTCATCATCGGCCTGCAGTTGAATCCAGTCGCCGGTTTCCTGGTGAGTAGCATTCCGCGAACGATTCTTCTGAGCTTCCATCGCCTCGTTGAACTCCTTCCGGTTAACGACCAAATCGTTTTCGCGGAGAATCAACTCGGTCAGGTCGAGCGGGAAGCCAAAGGTATCGTACAATTCAAAAGCCAGCTTACCGCTAACTACTTTATATTCGTTCTTTTTAGTCTCTTCGACGATGTTGTCCAGCATGCGAATTCCGGTTTCCAACGTGCGTAGGAATGATTCTTCCTCTTCATGAATCACCTTGGTCACCAGCTCCTCTTGCTTCTTCAATTCCGGGAATGCTTCTCCCATATTCTGAATGAGAACCGGGACCAACTGGAAAATAAACGGCTTCCGGAAATTCAGGAAGGTGTAACCATAACGCACTGCACGGCGAAGAATCCGGCGGATAACGTAACCCGCTTTGTTATTCGATGGCAGCTGACCATCGGTGATGGAGAAAGCAATCGCACGCAAGTGGTCGGCCACTACACGCATGGCAATGTCCGTCTTATCGTCATCGCCATATTTTACACCGGCCAGGTTCCCCAACTCTTTAATAATCGGTTGGAAAACGTCGGTATCGTAATTCGACTGCTTGCCCTGCAATACCATACAAAGGCGTTCGAAGCCCATTCCGGTGTCGACATGCTTGGCGGGCAACTCTTCCAGTTTACCTGAAGCTTTCCGGTTATACTGAATGAACACCAGGTTCCAGATTTCAATCACCTGTGGATGATCTTTGTTGACCAGCAAACGTCCATCTTTCTTCGCACGTTCGTGCTCGTCACGCAAGTCAACATGAACCTCGGAGCAGGGGCCACACGGTCCGGTATCACCCATTTCCCAGAAGTTGTCCTTCTTGTTTCCATTCAGAATATGATCGTCCGGCAAGTACTGTTTCCAGTAACCACGTGCTTCTTCATCAGCTGCAACACCGTCTGTTTCATCGCCTTCAAATACGGTCGCATACAAACGTTCGGGAGAAATCCTGAATTCGCCAACGAGCAATTCCCATGCCCAGTTGACCGCTTCTTTTTTGAAGTAATCGCCAAAAGACCAGTTACCCAACATCTCAAACATTGTGTGGTGGTACGTATCGTGTCCCACCTCTTCCAGGTCGTTATGCTTACCCGAAACACGCAAACATTTCTGTGTATCCGCTACCCTCGGCGATTTTACCGGCGAATTCCCCAGGAAGATATCCTTGAACTGGTTCATCCCCGCATTGGTAAACATCAGCGTTGGATCATTTTTCACCACCATCGGTGCTGAGGACACAATCTGATGTTGTTTCGATGCAAAAAAGTCGAGAAATGTTTGACGTATCTCTTTTGAATTCATAATCAAGAAGCTTAATTCGAATAAATGTTAAAATTGGCCCGCTTCATCGGGTTTTCTCCTGCGAAACTCGAAAAAAATTTTAGATTTGCAACCGTTTGAAGGGTCTGTTTTATTGATCCTTGCAAATTTAGATTATTTCGTTAAATTTGTTAACACATATTGTAAAATAAAGGACCAGCATGGGTAAAACCAACTACAGATTTAACCCTGAAACGCTCAGTTACGACAAGATTGAACGAAATGTTAAGTCTCTTGTCAAGAGATTGCTTGGCTACCTTTCCACGAGTATAGTACTGGCGGTTATCATTTCGATGGTTTTTCTCCAGTTTTTTGATTCCCCCAAACTTCGTCGGGTAAAACGTGAGAACGAAAGGTTGCTCACGCAATATACCTTAATGAACAAGGATCTGGACAACATGAGTAAGGTATTGAAGGATATTCAGTACCGTGACGACAATATTTACCGGGTTATTTTTGAAGCTGAACCCATTCCGGCATCCGTTCGGAAGGCGGGCTTCGGTGGAATAAACCGTTATTCACAACTGGAAAGCATGGATAATGCTGATTTGGTTATCTCGACGGCTCGCAAGCTGGACGTTTTAACCAAGCAGATTTACATCCAGTCCAAATCGTACGATGATGTGATGAAGATGGCTCTGAACAAGGAAAAGATGTTAGCCAGCCTGCCATCCATCATGCCTGTTTCGAACAAAGATTTAAAACGAACCGCATCCGGATGGGGATACCGCATCCACCCGATATACAAAATTCGTAAGTTTCACTACGGAATGGATTTCTCTGCACCCACCGGGACAGAGGTATTCGCGACGGGTAGTGGCGTAGTCGAATGGATTCGCCGTTCCAAGATTGGTTTTGGAAACCACATCTTGATCAATCATGGTTATGGCTTCGAGACATTGTATGCTCACCTGAGCGCTTTCAACGTAAAACCGGGACAAAAAGTGAAGCGGGGAGATGTAATTGGTTTCGTGGGAAGCACCGGAACCTCAACGGCACCGCACCTTCACTACGAAGTACATAAGAATGGTAAAAAGGTGAACCCCCAGAACTACTACTTCCTCGATTTGTCGCCGCAGGAGTATGAAAAGATGATTGAAATTTCGTCCAACATGGGACAAAGCTTTGACTAAAAAACAACACTGTGCCATTTAAACAGCCCAAAGCGGAAAAACTATATTACTCGATTGGCGAGGTAGCCGAGATGTTCGATCTCCGGCCGTCAACCATTCGTTTCTGGGAGAAAGAATTCGATTCTCTCAAACCGCACAAAAACAAAAAGGGCAACCGTTTTTTTACCAAAGAAGATATCGACCACCTCGGTCTGATTTACCACCTGGTGAAGGAACGGGGAATGACACTTAAAGGTGCGCACAAAAAGATAAAAGAAAACCGGCAGGGAACTCAGGATACTTACGAAGTGGTGAAGAAACTGCAGGACATAAAGAACTTTTTACTGGAGATTAAAGAAGAGCTGTAACAGGTTCTTCTTTTTTTATCCTGATTACCCCGCCTAAAAAACCGCGAGCATGAAACTCAAGATACATGACATTACCAGCAAACTGGAAGCGTTGGCTCCCCCCTCATTTCAGGAATCGTACGACAATGCCGGCTTGATTGTCGGTCACCCAAACGATGAAGTGGACGCCGTTTTGCTGACATTGGATGTAACCGAAGAGGTGATTGACGAAGCCATCTCTAAGGGAGCCGGTTTAATAATCGCTCATCACCCCATCGTTTTCAAAGGACTAAAGCAGTTTAACAGGAAAAACTACGTAGAGCGTTGCGTGATCAAAGCCATCAAGAATGATGTGGCCATTTATGCCTCGCACACCAATCTCGACAGCGTTCCGGGCGGGGTAAACACCAAGATGTGTGAGAAACTGGGCTTACAGGATTGTCAAATCCTCTCACCGATGAAAGGACAGCTGTTGAAGCTGGTAACTTTCGTCCCTGTTGAGCATGCTGAAAACGTCCGCGAAGCCATTTTCGCTGCCGGCGCAGGTCACATTGGCAATTACGATCAGTGCAGCTTTAACCTTCCGGGAGAAGGTACTTTCCGCGGAAGCGAAAATACCAATCCATTCGTCGGCGAGCGCGGCAAGCAACATACTGAAAAAGAGGTCCGGGTGGAAACCGTTCTGCCCCGGTACCGGAAAAGTAAGGTTCTGCGGGCACTCCTGGAAAGTCATCCGTACGAAGAAGTGGCGTACGATTTTTATCCGTTGGAAAACGACTGGTTCGAAACCGGTATGGGAATGGTTGGCCATCTCCCGCAACCAATGGACGAAAAAGCCTTCCTGCTAAAGGTAAAAGAAACGTTCGCCTGTGGAGCTGTTCGCCATACCCGTCTACTCAACAAACCAGTTGAAAAAGTAGCCCTTTGCGGTGGTTCAGGCAGTTTTCTGTTGAACGATGCAAAAGCCTCTGCCGCCGATGTTTTTATCACCGGCGATTTCAAATACCACCAGTTTTTCGATGCCGAAGATAAACTGGTGATTGCCGATATTGGACACTATGAAAGCGAACAGTTTACTAAAGAGGTTTTTTATGAAATACTTACCAAAAATTTCCCTAACTTTGCCATTCGCTTATCGGAGGTGAAAACCAACCCGGTAAATTACCTGTAAATACTTAAGAAACACAATAAATAACAAACAGGATATGACGACAGAATTCAACAAGCCGGCTGGTGGGAATGAAGTTCCTGCAGAAGAGAAGCTGAGAATGCTTTATGAGCTTCAAACAGTTGTTTCCGAAATCGATAAAATCCACACGTTGCGGGGAGAGTTACCGCTGGAGGTTCAGGATTTGGAAGATGAAATCGCCGGTTTGAAAACCCGCATCGAGAAATACGACGATGAGGTAAAAAGCTTGAATACTGCGGTTACAAACAAGAAGGCCGAAATAAAAGAAAGCAAGTCGCTGATTGAAAAATACACCGAGCAGCAGAATAATGTACGCAACAACCGTGAGTACGATTCACTGTCGAAGGAAATTGAATTTCAGACACTGGAGATCGAGCTGGCTGAAAAGCGTATCAAAGAGTTTACCGCTGAAGCCAAGCAGAAGAAAGAGGAAATCGACAAAGCTCAGGTTGACCTGAAAGATCACGAAGAAGACCTGGTACGCAAGCGCAAAGAGCTGGAAGAAATTACTTCTGAAACTTCCGTTGAAGAGCAAAAGCTCATCGATAAATCGGAAGCAATTGAAACCAACATCGAAGACCGTCTGCTGACAGCTTTCAAACGTATCCGCAAAAATGCCCGCAACGGACTGGCTGTGGTAACGGTACAGCGTGATGCCTGTGGAGGTTGCTTCAACAAAATTCCGCCGCAGCGTCAACTGGACATTGCTTCACGCAAGAAAGTAATCGTTTGTGAATATTGTGGCCGTATCCTCGTTGACCAGGATATCATGACACCTCTTTCAGAAGAGACAGAAAGCAAGAGCAAGTAAGCAAAACAATTGCTACCACATAAAAAACCCGGTCCGGAAAAGGATCGGGTTTCTTTTTATATCATATCGTTCGTCTGTCTTGTTACCAGGTTCCACCGGCTCCACCGCCGCCGAAACTTCCGCCGCCAAAACCGCCAAAGTCGGAGAATCCTCCTCCTCCACCGCCGCCGAAGCTTCCGCCTCCGCCGGAGAAATCATCCCATGAACCCCGGTGGCTTCCGCCGAAAAGGTTCATCAGCAACAAAGCCTCAAGGAATGACGGTCCACGACCAACGGCGCCAAAGCGTCTGCGCCGGCGTCCAAAGATGAAGAACAGGATAATGAAGAAGATGACCACGCCAACACCTCCGGTTCCTCTACCTCTTTTACTTTGTTCGCGTGTAGCCTGAATATATTGGTCGGCCGTAAATTCCTTTTTGGTCAACCCCATCAATACATTGGTCGCCCGATCGATGCCAATAAAATAATCGCCTTTCTTGAACCAGGGAATCATCTCATTCTCGACAATGGTTTGTTTCGCCACCACATCGGGAACGACACCTTCCAGGCCGTAACCAACGGCAATGAATACTTTACCCACCGATTCGCTGGTTTTCGGTTTCACCAGAATCAGGATACCGTTATCACTTCCTTTCTGTCCGATTCCCCATTTTTGAGCCAACCGAACAGCATAATCGGCTTTGTCGTACCCATGCAAATTATTCACGGTTACAACAGCAATCTGCGTAGAGGTTTGCCGGGCAAATTCTGCCAGTTTTTCGTTGAGCATCATGGCTTTCTGCTGTGGCAATACATGGGCTAAATCGTTGACTAGTCTGGCTGGTTTTGGACGAGTCGGAAAATCACTGTTTTCTGCGAAAGCATTGACACTAACCATCAATGCCAGCAACAGCAACATCCCTTTCATCCGCATAGAAATATGTTTTATTTGCTTCATTATTTTCCGAATGAGATTTCGTCCGACAATTCGTTTACGTCATCCTCCTGATAAGGGAAATGTTCGCTGAGCTGGTGACCGGCCATCGAAATTCCTTCCGCGAGGCCAATGGCAAAATCACCTTCCTTGAAATACTCCAGCATTTTATTCTTGATCTCATCCCAGAAGTTTTCCGGGACAACCTTATTAATTCCGGCATCTCCCAGAATGGCAAATTTGCGGTTCCCCACAGCCAAGTAAAACAAAACGCCGTTCCGCTCTTTGGTTTTGTGCATATCCAGCACTTTGAAAACATGAGCAGCGCGGTCCAGCACTTCACCGGGGCACTTGTCATCGATGTGCACGCGGATTTCGCCACTGGTATTGTGCTCAGCTTCCTGAATGGCTTCTAAAATATTAGCCTGTTCTTCCTTGCTGAAAAACTCTTCAATTTTCATGAAACTCCTTTTTTAAAATTGGACTTTCGGCGCTTGATCGGCTCCTTTGTCAGCCTGGAAATAAGCTTTTTTCTCAAATCCCTGGAAATTAGCAATGATGCTTTGCGGGAATTTGCGAATGTAGGTATTGTAATCGCGGGCAACCTCGTTAAACCGGCGGCGTTCCACAGCAATCCGGTTTTCGGTTCCCTCCAGTTGTGCCTGCAACCCAAGGAAGTTCTGATCGGCCTTCAAATTGGGATACCGCTCAACGGTAACCATCAGTCGGCTCAGGGCAGAAGAAAGTCCCTGTTGCGCTTCCTGGAACTTTTGCAGCGAAGCCTGGTCGAGATTATCTGCATTCACACTGACCGATGTAGCCTTGGCACGCGCTTCAATTACCGAAGTAAGCGTCTCCTTTTCATGTTCGGCATATCCTTTTACGGTATTCACCAGGTTAGGAATCAGGTCAGCCCTGCGCTGGTAAACATTTTCAACTTGTGACCATTGAGACGAAACAGCTTCCTGTTTCTCTACCATCCGGTTATTGACACTTACTCCCCATTTAAAAACTCCAAAGAAGATGACGACAATAACAACCAGAACAATAATTCCAACTCTTTTCATGCGTATAATTTCTTATGTTTATCAATTACTACCGACAGGTGCCGGAATGACCACAAGTGAGCATCATTCAGGTTAAGAAGTTCTCTCATTCTGTGTGGATCAAATATTAGTTGAATAATTTCCTACAAGTTAACACAAAATCCAGTCCGTACTAATGGATGTCAGACGCAATCCACAAACAACATAATAATGAACACCTTCCGAGCAAACCAACACCTGCCGAATTGGCACACCTGAGAAAAAATAGCCCTCTAACGGGGCGTTTATTAAACATGCCCTTCCTCATTTTTTAATGTTCCCCCACATTGTAATTTTATTGTCAGAAAATTAAAACGAAAACTATGACCAACGATACGTTTGTGAAATCCATAACCGAAGGAATTCCGGATATCCTGCCGGAACCCAAAACGCACGATCCAAATATCAACCATGCTCCAAGACGGAAACAAATCTTAAACAACGAGGAAAAACAGCTGGCTCTTCGCAATGCATTGCGATATTTTCCACAAAAACATCATGAGGTACTGGCCCCGGAATTTGCGCAGGAGCTGGAAACCCACGGACGGATCTACATGCACCGTTTTCGTCCGGATATAAAAATGCATGCACATTCTATCAACGACTACCCTGCCAAATCGAAACAGGCTGCTGCCATCATGCTGATGATTCAGAATAACCTGGATAAAGCTGTGGCACAACATCCGCACGAGTTGATCACCTACGGAGGAAACGGTGCCGTATTCCAAAACTGGGCACAGTACCGTCTGACGATGAAATATCTCTCGGAAATGACGGATGAACAAACGCTGGTGCTCTATTCCGGTCACCCGATGGGCTTATTCCCATCACACAAAGAAGCACCGAGAGTCGTTGTGACAAACGGAATGGTCATTCCTAACTATTCGTCGAAAGATGATTACGAGCGAATGAATGCGCTTGGCGTTACCCAATACGGACAGATGACAGCTGGTTCGTTCATGTACATTGGTCCGCAGGGAATTGTCCACGGAACGACGATTACCTTAATGAATGCGGCCCGCATTCATTCCGAAGGAGGAATTGCCGGCAAAATATTTATATCGTCCGGGCTGGGCGGTATGTCGGGAGCACAACCCAAAGCTGCCGTTATTGCCGGATGCGTTGGTGTTGTCGCCGAAATCAATCCCAAAGCGGTACAGGTGCGGCACGAACAAGGCTGGGTCGACGAAGTATATACTGACCTAGATGATTTGATTCCCCGCATGCTTCAGGCCAGCCGTAACAAGGAGGCTGTCTCCATCGCTTACCAGGGAAACGTTGTTGATTTATGGGAACGCCTGGCCAAAGATGGAGTTCCGGTTGAACTAGGCTCCGACCAGACTTCTCTGCACAATCCATACGCCGGAGGTTATTATCCGGTAGGAATGACACTGGAAGAGTCAAACAAAATGATGGCCGAAAATCCGGACAAATTCAAGGATGAAGTTCAAAATACACTGCGCCGTCATGTGGCAGCCATCAATCAAATGACTGCCAACGGAATGTATTTCTGGGACTACGGGAATGCCTTCCTGCTGGAAGCTTCACGTGCCGGAGCCGATGTGATGCAAGGCAACGGGCGTTTCCGCTATCCGTCCTACGTGGAAGACATCATGGGCCCGCTTTTCTTCGACTATGGATTTGGTCCCTTCCGGTGGATTTGCACTTCCGGTAAACCAGAAGATTTGGAAAAATCGGATGCCATTGCTGCCAAAGTACTGGAGCGTCTTTCTGCGGAAGCGCCAAAAGAAATCAAATCGCAGATGGAAGACAACCTTCATTGGATTCGCGAAGCAGGGGAGAACAAGCTGGTAGTCGGTTCGCAGGCGCGTATTCTTTACGCCGACTGTGATGGCCGCACACAAATCGCAGCCGCCTTTAACGAGGCCATCCGTAACGGTGAAATTTCCACTCCGATTGTGCTGGGCCGCGATCATCACGATGTGTCGGGAACAGATTCACCTTTCCGCGAAACATCAAATATTTATGACGGTTCCAGCTTTACAGCTGACATGGCCGTTCAAAATGTCATCGGCGATGCATTCCGCGGTGCAACCTGGGTTTCATTGCACAATGGCGGTGGCGTTGGTTGGGGCGAAGTAATTAATGGTGGATTCGGTATGTTACTCGATGGTTCGGAAGAGTGCGATCGCAGGCTAACTCAGATGCTTCACTGGGATGTGAATAACGGAATTTCGCGCCGTTCGTGGGCCCGAAATGAGCCGGCTATTTTTGCTATTAAACGCGCCATGGAGCAAAATCCCAACCTGAAAGTAACACTGCCCAATGTTGCTGACGACAACCTTATCGAAAAGCAATTCAAAAAATAAATAAGAGTAACAGGAATTTTGAAAGAGAGCTGTCCGGATGAATGTTCGGGCAGTTTTTTTATCCGATTGAGGGATTTCCGCGGCCCGGTTTACCGTTTTCCGGGGTTATTTCCACTGAGGAACTATTGACGCCGGTAGCTACAACCAATGTAAATGAGAAGGTAGTACCACGTCCTAAATCGGATTCTACGCTGATTTCGCCGCCATTCTTCTCGACAAATTCTTTACAGAGAATCAATCCAAGGCCGGAACCTTTTTCACTGTTGGTACCATAAGTAGTGAAGAACTCACGCGAATCAAAAATACGGGAGATATTTTCGGCCGGAATACCCACACCATTATCTTTAATGGAGACGCGATAGTTGTTTCCCGCACGATGCCCGAATATGGTGATTTTCCCTTTTTCAGGAGTAAACTTAACGGCGTTCGACAACAAATTCCGGATGACCATATTGATCATGTTCCGGTCACAGTAGACCATACAGTCTTCGGTCAGTTGGGAAGTCAGCTCGATATTCTTCTTATCCGCAAAGAAACGCTGTTGTTCGAGATTAGAATCAACCAGTCGACGAATAGAATTGGCATCCTTGAAGATTTTCAAGCCGCGCTGGCTTTTCGCCCAGGAAAGAAGATTTTCGAGTAACTCGTAAGTATTCTCCGAAAGCCGGTACAATTCCTCTTTGATTTGCTCCTGCTCTTCCGGCGGAAAAACATCGGGTTCTTTGATCAGCTGATGGAGCATACTTTTCGATGCCCCAATCGACCCGCGAAGGTCGTGCCCAATAATTGACAACAGTTTATCCTTCGTGACATTAAGCTTCTCCAGCTCATCCTTTTGCTGCATAATTTGTTCGTTACTTAATTCAAGTAACAAGTTGGATTTCCGTTTAGTAGTATACAACGTTGCAACTAACGCCGAGAAAACTGCCAGAACCAAGATGATTCCAAGCATGATATTGAAACGTATGCGCTTTCGCCCCAACTCCAAATCCTTAATGGCATTATCGCGGGTGAGAATCTCAATCTCGCTCTGTTTCTGATCCAGTTCGTAACGGCTCTGTATCTCCGTTATTAACTTGGCTTTGCTCTCATTGAAAGCCGAATCTCGAATCGTTGAATAGGTATTGTAGAGTTCAAAAGCACGACGATAATCTCCGGACAATGCAACCAGCCGTGACAGTGCCGCATAATTTTTCTCCAATAGGTCAATAATATGCAGCTTCTGGGCGTAATCGATACTTTGTTGAAAATCAGCTCTGGCCTGGTCTGCTTGATTTCGGGCATCGGCAATCAATCCCATATTATAATAAACATGTGCCAAACCTTCCACGTAATTCATGCTCTCGAATTTGGCTTTCGCTTCCAGTATTTTTTGCTCACCTTCATCAATCCGGTTGAGCTTAATCAAAGCCTCGCCCATTCCTAGAATACCGATACTTTCAAATTGCTTATTATCAAGCATTATACCAATACCATAACACTGCCGGTAATAATCAATCGCCTTCTCGTAATCACCCCGATCCTTGTAAATCTCACCAATGTTGTTCAATGGAATGGCCTCGTTGGAGAGTTGGTTTAAGTCGCGATACACGTCCAGCGCTTCATTGTAGTACTTGAGAGCTTTATCCAGATTTCCCCAATCGTGGTATGCAACTGCAATGTTGTTCTTGATCCGCGCGACCTGCTCTTTTGTCCCCTTGGTTTCAAAGATTTTCAGAGCCTTCATGAACAGCTCCATCCCCTTTACATAATTTCCGGAAGTGGAATACAAACCAGCGAGGTTTGAGTCGATTGTTGCGATTTCCAAATCGTCTTTAGGCGATTTCAAATACGTTAGAGCCTCGTCATACGTATCCATCGCCTTCTTAAAATCGCCAATTTTGTTGTAGTAGGAGCCGAGTGAATTGAGGGAGTTCGTAATTAGTTTTTTATCGTTCAGGTCCTTTCCAATCATCAACCCTTGCTTCAAAAGCGGCAGACATGCTTCGAATTCTCCTTTCAGAAAGTAATTACTTCCCATTGCCACATAAGCAGTACCTTCCTCTTTCCGGTCCTTTCGTTTAATGGCCAGTTGAAGAGCTTGTTCTGCGTAATCCTGGGCTTTCTTGGAGTCAATATAGAGGTAGGCAAAAGAAATTTTGTTGAGCAGCTCTGCTTTGTTTTTCTCCGAAACGGAAGAAAGCTTTTGCACAAGACTGTCAACTTCTTCGACACTGGGTTTGGCGCTCAAAATTAGGGGTATACAGACCAATCCCAATAATAGGGTTATATAAACTAACTTACCTCTGGGCACGGTTGGTTAAGCGGGTTTTAAAATTGGTATCACAACTTTGGGTTTAGATAAACAAATTAAAAAAAATTACTGAGATAAAAAAACATTAATTAAAATATGAACCACAATACGAAACGATATTTACCGGTTATTAATCCTCAAAGAACCGGTAAATTCTGGCCATATCACCTTTTAGTTCATCGAGAGAAAAAGCACGAACTTTTCTGAAAGTTTCTTTTCCCTCGGCAAAGAAGACTACTGTCGGAACGGTGAAAACTGAAAAAGCCGCAGCTAATTCAGGTTCCTGATCCAAACTCACTACCCGAAAAGCTACTTTCGGGAACTCACTCTGTACCATGGCTTCAACTTTCGGCCTTAGTACATGACAAACCGAACAGTTGGGGCCGGTAAAATACAATAATACCAGTGCTTCGGTTTCTACCAATTCTTCAAAATGCATAAGATCGTAATAATGCTAAACGGAAACACCCTTGTTCCCGTGTTTATTAAATTTGTTTTTGTAACAACACAACAGCCTGCACCGAGATGCTTTCTTCGCGTCCCTCAGGTCCAAGACCTTCCGTGGTTGTCGCTTTCACAGCGACATTGTCTTCATCGATTCCAAGCACTTCCGCAATTTTCTTTTCCATCGAAGGAATGAAAGGCATCAACTTCGGTTTTTGTGCGGCAATAGTCGAATCGATATTGACAATCTGGTATCCTTTTTCCCTGACCAACCGGTAGGCTTCCGCCATCAGCACTTTGCTGTCAGCATTCTTATACTTTTCCGATGTATCGGGAAAATGAAAACCAATATCACGCAAACGGGCGGCTCCTAACATGGCATCGCTAATGGCGTGTAACAAAACGTCGCCATCAGAGTGAGCCACTGTTCCTTTGT
Organism: Prolixibacter sp. NT017; assembly: GCF_009617875.1. Taxonomy (NCBI): domain Bacteria; kingdom Pseudomonadati; phylum Bacteroidota; class Bacteroidia; order Marinilabiliales; family Prolixibacteraceae; genus Prolixibacter; species Prolixibacter sp. NT017. The sequence goes on along the minus strand of NZ_BLAV01000001.1, from coordinate 5,047,169 downwards.
GATGAGGAATCCGCACTCCGCCAAGCCACAGCTCCTCTCCTTCAGCTAGCCGATGAACATCGTAGCCGAGTCCAACACGATAATCCATAAACAACTACCGTTGAGTTTTTTGGAACGCATCCAAATCAAATGACAATGTGAAACGTAACGTATTTTGTAACGGATTGTTTCGTTCAGTCGGAAGAAGGTAAGAGAAATCCAAGGCAAACACATTCATTTTCAATCCTGCACCTGCCGTGAAATATTTTCGGTTACCTTTATTCTGGTTCTCGTAAAAATACCCGGCGCGCAAAGCAAACTGCTTATTGTACCAGTATTCTGCTCCCAGCGATACCATGACCTCCTGCAACTCTTCTTTAAAACCTCCGGGTGCATCACCAAATGAGGAAAATACAGCACTGATAACGGATTTATCCGAACCATACCCCGGTGTAACGATAATTGTTCCGTTTCCGGAATCAGTTGCCGAAACCGTATCGGCAGGAGTCGGAACCAGCAACTTATTGATATCAGCTGTCAGCGTCAATGAGTTGTACTCATCCAGATCCATAGAGAAAGCGGTACCTAAACGAAGATTGGCCGGAAGAAACTCTTTCGTCTCCCCCTGATCATATGAAATCTTCGACCCGACGTTGGAAATATCGATACCTGCAGAAATTTCTCTTCTCTGACGACTGTCTTTCCAGGCTGTGTGGTAATAAAACGACACATCCGTTGCAAATGCATTACCAGGAGAATAAGTTTCATCGCCCACTCCACCTGATAGGTCGGAACGGATGTACCTCAACACAACAGCACCCGACCAGTTATCGGAAAGCTTTCTTGAGTAACCGGCATCGAAAGCAAATTCATTTGGATTTTGGCTGCCCATAGGTTGTCCCTGAGCATCGGTGAGCTGAATGCTACCTAATGAGAAATACCGCAGTGAAGCACTAACAGTCTGCAAATTATCCAAACGATAGTAACCAGCCACATAAGCCAGGTTGATGTCGTCAGCCAAATCCCGTAACCATGGCGTATAAGAAACCCCGATTCCGAATGAGCTTTCCATGAATGCATACTGCGAAGCGTTCCAGTGCTGGGCATTTACATCCGGAGATGTAGCAACACCTGCATCCCCCATGGCACCATGCCTGGAATCGGGAGCAATTGTCAGAAAGGGTACGGCCGTTGTAATCGGATTTGCCTTAACATCCTGACCGGTTATGGTTTCCTGCGCTGATACTTTCGCTGTTTCCAGCAACGCGACAATAACAATTAGGCTAACAAGCAGTTTTCTCATAGAAAATGGTAAAGTAAAAACATTAATGTCCACAAAAATAAGCTTTTGTTTTCAAAATGCATTCCTATACTGGAACGCTTTTCATAATAAAAAATTATCTTAAAACTTATGTTTCTAATGCAAAATCAACATTTTTCCACTCCGGGAAGCTGAAAATCCTTCTGCAGAAGTAGCTGAAATCTGATAGATGTAGATCCCTTTAGGCAGGGAAATACCACGCGAAGAAGGATTCCATGTAATTGGATTACTAGCCAATCCGTCGGATAGAACCGATTTATCCATTCGGTCAACCAAACGTCCCTGCAAATCGTAAATAGAAACGGTAACATCAAACAAATCACCATATTGGTTATGTTCAAAAACGAAATGCGTTTCATTCTTCACCGGGTTCGGATAATTATATACGTGACTTATCTTTAATCCGGTGTTCACCTTAAATTCCACTTCCTTCTCCGACGAATTATTTAGAACATCCCAGGCCTTTATTTTCAAAGTATGAACACCATTTGACAAGTCGCTGAACTGGTAATTGACGGTTCCGCTGTTATATGAATTCAGGTCGGCCTGAAATAAGTCGTTGAGTACGATCAGGTTCTGCTCATCACCATCGAGCGTAGCAGTTAAGTCGTGTCCGATACCTGTTCCCGATGTGTTGATTCCCGTTTCATCCCCTAGCTTGACAATCAGCAACGGATTCTTTCCCGTTTCATCACCCGAACGGAATTGTTCATTATCGAGATAAACCTGGATATCGGGGCCGGCAGCGTCAGTTATCGTTCCGGTGGAAGCGCCACCTATATCAAACTGGTTGTAATATCCGTGACCGTCGATGGTTCCGTCGGTGGCATAATAGCGTATCATTCCTTTATCGATACGATAATTGATATCCTTTGGCACAACAAACGAAAAAGTAAAAGCGCCATCAGTCACTGAGACTTTCCCTTTGTATAACACGTTATTCTGAACAACATAATCGAAGGGTGTCTGTCCCGCATTGCCCAATGTCTGCTCGGTTGTTTGTTTATCATAAACTATCGGATATAGATCGCCGTTAAAGTTAGATAGCCGGTTTCCTTTTATGTCTCCCACCTGACCAGTTACTTTAATGACATCCAGCGCATGGATTGTATCGGTTAACTCACTTGCCGGCTGCCCATTTATCTCGGTAGTTGCAACATGATATTGCGGATAGGTAAGCCGTAACGCAGGATCACCGAGCAATGCAAACTTTCGCGAATTGATAGTTCCGCCATTATCGATTTTCGACAACCGGATAACATCTCCCATTCGCAGATTTTTCCCGTTTTGATCTTGCTCGAATACGTGATTGAAAAAGCTTTTATTGATTTGATAATTGGCTGAAGAATAAACCAGACGCGTGGTCGAGAACAATGCTACGCCACCACCATTCGGATTAAAGAGAACATGTTCTCCTGCCGACTGCTTATTTGTATAATCCCAGCGACTGAATTCACAGGTCGCGGTAACAAAAACCGGAAGTTTATCGTAATTGGTCCAGGCATCGATATCCGGTTTCATCAATACTTTTTCGTGAGCCAACCCCTCCTCATTCGCATGTCCCGTATAGTTCATAATTAAAACACCACGCTTGACGCGATCATTAATCGCAGCGGTAACTCCGGGGTAACGTTCGTCAGGTGTTGTTTCCTGAGGATATGCATCAAAATAGATCTTATCAGTGTAAAACGAAGGATAATCCGTGTTCACTTGATCGGCCAAACGCTCGGCATCGCGCATATGTAGATTTCCATTTTCATCATCAGCAATAAAACACAAAACGTTGCGCCATTCACCCAAACCTGCTGTCGATGCATAATGGAGGATCTTATCAACCGCCGCCGTTGCCTCAGCTTGCGAGATACAAGGAATCCGACCAACGCCTACGTCAACCGCACCATTATATTCTCCTTCACCATCATCGAGCAATCCAAAATAGTCATCCGACACAAACGACAAGGCAGGATTGATTGAATTTTCAGACTGCCAGGTGGGAATATAATCCGGATTTTCATCCGACACATCGTGTATATTATCATACGTCCCTTTTCCGAAAAGCAGCACATACTTCAAAGGAGTGCCGGAGCTTTTCCTGTAACACGCCCGGATAAAATTCCGGATGGCAGTAACATCTTTTATTCCGGCGGAAAACTCGTCGTAAATTTTTTCTACCGGAACAACCGAAACATTCATTCCATCCTGTTGCCGATGAAAGTTGGCCAGCTCATTGGCTTGCGACAGGAATACCTCCGGAGTAATGATAAGCATTTCGCCTGCGTCCATTCCATGTAAATCCTGATTGGCAACGTCTTCAACGAACTCAACTCCCGGATAATCAGCAGAAGGATTGAAAGCAACAAATTCGCGCAAACTATCGGTCGAAGTCAGAAAATTCAGATGACTTCCATCAAAGGTTGTTTGCATTGCTTTAGGAGTCAACGGGGAACTCACATCCCATACCTTGGTTTGAGAATCGGCTCCCGATAGGCTGAATTCGGCAGTACGATCTGCTTTTACCGAACGACTGTCCCGGAAAATCAGCTCACTTCCCGAAAGGACCAAATTCGCCCGCCCCTGCATACGGACGTAGTCCAGCCAGGTTTGGTCGGTTCCTCCCGCAGAAGATTGCACTGCCACATTCAACTGTGTAACGGTGCCATTGTATGTGAATTGTTTTTCCTGCAAATCAGCATAGTCAGCGCTTTCGTATGTCTGATAGGCACTAAATTGAAAATCGGCGAGCGTTGTGCCATTAACCTGTACGGATAAGGAAGACCCGTCCTTTGTCCTGGCTGCAGCAACCATTTGGAAAGAAACAGGCTCCGAAGCCACCCGGTTAGGGATGTCAAAACTCAGGCTTTGAGAAGCCGTTCCGGTCATGGCCGAACCAAACCACTCACGTCCCGATTCAATCAGGTTATTTTCTTCTTTTTCCGAGAAATCGTGAAAATCATATTGCGTAACGACAGTGTCGGCAGTTGTGCCAGCAACTGTTTCGCTTGGTATTTGAGGAGCAGCTTGCGTGTTTTCCGTTAGGTAAAAGAAAGAATAATCGGGGGCGAAAGAATTCAGCTGATGCTGATACAAGCCGGTGGATGCGTCGTAGGTCCATTTCACCGAGCCCGGTGCATAAAAAAACAGACAATCATCCCCGGCCGTGTTTTTTCCCGTGTAAAACGGAACCGGAACCAAATCATCGGGTGAGTCAGGCCGATTGACACGGTCCAGCATGTACGATAAATTTCCGTATATCTTCACATCGGCCGGCGTTTGAAATCCCATGGTTCTCAGAGCAGCATAAGTGATACTATGTATTCCCTGCCTCTTCGCTTTCACCTTTTTCCACGTACCCGAAGCCAATACCGAATGAGCTGCTGTACTTCCCGACAAACCGATTGCTTTTAATTCCGGCAAGGCCGAATATTTTACACGAAATTGAGAAGCATACTGAATGTTTCCTGATTTCCTGACGAAAGGCGACAATCGCAACTGAAGAAATTTCGTTCCGGAAGCAATCACAACTTTACTTGAAAAAGACAAGGTATCAGGGAAAGCGTATTTTTTTATTGCTCCCGTATCCGGAATAGATTTCCATTGTTCAACCACTATCTCAGCATTCACATTCGCGGCATTCACCGGTATCATTTCCGACCAAAATGGAATATCCGGCTGCACATCATCAAATCTTGCTCCTGAGAATGTTGGTAAAACAGCGTCACTCTTTTTGTACCATGCCAATGTTACATCAAGCTGTTCACCATAAATATGACAGCTGATTAGAAAAATTGATATGAAAAGGAATATTTTATACATTGTGGTCGGGCAAAAACAAGTATTTAATTAGGCTCTCTGAATTCCAAAACTGACTGAAAAACAGAAATCAATTACAATATCAACGTTTTTTTGGAAAATCAAATATTTAGAACAAGACAAAAGAACGCAATTTTCTTCAATCGTAACATTTTACATATATATTTGTCGCAATATCATACGACTAGTAAAAAAGTTATTCCCGACAGACAATAAGTGAGGCGGGTTTTCAGTTATATTTGTGTTCACCAAGGAAAAATCATTAACGATTATACACATCATGAGATTGAAATTAATTCCGTTATTGGCGATTAGTCTTCTATTACTTGGCTCCTGTAGTCTCATAAAAAGCAAGGACAAAGGAGTTTCTTCCACTACCGGCTGGGCATATAACGACCCGGATAACGGTGGTTTTGAATACCAAGCGGGATACCATCAAGCAACAGGTCCGGGATTGGTCTTCATAAAAGGAGGAACCTTCACCATGGGGCGTGTTGAGCAGGATGTTATGTATGATTGGAATAACTCACCAAGAAGAGTAACAGTTGCTTCGTTTTACATGGACGAAACAGAAGTTCGGAATATTGACTGGCGCGAATATTTATACTGGATAAAAAGGGTATATCCCGATGACAAAAAGAAATATGCAGAAGCTCTTCCCGATTCATTGGTATGGAGAAACGAGCTGGCTTATAATGAGCCTTATCTGGAGAACTATTTCCGTCATCCGGCTTACAGCAACTACCCGGTAGTAGGCGTCAGCTGGGTTCAGGCAACTGAATATTGTAAGTGGAGAACTGACCGCGTTAATGAGCGTATTCTTATTAACGAAGGAGTATTGACAGATGATTTGTCTCAAAAAGGTCAGAACGTATTTACCACTGAATCTTATTTAAATGGTCTGTACCAGGGAGTAGAAGGTGACAATCCGATGAAAGATTATTCAAAGGATGGAGCCACTCGCCGCGTAAACAAGTCAGACGGCTTGCTTCTGCCAAACTATCGCCTTCCCACCGAAGCTGAGTGGGAATACGCAGCGCTTGGTTTGATTGGAAATACAGATGGAGAACTGTTAACCGATCGTCGGATTTATCCGTGGAATGGAGATCAAATTAGAAATACCCAGAAAAAACACCGTGGCGAAATGATGGCCAATAGTGTGCGAGGCCGGGGAGATATGATGGGTATGGCCGGAGCACTAAATGATGCTTATGACATCACTGCACCTGTAACAGCCTTCTGGCCTAATGATTACGGACTTTATTGTATGGCCGGAAACGTAAACGAATGGGTGCAGGATGTATATCGGCCTTATGGAACAGAGGACGAAGCAGAATTCCAACCCTTTCGTGGAAACGTATATACAAAATATAAAAGGGATGCCGATGGCAATCTAATGCGAGATGATTATGGCCGACTCATAGTCGATACGGTAGCAGATGTCAGAAATTTCAGAGACGGTGATTACCAATCAAGAATTGAAGATTCAGAAGATTGGAACTCCGAAACGAATAAGACTGACAGCACTTCGAAAGACATGTATGAAGCTAATGCCGGACAATTTGCACCGCGCATTACCGACAAAGTCCGGGTATATAAAGGAGGTAGCTGGAAAGACCGTCCTTACTGGTTAAGCCCGGGTGCACGCCGCTATATGGATCAGAATAAATCGACTGATGATATTGGTTTCCGATGTGCTATGACACATGTAGGTAATCCTAGCAACGGAGATTAACCATAAAAATATTACCAATTGAAAACCTCAGCATTTTTGGCTGAGGTTTTTTATTTTTAGACCATGACTACAGAAGAACTTTATCAGCTGTTTTTATCGCATCCGAGCGTTTCGACGGATAGCCGGAATATCAAAGAGGGATGCCTTTTTTTTGCTTTAAAAGGAGACAACTTCAATGGCAACCAATTTGCAGCCAATGCAATTGATCAAGGTGCGGCCTATGCCATCGTTGACGAAACAAAATACGCAACAGATTCGCGCATCATTTACGTAGAGAATGTCTTGGAGAGCCTTCAGGAGTTAGCGCGTTATCATCGTCAGCAATTGAATCTGCCAATTTTGGCCATTACCGGCTCGAACGGTAAAACCACAACCAAGGAATTAACCGCTGCAGTGCTCTCAAAGAAATTTAACCTCGTATTCACGCAAGGCAACCTGAATAACCACATCGGTGTACCTTTGACTCTGCTATCAATGACTCCTGAAACAGAACTTGGGATTGTGGAAATGGGAGCCAATCATCCCGGAGAAATTGCTACACTTTGTGAAATTGCTCTTCCCAACTACGGCCTGGTCACGAACGTGGGGAAAGCGCACATTGAAGGATTCGGCTCTTTCGAAGGAGTAAAAAGAACCAAAGCTGAGTTATATCGCTTCATAGAGCGAACCGGAGGAAAGATATTCATCAATCAGGCCAATTCTCATCTAAAAGAAATGGCAGGAGAGACACCGAACTTACCGTATACTACAGACAAAAACATAGACGGTTTCCAAGGCGAATTAATCGAGGCCAATCCATTTATGGTTTGCAAATTAAAATTCCCGAAAGGATGGCTCTATATCAAAACCAAGCTCATCGGTGGTTACAATCTGGAGAATGCGCTGGCAGCTGCAACTGTTGGTAGCTTCTTTGGAATTGACCCGCTGAAAATTAAGGAAGCGCTGGAGAATTATGTTCCGGCCAACAATCGCTCACAGTTCATCGAAAGCAATAGCAACAAGCTTCAACTCGACGCATACAACGCCAACCCATCGAGCATGCAGGTGGCCCTCGATACTTTTCAGCATATTAACAATAGTCCGAAGGGAGTAATTTTGGGCGACATGCTGGAACTGGGAACAACTTCGGCAGAAGAGCATCAAAAGGTGGTCGACCGGATAGCCGCGAATGAACCCGATTTTGTTCTTTTGGTCGGCCCGGAATTTTCCAAATGCCAAATGCCCGACTCTTTCAAGTCTTTTCGAACAACTGAAGAAGCCAAAAACTATTTGGGAAATTTAAAACCTTCGGGTTTTTACCTCCTGATAAAAGGCTCCAGAGGAATGAAACTGGAATCGTTGGTAGAAAAATTATAGGCGGGCCGAATCAAATTCAACCCGCCTTCAATAAAATTGTCAATATCAGGAATATTAATTCTCCACCTTCAACACATCCGAAATGGCCTGTTTGAAAGTATCTTTTGGCAATGCTCCCATCGCCATTTGTGGTTGTTCGTTTACGGGGACGAAAAGTAGGGACGGAATACTCTGAATACCAAACATACCGGCCAATTCCTGCTCGGCCTCGGTGTCAATTTTGTAAATCACCAGTTTGTCGCCATACTCTTCCTGAAGCTCTTCCAGGATAGGCGCAACAATCTTACATGGCTGACACCAGTCTGCGTAAAAGTCTATAATACAGGGAGTATCGCCTTCATATTTCCATTCTTGATTTTCTTCAAAGTTGAATACTTTCGCTTTGAATGTGTCCTTTGTTAAATGTTCAAGCATAGATTACAATTTTCATGATAAGTTATTCAAAAGGTCAACAAATGAATATCTGTCATTGTTCCCTTCCGGGACAAAGAAAGGCAAGTTCGGCGAAAACTACTATTTTTGTCAACAATTTGAGAATTAGCAATTAATCATAAATAGCTCCATATGCCTGATCGGCAGAATTTTAAATCAAAACTAACGCACAGAGTATTTAGTAGCATTGCCGAAATTTCGGACGAGCAAAACCTGGAAACCTACGTCATCGGAGGTTTCGTGAGAGACTTGTTGCTCGACCGGAAACGGGAAAACTACGATATAGATATTGTCACGGTAGGCAGTGGTATTTCGCTGGCACGCGACGTGGCGAAAGCGATCAACCCCAAGCTCAATGTTTCGGTTTTCAAGAATTTCGGAACGGCGATGTTCAAATTCGATAATATCGATTTTGAATTTGTCGGTGCCCGGAAAGAGTCATACCGAAGCGACAGCCGCAAACCCATAGTGGAAGACGGCTCGCTGGAAGATGACCAGAAACGACGCGATTTTACCATTAACGCGCTGGCGCTTTCGCTGAATAAGGAACGCTTCGGAGAACTACTCGATCCGTTTGGCGGATTGGATGACCTCGACAACAAAATCATCCGTACACCGCTGGAGCCGGGAATCACTTTTTCCGACGATCCGCTTCGCATGATGCGGGCTATTCGTTTCGCCACCCAGTTGGGTTTCCATATCGAGGAAAAAACACTGGAGGCGATTACCGAGCAGGCCGACCGGATTGAAATCGTGTCGATGGAGCGAATTGTGGACGAGCTGAACAAAATCATTCTGTCAGCCAAACCATCCGTCGGTTTCAAATTATTGGATAAAACCGGCTTGTTACCCATCATTTTTCCGGAATTTGTCAAACTGAAAGGCCGCGAGATAAAGAAAGGTATTAGCCACAAAGACAACTTCTACCACACCCTTGAAGTGCTCGACCGTATTTGTCCCAACACCGACAATTTATGGTTACGCTGGTCGGCCATTCTGCACGACATTGCCAAGCCTGCTACCAAACGCTTTGTCGATGGTCAGGGCTGGACATTTCATGCGCACAACTTCATTGGCTCGAAAATGATCCCGTCGTTATTCAAAAGGCTAAAGCTTCCGCTGAATGAGAAGATGAAGTATGTGCAAAAAATGGTTTTGCTGCACATGCGTCCCATTGTTCTGTCTGAAGAAGAGGTAACCGACTCGGCTGTCCGCCGCCTGCTATTCGATGCCGGCGACGATATTGAAGACCTGATGACTCTGTGTGAAGCTGATATTACCTCGAAAAATGCTGACAAGGTTAAGCGGTACATGCACAACTTCCGGATCGTTCGACAAAAATTGCGGGATCTGGAAGAGCGTGATGCCATTCGTAATTTCCAGCCTCCGGTTTCGGGGGAAGTCATTATGGATACTTTCGGCCTAAGCCCTAGCCGGGAAGTAGGCGAACTGAAAGCCGCTATTAAAGAAGCCATCCTGGACGGAATTATTCACAACAATTACGAGGAAGCTTTTCAGTTCATGATTGAAAAGGCCAAAGAAATGGGATTAAAGCCGGTCAAATAAGCTATTCAGAGCCGAGCACTGTAACAATCGGAAGATGATCGCTAAAACCTCCGTGATAAGCAGGACCGAGGTAAGTTCGGTTTGGTTTACTACCCAGGTATTTTTCATCTGCCTCCAGCAAAAAAGCTTCGCGGCAAATGTAGGTGCGTGAAATATCGAGTTTGAGCCGGGCTCCGTTGAGTAACGAAGGCGTACAAATAAACTGGTCGAAGACTGCCCATTCTCCCCTATTCCATAACGTTCCGGTCGCTTCATCTCTCCATATACCAGTAAGATTTATCAACGAATCATATCCCCCGACAGTGCTATACTGAGCCGCGTGCAAAACATCCCGTAAACAACCTTCATTCATGGTCGCGTTGAAGTCGCCCATCATTAAAATATGTGCAGCCGGTTCATCCGCCAGAATTGAATCAATACGTTGTCGCAAAATGCGGGCTGCGAAGTTACGCTTCTTCTTTGTAGCCATGTAGCCTCCGTACCTGCTGGGCCAGTGATTAACGAAGAAATGAGCCGTGTCGCCATTTAAGCTTCCTGAAAAGTAAAGAATATCACGCGACTCGAACTGCCGCTTTCCTTCTTTCACCACACGTAAAAAATCAAAATCGACCGGTTTTACCCGGTCTTTCCTATAGAGCAGCGCCACGTCAATGCCGCGGGGATCAGGCGAGTCCTTGTGAATAATACCGTAGGGAACGCGACTTAGAGGTGTACTATCGATTAGTCGCCGAACCACCCACCTATTTTCAATTTCAGCCAATCCGATCACATCCGGGAATTCTCCTTTCCCGGCAGCAATCAAAGCTTTGTAGATGTGTTGTATTTTGGCGTCCAAACGGTGATAACTCCAGTGGTTCTGTCCGGCAGGAGTGAAATCATCATCCTTCGTTTCCGGATTATTCTTTACATCAAACAGGTTCTCCACATTGTAGAAAACAATGGTGAAATCATTTTTCGATTTGGATTGAGATTCCGGAGAGAGAAGATTAACCATGAATAAAATAGCCAGTAGCGGCAATGACATATGCAATTATTTCGATTCAGCCGTTTTTTCCGGATCCTTTTCAATCCGCTCATAGGCACCTAAATCAGGCCCGGCGTCGTCTAAACGGCTTTCCCCCAGGAAATCATTAGGAAACATCTTAGCATAGCTCAGCTTTCCGACATCCTTCACTGCGGAAAGTGTGTCAAGCTGGAAATTGCCCTTATACGGATCGATAAAACGAGGATCGACATTACGAAGAATGCCCAGGTAATGCGGGTTATTGTCAATATCAATTGTATCACCAAGTTGCAGCATACAATTATCAAACAAGTAGTTGCTCTCCCCCTTCTTGTCCATCCGTACCAAAACTTCATTTGAGCGGTTACCCGTTACAATACAGTTCCCAAATGTAGCCTCAGTCATATCGCCCACATAACGCATATCGGTTTTGCTGTCGACAAGGTAATTCGAAACAATCAGTGTTTCCGTATTTCGGATACCTGTTGAAAGTGCATTGTAATAATTGGCAAAAGTGGAGTGATAAAACTGATAATCACCGCCCAGCAATAACGCCGTATTATAGTAACGTACATTGGAAATTACACAGTTACTGGCAAGAATTTTCGACTTCATAGCCCATATTCCGGCCCAGCTCATGTTTTCAATCCGGGTATCGGCAAGTTCAACTGATGCGAATCCTTCGTGTTCGATGGTTCCCACCTGAAGTCCAATGTTCGCATTTTTAATTACGGCATGCTCAAACCGATTGTTGTGACTTCCGGAAAAGAGAATGATACCGTTCCACTGGTCGGGCAAATCACTATACATCGATTCAAGTCGATCGCCCTGAAAGACGACCGGCTCGCTTTCCGTTCCCTGAACATCAAGTGTCCCTTTCACATAAAAACCGGCACCATCATGAAAATAAATAACAGTTCCCGGCTCAATCGTTAAAACGGCACCGGAATCGACATAGGCATAATTGTAAACGAGGTACGGCTTCTCATTTGTCCAGGTATTCGTTCCAATTACTTTGGAATTGATTCGCTTAAAATCCTGTCCCCAGGCAATTAAGTTTACATCCTGTACGACGCCGTTTACACTAAAAACAATTGAATCTTCGGCGACCATGGGAATATTTCCCCCGTTCTCGCCGAGCGTTACTTCCACGAAGATAAAGATGCTGTCATTGGGAGGGATTTCCACATCGTAAACATCATTGGCCACCTCTCCATTCACATTCAAACGGAAACCACTTTTATTGCCGCCTGCCAACTTAATTGAGGAGATGATGAGGGTACTGTTCGTCGGGTTAACGACACGGACGTTGTGGGTAGGCGACCCAATGGAGGTAAAAATGGTATCGAAGGCAACTGTGTCAGTAGAAAAACGCAGAAGGGCATCGTTCGATGAATTGATATTTTCCTTTTCACAGGAAGCAAAAAGGTATACCAACAACATCACAATCAGTATTTTAAAAAATCCCCTCATAGTTTTTATTAAGCGCTCTCAATATCATGGTCAGGAAGGAGCGACCTTCCCCATTCAAATATAGTAATAATTATTAATTTCCTTTAACATTTTTTAACTTTCGAAATATTTTTTACGAAAAAGGAGAAGCCCCAAAAACATTAGTCCACCGTTTAGTATCAAAATCTCAAATCCGAACCGGTAACCAAAAAGAAGTTGTTCCGACCATGTATCAATCGCCCAACTAATAAGCGGAGCTACTACGGCTAAGTAGGGAACGGCGCGGTCGTTTACCTTGTACTTTGTAAGCATACCGAAAGCAAACAATCCAAGCAGCGGACCGTAAGTATATCCAGCCACCTTGAAGAGCGCCACAACCACACTTTCATCGTTGATAACCCGGAAAATGACGATAACAAAAAACAGAATCACCGAAAACCCCATATGCACCAATTTCCGCTCCTTCTCTTTCTTCGCATCCGTTCGTTTTTGGAATTTCAGGAAGTCGACACAGAATGCCGTGGTTAATGATGCCAGGGCTGAGTCGGCACTTGAATAAGCCGCCGCCGTAATCCCCAACAGAAAAGCAATGCCGATGGACAAATTCATTTTTGTCAAAGCCAGCAACGGATACAAATCATCAGTTCTCGCAGGAACAGGCGTTCCTGTCTTCGCAGCAAAAATGTAGAGTAACACACCCAATCCCAGAAACAGCGCAACAGCGATGACAAAGCTGGCACTAAACCAAATCATATTTTTCCGGGCTTCCCCGACATTCCGGCAGGTCAGATTTTTCTGCATCATATCCTGATCAAGACCAACCATCACTACCGTGACAAACATGCCGGCAAAAAACTGTTTAAAGAAATTGTTGCCTGATCGCCATCCCCAATGAAAGATTTTGGAATCGGGATGATCGGTAATATGTTGAAAAGCTTCTCCAATCGACCAGCCAAAGTGGTTCAGAATATAGTGGATTGTCAGAACTACCGCTGAAATCAGGAAAGTAGTCTGCAGCGTATCCGTCCAAACAATCGTTTTAATGCCTCCGCGATAGGTGTACACCCAAATCAGCAAAATACTTATCATCACCGTAATCCAGAAGGGGACTCCGAACGCATCGAAAAAGGCAAGCTGCAAAACGCCCGCCACCAGGTAAAGACGAAATGCCGCTCCGATAGTCCGGGAAAGAAGGAAAAAGAAGGAACCGGTTTTATAGGCTGACGGTCCGAACCGCTCTTCAAGGTAACCGTAGATCGAAACCAGGTTCATACGATAATACATGGGCAAAAGCACTCCGGCAACAATCCAGTATCCCACCAAATTCCCAAGAACAAATTGGAAATAGGAAAAGGCCGAATTCCCGACTTCTCCGGGTACGGAAATAAAAGTAACCCCCGAAAGCGTGGCTCCAATCATCCCGAATGCCACCACATACCAGGGAGATTTCCGGTTAGCCGTAAAAAAAGTATCAGAGTTCGCCCCTTTCGCCGTAAGCCGCGAAATAAGTATCAGTAGGAGAAAATAACCGCCGATGACGGCCAGCACAATAAATGGATTCATAATTTAGTTTTGGTCGTTATCGGGATAAAGAAGATATTTTTTGCGAATCTGTCGATAGTTATTTAGCTCAGGCTGCCATGAGGCACGAATCTCCTGCTCGGTCTTTCCTTCGCGAATTTGCTTGATCACCGTGTCGGTTCCCATCAGCAAATTAAACCAACGCTCACGGGTCAGGAAATCTTTTTCGTTGGGAAAACGGTGATACCAATCCAGGAAATATTTCAGCGTAAAGCGAGGAACGTTTTTCGTCCCTCTAAAATCCTCGCCATAACATTTCTCATCCATATGCAGCGGCGATTTGGCCATTCCAACAATGCTTTCGGGCGTAAAAGAAAAGGAGCCAAATTTCGGGTCGGGATAACCCAGTACCTGAAAGGGAAAATGCGTTCCACGCCCGACACTCACGCTGGTAGACTCGAAGAAACAAAGCGACGGGTACAAACGGATAGACAAGTCGTTTGGCAGGTTGGGCGATGGTTTTACAGGTAAAGAATACCGGTCTTGATGATTATAGTTTTTCACGGGAATCACCGTCAAATCCACTTTTTCGTGGTTCGTCAGCCAACCTTCACCATTAATCATCCGCGCCAATTCACCAATTGTACATCCATGAACGACCGGAATTGGATCCATTCCTACAAACGAGCGAAACTCCGGTTTCAAAATGGGTCCTGCGACATAATCACCGTTAGGATTCGGACGATCGAGAATCATCATCTTCACCCCGTTTTCGGCGCAAGCCTCCATTACATAATGCATCGTGCTAATAAAGGTGTAAAAACGGCAACCTACATCCTGTATATCGAAGACCACCCAATCGATTCCTTTTAGCTGCTCCTGGCTCGGCTTTTTCGTTTTTCCGTATATTGATATGACCGGCAAACCGGTTTGTTTATCAATCGTATTCTCCAATTCCTCTCCAGCATCGGCCTTTCCCCTAAAGCCATGCTCCGGAGCAAAAACCTCTTTCACCGGAATATGTTTTTCAAGCAGGAAATCGACCAAATGCTGACCATCAACGATGGAAGTCTGATTTACGACCAGCGCCACATTCTTACCTTTCAGCAGAGGCAGATATTTTCCAGGTTGTTCAGCACCCGGCAGGATAGGTTTTTCTTTCGCATTTCCGCAAGAGAATAAAAGAAAAACGACAAAGAAGAGCACGATATGATTTTTCACAGTCCCAGTTTTTATGATTGATTCAGAAAATTGTTAGGATTAATCGATTAAGATTTTAAATTTGTCATACATATTACTTCCGACTAAAATACAAATTTAACATGAACCTTGAAGTAAAAATAACTATTTCTGATACCGGATAAGCTGATACAGTACAATCCATTTACTAATTTTACGAAAATCGAAATTGTCCATTACAACAACTGATGACATCATGAAGTGCCAAAGAAACCTGCTTGGATTAATCACCCTCATTATTATCCTCATCCATCCTGTTATGAATCAAGCCGCCAATCCAGTCCGACCGCCATTCTACGCATACGAAAACGATGCGTGGGTCGACTCGGTCTTCAACTCTCTCAGCTTCGAAGAGAAGATTGGTCAGCTGATAACTGTTGCGGCCTATTCGAACAAAGATGAGGCACACACCCAGGAGATTTTGCAACAAATTGCCGAGAATAAAATTGGAGGGCTGGTCTTTTTCCAGGGAGGGCCCATTCGACAGGCAGAACTAACAAATAAATACCAACAGGCATCAAAGGTTCCCTTATTAATCGGCATCGACGCTGAAAACGGGCTGGGAATGCGGCTCGACAGTTGCATTAGCTACCCGGTAGCGATGGCCGTTGGAGCCGTTCAGGATGATTCATTGGTTTATCAAATGGGAAAAGACATTGGTCAGCAATGTAAACAAATGGGCATGCAGGTGAACTTTGCCCCCGTAGCCGACGTGAACAACAATCCGGAAAATCCCATCATTGGTTACCGTTCGTACGGACAGAACGTGGAGAACGTCACCCGCAAAGCGATGATGTATGCGCTGGGCATGCAAGAGGAAAACATTCTTCCGACCGCCAAACATTTTCCAGGTCATGGAGATACCGAAAAAGATTCACACAAAACACTTCCGGTTATTCCTTTCGGCAAAGAACGTCTTGACACATTGGAAATAATGCCTTTTCACCGGCTGATTTATGCAGGTGTTGGCGGCATCATGGTAGGACACCTTGATGTGCCGGCATTGGATTCAACAGGAACTCCGGCGTCACTTTCGAATCCTATCACCGGCAAGCTGCTTCACGACGAACTGGAATTTCAGGGCCTCACCGTGACCGATGCGATGAACATGAAAGGCGCCAGCGTAAAAGGTCCTCCCGGAACTGCGGATGTGATGGCTTTGGCTGCGGGCAATGATGTGCTGGAATTTGTCACCGATCCGAAAGCTGCCATAAAAGCCATTAAAAAGGCAGTGAGAAAAGGGATACTCACCAAAGAAGAAATTGACCAAAAGTGCCGGAAGGTATTGATGGTGAAACGCTGGACCGGACTGAACAACTGGCACCCCGTACAAACGGACAGTTTATATGAGGATTTAACAAATCCGCTTTACCGACTGACGTCACGTGAACTGACCAAAGAAAGCCTCACGCTATTACAAAACAAAGGCAATCTCCTTCCGCTTCAGAACCTCGACACATTGCATATTGCAACTGTGAGCATCGGCCGCGATTACGGCACGGCTTTTCAAAAAGCGGTGGGGCAATACCTTCAGGTCGACAATTTTCACATCGACAAAAATGCCCCGCTGAAATCACTTCAAAAACTCTTGCCTCAGCTAAAAAACTACAACCTGGTGATTGCGGCAGTCAATAATTTCTGGATGACTCCGGAAAACAACTTCCATCTCACCCAGGTTCAGCTCGATGTGACGAACATCATCAGCAAAATGGACAATTCTGTCGTGGTATTGTTTGGGAATGCATACGCTGCCAACGCATTCCGAGACCTCAACGACGCCCGTTCCGTCATCATGGCTTACCAGGAAACAGATGATGCAGAGAGTCTGGCCGCTCAACTGATTTTCGGAGGAATTCCTGCCAAAGGAAAACTGCCGGTTACGCTGAACAAGTTTTTCCCGGTAGGAACCGGGATTCAGACCAAAGCACTTGGGCGTTTCTCTTATACTATTCCCGAAGCAGTTGGCATCGATTCGCATTACCTCGACCAGCGAATTGATTCGCTGGTGAACATCGGGCTTACGCAGAAAGCATATCCCGGCTGTCAGATTTTACTGGCGAAAAACGGAAAAGTTTTCTTCCATAAATGCTACGGTTACAGAACATACAAAAATCAGGTTCCGGTAAAACCGACCGACATATACGATTTTGCTTCTTTGACCAAAATAACAGGCCCTTTACCGGCACTGATGAAACTGGCTGACGAAGGAAAATTCAATGTCGACGATAAATTCTCGAAATACTGGCCTGAGTGGAATAATACCAACAAAGCCAATATCGGAATACGAGATATTCTGGCTCACCAAGGACAACTGGAAGCGTGGATTCCTTACTGGAGAAGTATTGTTAAGCCCAATGGCCGCTTCAAACACGGCTACATCCGGCATCGTCCCACGCGGAAATACTCGCTTCGCATAAGCGACAACATGTACCTGAATCACAGCTTTATCGACACCATTTATTCCGATATCGATAAATCGCCACTATTACCTAAGAAGGCGTATGTATACTCCGGCTTGACCTTTTATCTCTACCCGAAAATCATCTCGAATCTGACCGGAGAAAATTACCAGAAGTACATACATGAAAACTTCTACGGACCGCTGGGTGCCTCAACGGTTACGTACAATCCATACCTGAAATACCCCATCAACCGGATGATACCAACCGAAGACGACACGTTCTTCCGGCACCGTCAGATTCAAGGATTTGTACACGACGAAGGTGCAGCCATGATGGGCGGCGTATCGGGTAATGCAGGGCTTTTTGGCGACATCAACGATGCGGCCAAAATCATTCAGTTGTACCTGAACTATGGCGAATACGGCGGGAAGCGTTATATCAGCGAAGCAACGATGAAGGAATGGACCCGTTGCCAGTTTCCCGACAACGACAACCGGCGAGGCCTTGGATTTGACAAACCGCTGATTGACAACAGCGAAAAAACGATTGACGAAGCTTACCCGGCGCCGTCATCTAGTGCGGCAAGTTTTGGACATAGCGGCTTTACCGGAACATTTGCATGGGCCGACCCGGAAAATGGTCTTCTATTCATGTTCTTTTCCAACCGGGTTTACCCGACACGTAACGACCGGAAGCTCTACGAGCTGAACTTACGCCCACGTCTTCATCAGGCTGTCTATGATGCGCTTAAGCGAGGATTAAAAAACGAATACAACGAAGAGAAACATGTTTTAAAACATTCGCAGGAAGAAGAGGGTGGCTATCCACCTGTGCAAAACCCACCATTCTGATTTTCTGCAATTTGCTTATGGAAGGACACGATTTTTCTTTGTTAATAAATGTAAATTTCACTTAAAAGTAGAATAGGTTTTGACGTTACCATTGGGTTATTAAATATTTAATTTTATTTTTAAGGTGATACATATTTTACTTCCAAAATCTTATTATTAACAAGATAAAATCCTACCGCTATGACAAAGAAAATAACCTTCAACGAGCTGAGAAAAATTAAAGACAGTTTGCCTGACGGTGCCATCCACCACATTGCCGAAGAATTAGGCATTGAGGTTGAGACCGTCAGGAACTATTTCGGCGGAGCAAATTACGAAAAAGGAAAAGCAGTTGGAATTCACCTTGAACAAGGCCCCAATGGCGGTGTCGTACTTTTAGATGATACAACCATTCTCGAAAAAGCGGAAGAAATTCTTCATCAGCACGAAGTATAGAAACATTAAGAAGAAAAAAATCCATTAACTGCCTCAAAACTGAGGCAGTTTTTTTTTGTACCTTCCCAGACAGACTAACCTTGATCATCATGACAAAAATATTTCTGATTTTCGTTCTAATCGCCGGGTGTTTCACGCAGGCTGAAGCACAATCGAATGCCGGCTGGCGCTCACTGTTCAATGGCAAAAACCTGAAAGGTTGGGAAACCTACGTAGGTCCCCTGGAAAAAGGAGGAACTCCGTTAGGTATTAAAAAAGACCCGATGAAGATTTTCTCGGTCGTAAAAGAAGACGGGCAACCGGCCATCAGGATATCGGGGGAGGTTAACGCCTCACTGGCCACCCGAAATTCATATGAAAATTATCACCTTCATCTCGAGTTTAAATGGGGAAAGCTTGTTTTCTCTCAACGTAACTCCGGATTGCTTTATCACAGTTACGGTCCGTTTGGCACAGCCCTCGATGTATGGATGAACTCACATGAATTGCAAATGAAACATGGCGATTTGGGCGATCTGTATTGCATGGGCGACACCTACAATAAAATTCCTGCAGTAAAAAATGGAGACCAATACATCTACCAGGCGGGAGAAGCCCGGGTCGCTTTTGGCAATGACGAAGTGGCCAAAATTTGTTCGAAAAGTGCTGACTACGAAAAACCGCTGGGCGAATGGAACACCATCGATCTGTATTGCTTCGGCAGCACTTCGGTTCATGTTATCAACGGCAAAGTGAACATGGTGAGTTACGACTCGCGTAAATGGGTGAACAAGGAATTACTTCCCCTGGTACAAGGCAAAATCCAGTTACAATCGGAAGGTGGCGAGTTGTTCATCCGCAACATCAGGTTAAAACACATCAAGGAATTACCTTCGGATTTTTAGAAAGAAATTATCATCTGTAGTTTCCAATTTATTACTTGTGAGAATCTTGCGAAAAAAGTAGGCAGAATAAGGCGTTTCGGAAATCGGGTATAGCAATAAATCGGCTAAAAAGTTTGTCTTCTGTTTTTGCAGGAAACAAAAAAAATCTATATTTGCAACGCTTTTAACGAAAGCGGGAGCTTAGCTCAGTTGGTTCAGAGCATCTGCCTTACAAGCAGAGGGTCGCTGGTTCGAATCCAGCAGTTCCCACACGTTCATATTAGGATTTTATTTTTTCGGGAGCTTAGCTCAGTTGGTTCAGAGCATCTGCCTTACAAGCAGAGGGTCGCTGGTTCGAATCCAGCAGTTCCCACACGTTCATATTAGGATTTTATTTCTTTCGGGAGCTTAGCTCAGTTGGTTCAGAGCATCTGCCTTACAAGCAGAGGGTCGCTGGTTCGAATCCAGCAGTTCCCACTTAAAGGATTTCACGTTTGTGGAATCCTTTTTTTATACCCTTCCGGAAAGAATAAATCAGATCACTTCGGCTACCACGAAAGTACTTCCGCCAACGAAAATCATATCATCTGGTCCGGCATTTTCTTTGGCTGCCATTAACGCCTCAATAACAGTCGGATATTTTTGTCCTTTCAGTCCTGCATCAGCCGCTTTCAGTTCCAGCATATTTTCCGACATCGCTCTTGGAATAGAGGCTTTCGTAAAATAGTAATCGGCGTCCTTCGGCAAGAGCCGCAAAACACTTATCACATCCTTATCATTCACCATTCCCAGCACAAAATGAAGCTTTTTGTAAGGCGTTTGATGAATCTGGTGTACCACTTCACGAATTCCGGCCTCGTTATGTCCCGTATCGCAAACAATGCGCGGATTAGCACCCAAAATCTGCCAGCGGCCTAACAAGCCAGTGTTTTTAACCAACTGTTCCATTCCCCGGTACAGCGCTTCATCGGAAATGCTCCAGCCCCGTTCTTTCAATACGTCGACAGCTGCCAGTGCAGTACAGAGGTTGCGCCCCTGGTACTGCCCCAGTAAATCGAGCGGAAGCTGCTCGTAACGAATAGTGTTATTGTAGCGCACATTGAACAGTTGCTTCCCTTCGGGCGAAGCCATCGAATAACCTGTCTGGTAAAGTTGATCGGCGAATTGAAGCGGAACATCTAACTTTTCGGCCCTTTCGGTGAAAACCGGAGCCGTTTCATTCATAGTCTCGCCCACCACTGTCGGAATCCCACTCTTCATAATACCGGCCTTCTCACCGGCAATTTCGGTTAATGAATTTCCAAGCAATGCCACATGGTCAAGACTGATATTCGTGATAACGGACACTTCCGGGGTGATGATGTTTGTTGAATCGAGACGACCGCCCAAACCAACTTCCACCACTGCAATATCGATCCGTTCGCGGGCAAAATAGTCAAACGCCATAGCCACCGTCAACTCAAAAAACGACGGCTCCATCTTGTTCAACTGGTTTCGGGCCATGAAATCGTCGACAAAGCGCACCACCTCCTCTTTCGGAATTTTCACACCATTCACGCGAATGCGTTCCCTGAAATCCTTCAGATGCGGCGAAGTGTATAAACCGACCCGGTAACCGGCTTCCTGGAGCACACTTGCCAGCATATGAGAAACCGAACCCTTTCCGTTCGTTCCTGCCACATGAACACTTCGAAATAATCGGTGCGGATGACCGTAAAGTTCGTCCAGCGCCAGCGTATTATCCAGGTTATTTTTATACGCAGCTGGGCCTTTCCTTTGATAAAAAGGCAATTGCTCGTATAAATATCTCAGTGTCGCTTCAAATCTGTCCATAATGTGAAAAGAATTTATCAACGGGTTAAAGTTCGTAAAATCATTCCGACCTGCCGTACACCGGATACAAAAAATACTACCTTTAAAAGCAAACCCTTGAAACCCTACGAATATGACTCAAGCAAAAGTATTCGTCCTCGACACTAACGTCATCTTGCATGATCACAAGTGTATTTACAATTTCGAAGACAACGATGTAGTCATCCCGATCACGGTATTGGAAGAGCTGGACAAGTTCAAGCGAGGCAGTGATCAGATTAACTTCCAGGCCCGTCAGTTTGTGCGCATCCTGGACGAAATTGTCGGCGACGATTTATTCAATGGAGGATTATCTCTCGGCCCCAAGAAAGGCAAACTGATTATCGAAACCGGAAAGCCTTTTTCCAAACAGATGAGAGAATCCTTCCGCGATGACATTCCCGACCACCGTATTCTGGCGATAGCCGAAGCCATCCGGGATAAATACCCCGAAAGGAAAACCATCTTTGTGACCAAGGATGTCAATCTGCGGATGAAAGCCAAATCGCTGCACATTGAGTCGGAAGATTACAAAAACGATAAGATTTCCGATGTCAACGTACTTTACGAAGGCATCCGCGAAATGAGTGAATATGACGACGAACTGATCGCCAAATTATACGACAACAAATCGCTTACACTGGAAGAAGCCGGGATAGGAGACTCACCTTTCGCCAACGAATACCTGATTTTGAAAGGCAACCGTTCCAGTGCCCTGGCTCATTTCGATCCATTTACCAGAACCATCAAACGAGTCGACAAACACTCCGCTTACGGCATTAAACCGCGCAATGCAGAGCAAACCTTTTCACTGGACGCCCTGTTAAATCCGGAAATCAAACTGATTGCCCTTACGGGGAAAGCGGGAACCGGAAAAACCCTGCTGGCCCTGGCCGCTGCCATCGCACAGCACAAAGTGTATGACACAACACTGCTGGCACGTCCCATTGTAGCGCTAAGTAACCGCGATTTGGGTTTCCTTCCGGGAGACGCCGAAGAAAAGGTCTCGCCTTACATGCAACCACTTTTCGATAATCTGGCGGTGATTAAGAAAAGCTTTAACCCACGCAGCACAGAGGTTCAGCTCATTGAAGAGCTGCAGAAGGATGAACGTTTGGTGATTTCGGCACTTGCCTTCATCAGGGGACGGAGTCTCTCCAACTGCTTCTTCATCATCGATGAAGCGCAGAACCTTACGCCGCATGAAGTGAAGACGATCATCACCCGTGCCGGCGAAGGAACCAAGATGGTGTTCACCGGCGACATCATGCAAATCGACTCGCCTTACCTCGACATGCAGTCGAACGGGCTGGCTTTCCTCACCGACAAGATGAAAGGCCAGGACCTGTTTGCACACATCAACCTGGTGAAAGGCGAACGCAGCTACCTTGCCGAGTTGGCCAGCGATTTACTTTGATTTCTTCGAACTCCTTTTACCTATAATTTGACTAGCAAAGACCAGAGCATCAACTCTGGTCTTTGCATTTCTATGAAAGCTTATTCGGGAAGAAGCTTATTTCCTGGTCATTTCAGGTTGTTAAAATTTTCAATTCGGAAATTCTTGACTGATTCTTGCTGCTGAAATTTTCAATCGGTCCATTTGTCGTGATTTCTTGGCGTTGAAATTTTCAATTCATCTACTTTTGACAAATTCAGGTTGCTGAAATTTTCAATTGGTCCATTTCTGAATATTTCAGGCTGCTGAAATTTTTAATTCGGAAATTCTTGACTGATTCTTGCTGTTGAAATTTTCAACTGGTCCACTTTTCGTGATTTCTCGTCGTTGAAATTTTCAATCAGCCCGCTCCTGACGAATTATTGTCGTTGAAATTATGCAAAAACTCCCTCCTTCTGATATTTTATCGCCATTGAAATAAATGAACCCCACCCCATTCCACCTCCTTCAAAATTATTTTTGTAGTTTTGCGCCGTCAATAAAAGACGATTTTATCCTGAAAACCTTTTCACTGTTTTTCAGGTATAAAGTATGAGAAAACGTTGACTGTCTCCGGGCAGATTTGAAGCGAGAGAGGAATGAATTACAACGGAAAAAAAGTAGCTTTTACCACACTGGGATGTAAACTGAACTTCTCGGAAACGTCCACCATTGCCCGCTCTTTCCAGGAGATGGGCTTCAACCGGACCGGTTTCAGGGACAAGGCCGATGTTTACGTTATCAACACCTGCTCGGTAACCGATACCGCCGATAAGAAAAGCCGCGCCATCATTCGTCAGGCTGTTAGGCAGAACCCCGCTGCATTTATTGTAGTGGTGGGATGTTATGCCCAGCTAAAGCCCGACGAAGTGGCATCGATCGAAGGGGTTGACCTGGTGTTGGGAGCCAACGACAAATTCAACATCACCAAATACCTCGATGGACTTGAGAAACACAAGGGAGGCGAGGTGCACAACTGCTCCTTCACCCGCATCAACAAGTTCGACCATGCGTATTCATATGGCGATCGCACCCGCAGTTTCCTGAAGGTACAGGACGGTTGTAATTATTTTTGCTCCTACTGTACCATCCCCATGGCGCGCGGGAAAAGTAGGAATCCAAGCATTGCCAGCCTGGTGGAAGAAGCAACACGGGCCGGCGAACAGGGAATCCGCGAGATTATTCTCACAGGAGTGAATATTGGCGATTTTGGTCAAAGCACCGGCGATACATTTTTCGATTTGGTTCAGGCGTTGGATGAAGTCGAGAGTGTCGACCGCATCCGCATTTCGTCCATTGAGCCGAATTTGCTGAACGACGATATTATCGAATTTGTGGCCCGCTCGAAGCGGATTGCTCCGCATTTTCATATACCGTTGCAGGCCGGCACCAACGAAGTGCTGGAACTCATGGGACGTAAGTACAACCGCGAACTGTTTGCCCACCGCGTGGAGAAGATCAAGGAATTGCTGCCCCATGCTTTCATCGGGGTTGACGTAATTGCCGGCATGAACGGCGAATCGGATGAACTGTTTGAAGAGTCGTACCGGTTCATCGAAAGTCTGGATATTTCGCAATTGCACGTGTTCCCTTATTCCGAACGTTCGAAAACCAGTGCCCTGAAGATTGAAGGCGTGGTCCCGATGTCGGAACGCAAACGAAGAGTGGAAAGATTGAAAGAACTGTCGGACAAAAAACTGAAAGACTTCTACCGGAAACACGATGGACAAAACCACCGGGTGCTGTTCGAGAAAAGTCGCTCGAAGACACGAATTACCGGATGGACCGAAAACTACATCAAGGTAGAAACCGACTTCCACGATGATCTGGTCAATCAAATCAGGGAAGTGAAACTGTCAGGCATCAATCCAACCGGCAACATGGCCGTACTGGTTGATTAAGCAAAACTGAAAAACATATCAACATACATCCCGTCAGGAGTTTCCGGCGGGATATTTTATTTTTATGAAAACAACAGATTTTTCATCCTGGTAAGGAAAATGACAACCAAGGCGATTAATCGTTACTTTTGAAGAAATTTTTTTGTGATGAACCTGGAAAAACTCTGTACCGAAGTTATCGGGATTGTAAAAGATGCCGGTCAATTCATTGCCGGCGAGCGCCAGAAGTTTCGGCTCGACGCTGTTGAAAAGAAAGGAAAATCGGATTTTGTTTCATACGTCGATAAAGGCGCCGAAAAACAACTGGTAGAAAAACTACACCAGCTTTTACCGGAAGCCGGATTTATCACCGAAGAGAATACGGCAGGCAACGACGGAGAAGAGTTTAAATGGATCATCGATCCGCTCGACGGGACCACCAATTTCATTCACGGTATTCCTCCGTTCGCGGTAAGCGTCGCCCTGCTGCAAGGCAACGAACTCGTCGTGGGGGTAGTGTACGAGATTACGCAGGACGAATGTTTTTATGCCTGGAAAGACAGTGCAGCCTACCTCAACGGTAACGTTATTCGCGTTAGCGATGCGGCCACCACGCAGGATTCGCTCATTGCCACCGGCTTTCCTTACTACAATTTCGATCGGCTCGATGGATATATCGATGCCATGAGCCACTTCATGCGACATTCGCATGGCCTGCGCCGGTTAGGTTCGGCGGCCACCGATCTGGCCTACGTGGCAGCCGGCCGTTTCGAAGCCTTTTGGGAACATGCTCTTCATGCCTGGGATGTGGCGGCCGGTGTGTTAATCATAAAGCAAGCAGGCGGACGGGTAACCGACTTCAACGGCGGCGACAATTTCCTGTTCGGTGGAGAAATCGTAGCGGCAAACGGTGCATATTTCGAGGAATTTTACGACATTGTACATCAACATCTCGGCAACTGAATATTGACCATGAGAGAAATAGACATTCTAAAAGAACAGATTGCCCGCCTCGAAGAGAAGCGTTTCGATCTCGAAGCCTGGAAAGCACATACGCTGATTTACATCTCCCGTATTTTCGGCGAAGGCAGCGAGCATGCCCGGCTTATTAACAACCTCAAGTACGATTATTCCAGCTGGAACCTGCGGGACACATCCGGCGGTATCAAATTAACTGACCCAATTCGCGTTCAGGCTCACGAGATATTGAATGCAGCCATTCACGAACTGGAAATCTTCGGGTTACCGGAGAAAACCAGTGAAACACATGAACCGTTGCTGAACGCATTTAGCAACGAACTGACTGGCCGAGAACAAAAAGAGTTGGAGAAGATTCTGGAAATGAACGCCAAAGAACGCGACAAGGCGCTGGAAACATTTATCGACAGCAAAAACAAAGAAACGTTGGTTGCCATTCTGTTGCAGCTATTCCGACAATCTTAACCGAATGTTTATTTCTCTATGACTTATTTTTTGTATTACCTGCTAAGAAGTTTTACCTGGCTGACTCATTTTTTGCCGCTTCGAGTTCAGTATGCTTTTTCCGATTTCCTTTTCATCCTTGTTTTTCATGTTTTTGGCTACCGCAGAAAAGTAGTACAAACCAACCTGGTAAATGCTTTTCCAGAGAAGACCATTGAAGAACGTCACAAAATCGAGAGGGAATTTTACCGCCACTTCTGCGACAGCTTTATTGAGACTTTATATTTTACTTTCATCTCCGTTCATCGTATCCAGAGAAGGATGAAATTTCTCAATCCTGAACTTCCCAACCAATATTTGAAAGATGGACGCCACGTACTGGTTTCACTAGGTCATCACAACAACTGGGAATGGATGTGCAGCTGGGGATTGCAATCGTTGGCTAAGTTTTACGTGGTGTACAAACCGTTGCACAACAAAAGCATCGATCGGTTTTACCACAAGCTGAGAAGTAGGTTCGGTGCTATTCCGTTAGACAAGAATAAAACCTTCAGGCAGCTGGTTGCCGACAGTTCTAAAGACACCCCCACCATTTCAGGCTTTTTGAATGACCAAACGCCGAAGAAAAACGAAATCCAGTACTGGACCACTTTTCTCAACCAGGAAACACCTATTTTGCTGGGGACCGAAAAGATTGCCAAGAAGCTGGATGCCGTGGTGCTGGGAGCGCACATGCAAAAGCAAAAACGCGGTCATTATAACCTGACTTTTCATTTAATTACCGATAAACCCAACGAGACGGCGCAATACGAGATTACAGAAAAACATACCCGTTTCCTGGAGCAAATCATAAGAGACGAACCAGCCTACTGGCTGTGGTCGCATCGTCGCTGGAAACACAAACGCGAACCTGAAAATACGGAGAGCACTGGCAAATGAAAGTATCAGTTGTCATATTGAATTGGAACGGACAGGATTTTTTGCGCCAATACCTGCCGCTATTGGTAAAATACAGCAACTTACCCGAAGTGGAAGTGGTGGTTGCCGACAACGGTTCCACCGACAACAGTCGCGAAGTCGTAGAGCAAGAGTTTCCATCTGTTCGTTATTTGCAACTGGACGAGAACTATGGATTTGCAGAAGGTTACAACCAGGCTCTCAAGCAAATTGAAGCGGAATATTATCTGCTGCTGAATTCAGATGTCGAAGTAACCGAAAACTGGCTTGAGCCGCTCATCGAAATGATGGATGCCGATTCGTCGATTGGCGCTTGTCAACCAAAAATTCTGCAAACAGAAAAGCCGGAATATTTCGAATACGCCGGAGCTGCCGGTGGTTTTATCGACCGGTTTGGTTACCCGTTTTGCCGCGGTCGCCTGCTCGATGTGGTCGAAAAAGATGAAGGACAGTACAACGAAAGTGGAGAAATTTTCTGGGGAACCGGCGCCTGCCTGATGGTTCGCTCATCCGTTTGGAAAGAACTGGAAGGACTGGATGCACATTTCTGGGCGCACATGGAAGAGATTGACCTGTGCTGGCGCATGAAAAACCGCGGCTATAAAATATTCTATAACCATCAATCAACCGTACACCATGTGGGCGGCGGAAGTCTTTCGTACGGAAATCCACGAAAAATTTACCTCAACTTCCGTAACAACCTGTTTCTTCTGTACAAAAACTTACCACCAGTTTTATTAGCTCCGGTACTAGTCAGCCGGATGTTGCTAGACGGAGTCGCTGCAGTTCAGTTTTTAGTCACCGGTCAGGTGGCAGCTTTCCGGAAGGTATTCATGGCACATATCGCATTTTACCGTCACCTTTCCCATCTCAGGAAACAACGGAAGCAATTGCTCAGTCAGGCCGTCACCCAAAAACACCCGCAGATCTATCGCGGAAGTCTGGTCTGGAATTACTACGCCAGGGGAAGGAAAAAATTCAGCGAGCTCAACTGGAAACCGTAACCGGAAAAACACTTTTTGGCCACCATTTTCATTCAGTCACAATAAATAAAGTTCAGGTTTGAGATCTGAACTCCAAAGGAATATGCTAAATTTAAAAAGCATGTGTTTCCATTTTAGCTGAATGAAAAAATCCGGTCCTTCAGTATTTAAGGTCCTCCTTGGATTTGGTATTCTTTTCGTAGCCTATCAGGTTCCCGTGGCAGTCTTGCATTACCTTCGCAGGACCGAACTCTTTTTGTTGCTACTGGTTGTTTTTCTGGTTGTAGCCTGGCTGGTTGCCCGTTGGCAGGGCTTCAGCGGACTAAAAGCCTATGGCTTGACCAACCTGTTGAAAAGTCGCAGCCACTTACTGGCCGGATTAGTATTCGGCCTGCTCTTTTTTTTCAGCGGCATTGCTCCTTTCAGTTCAATACAATATCGTCCGGATTAACCATCTGCCCGAGCCAAAAGTGTTCTGGAAACAAGCCTTGCTTTTTGCTTTAGTGACGATTCCTCCTGTAATTGCTTCAGATATTCTGTCGATGGGCTATTTGTATCGGTTTTTGCACCGACGTACATCACCCGAAACCTTCATCATCTTCTCGGCCATTGTCAGTACAGGCAACCAGATATACCACTTCGAAAGCGGCCTCACAACGCTCATCTATCTTTTCCTGCTGGGTATCATGCTGGTTTCGCCGCTCGTGATAACTGGAAATCTATGGTATTCGATTGGTGTACATTGGGGCGTAAGCATCGTTTCCAGGTTAACCAATGATGTGCTGGTTATCGAAAACGGAACCAACCCGATTCCATCGCAGTGGATTGTCATTGCCATTATTATCATTCTCATCCCGGTAAATCACCTTTTCATCAATCAAACCCGGATGAGAAAACACCGAATTTCATCAAACATGTCGTAAGGCCTCTTCATCCGGGTCCGTAAACAAGCGGAAATACGCTCGTTTTCAGGTTTCGAGAGGAATCATTGTTATGAAATAAAAATAAATGTAGTTTTGCGGCTTTGTTTTGAGGGGGAAATAAAACGACAGCAATAAGCTTTCTACTCATTGTCCGGAACAGGCAAATAATTTCCCCGAAGGTATTCAATTAATCGAAAATGAACGAACTAATTAACGGTCTTTTACAGCGCGAAGCCGACGCTATTTCAACAATTCCGGTCAACGAAGGATACGAAGCTGCTGTTGAAATTCTTTACGAAAGAATTCATCAGCAGCATGGCAAGTTGGTGACCAGCGGTATGGGTAAAGCCGGGCAAATTGCGCTGAACATCGCCACCACCTTTAGCTCAACCGGAACTCCGGCCATCTTCCTTCATCCAAGTGAAGCTCAGCACGGAGACTTGGGAGTATTGCAACCGAACGATGTATTGCTGCTCATTTCCAACTCTGGAAAAACCCGTGAAATACTGGAGTTGATTGATTTAGCAGAAAATTTGTATCCCAATCTTCCGCTCATCGTAATAACAAGTAACGAAGAGAGTCACCTGGCTTTGACAGCTGATGTGGTTCTTCCTACCGGGAATCCCAAAGAACTCTGTCCGCTGGGCTTGACTCCATCGACATCTACAACTGTTATGACTGTTATTGGAGACATATTGGTCAACCTGATGATGCGCCGAATCGAGTTTTCGAGCGAAGAATATGCCAAGCGTCATCACGGTGGTTATCTGGGGCACAAATCGCGCCGGCTGGCCAAAGGAATGGAACGGCTGGCAAAAGAAAAATCATAAACCAAAAGAATCATGCGTATCACAAGAGAAAACACAACCGGATTAATCATTGACATTCAGGAACGTTTGTTCCCCGCAATGAGCAACAAGGAGACCTTACTTAAAAATGCTCAGATACTGGTAAAAGGCTTGCAGGTTCTGGGAATTTCCACTGTTTTTACGCAGCAATACACCCGTGGCCTGGGAAAAACGCTGGATGAGATTTCCAGTCTGGTTCCCGGTTTTTCGTACTTCGAAAAGTCGGATTTCAGCAGCTATCGTGTACCTGAATACCAGCTTTTCCTGGAACAGAAAAATTTTGAAAATGTCATCATTGCCGGAATCGAATCGCATGTTTGCGTTCTCCAAACCGCTATCGACCTGAAACATTCGGGTTACCACCCTATTGTGGTGATGGATTGCACTGATTCGCGTACCGAAGCTAACAAACAACTGGCTATGGAACGCTTCCGCCACGAGGGCATTATGATGACTTCGTACGAATCCATCTTGTTCGAGCTGACAACTACCGCTAAAGCTCCCGAGTTTAAGACCATTTCAAATCTGGTTAAATAAAAGATAATCAAATACCCTATGGTTCATGCCGTGTCATTCGATGCGGCATTTTCATTTCCGAGAACACATTTTTATCCACAGGTCATTTTTTACATCGATTTCTTTAACAGAAACGAACCTATCCTGAACCAATTCCTGTTATCTTTATGGAGACGACCAACATCAAACACGTGAATGACGGGAGTATTACCATATCTAACGATTCTGTACTATTTAATCGTTATCGTCTTTTTCTTTTCGATTCTGCTGAGAAATAAGCATCCGCTGAAGACTCAGTCGTACTTACTTGTGCTGGTTTTGCTACCCGTTTTAGGCATTATCATTTATCTGTTTTTCGGTGTCGATACACGAAAAAGAAAACTCTTTTCGCGCAAAGCAATTGCCGACCAAAAACTGTTGCAGGCATGGAGTCGATATTACGCCGATTTCCTGTCGAAAAGCAAATCCGACCTGGTTGAATTGCTCCAGGACAAGTGGCGGATTCCTTTCCTATCATGGCGAAACAGTTTTGCTCCGCTCTTCTTACAGAATACCATCACCATTCTGAATAACGGCGAAGAAAAATATCCTGTGCTGTTTGAAAAGTTGCAGACGGCAAAGCACCATATTCACATTGAATACTATATCATTACCGAGGGAAAAATATTTAATCGCGTTTGCGAGATTCTGGAACAGAAAGCCCGCGAAGGGGTGGAAGTCCGTTTGATTTACGATGGTTACGGCAGCCGGAAGCTAAAAAACAAAACCCTCAGACGCCTTGCAAAAGCGGGCGTTCAAACCGGCGAATACAACTCGGTACTGTTTCCGCGCTTTGCCAACCGACTAAATTTCCGTACTCACCGGAAAATTGTCGTCATCGATGGGAAAACCGCCTTCACCGGTGGCATCAACCTCGCAGACAATTATGTAAATGGTAAGCGAAAATGGCCGAAACGCCCAAAGATGTGGCGTGATGTTCATTGCATGATTGAAGGCGATGCCTGCTACTCTCTGCAGCTTCTATTCTTCCTTGACTGGTACTTTGTTCGCAACATTGCGCTGAATATCGGTCCTCCATACTTCCCACCCGAAAATAACGAAGGCACGTCTCCAACCCTGATTGTGGGCAGCGAACCGGATTCGGATAGTCCAAACATCATGGAGACTTACTTCCAGCTCATCTCGCTTGCGCAGAAAGAATTATTCATTGCGACGCCATATTTCATTCCGAATGAAAGCATTATTACCGCGCTGAAAACAACTGCCAAATCGGGAATACGGGTTGTACTTATGCTACCTCAGGAAAGTGATTCATTTATTGTTTCGGCGGCAAGTTACACCTACCTGGGCGAGCTTATTGAAAGCGATGTAGAAATCCATCTGTACCAGAAAGGTATGCTTCATGCCAAGACCATTATCGTCGATGGAGAAGTGGCCTCCGTTGGAACCGCCAACATGGATTACCGCAGTTTCGACTCCAATGCCGAAGTCAACGCCATCATTATAGACGAAGAAGTAGCTGGAAAAATAAAAGCCGACTTTGAGAAGGATTTAGAAGACTCCTATCGGTTATCGCTTACCGAATGGGAAGACCGGCCTATTGCTCAAAAGCTGATTGGCTCGATGGCCCGCCTGATTGCTCCGTTATTGTAACACAAATTCACTCAACGACGATACATACTTTTTAATTCATCAGCTTTAGCGGCATAAAATGATTGGGCTCCCGGTTTCGGATCGGCACATAAAAAAACCTTCAGGCCGTTTTCACGGAAGTTGACATCATGAATTTCTCCAATTTCCCGATAAGAGTTGAATAACTTATCAATATCACCCACTTCGTCATTGATATAAATAAACGCTCCGTTTCCGAGAGAATCAGGAGCCCACAACAAGTAACTATCATCGAAACTAATCGGTTCGGGGAGGTCATAAGCATGTCCGTAAAAATGAACAGCACCCGCCTCGCCATAATTTTCCGCAAAAATATGGCAATTAGCTTGTTGCTCCGGAGTCAGTTCATGATAAGCCTTAGCAGTCAGCCTGGCCAGCTCGCTCCAGCCAGTCATATCGGCATAGTCTTGCGGAATATTATGCACTTTGCCATCCTCCCAGGTGATAATACCCGGGCCTGCCACCTTAATTGCGGATTGGCAATAAGCCGCCATTTTATTAATCGGAAGAACGGGAAGCGCCAGCGGCAGAATCGGAATCAGTATCAAAACCGATAGAACAGGCAATGCAAAATTTATCCATCTCCATTTTCCCGTCAGGTATTTTTCCATTACATAACCACCGGCAGCAAACAGCATCGGGTAAGCTCCCAGCGTATAATAAGACTTTCCTCGTGACAGAATCAGGATAAGCAATACCAATAAAAAGGTAACAGCTACCGGGCGGAACTTCCTCTCTTTCCGGGCAAATAGCAAAACCAGGAATCCAACTATCCATACCCAGAATGACGTGAAATGAAACAACAGCTGCGACGATAAAAATCCCGACAACGTCACATTCACCAACTGCGTGCGCTGCAGTTCGACCATATGATGGACAACCGGCCAGTCGTGCTCGTATTGCCAGATAAGGTTGGGAAGTATCATCACAAAGCCAATTAGAATTCCCAATATCAGCTGTTTACTCCAGAGCAGTTTTCGATATGGACTCAACAAAAGGGAAATTCCCCAGGCAAGTACCAGAAACGAGATGGAGTATTTAGCCAGAAAACCAATTCCTACAACAAAACCAATCCAGGGCCACAACTGCTCTTCGTTTCGATTGATTAACCGAATGAAGAGATAAGAAGTCAGCAGCCAGAAATATTCGTCGAAAGAAACCGGCTGAAACAGCGCGTTCGAACGAAGAAATACCAATGACGTGAGGTAAGTCATTTCGGCAATAAAAACGGCCAGCAATCGTCCCCCCATTTCCCGCACCAAAAATCCGATAGTCACCAGTGAAGCAGCCCCCAAAAGAGCAGGCACCAGCTTAATCGCGAAAACAGAATACCCCGCTGTGTATCGTATTATGAAAGAAATTATACCTATAAGTGGCGGCGTTGATATGTATCCTGTTGCCGGATGATCTCCCATGGCAAAGTACAGCATCCCATCGCGATGCAACTCATAACTATAAGCGGTCAACAAATGGATAACAACAGTTGTCAGGGCAAAAACGGCAATCATCCACCCGAAAAGAATATTCTCTTTTTTACTGCTCATGATACTACAGTGAACTGATTTATGAAAGGGTAATTTACGCAATCCTCCTGTTTCCGTTCGAAAAAGGGCACAAAAAAAGCCCTCTGGCGAAGGGCTTTTTGACTTACGATTATTAGACTAATGTCATCTCTTGTGGCGAAACTACTCTCTCCAAAACCAGTCTGTTAAACAACTAGCTACGACAACTACCCGCTTAATCAGCTCGGGAGAGATATAGAGATTCATTACCTCATCATGTTATCGACGGACAAAATTAAAGCTTATTATTAATTAGACAAATTTAAAATAAGAAAGAGTGAAGTATAAATCCCCAATTAACAATTTCTTAGCATTACTACCATCCTGAACTTTGCCTTCAATTAAACAAAACAATTATGAGATGAGATTGTATGTTTAAATAGAGACTACATATTTAGCCGGCCGGGGCACCAAAATCCCCAATCTCTTGTCGGTTGTTCATCAGTAAATTTTAAAAGATTCACTATTCCAATGACTGAGATTCTTAAGTACTCAACATTTCTGCTCATCCTGCTGAACCCTTTTCTGGTAATTGTCTATTTAATAGACATCATGCGAAAACTATCAATGGCTCGTTTCCGGAATGTATTGATTCGGGCAGGTATCATCAGCACATTTGTTTTCATCGTATTTGCACTGCTTGGAGACGTCATTTTCTCGGATGTCATTCATGCCAACTTCGCATCATTCCAGATATTTGGCGGGATCGTCTTTCTGCTCATTGGACTGCAGTTTGTGTTCAAAGGTGGAACAGCCATTGAAGGTCTGCGGGGAGAGTCGAAATATGTAGCCGGTGCTATCGCGATGCCCATCCTGATTGGACCGGGAACCATCAGTTACAGTGTCGTTATTGGTGAACATTTGGACAGGATCGACTCAGTTTTGTCCATCGCCATTGCTATTGCCGTTTCGGTTTCCATCATGATTTTGCTAAAGAGACTGCACGATTACATTCAACCCAAGAACGAGGAACTGATCGAACGGTATTTTGATATTTCCGGTAGAATAACTGCATTGGTCATCGGAACAATTTCAATCGATATGATTATGCAGGGCCTCAATGCCTGGATGCATCATACATAAGAGAAATAAACTTTTCCTACACCTCCATGACTAACCAGAGGAGAAAACTCATTATTAATCATTTTAAATCGAAAACGTTATGAATATGAACCTAAATGCAATTGGATTAGACGTAGAGAAAGCCGAAAATCTTTCAGCAAAACTGAATCAACTTCTGGCCAACTACCAGGTATTTTATATCAATGTCAGAGGGTTTCACTGGAACATCAAAGGCGACAAATTCTTCGAACTTCACATTAAGTTTGAAGAATTGTACAATGATTTACAACTGAAGAACGATGAAATCGCAGAGCGAATTCTGACACTCGGGAATACTCCGTTTCATAGCTACACTGACTTCCTGAAAAACAGCACGGTAAAAGAGGTAACCGATATTTCTGATGGAAACCAAAGCGTTGCCGAAATCCTGAACGCTTTTAAAGTAATTATCGAATTGCAACGGGAAATTCTCGCTGACTCGGACGAAGCCGGCGATGAAGGTACCAACGCTTTGATGAGCGATTACATCCGCGAGCAGGAAAAACTGGTTTGGATGTACTCATCATTTCTTGGCGACAAAATTCTGAGTTAAAAATATCAATGCTCAAAATAAAAAAGCCGGCCTTGTTAACAAAGCCGGCTTTTCTTATTCATGTTAGTTTCTTATTTCGACAATTCGTCTGAATTATAGCTTTTCACCATGTCACGCATGTTGTAGGTCGAAGCCATCGATTCTCCGTATGCTCCGGCAGAATGCAATGCTACTAAATCGCCTCTTTTTGCCACCGGCATGAGCGTTCCGCGCGAAAATGTATCAGACGATTCACAAATCGGGCCCACCACATCGTATTTCACCAACTCTCCATTCGAAGTCAGGTTCGTGGCTTTATGGTTTGCTTTATACAAAGCCGGACGAATCAACTCTGTCATTCCGGCATCCAGAATCATAAACTGGGTTTCGAGCCCTTTCTTCACGTAAAGTACCCTGGAAATTAAATGTCCGCATTGTGCTACCAGCGAGCGCCCCAACTCGAAATGAAGTTGTTGGCCCGGTTGCAACTCCAGGTTGTCGTGGAAAGCCTTGAAGTAGGATTTGAAATCCGGAATCGGCTCTTTTTCGGGATTTTCATAATTGATGCCTAAGCCACCCCCCACATTAATATGTTCCAGGTGAAATCCGTTTTCTACGAACCACTCCTGAATTTTATTCACTTTCAGCGAAAGCTGCTCGAACACCGAGATATCGGTAATTTGTGAACCAATGTGGAAATGTATTCCCGTTAACCGGATATTTTTTAACGAACGAAGCCGGCGCCCCACTTCATCAAAATCCCAGTGGTTAATTCCGAATTTATTGTCTTTCAATCCGGTTGTGATGTATTCATGCGTTTGCGGGTCCACATCGGGGTTGATGCGGATGGCCACCGGCGCTACTTTGCCGGCTTCTCCAGCCAACTCATCAATCACCTCAATTTCCGGAATTGACTCGCAGTTGAAGCTGAAAATATCGTTTTCGAGCGCAGTACGAATCTCCTTGTCGCTCTTCCCAACACCGGCAAAAGCCACTTTTTCGCGGGGAATACCAATTTCAATTGCTTTGGCAACCTCGTTGCCACTCACACAATCGGCTCCCATGCCTGCATCGCGGATTACTTTCAGTAAAGCATCGTTTGCATTCGCTTTCACTGCATAATGCACGATGTATCCATACTTACTGCTCTCCTGTTTTACTTCGTCGAGGGTCCGGCGCAACAAATCAAAATCATAAAAATAGAAAGGCGTTTCAAGTGCCTTGAATTTCTCAATAAACCGGTTATCTATCATCGAATATTATGCGTTTAATACTTTATAACTAAGTGCTTCCAGGGTCGCTTGTTTGTCGCGGGTGTTGACAAGCACCGAAATATTATGGCGGCTTCCGCCGTAAGAAATCATCCTAACGGGAATTCCCTCCAGCGCGTTAAACAAGCGTGCAGCATATCCCTTTTCGCCAGCCACAATGTCTCCAACAATACAAACTATGGTTTGTTTCTCGTCGACAATCACTTCGCCGTATTCCCTCAACTCTCTCAGAATTTCCGGCAGATGGTGATCGTTATCGATGGTCAGTGAAACAGCTACCTCCGAAGTAGTAATCATATCGATCGGCGTCTTGAAGAACTCAAAGATCTCAAAAACGTTCTTCAGGAAACCGTAGGCATTCAGCATTCGTCCCGAGCGAATTTTAATCGCGGTGATTCCATCCTTGGCAGCCACCGCTTTAATTCCGGGACCGCTCGACTCTGCCGTAATTAAAGTTCCCTGGCTATCGGGCGCCATGGTGTTTTTCAGGCGAACCGGAATGTTGTTAATCTTCGCCGGATGAATGGTCTGCGGATGCAAAATCTTAGCTCCAAAATAAGCCAACTCAGCAGCCTCGTTAAACGATAAAAAATCAACGCGGTGCGTTTTATCGACAACACGTGGATCATTATTATGGAATCCGTCAATATCTGTCCAAATCTGAACCTCTTCACTTTTAATAGCAGCGCCAATCAAAGTGGCCGAGTAATCGGAACCACCTCGTTGCAGATTGTCAATTTCTCCTTCCGGATTTTGGCAAATGAACCCTTGGGTAATGTAATAATCAGCCTTGGGAGAATTCTCCATCAGCTCGGCCAGATGCGTTCGGATATAGGCACTATCCGGAGATTTGTCCTTGTCAATCTTCATGAAATCGAGTGCCTGCAGGCAGTAGGCATTGTAACCATTCTCCTGCATCAGCACGGTGAACAAATTGGTAGAAAGCAGCTCACCCTGAGCCAGAATAGTCCGCTCACCGACTTCGCTAAAATCACCAACTGCAAACGATTTTAAGGTCTCGAAATGCGTCTCAAGTATCTTTTTCCCTTTCTCCTTATTCTCATTTTTTTCGAACAGGTCATACACTACGTTGTAATACTTTTTTTCCAGTCCACTGATTACACCCAATGCAGCCTCTTTATTCCGTTTATATAAATAATCCGAAATTTCTACCAGGCTGTTGGTTGTTCCCGACATGGCTGACAAGACAACGACTTTGCGCTCACCGTCGGCAATAATCTTCATTACCGCGCGCATGTTTTCAACGGAACCGACCGAGGTTCCTCCAAATTTCAAGACTTTCATTGGTCAATCTCCTTTAACGGTTTAACCTGTTGCAATTTTTCAAAAGCAAAACTACAAATTAATCAAAGGAAAAAAGGATTCGAAAAAGGAGGTAACGAAAAATTCACTTACAAATCGTAAGTAAAAAATGTTTTTTACTGAAAAGATTCAATTTCGGGAGCGAGTATATCAGAAATACAAAGGGAATAAAGTCAGGAAAAACGGGATGGTACATGGCTCAGAGAATCGATGACCTCACAACCGGTTTCGGCAAGTCTTTCGTGCGACTGGTGACCATTGGCAACCAGAAGGCAATGACATCCGATGGCTTCCGCTACTTCGAAGTCGTGAATCGTGTCGCCAATCAGCAGAACCTTCTCCGGAGAAACCGCCACATCTTCAAGTAATTGCTTTCCATTGTCAATTTTCGATGCAGCATAGTGATTGTCCAACCCGCGAATCATTTCGAAGAAGGGAAAGATGTCGTTTTGCTTCACATTTTCGATAAGCGGCTCCTGCTCCATTGCCGAAAGAATCAACTGCCGTACGTTCTTTGATTGAAGTATTTGGAGAACATCCGTTGCGCCATTCTGTAATCCGCAATCCGGAACGTCCCGGTTGTAGATATCGATAAACTCCCGGGCCGGAATTTCAAAAGGCTCGCTTTCAAAATCAAACCCGATTCTGCGGTAATAATCTTTTACAGGAAAGGTGAATACTTCGCGGTAGCGATCCGTTGAAAGTGCAGGCAGTGCCCGCTTCGCCAATAGCTGATTGATGATTCGGACCGACAAATGCAGATCGTCAAGCAAAGTCCCATTCCAATCCCAGATGATGGTCGAAAACTTCATCTATTTCCGTTGGCATTTACAGTTTTCGAGGTTGAAAACAGGCACGGCATACATCCCCAGCCAAAGTTGCATGGCATCATCGCGATCCTCGTTCACCAGTTTGAGTCGCTGGTGCGTCAAATCGAGAAATTTCTCCTTTTCCTCTGCAGTGTACTGGTCAGAATATTTCTGTGTCTTGTAGAAAATATCGTAGGCAATATAATTATTCGGCCAAAGCTTGAAGTTCCGGTAAATTTCCACATCAATGTATTCCGAAAGCGCCTTAAGTGCCTTGTTGGTATTGCCAATCTTAGCAATATCAGCCAGCGGTTCCACAACGGGTTTACCAAACTCGAAATGTACGTGACCCTTCTGATTTTTCAAACCACTCACCATGCTCCACAAATCATCTTTCTCCGTTTTCGAGAAATCGGGATCATTCTGTCTCTTCAGCAACTCGGCC
Organism: Prolixibacter sp. NT017; assembly: GCF_009617875.1. Taxonomy (NCBI): domain Bacteria; kingdom Pseudomonadati; phylum Bacteroidota; class Bacteroidia; order Marinilabiliales; family Prolixibacteraceae; genus Prolixibacter; species Prolixibacter sp. NT017. The sequence continues at coordinate 5,007,675 of NZ_BLAV01000001.1, read as the reverse complement.
ACCTTTTCATTCCCGCAAGGTTCAATCTCATAAGAAATTGAAAGCGGCACCAGGTTCAGTTCCCTGAAACCCGTTTCGAAATCAGTCCCATTGGACATGTTCATCATCTTCAGGACCGAAACCTGCGTCTGGTCATTTCCATCTTTGGTACGTCCTTCACGCTGCGCAATCCAGACTGAATCGCCGCGGTTTTGTATCGAATGCCGAATATATTCCGACAATGTTTTAGAAGCCATCAACATCTGCTTCACGGGAATATTCCGTTTCACCACAAAAGCCCGGTTCAGCTTTACCATATCGGTAATCCACTGATAGATCAGTAGGTTGCTGCCAATCGCAATTTCCGTGGTATTCAGGCCGGCTTTTTTAATCTCCACATTCATCAAAGCCGCATCGAGAATGATGTCGCGGTGATTGGAAATAAAAACATAGCTTTTGTTCGGGTCGATATTTTCCAGCCCCCCAATGCTAATTCCTTCGGTACTGTTTTCAATGATTTTATCCAGATACGGCAACATAAAGCGTGTCTGAAAATCGTCAACGTTATCCGTCAACAGGAGGGCACCTTTGATCTCCTCTACACGCTCGCGGGTTTGATAGAGCGTCATCAGCACCTCATCAAAAATGGGATCAGCGACCAGTCGCTTCATCACTTCCGCAACTTCGTCGTCTCTGTAAGGCCTGATTTCATCAAATTTTTTTTCGGATTGCATTGTATTGCAAGAATAGTTTAAATTTCCGAGCAGTCTTGCAAAGGTATAAAATTACCCGAATGCGCCATGAACAGATTGCTCTGCAACATCTGACTCCAGCAGGATTTACCATCTCAGGCGCAGAAGTGCCCGAATATCAACACGTGAGTCGCCTTCTGTTTCATCATTTCCCGAGCCCCAGGTTTCCATACCGGGACGCAAACTATATCCACCTTTCAAATAAACGGTTAACCATCGGTCGGGAGCCCACTTCAAATTGAGATACATCCGGTGTCCTTTGCCATAAAAGGCAGGAATGGAAAAATGATACAAAACATCATTTTCATAGGCGTAAATCCGGGAATTGTACCCATCGGTATTGTACCAAGCATAACGAATCCAACACTCTGTCTTCGCTTTCTCCAAATGAAAAACCAGGTCCTGAAAAGCGAGCCAACCGCTTTCCGTATCATCAGCTTTTTTATATCCCGCATACTCAACCCGGTTCCGCAACGTGACAGTTTCCGATAAATCCCAATCAGTATCCAGCCGAACACGGGTAGTTGTTTCATCCACGTCTGTTGAAACGGTACCACCATCCGAAATTTTGTCCGGCCGCGTTTCTGTCTTTCCGCGCAAATAAGATTCAAACGTAGATAACGGCGACCAGGTCAGTTGAGAAAACAATTCGGTGCCCGAACCGGGTGACGACGCATACGAGCGTACCCATGGGAAATGATAGGCATCTGCATAAAAATCCATTCTTAGTTTCGGAGCCAAAAGTATTTCGCTCCCCAAATAAAATCCACTTTCATTCCTGACACCCGAACTTTCGCCAAATGCATTTCCATAGAACGAATGAAATGAACGGGAGTAATTCCGGTATACCGCCGAAATTCCGATTTGCGGATGGGGATGCCAGACAATTCCCTGAATTCCGGCCACCGCCTCGTTCTCGCTGGTAGCCACCTCGCCGAAAAGTTGGACAGAAGGAAATGCCAGCTGGTAGTCAATTCCCGCCTGTTCGTTGGTGTTGCCTCGAAAATAATACTGCTTATACAAATCGTCTCCCGGCTGTATTTCACCGTCGAACATTTGCCGGCTGTAAGTGATGCCCATCCGAAAATGGTTGGTTTTTAACTGCGCGTATCCGCCAAACACTCTTTCATTCAACGACAATTTATCCACCTGTTCTCCTTCGGTCCGGTGCAGTCCGGAAGTTTGGAGAGAAGTAAAAACAAGTGGTTCCTCCGACACTTTATTGGCATCCCGGTTTTTATCCGAAAAGAACAAAAACATCTCAAACGGTCCACGCCCCAGGGTTAATGCACCACCGCGAAAAAAGCGATTTTCATCGGTTGATGTGTAAGCGCGAATACCTTGTCCGGACTTCATGGTATTCAGCACATCAGCAGACTTGCCCGCACCCATGCCCGACCAATAATTGAGGCCCTGTCCGGTTCGGATATAGAAATCCCCGATATTGACCTGCTTAATGACGCCTTTCCCCTGAACTGAAACAAAGGCCGAATAAAAATCAAATCCGTTGGAATTGTCACCGGCAAAGAATTCCTCGCCGGCATCTTTCTCTGCGGTAAATCCCGCCGACCAACTTTCGGCTTTTTCATAATGGTAGCGGGTATAAAACCGTTCCGGCGTTCCCGGATATTTTGGAGGTTCCGAAGCGGATGCACTTTCATATCCCCGGCTTTCGGGAAACAGTCGTTGCCCTTTTAAAAGCAGGTAACTTCTTCCCCGTCTTCGATATTTTCCGGCTTCAGCTGATGGCTGCGCGAAAGAGATAAACGGCCTGATTCGCGCCACAATGTCGGGAGTAAATCCGGGTAAGGTATTTAACTCGTACGATGACAAAATCTCGCCATGTTTTTCACGGTAGTTAATAATCGTGGCAATCTGTGAGAAGTTCAGAAAATGCAGTTTCTCCAAATCCGTTGCTGTTGCCGAATTGACATTCAGCGGTTGCTCCGCCAGGTGAGTCAGATCGTCCAGAATCAAAGCGGATTCAGTTTCATCTTCAGCCGATTCCCGAATCGATTCGATGACCTGCTCAATCTCCTGTTCCCGCGAACGCTCCTGCCCAACCGAATCGATTGGAAACAGCGGAATAAAAAGTATCAGCAAGACAATATGCCATTTCTCCTTGATCATCAGCTACAGATTAAACGTGAGTGACACAGACGGTGAATATCCTAACAGAGCATGGTGTGACACGGCCAGATCGGTTTGCAGAAAATTCCACCGGTAACCGAACCCGGCAGCATAACGCACCGGTTTGCCGGAAAGTCCTCCCCGCAGCGAGAAATGCTCGTGAGGTTGATAATCGAAACCACCGTGTAGTTTGTAATTCCCTTCCATATCGCCGGAAATTCCCAGGTAAGTTTTCAGCTTATCACCCAACGGAAATCCAGCTCCAACTTTGAGTGCAACAGGTATGGAACGTTGATTGAAGTTGGACTGTATGCCGGCACCAAACGGATTGAACAAATGAATGCCCAGCGTTTGCTTGCCCGGAAATTCATAACGAGCCCCCATCTCGAAAAGGAAGGTTCCTCTGGCTGTTCCGTTTTCCGGAAAATCCATCATGTAGTAACTGAATTGCAACCCGCTCGATAACCGTGGTCCCAATCTTTTAGCAAATGCCAAACCAAACCGGCTTTCGTGGTAACCGGTCATTCCTGTCTGCCAAACGCTCAATGCGAACGTACTTGTTTTGAGAGGCAAACAAACCGCACCCGACATTTCGGTAAAATCGTTCGTCAAATAAAGTTGCTGGTAATGCACCGCTGCCGATACGCTTTCCAATTCCGCTAATCCGGCCTGGTTGTAAAATGCTGCAAAGGGAGTTTCTAAAGTGACAGAGGCGCCACCAACTGAAATGGAATAACTGTCTGAGTCCAAAAGATCGGTCTGAGCGAACAATGGTGTGGTCGAGAGAAGAAAGAAGCAGACAAAAAGGTTAAATGTCAGGTTAGTGGTTTGATGCATTCCAATTTCGTCAACTAAAAACGGGTGAAAAAAGGCCGGTGGTTGCATAACAACCATCGGCCCCCTGAAAAACTATGAATAAGTTACGAAAAAATGAGGAATGAAACCTAATGTTTAATTCGTTTTATACTGGTACTTCACGGTAGCCAGTTCCTCATTTGCTTTCACAATTTTCTTTTTCAAATCGTTTTTAAACGCTTTGAAACTTTCCGCCAGTTCAGCATCGCCGGTAGCCATTATCTGAACAGCCAAAATCGCAGCATTGCGGGCTCCGTTCACAGCCACGGTTGCCACAGGAATACCCGGAGGCATTTGCACGATAGACAGAATGGAATCCCAACCGTCGAGGCTGGCTTTAATCGGTACTCCGATAACCGGCAGCGTGGTCATCGCAGCGATAACACCCGGCAAATGGGCAGCCATTCCGGCAGCAGCAATAATTACTTTAATTCCCCGGTCGGCGGCATTGGTAGCAAATTTTTCCACTTCTTCCGGTGTACGGTGAGCCGAAAGCGCGTTCATTTCGAAAGGAATTCCGAATTCATCCAGAATCTTGGCAGCCCCTTCCATTACTGGTAAATCGGAGGTGCTACCCATAATGATACTAACCTTTGGTTCCATCATTTTACTATTTATTGGTTGATTAATACAATTCATAAATTGACCGGATAAAAATAACACCAAAAAATAGAAATGCATTAAAAATCTCTCACTTACTCACCGCAAATATCCGTTACTAACGAAAAGATTTGATTATCTTTGTCCGGAAATTTCAAGCTTGTATTAAGGAGTTCTGAGGTTTGTTTATCCGGCCCTGGCGATTTGCCCGGGTTCTGTTTTTTCCGGCCGGTTTTTGGAAGAATGACTTGTCATATTTTTTTCAAATTCAACTCAATAACTGTCCAATCAAAAAGAACTCACCGGATGAAGCAATGGGGAAATCCTGATACCTAAAAAGGTTAACTGTAAGAAGAATGAAACGGATTAAGCTCTGGGACAAAGAATTTGAAATTTCCATACCTGAGGGGAAAATTCAAGAGGCCATCCAAAAAATGGCCGACCAAATGAAAAGCGAACTGGAAGGGAAAGAAGTAATTTTCCTCTGTATTCTGAACGGCTCCTTTATTTTCTCAGCTGACCTGATGAAGAAACTGGAGTTGTTGGACGCTCAAATCACGTTCCTCAAGCTGGCCTCTTATTCAGGCACCCAATCAACGGGCAATTTGAAAGAATTGATTGGACTGAATGAAGATTTGCAAGGCCGCAACGTAGTGATACTTGAGGACATTGTTGACAGTGGTTTTACCATTACCGATGTAGTGCGCCAGGTAAAAGAAAAAGGAGCTGCTGATGTAAAAGTGGCTACATTGCTCTTTAAACCCGACGCGCTGAAAACCGAAGCAAAGTTGGATTACGTTGGGCTGGAAATCCCCAACGACTTCATCGTAGGTTATGGTCTTGATTACGACGGGCGAGGCCGTAACCTGAAGGACATTTACACATTAGTACCTGACTAAAAATAGTAACTTGTAAGCCGATGGGCCTGACTTCCGGAAACCAAAACATCAATTAGATAAAAAGGATATGCTTAACTTAGTTCTTTTTGGACCCCCCGGAGCGGGAAAAGGTACGCAGGCTGAATTTCTGGAAAAAAACTTCAACCTGATTCACATTTCCACGGGAGATCTGTTGCGCTCTGAAATTGCTGCCAAAACCGAACTCGGCATCGAAGCAAAGAAAAACATTGACAAGGGAGAATTGGTGCCCGATTCTGTGGTTGTCGACATGATTAAAGCAAAGCTGAATGCCCATCCTGCGGCACACGGATTTATATTCGATGGCTTTCCCCGGACAGTAGCCCAGGCAAAGGCGCTCGACCGGCTGCTGGAAGAGCATGGCACCGATTTGTCTGCCATGCTTTGTCTGAAAGTAGAAACCCAGGAACTGATTGACCGGCTGCTGAACAGAGGCTTGACCTCCGGTCGTTCTGATGATCAGGATCGGTCGATCATCGAAAACCGGATTTCTGTGTATGAACACAAAACGGCACCGCTGATTGAATACTACAAAGCACAGGACAAATATGTTCCGGTGGAAGGCATGGGAACGATTGAGCAAATTGCCGACCGGCTGGTAAAGTCAGTTGAAGCGCTTTAACGAGAAACGAAAAACACCAAAAGGAAGGCCGCTTTCGAAAAGGAAGGCGGCCTTCTTTAGTTTTCAGGAAAACATTTTTCCTTTCTCGTGATACAAAGCGTAAATGCTTTTCGCATTGTCAAATTAAGGGTGTAATTTTGTGCCCTCAACAGAGATTGAATATGGCAGGATCGAACTTCGTAGATTACGTTAAAATATTTTGCCGCTCAGGAAAAGGCGGTGCAGGTTCCAGTCACATGCGGCGGGAAAAATTTGTGCCCAAAGGCGGGCCCGATGGTGGCGATGGAGGCCGTGGCGGTCACGTGATTGTGCGTGGAAATGCACAGATGTGGACCTTGCTGCACCTGAAGTTTCAGAAACATATTTTTGCCGGCCACGGCGAATCGGGTGGCAGACAAACCAGTACGGGCAAAGACGGAGATGATGTCATCGTCGAAGTGCCGCTGGGAACGGTTGCCAAAGATGCCGAAACCGGTGAAGTGTTGTTTGAAATTACCAAAAACGGCGAAACGGGCTTCCTGGCTAAAGGTGGTCGCGGCGGATTGGGAAACGTGCATTTCAAATCGTCGACCAACCAAACGCCGAGGTATTCACAACCCGGAGAAGATTACGAAGAACACTGGCGTATCCTGGAATTGAAAGTGCTGGCCGACGTTGGGTTGGTAGGTTTCCCCAGCGCCGGAAAATCGACCTTGTTATCTGTCGTTTCGGCTGCCAAGCCAGAAATTGCCGAGTACCCGTTTACCACGCTGGTTCCCAATCTCGGCATTGTCGGCTACCGCGATAACCAATCGTTTGTGATGGCTGATATTCCCGGAATCATCGAAGGCGCCCACGAAGGGAAAGGCCTCGGACTTCGGTTCCTGCGCCATATCGAACGGAACTCCATGCTGTTGTTCATGGTTCCGGCCGACAGCGATGATCACCGGAAGGAATATGGCATCCTGATGAACGAGCTGGAAAAATACAATCCCGAATTACTGGATAAGGAGCGCTTCCTGGTCATTTCCAAGAGCGACATGCTCGACGAACAGTTGATGGAAGAGATTGGTCATGAACTGGAGGGAATCCCACACCTGTTTATCTCTTCGGTTACCGGAATGGGTATTATGGAACTGAAAGACCAGATCTGGAAAACACTGAACGACTATTAAGTCGGAATACAAGCATTGCAAAAACCGCGATTCTTCGTATTTTGGAGCAGATTCAAGATAACAAGTCCCCCTTTATAACGAATGTTACAAAGAAATTCACATGGGTATTATTGAAACGCTTAACCAATGGGACACGGAGTTATTCCTCTACCTCAACAGCTTTCACAACAGCTTTTGGGATTACACCATGACCCTTTTTACCCGGACGGAAATGTGGCTGCTTTTTTACCTGGTCATATTTATCACCATCATCCGGAAATACAAAAGAAAGTCACTGCTGGTATTTTTGGTCATCACGCTGTTGATTATTCTGGCCGACCAGGGGTCCGGGATTTTGAAGCACGGCATCGAGCGACTAAGGCCCTCGCATGATCCCTATGTGGCTCCACTGGCTCACAACTTCTTTAAAAAGGGAGGTTTGTACGGATTTGTATCGGCGCATGCCGCCAATTCCTTTGGCTTCGCTATCTTCTCTGTCCTGTTGTTCCGTAACCGGCTCTTCTCCTTTTTTATGATTACATGGTCACTCCTCATTGCTTCCACCCGCATTTACCTGGGCGTTCATTATCCCGGCGATATTTTGGGCGGGATGATCCTGGGCAGCCTCATCGGCTGGGGAATGTACCGATTGCTGTTATTTTTGGAAGTATTTATGCGGCCGCGCAAGCCGGAATTCATTATTCCGTTGGAGAATAAACGGGTGTACAACATCATCCTGGCGGCCTTCGTGGTGATTGGGTTCTCGATGCTGGTTGTTAACTTTTTCCTCAAACACCACATGTTCGCCTAATGAGTCAATCCGCCGAAAAGATTTACCAGGAGAGACAACAGAAGTTTGAACAGGAACTGACCGTAACCAACAAATGGTTGCGGTTGCTGTCGTTTCTTCGTTTGATTGTTTTTATGGGCGGTTTGATTCTGCTCTACCAACTCCGGATGGCGTCGCCTTTGCTCATCGTCGGGCTGGCCATTGTGCTCATCGGCGCCTTTCTTTTCCTGATGAAACGATACTCCGAACTTTCGGAGGTTAAGCAAATGCAGGAGAATTACATCGAAGTCAACCGCAACGAATTGAAAGCGCTTGGTTTTGATTTTTCGCCGTTCGGGCCGGGCAACGAGTACAAACAATCCGAGCATCCCTATTCTTTTGATCTGGACCTCTTCGGTGAATTTTCCCTCTTCCGCATGTTGAACCGGACGACCACTTCGGTGGGAAGCCGGCGACTGGCCAGCTGGCTCCAGAACATGATGCTTTCGCCGGAAAAAATCAAAGCGCGGCAGGAAGCGGTCAAGGAGCTGACCGAGAAACTATCGTGGCGACAGACCTTTTCGGCCAGTGCCATGCTCTATCACGAAGATGATGCGCACATCGAGACCATCAAAAACTGGAAGGATATCGAGGTGAAGTTCCCGGGCGAAACGTTTTTCCGGATAGCCGGCATCGTTGTTCCCTTGCTCACCCTGGTTGCCATCGGGCTGCTCATTGCCGGCGAAATTACCTTCGGCCAGTACATGATTACCTTTTATGTGCAATGGATCCTGTTTGGAATTCGCAGTAAAGTGCTAGCGTTTTTCTTCGACAACTTTGGGAAAAACTCAGCACTCCTAAATAAGTACCGGAAACTCTTCGATTTAATCGAGAACGAAACATTCGCGGCAGAAGAAACACAGGCCATCCGCCAGATGCTCATCACACCGCGAAAGGCAAGCACTGAAATAAAAAGCCTGAACAAGACTATCAAGCTTTTCGAAGCGCGGCTCAACATGATCACGGTGTTTCTGTTTAACTCCATTCTGATGTGGGACATCAACTGCAGCCTGGCGTTGTTGAAATGGCACCGGAAAAATGCCACGTTGCTGCCGCAATGGTTGAAGGCCGCTGAGCAGTTCGATGCGCTGAATAGTCTGGCCAACTTTGCGTACAACCGACCGTCAACGACTTTCCCCGTCCCGGAGAATGACGGCCATGCATTAAATGCCACATTGGTCGGCCACCCGTTGATTCGGGAAACCGAGCGAATAGACAATGATTTTCTGATTGACGGAAACGGTGAGTTCGTCATCATTACCGGGGCCAACATGGCCGGGAAGAGCACCTTCCTGCGCACCGTGGGGGTGAACCTGGTGCTGGCGATGGCCGGAGCGCCCGTCTGCGCGAAAGAGTTCCGCTTTACGCCGATGCCGCTTTACAGCCACATGCGCACCGACGACGACCTGGGACGGCACGAGTCGTACTTTTTTGCCGAGCTGAAAAAACTGAAAGTTATCCTGGAAGCCCTGAAAGAGAAAGGAAAAATCTTCATCATCCTGGATGAAATCCTGCGGGGAACCAACTCCGAAGACAAACTCAGCGGCTCCATACAATACCTTGAACAGTTGATCCTCAACGGAGGAATGGGCATCATCGCCACGCACGATTTGAAGCTGACCGAGTTGCACGAGAAGCACCCCAAAACGTTGCGCAACCAATGCTTCGAGGTGAACCTTTCTTCCGAAGGACTCACCTTCGACTACAAGCTGTACGAGGGTGTGACCCGCACCATGAACGCGACCTTCCTGATGCGGCAGATGGGCATTATTCCCGGAAACGGCCAGTCATAAAAGCGAGACCACTACGCCTCGCCTTTCTCTATTTTCTCTTTGATCAGTTGCTCCACCTCGTCGAGTTGTTCGAGCGGGATGGAATTGAGCATCCGGGTGAGGTCGATGACTTTATCGGAGCGTTTTATTTTGTTGAGCGGATGCTCCGAATCGACCTGCGTGTTTTTGTCGGGCGTCCACTCGTAGAAATCGTTGGGTGTGCAGCGCAGGAGCACGCAGAGCCGTTCGATTTCGCGAAGGTTGAGCCGGGCCACCTTGTTCTTTTTAACCCGTGTGGCAAAATTATCGGAGAAGCCCGCATTTTTCAGATAAGTGAACGGCCGGACGATACCTCTTGCCTTAAAAATCCGTTCGAAGTTGTAGATTAGCATGGGTTCGGTTTTGAATGACCTATACAAGTTAGGCGATTTACTCCTTATTTGAAAAATAAAACACTTTTTTCTGTCCTGCTATTCGTTTCCACAACTTTACTTACCGTGGATATTATATTTTTCTTCGTGCTTCTATGATTTCAATACGTGCTTATTGTATTGCTACCCGTCCTTATTATTCCTCTGATCGTTCTTATTAGTTAACTTACTCTCTTTATTACATAGTTTGTCGTGTTTTCTCAGTTGCAGATGGTTGGATGGCAAGGTTTGTGGCTAGGATGTGAACTGGGGATGCGGGTGAGAGTGACGGTAAATTAAACTTTGCTGCGGATTACGTATAATACTAAAACCTTAATGAAAAATATACGCGATCCTTCTAGTCTTTATAAGTCAAGATATTTGTTTTCTTTCTTTGCTCTTTGAATACTCCTGGAATTCCGAATTACTGCTGTTATTGTGAATACTGGCACATAATAATAATATTTTGCAACTCCAGTAATTATCAAAATCAGATCTAATGCAAGGTTAAAAGCTCCTGCCCAAAACCGATCATCTTTTTCTTTAAATCCATGATCCCTCTTTAAAACAATAATTAGAGAGTTCAGATAAATACGATTTAATTCAACGATGTCCTTTTTCTGCAAAGTATCGTCTTGCGCTAAAACCTCAACAAATTTCAAAATTTGTTTTTTATACTCTCTGTATCTTGATTTCGGTTTCAGGTTGTTAATGTAATTTCCGGCATCAACAAGAGTGTCAATATTTATAAAATTCAGGTACATTTCAGGAGCAGATTTTTTGTATATGCTAATGCTATCCTGAAGTTCATTCAAAAAGTTATTATCAATATTTTCCTTATCTGTTTTCAATTATTGTTCAAATCAATTTCTGTATTAACCTTTCAGATTATTCTCATTAAATAACCGCTAACTTGAGTTTATATGTTCCCTTCGGAAGTAATAGTTTTTTAAGGATTCATCCCGTGTCCATCCATCCCGTACTTCACGCGATTGAAATTAGCGTTTTTTATCGTTAATCAAAAGGTGGGAATATTAGCCCCACTCCCGGCCTCTCCCCAAATTGGGGAGAGGAGTCAGGCCGGAGCGTTGAATTTCTTCGCTTGACAACTTCAGCATTTTAGGGTAGTGGGGGACAAATTGTACCCCTGTTGGACTTGGGAATTTTCCCCGAGAGGCCGGAGCTTGAACAGAACTTAAATTTTCATTGAAATATTCCTTTGGGCAGAAGGACACCAGTGCACAGTTCCAACGATAAAGCGTCATGCAGAATTAGGCTAAAGCCACTCTCTCTTCGATCATCAACCCACCGACGAATCCCAATTTATATCGTGGAGGCGGCAATTAAATCCAATTTCAGTGGTGCGCCCGGGCTGTTCGGATACGGCAAATGGGGAATTATTGCCGGAAAGGGGATTTGAGTTTACGCCAGCTCTATCACGGTAATTTCGGGGGGCATGCCAATACGGCCCGGGAAGCCGTGGTAGCCAAATCCGCGGTTAACGTACAGGTATTGCTTATTGTGGCGGTACAGTCCGCCCCAGCGCGGGTACTTGTATTGTATGGGGCTCCATTTGATGCCGGCCCGTTCGATGCCAAACTGCATTCCATGGGTATGTCCCGCAAAAGTGATGTCGATATCGGTACCGGTCAGCACTTCTTCATCCCAGTGTGACGGGTCATGGCTCAATAGGATTTTAAACTGTTCCGGAGCGACGTTCGCCAGCGCCTTGTTCAGATCGCCATGTTGGGGAAACGGAGGCTTGCCCCAGTTTTCGACACCAACCAACGCAATTTCTTCGCCATCGATGGTCAGCTTTTCGGATTCGTTCATCAATAACCGGAAACCTATCTTTTTGTGAAAATTCTTAATGGCTTTCAGGTTCTTCTCTTTGGCTGCGGGGGTTTCCCATTCGGAGTAGTCGCCGTAATCGTGGTTCCCCAGAATGGAGTATTTGCCGTATTTGGCTTTCATTTTAGACAATACCGGCGCCCAGCCATCGGTTTCTTCGGCAAAGTTATTCACCAAATCGCCGGTAAAGAAAATCAGATCGGGCTCCTGCTCATTGATCATCTCCACCGCTTTGGCAATTTGTTCGTATTTCCGCCTAAAACTCCCCAGGTGCATATCCGATATCTGAACAATCTTCAATCCGCGAAACGATTCCGGAAGATTTTTAAAACGAATTTTTTCGTGCATCACCCGGTACTTGAATTTTCCCTTGGTTACTCCGTACAGAACGGACGCCACCGGAATGGCGGCTACAAAAAAGCTCATTTGGTATAACAAAACTGAACCCAGCATTCTTCTCCTCTTCTCACTTCATTACATGGCGGTACGCGCTTCTTCTCTCTGCATGAACATCGTACGACGCAAAATCTGCCTGCGAAAATAGATGTTTCCGACAAGTTAACGTGTTAAAATCCAATAAAAACTAAAAAAAATACGATTCGGAGTTGTCTGCTGCATTGTATTGCTCATCAGCAAACGGATTGGAACATAATTCTGAGTGTGCATGATAGCTTACTCTTTCATGTTCAACTTTTTCTTTTGTTCATGTTTCATGAACACGGACAGATAATGAACAAATAACCTATTTATGTCCAGGTAAAAGAGGAAAAGCGGTAGAATGAATGGTAAACTTTCTGAAAAGGAGACCTCTGACATTATTGCACTTACAACCATCAAAAGAAATTAAATGATGGTATCCCCACCGCTTTTACAACATACTTTGAGATGAATTTTCTTCTATAATCTACCGTTATTTCTTCTTCTTTTTTGGTTTGGGCATCGGCAGTTCTTTTACTGTAATCCGAACCAATTCGCTCAACCACGCCCGGTCCTCAAGTTTGTCTTCAATCAGGAAACTCGGCTTTGCCCCCTCGTATGGAGGAGCCTCCACCACATTGCCAATAAATTCGCGTCCTGCGTTGGTCGGCTTAATGAATAGCTTATTATCGCAAATTACTCCAAAGAATTTTCCATCGGCGTAAATGCCATATTCGCCAAACATTTTCCGGGCCGTTATTTCTCCGGCCTTTTCAATCTGTTCGATGACGAAGTCCACAAATTCCTGCTTGGATGCCATGGTGTTTAATTGTTAGGTGTTCACTTCTGATTTCCTGCCTTCCGGCCACTGAAATTAGTGCTTTTTATCGTTAATTAAAAAATGGGTTTGAAACCCCACACCCAGCCTCTCCCCAATTGGGCAGAGGAGTTTAGCCGGAGCACTAAACAAAGCTGACAGCCTCAAACTGAGCGGATCGAACCCACAATGTGTATGGGAGCTTTAACGTGACTTTAAGCCGCCTCTCTGAAGTAGTAAAAACATATCGGGTTACACTGGTATCGTTCTAAATCTCACAGAGCAGCTTTGGGGAGCGCCTCTCTCCAACGAACCGGAGAAGAATCCTCTTAAAACATAATATTAACAGTCCTGTCAATCGATTCCTATCGGGCTGAATATCTGTTTGAAATCATCGTCAAAAAAGGCGGATATAAACCGTTTATTAACCGCAGATTGTTTATTTCAAGCGAATCGGAGTTTCTTAATCGCACCTTAATTTCGTTATATTTGTCCAAAATCGATCGAAAATGACACCAACGTATTCAGAAGATTCCATCCGTACACTGGACTGGAAAGAGCACATCCGGAAACGACCAGGGATGTATATCGGGAAGCTGGGCGACGGCTCGTCTCCCGATGACGGGATTTATGTGCTTTTGAAGGAAGTCATCGATAACTCCATCGATGAGTTCATGATGGGTTTTGGAAAGAAAATCGACGTGGAAGTGAGCGACGAGCTTGTTTCTGTGCGTGACTTCGGACGCGGGATTCCGCTGGGAAAACTGGTGGAAGTGGCTTCCAAAATGAACACAGGTGCCAAGTACGACTCCAAGGTATTCAAGAAATCGGTCGGATTGAATGGAGTCGGTATCAAGGCTGTAAATGCGCTGGCGACCAACTTTACCATCAGCGCTTTCCGCGACGGAAAAGGGAAACAGGTTATTTTTGAAAAGGGAGAGTTAGTGGAAGAGATTGATATCGCTTCGACCAACGAGCCCAATGGTACGCTAACGAGCTTTGTGCCGGACGGAGACATCTTTAAGGAATTCCATTTCATTGAAGACTTCGTTGTAAGCATGCTCAAGAACTACGTGTTCCTGAATGCCGGCCTGACCATTAACTTCAATGGCGAGAAATACCTTTCCAAAAACGGTTTGCTCGACCTGTTGGAAGAGAACCTCGACCAGCCATCGCTTTATCCCATCATCCACCTGAAGGATGAAGACATCGAACTGGCGATCACGCACGGAAACCAGTACGGCGAAGATTATTACTCTTTTGTGAACGGACAGCATACCACGCAGGGCGGAACGCACCTGGCTGCCTTCCGGGAATCCATCGTGAAGACCGTCCGTGATTTTTACAAGAAAGATTTTGACGCCTCCGATATACGCGCCTCTATTGTGGCAGCGATCAGCATCAAGGTAGAGGAACCGGTTTTCGAATCGCAAACGAAAACCAAACTGGGGTCAAAAGACATTGGCCCGAACGGACCTTCGGTGCGGAACTTCATCATTAATTTCGTACAGAAAGAGCTGGACAATTACCTTCATAAAAATTCGGAAACAGCCGAGGTATTACTTCGCCGCATCCAGGAATCGGAACGGGAGCGGAAAGCCATTTCGGGCGTTAAAAAGCTGGCCAAGCAACGGGCAAAGAAAGCGAGCCTGCACAACAAAAAACTGCGCGACTGCCGCGTTCATTACAACTCGAACGACGAGCGGAAGAACGATACCAGCATATTCATCACCGAGGGTGATTCGGCCAGTGGTTCCATCACCAAATCGCGCGATGTGAATACGCAGGCGGTCTTCAGCTTACGCGGAAAACCTCTCAACTCATTCGGGTTAACCAAAAAAGTGGTATACGAAAACGAGGAGTTCAACCTACTGCAGGCAGCACTGAATATTGAAGAGGGAATTGATGAACTGCGTTACAACAAGGTCATCATCGCAACAGATGCCGACGTGGACGGAATGCACATCCGGCTGTTGCTGATTACCTTCTTCCTGCAATTCTTCCCGGAGTTGATTAAGAAAGGACACTTGTATATTCTGCAAACACCCCTTTTCCGGGTACGGAATAAAAAAGTTACGTATTATTGCTACTCGGACCAGGAAAGAGAAGCTGCGATTAAGAAGCTAAAAAATACAGCGGAAATCACCCGCTTCAAAGGTTTAGGTGAGATTTCGCCGGATGAGTTCAAGAACTTTATCGGCGACGACATTCGCCTGGAACCGGTGATACTAAACAAACACGAATCGATTTCCGACATGCTTTCTTTCTACATGGGGAAAAACACGCCCGAACGACAGGAGTTCATTATCGACAACCTCTATGTTGAAAAGGACGAGATAGAAGTAGAAGTTTAACGTAGAAGCAAAACGGACAATTAATTCAACCCTAAACGATTTAGACCATAGATGAGTATAGAGGAAGACAAGTTGCCAACCGGTGAGCCGGAAGATGACAGCGCAAAAGATTCCAAAAAAGATATGCACCATGTCAAGTATTTGTCGGGGATGTACGAAAACTGGTTCCTCGATTATGCTTCGTATGTGATTTTGGAAAGGGCTGTGCCGTACGTCGACGACGGGCTGAAACCCGTACAGCGCCGTATTTTGCATGCCATGCGCCAGATGGATGACGGCCGTTACAATAAGGTAGCGAACATCATCGGGCAAACCATGATGTACCACCCGCACGGTGATGCATCGATTGGTGATGCGCTGGTACAGCTTGGACAAAAGGATTTGCTGATTGACACCCAGGGAAACTGGGGAAACACGCTCACGGGCGACGGTGCCGCTGCCCCGCGTTACATCGAGGCGCGCCTGTCGAAATTCGCCCTCGAGGTACTTTTCAATCCCAAAACCACGAACTGGCAACTTTCGTACGACGGTCGTAACCGCGAACCCGTTACCCTTCCGGTGAAATTCCCGCTATTGCTGGCACAGGGCGTAGAAGGAATTGCCGTTGGACTGGCCTCGAAAATATTACCCCACAACTTTGTGGAACTGATCGATGCTTCCATCGCTTACCTGCGCGGCAAGGAGTTTGAACTGTATCCCGATTTCCCATCGGGCGGTTACATGGACACATCGCGTTACAACGATGGTTTGCGTGGCGGTGCTGTCCGGATTCGGGCGAAGATTGAAAAACAGGATAACCGGACACTGGTCATTACCGAAATACCTTACGGGAAAACGACCACATCGGTCATCGAATCCATCATCAAGGCCAACGACAAGGGCAAGATTAAAATCAAGAAGATTGACGACAACACCGCCGACCGCGTGGAGATTCTCGTCCATCTGGCTTCCGGAATCAGTTCCGATAAAACCATCGATGCCCTCTATGCCTTTACCGATTGTGAGATTTCCATCTCGCCGAATGCCTGCATCATTCACGATGACAAGCCGGAATTCCTGACCGTTACCGACATTCTACAACGTTCGGCCAACTCAACCCTCGAGTTGCTGAAACGGGAACTGGAAATAAAGAAGAGTGAGTTGGAAGAGCAGTGGCATTTTGCCTCGCTGGAAAAGATTTTCATCGAAGAACGAATATACAAGGACAAAGAGTTCGAGGAAGCTTCGTCGATGGATGTAGCCGTGAAGCACATCGATAAACGGTTGGATCCGTGGAAGCCCAAACTCAAACGGGACATTACCCGCGACGATATCCTCAAGCTGATGGAAATCCGTATGGCCCGGATTCTGAAGTTCAATTCCGACAAGGCCAACGATCACCTGCTTTCCATCGAGGAAGAAATTGCCAAAGTAGTTGACAACATCGAACACATCGTCGATTATACCGTCGACTGGTTTAAGCGACTGAAGACCAAGTACGGAAAAGGACGGGAGCGCCGGACCGAAATCCGCAGCTTCGAAAATATTGAAGCCTCGAAGGTGGTTGTTGCCAATGAGAAACTGTACATCGACCGCGAAGAAGGTTTCCTGGGAACCGGGCTGAAAAAAGCAGAATATGTTTGCGACTGCTCCGACCTCGATGATGTCATTATCTTCCGTCGCGACGGTAGCTATTATATTACCCACGTTTCGGAAAAAGCATTCATCGGGAAAGATATTCTGCACCTGGCCGTTTTCAAGAAAAACGACAAACGGACCATTTACAACCTGGTATACCGCGATGGCCGGGCCGGCAACACCTACATGAAACGTTTCTTCGTTACCGGGGTGACCCGCGACAAAGAATACAACATGACCAAAGGAACAGCCGGCACCCGAATCCTGTATTTCAGCGCCAATCCAAACGGCGAAGCGGAGGTATTGAAAGTAATGCTCAAGCCAAGGCCCCGTCTGAAGAAGCTGACGCTGGAAATCGACATGGGTGAACTGGCTATCAAAGGGCGGAGCGCCATGGGTAACCTCGTCACCAAGCACGACATTCACAAGGTCAGCCTGAAGGAAAAAGGCACTTCAACGCTGGGCGGACGGAAAATCTGGTTCGATAGCGATGTACTTCGTTTGAATGCTGACGGACGCGGAAAATACCTGGGTGAATTCAGCGGAGAGGACAAGATTCTGGTAATTTCCAAAGAAGGTTATTTCCAGCTCTACTCCTACGATTTAACCAATCACTTCGAGAACAATATCCTGTCCATCGAAAAATACCACGAAGGCAAAGTAGCCTCGGTAGTTTATTGGGACGCCGACCAGAATTACTACTATGTGAAACGGTTTGAAATCGATGACAGCAGCAACAAGCAATGCCGCTTTATTGGCGACAACCTGGATAACAAGCTGGTCAGTATCACCTGGGTCACGTACCCACGGCTGGAGCTAAAATTTGGTGGCGACAGCAAAGAACGGGATGATGAAATCATCGAAGTAGCCGAATTCATCGGCGTGAAATCGTTCAAGGCTAAAGGAAAACGTCTGACCAATTTCACGGTATCGAATATCAAAGAGATTGAACCGGTCATCAAGGATGAGGATGAACACGAGGCGGAAGATGACGATGATGTTCCGATGGAAATCAACCAGCCGGATGACGATGAAGACGACGAAAACCAATTAGATATATCATTCGACAAATAATACGGAAAAACGGAGTTGCCTGTGAAAATTTACCTGATCGGATATATGGGATGCGGAAAATCGACGCTAGGCCGAAAACTGGCCCAGCGTCTGAATCTCTGTTTTATCGATCTGGATAAATACATTGAAGAGCGGAATTTCCGGACGATTCCCACCATATTTGCCGAGGAAGGGGAAGAAGGTTTTCGTTTGTGTGAGAAAAAGGCCCTGGAGGAGATTGCCGATTTTGAAAACCTGGTGGTAGCCACTGGTGGTGGAGCTCCCTGCTTTTTCGAAAACATGGAATTGATGAACCGGACAGGTGCCACGATCTACATCGCTCCACCGACAGAAATTCTGGTTGAACGATTGCTGAAATCAAAAAATGAACGCCCGTTGATTAAAGGAAAATCGCGGGAGGAGCTCACCCGGTTCATCGACGAGAACCTGCAAAAAAGAGCGCCATTTTACGAAAAAGCCTCCCTCATCATCCGGGACAAACACAACCTGGAAGTAGACGATGTGCTTCGGCTCCTCGAGAAACAATAACAAGCTTGACATCAAGAATCCCAAAATAAAAGGTTGCCTTAAACGGGGCAGCCTTTTTTATTGTCCGAAATCGAACACATGTTGTTCTTTAGCGTTCATTTTTTTGACCCTCCCCCTCCTCACAAAAAACACAAAACACATCACAACTCACTACATTACAAACAAATGCATTTTTTGGCACATTTCCTGTTTAAAGCTGGTCAAACGGACAAAAAACAAAAACATTAAAGAATAGGAGATAACGTCATGAAAACACAAGCAAACAACTCAGCAAAAAAGGTCATCGTAACCTTCATGATGGTTCTGACAGTAAGTGTAATGAACATCGCCAACGCTCAGGGAATCTCTGGCTTTGTAGCCATGCTTTCACCGGTAAATGCAATGAACAGTACAAACGTTGAAAAGATGGCGGTCTTACTCAACGAAGAACTGAACGACAACGAATTGAAAGTAGAAGACTGGATGAGCAACGATAACTACTGGAGAGCAAGTGAGCAAGATGAACAACTCGAGGTAGAAGATTGGATGAGCAGTGAAAATTACTGGGGCGTAAAAGAACAAGCTAATTTCTCAGACAGTCCACTAACCGTCGAAAACTGGATGTCATCTGATAACTACTGGACCGGTGGACAACAGGAAAAAGACAACAAGCTGGCTATCGAAAGCTGGATGACTTCCAACGAATACTGGGGAGCGAAATAACAAGAAATTTCCAACGCAAATAATTCATAGTTAGGTTTAGTTAAATTACATTACGCAAAGTTTTTTCATAAGAAAGGCTGCACCGATGGTGCAGCCTTTTATTTGTTTGCCTTTCAGCGAAAGCTATATAACAATATCATCTTCTTTGCTCTCCTGAACAAGAAGTGAGTGCCCGGGCAAAATCAAATTCAGCACAACACCCACCACAGATGCCAGGCCAATTCCGGCCAGCGAGAAGCTACCCCACTGCAGGGTCGCACCGCCCACGCCCAATGTAAGCACCACCGAAACAATCACCTGGTTACGGGTAATGTTCATGTTGGTTTTCGAATCGATTAAGGTTTTAATACCCACTGATGCAATCATTCCGAACAAGAGCAGCATGATGCCCCCCAAAACCGGCTCGGGAATGGTTTTCAGGAATCCGGAAATTTTACCTACAAGTGAGAAAACTATGGCGGTAATAGCGGCAATACGCAGCACCTTAGGATCACCCACTTTGGTTAACGAAACCGCACCCGTTACCTCTGAGTAAGTTGTGTTGGGCGGTCCTCCCATAACGCCGGCGAAGAAAGTGGCGATACCATCTCCCAGCAATGTCCGGTGCAAGCCGGGTTTCTCGATGAAGTTTTTGTTTACGACTCCGCCAATGGCGTACATATCGCCCACATGTTCGATGATAGGTGCAACGGCCACCGGAATCATGAACAATATGGCTCCCCAGCTAAACTCGGGCCGGGTAAATTCGGGCAACGAAAACCAATCGGCTGCCAGTACGGCGGAGTAATCGACAATCCCCAGCATAACAGAGAGAAAATAACCAACTGCCATTCCGATAAAAATCGGAATCAGTTTCATCATTCCCTTGCCAAAGGTAACAATCAGGATGGCCGTTCCCAGGACCACTGCTGCGACCAGCCAGCGTAAGCCAAAAGACGTGGTTTGCAGAATTTCAGCACTTGGCGATTGTATCATATTGATAGCCGTTGGCGCAAGAGAAAGCCCGATAACAATGATTACCGGGCCGACAACTACCGAAGGAAACAGACGCTCGATGAAGCGAACTCCCCTCAGTTTTATCAGCGCGGACATACCGGCATAAACCAATCCGACAGCCATTAATCCTCCAAGTGTTCCGGCCATGCCGTACATTTCGGAAGAGGCAATAATCGGCGCGATAAAAGCGAAGCTACTCCCCAGAAAAACAGGAACGACTCCCCGGGTGATAAGATGAAAGATGAGGGTACCTACTCCGGCGGTAAAAAGCGCGACAGCCGGGTCAATTCCTACGAGAAGTGGAACCAGTACGGTGGCACCAAAAGCGACAAAAAGGAACTGAATCCCCAGTACAGTCCTTTTCCAGCCAGTTAATTGCTGGTGCAAATTGTTTGAAGTCATTGATCAGGTGTTTTGTGTTTAGAATATATGATTAAGCGTTGTCATTATTTTCCGACAATCGGGAGCGCATATCCCGCACATTCAACTGCATATACACCTTTCCCCTGTATTCATTTTCGGTAACCGAATAGCAAATATCGAACGGCAGCGACTGTTTGATCATCTCGTAATGATGCGCCTGTGAAAAGGCGATTCCCGAGAAAACAGAAGACGAACGATTCGCCTCAATCAAATCGAGTTTGATGTGCTCGCTTCCCCGCCCCACCAACCGGCTGGTTCCGTAATCCATCACATCCTCCGTAAGGAATACCGGCATCATGTTATGCGGACCGAACGGTTCGAACTGATTCAGTACACGAAGAAATTTTGGATTCAAATCCGAAAGGCTCACCTTCGCATCAATATCAATCATCGGGACCAGTTTCACTTTTTTCACCGATTCGGTCACAATCTCTTCGAAACGACGGCGAAATTCGGGTACATTTTCGATTTTCATCGACATACCGGCGGCATACATGTGCCCTCCGTACGATTCCAGCAAATCAGAGCAGGCGCCAATAGCTTCATAGAGATCGAATTCTCCTACCGAACGCGCCGAACCGGTCGCCATTCCGTTTGACTCGGTTAGAATAACCGTCGGACGGTAATAGTGCTCAGTCAACCTCGACGCGACAATTCCCACGACACCTTTGTGCCAGTCGCGGTTATAAAGCACCGTCGAATTTAGCTTTTCCCAGCCATCGTTTTGCTGAATCATCTCCAGCGCTTCCTGGGTAATATTTTGGTCGAGTGTTTTGCGTATTTCGTTGTAAGAATTGATTTCCGAGCCCAGTGCTTCCGCCTCTTCTTCGTCCTGTGCCATCAAAATGGCCACCGATTTCTTTCCATGCTCAATACGTCCCGAAGCATTCAATCGCGGGCCGATCCTGAAAACAATGTCATTCACGCGAATCTCGCCTTGCATTCCCGCATATTTGATGAGGGTCTTCAGGCCGACCGAAGGATTGGAATTCAATTTGCGCAGACCGTAGTAAGCCAGCACGCGGTTCTCACCGGTCAGCGGAACGATATCCGAGGCAATACTCACCACAACTAAATCAAGCAGCTCATAAATTACATCTTCGGGGATACCCTGATCACGACAAAAAGCCTGCAGAAATTTGAATCCAACACCACACCCGGATAGCTCTTTGTAAGGATAGTTGCAATCCGGTTGTTTCGGATCGAGTACCGCTACAGCATCCGGAATTTCGTCGTCGGGATTATGGTGATCGCAGATGATAAATTCAACTCCCATCTCCTTCGCCTGGGCAATCTTATCAATCGCCTTAATACCGCAGTCGAGTACCACGACCAGCGAGTACTCATTCTCGGCAGCATATTCAATTCCCCGCTTCGAAATACCGTACCCCTCCATGTACCTATCGGGAATGTAGTAATCCACATTCGTCAGCTTATTCTGCAGGAAGGAATACATGAGCGCAACGGAGGTGGTTCCGTCCACATCATAGTCGCCGTACACCAACACCTTTTCGTCGCTTTGAATGGCCTCAACCAGACGTTTCACCGCCTTGTCCATGTCCTTCATCAAAAACGGGTCGTGTAAATCGGTTAGCCGGGGACGAAAAAAAGAGCGCGCATCCTGGTAGGTTTTGATGTCACGCTGAACCAATAGGTTTGCAATCGCCATGTCGACATTCAAGGCTGCCGATAAGTGCTTCACCTCATTCATGTCGGCCGGCTGTTTTAAGTTCCAGATTTTCTGCATACCCTATGGTCTCCTAACTCGCTTTTCTGCTTAATTTATAAATCTTCCAAAGATACAAAATGCCGGGACGGAGCAAAAACAAAAATCTAACATTCGTCAGGTTTTGTTAACAAAACATTAAGGAGAAAATAAAGTTGCCGGCACAGCGTGGTTATTTCCCCGTCACTCTGACCATTGCCTCTTTTTTCAAGGCCACAGAAAGATAATCCTTTGGTTATAAAATGCTTTGTCGACCAAACATCGAAACACAAATAAGATTTCTTTGTTATCTTTGCAGGTAATTTTCTCGAACGTAGAACTGGATAACGTTTAAAAATGAGTAACATAGAGCTGAGTGAACAGGAAATTATCCGCCGTAATTCGCTGAATCGGTTACGGGAACTGGGCATCAACCCCTACCCTGCCGAAATGTACAACGTAAATGCTACCGCGAAAGAGATAAAGGAGCAGTTCGATTCCGAAAAAGGAAACTTTCAGAACGTAACTTTTGCCGGTCGCATCATGAGTCGGCGAATCATGGGTAAAGCCTCGTTTGCCGGATTACAGGATAGCACCGGACGCATCCAGATATATGTCAACCGCGACGAAATCTGTCCGGGTGAAGACAAGACCCTTTACAACGAAGTATTTAAGAAATTACTCGATATCGGCGACATCATCGGAGTGAAAGGCTTCGTGTTTGTCACCCAAATGGGCGAAATATCCATTCATGTGAAAGAGCTCACCGTGTTGAGCAAATCCATTCGCCCGCTGCCGGTGGTAAAAGAAAAAGACGGGAAAGTATTCGACGCTTTCACCGATCCCGAACAACGTTATCGCCAACGATATGTCGACCTGATTGTGAATCCGCAGGTGAAGGATGTTTTCGTGAACCGCACGAAGATTATCAACACCATGCGCGAACTGTTTAACGAACGCGGCTACCTCGAGGTTGAAACCCCGATTCTGCAACCCATTCCGGGTGGAGCAGCCGCCCGTCCGTTCACTACACATCACAACGCGTTGAACATTCCGCTGTATCTGCGTATCGCTAACGAGCTTTATCTGAAAAGACTGATCGTTGGCGGTTTTGATGGCGTGTACGAGTTTGCCAAAGACTTCCGTAACGAAGGAATGGACCGTACGCACAACCCCGAATTCACGGTGATGGAAATCTATGTAGCTTACAAAGACTACCACTGGATGATGGATTTCACCGAGGAAATGATCGAGCGCGTGGCTTTGGCATTGCACGGTACCACCAAAGTGAAGCTGGGCGACAAGGAAATTGATTTCAAACGCCCGTTCAAGCGGGTAACCATGTATGATGCCATCCAGGAATACACCGGCATCGATATTTCCGGCATGGATGAAGAACAACTTCGCGGAGTTTGCAAGGATCTCGATATCGAGGTGGACCCGACCATGGGAAAAGGCAAACTCATCGACGAGATTTTCGGCGAAAAGTGCGAAGGCAACTACATTCAGCCAACCTTCATCATCGACTATCCGAAAGAGATGTCACCGTTGTGTAAAAAGCACCGCGATAATCCCGATTTGACCGAGCGTTTTGAGCTCATGGTGAACGGCAAAGAGTTGTGTAACGCTTATTCCGAGCTGAACGATCCGATTGATCAGCTGGAGCGTTTCCAGGAACAGCTCAAGCTTTCGGAAAAAGGAGATGACGAAGCGATGTACATCGATATGGACTTTGTGCGCTCGCTCGAATACGCCATGCCTCCTACATCTGGAATGGGAATCGGTATCGACCGCCTCACCATGTTGATGACCGACAACCTGTCCATCCAGGATGTACTGCTCTTCCCGCAAATGAAACCGGAGAAGAAATCGGAAGGTGACAGTGACGGTAAATTCGAAGAGTTGGGCATCCCGACCGATTGGGTAGGTGTCATCCGCAAAATGGGCATCACCAAGGTAGAACAACTCAAAGAGATTAAACCCGGCAAGTTATTCAACGACCTCTGCGGGTATAATAAGAAAAACAAACTGGGTTTGACCAATCCGTCAGCTGACGAGGTCAAGCAGTGGGTAAACTAGACTTTCATTGAATGTCTGAAATAAGCGAGAAATTACGACTTGCCATCATCGGAAGCGGGAGCTGGGCTACAGCTCTTGCCAAGATGTTTATGAATAATGTGCCGGAACTCAACTGGTATTTCCGCAAGGAAGAAACCATTGATCTGTTCCGGAGATTTCACCATAATCCCAACTACTTGCAAGCGGTGGAATTTGATGTCAACCGGATTCATTTTTATTCCGACATCAACGAAATCGCCGAGCAGTCGGATATCCTGGTCTTTGCCATTCCTTCGGCCTTCCTGAAGGATGCGCTCAAGAACCTGACCGTGGATATCAGTCAGAAATTTGTGGTATCGGCAATCAAAGGGATTGTTCCGGACGATAACCTGGTGGTGGGACAATTTTTCCACGAATATTACAACGTGCCCTACGACCAGGTGGGCGTTATTGCCGGCCCGTGTCACGCCGAAGAGGTCGCACGGGAACTGTTGTCGTACCTCACCATTGCCAGCCCCGATGTAAAAAGAGCCCGGCAGTTTGCGTTTCTTCTCGAAAGTCCTTATATCCGGACCCATATTTCCGACGATATCTGGGGAACCGAGTATTCTTCCGTTCTCAAGAATATCATGGCGATTGCGGCCGGCATTTCGCATGGATTGCGCTACGGCGACAACTTCCAGGCCGTGCTGATGTCGAATGCCATCCAGGAAATCAAACGGTTTGTCGACACAGTGCATCCCATTACCCGCGACATCAAATCGAGCGCCTACCTGGGCGACCTGCTGGTAACCGGCTATTCGCAATATTCCCGTAACCGGACATTCGGAACCATGATTGGTAAAGGCTATACTGTACGCACTGCTATGCTCGAAATGCACATGATTGCAGAGGGTTACTTCGCTACGAAGTGTATTCGGGAAATAAATAGCCGTTACAATGTGAACATGCCCATCACCGACGCTGTTTACAATATACTTTACGAGAACATCTCACCGGCCATTGAACTGAGGATTTTAACAGAACATCTTCGATAAATCATATTTTAATCTCGCTATCATGAACAATATCAAGCTGGATATGGAGAAAGCCTTTTCCTTTGTTTCCCGCGACGAAGTATTCGCGTGGAAGGAAACGACGGAAAAGAACAATGTAGCTCTCCACGAAAAAACCGGAAAAGGAAACGATTTTTTGGGTTGGGTGAACCTTCCAACTGCTATCACCGAAGAGCACTTAAGTGATGTGGAAGAAACAGCAGCCCGCCTTAGAAGCAAGAAGCTCGACATTTTTGTGGTCATCGGAATCGGCGGTTCGTACCTCGGCGCCAAAGCCGTGGTGGATGCACTGTCTGATTCATTCGCTCACCTGAAAGGAAGCGATGCACCGCATATTCTCTTTGCCGGACAGAACATCGGTGAAGATTACCTGCACGAACTGCGCGAACTGCTGAAAGGCAAAGAGTACGCGATGGCAGTTATTTCCAAATCGGGAACGACTACCGAACCGGCGTTGGCTTTCCGTCTGCTTCGTCAGGATATTGAGGATAAATATGGCGTGGAAGAAGCCCGTCAACGCATTGTAGCCATTACCGACGAAAGCAAAGGTGCCCTCCGTACCCTCGCTGACGCGGAAGGTTACAAGACTTACGTGATTCCGGACGATGTCGGTGGACGTTACTCGGTACTGACTCCGGTGGGTCTGGTGCCGATTGCCGTTGCCGGATTTGATGTTCGTGCGCTTGTACAAGGTGCCCGCGACATGGAAAAAGCAAGCGATGTAAACGTACCGTTTGAAGATAACCTGGCAGCACAGTATGCAGCTGTTCGTAACAGCCTGTATAAATCAGGTAAGAAAATCGAAATCCTGGTCAATTTCACCCCGAAACTGCACTACTTCTCCGAATGGTGGAAACAGCTGTACGGTGAGAGTGAAGGAAAAGAGGGCAAAGGAATTTATCCGGCCAGCGTTGATTTCACTTCCGACCTCCACTCCATGGGACAGTACATCCAGGAAGGCGAGCGCATTCTGTTCGAAACCGTTATCTCCATTGCCAAGCCCGATTACGAAGTTCGTATTCCGGAAGACAAAGATAACCTGGACAAGCTGAATTACCTGGCCGGCAAACGTGTCGACGAGGTGAACAAAATGGCTGAACTGGGAACCGCCCTGGCCCACATGGACGGCGGCGTTCCGAACATCCGTGTAGAGGTTCCGAAAATCGACGAGTACAACATTGGACAGTTGATTTATTTCTTCGAGATTGCCTGCGGTATGAGTGGTTATGCCCTCGAGGTGAATCCATTCGACCAGCCCGGAGTAGAAGCGTACAAAAAGAACATGTTCGCCCTGCTCGAAAAACCCGGCTTCGAAGAAGAAACCAAGCAAATCAAATCGCGCCTGTAAGCAACAACAGGTTGCTACAACGATACAAAAGCTGCTCATTCGGGCAGCTTTTTTTGTTTGACCCCGACAGTGGTTGAAAACCCTGTCGGTGGTTTGATTCGCAACCTCGAGCCTAACAGGTTTTTGAAATCTGTCAGGATACATTCTTCTTATGCAAAGAATCTGCATTAACTAATAACCTCCCCATTAGAATTCTTCCCCTAAGCCTGGAAGGCTTTCATTCAAAAACTTGGGGCTTCGCCCAGGAGTGTTCGAAACCTTGTAGGAAGTTATCGGGAAAGCAGATTTGAAATATCAAGCCTTCAGCCTGTTTTCCCTCACCTGGCAACGGTACTCGTTGGTTGGATTTTTATCTACTCACCCCATCCGGACTGCGTCCGAATTGCCCCTCTCTACAAGTAAAGATGGGCGGGGGCCGGTGATAGCATCGAAGTTTGTATTTGCATTTTTCCCGACGGGATACCAGGTTGTTTTTGGAAATGATGCCTTTCGAATATGCAGCGGCGTGAGTCCTTCTCTATGATTAGAGAAGGGTTGGGATGAGTAGAAAACATTGTTTCGAACACTCGTAGGCTTCGCCCCAAGGGAAGCGGTCACATCATTATTACATCCAGCCTGAAAGGCTGGCACCTAATTCTTCTCAATTCCTATACAGGAAATCAAACCAATAACAGCTGAAGCCCTTCAGGCTTCCTCTCCATTCCTCCAACTTTCCGGGGGCGATACCCCCGGCTTTGGAATTCCAGGCTCCCAGCCTGTTGCCATGCTTTCTAAAGTCCGATGAAAGGGCATTGTTACAACAAAAAAGGGACTCCACCCTTCCGGTGAAATCCCCTTCGATATCTAATCAATCAAGTAGTAGTTCCATCAAGGCTTGGCGATACCAATCACCCCTTCGGCAATGCGTGAGCCGGCAGCCCCCGTTGGTTGCGAAGTCAAATCATCTTCACCGGAGTGCACAATGATGGCGCGACCAATCACCGAGTGCGGTCCGTTCAGCTTCACCATCTTGTCTATCCGCTGATAATGACCGGTACTGTCGGCCGCGACGACGATATTCCCAAGGTCACCCACATGACGAACATCCGCATCCGGGCCACCGTGATTCACATTTTCCGGGCTAAAGTGTCCGCCGGCCGATGTACCATCTGCTGCGGAAATATCACCATACTGATGCACGTGGAAACCATGTTTGCCCGGAGCCAGCCCTTTCAAGTCGGCTACTACCTGAACGCCGCCATCCACTTTAGTGAAGGTAACAGTCCCGGTGACGTGATTCCCTGCTGTTGGCTGAAGGACGCATACCGCTTTGGTTACTTCAGGTGTCGCCATCTTTTCCGTCCCCGTGTTGTTCTGTTGTCCTGATTTAGGAGCACAAGATTGCGTAACAATCAGTAAAATAATTGCCAGCATACCATTCCATGCAAAAATTCTCTTCCTCATAGCACTTTCATTTTTAAGTTAGTCATTCATCTCGTTTCATTCGTTCGGCGGATTAGCTGTCTGGTCATCCGGCCCGGCAGGATACCTCCGGCCCCTTAGCCTTTGACTATCTAAAACTAACCAGAGGCGTATCTTGTTCAAATTTCGATAAAGAAGTTCTCCCTCATAACTAAATATTAACATGAAAAATCAGTGGTAAGTTGCCCTTTCAGGGCGATAACAAATTTCTTGCTTTTCAACTGCAAGGCGTTGCCGTTGGGCTAAATTAAACCGGGCCGGCAGCCCGAAAATCATAGCATCGGAATCTCATCTCGAAATATTTCATGTGCTCTTCGTCTTGAAGAGACAGCTTACTTCAGCCCAACGACAACGCCTCGGGAATTCGGGTCCGGCACAAAAATACCTTCGCCCTGAAAGGGCAGTTTAATCCGAAAATGACACTCCCTATCGCCTATTCGCCATTTCTCCCCCTCTCATTTTCCCATAGAAAGGTCCACCAGCTTCAGCACCGTTTTCCAGTTTCGCGTAGTAGCGGGTACCTTCAGCTTCTTTTCAAAGAAAGCGTTGGTGAGTTTGGATTCGCTGTAGCGGCCCGAGCAATAAACAAATGCATGGTTACCGATGATATTGAATTTGTCAGGTGAGTGGTTGATTTGGTTAATGGCATCCAACTTGTCGGCTTCCGGTTCTGTTTTCAAAAACGTGAGGTGCAACCGTTCGATATCGGCGTCCGGCGAAGCGTAAAACGGGTTGACAGCAACAGCCTGCTGCAGTTCCTCAACGGTACGGACAATCACCGGCACATCGAAGCCAAATGTATCGGCGATGGCTTGCTCCAGCTGGTCACCCAATGCCATGGTATCCTCCGCTTTCGCGGAAGAGAACAACACGTTACCGCTTTGTATGTATGTTGAAATCTCCGTGAAGCCCAGACCGGTAAACAGCTCCTTCAGGTCGGCCATCTTAATTTTCCGGTTGCCACCCACATTGATGCCACGAAGAATTGCAATGTATTGGTTCATCTGTAAGGATGGGTTGGTTATGGTTCATGAAACCACTGACAGAGACGGAAGGTTCAAAGAAAAAAAGGATGTCATTCCTCGGAGGGATGACATCCTAAAAATCATAACTTTTATTAATCCTCTATTTTGAAGAAAAATTAAAATTTCATCTCATTATTGACCTCTTTCTCAGAAAAGTCTACCAAATGGTACTCCACAATCTGATTATTTTTAGAAACGTAGGCCAAGCTCGTTGGATCAACTGAATTATATTGACTGGCAGAGGCATAATCCGCGCTTGACTTTTCGGTTGAATAATTAACCAGATTATTGAACTCTGTATTTCTGATTACCTTTTTCATAGTTCTTTGTTTCTAGTTCAAAGTTAATAAAAAAATTAATCTTCATGTCTCCATCCTTCAAACGAACGGTGATCATCAATTATTGTTCGTTGCATCGGAGGTAATGGAGGCGGCTGAGGAATTTGTTGCTGTTGTCTGATAAACTGCCCCTCGCTTACAAATACGTCTGTACCACCATGAGAACTCTCAATCAATACTCTTCGACAAGAGTATTGAGCCGATTGATTTGCGCCTAATATTAAATTTGGATCAAATGGATTCAACAGCTCCAATTCTGTCCGAATATCATCAAAGGTTTGTTTTAATATAGAATAAAACTCGTCATCAGGTTTTTCAATATTTAGGCCCAACTCATGCTTAGCTTCATTTCGGTAGATCGTATAATCATGGCTTCCTGAATCACTCGTCAAAAATGAAATAATTTCCTCAATCCTATCTTTATTATCAATTTGTTTTGCAAGAAGTTTTCTTGCTAGCATTTGAATTTGAGTTCTCGATCTGTATACATCTCCTAGAACTAAAGGATGAACTTTCTCTGATAAGCTTAACAAAATCTGTGTTAACTCTTTCTCATTACCTATCTTCAAATCCTCCTCTGCGAGAGCAAAATATCCCTTGATTGATTCAACACTTACTGGAATTCTTGCCATTGGATTTTGTGGAATCTGTGGATTTTGTGGATTTAACGGACCATTTAGACTCGGATCTATTGGTCCCAAAGTTGCTTGCTTAGTCATAACAACTTTGTTGGCACCAATAGAGATCAATGTACCTGAACTTTGAGCCTTAGATGGAATTATTACTTCAAACTCTTTACAAAACTGCCTAATGAGGTTTACCAAACTCCAAGCGGCTAATGTATTACCTCCTCTCGTGTACAAGAGTAGAGATATTTTCTCCACTTTTCCTAGGGGATCTAAGTGATTTACAAAATACTCCAAAACTTCCGGATGAATCTGTGTTTCCATCCCAGGACGATCACCAGTAACATAAACGATTAACCTTGTTCCTCTTATTTCTTCTATTTTACGATAATTATCAATTCTTTCACTTCTCATAACACTTTATTTTTTATTGATATCCATTAGATTCTTAACCTATTTTTTAAAGTATGAGCAGCATTCTCTGCTCCCCTCCCCACTGCCATTGCGTCAGTTGTAACTGCCACTGCGTCGGTCGCGGAGTTGTTTTCTTTAGTCTAGGAGTTGTTTTCTTTGCTCGCCATGTTCATTTCTTTGTGGCTGGAGTAGTTTTCTTCACTCAGTGTATTCATTTCTTCACGACCCGGGTAGTTTTCTTCGATCATCGTGTTCATTTCTTTACAGCTGGAGTAGTTTTCGTGGCCCGGCGAGATGTTCTCTTTACCTGACGGGTACGTTTCTCCGCCAGTAAAGCGGTTTGCGCAGCTTTTCCAATCGAAAGCTCCGACACGCCTCTTGCCGGAAACAGGACAAAGGGAGCCGGAGCTTTCATCTAAACCATTAAAAGCAAATTAATCAACAATCACCCGTGCCCGGGTATATTCTTCGTAAAAATCGTTATCGGTTGCACGATAGCGCAGCATCAGTTTATCGAGCTGGCTGTTCAACAGGTCGTCGGTCTGGTCGAACAAATCGGCCAGCACCGTTTTGGCAGCAAACGCCTTATTCCGGATGGTACGCGGCTGCCCAATCAACGCCTTGAAGTTGTCGAGACTGGTCTCCACTTCCACAATCATATCTTCGGTAACCAGGTAATCGGTGAGCGCCTCGATACGATTGCGGGCTTCGGTAATTACCGGAACCACCATAGCCTCCAAATCAGTTTCACGACAATGGTTCAGAGCTGTTTTTGTGAGGCTCACCTTTTCGGCCAGCTCCAGGTCGTTATTCACCGCGGCAAAAGCCTGCATCGTCCCCGACAGGGATACCGCCTTTTCGGTCAGTCCGTGACGAACCAGGTCCTTGCTCTCGGTGATGCCTTTGCTGGCCGGGTTGGTCTTCTCGTTTTGGCTGATGATGCGCTGAATCAGTTCATCATATTCATTTTTCTTGGCTACCATAATCGGCAGCATGTTCCACTTATTGGTGTGGTTGTCCAGTGCAGCTTGCGTATTGAGGTACATACGCAGGTGTTTGTTTTGGTCAGTGTTCATTCGCTAAAATTTTAAACGTTTTATAGGTTGTCTGTAATGGTTTCAATTGCCGGGGTTGTTATAACCACCTTTTTGGGTCTTTTGCTAACGGGCAATGGTTCTGCCTCACATTCCTCAACCATCGCCAAACGAACTAACCTAAAATTAAGCGATTAGAAAGAAGAAACCTAAAGCGCCCCATCCGCTTATTGTTCATAACTGCGTCCATCCGGGTGTACTTTTTCGGACAGTGTGTCATTCACCACAGATTTTTGCACGTTCACCATCAGAAATCGAACGTTCGCCACTACTACACATAATATGAAATGGTTGATAAGTTTTTCAAAGAAGACTGTTAGATATCAGATGAGAGATATTAGATCCGAAAAAATGTCCTCCTTGGGAGGAGGTGGGCGACAGGCCGGAGGAGGATTTTCACGATAAAAACACCTGGTCATTCCTCAACCTCTTCGCCTTTGCCTGAGCCTACGCCTTACTTCATCTCCCTCTCATATCTAAAGTCTGATATCTGTTGTCTTTCCATATTCCCGAAACATCTATCTTTGCACCCAAATACCAACCGTATGACAACACAGGCTAACCGCCCGCGCGGCTACATATACACGGTGCTGGCCACCATTTCGTTCAGTAACGTGTACATCTTCAGTAAAGCTGCCATGAACCACATGAGCATGTCGCAGTTCTGGTTTTACTGGTTCCTGATTGCTTTCAGCCTGAACCTGGCGGTTGTGCTCTTTCGCGGCAAGTTGTCGGTGTTGCGGAATATCCCGAAAAGGTCGCGCTGGGTATTGCCCACGCTGGGCGCGATGGAAATAGCGACGACAACCCTGTTTTTCGCCTCCATCAAAGTCATCGAAAACCCGGCCGTGACCAGTTTCCTGGGCAACCTGTTTCCGCTCTTTGTAACATTAATGGGTGTCGTGCTGCTGAAAGAACGCTTTACCCGGCTCGAAACGGTGGGCATTGTGGTTGTTTTGGTGGGAGCTTTTGTCACCAGCTATTCAGGCTCGGCCAAACTCTCCGACTTCTTCATTCCGGGTACGGGAATCGTAGTGCTGAATGCCCTGTTTGCTGCAGCCACCACCATCCTGGTGAAAGTGAAGGTAAAAGATTTCCCTCCGGAATTGCTCAACTTCAACCGCACCTTCTGGCTCTTCCTGTTTGCCATCGGCTGGATTACTGTTTCGGGGAGTTCGTTTCATGTCCCCGGCAGGGCATTGCTCAATACCGGACTGGGCGCTTTCTTCGGGCCATTCCTGGCGGTCCTGCTGCTCTATAAGAGCTTCGAGCACATCGAAGCTTCGCGCTCTTCCATCATCCAGGCTTTGAAAGGATTGTTTGTGATGGGAGGTGTGTTGATTTACTTCGGACAACTGCCACAAGGCTACCAGATTTTTGGCGGGTTGCTCTCCATCGCCGGTGTGATTATAATCGCTGTAGCGAAGTTGCCGGAACAGTACCGGAATAAAAAAGCCCGGAAAAATAGTTCCGGGCAGAAGAATATATCGACGGTAAGGTGATTTCGTTTCGTTATATCAAACGTAATACTTTCGCATAAAGGCCATCACTTCCGATTCGCTGATAGGAACCGTCGCGCCGGCTGTTGTTGCCGCTAAAGCGCCCAATGCATTACCGAAGTTCAGCGCATGGTGCACATCTCCGGTTTTCAGTAAAATGTGGATAAATCCGGCCGAAAACGCATCTCCCGAGCCGACTGTATCTTTCACTTTCACTTCGTAACCGGAATCATAAAAGAATTCGCCATCCTGCGTGATGCACTGAGCTCCCCTGGGACCCATGGTCACCAACAGAATTCCCAGGTCGTATCGCATCATCAAATCCTCACCATAACTTCGCGGATCGGTCCCAATGAGCGTAAAAATCTTCCCAAGCTCCATGATCTCCTCATCGTTAATCTTGACCACATCGGCCCGTTGAAGCGATTCGTGCAGGGTTTCGGGTGTATAACAGTCTTTCCGTAAATTGATATCACAAAACTTCAACGCCTTGGGTGCCGCATCAAGCAATTTGAAAAGCGATTCACGGGATTTCTCTCCGCGCTGGACCAACGTTCCGTAATAAATGCAGTGCGCTTCGGAAGCCAGCTCCTTTATGTCGGAAGTAAATTCAATCTCGTCAAAGGCCACGCCGGCATTGATGGTAAAATCGGGAATTCCCTGTTTGTCCAGAAACACATCCACTGTTCCGGTCGGAGCGTTTTCATCCACCTGCACATATCCTGTCGGCAAGCCGATTTCCTTCACGCGTTCCATCGCTTCTTTACCCAGCTCGTCATTTCCCAGGCGGGTAATCAGCCGGCCGTTATTTCCAAAGTGGTTCACCCTAAATATGAAGTTCGCCGGAGCGCCTCCCAATGCCTTGCCTTCAGGCAACAAATCCCATAACAACTCCCCAAATGCGATGATATTATATGTCATGTACGAAGAAAAATTTTGGAGCAACCAACCGTTGCCATCAAGTTTCACGTGAAGGTAATGTTTATATAAATAAAATAAAAAAAGCGACCGAAGCCGCTTTCCTGTTCTTATACCCTTCCGGGAAGATGTTTTTTAACGAATTCATCCAGTATACCCGTCAGTTTGGGCTCCCCAATCTCTTCCAGATCGTAATATACCCGGGTCGATGGTTTTTTAATTTTTACCACACGGCGCAGATCGATCGGTGTTCCCACAATCACCGCGTCACAATCGACTTTGTTGATGGTTTTTTCCAGGTCTTTCACCTGTTCATCCCCATATCCCATCGCCGGCAACAACGTACCGATGTTCGGATAAATCCGGAAAGTCTCTTCAAGCTTGCCAGCCAGCCACGGGCGCGGATCGACAATTTCACTAGCTCCCAGTTTCTGTGCCGCCACAATGGCTGCCCCTATCTTCATTTCTCCGTGCGTCAGGGTCGGGCCATCTTCAACAGCCAAAATCCGCTTGCCGCGAATCAACTCCGGATCTTCCACCCTTACGGGAGAAGCGCCCTCCACAATCACCGCTTTCGGGTTAATGCGGGCAATGTTATCACGAACAGCCTGAATTTTCTCCGGCGCGGAGGTATCAATTTTATTGATGATAACCACATCGGCCAACCGTACATTTACTTCGCTGGGATAGTAAGCTCCTTCGGCTCCTGCTCGATGCGGATCGGCCACCACAATCGACAAATCGGAGTGGTAGAACGACATATCGTTGTTCCCGCCGTCCCAAAGAATAACATCGCATCCGTTGGGGTCATTTTCCGCGGCACCCAGAATCGCTTCGTAGTCCACGCCGGCGTAAATCACGTTTCCGCGAACAATGTGCGGTTCGTATTCTTCCATCTCCTCGATGGTACATTTGTGTTTCTTCAGGTCGGCAATTTCAGCAAATCGCTGCACTTTTTGTGCATTCAGGTCGCCATAAGGCATGGGGTGCCGTATAGCCACCACTTTCAATCCCATTTGGGTCAGCAGTTCCACTACCTTTCGGGAAGTCTGGCTTTTTCCACATCCGGTACGGGTAGCGGTCACCGAGATGAGTGGCTTGGTACTTCGCAGCATGGTTTCGCCGGGACCGAGCAACATAAAGTTGGCTCCGGCAGCCTGCACAACGGAAGCCAGGCTCATCACCTTATCATACGAAACGTCGCTGTAAGAGAAGAAGCAATCCTGGACTTCCAGTTCCCGAATCAGCTTCGCCAAATCGTTTTGCTCGTAAACCGGAATGCCATCCGGGTAGAGATTGGCTCCGGCAAGTTCCGGCGGATACTTTCTCCCGTCGATGTCGGGAATTTGAGTGGCAGTAAATGCAACCACCCGGTAATCGGGATTGTCCCTGAAAAAGGTGTTAAAGTTGTGAAAATCGCGGCCAGCAGCCCCGATGATAAGAACATTACGGCGTGCCATAGTTGAAATGATTTAGATGTGAGAGGTTTAAACGATTCTTTTAAATTAACCAAAACAATGCGTCCAGAACATGAATTTTCTCACCTGATCAGCGGATGAAAACGTCCGATTTGGATATTACCGGAATAAATAGCACTTTGCCGCCAGATTAGGAGGGATGGAATGAACTATCTTGCGCACATATACTTATCGGGAGAGTCGGAAGAATTGATGCTGGGAAATTTTATCGGTGATTACGTGAAAGGAAAGCAACACCGTGATTTTCCGGCCGAAGTGGAAAGAGGAATTTTGCTGCACCGCAAGATAGACGAATTCACCGACCGCCACGAAGCTGTGCGGGCCTGTAACCAACTGCTTCGTCCGGGTTACCGGAAATATGCAGGCGTAGTAACCGATATCTTTTTCGACCATTTTCTGGCTGCCAACTGGCAACGTTATTCGAATCACTCGTTGAAGAATGCCACCCGCCGTTTTCATGGCATCCTGATGTCCAATTACCGAATATTACCTGCACGCGTCAAGCTTTTCGCACCGTTTCTCATTCAGCATAAACGCCTGGAATCATACGCACAATTCAAAGGAATCGAGGAGTCGTTAAGCATCTTAAGTCGCCGTACCTCCCTGCCCGAAGAAACGCCTTTTGCCATGAAAACACTCAAGGAAGAATATGCGCAGTTCGACGAGGCTTTTGCCCGCTTCTTCCCGGAAATCATCCAGTTTGCGATAGAGGAGGCCGGGGTAGAAATAAAAATGCCCCGACTGAAGCGGGGCTGAATATTTTTAATCACTCATTGAAACCAACTCCTCTTCGAAGAAAAACTCCTCCTCGCCGAAAGCCGGTTTTAAATCGCTTATCCAGATAGCATCCGGATCGTATTTGGCAAAGAACGGCCGGTTCGTCCAATCGGGGTTTCGCCCCTGAATGAAGTTCAACACAAACACTTTCTCCCCATTAATTTCCGACACCCCCACAATGCGTATTTTACCCGGCTCGCTCGACATACTCGGACCGCGAACGGTACGACATACCCCACTCACCTGCTGATAAGCCTTGCGGAAAATCTTCCAGGCATTGTCCAGCGTTACCGCGAAATAATCCTGTGCCCCGGTATCGCGTGCAATAAACATGTAATAAGGGATAATGCCCAAATCAACCTGTTTGCGCCACATCTTCGACCACAAAAACGGATGATCATTGATGTGCTTCATCAACGGCGACTGCGAACGAATCTGTGCTCCGGTAGAATGAATATTCGCAATCGCATCCTGAACCGCATCTGTTTCCAACGCCCTTGGATGATTGAAATGGGCCATGATGCTCAGATTGATTCCACTCTTAATCACCTTGCGGAATAAGTCCATCAGCTCTTCCGCATCATCGTCCGTGGAGAAACGATAAGGCCAGTAGGTTAATGCTTTGGTTCCGATTCGAATAGTTTTAACACCGGGAAGATCTGCATCGATAATAGCTTCCAGGTAATGCCTGAAAAACTTGGTTTTCATCACTGCCGGATCGCCGCCGGTAAACAACACATCCGATATCTCGGGATGAGCCCTGAGATACCTCACCATCAAATCGGCTTCTTTCATGGCGAATTTTGTATCCTGCAAGGCGAACTGCGACCACCGGAAACAGAATGTGCAATAAGCATGGCAGGTTTGTCCCTGACTGGGGAAAAACAACATGGTTTCGCGGTACTTATGCTGAATACCGGCCAAACGTTCCCCATTAAAAACCGGCACGTTGTGTTCCTGTCCGGCAGGATTGGGATTCAACTGCAAACGAATGCGGTCGACCACCTGTTTGACTTTAGATTTTTCAGCATCTGATCGCAATAAATCAGCGACTTCATTAAAATGTTCGTCTGATAACATTCCCCTTTGCGGGAAGGTGAGAATAAAAAACGGATCATGCTCGAAATGGTCCCAGTCAATTAGCTCATCAATAACATAGTTACTGACCTTGAATGGCAAGACTGTACCTACCACTTCGATAGTAAATTTTTGTTCCTCAGAAAGTAGATCGATTTGCGGAATCGAACGAAAATTGGACAAAGAATAAGAACGATACTTCATCATACCCTAGAAAAATTAAAAATAACCCCAAAATAAAATTGATGCCAAACAAGGATAATGAAGCCGTTTTCAGGAAGGCATATATTTACCTATTAGACAGCACGTTAGGCGATAGCTTCATTTTATTGGCTCCTAAAGGTAGTAAAATAAAGGTTATTTATCAAATCAGAATACTATCGTGCTATTATCTAAGGATTTCCATGCGACTAGCATCGAGGCGCAAAAAGATAAACAACAGGAATGTGAACGACCACAGCGATGACCCGCCATAGCTGAAAAACGGAAGTGGAATACCGATAACCGGCACCAAACCGATAGTCATACCGATATTAATAGCGAAGTGAAAAAATAGAATTCCGGCCACACCATATCCATATACCCGACTAAACCGGGAACGCTGTCGTTCGGCAAGGAACAACAAGCGTATCAATAATATCATGAATAGGATAATCACCGTCGAGGTTCCCAGGAAGCCCCACTCTTCGCCTACCGTACAGAAGATAAAGTCGGTACTCTGCTCGGGCACAAAGTTGAATTTCGTCTGGGTTCCTTTCAGGAAACCTTTTCCCGTAACGCCGCCTGAACCAATGGCAATTTTCGATTGATTCACATTGTACCCTACGCCTAATGGATCGGAACGAATACCCAGTACTTCGTCAATCCGATCGCGTTGGTGAGCGACCAGCACATCTTGATACACGAAAGAAACCGACTTACTGAGTGCCAGCGAGCTGACAAAGAACAGCACAACCCACAACACCGGCTGAATTCTTTTCCGGATACCGTAAATGATGAAGACAAAAATCGAAATCCCGGTAGCAGCATATAATATTATAGCCGTCGACCATCCTGGACGAACCATGTGACTAAACAGGTAGACAACACCCAGGATAGCCGCAAAAATGACGACCATCTTAATTACTTCCTTCAT
Source organism: Prolixibacter sp. NT017 (assembly GCF_009617875.1). NCBI lineage: Bacteria > Pseudomonadati > Bacteroidota > Bacteroidia > Marinilabiliales > Prolixibacteraceae > Prolixibacter > Prolixibacter sp. NT017. Next base: position 4,968,889 of record NZ_BLAV01000001.1, on the reverse strand, counting down.
TTTCTGGCGAACAATTCCATACGCCAGTATCGATGCAAAAATGAGGAAGCCAACCAGGCGAACTTCATTCCAAATGAGTGTAAGGACAAATAATACCGCTGCAGCAAATCCCCAGAACAGGAACATCCCTGACAAGCCTTCGCGGTAGAAAACCAGGATGAATACGGCATAAACCAACGCCGAACCGGTGTCGTTCTGTGCAATAATCAGCAAGGCGGGGATACCGATCAACATCCCCAACACCGCCAGCGATTTAATCCGGTGCATCTTGAAATTGTACTGACTAATGTATTTGGCTACCGCCAGGTTCGTAACAAACTTCCCAAGCTCAGCGGGCTGCAGCGCAAATCCGCCAATCTCAAACCAGGCGCGTGCACCATTCACTTCCTTTCCGAAGAATAGGACGGCAACGAGCAGAACAATGACCACAGCATAAAAAACATAGGCAAACGCCACATAAAATTTACTATCGATAATCAGCACGGTAATGGCAATAAACGAAGCCATTAGGATCCAAATCAGCTGCTTACCATAGCGTTGGGTCATGTCCATGATGCTCTGATGATCTTCGTTGTACACAGCGGCATAAATATTCAGCCACCCCATGAACACCAGAATCACGTAAAGTAGGACCGTGATCCAATCAAGATTATACCATATGTTATTCCTGCGTATCAATTGATTGTATCTTCTTGTATAACCAGTGAATCTCTTTTTACCGCTATCTCTTTAGGAGGCACCGTATCCCTTTCAGGAGTTTTATTTGTAGTGCTGCTGACGGTTGTTTCCGGTTTTGCCGGAGCCTTCTTTTTAGGCTTCTTCGGTTCCAGCAAATTGGCTTCCATCATACGTTTCTCCAGCCATTTCCTTCCGGAGGAAATCGAATCAGTCAGGTATTTCTCAATCATCAGGCTGGCAATCGGCGCGGCATACCGGGCGCCCCAGACTCCATTCTCTACATAAACAGAAATGGCAATCTTCGGATGGTCGGCTGGCGCAAATGCCATGAAAACCGAGTGATCGGCCCCATGCGGGTTTTGTGCTGTTCCCGTCTTTCCGCAAACCAGAATTCCAGGAATATGTGACATAGCAGCCGTACCACCTGGTTCCATCACTTCTTCCATTCCCTCAATGATTTTTGAGAATTGAGTCGTGTCAATATCGGTATAATGCCGCTCTGTAAACCGCGTGGGAATATTTTCATTCTGAATTTTCTTTACTATATGAGGAATATAATAATAGCCCCGGTTTGCCAATGTTGCCGCATAATTAGCCAGCTGCAAAGGAGTAATTCCCAGCTCGCCCTGCCCAATGGCCAGCGAGATAATCGGCAAAGCCCGCCAACGGGACCCTTTAAACACGTACTTCTCATAAAAATTGGAAGAAGGCACAAATCCTTTCAGCTCATTCGGAAAATCGGTTCCCAGCGTACGGCCAAAACCAAAACTCATCACGTATTTCCGCCATGTATCATAGGCCTGTCGAACATCCGGGTATTTAGGATTCTCCAGTATACTGCGAAACTCCTGGGCATAATATGCGTTACAGGATTCGGCAATAGAACCACTTAATGTAAAAACGGTATCGTGATGGCACCCCATATGATAATTACCAACTGTGTAGCCATAATGACATGCATAACGAGTATAGGGTGTTAGGACTCCTTCCTGTAGTCCAATCAGAGCGTTCACCATTTTAAAGGTCGACCCCGGAGGATATTGCGCCATAAATGCGCGATTGAATAAAGGATTCAGCGTATCACGCGCCAGCGCCAGGTAATGCTCCCCCCTGTCGCGCCCAACCAGCAAATTGGGATCGTATGTCGGCGAGCTAACCAATGTCAGAACCTCACCTGTCGAAGGTTCGATGGCTACAATACTTCCGGCTTTTCCCTGCATCAGCTTTTCGCCGTAACGTTGCAAATCGGCGTCCAGCGAAGTCACAACATTCTCCCCAATCACTGCGGTTGTGTCGTAACGACCGTTTTGAAAAGAGCCTTTTATCCGGTTGTGCACGTCCACCATCAGGTAGTTGACTCCCTTTTTACCTCGAAGCTCCTTCTCGTATGATTTTTCGAGTCCAGTAATACCAGCATAATCACCCGTTTCGTAATACGGATCCTTTTTAATCATCTGCTGGTTCACTTCGCCAACGTATCCCAGTACGTGCGATGCGATCTTCTGTGGATATTCCCGAAGCGTACGTGTTTGCACGAAGAAACCGGAAAATTTGTACAACTGTTCCTGCAGAATGGCATATCGCTGGGCCGACAACTGCTTGATGATTACGGAAGGTTTAAAGTAAGAGTAATCCTTTGCCTTTTGCAGTTGCTCCTCCAGTTCTTCTTTCGTTACACCGGTAATATTGCAGAAATTCAGGGTGTCGAAAGGCTGCAATTCGCGAGGTGTAACCAGCATATCGTAAGCAGCCTGATTGTACACCAGCAGTGTCCCCTTCCTATCGTAAACCAACCCTCTCGCAGGGTAGTTCACAATACGGCGCACCACGTTATTGGTAGCTGAAAGTTTGTACGATGTATCAACCACCTGCAGCGTAAACAGGCGAATTAAATACATCACAGCTACCACTAAAAATATGGCTGCAATAAGATATGTACGTTTTGCGTTGGAATCCACCACTATTAATTTCGAACCATGCTATTTCCGGAATACCAGATATTGGCTCAAAACTATTAAAATTATCGATAAAAAGGCGTTGATGATTGCTTTAAGCAACGTATGAAATAACCCGTGCAGGGTAAATGCTTCCACGAAAAAGAGAAACAGGTTGTGCGCCAACACCAGGATAACAGCGTACTTCAGGAACCACTCGAAACCGTATGTACTAATTCGCGGTGCGCTTCCCGGTTCATACGTGTCCCTGGAAGAGATCAACATCAAAACTCCGGGCCGTAAAAAAGCTGTGAATACCGTAGCTGAAGCATGAATTCCCGGCGTATTGGAGAAAATGTCGATTGTCAATCCCAGTAAAAATCCGAGCATCAGCAACAGATAACGGGGCGTATCGAACGGCAGCAATAGAATGAAAAGAATATAGATGAATGGAGAATACATTCCCCCCAATTGCACATTGTTGATGAGCAGGACCTGAACCAGGACCAGCACAACATACATAATGCCGTATTTCAGAATATCATTGATCATTTTCGTCCGTTGATTCGAGCTTCAGTATTTCGTCGCGTGTTTTGTTCTGAATAACATCCACATACACCAGGTTCTTGAAATCGACCGAAAGGTTAACCGTGATTTTGTAGAAATTACTACCTCCCTGGAGTGAATAATCAGAAACCGTCCCCAACATCAATCCTTCCGGGAAGATGGCCGAATAACCACTCGTCACAATGGTATCGCCTTTGGCTACATCCACATGAAAAGGAATCTCATCGAGTTCGGCTTTGCGGTAATCATCACCATTCCACGTAAGCGAACCAAAGTAATTGTTACGCTTGATCTTTGCACTAATCTTCAACCGGTTGTTCAGGAGCGAAATAACGGTACAGTAATTTTTCGACACGTTCGTTACCACACCGACCACACCATTGCTGGAAACCACTCCCATATCGGGTTTTATTCCATGCCGCGAACCTTTATTCAGCAAAATATAATTATGAACCCGGTTCACCGAATTGTTAATCACCTTGGCAGTGAGGAAGAAAAAGTTTTGCTGATACAGTGAATCTTGTTGCGGAGCATCGTTCCCTATCTTCGAAAGCTCCTCGCGCATCAACTCCGAGCGTAACTTGGCATTTTCTTCAGCCAATTCATCGTTGAGTTGTTTCAAGGAAAAATACTGCGCAATCCCCCAATAACCGTCATAAATGCTTCCGGTTAACTGGTTACTGGAACTCATAAATTTGACACGTTGATAATTATTGTACTTCACGATCATCATGATGGACAGCACTTCCAGAAATACGAATAAAAACACGACGTGGTACTTAGCCAGAAAACGTAGTAAACTCCTCATAGGCAAAAAAGGGAGGAATATACTCCTCCCTGGTCCGCGTTAATTTTATTTCATGTTAACGAAGAAGAAATGAGAATTTGTCCACATTCTTCAGTGCAATTCCGGTTCCTCTGGCCACAGCCCGCAACGGGTCTTCAGCAATATGGAACGGAATATTAATCTTATCGGACAGGCGTTTGTCGAGTCCGCGCAGCAATGCACCACCACCTGCCAGCCAAATACCGCGGTTCACGATATCGGCATACAACTCCGGCGGAGTTTGCTCCAATGCACTCAATATAGCTGTTTCAATCTTCGAAATCGATTTTTCCAGACAATGCGCAATTTCCTGGTAAGATACCGGAACTTCGATGGGCAATGCCGTCATTTGGTTCGGTCCCTGGATAATAAAATCCGATGGTGCATCCTCTAACTCAGACAATGCAGCGCCTACGTTGATTTTGATCTCCTCTGCCGTACGCTCGCCAATCTTAATGTTGTGCTGGTGACGCATGTACTCCATGATGTCGCCGGTCAGGTCGTCACCCGCAATACGGATGGACTTGTTCGTCACAATTCCGCCAAGCGAGATAACGGCAATCTCGGTAGTACCACCACCGATATCGACAATCATATTTCCCTCGGGTGCTTCTACATCGAGGCCGATACCAATAGCGGCCGCCATCGGTTCGTAAATCATGTAAACTTCGCGTCCGCCGGCATGTTCCGACGAGTCGCGTACCGCCCTGATCTCCACTTCGGTTGAGCCGGACGGGATACAAACTACCATTTTTAATGCCGGTGAAAACAAACGGCTTTTCGGATGAATCATTTTAATCATCCCTCTGATCATCTGTTCTGCCGCGTTAAAATCAGCAATCACCCCGTCGCGTAACGGACGGATTGTTTTCAGATTCGCGTGTGTTTTCCCCTGCATCTGCCTTGCCTTCTCCCCGATGGCGACCATTTTTTCGGTTTTCATATCGATGGTCACGATCGATGGTTCATCAACAACAATTTTATCATTATGAATAATGATGGTATTGGCCGTACCAAGGTCGATGGCAATTTCCTGGGTAAGAAACGAGAATAGGCCCATACGTATACGTGTCTTAGTTCATTTATTGTTAATACTTCTCAATGTTTAAAATGCCGGATTCCGGTTACAACCATCGCCATATCATGCGCGTCGCAGAATTCGATGGAGTCTTTATCCCGGATTGATCCCCCCGGCTGAATCACACAATCGATCCCCTCGTTATGTGCAATTTCTACCGAGTCGGCAAATGGAAAGAACGCATCAGATGACATCACAGCGCCCTTCAAATCAAAACCAAACGATTTTGCTTTTTCAATGGCATGCTTCAGTGCATCCACCCGGGAAGTTTCGCCAACACCACTCGCCAGCAGTTGTTTTCCCTTAGCTAGAACGATCGTATTCGATTTTGATTGTTTAACCAAGCGATTTGCAAACAATAAATCTTCCACCTGTTCTACTGTAGGTACTTTTTTCGTTACCGGCTGCAACTCTTCGGCTACTTCCCGTTTCCTGTCTTTTTCCTGCACAATCACTCCATTCAGCACACTCCGGAATTGTACATCCGACATCTTCGCCTCTTTCCTAATCAGGATGATACGGTTCTTCTTACTCTCCAAAATTTCGAGTGCTTCCGCTGAATATGCAGGAGCAATAATTACCTCAAAGAAAATCTTGTTCGCTTCGGCAGCGGTAGCCGCATCTACTTCCCGGTTGGTAATTAAAATTCCACCAAAAGCAGATACCGGATCACCGGCCAATGCGTCTTTCCATGCTTCTACAAGATTCTCGCGGCTGGCACATCCGCAGGCGTTGTTGTGTTTTAGGATAGCAAATGTCGTGTCGTCATACTCGTCAATCAAACTGACGGCTGCATCGATATCCAGCAAATTGTTGTATGAAATCTCCTTGCCGTGAAGCTGCTCGAACATTTCGTCAAACTTGCCGAAGAAAACACCTTTCTGATGAGGGTTTTCACCGTAGCGCAACGACTTCGACTCATTCTGGCTGGCACGGAAATTTTCCGGCCATTCGCCAGCAAAATAATTATAAATAGCAGTATCGTAATGCGAAGAAGTTGCAAAGGCTTCTCCGGCGAAAGCTTTCCGGTCATCCAGCGAAGTTTCGCCTCCTTTTTCATCGAGCAAAGCCTGCAACGCTTCGTACTGACCGCGGTGGGAAACAATCAGTACATCATTAAAATTCTTGGCGGCTCCCCTAATCAACGCTATTCCGCCGATATCGATCTTCTCAATAATATCAGCTTCCGAAGCTCCTGTGGCAACCGTTTCCTCAAAGGGGTAAAGGTCGACAATTACCAAATCAATTTCTGGAATCTCATACTGTTTAAGCTGTTCCTGATCTCCTTTGTTCTCCCTGCGAGCCAGGATTCCACCAAATACCTTCGGATGAAGCGTTTTCACTCTTCCTCCCAAAATGGAGGGGTAAGTAGTCAAATCTTCCACTGCACTTACCGGCACATTCAAGTCACTAATAAACTTTTGTGTGCCCCCGGTCGAATAGATCGTTACCCCCAGCTCATTCAGTTTTTGAACAATGAGATCCAGTTTATCTTTGTGATAAACAGAAATCAACGCTGATTTTATCTTCTTTAAGCCGCTCATTTATAATTATTTAACTTTTACCCGCAAAGTTAATAAAAAGCCGTAAGTTTTCAGGCCTTTTATAAATTGATTTATAATATTTTCAATAAACATAAAAACAAAAGCGAGCCAAGGTCTCTTTTTAAATTATTCCTACCTTTAAACAACCATTAAATGCTATGCTTTTACTCAAACTCATACTCGAAAGTTTCCGTTTTGCATACAATGCTTTAATCGTAAACAAATTGCGAACATTTCTTTCGCTTTTGGGAATTACGATCGGCATCTTCAGTATCATATCGGTTTTAACCGTGATTGACTCGCTGGAACGGGCCATTCGTAACAGTATGGAGTCGTTGGGTAGCAACGTAATTTATATTCAGAAATGGCCGTGGGCTCCGCCCGAAGGTGAAACAGAATATCCCTGGTGGAAATACATGAACCGCCCGGTTCCCAGCCTACAGGAGGCTGAAGATATTTTGCGGCGTTCGCAATTGTCGCAAGATGCGTCATTCAATGTCGGTTTTCAGCGCACCGTACAAGTGGGTAGAAACAGTGCCGAGAATGTGCAAATCATGGGAACCTCGCCCGGATTGATTCACATCTGGTCGCTGGATGTGGCACGGGGCAGGGCATTCTCCGAAATTGAGATGAACTCAGCACGGAACCTCGGTATGCTGGGAGCAGATGTGGCATCACAACTTTTCCCGAATGAAAATCCGGTTGGGAAAACCATCAAAATACAAGGCTATAAAATTTATATCATCGGTGTCTTTACCAAAATGGGCGAAGACATGTTCGGTACCAGTATGGACAAGCGGGTGCTGCTTCCCATCAAGTTTGCGGCCCGCATGGTCGACATACGCAGCGACATGGGGCAAAGCATCATTGTAAAAGGGAAAGAAGGCGTATCGGCACAGCGGCTCCACGACGATTTGGAAGGAGTAATGCGTTCCATCCGGCGACTTAAACCAAGCGAAGAAAACGACTTTGCACTGAACGAAGTAAGCCTCATTTCCGGCCAGCTCGATAATTTCTTCCGGATCTTCAATCTGGCTGGGTGGATCATCGGAGGATTTGCCATCCTTGTGGGAGGTTTCGGTATTGCGAACATCATGTTCGTTTCGGTTCGGGAGCGGACGCGAATCATCGGAATCCAAAAATCGCTGGGTGCGAAAAATTACTTCATTATGCTGGAGTTCCTTTTCGAATCGGTCGTTCTTTCCGTTATGGGAGGATTGATTGGATTACTGATTGTGTATGGCGGAGCCGTTTTTGTCAGTCAGGTTTCGTCCTTCCAGATCTCACTAACGCTGGGAAACATTCTCACCGGAATTTTCATTTCAGCCACTATCGGAATAGTAGCCGGAATGTTACCAGCCCGAAAGGCGTCCGGTCTCGACCCGGTAGAAGCGATCAATACGGTTTAATTTCCGAACGAACGTACCTTTTCTATTTCGCGGGTCAGTTCAATAAACTCCAGAACAGACAATTGCTCCGGCCGTTTCTTTAGCCAGGCAGGATCGAGCTGGTCGATTTCCGGAACAAGTCCTTTCAAACTGTTTCGCAGTGTTTTTCGCCGCTGATTAAAGGATTGCTTCACGATAGTGAATAGCAATTTCTCGTCGCATTCCAACGATTCCACCTTATTCCGGGTTAACCGGATAACAGCCGATTTTACTTTAGGTGGCGGTGAGAAAACGTGTTCGTGTACTGTAAATAGATACTCGATATCGTACCAGGTCTGCAGCAGTACACTCAGGATTCCGTAGGTTTTACTTCCCGGTCCTGCGGCGATGCGCTCAGCGACCTCTTTCTGGATCATTCCCACCACCGCGGGAATCTGATTGCGATATTCCAGTACCCTGAAAAAAATCTGGGAAGAAATATTATAGGGGAAGTTTCCAATCAAAGCAAAAGGTCCGGAAAGTTTCTCCGATAAATTCATTTTCAGAAAATCACCGGAAATCACATGGTCTCCAAGAGCAGGGAAATGCTCGTGCAAATAAGCAACCGACTCCCGGTCAATCTCAACCACATACGTTTGTAAATCTTTCTCTTCCAGCAGGAACTGCGTCAGTACGCCCATACCCGGCCCAACTTCCAGCACCTGTTTAATATCCTTCTTTAGCAGGCTCTCCACAATCTTGCGGGCAATATTTTTGTCCGTTAGAAAATGCTGTCCCAGGTTTTTCTTTGCCCTTACTGTCATATCCGAGTTATCAAGACTTAGACTAAATGTGTTGTGTTTCCCGAAAAAAGCTAAATTTGCTCAACTTAAAAGAAGTCCAAAAGTACAAAAATTCAGTGGCTTTCGCCCGAAGACGATAGTAGATTGCCCTGGTAATTTACCAATCCAAAAACCCGAATCGTTTTGAAGAAAAAGATACTCGATATAGCCAAGGCATTAATTTTTCTGGCATTAGGCATATTTCTCTTCTGGCTCGTTTACCGCGGTCAGGATATCGACCGCATTAAATCGGTGTTGAAAAATAGCGTAGATTACCGCTGGATTTGGTTTTCACTGTTTCTTGGCCTGCTAAGCCACATCAGTCGCACGTTGCGCTGGGTTATCCTGATCAAACCATTGGGAAAAAAGCCCCGCAAACTCAACACTTTTTTTGCCGTAATGATTGGTTACTTAATGAATTTGGCCCTTCCACGTTTGGGTGAAGTTTCGCGTTGCGGTGCCTTGTCGAAGTACGAAAATATTTCCATGTCGAAATTGCTGGGTACCGTGGTACTCGAACGTTTCGTCGACGTCATCATGCTCTTGCTACTCACCTTGTTTGTATTTGTTACCCAGTTTGATAAGATGCTGCTCTTCCTGCATCACAACCCGGAAGTAGAAGACAAAGTGCTCGCTGTTCTCACGTCACCGGTATTGATTGGAGCAGTGATTTTCGGAATTGCTGCCCTTATTATCTTCCGGAAGAAATACGGCCATTTGCCCGCAGCTAAGAAATTCAATGAAGTACTTAGCAATTTTGGTGAAGGATTCCGTTCATTCAAAACCATGGATAATAAGCTGACGTTTGTTTTCCACACCGTTTTTATCTGGGGCATGTACTTCCTGATGAGCTACGTTTCCTTCCAGGCTTTTGAATTCACCAGCGGCTTACCAATTCTGGCCGGCATGACTGTATTTGTGCTGGGAAGTTATGGAATGGTTGCCCCGGTTCAGGGTGGAATTGGTGCCTGGCACGTAATGACTATCGAAGGTTTGGCCCTTTATGGAGTAGCGAAAAGTAACGGCGTTATTTTTGCCTTTTTGGTACATGCTGCCCAAACGTCCATGATGCTTATCGTCGGGTTGATTTCCCTTTGGGCATTGCCATTCATTAACCGTCGCCGGGCTTAGCACCGTAGAATTTTTCGCTACCTTTACGCAAAATCATTACCAAGGTGTCCCGAATCAACACAGAACTATATATAGCACGTAGGATTTTTTCTACCCGCGAGGGGAAAAAGCGGTTTTCGCGTTCCATTGTTTCATTCGCCATTATCGGCATAGCATTGGGACTTATCGTGATGATTCTCTCCGTGGCAATTGTCACCGGTTTCAAATCGCAAATCCGCAAGAAGGTAATTGGTTTTGGTTCCGATATTCAAGTGGTGAACTACGATTCCAATTCGTCATACGAAAACAAGCCCGTCCCCAAACAACAGCCGTGGCTCGACTCGCTACGCGGCATGCCGGATGTGAGGCACGTGGAAATGTTTGCGACCAAACCCGGTATCATCAAAACCAAAAAGGAAATTCAGGGCGTCGTGCTGAAAGGAGTTGGCCCCGATTTTGACTGGAGCTTTTTCCGCAAAAACATGGTCGAGGGCAAAATCTTTCATGTTAAGGATTCGATTCGCACCGACGACGTTATCATCTCGCAACAGCTGTCAGACTTACTGAAACTGAAATTGGGCGATCCGCTATTCATGTATTTTCTGAACGATGCCTCGAGTGCTCCGCGCATGCGTCGTTTTAAAATAACCGGCATATACAAAACCAATCTCGAAGAGTTTGACAAGTTGTTCATTCTTGCCGACATCAAGCACATTCAGCGTTTGAATAACTGGACGAATAACCAGGTAAGCGGTTTTGAAGTTGCGCTGAATAATTACGACGAGATAGATCACATGACGCAGGAGGTTCGTAACCTCACACTTCGATACGAGGATCAGAAAAACCTGCCGGTTTTGCGGACCGTAAGTATCAAATATAAGTATCCACAGATTTTCGACTGGCTGAACCTCCTAGACATGAACGTTTGGGTTATTCTGGCTCTGATTTTAATGGTCGCCGGTTTTAACATGGTATCCGGCCTGCTGATTCTTATCCTTGAACGCACTAACATGATTGGTATTTTGAAAGCGCTGGGGACTGAAAACATGAGTGTTCGGAAGGTGTTTCTTTACCTGTCTACTTTCCTAATCGGGAAAGGGATGCTGTGGGGCAACATCATTGGTTTGTTGATTTGTTTCCTTCAGGCGCAGTTTGGTATCATCAAACTCGATCCAACGTCGTACTACGTCAACACCGTTCCAATCAACCTTAAGCTGCTTCACTTTGTTCTGTTGAATATCGGAACGCTGGTTATTACCGTATCGATGCTGGTGATTCCTTCATGGTATATTTCCCGCATCACCCCGGACAAAGCCATCCGGTTCGATTGAGAAAACGTTCAGCGGGAAATTTGTAAATTCAGAGGCATTTATGACAGACTTTTATCAAATACAATCCTATCTCCGGTTTGCACTTTCGCATTCCCTTCCGGGAGAAAAAGCGCATCGTTTGCTGCTTCCCGTCGGGCGAAAACTTAAGCCGGTTACCAGTGATTTGTCTGTCAATCAAAGCGGCGTTTTGCTGACATTGTTCCCCGACAATAAGGAACTTTACACCTGCTTCATTCGGCGGCCGGAAACCATGAAAAATCATGCCGGCCAGATTTCTTTCCCGGGAGGAAGACAGGAAGAACAGGACCCCGATTTGATTGCAACCGCCTTACGGGAATCGCAGGAAGAAGTCGGCGTGATTCCTTCCAGCATCGATATTTTGGGGAGACTGAGCCCGTTATACGTGCCGGTCAGCAACTTCTTTATTTCGCCGGTAGTTGGCTGGAGCGAATCAAAGCCGGATTTTCAGATCAATCACACCGAAGTAGATGATTTGATTTTAGTTCCGGTCAACGAATTACTGGCCCCGAATGCCATCCAAACCACGCAGATTGAAACGCGAAACGGTCCCAGGGAAGTTCCCTGTTTTCGCTTCAACGGTCATATTATCTGGGGCGCTACCGCAATGATTTTCTCCGAATTCCGGGAAGTTCTGAAACAGATGCCTGTCAGGACGCCTTAAACAAATTGCGGTAATGCAGGTACCGGTCCCAAACCTCTTTCACGTAGTTGTAAGGTTCTTCTCCGCGACAATATCCCCACTTCACTAGCGGATCCTTGTAATACTTCGCCACTGATTTGTGCAACAGGAAGTAATCGACATTACCATCCCAAATATTCGGATCTTTCCCGTATTTCCGGGCCAGCCGACGGGCATCGAGCACGTGCCCCAATCCAACGTTGTAAGCCGCCAGTACAAATTTCAACCGTTCAGTCTTATCAGGAATATCGTCGGAGAAATAATTGTCGAGCCACGAAAGCATCTGCGTTCCGCCATAAATATTCTGTTTCGGATCTAACAAGTCGTTTACATTAAACCAGTCGGCCGTTTCCGGCATCAACTGCATCAAGCCAACAGCTCCTGCCCACGATTCCGCATGCGGATCGAAGCGCGATTCCTGGTATATGATTGAAGCAACCAAACGCCAGTCCCAGTGAATTTCCTTACTATCTTTCTTGATGATAGAATCGTAGCGCGAAAGATGGTTTCCGTTGAGCGAGTGATAATTGCTCTGCACGATAGAAGCTGTGCGCGGATTACGGAAATATTTGTTGTACAGTTTCCGGTATTGGTCCGACTTGCGGAAATTCTGAATCCACTCATCGATGTATTGCTTCAGCGAAGGCGAATCTTTACGAACCGCCCAGGCCAGGTACTGAGGAAAGCTGACCGGAGTTTTCACATCGAGGTTGGGGTAGTAGCCTTCGTTGACTTTTCCAACGTTCTCGTCGCAAACGGTGTAATCGATTTTTCCTTCGGCCACCATGGCTACCAACTGTTCCACGCCGTAAACCGAGTCTTCTTTTAAGTGGATTTCAGCTCCAATCTCGTCGGACAGACTGCGCATCCTCTCCGCGTAAGCGGTATTCTTCTGCACATAAATTGTCTTCCCGGCAAGGTCGAGCTGATTACGGACCAAATGTTGATTGATCTCCTCTTCGGTCATTTGACGCCAGTTCCTGGGTTTTCGCTGCACCAGCACCTGACGGGTTTGTCCCAATGGGTAAGTAAACGAAACAATCTGATTACGTTCTTTCGTTATCGTCAGGTTTTTGGCCACGAGGTCAACCCGGCCGGCATTCAAATCATTAAATGTCTCCTCCAGGTTATTCCGCACATTGATTTCCAGTGTTACTCCCATGTGTTTGGCCAGGGCTTTCAGCAATTCGTACTGAAATCCCATGGGACGACCACGGTAGACGAAATAGTTGGTGGAGTTATAATCTACAACTGCTTTCAGCTTCCCGTCTTTCAGGACTTTGTCCAATTCATTCGTTTGTTTCGGGAAATGGTCATCCTCGACACGTGTTGGGGCAGTAGCCCGCTCACATGAAATGACCAGTATAGAGAAAACAGTGAAGAGAAGAAATATGTATCTTCTGGTTCTCATAAGCTAAATGTAAGGGAATAATTGCAAACGTGCCAAATGCCGGACGGTCTAGTTGTAGAACGACCAGGCTACTCCAAAGCACATAGTTGCAATCTGTTCGGGATAAGTCGGGGTTCTGAAATAGCCCCCGTTCATAAACTTTTCACCCAGGTTCGAATATTTCAAATAGAACCGGGTACGTTTCAGTTTAAGATTGATAAAGGCATCGAGCCAAGGGTAGTTACCGACTTTTTCGGTATTCTGAACATAAAACATTCCAGTCGCCGGATTATAATTATCGGCATAGTAACTGGATTCATAATGAAAATCAAACCCGATTTGCACATGCAAAACCTGCGAAACCAGCGTTTGATAATAAGTACGGTTCCGGAACATGATCTCCGGCAGATGAAGATATTTATCAGTAGTAGTCCATTGATAAACAAACTTATTATAGAAATGTAGTCCTCCTGCCACAAACTCCTTGGCCAGATAAGCCTGCATGACAGAGAACTCCGAGCTTGCCTGCTCGGGCACAGCGTTCTCGTTAAAATAAATATAGTTATTAACGATACGATAGTCAGCACCAGTGGTCAGACGCCAGTGCGGATTGTCATAATATCCGCCCACTGATAAGTTGTAGGTTCTGTAGAAGTTATTGTCCCATTGATAGTGATTCGAGAAGTAATGCTGCAAGAAATAATCCGGCGTCTCGTTTTGCATTCTTCCGTAAACGTGAAGCACCGAGGTATCACGCTTAGTGCGAATGGGTTTTTCGACATAACCACTGATGTCAAAATCACCAAATTTATATCCTTGTATGTAGTATTTTCCAAAAGCGTTCCAACTCCAGAACTTTCCTTCGGTACGGTACAATGCACCACCGATATACGTGTTCGTGAGGTTGTGCGACTGTGTCAACCCGACGGTGTCGTTTGCACCTTTCATCGGGTAGTAAACTTTAATCAGATTGTTCCCGATGAATGCCTGCTTTCCGAAAGAGTACTTCCTGTCAGCCGATTCCAGAACTTTCATCCGAAAGGTGTTGGTAACCCTTCTTTCACCAGCTTTATCGTTGGTAGCCAAATCAGATGTGGTCCCCACTTTTGAATTGATCAATGGCTGGTGTCCATTTCCGTAAAAGTAAACCGTATCCACCGGATTACTGAATACAAAATACGGATTCGGGTCCGTTTCAGTGAATGCGCGTTGACTGTTAGCAAAGTCGATGGTATGCATGAAAGCCACACGGGGAACGAATTTCTGATACATCTCATTCTCTTCTTTCACTTCCTTCCAGCTTCCTACTTTAAACTGGTGCGATAAACTCGCATACAGATTTTGCATTTTCGAGTTAGCGCCATCGAGCCAAACAGGCATGTTCTCCGGCTTCAAATCCGGATTCTTAACATCCGTTGGGCGAAGCAATCCACCACTTTCCTGATTCTTAAAACTGTTGTGCCCGACGGTAAACCAGAGGTCATACTTCGGGCCGTTGTAACTCAAAAACAGACTCAGGTTATTGTCTTTGGCTTCCGCATTGAGGTATTGCCCCTGCGAACCAATCGAGCCGTAATGAATCCCAAAATTAAACTCGGGCGATACATTTTGTGTGTGCAAAACATCCAGCCAGGTTTCGCCATTGGGCCGATTATTGAACCACTGTCCGTATTGCAATAGGGTATAAGGAGTAGTGGTATTGTAGTAGTCAGTCGTCCCGGGCCAAATACCATAAGCTCCGTGATTATTCAGGAAAATGAAATCCGAATATTGCTTACGGTTAAAGAATTGATTGCTTTGGTAAGCCGTCCCAAAGTTTCCCAGGTTTTGCACCGAAATATTATTCTCGTAATAGGGCTTATACTCCTGAAAATCCGTCAGGGCTGTATCAAGCTGTACGCGCTGCGGACGCGACAAGCCGTCCACCATATTAAATACATGAATGATCGAAACGATGGAGTCCTTCTTCTGTGGATTGGCAGACAGACGTTGCTTGCCCACATTCTCGGGCATACCACGTTGAGCCTTCACCGTGCCGGCCAACGCCAGCAGGATAAACAAGAGTCCTATTTGTCTCTGAAAATTCATCTGCGCAAAGATAGCTATTTCGGCGTCGTGACATCACTTCGCGACCATTTTATCATATGTTATATGGTCTGCTTCATATCAAATGCCCTGCAAGGCCAGTTAATATAAGTTTTTGCCGATTTATTAAACTATCGTTAAGCCAGCCACTTACTAACTCGCTGGTAATTTATTCTTTAACAAAGATAAACTGCTATCGTCAGCTTATTAATTATTGTTAATAATGAACTGAAGGTATAGAGTGATATCATGCTTTTTACATAAAAAAGCCCGACTCCAATAAAGGAACCGGGCTTTAAGTAAAATAAGCGGCGACCTACTCTCCCACATCTCTGCAGTACCATCGGCGCTGACGGGCTTAACTTCTCTGTTCGGAATGGGAAGAGGTGGAACCCCGTCGCTGTAGCCACCTAAAGTTTTCAGCTTTGCTTTTCAGCTATACAATATCTTATAGTCATACAGAAGTCTCTGTCTGATGTCTCTTTTCTGACATCTTGCTTCTTTTGACTGACATGAACCCTGGAAGAAAACAATTTCATTACAACAAAAACACCAATTTATAAAACCGGCAAGGAAAGTTTCGGGCAATTAGTATCGCTCGGCTTTGACGTCACCGTCTTTACACCTGCGACCTATCTACGTCGTAGTCTCCAACGACCCTCTAAGGAGACCTCATCTTGAGGCGAGCTTCGCGCTTAGATGCTTTCAGCGCTTATCTCTTCCACACATGGCTACCCAGCGGTGCTCCTGGCGGAACAACTGGTAAACCAGAGGTATGTCCAACGCGGTCCTCTCGTACTAACGTCAGGCTCTCTCAAGTCTCCTACGCCCACAACAGATAGGGACCGAACTGTCTCACGACGTTCTGAACCCAGCTCGCGTGCCACTTTAATGGGCGAACAGCCCAACCCTTGGGACCTTCTCCAGCCCCAGGATGTGACGAGCCGACATCGAGGTGCCAAACCGCTCCGTCGATATGAGCTCTTGGGAGCGATCAGCCTGTTATCCCCGGAGTACCTTTTATCCTTTGAGCGATGGCCCTTCCATACGGAACCACCGGATCACTATGCTCTAGTTTCCTACCTGATCGACTTGTAGGTCTCACAGTCAAGCGCGCTTATACCATTATGCTCTGCTGGCGGTTACCAATCGCCATGAGCGCACCTTTAGAAGCCTCCGTTACTCTTTTGGAGGCGACCACCCCAGTCAAACTACCCACCACACACTGTCTCCCATTTCTGGGATTAGGCCCCAGGCAAGCAAAGGGACGTATTTCAAGGATGACTCCACGAATCCTGGCGAACCCGCTTCAATGTCTCCGTCCTATCCTACACATCACTTACCCAGAACCAATGTGAAGTTGCAGTAAAGGTTCACGGGGTCTTTCCGTCCCGTTGCGGGTAAGCGGCATCTTCACCGCTACTACAATTTCACCGAGCTCGTGGCCGAGACAGTACCCAGATCGTTGCACCATTCGTGCAGGTCGGAACTTACCCGACAAGGAATTTCGCTACCTTAGGACCGTTATAGTTACGGCCGCCGTTTACCGGGGCTTCGATTCAATGCTTCTACCCGAAAGTATAACATCCCCTCTTAACCTTCCGGCACCGGGCAGGTGTCAGGCCATATACATCATCTTGCGATTTAGCATAGCCCTGTGTTTTTGATAAACAGTCGCCTGGGTCTTTTCACTGCGGCTGGCTCGCGCCAGCGCCCCTTCTCCCGAAGTTACGGGGCCATTTTGCCTAGTTCCTTAGCCACGAATCACTCGAGCGCCTCAGGATTCTCTCCTTGACTACCTGTGTCGGTTTACGGTACGGGTTCTCTACACCTGTAGCTTAGAGGTTTTTCTCGGAAGCCCTTAGGACCACTATCCGATTGCCCGAAGGCTCTCGGTACTGTCGGGGTTCACCTCACCGCGCGGATTTGCCTACGCAGTTCAACGGCTACGCCCTTCAACGTACTATTCCGTCAGTACGCGGGTCTTTCATCACTTCGTCACCCCATCGCAGTCTAGAGAAGTATCGGAATATTAACCGATTCGCCATCGACTTCGCCGTTCGGCTTCGCCTTAGGTCCCGACTAACCCTGATCCGATTAGCGTTGATCAGGAAACCTTAGTCTATCGGCGGGCAGGTTTCTCACCTGCCTTATCGTTACTTATGCCTACATTTGCTTTTCCGGACGCTCCAGCATACCTCGCAGTACACCTTCAGCGCCGACCGGAATGCTCCCCTACCACTGTAAATAAATTTACAATCCATAGCTTCGGTGGTATGTTTAATGCCCGATTATTATCCACGCCCGACCGCTCGACTAGTGAGCTGTTACGCACTCTTTAAATGAATGGCTGCTTCCAAGCCAACATCCTAGCTGTCTAAGCAATCAGACCTCGTTTGTTCAACTTAACATACACTTGGGGACCTTAGCTGATGGTCCGGGTTCTTTCCCTCTCGGACACGGACCTTAGCACCCGCGCCCTCACTCCTGGTGAGCATCTTGCAGCATTCGGAGTTTGTCTGGAGTTGATAGGCGGTGAAGCCCTCGCATCCAATCAGTAGCTCTACCTCTGCAAGACTCATAACCAAGGCTGCACCTAAATGCATTTCGGGGAGTACGAGCTATTTCCAAGTTTGATTGGCCTTTCACCCCTACCCACAACTCATCCAAGGACTTTTCAACGTCCCCTGGTTCGGTCCTCCATCCCGTGTTACCGGGACTTCAACCTGGTCATGGGTAGATCACATGGTTTCGCGTCTACCCCCACTGACTATACCGCCCTGTTCAGACTCGCTTTCGCTTCGGCTCCGTGGCTGAACCACTTAACCTTGCCAGTGAGGAGTAACTCGTAGGCTCATTATGCAAAAGGCACGCCGTCACCCCCTAAAGGGCTCCGACCGCTTGTAGGCGTACGGTTTCAGGTACTTTTTCACTCCCCTGTTCGGGGTGCTTTTCACCTTTCCCTCACGGTACTGGTTCACTATCGGTCTCTCAGTAGTATTTAGCCTTACCAGATGGTCCTGGCAGATTCAGACAGGATTTCGCGTGTCCCGCCCTACTCAGGATACTGCTAACTCCGCAAGCCTTACACGTACAGGACTTTCACCTCCTTTGGTGTGACTTTCCAGAACACTTCCGTTTCGTCTTACTTTGTATATCGCAGTCCTACAACCCCGAAAGTGCCGAAACACTTCCGGTTTGGGCTATTCCCCGTTCGATCGCCACTACTGGGGGAATCACTTTTGTTTTCTTTTCCTCCGGGTACTTAGATGTTTCAGTTCTCCGGGTTAGCTTCCTGCATAACAGGATACCATGCTTATGCATGGTGGGTTGCCCCATTCGGATATTCGCGGATTAACGGTTATTTGCACCTCCCCGCGACTTTTCGCAGCTTATCACGTCCTTCGTCGCCTCTGAGAGCCAAGGCATCCCCCGTACGCCCTTTCGTACTTTCTCTCGCCTTGTTCGAAGGTTTTATCCTTCGGCGTTTCTCTTGTAACTCTGTTGTTTTTCTTCCAGCATGTCAATGAACTTCATCCCTTTCAGGATATGTGGATTACAGGGAATCGAACCCTTTCCTCTTTCAGGCGCCAGCCTAATCCTTCGTGTTCCAATACGTTTCTTTATGAACTTTTCCTGGTGTTTACACCCTCGTGGAGAATATCGGAGTCGAACCGATGACCTCTTGAATGCAAATCAAGCGCTCTAGCCAACTGAGCTAATCCCCCGTCTGTGCAATGGGTAATCAATAATGTGTAATGAATAATTACTAATTACCAATTTGCGGTTACTTCCGCTTTGCCTAATAAACAATCTGACTCATTACTAATTGTTCATTATTCATTGCTTTAGTAGTCCCGCCCAGACTTGAACTGGGGACCTCTACATTATCAGTGTAGCGCTCTAACCAGCTGAGCTACGGGACTGTCTGCAGAATTGAGAATTGAAAATGGATAATTGATAATGTCCGTTTCCTGCTCTGCATCTGCTTCTCTCAGACCCGTGCATTGAATAGTGAGAACCGCTTTGCATTGAATTCTCAACTTCAATTCTCAATTTTCAATTGCTCTTGTGTTTTACAGTATCTTTTAAAAAGGAAGAAGTAAGCATCCTCTGCTCTAATTTCCTCTCAGAAACCTATCGTGTCGGCTCCAGAAAGGAGGTGTTCCAGCCACACCTTCCGGTACGGCTACCTTGTTACGACTTAACCCCAGTCATTGGTTTTACCCTAGGCCGCTCCTTGCGGTTGCAGACTTCAGGTACCCCCAACTTCCATGGTTTGACGGGCGGTGTGTACAAGGCCCGGGAACGTATTCACCGCGCCATGGCTGATGCGCGATTACTAGCGAATCCAGCTTCATGGAGTCGGGTTGCAGACTCCAATCCGAACTGAGACCGGCTTTTGGGATTAGCATCCTGTTACCAGGTAGCTGCCCTTTGTACCGACCATTGTAACACGTGTGTAGCCCTGGACATAAGGGCCGTGCTGATTTGACGTCATCCCCACCTTCCTCTCACCTTACGGTGGCAGTCTCGCCAGAGTCCTCAGCTTGACCTGCTAGCAACTGACGATAAGGGTTGCGCTCGTTATGGGACTTAACCCGACACCTCACGGCACGAGCTGACGACAACCATGCAGCACCTTGTAAAACGCCCCGAAGGGAAGTCACCTTTCGGCAACGGTCATTCTACATTTAAGCCCAGGTAAGGTTCCTCGCGTATCATCGAATTAAACCACATGTTCCTCCGCTTGTGCGGGCCCCCGTCAATTCCTTTGAGTTTCAACCTTGCGATCGTACTCCCCAGGTGGATAACTTAATGCTTTCGCTTAGCCGCTGACTGTGTATCGCCAACAGCGAGTTATCATCGTTTACGGCGTGGACTACCAGGGTATCTAATCCTGTTCGCTCCCCACGCTTTCGTGCATCAGCGTCAGTTACGCTTTAGTAAGCTGCCTTCGCAATCGGTGTTCTGAGTAATATCTAAGCATTTCACCGCTACACTACTCATTCCGCCTACCTCAGGCGCACTCAAGCTATACAGTTTCAATGGCAGTTCTACAGTTGAGCTGCAGCATTTCACCACTGACTTATATAGCCGCCTACGCACCCTTTAAACCCAATGAATCCGGATAACGCTTGCATCCTCCGTATTACCGCGGCTGCTGGCACGGAGTTAGCCGATGCTTATTCCTGCAATACCGTCAAATCACTACTCGTAATGACCATTCTTCTTGCAGAAAAGCAGTTTACAACCCGTAGGGCCGTCATCCTGCACGCGGGATGGCTGGTTCAGGCTCTCGCCCATTGACCAATATTCCTCACTGCTGCCTCCCGTAGGAGTCTGGGCCGTGTCTCAGTCCCAGTGTGGGGGATCATCCTCTCAGAACCCCTAGGCATCGTCGCCTTGGTAAGCCGTTACCTTACCAACAAGCTAATGCCACGCATGCCCATCCTGTACCGCCGAAACTTTATTCAGAGTCCCATGCGAAACTCTGAAACTATGGGGTATTAATCCGGATTTCTCCGGGCTATCCCCCTGTACAGGGCAGGTTGCATACGCGTTACTCACCCGTGCGCCACTCGTGTACCCCCGAAGGGGCCTTACCGTTCGACTTGCATGTGTTAAGCCTCCCGCTAGCGTTCATCCTGAGCCAGGATCAAACTCTTCGTTGTAATCAAAAAGTTTAAATGTCTATTTGCCTGGCACGATCAGTTTTTCCTCTAAAAGAAAATTGAACTTCTGGTGCTTATCTTCTTTCCTTTTCAATATTTTCAATGAACTTGTCTTCTTCTTGACTCCTGCCCCTTCTGCCCAACCCTCAGTTGCCGTCGGACGGGCCGAAAAAAGCGTTGCAAAGATAGAAATCTTTTCGCGTTATCTCCAAATCTTTTTTTGCCTTTTTTCTAAAGGCTCAGTACCGGAAATCAACGCCCGTTTTTCAAAAACGTGGCGGCAAAGATAAAACCTTTTATCCCGACTTTCCAAATACTTCTTCAAAAAAATTTGCGGGGTGATTTCTACGGGTAAAAACCGAACGACTCCGGCCTCTTCTCTTCCCTTTTCAACCTCCCACTGAACGCTGCTCCCCTTTCGGAAAGCGGATGCAAAGAAAGCGTATTTTTTCTTTTCTCTCCAAACCTTTTTTCCTTCTTTTTTGACATAAAATCGCAAGTGACTGAGTAGCTGAACTAACTTATTTCAAAAAAATGCTTAAATGTTGTTGCAAGAGAGTGGAGGCCGGGAAAACGGCTTGGAAAAATGCTGGGTTGAAAATACAAAAACAGTCCTCTGCAGCTGGTGCGCAAATGAAGACTGTTTAGTACTCTATCCCTACTTTATCTATACTTAAAATCTACTTTTCGTGTGCTTTTCCGTTGCCGGGCATGCTTCAGGAAACTGTGTGCAGCGTAACAGCGTCTTTTTTTATTCAACTCCCTTGGAGTTGCTCTGGATTCGGGGAACCAATCCTCCGGCTTCACCGGAGGTGATAAACATCTTTCCCTGGCGGGAAACTCTTTGACCGGCCAGCCCGCTTTTCGCCTGACGGCGATATCAAGGACGAGGCTTATTTGAAAAGCATACCCTTATTGGAAGAAAACTACAGAAACATTTCTAACAACAGGAACAACAGAAACCGCGAAGCGCAACCCGGAACTTGAAATTTTGAAACCTGAAACCGAACTTACCCAATCACCACATCCAGTTGGCGGCCTTCTTCAAATTGCTGATCATCGGTTTGTAGTATGCACACTTGCTATCGCAGCATAAATCCAACGAGGATTATTTTGTATCCCTGTTTTTAAAGTAATGCTCTGATTTTCCCCACAACCTTCCGGCTTTCCGAAAAAGCTTTTTTGTGGCATTTTCAACAGATTTGTTTGCCTTCCGGTAGGTTTCGCTCTCATGTATTTTGTCTGCGGTGTCGTCCATAAATTCTTCCGCCTTATCAATCCATTGCTCTGCTTTATCCTGAAAAGTCTTCTCTTCAGGTTTCTTGTTTTCGTCGTTTTCCATCGTTTGATTTTTTTCCAAATAAATTCTTCTTCACCTCACTAACGTGCCATTGCATCGTGTGGGACTTAAGATACAATCGAGGGCCAACCGAGGTTACAAACCGAAGCTACTGGCGGCTTATTCCCCTTCATCCGGACCTTCAAACGGCTGCACCGTGCATTCATATTCCAGGTTCACAAAATCGTTTTTGGTCAACCACTTTTCTGAAATCGTCATCGAGTAAGCATGGTCTCCCTCGTTTCGCAGGTTCCACACAATTCCTTCAGCCTCGGGAAAGGATGTCCGTCCCTCCAGTTGATCGCTTAGTAAGCGGTTGAGCAAATTATTGTCTGAAAGGCCGTAACTTAGCGCCTTCAACGCAATTTCCTTCGTGAGTTCTTCTGAGGCATTGTCTTCGCCCTTTATTTCGAATTTTACGATGTTCACCTTGCCCGGGGGGAACTTTCCGTTGTAGGCTTGGTAAAGCAACTGACTAATGTTGAACAGATCCTGGTGAAGGTCGATCTCAGAATAATTTTCAAAGACTTTCACCCGCAGCATCTCGTGCGAAAGATTATCAATTTGTCCTTCGGCAAGTACATCCGAAAGTTTGTAGTCGAGCAGAATAGCCGCCGCCTCATTGGGTTCGAAGTCCGAAATGGCCATAAAAAGAAACTCCTTCAATTCGGTTGGTTTTAATTGCTCCGCATCGGGGTACTCAAATCTTGCCAGCAGCTCCTTAAAGTCGTTGTTGTTCCAGGCTCCTTCCAGTTTATCGGTCGATTTTACATCGTTTATCTTTACAAAATACTTCATTCAAACTGTTATTGGTTTCTACTTTACTAACTCCCGGCTTTGGATAATTGTTTTATTTTTATTGAAATCCAACAACTTCGGTTGACGAATCCGCTAAAAAAGTATTTGAAATCGCGACTTACGACAACGGATTAATATTCCGGGACGGCCTTACCTGACGGAGGCGGAAGGTGCGTCTTCAGAGAAGGACAACAGAAACAATTCCAACAACAGAAACCGCAAAGCACGACCTATAATCTCGTGCATTTTTCACTGTTCACTACTCATTGTTCATTGCTTTGCGGCCGGGCGGAGGCCGACAGCCGGACGAAGCGGGACCGGTTGGACGAAGGGGAGTGACGGGGCGATTGGAATGAGCCCCCGGAACGACCGGTGAGACCCCGGGTCTGCAAGTACGCTACAAGCCGCAGACCGTGAAGCCGCCCTAAAGACTTTCCGTTTCAGTGGAATACCGTAACCGGTCGCGTAACATGCCGGGCGTTACATTTTCTAGTTGCCTGAAGGCACGGGACATGGACACATTGGAACCAAAACCGGAGCGGATGGCTACTTCCTCGAGCAAGAGGATAGGCTGACTGGAGAGCAGTCGCTTGGCCTCGTCGACCCGGTACTGGTTAACGAAGGTGTTGAAGTTCACACCGTAACTGCGATTGATGGCCTGCGACACGTACGTGCGGTTGGTTCCCAGCTCCAGGCAAAGATCGGCCAGTTTGAAATCGTTGTTCAACCAGGGCTTTTGCTCCTGAAAAATCGTTCTGATTTTTTTGATGATGGCCGAATCGGATTCATCGTGCCCCTCCAATTTTACGGCCAGTCGGTCGCGCTCATCGAAGAGTGGCTTCTGGCGGAATCCCAGCACACCCAACGCCCAGATGAGCAACCCCAGCAAAAACAGCGGGATGACCAGGTAGCGGTCGTCGCCAAATAATTTAACCGGGTTGACCGAATAGAAGAAAATGCTGAGGATGGCCATGCCGAAAAAGAGTCCGTTGAACAACCACATCCACTTAAGGCCGATTTTCCCGTAGTCGGCAAACCAGTTAACAGCTTCGTAGCGGTGTTTTCGCAACAACCGGAACGACAAAATAAAGTAGAGGAAGATTTGCACAAAGAGGCAAACGATATTGAGAAAGCGAACCACCAACAAGTAGTTCATCAGCGGATTGGAAAAATCGGGGGCAAAGCGGTACTCCGACATGAACTGTACCCGTTCCTGCACATTGAGCATCAAATAGAAAACCGGTGCACTGAGGAAAAAGAAAACAATGGATGGCAGGAAATGAATCCAGGCCCGCACCTTTTTTCCCGGAGGCGATGTGAGATTTAATATATACGTGTAGATGAACGGGTAAGCAGCCAGTACCGACGAGATGTGCACACTGTGCAGATAAGTATAGATTTCGTAATACTTCTGGAAATAAAAGTAGTTGGCCAGAAACAGGAAGGCTGCATTGAGCATGCCCCATCCCAGCCACACTTTGCTGTGATCGTCTTTTCCGGCCGAAAAGAAAAGAACGACCGACAAAATCAACGGCACATAAACCGGGCTTAACAAACCGAGATCGCGAAAAAGTTCCAAAGGTTATCAGGTTAATCGTTTTGATAAAAATACTAAAAAACGTTAATCACAGTACGATACCACTCTTCAAACCACAAAGAATAATCTTATCTTTACCGGACACAAAAAATGTTTAATTGTGCCAGACAGCATAGTAATTATTCCCACATACAACGAGAAAGAGAATATCGAGCGGATGGTCCGAACGGTATTTGGCCTCGAGCATCCATTCCATCTGTTGATTATCGATGACAATTCGCCCGATGGAACTGCCGACATTATTAAACGTTTGATGCCAGAATACGATGGCCGCCTGAACCTGCTTCAACGCGAAGGAAAGTTGGGGCTTGGAACCGCCTACATCACCGGTTTTCACTGGGCCATCGAACACGGCTACAACTATGTTTTCGAGATGGATGCCGATTTCTCGCATGACCCGAAAGATTTGCTCCGGCTGTACGATGCTGCGGCTAACAAAGGAGCCGACGTAGCTATCGGTTCGCGTTACATTACCGGAATCAACGTGATTAACTGGCCGCTGGGCCGCGTACTGATGTCGTATTTCGCATCGGTGTATGTGCGCACGGTGACCCGGATGCCGGTTATGGACACGACGGCCGGTTTTAAGTGTTACCGGCGCGAAGTGTTGGAAACCATCAGACTGGATAAAGTGAGGATGAAAGGGTACGGGTTCCAGATTGAGATGAAATTCACTGCCTGGAAATTCGGCTTTAACATTGTGGAAGTTCCCATTATTTTCACCGAAAGGCAGGAAGGTTCGTCGAAAATGAGCGGCGGCATCTTCGGAGAAGCCTTTTTCGGGGTGATGAAGATGAAGATGAGGAGCTGGTTCCGCTCGTACAAACGTACTTAAATTGCTTAAGATACAGGACAAGAGCAGCTCGCGAAGTTGCTCTTTTTTATGCGATGCAATAAAATAACGGATAAAAGAGTTTTAAATTGAAAGATTGTCTGGTGAACAGATTCACCCGGGAGCTTTCAAATCCATCGAAAAATGCTTACTTTCAACCGACAACCAGTGGAACACAAGCCACTACCAAATAATAAAAACAAAATCAATCAAACTCAAAAATGAAGGACATTGTCATCAGGGATGCCAAGGTAGTGAATGAAGGAAAAATCATGAAAGGGACGAGCATCCTGATCAGAAACGGAAACATTGAAAAAATTTTTCGCAACGAAGTACCGGAAAGTGTACTGGCCAAAGCCGAAGTAATTGACGCCTCCGGAAAACTACTCCTACCTGGCGCTATCGATGACCAGGTGCATTTCCGGGAACCCGGGCTCACCCACAAAGCCGAAATCGCCACCGAATCGAGAGCGGCTGTTGCCGGCGGTATCACCTCGTTTATGGAAATGCCCAACACCGTTCCGCAAGCCACCACGCAGGAATTACTCGAACAAAAATATGCCCGTGCCGCCGAAGTATCGATGGCTAACTACTCGTTTTACATGGGCGCTACCAATGACAACATCGATGAAGTGCTGAAAACCGACCCTGAAAAGGTTTGCGGTGTGAAAGTCTTCATGGGTTCCTCCACCGGCAATATGCTGGTCGACAATCCGGAGACGCTGGCCAACCTGTTCAGCAAATCGAAAATGTTGATTGCCACCCACTGCGAAGACGAGCCGACCATTCAGGCCAACCTGGCTGCCGCCAAAGAAAAATACGGCGAAGACATTCCAATTAGCGAACACCCGAAGATTCGGAGTGCAGAAGCCTGCTTCCTGAGTACTTCCAAAGCGGTTGAACTGGCGAAAAAGAACGGAGCCCGGTTACACGTGCTGCACCTTTCCACCGCCAAAGAGATGGCACTGTTTGATAATCATATTCCGTTGAAGGATAAAAAAATTACGGCTGAAGCCTGTGTCCATCACCTTTGGTTCAGCGATGCCGATTACGAAAAATACGGCACGCGCATCAAATGGAACCCGGCAGTTAAAACGGCAAGCGACCGCGAGGCCGTTTTAAAAGCGGTAAATGAAAACCGCATCGATGTGATTGCCACTGACCATGCACCGCACACCGAAGAAGAAAAAAATAACAAGTACCTGAAAGCGCCATCCGGCGGACCACTGGTACAACACGCCCTGGTTGCCATGCTGGAACTAAGCCGAAAAGGCAAAATCAGCATCGAAAAAGTCGTCGAGAAGATGTGCCATGCCCCGGCCGATCTTTTTGGCGTGCAAAAGCGCGGCTACATCCGGAAAGGCTACAAGGCCGACCTGGTGTTGGTAGAACCCTCTCGCTGGACTGTTTCGAAGGACAACCTCTTCTACAAATGTCAATGGTCGCCTTTCGAAGGCGAATCATTCTATTACCAGGTGACCCACACCTTCGTGAACGGTAACCTGGTGTACGAGAACACCAATGCCGACGGAAAAGGAAAAATCAACGAAGAGTTCCGCGGCGAGCGTTTAACTTTTGACCGAAGATAAGTGAAACGAAGCCTCTTCATTCTTGCTGCTCTTGTACTCATCTTATCAGGATGCAAACAGGAGAAGAAAGAACAACAAACAGCGGCGACACCTGCCCCCCAGGGAACGTCGATGGGAAAGATTACGTATGATACCATCATACTGAATCCGAACAAAGATGACACGTGGACGACGGAATGCCTGAGCAAGTTCGAACGGAAAAAGCTCATCGATGACATTTTCGATGCGGTTTATGCCGGCAAACTCACCGCCCTCGACTACTTCACCCGGAAGAAATACTCCATACAGGAAGTGAAAGCGATGGAAGCTTCCGGCGAATTTACCCGCGACAAAATCGGGAAAATACAGTTCGACGAGCAGTGGTACTGGGACGAGAAAAATGACCGGTTACGAAAGAAAGTCACCGCGATGACACTCGGTTACGAAGTTTGGAATAACGACAGTACCCTCCGTGGTCACAAACCCGTTTTCCGGATAGAGTTTAATTGAAACTGAATAATTCAAATAGAATAAAAAATCCCGGCAATCGTCGGGATTTTTTTATGATGATGGTTGGGCTAAAGCCCTTACATGCCCGCCATTTATTCCGGCTTTAGCCTAAGGTCTGAAATCTCAAAGCCCGGGCAACGCTCCGGGTAAAAGACCAATAGACGTATGGAAGCCTGAAGGGCTTCAACCATCAGATCCTGAGAATTGGTACGGATGTGCCAGCCCTACAGGCTGATTGGTTGTATTATACGCCTTTGTCCCGGGTGTTGCCCCAGGTTCTGGAACAGGAGCCTTTCAGGCTCAAAAAAGACTCCTGCGGGGGCACACATACTCACGATATCATCTTTCTAACAACATGCCAACCTTCCCGGAATAGAATATTCATCAACTCCGGATGATAACAGAAGATAATCGGGAACTCAACCTGCCCCCCTTTTCCATAATTCCCACACGCCCAGTCCTTCGCTCCAATCCGAATTAGTAATATTTTAACGTGGCAATCTGATTTTGCATTCGGTTTTTCGGCTACTTTTACAGCTTACTTCCTGAAATCGATGCAGAGCATTTTCAAACCCAAATTCTTTACCATCCTGAAAGGTGGTTACTCCCGGCAAACGATTGTGAACGATCTGCTGGCCGGTGTGATTGTCGGTATTGTGGCGATTCCGTTGGCGATTGCTTTCGCGGTCGCTTCGGGCGTTTCGCCTGAAAAAGGATTGGTGACCGCCATCGTGGCAGGTTTCCTCATTTCCTTTTTAGGTGGAAGTCGCGTGCAGATTGGCGGGCCTACCGGTGCTTTTATCGTGGTGGTGGCGGGTATCGTCGGGAGCTATGGTGTCGAAGGCCTGGCGATTTCGACCATGATGGCCGGCGTGATTCTCATTTTATTTGGATTACTCCGGTTGGGAGCCGTACTGAAGTTTATTCCGCGACCGCTAACGGTTGGCTTTACGTCCGGTATTGCACTGGTGATTTTCACTACCCAGGTAAAGGATGCCCTGGGACTGCATCCGGAACATTTACCAGCCGGCTTCTTGCCGAAATGGGGCGTGTATCTGACATCACTCAACCAGGTAAACCCGGCAGCAGTCATCATTACCATAACCACGATATTGATCACCATATATGGGGGACGGCTTCTGAAACGAATTCCCGGTTCGTTCCTGGCGATTCTGATCATTACGCCCATCGTGGCGCTGTTCCATCTCCCGGTTCATACCATCGAGAGCGTGTTTGGCGAAATACAGGGAAGCATTTCATTCCAGATTCCACACTTGGACTGGTCGAACCTGCAGAATTACATCCAGCCGGCTCTGACCATTGCCATGTTGGGCGCCATTGAATCACTCCTATCGGCGGTGGTCGCAGATGGAATGATTGGCGGACATCACCGTTCGAACACCGAACTGATTGCGCAGGGAATTGCCAACCTGGCATCGCCGCTCTTTAGCGGAATTCCGGCTACCGGAGCTATTGCCCGGACAGCTACCAATGTAAAAAACGGTGGACGCACGCCGTTGGCGGGAATGATTCATGCAGTCACATTGTTGCTCATCATGCTTTTCTTTGGGAAGTGGGCCAAACTGATTCCCATGCCGGTGCTGGCCGGTATTCTGATGGTAGTGGCATATAACATGAGCGAATGGCGTTCATTTCGTTCGGTATTGAAAGGCTCGAAATACGATGTGTTGGTATTGCTGACGGTTTTCTTCCTGACCGTATTGGTCGATCTGACGGTTGCCATCGAGGTCGGGATTGTGCTTTCTGCCTTGCTCTTTATGCAGCGGATGGGCAAATTGTCGTCGGTGGAACCGATGGAGCAGGATACCGACGTGATTGAGAATTATTCGGCATTGCCCCGCGGTGTGGATGTATACGAAATCAGTGGTCCGTTTTTCTTTGCGGCAGCACAGGAATACCGCGATGCATTGCGAAATATTCATTACAAATCAAACGTGTTGATTCTGCGGATGCGGCATGTCCCTTTTATCGATTCGACCGGGATTCACAATTTCATCGAGCTGTTGAAGGAGATGGAAAAAAGGGGTATCCGGGTAATCCTTTCGGGCGTGAAACAGGAAGTACGCAAAGAACTGGGCTTGTATGGTATCGATGAGATGGTGGGCGAAGAGTATATTTGCGAAACCTTTGCCAACGCACTTAAACAGGCCGGACTGCATATTGCTTTTACCGAGATGCCGCACGTGCGTCAGGTGATGAAATAAAAATACACCGCGAAGGCTATCAGCAGAATGGCTGCCTCCCAGCGATCGAGCTTGCGTGCCTTACCCGTAAACATGGCGATAAAAAGGAATAGTGTTCCGCCGATGAGCAGCAGGATGTCACGGTTGAACGAAACGTCGAACTGAACGGGACGAATAAGTGAACTGACAGCCAGGATGAAAAAAACATTGAAGATGTTCGAGCCGATAACATTCCCCACAGCAATGTCGTTGTTCTTGCGTATAGCGGCTACCACCGAAGTAGCCAATTCAGGCAGCGACGTTCCCGCGGCAACAATCGTCAGGCTGATGATTTGCTCGCTGATGTGGTAATGCCGGGCAATATTCACCGCGCTATTAACGATCACCTTTCCACCAATGATAAGGATGACCAGACCACCCAAAATATAGGCTGCCATCTTCCGGCTACTCACCGAAGATGTTTCGGATTCTGCCAATGAATTAAGTCGTTCTTTTTTCACCTGCCGAAAAAGATAGAGCCAGAACAGAGCGAAAAAAAGAAGTAGAATCATGCCATCCGTTCGCGAAATCACATCGATTGCATGCCCTGTCCATTGGTCGTTGGCTAGAATCAATAATACCAGTGCAGCCAGCAACGAGAAGGGAATCTCTTTCCACACGGTGGTGCTTTGTACGCTTAGCGGAAGAATAAGGCCTGAAATTCCGAGGATGAGAAACAGGTTGAAGTTGTTACTCCCGATGATGTTCCCTAATACAATGTCCGGGTGATTCTGGAACGCGGCGAAACTATTAACAACCAGCTCGGGTGCCGACGTCCCGAACGAAACAATGGTCAATCCGATGACCAGCTCCGGAATACGAAAACGGCGCGCCAGGGCAGATGCTCCGAATACCAGCCAGTCGGCACCTTTGATGAGAAATACCAAACCGAGAATCAATAGCAAAAAACTGGTTGTCATGAGCTGTGTGTATTACTTTTTGTGTGAAACAATCTTTTCTGCCGAAAGGCTCAAAAAGCAAGGCAATTTTATAAAATCTTTTTATGCTTACCGTAAGCCAAACAATAAGTTACTACTGACAGGGACACTTCTTCTGGTACGCATTTGGTCATCCTGAGCGAAACAAATTGGTTTACAAGCCATAAATCATCCTATACCGGTATGATATCGTAATGAAATATCTTTCAAATAATAAACGTTTTCTATACATTTGTTGCAATTTTCCGCCATCCACCTATTTTGAGCTAACTATGAAAAAAGGGTCTACTCCGTTTTTACTGTACTTTATTGCGCTTTTTCTACTGTTTTTTCCTCTTCAGCGGGTTGTTGGGAAAGAGCTTCCCGGTAAGGGAAGAAAAGAAGGTCCGGTACGTTTGTACCTGGAAGGAAATATCGTCGATTTTAATTACATCCGCCGGAATATTTCGTTTGTCGATTTTGTAAACGACCCGAATGCTGCCGATGTGCATGTAATTGTCAAGAAGCGGACCACCGGAAGTGGCGGTGCCAACTACTCCATGGCTTTCTACAGCGTCATGTTCGACCAAATTGGCGATTTTACCCTGAACTGCAATACCTACCCGTCGCAAACCTGGAACGAGGTGCGTGATGTTTTTCTTCGTACCCTGAAAATGGGTGTGATGCCGTTTGTCAACGAGGCAACCGGCGCTGAATCGGTGAATATCAAAGGAAATAAAAAAGATACCGCTTTCGCGGACACCAAACCATTGGTTGATCCGTGGCACAACTGGGTGTTTCGCGTCCAGGGAAACGGCGGGCTGAGCATGGAGGAACGGAAAAAGAACTTTGACTATTCATTCTCAGGACGTGCCTCAAAAGTGACCGAGGAATGGCGGGTGCGGAATAACATCAATTACTCCAGCCACATCCGCGAGTATAAAAAAACGGTAGAAACCGATACCTCAACCTACGATGAGACGGTCCGAACAGAAAATATTTACAAGGGTTTTTCATCCAGTGTTGTCAGGAGTTTGTCAGATCGCTGGTCGTTCGGCGGTTTCTTCAATTTGTATTCCAGCACCTATCGTAATATCAAGTATTCCTACAGCCTGAAACCGGCAGTTGAGTATAATTTCTTTCCGTGGGACGAAGCGGATAAACGCACCTTCACGGTTGCTTATTATGCCGGAGGCGAAACCGTGGGATACAATGAAAAAACCATTTTTGACAAAACAAAGGAGTGGTTGTGGAAACATACCCTCGCGGTCGATTTTGAGATGGTACAGCCGTGGGGTGGCATCGAAGCACGGGTGCGGGGAAATCAATACCTGGAAATGCCTGAAAAGTATAGTCTGCAACTTAATACCGGCATTAATTTCCGGGTAGCCAAAGGCCTTTCGGTGAATTTCGGCTTCAATGCCGAAAGCATCCATGACCAGTTGTACCTCCCGCTGGGCGATATTTCGGACGAGGATTTATTGCTGAACACGCGAAAGCTCCCCACATCGTTCGAGATTTCGAGCGGTATCGGGCTGCGTTACCAGTTCGGTTCGATATTCAACAGTGTAGTAAATACCCGGCTGTAGTTGAGCCGGGTTATATGTGTGGGCAAACAGCTTATTCTCCCTTATTGAGGAACTTTTCGTAAACCTCCATGTTGCGGTTGATGTGCGCCTGCATACGTTCAGAGGCCCGTTCACCGTCTTTTTCCCGGATAGCATTCACAATTTCCTTGTGATAGCCCAGTGTGATTTCCTTCTCCCCTTCTATACTACCATAAATCAGGTTGCGCATACGCGGAAGCAGGTTGTGAATGGGTTCCATGGTAACGATAGCAATCGGGTTGCCGGTGGCACGGGCCAACAAAATGTGAAACCGGTTATCGATATCCGATTCTAACTGGGTATTATCCGGATCGCACTTATCGAACTCAAGCAGGTTTTTCTCCATCTGTTTGAGATCTTCTTCAGTCCGGTTTTGGGCAGCCATCATCGTAATCTGAGGTTCAAATGCTTTTCTTACTTCGATAATCTGCTTGATCAGGTTATTGTCGAACTTCAGATCATAATACAGATTCAATGATTGAATGGCATCCTGCATTCCCAGCTTGGTCACGTACATTCCGCTACCTTTCCGGATTTCAAGGAGACCGCGGGCACTTAAACGTCTCAACGCTTCACGCAAAGCCGTGCGGCTGACAGCAAACATTTCACATAATTCACGCTCGGAGGGAAGACGGGAACCAACTTCCAGTTTCTTATCGCGGATAGCCTTCTCTATATTCCGCTCTATTTTCTGACTGAGGGTCTGAGTTGTTCCAATCTTTTTAAAAATCTCGTCCATGGTTCGGTTTTAGTGAGAATACAAAGTTACTCAAAATATAACATACATATGACCAGTTACTAAATGCAGCAAAAATTACTGCATTAATTTAAATTCAGTCCCATTTATCTGTATGAGTGGCGAAAGAGCACTTTCGTTGTTTAATCTGTCGATGGTTGATACACGGAAACATTCGTCAGCCAGCTTGTTACGCATAGACGGAGGAATAAATAACTCGCGCTGTTCCGTTACCTTGAAAACGTCAGTCACGGGATTATTCCCGTCAGCATCTTTTTTTACCCGGTATATCACATATTGGACGCGATCGTCATTATAGCTAGCCGGCAGCTTCCATTTCAGCCAGGTTCCATTAATGGTGGACTCCAGCCGGAAATGGCCCGGAACGGGTGGAGGAACGCTATCGAGCCAGGCCATCTTGGGAACAATAGCCGGTTCTTCTTTCAGTTCCTGCCGCAAACGGCTAACCTGCTCCTGGCTCAAATCGAGCAAATGCGACGCACTGAAGAAAGCAAAGCCACGGGCATTGTTCATCTGCCGGGCAATATCGATTTGCTTCTCAATTTCATTGGGGTCCTGCCATCCGGGTGCGGAGCTGGCAGCTTTATAAAGTGCTTGCCCGAAATAGAGATGCCGCTTATCGACATTATTGTTCCACCAGCGGGCCAGCGTATCAAAATCGCCGTAAGCATTTCCTCTTTCCCAGTATAACTGGGGAATAATGTAATCAACCCAGCCATTCTTCACCCACGTGCGGGCGTCGGCGTATAAATCGTCGTAGGAGGATAATCCGCATTTACCGGCGGAGCCATCCGGATCAAGCGAGAGGTTCCGCCATACCCCAAAAGGGCTGACACCCAGTTTAACCCAACTCTTTTCCGCTTTTATCTTCTCGTTTAACTCGCTAATGAACAGGTTAACGTTGTTCCGGCGCCACTCTTTCAACTGGTTCGGATAATCATCGCCACCGTATTTTTTAAAAGAAGCTTCGTCATCAAAGGTCAGTGATTTTATCGGATAGGGATAAAAATAGTCGTCGAGGTGAACGGCATCGATGTCGTAGCGTTTCACCACATCCATAATGATGTTGATGACATATTCGCGGACTTCAGGAATGCCGGGGTCGAGATAGCTCTTCCCGTTATATCTGACTATCCAGTTGTTGTTTTTCCGTAAGGGATGATTAGGAGCAAGATGGAGATAACTGCTGGCCGTTACCCGGAACGGATTGAACCAGGCGTGAAATTCAAGTCCTCGCTGATGACACAGGTTAATCGCAAACCGAAGTGGATCGTAATAAGGCGTGGGCGCTTTGCCTTGTTCGCCGGTTAAATAATACGACCAGGGTTCAGTAGGTGATGGATAGATGGCGTCGGCAGCCGGCCTGACCTGGAGAATTACCGCGTTTAAGCCGGTATTCTCAATCCGGTCAATCAGATGAATCAGTTCCTTTTGTTGTTGGTCTGCAGGCAGACCCGGTTTAGATGGCCAGTCAGTGTTGTTTACCGTCGCAATCCATATCCCTCTGAATTCCTCTTTCACCAATGGTTTCGCCATTCGGGGGTTCCGGCCCGCTGCCTGAAATGCAATGACCAGAACCAGCAGGAGTGTGGGAAAAGCTTGCCGGGGTTTCATTGTTCTAATTGATAATCATAATTTAAACAAATGTAACGAAATATAAAGGTACAAAAAAAGCCTTCCCCGAAAGGAAGGCTGAAACTTATCAACGGATCGTTGAAATCTCTCACGGATAGTATTTAACAAAGGCTTCCATGGCTTCGTACTCCGCCATTCCCAGCTGGTCGTAAAGACTTGCTGTTGCCCTGTTTCGCTGTTCGGCGCGCTGCCAGAATTCCCGTTCGTCTTCACCCATAAACATAGCGCCTTCTTTTTGAGATTGGTGACGTAAAATGGCTTCACGTTTCCGGGCCAGCTCGATAGGACTAATGGGAACAGCCATTTCAATTTCGTCGGCTTCCCACTCGGCCCAGGCACCACGGTAGAGCCAAACCCAGCAGTTTTTCATCCAATCTTTATCGGTCCGCAAGTGCTCGAGTGCGATAAAAATGGTATCGAGGCAAACGCGGTGGGTTCCGTGTGGATCGGACAAATCGCCGGCAGCAAAAATCTGGTGCGGTTCCACCTCATTCAGCAGGTCCATGACGATTTTGACATCCTCTTCGCCAACCGGATTTTTCTGACGTCTTCCACTTTCATAAAAAGGAAGATCGAGGAAATGAATGTGCGAATCGGGAATACCGAAATAACGCAAAGCGGAACGCGCTTCCATCCGGCGAATCAAACCTTTCGCTTTCCGAACGTCCATAATGTCCACTTCGTCATCCTTTTTATTTTTCAGGAACGAAAGAACTTTCTCTTTCTGCTCTTTTGCTTTTTGATTCTCCGGATTGTAGAATTCAGCATATTCGTGATGGAAATCGAGGTAACGCGAAATGTATTCATCCGCTACCGCGAAATTACCCGACACCTGGTAAGCAACGTGTACATCGTGTCCCTGTTCCACCAGGCGAAGCAGTGTTCCACCCATCGAGATAACATCATCGTCGGGGTGCGGGCTGAAGATAACCACTCGCTTTTTCGCCGGTTTGGCTCTCTCCGGACGGTTCGAGTCGTCTACTTCCGGTTTACCGCCGGGCCATCCGGTGATGGTATGCTGCAAGTCGTTAAATACCTTAATGTTGATTCGGTAAGCCGAACCGACTGTAGCCAGCAAATCACTCAGACCAAAATCGTTGTAATCCTTGCCGGTCAGTTTCAGGATGGGTTTCTTCGCTTGCTTACACAGCCAAACCACGGCTTTCCGTACAAGTCGATCGTCGTTCCAGTCCATGTTGTCGACCAGCCACGGCGTGCGTACCCTGACCAGCTGCGAACTGGCGCCACTGTCGAGCACTACTTTTACATCGTGGTGTTCCTGAATGAAAGAGGCCGGAACGTCGCTGTCCGGATCTTCTTCCACAGTTTTCTGGATGACACTGGCTTTCGATTCGCCCAAAGCTACCAATATAATTTTCCGGGACTCCAGAATGGTATCGACTCCCATGGTAATGGCGCGTCGGGGTACGTTGATGAAACCCTGGAATTCGGTGGCTTCTTCCTGGCGGGTGACCGGATCGAGCGTGATAATCCGGGTACGGGTATTCCGTCCCGAACCGGGCTCGTTGAAACCAATGTGACCGGTACGGCCAATCCCTAACAGCATTAAATCGATGCCGCCAGCCTCCTTGATCATCTTTTCGTATTCACGACAGTAATCGTGAACCGAGTCGAACATGATCGTTCCATCCGGAATGTGAATATTCTCCTCCGGAATGTCGACATGCTCGTAAAGATGACGCTGCATATAGTTGTTGTAACTGTGGATGGAATGCGGAGACATCGGGTAGTACTCGTCAATGTTGAAGGTAACAACATTGCTAAAGCTCAGGCCCTCTTCCCTGTGCTTACGCACCAGTTCGGCATAAATCCCCAACTGCGTCGAACCGGTAGGCAGCCCCAAAACACATTTTTCCCCTTTTTTTTGTTTCTCTTTAATGAAATCGGCAATCTCATCAGCTACCGCCTGCGAAACATCTTTTCCTTCAGGATAAATGTACGTGGGAGCTTTTTCATATTTCGTGAGCATGTCCCTGTGGGTGAGGTTGGTCGGGGCATACTCGCCAAATCCGTAAAAAACCGGATTGTCGCTCTGCAACTTTTTACTTAAGTCCATGATAGGCTTTCTGGTTTATTTTGAACTAGTAAAAATAAGCGAATCCAGACGTAAAAAAAAAGTTCTTAAAAAGTTTTAATAAGTGATTTTACTTTCTGTTAATGAAACTCTCCGGCTTCGTACCGGCGAAGGATGTGTTCGAGCATGGCATCCTCTTCCGGATCGAAATCCGATTTCAGGCTGGAACCCGTTAGAAACGCCAGCGAGTTCCACAGAAAGGCCTGTCCGCCGCCGCGGTACTCTTTCAGCAAATCGTAAGCTGTTTCGCCTGTTTCCCGGTCGATGAGTTTGAGCAATAGCCTGCCCTGGCGCAGATTCAGCGTCTTCAGGGTATCCATGTAAGTTTCCTTGATATAATGCTGGTACCATTTCATGTATTTCTTCCGGCGGGCCGGGGAAGTATAAACCTGGTCAAGTTCTTTTTTCACGCGGTTCAGCTCTTTGCTGACAATCATGGCCAGCGGATACGTCTTCTTCACATCCTCCACCAACTCATCATATTTCTTTTCCTGATGATGGTTCTTGAATTTAAACGGAGGAATAATGTCAATCGATTTCAGATTGACGTGCAACAGACTATCACTGGTCAAATCATTCTTGGTCAATACGGTATCAATGTGAGCCGAATAGCTTGTAGCCAAACTATCCTGCGCTGATACCCTGCTGAACAAACCGGTGCTCAGAATCAGACAGACTGTAGAGGTCATTATTAATTGGTGTATGCGATGCATTGTGGTCTTTTTCTTTGGGGGACAAAGTTAATGGATTCTTGTGGATGTGTAGCGCTAAAGGCTTAATTAACAATTTTTATCAATTGGCTTTTACCCGTTCGGGGATGACACTTTCTGCAATTTCATCCAATAAACCGACGGCATGTTGAATGGAAGTTACCTCGCTGAAGACAATGCTGAGTTTTCCCTTCGCTTCTTTTATCCGGCATTTCTTCGGATGTGTCTGAAGCCATTGCAGGATATTCCCGAAAAGGCTCGTCTGATAAAACGGCGACTGCTGGTCGGACGGAAAATAGCAAATCATCTTTTTGTTCTTCAGAATGATCTTCTCGAGGTTTAGCTCGATGGCTGTCCAGCGGAGGCGAACCACTTCCAGCAACTCAATCGTCGAGTCGGGCAGTTTACCGAAACGGTCGATGAGCTGAGCGCGGAACTGCTCCAAAGCATCGTTGTCCTCGATATTGTCCAGTTCGCGGTAGAGCAGCATACGTTCCGAAATGCTGGAGATGTAGCTTTCGGGGAAGAGCAACTCCAAATCAGTATCCACCTGGCAATCATTCACAAAACGCAGGTTCAGGAAAGCTTCGTTGGCTTCCCGCGATTCTTCCTCTTTGTACAGTTGCTGGAATTCTTCGTGCTTCAATTCCTGGATCGCTTCGTTGAGGATGCGGTGGTACGTCTCGAAACCGATATCGGCAATGAAACCGCTTTGTTCGGCTCCCAGCAGGTTTCCGGCTCCCCGGATATCCAAATCCTGCATGGCAATGCTGAAACCGCTGCCCAAATCGGAGAACTCTTCGATGGCCTGTAGTCGGCGTCGTGCTTCGGGTGTCATGCTGGTCATCGGCGGTGCGAGCAGGTAGCAGAACGCTTTTTTGTTGGAACGGCCCACGCGTCCGCGCAGCTGGTGCAGTTCACTCAAACCGAAGTTGTGTGCCTGGTTGATGATGATGGTATTGGCATTCGGAATATCAAGTCCCGATTCAATGATGGTCGTGGCGATGAGCACATCGAACTCGCCGTTGATGAAGTCGAGCATCACTTTTTCCAGCTGCGAACCTTCCATCTGGCCATGGCCAACAACGGTGCGCACGCCCGGCACAATCCGTTTGATCAGCGCCTCAACCTCGTAAATATTTTGTACGCGGTTATTAATAAAGAAAACCTGCCCTCCACGCGCTACCTCGTAGGTAATAGCTTCCCGGATGATGTCTTCGTTGAAACCGTGCACTTCGGTGTTGATCGGGAACCGGTTGGGCGGCGGCGTGTTGATGATGGACAAATCGCGCGCTCCCATCAGAGAAAATTGCAGGGTTCTCGGGATGGGCGTTGCTGTTAAGGTCAACGTATCCACGTTTACTTTCAGGTGTTTCAGTTTTTCCTTCACGGAAACCCCGAATTTCTGCTCCTCATCGATAACCAACAGCCCGAGGTCCTTGAATTTGACATCCTTCCCTACCAGCCGGTGCGTTCCAATTACAATATCTACTTTCCCTTCGGATACTTCCTTCAGAATGTGCCGTACCTCGGCAGGCTTACGCAGCCGGCTGATGTATTCAATGCGGCAGGGAAAATCGCTCAGCCGTTCGTTGAAGGTTTTAAAATGCTGGAATGCCAGGATAGTGGTCGGAACCAGAACGGCAACCTGCTTGCTGTCGGTGACCGCTTTGAAGGCAGCCCGGATCGCCACTTCTGTTTTACCGAAACCTACGTCACCACAAATGAGCCGATCCATGGGCATGGTCTTCTCCATGTCTTCCTTAGTTGCAACGGTGGCTTTCAACTGGTCCGGCGTATCCTCATAAATGAAGCTAGCTTCCAACTCCTGCTGCAGGTACGAATCACGGGCAAAGGCAAAACCATCTTCCGCTTTCCGGTGCGCATACAAACCAATCAGTTCGCGGGCAATGTCCTTGACCTTCTTCTTGGTTTTGTTCTTCAGGTTTTGCCAGGCAGCCGTTCCCAGTTTATTGATTTTGGGCTCGGTACCGTCCTTTCCTTTGTATTTCGAAATGCGGTGCAGCGAATGAATGCTCACCAGCAACGAGTCGTTATCGCGATAGATCAGCCGGATGGCTTCCTGTGTTTTGCCATCCTCCTCGGTTCTTACCAGGCCGGCAAATTTCCCGATGCCGTGATCGACATGGACCACATAATCGCCGGGATGCAGCTTAGCCAACTCCTTGAGCGTAATCGCCTGCCGCGCCGATTTCTTCGAACGCAGTTTGAAACGGTGGTACCGCTCGAAAATCTGGTGGTCGGTATAGCAGCAAAGTTTCAGGTCGTGATCGATGAAACCTTCCTTCAGTGCAAACGGAAGATGGTCGAACTCCTGCGGATCGCCTTTGTCTTCGAAAATGGCATGAAGGCGTTCCACCTGTTTCTCGCTCGACGACAGGATAATATTGATGTAACCCAGCTGGGAATTTTCACGAAGATTATCGCCCAGTAGGTTGAAATTCTTGTTGAAAACCGGTTGCGGCTTGATGTGAAACGGAATCTCCTCCGATTTGAAATGCGCTTTGGGCCCGATTTCGATGCAGGTCAATGCTTCGGCCCGTTCCAACAGAGCGTTTCCGCTAATGACCAAATCGTCTACCGGTAAGTCGGTTTCCAGGTTCTTCTCCCGGGCACTCTTGTACATTTCGGTCATCCGTTCGGCGCTGAACCGCAAATCGTCAGTTATCAGCAAGGTATCATCCTTCAGGAATTCGAAAAATGAAATCCGTTCTTCCTCCTGCAATCCTTCCTGGATGTTAGGGATGATGGAGATCTTTTTCAGGGCATCCTTCGAAATCTGGTTTTCGATATCGAACGTTCGGATGGTTTCTACTTCATCGCCGAAGAAATCGATACGATACGGATCTTCGTGCGCGAAAGAGAAGATGTCGACAATGGAACCGCGGATGGAATATTGTCCCGGCTCATACACAAAATCAACGCGCTCGAAACCATATTCGAACAGCACTTCGTTGACAAACGAGATAGAGAGCTTTTCACCGACACGAACAGTCAGGGTGTGTTTTTCCAGTCCCTTTCCGGAAATGACCTTCTCCATCACGGCTTCCGGGTACGACACCACGATGAACCGTACTTCGGCTTCCACCAGCTGGTTCAGCACATCAGTCCGCAGAATGATATTTTCGCTCTCGATTTTTTCGTATTGAACGCTGCGCTTGTACGACGACGGGAAAAAGAGGACATGTTCCTCCAGGCCCAATGTCTGCAGGTCGTCGTAAAAGTAGGCTGCCTCTTCGCGATCGCTCAGGAGCATCAGGGCACCAAAAGGTTTCTTCTGAAAGAGCGCTGCCATGGCCACCGATGGCGCCGAGCCGTTCAATCCTTTGGCGTGTAGCTTTTGCCCCGAAGGCGTACCGAGTTGCCCCGCCAGGGCTTGCACCCCCGGATGTTGCGCATAAAAATCAATTAACTGTTCGCGTTTCAATACGATGCTGTTTCGTTATTCGGATGCAAAAATATAAAAAACTACACCGGTTGGAGAATCAGGCTGGCGGGCTTAACAATCTTTAATTAACACTTAAAATAAAAAGAGTCAATAGCAGTTTTCAACAGACTGAAAGAAGTGTTAAGAGGGGGAAAGGTTTCAGGTTGTGCGCTGTTCCTGCTGTTTGTTTTGTTGTACTTCCATCAACGGCATCGCCATTGCGGTCGAAACGGCATTTGTGTTTCAATCCAGGCAGGCTCTCGACCGCTTCCCTGTGTGTATAAATTCATTTTCTACAATCCTGCCATCCCTTCGGGATTTCTTTCACACATTCCCCCTTTCTCGTTTTCTCATATTCGCTTCATCTGTGAATTTCATTTCTGTCAATCTATGGAAGTTCTCCTTTTCTCCCCATCTTTCTTCCCTTCTTGCCGAATTCTCCCGATTTTTCTATCTTCCATCTTTTCATAACTAATCATTATGCTGACAATCCGAATGGCTTCTGGGGCTGATGTGCCCGCCATAACCCAGATTTATAATCATGCCGTGCTGCATTCGACGACTACGTTCGATACGGTTCCCCTGTCGGAAGAAGAACGGCGTATGTGGCTGGCCGTGCACAACGAGGATTATCCGGTGCTGGTCGCCGAGGTGGATGAAGAAGTAATCGGTTATGCGTCGTTGTCGAAGTGGTCGGAGAAGCAGGCGTACGAAAAAACGGTGCAGTTCTCCATCTACCTCGATGAGAACTTCCGCGGACAGGGTATTGGCCTGCGGCTAAGCGAAGCGATTCTGAAATATGCGAAGGAGCAGGGAATTCACTGTGTAATTTCACTTATATCCGAAGGGAATGAAGTGAGTTTTGCGCTACACCGGAAGTTGGGCTTTCAGTTAATGGGCATCATGAAAGAGGCCGGCCAGAAATTTGACCGGTACATCGATGTGCACTTTTATCAACTGCTTTTTTGAGAAAATTTCCTGAATACAAATCGTTGCAAAAAGCGAATTAACCAGCATATTTGCAAAGCAAAGACCAACAAAAATTCAGTTATAATGACCAGTAGAAAAGTTCGGTTTGGCGTAGCGCTTAGCGGAGGAGGAGCCCGCGGATTTGCGCACATCGGGGCGTTGAAGGCGCTCGAGGAATATGGCCTGCAGCCCGACGTGGTTTCCGGGACTAGCATGGGGGCGCTGGTGGGCGTTTTGTACGCGGCCGGTTATGCCCCTGATGAAATCTCGGAGATGATTCGCCATGAAAAATTCTACCGGCTTATCGATATCCGGTTACGAAAA
The DNA here is from genome assembly GCF_009617875.1 of Prolixibacter sp. NT017. NCBI lineage: Bacteria > Pseudomonadati > Bacteroidota > Bacteroidia > Marinilabiliales > Prolixibacteraceae > Prolixibacter > Prolixibacter sp. NT017. Next base: position 4,926,413 of record NZ_BLAV01000001.1, on the reverse strand, counting down.
GGTGGACTATTGAACCTGAAGAAAGTGCAGGATTTGCTCACCGAGAAGATTGAAGACAACGACTTTTCGGCGCTGAAGAAACCGTTTTATGTGTCGGTGGCCAACCTGAATACGGGTGCGAATGAGGTCCGGCATAGTGGCCGCCTGTTCGAGTTCGTGATTGCCTCCAGCTCCATTCCGCTCGTTTTCACGCCGCAAAAAATCGACGGGCAAACCTATGTGGACGGTGGGCTGTTCAATAACTTGCCGGCCGACGCTATTCGCGACAAGGTGGATGTGATCATTGGCATTCATGCCAACCACAACTCGCCCGTGGAAGAGATAAGCGGCACCCGCGAAATTGCCGAGCGATGTTTCCAGTTGAGTATCGCGCAGAATGTGGAGAAGAGCCGGGAACTTTGCGATTATTTTATCGATCCGCCGGAGGCACGCCGGTTCGGAACGTTCGACTTCCCGCAAATCGACCGGATCATGGAAGTGGGCTACCAGGAGGCTGTTCGGGTGTTGAAGGAGGAAATTATTCCGGACGGCTGGCTTCCGGTAATGAGGGAGCAATGGTCGGGAAAGCAAAACGATTTGCAGGCAAAAAAATAAGTAGTATTTGTTTTTGAAACGAGATAAATAGGTTGCTCGAGTAGGAAAAACATTTCATTACCCCTAAATCCCCTGAAGGGGACTTTAAGCCGCCTCTTTAGGGGAGCTCGGATACTTTGAAGGGAGGGGTGATTTTAGATTGCATTAGTAGTTTAAAATCTTTCAATTTGACTTTTAGAGCCAGCCTCATTGGAGATAAAAAACCTTTCGGAAATGAAAATATTCAAATTTGGTGGCGCCTCGGTGAAAGATGCCGCGGCCATTCGTAACCTGGCAACCATTTTACAATCCTACCGCGACGAAGAGCTGGTGGTAGTTATTTCGGCGATTGGGAAAACGACCAATGCGCTGGAAGAAGTGGTGCGCACCTATTTTTCGGGTGACGAAGCGTTGTGGAAACACATCGAATCCATCAAATCGGAGCATTTTGCCATCATCGACGAGCTGTTCCCCGACACGGAAAGCCCGGTACGCAACGAGGTAAACGAGGAATTCGAGCGGCTGGTCAGCAGTGTTTCAGTACCGCCTTCGCTGAATTACGATTACGAATACGACCAGATTGTCTCGTTTGGCGAGTTGCTGTCGACCCGTGTCGTCAGTGCGTACCTGAACGAGAACGGATTTCCCTGCCGCTGGATGGACGCGCGTGGTTGCATCCGTACGGACGACACCTGGCGGAAGGCCGTCATCGATTATGAGCTGTCGGAAGAACTGACCAAAGAGACGGTCGATTTCCGGGAGGAGAAATGTTACGTCACACAGGGATTTATCGGGTCGACGACCTCGAACCTGACGACTACGCTCGGGCGCGAAGGTTCCGACTTTACGGCGGCTATCTTCGGCCATTTGCTGGATGCCGAAAGCGTGACCATCTGGAAAGATGTGCCGGGTATCCTGAATGCCGACCCGCAGTATTTCGACGCAACGCTGAAACTGGAGCGGCTAACCTACCGGGAAGCGGTGGAGTTGACCTATTTTGGTGCGAAGGTGATTCACCCGAAAACCATGAAGCCGCTGTTCGAGAAGAGTATCCCGCTGTATGTCCGGTCGTTCCTGCAGGCCGGCGAAATCGGGACGGTGATTGGCGACGAAATGCATCCCGATGAACATACCCCGATTTTCATTCTGAAACGGAACCAGGTGCTGCTCACGATTTCGCCCAAGGACTTTTCCTTTATGGGCGAAGCCTCCATCGGGCACATCTACTCCACGCTGGCCGGCTACCGTATCGAGGTGAACATGGTACAGCAGTCGGCGCTGAGTTTGTCGGTGGCGGTGACCAAACCCGACCACTATTTTGAAACCCTGATGGAAGAGCTGGAGGAAGATTTTGACGTGCGCTATAACAACGGCCTCGATTTGCTTACCATCCGGAATTACACCGACGAAGAAATTGAGCGACACACATCAGGGCGTAGCATTTTTGTGGAACAACGGAGCAGAAGGACTGCGAGGTTTTTGCTGAAATGAATTCACATCTGAAGATTTTTACATATTGATCGCCTCTCCATGATAAACTTGCCATAGACTAAAGGCAATGCTCCACGACGTTTATGCGGAACCATTTATTTCGCGGTCACGCTATATGGGCAATTAAAAAAAGGGATATGGTTCCAACCACGAAGGAAGTGATATTCCTGCAATGGAGAGTCAATTGGATTATGATAAGCTGCCCTTTCAGGGCGAAGGAGCAAGGTGACGGTTTTGTTTCCCCAGGGCGTTGCCCATGGGCTGAATTAAGTTGTCCCTCCGGGACGCATTACTTTTAACGGTCTGCAACCCGACAGAGGTTTTGAATAGTATTCATTTTTCGGCCTGAAAGGCCGGTTTATTTCAGCCCAAGGCAACGCCTTGGGAAAAGATTCGGACCAAATCCCGAGGCGCATGTTAGGGGCAGAATTGAAATAAGAAACGTTCCTGCGCCGCACATGCCGGCCTTTATCAAAATCGAGAAATCACCAAACCATTATGGCCGTTGATACGAGGTTGTTTTTCAATGCGATTCATTTCACAATTACAGCATCTTCGTGGAGCAACGTAGCCGACGGACTGCGAGGTTTCTGTTGAAGTAGCTTAAAGAGGGAAGACGAATTAATCTCTTCTCAACGCACTGAATTAAATCAGAATATCCCTTATATTTGTACCAGATTATTCCCAGTAGCCCTGATTTTTTCAAGCTATTGGGTTTTTGCTTTTATAGACCTTCCAATTTAAACTTCTCAACCATATTTTTACTTACCATCCGGAATTACACCGACGAGGAAATCGAGCGGCACACATAAGGATGCAGTATCTTCGTGGAGCAACGCAGCCGACGGACTGCGAGGTCTTTGTTGAAGTGATATTTACCTTTCACTAAAGGGAAAACGTTCTGAGTCCATGGAATTGATGACCACGGTTGCTATAAGTTTTTGTCGCGGATTTTTGGAGTGATTTTCTGTCCGGGAGGACAGAAAGAATCGGTGAGATAATCTGCCCTTTAGACTGCGGTCCCCGCTATAAAATTTACACTTTCTGCACAGTATTTTATAATTCTTTTAATTCCTTACTGTAAAAAAGACTATTAAGACTCCTGTCGATTATATCTTTTCTTTTAACCCAGACAAATCCTTCATGCTTCGTTATTATTGCTATATCAACTGGTCCTCCAACACTTTGCAATGATTCACTTGTTTTTCTTTTTACCGAAGTGATATTGATTAAGGATTCGGCCAATTCAATTAAATCTTCTTTTCTAAGAAAACCTACAGACGCCATGACCGGTTTGATATATGTTTCAACAGCGAATTTCCTTAGGTTTTCGTTAATATGTTTTAGTCCTGTTTTAAAAAAGCTCCTTACATCGGCTTTATTGACGTTGTCATATTTATTTGAAATCTTGTCGATAATTTCTTCAAATTCGACGGGAATTATTCTGTTAAGCTCCTTAATAATATCTGGGTTAATCCCTTGAAAAAAAGTATCAATCATATCTCTTTGTGCAAAAGGTTTGACAATAGCAGTGCTGTTTTGTGATACTTGACTAGGTTCAGAGTATTCGTATCTAAGTCTACCTGCTACTAATTCTCCAATTTTAACATTGCATATTGACGGGAATATTTCATTATTTCCGTAACCAGCAATAACAATTCCAGAGTAATCCTCTTCATCAGAGAACTCACAAATAAGTTCGTGATATAGTTGCTTGTATATCCTGCTTGTATATTGTGCTTTGCGAGGTAGTTTGTAGCTTGTATAAAAACCTGGTAATATTTTATCTATATATGATTTGAATTCATTTTTGAAATCTTGCAACTTATATTCCTTAAAATCAGGCAGAATATTTTTCTTAATTGAAGATATTCTATCAAGAATATCAAAAAAAGTTTTTTCGTACATTTTGTCCTTGTCTGCAGGGGATAACTCAGAACTTGTGTTCTTGCATTTCAATTCAAATTGTTTTTTACAAAATTCCATTGTCCCATAAAGCATATCGTACAATCTGTATTCTATAAATTCTTTGATTTGTTCCGAGCTGACAAAAGCAGAGTAGTTGTCCTTTATATATTTGATGAAGTCGTCACGATATTCGACTAATGTATCAAAACTCTTTTTCGCTAAGTGCTTTGTATAGCTCTTTATAATTATTTCAAATGGAATCCCCATCCAACTCGCATTATTGTAGACCATGATGCCAATTGGTTCATATTTTGATAGCGGAAATAGCTTGTTGGCATTATTAAATACTTTTTTTACTCTTCCAACTGTCACAGCACTATCTGCCGCGAGAACAATACTTGTTTTGTTCAATATACCTATTTCTGCAGTCATCTTTTTATTGTTTTGTGTAACCCAACCTTATTGCGTTATTTCGATTAAATAAGTTGTTATTATTTCTCAATTGAAGGGTGTAGCACAACGTTAAAGTATGGTTGTGAAAATTCCCTGTCTCGTTAGTTTTATCGATCTCCTAATCTAACGCTTTACCCTTTCTTTTTCGTATTAACTTTTCAACACTTTTCAGTTGATAGCTAAATGTAAGGCTGGAAAAGCCTAATAAATAAAGGCCACATCCTATCCCACCTAGCCAAAACCTGCTCCAAAACATAAGAAACTTTTTGTCGGAATTTTGTACATTCATACAACGTTTTGATACAGACAGACTCCCGTTAGGAAATTGTAGTTACAAACGATATATCCGGTTACGACCACGATAAACAAAAACATTCGGTAGAAAATGAACAGCGCCGGGAAGCGATTTCCGACAGGTGCCTGGTTATCTGCCATTGACAAAAATCAGAAGTTAAACCTTAAATCCTAACTGTTATGACCCAAACCTGAATTGAACTACTCGTCCCGGAAAAATGAGCCGGAAACCGGAGCTCGCTTTACGTCCCCCGGGATGTCCGGTCGGCCGGTCCGCGCTGAATTCCGGGCCCCATGGCTTTGAGGGAGGCTATCAGCCGCCGATATTGGCCCCAATGACTTTTAGGGCGGCCGGCCGGAGCAGATCTCGTTCCTGAAACGTTTGAGGGCGAACAACCGGTGTAGATCGCTAATCTGAAAACTTTTGGGCAGGACTTCCGGAGTAAATATTGCTCCTAAAACCGTTGAGGGCGGTAAATGGCAACGTGATCGCTCCCTAAATCATTTTAGATCGGAAAAATTCAACGGAAATGCGCCCTCACAGTTTTTTTATCGAAAAACGACAACCGGATTGCTCCCTCAAAATTTTTAGATCGGGAAAATACGGTGGGCGGGCTCTCAAAATCGTTTTAGATCGAAAAAATTTAACCGAAGGGCTCCCTCAAAGTTTTCAGATCGAAAAAATTCAACGGGATTGCTTCCCAAAAATTTTCAGATCGGGATTCCAATTACGGCGCAACCCAGGCACAAACTCAACGCACAAGCCGGCTGGCCTGGCATATAAACAACAATATACTCCTCCCGATTGTGCCCCGGCATAACCGATGTACCAACGTCCTCACCCTGTAACGGTGAGTTATTTTCCACAATCAAACCAATAATCATGAAAAAGTACATTTTAAAATCACTGCTGACCGTTGACAATACGATTTACTTATCGGAAAACCTGCTTCGGATAATTAAAGCGTTGCTGGAAACGGACAGCAGACTGAAAGTCCTAAGTGATAAACTGGTGGCTGCCTATAACCGGATGGTCATCAATAAGAAACGGAACAGCGCCAGCGCCCTGACGCAAAAGAAAGCCGAACTGGACCAGCGACGCGACCAAGGCTTCATCTCGCTGCGCGACATCCTGCATGGAATGGCGGTTGGACTGATTCCGGAGAATGCAGAGAAGGCGCTGTCGCTTTACCGTGTTTTTGAGGGCGTGGGAACGACCTCGTATGCGGCCGGCTACAAAGACCAAACGGCCTCGCTGTCGTCGCTGTTCTCGGAGCTAGACAAACCGGAGCGGCAGACCGCGTTAACGGATTTGGCTCTTCTGCCTTACTACGAGGCATTGAAAACGGCTGAGGACGACTTCGTGGAGGTTGATAAACAGAAGCTGGATGAATCGACGGAGAATGAGCAGAAATACGAGCCGGCCCTGGAAATCATGGTGGATATGGTTTCGGCCCTCACCGATTTGGTGGGTTACATGGAGCTAAGCAGTACGCTCGACGCAGCTACTTACGGCGATGCCTTTAACCAGATAGTGACGGTGATTAACGAAGTGAACGCCACAGCCCGCGCCCGGCAGACCAGTAAAGAGAGTGATACGGTAGAAGAAATCGAAAATTGATATAAAAAGGGTGCGTTGATGAATCCTGACAGGTTTTGGAAACCTGTCAGGATTTTTTGTGTGTGCAATATCGCCCTGTCGGTAATTGAAATTCGCCCCACCTAACCTCCCCATCCGGGGAGGGATTCGGGCGCGGTGGCCGGCTTTTCATTGGTTTCCTTCGATGCCCCATACCCTGTCGGTGGTTGAAATTCGCCCCACCTAACCTCCCCATCCGGGGAGGAATTCGGTCGCGGAGGTTGGTTTTCCATTGGTTTCCTTCGTTGCCGCACCCTGTCGGTGGTTGAAATTCGCCCCACCTAACCTCCCCATCCGGGGAGGGATTCGGGCGCGGAGGCCGGCTTTTCATTGGTTTCCTTCGTTGCCGCACCCTGTCGGTGGTTGAAATTCGCCCCACCTAACCTCCCCATCCGGGGAGGGATTCGGGCGCGGAGGCCGGCTTTTCATTGGTTTTCTTCGTTGCCGCACCCTGTCGGTGGTTGGAATTCGCCCCACCTAACCTCCCCATCCGGGGAGGGATTCGGGCGCGGTGGCTGGCTTTTCATTGGTTTCCTTCGTTGCCGCACCCTGTCGGTGGTTGGAATTCGCCCCTCCTAACCTCCCCATCCGGGGAGGGATTCGGGCGCGGTGGCTGGCTTTTCATTGGTTTCCTTCGTTGCCGCACCCTGTCGGTGGTTGGAATTCGCCCCTCCTAACCTCCCCATCCGGGGAGGGATTCGGGCGCGGTGGCTGGCTTTTCATTGGTTTCCTTCGTTGCCGCACCCTGTCGGTGGATGTAAACCCCGACAGTGGTTTATCAGAGTAGTCAAAACGGCCTGCAAGGCCAGTTTATTTCAGCCCAATGGCAACGCCTTGGGTTATGGAGTGGACCTTGTTTTTGCGGTCGCGGGATGTTGATGATTGAAAATGGGATATTGTTTCGACCGCAATGGTGGTGATGTTTCGATATAATGATAACCTGCCCTTTCAGGGCGATGGTGCGGTGTTATTGGATTTTATTTCCCAAGGCGTTGCCATTGGGCTGAATTAAGTTGTCCCTCCGGGACGGTTCATTGGTAAATGATGATTCGGACGGTACGGTAGGGCCACGATATATCGTGGCCCTACGAGAAGCCGGCGCTCTGAACAACGTTTCGGCGTTTGGCTACGCCCCACCTGACAGCGTCGGAAGACCTGTCAGCGTGACGTGACTCCAATCAACCACCACCGTCAGGGCTTTTAACCAGTGACGGGGTGTTTAGCCAGCGCTATATAAATTTCAAATCCTTCAGGCACGAGTGAATCAAATTGTACGTGCTTTCGATATCATGGTCCAGGCCAACCGAAAAACGAACCAGGCCGGGCGACATACCCATGGCATGCTGTACCTCTTCGGGCACCTCGCTGCTGGTGGAACTGCCGGAATTGCTGAACAGGGTTTTGAAATAACCCAGGCTCACCGCATGGTAACCCACGCCTCTTTTCTGCATCAACTCCATCAACCGAGCTGCCCGCCCGGTCGTTTCCATGTCGATGGCAATCATACCGCCGTAGCCGAACTCTTCATTCCGGATGCTGTTCATCAGCTCATAGTCGGGATGCTCCGGCAGGCCCGGATAGCTAAACTTCAAACCAATTTCCCGGAACCGCTTGGCCAGGTACATGGCGTTTTTGCTGTGTTGCATCATCCGCACATGAAGTGTGTGCAGGTTCTTCAGGATACTGGAAGAGCGCATCGGATCGAGCACCGGTCCCAGCAACATGGCGGTTCCATCATTCACGTCGCTAATGGCCATGATAAAGTCGTTACTTGCACAGATGGCTCCGGCCACACAGTCGTTTTTCCCGTTGATGAACTTGGTCATCGAATAGACAACAATATCCGCTCCCAGCGAATAAGGCGAAAGAATCATCGGTGCAAACGTATTGTCGACCACCAATTGAATATCGTGCTTTTGGGTGATTTCGCTCAATCGTGGAATGTCGGACACCTGCAGCATGGGATTGGTGACACTCTCGGTGTAAATCAATTTCGTGTTGGGACGAATGGCCGCTTCCACCGATTCCAAATCGGAAATATTCACGAACGTAACGTCGATGTTGAATTTGGGCAGGTAGTTTTTCAGGAAGGCGTAGGTTCCTCCGTACGTGGTTACACTGGTCACGATGTGGTCGCCGGCGTTGCACAACTGCAGCAGAACGGTGGTAATGGCGCTCATCCCCGAGCCGGTTACCCAGGCGCCTTCGGTACCTTCCATGGCCGCCATGGCATCCGATAGGGCTTTGTTGCTGGGATTCCAGTGGCGCGAATACAAAAAGCAGCCTTCCGTTTCGCCATGAAAGGTGTCAATCATGGTTTGCGCATCCATAAAGGTGAACGTGCTGCTGTCGGTAATCGACGGATTGACGCCGCCATACTCACCAAAATTCTCCAGCCGCTGAATCCGGGTAGCCGGATCAAATTTCTTATTTCCCATTCAGTTTGAATTTAAAGGAAGGAGCCGTCTAAGAGTCTAAAGAACCTTTTAGAACTGTCAAATTGTAAGTCCAGTTTAAGTTATTTACCCCTATTCCGAAGTCTCGGAACCCTGAAGGGGACTTTAAGCCGCCCCTTTAGGGAAGCTCCGATGCATCGGAGGGAGGGGTGAATCCAAGATTGCTTTCAATTTGAGTGTCAGCACTTTTTTATTTCAAATTCCTGGACAGCCTCTTCGTCCTGTTCGTTTATTGCTTTCGTTTTATTGGTGCCCTTTTAAACAAGACTGATATGGGTTTAGTTTCGCTGAACCCCGCGTATTCCGGTAGTTGTATAACATACTAGTTCGGACATTTTGGGGGCATGGATGGGGATTTGTCTCATCCCGGATGGGATGATAGGTTATTAAAAAACGGAACAGGAAATCGATGTGCGACCCCGGCCGGGGTCGAATGTTTGTTGGGTGTGAATGGTTGCTTACAATATGGAAAGACTCAGCAGGCGGTGCCCGGATTCGCCCCACCTAACCTCCCCATCCGGGGAGGAACCCGGGCGCGGTGGCCGGCTTTCCATTGGTTTCCTTCGACGCTCCCGAACCCTGTCGGTAGTTAAAAACCCCTACAGTGGTTTCTCATTCCGGAGGAGTCTTTCCGGCTTCTGTCATATTCGGCTAAAGCCGGAAAAAGGTCCGCGATTCTTACTCCCCCGACTAAAGTCAGCGGCAATTCAATTTCTCTAAATAGAGCCTGAAAGGCTCCAATTCCAGAACTTGGGGCAACGCCCCAAGACACAAGCGTATGATATAAACAACCAGCCTGCAGGGCTGGTACATCTTTTCCAATATCCAGTTCAATTGGTTGAAGCCCTTCAGGCTTCTATCCGCATTACTTTTCTTTCCTCCGGGGCGTTGCCCCGGGCTTTGGGATTTCAGACCTTCGGCCTGAGTCGGTTTTCGCCGGAGTAATGAACATATCATCGCTTAGGGATAATGACCTCTGCCCAACCACTGTCGGGGTTTGAAACCACAGACAGGGTTTCATTTCTACACGCTGACAGGTCTTCCGACGCTGTCAGGTGGGAGTGCTACACTCTTCGGTTTTCACTTCTCCCATTCTCCGTTTCTCACCTTCTCACTACTTCACCTCTTTGATATCCATATGATAGTTCCACTGATCGAAGTATAAATTGCCGCCGCTCCATTCCACTTCGCCGCGCTGAAAATCGATGGGTTCGCTGCGGGGAAATTCTTTGGCCGGAGTGAAAGGCTGACTGAAACCGTCGTTGACAATCATCCGGTAGCCATCGTAACCACCGAAGTAGAAATTCCGGACTGCTTCCTGCGGTACGTTCAACCGACCGAAAGACGGGTCAACCGGTACCCAGCCGATTCCTTCGAAATAGACTTCGCACCAATCGTGCAGGTTCAGCTCCACCGGGTAGATCATCCAGCCACTCTGCCATTTGGCCGGAACCCCTGCAAACCGGGCCATGGTCATGAACAACAGCGTCTGCATGCCACAATCGCCGTGACGATATTTCAGTACATACTCGGGAATGTTATCGAACGTTGAATATTCGAGCGCACTCGCCCACGGAATATTGCTGTCAATCCAGTTGAATATTTTTCGTGCTTTCACGATAGGATTGGCTTCTTCACCAACAATTTGGTTCGTTAGTTTCCGGATATCATCGCTGAAAATAATCTGCGGTGGCCGTTGGGCGGTATAATTCCGGTAAAGTGCAGTGGTGGTATCGTACGGTTCGGCTTCCGCCGGATTGAGCGAAACCAGCTGTGTGTGCGTGTCAAATGATGCTTTGTAGCTAAAAACCACCGGCGAATCCTGCCGGGCAAACTGCTCCATGTAGAGCGAACGTTGCAGGTTGTCTTTATTCACAGCCAGTTGAAAATCCTTCTGTGAAGTGGATAGTAGCTTCACATCATCCTGCCGCGGTTCAGAAATGCGGGGGAAGGGCAGCCAGCAACGAACGACCTGGCCGCACGGAACTTCATTCGGCTTGACCGTAATGGTGTAGGTGAACTCGAAATGTTTGGTCAGCGGTTTTCCTGCCTCCACTATTTTCTTGTCATACACCTTGCAGAATTCGCGGGTTGCATCGATAGCGGGGCCATCCACTTTTAGCTTCACTTTCGCTTCCGCAGAATCGATGCGAAACAGGTTGGGCACGGCATTCCGGAAGAATCGCTTCTGCCCGTCAATGAGGCGCATCTCTAACGCACCGGTCTGCTCCCAGGCATTCATCTGGCTGTCGGTCAGTGAGGGATAGTAGCGATGCAACTCCTCACGCACCTGCTTTTCGCTCTTCGAAAAATCCAATTTAATTCGATGCATCAAATCTTTCAGGTAAACCGCTTTCGCGGAATCTTTTCCTGTCAGGGCACCCGACTTCACCAACGAATCAATCAACGACGATGCTTTTTTGAAATGCCCTTCGTGTACCATTTGTTTCAAATCCTTCACTTCAACTTTTTTTTGAACAGGTGTCTGGCAGGCTGAAGTTATCACAGCCAACACCAACAGGAAAAGAAGTTTTTGCATAATACTATTGTTTATTCCTTTTAAAGATAAAAAAACGGGCGCAAGGTAATGCTCAAAACTACCCCGCGCCCTCTCAATTAACCCCAAAAAAAGATCTTATATCTCGATGTCAGAAAAATTTGTCACCCCTAAATCCCCTAAACGGGACTTAAATTAGCATCCATTCTCAACAGGTTCTCCTTTAGTAGTTTAGATGCGCTATTAAAATTGATGCATCATACTCCCGGCTTATACAATCCTAAATATCGATATCAGAGACTTTTTGAATGCCAATACCCGGCGCGTCAGGCAGAACGATTTTCCCTTTTTCCACTTTCAGGCCTTCGAACACATCGTTTTTGATGAGCAGGTTACCGTCCAGGTCGGCCCAATCGACAAACGGCGAAAGCTGTGCACCCGCCGTCACGGCACACGAAGTAGCCGTCATACAGCCAATCATCACCTTCATATCGAGGGTGCGGGCTGTGTTCATCATCATGTGTGCATGACGCAAACCGCCGCATTTCTCCAGCTTGATGTTCACGCCGGAATAGACGCCGTATATTTTTTTCATGTCAGCCAGATCCTGAACCGCCTCGTCAGCCATGATCGGCAACGGGCTGTTTTCCGTTAACCAGGCCACATCGTCCGGCTGATCCTTTGGCATGGGCTGCTCGACAAACACGCAGCCGTTCTCATTCAGGAAATGGACCATATCGAGCGCTTCCTGCTTGTCTTCCCATCCCTGGTTCACATCAACGCAAACCGGCACATCGGTGACCGAACGCACCGCTTTGATGATTTCGCGATCGGTTCCGCGCCCCAGTTTTATCTTCAGGATATTGAAGCCAGCTGCCTCACGGGTTTTTTCCTTCACAACTTCCGGTGTATCAATACCGATGGTGAAAGAGGTAGACGGCGCTTTCTCCTTCGAAAATCCCCACAGGCGGTACCATGGCTCATCCAGCATTTTCCCCACCAGATCGTGCAAGGCGATATCGATGGAACATTTGGCCGCATGGTTTCCGGGAGCGATGTTATCGACATAATCGATGATCTCCTCCATCCGCATGGGGTCGTTGAACTGCGTCAGATTTAATTTGCGATAGAAGGCAGCAGCCGTTTCGTGCGATTCGCCCAGGTACGGCGGCATCGATGCTTCGCCATAGCCCACGTAATCACCAAACCGGATTTTCGTCAGCATCACCGGGGTAGTGGTCCGCGACGAAGAAGCCAGCGTAAATACGTGTTTCAGCTGCAATTCGTATGGTTGAAAACTAAATTCAAGTCGATCACCAGGCTTCATGTTATTTCTCTTTTCAGTTGACCGGCACGACTGCAAAACGGGAGCAGCTGCTACGCCAGCTCCGGTCAGCAATCCCGCCTTTAAAAAGTTACGACGGTTCGTTTGCATTAGACGTTTTTTTGTTAGTTGGTTTGAACGATTAATACCAGGGATGGTTTTTTACTGAAACAATCCCTTTGGTATCAATGGAATCAATCACATCGCGCATGCCGACCATGTAACCGGGAGCGTATGTGAAGTAATTGCTTTTGGTGCTATCGAGACTGCTAAGCCGTACCCGGCCGGCAGAATGCTCGATATTCATTTCACCCAGATACAATCCGGTATGAGTAACGCGCGGTCCGTTTTTCCCGTGGTATCCGAAGAAAAGCAGGTCTCCCGGCTTGGCATTTTTCAAAGTAACTGGTTTGCCATGCCTAACCATTAGCGAAGCGTCGCGTGCCAGAATGATACCAAAATTAAAGTAGACGGTCTTCACAAATCCACTGCAATCCATCGCTTTCGGTGAAGTTCCTCCCCACAGGTACGGACGCCCGACAAACAGGTGTGCCAGCTTGCAAATCGCGGCCCGGTCAGGTTTCACATTGTTTTCCCATTCGGTGAAATTTCTTAATTCGGACTGCGGCAGATATCCTTTTCTTCCATCCGGGAAACTCACCTCTGCATACTTGCCGTTTGTTGCCGTTTGTTCCAAAATACAGCCCATTACCACATCCGAAACCGGCTGACTGGTTGCATCGGGTTGGGTGCGAATCAAACCATAATCAGCGGTAAAGATTACTCGTTTGGCATTTCGCCACTGGTTCATCCCCGCTTCGTTTTCACGATGAATGCCCCAGCTGTCGACCCATCCGAGATAATTATCAGGCGTTTGAATGTAATACCATCCATGGTGTTTTTTCAGTACCCTGACCGGCGTTCCTAAAAGCGCCTGTGTGGCTAATTCCGCCGAGTGTCTCGGGTTACTGCGAATATTCGCCACCGACAGATTGACCAGCGCCCAATTGCGGTCGCCTAACTGCTTTTGCGGAAGCACCTCGATGGAATCGACCGTTTTCACGCCGTTATCACCGAGCGTGTTCATCAATTCGAATTTCGCATCGGGCAAATTCGTTTCCCCTTTTAAAATGACCTCGTCTCCACGCTTCTCGGAAGTCACCTGAAAAAGTGCCTCCCGGTGATCGGGCGCATATTTTTCCTGCACAGAGGAAATTACTTTTTGCACATTCTCCTGTTCAGCAGGAGACGAACAGGCGGCCAGAAAGGCCAGTAAAAGGATATACCAGATTTTATTCATCACATCTAATTATTTCTTCCGTAAATAACCAAGTATCTCTTTCATCACCGCAGCACGTTGCTCCGGAGTCGTAATCGTTTCAAACGGGAAGCCCAGCGTCACTACCCGATAACCTTTATCACAGGCTACCGCCGCACTTTTGTTGTTGGCAACATAGCGAAGGATAGTTGTTCCGGTGCTATCGGCCGGCTCAATGGCGTCGGGCGACTCCACCCGGTACATATCCGGACAGTATTCCATGTTGAATCCAAACTTGCCGTTGAATACCGGAAGCGGGCTGCCCGTAGTGGCTTTCACCAGCGGCGAAGCGGTAGCATGATCGGTGCGTCCAAAGTAACCGAGGACATTTCGGACGAAACTCTTTTCCTCATCACTGACCCTTCGTGGTCCCGGCATAAACGTGTCGCTGCCTACGTATGCACCACTAATGAACAGCCGGGCCGACGGCGAACTGCAATAGTCGGTCAGCGCTTTCTGCATTTCGGGTGTGAAAAGGGTGTATTTCTCAACGCCACCCGGCTTTTCGGTGGTTTTCTCTTCACCAAAAATCACGTCAACCATTGGATATCCCGTGAGGGAAACAGTTCCGTTTTCCAATGCTTTCCGGCTGCAGGAAACAACGTTGTAGCCTGCTTGCTGAATGGCAACTCCATGACTGTACACATGATCGAAATTATTACCTAACGGCAACATTGCTGTACGGTTCTGATAACTGGCACCGTGTCCCGGTTCATCGTTATCAATCCACGGCATCAGTTGGTTAAAGTTGTATTGCGAACCGATGGTCGAAAGGTCATTGCCCCAGGCCACACCCTCGTCAAGCCATCCGGCGAAACCGGTAAAGTTACCTTGATTGATCACTTCCGGGGCCGAAACGCGATCGAATGCATCGACCACCACCACCGTCGTATCACTTCCATTATTGCAAACCGACAGGATGTTGGAGGGGAAGCTTTCGCCACCTTCATTCACTGCAGTGATTTTGTAGCTATAGATTTTGCCTTTATCCAACGCCGGCGTCTTGTATTCCGGTTGATCGACCAGCACGCCATTGTCCCATCCGCTATCGCCAATCCGGGTATATACCACATACTGTTTCGGCTTGGCCGTCGGCTCCAACGGGTCGTCTACCGGGTGCCACGAAAGTTCTGCTTTACCGCTATCCAGTTTGGCACTGAAAGCATCAACCGGCAACGGCTGCACGATATAGGGAACTTCGTGATAAGTCGCCAGGAATTTCAGCATCGATTTATAAATAGCGCGCGCTACTACAAACCGGAATTCCGGGTCATTTCCTGAAATCATGTCACCCAGGTTTTGGTGCGACAGCAGTTCCAACAATGCTGACGGAATCGTTGCATAGGTAGCTTCGCTGTACCGTTTGTCCCACAATTCGCGCTGCGTCCAGTTCGGTTGTTCTTCCGCCCGAATATCATCCACAATCTGTGTAGATAACATATCGGCAAAATCGCGATTCGTCAACCGGCTGCGACCATCAGGGTACTTTTTATTAAACTCTGCATCACGGGTACTGTAAATGGCCAGCGTTCCCACGATGGTATCCGTTCCCAGGTGATGTCCCGCATCGGTATGGAAAGCCAGACTCAAGTCGATGGGGATATGTTCCCCCTGTACATTTTTCCCTTTCGTAATCCAGGGCTCCATGTATTTTCCGCCATGCAGGTAATTGACCCAACGGGCGCGACTGCGGTAATCGTCCACATAATCGTTCTGTCCTCCGTTGAAACTGTAGGTCAACGAATCCGGGAAACCGCAATACTGCAGATAATAGCGGGCGCCTTCCGTCCAGCGGGGACGACCACTCACTTTCCCGCCACGCGCAACATCTCCCATTCCACCGCCAAAGCGGACAGCGTCTGCCGTAAGGACTTCGCCTTTTACACCATTCGCGAGTAAAGTTACGCTACCTTGTGCCGGGTCCGTTCCTTTCTTAAACTGAAAGGTTCCGAGGTACACCCAGGTACTTCCGCCCATTTGCTGGTCGACGATAAAGTGGGTGGTTCCGCCTGCGTGACGCACTTCGTAATGCGCTTTATCTGAACTATTCGGCAATGTTTTGTAGGAAACATACACGGCATACCTCCCGTCAGCGGGAATATTGGGAGTCCAACTGACTTTGCCTTTCGAACCGGGTTCCAGATTTAAAACTCTGTAATCTCCTTGCTGAAACGGGTTTTGTCCCGCTGAATAAGGCGGTGTCCCTACACCAAATCCAGTCCCTTCGCCGGTTGTAAATGTATTTTGGTAAGCCTCTTCCCGGTAGGAAGAGTCCTGATTATCGATAATAACCTCATGCGGTTGCGTATCACGCTCTCGCGGAAGGTACACATTGGCACCTGCATTTTCGAGCATGGGTACCAGGAATGGTAGTACAAACGAGGTTGGCAGTACATCTTCCACGGTAGTAAACACCGGTGCGCGTTGCCATTCCCAGCGATCCTTTTTGTTA
This sequence comes from Prolixibacter sp. NT017, assembly GCF_009617875.1. Classification (NCBI taxonomy): domain Bacteria; kingdom Pseudomonadati; phylum Bacteroidota; class Bacteroidia; order Marinilabiliales; family Prolixibacteraceae; genus Prolixibacter; species Prolixibacter sp. NT017. The sequence goes on along the minus strand of NZ_BLAV01000001.1, from coordinate 4,910,008 downwards.
TTGTAATACCATCCGTGACTGTTCCACAAAGCAATGTGACGGTGATTCAGTCCCTCAGAAATCCGGTAAGGTCGAGAGATATCCTGTACATGGATGGGTTGATTTAGACTATCTGGCATTAGTCGCAAAGGATCTTTCTCTTCACGGTAGTAATTGGGCACCAGTCGCGAAAGTTGGTAACCTTTCACCACCACTTTCACAGGATGGCGCCGGGCCAATCCTCTCAGCTTATCGTCCAGCTGAGCATAAATATCTTTCACCTGCAATGTGCGCAGGGGTTTGTAACCAAATTCATCTTTGAATTGAATGACGAGGGTATCGCCGCTGAAGAAGAGAGTATCGATTTTCGAGCGCGCCGGTGGAGTGTATTTGAATTCACCTTTGACCGCGTCATCGAGGTAACGGCTGGTACGGCGGTAAGCTCTTTTTACCTTGCCTGGCAGTTTGTGAACTTCCTCTTTGTTATAATTTGATTGTGCCCGGGCGGGTACAACCAACAAAAAAATGAGAATGCTGAACAGAAGACTTTTCATGCGTTGGTAACTTTATTTGTTACAAGCTTCCGGCGATTTCAGCGAGTCGGCAGAAAAACTCAACCGCCGTGAGATAAAGGGAATTGATATGGTTTATTCAAATATCGCAGAAAAAGAGCAATCATAAAAGGCAAGCCCCCTTTTCCACAACCACTTAATTGCTTAAAAAAGCCGGAAGCGGCAGATAGCATAAGCCTGCCTGCCATCCCCCGGCTTTTGTTTCATCTATGAAAAACGTTAAACTATTTTAGTTACCACCGGTCGTATAACCTGAGTTCTGAGGAACATCACCTGATGTAATATCCACCTCAGCCTGCGGTACCGGCCAGTATTCGTGTGCCTCTGTCCAGTTGGGCAAAATGTTGGCACGTCCGGTACGAACCAAATCGGGATACCGGTCGTTTTCCATTGCCAGTTCGAGACGACGCTCCGTGTAAATGGCCTGGAGCAGTGCATCGCCTGATACACTCTTATCAGGAAGATTCACCCGTTCGCGAACCATATTCATTTTAGCGAGCGCTTCGGCGTCATTACCCAAATGCTCTTCAGCTTCAGCGTACATCAGCAGTACTTCAGCATAACGCATCACGCGAGTATTGTTTCCATTGTTACGGATATATGGACTTTTCGCACGGTGCGCCGGATCCACATAAATCTTTTGGTTGTAGAAACCGGTACGGTCGAAAGTGAGCTTCGTTTTTCCGGCAGCCAAATCAGCTTGTGCCTGGTCGATAGCTGCCTGATCGCCACTTTGTTTAGCCTGATCAAGAGCCGTGTACAGATCAGCCAGCTCGTTATGGAATACCTCTGTGGTATCCAACAGTGTTGCCTGCATACGTACGGTATCATTTTCAGCCATGAAGGCATTGTACAGGTTCTTCGTAGGCTGGTTGATACCGTAACCATAAGTTATATTACGAGGAAGCTGGAACAGTGTCTGGAAGTTACCGTTGTTACGATACGCCGAAGTTTCGGTTGGTGAATCGTAGAACTGGATTTCGAAAATCGATTCCATTCCGTTTTCACCATCGAAAGAGAACTGGTGCGCATAGTTGGGATCCAACTGGTATTCGCCGGAATCGATGATTTTTTTCGACCATTTGGCTGCGTCAGCCCAGTTTTTCCGGTAAAGATTCACCTTTGCCAGGAAAGCGTCGGCAGCACCTTTGGTTGCGCGGCCAATATCAGAGGCAGCATATTCGCTTTTCAGCGGAAGATCGGCTTCAGCAGCTTCCAGGTCCGATGCGATAAAATCGTATACATCCGAAACAGAAGAAGGAGCAATCTTCTCATCTGCAGTTTTAATCAGGTGATCCACAATCGGAACTTTTCCGAAAGTAATGACCAGATTCCAGTGATAGTAAGCGCGAAGGAAACGTGCTTCTGCAATCAGTCGTTTCTTCAGGCCGGGCGTAGTGAACAAGTCGTCGTTCATCGCCTCGATTCCTTCGATAGCCTGATTGGATTTGTTAATTCCGCGGTAGCACAACTGCCATTTATAGCGAACCTGGTACATGTCGGCCGTACCATTAAAATCTTTCAATGGCTGGAACCCGCCACTATCACCGTCAGAGCCACTGTAGATGGCGTTATCACTCAATGTTTCGCCGAAAGCCCACTGAAACCAACCGAAACGATAGTCTTTCAGGTCGGAATAGGCAGCCGTAACTGAGTGGATAGCTTTATCCTGGCTGTTGAAGTAAACCTCAGAGGTTTCCTGCCCCAGCTTTTTCTTGTCGAGAAAGTCCGAACAACTCATGACCGACAAGCTAAGGCATCCGATAAGCAATGCCTTTGTATATGTCTTTAATGAAATTTTCATAACAATAAATCCTTATTCAATTAGAATCCCAGTTTTACACCGAATACATAAGTCTGTGCCTGCGGGTAGGTACCAATATCCACACCGCGACTCAGATAATTGTCTGTTGCATTCTGTCCGATTTCCGGATCCGCACCTGAATAGTTGGTAATGGTAACCAGATTCTGACCTGATACATAGAAACGCAACGAAGCGATACCCGCCTTCTGAATCAACGACTTAGGAAGCGTGTATCCCAGCGTGATATTCTTCAGACGCGCATACGAACCATCTTCCACAAACCGGTCGGAAGTACGGTTGGTGTTGTTCTTGTCATTACCGTTCAAACGAGGCATATCCGTGTTGGTATTGCTCGGAGTCCATGAGTTCAGCATATCTGTCGACTTGTTTGTTTCGTCGAAGTTATACAGGTGTGTCTTCATTGCATTGAAGATTTTATTACCCTGTGATCCCTGAACAAATGCGCTAAGATCAAAAGCTCCGTAAGTAACACCCAGGTTGAAACCATAAGTAAATTTCGGAATCGGGCTTCCCAGATAAGTTTTATCCTCATCGTTTACAACACCGTCTCCGTTCACATCGACAAACTTCAGGTCACCGGGTTTCAAATCTTCATTGCTACTTCCCTCCTGAACAGGAGCATTGTTAATTTCCTGCTGTGACTGGAAAACGCCATCGGTTTTATATCCGTAGAAGTATCCGATAGGTTCGCCTTCTTCCGTGCGGGTTGCGTTACCACCATAGTAGTAACCTCCGGCAATTGGCTCACCATTACCCAGACTGAGTACTTCATTCTTCACGGTAGCGATGTTGAAGCCTACATTGTAAGAAAGTTTGTTTGAAATCCGATCGCGATAGCTCACAGAAACCTCAAGACCATTGTTTTTCACCGAACCTACGTTAGAAGTTGGTCCGCTTTCGTAACCATAGTAGTAAGGAATCGGCACGCTAACGAGCATGTCCTTGGTTTTCTTGTTGTACCAATCAATGGTTGTCTGCAAACGGTCGTCGAAGAATGAAGCATCAACACCGAAGTTCAATGATTCAACCGTCTCCCATTTGATAGACTGATCAACCATTCCGGTCACTACATAACCCTGATCGATAGTTGGAGTCGTTCCGAAGAGGTAGCGGTACTGCGAGTTACCGTTCATCGTCTCCTGATAAGGATAGCTTCCGATATTCTGGTTACCAATTTGTCCCCAACCGGCACGCAGTTTCAGGTTGGTCAACCAGGTTGCATTCTCCAGGAAAGACTCTTTTGAGATTTTCCATCCAAGTGCTACAGACGGGAAATATCCCCAACGATTTTCTTTCGGGAATTTAGAAGAAGCATCAGCACGGAAGTTAACCGTTGCCAAATACTTGTTGTCATACGAATAGTTGATACGTCCGAGGAAAGACATCATAGAAACAGAAGACTCACTACTGGTTGCTAAATCCCCATCGGCTGCAGCATCGAGGTACCACATGGAAGGATCTTCGTTCGGGATGTTGTTTTTCGACGCCGAAAACCATTCGTAGTTTCCTTCTTCCATAGTGTAACCAGCCAATGCTGACAGGCTGTGTTTTCCAAACGTACCATCGTAGTTCAGAGTGTTTTCCCATGACCAGTAATCACCGCGGGCATATTTACGATATACGTTGTTCACCAGATTCTGCTGGTTAATGTTGACGGAATAAACCGGAGTGAAGTTGTAGTAATCAGTCCGATAGCTACTCTGACCAAAACTGGTTTTTGCCTTCAGTCCCTTAGCCAGTTCCAACTCACCAAAAATATTTCCTACCAGCTGCAGTTTTTCTGAATGATTGTTATCATACTGAATCGCTGCTACCGGGTTCGGATAGTCGGTAAACTTGGAATAATCATATACATGATTGGCTTTGTCCTTCCATACCGGAATTACCGGCTCAATTTTAATCGCTGTGTTAATTACTCCTACGTGATAGTTCTCCTCGCTGATGGAGTATTTCTTACTGTGCTCGATATTCAGGTTTGTACCGATTTTAAATCGCTTTGAAACCTGGTAACCGACATTCAATTTACCGGTCGTACGTTCGAAGCTACTTCCTTCAACGGTACCTTCCTGATTCAGGTGACCGATGCTCAGCGCGTAAGTCATTGCCTTACTACCTCCGGTTACACCGAAATTGTAGTTCTGCATGGGAGCCACACGTGTAATGGCATTGAACCAATCCGTGTTCTGGTTTTTGTCGACCAGTGAAAGATCGATAGGGCTGGTACGTGTCTTGTTCAGTTCTTCCTGAATCTGGTACCATTGCGGCCCGGTAGTTGTTTTCCAGTTGTTGATCACTTTCTGTACACCGTAGTAAACATCGAGATTTACACTGGCTTTAGAATTCAACTTACCTTTTTTCGTGGTAATCAGAACCACACCGTTAGCACCCCGTGAACCATAAATAGCCGAAGCAGAAGCATCTTTCAAAATTTCTACCGAAGCAATGTCATTCGGGTTCAAAAAGTTGATGCTACTAACTGGAAGGCCGTCGACCACATATAAAGGATCGGCGTCGTTAATGGTTCCGATACCGCGAACGCGGACAGAAATGGAACCACCGGGAGCTCCGGAATTGGAGGTAATTTGAACGCCGGCTACGCGTCCCTGGAGAGCCTGGTCAACTGAAGAAACCGGCTGGCCTTTAAGGTCATCAGCACTCACCGAAGCCACAGCCCCGGTAATGTCACTCTTTTTCTGGGTACCATAACCGACGACCACAACTTCGTCGAGTGATTTGGTATCCTCTTTCAGTTGAACGTTAATCACACTGTTGGAGGCAGGAATTTCCTGAGGAATATATCCCAGGAACGAGAATTTCAGTACATCCGATGCTTTCGCGTCCAACTGATACTTACCATCAAAGTCGGTGATGGTACCATTAGTGGTGCCCTTGACGACAATGTTTACACCGGGAAGCGGCGCACCGCTTTGGTCAGTGACCATCCCGGTTACAGTCCTCTTTTGGGCAACCGATGAGAAGGCAACCATCATGGCTGCCACAAGCAATAGAAAACGTCTCATGGTACTAGTAGTTTAGATTTTAAAATTTAACCTTGGGGTATATTTCTCCCTCCGTCCTTTCATGAAAAGGCATATAGTTTACCCTTTCCGGAGGATTATACCCTTCGGACTGATTAAAAATGAGAACTCAAAAAACTTTCAAACTATAAGTCAAAATATAACCTAGCTATTTACGGTATTCGTCGAGCGCTTTCTTCACAGAACCGTGTATGAGCAAGAGATTCCTGGCTTTATCCTGTTCCAGTCCTAACTCTTCCATAATCATTCGGGTTCCACGCTCTATCAGTTTTTTATTGGTTAATTGCATATTAACCATCTTGTTACCTTTCACTTTTCCCAGCTGAATCATCAGCGTGGTTGTGATCATATTCAGAATTAATTTTTGTGCTGTACCGGATTTCATGCGGGTGCTTCCGGTTACGAACTCAGGGCCAACAACGGCTTCAATCGCAATATCGGCATGCTTAGCCATCTCGCTGTCGGGATTACTGGTTACGCAAGCAGTAAGAATATTGTTTTCGCGCGCTTTTTTCAAAGCACCTACTACATAAGGTGTTCTTCCGGAGGCGGCGATACCTACAATGGTATCCATTTCGGTGAGATGATATTTTTGCAAATCCTCCCATCCCATTGCCTCGTTGTCTTCGGCTGATTCCACAGCTTTGCGAATGGCTGTGTCACCTCCGGCAATCAAACCGATAACCAAATCATATCCAACTCCGTAAGTTGGGGGGATTTCCGACGCATCGAGAATACCCAACCGTCCACTGGTTCCGGCTCCGACATAAAACAATCGGCCGCCTTTCTTCATTCGCGGAGCAACCGCCGTTACTAACGCTTCGATTTGTGGAATGGTTTTCTGTACAGCCGGGAGAACCTTGCGATCCTCTTCATGAATTGACTCCAGCAACTCACGCACACTCTTCTTTTCAAGATCGTTATAAAGCGATTCAGATTCCGTTATACTCATTTTCGTTTTTTTCAATCCCGGAATTAAGCCAGGTAAAGCAAATTTTTAACTATGATAATCAACCAATGCCTCAATCGGATCGCGCACAATGCGCCCTGGATTAAGGCCCTCTTCTTTTAAAACTTTTTCCAGCTGCTCGGAGAAATACCAGGCAACCGAACCGGCAAAATTCACCGGCAAATTCTTGTAGTTAGGATAATGCACCACGTTTCGCTGAACAAATTCACGAAAACTCTCCTCTACAAGATGACTGCAATAAGGTTCTGTAATATTTTCACTCAAAAAACGGGTAAACTGAGCGAGAAAACGGTTTGGATAGGGTTTTCGATAGACCCGATCCATAATCTCCGGAGCTGAAAGATGATACATTGTTTCGAACTTCTCCCTAAGATAGCCCGGCATCATCTCCTTCAAATAGTCGGCAACTACTTTCCGTCCAATCACTCCGCCGCTTCCTTCGTCTCCCAGAATCAATCCCAGGGGAGAAACATTCAGCTTCACTTCTTCTCCATCATAGTAACACGAGTTCGAGCCTGTTCCCAAGATGCAGGCAATCCCCGATTCATGTCCGCAGACAGCGTGAGCCGCGCCAACCAAATCGCTGGCAACTTCGATAGTTGAACCGGGAAAAACTTCGCGTAATGCGTTGCTTACAATGGCACATTTTTCCTCATTTGCACATCCTGCGCCATAAAAAAACACTTCATTCACCCGTCCTTTTATATATGGGAGCAAACTTTCCTTTAATGTGGCGACCATTTCTGCCGACTCCTGATAAAAAGGATTCAATCCCTCGGTTTCAACCGATTGAACTCCTCCTTCTGCGTCAATCAGGCGCCAGGCTGTTTTTGTCGATCCACTGTCTGCAATCATTTTCATGCACCAAATATATAATAAAAAAATAATACATTAAGACATATTATATAACATGTATTACCAATCTTGCATCAATCATCAATTGATTATATTTTTGAAACTCATTTAAATTTAAGAAAGAAACCATGGACTTAAGCAAGAAACTTCAATCACCCGACAGTCTTTTTGCAGACGAAAATCTATTTCCCGCTGAAAATCCAACAGAGAGAGAACTTCTGACCAAATATGAGAATGCCCCGGCATATATTTACAAAGAAGCAACAGACGCTTCTGTCGCTGTGGCGAAAGAAATTGCAACCCTCATTAAGGAAAAACAAGCTGAAAATAAACAATGTATTTTAGGACTGGCCACAGGCTCGACACCGCTTGGCGTATATAAAGAGCTGGTCAGGATGCACAAAGAAGAGGGACTCAGCTTTCAGAATGTCGTTTCGTTCAATCTGGACGAATACTTCCCGATGGACCCGTCTTCGAGCCACAGCTACCACCACTTCATGCACAAAAACCTGTTCGACCATATCGATATCCTACCGGAAAACATTCACATCCCGGCAGGAAACATTCCACTCGACCAGGTACACGATTTCTGCTTGAAATACGAAGAAAAGATTAAGAATGCCGGCGGCATCGATATACAGTTATTAGGAATTGGACGCACTGGTCACATCGGATTCAATGAGCCGGGAGCCCGCTCCAATTCACGCACGCGCATCATTGTACTGGATACACTGACACGCCGCGATGCAGCTAACTCGTTCAACGGCATCCGGAATGTGCCACAACGGGCCATAACCATGGGCGTAGGCACAATTATGAATGCGAAGAAAGTTATTCTGGTTGCGCTGGGAGAAAATAAGGCTTCTATTATTAAAAAGGCGGTAGAAGGAAACGTGACACCATTGTTACCGGCTTCTTTCCTGCAAAATCATCCCGAAGCGAAATTCATTCTCGATTCCAGCGCGGCAAGCGAACTTATCCGGGTAAAAACTCCGTGGTTAGTAGGTTCGTGCGACTGGAACGACGAACGCCTGGTCCGCAAAGCTGTGGTATGGTTATGCCAGAAAACGGAAAAGCCCATTCTGAAGTTGACTGATAAAGATTACAACGATAATGGTTTAAGTGATTTGATTGTCATTTTCGGCTCAGCCTACGGACTAAATATTAAAGTTTTCAACGACCTGCAGTCGACCATTACCGGTTGGCCCGGAGGAAAACCCAACGCTGACGATTCGCGCCGGCCCGAAAGAGCCGAACCTGCTCAAAAACGCGTAGTGGTTTTCAGTCCGCACCCCGACGATGACGTAATTTCCATGGGAGGAACACTGATTCGTCTGGCCGACCAGGGACACGATGTGCATGTCGCTTACCAGGTTTCAGGTAATGTGGCTGTTTCCGATGAATATGCCACCCGGTTCATCTCGTTCCATAACTCTTTCTCCAACTACATCGACGAAGGCAACGAAAAACAAAAAGCGATGTACGATAAGCTCGTTGCTCACATTAATGAAAAAGAAGAGGGAGATATTGATTTACCCGAACTTCGGAAACTGAAAAGTCTTATACGGCGAATGGAAGCGAAAGCCGCCTGTCGTTATTCAGGGGTACGAAGCAAAAACGTTCACTTCCTCGACCTTCCGTTTTACGAAACCGGGAAAGCCCAGAAAGCACCTATCGGGGAAAAGGATGTACGCATTGTGATGGATTACCTCAACGAAATCAAACCTCATCAGATATTTGCAGCCGGCGACCTGTCGGACCCGCACGGAACGCACCGGGTTTGTCTCGATGCTATCCTGATTGCCCTGGAGCAGTTAAAAGACGAAGATTGGATGCAGGAATGCTGGATCTGGTTGTACCGCGGTGCCTGGGCTGAGTGGGATATCGACCAGATTGAAATGGCTGTACCTATCAGCCCGCAGGAATTGCTCAAAAAGCGGGAAGCGATTTTCCGTCACCAGTCGCAAAAAGAAGGCGCGATGTTCATGGGAAATGACGACCGCGAATTCTGGCAACGTGCCGAAGACCGGAATCACGCCACAGCCGAACTATACAATCAGTTGGGAATGGCCGAATACGAAGCCATCGAAGCTTTCGTTCGCTACTATCCGTGATTTCAGCGGTTCGACCGGGCAGTTACGGGGTAAGTTGATTAATTTGCATAACGAAACAATAACCAACCATGGGAAAAACCAAACGATTAGTTGCTCTGGATGTTTTGCGCGGGTTTACCGTCGCTCTGATGATTACCGTTAATAATCCGGGAAGCTGGAGTCACATCTATGCCCCGCTTGAACATTCCAAGTGGAATGGCTGTACCCCGACCGACCTGGTCTTTCCGTTCTTCCTATTTGCGGTAGGAACGGCCATGTGGTTTGCTTTCAAAAAGTTCAATCACAACCTGAGCGGAGACGCGACAAAGAAAGTGCTGAAACGGACGGTGCTGATATTTCTGATTGGATTGGGCCTAAATGCCTTCCCAATCTTCGGCATCGACTATAGTCACCTGCGAATTATGGGCGTACTGCAACGCATTGCGCTGGCCTATGGTATCGCCTCATTCATTGCCCTTGCCGGGAAGCGAACCGGTGTTTGGATAGCACTTCCTATTCTGCTACTTGGTTATTGGGGCTTGCTGATGTTGGTCGGTGACGGAGCGCTATCGTTGCAGGGCAACATTGCTCGAACCGTGGATTTGACCATTTTCGGTGCTAACCACATTTATCATGGCTACGGCATCCCATTCGATCCGGAAGGCTTACTCAGTACCATTCCGGCCATCGCCACAGTGCTGATTGGTTACCTGGTGGGCAGGCAGGTTGATGTAAGAGCCGACAAATCGCGCGCTGTCAAAGATTTGATTCTGGCTGGTGCAGCGATGACATTGGCTGGCGTAAGTTGGAGTTTCGTTTTTCCGCTAAACAAGCCCATCTGGAGTAGTTCGTATGTACTGTACTCCGCCGGGTTGGCAACCATTCTGCTTGCCTTCTTCATTTGGATCATCGATATTCGCGGATACAAGAAATGGTCGAAGCCGGCACTCGTTTTCGGTATGAACCCGCTATTTATTTTTGTCCTTTCGGGAATAGTCGGGCGATTGTTGTACATGATCAAATTTTCCGCCGGAGGCGAAACGGTTACGCTCAAAGAATGGATTTACGAGCACCTGTTTGCCTCGTGGGCCGGCAACCTGAATGGTTCGCTGCTTTTCGCGTTAACGCTGATTTTCTTATACTGGATACTGGCCGACGTACTGTATCACAAAAAAATATTCATCAAAATCTGACCTGTCAAATGAAACCTTGTCGACACGCATTTATTCTGTTTATCGCTGTTCTCCTGTCTATCCCGGCTTTTGCCGGAAATAGGAACCCGGAAACACCGGTACCACCCAAAAGAGAATTCCGGGGCGTTTGGGTTGCCACAGTCGCTAACATCGACTGGCCCTCCAAACCGGGCCTTCCTGTTGCTAAACAAAAACAGGAAATCATCGATCTGCTGAACATGAACAAAAGGAACGGCATGAACGCCGTCATCGTCCAAATCCGGCCGTCGGCTGATGCCTTTTATCCTTCGGAATTAGAGCCATGGTCGAAGTACCTGGAAGGAAAACAGGGCGTAGCGCCGAAGCCTTTTTATGACCCGCTGGCCTTTTTCATCAAAGAGGCACACAAACGCGGGATGGAATTTCATGCGTGGCTGAACCCCTACCGGGTGAAGAACGACACGCTCGATACGCTGGCCGCATCCAACATCGTTAACCAACATCCGGACTGGGCGTGGAACTACGGCAAGAAGATGTATTTCGATCCGGGAAATCCACATGTTCGTGATTTTGTGACGGCAGTCGTTCGCGACATTGTGAAACGATACGATGTAGATGCGATTCATTTCGACGACTATTTCTATCCGTACCGCGTGGCGAACCAGGAATTTCCCGATTCGACTACTTTCAAAAAATATCCGCGTGGATTTGCCCCGGACCAGATTGATGACTGGCGGCGCGACAATGTTGATTTGATTATTCAGCAGCTGAGCAAAGCCATTAAAGAGGTGAAGCCGTGGGTAAAATTCGGCATCAGTCCGTTTGGCGTGTGGCGAAACAAAAAAGACGACCCGGATGGTTCGAACACCAACGCGGGCACGACCAACTACGACGGTTTGTACGCCGATATTATCAAATGGCAGCGTGAGGGCTGGATTGATTACACCCTTCCCCAACTCTACTGGCGCATTGGTCACCCGTTAGTCGATTTTGATGAGCTGGCGCATTGGTGGGCACGTCATACCTATGGTCGCAGTATGTACATCGGCCAAGCAGTTTACCGGCTCGATAAACACTCGAAAATTCCGGATTGGCGGACACCTGCTGAACTGACCGACCAGATTAAAATGATTCGCTCCATTCCCGGACTGGAAGGAAGCGCCTGGTTTAGTTCCAAACATTTTGCGCGTCATCTCGAAGGGTTTCAAAAAGAATTAAGGGATGAATATTACCGTACTCCGGCAATTGTTCCCACTATGCCCTGGATTGACGATAAAGCGCCCGATGCACCTTCGAATCTGCAGGTAGAAAAAGTAAAACATGGCCGCGAAATTACCTGGCAAGCACCACAAACCGACGATGAGATGAATAAAGCCCGCTTTTTCGCGGTGTACCGTTGCGGGAAAAATGACAGCATCGATGTCAGCGACCCGGAATATTTGATCGATGTGACCGGTGAAGACGGTTACTTTGTGAAACGTCGCTTTCTGCACATTTTCCGCAAGAAATATTTTTACAAGGTTACCACACTCGACCGCCTCAACAACGAAAGCGTCCCGAGTGACCGAATGATGTTCAAACAATAATTCAGAAATTTTTAAATCAAAGCATAAAAATGAAAACCGATATTTTTCTCGCGTATAGCGGAGAAGAGGCAACAAAAAAATCAGTGGCCGAACTGAAAGAAGCCACCAATGTGAATACCATTTACGTGCTCGCTCCCGAAGGCGCAGTCATTCCGGAAGGAACCGAAGTCATTACCGTGAAAAGCATTCAGGGAACAGAGGCCATGAAAGCCATTGCCGGCAAAGCCGAAGCTGAATTTACCCTGCTTTCGCTGAAAGATACCGAGCTCGAAATGGGCCAGTTTGGATTGGAGCGTCTGACACAGGCAGCCACGTTCACCAATGCAGCGATGGTTTACGCCGATTATTACGAAATCAAAAACGAAACGCGTTCGGTGCATCCAACCATTGATTACCAGGCAGGCTCTTTGCGCGACGATTTCAACTTCGGGCCGGTGCAGCTTATCCGCACTGCCGACCTGAAAGAATGGTCTGCCTGGGAAACTACCAGCTACGATGCTGCTGGCTTCTATTCACTACGTTTGTACGTTTCCCGGAAGGGAGAATTTATCCGCGTACCGGAACCACTTTTCACGATGGTGGAATCGGATACCCGGAAATCAGGAGAGAAGCAGTTCGACTACGTAAGCGGAGCTGCCCGTGCCACCCAGATTGAGATGGAAAAAGCGTGTACCGTTCACCTGAAAGAGATTGGCGCTTACCTGAAACCTGAATTCAAAGCCGTTGATTTTGAAGAAGGCTTCCCGGTAGAAGCATCTGTTATCATTCCGGTGTTCAACCGCGTAAAAACCATCCGCGACGCAGTGGACTCAGTGTTGAAACAGAAAACGAATTTCCCGTTCAACCTGATCGTAGTGGACAACTACTCTACCGATGGTACAACCGAAATACTGAACGATTTCGCGGGAAGCGATAAACTCATCCACGTGATTCCGGATAAAAAAGGATTAGGAATCGGCGGTTGCTGGAATGTGGGAATTTTCCACCAGCAGTGTGGCCGTTTCGCCGTACAGCTCGATAGCGATGACATGTACAGCGACGAAAATACACTGCAAACCATCGTCGATAAATTCCATGCTGATAAATGTGCCATGGTGATTGGCTCGTACCAGATGACCAACTTCAAGCTGGAAGAAATTCCCCCGGGCATCATCGATCACAAGGAATGGACCGACGATAACGGCCCGAACAACGCATTACGCATTAACGGACTGGGTGCACCGCGTGCCTTCTACACTCCGGTACTGCGCGACCTGCGGGTTCCGAACTCCAGTTATGGCGAAGACTACGCATTGGGAATTGCCATTTCGCGTGAATACAAAATTGGCCGAATCTTTACGCCGGTGTACCTGTGCCGTCGCTGGGACGACAACTCGGATGCCTCGCTTGATGTAAACAAAATGAACATTCACAACAGCTATAAGGATCGTCTGCGGACACTGGAACTGAAAGCACGAATTCTGAAAAACCAAAACGAACGATGAGCAATTCGGTACACCTGGATGACATAATTATTTCAAAGCGTGCGCTCAATCTGTCGGAAGACAGTTCACTGGATCAAATGGCCGACGCCCTGCAAAAACAACAGCAGGGCGTTTGGCCGCTTTACGCCGACAATGCCAAAGGGCTGGAGCAAGTGCAAGTGAAGACTTTTCACTACGCCCAATGCGATGTGAAAGTGCAGTTCAATCCTGCACGTATCAAATCATCAGCAGCCAAAGTCGACAGCAAAAGCATCAGTGAGCGCAAGTGCTTTCTTTGTACCGACGCTCTTCCGCCGCAACAAAAAGGAATCCCGTTCAACGACGAATACCTGATTCTGGTTAATCCGTATCCCATTTTTCCGCGTCACCTCACGATTCCCAGGTTGGAACATGTCCCGCAGCTCATCGAGCCCTATTTTCGGGATATGCTGGAGCTGAGCCGCGCGCTCGAAACTTACACGGTATTTTACAACGGACCGAAATGCGGTGCATCGGCTCCCGACCACATGCATTTTCAGGCGGGGAACAAGGGATTCCTTCCGGTGGAAACGGAATGCAGTAAGCTAAAGGCGACCACCAACCGGAAGTTATTCAGCAACGACCACCTCGAAATTTTCGCGGTAAGCGATTACCTGCGTAAATTCATCGCCATTGAATCGGGCGATATTACGTTGCTGCATACCGCATTTGGATGGCTTCACGAACTGCTGGAACAGCGCCAGCAAGAGCCGGAGCCCATGCTCAATATCCTTTCGGGATACGAAAACGGGAAATGGCGTGTGTTGGTTTTTCCACGTGACAGGCATCGTCCGGATCAGTATTTTGCCGAAGGAGATGAGAATATACTACTCAGCCCGGCATCGGTCGATTTCGGAGGCGTTTGTATCACGCCGCAGGAAAAGGATTTCAATAAAATTAAAGCCGCTGACCTGGCGGATATCTTTGCCCAGGTTTCGGTGAACGACAGCTACTTCGACGAGCTCTGTGCCGCTTACGCGAAACGCATGGCAGAGTGAGGAAAAGAGAGCCCGAGAAGATGTGAGGGGGAGAAAAGGATACAGCCCCACTCCCAACCTCTCCCCATCTGGGGAGAGGAGTTAGGCCAGAGCTGCCAGTATGGGCAGATGCTTTAAAGAGCCGAAGCTACTAGCTGTGACGGCCTGAAGTCCCCGGGTGGGGTTCCCGGAAATCGGAATAGGAGGCAGAAAGAAGTTGATAAATGAAAAGCTTTTTTGAAATATTATGCACCTCTAAAATGGACGCTTTTCTAAAAGCCCCACTCCCAACCTCTCCCCAGATGGGGAGAGGAGTTAAGCCGGAGTAACTGGTATGGAAAGAGGTTTTAAAGAGCGAAATTTACCAATTGCGACGGCCTGAAGTCCCCCGGGTGGGGGATTAGGGGGCAAAAAAAGTTGAAGATATGGTAAGATTATCTGATTCACGTGAGTATGAATTTTATTACGGTGCATCACCGCAAATAAAGGCCAGGGCTGCGGAGTTACGAAAAGAGATGACGGACGCAGAGAAAATGCTTTGGCAGCATTTACGGAATCGGAAAATGAAAGGCTTAAAGTTTCGGAGGCAGCATCCGGTCCATATTTTCATACTCGATTTCTATTGTCACGAACGAAAGCTGGCCATAGAAGTCGATGGAGGAGTTCATAAAGCTACCGAACAAAAGGAACGGGATGAAAACCGGACTTACGAGCTTGAACACATAGGTATCTCCGTCCTTCGGTTTACGAATGAAGAAGTTGAAAAACATATCAACGAAGTATTGAAGAGAATCGAGGAAGCCGTGAGTTAAGCCCCACTCCCAGCCTCTCCCCAGATGGGGAGAGGAGTTAAGCCGGAGCTGCCAGTATGGGCAGATGCTCTAAAGAGCCGAAGTTACTAGCTGTGACGGCCTGAAGTCCCCCGGGTGGGGTTCCGGGAAATCGGAATCGGAGGCAAATAGGGTTTATAAAAAAAGTATTTTTAATCATAGTGCAGCATTAATTTGAACGATTGTCTGATAGCCCCACTCCCAACCTCTCCCCAGCTGGGGAGAGGAGTTAAGCCGGAGCTGCCAGTATGGGCAGATGCTCTAAAGAGCCGAAGTTACTAGCTGTGACGGCCTGAAGTCCCCCGGGTGGGGGATTAGGGGGCAAATAGAAAGTGAATAGCACTAGTTGGAAAAACCCCGGGGGTAGTTGGAAACAGTTCTGCCGGTGTTGGAACTACTTCCGCAGCGGTTGGAACAACTCCGCAAGTGGTTGGAACAACTAATCGGGGCGTTGGAACTACCCGTCCACTCGTTGGAACATCACGGCGAGCGGTTGGAAGAACTCCGGCGGTAGTTGGAAACAGTTCTGCCGGTGTTGGAACTACTTCTGCGATGGTTGGAACATGTCGCTCATTGGTTGGAACAACTAATCGGGGCGTTGGAACTACCCGTCCACTCGTTGGAACATCACGGCGAGTAGTTGGAAGTACTCCGGCGGTAGTTGGAAACAGTTCTGCCGGTGTTGGAACTACCCGTCCACTCGTTGGAACTACTTCCGCAGTAGTTGGAAGTACTTCGGCGGGAGTTGGAAACGGTTCTGCCGGTGTTGGAACTACTTCCGGGACAGCGGAACGGTCACGGCGAGGGTCGGAATACACATGACCAGTAATGGAGAAATGATTAATAATTGATTGAACATATAACAGCATAAACCAGGCATCATGAAATACAACAACGGCAACGAACCCGATATCCGCGTGGGTATCATGGCGGAGAAAACTATCGCAATCGAACTCGAAGGAGTTTACCAATGCGGGAGCAAAGAAGTAACCGGCAACGGCTCGGCTTTCTTTTCCGGTAACGAAATCCATGTGAAATTCGACTCAGGGATCTCCTTCGAAGGCGAAAAGCTGATATTCCAACCGACCGATCGGGAGGCCTGCAGTTTGCTACTTCACGACGTGACCATTGGTATCAACTTCCACTGGGAGCGCAAGGAAGACCAGAAATTCCGGGGAGGTCTGGAGCTCATCCGCGAAGACGAAAACATCCGGGCCATCAACCTGGTGCCGGTAGAGCAATACCTGGTGAGTGTCATCTCTTCGGAAATGAGCGCCACCAGCAGCATGGACCTGTTGAAAGCCCACGCTGTGATTTCGCGCAGCTGGTTACTCGCGCAGGTCGATAAGCATGAATCACTGCAAAGTGAAAAAGAAAAATATGTGACCACGCTTGAAACCGCCGATGAACTGATCAGATGGTATGACCGCGAAGATCACACCGATTTCGATGTGTGTGCCGACGATCATTGTCAGCGCTACCAGGGAATCACCCGGGTGGTATCGGAGAATGCCGCTACCGCTATCCGCGAGACCTTTGGCGAGGCGCTTACCTCCAATGAACACATTGCCGACGCGCGTTTCTCGAAGTCGTGCGGAGGTATTTCCGAATCATTCGAAAATTGCTGGGAGCCGGTGCATCACCCGTACCTGGTGAAGATTATCGACAACCCGGAAGCGCCCGAAGGTTTTAATCTTGACCTGACGGCAGAAGAAAATGCCGACCGCTGGATTCGTTCCAATCCGCCGGCCTTTTGCAACACGACCGATGCCAAAGTTTTGAGCCAGGTGCTGAACAACTACGACCAGGAAACTACCGATTTCTATCGATGGAAAGTAGAGTACAGCCAGGAAGAAATCAGTGCGCTCATTAAAAAACGCACAGGCATCGACTTTGGCAACATCAAGGCATTGGTACCGGTAGAACGGGGCGATTCAGCCCGTCTCATCAAGCTACGCATCGAGGGAACGAAGAAAACACTGACCATTGGTAAGGAGCTGGAAATTCGGAAAGCGCTGTCTACTTCGCATCTTTACAGCTCGGCCTTTGTAGTCGACACCGAAGGAGAAGAGAACGGCCTTCCGGCGAAATTCATCCTGACCGGAGCCGGCTGGGGGCACGGCGTTGGTCTGTGCCAAATTGGTGCCGCTGTGATGGGCGAAAAGGGATATTCCTACCGGGAAATCCTGGCGCACTATTTCAAAGACGCATTGCTCGAAAAAGTCTATTCGTAAACCAAAACATACCAAACCATGAACCGATATCTGTTCATTCTGAGTTTCCTGTTGCTGGCTTTCGCCGGAACAACGCAGGCGCGCGGAGTTATCCGCGTCAACCAACTGGGCTACCTGCCCGATGACATCAAGGTGGCCGTTTTTCTTTCACCGGAAGGAGATTTGCCACAAGAATTCGAGTTGGTTAATTCCCTTACCGGGAAGACAGTCTACATGGGACAACCGGAATTGGCAGATGGCAAACCCTGGGGAATGCCCAGTGCTGCCCGGCTCAACTTCAGCAGTTATACCAGGCCCGGAGGCTATTTCCTTCGTATCGGGAAACTGGAATCACCGCAATTCAGTATTTCGGAACATGTGTACGACGGCACCGCCGACTACATCCTGAAATACATGCGGCAGCAGCGGTGCGGGTTTAATCCGTTCCTCGATGATTCGTGTCACACGCACGACGGCATCATTGTCGATCATCCGACCCGCTCCGGGGAATTCATCAACGTCACCGGCGGCTGGCACGATGCCACCGACTACCTGCAGTATGTTACCACTTCGGCGAATGCCGTAGCCCAAATGCTGTTTGCCTACCGGGAAAATCCCGAAGCATACGGCGACCATTACAAGGCCAACGGTTTGCCGGGTTCGAATGGCGTTCCCGACATCCTGGACGAAGCGCGCTGGGGGATCAACTGGTTGCTGAAAATGAATCCGTCGGATGATGTGATGTTCAACCAGATTGCTGACGACCGTGATCACATTGGTTTTCGGCTTCCTGACAAGGACACCGCTAACTATGGACTGGGCAAATGCCGCCCGGTGTATTTCGTTACCGGAAAACCGCAGGGTTTGGGCGAGTTCAAGAACCGAACAACCGGTGTAGCTTCAACAGCCGGGAAGTTTGCATCCGCTTTTGCCCTGGCCGCCGACATTTACAAAAAATCCGATCCCGCTTTCGCGGACACGCTGATTCGAAAAGCCAAAGCCGCCTTTCAATTCGGAGTATCGGAGCCCGGGGCTTGCCAAACCGCTTGTTATGTTTCGCCCTATTTTTACGAAGAAGACAATTACGTCGACGACCTGGAACTGGCCGCTGCGGCCCTCAATGAAGCAACCGGAAAGAAAAAATATTTGCAGGATGCTGCTTACTGGGGAAAACTGGAGCCGGTAACTCCCTGGATGGAGCTGAACCGCGCCCGGCATTACCAGTTCTACCCATTCATGAACTTAGGCCATGTATACCTTGCCGCTCATGGCGATTCCGCGCAAGCGAAGGTCTTTGCCGCCGACCTGAAGCAAGGACTGGCCGACATCTACGCACGGGCAAAGAAAGACCCGTTTCTCATCGGGATACCGTTTATCTGGTGCTCGAACAACCTGGTCACAGCAGCGGCCACACAAGCCCGGTTGTACCGCCAAATCACCGGCGACCAAACCTACCGGGAAATGGAAGCGGCATTGCGCGACTGGCTCTTCGGATGCAACCCCTGGGGAACATCGATGGTGGTTGGCTTGCCGGCCGGAGGCGACTATCCGGTCAACCCGCACTCATCCTATAAAGTGATTTTAGGGAAGCTGACTTATGGCGGATTGGTGGACGGCCCCGTTTACACGTCGATTTACAACAACCTGCGCGGCATCCGCCTGCTGCATGACGATGATTACGCTGCCTTCCAAAACGGACGCGCGGTGTATCATGACGACGAAGGCGACTACTCCACCAACGAGCCCACCATGGACGGAACGGCCAGTCTTAGCTATCTTCTCTCCTCGCTTCAGAAAGAGGGAATGAAGAGCAAAACTTATGAAAATGTAAAGAAAGTACAGGGCGGCATCGTCCGGATGGACTCCCTAGAATCGACAGTTTACCTCGTTTTCTCAGCCCACGACACCAACGATGGCGGCAAAACCATCGAGAAAATATTACGCCGGAACCATGTAAAAGCTTCGTTCTTTTTCACCGGCGACTTTTACCGGAATCCGGACAACCGGAAACTGATTGTGCGTCTCCGCGAAGACGGCCAGTATCTCGGTCCCCACTCCGACAAACATCTGCTGTATGCCGACTGGACCCAACGCGATTCGTTGCTGGTGACCCGCGATGAATTTACCGACGATTTGCGCAACAACATCAAAGCGATGGAAGCCGCCGGCATTCCTGCCAAAGAAGTGACCACGTTCATGCCGCCTTACGAGTGGTACAACCGGGCCATTGCCGACTGGAGCCGCGATTTGGGGCTGACGCTCGTCAATTTCACGCCGGGCATCCGCACCAATGCCGATTACACCACACCCGACATGAAGAATTACCGCAGTTCGGACCAGTTGTACAACGACTTGGTACAATTCGAGAAAACGAAACCGGGCGGATTGAATGGCTGCATAATCCTCATTCATCTCGGAACATCGCCGGACAGGAAGGACAAGTTTTATGACCAGCTTGGCAAGGTCATCCATTTTCTGAAGGAAAACAATTATCAACCCAATAGATTCTAACGCATGCGACAAAACGCAACACCAACCAAAAGAAATCCGTGGGCGTGGATTCCCACACTTTATTTCGCAGAAGGGCTTCCCTATGTTATCGTAATGACGGTTTCGGTCATCATGTACAAACGGCTGGGAATCTCCAATACCGACATCGCTTTATATACCAGTTGGCTTTATTTGCCGTGGGTCATCAAGCCGCTGTGGAGCCCGGTGGTCGACGTGTTGCGCACCAAGCGCTGGTGGATTGTCATCATGCAGTTGCTGGTCGGTGCCGGCTTGGCCGGTGTAGCCTTGACGATTCCGATGCCCAACTTTTTCCGCTACTCGCTGGCGTTTTTGTGGCTCGTCGCGTTCAGTTCGGCCACACATGACATTGCCGCCGACGGCTTTTACATGATGGGTCTCAATCAGTACGAGCAAACCTATTTCGTGGGCATCCGCAATACCTTTTACCGCTTTGCCATGCTCACCGGACAGGGATTGCTGGTCATCCTGGCCGGTTACCTCGAAACTGCCACCGGTCTTCCGGAAACGGATATCGCCTTTCATTCCGTACCCGGAAAAGAGACAACGATACAATTCCAACCCAGTAATATCAGTTTTCCGGAAACGAAAAGCAGCGATTACGTTTTAGTTCCTTCCCAAAAAGACATTCAAATCGGCACGGTTCCGGTTTCCCGGGAAAAAGCCGACAGCGTTTTCACGGCAGTGAAAGAATGGAACATCAGCCATGGATTCTATTCTGAAGAAACTTCGCTCAAAGGAACCCCCGATGGTTCAAACGGCACAACATCCGGGTTTGCCCTGGTTGCTTACAAACTGAGCCAGCCACCGAAAGACGGAAAGGAAGTTGTCTTGAATTTTGGCATGAACTCAGGCAACAAAAGCTTTCACCTGAAGGAAGGAACCCGTTTTGTTTTCACGGACAAGAACTGGAACGAACCAGCGTTTGCCATCGTGCAGGTTGATCCGAAACTGACGAAAAAAGCGGAAGCTACCTTCTCGGGACGAGCCGGTAATATTCCGCTGGCCTGGAGTCTGACCTTTATGGTACTCGGCGGATTGTTCATCCTATTCTTCCTGTGGCACCGGTTCATACTACCCCGCCCGGCCGAAGATACCGACAAACACGAAAAGACATCATTGTCCCGCGTGATGCACGAAGTGTTCGAAACATTTGCCTCTTTCTTCCGCAAGAAAAACATTTGGGCCGGACTTGCCTTTTTGCTGCTCTTCCGGTTAGGTGAATCGCAGCTGGTGAAATTAGCCTCACCGTTCATGCTCGACGGGCGCGCCGAAGGAGGTTTGGCGTTAACCACCGGGGACATCGGTTTGATTTACGGAACCATTGGGATGATTGCCCTGACCGTCGGCGGAATTCTGGGTGGTTTTGTGGCAGCCAAATGGGGCCTGAAGAAAACCATCTGGTGGATGGCCGTAGCGATGAACCTCCCCAACCTGGTGTATGTGTACCTCGCCTATGTGCAACCGGACACCATGCTGCCCATTGTAACATCGGTTGGCATCGAGCAATTCGGCTACGGCTTCGGATTTACCGCCTACATGTTGTACATGATCTACATTTCGGACGGCGAACACAAAACCGCTCACTACGCGTTGTGTACTGGTTTTATGGCCCTGGGCATGATGCTTCCGGGCATGGTCAGCGGCTGGATTCAGGAGACCGTCGGGTACCAGCATTTCTTCGTTTGGGTCATGCTCTGTACCATTCCGGGGTTCATTCTCATTTCGCTGCTAAAAATCGACCCGAAGTTCGGAACCAAAGCAAAAGCATAAAAACACTTCCCCGCTTTCCGGCGGGGATTTTTTTGTCCTAACTTTATTTCTCAAACGGGAAATAATGAAAACAACTTCTCCGGCAACACTGGAAGAATGGAGGCAATGGCTAAAGGAAAACCATGCGAAAGAGACGGAAGTATGGCTGGTTTACCACAAAAAACATACAGGTCAGTGCTCTGTTGCATACGAAGATTCGGTTCAGGAAGCACTGTGCTGGGGCTGGATTGACAGTCTGATTAAACGGTTGAATGAAGACCGGTATGCCCGGAAATTCACACCCCGGAAACCGGACAGTCAATGGTCGGCGTCCAATATCAAGCGAATTCAGTTACTCAAAAGCACAACAAGAATTCAGCCGGCCGGTTTGGATGTTATTCCTGAAAAAGTGATGAAAGGCGATATGCCGGAGGAGGAATCCAAAACGGAAATGTGCCTGGAATTCCGGGAAGCGCTATCGCGAAGTCCCAAAGCCCGAAAACATTTTGAGAACCTGACTGAGAAGCAGAAAGATCTTTTCGTCCGGTGGATCGGTTCGGGCAAACAAAGCGCAACAAGGCAGAAACGATCAACAGAAGCCCTCAATTTATTAACAAAAGGTAAAAAGCTGGGAATGAAATGAATCTTCTGTTATGCAATTTTCGTAAATTGTGTAAAACAAATAAAAATAACCCCGATGCGTCTCTTTCTCTACATAGCCGGATATTTTCTGTTGCTGCTCGCTTTGATTGCCGCACTTTTATTTTTATCTGTTTGCCTGGAAAGAATACACCTCAGTAAAGCCATGATTGCCACCCTCCTCTTTGTAGCTCTCTTTTTCTCCGATCATGGACGCTATCTGATCCATCGTGAGCATCGTTCCCGCGAATAAATTCACCCCACGATTTCTACTCATCCAACCATTTTAAGCATTTCTGTTTCCTGAACAATAATACAATCAGGCATTTCGGATACACTTATCCCCTTTTGTTGTATTTTTTAATTTTCTGATTAAACCAATCCCGGCTTTTCCCATCCAATGAATCGTGAAACAAAACGACAGGAAATTCTCTCTATGAAAAAGATATTACTCATTAGCTTAGTCATTACAGGACTCATATTCCAGTTATATGCCCAACCGGCTCCTGCGCCTGGTGCCGCAGGAAATCCTCCTGCAACATTCCCGGGAATCGTAAAGGGAAAAATAGTGGAAGCCGGCACCAAAACCCCTATGGAATATGCCAATGTGGCTATCTATTCACAACAGGATTCATCGATTGTTGGAGGAATTATGACACAAGCCGATGGGTCGTTCCAGATAAAAAACGTTCCTCCGGGGAACTACTATCTTCAGGCCAACTTCATAGGTTACGAAAAACATACCCTTCCGGGAATTAGTATCAATCGTTCCGGTTCAGTCGCCGATATTGGTACACTGGAACTGAAACCGGCTTCAAAAGAGCTGAAGGGTGTGGACGTGGTGGCCGATAAAGCCCGGGTGGAATTTAAACTCGACCGGCGCGTGGTGAACGTTAGTCAGGAAATTAGTGCCGCCGGAGGTTCGGCCGTAGATGCGCTCGCCAACACCCCGTCGGTAGATGTTGACATCGAAGGAAATGTGTCGGTTCGCGGTAGCTCGGATTTCACCGTGCTCATCGATGGTAAACCCAGCGTACTGGATGGTAGCGACGCATTGAAGCAGATTCCGGCCAGCGATATCGAAAGGATAGAAGTTATCACCAATCCTTCGGCCAAATATGACCCTGAGGGCGTCGCAGGAATCATCAACGTGGTGATGAAGAAACACATTAAGGGGGCATTCAGTGGTGTTGCCAACCTCAGCGCAAGTAACACAAACAAAACCCGTGGAGACATGACCCTGAACTATCGAAACGACAAATGGACCTTTCTGCTTGGAGGAGATTTTCAAAACATGGTTTTTAAGGGCGAAAGAAATGTACATCAGGAACTATATAATGCCGATACGACAACTGTAATCAACTCGGTTGGTAACATGGATCGCACCTGGAAAGGGAAAGGTATTCGAGGCGGAGTCGATTACCGCATTTCTGACAATACTACGCTCAGCGTCAGCGGACGCGTAGGTGATTATACTTTCCAGAGCAACAGCCTTTCGACTCAACACACCTACGACAATTTTAACACAGACAATTATATTTACGAAGACAATACATCAGCCCGAAACGGAAACTACTGGAATTCTGATTTCACTTACAGTCACGACTTTAACAAAGAAGGACACAAACTAATAGCAACATTTTACGCCAGTGGTCGTAAGGGACCCGATAATGAATACCAAACCCGGTACCCCACCGATGCCAATGGTAATCCCATTGACCAGAATCCGGACAAAATACGGACGGTAGAAGCATCGAATGACAATGAATACCGGCTTAAAGCCGATTATACCCTTCCGGTAAACGACGAAAATAAATTCGAAGCCGGATATCAGGGACGCATCAACCGGGAATCGGAAGATTACCTTTTCGAGAATTTTGACTACACCAGTGATAGCTGGGTCAATAATCCGAATTTCAGTAGTGCCTTCGATTTTAGCCGCGATATCCACGCGCTTTATGCAATCTGGTCACACTCGACCAAATCCTTCTCGTGGCAAACTGGATTAAGGGCGGAATATACCAAGCGCGAAATGGATCACACGGCCTCGTCCGATCCGTATATCATTGACCGGGTTGATTGGTTTCCGTCTGTCCATCTGTCTCAAAAATTTGGAAGGGATATCGAACTGCAATCCAGTTACAGCCGACGCATCAGTCGCCCAAGAGGCTGGGATTTAGAACCCTTCCCGTCCTACATGGACCCGTACAACATCCGGGTAGGAAATCCGGCGTTGGAACCTGAATACACTGATTCATACGAATTATCGGTACTGAAACGTATCAAGAAGTCATTCATCTCGCTGGAAGGATATTATCGCCGTACCAATAACCTGATTACCCGTATTCAGGAGTTACACAGTGATGGAATTATCTACCACACGCGTGCCAATATGAACCGCGACCATTCGCTGGGTAGTGAATTGATGGCGAACCTCGATCTTTATCCCTGGCTTCGGATTATCGCCAGCGGAACCGTTTTCTACTATCGCCTGGAGGGAAGCGTAAACGGAGAAAGTGTCGACCGAAACAGCACCAACTTTAACTCCCGCTTAACAGCTGATGTCAAATTCACTCCGACTACCCGTTTTCAGTTGATGTCCATCTATCGCGGTCCTTCAGTATCAGCGCAGGGTGAGTACAATGGAATGGCATTCGCCAATGCATCACTGAAGCAGGAGCTGTTCAATAAGAAACTATCTGCAACCTTGCAGGTCCGTGATATTTTCGGCACGATGAAGCGAAGCGGAACATCGTATGGCGATGGTTTCAAAACCGATTTTGAATTCAAGAGAGAACCAAGGGTATTTCAGTTAACTCTAAGCTACATTATCAATAATTACCGGTCGAAGTCGAGAAATGGCAACAACCAGGAAGGCGGCGGAGACGACATAGGCTCAGAATACTAATTGTAAATCAAACTAACCAATAGGGGGCATCCATTATGGATGCCTTTTTCTTTTCCGGTAACCGGTAAAAAATTTAGAAGCTGTCTAAACAACAATAAGCCAATCCACAAAGCCGCGCTAAAGTCAGCCAAACACACCACCAATACCGGTAAATCATGGCCAAGTCAGCTGATCTGGGGATCGAAAGAGGACTTCAATTTTGAAAATCCATGAATTAAAAATTATATTTAGAGACCAATATCCGACTTCATACTAAAACTAATTAAAATGACAAAAGCTAAAAAGAACCAAAGCAACGTTTCCCGACGTGCTTTTCTCGGCACGTCCGCAGCAGCCGCTGCAGGATTTACAATTCTTCCCAGTAACACCATAGCCGGTTTGGGGCACAAAGCGCCCAGCGATAAGCTGAACATTGCCGGAATCGGTGTGGGCGGAATGGGCCGTACCAACCTGAAAAACATGAATACGGAGAATATCGTTGCATTGGCCGATGTTGACTGGAAATACGCCGGTAAAACATTCAACGATTATCCAAACGCGGTCCGTTACAAAGATTTCCGCGAATTGCTCGACAAGCAGAAGGATATTGACGCCGTGATGGTCGCTACTCCTGACCACGTGCATGCCCTGGCTGCTTACGAAGCCATGAAACTAGGTAAACATGTGTACGTTCAGAAGCCGTTAACCCACTCGGTTTACGAATCGCGCCTGCTGACCAATACGGCTAACGAAATGGGCGTAGCCACCCAAATGGGAAACCAGGGTAACTCAGGCGAAGGAATCCGTGAAATTTGTGAATGGATTTGGGCCGGAACTATCGGCGACATCAAGGAAGTACATGCCTGGACCAACCGTCCAATCTGGCCTCAAGGTCTCGAGCGTCCTACTGAAAAAGTTCGCGTACCCAGAACCCTCGATTGGGATCTGTTCCTCGGCCCGGCAGCTTACCGTCCGTACAACCCCATCTACACACCGTGGAACTGGCGTGGCTGGTGGGACTTTGGAACCGGAGCGTTAGGCGACATGGCCTGCCACATTCTCGACCCGGTTTTCAAAGCATTGAAACTAAAGTATCCAACTGCTGTTGAAGGTAGCTCAACCCAAATCAATACCGAATCGGCACCTGAAGCACAAAAGGTAACTTACTGGTTCCCTGAAAGGGATAACTTACCCAAAGTAGCCATGCCGGCTGTGAAAGTTACCTGGTACGACGGCGGTCTGTTACCCGAACGTCCTGAAGAGCTGGAAGACGGAGAAATGATGGGCGACTGGGGTGGCGGTGTCATCTTCGTTGGTTCGAAAGGAAAAATTATGTGCGGTACGTATGCACGTAATCCGCAATTGCTTCCTACCAAGAAGATGGAAACCTTCAAACAACCTGAAAAAACATTGCGTCGTATCCCGAAAGCAATGGAAGGTGGCCACGAGCAAGATTGGATTCGCGCTTGTAAGGAAGACAAGAGCAACCGTCTGGAAGCCTCGTCCAACTTCAACTATTCAGGACCGCTGAACGAGATGGTGGTAATGGGTGTGTTGGCTGTTCGTCTACAGGATCTGAAACGTCGTCTCGAGTGGGATGGTGAAAACATGAAGTTTACCAACATTGGCGATAATGACCAGATTCGCGTGGTAACCTCCGACAAATTCGAAGTAGTTGATGGCGACCCGAAATTTGATACCAAGTACGATACCATGAATGCCAAGAAAGCAGCGGAAGAGTGGATTCGTCACCACTACCGTGAAGGCTGGCAACAGATTTGATTCGTATAAATTTATTTCGAGGATGAGGTTGTTTCTGAAAAGAGGCAACCTCTTTTTTTGTATGAAATACAATTTAAAATTTTTGTAGAAACCGGTAAATAAAAATAAATTTAGAAATCCTAGTTATAACCAATTAATTAACCAGATTTATGGATCGAAAGAATAATGTCTCCCGTCGGAGATTTTTGGGAACATCCGCTGCCGCTGCTGCAGGGATAACCATCCTTCCCTCGAACACCATCGCAGGACTTGGACACAAAGCACCAAGTGACAAACTGAACATTGCTGCTGTAGGAATCGGCGGAATGGGTTTTGCCAACCTGAAGAACATGGAAACCGAGAATATCGTAGCTCTCTGCGATGTCGACTGGGGGTACAGTAAACGGGTTTTTGATTATTTCCCTAACGCCAAGCGTTATAAGGACTGGCGCAAGATGTACGATGAAATGAGCGATCAGTTTGATGCTGTTCTGGTGGCTACCGCCGACCATTCACACGCTGCTGCTGCTGCGCACGCCATCACATTGGGCAAACATGTTTACGTGCAAAAACCGCTAACTCACTCGGTTTACGAGTCTCGTCTGCTAACCAAGCTGGCCGATAAATACAAAGTTGCGACCCAGATGGGTAACCAGGGTTCGTCAGGCGAAGGCGTTCGCCAGGCTTGCGAATGGATGTGGAACGGAGAAATAGGTGATATCACCAAAGTGGAAGCTTTCACTGACCGGCCTATTTGGCCACAAGGGCTAAACCGTCCCAAAGAGGTAATGCCTGTTCCGGATACGCTGGATTGGGATCTTTTTATCGGCCCGGCTGCTTTCCGCGAATACAATTCCATTTACACGCCATGGAACTGGCGCGGATGGTGGGATTTCGGAACCGGTGCGCTGGGTGACATGGCCTGCCACGTTTTGCACCCGGTATTTATGGGACTGAAACTCGGATACCCGACCAAAGCACAGGGAAGTTCCACTCTGTTGTTGACGGATTGTGCACCGAATGCGCAAATGGTCAATCTAACTTTCCCCGAAAGGGAAAAACAAAAAGGTGTGAAAATGAACCTTCCAGAAGTGGAAGTTACCTGGTACGACGGCGGTCTCCAACCGAAGAAGCCGGAAGGTTGGCCGGAAGGCAAGAACATGAATGATGCCGGCGGTGGTGTGATTTTCCACGGAACCAAAGATAAACTGGTTTGTGGCTGTTACGGAAAAGACCCGTGGTTGCTCTCGGGAAGGACACCCAACGTTCCGAAAACGCTTCGCCGCGTAGAGAATGCGATGCAAGGCGGTCACGAACAGGATTGGATTCGCGCCTGCAAAGAAAGTCCCGAAAACCGGGTTCAACCTTCCTCACCGTTCAGCGAAGCCGGACCATTCAACGAAATGGTTGTGATGGGCGTACTCGCCGTTCGTTTGCAGGGACTGAACAAGGAACTGGATTGGGATGGCGCCAATATGCAATTCACAAACATAGGTGATACCGACTCATTGCGCATCTGCGTTGAAGATAATTTCACCATTAAAGATGGTGACCCGACCTTCAACAGGGTATGGACGGATCCGATGAACGCAAAAGCTTTTGCCAATGAATTGATTAAGCACACGTATCGCGAAGGTTTTACACTACCTGATATGCCTGCTTAATCTGCATTGATTGATTTATAGGTTATGAAAAGAAAGGGGCAACCGATTGGTTACCCCTTTTTTCGCATTAGGCAATTTAGCTATTACTGTTACTTCGTTTCTTTCGATTGAAATTCAAACTCCTGCACCTTCTCATCCGTTGGAACTTTGCGGATAATGGTAATCTTCTCCCGTCCGTTACTCAGCTTCTTCCGCTGGTAAGAAATAACATTCTTATCGCCTGAATCGAAAGAATAACGGTCGAAATGAAAACCATGCATCATCACTTTCGGTGGCATAGGCGGGAGTTTTGGCATAGGAGGAACCGCTGGGATGCTAATTTCCCCATTCCAAACGATGACATCGCTGTCATTTTTTCCTTTATGCACAAACACCTTCATCGAATCTCCTTCAACAACTTCGACCCGGTATTGAAGCAAGGAATCTCTCAATGCCTTGTCATGGAATACCCGAATGTGAGACTTCGGCATACTTTTCTGCATGATGATTATTTCCTTTCTCAGCGAATCGATTCGGGGTTTCATCATCGATTTCATCGAATCGGCAAAAAATTTCATCTGCACATTGAATTCCTTTTGCGCCACATCATGCTCCTGCATGAATTTGTCGACCTCCTGTTGGATTTCTTCATCCGTCATTCCGGTGAAAACCGTGTCCAGCTTAGCTGTTTTTCCGTTTTCGTCCACCTTAATCGTTACATGGCGGGTAACTTCTTTCTTCTGCGGTTGAAACGCCTCCTCCGGCATTGGAGCAGACGCACTAAAAGTAAAAGCAGAAAGAATCAAAATCACGGCTGCTCCGGTTGGTAAAAACATCAATTTCCTTTTCATATCTATGGTTATTAGTGAATGGCACTTGTTGATACATCTTTCACAATCAAAATTACGAACAGACTGACGAATAGCCGGTTAATGCCTTGTGAAAAACAGTTAAGGAAAAGTTAAAGCCAAATTTCGGCTGCAGATATTGACTATCTTTACGTTATGAACAAGAAGCGATTTATCGGTTTGGTTGTATTAATGGGAATCTCCCTGCTAGGAATTGTTGCCGTACAGTATTATTGGTTTCACAGTGCGGCCAAGGTCCGCAATGAGCTTTTCGACCGTTCGGTGAATGAAGCTTTAACCAGCGCTTCGAAGCGGTTGCAAACCATGCAGGATTATCCGATAGTCAACCAATACTTTTTCAACGATTCACTGCAATGGACTCCCGATCCACCGCCACCTCCTCCGCCGCCGGTTAAATTTCATGTGCAGGGGACAACCAGTTACCGGATAAAGGTTAATCCGAAGATGAACAAAATTGAGAATGAAATTCAGGTGTTTACATCGAAGCGGGATTCGATTATAACCTTACACAAAACCCATGTAAACGACAGCCTGATCCAGTTTATCACGCAAAAACAATTAAAGAAAAGTATACAGGACAGCAATCTGGCCAGAATTATTGTAAAGGATTCGATGGTGCTTCTTCCTGAGTTTGAAAAACGAATTGAAGACAAGGCGAAACAACTTAAAAATCTGGCCAAACAAATGGTGGTTGAAATCAAGGATTGGCATGCAGGTCGTGATCTGGACATGAAACAAATCCATCATGTACTGAAAGAAGAATTTGAACGAAAGGATATTCCCATTGATTTCCATTTCGTGGTCATGGCCAATGACAGCGTGATTGGCGGCGATTTACCTGAAAATGTCATCCCGGAAAATGCGCAAACCTATCAAACGGGATTATTCCCCTACGATGTGTTCAGGCAAAACCTCAAATTGAATGTTTTCTTTCCCGATAAAGACTCATTTGTGGGACGGAACATGTTTTGGCTGCTGGGGCTTTCACTCCTCTTTACTATCGTCATCTTGCTGACTTTTACCCTGAGTATCCTGTTTATTTTGCGACAGAAGAAAATTTCGGAGATGAAATCGGACTTTATTAACAACATGACCCACGAGTTTAAAACGCCCATTGCGACCATCGGGGTTGCAGCTGACTCTATTGTGAATGAAAAAGTGATTTCAGAGGAAGAAAAGGTGCGTTATTTCGCCGGAATGATTAAGAAAGAAAACCGGAGGATGAACTCACAGGTGGAAAAAATCCTCCAGATTGCCCGCATGGATCGCAATAACGGCGATTATCACTTCGAAGCAGTCAACGCACACGAACTGATTGAAAAAGCGATCCAGAGTATTTCCCTGCAAATTGAAAAACGCAAGGGACAGATTGACACCTACCTGGAAGCTTCCAATCCGGTGGTGATGACGGACGCAACACATTTCACCAATGTGATATACAACCTGCTGGATAATGCCGTTAAATATTCAGCAGATAAACCGGAGATCGTTTTACGAACCTCCTCGGTCAGCAAAGGGATTTCCATAACGGTAGAAGATCACGGTATTGGAATGAACCGCGCTGTTCAGGCAAAAATATTCGAGCGCTTTTACCGGCAACCTACCGGAAATATTCACAACACCAAAGGTTTTGGTCTGGGGCTCAGCTACGTAAAAGCTGTTATCGATGCCAACAAGGGAACCATTACAGTTCACAGTGAAGCCGGCAAAGGCAGCCGCTTCGTCATTTTCATTCCTTATACGCTGGAAAATGGATGAGAAAAAACACATATTTTTCGTTGAAGACGATCTAAGTTTCGGAGCCGTTCTGAAATCCTACCTGGAAATCAACAACTACTACGTGACCTGGGTGGACGACGGGAAGTACGCCGTCGAAAAGTTTCACAGCGGCGATTATCAGCTTTGCATCCTCGATGTGATGCTGCCCAACGTTGATGGTTTTTCCATTGGTCGGGAGATTCGCACCCTTTCTCCCAAAGTGCCCATGATATATCTAACCGCCAAGGCGCTCAAAGAAGACATCCTCAACGGGTACAAAATCGGGGCCGACGATTACATCACCAAACCGTTCGATACAGAAGTACTGCTCTGTAAAATCGAGGCCATCCTGAAAAGGGGAACTGACCGAATGAATGATCCGGACCAGATATTGATGGTTGGCCAGTACCACTTCGATCCACATTTAAGAACGATCGAACTTAACGGGGACATTCGCCAATTGTCGCCCAAAGAATCGGCGTTGCTTCATCTGCTTTGTGAACACAAGAATCAACTCCTTCCAAGAGAAGTAGCGTTAAAGCGAATTTGGGGAGAAGATGGTTACTTTACCACCCGCAGCATGGATGTATTTATCACGAAATTAAGGAAATACCTGAAAGACGATCCGGCTATCGAAATCAAAAACATTCACGGAAGTGGGTTCATTATTACGGACGAATAGGTATTTCTTTTACTGAAAATACATTAACTTTGTCACAGCGTTTTATGCTATTCTATCATTATTAATCATTCGTCACGTTACGTGTAATTAGTCGGATTTAATATCATAAAACATGGAAAACGTTGAAAATGAAAAAGCTTTAACGGAAGCCATAACAGCCTGTACCAACGAAGACGGATGGGCAAATTTGGCAGAAATCGGAGGAGTCCTGAGAGAGAAAGGCATTAAGTATGGCAAATTGTCCAAATTCATATCCCGGTTCCCCGAACTAGTTGAGACCCGTATTGATGAAAGCCGGCAACCTCCTGTGGTTTATGCTCGGCTGATAAATCAAACATAAAAGAACAAACCCGGCTGACAACAGCCGGGTTTGTTCTTTTATGCCAACAGCCTTTTAGTTAGACTGCGCCCCCTCTGTTTCGCCGTATTCCGAAATAATTCCACCGGTAATTCTCATCAGTGAAACATCCGACTCAATCAGATTGTAAACGGCCTGTAACTGACTCAGTGCTGCATTGGCATATATAAGCTGCACATCACGATAGTTAAACGAATTGATGGCACCGTTCCGAAACTTTTCGCCGGCAATCTGCATATTCAGTTTAGCCGCGTCGAGTGCTTCGTTCGCTACCGTCATCAACTCGTTGCGCACATTGTAATATTCGTACAAATTAAGCAGCTGGTTAACCAAACTGTGTTTCAGCGATTCGACATCAATCTGTCCCAAATCCTGGTTGATTTTGGCAATCTGCAATGCCCGGTGACGCACTCCGCCATTGTACAGGTTGTAGCTTAGGGTCAGGTTACCATAGTAACTCCACGAATTGGATGTGCTTTCTCCCTGCGCATCGTAATTCCTCCGGTTGTGGTTTCCGTCGATTCCGCTGCTAAGCGATAATCTCGGGAAATACCCGGCTTTGGCAAGTGCCACTTCGCGTTCCAGCAATGACTGGTTCAGGAATTGATTTTTCAGGGTATTGTTATCGCTCAACATCTTTTCTTCCAGATCGCCCAATTGATAAGCTTTTGTGTCCGGTTCGAACTTGTCTGTCAGATTCCAGGTTTTCTGCGCTTCCACTCCCATCAGGTAATTCAAATCGCGCAAAGCACTGCGATAAGCCACCTCCTGGCTCATGTAATTGGCTTTGTCGACCAGATAAGCATTTTGCGCCTGCAACACGTCGAAGGTCACCGAACTCCCGATTTCCTGTTTTGTTTTTTCGTAGTTATACCGGTCTTCCGATAGCTTCATGACACTTTTCAGCACATCCAACTGTCTCCGGGCCAACAATACTCTGTAGTAACCCAAAATAATCGACTGGATGGTCCCTTCGACCACCACTGCTGTATTACCAGCTGACAGTTGTTCTAAATCACCCAACCGGGCTTTGGAAATATTAACCGTAAAACCGTTGAACAAGACCCAATTGAGCGCAACACCGCCGCTAAGCGTATTCTGCGTATAATCATCCTGCTCGTTATTGTTCTGCTGATTAAGGGAATTGGCACTGAAGCTAATCGTTGGGTAGCGTCCCGCAGTGCCCCAGCGATTGCGCAACGCGGCAATTTGCTGGTCACCTTTAATGAGTCGGATATCGTAGTTCTTTTCCAGGGCAATCTGAATGGCACCGGTCAGACTCAGAGTATCCTTTACCTGCGCCAATAATATCTGCGGAAAAAAAAGCAGGAAAAGTAAACCAACTGTGTATTTGTGTATGTTCATTTTCATGTTGAAACGTCAAACTAATTAATGATTACTCTAATTCGAGGTCACCGACCACTTTATTCACATCCGGTGCTTCATCTTCTCCGTCAATACGTCGCTGACTGTGAATAAGCGCAATTTCCACTTCTTCCCGCTCCGGTTTCACTCCATTCCACAAATGATACCGTGCAACGCGCAGGTCATTCAGAATAAGAATCAAAGCCGGAAAGAAAATCAGAATAAAGAAGGTTCCAATAGCTACACCATACGCCAGCGAAATTGCCATCGGAATCAGGAACTGTGCCTGAAAACTCTTTTCCAGAATCAACGGATACAATCCTACGGTAGTCGTAATGGTCGTCAGCAAAATCGGACGTAACCTCGATTTACCGGCCTCAATGATGGCTTCCTTCACGGGAAATTTTTGCAACAACAAATCGTTATACCGCGACAGGAAGACGACCGCATCGTTGATGATTACCCCCGACAGGGCTACCATTCCCCACATCGATAACATGGATACTGGTTTCCCGACAATTCCGTGTCCCCAAACTGCACCGAGCAACGACATCGGAATCATAGCTAACACCAGAAGTGGCTGCTCGAAAGATTTAAAATGAATCATCAGAATCATGACGATGATGAAAAAGGCTATTCCGTAATACAGGAAAATAACCTGCATCGCTTCTCGTCCTTCCCGTTGCTGTCCTTGCGCCACCATTCTAACACCTGGGAATTTCGCTTTCAATTCCGGCAAAATCTCGTTCTCCACCTGATTGAGGATGTCTGTTACCGATGCGTTCCGGTCTACCACATCTGCTTCCACCCGAATTTCGCGCATGCCATTGTACCGCTTGATGGCAACCGGTCCACGCTTCATTTTATAGGTTGCCAGCTCATTCAACGGATATTCGCCCTGAGGCGTCATGATCTTCATGTTTTCCAACTGACCAATTTTCTCCCGATCTTTCCTTGGGAAACGCACCCAAATACGCAATTCGTCACGGCCTTCCTGCAAGCGCTGTGCCTGACCGCCGTAAAATCCCTGGCGAACCTGGTTGGCAATGGTCATTTCGTTGAGTCCTAACAAATAGGCTTTCGGTTTCAACTTTAATCGAATCTCCTGCTTACCCATGGCATTGTTGTCGACAATATCCTTGAGCTGCGGCATGTCGCCCAACTTTTCGAACATGAAATCGCGGGCCTGTTCCAATTCGTCAATATTCCTTCCCAATAAGGATAATGAAACCGGTTTCCCGAACATTACCCTTCCTGCGACCGTCATTTTCTCCGCCTCCGGAACTTGTCCGATTTTTTCCCGGACACGGTTGATGATTTCGTATGAACTGATTCCGGTTCCCTCCAGGTTTCGCGGGAAAACCGAAACCTGTCCGGCATGAGCCCCACTTTCCAGTCCATCGAAGGCCGAGCCAAGATTGACGAAGGTATGATCGATGAAAGTGTGAGCTGTATCAATTTTATTTCCGGTGAGTTTGCTCCACAGGGTCGGTTTGACATCATCAAAAGCATGAGGATACTCTTTCAGCATGTCATCGTTTACTTCCCAGACGGCTTTTTCAAATTTCTTCAAATAAGCCATCGTCTGTTTCTCACCTGAACCTGGTGTAAACGCTATGTTTATCTCGAAACTATCGAACTCCATTGCCGGGAATATCGTGGTTCTGATTTTTCCTGAACCCAATAACCCGATGGTAATCAAGAACAGTGCAACAGGCACGCCCAACATCAGGTACCGATAATGCAGAATCCATTTCAGAGCTCGTTGATAAACC
Organism: Prolixibacter sp. NT017; assembly: GCF_009617875.1. Taxonomy (NCBI): domain Bacteria; kingdom Pseudomonadati; phylum Bacteroidota; class Bacteroidia; order Marinilabiliales; family Prolixibacteraceae; genus Prolixibacter; species Prolixibacter sp. NT017. The sequence continues at coordinate 4,874,378 of NZ_BLAV01000001.1, read as the reverse complement.
CGATCACGGAGCCAACGAATGGCATTCTCCAGGTACTTTTTCAAACCTCGACTCTCGTTGGTTATCGCTCTCGGATTAAGGACCCTTGGATTGGAAAGGTGAGCCGGAAGTACGAAAAAAGCTTCCAGTAACGAGAACAAAAGACTCAGAATAACGACGACTGCCATTTCGCGCATCTGCTCCATTTGGTTTCTCAGAAAAAGAAGCGGCATAAAAGCAACAATGGTGGTTGTTACCGATGTGACAACCGCCGGCATTACCTCCATTGTTCCGTCGACCGCCGATCGCATGGGAGACTTCCCTCGCTCGAAGTGCTGGTAGATATTTTCCCCGATTACAATTCCATCATCCACCAAAATACCAATTACCAGGATCATCCCGAAAAGGGAAATCATGTTCATGGTCACGCCAATCTGATTGGCAACGATAAACATAGCCAGGAAGGATGAAGGAATTCCCCAGGCTACCCAGAGTGACAAACGGAAGTTAAGGAAAAGCGCCAGTGAAATAATAACCATGATCAGTCCGGTCATTCCGTTATAAAGCAACAGGTCCAAACGACTTCTCAACAAATCGAGGAACGAAAATTCGACTGACATTTCCACTCCGTTATTCCGGGCATTGAAACTTTTTGCGTAGTCCTCGCAATACTGGGTAATCTCTTCCAGGTCTTCCGAGTTCAGCTTACTGACCCGAAGTGAAACAACCGGCTTTCCTTTTTTCAGCGACTTCTGCGGAACATCGGCAAACTGTTTTTTTACTGTTGCCACGTCTCGAATTCGGATGTATCCTCCATCCGGCGTTCCCCGCAAAATAATGTTTCCGATTTTATCGGGATCGGCACTTCGCGACCGCAACCGGATCAGAATATCTTCTTCTTCTGACCGAATTTGTCCTCCTGATATATCCCGGTTGTTGGCCGAAATGGCTTGCATAATCTGGTCGAAGGTAATACCGTAGCGAACGAGATTATCCTCGTCAACCTCTACCGAAATTTCAGGAGATGGATACCCCGACAGGGACACCTGACTGATAATTCCGGAATTCAGAAAATCCTCCTCAACCCTTTGTCCGTACTCTTTTAGAGTCATCAAATCGACATCTCCCGAAAGGGACATAAAAAGGGCCATACTGGTCGTCCGCTGCTTATAGACAATCGGGCGTTCGGCCGCCGTTGGAAAAGATGAAATACCATCAACGGCGTTTTTTACCTCCATCAATGTTTCATCGATATCGTATTCACCTGTGGTTTCAATACGTACACTGGTCATGTTCTCCGACGAGGTGGAAGTGGTTTCTTTAATACCAACAATACCCCGAATGGCTTCCTCGATCCGGGTGGTCACGCCCTCTTCCATTTCCAGCGGTGATGCCCCGGGATAAAACACCGTGACATAGATGTAACGGGACTTTACTTCGGGAAAGAAAGACTTCTTCATGGTCATGATACTGATACCACCGGCCAAAAGAAGTGATGCTATGATTAGGTTGGCATAAAACGGAAACTTGACAAATTGTGATACAAGTTTTTTCATGTGCTTACAAATTAATTAGGCTCACATGAAACGCGCCGTCGCAAGCGGTTAGCTGTATTGAAATAGTTGCGTCGACTCGTTTCAATGAATAACAGGTTCAGCTTTGGTGTTTACCTGATAATCTCTACCTCGGTTTTTTCCTTCGCATTAATTAATGGTTCCACCACGAGTTCGGTTCCCGGCTCCAAGCCGTTGAACACAATTGTCTCCTCGTTGTACTTAATCAGGTTGATAGGTTCCTTTTTTAAGCGCCCGTCCACTACCGTGAAAACAATATTGGAATTGAACACGGCGCTTCGCTGAATCTCCATGGCATCGGGAATTTCCTGTCCTTTGAATTCCACATCCAGGTATTCGCCCGAAAGAACATCGCGAGCGTTATCCGGATCGACCTTTACAAAGATGCTCCTCGACTGTGTACTGGGAGCGACAAAATCCGCTTTGCGAACCACGTGTCCCTGCCAGTTTTTATTGCGACTTGCTGAGTGAATAATGGCCGGAGAGCCCACCTTAATCCATTCGCTCTGTCGGTTTTCCACCGGTACTTCAACCTCCAGGTTGCTGGTACTGATCATCTTTGCCAGCTGTGTCCCCATGTTCACGAAAGCGCCCGCTTCAAAATTCACCTGTGTAAATGTTCCGTCGAACGGAGCATACAGCGTGTAACGCTTCAATGCCATCTCATCTTTCTTAATGGAATAGTAATCGCTCAGAATATTCCGGCTGGCCAGAAAAACTTTTAACTGCTCATTATTTCCGATAGTCACGGTAGGCAGATTGGGCAAATCGCGATCCAGGCGAACGGATGAGAAAAACTGCTGGAATTGACCATAAAAATCAGGATAGTCAATTTTAATATCCGGAAGCATATTGGCCAGGCTGTTCAGGAATTGAGATTTTCGCGAACGCAGTGCCATCTCAGCCTCATCTTTATAGATATTCAATAGTTTCTGTCCTTTGCTAAAACGGGCTCCTTTCTTCAAGACTACTTCGCCCGGTTCAATCCGCCCCGAAGCTTCGGCAACCAACATCACTTCCTTTGTTGCCAGTACCCGTCCCGGTGCTTTCACCGAAGCAGTAACCGTGTGGTAGGCAACCGGTTTAGCCTTCACAAATCTTTTCACAACTTCTTCGGCTTTTCTCGGAGGTTCTGGTTTCATTCCCACCAAAACCTGCATCAGGACAAACGAAAAGCCCAAAAGTACAATCAGGCCAACGCTGACAATTATTATTCTTCTCTTCGACATGGTTAATTTGATTATGAGGAATTTAATTCAGTTACAATCGTTAGTTTCTATTCTTACAGAAAAACAAGCAAGCCTTCCGGCGGCTACGTATCAGTATAACCTGAGCTGTTTCAGTTACAGGTTATAATGAAAAAATACACCGAACGCCGGACCGGTATTCGGATTCACAGAAAAACAACTATTCAGAGAAGGAGCTTTTAGCGACTGGTCAAAAACGGAAAAGCAAGCCGACGACTCCAACTTCTTCATCAACAATCGCAACTGAATCTCTCTCGGTATTGGAGAGTCTGCAGAATGCGAAAACATACGGGAGACAAATTGCTACAATTTAGTCTGGTTATTTCAATTGCAAATGTAGTGTTTTAAACCCCTAATAACTGTTGTTCGTTGCCAAAAAACAAACCCCCGGCCCACTTCATGTGTTGATAGGGAGAGAGAGAGAAGGTTTGCTTTTTATTCCCTGCTTGGATACAAAAAAGACGCATTGGTTTAAAACTGTTGTAGAAATGTTATTTTTGTCGGGCATTGATTTGGATGACCTTAAAGCAATTGCATGAAGACCCTTGAATTTGATTTTGTTATTATTGGCAGTGGATTGGCCGGATTAATCTCCGCTTATCATGCTGCGAACCATGGAACTGTTGCTTTAATTTCCAAATCAGAGCTGGATGTGAGCAATTCATATCACGCTCAGGGAGGAATTGCTGTAGCCATTGACAAAGACGACCGCCCCGAGAACCATTTTCGGGACACGCTAACCGCCGGCAGAGGCCTTTGCGACCACGACGCCGTGGACATTTTGGTCAAAGAAGGCCAACAGTGCATCCAAGAGATCATTTCCTGTGGGATGGAATTCGACCACGATGAAAGCGGCGAATTATTTCTTGGTTTGGAAGGAGGTCACACACACCGGAGAATTTTGCATGCCGGTGGTGATGCCACCGGAAAGATGATGACCAGCTTCATGCTGAAAAAAGTCCTCGAGAAGAAAAACATTTCCACTTTCGACTACACGGCAGCTGTTCGCATTTTGGTCGACGAAAATCATTGCCTCGGAGTACAGACTTTGCAGTTCATTAGTGGCGAGAATATTCTCTTTAAAGGGAAAGCTACTGTAATGGCTACAGGCGGATTGTCCCGCCTTTACACCCGCTCAACCAATCCACATACAGCCACCGGAGACGGAATCGCATTGGCATGGCGTGCCGGCATAAAGATGGCCGATATGGAGTTTATCCAGTTTCATCCGTCTGCACTTTCCCTACCGGGAGAAGACGCCTTCCTGGTAAGTGAAGCGGTTCGTGGCGAAGGTGCCAGACTACTCGATGTGAATGGCGAACGGTTTATGGAAGGAATACATCCGTTGGCCGAACTGGCTCCACGCGATGTCGTAGCAGCGGCCATCTTCCGGCAGATGAAAAAGACAGGTTCCTCCTATGTTTATTTGAGCCTCAAACATCTCGATGCTGAATACATCCGCAACCGGTTCCAGTCCATCGATGCCCACCTCACCAAATTGGGAATCGATATGACCCGTGATTTAATTCCGGTAGCACCGGCTGCTCATTATATGGTTGGCGGCATTCGCACCGATTTGTGGGGACAAACCAGTATGCCCGGTTTATATGCGTGTGGCGAGGTCGCTTCAACCGGTGTAATGGGGGCAAATCGGTTGGCAAGCAACTCTCTTCTCGAATGTCTCGTCTATGGAAAGAGAGCCATCGAAAAAGCACGAAGAAATTTGCAGGAAATCAAAACAACAGAAGAGCCGGCCCCCATCTTCCTGAACAAGGAAACAGACAAGGAATTCCTTTCGGCGAAAAATGAGCTGGCTGATTTAATGAATTCGCAAGTAGGCATTTTGCGCAACCACGAAGGACTGAAGTCAGCTCTTGAAGAGGTCAACCAATTGTCGTCGAAATACGATAGACCGTCGAATGACTACAATCACCATAAGATTAGGAATCTGACAGACATCTGCCGGTTAATCATTCAATCGGCAATCCTGAGAAAAGAGAGCAGAGGTGGTCACATTCGTGAAGATCACCCGGAAGAAGTAGCAGAGCAGGCAAAACACATCATTCAGCAATTAGGAAAAGATATTCAATACGAACCTGTAAGAATAAAAAAGTGAAATGAGTATACTGAATTTTGACGTCATCGATCCCATCATTGACTATGCGCTGAAAGAGGATATCGGTGACGGTGATATTACCACAAACACAGTGATACCGGGAGAAACGCAGACGACAGCTACCATGACAGCCAAAGCGGATGGTGTGGTTGCCGGACTTCCTGTTGCTGAAAGGGTATTCCGTAAACTGAATCCGGACATTGAATGGACTACTTATATCGAGGATGGCAGTTTTGTGAAGAAAGGCGATGTACTCGTTCAGGTTAAAGGTTCTTTTCGTGCCCTGTTGACCGGAGAAAGGCTCGCACTTAATTTCCTGCAACGAATGAGCGGAATTGCTACCGAAACATCCAGGTACGTAAAAGTCGTGGAAGAATACAAGACCGAAATTCTCGATACCCGGAAAACAGTTCCCGGACTCAGGTTACTGGATAAATACGCTGTAAAAATGGGTGGCGGCACCAATCACCGCATTGGTTTATACGACATGGTGATGATTAAAGACAATCATATCAAAGTAGCCGGAGGTATTACCAAAGCAGTTGAAGCCATCAGGCCAACCATTTCAGACCATATTAAAATAGAGGTCGAAACCACTAATCTCGAAGAAGTGGAAGAAGCCATTGCCGCCGGTGCCGACATCATCATGCTGGACAACATGGACAATGAAACCATGAAGCTTGCTGTGGAACTGGTCAATGGCCGGGCCAAGGTGGAGGCTTCTGGTAACATGACACTGGAACGGCTGAAAGGAGTTGCCGCTACCGGAGTCGATTTTATTTCCATCGGAGCCCTGACCCACAGTGTAACCGCACTGGATATTAGTATGAATATAGATGTAAATCAAAAATAAAGCTCCTGTTGAATCTGGTAATCGACATAGGAAATAGTCGCACCAAACTGGCCGTGTTTGACCTGGATCGATTGGTTGAAATTATTCAACTGGAAGAGGTTGACCGCGAAGTGATTTCTCGGTTGAAAACCAAGTACTCGCAGTTGGACAAAGCTATTCTTTCGTCGGTAACCCAACATGATTCAGCGCTACTTCAACTCCTGCAAACGGAGTTCTCTTATTTTTTGGAACTTTCAGCGACAACGCCTGTCCCAATCAAGAACAATTACGGGTCAAAAGCAACACTCGGTCTCGACCGTTTGGCTGCAGCCGTAGGTGCGACTGGCCTTTTCCCCGGCAAGAACCTGCTCATAATTGATGCAGGAACCGCTATTACCTACGATGTAGTTGACAAGGAGAAAGGCTTCCTGGGCGGAAATATCTCACCGGGCCTCCGAACCCGGTTCCGTTCGTTACACCATTTCACAGGGCGCCTTCCGCTACTCGCGCCAACAGACCAATGGCCCGATATCGGCACAACAACCGAAGAAGCCATTCACAGCGGAGTGCAAACCGGCATTATTTCGGAAGTGGAAAGCGTGATTAACAAGGTGAAATCCAGCTGGCCGGATTTAAGAATAATTATGACTGGGGGCGATGCTGAATTCTTTGATAAAAAGTTAAAAAGTTCCATCTTTGTAAAATTTGAAATTACCCTGCTGGGGTTGAACCGAATCCTCGAATATAATGTCAAAAACGATTAGAATAGTAGCTACGGTTGTTGTTGTATTTGTAACCTCTGTTGCCGCAATGGCACAACAAAATAATGACACCAGCTCTCCGTATTCAAGGTACGGATTGGGAAAACTGCGTGATTACGGGCAGGGACGCTCCTCTGCCATGGGCGGGATTGGAATTGGAACACGTTTTTCCGATCAGATTAATACGGCCAACCCGGCTTCGTACACCGCCATTGATAGTATGACCTTCCTAATGGACTTTGGACTTAGTTCGCGCCATACTGAATTCAAATCAGCGACGAGTAAAAACGGTGATAACAATACCAACTTAAGCAACATTGACATCTCATTTCCGATTACGCACTGGTGGGCGACCGTATTGGGTATCATGCCTTATTCCGACAAAGGCTACCAGGTTAATCTCACTTCCGAGGTTGAAGGCAATCAGATTGCAACAGATTTCAACGGCAAAGGAACCCTTACTAAAGTATTCTGGGGAAATGGTTTTAATCTTTCTCCAAATTTTTCGTTAGGCTTTAACGCATGGTACCTGTTTGGAACCTTAAGCGACAATATTTACCGAAATTACCTTACGGACCCGAATATGTACGATTACTCTGAAGTTAAAAGTCTGATGATTCACGACTATGGTTTCAATCTCGGAGTACAATATCATTTCAAAACCAAGAGCAATAACCAATGGGTAGTGGGAGGTACTTTTGAGCCTTCTCAGAAATACCAGTCAAAATATACGCTTCACCAGGAAAAAGCCCTTTTCCGCGGAACATCCAATCAAATCACCGATACACTTACCCATATCGAGGATCGTTCACAACTAACGAAATTACCCGTAACATATGGAGCCGGAGTTTCTTATGTTATCAAGAATAAAATCACGTTGGGTGCCGATTATTATCACCAGTCGTGGTCGCAGGCCACTGTATTCGGGCAAACGCCGTCCTACTTAACCGACAGGAATCGTTATTCAGCTGGTGTTGAATGGAACCCGAATCAGTATTCCATCAGAAGCTACTGGAATAGAGCCTATTATCGCATGGGAATGTTTTACGAGAATTCCTATCTTTACCTCAACGGGACGCAGATTAACAGTTATGGCATGACCTTTGGTATAGGTTTACCACTGAGCCGTTCCCGGTCTACCCTGAACCTTTCAGCTGAATTCGGAAGATTAGGAACGACGAGCAATAACTTGTTGAAAGAAGACTATGCAAAACTGACTTTGCATTTCTTGCTTAACGAACGGTGGTTTATTAAACGTAAATTCGATTAACAATTACACACATATTGGTATGGATATGAAGACGATTATCAGAACAGCTTTAGTACTCATCCTAACCTACACGTTGGGAATCGCTGGCGCAATGGCACAGCGAACGGTTACTGGTACGGTATATATTGATGGTAAACCCGCTGCAGGTGTTACTGTTACTGCCAACCGTACAAACGATTCTTTTTTTACAAGTTTCGACGGCAAATACAAACTGCAGATAAGTGACAAGACCAAATATCTGAAATTCAGTTATCCTGCCGGCGAAGAAAAACTGGACATCGAAGGAAACAATAAAGATGTCATCAACATGTACATTGGTAAGAAGCCGGACAAGACAGAAGAAAATGAAACCGGAGTTGATCTCCGTACTCAATCGCAGCTGATTAAAGCCAAGGACAAAGATTACATGAGTAGCTACTCATTGTATGACCAGTTCTACCAGATGAAAGACTATAAATCGGCTCTCAAGCCATGGGAACATATTTACAAGAAATATCCTAAATCATCGGTCAATGTCTACATTGTAGGTATTAAGATGTACGAGGATATGCTTTCCAAGGCTTCCGATTCAGAAAAACCGGCTTTGCTTGACAAGTTGCTGTCTATCTACGACAAGCGAATGAAATACTTCGATGACAAAGGATTCCTGTTGGGACGTAAAGCCACTACATACCTGAAATACAAACTCGAGCACGCAGATCAGCTGACAGACGATCAATTGAATGAAATCTACAAAACAGGTTACGATTGGTTGCAACAGTCATTGGAGCTGCAGGGTAATAAAACAGAAGCAGCGGTGCTGGTTCAGTTGATGCAAGGTACTTCCGTTCTTTTCAAAACCGGTGAATTCCAATCGGATAAAGTGATGGAGGTGTATGATAAAACGTTGGCTGTAGCCAATGCAAACCTGGCTAAAGACCCCAACGACAAGGCATACCAGATAGCTGCGGATAATATTAATACTATCTTCGAAAACTCAGGTGCTGCCGATTGCGAAACCCTGATCAAGCTGTATACGCCGAAATTCGAGAAAAATCCGAATGATGTTGACATGCTGCGCAAGATGCTGTATTTGTTGAACAGTGAAAACTGTACCGACAGCAAGCTTTACGAAAATGCAGCCGATAAGCTTTACCAACTGGAGCCGTCTGCACAGTCTGCATTCTCAATGGCTCGCTTGTACATCAAAACAGAGGACTTTGCCAAAGCCATTAAGTATTACAAAGAGGCTATCTCGCTGGAAAAAGATACGAAGCAAAAAGCACTCGACCTTTACGAATTGGGCACTGTTGAGCTGAGCCAGAAACAATACCAGGCTGCACGGAATGATGCTCGCGAAGCCATCAATCTGGAACCGAACAACGGTAAGCCTTACCTGTTGATGGGAAGCATTTATGCTGCTTCAGCGAAAACTTTCAGCGATAAGGACTTTGAAAAAGCAATGGTATTTGTATTGGCAGTTGACTACTTTGAAAAAGCAAAAGCAGTAGATCCGTCAGTTGCGGCAGAAGCCAATAAGAATATCAACATTTACAAACAATATTTCCCAAACAAGGAGAATGCTTTCTTCCAGGGATACAATGCCGGAGATACTTACAAAGTGGGAGGCTGGATTAATGAAACAACAAAAGTACGACTCCGTTAATACTACGGCATATAAATTTAAAATACTGATTAAGTCAAGCATTGCTGCCCTTTCATTAGGAGCAGCAATGCTTCTTTTGTCTTGTCAGTCCAAGGTTGAAGCTGACCTTCCTTCAAAGCTGATTGAGCAGGAAGAATTACCGACAGTCGATGCCAACAATTTCGAGATGACTTACACTGACTCTGGTGTGGTGCGTTACCGACTGACAACCCCGCGTCTGCTTCAGTACGATAATAAAAAAGAACCTTACACCGAATTTCCTGACGGTTTTCATATTGTTGAGTTCGATAAGAACGAGAAGATTACTTCCGGCATTTCAGCCAACTACGGCAAACACTTCGAGAAAGAGCAAAAATGGGTGGCTATTGGTAATGTGGTGGCAGTGAATGCTGATGGGGATACGTTGAAGACCGAAAAGCTGACCTGGTTGCAAAAGGAAAAACGAATTTTCTCCGATAAATATGTGCGCATCATCCGGAGCGACCAGGTGATTACCGGTATCGGTCTCGAGTCGGATGAAAATCTAAAAAACTGGAAAATTCTTCAACCGAAAGGAACGCTTTACGTAAACGAAGATCAATAATTGCTGAACCTGCCAAACATGAACGTTTTTCTAATCATATTTGGAACACTTGCCGCTTCCGCCTTTTTTTCCGGGATGGAAATGGCATTTGTATCTTCCGATAAACTGCGCCTTGAGTTAGAAAAAAACAGGAACTTTTTAAACAGCAGGCTACTCACTCTGTATACCCGGAAACCTGGGCATTACATCGCCACGATGCTTCTTGGCAACAACGTGGCACTGGTCGTTTACGGTATCGCATTTGCCAAAATGCTGGACCCCATCGTCACTCCCATTGTTACTAACGACACGCTTTCGCTAATCACTCAGACACTCCTCTCGACCCTCGTTATTCTCTTCGTGGCGGAATTTCTGCCCAAAACGCTTTTTCGGTTAAAACCGAACCTTGCCCTGAATATTTTCGCCATCCCGGTAGGCATTTTTTACCTCCTTTTCTATCCAATCACCTGGTTCACCATGGAGATATCCAGGTTACTGCTCAGGAAAGTATTCAAAACAGAAATTGTACAAGAGCAGGAGCAATTGGTATTTGGCCGCGTCGATCTGAATAAGTTCATCGGCGAGAGTGAAGCTTCGGCAGGGGAAGTTTCCGAAACAGTTGAAAATGAAATCAAGCTATTCAAAAATGCACTCGATTTTTCAAAAGTAAAATTGAGAGAATGCCTTGTGCCGAGACCTGAAATTGAAGCAGTAGAGGTTGATACCCCCATGGATGATCTACGCCAGCGTTTCATCGAAACTGGTTTTTCCAAAATCATTGTTTTCAACGAGAGCATCGATAATGTCATCGGCTACTTCCATTCATCTGACCTCTTTCACAATCAGGAAAACATTAAAACTTCTCTCCGAAAAGTCATCTTTGTACCGGAAACCATGGAAGCCAGCAAGCTGCTAACGAAATTTCTGCATGAGCACAAAAGTCTGGCCGTTGTCGTTGATGAGTTTGGAGGAACCGCAGGCATCGTTACCACCGAAGATATTTTGGAAGAAATTTTTGGAGAGATTGAAGATGAGCACGACACAGTTGAGTTGGTCGAACGCAAGATTGACGACAAGCATTACATCTTCTCGGGTCGAATGAAAATCGACCAGATCAACGAAAAATATTTCCTCGGTTTACCGGTTGACGACAACTACGAAACCATCGCCGGATACATTCTTCATCAGTACGGAAGTATTCCCACCATGAATACCATTATAGACATCGACAAATTTCAGTTTAAAGTATTGAGAGGATCCAAGACGAGAATTGAGCTCATTGAACTGAAAATATTGGATAACACGTAATTTTGATTCCATCAAAAGCGATGGGTACTCTAAAATTATTATCTTCGTAGCCCAAAGAATTAAACAAAAGATTTAAATAAATAACCTGAACATTAATGGCAACATTACAGAAAATTAGGAACCAGGCTGGTGTTCTGGTTGCAGTAATTATTGGTTTGGCTCTGTTGGCGTTCATTCTGGGCGATATGCTTCGTTCCGGACGTTCGCTTTTGCGGGGAAAACAGATGGAAATTGCTGAGATTGCCGGAAAAAGTATCGACTACAAAGAGTTCCAGCAGAAACTTGACGAACTGACCGAGATTTACAAAATGAATTCGGGAACGAATTCCGTTGATCAAAAAACACTGGATCAGATTCGTGAGCAAACCTGGCAAAACATGGTCCGTCACTACGTGATGACCGGTATTTATAAAGACCTGGGAATCGGTGTAAGTTCTGATGAACTTTTCGATATGGTTCAGGGAAATAACATTAGTCCCATTGTTCAACAGCTTTTCCGCGATCCGCAAACCGGCCAGGTAAACCGTTCGGCTGTCCTTCAATTCCTGAAACATCTGGAAACGAATGGAACAGCACAGCAAAAAGCTTATTGGCTGTTTATGGAAAAACAAATTGTTTCGCAACGTGAATTCACGAAGTACAACGATTTGGTATCAAAGGGACTTTATGTTACCACCGGAGAAGCGAAGCAAGATGTAGCCAACAAAAATCATCAGGTTGACATCAATTTTATTGCAAAAACATACGCATCCGTACCCGATAGTGCTGTCACTGTATCCGATGCTGCAATGCAGACCTACTACAACAATCATCAGGAATTGTACAAGCAGGATGCTGCGCGCCGGATCGAATATGTGGTCTTCCCTGTAGAGCCCTCGGAATCGGATAAGGCAAGTACTCACCAATGGATCGAGAACATTAAAACTGAATTTGCCAGTGCCAACGATGACGTGGCATTTGTCAATGTCAATTCCGATGTTCCTTTCGATGATTCCTTTTACAAGAAGGATGAATTGTCGCCTGAGTTGGGTGATTTCGCATTCAGCGGAAAAGTAGGTGATATCTACGGTCCGTATAAAGAGGGCGGAACCTGGAAGCTGACGAAAATAGAGAAGTTCGAAAACCTTCCCGATTCAGTCAAAGCACGTCATATTCTGATTCGTGTTACCAGTCAGGCTGATGCGCCTAAAGCGCAGGCTTTGGCCGACAGTCTGAAAACACTGATTCAGAAAGGTGCTAATTTTGCAACGCTGGCAGAGAAATACTCACAGGACCCGGGTTCTGCGAACAATGGCGGTGATCTAGGTTGGTTCCGTCGCGGAACGATGGTGAAAGCATTTAACGATGCGGCTTTCTCAGCCAAAGTGAATGAAGTAAAAGAGGTAAAAACCCAGTATGGTATTCACCTGCTTCAGGTTACCAAACGCGGAAAAACAGCTCCAAACGTTCAGTTGGCCACCATCAGTCGTAAGATTGAGCCAAGTAGCCAGACTTACCAGGATGTTTACTCCCAGGCTTCGAAATTCGCGGGTGAAAACCAAACGGAAGATGCGTTTAACAAGGCTATAGCCAAAGAGGGACTTGATAAGCGATATGCAACCATCAAAGAGGACCAGCAAAACATCAATGGCCTCAAAGATGCCCGGATCCTGATTCGCTCGGCGTTTAACAATTCGGAAGTTGGCAAACTTGTTGTCAGCTACGAAGGAACACCAATCTTCGAACTGGGAGACAATTTCGTTATCGCTGTAGTTACCGGAATCCAGGAAAAAGGTATCGCTCCTTTCTCAGCTGTAAAAGACCGCGTTGAACTCGCAGTAAGGAAGCAGCAGAAAGGTGATTACATTGCTAAGCAGATGGAAGGCAAATCCAACCTGGTAGCGTTAGCAGCTGCATTGAATGTGAACGAGAAACAGGCTCAGAACCTGACCTTCAATTCTTATTCAGTTCCGGGTGCCGGTGTTGAACCTGCTGTTATCGGAGCAGCTACCACACTTGGTTTGCACAAAGTTTCGAACCCGATTAAAGGTAACAACGGCGTGTATATGCTGGAAGTAACCAATATTAAGCAAGGTACCGATACTGACATTGCCGGAGACAAAGCTCAGCTGATGATGACTCAGAGCTACCAGGCCAATACGCAGGCTTTCGAAACTCTGAAGAAAGAATCTGATATCGTTGACAAACGGTCGAAATTCTATTAATGAAATTTCTTCCGGGCAACCGGAAAAACAGAGATATAAAAGAAAACCCCGCAATCACTTGCGGGGTTTTCTTTTTATCAACTCCGGGATAAAAAAGCTGCGAAACTACGATTCCCGGAGGAAAGAAAGGTAGGGTTATTAAAACACAAATCGACTGACAATCATCAGGAAAGCAGACTTTTCACTTTTGCCGCTATATCCTTTCCTTCAGCTCGCCCGGCTAATTTTGCATTCGCAGCTCCCATTACTTTTCCCATGTCTTTCATCGATTCAGCACCAAGTTCAGCGATAATTTTTTCCACGGCAGCCGTCAATTCCTCGTCACTCATCTTCGACGGAAGATAAGCTTCAAATACCTTCACCTGCTCCATTTCCTGGTCGTACAGGTCTTGCCGGTTCTGTTCTTTGTAGATTTGAGCAGAATCCTTTCCCTGTTTGGCCAACTTGGCAATGGCTTTCAGAGCAACATCATCCGGTAGTTCTTCCTGTCCTGCTTTGGCGGTTTTGGCTTCAATGAGTACTTTTTTGATATTGCGCAAAGCTTCCAGCTTCCCCTTCTCGCGGGCAAGCATAGCCGCTTTAATATCGGCATTGATTTGATCGAACAAACTCATGATTATTGGGTATTAATGCGTTAATTAATCAGCTTTATCGTGTAAAAAAGAGTTGTTTCGCCGCAACTTTGGCCCTTCATCTTTATTATCTGAAAGCGAAAACCGGGAAACCTCAGCCGCCTTTCTCTTTTTCTCACTCTCCAGGCGCATCATGCGGCGCACATAAGCAGGCTCGTTACTTATCTTGTCGATTTCATCATCCGAAAGCGTCGAGAAATCAACCTGCATCACTTGCTTACGTTGCTCCTCAATACGGCTACTACCGGGCTTCTTTTCCTTCGGAGAAGGTCCATATAGCGGCGCAAACTCATCTTCCGGTTCACCTTCAAAAACCGGGGTGTTTGATTTTTTCAAATCCTTATCATCGTCTGACATTCCAACCTGGCCACTAATATTCGATGGCACTTTCTCCTTCTCGTCCCGCAAAGAAACCTTTTCGGCGGGCTCTTTCTTGTCTGTTCTCAACTCTGGAATCGAGCTGGTTTTAAATCCGGTCGCAATCACCGTCACCGAAATGGAATCTTCCAACGATGGTTCGATTGCTACACCATAAATCAAATCCGCTGAGTTTCCGGCTTTTTCCTGCACATACTCGTTAATCAGGTTCATCTCGTCCATCGTCACTTCCTGCTTGTCACCGGAAGTGATATTCACTAGTATATTTCGCGCGCCCCGAATGTCATTATTATTCAGCAACGGTGAATTCAGAGCTCCCTGAGCCGCTCTTAAAGCTCTCTCTTCTCCGGTTGCCCGGAAGGAGCCCATCACGGCAACACCCGATTCCTTCATCACCGTTTTCACATCCTCGAAGTCAACGTTGATGAAACCGTGATACGTAATAATTTCAGCAATTCCTTTAGCGGCAATGGCCAACACATCATCGGCCTTGGAAAAGGCTTTCGAAATCGGGAAATCGCCATACATTTCACGGATGCGTTCGTTATTAATGACCAGCAAGGAGTCTACATTACCTTCCATTTCGCGAATGCCTTTTATGGCCTGCTCAATCCGTCTTCTTCCCTCATTCCGGAAAGGAATCGTTACAATACCAACAGTCAGCAAATTCAGCTTCCGGGCTGCTTCGGCAATAACAGGAGCCGCACCGGTACCTGTACCTCCGCCCATTCCGGCGGTAATGAAGACCATTTTGGTTCCATGCGAAAGAATCTCTTCCACCTCTTTTATATTCTCCCGGGCAGCTTCACGCCCAACATCAGGTTTATTTCCCGCACCACGTCCTTCGGTCAGCGAAGCACCCAGTTGTACCTGTGTGGGTACCGGACTGCTAGCCAATGCCTGTGCATCGGTATTACAGACGGCAAAATCTACATCTTTTATCCCTTCCCGGAACATGTGGTTGACCGCATTTCCACCGCCTCCTCCAACACCTATTACCTTAATGATGCAATTCTGCTTCTCCGGCAATTCAAAATTCATCAGTTCGGCCATATCTCACTCTTTTAGTTTAATTCTACCCAATTCAAATATTATTCATCCATTTCCATATCGTTGTCACTGAAGAACGTGTTGAACTGCTTGACAAACCAATTGGTTATGGGCTCTGCTGTCACTTCTTCCTTCTCTTTTTTGCTGCGATTCCTTTTCTCTTCGCTCTTCTTCCGCTGGTTCTTCTTCTGATAGGAAGGTCTCTCCTGTTCTTCCCGAAAATCATTTTCTACCTGAAGATCATCTTCATCGAGATAACTTTTTTGCCTTGACACCGGTTCAAAAATTTCCCCCTCCGGCTCGATGTGTTTTTCCTCGATAAGCGGAAGTTTCATCTCCTCTCTGGCAAATTCGGTTTTTGCATCCTGCAACGAAACTTTTGTGGGTTCCTGTTCCGGAGCCATCCGACGATTCGGATTGGTTTGGAAGCCGGTCGCAATCAGTGTCACACAAATCTTGGAACCAAGTTTTTCATCACGACCATTTCCCCAGATAATATTGGCATCATCACCGGCGGCATCCTGAAGATAATCGATTATCTGCCCAATCTCACCCATCAGGATTTCCTCGTCTCCGGAAGTAATATTCAGCAGAATGTTTTCCGTTCCGTAAATGTCATTGCTATCCAGAAGCGGAGAAATCAACGCTTCCTTCACCGCCCGCATGGCCCGGTCCTCTCCATCGGCAATTCCCGACCCCATAATGAAGACGCCACTGCCACGCATCACGGTATTCACATCGGCAAAATCAATGTTGATATTACCATGCAGGGTGATGATCTCGGCACAACCTTTCACGGCTGTAGCCAGAATATTATCCGCCTGGGCGAATGCTTTAGATGCGGGCAGATCGCCGTAAATCTTATGCAGATTCTCATTGCTGATCACCAACAAGCTATCGACAAATTTCTTCAGTTTGTTCACCCCGGCCATCGCCTGCTCAAAACGCCTTTTTCCCTCTTTTTCCGACGGAAGCGTCACGACCGCAATCGTCAGAATATCCATTTCGCGGGCCAGCTGAGCAATTACCGGGGCAGCACCCGTTCCGGTTCCACCACCCATCCCGGCAGTAATAAACACCATCCGGGTATTGTTCGCCAGCACCTTCCGGATATCAGCCAGGTTTTCGATAGCGGCCTGCTCACCTTGTTCAGGCTTGTTCCCGGCACCACGACCTTCGGTCAGCGAGACTCCCAGCTGAACCTTTACGGGAACAGGACTATTCTCCAGCGCCTGCGCATCGGTGTTGCAAATGATGAAATCGACGCCGCTGATTCCATTCCGGTACATGTAGTTCAGCGCGTTTCCACCGCCTCCACCAACACCTATGACTTTAATAATGGAATCCTGGTTATGCTTAAAACCAAAATTGAGCAGATCTTCTTCTGATGACATACCGTATTGCTTTTGGTTGTTTTACCTCGTAGTCTAGTTCATTTCCATATCTTCATCCGAGATCAGGTTTCCGAGACCATCCCGGGCTTTTTCAAACAGATTGTTGAAGACACCTTTGAAGCTGCCTCCGTTCTGTTTGTGTTGCTGACGATGGTTGGTCGGTCTTTCCTCTTCCTCGTCTTCATGAATAACCATCGCGTCGACGTTGCGCATTCCTTCGCGCTTCTTCAATCCCTTCACCAACAGACCAAGAATATTAGCGGCTTCCGGGCCATTGACTTGTTCAGCAAAGAGCAGTTCTTTCATCGGAATCACCGGGCGTCCAAAACGAACATCCAGACCAGTTTTAAAGCTGATGAGCTTCTCCATATCGGCCATTCCTGCTCCACCTCCGGTTATCACGATTCCTGCCCCTAGCTTATGCATCAGTCCCGTTGATTCGATCTGGTAACTGATACCTTCCAGAATTTCTTCCATCCGGGCCTGAATGATATGAGAAAGGTTCTTGAAACTCACTTCCTTGGCAGGCCATCCGTCCGATTCGGGAATCTGCACGACTTTATTGTCGGGTGCCAGCTCAGCCAGTGCTCTTCCAAACTGTACCTTCAGGAGCTCAGCGTGCCGGGCGATAATGTTGCATCCTTCTTTTATATCGCGGGTAACCACGGCGCCACCAAAAGGCAGTTCTGCGGCCAGTCGGAGTCTATTCTCATAATATACCGAAACGCCCGTCGTTCCGGCACCAAAATCGACTAAAACAACACCGGCTTCTTTCTCGTCTTCGGTGAGATAAGCCTCTCCCTGCACAAAAGGATTGACAAATACACCAGCTAGCTCGAAACCAGCTTTCTCGGCACAACGACGAAGGTTGATGCGGTAAGAATCGGGAGCCAAAATGAGATTGAACATCGCATCGATGCGATTACCGGCCATCCCAACAGGCTGCTGAATTCCCATTTCTCCATCCACAATGAATTCCTGAGGAACCACATGAAATATTTTCTCTCCCGGTTGAAGGGAGTAGCGGCCCACTTCTTCGTACAACGATGACACCAGCTCACGGGTTACTTCACCGTCCTTATCAATCATCCGGTAGCCGCTGGCCGACCGGGTACGAATCTTCTGTCCCGACAAACCGGCATAAATGCTACGAACTTTCAGTTTCAATCCGCGGCAAGCTACATCCACCGCTTCCCGTATCGACTGTCCGGCTTCTTCAATATTCACCACAACGCCATTCCTGACACCGCGGGTATCCGTACTTCCATAGCCAACGACCTCCAGTTTCCGATCAATGGTATAGCGACCAATGATGGCAGTCGTTTTCGCAGTACCTATATCTACTGCAGCGGTCATTTCTTTCATTGAACTCATAGGAAGTTATTTTTCTGTGCACACTATCTGATTTCTGTATTTGAGGTTAATGGTTTTGTATTTCGACCATCCTCCGTGTCGAAAACCTTCGGTATATAGTGCCTTCAAATTCCGGAACTTAATCCGGTAATCATCGGCTTTTCCAAATTCAATTTCTTGATCCCCAATCCGTGGAATCATTGTCAAATCGCTGTCATCATCCACGTAAATCTGGTCAATCTGCGCTTTCAGGAAATCATCCGAATCGATGTACGACACCAACGGGACCAAGGTCTCTCTGGCAAATTTCCGGGAAACCGAACCGCCCACCAGGATAACCCTTGCCGTATATTTAGGCGTCCAATTCATCACATTTCCTTCCTTATCCATATAGTAATCCAAACCGCTGGTAAACACCCTGAAAATGGGACGACGCTGCTCGATATGTACCACCAGCGAACCACCTTTTTCACCGGTATTGCTCGACAAAGTCGTATATACCTGAGCCTTGCCGATGGCCTGCAACTTTTCCAGACCGTCTTCAATCGTTCTCGTGTTGATGGAATCTAGTCGCTTACCAAAAACCCCGTTATATTTCTTTTGAATCCACTTCTCCACATCATCATTGTCGATGAACCGGTATTGAGCCGAATCACTCACATCGACCACCAGCCCGACACAACGCGTCTGCTTGTATTTTCGCGCTGAAAAACCGAGCGAAAACACGATGAGCATAATGGTCGCGCCCCACAAAATGATATGCAGAAACTTTTTAAACATCTTCTTTCTTCTTCAATACTTCCACAATCGGTTCCACCCACTGGTCGATATCGCCAGCGCCCAACGTCAGCAAAACATCTGTATCGAGCTTTTCAACAACTTCGGGCAAATCCTCTTTACTGCAAAGTATTTTGTCTTTTATCGTTACTTTTTCCAGTATTAATCTAGAATCCACGCCCGGAATCGGTTCTTCCCTTGCGGGATATATATCCAGTAAAATCAATTCGTCCAGCAGACTCAAACTCGCGGCGAAGTCTTCTGCCAAATCCCGTGTCCGGGAATAGAGGTGTGGCTGAAAAATCCCCGTCACCTTCCTGTCAGGAAACATATCCTGAACCGAATGAATTGTCGCCTCCAGCTCTTTCGGATGATGCGCATAATCGTCGATGTACACTACGTTTTTTCCGCGAAAGCGAATATCGAAACGGCGGACAACACCCTGGTAAGTTGCCAACGCCTCGCGAATCTCATCACCTGTAACTCCGGAAAGCAAAGCCAATCCACAAGCGGCAACGGCATTCTCCACGTTCATCAGTCCAGGGTAAGCCAGGCGTAAATCGGCAAATTCGCCGAAAGGCGTCACCAAATCGAAATGATAAGCTCCGTCTTCCACCCGGATATTCGTACCGTAAAAGTCTGCTTTCCCTTTGATGGAATACGTATAGAATTTAGCCTCCTCATTCCAGGCTGCCTCTACCGGAAGTACCTTTTTGTACAATACCTCGCCGCCTTTGTTCACCTGCCCGACAAAACTTTTGAATGCATCGAGCAGATGCGAAAAGTCACCGTAGATATCCAGGTGATCCGGATCGATTGAGGTAATCACTGCCCTTTGCGGGAACAACCGTAAAAAGGACCGATCGAACTCATCAGCTTCAGCGACCACCACATTGGTTTCCTTTTCGGGAAGGATGAGGTTGGTATGGTAGTTCCTCGAAATTCCTCCCATAAAAGAGGTGCAACCAACGGATGACTGATGCAGCAAATGAGCGGTCATGGTTGTTACCGATGTTTTGCCATGTGTTCCGCTTACTGCGATGCACTGACTCTCGGCAGCAATAATGCCCAACACCTGAGAACGTTTGTATATCGCCGTTCCGGTTTTCCGGAAGAACTGTAACTCAATATTTGACTCCGGGATAGCAGGCGTATAAATCACCAGCGTATTATCCAATGCGTTAAATGGTGGTACATATTTCAAGTCGGCCTCGTAGTGAACGTAAATTCCCTCCTCTTCCAACTCACGGGTCAACTCCGTTTCGGTGCGATCGTAACCTTCCACGCGCATTCCGTGAAAACGGAAATAACGTGCCAGGGCACTCATCCCGATGCCGCCGATACCCAGCAGATAAACCCTATGTACCTTCTCCAGATTCATGACTCTCTTTTTTCGAGCAATTCAGCAATAACCTCTACAATATCGCGGGTCGCATTGGGCAAAGCCATTTTTGTGCTGTTCGCTGCCAGTTTCTCCAACTGGAGCTTATCAGTGATCAACTTCAAAGTCTCAGGAACCAGCTTCTCTTTTGCTTCGCTGTCTTTAACCAATACGGCCGCTTCTTTTTCTACCAACGCCATGGCGTTTCGGGTCTGGTGATCCTCTGCCACGTTAGGCGACGGAACCAGAATGGATGGTTTGCCTACCAGACAAAGTTCAGATATCGTTCCCGCTCCGGCCCGTGAGATGACCAAATCGGCCACAGCATAAGCCAAATCCATTCGCGGAATAAATTCCATCAAGTGAATATGGGCAGGAAGTTTTCCTTCCAGCTTTTCGCTGATGGATTTATAATAAAATTTCCCGGTTTGCCAGATCACCTGAATACCGGAATCTTTCAATGCATCAAACTGCGCCAGCAAACTGTCGTTGATGGAACGGGCTCCCAAACTTCCGCCGACAATCAACAGAACCGGTTTGTTTTCTTCCAACTGGAAAAATTTCCGCGCCTCCTCAATATTCTTCTGCCCTTCAAGCAGGTTGCTTCGTATTGGATTTCCGGTGAAAACAATCTTCCCGGCAGGAAAGAAGCGCTCCATTTTATCGTAAGCCACACAAATCTTATCGACTTTCTTCGCCAGAATTTTGTTGGTCACACCCGCAAAAGAATTCTGTTCCTGAACAACTGTAGGCAATCCTTTGTTAGTAGCAACCCTGAGCACCGGGCCGCTGGCATAACCACCTACGCCAATCACACAATCGGGGCGAAACGAAGTGACAATTTTACGTGCTTTCATCATCGAACGAAGCAACTTGAACGGAAACGACAGGTTGCGCCAAATCTCGCCGCGATGGAAACCTGCTACCGGCAGACCTTCGATGGTGTAACCAGCCGCCGGAACTTTTTCCATCTCCATTTTGTGCTCAGCTCCCACAAACAGGATCTCACAATCCGGATACCGTTGCTTCAGACCGTCGGCAATGGAAATAGCCGGAAAAATATGACCTCCGGTTCCGCCTCCGCTAATGATGAATTTGTATGTTTTCATTTTCTTCTGATTCAAAAAACTTATTCCCGACAGGAAACAGTTAAACCGTTTCTTCCTTCAACTGCACGTCCTCATCGGGCAAATCTTCCGTCGAGTGGAACTTGTGCTCAATCTCCTCGCGACGTTCTTTATTATTTTGAGAGCTTACACTCAGCAATAGTCCAAAAGCAATGGCCGTAAACAACTGCGATGTTCCTCCCCAGCTTATCCACGGCAACGGCTGTCCGGTTACGGGTAAAATCCCCACCGACACCCCCATATTGATCATGGCCTGCATAAAGAGCAGCACTGTTATTCCGGTAGCCAGAAAAGCCGGGAACGTCCGGTTACTCTTCTTCAGCAAAATTCCTCCCCTCGTCAGCAACATGATGTAAAACAACAGGATGACACCTCCGCCAAACATTCCATATTCCTCAATAATAATGGAATAAACAAAGTCGTTATAGGCCGCACTCATAAAGTTACTCACCGTGCTATTTCCGGTACCTACACCACCAAATCCACCGCGGTGAATGGCAATTTTTGCAAAATCGGCCTGCGTCAACCCTTTCTCCGAGCGTTTGTCGCCGTGTATGTAGCGCTCAATTCGGGCACGCACAGTTTTGATACGTCCTGAACGACCTCCGTCGGGAAGATGAGGTGCAATGAAATATAGTATAGCCACCAACGCGACTCCGGCCATCGCAAGCAGCATCATATATTTGAAAGGCACCCGTCCAACAAACATCATAATGACTACCGTTGTAAAAAGCAGGCCGGCAGTTGAAAAGTCGGCCACGGCAATTGGGGCACAAATGGCGGCTGCCCCCAACAATGTTTTACCAAACGCTTTTTTCAGGCTCTCTTTACTGGTCTGGTTGTTGGCCAGAATACGGGACACCCAGATAACCAGCGCCACTTTCGCCAACTCAGCTGGCTGAAAAGTGATAAATCCAAGTGGCAAGGTACGCCCTGTTCCACCACTGGCCCGGCCAAAAACCAATCCCATAATGATGAAAAAGAACGCAGTTAGCATACCTAAATTCGCAGTCCGGTTGTAAAACTTAATGGGAATGATATTGACCATTACCAGAATAATTCCAAATCCGAGCAAGTGCATCAATGTCTGGCGAATCAGGTAGTGAGCGGTATTTCCGCCTGCTACACGAAAAGCCAGTGCTCCCGTCGAGCTGTAAATAATCAGCATGGAAGCAATGGAGAGTGCTACCAGCACTGCCCAGATGATGTTATCGCCTTTGAAATATTTCCGGTAAACGCCAAATCCCATCTTTCAATCCGGTTAAAGGTTTCGTACGGCCTGTTTGAACATCTGGCCGCGTTCTTCATAATTCTGAAACAGGTCGAAACTGGCGCAGGCCGGAGACAACAACACCGTGTCGCCTTCGCCGGCCAGGAAATATGCGTTCCGAACCGCTTCTTCCATACTATCCGTATCGATAACGTCTTTTACCATACCGCTGAATGCATCGATAATTTTCCGGTTGTCTTTTCCGAGGCAAACAATGGCTTTCACTTTGGTCTTGACCAAATCGTAGAGCATCGAATAATCGTTGCCTTTGTCGACTCCGCCAACAATCCATACGACCTGCGTATTCATGCTTTCCAGCGCATACCAGGTTGAGTTGATGTTGGTGGCCTTCGAATCATTGATAAACTCGATACCATGAACCCTGATGAAGCGTTCGAGCCGGTGTTCCACTCCCTGAAAGTCGGTGAGACACTGGCGAATCTTCTCTTTTCGTAACCGGAAAACGACTCCCGACAAACCTGCCGCCATAGAGTTGTACATGTTGTGTTTTCCTTGTAAAGCCAAATCGAATATGGACATTGCGAATGAATTATGATTAATGCTAACTATTAGTTCGTTGTTTTCAATCCAGGCCCCAAAGGCCAGTTGATTTTCAATGGAGAACGGGATCATCTGTGCGTGAATATCCCTTTTTTCGATCTCCGTAGTGATGATATCATCATCAGCACAATAGATAAAAAAGTCTTCCTGACGCTGGTTTTGCAAGATGCGGAACTTCGAATTCACGTAATTCTGCATCTGGTAATCGTACCGGTCCAGGTGGTCGGGAGTGATATTCAGCAGGATGGCTACATCAGCCCGGAAATCGTACATCCCGTCGAGCTGAAAGCTGGAAAGCTCAATCACATACAGGTCGAAATCTTCCTCAGCGACCTGCCAGGCAAAGCTTTTTCCCATATTTCCGGCAACCCCAACATTCAATCCTGCCCTTTTCATCATATCGTAAATGAGCAGGGTTGTGGTTGTTTTTCCGTTGCTTCCGGTAATGCAGATGGTTTTTGCCTGCGTGTACCTTCCGGCGAATTCAATTTCCGAAATAACCGGAATTCCTTTTTCCAATAGTTTTTGAACCAATGGCACTTTTTCAGGAATACCCGGACTTTTCATCACCAAATCGGCCGACAGGATTTCAGCCTCGGTATGCTGCTTTTCCTCCCACCGGATTCCATTCTCGTAAAGAACGCTTTTGTATTTATTTTTTATCGTTCCGCTATCCGAAACGAACACGTCAAATCCTTTCTTCTGACCGAGAATCGCGGAACCTATTCCGCTCTCGCCTGCACCTAATATGACCAGTTTTTTTGGGGTCATGATTAACGCATTTTCAATGTTGCTACAGTCAGTACTGCCAGTAAAATCCCAATAATCCAGAACCGCGTAACGATTTTGGCTTCAGGAATGCCTTTTTTCTGGTAATGATGATGAAGCGGCGACATCAGAAACACCCTGCGCCCTTCACCGTATTTCCGTTTCGTATGCTTGAAATATGCTACCTGAATCATCACCGACAGGTTTTCGACCAGGAAAACACCGCACAACAGCGGAATCAGAATTTCCTTCCGGACGATGATGGCGAACACGGCTAAAATTCCTCCCATGGCCAAACTTCCTGTATCGCCCATAAAAACCTGGGCCGGGAAAGAGTTGTACCACAAAAATCCAATAGCCGCACCAATGAAAGCCGCCATAAAAACAGTCAGTTCACCAACCTGCGGGATATACATAATATTCAGGTAATCGGCATATATCAGGTTACCACTGAGGTAGGCAAACACTCCCAGCGTTGTGCCACTTATCGCGGAAGTCCCCGTCGCGAGACCGTCCAGACCATCGGTGAGGTTGGCTCCGTTCGACACTGCGGTTATAATAAAAATGATGACCAGGGCATAAACGAGCCAGCCCCACTCGGAAGCTTTATTACCCATGAACCAAACCAGCCATTTGTAGTTGAATTCGTGATTCTTTACAAACGGAATAGTAGTTTTGGTCGATTTCACATCGCGGGTTACCTGGCTGACCGTTTGTTCACCGGTCATACTGTTCACCAGGATTTCTGTTTTTACCTTTCCATCAGGGTTCATTACCCGCTCTCGGATGACCACGTCCTTGCTGAAATAGAGCGTAGCTGCTACAATTAATCCCAGTGAAACCTGTCCCAGAATCTTGAATTTGCCGGCAAGGCCTTCTTTATCTTTCAGGAAAACTTTGATATAATCGTCTACAAAACCGATGAAACCGAGCCATACGGTCGTGATAATCATCAACAGAATATAAACATTGTCAAGTTTGGCAAACAAAAGCACCGGCACCAACAACGACGACAGGATAATGATTCCTCCCATGGTCGGCGTTCCCCGTTTTTGCAATTGTCCCTCGAGACCCAGATCGCGAATCTCTTCACCAATTTGCTGGCGCTGCAGAATGCGGATGATCTTCTTTCCTACGAAAGTGGAAAACAACAGGGCGGTGATGATCGCCAGGGCCGACCGGAACGAGAGATACTCGAACATCCCCGCACCCGGGAAATTCAACGATTCAAGATATTTAAACAAGTAATAGAGCATATTAAATTAGTTTTGTCCGGTTACACCGAATATTTCCCGAATAACTTCACGATCATCAAAATGGTGTTTCACCCCCTTAATTTCCTGGTACGTTTCGTGTCCTTTCCCAGCCACCAGGATAATATCGCCGGGCCGCGCCATCATGGCGGCTGTGCGAATCGCCTCTTTCCGATTCGAAATCGCCAACACTTTGTTCCGCTGATGTGCCTCCACACCGATCATCATATCAGCAATAATTGCTTCCGGATCCTCCGAACGCGGATTGTCGGCCGTCAGAATAACACGATCACTGGCAGAAGCCGCTTCCTGGGCCATCTCCGGTCGTTTCGTCTTATCACGATTCCCTCCGGCTCCCACTACCGTGAAAAGCGTTTCGTTCCGGGTACGAATTTCATTGATCGATGAAAGCACATTCTTCAAGGCATCCGGCGTGTGCGCATAATCGACGATAGCAAAAACGCCCAGCGGAGAACGAATAATTTCGAAGCGCCCATCCACAGGCTTCAGCAAGCTCATTTGCTGCAATACTTCTTCTTTTTCCGCGCCAAGCGAAACAGCCGTTCCATACACGGCCAGCAAATTCATCGCGTTAAAATTGCCGATGAAGTGCGACCAAACTTCCGTTCCGTCCACACTCAACAACATCCCATCGAAATGACTTTCCAGCACCTTCACCCGAAAATCAGCGAGCGAACGCATGGAATAGGTTAGTTTCTGCGCATCGGTATTCTGAAGCATCACCATACCATTCTTATCGTCAGAGTTGGTCAACGCGAATGCTTCTTTACTCAGTCCATCGAAAAACATTTTCTTAGCGTTCCGGTATTCAATGAATGTTTTGTGATAGTCCAGATGATCATGTGTCAGATTTGTGAAGATGCCCCCATCGAACTGAATACCAGCAATGCGTTGCTGATGAATAGCGTGCGAACTCACCTCCATGAAGCAATAACTGCATCCGGCTTCCACCATCTCGGCCATCAGCTCGTGAATCTGAACCGGATCGGGCGTGGTATGCGTCGATGGTCGCTTTTCATCACCCACATAATTGCAGATAGTCGAAAGCAAACCCGTTTTGTAACCGAGCATACCGAATAGCTGGTACAACAATGTAGCAATGGTGGTTTTCCCATTCGTCCCGGTTACACCTACCACCTTCATTTGCGCCGATGGTTCTCCATAAAAACGGGAAGCAACTTCACCCAACACCCTGGCAGAATTTTCACATTGAATCCATGCCACATCCGAATTCTGTTTTTCCGGCAAACGCTCACAAACAATAGCTACAGCTCCATCAGCGATGGCATTCTCGATAAACTGGTGGCCATCGACCTGTGTTCCGGGTACAGCAACAAACAAAAATCCCGGTTTCACTTTACGTGAATCAAAAGCGACTCCGGCAACCGGAATATCCGTGAATCCGGAAACTTCCAGCCCGCTTAACCCCGATAATATTTCGTTTAAATTCTTCATTTATTCTCCTAATCTTAATCTCACCGACTGCCCGGTCTGATATTTCGTTCCGGCCGGTATCGACTGCGTCAGCACTCTACCACGACCGGAAACAGAAACACGCAGGCCCCGGTTTTCCAAAATGTAAACAGCATCCGATGCACCCATGCCTGTCACTTTGGGCATCACACCCGGAACAACCTTCAACGGACCCAGCTCCACATCATGGTTGGTGGTATCCATTTCGGCCCATTCGCTACTACCGTGAAACCAGCCATGCAGCAAATCGGCATCATCCAGCACCTCTTCCAAATCTTTTCGTTTACCCGAAACTTCTCCGGGATAGTCCTGTTTTCCGGCGAAAGCCGAAATATCCAAATCATCGTGCATCCGCAGGTCGCTGGCGTACACGTTGTCCGAGATTTCGCGGAAAACCGGGCCGGCTACCGAGCCACCGTAATAAGCGCCTTTCGGACCATTGATGACCACAATACACGAGTACCGCGGATTATCAGCCGGAAAATATCCCACGAATGACGCCTGGTAAATCCGTCCCGAAGCATGGAAGTATCCTTCGCTTTGGTTTGCCACCTGTGCTGTACCTGTTTTTCCCGCAATTTCGTAAGCCGGTGTATTTAGGGATTTAGCCGTTCCCCGCACCACCACGCCGCGTAACATATCGTGCACCTTATTAAGCGTTTCGGAAGAACAGATTTTCGGATTCATCACCTTCGTTTTAAATTCCTTGACCTCACGTCCGTTTCTATCGATTGCCTGCACCAATCGTGGCTCCACCATCCGTCCGTTATTGGCAACGGCATTATAAAAAGTCAGCATCTGCAACGGCGTCAGTTTCAGCTCATACCCAAACGACATCCAAGCCAAGGTCACACCCGACCAACCATTGCCACCACCGGGATACTTGATGAATGGCTTCGCCTCGCCTTTAATCCCCAAATCAACGGGTTGATTCAATCCAAAACTATAAATCCGGTCAACGAAATCCCGTTCGTGTCCGGCGTAAGCCTTGGTAATGATTTTGGCAACCCCAACATTCGAAGACAGCTCGAAGACCTGCTTCATGGTAATCTTTCCATGTCCACCATGCCGCCAGTCACTGTCATACACCGTACGATCTTTATATTTCCATACACCGTTTCCGGTATCTACTATCGTTGACGTGTCTACTTTCCCATCTTCCAGCGCCGCCATCAGCGATACCAACTTGAAAGTCGAGCCCGGCTCAGCATTTCCGGAGTTACCGATGGCATAATTTTGATAGCCTTCAACCAAATCGCCATTGTCATCTCGTCCGTAATTTGCAATCGCCTTAATATCGCCGGTTTTGACATCCATCAGGACAGCCGTTCCATATTTTGCCCTACTATCAACCATCTCTTTCTTCAAGGCATGCATCACCATATCCTGAAAATTGACATTGATGGTTGTTATCAGGTTGTAACCGTCCTGCGGATCTTCCTTGCTCACGTACAACCATCTTCCCGACAAGTTCCGTTTCAGGGCAAGGCCGTCTTCGCCTTTCAGGTAACTTTCGTACGCTTCTTCCAGTCCGTAGTAGCCAACGCTTCCATGGGTTCCGCCATAAACCGTACTACTCATTCGTCCCAGCGTTCTTGTAGCCATATTACCGAAAGGGTAAACCCGAAGATTTTCCTGCTCGGCGATTAAGCCACCCCGGTTTCGTCCGCGACGGAAAATGGGGAACTTTTCAATTTTTTGCAGCTCCAGGTAATTCACTTTTCGTGGATTGATCAGATGATAGCGGGCTCCCTGACGATAAGCTGAGCGCAATTCGTGCCGGTAAGCTGCCTCCGATTTATCTCTGAAAAAGTGGGCCAGGTAATAAGCCAAGGAATCAACCTTCGCGTTGAAGACCTCTTTCACACCCGGTGCCGCTAAATCCATTCGCAACTCATAATAAGGAACCGATGTAGCCAGTGGCCTCCCGTCGTCGGCACAAATATCACCTCGCCGGGCCGGGATTGTCACCTCTTTTACGTCAAGCCGCTCACCTTTCTGATCCCAGCTTTTATCCTGCTGAATAATAAAAATATTGCCCATCAGAAGGAGGGCAAAAATTATTGCAGCCACGTAAAACAGGCTAAATCGGGTTAGTATGGTTTTCCGGATTTCCATCAACCACTATTCTTTATCTACATACAATCTTCGGGGAGGTTCCTTCGATACCTCAAGCCCTAGGTTACTTTTCTCCACTCGGTCCATCACTTCAGAAGGCCGGCTCATCTTCATCAGCTCGGCTGCCACCGCAACAGATTCAGAACGCAATTCCTTCAGCGAGTCCTGAAGGGCGGTAATATGCCTAATGGTTTTCTCCGACTTATACCGAATGGAGATATTAACCAGCAACATGACCACCACGACAAAAATCAACAACCGGTTTCTCCTCAGCCAGTCACTTTCCAGGATACGGCCATTCAAAATGGTCCGTAACGAAACCCGGTATCTCTTTCGGTTGTTCTTTTCCGGCATAATTATATTCTTTCTGCAATCCGCAATTTGGCACTTCGCGCCCGCGGATTATCGTTTATCTCATCTTCATCCGGCACAATCGGCTTCCGGTTGACCGCCTTCACCGGGACTTCATAATTTCCGTACAGGTCCTTCTCAATCGTTCCTTCCACCTTGCCACTCCTGACAAAGTTCTTCACCATCCTGTCTTCCAGCGAATGATAGGTGATAGCGACGAAGCGCCCTCCGGGATTCAACACTTCAGGAATGGCTTCCAGAAAATCTTTCAGCACATCCATTTCCCGGTTCACCTCAATACGAAGCGCCTGAAACACCTGTGCCAGGTACTTTTTCTCCGTTTTGGGTGGCACACAAGGTTCAATCACTTTCAGGAACTGACCAATTGTATTAACCGGCTCCTGCGATCTGGCATTTGTGATTAATGAAACCAGTCTTCTGGCATTTTTGACTTCCCCGTAGGTTCTGAAAATTCGCATCAACTCACTCTCCTCGTATTCATTCACAATCGATGCCGCATCTTTTTCAGCGGTTTGATTCATCCGCATATCGAGCTTTCCGTCGAAGCGAAAAGAAAAACCGCGTTCTGCTTCATCGAACTCATGCGACGAAACGCCCAAATCGGCCAATATCCCATCCACCTTTTCCAATCCGTAGTAGCGGAGGAAATTTTTCAGGAACCGAAAATTATGCTGAACAAATATGAGACGATCGTCATCAATAAGGTTTTGCCGGGCATCCACATCCTGATCGAAAGCCAGCAATTTGCCGCCCTTGAGTTTCTCCAGGATTCTGCGCGAGTGTCCTCCTCCGCCAAACGTCACATCCACATATACTCCACCCGGTTTCAGCGCCAAACCGTCAACACTTGCATCCAACAACACGGGTACATGGTATTCACTCATCACTCAGCAATTTGAAGGGTCAAAAACTATCGGCCGGACCACCGAGCAACTCTTTGTAAAGCCGCACAAAATCTTCGTCGGAAATCCGTGAAGCTTCATGTCTGGCAGGCTCCCACAATCTCATCCGTTCGCCCTGACCGGCAAAAATGGCTTCTTTGCCAATTCCTGCATAGTCCAGCATTTCGTTGGGAACATTGAGCCTTCCGTTATCAGCCATATTTACTTTCACCACTTCTTCGAAATAACGGGAAAGCATTTTACTGTGGAGCGGATCATCCATATTAACCCGCTGACGAAGCTTATCCACTTTCCGGTGCCATGCCGAGAGCGGATAAACGTTCAGGCATTTGTCATAAATATCTTTCTCCACCACATACACCACTTCCAACGCGTCTCCCATCTCCTTCTTGAAAGGAGCCGGAAGCACGACACGGCCTTTACCGTCAACATTTACAGGATATACGCTGGTGAAAGAGATCATGGCTCAAATTACCTACATTTTCATGTAAAGGTATCTTTTTTACACTATCTGACAAAGTATGACACATTGAGACACTTAGCAAATTTGTCAACATTTTGTTGACATCAATGTTCATAACCATGTTGATAAACACCTTGTAATTGTTGAAATCTTAAAGTTGAGAGTGGTTTTTCTGTCTTTGGAATTCAAAGATACACTTCATTTGGGAAATCCATTCTACAACGGCTTTAAATTGTCGGCCATTCTTTACACGATCAATTTTTTAGTAAATTTCGCCACAGTTGAACGACAATTCCTATGGAGCAAAGAGAACCGGTTCAAAAGTTAAAACCGATTGTACTAAAAGAGCTTATCGCGGATAAAAGCCCTAAACTGGCGTCCCGGATTCCGGGATTTGTGTATCGTTATCTGAACTACAAATTACATATCAAGGAGGTTAACCAGATTATTCGGGATTATGGACACCTGACGGGAGTAGAATTCTGTGATGCCGTTATCAGTGATTTTAAAATCAAATTCGATTTTCACGGACTCGATAATCTTCCCGGGGAAGGACGATACATTTTTGCATCGAACCATCCGCTCGGAGGTTTCGATGGAATGTTGCTCCTCAGCCAGGTGACACATCAAATGGGTCCGTCCAAATTCCTGGTAAGAGACGAGTTAACAAAAATTCCACCGTTGGCTCCTGTTTTTGTTCCGATCAACAAGCACGGCAGTCAGCGAAAAGCCGCCAAAGTGATACAGGAAGCGTATGAATCAGACAACCAAATACTCATCTTTCCGTCGGGACTGGCTTCAAGACGCATCAACGGGGAAGTAGTCGATTTAGCATGGCACAAACACTTCATACAAAAATCGATACAGTATCAGCGAGACGTGATACCGGTTCACATTTCCGGCAGAAATTCCGGATTTTTTTACCGGCTAGCCAATTTCCGCAAGTTCATTGGTTTGAAATTCAACATTGAAATGTTTTTTTTGCCTGACGAAACATTCAAACAGAGGGGAAAAGAGATAAGTATTACATTCGGTGAACCCATTTCGTGGCAGACTTTCTCAAAGGAAAAATCGCAAAATGGATGGGCAGCCTGGGTAAAATCGAAGGTTTACGACATGGCACCGAATACTCAAAAATAAGTGTACTTTACACATATCCTGTCTATTATTTCTTATTTTTGAAACCTTAAATCAAATGTTCGAAACATGAAGGAAATCATTCCTCCCGTTCCACGGGAGCTAATTGAGTCGGAACTTACCGAGGATAAATTCCAACGCAAGACGAACAAAGCCGGGAACGAGATTTACATATTCACCTATCACGAGGCTCCGAACACGATGAAGGAGATAGGTCGACTGAGGGAGCTTTCTTTCAGAAAAGCAGGGGGCGGAACCGGCAAAGAGATTGATCTTGACGATTACGACACCTGTGAAAATAATCCCTACAAGCAACTCATTGTCTGGGATCCCGCCAGAAAAGAGATCCTGGGAGGCTACCGCTACATTCATTGCTCCGGCTTACCACGTGACGAAAACGGAGAAGTACAGCTGGCAACAGCACGTCTCTTTCGGTTTTCCGAGAAGTTTATCGACGAGTACCTGCCCCATGTAATTGAACTGGGCCGCTCATTTGTGCAACCCGATTACCAGTCGAGCAAAGCAGGGGCCAAAGGTTTGTTTGCGCTCGATAACCTGTGGGACGGACTTGGCGCCCTGACGGTAGACCATCCGGAAATCAAGTACTTTTTCGGAAAAGTAACGATGTACACGCACTTCAACACGGAAGCGCGCAACCTGATACTTCACTTCTTCGAGACCTATTTCGCCGACCCGGATGAACTGGTACGGCCTAAAAAACCGATGCCGACCCATCGGAATATCGAAGCACTGAATGCGTTGTTCGAAGGAAAAGAATATCAGGAAGCGTATAAAATCCTTTCACAGGAGGTGCGTAATTACGGCGAAAATATTCCGCCGCTCATCAATGCTTACATGAATCTTTCTCCATCGATGAGGACATTCGGTACAGTTGTCAACGACCATTTTGGTGACGTGGAAGAGACCGGCATCATGATCAACATTGACGAGATGTACGACGCCAAAATCGACCGGCACGTTTCAACTTACCTCGAAGAGCTGGTTGAAAAGGGAGAAGATCCGAAAGTAAGATTCCAGTAAAAGAAACAGAATCAACGAATACACAATAAAGCCTTCTGAAATTTCAGGAGGCTTTTCTTTTTGCCATCAAACCCCTAACAGAAAGGAAACTATAGCATTCCGTATTTGTATCTACTATTTTCTTAGTAGAATTTCTAAGAAAATAGTAGGAATTAACAAACACATCTACTATGTTTGTAGTAGACTTTGAAGTAAACGTGTATCCTCATGGAAATAAAACAGCTGACAAATGCCGAAGAGCAAGTGATGCAGATTGTATGGCGACTAAAGGAAGTAGTGGTAAAGGATGTGGTTGAGCAATTCGACGAACCCAAACCCGCGTACACAACGGTGGCCACAGTACTAACTGTTTTGGAGAAAAAGGGATTTGTGGAAAAACGAAAAATCGGGAATACCAATTTATTCTTTCCGCTGGTTAACAAAGCCGAATACACCAAATTCCAATTTACGTCGCTGCTGAAAAACTATTTCAACGGTTCGTTTCCGAAGATGGCTACATTTTTCGCCCGCGAGAACCAACTGGATATTCAGGATCTGGAATCGATCATGAAACAGGCCGAAGAGGAACTCAGGAAAGATCAATCTAACACCGATTCGTAATGGAAAACTGGTTCGACTTTTTATTTCATGCCTCTGTTGGCCTCAGTCTCTTCTTCGTTGTATACTGGCTGTTACTACGGCAATCAACGCATTTCACGGCCAACCGGATCTACTTGGTGCTTTCGGTATTGCTGGCACTGATGGTTGCTGCTTTTCCCTTTCACTACACGGTAACACTCACACCATCTGCGAGCACTCCCCTGTCCAATTTATCGGGTATTCTTAGCCACCAGATCATTTCCGGAAGCAAGCATACTCCTGAAAACAACGGAGTCACCTGGTCGACGGTTTTACTTTACGCCTACCTGACCGGTACTGCTCTTTTCGCGTTGCGACTACTCATTCAAACATGGAGACCGCTTCGGGTTATCTACTCTTCAGAACCGAAAATACGGGATGGCTATTACATTCATGAAAATGACAAATACGCCCTTCCATTTTCGTTCTTCAACCATATATTAATCAATCCGAAATACCTGAAACAGGAAGAAATCAGTGAAATTCTTTCTCACGAACAAGTGCACATTCGCGAGCGTCACTGGGTCGACCTGCTTATCATAGAACTGTTGACAGTCGTTTTCTGGTTCAATCCATTCATTTGGTTATTTGAACTGGCTATTAAACAAAATCACGAGTACCTGGCCGATCAAGGTGTGATATCCCGGGGCCACTCACCCGTCAGGTACCAGGCATTATTAGTTAATCAGCTAATGGGCATGCAGGTCATTGGAATCACCAACAATCTGAATTTTGCCCTTGGCCCAACCCGTTTAAACATGATGAAAAGACAAAAAACATCGAAAAAGAGGCTGTTCCATATGGCTTGGGGGATTCCCGTTCTGGCTTTTATGCTGGTGGCATTCGCCGAACCTCAATATGAAAAAGCTGCGCCTGCAACCAATACAGTCCAATCGGAGGCAACCAAAACAATTCATGGAACAGTTGTTGATGAAAAAGGCGAACCAATGCCAGGAGCATCGGTGGTAATCCGTAATACCAGCCAAGGTACTGTAGCAAATATGAAGGGAGAATTTTCGCTTGAAATTCCGGAAAATGGATGTGAGTTGGCTATTTCTTTTGTGGGTTACAAAACAATTGTCAAAAAAGTCTCACCGAAAAAAGATAACCTGAAATTCCGGATGGAGAAAACGGTTATTGGAATCAGTACGAAACTTTCACCGGCCAAAAAAGAAACGCCTGCTCCACCTCCGCCACCGGTAGAGGCAAAGAAAGCTGAGAGCAAGGCCGAAAAAGATGGCCCGGTTTTCGTCATCGTCGAAGATATGCCGCAATATCCGGGAGGACAGCCAGCATTGGCGAGATATATCGATGACAAAAAGAAGGAAATAGTTCAGAAAGCAAAGGCTGAAGGAAAAACGCTAAAAGGCAAGGTCTACGTTAATTTTGTCGTTCAACCGGATGGTTCGGTAGGGCAGGTAAAAATTACCAAAGCCAGTGGTTCAAAATATCTTGACGAAAAAGCTATCGAAATCGTCAAGGGGATGGAGAAATGGAGCCCGGGAAAACAACGGGGCAAACCAGTTCGGGTTAGCTTTGTCGTACCCATCGAGTTTTAATGATAATTACTTATACAAAAAAGAAGGATGTCGAAACGACATCCTTCTTTCATATTTTAGCAAGGTCCGGCTTAATAGGCCCGGCCTTTGATTCCTTCGATATAATTAATGAATGAGGTATTCACTACTTTGTTTCCACCGGGTGTTGGATAATCGCCGGTGAAATACCAGTCTCCCAAATCGTTCGGGCACGCCTTGTGGAGATTATCTACCGTCTGGTAAACGATGTCCACTTCCGCATTGCAATCCACCGGCTTCAACAACTGGGCGATTTTATCCGAAATCTCCTGGTCGGTAAAGGGACGATAAATTTCCTTCACGTAGTTGACAATCTCTTCCTTCGGCAAGTGTTGCTGCTCTTTACATTTCTTGTAGGTCTCATCAATCACGTGTCCTCTGCCAGTTTCCTTCAGCAACGTAATGGCCGCTTCAAAAGCGATAAACTTGCCAAGCTCCGCCATGTCGATTCCGTAACAATCGGGATACCGAATCTGCGGTGCCGACGAGATGATGACAATCCGTTTCGGATGCAACCGGTCGAGAATACGCAGGATACTTCGCTTGAGTGTCGTCCCCCGAACGATGGAGTCGTCGATGACTACCAGTGTATCCTTCTCATTCTTAACAACGCCATAAGTAACGTCGTACACGTGACCTACCAAATCATCCCGGCTGGAATCATCCGTGATGAACGTTCTCATCTTCACGTCCTTGATGGCAATCTTTTCAATACGAGGCTCAACCGAGATAATTTCAGCAATGGCTTCTTCCGTCATGTTCTCGCCAAGCGCGTGAATTTTCTCCTTTTTCCATTCCAACAGCAGGTCGCGGATGCCCTCCATCATTCCCGAAAAGGCGGTTTCAGCCGTGTTGGGGATATACGAGAAGACTGTATTCTCCAGGTCGCCATCCACAGCATCCATAATGGTTGGTGCCAACAAGTGCCCCAGCTTTTTTCGTTCGAGGTAGATATCACGATCGGAACCACGGGAAAAGTAAATCCGCTCGAAAGAACACGATTTCCGCTCCTGCGGAACACGGACCATCTCTTCGGACAAGGTTCCGTCCTTCTTCACAATTAATGCAGATCCGGGCTTCACTTCCTGAACACTTTTCCAGGAGACGTTCATCACGGTTTGAATCACCGGACGCTCAGAAGCTACCACCACAATTTCGTCATCGGCATAGTAATACGCCGGCCGGATTCCCCACGGGTCGCGCAGCACAAAGGCATCGCCGTGACCGATGATTCCACCAATGGCGTATCCTCCGTCCCAGTCGCGACTGGAGCGTTCCAATGTTTGTCTCAAATCGAGGTTGCGTTCGATGAGCGGCGAAATTTCTTTATTGGAGTGACCTTCGTTTTTATACTTGCGGAAAAGCAGTTCATTCTCCTCATCCAGGAAATGTCCCACTTTCTCCAGGACAGTCACCGTATCGGTATATGCTTTCGGATGCTGCCCCAAATCGACCAGCAGATCGAACAACTCATCGACGTTGGTCAGGTTGAAGTTACCGGCCAGCACCAGGTTCCGCGAACGCCAGTTATTTTGCCGCATCACAGGGTGGGTAAATTCCACACTGTTTCGACCGAACGTACCATACCGCAAGTGCCCCAGGTAAAGCTCGCTGACAAAGGGCAGGTTGTTTTTGGCCCAGGCCGGATCATGATATGTTTTCGGGTAAGTGCGTTTGGCGTGGTTGAATTCGCCGAATACATTGTCGAACACATCTTTAATCGGATTGGCATCCACCGAACGGTGACGATGAATGTAATCCTGCCCGGCGGCCATGTCAATCTTCACACTAACGACTCCGGCTCCGTCCTGTCCCCTGTTGTGTTGTTTTTCCATCAACAGGTAAAGCTTGTTCAAACCGTACTGCCAGGTTCCGTATTTTACTTTGTAATACTCAAGCGGTTTGCGAAGCCTTATCATCGCTATACCACACTCATGTTTTATTAGCTCGCTCATCTCAGCTTAATCTGCTTTTTTATCGTTCTGATGTTGAATTGCTGTTAAGGTCGGGAAATTGAATATTGTCGGGTACAATAAAAGCGTTGGGATAATCCCGGGCAATCTGTTTTTGCAACCGAAGTGCATCGCTCCGCGTGCGAAAATCACCAACCCTAACTTTAAAATCGGGCGATTGGTATATGATATAGGCTTTTACATCCGGGTACGAGGAAAGAAAGTCGGTTTTCACCTTCATGGCCCGCAGTCGCGCTGAGCTTCCGGAACCAAAATAAATCTGCACCCTGTACCCCGGCGTGGTTTGATCATTCTTATTGAGCTGTATTTTCCGCTCAAGCAGTTCTTTCGTTTTCGGGTTCTGATGAACATCGAGTCCTGTCCAAATCCGGGTCGTATCGTTCGCCGAAAGCTGACCGTATCCGTTGACCGGCGCCGGCTTCTGCGCCAACACACTACCCAAAAAGAGTAAAAGGACAACGAAAGTTGAAAGTATCCTCTTCATGAACTGTTTTTCTTTAGGGATGCAAATATAACGGAAAAAGAAATGGCCGGGAAATTCCGGCCATTGTCAAATCTTTAAATATTATTCTGATTCAAGCGCTTCCTGCAATTCATCAGTCATTTCGAGGTTGTGGTAAACGTTCTGAACGTCATCATCATCTTCCAGCGCCTCGATTAATTTCAGGACCTTCTGGGCCGAATCCACATCCAACTCCTTGGTATCGTTGGGTATTCGCTGCAAATCCGCACTCGCTACCTCGATGTTCAAATCTTCCAGTTTTTTATTCAGGCTACCGAAATCTTCCATGGCAGATGTCAGATTTATAAAGCCGTCCTCTTCTTCAATATCCTCAACACCCGCGTCAATCAAATCGAGTTCGACCTCCTCGAGGTTGATATTATCGGCAGCAATACGGAAAATTCCCTTCCGGTCGAATAGGAAACTCAGCGAGCCATTGGTTCCCAGGTTGCCCCCGTATTTATTAAAGATGGAACGTACACTGGAAACCGAACGGTTATTATTATCGGTCAAACATTCCACAAAAACAGCAATTCCGTGAGTGGCATAGCCTTCGAAGGTTACCTCCATGTAGCTTTCGCTATCGGCGCCGGCAGCTTTTTTAATGGCTCTTTCAATATTGTCCTTCGGCATGTTCTCGCCCTTGGCATTCTGAATGGCCAGGCGTAAACGGGGATTTCCATCCGGATCGGGTCCGCCCTCCTTCACGGCTATTGAAATTTCCTTGATAAGGCGGGTAAATATTTTTCCGCGTTTCGCGTCCAGTGCGCCCTTTTTTCGTTTAATCGTCGACCATTTACTGTGTCCTGACATAATTCGTTTTTTTGGGTTGACTATTTTGGAATCGTCGGGGCTGTAAAGATAAGAAAATCCCATTTTTTACAGAAAATCCTTCAGGAAAGGACAATTAAGTCTTATTTAGACAGCACCTTATTGTCCAAATTCAAAATATGAATGTAAATTTGCCCAACTAATTTTCTCAATTGATTTTACCGTAATGGCGAACAAGAAATTATATATCGAGACGTACGGTTGCCAGATGAATGTGGCAGACAGCGAAGTGGTGGCAGCCGTATTGGGAGAGAAGGGATATGACCTGACCGAAGATCATCAGGATGCCGATGCCATATTAATTAATACCTGTTCTATTCGCGACAACGCCGAGCAGCGCATACACGCCCGGTTGGATTTGTTTCAGAGTCATAAAAAGAAAGCACCTGAAAAAGTGGTTGGTCTGATTGGCTGTATGGCCGAACGGATTGGCGACCAGTTGCTCGAAAAGAAGAAAATCGACCTGGTAGCAGGACCCGATGCTTACCGCGATCTTCCCTACCTGTTCGACAAAGTAAAGCGCGGCGAGGAAGCCATCAACGTGGATTTAACCACGAACGAAACATACGATTCCATCATCCCGAAACGTATCGGGAACAATAAAATTTCCGGTTTTGTATCCATTACCCGTGGTTGCAACAACTTCTGCACGTTCTGTATTGTGCCGTATACCCGTGGCCGGGAAAGAAGTCGCGACCCGAAAGATATTCTCAGCGAAGTACAGGACCTCATCAGCAAAGGCTACAAAGAAGTTACCCTGCTGGGCCAGAATGTGGACTCGTACCGCTTCCGTGCTCCCGGAACCCGTCCGGTGAAGTTTGCCGATTTGATGGAAATGGTAGCACAGATTGACCCGACAGTCCGGGTACGTTTTACCACTTCGCATCCGAAAGATATGTCGAACAAGTTGCTGGAGGTGATTGCCAAATATCCGAATATTTGCAAGTTCATCCACCTGCCGTTCCAATCGGGAAGCTCGACGGTGCTCGACAAAATGAACCGGAAATATACCCGCGAATGGTACCTCGACCGCATCAAAGCCATCAACGAGATTATCCCGAACTGCGGCTTGTCGACCGACGTGATTACCGGCTTCTGCGGCGAAACCGAAGAAGATCACAAAGAGACCCTTTCGCTGATGGAGGAAGTTCGCTTCGACTCGGCCTTCATGTTCAAGTATTCGGTTCGTCCCGGAACCTATGCGCACGAACATTACGAAGACGA
Source organism: Prolixibacter sp. NT017 (assembly GCF_009617875.1). NCBI lineage: Bacteria > Pseudomonadati > Bacteroidota > Bacteroidia > Marinilabiliales > Prolixibacteraceae > Prolixibacter > Prolixibacter sp. NT017. Next base: position 4,834,684 of record NZ_BLAV01000001.1, on the reverse strand, counting down.
TGTGCCGGACGAGGTGAAATCGCGTAGACTGAACGAAGTAATCGCCTTGCAAAGCCGGATTTCGCAGGAGAATAACCGCCAGGACATTGGCAAAGTAGTGGAAGTGCTGGTAGAAGGTGTTTCGAAGAAGAGCGACGAGCAATACTTCGGACGCAGCTCGCAGAACAAGATGGTTGTTTTCCCGAAAGGTGATTTGAAATTTGGGGATTATGTTCGGGTAAAAGTGAACGAAAGTACGCAGACCACGCTGATTGGCGAGGTAACCGAAAAAATAGGACAACCCACCGAATAAACTGAAATGAGCAAAATGATAGATGAATTCCGGGATTATCGTGCCCGGATGAATGAGAAAATTCTTTCCGCCGATAACAAGGTGATGAAGCGCATCTACAACCTCGACACCAATACCTATATGGAAGGTGCCTTATCGACCAAAACCAAGGAGATGCTGGGGTTGGTGAGTTCCATGGTGCTGCGTTGCGACGATTGCGTGAAATACCACCTCGAGAAATGTCACGAGCAAGGTGTTACCACCGAAGAACTCTTCGAAGTGTTTTCGGTAGCCAACCTGGTGGGCGGAACCATTGTAATTCCCCACACCCGCCGTGCCGTGGAGTACTGGGAAGAGTTGCAGAATGCAGAATAAATCAACAACCCAAACAAATAAAAAAGGGTCTTCGTTACGGAAGGCCCTTTTCTTTTATCTCATTCTCCGGGGAAAAGCTCCGGCCTGACAAACGGAATCAGCGCCAGGCAAACCGCCTGTTCGTAAAGCAACGTCCGCGTGATGGCGTTGCGGGTGAGCAATCCAACGGCTCCATTCTCCTGTTTCGAATTGGTTTTCCCAAACACCTGATCGTCGGCATCGCCCAGCTCCAGTCCTTCTTCCACCAGTTTCACCACTTCCGGCGGAAGCTGAAAAGTAGTGGTACGCGATTCGCCAAACTGCCCGTCAGCGCAGGCTGCAATCCAGGCAAACGACTGCATCCCGCCGTTGTGTCGTTCGATGCCGCCCTCTACGCCAAACCAGAAATCGGCATCCGGAACCTTTTCCCGCGCATTGGCGGCCCGGTTATGCGCCCCGGCCCGGGTTTCTTCATCGCTCATGGGTTGGTCGGGAACCCCAGACTCAACGCTCACACCTTCTATTTTAATTTCCGTGTCCGGGAAGAGCCTTTCAAAGCCCCGCTTCACCGCCTCAATCTTTACCGGGTTGTGCGAGGCCACTACAATATGTTTTTTCATCTCTCGTAATTTCTAATTCTCTTCTTCTATCAGGCCGGCCAAAGCATATACCAGCGCAGCCTGCCAGTTGATGGCAATTTCGTTGGTGGTATAATCCGGCTGTTTATCCTGCCAATTGGTGGCCGTGCGTCCGCCGCCCACGAGGTAACCCGGCCAGGGGTCTTCAATCCCGTCGGCAGCGCTGCGCCGGTCGTGCGGATGCATCGGCGGACGAAACCCGATGCCGGTTACGTACGAACGGTCATATACATTCCGTCCCAGCAGATGGTCGGCAATGGAGACCACTGCGTTGGTATAGGCCCGGTTGGGCGAAATGGCGTTGGCCACCTGCAGATTAACAGCCTGCCGCGCCACCGTTCCGTTACACCCCCAGTAATAGCGCCCTGCCAGTGGCCGGCCGTAAACATCCTTTCGTCCTTTTGCCACCAGGGTATCGGCATTCGCCAGAATGGCTTTTTGAACACGGGTCAGCAGGTCCGCGTTCTTTCCGTTCCTGCCGGAAAGCACATAGGTAAACAGGGCCAGGTTTTTCACATTGCCCCAGTCCCAGTCGCTGTCGATGAGCGGCGGATGAATGTCCGGCACCGCCGATTCGAAGTCCGCGAGATAAGCCGGCTCGCCCGTTGTTTCCCACAACTCGGCCGCAGCCCACAGCCGTTCGCTTTTATCGCTCTTCACTTTGTAGGCACCCGTCTTGAAATCGCCCTGCTCAAACGGTTTCATCTCCGGATGTTCTTTCAGAAATTCATAACTGTTCTTCGCAGCCTCCAAACACTTTTCCGCATACGCGGAATCGTACGGCTGAAAGTTGCGGGCCGCCATGGCCATTACCGCGGCAAAATCAGCGGTCGCTGCCGAACTCCATTCGGTAAAATAGCGTTTCCCCTTATCGTCTTCTGGCATGATAAAGCCGGCAAAATTAACGCGCGTCAGCTTGTGTGACACCCTACCCGAACCATCCGGGTATGGCATCTTCAGCAGCCAGTCAGTTTCCCATTTCAGCTCTTCCAGGTAGCCGGGATAACCCGGAGCTGTCTCCGGTAGATTCAGCTTCACATTTTCCAGTGCCGGCCTGAACTGTTCCCATGCCAGAAACAATGTGCCCAACGTGATACCAGCGTTCACCGTGTATTTCCCATAATCGCCGGCATCGTGCCAGCCACCGGTCCCGTTACGGATAACGCCTTTCTGTCCGGTGTAATCGCCGTAAGCATCATCGAGGTGACAGGCAGCGTGGGCGTAATGTTGTCCGTTGAAATCGCCTTCCACGGCTGTGCCACAACGCCAAAGATAAAAGGCCCGCATAACTGTTTTGTAAGGAAACCTGAATACATCATCGCTGATGCGAAAGGCCACCGACCTTCCAACGCCGGGCACGTCCAGGTAGTAAGAACCGGTATCGGCGAAAGCCGAGAAATCGGCCAGCCAGGCATTTTGGTTCACATCCTTCTGATGGAACGGGCCTGTAACCTTTCCGCTGAAAACCGTGGAGTCGTCGGCCAACCGCCTCACTTCGAACTGGCTGCAGGGTTGTATAATGGTGGCTATTTTGGCTTTCGCCGGAAGGAACCCCACCGAGTTGAGACGGACCGGGTACGCATCGCCCGATGGCCCGGCGCTGCAGGCAGTGAGCCACAGCAGCAGCATCGTCAATAATTTTCTCATGAATCAGATCGTGTAAAAAGGTTTGGAAAAGTGGTCACGGTGCGTCACATTCAGGCTCTTCCTCCGACAAGTCGTAAACTCTCCCGGAGGGTTTCAACTTTCATTTCCAGGTCGTGGATTTGCTGGTTCAGCCCTTCCATCTCCTGTTTTAACAGGGTGGTCTCCTCCCGTTCCGGTTTTTCGATGGCCCGTGCTTTGGCAATCAGGGTAAAGAAATTAAAATCCAGCGCCTCCGATAGTTGCCACAACCGGCCTATCTTAACATCCTTCGAGTTCAGGATGTAATGAGCCATCTGCTCCGAAACCCCCAGCCTGCGGGCAAACTGCGGAACCGTAAGTTGCCGTTCCGCCAGCCGCTCCCGGATGGCATTCCCGATGTGAAAAGGCAGTTTCAATTCGTTATTCATGACCAAATATTTTGTGGTGATATTCTCCGAAGCTTCGCAAAAGCCATCGGCTACTTAAAGTTACACAAAATTATTTTATTTTTCTATCAAAGAACAGGATAATAACCAAACAGCGTTAGTTAACTATCACACAGCGTTAGATACCCACTTCACAGCGTTAGATACCCACCGAATAGTATTGTATTAAAACAAAAATTTAATTTATCTATACATCATTTTATTTTATTCTTACCTGATTTTAATTTCTTCTGTTCCATTAAATATAATTATTGTCGTTGTTTTATTTTATTTTGTATGGTAGTTATTTGTAATTATACTATTATTAGTTAGATACCAAATATTTTTTGTTTCATATCAAACAATATCTCACCATACAGATAGATGTAGTGGAAGCCCTTCAGGCTTCCCTCATTGTTGCGCACCTTTCTCTGGGGGCGGTGCCCCCAGTTTTGGAATATCAGGCCTTCAGCCTGTTTCCCCTCACCTGACAGCGACACCCGTTGGTTGGATTTTTATCTACTCACCCCATCCGGACTGCGTCCGAGTTGCCCCTCTCTACAAGTAAAGATGGGCGGGGGCCGGTGATAGCATCGAAGTTTGTATTTGCATTCTCCCCGACGGGATACCAGGTTGTTTTTGGAATTGATGCCTCACGAATACGCAGCGGCCTGGCCCTTCTCTATGATTAGAGAAGAGGTGGGATGAGCAGATAACCATGCACCGAACACTCACCGGCGGTGCCCCCAGCTTCGGAATTTCAGGCCTTCAGCCTGGACAGGGTCGGCAGCCCCTAAGTGAAACATCGAAGGAAACCTCTAAAGTTTGACGCTGGCGCCCAATGAAGCTACGCTAGTGAATCTGTCATCGGTCCAAAAGTCTCCCCGGGTGGGGAGATTTAGAGGGGCGGAAAATGGAAGAACCACAATCCGGGTATTTCCATTTTCCCCGGTAGGATAATAAGTTGTTTTTTGGAATTGATGCCTCACGAATACGCAGCGGCGTGAGTCCTTCTCTATGATTAGAGAAGGGTTGGGATGAGTAGAAAACATTGTTTCGAACACTCACCGGCGGTGCCCCCGGCTTCGGAATATCAGGCCTTCAGCCTGGACAGGGTCGGCAGCCCCTAAGTGAAACATCGAAGGAAACCTTTAAAGTTTGACGCTGGCGCCCAATGAAGCTACGCTAGTGAATCTGTCATCAGTCCAAAAGTCTCCCCGGATGGGGAGATTTAGAGGGGCGGAAAATGGAAGAACCACAATCCGGGTATTTCCATTTTTCCCGGTAGGATAATAAGTTGGTTTTTGGAATTGATGCCTCGCGAATATGCAGCGGCGCAAAATCATTAACGGCCGAGGAGTTTAAAGAGAAAAATAATAACTTGCGTCAACCCAAAAAAATTCGGCCATGGTGAACACGAAATTATTCAGGATGATACGAGAGGGGGAACACCAGCAGCAGGATTTCAAGTTTTGTATCAACGATTCGCGAAAGATAGCCCGCTCGCTGGTTGCTTTCGCCAATACCGATGGCGGCCGGTTGCTTATCGGCGTAAAAGACAATGGAAACATTGCCGGCGTGCAGACCGAGGAAGAGTTTTATATGATTGAAGCAGCCGCCAAATTATATAGCAAGCCTGAGATTGAATTTGAAACCCAACAGTGGCATACCACGGACGGCAAAACGGTTTTACAAATCGACATTCCGCCAAGCCCTAACAAACCACACTACGCTAAAGACGAGAACCAGAAATGGTTGGCCTACATCCGGCACGAAGATCAAAACATCCTCGCCAACCGGATCCTGCTTGAAGTTTGGAAGAAAAAACAAAAGCCGCGGGGAGTCTTCATCCGGTACACCGAAGAAGAGAAGAAAATACTGCAGTATCTGAGCAATCACCAAAAGATAAATCCGGGTCGTTTATCCCGTTCCATGTCTATCTCCCGATGGAAAACAGAAAGAATCTTAATAAACCTCATAACCATCGGAGTTATTGAGATTGAACAAACGACAGATGGAGTGCATTACCATCTGACGGACAATTTTATTCTTTCCGGGAATAATAAATAAAATCCCCTCTTCGTTTAAATAAAAAAGCCCCTTGGTTCACCTTTTCAGAAAGAGAATCAGGGAAAGCTAATAAAAGGGGGTTGAAAAATGGGAAGGAATCAAATTTTGGCTTTAGCAAGTAGCTTTTTGCTGCTGCTAGCCGGATGTGCGAAAGACAATACAATAACTAATGAGTTTACTGCAAACGCAGAAAAAATCTCCAAAGAGAATGCCGACCGGATTACGTATGTCAACGAACGAATCGATCTGGCTGGAAGCAGTTCACTGAAATCAGCTGAATCGCCGGAAGACTATACCTACACGTCAGCGGTTGATATCTACAACACTGTCTTCGATAAAATAATTATCCAGTCCAGTACGGCCACGTATACTGTTTATTCCGGGCAAACAGTTTTGTTGCCCAAAGGCTTGACCTACGAAGGAAATATTACGGTAAATGACGGCGGAATGTTGGTGGTTGTCGGTAACTTAGCCGGCTCGACGCTCAGTGGGACAGGAACCGTGGTCATTAATCCAACCGGTGTTTTTTCAGCGAAATATTTAACCCTCAACTCTGGGGTGAAACTGGTTAACTACGGCGAGTGGAGTGCCGAAAAGAACGCCAACCTGAACGGCATTCTGGAGAACCACGGTGTTGTATCGTTCGATGCCATGAATAACAATAGTTCGGGCCATGTGGTCAACACCGGTAAAATTACACTCTCGGCAGACCTCAACAACAACGGCGTCATCGACAACTTCGGGACATTTATTACTGCCGGAACATTCAATCTGAACAGCGGTGCTAACCTCAACAATGCGTGTCATTTCGAAACGGCAAAGATGCAGGCGAACGGACTGACCCATTCCACCGGCTTCCTAAAAGTCAATAACCAGTTAACGATAAACGGAGGCAGTATTCTGATGCTGGGCTCCCACTCAGTTACCGATGCTGGCACCATTTCCCTTAACGGGAAAATTTCAGGCACCAACGACGATTACGCGGGTATCATTATCCGGAATTCGTTTCAATCGAACTGGGGCGCCCGGATTACGGGGAAAATAGACATCCGTTACGACGATGAAATCACCAGCTCCGACCCCGATTTACTGGGCTCTCTGGTTACCTTCAAGTCGGCCTATTTCCCGGCTACCGACTGCACGCCTCAGTACGGAGCCAACCCGGTAAATTCTTTTACACTGGTTGCCAACGTCGATGCTCCTGTCGATAGCAGGGGAAACACGTTAAGTGCGACAAGCGTGGATATTCAGGGAGACTATGCATACGTTTCATACCACCTGCACGGGGCAGAATTTGGTGGCCTTATCGAAGTGTATGATATTACCGATCCGTCAACTCCGGCCATTGTCAGCCAGTACTGGAGCGAGGATGCCGACTTTAACGACATTGAGGTGGATGGTAACAAATTATACGTAACAGGCGGAGCCAATCCGGACAAGACCGGAGCTGATACTCCTGCTACATTTTCCGTTATCGATTTAAAAAATGGTGAGTTGCCCAATGCTGCACCAACATTTTATTCACTGCCCAGTTTTTCAGGCAACTGTGTGCACCTCGCTGAAAACGGAAAGCTTTATATCGCAACCGGAAATACCGGAGGTCAGTTTATCTCCGCCGATGCCAACAATGGTTCGATCATCAGTAAACGGGATGCCTTAACCGCCAAATATTTTGACAGTGAAGGAAACACCATTATCGGATTACAGGGTGGTACTGTTGGCTTGCTGTCGGTATTTAACGAGAATAACGGCTTAAATCCGGTCAGGACCATCCCGGTAGGAAGCATTATTCCGGAAGACGGAAAGGCAGTAGCCCGCCTGAAAAACGGACTCGCCTATGTTTGTGAAGGCGAAGCCGGATTGTATGTTTTCGACACAAACGACGCCTCCGGAACTCCTCTGGAAATATTCAACCCGCAAAGCGGCAACACCAACGGTGTCGATATCGACCATGGCCTGGTATATGTAGCCAATGGAGCAGGCGGTTTATACGTCATCGACCAAAATACATTTAAAGTATACGGAAATTACAACTACGATGGCTCGGCCAATTTCGTAAGAGCTGTTGACAACTACATTTTTGTGGCCAACGGCACCGGCGGCCTGAAAATATTAATGAGAGATAATCCCTAGTTTTTTCATACCCAATTCAAATGAAAACAGCACGCTCAGGCGTGCTTTTTCTTTGTCATAAATGCTACATAAATATTTAGTCTTTTGTTTACAGAAAGGCATTGCCCAACTTCAAACAGAAACCCTTAATTTTGTACCTGATATCCTAATCAAGTTTGAAACCTTACTGAAACATCAAGTAATGAAAAACTTTCTTATGAGAAATGTCCGCCATGCTTTCCTGATTGGTCTTATTATTGGCGGTTTTGCCTTTGCCGGTTGTGCGCAGAATGAATACATGGATCCGGCCAACCGGAAGTTGCAGGAAATTTATACCGGCGGCGACTTCTATCCGGTAAAACATTACCAGCAGAGTACCCGGAAAAAACGTCCGAAGAATGTCATCCTAATGATTGGCGACGGCATGGGACTCGCCCAGGTATACGCAGGTTTGACAGCCAACGGCGGTCATCTTTACCTCGAAAATTTCAAGCACATTGGTTTTTCAAAAACCTACTCTTCCGATAATTACATAACCGATTCGGCTGCCGGGGGAACAGCCCTGGCTTGTGGCGAAAAAACATACAACGGTGCAATTGGCGTAGATCCGCAAAAACAGCCGATTGTCAACATTCGCGAGCTGGCTGAGAAGAAAGGTCTGGAAACCGGGCTCGTTTCGACTTCGGCCATTACGCACGCCACCCCGGCGTCATTTATCGCTCATCAGCCTTCGCGAAATATGTATGAAGCCATTGCTGCCGATTTTATCAACAGCGACATCGATGTTTTTATCGGTGGTGGCGTCGACCATTTCGAAAAGCGTAAAGACGGCCGGAACCTGAGTGAAGAGCTGAGAAAAGACGGCTATCAGGTTTTGTACAACATGGATAATATCAGCCAGGTAACATCGGGTAAACTGGCCGGACTCACCGCCCCGGTTCACAATCCGGCTGAACCCGAACGTGGCAATATGCTGGTTCAATCGACTAATACCGCACTGAATATCTTGTCTCAAAACAAAAAAGGCTATTTCATCATGATTGAAGGAAGTCAGATCGACTGGGGCGGCCACGCCAACAAAACGCCTTACGTAGTAGAGGAAATGCTCGACTTCGATCAGGCCATCGGGGCTGCACTCAAACATGCGGCGCAAGATGGTGAGACGCTGATTATCGTGACAGCCGATCACGAAACGGGCGGAATGTCCATCAATGAAGGCGACATGGCAACCGGAAAAGTAGTTGGTGAATATACCACAGGACACCACACGGGAATTATGGTTCCGGTGTACGCTTTTGGACCGGGCGCCGAGCAGTTTACCGGAATGATGGAAAACACCGATATTCAGAAAAAAATTAAAGATCTGTTGGATCTATAACTGCACTAACCAATTTCTGGTTATTTTAGAAGGGAAACCACTGTGTTTCCCTTTTTTATTAAGACAAATAGCGGGGTTATTGTTGCAACCTAATGTTTGAAACCACACCTATTTGGAATGGAGCCATGCTTCTTCGACTAAAAATCAGGTTACTCAGCGTTCATACATGACTGAAGGATTGATTAAAATCCGCCTGACTGCCCACCCCGGAGATTCCTGAAGTTGCTGCCATTCTGCTGATTATTATTCTGGTTGTTGTTGTCTGGCGTAGCTGATTCGTCGATATGTTTGGCACCTTCCATTTTGGGTGCTTTCGGCATCTTCTTCGTTCTCCACAACGGAATCCGGTAGTAAATCCCATATGAAAAATCCATCGGAATATCCACATTGGTTTTCCCGAATCCGGGTACGATATAAGGTGACATGTTCGGATCCTTCGTTTCGCTCACCATGAATTTTACCCGAACAGACCATCCGAGGAAAAAATTCTTAAAAATCTCCCCTTTCATCCCGAACACGAACTCGCCCCAATGAGCATTCATATTTCTTTTCGGAATGGATGTGTTATAATCGCCCCAGAAATTGGAATATTTAACATCATCAGCCTGTTGAGTGAAACGGGAGTAACCGTAACGCAAACCGACAAACACCAAATCGCCGTCTTCGAGATTTCGGTAGCGCAAAATATTGAAATCAGTTCCCAACCGGCCATAAACACCGTTCGCCTGATAGTGGAAATTATCCCGACGATCATTCAACCCCATCATACCCACTTCAACCGTAGGAAACCAATATCCCTTAACAGGAATATCTCCCTGCAATTCCCAACCCCAACGGTCGGCCGATTGCAGATACGTGGATGCAAACCGCGAGAGATCGACACCGATACGGGGTCCTTCGACACGCCAAACATCCGCATTCTGTTTCTCCTGAGCCAGTGCTTTCAGCGGGCTACTGAGTGTTAGCAGGCAAATTGAAATATACAGTAATATTTTGCTCATTATTGGGTTTTTCAATAGATGTTGGGCCCACTGAGGGGTCCGAAATATTCACCGAGTCGATTCGGGAAGTATATGAGAAACCTTTCAAGTTGTAATAGGGTGCAAAGCCGCACGCCTCCGACACCAGTTTCATTTGCATGGTGTGGTAAATGAACAGCGTGTCAGCTTCTCCATTCACAAACAATACAAACGCTGTAGAGTCGTGTTCAAGCGAAAGCGGCAAAGGATAGCGCTTGGATATGGAAGGTAGCGTATCGCGTACCCATCCGGTATCGTTTTTGGCAACGCCCCAAATCATCAGCGAATCAATCGTCGTTGAATCACTGTCGATGAATTTGGCCATGAGATAAGTATCTGTGGAATCGTAACACCTGTCCGCCTCGCTACACGAAACGACAATTGCCAAAAGCACCACAAGTAAAGGTAAAATGTATTTTTTCATATCCGGATACGGGTTTCCGCTTGCCTGACAAATATAAACAAAATGAGAGGAAACAAGCATGAAGCAAGATGTCAGATTGAAAAAGCGTAAACCAGAAACAATTGGCTTATCATCAACAAAAAAAGGTTATTTTCGTTAATTCCATTGCGGCACAAAACATAAGAAACACTGCCGCCGATCTTACATTGAACGACAATCTACTTTAAATATGCGAAACATGCAGTTTGCCATTTTCTTCGGAACCGTCATTTTAGTCTACTTTCTGGTCAATTATTATATCTATGTTCACGGATTAATGGCCTTCCAGGCGACCGGAAACTTCAAAACGATATACAAAATCCTTTTCTGGGTTATCGCCTCCACTTTTATCGTTGGTGAAATACTGGAGCACACGCATTCCAGCCTGGCTGGTGAGTGGGTTTACCGGATAGGAGCTTTCTGGCTCTCGTTCATGCTCTACCTGTTTATCGCTGTCCTTTTCATCGACATCATCCGGTTACTGGACAAATTCTTTCACATTGTTCCGGCCGTGCTAAAAAGCAACCCGGACCAACTCAGGCTGTGGACCGGCGTTGTTGTTTTTTCATTGGTAGCCCTGGTGGTTTTTTTCGGACACCTCAATGCGCTGAATACACGGGTAAAGCAATTCTCGATTACCATACCCAAAAGTGTTACCGGTTCCCCGGATATGAAAGTGCTGATGGCTTCCGACATTCACCTCGGAGCACTGATTGGTGAACGCCGCGAACAAAAGCTTGTCGACATCATTAATCAGCAAAAGCCCGACTTGGTTCTCCTTTGCGGAGATATGGTGGATGGCGACATTGCTCCTGTATTGCGGAAACACCTGGGAAGACACTTGCAGGAAATCAAGCCACCGATGGGCATGTACGCTATTCCGGGCAACCATGAATACATTGGTGGAATAAAAGAAACATTACCTTACCTGGAAAGCATCAACATCAACGTGCTGCGCGACCAGGTGATTACACTTCCCAACGGCGTTCAGATTGTCGGGCGCGATGACTTGTCAGCTCGCAATCGTGATGGGGGAAGAAAGGAACTTCCGGAATTACTAAAAGATGTGGACATGAGCAAACCGGTAATTGTGATGAACCACCAACCGTTCAATCTGGAAGAGGTTGCCGAAGCCGGTGTTGATTTACACCTTTCGGGACACACCCACGACGGGCAAATGTGGCCGCTAAACTACGTTACCGAAGCGATTTTTGAAGACAGCTGGGGATTTCTGAAGAAAGGCAAAACCAACATCTATGTCTCTTCAGGATTCGGTTCATGGGGACCGCCGGTTCGCATCGGAAACACACCGGAAGTTGTGGTTTTCAATCTTCACTTTCAACCGGAAACGGCAAAATTATAAACAAAATTAGTCGTCGTAGGTCATGGGAAGCGGCTCCGGATGGATGGTCGTTATGATACCCAATTCCTTTTCGATGGCTTCTTCGATGACAGAACAGATATGATGGGCTTCATCCAGTGTCATCTCCGGAGGCAATTTAATGTGACAGCTTAATTCGGTATGGTGTCCGTAGCGGTGCATATGGAAATGATGGGGAAACACTTCCCGGTCGACATTTTGCCGGACCAACTCCCTGATTTGGCCAATCATTGTAGGATCGGCACTTTCACCGAGCAGCAGACTGAAATCATTCTTCATTACTTCATAGGCGGTATACGCAATCAATATGGCGACCAAAATTCCAAGTACACCATCGATCCACCAGAAATAACCGCCGAGGAAAATACCTGCCAGGATAATGATGGAAGACAATGCGTCAGAACGGTGATGCCAGCCATCGGCTTTCAGCACCGACGACTTTGCTTTTCGTCCGACCCCAAAAGCATATTGAGCCAGACCTTCCTTCGCCAGAATCGATACAACGGTAACCACTTTAGCAACTATTCCATAGTGAACAGCCGTATGTGACTGCAAACGGTCAATCGACTGCAGCAGGAACTCGAACGCAATAATCGCCAGCAGTACACCAATAATAACCGCAGCGATGTGTTCAGCACGGCCATGCCCGAACGGATGTTCCTCATCGGCGGGTTTGCCGGCCAGTTTTGCACCGAAAATAACAATGATGGAAGAGACCGAATCGGAAAGAGTATGCCATGCATCCGCTACAATAGCAATTGAACCGGATACAATACCGGCCCAATACTTCAAGGCAAACAGCACCAGATTTACGATAATCGAGACCCATCCGGCCTTAACGATCATTCTGGTATTCTTCGGTCTCATAAGCTTTGGTAAGTTTCTCTTTAATAAAGCATCAAAGCTAAAAGATTCAGGCCTAAAATCCGAGTAAACAAAAGGTGGTTGTGTTCTAAATTACGCGCTATGCATCTCGTCGTACCACATAAGGAATTTCTTAATGCCTTCGCGGAATGAAGTTTTCGGCTGATAGCCCAGTAGCTCTTTCGCCCTGGAGATGTCGGCATACGTGATATTCACGTCGCCATCCTGCATCGGGAGCTGATTGATAACGGGCTCAACACCGGCCTCTTCAGCAATCGTTTGAATCATATCGCGGAGCAGCACCGGATGGTTATTTCCCAAATTCACGGTTTCGTACACATTTTTATTCTTCAGCAAATAGTCAATCGCCGACTCGATGCCGGCAACCGTATCTGCTACATATGTGTAATCACGGGCTGTTCCTCCATCGCCAAACATGGGAATAGGCTCATTATTCCGAAGCAACCGGGTAAACTTGTGAATGGCCAAATCGGGACGCTGCCGTGGACCAAACACCGTGAAAAAACGCATATTCAGAATATCCAGCTGATAAAGGTGATGGTAAGTGTAGTTGATAAGCTCACAACTCTTCTTGGTAAAAGCGTACGGCGAAACCGGATTGGAAACGTCCATATCTTCACGGAACGGTGTTTCCGGACAATTCCCATACACCGACGATGACGAAGCGAAGGCCATTTTCCGGATACCTTTTTCCTTCATGATATCGAGAATATTCTGCGTCGCTGTGATATTGGCCCGGATGTAGCCCGCGGGATCATCAATCGACGGCCGTACGCCAGCTTTTCCGGCCAGGTGCACAATAATATCAGGAGATTTATCTTTCAAAAAGGTGGCTAGGTCATCTTTATTGGCCAAATCCAGCTCGGCAAACGAGCAATAAGGTTGCCCGATGAAGCTAACCAGGTTTCGCTCTTTTATTACCCGGCTATAAAACGGGTCAAAATTGTCGATCCCAATTACCCGGAATCCTTTATTCAAAAGGCTTTCACAAAGATGTGAACCGATGAAGCCGGCACATCCGGTCACTAAAACAGTTTGCATTACGGTGTATCTTGTTTCATCCGAATTATGGTCACATAATTCGAGAATATTTTAATTCCATCTTTTTTCTTCATGTCGAGATCGTAATGTCCCAACGACTCAAAATCGTACTTCTCCTTAAAACTTTCGTTGAAAACGTCCTCGGGAGGTTCGTGTGTCATCACCACCAATGGCGTAACAACCGGAGTTCCGGTCGCATTCGACGTATTCCAGTACTGAATCAGATGCCCGCTGCTCCATACCACCTGGATGAATTTTCCGGGTACGGGGCCATTGAAATAGAAAGGCATATTTTGCACTTTCTCCATATGCCGCAAATCGTTATAAGGCCGGTAATCGGGGTTTTTCTGGAAGAAATTACGCGCCGAGGGAATCACCAGCAAGCAAAATGCCATAATCAGTACCACCGTTCCACTCCACAGGCGGAACGCCTTTTTCCGGTAGGTGCTTCTTACCACATATCCGCCAATGGCCCAGAAAACAACCAAAATAATTATCTGCAAACCAAGTGATAAACCATCATTAAACCGATGATTATGATACATCACTGCCAGCGGCAAGGCAAAACCAACCAAACCTACCAGGTATCCCTGGATGGAATACAGTATCGTGTCAGCTTTAGTGTGCTCCTTCTCTTTGAAAGCATGCATCAGGTAACGGAAATAATAGGCCGTTATCAACGCCAGCGGAATCAGAACCGGCATCAGGTAACGCTCTTTCTTTTCAGGAAATGAGGAAAGCAGGATAACCGCTGCCCAAACCCAAAGTGCCAAAAACTTGTAGTTGCCGAACTGTCCGATTTTCCTCCGTGCATACGGAATAATCACCGCAGCCGCAGCAGGTAAAGCCCAGATTCCTGATTGCACCGGAAAACTCCAGTAATGGTACCACGGGTGTACACTGCGGTTCATCCATGCAGCCGACTCTTTTTCCGCCACATACGTGGAAAATTCGGGATGCAGGAAATAGATGTATAACGGCCACCACGTACTGAACGCAAGCAAAATCCCCAATGCAATCATCAAAGGTTTCCATTGCAGCTTCACACCGCTGAAACCATAGGCAACGAAAAACGCAATGAGGAAAGGCAACAGCAGCGCAAAGAACGAAACCGGGCCTTTACTCAGAAAGGAAAGTCCCATTAGTATACCCGCCCACGTAAACTCTTTCCAGGCTTTCTCCTTCCGATTCCAACCCCGGTAGAGCATCCAGATGGCACCCAACATAAAACTGTGACAGAAAATGTCCCAGGTAATGGTTCTTGCCATGAAAAATATATAGAAGCTGGTTGCAACGGTTCCTCCGGCCAGCAAGGGGAGGTGTTCGTCACGCGTCAGTTCTTTCGTCAATTTATACAGGAAGAAAACCAACAACATAGCAGAAAGGGCAGCAGGAATACGCAGGATCGACAGGCTGTCCTGTCCGAAAATATGCATCATAAAGGCTGCAATCCATGTTGGCAACGGCGGTTTCTCCAGGCGCAACACACCATTCATAGTAGGAACTAACCAATTGTGTGTCTGCAAAATCTCGCGGGCAGTCACCAGGTTTCGGGCCTCCATGATGTTAGCGTCCAATACGCCGTTATGAATCACAAAGGCGAAAAAAGTAATTACCAGCAATGCCAGAAGTTGACGGTTCTCTCTGCTCATGATCGTTTCTTTAATCGTGCGGCCACTTTCCGGATGACCGGACTTAAAAATCCGGGATGATTTAACCCCAGCAGCAAGTTACGTGAATAGACAAATGCTCCGGTTAACTGTCCCAGAAACAACACCGGATCGAGGCGAAAAATGGCGTAGCTGAATATCATCAGCGAGCCCGCCAGGCTGATAATCCAAAATGTATTGGACAATACCGATTCGTTTTGTCGCTCGGAATCGATCCATTGATACACAAACCGGAAGGTAAATATCAATTGTCCGGCACTACCCCAAAGCAACAAGCCGAACGATACATTTTCGTTTCCAAGTATTTCACGGATATTATTCGGTGCCCCGGAAAAAAGATAACCGAGACTGAAAGCCGGCAAAACATAAAACACCCACCGGAAAATCAATGGAATGGTTTTCCACCTATTCTTCAACTGTAAGTTTCGGATATAAACAAAGTAAACCAACAGCTGTCCAAGGACAATGGCAAAATCCTTCCGAAGTACGCCGTAAACGAACAGCAACATAGACGCGAAAAGGCTGAGCTGCCAGAAAATAGTAGGAGACAACGGTTTGCCCGCTTTTTCGGAGCGAAACCACTGAATAATCATCCGGCCCGAGAAAAGGATCTGTGCCAGGAAACCTACACCATATACCAGGAAGTTATCTCTCATCAACCGCGCTTCTTAATATCGTAACGGATATACCGGTTTTTCATCCAGCTGTAAGCAAACAAATCCTTCAACGGACCTCCCAGTCGATTCCACAAATGGTATTTCGACTCGCCAGCCACCCTCGGGAAATGACGAACCGGAACTTCCTTCACGGTTCCGCCTTCGAGTTGTATCAACGCCGGAAGAAAACGGTGCATCCCATCAAAAAAGGGAATCTTCCGGGCCACCGGAGTTTGCATAATTTTCAACGGACAACCGGTATCTGTAGCGCCGTCGTGTGTAATGGAACGACGAATGCTATTGGCCAGTTTCGACGACAGCTTCTTCACAAAACTGTCTTTCCGGTCGACGCGTATTCCGGTTACCAGGGCAAAATCATCCGCAAAAGGCAGCAACTTGTTGAAGTCCTCCGGCGACGTTTGCAAATCGGCATCGATGTATCCCACCAAAGGGGTTTCTGCGTGATCGATTCCGGCTTTGATGGCTGCACTCAGTCCACAATTTTCGCGAAACTGAATAAATGAGAACGCTTCGTGGCGCCCGCACATCGCTTCCAGTTGTTGCTGACTGGTATCGGTGGAACCATCGTTGACGAACAAAATACGTGTCGGCACCGAAGAAATCCCGGCAAAAGCAGAAAGTTCTTTTTCCAGCCGGTCCATGTTACTCTCCTCGTTATAAACGGGGACAACGACGGTCAGAATATTATTTTCCTTCATTTCTGTATAATTCGACCGGAACAGGAAAACCGTTTCAACTATTCCGGATTTGGCGGTTCAAAGTTAAAATATTATCAGGCACATCAATTATTGCGCGACTGCTTAATCGATAAATTTAGATGATCTGTCCGGTCCGAAAAAATCATGCTGTTGTAAAATCCTGAAATCAACTGTTTTTCCAAAAGGAAATCAAGTAGATAAAAGCGTTGAAAGATAGCATATATCCGCCAAATATCCATCTGACAATGACCGTGAATTTTTCCCACCCGTTATCAAAAATTGAATATCTTTGCGTGACTTTGGAATAGACTATTAGAATAAGAAAATCAGGACATAAGATATAATTTGCCCATGAATAACATCAGGAACTTTTGTATTATTGCCCACATTGACCACGGTAAAAGCACATTAGCCGACCGTCTCCTGGAAATGACGCAAACCATTACCCAACGGGAGATGAAGCAGCAAGTGCTCGACAATATGGATTTGGAGCAGGAAAGGGGAATTACCATTAAGAGTCATGCCATCCAGATGAACTATCTGCAGGAAGGACAAAAATACACGCTCAACCTGATTGATACTCCCGGGCACGTCGACTTCTCCTACGAAGTTTCCCGTTCCATCGCTGCTTGCGAAGGAGCCTTGTTAATTATCGATTCTACTCAGGGAATTCAGGCGCAAACCATATCGAACCTGTACCTGGCACTCGAGCACGATTTGGAAATCATTCCGGTAATGAACAAGATGGACTTGCCGAATGCCATGCCGGAAGTGGTGGAAGACCAAATCATCGATTTGCTGGGTTGTGAGCGCGAAGATATTATCAGGGCATCGGGGAAAACAGGAGAAGGCGTTGGCGAAATTCTTACGCGCATTGTAAAAGATGTTCCGCCTCCCGTTGGAGATCCGGACGCACCCTTGCAATGCCTCATTTTCGACTCAGTCTTCAACTCATTCCGCGGTGTTATTGCTTATTTTAAAGTTACCAACGGAACCATCCACACCAACGATTTGGTGAAATTTGTGGCAACCGGCAAACAGTACCAGGCCGATGAAATAGGTGTCCTGAAACTGAAAATGGATCCACGTGACGTATTGAGCGCTGGCGATGTGGGTTACATCATTTCCGGAATTAAAACGGCACGCGAGGTGAAAGTAGGTGATACCATTACGCACGTGAAAAATCCCTGCGATAAAGCCATTGCTGGTTTCGAGGAAGTGAAGCCGATGGTCTTTGCCGGTATCTATCCAATCGATAGCGACGATTACGAGGACCTGCGGACAGCCATGGAAAAGCTGCAGCTAAATGACGCATCACTTACCTTCCAGCCCGAATCTTCTGCAGCACTAGGCTTCGGTTTCCGATGCGGATTCCTCGGGCTTCTCCACATGGAAATTGTGCAGGAACGCCTCGATCGCGAATTCGATATGAATGTGATTACCACCGTTCCGAACGTTTCCTATCATGTTCACACCAAGGGTGGTGAGGTTCTGGACGTTTATAACCCATCCGGAATGCCTGAAGCTACTTTGATTGAAGATATCGAAGAGCCTTTTATCCGGGCACAAGTCATTAGCAAGTCCGACTTCATTGGTCCTATCATGACGCTTTGTTTGGAGAAGCGGGGCATTTTGAAAAAGCAGGATTACCTGACAGCTGACCGGGTCGAACTCACTTTCGATATGCCACTGGGCGAGATCGTATTCGATTTTTACGATAAACTAAAAAGTATTTCCAAAGGTTACGCCTCATTCGATTACCACATCACTGGGTACCGTTCAGCGAAGCTGATAAAACTGGATATTTTGCTGAACAGTGAGCCGGTCGATGCGCTTTCAACGCTCATTCACTTCGATAACGCATACAACTTTGGGCGACGCATCTGCGAAAAGCTGAAGGAATTGATTCCGCGCCAGCAATTCGACGTGGCCATTCAGGCCGCTATCGGCGCCAAGATTATTGCGCGTGAAACGGTAAAAGCGGTTCGAAAAGACGTGACAGCCAAATGTTACGGAGGTGATATTTCGCGTAAGCGGAAACTGCTGGAGAAACAGAAGAAGGGTAAAAAGCGGATGAAACAAGTAGGTAACGTGGAAGTGCCACAGAAAGCCTTCCTGGCCGTTCTCAAACTCGATTAAAAATATTTCAGCAAAATACGAAGCCCGGATTCCTTAATCAGGATCCGGGCTTTTTGTTGATTAGAGTTCTTGCACAAATATTTTATACAATCAGTTTATACCCCTTGCCGTGAACATTGATAATTTCAACGCCCGGATCATCCTTCAGGTGCTTGCGCAACTTGGTAATGTAAACGTCCATACTACGGGCATTGAAATAATTATCGTCTACCCAGATAGTTTTCAGCGCGAAGTTACGTTCCAGCACTTTGTTCACATTCACGCAAAGCAAACGCAACAATTCACTCTCCTTGGTCGTCAGCTTCTGCGTTTCCTTACCATCGGTAAGGGTTTGTTTCTGCGAATCGAAGGTGTACTTTCCTAATTTGAAAACCTCCTGGTTTCCTTCCTGCCCTTCTCCTTCGGTTCGACGGAGGATTGCTTCGATACGGAAGATCAGCTCTTCCATGCTGAATGGTTTTGTCAGGTAATCGTCAGCACCCAGCTTAAAACCTTCCAACACATCCTCCTTCATGTTCTTCGCCGTAAGGAAAATCACCGGAATATCGGTGTTCACCATACGAATGTCTCTTGCCAGCGAGAAGCCGTCTTTTTTGGGCATCATCACATCGAGAATACAAAGGTTAAACTGGCTCTTCATAAATCCCTGATAGGCTGCTTCGCCATCGGGATAAAGCTCGGTGTCGAAACCTTTGGCTATCAGGTATTCTTTCAACAGCAGCCCCAGGTTTTCGTCATCCTCAGCCAGGAGAATTCTAGTCTTTTTTTCCATAATCTATTGTACTTTAACGGGCAGATAGATTCTGAAACGGGTTCCCTTACCAGACGCGCTGTCCACTTTTATCTGGCCGTTGTGGACATCGACTATACGCTTAACGTACGATAATCCCAGGCCAAAACCTTTCACATTATGGACATTCCCGGTAGGAACGCGGTAGAATCTCTCAAAAATTTGTTTCTGATGTTCTCTTGGAATTCCTATTCCATTATCTTTTACTGCAACCACTACCCAACCATTTTTGTTCTCGGTAGAGAGTTCTATTTCCGGATTTTCCGTACTGTATTTCACTGCGTTATCCAGCAAATTGAACAACACGTTGGTAATATGAACCTCGTCACCTTTCACAACGGGGTGTTTGGCTGCAAAGTTTGTATGCAAGACTCCGTTTTGCGAGCTAACCCTTATCTGGAAGTTCGATGCGACAGTGCCTGCCACGTCATTCAGGTTAATCTCCGCCATTTTAAGTTTCAGGCGCCCTTCGTTGAATACCGCCATCTGTAACACCTTCTCGACCTGATAACTTAGTCTTTTACTTTCGTCGAAAATTACACCCGACACGTGCTCGATGGTCTTGGGAGTATGAGCTACAGAAGTGTCCTTCAGCATTTGTGACGCAAGCGAGATAGTAGATATCGGCGTTTTCAGTTCGTGCGTCATATTGTTAATAAAGTCGTTCTTTATCAGGGAGAGCTTCTTCTGCCGCAAAATGATATGCAATGTAATGGCAAAAATTCCGATGATAATAAACGTCAGAAGAATTGACGGAATAACTAAGAAGCCGGTCGATTGTATCAAAAAACCACGCTGCTCGGGGAAATATACCGTCAGGAAATTGGGTTTGACATTGATATCGTTCTGGAACAATAATTTCCGGTATTTCGTGGCGTGGCTCGGATCAAACCCATCGCTTCCCATCAACACCGTTGACTTGCCACTTATCTGCGATTCGACAGCATACTGATAGTTAAGTGTAATTCCGCTGTTGCGGAGTTCCGTGTTCAGCAGATGCTTTAAATAATCAGGGTCAATTCTTTTGTTAATCGGGATACTGGAACGGTTCAGATTAAATTCCATCGAACGGATCACCCGCTCTTGCCGGGCAGAGCTTTGTTGGAACTTTTTCTGCATCATATTATCACTCGCTGCGGAGTTGTTCCCCAGAAACTCAATCGTGCCCATGCTGCGGTGTTGCACATGCACCTGATTCGAATCGCCAAATGAGATTTTGGTTTCAGTCTTCACTCCACTGCGGTAGGATGAAGCTGACATATTGTATGACAAACTCAGTTCCCCTTTGGCAACCTTTTCGTTCAAAGGCTTTATAGCGCCCGAGTTCGGAAAGAAGCCCGAGCCACCTCCCGGCGTCGAGGGATCGTCCTCTCCATACCAAAAGAGGTTCATCTCTTCGCTCTCGAGTTTATCGACAACATCCTCCAAGGCACGGTTAACCAACAGGTTAAAGTGTTCCTCCTTAAGCTGCGACGTGCGCTTAATTGCCATTGTCTGAAGCCAGATCAATGCCACAACAGCAATTGCCATTGTAAGGCTTAGGAAGTAGATCACCTTTCTGCTCATGGATACAAAGATAACTTACTTGGGCTATCTGCTAACCAGCACTTAACAATATTTAACAATATCTTAGATTGATTAGCAATCAGATGCATTTGAAATTAACATTTTAAACGAGACAAACACAGGGAAAGCAGGCAGGAAAAATGGGATGATGTATGATCAATTTTTAACTCGTTTTAACATATTGCCGATTGCATTTTAAAATAAAAAAACTATGTTTGTAACATAAAACGTGGTTAATAGGTTTTTAATTTTTGGGGTTAACTGAGTTTTTTCACAAGGTGAATTTAGGTTTTGGTTTAAAAGGCGGGTAGTTCCCGCCTTTTTCTTTTTACGACAATTTACGGGAAAATTTCTTAGTCCTGAATCTTCATCAAAGCCACCTTGGCAGCCTGTTGCTGTGATTCCTTTTTCGAATATCCATCGCCCTCGCCGAACAGCTCTCCTTCGACAATTACCTGCGAAACAAAAGGAGGCTTATCTCCCGTCGTACCCGGATTATCCTGGGTCTTAAACTGCACCTCTTTTTTATTCTTCTGTCCCCACTCAATCAACTGGCTCTTGTAGTTGGTATCCTTCTTTTCCAGTTTATGAATGTCGACATAGACCGACAAGATGCGCTTAACGATGAATTTCTTGGTCTGCTCGTATCCTTTGTCGAGATAAATAGCGCCAATCAGCGCCTCGAAAGCATCACCGTAGATGTGGCTGGTTTCGTTTGCCGAGTTGGTATTCGATTCAACAAAACGATTCAGACCCGTTTTAAAAGTAAGTTTGGTAAGAAAGCTCCGGTTGACCATCCGGGAGCGCAATTGGGTAAGAAAGCCCTCGTCTTTATGAGGAAAACGGTTGTAAAGATAGTCGGCCACTACGGCACCAAGAATGGCATCACCCAGATATTCGAGGCGTTCGTTATTGACCGGATAACCGTGAGAATCGACTGTGGAAGCCGACTTATGAATAAACGCAATGTCGTAAAAGTGCAGGGTTCCGGGGTAGAACCCAAGCAATGATTTCAAAAACAAATAAAACTCTTTCCCCGGCGAGGAAAAGAGTTTTATTCTTTGCTTCAAAGCCTTTATCACTTTCTTATGACAATTTTTTGAAGATTACAGTCGCATTGTGTCCGCCAAATCCAAATGTATTGCTAAGTGCAAAATTAATCTGGCGTTCTTTTGCGTGATTAAAAGTAAAATCAATGTTCGGATCAACTTCCGGATCCAATTCAAATTGATTTATCGTTGGAGGTACAATGCTGTTCTGCATTGCCAAAATAGAGGCAATACTTTCAACTGCACCAGCCGCTCCCAGCAAGTGACCTGTCATCGACTTGGTTGAACTCACACTTACCTTGTAAGAATGGTCACCAAATACTTTCAGGATTGCTTTTGGCTCGGCAACATCTCCCAGCCCGGTAGAAGTACCGTGTACGTTAATGTAATCGATATCTTCAGGTTTCAGACCGGCATCGTCCAGCGCATGCTTCATTACCAGTGCAGCACCTTCTCCTTCGGGATCAGGAGCAGTCATATGGTAAGCATCCGTTGACATGCCAGTGCCAACCAATTCCGCGTAGATGGTCGCGCCACGGCGAACCGCGTGTTCGTATTCTTCGAGGATGAGTGCACCAGCACCTTCTCCCATCACGAATCCATCACGATCTTTATCGAAAGGTCGCGATGCCGTTTTTGGATCATCGTTACGCGTTGAAAGGGCACGCATGGCATTGAAACCACCAACACCCGCCTGGTTAATTGCTGATTCGGAACCACCGGCTACGAACATATCCGCTTTTCCGAGCCGGATATAGCTCGCTGCATCAATTAATGCATGGGTTGCCGAAGCACAAGCAGTAACCGTGGTAATGCTGGGTCCCCGAAAGCGATATTTCAAGGCAATATTACCACTGGCCATGTTGGCAATCATCTTAGGAATGAAGAAGGGGGTAAATCGCGGATTTTCCGGATTTGAATTGAAGGAGGTTACTTCCTGAAAGAAAGTATCCAAACCACCAATACCTGCACCCCAGATCACACCAACCCGGTCCTTATCGATTTTTTCCAGGTCGATTCCTGAATGACTGATTGCCTGGTCAGCAGCGATGTAAGCAAACTGAGCATACATGTCATGTTTGCGAACTTCCTTGCGCTCGAGGTAATCATTCGGGTCGAAATCCTTTATTTCGCAGGCAAACTGCGTTTTGAATTTGGAGGCATCAAAATGAGTAATGGGGCCGGCACCGCTAACCCCATTCCTCAGGCCTTCCCAGAATTCCTGGATATTCTTACCGAGCGGGTTGATCGTACCTAAGCCGGTAACAACAACTCGTTTCAATTCCATGGTAAGTTCTTAAGACCTTTATTCAGTAATAATTACTTTCCGTTCTCTTCGATGTAAGCAACAGCTTCGCCTACAGTACCGATTTTTTCAGCCTGATCATCAGGGATAGCAATATTGAATTCTTTTTCGAATTCCATAATCAGCTCAACGGTATCGAGTGAATCAGCTCCCAAGTCATTGGTGAAAGAAGCTTCGTTAGTAACTTCGCTTTCATCAACACCAAGTTTGTCTACAATGATCGATTTAACTTTAGCCGAAACGTCAGACATAATTTCTAAATTTTAACGTTAATACTATGAATAAATTTAAACTATGATTTTTTCAAATCAACGGGTGCAAAGTAATAAAGAAACCCAATTATTTTCCAAATATTTGTTCCATAATATGGCTTTTCGTCAGGGTAAAACGGCTTCCTATGCCTGTTTTCGAATCCATTAGTCGAATAGTCAATTTTTAAACAGCACACAAAACTCTAATTATGAAAAACATAGCCATACTTGCATCGGGTTCAGGAACAAATGCACAAAACATAATACAGTATTTTCAATACCATCCAACCATCCGCGTTGATTCGGTTTGGAGCAACCGCTCAGACGTCTATGTGCTCGAAAGAGCAGCAAAATATGGAATTGAGTATGGCTCCTTTAACAGGAAAGAGTTTTACGATTCGGAAGATTTCCTGAATCGACTCAAAAGCCGCAACATCGATTTAGTTGTTTTGGCAGGCTTTCTTTGGTTGGTACCCACCAACCTGATCCAGGCTTTCCCGATTATTAATATTCACCCGGCCCTGCTACCAACGTATGGTGGTAAAGGAATGTACGGAATGAAAGTACACGAGGCAGTTGTCGCCAACCAGGAAAAGGAAAGTGGTATCACCATTCACATGGTCGATGAAGTTTACGATCACGGAACCGTTTTACGCCAGGAAAAGTGTCCTGTCCTCCCGGACGACACACCGGAGTCGCTGGCTAAACGCATCCACCAATTGGAATACCAATACTTCCCCGAGGTGATCGAAAATTTTTTAATGAAATAATCACCATAACTGGAAAATCCGTACCAAAAATTCGAAAGCTGTTATTGATTATCTGCAGGCGTGCTGTGAATGACATCGGCCACAGGAATTTGATCGGTTTCGTTGCCGGGAATCGGGATAGTCATTAACTCATTCATGAGTGAATCCCGATGCTCCTCAAAACGCACCATATTCTCTTTCTTCACCGGTTCTACAGGCGGCGCTTTCACTTTTAGCGGATCGACAGCTGTACCATTTTTATATACCCTGAAATCGAGGTGTGGCCCGGTAGCTAGTCCTGTCATTCCTACATAGCCAATCAACTGTCCCTGCTTAACACGCACACCGGGGTGCATGCCCTTGGCAAACCGCGAAAGGTGCATATAGGAAGTCGTGTAGACAGAGTTGTGTTTGATGTATAAGTAATTGCCACCACCACGTGCCTGGTAACCCCGGCGCGTAATCACTCCGTCACCAATTGAATGAACCGGTGTTCCGGTCGGTGCAGCGTAATCAACTCCATGGTGCGGTCTTCTGATTCGTAGAATAGGATGATAGCGGCTGTTGGTAAAACGCGAACTGATGCGCGAATATTTGAGTGGAGCTTTCAGGAAAGCTTTCCGCAAACTCTTGCCGTCTTCATCGAAATAATCGGCCCGGCCGTCCTGATCGAAATTGAACGCATAATAATCATCACCCATGTTATTAAAACGGGCGGCATAAATGGTTCCGATACCAATGGATTTTCCATCGACATAATTCTCATCGTATATTATCTGAAACCAATCTCCCCTCTGAACTCCAAAAAAGTCAATGGTCCAGGCATAAATCTCTGAAAGGTCGATAGCCAGAATCGGATTCAAATTATTATCCGTCATTGCGTTCCACAGCGAAGAGTTAATCTGACCAAATGCCACCTTGCGTTTGGTTATCACCGGTTTCTGACCGGCTTTCACGCGAAGTGAATCGCCACTAAGGTCGAATGTATAATAATCAACAGGTGAATCTTCGTAAATGAAATAACGGGGAGTATGCAAAGAATCGTGAGCCAGGAACATAGAATAGGCACTTCCTGCCTTGATCCGACGCACATCAAAAACGCCTTTTGCATTCCGGGCAAGCTGATCGATAGCCTGATACGACACGCCATATCTTACCAAAATATCCGAAAGGTTCTGATTGCGCCGCACCTTCTTATTTTCAATAACAAAGGAATCAACCGGCAGTCCAAACTTTAAAACTGGCGGCGGTAAAACCTTTGCTACGCTATCAATTGGTTGAGTAACCGATAAATCTCCCTGCCCCGATTTTGTATTCTTCCGGATGATAAAAAATCCCACAACAACAATTATCAAAACGGCCAAAATAATCCCCGGAATCCACTTTTTCATTTGCTTCTACTTTCCCTGATTTAACATATGATAATAATCACAACACAGACAAAGTTAATATTTGATTTGGTCAAATCCGTGACCAAATACACCCATTACGGAGTTCTGGGATATAAATGCATCAGGATCAATCTGTTTTATTTGTTTATAAATTGGAGAAGCCTCTCTTTTTCTAACTACCGTCATAATCACTTTTACATGTTTCCGGGTGTACCAACCCGTTCCGTCGAAAACAGTTAGTCCCCGATTTGCTTGATAAACAATATAATCCGCGATATCATCGTAGCGCTCGGAGAAGATAAACATCTGAACCGACTGCTTGGCACCGTTCAAGAACGAATCGACCGTATAAGAAACGACCCACATCGAAACGTAACCGTACACCATTCCCTCTACTGATTTCAGAACGAAAAACGAGGAAGCAATAATAATCACGTCGCAATACATAATAATACGTCCCGGGCTTACATTCCGATACTTATTAATAATCATCGCGATAATATCGGTACCACCGGTACTTCCTCCACGATTAAAGACAATTCCCAGGCCGGCTCCCCCCAGGATACCTCCCAGAACAGCAGACAAAAACTGATCGTCGATAATAGGGTGAGTAAATATCGACTGTAATACATTCAGAAATACGGCCATCACCGCCATACCGAAGATCGTCTTCACCCCGAAGCTTGTCCCCAGTATTTTGATGGCTGCCAAAACAAGGAAAATATTAATAATAAAATAGGTATACCCGGTTTCTATTCCCGTCGTGAAGTAAATAACCGTTGCCACACCCGTAATTCCGCCACCAATAATCTTAGCTGGAATTAAAAATGCAGCTACACCAAAAGCATACAGGAATAACCCTAAAACGATAGTTGCGTAGTCCCGAACCTGATTATATACTTTTCCGCTCATCTCGATTAAAATTTGCGCAAAAGTAGAATAAAAAAAAGCACGGAAATCATGATTTTTCCGTGCTTTTTATGAAGATTGGATTCTTTACAATTACTTAACAACCACGTTGATAATCTTACCTGGTACGTAAATCAGTTTCACCACGGTTTTACCTTCCGTCCAACGTTTTGCAGCCTCATGTTCCAGTACTGCTTTTTCAGCATCATCTTTCGAAATATCTAACGGAAGTTCGAGTTTGAAGCGCATTTTTCCATTAAATGAAACCGGATACTCAAAGGTATTCTCAACCAGGTATTCTTCGTTCACTTTGGGCCATTCAGCCAAACTTACACTGGCATCGTTCCCATAGAGGTTCCAAAGCTCTTCCGCAATGTGCGGAGCAAAAGGAGCCAACACCTGCATGAATGTTTCGGCAGTCAAACGGGACACCTTGCCGGCTTTATAACAATGGTTAGTGAACACCATCATCTGCGAAATCGCGGTATTGAACTTCAAATCTTCTACGTCATCGCCTACCTTCCGGATGGTTTGATGTAAAAGCTTCAACGTCTCTTTGGTATCTTCGCTTTCACTTACGTTGTCCAGGTTCGAAAAGAAGGTGAATACCCTTCGCAGGAAATTATACACACCTTTCACACCGGTATCGGTCCAGGGTTTGGTGGCATCCAGCGGCCCCATAAACATTTCGTACAGACGCAATGAATCGGCTCCGTATTCTTCTACCACGTCGTCCGGATTGATGACGTTCTTTAGCGACTTGGACATCTTGGCCACAATCTGCTTCAGCTCCTCACCGGTTTCGATATGGAAATAACTGCCGTCACGTTCCTCCACCATATCAGAAGGAACTTTCGAGCCGGAAGCCGTTTCATAAGCAAAAGCCAGAATCATTCCCTGGTTATACAATTTCAGATAGGGCTCATCGGTAGAAACCACACCCAAATCAAACAATACTTTATGCCAGAAACGGCTATACAGCAAGTGAAGTACCGCATGTTCGGCACCACCTACATACAAGTCGACCGGCATCCAGTAGTTTTCCTTTACTTTATCGAACGGAGCCTCGTCATTTTTCGGGTCGATATAGCGCAGGTAGTACCAGCACGACCCGGCCCACTGGGGCATGGTATTCGTTTCACGACGGCCTTTCCGTCCATTTGAATCGGTTACATATAACCAATCGCCAGCATTGGCCAAAGGAGACTCGCCCGTTTCTCCCGGCTGATATTTTTCAACATCCGGAAGAATCAGGGGCAGATCTTCGTCTGACAAAACGGAAACTTCGCCATCTTCCCAGTGAATTACCGGAAAAGGCTCTCCCCAGAATCGCTGACGGCTAAACAACCAGTCACGGATCTTGTAATTCACGGTAGCTTTACCCAGATTTTTCGACTCAAGCCATTCAATAACAGTTTTCAGGCCGTCCTCTTTGCTCATGCCGTCAATATCGAGGCCTTCGCTTTCGTTAGCCGAGTTGATATAAGCTCCGTCTTCCGTCCAGCAAGCGTCTCCCTTAAGAACCTTTTCACGTAATTCAGGTTCCGCATCTTTCGGATCGAGAATGCAGACAATATCTAAACCGAATGTTTTCGCAAATTCAAAGTCACGGGTATCATGCGCTGGCACAGCCATAATCGCACCGGTACCGTATCCCGTCAGCACATAATCGGCCACCCACACCGGAATTTTCTTCCCGGTAAGGGGATTAATAGCATACCGGCCCGTAAATACGCCGGTTTTATCTTTCGCCAAATCGGTCCGGTCCAAATCACTTTTCAGTGCAGCCGAGCGCACGTAATCATTAACGGCATCTTTGTGTTCCTCCGTAGTAATCACGTCAACCAATTCATGCTCTGGAGCAATGACCATATAGGTTGCGCCAAACAATGTATCGGGGCGGGTAGTGTACACCCTGATTTTCTCATCAACACCATCCAGCAGGAAATCCACTTCGGCACCGGTTGACCTTCCAATCCAGTTCCGCTGCATATCTTTCACGCCTTCCGGCCAGTCCAGATTGTCAAGGCCGGTCAGCAAACGCTCGGCATAATGCGGAATACGAAGCATCCACTGTTTCAGGAAACGACGCTCCACCTCTTTCGTACCGCACTTCTCGTGCGAGCCGTCGTTCAGCACCTCTTCGTTGGCACAAACCGTCTTACAATGACGGCAATACCAAACCTGTGCATTATCGTAATAAGCCAGACGCTTTTCATCAATATACTCGCGTACTGCTTCTTTTCCTTTACTTTCAATTTCTGCCGGAACAGACAGTTCTTCTATCGGACGACCTTTCTGCTGCTCCCCATCAAACCACGTATTATATAAACGGGTAAAAATCCATTGTGTCCATTTATAATATGCCGGATCGGTCGTATTGATTTCCCGGTCCCAGTCGTAGCTCAATCCCAACGACTGAATCTGACGGCGGAAGTTGTCACAATTCTTTTGCGTGGTAATCGCCGGATGGGTACCGGTTTGAATAGCATACTGTTCTGCAGGGAGTCCGAACGCATCCCATCCCATTGGGTGAAGGACGTTAAATCCGTTTGCCCTTTTGTAACGGCAAATGATATCGGTAGCCGTATATCCTTCCGGATGGCCCACATGCAATCCGGCACCCGAAGGATAAGGAAACATATCGAGGCAATAGAATTTCGGTTTTGAATAATCGTCTTCTGTTTTGAAGGTCTTATGCTCGGCCCAGTAATTTTGCCAGCTTTTTTCAATCTCCCTGAAGTTGTAATCCATCTTTATTGAGACTATTAAATTCTTTTTTCAACTAAAGTGCGAAAATAAGACTTTATTTTCTGACTGCCGGAAAGCTTCCTAAAAATCATGAAAATAACTTTTAGGTGCCCCGAAAATAAATCGGAGACCAATGAACGGGGCTTTTTCACCTCAAAACATCTAATCCTCAATGATATGTTAAAGAACACCCCGTGTTTAAATTGCATTTTCTACCTTATCATACCTTAATTAATAAAACAAACAGCTATGACAGCCACCGCCACACTTTCATCACCGACCAAACTGGTCGACGAATTCATGTCCGATTTAAGAAAAAAAGATCCGCATGAAGTAGAATTCCACCAGGCCGTTCATGAGGTCGTCGAATCGCTCGCCCCCTACCTAATGGCTCATCCCCAGTACATGAAAGCGAAGATTCTGGAACGAATGACGGAGCCGGAAAGAGTCATTCAATTCCGGGTTCCATGGATGGACGACCGGGGAAACATTCACGTTAACCGGGGATTTCGAGTGGAAATGAACAGCGCCATTGGTCCTTATAAAGGTGGCCTTCGTTTTCACCCCAGTGTCAACCTTAGTATCCTGAAATTTTTGGCCTTCGAGCAAACCTTTAAAAACAGCCTCACCAATCTTCCGATGGGAGCCGGTAAAGGTGGTTCTGACTTTGATCCCAAAGGCAAATCAGATGCAGAAGTAATGCGGTTCTGTCAGTCGTTTATGACGGAACTCAGTCGACATATCGGGCCTTACACCGATGTCCCGGCAGGTGATATTGGCGTTGGAGGACGCGAAATCGGTTTCCTTTTCGGACAATACAAACGACTACGAAATGAATTTACGGGCGCCTTAACTGGAAAGGGAATCGAGTGGGGTGGTTCGCTAATCAGACCGGAAGCAACCGGTTATGGTAATGTATATTTTGCCCGCGAAATGCTTAAGACCCAGGGCAAAGATTTCAATGGCCTGACCGTCGCAATTTCCGGCTCGGGTAATGTAGCACAGTTCTCTGCTGAAAAAGTAATTGAACTCGGCGGAAAAGTTATTACGCTTTCCGATTCAAGCGGTTACATATATGATCCGACTGGCATCGACTGCAAAAAGCTGGAGTACGTGATGGATTTGAAAAATAACCGACGCGGCCGAATTAAAGAATACGCTGAAAAGTACGGTGTAAAATACGTTCCCAATGCCCGTCCGTGGAGTGAAAAATGCGATGTTGCATTGCCATCGGCTACCGAGAATGAGATAGATGAAAACGATGCGCGCATGCTGATCGAGAATGGCTGTTTCTGTGTAGCTGAAGGAGCTAATATGCCAAGTACGGCTGAGGCAATTCATCTGTACATGAAGCACAAAATCCTGTACGCACCGGGCAAAGCTTCCAATGCAGGTGGTGTTGCTGTATCAGGTCTCGAGATGACACAAAACTCCATGCGCCTGAAATGGACCCGCGAAGAAGTTGACGAGAAATTGCTGCAAATCATGCAGAATATTCATCACACTTGCGTGAAGTATGGTACGCAAAAAGATGGATTCGTTAACTACGAAGTAGGTGCCAACATCGGAGGTTTCCTAAAGATTGCCAACTCCATGATGGCGCAGGGATTAGTTTGATTTTCTGTTTTCCAATCTATACCGATACGCTCCTTTGCTCCGGCAGAGGGGCGTTTTCTCTTTCTGGCTTTCACGCAATCAGCACCTCATTTATTCATAAGGCCAAAAATCCACTTTCAAAATTCTGACATAAGTCAAACTTCCGGTTTTTTGTGCTATTAAACATACTCTGAAAGCATCCGTAATGACTGATTTACTGACTATTGAGCGATTCCTGTTTTTTGAATAATCATTAGGAAGAGGAGAAAATGTTTTCTCTACCTTTGACTCTAACAAATTGAAACCGTCGGGGTGTAACTGTCTTCGGGCATTATACCCGCACACAGACGGAATCCATAGGGTTTTTACAAAAATATGTTATCATGAATACCGGTATAGATCAATTCATGGAGGCCTTAAAGGCCCGCACCAATGGCGAGAAGGAATTTCATCAGGCCGTTCAGGAAGTTGTTGAATCTGTTTGGGAGGTTTACGATTCAAATCCTCGTTACAAGCAGGCACGCATTCTGGAACGCATGGTGGAGCCCGAAAGAGTCGTCATGTTCAGGGTTCCCTGGATGAATGACCGGGGCGAAGTTGAAATTAACCGCGGTTACCGCGTCGAATTCAACAGCGCACTTGGTCCATATAAAGGTGGATTACGTTTCCACCCCAGTGTTAATTTAAGTATTCTCAAGTTTTTAGGGTTTGAACAAACCTTTAAAAACAGCCTGACCACCCTTCCTATGGGAGGCGGTAAAGGAGGCTCCGACTTCAGCGCCAAAGGACGCAGCGACAACGAAATCATGCGTTTCTGTCAGTCGTTCATGACCGAGTTGAGCCGCCACATCGGTCCGGATACTGATGTACCCGCTGGTGACATCGGCGTTGGCGGTCGCGAGATCGGCTACCTCTTCGGACAGTACAAACGCATCCGCAATGAGTTTACTGGCGTATTGACCGGAAAAGGTCTGGGTTGGGGAGGTTCACTCATCCGTCCGGAAGCAACCGGTTACGGTGCCGTGTACTTCGTTCAGCACATGCTGGCCGAAATGGGCAAAGACATCAAAGGTCAGGTATTCTCGGTATCCGGTTTCGGAAACGTTGCCTGGGGAGCCATCAGTAAGATCAACGAACTGGGTGGTAAAGTAGTTACTATCTCCGGTCCCGACGGTTACATTTACGATGCCGCTGGTATTACCGGCGAAAAGGTTGACTACCTGCTCGAACTGCGGGCAACCAACAACGACATTGTTGAGCCTTATGCCGAAGAGTTCGGCGCACAGTTCTTCGCTGGTAAAAAACCATGGGAACAAGCAGTTGACATTGCCATGCCATGTGCTACTGAAAACGAGTTGAACGAAGAAGACGCCAAGTTGCTGATCAAGAACGGCTGCTTCCTCGTTGGCGAAGTTTCCAACATGGGCTGTACAGCTGACGCAGCAGAATTGCTGACCAAAGAAATCGCGTATGCTCCGGGTAAAGCAGTTAATGCCGGTGGTGTTGCTGTTTCTGGTTTAGAAATGTCACAAAACAGCATGCGTTACAACTGGACCCGCGAAGAAGTGGATCAACGCTTACATATTATTATGAAAGAGATTCACGAGACTTGTAAAATCCACGGACGTAACGGAAGTAAGATAAATTATGTCAAAGGTGCCAATGTTGGTGGCTTCGTAAAAGTTGCCGATGCCATGCTGGCACAAGGGCTTGTATAAGCACCTATCCTAAAAAGCAGAAAGAGCCGTTTCCCTTCCGGGAAATGGCTCTTTTCGCATCAACCAGGCTCAATTATTTCCAATGTAAATTGCACTTAGGATTCAGATAACATTCTGTTAATGGGTGGATGCTTCTGCTTTTGCTATTTTTGACCAAATTTCGAAAAATGTTTGTTGATACCCATTCACATATTTATTCGCCTGAGTTTAATATCGATCGGACGGAAGTTGTAAACCGTGCCACAACATCCGGAATTAAGAAAATAGTTCTCCCCAATATCGACAGCTCTTCCATCAAACCCATGCTGGACTTGTCAGCATCGTACCCGAATGTTTGCTATCCGTTAATCGGATTGCACCCTACTTCGGTAAAGGAAGATTTTCGAAATGAACTGGAAATTGTTCGCTTTTGGCTCGACCGCCACCAGTTTTATGGTATCGGCGAAATCGGGCTCGACCTGTTCTGGGATCAGACTTTCGTCGAAGAACAGACCGAGGTTTTTCGCGTTCAGTTGCAATGGGCAAAAGAGCGCAAACTTCCGGTAGTAATCCACGTACGGGATTCATTCGAAGAAGTATTCAACGAAGTAGGAAAAGCTGCAGATGAAAACCTAAGAGGCGTTTTTCACAGCTTCACCGGAACGCTGAAACAGGCAGAACAGATTATTGACTGGGGATTTAAAATTGGTGTGAATGGTATTGTTACCTTTAAAAATGCCGGCGTCGATAAAGTCATCTCCCAAATCGATCCCAAACATCTTCTGCTGGAAACCGATTCACCTTATCTTGCACCCGTTCCATTCAGAGGGAAACGCAACGAAAGTGCACACATTGTACAGGTAGCCGCCAAAGTTGCCGAACTGCACAACACTACTCCCGAAGAAATCGCCGAAATAACAACAAAAAATGCTGAAGAAATGTTTGGAATCTGACCACGCTTCGTTCCAATATTTCTAATTTTGAGGGCAATTTAATCGTGTAGACAAAGAAATCCGGGTTGAACCCGTTCGCCGGACTCAAATTACACGTATTATATTATTGTACTTCATCCAAATTTTCACCGATTCGGCAATCGGTGATAAAAACATTAGGTGTGAAAAACAACGAAAAGCCTTCAATTCATATTATTTATACCGGCGGCACCATCGGGATGCGGGAAGATCCCGATACCCACACACTGGCCCCGATGAAATTTTCCCACATCCAAAATGAAATTCCTGAGTTGTCGAAACTTGGCATAGAAGTATCGGCAACCGCCTTCAATCCTCCCATCGACTCGTCCGACATGCAACCGGCGATTTGGGCCCGGATTGCCAGAACGGTACGTCAGAACTACCAAAAATACGACGGTTTTGTTGTTCTTCACGGCACCGATACCATGGCGTACACCGCATCTGCATTAAGCTTCATGTTCGAGAACCTCGACAAGCCCGTTATCCTGACCGGTTCGCAGCTTCCTATTGGTGTTATGCGTACCGACGGGAAAGAAAACCTGGTAACGGCCGTAGAACTTGCGGCCGCCAGCCGAAACGGCCGGGCCATTGTTCCGGAAGTCTGTATTTATTTCAACTCCCGCCTTTTTCGCGGCAACCGCACAACAAAAGAAGATTCAGAAAAATTCAGTGCGTTTATGTCACACAATTATCCGATTCTGGCCCGTGCCGGAGTGGATATTGTATACAGTTACGACCGCATTAATTACCCGAAAAACAAAGGCATACTAAAAGTTAACACCAACATCAGTGATAAAGTCATTATCTTGAAGATGTTTCCGGGGATGAACCGCCAGTATATTGAGCATGCACTGAATCTACCGGAATTGAAAGGTGTTGTACTGGAATCGTATGGTTCAGGAAATGTTCCCACACACCGTTGGCTGTTAAACGCCATCCGGAAAGCCATCAGGCAAGGGGTTATCTTCCTGAATGTAACACAGTGTTCAGGCGGCAGAGTGCAGATGGGACAATACATGACCAGCTATGATCTGCTCAACGCAGGCGTTATCAGTGGAAAAGACATAACCGTTGAAGCAGCTATCACTAAGTTGATGTTTCTACTCGGACAAGAGCTCACAACAGAGGAAGTGAAGACTCATTTACAACGGAGTCTGAGCGGGGAAATAACAGAATGAGTTGTTTTTTTTTCAACTTTTTTTTGTAATTTGCGTGCCTGAATTTTAGACCAATCCGGAATCTTTTTAAGCGGAAATAGTTTCATTTGGAAAGAGAAAACGGGGGGCTAATTGAAGAACGAAACAAGGATTTTTTTTTATTTGTTGGAAATTTATTGTAGATCAATAAATCGTAAATAGAAATTAATAGTAAGAACAATTTATTAATCAAAATTCAAAACCAATTATGAAAAAACTATTTGCGTTAATTGCAGTTTTCGGGATGCTTAGTTTTGGCGCATCGGTGGTTGCTTTCGCACAGGAGCAAGACACCACGCAGGCAGCTACTGAACAAGCGGCTACTGATTCCGTAACACAGGCTCAGGCTCAAAGCTCTGACTTGACAGCTGATCCTGTAGAGCAAGCAGCTGCCAAAGCTGAATCAGGCAAGTCTCTTCACAGCATGCTTAAGCAATATTTCATTCAGGGGGGTCCGAGCTTCATGGCATTCGTACTTATCGCCCTGATTCTTGGTCTTGCATTGGCTATCGAGAGAGTTCTTTATTTGAACCTCGCCACTACCAACACCAAAAAACTGCTGGCAAATGTAGAAGATGCATTGAATAGTGGTGGTGTAGAAGCTGCTAAGGAAGTTTGCCGCAACACCCGCGGTCCTGTTGCTTCTATTTTCTATCAGGGACTCGATCGTTTCGACGAAGGAATCGACGTAGTTGAGAAGTCAATCGTATCATACGGTGGTGTACAGGCTGGTCTGCTGGAAAAAGGACTGAGCTGGATTGCACTGTTTATCGCACTGGCTCCGATGCTTGGTTTCATGGGAACTGTAATCGGTATGATTTCAGCATTCGATGCTATCCAGGTTGCTGGTGACATTTCTCCTTCTCTGGTTGCTGGTGGTATTAAGGTTGCACTTATTACTACTGTAACAGGTCTTATCGTTGCTATCATCCTTCAGATTTTCTACAACTACTGTGTTGCAAAAATCGATAGCATCATCAACAGCATGGAAGATGCTTCTATCTCTCTGCTTGACCTGTTGGTAAAACACAACCTGAAGAAGTAATTACAAAATTAATTCGTACCCATGAGTAGTAAAGTAACAAGAATACTGACTATTATTCTTTGGGTCATGTTGGCGTTATCAGCAATCTTTATCGTGCTGCTGGTCGATAAGATTGATACACCACAACAGGACTCAATGATAAATCTTAACCTTCGCTGGTCATACATACTCTTTGGCATTGCGGCTATTGTTGCTGTCGGATTCTCCGTTTTCCACATGTTCTCATCTGGAGAAAAAGCTAAAAAGAGCTTGATGGCTATAGGAGTGCTTGCCGCAGTAGTCATTATTGCAAGCCTGCTGGCATCGTCAGAAATTCCAAATTTCTACGGAGCTCAAACGATGGTTCAGAAGGGAACATTGACCCCTGAAGTTGCTAAATTCACAGACACCCTGCTCTATACCACCTACATCTTGTTTGGCGGAGCCGTTTTGTCTGTTATTTATTCGGGTCTTTCCCGTTTCTGGAAATAAGATTTAAATCAGAATGAAAAAGGGTGACTTTTTCATCATAACTGAACATGAAATTAAATAAACATGCCTAGAAAATTACCGGAATATAATGCTGCATCTTTGGCTGACATTGCCTTCATGTTGCTTCTCTTCTTCCTGGTAACAACTACCATGGACGTTGATTCTGGGCTCGAACGTAAGTTGCCACCGCCACCTCCGCCGAATCAGGACTTGAGCAAACAGCCACAAATTAAAGAACGTAACGTCTTTGTTGTGCTGGTGAACAAGAACGATCAGTTGTTGGTGGAAGGCAAACCGATGCGCGTCCGCGACCTTCGCGAAGCAGCGGAAAATTTTATGGCCAACCCGAATAACGATCCGACGTTACCGGAAAAAGAAGTGAAAGACGTTCCCTTCTTTGGTCCGACGGAAGTTACCAAGGGAGTCATCTCGCTGCAGAATGACGTAGGTACGACATATGGTACCTATATCGCGGTCCAGAATGAATTGGTAGGCGCTATCAACGACTTACGGGACCAGCTGGCACAACGGAAATGGGGAAAATCCTATGACGATCTCGATAGAGATCAGCAGAAAGCTGTTCAAGAGATTTACCCATCACGTATTTCAGAAGCTGAGCCCAAAAAAGTTGGTAAAAAATAATTAGGAGGATTTAAAGAATGTCAAAATTCAGAAAAGACGACAAAAAGGAAACTCCACCGATTTCGACAGCAGCTTTGCCTGACATTGTATTTATGCTTCTGTTCTTCATCATGGTGTCGACCACCATGCGTGAGGTAACGTTGAAAGTACAAATTAAGTTGCCCCAGGCAACTGAGTTGAGCAAACTGGAGCGGAAATCTTTGGTGAGTTACATCTACATCGGCCCTCCTCAACAGCAATACCAGGCACAGTTAGGTAGCGAACCGCGAATTCAGCTGAACGATTCATTTGCCACTGTTGGCGACATCCAGGATTTTATTGTGTCCGAAAGGGAAGCACACGACGAGAACGAAGTTCCGTTGATGGTTACCTCTCTTAAAGTGGATCAATATACCAAGATGGGTATCGTTTCAGACGTGAAGCAGGAATTGAGGAGAGTTCAGGCTCTTCACATCAATTACTCAGCCAGAAAACGTACTGAGAAAAACTAAGATGTACACTAAATAAAAGAAAGCGGTCTGAAATTCAGGCCGCTTTTTTTGTGCCAATATTTTTAACATACAAAAAACGGCTGCTCATAAGAACAACCGTTTTAATTAGTAACGCGTACGCTATTTTTATTTCTTTTCTTTTTGCGGAACGACTTTCAGGGTAAGTTCGTCCAACTGTGCATCAGCAATGGTCGACGGGCTGTCAATCATTACGTCACGCCCGGCATTGTTTTTCGGGAATGCAATCACATCGCGAATACTGTCGAGCCCGGCAAACAGCGATACCAAACGGTCGAAACCGAAAGCAATTCCTGCATGCGGAGGCGCACCATATTTAAACGCATCCATAAGGAAGCCAAACTGCTTCTCAGCCTCTTCTTTGGTAAAACCGAGTGTCTTAAACATTTTGGCCTGCAGCTCGCTGTTGAAAATACGAACAGAACCGCCACCAATTTCCACACCGTTAATCACCAGGTCATAAGCATTCGCATGAACCTTACCCGGATCGGTATCCAACAAATCCACTTCATCCAATTTTGGCGATGTAAACGGATGGTGCATAGCAAAAAAGCGCTGCACTTCTTCATCCCATTCCAGCAATGGGAAATCAACCACCCACAACGGACGGAAATCATCACTTTTAGCCAGCCCTAACTGCTTGCCCATTTCCAAACGAAGTATCCCTGTAGCTGTTTGTGTCGCCTCTTTCCTGCCTGACAAAACCAGTAGCAAGTCACCGGGAACGGCTCCAAACAGATCGGCCCACTTCTTCAAATCGTCGGCACTATAGAATTTATCAACTGACGATTTAAATGAGCCGTCTTCGTTATATTTCACATAAACGAGCCCTTTGGAACCAACCTGTGGACGTTTAACAAAATCCGTCAACGCATCCAGTTGCTTGCGCGAATAGGAAGCTGCGCCGGAAGCACAAATACCTCCAATATATTCAGCTTCGTCAAACACTTTGAAGCCATTTCCCCTCACCGTTTCCGTCAGGTCATGGATTTCCATCCCAAAGCGAATATCGGGTTTGTCTGAGCCATATTTTTCCATTGCCTCTTCGTAAGGCATACGCGGAAACTCACCCGGGTCGAAACCCTTCAGTTCCTTGAAAAGATGTCGGGTCAGCCCTTCAAACATACTCAGCACATCATCCTGCTCCACGAACGACATCTCGCAATCAATCTGCGTAAACTCAGGCTGCCGGTCTGCGCGAAGGTCCTCATCGCGGAAGCATTTTACAATCTGATAGTACCGGTCAAAACCAGCAACCATCAGCAACTGTTTGAAGGTCTGCGGCGATTGCGGAAGCGCATAAAACTCGCCGGGATTCATTCGCGAAGGAACTACGAAGTCGCGGGCACCTTCCGGTGTAGACTTGATCAGAACCGGCGTTTCTGTTTCGATAAAATCCTGGTCATTCAGGTAATTTCTTACGTAATGGGCCATCCGGGCACGAAGCTCGAGATTCTTGCGAACATTTTCCCGACGCAAGTCGAGATACCGGTATTTCATACGAATTTCATCACCGCCATCCGTATCTTCAGCAATGGTAAACGGAGGAACAACCGATTGATTCAGAACCGTGACTTTTTTGAGCTCTACCTCCACATCTCCCGTAGAAATTTTGCTGTTCTTGCTCGCGCGTTCTCTCACGACACCTACGATTTGGATGACAAATTCACGTCCCAGGTGATTCACAGCATCCTTAATTTCAGCCGAAGCAGTATCGTCAGCAACCAGCTGCGTAATACCGTAGCGGTCACGGAGGTCAACAAAAGTCATTGCACCGAGGTTGCGGACCCTCTGTACCCATCCGGCAAGCGTCACTTCATCGCCAGCCTGGTTGATTCGTAATTCACCGCAATTATGGCTTCTGTACATCGATTATTCTTTTATAAATTTGAATGCAAAAGTACAAAAGTTCTAAAGAAAACAGGAAGCAATCAATCACAGGTTTAGGCGCCTCCTGAGAAATATTTTGGGAATCGGACTTGCCTGCTTTTAGAATCAGAATTACTTTTAAACTAAAACTCATAACATGCTGGAACCATTTTCCGATGAATACTTCATGAAGCAAGCGCTTAACGAGGCGCAGAAAGCATTTGATATGGGAGAAATCCCCGTCGGCGCTGTAGTCGTTTGCCAGAATCGTATCGTTGCACGTGCGCATAACCTCACCGAAAAGCTGAACGATGTAACCGCTCATGCGGAAATGCAGGCCATCACGGCTGCTGCCAACATGTTAGGCGGCAAATACCTGAACGAATGCACACTATATGTTACCCTGGAGCCTTGTGTGATGTGTGCCGGGGCATTGGGCTGGTCACAAATCGGACGAATTGTATATGGTGCCGAAGACGAAAAGAGAGGCTTCCAAAAGTTTGCAGCGAAAGCCTTACATCCTAAAACAACCTTACTGGGAGGAATTATGGAGGCTGAATGTTCAACACTTGTCAAAGACTTCTTCTTGTCGAAACGATAAGCAAACCCTCCAAACACCTTTTTAAAAGTGATATCAGGTAAAAAACATTTTGCTATTTTGCCTGACAAACCAACTCTATTAACGACTAAATAAAAATT
This sequence comes from Prolixibacter sp. NT017, assembly GCF_009617875.1. Taxonomy (NCBI): domain Bacteria; kingdom Pseudomonadati; phylum Bacteroidota; class Bacteroidia; order Marinilabiliales; family Prolixibacteraceae; genus Prolixibacter; species Prolixibacter sp. NT017. The sequence continues at coordinate 4,794,398 of NZ_BLAV01000001.1, read as the reverse complement.
CGATGAGTATACACAACCAGGCTAAAAAAGGAGACATCGCAAAAACCGTTCTTCTCCCGGGTGACCCGCTTCGCGCAAAGTTCATTGCTGATAACTTTCTGGACGATACGGTCTGCTACAACGAAGTCCGCGGCATGTTAGGCTACACCGGTTATTACAACGGACAGCAAGTGAGTGTGCAGGGAACCGGCATGGGAATGCCGTCCATGTCGATTTACGCCACTGAGCTAATTGAAGAATACGATTGTGAACAGCTTATCCGTATCGGCAGCTGTGGTTCCATACAACCGGAAGTACAACTCCGGGATATTATTCTCGCACAAGGTGCTTGTACCGATAATGGTATGAACCAGTTGCGATTCGGCGGGCTACAGTTTGCTCCGCTAGCCGATTTTGACCTGCTTCACAGAGCCTACACTATTGCCCGGGGAAAAGACGTGAACCTTCATGTAGGAAATGTTTTAAGTTCTGACTTCTTTTACAACGACGAGCACATTGGCGACCCATTTGCCGTATGGCAGAAATTCAATGTTCTGGCAGTGGAAATGGAAACGGCTGCTCTTTATACGATTGCTGCCAAATACAAGAAACGGGCACTTTCTATTTTGACCGTCAGTGACCATATCCCGGAAGGAAAATCGACCACTTCGGAAGAACGGCAAACCACTTTTACACAAATGATGGACATTGCCCTGAAACTGGCCTAAACACTTTATAAACCAAACAATCGCCTTACGCCATGCGCTTAATGACACTATTACTGCTTCTCCTGCTTCTGAATCTGACTACTTTCGGGCAAACCCAAAAAGACAAGGGTTTGCAAGCAATTACCATGAACAGCGTGAAAAGTCCGGTTCAGTTTCTGGCCAACGACCTGTTGGAAGGACGAATGGCAGGTACAAAACAAGGGCAAACGGCAGGTGAATATGTAGCGTCATTGTTTAGCTTCATTGGGCTGGAAGCCATGGGGGACTCTGTTACTTTCAAACCAAATCGTTACCAAAAGCTCCTGGGAGCGGAACCAAGAACAACAGCTTCCTTCTTTCAACCTTTCCAGGCGATTGAGGTTTCTCCTGATACCGTCCAGGAGCTCGCATTAGTCACGACTTCAGACAAAGCAACGCTAAGAAAGGAATACGCGTATAAAACGAACTTTCGGGTGACTATTCCGAACGGGAGCAGCCAGGTTTCGGCGCCTGTAGCGTTCGTCGGTTATGGCATGACGGATAAAAAAAGCGGTTATGATGATTTCAACAAAATCGACGTCAAAAATAAAATCATCGTCAGATGGGCAGGTTTACCCGGACAGGATTTTAAAGGTAGTCCGGCAGCGAAACAAATCACGGGACCGGAAGGCAGGGCGCTGGAGCGTTTGAAAAATAAACAAGCAAAAGACAATGGAGCAGTCGCAGTCCTGGAAGTTGCGGACGGTGCGCAAATCAGCCATTGGAACGCCAACCAATACTATTTCCACAATGCGATGTATGAAGGCGTGAAGAAGCGTGAATCGTTTTATGACAAACGGGTTTACCTACCCAACACGGGCGACGGAAATATTCCGGTTATTTACATTTCTCCTTCTGTATTTTCAGACATCATGGGACCGGAGTTTCAGAATACGCGAGCCCGAAAGAAAGCTTCCGAACTGAAAAATGTATCACAAGCCATCAGCAGAAAGACAATTGAACTGGCAATAAACACCAGGAATCGAAGACTACAGCTGCGAAATGTGCTGGGCAAAATTGAAGGAAAGAAAAAGGATAAGTTCATTGTAATTGGTGCCCATTACGACCATTTGGGCACCCACGATGGCTATATTTGGAATGGCGCCGATGACAACGCATCGGGAGTTTCTGCAGTATTGAACATTGCCAAAGCCATGATTGCATCGGGAGTTCAACCCGAATACACCATTTTATTCGCCTGTTGGGACGGGGAAGAAAGAGGATTGCTGGGCTCACATTACTTTGTCAATCACTGGGCAAACAAGGGAAAAATAATGGCCTACCTCAATTTCGATATGATTGGCCGAAACGCCGGCCCGGAAGCACCGGACAACCAGGTAACCATGATTTATTCTAAAGCCTTCCAACCGGCGGTTACTTTATCAAAGCAACACATCAGCGCCTACAACCTGAACCTGGTTGTTTCATACAACGGTTCGGAAAAACCGGATAGCGGCAGCGATAACGTGTGGTTTGTCAAAGATGATGTGCCACTGTTCTGGTTTCATACCGGTGGTCACCCGGATTACCACCAACCGACTGATGTGCCGGAAATGATCAACTACACCAAGATGGCCAACATCATCCGGTTGAGCTATCTCGACATTTTTGAGTTGTCGACGAATCCTGAAAGCTGGAAATAACTGAAAAGCGTCTCCGTAGATATCAATCGGATACTTCCTGAACAGTGAATCCAACTTTCTTCAAATCCTCATAGAAAGCAGGGTAAGATTTGGTCACCACCATTGGATCGGCAATCTTCAATTTGCCGAATACCAGCGTTGCCGGAGTAAACGCCAATGCCATCCGGTGATCATGATAGGTTTCGATAGTCGCCTCACTCGCATCAACACGTTCATCCAACATTCCATCCCAGTCAATTTCACCATGCTGTGGTTCGGTCAGTTTGGCTCCCAGCTTAGCGCATTCATTCTGCAAAGCAGCAATCCGGTCGGTCTCTTTTATCTTCAGCGTATGCAGTCCTGTAAAATGGAAGGGAATCTGCTTTGCTACACACAAGACGGCAAAAGTCTGGGCCACGTCCGGGTTTTCAACAAAGTTTAAATCCAGGTGTTTCAGCTCCGGTTTTTCCTTCCGGGAAATTCGAACATCATTGCCTTCCTGTTTTGACTGAATTCCGAAATATTGGTCGAACCACTTGGCCAATACTGCGTCCCCCTGCAAGCTTTGCAAGCGCAGTCCTTTTAAAAGAATATCGAAGTCATCGGACATGGCAGCAATTTGATACCAGTAAGAGGCACCGGACCAGTCAGCTTCCACCGTGAATCGGATGGGCTTATATTCCTGCTGATCGATACGAATCTCACTCCCTTTCCAGGCATACCGCACACCAAATTTCTTCATCAACTTCAGTGTTAACTCGATGTACGGCCGGGAAGTAATCTTGTTTTTCAACCTCAACGTCAAACCATTTTGGATAGACGGAGCAATCATCAGCAACGCTGAAATATACTGGCTACTCACACTTCCGTCGAGCTCCAGGACGCCACCTTTCAGAGCGGTTCCGGTAATCTTCAACGGTGGATATCCCTCTTCTCCTGCATATTCGATTACCGCTCCCAATTCACGTAATGCATCAACCAGTATGCTAATCGGCCGTTGTTTCATCCGCTCCGAACCGGTTAGCGTCCACTGCCCCATTATCTTCGAAAGAAAAGCCGTCAGGAAACGCATGGCCGTTCCGGCATGACCGATATCGAACTCGTTGGTCGAAGCGTTCAGCACCTTCTCCATCACGCGGGTATCGTCGCTATCCGACAAATTTCCGATAGTGTATGGCGAATAACTCAGCGCATTGATAATCAACACACGATTACTAATACTTTTTGAAGCAGGCAGTTTGATCTCTCCTTCCAACCTGCTGTTGGGTCTGGTTATCTGGTAAAGCATCTATTCAATTCGTTAAAGAGAAAGATTCCGGTAAAAATCAAGCGATTCAATGATTAAGTCGCGACTGCAATCCTGATCAATCGCCACTTTTCCAATTTTCGGCAGCAGCGTAAAGTTAATCCGCTTGCCTTCGTTTTTCTTATCATGACTCATCAGGCTCAGCAACGCATCGTAATCCTCTTCCGTGATATCAAATTTTCCATAAATGGTCATCAGCCAGTACGAAAGTTCCTTCAAATCGCGACTTGACAACCCGGCCATTTTGTGCGACAGATACAATTCCGCCATCATACCGTAAGCCACTGCATAGCCGTGTAATATCGGTTTCCCGGAAGTCATGGCATAGCTTTCAAACGCGTGACCGATGGTGTGACCAAAGTTCAAGGCTTTGCGAATATTCTTTTCCGTCGGGTCCTTATCAACAAAATAATCTTTGATGGCTACCGAACGGGCGATTAATCCGGCTAACGCTTCGTAGTTGAGCAAATCGAGATCGTAGTTCCGGACCTCCTTCAGATGATCGGCCGAGCGAATCAAGCCGTGCTTCACCATTTCGGCGAATCCGGATACGAAATTCCGGCGGTCGATGGTTTTCAAAAAGCGCGTATCGATAATGACATCTTTGGGTTGATTTATCACCCCTATTTCATTTTTGAACCCGTTAAAATTGAATCCGGTCTTGCCACCGACTGAAGCGTCTACCTGTGATAGCAGCGTAGTCGGGACATTCACGAAATCCATTCCGCGCTTATAGGTCGAAGCCGCAAAACTTCCCAAGTCGGTTAACATTCCACCGCCCACGTTAATTACCAGTGATTTCCGGTCAGCACCATTTTGACTCAGGAACAGCCAGATTTTCTCTACGGAAGACAGCTTCTTGTTTTCTTCGCCTGCCGGAACTTCTGTTTTCTTCACCTTCTCCCATCCAATGACGTCCTGTAAAACAGGAAGACAAAATTGGGTCGTATTCGATTCGCTCACCAGAAAAACCTTATCTTCGGGATAACGGGAAATCAATTGAGAGAGAGCAGCTACAACATCATCAGTTACGGTTACTGCTGCATGGTATGATGGTAGATTGTTCATTTTTCGGTTGTTTACCGGACAAAGTTAAAACTATTTGCTATTTTGAATTTCGATTTGCAAACTTCTACATTAAAATACACACAAAGATGATATACAGTAACCGGAAATATGCCGACAAGCTGAGAAAGAGAATTCTGCTTGGAGGAGTGCTCGTTCTGGTAAGTTTAACGGTTTTACTTCTGCTACAACTTTTTACCTGGCTGGCTATTGGTGCCGCCGTCTTTGTTGTCGCTTTTCTTTTCATCGCCGCACTCAATCTCCAGTACATCCGTATTTTCGATGAAAAAGAGAAGATCATCATCCGGTACTTCTCCGTCTTCACTATCAACCGCTTGTTTCAATCCATCGAATTTCCCGTTACTAATTTGATGAAAGCGGAAGCTGAAAAACATTTAGGCGGAATAAAGACCGACCTGATATTAACGGTCAGAACCCGGCAAGGAGTGGCCGTTTATCCGCCGGTTAGTCTTTCCGGCATTAAAAGAAAAGAGAGGCAACAAATCATTGAAGAACTCAATAAGTTAATTCCACGAAAAAAAGAGGGAGCATAAAACAATCATGATTCTTAGGAATCACCAACGGAGATACAAATGATATTAGGGTTCTTTCCTTTGTTCTGAATATCAGAAAGACGAAGATTTTTGCAAAAGCGTAAAAAGCCATCTTGTCTTGCGTGCATACACTGACCACCTTGTGGTTTTTATTTTGACGTATGGTATATCCATTTTCATGATGAACCATATGATTAAACTTTCAGAAAAAACGACCTCCGAAATTAATACGTTTCTCTTCTCTTCTTTATACGGTTCTCATCAAATCTTTATACGGTTCTCCCTGCTACACTGATACGGTTCTCGTCGAAGCTTTATACGGTTCTCCTTGAAGCTTTATACTTTCTCCAAAAAAACTACAGGTAGTCCGCCTATGACAATAAGGATATTGATAGTGAATTTCATAAAAAAAGCGACCCATCCGGATCGCTTCTATCTGTTCACATGTATTTTATTTGATCAAACTTTCTTCAGGATATACAAGCCTCCTGTTCCAGCTGCCAAAATAATGTAATCGTTCGTCCCGGCAACATAATTCACCGAACCTTCCGGGTTGTAACTTCCCAAGATTTCCAAATCAGTTCCCTGAGCGGGAATACTGGCGACAACCAAACCATCGGCTCCATTGGCAATCATGATGTCGCCATTGAAAAGCGTTACTGCATTCACATTTCCAACATTCTGATCGGTCAATAAGTACTGGTACACCGGAGTCGGATCGGTTTGACCGGCTGTCAAATCAAAAGCCTTCAAACCAACAGCTCCCAATGAAACAAATACCAGGTTGCCGTCTACGGTAATCGTCGATTTCCCTTGGTAATCGGGAGTTGTATGATTATCGGAGGTACCCGGGTTATTCGAATTACCGGGATAGTAGTAGTTACCGATATTCATCACGTCGTCCGATGAAAGGTCGGGTGCTAACACGTGCAGTTTAGCATCGGCAACACCTTCAAAACCTACCACTTTATCTACATTGGCAGCATAAGCCGCATACTTTGCGTAAGAAAACCGAACCCTTGCCGCTGTCGAGAAATCACTCAGGGCAATCTTCGTAATACCGGTGTTCAGAGTAATCGTTTCTCCTTTACTATTCGTGATGGTCTTCTCTTCACCGCCGGCAGCAAAATAGAGATAGTCGCCATGCCGGAAAACCGCATTGGAAGAAGGAGCATCCAGCACCTTATCGCGTTGAATAATCTTGTTTTTATTTTTCCCGGTAGGATAATAAATATCTCCATTAGCTTCCAGGTAAAGTTCCCGAAGAACTGCACCATCTTTATGATCATCGCAGGCCAGCCAACAACGGGTTACTGTGCCGGCATCCGGATCGGAATAGGTTTGATCATCGACATTTAAGGCGTTGAATTCAACGTTTCCGTACGTTAGCTGAGATGAAATTTGGGGATGCTTTGGATCGGACATGTCAATTACCTCAAATGCTCCTTTTACTATATCATCCTGCCGGTGATAGGTTACATAAGCCTTATCACCAACCACCTGAACGAAAGAAGCACTCAACTTATCCGATTTCCCCTGATCTGCCAGAGGAGGATCGACGTGAGCCACCAACTTCAATGTATAACTATTCGAAGGGACCACAGACGCCGCCTTCAGCGAAGATGAAGCCACGTTAACCACTTCATCCATTGTCGTTACCCTTGAAGTAAAAGCTGCGTCATCGTTAACAACGGTTATGTCTTCATCGGTGTTACTGCCAAACGGCGATTTGCCGTCGTCCTTGGAACATGATGCCAACACCAGGGCAAAAAGAGCAATAATAATTCCAACGACCCAAAGACTTCTAAGACTAAGTCTACTCATAAGGGGTTACTTTTGGTTAATAATTAGATCATTCCTAAGAAGAATAACGAAATTCTCCCTGGTTTTGGTATACAGGAAAGCAACAATTTTCTATAAATCAATAAAATAAACTAACCCTTGAAGTCGATTTTCTTGTGAGTGCCATCACAGAAAGGCTTGTTGGACGAACCTCCGCAACGACAAAGAAAAATGGTTTTGGTTTCTGTGGCCTTATTGCCATACTGACCTTCCATCGTAACAGGTCCTTCGATCATGATCGGTCCGTTTTCCGTGAAAGTAACTTTGGTGGTTTTGATTTCTGATACCATAAATAGTCGGTTTTTATAAAATTCTCACTTCATTTACTTATCAATCAAAACAGCACAGGCATATCAAAAGTTTGATTAAAAAACGTAAGCTTTACCCTGTCATCGAATCCGTTTGTACGACTCTTTTTTCAGCACAACTGCTGTACGTGCAGGCAAATACAACCTCAGATAATGGTTGGAACTCAACTTAGAAACCGGCAGCGTGTAATAAATGATATCCTGGTCAATCCGGTTTTGTCCGCCATAAGGATGAGCATCTGTACTGAGAATTACCCTGAATTTCGATGGGTCCATCTGTATTCCATATCCTTCAAACGATTTGTCGGGATTGAAATTAAAGACAAACAGTAAATCACCGCGCTGAAAGGCCAGTATTTGATCGGCCTTATTGTCGGTAATCCAACGTACTTCCGGACTCTCGAGCAATCTTTCTTCCCTGAGAATATGAATCATATCCCGGTCGAAATCGAGCAGCCAGTGATACCGCAATTCGGGATCTTCAGCAATACTCCATATTCTCCGGGCATGTTGATACGACCAACCATTCCCTTCCCGCGGAAAGTCGATCCATTCGGGGTGCCCAAATTCATTTCCCATGAAATTAAGATAGGCGCCACCGGCACACGAAGCTGTTGCCAACCGGAGCATCTTATGAAGCGCGATTCCGCGTTCCACGGTCAGGTTGGGTTGGTCTTTTCGCATGCTGAAATACATCTCCTTATCAATCAACCGGAAGATGATCGTTTTGTCACCTACCAATGCCTGGTCATGGCTCTCAGCATAGCTTACCACTTTTTCGTCCTGACGATGCGCTGTCAGCTCGTAAAAAATCCGGCCGACATCCCACTCCTCATCTTTCAGCTCTTTAATAATTTTAATCCAGAAATCGGGGACACCCATCGCCATACGAAAATCGAAACCGAGTCCGCCGTCTTCCTGCGGTGAAGCCAGTCCGGGCATTCCACTCACTTCTTCGGCAATAGAAATAGCATTCGGCTTGATTTGGTGAATGAGTTTATTCGCCAACTTAAAATAAACAATCGCCTCGTAATCGATATTGGGCGTAAAATAATCGGTATAAGAAGAAAATGCCTTGCCCAAACCGTGATCGAAGTAGAGCATGCTGGTTACACCGTCGAACCGGAAACCATCGAACCGGAACTCATCCAGCCAATATTTGATATTGGAGAATAAGAAATGGAGCACTTCGGGCTTACCATAGTTGAAGCAGTACGAATCCCAGGCAGGATGTTCGCCTCTTCCACCTTCATGAAAAAACTGGTATCGCGTGCCATCGTAACGGCCCAAGCCTTCCACCTCGTTTTTCACCGCATGTGAATGTACCAGGTCCATAATAACCGCCATTCCCATTCCATGCGCTTCATCGATTAATGCTTTCAGCTCGTCCGGCGTACCAAACCTCGAAGACGGCGCAAAGAAACTAGACACATGATAGCCAAAGCTTCCATAGTAAGGATGTTCAGGAACCGCCATCAACTGAATCGTGTTGTAACCCGCCTTTTTTATGCGGGGAAGCATATTCTTACGAAACTCGTCATAGGTGTGAATACGCGGCTCTTCACCTGCCATTCCCACGTGCGATTCGTAAATTAGCGGAGCTTCAGTTAAACCGGAAAAATCATTCTTCCATTCGTAAGGATTTTCGGGCATCCAGACTTTCGCATTAAAAATCAACGAATCCGGATCTTGAACCGCCCAACGGGTCCAGGCAGGAATTCGCTTCCCCTGTCCTCCTTCCCAGTAAACCGAAAGCGCGAACAGGTCGCCATGTTTCAATGCGTCCGGCGTCAATCTTAGCTCCCAGTTCCCTTCTCCAATAGATTGCAGTTCGAATTCCGGCAGTTCCTTCCAATCATTAAATGCTCCGATTAGAAAGATGCGGGTCGCATTGGGCGCCCACTCGCGTAACACCCATCCCTTCTCATCACGGAATAACCCGAAGTAGTGATGGCCTTCGGCAAAATCGACCAAAGATCTACCTCCGGTTAACTCTCTTTCTTTTTGTTCAGAAAGTTCTTTCCACTCGATAAACGTCCCCTCGAAAGGTTCGAGCCAGGGGTCGTTTTGTACAATCGGGATTCTGTCCATGATGATGATTTTTAACTATTCTCTGTAAGGAACTTCGAACTACAAGTATTTTTCTATTCCTTCAGCCAGTACTTTTTCTAAATCTTCCGGGGTATCGATACCAAAACTGTCGTAATTGGTTTCCTGGGTGCGGATACGATAACTATGCTCAAGCCAGCGAAGTTGTTCCAACGATTCCATCTTCTCCAAGCGTCCTTCCGGCAAACCGGTTAATTCATGTAAAACTTCGGTACGATACGCATACAAACCAATGTGACCGAAAAATGTGTGATGATTAATCCATTTATCCTGCTCGATATTTCGGGCAAAAGGAATTGGCGAACGACTGAAATATATGGCATCGCCGTTTTCGGCCAGTACCACTTTGGGTATATTCGGATTGAAAATATCTTCGCTTTTGGTAATCGGCTGCACCAACGTGCCAATCTGTGTCTCCTCTTCATCAAACAAAGCAGCGACTTTATTTAACTGGCTGGGTTTAATAAATGGCTCATCGCCCTGAATATTTACGACCACATCAAAGCTTTTGCCAGTTGATTCACTCACATTCTTCACCGCTTCCGAGCAACGATCCGTTCCGCTGCGGTGCTCTTCTGACGTCATTACCGCCTTTCCTCCAAACGCCTCCACTGCGTCAAATATGCGCTGGTCGTCTGTTGCGACCCACACATCATCGAAAACGCTGGCGGCAGTTTCATATACGCGTTGTATCATTGATTTTCCCGCAATGTCAGCCAGCGGTTTCCCCGGAAATCTGCTGGAAGCATAACGGGACGGAATAATTCCGATTATCTTCTTCTGATTCGAATTGTCCATTTACGACTTTAAGCTAAATATTGTTACTAAATCGAAGTTAAAGATAAAAATAAGCACGTGTGTTTTTTCGTGAGTTAAGGTAAAGTAAATTTCCTCTGTTCAGATAGAACAAGTAACCTTGGCTATCGTTCCGATATTTTGGGGATTAATTATAAATTTGTAATCCAATATTAAAACGGGAAGATGGATATTCAGGAAATAAAACAACGTTTCGGCATTATTGGTAATGCTCTGGGGTTAAACCGGGCCATTGAAGTAGCTGTGCAGGTTGCTCCCACCGATCTATCGGTTCTGATATCCGGGGAGAGTGGTGCCGGTAAAGAGGCGTTCCCGCAGATTATTCATAACTATTCGCATCGAAAACACGGAAAATATATTGCTGTCAACTGTGGTGCCATCCCCGAAGGTACCATCGATTCGGAGCTTTTTGGTCACGAAAAAGGTGCCTTTACAGGAGCTTTGTCCGACCGGAAGGGATATTTTGAAGTAGCCGACGGCGGAACCATCTTTTTAGACGAGATTGGCGAGTTGCCACTTTCAACGCAGGTCCGCTTGCTCAGGGTACTCGAAGCCGGTGAATTCATTCGGGTAGGTTCGTCGAAGGTGATCAAAACCGATGTCCGCGTGGTAGCAGCAACAAACGTCGATCTGCCGACAGCTATTCGGGAAGGAAAGTTCCGGGAAGATTTGTACTATCGGCTGAATACGGTCCCGATTCACGTACTTTCGTTGCGCGACCGTGGTGAAGATGCCCTGTTGCTGTTCCGCAAATTTGCCCTCGACTTTGCCGAGCGCTATCATATGCCGCCCGTCAGATTGTCGGAAGACGCACAACGTGTATTGCTGAGTTACCGGTGGCCCGGAAACGTGCGCCAACTGAAAAATATTACCGAGCAAATTTCAATCATCGAGCAAGAGCGCCAGATTGACGCCAATACCCTGAGGAATTATATTCCGGATGACAGCGGAGGTTCGTTACCGGCCATCTATTCATCGGTCGATGAAAAAACATTTCACTCTGAACGAGAGATTCTGTATAAGATTCTTTTCGAGATGAAAAGAGACGTGACCGACTTGAAAAAACTGGTCCACGACTTGCTGGAAGATGGGCATACGCCTCACGTACACGAGGACAACGCGCAAATCATCCGGAAACTCTATCAGAGTTCTGACGGAGAGTTCCAGCCGGAACCCAGTAACTATGGTTCCCCGGTTCCGTCTGCTCCGCCAAGTAATGATCATCATCAGATTGAGGACACGGAAGAATTTGTAGAAGAATCGTTATCATTGGAAGAAAAAGAAATTGAACTGATACAGAAAGCACTGGAAAAACACAACGGGAAAAGGAAACTGGCCGCTGCCGAATTGGGCATATCGGAACGAACCCTCTACCGGAAAATAAAAGAATACAACATCAGCTAATGACGATTATGCCAAAGCATTCAGGAAAATTCCTGTTAACAACGCTGCTTGTTTCCATTTTAATGGTAACAGGATGCAGTATAAGCTACACATTCACCGGAGCATCGATTGCGCCGGATGTTAAAACGGTTTTTGTTGATTATTTTCCAAACCGGGCGAGAGTAGTCAATCCAACATTGAGTAATACCTTTACGGAAGGTCTGAAGGATAAATTCGTCAACCAAACCAGTCTGACACTGAACAATAGTCAGGGCGACCTGGAATTCAGTGGTGAAATTACCGGTTACGATATCCGGCCGTTATCGATTCAGCAAAGTAACGATGGCCGTGATGTTGCATCGCAAAACCGGCTAACCGTGACGGTAAAAGTGAAGTTCGTGAACAACAAAAATCACGATCAAGACTTTAATTCGACCTTCTCGGCCTATTATGATTGGGATAGTACGAGAAACCTGAGTGACGTGGAAGATGCAGCCGTACAAGACATCACCGAACAGTTGGTAGATGATATTTTCAACCGCTCGGTAGCGAACTGGTAAAAACGAGTAGTTATGTCGATGAACAGAGAGCAAATGATGCGATACCTGGACGACCCAACTCAGTTAAATGAAAAGTCGCTGGGCGAACTGAAGGAAATACTGGATGAATTCCCGTTTTTCCAGACGGCTCATATGCTCTATGCCCGCAACCTACTCAACGAAAAAAGCTTTCGGTTTACGAACCAGTTAAAAGTAGCGGCCGCCAACGTCACCGACCGGTCGATGCTCTATTTCCTGTTGCATCCCAAAGCCCGCCATGAAGCCGAGGTCTATGAACCGAAGCAGGAAACGGCCGAGATAGAAATGCCGCCGCAATCAGTTGCCACGTCTCCTGAAGAAGAGAAAACCGGGACGGCAACGGAAGAGGATGAGGGAATCTTCGAACTGGCAGAGGATGTAACACACGCACAGCCCGGAAAAGAGTCTCCGGAAAAAGAACATCCGGATACGGCAGAAGAGGACGAGCCTGTTGCTCAAAAGCCGCAAAAGTCATTCGATTTGCTTGACTTTGACGTAATGGAACCATCTTTTTATCAACTCGATGAAGATGTAACCAGCATCAAAGGATTGTCCGACCTGAGCAAATCGATTAACCGCAACGCGAAGAAGAACAACAAGTCGGAGGAAGAGAAGCCGGAGCAGGAAGAAGGGAAAGATAACCTGATTGACAAATTTCTGGAAACCCGACCGACCATATCGCCGGCCAGAAAGGGAGACGGTCAGCAGGAAGATATCTCGGAGCGAAGCGCTGAAGAAACGGATGAATTTATGACAGAGACCCTTGCACACATCTACGTAAAGCAGGGATACTACGAAAAAGCCATCAAAGCTTTTCAAAAATTAAGTTTGAAATATCCCGAAAAAAGTATTTACTTTGCTCGGCAAATTGAAGATGTCAGGAAACTGCTAAATAGATAACCCGATATGTATACACTGATAACCGTTTTAATTTTCATAATCTGTATCCTCATGATTTTGATTGTGCTGGTACAGAACTCGAAAGGTGGAGGTCTGACTTCAACTTTCTCAGGCTCAAATCAAGTAATGGGTGTTCGTAAAACCACCGACTTTCTCGAGAAAGCGACCTGGTACCTGGCTGGTGCACTCCTCATTCTGTCTGTTTCTGCTTCGGCTTTTATTCCGCGCCAGGGACAACAGCAGCGTTCGGCTATTGAAAAGCAGATTGAAAATGCGGCAGACCCGACTGAATTGCCTACTTTCCCACAGGCAGCACCTCAACAAGGGGATTCAGACAATACAACGCAACAAAGCAACGGTCAATAATATTACCCTGATAGAATTAGAGAAAGCTCACCAGATGGTGGGCTTTTTTTATGCCTGACATTTCCAAAAGCAATCAAATGTCAGCTTGTCAGCCCCAACTGACAACAAGATAAAATCATACCTGCCTGATTTTATTCGAATTACAAAAACAACGTCCTCCAATCTTCCTTATCCAAATGATTTTTTGTCCTGAATGCAGCCTATAACAGGCTTGTACCTGCTTTGGCACGTAATATGATGAATAGCGGGTGTCAATGAAATAACTTTTGTCTAACGAAAAATACAATACAAGATGACAGAACTGAAAGGTAGAATACTTGCCGGCAAGATTCTGGTACAGCCACAAGAGGCTGTAGAGAAGACCGCCGGAGGAATTATCATTCCCGACTCAGCCAAAGAAAAACCACAATTGGGAACGGTTGTGAAAGTGGGAGCCGATAAGAAAGATGAACCCATGGAGGTTAAAGTTGGGGACACTGTATTCTATGGTAAATATTCAGGCACTGAGCTTCAGATCGACGATGAAAACTACCTGTTGATTTCTCAGTCAGATGTTCTTTACATCGCATAGTGAAAAGACCGATTGTACAAAAATTAAAATGAAAAAATAACATGGCTAAAGAGATCAAATTTGAAATCGAAGCACGCGAGTTGCTGAAACAAGGCGTCGATCAACTTGCCGATGCAGTAAAGGTAACGCTGGGCCCTAAAGGACGCAACGTTATTATTGACAAGAAATTTGGTGCACCTCAGGTAACCAAGGACGGTGTAACTGTCGCCAAAGAAATCGAACTGTCGGATGCATATGCCAACATGGGCGCACAGCTCGTTAAAGAAGTAGCTTCCAAAACAGGTGACGATGCCGGTGACGGTACGACTACTGCAACTGTACTGGCACAGTCTATCATCAATGTTGGACTGAAAAACGTAACTGCCGGTGCCAATCCAATGGACTTGAAACGCGGTATCGACAAAGCAGTTGCCAAAGTTGTTCAAAGCATCAAAGATCAGTCAAAAACGGTTGGTGACGATTACAGCAAAATTGAACAGGTAGCCCGTATTTCAGCAAACAACGATTTCGAAATCGGAAAACTGATTGCCGAGGCAATGGAGAAAGTTCACAAAGAAGGCGTTATCACGGTAGAAGAAGCCAAAGGTACCGAAACTTACGTTGAAGTAGTGGAAGGTATGCAGTTCGACCGTGGTTACATCTCTCCTTACTTTGTAACCGACACCGAGAAAATGTCAGCTGAACTGGAAAATCCTTTCATCCTGATTCACGACAAGAAGATCTCAACCATGAAGGACCTGGTTCCAATCCTGGAAGCTACTCACCAGTCTGGTCGTCCGTTGATGATTATCTCTGAAGACATCGATGGTGAAGCGTTAGCTACCCTGGTAGTGAACCGTCTGCGTGCCGGATTGAAAGTATGCGCCGTGAAAGCGCCCGGATTCGGCGACCGCCGTAAAGAGATGCTGGAAGACATCGCTGTCCTGACCGGTGGAACCGTGATTACCGAAGAAAAAGGTATGAAACTGGAAGACACCACTCTGGAGATGTTGGGTCAGGCTGAAAAGATCACCGTTGACAAAGAGAACACCACTATCGTGAATGGTTCAGGCGAGGGCTCCAACATTGCTGCCCGTGTAGCTCAGATTAAAAACCAGATCGAATCAACTACTTCCGATTACGACCGCGAAAAACTGCAGGAACGTCTGGCTAAATTGTCAGGTGGTGTTGCTGTACTATACGTAGGTGCTCCTTCGGAAGTGGAAATGAAAGAGAAGAAAGACCGCGTTGACGATGCGCTGAGTGCAACCCGTGCAGCTGTTGAAGAAGGTATCGTACCCGGAGGTGGAGTAGCTTACATCCGCGCTACCAACGTACTGAAAAACCTCGAAGGTGACAACGAAGACGAAACCACCGGTATCGAAATCGTGAAACGTGCCATCGAAGAGCCGATGCGCCAGATTGTAGCCAACGCCGGACTGGAAGGTGCTGTTATCGTGCACAAAGTAATGGAAGGCAAAGACGACTTTGGTTACAACGCCCGCGTAGGTGAATACCAGAACCTGTTCGAATCAGGCGTTATCGACCCGGCTAAAGTAACCCGTGTTGCTCTTGAAAATGCAGCGTCTATCGCAGGTATGTTCCTCACCACCGAGTGTGTTCTCGTTGAAGAGAAAGAGGACAATCCTCCAATGCCGGCAGGCGGAATGGGCGGAGGTATGCCCGGAATGATGTAATCGATACATCGAACAATATATAGCAACCTTTTATTGGTTTTGAACAAGCCGTCCGGAATTTCCGGGCGGCTTTATTCTTGCTCGATTTTGCCCGATTCCCGCGGTTTTTCTATCTTCGTTCAAAATCTTTTGCATGGATTTACTGACCGTTTCGATTCTCGCTCTGGGCCTCTCCATGGACTCATTTGCTGTTTCCATTAGTTGTGGTCTGGCCGAACGAAAAATCTCCTTCCAACATGCAGTCAAAATCGCTTTGTCGTTAGCTTTTTTCCAGGGATTGCTCCCATTGCTGGGATGGTTTGTGGGTTCCGAAATCAAAGATTTTGTGGAACACATCGATCACTGGATTGCCTTCGCACTTTTATCCTACCTGGGAGGGAAAATGATTTTCGAAAGTCTCGATAAAGAAAATACGGAGGGAATGGCCAACGTGTACTCATGGGGCAAAATCCTCACTCTTTCTATTGCCACCAGCATCGATGCGCTGATTGTGGGCTTTTCCTATGCGTTAGCTTCTCCCGGCGACCTTTTTGAAGGAGCCATCATCATCGGCGGCGTCACCTTCTTTTTCTCCATGTTGGGTATCCGGATTGGGAAGAATGTCGGCAACCGCTTCGGTAAACGGATGGAACTTCTTGGAGGAATTGTCTTGCTCGCCATCGGATTCAAAATCCTGCTGGAGCACCTCTTTTCGTAATCGCCTTACGGCGGAAGTATCTATCTCCGGCGCGGCTTCTTTTTTCCCCGCAAGTGTTTACTCTTCGAATTGAAATCGAAATTATTCTTCTTGCCCCGCCTTTTCTTTTCATGAAAAGCCCCCTTGTAATCGGGGTCATTAACCCGCTTCACCCGGTCAATTTCGCGTGCCTGTTCCTGCAACTCCCGCCGGGTCGATTCCACCAACTCCACATCTTCCGGAACACTTTTTTCCGGAATCTCCATCCGGATAAGTTTTTCAATGCGTTCCAGATGATAAATCTCGGCCGGATTCACCAACGAAATGGCCTCACCTTCGTAACTGGCACGGGCTGTTCGTCCAATCCGGTGAACGTAATCTTCATCGTTGGGCGGCAAATCGAAGTTAATCACGTGGCTGATGCGTGATACGTCAATTCCCCGCGCCGAAACGTCCGTTGAAATCAGTACCCGCACTTCACCTTTCTTAAACGCGTTAATGGCGTTGATGCGCGTGACCTGTCCTTTGTTCGAATGCAAAATACGCACCTCACCTTCCGTCTTCCGCTTGATGACTTTGTAAACTCCTTCGGCATTCTCTTTCGTACGGCAGAAAATGAGTACGCGGTTAAACTTCTCTTCATCCCGCAACAGGTAATGAATCAGGTTGAGTTTACTGCGGTAGTTGGGAACATTGTAAAAATACTGCTCCACCTTTTCGGCCGGTGTCGCCGACGGCGCTACTTCCACACGCACGGGGAAATCGAGGAATTCATCACTCATTTTCTCCACCTTTCCGGAAAAAGTAGCCGAAAAAAGCAGGTTTTGCCGCTTGGGCGGAATTACCTCAAACAATTGATGCAACTGATGAATAAAGCCCATATCCAGCATTCGGTCAGCCTCATCAATCACCAGTGTTTTCACTTTCTTAAATGAAACCGCACCAGCCTTGTACAAATCCCACAACCGCCCGGGTGTCGCTACCAGGATATCGATTCCCGGTTCCACCAAAGCAGCATGTTTCGTCCAGCCAACACCGCCGTAAACAGCAGCATACCGGATATTGGAATAGCCCGTCAGTTCCTCGATATCTTCGCCAACCTGCAGCGACAATTCCCTCGTGGGAACCAAAACGATAGCGCGCGGATCGTTTCCTTCCGCCTTCACCAGCTTCATGAACAACGGAATCAGGTAGGCAGCCGTTTTTCCGGTTCCGGTTTGGGCAATCCCCAACACATCCTGCCCCGATTTGATGGCAGGAATGGCTTTCTCCTGAATCGGAGTCGGCTCCTCGAAGCCAATCTCATCCAACGCCTTCAAAATCGATTTTCCTACACCTAATTCCTGAAATGTCTTCATTATACTGGTATTCGTTTGCCTGCAAAAATACACTTTCCCAACGAATTGCCTCAACACATTGTTTGTCGTTTAACAGGAAGAACCGATTTGATGATATTCTCTGCTGAATAAGGGCCAATCACCATCCGCGAAAGGTTCTCTTCACGAAAAGTAGAACCACCGCATTTCGCGATTCGTTCCCGCCACAATGCAACAAGTAACCGCATTTGGCGACGACGTCTTTTTTCCTTGCGGGAAGCTTCTGCCGATGGCAGATGGCTTTTGTCCGGACACCGGGAGCAAACTACATTTTGTAGTTCCTTGCCGAAACGACACGAGGGGAAACTACAATTTGTATTTCCTTCCCAACACAACGCGGGAGTAAACTACATTTTGTAGTTCGTTCTCTTCACGATACAGGAAGTAACTACATTTTGTAGTTCGTTGCCGGAAGGATGCGAGAGAAAACTACATTTCGTATTTTCTTCCCGGCACAACGCGGGAGCACACTACATTTTGTAGTCCTGCCGGAAAACCAGGCGCAACCATAATCATCAACCAATTTACAGCAGCTTAAATACCTTACCGGGAAGTCCTTTCACCAGGCCGGCAAACTCGAGGTTGAGCAACAGCGGAGATACTTTGTTCATCGGCATACCACTTTTGATACAGAGGATATCGATGGCCAGCGGCCCTTCTTCCTCCAGGATGGTAATCACCACTCTTTCATCTTCCGATAAATCGGAAAACAGGCGCGGCTGAACGGCATCGGGTCGGCCCTTTGCGGGCTCCCAGTTCATGATGTATTCCAAATCAGCTACCGACTCGATGAGCGCAGCCCGGTTTGATTTGATAAGGAAGTTACACCCTTCGGAAAACGCATCTCCCTTCCTTCCGGGAAAAGCAAACACGTCGCGGTTATAGGAATTGGCAATTTCAGCTGTTACCAATGCACCACCTTTGTGCGCCGATTCAATCACCAACGTGGCATCGGCCAGTCCGGCAATAATCCGGTTACGACGAATAAAATGCTTCCGGTCGATGGTCGAACCACTCATAAAATCGGTCACCAGGCCTCCCTGATGATTCACCATTTCGCGTGCTGTTCCGGCATGTAACTGAGGATATAGCTTATCGAGACCGTGGGCCAGCACACCAACAGTAGGCAACCCATTTTTTAATGCTGCCCGGTGCGCCCGGATATCGATACCATAAGCCAATCCACTAACCACCATAACCCGGTAATTGCGATTTCCTAAATCATTCAGCATCTCATCCACCATCTGGTATCCGTAATCCGTTGCACTGCGCGTTCCCACAATGCTAATGATTTTCGTCGCATTTAAATCAGGTTCACCTTTCACGTACAACATCACCGGTGCGTCGCTGCAGGCTTTTAAACGCTCGGGGTATTCCTTATCGAGATAAAACAGGGGTCGAATTTGATTCTTTTCGATGAATTTCAACTCTTTTTCAGCCCGCTTCAACACATCGCTTTTCGCAATATTCCGGGCTAAAACGGTACCGATTCCCGGAATCTCGCGCAGCTCCTTCTCGGAGGTGTGAAATACTTCCCGGATACCCCCGGTATAGGCCACCAGGTTCCGTGCTGTGATGCATCCCACGAGAGGAATTAATGAAATGCCAATTTGATATAGCCGGTCGTCAGTCATGGTTCGGAAAAATGATACCATAAGTTACTAAAATCGCCGGTAATTCAGATCTTTCAAGTCATAAACAATCAAAAGCTAAGAAAGCCCATTCGTACAGTAACAGGCTGTCACTTCGACGCTAACTGGCTAAACATAACATGATTAAAATCAATATAAATTAACAAAATCAGGCTCTTTAATGGTGAAAATACCGTCAATCTACCACAAATTCCGTTAACTTTTCGCGCTGAATTAAGCTGTCTTAACTACCGACAGAATACAACGTATTAATTCGGCTTACTTCCGAAACCAAAAAAATCAAAAGCATATGACCAAAGGAAAAAGTGTCGGAGAACGCATCGGCAATATCCGGCAGCTGAAAGACATTTCGAGGGAAGAGCTGGCCGACAGGTGTCAGTTTACACTCGAAGTTTTGACAAAAATTGAAGAGGATGCGGTCATTCCTTCCCTGGGACATCTCATTAAAATTTCCAGGGTACTGGGAGTTCGTTTAGGTACTTTCCTTGACGATGCAGATCAACTTGGCCCGGTTATTTCCCGCAAGGGTGTTAATAAACCGAGCGCCAGTTTCTCCAATAAAAACAGTGAAGCAAGGGTTAATCTCGATTTTCATGCGTTGGCCAGCGACAAATCGGGCCGGCACATGGAGCCCCTCATCGTGCAGATCAAACCATCGGAGCGAAAAGACTATTTGCTTTCGTCGCACGAGGGCGAGGAATTCATTTACGTTCTGGAAGGTGAAATTGAAGTGACCTACGGAAAAGAAAACCACAAACTGGCAGTTGGCGACAGCATTTATTACGATTCGGTTGTGGAGCATCACATCCACACCCATGCCGATGAGCCCGCCACCATTCTCGCCGTTGTTTATGCACCTTATTAAAAGCGGCTTCTCATGGAATTACTTGATATTACATTAGGCGAGCAACTGGAATATTGGGCGAAAAAAACGCCTGACCACGAATTCATGGTTTATCCCGATCGCAATTTGCGTTTTACCTACCGGGAATTCGATGAGCGGGTCAACAACCTGGCAAAAGGTCTCCAGTACATTGGAATGGGCCCCGGAGACAAGCTGGGAATCTGGGCCAACAACGTTCCCGATTGGATGACCTTCATGTTCGCGACCGCTAAGATTGGTGTTGTACTTGTTACTATCAACACCAATTACAAATTGCACGAACTGGAGTACCTCATTAAAAACTCCGACCTGCAAACACTCTGCATCATCAATGGTTTCCGCGACAGCGACTATGTAAAAATGGTCAACGAACTGGTACCGGAACTGAAAGAGTGTGAACGCGGCTACCTGGAAAGCGAGAAGTTTCCGTTTTTGAAAAATATCATCTTCATCGGGCCGGAAAAACACCGCGGGATGTATAACACCGCCGAATTGATTTTGCTGGGTAGTCAACTGGATGATGATCTGCTGAATTCGACCAAAAAGATGGTCTCCCCGCACGATGTAGTGAACATGCAATACACATCCGGAACGACTGGTTTCCCAAAAGGAGTCATGCTGTCGCATCACAACATCCTGAATAACGGCTATAGCACCGGCGAATGCATGAATTACACACAAGACGACCGTTTATGCGTCTGTGTGCCGCTGTTCCATTGTTTTGGCTGTGTACTGGCCGTGTGTGCCGTTATCTCACATGGAGCCACCATGGTAATGGTAGAAAACTTCGACCCGTTGATGGTTTTAGCTTCGGTACATAAAGAACGTTGTACGGCACTTTATGGTGTGCCGACCATGTTCATTGCCGAACTCAACCACCCGATGTTCGAGATGTTCGACCTTTCATCGTTACGTACCGGAATCATGGCCGGAGCACCTTGCCCCATCGACACGATGAACCAGGTGATGGAGAAGATGTACATGAAAGAAATCATCATCGTGTACGGACTGACTGAGTCGTCGCCGGGAATGACTGCCACACGGACCACTGATCCGCCGGAAATCCGATCGACAACCGTTGGTAAAGAGTTTCCTTTTGTCGATGTAAAAGTTGTAAATCCAGAAACCGGTGAGGAACTAAAACCCGGAGAACAAGGAGAACTTTGTTGCAAAGGCTACAACGTCATGAAAGGTTACTACAAGAATCCGGAAGCAACTGCCAAAGCCATCGACAAGGACGGTTGGTTGCATTCGGGCGATCTGGGCGTGAAGGATGAAAAAGGTTATTTCCGGGTAACCGGACGAATAAAAGACATGATTATTCGTGGTGGCGAAAACATCTATCCACGCGAAATAGAAAACTTCCTTTACGAGATGCCGGGAATTCAATCTGTTGAAATTGCTGGTGTTCCCAGTCCGAAATACGGCGAACAAATCGGAGCATTCATCAAACTGAAAGAAGATGCAGCGTTAACCGCGGAAGACGTGCAGGATTATTGTCGTGGACAAATTGCCCGGTACAAAATTCCGAAGTACATCTTTTTTGTGGATGAATACCCCATGACAGCCAGCGGAAAAATACAGAAATACAAACTCAGCGAACTCAGTATCGAGCTGCTGAAAGAGCAAGGCGTCGAGCCCGTATAAGAATACTCAGAAAAAAAGGCCTCCAGAATTCGGGAGGCCTTTTCATTTATTATAGCATCGCTTTTAAATCCATTTCAGGTAACGGAAATCCTGCCGATGCGGCAGGTTCTCATTCTTCGGGTAGACCCGCAAACCGTAGTTAAAGGTTCCCGATTGCTTCAGATTGAGATCCAATTGGTAATGCGTCATTCCGTTTTCTGTTTTCACCGGAGTAAACTCCTGCTTCTGTATAAATTCAACAGGTTCATCCGACGTAACCACAATCATCTCCACGCCAACTTCCTCGGGTGTCAATCCTTTCAAATCGAGCACCACTTTAGACGGATAGTCCTGTCCCATTTTATAGGAATTCGTAATGCCGTCGGCCAGCTGTACACTCACCAGCTCGATATCGTTCCAAACATTGGAAATTTTCGATTTCCACTCCGCCATCTCGCGGGCATGCTTGTAATCTTCCGCAATGATATCCTTTGAGCGGTCGGCTTGCTTGATATAGAAACGGTCGAAATAGTCGCGCATCATCCGGCGTGTGGTAAAGTAAGGCGCCACTTCAGCAAATGTATTTTTGATGAAATCGACCCAAAGAACCGGTACTCCTTTTTCGTTCCGGTAGTAATAGGCCGGAATGATCTCGTTTTCCAGGGTACTGTAAATGCTTTCCGCATCCAGTTCATCCTGCAGATCCTGAATATCGAACGAGCGTTCTTCCGGAAGGGCCCATCCGGCGTCCTTCTTGTAACCTTCGACCCACCAGCCGTCAAGAACCGAGAAGTGCAAAGTACCGTTCATTACCCCTTTTTCACCTGAGGTACCGGAAGCTTCCAGCGGGCGCGTCGGGGTGTTCATCCAAACATCGCAACCCTGCACCATAATTTTGGCGAGGTTCATGTCGTAATTCTGGATGAACAAAATCTTCCCGATAAATTCCGGCCGCTTGGAGATCTCCATGATGTAACGGATCAAATCTTGTCCTTCTTTGTCGGCAGGGTGTGCTTTACCAGCGAAAATAAACTGCACCGGGCGCTCCGGGTTGTTCACAATCTTATTCAGCCGGTCGAGATTCCGGAAAATAAGGTGCGCTCGCTTATAGGTGGCAAAACGCCGGGCAAAACCGATTGTCAGCGCATTGGGATTCAACTTCGACAATGCCTCGGCAATGAACTTCGGATTTTCGTTTCGCTGAATATGAATATCGGTAAAACGTTCCTTGATGTATTCAATCAACCGGGCACGCAGCTTCGATTTCGTATTCCAGATAACGCCATCCTCCACCTTATATATATTCTTCCAGGCACGGGCTTCCGAATCTTCATCATAATCGTGAATATCTTCCGGCAGCTCTTCTTTCAGAAATTTATCGTGGATTCTTCTCCATTCCGGCGCCACCCATGTCGGATAGTGCACTCCGTTGGTCACATAACCAACATTTTCCAACTCTTCCGGAAGGAAACCTTTATAAAGCTCGACCAACAGTTCCTGGCTAACCCGTCCGTGCAAACGACTTACACCGTTGATACGTTCGGACAAATTAGCCGCGAGAAAGCTCATGTTGAAATGGTCTTCGTGCATGTGCGATTTTCCCAACATCTGGAATTCTTCCCACGAAATCCCCAACCGATCGGTGAATTTCTCCATATAGGCTCGGAACAAATCGTCGTGGAAGGCGTCGTGTCCGGCCGGAACCGGTGTATGAGTCGTGAAGAGGTTTGACGCGCGAACAGCTTCTTTGGCTTCAGCAAAAGTAAGATTGGCTTTCTGCTGCAGCTTCCACATCCGCTCCAAACCGATGAAGGCAGCATGACCTTCGTTGATGTGATAAATCTCTGCCGAAATGCCCATCTTTTCCAGTGCCCTGATACCACCTAACCCCAGTACCATTTCCTGTTTCAAACGATTTTCATTATCGCCGCCATACAAATGGTGAGTAATGAACCTATCCTGCTCCTGGTTCGCTTCCATGTCGGTATCGAGAAGATACAACTTCACGGCTCCCACATGTACAACCCAAACCTGAGCCAATACGGTCCGGCCCGGCATCTCGATGGTAATGGTCACCCAGTTGCCGTTGTCGTCCATCACCGGTTGCACCGGAATATGGGTAAAATGCTCGGCATCGTAATGCGCCACCTGCTCGCCATTTGCCGAGATGGTCTGTTTGAAATAACCAAAACGGTACAACAAACCAACCGCTACCATATCGACTTTTGAGTCACTGGCTTCTTTCAGGTAATCGCCGGCCAGAATTCCCAATCCACCGGAATAAATTTTCAGGCTCGAATGCAAGCCATACTCCATACTAAAGTAGGCCACCTTCGGTCCCAACAACTCTTTCCGCTCTTTGAGATATTGATGTAAACGGGCTTCTACTTCGCGCATGCGCAGAATAAAAGCTTCATCTGCTTCCAGCTCATCATAACGCTCAAAGCTTGTTTCTTCCAGAAGCAATATCGGGTTGTGTGCTGTTTGTTCCCAGATTTCAGGATCGATCTCCTCAAAAAGCTTCCTCGCATCGTCATTCCAACTCCACCACAAATTCTTTGCGATTTCGCGAAGAGGTTTCAGACGCTCAGGAACATTTGACTCGACTATTATTTTTTTCCAGGTTGGTTCAGGGTTCTCAGGTAGTTTAACAAATCTCACTCCTTGTCTTTCCATGATTCGTATGCATTTAACTCTCCTTCTGCAAGAGTTCGGTTAATAATGGGTCAACTACTTTCACACGGCAATTTGCATGCAATTTAGCCAATACAAATTACCTGTACGTTAAATTACTAGAACATAGGTTTGAATAGTGAGTCTGGTCAAAAAGCAGGTTGAACTATTTTGTCAATTACTCTTACTTTTCGTTTTACTCTTTGCCGTTGCTTTTTTTGTCGTTTTCTTCTTTTCCACCTTAGGCAAGGTAGCACCTTTGGCTTCTTTCAATTTCTTTTTCAGATTTCTCAATTCTTCTTCGGCTTTTGTCAAGCGGTCTTCCTTTTCGTCAATGACTTCCTTCAGAGCCGCAATTTCGCGGTCGATCTCCGATTCAGGAACTAACGCGTTCAGTCGAATCCTGAAGTCGCTCAGCACATTCATGTAGTTAATGAACGCTTCGTACGGACTGCTGTAGGGATTGAAGTACATATGCACCTCTCCGTCGGAAAAGAACTTGGTACACATGTAATACATATGGTCGCTAATTTGCAGGTAGTTCCAGTCTTTAATCATAACCGGATCGGTACACCGCAACATCCGGTCCTTCAAATCATACAATTTACCAAAAGCTTCTTCCTGCAACTCATTTCCGAGCCAGGCAGAAAGATCTCTCTCTTCGTCCGCCCAGGAAATCGGATGCGGAACATGCACTGCCGAAATGGGCTGGTACTTATCAACAATTTCTGAAGGAGTATCAAAAGTAAATTCTCCACTATTTAATGCAACCTCCGGAAAGTTCTTCAGAAAATCGAATATGCCTGAATCTTTTGTCTGATGTTCGCCAAATGTTTCGTAATCCATGAACAGGTTGATCATCTCTTCATTCTTATCGAGCGCATTCATCCAGTTCACGAATTTCTCAGCGGTCAGTGGGTATTCATTCCAGCCTTTATTCGAGAAGCGGAAAGAGATATCGTCACTGAGTTTGTAGTTCCGCATCAGCACCTTCAGCCGCGGGTTAAGAGCATTACAATAGAGGAAATTAGGACTTTTCCAGCCCAAAACGTGTTTTGCTCCTTCGGTGAGCATGGCTTTGAAACCCATTTTATACACCTTATCCCCAATATCATCGGAATAAATCATCTCGGTATTCCGGAAAACGGTAGGACGCTGACCGAAATAAGCTTCAATTTTATCATCGTGCTCCTTCACCTGCCTGTCGAAAGACTCACCATCGAATAATGAAACAAGCGAGTGAGAGTAGGTCTCGGACAGAAATTCCACATAACCGGTATCGGCCAGTTCCTGAAACGAGTGCAAGACTTCGGGCGCATACAGTTCAAATTGCTCCAGCGCGATACCTGAGATTGAAAGGGCTATCTTAAATTTTCCTTTGTGCTTCTTAAGCTGCTCCAGCAACACTTTGTTAGCCGGCAAATAACAATTGTTTGCCACCTTTCTCAGAATGGTTTCGTTGGCATAATCATCATAGTAGTAATGGTCGTTACCAATATCAAAGAAGCGGTATTTCCGGTAACGAAATGGCTGATGAATCTGAAAATACAAACAAACGGATTTCATATGGCTAACTTTTTACGCGTTACTGTTACTGGTTGACTGTCCTAAAGCAGATAAATACACCTGGCGCACATGCGCTGCTGAATGGCGCCACTGCAGGTGGTCTACTTCAATCCGGCCATGTTTCTTAAACATCTTAGGTAAAGCAGGATACTTTAATATCGAATAGATGGCATCGGCCATGGCGTTAATATCCCAAAAATCGACTTTAATGGCGTGTGTCAGAATTTCGGCTACTCCCGATTGCTTGGAGATGATCACCGGAACGTCGGACATCATCGCTTCGAGCGGGGAAATTCCAAATGGTTCGGATACAGAGGGCATCACATACACATCACTGAGACGGAACATATCAAATACGTCATCTCCTTTTAAAAAGCCTGTAAAATGGAAGCGGTCGGTTATTCCCAACTGGGCCGAACGTTTTATCATCTTGTTCATCATATCGCCGGAACCCGCCATCACAAAACGGACATTGTCCATCCGCCTCAAAACCTGGTGAGCTGCTTCGATAAAATATTCCGGCCCTTTCTGCATCGTAATTCGCCCGAGAAACGTCACAATCTTCTCGTCCACCCCTTTGTTTATCCCGAGTCTTGGTTTGCGTTCAACCGGCTCAACAGCGTTGTAAACCGTCACAACTTTGGCCGGATCGATACCATACTTATCGATAACAATATTCCGGGTCAGGTTACTCACGGTAATCACCTTATCGGCAGCCTCCATACCTTCGCGCTCGATAGCATACACACTAGGGTTAACACTTCCGCCCGAACGGTCGAAATCGGTAGCATGCACATGCACAACCAACGGCTTTCCACTGGCTTTTTTGGCAGCAATTCCGGCAGGATAGGCCAACCAATCATGCGCATGAATCAGGTCGAATTCATTTTCCTGGGCAATCACATCTGCCACAAGTGCATAACGGGCTATTTCCTGCAATAAATCGGCGCCGTATTTTCCTGTAAAAGGTAATCGTCCTTCCGAGTCGGTCTGAATGAAACGCGATCGTGAACTAACTTTTTGCTGTGTCAGTTTATAAAACTCTTCCGGCCCGACATAAGGAATCAGGGATGAATCTACTTCAAAATAATCGACCTTTTTCTGCAGATCCTCAAACTTCACTTGCTTTCGTGTAATCGGCACGTCGCTGGCACCAATAATATTATCCACAGCCGATCGATCTTCGTCACCGTAAGCTTTGGGAACAACAAAGAGAACATTCACATCATCATAATGGGCCAATCCCCTGGTGAGTCCGTAACTGGCAGTCCCGAGGCCACCACTGATATGGGGAGGGAATTCCCATCCAAACATTAATACTTTCATTCAGCTCTTCGATTTAAGGGGTTTTCTAACTGACATTACTCTTCATAGTTATCAAGAAACGAAATGGCCGACAATATGGAGCCCACATTCCATGCCTGGGAAACAGCGCCACGGGCCTCGTGGGGCGGGTTTCCGTCATACATCTCGGAAAGTGTTCCAATACAATGTTCTGTCATTTCTTCTTCAAAGGACTCCATAACGTTTTTCACGAATGACATCCCCCCCATCTTATGAATTCCTATATACGCTTTAACAAAAGGCCCGATAAAAAACGGATAAACAGTTCCCTGGTGCATCGCCAGTGACCGGGCACTCAAATCGCCGTCACATATTCCCAAATATTCCTGATTTTTCGGTGATAACGATCGCAACCCACTGGTGGTAAGCAACTCATTCTTCACGCGGCTGATAACGGCTTTTTTCTGCTCCCGCGACAAAGGAGAATATGAAAGCCAGGCAGCAAAAAGCATGTTGGGACGCACTGACCAATCTTTGTAATCGCCATCGACATAATCGGCCAGGTATTCTTCCTCATCGCACCAGAATGTTTCCTGAAACGAGGCGGCGATTTTTTCCGATATATCTTTCCACTCCTCAACAAAAGCATGATCACCCGCAATTTCGGCCAACTCCAGAGCATAAGAAACCGCGTTGTACCAAAGTGCGTTGATTTCAACAGCCAAACCACCTCTCGGTGTAACCGGCTTTCCTTCCACGTAAGCATCCATCCATGTCAGCGCAACATTCTCTGCTTTCGCGTGAATCAAGCCGTTATCCTGCATATGGATATTGAATCGTGTGCCTTTCCGGTAGTTGGCCAGTATCTTCTTCATGGTCGGACCATACTTTTCCCAGAGCTCTTTCTTCTCTACGTAATCATTCAATTCCTGCACACTGACGAAGAACAGCAACGGTGCATCAGCTGCGTCGTAATCACTTTCACCGGCACCAACATATTTTGGGAAAAGGCCGTCCTTTAACCGCTTGGTATGCGTTTTCAGAATCGACTCATACGTTTTCAGGTTTCCCTGGCGCAGTAAAATCCCGTTAATCGCCAGAAAAGTCTGCCGCGGAATCGACTCATACCATGGATAGCCGGCGATAATATCATCACCGTCATTGCGCATGCAAAGAAACTGCTGGGCAGAATTGAGCAACGAGTTGGAAAACGAATCGCGAGGCGTTCTCTTTTTCGTTTCGTTGGTAAACCGACGCTTAAATCCGCTCGGCTTTTCTTCGGCTGTCGACGCCGAGAAAACAATGGATTCTCCTTTCTCAATCGGAAGTTCAAAATATCCCGGCACAAAGAGGTCTTCATGAAACTCGTAACCTCTTTTTTGCTCCTTCATGTATTCGATATTGAAATACCAATCCGGCACAGGAACAAAATCGACTTCTTTCGAAAACTGCATGTGCAGAAAAGGATACCCTTCGTACAAGCGCATTTTAATTCCATTCTCAACCGGAACAAAACGGGTATTTGCAAACATGTTGGCTTTACTCAGTGTATGAACATTTCGAAAAGCCAGAAATGGTTTGAACCGGAGCTTTGTCGGACTATGAGCATCTTCCAGCGTGTATCGGATCAGAAGCTGTTCTTCCTTTTCTACCAAAATCCGCTCACGCGAAAGAATGACACCACCAACGCGGTAAGTGAGCTTTGAAATTTTATTGAATTCAATATCGCGAAGATATTTGTGTCCGCGGGGCTCGTAATGGTCGCCCGGGAACTTGTGTATTCCCAGATTAAATTCTGCGTCATGCTGAATCACTGTTTCATCCAACGACGAAAGAAGCACATGTCTTCCCCCGTCCAGCTCGTTCAACTGAGTAACGAGCAGACCATGATACTTACGGGTGTTGCACCCCGCAAGAGTAGAAGATGAATAACTTCCCGCACGGTTGGTGCGAAGAAATTCACGCTGCAGTGAATATTCCAGATTGACTAACTGCTGTTTATCAAATTTCAGATAGCTCATAGGTGCAGAATTAATTTTAATGCGCTTCAACGATTAATTTCCAAAAAATCGCAATAGGAATGAATTTAAAATACAGAAAAATTTAGGCAATTGGCACCTCTGTAAAAATTTATTCCTTCAGTTTTCGAAGAAAATACTCCAAAATATCTTGAATGTTAAGGAACGGGTATTGTTTCATCAATTTATCAGCCTGTGTTAACTGATTGTCAAGGAATAAGCGGTAGTCTTTCCCATGTTCATCGAAGGGCCGGTGTTCGGTCGCTCGTCGCAGTTTTTCTACTCTGTTCATGATGCTCAAACTATCTCTTGTTATTAGAACATCCGAAAAGCGCTCCCAGATATAATCGACAGCGGTGTCGCTCAGGTGAATCATGTCAGGGGCGTAAAACCGGTAGTCCCGCAATTCGTCCATCACAATTTCATACGATGGGAAATAAGCTATTCGCCCCTTTTCAAACCGATTCAACAAGGTCTCGATTACTAGAAACAACACCGATTTACTGATTTGGTTTTCGTGAGCCCCATCTTTCCAGTGACGTATCGGACTTACGGTAAAAATAACCTGCAAACCAGGATTCATCTCCCACAACCGGGTTAGCAAAGTCTCCCACCGGTTGACAGTTTCATCTACATTTAAGCGGTATCTGTGAAACTGCTTCGCCGGCTGCTTGTGACAATTCGACACTACTTTTCGAGCGTCACGGTTTTCGTACACCCAGGCTGTACCGAAAGTGATAAAAAGAAAACCCGCCTGGCTAAGTTGCTCTGCCCCAAATGTTACGCGTTTGTTAATTTCCTCGAGGCAGATTTTTTGATCCTGATGGGAAAAACGACTATGATGGTGATAGCTGTTCCATCGTCCGTTAGCAAAAAAGATATCTTCATCTTCAAATCTCTTTTGCTCCATTAGAATTTCCAGGCTATTCCCCACAGAAACCGGGTTGTATAAAATTCCGAACGGATTAACATCGACCGGAAAACAGCGGCTGGTGAGCTTTTCCCCAATATTTTCGGCAAAGCATGATCCCATCAGCACGATTTTTTCACGGTAGTCGAGCTTCTTCTTGTATTCCGGTAAATCTATTTTCGTCCTGAATCGGCTCATATATTCTGTTCTATCCAGTGAAAAATAAACTCCAGCACCTCATCCTGTCCTTCAAAATCGTGCAGTTGGTGACGCGCGCCGTGCCATCCGCGGTAGGTAATCCGATCGGCGGCATTATCGAATAGCTTCAAACCGGCATTGCTATCCATTATGGGATCATCCAGTCCCTGCATCAGCAGAACCGGTATATTCAACCGATAAGCATTTTCCAGCAACCATTCACCTTCGCGCTTGACTTCGCAAAACAGTCGGACAGAAATGCGGTTATGCAATAATTCATCTTTGCTACGCGAATCAGCTGATTCTTCATCTTCCGAGAAATCGCGTGAACGGAGTCCGGTTTTAAAGGTAAGACGGGGCGTCAGGCGATTGGCCAGACAAGCAGCTGCTGTCATAACAGCACCGGGTCTTTTCCGCAACGTTATCCATGGCGAAGTGATGATAGCCAGCTGTGGAACGGCAGCTCTGCGCAAACAGTAACTCAACGCCATGTTTCCACCCATGCTGTGGCCGAAAAGGATTACCGGGATGCCGGGGAATAATTCGCGGGTTTTTCGCACCAATAGCTCCACATCCTGCAAAAAATCGGTGTAATGACGAAGAATTCCTCTTTTTCCGCCCGATCGTCCGTGTCCCCGGTAATCGAATGCGACAGCAGCCAGATTCTTTTCGGGAAACTTACTCAGCCAATGATCATACCTGCGGCAATGATCGCCATGGCCATGGACCAGTGCCAGCACTGCTTTCGGATAAACATCCGGCGCCCAACTGACCGCATAGTAGTCCAGTCCGTCGAACGATTCCCATTTGTATTCCGCAAACTTCATTGGCACAAGGGTTCATCTTTGATTAACTAAATGTGCAAAAAAGTTCGCAGGAGTAAAACTTAATTAATCTAAAAAATCGATGTTACGACGAAGGCCTTTAAAACCGGCTCGTTTTACCGCCGATTTACGGAAGAGTTGATTGAAGTGTTCCCGGTCCAGCTCTTTCCATTCAGCGCGTGACATTTCGAGCAGTTCGGGCTTGGGTTTGAATGCTTCGACATTATGAGTAGCAGGAGTCCGGTTCCACGGACAAACATCCTGACAGATGTCGCAGCCATACATTCGGTCCTGCAGCTGGCCTTTAAAAGCTTCGGGAATTTCTTCGCGATTTTCAATCGTTAGGTAGGAGATGCATTTCCGGGCATCAATGGTATGAGGAGCCACAATGGCTTTGGTCGGACAGGCATCGATACAGCGGGTGCAAGAGCCGCAGAAATCAGTGTCAGCTGGTTTGTCATACGCCAGTTCCAAATCGATGATGAGTTCACCAATAAAAAAGAAAGAGCCATGCTTAGGCGAAATAAGATGGGAGTTCTTACCAATCCAGCCGAGTCCCGCCCGACGTGCCCACGCCCGATCCAGAACCGGCGCCGAATCGACAAATGGTCGTCCGGAACAAGGAGCAATCTCTTCCTGAATAAATCGCATCAGGCTTTTCAGTTTGTCTTTGATGACAAAGTGATAATCCGTTCCGTAAGCATATTTTGAAATTACCGGCGCATCTTCTACCTTTTGCGTTTCGCCCGGATAATAATTAAGAATAACCGAAACCACAGAACGGGCGCCTTCCACCAATTTTCCCGGGTCGAGACGTTTCTCCACATTTCGCTCCATGTAGCCCATCTGCCCGTTCATACCTTTTTCAAGCCATTGCAACAAACGGGCCTCCTCTTCCTCGAGATGTTCGACGGCTGCAATACCGCAATCAGTAAAACCGAGCCGTTTCGCTTCTTCTTTGATGCGCTCGCTGTATGTGGCTTTTTCCGTGTCCATTCGTTTCCGGGTACGATATTTTCTGACAAAAAAACCATCACAATATGTGATGGTTAAATATTTTACATGAAGCCGAGTTCGAGTCGCGCCTCTTCGGACATCATCGACTTATCCCACGGCGGGTCAAAAGTAATCTCCACCTTGCAATCTTCAACGCCGTCCACCTTTTTCGTCATGTATTCCACATCCGAAACAATCATGTCGGCGGCGGGACAATTCGGAGCCGTTAATGTCATTAGTACGTTGGCCGTGTTGTGTTCATCCACATCAACACTGTAAACCATGCCCAAATCGTATACATTGACCGGAATTTCCGGGTCGTAAACCTCTTTCAGGCTGGCAATTATTTTGTCAATTCTTTCATCCATTTCTTAACCCTCCTGTTGTGAAAGTTTTTCGTAGGCCAGAGCATAAAGTTTCATCTGTTTCACCATGGCCAGTAATCCATTTGAACGTGTAGGAGACAAATGTTGTTTCAATCCGATGTCATCGATAAAATGTAAATCGGCATCGATTATCTCCCTCGGTGAACGATTGGAAAGTACACGCAGCAACAAAGCCACCAGGCCTTTCACAATAATCGCGTCACTTTCTGCTTCAAACAGAATTTTATCACCGTCCTTTTCAGGATGAAGCCACACCCGTGACTGGCATCCCCGAATCAGGTTGTCATCAATCTTATATTTCGCATCAATGGGTTCCAGTTCATTCCCTAGTTCAATCAGGTAGGCGTACTTGTCCATCCAATCTTCGAACACCGAAAACTCCTCAACGATTTCCTGTTGTATATCTTCAATAGTCATAACGAAAAACTGCTTTGAATCAAAATCAAGGGAACAAACTTACGATAAAATTCAAAACATTCCCTTGATACGAATCAGGGCCTTGTACAGCGTCTCAACCTCTTCTTCTGTATTATAAAATGCAAACGAAGCCCGCGTCATTCCGGGTACGTCAAAATGATCCATGATCGGATCGGTGCACATGCGCCCGGTACGGACTGCTATGCCCAGTTGATCAAGAAGCGTACCTAAATCGAACGAGTGAATCCCATCAATCTCGAAAGAGATGACACCTACCTTATTTTCAGCTTCTCCGAAGAACCGAACACCTTCGATTGACTTCAGTTTCCCTGTCGCCAGTTTCAATAATTCTTGTTCACGAACTGCCAGATTGTCAACTCCGAGCGACTGAACATACTCTATAGCCGTTCCCAACGCAATAGCTCCGACGTAATTGGGCGTCCCGGGCTCAAATTTATAGGGCAGTTCATTAAAGGTCGTTCCGGAAAACTTCACCTCCGAAATCATCTCCCCACCGCCCATGAAAGGTGGCATTTGCTCCAGCCATTTCCGCTTTCCGTACAAAACGCCAATCCCGGTAGGGCCGTAAATTTTGTGACCGGAGAAAACGTAAAAGTCACAATCGAGCTTTTGTACATCCGGCGGATAATGGGCAATTCCCTGCGCCCCGTCGAGCAACACCGGGATATTTCGCTTATGTGAAATCTCGACAATCTTCTCAACCGGATTGATCGTCCCCAGTGTATTTGACACATGGTTCATCGCTACCAACTTGGTGCGCTCAGTTAGCAAACCATCCAGCTCTTCAATTTTCAGAACGCCTTTTTCGTCGAACGGTAATACTTTCAGTGTTGCTTTCTTCCGCTCGCAAAGCAATTGCCAGGGAACAATGTTCGCATGATGTTCCAGCTCAGAAACTACAATCTCGTCACCTTCCGAAACGAACGCTTCACCAAAAGAATAAGCAACGAGGTTGACCGATTCGGTCGTTCCATGCGTGAAAATAATCTCGCCCCGATCGCCTGCTTTGATATACTGCCGCACTGTTTCGCGAGCACCTTCGAAAGCTTCGGTTGTTTCGTTGGCCATAAAATGAGCCCCGCGATGAATATTGGCATTGGTCTTCAGGTAATATTCTTCCACCTTATCGAGAACAACCCGGGGTTTCTGCGTAGTAGCGGCATTGTCGAGATAGGCCAGTGGCTTTCCGTGAACCTGCTGGTCAAGGATGGGAAAATCCTTTCTAATTTTCCGGAAATCGAGACTCATAATGTGAATAAAATTATTGAACCGGAAGTTAAGCTTTCAACGCTAACTCCCGGCTTATGCTTTGTGCCTTCCGCGAAAGCGAAAAAGCGATGTTTTTCTCGCTAAAACGAAACGAATCAGCTTTCACAGTCCATCACACAGGAGTGACATTTCGACACCTCACCGCGCAGGCGCTTGTTCACCAGCTCATCAATTCGTTCACCCAGTTTTTCGACGCGAACTTCCTGCAGCACCTCGTGTGCAAAAGCATACATCAACATCAGGCGGGCTTCCCGTTCACCAATACCACGAGACTTCAGGTAAAACAAAGCCTCCTCATCGATACGCCCAACAGTCGCTCCATGCGAACATTTCACATCGTCGTTATCAATCACCAACTGCGGCTTCGTATTCATTTTCGCAGTGCCTGTCAATAACACGTTGTTATTTCGCTGGTAAGCCAACGTTCCGTGTGATCCACGTCCCACATGAATCCGGCCCGTAAATCCACCGGTGGACTGATCATCCAAAACATTCTTGAAAAGCTGGTTGCTCTGACAATCGGGATGCGCATGTTCAACGAAAGTGAAATTATCGACATGTTGACTTTTGTCTGTCAGTGCCAGCCCATACAAATTAGCTTCAGCATGCTCGCCATCGATGAGAACGTTCAGGTTGTTGCGAACAATTCCGCCATGAAGAGACAAAGTATTGGTCAGCACATTGGAATTACGCTCCTGACGGATATACAGACCAGTCAGATTCACCGCTTTGTTATGCTGGTTTTGCAGATTGTAAAAATCGACAACCGCATTTTCACCAACGTGTGCCTCTGTCAAGTTATTCACCATGTAATCCTGCGGGTCAAGCGTATGATCGCAGAAAATCACTTTAACCTGACTGTTCTCTTCGGCGATTACCAGGTTACGCTGGGTTGCGTAAGTATTCTCTGTCCCTCTCATCAGGTCGATGATTTGGATGGGCTTTTCCACCACAACACTTCGCGGTACATAAATAAAAACACCATCCTGGGCAAAAGCCGTATTCAATGCGGTCAACGGATCTTTTTCCGGATCCGCCATCTTGCCATAATATTTTTCAACCAACTCCGGATATTCAACCGCAGCTTTGCGAAGACTGGTCACCACAACACCTTTCGGGAGGTCTGTCAGCTGCTCGTTACCGGAATAATACCAGCCATTGGTGAGCATCACCAAATTGGTATCCAGTTCCGGAACATCGCACTGGAAAAGCTCGTGCAGATTGACGTCGCTTTTCTCGTAGGCAAACACCCGACGGTGATTCTCGTTAGCAAAAATCTTCGCGAGATTGGTATACTTGTAGTTTTCCGTTTTAAAATCGGGAATTCCCTGTTTCCGGAATGCCTCGATCGCCGGCTTGCGTGCAGCATTGAGAACACCGGCCGCGCCATCTTCCAGAAGGTGAACATTCGATTCAAAAAGGTTGGCGAGCCGCTGATTGATTTCTTGATTTCTTTTCGCCTCAGTCATATTTACGCTCCCACCTCTTTTTTGATCCAGTCGTAACCTTTCTCTTCCAGTTCCAGTGCCAGCTCTTTTCCGGCTGACTTCACAATACGACCGTTATACAAAACATGAACAAAATCGGGGACAATATAATCGAGCAAACGCTGATAGTGCGTTACCACGATGGTGGCATTATCAGGGCGTTTCAAGGCATTTACACCGTGAGCCACAATACGAAGCGCGTCGATATCCAGTCCTGAGTCCGTTTCATCAAGGATCGCCAGTTTCGGTTCGAGCATAGCCATCTGGAAGATTTCGTTCTTCTTTTTCTCACCACCCGAGAAACCTTCGTTCACAGAACGGTTGGTCAAATGAGAATCGATTTCAACCAGCGCTTTCTTTTCCTTCATCAGTTTCAAAAAATCGCCGGCTTTCAGCTCATCTTTTCCCTGGTATTTACGATGCTCATTCAACGCGGTTTTCAGGAAATTGACCATACTCACTCCCGGAATTTCTACCGGATACTGAAAACTGAGGAACAGACCTTCTTTGGAACGAACATCTGCATCCATATCGAGCAGATCTTTTCCGAAGAAAGTAACCTCTCCACCAGTTACCTCATAATTTTCATGACCGGCCAACACGTTAGCCAATGTACTTTTTCCTGAACCGTTAGGTCCCATGATGGCATGAACCTCTCCGGGATTTACCTCGAGGTTGATACCCTTCAATATTTCTTTTCCTTCGACTTTAGCGTGTAAGTCTTTTACAATTAACATATTTTCTGAACTTATCTTACGTATATATCTGATTAACCCACGCTACCTTCAAGGCTGATTTGCAATAGCTTTTGTGCTTCCACTGCAAATTCCATGGGCAATTTATTGATTACTTCACGTGCATAACCATTCACAATCATTCCAACCGCATCCTGCGTTGAAATTCCGCGCTGGTTACAATAGAAAATCTGGTCTTCACCAATTTTCGATGTAGTGGCTTCGTGTTCCACCACCGATGAATTATTGGAAACTTCGATGTAGGGGAATGTATGTGCTCCACAGGTATCGCCAAGCAAGAGCGAGTCGCACTGTGAGAAGTTCCTTGCGTTTTCCGCTTTGGGAGCCACCCTCACCAAACCACGGTAGGAATTATCACTTTTTCCGGCCGAAATACCTTTCGAAATAATCGTGCTCTTGGTGTTTTTGCCAATGTGCACCATTTTGGTTCCGGTATCCGCCTGTTGGTAATTATTGGTAACAGCCACCGAGTTAAACTCAGCCACCGAATTATCGCCTAACAAAATACAACTCGGGTATTTCCAGGTAATGGCTGAACCGGTTTCCACCTGATTCCAGAAAATTTTGGACGATTCTCCTTTACACAATCCGCGTTTTGTCACGAAGTTGTAGATACCACCTTTTCCGTTTTCATCACCTGGATACCAGTTCTGTACAGTAGAGTATTTTACTTCTGCACGATCGAGTGCAATGATTTCCACAACGGCCGCGTGTAACTGATTCTCGTCACGCATCGGAGCGGTACAACCTTCGAGGTACGAAACGTAGCTATCGTCGTCGGCTACAATCAGCGTACGCTCGAATTGACCGGTATTGGCCGCGTTGATACGGAAATAAGTGGAAAGTTCCATCGGGCAACGAACACCCTTCGGGATGTAAACAAACGAACCGTCGGAGAAAACGGCTGCATTCAGCGCAGCAAAGTAGTTGTCAGTCGAGGGAACCGACATTCCCAAATATTTCTGAACCAAATCGGGATGCTCCTGAACAGCTTCACTGAACGAGCTGAAGATAATTCCCTTTTCGGCAAGTGTTTCTTTAAAAGTGGTTTTCACCGACACGCTGTCCATCACTGCATCTACCGCCACGCCGGCGAGTAATTTCTGCTCTTCCAGCGGAATACCCAGCTTTTCGAAAGTGCTCAGTAATTCAGGGTCAACTTCGTCAAGACTCTGCAATTCCTTTTTCTTTTTCGGTGCTGAATAATAGATGATGTCCTGGTAATCGATTTCCGGGATTTTCAGGTAAGCCCAGTCCGGCATTTCCATCTCCAGCCATTTGCGATAAGCTTTCAAACGGAAATCAAGCATAAACTGAGGCTCTTTCTTCTTGGCCGAGATCCAACGAATCACATCTTCATTCAACCCTTTTCCCAGCGTATCGGAATCAATATTGGTCACAAAACCATACTGATATTCACTCTTTGTTACTTTATCAAGTAGTTTATTTTGGTCTTCCATAACTGCGAATATTTAATTAAAGCCGGCCCACCTCTTCACTATGCGCGTCTCACACCGTTAACACATTTAAATAGACCGCTTTTAAATTGTTGCAAAGATATAAAATGTGCGCTATTTTTGAAGCCTGATTCCTACTAAAAAAAACCTCGAGGTCTTTTATTATATGACAGACGAAAAAAGAACAATTCATCAACTTTCCGAACTCGGAGAGTTTGGCCTGATCAACAGGCTTACATCACATCTTACTATACACAACAAAAGTACCCTCAAGGGGGTTGGCGATGACTGTGCAGTTTTAGATTTTAATAACAAAAAGACGGTCGTAACTACTGATATGCTGACGGAAGGAATTCACTTCAACCTGATGTATGTCCCGTTAAAACATTTAGGATACAAAGCTGTGGTGGTCAACCTCAGCGATGTTTATGCTATGAATGCCATCCCGAAACAGATTACCGTTAGTATGGCCATATCGTCGAAGTTTTCCATCGAAGCACTCGACGAGCTTTATTCCGGCATCCGGTTGGCCTGCGACACGTACGGAGTTGATTTGGTGGGAGGAGACACTACCTCATCGATGACGGGACTGGTGCTTTCCATTACCGCTATCGGTGAAGCCGAAGAAGAAGATTTGGTTTTCCGCAGCGGCGCCAAACCAACCGATCTTTTATGTGTCAGTGGTGATTTAGGTGGCGCATACATGGGATTGCAATTGCTGGAAAGAGAAAACGAAGTCTTCAAAGTGAACCCAAAAATGCAACCGCAGTTGGAAGGTTATGACTACATCCTGGAAAGACAGTTAAAACCGGAAGCCCGGCGTGACATGTTGAGAATCTTTCAGGAACAAGGAATTCATCCCACCGCCATGATTGATATCTCAGATGGATTGTCATCCGAAATTATGCACATCTGTGAAGAATCGGGAACCGGCTGCAAATTGTTTGAAGACCGAATCCCAATGGATGATCAGACCAAACAAATGGCGGAAGAGTTAAATGTCAATCCGCTGGTTGCGGCATTGAACGGAGGCGAAGATTATGAATTGTTATTCACCATCCCGGTAGGTGATTATGACAAAATCCGGAATCATCCGGACATTACCGTTATTGGCCATATTACTGAAAAGTCGGAAGGGACTAATTTGGTTACCGCCGGCAGTGGCCAGGAAATTCCGCTTATGGCGCAAGGCTGGAACCCGCTGTGAACCAAGAATAAAACATTCAAAAATTCTCAAGCAATAAAAAAACCGCCCCGGAAATGGAGGCGGTTTTCTTTTTCAATATCATATCATCAATCGGGGAAATATCCTTTGATAATTCCTCGTTTCGAATCTTTTACAAATAACAAGATATCATCACGCTCGCGGGAAGCAGGAAGCTCAGCTTCAATTACTTCCAACGCCTGTGTATTATTGTAACCTTTCTGATAAATCAGGCGGTAGATTTCCTGCATCTCACGGATTTTTTCGTTGGTATATCCACGACGACGAAGTCCGATAGAATTCACACCAACATATGACAACGGCTCACGGCCTGCCTTGATGTACGGAGGAACATCTTTCCGCACCAACGAACCACCCGAAAGCATCACATGCTTACCAATATGGCAGAACTGATGTACGGCTGTATATCCACCCAGGATAGCAAAGTCGTCAACGAAAACTTCACCGGCCAAACCGGTATAGTTAACCAAAATAACGTTGTTTCCAACCACACAGTCGTGGGCAATATGGACATATGCCATGATGAGACAGTTACTTCCTACTACCGTTTTACCTTTAGCAGCAGTACCTTTATTAATGGTTACATACTCGCGAATGGTTGTGTTGTCTCCAATTTCCACGGTAGTATATTCTCCCTGGAATTTCAGGTCCTGTGGCTCACCACCAATCACCGCTCCGGGAGATATTTTACAATTCTTACCAATCCGGGTACCCGGCAAAATGGTAACATTAGGTCCAATATGGGAACCTTCGCCAATCACCACG
Organism: Prolixibacter sp. NT017; assembly: GCF_009617875.1. Lineage (NCBI taxonomy): Bacteria > Pseudomonadati > Bacteroidota > Bacteroidia > Marinilabiliales > Prolixibacteraceae > Prolixibacter > Prolixibacter sp. NT017. The sequence goes on along the minus strand of NZ_BLAV01000001.1, from coordinate 4,754,113 downwards.
TCCTTATCAACAGTTGTAAAGGGCTCGATGACTACATTTTCAGCAATCTGAGCTTCGGGATGAACGTACGCTAAAGGTTGTTTCATTACTATAAAATTTGAGACAACACCAATGGTTGTCGTTTCAGAATCATCTTAGTTTTTAACAATTTGGGCCATAAATTCGCCTTCGCAGACAACCGTGTCGCCAACAAAAGCATAGCCAATCATATTAGCAATTCCACGACGAATCGGACCTGCCAGCTTCAATTTAAATATCAATGTATCGCCTGGCACCACCTTCTTTCTAAACTTAATGTTGTCAAGTTTCATGAAATAAGTGGAGTAATTCCCGTCGGAAGGTAATGAACTAATCACAAACACACCCCCACATTGCGCCATGGCTTCCACCATCAGAACGCCGGGCATAACCGGCTCATCCGGAAAATGACCGCTGAAAAACGGCTCATCCATGGTCACGTTTTTCACTCCGATAATGAAATCGTCTCCTTTGTCCATGATTTTGTCAACCAAAAGGAATGGAGACCGGTGCGGCAACATCGTTTTTATCTCGTTAATATCGTATAAAGGAGTCTCGTTGGGGTCGTATTCCGGTGCTGAGTTCAGAGCCGTCTGACGCTTGCATTCTTTCTGGAGAATCCGGGCAAACTCCGTGTTAGCCATGTGTCCCGGACGACGGGCTATGATTCGCCCTTTGATGCGCTTTCCAACAAGGGCCAGGTCGCCAATCACATCAAGCAACTTATGGCGGGCACATTCGTTTTCGAAATGCAGATCCAGATTATTTAAAACACCAATCTTATCGACCTGAACATGCTCGTGATTAAACAAGTCGGCAATGCGATCCAACTCCTGCTGAGGCATCTGCTGATCCATAATAACAATCGCGTTGTCCAGATCGCCACCTTTCACGAGATTATTCTTCAACAACATTTCCAGCTCACGCACAAAAACAAACGTACGACAAGGAGCCACTTGTTTTTCAAAGTCTTTTAATGAACTGAGCGTCGCAAATTGATTTCCCAACACTACCGAATCATAGGAAATCATCACATCCAGAGCAAACTCATCGTCCGGAAGCGCAATCAACTCAATTCCCTGCTCTTCGTTCCGATAAACAATTTTTTGCTTGATTTCGAAATAGTCGCGACGGGCTTCCTGTTCAACCAGGCCTGCTTCTTTCAGCGTAGCTACAATGGGAGCAGAACTTCCGTCCAAAATGGGAGCTTCGGGACCATCTACCTCGATCAGCACATTATCAATATCCATCCCAAGCAAAGCAGCCATCGTGTGCTCAATCGTGCTAATCCCAACTTCACCTTCCTGAAGAACCGTTCCGCGCGAAGTACCCTTTACTTTCGATACATCGGCGTTAATCACCGGTTTTCCCTCAACATCTATCCTCTGAAATTTGAAACCATGATCTTCGGGAGCAGGTTTAAAGGTCATCGTTACTTCTACTCCCGTATGGAGTCCTATACCTGTCACCGAAACAGGTTTCGCAATGGTCTTTTGTTTCACACTCATTTTTCTGAGAAATTTGGTTCAACCCGGTTAGGCTATTGCCGGAATTCCGGGAGTTCTCATCCCATTTTTATTATTTCAGAATTCCCAAAAATAAACAATAAACCGTCTGAATCAATCACTTCACTAAAATCAGCTGTTGGATTCGTCCAGGTCTTTTATTTTCCGCCCAAGCTCAATCACATCTGAACGCAACTGCGGAAGATTCTTAAATACGGCATACGACTTCATAAAATCGCGATGTCCAAAAGCAGGCGTTCCAAAAATTGTCGAGTTATCTTTCACATTATTTGAGATTCCTGATTGGGCACCAACTTTTACGTTATTGCCAATTCTAATATGACCGGCAATACCTACTTGTCCGCCAATCATACAATTTTCTCCAATCTTAGCTGATCCTGCAACTCCTACCTGAGCTACAATAACAGTATTTTTTCCAACCTCCACATTGTGTGCAATCTGCACCAGGTTGTCAATTTTCACACCTTCGTTGATAACGGTTGACCCCATAGTCGCACAATCGATCGTAGTATTCGAGCCAATTTCTACATTATCACGAATCTCTACATTTCCAACCTGTGCAATCTTATCGTAACTGCCATCAGAAGTTGGCGCAAATCCAAATCCATCGGAACCAACAACTGAGCCAGCATGCAAAATACAGTTTTTACCCACCTTACAGCCGGCATAAACTTTCACACCTGCATATAAAATAGTATCGTCACCAACAGTAACTCCATCGCCAATATATACGTTGGGATAAATTTTTACATTCTTGCCGATCGTCGCGTTTTCGCCTATATAGGCAAAAGCTCCGACGTACAGCTGTTCACCGACAGTTGCTGATTCGCTTATAAAGGAAGGTTGTTCAATACCTACTTTTTTCGGCTTCGATTGCTCGTAATAATTCAGCAATTTGGCAATCGAAGCGTAGGCGTCATCTACACGGATAAGCGTACAGGAAAGTTCATCCTCCGGTTTGAAATCGCGGTTAACCAGCACCACCGATGCCTTGGTTGTATATATATATTTAGCGTAAGCCGGATTAGCAAGAAAAGCTAATGTTCCGGGGATTCCCTGGTCGATTTTGGAAACATTATTCACTTTTACACTGCCATCTCCTTCTACTTCACCGCCCAGCAACCCGGCAATGTCGTTGGCTGAAAACTCCATGCGCTGTTCTTTAAATTTCGTGCAAAAATAGTTAATTAATATTACTTCAAAATTATTTCGCGAGGATAACAGACAAAATATTTGCGCACAGTCGTCGATAATCCGGACAAATTAATGTCCGAAGCATCCTTGATATCCTTGATCTTTCCGTTTTTGAACAAGATATTGATCTGCTCTACACTTGGCATGTAGGCATTGTTTGTCGCTGTTCCCGAAATGACAAAATAATCGGCTTCGGATGATGTCACCGAAAAAGTCTTCATAACACGTTCACGCAATTCTGCCCTCTTTTTTTCCGTTACCGGATGATTACTCAATTTGATCTTAAAAAGGTTTCGGTTAATAATACTCCCGGAAAGCGTTGACAAAATCACGTCTGAATGACGAGTCCATTCTTTGATCGAACTAAGAATATCCGTATCATCCAGCTCGGCAAACAGTTGAAGCGCTGATTTGACCGTTTCGTTGTCGCCCGATTCAAACTCGTGCCGGGTGATATCGCCACGCAAAAACACACCGAGTGCCGGCGGGGCAAATACATTGTCGCCATCGGAAGCCAACTCATGCGCCCTTTTCAGCACACTTATCATCATATGCTCGGCCGACAAAACGGTTTTGTGCATGTAAACCTGCCAATACATCAAGCGCCGGGCAATCAGAAATTTCTCGATAGAGTAAATCCCCTTCGACTCAACCACCAGCTCACCATTCCGGATATTCAGCATCTTGATGATCCGATCTGACGAAACAATTCCTTCCGAAACACCGGAATAGAAGCTGTCACGCTTCAGGTAGTCGAGTCGATCCATGTCCAGCTGACTACTGACCAACTGGTGCAGAAATTTCTTGTGATACTCTCCGGCAAATATCTGAATAGCCAGGTCGAGACGGCCGTCAAATTCACGGTTTAACTGGTGCATGAACAACTTCGAGATAACTTCATGGGAAATCCCTTTCACCATGCTCTCTTCCAAGGCATGGGAAAACGGGCCGTGCCCAATGTCATGCAAAAGGATAGCAGCCAGCACGCCCGTCGTTTCCTCATCTGTTATCTCATGCCCTTTTGTTTTCAGCACATCCAGCGCAGAACGCACCAAATGCATCGCTCCAATAACGTGCTCGAAACGGGTATGATTGGCACCAGGATAAACCAGGCTGGAAAGCCCCAGCTGTTTAATCCGACGAAGACGCTGCACGTAAGGATGACTAATCAAATCCAACAACAACGGTGAATCCCACTCGATAAACCCCCACACCGGATCGTTGACAATTTTTCGTTTAAGCGGCTTCAAATGATGTTCTTTTAGGATATTTTTAACTTCTGCAAAATACAAAATGTTTTCGGAAGGGGAAGGAAAAGGCCGGCAACCCCCTAAGACCCAAATCTAAAATAGCTGAAACAAAAGTAGGTTTGTTTTGATATATCATACAATTATATTATTTTTGCGGCGAAGAATAATCGAAGGATTTAGGGGACAGTGAGTCCCCTATTTTATTAGGGTTAAAGATGATTAATAAAGAACTGATTCGGAGTCTGATTGATGAGAAGCTTACTGACGACATATTTGTTGTCGATATTCAGGTCTCAACCGGTAACGCCATATCGGTTCTGATTGATAGTGATAGCGGGCTGAGCATCGAACAATGCGTTGCATTCAGCCGTCAAATTGAGCATAATCTAGACCGCGATGAAGAAGATTTTCAACTGGAGGTTTCGTCGCCGGGTTTAACCCAACCCTTCAAGGTGCTTCGTCAGTACCAAAAAAATATTGGACGCGAAATTGAAGTAACAACCAATGACGGTGACAAGCACACCGGCATTTTAAAGGAAGCCGGTGAAGACGGCATCATACTGGAAGAAAGCCGGCGTGAGCGGGTTGAAGGAAAAAAGAAGAAGGTAACTGTAACAGAGAACCTTCCATTTTCGTTCGACAAGATAAGAACAGCAAAAAGCGTTATTTCTTTTAAATAAAAGAATAAAGAAATGGACAATCTGAACTTGATTGACACCTTCTCGGAGTTTAAAGAGTTAAAGAACATCGACAGAGCCACAATGATGAGTGTGCTGGAAGATGTTTTTCGCAGTGTGCTACAAAAACAATACGGCACCGATGAGAATTTCGATGTAATCATCAACCCTGACAAGGGCGACTTCGAGATTTGGCGGAACCGTGAGGTTGTAGAAGACAAGGATTTAACCGATCCGAACCTTCAGATTTCATTATCTGAAGCCAAGAAAATTGATACCGACTACGAAGTAGGTGAAGAAGTGTCTGACGAAGTGAGATTGGTTCATTTCGGTCGCCGGGCAATTCTTAACTTGCGTCAGAATCTGGCAGCAAGGATATTGGAGCTTGAAAAAGATAACATTTACACCATATATAAATCAAAAGTAGGTGATATTGTTACCGGAGAAGTTTACCAAATTTGGAAAAGGGAAATTCTAGTACTCGACGACGAAGGCAACGAACTGTTGCTTCCGAAAGCTGAGCAGATTCCTTCAGACTTTTTCCGGAAAGGAGATACCATTCGTGCAGTTGTTGTGAGGGTTGAGATGAAGAACAACAATCCGCAGATTATTCTGTCACGGACATCGCCGGTATTCCTCGAAAGACTTTTCGAGTTGGAAGTTCCCGAGATTTTCGATGGCCTGATAACCATCAAGAAAATCGTTAGAGTACCCGGTGAGCGGGCCAAAGTTGCCGTTGAGTCATACGACGAGCGCGTTGATCCGGTAGGAGCTTGTGTAGGAATGAAGGGTTCCCGCATTCATGGCATCGTAAGGGAGCTACGTAACGAAAATATTGATGTAATTAATTTTACGAATAACTTGCAGCTGTACATTCAACGGGCATTGAACCCGGCCAAAATTTCCACCATTAAGATTAATGAAGAGGATAAACGTGCCGAGGTATATCTGAAACCCGAAGAAGTATCGCTCGCAATTGGTAAAGGCGGTTTGAATATCCGTCTGGCCAGTCAGTTGACCGGCTACGAAATTGACGTTTACCGCGATCAGATAGAGGAAGACGAGGAGGATGTTAACCTCGACGAATTCTCTGACGAAATTGAAGATTGGATTCTCGATGAATTGAAAGCAATTGGTTGCGACACAGCCAAGAATGTATTAAGTCTTTCAAGAGAGGAATTGATCAAAAGAACCGATCTTGAAGAGGAAACCATTGACGAGGTTCTCCGTATCTTCAAGACTGAATTTGAGTAACTCATGTTCATGTCAACAGCAGACAATCTGCCGTACAGAGATTCGGGGTAAACGGAACAGACATTTTGATTATTAACTCTTTGGCTAAATATGGTTGTAGGAAACAAAGGTACTAGATTAAGTAAAATTGCACGCGAATTAAACGTGGGTATTTCCACCCTGGTTGACTATTTGCAGAAGCAGGGGGTCGAGATTTCATCCAATCCGAACACCAAGATTGATGATAAGACACAGGAAATGCTCGAAAAGCAGTTTCGTAAAGATCACGAGGCTCGCATCGAAGCGAACAGGGTGAACTTGCGTCAAACAAGGTCGAAGAAAGAATCTGTTTCACTTGATGACGTTCATCAGGAGGAAAATGCAGACACGGAAGAAGAAGACTTCCAGGATGATGACTCCATCCGTATCGCCGACCATAGCAGTTCAGCGCACCGCGCAGAAGAGAAAAAACAACAACCGTCGGAAGAACCTCCCAAACCCAAACAATCCAAAGAACCTACGCCTCCTGCACCCGAGAAGAAAGAAGACAAGCCAAAAGTTAAAGTTGTTGGTCACGTAGATTTGGAAAACGTGGGCCCAAAGAAAGCCCCAAAAGAGGAAGAGAAAAAGGAAACTCCGAAAGCAGAGAAAGCTCCGGAGAAAAAAGAACCGGTACCTTCTCCCGAATCTTCAGAAAAGGAAAAGAAACAGCAGGAACAAGATAAGTCCGAAAAAGCTCCGAAACAGGAGAAAAAAGAGCCAGGGAAGACTGAAAAACCCACGGCTGGGACACCGCCTGAAGCTGAGAAATCAGACAAAAAGGAATCTGCTTCGCAAAAAGCAGAGGACAAAGTTAAAGTCGTTGGTAAAGTCGATCTCGATTCCATGAAGCCTGGCTCAAAACAAACTAAAGAGACTCCGAAAAAACAGCAAAGACCTACCCAGGGAGAGCAGGAAGCTCGAAAAAAACCGCAGGGAAAGGGCAAAGAGAAAGAGCAATCGCACGAGGCGAATGCTGATAACGGAGATGAAATTTTCAAACTGGAAAGAAAGAAACTTTCCGGACCGACAGTCGTCGGAAAAATTGATCTTCCGCAAGCAGATAAACGCAAGCCCGGAAACAATAAGAATAAAAAAGACGAAGAACGGCAAAACCGAAGGAAAAAGCGTAAAAGGATTCAGAAGGACCCAAAAGAACGCGTTTCGGTAAGCAATAACAAAAAGGACAATCAGCCCAACAAGCAACAACATCATAAAGATGGAGGCAAAAGGGGCGATTGGAAGAAAAAACCGAACCGGAAGAAAAACGCACCGAAAAAAGAGGTTAGCGAGGAAGATGTTCAGAAGCAAATCAAAGAAACACTTGCCCGCCTGACTTCCAAAGGTCAGAAATCGAAAGGTTCGAAATACCGTCGTGAGAAACGTCATGCTGTCAGTGAGAAGATGGCTGAGGAAATGGCGAAAGCCGAACAGGAAAAGAATGTAATTAAGGTAACAGAATTCGTTTCTGTAAACGAATTGGCCAACATGATTGATGTTCCGGTTACCAAGATTATCGAAACCTGTATGAATCTCGGCTTGTTCGTATCCATCAACCAGCGTCTCGATGCGGAAACCATGGCTCTTGTTGCCGATGAGTTCGGCTACACCGTAGAATTTATCTCGGTAGAGGTACAGGAAGCCATCATGGAAGAGGACGATACCGACGAGGAAATGCAACCTCGCCCGCCGATTGTAACGGTGATGGGACACGTCGACCACGGTAAAACCTCACTGCTCGACTACATTCGGAAAACCAACGTAATTGCCGGTGAGGCCGGAGGTATTACACAGCACATTGGAGCATACAACGTCACGCTGGAAGATAATCGTAAGATTACTTTCCTCGATACTCCAGGTCACGAGGCTTTTACAGCAATGCGTGCCCGTGGTGCTCAGATTACCGATATCGCCATCATTATTATCGCTGCCGATGATAACGTGATGCCGCAGACAATCGAGGCTATCAACCACGCTTCAGCAGCTGGTGTGCCAATTATATTCGCTATCAATAAAGTTGATAAACCGGGAGCCAACCCGGAGCGAATCAAGGAAGAGTTAGCCAACATGAACTACCTCGTTGAAGAGTGGGGTGGTAAATACCAGTCACAGGACATCTCGGCCAAGAGTGGTAATGGCATCGAAGAATTGATGGAGAAAGTGCTGCTTGAAGCTGAAATGCTCGACTTGCAGGCCAATCCGGATAAACGTGCTGTCGGTTCGGTTATCGAATCATCGCTGGATAAAGGACGTGGTTATGTTGCCACAGTATTGGTTCAAGCCGGTACACTCCGGGTAGGTGACGTTATCCTGGCCGGACAGTATTTTGGACACGTCAAAGCGATGTTCAACGAACGGAACCAGCGAATCGAAGAGGTGGGTCCATCAGAACCTACGTTGATTCTCGGATTGAACGGTGCACCACAGGCTGGTGACAAGTTCAATGTAATGGAAGAAGAAAAAGAGGCCCGGCAAATTGCCAACAAGCGCGAACAGTTACAGCGTGAGCAAGGACTCCGGACTCAGAAACATATCACACTCGACGAGATTGGTCGTCGTATCGCCATCGGAAACTTCCAGGAACTGAATGTGATTGTGAAAGGTGACGTTGACGGTTCCATCGAAGCACTCTCCGACTCGTTGATTAAACTGTCGACGCAGGAGATTCAGGTAAATGTTATCCACAAAGCTGTGGGACAGATTACCGAATCGGATGTGATGCTGGCTACCGCATCCAATGCGATTATCATTGGATTCCAGGTACGTCCGTCCATCAATGCTCGCCGGATTGCGGAGAAAGAGGAAATCGATATCCGTCTCTACTCCATTATCTACGACGCTATCAACGAAATCAAGTCGGCGATGGAAGGAATGCTTGCTCCCGAAATCAAGGAAGAAATACAGGGAACGGCCGAAATTATGACAACGTTCAAGATCACCAAAGTGGGTACCATTGCCGGTTGTATCGTTCGGGATGGAAAGATTACCCGCAATGCTCAGGTTCGTGTCATCAGGGATGGTATCGTGGTCTACACAGGCGTACTTGGTTCACTGAAGCGCTTCAAGGATGATGTGAAAGAGGTTGCCCGTGGTTACGAATGTGGATTAAACATCGAAGGCTACAATGATATCAAAGAAGGTGATTTTGTAGAAGCTTTCACTGAGGTAGAAGTGGCCAAAAAACTGAAATAAGCAAAATTCACGATAAAAGAAAAGCCGGTCAAAATTTTGACCGGCTTTTTTAGTGTCTTTTAGGAGGATAATCAGCCCTCGATCAAATCTTTGTATTCGTCTGCCGACATCAGGTCATCCAATTCAGATGAGTCACTCATGGCAATTTTAATCATCCATCCTTTTCCGTACGGATCTTTGTTCACCAACTCGGGTGCGTCTTCCAGTTCAGTATTGAAAGACTCTACGGTTCCGGAAACGGGCATGAACAAATCAGAGACAGTTTTAACGGCTTCGACAGTACCAAAAACCTCCTCTTTTCCCAGTTCGTCGCCTTCGGTCTCAATTTCGAGGAAAACGATATCACCTAACTCACCCTGAGCAAAATCGGTGATACCAACTACAGCTTTGTCACCTTCCACACGAACCCATTCGTGGTCTTTCGTGTATTTTAAATCAGCAGGAATATTCATAAGATAAAACGTTTTAAAAATTTCAGATGCTTTCCCAAAAGTACAACAATTTTTGGTTTAAACCCTATTAGAAAGTCAGCTCCAAAAACAGATTCCTGAACTGGGAAAAGAAGCGTTGAAATTAATTAATGCACTGTTTTTATTAAATCCCGAAATTGATTAAAATTGAAAAACGAAAATCCACATTGAAAATGTTTAAGGCTGAGATACATTCTCTGGAGGATATCAACCATATCGCCAAGCGATTTATTGCGGCGCATCCGGCCGACAGAGTATTTGCATTTTACGGCAAGATGGGAGCGGGTAAAACAACGTTTATCAAGGCGTTATGCGAAGAAATGCAGGTAATCGATTACGTTACATCCCCCACCTTTGCATTGATCAACGAATACCAAACTTCAACCGACGACCAGATTTTCCACTTCGATTTTTACCGGATAAAAACACTGGAAGAAGCGTTCGATTTTGGTTATGAAGACTACTTTTTCAGTGGAAAACACTGCTTTATCGAATGGCCCGAAAAAATTGAGGCCCTTCTGCCAGAGAATGCTGTTAAAGTCTATATCACAGAACTGGACGACGGACTGAGGATGATCGAATCGAAAAATTAACCTGATACGCCATGATTCAACGGAAATCTTCCAAAATGAGTTCGCTTGCCAATCCGGATTTGCTTCCCAAAGAGCAACTCCTGATTCCACAAAAGAAAAGCATGAAACTGAGCATCGGCATTCCGAATGTCGTTCCCGACGTAGAGTTCCGTATTCCGTTGACGCCACAGGCTGTTGAACTTTTGGTGTCGAATGGCCATGATATCTTCATTGAAAAAGGAGCAGGAGAAGGTTCCAGTTATTCCGATCACGCTTACGCTGAATCAGGAGCCGTCATCTGTGAAACGAAAGCCGAAGTTCTTCAGTCGGACGTGATTGTAAAAATGTCTGCATTTACACTAGAGGAAGCAAAACTTTTGAAAGGCAACCAACTTCTGTTGTCGCCGCTATACATCACATTTCAAAGCCAGGAAACCGTTCGCAAACTAATGCAAAAACGGGTGACTGCCATTGGCTTTGAGTACATGAAAGACGAACATGGCATTTTCCCGGTTACCCGGATTTTAAGTGAAATAATGGGAAACGCTGCCATTTTTGTAGCCAGCGATTACCTCAGTACCTTCCGGGACGGAAAAGGAGTTATCCTTGGCGGAATCACCGGCATATCTCCAACCGAAGTAGTTATCATCGGTTCCGGAACAGCAGCTGAGTTTGCAGCCCGCAACGCGTTGGGCCTCGGAGCGGTTGTCAAGGTGTTCGACGATAGTATCCACAAGCTGATGCGTTTCCAGGAACGACTGGGTCAAAGGGTTTTTACTTCGGTATTTCACCCGAAAGCGTTAAAGAAAGCGTTGAAATCAGCGGATGTAGCTATCGGCGCATTATCGATGAACGAGGTTCCGAAAATTATTGTCCCCGAAACGATGGTGGAGAATATGAAAAACGGTTCTGTCATTATCGATCTGAATATCATCCAGGGAGGTTGTTTCGAAACGTCACGGATTACCAATCTGAAAAAACCGGTTTTCAACAGACATGGTGTTATTCACTACTGTGTACCAAATATCTCTTCGCGAATGGCGCGAACCACATCTATTTCGGTTAGCAACATCATCGCTCCCATCCTGCTCAACATGGGACGTTCAGGGAGTTTGAAACAATATATCCGAATCAACCAGGGATTCTGCGAAGGAATTTATGTTTTCAACGGCATCCTAACGAATCACGATCTCGGGAACATACTCGACATTCCTGTTAAGGATATCAACCTTCTACTTGCTGCTTTCTAATCTTCAGCCACCAAAATCATCATCGAGGTAGGATGAATGCGCACTTTTCCGGTAGTCATCCGCCCCATTCCATTGGGATTAATTTCCCCGTCCTCAGCAATAACCAGCCAGTTGGCTTCAGGAATTTCCAGTTCAACTGAGTAATTATTTCCGTTAAATAACATCTGGATACTCTTCCATGAATCGCCATTGGCATAATCACCCAGCTCGTATTGAATAATTCCGGGAATGTATTTCCCGTTGAACCGCATCTTCTCGTTTATCATTTTCGCAGAACTCATCCGGAATGCCGGATGCTGCCGGCGCAGCTCAATGCATTTCTGAGTGAAAAGGAACAAATTGTGAAATTCGTGCTTCCGGCTCCAGTCAATCTGGTTCAACAAATCGGGTGACCGATATGAATCGTGATGACCTCCCTTGGTCCGCATCATTTCGGATCCTGCGTGCAGAAACGGCACCCCTTGCGAAGTAAGCACAATACCTAAGGCAAGCCGGACCATTCGTTCGATCTGTGCCTTGGAAGCCTCCGGACAGGAGTATTGAAGCTTATCAAACAACGTAAAATTGTCGTGACATGAGACGTAATTAATACATTGTGCAGCTTCGTTGGCCCAGGGGCCTTTCGACGATTCGACATAGTCGTACGCAATCTGATCGTGTTTTACCGCGCCCACCATCGAAAACTTCAAACGCTCTTCCTGCAGCGTATGACCACTGATGAAGCCGGTACTAAACTGATCGAAAGCACTTCCTTTCAAGCCGTCGCGCATGTCGTCGCTAAAGCTGGCAATCCGGTCGAGCTTCAACGTGTGCCGTTTGGTCGCCCGCCTCTTCTTTTCCAGAGGGCTTTTGCCGGCAGTCCATCCTTCGCCGTAAAGGAAAATATTCGGGTTGATAGTATCGAGACTTTCCCGAATGATATTCATCGTTTCAATATCCAGCACTCCCATTAAATCGAAACGAAATCCATCAATATGATATTCTGAAGCCCAATACATCACCGAATCAACGATATACTTCCGCACCATCGCCCTTTCAGAAGCCAGTTCATTTCCGCATCCGCTCGCATCGGAAAAACTTCCATCCTCTTTCTGTCGATAAAAATAACCGGGAACGGTTTGATTGAAGTACGACTCGTTGATAAGACCAGTATGATTGTAAACCACATCGAGGATGACGCCAATTTCCTGTTCATGTAACGCCTTTACCAGTTGCTTCAGCTCTCTAACCCGTACTCTGCCATCGTTCGGGTCAGTTGAGTACCATCCCTCGGGTGTATTGTAGTTCAGCGGGTCGTACCCCCAATTGTATTGAGGAGCTTCCTTTCTTTCGTCAACCGTATAGAAATCGGCAACCGGCAACAAATGAACGTGAGTGACTCCCAGCTCATCAAGATGATCCAGTCCAGTTTTTTCTCCTGTGAGTGTTTTTGTTCCGGTCTCGGTAAATCCCAGGTATTTTCCTTTATGTTCTATACCCGAATCAGGTGACATGGAAAAATCACGGATATGCGTTTCGTAAATGAGCATATCGGTAGGAGAAGCTGGCACAACGTGTTCGTCATCTGCCCATCCTTCCGGATTAGTTTCCGCCGGATTGAAGATCATCCCACGCCGGCCGTTAATACCGGTGCTTCGAGCGTAAATGTCGGGACCTTCCAGAAGCCAGCCGTAGTTGTCGCGTACTTGAAGGGTGTAGTACCAACCATTCCAGTCTCCCGATAACTCCAAAAGCCAGATGCCATTATCTCTTTGCTCGAGGTAGTGTTCAACCTCGGCATCGCCTCCAAATCCTTCCCGGTACAACCGAAAAAAAATACGGGTTGCCGAAGGCGCCCAAACCTTCACCATGGTCTTATCCTCAGACCAGAATACTCCTAAATCGTTACCTTCGTAAACGGGGTATTTATCAAATTCAACAGGATTAAATTTCCAGTTTCTCACAGTCTATATCCATTTTAAACGCACAATCCGGCTTTCGAGCCGAATATTTCCATTCACTTCCGCGACTTCTACTCTCACTCTGGTAGCGGTTCTCAGAATGGGTTCCTTCCGATAAAAAGGTTCGAGTTGCACGGTTAGCTCGTGGGTTTGGCCGGCATCCAACAACAGCGGATAAATCTCCGATTCATTTACTTTCCGTATCCTGAATTTTCGGGAACTTCGCCACCGTTTAAATACAATTACCGGCGCTTCAATATCAATTGTACGGTCCGAATGATTTTTCATTCTGACATACAAAACAATGGGTCTGAATTCCGGTTCACCAGAAAGTGACAATGACAATTCTCCGTTACCTGATTCACTGTTTTTCGACGCGCTGAACAGTCGTCTCCACGAAACCCTCCTCCATAAATAGTACACGATTACCGGCACGAGCAAAGCGGCCAGTCCCCAAAGTATCTTGTACCCTTCAGGTCCGACATTATGCAACGCTAATAAACTATTTACCGAAAGTGTAACACATGCAATCATCCTCTGGTGCAGGATTTAATCACACAAAAGAAGGGAATTCTGCGAATATTCCCGCATAAAAATCAGTCGATTACCAAAATATCTTTAAAGAGAAACGCTGACACAAACTACTCTTGTTTAAAACCCGTGAATATATTGTTGAAAACTCAGCCTATCACGTTCAAATAGTAGTTGAAAACCTTATGATATATCCCTACGGATAGTTAATAAACTGGAAAGGAAGATCTTTTGTCTGCTTTGATTCATTACATTCCAGTTGAAGGAGAGTTGATAAAAAAAACGTTATTCACACCTTATTAACAACAATATTAAAAACTCAGCCTTTCCCGAAGATTGCGGTAACCCGATTTACTAACCTTCAGTTTTTCACCACCATTAAGCCGAAGTACCCACGACTCTTTCTCGTACTGCTGAATTTCGCTGATTTGTGATACATTCACCAGATAAGAACGATGAATACGAATGAATTGCTGCGGATCCAGGTGAGTCTCGAAGTATTTCATCGTCTTCTGTTTCATTGCATGTTCATTCTTCCAGTAGATCATCACGTAGTCGTCCTGCGACTCAATATAGCGGATATCGCTGGCCGGAATAATGTGGATTTTACTCCCGGATTTAACGACAATCCGTTCCACATGAACCACCTGATCATCGTGATCCCTGACTAACTTTTCAACAGGCAGCTGTTCGATATCTTTTTTCTCGATTCGTTCGATAGCTTTATCAACAGCCTGAGAAAGCCGCTCGATTGGGTAAGGCTTCAACAAGTAATCAACGGCGTTCATCTCGAAGGCGCGGATGGCATATTGATCGAATGCCGTGGAAAAAATAATTTCCGGCGGCTCGTTTAGCAGCTCCAGCATCTCGAAACCGTTGACTTTAGGCATCTGAATATCCAGGAACACCAAATCGGGATGCAGCTCCTGAACAGCCTTCACTCCTTCAAGCCCGTTCGAACATTCTCCGATCACTTCAACACGTTGGTCTTCTTTGAGGTACTCAATTAATAATTCACGGGCCAGATCTTCATCATCAACAATAAGGACGCGATATTTTTTCATGGCAAAAAGGTTTTCAATTGATTCAATGTCAAGATGACAAGTAACATTCTTTTGATATTTTCCGGCTAGTCAACTTCGCCCTGAGGAATTTTCATGTGAACATGAAATGTATTCATCCGTTTTTCGATATCCAACAGTCCACTACGTCCGTACATCACCCTAAGCCTACTCCCAATATTTCGGAGTCCTACACCTTCACCTTTTGTTGGAACGGCTTCCGGGTCAAAATCATTTTCAATATCGAGAACAAGAAATTCAGCCGCCACCACCGCTTTTAATCTGATCTCAACCGGTTCAATCGCTTCATACACCCCGTATTTAATGGCATTTTCAAAAACCGGCTGCAATATAAGGTTGGGTACAATGCTCTCTCCGGCCGCTTCTTCAACATCAATATGATACTTTAACTTACTACCAAATCGCACCTTCTCTATTTTCAGGTACAGCTCAATATTGTGCAACTCCTGATTCAGGCTAACTTTATCCTCATTCCGGCTTTTAAGCGAATACCGCATAAATTCTGAAAGGCATACCACCATTTCGCGGGCACGCTCCGGCCTTGTCATCGTTAAAGACGCAATAGAGTTTAAACTATTGAACAGGAAATGTGGATTGATTTGCGACTTCAGAGCCTTCAGCTCAGATTCCTTCACCATCGATTCAAGCTGTGCAGTGCGTTCTACTTTTTCCCTGAAATTCCGGTAGTAAACAATCAGATAATAAAACAGAACCAGCAAGACGTAGAGCAACATGCAGGTCCAGGCACGGCCGGGATAACTATTCTCATAAAACCCGTAATAAGTGGGCGACTGCACAAACAAATGAACGATTACTCCCCCAACAAAGAGCCACAGGGAAATAAATATCAGGGCAGCAGCGATATGATTCCCCAGAAACTGCAAACGGGTCATCTCATCCGGATCGGTATACACAACCATGTACCATACACCTAGTCCCATGCCTCCGAAAAGCACAATATTGACAAAGCTGTCGGTAAAGGCAAACCACCAGGGCACCGGATTATTCAAGGCCAGCACCAAAAAGATACCGATCCCGATAACGATCAGAACCGATAGATATATGACCAGAAAACGCCGATTAGCAACAAATGGGTGAGTCATAGGTTAGTGGTTTGATGGTTAAGGTAAATTAGCCACTTCTCCTCCGCCGAAAATCGCAAATCCCTTTATGACTACTACTTTGTTACTATCGACTTCACTCAATGAGATAGAGCGCTTGTCAGAGAATCCGCCAAGAATAGCTACGACCTCCACTTTCACGTTCCAATCGGATGGTACGATGAACTTGGAACCACCAAACATGGTGAACATATCGATGGTACAGTTTTCTGCCGGGTTTGCCTTCAACAGATTAAATGTGCAACCACCAAAAATAGTCGTCACTTTTCCGCCTTTAAAATTATTTGTTACCAAGGAAGTTTCACGGCCGCCCAGCACTGCGACTTCGTCAAAATAGTCAGTTGAATTCACCCCTTTTTTAAAGTTCCCTCCGTGCCGTGTTCGATCCATTAAAAATACCAGACCGACAATGACCAGTACAGCCGGCCAGAAATTATAAACTATATTTTCGGGAACGCCTGAAATGCGAGGCAAGAGGAAAAATCCTCCTATCGCAATTAAAATAAGACCAGGCGTAACAGCTCGTTTGGCCAGGTTAAATAAGCCAATTACGATAAGCAGCATCTGCCAGCTAATGACAATACGGGATACTGAATAAGGTATCATTCCGGAATTATCGGCGATCAAAATAACTCCAATCAGGACCAGTATCAATCCAAGGAGTGGACGATTTCCTTTATGAGAACGATAAGGTTTCGCAAAATCATCCTGAGGGAAATGCGGATTATGGTTTGATGTCATGATATTAATTTTTATTGTTTACCTCAAAAATAGCCCGAAAGAGCAGAATCCAAAATGCTAAATCGGTAAATCCCGCTTAATTATCGGTAAACAGCGAAAAATTAATAATCGTTATTTCTACCCGACTGCTCGATCATCTTACTCAACGCATGATTAAAGCCATCGGAGTGTAACAACTCTTCCATCTTCAAATGCATCCGGTAGCGCCAATAGTAATAAGTTATCCCCGGGATGTTAATCCGCTCGTTCCATATCTTCTCCCAGCGCAATTCACCGTCCATGGCCAGTAAATCCTGTAAAGGAAAGATGGCCCACATAGCCGGCGACCACAAATGCTGATTGATAATATCACGCGCTATCCATGGCTCCATGAAATGCGGCACTTCGCCTGCATGTCCCAACAGGGTATGGAAAAACCGGCTACTACGCTCGTAGTCTTCTTCCCACCATCCCCTGATGGTCGTCATATCGTGGCTGGAAGTAGTGCAGACTGACAGGTACGGCGCATCGGACGGGTGCCCGAATTCCACCTCGGTATCATGAGGCCTGCGTTGCACCTCGAGCGTTAAGATGCCCAACTCTTTCAGTACCCGTTGCACACAGTCAGGATTCATTCCCAAATCATCGCCAAAGGCCATCATATCGGAAGTGCGCAATAATGCCGGAAGTTTCACCATAGCATTGTCGCGCCACAGATCTTCATGCCGTTTGTAGAAATAATCCACATACAGCTGCTCAAAACTATAACGCGTTTCTTCATCCAGGTTAATGAACGAATAAGTATCCTGAAGACGAATTCTGGGATGGAACTTATACTTGTCATACGGATCGCGCAAAAACAGGACCTCGCTAACCAGCGAATTCAAGCCTTCCATCATCCGGGTTTCCTTATCAGGAAGATTGCCTTCTTTCTTGAACTGCTCAAAGTGAAGAGTAATTTTCCGTTGTGTGTCTACTTCCGGACGAAGATTGTACTTACCCGAACCATACTCTTCCAGGTACCTGTTCTTCACCTCATCGGTATAATCGCCGAACAAATCCCACAGAAAATATTCGCGGATAAACGGCCGCGTCATTCGCTCCTCGATGAAATGAATTCCGGCATCGATAATTTCATCCCGCGTAAGCGGAAAAGAAGGTACAAAATATCCCATATCAGCGCTGGTTTGCGATGAAGGGATTACCCACGTACGGAAAAATCCAACCACATGCGCCAGCCGATAAGCATCGAACCAGGAAGCAAGCTTTAGTAGTCGCTTACGCCACCAATCGTAACCATCATAAGCCATGCGCTCCCAGTTGTAGGTCGGATATCCCCAGTTTTGTCCCATATCGTCATCCTCGTTCGGCGGTGCACCTATCTGTTCCTCCAGGTTAAATAACTCGGGATGCGCCCAGGTCTCAACGCTATCGGGACTAACGCCTATCGGGATATCGATTTTCAGCACGATTCCGTTTTTCCGGGCGTAGTTCGACGCATCGCGCAACTGCCGGTCGAGGTGATACTGAATGAAATAGTGAACAGCAATATCGGGATAGTGTTTTTGTGACGGATCGCAAAGCTGCTGTATCTCCTCTGGACGATAGATGGCGTACTTCTTCCACATACGATGAGCGGCTGTTTTATTCTGATCACGCAAATAACAAAATGCTGCATAAGGAACCAGCCACTCTTTGTTTTCCGAGAAGAACAGAAGAAAATCACGATCATTCAGAAACGTTTCCATCTCTTGGTCAAACAGCTGTTTAAAATAACGCGACTTAACCCGGTGAACCTCCTCATAGGGAACCGATTCCATCTGGTTTAATTCGTAAAGCTGTTCCCGAAAATCCTGCATCACCTTCCCGTCTTTCAGTTCTCCCATCAGTTCAATGTTCGCATAAACCGGATGCAGGGCCATCGCAGAAATAACCTTGTACGGATAAGAATCAATCCAGCTTTGCGTAGCCACCGTTTCATTGACCGGAAGGAGCTGTATCATCTTGAGACCAGTTTTCTTAGCCCAGTCAACCAACATTCTCAAGTCAGGAAATTCACCAATTCCTCCACTTTTTTCGGTCCGGATAGAAAATACCGGCAGCGCCACACCCGCACCCCGCCAAACACCAATCGGGAAACGAAACTTCTCGTCGGTATGTACTTTCAGGCTGTTATCTTCTTTACAGACAAAATCACGAATCACACGATTATTGCCATCTTCCCACGAAATCACTTTTCGCTCACGCTCGTCATACACGACATATTTGAATTCCAGTGGAAACACTAATTCCGAGGCATCAATATCCACCGACCAAAGCGGGAAACGCGAATCATCCATCACGAGGGCATCCCGCTCTTTCCAGGCTCCCAGTTCAGGACGATTTCCCAATAAAGCAATGTTGTACCGATGATTCACCCTCGGAACATGCACCTGTACCCGCAACACTCGACCTGTATGTAATTGCTTCTGGCTCTTACCTGATGGTTTTCGCTGCATCAGCACTCGGGTAAAAGCTGAATGGAAAAGCGTATTCTCTACATCCTGCGAGGTTCTCCAGAAATCCCGGATACGAACTTCATCAAACTTCCCTTTGGAAAGATCAACATGCCGGTTACCTCCCCACTCCCACAAAACGCCTCCGTCATCGTCTTTCACGAGGTATTTATAGTCCCACGAATCAAGGCCTTCTACTTTGATAATCAATTCCCATTCGCCCGGATAGATATTCTTCATCTCAAGGGCCCGATCGGGGTTCCATTCGCCAAATTCAGGCCGGGAGCCCAAAACATAAAGTCGTTGTCCCCAAACAGTCTGATAATCTATCTTAAAAGAAACTCTCATAAGTTATCCTCCTAAAATGTAGGTGAACAAAAGCTTTGGGGGTCATTACCTACAATTTACAACTTATAAATTTGTCATAAAATGAAACACTACAAAAAATAAATTGTTGGAGAGTCTGTATATGCAAGTACTTTACCTGCATTTTGCCAGTAATTTGTTAAAAACGAGGATAACTTAACTATGAACAGCCGATCTAATTTTACGACTGCGCCGCTACCCGGACTTATCAAGCAATTGGCGGTTCCGGCCAGTGTTGGCTTTATTTTCAACACGCTGTTCAATGTGGCCGACACGTGGTATGGCGGACTTCTATCAACGAAAGTACTGGCATCCCTGTCACTGTCTTTCCCTGTTTTCTTTATCATCCTGGCACTGGGAACCGGTTTGGGAACGGGAACAACTGCTCTCATATCTCATGCGCTGGGCGCGGGAAAATTTAAGGAAGCCCGGTTGTACGGCATTCAGGCTATCTCATTTGCTATTGCCAACTCAGTACTACTCACAATAATCGGTTTCTTCCTTGCCCCGATACTTTTCCGCATCATGGGTGCCGAAGGCGAATACCTCGACACGGCACTGCAATATATGTACCTGATACTTTTCGGCACCGTATTTTTCTTGATGAATAATATCTTCAACGCCTTCCTAACCTCGCGGGGAGACACCCGCACCTACCGGAATTTCCTGATAGCCGGATTCTTTTTGAACCTCGGATTCGACCCCTGGTTCATGTTCGGAGGCCTGGGAATTCCCGCTATGGGCATAAAAGGCATTGCGCTTTCAACCGTTATGATTCAATTCATCGGCATGTTTTACCTGCTATTTGTGGTTCGGCGCCGCGGCATCCTGCTTCACTTGAACTACCGTGAACTTTTTCCGCGAAAGCTGTTTTTCACCAACCTCTTCAAGCAGGGATTTCCGGCCAGTTTAAATATGATGACAATCGCGCTGGGAATTTTTATCATCACGGCTTTCGCCGGAAGATTTGGAGCCAACACGGTTGCTGCATTCGGAATTGCTATCCGGATAGAACAAATGGCTTTACTTCCAACTATCGGACTGAATATTGCCACCCTGACACTTACAGGGCAAAACATGGGCGCACTTTTGTTGCACCGCGTTTATGAAACCTGGAAATTGAGCCAGACCTACGGGATTATCATCATTCTGATTGGCTCCACGCTGGTTTTCTTCTTTGCCCGGCAATTGGTCGGATTTTTCACCGATGATCCTGATGTCGTTGGAATAGGTGTTGAATACCTCCACGTAGGTGTTTTCTATTTCCTATCCTACATTATTTTGAATATTTCTGTCTCGACTTTGCAAGGCATGAAAAAACCTATGTATGCCATATGGATTGGACTATACAGAAGATTGTTAGTGCCGCTGCCCCTGTTCTATTTTCTAGCCGTCATGTTAAATTGGGGCACAAAAGGAATCTGGTGGAGCCTTTTTATCGTAAACTGGACAGCAGCCATTTATACTTTTTTTTATACCCGGAAAAAAATTCGTAAGGTTGCCCACATTCATACGTCTAAAACATAGTTTAACCCTAATAATTTAATACCGATGAGCTCACTTATTTGCCCCGTATCGACTGAAAAAGTCGACGAGAAAGCCGTACGAGGTACCGCTTTGCTCAGTTTCATTATTGCTGTTTTGTTTACCGTAAAACCGAACCTGTTTGCCGCGGCCTTTCTGTCCATTGATTTCTATTCACGTGGTTTTGGAATGAAAAACACCAGCATACTGGCGTGTTCCGGCGCCGGACTCACCCAATTTGTGCCATTTCAATCGAAACAGATAAATAAAGGACCGAAAATTTTCGCTGCCCGGGTTGGCTTTCTGTTTTCCGTTGTATCCTTCATTCTTCTGCTCGTCCACTATGTTTTAGCCTCACAAATTGTTATGGGAATCCTTACCGTGTTTGCGTTTTTGGAGTGGAGCGTGGGTTTCTGCATGGGATGTTACGTTTACACCTATGCTGTGCTTCCCTTCTACAACAAAAACAGAAAAAAGATATGACAAAAAAGAGCTGTGTCCGGCACATGCCGGACACAGCTCTTTTCAATATATCGCGTATCTAAACTTATTGCATCTTCTTCCAGGTTTCCCTGAGCGGAACCGTGCGGTTAAAACGCATATGCTCTAGAGTTGACTCCGGATCGAGGTTGAAATAACCGACGCGCTCAAACTGGAAATGATCCAGTGGTTTCGCATCCTTCACGAAAGGTTCGACATAACACTCCGAACGAATCTCCAGCGAATCAGGATTCAGGAATTCCGTGAAGTCAACATCCTTGTGACCGGCCGGATCCGGATCATTAAACAAGCGATCGTAAAGCCGTACTTCTGCTTTTACCGCATGCTTGGCTGAAACCCAGTGAAGCGTCGCTTTCACTTTCCGCCCGTCGGGAGCATTTCCACCCTTGGTTTCCGGATCGTAAGTGCATCGCAATTCAACAACCTCTCCGTTTTCGTCTTTAATTACTTCGTTACAAGTAATGAAGTATGCATAACGCAAACGGACTTCACGGCCCGGTGCCAGACGGAAAAACTTCCGTGGCGGGTCTTCCATAAAGTCGTCACGTTCGATATAAAGTTCCCGGAAAAACGGCACACTGCGTTTGCCCATGCTTTCATCTTCCGGATTATTAACTGCCTCAGTGTTTTCCTCTTCTCCTTCCGGATAGTTCGTGATCACCACTTTCAGGGGGTTCAAAACACCCATTACCCGCTGTGCGCGTTTGTTCAAATCTTCACGGACAGCATGTTCCAGAAGCGCTACATCGGTCACCCCGTCTACCTTGGTAATACCAACGCGCTCGGAGAAATTCCGAACCGATTCTGGCGTGTATCCTCTTCGGCGAAGGCCTGAAATAGTGGGCATGCGCGGATCGTCCCAGCCACTAACGTATCCTTTCTGAACAAGCTCGAGCAAACGACGCTTACTCATGACGGTATAACTCAGGTTCAACCGCGAGAACTCAATCTGTCGCGGACGATACTCATTTGTTTTCAATTGATCGACGAACCAGTCATATAACGGGCGGTGAATTTCAAATTCCAGCGTACAAATCGAATGGGTAATTCCTTCCCAATAGTCGCTCTGTCCGTGCGCGAAATCATACATCGGGTAGATGCACCACTTGTCACCTGTACGGTGATGCGTCTTTTTCAGGACACGGTACATCAACGGATCGCGCATGTGCATGTTCGGCGATGCCATATCAACTTTGGCCCGCAGCACGCAATGACCTTCCTCGTATTCTCCGTTCCGCATTTTTTCGAAATGCATCAGGTTTTCTTCCGGCGAAGTATTTCGATATGGACTTTCAATTCCCGGACGTTGCGGCGTACCACGTTGCTGGCTTATGATTTCCTGTCCCTGGAAATCGACATAAGCGAGCCCGCGCTTGATTAATGTTACGGCGAACTCATACAGCTTGTCAAAATAATCAGAGGCATAATATTCCCGATCGCCCCAGTCAAAACCAAGCCAATGTACGTCTTCCTTAATGGAATCGACGTATTCGGTTTCCTCTTTCGTCGGGTTAGTATCGTCGAAACGCAGGTTCGTCAGGCCGCCATATTTTTCTGCAATACCAAAATTCAGGCAAATCGATTTGGCGTGACCGATATGCAAATAGCCATTAGGCTCCGGGGGAAAACGGGTATGAACACGTCCACCATTCTTACCTTCGGCCAAATCAGCGTCAATCTGCTGATGTATAAAATTCTTAGGAGCCTTTTTTTCAGCTCCTTCTGCTGTGGTTTTCTTCTCCGTCATATGCAATGCGTTACTTCGCGGAATTGTTGTCAAAATGTTCTCACAAAAGTAAGAAGAGTTTCCCCATTCGTGGTAATAATCAATCATAAAAATAGGTTTTCATAAAATACTCGTAATTTTGGGGAAATAAACGCCGGAAGGAAATACAATTTCCGACCAAAAGGCAAGTGTTTTAACACCGAAACAACATGGGACTGATTGAAATTGAGGACATGGAATTTTATGCCTATCACGGGCATTTCAAAGAGGAACAGGTAGTCGGGAACCGTTTTTTGGTCAATGTAGCGATACGGACAAACTGCCAGGCTGCTTCGAAAAGTGACAAGCTGGAAGATGCGCTGAATTACCAGTTGGTCTACCAGTTGATTAAGGATGAGATGGAAGAGAAGTCACATCTTTTAGAGCATATTGGCGGACGAATTCTGGATAGTCTGTATGCAACCTTTCCGGAAATACACTGGGCCAAAGTGAAGATTTCGAAAATGAATCCTCCGATGGGAGGACAAATCGAGCGGGTAAGTGTTACCCTCGAGCGCTAGCCCGGGGATTTTTGAAAAGAGAGTTGCAAGGGATGAAGAAATTTCCCTATATTTGCATCCGCATCGAAAAAATACAGGCTATTCGTCACTAAAAAGTGAGATCCCAGCTAATTTTCGAAGTTATAATGGTCGGTTGGCCGAGTGGCTAGGCAGCGGTCTGCAAAACCGCGTACGGCGGTTCGAATCCGCCACCGACCTCCACCCAAAAGCCGCATTTCTGAACTCAGGAATGCGGCTTTTATTTCTCCAGTCTGACTACCAGAAGAAGAATCATAGAAAACCGTTATCAACTTTCGAATTTAAACGACACTTTGACCTTGGCCCGATAAGCTTCTACTTTACCATCCTTTATCTGCATATCCAGTTGCGAAACTTCAGCAATACGTAGGTCCCGTAAAGATTTCGAAGCCCGATCAATAGCATTCATCGCTGCTTTTTCCCATGATTCAGTACTGGTACCGACCAGTTCAATAATTTTATAAACGCTTTCTGACATAGTAAGCCCTCCTAAATTTAGTATTCGAATCTGTTTAAGTTACAAATATTCAACGCGAAAGACAACCAATTTTCATAACACAAAAACCTGCTTTTCAACTGCCGGTATTCACCGGTATCCTCGACATTTTTTTGTAACTTCAATATCCGAATATCAAAATCCACCGCAAATGACTCCGAATCCTGAAATCGATCTTGCAAGGAAATTCGTATGGTACACCAACCGGAACGTTTTCTTAACCGGGAAGGCAGGTACTGGTAAAACCACCTTCTTACAAAATCTAAAAGCTAATCCATTAAAACGAACAATTGTTGTAGCACCCACTGGTGTGGCGGCTATCAATGCCGGTGGAGTGACCATTCATTCATTCTTTCAACTTCCATTTGGGCCCATTCTGACGAAAAAGATAACAGGCGTTACGAATCAACAG
Source organism: Prolixibacter sp. NT017 (assembly GCF_009617875.1). Classification (NCBI taxonomy): domain Bacteria; kingdom Pseudomonadati; phylum Bacteroidota; class Bacteroidia; order Marinilabiliales; family Prolixibacteraceae; genus Prolixibacter; species Prolixibacter sp. NT017. The sequence continues at coordinate 4,729,200 of NZ_BLAV01000001.1, read as the reverse complement.
CGCAGCAATGAGCAACGTTACCGGTTTAGCAAAACCAAAATCAACATTATCAGAACTCTCGATTTGCTAGTCATTGATGAAATCAGCATGGTTCGGGCCGATGTACTTGACGGAATTGATGAAGTGCTCCGCAGATACCGCCGTCCGGATGTTCCTTTTGGTGGAGTGCAGTTGCTATTAATCGGAGACCTTCAGCAACTTCCGCCGGTAGTGAAAAAAGAAGAATGGGAGTTGCTCAAATCATATTACGATACATTTTATTTCTTCAGCAGCTACGCACTGGCCAACTCCAAGCCGGTCAACATCGAACTGAAAACAATTTTCCGCCAACAAGACGAGGATTTTATTCGAATTCTGAATGAAATAAGAGATGACCGATTGACACCCGGATCTCTCCAGACACTAAATGAAAGATTTCATCCTTCCTACCTTCACGGAGATAACGAGGGCTACATCACGCTCACCACACACAATGCCGGAGCTGATAGTATCAATCATCAGAAACTGGCACGACTCGGAACCCAGTTGTACAACTTCGAAGCAGAAGTTCAGGGAGATTTTGCTTCGTACAATTATCCGGCACCAGCCAATCTCCAACTGAGAGAAGGAGCTCAGGTTATGTTTCTGAAGAACGACACCTCATACCGGAAGCAATATTACAACGGAAAGATCGGTGTGGTCACCGAACTGGATGAGGAACACATCGAAGTATCTTTTCCAGGGGAAGATGAACGGGTTGAAGCCGAAAAGGAAGAATGGCGCAACATTCAGTATACCATCCATCCTGAAACAAAAAATATTGAAGAGAAGGAGATCGGAAAATTTATTCAGTACCCCTTGAAGCTAGCATGGGCCATCACCATTCACAAAAGTCAGGGATTAACCTTCGACAAAGCTGTTATCGATGCGCATGCCGCCTTTGCACATGGACAAACCTACGTGGCGCTGAGCCGGTGCAAAACCCTGGAGGGCCTTCGGCTTAGTACGCCATTATCATCCGATGCTGTCATCTGCGATCCGATGGTTCAGCATTTCAACAGCAAAGTGGCCGCCAGCAAACCCGATAGTCAGGACTTTGCCAAATCCAGGCGAGCCTACCAACAAATGTTGCTGAACGAACTCTTTAGCTTTCATTCCATCGAAAAGAAAATCAACAATTTGCTCCATCTTATCGGGACCAACGAGAAAAGTATTCAGGGTAACCTGAAAAACAAACTGATGGAATTGTCAAATGTTCATTTACCTCATCTAAAGGATGTTTCGATAAAATTCCAAAATCAATGTAATCGACTATTTCAGGAAAACAGGTATCCGGAAACCGATTCTTTCTTCAACGAACGGATCAGTAAAGCCGGCATCTATTTTAAAGAATATCTGGAAAACCAATGGCAACCCGCCTTCGGGAAACTTTATTACGAGTCAGATAACAGAGCAATTCAGAAATCACTGGATGAACTTTCTGAAAAGATAGAGGGAGAAACCACACAGAAAATAAAGTCTTTCACAGCAGTCAGTACAGGTTTCGCTCTGGTGAGCTATCTTCGCACAAGAGCGCTGGCGCAGCTTGGAGATATGGAAGTTGAAAGAAGACCGAAAATCATCCTGAATGACTCGGATGTTATTCATCCCGAACTTTACCAGGAACTAAAAGCATGGCGCTATCAACTATCTAATGAAGCTGGTGTTGCTCTTTATTCCATTGTTTCGCAGAAATCACTGCGCCTGATTGCCAATGAACTACCAACAACGATAAAACAACTCGGTTCTATTCACGGCATTGGAAAGAAAAAACTAACTCAACATGGCGACGACATCCTAAAAATTGTAAAGGAATATTGCCATAAGAAAAACATACCGATAAGAAAAGACAGCAACTATCCACCTTTACGTGGCAAAAAAGAAGATACCAAACAGATCACCTTCAACCTTTACAAACAGGGAATGGACATACCTGCCATCAGCAAACAGAGAGGTTTCACCGAGGCAACAATTGAAAAGCATCTTGCTTATTACGTTGAACAAGGAGATCTGGAAATCACAGACTTTGTCCGCGAAGAAATCATAAAAACGCTTTCACCACTCATTAAAAGTGATAAAACAAGGTCATTATCGGAAATAAAAAGCTTAGCCGGCGATGAGGTTACCTTCTCCGATCTGCATTTTGTAATAAGTCATTTAAAAAGGAAAAAAGCAGAAAAAGCAAAGTAAAGAATCAAGCTATTCTGTCACATCGAGCTGCACGAGCTGAGCATCGACGCCTTTTACCAACTTGAGCTTTCGAACAAGCTCTTCGTGTTTAGCCTGCTCACCGACCAGTTCCAGAAATATCAGGCCGCTTTCGGAACAGTTATCCAAAACGCCATCATGAAGTCCCAGGCGTGTTTTGATGAAACATCCCCAACCGGTTAATATCTTTTGAACACGGTCGGCTGTATCTTCGCGATGTTGAACAAGCAACAATAAGACATCTCTTTTCATGGAATAAAAGTTTACTGGTTAATTGATTACAAGAAATTTACGAAATTCCGACCGATGCATCAATTGAATTAGCAAATCAACACATACAAAATTCCGGTTGGAAGAATTTATATTTATGCGTTCATCGCTAAATCCTTTTTCCAATGAAAACTTTCGTATTTGCTTTCCTTCTGGTTGCCTTCAGTGCTTGCCAAAACGAACCCGTCGTTGAAATCCAGACGACCTTGGGAAACATACAGGTTGAGCTTTACCCCGACAAAGCTCCGGTTACCGCTAATAATTTTCTGCAGCTGGTAGAAGACAGCGTATATACCGATGCCGAGTTTTATCGCACGGTCCGCATGAATAACCAGCCGCACAATCAGGTAAAAATTGAAGTCATTCAGGGAGGACTGTTCGCAGATAGTCTGGTAGATAAAATTCCAACCATCCCACACGAAACAACTCAACAGACAGGTATTCGGCACAAAAACGGAGTCATTTCGATGGCACGAAATAAGCCCGGTTCCGCCTCGTCAGAGTTCTTCATTTGCATTGGCGACCAGCCTGCGCTTGATTATGGCGGAAAGCGAAATCCGGATGGACAAGGATTTGCCGCTTTTGGTAAAGTAATTAAGGGTATGAACGTTGTTAAACAAATACAAATGCAACCAGATACTAGCCAATATTTGATTCATCCAGTCACCATAATAGATATTAAGCGTATAAAATGACGTTTTTCAAAAACTACAAACTGAAAATCAACCGATAAGAATGCCTTTTTTAAAAAGTTAAAATGGGCAAAAAACCGCATTCATCCTTTCAAACATATGATTCAATCATTCAAAATGCTCATTTGCTCATTCTAATTTAATATTTGTTAAATTAATATTACGAAAGCTGTATCTTTGTATCGGTTGATTAAAGTTCAAGTTGCCTCGCACGAAAACGAACAGGCAATTTTTGGTTTTTACCCCGCTGCATCCCAGCGGGTTTTTTTATATCTTGTCTGCAGGTATTTACCCTGCAAAAGCACAAATATAAATGGGACCAACTCCTGAACAGATACAACACGGACCAGGCTACAAACTAGTAGCCCGAATTTCCCACGATAATATTAAAGCGTTTTTGCTGGAGCAATTTTCGGGTGGCTCGAGGCTGGCCAAACGGTATATGATATACCAAACCATCATGGGTGCCGTTTTAGCCGGTTTACTAGTCTACAGCATTGTGACCTTTTTTAAAGGCTCAAAAATGGAACTAGAATGGTTTTCGCTAGCTGTACTTATTTCGTTTACTGCACTGGTGGTAATTCACGAACTACTGCATGCCGCCGCTTTTTTGATAACAGGAGTAAAAAATATTTCGTTCGGAGCCAATTTCTGGCGCTTCATTTTCTACGTCCAGGCCGACCGGGAAGTCATTCAGAAAAAGCAATTCCGTTTTGTAGCAATCGTTCCTTTCGTGGTAGTTAACCTGGTAACGGCTGCAGGTGCTTTGTGGTGTATCTGGCAGAATTCACCGGCCGTCATTCTCTGGTTAAGCATCATGGCCATCCACAGCTTCTTTTGTGCCGGCGACTACGGGTTACTTTGCCTCTATCAAAATCATCCCGACAAGGAGATAATAACTTTTGACATGAAGCACGAACGCTGTTCCTACTTCTACGAAAAAATAGCCTGATTTATTTTATCCGAAAAACGTACCGATCGCCTTCTTTCTCAAAACCAATCTTCTCGAGGTAGTTGTTGTGCGCTGAGTTTTGCACTTCGGAATAGAGCATATTGTATCCCAAATAACGGAACCGATCGATATTTCGCTTGAAAATATAATCAGCCACTTTGTAATCGCGGTAGCGGGGCACCACATAGTCAAGAACAATGTGTAACGTATCAGAATCTTTTATTTCCAGCACAATAAGACCGGCCATATTCAGGTCGCGGTGCACAAACATGATTAGGTATTCCTCTTCGATATTGAAGTTAAAACGGGGAAAGAAACGCTGGATGTCATCGTGATAATATTCCAGAAAATCAGTCAAATAATCGTTCTCCTCCGAATGGACAAAAGCAACGCGAAAAGCCTCCTTTTTCCGGTAAATACCATACAGGTGAACGATATTCACCCCCACAATAAAAATATTAACTCCCGCTACCGATACAGAATGGATTAAGATACCATAAACGGAAAATATAACAGACCCGAACAGATTCAACCACCGCAACTTAACAAGCGAAGACATCATCAGGCTAATCGCCACCAACACCGAAGCCAGCAATCCAATGGCTTCATAATAATCAGAGAAATCCATAAGTAAAAGTTTCTATCCCAAAAGACAACACGCAATAGCTGTGTTTGGTTTGTCTCTTTTTCAATTGAGCATAAAATTAATCTTTGAATCGCTTCTGGCCAAACAATTTCGGAGGATGGAAAGATTTAAAAAGTCTTCAAATAAATCCGGAAAAAAGAAACATCTGCATCATAAACTCACGTAATTTTGTTAGGGGAGATATGAGATGGGATACTTACTGAAAATATTGAATGTATTTCTTCTGGCAAGCTTAAAATACTTCTGGACACCGCCTTATGTGAAAATACTGAAGCTTGAATTCTGGGAGACTTTTCTGGCAGTTGAAGCGGGAGGAATCCTAGGATTCATCTTTTACTACTACCTGAGCGGCATCATCATTCATAAATTCCTGAAACATCTCCCGAAACTGTATTGCTGTACACCAGCAACTTTTGAGCGCCGAATGGAGATCTGGCTGGACCAGTTTAAAGAAAGACGCCGGAAACGAAGGAAATTTACCCGCCGAAATAAGTTTATTGTTCGTACCCGGATGAAATACGGCATGTGGGGCATCATCATCCTGACACCGATTTTGCTGTCAATTCCCCTGGGAGCATTTCTCGGGAAAAAGTATTACGAACGAAAGAGAAGGTTTTTGCCACTGATGCTTTTCTCGATCTTCTTATGGGGCATTATATCGTTTATTCTATTTTACGAATTCCCGTTCATTTTCCGCTGATTCTCGATGGCTTCCAGCAGTTTTCGTCCGCGGCTGCGAAAACCTTTGCTTTCCACATCCCATTGTTCTTCAATAATCGCCTTTAGTTCCTGCAACAGATCGGGCTCTTTCTTCCCAGCCTGAAAAATAATCTGCATACAATGTACCTTTACAGCCGGTGGTTCCTGCGAATACAGCCATTCGAAACAAGTATTAACCACGGTACCCAGCCATTCTTCCGGGATAGAGCAGCGAGTAAGGATACGCGCGAAATGCCGTTTCTGAGAACTGTTGCTCAACGAGGGAAGTCGTTCGCAGAATTTGCCGATATGGGGTTTCAGCATTTCCGGATATTTTTCGGTGGTATTATCAATTAAATAGCACGCGCGCCACGCAGTCGGATGCTCATCAGAAAAAGCCACTTCGAGGCACCGATTGAATAACGCTGCATTGTTGTGTAAAGCTTCGTGCCAAAAGGTCGATTGACTGCCTCCGAAATTTACGAAGCCGCCTCGCAGCAATTCGATCATTTCTTCAGGACTTTCCATATCTGAAGTCTTGATTTTTCCCCCGGGCATCTCCTTTTTAGATTCCTTCCTCGTAGTCGCCGTGCTGCTGCCGGATGAAACGATAGAACTCCATCTGCGACTTATATGGAGTTTCACTATCCGTTCTTTTCAGCTGATTCACCAGATTATTATCCAGAATGCGGGCTGCCTCATTATCCTGCCACTGCATTTCCAGCATCTTCTTAATCTCGTTCCGCAGGTCTGCATCATAAATCGGGGCTCCCACTTCAACGCGTCGGTCAAGGTTCCGCGACATCAAATCCGACGATGAGATGAACAAACGCTCATGTCCATTATTATGGAAAAAATACACACGGGAATGCTCCAGAAAACGATCAATCAACCCGATACAGGGAATCGTGTATTTCTGGTCGGGTGGTGTAGGCAGCAACGAGAACATACCACGTACATTCAGTTTGACATCAACCCCTGCACGGGCAGCATCGTGTATTTTCCGGATGATAACCGGATCGACCAGGTTGTTGCATTTGAAATAGAACATCGCCTCTTTCCCTTCCAGCTTGTTTCGTATTTCCTGGTTGATCATGCGGATGAGGCGACTTCGCATATTGAACGGCGAAACCATCAAGTGCCGGAAACGATTCAGCTTATAATTGCGCTCGAAGAAGTCGAACACATAGTTGACTTCGCGGGTAATGCGCGGATCGGCTGTACACAACAAATGGTCGCTGAACACCCGGGCTGTATCCTCGTGGAAATTACCGGTTCCGATACAAGCGAACAGTTTGTCTTCGCCGTGTTCCTTCCGGTTAATCACACATATCTTGGAATGCACTTTCAGTCCGGGCACACCGAAAATCACCTTCACATTCTCTTTATCCAGAATATTTCCCCACTCTATGTTATCCTGCTCGTTAAAGCGCGCCCGAAGTTCCAGTACAACGGTCACCTGCTTCCCGTTACGGGCCGCATTGATGAGGGCGTTCATCACGCTCGAATCGGGAGCCACGCGATAAACCGTCAGCTTAATCTCGGTAACTTTCGGATCAATCGATGCTTCCCGCAGAAGATCGATGAAATGAATAAACGATTGATATGGAAAATGGAACAACAGATCCTTTTCTGATATACTCTCCAGGTAGGTTTTTCCCGGTAGGACCCGCTTATGCCGGGCCGGTGATATCGGTTGATATTGGAGCTCTTTACTTCCCACTTTCGGAAAGTTCATAAAGTCCTTGAAGTTGTGAATCCGTCCGCCACCAATAATGGTATCGTCTTTGGTGAAATTCAGCTTCTTCAATAAAATTTTCAGAAACTCGCGCGGCAATTTTTTATCGTACACAAACCGGGTCGGCTCACTCTGACCGCGTTTTTCCAAACTCTTCTCAACCGTTTTCACGTAACTTTCGGCCACATCGTCGTTGATATCCAGCTCGGCGTCACGTGTCAGCTTCACAATATAGGATTTGATATCCTCGAACTCGAACATGTAAAACAGGTCCTTCAGCTCATACCGGATAATATCTTCCAAAAGGATAATATAAGTCCCGCGTGGATCTTCCGACGGAATGATGATGAAACGCGGCAGCACATCCGAAGGTACCTCGATAAGGGCATAGGTCGTTTTGTCCTTTCCGGTTAATTCCACAGCCATGTAAATCGCATCATCGCCCAACATGGGTAACGGCAGACTCTTCTTCAGAATGATAGGCATAATCCGCGGCCGGACTTCCTTGAGAAAGTAATCGCGCACATACTTACCCTGACTTTCCGAAAGTTCCTGCTCGTTCACCAGGTAGATATAGTCCTTGGCCAGTTCCTTCAGAATGCCTTTATAAATCACCTCAAACCGCTTTCCCTGCTCAACGACAATCCGCTCAATCTCATCCAGCACTTCTCTTGGATCGGCCCCTTCCACCATCGTGGTGCGTCCCATCATGGCCAGACGCCGGAGAATAGCCACCCGTACCCGGAAAAATTCATCCAGGTTATTGGAGTAGATTCCCAGAAACTTGATACGTTCGATAACCGGCACATTCCTCTTCGAAGCCTCCTGCAACAGTCGCTCGTTGAATGACAACCAGCTTATTTCTTTATTTCTAACTTCAATGCTCATAAAACTTGTGACCATAATGTTATGGTAAATTTTAAAGATAAGAATTATGCGATAAAAGCAACCTGACAAAGGCTACTTCCTGCCTAAAAAATAAGGAAAAAAAGATAGAATTTTGGGTTCCTCAGAACTACAATGGTGAGGGATTGTTCTCACTATTGGTAACCATAATTTGCATCAAAAGTTCGAAAACCGCTGCTATGAAAAAGTCGCATCTTGGAAACCTTCCGGTTTATACCTTTTCCCACTTTTCCGGTTACCCGGAAATCATTCATTTTTCTACCACCCGTAATGGCGGGAAGAGCGAAGGAGTTTACCAATCGCTCAATCTGGGTTTTCATTCCGGCGATGAAGAACCTAATGTACAAGCCAATCGCGAAGTACTGAGCAATGCATTGCAGATAAAACCGGAGCAACTGGTTTTTGCCGTACAAACACATTCGGCCAGTGTTGCCAAAATCAACTCTGAAGCACTTAGCTGGACTGATGAAATTCGCCGTGAAAACCTCAACGAAACCGATGCATTAATAACCGATAAGCCCAACATCTGCATTGCAGTAAAAACCGCCGACTGCATCCCGGTTTTACTCTACGACCCGCAACGCAAAGCTGCTGCAGCCATCCATGCTGGTTGGCGTGGAACCGTTGGCCGGATTGTTAGCAGAACCATTGAAGCAATGAAACAGGAATACGGCACGCAACCGGAAGATCTTATTGCCGGTATCGGACCGGGAATTGGGCCGACAGTATACCAGATAGGACCCGAAATCGTGCAAATAGTGCACGAACAACTGGAAAAAAACCACGACCTCATTCAGTATTTGGTTTCGAAAAATGAGCATCAGAAAACTCCACACCTGAACCTGTGGAAAGCCAACTACATTCAACTGCTCAAATCAGGCATACCTGAAAAAAATATTGAAGTAGCAGAATTGTGCACCTTCACCTATCGGGAAGATTTCTATTCCGCCCGCCGTGATGGTGCCGCTACCGGACGCCTGGCAACAGGAATCATGATTCGGGCATAAAAAAACAGCCCGATGTGGATATCAACAGGCTGTTCTATGCAGCATTTCGGGCTATGAAATATTGGAACGGCTATTAGTATAGGCACGAAAGAGATTAGCAGGTAAAGAATGGCCGCGACCCGACTTTTTTAAGCTGCATCATTCAAGACAGATATAATATTAGGAAGGAACTCGTTTTTATAATTGAATTCAAGATACAACCTTGGCAAGTAGAAAGTCAATACCTCATTCGTTGAATTTTTCCACACAAAAATACCCGGGGTGTTGACAACTATTTTTCATTTGCTTGCAATCAGACCAACAGGATCTCATCAATCACTTGGCAGTCAGCCTCACTAAAATCCAAAGAATGAAGTTCATCAACCGGCACCCAACGAAACTCATCGTGGTCGGTTAAAGAGATAGTTCCCCCGTTGACAAAACACTTCATCGCGATTAGCCGGATAGAAATATCGGGATAGTGGTGAACGACGGCCCCCAGCATGTCAGCAGCCTTGACGTCTAACGACAATTCCTCGTGTAATTCTCTTTCAATAGCTTCTTCCGGCGATTCGTCTTCTTTTACTTTCCCTCCGGGGAATTCCCATTTTCCGCCTCTTGCTTTACCTTGTTTCCGCCGGCAAGCCAGAAATTTATTTTCATCCTGAATAATTGCACATACTACATTCACCATGCCGGTAAAGATAGGGGAATTAGCTCTAATGAAACTTTTCCTGACCGCCTTGAAATTTTCAGAAGGTTCCCGGTTCAACATTTGGCGCTGTTGAATTTTTCAACGCCTTCCCGACGTAAAAAATGGAGCCGTTGAATTTTTCAATCGGTCGCCGGGGAGAAAAGAGAGGTTATTGAAATTTTCAATTCGTTCCCGGGAAGAAAAATGAAGCTGTTGAAATTTTCAATTGGTTGCCAACACGACGCGGGGAGCTGTTGAAATTTTCAATTCACTTCCACAGCGAAGCAGAAAACTATTTTCATTAGCCTTTTGTGTAATCAGAGAAATCTGCCCCTAAGCGAAATAAACAAAGCCCGGAGAAAAATTCCCCGGGCCAGGCTTCACATAAAATAGTATGACAGTTGATTAAAGTATTTGGGTTTTACCATCCTCCGCGTCCGTGGCGTCCCTGTCCGTAGCCTCTGCCACAACCGGCACCACGTCCCTGACCACGTCCGAATCCCATAGCTAAATGATCATTGGCCCATTGCTGTTGGTCTTTGTCGAGCACTGCCATTAAATCGGCATGATGAGCGGCACGAGCTTCAGCTATCTGAACACCAATCTGGTCGCGTTCTTTCAGCGTCGCAGCGCGCATTCTTTTCAGACGCAGTTCGTCCATTTGCTTCCAGTGAGTTTTCTGCAAGTCAGCAATTTTATCCTGCTGCTCCTGGGTCAATCCGGGAATATTCTGGCAAATTCCTGCATTCCGGTAACCATAGCCATTTCCCTGACCTTTTCCATAACCGTTACCACGAGGTTGAGCGTTGGCTCCCAATGCCAGTAAACCGGCAAACATAATCGTCAACACGACTTTAAACATTTGATTTTTCATGATTTTTTGATTTTTAAGTTGATACATTCTTGATTTTTATGACATACTTTTCCCATTCAAGCCTTCGAAGCTTTTTCGAAAACCAGGGTATTTTTCAGTTATTAAATTCCGATAAATTAATTTCCGGGCCTGCCTCTGCGCATTCCCCGACCGTGTCGCCAGCCTCTTCCGTAACGATGTAAGGGCAAATCGTTGTTCGGATTCAGCATGGTACGAAACAGCACGTGCAGTTCTTGCTGCTGCTCAGGTGTACACACCGAGCGCAATTCCATATAGTAGTTAATTGTTTGTTCTTTCAATTGTCTGTGCAAATTACCGAAAGCAGCTGCCAGCGAATCGAGTTTCTGCCTGTCGGGATTCTCTTTTCCCAGTTCATTCACCATCTCCCGTCTCATATCTGCCATCTCCATGGAAAGTTGATGCACCCGCGGATTAAATGTGCGGTTTGCATTCCGGAAGGCTTCCATCTGCTCGGGCCTCAATCCTAATTCCTGAGCGAAAAAGTGGAAACGAACAGCGTCCGGATCAGCCGGTGGATTTTGCACCTGGGTTGTTTTCGGTTCAACCGTTCGGTTACGACTAACCACAATCGTCACAATCGTTGCCACGTTCATGGCAAACAGGATAATCACTGCCCATATCAGGAATTGTGTCTTTTTCATCGCCGCATCATTTAAAGTCGAACAGATAGCCTTCAATTGGTTCATTCACCATCTCATTGATGGCCAGATTGCCCATCGGGTTTTCCACCGACGTACCGGAAGTTTGTCTTACGTCCATCGTCCCAAGCTTTACGCCGCCCCAGATACTCACCAGCAACAAAATGGTTCCCAATGAGGTAACCAGGGTGCGTTTCCACAACGGTGCCGGTTTCCTGACTGATTCCAGTCGTCCCTGAATCCGGGTATAAAGAAAAGGCGGAACTTCCTGCGAACGTTCAACAGCTATCTCCTGAACAGCTCGTTTTACGACCTCCGATTCACGAAGACACGATTCACAAGCTTCGAGGTGGGCTTCCATCTGCCGGTTTTCTTCTTCCGAAAGATTTCCCAGATGAAACTCCCAAAGTCGTTCTGTGATATGTTGCTCGTTCATCATTTTTTACCTCGTTTTACTGTTTGACACCGTTACCCGGAAAAACTTGCGCCGGGATCATCATTTTTTGTAAAAATTCTTCAATTTCTTTTGCAGATTCTTTCGTGCCCGGTGAATCAGCGACTCAACCGAAGACAGCGAAACGTTCATCACGGTAGCGATTTCCTTGTAAGCCATATCTTCGTAATGATAAAGCACAAACGCGGTACGTTGATTTTCCGGCAAACTGCCAAGCGCCTGTTGCAACGCCTGAGCCGTTTCCTGGTTGCCTACCACCGCTTCGGGATGGATAGAACAATCAGCTTCCGGCTCGCCGGTCCAATCTGCATCATCCTGAAAGAACGCCTCGATTCGCTGAAAAAAACCTTTTCGTTTCCGGCTCCGTAACCGGTTCAGCGAACGGTTGACCGTCATCCGGTAAATCCAGGTCGAAAGGCTTGCATCGCCCCGGAACCCATGAACCGATTTAAAAACCTCGACGAAAACCTCCTGGGCTATGTCATCAGCTTCCGAACCATCGTGGACAAATCCCATGGCTGTGCGAAATACCTGTTGCTGATATTTCCCGACAAGGTGACGAAAAGCTTTTTCGTCGCCCGCTTGCAATTCAATAACCAGTTGCTTCTCGTCCATTAATGGTTCTAATCGTTGTCCGGATTTTTCTTTTGGACACATCAAGGTAAAAAAACTTGCGCCATGGATTGAAAAAAAATTTCATCTCGTTCCGGCGCGTGTTTTCTTTAGATTGTTTATCAGGCAAGTGGTTTAATCACTGCCGGTTGATACAATGATTCCGATTTCTTAACAACCAATTACCGAACGCGCATCGTTTTTTTCCTACATTTGCCGCCTCAAAAGCCTTTTTTAAAAATGATTACAGTCTCAGATTTAGCCATTCAGTTTGGTAAAAGAATACTTTTCCAGGATGTGAACATGAAGTTTACACCCGGCAACTGCTACGGAGTAATTGGAGCGAACGGAGCCGGTAAATCTACTTTTTTGAAAATGATTTCAGGAGAGCAGGATTCGACCAGAGGTTCTATTTCCATGGGACCCGGCGAACGATTGTCGGTACTCAGCCAGGACCACCACGCGTATGATGAATTCAACGTGCTCGATACCGTCATGATGGGACACGAAGAGCTGTGGAGCATTATGCAGGAAAAGAATGCCATTTATGCCAAGCCCGATTTCTCGGAAGAAGATGGTATGAAGGCAGCCGAGCTGGAAGATAAATTTGCCGAAATGGACGGCTGGAACGCTGAGAGCGATGCTGCAGCCCTGCTCAGCGGATTGGGCATTCGTGAAAGTTTGCATTACCGCCGCATGGGCGATTTGGAACAGAAAGAAAAAGTTCGCGTGTTGCTGGCCCAGGCTTTGTTCGGAAACCCCGACAACCTACTCCTCGATGAGCCGACCAACGACCTCGATTTGGAAACGGTCATGTGGCTGGAAAACTTCCTGGCCAATTTCAATAACACGGTAATTCTGGTTTCGCACGACCGTCACTTCCTCGATAGCGTGTCGACGCACACCGTCGATATCGATTACGGAAAAGTTCGGATGTTCGGTGGAAACTACTCCTTCTGGTATCACTCCAGTCAGTTGGCTGCCCGCCAAATGGCGCAGCAAAACAAAAAGATGGAGGAGAAGAAGAAGGAGTTGCAGGAATTTATTTCACGCTTTAGCGCCAACGTGGCCAAGTCGAAACAAACGACGAGTCGCAAGAAGATGCTGGAAAAACTCAACGTGGAAGAGATTCAGCCTTCGACCCGCCGTTACCCGGGAATTATTTTCCAACCCGAGCGGGAAGTGGGAAACAACATCCTTACGGTGAAAAATCTGAGTAAAAGCATCGATGGCGAAGTCGTATTCAACAATGTCAATTTTACCATCGAACAGGATGAGAAAGTCGTCTTTCTTTCGCGCGATACGCGTGCCATGACGGCGCTTTTCAACATTCTGAACGAAGACGCTCAACCCGATTCCGGTGAATTTGAATGGGGTGTAACCGTGACCACCGGTTATCTTCCGATGGACAATAACCGTTTCTTCAACAACGACTTTCCACTAGTCGACTGGCTGGCGCAATACACCGACAACACCGACGCCAGTTTCCTCCGCTCCTTCCTCGGAAAAATGCTTTTCTCAGGCGAGGAAATTTTCAAAAGTGCGAAAGTACTTTCCGGAGGTGAAAAGATGCGCTGTATGATTTCGCGACTGATGATGCGCCACCCGAACGTGGTGATGCTGGACAACCCCACCAACCACCTCGACCTGGAATCGATTCAGGCTTTCAACAACGGCCTGATTAGCTTCCCCGGCATTGTGCTGATGGCATCGCATGACCACGAATTCATTCAAACCGTTTGTAACCGTGTTATCGAACTCACACCGAACGGTATCATCGATAAACTGATGAATTACGACGACTACATCACCGACGATCGCATCAAAGAATTGCGCGAATCGATGTACCAGCAATAATTTGTACTGCTTGACCATTAACAAATAGTATCAAAGGCTGCGATGGATGAAAGTCCGTTGCAGCCTTTTTCTTTTTTTTCCCCTTCCGAAGGCTTTTCATTTGGCAGCTGTTTTTCCTATCTTCATCAGAACGAATCCAATACCTGCACAAATGAACCGAACTGCCTTTCTCCTGGGTTATCTTTTCTTGTTCCTCTTCACAAGCTTTCTGTCCACTCCGTCACAGGCTCAACCTCCCAAATATGTTTTAGTAATTCACGGCGGTGCCGGTGTTATCAGTCGCGAAAATTTGGGCCCGGAACTGGAAAAACAATTCCGCGACAAACTCAGTGAAGCGCTCGATACGGGCAAGGCAGTTTTGTCGCGCGGCGGAACCGCCATCGATGCCGTAGAACACACCATTCGGGTGATGGAAGATTCTCCGCTGTTTAATGCCGGAAAAGGAGCCGTATTTTCCCACTACGGAACCAACGAAATGGATGCCGCCATCATGGATGGATCAACTCTGAATGCAGGCGCTGTCGCCGGAGTTGGCGATGTGAAAAATCCCATCTCGCTGGCGCGGAAAGTGATGGAGAAATCGGAACATGTGATGCTGTATGGTTCCGGCGCGTCGGAATTTGCCCGTCAGCAGGAATTGACGATAGTCGACAGCAGTTACTTCTTCACGCAAAGGCGATGGGATGCGCTACAACGTTACCTCGCGAAAGAAGGGAAAAACAAATTTGGAACCGTCGGTTGTGCCGCACTCGATCAGTATGGAAATCTGGCTGCAGGAACCTCGACCGGAGGCATGACGAATAAAAAGTTTCACCGCATTGGCGACTCTCCCATCATCGGAGCGGGAACGTATGCCAGCAATCAAAGTTGTGCAATTTCCTGCACCGGCCACGGCGAGTTCTTCATTCGGTACACGGTGGCGCGAACCATCGCTGCCCTGATGGAATAC
The DNA here is from genome assembly GCF_009617875.1 of Prolixibacter sp. NT017. NCBI lineage: Bacteria > Pseudomonadati > Bacteroidota > Bacteroidia > Marinilabiliales > Prolixibacteraceae > Prolixibacter > Prolixibacter sp. NT017. Next base: position 4,713,986 of record NZ_BLAV01000001.1, on the reverse strand, counting down.
AAGCAACTTTCGTTTCACGATGTAGCCAACGAAATCATTAACAACGAACTGGTAAAGTCCGGTGGCGACGGTGGCATGATTGGCGTGGATAAAGACGGGAATGTGGTGATGATGATGAATACGCCGGGCATGTTCCGTGGCTTTGTGAAGTCGACTGGAGATAAATATGTTGCCATTTACGGCGACGAAGAATAATTCGCAAATCAACCGTATCATGTATAACCAATCAAATTAGCTATGAGTAAAATTGGTGTCCTGGGAACTGGGATGGTCGGTCAGGCCATTGCGTCCCGTCTGGTCGGCAGAGGCTATGAAGTATGTATGGGCTCGCGTTCAGCTGAAAATGAAAAAGCTGTGGCTTTCGCCGAAAAATACGGAGACCTGGCCAACAACGGAACTTTCGCCGATACAGCTGTCTTCGCTGACGAAATCGTTTTCAATTGTACCAACGGACATGCATCCCTTACGGCACTCGAGTTGGCTGGCGGCGAAAATCTGAAGGGAAAAATCCTTATCGATGTGGCCAATCCTCTCGATTTTACAAACGGCATGCCGCCCAAACTACTCTTTTGCAACGATAGTTCGCTGGGAGAACAAATTCAGAATCATTTTCCCGATTCAATGGTGGTGAAGTCCCTCAACACCATGAATTGTGAAATTATGCTGCATCCCGAAGGCATTCCCGGTGACCACAACGTTTTCGTTTGTGGAAATGATTCCGATGCCCGAACGAAAGTCTCGGAATTGCTCCAGGAGTTCGGCTGGAAAGACAGTAACATCATCGACCTGGGCGATATTACCGCTGCCCGCGGAACCGAGATGCTGCTTCCACTCTGGCTTCGCTTATTCAGCAAAATCGGAACCGTGGAATTCAACTTCAATATTGTACGAAAACCTTAGGCCGGGTTGAAAATTACCGATGCACGATCCAACCACGTTAACCAATGGGGCGGTCGTTTTCTTTGGCCGTGGCAAATTCGATGACTGGTGCGTTTTCCTTCGTTCTCCGGAAGGAAAAACTGTGGCTCCACGGGATAAGGAATACTTTCAAAAGCTGAAAACCATCGGTAATCGTTTCGGCCGGCAGAAGCTCTACGACGATTTCATAACGGTTTATGCACCTACCGGGAAAGTTGTCGACCCGCTGATTTTAAGACGCATCAAACGGTTATCATTAAAATACGATGAACTGACAGATGAAGTGGAACAATGGCTAACGGTCATCTATTATGGAATGGTAGCGGAAGAGAACAAAGCGCGTGCGATTCTGAAAAAGCGGATTAAACGATTAGGTATTCATCAAATATTAATAGAGGATAACTCACCCGAACAGGCTGCCACATTCAGTAAAGGAAAATCTGCAAACGAACTCGATAAACTGATACTTGAAAAAGGATTTTAGTCGTAATTCCGAATCAGCAACTCACTGATTTCTCCGCGCCGGCTTCCACGCGAGTTGATTGCCCGGCGCGCCTGCACCCGTTCGATTTGATAATCACCGTACAATTCATCGAAGAAATGATTTTCCGGATCTTCGTTCTTCGGATCGGAATTGCTGAGCAGCCAATGGGCTCCCGTTTCGTGCAACTTGTCGCAAAATCCCTTCAGGCGTTCCTGATCGCCGTCACCAAATCCATTCTGCGAATAAGCATTAAATGAAGCCGTTGAACTGATAGGCTTGTAGGGTGGATCGAAGTAGAAAAAAGCATCGGGAGTCACCAGGTCGTTTAACGCATCAAAATCGCCCAGCCGAATCTCCACCTTCTGCAAGGCTTTGTGCACCAACCGGATGTTAGCCTCATTGCAAATCTTCGGATTTTTGTGTTTCCCGAAAGGCACATTGAACTGATTCTCCTTGTTCACGCGGTACAATCCGTTGTAACACGTCCGGTTCAGAAAAATAAGGTAAGCTGTATGATGGGCTCTTGACGCTTTCCGCTCATTGAAAAGCTGTCGCACCATCTGGTAATGCATTTGCCGGAACTCCTCTTCCGGGTTACCGTAATACTCTTTCTCCAGTTGCTGCAAAGCCTCAATCAATGCATCCGGCTCCTCCTGAATAGTCCGGTAGGCATGAATCAAATCTTCATTAACATCGTTGATGACAGCTTTTTCAATGTTGGGAAATTTGTCGAGCATCCTGAAAAGTACAGCCCCACTGCCCACGAAAGGCTCGACATACACAAAGGGTTTTTTCTCCAAATCTTTCGGAAGCGCATCTGTAATAACCGGCAAAAGCTGCCTTTTTCCACCTGCCCACTTCAAAAAGGGTCGGGCAGTAGCTGGCTTTTTATGATGTGTAGGATAAACCATAACAGATGCTTTACGAACGTCTAGTTACCACGAAAATACAGTTTCAGGAACGTGCAGCCAAAGAAATCGCAAAAAAGTCGTGATTTGCGACAAAACATAATCTTAACTTCAGGTTATCATATCCTTCGCGGAATAAATATCCAAACTAAAAAAGGCTCCCCTGAAACAGGAGAGCCTTCGGATTGTAGGAGAAATCCGGAAATTACCTGACAATTACTTTTGATACGGTTTTGTGCTGTATCTGCACCAGGTAGATTCCCTTTGGAGTTCCGGATAGATCAAAGCGTTGGATATTTGATTCCATCAGCGCTGTTTTCACCAATCTACCATTCATGTCGATCAGATGTACGGTTTCCCCGACAGGACCGTCTATATAGAAATAACTTTGAGCAGGGTTCGGGTACACCTTCACCTCTTTCAAGGCAAGGTCATCCAAACCGGTTGTTACATCGTCACTGGTATCATTTGTGATGCCGATGATTACTTCCAGATAGTCACTCCGGTTAATGCCATCCCAGACAGATATCCTGACTTTCAGCTCATCGTTGGCTTCATAATCGAAATCATCTTTGTCGCGGATATACAGATTACCATTCGATTCATTAATGATAAACGCTTCCGCCCCATCCATGTCCGGATCAGTATTTTTCACAATGTGCCAGGTAAAGGTTGCCGGCGTAACATCTACGTCCGTAGCTTCAAACTGGGCCACCAGTGTTCCAATCTCGGAATTTTCCTGGATGGTGAAATAAGGCATCGTGATAATAACCGGTGCATTGTCGTTTTTATCCGTCAGATGCAAGGCTACTTCCACCGGAAGGCTGGTATTCACACTGTCGTCAACCGTTACGGCGATGTTAAAATCCGGCACAGTTTCGAAATCGAGATCACCCGGATCGTTGACCGTCAGGTTACCCGATAGACTATCGATGGCAAAGGTTGGATTACCGTCACCGTTTCCATCGAAATTGGTCGATATTTGCCAATTGTTGAACGTGCTGGCAGTCACATCGCTGTCGGCAACTTCTATCTTACCAACAGACGTTCCTACCACCGTATTCTCCGGAAGGGTAAACGATTGTCCGGCAGCAATAACCGGCAGAATATCATTCACATCGTTCAGAGTTACAATGACCAACTCAGGAGCACTGGTATTCACTCCATCGCTAACCGTTACACTCAGCTTCAGGGTATCGATTTTTTCACGGTCCAGTGCCGAGCTTTGTGCAACGGTAATCTGGCCGGAATTGCCATCGATGGCGAAAGCTCCTCCTGTGTTTCCATCAACGATAGTCCAATTGGAGAAAGTTGTTGGGGTTACATCGCCATCCGTAGCTGAAGCTGTTCCCACAACCGTGCCGGCAGGACTGTTCTCATCAATGGCAAATGTCGAATCAGCTGCAATAACAGGAAGAACATCGTTCACATCATTCAGGTGAATCGTTACATTTTGCACTACACTGGTATCCAGTCCATCGCTGACAAAGACACCGATAATCAATGAATCGAGGACTTCGCGATCAAGCGTTGCCGGATCGTTGACAGAAAGAACACCTGACAAACTATCAATGGCAAATGCATTATCATCATTTCCAGTGCTAATTGTCCAATTGGTAAAGGTTGTTGGAGTCACGTCACCATCGGTTGCGAGCACCGTTCCAATGGTCGTACCGGCAACACTGTTTTCGTCAACATTGAATGATTGATCGGCTGTAACAACCGGCGTCACATCGTTCACATCGGTGAGATTGATGACTACATCTACTGTATCGCCGGTATTCACCCCGTCACCGGTTACTACACCGAGAGTGAAAGATGAAGTAGTTTCGCGATCAAGTGCCGTACTGTCAGCGACAGACAACGCTCCAGTAGATTCGTCAAGAGCAAAGGTTCCGGAAGCATTTCCTGTAAGGATATTCCAGTTTTGGAAGGTAGTAGCCGATACATCACCATCGGTTGCCACCAGCGTTCCGATAACCAAATCGTTGGCACTGTTCTCTTCAATGGTAAATGACTGGTCAGCGGTAACCACCGGTGCCACATCATTGACGTCATTCAGTGTAATCGTAACATCCTCCGGAGCACTCACATTAATGCTATCACTCACGGTAATACTCAACACGATCGATTCAATAGTTTCGCGGTCGAGCAAGGTACTGTCCGCAACAGTAATGACTCCCGTCGAATCATTGATGGCAAATGTTCCGGCATCATTACCACCAACAATCGTCCAATCGCGGAACGTGGTAGCCGTTACATCAGCATCAGTAGCAACCACCGTACCTACCTCGGTTCTATTGGTAGTGTTCTCATTAACCGGAAAGGATTGTCCGGCCGTAACCACCGGAGGCTGGTTGTTGGTGTCGCTCAAATTAACAACCACATCGGCCGTATCACTGGTATTCACGCCATCTCCAACGGTTACCCGAATGGTCAAAGAAGCATTTTGCTCACGGTCCAGATCGTCTGAATCGGCGACGGTGAGTACTCCCGTATCGATATTCAGCGCAAAAGCGCCTGTTCCGTCACCGTCTACATCTATATTCGTGGCGATGAGCCAATTTTGGAAGGTTGTTGCACTGATATCGCCATCGGTTGCAGCAAGGGTTCCAGCCGTTGTTCCAACATCACTTTTTTCCTTAATGGTAAAAGATTGATTGGCGGTCACCACCGGTGCAACATCATTCAGTTCATTCAAATTAATCACGACATCCACCGGATCGCTGGTATTTACACCATCCGAAACCGTTACCTGGATGGTCAGTGAAGCATTCGCTTCCCGATCGAGATCTGTTGAATCATTGACAAAGATTTCGCCTGTTGCATCATTGATACCGAAAGCATTCAAAACATCATTATCAGGATTCACATTCGAGACAATCCTCCAATTTTCAAAAGTCGTAGCCGTCACATCAATATCAGTTGCCACGAGCGTTCCAATCACCATATCGTCCGGGGAGTTCTCGTCAATAGAGAAACTCTGATTAGCTGTTATAACCGGTGCTTCGTCGTTCAAATCATTTAAATAAATGACCACGTCCTGCTGAGCACTGGTATTGACTCCGTCGCTTACTGTTACTCCAATCGTAAAAGAAGAAGCAGCTTCGCGGTCCAAGTCGCCGGCATCATTCACTGTTATCTCCCCCGTCCCGGTGTTAATTGTAAAGGCGTTGTTAACGTCCCCGTCACCATTCACGTTGGAAACGATTTGCCATGTCTGGAATGTCGTTGCTGTGACGTCTCCGTCCGTCGCCGTTAAAGTTCCCACAACCGTTCCACCGACACTATTTTCATCAATAGTAAAGGACTGATTAGCGGTAATAACCGGCAATACATCATTCACATCATTCACATCCACCGTAAGAGTTTGGGCTGCACTGGTATTCACGCCATCATCAACAGTAACGGTTAACGTGTAGGAAGTCACGACTTCCCTGTTGAGCTCTGTTGATTTAGCGACTGTGATTTCACCGGTAGAACCATTAATGGCGAATGCTCCGTTGGTGTTTCCATCGGTAATCGTCCAATTCTGGAAAGTCGTAGCCGTTACATCACCGTCAGTGGCCAGAACCGTTCCTACAGATGAACCATTCGCACTGTTTTCATCGATAGAGAAAGTCTGATTGGCTGTCACCACCGGAACCTCATCGTTCAAATCATTCAAAGTAATGGCAATAGTCTGCTCTGCACTGGTATTCACACCATCGCTAACCGTTAAACTAAGCGTGAAAGATGACGTTGTTTCCTTATCCAGGGCCGTGCTTGTCGCTACCGTAATTTCGCCGGTCGACACATTAATCGCAAATGCATTGTTCGTGTTGCCGGAAACAATGGTCCAATCCTGGAAAGTGGTTCCTGCATCAGGATCAGTAGCGGCAACAGTTCCGACAACATTCGAATTGACACTGTTTTCGTCTATCGTGAAGGTTTGGTCGGCTGTGATAACCGGTGCCTGATTATTTACGTCATTCAAATTGATGGTAACACTCCCTTCGGCACTGGTATTGGTACCGTCACTAACCGTTAACGTTAGTGTAAAAGATGGATTGACCGCAAAGTCCAATGCCGAACTGTTCGTCACCGTTATCTGTCCGGAAGAAGCATTAATCCCGAAAGCATTATCTGTATTACCGCCGGTAATGGTCCAATCGTGGAAAGTAGTTGAAGTTACATCCTGATCGGTTGCTGCAACGGTTCCCACCACGGTAGCGTTGGCGCTTCCTTCATCCACATTGAATACCTGGCTGGCAGTTATCACCGGAGTCACATCATTTACATCCGTCAATGTGATAGTCACATCCTGTGCGGCGCTGGTATTAACGCCGTCTCCCACCGTCAAACCAAGTGTGATGGTTTCCACGGTTTCCCGATCCAGAGCAGTCGAGTTAGCGACGGTAATTTGTCCCGTCGAAGCATCAATTGCAAAAGCCCCTGCAACTGTGCTTGATGAGATTGTCCAATTCTGGAAGGTTGTTGATGAAACATCACCATCCGATGCTGTTGCTGTTCCGACAACCGTACCGTTTGCACTATTCTCGGCTATGCTGAAAGATTGCCCGGTATCAACAACCGGAATGACATCATTCACATCATTTAAATTGATGGTTACATTTTCAGCCGATGATGTATTGGCTCCATCACTAACAGTAACTTGAATAATCAAAGAAGCGTTGGCTTCCCTATCCAAATCGTCTGCATCATTAACCGTTATTTCTCCCGTAGAAGCATCAATAGCAAAAGCATCGTTGGCGTCACCATCTCCATTCACATTGCTGGTAATTGTCCAATTCTGGAAAGTTGTATTGGAGTCTGCATCCGTAGCAGCCACCGTTCCGACCGACGTAGTCGCAGCACTGTTTTCATCCACATCAAACGTCTGGCCATTGGTGACAACCGGATTTTGATTGTTGATATCAGTTAGACTAATGGTTACCGTCTCATCTGCGCTGGTATTGACGCCATCGCTAACACTAAGGGTCAACGTAAAAGTTGGATTCACTGTGATATCCAATGCAGACGAATTGGCCACCGTTATCTCTCCAGATGTACCATTAATCGTAAAAGCGTTATCTGCAGTATTGCCATCTTTAATAGTCCATGATGAAAAACTCGTAGTGGTAGTATCGCCATCTGTTGCCTTCACAGTACCAACCACCGTACCATTATCACTAAGCTCATCCACATCAAAGGATTGGTCGGAAGTAATCACCGGATCGATATCGTTAACGTCAGTCAAATGGATGGTAACAGTTTCCTGAGCGCTGGTATTATCTCCGTCATTCACGGTTAGCCCCAGAGTAAATGAAGTTGTAGTTTCCAAATCAAGTTCTGAACTGTTAGCTACTTTGATTTCGCCGGTAGAGGCATCAATTGAAAAAGCTCCGTTTGTGTTTCCACTCTTAATGCTCCAATCATGGTACGTAGTGGGCAACGGCGAATCAGGATCCGTCACGGCCACTGTCCCCACCGAATAGTCATATGCACTATTTTCCGGAATAGAAAAACGTTGATCGGCGGTTATAACGGGAGCTTCATCATTCAGGTTATTCAGGTTAATGGTCACGTTTTGCTCTGCGCTAAGATTTTTACTATCACTAACCTTTACGCCAATCGTCAAAGACGGATTCGTTTCATAGTCCAAATCATCTGCATCATTAACAGACAACTGTCCGGTACCGGCATCGATAGAGAAAGCCTGATTTCCATCCCCATCCGGATCGACGTTAGTACTAATTATCCATTCCGAAAAAGAAGTCCCGGCATCAGCATCTGTGGCTGCCAAACCACTTGTCCCAACTGCCGTTCCAACAGATGTATTTTCATCGATAGTAAAACTTTGATTCGCTGTAACTATCGGTATTTCATCATTAAGATCTACCAGGCTAACTGTCACAGTTTCCTCGTCACTAAGATTCAAGCCATCACTAACCTTTACGCCAATCGTCAAAGACGGATTCGTTTCATAGTCCAAATCATCTGCATCATTAACTGACAACCGGCCGCTATCTCCATTGATAGAGAAAGCGAAATTCCCATCTCCGTCAGGGTCAACATTACTGCTAATGATCCATCCAGAAAAAGAGGTTCCCGCATCAGCATCTGTGGCTGTCAAACCGCTTGCTCCAAGCTCTGTTCCGACTGACGTATTTTCATCAATAGTATATCCCTGCCCGGAGTCGATAACTGGAATCTCATCATTAAGATCGACTAGATTGACGGTTACAGTTTCTTCTTCGCTGAGATTTGTTCCGTCACTGACCTTTACACCTATAGTGAACGAGGTAGTGGTTTCGTAATCCAGTACAGAACTATTAACAACTGTGAGCTCTCCTGAAGATGCATCAATGGCAAACGCCCCGGAAGAATTTCCACTCGAAATCGTCCATCCACTAAACGTTGCTGAACCATCATCATCCTTTGCAGTCATCTTCACAATAAGGGTAGTGGTGGAGGTGTTCTCAGCAATCGTAAACGGACCGGCAGGTTCAACCACCGGAGTAAACTCGTTGACATCTGTCAGGTTTATAACTATATCAACCGGTGCACTGGTTAAAGTCGCAGCATCTCCTTCCGGCCCGTCACTAACCGTAACTGTGAGTGTGACAGACTGAATCGTCTCATAGTCTAAAAGTGAACTATTCGCTACCGTTATATCACCTGTCGAGGGATCAATAGAAAATACGTCAACTGTTGTAGCTGAAACAATGGTCCAGTTTTGAAGAGTTCCATCATCATCCGTACCATTAAGAGTCGTCACAGGATCATTAACCGCACTATTTTCAGCAATACTAAAGGGTCCGGTAGTTGTAATAACAGGCGCCGTACCTGCTAATAATTCCAGATCATTTCGGGTATTCCCGGGGGACGAAAAGTCAGTCAGGCCAGGTCCCCCTGCTGCCATAACATTTATTCCGATTAATAGGATAATAAATGACAAGAGTAGAGGTTTCTTCATAAAACTGAGGTTAGAGGTTAGTATTAAGCTACAGAAAGATACCAGGAGGCATCTTCACAGTAAATAAATATACGGCAAAAAGGTTTGAAATGTAAGAGTATGATAAATAAAGATGCCTTGATTATCAATACATAAGAGGTTATTATGTTTAGGAGACCAGCTCTGGAATCATCTATATGTCAATAAAATTAGCACTTTCAAAGATATCGGGTAGCCCACCCACATGTCATTTAACATACCAGACTGAGTATAAATATTATCCCAGGATCATTAATCATAGAAACATAATTATCATTTATAAAAATAAAAACAGTCTATTATCTATCATAATTTATACAGAAAGAACATTTATTGGCTATCACAGACTCATATTTCACTACAAACATGAACATTAAAACAAAAGAGGGTCACCTGAAAAACAGGCAACCCTCTTTTATAAGTTTATCTAAATAGCTATCGACTAATACTGGCTACCCCGTCCCGTATCCGGCGAATGGTTTCTTCCTTTCCAATAATTTCGCATATCTCGAATAGGTCAGGACCAAATCCACCGCCTACCAGGCAAAGCCGGAAAGCATTCATGACCGCTCCAAATCCCCACTCTTTCCCATTTACGAAAGCTGAGAAAGGCTCTTTAATTTCCGGTGCTTTCCAGTTTTCCACGGTTTCCAGGAAATCAGCGATTTCAGTCATCATAGCTGGCGTACCTTCTTTCCAACGCTTTTTCACCACTTTTGCATCGTACTCAGTTGGCGCTTCAAAAAAGAAATGACTCTGTTCCCAAATTTCCGGGACGAAATTACAACGCTCTTTCACCATTCCGCAAATACGTGCGACCATCTCAGAACCGGTATCAATTCCCTTTTCCTGCAACAGCGGAAGAAATAATTCAGCCAGCTCATCATCACTTTTCCCAATCAGATACTGATGGTTGAACCACTTGGTTTTTTCCGGATCGAAACGGGACCCCGATTTACCAACCCGCTCCAGCGAAAAGGCATTGACCAGTTCATCCATTGAGAAAAGCTCCTGTTCTGTCCCGGGATTCCAACCCAGCAAAGCCAATACATTGATGAATGCTTCGGGGAAATATCCATCTTCGCGGTAGCCGCGTGAAATCTCATTCGATTTCGGGTCTTTCCACTCCAGTGGGAAAACCGGAAAACCCATTTTATCACCATCGCGTTTCGAGAGCTTCCCTTTGCCCACCGGCTTTAGGATAAGCGGTAAGTGAGCAAAGCGCGGCATGGTATCGCTCCAGCCCAGTGCCCGGTACAGCAAAACATGCAGCGGCATCGACGACAACCACTCCTCGCCACGAATAACATGTGTAATCTCCATCAGGTGATCATCCACCACATTGGCCAGGTGGTAGGTTGGCATGCCATCGGCTTTGTACAATACTTTGTCATCGAGCAGCGAGGTTTCGAAAGTCACCCGCCCACGAATTAAATCATCCTCCGTTACCGATTCATTGTCCGGCATCCGAAAACGAACAACAGCGGGAACGCCGTCTGCCAACATCTTCTTCCATTCGTCCTCAGGCAGTGAGAGTGAGTTCTTCATGTTGCCACGGGTAGCCGCATTGTACGTGAAAGTTTCTCCTTTTGCTTCCGCATCGCTCCGCGCAGCTTCGAGTTCCTCCGGCGTATCAAAAGCATAGTAGGCATTAGCACTGGCTACCAACTGCTCGGCATATTGATGGTACAACTCTTTACGCTCACTCTGCCTGTACGGCCCATGTGGCCCACCTTCTTTAGGGCCTTCATCGATCTGCATTCCGCACCATGCCAGACTTTCCATGATGTATTCCTCGGCACCCGGTACGTAGCGGTTTTGGTCGGTATCTTCGATGCGGAGCAGGAAATCGCCTCCGTGTCCTTTGGCAAACAGGTAATTGAACAGCGCGGTACGCACTCCGCCCATATGCAGCGGTCCGGTCGGACTTGGAGCAAAACGAACCCTCACTTTTCTCTCACTCATGATGGTATATTTTTCAGTTTCACGTTCTGTCAAAAAGTTAGGGCAAAGATAAGAAATATGATCACGCTCCTAGGGAAAAACAGGCCAATAAACCCGCAACAGCCGAAGGACGACAGATTGTTGAAACCGTTCCAAAGACATAATTGTTGATCAATTTGCCATGATTGCTTTAAGCAAAAACGGAACAACCGTTTTCCCAAACCATACTGCCCGCCGGGAAAAAGAAAAGGAGCTGCATCAGCTCAGGCTTCGTTTAAAAGCGATTCGTGTGCAGTGCTTCCTCCTCGAATTTGTTTACCCTAAGCGCTACCTATCGAAATCACTTTTTACTCCCTTCCGGGAATATTACCAACAAACCAGCCGCCTGCGCGATCTGACAGTAGCCCTGCATCGCTTCCGCAAAATTTGCAGGAAGCACCGATTACCTTCCAACGGCTTTCAGAACTATCTGTGGCAACACTATCGTGAAGAAGAAAAACATCTTCAACGGCTTCCCATTCCTGATATTGCTGCATTTGAGCAACAATACCGAAATGAACTACCTACGGAAGAACTTACAAACATCGTTACGCAGCAATTGCAACAAGTGATGGAAAAAGTGCTGGCAGCGCACATGGATCCCGAAAAATCCGGCAACCTGCACTGGCAGCGGAAGCAACTGAAGAAACTGATATATTTGAATCAGTTGCTACCGGAAGAACGGTCGGTTTGGGATGAATCCATAACCACGAAACTGGAAATACTAGACGAAAAGCTGGGAGCCTGGCACGACCTGCAGGTTCTGTTGCAATTTATCGGACGGTTTGCAGGCCAACATTCACGAGGGCACACTCCCGCATGGTTACCACGAATCGCCCGGGCCGTGATAACTGAGCAGGTACGAATTCTGGAGTCATTAAAAGAACTAACAAAATAACGTTCAATACCTATACCTATGAAAAAAATTATTTCCTGGTTTTTGCAGGGGTTACTCATGATTGCCCCGCTGGCCATCACCGTTTATGTACTTTACATTGCATTTGACTTTACTGACGGTCTATTGCAAGCCTACATCCGCGATTGGCTGGGTTTCAGTCTTCCAGGCTTCGGCATTCTCATTATATTTTTCATCATCACTTTGTTGGGAATGCTTGGAAAGTCCATTGTACTGCGTCCGGTTATTCATTTCACCGACCATTTACTCGACCGGGCGCCACTGGTACGGGTCATCTACACATCGTTGCGCGATCTGTTTTCGGCCTTTGTCGGAAAAGAAAAAAAGTTTAACCGACCGGCCATGGTGCTCATCAACCGCGAAAATGATCTGTGGAAAATGGGATTCATCACTCAGGAAACACTCGAACAGATTGGTCGGCAGGAATTGGTGGCTATCTATTTCCCACACTCTTACAACTTCTCAGGCGAACTGTACATGGTCCCGGCCTCCAATGTTCATCCTATCGACATCAATCCGGCAGAAGCCATGAAATTTATTGTGTCTGGAGGGATAACGAAGGTGGATTAGCAAAAAATTGCTGAATACATACTCAAAATGCCTCAAAGGAGAGGCATTTTTTTTATCTTCATTCTCGAATTATGTTTTACCAGACAATAAGGCAAATTCTTTTCCTAATTACTAACCTACATCCGTAGCGTAACAAATGATAGATAAAAAATCACTGTCGGAAAGAGATATTTGTACTAAATATATCACACCTGCCATTGAAAGAGCCGGATGGGATAGGATAACGCAGCTGCTGGAAGAAGTCTCTTTTACGGATGGGAAGATATATGTACGAGGAAAACTAACCGCACGAGGAGCCAGAAAAAGAGCAGACTATATCCTCTATTACAAACCAAATATTCCGGTTGCTATTATCGAAGCGAAAGACAATAAGCACTCGGTTCGCGCCGGCATACAACAGGCCTTGGATTATGCCGGAATTTTGGATATCCCATGTGTTTTTAGCAGCAATGGGGATGGTTTTCTATTCCACGACCGAACGGCAATCGATGGAGATGTCGAACACGAAATTGGACTAAATGACTTTCCTTCTCCTGAAGTCCTTTGGGAAAAATACAAGAGATACAAAGGCATAAAGACTACTGAAGAAGAAAAGATTGTTGCACAAGACTATTATTTCGACGGTAGCGGAAGACGTCCCCGGTACTATCAGCAAATAGCAGTTAATCGGGCGGTGGAAGCGATTGCTAAAGGACAGAACCGGATTTTGCTGGTAATGGCCACCGGAACCGGAAAGACCTATACGGCATTTCAAATCATTCACAGGCTTTGGAAAAGTGGTGCGAAAAAAAGAATCCTCTTTCTGGCCGATCGAAACGCCTTAATCGATCAGACACGAAGAGGTGACTTTAAATATTTCAAAGACAAAATGACGGTGGTAAAACACCGCATGATTGATAAAAGCTATGAGGTTTACCTTGCCTTGTACCAGGGATTGTCTGGTGCCGACGAAGAAGCCAATGCCTATAAACAATTTTCTCCCGAATTTTTTGACCTGATTGTAGTAGATGAGTGCCATCGGGGAAGTGCCAAGGAGGACAGTGCTTGGCATGAAATTCTCAAATACTTCAAAAAAGCCACACACGTAGGCCTCACCGCAACTCCCAAAGAGACCAATGAGGTTTCCAATATCGAATATTTTGGTACCCCTGTTTATACCTATTCCTTAAAGCAAGGTATCGACGATGGTTTTCTGGCTCCCTATCGGGTGATACGAATTAACCTGAGTGTGGATGCCGAGGGTTGGCGTCCGGAACAGGGGAAAAAAGACAAAGAGGGTAACCTGGTAGAGGACCGGGTATATAACCGGAAAGATTTCGATCGCACGTTGGTTATCGACGAACGTACCGAAACAGTTGCCCGCAAACTAACCGAATTTTTAAGAGGATTTGATCCGTTTGCAAAGACGATCGTATTTTGCACCGATATCGATCATGCTGAACGGATGCGTTTTGCTTTGTCCAACTTGAATCAGGAGTTGGTCGTACAAAACGACAAGTATATCATGCAAATTACCGGTGATAACGATGAGGGTAAAAGGGAACTCGACAATTTTATTAACCCGGAAGAAACCTACCCGGTCATTGCCACAACATCAGAGTTAATGACGACTGGTGTCGATGCACAAACCTGCAAAGTCATAGTGCTCGATTCTGAGATCAAGTCGATGACCAAATTCAAACAAATTATAGGTCGGGGAACCCGAATCAATGAAGAGTTTGGCAAAATGTACTTTTCCATTCTCGATTTCCGCAACGTCACCGATCTGTTTGCTGATAAAGAATTCGACGGAGAACCAATCCGGGTAAAACCGGTTTCGGAAGACACGAATTTAGGCGATATTGTTGACGAAGAACAAAAAGACAACACGCCGGTTATCGATGAAGAGACCGGTGAAGAGATTGACATAATACCACCGGACATTCGGTATCCGGAACCGCAGACTCCTACAGGTAAAGTAACTGAACCTCGTCAAAAAGTATATGTAAACGGCGTAGACGTTTCGGTACTAATTAGCCGGGAAATGTATTTCGATAACAACGGCAAACCCATTACCACCAGTCTGAAAGATCATACGAAGGAAATATTAAAAGGACAATTTGCATCGCTGGACGATTTCCTGACCAAATGGAACAACTCCGAAAAGAAGGAAGCCATAATAAGGGAGCTTGAGGAACAAGGTGTATTGGTGGAAGCTTTGCGTGACGCAGTAAACAGGGAAGTCGATTTGTTCGACCTCATTTGTCACGTAGCATTCGACCAGCCTCCGCTCACACGAAGAGAACGGGCCAATAATGTCAGGAAACGAAACTATTTCACAAAATACGGCGACCAAGCCAGAAAGGTACTGGAATCGTTGCTGGACAAATATGCCGATGAAGGTATCACCGACATCGAAAGTTTGGATATCCTAAAGGTAAAACCATTAAATTCTTTTGGTTCACCAATGGAAATTATCAATGAATTTGGGGACAAAGAAAGTTACATGAAGGCCCTGAGAGAACTGGAACAGGAGTTATACAGCACTGGTGCATAATGCCGTTTGTCAAAGTACATATCCATTTGGTGTGGAGTACAAAAAATCACGAACCACTTTTGTATTCCAAGGAAGTGCGTGACAAACTATGGCAGCATATGCGCGAAAATGCACGTAAAAAAGATATTTATATTGATTACATCGGAGGCTATACCGATCACTGTCACTGCCTGTTTTCGCTGGGAATTGACCAGACGCTGCAAAAAGTAGTACAGCTAATCAAAGGAGAAGCTTCTTTCTGGTTCAACCGGCAACCGGATTTCAGCATAGCATTAAGAGGAAAAAAGCTGGAATGGCAGAATGATTATTTTGCCGTGTCGGTTTCTGAGTCCATGATAGATAAGGTCCGGAACTATATCAAACATCAGGAGGAACATCACCGACACAAAACTTTTCAGGAAGAGTATGACGAGTTTATTCATAAATTTGGGGTTCAAAAATCCAGGGAATGAAGATTTGGCTAAAGCCGGAAATAGTTCTGTTAACAATCACCCTCCGACTAAAGTCGGAGGCAATTCATCAAGTACAATTCTAAATTGTCTCGGGATTTAACTGAATTGCCCCTGACTTCAGTTGAATTGCCCCTGTCCCGAGAAATCGGGACAGTCAGGGGATAAAAAAGCAAAAACACCACGGGCTTTAGCCCAACAAAAAAAGGACACAATTTGTAAATGAATAAAGACAGATGGCATTTCATCCAGTACAGACCAAAAAGAAAACAAACGATTACACACTCAATTTAATACAAATCAAACGGATCAATTCACTATAACCCAAAAGAACGACTGAATTGCCCATGGCTTCAGCCATGGGATAAAAAAGGCAAAAACACCACGGGCTTTAGCCCAATAAAACCAAGGCATGGCAAACCTAAAAGGCATATTAGACAGCATCCGGAAAATCATGTGGCAGGACACCGGCCTCAACGGTGACGCGCAGCGTATCGAACAGTTGGGATGGATGCTCTTCTTCAAAATATTCTCCGACAAAGACAAGGAGCTCGAACTCCTCAACGATAAATACACCAGCCCCATCCCCGATGAATTGCACTGGGATGCCTGGGCCGGAGACGATGAAGGGATGACCGGCGACGAGCTTCAGGAATTTGTCGACCGGAAATTATTTCAGGCGCTTCGCAATTTGCCGGTATCGGCATCCGACGATTTGCGGAACAAACGGGTGTTAATTGTTCGCGAAGTATTCGAGGGCAACAACAACTACATGAAAAGCGGCATCAACATCCGCAAGGTGTTGAACAAGCTCAACGAAATTAATTTCAATATTGCCAAAGAACGTCATGCCTTTGGGGAACTCTACGAAACCATTCTGAAAGAACTGCAAAGTGCCGGCAAGAGTGGCGAATTCTATACCCCCCGGGCCGTCACCCAATTCATTTGCGAAATGATTGACCCGCAACTGGGCGAGAAAATCCTGGATCCAAGCTGCGGAACCGCTGGTTACCTCACAGCCGCCATCGAGCACCTGAGGAAACAGGCCAATAGTGTGGAACAAAATCAAAGCATCGCGAAAAATATCATGGGTTGGGAGTACAAACCATTGCCCTACTTGCTGGCTACCACCAACCTGATTCTGCACGACATTGATGTACCCAACATCATCTTCCGCGATTCGCTCGACCAACCGCTGAGCAACTACACCGAGAAGCACCGGGTGAAAGTCATCCTGGCCAACCCGCCGTTTGGAGGCATTGTTGCCAACAACAACGAGAACAACTTCCCGCAAAACTTCCGGACCAAAGAGAGTGCCGACCTCTTCCTCATCCTCATGATTCACCTCCTGAAAAAAGGCGGACGGGCCGGCATTGTACTACCCGACGGTTCACTTACCGGCGATGGCGTGAAACAACGGGTGCGCCGGAAACTGCTCGAAGATTGCAACCTGCACACCGTTATACGGCTGCCCAATTCGGTGTTTCAGCCCTATGCCACAGTAGCTACCAATCTGTTGTTCTTCACCAAAGGCGAGCCTACCAAAGAAATCTGGTACTACGAGCACCGCCTGCCCGAAGGACAGAAGAGCTACAGCAAAACCAAACCCATTAAGCTGAAAGAGTTCGATCCCGTTAAAAAATGGTGGGACAACCGAAAAGAATCCGACATCTGCTGGAAAGTCGATATCCAAACCATCATCGACCGCAACTACGATTTGGACATCAAGAATCCCAACAAACAGGAGGAAACCACCGAACACAGCAGTGCCGAACTCATGCAGATGCTCGAAACCTCGTTTGCCAAAAGCAAAACGTTGTTGAACCAGTTAAAAGAGGCGGTGAAATGAGCTGGAAAATGGAAACTTTTGGTACCCTCTTATCGGAAAGTCGTATTCCTTGCGAACATCCTAATATAGAAAGAAGGATACGGGTAAAATTAAATGTTCAAGGTGTTGAAAGAAGGCCCGTAGGTTCTGAAAAAGAAGGGGCAACAAAACAATACATTAGGAAAGCGGGCCAATTCATTTACGGAAAACAAAATTTTCATAAAGGGGCTTTTGGAGTTATACCAGAAGAACTTGACGGTTTCGAAACCAGTGCAGATATCCCGAGCTTTGATGTTAGAAAGGATTGTCTTGCTGAATGGATTTATTACTTTTTTAAAGCCGGTAATCGATATTTAGAATTAATTGAATATGCAAGGGGTGTTGGCTCCCAGAGAATACATCCAAAGCAATTATCTTCATTAAAGATACCTCTACCACCAATTGAAGAACAAAAAAGAATAATTGAAGAATTAAGATTTCTTGAATCAAATCCGTTATCCTCTGAGCTCTCCCACCAACTCGATCTAGTCAAACAACTCCGTCAGGCCTTTTTGCGCGAAGCCATGCAGGGCAAACTCGTTCCTCAGAATCCCGATGATGAACCCGCTTCGGTGCTGTTGCAAAAAATCAAAGCTGAAAAAGAGCGCCTCATCAAAGAGAAGAAAATTAAAAAGCAAAAACTTCTGCCTCCCATCAAAGAAGAAGAAATCCCGTTTGAAATACCCGAAAATTGGGTGTGGTGCAGATTGGGTGATGTAGTTGTTATGAGTAGAGGCCGATTTTCTGTGAGACCACGAAACGATTTAAGATATTTTAATGGTACTTATCCTTTTCTTCAAATTGGTAGTTTAGATGAAATCGGCTCTATCATATTTGAAGCTCCTCAATCACTGAACGAAAAGGGACTTGCAGTTTCAAAGATGTTTCCTAAGGGGACTATTGTAATAGCAATCGTTGGTGGCACAATAGGGAATTTGGGTGTACTCGGTAGAGATATGTGTTTTACTGATTCAATGGTGGGGTTCTATCCTTATAAAGACATTTATAACTCAAAATATATTTTGAACTTTTTAAGGTACCAACAACCTTCAATAAAGCATGCTTCATACCAAATGGCCGGTCAACCAAACATCAAAATTCCAACTCTATCTGAATTAATATTTCCTCTACCTCCACTTTCAGAGCAACATCGCATCGTAGCCAAACTAGACGAACTCATGCATTACTGCGACCGGTTGGAAGAGCAAATCAAAACCAGTCAACAACAAAACAACTTATTGTTGCAACAGGTATTGCGCGAAGCTTTGCGACCCCAACCCAAAACGGAAGAGGAAGAACTCCCCACAGCTGTCGAGCTAAAAGTGGTTTACAAAAAACCAAAAGCTCATAAGGGCACATCCAGAAAATGCGATCGGGCCGAACGGGCCATCCTCGCAGGCCACATCATTAATCACACCTATCGGGAAGACTTTGGACGGGTCAAATTTCAAAAACTGCTGCACCTGACAGAATACCACTGCCAAATCGATATCGACTCGAACTATGTGCAAAAAGTAGCCGGTCCGTATGACAGGGAGCTGATCAAAGTCATCGAGTCGACCTTAAAACGATTCCGTTTCTTTGAAATCAGGGAATCGAAACGCACAGGCAAACGGGTAACATATAAACCATTGGCTGCGGCATCGGAATTAGATAATTTCTTCAGAAAGGATTTTCCCAAAGAGACCAAACGTATCGATAGTCTGCTCAACAAGTTCGCACGATTCTCTTACGAAGAATGTGAAATCATCTCCACCCTGTATGCTGTATGGAACAACCGGATTATCCGGGAACAACCGGTCACTGACGAATTGCTGAAACAAGACTTCCTGGAATGGGACAAACATAAAGCAAAATACACCGACCGGTTAGACAATGCTTTGAGATGGATGGAAAAAGAAGACATTATTCCTGTTGGATGGGGCAAATTGATTGAAAAACCTGTTGTCCAAGAATAATTTGGGTTCATTCACCCCATTATCCATACTGAATTGCCCATGAACTCGGCTAAAATCTCCTTCTCAATTCCCCATGGCTTTAGCCATGGGATAAAGAGTCTCAAAGAAATAAGGGCTTTAGCCCAACTATACATTAAAATAAAAACAAACTTCATGAAAAATACATTAGGCTAAAGCCAATCCTTCTACACCAACCTTATCCCCCGACTAAAGTCGGGGGCAATCTAATGCACTCAACTAATTTATCACCAACCTCAACCATTTCTCTCTCCTCAATTCCCAATGGCTCCAACTGGATTGCCCATGGATTTATCCATGGGGTAAGAAGTCACAAGAAAACAAGGGCTTTAGCCCAACTATTCATTTAAAAACAAAAGCAAGCTTCAGGAATACTACATTTGGCTAAAGCCATTCTTCCCTCTCTCAATCTTATACCCCGACTAAAGTCGGGGACAATTCAATAACTACGCAAATTATCTACCAACAACATCATTACTACAATCAATTTTAATCCGAGATAGCTCCTTCTGAATTCCCCATGGCTTCAGCCATGGAATAAATAACCACAGCGCTAAATGGGCTTTAGCCCAACACCTATTTTTATCCACCATTTATCCAATTCCCTGCTCCAAAACATCTTTTCACCCCCTCTTTTCCACTTGATTTTCAATACCATTTTTGCCGTTCATCACACAAAATCGACCATTCACATACCAGATCCGTACGTTCATCAAAAATTTTAATAAAAAGTGTGATGTTAAGTAAATGATTCCTAACTTGATGAACATACCAAACAATTAATCTTAAAAACGACCAGATTATGACAGAATTTTCATTTCCGGCCAGCAAGTCAGTTACCATGATGGCTTGTGAAACCATCGTTGCTAATTTTAAAGATAACATCGCCGAACTGTCCTTGGTCCGCGATAACTGGACAGAAGAATATGCCCTCGATTTGGAAACCCGGCTAAAAGCTGATATTAGCCAATACCTGGGCGTCGACCAACATGCTGCCCAGAAAAAAGCGACCATCCAGGTGAACATGATTCTTAACGAAGCGACCAAGGATGTTAACTTTTTGTACAAGCAGATTAATACCGATTTTGAACGGGAACCCGCCCGTCGCGATGCCATTTTGCAAACGCTGGGATTTACATCCTACTGGAAATCGGCTACCAGTACCAGCCAGGTCGGCATGATCAACCTGCTGCAAACTTATTCACAAAACCTGCCCGACGAACTAAAACAGGAAATCAACGCCAAAGGAATCACTATGGCGCTTTTGGAACGCATCCCTACTTATCTGGAGCAACTGAATACGGCCAATAATAAACAGGAGCAACTGAAATCCACCACCCCCGAACTAACGGAAGAGGCCAACCAGGCCCTGTACGGTATTTTTCAGGAGGTGAAAAGCATGGCTAAAGTGGCCAAGGCCTTTTACATCTCGGACCCGGCTAAGAAAAAGCAATTTACATTTAGTTACATCCTGCGTAACCTGAGATAAGCAAAATAAAGAGGCTGTTGGAGCCTCTTTTCTTTTTCCTCACAGCCTCCGGGATTCAATCTTCAGGCATTAACAGATATTTCCAAAACGCCGGAACTCATTTCTGCTTTTGGAGAACTCTTTCTAAAATGCTGGAACTCATTTTGGACTTTGGAGAACCCTTTCCAAAACGCTGGAACTCATTTTGGACTTTGGAGAACCTTTCCCAAAACGCTGGAACTCATTTTGGACTTTGGAGAACCTTTCCCAAAACGCTGGAACTCATTTTGGACTTTGGAGAACCCTTCCCTGAAACGTTGGAACTCATTTTGGACTTTGGAGAACCCTTTCCAAAAACGCTGGAACTCATTTTGGACTTTGGAGAACCTTCCCCAAAACGCTGGAACTCATTTTGGACTTTGGAGAACCCTTCCCTGAAACGCTGGAACTCATTTTGGACTTTGGAGAACCCTTCCCTGAAACGCTGGAACTCATTTTGGACTTTGGAGAACCTTCCCCAAAACGCTGGAACTCATTTTGGACTTTGGAGAACTTTTTACCGACAAAAAAAACCGCTCCCCCAGCGAGCAGGGAAACGGGAAAGAGAGGACTATACATTTTTTTCAGGAACCTTTTACGGTAACGGTCTTGGTAGTGGCATCGTAAGTGGTCTGATACTTTGCCAGTGGACTGCCAGCCGGTCCACGCATTACACTGCCTGATGTTGAGAACACCGAGCCGTGACACGGGCAATAAAAATCTTTTTGCGAAGATTGATATTCCACCAAACAGCCGGCGTGGGTACAGATAGCCGAAAGTGCAATGAAATTGTCGCTTCCGGTGTTGACCACAATGGTACTGCCAACAATCACCGAGCCTCCGCTCTGCGTTAGCTGACTGTACTTCGAACTGGTCAAATCAAGTGTAAGGTCCCCTGTTAACGGAGCCCCTGCATTGGACGATTTGGAACACGATGCCAGTGCGGCAGGAACAACCATCAGCGTTCCGGTTCCTAAAAATAGTTGCTGAAGGGCTTTACGTCTTTCCATAAATCATTATTTAGACTTATTAAATACAGTAGCAATATGCTGAAAATGAACAAGACGAAAAATTAAAACCTTCTTAAAAATATTGAACAATAAAATACAGGATGCAGTATTCCAGACACAAAAAAACCCGGAGAAGTATCCGGGCTCAGGTGATCTGTTAAAAGAGAAAAATTGATATGATGCAATTTATGAACGATCGATAGTCAGTGTGTCGCCATTACGGGTTACTTTGTATTTCGGAAGCGGCTTGGTAGCCGGTCCCTGAAGCACACTTCCATCAAAGGCGAACTCCGAACGGTGACACGGACACAAAATATCTTTATGGGCTTTGTCGTATCCTACGGTGCAGCCTTTATGGGTACAAATGCTCGACAAAGCGACAATGCCGTCAGCAGCCGTATTAATAATAATGGTATTGTCGGTTACCACTGAGCCGCCCTGCTCTTTCAGCGAGGCAAATTTGGCATCATCCAGGTTCACCGTCAAAGGAGAAGTGTCCGAACTCTTCTTTTTGCTGCTTCCACAGGCCGCCAAAGCCGAGGGAACCACGAAAAGTGTAGCACTACCGGCTACCATTTGTTGTAATGCTTTACGTCTGTCCATAAATTTATCATTGTTAAGTTTCCAATTTACCCTTACGAACAAACCCAGCGAAAGTTGGCTCTCCAACACAGGTTTTTTGTTAAAAAAAGTGAATTGTTAATTTTTCCCTTCCGGAAGGGTCTCAAATCCTTATCCGTTTCCCTGCCAAATATCATCCCTCAAACCATCAATTTTCCTTTATTTTTGTAGTTAACCTGAAATTGCTTCATTGCGACAGGAAAACCGGGGAGCTTTCTCCTCATAGATAATCGACAAACTTTTTATACCATAAAATTATGTACGGCAAAATAAAAGATCACCTGCAACAGGAACTGGATAACATCCGGGAAGCAGGCTTGTACAAAAGCGAACGCATTATTGTTTCACCGCAAAGCGCGGTCATTCGTCTCGAAGACGGCAAGGAAGTGCTGAACTTCTGTGCCAACAACTACCTGGGCTTATCGAATCACCCGAAACTGATTGAGGCAGCCAAAGAGGCACTCGATACGCATGGCTTTGGAATGTCGTCGGTACGATTCATCTGCGGTACTACCGATTTGCACAAAACACTCGAGCAGAAAATTGCTGAATTCTTCGGTACCGAAGACACCATTCTCTACGCCGCTGCATTCGATGCCAACGGTGGTGTGTTCGAACCATTACTCACTGATGAAGATGCGATCATCTCCGACTCACTGAACCACGCCTCCATCATCGACGGAGTGCGTTTGTGTAAAGCACAGCGTTTCCGTTACAAAAATGCCGACATGGCCGATTTGGAAGAGCAATTGAAAGCTGCTCAAAAAGCGCGGTTCCGCGTCATTGTTACCGACGGAGTTTTCTCAATGGATGGAAACGTAGCACCGATGGATAAAATCAATGCACTGGCTGAAAAATACGACGCCATGGTGATGGTTGACGAATGCCACTCGGCCGGCGTTGTTGGCGAAACCGGTCGCGGTGTAACCGAGTTATTCGACCTTCGCGGAAAAGTGGATATCATTACCGGAACGTTGGGTAAAGCCTTTGGCGGTGCCATTGGCGGCTTTACTACCGGGAAAAGAGAAATCATCGAACTGCTGCGCCAACGCTCGCGTCCGTACCTGTTCTCCAACTCACTGCCACCGGTAGTTGTTAATGCAGGAATCCGCATGTTCGACATGATGGCTGAAACCACCGAGTTACAGGATAAGCTGCATGCCAACACCGACTATTTCATGGAGAAAATGCAGGCAGTTGGTTTCGATATCAAGCCCAGTAAATCGGCGATCTGCGCTGTGATGCTGTACGATGCCAAATTGTCGCAGGAGTTTGCTGCCAAATTGCTTGACGAAGGCATTTATGTAATCGGTTTCTATTATCCGGTTGTCCCGAAAGGCGAAGCGCGTATTCGCGTTCAATTATCGGCCGGTCACGAAAGAAAACATCTGGATAAGGCCATTGCTGCTTTTACCAAAATTGGAAAAGAGCTGAAAGTGTTGAAATAAATTGCAATTCAATGCAAATACGAAAGGCTGTCCATCAGGGCAGCCTTTTCTGTATCATCTGTTTTTCCAACCGAAGTTATTTTTTCCGAACGGAAATACGTTTAACAACGAGTTTGGAAACAAAGTGGGTTAGCACGGTAAATATGACCAAACCACCAACCATTCCCAACTGCCAGTACTTCATCTTACCGTCGAGTAAATCAGCCGATTGCGAGAATAAGTAGCCGGCGATTCCAATCACAGCAATCCAGATAATGGTCCCGGGAATATCGGCACGCAGGAAAGTCCGAACGTTAATACGGGCCGCATGCAGGCGCAACAGAGTAGGCCGGTGCATTCCGTACAGAAATTTCGAACCTACAATACTTAGTATCGGCTTTCGCCGGATAAAGTGGTCAATAGTTTTAGGCATACGCTCCGACAAACGTTGTACGAATGGTACGCGCATGAGCAACTTTCCTCCGTAATACCAAAGCAAGTCGCCCGTAAGGACACCGGCGATAGCCACCACGATAGTATAAAACAGTTGCAGCTCCTGTTGATTCACCAAAAAGAATGCTGCAAACAGAATACTCTCCCCTTCAATCAGCAACCCTACAAAGAGGATTACATAAATCAATGGTGTCCAGATGTGAAGCTGTTGTGTTAAGATTGCATCCATGCCCGAAATAAATCAAATTCTTTTCCATAATAACGGATAAGACAGCCTTTTAGTACTCCAAATCTGCATCTAAATGTTATTTTTTCTAAAATCGGATACATAATGTTAATGAAGTGATGCTATTTATGTAAAGCATATTGATATTGGGGTATTTCTCACCGAAATTCAGCAATTTTTTATTTCCTTTGAAATACGTTCAAACAGCACCATGAGAATATCACTTTTTATCATATTATTCGCGACCTTGGGAGGTCTTGCGTCCTGTCACCGTGTCGATAAAAAAGCGGCGCAAACAGAAGGCGAGTATCTAATGAAACTCGAAAAAGCAAAAGCAGGTCCGCAGGATACAACTGCCATCTCAGCCGAAGAGTTTCAGAAAAAATTCAGCTGGGTGAAGGAAGGAACGGAAGGTTACGCAGCTGTTACGGCGCCCATCAATGGTCACTATTATGGTCGTCCTATCAAAGCTCGCGTTATCCGTAAAACCGACCGGGAACTGAAACTCCGATTTCTGGAATCAGTCATGGTGGCACCGGCCAAAAACTGCCCGGCAGAAGTGAAGAGTGGACAAACATATTGGGAAAAAAGGGGAGCCTTCTGGAAAACACGGGAAGAAGCAAAAAAATACCTGGCAAAACATGGCTGGTTGGGAGAATAAGCCAGCCTAACAATACGACTAACTAACAATTAACCTGATGTTCAAAAGGATTAAATCGCTCCATCCATGGCGCGAATTTCTCCGGTTCGGCGTTATCGCCTGGATTCTGTACCTCGTTTTCCGAAGTAGTTTCGATCGGGCATTTCATCCCGATTACGAAGCCTATTGTCCTTTCGGCGGATTGCAGGCAGCCGCCAGTCTTTTCGAACGAGGCTCTTTGGCCTGCACCATGACCAGCGCCCAGATTGTGACGGGAGCGGTACTGGCCATCGGCGTCATCATCTTCAGCAAACTGTTCTGTGGCGTGGTTTGTCCGCTGGGAACCATTACCGAAAAACTTTCGTCGCTGGGGCGGAAATGGAAGTTACAGGTTAAACAGGTTCCCGAAATCGCTGACAAGCTCCTTCGCAGCCTGAAATACATTCTGCTCTTCGTAACAGTTTATTACACCGTGGACAGCAGCGAACTTTTCTGCAAAACATACGATCCTTATTATGCCGCCACAACCGGTTTTGGAGCAGATGTCAATCCACTTTGGGCCGGGATAGCCATCTTAGTCTTCATCACAACCCCCATTTTCATCCGTACAGCCTGGTGCCGGTATTTGTGTCCCCTGGGAGCCGTTTCCAATATTTTCCGATACTTTCTGATGTTCAGTGTCGTCACTATCGCATACATTTTGGCCAATGCCGCGGGATTACAACTATCGTATGTCTGGCCGTTGGCTGCAGTAACCTTCTTAGCCTGGTTGTTCGAAATTCAGCGAAAAGCAAGCTTCCCATTACCGTTGAGCCGGATAACCCGCAATACCAGCACCTGCAATAACTGTAAGCAATGCACCGAAAGCTGTCCGCAAGGTATCCCGGTAGGAAAACTAAAGGAGGTTCGCCACATTGATTGCAACCTTTGCGGTGTCTGTGTAGCATCCTGCAATCAACAAAAAAGCCTGACCATTAATCATCGCTACCGCGAATGGTACCCGGTGACTATCGCGGTTTTACTAATCGTTCTGGGTTTGTCTTTGGGGGCTTCGATTCGTATCCCAACCATCGAGCAACAGTGGGGCGAGCCAAATGATTTGGAAAATGCCTCAACGCTCACTATTTCCGGACTAGACAATGTGAAATGCTACGGAAGTTCCATGGCTTTTGCTTCCGGAATGAAAAAAGTGAACGGAGTACTGGGCGTCGCGACATATGTCGACGACCACTCGGTTAAAATTTGGTACGACGCCAACAAACTGACTCCAACCGACATTAGGAAGAATATTTTCACGCCTGTTCGTCGACAGATTAAACCAGTCCCGGAAGATGTTCGACAACTGGGAGTGATAACAGCCGGCATCGATCAATTATACGACGTATACGATGCTGAATATTTACAGCAGCTCCTTCTGCAAAACTTTCCGGCAGCTTATGGTTTCGAGACCACCTTCGATTGTCCCGTGAAGGTGAATATATTCTACGACAAGACAACCAGTGTTGACAAAAACACCTTCAAGAAAATCGTCGAAAAGCGGGAAATACGCATTGAAAACGGCGTAAATACCCGAAAGGTAAAACTCAACTATCAGCTATCAGGAATGACTATTTCCGATACGTCCATCGCCCGGAATGAATTTATGAAAATGATGTTTGTCCCATATAGAAAAACGTTTGCCCGTTTCGACCGGACTCCTATTCCTTCGATTGATACGCTGCGATTGTCTTACAATCATCCGGGAGAAAACCACTATCAGCGAATGCTTCCGTACCTCACAAGTCACCTGTCGTCTTATCAGGCCGTGCTGGGAGTGAGAACAACTTTCGGAAGGAGAAACCCGGAACTTCAGGTCTTCTTCCACAAAGAGAAAGCCGGCACATCCCAGATAAAAGAATGGACCAACGCTGACAGGTTGGAGATACATTATGCAAATGGGAAAAAGGGTTCCATAACCAATCCATTTCGTTCCGAAGATTAATTCTTCGATATATACGTTTCTCTTTCAGGGATTTGAATTTCATTCCTGAAAAATATGATGTCAAAATTTTTAACATTAAATTTGGACGATTGATTTTCCCACAGAACCTCTGTGATTTAATTGCTCTTTTACCTAAACCCGACAGAAATGAAAGGATTTGCGCATTTCGTCCTGATTGTTACGTTATTTTTTTTCTCTTCCTCCACTTATGCTCAGTGGATTCCCTATGATACCGGAACCGGCAAAACGCTAATGAAATTATACCCGATAAGTAGCCAGGAAGCCATGCTTTCCGGGAAAGATACGCTACTTATGAAAACAACCGACGGTGGTGCATCATGGGCACAGGTACAACTCACGCTTCCGCAGAAGATTCCTTACGATTTCATGGATATTGCTTTTTCCGATCAGTTGAACGGTTACGTAGCCGGAACTAAAGCGAAAGATCTATCCGGAACTTATCAGAATGGAACCATGCTTCATACTACCGACGGAGGCAACACATGGAGCCCCGTCCCGTTGAATGCTTTCAGCGATGGTTCTTCCAATATAACCACCGATCCGCTGGCAGGTGAAAAGGCCAATTTTTCATCGGTGGTAGCTTTAAATAACGATACCATTTTTACCTCACTCTCCTGGAGCGATCCAGCCAGTGGAACTACGTACGGTTATATTTTCCGGAGTACCGATGCCGGCGTAAGCTGGCAGATTACGTCTCCCAATTTTGGCCGTTCGACGATTAACCGGATTGCGTTTAACGACAGTAGAGGTTATGCCATTGGTTC
Source organism: Prolixibacter sp. NT017 (assembly GCF_009617875.1). Taxonomy (NCBI): domain Bacteria; kingdom Pseudomonadati; phylum Bacteroidota; class Bacteroidia; order Marinilabiliales; family Prolixibacteraceae; genus Prolixibacter; species Prolixibacter sp. NT017. The sequence continues at coordinate 4,685,753 of NZ_BLAV01000001.1, read as the reverse complement.
GCTGGGGGCGTTTCTCACGACGACCAACCGGGGCGATTCGTGGAATGACTTATCAAGTTCATCGCTCGGCTCGCTCAACGATATTATCCCGGCACTCGGAGACACCGCCGTAATTGCCGGACAATATGGGGTTTCCACTACAGTGGATGGCGGAACAACGATCGTTCCCAGCGACAGTGTTATTTATGCTTTCGACGCTTTCGTTCTGAACGATACAACATTTCTTTCTATTGGAGGACGTGATACCAAAACGGCCCGTACACTCGATAAGGGAAAAACGTGGCAATCAGCCAATATCGGACAAAACACCACACTCTTTCATCTCGATGAATTCGCCGGAAAAGTCTGGGCTTTAGGCAGCAATGGAATCATGGAGCACATAGGCCCCAACGAAATTCTGGATCCCAAAGCAGACTTTAGCTATACGCAGACGGATAACCAATATGCCTTTACCAATCAGGCTGAAAATTTTGGTACACTAACATGGGATTTCGGCGACGGCGTTGTTATGGATGGCTTGGATCTAACGCACACCTACCCGGCCTTTGGAGCATACGATGTGACTTTAACGGTCACAAATGCCGTGGCCAGCGTCACCTCTGCAGTGCAAAGCGTTGCAGTGAATAATATCACCAGTCTCTGGACGCAGGTTCCCATCAATTCGGATACACACCTGGCAAAGCTTGTTCAACTGAATAATCGCTCAGCTGTGCTTCTGGGACTCAAGGGTGAGATTTTCCGAAGTACCGATGGCGGTCTGACCTGGCCAAAAGTGGCGGTCAGTGATACATTGTCTTCGTATGTCCCAATGGATATGAAGTTTGAAGCTGATAGCACACATGGCTACATCTCGTTTTACTTTGGCGGAAACAACAACTTCATTATCTCGACAGCCGATTCAGGAAAAACCTGGAGCCCGCTGCCTCTAACCAATTTTTCAGACGGAACAGGAAATTATCTAACAGATTTGTCTGCCGGTGCGAATGTCAAATTCATGCCGTTGGCGACAGTCGGTGATACTGTCTACACAGCTGCTAGCTGGACCAATCCGGCTGACAGCAAGGAATATCATGGCTTCATTTTCAAATCGACCGACCATGGAGCTAGCTGGACAAAAACATCAGACGATTTGTACAGTGGATATACCTCTTACTTGTTTGCAATGGAATTCTCGGCTGACGGAAAAACCGGGTACATCGGGGGAAACAAAACCATATGGAAAACCACCGATTACGGCAAAACCTGGACGATGACAGCAAATGCTAACCTGGGCGCGATATCCGATATTTTGCTCATCAATCCCGACACTGTTTATATGTCCTCCTCAGCTGGGATAGTGGCCAGCACAGACGGAATGGCCACATACAATTTACTTAGCACCTCAGTGCTGACGGATATGATTCGCGTGGGTGACAGCACGCTTATCGCGGGAAAAATAGACCAGATGATTCAAACCTCAAGCGATTGGGGAACCACGTGGCAATCGGCAGATGCCGGTCGCCCGGCCTATTTTTATGAATTGGCCAATTTCGGAGACAAAGTATTTATCCTGTCCAACAGTGCTTTATATTTCAGTCTGAAAGACAACTACCTTCGTCCCAAAGCCGGCTTCGAGATGCTGGCCAATGGGAAACAAGTAACCTTCACAAATACATCGACGAATGCGTTAACCTATGAGTGGGATTTTGGTGATCAGTCAACCAGCAATGAGGTTGATCCGATTCATGACTATGCATATGATGGAACGTACCATGTAAGTTTAGTGGCTTCTAACCGTACAGCCCGCGATACTGTCACGATAGACAATATGATTATTGATACCGCTGTTGATAGTCCGTTAGCCGACCAGATGAATGTCTATCCGAACCCCAGTAGCGATGGTCGCTTCGTGTTAAACCTGGGAACATCGGATAAAATCTACGAAGTTTCAGTCATGAATTTAACCGGTGCTACCATCCTGAAAAAGGAAGTGCCTTCCGGGGAAAATAACCTGGCTGTTTCGCTGAGCACTCAACCCGCAGGAATATACTTGTTGCAGGTAAGCGATAATTCCGGTCATCCGAAAACGTTTAAACTAATTCGGCGATAGATTTTATGATAATTAGCTGAGGAAATTCGGCTTTCTAAATAATAATTAAAGAATCTCGCAAATACTTATTTTGAGCTGAATTTCAGGTTTCGTGCTGTTAAAAACATGATGTTTCGATAAATATTATTTTATTTGTTACCATCCTTGTTTTTTACCATACATGACAGTTCGCTTCAAAAAATACATCTTACTTATCTGTTTTGGGATAACCAGCATTCCTGTACTTTTTGCTCAGGTAAATGAAGGTGAACTGTATGGTAAAATTGTCGGACACGATGGAAACGGGATATCCGACGTATCGGTCATCAATGCCGAAACACAAAACTGGAGCTTAACCGATAGCTCAGGAAATTACCGGTTAAGACTCCCTGCCGGAAAATCCGAAATTGTCATTCGCCACCTTGGATACCAACCCGAATCGTACTTTATAAATATCGGGCCGAATCAAAGCGTTCAAAAAAACTTCACCCTTCAAATTCAATCACTCAGTTTGAAAGAGGTGAGAGTTTTGGCTCGTGAAAACGAACAAAGTCTGACCTCAACCTCCACCATCGGACAACAAGCTATCGAACTGGTTCAGGCAACCAATCTGGGCGACATACTGCAACTCCTTCCCGGTAGGCCAGCGCAAAACCCCGACCTCAACACCGCTGGACAGGCACAATTAAGGGGAACCGGCTCGTCCTCCGACGACAAAATTGATGCACTGGGAACCGCTGTTGTAATAGACGGTGCCCCACTTTCCAACGATGCCAATTTGCAGGTAAGTAATACTGCCACCATCGGTGCCAACGGACTTTTCTCAACCGTTAGTGGCGGAGGAATTGACCTGCGCGATATTCCCGCCGACCAAATCAGCCGGGTTGAAGTCATTCGGGGAATCCCTTCCGTTCAATACGGAAACCTCACTTCGGGAGTTATCCGTGTGGAAACCATGCAGGGGAAAGCTCCTTTTCGTGGCAAAGTTCGTCTCGACCCGACGACCCAGGAAGCCAGTTTGGGAAAAGGAATTGCTCTGGGAAAAAGTAACCAGACGTTAAACATTGGCTTTGATCTCACGCATTCGCAACAGGATTTGCGCATTCCTGTCCCCACTTATAACCGGGCAACAGCCAATATCAACTGGAATTCCCACAGCAACAACCAGAACTGGCGAAACCAGGTGAACCTTTCCCTGCTCTACACGAAAGATCAGGACAAGGGAGACAAAGATGCTGCTCTGAAAGAGAAACGTTATGCCAGCGATAAAGGATTTCGACTACGCACTAAAGGCGAGTACAAATCCGGAGAAACAGTCCTGAAAAGGTTAACATATCAAGCGTCTCTAGCCATTCGGAACCAGGACTCCTACAACAAACAACTCCGCTCGGGCGAAGCTGAGCCACTACCAACTAGTCTGGTTGACGGAACGTTTGAAGTTCCCTTTGCTCCGGCCGAATATTATACGGCAACACGCATCCAGGGTAAACCGTTGAATTTCTATGCTTCGCTTATTCAACATTTTGCCGTAAGCGGAGCAAAAGTACGCGACCGTTTTCTGGCCGGTGCCGAATGGCGAACCGATGTTAATCACGGTGAAGGCAAAACATTTGACGCAGGATATCTGCCTCCGTCATCCTATCGACCAAGAACATACAGCGATATTCCTGCACTCACCCAGCTTTCGCTTTTTGCCGAAAACACCTTCGCTTTTCCATTGGCCGGAAAAACCATTCAGTGGCAAGCTGGCATTCGGTTCGACAATGTACAACCCGACGGATTGTTCAAAAGTGGCTTTGATACGAAATGGCAACCCCGAACAAATCTGACGTACCAACTTTTCCCATTCCTTCGCCTTCGTGGAGGTTATGGTATAACCGCTAAAGCTCCTTCGCTGGTGTATCTCTATCCGGAAACGGCTTACTTCGATGCACTCAGTTACATGTATTATTCCGCCACTTATCCCGACGAAAGCCTGGCGTTAATGACAACCCATACTTTCGATTCGAAAAACAATCACCTCAAATTCATGACCAATCGCAAAGCGGAAATTGGTTTCGATTTAACGACAGGAAAATGGAGTGCCCATGCCACTTTTTTCAATGAACAAACGCGGAACGCCTATTCCTTCAACGATGTAGCAGCAGCGTTCCGATACCCGGTTTACGATACCTTTTTCTATATTCCCGGAAACGGCGAAAAACCACAACTCGATGAAGTGAACGTCGATACAATGACCTACCGGAATGCTTATCTGAAACCAGCCAACTCGCTGAACATTGATCGCAAAGGAATTGAATTCACATTGCAGGCGCCACAAATTCAACAAACTGGTACTTCGTTTAATCTGAGTGGTGCCTGGTCCTCCAACATATCCTGGAGTGATGTTCCGGATATTCTGGAAATCAGCCGGAATTTCCCCAACAACCCGAACGGATACATCGGCATGTATGAATCGAATAAGACGAAACGTGAGCTGTTCCTGACAACTTTGCGTATTGTTCAGCACATTCCTGTGTTACGATTCGTAGCTACGGTTGCATTACAAAATACCTGGATTGACAAATACGAATCAACTTTTCGGGGTTCTGTTCCGGTAGGATATATCGATGATAATGGAAACACGATGCCATTGACTTCTGCTCAAGCAAAAACCGATTTTCCGTTTCTGATACGAACGGTCGATCCGGTAACCTATGAAATGGTTAACCGGCCAGCATTGTGGAATCTCAACCTGAAACTGGCGAAAGAAATTGGGAAAAATTATCGTTTCTCGTTCTTTGCCAACAACATGTTTATGCACAATCCGGCATACGCGAACAACCGCACCGGATACATTGAAAAACGAAATCCCAATCTCTATTTTGGCGGAGAACTGGCATTTCACTTTTAAATGAAAGGATTAAAGAACATAGGGCTTTTTCTGCTTTGGACAGCAATTTTGCTGACCGGATGCCGCGATGACAAGTTCAACATCGAACCGCAGTTGTACGATGTTTCCATTCAGTTGTCATTGCCGGACAATTATTCCGGTGGTTCGCCGGAAAATACAACCGTTCGGTTGATTAATATCGACAATCAACTGGAGAGCGAAGGCGTGACGGATGCCAACGGACAGTACACATTTCACAGGGTAACTGCCGGAACTTACCGTTTGTCCGCAGGAAAAAAGTACCCGGCTGCCGAAGCCCGGTCATACGGTTCTACGCTTGTCACGGACAGGGATATTTTACAAAACCGAAAAGTATCGCTCAACTACAGTCAGGCCGATATTACCGTGACCGGAAATGCCGATTTAGGTAAGCAAACACTAAAAGAAAGCCTGGCCGGATTGCTGGTCATTAAAGAATTGTACTATACCGGTTCCCGCACACCTGCCGGGAAAGCGTACTGGTCCGATCAGTTTGTCGAAATCTTTAACAACAGCGACAATACGATCTATCTCGACAGTCTATACATTGCAAGTGTTTACGGAGCCAGCGGGAACTCCACAGCCACTTCACCTACGCCATTTGCCAGTATTCAGGACAGCGTATTTCTCGACTTCGTCTGGATGATTCCCGGTAGCGGAAAAGATCATCCGCTGCAGCCGGGTAAAGCCATTGTGATTGCCCAGGACGGAATGAATCACCGCGACGATCCGAATGGCAATCCTAACAGCATCGACCTCTCGCATGCCGATTGGGAAACATTCCTCTACCGACCAGATAAACAGCGAGACATCGATTTCGCTGAAGTTCCCAATTTGACTGAAATATTTGCCAGTATGCAGTCGACCTTTGATTGGATTTTCAATAGTTACGGAACCGGCATCGTCATTTACCGCAATTACCAACCCGATGATGTACATTTTGTCCCCCGCCCCAATGATACCAAGGGCCGAACATTAATGGTTGTTCCGGCTGAATGGGTTCTGGATGGTGTGGAAGCACTGGCTTCGGCTGATGCGGGAGCTTATCACCGCATACCGTATTCCATTGATGCCGGTTTTGTTTACTGCGATGGGAACTTCAACCTGCAAAGTTGTCGACGGAAGATAGAACAAGACCATGATGGACGCATCATTTTAACGGATACGAATAATTCAAGTGAAGACTTTGAAGTCATTCCTTTCCCAACACCCGGAACATTTAATTAGCATGAAAAAGCCCGAAAACAGACATATCATCCTGTACATGCTGCTCTTCATGCTGCTTCCGCTAATTGGGATTGCCCAAAATCAGGTGTCATCGAAGATGGATGAACAAGCACTTTTCCTTTCCGGGAAACCGGGAATAGATTTGCCCTTTGCACTTGTTTTGAATGACTCACTACCGGACTTCAACCAGCTTGAATTATCAGGTACGATACGTAATCAACCTTTCCGGGAAACCGGAACTCCCGATAAATATAAAGGGCTGGACTTCTCAACATACGGTTACAAGCAGGTCAAACAATTCCGGTTTTTTGGCAAATTCGACTATCGGCGTAGCAGTGAAGAGAACATCCAGTGGCACGACCGCTTATCTCAGCATCCGGTCAACCCATTTCAATTAGTTGATTCCATTGGCGGAAGCTGGAAAAAAGACCGGTATCATCTTCAAGTACACGGATTGGCTCCACTTAATCGACATTGGGCAACCGGACTCGGCCTCAATTATCGGGTCGAAAGTGGTGGAAAAGATCAAAATCCCCGGGCGGGTAACACCGCTTTCGAAATCACGATAACACCATCGTTGACATACCAAACCGGCAGTTGGAACCTGGGAATCGAAGGCTGGTACCAAAGTTCCCGGGAGGATATCGATTTTCTGACCTACCAGAATAATATTGGTTACGACTACTTTTTCATTGACGGGCTGAGCTTGTATGGACATCCGCTAAACCGCATCAACTTCAGTTACCGGTATGATGCGAATGGAAAAGGTGGAACCATTTTCTTTCGAAAGAAACATTCCTCCGGCAACCAATGGAACGGAAAACTGGGCTACAAAATATGGGAAGAATCAGCGATTGAAACACCGTATTCCAGTAGCCTGAATCCGGAAACCGGGAGAGTTGAATCGAATCCGGTTACCGATGCGCAATATTCGCTGAAACGATTTGACGGCCTGGTATCGCTTACCCTTCCGGGCGAAAATTGGAGTCAACACTTCAGTGTAGGCGCCCAGTACGATGATGGGAAAAACTTCATGACCGAAACGACGCAGACCAATTTAACCACACAATACCTCAATGCCCAAATCGACTGGAAAGCATTCTTGAAAAAGGAAAAGCAAGTTCGATGGATTTTCAACGCCGACATCAATTTCCTTTCCGGGAAAACCGAAAATATTCTGTACGGCTACCAACAGCTCAAGAAACTGACGACACACGGTTCGGTCAGTCATTCTTTCTTTACAGGACAAAAAGGAAAAATTGAATTCGAGCTGGCTGCTTCGTGGGACACTGATCTCGGAAGCACGCTAAATATAGCGCCGGCGTCTGTATTCATTCCCGAATCATCAGAAATAACAGCCCCGGTTGTTCGCTATAATTTCAACTATCTTTCTGCCGAAAATGTTAATCTTTTCTCTCAAATCTACTGGTACCCTGAATGGAAAGCCGCTCCAAATGCTTATATTCGCTTAGCAGGCGGAGTCAACCGATTTACATCAGTAGGTGAAACCAACAATTTTATGGAGATAGGTTTGGGTAGCTATTTTTAGTACAAGCCGGACTTCTTACCTCTTTGATTGTTTTCCACTCCTCCTGGATGCAGATAATTATCAGAAGATTCGTTAACGTATTATGAAAAGATTTCTTCCGGTCATTTTTGTGTTCGTCTCATTTCATACTGTTTCAGCGCAACAGGCAAACTGGTCAGATTTTCTGTCCAGCCCGGATGACGTGGAAGTTTATTCTTGCGCCGCTTCACCTGACGGAAACTATTACTGGTTAGCTAAGTTCAGAAAAGATTTAACTATCGACAGCTACCAGCTTCAGCCTACAGGCACTGCCGGAAAAATGCTGCTGCTCAAAACCTCCAAGGACGGTCAGATTATCTGGAGTCAAACAGCAGGTGCCGACTCCACCATTAATACACTCACGCCATACAAAGTAGCGGTAGCTCCGGATAATCATATTTACACCGGAGGCATGTTTTACAACGATGTACGATTCGACAATAGCACCAAACTGACCGGCACGTCTTCCGATCAAGGAACAGGTTTCTTAACCTGCTACAATCCCGACGGAACCGTTAACTGGGCGAAAGTATTTACCAGCACCGGCAGCTCAAGAATCGAATCTGTCGCAGCCAATCAATCGTACATCGTCGCAGGAGGAACCTTTACACAATCGATGACCATCGATGGAACCACACTTCAGTCAACATACCCGGGAGTAACCAACGAGCACACGCCATTTATAGCTGTATTCGATGCGACGGGCGTGCTGGATTATACCATTGTATTTAATACACAGTCCGGCTTTTTGCGGGAAGTCAATCTTTCGCCTGACGGAAACATCGCATTTGCTGTCGAAGCCAGCGACAACGTGTATTTGACGTCGACCGCAACCAGCGGGCAATTCCCGATGAAACAATCTTTCGGGAATATGGATGCTTACACCGGAAAGATTGACATTGCCGATGGTTCACTGCTTTGGAGTGAGCGAATCGGAGGAGCCAGTTATGACTACGCTTATGCATTGGCAACTGACGCCGAAAGCAATATTTACATTTCCGGAAATGTAAATGGCGATTTTACGATGGATTCTGCTGATGGAATCTTCTATTCGGCAACAGCCAATGGCATGGATTACTTTGCTGCAAAATACGATTCGTCAGGAAATCTGATGTGGGAGTTCATTATGGGCGGCTCTGCCAGTGATGGCAATCTCGGCGATATCGCCGTTAACCAATACGGCGAAGTTTATTCCACAGCTTACTATTTGAGTTCCGCTTTGGTCTTAAACCAAAAAACTTATTCGACTGACGGCTTCGCATCTCTACTCATCAAACTTTCGCCGGAAGGCAAACCCGATTGGGCGATCGATTTTAACAGCAGCGCTTCCAGTGCCCGGCTTTGGACTGTTTCACTCGATTCAAACGGAGAAATACTGGCCGGAGGCCATTTCAAAGGGAACCTAGCTGTGGGCAACCAAAATTATCAAGCTCCTGAAACCATTTATAACGGCTTCCTGCTGTCGCTTCATGATGACAGCAGCATCGGAACGGAAGTTCTGGAGCGTCCGATCGCCCAATTAAAAGTGTATCCCAATCCGGCCAGCGATTATGTGCACCTGGCTCCGCAACCGGGGGAAACAATTGTTCGCTCAACTCTTTACGATGTTCGCGGACAGCTTATCCAGTCGAACGATTACCAAAATCAGCTGGCGGTTTCGGGTTTGCCCGAAGGAGTTTACATTTTGCGGGTAACCAGCACGCAGGGAACCAACAATCATAAATTGAGTATTCAACATTAGCAGAACAACCGGTATGGAGAATATCATCGAGTGTAAAAATCTGACACATCATTACGGAACCAAACCGGTTTTCGAAAATCTGAATTTCAATGTACCTGCCGGAAGTATCCTCGGATTGTTGGGTAAAAACGGAACCGGCAAAACCACAACGATTAACATTTTAAATGGCTTTCTGCAGCCGACCGGAGGCCAGTGTTACGTCTTCGGGGAAGACTCGCAACACATTTCTCCAAAAACGAAAGCACGCATCGGTTATCTTCTGGAAGGACATATTCAATATGGTTTCATGACTATCGTGGAAATTGAGCGATACTATTCCGCTTATTATACCGGCTGGAAGAAAGAGCCTTATTACGAGCTCATGGCCAAGCTCGATGTGGCACCGAATCAGAAAATTTCGTCCATGTCAACCGGACAGCGGTCGCAGGTTGCATTGGGGCTCATTTTGGCACAGGACCCGGAATTGTTGATTCTCGACGATTTCAGCATGGGGCTCGATCCCGGCTACCGGAGGTTATTTATTGATTACTTGCGCGAATATGCCCGTGCCGGAAACAAAACTGTTTTCACAACTTCGCACATCATCCAGGACATGGAGCGACTAATTGACGACGTACTGATTCTGGATTCGAAGCAGGTTGTTGCTCAACAACCGCTGAACGATTTCATTGAGCACTTTCGAAAGTTTACCTTCACAACCGATCGAAAAGTGGAGAACTGGAGTCAGGCTCCGGCTGTCAATGTGGAACAATTGAACCAACATGTAGAGCTTTATACATGGTCTGAGGAAATTGAAGTGAAAGCCTTTCTGGATGGAAATGGAATTTTAACAGAAAATTTTTCACAGGAGAACATGAATCTGGAAGACGCCTTCATCGGCCTGACCGGAAAATATTAATTGAAAAAATTCTCTGAGATGCTAAAGGCATTATTTATAAAAGAATGGATTAAAATACGCTGGATTCTGATTGGATTCTTCGTGGTTTCATTGTTTTCGGCTGCCAAGTTGTTGCTGGATATTCACCACCAGATTGAGTTGATGGGAGCTGGAAATCTTTGGGACATTATGCTTTTTAATAACTTCAATCCCTATCGATGGATGGAATATGTACCGCTGGTTACCGGAATATCGATTGCTTTAGCACAATTCATTCCCGAAGTACAGCACAAACGCATCAAGCTGTCGTTCCATCTTCCGGTAAACGAAAACCGAATGTTGATGCAACTGACATTGATGGGCAACCTGTTTCTGCTCATCATTTTCCTATCGGAATTATTGGTTGCATTGTTTGGCATAACGGCGGTACTGCCCAAAAAACTGATAACGGATGCTTTCATCACACTCGCGCCGTGGTTCCTGGGAGGTATCACCGCTTACCACCTCACAGTCATGGTTGTTTTTGAATCAACTGCCATCCGGCGGCTTTTGCTCATTCTTATTGCTGCTGCTTTCATCACACTATTTTATCAACCAGCAACAACCGGAGCCTATCAACCGGCATTGCCTCTGCTCGCCATATTGACGCTGTTGACTTTTTTCAAGCATTTATATACCGCATATCGCTTCAGGAAAGGGATTAACCAATGATAAAGGCAAGCCGCTACATACTCATTCTGCTGACAGTTTTCACATTGTCCGTATTTCTGCCCGGGTTTTTCAGGACCGCTTTCGAAAGGCATGTTCCGGTTCCGTTCGTCATGTACAGTTCGGTTTCACATCACTTTGTCATGCGCAAAGCGGCTGATGGAAAAACCATGTACTACGATTCGGAGGGGAAGCAGTTTAACCGAAGTCAGTATGAGCAACAACTGCCACTATTTCATTTCCGGCAGTTGATGACTGATGGTCTGATGCCTGATTCCCTTTTCGGGAAACCGGTTGATGTGTTCGAAATCAACAACGCCAACTTTTTCTCCCGCATCACTCCCTCCGATATCGATGCTCCGAAACCCGGATTGTACCCGCTATTTGAGTCGGAATCGGGTAGAGTTGCTTTGGAGAAACCCGACGATTATTTCCGGATAAACGACAAAGGAATCCAGTTCATCGATCCGGCTTCCAATGGCGTTAAACCCGGAAAAAGTGCGCTGTTCACGAAAGTGTTGACAGAAAAAGGAATGACCTTTCCGGCGAAGATGATTGCGGGAATTCCGACTATACGGAAAAAATATGACCAGGGCTATTTCATCGTCGATAAGAAAGAACATCTCTTTCATCTGAAGATGGAAAAAGGGTTGCCTTACTGTGTTCAAATTCGGTTGCCCGAAAACTTTCACATCCTACACATCGACTGCACGGACTTCAGCAATCAAGAATTCTATGGCTACATTATCACAAAAGACAGCCAGGTTTTTGTTTTGGAAACCGACACCTATAAGATGATAAACTGGCCTGTTAAAAACTACAATCCAAAGACTGACAAATTAAGTCTTCGGGGTAATCTCGATTCAAGGCTGGCGATTGTCGATAAACCGAATGACGTTTATGCTTATGCCAGCAACCGGAAGTATATCCTTCAAAATGAATATCATGAAAAACTGATACCGAATCTTTCACGCGGAGCTCAAATTGTCAACCAAATCCTCTTCCCCATTAAGATTGAATCTGGTCCGGGAACCTCCGGATTTCACCGAATTGTTTTGAAACTCCCGGAAAAGAGTCTCTTTATTATTAGTAATCTGTTCTTTCTGTTACTTTACCTTGGCATCTTCTTCGCAAGAAAAAGAAAACGGATAGCTATCGTCGAGCTGGTAATTATTCTTCTCACCGGACTATATGGATTTCTGGGAGTTCTGTTGTTGCCAACAGCGAAAAAGTAACCTGACTGTCAGATTGTCAAAAGATTCCGAAAAAGGATTAAAACACCCCGACTCTGGACTTTTTAAACGATAATTTCGATTTTTTAGAAATTCAATTTAATTTTGGCCCGAATCTTGACAGATCAAGCGTCGATGACGAATTAAGAAGAGAGACATGACAACAAAAGTAAAACTGTATAAAATTTTACGGCGTGTAGGGTTGCAAAAAAAACGCATCCTGGTAGCCAATAACAAGGAAGAACTCTTCCTCGACGATTTGGATAATCGTCTTTTGACGTATTATTTCGAGAAAGAATTCAATGTAACCGTGGAAGATGAAAAGATACCTACTCTGACCACCGTTCCTAAGGTAGAGCACTTTTTAGCCCGACTAAGAAAATCAGCGTAAATAACCAGTTTGATCGTCTTAACGAAAATTTTGTATTTATTTTAATAAAGAAATATTGCCAATCTGGAATTTTTATTTTTTCTTTACAACGTAAACGTGAAGAGAATGAAAATTAATCAATCAATATGGCTTTGGTGGGGCACCTTCCTCTTTTGAGAGGCTAAGCCATATTGCATTTAAAAATATGACGGCTTACCTTCTCAACAAGGTGAGCTTTTTTATTATCTGAAAACCGAATATCATGAATCTGCATACAAACGATACAACCTGGCGTTGGTGGTGGCACCGCAACTTTTTACAACCGTGAAGAGAATGAGCTTGGTATGTATTTTATGTGCAGAAGAAAGCGGCTTATCGATTCACGGTAGGCCGCTTTCTTTTTAAACAGCAAAATCAAAAAAATAAACGTATATATCATGAAGACGATCAAATTCAGTCCACGCGTAAAAGAAATTCTTGCCGACACCGTAACGCCGGTCAGTATTTACCTGAAGTTGCGCGACATTTACCCCAATACGTTGTTGCTCGAAAGTTCCGATTACCACGGCAACGAAAACAGTTACTCATTTATCTGCATCAAGCCGGAAGCCACGTTTATGGTGGAGCAGAATAACATCCGAATCAAGTATCCCGACCAGCAGGATGAAATCAGGCCGGTGGAAAAACACGGCCAAGTAGCCGACGAGCTGGACACATTCTTTCAATCATTCAAGCCCTCCAACGGCATATCGGGTATTCCGGCCAACGGCTTGTTCGGATATGTAAGCTATGATGGCGTTCAGTATTTCGAAACCATTAAATTCAAAAATCCGGTTAAACCGGAATACGCGATTCCGGAAATTCGCTATTCATTTTACCGGTACATCATCGCCATTAATCACCACATGAACCGTGTCCAGCTGATTGAAAACCTTCCGGAAGGAGAAGAAGAAACCATTGCAGAACTGGAAGGTTTGCTAGCCAACCGCAACTACGCCACGTTCACTTTCGATACGCACAGCGAAGAAACCTCGAATATAACCGACGAAGCATACAAAGAAATGGTCACTCGCGGAAAAGAACATTGCCACCGCGGCGACGTGTTCCAGATTGTTCTTTCAAGGCAATATAATCAGCCTTTCCATGGAGACGAATTCAATGTATATCGTGCTCTACGAAACATCAATCCTTCACCTTATCTCTTCTACTTCGATTACGGCGATTACAAAATCTTTGGCTCTTCGCCGGAAGCCCAGTTGCAAATCAAAGACCGGAAAGTTTCCATCAACCCGATTGCCGGAACCTTCCGTCGTACGGGCGATGATGAGCAGGACCGCCAACTGGCCGAGAAGCTGGCAGCCGACCCAAAAGAAAATGTAGAGCATGTCATGTTGGTCGATTTGGCGCGAAATGATTTGAGCCGCAACGCAGAAAATGTGGAAGTTGAGCAATTCCGGGAAGTTCAGTACTACTCGCATGTCATTCACCTTGTTTCAAAAGTTTCAGGCTATCTTCCCCAAAATAGCAATGCTTTCCGGGTAAACGGCGATTCGTTTCCAGCGGGAACCTTATCCGGGGCACCGAAATACCGCGCGATGGAACTGATTGACCAGTACGAAAATCAGAACCGCGGCTATTATGGCGGCTGCATCGGATACATTGGCTTTGACAACCACTTCAACCACGCCATCATGATTCGTTCGTTCCTAAGCAAGAATGCCACACTGTATTACCAGGCAGGCGCGGGAATTGTTTCTGAATCGAATGAAGAGAACGAGTTGCAGGAAGTGAATAACAAGTTGGCAGCACTGAAAAAGGCTATCCAACTGGCCCGCGAAATCCAATAACCCCGAAAAATTCAGAAAATGAAGATATTAGTTATCGATAATTACGATTCATTCACCTACAACCTGGTGCACGCGCTTCGAAAATTTGAAGGTGTAACGGTTATCGTGAAACGGAATGATGAAATTGAGCTGCCGGAGTTGAATGAATACGACAAAATCGTCCTCTCACCTGGACCTGGAATTCCGGAAGAAGCCGGTCAGATGCCCGAAGTTATAAAAGCTTATGCCGGAAAGAAACCGTTTTTGGGTGTTTGTCTCGGACATCAGGCGCTGGCCGAAAGTTTTGGTGCCAACTTGAAAAACATGGACAAGGTGCTGCACGGTGTAGCAACTCCGATTATCCAAATCAATCAGTCCTATCTTTTTGATGACGTTCCCAGAACCTTTGAAGCCGGTCGCTATCATTCGTGGGTAGTAGAAAAGAAAGACCTGCCTGCTGACCTGGAAATCACCTGCGAAGATGAGCAGGGCCGCATCATGGCTTTCCAGCACAAGACTTACGATATGGTTGGCGTACAGTTCCATCCCGAATCGGTGCTTACACCTATGGGAATGAAAATCCTGGAAAACTGGATCAACCATTAATTCACTTGCAGACGAAAAAACACAATCATGAAAGAGATACTCAATTACCTGTTTGAATATAAAAAGCTCACCAGTGAGCAGGCCGAGGCCGTTCTTCTGGAAATCACGGAAGGAAAATACACCGATGCCGAGATTGCTGCTTTTATCACCGTTTTCAACATGCGTACTATCAGCATCGAAGAATTGGAAGGTTTCCGCAATGCTTTGTTGAAAACCCGCATTCCGGTCGATTTCTCCGATTTTGAAACCATCGACCTGTGCGGGACAGGCGGTGACGGAAAAGACACCTTCAACATCTCTACGCTTTCGGCCTTTGTGGTGGCCGGAGCCGGAGCCAAAGTAGCCAAACATGGAAACTATGGCGCGTCGTCCAGTTGTGGTTCTTCGAATGTGATGGAGCACCTCGGTTATCGTTTCAGCAACAATGCTGACCAATTGAGGAAAGAACTCGACAGCTGCGGAATCACGTTCCTGCACGCACCGCTGTTCAATCCGGCAATGAAAAATGTGGCACCGGTACGTCGTGCGCTTCGACTCAAAACCTTTTTCAACATGCTGGGCCCGATGGTCAATCCCAGCCAGCCGAAGAATCAAATGGTGGGTGTTTTCAGCCTGGAGCTGGGCCGCATGTACAGCTATCTGTACCAAAAATCCGACAAGAACTTTTGCATCCTCCATAGTCTTGATGGTTACGATGAGATTTCCCTTACCGGCGAATTTAAAATGCAAACTAATTACGTCGACCGGCTGTTGAGTCCATCAGACATCGGCTTGCCGAAAGTGCAACCTGAAGAGTTGGCCAGCACCGGCGATATTCCGGGTACGGCAAAAATATTCACCGACGTGCTGAATGGTAACGGAACCGTAGCACAAAACTCGGCGGTTATAGCCAACTCAGCTATGGCGCTGCATTGCGTCGAACCGCAGAAAAGCATTGAACAGTGCATTGAAGAAGCCCGTTCGTCCCTTGCCGGGAAAAAGGCGTTGAAAATATTCACTCAACTGATGGAGATTCAGAAATGACGATTCTTGATGAAATAGTAGCCAACCGGAAAAAAGAAATCGAGCAGGTAAAAAGCCACGTTTCGCTGGCGGATCTGAAAAAGCAGATTCCGGCGGACCGAAAAGGAAATTCACTAAAAAAGCAACTATTGAATCCGGAAGCTTCGGGAATTATTGCTGAATTCAAAAGGAAGTCACCTTCAAAAGGAATCATCAACGATAAGGTGACGCCGGAAGTCGTAACAAAAGGCTATGTCACGGCAGGTGCCAGTGGTATTTCGGTACTTACCGATAAAAGCTATTTCGGCGGAAGCCTCGATGATTTTGCGAAAGTCCGGGAAGCTAATCCGGAAACACCGCTACTTCGTAAAGATTTCATGGTGGATGAGTACCAGATTTACGAGGCAAGTGTGGTAAAAGCCGATGTTATCCTGCTGATTGCTGCCGTTTTGACAAAGGAAGAAATCGAGCGCTTTACCACATTGGCTCACAAGTTGGGACTGGAAGTACTGCTCGAGCTACACGCTGAAGAGGAATTACAGAAAGTCGACCCGCGAGTGGATTTAATTGGCATTAACAACCGGAACCTGAAAGACTTTACGGTCGATCTGGACCACTCCATCCAGATGTTGGAAAAACTTCCCGCGGAAGCGGTGAAAATTGCAGAGAGCGGCATCAGCGATCCGGAAACAGTCGATCATCTCCGCAAAAGCGGCTTCCATGGCTTTTTGATGGGAGAAAATTTCATGAAACAGGAACATCCGGCGGAAGCCTGCCGGGAATTCATAAATGCATTGAAGAGATGAAAATTAAAGTATGCGGGATGCGGGAGACGGAGAATATTCGTCAGTTGGTGGAGCTTGGCCCCGACTATATCGGTTTCATTTTTTACCCGAAATCGAAACGCTTTGTTGGTGAAGAAATAGCTCCGGAAGCAGTGGAGCTGGTCCCGACCTTTATCCAGAAAGTGGGTGTTTTTGTCGATGAGCCGTTTGAATCGCTGCTCGAACAGTTCCGCAACAACAAGCTGGAAATGGTTCAACTGCACGGTAACGAGCTGCCCGAATACTGTGCCCGAATGAAACAACTAGGCATTCCGGTCATCAAGGTATTCAGCGTAGGCAGCGACTTTGACTTTGCGACGACGAAACCGTACGAAGGCAATTGTGATTTCTTCCTGTTCGACACCAAAGGCGATTTACCCGGCGGTACCGGACGAAAGTTCAACTGGCGGTTGCTCGACACTTATGCAGGCGACACACCTTTCTTCCTGAGTGGCGGAATTGGTCCGGCTGATGCCGAAATGATCGGCAATCTGCAACACCCTAAACTTTATGGTGTAGATGTGAACAGTGGTTTTGAAATTGAGCCGGCGCTAAAAAACAATGAAGCGCTTAAACGATTCATTGCTACCATCCGGGAAAACAATACGGGTTCGAATAAATCCTATTTAGATTATCTATAACGAATACAAGAAATAAATCAGATATCATGAGCTATCATGTCGATCAGAATGGCTATTACGGACGGTTTGGCGGGGCATTCATCCCGGAGATGATGTACCCGAATGTGGATGGATTGCGGAACCGTTACCTGGAGATCATCGAAAGTGAAGAATTTCGGAAGGAGTACACCGATTTGCTTCGCGATTATGTCGGACGACCTTCACCGCTCTATTACTCCAATCGATTGTCGGAGCAATATGGAGCGCAAATTTACCTGAAACGGGAAGACCTGAACCATACCGGTTCGCACAAAATTAATAACACCGTTGGTCAAATTTTATTGGCAAAACGACTGGGCAAAAAACGTATCATTGCCGAGACCGGCGCAGGTCAGCATGGTGTGGCTACCGCTACAGTTTGCGCCCGTGAAGGCCTTCAGTGTATTGTCTATATGGGCGCATTAGATGTATCGCGGCAAGCCCCGAATGTGGAAAAAATGAAAATGCTGGGTGCAGAAGTTCGTCCGGTTTACAGCGGCAACCAAACACTGAAAGATGCGACCAACGAAGCCATCCGCGACTGGATTAATAATCCGGAAGATACGCATTACATCATCGGTTCAGTGGTGGGTCCGCATCCTTACCCCGATATGGTAGCCCGCTTTCAGGCCGTCATCAGCGAAGAGATGCGGCAACAACTGAAAGAAAAAACAGGCAGCGAACTCCCTAATGCTGTTATTGCCTGCGTCGGTGGCGGAAGTAACGCAGCCGGTGCATTCTATCATTTCCTGGATGATGAAGAAGTAAAACTGATTGCGGTGGAAGCGGCCGGCAAAGGTGTCGACACCGACGAATCGGCCGCCACCACTGCACTTGGAAAAACCGGTGTTCTTCACGGTAGTAAAAGCTTGCTGATGCAAACGGAAGACGGACAGGTGATAGAGCCTTACTCCATCTCCGCCGGCCTGGATTATCCCGGCATCGGTCCCATGCATGCGAACCTTTATGAAACCGGCCGTGCCAAATTCATGAGCGTAACCGATGAAGAGACATTGGAAGCTGCCTACAACCTCACCGAGAAGGAAGGAATTATTCCGGCCCTGGAGTCGGCGCATGCTTTAGCCGCACTGGAAAAGCTCAAGTTTGGTCCGGATGAAGTAGTTGTTGTCAACATCTCAGGACGAGGTGACAAAGACATGGAGACCTACCTGAAACATTTTCGCGCAAAGCAATAGATGAACATCGAAACGAAAGAATAAAGAGATGGAAAATCGCATCAATCAGCTTTTCAAAGAGAAGCCCAATAACATACTATCGGTCTATTTCACGGCCGGGTTCCCTCAACTCAACGAAACCGAAGAAATCATTGTGGAATTGGAGAAAAGCGGTGCCGACTTAATCGAAATCGGGATTCCGTTTTCCGATCCGGTGGCTGACGGCCCCACGATTCAGAAGAGCTCAGATAAAGCCCTCAAAAACGGGATGTCAATCAAACTGCTTTTCGAGCAACTGAAAGATATTCGTCAGAAGGTAAAACTGCCACTGGTACTGATGGGCTATTTCAACAACGTGTTGCAGTACGGTGTAGAAGATTTCTGCCGGAAAGCGAATGAAATTGGCATCGACGGAATTATTCTGCCTGACCTTCCGCTGGAAGTTTATGAAAACGAATACCGCCCGTTCTTCGAGCAAAACAATCTCAGGAACATTTTTCTCATTACACCGCAAACCAGCGAAGCGCGAATCCGGAAAATCGACGATCTTTCCAACGGATTTATCTATATGGTATCGTCATCTTCAACTACCGGAGCGAAATCGAACGTAACTGAACAACAGGAGGCATATTTCAAACGAATTCAGGAAATGAATTTGAAAAACCCCCGACTGGTAGGTTTTGGTATTTCCAACAACACAACTTTTGTTAATTCCTGCCGTTATAGTCATGGAGCCATTGTTGGAAGTGCTTTCATCAAAGCACTTTCAGAAGAAGGTTCTATTTCGCAGAACGTGAAAAAGTTCATTGATTTAATTCATTCTTCAGAAGAAAATAATTAACAAAATTTCCAGTCCCAAATTAGAAAAATGAGATTGTTAAAATAGATTAAAAGCTGTTATTGCATACCTGATTTTTGGTTCTGATTTGGTATCTTGAGGAAGAGAATGAAAATTCTGAGCACGTTCTTTTAAAATTGATACACTATGATGGAATACGCAAAAGTAATCTTACCGAAGGTAAGTTTCAGTCAGGAGCTTTTCGAGAAAGAGCTGCTGAAATGCATTGGCTGGTCGAATGACAATGGAAAGGAATTGGAAGAATTAAGAGATTGGTGCTATGATCAATTTGGCGCGATTTATCCGGATATTCTGGACGATGCCTTTTCGGACATTGCAGCCTGATATCATTCCCATCAGCTTTACCTGTATTAAAAATTTTAGCCCGTTCTTCAGCGGATAACAGAACAGCATTTCCGCTCTTGCTGTTTTCCTCGAACATTAAGGAAATGCAACATCCAATGAAAGTTAGGCTACAATAACCATAATCAAAAAAGAGGTTCTCCAAAAGGGAACCTCTTTTTACTTTTATGAACATTTGCGTTTAACCGCATTTCGAAGAGCCACAATCTTTACAAATCAGACAACCTTCCTGGTAAACTACATTTTCCGAGCCACAGCCTCCACAGGTAGCGCCATCAACTGAAGTTCCGTTCGGGATGTACTTTTTCAATGCCCGTGCAACTCCGTTTTTCCAAGTGTTAATGGTATCGATGTCAAACTGCAGACTGGTCACCAGGTCAACCACTTTTTGGATGGCCATACCGTGACGCAGCACGCTGGAAATCAATTTAGCGTAGTTCCAGAATATCGGATTGAATTTGTACGAAAGTCCTTCAATGGTTGTTTTATAGCCACGCTTGTTGATGTATTGGAAATCGTACCGGGCTACACCGTTTTCGTCACGGCTTTTAATGATTCGTCCACGGGTTACCGAGCGGGGAAGCAAAATTCCGTCTTCGTCATCGGCCAAACCGGTAAAGATTTCGTAAGGCTTATCGTCAATCAAACCAATGAAGGCGATCCACTTGTCCTTGCTATTCTGGAAACGAACAACATCTGCTTCCAAAATTTCGGGACGCTTAGTCGGGAAATTTCCTTTCTTTTCGGTCTTATCTTTCGTCGAAATCAATACGCCTGAACGGGAACCATCACGGTAAACAGTCACACCTTTACATCCGCTTTCCCATGCAGTGAAATAAAGTTCACCAACCAGCTCCTCATCAACATCTGAGGGGAGGTTAATCGTCACCGAGATAGAATGGTCGACCCATTTTTGAATTTGCCCTTGCATTTTCACTTTGGCCACCCAGTCTACATCATTCGAAGTAGCTTTGTAATAAGGTGATGCAGCCACCATCTTATCCAGCTCCTCGTCGGTATATTTCTTATTCACATCGTATCCTTTCATCGTCATCCAGTCTTTGAATTTATGATGGAATACAATGTACTCTTCCCAGCTATCACCTACTTCATCCACAAAATCAACACGAACATCCCTATCGTTCGGGTTCACTTTCCGGCGGCGTTTATAAACCGGCATAAATACCGGCTCAATTCCCGAAGTAGTTTGAGTCATCAAACTAGTTGTTCCGGTAGGAGCAATGGTCAGCAACGCAATGTTACGGCGACCATGTTTCTTCATGTCTTCATAAAGTTCCGGATCGGCTTCGGCCAAACGTTTGATGTACGGATTATCTTTCTCGCGATTCGAATCATAAATCGGGAAAGCCCCCCGGTCTTTCGCCAGCAATACAGAACCACGGTAGGCTTCCATAGCGATTGACTTATGTACCTCTACCGAGAAATCGATAGCATTGTCGGTTCCATAAATCAATCCCAAAGCAGCCAGCATATCGCCTTCAGCGGTAATACCGATTCCGGTACGACGACCGTTTATCGCCATTTCGCGGATTTTGTTCCAGAGATTCGACTCCACCCGCTTAATTTCTTCATCCTCCTTATCGGAACCTACCTTACCGGTAATTGCTTCAATTTTCTCCAGCTCCAAATCGATGATATCGTCCATGATGCGTTGAGCATACCGAACATGCTTGCGGAAGAGTTCGAAATCGAATTTTGCCTTTTTCGTGAATGGTTTCTCAACGTATGAGAACAAATTAATAGCCAGCAACCGACAGCTGTCATAAGGACAAAGTGGGATTTCACCACATGGATTGGTCGAGACAGTCTTATAACCCAAATCAGCGTACGAATCCGGAACCGACTCACGAATCACTGTATCCCAGAAAAGGATTCCCGGTTCCGCCGATTTCCAGGCATTATGAACAATCTTCTTCCACAGGTCGCCGGCGTTAATATCGCGGGTAAACGATGGATTTTTGCTCTCTACGGGATACTGTTGTGTATAAGGTTTGTTCTCACGAACCGACTGCATGAACTCGTCGTCGATCTTCACCGAGACATTCGCTCCGGTCACTTTTCCTTCCGTCATCTTCGCATCGATGAATTTTTCGGAATCGGGGTGTTTAATCGACACCGAAAGCATCAGCGCACCACGGCGACCATCCTGGGCCACTTCACGGGTTGAGTTGGAAAAGCGCTCCATAAACGGAACAATACCGGTAGAGGTCAGTGCAGAGTTTTTTACCGGTGAACCGGCTGGCCGGATGTGAGACAAGTCGTGACCGACACCACCACGGCGTTTCATGAGCTGAACCTGTTCCTGATCAACCATCATGATACCTCCATATGAGTCGGCATTATTTCCTACCACGAAGCAATTCGACAGTGATGCTACCTGGTATTCGTTTCCGATACCAGTCATCGGACCACCTTGCGGAACGATGTACTTAAAATCTTTTAGCAGGCTATAAATTTCTTCTTCTGAGAGGGGATTAGGGTAACGATTTTCAATACGCGCAATTTCTTTAGCAAGACGACGATGCATATCGTCTGGGGTTAATTCAAAAATGTTTCCGTAGGAATCTTTTAAGGCATACTTATTCACCCACACTCGGGCAGCCAAATCATCTCCCTTAAAATACTTGAGCGACGCCTGATAAGCTTCCTCTCCCGAGTATACTTTTTTGTGCGTAGCCGACCGTCCTGAAGATACTTCTTTCAAATCCATGGTGAACTAAATTTGGGTTTTGTAATTCGGTTGTCTGTCGGATTTTTTCGTGCCCGTAATTGAGGCGATGAATCCGATATGCAATTTACTTTTCATGTTGCAAGAATGGAACACTTTATTTTCCATTTCCTGTAAAAGTTATCAACTTCAACATGTTTATTCGCTTACTACAAGAATGTTACATTTTTGATAACTGTCAAAAGTTGACCAAAATGAAAAATAATTCAAAAAAATAAGGCAATATATTCTCTTATCCGAAATGGCTCTGCATGCCGGATAAACAATGAAATAACCGCGAAAATTAATTGAAAATGTAGTCTACTACTACATCTGAGGCGCCCCGACTTTGTGAAACATAATTACCGGCTAAGTCAGCAGTAAGTTGCAATTTCTTCTCGTTTCCAAGGAACTCATCCATGACAGATTTGAGTTCTTCGTAATCGTGAATACAGAAAGCCGCTTTTTTTTCAAGCAAATCGAGCGCTTCCTGAAATTTCTCATGATTGGGACCAAAAATAACCGGCATACCGAAAGTTGCTGCTTCCAAAATATTGTGAATACCGCTTCCGAAACCACCGCCAATGTACGCCAGGTTTCCATAGCGATAAACCGATGTCAGGTAACCATAGCCATCAACAATTAGCACATCCGCTTGCTTCAGATCGCCATTTCCGGCTTTCGAAAAACGGACATATTTCCTCTCCAGCGCGCTCGTAATTCGTTGAATAGACTTATCGGAAACTTCGTGAGGCGCGATGACATATTTTACGTCATGCTCCGTCGAATTGATGTACTCCAGCAACAACGCTTCATCAGCCTTCCACGTACTACCGGCAATCACGAGTTTTTTCCCGTTAGCAAACTCATCGAGCACAGAGAGACGCGGAGCTGCGTCAGCAATTTGCCCCACCCGATCGAACCGGGTATCACCCGAAAGGGAAACATTGGTAAAACCAAATTTATTGAGCAAATCAAGCGACTCCCGGTTCTGCACAAAAATATGGGTATAAGCCTGCAGTGCTTTCCGGTACCAACTTCCCCAGGGTTTGAAGAAAATCTGTCCGGGGCGGAAAATCGCTGAAAAAATATACGTAGGAATTCCTCGCTTTTTTAACGCAGTTAAGTAGTGAAACCAAAATTCGTATTTGACGAAAAACGCCTTTTCCGGCTTTACGATATCCAGAAATCGTTTGACATTATAGGGCGTATCAAGAGGGAGATAATATACGTAATCGGCGAACTCGTAATCTTTTCGCACCTCGTAACCGGAAGGAGAAAAAAAAGTGAGCAGTATCTTCACATCCGGCACTTTCTTCCGGATAGCTTCGATCACCGGCCGGCCCTGTTCAAATTCTCCGAGCGATGCTACGTGAAACCAATATATGGGTTGATCGGAAGGTAACTCTTCTTTCAACCGACTGAAAATATTACGACGCCCCTTTATCCATTTGCGGGCCTTCTCACTACGTAAGGATGCCAACCGAATGAGCAAGTGGTATCCCCGAACTCCTATGTCGTATAATAATCTCATAACTTTTCAGCGGCCAAAGGTAAATTACTTTTGAGAATTGGAGGCAAGGTTTCAGCAAAAATTATGTTTCAGGCTGATAACCTGCATCTTCCTTCAAATTTGATTTCAATGCCGCCTCAACAGCCAGTTCGTCACAACGCTCGTTTCCCGGGTTATCAGCGTGGCCTTTTACCCAAATAAACCGCACCTTATGTTTTGCATAAATTCGTAAAAAGCGAGCCCACAAATCGGGATTCTTCTTCCCTTTAAAGCGCTTCTTCGCCCAACCGAAGACCCATCCTTTTTCAACCGCATCGGCTACGTACTTTGAGTCGGTATAAATGGTGACATAGCTTCCTTCTACTTTCAACGATTCCAGCGCGACAATCACCGCCAGTAACTCCATGCGGTTGTTTGTCGTTAGCCGGAAGCCTTCGGACAGCTCCTTCCGGTGACGCCCGGACTGCAGAATTACGCCATAACCACCGGGCCCAGGATTTCCCCGGGAAGCGCCGTCGGTATAAACGATAATATGGGGCTTCTTTACATCAGTCATAAATGCAAATGTATGCATAAAGAAAAGACCGGCATACAACCGGTCCGTCCTTGTACTTATATTTTAAAGCATTCGTCCGATTAACGAACAATGGTCATCTCATCAATCAGATTGGTTGCACCTGCATATTTGTCGATTACCCAAAGCACAAAGCGAATATCAACACAGATACACCGCTGAATACTGGGTTCGAAAGCAATATCACCGCTCATGGCTTCCCAGTTTCCATCGAAAGCAGCGCCAACAAGCTCGCCTTTCGCATTAATCACCGGGCTACCCGAGTTACCACCGGTAATATCGTTATTGGTGATGAAGCAGGTGTGCAGCGTTCCGTCTTTATCGGCATACTGTCCGTAATCTTTGGCGTAGTACAGATCTTTCAGACGCTGTGGTGTGTCAAACTCATCGTCACCTGGAATATCTTTCTGGATATAACCAACCAACGTTGTGTAATATTTATACCAAACCGCGTCGCGGGGACTGTATCCACCAACTGTACCGTAGGTCAGTCGCATTGTTGAGTTGGCATCCGGATACAGATTCTGGCCTTTATCCATTTTCATCAGACCGGCAACAAACAACCTGCGTCCTTTTTCCAATTCAGGAACCGTTTTCATGTTATCGCTATTGATAACACGCATCGCATCAATAATTTGCTCGGTTGCCTGGAAAGCCGGATCTTTTTTCAACACCTTCAGGGACGGATCATTCAAAAATGCAATCAACGACGCCTTATTGGCGAAGATGGTTTTCTTGAACATTTTCTCAGCAAACTTGCTGTAATCGCCTTTGTATTTATCCTTGATGGTATTCAGGTAAGCCGGATAATATTTCGGATCGACATTATCTGCATAAATTTTGGAGAGGGCCGCAACCAGCTTCTCATCAGTTGGCGCATTGTAATCCTTGAAGAAATCATCCAATGAACCTTGTATGCGGGCCGACATTGCCTTTATAGCCTCTTTGTTTTCCGGCTGATTCTTCATCACCTCGTAGAGGCCATTAGCCCGCATCGCCAGGGTGAAAATTTCAGGACCTCGTAAAAATGCTTCCCTCATATACGCACCGGCTGCTTCATCGTCGGTGTTTGTGTAAGCATCTTTAATCATACTTAACGCCTTCCCGTATTTGGCTTCCCGTGACGAATCTTCGTCAATCCAGGCAGTAAAACGTTTCTCCAGCGCTTTCTTGTCAGCAATCACATCCAACGCCTTCAGTCCTTTATTCTGACCGATGGAATACTTATAATAATTGGCACTACGGGCATATTTCGAAGCATACTGAATCCGCGCTTTTGTTCCCGTATCCATGTATTTTTTGATGATCGCCAGTTTTTTCGCCCGCACTTTCGTACGCACCTCATTGGTCACATTCATGGTATACTGGACACCGTACGACGTTTTGTAGCGTTCCGTTCTTCCGGGGTATCCCATTACCATGGTAAAATCGCCCTTGTGGACACCTTTCAAAGAAATAGGCAGGAAGTGTTTGGGGTGATAAGGTACGTTGTCCGGTGAGTAATCTGCCGGTTTTCCATCCGGACTGCAATACACACGGAACATACTGAAATCGCCGGTATGACGAGGCCACTCCCAGTTATCAGTATCGCCACCAAATTTTCCGATTGACTGCGGCGGAGCACCAACCAAACGAACATCGCGGAAGGTTTCGTATACAAACAAGTAATATTTATTCGACTCGAAGAAACTACGAACGCGTGCCTGATAATCGGTACCTTCAGAAGCTGCTCTCTCAATCTTTGAGGCCACTTCTTCGACCTTTGCTTCGCGCGCATTCTCGTCCATATCGGGGGTGAGCGCACTATCAATCTTGGCAGTTACGTCTTTAATGCTTATCAGGAATGAAACCGTTTTTCCCGGATTAGGAAGTTCCTGGTCTCTCGATTTTGCCCAAAATCCATCTTTCAGATAATCGTGCTCCACGGTACTGTGAGCCTGAATCTCTCCGAAGCCACAATGATGGTTTGTCAACAGCAGTCCATCAGGAGAAATCAACTCTCCGGTACAAGAACCATGGTCTAAAGCCACAACAGCGTCTTTCAGACTGGAATGGTTAATACTGTATATTTGATCTGCCGTTAATTCACACCCCATAGCGTGCATCTTGCCGATGTTCAGCTTCTGAACAAGAGCAGGCAGCCACATTCCCTCATCGGCTTTTACACTACTTGAAAACGCAGCGATCAAAGCAATAAGGACGATAATACCTTTCTTCATCTCTAAGTTTTTGATTTTTTCTGTCCCGCAAATTTAATTTTATTTGGAGCTTTTCCATGCTGTTTTTCAAACAGTATCCCCTCAAGCTGTAATTTTCCTTACCTCGCGGCCCCAAAATACAGCAATACTCAATCCGACGGCCAACGTGATTATCTCACCGGTCATTGCGCCCGGATAGGCAGCAATAATTGCCTGTCGCACCGCTTCGGGCACCAAAATCCCCGCCATGACGACCGGAATGATTGAGGGAGAATACCGGAATGCAAAATACCAGACGCTCCAAATCATGAGTCCAACTACAATACCTGCAGGAACCATATAGGCAAACTGCTGCAGCGAACTTCCTGTAATTGATAGTCCCATCAAAAGTGAAATCATTACACCGGCAGCATTTCTTTTTTTGCCCATATGGGTTATTCGATTCAATCCCAGGGTGATTAACCAGGCAAAAACCGGCAGCAGAATGAAATTATCGACATTGTGGAAAACGACTCCCAACCAGGGAATATAGTCATTGGCCGCACCAAACCAAGGGATATAAGGTGTGAGTTCCGGCCTGAAAAAACGCACAAGAGCAATAATACCAGCCAACAGCAAGCCTAATCCAAACTGCTTTCTCGAAGAAACGTCGATACGTTCCTGTGCCACAATTGTGTATGGCAACATACCCGCGACAACCCCCATTCCCAATGCCAGGAAAAGAGGTCCAAGCAACTGAAAAATCAGCGCAACGGTAATGTAATTTCCAAAATCCTGCCCGGTTGGATAAGCATAAAGGCTTTGGCTCCATCCGTTTGCCACCGAAAGCAGCTTCACAACCGTGAGGAAAACCGTCATGATGCCGAAAAGTCTGACTGAAAAATAGCCTTTTGTCCACCGGACGATTCCGATAACAATTCCGGCAATGACCACAGCCACCAAAATCAACCAGCTAATGGTACGCCAAACAGACAGCTTGCTTTCGCGATCACGATATTCACGCTGCCAATCCTCAGGAACATGGATGGACCGGCCAAAATAAGCCAGTTTATTTCCGGCAAGCTGAACCTGGTACCGTGCCTCACCTGTTCGCAAAGGATAATTGGCGGTATCAGCGTACGTAAATTTCCAATCGGTTCGTTTATCCAGTTTTTCCGGTATAACCGAAATTTCTTTCAACCGGAAAATCCCCGTTTGGAACTCGACGTGTAAAAGCGAATCGACTAATTCGGAAGCTTCCGCCCTGGAAAGATTCGCTCCCGGCTGTTTCTCCGGGAATACATGGCGATAGGATAACAACTCTCCGTTCCCCGAAACTCCCATGCGAAATTCCTCCGTCCGTTCCTCTACTGAACCTTCCGTTTTCATGTACCTGACCATGAAGTGCGAAGGTTCCAGGAAAGTTCCCAGAAATTGCCTGTAAACTTCCGGCCCGCCTTCCTGCCAAATAAAACGATGGTCGGTTCCTCCTTCCTTTACCGTAGTCGCCACAGTCCACCTGGCAGAATCGAGCGAAATGCGTTGCGCCATCTCCTTTTTCGCGATACCAAGCGCCGCTTTTCTCTTGATAGTCATCGAATCATCATCGTGATCGAACCTCGAGAAAAACGCCCACAAAAGAATGCCAAAAACCGCTACCGGGAGAATCCATTTAAATACTGGTCTCTTCTTGAGATCGGTTTCCACAGCAAAAGGGGCCATCGTTCTTCGTGATGCTTCTTCCTCTTCCGGCTTGGGAGGTCGCCATGCCCAATTTCGGTAGGTATCCGGCAATTCGGTCCACTTTTTATTTCGTAACCTGAAAAAAAGGACAATGAATAATGGCGTAAGAAACAGAAGGACTATAATAATCCGGTCTATCCAGATTCCGGGAGAACTGGCTACCCACAAAGGCAATGAGATCCAGAAGACGTCCACCGCATAGTGAGTAATAATCACCGGAAGCAAGCCAAACTGCAGATATATAATTCCGAAAATCACGAACGGAACGAGCATTTCAACCACCCTGGCATACGAAGGTTGATTGGGATAGTTCGCATGACCTAACCCAAATACGACTGTCTGTAAAATCAGTACCAGAATAACCCAAAACCGGTGACTTTTCCAGTTTCGTGTTAACAAAATAACACCTGCCAGTGGAATGGCGCGAAACATCGCCTCTTCCCAGAAACCCGCCTGCAAGGAAACCGAAAACGGACTGAGCCATGGAAACGGAGTCGCTAAAATATCCGGATCGGAGAGCGTTCCCGCCGGACTCCACCAGCCAAAATGCCGGGTAGTAAACATGTAAAAAGCGATATCGAAGGCCAGTACAATGACCATGAAAAGATAAGCGCCCAACGTCTGTCCGACAATCAGTTTTGAGCTACCTGCCCTGTTCGACCAAACATGCCAGAATTGGACGTGGCGCGGAAATGCCATACGTCCCATGCCTTCACCGGCAGTTATCGACAAACTGACCAGCGCCCCCATTCCAATTGCGCTCAGGAATCCGTACAAAAGCGTCCGGGCAATGTAATTAGATGCAGAAGTCGAGGTCTCGTAATAAAGCCATGAAAGGGGAAGTTGATTGGCCTCAACCAGAAATACTGAAAAGAAACAGATAGCAAATCCCCAGATAAACGCTTTCCTCCAGAGAACATAACGTCTCTTCATGAGAAAAAATAAGCCGATGACGATTCCACCTAAACCATACAGCAATGCCATAAGCAATGTGGCAATAGAGGAAAGAGTCGTATTGGAAGAGCGCATCTCTTCATATTTCCGATCAAATGCTTCCGGAATTTTCACAAACCAGGTCAACTCAGTTAACCGGTCACCACTCACCACTAACCGCAAACGGTATTTTCCTTCTCCAATACTCTTCTTATCATTCTCATATACGAACGTGTGATCAATACGTTCGCTGGGAAGTACCTCAATAGAATGTTCCACTAAATGATAATTCGTCAAATTGGCGTGCCAGTCTTTCCGGGCCGATTCCTCTGCAATGTAACGGGCACGAGCTGAATCGAGCGCTGCCCCTTTGAAATCTTCGGGAAGCGTTTCTTTAAATCCATAGGGTTTTCCCTCCGGCGTAAACCGGAATAATACCTCGCGCGGATTGTATTCCTCGAACTGTCTGACAACCCACCGGTATGGGTGATAGTCTCCCCGCTGCATAACATCTGAAAAAGTATCGAGGCCTCCGCCTTCCAACTCTACATAGTTTTGGAACCGATAATCGTTGGTAAAACTCGCTGCCTGCCGGAAGCGCTCCGGCCCAACCCTCAATTTCTGCGACATCCGAGAGGCCATGGACAATGCAGAATCACGCGACATCGAGATATCGACATGCACGAGTGGGTTGGCTTTTTCAAAATTTCGGTAAACAAAAAAACCACTACCCAGCGAAAGAAGCACAAGAATCACCCAGGTAATCGGCTTGCGGAAGAGCGAGAATTGTTCCATACGGAAAGGAAATTAGTTTGAGGAATAGCATATTGGTTCAATATAGTGAAAATTGAAACCCGGAGCAACAGACTCATATCATGCCAAATGAACCGTCAATGGCAATAAAAGCGACCAATTCACTCAAAATTTCTTTCGTCATTTTCAGGGAGAAAACAACTACATTTAGTTAGATGACACTAACGTTTTTTTGTTCAAAATTTTAGCGTCAGCTGATCATCAGTCAACCGAAAAGACATTCGATGATAAGAAGTTACACCATGTTTTTTGATCGCTTCGCGGTGAGCCTTGGTAGGATATCCTTTGTTCCGGTCCCAGGCATAAACCGGAAATTTTTTATGAAGCTCGAGCATAAAATCATCCCGGTAGGTTTTAGCCAAAACCGAGGCAGCCGCAATCGACAGATATTTTCCATCGCCTTTTACCACACAGGTATGAGGAATATCCCGGTAGGGTTTGAAACGATTGCCATCGACCAGAATATGCTCCGGTGTAATCTTGAGCTGCTCCAATGCCCGGTGCATCGAAAAGATGGAAGCATTGAGGATATTGACCTCATCAATTTCTGTATTGTCGTAATAACCGACAGCCCATGAAAGTGCTTCTTTTTCAATAATCTTCCGGAGCAGGTAGCGATTCTTTTCAGTTAGCTGCTTCGAATCATTTAGTAAATCATTTTGAAAATCGGCAGGCAGGATAACAGCAGCCGCAAAGACAGGTCCTGCCAAACACCCACGGCCAGCTTCGTCGCAGCCGGCTTCCACTTTTCCCTCATGTAAAAACGATGCAAGCATATTTCAAAATTAATCATTTCCCTTGTTAGGAAGGATGTTCAATCGTTTTCATCATCGACTCCCATAAAAGTTCCGCCGAACGTTCCCAGGTGTAATTCTCCGAACGTCTCTTCCCACTCAATATCAATTCGCCGGCATATTCCTGGTTGGTATAAATCTTCATCATCGCTGCTGCAATTTCATCGATGGAATCCGGTTCGACGTAGCAAACCGACTCGCCTCCAACCTCCGGCAATGACGACGAGTTAGAACAAATAACCGGGACGCCTGCAGCCATCGCTTCGATGACCGGTATACCAAATCCTTCGAAGAACGGAACGAACGTTAAAGCCAATGCTGCTCCCAGCATTTGAACCAATTCTACATCGGTCACTCGTCCTGTAAAATGAACATGATTCCCACATTTCATCGAACGGTGTGCTCTCGAAATTTCTCTCGTTTTATGCATAGCTCCACCAACAATCAATAAATCAATTTCTGCATTCGATTGCTGGCAGAATTGGTCGTAAGCCCTCAGAAGTCCGGCTACATTTTTGCGGGGCTGAAGCGCCCCAACAAACAGAAAATAGGGACGACCACCGGTATATTTCTCCCTGACTTTGCGAATCGCCGGAACTGACAACGGGTGAAACATGTCGCTAACTCCGTTGGGAACGATATCAATCTTGCTTTCGGGGATATGATATTTCTGCATTAAATCGTCGCGGGAAAAACCGGAAACGGTTACCAACCTTTGGGCCTTTTTTGCATAGCGAGGAACAAAGTGATGCTGGAACCACCGGTGTGAAAAGCGCAAATCGTAGGGACGGTGCTCAAAACTCAAGTCATGTATCACCAATGTTTGCGGAACATTAGTCCTTAGCGATGCGAAACCATCAGTCGACAAAAACAGATGCGCGTTCAATCCTTTCAATGCACGAGGAACTACCCTTTCGAACCACAGATACCAAAGCAACGGATGGCGGGCCGATGGGCCGAAAACGATTGGAGTGACATTAGAACTATAAATGAATTCGCGTGAATAAGGCCTGTCGAAAAGGAAAAAAAAACGATGCTCCGGATGGTTGGTCGTTATTCTACGCAACGTTTCGTGCGTAAACCGCCCAATTCCTTCCAGTTTGCCGGGAAGCAACAACCTTGTATTCACAACTATATTCATATTCCGTTAAATAGAATCGCTAAAAAGCAAAGGTATTTATCCTTAGCTAACCTCGCACGGAAAATTTCTTAATTTTGAAATAAAGCAAAACTATTCACCTTGCAAAAGAAATTCGTTACCAACCTACTACTGATCATTGTCCTAAATTTGCTGATAAAACCGTTCTGGATATTTGGCATCGACCGGACGGTGCAGAACATGGTAGGAGCCGAGTCGTACGGATTCTATTTCTCGTTGCTCAATTTCACATTGCTACTTAACATGATTCCCGACCTGGGAATTACAAATTATAATAACCGGAACATTGCCCGCCATACACAGCTTCTGAACAAACACCTGGCTAACGTTTCGGGTCTGAAGATTATCCTGGCAACCGTTTATGCTATTGTTTCGATGGTCACAGCGCTGATTATAGGTTACTCGGCCGCACAAATATCATTGTTGGTGTTCCTGATTCTTAACCAGATTTTCATCTCCTTCAGTCTCTATTTTCGCTCGAATTTAACGGCTCTCCACCTCTTTCGTACCGACAGCCTTTTGTCGATACTCGACCGCTCGTTGATGATTCTTTTTTGCAGCATCATCTTGTTTACCGACGCAACCCATCATACCATGCACATTGAGTGGTTCGTTTACATCCAGACGTTTTCGTATCTGCTGGCTGCCATCATCATTTTCGCAGTCGTGAAACACTACTCAGGCCATATCAAACTTAGTTTCAATCGCTCGTTTTTCATTATTTTTCTGCGGAAGTCCTATCCTTACGCGCTGCTCATTTTGCTCATGTCGCTATATACAAGAATGGATTCGGTGCTCATCGAACGCCTTCTTCCGGCAACAGAAGGAAAAACCGAAGCCGGAATTTATGCCCAGGCTTACCGCTTGCTCGATGCTGTTTCGAATTTCGGCGTACTTTTCGCCGGCATACTACTGCCTATCTTCTCCCGGATGCTGAAAAAGCGTGAAGACATTCGTCCGATACTGCGGTTTTCCTTTTTACTGATTATTGCTCCTGCTTTACTATTGGCGTTCTCTTCCTGGTTCTTCCGCAAGGAAATTATGGAAGTGCTCTATCACCACCACACCTCGCAATCACCACTCATCCTGGGAATACTGATGTTCACGTTTATTTCGATTGCCACTACCTACATCTTCGGAACGCTACTGACGGCTAAAGGAACACTAAAACAATTGAATATTTTAGCGGCGGGAGGCGTTGTTCTGAATCTTGTCCTCAACCTGGTGTTAATACCTAAGTTGATGGCTTTAGGCGCGGCATGGGCAGCTTTGACTACGCAATCGGTGATGGCGCTGGCACAGGTTGTTTTAGTCTATTACCTTTTCCGGTTTACACCTGATCTTAAATTAATAATTCGCATACTCCTCTATACACTGGCTGTAATCGTATTGGGAATTCTCTGTACCGGATGGCAAAATTGGTTGCAAGGATATCTGACCATGCTGGTGGGCGGAATACTACTCGCCTTTGCAACCGGGCTCATCAGCTTGAAGACATTGCGAGCCATTTTAACTGAGCAATAAGTCTTCTGCTGAACCGGAAATTTAGTGCGATAAAGTAAAACGGAAACTTACACCAATGTTGGAATTGGCCGTAGGATAGGATAGTGAAATAAACGGATTATTTACAATACGGTCGTAATACAACCGGACGATAAAGGCTTCACTCAGATTGTAATCAGCCGATAATTTGATGGTCATTGCCTGCTGGCCGGCCGTAAGCTGATTATCCGACTCCACCAGTTTTCTCAGAACGGTTTTGTTCTTCCGCAAGCCAAAGTCAGCCCTGACTTGCAAGTCGTTGTTCAAGGTCTTCTGCGAGTTCTTCGTCTTAATGAACAACTTCAAATCCTCGAAACGGTAGCCCAAACCAACACTCATTTCGTTGTTGTATACTTCCGTCAACTGATTATTTGTCAAGCTGAGTGTCAGATTCCGTGATTTCCGGTATTCGAAACGAGTCGTCAGGTTATTCAACCAGGTCACATCCACGTTAAACAGCGGACTAAACGACTCATTGATACTAATGGCGTTAATATCATTCTTTGGCAGGAAGTTATCCTGATAATCGCGCACGTAGCTGAAGCCATCACCAAGCTCATCATAATTCAGGTTACTGATAAACGAACCCACATTATAGGAAGAACGGTAGGCGTGCGAAATACTCAACGTCTTCATGATATTCTTCAAACCCGGAACAGCATTAACTGCACCATTGTACTGAAGACGCCAGTTGGGCATCATGAACTTCACCGACGGGAACGGATCAAGAGATACTTTGTTTGGATCCATCCCGGTATACGCCGCAAAGAAGGAAGGGATCAGCACCTGTGCGGCTGTTGGACCATAACCATCAGGGAAGCCAGTCGTTGGATCGACCTTTCCCGGATCGTATCCCTGATCCAAATTGGCTACTCGTTGAGCGGCCAACCGACCAGCAATAATATGACGATAATCCCGGAATTTTTCCCATGCCGAAGATTGCTGCACACCACTGGTTCCTAACTTATCGAAAGCCGATCCGATTGTAATGACCGACATGGTGAAATTCCCGAAGTAATTTTTGTTGTAAGCACCCCAGCCATCCTGCGCATCGTACAAATAGAATTCCGATGAGTTTTCGGAATAACTCCGATTAGCCGTCAAATCAATTTTCAATCCCGGAATGGGTTCGAGTTTGGTCCGCAGATTCAGTGTATTGTTGTGAGTCATTTGGTACGGGCTGTTTTGAGCAGAATCCGTCGTCATCCACCCATTCTCAATCGCTTTCCATGCAAAGTTCGGGTCTTGTTGTCCCAAAACGAAGGGCCATCCCGGAGCCAGTGATTTAACCGTACTTCCATCCGGTGCATAGTTTTCCAAACCAAAATAGCTGGTGTTAGGCAGGTAACCCGGAAGAACCGTTCCATCGGTTTGCGTATAGGAAATGTTGATGTCACGAACCATCATCAGCAAACGCGACGTGTATTCAGCTATTTTCAAAGCGATATTGGCTGAGGGCTTCTGCGTGCCAACGACCAAAACATTCGCATTGTTATAATCTTTCGGCGCAGTAAAAGTCACCCGGTTGTCATTCACCACTTTCACATCACCGTTAATGGGTTTTCCTGTGGCATCGGTAACAGTTACCCGAACATCTTTCGTACCTAGCTTATGGAAAATCGAGCGGGCCTTCCCTGCCTTTAGGTTCAGTCCCTTGTCTGCAAACCTGACTTCTTTGCCATTTGCTCCGTTTCGGGTATCCGTTCGCATTGGAGAAGGCCGTCTCATCATGCTTCTCCTTCCCCTCCCTCCTGAATATTTTTGATTTACTTTTCTCAGGAACGGGACTTTGTTATACAGGTTCACCAGGTTCGCCTGCCCGTTAAACTGCATCGAACGTGAGTTTTGGATAATATTACCCAACTGGTATTCGCTGCTCGTAATCGGTCCGGTATCCCAGTCAAAAGTCGATTGATAACGAGCCGAACCCGATGTCCAGTTCAGTAATGGAATTTTATTAATCGGCAGTGTGTACGATGCGTTCACCGTGTGATGATAATGCGTGTTACGACCTCCGTCGAGAATACTCTGAATAATCGTGTCGCGCCGAGCCTCATACTCATCCTGATTCTTGTTCAGTCTGGCTCCCAACGGCTCTTCCACGCGTGATGTATTCTGAGCCGAAACATCCAGCTTAAGGCTGCGGGTAAGACTGTAACGCAAATCGTAATAACGATCCCAGATAAAATCCTTCTCATAGGAGGAAGGAATGATGAAATCAGGGTTGGTAATATTCCGGTACTGCAGCTCACTATACCGCCGGTTCATATCCGAACGGAAAGAGATCTGTTCCGGCGAATAATAAAAGTTGAAATCACGAATCAGGGAGAACCATGGCGAACGGAACAACTTCACATTTTTGAAAGGCTCCACAGCCTTTGGCCGTGTATTGTAGTTGTACGAAAACAACATGCGTGTATTTCGCGTCTCATTCCTCGTGGTGTTGATATCACGATGATAATACTGGTTAAATGAATAGGTCACCGCGAAATTCGAAATATCATAGACCTTGGGTTTCCCCTTTTTGTTAGGCTTGTCGATGTGCACATTCGTGAAATTGATACTTCTA
Organism: Prolixibacter sp. NT017; assembly: GCF_009617875.1. Lineage (NCBI taxonomy): Bacteria > Pseudomonadati > Bacteroidota > Bacteroidia > Marinilabiliales > Prolixibacteraceae > Prolixibacter > Prolixibacter sp. NT017. The sequence continues at coordinate 4,649,214 of NZ_BLAV01000001.1, read as the reverse complement.
CGGGTCGTATAATCCTGCGATATTCGCTTGATGGAATCCCTTTCGGACTTATTCGCGGCAGCATCCAGCGCATCTTTCAATTTCACATCCGGATCGAGCGGCGAATATTCGGGTGTTTGCACCGCTTTCGAAAAACCGAGGTACATCGGAATCTGCACTCCCGACTTCTCACCAAAGAATTTTCCTAACTGAAGATTCGTAGAAATATCATATTCATGATTGTCTTCCATGCTGCGCTGCTGCATCTTCGAATCGATACTTCCAAAGCCGGCAGTACTGGTTCGTCCGGCAAACGAATAGGTTCCCAAATCAGCCAGGTTACCCGAAACGCGGCCCAAAGCTGCCCATCCACCTTTCTCGTCGAAATCCGTCAGACGAAGTTCGTTGACCCATACTTCCACCGACTTACTTCCCGGATGAGGACTGCCATCCTTATTCCGGATACCAATCATCACCGAAGTCACCTCTCCCAGGTTCGGATTACCCTTCACCTTAATGATGTTCTGGTTGTTGTTCACACCATTCTGAATCTTTTCAAAGACATCATTCAGCGAAAGCTGAGAACCGGCTTGCCGCATTTTGGCATTCCGTTCAAGCTTCAATTTTGGCAACAGATCCAGCGGGATATACATTCGGTTGGCTTCAGGCCATACAATCAACCGGTCGTTCTGCGAATCATTACTGTAGTAACCCGGAGGCGTCAGCTTCAGCGGTATTTCGTATTCGTAATAGTTGTAGCGGTAATCCGACCCGATGCGAATGAAAAGCGACAGATCATCATCGTTCAGCGCATGGTTTTTAATTGCTTCGGCATGCACCTCCATTTTCAGCGTTTTATACCGCCGCATGTCCACTGTGGTAGTCTTATATGCTGCCCGCGCATCGCCGGTTGGCAAATCGATCGTTCGCAGCACCATCGACTGTTCGTTCAGTTGTCGGATCTGCGGGTTGGCGGGGTCAATCACACGGCTGATTCCGGGAGGTAACACGTAGTTCACCGGTTCGCGGTTCGCATTCTCCTCAATGTTAACAGCCGATATCTCGAACTTGGTATTCGGAGAAGGAACACTGTTGTTTTCCGACAAATCCTTTTCATAAATTCGCCAGTCAGAGCGAACCAAATCAAGCGTGGCAAAACGCAATACAACTGGCTTCTTCCATCCGCGCAAGAACATCCGCATAAACCGGATAGAACGGAAATCGGAAATGGTTCCAATGGTCGAAGTCGGTTGCTTGACCGGAATCTTAAACTGGTACCAGGTAATCTCCGAAGTTGTACCATCTTTCAGTTTAACACGCGCTGTTTTCGCGTCGGTGATGTAATTCTTTCCAACAGCCAAATCCCGCCGGTCCAGCTTCAGGTGATACTGGAAATATGACTCATTTTCACTTAACGTATTATCGTCGTTAATATCCTCGGCATCAGGAATCGATGTCGCGGCTGTGCTATAAGGTTCCGGCGACATATCGGAGGTCGGCGAGTTGCCATCGGGATTGTTGTAATTTTTGTATCGCTGAAGAATCCCCAGCTGTTCATTATCGTAATCGGTTCCCCGGAAATAGTGGAAGTTATCATTCGCCGGGTCGGCATAAACCTTAGCGTATACACTATCGACCAACAAGCCTTTTAACTGGTCGAGATACGTTTTATAAAAACTCTCTTCATCTTTCGAGTCCAAACCATCCAAACCAATATCCTGGTAACGGCGGGCCTGTGGGTTATTATCGAATGCCTTCACCAACGACTGTTGTCTCGAAACACGTCCCCAGGCGGTCGTATCGCAGGTAGCTGCGTAATTACCGTCGGCAGGTAATCCGTTCTCAAACGATTTTCTTCCATCGCGAAGAATATCCTCTGACACATTTCCCAAGTCGAAATACAAATCTCCACCGGGATTTTGCTGCAACGTATCTTCGGCAAACGGATCCATCATCCAAAACTCGATGTACTCGATATTCGCCGCTTCAAAATCGCTGGTTTGAACCTGTCGCATAATTCCCCCCCAACGCGTCTCCGGCTGATTCAAAGAACCATCTTGAGCCACACCCGCTGAATAAGCCGAAGGATAGGTATCGAAGTTATAAGGGCCTTTTTCCGAAGGGTAATATGCCAAATCCAATGTCGGAATATTCGTAGGTTGACCAACAGGTGTCTGCCTGTCAGGATAAATTTCACTCTGATACACCTCGCGCACATAGTTGCTCGAGCGCTGCTTCGGAAACTGTATCAGATGCTTTGGTGTAGTTGCTGTATTTCGTTGCAAAAGTGGATCGATAACATACCACGCCAGCTTTGCCCGGTTGTAACCATTGGCCAGGTTGTCAACCAGCTCCCCTTCCGGGAACATATCCTGTCCCTGCGGCGTACTGGCGAAAGTCCACGCATGCTGCGTTTTCATATCGATGGTTGTTTTCGTTCCCTCGAAATCATCGATATACACCGCACCCTCGTTCGAAATCACCTTTGAGTGCCCCGGTAGTAACTGTGCAAACTCCGCATCCACAGCCACTTTCGATTCCGCTTTCGTATCCAGGAATGGGAGCGCATCCACCAAATTGGTAATCAGCTGCGATTTCGTTTTATACGAAGCATTCAAACCCAGCATGGTATTCGAAATGGGATCTTCACCGTAATTCACTTTCTGTGTCAGCGGTTTTTCGTGCAAATACATTACCGTACCGCCCAGGTTGAAGTTCTTGTTGAACTCGTAATTCATATGGGTTCCCAGCAAGGTCTTCCGCTGCATACTGAAGAGATTGTTACTCTCGGTGAAAACCGAAATAGGCGTTCCCGATTCGAGCAGCCCCTGGTTAATAATCTTCACCGTTCCCTGGGCGTAGTCCACCACATAATCGACGTTTTCCGTCAGTTCGCGTCCGCCTGCAGTAACTTTCACCGATCCCCGCGCGACGTTAATTGTGTTCAGCGAAATTTCGTTGCTGGCACTTCCCTTGTAACTACCTACCAACTGATATTTGTTTTTCTCCGCATCCTGTTCGGCTACCGTTTTTGTCTCGTCGTACAAACTCTGGAAAACATACCGGTCGATTGCCGTCTGATCACTTCCAAGTTGCTTTTTCAGGTTGGAACCGAATGGCTGAACCACCGGGAAGAACACCCGTCCGGTAGCAGCATCGATCGTCACGCCGTCGATGAAGTCAAATAGTCCATCGGGATAGGGATCTTTTTGCTTGTTCAAATTATCAAGGTTCATCACCTTGAGCAGTATTTTCTCTTTCAGTGGACCTGTCGGCAAGTAGTTCAAATTGGTACCCGTCGAATCGTTCTGGTATTCCACATCGAAACGGAAATCTTCCGGAGAAAGCTGATAAGCCCCAAGATTATAAACGTTTTTCATCATCAAATCCCAGTTCTTGAATTTGGGATTTAAGTCGGTCCCCTTAATTAATTTCAGAACCAACGTCTGCGGCGCATCAATACCATCGGTCGAGAATTCCCCCACCTGGTAAGTTTTTCCGTTGGCTGTATACTGATAAGCCACAGCCAGCACCTCATCCGCATTCAGCGCTGAATTAAGCGAAATATAACCCAGTCTTTTGTTGACGGTATATTCTGAAGGAGAGAGCCTGCGGGCATTTTCAATTTTTTCGTAGTCGCGTCCGGCCACAAAACCTCGACTGGCCAACGGAGCCATTACCTGTGTCAGCTGCGCTATATTACGGATACCGGAATAAGTAGATGTAATCGAAGTGTACATCTGGTTGGCACCATTGAACGTATAAACGTTTTCCGGGTACGAAAGTCCGGGAGTGTCACCAAACTCTGAAATGGACTGATTTTCTCGGTTACCGCCCCGCTCACCCAGGTCGGTTAACGCCAAAATATTTCGGGATTCCTTAAAGTCGTTGGATTTATTGGTAACCCACACCTCCACCTTGTTGATGGTAATGGCTGAATTGATAACCGGAAGGTTGGCCAGTGCCTGATCGTAGTGATCGTAAAAATACTGCCCGAGGAAGAAGTGCCGGTTGGCATCGTAATCCGTCACATCGAGCTTGAACTTCGTCTTCTGGGCGCCGCCTTCCGTTTCAATGGTCTTGGTTTCTCCTTTTTGTTGCGAGAAAATTGTCGAAACGGCAAGTTTACCAAACTGCAAATCCGTTCTCACCCCGAAAAGGTTCGTCCCTCCGGTAATCAATGAACCCGACAATGGCATCGAAACGTTACCGGCCTCCACATTCTTCACAATCTCATCCTCATCGCCGGTGTAGTTCAGCTTCATTTTGTTTTCGAAATCGAAAGTCGCTTCGGTATTATAATTCACCCGCATATTCAGCTTACTTCCGATTTGTCCCACCACATTCATGTTCACTTTCTCGTTGAAATCGAATGTCGTGGTTTTGCGCATCCTTTCGGGAATGGAAGGATTATCGATGCGGTTGGTTTGCACGCCAAGACTCAGCTCAACGTAACCCTGCGGGCGAATGCTCACGGTATTGGACCCGAAAATTCTATTGAAGGATTCGCCACCTACTTTAAGTTGGGGAATGAGTTGCGACTGTTGTTCGAAGGATTGCTGTGCCATCCGTTGCCGCCAGTAACGCTTGATAGATTCCTGAAAATCCCAATGGCGATACTCTTCCAGCGACATGGTACGCGGTAGCCTATAGTTGAAGTCACCAATCCGGTCGTAGAAAATATAATCGCCGGTTTCCGGATCGTACTCCACCTCCTTTTTCATATTCGAAGGATCATGAAGATACAAGGCGGATGAATCCTGTTGTCCTGCATTTCCGAAGGGGCCTTTATCCCGAAAGGGATAGGGTAATTTCCCAATGGTATCTACGGCAAGCGTATCACCCTCTTCTTTAACCGGACCGTTATCATTCCACCTGACAGCTTTTCCCATGTTGACCGACGCATCGCTGTTTCCGATAATGGACACAACGATAATCAGCAGGGGAATAGCCAGTATATATCTACGGTACCTTCTCAACACCAGCTACTACAAATTTTTTCCGCAAAAATGCAGGGAAAGGGAGCCCTCAAAGATTTTTCAGCGCAATTTTAATGGTTTCCTCAACAGAAATACCCGGATTGTCGGAAAAAATCCGGTCCAGTGCTTTTTCGATTGCCCGCTTGTTGAACCCCAGCATCACCAAAGCAGATAACGCTTCTTCCCGCGTGGTATTGTCTGCTTTGTCGAAAACCTGCACTGATTCTGATGATTTACCGATTTTATCCTTCAAATCGATGATAACCCGCTGCGCCGTCTTGGCTCCAATGCCTTTGATACTTTTGAGCACATTCACATTCTCGGTAGCGATGGCGTCTCTCAACTGTTCCGGCTGATACGACGAAAGCATCATAACAGCCGTATTGGCTCCGATGCCGTTTACCGATATCAGTAACCTGAAGATTTCCCGCTCATCCCGATCGGCAAAACCATACAGGAGATGAGCATCTTCGCGAACAATTTGCTGAAGAAAAACCGTCACATTTTCCCGTCCGTTCAAACGGGTATAGGTGGTTAGTGAAATGTTGATAAAGTACCCGATACCTCCGGCCTCAACAATGACCGAAGCAGGCGTTAGTTCAGTGATATTTCCCTTGATGTATTCGTACATCCTTTGCGTTCATTCAAGTTTATTCATGGAATCGGGGAGAACTCTATTCTCCCCCGGTTCGATCGATCTCCTGGCTCTGCAACGGATCTTTCGAAAATTCTTTGTACTGCTCCCGGTTCAGGAACAGGTCGATGGCCAGGTACATGGCATTCCGGAATGAATCTTCCGACGCATTACCTTCGCCAGCCAGACTGTAAGCCGTTCCGTGTCCCGGCGATGTTCTGACAATAGGCAAACCTGCAGTGAAGTTCACACCCGACTCGAACGACGCCAGCTTAAAAGGCGTCAGTCCCTGGTCGTGATACATCGCCAGAATAGCATCGAATTTCTTGTAATCGGCCGAACCAAAAAATCCGTCGGCCGGATACGGTCCCATGGCGATAATCCCTTCTTCATTGGCAGTTTTGATTGCCGGAATAATCTCGCGCTCTTCTTCGTCACCAATCAATCCATGATCACCAGCGTGCGGATTCAACGCCAGAACTGCAATACGGGGCTTGTGCAACGTAAAGTCTTCCATCAATGTCCGGTTCAATACCCGGAGCTTACTCAGGATCATGTCTGTGGTAATCGTCGAGGCCACTTTCGACAGCGGGATGTGCTCGGTAACAATACCAACCTTCAGGTCGTTGCTCACCATCAGCATCAGGTGATCTTCCGCCTTAAACTCTTCGGCCAGATACTGCGTGTGTCCCGGAAAGTGAAATACGTTGGACTGAATATTCTCCTTGTTGATAGGAGCCGTAATCAGCACGTCAATCTTTCCCTCTTTGATATCCTTGACAGCCGCTTCAAGCGCCATGTAGCTGGCTTCGCCGGCCATCTTGGTCGACTTACCCAGTTCGACCCGGATATTTTCATCGATGCAGTTAATGATATTGGGCCGCTTGGGCACTGCTTCCTCCGCCGCGTTAATGTGGTTAAAACTGAAGTTGTTAATATTTAACGCCTTTCGGTGATAAGCGGCTACTTTGGGCGAACCGTAGACAATGGGAGTACAGTTTTCCATTATCCGGTTGTCCAGCAGAGCCTTCATGATAACCTCATAACCAATTCCGTTGATGTCGCCGTGCGTAATTCCGACCTTGACAATATGTTGCTTCATAGTCCTGTCTAAATGTTAGATTTTCAACAATTCCCCCAAGGAGAAAGGATGGTCAAATTTAAACTTTTCTTCGGTATATCCCTGACCGCCCCGCGTTTTTATAGAGGTTTCAGAGCATATCATCCAACCAGGCTTTTCAGGAAACGGTACAACAGGCGCACACCGGTACCCGTCGCTCCTTTACCACGATAGCTATCAGGTTGGTTCAGAAATGCGGCTCCAGCAATATCCAGGTGGATCCAAGGATAGTCCACAAAGTTTTCGAGAAATTTCCCGGCGGTGATCATTCCTGCTTCGCGCGGCCCCAGGTTTTTCAGGTCGGCAATATCCGATTTCAACAATTCGCCATATTCTTCCCAAAAAGGAAATTCAACCACCCGTTCGTACACTTCATGCCCGGCTTTTTGAAGTTGCTGCATCACTTCCGGTTTCGCTGTTCCCATTCCGGCAATTCCGTAATGTCCCAGCGCAACGGCTGCTGACCCGGTTAATGTAGCCGCATCAATGACCAGCTGCGGTTCAAATTTCTTCGCATAGCTCAATGCATCCGCCAGCAACAAACGCCCTTCTGCATCGGTATTGAGCACTTCCACCGTTTTGCCGCTATGCATCGTAATCACATCGCCCGGAACATAAGCGTTTCCGTCAGGGCGGTTATCGGTAGCCGGAATCAGTGCAATAACATGCAATGGCAAACGGTTCAGCGCAGCCGCATAAATGGCACCACCAACAGCAGCACCTCCAGCCATATCCGATTTCATGTAATCCATCGAATTGGGCGTCGGCTTGAGGCTCATACCTCCCGTATCATACACCACACCTTTACCCACCAGGACAATCGGTTTTTCATTCACCGGTTTTTCCGGTTTCCACTCCATGATGGTGAAGGTCGGAGGATCGATACTTCCTTTGTTGACCGCCAGCAGGCCGCCCATTTTCAGCGATTCAATTTTTTGCTTATGGAAAACATCCACCGTCATTCCGGCTTCTTTTCCCATTTTGGTGAAAGCTTCTGCCAAACGTTCAGCATTCATGTGCGACAGCGGTTCGTTCACTAAATCGCGTGTTTGGCAAACACTCTTCACCAAGTTGGTCAATTCTGTTACGTCAGCATCACTCAGTTGCTCAGAAACCAAAGACAAATTCTTTAGCGGACTCTCTTTCCCTTTTTTGTCGGTAAAATGGTTCAAAAACCGGTAGCTGCTCAATGCCACTCCTTCGGCGACAGCCAAAACAGCCTGGGCATCATTTCCTGATATGCCCAGTTCTTCCAGTTTTTCTTCCGTCGCCCGCACTGCAATTTCATTTCCTTTTTTCCGGCATTCCTCTAAAAATGCCTCTTCATCTTTGCACTGTTTGGGAACAACCAGAAAAATCCATCCGTCCATCCGGTTGATGAAGATTAATTCTGCTTTATCTTCCAACCGCTTTTCGGCATATTTTTTTTCTTTCTCGCCGAGCGGAACAGAGGCCAACTCCGAGCTATCTTTTAATATGTATATCAGATTATTACCATTGTGCTCACTTTGTCTTTTCAGTTCCATATCGAAAATTTTAATTTACTGATGCAACATTATCCCCTGAAAAAGGTTGAATCTTTTTAAAAAGGATAGCCGTAAACATCAGCGACTATCGTATTTGAAAATTAGTACCTTTACGCCAAATTTTTACTACATGAATTTCGAATCAATATACCAAAAAGCCTTAAATTTTGAGGCATTGACCGTTGATGAAGGATTGCTGCTGTATGAGCATGCTCCCACTCCGGAGTTGATGCATGTAGCAAATGAGTTGCGGAAAAAGAAGGTGCCCGGCAACGTGGTAACCTGGATAATCGACCGCAACGTAAATACCACCAACATATGTGTGGCCCACTGTAATTTCTGTAATTTCCGACGCGATATCGGCGATAAGGATGTCTATACAACCACCATCGAAGAGTACTCTGAAAAAATTGAGGAGATGCTCAAGCAGGGTGGTAACCAGCTGCTTCTCCAGGGCGGCATGCACCCGCGATATGGTATCAAGTTTTACACCGACCTGTTCAGTGAGTTAAAGCGCCGTTATCCGGAAGTGAAACTGCACTCGCTGGGACCGCCTGAGGTGGCACACATCGCCAAGCGCTCTCGTTTGAGCTTCCGCGATACGCTTATCCAACTGCGGGATTCGGGGCTGGATAGTCTGCCCGGAGCCGGTGCAGAAATTCTGTCGGATCGGGTTCGCCGGATTTTATCACCCGGAAAGTGCAACACGCAGGAGTGGCTTGACGTAATGCGCGAAGCCCACAAACTGAAAATGGTGACTTCGGCTACCATGATGTTCGGAACGATTGAAACCAACCGCGAGCGCATCGAACACCTGGCTTTGCTTCGCGATGTGCAGGACGAACGCCCGGAAGGCAGCGATGGTTTCACGGCTTTCATCCCGTGGCCGGTGATGCTCGAAGATACCGAGCTCTATCAAAACATTGAAGTTACTCCGATTGAGCCAATGGAATATGTGCGGATGATTGCCGTTGCGCGTATTATGCTGAACAATGTGACCAACATCCAGGCATCGTGGTTAACAGTAGGAAGAGATACCGCGCAGCTTTGTCTGAATGCCGGAGCTAACGACATGGGTTCCATCATGATTGAGGAAAATGTCGTTTCTGCCGCAGGCGCATCGTACCAGATGAATGCCAAAGGTATTCAGCAATCCATTATCGATGCTGGTTTCCGTCCACAACTGCGTAACCAGGGTTACGAGCATGTGGAGTTGCCGGAAATGGTTCCGGAATTGCAGCCGGCATAGTTAAAAAGAAACTTTACTCTCGAGAGTTACCACATAAAAAAGAGGCGGAATAATTAGTTCCGCCTCTTCTTTTTTATGCCCAATTGCTTTCGAAAATTTATTTCGTTTCTACCGAATCTACCGGTGGCGCACTCGTGTCGTTGCCCATCTCAGCCATCCGGTTAATCTTGTCGTTCTTTTTCTGGTCGGGGAAGCGCACCGAATAAATCATGGCTTCCACCTGCCTCATCAATTCCCGCTTATCTTTCTTCGGAGCATAAACAAATCCTTCCAGTGTCAGTACACGACCACGAATCGGGTCGAGTGTGCTGATGCTAACAAAAGGACCTCCCATGAAATCGCCGTGCACCTTCCAGAGCCCGCGCAGCATAGCAGTGTAATTACCGTTCAGCTTAAAGGCACGGAAAAGAGTGGGAATCTGTCGCTCTGTCATCATGTAAGTGCCTTTATCGGGTCCGGGAACGTTTTTCTTCAGGACCGAATCGCGCTTATTCAGCAGATAATTCCTGGTAAAGGTACTATCGGAAGTATACGGGTACCAGTAAGCGATTACATCCTGGCTGATGTTCGGAGTTTCGTAACGAATCCACACAAAATTGGTCGTATCCACTGAAACCACAAATCCCTTCGGCACGTTGAGCGTAAAGTGGTGCTCTTTTGCCATCCGCTCGGCAACCGCATCGTTTTTAAATTTCCGGTCGGCATACATTTTCATCAGCCGGTTCCGCTCTTCTTTCACGAAGATGCTCACGATATCGTTTCCCTTTTTGGCAAAGAAATCGGTAAAACTCTTTTCATTGGGCGCCTGTACCGAAACAATTATCTGCGGTTTCGCCCACACATTGCGCTGTATCGTAATCTTAGGTTCTTTCACCGAAGGGTTAATCTTTGTCAGCAGAAGATTTCTGCCGGTTTTAAAAATCTCGCCAAATGCCTGCGGCGGGATATGCACCACGTTCAACATCGGCTCCTCCTGGGGCAAATCGGCAACAGGCTGCGCCAGGAAATGAAAGATGGTATCGCCTGCCTCGCCCTCCCAGGTAGCCTTAGGAATCACGACAACAATTTCGCCTGGCTTTCCGGTAGAATTTTTCATTGTTGGATTACTGTCTCCCCCGCAGGAGGAAAGCATCGCTCCCAATACAAAGGTGACAGTCAGTTGAAATAGTATCTTCTTCATGATACGCTATATTTTAGATTTATTGACTCGATAAGAAAATAAACAGAAACAACCTTGCGACAAAACCGTAATCCGGTTCCCATTCCGGGACGAATCACAAATGGTCAGGTCAAGGCTGCATGGTTATCAAACGTTGTCTTACAAAATGATACAATGGTTAATTCGAAATTAACAAAATCATTTTAGGAAAAAAAGTTAAAGAATATCAACGAACAAACCCCGGCTCATCTGAACCAGGGTTCTGTGTTGTATCAGTCTGAATATTTTTCAGTCTACTCTTTGAGTGTCTCTTTCGAACTCTCCTCTTTCTTCGAAGATTTCTCCTCGGAACCGCCCTCATCGTTGGTGGCGTTTTTAAACTCTTTCATACCCTTCCCAAGGCCGCGCATCAGTTCCGGTATCTTCTTGCCTCCAAACAGAAGCAGAACAATGACCAGTATGATAATGATTTCCTGCGGGCCAATGAACCCTGCTATCACGAATAAGTTCATAATGTCATGTTTTAAAGGTTTGGTTACAAATTTAGAATTTTTTTCATACGATGTTCTTCATCCACTGGAAATGACACACTAACCCTTGAATAATTTGATAATGTCGTTTCCGTTGGCGAAAATCAGCAGTGCAAACAGAATCACCATTCCGGCAATCTGCGCGTACTCCAGGAATTTATCGCTGGGCTTACGGCCCGAAACAATTTCGTAGAGCAGGAACAATACATGGCCACCATCGAGTGCCGGGATGGGCAGAATATTCATTACGGCCAAAATAATCGACAGGAAGGCGGTCAGGTTCCAGAACGAACGCCAGTCCCAAATGCCCGGGAAAATGTTACCGATAGCGATAAAACCACCCAATGATTCGTATGCTTTCGTTTCGGGCTGAAACAACAGCTTGAATTGCTTCAGGTAATTATCCACGGTATTAAAACCTTTCGTCACACCGGCCGGAATGGATTGCCAAAAGCCATAGGTGAGTGTTTTAAAAGTAAACAAGCTGTCGAGGTTCATCATGGTACGTTCGACCCCAAGCAGCCCATTCTCACCAATCGTCACCGGTAACGTCTTTGTCGCACCGTCCCGGTCAATGGTCACATCCACCGTTTTGCCTTTCGCATCTTTCAGTGCCTCAACAAACTGGTCGTTGTAGGTAAAATGCTGTCCGTTGATGGCTACTACTTTGTCGCCAATATCCATTCCGGCATCCCGCGCGGGCGATTTCTTCATGAATCCATGCACCTGAAGGGAATAAGGAATCCGGACGCCCATTACGTTTTTATTATTCAGCAGCTTGGCAATATCTTCCTGCGTAATCGGAACTCTCACATCCTTGCCATCGCGCTCCACCTCTACATAGCTCGCCTTTTCAAGCACAATGGTCGGAACGATTTTCGTGAAATCAGCAACCTTCTTGCCGTCAACATTTAATATTTTATCGCCGTTCTGGAAACCAATTTCTTTACCGGTATCACTAGTGACGATTCCGTACTTCACATTGGCTGTCGGCAAATATTGTTCGCCCCAGGTGTACAACACCATGGCATACAGGAAGAGCGCAAAAAGAAGGTTGAACAGCACACCGCCAATCATGATTAACAGACGCTGCCAGGCCGGTTTCGAACGGAACTCCCATGGCTGCGGAGGTTGTTTCATCTGCTCTTTGTCCATCGACTCGTCGATCATCCCCGAGATCTTCACATAACCACCCAGTGGCAGCCAGCCGACGCCGTACTCGGTTTCGCCTTTTTTAAATTTAAAGAGCGAAAACCACGGATCGAAGAAAAGGTAGAATTTTTCAACCCGGCACTTAAAGAGCTTGGCGAAAATAAAGTGTCCAAACTCGTGAAGGACAACCAGAATCGAAAGACTCAGGATAAGCTGAGCCGCCTTAACCAAAACAACCATAGTATCTTTATCGAATCGTTTTTAACTATTTTCATTTACCAATGAGACAGCCCTTTCGCGAGCTTCCCGATCGGTTTCAACATAATCTTCGTACGAAGGTTCATTCACCAACGAAGTTTTCATCATAACTGCCTCATTGATACACGCCATCTCGGTAAAAGCGATTTTTCTGTCGAGGAATGCTTTTACAGCTATTTCGTTGGATGCGTTGAGTGAACAGGCGATATTTCCGCCCTGATGCAAAGCCTCATACGAAAGTGCAAGATTACGAAAATTTTCGGTATCGGGTGTATCGAATGTGAGTGTCGGGTAATCAGAGAACCGGAAGCGAGGGAAATCGCTGGCTAACCTTTCGGGATAAGCCAATGCGTACTGAATCGGGACCCGCATATCGGGCATGCCCAGCTGCGCTTTCAAGGCTCCGTCCTCAAACTGAACGAGCGAGTGAATGATACTCTGCGGATGCACCACCACGTCAATCTGTTCCGGCTTTAAGCCGAACAACCATTTGGCCTCAATCACTTCAAAACCTTTGTTCATCAGCGAGGCCGAATCGATGGTAATTTTCGCGCCCATGTCCCAGCTCGGATGCTTCAGCGCATCTTCCGGCGTAACCGCTCTCAACTCTTTCGCTGTTCTTCCGTGAAAAGGACCGCCCGAGCAGGTCAGAATCACTTTCTCGATGGGATTCATGAACTCGCCGGCCAGGCATTGGAAAATGGCCGAGTGTTCCGAATCCACCGGAAGGATATCCACCTTCTTTTCGTTGGCCAGTCGCACAATCAGCTCGCCGGCAACAACCATCGTTTCCTTGTTGGCCAGTGCTATGGTTTTTCCGGCATTGATGGCATTGATGGTCGGCAACAAGCCGGAATAGCCCACCATGGCCGTCAACACTAAATCGACGGAGCCCATCGAAACCACCTGTGCCACCGCATCGGCGCCGGCATATACTTTAATCGGTTCCGAAGCCAGCGCATCGCGGACCTCGTCGTATTTTTCTTCGTTGGCAATAACCACAACATTGGGCCTGAACTGACGCGCCTGCGCAATCAACAACTTCGTGTTGTTGTTGGCCGTCAATACCTCCACAGTGAACCGGTCGGGATTTTTTTCAATCACCTCCAGCGCCTGTGTTCCGATAGAACCGGTTGAACCCAGTATGGCAATGTTTTTCATGATGTTCCGCCTAAAAATTGATGTAATCTTCGGGGTTCAAAGGTACACCAGATTGCCACATTTCAAAATGAAGATGCGGCCCGGTTGTTTCCATCCCGGTATTCCCCATAATGGCAATGGCTTCGCCGGCTTTCACCTTGTCGCCGGCCTTTTTCAGCAGCTCGGAATTGTGCTTGTAGAACGTCACCAGGTTATGCTCGTGCTGAATCTCAATCACATATCCGGTCTGCATCGTCCATCCGGTAAATACCACTGTACCGTCGAGCACCGACGAGATACGAGTATTCTTTTTCGCCACCACATCGACGCCAAAGTGGCCGGAAGCCGCATCGAAGTGGTTGGTGATGACACCGTTGATTGGCGGGAAGAACAACAGCTCCGAAATGCCGCGTTTGCGATCGGGAGTCTGGTTATTCAGAGAGAGATTAAATTGTTCGCGCGACAGTTGATCCTGGAACAGGCTGTCGTGGTCGTATTTTTTGAAATGTATCTGGTCGAGGCGAACGATGGTATCGGGCGAAGTGGTTTCGTCCGGGGGCGTTTCGCCGGCCAGCAACATGCGGATATCGCGGAAATACCGATCGCGCACAGCCAGCTCGCTTTCCAGCGAATCGACCATCAACGCATTTTGCACAATGGTTTGACGCATTTCTCCGGTAGGATAACCGGGTATATATTCCCTGAGCGGCGTAAAAGCGATAAGCAAGATAACAGCCACAATCAGTAAAATCACCACCGAAGCGATGAGCATAAACAACGATTGAGGCGTAAACCGGAACTGCCCAACAGTATGCAGATTCTGGTCGTTAAAAATCACCATCCGCAGGGGATTCTTCATTTTATAGCGAAGGCGCTTCTTCTGGTTTTCCGTAATCATTCCATCCTGTTTTCTCTGGTTGCCAAAGTTAATAAGAAAAAGGAGAAATTTTTTTATTTGCGGCTACCGCTTCATCATCAAGTAACAACACCCAAATGTGCTCCTGATCGCAATGAATTTTCACGAATTTATTTGGAAGGACACAAAAACTGATCTATATTTGCAACCGCGTTTGAGAAACATACTCAACGCCTACATTGCGGGGTAGAGCAGTTGGTAGCTCGTCGGGCTCATAACCCGGAGGTCGCAGGTTCGAGTCCTGTCCCCGCTACTACAAAGCCGGTTTCTTAACCGGCTTTTTTATTTTACCCTCCAAACACTTTTTGATTATGCTATATTTGACAGATATTACGCATGATTAAAAACAATAGACCAACAATGGATTTTTCCGATTTTCAAGAGCTGAAACCCATCATACTCAAATCCGTCATCACCTGCCCCGAATGCGGTTTTCAGAAGGAAGAAACGATGCCTGAAAATGCGTGCAGTTTCTTTTACGAATGTACCAACTGCCACACTGTTTTAAAGCCAAAAGAAGGTGATTGTTGCGTATATTGTTCGTATGGTACCGTTCCTTGTCCCCCAATTCAGCAAGGAAAGAACTGTTGCTGATACAATCTTAGAATATTGCTTATTCCAGATACGAAAAGAGAAACCCGAAGTCTTTGGCTTCGGGTTTTTTGTTTTTAATCTTAAAAATCTAATAAGATGTCATCATCATCAGCAGACAAATATAAATTAGGGAAAATATGACTTTTAAGGTTTCTCGACGTATTGGGGATATATAATCCTCTATCTTCAAAATTAGGATAACTTCTAAATTTATGCTTAAACAGCATAAACACTTCATCCTTAAAATGATTTTTTTTCTTAGGTTTAAACTTGCTTAATAAATAATCTTTTGTAGCTCCAATAATAATATCTGTAAATTGAAGTGCTGATGTATTAAGTGTTTTAGCAAACAACGGACTATCAAAAAATTTCAGCTTTTGAAGAGCCCCACATTTATATTCAAACTTGCCACTTGTTGACTTTCCCCCAAAATATGCTGCTGCATATTCTTCATTAAATGGCTTAGGATCTTCTCCCTCCGGCCAATCTAAAATAACAATAGCAGGTTTATGACTAATGCTTACTTCAAAACCAAACTGATTCAACCCATACCCAAATACATATCTCTTTATTTCTGATTGCAGTTCTCTAACGGATTTATCATTCTCTTTCATTATCTCAACAGCAGCAATAATTATCTTGTAGTTAATATCGTCAGCAGACTCAATTATTTCTTTTCTTATATCATTTGAATGTTTTCTAAGTATCTCCAATTCATTTTCGAGACCCATTTTCTTACAATATTCCTTAACTACAGTGATATTCCATTTTATTGGAATCGAATAACCAAGAGAATACTTATTCTTAACTTCATCAATTTTAAACCTTAACAAACTAAGGTTTATATCATCAATAACAATTCCTCCAAAAAGGTGTATGTCATCATTTTTTAATGTTCTTAGAGAACTAAAAGCCGAATCATCTGCAATCCAATAAAGCATGGTCCAATTTTTTTACATTTCATACCGTCGACACAACATAAAGATGGTAATAATTATCTGAAATAATTTAACTTCTGAATTTGATATAACTATAGGTAAACTAGTGATGTCATAAAAATGACAAAGTTGTTTTATCCTCTCTCTAAACATTTCCCCTTTCCAACCCTTTACTATATTTACATTTCAAACCCATCGAAAATTCAATTATGAACTGGAAACATCTTGCGCGCGGAAGGTTCCTGCTGCTGATTCTTTCGCTCACGCTTCTCCTTTCTTCCTGCCAGAAGAAAACCGTCAACCTCGAATTCATCGAAACCAGTGATGTACACGGCTCCCTTTTCCCGTGGAATTTCATGACCGATACGACCGCCAATCATTCGCTGGCATCGGTTTATTCTTACGTGAAAGCCGAGCGGGCCAAACCCGACCAGGATGTGATATTGCTCGACAACGGCGACATTCTGCAGGGCGAACCCGATGTATATTTTTCCAATTTCCTGCAGCCCGATAGTACCAACATCGTGGCGCGGGTCTACAATTTCATGAAGTACGACGCCGCCACCGTGGGCAACCACGACATCGAAGCGGGACATCACGTGTACGACAAGGTGCGCAGCGAGATGCACATGCCGTGGATGGCGGCCAACGCCGTCCGCACCGACGACGGAAAACCGTATTTCAAGCCCTACACCATCATCGAGAAAGAGGGCGTGAAGATTGCCGTATTGGGCATGATTACCCCGCACATTCCGTACTGGCTTCCGGAAAAAATCTGGAAAGGGATGGAGTTCGAAGACATGATTGAAACCGCCCGGAAGTGGGTAAAAATTATACAGGAAAAAGAGCATCCCGATGTACTGATTGGCCTGTTCCACTCGGGTGTCGATTATACCTACGGCGGAACGACTGCCAAGACCTACAAGAACGAAAATGCTTCGGCGCTGGTAGCCGAACAAGTACCCGGCTTCGACATTGTGTTTGCCGGCCACGACCACCGCGAGTGGAACAAGTGGGTGACCAACACTGCCGGCAAGAAAGTTCTTGTCATGGGACCACAGGCACATGCCCGCGAGTTTCCGGTAGCCAAAATGAAGCTGACCTACGACAGCTTTGACAAAACCTGGAAGAAGGAAATAACTTCCGAGGTGAAGCATTCCAAAAACTACCAGCCCGACCCGGAATACATGGCGCACTTTAAACCGTTTGTGAACGAGGTGAAAAAATGGGTGAACCAGCCGGTGGCCAAACTCACGGCCGAAATCGATACCCGCGATGCTTTCTTTGGTAGCTCCAGCTTTATGGGACTCATCCACAAGGTGCAGCTCGCACAAAGCGGCGCCGACATTTCCCTTTCGGCTCCCACCATTTTTGACACGCAACTGAAAAAAGGCGAGCTGTACGTCCGCGACATGTTCCGCCTGTACAAATACGAGAATCTGCTCTACACGATGAAGCTCTCCGGGAAAGAAATCAAAGGATACCTGGAATATTCATACGCCGGTTGGTTCAATACCATGAAAAGCTCCGATGACCACCTCATTAACTTCCGCAAGGACAAAGAGGGCCACCTGATGGAGAACAAAGGTCGCGGCACTTACTCACTGGCCAAGCCGTATTTCAATTTCGATTCGGCAGGCGGCATCAAGTACACCGTCGATGTGCGCAAACCAGCCGGTCACCGCGTACACATCATCTCCATGTCGGACGGAACGCCCTTCCGGGAAAACCACATCTACAAAGTGGCGGTGAATTCATACCGGGGAAATGGCGGCGGCGGTCACCTCGAAGAGGGAGCCGGCATCCCGCATGACGAGTTGAATGCGCGACGCATTAGCACCACCGAAAAGGATTTGCGCTTCTACATGATGAAGTGGCTGGAAAAACAGGGAACTTATACGCCTGTCAATCCGGAGAACTGGAAAGTGATTCCACAAGCCTGGGAGAAAAAAGCCCGCGCCGTCGACGAACCGATGATGTTCGGCAAGAGTGGCAACGATTGATTGTTGCCCTTCCGGGAAGATATAGAAGAGGCTGTCTTTTGAAGGCAGCCTCTTTCTTATTTAGTTCAACCCGCTTCGGGGTTGGGGTCCAACCTCAGAAACCCAACCCCCAATTGCATTGGGGGAGATGAATATTTATCCGGCCTTCGCCGGAAATAGGGAACAATTGCTCTTCTTCCAGGCTTAGTCGGAAAGGGTAAGTAGATTTTGGTCCCCGCATCTAATAACGGAGATTCCCGCAAGGGAATAATCATTCTTCACCTCCGGCGAAACCGGAGGACCAGCAACCTTACTAACAAGCAACTCCAAAGGAGTTGAATATTTTTAAAGTAGATACTTCTCGTCGAACGTAACCCCGTTCTCATTTAAAAGCTTGATGTATTCCTCTCGAAAATCGGCTTTCTTGTGATGCTCCTGTTGATTCATCACATATTTTATGGTCGCGTCCTTTTCCCTTAATGACATGGTAAAAGCTCCGTAGCCTTCAGCCCATCCATTGAATCGAGGATAGATCTTTTCTCTCTTTATCCAAAGCGAAGTAGAAACCTTTATTTCCCGAACTAAATCAGCTAATGCTACTGAAGGATGAAGATAACAAACCAGATGCACATGATCTGAAACCGCATTAACCCGATATAGCTTACAATTTTTGTTTTTCAAGATGCCCCATATGTATCTCAACAAGTCATCGTTACTAGAGTAGTGAAGTACTTTTTGGTTATTCTTCGTCCGGAATGTAATGTGATAAAGGATTTGATGGTAACTGGCCATGGTCGTATAACTTTCAAAGGTTCTTGGGAGTGAAATTTTCTTCGAATAAATAAGTTACGAAGATTTGAGAAGATTATTCAACCCACTTCGGGGTTGTGGTTCTACTACTGCGTGCCAACCCCCAAATTTAAGGGGGGAGATGAATATTCATCCGGCTTCGCCGGAAAAATAAGTAGATTTTGGTCTCAGCATCCGGTAACTGAGATTCCCGCAAGGGAATAATCATTCTTCACCTCCGGTGAAACCGGAGGACCAGCGACCTTACTAACAAGCAACTCCAAAGGAGTTGAATCGAAATAATGAGATCTTTGAAAATTTGCGTCCCGTAATGTTGTGATATGGAAAAGCTCTCAGAATTTTCTTTTTCTCCGGGCTGCAGCATCAAAAAACTTCAACGGTTTTTGTTCCCCTTGGGCCAGGGCGTGAGAGAACGCGGACGGATTCCGTTCCCCGGGAGCCCGGGCATGAAAAAACGCGCACGTATTTTGTTCCCCGTGGAGCCGGGCATGAAAAAACACGGACGTATTTTGTTCCCCGTGGAGCCGGGCATGAAAAAACGCGGACGTATTTTGTTCCCCGTGGAGCCGGGCATGAAAAAACACGGACGTATTTTGTCCCCCGGGGGGCCGGGCATGAGAAAACGCAGAAAGTTTTGGTCGCCTCAGACCCGCGGCAACCTCATGTTCTTACCGAGTCGTTCCAGTCCAACCGAGCCGAGTTTCAGGATTCCAAACAGGATCACGAGCGCAAAGATGATGGACGCGCCGGAAGGGATATTAAAAGAATAGGAAAAGAGTAGTCCGGCCATGGAACCAATGAAGGCAAAAATCACCGACAAAATCATCATGGTACCGAAGTTCCGGGTGAAGATATTGGAAATGGCCTGTGGAATGGTCAGCAGTGACATCACCAGGATGATTCCCACCACGCGGATATTCATCACAATAGTTAGCGCCACCAAACTAATCAACACCAGGTTGAATAACCGTACCGGCGCATTGTTGGTCAGGGCAAACTCTTCGTCGAACGACACAAACAGGATCATCCGGAAGAAGGTGATGAAAAAGGCAATTACCGCCAAGGTTATCAGCCCCATGAAAAGTAAATTCCCGGCTGAAACCGTCAGGATATTCCCGAAAAGGTAACTCATCAGGTTGGGCGCATAACCCGGTGTGAGGTACACGAAAATAATTCCGATAGCCATACCAAATGCCCACAACATCGCGATAGCCGAGTCCTCGCGCACATCTGCTTTGCGGGTAAAGAATTCGATGCCCAGTGCCGACAACACACCAAAAATCAACGCTCCCAGGATCGGGTTGATGCCCAGGAAATATCCCAGACCGATGCCGCCAAACGAAGCGTGTGTAATACCACCGCTGATGAAAACAATGCGTCGCGAAACGATGTAAGTTCCCACCAGTCCACAGGTGATGCTCGCCATGAGCGCCGCCCAGAAGGCATTTTGAAAAAATCCGAATTGAAAAATTGAGGCCAGGCTATCCATTAGTGATCGTGTTGTAAGAGAACGGTGTGCGGTATTTGTCCGTGCGAGATAATCTGAATCGGACATTCATAAGCCGCCAGTTGTTCGGTTGATATTTTATTCGACGGGTGGTAATGCAGGTTGCGATTCACACAAGCGATGGTTTTTACATAAGCAGTAATCGTACCCACGTCGTGCGAAACCAGCATAATCGCCATATCCTTGTTAAGGATACGCAGCCGCTCGTACAACTCACGCTCAAACTTATTGTCGACATACGTGTTCGGCTCGTCCAGAATCAGCAATTTCGGCTGGTTCACCAACGCACGGCTCAACAACACCCGTTGCAACTGTCCGCCTGACAGTTCGCCGACTGCTTTTTTCCGCAAAGTGTAAATACCCATCTTTTGCAGCAAATCGGTAGTTCGTTCGTTTTCCTCGCGGGAATAACGTCCAATCAGCCGGTTCCGCGACATCAGTCCGCTTCGCACCACATCAAAAACCGTAATGGGAAACTTCTTGTCAATCCGGTTCACCTGCGGCAGATACCCAATATGATGATGGGAACCTTCCCGCATCGACTCATTGAAAACAATTTCGCCTTTGATGGGTGGCAACAACCCCAGCATGGTTTTCAGCAAGGTCGTTTTTCCACCTCCATTGGGGCCAATTACCCCGATAAAATCTTGGGGATTAACGGTCAGGTTCACGTTGCTCAGGACCACTTTCTTTTCGTAGCCCGCGGACATATTGCGTATTTCGAGGAGACTTTCCATGTGTATTCGTTTCCGTTTCAACCGCCGGTTCATTCCCCGATGGAATATTCCGTCAGTAAAAAATGAAATTAGCAATTAAACAATGAAGTAACAACCCTAAGCGGGAGTAGTTCACCAAAGACTGTCAAACAACTTAGCTGCAATAGAGAGTGTTTCCTTTGGCCAGTCCTCGTCCAGTGGGTCGATTTGCATCACATCGGCATGGATTTCGCGGGCAATGGTTTCAGCGTCCGCTTTATCGAATTGCTTCTGAATCAGGATCAGCTTGATGTGCTGCTTCCGGGCCTTTTTCACAATCTCCTCCATGTGTTTGGGCGAAGGTGATTTCCCTTCAAATTCGATGGATTCCTGAATCAGACCATAGTCGCGTGCCAGGTAGCCCAGCGACGGATGGAAAATCAGGAACCGCTTTCCTTTCAATAGAGACAGCTTCATGCTGACCTCGTGGTCAACCCGGGCAATCTCGTCAAACAGCTTCTGCAGGTTTTGGTAGTAATATTCCCGGTTACCCGGATCGATGGCCACCATTCCTTCGAAGATATTGATGGCAATTTGCTTGGCCTGCTTGGGCGATGTCCAGATATGCGGATCGACCCCTTCGTGATGGTCGTGGTCGCCGTGTTGTATCGTATCACCCTTAATCAGCGTAATTCCGGTATCGGTGTAAAACAATTCCATGTTGGGATTGGCCTGCCGGATGCGGTTCAACCACGCATTCTCAAAACCAAGATGACCAACCGCAAAGTAGGCCGCTGCATTCGAAAGTTTTTGTATTTGCCGGGGCGTAGGCTCATAAGTAGCCGGACTCGCTCCCGGCGGAACCATCACCTCAACGGGAAACCGATCGCCAATGATTTGTTTGGCAAAATATTTTAACGGTAGAATACTGACAAAAACCGCAGCAGAATCAGCCTGGCTGCCACCAGACGACTTGTGCGAACGATTTGAACAGGAACCAAACAGAAATGACGCAATGGTCAACAAAATTAAAATCTTCTTCATGCAGAAATGCTACTTCAGTTTAAGGGTTTTCACTTTAATTTTTCTCGGTGGAACCGGGTCATAGCCATGTGTTCCCCAGGGGTGACAATGCAGAATGCGTCGGGTTCCCAGAAACAAACCCTTAATGGGGCCGTGAATTTCCAGCGCCTTCACCGCATACTCCGAACACGTTGGAATATGGCGGCACGAAGCCGGTGTCATTGGCGAAATGAAATACCGGTAGAAATACACCGGAATCTTCAAAATCCAGATAAAAATTTTACGAACCCACTTTCCCATCACTCAAAATCCCTGTAAAGCAAACTCGGTTGTATCCCCTGATTCAATTGATATTTTCCACTTTTATACCGTTCGTATTCCCCGTCGATGGTGTGGTAGTAAATCTGGCAGATTTCCACACCGGCATAAATACGAACCGGCTGAACACAAAATATTTCCAGTGTCCAGTAACCGCTGAATCCCACATCGCCGAAGCCTGCCGTCACATGAATAAACAGTCCCAGTCGCCCGACAGACGAACGTCCTTCGAGCATCGGAACGTAATCCTCGGTCCGGGTGTACTCCAAGGTACGTCCCAGGTACAGTTTATTGGGTTGCAGTGTCAGGCCTTCCGGTGGAATTTCCATCTCACTCACCTTGTTCGGACTCTTCATGTCAAGCACATCCTCATCGTACACCAATAGTTGGTTATGCAAACGAAGATTGTAACTGTTCGGATTCAACTGCTCAGGCCGGAAGGGATCAATAAAGATCTTCCGGTTCAGCTGTTTTTCAATTTCCTTTCCCGACAGGATCATCTTTCGAAGGTATTTCCATGAGATTCAAGATGTAAAATTACCTTTTTTAGCATGACTGCCGAAATTTTTAAAAGGAATTTCGGAGAAAGCTGTCCAAATTATAGTGCATCAGTCATTTTTGACGAAAGTTGCCTGATTTTTCCTGAGGCTGAACCAACCGGATGGATGGGTGTTTATTCAACACAAACGCATAACGCTTTATGGGAAAATCAGCTGATTACACAAAATACGACGATGAGTTATACCAGGTAGCCCTTCTGAAAAACGACGAAATTGCGCCCGGTGTTTATGTTCTTTCCTTGCCCCGGCTCCACGATTTCAAAGCAGGACAAGTAGTAAAAATCGGTCTGCCGGAAGGCGAACCACCCCGCATGTACAGCATTTGCAGCGGCGAAAAAGAAGACGAACTGAAAATCCTGTTCAACGTAAAAGGCGGTGGTTGGCTCACACCGCGTCTGGCCAAGTTACAGCCCGGCGATTCAATTCTGATTTCGGAACCGATGGGTGATTTCACCGGTGATGATGAACCAGCCTGGTGGGTAGCTTCTGGAACCGGGATTGCGCCATTCTACAGCATGTTCAAATCCGGTTTGGGCACAAACAAAACGGTTGTACATGGCGGACGTTACCTCCAAAATTTTTACTTCGAAGATGAGTTCCTGCCGGAATTGAAAGATCAGTATATCCGTTGCTGTTCGCAGGAAAAAGGCGGCGATGTGTACCACGGACGACTTACCCATTTCCTGGAAGACCAGAATAATTTACCGAAGGATCAGAAATTCTATCTCTGCGGTAGTCCGGAAATGGTCGTCGAAACCCGCGACCTGCTCATCCGGAAAGGAATTCCCTACGGAAACATTGTGGCCGAAATCTATTTTTAATGAACGATTTACATGCATCGTTCGTGATGCGGTGTACATTGATTATCTTTGCAGCGGTTAAAGGAAAATCAAAAGCTTTGGCCTAAACAGAGGAGCAGCATGGAGAAGGAAAGATTATTTGGAAAAACGCTCGATGAACTGAAAGCAGTAGCAGCACAGGTTGGCTTGCCCAAATTTGCGGCCAAACAGATGGCTGACTGGCTGTACAAAAAGGACATTCGTTCCATCGACGAGATGACCAACCTGTCGGTGAAGGGAAGGGAAGCGTTGAAAGAGCATTTTGAATTCGGACTGAGCGCACCAACCAAAGTACAGGCCAGCATCGACGGAACCAAGAAATATCTTTTCCCCACTGACCATGCGAAATTCATCGAAACAGCGATGATCCCGGAGAACGATCGCAAAACCGTTTGCGTATCGTCGCAGGTGGGTTGTAAAATGGGCTGCCTCTTCTGCATGACCGGAAAGCAAGGTTTCCAGGGACACCTGACTGCCGGCGAAATTGTGAACCAGATTCGCAGCATCGAGGAAAACGGTGAGGTAAGTAACATCGTATACATGGGAATGGGCGAACCGTTCGACAACCTCGACAATGTCCTGAAGAGCGTCGAAATCCTGACGTCGGACTGGGGCTATGCGATGAGTCCAAAACGAATCACCGTTTCGACCATTGGTATCCTTCCGGGAATGAAAAAATTCCTGGAAACCAGCACGGCCCATTTGGCTGTCAGCCTGCACTCACCTTTCGATGAGGAGCGCAAACAGCTGATGCCGATCCAAACCGCTTACCCGATTCAAAAAGTTTTAGACGAGATCAAAAGCTGGGAATTTGGCCGGCAACGCCGCGTTTCATTCGAGTACATCATGTTTGGCGGATTGAACGATACCCCGGCACACGCCAAGGAGCTGGCCCGCATCCTCAACGGCATCAAATGCCGTATCAACCTCATCCGGTTTCATCCCATTCCGGATACACCGCTCAAAAGCAGCGATGAAGAGACACTGCAGTCATTCAAGGATTTGCTCAACAGCAAAGGAATTCTGACCACCATTCGTGCTTCGCGCGGACAGGACATTTATGCCGCCTGCGGATTGCTGTCGACCAAAGCGCTGGTGAAAAAAGAAGAAGAGCCGGACTATTAAGCTCTTCGCAAAAGCAAAAAATCCAGACAGAATTTCACAAATTCGTTTTACCTTGGGTGAAAACAATTAATCTTCCAACCCATGGATCGCTACGAATACAAATTCTACCGCATCAAGCTGACTCCTTTTTTTAGGAAGCCCAAAGAAGACTACCACGAAGTAACAGCGCGCATGACAAAAGACGGCTGGAAGCTGGTACAGATTTTTGCACCGCCAACTTCGGGGTACGGTTCTGCCAGCTATTTTGAGCTTATTTTCGAACGTCAGCGAATGTAATTTTGCTTAACGCGGAGAAAGCGTAACAAACGGCACGAGCATTTCCTCCAGTGAAATACCACCGTGCTGGAAGGTATCTCGGTAATAACTCACGTAATAATTGTAGTTATTCGGGTACGCGAAGAAATCGGTTCCACTGGCGAAAATAAACGTTGAACTGACATTGGACGACGGCAAAAATCCCGCTCCCGGGTTCGTCATTTCAAATACTTCCTTCCGATTGTATTTCAGATTACGCCCCTGCTTGTAGCGCAGGTTGGTATTTGTTGACCGTTCGCCTATCACCTTAAGCGGATTGTGAACGCGAATGGTACCGTGGTCGGTCGTGACCACGAGCTTGATATCTCTTGTCGACAGCTCCTTAATCAACTCGAGCAATGGAGAGTGTCGGAACCACGATTCGGTGAGAGATCGGTAAGCCGCTTCGTCGTTGGCCAGCTCGCGAATCATGTCCATTTCCGTCCGCGCATGCGACATAATATCGACAAAGTTGATGACCATCACGGAAAGTGGATTTTCGAGCATATTGGCGAGGTTATCGAGCACACGCCGGCCTGATTTCAGGTTGGTCATCTTTTCGAAACTGAATTTCTCACTTCGCCCATAACGAGCCATCTGGCGGGTAAACAACTCCTCTTCGTGCTGATTCTTGATGCCCTCTTCCTCTTCATTCAACCAAAGATTCGGATAGGTTTTGGCAATTTCGGACGGCATCAATCCTGAAAAAATCGCATTCCGGGCATACATCGTCGCAGTAGGTAAAATACTGAAGTACAATTCCTCTTCGTCGGTCGTGTAATATTCCCGAACAATCTGCTGAAGAATACGCCATTGATCGTATCGGAGATTATCAATCAGCAAGACAAAGACTTTTTCACCCTGGTCGAGCAACGGGAAAACGCGGTGACGGAAAAGATCGGGAGAAATTAACGGGCGTTCGCCGGCCGGTTGTTCCAGCCAGTCGAAATAATTCTTTTTCACGAAACGGGAAAATGCCTGATTGGCTTCGCTTTTTTGCATCAGCAGCACTTCGTCCATCGTGTGATCGTCCGATTCCTCGAGTTCCAATTCCCAGAAAACCAGTTTCCGGTACACTTCCACCCAATCCTCGTGCGTCAGCGAGTCGTTGATTTGCATGCCCAGTCGTGCAAATTCACTCTGATAAGCAGAGGTCGTTTTCCGGGTAACCAATTCCGCTTTATCAATATTCTTCTTAATGGAAAGTAATATCTGATTGGGATTGACAGGTTTAATCAGGTAGTCAGCGATTTTAGCACCGATAGCCTCCTCCATAATGTCCTCTTCCTCACTTTTGGTAATCATCACCACGGGGATTCCGGGGACAACATTCTTGATGGAGGCGAGTGTTTCCAGACCACTGAGGCCGGGCATATTCTCATCAAGAAAGATAATGTCAAAGTTCTTTCGGTTGACCTGTTCGATGGCATCATCGCCGTTTGTTACAGCAGTTACGCTATACCCCTTTCCTTCGAGGAAAAGCAGGTGAGGTTTAAGCAAATCAATTTCATCGTCGGCCCAAAGAATTCGGATCGTCTTCATATATTAAGTTCAGGATTAACGTCTTTGTCTTACCGCAGTCCCAATTTAAAAAAACTATCTAGTTTTTCAGGTAGAACTGACCAAAGAACTCAAGATAAGGTGTGAGATTTTTCTTTTGCTTAAGAATTTTCTCATTGGCCGCGCTGATGACAAAGTTTCGGTACTCCTTGTCTTCCAATGGCGTAAACAGCGGTCGGCTGGCAATCACCTTACGGAAATAAACCATTGAACTTTCCTTTCCTCCGAGTCCACTAATCACTAACATCATCCGGCTAGTGTCCAGCGGTTCGGCCTCCACTTTGATTTTACCAGAACCAAAATTGTCCGTGTTAAACTTCTCGAAACCCGATTGCAATTTCGCCAAATCAACACCTTCGGCCGGGAAAACCAGGATAAACCGGTTGTCATCTCCCAGGTTGGTATGGTACGGTCCGTTGTACGAAGGTGCAGGCTTTGCCACCGGTGTTGCAGGCTGAGTTTGAGTTTCAGGTGCTGTTGTCTGTGGCTTTGATTCCGGCTCTTTCGGTTGTGGAATTTTTCCCAGATATGCGCGAGAGAAGAAATCCATGTAACCATCAATGTTTTTCTTTTTCTCCAGTAATTTCATGTTCGTATCCGAGATATAGAAATTCCGGTAGTTTCCACCGTTCAACGGAGCGAACAACTCACGGGTTTTCACCACGGCTCCAAAATAATCTTTTGCCACAGCTTCCCCGGTTAAACCGGTTACCAGTAATGCCGGTTTCCCGGAAACGCTTCCTTTAACCACGGCCAGGTTCAAATCGGCATAATTGGTCGAATCGAATGCAGCAAATAACTCCTGCAACGGCTGCAAATTCTGCTTCGTATTTTCCGGAATCAGCACAAACTGATGCGCTTCATCAGCTGTCCGGTGATAACTGTTCGGATCGACTGTCGGTTTCACCATCACAAACTGACCTTTTTCTTCCGGCTCTTCCTGTTTACGCGCTTTGGCCAGCAACTCTTCCGGATTAGGCAATTCATTCTGCGGAAAATCGGAACTGATGTACCGGCTGTAATTCTTCATGAAGAACTTCAGGTATTCATGGTAATCATGGTCAGCCAGCAACGTCCGGTAGTTCGGCGACGAAGCAATGAAATTGACATATTCGACACCTTTGAGCGTTTCGAATACGTTCCGTTTCCGGATAATGGAACGGAAATAAATCAATCCTTCTTCCTTGTCGGGAAGACTGCGCACGACCACCATCTGCGAACGCGCGTTCAGGTTCACTTTTTCAATATCGAAATCCTGCTGCGTGTAGTAGTCAATATCGTAATTGGCGATGTCGAAAATCAAACGGTTGACATCCACCTTCGCCTGACGCGGGAAGACGATAACAAAGTAATGGAACACATCTTCCTTGTAAGAGAATTTGCCACCGAACTCATCGTTCTTTTGGTTCTCCTCCTGCACAACTTCCGGGTTCTGAATATTCTGATGGATATATCCTTCTGCCAGCATTTTCTGGTAATCAGCCAGCGTACTGTCCTGAAGCCGACCATAAATTTTATTGGCCAGTGGCAATGTTTCCGCATGCGGATTGGCAGCGATGTATGCTTTCAGGCTATCGGCAAATACTTTTCGAGCCTGCTGCGTACCTTTCGAAACCACTTCCAGGAAGCGGGTCTTGGCTACCAGCCCCGTGTCAGGGTGCATCGCCAGCAACTGATGCGCTTTCTGCGCCGCTCCTTTGAAATCCCGATCCTGGTACAAACTGAATGCTTTGCTGTACATCCGGTTCATACTGTCGCGTTGTGCTTCCAACGTCACAAAGTAGTTCGGATCTTTCAGGAATTTCGCGTATTTCGAGTTGGGATACTTGGCTACAATCAACTGCTCATATTTGGCGGCGTCTGCGGTTTCCTTCTGTGTCTTATAAATTTGGTACAAGTCGAACCACGAAATGAGCTCCAAACTTCCTCCCGGGAATTTCCGGTCCAGTTCCTCCAGCATTTCCGCCGAACGCTGATAATCGTTGAATTCAGAGCGATAAATTCGTGCGGCGTTGTAATAAGCCAGCATCAACCGGTCATTGGAAGCCGCCATCAATGAGTCTGTCAACGGCACATCCTGCAGGTAATAATCACGCTGCCGCGGATCGGATACCCGTTGTTCCGTCACCTGAGCGGAGTCGCTTTGTGTTTCTTCGGCCAATTGGTCGGTATCACCTGCCGAAAGCTGGGTTTTATTCACCCTGCGCCAGTTGTCCTCCAGTTTTCTCTTTCCCCAGATGCGGCGGAACTCTTCTTTCCCGATTCCCACTGTAGTAGGATTATAAAAATACCACGAGCCGTCGTTGCTTCCCTGAATGGTATTTCTTCGCTGGTTATACCGGTAATAATTTTGCGTCAACTGCTGGTTGCGTTCTTCTTCCCGTTTCTGAGCCTCTTCTTTATTGATTTTGGAAATCCAGACATCAATCAACGCATTCCGATCGGCCGTTGTCATTTGCGCCAACCGTTGCAGACTATCTTCCCGGGAAATGGTATTCAGGTTCGTCACCAGACGGCCCAAACTGGCTGCCCGCGATGAAATCTCGTCATATCCTGGATAGGTATTATCAATCACAACCAATGTGCTATCGTAATAACTTTGCGATTGCACATAGTTTTCGTCCTGGAAATAAATACGAGCCAGGGTCAGGCAGGTTTCTGCCCGCTGAGCATTATTATTCTTACTGTAAGCAGCCGATTTCCGGTAGTCATCAATAGCTTCCGCTTTCATGCCTTCCTTCATCGCCACTTTTCCCATGGCAAAGTAAATCCGATCGCGGAACTCTTCGTTCTTCTCGTCGCGAAGCATGCGCCGCAACTGCTTTTTCAGATCGTCGGCACTTCCGGCTCCGGTGTATTCTTCGGCCCGATTAATCCGCGCATTAAACGCCATCTCGTAAGGTGGACGCATCTTCAAAACCTTCCGGTAGTAAGCTACTGCATCTGACTGTTGGTCAGTTTCAGCATACAATTGCGCCAGGATATAGTTGTAACGGAGTTTTTTCTTCCGGGGAAACCGGTTATTTACAGCCGATTTCAAATGCGGAATAGCTTGCCTGTACTGGGCCTGCTTCATAAAATAATCAGTCTGTACCAGCTCAAATTCTTTCAACAGCTTTTTCGGGAAATTGGGATCGCCCTGCAGCAAATCGAAAATATCGCGGGCATTGCTGTATTGCCCATTTTCGTTGTATGCCCGGGCCAACCAAAGATAGGCATCATAACGAATAGGCTCTTTACTGAAGTTCCGAATGACGTAAGAGAAATTCTCGATAGCGCGGTAATAGTCGTGCTTGTAAAAATAAGCCCGCCCCATCAAAAGGTAAGCATCGTCGACCCATTTGTTGAATTCCGTCTTCGAAGCAAATTCCTTGTACCGTTCCGAACGGTTACTTCGCCGGCGTGGCTTCTTGGTAATGGAGTGCTGCGTAATCAACTTCGAGCACTTCATTATCGCTACATCCATCGTCGAACGCGCGGCATTAGCCGCCTCTTTTTCGCTGGCTTTATACAACGGAAGGATGTGCGTGTAGTCGTTCTTCACGGCCTGATCGACCTGTCCCAATCCCGATTTCACACTCTCTTTCGCATTGAAATAGATATTATAATGTGAAGTTAGGTTATTGTAGGCCCTCGACACAACCGTATTTTTACTGGTCGAACATCCCAGTACCAATCCACTCAGGCCAAGCAGAAAAAAAATATATCGGGTTTTCAGCTTCAACAATTATTCCTTTTGCAATGGGAAATTGGAATTCAGCAACGAGCGGTAAAATAACCAAAATGAATCGCTCTGCCACAAAGATATAAAGATAATTAAGCCAGCAATCTGTCAAATACCATGCAAAAAAAGAGGGCACCGATTTTTCCGTGCCCTCCTTGCTGACTGCTATTACAGTTATTTTCTTTCAGTTTTCACTTTTCGTGAAGGTTTGAAAAACTTATTGCGAAGATCCAAACGGTGAACAACTTGTTCAGCAACTTCGAGGAATGCCTGTCCTGTTAAGGAATCTTCTTTCGATGCAGCAGGAACCCCGCTATCACCGCCTTCG
This sequence comes from Prolixibacter sp. NT017, assembly GCF_009617875.1. NCBI lineage: Bacteria > Pseudomonadati > Bacteroidota > Bacteroidia > Marinilabiliales > Prolixibacteraceae > Prolixibacter > Prolixibacter sp. NT017. The sequence continues at coordinate 4,618,275 of NZ_BLAV01000001.1, read as the reverse complement.
CGGATACTCATTACCAACGGGATTTGTCCTAGCAACGGAATTTCCAGCTGTTCTGCCAGTTCTTTTCCGCCATCTTTTCCGAAGATGTAGTATTTACTATCGGGAAGTTCAGCGGGCGTAAACCAGGACATGTTTTCGATAATTCCGAGAACGGGAACATCGACTGATTTACTATTGAACATGGCGACACCTTTCACCACGTCGGCCAAAGCCACTTCCTGCGGTGTTGTCACTATAACCGATGCCGTAACCGGAATAGTTTGCACCAGCGTCAAATGAATATCGCTGGTTCCGGGCGGCATGTCAATCAGAAGATAATCGAGTTCGCCCCAGTCGGCTTCAATCAACAGCTGCTTCAGCGCGTTGGAAGCCATCGGACCACGCCATACAAGCGCATCTTCCTTGTTCACGAAGAAACCGATGGACAGCAACTTCACGCCGTATTTCTCAACCGGAACAATCAAATCGCGGCCTTCCACCTTAGTCATCACCGGACGGGCATTCTCTTCATCGAACATTTTAGGAACCGAAGGACCGAAAATATCGGCATCAATCAGTCCCACTTTCGCTCCGGTTTTCGCCAGAGCTACCGCTAAATTGACCGCCACAGTCGATTTACCAACGCCGCCTTTACCCGAAGCAACCGCAATCGTATTCTTTACACCGGGAAGAACGGGCGCCTGCATGCGATGAATCGCTTTCGGCGTAATGCTGATTTCTACTTCAGAGCCCAGCTCATCTTCAATCGCTTCGGCGCAAGCCTGAGCCACGTTTTGAATATTGGGGTCGTTGTCTTTTTGAAAAACCAGGGTAAAACTAATGCGGGTACCGGCAATCCGGATCTCCTGAACCATATCCAGCTCCACCACATTCTCTTCCGAACCCGGGAATTTTACAGATCGTAGAATATCGGTAATCTGCTTGGGAACAATAGCCATATCGTAAGTATTTTCTTGAAATTGAAAAACAAAGTTATAAATAAGGAGAACATTATCCGTTTATGGTGTAGGAAAAGTTTCATCGAACGGAAGTTCCTTCACAGGGTCCCAAAAATGTTTTTGAAAATCGACAATTTGGTCGTCAACCACTTCGATGCCTTCGCTTTCCAGCAGTTCCTGCATCACGTCCGGTCCACCAAAGTGCACCTTTCCGGTTAACAGTCCCTGACGGTTCACCACCCGGTGCGCCGGAACATAAGGCTGCTGATTATGGGCATTATTCATGGCCCAACCTACCATGCGCGACGACTGCGGCGAGCCCAGATAACGGGCAATGGCACCATAGCTGGTAACCCTGCCTACCGGGATTTGCCGGACCACATCGTACACATTTTCGTAAAAGTCGGACATGATAAAACATTGAATTCATTAATCTTCTGGTTGGCGGCGCCTGCTTCGGCCAAAGCTGCGGTAATCGTCAAGCTCCAGTTCCACATCGGGCTCTGTCAACCCACCATCTTTCAGATGAAACCGCAGGTATTTAATGGTTTTTCCGCGTTCGAGCCACTGCTGTTCATAAAAAGTGCGGATTTCCAGTATATCGTTGGCCAGATTGGATTGATACAGATCGTCGGTATCCACATCCACCGGAAGATGATTCTCTTCAATCATCGCCCGGGTGTACTGGTACATAAAGTTACTGTCTGTCTTCAGGTGAATAACGCCACCGGGTTTCAGAAAGCTCCGGTACAATTCCATAAACCGGGTCGATGTTAACCGCTTGCGCACCTTTTTCATTTGCGGATCGGGAAATGTAATCCAGATTTCTGCCACTTCTCCCGGAGCAAAAAAGGCGTCCAACAGTTCGATGCTGGTCCGCAAGAAACCGACATTGTTCATCTGGTCTCCCCACGATTCTTTGGCTCCCTGCCACATTCGGGCACCTTTAATATCGATGCCGATAAAATTGAAATCAGGAAACCGGCGTCCCAGGCCAACCGTGTATTCACCTTTCCCACATCCCAGTTCCAAAACGATGGGATTCTCATTCTTGAAAAAGCGCTCATTCCACTGGCCTTTCATATCAAAGCCTTCTTCCTTCAGTACCCTGAAAGGAACCTGCACTACGTGTTCGAAAGTTTCCATTTCGGCAAACTTCGACAGCTTGTTTTTCCCCACGATTGTTTTGTGTAATTAAAGGGTCACAAGAAAGGGCCTTTTCAGCCCCTTCTCTATTTTGTATTGTCAATTTGCTTTTTCCACACGAAAACCAAAGTCGTGTATTCCCTTCAAAATTCCGTCTTTACTCCTCATTCCCTGTCTTACCGAAAAAGTATAATCGCCCGGATTCGGGAAATAAACATCATGCTTGTACGGATACTTTTTATCGTACATATCGCCAATTCCGGAACCGTACCATTTCCCGGCATCATTCGCCAGCATCAACTCCACGGTATCCTGCATCAGCTTACCACCTTCAGGCGGCGTCACTTTAATAAACAACCAAAGGTTCTGATAAGGATAGGAACCTTCGTTCCGAACGTTGAAATAGATATTGTACAAGGTGGTCGAGTCGGGAATATTAACCGTGAAGTTCAAGACAGAATCCTTATTCCATTTCGAACCGTTCAGTTGATGATATTCATCGTACACGGCACCACCACTGCACGAATAAAGTATTCCGGCCCAGAACAAAAGCATCAGGCCGGCAATCCATTTAGCGTTTCCTCGGTTTTCTCGGTTTCCCATGATTTTTGCTATTGCCGGAAGGTTTTTGATTGCTTGATGATGACGATGGATCATTGCTTCGGTTCGATGGTTTTCGCCGCTTCTTTTTCCGACGATTGCGCGAGGAAGACGGCTTATCGAACCTATCGAGACTATCCTGTCCAACTACCTTGTGGTAATCAAGCACTTCGGATTGCTCAACAGCTACCGGTTCCGAAGTCAACTGCGGAACTTTCTTTCCGGCTTTATTCAGACGGATAATTTCCTTCACTTTGTCCACCGAGATGGCAACCTGCCCACCGGGCTGATGTTCAGCAGGCGCATACCAGTAAAGCCTTTTGAAGATATCCGCCTTTAGGAAATTGTAGTTTCCTTTTTCCGTCTCCAGCGGAATGTTATTCGGCGGGAAGTCCTTTTGCGCGTCGATGTACGAATCAAGCTCGTAATTCAAACAGCACTTCAGCTTACCGCATTGTCCGGCCAGTTTCTGCGGATTCAGCGAAATTTCCTGGTACCGGGCAGCATTGGTCGTTACCGAAACAAAATTGGTGATCCACGAGCTGCAGCACAATTCGCGTCCGCAGGGACCAATACCACCAATCCGGCCGGCCTCCTGACGAGCACCGATCTGGCGCATTTCAATCCGGATACGGAATGTTTCGGCATACACCTTAATCAACTGCCGGAAATCCACACGCTCGTCGGCGATATAATAGAAAATGGCTTTTGTCTTATCGCCCTGGTATTCCACATCTCCAATCTTCATATCAAGCCGGAGATCCTCTGCAATTTTACGCGCTTTCAGCATGGTGTCATGTTCCAGCGCCATCGCTTCTTCCCATTTCTGAATATCCACCGGTTTGGCTTTTCGGTATACTTTGCGCAATTCACCGTCAACGTAGGTTACCTTGTGACGGTTCATCTGTTTCAGCACCAAATCACCGACCAATGAGACCACACCAATATCATGTCCCGGGTTTGCCTCTACAGCTACCACATCGCCCTCTTTCATCTTCAGGCCATTTACATTTCGGTAGTAATCTTTACGGGTATTTTTAAACCGGACCTCAACGATATCGTCCGGATTGAGAATATTGGGAACGTCTTTTAACCAATTAAAAACATCCAGCTTCGCCGTCGAACCGGCAACAGTGGATGACGGGCACCCTCGTGCCAGCTTTTCCTGTGAACTCATACAGTTATATATATTTAGTAGCCCTCAACCTTTTCGGGAAGGCTCGATTGTACTGATTTTCTACAAAAATAATGATTTACACGAAATCGCGATCGGCTTCCGACAAAGCCTGATTTCACATATTCGCGCTTTTACGAACGCAGGAAGATAGCCACCTTCAGGGCCAAATCCAAAAAAATGATGCGGGCATTGCCATTCATGCTGATATCCCGGTAGGCCTGTTCGAACTCCTGAAATAACGGAATCACATTGCGCTCGTGAATGAATGGCGCAAAACGGGCCGAAAAATCCGATTGCTGGTCATCCATATAAACCAACTCCGGCTCCTTCATATTCAGCACAAAATTCTCGCGAAGGTATTCGCTGCAATACTGCAGAAAACTTTTCTGTTTTACTCTTCCAATCCGGGAAACTTCGTCGGTCCACTTCAGCAATTCTGAATTCCCCTTGCGGGAATAAGCCAGTCGCATCAGCTTCGTGAAATTTTCGTGATTGGAAGCCCGCAGTTCATCATTCTCCAGAAGCTCCAGCGCATAAATGAAATTCCCCCGTGCCAAACGAGCAACCGTCGCCGGGTTTTGTGTCCCGATGGAAGGATGAATCGCTAATCCCGCTTCCAGATCGTGATCGGCAATGCGCGGAATACGAACCACCTGGCAGCGCGACCGAATGGTGCTGATGATTTGCTCCTCATCCTCCGCCACCAGCAGGAAAACCGTGCGGGCCGGCGGCTCCTCAATCATCTTCAGCAGCTTGTTCGCACACTCTGCATTCATTTGTTCCGGCAACCAAACAATGGCCACTTTATAGCCACTCTCAAACGCTTTCTGATTCAGTTTCCGGATAATCTCCCGTGCCTCATATACATAAATGGAGCCCTGCTTGTTTTCGTCGGCAATCAGGTTCATCCATTTTTCAAATGCAGGGTAGCGATTTTCCAGGAAGAAAGGCCGCCACTTATCGATATAATCGGTACTGGTCGGTTCTTTGAATTTGTCACTTTTCACCACCGGGTAAATCATGTGCAAATCGGGGTGAATCAATTTTGAGAATTTACGGCACGAACTGCACTCGCCGCACGAATCACCATCCTTCCGGTTCGTACAATTCAAATACTGTCCGAAAGCATAGGCCATAGCCAGCTTACCGTTTCCGGCCGGACCGGTTAACAATTGTGCATGCGGAATACGATCTTCAGCAACTTCCTGTACCAGTTGCTTTTTCACCTCTAATTGTCCGATAATATCTTTAAACTGCATGCAATTTTCAATTATAAGGTCACGTCCGGTTTCCCACCGGGATTTCACGATAATTTCCCTCAAAGGTAGAAAAAAACTGTGCAACCGTGGCACCGTTAAATCATCGGAATGGCTCGGGGAAAAAACGGGGTTTCGGTATGTTATATAGCATGATTTTCCTATCTTTGGGGAAGCTAAATTTTTAACACAGCGAAACATGCAGACAATAGAGACTTACGATTTTTCCGGCAAAAAAGCGTTGATTCGCGTCGATTTCAATGTGCCGTTGAACGAAAAGTTCGAAATTACTGATGATACAAGGATGCGCGCCGCATTACCTACCATTGAAAAAGTGATTGAAAAAGGCGGTTCACCCGTTATCATGTCCCACCTGGGCCGTCCGAAAAACGGACCGGAAGACAAATTCTCTCTCAAACATTTGGTTCCGCACCTTTCTGAATTGCTGGGCGGACGCACGGTAAAAATTGCTCCCGATTGCATTGGTGAGGAAACCAAGAAAATAGCCGACGCATTGCAGCCAGGTGAAGTGCTGATTCTCGAAAATCTTCGTTTCCATGGCGAAGAAACCAAAGGCGATGCTGAATTTGCCCGCCAGCTCTCCGAAATGGGTGATTGCTGGGTAAACGATGCGTTTGGTACTGCTCACCGGGCTCACGCCTCAACCGCTGTGATTGCACAGTATTTCCCGAATGACAAAATGTTCGGATTCCTGGTAGGCAGCGAAGTAGCCAGCCTCGAGAAAGTAATGAAAGAGCCGCAGCGTCCTTTCACAGCCATCATGGGAGGTTCCAAAGTTTCTTCCAAAATCACCATTATCGAAAACCTGCTCGAGCGTGTCGATCACCTCATCATTGGTGGTGGTATGACTTACACTTTCGTGAAATCGCAGGGCGGAAAAATCGGTGATTCCATCTGCGAAGATGATTATCTCGATTTAGCAAAAGACCTGATGAAAAAAGCCGAAGCCAAAGGTGTTCAACTGCACTTCGCCGTTGATGTACTGGAAGCTGACGACTTCGCAGAGACTGCCAACACCAAGGTTGTTCCGGCCAACGATATTGAAGACGGTTGGCAAGGATTGGATGTAGGTCCAAAAACGATTGAAAAATTCAATAAGGTCATCGGTGATTCAAAGACGATTCTTTGGAATGGTCCTGTTGGAGTATTCGAAATGGATAAATTCGCCGAAGGTACCAAAGCCATTGGTGCTGCCATTGTTGAAGCAACCCAAAAGGGGGCTTTCTCACTCGTAGGTGGTGGCGACTCAGTAGCAGCCGTTAATAAATTCGGTATTGCCGACGGTGTTTCATACATTTCAACTGCCGGTGGTGCACTTCTCGAATACCTCGAAGGAAAAGACCTTCCGGGAATTGCAGCCGTTCGTCAATAAAATTATTGCATTATTATATGCGTCAAACCCGGGCAATTTTGTCCGGGTTTTTTAATTTGCATAAAAACCAGAATCTTATGAGCCGAATTTCAATCCGTCCGGGTTTTTATCTCGAAAGTTTGGGAATAGAACATGTCGACACTGTTTTTGAAGCTGTAGATAAAAACCGCGAACACCTGAGCAAATGGCTTCCATTCGTCAGTTTTACCCGGAAACCGGAAGACACAGAAGAATTTATCTCCTCGGTTACCACCAAAAAACCTCACGAAAAAGAAGAAGTCTTTACGATTTGGCACGACGAAGAATTCTCGGGCCTGATTGGCTACGTGAATACCGACCGTGTCAACCGGAAAACTGAAATTGGTTACTGGCTGGTAAAAAGCAAGGAAGGGAAAGGTATCATCACCGAAACCACCTTGCAATTAATCAAGCTCGCCTTCAAAAGATTGCAAATGAATCGCATTACGATTCGATGTGCTTTGGGAAACAACCGGAGCAGTGCCGTTCCCAAGCGGCTTGGTTTCACTTACGAAGGCATAGAAAGGCAAGGTGAAAAACATGGGAACTCCTATTTTGATCTGGAAATTTTCAGTTTATTAAAAGACGAATGGAAAAAAAAGGGTTCATGAGTCCAAAAACAGCACATATTTATTGATAAATAGAGAGCCTTTTTTCCGTTGAAATTTTCCGTTCACTAAACAGATCCGTACGTTCACCACCAAAAAACGACCGTTCGTCAAAAATTTTTTTTTTTTCGAACTTGTCCTCTTACCTTAGTTTCAGCTTTCAGAAATGAGAATCAACAAATCCTTTTTTTTAAGTTTTCTCTTTTCCCACCAAAAGCACATGCTATTGTTAACAGGCCGGTTCCCCTGCCGGCCTCCCCAAAAAAGGGATGCACCCGCATCCCTTTTTGTTTTATTCTGTAATTCTAATCTGCTCACCAAAAATCTCAATCATCTCACCAGCCCTTATTTTGGCACGCTTTCGAAGTTCTACTTCACCATTGCGCTTCACTTCGCCATCTTCGACCATCAGCTTTGCCTGGCCTCCAGATTCAGCAATACGGGCTAATTTCAGCAATTTCACCAACTCGATGAATTCTGTTCCGTTCAGAGCGTATTCCATCGTCTTTACTTTTTAAAGATTTTCGTGCTCACTTCTTCGGGAATACTATTCCGGTTAACCGTAATGGCAATGGTATTCAACCGTACATAGCGTTCCGACATGTACAACATTCCGCCGTAGGCATTGCTTTTGGCCGACCACGAATTTTTCGTGATGTAATATTTATTACCGTCCGCGTCTTTGGCAATCCCCACGATATGCATCAAGTGATCGTCGGTTGTTTTCCAGGTAAGAAAAGCTTTCTGACGGGCTTGCTGGTCGACCGATACACTGTCCGGCAGAACAGCCAGACCTCTCCGGTGCGAGAAGCCTTTATCGCTGACATCTCCGTCCCAAACCACCGTGTATCCTTGCATGATGGCATGGTCCATCGTCTCGATGATATCGTCCTCCGGCACATTGTAGTACAAATCGTGTGACCAGTTGTCCGGAACTTCTAGGCTGAACTGCTGATAAAACGGGTGATGCATGTAGGAAGTGATCTCGACATACTGGTTGGGAACCAAGCCAAGCGACTTCATGAAAGACTCGGGTGTGAACGTCTTTCCATCATATTCGAAACTCTTCGGGTCTTTTCCCATGTAAGCGTCCAGCACTCCATTCAACGCATTCGACCAAACCGTCGATACGGTATTCATCTTATCAGAAACCAGACCTTCCAGCATCCCTTTCATCACGGCCTTCAATTCCGTATGATTGGCGTGTCCCGGATTATAAAGATTTCCCGGATAGACACTCTGCGGCACCAAACCGCATTTTTTCATTACGTCCAGCACATCGTGTGCCTGACCGCCTTCGTCGAAGTTGGCTTTTCCGTGCAACTCGACAAAATATTTGGCTTTCGCCGGATAAGCATTCCGCACAAAATACATTTCCGCCAAATCGAACTCACCTTTTCCCATCCGCAGCAACTCTGATTCAAGAAAAGAGGTCGTTGCATAACTCCAGCAGGTTCCAGTGCGTTGCTGATTTTTGACCGACGTATAAGCATTCTCTTTGACAACTTTAAATGAACTAACGTCCTGGGCCGTGGCTGAGCCCGCATAGAGTAGTCCTGCCAGGAGGACCAGAAATAACTTCTTCATAAAAACCAATATAAATGTAACTAACTTTATTCCAACTCATTTCGAACCTTTAGCGGCAATGATGACACCACCAGGCGATACGATTCATCAATCCATTCCTGAATCAATTTATCCGGGATAGTATCGTCAATACTAACCGTATTCCAGTGCTTTTTATTCATGTGATATCCCGGAGTCACGTGCGCAAATTCTTCCCGCAACTCAATTGCTTTTTCGGGATCACACTTTAGATTAACCCAGAGCGGACCTTCGAGATTTGTCAAAGCAAACATCTTTCCACCAACTTTGAAAACGAGGGCATCTTCACCGAAAGGAAATCCTTCCGTTGCTCCCTTCAACGACAGACAATATTTTCGCAACGACTCTATATTCATCTCGGTTTGACTTTGGTTGCTCCCAGCTAAAACTACAGCTTTTATTTTCCTTCCGGAATGACTATCTGCATATATCTGGCAGTCCCTATTTCTGTGCAATATTAATATAATCGACAAATGTTAAAAATACCTTATTTAATAACGAGTCACAATTTTTGATCCCCGGATAATTTTATATTTTAGCTACTTCAACTAGAATCGTAACAAAATGACGAAAAGAATCCTTTTGGCAGAAGATAATTTGATGAGCCAAAAACTGGCGCTGCTGGGGTTGAAAAGCTATCATGTCGATGTTGCGAAAGACGGGGAAGAAGCGGTGGAGTTGTTTCGCAATAATATTTATGATGTAATTTTGATGGATATTCAGATGCCGAAAATGACGGGCGTAGAGGCAACCATCGAAATTCGTCAAATCGAAGTTTTAGAAAACAGAATTCCAAAAACTGTAATATTGGCGCTTACAGCCGATGTATTTTCCAGTGTAACCGAGGAATGTACCGAAGCCGGCATGAACGGATTTTTCCCAAAACCTTTCCGCCCGGCGGAGATGTCTGACCTAATTGAAGAAATGTACTCGCGTTTCGCGCATACCACTGCACCGGAATAACGACTAATTCACCGGAGGAATAAAAGCCCCCGGATAATGCTGCAACTCGAACTTTTCGCCATAAAACACTACGGTAATCACGTCAAATCGACTTTCCACATCCAGATTTCGCATACGCAGAAAAATATCTGCAGCCGTCACCAAGTTTCTGATTTTACCTGAAGAAATAGCTTCCAATGGGTGCTCATATTGATATCCGGTCCGCGTCTTCACCTCCACAAAAACCAAGTCATCACCATCATAAGCAATGATATCGAGCTCCTTGTGATCGAAAATCCAGTTTCGCTCAATTATCCGATATCCCTTTCGGGTCAGGTAATCAGTCGCTATCTGTTCGCCTTTTTCACCAAGTTCTCTTGATTTTCGGGTCATATCTGAAAACTTAACCGGGATTCCTTCTCTCCAACTGTCAGTCTTGTTTCTGCTCCCATAATTAATGGATAATTCGGCATAACGTGACCAGCCGGAAAACCAAACATAACCGGATAGTCATAATCATCAACCGCTTCCTTTATTATCGCTGCCGCCTCTTTCCCGAAGCCGGTGTCGCCATCTTTCATATCCGAGAAGTGTCCTACTACCAGGCCGCTCAGCTTCGCAAGAATACCGGATACTTTCAGGTTCATCATCATCCGGTCGAGATGATAATGATATTCGGCCAAATCCTCGATAAACAAGATATTGCCTTCCGGCGATAAATCCAGCGGTGTTCCACGCAGGCTGTACACAATCGACATGTTTCCTCCAATCAGCGAACCGGAAGCTTCTCCTGCACGGTTCAACGGATGGTTTGCCTCTTTGAACCACGGAATTTTCCCTTTCAACAAATCGATTGTCAGTCGAAAACTCTCAGACGGTACCCCTTCCTGATCGAAGAACGCAGTCATCACTCCGTGGATCGACGCAATGCCCTGCTGAAAAAGAAAAGCATGAAACACGGTGATATCACTGAAGCCGATAAGCCATTTGGGGCGTTGCAGGAACCTACTCCAGTCGAGCAACTGATGGGTCCGCAAGCTTCCGTAACCTCCGCGGGCAAAAAGGATAGCTTTCACCGATTCATCATCCAAAGCCTTTTGCATATCGCCCGCTCTTTCGACATCGGTCCCGGCAAAAACGCCTGACTGACCAAAAGCGTGCTCACCAATTTCAACTTCAAAACCTTCTTCTTCGAGAAGCGTCGCGCCGTGTTTAACAATTTCAGGATTCACTTTCCCGGCGGGAGACACAATGGCAATTTTATCGCCAACTTTCAAGTAGGGTGGGTATATCATAAAACGTGTTTGATTTTTTTTATCGTTCAGAACCAGCCGATTCCGGATTACCGGAAATTTTCCAGCCCATTTTTTACATGACTATGAAATTAAGAAAAGAAGACAGCCATACAAAATCGTTCTGAATACTCCTGCAGGCCAGCTTTTGTTTCCAAATTGTTTCTGAAGTGTGAATATTTCATAAATATTTGCTTTTCAAGGCATTTAGCCATTCATAATAATATGAATGCTCCTATCTTTAGAGTTATCATACCTGCAACAACAGCAGTTAAGTTTCACCAAAACCTCGTTTAAATGAGTATCAAAAAGCAGACACTAAAGTCGAAGCCGGTTTGTAAAGTCACATTCCGGATTCCAAAGGAAATGGCACCTGAAGCCAATGAAGCAACCGTTGTTGGCGACTTCAACGACTGGAAAGAAGACGTTGCCCCCATGCAAAAACTGAAGTCGGGTGACTTCACTGCAACACTCGAATTATCACCTAAGCAATCCTACCAGTTCCGTTACCTGCTCAACAAATCCGTTTGGATAAACGACCAGGAAGCTGACGGTTACGTCCCCAATGCCTTTGGCGAAGAGAACTCAGTCGTTAACACCTTATGAAATGACGCAATGCCGGTACCCCACCGGCATTTTGTTTTATTCGAGTTTATTTCCGCACTTCTTGCAGAAACGTGCCTCGCTATCCGGTTCGCGATAGCTACACGACGGACAAACCAACTGCTTTTCCTGTCGTGAGCTTTTTACGGCATCGTTTATCTCCACCGATATTATCCCGGTAGGAACGGCAATAATGGAATAACCGATGAGCATCGATACGGAAGAAATAAATTTTCCCAACACGGTCACCGGTGCAATGTCGCCATAACCAACAGTGGTGATGGTGACAATCGCCCAATAGATACTTTGCGGAATGGAAGTGAAACCGTTTCGCTCGCCTTCGACCAGGTACATTAGCGTTCCCAGAAACAAGACCAGCGTTAACACCACACCAAAGAAGACCACGATTTTGTACATACTCTTTTTCAGGGCCGAAATCAAGACCTGCGATTCGTGCATGTATCTTCCCAGTTTCAGTATCCTGAAAATTCGCAGCAAGCGGAACGCCCGGACCGTTAACAGGAAATGAGACCGCAAAAAGAACAACCCGATGTAAGTCGGCAAAACAGACATCAGGTCAATAATCCCGAAGAAACTGGTAACGTATTTCCACCGACGCGGATGCGTCAAAATCCGCAAGACATATTCTACCGTAAACAGGATGGTGAAAAACCACTCTAAAAACTGGAAGGTTCCGGGATAGGCAGCCCGAAATGATTTGACACTCTCGAGCACAACCGTTAAAACACTGAGCAGAATGGCCCAAAGCAACACAACGTCAAAACCACGCCCGGCCGGTGTATCCGTTCCAAAAATAATTCGGTAAAGTGTACGTCTTAATTTCTGCATTCGCGGGAAAATTTATACCAAGATAATAAAAACCCGAGCAGCTCCCGCACAGAGGATATGAAGACAAACCTGCGAACCAGTTCACGCCTGAAACCGCATAACCGGAATTTCCACAATAAACCCCGTTGCATTCTGTAGGCATTGATTATCTTTGTGCTTCAATACGAAAAATCATTCATCACCGATATTCCAAACAACATGAGTCATTACAAACGAACGCTTATCACCTCGGCATTACCCTATGCCAATGGTCCGGTTCACATCGGTCACCTGGCCGGCGTATATGTTCCGGCCGATATTTATGCCCGTTACCTCCGTCTCAAAGGAGAAGAAGTGGCATTCATCGGCGGATCGGATGAACATGGCGTTCCCATTACCCTGAAAGCAAAAAAAGAAGGCGTTACCCCTCAGGATATCGTCGATAAATATCACGGCATCATCAAGGAATCGTTTGCCAAATTTGGTATTTCCTTCGATGTTTATTCCCGCACCAGTGCGAAAATTCATCACGAAACAGCTTCGGAGTTTTTCAAAACCCTTTACGACAAAGGCGAGTTTATCGAGCAAACCTCCGAGCAGTTCTATGACGAAGAGGCCAGGCAGTTTCTGGCCGACCGGTACATCACCGGTACCTGTCCGAAATGTAATTACGAAAAAGCGTATGGCGATCAGTGCGAAAGTTGCGGTTCGTCACTCAACGCAACCGACCTCATCGATCCAAAATCGGTACTGAGCGGTAACAAACCCGTTTTACGGGAAACCAAGCACTGGTATCTGCCACTCGACCAATATGAGCCGTGGTTGCGTGAGTGGATTTTGGAACAACACAAAGAGTGGAAACCGAATGTGTACGGTCAGTGTAAATCGTGGATTGACGGCGGACTGAATCCCCGCGCGGTTACCCGTGACCTGAATTGGGGCGTTCCTGTTCCGGTCGACGGTGCCGAAGGCAAAGTGCTCTACGTTTGGTTCGATGCACCCATTGGCTACATCTCGGCAACGAAAGAGTGGTCGCCCGACTGGGAAAAGTACTGGAAGGATCCGGAAACGAAAATGGTCCACTTCATTGGAAAGGACAACATCGTTTTCCACTGTATCATCTTCCCTTCCATGCTGAAAGCAGAAGGAAGTTATATTCTTCCCGACAATGTTCCGGCCAACGAATTCCTCAACCTGGAAGGCGACAAAATCTCGACCTCGCGGAACTGGGCCGTTTGGCTACACGAATACCTTGAAGAATTTCCCGGCAAGGAAGATGTGCTGAAATATGTACTCACAGCCAATGCTCCGGAAACCAAGGACAATGACTTTACCTGGAAAGATTTCCAGACACGGAACAACAGCGAGTTGGTTGCTATCCTCGGAAACTTTGTGAACCGCGTACTGGTACTGACCAACAAATATTACGATGGGGAAACTCCGGCGGCCGGTGCTTTGGAAGCATATGACAGCGAGACGCTGGCTGACATCAGTAAGCTGAGAAAAGACGTCGAGAAATCGCTCGACAACTACCGTTTCCGGGAAGCCCTGAAAGGTGCGATGGATATGGCCCGTTTGGGGAACAAATACCTAGCCGATATGGAGCCCTGGAAAGTGGTAAAAACCGATCCGGAGCGGGTAAAAACCATCATGAATGTTTGTTTGCAGATTGCGGCCAATCTCACCATCGTTTTTGAGCCCTTCCTGCCTTTCAGCATGAACAAATTGCGTGGCTTCATGAACCTGGAAAAACTCAGCTGGGAAAATCTGGGACGTACCGATTTGATAGCGGCCGGTCACAAGGTTAACAAGCCGGAACTGCTTTTCGAGAAAATCGAAGACGCCACTATCCAGGCACAAGTTGACAAGTTGCTGGCAACGAAAAAAGCCAACGAATTGGAAGCTGCCGAGGCCAAACCAGCCAAAGAGAACATCGAATTTGACGATTTCGCGAAGCTGGACATCCGGGTAGGTACCATCATCGAAGCCGAGAAAGTAGCCAAGACGAAAAAGCTGCTGAAACTAAAAATTGATACCGGCATCGACAAACGAATCGTGGTTTCAGGTATTGCCGAATATTACACGCCGGAAGAAATCATCGGTAAGCAGGTTTCGATTTTGGTGAACCTGGCGCCGAAAAAACTTCGCGGAATCGAGTCGCAAGGCATGATCCTGATGGCCGAAAATCCCGATGGAACTTTGGCATTCGTCTCACCCGACAAAGCCATTAAAAACGGTGGCGAAGTTCGCTAAGCCTCCCACAAAACATATAAACAGGCGGTCATTTCGGATATAATATTCCGGGATGGCCGCTTATTTTTCTCGGCCAACCGCATGGGTTAGCTTGAATTGCCGCCCCCATATGGCCCCATCCATTCCTACGAAACAATGAGGGTTGCTTCACCGTATTCATGCCCCTAAAAATGATCGTAAACAAACTCACTAAAACATTATTTTGACCGGTTGCACAAAATCACCGCAGGTTTTAACTCAAACCACACGTGGTTTCAGTCAAAAGCACGCAAGGTTCTCATCAAAATCACGTTAGGTTTCGATCAGAACCACACGTCTTTTTTACCAAAAGCAGGCGTGGTTTTGAAGAAAGAGCAATTCAGCTCTTTTTTTAAGCTTCCCGGCTCATTACTTCTGTAATATCTTATCCAACGAATCATCATGCAGTAAAGCTGGTTTTACGGGGAATTATTTTTTCAATACTCAATGAAACATTCAATGCGCAATCGGTTGCACAACTTTTTCACATTGTTTAATATTGTAAGGTGAAAAATCCGCGCATTACCATACACGATTTGGCCAAAGAGCTGGGATTATCTTCCTCTACTGTTTCGAGAGCACTGCAGGGCAATCCCCGCATCAGCGAGAAAACCCGTAAGGAAGTGACCGAACTGGCGGCCAAGTGGAACTACCAGCCCAACAGCAACGCCTCAAACCTGCGTAAAGGTCGGAGCAATACCATTGGCGTGTTGGTACCGCGCATCAGCCGGCATTTCTTTTCGAATGCGATTGCCGGAATTGAAGCGGTTAGCAGTGCGGCCAAACGAAACGTGGTGATATTCCAGTCGCATGAAAGTCTGGAAAATGAAAAAGCCGGACTGGAAGCGTTCCTGCGTATTCCGGTTGACGGATTTATCATGTCACTTTCGGCAGAAACCAGGCAATACGAACACATTCGGGAGGTGTTAAAGCGAGATATTCCCATCGTCTTTTTCGACCGCGTGCTTGAAGAAGAGAACAACTACCGGGTCGTACTCGACGATTATGCCGGAGCTTTTCAGGCAACAGAACACCTCATCCGGCAAGGTTGCCGAAAGATTGCTTTCATGGGCGGTCCTGACTATTTGAATAACTACCGGGAAAGAAAAAGAGGTTTTACGGACGCCCTGGGAAAAAATAACCTTTCGGTGAATCCGGAATGGATGGCTGAGCAAGCGCTTACGCGTGAAGAAGGCGCTGATTTTGCGGAAAAAATCTTTGGTCAGTCGGTTCAAAATCGTCCTGACGGACTTTTCTCCTGCAGTGATTACTCTGCACTAGGCGCGATTCTCTTCATGAAAAAAACAGGAATTCGTATCCCAGACGAGGTAGCTGTGGCGGGTTTCGCTAACGAGCCCTTCACCGAATTCATGGAACCAGCTATGACCTCTGTCGACCAGTCGGCCGAAGAGATGGGACGAAGCGCGGCCGAAATGCTGTTCCGGATTATTGACTCTAGAGACTCTGAAAAAAGCGCTAAACAACAATACATTCAACCCAAACTAGTCATCCGAAAATCAACCATGAAATAAAATTTGCCGATGAAGACAATCGATTGCATAAAAATAAAATACAGCCGCCTGACACAAATTCTGATTGCGATAGTTCTGTTATTAATCGTTTCGGTAAGTCGTGCGCAAACCACTGCGTCTTTATCCGGAAAACTCATGCGTCCGGATGTATACAGGGCGATGGAAAAGGTAGCCGACTGGCAACTCAAAACCCCGCTTCAACACCAGCTCACCGACTGGACGAATGGCGCTCTCTACAAAGGAATGGTCGAGTGGGCAAAAATTGCCAAATCGCCTAAATACTACAATTGGCTTTACAACATTGGCGAAAAAACCAACTGGCAACTGGGCAAACGGACTTATCATGCTGACGACCATGTGGTAGGACTTATGTACCTCGAGATGTACCGAAAATACCACGAGAAGAAGATGCTGAAACCAACAAAGAAACGGTTGGACTGGATCATGAAACATCCGTCGGATGCCAGCATCAAAAATTTCTCCTATGAGAAAGGGAATAATTGTACCGATCGCTGGTCGTGGTGCGATGCTTTATTCATGGGACCAACCGTTTGGGCAACACTGTCCAACGTAACCGAAAAGAAGAAATACCTGAACTTCATGTTCAAAGAATATAAAGCCACCACCGATTATCTCTTCGATACGGATGAAGATCTGTTTTATCGCGATGACCGGTATTTCGATATGCGGGAAGCCAATGGCCAGAAAATATTCTGGGGACGAGGCAACGGATGGGTATTTGCCGGCCTGTCCATCATCATGACGGAGCTACCTGAAAACTATACGGAACGCCGCTATTTCGAAGATATTTTCAAAAAAATGGCCGCTAAACTGGCGACACTACAGGACTCTTCTGGATACTGGCATGCCAGCCTGCTTGACCCAAAATCGTACCCGGCACCGGAAACCAGTGCAACTGCATTCTACGTGTATGGCCTGGCTTGGGGAATCGCCAACGGCCTGCTCGATAAAGAAATTTACCTGCCGGTTGTGGAGAAAGGTTGGCAAGCCCTCATCGATGCTGTTCATCCTGACGGAAAACTGGGTTGGGTGCAACCCATTGGCGCCGATCCCAAACACGTGACCAGCGACATGACCGAAGTTTATGGAGTCGGCGGATTTCTGCTGGCAGGAAGTGAAATATACCGAATGTTAAAATAAGGATTCATTAAAAATCAAATAGATATGAGTACCACATACGAAAAGAGACACAACGCCCATCCGGATGACGCCAAACGCTATAATACCGAGCGTCTGCGTAAAGAATTTTTAGCCGATAACCTGATGAATGACGATAAGATTCATTTCATCTACTCGTTCATCGATCGGTACATGGTTGGAGGTGTAATTCCGAAAAGCAAAGCATTGGAACTGGAAAGCATCGAGCCATTGAAAGCCGATTATTTCCTGGAAAGAAGAGAAATGGGAATCATCAATGTGGGTGGAAAAGGGAAAATTACCTCCGACGGTGAGACTTATGAGCTCAACTACAAAGAGGCACTTTATCTCGGCAGAGGAACGAAAAAAGTAACCTTTGAAAGTGTGGATGCCAGCAAGCCGGCCCACTATTATATCAACTCCGCTCCGGCGCACACCAGTTACCCGAATAAACTGGTTACCATGGCCGATGCCAATGTGCTGGAACTGGGAGCGCTCGAATCATCAAATGCACGCAAAGTCAACCAGCTTATCATTAATGGAATCGTTCAGACTTGCCAATTGCAGATGGGATTGACAGAACTGCAGCCCGGAAGCGTTTGGAACACCATGCCTGCACACACCCACGACCGGAGGATGGAAGCGTACTTCTATTTCAACGTTCCGGAAGGACAAAGTGTCTGTCACTTCATGGGTGAACCGAAGGAAACCCGCCACATCTGGATGCACAATGAGCAAGCCGTTTTGTCACCTTCGTGGTCGATTCACAGTGGCGCCGGCACCTCCAACTACTCCTTCATCTGGGGAATGTCGGGTGAAAACCTCGATTATAGCGATATGGATTTTAGTCAACCCGATGAATTACGATAAACCATGATGAACTTATTTGACTTAAATGGCAAAGTAGCGCTGGTAACCGGTGCCACACACGGTTTGGGGATGGCGATGGCCAAAGCGCTGGCGCAGGCGGGAGCAACTCTGGTCATTAACGGCCACACCCCTGACAAAATGGAAAAGGCACTCGCCGCTTACGCTGAAGACGCTATCCAGGTAAAAGGCTATCTCTTCGATGTAACCAAAGAAGACGAAGTCATCAAAAATCTCGATATCATCGAAAAAGAGGTTGGCCCTATTGATATTCTGGTCAACAACGCCGGCATCATCAAGCGTGTTCCAATGACCGAAATGGATGTGGAGGAATTCCGCATGGTTGTAGATATCGATTTGGTCGCTCCGTTTATCATGGGACGCAATGTAGTAAAGCGATTGCTGAAAAGAAATGCAAGCGGTAAAATCATCAACATCTGCTCGATGATGAGTGAGCTGGGACGCGATACAGTCGGTGCTTACGCCGCAGCCAAAGGCGGTCTGAAAATGCTAACGCAGAATATGGCTACAGAATGGGCCAAATACAACATCCAGGTGAACGGAATTGGCCCCGGCTATTTTGCAACAGAACAAACTGCTCCAATCCGGGTTAACGGACATCCGTTCAATGATTTCATTATCAGTCGTACACCGGCCGGACGCTGGGGTGATCCGGAAGATTTGGCTGGAACCACTATTTTCCTGGCATCCAAAGCATCCGATTTTGTAAACGGACAAGTGGTTTACGTAGATGGTGGAATTCTGGCTACTATCGGCAAGCCCTCAAACGAATAGCGTTCAGATACATTAAAGAATTAGACAACGAGCAGTAGGTTAATAAAGCAGATTATTACATCCATTTCATGAATCCTGGTCAGGGGCACTTTGCTATGACCGGGATTTTTACGTTTTGACTACTTTATTGTACAAAATGAATGGAATTGAAGGAGCGTTCCGAACCAACTTAGGTACTCCGGAATCTACTACAGGGAAATAGACAATCAAAACCATACCCCGAAAACCGGCACCCCTTATGTAGAAGCACCAAAAGCCGGATGCCCCCGTTTTTGCCATCCCGTTTATTCGGGGTGGCATTTTTTCGGACACAAAAAAGGCCGGCAATCAAGCCAGCCCAATATCGTATTGTCAATATTCTTCTATTCTTCCAGCAACCAGATTCCCGATTTAGGATTGGCCTTGGTCAGATTATCCAATACGGCCAATGCCTCGTCACGATCGTTGTACGATTGAATTGTTACCCGGTAAAATCCGTTATCCAATGTAAAAATCTGGGAATCGTACCCCTGACGAATCAAATCGTCCTGATATTTCTTCGCGTTTACTTCGCTTTTAAAACTTCCGCCAACCAGGTAAAAACGGGTGGCATCTTCATTGGTAACGGGCTTTTCGACTCTAACCGCCGGTTCACTCACGACCTGATTGTCGGCCAGGGTTTCGTCGGCTTTGGGTTTTGCTTTCGATTCTACTGGTACCGACTCAGCCGGAATTTTATCAGCTGCAACAAACGTGTCTGCCGGCGTACTATCCATTACCGATAACACAGATGATGTAGTCGATGCCTGGTCACCTGTTGACGTATCTCCCTGTTGCATGTGCTTGGAAAGAGGTATCAAGGTAAGTGCCAGCATCAGCGGAACTCCGATAAGCAATTTTTTTGCCGTCCGTGAATTGAAAACGACCCGCACAGCCTCTTTGTCTTCGAAGCGGGCGGTCGTCCGCACCAAATCGTTGCGCTCAATCTTCGGGAAATGGAAATCGCCCATTCCGTAAGAATCGAGCAATAAATTTTCAACCAGTTCCGGTTCAAAAATCAGCTTCTCATGCCTATCGTAATGAAGCGAGCCGATGTGCTGGAATTCCAGTTTCTCACCGTTTTCGAGCTTCGACCATGCTTCATCAACAAATTCAGCAATAATCTGACGAGCTTCCAGATACCCTACTCCTTCGCTTTCGGAAATGTGATTCACCAACAAACCATCATTTCCGGTCAGCTTACTGTTAAAAACAATCTCTTTGCGCGGAGGGGCAAACGTATTTCGGTTGTAATCGACTCCGGCCGGCTGGTAATTCGAAATGAAACCACCCAGTTCAGGAACGATAACACAATCGTGAATTCGAACTAATTCAATAAGATAGATGCTGATATCCATTTTCCCTTTTAGCATTTCTTAGCAACCAAATGTAGCGAAAAATTAGGTGAAGCCAAACCTTACTTTACAATAAAGTTATCAAACAGAATAGCTTGAGAACTGATCCTCCTGAGAAGCAAAATTTTATCCTATAATTCCTATTTTTGAGACTCCGATAAAAATGAAAGGAACCGATACATGAAAAAGCAAATTCTGGTAACCGGAGGAACGGGTTACATTGGATCTCATACTGTTGTTGAACTACAGGAAGCCGGCTACGATGTGGTTATTATAGACGATTTGTCGAATTCGACTGCCGATGTAGTGGACAAAATTGAAAAGATAACCGGTATTCGCCCCACATTTGAGGAATTTAATCTTCAGGATTATAATCGACTGGAAGCATTCTTCAACAAATATCCGAATATAGAAGCCATCATTCACTTCGCCGCCAGTAAAGCAGTAGGAGAATCGGTTGAAAAGCCACTGCTTTACTACCGGAATAATCTGGTTTCGCTGATGAATTTGCTGGAGCTGATGCCCAAACATGATGTTCCCAACTTCGTTTTTTCATCATCATGTACCGTTTACGGTCAGCCTGATGTTCTTCCGGTTACGGAAGACACGCCCCGTAAAGAAGCCGAATCGCCTTACGGGAATACCAAAGCAGTGGCCGAAGATATTATCCGCGACAGCGTAAAAGCGATGAAGGGAATCAACGCTATCGCACTTCGCTATTTCAACCCGGTTGGGGCACATCCGTCGTCACTTATTGGTGAATTGCCCCGCGGTGTTCCTAACAACCTGGTTCCTTTTATCACCCAAACTGCAGCAGGGCTTCGCGAAAAGCTAAGCATCTTTGGTGACGACTACAACACTCCGGATGGAACGGCCATCCGCGATTACATCAACGTGGTCGATTTGGCCAAAGCCCACGTGGTAGCGATTGAACGACTACTCGAAAACAAAAATGATGCTCGCTACGAGTTTTTCAATATTGGTACCGGAAAAGGAGCCTCGGTATTAGAACTGGTAAAAACCTTCATTGAAGTTACCGGAGTAGACCTCAATTATCAGATTGTAGGACGCCGCGCAGGTGACATCGAGCAGACCTATGCCGATACTACCAAGGCTAACAAGATACTGGGCTGGAAGGCAGAAAAATCACTGGGAGAAACACTACTTTCTGCCTGGAATTGGGAAAAGAAAGTCAGGAATATACAGTAGCGACAACCTTTGTTATTACCTTTAGGGTTCTGAAATAGCAAGACCATGCAGAAAACTATTTTAATTACCGGAGGGGCCGGATTCATTGGCTCCCATGTTGTTCGCCGTTTGGTAAACGGTTACCCGGAATACCAAATCATCAACCTCGATGCGCTGACGTACGCCGGCAACCTGGAGAACCTGAAAGACATCGAAAACAAGCCCAATTACCAGTTCGTAAAGGGCGACATTACCGATGACGATTTTATACAAAAACTTTTCAGGAAATATCAGTTCGACGGCGTGATGCACCTGGCTGCCGAATCGCATGTCGATCGCTCCATCAGCAACCCGATGGAGTTCATCATGACCAACATCGTGGGAACGGTTAATTTGCTGAATGCAGCCCGCGAAATCTGGAAAGATGATTATTCCGGGAAACGGTTTTATCACATTTCAACCGACGAGGTTTACGGCTCGCTCGGAGCAACAGGTTTCTTTACTGAAACCACTTCTTACGACCCTAAAAGCCCCTATTCTGCATCCAAAGCCAGCTCCGATCATTTGGTCCGGGCCTATCACAACACCTACGGGCTTCCGGTAGTCATTTCGAACTGCTCAAACAACTACGGCCCGAATCAATTCCCGGAGAAATTGATTCCGCTGGCCATCAATAACATTAAAAACAACAAGCCGATTCCGATTTACGGAAAAGGAGAAAATATTCGCGACTGGCTGTACGTTGAAGACCATGCCCGGGCCATCGACCTCATTTTCCAGGAAGGAAAAGAAGGAGAAACCTACAACATTGGCGGTAACAACGAATGGACCAACATTGATCTGATTCGCACCCTCTGCAAGGTGATGGATAAAAAACTGGATCGGGAGCCCGGAACATCGGAAAAGCTCATCACTTTCGTGAAAGACAGGGCCGGCCATGATTTACGCTATGCTATCGATTCTTCCAAGTTGATGAAGGAGTTGGGCTGGAAACCGTCGCTGCAATTCGAAGAAGGGATTGAGAAAACCGTCGATTGGTACCTGGGCAACCAGAAATGGCTGGAAAATATTGTCAACGGAACCTACGAGAATTATTATCGTGAAATGTACGAGAACCGATAATCATGGGTTCGGCATTCAAGATAAAAAGCCGGAAGTTGTTTTATGCTTCCGGCTTTTCTATTTCAGGTAATGTAAATTAATCAATTCTGGAAGCTTTCACTTCAACCGGCCCATCGGGACTATTGGCTTCGCCCACTAAACTTCCATCGACCAGCTTAAACTTAACAGTTACCAGATTATACTCTATCTCCACTTCCATCACCAACTCATCATTTTCAAAAGCGACTGACGAAGCCGGCAAACGATTCCCGTTGACCACCAGTTCTCCGGCCAAACCATTTTCAGCTTCTGTCAGCACAATTCGTCCTGACGTGTATGGATAAGGTGCAGTGGGTGCTGAATATTCCCAGGTACCGGCTATTTTATTCTTTTCATCGGTACCAGCTTTCGCTTGAAAAGCAACCATCAATAGCAAAGCAAATGCAGCAATTATTCGAAAAGTTTTCATAAGCACGTTTTTGTAGTTAATGACTTTGGTTTCACCTGCATGGTGCTTCCTAAATTTAAGAGCATTTTCTGAACAATAAAAATGAGACGAGCATAAAAAAACCTGCCTCATTAAAAGCAGGTTTCTGTTCGTTATCAAGTGCTTATTTTATTTCTTCAGCTCCCAGGAAAAGCCATCTTTGGTATCTTTTATTTCGAATCCAAGGGCGCTTAATTCATTCCGAATCTTATCAGCGGTTGCCCAGTCTTTGTTCTTCTTGGCCTCTATCCTCAGATTCAACAATAAATCCACAACGTGCGTCATCGTTTCTTCACCTCCACCGGCAGCCGCTTGCTCTTCCGATTGCAAGCCCAAAATGTCGAATGCAAATTCGCGATACAGCTGTTGAAGTACGGTTAAATCTTTCGCTGATATCTTTTCCTTCCCATCATTGATGGAGTTGATCATCTTCACGCCATCAAACAGATGCGCAATCAGGACGGGGCTGTTCAAATCATCGTTCATCGCTTCGTAGCACTTTTCCTTCAAAGCGGCTACATCAACGGTTGATCCAGCGGAAGCCGGCAGATTTCCCAGCACTTCAATCGCTTTCATCAAACGCTCCATCCCTTTTTCGGCCGCCTGCAGTGCTTCGTTCGAGAAATCGAGCGGGCTTCGATAATGCGCCTGCAGAATGAAGAAACGAATCGTCATGGGGCTGTACGCCTTCTCCAACAAATCGTGCTTACCTCCGAACAACTCGTTGAGTGTAATGAAATTCCCCAGCGACTTGCCCATCTTCTGGCCGTTGATCGTAATCAGGTTGTTGTGCATCCAGTAATTCACCGATTCATGTCCGGTGCAAGCAACACTTTGAGCTATTTCAGCTTCGTGATGGGGAAACAGCAAATCCATTCCACCTCCGTGGATGTCAAACCGTTCGCCCAGGTATTTAGTGCTCATCGCTGTACACTCCATGTGCCAGCCGGGATAACCGTCGCTCCACGGCGACGGCCAGCGCATGATATGCTCAGGCGTTGCTTTTTTCCACAGGGCAAAATCCATCGACGATCTTTTCTCCGATTGTCCGTCTAATTCTCGGGTATTGGAATAAAGATCTTCCACTTTTCTTCCGGAAAGTTTGCCGTAATGGTGGTCTTTCGAGAATCTCTCTACATCGAAATAAACCGAGCCGTTGCTTTCATAGCCGTATCCAGCTTCCAAAATCTTCTTCACGGCCTCAACCTGCTCTATAATATGCCCCGAAGCCGTCGGCTCGATACTCGGTGGAAGGTTATTCAGCCGGGCCATATTTCCGCGATAGCTGTTGGTGTACATCTGCACAACCTCCATTGGCTCCAGCTGCTCGACTTTCGCTTTGCGTTCAATTTTATCTTCTCCCTCATCAGCATCGTCAACCAGGTGCCCCACATCGGTAATGTTCCGCACATAGCGCACTTTATAACCCACGTGTTTCAAATATCTGAAAAGCATATCGAACGTGATAGCGGGCCGGGCGTGTCCCAAGTGTGCTTCACCGTAAACTGTAGGTCCACAGACATACATCCCCACAGCTCCGGGATGAATGGGTTTGAACAATTCTTTCTTCCGCGTAAGCGTATTGTAAATGACGAGCTTGTCCATTCGGGTTAAGAATTAAAAATTGATGCACAAAGGTAGAAAAATCAGTGCGGATGAAAAAGCGACATGCCACAGCTTTCGCCGAAAGGAGTCGGATTGTCATTTACCGACGAATAACCGCCATTCACCGATTTTTCGTTTCATCTGCGTTCAGGTTATTCGATTTTTGAATTGTCATTGAAAAAGCACCAGATCGGAAATTCAAATCCCGAGGGTTTCCCGTTTTCGGAAAATGAGACGACCGGGAAAACACCACGGGTTAGATTTGCCAGACCAAACGAAATCCAGATTTCAGACATTTTACAAATTTCACCAACCATGAAAAAACGAAGAACAATGGAAAATGATCATTCTGACATACCAAAACGGAAACCGTTTCATGTTGTCTGCTTCCTGTTCGGACACGATTTTGACCCCATAAATGCCTGCTCGAATGAGGATGAACACTGTCAACGCTGCGGAAAGAAATGTGAGGAGCACGACCGCTGGTTTGACTGGAACTCGTATATCCGTTGGCGATTATTACCGGTACGAAGAGTTGTTCAGAAAGTAAAAGGCAAGAAAGACATCTATTCATTCTAAAATCCCCAATCTTTTACCGAACGCCATTCACCGATACAACGCCGCCGTTTACCGATTCTTTCTTGAAACGCGTTTTGTCCCCCTCTATTTTTGCACTAACACATTGTAATTAAAATATCCATACCTACCTCGCTAGTTTCCCCCAAACACACAGATGTAAGTATGAAAAAAAAATAGATTAACCTGAATAATTAACGATGAGAAAGACACTCTTACTTGCTTCACTTTGCCTGATGTTTGTTTACGGGGCAAAGGCACAGCAACCGGACACACTATACTTCACACTTGACGAGGCGCTTCAGTACGCGATGGAGCACTCGTTCAATTCGAAAAACGCTGACATTGATTTGCAGACGTCTCAGAAAAAAGTGTGGGAAACCATTGCTTCCGGGCTACCGCAGGTTGATGCCTCGGCCGGATATACGGCCAACCTGAACTTGCCGGTATCGCTTATTCCGGCTGAATTCGTCGGCGGTGAACCCGGAACCTACATTCCGGTGAAATTCGGCCAGGACTACAACTCCAATTTCGGCTTTTCGGTTTCTCAGATGATTTTCGACGGCTCGTACCTGATTGGTCTGAAATCGGCCAAAATATACGTGGATTTGGCTCGTAATGCCAAAGAGAAAACCAATATCGCCGTAAGGGAAGCAGTCACCAGCGCCTATTTCACAACGCTGATTGCTGAAGAAAAAATGGGTATAGTGAAAGACAATCTGCTGAACAGCGAACAGCTGCTGAAAGAAGCAAAAGCCTATTACCAAAATGGCTTTCGCGAAGAACAGGATGTGGAACAACTGCAGTTGATGCAACAACAGGCCGAAAACGAAGTGATCAAAGCCGAGCGGGAAATCAGGGTATCGAAGATGGTCCTGAAATTCGCGATGGGCATGAATGTGGATTGGGACATTCAGCTGAAAGACAGTCTTTCGCGATTTATTCAGCCCATCCAAACCGGAGCAGCGTTAACCGGGAAGTTCGATTATACACAGCACATCGATTACCGGATGCAGGAAACCCAGGTAGCCGCCAAACAATCGTTACTCAGCCTGGAGAAGGTCAGTTTTCTGCCCAAGCTAAACGCTTTTTACAACTACCAGAAAACGGCTTACAGCAATGAATTTAATGTTACAACAGCCGATTGGTATCCATCCTCGATGGTTGGTTTGCAAATCACGTTGCCCATCACTTATTCCGGTGCACGTACTTCGCGGATCAATCAGGCAAAACTCGAAGTAAAAAAAGCTGAAAATGAACAGTTGCAAAACATTCAGAACCTTCAGATGCAATATCTGACCGCATTGTCGGACATGGAAAGTGCGATGGACAAATACAAAAACGATAAGGAAAACAGAGCCATCGCACAGCGGATTTACGACAAAACACAAATAAAATTCAATAACGGAATTGCTTCCAGTACCGAGTTATCGCAAAACGAAACGCAGTACCTGACAGCGTATTCCAATTACCTGATATCCATGCTGCAACTATTGCAGTCGAAAATAAACCTAGACAAAGCAGAAGGAAATTTATAAAAATACTCAACGGTTTAATTACCAGTCAAGAAAATGAACACATACCAGCTTAACGATTTGAAATTGATACAACCCGGAAAGATGAAAAAGCTATTACTGATATTACCACTCGTTGTTTTGATGGCCTGCAGCGCCACTACAACCGAAGAAGGTGACCGCAAAGCCAAAGAACAATTGCTTCAGGATTATCGCCAACAGGCTACGGAACTGAAGCAGAAGATTGCCCAACTGGAAAAGGAACTGGGCACCGAAAAAGTAGATAAAACAATTCCCGTCAAGGTGGATACCGTTGTCCCGAAACGCTTTACGCATACCATCGAAGTGACCGGCAATGTAGAAGCCGACGAAGATGTTACGGTAGCTCCGGAAACCGCCGGAAACATTATTTCCATCGATGTAACCGAAGGACAGCATGTAAGAAAAGGAACTGTGATGGGCCGCCTGAATACCGAAGCGATTCAACGAAACATCGAAGATTTGCAGATTCAGCTTGAGTTAGCCAAAACGGTCTTCGAACGTCAGCAGAAACTTTGGGACCAGCATATCGGATCCGAGATTGAATACCTGCAGGCCAAATCTAACAAAGAATCGCTACAGCGTAAACTGGAAGGATTGCAGGCTCAACTCGATATGGCGATTATTAAATCGCCGGTAGATGGAGTAGTCGATCGTATCTACCAAAAGCAAGGCGAGATTGCCGGACCAGCCATTCCGTTTGCCAAGGTCGTCAACATCTCCAATGTGCGGATTTATGCCGATGTATCGGAAGCCTACCTGACTTCCATTCATGCCGGACAGGAAGTAGATATCAATTTCCCGGCCCTGAAGAAAACGGTCACCGCACCGATTTTCCGGAAGTCGAGCACTATCAATCCCGACAACCGGACTTTCCAGGTCAGGGTTAACCTGAATAATCCCGACAAGGAGATTCGTCCGAACCTGGTTTCGTTGCTGCACATCACCGATTACAAAGCCAACGATGCCATCGTTGTTCCGTCTATTCTAATCAAGAATGATTTCAACGGAAAGTACGTATTTGTGGCTGCCCAAAATTCAGGGAAGTGGAAAGCCTCGAAACGATATGTTGAAACCGGTCGCAATAACAACAACTACACCATGTTGAGTAACGGCTTAAAAACCGGCGAAAAACTGATTGTAGAAGGATACGAACAGGTTGTCGACGGTTCACCCATTTCCATTCACTAATTGCCAAACAACTTGTAACAAAAGATTCCGATGTCGAATATTGAGAACAACAATAATTCATCTAATACCGAGGGTATTCACCGGATTTTCAAGCCGACATATGCCGCTCTGAAGAATAAAACAACGATTTTTATTTTGACGGCAATTCTGGCTGGCTTCGGATTACTTTCGTACCAACAGATGCCACGGGAACTCAATCCGGAGATTGTGATTCCCTATGTGATGATTTCGACCGTTTATCCGGGAAACTCACCGGTCGATATTGAAAACCTGATTACACGTCCTATCGAGAAGGAGTTAAAGAACCTGAAAGGCGTTAAAAATGTCAGTTCGTCTTCTTACCAGGATATGAGTTTGATTGTCCTCGAGTTTGAAACCGATGTGCCCGTAAAACAGGCATTGCAGGACACCAAGGACCAGGTTGACAAAGCCAAGAGCGAACTTCCCGATGATTTGGATAATGACCCGTCGGTAGAAGATCTCGATTTTGAAGAATTTCCCATTATGAGCATCAACCTTTATGGCGACTACAGTTTGTCAGAGTTGAAGCGTTATGCGGAAAAACTGCAGGATGAACTGGAAGGACTATCCGAAATATCGGAAGCCGATATCCAGGGAATCGACGAACGGGAAATTCAGATTGACGTCGATCCGTACATGCTCGAAGCGAGTAATGTAAGCTTTCAGGATATTGAAGATGCCATCCGGTTTGAAAACGTGACCATGGGCGCGGGAGAAATGATTTCCGATGATACCCGCCGGTCTATTCGTACGCAAGCCGACTACTCCAACATGAACCAGATTCGCAATACGATTGTGAAATCGGAAAACGGAAACGTGGTGTATTTGCGCGACATCGGGAATGTTACTGACGGATTCCAGGAACGAACTACCATCTCGCGACTGGACAAAATGCCGGTTGTGAGTCTTTCCATCGTGAAAAAGAGCGGTGCCAATGTATTGGATGCATCCGACAAAGTTTACCGGATTATTCAAAAAGCGAAAGATAGTGGTGCGATTCCTTCCGGACTGAACGCTGTCGTTTCTGACGATAGCACGACTTATATCCGGAACCAAATCAACAACCTGGAGAATTCCATTATCATGGGAATGTTGTTGGTGATGTTTATTTTGTACCTGTTCATGGGACCACGCAATGCGCTGTTCTCCGGTCTGGCTATCCCGATGTCGATGTTCATTTCGTTCATCATCATCAAGCAGATGGGCTATACATTGAATTTCATGGTACTATTCTCCATGATTCTGGCTCTGGGTATGTTGGTCGACAATGCCATTGTGGTGGTTGAAAACGTGTACCGGCTCTATTCCCACGGAAGTGATGCGATGACGGCAACCAAGAAAGGAGTAAGTGAAATTGCCTACCCGATTATATCGTCAACGGCAACTACGCTGGCAGCGTTCTTCCCATTGGTCTTCTGGAAGGGAATCATGGGAGAATTCATGAAATACCTTCCCATCACACTGATTATCGTGCTTACCTCGTCGCTGTTTGTAGCGTTGATTCTGAATCCGGCTTTCACCTCCACCTTCATGAAACTGGAGAATCTGCACGGGAAAAAGAACATGACCAAACTTTGGCGCAATGCAATAATTTTTGCCATTCTGTCCATTCCTTTCTATTTCATGAAAGTGTTTTGGTTTGGAAATATATTGGCTGTCATCACACTGGTTATTCTGGGGAACCATTATATCATGCGCCCATTGGCGAGGGCTTTCCAGGAGCACTTTATTCCGCGAATGGAAAAAGCGTATGAAGGCACACTTCGCTTTGCGCTGAAAGGAAGAAATCCCTGGCTTTTTGTAACAGGAACTTTCGTGGTATTGGTTTTCTCGCTCATGTTTTTCATGAGCCGCCAATCGGGTGTTCTGTTTTTCCCGGACGTTGATCCAACTTCCGTTTATATTACAATGGAACTCCCGGTGGGAACCGATTTGGACCGGACAAACAAAGTGTCGAAACAGGTTGAATCAATTGTCTATAAAACGCTCGAGCCGTACATGGACATTGTCAAGTCAGTCAATACAGTTGTCGGTGTTGGAAAAGGCCAGATGTTAGGTTCGAACCGCGAGACGAACAAATCGCTAACGACTATTTCTTTCAAGGAATTTAAATACCGTCATGGCGAGAATACGTCGGAGATTATGCAGAAACTGACAGATAACCTGTCGGGATTTGTTGGAGCCAAAATTTCGCTCGATAAAGACGAAATGGGACCGCCCGTTGGAAATCCTATCAACCTGGAAATTTCCGGCGACGATTTCGATGAGTTAATCAAACTCTCGACGCAGGTCAAATCGCTAATCGATGCCGAAAATATTCCGGGAATCGACCAGTTGAAAATCGATTTGAATGTAGACAAGCCGGAAATGGTTGTAGACGTTGACCGCGATAAAGTGCGACGGTTTGGTCTGTCGACACAGCAGGTTGCCTATGCGCTCCGGAGTTCATTGTACGGCCGGAAAGTCGGTAAATACAAAGAAGGTGAAGACGAATACGACATCATGCTCCGTTTCAAGGATAAATACCGGAACAATGTTGCTTCTCTGATGAACCAGCGCATTGATGTCAATGGTGGCGGCGACGGTGCCAAAAAGGCCATTCCAATTTCGGCTGTAGCCGATTTCCAGTACGGAACCACTTATGACAAGATCAACCGCAAGGATTTTACCCGGGTTATCACACTTTACTCGGGCGTGAAAGAAGGTTACAATGCCAATGAGATCAATGAACGCATTCGACAGGTATTGAAAGGATTCGATGTTCCTCCGGGGTACAAAATAGATTTCACCGGCGAGCAGGAAGAGCAAGCTGATACCATGGCCTTCCTTACACAGGCATTGTTAATTGCGCTTTCGCTGATTCTGATTATCCTGGTCACCCAGTTCAACTCACTCATCAGGCCGTTGATTATTGTGGGAACTGTTTTATTCAGTACCATCGGAGTATTCCTGGGATTGGGTGCATTCAAAATGCAGTTTGTCATCCTGATGACTGGAATCGGAATTATTTCGTTGGCCGGAATTGTGGTGAACAACGGAATTGTATTGGTCGACTACATCGACCTGCTACGCCAGCGCCGGAAAGAAAAACTTTCGTACCGGCAGGATGCTTTCCTTGAGATAAAGGAACTACAGGGACTGATTGTAAAAGCCGGAAAAACGAGGCTCCGTCCGGTGTTACTGACCGCCATCACCACGGTACTGGGACTGCTTCCGCTGGCCATCGGGTTGAATTTCGACTTCATTAAGCTGTTCACTTCTTTCGATCCCGATTTCTACGTAGGTGGAGAAATGACTGCTTTCTGGGGACCAATGTCCTGGACCGTAATCTTCGGACTGGTATTCGCAACCTTCCTTACGTTGGTGATTGCGCCGGTCATGTACCTGATTACAGTAAAAGTTAATTACACCATACGGAAATGGCAGGGAAAAATTCCTACTGATTTAATGACTGATGATTACGGTCAGGAATTGATTCAGTAAAACTATATCATCTACGATTCGAGACGATCCACATCGGGTCGTCTTTTTTTTTTGAAAGTCTCCACCATCATTCTTGCAATTGCGATGAACCACTCACCATTTTAGAGGAAAAACATAACGCTCCAATGAGAACCGTATTAAGCTTCGACGAGAACCGTATTAAGCTTCGACGAGAACCGTATAAAGGTGGCAGAGAGAACAGTATAAAGACAGTAGGGAGAAACGTACAAAGATTTAACGAGAACGGTATAAAGACAAGAAGAGAAACGGTTCTTTTTTGAGAATAGCTTTTTCTGGAAATCATCATCTTACTTTCCAAATGACGATGAAATGAGTAGAATATAAACGATAGAGAACAGTGTGCCCTTTTAAAAGCACAAAAAAACCGGAGGAAATATCCTCCGGTGTATATAAACTTGAATGAGAGTGCTATTTTATTCTTCGGGAAATTTAATATTCCCAGAGATCCTGTTCGAAGTTGAAAATTTCGTTTTTAATTCGTTCCGATTCATTGGTAGCATACTGTCCCTGCGCATACTGACTAATTGCACGGTCATTGTAAATGTTGGATTCCTTGGTAATATAACTGTCAAACTTGCGCAACAGGAAAATATCGTCGAAACTAAGGCTTCTTGAGTCGTTGAAAGGATTCAACACCTCATATTTTGCCAACAGGGGACGAACTTCGGGATAATATACCCAGAATACCTTTCTGCGAAGCGGACGATCATGGTTTACGTCGTCGTCACGAAAAAACTCCTGAATAGGACATAAGCCGATAATCCGAACCTGGAGCGTTGATGTTTGCTTATCGAAATACCAAACCTCTTTCACCATGATCTGTTTAATATCTTCGGGATTAATGTCCTGATCGACCTTGACATTTTCCATCTCTCCCGTTTCAAAATTCCTTCGTTCCACCATTTTAGGTACAGCACCAAATGCTTCCTTCACCTGATCGAACGTCATCGGAAGTTTAAACTCATTATCGGTGGAAGCATCGTAGGCAGTAATTTGTCCTTCTTTGATGCCTTTCAACAGAAGATTGATGAGGTTCAACCGACCATGCATTTCCCGGGTAGGATAATACAAATCCTGGTTCATCTTTTCCCGCAAGTCAATGATTCGCCAGATGGTTTTTGACCAAAACACATCAGCTTCTCTGACTGCAGGAAGCGGAGCCGGTTTCCGGTCGCGGGTAATTTTTTTCTGGTAAGGACCATCAATAACCTGCGCCGTTGCAGGCTGGGTTGCAGCACAAGCCAGCCCTATTGCAAACAGAATCAAAAATAGCTTTTTCATTCTTCTCAAGTTTGTTCTTCCAAATTAATAATCTACCAGTTAGCGAATCAGTTAAGTATTTCTGTTACTTCCCGTAAATTAGGTTCAGCAGGATGTTTATCTGATTCTAAAACTGATGGCCGAAAGGTTACGGGTTGTCCCGTCTTCTCCTTTGGCTACAATGTTTTCAATATACAGTCGACTGCCGGAGTTGAGACTCTTCATCAGGTTAATCTGGTCCGGAGTAAACAAATTGCTGTTGGATTTTTTATCCACTACGAAACCTCCCCGTGTCGTTGAAACCACAAATGAGGTTACCGTAAATTTCATATCGAAATCGAAATCGGGAATTTCAGCATAGACTCCCTGTTCGAGTAATAATTCGTTTTTGGTAATCTGACCTTCGTTTTTACCTCCGACGGTAGCCACCGGGTCAGGTACTCTTTTCACCCGGAAATCAGTTGAACCGATTGTCTTCACATGACCATCAATTTCGGCTTTCACCGTAATAACCGATTTCACACCGGGCTTCTTCGGATACACTAAATAATTCCGGCCATTCGACTTCATTGTCGCATTGGTAATCGAAGGAATAACTTTATTTGCAGGAATACCCGGCACTGAAATAGAGACTGGGTTTGCCAAACCTGCATAAAAGACATTCATCTTAGTAGGAGATACCGTCATCGACGGCTTAGCCACCTGGTATTCACCTTCAAACGGATATTGTCTGATTTGACCCGATGGGCCTTTATAATTGATGAATCCCTTCCAGTGATGAGTTCCTTCGGTCGTCGCAGGAACCTGATATTCTCCAACTCCTTCACCTTCTAAAACCGGGACCTTTTTACCATCAACCAAAATCTGGGGCTCAGCCGTTGTATCGACTGCGGAAAGGAAGATTCTCGCTTCGTAGGTTCCGCCTTCCAATACATAGTCGGTTTTCGGCAATATCTGTGCTTTTAGCTTATTGAATTTAAACGAAGTGGCATCGATTTTAGAATACAGATAATTGGCCACATCGGATTCGGTATTACGGATATCACTCTGCATCTTCGACATCAAAGTTACAACAGCAACGAGCGGATATCCCTGAAATATAGACTCCTGCCATGAAGGCGAATTACCTTCCACCGGAGGCGGATCGGATGTATTGAGACTACTTTTTATACTTGCAATCAACGCTGTATCTTTGGGATCGACCAACGACAAAAGATACTTGCGATACGATTCTATTGATTGCTTCAATTCTTTACCTAAACGCCCCTGGTGTTTTACCAGCATCAACTCCGGCGCTACCTGGGTATTATCCTTCGACTTAATGTTATGGATATTACCATCTTCACCGTCTGCTGCAACCACCAGCATCTTTTTTAGCTCAGTAATATAATTATAGAGCGAGTCAGTTTTTGCTTTAACGGTTTTCGCCTCCAGATTCAGATTTCCTGATTTTTCCGGATTGTCAAGAGCAGCCTTCGCGAAATCGGCATAAACCCTGGCATTCTTCGAATTGAAATTCTCGATAGTCGTCGATAACCCTCGATCCACAGTTTCAAAAGCATCCAGCACTGATTTATCGACATTTAGTGCCAATAAAGCCATTAGCACCAGATACATCAGGCTAATCATTCGTTGCCGTGGAGTTTCCGGACAATTTTTTGCACTCATTTCGAATCGAGAATTTGGTGAATTACTTCTTGATATTCATGGCTCCAAGCATATTTCCATATACGTTGTTGAGCGCTTCAAGATTTTTATTTAACTCTTCTGCCTGGGCCTGATATTTTTTAGCCTCTTGTACCGAACTGGACAGTAACTCGTTCATCTGAGCAAAATCCTTATGTACGGAAGAAGCTGTTTCAGCCTGTTTGCGGGCTCCTTCCAACTGTACTTCATAAGAGGCATTCAGAGACGAAAGATTCGAATTGATGCGCTCCAGTTCTTCGGTATAGTTGCCAGAATGATCATTTAATACCTTGAAGTCACGTTGGATGGTATTGACAAACTCGTGATAAGACTCAGCCAGTTTTTCTCCTGAGTGAACCACTTTGTTAATAGTACTGTCAACACTCTCGCCTGCGCGTGTATTTACTTCAGCAAATATATTCATGGACTCAGATGCAGCGTTCAGGTTCTTCACATATACATCTGTTGCCATTGTAGCAGAAGAAATATCGGCGAAACTCTGTGCCGTGTTGCTCAAATCAGTCAGTCCTTTCTGCAGTTTATTCAGCAACTCAGGCGATATTTCTGTCGATTCCAGGAAGGTATCCATATCGAATGAGCTCTTCGGCTTCCTGTTCAGCGATTCTTCGAAAAGTTCGTCTGCATCCAGATGGGCAAAATCTTCTTTTAACTGCGGATAAACTTTGGTCCAGTCCGGCGGTTCGTTCGAAGGTTCAAAAGCAGACAGGAAAAATATCAACGCTTCGGTTGACATACCAATGGTCAGCATTATCGGACCACCGGGCCAGTGTTGAAGTTTAAACAGTGCACCCAAAAGCACGATGGCAGCTCCAATACTGTATACATAGTTCATGAAGACTTTCCATCGTCTGGAATGCGTAAAATCGGTCAATCCCATGGCAAAAGCAATTTAATGGTTTAATTCCTTTCTAAAATTCATCTCCAAATGACGATCGTACGCAACGGAATCCGATGTACGATTTCGCTGTATCCTGATACTCATAGGTACGTGTACCTACCTGCAGGAAGTATGAAATATCCTTCCACGAGCCACCGCGAATCACTTTTCTTTTCATCGCAGGAGGATCATCCGGAAGAGCATTATATTCATAGTTCGGATTAAAGTCATTCATGAAGTTGTACTCAGCTTCATCGTAAGCAGTAATGGTCCATTCGGCCACATTACCTGCCATATCATACAATCCGTATCCGTTCGGATCGTATGTTCCGACTTTAACCGTTGCCAGTCCTTTATCATCGATATAATTTCCCCGCATAGGTTTAAAGTTCGCCAGGAAACAACCTTCCTGAGTACGGGTATAGTAACCACCCCACGGATACATCGAATTCTGAAGTCCTCCACGGGCAGCGTATTCCCATTCAGCTTCCGAAGGTAACCGGTAATCCTGAACAGCATATTCACCTTGTTGTGCCAAAGCTGCATTCTTGTAACGGGTTCTCCAGATACAAAATGCTCTCGCCTGTTTCCAGGTCACACCTACAACCGGATAGTCGTCGAAACCGGGATGCCAAAAATACATGGTAGCCCAGGGTTCGTTATACGAGTAAGTAAAATCTCTTATCCACACCAATGTATCGGGATACACATTTACTGCATCGCTCATAATAAAGCTGGAACGGCCTTCGATCGGGACTACTTTACCATCAATATCATTAACGGTTCCTTTATAACTCTGTGTTTTGTAATCGTAAGCATTAGCCCGTTTAGCGGCTTGCTTCAGGTCAACCCAAAAATATTTGTAATTGAGTTTCCGCGTATCGATCTCTTTCTTGCCAAACAAACGATCTTTGGGCGCATAGTACAATCCCGCAAGCGCCTCCTTGTAATCCGGGTCGTTCCAGTCGATGCGCTCGTCCCAGTTTATTGTTGGCGGATCGATCGGATTTCCATCCCGATCTTCCGTGTTCAGGAACTCGTCAAATTGCTGTCCAAGCATCCGACGAGCAATAGAGTCGCGAACCCAGTACACAAACTGTCGGTATTCATTGTTGGTGATTTCCGTTTCATCCATCCAGAATGCATCTACAGAAACAGTTCTTGAGGGAGAGGTCGAATGAGAGATATCCTGATCACTCGGCCCCATCGTAAAACTTCCCCTTGGAACCATGGTCATTCCAAAAGGGGTGGGCTCAAAATACTTACCTCGTTTCCCCACTCCAACGAGTTCACCGTTTGTTCCGCGGTTACAACTACTCAGAGACAGGACGATGGCAACTACACTACCAAAGAAGAATAATCGTCTCATATTATTGTTCATATGTGGCACAAATATTTTCACGCTTCAATGTATTATTATAGAAATCGAACGCTTTTATATTTTTGTTCTCTTCTCCGGTTCAGATTAAACGAGTAAGCGATAAAAAACTCGTGAGAACCCGAACTGTAACGGGCGAGCGGTGAAATGGTCAGATCATAAGAATATCCTACCTTAATCCCATTTCGAAACTCCGTCCCAAGCAAAACAATCACAGCATCATTTAACCGATAGCCCAGTCCTCCCCATACGCGCTTGTTATAGCGCACATTCACATCTACATCGACCTGGTAACTGGCAGCATCTGTCTTAAACAATAACGATGGCTGTACTTCAAATAACGGGTCGGATAAACGAATATTGTATCCGCCCGAAAAATAATAGTTCCTTACCAGCGAATATTTTCCACTCTCTTCGTAAGAATAAACTGCCTGGTTCAGATGTTTCACCGACAATCCCAGGTAATAATCTTTGTGTTCATAGAATAACCCGAATCCTATATCAGGAACCAAAGCATTTACCTCACTCTGAGGAATTAACGGATCTCCTTGATCGATCAGGTTAGCTCCGGCATCCGAACTCCAATCAGGCTTGAGGTTTTTATTCATCAAGCCGATGGAAATTCCGGTTCCCAGTTTTCCGTTCCCAACATCTGTACGCCAGGCATACATCAGGCTAACCGAAATATTTTTCTCATAGCCTATCTCGTCATTCATTACGGAAAAACCGAGACCATCCTCCTGACCGATAAGGCCAACAGTAGCATCTGCGTTAAAAACGGTGGTAACTGGTGCTCCTGGAAATCCTACCCACTGAAAACGGTTGAGCAATGAAGCATTAATTGCATCACTTTTACCCGCAAATCCCGGATTGATAGTCAAATGATTGAACATGTTCTGACTAAACTGTGGGTCCTGCTGGGCTCTCGCAACGAAATTAACAATAATTAAAAGAAACAAAAATATCAGTATTCGCTTCATAGATTACGTCAACCTTGTCGAATATCCCCTCCTGAAAACAGGTCAAAAAAAGATTAATTCTACCGTTTTTAAATTGCTTAGTCTGTTAAGTTAATAACTCGCTTCTACCACTATTATTGTTTGGTTATATTTCATTCACTCCCCAATAACGAATCCAACGTTCGGGGATTTCATTTTTCTGCGCCAAAAGGTAATCATTTTCAGAACAGGCAATTCGAACTTCTTCATTCTTTTTCGAATTTACCTCCATCCACCACCTCCCGGTAACAGGATGCTTTAGAAAAACAATCGGCTCATCCACCCCTTCAACCGGAACCATGAAATGTAAAAATTCCGAAGCCTCTCCCGTTGGCTCTTCATCTTTCTGCACGGTAGCTCCTTTCAAAAAATACCAACCGACCTGAGCAGCCATTACAGCTCCCCAACGTTGTAAATCGAGCGAGGGACTATAGCCAAAGATACCGGTCATATTCAGCTTCGTACTCATTCCGGCATACCAAGCCAACTGGCAGGCCTCCTCTCCATAAAGTCCGTTGGGAGACAAACGCTGCTGACCGGGCGCTTCGTGGGCTTTCAAGGCGCCGAAATCAATGCTAATCACATCGGCCTCACGCAACATTGGTTCGCTTTCGCGAATATTTTCACGTAAGTCGCCCAGTGGCAGTTGGAGGCCCCCATGTTTTTTGAGTAAATCATCTGTCTTGTCTGACGGCGAGAAGTAGGCTTGCAGGCCCAATAACCGAAGAGTAGTGCCAGTCGTAATCTTCTCCAGGAAATTCTCGTCCCTACCGAACT
The DNA here is from genome assembly GCF_009617875.1 of Prolixibacter sp. NT017. NCBI lineage: Bacteria > Pseudomonadati > Bacteroidota > Bacteroidia > Marinilabiliales > Prolixibacteraceae > Prolixibacter > Prolixibacter sp. NT017. The sequence goes on along the minus strand of NZ_BLAV01000001.1, from coordinate 4,579,650 downwards.
CGTCGCCAGCCTGATAATCGGGCCGGTCGTCGATAACTGTCAACGTTTGCCGCTTGGTTTGTCTGCCGTCCAACAGAGGCAATGTTAAGTCCTGGCTTCCTCCCAGAACCAACACCTGCAAACCTTTCGACACAAGCGATTCGGTGACCATCCGAACGGCCGCATACGTATCGGCAGGTGTATTTCCGGGGCGAACATTTCCAATATCTGCAATCAACGAAGAATCGCCAACAGCTGTCAACTGGTAAAGCTGCTCGCGAATCATGTCGGGAGCATTTTCCAGACCTTCAAACCGGGATAAACGACTCTCCGGAATACCGAGAATCACCACTTTCAGCTTCTCGTTCTCCTCCCAGGGGTCAGCCTGAATCAACTGTTTTCCCAGGGAATCAGAAGCTCCCTGAAACAATCGAGCCACAGTCAACTCGTTAGCCGGAATAAGCAAGTCGTTTAACATAGGCAGCAAAATACGAAATCTGGAATTTGTTTGGTAGTAAAGCGGTAATATTAATTCAGTATAAAAAAGGGCAAACTCCATAAGTGTTTGCCCTGACTTCGTTTCTTACTTTGTTTTCTTCTTCGTCGTTTTCGTCGACTTTGTTTTTGTCTTCGAAGCGGTTGTTTTCTTTTTGGTTGTGGTGGACGCCTTTTTCGTTGCCGTCTTTTTGGCTGCTTTTTTTCCTGAGGCGGGACCTTTCTTTATAATTTCCTGACAATCCTCAAGTGTCAGTTCCTCAGCTTTAACATTTTTGGGTATTTTGTAATTCTTCTTATCGCTCGTTATATAAGGTCCCCAACGGCCTTGCAGCACCCTGATTTCAGGCTCCTCTTCGTCGAATACTTTGATAATCGCTTTCCGATCCTTCTCCCGCTTCTCTTCGATGAGTTCAATCGCCCGCTCCAGATCAATCGTATGCGGATCATCGATGTCTTTTTTCAACGAAACAAATTTCCCGTCGTGGCGCACGTAAGGACCGAACCGGCCAATGCCGATCACTACTTTCTTTCCTTCGTACTCACCCACATCGCGGGGAAGTTTAAACAGCTCGAGGGCCTCTTCCAGCGAAATAGTCTCAATACTCTGCCCACTGCGAAGACTGGCAAACTGAGGTTTCTCCTCCGATTCTTCGGACGCTTCGCCGAGTTGAGCAAATGCACCGTAGCGACCAATTTTAACCGACACTTCTTTCCCGGTAGCCGGGTCATCACCCAGGATACGCTCACCACGGGTCCGTTCCGAAACATTGAGCACCTCTTCAATATTTTCATGGAAAGGCCGGTAGAATGCATCGATCATTTCATACCATTGTAAACCTCCAAGTGCAATATCATCGAATTGTTCCTCAACCGAAGCGGTAAAGTTGTAATCCATGATGCGCGGGAAATACTTCATCAGGAAGTCGTTCACCACCAAACCGATATCCGTCGGGAAGAGCTTGGATTTTTCAGCTCCGGTAATTTCTGTTTTTTCTTCTTCCTGAATATCGCTGTCTTTCAACAGAATCGTCTTATATTTTCTCTCAACACCCGGACGATCTTCCTTCACCACATAATTCCGGTTCTGGATGGTCGTGATAATCGGGGCATAAGTCGACGGACGTCCGATTCCCAGCTCTTCCAGCTTACGCACCAGACTTGCTTCCGTATAACGTGGTGGCTTCAGGGTAAAGCGCTCCGACGCGATAATATTATCGAGATCCAGTTTCTGTCCTTTATTCAATGGGGGCAACAGTCCCTTCTGTTCCTCATTCTGACCTTCATCGTCCGTCGATTCCAGGTAGACTCCGAGGAAACCATCGAATTTCAGCACTTCACCGTTGGCAACAAAATGCTCTTTGGCTCCCGAAACATCAATGGTAACCGTTGTCTTTTCCAACTCGGCATCCGCCATTTGCGAAGCGATAGTACGTTTCCAAATCAGGTTATATAACTTCTGTTCCTGCGGTGAACCGGAAATATTTTCTTTCCTCAAATCGGTCGGCCGAATGGCTTCGTGTGCTTCCTGTGCACCTTTTGCTTTCGTTTTAAACTGCCGCGTTTTGACATATTTATCACCGTATAGCTCGGAGATTTTTTCTTTCGCCGAACCGATGGCCAGTTTCGACAAGTTCACCGAGTCGGTACGCATGTAGGTGATTTGTCCCGCTTCATACAACCGCTGAGCCACCGACATGGTCATACTTACCGGAAATCCCAGTTTTCGACTGGCTTCCTGCTGCAACGTCGAAGTAATAAACGGCGGCGCCGGTGATTTTTTGGCCGGTTTTGTAACGATATCAGCAATATCGAAATCGGAAGCATCGCATTTTTCCAAAAATGCTTTGGCTTCTTCGGCCTTATTGAAACGCTTGTCGAGTTCGGCCTCGAGCGGTGCCAATCGTCCGTTTTTATCAGGAACCATGAACAAAGCCCGGACGCGGAAAGAGGAAGTACTAACAAATTTGTTGATTTCGCGCTCGCGCTCCACAATCAGGCGAACGGCTACCGACTGCACGCGACCAGCTGAAAGGGATGGTTTCACTTTTTTCCAAAGTACGGGCGAGATCTCAAATCCAACGAGACGGTCAAGTACGCGACGAGCCTGTTGCGCATCCACCAGATTTTTATCCAGTTTCCTCGGGCTTTCAATAGCCTGAAGAATGGCATCCTTGGTAATCTCATGAAAAACAATCCGGTTGGTACTACCCGGATCAAGTTTTAACACCTCCATCAAATGCCAGGCAATGGCTTCTCCTTCGCGGTCTTCATCGGATGCGATCCAAACCCGCTTCGAGTTCTTCACCATCTTTTTCAGTTCGCTGACAACTTTCTTCTTGTCGTCGGAGACAATATACCTGGGCTGGTATTTATTTTCGAGGTCCACACCAAAATCTTTCTTGTCCAGATCGCGGATGTGTCCAAAACTCGAGGTAACCTGGAAATCTTTTCCAAGAAATTTTTCTATCGTTTTTGCCTTTGCAGGCGACTCGACAATAACTAGGTTTTCTTCCATCTTCCTTCCCGATAATTATGCATTATGCAGTGAAAACTATGCAAAGTAAAGGAAATCACGACCTATGTTCAAAATTTTTCTTCGCTTCTTTGTCAAACTGGCACGGTTTTTTATTGATTGAATCTGCTTGAAAACGTTTATTTTCATTAGAATTACCATCATCTTCCACCTGTTTGATCTTGAGATCAGTTTAACGGAAGGAACATTAATTTTATATCTTTGTCCGTGTTCACTAGGATTGGCGCCATGACAGAAAATAAAAAACCATTCAGAAAATACCTCATAGCGTTCTGGAGTTTGTATGCTCTGGGCGTACTGGGAGTTGTAATTCTGTTTACTCTGATTGCAAAAGGAGATTTGGGCTTCATGCCTACCTTCGAAGAATTGGAAAACACAGAACCAGCTCTGGCTTCGGAAGTTTATACGCACGATGGAGAAGTGCTTCGGAAGTTTTTCAAGGAAAACCGTACCTATGTACGTTTCGAGGATTTGAGCCCGAATATTGTCAATGCCCTTGTAGCAACCGAAGATGTGCGTTTTTACCAGCATTCCGGAATTGACTTGCGCGGTCTGTTCCGTGTAGCCAAAGGAATTCTCACCGGAAATGAAAGTGCCGGTGGAGGTAGTACAATTTCGCAGCAGGTAGCGAAAATGCTCTTCCCGCGGGAACGATACGAAAATAAACTCGATTTCGTTATCCGGAAATTCAGGGAATGGGTAATTGCGGTAAAACTGGAACGGAGTTTCACCAAAGAGGAAATCCTGACCATGTACCTGAATAAATTCGATTTCCTGAATCTGGCAGTCGGTGTGAAATCTGCCGCTCAAATTTATTTCAATACTACACCCGATAGCCTTAATGTTGACGAAGCGGCTACGCTGGTCGGTATGGCCAAGAACCCGTCGCTGTTCAACCCGGTTCGAAGGCCGGACATGGTGCTTGGGCGAAGAAATGTTGTGCTTTCGCAGATGACGAAATACGGCTATCTGACGCCGGCCGCATTTGATACACTAAAAACCAAGTCGCTCGACTTAAAATACAAGAGAGAAGACTTTAAAAGCGGTTCAGGTACTTATTTTACTGAATATTTGCGGGTAATTATGACGGCCACCAAACCCGACCGGAGTAATTATGCTTCTTGGCAGGACGAAAAATTTAAAGAAGACTCCATTGAATGGGAAACCAATCCATTGTATGGCTGGTGCTCCAAGAATCTGAAGCCGGACGGGACCAACTACAACATCTATAACGATGGCTTGAAAATCTACACCACCATCGACTCGCGCATGCAACGGGATGCAGAACAATCAGTGGTGGAACATTTAAGTACCGATTTGCAGCCCACTTTCTTCAGCAAGCTGAAAGAACTCAAGCATCCTCCGTTTTCGGATGACCTCTCTGTAAGTCAAATTGACGACATTCTCGATAGGGAAATTCGAAAAAGCGAGCGCTACCGTGTGCTTAATGAACGGGGATTGAACTTTAAAGAAATCAAGAAAAACTTCAATAAACCGGTTGAGATGAGCGTGTTCTCCTGGAAAGGTGAAGTAGACACGACCATGACGCCGCTTGATTCAATTAAATATTATTTGAGCTATCTCCGGTCGTCGATGATGACAATGGATGTGAAAACCGGAGCCGTGAGAGCTTACGTAGGCGGCCCTAACTACAAATATTTCATGTACGACATGGTGACCGGCGGGAAACGTCAGGTAGGTTCAACGGTGAAACCGTTCCTCTACACGCTAGCCATGCAAAACGGTTATTCACCTTGTACGCTGGTTCCCAATACCGAACAAACATTCTACCTGCCCGATGGAACAACCTGGACAGCCAAGAACTCTTCGTCGGAGCGCGAAGGTCAAATGGTAACATTGAAATGGGGATTGGCTAATTCGGTAAACCAGATTTCGGCCTGGATCATGAAGAAATTCAACCCTCAGGCCATGAAGAATGTAATGCGAAAAATGGGCATTATTAGTCCCATCGATGCAGTACCTTCGATGTTCCTCGGAACTTCAGATATTTCGTTGTACGAAATGGTCGGGGCTTTTGGAACGTTCGGAAATCACGGGGTTTATACCAAGCCTTATTTCGTCGATCGGATTGAAGACAAGGACGGTAATGTGCTGGCGCGGTTCACACCTCAACAGCACGAAGCCATTGACCAGAAAACGGCTTACCTGATGCTGAACCTGATGGAAGGCGTTGTCAATGAGGGAACAAGCCAGCGCCTGCGGTGGCATCCGGTTTACGGACATTTGACCGCTGACATTGCCGGTAAAACCGGAACAACACAAAACCAGTCGGACGGTTGGTTCATTGGTATTACGCCGGAATTGGTTACCGGTGTTTGGACCGGAGCAGACTTACGAAGTATTCACTTTAAAGGCATTCACTTTGGTCAGGGAGCCAACATGGCACTTCCAATTTACGGCCGTTTCATGAATAAGTTATATTCTGATTCAACACTGAATTTGTCGCAGGACACCAAATTTGACCGTCCACCGAACTTCAATATCAACCTCGATTGTGACGAGGTGAATAAGAAGAACAGTCAGAAAAATCAGACGACAACGCAGGATGACTTCTTCTAACAGAAAAAAGCATTTGAATTATACAAAAAAGGCGGAAATAACATTCCGCCTTTTTTATTTTCGTTGACTGAAAACCATCCGGACCATTTTCTCAATCCGGTCCACCTGGTTAACCTGTATTTTAAAGCGGGAAAAATCGACTCCCTTGTTGTATCTCGAAATATAAATTTCGCTGAAGCCTTGCTTTTCGGCCTCGGTAATGCGTTGCTCAATCCGGTTCACCGGGCGAATTTCTCCGGTCAACCCCACTTCTCCGGCAAAGCATGACTGTTTACTTACCGGAATATCGAAATTAGATGAAAGAATCGATATTATGACTGCCAAATCCATGGCCGGATCATCAACGCGCAAACCGCCGGCAATATTCAAAAACACGTCTTTGGCCATCAGTTTAAAGCCAGCCCGTTTTTCCAAAACCGCCAACAACATATTTAAACGACGCAAATCAAAACCGGTCGCCGAACGTTGCGGTGTTCCGTAAGCTGCCGAACTAACTAATCCCTGAACCTCAATCATGAACGACCGCATTCCTTCTATAGAAGCCGCGATACTCGTTCCGCTCAGTCCATCATTGTGCTGCAGCATCAACATCTCCGATGGGTTGGAAACAATGCGCAGGCCATCCTGTCGCATTTCGTAAATTCCCAACTCAGAAGTGGAACCGAACCGGTTTTTTACCGAACGGAGGATGCGATATAAATAATTTCGGTCACCTTCAAATTGCAAAACCGTATCGACAATATGTTCCAGCACTTTCGGTCCGGCCAAATTTCCGTCTTTCGTAATGTGGCCGATTAAAATCACCGGAACATGCGCAGGCTTCGCCGTTTTCATTATGGCTGAAGCACATTCGCGGATTTGCCCAACGCTCCCCGGCGCTGATTCCAGGCCATCAGCTGTTAGCGTCTGAATGGAATCAATAATCACCAAATCGGGCTTTTCATTTTCAATGTGTGCCAAAACACTTTCCAGCGATGTCTCACTGAGAAAAAGACAATCACCGCTGTCTTGTTGCAGTCTCCTGGCCCGCATTTTCAGTTGCTGCAGACTTTCCTCACCCGAGATATATAAAACTTTTTTGTCCTTCAGTGCCAACGCTACCTGTAACACCAGTGTCGATTTTCCAATGCCCGGTTCACCACCAAGAAGAATTAAACTTCCGGGTACCAAACCACCTCCCAACACCCGGTTCAATTCACTGTTGCAGGTATCGATTCGCTCCTGCTTACCACTGGTAATCTGGTCGAGGCGCAGGGGGCTGGAAGAACTTCTACCCACAGCTTGTACTGGCAGTTTATTTTTCACTACGATTTCTTCCACCAGGGTATTCCACTCTCCGCAGCTGTTACATTGCCCCATCCATTTGGGCCATTGGGCTCCACAGCTCTGACAGGTATAAACAGTTTTGGCTTTAGCCATTTTCAGGGTTTTTGAAGTTGATATCTACCAAAATTAAAAAACCCCGCGGGAAAACCCACGGGGTATCGGTATGGAAAATATTTTTATTGCTTAAACCAGTTTATTGGTTTCCGTATCCGGAAAAACCAGACTGGGTTTCCACTTTTTCGCTTCTTCAAAATCCATGGTCGCGTACGAAATGATGATAACTACATCACCAACAGCCACCTTACGGGCAGCCGGTCCGTTCAGACAAACCTCGCCTGAACCCCGCTCACCTCTGATAACATATGTTTCGAGCCGCTCGCCATTGTTAATGTTGACGATTTGCACCTTCTCGTTCTCAATCAGGTTGGCCGCATCCATCAGATCTTCATCAATGGTAATGCTCCCCACATACTGCAGGTCGGCAGCTGTAACAGTTACCCTGTGAATTTTGGATTTGCAAACTTCAATATTCATCACCTGAATTTATTGTTTTTCAAGAGTTACATTATCAATTAACCGGACTTTACCGGCATGTACCGCAATGCAACCTACTTTCACGGTAGGTTCGTCCCAGTTTTTCACAGGCCGAAGGTAGTTATCATCAACTATCTCAAAATATTCTACCTCCAACAAAGGACTATTGCTTATTTTTTCCTGCACCCATGCTTTAAGTTCTTCTACGCTTTTTTCGCCGACCAGTTTCTTTGCCTCTGAAAGGGTTTGTGAAATCAGCGGTGCGGCAGCCCGATGTTCCGGCGTCAACAGTTGGTTTCGCGAACTCATCGCCAAACCATCGCTTTCGCGAACAATTTCGCAGGGAACAATCTCAATACTGTATTGCAATTGGCGTACCATTTCCTTGATGATAGCCAGTTGCTGGAAATCTTTCAGTCCAAAGTAGGCCCGATGCGGCTTTACCACATCAAAAAGCTTGCTGACAATTTGACCGACGCCATTAAAATGCCCCGGGCGGAACTGACCTTCCATCACCGTTTCCAGGTTTCCGAAATCGAATTGGCGGTTATCAGGCTCGGGATACATCACTTCTACCGACGGGGCAAAAACCAATGGATCTCCAACCGTTGCCAGTTTTTTCATGTCTTCTTCCAATGTCCTTGGATACCGTTCCAGGTCAGCAGGGTCGTTAAACTGTGTGGGATTAACAAAAATCGAAACCACCACCACATCATTCTCTTTTCCGGCCTGGCTGACAAGCGAGAGATGTCCCTCGTGAAGTGCTCCCATCGTAGGCACAAACCCGATGCTTTTCCCCTGATTCCGATACGCATCCAAAGCTTCATTCAGTTCATTCCGGGTAGTAAAAAGTTTCATCTTTTCATTTGGTTACAGCGTGCAAAGTAACGAAATATATAAACACGATAAAACACTCTTTCGCTCCTTGCTGACAGGCCCATACCCCTTTCGACGTTGAATATCTGAGGTATTTTTTCTATTTTTGCAGGATAAATTCTCAAAAGATCATGGAAAAGAAGAAGGTTTTATTCATCTCTCAGGAAATTACCCCCTACCTACCTGAAACAGAAATTTCGCAAATCAGTCGTCACTTACCTCAGGGTATACAAGAGAGAGGGAGAGAGATACGGACCTTTATGCCACGATACGGCAGCGTGAATGAACGAAGAAATCAACTTCATGAAGTTATCCGGCTTTCCGGAATGAACCTGGTAATTAACGATACTGATCACCCGTTGATTATTAAAGTTGCCTCCATCCAGGCAGCGCGTATGCAGGTTTATTTCATCGACAACGAAGATTACTTTCACAGGAAAGCCAAATTTGCCGATTCCAAAGGAAAAGAACTTGAAGACAACGATGAACGGGCCATCTTTTTTGCACGGGGAGTTTTGGAAACTGTAATCAAATTACGCTGGGCTCCCGATTTAATTCACTGCCATGGATGGTTCACCGGATTAGTTCCGTTATTCATCAAAAAAATCTATAAAGACAATCCGCTTTTTGCCGACTCAAAGGTAGTCTACTCTGCTTATAACGATGCATTTAAAACTCCGCTAAACAGTCAAATCGTCTCCAAGATTGCAGAAGATGGCATTCCGAAAGAAGATATTTCTGTTTTGTCCGATCCTACCTTCGTAAATTTGAGTAAACTTGCGGTGGATTATTCTGACGCAACCATAAAAGGGAGTGAAAGCATCAATGAAGAGGTTGAGAATTACATGAAGCAGTCAGGAAAGCTCTTCCTTGATTACCAACCGGCTGATACATATATTGATGCCTATTCAGAGTTTTACGATAAAATTTTATAATTTCCGCGTCTCTTTCAAAAACTACTAAAAACGGAAATACTTTGACACACAAATGTTTTTTCAAGCCCGGGGGCGTGGTGATAGCTTTGGCCCTCACCCTGCTGATGTTAGGAGGATGTAAAAAGAACGATGAAACGCTGGGTCTTGATTTACTACCCGGTAGCAACATACTTGATTCACGTTATAGTAACGAAACCGGAAGTATTTCGTCTTACACTTTTACCGACACTAAAATAAGGGTAGACAAACCCGATTATAACGTTTTCGGAAGTTTTAATGACCCGCTGTTTGGACGGACTACCGCGTCGTTTGCAGCACAATTCCGCTTGCCTTATTACCCGTCATACGCACAGGACGCGGTTCTCGACTCCGCTGTTGTGAGTCTCGTTTACCGGAAGGTTTACGGCGACACCATTACACCACAGGAGGTGAAAGTGTACAAATTGGTTCAGCCACTCAATTTCGATGCCCAGTACCTCTCCTCATTCGATCCAAAAACATTGACGAATGATACGGTTATCGGGATGGCAGACTTCACGCCAAAATTCAGAACCGATTCGACCGGGCAGGATACCCTGGTACAGCAGATCTCAGTTCGGCTGAACGATAATATCGGCAATATGCTGTTAAAAGCCGATTCACTCGACATGATAAACAACGATGTCTTTCTTAACTTTTTCAAAGGTTTATATATCGAATCGCAGCCGTTGCAAGCTGGCGGGGGACTCGTTTACCTGAGATCACACGCGTCGTTGCTCAATCTATATTATCATACAACTGATAAAGACAGTTTGGCTTTCTCTTACCAACTGACGACCAACTCGGCTGATGTTCCGTATTTCGAACACGATTACTCAAACGCATGGTTCGCAGACCATCTGAATCAGGAAAATGTGGAGGACTCACTGGTTTTTGTTCAGCCAACAGGCGGAACAAAGGTGAAGATTGACGTTCCCTCGCTCGACAACTGGACCGACTCGACTAATTGTATGATTAACAAGGCAACGCTGACCTTTCACGCTGATACAACGATGTCGGATTTCCACCAATATCCCATGCCCGGTCAGCTGTTTCTAAAAACCATTCAGGAAGACGGAAGCGAAGCATTTCCGATTGACAGTCAACTGTCACTAGCCTACTATGGCGGCGTGTACAACGCAACAGATGCTACGTATACCTTCAATATTACTCAGCACTTGCAGCAAATTCTTGACGGAACCGTTCAGAACTTAGGCTTTTACCTGGTATCTGCTACCAGAAAAAATTCAGCTGACAGGGTTGTATTAAAGGGAAGTAATAGTTCGCAACCGATACAATTGGAAATAAACTATACACGGTATAAATAATATACCGCTACAGTTGTCCGTTGTTTCCTCGATTGACAGATAATACTTTTAACCTCAAAAGAAGAAATCTATGTGTGGAATCGTAGGCTACATTGGCGACAAGAATGCTTACCCCATTTTAATTAATGGATTGAAAATGCTTGAATACCGGGGATATGATTCTTCCGGTATTGCTCTTTTAGGAGACGAGCAACGTGTGTACAAATGCCAGGGCAAAATTGCCAATCTGGAAGAGTTGGTCTCAGACAAAGATACCGGTGGAAAAATCGGCATCGGTCACACCCGTTGGGCGACCCACGGTGAGCCAACCGACCAGAATGCGCACCCTCACACCTCTATGAACGGACATTTTACCCTTGTTCATAATGGTATCATTGAAAATTACTCTCGCTTACGCGACGATTTAACCGAACTTGGTTACCAATTTCAATCGGAAACCGATACCGAAGTATTGGTGAATTTGATTGAGTACGTTTACCTGAATAGCGAAGAAAAATCGGCAGAGATTGCCGTTCGTGCTGCACTGAAAAAAGTGGTCGGTGCTTACGGAATTGTTGTTGTTTGTAAGGAAGAACCGAACAAACTCATCGCTGCCCGCAAAGGAAGCCCGCTGGTTATTGGTATTGGCAACGACGAATATTTCCTGGCATCTGATGCGACGCCGATTGTTGGCCACACCAACCAGGTTCTCTACCTCAACGACCACGATGTTGCTATCATCGAACGTGGAAGTCTCACGTTGAAAAATATCAACAACGACCCACTGGTAGCCAAAATCAAGCAGGTTGATTTGAGCATAGGCGAACTGCAGAAAAACGGTTACGACCATTTCATGCTGAAAGAAATTTTCGAACAGCCCAATACCATTGAACAATCATTTAAAGGCCGTATTAAAACCGACAACAGCGACATTGTTTTAGGTGGCCTTCATAATGTGATGCCAAAACTGAAAGAAGCCCGTCGCCTCATCATCATTGGTTGCGGTACTTCGTGGCATGCCGGTCTGGTGGGCGAATACCTGTTCGAGGAGTATTGCCGCATTCCGGTAGAAGTGGAATACGCTTCTGAATTCCGCTACCGCAATCCCATCATCGACGAAGATGATGTGGTGATTGCCATCAGCCAGAGCGGCGAAACAGCCGATACCCTGGCTGCGGTTAAGCTGGCCAGAGAGCGCGGCGCCACCGTTTTGGGTATTTGCAACGTGGTAGGTTCATCCATCCCACGCGAAACCGATGGTGGAGTATACATCCATGCTGGTGTCGAAATCGGTGTGGCTTCGACCAAAGCCTTTACAGCGCAGGTAACCATTCTAACCATGATGGCTGCTCTTCTTGGTAAAGAAAAAGGCAGGCTGAGCATGGAAGATTACCGCGTCATTATCCAGGAACTTTCAGAAGTACCTGAGAAGATCAAAACCATCTTGCAAAGTACCGACCACATCCGGAAAGTTGCAGATAAATACAAAGACGCGGTTAACGCCTTATACCTGGGTCGCGGTGCCTTGTTTCCTGTTGCCCTCGAAGGCGCTCTGAAGCTGAAAGAAGTTTCGTACCTGCATGCCGAAGGTTACGCTGCCGCGGAAATGAAACACGGTCCGATTGCACTGGTCGATGACAACCTTCCCGTTGTGGTGGTTGCCGCCAAAGACCGCTACTACGAAAAGGTGGTTTCCAATATTCAGGAAGTAAAGGCACGAAAAGGAAACATCATCGCGGTGGTGTCGGAAGGTGATACGCAGCTCGATAAGATGTGCGACGACGTTTTCGAGATTCCTCGTTCGCACCCGGCCGTGGCGCCACTGCTGACTATCATCCCGTTGCAGTTGTTTGCCTATTATGTTGCCATACTGCGTGGAACAGATGTGGACCAACCGCGGAACCTGGCCAAATCGGTAACAGTAGAATAACAAATAAACGCATCAAACGCGGGTAAGCTGTCAGGTTTTACCCGCGTTTGCTTTTCTCACGTCCCCGTTTGCTCTTTCCCTACAGGGAAAAATTTATTTGACGGGCCGGCGTACTCATTTCACCAACATCTGTCCTCATCTCGGTGGGGATTGCCCGCGTCTCGCAGACAAGTGTCCGCATTTGACCAGCCTTTGTCCTCGTCTCACGAACGATTGTCCCCGAGGGAAATTGCCGGTGAGAAGGGTACATGACCCCGTCAAAAGAGGACAAGTCCCATCAAAAAGAGGACAACTGCCATCAAAAAAGCGCCAACTCCCATACAGAACAACGGAACCGGTAAACAATCCGGGCAGGTAAACCAAATACAGCCATCAGTTACCAGCCCACTCATTCCCGGAGGTATACATACGAATACTTTGCTGCCACAACTCGTGCGGGTCACGGGCTATTTGCATCAACTCGTATGCCCGTTCGGTCAGCTCGTCGATGGCGGGGCCGAAACGATAAAAAAGCTCCATGAACCAGGCCTCGTCGATACCGGTTTGCTTCGCCTCATAAAACTTCCGCTGTGCGAGCTCAAACACCTGGCTGATGTGACGGTCATCTTCCCCAGAGAACCAGCTGTCCGGAATCTTCCATTCGGTAATTCCAGGAAAAAGGTTCGCCAATTTCTCACTCATTTCCTCAGCGGGAAAATCAGGGATGGTCAAATCCGGCTTTACTGGAATGGCAGAAGTTTGTTTCCGGTTTTCGCCAGGTAGAATATCTTCGTAACTGAGCGAAAAAAGCTGTTTCAACTCATCTATCATCAGCTTTTCGTCGTTTATTTCATCTTCTCCGAAAGCAGTAACCTGAACACCTTCTTTTCCCGGTGAAAGAATATAGTCTGCGAGGTCGCCGGAAATGCGAACCGGATTGTTCCACTTGGTGTCAGGTAAACGAACTTGGAACTGAAAAAGCCGGGAAACCGTGGACAGATGAATGACACGTTCTGCCTTAATCTTCTTCCTCTCCTTCGAAATCACGTCTTCCAGCTGTAAAACTCGTCCATCCCGGTCGGTCGTTTTAACAAAGTTTCCAACCAGTGCACCTTCGCCTGAAGCTGCTTTCAGCCACTCCATCACCAAACGGGAATGGTTGTACCGGTATTCACGGCAAAGAATTCCATGCGGATACCCACTTTGACTGAAGAAAGAGAACTCAGGGTAGTCGCCTACCTTTAACGCCCCCGCCTTCTCTGAATGATTCCTTACAGCCAGTTGGTTGTATGACCGCGTAATTAATTGATTGTTGAGTGTATTTCCCCGCAGCCAAACCATTCGCTGCTGCAGAAAAAGGTGCGGAGCAGATTGCTGCAATTGTGCTGCATAATCCAGTCGTGCTCCAACACCGGAAAGTTGTTTCATGATTTCAGGAAAAATTCGCGTAAAACGGAAATCATCCTGCCTTCTAAAATCATCCTTATAAAACAATGCCACTTTCTTTCCGGCGGAAGCCAACTGGTATGCCAGTAACACTCCGGGTAGGTTTATTCCCAGGAAAACAACATCAAAATCCGTTTCACTTAAATCGTGAAAAATCCTTGCAGACGGGGCTTTCTTCATCTATTTCTCCTTCCTTTCTGAGAATATCGGACCAAGTTACCGGTTTTACCGAAAAAAAGAATGGCGGGCAAAACCTCTTTAGGCCAGTTTTCGTAAGTTTGTAGCGTTTGTAAATCCATAATATCAACAGTTTGGACAAAAAAATTCCTTATCTAATCATCCTTGTATTTGGCTCATTAGCATTGTATACCTCGTGCGCCAACATGGGTATGCCGTCAGGAGGCGCCAAGGATACCATTCCGCCGGTGGTTATACGGAGCATTCCGCAGGCCAATCAAACCAACTACAAAGGTGATGAAGTCAGATTATACTTCGACGAATTTGTGGCGCCTGAGAAATTGAGCGAGAAATTTGTCATTTCTCCTCCCATCGACAAACGTCCCATTTTCCGGACCAAAGGAAAATCGCTGATCGTCGATTTAAATGGAGCAAAGCTGAAAGACAGTACCACGTATTCGCTCGACTTCAAAGACGCTATTGTCGACAACAATGAGAAGAATCCCTTAAAGAATTACCGGTTGGCATTTTCAACAGGCCCCGATCTTGATACGCTTCGCGTTGTTGGCTTTGTATTGAATTCGTTCAACCTGGAGCCGTCGGCGGGCACGTATGTCATGCTGTACAATAATTTGTCGGATACCGCTGTTCTGACGACCAAACCCGATTACGTTGCCAAGACAGATGATAACGGCTTCTTTGCCGTGACCAATCTGCCGAAAGCAACCTACAATGTCTATGCAGTCACCGACAACGACAACAACATGATGTTGACATCGACGGCCGAACCGGTGGCATTTCTCGACTCGACGGTGACGCCTTCAGCGAAATATTTCCCGAAGCAGGACACAGCAGTCGTTGGAATGGACACTTTGCTGGTTTTCGGAAAAACCCGTTTTTATCCAAATCCGCTGTACCTGCTGCAATTCGAACAACCCTTTTTCGACCTGCGACTGGACAACGAAACAAGGCCTACCCGGAAGTATGTTGATTTAACGTTTACGCAATCCGTAAAAGACACCTTCGATATTCAACTATTAAACTACGAACCCAAAGGTAATTGGAAATATATTGAACATTCGGCCAATGACGACTCACTTCGCGTTTGGTTGACCGATTCGATGGTGTATAAAAAAGACACACTCAAGTTTCGGATTACCTATGAACAGCAAGATTCGACCGGAGTGAAATACGCTTACAACGACACCATCAATTTGTATTTCAGCGATGCTCCTACCGACAAAAAACGAGGAAGGAGAGACCGCAGGAAGATTGAAAAGAAAGATGTCAACGTATCGCTCAGTTTGAACACTCGCTCCAACGGCTTTGATGTGTACAAGAACGTTTCGGTGGAATCGCCGGAGCCTGTAAAAAGTATGGACACCACCATGATTCATCTGTTTGTGAAGCAGGATACGGTGTTTAATCCTATCGATTTTAAAATACTACCGGATTCCATTAATAAACGAAGGTTCTTTATCCACTATCCTTGGGATTACAAAACCGCCTACCGATTGAAAATTGACTCAGCAGCAGTGACGACTATTTATGGAGCGGTATCAGACAGTGTGGAAAATAACTTTACCACACAGGATGAAGAGCACTACGGCACAATTAATTTTGCCATTCAGAATGTAACCGGGCCGACCATTATTCAGTTACTGAAGAATGACGACAAAGAAGAAGTTGTCCGGTCTAAAACCATCTACAAAGATGGCACGATTGAATTTCCGTACCTCGAGCCGCAGAAGTACAAGGTCAAGGCGATATTCGACCGAAACGACAATGGAAAATGGGACACCGGGAATCTGGAAGCGCACACCCAGCCCGAGGAGGTATTCTATTATCCCGAGGTGCTGAAGTTACGTTCCAACTGGACAATGAATCCAACCTGGCAACTGTCGACCCAGGAAATTTTCAAAAAAGATATTGTCGATAAAGAAAAACAGGAAGAGGAAGCAAAACGGAAGAAAAAGGAGCGCAACAGCAAAGCTTTTTAATCTTGGTAAAAAGCAAACCGATTTGTATCTTGCTTTGGGCTGAAAACAACCAGCCGCTCCTGTTTTACAAACACCGAACTGCTTATGCGGCGTCAGCAGTTCGCCTGAAGAAATTGATGCCGTTGACTACAGAAAACCGACCATTATGGCAAGTGTCAGAAGATTGAAAAAAGACATCGTTGAGCTGACAGCACAACTTATCGGCGATTGCATCGACTACGTTGAATACTTCGATAATGCAGACGAAGAAAAAGCCGTCGCCATCATCAGCGACGCGGTAAAAATGCACAACGAAGCCATAGACAGAGCCAATCACCCCGATGGGAAAGACAATCCCAAACTGGTGAAAGCCCATTACAACAAACTTCAGGAAGATTTTGTGAAGGGCATTGATGATGCTTACGCCGAACTCGAAAAACTCGTAAAAGAATAAACCGCTTCGGCGGAAAAACAGGAAAGGAATCACCAAGAGGCTGGTTCCTTTTTTATTTGGCAACCAGGCGCAATGTTTTTTGGGCAACAATTTTTCCATCCAGCCAGGTGGTCATGGTCCAGTTGCCCAACTTATCTTCGAGAGGTTCCCAGATGCAGTCGCCCAGGAAAAATTCGTAATCGTTGCTTCGAATGTATTGTTCCCCGGTAAATGGCGGCGCTACTTCCCCTTCCTTATCGGGAAACGAAGGATGGTCGATACGGAAATCCAGTTTCTTACCTTTTCCATGCCGTATTTTCAACACATAGCCAAACTCGGTTCCGATTTCCGCGCCAACCGTTTCCGTAATCGCCACCAACCTCGGAATCGATTTGCTTTGCCTGTCCCATTCGGCATATTCACCGTAACTGTAAAGTTCGATTTCTACTTTGCGTTTCGCCATCCGGTCTGTTTTCTGCAAAAATAAACAACCATCCACTTTTTCGAAAATCAGGAGCCGGATGAAATTCGTTATCTTAGCGAGAACCAAACACTTTCCTGACATGATTAAATATGCACTCGTTATGATAGCTTCCACCATTTTGTTCACCATGCCGGCTCAGGGACAGAAGGCCGACCTCATCATTAAAAACGCCAAAATATATACCGTCGATCCGGAATTTTCAGCGGCCGAAGCATTGGCGGTAAAAGACGGTCTATTTATCGGCGTTGGTTCCGACGAAGAGATATTAAAAAAATTTACCAGTGACCAAATCATCGATGCTGGCGGAAAAACCATCTATCCCGGTTTCATCGATGCACACTGCCACTTTTTGATGTACGGTCAAACGTTGCAGAAAGCCAATTTGCGGGACACGAAATCATTCGAAGAAATACTCGAAATTCTAAAGAGACACCACCGGGAAAATCCGGAAGGCTGGCTGGAAGGAACAGGCTGGGATCACAACGACTGGCCGGTGAAAGAATTTCCGGATAACCGAAAACTGAATGAGCTTTTTCCCGATGTACCGGTTGTTCTCACACGTATCGACGGACACGCCGTGCTGGCCAACAAAGCGGCGATTCAAGCTTCAGGCATTCGGGCAAATGATTTTGAGGAAAGTGAAATTATCCGTGAAAACGGAAAGATGACCGGCATTTTTTTGGAAAATGCCGCCGATGCACTTAAGAAAGCGATTCCTCCGGTTTCCCGGAAAGGAAAAGAAACAGCGCTGATGAAGGCTCAACGCAATTGCTTCGCTGTTGGCCTCACCTCGGTACACGATGCGGGCCTCCCGCATGATGATATTGCCTTAATCGATTCACTCCAGGAGAAAGGCGATTTGAAAATGCGCATTTACAGCATGATGTCTCCTGACGAGAAAAACATGGCACAACTGGCCAAAGGACCTATCGTCAAGCCCCGGTTGCATGTGGCATCCATCAAGCTTTATGCCGACGGCGCTCTTGGCTCGAGAGGAGCGAAACTGTTAGCGCCTTATTCCGATGCTCCAGAAACGTCAGGGATTTTTGTGAATGAAAAAGATTATCTGACAAGCATCTGCCGGAAGGCTTACGAGGCCGGATTCCAAATCAACACCCACTGCATCGGCGATGCTGCTGTGAAACGCATGCTCGATATTTACCAGGAAATTCTCGGCGGACCGAACGACCGTCGCTGGCGGATCGAACACGCCCAAATTGTGGCACCGGAAGATTTCGCCCGCTTTCGCGAATACAGTGTAATCCCATCCGTGCAAACCACACATTGCACCAGCGATATGTACTGGGCCGGTGACAGAATAGGGGAACGAATCAAGTATGCTTATGCTTATAAACAATTGCTGGATGAGAATGGCTGGCTGCCCAACGGTAGTGATTTTCCGATTGAAGAGATCAATCCGATTCTGGGTTTCTATGCCGGAGTGGTCCGAAAAGATCCCGCTGGTTGGCCTCCGGAACGTTTCCAGCCCGAGAATGCGATCAGTAGAAAAGAAGCGTTACGAGCCATGACCATTTGGGCGGCCAAAGCGGCTTTCGAAGAAAAAGAAAAAGGTTCTATCGAGCCGGGAAAACTGGCCGATTTCGTGATGCTCGACACCGACCTGATGGAAGCCAAAGAAGATCAACTTGTCGATTCGAAAGTGCTGATGACCGTTTCCAACGGAGAAGTGGTGTACCGGAAGGAATAAATCAGGGAGCCAGGCGAACCAATTTCCAGCTCTCTCCGTCACGGCTGTATAAAACACGATCGTGAAGACGGTTGGCCCTTCCCTGCCAGAACTCAATTTTGTCGGGAAGCAACCGGTAACCACCCCAGAAATCGGGCCGTTGGATAGCTTCATCGCCAAGCTCTTCCTGCTTCTTTTTCCACAGTTCTTCAAGTGAAGAGCGGTCCTTCACTTCTTTACTCTGGGGAGAAATGGCCGCACTCAATTGGCTTTCGGCAGGACGCGACGCAAAATAGGAATCCGATAACTCCGGACTGGCTTTTACCACATGCCCTTCTACCCGGACCTGGCGTTCCAGTTCGGGCCAGAAGAAGAGAAGTGCTGCCTGGTCGTTCGCTTCCAGTTCTGTTCCTTTTCTGCTTTCGTAATTTGTGAAAAAGAAGAAACCATCGTGGCTGAAATATTTCAACAGAACAATCCGCGCCGACGGTTTTCCTTCTGCGGAAGCGGTAGCCAATGTCATAGCAGTGGGGTCGGAAGTTTTGGCGTCGAGCGCCTCATTCATCCATATCTCGAATTGTCGGATCGGGTCGTTATTTACTTCTTTAGGATCGAGCTGTTTTAACTGATACTCTCTTCGTACCTCGGATAGATTCATTACGACTGTTTCGGTTTATCATCATTTGTCAAAATAACCGGAAAAACAATTCTGTAAAAGTTTTCCGGCTACGGTATCGTGAGTCTTAAAACAATGCTTCAACATATTTTGTTGTCCAATATCGGAATATCATCCCCTAAAAAGCAGAACATTTTTTGCGATTCTACCCCCCACCAAAGACGTTTGATCAGGACTAAAATAATATTACTTTTGTACGTACTCTAATTGGGTTGAAACCTTTGCAATACAGGGAAAACATGGCAAATCAGGAAAATAAATCATCAGCCGACAAACGGAACAACATTATTGTTATCGTTTTGGCTGTTTTGTTAGTTGTTGTCGGAGTCCTCTTCTTCTTTCAACGGAGGAATAACCAACAGATGGTGCAACAACTAAATGTGGAGAAAGATTCAATTCAAGCTGAGCTTTCCAGGATGGTAGTCTCCTATGACTCACTGCATACCGAAAATGACACACTAAGCACGCACATCGATATGGCCCGTACACGCGTTCAGAATCTGCTAACGGAAATAGAACAACTGAAAAAAGCCAGTTATTCGCAGATTTCCAACTACCGTGATGAGGTAAACACATTGCGGGGGATTATGCGGAATTACATCGTTCAGATTGATTCGCTCAACACGCGGAACAAAATCCTGATGGCCGAAAACAAACAGGTGAAGCAACAGTATACCGAGGTGCAAACCCAAAACAAACAGCTGGAAGAGCAAAAGAAAAAGCTGCAACAAAAGGTTTCCCTCGCAGCTCAGCTCGATGCATTGAACCTCACCGCGACAGGCATCAACCGGAAAGGAAATGACACACCCAAGTCGAGAAAAATCGAAAAAATAAAAGTGAGTTTCACGCTCAGCAAAAACGTAACCGCCAAGCGTGGCTCCAAGAATATTTACGTCCGCATTCAGCGCCCCGATCAGCTACTGTTGGTCAAATCGAAGGACAATGTTTTCAAATTCGAAGACTTGAAAATTCCTTATTCTGCTATGCGTACCGTGGAATACGAGGGCGCCCAGCTTCCTGTGAATATTTACTGGGACAATACCGATGAACCGCAGCTGATGGACGGTACCTACACCGTTGATGTGTTTGCTGACGGTTTCAATATCGGAACCACCACCTTCGAAGTGAAATAATCGTAATTGAAATACCGAAAGCCGGAGCAGTAGTCCATGTATCATCTTCCCGAACTGAAAAAACAGCTAAAAAACCGCAACGCCGGGCACCTGCTCGACGTCGCCACAGGTGAAGGTGACTTTCTGGCTTTCCTGTTGGATGCATTTGCCTTGTATGAATCGGGTACGGGATTGGATATGAATCCCGCCAATCTGAAAGTGGCCGGAGAAAAGCTTTCGCAAGCCACAATTACACTGGTGGAAGGAAATGCCGAACAACTGGACTTTGAAGATGAGTATTTCGACACGGTTAGCATTTCAAACTCGCTGCACCATTTCCCAAATCCCCGAAAGGCACTAAAGGAGATGACCCGGGTACTCGCTCCCGGAGGATTGTTGCTGATTAGCGAGTTGATATGCGAAGATTTAACACCTGCGCAAGAGGCACACCTCGCTTATCATCACCTAAAAGCCGACATGGATATGACCGCCGGACATTTCCACCGCCATACCTTTACGCAGGATGAAGTGGTGAATCTGGTGGAAGATCTCCCGATGGTCGTCGACAAAGTTTTTCTGTCGTTCGACAAAAAACCGATGTTGAACTCCAGCGAGCGGATGTGGCGCTTTTTCCGGATGCTCGACGAACGGGTAAGTGAATTTACCGGTCACGACCGGGGTAAAGAGTTCGAAGAAAGGGCCGAAGCAGTTAAAGAAAGTATTTCCACACACGGTTTTATCCGTCCTCCCCAGGTATGTATCATGGGATTGAAGAGCGGTTTCGGACGTTAATCATTTCCATCGCTTTCTACTCCAATTATC
Organism: Prolixibacter sp. NT017; assembly: GCF_009617875.1. Lineage (NCBI taxonomy): Bacteria > Pseudomonadati > Bacteroidota > Bacteroidia > Marinilabiliales > Prolixibacteraceae > Prolixibacter > Prolixibacter sp. NT017. The sequence goes on along the minus strand of NZ_BLAV01000001.1, from coordinate 4,558,339 downwards.
AAAATCACATCAAATAATATCACTGGCTATAACATTATTTTTCCCTTTGGATAGCCATGATTACAGCCTTTTTTGTTATTTTCGATAATAATTGATATTCAACCTGAACCCACTGCAATGAAAAAGTTATTGCTATTTAGCCTGACCGGATTTATGTTCATTATAACCTCCTGCGTATCGCCGGGAAAAATCCGTACGACCAACAAAAACAACATGTTGCAAATTGAACCGGGGATGTCAAAATCCGACGTTATCAGCATCATGGGTGGTGTAGAAACCAAGCCCGATGAGTTTGGTAAACTACAGGTTAATCCGTACCACTACGAAATGTTCAAGGCAAATTCTGACGATACGGTAGAGGTTCTGTGGTATTATACCGACCAGGTATACGCCGATGGAATCGTCAATCAGGCCGAGCTGACCCCCATCGTTTTGGATAATAATAAAGTGGTAGCCATTGGCTGGAAATTTTACCAGGATTTCTTCAAACGGAAAAAGCTATCTGCCGAAAAACGCGATGCCGAACCAGTTGGCGGGCAGGCAACGACGGATAATTCAGAAGCCAAATAACGAAAAAGAACATCATCAGATATGTCGAAGAAGAGTCAAGCAGTTGGCTCTTCTTTTTTTGCATCCTGTTTTCGTCTCTTCCTTTCACGTTAGTTTTCGTATATTTAAACCCAACCAGCCTAACTATCAAACAATTTAAACCTGACGAATGAAACGAAAACTACGCATGGGCATGGTCGGTGGAGGCGAAGGAGCTTTTATCGGGGCTATTCACCGCATCGCAGCTCAAATGGACGGACAAATGGAACTGGTTTGCGGCTGCTTCAGTTCCAATCCCAATGTCTCTTTACGCTCCGGACGTTCTCTTTTTCTTTCTGATAGCCGAATTTATGATTCCTACAAGGAAATGTTTGAGGCAGAATCACGGTTGCCGGAAAACGAAAGAATGGACCTCGTATCCATCGTAGCTCCCAATCACCTCCATTTTGAACCAGCCATGATGGCGCTTGAGCATGGCTTTCACGTGGTACTCGACAAACCAATTACCTATAACCTGAAAGAGGCGCTTTTGCTCAAGCAGAAAGTGGAAAAAACCGGATTGATTCTCGCACTGACCCACACCTATTCGGGATACCCGGCCGTAAAAGAAGCCAGGAAAAGAGTTTCCGATGGCGATTTCGGGAAAATCCGGAAAATCTATGTGGAATATCCGCAGGGATGGCTCTCCGAAAAAGTTGAAAACTCAGGAAATAGTCAAGCGTCGTGGCGGGTCGACCCCAAACGATCGGGGAAAGCAGGTTGTATGGGCGATATCGGGACACATGCCCTGCAATTAGCTGAGTATATTTCCGGCCTGAAAACAACCCAATTATGTGCTGAACTCGACACGTTTGTAGATGGCCGGCAACTTGACGATGATGGTGCAGCCTTGCTTCGTTTTAATAACGGTGCCAGCGGTGTATTAATGGCTTCGCAAATTGCAGCAGGGGAAGAAAACGCTCTCAAAATACGGGTTTATGGTGAAAGAGGTGGACTGGAATGGTCACAACAGGAACCCAATACCTTGATTTTAAAATGGAACGACTATCCCTCTGAAATCGTCCGGACCGGACTGGGTTATATGAGCGGTATCGCCGCGCATAACACCCGCACTCCCGGAGGACATCCCGAAGGTTATCTAGAGGCTTTTGCCAACATCTACCGCAACGTTGCACTTACCATCGGCGCACGGTTGGAAGATCAGGAACCACAGCCGGAATGGCTCGATTTTCCCGATGTCAACGATGGCATCCGTGGCATGCAGTTCATCGATACAATCGTAAAGGCCGGGTATGATGAAGAAACCAAATGGGTGAAATTTCCAGACGAACCAAACAAATAACTAAACCATTCTTATGAAACGACCTGTCACACTTTTTACCGGGCAGTGGGCCGACCTGCCTTTTGAAACCATGTTGAAAAAAGCCAGAGCATTTGGGTACGATGGTGTGGAACTGGGCTGCTGGGGCGACCATATGGAAATCGACAAAGCAGATCAGGCCTATTGCGACGCGAAACGAAAGGTATTAAAAAAACATCAGTTAAAATTATTCACCATCTCCACACACTTGGTCGGGCAAGCTGTTTGCGACCGTCCAGACCAACGCCACAAAGCCATTTTACCCGATTATATTTGGGGTGACGGGGATCCGGAAGGCGTTCGTCAGAGGGCTGCGGAAGAAATCATTCAAACCGGGAGAGCAGCCAAACGACTGGGTATCGATACTGTGGTGGGATTTACCGGAAGCTCTATCTGGCATTTGCTCTACTCTTTTCCAGCCGTTTCCGAGGAGATGATTGCAGAAGGATACGAAGATTTCAGAAAACGATGGAAACCGATTCTGGATGAGTATCAGAAACTGGGTGTGAAATATGCGTTGGAAGTTCACCCAACGGAAATAGCTTTTGACATCGAGACCGCCAAACGAGCCCTGGATGCAGTTGATTATCATCCGGCATTTGGTTTCAATTACGACCCCAGTCATCTAGGCTACCAAGGGGTCGACTACGTCAAATTCATTTACGAATTCAGTGATCGTATTTTTCATGTGCATATGAAAGATGTAACATGGAATGACGTCCCCGGAACTTCCGGTGTATTTGGCGGACATTTGCCTTTCGGCGATAACCGGCGATTCTGGAACTTCCGCAGTGTTGGCCGCGGCCGTATCGATTTTGAACGCATCATCCGTGCGCTAAATGATATCGGTTATACCGGGCCGCTTTCGGTAGAATGGGAAGACAGCGGCATGGATCGCGAAATGGGAGCAATGGAATCATGTGAATTTTGTAAACGGATTGACTTCTCACCCAGCGGCCAGGCTTTCGATTCAGTCATGAAAAATGACTAATCATTAGCAGCATTAAAAATTCCGGAGAAGCAGGCAGAAGTGTTTTATGACGCTTAATCCCGTTATTCAGAAAGAGTAAAACAGGCTTTCTGACTTCATGTTAAAACATAATTTATATCTTGGGGCTGCTCGCAATATGAAAGCTTAATTATACATAATAACTCCGAACAACTAACCGTTATTGGGAATAGAAGATCTGGCTGACCATTTTCAGTAATGGCAACATGTAAAACGAAGAACCAATTACCAAACAGAAGTACATGAACAAACTTAAAGCATTGGCATTGATGGGACTTATAGCGCTGATGGGCTGCAACAGTGCATCTCACCAGGCCATTAAAGTGGAACTAAAAGACGGCTGGCAGTTCAGTCAAGCTGATAAAAATGATTGGTTGCCGGCAAATGTACCAGGTTGTGTCCATACCGACCTGATGAAAAACGGAAAAATAGAAGATCCGTTCTATCGGTTAAACGAGCATGATGTGCAGTGGATTGATAAAGTTAACTGGGAATACAAAACGACTTTCCAGGTAACACCCTCCATGATGCGTCATGACAGGATTGCACTCGACTTTAAAGGTTTAGATACTTATGCCGACGTATTTGTCAATGATGAACAAGTACTTTCGGCCGACAATATGTTCCGCGAGTGGCAGGTCGATGTGAAGGACGCAGTGAAAAAAGGGCAGAACAATCTGCGCATTGTCTTCCGTTCACCAATTAAAGAAGGCATCAAAAAATACGACGCCAACGGTTACGTCATTCCTGTTTCGGACAACGACCTGGCAGAAATGGGAAAAGTTCCCGGCGACAAAAAAGTTTCGGTTTACACCCGTAAAGCGGGATACGATTTTGGCTGGGACTGGGGCCCCCGATTGGTTTCCAGCGGTATTTGGCGTCCGGTGTACCTGAAAGCCTGGGATTCGGACAGGATTGCAGATCTGCACATTGTTCAGGACAGCGTTTCCAAAGCACAGGCAGAAATGACCGCCGTGTTCGAAATCGATGCAGAGAAAAATGGTCCGGCACAACTGACCGTCAGCAATGATGGTAAGGTTCTGGCAACGGCCAATGTCAACCTGCAAAAGGGAACCCAAACCTATCCGGTTAAATTCTCCATCCAAAATCCCAAACTCTGGTGGACTAACGGGCTCGGCCCGCAGAATATGTATACCATCAACGGTGAGGTAAAAAACGATGTGACTACAGCTACCCGTTCAGTACGCATCGGTATCCGGACACTCAAATTGGTTCGTAAGAAAGACGATAAAGGCCGCACCTTCTACTTCGAATTGAATGGCGTGCCTGTCTTTATGAAGGGTGCGAATTATATTCCTAACGATATTTTCCCGTCAAGGGTAACCGATGCCAATTATAAGAAGGTCATTGAAACGGCTAAAGAATCGAACTTCAACATGCTGCGTGTTTGGGGCGGCGGTATTTACGAGAACAACATCTTCTACAATCTTTGTGATGAAGCTGGTATTCTGGTTTGGCAGGATTTCATGTTTGCCTGTGCCATGTACCCGGGCGACAAGGCTTTCCTGGACAATGTAAAACAGGAAGCTATCGACAACGTGAAGCGATTGCGTAACCATCCGTCCATCGCTTTATGGTGTGGAAATAACGAATGTTTGGTTGCCTGGAAACAGTGGGGCTGGCAACAGAAGGAAGAAGCAAAAAGCAAGGCAAATGCCGACTCGATTTGGAAATCATACACCTCCATTTTCCATGATATTCTGCCGTCGGTTGTAAAGGAATACGATCCATCACGTTCCTACTGGAGCTCAAGCCCATCATCGGGTCCCGGAGTTGTTCCTGACCTGGTGAGTGGCGACGATCATTACTGGGGCGTTTGGTGGGGAAAAGAACCATTTAGCAGCTACGATACACACCTGGCCCGTTTTATGAGTGAATACGGCTTCCAGAGTTTCCCGGAACTGAAAACGGTTAAACAATACGCCGAACCAAAGGATTTCAACATCTATTCCGATGTGATGAAATCGCATCAGCGCTCTTCCATTGGCAACGGAACCATTGTGGAGTACATGGATCGTCACTACAAGAAACCGAAAGATTTTGAGTCGTTCCTGTATGTCGGCCAGGTATTGCAGGCAGAAGGTGTGAAAGAGGCCATGGAAGCACACCGCCGGGCCATGCCTTATGTGATGGGATCGCTTTACTGGCAGCTCAACGATTGCTGGCCGGTAGCATCATGGTCGAGTACCGATTACTACCAACGCTGGAAAGCACTGCAGTATTTCGCAAAAAAGGCATTTTCTCCGGTGCTTATTTCGCCCATCGAAACGAGAAAGTTCATCAAAGTGTATGTAGTGAGCGACCGGTTGAAAGCTTTCGAAGGGCAGATTCACTTACAAATTGTCGATTTCGATGGAAATGTTTTGTGGCAAAAAGATGTCGAAACTACTATCAAACCCAACGCTTCCGAATCGTATGTCGATTTCCGGAGAGACAATGTTTTGAAGCCCATCGACACGCACCATTCGTTGTTGGTTTGCACAGTTTCAGAAAACGGCAAAACGCTTTCAACAAATAATTTATATTTCCACGACATCAAATATTTGCCCCTGCCGAAAGCACACGTCAAAGCGGAACTGTTTGAGTTGCCCAATGGTTACAGCATCACGCTTTCGACCGATAAGCTGGCCAAAAATGTTTATCTGAGCGCAGACACCGATGCCGACCTGTTCTTTACCGACAACTACTTCGATTTGCTGCCGAACGAGAAGGTAACCATCGAATGTTATACCAACGGAAAAAGTGTTACGAACCTGGCTGATAAGCTAAAAATCCAGACACTTGCCGATACATATTGATAACGGGATATTATTTCAACATAAAACAAAGGCTGCTTCTTTTCAGAGGCAGCCTTTCCTTTTGCCAATTTATTGTATTCTGAATCGCAGTAGCGCTTGCTGAAAATAACTCTAATGGAACTTACCAGAGGCATAAGCGTATACACCCCAAAAAAAGTCTCAGTATTCTATTTATTCTCTTCTATGGGAGACGTTACTAAAATATTCACGTTCAACGAAAGTAGAAGACTCGTTGAAATTCCCCAGTGACCTTAATGGTAGTGTTTTTGAAATCCAGGTATCATTTAAACTATAGACAATGAAATTAAAAAATCTGCTTATTACCGACACTTCAAACGTTCTGGCACTGATCGCCAGGTTGGCCCTGGCTATCGTGATTTTCCCGCATGGAGCACAAAAACTATTGGGCTGGTTCGGAGGAGGTGGTTTTGAAGGAACCATGGGTTTTTTAACAGGTACAATTGGTTTGCCTTATGTAATTGGCCTATTGGTCATCATCATCGAATTTTTGGGTTCGCTGTTTGTTTTCTTTGGATTCCTGACAAGAGTAGCAGCCTTTGGAATCATAGCAAACTTTATAGGAGTTGTACTAAGTGTCCATATCCATGCCGGCTTTTTTATGAACTGGTACGGACAAGCCAACAAGACCGAGGGTCTGGAATACTTTATTCTGCTATTCGGACTGGCAATCATCGTGCTGATAGCTGGCGGAGGCAAAGCCAGTATTGATGGACAATTACCGATAAATTCCAGGAGATAGCGACTTCAACCATCGAATATCGTTGGAAATCTTGAATTTGATTATCGGGCCTTAGTATCGAACGACAGTTCCCGATACGACAAATTCAGAACAGTCCCAAAGAAATAGATTTAGTATTGCCAGGGGTGAATAATTATGTATTCGCTCTCTGGCAATATTCATAATTACTTATCAAACCGGTCATCCGATTGAATATCCTTCATCCGGTTCTCCTTATCCTCGACCCAGCCCCATCTTTCTACCTGATGATCATCAAACTGCGGGATGTATGGCTTAATATCCAGTAGCGGAGTGCCATCCAGCATGTCCACATTTTCCACTTCCAGAATATTCTTATCAACATGCAGCAGCTTAACGACTGACATGCCGATGGCATTCGGCCTCTTCGGAGCTCTTGTAGCAAAAACACCATGCTTGTTATCGTCCAGAAACGGCTTTACCTGCAACTCGAAACCGTTCGATTCATGAAAGTAATACACAAGGAAAATGTGGGAAAAACCGTCCAAATCGAGCAAGCCGGGAACAAATTTCTCTTTCAATTCAATCCGCCCCTTAATCCCTTTCGCTAAACGCGACTGAATGGGCATTCCTTCTTTGCTTCTAAAAGGAGTGAAAATGGTTCCTATGGGTTGAAGTGCTATCGACATAAGTCCGTAAATTTTCAAAGTTTTCCCTTCATCGGGCAATTTTCAAGGTAAGAAAATCGGGTGTAAATACCGCATCACATCCAATAGGTATCCAGACTCTGAATGAGCAAGCGCCAGTAGTTGCCAACATCGGGGATATCAGATGAGGTTCCGCCAGAATTTTATGACACCAAACAGATTCCAGTTTCCTTCATCCCGAATTTTAGGACGCCAAACGGATTCCAGTTTCCCTCATAAAAGTTTCATGAAAGACAACCCGGTTTCATATTCGTCTGTCAAGGTTCTGTTGAACCATAAAGGCGAAACGAACCTTTACTTACCATAAGCTGTTTAACAAACACATTTCGTAACCATAAAGCCATGTCATGACCGAAGAGAAGAAACAGCCACTGATCGCCCTTTTCGATACGAAACCCTACGACAAGGAAGTATTCGATCAACTGAACAGCGAATACGGCTACAAAATAAAGTACTTCCAGTACCACATTACCCCCGACAACTGCATTTTGGCAAAAGATGCCGATGTGGTCGTTGTGTTTGTCAACGACATTATTTCAAAAGAAGTGATTGACCAGTTGACAGGATTCGGCGTAAAGCTGATTGCCCTACGTTGCTCGGGCTTCAACAACGTCGATTTGAAATACGCCAAAGGGAAGATTCCGATTGTGCGTGTCCCGGCTTATTCACCCAACGCCATTGCCGAGCACACCGTCGCGCTGATGATGACGCTGAACCGGAAAATTCACCGCGCCTATTTCCGTACCCGCGATTCCAACTTCACCCTCAACGGCCTGATGGGATTTACCATGCAGGGAAAAACCGCCGGGGTCATTGGGACTGGAAAAATCGGGAGAGCACTGGTGAAAATCCTGCGTGGCTTCGATATGGAAGTGCTCGCCTACGACCCGTTTCCTGATAAGGAATACGCGAAAAAGGAAGGATTCCGCTACGTCGACCTGGACTCGCTGATGCAAATGTCAGACATTATCTCGCTCAACTGTCCGCTGACGCGGGCAACCAAATGGCTGATTGACAAGGACGCCATCGACATGATGAAACCGGGCGTGATGATCATCAACACCGGACGTGGGAAGTTGATCAAAACTTCTGATCTGATTGATGGTTTGAAATCGGGACAGGTTGGTTCAGCCGGTTTGGATGTATACGAGGAAGAGAGCGAATATTTCTTCGAAGACCTTTCAGACCGCGTGTTGTTCGACGATACGCTGGCCCGTTTACTCACCTTCAACAATGTTATCATCACGTCGCACCAGGCTTTCTTCACCCGCGAGGCTATGTTTAACATTGCGGGAACCACGATGGGAAATATCCTGGCTTTCTTGGAAAATAACGAGCTGTTAAACGAGGTTGTATTTAACCCCCAAAGCTAGAGATCTGTTTTCTCTTTGATGAGATTCGCCAGCTGCGTGCGGTTTTTCACAAACGTCTTGAGGTAGATGCGATGCGTGTGATCTTTCACAGTTTGCAGGCTAATAAACAGCTTGTCGGCAATATTCTGGTTCGTCAGCCCTTTGCAGATTTCCAGGATTATTTCCGCTTCGCGCGGAGAAATTTCGTATTTCCGGCAGAAAGATTTAAAAGACATATTTCCCTGGCCGCTTCCTTCCGATTCCATCATCGATAAATCGGCGAAATAGGTAAGGAAAATGGGTAAAAAAGCATTCCCAAGGAAATAGAACAGGATAAACACGGCACCGATGTAGTGGTTTTCACGGTAGAACTCCAGAAAAATACCCTGAACAACGGCAACAATCACAAATCCTACTGCCACCCATAAGCGGTCGGAGAAATTCAGACTTTGCTTCTTCCCATCCATCAAAATCAGGATGGCAGCCAGCAAAAAGAAGAGTGAATTGAAGGAAATGTAGTAATACTTTAGTAGTATCCTGACCTCCATTTCGGGATAACGGTAAATCGCTCCCCCTAAAATCGCCAGACCCACCAGATTAAACAGCAGGAAAAACAGAATAAATGATCGGCGTGTGGAACGCCCCGACATTTCGACCGACGCCCGCACCAACATGTACCACGACGCAATCAAAAATGGGATTCCGATGAAGGTCATAATCCCGGTTATCCGCTCTGTCAAATCCGTTTGCACAAACGACGAGATAAACACGCGTAGCAGAACACTCCCCCATAACCCATAGAAACCAAAGGCATACGTAAATATCTGGAAGTACTGGACCGATGTGAGAAATCCTGTCTCAAAACGATTTCGCAACCGTCGCGACAACATCACACCTCCGGCAGTGAGGGCTGAGCTAAATGCAAATATGACGAGCAGCACATAAATTAGCATAACATAAAAATACACAATTTTATCGTAACGCGTTAAATAATAGTTGCCCTACTAAAGTAGTGTCGCTACCTACCAAAGTAGGAAAAAGTTCGAACACTACTTCCGTCGCTAAAATCCGGCTCCACCCCGTAGTAATTTTGGATTAGAAATTCAATCAAAAACGATTGGGCCATGAAAACAAGAACGAATACAAAATCGGGAAACCAGGTAAACAGAATATTAACCGAAGGAAAAGATTGGGTCATGAATCACCTCATATTTATACTCGTGGCTGTCGCGTTAACGATTCTGGTCGCCGCACCTCAGCAAAAACAATCGCACGAGGTACAGCATCACTCCTCACCACAGGTGGTCTCCATCCTGGTAGAAAAATGCACATTAAAGTAACGAAAACGGCAAAACACTACTTTGGTAGTTAGCCTGTAAATAAAGGGATGCATAGTTTTACATCATTATAATCATCTGTCAAATAAACGAAAAAACATACGCCATGAAAGCCATTGATTACAAACAACTGAAACCCGGATCCGGAAAAGCCTTTGGCTTCGGATGGGAGGTCATGAAGACCTATTTTCTCCACCTGTTCCTGGTGGTAATGGTCTTGTCCATTTTGGACTTTCCAATGAAAATAATGCAACACGACGGAAACATGGGATGGGCTATTTTTCTTGCGAGTATTTTTGGGCTGGCCTACTATTTCCTGTTTCTTCCGATTATTACATATGCGGCAGACTTGATGTTTATCCAGGCAGTTAGGGGTAAAAAAATCGAAGTGGACACCATTCTTGTTGGATTTAAAAACTATCTGAACATCATCCTGGCCCATCTTTTAACCTTTGCCATCGTGGGGCTTGGATTTGTAGCTCTTATCCTACCGGGAATCATTTTTGCCTGCCGTCTGGCGTTTGTATCGTACTTGGTGATGGACAAACACCTCGATCCGATTTCAGCCGTAGAAGAAAGTTGGCGAATGACTCGCGGACACGGATGGCGGATTTTCTGGATGGCCATCGTTTCTTTCTTCATCTTTCTTGCCGGTCTAATCATGTTGATTGTTGGAGTTATCCCTGCTATCATCTGGATTAACGCAGCATTCGCAAGCCTCTACCAGGCAGTACTGAACGAAACGGAAGGCATTCCGGAACCCGAACCTGCACAGTAAACGCAAAATATCAGTTAGCCAACTAAAAGCTCCGGAGCTCTCCGGGGCTTTTTCGCTTTCGCAGAATCACTTTTTCAGGAATATGACGAAGTTCCGAGGTGCTTTCACAAAGCCTTCTTACTTTTAGCCGGAGAAATTCTTTTAAAAAAGCAAAACCTGCACCAGTGAAAGTCAACAATCAGCATTCTCATACCATTTGGGTAAACGAAAAAGATGCAACCGTAATCGAAGTTATCGATCAACGTCGTTTGCCCTTTTCCTTTGAGACAATACAACTCAAAAACGAAAAAGATGCCTTTGAAGCCATCCGCAATATGACTGTCCGCGGCGCACCGCTCATTGGCGTGACGGGTGCCTATGGAATTTACCTAGCTCTTTTACATTTCGATGAAAAGATTTCCTTGCGGGAATACCTCGATGAGAAAGTCGCGTTTCTGAAAACAGCCCGACCGACGGCTGTCAATCTCGCCATTTTGATTGACGAAATGGTCGACGCGTTAAGCGATTGCAGAGAAAAGGAAACGGCGGTAAAGAAAGCTTTAAACAAAGCAGATGAGCTGAAAAACCGTGAAATATCGTGGTCGGAGCAAATTGGCGAATACGGTTGCGAGCTCATCGAAGAGATTAGCAAAAAGAAAAATGGTGCGCCCGTCAATATTCTCACCCACTGCAATGCCGGCTGGCTGGCCTGCATCGACTGGGGAACGGCCACCGCTCCTATCTACAAAGCCTTCCTGAAAGGCATCCCGGTACATGTTTGGGTCGACGAAACCCGCCCGCGCAACCAGGGAGCCCGGCTCACCGCTTGGGAACTGGGGCAGGAAGGTGTTCCACATACCGTTATTCCCGACAATACGGGAGGCCACCTCATGCAACACGGCATGGTTGACATTTGCATTGTAGGCAGCGACCGAACGACCGGCACCGGCGACGTAGCCAATAAAATTGGAACCTACCTGAAAGCACTGGCTGCAAAGGACAATCAAATACCTTTTTACGTGGCTTTGCCTTCCAGCACATTCGATTTCAACCTGAGTGACGGCGTTCAGGAGATTCCCATCGAACAACGAGGAGCAAGCGAAGTCAACGAAATGGAGGGCATTTCACCGGAAGGAGAAATACAGACCGTACGTATTATGCCGGAAGGTAGTCCGGTAGCCAATTACGGCTTCGATGTTACACCCGCCCGACTGGTCACCGGCCTCATCACCGAAAAGGGGATTTGCGAAGCCAACCGCAAAAGCATATCTTCTTTATTTCAGAAATAGTCACTGAATGTTACAGGAAGAAGGATATATCAAGTTCAACTGTCACTGGAATCAGCAAACAGTAAATTTTCCTCCAAAGGCAATAGAAGAACTGAACCGTTGGCGAACCAAACTCTATATGCAACAACTGATTGGCGTCTATCCGGACGGAATTGGATTCGGCAATATTTCCATTCGGCTAAACAAGGAGAACCAATTCATCGTTACAGGGTCGGCCACCGGACAGTTTCCGGAAACCGGTCCGGAGCATTATGCCCGGGTCGATTCGTTCAAAATACAAACCAATGAAGTTTGGTGTACCGGACAAGTCAAGGCTTCCAGCGAATCGCTATCGCATGCCATCGTTTATCAAACCTTGCCGGACGTAAATGCAGTCGTTCATATACATGATTTAAAGCAATGGGAGAAATGGAAAAACGTGCTGCCCACAACCGACGAAGCGATAGCCTACGGAACGCCTGAAATGGCCGTAGAAATCGCCCGGCTTCTATCTATTCCGGGTAACCGGGAAAAAGGTATACTCATTATGGGAGGTCACCGGGAAGGAATTCTGACATTTGGAAAATCACTGGACGAGGCTTGTGGAATTCTCCTTACTCTTGAATAACTTTATGAAACTGAAATAAAAAACGGAAGCAAACAGATGAAGTACATTGCCATAATTGGTGGTTCAGGACTCGAAAATCCTGATATTTTGGAAGACTCGAAACGAATTGATGTGGAAACGCCTTACGGTGAACCTAGTTCAGATTTTCTCACTGGGAAAATTAACGGAGTCGATGTTGTTATTTTATCGCGACACGGACGCGAACATACCATCCCTCCCACCCAGGTGAATAACCGGGCCAATATATGGGCCATCAAAGAACTGGGCTGTACACACATTTTATCAACCACCGCCTGTGGCAGTTTGAGAGAAGAGATAAAAAGAGGTGAGCTAATTGTACCCGATCAATTTATCGATTTTACCCGCAGACGACCCGTTACCTTCTTCGACAAATTCAAACCCGGCAAAATGAAGCACACTCCCATGGCCGATCCGTTTGAAGAAAGTTTGCGTGCCCGGTTATTGCAAAGTGCCGGAAAACTCAACATCAAAGCGCACGACGGAGGAACGGTGATAACCATTGAGGGACCTCGTTTTTCAACCCGTGCTGAATCCCGGATGTTTCAGATGTGGGGCGCCGATATCATTAACATGTCGACCGCACCCGAAGCTATCCTGGCCAACGAATTAGGAATTCCTTATGCTACCGTTGCCATGGCAACCGATTACGATAGTTGGAAAACCGATGAAGCTCCGGTTTCCTGGGAAGAGATTCTGAAGGTATTCAATCAGAACGTTGAGAATGTCACAAGCCTTTTAACGAAAGCCATCGGGTTAATCTAAAAACATACAAAATGCTTGTGAAATACGGGACAAATCCGTAAAATTGCAATCCGAAATTCTAAGCGAATTTCCGGGCCCATAGCTCAGTTGGTTAGAGCGGATGACTCATAATCATTAGGTCGCTGGTTCAAGCCCAGCTGGGCCCACAATAAACAAGGCACTTTCAGCGATGGAAGTGCCTTGTTTATTTTCAGGTCAGCTACAACAAATTTGACAGATTCCTACTGCTCTATCTTAGGATCTTTCGCAATTGAAAGAGAGGCTGCCTACATTATGCAGACAGCCATAATAGTTAATGCTAAGTAGTATTCTCTTCAGCGTTATAATCCAATGATTAAGTCTTCTTGGCGCTTATTACTGTACGGTTACCATATCCACATAATAGCCATGCCCTACGCAAAGAAATCCGCTTTCATCCTGAATTTTATTTAGGACCTCTTGTGTTAGCTGGACTTCCTTTACACCGTCTTCCGAGAATTCGATTACAGAAGTGCCTGGTAAATCATTCCACCAGCCGGTAGTGGTCCGTAACTGATGATAATCGTCTTCGGGGGCTACTGAATAGTGGATACTCAGGACAGCACCGGCTTTTAACGTGGCAAACACATCGCTGCCAATCAAGTTAAAAGTTTTGTTCGGACTATCGTCCGGAAGATCCCACGACACGTAATGGTGTCCTTGCCAGAGCACTGTAGTTGAAGAAACAGTGACTGTTTGTTCTGTAACGACGTTCTTATCACGATAGAATTGTAAGTCTGTTCCGCTTTTTGTACTACCTGTCAGTTTGTATTCCCCATCTTCCAAATTGGGACAGATAAAGGCGATTTCCGTGGTCGACTGGCGTGTGAATTCGGTGATAGTTTGTCCTGCGAATGTCAGTGAAGCAATCTGGTCGAGATTGATACCGGTCATTACCCATTCTCTATTCGCATTGGTTCGGTCGGCTCCTGAAGTGATAAGCGCCGTGTAGGTGACTTTGACGATGTTGCCACCATACGCGTTATTTTCATTGTCCACCAGTACCACACGATGCTCACCTTCGGCCAGGTCGGCAGGAACTTCATACTCGATATAGGCATTATCTTCTGAATCGACGTAAACGACATTGGTGATGGTTATTCCATCAATGATAATGCTCTTCACGTTGTTGAGATTGTTGCCATAAAGACGTGCATTTATCCCCGGCGCAATGATACGCTCGAAGCCTATTTCTGTTGCCCATGGATCATCCGGTAACGGATTGATTTGTACAATACCCTCGCGATAGGTCGATTTACCGGCTTCGGTTGAAACTGTCACTTTAAACTTGTATGTACCTGCCTTGAGACTGATATCGAGTGTCGTTCCGGTTTGTACTTCCGTTCCGTCGATCTGCCATGAAATGGTAGTATAATCGGCCGGAGTGACTGTCAGTTCCATTGTGAGGTTGGCATCCCGGTTTATATTGGCGATGACAGGCAGTTCTCCGTTTACGCGGTCCGGGAAAACGGGGTCGAGTATCCGCGGGTAGTCACCGGCGGTAGCTGTTGAGAACGGATCTTCGTTGTTGCACGCTGTGAACGTAAAACTCGCAACAAGTACAGCAAGTAGTATAAAATATATCGTTTTCATATTTCTTCTATTTACTTCTTTATTCTTATTCCGTAATTATTTATTCCACCATACGCGTGTGTGCCAGCTATCATTACCACCCATTCGGTTCAATGCGTCATCATAATTTGCTTTGTTGTATGACGATTCGAGTACCGGATAGCAAAGGCGCACCGGAATTTCAGTACCTCCGGTGAGGAACTGGCCGAAGCCGTAATCAGCAGGAGATTTAAGCACGGGATAGCCTGAGCGGCGAACGTTGGCCCAGCACTCGGCCGGGTTGGTGAGATGGAGAATCCATGCTTGTGTATTAATCGCTTTCTTTTTCTGTTCGTCGGTGTAGCCTATGCTGATATTCGGGATGAACGTATTGAATTCGTCGTCGGATACAACCTCACAATTATAATTATCGGTCAGAAAATCCATAGCTGCCCGTACTCCTTGAATATATAGGTCATTAACAGAGGCATCCCCAACATTCCATCCTTTTAATCTGGCTTCCGCTAACAGAAATTTCACTTCTGCCGAAGTCATCACGACCCCGGGATTATCACCTTTGAGAAAATTATTAGCCAGTTTGGGCTCGGTTTCGCGAGCTACGCTGGGGTTGACTGAAGGATTGGTCTTGGCAAGTTCCTTCAATATATCGCTGTCATAACCGGTAGGCCATGGTTCCCAGGAGAAAGCTCCCGGATCGCGGGGATTCGTTTGGACGCCTTTGGCGATTATCTCGTCAGTTAAGTCAATACGATTGTCGGGACTTGTGGCACTCATGAGCCCATCGTAATAGAAGCGAGCGATTCTGAAAGTACGGGGGTCGCCCGTGTTATAAAGTTGGTTGTACAAGGTAGAACAAAGATAGCTGGGATTATTGGCAGGATCGTTACCGAAGAGTAACTGCGATAAGGCATTACCCCGATAATCGGAATAAGCTTCCTGGCCAAAGCTGAACGAAATATCCATGTACTTGATAAGTGCGTCGTCGCTGGCATTCTCCAGGATTCCGCCATCGGCTTGCAGCGCTTTTTCAAACTCCTTCTGAGCCTTTTGTGGCGCTACATCGGAAATTCGCATAGCAAAGCGCAGACGAAGAGAATTACCCAGTTTCTTCCATTTTGCGATGTCTCCTTTGTAAATAACATCGCCCGTAATTTTGTCTTTACTGGCGTCAAAGTTGGCAACAGCAGCACTTAACTCCAGGAAGAAATCGTTGTATATTTCTTCCTGCGTGTCATAACGGGGATTGAACTTTCCTTCGAGAAAACCCTTGCCAGCTTCGCTGTAAGGTGCATCACCATAAATGTCCGTGATAATAGACATGAGATAGACTCTGTATATACGCAAAGCTGAATTAATATTCACTTTTAGGGTGTCGTTAGCAGTACGGTACTCTGCATCCGTGATGTTCTTGATGGCCGTTGGATAAAACGATGTCCAGATACGGCTCATCTCACTGTTATCTTGTGTGTGACGTCCTCCATAATTTGTGGTATTCCAACATCCCATTAGCTGTTGATTGAATGCATAGAGATAGTTTCGATAGATCTCGACCATACCCAGGTCACCATAAGTTTGCAACTGCGCAGTCGTGAGTTGGGCATTGGGGTCAATAGAAGCAGCCTTCGAGGGGTCGGTGTTCATATCTTCCATGTACTTATCACTGCAAGCAGTAAAGAACAGGACAGAGGTCACCAACATTATTACTATATAGGATAGATTGTATTTCATTGTATTATATTCTTTGTGAATGAATTAAACTTGAAATTCATTTAGAATTTAACATTTACATTGAACCCGTAGTTTCTGCGCGATGGTAATGAGCCATACTCTAAACCCATACCAGTCGTGTTGTTGTAATTGGAATCCGGATCGATGTTCGGAATATTCTTCCATATGATAAATGGGTTGCGTGCAACAAATGAGAGATTGAGACCTTTTACAACATTTCTTAAAAAGGATTTTGGAACACTGTAACTCAGCGTTAATTCGCGTAATTTCACATACGAGTTGTCAAATACAAACATTGACGGCGCATTGCGGCTTACACTCATCCAATAATCCTCGGGGTTGATGTAAATGTCATTGGGACGATAAGTACCGTCACCATTGTCAATTACGCCGGGAGCGATGAACCCTCCGGTGGGAGTCCAGTTGGAAGAGCCTTTGGCGATGCCGGCAGCTTGACGTTGTTCTTCGGATCGGTACCATCCCTCACGTCCGGCAAGTGTTTCTTTGCTCTTGCCCGATTCATAAGCAGCACGGGCAGACATGGAGTAGAGGTCAGCTCCCACTTTCACATCAAAGACGGCAGAAAGCGACAGTCTTTTGTAAGTAAAGGTTGTAGTTGCACCTCCGGTCCAGTCCCAGGATGCATTCCCCAGCACATGATTGCTCTTGTCATATTGAGGCAACCCAGTTTGCGGGTCGATGAGTATATCTCCATTTTCATTGTATTCAAAGTCAGGTCCTACTATCGAACCAAAATTCTCGCCGACCTTGGCTGCCACCTGAACATCGAGCCAGGGAGCTTTTTCCAATTCAAACATATCCATATTGTCGACGAGCCTTTTTACTTTGTTGCTATTCTTCGAGAAGTTCAGATTTAAATCCCAGGAAAAGTCTTTGATTTCAATGGGGCGTGTATTGAGAGCTATTTCTATACCTTTATTCTCAATTTCGCCGGCATTGATCAGTCGGTAGTTGTAACCTGATGTCCAGGAATTGGCCATGCCCATAATCTGGTTTTTGCTAATCTGTGTATAGTAGGTAAAATCAACACCAACCCGATTATTTAAAAACTTTGTATCCAGACCTATCTCAAAAGAGTTTGTTTTTGTCGGTTTTAAGTCCTTGTTGGGAATCGTGTTGTTGTTGATATAGCCAATGGTGTAGCCTGGATAAGTAAATTTAGACTTGGTGTATACCAGCCCTAACTGGTAAGGGTCTGTATCGCTACCTACCTGGGCCCATGACATACGTAGCTTTCCGTAAGGCATGATTTTCTTCAACTGAGCCAGTTCGGAGAACACGAAGCTACCTGAAAAAGAGGGATAGACATAGATGTTGTTGCCGGTAGGAAGGGTCGATGACTGGTCGCCGCGCAGCGTGGCATCAAAATAGAGCATGTGTTTCCACCCCAGATTGGCAGCACCGTAGACCGAGTTGATTTGCTTGCGGTAACTACCTGGCTCTACGCTGATTTCATTAAAGCTCATCAACGCCACTACGTCGCGTATTTGCATATCCTGAGCAGTGGTGACAGTGGTTTTGTTATCCACCTTGTACACATTACCTCCGAGGGTACCATTAAGGTCGAAATCTCCCCAGCTATTGTTGTAAAGGGCGAGTAGCTCAAAATTATACATCCGGTTTTGAAATGAACTGTTTTGAAGGCGTCCTGCTTCAAAACCGGGCGTAGTGGGGGCTTTATAGTCTTCGAAAGTAAACCAGTTGAGCTCGGCGCCCGCAGTTCCCTGCAACTTCAGATGCTTATTGATATTCCAGGCAGCCTTTCCATTGAAGCGGAATTGATCTTTCTTCGAGTCGTTGCTATTTTTATAGACATCCCAATAGGGATTCACATTGTAGGGATCCATACCATTCCAGTTGGCGTACTCGCCATTTTCATCCTGGTACGTTTTTAGCCATCGTTGGTCGTAGGTGGTGGCCAGTGTCATCAGGTTTTTACCAATGTTCGACTTGCTGTCGCCCAGTGCAGGCCGATTTCTTACGGCCTCCCGCGTATAGTTAACACCGAAATCAAAATCCACCTTGCCCAGCGAAGTATTGGCACGCAGGTTAAAGATGTTACGGCTCATGTGGGTTTTCGGAACAATGTCCTTGTTGCGCATGTCGGTATAAGTGAAGCGCACACCGGTATTATCACTTTTGTTGCTGATGATGGCAGTATTCGTGGCAGTAAAACCTGTACGGAAAAAGCCCGAGGTATTGTCAGGTATGATGAGGTAAGGCCGCTCTACACCGTCAAAGTATTTCAGTGAGTTGCTTCCATCAGCTTTCGCACCCCAACTTTTATTGGTATTGGATACAGCATCGATACTATAGGTTCCGTTGCTGCCCATACCATAGACCTGTTGTATGTCGTTCCATTTGGCAAGTTGCGTATCAAAAGTCATCGTTCCGTTGTATTCCACATCGAAACTGTTCTTGCCTTCGGCTTTTTTGGTGGTGATCAGGATGACACCATGACTGGCACGACTGCCGTAAAGAGCAGACGCAGCAGGGCCTTTAAGTACAGATATGTTTTCGATATCATCGGGGTTGATGCCTGAAATACCATCGCCAAGGTCGAAACCACCGGATGTACCGGCACTGCCGTAATTGGTATTGTCGAGAGGAACACCATCGATCACATACAGAGGCTGGTTATTCCCGGTCATTTCGGTGCTGCCGCGCAGGAGAACACGGGTGGATCCGGATGGACCGCCTGCGGTTTGACTAACGATCAGCCCGGGTACGCGACCTGCCATTGAATTAATGACGTTGGTTTCCTTGGCCTTTGTAAAAGCGTCGCCATTTACTTCGGCTACGTTATAGCCCAGCGCTTTGCGTTCTCTCTTGATCCCCAAAGCAGTAACAACCACATCATCAACCATTTTGCTGTCTTCTTCTAAAACAATATCCAGCGGAGCCTGACCAACCGCTACTTCCTGAGTTTTATAACCGATATAGCTAATGATAAGAGTGGCTCCCGGACGGACACTTAGGGTAAACTTACCTTCTTCATTGGTTATGATCCCGTTGCTGAGATTTCCTTTCTCAACAACAGTTGCTCCAGGGATAGTGCCATGAACATCCCTCACCACTCCTGTAACTTTGAGTTCTTGTTGTTCTGTAGCGGAATCATGTAATCCTGCCGCTTTCATTTGGAATGCGCTTCCGAACAGGCAGGCAGCTAATAGTCCGCAAAACAAAATGTATTTGTAAGCTTTTATTTTCATAGGATTTATAGTTAAGATTAATTGATTTTTACCCAGTCGATATACATGTTCACCTTTTCCCCGTCTTTTAAAGCCGTAATTTCGTTTATGTCGGAGATGCCGGTAAAAGAACCACCTACGGCAAGATTAAATAAGATGAAGAAGTTGTCGTGGAAATACGCAGAACGTCCGCTGGTTTGGCTAATGTCGAACGAATGAAATTTTATATTATCAACCGATACTGTCAGACGATCTTCGTTCCAGTCTAAGGTATAGACATGGTATTGACCGTCCTGTAAACTATGGGAGAAGTTTGCAGCCTGGTATTCTTGCTGATGTCCGGAGCCGGCATCGGTCCCGTAGTGGATCGCTGTGTTCAGGAATGTTTCGGTTGTGGCTTCAGTAATTCCGTTACGTTCGCCCATCTCCATAATATCTATTTCTCCGCATTGCGGCCAGGGCTTTCCGTTGTCTCCCATCATCCAGAAAGCCGGCCAAAGGCCGTTCGCGGTTTTGGGAAGCTTAATACTTGCCTCTATCTTTTTGAATTTGAAGTTCTTTTTTCCTTTAGAATTTACACGTCCGGAGTAGATTTTATTGCCTTTGCGTTCGGCTGTTAAAATCAGCACTGATTTACCTTCATCGGTACCCACCGAAACATGCGCTGCATCGTATGCTTGCAGTTCCTGGTTTACCCATCCGGCTTCATGCACTTCTTTGGTCCAGATATTTTCATCAAAAGATTCAAAATCGTCTTTGAAAAAGAAATTCCCGTGTTCTCCTGTATCCACAACATCGTTTGATGAACAGGATTGTTGCATCAAACACACCAAGAGCAGTAACACTGCTGTTTTTTTCATATTACAACTGTTTAGATTAAAATTGTTTCTTTGGCTGTTTTGAGTTAGGCTGGAATTAAACATCTCCCGGAAGGGTATTCGGAAGATCGTTTTTCCTTTTGTTCAAAATAGCAACGTGAAAATGGGAATAGCAGGTAAAAACGATGGGCTGATAGCTGACAAATAAGGTTTGATTCCAGACAATTTTTCGATCACGCCCCGGCAGGGCGCTTTCAGTCGTTTTTTGCCTGTAGGTGGAGTTGTAAAATCGAACTTTTTGTGAATTGAGAAGCAGCAATAACGTTACGTTGTCATCAATTTGACAGAAAAGGGTCCGGTCCTGAATTCGCTATGACGCTGAATCGGATTGATTGTATTTGCTGGGTTGTATGCCAAATTGTTTCTTAAACAACGAACTAAAGTATTTTGTATTTACAAATCCGGTATCTGCGGCAACTTCCGTTACATTTCTACCTTCTTTTAATAGTTCTGCTGCTTTCTGAAGCCGGATAATGCGTATAAACTCTTGTGGTCCTTTCCCAGTCAGCGATTTTAGGCGGCTGTAAAAAAGGGTCCGGCTCATGGCCATTTCCTGGCAAAGTGTATTGATATTGAAATCAATGTTGCTCATGTTTGCGATGACAAGTTGAGACGCTCGTATGATAAACTGACGATCACTTTCCGATAGCATATCCGAAACCATTTCATTCGTCTTATTATCATCGGTTTTTACTGTTATATCCTGGCTTTCGCTATTATTCAGGCGTTCTCTATCTGCTTCAACTTGTAAAAGAGCTTGCCGCATGAAAAAGTCCCGCTGTCTTTTTCTGTTGGCAATCATGCTCTGTATTTTCAGCTTTAGAATCTCAGTGCTGAAAGGTTTGGGAATATAGTCGTCTGCACCTTTCTTTAATCCTTCAACCGTGGCATCATGATTAACTTTTGCGGTAAGCAGGATAAAGGGTATACCCGAGGTGTCCGGATTTTCTTTTACCAGCCTGCAAAGCTCATCCCCTTGTATGCCCGGCATCATGACGTCGGATAGGATCAAATCAGGGTATTCGTTTGCGAGGTATGCGATAGCCTCTTGCCCGTCAGAAACGTCAACCACCCGATAGTCGTTCTCGAAAGTTTTACGCAGGTAATAGCGGAGGGCCTCGTGATCTTCTACGATAAGCAGCGTATCTTTTCCTGTTTGCCGGCCTATGCGACGTGTCTTGCTTACTTTTTGTCCGGCAGCATCTGTCGTTTTCGAGAACATGAGTTCTCTGGGGGTAACAGCTTGCTTGGAGCCGGGGTTAGGAACGGCATACGTTCTCGGCAGTGTTACCGTAAAAGTGCTACCTTTATTCTCTTCGGATTGAAAAGTGATCTTTCCGTGTAATATTTTTATTATCCGGCGCGCCTGTAAGAGTCCAAAACCTGTTCCGCCTTCATTCGATTTTTGCGTATTGTCGGCTCTGTAAACATCCGTAAACAAGTGTTTCTTTGCCTTTTTGGGAATTCCAATGCCACTGTCTTTAATTTCTATAATGGCTTTTCGTTTTGTGTAATTTAAACTTATGTGGACATCACCCAGCGGCATCGTATACTTAATGGCATTGGAAACGAGATTGTCCAGCAGTATCTCTACAATATGCAAATCTGCCATAACGTAAACGTCTTCATCAGGCAACGAAAGACTTAAATGCAATTGTTTCTTGTCGCACATTGGCTGGAAACCGGCAATCTCTTCTGCAAGGATATCGTTGAGGTTTAAAGGGGTTAATACAGTCTGTTGCTTGTGGGTGTCTGCTTTTTCAAATTCGAGTAACTGAGTGATAAGTTTATAGAGCTTGTTCGTATTGCTGTGGGCCAGTTCCAGGAGGTAAAGGGCTTTGTCCGAGAGCCCCTTCTCCTTATACAGGTCGTCCAAAGGTGCCATAACTAGTGTTACAGGTGTCCTGATGTCATGTGCGGTATCAATGAAGAACCTTATTTTGTCTTCATCATACCGTTTCTGAAGCTGATTGCTCTTATAACGCCAGATAAAGGACAAGACAACACCTGCGACGAAAATGTAAACCATCCATGCCCACCAAGAATTCCACCAAGGCTGAGCGACTTTTACAACAAGTGTTCGTTCGGATATCGTTTTCCCATTATTCCGGCGCAAGCTGCGTACTTTGAGGAGATAAGAACCCGGAGATACATTGGTGTACCTCACCATGCCATTGGACGATAAGCTACTCCATGATTTCTCGTATCCTTCCAAAATATACTGGTAGGCGATATCACGCTGAAAGCGGTAATTGATCGACTCAAAGGCAACTGAGAATGAGTTGTGTTTGTAGTCAAGTTCAACCACGCCTTTAGTCAGCATGTCATAGATTGCAGGACGTAAACGTTTCTCTTCATCAGCGGGCAAATAGTCTATTGTCAAGCCGGTAAATCTCAATTGGGCCTGATAGTTTGTCATAGTTATCGCGTCAGGCGTGACCAAGACAACGCCATTTGTGCTACCATAGGCAAATTTCCCGTCTGTCAGCCGGGCAAAAGACGATTTGTTATATTCTTTATCTATGTCACCCAAATAATTGAGGTTCGATACCTGGAAGTTTTCAATTAGCGCAAGTCCTTTTCCCGTACTTACCCAAAGACGTCCTCTCGCATCTCGTTGCAGGCTGTATACGTCGTTAGACGGAAGGCCGTTCTGCATAGTGAATATCCTTGACTTTCGGGTTCGCATATCATACAGGTTTAGCCCACCTCCTTCTGTCCCCAGCCATACAGTACTATCGGCATTAAAAAGCATGGATATGATATAGGCACTGACATTCTGTTTGTGATATTCTTGTGAGGTGGCATAGCGTTGGATATCTCCGGTACGTTTATTCACCAGGCAGAACCCATTCACCGTGGCAGCGGCCATTTGGTCATCACTTACCTCCTCTATGGAATGAATCCACTTAATATCGTATGTAAGTTCAGGACGACCCTGTTTATCCATCATCAGCAGTTGTCCATCCAGGCCACCCACCCATAAGTTCCCGTCTGTATCTTGTTTGAGCGAAAAAACATAGTTTGTTGTAAGCCCTCCATGCTGCCTGGTAAGATGACGGACGATCTGTTTCCGGCTGTTCAAAAGGTAGATGCCGTCTCCGTAAGTTCCTGCCCACACTGAACCATTTTCCCCTTTACATAAGGCAACTACTACGACACCCTTTAGCTCGTGACTCCACACATGCGAAGATTTATTGCGGATGCTTATTCCGAAGTCAGTGGCAAACCATAGGTTTCCATTGGAATCCTCTTCGATATCATTGATATTGTTATTTGCCAATGATTGTGGATTTCCCCTTTGATGCGTTAATATCGTAATCGGGTATTTCAACAGAATAGCAACGGATACGCCCCCGGTATAACTTCCTATCCAGATGTTTCCCTGGTGGTCTTTAGTGACGGCATAGATCCCATTGCTTGGTAAGAAAATATCGGTACTATCTTCTGTACTCATAAGCAGATGGCACTTTTTCGAGTCCCGGTCGACTGCATACACACCTCCGCCATCTATTCCTACCAACAAGGTATGCGTATCATAGCTGGTAATCGCTCTTATCGGGTTCAGAAAACCGGAGCTTTGTTCTTTCAGATGAAGCAGGTCAGAAGTGTTTAGATTCATCACCCACAGGCCATTGTTGAAAGTGCCTATCCAAAGTTCATTGTCGGTGATGTTGTGGAAGAGCGTCTGTACATCTTTTCCTTTTAGCACCCAATGCACTTTGTCTAAATGCACGTACGAAAGCTGTAACACCCCAGTGGCTGTACCAACAAAAAGTGATTCGCCTGTAGATATAATGTCATTTACATATTGTCCGCTTATGACCGAAGTGATTGGTTTATCAGCTTCTTTCTTATACAGCCCTTTGCTAAGTCCTAACCATAATGTTCCGTTCTGATCCAGGCATAACTTGTTTAAAATGATTTCTCCATTGATAAATTCGGCCAAATACATGTACTGTTCGAAACTGTCATCCTCGATCGAATAGCGATAGATTCTCCCGGTATTGTCGTACGCCCATAGTCCGTAATGTTTGTCGTACAGCAAACGAAGTGTACGCCCCCCCATATCGCCGTAGTAAAAGTTGCCGGATAACGTATAATTTTTTATGGTATTGCCATTATAGCGATCTATTCCTGTTTTTGTGGCAATCCACATTGCGCTGTTCTGATCTTCAACAATTGAAAATACGCGCTGACTGCTGAGACCTTCCGAATAGCCGACATGCCTGATATCGAATATATTGTTAGTCAATTCAGCCTTGACAGCAATGACTACAGTCGACAATATAATAGTAATGATATATCTCAACAGTATTCTCATAACGCAAACTCCACAAATGCATGATAATAGGGCTAAGAAATTTCGATGTTTTTCATATAGTACAGATGCCTAAACCATACATCCTAAATCATCTTGCAAAAATAATTAATTCACATTATAACATACTGTTATGTAGTAGTTCTTTTAGTTATAATAAAAGAAAGTGCTCCTATATTCAAGACCCAAACAGATTACAGTGGTTTTTAAGGATTCATTCAATCATTTAAAAAGAAACCTTCACCCAGAAATAAAGGAAAAACTTTGGGGTGGTGAGTTTTGGACAAAGAGTTTTTACGTTAATACGGTAGCTCACTATATCGATGAAGATACAATTCAAAAAATACTCCTCAAACGCAGCAAATTTGCCATTGGATGTTGAATTTTGTATATTCTCAAGACTCAACAGGGGGGAATTTATGATTTACAAACAAATTGACATCCGTTACGAAGCCATTCTGGATGGATACCGGAAAATCATTAAAAATGCCACCGAAGTCACGTGCATTCGCAACCGTCTTGCGCCATTTGGGTACGATGAGGCTCATTTGCAAAAGGGACTGGCTCTTTGTGAAGAAGTGGATGAATTGCTGAAACAGCAACGAAGTGAGTCGGAGGAAAAAGACAAGATGATCCGGACCTACCTGGAATTGAAAGAAATTGCCGACCTCCATTTTCGGCGGGTCCGCAAAATCGCACAGTACGTTTTTCGTCGGGATCTGGCTAACTGGCAGGCACTGCGTTTGGGACTAATGGTTCCGGAACGAATTGACCGATGGCAAAACTTTGTGACACTATTCTACGAGGCCCTTCTCGAACACCCGATGTGGCGAAAACCGCTCGAACCATTTGGTTACACACACGAAGTAATTAACCAGCTTTATCAACAACTAAATGAACTGAAAAACCTCCAGGCAGCCATGCTGACCGAAGATGGTGTTTTTCCGAAATCGCTGTTGCGGCTAAATGCCAAGCTTGAAAAGCTGAAGAACTGGTGCAACGACTTATCAGAACTTGTTCCGTTGCTTTGTGAAGAAGACGATAATCATTACATCGAAAACATTATTCGCTTTGAGGAGGCCTAATGCTGATTTAACAAAAAAAGAAAAGCGTTGAAACGGTTACTACACTGGTTTCAACGCTTTCTATTTTAATACCGGGTATTTTTATCAATCTCTTTCCAGGTAATCCTAGTGTACACCCACCTGTAATCGACATACCAAATCAAAGTCAAATACAAGGGGATAAGCAGTAAGCTGACATGAAACGGCATACTTAATAAGCCCCAATGCAGTAACGCAATAAATACGACAATAAGCATTGAGAGCATCACCCGTATTCCGTTGGAACCGCCCTGGACAGCCGATTTTTCCATCGAGAATGGAAACCTGGGCGTCTGGTAATAATAGATAATGATGGTCATTAAGTAATTGGCGAGAAGCGCAATCACGATATCATCGATTTTGGACGGCCCCCAAAAGAAGAGAACCACAGCAGACACAATAAAGTACACCGGAAGCAGGAAACGAATAAATCCCGCTTTGATGATGCCTCTAAACAACTCGGCCGGCGAATTCATCGGGCTCGAACGAAATATCCAACCACTCATCTTCTGTTCGCCAACCAACACAGCATTGGCCAATGTTGCAGATATCAATACCGGGAAATACAACAAAACAAGATACATTTTGCCCGTCTCCAGCGAACTCATGTGTTTCCCCTGAAACATCAACGGAAGCAGCACCAGTATATAGCCAATGGAAGGCAACAACATCAGCTTGAACTGCCGTTCCCGGCCAATCATCTTCCACATCACCGTAAACGAAGCTCGCTCTTCCGCTTTGCGCGTGAAGATTTTTGCTGCCGTGCGGCTCCATTTTCCACTAACCTTGCTGGTTTTCCGAACCGGAGCACTGCGATCGCCTTGCTCCAAATCCGTCAGTTTTTTATTGAAAAGGGGCGTCAGGTACTTACTGGTGATGATAGCAGCAGCCAACGGCATAACAATGGTCAACGCCACAAAAATAAGGTGGTTCAAATCCCAGTTAAAAGTTGCAATCGCATCGATGGCTCCGGCAAACCACGATTGTGGTAAGAGGAAGGTATACCAATGTATCGTTACAAACATGTTGAAAACGTCGGTATTATCAATGAGACGAATTCCGTACTGGTAAAATGCCATAAAGAAAATGGCGATGGCCACCTGAAAATACATCATCAGGTTTTTGAGTTTCTCGCCGGATGCCAGCTTCATAATTCCCAGATACATAATATTCGTCAGGAATAAAGTAAAGGCCGCATTCAGCGCCAGCGAACCGGTATAAACCAACAGCGTGACGATACCAAACCGGAAGGCTCCCATAATCATGGGAATCAGTGACAAACTAAAGCCCAGCAGAAAAAGATAGACAAAGATGTGTGCATTCCGGGCCAGATTGACGGTTTGCCCATTGACCGGCAACGAATGGATCAAACTATTATCGGAAGTGGCGAACAGAATAGCATAGAACTCCGAGATAATCAACATCGCTGTAAAAATCATCACCATGGAGTGAATGACGAAATAAAACACAAATGCCGACTGAATCACTTGAAGCATACCGGTAAGAATTGCGCCAAATAACGCATACAACCCGCTTTGCATCAGCAACATATTCCTTGCTTCTCCGCCCCGTTTGGATGAAAAGGCCGTATTTCGGCGGTTATCCATCAATAGCTTGAGCTTTAATATGGTGATGAATTGCCCGTAATCAACGCCGGTCCATTCAATCAGTCTGCGGAAGGGCCAAAAGAGGGAAACAATAAATTTAACCATAGCCAACTACTTTTCTACAGAATGAATGAATTCCTCTGCTCTGTCAGAAAGGCCGGTAGAACCGGTCAGTCGTGTAAACAGTTTTTCCAGCGATTCGTCGTTAGCCTGGGCTTTCAACTCATCGAATGTGCCGTCGGCAATTACGTTTCCTTTATCAATCAACACGATGCGATCGGAAATTTTCTCCACCACGTCCATCAGGTGTGAACTGTAGAAAATAGTTTTGCCATCGCGTGCCAACTGCGTCAATACTTCCTTCACCATGATGACTGAATTGGCATCCAGACCGGAGAGCGGTTCATCCAGGAAGATGATTTCCGGGTTGTGAATCATTCCCGAAATAATCAGCACCTTCTGCCGCATACCCTTGGAAAACATGGAAATGCGCTGGTTGGCATTTTTTTGCATCTCAAAAATGCGTAACAGATTCATCGCTCTTTCGGTTACCCGGCCCGGTTCTATTCCACGCATTTCACCCAGAAACGAAAGAAATTCCATCGGCGTAAGCGAATCGTAAAGCGACGCATTTTCAGGAATATAACCGATCCGCTTTTTTATCTCCATCGCATCGGTGCGCACGTTCATTCCCATCATCCGGATATCGCCTTCAAAGTCGTCAATCAAGCCGCATAATATCTTCACGGTAGTCGATTTACCAGCTCCATTCGGACCTATATAACCAATAATATTTCCGTTTTTTATATCGAGGTTGATGCCTTTGAGCACCTCATTTTCCGAGCTCCCACTCCAAAAGCTTTTGTAGAGATCGCGGATTTCAATAACATTATGTTGAGACTCCATAGACGTAGGTGAGTTTAGATAATCGAATCTAAAGTTAGAATTTTGTTGCAGATAAAATCAGCAAGAAATGGAAAACTTACCCCATTCAAACCTATCCAAATCAACATAAATAACATTGATATTTATTTTTTCCTGAAAACGCTGACTTTTCCCAATCCCTTTTAACTTTGTAGCAAACCATACGAATATGAAGAGCAAGCTGAATATACCGGTTATTCTACTAACCACCTTTACGTTGCTGATGGTATCGTGTAAAAAACAGAATACCCCGGAATATTTTGCGCAAACGGAAGTCAACTTTTCGTATACCGAACCCGACAGCGTCACCGACTCTATTCATCCCGTTACCGTAAACATCGACTGCCAAGCGGTAAACGCCCCGGAATACAGAGGTTCACTGGAGCCTTACGCTAAAGATGCTTACTGGAAATTATCGATGGATCAATCGGGAAAAATTCTGAAAAGCTACAACTTTGCCATTATCGACGGGCTTTCAGCCCAGTACCATCAACTGGTCAACGTCACGCGCGGCGATACGGTTGTTTTTGCCCTTTCGGGAAAATTCCAGGTAAAAGTATCGGCTGACGAAACAAAAGTTTACCTGATTGATAAAGTAGATTCGCTGATTGTTCCCTGATAATTATCGGCCAATGGGATGAGTTTTTCCCGGTACCCTGTTGGCGTAGCAATATGTGCATCCCAACGGACAAGTATCATATTCTCCGATATCCTTTGAGGCAATGCAGCCACAATCATTACGCTGTGATTTATCTTTGATTTTCAGATAACGACTATTGTCCTTACCGGGAAATAGCGTTTCCTGCCCGCCAATAAAATTCATCAGCTCCGGATCTCCTGAAAATAATTGTCGGATTAAATCGTCATCGATGCATTTGTTTGGCTGAATACCATACCCCCTCAGGTCGATTGCCTCGCAACAGGAACGCAATTCCAGATTGTATTTCTTCCCGATTATCTCCAGCATTTGCGCCGCTTCGTTCATTAGCTCTGGTGTAAATTCGCAGTAATCGATGCTGGCATTGCGCAAATTCCTCTCCACTTTCCGGTAAACCGAAATATCGGCAAAGCTAAACACCAGTTTTCGGGTATAACCACTCAACTGACTGGCCAACGATTCCACTCTTTGCATCAACTTCTCCGGCGAGAGTTCCCCGGTAATAAACAACGGATCGAACCGCCAGACTACTTTTTCCGGACCAATTCTTAGAGATAACCTCTGAAAAGTTTCCACTCGTTTCGCCAATGGAGGCATGAAAGGCTCAAGTCCCTCTAACTCGTAATCATTCAGTGTAAACTGGAAATAGTAATTGAGATGACGTTCGTCGAGTGCCGGAAGAACCGGGAAAAAAGATGCTGGATTTTTACTCCAGAATACAAACAGGCGTGCTTTGTCGAAGGAGACATAACTGACCTTCTGATTGTAGGGATTTTTCCAGCCCACATAACCTTCCTTTAACCGCTTTTTGAACCAGACACTGTAATTGGCAGGTATATCGGTGCGACGACTGGCCGAAATAATAAGCGGCGTCGTAGCTTCTTCAATCCGTCCATCGGGGAGCTGTATCGTAGATTTATCCCAAATCATATGCTTGCCTTTTCAGTCTAATCTCTCACAGCATACGACCGGAACTCCAAATAAGTTAACAGCCCCGGTTATTTCAGTGAGAAAGGGATTTCGGTGTTCATAATCGTTTCTTTCGAATCGGCGATGGTTATTTCCCGCCAAGGGAAAGGAAACGGGAAAAAGTTGATAACGGTCCCGGTTTCACTGATGACATCGAGCGTAAAATCTCCCGTCTTTCGTAGTGACGCAGTCGGTACTTTTTCGATATCGCTGATCCGAACCCAGGCATTACGCGAACTGAACCACACAGGAAAATCGATATGCGTATCAGGTTGAATGGGATTATCGCCCAATTGGCCACTATAGAAATTATTCTGTCTTCCTTTCGGAAGAATGAATTCCGTCAATTCTCCCTTGATATCAATATTCTCCGATAAACCGGAAAGCACCTCGTAACGAAACGCCATCACGTTATTCCCGTACAACCGCACCAGCAACTTCATGCGCCTATCCGGAACCTCTTTACTTCGCAGGTAGATGGCCAATTCATTATAATTGTGCGCATCGGCTGCTTCGCCGGCTTGCTGTTCGCGGTACGAACGACCAATCACCTTTTCGATTTCAGGTTGAGCCAAGAAAGGTCTGTTCTGTACGTTTATCAGTCCAAGTCGTGATGGCTCAAGAATATTTCTCCCTTTATAATTGATACTGAATAAGATTCCTTTTTGCGGGAAAGCTTCGAAAAACAATTTAATCTGACCACTTGGAGCACGCATTTCCAAAGCATTTTCTCCGTTAAAACGGTAAAAATCCTTCTTGGGTTGGTAACATCCTGAGAGCAGGAAAAGGAAAACAAAAGTGGCAGAAAGGTTCGTCGCTTTTTGAAACAGGTTCCCGGTTCGTCTCATCTTTCAAAGTTTTTAAGTCAGGTTATCATGTAGACAAAGTAAATGCTTTCATGATAATATTCTAACTTTACCGGGCGCTTTTTTACAGGAAGCTCTTTTGCCATAAAACATCCCAATATGAGTACCATCAAAAATATCATCTTCGATTTAGGCGGCGTCATTCTGAATATCGCACCGGAACGAACCGTCGAAGCATTTGCCGCCCTGGGACTGGAAAATCCATTGGGCGAACGGGGATGGTTCTATCATCATGACTTGTTTTACCTGCTGGAGCAAGGGACTTCGTCGCCCGAAGAATTTAGGGATAATGTGCGCCGGTTGCTCAACCAGAACATTCCCGACTCCACTATCGATGATGCCTGGTGTGCCATGATTTTGGATATTCCGGCCGACCGCGTTGAGTATCTGCAAGGTCTGCGGGGCCAGTTCCGGATCTTCCTATTGAGCAACACCAACGAAATCCATCGTCAGCAATATTTCAAGGATTTTGAGTCAGCATATGGCTTTGTATTTTCCGAATTATTTGAGCAAGATTATTACTCACATCAAATGGGGATGAGAAAACCCGATCCTGATATTTTCAGACAAGTTCTGGAAAATCACGAATTGGTACCTGAAGAGACTTTATTTATTGACGATTCTGAAGTAAATATCAAGGCAGCATCCGAGCTTGGAATTCAGGCACTACATATTGAACCGGGAACACTGATCCAGGCGTTACCGGATTTCCTCGTCAAATAAAAAATAGTTTTCGAGTAAATTTTCTACCTGGAAAGCGTAGGCTCATGCCAGTCACCATTTTCCATCATCAGCTTTTTCAGCTCATCCACAGCCTTTTCTGATGGCACATGGCGTTTCACAAGCTTCTGTCCTTTGTAGAGGTTGATATGACCCGGGCCGGAACCAACGTAGCCGTAATCTACATCGCCCATTTCGCCCGGCCCGTTAACAACACACCCCATCACACCGATTTTCAAGTGATTGAGATGACGGAAATGTTTTTTCACTTCAGATAAGGTACCCTGAAGCTCGAAAAGGGTCCTACCACAACCTGGACAGGAAACAAATTCGGTGCGGGTTACACGCATACGACTGGCTTGCAACAATCCGAACGAAAGATCCTTCAACTCGTTATAACCAATGGTTCCCTGATTCGACAACAAAATACCGTCGCCGTAACCATCAATCAGCAGTCCGCCCAAATCGGTGGAAGCCTTTATCAAGAGATCTTCGTAATTATCTTCCCGGTAGGAGCGATGCAAAATAACCGGATTTTTGCAGATATGCGCATCCAGTTCCATGAAGAAAGCACGTAACTCCGCAAAGCTATTCAGATTATCACTTTCCATAATGATAATCGCTTTCCTCTCGTTCTTCAGCTTTTCAACAATTTCCGGGTTTTCGGCTTTCAGGGCGTCATATTCCGGTTTGCTGGCGCGAATAAACCGCTCCTGGTTGGTGTACATATCGTTGAAGAGATAATCTTCGAGCGAAAGTATCGGAAATGCTCGACCAGCTTTATTGAAAATGCGCTTGCCATCGAAATAGTAATCCGGTTCTGTTCCGGTATTCAGCGAACGCACTTCTTCCAGGGTGTAGTTATTTAGTGACGCAATAACAACGACCGATTTTTTGCCGCCAATGTCACCAACCGGGCGGTTACTTCTCCGCTCATATTCAAACGGGTTGGTTTGTGAAATCATTGGAGCGGAAATCGGCGCATGATTCTCGCGACCTTTAAAAGCATCGACCAACTTACGGGCAAATCCAATTTCGTTGGCCGGATCTTCTGTCAGGGAAACCCGGATGGTATCGCCAATTCCGTCAGCCAGCAATGCTCCGGACCCAACGGCTGATTTGATGCGTCCGTCTTCGCCTTCGCCCGCTTCCGTCACACCAATATGGAACGGATAATTCATTCCTTCCAGGCGCATCCGGTAGTTCATCAACCGGACGGTGTACACCATCAGCCGGGTGTTACTGGCTTTGATGGATATTACGACATTGTGAAAGTCAACTTTTTTGCAAATGCGAAGGAATTCCATCACCGATTCGACGATTCCCGCCGGCGTATCGCCATAACGGCTCATGATTCGGTCAGAAAGCGAACCGTGATTGGCTCCAATCCGAAGCGCTGTGCCACGTTCTGCACAAGCTTTCAAAAACGGAATAAAGCGCTCTTCGATGCTGGCCAACTCGTCACGATATTCATCGTCGGTATATTCCACCTTTTGGAATCGGGCCCGAGGATCGTAAAAATTGCCGGGATTGATGCGGACTTTCTTCACATATTTAATAGCCGTTTCGGCAGCTTGCGGAGAAAAATGAATATCAGCCACAAGAGGTGTTGCGGCATATCCACGCTTATCGAGTTCGGCTCGGATGTTTTTGAGATTTTCAGCTTCGCGGAGTCCCTGCACTGCCATACGGACGTAATCAGCACCCTCCTTGATAATCCGGATGATCTGCTCAACCGTGGCTTCCGTATCTTTTGTATCTGTATCCGTCATTGACTGTAAACGAATCGGATACTCTCCTCCAACCTTCACATTTCCCACTTGTACGGCAGCTGTTTTTTGCCGCTCGTACCGGAATAAACTCTTCACAAAATTAAAATTCTGATCCTTCATGGTTATCGTCGCTCCGGGACATTTTACTGTAAAACAGACTCATTACACAACTTCCAATTGGCATTCAACAAGCCTGTTCGAAATTCTCGAAATTAGTTGTTTCATGGTTCGCTGCCACAAAATTAGCAAAGATTTTCAGAGAGATATGAAAATTGTCATTGCATATTGCTATTTAGACCTAAAGTCAGCAAAAACAGATAAAATTGTCGGCCACAGCTGCTGATTTCCTTGTCAAATAAAAGGAAAAGTTATTTTTGTAGAAAAGCGAGTTTATGTCGATACAGGTCGAAAATATTACGAAATTATTTGGAGAGCAAAAAGCGCTGGACGATGTTACATTTTCCATCCACACGGGTGAGGTAACTGGTTTTCTGGGTCCGAACGGTGCCGGCAAATCAACCATGATGAAGATTATCACCGGCTTACTCACTCCTTCATCGGGCAATGCAGTAGTGAACGACCTGCCTGTCCGGGAACATTCCATCGACATACGCCGGCAGATTGGATACCTGCCCGAGAACAATCCCCTGTATCCCGACATGTACATCCGGGAGTACCTTGAATCGGTTGCCGGAATGTACCCGATCAAAAACCGGAAAGCCCGAGTTGAAGAAATGATTGAGCTTACCGGGCTGACTCCGGAATTAGGAAAGAAGATCGGTTCCCTGTCGAAAGGGTTCCGGCAACGCGTCGGTATCGCGCAAGCGCTGATTCATGATCCGGGCGTTCTCATTCTCGACGAGCCAACCTCCGGACTCGACCCGGCACAACTGATCGAAATCCGACGTTTGATTCAGGAAGTAAGCCGAAATAAAACCGTTATGCTCTCCACTCATATTATGCAGGAAGTGGAAGCCATTTGCAACCGGGTACTTATCATCAACAAAGGCAGGATTGTTGCCGACAAAGACCGTTCGCAATTTCATGCTCTGAGGACCGATGCCCCTCAGCTGGTCCGTATTGAAACACAAGGTGAGGTTACGGCTGAAATGCTCGGATCGATCGATGGCGTAGAACAGGTTGAAAAAACCGGTGAGTCGGAATGGCTCCTGACCGGAACGACTACCGAAGACATCAGGCCGGCCGTATTCCGCTTTGCAGCAGAAAATGGGTTCGTTTTACTCACATTGCAACGCGAAACCACCACACTCGAGAAAGTCTTCCTCGAAGTAACCGGGAATTGAACTGAAACCGGTCAATGCCTGTCATTCAATTTTTATCCATCTTTTTGCATATTTAAATATTTTCGATGTACATTTGTGCCTCGAATGTGGATAGATTTGATTGATTGCAACCACGGAAAAAAATGCTAAAGCAGTGCCTTCCCGTCTATTATCAATCAACCATTTAACGTCCCGTTCTATTTTTGTTTCATCGATGGTCGGCCTGTGCCGTCCAAAAAATTATAATTATGGGATTTCTGTTTACATCAGAATCGGTATCGGAAGGGCACCCCGATAAGGTGGCTGATCAAATATCCGATGCATTGTTAGACGCCTTACTGGCGTACGATCCGGACTCGAAAGTGGCGATTGAAACCCTGGTAACCACAGGGCAGGTAATTATTGCCGGCGAAGTAAAGACACAGACGTATATCGACGTTCAGAAAGAGGCACGCGACGTAATTGCCCGCATAGGTTACACCAAAGCCGAGTATCAGTTCGACAGTGATTCATGTGGTATCCTCACAGCCATTCATGAGCAATCGCCGGATATTAACCGGGGTGTTGACCGCGAAGACCGCGAAAACCAGGGAGCTGGTGACCAGGGGATGATGTTTGGTTATGCGTGTAAAGAAACCGACGACTACATGCCGCTTCCGCTGGAATTATCACACCGTTTGCTGCTAGAACTGGCTGAAATTCGCCGCGAAGGAAAAGAGATGACCTACCTCCGCCCGGATTCCAAATCGCAGGTGACGATTGAGTACAATGACGATAACGAACCGTTGCGGGTTCACACCATCGTAGTTTCTACGCAGCACGACGATTTCGACAACGACGACGAGCGCATGTTGGCAAAAATCAAAGATGATGTCCGCAAGATTCTTATTCCGCGCACGGTTGCCAAGTTGCCTGAGCGTCTGAAGAAGTTGTTCGACGACCAATATGTTTTGCACGTTAATCCTACCGGGAAGTTCGTTATCGGAGGTCCTAACGGCGACACAGGTTTAACCGGTCGTAAAATTATTGTCGATACTTACGGAGGAAAAGGAGCACACGGTGGAGGAGCATTTTCCGGAAAAGACCCGTCGAAGGTAGACCGTTCGGCTGCTTATGCTGCGCGCCACATTGCAAAAAACCTGATAGCCGCCGACGTTGCCGATGAAATATTGGTCCAGCTGGCATATGCCATTGGAGTAGCCCAACCGGTAAACATCTATGTTAACACATATGGCAGGGCCAATGTGGATCTTTCGGATAGCGAAATTGCGGAAAAGATTAGCGAGATTTTCGACCTTCGTCCGTTTGCCATCGAAAAACGGTTGAAGCTTCGTAATCCGATTTACGAAGAAACAGCTGCCTACGGACACATGGGACGGACCCCAAGAACCGTCGTCAAGAATTTTGAATCGCCGTATTCGGGCAAGCTGGAACGAGAAGTAGAACTCTTTACCTGGGAGAAACTCGACTATGTTGAGAAAATAAGAGAGTATTTTATGCTTTAACAAATTTCATTTCTTACATAAACAAAAAAGATCGCTTATTGGGGCGATCTTTTTTGTTTGGGGGGAACACCACCGATTGTCGAATATGATGTGGCATACCCAGCTATTATCTTTCTGACAATTTGTTCCTTAATAATTCAACTGATGAAGTCACATTAGTCAATACACAATTCAGTATTTATCTTTTGAATATTGAATTTTACTTTTTGTGTATTCGAATTGACTATTTGTTTCGCAAAAATACCAGACTTACCATATTTTCGAACGGAAACCAAAACCCAAATTCGCCTTTGTACATGCATCCATTAATCAAGTTTTGCTTTTGAAAAGTCTGCAACACTAAGTCCGGACATCCGGATTTAGTGTTTGTTTTTACAGAAGCAAATCGGTTTTCCGCTTCGAATTTAGAAGCAAATATTTTCGACTAACCAATGCCCATATATGGTGGATCCGGAGGGAAAAATCAAGTTGCCTCACAGCAACCTGAGCCAATCAACCAGCATTAAAACGGATTCGCACATAAAAAGAGCCGGTTCCTGCAAAGGCAACCGGCTCTTTCATCAACTAACCTAACCAAACTAACTTAAAGATTCCTATGAAAAAACTTGCTTTTCCATAGAAACATAGGTGAAACAATATTCTGTTAAGTGCTTAAAACGGATACTAAGAAAAGTTAAGGAAGAAGGATACAATGATTAAATTCTGCACAGCCCGAATCGCGAAAACTTTATTCGACCGAAAGGAGGAGACAAAAAAAAGCCGGGCTGGGAACCCGACTCTTTATAAACTAACCTAACTAAACCAAACTAACCTAACTTAAAGATTCCTATGAAAAAAACTTGCTTTTCCTGTTAACAAAGGTGGCCGTTTTTTCTGTTAACCCGTTCAAACAGGTATTAAAGAAAGTTAAACCTTATAGTAAATAGAAAATCATTCGGGAAGATATCCCAGTGCTGAAATGGGATCAGGAAATATGAGGACATAAAAAAGTCGGGCTGGGAACCCGACTTCTTAATAACCTAACCTAACTAAACCAAACTAACCTAACTTAAAGATTCCTATGAAAAAACTTGCTTTTCCTGTTAACAAAGATGCCCGTTTTTTCTGTTAACCCGTTTAAACAGGTATTAAAGAAAGTTAAACCTCGCTTTAGACCATAAAAAAGCCGGGCTGGGAACCCGGCTTTGTAAAACCTAACTGACTAAACCAACTAACTCTAACATATCAATGAAAAACTTGCTCTTCCTTGAGAACAAAGGTGCAACAATATTACGTTAAGTAAATTCAACGCTACTTAAATATCGTTAATGCAAGTCTACGGTAGTTGTAATTGGATTAGCGATGCTCTTTCAGAAAAATTTTCGATACCCTGGCTACGCTTTCTTCCACTGCAGTGTACTGAAACGGAACAACCCGGGTGATACGGGAACCGTCATAGTGACTCATCTCGTTGGAACTACTGACACTATCGCGGGTGATAGCTGGCCTCGAGGAACTAAACCAGGATACAAACAGAGCGACGCGCCAGCCAATTGCCAAAACCCATTTTCCAGCCGGAATAACAGGTCGCTTTCTTCCCAGATTGTCAGCAACCAGGTTAAAGAATTCGCGAAACCTGACATTTCGGGCTACCAACACATATCGTTCGTTTTTTGCCGACTCCCACTGCGACTGATCAATCATCGAAACAACTGCCTCAACGACATCGAGAACATCGACAAAACCAGTGCCCCCGTTCGTATAAAACAGGAAGCCGTTCCAAATGGTCTTAAAAAGCTGAGGACTTCCGTTGTCCCAGTTTCCCGGGCCGATAATCACACCAGGATTCACAATCAGCACCTCCATGCCTTCATGCATTCCCCGCCAAACTTCCATCTCGGAAAGGAATTTACTCATGCCATAGGCAGTCCGTTTCCGGCTGTTATTCCAAACGTGCTCTTCGGAAGCAGGTACTCCTTCGGGCGGATTTCCCAAAGCTGAAGTAGAACTTACATGGCAAAAGCGAGTGATTCCGGCTTCCTTTGCCAAATCAATCAGATTGGCTGTTCCCTCAACGTTGCTATGAATCATCGCATTGCGATCCCCGCGGTTAAACGAAACGATTGCTGCTGCATGGATAATAAAATCGACACCAACAAGATGCTCTTTTATCGAATCACGATCGAGCAAGTCACCGTCAACCCACTCAATCTTTGCTAAAAGTTGTTTGGCCTCTTCTTCCGAACTATAGTAAGAAAATATTTTTTGTATCTGGTTCAGGTTGCTGGTCTCTCGTTTCAAGGCTCTCACCTGATAGCCGTTTTTTGTGAGGCGATGGAGCAGATGAGCCCCCAGCATTCCGGTCCCGCCGGTTACATATATCATTAA
Source organism: Prolixibacter sp. NT017 (assembly GCF_009617875.1). Lineage (NCBI taxonomy): Bacteria > Pseudomonadati > Bacteroidota > Bacteroidia > Marinilabiliales > Prolixibacteraceae > Prolixibacter > Prolixibacter sp. NT017. The sequence goes on along the minus strand of NZ_BLAV01000001.1, from coordinate 4,519,549 downwards.
CTAATTCTTTTTTATTAAAAGGAAACAAACCACAAAGATGCTATGTGGTTTTGAGATAACCAATCAGTATCTGTTTGGGTTTAAAAATTAATGGTCCTTTTGCCAAGTTTATCCGACAACTCCTTCTCTACCGATTTGAGATTCTGAATATTCCGCTGCAAATTGGCAATTTGTTCAAAATCGTCACCTTTAGCTGCTTCTTTCATTTCGTCGATAGCCTGGTTGATGAGAAATCGTACCATCCGGAGTTTATACTCCTGCAACAACCGGGGCACCAGCATGTACAAGATATCGTGTTCCTCTTCGACGTAACTTCCCTGCTTTTTCCAAAACTGACTTTCGGTATATTTTTCCGACAAAATATTGGAGCAAAGCTGACTAACAGATGAATCGGGATGCTGAACAAAGTAACGCAGCGGTTCGAAGCCTTCTTCACCGAAATGTTCATCACATTCCTGGAAAACCTGCCGAATCACCGGGTCGACCGATTCGATGCCATCCGCATCCAGTTCCGATATAAAATAGTCCGCGACGGTGATTACTTCGGTTTCACCTTCATCGTTTTCTACTTCGAAAAGCTTCTGGTCGCCATACTTCAACATCATACGAAGCACTTCCCTCTCTTCGATGGCACACGGATTACTAACCGGTCCGGCCTCTTTCTTGACTTCAACATTTGGTGCTTCCGGAATATTCTCACGATGCACCTGCACCCGCTGTTCTCTACGAAACATTTCGTCGTCGCGCTTGCGCTTCAGCTTCCGCAACTCCTCGTACAGAACCTCTTCCCGGACATTCATCAAACGACTGCACTCTTTCAGATATTCCGCCCTAACAATTCCATCCGGGATAACCGAAACCGAACGAACGATATCGGTCGTCAATCGCGCTCGTGTAATCGGGTCGTTTTCGGTACCTTCCAGCAATAGCTGCGTTTTGAACTTGATGAAATCGGTTTCGTTTTTGTCGATGTATTCCTGCAACTCTGAAGACCCCATGGAACGTGAAAACGAATCGGGATCTTCGCCTTCCGGAAGCGGAAGCACTTTAACGTTCACCCCTTCTTCCAACACCAAATCAATTCCCCGCAGAGATGCTTTGATACCTGCCTGGTCGCCATCGTAAATAATGGTGATGTTATTGGTAAACCGGCGAATCAACCTGATTTGGTCGCTTGTCAGCGATGTACCCGACGATGCCACCACGTTTTCAATGCCCGACTGATGCATAGCAATAACATCGGTATATCCTTCCACGAGATAGCACTTGTCGTTTTGAATAATACTGCGCTTCGCCTGGAAAATCCCGTATAGAACACGGCTTTTGTGGTAAATATCCGATTCCGGTGAATTGAGGTATTTGGCTATTTTCTTATCCTGCGAAAGCGTCCGGCCACCAAAGGCAATTACCCGCCCCGAAACACCATGAATAGGGAACATGACACGGGCGCTGAACCGGTCGCGAATCCAATCTTCGCGCTTGATGGTCAGTCCGGTCTTTTCCATGAATTTCATCTCATAGCCGGCTTTCAAGGCTTCCTGGGTAAAAACATCATTCCCGGAAGGACAATAGCCTAACTCGAATTTCCGGACCATGTCGTCGCGTAATCCGCGTTCGCGGAAATAGCTCAATGCAGCAATCCGACCTTCGTTACTGTCCCAAAGCTGGCTGGTGAAATATTTCTGTGCAAACGATGTGACAATCATCTGGCTCTCGCGATCGTTACGGGCCTGAATATCTTCGGGCGTTTCTTCCCGTTCGTTTACCTCTATGTTGTATTTCTTTGCCAACCACTTCAGGGCTTCCACATACGAAAGGTGCTCATGCTCCATCACAAAGTTGACTACACTTCCTCCTTTTCCGCAACCAAAGCACTTATAAATTCCCTTGGAAGGCGACACATTAAACGAAGGAGTCTTCTCGTTATGAAACGGGCACAAACCGATGAAATTGGTTCCCCGCCGTTTAAGTGTGACAAAATCACCAACGACGTCCACAATCTCGGAACTGTCCAGTATGCGTTGTATCGTACCCTGATCAATCATGAAGCAAAAGTAATGAAAATTGGCAGATCGTATTGGCAGCTTGTCCTTGTATCCGGTTGATTTGAAAATTATTCTATAGGTTTGTTAATTAACACTTAATTGAAAAAATCTTTACCAAAGGTTGGTATCAATCTGAAATTTTTAGGTTACTTTTGACTTATAGATTAGAAATAAGTTCTGTGAGCCAACTAAAAAAACTTGCTTTGCTTGTCTCTCTTCTAACCGCGTTCATTACCCCTTTTATTTATTTAATAATTTTTATTTATCATGAACATTTTTGTAGCAAAGCTGAGCTCCGAGACTACAAGCGAAGACCTTGAGAATCTTTTTGCACACTATGGCGAAGTTGCTTACGCCAAAATTATCTTCGACCGGGAAACCGGGAACTCCAAAAGATATGGATTTGTTGAAATGCCTAATGAACCGGAAGCTTATGAAGCAATCAGTGAACTGAACGAATCAGAGCTTCAGGGCAGCACAATTGTCGTTAAGAAATCAGCGCCCCGCGAAGGCGGCGGACGTGATGATCGCGGTGGCTACCGTCGTGAAGGAGGCAACCGTGGTGGTGGCGGTGGATATCGTCGTGAAGGAGGTTACCGTCGCGAGGGTGGAAACAGAGATTTTAACCGGGATGGTGGAAACAGAGATTTCAACCGTCGCTCCGATAGAAGGTACTAAAAAAGAGGAGGCTGTCCAAAAAGGGCGGCCTCATTTTTTAAGCAGCGAACCTGATTGTTCCGAACATTTTCCTGATTTTTGGTAGGCATTGTTGTATGTCTGCTTTTGTGCAGGATATTGCTTCAAAAACGAAAATAATTGTATAAGGAACGGAATTTTTCGGACGTTTGGACATAGTTAGGGCCACTAACTTCCTCAAGTTGTGTCCAATGGCCATTAACCCAAACTCTACTTCCACCTTGGATAATCCTTTGAGGGTAAACCGGTTAAATTTGTTGTTTGATTTCAGCTGCCCAAACACCGCTTCCGGTTCGATGGGGCGCATGCTGCGGTGGTAAAGGCCTTCTTCACTGGTTAACCTTTCTCTTGCCAGCCGGCGTAATCGATTTAGCTTGTGGTTGATTTCGAGCTTTCGGTTCCCCATGGCTTTATAGCACAGCCCCCGAAGCGGGCATCCGGTGCAATTTTGTGACTGGTAGATACTCACCTGGTATTGATATCCCAACTGTGTTTTGCGCCTGTTGTTACTCACCCTGTTCATGCGTTGTCCCATGGGACAGACATAAAAATCCTTTTCCTTATTATAATACAGGTTTGCTGGCAAAAAAGCATTATTTCTTTGACTTCTTTTTTGTTCTTTATGAAAGTAGTTGTACTTGACAAAGGCTTTTATGTCCTGATTTTCCAGATATTGGTAGTTCTCTTCGCTGCCATAGCCTGAGTCGGCAATCACCGTGGATGATCGCCTGTTGTAAAGTGCTCCAAAATGGTCAAGGTGCGGTATCAGGGTGGCGGTATCGCCGGGACGTTGATGGAGTGAAAAATGGGTAATAAACTGGTTCTCCGTGCTGATTTGAGTATTGTAAGCAGGCTTTAACTGCCCGTTTTTCATATGATCCTCTTTCATGCGCATGAAGGTGGCATCGGTATCGGTTTTCGAGTAGCTGTTCCTTTGCCCCAGGGTTTCGAGTTGCTGTTTGTATTTTTTCAGTTTGGGCAGGGAATCCGATTCCAGTTGTTTCAACTGTTTTTGCTGTTTCCTGTTCAGTTTTGAGAGTTGTTCATTTAACTGGTTGATTTTCTTTTGTAACAGTTCGGAATCAATCGGCTGTGGCAGGTGGTCTTCTTCAGGGGAAGCTGAGTCCACTTCAATGCTTGCCTGAATCTCTTTTAATACCTTTTCGATTTTGGCTTCAAGCTTATCCTTGTATTTTTCAACCGAGCCACGCCAAACAAACGTATAGCGATTTGACGTTGCTTCGATTTTTGTCCCGTCAATGTATTGTACATCCAGGCTCACGTACCCCATTTCGTTCATCAACCGAACCATCGAGGCAAACAACTGATGGATTTTATTTTTTAATTTCTGACTTCGGAAATTGTTTATGGTCCTGAAATTAGGCGTTGCTTCACCCGAAAGCCACATGTAATGGATATTTTCCTGAAGTTGCCGTTCTATTTTCCGGCAGGAATAGACATTGTTCAGATAACTGTAAAACAGTATCTTAATCATTACCCGCGGATGATACGAACTTGTTCCGCCTCCTTTATAGGTCGATAAAATATCGTCTATGTTTAACTGGTCAACAACCTGGTTAACCAGACGAACCGGGTGATTAGCCGCTATTTTATCGCTTAGGTTACCCGGAAACAGTACCGACTGTTGGGAAGTAACACTTTTAAATCGTACGTTTGATCGTGTTGTCATTAGCACCTTTAAGATACAAACCTTAAAGCGACAACAAAAACAAAGGCTGTCCAATTTTACTTTTTGGACAGCCTCTTTTTTATGCTTTTTCTCTTAGCCGAACAATTTCCTCAACTTGTTCATGGCCTTCACCGAAATCATCAGACCCCGATAACCAGTTATTCCCCTTATCGGGATTTCCCAACAGTACTCTCAGAATTTTTTCCAGTCGGTTTTCGTGTACCGAAATCCCTTTTTCTTTCAGGTAATGAATTAATCCACTGTTCATCATTCGGCCCGCATGCAGTGGAAAATCGAATAACTCCGGATATACATCCGGGTTCTCGGGATGATGAAATTCCTGAAGACAGCTATTCAGATTAGAGGACAAATAAATTCGGCACGCCATTGGCCGAACCGGATAAACGCTGCAGCTCCCGTCCTGGAGCAACGGACACGGAATTTTTGCCTGCAAAGCCTTCTCAGCCACTAAGCCTTTTACTTTCTCATCTTTGTCAACAGCGAGACTCAGAATCGATTCCTTCGTTTCATCATCGAAATTCGTCCCGATATAGTCAGTGATTAACAGCATCTCTGCCGGCATTACCAACACCTGCTGATGACAACACCATGAACACCCCCGCCGGCAATCGATTTGACTGCCACTGGACTCGACTCTATGCTGAAAAGCTTCCAATAGACTATCGATAACGCTATATTGCGTTTTTAGATGTGCCAAAAGCGAATCCCTGGTCAAATTATCTTCCAGGTTACTCGCCGCTAAACGGTATCCATCAGCAAAAAAAGCCTGGTCAATTTCGGTATACGGATCATGGTTTTTCCGTGTCATACAGTAAAAATTAGAACAACAACAAGATATCGATTTATCGAATCCATATAATGGTTTCACTCATTCTTCGTATATTTTCATACGAACATTTAACCTAAAGAGTTATCGGGCCAATGAGACGACTGGTAGTACTATCCGGTGCTGGCATTTCAGCCGAAAGCGGTCTTAAGACTTTCCGCGACATGGGAGGTTTATGGGAGCAGTACGATGTGACCGAAGTGGCCAGTCAGGAAGCCTGGCGACGAAATCCAGAACTGGTCCTGCGCTTCTATAACGAGCGACGGAAGCAGCTTTTCGAGTGTGAGCCCAACGCGGGACATATAGGCCTGTCCCAATTACAGAATGATTACGATGTTCGAATCATTACGCAGAACATCGACGACTTGCATGAACGGGCTGGTTCTCGAAATGTGCTTCATTTGCATGGCGAACTGAAGAAAGCACGCAGCACCGTTGATGAATCTCTGGTTTACGATCTCGATAACTGGGAACTGAAGCCCGGAGATTGTTGCGAAAAAGGAAGTCAGTTGCGCCCGCACGTGGTATGGTTTGGCGAACCAGTTACCGCAATTCCCGATGCTGTTGCGTTGGTTGAATCGGCGGATATCATGGTGGTGATTGGCACTTCATTGAATGTTTACCCGGCAGCCGGGCTGTTGAATTATACGCGAGAAAATGTGCCGGTTTTCCTAATCGACCCGAATCCGCCATTTCAGGTCTCGCCGGAAATCCACATTATAGCAATGAAAGCGGGTGCCGGCGTCGCCGAATTACAACGAATATTGAAACACTAAGGTCTGCGATAAACAGACAATTAATCCGATAAATGAAAAAACTATCCATTATTCTCCTGCTCCTGCTACCTGCATCACTTTACGCGCAGAAATTTTACGGCGGTCTGCAGGGAGGACTCAATGCCACACAGGTGGAAGGAGATTTATCATCAGGCTTTAACAAAGCCGGAATCGTTGCCGGCGGATGGGTGCAAATTGACCTGACACCGAAACTCTGGAGCGGCATGGAATTAAAGTACACCCAAAAAGGGAGCCGAATGAATCCCAATCCAAAAACTGGTGAGTTGCGCAAATATGTGATGCGTCTTGGCTACATGGAAATGCCGGTAACCATCGGCTATCGGGCTGAAGACTGGCTTTCAGTACTCGCAGGAGTGTCATACAACCGGTTAGTCAATTCCCGCGAATTCGATAATTACGGAGATTTACCTCCACAGGAAACATTGCCATTTAAAGATAATACCTGGGATGTAATGGCAGGTGGTCGCTTCAATGTTTTACCCAAACTCCAGGTCGATATCCGTTACGCTATTTCGATAACATCGATCCGGAATCTGCCCGGACAATCACTTGTGTATATACGCGACGACCAATACAGCCGGGCCATTACGACTACGTTGTTTTATCAAATTGATTGGTAACTTTGGCAGGAAACTTTTATCCCCGTCTTTCGTTTCTTCTGTAAACACTTTCCCGGATAACCGGAAGAGAAGAATTGGTATCATGAGAAAAAAACTGGTGGTTGCCGTTACCGGAGCAAGCGGCTCGATTTATGCAGCAACATTGCTGAAAAAGCTGGAAAGCATTAAGGATCAAATTGAATCCTGTGGTGTGGTGATGTCAACCAATGCCCGCGACATCTGGTCCTTTGAACTGAACAGCGAACCGCCGGTTCTGGAATATCCTTTCCTCGAATACCAGAAAAGTGACTTCTATGCGCCCTTTGCCTCCGGCTCGGCAGGTTACGATGCCATGCTGGTTGTGCCCTGTTCGATGGGAACAATGGGGAGAATTGCCGCAGGTGTTTCAGACGATTTGGTTACCCGCGCGGCCGATGTGATGTTGAAAGAGCGCAAAAAACTGATTCTCGTTCCCCGGGAAACACCGTACAGCCTCATCCATCTGCAGAATATGACCCGCTTAACTGAAGCAGGAGCCATTATCTGTCCGGCCAGTCCGTCTTTCTACAGTCGCCCCGAAACACTAGAAGAAGCAGCCGCAACAGTCATTAACCGGGTTATTGACCTGGCAGGTCTCCACCTCGACAGTTACCGCTGGCCGGGAGATTCGGACCATTAAGCACACGCCAGGGTTGCAATGCTCACTTTCACACCCGGAATTTTCAACAGAGGTGCACAACAGGCTTCGAGAGTTGCCCCCGTCGTTACCACATCGTCGACAACCAGCACATGCAGATTTCCAAGTTTTTCCGGTTTCGTAACCTGAAAAATACCTTCCACATTCTCCCAACGGTGGTAACGGCTCTTCCGCGTTTGCGATGAAGTATGCACGTTACGAATTAAAACATCGCTGATAACCGGAATATTCATCACCTCGCTAATACCATTGGCAATGTACTCGCTCTGGTTATACCCGCGTTTCTTTTGTTTTTTTGGATGCAGCGGAACCGGAATAACCGCGTCCAATGTTTCGAACATCGAACTGGAGAATAACTCGATTCCCAATTCTCTTCCCAGAACTTTTCCCACTCCCGGTTCGCGCTGGTACTTCATCCGGTGAAACATCTTTTGCAACCGGCTTCCCTTTTCGAAATAACAAAGCGAAACAGCGTGCTCCAGCGGAATGCGTCCCCAGAAAACCTGGGCCACTTTATTATCAGCAAACCTGGCAAATCCCGTTCGGGGAAGATCCGCCAGACAACGAATACAAATCTCTTCTTCGCCATGAACAAGAGGTTCGCCACAGCCAGCGCATAATTGGGGAAAGAAAAGTGATATGAAATCGTTGACAAGAGACATAGCTTATCTTCCGATATTCAAGTTACTATTTTTCAGTCATATTATATACCTCTTTCACTCCCGAATTGATTCACTCAGGAAAACAGTCTTTTTATGTATGAACATGTGATGGTAAAGAAGAATATTTGATTCCGTTAATTAAACCGAATGGTATAAGACATTCAGTGGATTATGGAAAGGCAAAAACAGATATGAACGTAACAAATGTTAATAAAAAAATTTGGTTAGATCTCGTAGAACTACTACTTTGCAGCAGATTTTAAAAGCAGGCATTTTAAGGGCAAACTTTGTTATTCTTTTTCCATTTTCCCAATTCCCAGAAGAACATGTTGTCCTTAAATACACAAAAGGGGTTGCACGAGTTGCAACCTTTTTTTTGCCTAAGAATCAGAAAAATACTTTCACTTGGATCATAAAAAAAGGCCCGCATTTTACGGGCCTTTCCTCTCTATTTCTCGTGAGCTCAGTTATTGATTATAGGTATTCAACCGGCTCAAATATTTTCCAATGATATCGAACTCGATATTTACAACAGAACCTGCTTCAAAAGTGTGGAAGTTAGTGTGTTCCTGGGTATAAGGAATAATTGCCACCTGGAAACTATTGTCTTTTGCGTTTACAACCGTGAGACTGACACCGTTCACACAAACCGAGCCTTTTTCAACGGTCATGTATCCCTGGCGAGCTTTCTCGATATCGAAATCGTAAGCAAACGTGTAGTACCAGCTTCCGTCAGCTTCTTCCACTTTCCGGCAAGTAGCCGTCTGGTCAACATGTCCCTGAACAATGTGTCCGTCCAGTCGTCCGTTGATCGGCATGCTGCGCTCCAGGTTGACCTTATCGCCAACTTTGAGCAAACCCAGATTCGACTTTTGGAGCGTCTCCTTGATGGCAGTGACCGTGTAAGTTTTGTCGGTTCTTTTCACTACCGTGAGACAAACCCCGTTGTGTGACAGACTTTGATCGATCTTCAGCTCGTTAACAAAGTCACACTCCAGTGTAAGGTGAACATTTTCCTGTTCTTTATCGATGGCCACCACAGTGCCCATTCCTTCGACGATTCCTGAGAACATTTTCGCGTATCTTTAAAAATTTCTACGAAGGTAATTATTTTTGAAGAGAGAAAAGAGGAACCAACGTTCCGTTACCGTAACCATAACACAATAAGATTCATTTGTATGCCAACCGTTAAGACAAAATACCTGGGAAACCTCAGAACCGAAAACGAACATCTCCAATCGGGATGTACACTAATAACCGATGCGCCGCTGGATAATCAAGGCCGTGGCGAAGCTTTCTCGCCAACTGATTTGGCAGCAACTGCGCTGGGCGATTGCATCATGACCATCATGGGAATTAAAGCCCGCGACAAAGGAATTGATCTGGAGGGAACCCAAATCGAGATCACCAAAATCATGGCTGCTAATCCACGTCGCATTGGTGAAATTCAGGTTACTTTTCATTTTCCTGATAAGCCTTACAGTGAGAAAGATAAAAAGTTACTCGAAGCCGTTTCGAAGACGTGCCCGGTAGCACTGAGCCTACATCCTGACATCAAACAAAACATTCAGTTCATTTGGCCGTAAAGAAATTTATAACGGTTCAACATTAAAAAAACAAACAGGCTGATTAGCACTAGAATTTCTATTTTTGATAGCTGAAGACACGAACAATGGAAAAACCCGAAAAACGCATTCAAGATTTTATTAAGGAACACCATGTCCTAACGCTGGCTACCAGCCAAAATGGACAACCTTGGTGTGCTAACTGTTTTTACGCCTATCACGAAGATGAGAATGTACTCATCTTTACATCGGACAATGAAACCCGGCATATTCAGGAAGCATTAGCCAACCACCAGGTAGCAGCCTCTATCGTACTGGAAACAGGCGTTGTTGGAAAAATCAGGGGACTGCAAATTACCGGAAAACTGGAATTGCCCGAAGGCGAATTATCCGGCAAGGTCAAGAAACGCTATCTGAAGAAGTTTCCCTATGCCGCACTGATGGACACCAAATTATGGGTGCTGGTAATTGATTCGATGAAAATGACGGATAACCGGCTTGGATTCGGGAAGAAATTATACTGGCCATCTTAGTCACATACAATAAATCAACTAACTAAATAATGAAAAAATTTTGCGCATTACTTTTTTTGTCATTCATGCTCTTCCCTGTTTATCAGGTGTTGGGGCAAACCATTGAAGGCCGAATCACCGATAGCCAAACCGGAGCTCCTTTGCAACAAGCTACAGTCAGTATCCGTGGAACCAGCATGGGCCGGATTGCCGGAAACGAAGGACAATACCAATTCGATCATCTAAAACCAGGCACTTACCAAATCAAAGTATCTTTTATTGGTTACGAGCCTACCGGGAAAACAATCACGGTAAAAGCCGGGGAAACGACCAAAGCCGACTTTCAACTGGTTTCGAAAATTTACCAACAAGAGCAGGTGCTCGTAACCGGAAACCAGGTGGCAACGACCCGTGAATTGGTTCCGCTTACAACCTCGGTTGTTAACGAAGCCGAAATTGAAAACAGTTCACAAACCAACATTTTGCCTCTGCTAAGCGCCAAAGTTCCCGGCATGTTTGTCACTCAGCGCGGATACAGCGGTTTTGGCGTGGCCAGCGGTTCAGCGGGACAAATTACCATTCGCGGAGTTGGCCTCAACGGGGCAACATCGGAAGTGCTGGTGATGATTGACGGTCAACCGCAGATGATGGGCTTAATGGGCCATCCATTTCCCGACAGCTACGTCAGTTCCGATCTGGAAAAGGTAGAAGTGATTCGCGGTCCGGGCTCGTTGCTTTACGGAACCAATGCCATGGGAGGTGTTATTAACCTCATCACCCGAAAGGAAGACAAAGAAGGCTTTTCGGGTCAGGTTCGCGGACAATATGGTTCGTTCAATACAGTAAAAGCGGCTGGCTCGGCTGGCTATCGCGGAAACGGACTGAATATTTTCGCGTCTTACAATTTCGATTCAACGGACGGTTCACGCGACAATTCCGATTTTAAAAACAATACGGCTTACCTGAAAACGGGATATCAGTTTAACGACCATCTTGATTTAGTTTGGGACGGAAGCTACGTTGATTTCACCGCTCATGATCCGGGACCGGTCAATGCATCCGATCCATCGATATATGCCAATAACGGCGCCTGGAACGATATTAAGCGGACTAACACGACGCTGACCCTATCGAACCATTACGACAAGGCAGACGGTAAGCTGAAGCTCTTCTTCAATCGCGGACATCACTTATTGTACGATGGTTGGAATTCAATTGATAAAAATTTTGGTGTCAACTTTTTTCAGGGCTTAAAACTAATCAACCACAACCTGATTGGAATTGGTATTGACTGGAATCGCTATGGCGGGAAAGGTTCCCCCGTGATGGTTCCGCAAATGAATCCCAATGGCCCACCAACCATGGTTCCGTCGCCGTACAACGATCAATGGATTTGGATAAACGAAACAGGGGTCTACTCTTTTGTTCAGCAAACCTTTTTCGGATGGTTGACTGCGAATGCCGGATTGCGCTACCAACACCACACAACGTTTGGTCACGAGTGGATTCCGCAATTTGCACTGACCTTCAAAACCACCGAAAACAGCGATGTTAAGCTATTGGCATCGAAAGGATTTCGCAGCCCGAATGTACGGGAATTGTATCTGTTCCCGCCAGCCAATCCGAACCTGCAGCCCGAAAGCATGTGGAATTACGAAATCGGATACAACCAATCGTTGTTGAACAAGAAGTTGCAGTTGGAAGCTGATATTTACTATTTGAAAGGAAAAAATCTTATTCAGTTAGTACCAACAGGCTCTTTTCCTCCCGTTCGAAATGAAAACACCGGGGCATTTAAGCACTATGGCCTGGAACTGGACGCTAAATATTATGCATTGCCCAATTTAGCTTTCGATGCCAATTACAGCTACCTGCACATGGATACGCCAAAACTGGCGTCACCTGAAAATCAGCTGTATTTTGGTGTAAATTACCTTTTCGGGAAATTCACCCTGAACACCAATATGCAATGGATTTCGGGACTTTACACGCTGGTGGAAGGAGATACGCGTGTCAGTCAGAATTACGTGGTAGTCAACGGAAAACTGAACTACAAAGTCAATAAATACCTCGATGTATATGTGTCGGGCGACAACCTGACCGGAGCCAATTACGAAATCAATTACGGTTACCTGATGCCGGGAACATCCGTTTTGGCTGGTGCTACATTGCGCTTTTAAACATTCCGACGATATTTCAGGAAAGGCCGGGTCACTCCGACCTTTCTTTTTTTGGATAAATACAAAATGTCAAGTTTATTGTCTTCCACCATGCACTTTGTAAATATTACCAATTCAACAAACTATCTTTCCAGGCAAAAAGGTAGTCTTTCCAATACAATCTGGTATTCATTCCAGGTATTTTACTCATCTTTCCAGCAATATTGACACTTCTTCCAGCTATTTTGCCTGTCATTCCAGCTTCGCCGGCACTTCTTCCAACCAAAAACACCTTCATTCCTGCTCGTGGCACATGCTTTCCAGGGGTTCGGATATTTCTTCCAGCCCCGGCTTCTTTCTTTCCTGCTAAGGAAAGCTTATACACCAGAAACCAAAGAACACCAATGCCGTTTTGAGGGCATTCCGGTAGGAAACGGAAACAAGAAAGGCTGTCCCAACCGGAACAGCCCTTTTTATATACAAGTATTCTCTTTTATTCCTTTTCCAGTTCTTTCCAAACCAATGCACTGGCACCAACAATGGCTGCAGAACCAGCTTTCAGTTTCGAAGGAAGAATCTCCACCTTGTTACGGAAAATAGGTAGTACATGTCTTTCCATGCTCTCCTTAGTGGGTTTGAAGATCAGATCGCCGGCAGCAGTTGGACCTCCGAACAGGAAGATGGCTTCCGGGCTCAGGTGACAAACCGTATCACCGAGTCCCTGTCCGAGCAATTCACCGGTAATTTCGAACGCTTCCAGGGCAACTTTATCTCCTTTTTCAGCAGCTTCGAATACCTTCTTCGAGTCGAGTTCATCGAACGAATATTTCGTCAATTCACTGCCACCATTATATTTGGTCAACAGTTCAAATACGGTACGTTTGATACCAGGTGCTGAACAATAAGCTTCGAGGTGACCTGCACCGCCGCAACCGCAAACACGTCCGTGCGGAATAACAGTTGTGTGGCCTACTTCGCCGGCAAAACCGTCATGGCCATAAACCAAATCGCCATTTACCACAATACCGCTTCCCAAACCTGTACCGAGGGTAATCATTACGAAATTTTTCATGCCTTTAGCACCTCCGTAAATCATCTCACCCATAGCGGCTGCATTGGCATCGTTAGTCAACGCCAGCGCTTTCAGATGCGGAAAATTCTCTTTCAGCAAATCAACCAGCGGCACTACTCCTTTAAAAGCCAGGTTTGCTGCCTGCTCGATGGTTCCTTTATAGTAGTTTCCGTTAGGAGCACCAATACCGATACCCATCACTTCTGCATCAGCATTCAGCTTATGAACAGAATCGATTAGCTCGTTGATGCTTTCGCTTAACGAAGCAACATATTTGCCAACATCACCATGGGTTGGTGTTGAGATGGAATCTTTTACCAGGACATCGCCATTTTCGTCAACCACACCCAGAACAGTATTGGTTCCGCCGATATCTATACCTATCGCAACTCTTTTCATGTGTATTTATGTTTTTAGTGGGAAGAGGAACCGGATATTCAGAATAGTAATATCCGGTCCATCCCTAATATATCATTAATTAACTACTTACGCGAGCTTATGTCCTTTTACCGCAAAGAAGAAAATGTAGGCATAACTAAAGGCTGGCACAAGGAATGCCCAGGTATAACCAGCTGAATCTGCAATACTTCCCATTAACGGAGGAAGAATAGCTCCACCCAGAATCAATGCGTTGATCAAACCGGAAGCGCTACTCAACTCTGCATTATCCAGACGTTTCACAGCCAATGAGAAGATATTCGGGAACATAATGGAGTTGAACAATCCGATAGAGATTACGGTCCACAGGGCAACATGACCAGAAGTGAAGGTAGTTGTGAGGTCAAGCGCAGCAGCTATCAGTGCAAAAACAGCCAATGTTCTGGCAGCTTTTCCGCGACCAATCTGCATGATGAAGAAATTCACAATGGCAATGGCCATGAAAGTTCCTCCAATCGTCCAGTTCCAATCAGTAACAAAAGCACCTGATACGAGAGCCAAAAGCAATACCGGCAATGCATAGGTAATCTTCTTGGAGCTCTTCATATCCGAGAACATAAAGGAACCAAAGAAACGACCAATCATGGCACCTCCCCAGTAAATAGCAGCGTAATTAGCAGCCATTTCCGGAGTTTGTCCGAGTGAATTCTTCAGGTAGTTCACAATCAAACCGGCGTTACCAACCTCAGCACCTACGTAGAAGAAGATTCCAAGCGCACCTAAAACCACGTGCGGGTGATTCCAGATACTTTTCTTTTTGCTCTCCTCTCCATGAAGTGCCGCCAACTTAATCAGCAGGATAGCTACTGCCACGATTAATACAATAACCCCCATCACAATGAAAGGCAGCGGCACACGCGAAGCAGCCTGCATAGCTACTTCCGGCGGAGTTTGCGACGTATCAAGCGGTAAATCCAGTCCCTTAAAAATAGCAGTTGCAATCAACCAGGGAGCAATCATGGTAGCGATGGAGTTCAACGCCTGAGTCAAATTCAATCGGCTGGAAGCAGTGTCAGCAGGACCAATTGCAGTTACGTAAGGATTGGCTGCAACCTGAAGGAAAACAACTCCTGTAGCCAAGACAAACGTACCGAACAGAAAGATCGGGAACGATGGGATTCTGGCGGCCGGAACATAGATGAAACTTCCCAGAGCCATTAAAATCAAACCTGCAATCACCGTCTTTTTATAGCCAATCATATCGATCAATTTCCCGGTAGGGATTGACATAATCGGGTATGCAATAAAGAAGGCCGATGACAATAACTGTGCTTCGAATTCCGAAAGGTTAAAAATCACTTTAACCGGTGCACTTAACGTGATGATGAAAGTAGTTGCGAAACCAAAAATGAAAAATATGGCTCCGAAAACGGACATACCGAGTCCGTAATTAGCGTGCTTTTGTTCCATTATGCTTTGTTTTCAGTTAATGATTTGGTTTAGAATAAATCATTTCAAGTTTGAACAAATATAAAAATTAATCTGTCTTTCGTCGTGAAAGATCTCAATCTTTACATGTACGTCACTTGCGATTTTCGAAATTTCCAACCATTATTTTACCTTTTTATTCAGGGATACTGTTATTCAACCAATAAGTCGCTCTAATCATTCAGTCCGAATAGCGGTTATTTCACCTAAATATCTCTCAATGTTATTTAACTCTTTCGTAGTCGATTTCAGGATTCCGGGTAGTCAAATTGTTGTGGTAAGCTAAGAAAAGTGTGGGACGTACTGGATTCGAACCAGTGACTTCTACCCTGTCAAGGTAGCGCTCTAAACCAACTGAGCTAACGTCCCTTTGTGGTGAGCCAAAAATAGAATATTTGACCGAATAAAAAAAGCCTTTCCAAAACTTGAAAAGGCCTTTTTTAGTAGTATATAACTGGAATAAATTCTTTCTAAACCAAAAACTTCAGAACGAATAAAACTGCCAGAACATACATAATGACACTGACATCTTTCATCTTACCCGACAAAACTTTGAGCAGTACGTACGAAAGCATTCCGAAAACAATACCCTCGGCAATACTGTAGGTCAGCGGCATCATAATGATGGTCAGGAATGCCGGAATCGACTCAGTGTAATCATCGAAGTTAATTTTCAGAATTGGTGACATCATAAACGAACCAACCAAAATCAGGGCCGGAGCCGTAGCTGCGCCCGGAACCATCAGGAAAAGCGGGGCCAGGAACAGTGCCAGAAAGAACATTCCGGCAACGGTTAGCGAAGTCAAACCGGTTTTTCCGCCTTCAGCCACCCCCGAAGCGCTTTCTACGTAAGTGGTAACTGTTGAAGTACCCAGCATGGCACCAAAAGTAGTTCCTACTGCGTCAGCAAACAGTGCTTGCTTCACACGGGGAACGCGTCCTTCCGAATCCAGCATGTTGGCTTTCGACGATACGCCCACCAGGGTTCCAACCGTATCGAACATATCAACAAACAGGAAAGTGAAGAGAATGATCACCATATCGAGAGAGAAAACTTTGCTGAAATCGAACTTGAAAGCGATAGGCGCAATGGAAGGTGGCAGACTCAGTACATGTCCTTCCGGAAGATGAGTCACGCCCAGCGGAATCCCCAATACAGTTGAAGCAAAGATACCAATCAACAGGGCACCTTTTACCCGCAAAGCCAGCAAAACGCCTGTGAGCAGCAAGCCGAAAAGGGTAACCAGCACAGTTGGTGAGCTCATATCGCCAAGGCCAACCAAAGTGGCGTCGTTATTCACAATCAAACCGGAGCCCTGCATTCCGATAAATGCGATAAACAAACCGATACCAGCCGAAACGGCATGTTTCAGGTTGATTGGTATGGCATTCACAATCAGCTCACGGATATTAAACGCGGTCAGAATCAGGAATATGATTCCTTCGATAAATACAGCCGTTAGGGCAAATTCCCAACTAAAGCCCATTCCCAGGCAAACCGTGAAAGCAAAGAAAGCATTCAAGCCCATTCCCGGAGCCAAGGCAAAAGGCAGGTTCGCCAGGAGAGCCATTACCAGCGTAGCAACGATTGAGGCAACAGCCGTCGCCGTGAAGAGCGCATTTTTATCCATCCCGGTTTCCGAAAGAATAGTCGGGTTCACCGCAAGGATATATGCCATTGTCATAAACGTGGTGATTCCGGCCACCACTTCGGTTTTCACCGATGTTTTGTTCTGTGTAAGTTTAAAAAGCTTTTCTAACATAACAGGTTATTTAACAATGTCCGGTATCAGAATGTCCATTTACCGGCAATGGTCGGATTCACCATAAATCCTTCATGTCCGCCAAAGTTGGTACTCAATTCAATCTCGCTACCTACCGAAAAATTCTTGGTCACGTTGTACCAAAATTGTGGTTCACTCAGGAAAACGAACTTGGTATTTTTATCCGCAAATGAATTATCCTCACGCCAGAAATCGGCAAATCCATCCAACGTCAACTTGTTGTTGAAAAACTGGAGTGTCCACACGCCAGTAACCTGAAAAGAGTTTTTGTTCTTTCCGCGGATGGTTTTGTACATCAATTGCAGAGTAAAAATCTTCGAATAATCAGCCGTGTTCCATGTGTAGTTTCCACCGAAAAGCCAGGCATCGTTAATCTGGTAAGCACCACCCGGGGCATACTGTCCGAAGCCACCGTTGTACTCCACATGGATTTCAAACGGATTATCCCAAAATTTGAGTCCGCGGGCAATTTCCCAGTAAGCCAAAGCAACCCCTTGCACATCGTTGGCACCATAGTCCATATCGATGAAGAAGAAGGTACTACCATACTGGTCGGGTTTGAACATTTCAACCGTCGAAGTCAAATACTTGCGGTCTTTGCCCAGGTCATAATGCAGCTGAATGTCCTGAGCTTCCAAAGCCGTAAAGGCCATCAGAAAGGAAAGAGCAAAAAGGATCTTTTTCATGTGATATTAGTTCATTTTACGTCACATGCAACGAACCAACACATTGCCAACCATTAGGTTACAATGCTAATGGCTTGTTTCATGAAATGAGGGTTTATTACGATAATCGTTGCAAAACTAATGAAATATCCCTGCGACGATTTTAAAAAATATTAACAAATCCGCCGCGAAATTAACAATATTTACAAATTGACTTACAGATTAGTAGGTCAGAACGATAGTTTGTAATAAATCTACATTTCAAAGTTCTTTTGCTTCTCCCGCTTTCACTGACAAACCGTGAAGAATTTGGACTGACTTCAGGACTTCAGATGATCATCGATGGCCTGGTTGAGGAAATGATTCATCCGGGAAAGGACTTTGAAGGTTTCCAATACATTTTCTATTAGCGATGGCGAGAGAATTTCCTCGTCAGTCAGATTACGGCCATAAGCGTATGATTTATTCCTCAGCAAATGAATGTATTCCCAGTCTTTCGGAAAATCGCGGGGAGCGGTTTTTAATTTGTCATCGTATTCATCGGGGAGATATCGCTGAAATTCGTGGTCGTCTTTTATTTCCATAAAGCCTTTCGGATCGAGATAGATTTCCTGCCGGATGGCTTTCAACCGGTCGGATGGCGGCATATAAACGCCTCCTCCCAGGAAAGAGCTTCCCGGTTGCAAATGCAGATAATATCCGGCATAGCCTGATTTTCGACCGCCGCGGGCAATGAAACTTCCGTAATTGGTTTTGTATGGACGTTTGTCGTTCGAAAACCGAACATCGCGGAAAATCCGGAACATGCAATCTTTCGGAGCGAGCATCGGCACCTCCGGATCGAACGTCCTGATTTCGTTATTCAGCAATTCGGTGAAAACCAAAAACTGGTTCCGGGTCGCTTCATAACGAGCCCGATTTTGTTCAAACCATTCGCGGTTATTATTCTTTTCCAAGTCATTCAAAAAGTCAAGAATCTCTTTCATGATAAAATGCTTATGCAGTTTCACCAAATTTATTCGAAATCACCGTAAGGTTTGTAAAGGGAAGACTAAATTTGCAGGGAAAACCGAAATCAGACCTGAATCGCCATGAACAGAACCGACTCACATTCGACGACACGTTCCGCCATTATTGTTGCCGGCGGCAGTGGCTCGCGAATGAAAAGCGACCGACCGAAACAGTTTCTCGATTTATTAGGCAAACCCGTCCTGATGTACACGCTCGAAGCGTTCCACCGGTTTGACTCATCCATGGAATTGATTGTGGTACTTCCTGCCGAACAGATTCCTTTCTGGGAACAACTGTGTCTGAATCATGACTTTGTCCTTCGTCATCGAGTTGTTTCCGGCGGAGATACGCGATTTCAGTCGGTAAAAAACGGTTTGTCTGCTTTGTCCGACTGCGATTTAGTTGCCATCCACGACGGCGTTCGTCCGTTGGTCAGTCAAACCACCATCAACGATTGCTTCGCGGTAGCGGAAAAACAGGGCGGTGCTATTCCGGTTCTGTCCGTTGTTGAATCGTTACGTAAAGGGACGATGGAAGAATCGGTTCCGGTTGACCGAAGTCGTTATTTTTCAGTGCAAACGCCGCAAGTGTTCCATTCGTCAACATTATTAAAAGCCTACGAACAATCTTACGATCCGTTATTCACCGATGATGCTTCGGTGGTGGAAAGTACTGGCTTTCGGGTTCATCTTGTGGAAGGAAATCGCGAAAACATCAAAATTACGCATCCGGTAGATTTGAAAATTGCCGAATTTTTCCTTTCCCTACCGGGAAGAAAATAATCACTTCAGGATACGAATACGCTTCACGCGAATATCGCGCAACGGGCGGTAGTATTTATCTACACTCACGGTATCGATCCGGTCCGCCACGTCCATTCCCGAAGTCACTTCACCAAAGATGGTATATTCGCCGTCCAGCGTGGGAGCTCCACCAATGGTTTTGTACACCCGGCGTTGCTCAGGCGAGAACTTGATGTGGTTCTCCTTTTCAATATCATCCAGCTCGCTATCGGAGTACTTTCTACCCACCACAATATAAAACTGACTTCCGTCCGAACGCTTATAATTGTTTTGACTATCGGGAAGACGGGGCACTCCTACCATTCCACGGCGGTGGAAATATTTCGGGTTGATGTTGGCCGGCAGTGTGTAACCCGGTCCTTTCCAACCTACCATGTCGTCGGGCTTTGCATGTCGTGTATCAGCCGCACCGGTTTGAATCACGAATTTGGCAATGACCCGGTGCCACAACAATGAGTCATAGTAATGCTCCCGGACAAGCTTCAGGAAATTGTCGCGGTAAAGCGGCATATTATTGAAAAGCTTGATGGTAATGTTACCATAGTCGGTTTCGACCAACACACCCTTGATTTTGGCATTGGCAGCACTTACTGCGGGAGGAACTTTCCCTCCCAGGCGCGAAAGCGGCTTCAGTGGCTCAGCCTGCTTCTTCAACAGCTTCTCAACAAGTTCAGCCGGAATGGCCAGGTAGTCCTGATCGATGCCGGCAGAATAGAGGTTGCCAACCCCCAACACCTCACGGTTCTTAAGAAAAACCGGTCGGCCACAGGTCGATCCATAAATCACGTTGGATATCCGGAAAACATGGTTCCCCTGTATGGTCGATTCTTCAAGCATTTTTCCCGTACCAACGGGAACCGTATTTCCCCGTATGGGATTAACCAGATAGGTCAGCGCAGCTTGCGGAACATGGCCTGTATACAATTTCAATCCGGGCCGGCGCAAACCTTTTATCTTCAGTAATACCAAATCGTTGATCCGATCGACTGCCAGAAATCCAGCCACCTCGTAAGTCTTATTTCCATCCAGCGGCTGCACGATGGCACGATTCGAATTTCCGAAAAACGAATAGAGGCTAACAGCCACACTGTCGTTCAAGAAGAAACCCATTCCCTGTTCCAGGCGACGTTTCCCATCGTAGGTGGTAACTGAAAAAATAGAGGGCAAGAATTTTCCAAATGAGACTTTCTCCGGCGCTTTCTTCTCGGTTTTTGTATCCGTTTCACCAGACGTATTGCCTTTTTTTCCCGAGCCTCCACAGGAAACCAATAC
Organism: Prolixibacter sp. NT017; assembly: GCF_009617875.1. NCBI lineage: Bacteria > Pseudomonadati > Bacteroidota > Bacteroidia > Marinilabiliales > Prolixibacteraceae > Prolixibacter > Prolixibacter sp. NT017. The sequence goes on along the minus strand of NZ_BLAV01000001.1, from coordinate 4,498,807 downwards.
TACCGCGAGCGTCAGAATCAACAGTTGTCTCATTCGTGCCATTTATTTGATCACTTTAATATTTAAAATTTTCACATCCGTGAGGGGACGAGCATTTTTGTCTGTCTTCATTGCAGCAATCTTATCAATGACATCAAAGCCATCAATCACTTCGCCAAAAACTGTGTACTTGCCGTCCAGTTCCGGATAACCGCCAACAGTTGTATAAGCTTTTCGCTGTGCTTTGGAGAACTTCAGTACGTGAGGGTTCAAAGCATATTCGGTTTCGATTTGTCCTTTAATTGGATTGGCAATCGCCCTGAATTCCTTCACTTTTTTCTCTTCTTTCAGCTTCTTCAGCTTAGCTTTAATTTCGGGTGTCAGAATCTGACTGACGATTTGCTTTTTGATGGGAACATTGTTTGCCAGTTCCATGGTATCCAATTCTCCCGGACGAAAAACACGTCCTTCGACAATATAAAACTGCGAAATATCGGATTGCTTGAACGGATTCACTTTGTCGGGTTGGCGGGGAGCACACAAAGCTCCTTTCTTGTGGAAATGGTTTGGACGAATCTCATCGTCGACCGTGAACGCCGGATCTCCATAGCCAATGCGCTTCCCCGGAGGCGCATTTCGCGAATCAGCAGCTCCTCCCTGAATCAAAAAATTATGAATCACCCTGTAGAACAAGGTTCCGTTGTAATATCCCTTCCTGACCTCCTGCAGAAATTTGTCGCGGTGCTTCGGTGTGTCGTTATACAATTTGCACTTCATATCACCGAAGTTCGTTGAGATAACCACAACATGTTCGGGCTGCTGAGCTTTAGCAGCAATTACTGCAAAAAATAATACCAACAAGAAAACGATCTTCTTCACAATCCGGTCTGTTTTTGAATGTTTTCCGTGAATAAAATGAAAATTGAAGAAACAGGCAAATAGCCTGACTTCTTCGCTAATCCTTCAATATTTTCATGCTCATCTTCACATCTTTCACGGGCCTGTCGTGCTCATCCGTTTTTACGTGAGCAATGGAATCGATTACATTCAGGCCTTCAATCACCTCACCAAATACGGTGTAGTTGCCATCGAGATGCGGAACGCCGCCAATGGTGGTATAAGTTTCCCGTTGCTGTCTCGTAAAGTGGAACGGATGCAAAGCGGCACTATCCTGAGCCTGCTTTTCCAGTCGATCGAGCATGTCCGCATACTCAATCTGCTTCCCTTGCTCCTGCAATATGCGTACCGAATCGGCCTTTTTCATAAACAACTGATGATAAATTGTCTGAGCTTCATGCTGCGTACGCAATGCTTCCAGCGAATCCAGGGCTTTCGGTGTAAATACTTTCCCTTCGACGATGTAAAACTGAGAACCGGACGAGCGTTTTTCGGGATTGGCCTGATCGCCCAGGCGCGCCGCTGCCAGGGCACCTTTCTTATGAATCAAATCGGGCCGGAATTCTGCCGGAAGGGTGTAACCCGGGCCACCGTTTCCCAACATCTGACCGGGCTCCGCATCCCGCGACTTCGGATCGCCGCCCTGAATCATAAACTCAGGAATTACGCGGTGGAAAAGCAGTCCGTTGTAAAATCCCTGCTTGACCAGTTTCAGGAAATTATCGCGGTGTTGTGGTGTTTCGTTGTACAACAACACTTTCATGTTGCCATATTCTGTTTTTATCAGTACGACCGGTCCTTTTTGTTTTCCGGTTTTACCGGAATGAGAACAGGACGCGAGGAACAGGATGGCCAGCGCCAGGAAAAGATGGATTTTTCGTTGCATAATTTTCAGATTTGATGCCTAAGGTATAAAAATCAGCCAGATCAGATGACAGGCAAAACAACAAAGGCCTCCTTTTGAGGAAGCCTCTTATTGTAATAAATATTTTGTGATTACTTTTTCTCTTCCGCCAGATTCACATCTGCAACAAACTGCCTGATTTGCTGCTCATCATCCTTTTTGCAAATCAACAGGGTATTGTCTGTTTCCACGACAATGTATCCTTCCAGCCCCTGGACCACCGCGGTTTTCTCACCTTGCATATTGATGATGCTATCTCTGGTTTCATACAGAAAAACCTTGTCTCCCCAAACGGCATTCTGATTTTCATCGACATGATGATTTTCGTGAAGGGAGCCCCAGGTTCCCAGATCGGACCAGCCAAAATCGGAACATAGAACATAAACGTTATCCGCTTTTTCCATAATCCCGTAATCGATGGAAATATTCGGACATTCAGAATACGCTTTATTGATGAAATGGACTTCATCCTCTGTATGGTAATATTTGTAGCCCTTCTCGAAAATGGTATTTACATCCGGAAGGTACTTCGACAATGCTTCGTGAATGGCTTGCACAGACCAGATAAAGATACCCGAATTCCAAAAGAACTCGCCCGTCTCCATAAACAGTTGAGCCATTTTCCGATCGGGCTTTTCGGTAAATGTTTTTACATGATACAGGTTATCGTAATCAGCGTACTCACAACTGTCTGCTACCTGGATATATCCGTACCCCGTTTCGGGCCTGCTTGGTTTAATACCAAGCGTTAAAAGTGCGTTATTCTTCTCGGTGAAATCCATGCCTTTACGAATCTCCTCCAGGAATGCATCTTCTTTCAAAATCAGATGGTCGGATGGAGCCACAACGATGTTGGCATCTTTACAGCGGCTAAGAATTTTATGGGTCGCATAAGCCATACAAGGCGCTGTATTTCGTCTGAGTGGCTCACACAGCACCTGGTCAGAATCCAGCTGAGGCAGCTGCTCCAACACCATTTCGCGGTAGCGCTCACTGGTTACTATCAGTATATTTTCAGCAGGGAATATCTTGTTGAAGCGTTCAAAAGTGAGTTGAAGTAAAGACTTTCCTACTCCCAGAATATCAATAAATTGTTTCGGTCTGTCTTGTGTACTGAGCGGCCAGAATCGACTTCCGATACCACCAGCCATAATGACGCAGTAATTATTGCAATTGTCCATATGAACGGTTTTGTACCAAATTTATCCAAATTTTTGCAAAGGTAAAGTCAAAATCCTTCAGGATGATCAAATAGCTAAGAAAAGGCAGATATAAGAGCATTCCTTAATAATTTTGTACTTTTAGATCAATGTATCAAAAAGGTTATCCATCCGATTCGGGTGGTTAGGAAAGAAATGTTCGGAGAAAATAACTACTGATATTCAACCTGTTATTTTATCCGTAAAACAAAGACACGCGCATATTTGTACAATAACAGGTTAAAGTGCCGGACTGAAAATCAGACCAGAAATTCAACAGAGCCTGAGCAAAGAATGCACGACAGAAAGCATTACAAAGAATCAGAAAAACCAGATATATGAAATTCTTCTTCCACCTGGGCCAGTATATGTTACTGATGAAGAAAGTATTCAGCAAGCCGGAAAAAGGCCGGATTTACTGGCGTCAGTTACTGGTTGAGATCGAAAAACTTGGAATCGATTCCATTGGTATCGTGGTAATCATATCGGTTTTCATGGGAGGAATTATCACCCTTCAGTTAACCTATAACCTGACCAATCCGTTTATGCCAAGCTACTTGATTGGGCTTGGCAACCGCGATACACTCATACTCGAATTCTCTTCGACGGTTCTTAGCCTGATGTTGGCCGGGAAAGTAGGTGCCAACATTGCTACCGAAATAGGAAGTATGCGAATCACCGAGCAGATAGATTCGATGGAGATTATGGGGGTCAATTCGGCTTCGTTTCTCATTCTTCCCAAAATTATTGCGGTAGTTTTTGTGAGTCCTATGCTTTTCATCCTGAGCATTGCGACGGGACTGGTTGGTGGTTTAATCGCAGGTCCAATGGCCGGAGTTGTCACAACCGCTCAGTATCTAAATGGTGTGACTTATGCATTCGTGCCTTACTATGTCACCTTTTCGGGATTGAAAACGCTGGTATTCGGTTTCCTCATTGCATCGGTGCCGGCATACAAAGGTTATTATGTCGATGGAGGTGCGCTCGAGGTAGGAAAAGTAAGTACGCAGTCGGTGGTAACAACCAGTATTTTAATTCTCTTTTTTGATTTAATTCTGACGCAAATCTTCTTCAAATGATCGAGATAAAAAACCTGTGCAAATCCTTCGAAGAACGCCCGGTTCTGAAAGATATATCCACCAAATTCGAGAAAGGAAAAACCAATCTGATTATCGGACAAAGCGGTTCGGGTAAGACCGTTTTGCTGAAATCCATTGTTGGCTTACTCGAGATTGATGAGGGAGAAATTCTGTACAACGGAGAAGATGTGGCCCACTTCTCAAATAAAGAACGGAAAAGTTTGCGGCAGGATATCGGCATGGTTTTCCAGGGCGGTGCGTTGTTCGATTCCCTTACGGTAGAAGAAAATGTGCGCTTTCCGCTCGACATGTTCAGCAAGCAAACAGAAAAGGAAAAGCTTGAACGGGTTAACTTCTGCCTCGAACGGGTTGACATCAAAGGTGCCAACGAATTATATCCGGCGGAGATTTCGGGAGGGATGCGCAAACGTGTAGCAATTGCCCGGGCTATCGTGCTCAATCCGAAATACCTGTTTTGTGACGAGCCCAACTCGGGTCTCGACCCGATGACCTCCATTCTGATTGACAACCTGATCAATCAGATTACGCGCGACCTGGACATCACGACCATTATCAACACACACGATATGAACTCGGTAATGGAAATTGGTGACAACATTCTGTTCATTTCGCATGGAGAAAAATGGTGGGAAGGGAATAAAAACGAAATTCTTTACACGTCGAATGAGAAGCTGAACGACTTTGTTTTTGCTTCACCGCTTTACCGCGAGATGCGGACGCTGAAAAAGCAGGAATTAAAAGACGAACAATCATAGAATAAAAAAAACGGTAGCCGCCAGACTACCGTTTTCCAGCTATTCCACACGTATTTACAGACCTTCAACGGACAACCGGAAATTCGAACCATCCGCTGTCGGTCGCTCACACTCTCTCGTATTCTGCCGGCCGGCATTTCATCGACTATTATGTCGTCGACGAATCCTACTCGTAATTTACCCGGCCAACTCTTACCTCACTATTTTAATTGAACTTCTTCGAAACCAATGTCAAAAATATATTTTTCGCTGCCCCTAAAGACTGACGTTTGTTACCCTTTTGCGATAATATGACATAAAACAGCAATTGCGAGGATAAAAATCGCCCCGTCATAACCCAAAACAGACTCTTTAATACGGTGGTCCCCCAATTTTCAGCAACTTTAACATTTGTCTTTCATGCAATGGGTAAGTATCTTTGGTCACATTAAAACAGAATCATGCGGACAAAAATTTTCATACTCATATCGACGCTATGGCTGCTGGCTTCGTGCTCCGACAGTAATAAAATTCCGAAAGGAATTCTCCCTCAAAAACAGATGGTGGATCTGCTGGTCGATATGCACCTCTCGGAGGCCATCAACGGTCAACGATTCCGACTCGATCAAACCACCAAAAATTTTTCCAACGACCTTTATTTTTCCATTTGCAAGAAACACGACGTCGACCCGGATGTATTTGCCAAATCGGTGCTCTACTATGGCAAACATCCCGAAAAATATGATGCCATTTACGACCAGGTTCTGAACCGGCTTAACGAGATGGAAGAACAGGCAAAGAAAGAAGAACCCAAACTCAAGCCCGACGATGGCAAAAAATAAGTTCGCAGCTCATTACATATTCACCGGTAACGGAAAAGTTTACAAAAACGGGATCGTTGTAACCGAAAAGGATGGCACCATTAAAGAAATCATCGACACCGGTGGTCAACTGCCGGAAAAAGCCAACGTAAAATTTTACAGCGGAGTTATCGTTCCGGGATTCGTGAATGCGCACTGCCACCTCGAGTTATCGCATCTGAGAAATACGTTTCCGGAAAAAACCGGCATGGCCGAATTTCTTTCGCGCATTGTCAAACAACGCGAAATACAGGAAGACCTCATCAAAGAAGCGGCCCGGATTGCCGACGCTGAAATGCAGCGAAACGGAATTGTGGCGGTGGGAGATATTGCCAACAATCCACTGGCTTTCGACACGAAAAAATCGTCGCCTATTCAGTATCACACCTTCATCGAAGCATTAGGATTTTCTCCCGCAAGAGCCGATGCAGCTTTTGAATACACCTCACTCTTGCAGAAGAAAGCGTTCGCCCTTGGAATAAATGCTTCGGTTGTTCCCCACGCACCTTATTCCATTTCGGAGCAACTTTTCCATAAAATAGGTGAACTGGCGTTAGAACAGAACGCGATTCTCACCATGCATAACCAGGAGAGCAAAGAGGAAAACGAACTCTACCAAACGGGAAAAGGCAAGATCGCCAAGCACATCAGGAAAAATCTCGGCATCGATCTAAAATCGTTTCATCCTACCGGGAAGAATTCGCTGGAAAGCGTATTGCCGTTTTTGCCGGCCTCGAGCCAGTTACTCCTCGTACACAATACGTTTACCGGAAAAGAAGAACTCGATTGGCTCCATGCTAACCGCGACGAGGGGAAAACATCGCTGGTGTTGTGCCCCAATTCCAATTTATTTATCGAAGATCGTCTCCCGGATGTGGAACTACTCCGCTCCAACGGACTGAGTATCTGCCTTGGCACCGATAGTCTGTCGTCCAATCATTCGCTGTCGGTACTCGACGAAATGATTACCCTTCACCAGTATTTCCCCGACATACCATTCGGTGAACTGGTGCAATGGGCTACCGGAAACGGCGCGAAAGCCCTTCGGATGGACGAGCAACTCGGTACGATTGCACCCGGGAAAAAACCCGGTCTGAATCTCATCACCGGCATGGATTTGCAACAACTGAAATTACTGTCGGGATCGCGGGTAAAACGGCTAATCTAAATTGACGAAGAATTTCCCATCTTTGTAGCAAATTATTGCCATGTCCACATTTCTTTTCGACCAAACTATTTTCGGCCCCGTCAAAAGTCGCCGACTAGGGGTTTCGCTAGGCATCAACCTGCTCCCCAACGACACCAAAGTCTGCTCGTTCGACTGCATCTATTGCGAGTGTGGCTGGACTCCACACAAACGGGAAAAGAAAGCCGAACTACCTTCACGGGAAACCGTTGCCCGACTGCTGCGCGAAAAACTGGCGGAGATGAAAAACGCGGGGGAAGCTCCCGATGTGTTGACCTTTGCAGGAAACGGAGAGCCGACACTTCATCCCGATTTTGCTGATATTATCGATGACACCATCTCCATCCGGAACGAATACTTTCCTGATGCCCGAATAGCAGTCCTTTCTAATTCGACCATGTTGCACAAACCGAAGGTGGTAGAAGCACTGAAAAAAGTGGATGACAACATCCTGAAACTCGACTCGGCTATCCCCGAAACCATCCAGTTGCTCGATTGCCCGCTGGGGCGTTTTCACTTAGTGGAAGTGGTAAATAACATGAAGAAATTCGAAGGGAAGCTGACCGTTCAAACCATGTTTATCCGGGGAGAGTTTTCGGGCCACCAGATTGACAATACTACCGAAGAAGAGCTTTCGGCCTGGTTGAAACTGTTGGCAGAAATTAGCCCTGAACGAGTGATGATATACACCATTGCCCGTGATACGCCCACACAGAATCTTTCGAAAGTGACGACTGACGATCTGGAAAAAATTGCCACCCGCGTGAAGGATAAATTGGGTATTGATGTGCAGGTAAGCGGGTAAAAAGTCTCCCGCATCCATTCGAGCTGTTCCCTTTGAACCTCTATACAGTATTTTTTCATCCCGATTGGGCAATTTATCGTTTCCATTCCCAAAATCACGGAAGTACATCGTTAGTGTACCCCTTGTATCCTGAAAAATAGAGCATCACTTCGTTGATCCGGAGGATCGATGCGATAGATTAGCGTTTCGAAGCTCAATATTTAAACATCCACGTGATAAATTAGTACATCGACGCTCAATTTTACCCTCTCGATTACGCAATTTAGCTCTTCGATTGGGCCGATTACTCAAATTTTTGGCAAAAAGACCGAAATGAATAGGTTCATCAGCCAATCGTTTGGCAAGCAGACCTAAAAATTTGGCAAAAAGACCGAATCGTTTAGGTCCCGAACCCAATCGAAAAGGTAAAAGACCTAATGGATTACGTTAAACAGAACGGTGATAGCACAAAAAAACCTGCCGGGAATCGACAGGTTAGGTTCTTTTATCTTTCCGGGAAATCAATCCCTTTTCATGATACCATAGTTGATGATACGGACAATCGCATCCACACTTTTCTCCAGATCGGTTGATTTGTAAGGACCGGCCGAAAGCGGCATTTCCAGTCCGCGAATCGCGGTCGTAATCCCGATGGCCACCAGCGTAAAATCACGTACGGAAAATTTCCCACGACGGGCGCCTTCCAGCAAAATACGCTTCATCATCCGAATTTCTTCCTGGTCGTATTGCGACTTGATTTTATCCACAAACTCCACCGCAGCCAAATCGTTTTCAATGGCGTTGTAGAAATTCGCCAGCTGACGGTAGGTGGTAATTTTCGTCATAATATAGTCCTTCAGCTTCTCTTCAGGACTAATATTCTTCAAGAGCACCTTCGATAATTCAGCCCGGAGTATGTCGGCTTCCTTCTGCACCACTTCCTGGAACAAATCCTCTTTACTGCTGAAATAATAATACAGCGAGCTTTTACCTTTCCTGACGGCATTGGCTATGTCGTCAAGCGTGGTTTTTTTGTAACCATATTTACTAAAAATCTCCTGTGCAATGGTCAGAATGTTTTCCCGAACGGCATCGCGCTTTGAACTTCCGTTTTCAGTACTCATTTCTATTTTACTTACTATTTGGCCAAATATAGATGATTTTTTCGAACTTTCGCCCCGACTGTTCAGCACAAGATAACGAAAACACCTGTAAACCAACCCAAACCACTGGGAATTTTATGGAATTATGAAAAAAATATGTTATTCACCATCTTCTACCAACCGAAAATCCATCTGTTTCTTCTGCAGGTTGGTACGAACAATTTCCACATTGACTTCATCACCCAGTTGGTAGCGTTTGTGCGTATGACTTCCGATAATGCAATAGTTTTTCTCGTCAAACTCGTAAAAATCGTCGGTCAGATCGCGTAAAGGAACCATACCCTCGCATTTGTTTTCTTCCAATTCAACGTAAATCCCCCAGTCAGTTACACCGGAAATAACGCCTTTGAATTCCTCTCCGACGTGATCGCTCATAAACTCAACCTGCTTGTATTTCACCGACGACCGCTCGGCATTACTGGCCCGCACTTCCATATCCGACGAATGTTTACACATCTCTTCCCATTTCTGGGCCACTACCGAACGACCACCATCGAGATAACGGGCCAGGAGGCGATGTACCATCATATCGGGGTAACGCCGAATAGGCGAGGTAAAATGCGTGTAGTACTCGAAAGATAAACCGTAGTGACCAATATTCCGGGTTGAATATTCGGCCCGGGCCATGGTACGAATGGCCAATGTTTCGATCACATTCTGCTCTTTCTTCCCTTCGACATTCGTCAGAAGTTTGTTCATCGAATCGGAAACAGCTTTCGGGTTGTTGGTTTGAATACCATAGCCAAAACGTTTGATGAAATGGTTGAACGAATCGAGCTTATCCGGATCAGGCTTATCGTGGATACGGTAGACGAACGTTTTCGCTTTTTTGTTCGGCGTCGGCTTTCCAATGAATTCCGCGACATATTTGTTGGCCAGCAACATGAACTCTTCGATGAGTTTGTTGGCATCTTTTGATACTTTGAAAATAATGCCCAGCGGTTTTCCATCCTCGTCGATATCGAATTTCACCTCGATGCGATCGAACGAAATGGAACCATTCTGGAACCGCTGATTTCGCAACTCTTTCGCCAACCTATCGAGCGTCAGGATTTCCTCCTTCATGTCGCCATCGCCCGTTTCGATCACTTCCTGCGCCTCTTCGTAAGCAAAGCGCCGGTCGGAGTGAATGACCGTGCGACCTAACCACCGGTGATGTACGTTCGCCTTGTCATCCAACTGAAAAACGGCCGAAAAGCAAAGCTTATCCTCGTTGGGCCGCAGTGAACAAACGCCATTCGAGAGCCTTTCCGGCAACATGGGCACCACGCGATCGACCAGGTAGACCGAAGTCGCCCGGTTATACGCTTCTTCCTCGAGAATCGAATTCGGCTGCACATAATGCGTCACATCGGCAATGTGCACCCCGACCTCCCAAAAACCGTTGTCAAGCTTTTGAACAGAGAGCGCATCGTCGAAATCCTTGGCGTCAGCCGGGTCGATGGTAAAAGTTGGAACCTTGCGGAAATCGCGCCGGTTGGCATATTCCTCTTTCGGGATTTCCAATGGAATTTGTTCAGCCGCTTTCTCCACCTTACCGGGAAATTTATAAGGCAAGTCAAACTCCGCAAGGATAGCGTGCATTTCCGTTTCATTTTCGCCCACATCTCCCAGCACCTCAACAATTTCGGCATAAGGATTTTTAGCGCGTTCGGGCCACTCCAAAATTTTCGCGATAGCTTTTTGCCCGTTTTTGGCACCGTTTAGTTTTTCTTTCGGAATAAAAAGATCGAACGGCGTCTTTTGTGTCGGAATCAGGAAAGCATGAAATTTCGAAACTTCGACCGTTCCCACGAAAGTGGTTTTGGCCCGTTCCAAAATCTCGACCACTTCGCCTTCCGGATTGTGTTTCTTTCGTCGGGCATAAAGGTAAACCTTCACCTTGTCGCCATGCATTGCCCTTTTCAGGTTGGCTGCCGAAACGAATACATCCTGATCGATTTCGTCGGAAATTACAAAGCCAAAGCCTTGCTGCGTCAGTTCGACCACGCCGGTAATGTAACCGCCTTTCGAGCGCAGCTTGTACTTTCCGCGGCTGATTTCCTCGAGGTTTTCATTATCTCTCAACTCCTCCAGCACGACATGAATCAACTTTTTGGTTGGCATATCACGAATAAAGAGTTCAGCGGAAAGCTGTTTGTAGTTGAAAGTCTTTTTCGGGTCGGCGTAAAAAATATCGAGCACCGCCTTTTTCAGGCCGGCTTTATTGAATCTTAGTTTCTTCTTTTTTTTCTTCTTAACCATATGGATTGTGATTTTAACGAATGAAGTTAACGGAAATTTCCCAATTCTGTTATCATAAAATGAAAAAGGAAAGGCAAACCTTCATTCTCCATTTTCAACAGTTTTTTTTGAGGTTCGCGGTTTTCCCCGGAAACAGAATCACGGTAATAGAAAAACGCGGTTTTCATGACCTTCCGGATACTTCTCAAACACTAAAGTTCTTCGTTGAGTTTTCAATTGGATATTAACAAAACCATAAATCGCTCAGCAGACGATCATTTTTCAGGCAACAGATACTACCTTCATCACGGTAATTATCCGTAACAATGAATATAACAACATCTATTGATCTTCGTGCCATGACACAGGAAGATTGGCCGGACGTTGCCCGCATTTACGCCGAAGGCCTCGAAACCGGAAACGCCACCTTTCAGCAAACCGTTCCAACCTGGGAAGAATGGAATAGCGGACACATTCAATCCTGTCGGCTTGTTGCCTCTGTTGGAAAAACAGTCGCCGGATGGGCTGCGTTATCGTCTGTTTCGTCGAGGCCGGTTTATGCTGGTGTAGCCGAAGTAAGTGTTTACATCAGGAAAAATTTCCGTGGCCGGGGAATTGGAAACCGACTCATGCAAAACCTCATCGAATCAAGTGAGAAAGCAGGATTCTGGACGCTACAATCGAGCATTTTTCGGGAAAACGAAGCCAGTATCAAACTTCACGAAATGTATGGCTTTCGCACGTTGGGCTACCGCGAGAAAGTGGGCAAGATGAATGGAATTTGGCGCGATACGGTGATTATGGAACGACGCAGCAAAGTAGTTGGAGCAGATTGAAAAATAACCTGCCTCCGAACAAAAGACAGGCTACCTGTTCGACTATTTTTTAGTTATCAGAATACCGCTTTGGCAATTTGCCGTGTATTATCAGAGATTCCGTATGTGTACACATGCAAGCATGGCGCGTTGTGCGCAATCAAATCCTTTGCCTGGTGAATGGCCCATTCGGTTCCCACTTCACGGGCTTCATCATTATTTTTACACTTCCTCACTTCTTTGGCGAACTCTTCCGGAATATCGATACTGAAGATTCCCGGCAACACCGAAACCTGGTTCTTCCTTGAAAGAGGTTTTATGCCCGGAATAATCGGAACCGTAATACCTGCTGCCCGGCACTTATCCACAAAATCGTAATATTTCTGGTTATCGAAAAACATTTGGGTAACAATGTAATCGGCACCGGCCTCTACCTTCCTTTTCAGGTTCAGCAAATCCACATCTGGGTTGGTTGCTTCTGCATGTTTTTCGGGGTAACCCGCCACACCAATACAGAAATCCATGGGAGTGTTATTTTTCAATTCCGGGTCAAGATATTTTCCATGCCGCAAATCGACAATCTGCTTCACCAAGTCGCTGGCATAAGCGTGACCTTTCGGCTCCGGCTTAAATATATTCTCCGATTTCAGTTTATCTCCCCGGAGAGCCAACACATTTTTAACGCCCATGAAATTAAGATCGATGAGCATGTTCTCTGTCTCTTCCTTCGTGAACCCCCCACAAACCACATGAGGAACAACCGGCACACCATATTTGTACTGAATGGAAGCTGCAATAGCTACCGTTCCCGGTCTTTTCCGAATGGTCCGCCTTTCATGCAATCCGTTGGGCAATGTGCGGTATTCCATCTCATCACGATGGGTGGTGATGTTGATATATTTGGGATCAAACTCCAGCAAATCTTCGATAGTTCGATAAAGTTTATCGGCATTCTGTCCTTTCAGCGGCGGCAAAAGTTCAAAAGAAAAAACCGTTTTATCAGACTGGGTGATAATGTCGCTTACTTTCATTCAAAAATTATTTTTTCGTCCACACAAAAACCATCTTAATCTGATGATCTCCTTCTTTCAGTTCTTCATTAGTATCTCCTTACAAAATTACAAATTGCAATGAAGCGAAGCGACTTAACAGGATAACAAATGCATAAGTTAGTATTATAATAACATTTTGTTTGACTGGAATTTTCTATATTTAAACGTTCTATGATGTAACTGACATTTTGTATATGAGGTACCTTTTTTCCCTTGCCTTTACCATGCTTTTTACCTCATATTCTTACTCACAATCCCTGACGATGTCCGTATCAGGCGGAGAAAAGCATCAGGGGAGCACTGTTATGCATTGGAGAATCGGTGGTTTTTCCGGAAGCAATGCAAACGGTTTTCAGCTGTTGGGATATCCAATCCCGGCAATGAAAACACAAGCAAATTTCGTTGACGAACAAGCAAAATCAGAAAACCGGTTCTACCCCAATCCGTTTAGCGAAGCGCTGAACATCAAGCTCGTCAACAACCTAGCCCCCGTCGACATTACCATTTACGACATAACCGGCATGGCCATTTCAACTATTTCCAACGTAACCAATAGCCGGGAATTAAATCTCTCGGGGTTAGCCAACGGAATATACCTTCTTCGATGCGTCGACAGACAAACACATCAGGTTGTTGATACGCGAAAACTCATAAAGAAACATTAATCCCTATCCTTTTCCTCATGTTGAAATCAAAGCTCACATTATTGCTTTTCTTGTTAGTGATAGCACTATCGCAGGCACAGGAAAATCCCGGATTTCTTTACCAGACGCAGCTAACCGATGAGAACAATCAACCGGTGACCGATCAAGTTATTGATTGCCAAATTGAATTAACGCAAGGCGAAAATTCTTCCACTCCAATTTATTCCGAATCTCAAGGTGTAACGACGTCGCCAACCGGGATGCTTGAACTGGTTGTCGGAAATGATACAGATGCGAGTGGCCGTCTTGATGACATTGACTGGACACAGGGGACAGTATTCATACAAATCTCCATCGATATGAAAGATGGTAACGGATTCCGTGTTTTTAAGAAAGAACCCATCCATGCGGTTCCTTTTGCACTTGCTGCGGGCAGCTCCAATCCCGGCTGGAAGTTGCAAAACAACCAGCTTTCCTATACCGCCGGAAATGTAGGAATCGGTATAGACAAACCAGAAGAGGCTCTCGATTTTGGTGTAAACAAAGCGGTTCGTTTTAAAACAACCCTAACTCGTTTGAATGAGAGCGCCATGATAAAACTCAAATGGAAATCCGACTCGGCCAAACCCGCCATTATGTGGGTGGATAAGAACGACAATCCACAGGCAGCGCTTTATACTTACCGTTTGGGCATCAATAGAGAACCCGACAGCGTATTTTGTATCGCAACCTCTGATTCGAAAGGAAACCTGGTTCCCCGTTTTAACATTCCATGGGGGCGCGATAAAGTACAACTCTCCACCACTAACAGTGAATTCAAGGTCAGCGGCAGTAAAAAGTTCATCGTCGGAACGAGTGGTAGTCCCGGCCAAACCGCATTTTACGGCGACGTATACATTGGTGCGGGGAAAAAGCTGGGAATTGGCGACAAGGATTGGGAGAATACGGGAATAGAGCAATATGCAGAAATGGAAATATACCAGGAATCGAAAAATGCGCAACTGCTCCTCAACCAGGCAACCGGAAATGCACCAGCTGCTATTCTACTGAAGAAAGGAGACAATACATGGACAATTGAGAATAACGATGACCTGCATATTTCCTACAATAACCAGGATGTAATAACCATGGCACAAAATGGCAACCTGGGAATTGGCACCGCCACGCCGGGTGAAAAAGTAGATGTAGCAGGAAACGTTAAAGTATCTGTTGGAAACAGTTTTATTTCGGGCACCAGAGGTACTGCCTCCTATATGACATTGTCTGGAAGTTGTCCGGCCGGAGACCTGGTTGGACTAAATCCAGCCACCGGAGAACTGAGAGACTACCAGGCAGGAGATGAGTTCATCGGTGTGGCTACCGAAAATGCCGCCTTTGTTGCCAACCGTCAAAACTCCACCGGAGACATTCTGGTAGGCACGCATGGTCAATTTACAGTCAACTCAGGCGCCATTCAAACGGACGGACACAAGGCGCTCACCCCCGACGGGAAACTCATTGGCTATATTCTCAGTAACGGAAACCTATTCATCCGCTAAGCTATGCAGAAGACAATCGTTATTTTCACCATGTTCCTGCTACCATTCTTTGCAATGGCACAGTCACCCTACTATCTGCCGTTTGAGGGAATAATACAAAATGATGATGGTACAGTTCCTGCCAATCAATCACTGGAAATGGATTTCCAACTTGTTTCCGCCGTTGACCATTCGCTAGTTGTGTACGAAGAACAACAAACCATAACGACTAATCAAGCAGGATATTTCTACGCATCTATCGGAGCAGGCACACCCGTTACCGGGAGTTTCGAAAATATCGACTGGAGTCATTCCCCAAATTATGTTTTCCACATAACAGCCCATTCGGTGAGCGACGGAAATACTTTTGACCTGGGTTATGCAAATCTCCATCCGGTTCCAATTGCTCTACATGCGAAAACCGTTATTGATAGTTCCAACTGGCAGGTTTCAGGAAACAATCTTTATACACAAAGAAAAGTATCGATTGGCTCGGCAGATTCGACCTTTGCATTGGAGATGAGAGATAATGGAAGAATGCGTTTACAGACCGACCAAGCGCATTTGCCGGAATCGGCGCTTATTAAAATGAAATGGCCGGCCGATACAGCAAAAACAGCGGTGGTGTGGTACAACAAACATGATGATGGCAAAATAGCCATGGTCGCACACTATTATCTACATTACCCAACCCGTTTGCATCAACATTTTTCCATTGAAAGTGAAGATTATTCAGGCTTCATTCAAACCCGTTTTGAATTTCCGTGGGGGAACGATACTGCCCGCATCGAAACGCACAGTGCTGACCTGCTTATCAACGGCAAATTCTCTACAGGCTCTCCTTCTGCTCCGTCAGAAAATGACATCTATGCCGACACCTGGATCCACGGTAAAACCTCGGAATTGAACATGGGGACAGCTCAGTTGCATACCGGAAATTATCCGGTTACCATTCAGTCTGACAATGGTCCTGCCAACATTCTCATACACTCTGTTGCCTCCGACAAACGTTCTGTTTTAATGTTGAAGAAGGGCGATAATGAATGGGATGTGGATAATAACAACAATCTATTCCGCATCACCAATACGAATTCAGGCGACTTTCTGCATCTGACAACCTCTGGAAAGTTCACATTCGATGCTGAGTCTGACACCTCTGAAATTTTCAATATCAACGGAAATATCACGGTTAACCAACATGCATTTATCAGTGCCGGACCGGATTCTTACGCTGAATACATGCCCGCTGAAGGAACCCTGTCAGTTGGCGATATTGCCGGAATCGATCCATCAACAGGTAAAATCAGAACATATCAGGCAGGAGATTTTCTGGCCGGTGTTGTTAGTTCCACCGCTGCAAGAATTGGGAATGCTAAGCCAGACTATGTTGGAAGCCCCGATTATGCTTTGGTTGTCATAACCGGGACGGCATACTACAACAGCAATCAGGTGACAACTTCGGGAAGAGTAGTGTACACCACCGACAATCAGAAAATCGGTGTTGAAATTACAGTAGGGAAAGTATTGTTGAAATAAGAGGGAACCTTTCTTGATTCCCTCTATTCATCTCAATATTATTTGTAATTCAAATTCACCGGAAGGAACTTCTCGATGAATTCAACCGATTCATTTTTCCGTCGCGCGTAATCTTCCACCTGCTCTTTACCTACTTTATCCACACCAAAATAGATGGAGTCGGGATGTGCAAAATATTGTCCGCTAACCGAGGCTGTCGGGTACATGGCAAAATGCTCGGTGAGCTTAATACCGGTATTTTTCTCGGCATCCAACAGATTGAACAGATTCTCTTTCTCCGAGTGTTCCGGACAGGCCGGATAACCCAATGCCGGACGGATTCCCTGGTACTTGACCCGAATCAATTCTTCTTTTGTTAAATTTTCATCCGGAACATACGCCCAAAACTCTTTACGAACTCTTTCGTGCAGTCTTTCGGCGAAAGCCTCGGCCAGACGATCAGCCAGCGCTTCCAACATGATGGCCTTATAATCGTTGTGATCAGCTTTGTACTCCTCCACCCATTTCTCCAAACCGATTCCGGCAGTCACGGCAAATCCTCCGCAGTAATCTTTCACGCCGCTATCCTTGGGCGCTACAAAATCGCTCAGACAAAAGTTGGGTTTACCCTTTTCCTTTTTGATAGTTTGCTGACGCAGATGATGGAAAGTACCTACTTTTTCGGTCCGCGATTCATCGGTGTACAATTCGATATCTTCGCCTACCGAGTTGGCCGGCCACAAGCCAAAGACGCCGCTCGCCTTCAACATTTTCTTCTCTATAATTTCATCGAGCATAGCATTGGCATCGGCAAATAATTTGCGCGCTTCTTTACCCATTTTCGGATCGTCCAACACATCCGGGAAATGTGCCCGAAGCTCCCAGGCCAGGAAGAAGAAGGTCCAGTCGATATATTCGCGCAATTCTTCCAGCGGATAATCGTCAAAAACTTTCACACCTGTAAAATTGGGCGTGTAAACTGGTTGTGTCTTCCAGTCGGGACGGAAGGCATTTTCCTTCGCTTGGTCAAACGTCAGGTACGATTTCGGCTTCTTATTTCCGTGGAACTCGCGAATTCCTTCGTACTCGGTTTTGATATCGTCGATGTATTTTTGTTCACGGTTGACCAGGTTTTGTACCACCCCAACAGCGCGTGATGCATCTTTCACGTGAACTACGGGTTCACTGTATTCCGGCTCAATTTTTACCGCTGTATGAATTTTTGACGTCGTTGCACCACCAATAATCAGCGGTACATTCATGTTTCGGTTTTCCATTTCACGGGCGACCAGCACCATCTCCTCCAGCGAAGGTGTAATCAAGCCACTTAGACCTATCAAATCGACTTTCTCTTCTTCAGCTTTTGCCAGAATCTTTTCCGTCGGGACCATAACGCCCAGATCAATCACCTCTATGTTATTACAGGCCAACACCACCCCGACTATATTTTTACCAATGTCGTGTACATCACCTTTCACCGTAGCCAGCAAAACTTTGGTTCGGTTCTTCACTTCGCCGCCATTCAGGGCTTTTTCCCGTTCGATGTGTGGTTGTAGCCAGGCAACCGCTTTTTTCATCACACGGGCTGATTTAATCACCTGAGGAAGAAACATTTTTCCATCACCAAACAGGTCGCCTACGATGTTCATTCCGTCCATCAGCGGACCTTCGATGATATTGAGCGCGGCATCGAATTTCGGAAGGATTTCTTCGAGATCCTCTTCCACATGATCCGGAAGTCCTTTCACCAGCGAATGTTCCAATCGTTTCTCCACGGGAAGTTCGCGCCATTCGTCTTTCTTCTCCTCTTTCTGTCCGGTGCCTTTTACCTTCTCGGCAAATTCCAGTAACCGCTCCGTAGCATCGGGACGACGGTTCAGCAATACGTCTTCAACATGTTCCAACAAGTCTTTCGGAACTTCGTCGTATATCTGCAGCATTCCCGGGTTGACGATCCCCATGTCCATTCCAGCCTTAATGGCATGATACAGGAATGCCGAGTGCATCGCTTCCCGGACTACATTGTTTCCGCGGAAAGCGAACGATACATTGGACACACCGCCACTTACCCGAGCTTCCGGCAGATTTTCCTTAATCCATTTCGTTGCGCGGATATAATCGATCGCATAATTGTTATGCTCTTCTATACCGGTTCCAACTGTTAATATGTTTGGATCGAAAATAATATCCGTTGCCGGGAATTGAACATCTTCCGCAAGAATACGATAAGCCCGCTCACATATTTGAATGCGGCGCTCGTACGAGTCGGCCTGACCATCTTCGTCGAAAGCCATCACAACAACTGCTGCTCCGTACTGCTTTATTTTAT
Source organism: Prolixibacter sp. NT017 (assembly GCF_009617875.1). Classification (NCBI taxonomy): domain Bacteria; kingdom Pseudomonadati; phylum Bacteroidota; class Bacteroidia; order Marinilabiliales; family Prolixibacteraceae; genus Prolixibacter; species Prolixibacter sp. NT017. Next base: position 4,479,906 of record NZ_BLAV01000001.1, on the reverse strand, counting down.
GGGCATGTGCCTTAAATTCTTCTTCGCCTTCTTTCAGACTGATGGAGTTGACAATCGCTTTCCCTTGCAAACACTGAAGACCAGCTTCGATCACTTCCCACTTGGATGAGTCAATCATGATGGGAAGCCGGGCAATATCCGGTTCCGCCATTAAGAGATTCAGGAAGCGAACCATTTCCTTCTTCGCATCAAGCATGGCATCGTCAAGGTTCACATCGATAACCTGGGCACCACCTTCCACCATCTCGCGGGCAATGGAAAGCGCTTCCTCATACTTTTCTTCCCGAATCAAACGGGCAAATTTTCGCGAACCTGCTACATTACAACGCTCTCCCACGTTGATGAAATTCGCCATTTGGTTCACCGTAAGAGGCTCTAATCCACTCAAGCGCATCGCTACTTCGGGATGCACCTTTTCATGTGGCCGGGCCTTTTCAGCCAGTTTCGCCAGTTCCCGAATGTGGTCCGGCGTGGTACCACAGCAACCGCCTACGATATTTACTGTGCTTTTGTCGAGAAAACCTTTTACCTGTTCGGCCATCATTTCCGGCGTTTCGTCGTACTCACCGAACTGGTTAGGCAATCCGGCGTTCGGGTAAGCACTGATGTAAAACGGCGCTTTCCTCCCCAGCTCTTCCAGGTAGGGACGCATGTCTTTCGCTCCCAGCGAGCAGTTCAGCCCGATGGTCAGCAAATCCATGTGTGAAACGGAGTTAAGGAATGCCTCAACCGTTTGCCCGGAAAGAGTTCGTCCGCTGGCGTCTGTAATTGTTCCGGAAACCATCACGGGTTTCCGAATTCCACGTGCTTCCAATGCTTCATCGATGGCCATCAGGGCAGCTTTGGCATTCAGGGTATCGAAAATCGTTTCGACCAACAGCAGATCAACACCGCCATCCAGCAAACCTTCCACCTGCTCCCGGTAGGTTTCTTTCAAATCGTTATAGCTAACGGCACGAAAACCCGGGTCATTCACATCGGGTGACATGGATGCCGTTTTGTTTGTTGGCCCGAGTGATCCAGCAACAAAACGGGGTTTATCAGGAGTTGAATACTTTTCAGCCGCTTCGCGGGCTACTTTCACCGAAGCGACATTCAGTTCGTAAACCAACTCTTCCATGCCGTAATCGGACTGGGAAATGCGGTTGGCATTGAACGTATTGGTCTCCAGAATATCGGCACCGGCTTCCAAAAATTCTTCATGAATATCACGGATAATATCGGGACGGACGATGGAAAGAAGATCGTTATTTCCTCTCAACGACTGTTTCCAGTCGGCAAAACGGGTCCCCCGGAAGTCTTCCTCTTCCAGCTTGTATTTTTGAATCATCGTCCCCATGGCTCCATCGAGCACCAGGACACGCTTTTTTATTTCTTCCTGTATATTGTATTTGTTTGTCATATCAGTTGTATCTATTCAGCTAAAATCAAGTCTTTTCTTTGCTTTCACAAAACTATGAGTTTCAAAAAAACATCTCACAACTATGAGATTAAAACCTCCCGAAATCACTTCAACCACTTCCTTAACAGTGAACCCACTGTCCGGTTCATTTTCCTGTATAACAGGTAAAATCAGATCAATCAGCTCATTGCTTCAATTGACAACAATGCTTGAAAATCAAAAAGTACATGGTTGCGGCTTTCTATTGGCTGTTTCCGTGCTGTAAGCGAACAGTTGTCCGAAAAATCCGGGAGATGGGTAAATAGATTAGTAAACAGCGCTAATCAGCGCATGCACCGATTGGAGAAATGCATGTGACTAACCATGAAAAGCCCATTCCCATGAGACCTCCGGGTGACCAGTTCCTGGTTTTCGATGCTTATTCTTTCAATCATTTGGAAGACAGAAAAAGATTTATTTCAGATTATCAGTTTTTATACTGAATAAAAAATAATTTCGCGCAAATATAGCACATTGCGCAGTAGTTTACAACAATCACACTGCGACGAAGAAATCGTCTACTTAAACCCGAAAACCGTTTTGCAAAGTTTCATAAAAAATGCCGCATCCTCCCGAACGCGGCATTTTCATTTTTTGCAGTCTTACTTCTGAAGTAAGTAGCCTTCAAAAACCAACGATGAAGGTACTACTGCGTATCCTTGCTTTTTTACCTGTCGACAATTAAGACATTCCTGAACAAACTGAAAAATTTTTTTGACGAACGGCCGATTTTATGTGGTGAACGGCACGATCTGTTCATTAAACGGAAAAATCAATTGCAAATTCCGGGCAAAAAATCATACAATTTTTATTCAACTCTGATCAATATTTCATCACTTTCCGGGTTTCCACATTGCCGGAAGTGGTAATTACTTTTACAATATAAGTTCCCTGTGGCCAACCATCGGATTGAATCGCTATGGATGTTTTGCCGTACCCCGGAAAGCTTTTATCGAGCAATACCCGTCCGGTAATGGAATATACGGTTACACGATTCATATCTTCGTCGGCCGATAGATTCAGGCTATTTTGAACCGGATTGGGCCACACCTGTAATGGGTTATCATTAGCCGACACAGTCGGTACATCGGTTACAATATGGTCTTTCGTAAAATTCTCTGTTGAATACAACCGGTACTCTCCGGGCGCCAGATGAGCCATGTACGAATTGCTCGTCAGGTTAATGGAATCGCCGGTAAAATATTCATACCACTTTCCGGTAACCGGAAAATCAACAGACAGATCGGCAGCGGTCAAACCAAAGTTTCCTTCAACCACCACGTGCTGATTGTTTTTATTCAGCTTTATCCACTTCGTAACTCCATTCAATGAATAAGTAAAATCGGTAGTCGAGAAGATGTCGTAATTGCGCTTTAGGTAAAATAATTTGGCATATGTCTGGAAAACATCGGTACGATTGGGATCGTCCACGTAGCTCCACAAAGGCTCTTTCTCACCGGTACGACTCGGGACATTAATATCCTTATCATTGCCCAACTCATCAAACATATAGAACATTTTCGGGCCGGGAATGGTGAAGAATAGTGCTGCATTCAATTCGATTCGTTTTAACGCAGTCGGAACATCTTTTATATTGTAATTGTCATTTGCCAAACCGGAGGTTTCGGCAACATAGGCCACCCGCTGCTCATCATGGCTTTCCATATAACCAACCAGTCGTGATTTGTTCCAGCTTCTATCAGTGTATGAAGCCCCTGAGAAATCTGCATTATTATTGGTCACATTTCCTTTTGCAGCATTTTGGGCAGCCCCTGACATATTCCCCCAAAGAAGAATCCCTTTGTTGTAGTCTGCTAAAACGGTCTCTTCACTATTGTCAGCCAAATGCTCGAAAATAACCAGCGCATCCGACTTCCGTTTCCATATCCGATCGGCCATTCTTTCCAATATGCGAATCCGATCAGCATCGTATTTACTTCCCCACGGATCGGTTGCCAACGGCTTGAAATTATTCGAAAAACCTTTCGTAAAGTCGAAACGGAAACCGTCTACTTTGTACTGACTCATCCAAAAGGAATTGATGCTGTCAACCAGCTGTTGTGTCGCAGGACTCTCATGGTTGAAATCGTATCCCCACTGAGCATCCGGATTTTCGAAGTTACTTTGCTGATTATACCAGGGATTTTGGGCTGTTGGTTTTCCGTCTTTGAAATAAAGCTGAACGAACGGACTCTGACCATACGAATGGTTCAACACCAAATCAATAACAACAGCCATTCCTCTCTTGTGGCATTCGTCAACCAGCTTTTTCAAGTCGTTTTTAGGACCGTAGTACTTATCCGGAGCAAAATAGAAATCGGGATTATACCCCCAACTGCTGTTTCCTTCAAATTCATTTACCGGCATCAATTCCACAACATTCACGTTCAAATCCTGTAAATAGTCGAGGTGGTCGATCACTCCCTGAAAAGAATGTGATGCATCGAAATCCCTAACTAATAACTCGTAAATAACTAAAGAATCAGCTGCTGGCGGTGTAAAATTAGTCACCTGCCAGTTATAAGGTGTCTGTGCCGTTTGAAAACTGGAGGTAATTCCGGTCGTTTTCCCGGTAGGATATGCAATTAGATTGGGATAAGTTGTACTCGAGATGTACTGGTCATTCCACGGATCGCTTACCTTTTCGGTATAGGGGTCAGCAATTTTGATGGAATCATCAACCAGATATTGGTACAGGTACTCTTTCCCTTTTTCCACATTCAGGGTAATCCAGTAATAGTCTCCGTCCTTGTGCATTTGATAAGCCGCCTTCGGCTGCCAGTTATCAAACTCTCCCAACACATACACATTATTTTTGTAAGGAGCCCAAAGGACCAGTCCTACCGTAGTATCGTCAACGTAATTAATTCCTTTACGATAACCAGCCGGCATCGTTCCGGTCAAATCCTGCTTTATGGTGACAAACACCGAATCGTAACTGATTTTTGTTCCTGCCTGAGCCTTGGTAATCAGCCAGTGATCGCCCGACTGTGGCAACGTAACATTGTCATCCAGAGTTGTTCCTGTTACAGTTTTCAACACTGTGTTATCCAAAGAAAGAGTAATATCGGCCGATTCACTGGTAACGATAGAGACCGGTAGGGATTCGCCTGCCGTTCCAATGTAAGGTGAGGTCACTGAATTTTGAATATCCAGTACTCCTTCTGCAGTCACATTCAGCATGTAATCCGGCGTTGTTTTCCTTTCCCCGGATCCGGTATCAGAGCCATCTTTCGCTTTAGCAATTACTCCAATTTTCTTGATCGTCGTTGGATCAATATTGGGCCAAAGTGCCGAAGGAGTGAAGGTGAAAGAATACTTATTGTTTCCGTCATCGGTCATTTTGTAGGCATCGGCCGTATTTGACCAGGTTCCCTGATCGGAGGGATTTCCCACATTCGGATCAGAAAGCCAAATCCACAAATAAACATCGCCCCATTGGTTTGGGGTATCGAATCCCTTCAGATCGAAGGTTACTTTTACCTGCTGATTGGCCGTGAAAAACGTTGGATCAGTAGAAACAGAATAGTCTGTCACCGTTTGTGCTCCTGCTGTCAGACTAACAAACAGCGTTGCTATCAGGAATAGTGTCTTTTTCATCAGTGTCATCTGGTTCTCGGTATTATGATTGGTAATGATTTATTTTTGCATATGAGGTCTATCGACGAGTACATATAGGGATATACCTCTTGGAGGTGCTTTTAGTTCCACAAATCCGTGTTTGGATACATTCACATCAGCGTCGGGATGAAGCAGATTCATCAGCTTTTTACCAGCCCAATCAGAGTAACCTTCTGCTTTCGTGTCTGCCATGCAGCTTAGCTCCTGTGAATCATTATTATTTAGAACTAAAATGGCCCCGGAATCCTTCGCTCCACCTTCACGTCTTGCTACAAACAGATTATCAGCGGCAGCACATTGACTAAAATGCAAGGGCATCATTGAGCCTCCGAGGTAGTCTGCCCGGATTTTAATCATTCTATCGATAAAGGTTTGCAGTGTATCGGGTGCCTGTACCGAAAACTCCTTATGGTTGAAATCGTGTTGTTTCACACCGTAATAATGCGGATAGAAGATGCAAGGCCTTTCAGGCGCAAACAAAATGTAGGCATAGGCCATTCGCCAGTCTTTCACGATCCATTTATCGTGTTCTTTTCCGGTATCGTGATTCTCCGCAAAGCTGACCACCGATGATGCCGGAAGTTCGTATTTTCCGTTGTCGCTCATCGAAGCCGTTGCCAGGCGTTCCATCGAAAAAGACGTTCCATCTCCGTTGCACATGTCAGTCAATGCTTTCTTCAACGGAAAATCGAAAGCCGTTACGTTCGGGTGTTTCCCCTGAAAACGGTAGTCGTCGACACGTTTTACCCAGTCGTATATCCTATCGGCATAGTTGGTGAAATATTCGCTGACAATAAACGGCTGTTGCCCGGTTCTATCCGGCGGCAGGTTGGTCACCCATTTAGCCACCATTTCCGGCTGGTATCCCTGAACAAAATCGAGCCGGTAACCATCGAAACCAATAGAATCGGCCAGCCATTTACCCCAATCCATCAGTCGATTCTGCACTTCGGAATTCAAGGTATTCAAATCGTTCCCAAACCATTTCACATTCGTCATCAGTGTATCCCGGCTTCCCGGAAAACCAAGCGAATCAGTTGCATCGGAGGGATGAAAATCGAAGTAGTGCCATTTCAGGTTCGGAAGGTTTCCGTGATCGACATAATGAATACCGGTATGTGTTAATGCAAACAGTGAGTCGTTCACCGATTTTCCTGCCAAAGTTACATCGGAAACATAATAAGCATTCGTTTGATCGGTCCATTGAAAATTCTTACCATCAGAATTCTTTTGCGCGGTCAAACGAATTTCAACTGGTTGGTTTGTTTTATCTGCAGGCACATGCACCTGAAATTCCTGTTCACTTTCAGGTGATTGAATCGTCCTGTAATATTTTTTTTGAGGTGTTTCCTCAGAGCTATTTCCGGCATGAGCCGGAAGATTGCATTCGAATTGAAAAAAACGTTCCGATGCAGGCGCATCAAAGTTCAGATGGAATCCACGGATGTGGAAGATATAATTGCCGGGCCGGGAAGGAATGAATTGCCAAACAATTTCATTGGTCGGGTAAGGAGCGTGGGCTTTTTCGCTTATCACAGCGTGATCCTGCATGTACTTTTTCACGACAGGGTTTCGCTCCAGATCTTTTTTCTGTGTAGAATACATATGGTTCATGACAATGTCAGCATAAATGTCCATTCGCTGACCTTTCGAGGTATCATGCGCCACATTCAAAAGGTTCATCAATTCGGCCATTGAACCGAAACGGGTTTCTACCGTACCACATTGGTTAAAATTACCAAGGTCGTAATGATCATAAATCCCATAGCCCATATCGTAAATTCCCCAGTTCCCTTTGCAGGGAGAAGGAATCCACAGCGCTTTTATTCCGGCAGCTTCCAACTCCGGTATTTCACCGGCCAGTTTGTTCCACCAAATGCCATTCAGATGTGCAGCATCGACTGGCGGATCCCAGTAGAATGCCTGCATCATAACATCGGACTGAGCCTGGCAGCCCCACTTAAGAAAAAGCAACCACAAAATAGTGAGAAGCGTATTTTTCATGCGAAACCGGAAAATGGTATTCATCCAGAAAGTTAAAGATTGAAAAGGGGATCCCTGAAAAGACATCCTGATAGTATCGAGCCTTTCGATGAAAATTGGCCTTTACCACCCGAACAGAAGCTCTTTTTCAGGCATCCCCTGTTTATTTATGGAAGAAAATCTAAACTGGCTTCTTTCTACAAGAAATGACTTGTCTTTATTGTGCCCTTTGCGGTGAAAGCGCTAATTCAGATTCTTCTATACCCATTTACTGAGCAGTCATAGTAACCGTCAAATCATTAAGATTCAAGGTTATCTCATATGTACCGCTAGTTCCGGTAAATTTGAAGTTATTGTCGCCATCCTGTGCATCTTCCAACATCGGATCCACGGTACCATCAGCAAAATATGGATAGTTGTAACTTGTAGGGCCCCAATCAGCTTGTGCGAAGAAGCGGAACGCCTCACCGCTGATAAAGTCAGCCGTTCCTTTCCAAACGTTTTCTTTCACGAATGTCATTTTCACACTGGCACCTGTTCCTGGTTGATCCCAACCTCCAATGGCGGCTCCCGTCATGTACATAACCGGCTCCGGTACAGAAGTCATATCCACAGTCAGCGTTTTCAGGTTAACAGTAATGCGGTAGTATCCAGTTGCTCCCAAGAATTGGAAGTTACTATCGCCGTCCTGTGCATTCTCCAGCAAACTGCTAATGGTTCCTGATTCGAAATAAGGATAATTGTAGCTTGTCGGCCCCCAGTCGGGTTGAGCGAAGAAACGGAACGCCTGATCCTGCGTAAATTTAGCAATGGTTGAATAAACGTTTGGCTCAGTGCTTGGCATTTCCACAGCCAGAGAAGTATCCCATCCGCCCGTAGCCGCTCCAATCATGTAAATGGGCGGGAAAACAGTTTTGTAAGGAGTCAAATCGATAGACTGTGAAGCGCTGTTCAGATCAGCTACATTATCACTAATATTGGAAACAACGCGAAACTCTACGGAAGCACTTTGCTCTGCAGGTAGTTCCAGCTGCCCCATCAAAGCTGAGTTTAAGTCTCCAACCGTAATGGAAAAATGATCATCTGCTCCACTGTAAAGAGTGTACGCATTTGCAAAATTATCACCGACAGTATCCATTTGCAACGAATAGGTTACCGCTACTTGAAGGTTGTAGTCTGAGGGCGTCCAGCTAAATTCTACCGAATCCGCCTTATTGTCCATCGACATAGTAACAGAAGACGGCATGGTCAATGTTGGTCCGGTGGCATTGTCCGGATTATATATTGTTAAATCCTTTTGGGTACATGAACTTACAATCCCCAGGACAAACAAGAACAATATTGAATTTAAGATATACTTCATCTTTCTTCATTTAAAAATTAATAACCTGGATTTTGTTTCAAATTCGGATTGGCTCCCAGTTCGGCTGCCGGAATAGGATACAAAGTACGATAAGATTCAACAGCCTTACCATCCTTCACTTTTCCTTTCCAGGGCCACAAGTAGGCATCAGATGTAAATTCTCCGAAACGGATCAGGTCAGTTCTTCTATGACCTTCCCAATACAGTTCGCGCGCACGTTCATTCAAAATAAAGTCAAGCGTTAACTGACTTTGGTTGATATCACCAGAAGCATCACCGTAGGCACGTTCTCTCAAAGCATTTACATATCCCAGAGCAGTTGCAGCATCACCGCCTCCGCCACGTAAAAAAGACTCTGCATACATCAGGTAAACATCAGCCAGACGGAACACAGGGAAGTCGGTACATACAAAATCAGGATGCGGGTGAACAGCCGGACTACCGTCGGCATTCACGTTTTTGAATTTGGTAATGCCATAACCATCGGTGAATGTAGCGATATCATTGATTTCCAAAGACTGTCCGTCTGTCCAGAACATAGCGCGCTGGTCGGTTGAACCACTCGGATCGCTGAACTTATTAACCAATGCTTTGGTCGTGCGGATACCCCCCCAACCACCGCCGACACCAAAGTCAGCGGATGGCATGGAACCACCAATAGCCGCGTGAATCAGGTAAGTCATACCACCGTACGAACGAGTATGATCACCATCACTTCCGATTGAGAAAATCATTTCTGGGCTTTTGTTGTTGTCAGCAACGAAGTTATTGGCATACTTCGGTGCCAGCGAGTAAGCTCCTGAACTGATGACCTTATTACAGTAAGTAATACAGTCGGCGTAACGATCCTGTCCGGTATAAACACCGGCATTCAGATAAAGAGTTGCCAGCAGTGTCCAATCGGCCCCCTGGTCTGCACGACCATATTCGAAACCGGGAGCTCCAAGCTTATCCTGGATATCCAAAAGTTCAGTTTCGATATATTTAAACAAGTCTGCCCTGGAAATCTGCTGCGGGAAGAAAGCTCCCGGAAGATCTTTCTCAGTCACAAACGTTACATTTCCAAACAGGTCAAGAGCGTGATAATAAGCCAATGCCCTAATGAAACGAGCTTCTGCATTATATCGTTGAATATCGGGGTCCTGACTACCTGCCGTCGCACGGATGTACTCATTGCTAATCGCCACGGTGTAAAAAATTCGTGAATACATAGCACCAATGAAAACGTCGTTGGGTGTCCAGGTCATCCAGTGAAAATCCTTAATTGTAGCATCATTCCATGCCATTACGGCTTCATCAGTGGGCAATTCCTGAACATTCCAGTACTGCCGTAGGTAGTTACTAAACCCTTCATCAATTCCGGAAATATCGGGCAAGCCTGAAGGCCCTCTCTGTCCACTTACAGCAAAAGAAGCGTACAGTTTGGCAAGTCCTTCTTTATATGCTTCCGGACTATCATAAACGTTTGCAGAAGTGATTAGCGTTTTATCCAACGGAACGACATCCAAATCGTTCACACACGAAGTCATCAAAGAAAGCAGGATGACCAGTGTTGGAAATAATATTTTATTGAAATATTTCATGTTCGAATCTTTTTTTGCGTTAGAAAGACAAATTCACACCGAGCAGGAAGGTCCGGGGACGCGGATAGATATTGTTGTCAATACCTCCATCAACTTCCGGATCTAAGCCAGAGTAATCAGTAATTGTAAAGGCATTTTGAACAGTAAAACTCAAGCGACCTTTCAATTTGTCAGTCAGGAAATGGTCAAAGTTGTATCCAACGCTCATATTATCCATTTTGAAGTATGAAGCGTTCTCAACATAGTAATCTGACCAATACTGCGGATCGGAGAAGTTGGTTTTGTAGATAGCCGTTGGTACGTTGTTAAAAAAGCCTGATTGATTGTAAATAGACGAATACAATGCTCTGTCAGACGCAACGTTATTGTATACATAGTTACCAAGACTAATCCTGCCGGAGAAAGAGAAGTCAAACTGTTTGTATGACAAACGTGAAGAAATCCCCATCATTACATCGGGTGCAGGTGTCTTATAGTGATATTTGTTCAGGTTGTTGCTGCTAACATTACCACCCTGACCACTCCGATCGACATACAAACCTTCGATTGGTTTTCCATTCTTATCGTAAACCTGTTGGAATACATAGAACGAGTTTACCGGGAAACCAACCTGGTTATTCTGGATAAAGTTACCAACACCACCGGCGATACCGCCAACGTTCACACCAGCATAGTTCGGGTCATCTGTCATGGTCAACTTGGTAATCTTGTTTTTATTATATGAAAGATTAAATCCAAGGTCCCACATCCAGTCTTTTGTTGACACCGGCTTTGCATCCAGTGAGAATTCAATACCCTTGTTCTCCAAATCACCTACGTTCGTTGTCAGGAAGTTCGAAAAGTTGGTACCGGCAGCAATCGGAATGTTGTTCAACAAATCAGAGGTCTTTCTCAAATAAGCATCAATGCTACCGGAAATCCGGTTATTCAGGAATCCGAAATCCAATCCAACATTATAGGTTGTTGTTGATTCCCACTTGATGTTAGCATCGTAAGGATTTGGGCGCAGCGTACTGTAGAATTGATTTCCAAACTGATACTGAGCTGTCGACTCACCTAGTCGGTACAACGCCAGGTAAGGATAATAATTGTCAGAAATATCTTGCTGACCAGTAATACCATAACCTAATCTCAGTTTTAGATCTGAAACTACTTTCGAATCTGCCAGGAATCCTTCCTTGTTGATCTTCCAGGCAAACGCTGCAGCCGGGAACAGTCCCCAACGGTTATTCGGCCCAAAACGAGAAGAACCATCATCACGCAAAGTAAATGTAAACAAATACTTGTCATTCAGCGTATAATTCAAACGACCAAAGAATGAAACAAGGTAGTTTTCATTAATATATTTTGAATCTTCAGCTACCTGAGTTCCATCACCATTACGGTTGAAATTAGAGCCTTTTCTCCAAAAATGCTGCCATGAATATCCTGCTGTTACATCGAATTTGTGAACACCAAGTGATTTAACGTAGTTCAGGTATAAATCGAGCAACTCATTCTTTACCTGTGCGGTATAATCGATTTTCTGACCGATACCAGAACGATAAGTCCACGGAGCACTATCAGGTGCATTATTGTGTCCTTTACTATCAGTATAGTCATAACCAGTATTCAGGTTTGCTTTTAACCCCTCCAGAAATTTGAAGGCATAATTCACCTGAGCATTTCCAATGAAACGCTGAACAGTTGAACGGTTATCCGTCTGGTTAATCAGGGCAACCGGGTTGCTGACACCAATTGGGTTCGGATAACCATCAGGATTCATCGAGCCGTCGGGTAGGTTGTCTTCCAGGTTAGTCCAGGTAAAATAACCTCCGTACTTCGTGTTACCGTTCATAACAGGTTGAGTCGGGTCAAATGCAACGGCGGAACCAACGGCACCTGTGTTACCAAAATTGTTATTGTTGTGCATTCCCTTCAAACTCACGTTAATCTGAAGTCTGTTATCCAACAGCGAGGGGTTCAAATTAACAGCCAGTGTATTCCTTTTCATATCAGTTGATTTCAAAATACCTTTCTGATCGGTATAACCATATGAAACGCGATAAGGAATGTCTTTAAACGAGCCTGTAAAACTAATGTTATGATCGTGAGAAATAGCTGTTCGGTAGATTTCACTCTGCCAGTCAGTATTCGCATTGCCCAAACGATTTTCGGCACTGGAGCTTAATCCCGGGTAACCTTGCTGAACCAAATCACTCACCATCGTGCGAAGCTGATCGCCGGTTAGTACGTCAACAAACTTAGGAGCGTAGCTAACCGATACATTTCCGTTGTATTCAACGTGGAATGGTGTACCAGCTTTACTTTTTTTGGTAGTAATAATGATTACACCATTCGATGCTCGCGAACCATAAATAGCAGTAGCCGAAGCATCTTTCAGAACAGTGAACGATTTGATGTCATTCGGGTTGATGGAGTTCAACGGGTTACTGCTACCACTGATTCCACCGCCAGCTACAGGCATTCCGTCAATCACAATCAACGGATCATTGCTGGCACTCATGGATGAGCCTCCACGAATACGAATAGTAGCTCCACTACCCGGTGCACCACTGTTGGAAGTAATCACCACACCGGCACTTTTACCAACCAACAAGTCCTGTGGCGAGGTAATAGCTCCTTTGTTAAAATCGTCAGTTCCAACAACAGCGACCGAGCCAGTCGCGTCATCTTTTTTAACCTGACCATAACCAATCACTACGACCTGATCAAGCCCTTTTGTTTCAACCTGCATCGCAACGTTGATCGTTGACTGAGCGCCCACAGTGAGTGTTTGTGATTTATAGCCGATAAACGAATATACCAGCTTCTGGCCCTTGGTCACATTCAACCGGTAGTTACCATCAAAGTCGGTTGTTGTACCATTTGTAGTACCGGCAATCACAACTGTTGCCCCCACCAACGGTTCCTTGGTAGTTACATCTGTGACCTTACCGGTAATTGTCATTTCTTGCGCAAATGACACGTTTGCCATGAGTAGTGCTGAGAACAGCAACAAAACATGCAATTTTCCAAAGACAAACTTCATAAGGATCAAATTATAGGTTCATAAAAACAGAATTAATACGATTGAAATAGTTCCTTTTTAGAAAGGAATTAAACAGTTGAAAATCATCCATTATTCTTTCCGGAAACAGGGCTGATCACACTAATTTCCGATTCAAATAAACATTTTTTAACCTTAAATAAATGTATTGTTATGTTCATTAGGTCATGATTTCTTAACGCAAACGATTGCGATGACGTTTGCACTCAACATGTTTTATAACATATTCATTGAAAAATGCCCCTCTTCGTTAAAAAACCGAAAGGATATATTACAGCTCAGATGTTTTGGATTACTTTAAATTTTCTTTACTTTGACACAAGTAGTGCTTTTCATAATATTTGACCAGCGGAATAAAAAAAATGAAGGGTAGTCAGGTAACCATTAAAGACATAGCAAAAGAATTAGGTATTTCTGCATCGACAGTTTCCAGGGCACTGAAGGACCATCCCGATATCAGTGTGGAAACCAAGCGTATGGTAAACGATCTGGCTAAAAAGCTAAGGTACAAGCCGAACGCTGTTGCCCTGTCGTTGAAGAGTAGCCGCACCAACACCATTGGTGTTATCATTCCCGAAATCGTCCATTATTTCTTCTCTTCGGTCATTAGCGGGGTCGAAGATGTAGCCTACGAAGCCGGCTATAACGTAATGATATTCCAGTCGAACGAAAAGTACGAGCGGGAAGTAACCAATGCGCAGGCACTCCTGTCCAACCGCACTGAGGGCGTTATGGTTTCCGTATCGAAAGAGACCCACAATTTCGAACATCTTCACATGCTGGAAGACAGTGGCATACCACTGGTTTTTTTCGATCGGATAGCAACCGGTTTTACTTCCGATAAGGTTATTATTGATGATCACAAAGCCGCTTACACTGCAACACAACATCTGGTTAAAACAGGCTGCAAACGGATTGCTCACCTGGCAGCTCCGCAAAATCTGGCTATCGGTGAAAAACGCTTGGAAGGATACAAGGATGCATTGCGGGATGGAGGCCTTCCTTATAAAGAGGAGTATGTTTACCCTGCCGATTCGGTCGAACTGGCCGAAAATGCCATCGAGTACCTGATGCATTTACCGGAGCCACCTGACGGAATATTCGCGAACAACGATTTAACGGCCATTGGAGCCATGAAGGCTCTCCAGCGCCGGGAATACCGGGTTCCGGAAGATGTAAGTATCATGGGATTTTCCGCAGGGCGGTTCTCGGATTTTACAACACCCAAATTAAGCTCGGTAGACCAGCATGGCTATGAGATGGGTGCCGAAGCCACTCGTATTTTATTGAAACGCATTGCTAATCCGAATTATAGCTACGGCGATACTAAAGTAGTCGATACCAACCTTGTGATTCGGGAGTCGACCCGCAGTATATAAAATCGCTATAAAACATGTTATGCATCGCAAACGATTGCAATAAGGTATCCTGAATAAGAAGACTATATTTTTTTGATATAAAAGCGGTTACCACTTGCAAAAAACGAGTGGCTTAACTATTTTTGAACCGAAAATCATTCCATTCTATTCTTTCCACTTAGCACGGAATTGCTTCCGGCGCAGAATTGATCTATCTACTTTTCAGGAACGAAACAACAGGTATTCTATGCTTTAGTGCATTGATATGCTTCTCTGTTTCAATTATTAATTCAGACGATAATTATTAACGTATGGCAAAAAAACCACGCCTAAACTTTTGGCAGATCTGGAACGTAAGTTTCGGCTTTCTGGGAGTCCAAATCGGATTTTCTCTGCAAAATGCCAATGTCAGCCGTATTCTTTCAAATCTGGGTGCCGACTTGCATTCGCTTTCATTTTTCTGGCTGGCCGCTCCCTTAATGGGATTAATTGTCCAACCGATTGTTGGCGCTGCAAGCGATCGCACATGGAACCGGCTGGGACGGCGCGGTCCATACATCTTTGGAGGTGCCCTGGTAGCCACCATTGCCATGTGGCTTATGCCAAATGCATCGGCCCTGGTGGCCATCATACCTCCCATTATTTTCGGAGCCATGATGTTTGCATTGATGGACGGTTCCTTTAATATTACCATGCAACCTTTCCGTGCACTGGTTGCCGATATGGTCCCCGAGGGACAACGAACCCTGGGTTATTCTATCCAAAGCTTTCTCATCAATGCCGGAGCAGTTGTCGGTTCCGTATTACCGTATTTCCTGACGAATATTTTACATGTCCGGAATACAGCTCCCAGCGGCGAGGTTCCACCTTCAGTAATCTGGTCCTTTTACATTGGAGGTAGTATTCTTCTGTTATCAGTCCTCTGGACCGTTTTCAGAACGAAAGAGTACCCGCCGGAAGTTTACTGCGAACAGAACGATCTCGATTATGAGACGTGGAGCAACGATAAAACCGAAAAGAAATCGTTGGCGACCAGGCTGAAAGCATTCTTTGAACTGTTTACCAAGATGCCCAAAACGATGGCGCAACTGGCTATCGTACAATTCTTCTCCTGGTTTGCGCTCTACCTGATGTGGGTATATACCACGCCGGCAGTCGCGCAGCACATATACGGAACGCCCATCGGGGATGCTTCCTCTGCTGCTTACCAGGAAGCCGGAAACTGGGTCGGAATTTTATTTGGGGCATACAGCCTCTTCGCCGCACTGTTCTCCATTGTAATGACCAAGATTGCCAGTGTCATCGGAAGAAAATCGACCTATTCACTGGCGTTGGCATTGGGTGGAATAGGCTACATTTCCATGTATTTCCTCAACACTCCCAATTCATTGCTAATATCGATGGTTGGTATTGGTATTGCCTGGGCAGCGATTCTGGCCATGCCCTACTCGCTTCTGTCCGATGCACTTCCGGCAGATAAGATGGGCGTTTACATGGGAATCTTCAACTTCACGATTGCCGGCCCCCAAATCATTTCAGGAATTGTGGGAGGTACTATCGTGCGCGACATTTTTGGCAACCAAGCCATTTATATGATGATCATCTGCGGTGTATCCATGTTGTTGGGTGCAGCCACCGTATTCTTTGTAAAAGTGAAGAAACACGAAGTTATAACCATCGAATAATTTTCATGACACAGATAAAAGCTTGTTTGTTCGACCTCGACGGGGTAGTTGTTGATACAGCCAAATACCATTTCATTGCCTGGAAAGAACTGGCAAACGAACTAGGATTCGATTTTACTGAGGCCGATAATGAGCGGCTGAAAGGAGTGAGCCGGGTACGTTCGCTGGAAATTCTGCTGGAAATTGGCGGTATTGAATTAGATGATGAGCGAAAAGAACAACTCGCAGCTCAAAAAAATGAAAACTATGTCAGCTACATCCGGAAAATGAAACCGGATGAGATACTTCCTGGTGTAGAAGATTTTCTGGGTGAGTTAAAGAAAAACGGAATTTTGATTGCACTCGGATCGGCCAGTAAAAACGCGCCGCTAATCCTTAAACAGATTGGTTTGACACATCTGTTCGATGCCATCATTGACGGTAACAGCGTGTCGAAAGCGAAACCGGACCCGGAAGTATTTCTAAAGGGTGCCGAAGCGCTTAACGTAGAGCCAACCGACTGTGTCGTTTTTGAGGATGCACAGGCAGGAATCGAAGCCGCACGCAATGCCGGTATGCATGTTATTGGTATCGGACATCCCGACAATCTGAAAAATGCGGATTTCGTTATGCCCGGATTTGAAGACATGAACATTGATAAATTGAAATTCAATTAAATATACTGGCTGCGACCGAACAAAGTAGCCATCCATATATAAAAGTGAATTGGGAGTTCGTCTGAGAATAGAGAAGACGAAACCTGATAAAACCAGACGGAAGATGAAGAATTACCTGATCAATGACGAGTGGAAGATTGTAGAGGACAAATTTCACCCGGAATACAATAAAATATCAGAAAGTGTAATGAGCCTCGGTAACGGCCGGATGGGCCACCGGGCCAATTTCGAAGAGCAATATTCTGGTGAAACCCTCCAGGGTAATTACGTTGCGGGTATTTATTATCCCGACAAAACCCGCGTTGGATGGTGGAAAAACGGTTATCCCGAATATTTTGCCAAAGTATTGAACGCAGCCAACTGGCTGGGAATCGACGTACGCATTAACGACAGTGTGCTCGACTTGGCCCAGGCCGACGTAAAAGCATTCCGGCGCGAGCTCAACATGAAGGAAGGTCACCTCACCCGAACAGTAACCGCCGGTCTTTCTTCCGGTGAAGAGGTTTCCATTCATTCTCAGCGACTGCTCAGTATTGTCGATTCAGCCACCGGAGCCATCCGCTACACGCTGAAGGCAAATAACTTCGCAGGCGAAATTACGCTTCGGCCTTACGTCGACTTCGATGTGATGAACGAAGACGCCAACTACGACGAGAAATTCTGGGATGAGGTAGGCAAAGAAGTAAAGGGCGGAGAGGGATATGTGACTGCCGAAGTTCGCAAGACTTTCTTCCACGTTACTTCAGGAATGAAATTCAGGGTACTGAAGAATGGTGAAGAGATCAAAGTTGAAGCAGCCACCGAAGAGCGGAACAAATACATCGCCAACACATTTACGGTAAACGTATCAGAAGGAGACGAGATTACCATCGAAAAATTCGGTGTCAATCTCTCATCTGAATATCACCCGAAGCAAGGTCTTCAGGCGAAAGCCAAAGAGCTGCTGAACGGTGTTTATGCCAAAGGTTTCGACCAGATGATGAAAGAGCAGGCCGACGCCTGGGCTGTTAAATGGGAAACCAGCGATATCATCATCGAAGGTGACGTGTCGGCACAGCAGGGAATCCGCTTCAATATTTTCCAGCTGAATCAAACATACACTGGTGAAGATGAGCGTCTGAACATTGGACCGAAAGGATTCACCGGCGAAAAATACGGAGGTTCTACTTACTGGGATACCGAAGCGTACTGTGTGCCGTTTTACCTGGCCACCGCACCACAGGATGTATCGCGCAACCTGTTGCTCTACCGTCACAAACATCTGCAGAAAGCCATTGAAAACGCTGAAAAACTCGGATTCAAAAACGGTGCAGCCCTTTACCCGATGGTTACGATGAATGGTGAAGAGTGCCACAACGAATGGGAAATCACCTTCGAAGAAATTCACAGGAACGGCGCCATCGCTTTTGCTATTTACGATTACATCCGGTATACCGGCGACGAGGATTATCTGGCCCCTTACGGATTTGAAGTACTGCTGGGAATCTCCCGTTTCTGGGCGCAGCGCGTAAATTGGTCTGAAGCCAAACAGCAATACGTGATGCTGGGCGTTACCGGTCCGAACGAATACGAAAACAATGTGAACAATAACTTCCACACCAACCGAATGGCTCAATGGACGCTACGTTATACGCTGGAAGTAATTGAATTCCTGAAGAAAAATCACGCAGATACATATGCCGATTTAGTCAAGAAATGGAATCTTGACGAAAAGACAGAACTAAGCAAGTGGGCCGACATCATCGAGAAGATGTACTTCGCATTTGACGAAGAACGCGGAATATTCCTCCAACAGGATGGTTTCCTCGATAAAGATTTGACACCGGCTGCACAGCTTCCCGCAGAGGAACGCCCGCTGAACAAAAACTGGTCGTGGGATCGGATTTTGCGTTCATGCTACATCAAGCAGGCGGACACGTTGCAAAGCATTTTCCTTTATGAAAATGAGTTCGATAAAGAGACCATCAAGCGTCACTTCGATTTCTACGAGCCTATTACGGTTCACGAATCGTCGCTTTCTCCTTGTATCCATACCATTTTGGCTTCTACGTTAGGTAAGGAAGAAAAGGCCTACGAAATGTATTTGCGGACTGCCCGTCTCGATATCGACGATTACAACAGCGATACCGATGAAGGTTGTCACATCACCTCGATGGGCGGAACCTGGATGGCCTTTGTGATGGGCTTTGGCGGAATGCGTGTACGCAATGGCCGCGTAGTGCTCAATCCGTTCATCACGAAATCCTGGAAATCGTATGCATTCCGCATTAACTTCCGGGGTGCATGGCTGCAAATCAAAGCGAGCCAGGGCAAAGTATACATCGAGAATCACTCGGCTACTGCTTGTCCGCTGACCATCTACGGAAAAGATTACACTCTTGAGGGCAACCAAAACCTCGAAGTTGAACACCAAAGCCTAACCATAAATTCTTGAAACAATGTCAAGGTATAGAAATTTATTAGCGTTAATCGCCCTGATGTTGCTGACGTCGTTAGCAACGCAGGCGGCAGTCAAACCCAAACTCGACCGGGTTGAACCACCGAACTGGTGGGTCGGAATGAAAGATCCGCACCTGCAATTAATGGTGCACGGACAAAACATCTCGGATACGAAAGTAAAAATCGATTATCCGGGTGTCCGGGTAGAAGGGGTCACTTCCGTGGAAAATCCCAACTACCTTTTCATCGACCTGGTGCTGGCCGATACCGTGAAAGCAGGCTCGTTTGACATCCTCTTCACGCAGAAAGGAAAGACGATTCAGAAGTACACCTATCAACTGGAAGCCCGAAAAAAGGGTTCCGCACAGCGAAAAGGTTTTTCTGACAGCGACGTAATCTACCTGATTATGCCCGACCGTTTTGCCAATGGTAATCCGTCGAATGACTCGATGGATGGAATGCTGGAAAAGGCAGACCGGAGCGATCCGAATGGCCGTCACGGAGGCGACATCCAGGGGGTAATCGATCACCTTAATTACATTTCCAAACAGGGATACACGCAAATCTGGTTAAACCCCGTACTGGAAAATAATCAGCCCAAATATTCCTACCATGGTTACTCAACCACCGATTTTTACAAGGTCGACCCGCGCATGGGAACCAATAAGGAATATGCAGAGCTTTCGGCGGAAGCAAAAGCTAAAGGGATTGGTCTTATCATGGATATGGTGTTCAACCACATTGGTTCGGCCCACTGGTGGATGAAAGATATGCCGATGAAAGACTGGCTCAACGGTTATCCGGATTTTGAACTGTGCAACTTCCAGAAAACCGTGGCTCAGGACCCGCACGTATCGAAGGAAGATTACAACCAGATGTACGACGGCTGGTTCGTACCTTCGATGCCCGATTTGAATCAGAAAAACCCTTATGTGGCCAATTACCTGATTGAAAATTCCATCTGGTGGATTGAATATGCCGGACTAAGCGGCATCCGCATGGATACCTATTCTTTTCCCGATATGCACATGATGGCACGATGGACTTGCCGCATCCTGAAAGAATATCCAAATTTCAATATCGTCGGAGAAGAATGGGACACTTCACCCGCTATCGTTTCCTACTGGCAGCGGGGCAAGAAAAATCCGAACGGTTACAAATCATGCCTTCCCAGCCTGATGGATTTCCCCATCCAGGATGCACTCACCAAGTCGCTTACCGGCAACAGCTGGATGCCGCTTTACGGGACACTGGCCATGGACTTTTTGTACCCGGACCCGGATAACCTCGTGGTTTTTGCCGACAACCACGACACCGAACGTTTCTTCTCGAGCATCGGTGAAAAGCCCGGCAAGTTTAAATTGGGAATGGCTTACATTTTAACCACCCGCGGCATTCCGCAGATTTACTACGGAACAGAAATCCTGAGTACCGGTGGTGCCAACGGTGAAGGTGACGGCTTCAAACGGAAAGATTTCCCGGGCGGATGGGCCGGCGATAAAGTAAATGCCTTTACTGGCGAAGGATTGACCGCACAACAAAAGACCGCACAGGAGTTTGTCAAAAAATTACTCAACTGGCGGAAATCGAATGATATTGTGGAACATGGCAAGCTAATGCACTTCATTCCGCATGACAACATTTATGTCTATTTCCGTTACAACGACAAAGGCACTGTAATGGTCATTCTGAACAAGAATACCGAAGGCAAATCATTGTCGACAGCTCGTTTTGCTGAAATCATGAAAGGATTTACCAGTGGACACGACGTGATTAGTGGTGATAACATTACCGACTTGTCGACCATTACGGTTCCGGCCATGTCGCCTATGATAATTGAACTAAAGAAGTAAACAAGACTAAAACATATCGCAGTGAAGTATGTAAAACAACTTGCGGTTTTATTTTTACAGTTAGCTTTGATTTCTCCCCTCATGGCAGGGGAGAATTCTTTTTTAAATCCTCAATACAGCTCGTCGGTTTACGCTAACGGACAACTACAAATAAAAACGGACGAAGGCCTCCTTACATTAACGCCTTTCGGCCCGGAAATGGTTCGGGTTGCATTGACCGAAAACGGGGAGTTGCCGCCATCGTATGCAGTTGTTGCTCATCCTGACACGACAGGTGTAACGGTCAGGGAAGACAAGAATTCGGTTACCATGAACCTGTCTTCGCTTCAGATTTCGGTCCGGAAAAATCCGCTTCAGATAGCTTTCATCCGCAGAGGAACAACCGATACCATTGCCGTTCAAAAAGCCACTTTTTCGAAACAGGACACGGCTGGTTTTCGCTTCCGTTTACAGCCAAGGGAAATGATTTTCGGTGGCGGAGAGCGGGCCATTTCCATGAATCGACGAGGATATCGCTTACACCTCAACAACGAAGCACACTACGGTTACGGCTGGGGTGAAGAGAATCTGAATTTCTCGGTTCCTTATTTTGTGTCCTCCAACGAATACGGCATTCTGTTCGACAATCCATCCATTGGTTATGCTGACTTAGGTAAGACAAATGCCGGCACCATGGAACTGGGAGCAACAGGTGGACAATTGGTTTATTATTTCCTGGCGGGAAAAACCTTCGAAAACCTTCATCATTCGCTGGCTCATTTAACCGGAACGCAACCGATGCCCCCACGTTGGGCACTCGGCAACCTGCAGTCACGCTTTGGTTACCAAACGGAGAAACAAGCGCGCGATGTTGTTGACAGCATGCAACAAGCTGGTTATCCGCTCGACGGAATCATCCTCGACCTCTATTGGTTTGGGCAGGGCGAAAAAGACTGGCGCATGGGCGACCTTGACTGGTTCAGGAAGAACTGGCCGACACCGAAGAAAATGATCGCCGATTTCAAGAAGAAAGGCGTTCACACCATTTTAATTACCGAGCCGTACATTCTGCAGTCATCGAAAAACTTTCCGGAAGCCGATAGTTTAGGCATCCTGGCCGATGACCAAAATGGCAAAACCGGTATCATTAAGAACTTTTACTTCGGAAAAGCTGGCCTGATTGATATGTTCGACCCGGTAGCACAGGATTGGTTCTGGAAGAAATACAACAAGCAAATCAAGATTGGGGTTTCAGGCTGGTGGGGCGATTTGGGCGAACCCGAAACATTGCCATCCAACCTGGTATTTATTAACGGAAAGGCCAACGATGTAAAGAATGCGTTTGGTCTTGTGTGGAGCAAAATGCTACACGACAAATACGCAGCCAACTATCCGGATGTTCGGTTATTCCATCTCAACCGCGCCGGATTTGCCGGCTCACAGCGTTATTCCAGTTTCCCTTGGTCGGGAGACGTAGGGCACTCATGGGCAGGACTGAAAGCGCAGGTTCCCATCATGCTGGGCATGAGCATGTGCCAGATTCCTTATGCCAGCTCCGATTTGGGTGGTTTCAGCATCGGGAAAAAGGACGAAGCATTGTATCGCCGCTGGCTGCAGTTTGGCGTATTCAACCCCATTTTCCGACCGCACTCGGGAACGGCGCCGCCCGAACCGATTTATTATTCCGATTCGACACAACACATCGTGCGCAACCTCATCAAACTGCGCTACCGGTTGATGCCCTACAATTATACCCTGGCGTGGCAACAGAGCGTAACAGGAGAACCTCTGGCCTCCCCCGTTTTCTATAAATCGGCTTATCCGAAAAAATACTGGTCCAACAACGACCTGTACTATTGGGGTGATGCCTTTCTTGTTTCACCGGTGTTAAATGCAGGAGTAAAATCGAACGACATTTTGTTGCCGCGCGGAACATGGTTCGATTACTTCAGCGGAAAGGAATACGACGGCAATGGCTGGGTTCACTTTAACCTGAACGACTCGACGATTCCCGTATTTGTCAAAGCCGGAAGTTTCATTCCGTCAGTACCGGTATTCTATTCCACCGCCCAGTATTCAAGCCAGAAACTAACGGTTGATTATTACCATTCGCCGGAAGTAAAACAGGCTGAGTACACCATGTACGACGACGACGGTCATACGCGAAATGCCTACAAAAAAGGCGAGTATGAATTGCTGCACTTTACACAACAGTCAAACAAAAATGGCATGACATTTCGCTTCACGCGTGATGGAGGACATTATTCCGGTGCACCGGAAAACCGGGAGATGAAACTGGTTGTTCACCATGCAGAAGGCATACAAACCGTTCAGGTTGACAATGTTCAAATCCCGCTGAACGAAAACGCTGAGGGAACAGCCTATTCTGCCCAAATGAAAGAAAAGAATCTCGTTATTCGCTTCCCGTGGAAGATGAGTGATGAGGTGACCATACAACTGAATTAATCGTTATTCTAAAACAGAAAGTGATGCTTAGATTAAGAAACTTATTGGTATTGGCCCTGATGGCTGGCATGTTTTTTACGGCTTGCAACGGCACGTCGAAAAAGAAGGCCGAGAAAAAAGCTAATGAAAAAGAGGTTGCCGGTCCGGGCAAGGCAGAAGCCATCTTTCCAGATTGGTCCCGCGACGCGACCATTTACGAAGTGAATATTCGTCAGTACACCAAAGAGGGAACCTTCGCCGCCTTTGAAAAAAGTCTTCCCCGTCTGAAAAAACTGGGCGTAGACATTCTCTGGATTATGCCGATTTACCCGATTAGCGAAAAGAACCGAAAAGGTACGCTGGGGTCGTATTATGCTATCGCAGATTACAAGGGAGTTAATCCTGAATTCGGTAACCTGGCAGATTTCAAGCAACTGGTAGACAAAGCGCATGAAATGGGCTTTCACGTGTTACTCGACTGGGTGGCTAATCACACCGGATGGGACAACAAATGGATTACCGAACATCCGGACTGGTACACGCAGGATTCGCTGGGTCACATCATTTCTCCGGTTCCCGACTGGACCGATGTTGCTGATTTAAACTACAACAATCCCAACATGCGCGCGGCCATGATCGACGCTATGAAATACTGGGTAAAAGAAGCCAACATCGATGGTTACCGCTGCGACGTTGCCGGTAGCGTTCCGGTCGATTTCTGGAACCAGGCGCGCGCCGAACTGGATGCCATCAAACCGGTGTACATGCTGGCGGAAGATGCTGACAACATGAACCTATTGAAAAAGGCATTCAATGCCAATTATGGCTGGCCCTTCCTTCACATCATGAATGAGATTTACAAAGGGAAAAAAACCTCGGCTGATATCGTCAACTACTTCGAGAAAACATACGCTGCTTACCCGCAAGGTTCGTACCCGATGATGTTTACCACCAACCACGATGAAAACTCTTGGAACGGTACTGCATACGAGCGTCTGGGCGATGCAGTGAAAACATTCTCGGCACTCACTTTTGTTGTTCCGGGAATACCGTTGATTTACAGTGGCCAGGAAGCCGGTTTGAACAAGCGCCTCTCATTCTTCGAGAAAGACCAAATCGATTGGAGCGATCTGTCGATGAGTAATTTCTTCCATAAGCTGGTTCAGCTGAAGAAAGACAACAATGCGCTGTGGAACGGAAACTCGGGCGGTGACTTTGAGAACCTGCAGAACTCAGCAATGCCGAAAGTATTAACCTTCTCACGTAAGAACAACGGCAACGAGGTAGTATCGGTATTCAACCTATCACCGGAAGCGGTGTCATTCGAAATTACCGGCTCCATTCCGGAAGGAACTTTCAAGGAAGCCTTCACCGGACAGGAACGTACGCTCAACGGCATCTTTAAACTAAAACCGTGGGGCTACCAGATATTTGTAAAATAGTTTAGTTTGGTTTAGTTAGTTTTTATCGTTGAAGCATCTTCCTTCCGGGGAAGGTGCTTTTTTTATTTTTGAAAACTCTACCCAAATTTTTTCCCTTTCTAAATAAGATTCAACAACCAGTAATTTCAACCACTATACTCTCCTGTAAGCAATTTCATTTCATCATTGAATCCTACGCTTCTTTTGTTTCTGGACGCTTCAGATTATCTTGTGAATTAAATAATTAAAGAGGAAGACTCCCTGTGAGGTTATTCCGAACAGTGCAACGGATGATATGGATATTTACAAATTCCTACATTGCTTGCAACCGACTGATTGGTTGCATTTTTAAACATTGAAACTGAAAAACCAACTAAACAATTAACAACATGTCAGAAGCTAAACTTGACCGCCGTCATTTTTTGCGGCTGGGGGCTGCTGCTACGGCTGGATTAACAACTGCCGTTGCTTTCACTCCCGAAAATGCGAGGGCTTCATCGAAAGCCGACAAGAAAATCATTACCCGGAAACTGGGTAATACCGGTATCGAACTTCCCATTGTCAGTATGGGCGTTATGCGCGCTGACAATCCCAACATTCTGAAAGCCGCCTACCAAATAGGAATCAAACATTTCGATACGGCACACGGCTATCAGGGTGGTCGCAATGAAGAGATGGTTGGTGAGTTTTTCAAAGACAAACCACGCGATTCATTTATCGTTTCCACGAAAATCCACCCAGACGGTGGGGGGATTTCCACTGAGAAATTCATGGAAATGCTGGACATTAGTCTAAAAAGGCTGCAAATGGATCATGTCGATATTCTCTATCTGCATGCCGCCAACGACAAAGACTAT
The DNA here is from genome assembly GCF_009617875.1 of Prolixibacter sp. NT017. NCBI lineage: Bacteria > Pseudomonadati > Bacteroidota > Bacteroidia > Marinilabiliales > Prolixibacteraceae > Prolixibacter > Prolixibacter sp. NT017. The sequence continues at coordinate 4,454,173 of NZ_BLAV01000001.1, read as the reverse complement.
ACACTCGATCCGCGTTACCTGGCAGCACTCAAACAAGCCAAAGCAGAGGGCAAAGCAAAACATCTGGGCGTAACCACACATTCCAACATGGCTGAAGTCATCAATGCAGCCGTAGACAGCAAGATTTACGAAGTTGTTTTGACTTCTTATAACTTCCGCCTGGCGAAAGATGAAGAGCTTCACAAAGCGTTAAGAAAAGCCAATGAAGCAGGCTTAGGTATTATTGGAATGAAAAACATGGCCGGAGGTTTCCTCGACCGGGAAAAACAAAAACCGGTGAACTGCAAAGCGGCGTTAAAATGGGCGCTCACCAATCCGGATGTTCATACCTGTATCCCCGGCTTCACCACCTACGAGATGCTGATGGAAAACTGGTCGGTTGCTTCTGATATCAACCTGGACGCAAAAGAAATGAGCGACCTGCAACTGGCTTCCAACGAAGTAGGATTGTATTGCCAAGGTTGTCAAAGCTGTAACGGGCAGTGTCCGGAAAATCTGCCCATACCCGACCTGATGCGATCGTACATGTACAATTACGGCTACAGTTATCCGGCAAAAGCATACGAAACAGTAGCTGCACTTTCATTACCCGAAAATCCATGCGCCAATTGTGATGAATGCACCGTTACCTGTCCCAACGGTCTGAATGTTGGTGAACGGGTAGCCGATATCGCCCGAATCCGGAATATTCCGGGCGAGTTTCTGATATAATCAATCAATTAATTAACCTTCACTATCCGGGGATGATTTTTGAATTGTTCCCGGAATTTTTAAACCCAAATGTTCATGTTCAAAAAACCATTGATTCTGCTCATTCTGCTGCTGCCGGTTTTTGCTTTCGCTGAAGATGTCAAATTCCCAAAGATTGAGGGATGGCAACAGGACGGTGAAGTGAAAACCTACAACCGCGACAACCTATTCGAACGCATCGACGGTGCTTCGGAGTTTTACTTCAGCTACGCGTTCGAAAAACTGTACGTTGCCGAATACAAAAAGGGAGATGCCGAGCTGACCATCGAAATTTACGACCAGCACGACCCGGTTCATGCGTACGGAATTTACAGCATGGAACGTCCGCCATCTGCCGATACAAAATCCATCGGTCTCGAAGGTTATTACGACGATGCCACGCTGAATTTCACAACCGGAAAATACTACGTGAAGATGAATACATACCATGTAGAAAATGCCGGGGAAACTCTTCTGACAAAAGTGGCTCAGCAACTGGCTCCCACTTTGTGTGAAGCCCCGAAGCTGCCGGCTCAGTATGCTGCTTTTCCGCAAGAAAGCATGGTACCGCATTCACAGCAGTATGTCTCTACCAATTTCATGGGATTAAGCATGATGGGCTCGGCCTTCAGGGCAAAATACACCGGCAGTGAAGGCGATTTCACGCTTTTTATTATGCATAAAAAAGATCGGGATGCTGCAGCCGAAACCATGAAGAAATACCAGGAGTTCAGTCAGGCTGAATCCATCAAAACAGAAGAGGGAGAATACACCATCGACGATCCGTTTAACGGTACTATTTACCTACTGTGGAAAGGGAATTACCTGGTGGGCGCATCGGGCAAAGTAACACCGGAAAAAGCTTTCGCTCTTGCCAAAGAAACCATGAAAAACTTATAGACCTATTTCATGCAAAACAAAAGGCTGCCCGATAAAGGCAGCCTTTCTTATATAATATGAAGTAAACTCTTAGTGAGCTGATTTGAATTGATTCAGGAAGCGCACGTCATTCTCGAAATAGAGGCGCAAGTCGTTGATACCGTATTTCAACATGGCGATGCGCTCGATTCCCATTCCGAAGGCAAAACCGGTGTACTTGTTGCTATCAATGCCCGATGATTCCAATACATTGGGATCGACCATACCGCAACCGAGAATTTCCAGCCAGCCGGTGTGCTTACAAACGTTACATCCTTCGCCGCCACAAATAGAGCACGAAACATCCATCTCAGCCGACGGCTCGGTGAACGGGAAGTACGACGGACGCATCCGGATTTTTGTTTCCTCGCCGAAAAGTTCCTGTGCAAAGTAAAGCAGGGTCTGTTTCAGGTCGGCAAACGAAACATTCTCATCGATATACAATCCCTCAATCTGGTGGAACATACAATGTGCCCGGGCCGAAATGGCTTCGTTCCGGAAAACGCGCCCCGGAGTGACCGTACGAATCGGTGGCTCCATCTCTTCCATGTCGTGCACCTGCACCGAAGAAGTATGCGTACGCAGCAAAATATCCGGATTACGCTGAATAAAGAATGTATCCTGCATATCGCGGGCCGGGTGTTCTTCCGGAAAGTTCAACGCCGAGAAAACATGCCAGTCATCTTCAATTTCCGGTCCTTCCGTTACCACGAAACCCAACCGCTTGAAGATATCGAGAATCTCATTCCGTACGATGGAAAGCGGGTGACGGGTACCCAGTTTCATCGATTCTCCCGGAAGGGTAAAATCGATACCGGCTACACTATCCTTCTGCTCCTGCAAACCGCTGCGCAACACGTCCAAACGCTCCTGGGCAAAATCCCTGAGGGTATTAATGGCCTGTCCAACTTCGCGTTTTTGCTCAGCCGGAACATCCCGGAATTCAGCAAAAAGTTTTGAAACCTCTCCTTTTTTGCTGAGGTATTTAATACGCAATTGTTCTACTTCCTCAGCCGATTGAGCCGCCACGGCTTCAATCTCTTTCTTCAGTTGTTCGATCTTATCTAGCATTCCTTCCGGATTTTTTCTGAAGGGCAAATTTATAAAATAATCAGCATAATCGCCGGACTTTCATGAGGAAGAGGGGAAATACCCCGGGAGTCCATACCAGCTCCTGACACTGATTGTGCATATAAACGTTAGCTTCCTTCATGGGTCAAATCATTTCTGTCGACAGGAACCGGGCCCAGTTCGTACCCGAAAAGTTTAAGCACCTGATTTACTTTGTTCATTTGCAAAGTTGGTTTGCCCTGCTCGATCTCACGGATAAACCGCAGTCCGACGCCGGCTTTAAACGAAAGTTCTTCCTGGGTTAAACCCAAAGCCTTTCGTTTCTCTTTAACAAACTGATGTACCTTCTTACTATCCATAATATACCTGTTCGGGTATAAAAATAACATTATTCTGGTCAATTATACCTGTTCGGGTATAAAATAATGGTTTCGACACAAAAATATACCCGTACGGGTATATAATAACACGAAGCAACGCAAATCATACCCGTTTGGGATGAAATTGACCCAACAGGGAGTTCCCCGGGTTAGAAATTTTGACCACGATCCATGATTATGCTCCCGTTTAACGATATTCCGTCGTACCAGTAGTCCGTTCCGTTGACCTTCCAATTCATTCCTCCAATCGCCGAGTCGTTTCCGCCCACCGTCTTGTTCATTCCGGTGCCGGCCATCATGTTTCCGCCGCTCGTGATCATCATTCCGCTGTGCCCCGGATAGTTTCTGTTACCACCGGAGATGTTTCCGCTGTCCGCGACTGCTATTCCGGCAGCAGAAACTGACTTTCCGGCAGTTAGCAAGTATTTTCCGTTAGGCCCGGAGTACGTTCCGCTTCGTCGGTACATGTTTCCGTTACCCGGCATGTGGTTTCCGCTCGCCTTCCTGTTCGCCCAATGCATGCCGGAGTAGTTCCAACTGACCGCTAGGTTCCTCCAACGCATGCCGGAGTAATTCCAACGACCGGGGAAGTACTTCCAACACCTCTCCGGGTTCGTCCAACCTACCGGAAAGTGGTTCCAACGGCTGCATTAGTAGTTCCAACGACCCGCTGACTTCGTCCAATGCATGACGGAGTAGTTCCAACACCTGTCGCAGTAGTTCCAACGGGTAGCGGAGTAGTTCCAACCAACCGCTGACATCTTCCAACGACGAACGGAGTTGTTCCAACCAGTAAAACCGGTTGTTTCAGCCAATCTGATCTGTCCGGTACGACCACCCGGCTCCGTCGTTAAGCCCTGCCTTCTTTCTGACTCTTTCCACATTTGAAAAGTTTTGCCAGTCATGCCGCAGATGACTATCTTCGGCACCGTACCATGCTTTTCCAGGCATATACCTGACCAATAAATGAAAAACAACCTGTTCCGATTTCAACTGAAGTGGCTGGTTTCGATGCTTCCGCTGATGTTTATCCTTGCTTCGTGCCAAAAGGACGACAGCCCGGTAACACCACCTCAACCCACAACCGTTGAAAGCCCGATCATCATCGCCGGCTATTTGCCCGATTACAGCTTCAGCAGCTTCGATTTCGACGCACTGAATTTACTGTCACGCGTCTATTTCTTCTCGGTAGCACCCGACCAATCAGGCAGCTTCACCATTTCTCCGGAAATGACAGCGCACATCCGTGAGGTCAAATCGGCCATTGGCAGTCAGCATATCGAGCTCTTCCTGGTGCTGGGCGGTTGGTACGAATCAGAAACCATTTTCCCGATGGCGGCTTCCGCCGAAAAAAGAGCGCAGTATGTAGCCGATATCACCAACTTCTGCGTAAGCGAAAAGCTCGCCGGAGTGGACCTCGACTGGGAAGACTACCCTCAATCGATTCCACAGCAGGACTACGAAGCACTCTGCTCGGATCTGTCAGCATCCCTGCACAATCAGAAGCTGATGTTCTCGGTGGCGGCAACTACTTACAATGTACAGCGCTCCGTCGCGATAGCCAATTACGCCGATTTCCTCAACCTGATGATTTACGACTCGTTTGACAACAGCGGCAACCAGGCCACTGCCAATCAATTTGTCGATGCACTCACAACATTCAGCGAAGCAGGTGTTCCCAAATCGAAACTCATAGGCGGTGTGCCGTTTTACGGACGACGGGTGCCCGGAGCCTCCACCGATGAGCCATCGGCACTCACCTACCGCCAAATTGTTGCCCGGTATCAGCCCGGCGTGAACATGAACAAGGCCGGCGACTACTCATACAATGGCCCTGATTTGCTGGCACTGAAGACCCGCTATCTTATCGACAAAAGCTATGCAGGAATTATGGCGTGGGAACTAACGCAGGATGTTGCACCGGGAGCCGCCACATCCCTTCTTCAGGCTATTCATACCGAAGCCACTACCGCCCGGTAGACTTTATCATTTTGTTTAGCCCGAACAATCTCAAATACTATGTTATCCCTGTTTTAAGAGGACATGCAGAAGGTTAAGGATTCCTTATAATCTCATCATCTACATATCCAGACACCTCCATTTTTATATATTTGCGGCCCTAAACCGAAACAATAGAGCCAGCCGTCCAACCTGTAAGAAAAAGCAATATTTCAATTTGAATAGGTATAATACGGTCTGTTCTGCAGACAGTGAGAGGAGTTGATTGAGAAATGAGCATGAAATACATCATTGTAGGAGGAGTAGCCGGTGGTGCCACCACAGCAGCCCGGCTCAGGAGAGTGGACGAAGACGCCGAAATCATCATGTGTGAGAAAGGGCCGCATATTTCGTATGCAAACTGCGGATTGCCTTATTACATCGGAGGCGTGATTAAAGAACGCGACAAACTGTTGGTGCAAACGCCGGAAAGTTTCGGCAACCGCTTCAACATCGATGTGCGTATTCACACCGAAGTGAAAGACATCGATGCAGCCAGCAAAAAAGTAAAAATATACAATTCCCAAACCGGCGAAACATATTACGAGACATACGATAAACTGGTACTGTCGCCCGGTGCATCGCCGGTGAGGCCGCCTATTCCGGGCATCGATTCACCCAATATCTTCACCTTACGGAATGTGCAGGACACCGACCGCATTAAAGCTTTCGTCGATGACAATGAGCCCCATTCTGCTATCGTTATCGGCGCCGGATTCATCGGGTTGGAAATGGCCGAAAACCTGCACCGCCGGGGCGTGAAAGTGACGGTGGTGGAAGCTGCTGAGCAGGTGATGAACATGATGGACCCCGAAATGGCGGCCCAGTTGCATCAGCATTTCAAAGAGATGGAAGTAGCGCTTTACCTGAAAGATGCGGTGCAGGAATTTGCTCCCGATGGCCACCAGCTTAAAGTGAGCCTGAGTAGTGGGAAGAAGCTGAAAGCCGATTTCATCATTCTCTCCATTGGCGTGAAGCCCGATACGCGTCTGGCGCAAAAGGCCGGCATCGAAACCGGTGAACGCGGCGGAATTATCGTTAACGAATATCTCGAAACCTCCGTCAAAGACATTTACGCAGTTGGTGACGGCATTGAGTTCCCGCATCCCGTTACCGGAAAGCCTTCACTGGCATTCCTGGCCGGACCGGCGAACAAACAGGGACGTATTTTGGCCGACAACATGGTGTATGGCAACGTACGAAAGTACCGTGGTTCGATCGGGACAGCCATTGCCAAGGTGTTCGACAAAACCGCCGGCATCACCGGTTTAAGCGACAAGGCGCTGGAAGCAGCCGGTTTGCCTTACCAGTCCACTATCGTGAATGCCGGATCGCACGCTGGTTACTATCCCGGCGCTATGCAAATGGTGTTGAAAATCTCGTTCCATCCCGAAACCGGGAAGTTGTACGGTGGGCAAATTGTCGGCTACAAAGGCGTCGATAAACGCCTCGACATGCTGGCAGCTGTTATCAAAAATGGTGGTGACATTTACGATCTGCAAGAGCTCGAGCACGCCTATGCACCACCTTTCAGCTCAGCGAAAGACCCGGTCAACCAGGCTGGCTTCAATGCCGAGAACATCATTAAGGGATTGTTCAAACCGCTATCGCCGTACAAATTTCACTCACGAGAAAAGGAAAATACATTCGTGTTGGATGTGCGCACTCCCGATGAATTTGAACTGGATCACCTCGATGATGCAACCAACATCGAAGTAGACAGCCTCCGGGATAACCTCGACCGTATTCCGAAAGACAAAAAAATATACATCTATTGCGGCGTTGGATTGCGTGGTTATGTAGCTGCCCGTATTCTTCGTCAAAAAGGATTTAAAGAGGTCTACAACCTTTCGGGTGGATTGAAAGTATGCAAGGATGCCATTGCCGGGCAATCCAATCCCATTAATTACCACGAAGACGTTTACATCCACGAAAGTGAATACACCGAAAGTGCCAAAACGCATTTCAATGTGAAAACCATGGAGGTGGACGCCTGCGGACTGCAGTGCCCGGGCCCGATTCTGAAGTTAAAAGAAGACATCGAAAAAATACAGCCGGGCGAGCGTATGCGTGTGCTGGCTACCGATGCCGGCTTCTACAAAGATGTAGAATCGTGGTGTAATGTCACCGGAAACCGCCTGGTAGCGCGTTCGCGTGAAAATGGCGAAATCAGGGCTATCATTGAAAAAGCCGAACCGGCAGAGGGAGTGAAGGTGATGAATCAGGGCGGAAACAAAACGCTCATTGTTTTCAGCGACGACCTCGACAAAGCGCTGGCTTCTTTCGTTATTGCCAACGGCGCCGCGTCCATGGGCAAAAAAGTAACCATGTTCTTTACCTTCTGGGGATTGAACGTGATTAAGAAACAAGACAAGCCCAGGGTAAAGAAAGATTTCATGGGACAGATGTTTGGTAAGATGATGCCGGGCAATGCGAAAAAACTGAAGCTGTCGAACATGAACATGGGCGGCATCGGCTCGAAAATGATGCGGCAGCGCATGAAAGCCAAGAACGTGGATGCGCTGGAGCGGATGATTGACAAAGCAGCTGAGATGGGGGTGAACATGATTGCCTGCCAGATGAGCATGGACATCATGGGCGTAACGCAAGAGGAACTCCTCAACAACGTAAACATCGGCGGAGTGGCCAACTACCTCGAAGAAGCCGAGCAGTCGAATGTCAATCTGTTTGTCTGACTTTTATAAACCTGCACATAAGTTTATCAATCAGAAAAAAAGGGCATCCCGGTTTAGGATGTCCTTTTCATTTATGGTGCAGAGTGCTTACTCTTTCAATCCACTTCTTTCCAGCAATGCATCAACCGTTGGCTCCTGTCCGCGGAAAGCTTTGTACAGTTCCATTGGGTGCTGCGTTCCTCCTTTTTCCAAAATATTCTTGCGGAACGACTCAGCAGTAGCTTTATCGAAAATACCGTTCTTTTTGAACATCGAGAAAGCATCGGCATCGAGTACTTCGGCCCACTTGTAACCGTAGTAACCGGCCGCGTAACCTCCTGCAAAAATGTGCGAGAAAGCAGTGTTAAAGCAACTACCGTCCACATGAGGGAACAATTCTGTTTTGTCCATCACCCGACGCTCGAACGAAATCACGTCTTCGGTGACCGGTTTGGTAATCGAGTGCCAGGCCATGTCGTCCATTCCAAAACTCAACTGGCGCTCGCTCAGGTATCCCGACTGGAAATTGCGGGCTTTGATGAGTTTATCAACCAGTTCGGCCGGAATCTTCTCACCGGTTTTGTAATGAACGGCAAACAAGTCGAGCCACTCCTTCTCGGTCGCCCAGTTCTCCATGATCTGCGAAGGCAGTTCCACGAAATCGCGGTACACGCCGGTTCCTGACATGCTTGGATAAACCGTATTAGCCAGCATGCCGTGCAGCGAGTGACCAAATTCGTGCAGGAAGGTCTCCACTTCGTCAAATGTCAGCAACGACGGCTTGGTTTCCGTTGGCTTGGTAAAGTTGGTCACGACCGTGATGATCGGGCGTTCCATTTTACCATTGATATTGCTTTGCGCACGGAAGTCGTTCATCCAGGCACCGCCGCGCTTCCCTTCCCGCGGGAAGAAATCGAGGTACAACACCGACAGGAATGAACCGTCCGCGTTGAACACATCATAAGCTGTCACATCCGGATGGTAAACCTGGATGTCTTTATTCTCTTTAAAGTTTAATCCGTACAGACGGTGCGCCAGTTCGAAAACTCCTTCACGCACTTTTTCCAACTGGAAGTAGGGCTTCACTTCCTCTTCGTCGAAGCCATATTTTTCGGCCTTCAATTTTTCGGAATAATAAGCCCAGTCCCAACGTTGCAAGTCGCCTTTCAGTCCATTCGCTTTCGCGAAGTCGGTCACTTCCTTAAATTCCTTCTCGGCATAAGGTTTCGATGCTTCGTGCAACTCTTCCAGGAAACTATTCACCTTCTCGGGAGTCTCAGCCATTCGCTCTGAAAGCACATAGTCGGCATGGCTTTTAAAGCCGAGCAAATTGGCTTTCTCCAGACGGAGATTCACAATCTTGTGAATGATCTCTTCATTGTTGTACTCGTTGTCTTTAAAGGCACGCGAAGTATAGGCCCGGTACATTTTCTCCCGCAGTTCGCGGTTGTCGGCATACTTCATAAACGGCAGGTAACTTGGATATTGAAGGTTGAACATCCAGCCTTCCTTGCCTTTCGACTTCGCCAGCTGTTGCGCCGCCTCACGAACCGCTTCCGGAAGACCGGAAAGGTCCTTTTCGTCAGTAATCAGCAGCTCAAATGCGTTGGTTTCCTCCAGCACGTTTTCACCAAATTTCAGCGAAAGCTGAGCCAGCTCCGTAGTGATTTCCGCATACCGCTTTTTGGCTTCCCCCTGAAGGTTGGCTCCGCGGCGAACAAAACCTTTGTAGGAATTCTCCAGCAACTTGGCTTGCTCAGGCGTCAAATCAAGCGATTCGCGTTTATCGTAAACCGCCTTTACGCGCTTGAACAAATCTTCGTTCAGCGAAACATAGTTGCCAAACTCCGACAGTTTTGGTGAAACTTCGCGGGCTACTGCCTGCAACTCTTTGTTGGTTTCAGCCGAATTCAGATTGAAGAGCACACCAGTTACCCGGTCGAGTTGCTCGCCGGAAACCTCGAGTGCTTCAATGGTATTCTGAAAAGTTGCCGGCTCCGGATTATTGATAATCGCATCAACGTCTTTGCGCGCTTCAGCGAGTGCGACATCGATAGCCGGGACAAAATCTTCGGTTTTGATTAAATTGAAAGGTGCCGTTTCGTGCGGTGTATTCCACTTCATTAACAGCGGATTGCTTTCCGTTCCTTCGGAAGCTCCCTGCGAAGAAGCTATGCTAAATAGGATCATCATCGACAATACAATTGTTTTCTTCATGATTAAAAATGGTTAGTTACTCTGGTTATTATTATTTTTCCTTTTAAGTCTTCATAACGTCTTTTTTATTACATGAACAACCAAACATCCTGATTAAAAATCATTAACCGGATGCAATTTCATAGTAACAGAAGGACTAGGGAATAGTTTAAATGAAAGATTTTTCTGAGAATTACTTCTTCCCGCCGCCTGATTTTCCCTTCTGCCGGGCCAGGCGTTTTTTCGTTTTCGGCTTCATCACGCTGTAGCCAAACCGTCCTACTTCTTTCCCTAGTGAGTAATAATGACCATGCGAGTAAGCAATCGGTTTGGAGCGAATCAGGCTGAACGCATTAGTTTCCGGGTCGATATACCGATCGTCAGCAATCACGTTCACCACTTCTGCCATAAACATGTCGTGGCTGCCAAGTGGTTTGATTTCGGTCACCCGGCACTCGATGCTCACCGGCGCTTCCTCAACAATCGGACATTTGACCACCGATGCCTCGGCAGGCGTTAATCCGGTCTCTTTGAACTTGTCGTAATCACGGCCCGAGCGCACACCGCACCAGTCAGTCACATTGGCCATTTCTTCCGTCGTCAGGTTAATAACAAATTCGCCGGTACGTTTGATGATATCGTAGGAATGTCTTCCCGGGCGAACCGAGATGTAACACATGGGCGGATCGGAACAGATGGTTCCGGTCCAGGCAATCGTAATCAGGTTGTATTCTTCCGGGGTATGTCCGCAGCTGACCAAGGCAGCCGGCAACGGATAAACCATGTTTCCCGGTTTCCAGTTTTGTTTTCCCATATCTTCGAAAATTTAGGCTAAAATACGAAAATCAAAGGGAGTTACCGGAACAGTTAAAACCATTCAATCCGGGCTTTCCTCATCTTTTGCATCCAACCAAAAGCCACAACGAAATCCATAACATGCTCTGGTTTACTGTCCACTTGACGTCTTGCAATTTTAGCGCAGTTCTTTATACCTTTAACCAACTAATCGCAAAACAAAAATGAAATGAACTATTTACCGGCATCCGATCGATACGACAGCAAAATTCCGTACAACCGTTGCGGACGAAGTGGACTGAAACTTCCTGCTATATCGCTGGGACTTTGGCACAACTTCGGCGGAGTAGACGTGATGGAAAACGGCCGCGCCATGTTGCGCTACGCTTTCGACCACGGTGTAACACACTTCGATTTGGCCAACAATTATGGCCCTCCTCCCGGCTCAGCCGAAGAGAACTTCGGAGTCATCATGAAAAAAGATTTCATGCCCTATCGGGATGAACTGATTATTTCAACCAAAGCCGGTTACCTGATGTGGGATGGCCCTTACGGGGAATGGGGATCGCGCAAATATGTTCTCTCCAGTTTGGATCAAAGCCTGAAACGGATGGATTTGGACTACGTCGATATTTTCTATTCGCACCGCTTCGACCCGGAAACACCGCTGGAAGAAACTATGGGCGCACTCGATTATGCCGTTCGTTCAGGAAAAGCATTGTATGCCGGCATCTCCAATTACCCAAAAGAAGCCACCAAAGAAGCATCCCGGATTCTGGAGGAACTGGGAACGCCCTGCCTGATTCACCAGGCAAAGTATTCCATGTTCGAACGTTGGGTTGAAGATGGGCTCACTGATACACTGGAAGAAGAAGGAATCGGTTTGATCGCCTTTTCTCCATTAGCCCAGGGACTTTTAACCGATCGCTATCTTCACGGTATACCGGAAGATTCCCGTGCAGCTAAATCGTGGGGATTCTTGCAAAAAGATGCGGTAGAACCGGCATTGGAAAAAGTGAGAAAACTAAACCAACTGGCAGAGCAACGCGGCCAGTCGTTGGCACAGATGGCTATAGCCTGGTTACTGCGTGACCCAAGAACAACTTCCGTACTGATTGGTTCCAGTTCGGTAAAACAGCTGCAGAACAATCTATCGGCGTTGAAGAATCTGTCATTTAGTGAATCTGAACTGAATGAAATTGAGAAGATTCTGAAATAGATAATGAATTAGATAGCTGACGGTATGATTTCGATTTTTTCTTTTGGAGTTGCTGTTGGCCTTTTGGTAAAAGTAACAAGCGGGGAAGCAACCACTCTTCCCCGCTTTGGCTTTACGACTACCTAATCAATACAATCATCTATGATGATAATATCTTAGATAGCTCACACACTTTTCTCTCAATTCTCTTTCCGCTGGTATTCCGGCATCAGCTCAATTCTGACCTGATTCCTTGTCGATTTATACCAATACGTGCTTTCGGAAAAAGAATAAAGTTAACTGCCCCGGGAAACAGGGCAGATAACCACCTAAACTCAAAAGAAAAAATTTAATACTTACTATCACACAAACCGGGTATCCGGCCATCGCAAATATAGGTCAGTACACTGCAAGTCAGTTGCAGTAATCTGGATTTTATAAACTTTAACGATTTTTAACAAACGAAAAAAGCCCGTTATTCGGGCTCAAACTTGATCATCATTTTTCCGGGATATTTATAATAATAGGTTTCCCGGACACGGCTATATTCTATTGGTGCTCCTCTGTCACGAAGAAAATGCAAATAATTATAAAGCGTGCGGGTGGAAATCCCCAAACGTCTTGCAAATTCATCGGGCGCTCCTGTACTAGCTTGGTGAATGGATTCTTCCATCCGCTCAAGCACATCAACCATTTTCATTAGCTCATCCAGTTACTCAGGTTACAGACTAACAATTTTACAAAATGGTAAAGGATAATGCAAGTATGATGCCATACCAATTGGGGTATTATGCCTTTTTGCCTTCGGAAAAAATAAACTTATTAACCGCCATTTCGTTTGATAAAAACGGCGATGTAAAAAAACTTAGTGGAGGAGGAAAATGAAAACCGATTCAAGCCAACCTGAATTCAGCAACGAACTCATCAATGAAACCAGTCCATATCTGCTACAACATGCTCACAATCCGGTTGACTGGTATCCGTGGGGTGATAAAGCGTTGGAAAAAGCCAAATCGGAAAACAAGCTGCTCCTGATTAGCATTGGTTATTCAGCTTGCCACTGGTGCCATGTGATGGAGCACGAAAGTTTCGAAGACACCGAAGTCGCGGAATTGATGAACCGTAACTATGTATGCATCAAGGTAGACAGGGAAGAACGTCCTGACATTGATAAGATCTACATGACAGCTGTTCAGTTGCTAACGCGGCAAGGAGGTTGGCCGTTAAACTGTATCGCTCTTCCCGATGGACGTCCCATTTGGGGAGGCACCTACTTCCCGAAAGAACAATGGACGCACTACCTCAATACTATTGCTGGATTTTATCGCGATAACCGGCAGAAAACAGTTGAATACGCCGAGCAACTCAATCAGGGCATTATTCAGACGTCGCTGGCTTCAGAACCGTCAGACAAAGAAACGTTCACGAAAAAAGAATGGAGTGCGGTCCTGAAAAACGTTGTCGACGATATTGACCACGAATACGGAGGGAGCAAAGGAGCACCCAAATTCCCGATGCCGGTTAACCTTAGCTTTCAGTTGCAGGCTTCTCATCTGTTGCGAAACGAAGAAGTTCTTCGCCAGTTCGAAAACACTTTGCAAAAAATGGCGTTTGGTGGAATTTACGACCAGGTAGGAGGAGGTTTTGCCCGCTATTCGGTAGACGAAATCTGGAAGGTACCCCATTTCGAAAAAATGCTGTACGATAATGCGCAATTGATAGGCGTATATGCCGAAGCTTTTCAAAAAACGGGGAAAGAGTTGTACCGGCAGGTGGTTTACGAGTCTGTAGAATTTGTCAGCCGCGAAATGACTTCACCGGAAGGGGCATTTTATTCGGCACTCGATGCCGACAGCGAAGGAGAGGAGGGCCGGTATTATATTTGGTCGAAAGAGGGACTAAAGCAGATTATCGGAGACGATTTCATGCTCTTTTCCGACTACTACAATGTCAATAAAACAGGTCATTGGGAGGATGGAAATTATATTCTTTTCCGGACGGAAAGTGATGAGCTATTTACGAAGGAAAAGAATATTGAATTATCTGTTTTACAGGATAAAATAAAGAATTGGAAATCGAAGCTTGTGGAAGCCAGAAGCCAACGCGAACGACCGGGATTGGACGATAAAACACTAACTTCCTGGAATGCGCTGATGATATCCGGGCTGGTCAAAGCTTACCGGGCATTCGGAGAAAAGGAATTTCTAAAACTCGCTTTGCAAAACGGCGAATTCCTATTCACAAACCAGCTTTCGCCGGAAGGAAATCTACTACGGAATTATAAGAACGGCACCAGCAACATTGATGGTTTTCTGGATGACTACGCCATGCTGGCGGAAGCAAGTATTTCGCTGTTCGAAGTGACCGGCGATTCGATTTGGCTGACACGAGCAGAGCAGCTTACTCAAACCAGTTTCAACAAATTCTATAACGAAAACGCCAACCTTTTCTACTATTCTCCGGGCGGAGAACAGGCTTTTGTCACCAATTCGTATGAAACGTATGACAACGTAATTCCGGCAGCCAATTCGGTGATGGCGCATGTGCTGTTCCGTTTGGGGCATTTGCTCGAAAACAGAGAGTGGATCGACACAGCTTCACGTATGGCGCTCCAACATCAAAAGCTGTTTACGAAAATACCGGGAGCGTTTGCCAACTGGGGAAGACTACTTCTCAACCTGGCTAATCCCTATTACGAAATAGCGATTTCTGGACCAGACGCAATTAAACACTCTGATGAAATTAATCAGCATTATCTGCCCAATACAGTCATTTGTTTGGGAAACGAACGTAGCGAATTGCCGCTTCTGAAAAACCGATTGGAAGAAGATAAAACAAGGATATATGTCTGTGTCAATCAGGCATGTCAACTTCCGGTAGAAGAAGTTGCAGATGCACTAGAGATGATAAAATAGTTTACCGCTTCATTTGATACCGGATAAAAACCAAGCGGATAATCATCGCCAGCGAAAGCGTTGCGAAGACTTTTAAAGCCCTAAACAAAACAAACTCGACGTTGTAGGGTGTAAACTCAATATTCAACCGAATGATTAGCACCGACGCGCCGAAAAGAACCAACAAGCGAAACAAAAGTTGGAAAAGACCATGTTTGATAAAGTTTCGTGCGGGATAATCACTTAAAACGAATGTGAACAGTAGAATGCAAAATACTTCAACGGTTTGAATACAGGCATATCCGGGATTATAAGGTGTAGCTTCCCAATTCACAAACACAACGGCTAAGGAAAGGGTAAATAAATAAGCCGCCAACAGCAACAGATGACTTTGTTTTGCTAAAGAGGCCTCTCTTCTGCCCATGGAATTATCGATTAACTAGTCAAACAAATGTGGATAACTTCTTCCCCGTAACTATCGCAGCAATACCAATGCACATTCAGACCACTTCTCGCATTTACCGGACAAAGTAATTAATAGCTAATTACTTTTTTTTAAGTATTCTTATCCAGAGGTTATCCGTCTTTCTATCCCGAAATTATCCTTAAAATTTGATTATTCCAAACGAAAGGAGAAACAAACATTCTTCGCTAATCACAAATTCTAACTTCAAAAAAAAACAATTACATTATTCTGCGGGATTGTCTTCAAAAACTTTCGAGAAATAGCGAATAGCACAATCCTGAAGTGTTTTCTGCTTTCTATCCTCTGTCCAGTTGGTCAAAAGAGATTTTTCGCGGAACATTGGCCAGCCGTCCCGGTCGGTTCCCAACTCTTCTACCATGCCAATTTCTTTATATAAAACGCAACTGCCCAGATTGATCAGGCTCCATTTTTCAAATTTGGTGAATTTCCGAAGAGTCAATCCGCGCTCCCTAACTCCCACCAGGTACAATACGCCATTCAGGTCAACATCCATCCCGAACATATCACTCAGTCGGTCACACAACTCATTCCAATTCTGCGGTGCACTCATTTTACTACTTGTTTTTTGCAAAGGTAAAAAAAGACATTAAAGTCGGCTATGCAGATTTACCAACGCTCTGTCCCCTGACAATTAAAAAGATTTAAAGTTGAGGTCACCCTGTAAAAGACAAAAATCTTACTTTTGTAGTTCTGTTCAATCAGCTATAAAAAATTTTTAAAATGAAGAAGAATCAAATTATTGACATTCTGAAATCGGGCCAGGTTGGCGCCGAAATTACAGTGAAAGGTTGGGTTAGAACCCGTCGCGGCAGTAAAAATGTAAGTTTCATCGCTTTAAATGACGGCTCAACCATCAATAATTTGCAGGTGGTAGCTGATGCTGAAAACTTTGCGGAAGAGATTCTGAAGCACATTAATACAGGCGCGGCCATTGCTGCAATCGGAAAATTGGTAGAGTCGGCAGGAAGCGGTCAGTCGGTTGAACTACAGGCTGAAAAAATTGAAATCATCGGTAAAGCCGATCCGGATAAATATCCGATTCAGCCCAAGCGTCATACGCTCGAATTTTTGCGCGATGTAGCACACTTACGTCCACGTACAGCAACTTACAGCGCCATTTTTCGTATCCGGCATAAATTGATTTTTGCTATCCACAACTTCTTCAACGAACGTGGATTTTACAATATTCATACACCGATTATCACCAGTTCTGACGCTGAAGGAGCCGGCGAAATGTTCCGGGTAACCACTTTACCCATGAACGATCTTCCCAAAACCGAAGATGGCGGAATTGATTACAGCGAAGATTTCTTCGGAAAATCAACCAATCTAACAGTTTCGGGTCAGTTGGAAGGCGAATTATTCGCTATGGCGATGTCACGTATTTACACGTTCGGTCCTACATTCCGTGCCGAAAATTCCAACACTTCGCGTCACCTCGCTGAGTTCTGGATGATTGAGCCGGAAGTTGCTTTCTTCGACCTGAACGATAACATGGATTTGGCCGAAGAGTTCCTGCAATACCTCATCCGCTATGCGCTGGATAATTGCATGGACGACCTGCAGTTCCTCAGCAAACGGCTTCAGGAAGAAGAGAAGAATAAGCCGGCCGACCAACGTTCGATGGAATTAATCGAGAAGCTGAAGTTTGTGGCCGACAACGAATTTGTTCGTTTGACGTATACCGAAGCCATCGACATTCTGAAGAATTCGAAACAGAACAAGAAAGGTAAATTCCAGTATCCAATCGAAGGATTCGGAACCGACCTGCAGAGTGAGCACGAGCGCTACCTGGTAGAGAAGAAATTCCAGAAGCCTGTCATCCTGACCGATTATCCGAAAGAAATCAAAGCATTCTACATGCGTATGAATGACGATAATCAAACAGTTGCCGCCATGGATGTTCTCTTCCCGCAGATTGGTGAAATCATTGGTGGTTCGCAACGTGAAGAACGCTTAGAGGTGCTGGAAAGCCGCATGGCAGAAATGAACATTCCGGCCGACGAAATGCAGTGGTACCTGGATACCCGTCGTTTTGGCGGATGCCAGCACGCAGGATTCGGATTGGGCTTTGAACGTCTCGTTCAATTCGTAACCGGAATGGGTAACATTCGCGACGTCATTCCATTCCCGCGTACGCCGAAAAACTGTGAATTTTAATTAAGTTAAAAACATAAAATACGCGAACCCCGTTAATTATTGCATTAGCGGGGTTTTATTTTCACGGAAGTTTGTTCTTTATTTTATAAATTTCGGACAGATTAAAATCAGCCAGAGATGCAAAAATTAAGTCTTCAACAGAAATTGCTGCAAAAGCTTTCTCCACAGCAGATACAAGTTATCAAGCTGTTGGAGATTCCTACGATGCAGTTGGAGCAACGCATCAAGAAAGAGCTGGAAGAAAACCCGGTACTGGATATGGACAATGATAATTCCGAGTACCAGGAAGAGGAATACGACAACGATCTGAAGTCGAATGAAGATAAGGACAATGATGAATTCTCGGTAGACGACTACCTGAACGACGAAGATTACCCGTCGTACAAATACACGGCCCAGAATTATTCAAAGGACGACAAATTCACCGAAATACCTTTCTCATCCGGTTCATCGTTTCACGAGTACGTTGAGCAACAATTGAGCGAGGTTTATCTTTCGGAGCACGAGTTAGTGCTGGCAGAGCAGATCATTGGTAATATCGACGAAGACGGCTATTTGCGCCGCGATTTGGAGTCGATTATGGATGATTTGGCATTCATGCAGAATGTCACCACCGACGAGTTCGAGTTATTGCGCATTCTCCGTGTCATCCAGGAATTTGAACCTCCGGGCGTAGGAGCACGGAACCTGCGGGAATGTCTGCGTTTGCAGATGGAGAGGAAAGACCTCTCGAAAACGGAAATACAACTGGCATCCCGGATTCTTCGTGACACATTCGACGAATTCACGCGCAAGCATTACGATAAGATTACCCGGAAATTCGGCGTTTCGGAAGACGAGCTGAAAAGAGCCATCGATGAAATATTAAAGCTGAATCCGAAGCCGGGAAGTTCGTTTAGCAATACAATTAATCGCACAAACCAATCCATCATCCCCGATTTCATTCTGGAGTTGATGGATGGCGAATTACAGCTTTCGCTGAACCAGCGGAATGTGCCTGATCTTCATATCAACGGGCATTATGCCAATATGCTCAAAGCTTACCAGGAAAACCGGAAAAACCTAAGCCGTCAGGACAAGGATACGGTCATGTTCATGAAGCAAAAGCTCGATTCGGCCAAGTGGTTCATCGACGCTATTCGCCAACGACAGCAAACGTTGTTACTGGTTATGAACGAAATCATCGACTACCAGAAGGAATATTTCATGGAAGGCGATGAAACCAAAATGCGTCCGATGATCCTGAAAGACATTGCCGACAGAACCGGCCTGGATATTTCAACGGTTTCGCGCGTTTCGAACAGCAAGTACATTCAAACGCATTTTGGAATTTTCCCGCTTAAATATTTCTTTTCCGAATCGATGCAAAAAGACACGGGAGAGGAAGTCTCTACCCGGGAAATAAAGCAAATACTAAAGGAGTGCATTGAAGGAGAGGACAAACGAAAGCCTCTGACCGATCAGGCTCTGGCCGAAATTCTGAAGCAGAAGTCTTACCCAATTGCACGCCGTACTGTTGCCAAATACCGCGAACAGATGGACATTCCGGTCGCCCGTATGCGAAAAGAGTTGTAAGTAAAAAGGAAGGCAACAATATTCACCTGAACAATACCGTAATGGAAAAATTTTTAGCCCGAAGCATATCAATTGCTTTTCACCCGTTGTTATTACCCACACTCGGATTGCTTCTTCTGTTTCAAACAGATTTGTATATCACATTTTTATCGGGAACGCTAAAACAAGTTGTTATCATCAGTACGCTGGCCAGCACGGGAGTTATTCCTGCCCTGTTTGTTCTTAGCGGGCGAATATTTAAAAGCAACTCTGAATCGTGGGAGAAAGTTCCGGTCCAGACATTAACTTATCTCATCTCGGGTGTGAGTTATTTTGCCGGATACTATTTGGTTTCCAAATTACCGGTTGCCGGCTTTTTTAACGCTATTTTTCTTTCCGGAACGCTCGTTTTAGTGGCTTTGGCATTAATATCCCTTCGGTGGAATATCAGTTCACATATGGCTGCATTAGGAGCTTTGTTCGGGATTGTTTTGGCCATCATGCTGCGCCTGGGGCAACACGATATGGGCTTGATTATAATCATCCTGCTGGCCGGTGGCTTTACAGGATACGCGAGGCTGGTAATGGGGAAAAATAACCCGGCACAGGTTTATGCCGGGTATATCTTAGGATTTTCGATTTTATTCCTCATCTTCAATTTTGTTTGAGCGATTCATCACCCAGGCATCTTTAAACTCCGGGTATTCCTTCCGAAGCTTTAATGCGGCGGCCATGGCGTCGGAGTAATCGTTAAACGATTTAACAGCCAACCGATAATAGCCGTCCATATTCCGCATAATCACCCGGGGGTTGAATCCCTTCTTGCTCCATTCCTTACTCCTTTCACGGGCAATTTCCGGAATCGTATAGCTATTTACTACCACAAAATACTTATCATCGAGATTAACCCCTTCGTCCTTTACCACCGGTTCTGGCTTGACTACCGGCTTGGGTTTTGGCTTGGGAGTCTCGATTTTTGGCGGTGCCGGAGGTGGCGGTGCCGGCTTCTCCTTTTT
Organism: Prolixibacter sp. NT017; assembly: GCF_009617875.1. Classification (NCBI taxonomy): domain Bacteria; kingdom Pseudomonadati; phylum Bacteroidota; class Bacteroidia; order Marinilabiliales; family Prolixibacteraceae; genus Prolixibacter; species Prolixibacter sp. NT017. The sequence goes on along the minus strand of NZ_BLAV01000001.1, from coordinate 4,434,102 downwards.
CTTACATGAATAGGAAAAAGCAACAACAATGACCATTACGGCAATCACAAATCTCTTCATAAGCGTGAATTTACGTGATTAAAACAAATGTAATAATAATCCGGTTGAATTCCATTATGAAAACTATCCGGACTACCTGGTTAATTCACAAACTTATAACCAATACCTTTCAGAGTTTTGATATGATCGTTACCTATCTTCTCTCGTAATTTCCTGATATGCACGTCAATGGTACGATCACCGACAATCACGTTTTCTCCCCATACGGCATTATAAATCTCTTCGCGGGTAAATACCTTTTCAGGCTTAGAAACCAACAACGACAGCAATTCAAATTCCTTTCGGGGAAGAATCATCTCCTTATCATCGATTTTGAGCAGATAACGCTCTTTATCAATCGTTAGGTTACCAATTGTGATAATTTGTTCGGGAGCAGCGGCCTCGGCTGCAGCAACGCCTGAGCGCTTCAGCAGCGCTTTAACACGACTGATGAGCACCTTCGGCCGGATGGGCTTGGTGATGTAATCATCGGCTCCCGCCTCGAAACCGGCAATCTGTGAATAATCTTCACCACGTGCTGTCAGGAAAGCAATCACGGTATCCTTACATGACGGAATCTTTCGGATTTCTTCACAAGCCACGATACCATCCATTTCAGGCATCATGACATCCAGAATAATCAGATCCGGTTTCTTCTTTTCAGCCATCTTAATGGCTTCCACTCCATTCCTGGCCGAATACACCTTAAAACCTTCGCGCTCGAGGTTGTAGCTGATAAATTCAAGAATGTCTTCTTCGTCGTCTACCAGGAGAATTTTGTAGTTATTTTCTTTTTCTGCCATAATGATTATGATTATGCCGGGTCAGTTTTACCCTCCCAAATTACAAAATGTTAATTTGGTTTAACCCATTCCGGAAAAATTATTTGCCCGGAGTGCCCTTTTCTAACGTAAACGTAAAAGTAGTTCCTTTATCGAGAACACTCCTCACCTGTATGGTTTGGTCATGTGCTTCAATAATATGTTTAACAATCGCCAGTCCAAGGCCGGTACCTCCCTGCTGCCGCGAACGACTTTTATCGACACGGTAAAAACGTTCAAAAATACGGGGTAGATCCTGCTTGGCAATTCCAATTCCATTATCGCTCACTTCCACCAGTACGTGGTCATCCATATCGAAGAACCCTACTTTTACATAGCCGCCTTTCTTTCCGTATTTCAGTCCATTCATCACCAGGTTGCTAACCGCCTCGAAGATGCGTTTCTTATCGGCCAGCACCCAAAGCGGCTTCGTATTGGTTTGCTGGAAAAGAAGTGAAATGCGGCGTTCCTGGGCCTCCATCAGCTCCAGCTCAAATACGTCTTCCGTCAGTTTCACAATGTCGAAAGTCTCCCAGTTCAGCTTCAACTCACCCGACTCTAATTTGGTGATTGACTCCAGATCTTCCACAATACTAATCATTCGGTCGATACTTCTCTCGGTACGTTCCAGGTACAATCGATTGATTTTCGGGTCGTCCATTCCACCGTCGAGTAACGTGAGAACGTACCCCTGAATATTAAAAATCGGGGTTTTCAGCTCATGCGAAACGTTACCCAAAAAATCTTTCCGGTATTTTTCCAAATCACGAAGGCGCTCAATTTCCGAAAGCTTTTCGCTGGCCCAGGCTTTTACTTCCATGTTTACCTGCGAAATAATATCGGAGCTGCCTTCCTGCCGTTTCAATTGTTTCTTTCCTTCAACCGGAACTTCCCGAATGGTTTTGTAAATTGGGGTAATTTTATCGTATATCAGGTGATTCAGAATATAATGAATCAATAAATATGCGATTCCGAAAAAAACCGGAACGAAGAGAAAACTCCAGTACCAGTAGGTTACGTGCAGAAAGAAAGAGCTTGCCAATAAAAGCGTGAAAACGAGTGTGAGGGATACCGATAGTAACACCGACATCCTTCTTGGTGAGGAAGTATTCATTAATTGTTCGTTTTTCAATTCTATTACACTCTAAATATCAACAAATATAGGAATTGTTTGTCCGGTAAACCTAAACTAAACAATAAATAAGAAAATTCAGATAATGATAACCAGTTAACATTATTTTAACATTTCTTAACATAGGTAACAACTGTGTAACAATATCTTTGGCACGAGTTTTTTACAAAAATCTAATCAATGGAAAGCTTTTATCTAATCCTTGTAATTATCCTGTTTGCTTTGGCTGCTTCCGACCTGATTGTCGGGGTAAGTAACGATGCCGTTAACTTCCTGAATTCAGCCATAGGTTCCAAAGCCGCTCCCAAATGGCTCATTTTGGGTGTCGCCGGTTTAGGTGTTCTTATCGGAGCAACTTTTTCCAGCGGTATGATGGAGGTCGCCCGTAAAGGGATCTTCCATCCTGACATGTTTGCTTTTTCCGAAATTATGACCGTTTTCCTTGCGGTGATGATAACGGATATCATCCTGCTTGACATGTTCAATACGTTTGGTTTACCTACGTCTACAACCGTATCCATCGTTTTCGAACTTTTAGGTTCGGCTGTAGCGGTGGCTGCTGTTAAGATCAAAGAAGCCTCTGGTTCAATGGTAGAACTCGCTCAGTATATCAATACTGAAAAAGCACTCGCCATTATTTCCGGTATCCTGGTATCGGTAGTCATCGCTTTTACGGTCGGAACCATCGTCCAATGGTTTACCCGACTGGTATTCACCTTTAAGTACGAAAAGAAAATTCGTTACATCGGTTCCATGTTCGGAGGATTCGGCTTTGCCGTTATTACCTATTTCATTGTCATCAAAGGTGCAAAAGGTGCCTCATGGTTGACACCCGAAAATGTTGCTTATCTCACACACAACATGTGGACGATTCTCTTTTTCAGCTTCATCGGGTGGACCATTTTACTGCAAATTCTCCAGTTCATTTTCAAGAAGTTCGATGTTCTCAAGTTCATTGTGCTGGTAGGAACCTTCGCGTTAGCTATGGCTTTCGCCGGAAACGATTTGGTGAACTTTATCGGGGTACCGCTTGCCGGATTCGAATCGTTCAAAGCGTGGATGGCCGCCGGTGCCGTTAATCCGGATGGATTCACCATGAACATCCTCAACCAACCGGTGAGAACCGATACCTACATGCTGCTGATCGCCGGCCTCATCATGATTGGAACGCTTATCGCCTCCCGAAAAGCAAAATCGGTGGTTGCTACAACTGTGGATTTGGCCCGTCAGGCTGAAGGCGACGAGCGCTTTGGTTCTTCCTACGCATCACGTGCCCTGGTACGCTCTTCTATTCGCACCGGCGATAGATTGAAACGCATCCTGGGAAGCCGGGTTACCAACTGGATCGACAGCCGTTTCGAAGCTGTTCCGATAGACGATACGAATCCGGACCGACCTCATTTCGATAAAATCAGGGCGGCCAGTAACCTGGTTGTTGCATCGGTATTGATTACCATCGGTACCAACCTGAAATTACCCCTTTCAACAACCTATGTTACCTTCATGGTAGCCATGGGTACTTCGTTGGCCGACCGCGCCTGGGATCGTGAATCGGCCGTTTACCGAATTTCAGGTGTCTTCACGGTAGTAGGAGGTTGGTTCCTGACCGCTTTTGTTGCTTTCACTGTTTCACTCATCATTGCTACCCTGATTTCACTCGGTGGACAGTACATGATTTTTGTCTTTGCTGCTGTTGCCGCTATTATGGTGATTCGCACCTATGTATTCTTCCGCAAACGCGAAGCTAAAAAGCTGGAAGAAGAAGATTTCCCGGAAGCAACCGTAGAAGTAGAAAAGGTGCTGGATAAGTCCAATCAGAAAGTAACCAACGCGATTATTTCCACATCGAAAGCTTACTTCCTTGCACTGGAAAGTTTCTTTGCCCAAAACCGGAAACAACTGGCACAGATTGATCGCGACGTGGAAGAGTTCAACCAGAAAGCGAGAAAGCTGAAAGCCAACATTTCAAAGGTGGTGCAAAAATTACAGAAAGATTCGGTTGAAACCGGACATTTCTACGTGCAAATTGTTGATTACCTGCGCGAAATGGCTCACTCAATCAAATACGTAGTTGGTCCGTTGCACCAGCATGTAGAGAATAATCACAAGCCTTTCAATGAAGATCAGGTTGAAGATTTAACCAAGTTCAGTTCGCAAATTACCGACTTCCTGAATTTTGCTCTTCACATTATTAAAGAAAGCGAGTTCGATCAAATTGAAGAACTGATTGCCAAACGACAAGTCATCATCGATAACATCCGCGATTTGGAGAAAAACCAGATTCGCCGTATCAAGAAGAAAGAAGTCAATAGCCGCAACTCGGTTCTGTTTTTCAATGTGATGTCAGAAACCAAAAACCTGTTGCTGCAAACTGTTAACATGGTCAAATCGACCCGTGATTTTATCACACATTCAACAATGGAACAACAATAAAACTGGTTGCTTCAATATACTGAGCCCTTCCCCTTCCGGGAAGGGCTTTTCTTGTTCAAGACTATATACTTCCCTTTATTATAGGCTCATATAGCAGTTTTTGTTAATTAATTATTAAGCTGTAATACCCTCGAAATATTTCTTTAAACACTTATTTAATCTGAATTAGCATTCACTTACTATTTCATCTTTAACTATGTAGTCTGAAAAGATTGAAATAGAAAACAGATTGAACAAGCCAGCTTTCTTTAGTAGAAAAACGGCAAGGTGAGAATTCATTAGAAACATATAGGTTCAGAACAATTTTTCAAGAGGCCATTGTTAGATGGCAAGTAACTTTCCTTTCCAAAAAGGGTACCTGAAGCGTCGGGTGCCCTTTTTCTTTTTATTGCTAAACAGGCTTCGCTTCAATACAGAATGTGATTATCTTTAACATGTTCTAATCCAAAATAAACCAAACAATGAAACTGATTATTTCACTATTCTTTCTCTGCTCATTTTTCTATGCAGCAGCGGCGGCGCCAAATGCGCCGGAAAATATCCCCTTAAAAGAACATCCGCGTCCGGGATTCCAACGCAACACATTCCAAAACCTGAACGGAACATGGCATTTCCGGACCGATAAAAACAATGTAGGGGTCAGGCAGCATTGGCAAAACCAACCGGAAAGCTTCGACCAGCAAATACTGGTTCCTTTTTCGTGGGCAAGTCCAAAGTCAGGAATAAAAGAGCCCGATGTACATTACGGATGGTACACCCGGGAATTCACGTTGAATGACGAACTCAGCACATCCGAAGGGAAAACCTACGTGGTTTTCATGGCCAGCGATTTTCACACGACAGTTTGGCTGAACGGTAATAAAATAGGGGAGCATCGTGGCGGATACACCCCTTTCGATTTCAATATTCAACCTTACCTACAACCAGGAAAAAACCGTTTGGTGGTGCGAGTTGAGGATCGCGACTTGGACGACCGCCCATCAGGGAAACAGTATTATGGAAACGCCCGGGGAATCTGGCAAACTGTCTATCTGGAGAAACGTCCGGACATCTTTATCAAACAGGTTCATTTTTTTCCGGACATCGACAAAAAGCAAGTAACCGTCCGGGTAACGCTTTCGCGGAAAGCCGAAACAGACTGGCCTTTTACTTTAACAGGAGAAAACAACAACCTGCATCTGAAAGGAGTGATTCCGGCCTCAGATGCTACGGCGCAATTCACCCTTCCGGTGAAGAACATGCTCTTATGGGAATTGAGTAATCCCTTCTTATATAATGTAACCGCTACTGCGGGAAAAGGAAAACAAGCCGATGAGATTCATACCTACTTCGGAATGCGGAAAATTTCATCGGTCAAAATCCCCGGAGAAGATTTCTGGTACGTGGCTTTGAATAACAAACCAATTTACCTGCGCCTGACACTCGACCAGAGTTATCATCCGGAAGGTTTTTACACCTTTCCTTCCGATAACTTCATGAAAAACGAAATAAAACGGGCCAAAGCGCTCGGCTTAAACGGACTTCGTATTCACATCAAAGCCGAAATTCCGCGCAAACTTTTCTGGGCAGATAAACTCGGGCTTCTTATCATGGAAGATATCCCGAACTTTTGGGGGCCGCCGACACCGGAAGCAAAAAAGAACTGGGAGGAGTTGGCTGTAGCCGAGATCAACCGCGATTTCAATCATCCATCCATTTTTTCATGGGTTCTGTTCAACGAAACCTGGGGACTTTTTTCCGGAAAAGGAAACAATCGAAAATACACACCTTCTACTCAACAATGGGTTGCCGACTGGTATCACAAAGCAAAAGAAATGGATCCAACCCGATTGGTAGAAGATAACTCCCCCTGTAACTACGACCATGTGGTAACCGACCTCAACACCTGGCATGCCTACTTACCTGCAAGGCAATGGTCCGATTTTTTGGATAATGTAGTCGCTAAAACTTTTCCCGGCTCGACCTTCAATTATATCAACGGGCACAAGCAAGGAAAGGTGCCGATGCTCAACTCAGAGTGTGGTGCCGTGTGGGGTTATGCAGGCAGTACAGGCGACATCGACCTGACCTGGGAATACCATGTCATGATGAACGAATTCAGACGAAGGCCGAAAATCGCGGGATTCCTGTTCACTGAATTCCATGACGTGATTAATGAATGGAACGGCTACTACCGATTCGACCGCGGTAAGAAAATATTTGGACTGTCGGACCTCGTTCTAGGCATGAGCATGCGCGATTTTCATTCCAATTACTACGTCATTCCGGGTAAAGATTTTTACGAGGTTTATCAGGCCGGTCAGAAAGTAACCATTCCTGTTACCGTTTCATCGGTCACTCAAAAGAATATCGGCCCAGCAACTATCGCCTGGTATATTAAAGGATATTCACCGACAGGAAAAGTAATTGAAGGCGAGAGCGGAACCATGCCCGCTGTCATAAAACCGTTCGAGGCAGTTCCGCAAGAAAACATTACAACCAGCCTACCTGAAAATCTAGCGTCCGGCATGTTGGTTACCTTGCTGAAAGATGAAAATGGTGATATTATTCAACGAAATTTCCTTCCATTCCGGGCAACCGGTACGAAACTACCGGTAAATACGGTTGCAATGTCGCCTTCACAGTTCAGCAAAGCCGACTGGAGCATCAAATACCGGAAGCCACAGGAAGGGAAAAAAGTGTGGGGAATGGGTACCGGATATTTTGAATACCGATTTAAGGTGCCAGCCGATTTGAATCTGGACAATGTGACGGGTGCAGTCTTTCGTTGTGAGGTTGCATCGAGGTTTCCGCAGAGCAAATACCTGGAAGACGGTGATGCTGAAAATATCGGGATGACGATTGTTACTGAAAAAGGCACCGACCCGGGGTACGGACAAAACTCCTATCCACAAACTGATGAGAAGAAACATCCAGGAACACTCTCCATCTCCATCGATGGAAGACCGCTGAACCAAATTCCTCTGGAGGATGATCCAGCTGACCATCGGGGCATGCTGTCGTGGATGAACCAGGAGCCTGGAGATAAGTGGGGCGAAAACACCGGCAAAAAATGGATGCTCGACGAAGCGGGTTCGTATGGTTACCTGATTACAGTTGGATTATCGCTCGACGAGGTAAAAGAAGCAGTAAAAAAAGGATTCATCACCATTCGTCTGACATCGGAAAAAGGAGGTCTCTCGGTTTACGGAGCAGAATCCGGTCGGTACCCGGTCGACCCGCAGATTGAATTTTTGACAAAAGAGTAATACCATTATACATGGTAATGGAAAGGGCGGAAATTTCTCCGCCCTTTTTTATTTGCCCAACCATTGCTCCTTAAGTTTTCACTTTTCGTCCGGCTGAAATCTACTCCAGACAATTTTTCCTCCAGTAATTCATTTTTAATGTCTTTCCATACTGCTGATCAGCCTGTTTAGGCGCCCCCCCCCAAAAAGCTGTCGAAATTTTGCGACAAAAATACTTCCCTACATTGTTACAACTCACCTCTGTAACATCATTCAAAACACCATACAATAAGCTGTACTAATGATAATTAACCATTAATCAAATTGTAACAGCACCGACCTTATTGTAACACAAAAGTTAATATTCCTTAATCACAGTGTAATATTTTACGTCGTTCTTCACATCGAATTCGAAAGGGATTGATATTCAAAAATATGACGAAAATGTAACAACTAATTTCTTCACCAAAAACGGCTTTAAACCGTAGAGAGAAAGAAGCAATTAGTGAACATAAATATCAAATCCAAAAAAAGAAAAACGAACCCGAATTTTAAATTAAATAATGAAGAGGATTATGAAAAAATTGCATTTTTTCCTGTTTGCAACACTGATTATGGGCGCAGTCGTTTTGAACTCATGTTCAAAAAATGACAGCCCTTCAGTAGCAGATGCTCCATCTGTAAGTGCTCCTTCTGTCAACACCGATGTACAGGTTGCTACAGACGTTGATGTTACTTTCAATGTTTCTGTTCCCGGAGGATACAATTCAGCCACTGCAAATGCCACAGGAGGTTCAGCTACTATTAAGAGTGAACTTACAGCAGGAGCAACCAGCGGCGATGTAGTTGTTACCTTTACTGCTGACAACGAAGTTGGTGCAGGTTCAGTTAGCCTGACCATTACCGATGCCAATTCCAAATCGGACAATGCTACAGCAACGATGAACAAAACTGCTGAGCCGGCAATGCCGACCAAAGATGTATACGCGAGTGCTGATGGTATTGGAACCGTAACCTGGAGTGCCGACACCATCTATGTATTGCGTGGTTTCATCTTTGTTAACGACGGTCAAACGTTGACCATCGAGCCCGGAACTATCATTAAAGGACAGCCCGGACAGGGTGCTGGCGCATCTGCTTTAATCGTTGCCCGTGGTGCTAAAATCATGGCTGAAGGTACCGCAGACAAGCCTATCATCATGACGGGTCTGGCTGATGACCTGAATGGTTCTGTACCAGACGATGCCAACCAAACCTGGGGTGGATTGATCATTCTTGGTAAAGCAACTACCAGCAACGTTGCTGAAGGTGGCGAAAAATCAATCGAAGGTATTCCTGAAACTGAAACACGCGGATTGTACGGTGGTACTGATGATACCGACAACTCAGGTGTATTGAAATATGTATCTGTTCGTCATGGTGGTAGTGTAATTGGCGCCGACAACGAAATCAACGGTATTTCACTGGGTGCTGTAGGTTCAGGAACAACCCTTGATCACATTGAAGTATTCTCCAACTTCGACGATGGTATCGAGTTCTTCGGTGGTGCTCCGAACCTAAGACACGCTGTTCTTTCATACACCGGTGATGACGGTCTTGACGAAGACGAAGGTTTCCACGGAACTGTTCAGTACGCCCTGGTATGGAAAAAAGCTTCAGTTAACGAAAGTAGCGACCCACGCGGTTCTGAAGATGACGGTGGTGTTGGTGCTAACGAAGCTGCAAAACCTTTTGCTACCGTAGCAAACGTTAACGTTACTCTCTATAACGAAGGAACCAACGATAACCTTACTCCTAGTAACAAACAGACCATCTATATGCGCGATGGTTGGGCAGGACGTTGGATCAACTCTGTATTCTACGGATTTGACGGTCCTATTGACATGGAGAGAAGAACAGACAAAATCAATGCAACTGATAACAAATCAGCCAGCTGTTACGATATGTGGCTTTCTGTTGCCGATGGTGGTTACGGAACGCTGAAAATCGAAAACAACCTGATTTATACCAACAATGCATTCTCTAACGATTCTACCGGCTTTGCCAACATGTTCCAGCTGAGCGACGAAACTGATGCTGCTCTGGAATATAATGTAGAGAAATACCTGATGGCGAAAAACAAAATCGGTGACCCTGCTTTCGGAACGGGTGCTCAGAAATTCACTCCTACCTCAGCAGACATAACTACTGATGTGGCTACAGGTCTTGCTTCTGCATACAATGCAAGCCTGGAAGACGCAGGTTTCAAAGGCGCAGTTGACCCCAATGCAACGACTCCGTTCTTTGCTAACTGGACTAAAACCTGGGAAGTGATCAACAACTAATACCCCGTGATGATATACAAAAGGGCCAATTCACTTTGGCCCTTTTTTTTAGAATACCATGTGACAAAATCTTTACATAAAAATCAACCGAGTAAACCAACATAACAAAGCCCAAATTTTATCAGTCTAAGAATTTTAACAGATTTATTATGAATTTCAAGCATGCTGTATTAAGTCTAATGTTGGTAATTGGTAGTGTTTTTTCTGCCTTTGCCCAAACAACAGGGTCCGTCCGGCTGACAGTGGTTGATGACAAAACCGGAGAGACATTGATTGGGGCAACGGTAATGATTGAAGGAACCTCGAAAGGAACCATTACCGATTTTGATGGAATTGCCACACTAAACAATATAAACGCTGGCACATACAATGTCAGGGTTTCATACATTTCATACCAAACCACCGTCATTTCCGATGTAAAAGTTGAAGCTGGTAACGCGGAAGAGTTGATCGTCCACTTGAAACCGGCCGATCTCGAAATCAATGAAGTTGTTATTACCGCTAAAGCGGCCAAAAACAGCGAAAATGCCCTACTCACGCTACAACGCAAATCACCCAAACTTTTCGACGCCATTACCGCTGATCAATTTTCACGCATGGGCGTGAGTGATGCAGCCGGCGCTCTGAAAAAGGTAACCGGTGTCACCATTACATCAGGAAAATATGTATTTGTCAGGGGATTGGGTGACCGCTATAGTAAATCGGTACTGAACGGTTCCGACGTTCCAAGTCTTGACCCGAACAAAAACTCGGTTCAGCTCGACTTGTTCCCAACAAACCTGATTGACAACATCATCGTTTATAAAACATTTACTCCCGACCTTCCGGGCGATTTCACCGGAGGATTGGTAGACATCACGACAAAGGATTTTCCGACTTCCTTTAACCTGACATTTTCAGCCGGACTCGAATACAATCCGCAAGCCAATTTTAACAGTGATTTTCTGGCCCCAAAAGGAAGTTCAACCGACTTCCTGGGATATGATAACGGCTTCCGGGCCTTACCGAAAGAAATTGCACAGTACAGTGCCAGTGATTTCCCCGATCCGTACCTCAATAAGAATGAAATCACGTCTGTTTCACGTGCGTTTAAAAACCGCCAATTCAATCCGGGAAAAGCCTCACAGTTTCTGAATCACAGCTTCAGCTTCTCGGTAGGTGACCAGGTGAAACTTTTTGGTAAACCGCTCGGATACATTTTCGGACTGTCGTACAACCGAAAATATTCAAACTATACTGATGGTGTTCAAAATTCCTACGAGGGAATTAGTGAAGGACAAACCACGCTGAACCGTGACATTCACATGGCTACAACCGAACATAAATCGGAGGATGAAGTGTTACTTGGAGCCATGTTCAACACCTCATACAAGTTCAACAATAACAACAAAATTGGCTTGAGTCTGATGACCAACCAAAGTGGAACAAATGATGCTCGTTATCAGGACGGTTACTTGCTGGATGCCAACCCCGACTCAACAACCCACTTGCAAAACCGCGCTATCACCTACACGCAACGGGCTTTCCGTAACGGACAGCTTCGGGGTGAACATGTGTTTCCGCACCTGAACAACCTGAGTGTAAAATGGAGCAACTCATTCACTCTTTCTTCCATCAAGCAGCCCGACACGCGAATGATCAGGAACCAATACACGATCAATCAACAGGGAGACACCCTTTATTATATGGGAAACCTTGACCGTCCGTCCCGCTTTTATCGTGACCTGAAGGAGATCAACAACAGTTCAAAACTCGATTTTACCCTTCCGGCGAAATTGTTTGGCGGACGCGATTCAAAGATCAAATTCGGTGGTTTGTATACCTACAAAAACCGTGAATTCCGGGAAAATATTTACCAGTACAATATCCAATCGAATAAAAATTTCGACGGTGATATCAGCGTCTTCTTTCAGGACCAGAATCTCGGTTACGTAGACGGAACGCTGAAAAACTACCTGATGATGATCAACATCGACGGCAACAACTTCGATGCTTACCAACGTTTGTTCGCGGGTTACGCAATGATTGAAAGTCCGATTGCGAAGAAACTGAATCTGACGGCTGGTGTCCGGATGGAAAAAACCGATATGGAACTGCGCGCCTTTAACGATTCGACAGGTACGATTAAGACCAATGACCTGCTTCCTTCGATTGCGCTGACCTATAATATCAACGACAAAACCAATATTCGCGCTTCTGCCAACCGCACGTTGGCACGCCCTTCATTCAGGGAGTTTGCGCCGCTGGCTACGTATGATTTTTTCGGTGGATACATTCAGAACGGTAATCCCGATCTGAAACGTACATTGGTAAACAACTTCGACCTGCGCTGGGAAAAATACCCAAGCCCGGGAGAATACCTGTCGGCAAGTCTGTTCTATAAAAAGTTCTATAACCCGATTGAGAACGCACAGTTGCCACGTGCCGGAGGATCAACCAGTCAGTTCCAGTTTAAAAACGTTGACAAATCGACCTTATACGGTGCGGAGATTGAAATCAGAAAGAACCTCGGCTCACTTACGGAAGCACTGAAGAATTTCCGTATTGCAGCGAACTACACCTACGTTTACTCTTACGTGAATGTCACTCCGGAAGAGTTGGTAGCCATCCGCGCCTGGAACCCGGGAGCCAGCGATACGCGGCCGATGTATGACCAGGCGCCGTATACATTCAACGCCAGTTTATCATATGATAATCTGGAAAAAGGCTGGGAATCGACCCTGAGTTATAACGTCAGCGGCAAACGGCTGATCGTTTACCAGATTGACTTACCGTCGATTTACCTACAGCCAATGCCGGACATGAATTTTACTTTGAGAAAGAATTTGTCGAAGCGGGTTTCTGTGATGTTTAAGGCCAAAAACATTCTGGACAATACCTATAAAGAGCAAATCACGCTCGGAGACAACATTTATTACACAACCAAATATCAGCTTGGGCGGACCTATGCTGTTTCGTTCAGCTATAACTTAAGTAAATAGAAAAAACAGATAAATCAAATGAAGAAATTTGTTCAAATTTTCATTTTTACCCTGCTTGTAGGACTCATGTTCGCCTGCAACCCGCAAAAGCAAAATAACGGGCTCATTTTCGATGCAAAGCTGTTTAAAGGACATCCGGATACAACGGAAGTCAAAAAGCTGTTGGATGCCCGGCCGGACACCGCCTTCTACCGCTTACTTTTCGGTCGACCGAGATACATTCAGATGTATGATGCTCTCGACTCTACAGAATTTCGGTTCAAGCATAATAAGCTAATTGAGATCATTGTGCACAAGCCCACAGTCGCCTACAGTGCCGAAAGCGTCACCCGCTTCGGTTTGCCATTTAAATCGGCAACCAGTCGGGATACCAGTGCTTATATTATGTGGAAAAACGTTTATCCGCAATATCCGGTTGTGAATTTTTACCTGGTCGGGAATAAGCCAAACGGGAACGAAAAGGCTTTCAAAATATACTTCAAACTGAAGGACTAAAACACCACTGTTTATGCTTTCAATTTATTTATACAGCATGCGGAATTGTAAAATTCTATCGAATTGACAGCGCTTAAACAGCACGAATGAACCAGCATCCCAACCGGGTCTGGTTCATTCTTAAGAACTGAAAACGCCGGCATCCTAAAACAGAGCCGACGTTTTTCAGTTACCCTCATTCCTAACTCAGTAACCGAGCCTTATATATTAATCTTAATCGGATCTTCACATCTTTGTAACCGCTTTGTAACCTTTTACCCATACTTTTCCTGTTGAATAAACACAAGCGAGATGAAAAAATTTGTTTTATCAGTTTTATTGATTGGAAGCACCGTTTTTGCGATGGCTGCCAATAAGGAAAGTAAGTCAGAAAATACCTCTACCGGGAAGGCTTTCGTAACAGAGCTCTCAGGAGAAATTGTAGACACCAAAACCAACGAAACCCTGGTTGGCGTAAAAGTGTCAATTGACGGAACTGATAAGGTTGCTTACACCGATTTTGACGGAAAATACCATTTCGATAATTTGAAACCGGGCACATATAACCTGACAGCTTCCTACATTTCGTACGAAAACAAAACCGTTGAAAATATTGTGCTCACTCCAAAAGCCAATGAAGTTGATTTTAGTTTGAAGAACCCGAACTAAATTTATTTCAAAATCATTCGACCCGTTCTGTTGCCCCGGAGCGGGTTTTTTTATTGAATTTTCTGACCCAATTCGCATTCGTTTCGCAGTTTTTAGCTCCCTCCGTCTCACCATTTCACGGCAAATAAGCTGCTTCTAAAACTCTCACTCTATATGTTATGTTGCATAAATATTTAATATTTAACTTGAAATATCTCTTTATAGACACATTCCATATTTTATCAATTTCATTTTGAAATAATTATTTAACATTAATTTTTTGTTAACCAAAAATCAACTCAGTTAACTTTTACTTAACTTTAGCATAATAAAAACACGTAACGAGATAAGGAGGCTGTTATGAAGAAGTTAATTGGATTGATCGCGATATTGTTTTTCCTCTTACCCAATACATTTGCCCAGGAAGTCAGTAAAGTAGACGGTATATACTTTGCCGATTCAAAGCCTTACACCGGCGAATACACCCAGTACTACGACAATGGAAATCCGAAAACAAAGATGAACCTGAAAGATGGTTTAAAGGATGGAAAAGCAAAAATCTATTTCGAAGATGGCAAACTGAAAGGTATTTGCTCATACAAAAACAACGAAATGGACGGAACCTGGGTTACTTACAACCAGCAGGGAGTAAAGGTCGCCATCGCTAATTATAAAAACGGAGAAAAGAACGGTGATTGGAAAATCTGGGACGACCAGGGAAACCTCATTTATGAAATGAACTATGTGAACGGACAGAAATCGGGCACATGGAAAAAATATGGCTCAGAAGGAAAACTATTGAGCGAAAGAACTTTTTAATGATTCTCTGAATCTTAAAAATTCGGGTAAATAGATTACATCTTATGGAATGAAAAAGCCGGTGAAACACCGGCTTTTTCTATGTCAATTCACCTCTATATTTTCAGTTGTGGAAGCTTCAGGAGCCTCAACGGTTGCGGGCTGACGGTCAAAAAAACGGCGATAAAAAAGCAGAATCAAAAAGATTCCAACAGTAATTGACGAGTCAGCGAGGTTGAAAACCGGTCGGAAAAAGATAAACTGCTGTCCACCCCAGAACGGGAACCACATCGGGTAGTGTCCCTCCAGAATGGGGAAATAAAGCATATCGACCACCCTACCGTGAAGGAATGTGGAATAACCACCTCCGGGAGGGAATAGTGTAGCCACTTGTCCATAGCTATCGCTGAAAATCATTCCGTAAAAAGCACTATCGATAATATTACCAATAGCACCTGCCATGATAAGAGAAACACTAACAATCAATCCAAACGGCACGTCTCTTTTCCAGAGCTTTGTCAGATACCAGCCAATACCTACCACAGCTGCTATGCGGAAAACACTCAGGAAGATTTTGCCATAATTACCGGCAAACTCGAATCCAAAAGCCATACCGTTATTCTCCACAAAGTGAATGACAAACCATTTCCCAAAAACGGAAAATTCCTGTCCAAGCATCATATGCGTCTTCACCCAAAACTTCAACGTCTGATCGGCCAGCAAAATCAGAAAGACAATCAACAACGAACTGGTTTTCTTACCCATTATCCTAAATTTTCAACAAACCATTAAAAAAAATCCGGAGCGCAGAATTCCACCCCGGACAAAATAAGTCATTTATTTTTTACAACCTTCATCCAGTTACCTCTGCACGAACAATTACCGTTGCTTGTTTTTTGCATCGATACTGAGCGTAGCATGAGGAACAGCACGCAGTCGTTCTTTCGAAATCAATTTTCCTGTTTCGCGGCAAATACCGTAGGTTTTATTTTCAATACGGATTAATGCAGCTTCGAGGTGCTGAATGAATTTTTGCTGACGTTGAGCTAATTTACCGGCTTCTTCTTTAGAAAGGGTTGCAGCTCCTTCTTCCAGCACTTTAAATGTAGGCGAAGTGTCTTGCGTGTCGTTTCCGTCACCATGGGTAATAGCATTACGGTACAACTCGTAATCCTTCCGCGCTTTCTCAAGTTTCTTCAGAATGATATCCTTGAACTCGGCCAATTCTTCATCTGAATATCGCATTTTTTCAGCCATAATGTAAAAGTATTAAGGTGAATACAGGCTTAAAATAAGCTGACTAATATAACTTTTTTCAGCTTATATTTCCATGGCTGATAACATGGGAAATTATTTTCCCACCTTCTCAACCATAATATAGGTTTCGACTCCTTTATCAATTTCAACCAGTCTGGCCTTTTCATCCTCAATGGCATCCACCAGTTCGAGATTCGAAGCCAATGTCTGGTTACTGATGTAATCACTAAAATTATTGACCGCTTCATTAATCTCGTCCTGACGAGCAATTCGAAGGTTAATCTTATCGGTTACCTCAAAATCACTTTCCTTCCGGAGATTCTGAATACGGTTGATGAACTCACGGGCAATTCCTTCCTGTCGCAATTCAGGCGACACCTCGATATCCAGGGCAACTGTCAGGCCGCCTTCACTGGCAACCAACCAACCCGGAATATCTTCCGAAAGAATTTCAACATCTTCCAGTCCGAGATGAACGTTTTCGTCGCCAACGACGAGCTCATAAGCGCTCTCTTTTTCGAAACGAGCAATATCTTCCTGCGTCATCTGGTTAATGGCAGCAGCAATCTGCTTCATGATTTTTCCGTATTTCGGACCTAATGTCTTGAAATTCGGCTTTATCTTTTTCTTGATAATACCGGCTGTATCATCAATATATTCAACTTCCTTAACGTTGACTTCCGTCAGAATAATATCGCGAACAGCGTCGAATTGTTCACGGAAATGTTCACTCAAAACCGGAACCATGATTTTGGCCAGCGGCTGACGCACTTTCAGTTTTTCCTTCCGGCGAAGGCCGAGAATCATAGATGAAACCTTTTGTGCAATATCCATCCGTTCTTCCAGCGACTTGTCGATAAGCGAACTGTCTGCTTTCGGGAATTCAGTCAGGTGAACCGAACTGTCCTCATCACGGCCTGTTACCGCATTCAGGTCACGGAACAACTGTTCCATATAGAATGGTGCGATAGGAGCAGCCAATTTGGCAACTGTTTCCAGGCAGGTATAAAGCGTCTGGTATGCCGAAATCTTGTCGGTACCATACTCACCACCCCAAAAACGTTTCCGGCTCAAACGCACGTACCAGTTCGACAAATTCTCGGTAACAAATTCCGATATCGCACGACCGGCGCGGGTTGGCTCGTAGCTTTCCAACGCGTCGCTCACTTCCAGTACCAAACTGTTCAGCAGCGACAAAATCCAGCGGTCAATTTCGGGGCGTTCAGTAGCGGCTACTTCCGGCTCGCTGTAACTAAAGCCATCCACATTCGCGTAAAGCGAGAAGAAGCTGTAGGTATTGTACAACGTTCCGAAGAACTTGCGGCGTACCTCTTCCACACCTGCAATATCGAATTTCAGGTTGTCCCACGGTTGCGAGTTGGTCAGCATGTACCAACGCAACGGATCAGAACCATATTTCTCAATCGATTCAAACGGATCGACCGCATTGCCGAGTCGCTTCGACATCTTGTTTCCTTTGGCATCGAGAACGAGACCGTTGGAAATAATATTCTTGAATGCAACTGACTTCTTCGTCATGGTTGCAATAGCATGCAATGTAAAGAACCATCCACGCGTCTGGTCAACACCTTCCGCGATGAAGTCAGCCGGAAACACCTGCTCGAAGATTTCTTTGTTTTCGAACGGGTAGTGCATCTGCGCAAACGGCATAGCTCCCGAATCGAACCAAACGTCAATCAAATCGGGCTCGCGGAACATTTTCTCACCTTTAGCCGAAACCAGTACGATGTTGTCGACATACGGACGGTGCAAATCGATTTTGTCGTAATTCTCTTTCGAGTAGTCACCCGGAACAAATCCTTTGTAAGGATTCTTCTCCATGAATCCGGCAGCAACAGCCTTTTCAATTTCTCCATAAAGCTCTTCTACCGAACCAATACACTTCTCTTCAGATCCATCTTCCGTACGCCAGATAGGCAACGGAGTTCCCCAGTAACGCGAACGCGACAGGTTCCAGTCAACCAGGTTTTCCAGCCAGTTACCAAAACGGCCGGTTCCGGTCGATTTCGGTTTCCAGTTGATGGTATTATTCAGTTCGATCAAATCATCACGAACCGCTGTGGTCCGGATAAACCATGAATCAAGCGGGTAGTAGAGCACCGGCTTATCGGTACGCCAACAGTGCGGATAGTTGTGCTCGTGCTTTTCGACACGGAAGGCTTTGTTTTCCTTCTTCAGCATAACCGAAATATCCACATCCAGAGTTGCATCATCGTCGGCCAGACTTTCGTCGTACGCATTTTTCACATATCGTCCGGCATATTCTGCATACAACTCTGTATTGACATTCTCGTCAACAAACGATGTATCCAGATCTTCGGTACGGAAAAAGCGTCCTTTTTTATCAACCATCGGCTGGCGACGCCCTTCGTTGTCAATCAAAATCAACGGAGCAATTCCGGATTTTTTCGCTACACGGTCGTCATCCGCACCAAACGTAGGCGCGATGTGCACAATTCCGGTACCATCCGCGGTCGTCACAAAATCACCAGTGATCACGCGGAACGCATCTCCCATCGGTTTTACCCATGGGATTAATTGCTCGTAAGCTGTTCCTTCCAAATCGGCACCTGTAAATTCGGCTGTGATTTTAAAAGGTATCTTTTTGTCGCCGGGTTGATAATCTTCCAGCGATAGTTCTTCATTCTTTTCAGGAAAATAGCTTCTCAGCAGATCCTTGGCCAACACAACCGTTACCGGAATACCGGTGTACGGATTGAAGGTTTCTACCCGGACATACCGGATCTTTTCACCAACAGCCAGTGCGGTGTTCGAAGGTAACGTCCAGGGCGTAGTGGTCCAGGCCAGGAAGAATAACTCCGTATCAACGCTGTCGAAAAGTTTTTCCGACTTACCGTCACGAACAACCTTAAACTGAGCCACACAAGTAGTGTCTTTCACATCGCGGTAGCACCCCGGCTGGTTCAACTCATGTGAGCTCAATCCGGTTCCGGCAGCAGGAGAATACGGCTGAATGGTGTACCCTTTGTACAACATATCCTTGTCGTACAGTTGGCGCAACAACCACCAAAGCGTTTCGATGTAACGGTTATCGTACGTGATGTACGGGTCATCCATGTTCACCCAGTAACCCATTTTGCGGGTCAGCTCTTCCCACATGTCGGTGTATTTCATCACCTCTTTGCGGCAGGCAGCATTGTATTCCTCAACGGTAATGCTCTTACCAATATCTTCCTTGGTTATGCCCAGCATTTTCTCAACGCCCAGTTCAACAGGAAGTCCATGTGTATCCCAGCCGGCTTTCCGTTTTACCAGGTAACCCTGTTGGGTTTTGTAGCGGCAAAAAACATCTTTGATAGCGCGGGCCATTACGTGGTGAATACCCGGCTGACCATTGGCAGAAGGCGGACCTTCGTAGAACACGAATGTCGGACGTCCTTCACGGGTCGACATGGATTTATGAAACGTATCGTCCTGCTCCCAATAGCTCAGAACATCCTTGTTTATTTGCGATAGATCAAACTCTTTATATTCCCTGAATTTCCTCGTCATAATGATTGAAAACCTCCGGTTTTTAAAAGTCTACAAATATAGGAAAATTTTTATTGAAGCTCAGATGTTTTATGGCTTTCCAAATGGGTTTAAAGTGTACAATTTTCTTTGGAAAATATTGAGAACTTCAGGTGGCCGTAGTTTATCATAAAACCTAAATTCAATTTTCCATCAGAGCTTTTGCAAAAGCAATTTTGTTCTCAAAAAATAAGATCTGTTCCGACAGCAAAAACTTCTACGTATAAGTTCGTAAACTTCTACTGTTCTTTTTGAAAACTTCTACTTATAAGTGAACAGTACTTCTACTTAGAAAGATGGAAAAAGAACAGTAGAAAGATTTCCACTTCTCTTGTTCTTTTGTATAAGAGAATAAAAGGGCGTGCAATAAAAGGCTTGGAGAATGAAAAACGCCATCTGCCCAACTACAAAGATTGACTGGCAGAAGGCAACAGATCGAGTTCGGCAATAATGACCGGCTCGTAAGTTTTCGAAACCTGGATGACTAAATTTTCCGGTCCGTTCAAATGAAGTTCCAGACCTTTCTTTCCTTTTTGCATCATCTTTACCTGCTCTATATTCGCCATGTAGGAACGGTGGCAACGTAAGATATGATGGGGTTTCATCTCGTTTTCCAGCTTTTTCAAACTGTTTCGCAACAAGTATTGCTTAATTTCACTCCGGACACGGTAATGAACCAACACATAATTTTCGCTGGCTTCGAGATAAAGCAAATCGCTTTTTTTGAGGCTCAGCCGCATCACACCGTTTTCATCCCGGAAGGGAATAAAATCGATAGCCGGTTTTCTGAGATAGTCGAACGTGAGATTTTCGAGTTTGATTTTCTTTTCCTGGAAAGCGAAAAAAAGCAAACTGATAACATACGGTATGAGGAGAATCAGTGCGGTATTCTGGATGGCAATAAACCAAAGTTCGGCATAGGTGCGCGAATCATCGAGCGCGTAATCCTCGATGAGGGCGAAAAAGGCAGCCATAATGATGATTTCAGCGGCTACCATCCAACTGTACTGCAAAATAGAAACCGACCGAACTTTATTAATCTGGTACATGATGACCCGGCTAACGATCACCACCACCATCCCCAACAACACCAACAATCCGGAATAGAGCAGAAACTGCCACTTGGTGATAGCGTACCAGTGCGCAGCGCCAAACGGCTCGTAAATATTGATAAAAGCATAGGCAAAAACCGTTGTAAAGGCAATCTGAACGTAAATATTTCTTTTACTGATGAAATATTCAGGTATGCTTTTGGGTCTTTCCATAGAACACGTACCGTGAGATTAATTTCTTCTGCTGTTAAAAGTAAACATATTCTACTTACGTGATCCGAAACCGGGTTGCTTTCCCTTCGGATCTTCGCCCCAAAACTACACTTCACGCCGAAATCCACAAAATCGGAAAAAGCATCCGCCAACTTAATCCACTATACCTCCCAAATATTCCCTGTTTTTTATCCCGAAATACGAGATTTCATCCCGAAAAAGACGATTCCATCCCAAATCCGAAGCATTGATGGCAAAGCCTCCAAAACACCGCCAACAAGTGTATGCGTTAAACTAACTTGCAACTGAAAATACTGATTATCAACCTGCATGAAAATACAATGAAAAGAGACTACACCGAGATGCAACAAATGATTGCTGCCAATTTTGTATACGATAAGCCAGAAATTCAGTTGGAAAGTTGCCCGGTGAGCATTCGGAACTTTCAGTTTCGCTCGGAGTTCCGAAAAAAGCGTAGTTGGAAGGATTTGCTTCCTGCTTCGTTATGCAATCATGAGCTATTGGGAACCAGTTATCCGGAAAATGACCAATTCTGGTACCCCGTTTTCCTTCCGGAAAAAGACAGAAAACCGGACGAAGCTATTTTGTTGCTTCACGGCCTCAATGAGCGGAGCTGGGACAAATATTTTTCGTGGGCATTTTACCTCGCGCAACACACCGGAAAAGCTGTCATTCTGTTTCCCATTGCATTTCATATGAACCGCTCGCCAAAAAAGTGGACCAATCCGAGGGAAATGAATTCGGTGGTGAAAGAACGGAAAACCAGCTCGGCAGAATTAAAAGAGCTTTCATTCGCCAACGCAGCGTTAAGTTCGCGGTTGGATGAACGTCCCGAGCAGTTTTTTATTTCAGGTGCGCAAAGTTACCAGGATGTAGTCACCTTGTTGAAACAGGTAACGAAAGGTGAACATGCGCTTTTCCCGGAAGGAACAAAGGTTGACTTTTTCGCTTATTCCATCGGAGCCTTTCTGTCGGAAATTCTCTTCCTCTCCAACCCAAAAGGATTGCTGAAAGATGCGCGACTGTTCATGTTTTGTGGCGGCCCGACTTTCGACCAGATGAACGGCGCCTCAAAATACATCATGGACAACCAGGCGTTTTTTACGCTGCGCCAAATGTTTTTCCACAAACGAAACCGGGAAATACGGGCCATTCTGAAAATGTACGGCATTCTCCGCTTTCGCGAGATGTGGAAATCATTTGTAACAATGCTTCGGATTGAGAAAAAGAAACGGAGGCGGGAACATTTTTTCAAAAAGTATAACCAGCAGATTTATTCGATAGCACTGGCTAAAGATAAAGTGATGCCGCCGGATGCCATCGACCGGACACTTCACGGAAGGAAAGGAAGTATCCCCGTTCCGATGGAAGTCCTGGATTTTCCGTTTCCATACAGTCACGAAAATCCTTTTCCGGTAAGTAATAATGGAATTGCGAAAGATGTGGACGAAAGCTTCCGGCAAGTATTCAGCAAAGCTGCAGCTTTCTTAAGTTAAAATATAAGATTGGTAGGATTCAGAGCACTTCATCGACAGCGTTCTTTAAAAACTGACGAGTATAATAATCGCGATCGACTACTTTACCGTTCCATACAACTACATCAAGGTCGATGGTTCTGGGTCCGAAACGGGGCTGTGTACGGTCCCGTTTCAACCGATCTTCAATATTTTTCAGATAAGCCGAAAATTCCACCTGCTGCATTGACGTAGAAACCTTTACGGCGCCGTTGATGAAAGCCGGCTGATCGGTAATCCCGATGGGTTCGGTTTCTACCATCGCCGACACCGATAGAAGTGTCTGCTCTTCTTCCAAAATGCGAATTGCTTCACGGATATTCTCTTCCGGGTGAATATTCGAGCCGATACCAACCACGCAAGTATTCATTTCGCTCATCTTTTTTCCTCCATTACTACGGAAACTGATTCAGCAAAACGCAGGGCATGAGGTTTGTCTACTTCAACGCGCGCCCGTTTTACCCGCTCATCTTTCATAATAAGGGAAAGAATTGTGTGCGTCAATTTTTCCAGCAGATTGAACTGACTCTCCTGCACCAGGCTTATCACCTGTTTCGTGATGGCTTTATAATCGTAAATACCATCTGGTTCGTCGGTTTCTACTGCCATTTGAGTATCGACTTCTATCTCGATATTAATCAGCACATCCTGACGATTCTTCCTTTCGTCGGGATTAAATCCAATGATGGTGCGTATGAGCAGATCTTTGATGCGTATCAGGGCCATAAAAAGGGGAATCTAAGTTAGCAGGCTAAAAATTAGCACTTCAGTAAATAAAAACAAAATGATCGGCGAAAAGTTAAAGCAATTGCTCACCGCTATCGCAGAACAAAACCTGGCCAGTCAGATTTTCGTTTTCCAAAATATAGGAAAGACTCTGTAAAACCGGCTTCAGTCCGGCCGGCTCTTTCATTGGTGTTGCCTCGGATAAATTATTCAGGTAAGCATCATCTTTTCCTTCCGGAGGAAGAACAGCACCGGGAGCAATAGCGTTTACGCGGAATGCCGGTGCCAGTTCCAGTGCACTCATTTTCGTTAGTTCCCAAAGTACTTTTTTCGATAAACTATAAGCAGCATGAGAGGAATTGTTCTTCTTTATCCGGGTATCGACCAAATTAATAATCACACCATTGTCGGCATGGTTCGCGAATTCCCTCGTGAGTATGAAAGGAGCCACGAAATTCACCTGCAGATTGCGCTGCAACATCATGGTAGAAGTATCCTTGATGGTGACGGGCTGAAAAACGGAGGCATTGTTCACCAGCAAATCGAGTCGGGCAAAAGCACTAATCACATTCGAAATCAAATTCTCCGCATCCGGAACATGATTCAGATCGGCCTGAAACAGGCGATAAGTACCGTGACTATTGATATGTTTTAACTCTCTCTTTAATTCAGCCGCCTCCGTCTCCGAATGATGAAAATGAAGCGCCAAGTCCCATCCTGACTGAGCCAGATGCAAAGCAACAGCTCGTCCGATGCGCTTGGCGCTTCCGGTAATTAAAGCCACTTTTCGCATACCTCTTCTTTTTTGTTTCCATTAAAGGTACAACGAAAGGGAGTCATATAAAAAAGGCAAAGCCTATTCCTGTATTTTCAACGATTAATTCATCGGAATTTCCATAACAAGGAATTTTGCGGGTTGCAAACTCTTCACCGAGAATTCCGAAGTATCGTAAATACCTATTCCATCGCGGCTTTTCAGCGTATCTCCATCCACTTCCAGTTCTCCGTCAATCACGAAAAGATATACACCGCTGTTGCCGGAATGCATCTGGTATTTCATTTCTTTGCCGTCATCCGTTTCGGCAAGTGAAAACCACGCATCCTGATGAACAAACAATGACTCACTGGCTCCGTCGGGCGTCACAACTGTCAGAAACTCATTTTTCATTTTTGAAGTATCGAAGCGTTTTTGGTCGTACCTCGGTGTTAGATTCCGCTCGCGCGGGAAAACCCAGATTTGAAGCAAATTCACTTCCGTATCTTTCGAAGGATTGAACTCAGAGTGTGTAATTCCCGAACCGGCTGTCATTACCTGAACTTCACCAGCTTCGATAATGGAGCCATTTCCCATACTGTCGCGGTGTTCCAATTGTCCTTCAAGCGGAATGGTGATGATTTCCATATTGTTGTGCGGATGCGTTCCAAAGCCCATTCCTGGTTTTACAATATCATCATTCAATACCCGAAGCAATCCAAACTGAATGCGGTCGGGATTATAATAGTCCGCAAAACTGAATGAATGCCAGGTATTGAGCCACCCGTGATCAAAGTGCCCACGGGTTTCAGCCCTGTGAATTACTTTTTGCATGATAATTTCCTTTCTGCTTTTTGAGCGTTAGTCCGGCTGCTGATTAGCTTCCAAACTGAATTCGAGGGTGAATACATCGTCAATCATCTTGTCACCCAGATTGGAAAAAAATGAACCGGAACCATATTTAATTCCATATTTCGTTCTGTCTACCGGCATCGTACCGGTAGCTTCCAGCTTATTCCCGGTTACCGAAATATTGGAATCGAATTCAACGGGTTTGGTAATTCCTTTAATGGTCAAGTCTCCGGTTACATGATACTGACGTCCACCTTTGGGCTCAATCTTTTTAATGACCAAACGTGAAACCGGATGCTTTTCCACGCCAAAGAAATCGTCGGAGGACAAGTGGCCAACCAGTTTTTTGTTCCAATCGGGATCGGTCAAATCCAGGTCCTTAATGGTTGTCATATCGACGACCAGGTTACCACCGACCAACTGGTTGTCTTTCACTTCCAGCTTGCCCTCTTTAAAAGCGATCGTTCCATGATGACTACCAGCCACTTTCTTACCAGTCCACTTAATGGTACTTGCGTTTGTATCGACCTGATACGATTGAGCAAAAACGGGAGCTGAGACTCCCATAAGTAAGGCCAGAATCACAGCCAGTTTATTTACCTTCATTTTCATAATTGTCAATTTTTGGTTTTTAATTAAATAACAATACAAAGGTATAACTGACTGGTATTTCAGTAAATGGACAAAAATAAGTTTTACTTGTACTTTTTACGCGAGCGTTCTCTGAAATCGGAGAGGGAAGTGCCGGTATACTTCTTAAAAAACCGGCTGAAATACGCCGGATCATCGAATCCCATTTCGACACCAATTTCTTTGATGGACAAATCGGTACTGAATAAAAGTCGCTTGACTTCAGTGATGATGCGATTCCTAATCATCTCGCCCGCCGTAATTCCGGAAGTGCGGCGGGTCACATTGTTGAGGCACGAAGGCTGCATATTCAGCCTTTCGGCATAAAAGGCTACTCCCTTCTCTTCACGGTAGTGTTTATCGATTAACGCTTTAAACTCGATGATGGACGAATTGGGAGCGTCACCGGGTTCTACCTCTTCCTTACTGTTTTGCTGCTCGTAAAGGCGGGATGCTTCCAGAAAGAACAGGTTCAACAGATTAAGGACAATACTGCGGGAAAACTTATCGTGCCGGTTGTACTCCTTCATCAGTTTGTCCACAATCATCCCGAAAGCCGGAAGGTCTTCGTCGGTAAGCGTTACCAGGCTCTTAAATGTTTGGTTAAAGAATATCTCGTATTCACGAACTGGAATATTGGAGTCGTAATTCATGCGAACAAATTCTTCATTGAAAATGAAGGTGACTCCATCGGCGTATTTATCCAAAATCATCCGATGCCGAATACCGGGCGGAACAAACAAAATGGTGTTGCCTGCCAGGGTATACTCCACAAAATCGGTGGCATGAACCACCTCGCCGGTTTTTATCCAGAAAACTGAATAATAATCGTGCAAATGGAAAGATTCCGAGTGGTTCTCTGCTTTATAATCGCAGATGGTCATCAGCTTAAAGAACCACTGGTCGTTGGTCCATCCTTTGTGTATATCCCTTCTCTCTATTGTTGGTATAACCATGTTTTACACAATTCGTATCTCCGATGTCATCTCAGCCGCGTCGCGGTATACCGCACTCACTCCACAATACTTTTCTTCAGATAACTGAACGGCTCTTTCCAGCTTGGCCAACGGAAGATCTTTTCCGCTAAACTGGTAAATCACGTGCATCTTATCGTATTTCTTCGGATGCTCATCGGTCACATTAGCTTCAACGATTACGTTAAATTTATCGGGTATAATTTTCATTTTTCGCAACATCGATATCACATCCATAGCAGTACAACCCGCTAACGCCAATAGCATGAGTTTCTTCGGGCGAGGTCCCTTGTCCGAACCGCCGTTTTCTTCCGAAGCATCAATAATAAGTCGGTGTCCGTCTAAAACCGTGTCGAAAAACATGTTTTCATGCCATGCTAAATCCACCATATGTTTCATATAATCAGGCTTTAAGTGTTATTCCAGCATTTTTAGTTATTCGAACCGTAAATTGTATATTTACGAAATCTAAAAACTATTCAATTCAATCGCTTTTTCAGAATGAGAAATTATAATGAACCTATAGAGGAGGAGGCCGATCTTTCCAAATTCCGTTTCTTTCAAACGTTAACACCTGAGGAAATGGAAAGGTTGAATTACGAAAAGACCTGTTCATTTTACAAGAAGGGAAGCGTAATCTATCGGGAAGGTAACCGGCTTACCGGATTTTACTGCATCACCCGTGGAATTCTGAAAATTTATAAAACCGGAATCGACGGCAAAGAACAGATCATCCGTTTTGTGAAGAAGGGAGATATTATCGCCTATCGTTCATTACTGAGTCAGGAATCGGCGTGTACCACTGCCAAAGTAATCGAAGATGCCGTTTTATGCCACATTCCTTATAAAACCTTGCTGTATCTGATTGATGAAAATTCGAAGTTCTCGTTAGCTATGTTGCGTATTGTTTGCGCCGAGCTGAAGGACGCCAACGATTTCATCACCGATATTGCACAGAAAACAGTTCGTGAACGTCTGGCTGAAGTATTGCTTTTGCTGAAAGATAATTTCGACCTGGATGACAATAAAACGCTGCAAATTTCGCTTACGCGGGAAGAGTTGGCCAATATGGTCGGCACGGCGACAGAATCGGTTATTCGGCTTCTTTCGGAGTTTAAACACGACCAATTGATCGAACTTCACGGAAGAAAGATACGAATCGTCGACCTGCCTGGATTAACAAGAGTAGCGAATTTGTAAAACCCACCGTAAGCCAACGGAGGATGCCGGCAACCTGAAAGAGTTGAAACCCTGTTTCGCCTGTGTTTTCCAACCTTTTACCGATCTTTTTTAATGTAAGGTCAGGATGTGAATAAACATGTCCGGATGTAATTGAAATTCGATTGCTATGTTTTTTTATTTCCATCGGGACAGAAATAAAAAAACATCCCGGTGAAAATAATTTTGGATCAGGATCTATTTTCATGAAGCCAGATATTCAGCCATTGCCGGTTGTTCGCCACAGCTTGGCAGGCTACTTCTTCACAATCCAATCCTCGGGATTTTGCTTTTTATTCTCATGCCAAATCTGGAACTTCAGAACGGTTTTGTTATCTCCCGGGTCGGTATATATTTTTCCTATTTCCTGTTTTGTCTCCACTTTTTGACCTACACGAACAAACACGTCACTCAGGTTGGAATAAACAGTCAGGTAATTTCCGTGGCGGATTATTACGGCCATGTTACCGCCTGGTATGGCCACCACCCGCGAAACGGTTCCCCTGAATATAGTCCGCGCCTTTTCGCCTGCACTGGTCGTAATATCGATACCATTATTCCGGACCATTACACGTTTCAGCACCGGATGCGGATGTTCACCAAACTCTTCGGTAATCAAGCCCCGATCAACCGGCCAGGGGAAACGTCCTTTATTTTTGCCAAAATCGGCAGACAATTCTTTTTCGGCAGGCGTCAGGCTAAAGCCTTTTTTATTCTTAGCGGCACTTTTCTTCGCCTCCTCGGCAATGATGCGCTCAATCTCTTTTTGAAGACGTTGTTCTACTTCCCGTTGTTGCTCCAGCTTTTTCTTCAGGTCACGCTGCTTTTTCTGTAAACTCGCGTAATACTGGTTTTGCTGAACCTTCTGGGTTCTCATTTGCTGCGATTCATTCCGCTTCTGCTCCAGCATCACTTCCTTTTCCTTACGGCGCTTTTCCAGGTCGGCCAATTTGGCGTCAAGAATGTCTTTCACAGCTACAATGGCTTCCACCTGTTTTTTCCGGTAATCGGCATACTGTCTTAAATAAAGAAACCTTTTATAAGCCTGGTTGAAATCCTCGGCCGACAACAAGAATAGAAGCTTGCTGTTCGCGTCAGCATTTCGACGGGCATACCGGATCATCTGGGCATAGTTGGCACGGATATTCTTTAAATCGGAAGTAAGTCCTTTGACGACAAAAGCATTATCAGAAATAGAACTGTCGAGGTAGGCAATTTCGCCGTTGATTTCGCCAATCAGTTGCGCCCGAAGCCTGATCTGCTTGTTCAGCAGCGCCAAACGGTTAAGCGAACTTTTGGCATGTTTGCTGGTCTCTTCCAGCAATTGGTTGGTATACTTAATCTCATCGGCTGTTTTTTGCCTCTTTTTCCTGAGATCGGAAAGAGACTGGGCAGACGCTGTTGCAGCAACTGCCATCACAAAAAACACAGCTATTACAAATCCCGTACACCTGTTCATATATTACTTCAGCAATATTTGTTTGTACTTCGATGGAATTCTAAACCTGAAAGATTCCGGTTCGTCAAACGAAATCCGGCTCAGTTTCACCTTCACCTTGTAACTTTCCTTTCCCTGATAATCCAGATGTATTTCTTCCGGAAACCAACGACCGTCGATCATTTCGAAATGCGAGAAATCCAGACTCATCGTACGATTATAATCAATATCGTTGAATACCAGCTTCCGTATGACAAATCTATTCGGATCGACATAAATATCTTGCCGGATTAAATGCTCTTCATCAAAACGGTTTCGATATCGCTCCAGCTTTTCTTCCTTGCGAATTACCTTCCGGAGCTTTCGGTCTTTCATCGACGAAATCCGGTACATACCATCATCGATGGCGCAGTGAAAATCACGGAAGTCGCGATCTTTCGGATCATTTCGAAACGAAAAAAGCTGGTTGGTAAAAATGGCTTCAAACATATCGAAGCCAATGTCCATCCCTAATCGCTTTGACAAATAATTCAAAGCGCCTTCGTAATATTCTCTGTCAATATAATAAACAGCCCGGAATGTATCGGGAGTAATTTCCAGTTTACCTACCGGAATGGTAGCTTTTTGCGCATTAATTTGTATTACACTGTCACGTCTGATTCGGTACGAAGCTCTGAATGAATGACTTTTACCCTCCGCCTCTACATTAACTGAAACGCGTTTTACGGCCATGGTTTCATAAGAAGGTTCATTTGCTGAAACGTTTTTCAAAATACGTCCGCAGCTCATGTGCCTGATCTTTTTTGCCGTTGTAACTTTTTCAGCCGATTTACATGAAAATAAAAGTGTTGCAATGATGCTCACCCAAATAAAACGGAATACAACTCTCCTGCTAATCTTTAACACGGTTAATTCGGATTTTCTTCGATGTAGGTTTTCTTCTTAATTTTCTCTTTCAGCGTAGGTGAGTCATTCCCCATTTCTTCGGACTTCTTCCAATTCTCCAAAGCCTTGTCCTTTTCATCAAGGAAATACAGAATATCGCCATAATGCTCAAGCAGAACCGGATTCTTATCATTATCATTCCGAATGGCAGACTCCATATAAAACTTGGCCAGGCTATAATCTTTCTTCTTGAAAAGCACCCATGCATAAGTATCCAGGAACGTGGCATTGTCGGGATTGGCTTGTACCACTTTACCGCTCAACTTTTCAGCCAACTGCAAACTATCGCTCCGCAACGAAAGATAATAAGCGTAGTTATTCATGGCCGTGTAGTTTGTCGGGTCGAGCTGAACCACCTTGTCGAACATGGCGTACGACTTCTTCAGGTCCTTCATTTTGTATAATGCCTCAGCACGATACATATAGAATTGCGAACTCAACTGATTGTTGTCGCCGACATATTGCTGTCCCTTGTCCAAAATAGAAATAACGTCCTTGTACTTTTCCATCTGTAACGCTCCAACCGCTTTCATTACATAAAGCAGAGGCTGACTGGGGAAATATTTAAGCGCGTTGTCACCGTCGGTGTACATGGCTTTCCAGTCCTGCAGATTATTGTCCAGGAAAAGCAGACGCTGCCAATACCGAATGTTGTCTTTGTTCATGCCAACCACGATGCGCATCTGATCGCGTGCCTTTTCAATCTCATTGTGCTGAACAAGGTATTCAACATACATCGCACGGGGACGCTCGTCATCCATATTGGCGTTCATCATCGCCTTCAACAACTGGAGTTCCTGCTCATCGGATACTTTGCGATTATCCTTCTGAACAATCATCACATACATTTGAATCTTGGTATCCACATCCAGATTTGGATTTTTGAATGCCATCAACAAATGGTTGTATGCTTGATCCGGTTTTCCGCTTTCGCGATAATAATTGGCCAGCGAAATCTGAACAAACCCATTATCCGGCTCTATTTGAAGAATTTTATGGTAGTTCTCTAATGCTTTTGCACTGTCGCCTTCCGCCAGATACATATCAGCCAACAAGCCGTAATAACGGGTATCTTTCGGATTCGTTTTAATCAATCCTTCAATCTCGTCAAAAGCTTCCTTCTTTTTACCCATCTTGAGGTAAAGCTGTTGCTTGGCTACTGCAATTTGTTCCAGCGGCCCGGTCGACTGCTGAAGTACATCGAAAGCTTTCAACGCATCTTCGTATTTGCCAGCTTGCGCCAATAACGAAGCATGATAATATTTGTAATCGTCGTTTCCGGGAACCAAAATAGCCAGCTGTCCATATTGGTCGGCCGCCTTATCGAACTGTTTATTTTGCTGATAAACGCGCGCCAACATCAAATGGTAATATTCATTTTCGGGATTGTTAGCAACAGCTTTTTCGAGCAACAGCATGGCGCTGGTAAAATCGCCTTTGGCGATGTGAATATTAGCCAGTTCGAACATAGCTATCGACGACGAAGGATCAATTTCGAGACAACGTGAGAAAATCGGAATAGCCTTGTCGAGATTCCCCAACGCTTTCTGTTTTAAACCTTCTATTAACAAATATTGAAATTCACGTTCCTGATCCTTGGTCACATGGGTTGTATCCTGAGTCGCCTGTTTGACAGGAGCTTTTTGCGCCACTTTTTTCGTTGTTGCACAAGATGACAAACCAACGAGGGCCAGAAACAAAACCCAATAGGTAATCGAATTTTTTCTAATCATGGTGTTAATTAATAGCACCGTGTGCCTGTGTATAATTTAATTTTTTCCGGTGTGCCCGAATCCGCCTTCACCGCGAACTGTTTCAACCAATTCAGTCACTTTCACCCATTCTACTTTTTCGTGCTGAGCAACTACCATCTGAGCAATACGCTCGCCATCGGAAATAACAAATTCTTCGGAGGAAAGATTGATGAGGATAACCTGAATTTCTCCACGGTAATCAGCATCAATGGTTCCGGGAGAATTCAAAACGGTAATGCCTTTTTTCACAGCAAGACCGCTGCGTGGTCGAACTTGTGCTTCGTATCCTACCGGAAGTTCAATAAAAAGTCCGGTGGGAACCAGCGTACGTTCAAGAGGTTTTAAAACAATATCTTGTTTCAGGTTGGCCCTCAAATCCATACCGGCTGAGTGTTCGGTGCCATAATGCGGCAGAGGGTGTCCTGAATGATTGACAATTTTCACTTCCATATGTTCATTTCGGTATTTAACTCGCTAAGATATAAAACTTAAGCGAAACCAATTAGTTAAAAAATGTTTTGCCTTGTCAAGTCCTAAACAAACAAACGTTTCAGCTCCCTTTTTTCTTTGAAAACCACAAAACCAAGGAAAACAAGAATCACAATTGTCCGAAGAACATAATGAATGACAACGTTCGATACGTTGATGTTCACTCCAATGAAATAAAGAATGAGTGCGACCACAAAATAAAGTGTCACCCGCTTCAGATCATATTTAACCGGAAAGTGCTTTTGTCCAAGAAAATAAGAAGCGACAGTCATCACGAACGATGCCACCAAAAATGCCAATGCCGAAGCCATATATCCCATCACCGGAATGAACAGCACGTTCAATCCAATGGTAACAACAGCGCCCAAAAGTGCCAGCTTAGCACCATAACTGGTTTTGTCGGTCAGTTTATACCAAAGCGACAGCGTATAGAATATTCCCTGGAAGAAATATCCCATCAAAATGAAGGGAACAATTTTCAAACCTTCGTAATAACGGGAGCCAATAAAATACTTAGCAATCCCCAGATAAAGCATCACACCCAAAAAGATGGTCAATCCGAAAATCACGAAATATTTCATCACCAGGGCATAGGTCATCTTCGAATCTTCTCCTTTGTAATGCGAAAAGAAAAACGGCTCGAACGAATAACGGAAAGCCTGGATAAACAAATTCATCAAAACAGCCAGCTTAAAGTTGGCGGCATAAATTCCCAGTTGCTGCAAACCATCGACCGATTCGGGCAACAATTTCGGCATCAATATTTTTTCTATGTTCTGATTCGCCATTCCGGCCAGTCCGACAATAAGCAAGGGCCAACCATACCGAAGCATCTGCAGGAGCAACTTTTTATCGAAAACCAATTTCTTTCCAATGAAATCGGGAAATAACATTACCAACATAACCGCTGATGAAATCAAATTGGCAATGAACACATAACCAATTCCGATATGAGGATTGTAGATGTACCTGAAAATGGAATCAGGATTCGCATCGATAATCTTCGGGCAGTAATAAATCAGGAAAATATTCAATCCAATATTCACCGCTATTCCGGTTATTTTGACAATTGCAAACCTCACCGGCCTGCTGTTCAGACGAAGCCTGGCAAACGGTATGGAGGTAAAAGCATCGAGCGCCACCGTTAATCCCATCCAACGGATATATTCCGGGTGACTGGGATATTCCATCCACCCGGCAATATTTCCTGAAAAGACAAAAACCGCCAGCACAAACGAAACCGAAGTAACGAATAAAGAAATCAGCGTAGTGGTATAAACTTCATCGGGCTTTTTACTTTTTCCGGCAAACCGGAAGAAAGAAGTTTCCATTCCGTACGTTAGCAGAATCAACAGAAACGCTACGTAAGCATACACGTTGCTGACAATACCGTATTGTTCCGGAGCAAACATCCGGGTATAGAAGGGAACCAACCACCAGTTAAGAAATCGTCCAATGATACTCGAACCACCATAGATGACGGTTTCTCCGGCCAGTTTTTTTAGTGCGCTCAAATCGGTGCTTTATTAACGGTGAATTATTTTACTTTTACAAATATAAGGTTAGCCGCTGTACATAGAAGAGACTTTGAAAGAAAGCACAAAAATTTTTAGAGCACCGCACAACCTTATTTATTCACATGAACTATTGACACTTCACTACCGTGAAAAGCAGTCAATACGAGCGTTCCACGTGAAGCAATTTTAATAAATCGGGCAAAATTGTTAATAACTGCCGAAAATTTTGAAAATTTGCCGAAGACCATTACCATTTTTAAATTTCGTTGTTTGTTTACCAGTTGATATGATGAAAAAGTTAGCTGTTCTCACATTCTTCCTGTCGTTAACAGGAATTCTTTTATTTCAATGTTCGAGCACTCCGAAGCGTTCCCGCAAGCCGGTAACAGCTATCGAAATTCTACCGAAAAGCAAATACTACCCGCAAGGAACTCCCATTACCATAAAAACAAGAACCAACGTAAAGAACGGCACCATCCAAAACATCAAGGTGGAAGTGGACGGGAAAAGTTATTTCAGTGGCAAAACACTTGAAAACGAAATCAAAGTTTCAACGAACGAAATGCCAATGGGCAAGCATTCCATAAAAGTTACCGCCATAAAAACAGACAGTGTAAAAGGTGAGAACTACAGCGATTTTACTGTGGTTTCGGATACCAAACCGGTTGATTACACATATAAAATCACCGCTACTTATCCGCATAACACCAAGTTTTTCACCGAAGGTTTACTAATACATAACGGCTACTTATACGAAGGAACCGGTGAAAAAGGACAGTCAGTTATCGCCAAACAAGTTCTGAAAACCGGAAAAATATTACAGGAGAAAAAGCTCGATAAAAAATACTTTGGCGAAGGCATTACTATTCTCGATAACAAGTTGTATCAACTTACTTACAAGGCTCAAACCGGCTTTATTTACGATGCGAAAACATTCGATAAAACCGGACAATGGCATTACGAAGCCAAAGAAGGCTGGGGGATGACCAACGATGGTACCAATCTCATCATGAGTGACGGTACCGAAAACCTGCGCTTTCTTAATCCGGAAAATCAACAAGTTTTAAAAACAATAAGCGTTTATGACGACAAAGGCCCTGTTAAATACCTGAACGAGTTGGAATACATCAACGGAGAAATTTGGGCCAACGTCTGGACGACGAACACCATTGTTCGAATTGATCCCAACAACGGAAAAGTGCTCGGAAGACTTGATTTAACAGGCTTACTAAGTGTCATGTACCGCGACGAAAATAAACCGATTGATGTATTGAACGGAATTGCCTGGGACGCCAAAACCAACGCTATTTACGTTACCGGAAAACTGTGGCCAAAGCTTTTCGAGATTGTTCCTGTTAAGAAATAGTTGACACCAGATAAAAAACAAAATGAAGGCCGGTATTTAATAGTACCGGCCTTTTTATTTTTAAAACAACGATGGATTGTCTCCGTCAATTTTGGCTCTGCCCAGATGGTGATAGGCAAGCTCTGTAGCTTCCCGTCCGCGCGGTGTTCGTTTCAAAAATCCTTCCTTTATCAGGAAAGGTTCGTACACTTCTTCAATGGTTCCGCCATCTTCGCCAACGGCAGTAGCAATGGTGCTAATTCCAACCGGTCCACCTTTGAATTTGTCAATAATCGTCGTAAGAATGCGGTTATCCATTTCATCAAGGCCGTGCTTATCAATATTGAGTGCTTCGAGGCCAAAACGCGTAATTTCGATGTCTATTTCGCCGTTTCCCTTCACCATGGCAAAGTCACGTACCCTGCGAAGGAGAGCGTTCACGATTCGCGGCGTACCGCGGCTTCGCGAGGCAATTTCGAGTGCCGCTTCGCGATTGATGGGAACATTCAGAATGGAAGCTGATCGTTCAACAATGCCCGTCAAAATCGCTGTATCGTAATATTCCAGGTGGCAGTTGATTCCAAAGCGAGCACGCAGCGGACTTGTTAATAAACCAGAGCGGGTAGTGGCTCCAATCAGTGTAAACGGATTTAACTCCAGCTGAATGGAACGGGCACTCGGTCCTTTATCGATCATGATATCGATCCGGTAATCCTCCATTGCGGAATAGAGATATTCTTCAACAACTGGACTCAGCCTGTGGATTTCATCAATAAACAGTACATCGTTTGCTTCCAGGTTGGTCAGCAATCCAGCTAAATCGCCTGGTTTATCCAACACCGGTCCGGACGTTAATTTCAGATTAACACCGAGTTCGTTGGCCAAAATATTTGAGAGGGTAGTTTTTCCCAGTCCGGGCGGGCCGTGCAATAAAACATGATCAAGTGCATCACCCCGCATGAGCGCAGCTTTTACAAATACCTGCAGGTTTTCAACAATTTTAGCCTGCCCTTTAAAGTCGTTGAAGCGAAGCGGACGTAACTTATTATCAAATTCACGTTCGGTTTCAGAAACCTGATTGCCCCTGAGATCAATAAAGTCGCTCATAATATAAGGGATTCTTTACCAGGTAAAGTTAGTGAATGAAGGGAGGAAAACAACAATCAAACAATCTTGAGACTCAGTAAAATCTCGTTCAGCTGATTCATGTCAAAGGGTTTGGCTATGAATTCATCCATTCCCCAGGAAAGGCATTTTTCACGGTCGTTATCGAGTGTATTGGCTGTAACAGCGATAATCGGAGTATATTCACTCAGTTTATTTGCTTTTTCAATTTTCCTAATCTCCCTGGTTGCTTCCAATCCGTCCATCACCGGCATCATAATATCCATCAGAATCAAATCAAATTTCTTCTCTTTGAAAAGATTCACAGCTTCTAAACCGTTGTTGGCAATAGAAACTTTATGGTTATACTTCCGCAGATTGTACGTCGTAATTTTCTGATTTAGAAAATTATCCTCCACCAGCAGTATAGACAGCCCTTCTTTATTTTGATCTTCAATTTTCAAATCAGCAGAGTTTAGAATCAAATCCCTTTACTTATTAATACGTTTTTTATGTAAAAGGATACCCTTTGAAGTCAAATAATTTTCAAAGTGGTACTACAAATAAATCTATTCGGAGAGAAATAAACAAATCCGAAAGAGCATCTTCATTTTATATTATTAGAAGTAAAGTTAAAAATTAAAAAAAGATGATGTTAATGATATACGGTTTATAACGCTCAAAAGTTCATATTTCTTTTGTTGCAATACTTCTTATTAACGTCATTTTTTACAATTTTGACAAGAAATAAACATAATGGTATTTTCTTAATCAGTATTTTACTATGATTTCAACAAGCTGTTAAGATCGTTTTGTGAATAGCTGTTCATTTTGTTGAAAGGTGTTAATTCAGTGAAAAAGGCGTTGATTTTTTAGGGTGAAATTGATCGCTAACTTTTTTGGATCTTGCAATGAGGAGCGTTTATGAAAATATTCATCTATTCGCCAAAAATATTTTTCAGATTTTGTTTTTATTTTTTAACATGATTGAAACATTCTATTTCAACATGGAAATAGGAAATACGCTTTTCATACAGAAAAATGTGATGAAAAACAGCATTTTATGAGGTTATTAACGTTGTTGATTTCTGTTGAAAACACGGGATACACAAGAATTTTCCGTTGCAATATGTTCGAATTCCGTTCAAGTTTTTAGAGTGAAGATTAGAGCTACGGGTTATTACATAATATGTTACAATGAAGAATAAGAAGCGCTTTGTTATTGATTCAGAAATTGCTGCTGAGAACGTTGATCTAAGGCGGAAATTGAAGTATAATATTCGTCAATATGATGTGGCATTTCAGGCGGGACTTAATCGTTTTTCTGATCACGATGCGCTCAGAAAAAGGGCTTCTGATTTGAAAGACAAGGTCGTTTCTCATTTGGACGAATATCTGGTAGAGTTTGAGAAGAATGCTGTCGCCAATGGTAGTAAGGTATTGTGGGCTCAAGATAAAGATGAAGCAATAGCCTTGGTGACAGACATCTTGTTGAATGAAGAAGTTGAACTTGTGGTGAAGAGCAAATCGATGCTCAGCGAGGAAATTCACTTGAACGAAGAGTTGGAAAAGTTGGGAATGGTTAGCTAGGAGACAGATTTAGGTGAATTCATTGTTCAAACAGCTGGCGAACCACCTTTTCATATTGTTACGCCGGCCATGCACAAGTCAAAGGAAGATGTAGCTGAACTTTTTCACCAACATTTCAACACACCTGCCCAGTCAACGCCTGTTGAGTTGACCAACTTTGTTCGCGAGAAATTGAGAGAACAGTACCAGGAAGCCGGCGCCGGGATTACGGGTGCCAACTTTTTGATTGCCGAAAACGGAAATATTGCCTTGACAGAAAATGAAGGGAATGGGGTAATGAGTACGTCGTTTCCAAAAACACATATTGTGATTGCCGGTATTGAGAAGATAATTCCTTCAATGAAAGACCTGGGTTTTATATGGCCTATATTGGCCGGACATGGTACGGGGCAGAAAATATCTGCTTACAACACTATTTTTACCGGACCTAAAAGAAGAGGTGAGGAAGATGGCCCCGAAAAGCAATTTATTATTCTTATCGATAACGAACGGTCGTCGATGCTGGATACTAACGAACATTGGCAAGCTTTAAAGTGCATCCGGTGTGGCGCTTGTTTGAATGCTTGTCCTATCTATAAAGTGGTTGGTGGGTATACTTACAACACAGTTTACAGTGGGCCAATTGGATCGGTAATCACTCCTTTTATGAAGAATTTTGCTGAGTTTGGTCACCTAAGTACAGCCTGTACCCAATGTGGAAAATGTGAAGAAGTTTGTCCCGTTATGATTCCATTGCCCAGATTATTACTTTTAAACCGAAAACTAACTAACGAAAATGGAGGGAATGATTGGCGATGGGGCACAGGAATGAAATTTTTTGAATACATTAGCTCTAACCGAAAACGGATGGATGTGACACAGGGTAGTTTGAAGAATTCAGCTGTTTCGCTAACCGGCAAAAACTTAATGGGAAAAAATAAATCAATGCCGACTTTTGAAGAGCTCTCCTTTTCGCGGCAGTGGAAAATAAAAAGTAAAAACGGATGATGTTATCAAAAACTTGTAAATATGCTGTTCGTGCTGTCATTTACATGGCAGCCAACTATAATGAAAATCAAAAATGTGGGATAAAAGTACTGGCCGAAGAATTAAAAATACCCGCTCCTTTTTTAAGTAAAATTCTGCAAAAGCTTGCCCGGTTTAATGTGTTGATTTCTAACAAGGGACCTAATGGTGGCTTTGCATTGGCTGCGCCACCCGATCAGATTTCATTATACAAGGTGGTTGAAATTATCGACGGAAAAGAGCTATTTGAAAGTTGTGCTCTTTCTGATGATACTTGCGACGGCCGCAGGGAAGCGTCTCATGTATGTGCGTTACACGATAGTTATTCTGATATTCGCAAACAGTTGATAAGTACCTTCAAGGACAAAATGATTGCGGACTTGCTAACGGAAGCTGACAGTTTCCCGGGAAAAATGAAATTTTAACTCAGCCATTTTCCTACAAAAGTATTTTTGAGCCAGTACAAGTAAATTAGTGTACCGGTGATAGCTCCTGTTGTATTTGCTGCAAAATCACCCCAACTACAATCACGGTTGATAGGCAACTCGTATTGAAGAATTTCGAGTAAGCCGCCTATAAAGATCAACAGCAGGGCGTTTATCAACAGAATTTTCTGGCTGGAATATTTTTTGAATTGATGAAAATATCCGGCAAGTAGCAGTGACATAACCAAATACATCGTGAAGTGAACTACTTTATCGAAGTAAGGAATTGACAACAAAGAAAGTTTTGGAATGTCGCCTGCGGGTGTAAGGGTTAAATAGAGAATAACGATAAACCAGGCAATAATTTTAATGTACTTTTGCATTTTGATTTACATTGAATTGCGAATATACAAAAATGGCCGGCATATACTTCCACATACCTTTCTGTAAAACACATTGTCATTACTGCGACTTTCACACGAGTTGCCGCCTTGCTGACCTGCCTGGTGTCATGAAGGCAGAGTTCAGGGAGCTTTCGCTGAGAAAGAATTATCTCGGTGATGAGGTTGTTGACACTATCTATCTGGGCGGAGGAACACCTTCCCTTTTGGGTTTGGATTACCTGAAAAAAATTCAGGAATCAGTACATTCACTGTTCAAAGTTAATAATGAAGCTGAGTGGACTATTGAGGCTAATCCCGATGATTTGGAGCAGAAATATTTGTACGATCTTCAAAAATCAGGTTTTAACCGGTTAAGCATCGGGACACAAAGCTTCGACGAAGAGATACTAAAATACCTGAATCGGCGCCATAATGCGCAGCAATCTGTTCGTTCGGTCCTTCTGGCAAGGGAAGCCGGTTTTCAGAATATATCAGCCGATTTAATTTATGGTATTCCCGGACTAAGTAAGGAAGCCTGGGAGCGCTCAGTTGATACGGTTGTTAATCTGGATGTGGAACATGTTTCGGCTTACCACCTCACTTATCACGAAGGCACCGTTTTATATCAGCGTTTGCAGGATGGCAAACTCAGCGAAGTTCCCGATGAAGTAAGCTTGGAGCAATACGAGTATTTGGTATCGGCTTTGAAAAATGCCGGTTACGAACATTACGAAGTAAGTAATTTTGCCAAACCAGGTTATTATTCCCGTCACAACTCTGCTTACTGGAAAGAAAAGAAATATCTAGGCATTGGCCCTTCTGCTCACAGCTACGACGGCCTATCGAGACAGTGGAACATCCGCAGTAATCCGCAGTATGTTCAGTTGGTCAATGATAATCAGAAGTTTTTCGATATTGAAGAACTGAGCGAAGTTGATCGGTACAATGACTACATCATCACTTCCCTTCGGACGATCTGGGGCATCGATATACGGAAGATTGAAACGGAGTGGAATAGTGAGCTTGGAAGGCATTTTCATAAATCACTTGCTAAATATTGCGGGACTGACTTGGTTTTTGTAGAGGACGATATTCTCAGGTTAACCGAAAAAGGAATTTTTGTTTCCGATCGCATTATGGAAGATTTCTTTTATGCCTGATTTTGTAATTTAGTTGTGTTTCGGAAGATAAAGACTGATGAAAGAGTGGAAGGAAATAGACATATTGTACAACGCGCTTCGCCGACTGTATTACCGTAATAAGATCCTCTTGGGAGTTATTAGGTTGGTGCTTGTTGTTGTAGGATTGTCGTTTCTACTTATTGGTTTACAGCAACTCTACTATTTTGGTTCTGACGCCAGGACAGTTCTTTTTTACTTCTTCATTTTCCTGGTAATTAGTCTCTTCGTCGTTTTTGTTGGTTTGCCTTTTTTCAGATTGTTCAATTGGCTTCCAGGTGTTACACCGAAAGAGATTAGTAATATTTTGAAGGCCCGTTTTTCTGGTTTAGAAGATCGGTTTCAGAATATGCTGGAGCTGAAATCTGTTTATGACGAGAATGGTGGAAATGATCTGGTAATTGCAAGTATTAAGCAAAAGCTTGAAATTGTTCAGAAGTATCCGTTGAAAGAAGCTTTGCGGTTTCGGTTACCGCAATTGGAAAAGTGGAGTTTAACTATGGCAATTGCGTTTTTTCTTTCCGTTAGTCTCTTTACTCCAGGCTTTCTGGTAAAAGGATATAACCAATACGTCCATTACAATCAGGAATTTTCGCCGGCAGCTGACTTTTCATTTGTGCTCCTAAATGATTCACTTTCTGTTAAAAAGGGAGATTCATTTAAAATTCGTGTTGGTTTGCAAGGAAGCAATTTTCCTGCGCATTTGAACATGGTGATGAATGGAAATCAATTTGCCATGCAACCTGTCGGCGATGGTTCATATAATTATACCATTGGAAATGTGTATCACGATTTACAGTTCCAGTTGAATGGCGGACCATATTACTCCGGTGTTTATGATATCAAGTGTTTGGCGGTTCCTGTTATTAGGTCATTCACCGTCAATGTTATCCCTCCGAAGTATACGTCTATGGCGTCTCGAACACTCGAGAATCAGGGTGACGCAGAAATTCCTGCCGGAAGTAAGGTGAAATGGACGCTAAACGCCGTAGATGCTGATTCTGTGTTTGTTTGTTTTGGGTCTCGTGCTGCAAAAATGATCAGACAAAACAATGGGAGTTTTCGCTTAGACTCAGCGATATTTGGGAATACCGAATACTTTTTCAGAGTGAAGAATGCAAATTTCTCGGATGACGGGTTGGTATACAATTTAAAAGTGCTGAAAGACGAATATCCGTCTATCGCTGTTAATCAGGTGCAGGATTCCGTAAATCTTACAGCTTTTTATTTTCATGGAAGAATATCCGACGATTATGGCATCAAAAATGTGAAATTTCACGTCGTTGGTAATGAGCTCGATTCGACATCAAATGTTTCTGTATATCCAAACCAAAACCCACAGGATTTCTTCTACGGATATAGTTTCCAAGGGTTAAAGCCCGGCGTTTATCAATATTGGTTTACAGTCGCCGATAATGACAGGCTCCATCATTTTAAGAAGAAACAAAGCGAGGTGTTTACGTTTCGTTTTCCCGGATTTCACGAAGTGGAAGCGCAGAGCAAGAAAGGCTATCAGCGGCTTGAAGAGAAACTGAATGAAGGGAAGGAAGCTGCCCGGAAGATACAAGAGGATTTCGGAAAGATGCGGAATAAGATGTTAAGCGGTCAACTTACCGATTGGGAAAAGAAGCAAATATCGGATCGAATTAAGCAACAGAACAGCCACCTTCATCAGTTGATGGAGAATGTGAGTAAGGAGAACAGGAAGCTGAATAATTTGTCTAAAAATTTCTCACAGCTTTCACCTGCTTTGTTGGAGAAGCAAAAGCAAGTAGAGAAGTTGATGGATCAGCTTTATTCCGATGACCTGAAAAAGTTGTTTGATGAGTTGAACACGCTCATGAATCAGTTTGACCAGAAAAAATTCAACGAGTTAACCATGGACATCAATTATCGGTTGGATGATTTGAGTAAGCAGTTGGACAGGAACATTGCTTTACTGAAGAAAATGCAGGTCGAAAAGTCTATTCATGACATTGAATACAATTTGCAAGAGCTGGCAAAACAGCAAAATGCTTTGTCCGACTTGATGAAAAAAGGCGGTCGTTCCAAAGTGGATTCTTTGTTGGCTAAGCAAGACGAAGATATTAAAGCTGCCTTTTCAGCAATTGATTCTGTTATGAGGCAGAATTCTGAGTTAGACAAACCCTATTCGATTAATAAGTCAGGTTCGCTTCAGAAGGACATTAACGGTGATATGCAATCGCTTTCTGAAAAGAAGGGAAGCCGGAATAAGCGTAGTGATATTTCTGACCGGATTAGTCATTCCCTGAAGAAGGTAGCCGAGAATTTGAATAAGAGTATGTTGTCGTCACAGATGGAAAATGATTGGGAACAGGTTCGGCGGATTCATTACCTCGCGGATAATATTCTGACTTATTCTTTTCTGCAGGAAAATTTGATGGATGAGATGCGCGGAGTTTCAGCTTTGGATCCCGCGTTGACAGGCTATCTCGACAAGCAAAAGAATCTGGTGCAGTTTGAGGAACAGTTGCGCGATACCCTATATCTGTTGTCGAAACAAGCGCCACAGATTAATATGCAAATAGGCAAGGAGTCGCTCAATTGGAAATATTATACCGATAAAGCACTTTCCGGTTTAGAAGAAAGTCAGTATCAAAAGGGAAGGGTGAACCAGCAGTTTTCTATGACATCCGCTAATAATCTTGCGCTGTACTTGTCAGAGGCATTACAGCAGATTATTGATATGATGAAGAACGCACAGCCCGGCGATGGTAACTGCAAAAAGCCTGGCGGTAAAAACAGTTCTATACCCAGCCTCGCAGAGCTTCAGAGAAAGCTGAAAGAGCAAATGGAAAGTATGTTGAATGACTTAAAGAATGGTCAGCAACCAGGGAACGATCAATTTGGGAAGATGTTGATGCAGCAGGAGATGATTGAACAGGCGATTCGGGAGCAGGTTTTAAAGGGTGATTTAGGGCCTGATGTCGAGAAGCAGTTGAAGGAAGCGCAAAGGTTACTAAATCAAAATAGAAATGATTTGGTAAGTAAAGACGTTACCCAACAGACAGTTAAGCGACAAAATCTTATATTTGAACATTTATTGGATGCACAAAATGCCAAAATGCAGCGTAATTCAGACAACGAAAGAAAGTCCGAAACGGCTAAAAATCAATTGGTAAGTCATCCAAAAAAGTATTTTGAGAAGGAAGCAAAGAGGGAAGATGAGCTTGACATAATTTCGAGGTCATCGTGGAGAATGGACTATTTTTACCGTGAAAAGTTTAATTCTTATCTAAAAAATCTTGATGGTCAGTAATGTAATCAAACGGCAATTGGAAATTCACTCCCGCATCGAAGAGTTGAAGACATGCCTTAAAGTGTGTCACGAGGTGCGTGATTCATTGTCGCTTGATTGTGAAACTTACTTTTCTTTTCAAACTTCGTTGCTCGAGGCTGTTCAAAATGCCATTATTCATGGTAATAAGTCAGATGAGAGCAAGAAAGTAAAAATCGATATGGAGGTGAATGACTCAGCGATTCAGGTCCGCATTGAGGATGAGGGAAATGGT
This sequence comes from Prolixibacter sp. NT017, assembly GCF_009617875.1. NCBI lineage: Bacteria > Pseudomonadati > Bacteroidota > Bacteroidia > Marinilabiliales > Prolixibacteraceae > Prolixibacter > Prolixibacter sp. NT017. Next base: position 4,389,756 of record NZ_BLAV01000001.1, on the reverse strand, counting down.
TTTGACCCCGAATGTATTGCTAATCCTACCTGTGGCGATAATATAACCAAGGAAAATGGCAGGGGAATATTTTTTATTAAAAACCTTTGCGATGGGTTTGAGGTTATCGGTAAAGGGAATGTCGTCAAATTGTTAATCCGTATTTAGTCGTGAATATTGAGTTTTACAACGAGGATGTGGAATTACCCCATCTCGATACCGAACGCGTTAAAAAATGGCTTGTTTTTGTAGCAAATAAGCATAAAAAAGAAATAGGTGAGCTTAGTTACATTTTCTGCAGTGATTCGTATCTGTTGGATGTGAATCGGCAATACTTAAGTCACGATTACCTGACCGATATTATTACGTTTGATTATACAGCGGGTGATACAGTGTCGGGTGATGTGTTCATCAGCACCGAAAGAGTTGCCGATAATGCTACTGAGTTTAATGTTTCTTATGATGAGGAATTACTTCGGGTTCTCGCTCATGGTATTTTGCATTTAATAGGATTCAATGATAAAAATGAGAATGACCAAGAAATAATGACGCAGCAAGAAGACGCGTGTATTTCAGATTATCATAATATTGAAAAGTAAAGAAAAATGAATATGCTGCCAAAATATGATGTGATAGTAGTGGGAGCCGGTCATTCCGGTAGTGAGGCTGCAGCAGCAGCAGCAAATTTGGGTTCGAAGGTTTTATTGGTAACCATGGACCTGAATAAGATTGCACAGATGAGCTGTAATCCAGCCGTTGGTGGTATTGCCAAAGGGCAGATTGTTAGAGAGATAGATGCTATCGGCGGCTACATGGGAATTGTTACCGATCGGAGCACAATTCAGTTCAGAATGTTAAACCGTTCTAAAGGGCCTGCAATGTGGAGTCCAAGGGCTCAGTGCGACAGGATGCGATTCTCAGAGAATTGGAGATCCGTTTTAGAGAGTATTCCGAACGTCGATTTCTGGCAAGGAATGGTAAAAGACCTCATTTTCGAAGGAGATCGTGTGTGCGGAGTGCGGACTGAATTGGGCGTTGAGTTTTTTGGAAAAGCAGTTGTTTTGACGAATGGTACTTTTTTGAATGGTCTAATGCATTTCGGAAAAACGAAAATTGAAGGCGGAAGAATTTCCGAACCTTCCTCAAAAGGGATGTCTGCACAGCTGTTTGATTTTGGGTTCAAAGTTGGCCGTATGAAAACTGGTACGCCGGTTCGTATTGATGGTCGTTCTATCGATTTCTCCAAATTGCAGGAGCAACCCGGAGATGAGTCGTACGGGAAATTCAGCTATTTGCCTGGTTCAGATAACCGGGCATTAAAGCAAAAAAGTTGTTTTATTACTTATACGAATAAGGAGGTTCACGAAGAGCTTTCTACCGGCTTTAAGTTTTCACCGCTGTTCGATGGTAGTATTGAAGGGCTCGGTCCGCGGTACTGTCCGAGTATCGAAACCAAATTGGTGACATTTGCCGACAAGGAGAAACATCAGTTGTTCCTGGAACCGGAAGGAGAGACAACCATCGAGTATTATCTCAACGGATTTTCTTCATCTCTTCCCTGGGATGTTCAGATCAAAGCTATCCACAAAGTGGAAGGTTTGGAGAATGCCCGTGTACTTCGGCCTGGTTATGCCATTGAGTATGATTATTTCGATCCTACTCAGCTTCATCATACTCTGGAGACGAAGATGGTTTCAAACCTGTATTTTGCCGGTCAAATAAATGGAACGACGGGATATGAAGAAGCAGCTGCGCAAGGTATAATTGCTGGAATTAATGCTCATCTTAAGATAAACGAGAAGGAACCCTTCACGCTGGGTCGTAACGAGTCATACATTGGCGTACTCATCGACGATTTGGTTACCAAAGGCGTAGACGAACCCTATCGGATGTTTACCAGTCGGGCGGAATATCGGATTCTGCTTCGTCAGGACGATGCTGATATTCGTCTTACGGAAAAAGGGTATCACCTAGGTTTGGTAGACGAGGAGCGTTACGCTCTGTTGCAGGAGAAAATATCCTTGCGTGATAAAGTGATTAATTTCTGTAAAGAATATTCGGTGAAGCCGCAATACATCAATGAACTTTTGGAAGACAAAAATACCGCACCACTTAAACAGGGAACAAAACTGTTTAATTTGGTTCTTCGTCCACAACTTAGGATTTTTGATTTATTAAGTACGGTTCGTGGTTTGAAGAAATTATATGATTCACTTCCGGAAGATAGGAGAGAAGAAATTCTCGAATCAGCTGAAATTCTGATGAAGTATTCTGGATACATCGAAAGGGAGAAAGGAATCGCTGATAAATTGAATCGGCTCGAGAATATCAACATCGCCGGTAAATTTAATTACCTCTCCTTAGAGTCATTGTCCACAGAAGCGCGGCAAAAATTGGATAGAATTCAACCCGACACTATCGGACAAGCCAGTCGGATTTCCGGCGTTTCGCCTAGTGATATAAATGTACTTTTAGTTCTTCTCGGACGGTAATGTTCCACGTGGAACATTAGAGTAAATATTGTAGACTTATTGATTTTCCTATATTTAAACAGTTAAAATGACAAAGATTAATTTGGATGTTGTACAAGCATCTATCCGGAATATTCCCGACTTTCCAAAGCCGGGAATTCAATTTAAAGATGTTACCACCGCATTTAAGCAGCCCGAGCTAATGCAGTTTATTGTGAAGGAAACGGCAAATCATTATCGCGATTTAGGTATCACCCGAATTGTGGGAGTGGAGTCTCGCGGATTTATTTTGGGAACTGCTCTGGCGTATGAATTAAATGCCGGTTTTGTACCTGTCCGTAAACCGGGAAAATTGCCGGCCGAAACCTATAAGCAATCTTACGAATTAGAATATGGAACGGACACATTGGAAATGCACACCGACGCACTTTCGTCTGAAGATGTGGTTTTAATTCATGACGATTTGTTGGCTACCGGAGGGACCGTTGGTGCAACAATCGACCTGGTCCGTAAATTTGGTGTGAAGAAAATTTTCGTCAACTTTTTTGTAGAGTTGGATTTCCTGAAAGGACGGGAGAAAATTGATGAGCAAGTACCGGTTTGGTCATTGATTCATTTTTAAGAAGAGAATATGAGTGAGGAAAACCTGCGGAACGAACGATTAAAAGAATTGGTTCGGGTCCTTCCCGAATCTCCCGGGGTTTATCAGTATTTCAACTCCGATGGAAAGATCATTTATGTAGGTAAAGCCAAAAACCTCAAAAAGCGGGTTTCCTCCTATTTTACCAAACGTCACGATAACCGGAAGACTGAAATTCTGGTTCGGAAGATTGCCGATATTCAACATGTGGTGGTCGAGACAGAAGAAGATGCACTTCTTCTCGAAAATAATCTTATCAAAAAATACCAGCCTCGCTACAACGTCCTTCTTAAGGACGACAAATCTTTTCCCTGGATTTGTATCAAGAATGAACCTTTCCCAAGAGTTTTTTCTACCCGACGAGTGGTTCGTGACGGTTCCCTTTATTTCGGTCCTTACACTTCGGTTGGAATGGTGCGCACTATTCTGGATATAATCAAACAGCTTTACACCATCCGAACCTGTGGCTATAACCTGGCACAGGAGAATATTGCGAAAGGCAAATACAAAGTTTGTCTGGAATACCATTTAGGAAATTGCAAAGGGCCGTGTGAAGGACTCCAGGAAGAAAAAGAGTACAATGAGATGATTGATCAGATTAAAAATATCCTCAAAGGAAATCTGAATTCGGTCACGTCACATCTCAAAACAGTCATGGATGAGTACGCTTCTTCGTATGAATTCGAAAAAGCGGCAGAAGTAAAATCGAAGCTCGATATCCTCGAAAAGTACCGCAGCAAATCGACAATTGTTGGTGCTTCAATTACCAATCTGGATGTATTTTCTTTCGATGAAGATGAAAAATTTGGTTACGTCAACTTCCTGAAAGTGGTGGATGGTGCCATTATTCAGTCGCACACTATCGAAATGAGAAAGCGTTTGGATGAATCAAAAGAAGAATTGTTGGCACTTGGAATTGTTGAAATCCGGCAAAAAGTATTCTCCAATGCGCGGGAAATTGTCGTTCCTTTTTATCCGGATACAGATTTCGATGAAATCAATTTTACGATTCCCCAGCGAGGAGATAAGAAGAAACTACTGGAGCTTTCACAGAAAAACGCACGATTTTACAAGCTGGAGAAACGCAAACAGCAATCGCTTCGTAATCCGCAGAATAAAGTAGACCGGATTATGGAGACCATGAAAACCGATCTGCGATTAAAAGAAGCGCCGGTTCACATTGAGTGTTTTGACAACTCCAATATTCAGGGAAATTATCCGGTGGCATCATGTGTTGTTTTTCGAAATGGAAAGCCCGCCAAAAGAGATTACCGGCATTTCAATATTAAAACAGTAGAAGGTCCGAACGATTTTGCGTCGATGGAGGAAATTATATTTCGTCGCTACCGTCGGTTGTTGGACGAGGAGAAAGACCTGCCGCAATTAATTGTCATCGATGGAGGAAAAGGGCAGCTGGGCGCGGCACTGAATGCTTTGGAAAAACTCGATTTAAGAGGAAAAATCAGCATAATTGGTATTGCCAAAAGGTTGGAAGAGATCTTTTTCCCGGGAGACAGTGTTCCCATTTACCTCGATAAAAACTCAGAGACTTTAAAGATTATTCAGCAGTTGCGTGACGAAGCACACCGTTTCGGTATTACCTTTCACCGCAATAAACGTTCTGCTGGTTTTATTAAATCAGAACTGGATAATATTCCTGGTGTTGGCACCAAAACGGTTGAAGCACTTTTGAAGGAATTTAAATCTTTGGAACAAATAAAAAGCCGTTCGGTAGAAGAAATTGCCGGAGTGATTGGGCAATCAAAAGCTGAAAAGGTAATTTCGTATATTAAGTCAAACGGCAGTAAATCAAATAGTAAGTGAATGTTACCTAAATTTTTACTGGTTAAACTAAAGGAAAAGGTTCAAAAATTCTGCTGCGTTTATACTTTTCAGTTCATTTTCCTCCAGAAACTGCTGTAATTTCTCCCTGATATCCTTTCGCTCATGGAAGGTATCCATCAATTTCTCCGAAAGTAGATCTACCAATTCCACTGGTAAAATCTCACATTTCAGCTCCACTGATTTTATTCTGCCTTTCTCTATTTTCAGGCTAAGAGATGCTGGTTTTCCTGAAAGCAACTCATCTTTTCGAAATACATATTTGGGCGAGTAGCCATAGTTCCATTCCCATGTCCCGAATTTTTCTTTTTGCAGGTTTTCGATCGCTGCTAAATCCTCTTTTGACAAAGTATAAGCTTCCGCATCCGGATTGACTTCACGGATATGTCCCAAAATTTGTTGTGTAAACTCTTCAATCGAAGGAGGAGAGGACAGAAATGAGGAAATATTGGCAACCCGCGAGCGATTCGATTTGACTGCCTTGTCCTGGAAAAATGAAGGATTCGATTTCAATGCACTGGAAAGCTTCCCGATTTGTGAATCATAAAGCAGTGTTCCGTGCGATAAAACGCGCTTTTTGTAGACATGCATCGCATTTCCCGAAATTTTTTTGCTCTTAACCAGCAAATCGTGTCGGCCCGAAAAAGTGGCTTCAATTCCAATGGTCGCGAGAGCATTGACTATCGGTTGCGTGAAGCGTTTGAACGATATATCCTCGTTTGCGGCGATATTCCGGATAAAGCAGAAGTTCAGGTTTCCTGAATCGTGAAAAACGGTGCCGCCACCCGATAACCGCCTAACCACTTTAATTCCATTGGCTTCAACATAGTCGAGATTGATTTCCGACAGCGTATTTTGGTGCTTACCCACGATGATGGATGGCTCGTTGATATAGAGAAGGAAGAACTCATCAGTGAAATTTTTCAATAAGTATTCTTCCGATGCAATATTGAAATACGGGTCGTTCGACGATGAAACCAGGTAATACATAGCTCGATGTTTGTCAATATGCTGGCAAAAATAGGGTTTTGCGCTTAATCTTGCTTCATACGGCGGTAATTCGTTAAATTAGTGCTCCAAAATTTGGAGGTAGTATGCGCGTAGTGATTCAGCGGGTTAGCCGGGCTTCAGTAACTATTAATGGGAGCGTTAAATCACTCATTAATAAAGGGTTACTTATATTGTTAGGGATGGAAGATGCTGACGGACAAGAAGATATTCAATGGTTGAGTAATAAAATTACTCAATTACGAGTATTTAATGATGACAATGATATAATGAATCTTTCAGTTAAAGATGTTGGTGGAGAATTACTTGTTGTTAGTCAGTTTACGCTTCACGCGAAGACGAAGAAAGGAAACAGGCCATCCTACATCACAGCAGCCAAACCGGAAATTTCCGTGCCATTGTACGAAGCTTTTGTGGAACAATTATCGAAGGATTTGGGTAAAGAGGTACAGACAGGAGAGTTTGGCGCGCACATGGACGTTGAGTTGGTGAACGACGGGCCGGTTACAATTCTCATCGATACCAAAAACAAGGAATAAATGGAAGAACAGGTGACTCTGCAGGAAGCGCAAACAATGGTGGATGAATGGATTAAAAAGTACGGAGTCCGCTATTTTAGCGAACTGACCAACATGGCTATCCTGACGGAAGAAGTGGGAGAGCTGGCCCGTATTATTTCGCGGAAATATGGCGATCAATCATTCAAAAAAGGCGAAGATGGCAGTAAATTAGCCGACGAAATGGCCGATGTACTTTGGGTGTTGCTCTGTCTGGCCAATCAAACTGGAGTAGACATTACTTCAGCTTTCCGGAAGAATCTGGAAAAGAAAACAAATCGCGATAGCGAGCGACATAAGAACAATCAAAAATTATAAACATAAAGTTTTCACAATGAAATCCATCAACGGTTTCGATCGCAAATTTGCGGACGAAGAAGTAAAACAAGCCATTGAAAATGTGCTGAATAAATATGCAGATAACCGGAATGACGAAACGCTGGAACTAGCCTTCTCGTGTATCGACCTGACTACATTGAATTCAACAGATACTGAGGCGCGAGGAAAACAGTTTGCCGACAATGTTTCCAATTTCAAGGAGCAGTTCCCCGGATTGGCGAACGTAGGCGCTATTTGCGTTTATCCGAAACTGGTTCCGGTGGTCCGGGAAAACCTGAAGGCAGAAGGTGTGAATATCGCTGCTGTATCAGCTGGTTTTCCTTCATCGATGACTTTTGCCGACGTGAAGGTGATGGAGACAAAGAAAACCGTAGAAGTGGGCGCTGACGAAATCGACATTGTCATTTCCATTGGTGATTTTCTGGCCGGAAACTACGAATTTGTTTTCGATGAAATCAAGCAACTGAAAGACGCTTGCGGAAATGCACACCTGAAAGTTATCTTAGAAACAGGAGCGTTGAAAACTCCGGAAGCTATCTGGAAAGCTTCGTTGATTGCGATGCATGCCGGAGCCGATTTCATCAAAACCTCTACCGGAAAAATGGACCCGGCGGCCACATTGGAAGCAGCCTGGGTAATGACGACAGCCATTAAGCATTTCCATGAAGAAACCGGCCGCAAAGTTGGATTTAAACCCGCCGGAGGAATTTCAACAGCCGATGAAGCATTGCAGTATTTGACGGTTGTCAAAGAAGTGTTAGGTGAGGAGTGGATGAATAACAAACTCTTCCGGATTGGTGCTAGTCGACTGGCAAATAACTTGTTAACGGAAATGGTAGGAGAAGAGGTTAAATACTTCTGATTCCTGAAGGAAATACGACAGCCCCGTAAAACGCCATTTCGGCGCTTCTTACGGGGTTTATTTATTTCGGTCGGTAATGTAGTAGATGTACTGCTGAAGAGACGTTTTTACGTCTGAATCGGGGTAATCATCCAGAATATTCAATGCTTTGTCGCGGTAGTCGAGCATCACCTGGTGCGCATACTCAATTCCGCCTTTTGATTTCACAAACGTTACGACCTGCTCAATATCTTCCGCTGATTTGATTCGTTTCTTGACGATTTTCAGAATTTTTTTTCGCTCGCCATTTTCCGATTGATTCAACGCATGAATGAGCGGTAGCGTCATCTTCTTCTCCCGGATATCATTCCCGGTAGGTTTCCCCACCATGTTGGTTTTCTCGTAATCAAACAGGTCATCTTTAATCTGAAACGCGACCCCGGCTAATTCACCCAGTTCCCGCATCCGCGAAATAATTTCCTTATCGGTCGTCACCGAGCTGGCGCCAACAGCAGCACTGGTAGCCAGTAACGAAGCGGTTTTCTTCCGGATAATTTCAAAATAGACCTCTTCGGTTATATCCTGTTTTCGGGCTTTCTCAATCTGGAGAATTTCTCCCTCACTCATGTCGCCTACGGCTTTCGAAATCAACTGAAGGAAATCGTAGTCTTCGTGGTCGATGGACCAAAGCATACCTTTTGCGAGAATGAAATCACCGACCAGAACGGCCAGCTTGTTCCGCCAGATGGCGTTTACCGAGAAAAATCCGCGACGCTGATAGGATTCGTCCACCACGTCGTCGTGTACGAGCGTTGCTGTGTGTAGCAACTCGATGGTTAACGCCGCATGATAAGTCCGTGTATTGAAGGTCCCGTTGAGCTTGGCGGTCAGAAAAACCAGCATCGGGCGCATCTGCTTACCCTTGCGCCTGAGAATATAATTAATAATCGAGTTAAGCAGGGGAATATCCGTTTTCGTAGACTTACGAAAAAACGGTTCGAAACCTTTAAGCTCTTCAGCTATTGGATTCTTTATTTGATCAATGGAAATAGTTGGCATCTTTATCGTACTATCCTTATAATCCGCAACGTCCAAAGGTAAGAATTAATTTGATCTGCGAACGTTAACTTGTTTTGAAACTTTCTAAATTACTGATTAACAACAAAATAGAATGTTTTTATAAATAAATGTTAAGCTTTGATATTCAATGTTTTATAACATGTTTTTTAATGTGCGGAAAGTGATTGTACAGATCATCAGGCGTAAAGGAGGTGATACCAGCACAATATATTTATATATTTGCATTTCTTGATGATATATATTAGGTAACCTGAATGATAACTTGTTAAAATGCTTTTTAGATGAATATAACTGAACTTGAAAGCGAAAAACTGGAAAAAGCTGCCAATATGTTGAAAGCAATTGCGCACCCGATGCGCATTGCCATACTCAGCTTTTTAGAGGGCGACACGAAACTCACCGTAACAGAAATTCATGAGCGCCTCGGAATTGAACAGTCCACAACCTCGCACCATCTCGGAATTTTAAAAGATAAAGGTGTTCTTTGCTCGCAGCGCGATGGAAAAAATACCTTCTACTTTCTGAAACACGAAAGCCTGAGTAAATTGGTTGATTGTATTGGCCAGTGTACCTGCAGTGAATAAACAACGAATTGCGATAACCGCCGCCCAGCTCACCTGGGCGGTTTTTTTTTGCCTTTACTTTCCGTAGATTTGGCCATCTGAGCCCTGCCGAAATACTTGACAAAGCGGGCGCTTTGCTGTAACTTCATTCCGATAACTCAAGAAAATCAAGACAATGGCCGAAAAAAATCCGAAACGACTGTTTCTGCTCGATGCATATGCACTGATTTACCGCTCTTATTTTGCATTTATCAAAAATCCGCGTTACAACTCCAAAGGCTTAAATACTTCGGCCATTATGGGATTTTTGAATACCCTGGAGCAAATCCTGAAACAGGAAGATCCCAGTCACATTGCAGTGGCTTTTGATTTGAAAGCTCCCACGTTCCGTCATGAAATGTATGAGCCTTACAAAGCCAATCGCGAAGAGATGCCGGAAGATTTGCGGAAATCCATTCCTTACATACGTCAATTGATTGAAGCTTATCACATTCCGATTGTCGAGCGCGAAGGTTTTGAAGCGGATGATGTGATTGGAACATTGGCCAAATCAGCCGAAAAAGAAGGCTATGAGGTTTTCATGGTGACTCCCGATAAGGACTACGCACAGCTGGTTTCGGAGAACATTTTCATGTACAAGCCGAAACGTAGCGGAAACGATTTGGAAGTGTGGGGATTGAAAGAAGTGAGCGAAAATTTCCAAGTTCAAAAGCCGGAGCAGGTGATCGACATTCTCGGATTGATGGGCGATACCGCAGATAATATTCCCGGTTGTCCCGGAATTGGCCCCAAAACGGCTATGAAGCTGATTTCGGATTTTGCCAGTGTGGATGGAGTTTATCAGAATATCGATAAACTGAAAGGCAAACAGAAAGAGCGGCTGGTGGAAAACGAAGATCAGGTTCGGATTTCCAGGAAACTGGCGAAAATTATATTGGATGTTCCGCTGGATGCAAAGCCGGATGGTCTGGTGCGCACCGAACCAGATAAGAATGTGTTGCGCGATTTGTTCAGTGAGCTGGAATTTAAAACACTCGCGAAACGTATTCTGAACGAAGAGGTTCCGGTACAACAGGAGAATAACTTTCAGCAGGGAACGCTGTTTGGTGCACCCGAATCGCCTCAGGAACCGGAAATGGCACCGGAAAATATTTCAGATATCAATTTAACCGATCATGAGTATTTCCTGATGGATACGCCTGAATTGCGTGCCGATTTACGGGCGGATTTGTGCGTGCTGAAAGAGTTCTGTTTCGATACGGAAACCACCGACATAGACCCACACACGGCACAATTGGTCGGAATGTCTTTTTCGTGGAAAGACCACGAAGCTTTTTATGTGCCGGTTCCGGCCGACCAGAAAGAAGCACAGGCACTGGTCGATGAATTTCGCTCCATTTTTGCCGACGAGCGCATCATGAAGATTGGTCAGAATATCAAGTACGATATCCTGGTGATGGGAAACTACGGCATCGAGGTGAAAGGAGAAATCTTCGACACGATGATTGCTCATTACCTGGTTCAGCCCGAATTGCGCCACAACCTCGATTACCTGAGCGAGTTGTTCCTTGGCTACAAAAAAGTGGCGACTGAAGAGCTGATTGGAAAGAAAGGAAAGAACCAGCGTTCCATGCGCGATGTGGCTGTTTCCAAGATAAAAGAATATGCCGGTGAAGATGCGGACATTACCTGGCAGCTGAAACCGATTTTGGCCCGCGAACTGGAGAAAGCCGGAGTGGAAAAACTGTTCCGAGAGGTGGAAATGCCTCTGTTGAACGTGCTGGTCGACATGGAACAGGCCGGTGTGAAAATCGATAAGGAAGCATTGGACGCTTACGCGGAAAAACTTCGCGAACAAATCATCACGTTAGAGAAGGATATTCATCAATTGGCCGGTGAGGATTTCAATGTATCATCGCCGAAACAGTTGGGCGTAATTCTCTTCGAAAAGCTGAAGCTGGACAGCAAAGCGAAGAAGACAAAGACCAAGCAATATTCGACCAACGAGGAGACGCTGGTCAAGCTGCAGGACAAGCATGAGATTGTGGGAAAGGTGCTTGATTATCGTGGCTTGAAGAAATTATTGAGCACTTACGTCGAAGCGCTGCCCAAGCTGATCAACGCAAGAACAGGAAAAATTCACACGTCATTCAACCAGGCTATCGCGGCCACAGGACGTTTGAGTTCCAATAATCCCAATTTGCAGAATATTCCCATTCGGGATGAAAACGGACGGGAAATCCGGAAAGCATTTGTTCCGTCGGATGATAAGCATGTTTATCTTTCGGCTGACTATTCCCAGATTGAATTACGCATCATGGCAGCTATCTCCGGCGACAAGGCCATGATGGAAGCTTTCCGCAATGGCGAAGACATTCATGCGACCACAGCAGCGAAGATTTATGGCGTCCCGTTGAATGAAGTCACATCCGACATGCGTCGGAAGGCCAAGACGGCCAATTTCGGCATCATTTACGGCATTTCAGCCTTCGGACTATCCCAACGGTTGAATATTCCCAGAACGGAGGCAAAACAGCTTATTGACGGCTATTTTGAGAACTTCAGTCGCGTGAAGCAGTTCATGGACGAACAGATTCACAATGCCCGTGAAAAAGGCTACGTGGAAACGCTGATGGGAAGGAAACGCTACCTGCCCGATATCAACTCAAGCAATGCGGTGGTGCGCGGGGTTGCCGAACGGAACGCCATCAACGCGCCCATTCAGGGATCGGCTGCAGATGTTATCAAAGTGGCGATGATCAACATTCACAGGAAAATGCAGGAGAAAGGACTAAAATCGAAGATGATGCTGCAGGTGCATGATGAATTGAACTTTGATGCGCTGAAAGACGAACTGGAAGTGTTGAAAAAGCTGGTCAAGCACGAAATGGAACACGCCGTGGAGTTGGACGTACCGCTGACGGTTGATATGCAGTCGGCCGCCAACTGGCTCGAGGCTCACTGATAAGATTTCTGCCGGGGCGTCAGGTGAGCGATACCACTTGCGCTCCGGTTGCTTTTTGCAAATCAGCCGGAGCGAGACGAAGTTGCAAACCACGTTGCCCGGCGCTGATGAAAATCTCCTCCAGTTCGAATGCTGGTTCGTCGATGAAAACCGGGTAATTCTTTTTCATTCCTAACGGAGAACAACCGCCGCGTATGTAACCGGTAAGCGGCTCCAGTTCCTTCATCAAAACCATCGCTACCTTTTTGTTTCCGCTGGCTTTGGCTGCTTTTTTCAAATCGAGGGAACCCGCGCCTGGAATCACGCACACAAAAATCCCATTCCGGTCGCCGCGTGCTACCAGCGTTTTGTAGACTTTTTCTACCGGAAATCCGGAAACTTCAGCCAGATGTTCGGCACTCAAATCATTTTCGTCGACCGTATATTCAGCCAATTGGTAGCTGATTTTCTGTCGATCGAGGATACGGGCAGCGTTGGTTTTCTTCATCATTTTCTCTTTTTACTATTCAAACTGACGAAAAGCCTGGCTTACTGCTTCATCATATTTGGCTTCGGACGTGGCTTTCTTCACTTTCTTGAAAGCCTTTCGCGGTTCCGGAAAGCTTTCGCTGAAATAGCTCCAAAATTTAATCATCCGGATATGTTGGTGGCTAAATCCGCTTAGTTTCTCAGCGTAAGCGGAATAAATTTCAGCATGAAATTCCCGGAGCAGCCTAACTTTCTCTTTTTCCGCTACAGCAGAAGTATCGTTTATTTCCGAAGCCAGAAAAGGATTCTGCAAAATTCCACGGCCAATCATGAGCGTGGAGATATTTTCCCGGGAGGTAAAATCCATGGCATCTTTAGCGGTTAATATATCACCGTTGTAAATCAGCGGACGCTGGCAAATTTCTTTGGCTTCCGCGAATAATTTCCGGTCGGCTTCGCCTTTGTACAAATCTTTGGCAATGCGGGGATGCAGGATGACTTCGGTTACCGGGAAATCGTTGAGCACTTGTAAAATCGCGAAAAGTTCTTCTTTTGACTCCAGGCCGGCTCGCAACTTCACCGAAAGGGAAATCTCAGGGATTGCCGAAGCATTTTCCAGTATTCCCCTGATTTTCTCCGGATGGGGCAGAAGTCCGGCACCCCGGCCACGACGCGTTACCATCGGGTAAGGACAGCCCAGATTCCAGTTCATTTCGCGGTAGCCCAACTCCTTGATTTTATTGGCCAGCAAAACAAATTCGTCGATTGTGCCGGCCAGAATTTGTGGAATTGGCAAAACATCCGGGTTATTTTCCGGCAGAATATCCCGCCAGGTTGATTTCTTCACCGAACCATCGTTTTGAAGGACGAGGTAGGGCGCAAAATATTTTTCCACTCCGCCGAACAAGCGGAAATGCGCGTTCCGGTAAACGGCATCAGTATATTCCTGCAACGGCGCGAGGTAGATTGGAATGGGATTCTTTTCTGCTTTCATTCCTGCAAAAATAAAGAGGATTCCCGGTCATTGGTCACACGAATGGAAAAATGTCGACCTGCATTGCATTATCCAATATTTTATATCTTTGCAGAGCCTGAAAAGTGCCTTATTTTATGGTGATTTCCCCTTTATTACAAAGTCAGCAAAGTGATTCTCTGCGAGTGCACTCGCTGGTGCAGCCGATTCAAACCGAGACGCATCAGGATACAGCCAAGCCGGTTCTGAAAGTTCAAGTTCAGAGCCAGACGACTGTCGATACCTCTGCTGCCCGGATATTCCGGCAGATGGCCATCCGGGATTCAATCGCGAAAGCGCAGGCCGAACAGGCTGCCAGGCGAAAAGCCCGGGCGGCGCGACAGGCGAGAATCAAGGCACAGCAGAAGCAAGACTCCATTCAGGCGGCACAACAAGCCCAGGCAAGCGATACGCTGATGGTCCACCAGGACTCACTTCAGGTCGATTCGCTTACTGCGGTTCAGGACACGCTGCATCAGGACACCCTGACTACGGAATTACCTATGATCCCGGTAGGGAAGGAAGGAAAGGAATTCGCTTCTGTCCGGCAGGATTGGTTGCTGGGTGTTATACTGGTGGCGCTGATTCTTTTCGCATCGGTTCGGTTGGTTTTTGGTAAATACCTCAATCACTTGTTTACCAGTTTGATTAACTATTCTACAGCCAGCCGGCTTTTCCGTGAGCGCGGGTACAAAATTTCCCACGGTTCCTTCCGTTTGGATGTGATGTCACTGGTGGTAACGTCAGTTTTCGTTTATCAAATTTCCAATCACGACGGAAGTTTTACCTGGCTGGGTCTGGGAGGCTACAAGCTATTGATCGGCTACTTTGTTTTATTAGGTGCCTACGGTATCGGAAAGATGATTTTATATCATTTGAGCGGTGCTCTGTTCATGCGGGGACCAGTGGTTTCGGAAGTGTTTTTTAACTACGGAATATATACCAAAGCTTTAGGAATTTTTCTGCTACCCATCATAATTGTGACGTCTTTGGCTCCCGAGTGGTCAAAAATTATGTTTGTAGCTGGAATATCGATTACCGTTGTACTCTATACGGCATCACTGATCAGGGGAGCATTGGTTGCTCTGAGAAATGGTATTTCTATATTCTATTTGATTTTGTACCTTTGTATCCTTGAAATTTTTCCGTTGCTTCTGGTTTATAAGCTCATTTTCGGGCAGGTATAAATCAACACGCAAACGCTTTTCACCCAAAAAATCTTGAAAAATTGAAGATCAAGAGCATTTTAGTATCGCAACCAGAACCTACTTCAGCTCGATCTCCCTACAAAGATCTTGCTGAAAAAAACCATTTGAAGATTGATTTTCGTCCGTTTATACAGGTTGAAGGGATATCTTCAAAAGATTTTAGAAAAGAGCGCATACAGATTCTGGATCACACAGCGGTTATCTTCACCAGTAGAACCGCTATCGACCATTTCTTCCGTATTGCTCAGGAACTGCGCATTACCGTTCCCGATTCCATGAAGTATTTCTGTATTTCGGAAGCGACCGCCTTCTACCTTCAGAAATACATCGTTTATCGGAAGAGAAAGATTTTTTACGGCAATGGAAGATTTGCCGATTTGGTTGACATCCTTAAGAAACATAAGGATGAAAAATACATGATCCCGCTTTCCGATATCCACAAGGCGGAAATCCCTGAATTACTGGATAAAGCAAAGCTGAAGTACACCAAGGCGATCATGTATCGCACGGTCAGTAGCGACCTTTCGGATTTGAAAGATGTGAATTACGATATTCTCGTTTTCTTCAGTCCGTCCGGTATTAAGTCATTGCTGCAGAACTTTCCTGATTTTGAGCAGAATGATACCAAGATTGCTACCTTTGGTCCATCCACTGCCCAAGCTGTTCGCGAGGCTGGTTTGAGACTGGATATCGAAGCTCCGGTCCCTGACGCGCCTTCCATGACCATGGCATTGGAGAAATACGTGAAGGATTTTAATAACAAGAAATAAGACAAAGCTTTCAGATAGCTTCGGAGAGAAAGGGGGATGGTTATTCCCCCTTTTTTGTACCGAAAAAAATGTATGGTACGTTATACTTTTCATAAAGAAGAACGGCTTTGCAGCCGGAAGCTTATCGGAACGCTGTTTGAATCCGGGCGGTCTTTTCTTTGCTATCCGCTGAAGGTAGTCTACTTTACTCCGGAGGTGTGGGAGGGAGATTTTACAGTGCAGGCCGGATTTACAGTTCCCAAGAAGAATTTTAAACGTGCGGTGAAGCGGAATCTTTTAAAGCGTAGGATACGTGAAGCTTATCGTTTGCGGAAGCATGAGTTGTACGAATATCTGGAGACCACAGAGCAGCAACTGGCTGTGATGTTCATTTACGTCGGGAAGGAGCCGTTAAGCTACCGGAAGATTGAAGGGAGTGTAAAAAAGGCAATCCTTCGCCTGAAAAAGGAGTTAAACGAAGCTCCGGGGAGGCAGGCATAAAAAAACACGGGCAAAAGCGTGAAAGGTGCTTTGGGGCCCGTGTTATCTGACTGGTGAATAGGTTATTTCTTCTCAATCAATTCTGTTTGCTGACGTACCGAATCTTCGTGAATCAGCTGGAACAGAATCTTGATAAATGTTTCGTCGAGGTGTAATTTGCCGGCTAGATTGGTGCGGTCGTCCATCATCTGAGCCCACCGGTTAATCTGAAGTGCCGTTACTTTATTCTGCTTCTTATACTCACCGATTTGTTTCACCAACTCCATCCGTGAAGCAAGAATTTCCATCATTTCGTGGTCAATCTGGTCAATACGCCCGCGCAATTCTTCGAGTTTATTTTCGAAGTTCGGATCGTCCGAGCTGGCATATTTAATGACCAGTTCATCCAGTATTTTGCCCAGATCAGCGGGAGTAACCTGTTGTGCTTTGTCACTCAACGCGCAGGAAGGATCAATGTGGGATTCAAGCATCAGGCCATCCAGTCCCAAGTCAAATACCTTTTGCGAGATCTCGAGCAAATATTCACGCTTTCCGGCAATGTGGCTCGGATCACCGATAATCGGGAGATTGGGCAGCAACCGTTTCAGTTCGATAACCGTTTTCCAACCGGGGTAGTTTCGATATTTAGATTCCCGGAAGGGAGTAAAACCGCGGTGAATAGCCACCAGGTTTTTAATTCCGGCCTGGTTCAGGCGTTCCAACGCACCTACCCAGAGTTGAACATCCGGGTTCACCGGGTTCTTTACCATTACAGTCTGGTCGGTACCCTTGAGCACGTCGGCAATTTCCTGCACAGTGAAGGGAGAAGCTGTCGAACGCGCGCCAATCCACATCACATCGATGCCGGCTTTCAGGCATTCTTCCACATGCTGAGCATTCGCTACTTCAGTTCCAACAGGTAAACCGGTCTCTTCTTTGATCCGTTTCATCCACTCAAGCCCGATAGAACCAACGCCTTCAAAAGAGCCAGGACGGGTACGGGGTTTCCAGATGCCGCCGCGGTAGACAAATACGCGTTTGTCTTTAGCCAGTTCGCGGGCAGTAGCCAGTGCCTGTTCTTCTGTTTCGAGGCTGCAAGGACCGGCAACCAGCAAGGGATTGTCGATGTTAGGCAGCCAGTGGCTTATGGGCATGATATCCAATTCAGCAACCATTGAGTCAATTTTTAGGAGTAAATAATTGAATTATTGTTTTTTCTTTTTTTGTCATTGATTGATTTCCACCGTCGAGCACGCTTCGGATGCCATTGGCGTGTTTGATGAGCTCCATCATTTCGCCGGCATCTTCGTTTTGAATGCTCTTTTTAAAGGCTTCCAGGTGCTTCTGGTACTCTCCGATGGCTTCCACCATGTAATCGCGGTTTTGATGAAAAATAGGGCCCCACATTTCCGGCGAACTCTTGGCCAGTCGAACAGTGGAACGAAATCCACCGGAAGCCAGGTCGAAAATGATGCTCCTATCTTCTTTGGCCAATACGGCGTTAGCCAGTGCAAAAGCAGTAACGTGTGGCAAATGCGAAACAAAAGCAGTATTGTGATCCTGTTCGTCACTGCTCATGTAAGCGGTTGACATCCCGATGGATTGATACATTTTTTCAATCAGCGCCACATGTTGCGGTCGGGATTTTTCCTGGTCGCAAATGATGCAGATTTTTTCTTCGAACAAATTCTCGATTGCAGCAACCGGCCCGCTGTTTTCTGTTCCCGACATCGGGTGAGAGGGCACGTAATTCCCTCGCTTCGGGTGCTTTTCGACAAGGCTGACAATTTCACGCTTGGTTGAACCCACATCGGTGACGGTTGTGTTTTCCGGAATCAAATCCAGTACTTTCGGAAGAACGATTTTGATTTTATCCACCGGAATGGCGATAACCACGAGGTCGGTTTGTTTAACGGCGGCTTCCAATTCCTCATAATGGTCGGCAATTCCTAGTTCAACAGCCTTCTTCCCGTGTTCGGGATTGCTGTCGACACCCACAATTTCCGTGGCAAAGCCGGTTCGCTTCAGGTCTTTGGCAATGGAGCCGCCAATTAATCCAAGTCCGATAATCGTTACATTCATAGTGGTAATATCTTAAATTCGTTATTTGCTATAAGTTAGACATAAAAAAAGGTCCCCAATCATCTTGGGGACCTTTCTGTTTCATATCGTTTCGTTTCAGACAATACTTTACCGGTCGATCCCCGCTTTGAGGCCGAAATAATAAAACCAGTAATAAAAGCTATTGTTCTGAAATTGATTCATCGCTTTGTTTTTACTCTTGGTGTCAAAGTAAAACTTAAAAATCTAAAAAAACAAATGCATTTTCCTTTCGGAATGAAAATTTGTGGTGATTTTAACACTAAGGTAACTTAACAACGTTTTATTTCCAGATGTCGGGACGGTACTTAGTGTCTTCCCCGAGCACCAGCGAAAGATACGACTCGTAGCGTGTCACCGGGATTTCTCCGGCTTCGAGAGCGGCTTTCACGGCACAACCGGGTTCATGAATGTGTGTACAGTTGTGGTATCGGCAATCTTTCAGCAATTTAAAAATCTCGGGAAAGAAGTGTGAGATTTCTTCTTTTTCCATATCGATCACACCAAAACCGCGGATTCCGGGCGTGTCGATGAGGTAACCACCGCCATGCATTTCAAACATTTCGGAAAAAGTCGTCGTATGTTTTCCCTGGCGGTGATAATCGGAAATTTGTGCCGTTTTCAAATCCAGTTCCGGATCGAGCCGGTTAATGATGCTCGATTTTCCGACACCGGAGTGGCCGGACAGAACATTGATTTTGCCGCGCATGTCATCGCGAAGCGTATCGATATTGAAATTCTTTTCGGCCGAAACCTGGTAGCACTTGTAACCGATTTCCTCGTAAGTCCACAAGTATTCTTCCAGTTTCTGGTAATCTTTCTCGTTGTAAATGTCGAGTTTGTTAATCACCAGGCTGGCCGGAATTCGGTATGCTTCGGCCGTAACCAGGAAGCGATCGATAAATCCCGGTAGGGTAACCG
Source organism: Prolixibacter sp. NT017 (assembly GCF_009617875.1). NCBI lineage: Bacteria > Pseudomonadati > Bacteroidota > Bacteroidia > Marinilabiliales > Prolixibacteraceae > Prolixibacter > Prolixibacter sp. NT017. Next base: position 4,370,533 of record NZ_BLAV01000001.1, on the reverse strand, counting down.
GATCCTTGATAGTGATGATGAGAAAAGCCTGGTCGATGTTGGCAGCAATAATCTGGCTCTCTTTCGACAGGTTGGAGGATTTCCGGATAATGTAATTACGGCGTTCCTCAATTTCGGTAATCACGCCAATTGTGTTATGTGATTCGTTTTCTTCGACCCGATAAGTTACGCGGTCTCCAACGGCTACCGGATTGGTGGTACGAATTCCTTTCATGCGGAATTTGCCCTTAATCCGGCAATCGATTATCTCTCCGCTTTCCGTTTTCACGGAATACCAACTACCTGTTGAGCGTATGACCAGTCCTTTTTCCAAACTCGTGTAATTTATCGGATAAAACAAGTTGATGTCTAAAACCGTTTCAAAGTAAATGAAAAATAGCGTTATCAGGAAGTTGACAGGAGAACAGAGGCTTTTTCATTCAGGCTAAGCCTTTGTGCACAGGGGATAGAGCCTGATAACATCTCTTAACAGGAAAATTGGCGATTGGTAATTTTGGTTTTATTACCTTTGCTTGATTCCAATTTTTATGAGGAGTAAATTGCAGATTGATAATCCATTCGAACTTTTACGGGCAAATTGGTAATTTCACTAATGCTCCGTTGCAGACCAATAAACGGATGGGATATCGTATATAAGCACTAAAAATAAAAACAAATATTGCGAGTGGGACGGGCCAAAGGCAACCAACGTTCACGAAAGGTTGCTGAAAGTATGGCGTACCCGGAGTTATCCGGGACTATCTGACCCTTGAAAAGAAAAAAAGAACACATGAAAAAAAGACGATTTCTGAAAACGGGCCTGGCGTCCTTACTGGTACTGGTATTGGCCTTTTCCTTCTGGGGATTTAACCGCGATCAGAAGAACTTCCAGATTGCTAAAAACCTGGATATCTACTATACGCTGTTCAGGGAATTGAATCTCTTCTACGTGGATCCAATTGACCCGGGGAAACTGGTCAAAGAGAGTATTGACGACATGCTTTCCTCACTTGATCCTTATACCGTCTACATTCCGGAATCAGAAATGGAAGACTTCAATTTCATGACGACCGGCGAGTATGCGGGTATTGGTGCGCTTATCAGCAAACATGGCGATCAAATTGTGGTTGCCGAACCATACAAAGGATTTCCGGCGCAGAAAGCTGGCTTGAAAGCTGGTGATATTTTCGTCGAAGTAGACGGAAAAAAGACAGCCGACATGAAAGTATCCGATGTTTCGGAATTGCTGAAGGGCCCGGCTAACAAGCCGATTCGTTTGACAATGCAACGTCCCGGCGAGAAGAAGCCGTATGAAGTGAGCATTGTTCGTCAGAATATACAAATCAATCCGGTTCCTTATTACGGAATGCTGGATGACAGCATCGGTTACATTCGTCTTACCAGCTTCACTGCAAACTGCGGTGATGACGTGAAAAATGCGCTGCTTGATCTGCGTAACAACAAACACGCTAAAAAGCTGGTCTTCGACTTGCGCGGAAACCCTGGTGGTTTGCTGGTTGAAGCAGTGAAGATTGCCAATCTGTTTGTGAACCAGGGACAGGAAATTGTCAGTACGCGGGGAAAGGTAGCGCAATGGGACAAAACCTACCGGGCGACCGAAGAACCGGTCGACACCATTATGCCATTGGTTATCCTGGTGAACCGAGGTTCCGCTTCGGCCTCCGAAATTGTGACCGGTTCGATGCAGGATTTGGACCGTGCAGTAGTGATGGGGACCCGGACTTTTGGAAAAGGTTTGGTACAAACGACCCGCGATTTGAGTTATAATTCAAAACTGAAAGTAACCACCGCTAAGTACTACATTCCCAGTGGTCGCTGTATTCAGGCACTTGATTACTCACACCGAAATCCTGACGGAAGTGTGGGAACGATTCCGGATTCATTAATTTCGAAATTCAGCACCAAGCACGGACGTACCGTTTTCGACGGCGGAGGTATTTCACCTGACGTGAAAATCGATCAGGATCAATTGAGCAATATGGTCGTGCAGTTGGTACAGAAGTTTATGGTCTTCGATTTTGCCACGCATTTTGCCAATACGCATTCCAAAATTGCTCCTGCTGACGAATTTACCATCACCGGTGATATTTACAATCAGTTCAAAAACTACGTCAAGGAACATCACTTTACGTACGAATCGAAAAGTGAACAGGCGTTGCAGGATCTGATTGAAACAGCAAAGAAGGAGAAATATTACGACGGAGCTGCAGACGCTTTCAAAACGTTACATGCCGATCTGTCGCATAATATCGATCAGGATTTGACCCGTTTCAGCAGCGATATCAAAGATTTACTGCGCGACGAGATTGTATCGCGTTATTACTACCAGAGCGGCGCTATTCAGACATCCATGAGAGATGACAAGGATATCGAAGCAGCAGTGAAACTGTTACATAATCCGGCGAAATACAAAGAATTACTCGCTCCGGATAATGTGATTAGTGCAATGAAATAATTCGTTAATTTTAAGAATAGGAAATGCCCGCTTGCCGGGCATTTTTTCTTTGCAAAAATGGATTTCAGCTTTTTAGAAAGGGTTCTCCAAAACCCAAAATGAGTTCCAGCGTTTCCGGGAAGGGTTCTCCAAAACGGAAAATGAGTTCCAGCGTTTTGGAAAGGGTTCTCCAAAACGGAAAATGAGTTCCAGCGTTTTGGAAAGGGTTCTTCAAAACGGAGAATGAGTTCTGGCGTTTTGGAAAAGGGTTCTTCAAAACGGAGAATGAGTTCCAGCGTTTTGGAAAAGGGTTCTTCAAAACGGAAAATGAGTTCCAGCGTTTTGGAAAGGGTTCTTCAAAACGGAAAATGAGTTCCAGCGTTTTGGAAAGGGTTCTCCAAAACGGAGAATGAATTCCAGCGTTTTGGAAAAGGTTCTCCAAAACGGAAAATGGGTTCCAGAATTTTGGGAAGGGTAACCATTGAATTTTTTTGCAGAAAACAACTTTTCAATTAATCGAATATGAAACCTAAGATTTTAATTACCTACCGGATTCCGAAGGAAGGTATCCGTGAATTGAACGATAAATTTGACGTCATTTATCCTGAAAAGGAAGAATTTTCTCCTGCTGACATTGAAAAGAAAATCGTGGATTGCGATGCTGTTTTGTCGGTTTTCATTCGTCCAATAAATGCCGAACTGATAGCTCGCGCACCGAAGTTGAAAATCATCGCCAATTTCGGGGTTGGGTACAACAACATCGATGTGGCGGAGGCTACCCGCCGCGGAATCGCGGTTTGTAATACGCCCAATGCAGTAACCGAACCAACAGCTGAAATGGCTCTGGGATTGATGCTTACTGTTATGCGCCGCATCGCTGAGACTGACCGTCATTTGCGCACGAATCCCGATTTTCAGTGGGGAATGATGCGCAATCTGGGTTTCGGTTTAACCGGAAAAACACTTGGAATCATTGGTATGGGGCGAATTGGAAGGGCTTTGGCCCGCCGGGCTCTTGCTTCGGGAATGAAGATCATCTACAACAACCGCAATCGCCTTGATGAGTCGCTGGAAGAGCCACTCAATGCTACTTATGTATCGATGGACGAATTACTGGAGCGTTCGGATGTGATTTCGGTGAACACACCGTTGACAGAGGAAACGCATCATCTTTTAGGCGAAAATGAGATGCAAAAAATGAAGGATGGCGTTTTTGTGGTCAATACCGCGAGAGGACCGGTGATCGACGAAAAAATGCTGGTTAAATACCTTCAAAACGGAAAGATTGCCGGAGTCGGCCTGGACGTGTTTGAAGAAGAGCCCAAAATCACGCAGGAGCTTTTTGAGATGGAGAATGTGGTTCTCACACCGCACAACGCAACCGGAACCATCGAAACACGGATTGAAACAGCTCGCGAAGCTTCACAAAACATTATCGGCTTCTTTTCCGGAAGAAAAGATATCTCGATTGTCAATCCGGAAATTTTCGCATAAAAATATCCCGCTGAAAATCGTCAGATAAACGAAGATCAGCGGGATATCACATACATGCAAATAGGATCTTACCACTCAAATTCTGTTGGGAAGAATACGGTAAGACTTAAAATGAGTATGATAATGACCACCAGCGCAACAAAGAAAAGCGTTACTCCCATTTTGTAACGTTTGTTGCTTTTAACCAGTTGTTGTACCGAGATAATCTTGGTGATCTTATTGACGATTTTTTTCAGTGCCATCTGGTCTTTCACAATGTAGTCGTAGGCACCGTATTTCATGGTATTAATAGCGACATCAATGCTGTCTTGTCCCGATAGGAAAATGAATTCTATTTCGGGATGTACTTTTTTTGCGGCTTTCAGTACGTCGATACCGTTCATTCCCTCCAACAGATAGTCCTGAATAATGATATCTGGCTTTTTATCCAGGGCGTTCAGACAATCTTCACCACTGGTATAAGTTTCTACCCGATTGAATTTTTTAGAGCGTAGATAACTAACAACAAGTTTGTTGTAAACCTGATTGTCTTCAACAACGAAGATTAAGGGATCCTTAAGATTTTGCATGTCTGCCTGATTTTGATTTAGTCGCAATTGCGATGATGAAACGCTGTGTAATAACTATCAAATTGTTGTTTTCAGAAATAGAGTGAAGATAATAATTTTTTATGATTACCATCTTGAATATCTAATTCTCTACTACAACGTGGTTTTAAGATTATTTATTACCAAGAAAGTTAAAATATTTCAAATTTTAAATTCCCTCTGAGCAAAACATCCTCCAAATAATCAGATTATTGGTTAAATCTTTGAATGTCATCAAGTAATTTCTTCCAGTTTTTTGCCAACTCTGTTCCGTCATCAAAAAGCAGGTCACAACCGTTATCTGTCAAAACCTCGTCATCCAGAATGCCTGTATTAATAGCTATTGTGAACAAACCTGCAGCTTTCGCTGACTGAATTCCCAGCGGCGCATTTTCGATAACCATCGCCTGCTGTTTTTCCAAATGAGACTTTTCCAGAGCCGTTAGGTAAGGTTCGGGGTGCGGTTTACCGTGTTTCACGTCTTTCCCGGATACGACATGCGTCGGATCGATCAAACCGGGGAAATCGACCTTTAAGTTGTCGATGAAACGCATATGCGACGAGCCGGTGACAATCCAGATTTCCAGCCCGGCATTTTTCACCTGTTCCAGCATATTTTTCATTCCCTCCACGGGAAGTGCACGCGACATGGTGTGCAGTATTTCAGTCTTTCGCTGGTAAATCTTCTGAATCTCATCATCGGTTGCCGTGCGGTTTTGCGCCTCTTTTACTGCTGTTAAAACTGTTGAAGCACCGGTTCTTCCCTCGTTCAGATAGGCAAGCTCTTCATGAAAATGAATTCCGGCTTCGGTGAAAGCTTTGGTCCACGACGCGGCATGATGTCCCATCGAATCATACAACACGCCGTCCATGTCGAAGAAAACAGCCTTTAAATCGAAGTGATTCAGTTGTTCCTGTTGAAGATATTTTTCTATCGCTTCGCTAAACATTTTGGTTCATTTAATCCGGTAAAATCTCCTGCACACGGCCAACATCACCCGAAGTTAACCGCACTTTTATGCCATGCGGATGTGTGGGCGAATTGGTCAGGATGTCTTTTACAATGCCTTCGGTTCGCTTGCCGGTTCGCTGATCTTTCTTCAGCACGATGGATACATGCAATCCGGGCTTTATATTCGAACGTTTTTTACCATCCATAGCTTGTCTATTCTTTTTGCAAAGAAAGCGCATTCGGTTTACCGGAAGATGAAGCCAGCGTTATTTCCTGTGGAATCGTGTAATATCTGGCGCGAAAAGTTTCAAAAAACGGTCAGATGGTGTAGTTTCGTCATGAACATTAAAACTTTAAAAATGCTGCTGGCAATCGATATTGGTAACTCGAACATCGTTTTCGGTATTCACGATAGTGAAAAATGGGTGCATGAATGGCGAATCCTGACGGTGCCGGATAAAACTGCTGACGAATATGAAGTGATTTTCCGGTCGTTGCTGACCAATACGGTCGATTACGTAGAGAAAGTCGACCGCATTGTGGTAAGTAGCGTGGTTCCCCAGCTTTTGCGTGCTTTTACCGAAATGCTGGATTCGTTGTTTACAGTCAAGCCATTGATTGTTGGACCGGAAATTTATCCCATGCTTCCGCTGAAAGTGCTCAATCCCTACGAAATCGGGACCGATTTGATTGCGAACTCGATGGCTGCCTACAAACGGTTTGGTTCGCTATGTACAGTAGTCGATTTTGGAACTGCTTTGACATTGACGACCATTTCGGATGAGGGAGAAATCCTGGGGGTTTCCATTGCACCGGGATTGAAAACAGCAATCAAATCGTTGACCGGAAATACGGCCCAGTTGCCTTCTGTGCATTTAACTCCGCCGCCTTCAGTGTTGGGAGAAAATACCGTTCACGCTTTGCAGTCGGGTGTTGTGTTGGGCTATTCAGGTTTAGTTGATCACCTGATTGATCTGCTCCGGAACGAGTTGGGAAATTCACCGGAAGTAATTGCCACCGGCGGTTTGGCGAACGTGTTGGCACCCATTTCGAGATACATTCGGGTTGTCGATCAGCAGCTTACACTCGAAGGTTTGCGCCTGATTAGCGATTGTGTAACGGTATAAAAAAGCCGGCTTTAACGGCCGGCAAAGTATTTTACGATTCAAGTGAATAGCGCAATTGGTCGAGCATAATCGGAACGTCTTCCTGATCTACACCCTGCCGAAGTAGATGTTCCAAATCTTCCTCAAAGGCATCCATGAATTCAGCTTCTGAGTTTTCTTTGTCCCGAATGCTTTTTCGGTACCATTCCAATGCTTCTTTCCGGTTCCCGAGACACCACTGTACGTGGCCCATGTTCATCAGGTCGTATTTATTGGGCGAACCTTCGGTTAATTTCCGGTAGTAATTTTCCGATTGTTCCAGTTTCCCGACCAGCAACGATGACCAGGCAATCGGTCGCCAAACGTTTTTGTTTCCGGGCGATAAGTACTCCACCTTGAAATAATACTTTAATGCATCCTCGTACTTTTTCAGCTCCATGTAGCAATGGCCGACAGAGATGTGTGTACTCAGATTATCGGGTTCCAGAATCTCAGCCTGTTTGTAATAATCCAGCGCTTTTTCCGGCTCTTTCAGGTTACGGTAGCAAAGCGCAATTTTCTTGTGATTCCAGATTTTATTGACGTCGAACAGGTCGGCTTTCAGATAGTAGTTGAGCGCTTCACGGTAGTTGCCTGTTTTCTGGTAACAAAAGGCCAGTTTCTGTAACAGTTCGCCATCCTCATTTTCCTGTAAAAGCATGAGATAAATTTCCGATGCTTCTTCAAAGTAGTTTTTAGCAAAATAGAATTCGGCCATGTTCCGTAGGATGCCTAAATCTTCCTGTAAAAGAGGGCGGAACGTGTTTTTATTATGAAAATCGAGCCGCCAGGCGAATACATCTTCGAAGTCGGTGTGGTTCGGATGCAACTTAAAGAAACGGTACAAATCCTGGATGTATTGATTGGAAGCCACTTCGGCGGCTTTGTTGGGCGAAATGGCCAATTCATCCTGTTGCAATTCCTCCATCTGGTCCATTTCCGCCTTGAGCGAACCGGACATCATCTCCTTGTATTCATTCGGAATATTCTGCAAACTCAGGCAGAACGAGTATTTATCGGAGTTACAAAGCATCGGCGATTTCACGATAGCCTCCATGAAGGTGTTAGTCGCTTCGTCGCTTTTGTCCCCGGTCACGCTGCTGATTTCGGGATGTTGCGGGAAAAATGGCATGAACCAGTTTACAAATTCACTGAAAAACGGAAAATTCTTCAGCATCGAAAAAGAACTCATAAATACATCGGCGCCTTCCATCTGCAACTCCGACAGCTCTTCCAGTTTATCCATCAAGCCGGGCGATTCACTGAAAATGTCCTGCCAGTCGGGGTTTTTGTCGTCCATCATGCCTTCGCCCATCAGGTTGTCCATGTTCAGTTTGTTCCGGAGGTTCGGACTCAATCGCATCATTTCCGGAAGAATTTCGTCCTGCAGGCGACGCTGCAATTCTTCGGTTTCCTTGCTCCGAATGAATTGAAGAATCACTTTTTCGAACAAACGCTTGAACTCCGGATCTTCGTTCAGAATAGCCAGCCGGCCTGTAATCTGCGTAAAGAACGGAAGACGCAAATCATACTGGTACAAGGTAAGCATCAGGCCAACCAACGCTCGCTGACGCACCAACTCATCGGTGGTGTCGTAAGCTTCGAACAGCAAATTGAATTTATGTTCGTCGAAATAACGGGACAGACTGAAAGTGAGTGCTGTAACCAACAAAGCCTTTTCGTGAACCGGAATGCTTTCGCCGGAAAGGAAGCTCCGGGCAAACTTCATTTCATCGTCGTTCAGCAGGTCGCGGAACCAGAGATGGTAGAAGACGTAATTCAGCTTTTCCAGGTGAGCACGGGCTACCTCCTCTTTTCCCGGTTGCGCCGAAATCGATTCATCAATCAACGACTGCAACTCGTTGTGCACGTGAAACTCTTCAATTTCCTGAAGTGTTTCCGAAAGATTTTCGACGTACAGTCCCGCAAAGCCTCTTTTCTTCTGGTAAGGAAACAGGTTGGAAAAACGCATTCTCAGGTTTTCGGTCACCTTGTCTGCCAACTCGAAAGTCGAGACCAACAAATGGCGGTACACTTTCTGTCTTTCGGGGTCGTTAATCCCTTCGACCGTGTACTGCAGCATGTATTTGTAGGTCTGCTCAAGATCGTGGTATTCATCGCGGAAGTCGCCCGACCTGGTTTCGGTAATCAGCTGTTCCAGCAGATCGAATCCGGGTTTTAGCTTCCGCGAAGCAAGTAATTGACAAATCTCGTTGAACTTTTGCGTTATCTCCTGATCATTCATAATGTATTCTTCCTATGTAAGCTTTGTTGGCAGAAATAGTCTTTCCGATTATTCATCGATCAAAAGCCGAACCAATCAATCTTCGTTGAGTACCAATAAACGTTGGAATGCTTGCCGTTAATTCTTTCTGGTGGAATAAAACACAGTAAATTAAACAATTACTGCTTTTGAATTGAGCGCGGACAAAATGCCCCGTTCTATGACAATTTGTCCTGAATATCGATTGGCCACTCAAACCGGAGCTCGCGATTAAAATTTACCAGCCCTGTAACCAAGATAAAGGTTTAAGCGTCATATCACAATAATGATGGATGCAACCTTATGAAAAAGGTGGCGTCTTTTCTTTATGAATCGTTTTCCATTCGGAAATAAACCATAACAAATCTTATAAAGCATGAAAAACAAAGTTCTCTTTTCCGTTTTTACGCTTTCGCTGATGTTCATTTCCTTTTCGCTTTCGGCCCAATCCTGGTGGAACTTCGGGGGAGTAAAGGGAAATGGAAATGTTGTGAAAGTCGATCGTCACCTGACAGGATTCGATGAAATATCTGTCAGCACTGGCCTTGATTTGTATATCTCACAGGGAGATAATGAATCTGTTGTCGTTGAGGCCGATGAAAATTTGCAGGATATTATCATAACCAAAGTCGATGGTAACCGGTTGAAGTTATATGTCGATAAATCCATCCGGAATGCAACGGCCATGAAGGTTCACGTAACCGTGAAGGACCTGAAGGAGCTGAAAGCTTCCGCCGGTTCCGATGTTAGGACCCAAACCGGATTGACAGTTAGTTCGCTGGAGATTGGTGTTTCCAGTGGTTCAGATGTGAAGATGGAAGTATACGCCGATCAACTGTCGGGAGGAACCAGTAGTGGCAGTGATTTAACGTTACGTGGCAAGGCAAAGAATTTCCATGCCGATTCTTCCAGTGGTTCAGACATTAATGCATATGATTTGACTGCTGAAGATTGCACTGCTGAAGCTTCCAGCGGTTCTGATATCCGCTTGACTGTGAACGGAAATTTTGAAGCACACGCGAGCAGCGGCGCTGATATTTATTACAAAGGCACACCTACATCAATCAATACCCACAGTTCCAGCGGTGGTGATGTAAACAAAAGATAAGAAAAAGTAAAGCTATTGGAGGCCGGTTTCTGAAGAAGTCGGCCTTTTTTGTTTCTTTACATTTTGTTTATCAAGAATTCATTACCATGAATCCCAAACATATTGTCATTACCGGCTCTACACGCGGAATTGGTCTGGGAATGGCCCGGGCTTTTCTTTCCATGGGACACTTTGTTTCTGTTTCCGGAAGGCACCGGGAATCGGTAAATACCGTTGCCTGCCGGTTGCAACAGGAATTTGGCTCCGAAAAAGTGGCCGGTTTTGTAGTCGACGTGACGATGCCCCGTAGTCTCGATCAGCTTTGGCTGAAGGCCTCGCTCTGGCAGCCGGTTGATATCTGGATCAACAATGCAGGAATTGCACAGTCCGATGAGTTGTTTCATCATATTCATCCGGAAGAAATCAACGGTGTGATTCAAACCAACCTGATGGGTGTGATGAACGGAACCCGCGTTGCTTATTTGCACATGAAACAACAGGGGCACGGAGCGATTTACAATATGGAAGGTTTCGGCAGCGGCGGAAGGATGATGCCGGGAATGACATTGTATGGAACGACTAAACGCGCTCTTCGGTATTTTACACGCAGTTTTGCTAAGGAAAATGAAGTGAATAGTGTGTTGGTTGGGACATTGAGTCCCGGAATGGTGGTCACAGATTTGCTGCTCGATTCAGTAAAAAAGAATCCGGAAGCCCATCAACAAAGCATCCGTATATTCAACATTCTGGCTGATCGGGCAGAAACAGTGGCTCCTTTTCTTGCCGGGGAAATTCTAAAAAATCAGAAAAACGATGCGAGAATTGCCTGGCTGACCAGTTGGAAGATTGTATTTCGTTTTTTCCTCTCTTTCTTCCACAAAAGAACTCTGATTTTGGATGAAGATTTAAATAGTTAATATGTTATTTAATAGATAATTAATTCATTTTATTTAAAATTTTAATACAAGTAACGAAATCCGATTCTTTTTCAAGAAATCTTTTCGAAGTAATTGCTTTATTGAATACTTTAGTTGTATTTAATTAGAGTATTGATGATTAGTGTTATATGAAAATTAATAATGCGGAAGCTATCGTGATGATGATAACGAACCATCGATAGGTCGATTCCGGTATTTTTTTCACAACTGTAATCCCAAGGAAGGCGCCGGCTGCTATGGCCGGAAGAATAAGAATATCGACCAGAAGGGTTGACCAATGAATTGTTTTCCAAACAAAAACATGCAGTGGGAACTTCGACAGGTTGACAATGAAAAAGAACCAGGCCGTGGTACCGATAAATACTTTCTTCGGAAGGTGCAAAGCCAACAGGTAAACGGCAAATATGGGGCCGGCCACGTTGCCAATCATGGTGGCAAAACCTCCGGCCAATCCCATCAAAGCTGCAAACCAGGGAGAATCGGGAACAGACTCTTTTTTCGCCACGCGGTCGCGCCAGAGCATAATTCCTACCGAAACAAAAATGGTAATCGCAATTAGTCGCTTGAACTGTAGGTCATTCACTTTCTCACCAACCCACAATGCAATTAGCACGCCCGCTAACGCCCAGGGCAAAGCCCGTAGCAAGTGTTTCCAGTTGGCGTGTCGATGATAATAACTTACAGCAAAAACATCGGCCATGATGAGAATGGGTAGTAACACTCCGGTCGATTGCTTTCCACCGAAGATGGAAGCGAGAATCGGGACGACCACCATGGAAACTCCCGGTACGCCGGTTTTCGACATACCAATCAGCATTCCACTTAGGGCAATTAAGATCCAATGAACCGGAGTAAGGTGAAAGGAATCGAGCAAGCTAAGCATAAAAGGGATTTAAATTCGGCTCAAAATTAAGATTAATTCAGGGGTTTTGTAATTTTAGAACGTTATCATAGAGTTTATTCAGATGAATCGTACCATTAATCGCCGACGTTTTATGGCAACCACATTATCAGTCCTGGCCGGAATTTCATTTCCGTCTTTCGCCTTTGGCAGAAGAAAGAGGAGAACACTTCGTATCGGGATTTTAACCGATATTCATTATGCTAATCGCGAGCCTAACCTGGAAAGCAACCGCTATTATCGTCAGTCGTTGCAGAAGGTGCGGGAATGCGTTGAGGTGATGAACCGGGATAAAGTGGATTTTCTGATTGAAATTGGCGACTTGAAGGACCAGGGCGATCCACCTGACGAAAGTGAAACGCTTTCTTATCTGGCAGCCATTGAGTCGGAGTTGCAGGATTTCGACGGACCGGTTTTTCATGTGCTCGGAAACCATGACATGGACAGTCTTTCCAAAATCCAGTTTCTCGACCATATCACCAATCATGGACAGTACGATTCGCTGAATTACTACTCGTTTTCCGATCACGGTTATCATTTCGTTGTGCTGGACGCCAACTACTCACCGGATGGTTCTGATTACGACCGCGGAGATTTTGATTGGACAAAAGCTTTTGTTCCACACCAGCAACTGGAGTGGTTGAAAACCGATCTGGCTTTAACCGGTAAGCCGGTTATCGTTTTTATTCACCACCAGCTCGATTCGACGAAGGTTCCGGATGATAGACATTGCCCGGTAAATGCTGCTGAAGTGCGTCAGATTTTGGAGGATTCGGGAAAAGTGAGAGCGGTTTTCCAGGGACATTATCATGCGGGAAACTTCTCAAAAATCAACGGCATTTTTTATTATACCCTCAAAGCGGTAGTAGATGGTAACGGACCGGAAAATAACAATTACGCAATTGTTGAGCTAAACGATGAAGAACCTATCAAAATCAGAGGGTTTCGTCAAACAAAAGACCAAATATTTGAATAATATTATTTTCAATTAGGTTGAGAGGACTAGATTTAGTCTATTAATAGAGATGGTTTTATTTAAATGTCTAATAATAAAAATTTTATGATATTTAAATTAATGGATTTTAGAAGCTGGTTTCAATTGCTTTCAACTCTTTTTCTGAATAATTTTTAAACCATTCCTTTAACTTTTCGCGTGCCAACGCCCGGTGTTTGTCTTTGATGTTCTCTTTTAGTAGCGAAAGGGCCAGAAAAAGGACGCTAACGTCATCGGTGAAGCCAATCAGAGGAGCAAAATCCGGAATGGCATCAGCGGGGAAAATAAAATAGCCCAAAGCGCCAGCAAGGTAGAGCTTATTCTTGAAGGAAACTTCCGGATCATTCAGCATGTAATACAGCAGCAAAGCCGGATAGACCACTTTCACGCCCGCTTTTCCTCCATACATTTTCAGCTTTTCCCGAAAGGCGGACGGAGAGTAATATTTCGTAAAATCGCGCAGTCGCATGAAATGAATATAGATAAATCATCGGGAATGCCAAATAATTCTATTTCAGACTCATGTTGGTGTAATCGACACGGGTATCCCCGTATTTGTCGACAATCCGGTCAAGGATTTCCAGCACCTGGGTGTGCTCTTCCGCCCGAAGGAGCGCAATCCGCAGTTCACGGAAATCGGGGACACCCGGGAAATAGCGGGCAAAGTGGCGGCGCATTTCCCAAATGGCTTGCTTTTCAAATTCTTTCCACGAAAGTGATTGCTCCATTTGTTCTTTGATGACCTCGACAATTTCGGGGACAGTTGGAGGAGGCAACATTTCACCGGTTTGGAAATAATGTTTGATTTCGCGGAAAATCCATGGGCGGCCGATGGCACCGCGACCAATCATCATTCCGTCAACGCCAGAAATATCCCGCGCCTCTTTCGCTTTTTCCGGACCATTGATATCACCATTCCCGACAAGGGGAATTTTAAAACGCGGGTTGCTTTTTACTTTTCCAATCATTTCCCAATCGGCCTCGCCAGTGTAAAGCTGCTGACGGGTACGTCCGTGAAGAGCGAGCATCTGAATGCCCACGTCCTGCAGTCGTTCGGAAACTTCTACGATGGGTTTGTCGTTGTCGTCCCAACCTACACGGGTTTTGGCCGTCACCGGAAGATTGACGGCTTTCACAATCTGGCTGGCCATCTCAATCATTTTGGGAATGTCGCGCAACAGACCGGAACCGGCGCCTTTTCCGGCAATCTTTTTCATTGGGCAGCCGAAGTTGATGTCGATGTAATTTGGCTGGAAGGTTTCGGCTACTTTGGCGGCTTCCACCATCGAATCGATATTGGCGCCGTAGATTTGGATGGCAATGGGGCGGTCGAACTCGAAAAGCGTCATTTTCCGCTTGGTTTTGTTCACGTCGCGGATGAGCGCTTCCGAAGAGATGAATTCGGTTGACATGACGTCCGCTCCGTATTTCTTACAAATGTACCGGAACGACTTGTAAGTCACGTCTTCCATCGGTGATAAAAACAATGGCATTTCGCCCAGTTCGAGTTCCCCAATCTTCACAATACCAGTTTTTTAAAATTTGCGTGCAAATATAAAAATTATTTGTTCGGCAATATTCCGGAACAATATTAGCCGAAATTCAGTTTCATTAACTTGAATTCGGCGTGAGCTTTGCTTTCGAATGTTAACTTTGCCATGAATTCATTGAATGTTGATAATCATTTCTTAAACAGATACAAGTGAGATTCCGAATACTACGCACCTCAGGTCCGTTTACGCAGTTGATGTTTGCCACGCTGGTGGTTTTAATTTTAGCCGTCGTGGCTCTGTTTGTTGGCTTTTTGCTGGCCATGCCGATATTCCACTTGAGTATTGGTGATATGGGTGCTGCCATGACCAATTTTTCGTCGCCGCAAGGAGTCGTCCTGATGAAATACTTTCAGACGGTACAGGCCATCGGAATTTTCGTCATCCCGCCATTTATTATCGCCTGGGTGCTGAGCGAACGACCGATTAGCTATTTGCATCTCGATAAAATCGCGACACTCAAAAGCATCATCCTGGTAATGGTTTTGGTGTATTTTGCCAACCCGATGATTAACTGGATGGCTGAATTCAATTCGGGATTACAGCTTCCTGACTGGCTTTCCGGTGTTCAGGACTGGATGAAAGCTTCGGAAGATCAGGCTGACCAGATTACCAAAGCCTTTTTGCATGTTGATGGTTTAGGAGGAATGTTCTTCAATCTATTCATGATTGGATTGCTGCCGGCCATCGGAGAGGAATTGCTTTTTAGGGGTATCGTTCAACGGATTCTGAAGGACTGGACAAAGAATGCACATGCAGCCATATGGCTCAGTGCGGCACTATTCAGTTCTTTGCACATGCAGTTTTTCGGATTTTTACCAAGAATGATGCTGGGAGCACTGTTCGGTTATCTGCTTGAATGGAGTGGTTCTCTTTGGATCCCAATGGTTGGGCACTTTGTCAACAATGGTTCTGCTGTGATTATTTCCTATTTGATAGAAAAGGGAGTGGTCAGCTCCAGTGTGGAGAAAGTCGGAACATCGGACGGGCAGGGAACGTACCTCGCCATCCTCAGCCTGATTTTCGTTATGGTGTTGCTGAGATCGTTCTACGTGCAGGTACGTGGAGCGGGAGAGTTGTGGACTACCACCGAAGAACCGAATCCACCGGTTGATTAAAACGAAAGGTTAGTCTGCATTTTGCCGGCTTCGATTTTCTTTTTCTCGCTGGGGCGGAAGAAATAAACGATACCGTATTCCTGTGCTTTTTGCCGTTTTTCTTCGTCGGAAAAGTGGCCGTAATGCAGTTCTACCTCATTCCAGATATTCAGAATCAATTCGTCGGCCTCTTTGCGCATTTCAGCTACTTTTTCCGACCAGCGTGCTGTGTTGCTCTGAAGTGTCTTCTGAAAATGATAGGCATCGGCAAATTGGTCGTATTTCACTTTTACAACGGCAATACTTGGATTGTAAATCGGACTTCCGCCGTGCATACTACGTTGCTGCTCTCCGTCGATAATTTTCTTTCCCCACTCCAGTAAATCCGATTCGAGGACCAATGAGGGCAGTTTATGGGTTTGGGTATCCATTCCATAGAATTCCCTCACTTCGGGCTTAATTTCGCCTCTAAGGATACAAAAATTGAGTACCTGGATAAAGTGTGAGACATAGAGGCGGGCTTTCTTCACCACCTCGTTGTATTTACGGCTATTGGCCGATTGTTGCCGTTTGGCTTGTTTGAGCTGTAGGATAGCACTTTCGAAGCCCGGAAAAAAGGCTCGTGCTTTGGTTAACGTGGCTGTCGAAAAAGCCAGGTCATCAATCGACTTCTGGAGGGCGATGTCGGTTGCAGCCTTTAAAGCCCGAAGGCGGGCCTGATCAGTGTTGGGTAATCTGCGATAAGGCATGAGCAAGCTATTGTTTTGATTGAATTATGGGATGAGAGCGAAGTTATAAAAAATGAAATGGAATTCAATATTCGCTGAAGAGTTTAACAATAACTTTAGAAACCGAGAGGTGTGAATACGAAAAAAGACTCCCTGTAACAGAGAGCCTTTCATCTATTGCTTGCTTGAAAGTTGATTGTTAATCAGAGAATTTCGCTTTCAGATATTCCCGGTTCAAACGGGCGATATGCGAAATAGAAATATTTTTCGGACAGGCCAGTTCGCAGGCACCGGTATTGGTACAACCACCGAATCCAAGCTCATCCATTTTGGCTACCATCGCTTTCGCACGACGTTTGGCCTCTACTTTTCCTTGCGGAAGCTTGGCAAACTGCGAAACTTTGGCCGCTACAAACAGCATAGCCGAAGAGTTTTTACAGGTCGCCACACAGGCACCACAACCGATGCAGGCAGCCGCGTCGATCGCTTCTTCAGCATCAACCTGCGAAATCGGGATGGTATTCCCATCAGGTACACCACCGGTATTAACCGATACATAACCGCCCGCCTGCTGGATTTTATCAAAAGCTGTACGGTCAACAATCAGGTCTTTGATAACCGGGAAAGCACCCGCGCGCCATGGTTCAACCGTAATGGTTTCGCCATCTTCGAACCGACGCATGTGCAGCTGGCACGTGGTAATTTCGCTGTCTGGTCCGTGCGCATGACCGTTAATATACATGGAACACATACCGCAAATACCTTCGCGGCAATCGTGGTCGAAAGCAATCGGGTCTTTGCCTTCGCGGATAAGCTGGTCGTTCAGGATGTCGATCATTTCAAGGAACGAACTACCCTGTGAAACATTTTCCACCTCGTAAGTTTCAAACCGACCTTTCTCGGAGGGATTGTTTTGCCTCCAAACCTTGACGTATATTTTCTTTAAGATTTTATCAGCCATTTTCTTAATTATTTAGATTTAAGTAATTGCACCCGGATTTCTCTTCCGGATACGGTACTTAACTCTTATTTATAACTTCTCTGGGTGAGTTTCACGTTCTCGAATACCAGCTCTTCACGATGCATCACCGGTTCTTTGTCTTCGCCCTGGAATTCCCAGGCTGAAGCATAACAACCGATTTCGTCGTTACGTTTAGCTTCACCGTCTTCGGTAACTGATTCTTCACGGAAGTGGCCTCCGCACGATTCGTTGCGGGTCAGCGCGTCACGGGCCATCAGGTCACCAATGTCGAGGAAGTCAGCCAAACGGCCGGCTTTTTCAAGCTCCGGATTGATGTTATTCATTTCACCGGGAACGCGTACATTGCTCCAGAACTCTTTTTTCAGTTCGGCAATCTCTTCGATGGCTTTTTTCAGGCCCTCTTCGTTACGCGACATACCCACATATTCCCACATGATGTGCCCCAGCTTTTTGTGGAAGTAATCCACCGGCTGGTCTCCTTTGATGTTGTAGAGTTTTTCCAACCGTCCGGTTACATTCTTTTCGGCCTCATCAAATTCGGGTGTATTGGTGTCAATCTTTGGTACCATGATTTCGCCGGCCAGGTAATCACCAATGGTGTATGGCAGGATGAAATAACCGTCGGCCAGCCCCTGCATCAAAGCTGAAGCACCAAGGCGGTTGGCACCGTGATCAGAGAAGTTAGCTTCGCCAATGGCATACAATCCGGGAATCGAAGTCATCAGGTTGTAATCAACCCAAGTACCCCCCATGGCATAGTGGATAGCCGGATAAATCTGCATCGGATGTGTGTACGGATCAACATCGGTAATCTTTTCGTACATCTGGAAAAGGTTACCATAGCGTTTTTCGATGGTCTCGCGACCCAGACGCTCAATGGCGTATTTGAAATCGAGGAATACCGCTTTACCTTCAGCATTTACACCGAAACCGGCATCGCAGCGCTCTTTGGCAGCACGTGATGCAACATCGCGGGGAACGAGGTTACCGTATGACGGATAACGGCGTTCGAGGTAAAAGTCACGGTCTTCGTCTTTGATGTCGACTGCACTGATTTCGCCTTTGCGAAGACGTTCAGCATCTTCTTTTTTCTTCGGAACCCAAACCCGTCCGTCGTTACGCAGCGATTCGGACATCAACGTCAGTTTCGACTGTTGTGAACCGTGAACCGGAATACAGGTTGGGTGAATCTGTACATAACAAGGATTGGAGAAGTAAGCGCCCTTTTTGTAGGCCTGCCATGCGGCAGAACCGTTAGAACCCATTGCGTTGGTCGACAGGAAGAATACGTTTCCGTAACCTCCGGTTGCCATTACCACAGCGTGCGCACCAAAACGTTTGATTTCGCCGTTCGTCAGGTCACGGACAATAATTCCGCGGGCTTTCCCGTCGACAAGCACGACGTCGAGCATTTCGTGACGGGCGTACATTTCTACGCTGCCGGCATCAATCTGGCGGTTGAGGGCAGAGTAAGCACCCAGCAATAACTGCTGTCCGGTCTGTCCGCGAGCGTAAAATGTACGGCTGACCAGTACACCACCAAATGAGCGGTTGGCCAGCGTTCCTCCGTATTCACGGGCAAACGGAACACCTTGTGCAACACACTGGTCAATAATGTTGGGAGAGACTTCGGCCAGACGATAAGTGTTCGCTTCGCGGGCACGGTAGTCACCTCCTTTAATCGTATCGTAAAACAGACGATAAACTGAGTCGTTATCGTTCTGATAGTTTTTTGCAGCGTTAATACCGCCCTGTGCGGCAATGGAGTGGGCGCGACGCGGACTATCCTGGTAACAGAATGCTTTCACATTGTATCCCAGTTCGCCCAGCGATGCGGCAGCCGAAGCTCCGGCCAGTCCGGTTCCCACAACGATGATATCAAGTTTTCGTTTATTGGCAGGACTTACTACGCGGATAGCAGCTTTATGACGAGACCACTTTTCGGCCAACGGGCCTTCAGGTATTTTGGAATCTATGTTGCTCATGTCTTAAATGTCTTTAAGGTTCAATTAAAACTTAATGAGGAAATACAGCGGGATGTAAGCAAATCCGGCACCGATGAGGAAAGCCACCAGGTGAGCCAGAAACTTCAGACGAATCATCCATTTGCTGTTATTCAGGCCAATGGTTTGGAAAGCGCTCCAGAAACCATGTGAAATGTGGAGTCCGACCAGAATACCTCCCAGGATGTAAATGATATCATAAACCGGGTAATCAACGAAAAGGGTTTTAACCAATGCGTAGGTATTGTGAACATCTGCTCCTAATCCCGGAGCTGCTTGATCCAGCAAAGGTGAACCGGTAAATTTAATTTTTACGTAAAAGTTGAAAAGGTGGATGATCAGGAAGATAAGAACCATGCCTCCCAGAATGAACATGTTCTTTGCCGGTGCATACCATTTCAATAAGTTGTCGCCGGCCTGATATCCCTTCGGTCTCGCCTTCATGTTTTCGAGGGTAATCCATCCCGACCAAATAATGTGGATAATGAAACCAAGTGCCAGGATCGGTTCCATTATTTTAATAATTGGATTCGTAGCCATGAAATGCGCGGCCTCATTGAACAAAACTCCCGAGTCGTCAAACGTCAGGAGCAGGTTCAGTGTAAGGTGAACAAACAGGAAAACAATCAGAAAAAGTCCTGTTAAGCTCATAAAAAACTTCCGCCCAATCGAGGCTTTCATGAAACTGCTCATAAGTCCTTGTTTTAAGTAAATTATTCCATGTATGATTTGTGTTGCAAAAAAATCATCACAAATGTAGATGATGGTCATATGCTAAACAACATAACCAGAGGTAAACCAAATAATTTATACTGTTTCTATTATTCCGCAGAAATTATCTGTTTTGGCCATCAATGCTACTATTTTCCGGCTTTTCCACCGAAAAATTCAAAAATTTCTCTAAAAATAAACTTTTCTCTTCGATGAAGCCCACATGTCCGCAATTTTCCAACCCGATAAAAGTTGCATTTCGGATATGATGAGCTTCGTTCCATTGTTTGGCAGCTGCCAGTATTTTGTCTTCTTCCCCGGCAATTATCAGTACCGGAAAAGAAGCAGTGTTCAGAAATTCGAGGTACGACGGCCTTCCCATGATGGCCCGGATTGCCCTTACTGCAGCTTTCGGTGACACCTGTGAAGCCATTTCGCGCAACCGGTCATGCAACTCCGGGAACCGGTTGAGGTTAAGAGGCGCAAAGTTGTTGTGCAACGAATTGCGAATAATCAACTCCAGCCGTCCTTTCTCAATCAATCCCATTTCGCGGCGTCGCAGGTTCATATGACTTTCCGACGCCTTATCTGCCGATGCATGCAACAAAGCCAGCCGTTTTACCCTTTCGGGGAAGAGGCCGGCGAAAGCCAGTGCGTTGTATCCTCCCATCGAATGTCCTGCCAGCGTTAATTGACCTGTATGGCCAATTTCTTCCAGAAGACTGTGCAATTCTTTCGCAAAATCGATAAAAGTATAGCCTTCCGGCGGAAGCTCGGAATGGCCGTGGCCGGGGAAATCGACTGTCAGAATCTGAAAATGCCGGGAAAGCTCCGGCAGAAGGTCATCGAAAATAGCCGATGATTCCAGGTACCCGTGAAGCAAAACCAATAACTCACCTTCTCCCGATAGGGAATAGGACAATTTACGACCGTTGGAGAAATGGTAAAACTGGGTTTGGTTCATCCGTGCAAATTAACACATTTCTTCTTTTTCAGCAGGCGAATTGGAAGCATTTTATCCGATTGAGTTATGATAAATCAAATGTTTCAAAACATCATTTTATATAGATATGAAAATGTATGATTGTAATTTCGTTGTTATGATTCAATTTTGGGATTATGCCTTCTTTCTCTCTCATATTGAAGTTAAAACTAAAATGTTTAATAATTAAATAAAAATATTAAACAAAAATATTTATCTTGGTGTTTTATTTCAGACAAAACCAACAAAATGAAGAAAATACTATTCCTGATTGTAACCTTACTTATTTCGTGGCCCGTGTTCAGCCAGCAGGAGAATAACGGCGTGGTGAAGGGGCGCGTTTTCAATGCCAGCAATAACCAGCCGGTTCCCTTTGCCAATGTGGTGGTATTTGGCACCAATACCGGAACGACTGCCGACATCAACGGAAACTTTAAGCTAACCGGATTGACGCCGGGCTTTATCAAGTTGCAGGTTTCATCAGTCGGTTTTCAGATAAATATCACTGAATCCTTCCGGGTGACCAACGCCAGCGAAGCGGAGATCAATATTCCGATGGAGGAATCGACGGTCAATCTGGATGCTGTAACCGTTAAACCTTCTCAATTCCGGAGACGGGAAGAGAGTCCGGTTTCGTTGCGGAGCATTGGCATCGATGAAATTGAAAAGAATCCGGGCGGCAACCGCGATATTTCCAAAGTCATCCAGAGTTATCCGGGCGTGTCTTCCACTCCTGCTTTTCGCAATGATGTGATTGTCCGGGGTGGTGGTCCTTCCGAGAATCGTTTCTTTCTGGATGACGTGGAAATCCCGAACCTAAACCACTTTGCCACGCAAGGTGCTTCGGGAGGCCCCGTCGGGATCATCAATGTCGATTTTATTCGTGAAGTGGATTTCTATTCCGGCGCTTTTCCGGCTGACCGGGGAAATGCCTTGAGTTCGGTGCTTGAATTCAAACAGAAAGACGGCAACAGTGATAAGATGAAATACCGGGCCACATTGGGAGCTTCCGATTTGGCTCTAACGCTCGACGGGCCTTTGTCAAAAAACACGACGGCGATTTTCTCGGCCAGGCGTTCGTACCTCCAGTTTCTTTTTAGTGCGTTGGGGCTTCCTTTTTTGCCCACCTACAACGATTTCCAGTTTAAGGTTCGCACCAAAATCGACGACAAAAACGAGGTGTACTTCACAGGAATTGGCGCCCTCGACCAGTTCAAACTGAATACCGATGCCAACAAAACAGAAGAGCAGCGCTATATTTTGGGGTACTTGCCGGTGAATAAGCAGTGGAGCTATGCGGTAGGTGCCGTTTATAAACACTACCGTGAAAAGGGCTATGATACCTGGGTCGTCAGTCAAAACCGACTCAATAACATTCAGTACAAGTACCAGAATAATGTGGAAAAACCGGAGAACCTGTTGCTCGATTACGATTCGTATGAGCGGGAAACCCGGTTCCGTTTTGAGCACAACTACACATCATCCAATGGGTTTCGGTTGAACTACGGCGCAGGTCTGCAATATGCCGAATATTTTAATCGTACCTACCGAAAGAATTTCATCAACGGTCAATTGGCCGAGCTGAACTACCGGACTGATTTGTCGTTTTGGAAGTATTCTTTCTTTGGACAGGCGAGCCAGCACTTTTTAGACGAAAGGCTGGTATTATCATTGGGATTGCGCGCTGATGCCAACAATTATTCAGCACAAATGAATAACCTGTTACAGCAGCTTTCGCCTCGTTTTTCTGCCAGCTACAACTTTACTCCATCACTTTCAGCGAGCATGAATACCGGTCGTTATTACCAATTGCCATCCTACACCACCATGGGCTACCGCGACAATTCGGGCGCGTTAATCAACCGGGAGAATGGATTGAAGTACATCTCGGTGAATCATTACGTAGCCGGAATAACCTGGCAGCCCCAGCCCGACCGGCAATTCTCGGTAGAAGGCTTTTACAAGGGCTACAACGATTATCCGTTCTCGGTTACCGATTCGGTTTCGCTGGCCAGCAAGGGCGCTGATTACGGTGTTTATGGCGATGAGGAAGTATTGCCCGTCAGTAACGGACGGGCCTACGGTTTCGAAATTCTGGGCCGCGACAAAGATATCCTCGGCTTCAACACGGTGTTTTCTTACACCTATGTTCGAAGCGAATTCCGCGAAGGCGATGGAAAATACATTCCTGCAGCGTGGGACAACCAGCATATTTTCAATATTACGGCGAACAAAAGCCTCAGGAAAAACTGGGATTTCGGATTCAAGTGGCGTTACGTTGGCGGCGCGCCTTACACTCCGTGGGACATGGAAACTTCATCGCTTCGTAGTGCATGGAATGCCCGAGGAAGAGGTTACCTCGATTATAGCCGCTATAACCAGCTCCGGCTGAAAGCTTTTCATCAACTCGATTTCCGGGTAGATAAATCGTATTATTTCAAGAAATGGTCGCTGATGCTGTATGTGGATGTGCAAAATGCTTACAACTTCAAAGCCGATCAACCGGCTGACCTGATTCTGGTGGAAGATGCCAACGGGAATCCGGTCATCGACCCGAATGATCCAAGTCGTTATGAGTTGAAAACCATCAGCCCGGAAAGTGGGACTGTACTTCCCACCATCGGTGTGATGATTGAGTTTTAAGCAAAAAAATGGCGACCCCCGAAGGCATCGCCACTTTTGAACATTGTATGGACTTGAAAAACATTTACTTTCCTAAGCGCTCCTGAATAAGCACCGGGATTTCGGCTGGCTTACGGGCAACCGGAACTCCGGCTTCCTCGAACGCTTTAATTTTTTCAGCAGCAGTACCGCTTCCGCTGGAAATAATAGCTCCGGCGTGTCCCATGCGTTTTCCGGGAGGTGCGGTTTGTCCGGCGATAAAGGCAACAACCGGTTTGGTCACCTTTTCTTTGATGTATTGGGCTGCACGCTCTTCGGCATCACCACCAATTTCACCAATTAGCACAATGGCTTCGGTTTGCGGGTCGTTCTGGAACATTTCCAGCAACTCTTCATAATAGAGTCCGGCAACCGGGTCACCACCAATTCCCACGCAGGTACTTTGTCCGAGACCGTTCGTGGTCAACTGGTTCACCATTTCGTAAGTCAGTGTACCACTACGGCTCATCAAACCTACATTTCCTTGCTTGAAGATGCTTCCCGGAAGGATACCAACCAGCGCTTCACCGGGAGTAACCAGTCCCGGACAGTTGGGACCAATCAGTTTGGTGCCGTTCTTTTTCAGGTAGGGCATTAGTTTCACCATATCCAGTGTGGGAAGACCTTCAGTGATGGTAATCACGAGCTCTACACCCGCTTCAGATGCTTCGTAAACGGCATCGGCGGCAAATTTCGGGGGTACGAAGATAATGGATGCATTGGCCTTGGTTGCTGCTACGGCGTCTTTAACCGTATTGAAAACCGGAATATCGCCGACTTTTTGTCCGGCTTTACCCGGTGAAACCCCGCCAACGACATTGGTTCCGTATTCTTTCATTTTCTGTGCGTGAAAACTACCGTCACGACCGGTAATTCCCTGTACAATGAGGCGGGTATCTGAGTTGATTAGAATGCTCATTTGATTTGAATTAAAAATTGAAACAAAGGGTAAATCAGTTAATTAATTTCAGAAAACGTGAATTAAACAGTTTGGCTGGCCATTTCGATGGCTTTTTCAGCAGCTTCGCCCATGGAAGCAACCGTTACCAGGTTGGTTTTCTTCAAAATCTCCAAACCTTCAGCGGCATTGGTACCTGACAGGCGAACCACAATCGGGATGTTGATATTCATCTGATCCAGTGCGCTGATGATGCCTTTGGCTACATCATCACAACGGGTGATACCACCGAAGATATTAATCATCACGGCTTTCACGTTTTTGTCGGCTAGCAGAAGGTTCATGGCGTCAATCACCTTCTGCGGGTTCGAGCTACCACCAATATCAAGGAAGTTAGCGGGTTCACCACCGTAAATCTTGATAATGTCCATGGTTGCCATGGCCAATCCGGCGCCGTTCACCATACAACCAATGTTACCATCGAGTTTGATGAAACTTAATCCTTTTTCCTTTGCTTCGATTTCTGTCTTCTCGTCTTCGGTAGGCTCACGCATTTCCAGAATTTCCGCTTGACGGAACAGGGCGTTGTCATCGAAGTTCATCTTACCGTCGAGTGCCATCAGGCTACCGTCAGCAGTAATCACCAGCGGATTGATTTCGGCCAGTGAAGCATCGGTATCCATGAACACACGATAGAGTTTTTCGAACAAATCGGCCCCCTGGCGAACCAGCTTGATGTCGTCGAAAAGTTTAAAAGCAATCTGCCGTGCCTGGAAAGGCATCAAACCGATTTCGGCATCGATAACGAATTTGTGAATGGCATCGGGGTTGTCCTTGGCAACCTCTTCAATTTCGACACCACCTTCAGCGCTGGCCATAAACACAACCGACTTGGTGTTCCGGTCGATGGTCAGACCTACGTAAAATTCGTCGGTAAACGAAATGGCTTTGGCGGTCAATACTTTCTCGACAGTGTAACCTTTAATGTCCATGCCGAGGATCTGATTGGCTGCATCGACCAGTTCTTCTTTGGTTTTAGCGAGTTTTACACCTCCGGCTTTACCGCGTCCTCCGGCGAGAACCTGGGCTTTTACCACAACGGGCAATCCCAGTTTGTCAGCGGCTTTTTCCACGTCTTCAACTGAGTGACAGAGAATCTCATCCGAGACCGGGATCTCATAATCGGCAAATATCTGCTTTGCCTGGTATTCGTGAATTTTCATTTAATGCTGGTTGTTAGAGTTTTTAACTAACTATTTGAATAAAATTTTTACAGTCGTTCAATGAGCTAACAGGGTGTTTTTATGTAAAATTTCCCTGATAAATAAGCCTCTAAAGTATTGAAAAATATGAATAAATAAATATGTTGTATATCACATGAAAGAGGTTCGAAAAAGCATGCATTGTGCTCTTAAATGAAATCCGCTAACTTTAGAGGGTTTTCCATCATTAACAAAAGAATAGGTGATTGGTTTTACCTATCGCGAATTCATTTATCCATTGTAAATATTTGCTTATGCGTTCACATGAAATTGATTATCGTATTGTTGGCGGAGACCTTCAGTTTGTGGAGGTGGAACTCGATCCGGGAGAGACCGTAATTGCGGAAGCCGGAGCGATGATGTACATGGAAGATTCGGTGAGTTTTGAAACCCGAATGGGGGATGGTTCCGAAGCCAACCAGAGTATATTGGGAAAATTATTATCAGCCGGAGGTCGGTTGCTTACCGGCGAGTCACTTTTTCTGACCCATTTTACCCACCGGGGATTGGGAAAAGGACACGTGGCTTTTGCGGCACCTTATCCGGGAACAATTCTTCCGATTGACCTGCCCAACCACGGAGGTTCTATTTTGGCTCAGAAAGACGCCTTTTTGTGTGCCGCCTACGGGACAAAAGTGGGAGTGGCGTTGAACAGAAAGCTGGGCGCCGGATTTTTTGGTGGCGAAGGTTTTATTCTTCAGCGTTTCGACGGTGATGGTAAAGTATTTGTTCATGCCGGTGGAACAGTTGTGGAGCGGCAACTGAACAACGAAACATTGCGGGTAGACACCGGTTGTATTGTCGCATTTGAGCCATCCATCGATTTCTCAATTGAATCGGCAGGAGGCTTGCGTTCTATGATTTTTGGCGGTGAAGGAATTTTTCTGGCAACTTTACGGGGAACAGGAAAAGTATGGCTGCAGTCGATGCCGGTTAGTAAACTGATTAAGGCCTTGGCCCCGGCAGGTAAAAATCAGGGAAAAGGCGATAGCTCCATTCTGGACAATCTGTTCGAGCGTTAAAATATTAGACAAAGCCCCGGAATGTATGAAACTACCGGGGCTTTTTATGATCTGTCAAAATATTTGCTCTATTCAACGTTTAACTCGGCATCCTTGCTGAACCAGGTGCCGTCGAGGTTGATTCCTTCCACATGTACGTTGTAAGTCGACTTAAGCTTACTGGTTTTGAAGTTGAGAACAGTCTCTCCATTGTCTCTGATAAAAACGACTGGAGCCCACAGCAATGTCGATTGTAAATTATACTTGGCTTTCCCAAAAGGTTGAGGTGAAAAATTTCTTGACACCCGCAAACCTTTCTCGTATGCCGGACCCATTTCTTTTTGAGGTTTGATGCGTTCCCCCTTTTTCGTGGTAATTTCAATAACACCGACCGAATTTAGCCCGGTGTACTTAGCCACATCAGAAAGTTTGGTTGACACGTTGATATCTTCCACGGTCAGCGGCGGAATTGCACTCAGTGTCGATGCGGAGGTTCCCAATTGCTGTCCGTCAACCACGATTAACGCACCGCCCTGGTTCATCAAACTGTTGTGAGAACCTTTGAAAACAATTCGTTCCCCCATCAAATCAAAGGGTTTTATCATGTTGATGATATCGAGCAGGTTGGTTGATTGATCGAGGTATGCTTTCCAGAAATCATCTTTTCTTTTGTTGGGTTCGATTACCTTATCAGGAACAGACGCGAACAGGTCGGGATTGTTCTCAAAATACGATGCCTGGAGGAGTCCCATTTCCGATTTCCACGGATCGGCTACCGGTTTGCTGTTGATGTAGTCAACCACTTTTTCCGCAAAGCTTTTGTCCAGTTTGACCGTGAGATCTTTCTTGCCGGAATCGTCGGTAGCGGTAATGGTCAGGTTGCCGGGGTTCGAAAGGAGCGGCGAATCGATGGAAAAGTGCCCATTCTCGTCGCTGGTGGTGTTGAACATCTGCATACTGGAGTTAACGATGTTGATTTTTGCATTGGCTACGGGCTCATCCTTCCGGTTGAAAACCATTCCGGAAAGGCCGATATTCAATTGCTCAGATGCCTCAGTGGTTGAGTCTTTATAAGTGCGGACTTCATCCCAGTTAAAATTCTGCAGATGGTTGGCCATCAAGTAGAATTTAAACGATGTAGCGTTTTTCTGCGCTTCCGGGTTTGAGAGAGGAATGGGCAGGGAAGTGCCGCAGTTCAATTGGGCGATTCCACGGGCTTCCGGAATATCTGCCCGTGCATCTGTTACCGACACGGCCACTTCTCCTTTTACCGGTTTTCCGTTCTCGTCGGTTAGTTTTATATGGATTTTTCCAGCCTGGTCAGTGCCCAGCGATTCTGGGAATTGCATTTCTACAGCGACCGATTTTTCTTTGTTGATATTGATAAGGCTCTGTGTCCGGAGCTTTCCCATATCGTCGAAAACGGAGAAGAGGGTAACGCCCTGACGAAAACTGCTCAGGCTAACCGGGATTTTACCGGCTGACCCGATTTGGAACTCCGAAGCCCAGACTACTTCACCACGGTTGACAGCCAGCATGGAGTATTTATTTTTTTCACTGCCGGCCGGTCTTTTTAACGTGATCCAAAGCGTATCGGCATTACTCTGGTTGGAGTTAATGGAAACAGCCTGTGCATCGGGTTTTGGCAGCGGAAATTCCTGGCCTTTACCGGGCTCACTGGTGATGACCAGCTTCAACTGGCTGTCATTTTGCGATGCCAGACTAAAAATTCCTAAACCGGGAGCAATGGTTCCTGCTTTGGCCAGCAGTTTGCCGTTGTGATCCACTACATCACCATTGACTACAATTGGATTGCCGAATGCATCGGAAGCACGGAATGCCACCATTTGGGCTGTTGCCGGTACCAGGTTTCCTCCTTCCGGGAAAAAGTGAATGGTCAGCGGTTCATTGGCGAGCGGCACATGGTTGCTGAAATGATAGTCTTCTTTATTTTCATTGAAATTGACATCCAGCATTAAAGGGTTTTTCAACTGCTTTCCCGGAGCATTGAACGTGATGAAAGCACTGCCGTTCTTTTCGGTTTTTACTTTCCCCGAAGCAAAAGTGTTGTCGCCCGATTGTACCGTGTATTTTACCCGCACATTCGATTCCGGTTTCCGGCTTAGGTCCGAAACATAGAGTTTGGCTGTCACTGTTTCGCCTGCCTGATAATTTGGTTTGTCGAACACCATGTTGTAGTGCAGGTTGTGCTGTTCGGGGCTTTTAATGATAATGCGTTTGTAAAAAACCTGGTTCACGGGCCTGAAGGTCATTTCCGGAGTGTAGGCAATCAGGTAATAATTGCCCTGCTTCACAGATTCCGGAATCTTGAAATCTCCATTCGTAATTCCGTTTTGAAGCTTGAACCGGTCGCTTTTGATTTCATCACCGTTGTCGCTGACCAACCTGACATCCAGTTCCAGGCTTTTTAGTGATGGAAGGTGCGTGAGCACATCGGTTACATAGCCTTTGAACCAAAGACTTTCACCGGGACGGTAAAGTGACTTGTCGGTTGAAACATACACTTCCTGATTCACAGTTTGCAAGCGGTAATTATTTAATTGATTGGTCAGTTGATCAATCAGATGAGGCTTTTCCGTATCCTGGGCGTGCAGCCATCCGGCGAACAGGAAAATCCCCGAAAGAACAAGGCGGACAATTGATTTCATAGCGATGGTGTTATTATTGATTTTTATTTTCAGTAGAATCGACATTTTGTTTTAACGCATTACGCAGATCTTCATCCGGTTTTATCACGTTGTAGTTTTCCCAGAATTGCGGATCATAGTCACCGATAAAGTCGGTGAAAATGTCGTTCGACCGGAAAATTCCTGAGGGACCAAATCTGGCCCTTCGCGGGAACCGGTATTGCTGGGTCACCACCATGTCGGAAACACTCCGGAAAATAGAGCGCTGATGGTTTTCCTTATTGCGTACCCGAAATTGAACATCGGTACGCGCCATATAGAAACTCCACTTTCCGTTTAATTCCCGGTAGGTAATTTTATATTCGGCCCTGATGGGCTGAGTTTTAACGTTGTGTGGCTGTTTCTTGATAAACGATTCGCCCAGAATTTTCAAGCTCTTGTTATCCAGTGAAAAATCGGCCATAATAAGGGCATACGACTCGGCATCGATAAGAAAGTAACCGTTGAAACACGGATAATCCACCCGCTCTTTTCGTGAAAAGCGGATAACCCAGGCCACCCGGCCGTTATATACAATCGGTTGTTCGAATTTGTAGCGGTAAATCTGTTCGTATTGTGGGTCGAGAAAACTTTCGAGGTTTTTCACCACATCGAGTTTGGTGATGTAGTAGGGGCCTCCCTGAATTTTCAGCTTCACGTCTTTATATGAGCGGTTAAATTCACTTTTTCGACCTTTGATAAACCGGACCTTATCGCTTCCAACCCCTCTGTAGGGGCTTTTCAGCATCTCCATCACGGCTTCCCACATTCCCATATATTTGCCGTCTTGTCTGACGGTTTCACGATAGAATGTGGTCATGAGCTGGGGAGTCAGGGTGTAATTGTCGGCAATATGCGATCTGAACCGGGCAATAATTTCTTCCGGTTCAACCGGTTTGACCCTCACTTCGCGCAAGCGGTACGAAACAGGCTTAAGATCGATTTGACTGACGTTTTTCAGGCTATCGGGAGCAATGCGATATTCTACGTAGCCCAGGCAGCCGATAAGGACATCGTGATCGAGCAATCGTTGCGGGATAACCAAATCAAAACGGCCGTCGGAGTTGGTGATGGTGCCAATACTTTGTCCGTCGATAGTGACAGATGCGTAGGGAACAGGTTCATGATTGTCTCGATCGATAATTTGGGCCGAAACACGCAATGGCGCCTTCTCGATGCGTTTGATTATGATTTGATTATCAATAACCTCAATCTGGTAGTCGGCCACCGGAAGCAGCTGACGCAAAACACTCGTCAACGGCTTTTTATCGGCATGGCACGAATAAAGCCCTTGGGGAAGAATCTGAGGGTTGTACGAAAAGTAGAGGTCGTTTTCGAGCACCAATTGGTCGATGATATCTTCGACCGAAGAGCTGTCGATGGAAATTGTGATAGGACGTTGTAGTACGGAAATAGCTTCCTGAGCACGTACTCCGGGCACAAGAAGGCATATCAGCCACAATAGAATTCCATACGTTTTAAACATAGGTTTAGAAAACTTTTTGCAGGCGAAAATCGGCTCTTATCAACTGTCCGTCTCTTTTCACCAGCATTTTTATATTTCGGTTCTCCCGACTCATCAGGAGTTGGTTGATCTCGCTCAACGAAATATCTTTGGCCGCTGTATGGTTGATGTATACTATCACATCGTCGGGCAACAATCCTGCCAAATCGCCGGGAGAGCCCTCCCGGACATTGATGATTTTGTAATACGGCAAGCCCGGCATCGGATTTACAATATCGATTCCGCTCATATTATCATTGAACGGTTTGTGAATATGGCGTCCCGGCTGCAACAGCATCCGCTGATTTTGATAATCGATAACAACCGTAAAACGTCGCAAAATCTCGCTTCCAACACTTCCGTTTCGGTCTTTTCCGATCTTTCCTCCAATGTGGCTGGTATCTGGGAACGAAGCTATCGGTTCGGCAAATTCTATATTGCCAATTCGGATAGCCTGTATCCGGCCTTTCTTCCCGTAGAGGTTACCTGCCATTCCTCGTCCCAGAAACGTTTGGATACTGTTTCCCGGCGGCTGAAGCCGGTTATCAGAAACCGGAGATAACCAAACGGCATCGCTGAATCCTAAGTCGACCATCAGTTTTACCGGAACGATTTCATCATTTTCCATGGTCACAGCGGCTTTCATCAGCGGTTTGGAGGCGTTGAGCTCCAGACTAACCGTTTCCGACTTCTGTAAAGCCCGTTTCATGTTGAATCGCTCCGGTTGATAAAGGTAAATTATCTTTCGGGCATAATCGATTTTTACGACATAATCTTTAAACAGGTTAAATCCGATTACTCCGTGAACGGGTATGCCGATTAACGGTGATATCCTGAAGTCGGGGTTATCTAGCACATGGATGGTTTGGTTATAACCGGTTAGTCCCGGGAATTCGATTTTATTATTGAACGAAGCGTAAGCACTTACTTTTTTCAGTTCGCCGAGTCCGGTCAGTTCCAGCGGTTGCAAAAATTTTAGCTTGAGTTTAATGGAGTCGGGAAATTCGGTAATGGTCGGTACTTTCACGCCTGTATCGAGAATAAAATTCAGGCTTTGCGAACCATTGATCCGCACCGGGACGATGATAAGATTACTGGCGTCGACGAACGGGATGGCAACGAATTTTCGTTCAGGGCGGTTGAAGACAAACGATCGGTGGGATGATTTTCTGGTGGATTCCGTTTGAAACTGACTGTTCATGTCGTTGTTAAACAGATCGTGGACAATGAGATGCCTGTTCGATACCATGAAGTCAAGCCGGTAACGATTCAGTAATTCCTTTAGCACATCTCCCGCCGCCTGGTTCTCACACCTGAAACTAACCAGCTGATTCGCATCTGCATTGGCATTATAGGTTAATTGCAACCCGAGGGTATCACTAACGTGATGAATAATGTCAATGAGCGGTTGCTCCTTTGCCCGGAGCGATATTTTCTGTTGCAGGATAGCTTCCTGTGCTTTTATATGCGGACAGGGAAGTGTAAAAAGGAAAATCAGCATCAGGCTGAAAGCAACAATGACACGTTTTCCTTTTTGCCGTTTCATGTAACGGCCTCCTTTCCTGTGGTTATTTTTTCATGGCAAACACGATACCATCGTTTGTTTTCGATACTTTCAGATTCAGGGTCCGGCCAATCACATCGACGATAAAATCGAGATTCTGTTTTTCAAATTCAGCGGTATATCGCAGCGTATCGATGTGCGCATTGGCACCTTCCACTTTAACGTGGTACGTATTTTCGAGTACGCTGAATACTTCCGAAAGGGGAGTATTCTTAAACCGGATGTCTTTGTTCACCCACGAAAGGTAATTGGGAGCCACACCCAGTTGACTGGAGGTAGAGCCATCGCTTAAATTCACCCATCCGCGCTGGCCAGCCGGAAGGATCTCTTCGGCTTGCTTGCCTTTTTTGCGGGTCGAAACCAACCGAACGGTACCGGTACGCACATTCACTTCCACTTTCTCCTTGCCGGGATAAGCCGACACATTGAACGAAGTTCCCAGCACTTCAATTTGCGCTCCTTCGGTTTCGATGATAAACGGGTGCAGTGCATCGTGGTGAACATCGAAAAAGGCTTCACCAACCAGTTTTACGGTTCTTTTTTTACCGGTAAAACTTTCCGGATACTCAATGCGGGAATTGGCATTCAGGCTCACAACAGTTCCATCGGGCAAGGTCACTTCTTTGATGGATGCCGGTTGCAACACAGTTTGCTGAACAACCCATTGCGATGTGACGGGCTGCTCAGGCCGGGTAAGCCAATAACCGGTAACGCCAAGTGCGACAAGTACCAGTATGGTAGCCGCATATTGCATCACACGTCGGAATAGGCGACGTGTTGGTTGTCCTGCCGGTTGAGTACTTTTATTCAGTTGTTTATTTAATTGATCCCAGGCCTTTTCCGGGTCAGCAGCCGAATGGCTGAAAACCGTACCACTTAGCTCCCAGGCTTCTCTCATCTCTCTCATCTCAGAGGTTTCCTCTCCCGAAAACGTCTCCGCATCTCTTTCGCCGTTCAGGAAAGCAGCCCATTCTTCCGGCGTCAGTTTCGATATGTTCTTCTGGCTTTTCATAATCTGTATGGAAGACAGTTAATCAGCTTTTTACCCTTAACGGAAATGGAACGATATGGTAATTTTTCTTTTGTTTTATTGATCCCTGTTCCCAGGAAGAAGAGCACGAGGTGACGGTAATCTTTCAACAGCGTTCGTAATTGTTTTAAGGCCAGTGTCATTTGTGTCTCGACGGTTTTCACCGAAATATTTAATTGCTCGGCAATTTCCCGGTACTTCAAACCTTCTTCACGTGCCAGTCGAAAAATTTCCTGTCGTTTTTCCGGCAAAGCCGAAACAGCCGCATCGATTTTCTCTCTCAAACCTACCTCCACATAAAAATCGCTGTAGTCGTGGCGGTCTGATTCCCGTTCGATGACCATGCTGGCATAGCCCGACATAATTTTCCGGTGCTCGAGATAGTTGAGGCTGAGATTTCGGACAGCCCGAAACAAATAACTGCGAAGGGAAGAGGTAATCATCAGTTCCTTTCGCTTTTGCCAGAATTTGAGAAAGACATCCTGTACGACACTTTCCGACGGCTCCATTTCGCCCAGAAACCGGAAAGCATAAGCTACCATTGGGCGATAACACTCATGAAAGAGCGCTTCAAAAGCTTGTTTATCGCCTTCGCGGATAGCCAGAAGTCTTCTGTTGTCCTCGTCTTGTATCATTTGAGATTTTTGCATCGCCCCATCAATATAATAGTATAATGACAGTTCATCATCAAAAGACCCTTATGTTAAGAGGCATAATTTTTAATTGATGCTTTAATTTAATGAAAAAGAGGTACAATCAATGAGCAATGATGAAATTATTGGAAAGGAGATGGTGTCCAGGTTATGACGAGTTAGAGGTACAGGAACTTTCCTGCAAATTTTTATCTTTGAAGCTTTTCGAGAAATATACCGAACTACTAATTTGACATTTGATATGACGGAGAGAGAAAGTACCTGGCGTTTTTCGCGCGCATTTTGGGTGGCCAATACCGTTGAACTGCTCGAGCGGGCGGCCTACTACGGAGTTTTCATTGTTATTACTCTTTACCTTTCAAGAATATTAGGCTTTTCAGATGTGCAGGCCGGATTCATTTCGGGAACCTTTTCTGCCTTACTCTACTTTTTGCCCACTTTCAGTGGGGCAATTGCCGATAAAATTGGATTTCGCAGCGGTTTGTTACTGGCTTTCGGTTTGCTTTCCATCGGTTATTTGGGATTAGCGGTTTTGCCAACTACGCTTCAGTCGGCCGGACTGGTGCATTACGGACACCTGACCGAGTTCAATGGTTTACGCGAAAGTGCAGCCAAGTGGGGCATTCTGCCAGTGATGGCACTCATCATCATTGGAGGTTCCTTCATCAAATCGGTGATTTCCGGAACTGTTTCCAAAGAAACTACCGAACAGAACCGAGCCCGCGGCTTCTCGATATTTTATGCTATGGTGAATATTGGCGCCTTTTCGGGAAAAACCATCGTGAAACCTTTACGGGAAGCGTTGGGAAACGAAGGTCTGATTACCCTGAATTACTTCTCGGCCGGAGCAACCTTGCTCGGATTTATCGTTGTTTTCTTCCTGTTCAAATCTTCGCATCACGAAGGGCAGGGAAAATCGTTGAAAGAAATCTGGCAGGCACTTATCCGCGTGGTTTCCAACGTGCGGCTGATTGTTTTGATTCTGATCATCACCGGATTTTGGATGGTGCAGCACCAGTTGTATGCTACCATGCCGAAATACGTGTTGCGTATGGCCGGCGAAGGAGCTTCCCCGTCGTGGTACGCCAACGTTAATCCATTGGTTGTGGTGTTGACGGTCGGTTTGGTTACACAGCTGATGCGCAAAAAGAAGGCGGTTACTTCCATGACGGTGGGCATGTTCATCATGCCGTTTTCCGCATTAGCGATGGCTTCCGGCAACATGATTGCGCAAGAACCGATTCTGGGCATGCACCCGGTAGCCTTCATGATGGTGGTGGGAATTGTTTTTCAGGGAGTCGCCGAATCGTTCATTTCACCCCGTTTCCTCGAATACTTTTCGTTGCAGGCGCCAAGAGGTGAGGAGGGACTTTATCTTGGATTCAGTCACCTTCATTCGTTCATTTCATCGCTGGTTGGCTTTGGCTTGTCAGGCTACCTGCTTGGAAAATATTGTCCCGATCCGCTGACTTTAACAGATGCCGAAAAGCTTCACGCATACGATCATGCGCACTACATCTGGTTTGTTTTTGTGGGCATTGCGATTGTCTCGGCTATCTCGCTGGTGATTTACGGAAAAGTGACGGCAGCCATTGATGCCCGCCAAGTAAAGGAAATCTAAGTTTTTTCCGTGAAAAATATTTTTCGAAAGTGAATTTTTGATCTATATTTGTGCCGCGCCGGAAAAAACCGGTTGTCTACCCGCCCGGATGGCGGAATTGGTAGACGCGCTGGATTCAAAATCCAGTTCTGGCAACAGAGTGTGGGTTCGATTCCCACTCCGGGTACTGAAGCCTTCTTCCGAAAAGGGAGAAGGCTTTTTTGTATCTTACGTTTTGCCTTTAATCCTCCCAGCCATCTCTTGCTCTTTGGGTGTCAAAATAGTTATTAGAGAGAGAAGTGGTAAAAATCCGATTTCTTAATGAGTATATGAATTGGTTATATTTCAGCCCCCAGCCATCTCCGAATTTTTCTTGAGACAGCTCTTGAATTCTTAATACAATTGATCAGTGATTCATATTCATGGTCCAACAACTCCCCAACTATTTCATAATCGACACCATCAACAACATACATACTATCAAAATTAGTCTTATCAAATTGATCTACCTGGTATCCATAAACAAAGGTTTCGACTGGGAAAGCGAAATCGTTCTTTGTAATAATTTGCCTTGGCTGGAAACAGTAACAATTTACCTGATAATGAGGCTCATCAATACATCCATGTTTTTTAGAAACCATCCTCGGAATATGATCTTGGCTGGTAGGAAGAGATGCAATTAAGATGTTGTCCCCGATAGTCTGAAGTACAATGAAGTATTTGTTTTTAGGAGCATGTCCATTTGGAAAGACAAATGGCTTAAAATAGAGAATATTCCCGGGAGTATACATGTAAGAATTTCAACGATTGATTGCTCCCACTAATTGTTTAAAATATATCTGTTCTTTATATGTTTCAGCACCAGATTCATCTAAGATGCGAGTAAAATCAATTTTTTCATCTGATGAATTGGTTTGACCAGACTTAAACGATTCTAATAAGTCTTTTTCCTTTGCAATTATGTGCCACAAGGAATTTTTCCTGTGAGTATATTCAACAAGAGTTTTTGCTGTCATATTGCCAAACTTCTGACAAATAGTATCGAGAATCTGAATTTCATTGTCACTAAATTCATCATCAGAAAAACTTGTTTTGGGCTTGATATAGGTTGCTTCATCTCTATTTTCTGTTGAGATGAATTCGGAAAATAAAGATGGTTGTTCGTCTGACAGATCAATATAAATGTCTCTTGATACCGGACCAGCTTGCCAAACGTCGAATTCCAAACCGAACATAGGTATATTATAGTCGCGAACAAATGTTTCTTCGGTTAGATACATGAGTTTGAGCAACTTTGTCTTTGATAAATCACTAATTCTTTCAGCAAAGAAAACAATAGCGTTACCAATTTTTGCGATTTCAGTTTTGGAATAAGTTTTCATTTTGATACTAATAAAGTAGTAGTGAAAACAACAACTTGAATTGTAAAAAGTTCTGAACCGAAGGACGTTATATCGGGCAAAAATAGAAAATAATTTTAGCAAATCAAGGCTTATTCTCTGGCTTCAGATTAAAAATACGATAAAAATTTTACAATAGTAACGTTGAATTCTCCAAAATTGATGCCCTTTCTCCACCCATTATGATTTTTTGTTGTGACAAATTAATACCCTTAATTTCGATTTAGTTTCCAAACAATTTTTCTTCCCGGAAGGGAATATGGTGATAGCGAAGAAATTCGATGTACTCTTCGCGGAAGGATTTGTGCAGATGATGTTGCTGGTGATTCTGAATGAAGCGCATGGTGCTTTCCAATTGTGAACGACTGATGGAATAAGCAGCGAATCCCTTTTGCCAGGTAAACCCTTTGCAGTTGTCGAAGTGTTGTCGCAGCCAGGTTTGTGATGCCTCTTTAAGTGGGAGTACAGCTGACTCAATGGAAAGTCTTGCAGGAATGGCTAGTAACAGGTGTACATGATTTTCGGTTCCGCCCAATGTAATCAAGCGAGTTCCCCTCGATTTGGCAATGGCCGAAAGGTATGAAACCAATTGAGAACGTATGTCGGGCAACAGGTAACTTCGCTGTCCCATCGTTCCAAATACCACATGCATCAGGCAACTAATAAATGTATTTTCCACTGAGGTTCAAGTTAGTTCATATTCAAGATACTAAATAATTTCTTTTCGGAGTGTATCCATCCTTTTGGTTCATCCAATTCCTGAGAAAAATGGTTGTGATATTGTTGTTTTGACTGTAAGATTGATTTTTTTATCTTACGGTGTCCAAATTACTGCATACTAACTAACTATGAAACTTACCAAAGCTTTGTCGATGCTGGCTGGTTGGCTGGTTTTCGTACCGGGAATTTTATATGCTTCCGGAAATATAACCCCGACCAATCCGACTTTTTCGTTTTCACGGAAAGATTCCACTTTCACCATCAATACCATTAACAGTGACTATGTTCTGCATGTGAAAAAGCGGACAGGGCCCATCAAACTCGATGGCGTGCTGAATGAGGAAGACTGGAAGCGGGCACAGAAAGCAACCGATTTTTACATGGTGCTACCCTACGATACCGGCTATTCCGCTGCGAAATCGGAAGTGATGATGACTTACGGGGACAAAGCTTTTTACCTGGCCATTGTTTTTTATGATACCATTCCTGGTAAACGACCGGTAGAGTCATTGCGGCGCGATTTTGTCTTTGGTAACAACGATAATTTCCTGTTATTTCTCGATACCTACAACGACCAGACCACGGGCTATTCCTTTGGAGCCAATGCGGCCGGCGCCAAGTGGGACGGCACAATGAGTGACGGTCACAATGTGAATCTGATTTGGGATTGCAAGTGGCAGTCGAAGACCAAAAATTACAAAGACCGTTGGGTGACCGAGATGCGGATTCCGTTTAAATCCATCCGCTACCAAAGTGGTGTGGATCATTGGAATGTGCAGTTCTCCCGTTTGGATTTGAAGATGAACGAAAAATCGGCATGGGCGCCGGTACCGCGTCAATTTCCGACGGCTTCATTGGCTTATGCCGGAGTATTGAAATGGGAAACACCTCCACCCAAATCCGGGCTGCAATTTTCGCTGATTCCGTACATTTTCGGGAGCGCTTCGCGCGACTTTGAAGCGGGAACCTATACCCGTTACCGGAAGGACTTCGGGATGGATGCCAAGCTCGGGCTTTCGTCATCGCTGAATCTGGATTTGACTTACAATCCTGATTTTTCGCAGGCGGAAGTGGACGACCAGGTGACGATTCTCGATAGGTTCGAGCTGTATTACCCCGAAAAGCGGCAGTTTTTTCTTGAGAACAGTGACCTGTTTGCCAATTACGGTTCCGACCAGATTCGTCCGTTTTTCTCGCGTCGCATCGGACTCGACGCGCCGGTTCTGGCTGGAGCCCGGTTAAGCGGAAAAATCGGCAACGACTGGCGAATCGGGGTGATGGATATGCAGACGGAAAAACACGGTGATTTATTGGCCCGGAACTTTTTTGTGGCGTCGGTTCAAAAGAAAGTTTTTTCCCGCTCGAACATCGGGGCCATCTTTGTGAATAAGCAAAACATGAATGTTCCTTCCGGTTTTACCGGAAACGAATATAACCGGGTAGCTGGTTTGGAGTACAACCTTGCGAGTTCGGATAATTACTGGACGGGGGAATTCTTTGGGTTACGTTCGTTTACCCCGGGCCTGAATTCCGGGAAGCAGTTTAGCCAGGGAGCGCAACTCAGTTATTCGCGGAAGCAATATGAGTTGTCGATGATTGAATATTACGTAGGGAAAAATTTCAATGCAGAGACCGGTTATGTTCCCAGAGTCGACTACTTACGGCTGAATCCGAGAGCGACCGTCCGTTTTTATCCTGAAAATAATGGAGTTGAATATCACGGATTCTTTACGGAACTGGATACCTATTTCCGTCCGGGCGATATGGACCTGACCGATCGGGAAGTGAGCTTCGATTATTTTTTTCAGTTTCACAACCGAAGTCACCTGGAATTGGAAACCAACTTCTGGTATATTAAACTGAGGAATGAGTTTGACCCCACCAACCAGGGAGATCATTTTCTGTCGGCAGGAACCGATTACAACTGGTTCGACGCTACGTTGATTTATCAGTCGGACAACCGCAAGACGTTCAAGTACGAGCTTTCTTCCGGTTACGGAGGCTTTTACAACGGGAACCGTTGGCACGCTGAAGGTTTGTTGAATTACCGTTTTCAGCCTTTTGGGTACATTTCTATGGTGTTCAGTTACAACAACCTGATGTTGCCGCAGCCCTGGGGCAACGTCGATTACTGGCTGGTAGGCCCCAAACTGGACGTAACCTTTACCGACAAAATTTTCTTCACCACTTACGTACAGTACAACGAACAGATTGACAACATTAATGTGAATGCCCGACTGCAGTGGCGTTATCAACCGGTATCGGATATCTACCTGGTGTACACCGATAATTATTTCCCGGGCAACATGGAGGCGAGGAACAGGGCGCTGGTTTTCAAGATGACCTATTGGTTCAATTAAATGTCAGGATAATCGATGAATTGTTAGTCATTTGTCAACAAACGGAT
This sequence comes from Prolixibacter sp. NT017, assembly GCF_009617875.1. Classification (NCBI taxonomy): domain Bacteria; kingdom Pseudomonadati; phylum Bacteroidota; class Bacteroidia; order Marinilabiliales; family Prolixibacteraceae; genus Prolixibacter; species Prolixibacter sp. NT017. The sequence goes on along the minus strand of NZ_BLAV01000001.1, from coordinate 4,330,298 downwards.
TGATTTACTTTCAGTGCATTTTTCAGGTTACGCTGCTTAACTAAAATATTTTTGTATATATTTGAAATTCACAGGACCCAAAAGCTGAACATACGTGGAAAACCCAGAGAAGAAATCCGTTATTCTTGTTGTTGAAGATGCTGAATCTAACTATCTGTATCTGAAAGCCGTATTGCGTAAGATTGATGCGGAAATGATTTGGGTTAAGAATGGACAGGAAGCGGTTGAAACGGTTAAAAACAATCCGGCAGTAAATCTGGTATTGATGGATTTGCAGATGCCTATCATGAATGGGTTTGACGCGACCCGGAAAATTAAAGAAATCCGGCCCGACCTGCCGGTTATTGCCCAAACCGCATTTGTGATGCCCGAAGATGTTGAGATGGCGAAAGAGAGTGGGTGTGACGACTTCTGGGCCAAGCCCATTAAGTCGAAAGACATTTTGGATAAAGTAAAGAATTTCCTCTGAACGACTGATACCATGTACACCGCCTCGTTCAAGGCGGTTTTTTTTCATGTGCTTTTTCTACGACCTAACCTTAGTGCAGTTATTAAGTAAATTGATGCATTGAATGGATAAAACGAATAATCGCAAACAAGCGTTACTGGATTATCGCTATCTGCGTATGGCTCGAATCTGGGCCGAAAATTCGTATTGTAAGCGCCGGCAGGTGGGAGCTTTGCTGGTGAAAGACAAGATGATCATTTCGGATGGTTACAACGGTACCCCATCAGGCTTTGAAAATAGCTGCGAAGACGAGGAGAACAAAACCAAACCGTACGTGTTACATGCCGAGGCCAATGCCATTACCAAAGTGGCTAAGTCGAACAACAGCAGTGAACATGCCACGTTGTACGTCACCTCGTCACCTTGTCTCGAGTGCTCGAAACTGATTATTCAGGCTGGCATCAGCCGGGTGGTTTTCTCCGACTCGTACCGGCTGAACGATGGCATTGAATTGTTGAAAAGGGCTTCGATAGAAATTGTACAGATAGATTTGGAATCAAACAGACAGATAGAACAAAATGGATAAGAAGAACAGAAGGTTAATTACATGGACCCCGGTATTACTGGCATTTGCCATCATTGTTGGAATATTTATCGGGATCGTCCTGCAACGTCGGCAGCAAACGGCTTTCAACCACGTTAAGTCGCCTGGCAATAGTAAGATCGATCTCATCTTGAATCTGGTCAACGACTATTACGTCGACTCTGTGAACGAAAAACAACTGGTGAACAACGCCATCCCCGATATACTCAAACAACTCGATCCGCATACGACTTACATTCCCAAGAAGGACATGAAGGAAGTGAACGAGGAAATGTCGGGTAATTTCGGTGGAATCGGTGTTCAGTTTTCCATTCAGAACGATACCGTTACTGTGGTTGACGTAATCTCAGGCGGACCTTCCCAGAAGCTGGGTATTCAGGCCGGCGACCGCATTGTGATGGTGAACGATACCACCATTGCGGGAGTGGGAATTACCAACGATAAGGTTATTCAGAAACTGCGCGGTAAAAAAGGAACACACGTTAAGGTTTCCATTGCTCGCCGGGGTATTCCTAATTTGATCGACTTCGATATTACACGGGGCGATATTCCGCTTTATAGCGTCGACGTTTCGTACATGATCGATAAAAAGACCGGTTATGTGAAGGTCGGCCGGTTTGCCGAAAATACGTACGCTGAATTCATGAAGGCGCTTGATAAATTAAATCAGGACAGCGTTCAGAATGTCATCATCGACCTGCGTGGTAACCCGGGTGGTTATTTGGCAGCGGTCATCAAGATGGTGAGTGAGTTCCTCGATAAGGGAGAGCTGATTGTCTACACCAAAGGATTGCACCAACCGAAAAAGATGTTCCGCGCTGACGGCAAAGGAAGTATGCTGGGCAAAAAAGTGGTGGTGCTGATTGACGAGTTTTCGGCCTCAGCCAGCGAGATTTTCTCCGGAGCTATTCAGGACAATGATCGCGGATTAATTGTTGGTCGCCGTTCCTTCGGAAAAGGACTGGTGCAGGAACAGATTCCGTTCAGCGATGGTTCCGCTATGCGATTAACGGTAGCCCGCTATTACACGCCTTCCGGCAGATGTATCCAGAAACCGTATGACGAAGGTAACAAAGCCTACTACCAGGATATTGCACGCCGCTATAAGCATGGTGAGTTTGAGCAAAGAGACAGTATTCACTTCAATGATTCATTGAAGTACCATACCCGTACAGGGCGGGTCGTTTATGGCGGCGGCGGAATCATGCCTGATGTATTTGTTCCGGCTGATACAACCGGTTTCTCCGACTATTATGGAAAGATTACATCGAAAGGCCTGGTTTACCGCTATGCCTTCGATTATGCCGATGCACACCGTGAGCTGCTTTCGAAAATGAAAGATGCGAAAGCGATGGAGGAATACCTGAATAAACAGGATGTATTTGCAAAATTCATTCGGTTTGCCGCGAAAAACGGTGTCCCGCGCGACAACAAAGGCCTGAAAATTTCAGGAAAAATAATTAGAACACAACTCAACGCTTATATCGCCCGGAATATTTTGGGTGAAGAAGGTTTCTATCCCATCATCAAAGAGATTGATACCACCTTGCAAAAGGCTATTAGCGTAATTGAATCGAATAAAATGCCGGATTAAGGAATGGCAATAACAGACAGATACAGAAAGGTTGCTCTAGTCAGGGCAACCTTTTTTGTTTTCTCCGAATAAGGAAATTGAAAAAAACAGACCATAGCTGTAACTTTAACAGGAAACAATCGTCTTACCCCGAAAAAGTAATTGTAGCCTGACCGGATGACCCTTGATGAATACAACAGCGCAGTAGATGAATGGGCTGACAGAGTGTACCGCTTTGTCGTGAAAAGTATGCACGACGAAGACGGCGCGAGGGACGTTGTACAGGACAGTTACGAAAAGATGTGGCGGCATCGTGAAAATATCGACGGAACGAAGGTGAAAACCTACCTTTTTACCACGGCTTATCATACCATGATTGACCGGATACGGAAAAGCAACCGCGAGGTAATTGGTGATCCGTCGGAACATGTGATCCGCCATGAACAAAACGGTTTTTCCGATCTGCAGGAAGTGCTTCACGAAGCAATATCCCGTTTGCCGGAAAAACAACGAAGCGTGGTTTTGCTACGTGATTATGAAGGCTATTCCTACCGGGAAATTGCCGACATTTCCGGTTTAACCGAAGCACAGGTAAAGGTGTATATTTACCGGGCCCGTGTTTTTCTGAAGAAGTACATCGGTAGCATTGATGTGGTGGTGTAATGAAGATAACGACTGAAAATTACGAGGAATTTGTTCTGGATTACCTGGAAGGGAATTTGGATCCGGAAACGCGGAAGGAGCTGGAAGCTTTCTTTGCGGAAAATCCCCGTTTGGCCCCGGATGAAGATGGAATTTCTTCGTTGAGGTTGCAGCCGGAAGAGCTTTCCATGAAAGGAAAGGAATCGTTGCATAAATCGCTGTTCGATACACCGGAAGGACTGAAAAATGAGGCTATCGCGCTTTCTGAAGGTGACCTCTCCAAAGAAGAATCAGCAGCCTTTCAAACCTGGCTGAAAAGTCACCCCGAAGCAGAAGAAACGGTCAACGAGTTTGGCCGGCTGAAACTGCAACCGGATTCCGCAATTGTTTTTCCCGGTAAGGCAAAGCTGAAAAGAAAAACCCGCGTACTGCCCATCTGGTGGAGTGTTGCTGCCGCTGCCGTGTTGGTACTGGGCATTTTTCTTTTCTATCCCGAAAAAGACGCACCTGTTCAGCAGCAAATGACTCCGCAAGTCGCGGAAACCTCGGTTCCGGATACTCCCGTGGAATCGGTCCCTGATAAGGAAAAAGTGAAAGCTTCTGATAAACCGGGTCGTTCACCCGAAGAAAAGATCGTCAGGGAAAAACCGGTGCAGGTGGCAGAAATCCTTCCTGCGAAAGCGAAACCGATACCTCAAAAAAAAGAGCATCCCGAACCCGTTCGGATAGCCATGAACATTCCGGAACCGATGAAAGCAAAAGTCATCCGGTTTGATGTGCAGCCCGAAAAAGTGGTAATGGTGCTCGATTATCAGGACACTGAAAAAGCACTGGCGGATGAAGTTCCGGTGGAAGACCTGCTCGACAGAAGGCTCGCAAGATCGTTGCATAGTGACGACCGGGAACTGCTTTCACCCGATAACATTGCGCTGGGCGGACTCCAGTTGATAGCCAGGGCATCGGGCGATCGGCTGGTCGGAAAACGGGACAATGACGGAGAAATAAAGGCTATCTCTTTTCACAGCCGTTTGCTTTCTTTCTCCCTTCCGGTGAATAAAAACCGCTAAGCTGTAACAAAATCCGGTAACGGTTCGTCCTACCCACAAAACGAAAACAAAAAGCTATGTTTGGTAGAATACTTCTGAGCTTCATGCTGATCATGTTCAGCACTCAGTATATGATGGCACAGGATACCGTTCGGGTTAAAGTGCTTGGGAAAAACGCCGTAACCGTAGTTGACGGTATGGGAAAAACCAACGTCCAGGTCGGCGATAATTCGGTTGATGTGAATTCCTTCGATAACGACACGGTGAAAATTCGACTGGGGCGAAGGACAATTGTTTTTGTTGATGGTTGGAGTGGCTCCTATGTCGATTTCGATACCCTGGACGACGATGAATTTGAAAAATGGACCGGTCACCGGCCGAAATTCAAAGGGCACTGGGCGTTTTTCGAGATGGGGGTGAATTCGTTTGCCAATGTCAGTTATGCCGGTTTCCCGGATGCCAACTGGATGGACTTGAACCACAACAAATCGTACGAAGTGAACATCAACTTCCTGCAGTACAACATTGGCCTGCAAAAGGAGCGTAACACCATTGGATTGGTCACCGGCCTGGGCCTGAACTGGAACGACTACCGGTTTTCCAACAAAAACACCGTGGTGAATGACAACGGTACAACAGCACCTGTGTACCTAACCTACGACAACCTGAAGAAAACCAAGCTCAATACTTTATATCTGCAGGCACCCTTGATGCTGGAATTCCAGATTCCTGTGAATAAATCCTATAAACGGATTTACCTTTCCGGTGGAGTCATCGGTGGATTGAGACTGGGCTCGCATACGAAGGTAAAGCATAGTGGTACCAAGGATAAAAACCGGGATGATTTCAATATTTCGCCTTTCCGCTACGGGACAACTGCCCGAATCGGTTACAAGGGAATTAACCTGTTTGCCACTTACTATTTTACGCCTTTCTACGAGAGTGGACGCGGACCGGAAATGTATCCCTTCACCGTTGGCTTGGGACTGGTAAACTGGTAATAAAAGATATAGAAACATCATAGACTCTGGGCCGGATTGCTTCCGGCCCATTTTTTTTCTGCTGCTTTTTCAGTTAAATTTGTACAAACCTCGGTCCATGACAAGAAAATACCTGATAGTCACAATAGCAGCGTTGTTGTTTTCACCGGTCGTTTTTGCGCAACAAAACGATACGGTCACGATTGTACCGGCTAAGTCTCGGCACGCTGTCTCCATTAATGATTTTATGGGAAACCAGGATGAGTACAAAAGTTTCTGGGACCGTAATTTTTCCGGTCACTGGAGCGGTTTCCACCTGGGGATTAACTCCTTTCTGCAAAAGGATTATTCAGCTTATCCTCCCTCACAGGATGGATTTATGAATTTGAAAATCTGGCGTTCGTTTTCCTACCAGGTTAACTTTTGGCAGAAGAGTATCGGTTTGCAGCGCTATCACGATGCCATTGGTCTGGTAACCGGCCTGGGATTGTGCTTCGACGATTATCGTTTCAATCCGGAGGTGACCATCGAAGCGGACGATAATGGCATAATCCACCCGGTTTATCCCGACTACGAAGAGATGAAGAAATCCAAACTCAGCACATTTTACGGCAGAATTCCGCTATTGTTGGAATTTCAGATTCCCGTGGGGCATTTCCAGCGACGGTTCTTCATATCAGGAGGTGTGGTTTTCGGTTACAAACTGGGAAGTCACACGAAAATCAAGTACCACCAGGCAGGCATTAGCGAAAAGGTGAAGTTCCGCGACGAGTTGTACCTGAACGATTATCGCTACAGCTACACGGTGCGTATGGGATATAAATGGTTTAACGTATTTGCAGAGTACTCTCCTGTTCCTTTTTTCAAAGAAGGTCACGGCCCGGTGCTCTATCCGTTTACGGCGGGCATCACCCTGGTTAGTTTTTAGTTCGGTTTAGCCGAATAATTCGACCATAATCCTGTGATTCCTTCTTTTTTCATTCCCTGAATTTGACTTAATTGCGTTCCGGAAAAAATAAATCGAATCAATAAAGCTATGCAACTTTTACTCATCAGTAACTCGACGATGGCGGGAGAGCCATACCTCGATTACCCCAAACATGAAATCAAAAAATTTCTTGGCGATAAACCCGTAAAAGCACTCTTCATTCCTTACGCAGCGGTAACGTTTTCATTCGATGATTACGAAGCGAAAGTAGAGCAGCGTTTTGCTGAAATCGGGCACCACGTGCGTGGAATCCATCATTACGACGATCCGGTAAAAGCGGTTGAAGAGGCCGAGGCCATTGTGGTGGGGGGCGGAAACACCTGGCAATTAGTGCGGATGCTGCACGACAACAACCTGATGAAGCCGATTGCCAAACGAGTGGCCAATGGTATGCCTTACATTGGCTGGAGTGCCGGTTCCAATGTGGCTTGTCCCACCCTGCGCACCACCAACGATATGCCCATCATCGATCCTCTGGGATTTGACTGCCTGAAGTTGGTTCCGTTCCAGATCAATCCTCATTACCAGGATAAGAATCCGGATGGACATGCCGGTGAAACCCGCGAGCAACGCGTCGAAGAATTTTTGGAAATCAATCCCGATACCTATGTGGTGGGCTTACGCGAAGGAACCATGCTGAAATACGACGATGGGAAGCTTTCGCTGATTGGAAACCTCAAGGCACGGATTTTCAAAAAGGACCAAAAGCCACTGGAATTAAGTAGTGAAGACAATTTCAACTTCCTGCTAAAGAATTAATTCTGCATGTCGGTAACGTGTGAATGAACCTGTTAACGGGGCACTTTCACCCGTTTCCGGCAGGTTCTTTTTTATTCCCGGTACCGGTACCGGGGATTTCAACTTGTTGGTTCGCCTGCAATAATTACCGAGCCTAGAACCCCGGTGCGTAACGAACGGGTTTTCATCCGGCTGCGTACTTCAATTCTGTATTCGCCGGCGGTAAGCGCTTCCGGAATTAGGAAAAGCAACTGGGAGAAGCTGTTTCGGTAAAGCGTTTCCACCTGATAGCTATGATTGTCTTCACCGATGAAAAAAATACCTTCGTCCCGGGCGTCGGCATCGAATTGCAGGTACCGTCCCCCGATAATCGCCGGTCCGCCCGTGGTGGCTTTCCCGTTGACGATGCCGCTGCTTGCGTCGGTAAATTGCTCGGGTTCGGGGCCTGGATGACCGGGGGAGACCTTGTGGGTATGTACTTTTTTAGGTACCTCTTTCAGTTGGCTTCCCGGCCTGATTTTTACGTTAATGGTATGGCGTTGGTTTGAGAAGATATCTGCAGGTCCGTCAAAGTTGCCCTTTATGCTGCACTGTGCATGAAAAAGGGGAGTAGATACAACCCCTCCTTCGGCCAGTACATTCTCCACTTCTTCCATAAAAAGTGCAAGTACTGCCTGAATAGCGCCCGGAGAAATACCGGAATGCCGCTGAATCATATTTCTCTCGATGTCTTCCAGGTTATACTTCCGGCGATTTTTGATGAGAGCCCTGAAGGTTTCCTTTCCTGTTATTACCGGATTCGGATATAAAGCATACGTAATGGCCATCGTTTCTCCTTCTATCTAATTAGTTCATATTATATATATAATATTAATCAAATTAAATATATAATACAAATAGAATCATATATATAATATGAATAGAATAATAACTATAATGCAAACCAATATAACAGAAGGTAATATTGTGAGGGATGACAATATGCCTGAAAAGGAAAGCCCGGGGTAGAAAAGCTTCCACTCCGGGCCTTGAACAGGTTATGGCATTGATAAGAGCAACATCAGCCGCCCCAATGCAGCATTTATCAGCTAAAACTCCTTTTGGTTTTATTCATCTTTCAACACCTCTACCGGATTCCGGTTGGCGGCTTTGTAGCTTTGCCAGCTAACGGCGGCCACGGCAATAACGAGGGTGAACAGAGCTGCCGAAGCAAAAATCCACCAGCTTAAGGCGGTTTTCCATGCGAAATTTTCGAGCCATTTATGCATCAGGTACCACGAGAGGGGAACACCGACAATAAACGCTGAAATCACCCATTTCAGAATGTCGCCGTTGAGCATAGTCATGATGGAACCAACCGAAGCGCCGTTTACTTTCCGCACGCCAATTTCCTTTCTGCGGGTTACTCCCGAATACATGGCCAGCGCCCATAAACCGAGGCAGGCGATGAATACGGCTAAAGCCGAGAAAAAGCCGAATACGGAACCAAAGCGTTGGTCGGACTGGTATTGTTGCTCGTAAAACCGATCGACGAAGAAATAATCGAACGTGGATTGTGGGAAGAAGCGCTCCCACAAATTCCGGATATCGGCCATGGTTTTTGCCGATGGATTACCTGTCATTTTGACGGAGATGAACCTGGGCGAAATCCACGGAATGCGATCGTAGCGAAGCATCATAATCGGCGTATAAGCTTTCACCAGCGATTGCTGATGGTAATTCTTCATGATACCAATGATTTCGAACGGCTCCTCTTCGCCCTCTACGCTTATCCGGCGGCCAATGGATTCTTCGTTGTCTGGAAGGTCAAGCAATTTCAATGCTTCCTCGTTTACCACCAGTTTGTTCCGGTCGTCACCGAAATCTTCCGAGAAACCACGTCCGGCAATGATTTTCATGCCGTAGGTTGAGGCGAAATTATCATCGGCGCTCAGCATTTCGTACAGGCGGTTCTGTTTGTTCGGGTCATCAGCCCGGTGGTTCGAGGCAAAAAAGGCAACTTCCATTCCGGGTACGGCACTGGAAATCGCTGCATTTTTCACATCGGTAAAACCTTTCAGTTCTCGTCTGAAGCTGATGATTTTTTGTTGTAATTCGTCGGTTTGTGCCGGAAACTTAATGGCCATCACCCGGTTGATGTTCACACCGGTGGGCTGGTTCATCATATAATCGAGCTGATTGTACACCACAATTGTACTGAATATTAGCACAAACGAAGCCACAAACTGAACGACTACGAGTCCTTTCCGCATGGAACCGGTTCCTTTGGATTGTTTGCTTTTTCCCCGAAGAATAGAGATAGGCTTAATGGAAGCCAGCACCGAAGCGGGGTAGAAGCCCGAAATGAAGATTCCGGACAGGAATACCAGTACGATGGGAATCCAAAATGTGGAATCTTTCCACAGTTGGAACGGAATATTCTTTCCGGTGAGTTGATTAAACCCTCCAACCGAAACCAGCATGACACCAATGGCCAGAACGAGAGCGACACCATTCACCAGTAACGATTCCATCAGGAATTGAATGACGATATGCCTTTTCGAGGCGCCGGACACCTTGCGGACGCTCACTTCCCGGGCACGGTCCAAAGCCCGGGCGGTTGTCAGGTTGATGTAGTTGAACCAGGCAATCACCAGGATAGCCAGTGCCACCAGTATCAATGCATTCACGGCATTTCGGTTCCCCTTGGCTTCGCGCTCGTATTGTTTCTGCGGAGTGAGATGAATATTTCGCAGCGGGTTGAGGTGGATAGCCCAGGTTTTATTCTTCAGCGCCGGCAATGTTTTGTACTGCTCGGCCATTTTGGGGAAAGCATTTTCGATACTGGTCGGCGACACATTTGGCTGCAGCAAAACGTAGGTGTACACTTCGTGCAGGTACCAGAAGTTTTTCATCCATTCCGGCAGTGTTTCCCATGAAATGAAAAAGTCGAAATGAAAGTGGGAATTGGGTGGTAAATCGGCCATTACACCAGTCACCTCGCAATTTTTCACCGCTCCGGTTGTGCTGAACTTCAATATTTTTCCGATAGGATTTTCGTCGCCAAAGTAACGGTGTGCAGCCGTTTGGGTAATCACCACTTTGTTGGGGCCTTCCAGCGCTGTTGTGGGATTGCCTTCCAGCAATGGGAAATCAAAAATCCGGAAAAACGAAGGCTCAGTAACAGTAACGTCGCTTTCGCGGAAACGCTTATCGTGGTAACTAACAATCTGTTCGGTTTCGTGAATATCCACCCGAACAGCATCTTCGATTCCGGAAATATGCTGCATCATGGCCGGCGCATAACCGAACGAGCTGGTCGGCCAGTCGTCGGTCATGGTATTGCCTTCATAGAAACGCGACTCCACCCGGTAAATGCGTTTGGCCAGGTGGTGCATGTTGTCGTAGCTGAACTCGAAGTTCACGTAGTTCAGTATCAGCAGCGAAACCGCCATCCCAATGGCCAGTCCAAGGATATTGATGACCGTGAATAGTTTGTTCTTCAGCAGATGGCGAATCGCTGCCAAAAGGTAGTTTCGTAGCATGGTTTGGTGTCAGTTTTCGTTTGGTGTTTCAGTAAAAATAGTAAGAATGCCCAACTTTAACTGTTGGCAATTTCTTCCTCGATTTCTCCGTCGGTCAGTCGAATGATGCGTTTTCCATAGTTGGCAAATTCCTGGTTGTGGGTCACCTGAATGATGGTCATACCTTCATCGTTCAGTTTCTTCAGCAGGTCCATGATCATTTTTCCCTGGTCGTGATGCAGGTTCCCGGTAGGTTCGTCGGCTAACAAAAGTTTGGGTTTACCAGCGATGGCGCGGGCAATACCGACCAATTGCTGCTGCCCACCCGATAGTTGCTGCGGGAACAGATCTTTTTTTGCCACCATGTTAAAACGGTCGAGCAAATCGGCGATTACCGCCTGACGCTCTTTCTTTTTCATACCCTTATAGAAAAGCGGTGTTTCGATGTTTTCGTAAACCGTCATCTCCTCAATCAGGTGAAAAGCCTGGAAGATAAAGCCCACATGGTGGCGGTGGAAATCGACTTTTTTCTTCTCGTTGAGTTGGTGTGCCGGCTGATCGAGGAAGAAGTATTCTCCTTCGTTTGGGTCATCCAGCAGTCCGATAATGTTGAGCAGCGTTGATTTCCCGGCGCCGCTGGGGCCCATTACTGATACAAAGTCACCTTCCGCTACATCTAGGTTCACGTTTTTCAGGATGTAGGTCCGTTGGTATTTGTTGTCGTAGTACTTGTAGATTTTCTTCAGGTTGATCATGATGATGGATATTTAGTGCGTTAATGTTTATTCGTATCGCAGGGCGTCAACGGGATTGCGGGTAGCGGCTTTCCAGCTTTGCCAGCCAACAGCGGCGGTTGCAACCAACAGGGCGAACAATCCGCTAACGATAAAGTAACCGGGATGCAGTGAAACCCGGTTTGCGTAGTTGCTGAGCCAATGATTCAATGCAAAATAGTCGGCGGCAAAAGCGAGCAGCATGGCAGCAACTACCCAGATGAGCATATCAAAAAGCAATAGCTGTAATATTTCCCGTACCGAACTTCCCATCACTTTGCGCACACCAATCTCTTTGGTCCGGCGGGCCGTGGTGAAAATCGACAGTGCCATGATACCCATAAAGCTGATGATGATGGCGAGCACCGTTCCGGCCGAAACCAATCGCATTACCCGCTCTTCATTGGCAAATTTTGCATTATAGCGACTCGTTATTTCATAAGTGTTGAAGATAAAGTTGGGATCGTATTGCTGAAAGATGGAGGCCACCTGCTTTTGCTCGACTTTGGTAAATTGCCCCGGAATCCTGAGATAAAAGCAGTTCACGTTATCGCTGTAGTTGGTTAGCATCAGCGGGGCTATTTTTTCACTACTGCTGGAATTGTAGTAGAAGTTTTTGACTACTCCGATAATCTTCATCGGGTCTTTGTACATGGTTACCAGCTTTCCTACTGGATCTTTCAACCCCAGCATTTTTACTGCTGCTTCGTTGAGAATAACGTCCATGCGGTCGGTTTCCCGATCGTCGAAGAAACGGCCTTGCAAAAGATGGAGTTGCATGGTTTTCCCGAATCCGGGATGAATTCGAAGTTCATTAATCGGTTTGAGATTGCCCGATGCATCAGCATACAATTTCAGTCCCTGACCACTATATCCACCTCCCATATGGTGCACGGAGGCTGCTGCACTCTTGACAAACGAAAGTTTGTTGAACTCTTCCTTGATAGCAGGTGTATGAGCTTTGGTATCCTTATTCAGTCCGGAAATTTCGATGACATGAGAGGCATTGAATCCTAACGGAATATCTTTCAGGTAGGAAATTTGGGACCGGATAACGATTAAGGAAGTAATCAGGAACACGGCCACTGAAAACTGAACAACCACCGAAGCTATTGACAATGAACTTTTCTTGCGCTGTTTATCCCGTTGACCTTTTAGTCCGGTAACCAGATTGATTCGGGACAGATGAAATGAAGGATAGGCACCACTGACGAAGATGAGCAAAATGAGAAAAGCTACGACGATGAGAAGCCCGGCAGGAGAAAACAAGTCGGAAGCAGGGAGGTTGCGCTGCATTAGGTGAGCAAACCAGGGACGGGCCAGTTCGGTAATCCAGAAAGCGAGGAATAAGGCAAAGAAGCTGATGACACCTGTTTCGGTGTAAAACAACCTGGCTAATGCCCACTTGTCGGCTCCCAGTGCCTTCCGGGAAGCAATCTCTTTGATTCTTTTTTCACCGTGAAGGACATAGAGGTTAATGTAGTTGATCAAGGCGATGAGCAGGATAAAAAAGGCGAGGCCGGCAATGAGATAGATACTGCTGAGACTTCCTTTTTCCGATAAATCGAAATCAGCTTTGGTGTGGAGATGAATCCGGGTCAGCGATATCGTCCCGGAAATCGCTTTCAAGCCATAGTGAACTGCGATGGGTTTCATCAACTGATTGTTCAGCGCATTAATCTTCGCTTCTGTCTGCTCCCGGTTGGTATTTTTATTGAGCAGGAAATAGGTGAAGAACTCAAATCCACCGAATTTTTCCGGGTGAACCGATGACATACTGGCCAGCAAATCGAAATGAAAATGGGTGGTTGTGGGCAGCTGTTTCATGACGCCCGATACGGTAAACGACTGATCGGAAATGGTGATAGTTTTTCCGACACAATTGGTGGTACCGAAAAACTTTTTAGCCGCTGGTACAGTCAATACTACGGAGTTCAAATCCCGCAAAGCGGTTCCCTTATTTCCCGCCAGCAAATTCAAACCAAAAACATCGAAAAAGCCGGGATCGGCATACAGCAATCGGTTCTTCTCAAACCGTTTGTTTTTCCTTTCCACATTCACATTCCAGCCACGATAAATTTGTACCGCCGCATCGATTCCCGGAACCTTGGCAGGAATTTCGGTGTATGCACTGCGGAGCGAAAGAGGAGAGGATTCAGTAGAATTTTGCTGTGTTATAGAGTTATACAATCTGACAACGCGGTCCTTGGTCGGGAATTGCTGGTCGTAACTCAGTTCGTGGCGAACATAAACCGAGAGCAATAAAAAGGCAGCCAGACCGAATGCCAAGCCGGGAAGGGTAACGAAAACCAGCAACGGATTCCGTTTCAATATGCGGAAGGTGTAACGAAGTTGCTTCATGGGACAAGGTTTTGTGATCAGCTTTCCTTCTTCACGATTCTTGTCAGCACAGGCTGTTCACATTAAGCTAATTGATAAAATGGGAACGAGGATGGGCAAAATCCAAACGGAAATTGCACCATCCCTGCTAGTTTGTCTTATGGATGAAAAAGAACCTATCTGTTATGCTTTTCTGTAATAATCTGACCGTCGAACAGGTTGATGATGCGGTGCGCAAAATCGGCGTCGTGCTGCGAGTGAGTTACCATCACAATGGTGGTTCCCTCTTCATTCAGTTCCGACAGCAAATTCATCACTTCCAAACCGTTGTTGGAGTCGAGGTTACCAGTGGGCTCATCGGCAAGAATAAGGCCCGGATTGGCTGCCACGGCCCGTGCAATGGCCACGCGCTGTTGCTGACCTCCGGAGAGTTGCCGCGGGAAGTGTTTCCGGCGGTGACTGATTTTCATTCGTTCCAGAATCTTCTCGACACGTTCTTTGCGTTCCGATGCTTTCATCTTCAGGTAGATGAGCGGCATTTCGACGTTTTCGAAAACAGTCAGCTCGTCAATCAGGTTAAAACTCTGGAAGACAAAGCCGATGTTTCCTTTACGCAGCTGGGTACGGTCTTTTTCCCGCATGCGCGAAACATCAACACCATCGAACATATAGGAACCCGACGACGGATTATCGAGCAGTCCGACGATGTTCAGTAGAGTTGATTTTCCGCAACCTGATGGTCCCATAATAGCAACGAATTCACCTTTTTTTACGTTGAAGTTGACCTCATTCAGGGCAGTTGTTTCCACCTCTTCGGTTTGGAAAACTTTTGTCAGATTTTCAGTTTGTATCATGATGTAAAAATTTTGTAGTCGATATATTTTGTGAAAATTTAATCAGAATTATTCGTTTCGTAAACTGTCAACCGGGTTGGTATTGGCGGCCTTGTAGCTGAAATAGTTAATCACTAACAAGCAGACAGAAAGCACAATAAGTCCGGCACTAATGAATATCCACCAGGGAAGATTGGTCCGGTAAGCAAAGTTTTGCAGCCACTGGTGCATGAAATACCAGGCAACCGGCACAGCGATGACCACGGCGATTCCAATCCAGCGGATAAAACTTTGATTCAGCAGTGCCAGTATCTGCATGGTCGAAGCACCGTTGGTTTTGCGTAAGGCAATCTCTTTCGAACGTTTCTGGGTTAGATAAGTTACCAGACCGATGATTCCAATCAGGGCAATCAGCAGCGACATCAACGTGCCGAACTGGATGAAATTAGCCAGTTTGTTTTCGCGGCTATACAACGATGCATATTTCTGATCGAGGAACCCAATGGAAGGTGCCGGAGCCGATGAGAATTTCGCCCAGGTATTTTTGATATACTGAGCCGTTTGTGTCAGATTTCCGGGTTGTACTTTCAGCAGAATGTAACGCTGCCAGGTGGGGCTGTCCGTCAGCCAGAACACCATGGGTTGCAACTCCTCACGCAAGGATGAATAGGCGACGTTCTTAGCCACACCAATCACCTGTCCGTTGGCGTCCAATGCCGGAAAGGATACGTCCAGCGGATTTTTCCAGCCAAAATTCTGAACGGCTTTTTCATTAATGATCAGGTCATTCCGGTCGGCCTCCATATTCTGTGAGAAGGCACGGCCTCTGACCATCCGGATGTGAAAGAAATGGAGAAACCGCTCATCAACCGGCCAGGCCCAGATTTTAATACGTTGTTCGTTCACATCGCGGCCCCATGACATCTGCACCTCTCCGGGAACGAAGCCCGAATAGGTATAATCGGTAATTTGCTGGTCCTTCAGTAATTCTTCAGCAAAAGCACGGCTGTGGTGGGTAATGGATCCGTCGGTTTGCAGGTAAATCACGTTGTTGGGTGATAAACCGGTATCGAAATTTTTCCAGTAATTCAGCTGGCGGTGAATCGTGAAAGCTCCGATGATGAGCGCGGTCGAAATGACCAGCTGCAAAGTCGTCAACGTTGCCCGAAGGAATTTTCCGTTTCCGGAAAAGTGTACTTCGCCGTGCAGAATCTTAGTCGGTTCGGCCGACGATAGCAGGTAGGCAGGATACAATCCGGCAAAGAAGCCGAACAGAATGGCCAGGCCGGTTGGAAGAAGCAACAGGTCCAGCTGGTTCATCATCGGCAAGTCCTGATACGGCAGAATTCCGTTCATGTCGGTTCCGAGAAGCTCAACCACTACGGTAGCTAACAAGAATGCGATCAGTGCGAGTGCGATGGCTTCGAAAATGATCTGCAGCTGTACCTGGAACCGGGTGGCTCCCAGGGCCCGCTGGATTCCCAGCTGATGAATTCGTTTCCCGGCCTGTACCGAAATCAGGTTGATGTAATTCACAAAGGCCATGAGCAAAATCAAAAGGGCAACGGAGGCAAATATTTTCAGGAACAACGGATTGACCGGATTTAGGTAGGCCATACTGCCATCGCTCGTAAAGTGCACCTCTTTGAACGGTTTCAGGAAAAGGATGCGGTCTGTATGAAACGCTTTTTTGAACCCCTCGAAAGCCTCTTTGATACTCCCTGCATTATCTTCAATTTTCTGAGCGGTTTGATCGGGATTAACGCCCGGCTTGAGTAAAAACGCGAGAATGTAGCTATATTCTGATGCCTGGTTGGCGGCATTGTTCGGGTCTTCCGATTCGGTGGCAAACGATAAGAAACAATCGGTCTTGATGGATGAGTTGGATGGGATGTCCTTCATCACCCCCGTAATGGTGAACGGGCTCTTTCCCCTCAAGTAAAGAATTTGCTGTCCGACCGGATTCTGGTCGCCAAATATTTTGTGCGCCAACGACTGGGAAATGACCGCGGTGTAGGGTTTACTCAGGGCCGTTTGAGGATTCCCCTGAATCAAAGGAAAAGTAAACGCGGTAAAGACCTCTTTGCTGGCATATACCGGAGTGGCATTATAGTCACCATTCGGCTTATCGACACGATGAATATACTCCAGGCGTGGGATTTGATGAAACACAACCACGTCATCTACCTCCGGCACTGAATTTCCAATCTCTTTTTTCAGCAAGGCGGGGAGGGTGGCTTGCGGCTTCCCCTGATCCATTTTGGCGGTTAAAAGATATAGGCGGTCGTAATTTTTATTGAATTTATCGTAGCTCAGTTCATGTTGCAGGTAAATCATGATGAGCAGGAAACCAAAGAAAGCCAGGGTCAGTCCCAGAATGTTCAGCAAAGTCGTCAGCTTTTGCTTCAGCAGGCTTTTCAATGCAATTTTAAGTCCTTTAAATATCATGGTTGTTCGGGTTTCTCGTTTTGAAATGTGATTTTCTGTCTCTCTCTGTCGGTTTATTTAAAAACCACCCGTTCGTTGTCTCCAAAGGTGTCGTACCCGGAAGTAATCACCTGTTCGCCTGGTTTCAAACCTTCCAGCACCTCGTAGTACTGCGGGTTCTGCCGTCCAATCCGGATATTGCGGCGGGTTGCTTCACTACCATCTTTGCTTAGCACGAAAATCCACTGTCCACCGGTCGACTGGAAGAAACCTCCTCTTGGAATCAGCACGGATTTTTGCGCTTGTCCCAATTGCAGTTCCACGTGATATGTTTGTCCTGAGCGAATATTTTGGGGCACCTCGTTATCGAAAACCATGTCGATTTTGAAGGTTCCGTTGCGGACTTCGGGATAGACTTTCTTTACGGACATATCGTAACTTTTATCCTGGCGGGTAAAGGATGCCTTCAATCCTTTTCGTACCCGGTCGATGTAGTGCTCATCAACCTGTGCCGTTACCTTGAAAGCGCTCAGGTCGTTCACCTGACCGATGCGGCTTCCCTGCGGAATCGACTGTCCTATCTCTGCGTCGAGCAGGCCGATTTGACCATCAATCGGTGCTTTCACGTCCAGGTTCTCCATTCGTTGTTTCACCAGGTCCAGGTTGGTTTTCATCCGGTCGAGGTTATACTCCATCTGCTTCACCTGTACAGCCCGGAAAGCGGAGTCGGTCTTCTGCCGCTCGTCCAGAATTTTACTGGTTTTCACCGCATATTCGTAATCTTCTTTGGAAGCCAGGTATTCATCTTCCGATATCATATCTTTTTTGTAGAAGCGTTGGTCCTGGGAAAATTTCCGCTTCTTTTTCAGAATGTCATAATCCATCTGCAGGATTTGGCGCTGAAGGGTCAGCTTGTCCTGTTCCATCTGGATGCGGGTGTTCCGGAGGAAGTTAATTTGCTCGGCCAGCCGGGCTTCGGCAGTCAGTATATTCAGTTTCAAATCGGGATTGGACAGTTTCAGGATGATATCTCCCTTCTTCACCATCGCACCTTCATCGTTGATAATTTGTTCGACACGTCCGCCTTCGGTCGCATCGAGGTAAATAAAACGAATCGGTTCCACGGTTCCAATTACCCGGATGTAGTCGTTAAAAAGTCCCTCGGTCACCGGACTGATGGAGACTTTATCCCGGTCTACCCGAATGGTTGATGCGTGATTCCCAAAAACCAGTGACATCAGAAAAACGAGAAAAACCAGGCCACCACCAATCATCCAGAAGTGCTTCTTCTTCAACCCCTTCTTTTTCTCTATTTGGCGATCCATTCCAGACATAAGAATTCAAAAAATTAGAAAGTCGTTATCGACTTGCGTTTATAAATCAGCATTAAGTTGTTGGTACTTTTAGCCCTAAAAAGCGTTGTTTATCCGCTTTAGCGTACACTTTTCCGGCTCTGCACACCTCTTTACCAATTCTGTGCCAATGAAGGCAAGGCGTACATAATCAATCTGATAAGGGTGTCATGTCTGCGGTGGGGGGTCCGGAGATGTCAAGTTTCTTGACAAGTTCGACAAATGTTTTTACAACCCCTTGATTGTCGGGGATTGGCAACTTATCTTTGATTATCAAATTGTGCCTATGACTTCCGGAAATATCTTAATCGTCGACGACAACCGAACGGTATTGCGAGCTTTGGAGCTGGTGCTTCAGCCGGAGTTCGGTTCAGTATCGACACTTTCCAACCCGAACCGGTTACCCTTTTTCCTTCAAACGAATACAGTGGATGTGATTCTGCTCGACATGAATTTCGTTGCCGGGGTGAATACCGGAAATGAAGGAATTTACTGGTTGAATGAAATTAAAAAGATGAAGCCGGACATTCCGGTGGTGATGATAACGGCCTTTGGAGATGTTGATCTGGCAGTGAAAGCGTTGAAGATGGGCGCGTCGGATTTTGTGCTGAAACCGTGGGACAACAACCGGTTAATCGAAACATTGAAGTCAGCGGTCCGGGTACGGCAATCGCAGGAAAAGCTGGGCAAGTCGGCCGGCAAAACCGAACAGAACGATCACAAAGAGGAAAACGTGGAATTGTTGGGGCAGTCCAGCGCGATGAAATATGTTTTCAAGTTGATTGAGAAAGTGGCACCTACCAAGGCCAATGTCTTGATCACCGGGGAAAACGGAACCGGAAAAGAACTGGTTGCACAGGCCATTCACCGGCAATCAGAACGGGCCAACAAACCACTGGTGAGTGTCGACATGGGCGCCATTAGCGAAACACTGTTCGAAAGCGAACTGTTTGGCCACGTGAAAGGCGCCTTTACCGATGCACGTGTCGACCGCGAAGGGAAGATTGTGATAGCCAATGACGGCACCCTTTTCCTCGACGAAATCGGGAACCTTTCATTGCCTTTGCAGGCGAAATTGCTGGCCGTATTGGAAAACCGGCAGGTAATCCCGGTAGGAGCCAACCGGGCCGTTCCGGTAGACATCCGGTTGATTTGTGCTACCAACTGCAACCTGGAGACCATGGTGGAAGAAGGAAAATTCCGGGAGGATCTCCTTTTCCGCATCAACACCATCCGCATCGAAGCGCCGCCCTTGCGGGAACGGGAGGAAGACATTGTGTTGCTGGCGAAACACTTCCTGGGATTCTACGGCGAAAAATACCACAAGCAACATCTCACCCTTTCGGGGATGGCACGGGAGAAAATACGCCGGTATTCCTGGCCGGGAAACGTGCGGGAATTGCGGCACGCCATTGAGAAGGCTGTTATTTTAGCTGATGGCGAAGTGCTGCAGCCCGAAGATTTTCATTTCCGGCCGGTCATCGAGCAGGAAGAGGCGCCCACCACACTGGAAGAAATGGAGCGCAGTATGATTGAACAGGCGCTCGAAGAGAGCAGCGGCAACATGAGTTCGGCGGCTACGCGGCTGGGAATTACACGACAAACGCTCTACAATAAAGTGAAGAAATATGGGCTTTAACCGATTCAACGGGAGACTTGCTGGCTTTATTCTGGTGATGGGAGCCCTGGCCATTCTGGCGGCCTTTTGGTGGTTCGCCGGAGGATATTTGTGGAGTGGAATTGCAACCTTTGTTTTCCTTATCGTAGCCGGGAGGTTGTATCATTTTTTGGGAAAAACCAACCGCGATTTGAGCCTGTTTTTCGAAGGAATGCTAAACGAGGATTCATCTCTGAACCTCGAAAAAGGGGTGGCTCCCCCGGGATTCGACGAGCTGAAGGAGTCGTTGCTCCGGTTGCGTAGTGCCATCCGGAAAGAGCGGGTGCACAACCGTTTTCAGGAACAGTTTTATGCAGAACTAATAGGCCATTCGGGAAGCGGATTGCTGGCTTACGACGAGCAGGGAAAGGTCATCATCGCCAATCCTGCATTGCTGGAGTTGCTGGAATTGCATCATCTCACTTCCGTGAAGACGCTGGAACACCGCGTACCCGAATTTTACCAGAAACTGCAGCGACTGAAACCGGGCAAGCCCTTGCTCTATAAATTCACCGTCAACGGGCAGGTGGTGGTGTTGCAGCTTCGCGCCAGCGAATTCATTTTCGGCGATAAGCATTATCATTTGCTGGCGTTGCAAAACATCAAGGCCGAGTTGGAAGAGCGCGAAGTGGAGTCGTGGCAAAAGCTTTTCCGCATCATGTCGCACGAAATCATGAATTCCATTGCCCCGATTACCTCGCTGGCCCAGTCCATCGGGCGTTCGTTGCCCGAGGAGGTTTCCGAAATTTGCACGCAATCCGGCATCGATATCGGGCGTATCCGGAACAGCGCCGGAGCCATCGAGGAGCAGGGCGATTTGATGATGTCGTTCGTTGAGCGGTACCGGAAATTGTACAAAATCCCTGAACCCGTGCTGAAACCGATCGCCATCGAGGACTGGTTGTCTCGTTTCCGGATTTTGTACCATCAGGAAATGCAGCAGCGGAATATTCAATTCAACGTCAACGTATCGAACGGAATCACGGAATTCACAGCCGACGACAAACTGATTTCGCAAGTGGTAATCAACCTCCTGAAGAATGCGGTGGAAGCGGTGTCGGAAGTGGAGCATGCCGAAATCAACCTGAGCGTGCAGAAAGGCGAGCAGGAAACCCGCATCGTGGTGGCCGATAACGGCGTTGGCATTCCGGAAGAATACGCTGACCAGGTTTTCGTTCCGTTCTTCACGACCCGGCAGGGCGGAAGCGGTATCGGACTGGCACTCTCCCGTCAGATTGTTCACCGCCACAGCGGAACTCTCTCGTTCCATTCCATTTCCGGAATGGGCACCACTTTCACGGTCGTTTTACCCGGTTAGCCCGGAAATGAAAAACGGAGCACCGGTTTCCCGAATGCTCCGTTCCATTCGTATTTGTAAGCAAAATGATTATGCTTCGTTGAGGTATTGCCTTAGCACATATTGCAAAATGCCGCCGTGGCGGTAATACTCGATTTCGATTTGCGAATCGAGGCGGGCCACTGCTTTGAATTGTACAGTCTCCCCGTTTTCCTTTTGGGCTTCCACATCCAGCTCCTGCAGCGGTTTCATCTCGTCGCTGATGCCTTTCACGCCGAAGGTCTCTTTTCCGTTCAGCCCCAGCGATTCACTGCTTTCGCCCTCTTTGAATTGGAGCGGCAGCACGCCCAAGCCAATCAGGTTGCTGCGGTGAATGCGCTCGTAGCTTTCGGCCAGCACCGCTTTGATGCCGAGCAGAGAAGTTCCCTTGGCGGCCCAGTCACGCGAGGAACCGCTTCCGTACTCTTTCCCGGCCAGCACCAGCAAAGGCGTTCCGTCGTCGTGGTATTTCATGGCGGCGTCGTAAACCGGCATCTCTTCGGCGGAAGGCAAATAGGTAGTAAAACCGCCTTCCTGCTCAGCCAGTTTGTTTTTGATCCGCACATTGGCGAATGTTCCGCGCACCATTACCTCGTCGTTTCCGCGGCGTGAGCCGTACGAGTTGAAGTTCTTCTGTTTTACGTCCCGTTCGGTCAGGTATTTCCCGGCAGGAGAATCGGCTTTGAACGAACCGGCCGGCGAAATGTGGTCAGTGGTTACGCTGTCGCCCAGCGAGAGCAGTACCCGGGCGCCTTCGATCTCCTGTAGCTTTTCCGGTTTTTCCGGAAGATGGGTGAAGAACGGCGCTTCCTTGATGTAAGTAGACGTTTCTTCCCACGAATAAAGCTGTTCGTCGGGTGCCTGCAGGTTTTGCCAGATTTCGTTTCCGTCGGTTATCGTGCTGTAATCCTTGCGGAAATCGTCCGTCGACAGCACGTTCTGCATGGTTTCGTATATCTCTTCCGGCGTCGGCCAGATATCTTTCAGGTAAACCGGTTGCTGATTGGTGTCGTAACCCACCGGCTCGTTGTTCAGGTCGATATCCACGCGGCCGGCAATGGCGAAAGCAACCACCAGCATGGGCGACATCAGGAAATTCATTTTTACCTGCGGGTGAACGCGGGCTTCGAAGTTCCGGTTTCCCGAAAGGACAGAAGAGACGATTAGTTCATTGTCGTCGACTGCCTGTGCGATGTGCGGCGGCAGCGGACCGGAGTTCCCGATACACGAAGTACATCCGTAACCCACCAGGTGGAACCGCAGCGCTTCGAGGTCGGTGAGCAGGCCGGCCTTTTCGAGGTAATCGGTAACCACTTTGGAGCCCGGCGCCAGCGAGGTTTTTACCCACGGACGGGAAGTCAGTCCCAGCCTGCGGGCCTTTCGGGCAACCAGTCCGGCACCAATCATCACCGAAGGATTGGACGTGTTGGTGCACGAGGTGATGGCGGCAATGACTACCGAACCATCCGAAAGCTGGAATTTTTCCTGCCCCAGTGTTACCTGTACCATCTTCAGGCCTTTGTCGTTCTGACTTTCCACTTCTACTTCGCGCTGACCGCCGGCATACGTGTGTACCGGCTGACTGCCGCCTTCGGCCGACCAGCGGACGATTTCGCGGTTATCCGGCTCGATGTATTTGCGCCCAAAACTTTCTTGTAGCAAGTCGACAAACTTCGGCTTGAATTCACGCAGTAAAATCTTGTCCTGCGGACGTTTTGGACCTGCAACTGTCGGTTCAACCGTCGAGAGGTCGAGCTCCAGTACATCCGTGTAGGTGATTTCTTCCTTACCGGTTCGCCACAGGTTATTAGCCTGGCAGTAATCTTTCACCAGTTGAATCTGATCCTCCGATCGGCCAGTCTTCTGCATATAATCGAGCGTTTGGTCGTCGATGGGGAAGTAGCTGACTGTGCAACCGAACTCCGGCGACATATTACTGATGGTCGCCCGGTCGGGAACCGTCAGATGGTCGAGGCCAGGACCGAAGACTTCGACGAATTTGCCTACCACGCCGTAGTTCCGCAACAGCTGTGTGATGGTCAGCACCATGTCGGTCGCTGTCGTTCCGGGCGGCAACTGGCCGGTCAGTTGCAATCCGATCACTTCCGGCATGATGAAATAAATGGGTTGACCCAGCAGCGCCGCTTCGGCTTCGATGCCGCCGACGCCCCAGCCAACGACGCCGATTCCGTTCACCATCGGGGTGTGACTGTCCGTTCCCACCAGCGTGTCGGGGAAAACCGTTCCATCGCGCTCTATGACGCCCTGGGCGAGGTATTCCAGGTTCACCTGGTGGCAAATGCCCATGCCGGGCGGTACCACGCTGAAATTTTTGAATGCCTTTTGTGCCCATTTCAGGAACTGGTAGCGCTCGCCGTTGCGTTCGTACTCCACTTCCACGTTTCGCCGGTAGGCATACTCGGTACCGAAATAATCGACCTGTACCGAGTGGTCGATGACCAGGTCGACCGGAATTTGCGGGTTCAACTTGTCCGGGTTCTTGCCTTTCCGGGCCAGTTCGGCGCGCAGCGAAGCAATGTCGACTACGGCCGGAACACCGGTGAAATCCTGCATTAGCACACGGGCCGGCTTGTAGGGAATGTCTTTGTCGGACGGTTCCGGCTTCCAGTTGAGAAGCGTTTCGATGTGCTCGCTGGTGACGGCGAAATCGTCGTAATTGCGGAGGGCGTTCTCCAGCAAAATGCGGATGGAAAACGGCAGGTGAGAAATGCTGTGTCCTTTGGCTTCCAGTTCGGGCAAACTGAAATACCGGAAGGAGCCCTTGGCGGTTTTCAATTCTTTTTCGAATCGATATGGTGATTCAGACTTCATACTAACAGGTTTTTATGGTGTGAAATTCGATGTTTGGCTCGGTCAGATGAATCGGCAGCTGATACATGATGCGCGCCAGCCAGTAATTTTCTAACACTCAATGGGGAGGGAATGTTTGGGAGAAGAGACAGGTTATTAAAGGAGTTTGAGTTGAACCAGTAGCGAAATAGTGTATACCCCCAAATGATAAACTATTTCGTTAAATTTGGATTTATGGTCTCGTCCCAAAGTGTTTTGGATTAGAAAAAGAGCTATTGTTCGAATAAACCGGGTCAAAATTTTTAAAAAAGATTGCCTGATACAGGAACACAATAGCCTATCTGCCAAAGAAAAAAAGAATTAAGATGGAACACGATAACATGCAAAATATTATCATTTACAACACACCTGACGGTAAGGCTTCCGTATCCCTTTATGCTAAAGATGGGAGTGTCTGGATGAACCAAAGTCAACTGGCGGAACTTTTTGACACCTCGGTTCCAAACATTAGTATGCATATATCCAATATATTGAAAGATGGTGAATTAGGTGATGGATCAGTTGTTAAGAATTACTTAACAACTGCTGCAGATGGCAAGGAATATAGTGTAACATTTTATGCGCTTGATGTGATTTTGGCGATAGGCTTTCGGGTGCGGAGCAAAAGAGGAACGCAATTCCGAATGTGGGCAAATCGCAACCTAAAAGAATACATGATCAAGGGCTTTGTAATGGATGATGAACGTTTGAAGAACCCGGACGGAAGACCCGACTACTTTGATGAGCTCTTAAGTCGGATTCGGGATATACGGGCATCAGAAAAACGTTTCTACCAGAAAGTTCGCGACCTTTTTTCATTAAGTAGTGATTACGATTCTTCCGATAAAGCAACGCAAATGTTTTTTGCAGAGACACAAAATAAGTTGTTGTATGCAGTAACAGGCAAAACCGCGGCTGAGATTATTGTCTCACGGGCCAGCGCTGATTCGCCTAATATGAATTTAACTTCATGGAAAGGGAGCATTGTTCGGAAAGGCGATATTTTCACGGCTAAAAACTACCTCACAGCAGATGAAATAGACACACTCAATCGTTTAGTTGTCATTTTTCTGGAAAGTGCAGAGTTTCGAGCGAAAAACAGGCTTGATTTAACCATTTCTTTTTGGAGGGAAAATGTCGATCGAATTTTGGATTTTAATGATCAAAAGATTCTTCGGGGAAAAGGCACGATTAGCAATTCGATAATGGAGAAGAAGGTGAGAGAAATTTACGAACAATTTGATTCGAAGCGAAAAGCCTGGGAAGCGCGACAGGCAGATGAACAGGATTTGAAGGAAATTGAACAGGAAATAAAATCCAGAAAGAAAGAATAATATATACCTGGTATCATGTCTTCCCGGAAAATAATGCTCATAAAGGCAAAGGGCCGACATTTTTAAAAATATTGTAGATCGTAATTCTTACGGTGCCGAATACGGTGTCAAAAACAAAAAAACCTCCTGAAAGTCAGGAGGTGTGGTAGCCCCACCAGGACTCGAACCTGGATCTACAGTTTAGGAAACTGTCGTTCTATCCCTTGAACTATGGGGCCATAAAAAACACTGCGCTCGGGCAGTGCAAAAATAGATAAAAATCAATTACAGACAAGCCGGGCCGTTGGCAATTACCTCGCCGGATCCAACACCGGAACAGCGCACAAACGTTTGGCTGCTTCTTCCAGCACGTCGTTGTTGCGGGCAAAGCAAATGCGCAGCATCCTCGATTTGGTTTTCTCATGCCGGAAAGCCGAAAGTGGCAATACCGAAACGCCGTAATCCTTCACCAACCGCATGGCAAACTCCACGTCGGTTTCGTCGGAAATATTGCTGTAATCGAGAATTTCGTAATAGGTTCCGGTGGCCGGAATGATTTCGAAATTGCTTTCGCTCATCAGGCGGTTGAAATAGTTTCGCCGGCCCTGGTAGAAATCGGCAATCTCTTCGTACTTGTTATCTTCCTGCAGAAATTCGGCCAGCGCATACTGTCCGGGCGTGTTCACGCTGTATCCCTGGAACTGCTGGATTTTCCGGAACTCGCTCATCAGTTTCTCGGGGCCCACCACGTAGGCAATTCCCCAGCCACTGATTTTGTACACCGGTCCGAAAGAGGAAACCACGATGCTGCGTTCCGCGAGTTCGGGAACCGACGACATGCTGCGGTGTTTCTCATCGTCGAATACAATGTGCTCGAAAATCTCGTTGGCCAGAATCACAATCCGCGTTCCGTTGGTCAGCCGTTTCAACTGGTTGATGTCCTCTTCGTTCATCACGCGGCCGGTGGGGTTCTGCGGGTTGTTGATGATGATCATCCGGGTTTTGGCGTTCATCAGCTTCTTCACCTCGTCCCAGTCGATATGGAAATCGGGCTTCTTCAGATTCACGTACACCGGACGTCCGCCATTCAGCTCGATGGCCGAGATGTAGGATTCCGAAACCGGTTCGAACAACAACACCTCTTCGCCCTCTTTAATCATCGCACTGATGGTGGTGGCCATGGCCTGCGTAGAGCCGGCGGTGATGGTGATTTCGGTGTTCGGATTGTATTCTTTGTTGTGTAGTTGCTTAATGCGGTCGACGATAACGCGGCGCAACGGCTCGATTCCCTCCATGGGCGCATAGTTGTTGTATCCTTCCGATACATATTTATGCATCAGCTCAACGAGCTGTTCCGGGCTGGGAAGATCAGAAACCGACAGGGCGAGGTCAATGGCGTTATGTTCTTTTGCCAAGTCAGTCATCGTCGCAATGATACTTCTTCTTGATGTTGGCAATTTTGATGAAACCATATATTTTTTTAGAAGATTGGGGTCAAAAGTAGTAATTATTTGGAAGGCGCAACAGCCTTTTTACACCTACAATTTACTTGATTTTTCGGGAAGAGAAAACGCTTGCGTGAAGATTGTGTTACGAAAATAATTCCCTTAGTACCGGGAGGGATTTAATGTGGATGGTACTCCCGAGATGCAAACTGAAATAGTCGAGCAGTGCTTCGAGGTAGCGGTCGCGCAGTTTGTGATCGAGTTTTAGGGTTTCGAGCGAATCGAAATTGACGTGAATCAGCTTAGCGAACAGGCGGCTTTCGTCCTTGTGCAGGTACTCAGAATGCGGAGGCGGCATGGTGACAAACACGCCGTTGCGCAAGTCGAAATACGGTTTTTCTTCGGAATAATTGTCCCTCGGTCCGAAGCCCAGATAGCGGGCAAACTGCAGCAGAAATACCAGATGGAAGTTGGCGGTTCCTTCGGTTGCCAAATCGAGGTACTGTATCGCGTGAAACAGGAATTCAAACAGTTCGGGACGCGGTTCTTCTTCCTGCAACACCTTGTAAAGAATTTCCGAGAGGAACATGGCCTGTGTCGATTTCCCGATTTCGAATGGAATGGAAGAGTAAGGCACCGCATTGCGCATCTCCTTTACGCGCTGCAGTTCGCGGCCCGGTTTGTACGAAACTTCCATATCGAGCAGGAAGAGTGGCTGCAACAGGTTGGCTTTGCTGCGCGACTTCTTTCCACGAACGCCTTGCATCATGAACGACATCCGCCCGAACGCTTCAGTGTACAGCGTGACAATCATGCTGGTTTCGCCGTAGCGAAGGTAATGGAGGACAATGGCGCGTGTTTTCTGTTGCATGGTTTACCGGATAAAAAGGAGTTTGGTTACGAAACTCTGGTCGCCGTTCTGGTCGGAGCAGAAGACCAGGTACACACCAGTGTTCACCCGGCGTCCATATGAATCTTTGCCGTTCCAGATAGCCCGGCCACCATTAGAAGTGGTTTGGAAAACCAGGTTGCCGGCAATATCGGTAATCTTTACGGTTGACTGATCCATCAAACCATCGATGGTAATATCGCCGTGATACGTTTCCCTCACCGGGTTGGGAAACACATATACGTTGGCGAATGTTTGGTTACCACCCGATGCATCGCTCATGTACGACTGAATACCGTAATCGGTGGCAAAAAATACTTCACCGTTTTTCGCATTGATGGTTATCGACTTGATATTGTTGGAGAGAAGGGGCGAATTCTCGGTATTGAAATGGCGAATGAGTGTTTGACCGTCATCCGAGAAGAGAAAGGCGCCGGAATTTTTTGTTCCGAACCATTTCCGGTTGCCGCCGTCCACCGCAATGGAGGTCACTACTTCTTTTTCCAGCAGCGGGTGATAGAGACCGTCGCCCAAATCAACACCGGGTTGGATGCCGTAAAAGTCGGACGTGTCGAAGACCTTATCGGGGTTGTAATATTCCACCACGCCTTTTCCGGTTCCAACCCACAACGCACCGTCCTGGTCTTCGGCCATGCACTGGATGTTCGAGTACAGCTTGGAAATGATAGTTTCGTTGTTGGAGAAAACGCTTCTCACGGTCACCTTCCGGTATTTATCGTCGGTCTGGTCGTCGATGGTGCGGTTGTCATCGAAGGCAAACAAACCCACATTCGCGATGATAACCCATTTGATGCCTGATTTCGTAGCAAGAATATCGCCCACAAAATTGTCGGTGCTTTCCAATCCCGGATATTTCAGACTGGCCCAGCTGCCGTCTTCTTTCAGCACTTTTACCTGGTGCTCGACCAACGCATTGGTCATCCAGAGGTTGTTATTCCGGTCGAACGACAAGCCGCCAATCCAGCAGAGGTTATCGCCATACGCTTCCAATGGTGAGTTGGATGGATCGTAATGTTCCGTTGCCTGGAGATTATCGAAGGAAATCAATCCTTTTCCCCACGAAGCGGCATAAAACCTGTCGGGATTTCCGGGTACGGAAGCCACCCGAACCAAATCATTTACATTATCTAGATTCTTCGTGGTATTGGCGTTGATGGTGTGCCATTCGCCGTTGCTCAGAAGATGAACTTCAGCGGGCAGGAATACATCGCCGCTTTTGGAACCGGTCGCGGCAAAAACGGTCCCGTCGCCGGATGAGAGTGAAGCGCCCAAATTATCAGCCGGACCATCCGGAATGATTTGCTGAAAGCTTCCGCCGCTGGTTCGTTCAACCATTCCAAATTTGCTGTCACCTACCCAAAGGTTACCATTGCTTCCGGCGAACGCATCGGTGGGAGAAATGGTTTGCCATTGTACAATTTCCGGACTGTAGGTGGTGATAGACGAGAGCGAAGAGCCGTTGTACAAATCAACCGACTCACTTCGGGTAATTACCAGTTGGTCGTTGCTGCTGGTCAGGTTCAGGCAATCGTTGATGCCGGTGAAAGCTGTTTGCCAGTAATTTCCGTTCCATCGGTACAATTGTTTGGCGGTATTGTCGAAAGCATACACTTCGTTTTGAAAAGCAGCGATGGAAGTGAAGTCGTCGGTGTTGCCGGGAACGGAGGTTTGTTGCTCCCAGTTGGCGTAATCCTGCAGGTTGGGTTCGTCTTTTCGCGCCCGGTAAATTCCGCTGGCAGTTGCTGCCCGGTAATATTGGTTGTCGATGGCCAATGCATTCACCATCACCGAAGCGCCACCACTACCAATCAACCACGTTTCGCTGATTTCCCGTTTGTCAAGGTTCAGCTTTACAATGCCGAAACCACAACTGAGGTAGGCATCGCTGCCATCGGTAATGATTTGATTGATGGATTTTCGCGTGAGGTTCGTCTTCCGCTTGATGGCAGAAATGTTGTGCACGGTTTCGCCGTTCAGTAAATCGATGTTGCCGTTGGAATAACCAATCACCAGCACGCCTGCCGCATCCGACCAGCCAATGGCTGAAATTCCGGCATCCGACAAACCTTCCACCCGGGTGAAGGTCTCTACGCTGTTATCGCTCTGATTATAACTGAACAGTCCCTGGCTGGTCGCAGCAAACACTTTTCCGTCCGCTTCGGTTACGGCTAACACATCGTTAAACGAGAGATGCGATCGCCAGTGGTACAAAGGCACCTGGGCCTGGGTGATTCCGGTAACCAGTAAAAGCAGGAGGAAGTAAATTCGTTTGTGCATTCCGTCAGGTTTGTTTTCTTGCCCCAAGTTAAAAAAATCGCGTCAGGCAACCGTTTTCTTTTTTCGCTTCCGCAGAAAAGAGTCCCACAAGAGCCAAACTAACAGAAGCAAAAAGCTGATGGCTGAAACCGCGAACGCTGCCAGCACTTTGTTCGGATGATAGCGGAACCGGATGTGATGCTCACCGGCCGGCACCGAAGTCTGCATCAAGGACCGGTAAGCCGGCTGAATGGTTGTCGCTTTCCCATCGATGAAAGCCTGCCAGCCGTTTTTGAAATTCTGCAGATACATTAGTTCCGAAGGTCCCTTCAGCGAAACATCCACCTCGATGTAATTAGCCCCAAATCCGGTGATGACAATTCGGGTTGAATCGTTACCGTTTTCCTTCCGGAAGAAGAGCAACGGATGGTTGATTACCTCCCGAAAAACGGACGAATCTTCCAGCGCGAGCCAATTGCGGTACTGATAAGGCGAATAGCCGTCGAAACTAATTTGCTTGTAGAAAGTTGGCACATTCCGCCACAGCGGACGAATATCGGGTGTTCGTTGGCGAACGGTGGCAATTCGTTGGTTTAAATCGGGAATTGGGAAACCTTTGGGCAGCCGGTTCAACTCAGCTTGTGTCTGAGCCGGCCTGAAATCGTCGATGACCGACATGCGAATGTTGCTTTGAACGGCGAACAGCATGTCGATGAAAATAAGCCCGGGCAACACCAGTCGCCAGTTCGATTTCTTCATCCGGAGAATGAGATACCAGAAAGCGAAGAGCAGAATTTCCTCCAATACCGCTTGCCGGAAAATGGCATGCAGCGCCTGGTCTTCCGGTTTTCCCGTCAGGAAAAAGAGCAGGAGAGAGGCGAACAGTGCGAAAACAAAGAGCGCAACGGCCGTCATTCTTCGCAACCGGTGCTTATGATGTGCGATCATCCGGTTGAGGAATGTCCCGGCCAACAGCAAGCTGAAAAACACGAAAAACAGCCGGAAAAGGGCCGGAATGCGGAAATAGTTGAAAAGGGGTAGGGCGTAATAAAGCCACGTCCGTAACGGCAGACTTTGTCCGAGCGATACGGCCAGGAAAAACAGGGCGCCGGCAAAGTACCACCACTCGGTACGTTTCTTTCCTTTGGTAAAAATCCAGGCAACGAATAGCGTTATGGGCAGTATGCCGAAGAAAACGTTGATCATTGACTGGTCGCCAATCCAGAATGAGCGACTGTAATTCTGCGCTGCCGGGAAAAAGAGCGAGAGCAGGTCAACCGGATAGAACGGAACCGAGAGCGCCCGCTCCAGCGAGATGCCGTTTCCGCGGTGCATGGCCGGTATCAGGTCGAGCAGCGAAAACCAGACGACAGCACTAACCACGGAGAAAATAACGCCGAGCAACAGATGGCTTTTCCATTGGCGGGCCAGCCGTGCAAATGCTTTGTTTCGGATTTCCCGGTAGGTACGCCACAGAAAAATACCGATGAGAAGATAGACGGTGGTGACAAAAAAGGCGAGGTAACCGCCGGTGAACAGGAAAAAGAGGTAAAGGACCGTCAAAGCCAGGTGGCGCGGTTTTTCCTTTTCCAGGAAACGTAGATAAGCATTGAAGACAAACGGAAGCCAGGCGCCACTAATGATCCAGCCCAGGTGTTGGGCATTTCCCACAAAAAAGCCCGAGAACATGTACCCGATGGAACAGAAGAGCGCTACTTCCGGCAACAGTCCTCGGCTTCGCGTTAAGCGAAACATGCCCCAACCAGCCAGGAAAATGTGCAGTAAAAACTCGAGGCTCAGCGAGTAAAGGGTGTATTTCCCGGCAAGGGCAAAGAGCCAGAAGACGGGATACCAGGTTTGCGGATCGCTGTGCTGTGAAAATCCCAGGAACTGGAACGGGTTCCACAAAGGCAACTCGCCATGCCACGCCGTAGCGGTGATGATGAACCGCCACGGAAAGGAGATATCGAGGGCGTCCCATTTGAGCGTGTTGCGAAAAAAGGCTACCTGCCAGAAAGCGGCCAGCACGGCCACCAGCAAAATGAGCAAGGTCTTTTTTCGCGTTAGCTGCATAACGGAGGTTTAGTTGTTCTTCAGGTAGTCGACCAGCTTGGCCACGGCACGGCCCCGGTGACTGATTTCATTCTTTTCGTCTGCTTCCATTTCGGCAAACGCTTTCTGTTTTCCTTCCGGAAGGAAAATAGGGTCGTAGCCGAAGCCGGCATCGCCGCGTGTTTCGGTGAGGATTTCACCTTCTACAATTCCATCGAATTGCGTCTCTTTCCCATCGATGATTAAGGAAATGACGGTGCGGAAGCGGGCAGTCCGGTTGTTTTCTCCGTTCATTTCCCGCAACACTTTCTTCACATTCTCGCGGGCGTCTTTGGCCTCACCGGCATAGCGGGCCGAGTAAACCCCCGGTTCGCCGTTCAGGGCATCGATTTCGAGGCCGGTATCGTCGGCAAAGCAGTTGATGTGGTAGCGATCCCAGATGTAAAACGATTTCTGGGCGGCATTGGCTTCCAGCGTGTCCCCCGTTTCCGGGATGTCGTCGGCACAACCGATGTCGTTCAGGCTGAGCAGTTCGAACTGTTCACCCAGTATTTCGCGAAGTTCTCTCAGTTTGTGTGGATTGTTGGTGGCAAAAACCAGTTTTTTCATAAATAATCCTAAATGCGTTTGGCACAAATGTAAAGCATTTAGGGCGAATCGTCGTTTTCGTGCGGAAGGTTCTGTGGTTTTTTCGAGCGGGAGTTGAAGAACAAACGGATGGTGATGCATAGCGAAACACCGATGAAGAGCCCGGACAGAAACAGCAACGAAGGGTCGTAGCGGGAAATCACCATCAGCATGAGGCCTGCAATGGCTGAAAGAGCAGCCAGGCCCAGCCAGGTGGTTCGCCGGTTGTTTCTTCCTGATGTATTCATGACCAGCGGTTTTAGTAAGAATAAGGTACGAAAAAAGAGAAAGCGGGGAAAGGGCAATAAAATGCAGTCCCGACTTTGGGATTAAATGTTGAATTCTGGTGGAAAATGAGTTCGGGGACTTTGGGATTGCCTGTATCCCAATTCTTCAGAAACGGGTCTGTTTATCGTCCGTGATAAATATATGAGCAAAGCTTTACAACCAGTTTCGCTGGCGGAGAAAGTATCCGGCATGTAGAGAAAACATCCCGGGAAATAGCGAAAACCACCCGAGCCACGAAGAAATGAACACGACGGGTGAAGAAAACATCTCCGGCCTTGAAGAAATGAACGTGACAAGTAAAGAAAACATCTCCGGGGATAAAGAAAACAACTCCGCGACCGACGCAATGGCAGTCTCGACTGACGCAGTGGCAGTCAGGGGGCGAGCAAAGAACTCAGCGAGCCGTTGGAAGAACTCCGGCGCTTGTTTGGCGAACCTTTCGGGAAGAAAGCGGGCCAGGGGAGGTCGGCGGTCGATGGGAATTTCCTGTAAAAGAAAAAACGGCCGGAAACATCTCCCGGCCGCGTTCAATATTTTGCTCGTCAACTGCTAATTGACCGAATAAGTTTTTGTTTCGATGGCGTCCTGCACCGATTGTGGCAACTCCGACAGGAAGTTGTATCCGGTGGCCTTTTCAATATCCCTAACGGTAACAATGTATTGGGTCCAATCCGCATCGATGTTGTTTGTGTTGGGTGTATTCACGGCCAGAACCGTGGTGGTGGAATCAATCCGGCTTAAATCGTTGTCTCCTGTTTTGAGCATGACGGCTATTTTCCAGATATGGGACGGCACGGCAATATTCCCGTTATCGATGGTGTTAACCGTAGTGCCGTAGTAGCCAGTTCCGCCTTCTCCATACGACCCCATGATGATGTAGATTTCGTAGCCCTTATTCCTGACTTCATCGCGCAGGTAATTTTCTAAATCGGCCCACGTGTGCTGGTTGTTGTTGGGAGCCTGTGGAATCATATTGGTCATCAGGAAGGTGGCTGAATTGGCGTCAACTGAGCTGGTCCGGTCAGCCGAAGGGCAGTTGTGTCCCCGGTCGAATCCGCTTCCGTGGTAGCTGTTATCCTGCACCTGGAACCAGTCGGAGGGCAAATCGGCCCATGCAGCGAAATTGTCCTGCCGGCTCACCGCGTGGGAAATATTCGAAGCATCGAGGTGCCAGCTCACCCAGTTGGGCTCGGCCCGGCTCGCACTGTACGACTCGGTATAATAGCCCATATCGATGAGGTAATTGTCTTTCGAAACGATGGAATTCACGGCATCCGACGGATTTCCCAGCAGCAGGTTGCTGTTGTCTCCTGATGCCGGAGGTGCATCGGTTCCAACGGTCACATCCCTTGGTTCGGCAGCATCGGAAGTGGAACCGCCGCCGCCACCGGTAGAGGTGGTATCGGGCTCGGAAACAGAAACGCCCGGGTCGCCTATTCCTTTGAAGGTAATGTCATCGAGATTTATTCGTGTATCGCCGGTTTTCTGAATTTTGAACCGAACCGCCAGTGTATCGCTGATACTGAACGAGTCGGTTTTCAGCGTGGTGGACGTTTCGGAGATATCGCTCCCGATTTGGGTGTATGTCGAACCACCGTCGTCGGAAAGCATGAGTTTCCAGGTGGAATTACCGTCGTTGCCGAATTTCGCGTGCTTTACATAAAGCATTTGCACACCGTTGATGTCAAAATTCATCGCAACGCTTCCGTTGCGCAACCGCACCGATTGGTTCCCGTCTTTGGCATCGCTGGAAAGATTTCCTAGCAAAGCGTCATCAAAGTACCAACTTCCGGTGCTCAGCGTAACGTTTCCGACAGCATAAGCTGTTTTTTCTCCTTTTTCGAAGGTTTCGGTTAATGAAAACGGCTCGCTGTTGTTGCCGGAACCGGAATCCGTTCCGGTTTGATTGTTATCGGGTGATGTACCCGGAACGTCGTTTTTAGAACAGCTGGCAATGGCCAGGATGACGAAGGCCATGAAAAGCCATCGCTGCAGATTTGTCGGTAGTTTCTTCATATCATAAAAATCCTCTAAAACTCGCTGAAATGGGGGAGTTTTCTGTCAGTTAATGATTGGTAGGTCCAAACTTAGGAAAATTACAACGGATAAAGTGTTAAAATTGAAAATGGAACCAGCGGTTATCCGGTTTGAGGATATAAATATGCGAGGGAGCGCTCAGATGCGGAAGTTAGAAAACAAAAAAAGAGGCAGTGCATTCGAAAAACTGCCTCTTCAAAGGGTTGCCCGAAAGCCTGACTAGTACCCGCTATGATAACGATAGTCAGGTTCGGGCATAATGATGGCCAGCACGAAATAGAGCACTACCATCAGCGGATTTATAAATGATAATACGACCCACGCTATTCGCACGAATACCGGGTCCATTTGTGGATTCAAATATTCGGAGATGCCGCCGCATACGCCAAGCAGGCTTTTGTGATACGAACGGGTTAATCTTTTCTGCATAGCTAACTAAAATTTTGTTGGTTAAAGATCTATCTGGCTTTCGCCGATTGATTTCAACTCATCGAGGTTGCGGACATCCATGTCACCATAAAAAGAGATGAGGCAGTTCAATCCATTCGGATTATCATTTCCAATCACAATGTGGCATTCGCGCACTTTACGCTTGTTGCCTTTAATCCAGAACGCAACATTATCGGACGGATCGCTGTCTTCGGGTTCTGCCTTTTTGTAGCGCATCCGCGATAGCTTGTGGTTCATCATCCGGTAGAAATCTTTATGCAACTGCGTTTTCTTCGGATTGAAAACCATGATCCGGATCTCTTTCAAATCGCCGGTTACTTTTTTGTTTTCGTCGTTCAGCGTCAGGTCTACCACATCGAGCATACTCTTCGATACAGAGAACCAGGAGAAGCCGTCCTGTTGGTCAAATTCGCTGTAAATCCGGTACGATTTACTTTGCCCGTTGGAGACCAGTGAGGTCAGCAACAGCGCAATCATAATTCCGATTTTATAAATCAAACTCATCTCGGTTTCGTTTTTATGGATGAATTATGGTGTCCGGCAAACCGTTTATTTTGCCATTGAAAGCCCCTGAGGTGTCATGGTCCAGTATTTTCCGACCATGTCGCCATCCCAGGTATTGGTAGTATTTTCGATGTCATTGATTATTTTAACCATTCTGTCGCCGAGATAAACGGTCTTTCCTACCGGAAGACGAAGAATGACATGTACTTCCTGGTCACGCCACTGTTTTCCTTCTGCAATTTCGAACCAGGGTGAGAAGTTGACCAGCGAATCTTTGATGACAATCTTGTAATTAGCATCTTCCGCATTGTCCTGTGCCATGTCGATGGTCTTCCCGCGGGCCTTCGAACGGATAATCAGTTCCGGTTCTGTACCGGAAGTCGACTCAATATCAAAGGTCGGGTGGCCTACCAGTACAGTACGTCCGTTGAGCGAGGCAATGCGCATATCGTCAAATTGAATATCATTGTCGATGTAATCGCGGTACTCATCCGGAGCCAGCTTCAGGTACAGTGTATCGGCTTTTGTTGTTATTTCGCGACGTTGTGTATACGTTCCCTGACGTTTGAAGTAGTTGACTTTGCTAATGCCGGTCCCCAGTAAAATCATTAAAGCAATAATCCAGAGCGCGAAGGCGGAGAGGCCAACTGCTGCATTATTCGATTTGTAACGGAAAACCAGTTTGGTGCCGAGGTAAATCAGTGCCAGCAGTGGAATTCCAACCAGGGCGGCAACGGAGATCATCAGCCAGTTCAACGTGTCGGTTCCCACATAGAAGTGAAAGAAATTCGGAACCACATGACTACCCCACGGAACAATTCCCAGGAAAGTATTCGAGATGAATAACGAACCGACTAATCCAATAATGGTGAGTAAGCCGCCGATAATCAGGGCAACGCCAATAATAATGACGATGACTTTGAGTATCACGCGCAGAACGGAACCCAACACACTACCTGCTTCATTTATTTTGTCCCGCCCGCGCTCGTACGAAGGGGAATTTCGGAACTTTTGATAATTTTTTTTTACGTCCTGAAACTCATCCTTGATGGTCTTTTTGATGTTGTCGATGTTGACGTCCTCACCCCGCATCTCAAGGCGTTGCGAAGTGGTGATGGCCTTTGGGACAACGATCCAGAAAATCAGGTAAAGCAACAGGATGATTCCGTGCGAGACGAGGAAAAGCAGAACGAACGCCAGACGGAAAATCACCGGGTCAAGATTGAAATAGGCACCTAATCCGCCACAGACACCTCCGATTACCTGGTGTTCCGGGTCACGGTAGAGCCTTTTTCCTGTCCGGAAAGTGCGCTTCTTGTGTTCTGTTGGTTCTTCCTCTTCTTCTTCAACGGCAAAATCGGATGGCCGGCCCATCACCTCGATTACCTCTTCTACATGTTGAATGGTGACCACATTGCCGTCGGATTTTGTCTTTTCCTGGAAGAGTTCAGCTATACGGGCTTCAATGTCCATAATGATTTCTCTTCCTTCCGGATCGGAACCGAAGTACCGGTTGATGTCGAGAAGATAAGCCTGTAACTTATCGTAAGCATCTTCATCGATGTGAAAAACGGTTCCGCTGATATTGATGGTTAGTGTTCTTTTCATGTCCAATGTTTTTGTGTTTCGGGCGATTCCAGTTAACTGTTTTTGATTTCAGCGACAGCTCCGACCAGTTCCTGCCACGAGCCTTCCAGTTCGGAGAGGAATTGGCTGCCGTTTTCGGTTAATTCGTAGTATTTCCGGGGAGGTCCCTGTGACGACTCCTCCCAGCGATATCCGAGCAGACCGGCATTTTTCAGCCGCGTGAGCAGCGGATAAAGGGTGCCTTCCACCACAATCATGCGAGCCGACTTCATCTCCCCGATGATGTCGGAAGCATAGGATGGGCGCTTGGAGAGTATCAGGAGAATGCAGTACTCCAATACTCCTTTGCGCATTTGTGCTTTTGTATTTTCCAGTTTCATTGCGATCCCTTTCTTTATCTACATCAGCTGGCAACTAACCGGGGCGTCCTGGGGTTTGGTGTCCGGGTTCGGTTCGTTGCTGTTTTTCAGCTTGGTAGTTCCACTAGTACTTGTATGGCTATTGTTATTTGATGCTTTTGTGTCTTTGAGTGTTTTGTTGTCTTTCTTTAACGGAATGGGGTTAGCAATCCGGGTATGTATCGGAAGGCTTAACACTTTTTCGGAAGCGTTCTGCTTGACTTCTTTTTTATGTTTCTGTTTATTCTTCATGAAATGAGCTTCCATTTCGGTGACAGTTGCATCGACCAATTTTCCGGGAAGTCTCAATAGAACAGTTGAAATCACCGTGCTCTTTGAACCTTCTCCAACCAGCAGGGAAGCGGGGTGAAAGCCGGCAGTTGGTGTGCAGGAATTTAAAAACAGCATTGCTGCCAGTGCCAGGGTTACCGTGATGTGATTTCCTATTCGTTTCATCGTTTTTTGATTTACATTCTCAAAAATACCTTTTAAGGCATTGAAGTATGTAATGCAAATATATGAACAAAGAATGGTACCATGCAATGCAAAGTAGTATATTTTTCCGAAAAAGATTTATTTTTTGAGGTGAGACAAAGTTGATAGAAGTCTAAAACCCTTTAATTTAAAAGAGAGACTGGCAGTTTGTGAGAATGAGATTTTTGCCAGATTTTTTTTGAGATAAACCGAAAAATTCAGCTCATTTTGAAAATTGTGGCTTCTTCCGGAAGGAAAAACGAAAGGCTGCCTGCCGAAAAATAGTCCGGAGGCAGCCTTTTGGGGTTTCAAGATTGGTTATCTAATTGGGCTTACTGTTACAATTATTCTTTTCTTAGATGATGCTAATAAACGCCATTTATTCTTTTGAGGATTTTCAGAATGTAAAGGCAAACTTTCAAATCGTAAATATTTTACACAGCTGAGGCTAGACAGTTTATAAAATATGGGGAAGCAATTATTTCTTTCAGGTGGTAAAAAAGTCGACAAAGCAATTCATGAAATTCTGAAATATTGCGAAATAAAGTCGTCGACAAAAAGTAAAGACATAAAAAAAACCACTCCGGTTTTGGAGTGGTTCCTGATATATTTTTGATGAATTTATTTCTTCGAAGCGCGTTTCCGTTCGTTTTCATCCAAGAGGATTTTACGAAGACGAATGGATTTTGGCGTTACCTCTACATACTCATCTTTCTGAATGTATTCGAGGGCTTCTTCGAGGCTGAAACGGATGGGCGGTGCCAGACGCACTTTGTCGTCGGAACCCGATGCGCGCATGTTGGTCAGCTTTTTCGATTTGGTTACGTTGAGGACCAAATCACCTTCGCGGCTGTTCTCACCAACAACCTGTCCGGCATAAATCTCTTCCTGTGGGTCGATAAAGAAACGTCCGCGATCCTGCAGTTTATTCAACGCGTAAGCGAAAGCGGTTCCGGTTTCCATGGCAATTAATGAACCGTTCAGTCGTGTTTCGATAGGGCCTTTAAACAGGTCATATTTATGGAAACGGTGCGACATCACTGCTTCTCCCTGGGTGGCTGTCAGCATGCCGGTACGCAGACCGATGATACCACGGGAAGGAATCTCGAATTCGAGGTGAATACGATCGCCTTTGCGTTCCATGTTCATCATTTCTCCTTTACGGCGGGTAACCATATCCACAGCAGTTCCGCTCATCTCTTCCGGAAGGTCGATGTGCAGCAATTCGACAGGTTCGTGTTTCTCTCCGCCGATTTCACGGAAGAGAACCTGAGGCTGCCCAACCTGGAGCTCGTATCCTT
Source organism: Prolixibacter sp. NT017 (assembly GCF_009617875.1). Taxonomy (NCBI): domain Bacteria; kingdom Pseudomonadati; phylum Bacteroidota; class Bacteroidia; order Marinilabiliales; family Prolixibacteraceae; genus Prolixibacter; species Prolixibacter sp. NT017. The sequence continues at coordinate 4,290,566 of NZ_BLAV01000001.1, read as the reverse complement.
CGCGGCGCATGGTTTCAATCAAAACCGACAGGTGCAATACGCCTCGTCCGTGCACGTTCCATGCATCAGCCGATTCGGTGGTTTCGACACGCAGTGCCAAATTCTTTTCCAGCTCCTGCATCAACCGGTCGTGGATGTGGCGGCTGGTGACAAATTTTCCTTCTTTACCAAAGAAAGGTGAGTTGTTGATGGTGAATAACATACTCATGGTCGGCTCGTCGACTGCAATCGGGTCGAGTGGCTCCGGGTTTTCGAAATCACAAACCGTATCGCCAATATCGAAACCGTCAATTCCGACAAGGGCACAAATATCGCCGTTTTGAACCGTCTCCACTTTTTCACGACCAAGGCCGGTAAAGGTTTGCAGTTCTTTGATTTTCGTCCGGATAACTTTACCATCACGCTTCACCAGCGAAACATTCATGCCTTCTTTCAGCTCGCCCCGGTTGACCCGGCCAATGGCAATTCGTCCGACATACTTGGAGTAATCGAGCGAGGTAATAAGCATCTGCGGAGTTCCTTTGTTTTCGATGGGAGCAGGGATATGCTCTACAATCGCGTCAAGCAAAGGAATAATATCGTCGGTTTTCTCTTTCCAATCGGTACTCATCCAGCCCTGTTTGGCAGACCCGTATACGGTTGGGAAATCCAGCTGTTTTTCTGTCGCGTCAAGCGAGAACATCAGGTCGAAAACCTCTTCCTGAACTTCTTCCGGACGGCAGTTGGGCTTGTCGACCTTGTTAATGACAACGATGGGTTTGAGCCCCAGCTGAATGGCTTTCTGCAATACGAAGCGGGTTTGCGGCATGGTTCCCTCAAAGGCATCTACCAGCAACAACACACCATCGGCCATGTTCAGTACACGCTCTACTTCGCCTCCAAAATCGGAGTGACCAGGCGTATCGATGATGTTGATTTTAATATCCTTATAAACAACAGAAACGTTTTTTGACAGGATGGTAATTCCCCGTTCCCGTTCCAAATCGTTGCTATCGAGGATCAGTTCGCCCGGTTTTTGGTTATCACGAAAGATCTTCGAATGAAGTATCATCTTGTCAACCAGTGTCGTTTTTCCGTGGTCGACGTGGGCAATAATGGCAATATTGCGAATGTTCTGCATCTTCAAAAATTTAGTCGGCAAATATAGGAATTAAATCCGTGTACTATTTTGAGTCTGAAAGATTAAACCAAACCATAACATTCGCTTAAACCATATTGGAGGTATGGGTATGAAAAAAGGGGGCAAATGCCCCCTCTTAATGAAGTGTATTTTAATCGGATTTATTCGACAGGAGTTGGTCCTTCAACCAGTTCGAAACTTGGGTCGGGTCCTGACTTGGTGCACTGAAAAGTTACGGTGTATTTACCATAACTACCGTCATTTTCATAAGAGCTGAAAGTGACAATGTACATGACATCCACACCACTTACCTGAGCGACAGCATTTGGGAATTTCGCTTTCAACATGACTGCAACGCCTTCAGCAACGCGCTGCATAATCAAAGCACTTGCATCTTCTTCCGAAAGATCAGCATATTCAGATTGAGTAAAATCTCCGGTAGTACGCTTGACAATACGGAGGTCGAAGTTATTATAATGAGAGTTTGCACCATAGTAGAACTCGCCTGTTCCGTAGCTGTCAACCAGATTCTTGGTGTCCGGATTGGCTTTTACTGCATCAACGACGAGTTGATAGTCGGCTGACGACATGGTGAATTTAACGGTCGGGTCAAAGATCCACTTGGAGCCAACGTTGATGAACTGGTCAGTTTTAACTTCAATCGGATCATACTTGGTCCATTCATTCATGCTGAAACTGTATTCATCAGCGCGGGTCGAGGTGCCACCAGAGTAGTATTTATAAACAACAGCCAGTTTATCACCATCCTGAGCATACGGATATTTTATCGACAGGAGCTGAGGCAGGTAGTCATCCGGGTTATCGGAGCTGGAGAAGTTGTTGTATTTACCCGGTGCGCCCATTGCGTCATAATCATCGGGATTCACCACATATGCGCCTTGATCTTTGGCCCAGGTTCCGTCATTCAGTTGGTAAAAGTCACTCATGAAGCTCACTTTCGGCTGAATTCCGGACACAACCAACTGATCAACTTCCCATGTCGCTGCGTTGGTATCGGATGAGGTATATTTCAGAGCAATATAGATGGTTTGTCCTGCGTAGTCAGAAAGACTAACACGTTCAGAAGTAACAAAATCCCAGTTGCTTCCCGTAGGTAAAGTGGATATATTGATTTTATTCCAAGTTGCAGTAGAGATGTCGGTACCATTGTAATCAGTAGAAACCAATACACTGATCTGATCCCACTGATCGTTGAGATAATTGATGGCTTGTGTTATCTGCATATTTGGGGAAGCATAGTCGCTCAAGTCAATAGCAGGTGAAACCAGCCAGTCTTCATTGACTTGAGCCCCTCCTGAATATCCCGACATTTTTGCATACTCATCTGAGCTATATGAGGCGGCATACCAACTCTGGTCACCGGCGACACTAAACGTTTGGAAATCGCCAAGCGATCCACTGAAGTCTTCTTTGAAGATATTCATCATCGACCCTTCCGGATTGTCGGATTGCGCATATTTATATGTGACCATTTTCAATGTGCCATCCGCTGCATCAGAATATTTTCCGGCCAACAGAGCTGGAAGATATTCTTCTGGCGGGTAAGAAGGAGAAAAGAACTGGTTTACCTTTACTTCTCCCCCCACTGCTGCATAATCCGAACTTTGGAGATAATATGTTCCTGCGTCAGTGTACTCTGCCAGGTAAGCTTTCGGACCGTTGTTGAAATTGTAGGCTACCTTGGCCACCGAGTTTTTACCCAGTGCCGGGTGCAGGCTTTTCAAAACAGCCGGTACATAGTCTGCTGCAAAACCTTCGGGAAGAGAAAGGCTCGATTTGATGTATGAAGCCGTTGTTGAATCTTCTTTGTTGGCTGCAACTGCGAGAGCTTCAGATGAGATTGTTGAATAATCAGCATCCGAGAGGGTGTATTCAAATTCTGCCGTAGGCGCTTCTTTCTGCTGATCCAACTGGTTATTGATATCTTCCATCGGATTACAGCCTGCCAGAGCAACAGCAATGATGATCAGAAATTTATATAACTTATTCATTCTTATCAGATTTTTCACGGTTAAATCATTCTATTCTTAGATTAAAACCTGACTTTTAAACCAGTTGACCAGGTCCGGCCAAATCCGTACCATACCAGTGCTGATGCAGCATCGTGATTGGTTCCGTCTGTGGCATCGGTGATGTAAACATTGTCGAACAAGTTGTTCACATTTCCGTAGAGTGATGCATCGAAATTTCCGATTTTGAAACCATAGTTGATATTCAAATCGAAGAGGGCAGCATCGGGCATTTTCCATGCGTCTGAGCGGTCAGCTGCATCGGTACGGTTCGAAGGGTCGAAGTCGGCGTAGTTACGTCCGTAGTAGTTCCAGTCGAGACCAATTTTCAGATCAGGCAACACTTCCATTTCTGCGCCAAAGGCTGCAGTCGTCTGAGCTGAGTTTCCTACGTGGATACCGCTCAAATAGGCATTGTATGTTCCCTGGTATACATTGTTGTCATCGTATACATCAAATGACACGTCGTTTTGCCATTTCCAGTCACCAACGGAAACCATACCGCGAAGGCTGAGTTTCGGAATCGGCTTGTAGTTACCTTCCAATTCAACTCCCTGGTGAAGTGCATTCAAACCACTGATGTTCGAGCTAACTTGTCCGAGCGATACCCGCAAACCTTTGTCCATCCAGTTGGTGCGATAAACACCCAGTTTCACGTTCAGTTTGCTGCTGGTATATCCATACCCTACTTCCGTAGAAAGAACACGTTCGTATTTCGCGTCTTTGTTGATATCGTTTGTGTAGTTAGGATAAACGATATTGTAATAAGGAGTTCGTGTGAAGTAACCTCCGTTTACATACACATTGTGATGCTTGTTGATGTTGTAGTTGGCACCACCTTTTACACTCCAGGGCATGAAGTTCACCCATCCCGACATCTGGTTACCCGGAGTATACTGGAAGTAGTCTTTCCGGTTGTATGACTGGGATGAGATAGAAGCCGAAAGGAATGCTGAGAAGTTGTCTACAACGTATTCTGCTTGTGAGAAAACACCAATCCAACGAACAATGCCGTCGTTGTGATAGGAGTAGTAATCGCCTTTTTTCAGCGGACTGTTTGCCGGCCGGTTGATGTTTACGTTGTCGATGAAGAACGCGCCACCCAGCAAATCATCCACCTGTTTGGCGTGTTTACCGATGTAGTAACGTCCATCCAAACCCGCAGTAATATTGAAGTTGTTTACTTTGGTATTCAAAGTAGACAGAATACCGTACCATTGATGAGAGTTGACACTCATACCGATGATGGCTTCGGAACCATTCAAAGATGCCTTGTTTATATCCATCACGGCGTTGTAATCATAGTAACCCTCCGGTGTCAGTTTGGTTGTTCCGTAAGGACGGTCGTTGCGGTAGTCCCAGTTCAGCATATTACTGCCAGTACCGTCCACACGACGTCCACCTCCTGATGTAACAGATGCATAAGCAGCGGTCGACAGAAAGGTTTCTTCGTTTAATTTTAAGTACCAGTTCAATGAAGCTTGCGGCTTATGATACACATTGTATCCGTAAGCGCCACCATACACTTTACCGTTGCGGTATCCGAAATCGCTGTTGTATTTGTACCCGTCCTGTACCGGATAGGGAATCTCAGGATTTTCTCCACGGTAAGTGATAATTTTATGCTTGTTACCTCGTTGGTTATGCCATTGCGGGGCACCAAAAACGGTAAATGAGAGACGGTTGGCGTCGTTGATTTGTTTGGAAACGTTGAGAAAATAGGAATATCCGTCATAATTGGTTCCGCGAATATAGCCATCACCGTAGCTATGCGCTCCGGAAATAGTTACTGCCCAGCCATTTTCCAACAAACCGGTCGATGCGGTAAACATGTATTTATGCATGCCATCGTTTCCGATTCCGGCATACACCGAACCGCCTTTTTCAGCATCGGTACTACGGGTAATGATGTTGATGGTACCACCAACCGAAGACAGAGCCAGTTTGGAAGCTCCCAGACCACGCTGAACCTGCATGGTTTGTGTAACATCGGAAAGACCAGCCCAGTTTGACCAGTAAACTTTACCATTTTCCATATCGTTCACCGGAACGCCGTTAATCAGCACCCCAATGTTATTGGAATCAAATCCACGAAGGTTGATACGTGAGTCACCATAGCCTCCACCCTGTTTGGTAGCATAAACCGACGGGGTAGATTTCAAAATTTCGGGAAATTCCTGGTTACCCAGTTTTTCCTGAATCAATTGAGGCTGAATGGTGGAAAGAGCAACCGGAGTCTGGCGGTCGCGGGCGAAAGAGCTGACAACCAGAACCTCGTCGATACCTACCGTATTCGACTTTAGTTTTACGTTGCCCAGGTCGAGTACCTGACCATCTTTTACTGTTATTTCTTTCTCGGAAGGAATGTATCCGATGTAGGAAAATAACAGCGTCTGTTTGCCTGCAGGAACCTGCAGAGAAAAACTTCCATCAAAAAGAGAGGCTGTACCAATGGAGGTGCCCTTCACAACGGCTGCAGCACCTACCAGGTTTTCACCTGTTGATGAATCGACTAAAACTCCCTTTACGGTTCCTTGTCCAAAGGCTGTAACGGAGAATAGCGATAGAAAAGCTAAAAGGAAAACCCTAATAAATCTTGCTTTCATACTTTCTAGGTTAGATTACAAATTAACTTGTTGAATAATAAATATTTGAATAAATAAAAAAGAAATACAGGTATGTAGGGTAGGTAAAAAAGCATGTTCAGATAAAGAAAAAGGGAAATGTCCGCAAAAGGTTAAACCATCCGGAACAGACGGTTTGACTACGGTTGTAGCGGGCTTGTTGGTCTTAGTTGGTTTCATAGGAAGGCCTAATATATTGAACTTTCCTTAATTAGTTTGGCATTTATGTTGCACAATATCTTATTCCTAAAATGAACATAACAAAGATGAGATTGATCTCTCATTCCAGAGTGTTATAAATGTTAAAAAATGTTTATGTTATCAGATACCTTCCTGTCCACCAGTGTGCTAATTTGGTCTAAGTCTTAATAATTTAATTTGAGTTTTGGCAATTAGTTTCATGTTGAAAGTGAATTGATCGTTAAGATTATCAAAAGAGTTTTGGTGATTTGTTTATCAAGATTAAATTCGCCGACGATAGAAGTTATAAATCTGAGTAATCGGATTTGCTGAATCTTATTTTTTCTGGCAACGTATCAAATGAAAATTTCCAGATTTCCTGATATGAGATTTTTACTTTTCCATCCCGGTAGGCTACTTCATCCTTACCCCGCATTGAACATCTTTATTCCACAATCACTTTTTAAATCCCTGCATTATGGTGAGTTTTCACAATAGCGAAGAAAAAATTTTGGGAGTATTGCGTCTGTGTTTTTCTATAAGGATCTGGTTGTGTGGCGAATGAATGCAGGCAAAATTATTGTTGTAACATGTTTGTAATTTTTGATTATCGTTCACTTAACAAATCGTTAATGGCAGCTTTCAGTTCGCCGATGGGCAAGGCCATAATTTTACAGCGCGTTCAAAAGCCCTTATTCGAACATCAGATTGGTATCTATAATACTAGCAACAAATACATAGTTTAACTGGAATTTTACTAATCAATATTTTATGAAAAAGTCAGTCTTTACTGTCCTTCTCGGTATGATAATGGGGCTCTACTCATTTACCGCTTTTGGACAGGGAACAATTACCGGACAGGTAGTTGACGCAGAAACAGGCGAGAGCCTGATTGGTGCCGCCGTTACGGTTAATGGCACGACCATTGGAACTGCGACAGATTTCAATGGAAGCTTTAAGTTACAGGTCCCTGCCGGAGAGCAAACCGTTAAATTTTCTTATATCGGCTATGAGCAAAAAGAGCAATCGGTTACGGTGAAAAACGGTGCGACTGTCGATATGAAGAAAGTGCAGTTGAAGAATGACGCTGTTGGTCTTTCTGAAGTAAACGTAATGGCTAACGTGGCTGTTTCACGTAAAACTCCTGTTGCTGCTACGACCATTAATGCCAAAACCATCCAGTTGCAACTCGGTTCTCAGGAATTTCCTGCCATCATGAAAATGACGCCGAGTGTATACACCAGTAATTTAGGTGGTGGTTACGGTGATTCTCGTATCAACGTTCGTGGTTTCGACCAGAAAAACGTTGCTGTATTGATCAACGGTATTCCGGTGAACGATATGGAAAACGGATGGGTGTACTGGTCGAACTGGGCTGGTCTGTCTGATGCTACCCGCATGATGCAGGTTCAGCGTGGTTTGGGAGCTTCGAAGCTGGCAATCAGCTCTGTTGGAGGTACCCTGAACATTATCACCAAAACAACCGATGCGAAAAAAGGTGGTTTCGCGCAGTACGGAATGACTGATTACGGTCGGAAGAAGCTCATGCTGGGACTTTCTACCGGTTTGATGGATAATGGCTGGGCTGTTTCTTTCATTGGTAGCCGCACCGAAGGAACCGGATACATTCAGTCTACCTGGGTAGATGCGTGGTCATACTTCCTTTCGATTTCGAAGCAGCTGAACGACAAAAACCTGCTTCAGTTTACTGCTATTGGTGCTCCGCAGAAACACGGACAGCGTCCGAACGATGAGTATTCTGCCATGACTGAAACCGTTCACGATGCGATGGGAACCAAATTCAACATGCGTTACGGTTACCTCGATGGTAAGAAAATGAACGAAAAAGTAAACTATTACCACAAACCTCAGTTCGCGTTGAACTGGTACTGGGATATCAGCGAAGATGCTAAATTGCAGACTTCTGTTTATGCCTCTGTTGGTCGTGGTGGTGGTTCCGGCTTGCTGGGACGTTACTATGGTTCTTTCCAGTACATGGGCGAAACCGTTCCCGGATTTTACTACAAGTATGACGTGCCGAAAGTAGGTTTCGGAACTGATGGCTATGACATCTCAAACCCAATGGCACATGAAGACTTCAATATTTCCCGCGCTGCCAACATCAACGCAGCAGGTCAGGGAGAAGGTGCTGTTCAGATTCTTCGTAACTCGGTTAACCAGCACAACTGGGAAGGTATTCTTTCTTCTTTGAATGCACACCTGGGTGAAAACCTGAACCTGGTTGCCGGTATCGACGGTCGTATTTACAAAGGTATCCACTACCGTGAAGTTCGCGACCTGTTGGGTGCTAACTACTGGGACGATTCTTACGCCGGATACAAGTCGGGTAACGCCATGGCCAAAGTTGGTGACAAAATTGACTACTACGATGATGGTCTGGTGAACTACTTCGGTGGATTCGGTCAGTTGGAGTATTCAAACGACATTTGGTCGGCTTTCGTTGCTGCAACACTCTCCAATACCTGGTACAAACGTATCGACTATTTCACTTACGACAACAACACCTATAATGCCAATGGTTACAACGGTGAGCCGAACTACAAAGGCGTAAAAAGTCCGACTGAAAACCAGATGGGTTACAACGTAAAAGGTGGTGTTAACTGGAACGTTAGCCCACGTTCGAACTTCTTCGTGAATGCAGGTTACTATGCTCGTGCACCTTACTTCGACTATGTATTCATCAACTACTCAAACGATGTGAATCCGGATTACACTACCGAGAAAATTTCATCGATTGAAGCAGGTTACGGATACAAATCGAAAAAATTCGATGCACGCATCAACGCATACTACACGCAGTGGAACGACCGGTGGACCAATGGTTCTTATCGCTATACTATGCCTGACGGAACTTCTGCCAACCAGACTGTATATTTCAAAGGTCTGAACGAGTTGCACAAAGGTGTTGAGGCCGAGTTGAAATACAACCCGACTCACTGGTTGCGTTTGGCTGCCAACGGTTCGGTTAACGACTGGCACTATACCAAAGACGTGAACGTTGACATATTCGACGACAGTCACGCAAAAGTAGGTTCTGCTACATTGTATACAAAGGATCTGAAAGTTGCTGATGCACCGCAGACTCAGTTTGGTTTGGCTGCAAAAGCAAATCTGACCAAACAGATTGACTTAGGTCTGAACTGGTTGTACAACGCTGATTTCTACGCTAAATTCTCTCCTGAGAAACGTACCGATCCGAATGACCGTCAGCAGTCATGGAAAATCCCGAACTACAACACATTGGATGCCCGTATCGGATATGCATTCAAACTTGGAGGTCTTGATTCTTATTTCAATGCCAACTGCTACAACGTATTCAATACGTCGTACATTGCCGATGCATGGGACCGCGGTTCAGGTGTTGGAAATCACACCCGCGACAACATGGTTGGTTTCTGGGGATTCGGACGTAACTTCAACTTCTCACTTCGTGTGAACTTCTAAGAAGTACCGAAATACCAAATAATATACAAAAGGGTTGTCTTTTCAGGCAGCCCTTTTTCTTTATCTCTGTTTTTTCAATGCTGGTAATCATTGCATTTACTTAACAGGAAGAGAAGTTGTTTGAACCAGTGGGAAAATTGATTGTATTAGTGAGAAATAAACGAATCGAATGAAACAGAAAGTCGCATTGGTATTGGGCAGCGGTGGCGCCCGGGGCTTGGCCCATATTGGAGTAATCGAAGAGCTGGAAGCCCGTGGTTATGAAATCAGTTCGGTTGCCGGCACATCGATGGGGGCTATGGTCGGCGGATTTTACGCTGCCGGCGTATTGGAGCCGTTTGCCAAACGAATGTGTAAGCTCACCATGCGCGACCTTTGGCATTACATGGATTTGACCATCAGCAGCCGGGGATTTGTAAAGGGCGACCGGATATTCAAGACCATCCACGAAGAATTTACCCATGATGTGAATATTGAGGATTTAGATATTCCGTTTACAGCGGTTGCGACCGATTTGGTTAGTCATCAACTTGAAGTATTTGATAAAGGTTCGCTGTTTACGGCCGTTCGTGCTTCCATATCGGTACCCGATGTTTTTACGCCGGTAGAAGTGGGCAAAAAAAGACTGGTCGACGGAGCGGTGATATCGCCGATTCCTATTCCGTACGTGAAGCGGCAGAAAGACGACATCCTGGTGGTTGTTAACCTTTCGGGAGACGACAAGAGTTATGAGGAGCAATCGAAGAAAATGCTTCGAAAATCGGGTAAGGAAATAAAAAAGAAGGAAGAGGAAAAGCAGACGCTGCACCAGAAACTGGCCCAGTTTTTCACATTCCAGATGCCCGGAATCAAGTTCGATTACCTGGAAACCATGGGGAAAACCATCGAGCTAATGCAGCGGGAAATTGCGGCGTTAACGATACGGAATCACCAACCCGATATTGTGATTAACATCCCGTTTCAGTTGGCCACGCCCTGGGAATTCGAGCGTTCGGCCGAAATCCGGGCAACCGGAAGAGAAATTGCCGTATCAGCACTGGATGCATGGGAAGAAAAACGCCTGATTAAATCGGCTGGATAGTAATTTTTTCTGCCATTCCGGCATGTCCGGCGGCGCTGTTACATTCGCATTTCGTTTGCAGATAAATTCTTACCTTTGCCTCCGTTATTTTGCCTCGTGGCATCCGAACATAACCGTTTAAAGATTGAGAGAGGAATGGAAGAAGTAGCAATCCGGCGAATGCTGGAGGATAAAGGGTTCATCGACGAACCTGTTTCCCCGCAGGTCAACCTGGTTGAAGAGATTCAGCGATTGAAGCGGGAAAAGAATGCAGTCATTCTGGGACATTTCTATATCACTCCTGAGTTACAGGATATTTCCGATTTTTTGGGCGATTCATTGGCATTAGCCAGAAAAGCACAGGAGACTGACGCTGATGTTATTGTTTTCCTGGGCGTTCATTTCATGGCCGAAACGGCCAAAATCCTGAATCCTGATAAGAAAGTAATCATCCCGGACCTGAAAGCCGGTTGTTCGCTGGCCGAATCGGCGCCCAAAGAGGCTTTCGCCAAATTCAAGGCCGAGCATCCGGGCCATAAAGTGATTTCGTACATTAACTGTACGGCCGACATCAAAACACTCTCCGATGTGATTGTTACTTCCTCGAACGCGAAGAAGATTGTCGATTCGTTCCCGGAAGATGCGAAACTGATTTTTGCCCCGGACAAAAACCTGGGTAATTACCTCAACTCGCAAACCGGACGTGACATGGTATTGTGGGACGGAGCCTGCATGGTCCATGAAAAGTATTCGCTGGAGCGGATTCTGGAGTTGATGGATGAAAATCCGGACGCAGAGTTTATCGCCCATCCCGAATGTGAAAAACCGGTGTTGATGGTGGCCAAATACGTAGGTTCAACAACGGCACTACTCAATTACGTTCAGCAGCACGAGTCTAAAAAGTTTATTGTCGCCACCGAAAGCGGAATTCTGCACCAGATGCAAAAAGCTTGTCCCGATAAGGTGTTCATCCCGGCTCCATCCATCGACTCGACGTGTGGTTGCAACGATTGTACTTACATGAAGCTGAATACGGTTCAGAAGCTGTACCTCGCGCTGAAACACGAGCGTCCGGAAATTAACCTGGATGCTGACACCATCGAAAAAGCCAAAGCGCCCATTCTGCGGATGTTGGAGCTTTCATAAACGGTTCCCCATCTCAATGCTTGAACTATCTGCCGCTCGCAGATGGTTGCCGTTACGAATCGAGAGCTATCTGCAATCGGCAGATGGTCCCCGTCATGAATCAAAAGCCGTCTGCGAACGGAAGATGCTCCCCGCCGGGAGAAAAGAGCTGTCTGCGGGCGGCAGATGGTTCCCGCAATGGATCGCAAGTCATCTTCAGACGGCAGATTGACCTTTCCCCGATGCGAAAGTAGAAAACAACCCTTCAGGCATAAAAAAACCGTCTTCCCGGTAGGGGAAAACGGTTGAAAGCCAGTTGGAGCTGACTCTTATTTCTTATTCAATTACTTCAGTCCATCCGTAAGGATCCGGTTCGGTTCCGTACTGAATGGCGCGAAGTTTATCGTACAGTTTCTGACTGACTGCGCCCGGTTCTTTTCCGTACGTATATTCCTTGTCGATATCGGCGTCGTAAACCCGTTTGATGGGGGAAATAACGGCTGCCGTACCACAGGCTCCCACTTCTTCGAATTCGGCCAGTTCTTCCACCGGAATTTTCCGTTCTTCCACGGTCATTCCCATATCAGCTGCCAGCTGGCGAAGACTCATGTTGGTAATGGAAGGAAGGATGGAAGTCGACTTCGGCGTTACATAGGTATTGTTTTTAATACCGAAAAAGTTGGCGGGTCCGCACTCGTCGAGGTATTTTTTCTCTTTGGCATCGAGATAAAGAACGGCGGAGTAACCTTCGCTGTGCGCGCGGGTTCCGGCCTGCAGACTGGCAGCGTAGTTTCCACCCACTTTATAAATACCGGTTCCGTGAGGTGCAGCCCGGTCATATTCACGGTAGATAACCAAATCAGTCGGTTTAAAGCCTTCTTTAAAGTAAGGGCCTACCGGCATCACAAATACCATGAAAAGGTATTCTTCCGCAGGTTTAACGCCAATTTGTGGTCCGGTACCAATCAGTAGCGGGCGAATGTAAAGCGATGCGCCTGATTCGAATGGAGGTACATATTTTTCATTCATCTTAACAGCTTTCCGAATAGCGTCCATGAAAAGGTCTTCCGGAACCGGAGCCATCATGATTCCGTTAGCGGAATTGCGCAGACGCTTGGCGTTTTCGTCCATGCGGAAAACGCGTACTTTGTTGTCTTTTCCACGAAAAGCTTTCAGTCCTTCAAATGCTTCCTGGCCATAATGCAGTGCGGTGGCTGCCATGTGCATGGTTACCTGTTCCGAATCGGATACCTCCAGTTCGCCCCATTTTCCATTGCGATACCAGCACCTGATATTGTAATCGGCTTTCCGGTAGCCGAATCCTAAATTTTTCCAGTCGATAGTTTCCATATGATGCGTAATTATATTATTCAATATATCATTCACAACTTGGGAATGATGTATAAACTAAGGTAAAATTACAGGAAAATAAAATGATTTTCTTCCCAATTCCCGAGTCATAGGTCTTAATTTCAGACCAGATGCGAAGATAGCTAATTTTAAATGGATAGTCGCCTGAATTCAATTAATCATCGTAACGGCTTTTTGAATTCGAGATTCATATTCGGAGGGAATTATTGGTGATAATTTTATAAGAATAATTCATAATATTATATTTACCAATAACACCAACCAAACGGTTTATCGCTCATGACAAAATCGGATTTAATGTTGAATAACATGCCAGTTGAGCCTGAAAATCAGGAGACCTGTAAGAATTGTGGAACGACTTTTCACGGGAAATACTGTCCGGAATGCGGACAATCGTTGCGTGATTTTCAGAAACCTTTTGGGATGGTCGCCGTCGATTTTCTGGGCAATGTAGCCGCATTCGATACCCGTTTATGGCATACCATCAAACCTCTTTTTTTCGAACCCGGAAAATTGACGAAAGAATTTCTTGCCGGGAGGCGGGTGCGTTATGTTCCGCCATTCCGGTTGCTTTTTTTCTTCAGTTTTGTATTCTTTTTGTTGCTGAGCTTTCATTACCGGGGAGTTCTTCGAACACATCTCAAAGATGCAGACCAAATCGAAAAACAGCTCAGTAGCCGAGGACTACCGGTCGACTCGTTGCAGAATAAAGCCGAGGAGAAGATGAAGACGCACGGTGATGTTCTGCAGGAAGTTTCGAAACAGATGGAGGCTGGAAAAGATACCCTTACCGATTCGTCGGAGAAGGAAATATTTCAGAAGGTTTCGATGTTACTGAAATATCCCGAAGTGTTTATGTCCAAGTTGTTGCAGACGACTTCGTGGCTGGTGTTTTTGTTGATACCGGTGTTTGCTCTTTTGATGAGTCTGTTTTTCCGGAAAACGCATCCGTATTACATCAATCATTTAATTTTCACGGTGCATTTCCATGCCTTTCTATACCTGGCGGGGATTGTTGCATTACTCGGAATTTGGGTGGCCGGCCCCAAACTAGACGGATACATTACCTTGTTGCTTTTCGCCGGAGCGGGAGTTTATTTCTTCCTGGCCATCCGGAAATTCTATCAACGGAGTTGGTGGGTAACTATCAAACGGTTTGTCTGGGTTTCCTTTTTCTATTTCATGTCGTTAATGGTCATGCTTTCGGCAGCGGTCTATATTTCGTTCAGGTTTCTGTAATCAGGCTTTGAGTTCCACGAAGTAGCCGTTGTGAGCACGTACGTTGAAAACCCGGTCGTCATCGAAAATCAGGTATTGTCCTTTGATGCCGCTGAGTACACCTTCTAGCTGGTTTGTTTTATCGAGTGAAATGCTTTTAATCTTATCAGGAAATTTTTCTACCGGATAGGTAAGCGACGTGATTTCGTGCTCGTCGCTGAGGTACTTCTGCAGCTCTTCAGGAAGTAACGTTGCAACGCGTTCTTTTTCGTCAGCCAAATCGACGGATTCGTCCACTTCGTTGCGCAGCATGGCGCGCCAGTTGGTTTTGTCGTTCAGGTAGTTTTTCAGATACGCTTCAATCACGCCGGCGATGTGCCGATTAGGCGTTTTAGCCAGTTTGATGGCATAACTGGCTCCCTGGTCAATCCAGCGGGTAGGCACCTGGTGGTGGCGGGTAACACCTACTTTGAGTGCATCCGTTACAGCCAGGTAAACGTAGTGGTCAATCAGGTCGTGCTTTTGTGCCCACTCCAAATCGCGTGCAATTCCCAAATGGGAACGCGATAATTCCGGCCGCATCACACTGGGATCGGCTTCGGGAGCTGTTTGGAAACACTGGTAGCAAAACCCCTGTCCGAACGAGCGCTTGGTCTTCTTACCGCAATGGATGCAGTTGATTTGCCCCGAAAAATTGATGGTTAGTTGATTTCCAATCAAGTCGTTCATGGCAATGACTTCTCCGCCAAGGGGCAAAAAATAACGGACCGGACTTTCCGCTTCCGTTCTCATCTTAATCAGGTTTCCTTCGTGTTGCATGGTGAAACGTTGCTACAGTTTTGTGATGTTAAAGGTAACGGAAAAATCTTCGAAGAGTTTAACGAACCTTGGATGAACTACCGACTTTTCCGGGTCCATTTGATCCGGTGTCCAATGGTCCAGGCAATGTAATCGGCGTTGGAAAACTGAGTAGCCCGCAGACCGATAGCTGCAAATGTATTTTTCAGGAAGAAAAACTTCAGCCCAACTACCTGGTAGAGTTTGTGCCCGTCCTCGTTGTCGTTTTTCCGGATAACGTAATATCCCAGTTGAGTCCAGGCGGCAAATCGGTTCAGATAGAATTCGGCCGAGCCGAAAAATCCCAGGCTGATTCCATCCCAGAAATTCCCATATATTTTGTACGGATTATTCTGGTCGTCGAAAGCCAACGTGGTATTGAACGTTTCGTCGTACACCACGTCGGTACCAAAGCCGGCTTTTACAATATGGCTAACCGGTCTTTGGAAATTCAGGCTCAGGTTGCAGGCATTGAATAATTTGTCATTCCACGGAGAAACTCCCGGCATCTTCGATATATCGAGTTGCAGTTGCTTGACACCATACCCTACGGCCAGGTTGGTCTCCCAGATTTTCGAAATAGGGGCAGGAGGCTGCCACTTGAACTCCGGTCGTTCGTTGAACTGGTAGTTCAGCTGCACAAACGGAGCCACCAGGTTGATGCCTTTGTTGGGCTTCTTCAGGGAACCGTTGGAGAAGTGGTTGAACTGACCACCTGCAACCAATTCAAAATGTTTGGAAAGGGGGATGGATACGTTGGTACCAAACTCAATGTATACGGTTTCTTTTGAGCCAATCACTGTGTTCCGGGGGTTGGTAACCGGGTCGTATGGTTTCCAGTTGTAGGTAAGGCCCAATCCAACCGTGTAGTTCAATGCCACTTTATTGAACCGTTTAAACGGCCCCCTGAAAAATCCATAGATGGCAATAGGTTTACCCAGTTCATTGCTTTCGCCGGGAAAAGTCGCTGTATACAGCCCCACTCCGTATGCCGGATAACCGTAATATTGTTCCCACTCGCGGTCGCCATACGATTGCCAACCAAGGATGATGGTTCCCGAATAATTGTGGTCAATTGGGGCAGAGTTCTCATTATAGCTCCTAAAGAAGTTGGATGTCTGCATGACAAATCCCGGGGCATATTTCAACCCAATGAACAGGTGCTTTTGAACCTTCGCCCGCAGTGTATCGCTAAGTAGCCCTTTCCCATAGAGTTGAACGGATATCAACAAGAAAAGGAGCACGATGAATTTCCTCATTGTGAATGATTTGGGATGAACAGTCTAAATTTTTTGTCGGTAATGGTCAAGCAGGATAAGGAGACTAAAAATAGGAAATAAACTTGGGAAAGTAAGTCGATCGGTGTGTTGGAAAGAGCAGTTTTTACAAAAAAATCAAATATGCTTTTTCACCAGCGCTACGAGTTCTTTCGGAAGATAGGGTTTGAGAAGGAAATCATCGAAAATGGACTGTTGTTTTGATGAATTTTGATGACTGGGCTGTTGCGCACTTTGACCAATGATTAGAATTCCCGGGCATTTTTCTTTAATCAGCCGGGCTGTTTCTGTTCCATCTATTCCCGGTAGATTTAAATCCATGAGAACGAGCCGGATGGTGGTGTCTTCAGAGCAGGCCTTAATGGCTGATTCTCCGTCTTTGACAAAAATGACTTCAGCACTCACTTTTTTCAGAGCCTCTTTAATCAGAAGAGTAGAAGCATGCCCGTCTTCTACAATCAGAATAGCTGGATTCTCTGTTTTAACGGAGGGAACATAATCTTCTTTGGATGCTGACTTTCCGTAACTATTGCCGTTGGTTTGTGCCGGAATACGAATATGGAATACAGAGCCTTTTCCGTGTTCAGATTCGAGTTTCATGGAGCCTCCCAGAAGTTCTGTTAAGCCAAGCGAAATGGTCAATCCCAGTCCGGTTCCGCCGTATTTCCGGGTTGTCGAATCGTCTACCTGGCGGAATCGCTCAAAAATGGCTTTTTGGTCTTCAGGAGCAATACCTATTCCTGTATCAGCGATAGAGAAACAAACTTCACTATTTTCAACGGAGGAACTGATGCTGATCTCACCCTCCTGCGTAAATTTTATCGCATTTCCGGTGATGTTAATAAGGATTTGCTTCAGTTTGGCTTCGTCGGTATAGATATGCGCTTTGTCTTTCGGAAGAAGATTCTTAATAGTCAGTTCTATCCCCTTGTCGTCGGCTTGAAGCGCGAACAAGTCGTAAATATCGGATATGACCTTGTTTAAATCGGTTTCCTGACGGATAATTTTTAGTTGTCCGGTTTCCAGTCGGGATATATCTAAAACGTTGTTGACAATCACCAGCAGCATTTCCGCATTTTCGGCAATAATACGGCTGTACCATTTCCTTCGCTCGTCCGGAAGCTCGTCGTTTCCCAGGAGCTCGGCAAAGCCGATGATGCTGTTCATGGGCGTTCGTATTTCGTGGGAGATGTTGGCCAGAAATACTGACTTCAGGCGCTCGCTTTGCTCGGCACGCTGCTTCGCGTTTAAAATGTCTTTCTCTGCCTTTTTCTCATCGATAATATCTTTAACGATCACCCAGATTTCCTCGCTATCACCTGTTGGAGCCGGCATTTTGTAAGCCATGAGTGATACGGGGACTTTTTGCCCGGCAGCATTCAGCAGCTCAATGTCGATGATATCGGTGTACCCTCTTTCGTCGATGGCCGATAGAAGCTGGTGACACCCCATTGGGCAGAGTTCACGGTAATGTTTCCCAATGAGCTGTTCCGAACTAAACTGGAGCATATTCAGGAAAGCAGGGTTGGTCCCTTTTATAGTCCCGGCTGCGTCTAGCCAGGCAAACCCTTCGCGAATATTTTTATACAACCCAAGAAAACGCTTTTGACTCGAACGTTTTTCGTTTTGAAATTGTCGAATCGTTTCAAGGCTCTCGGAAAGTTCGTCATTTCGTAAACGTAACAGATCTTCGACCGCATTCCGTTTTCGGATTTCCTGCCGGATGAGAAAAAAGATGAGTAGGGCAGTGGAAATAACAAAAAACCAACCCTTGTAATTTTGCAGACGGGTGAGATCCTCGGCAGTTTGCCCGAACATAAGTATCGCTTCGTCGGAGAGCGTAATCCAAAGAATACCAACGATTAGGTAGATAATGGTGATGCGCACCTCAGTTTTTCCCCTCACCTTGCGCTTTTCATTGGTTGGTTGCTGCATACATTCATTAAGCTGGTTAAGAAGTCTTTAACCCAACATTTAATTCCGGTTACCCAATCCGTTGATTCGCTTTTCTCCAATAGCCTGCAAACCTGGAGTGTTCGGGTAATATTATTTGTTTAAAAGTTTATCGTCTTGATGCATTGAAATTTAGATGATCTGACAAAGACTAAAGTTTAACAGTCAGATGTGGCTAAATGTTTATCAGCCAACGGTAACAATGCTGAGGCGAAGTAAGGAAAACTTTTCTATTATAAATGATTTTGCTGTTAAAAAGATAAACAAAACTAAATTTTAGTTGTATTCTTAGAAACAACAATACAGCGATATCAAACACTAATATTATCTGATTAAACCTGTTACTCATGTCGTTGATCTGGATTGTCGGTTTGGTTTTTTCCCTGGCATTTCTTGCCCCTTTTATCGACAAAAGGCTGGGGAAGATCTCAGGCTACCTGTATGCCTTGCTACCGGCTGCCCTGTTTGTGTTATTAATCAGATTGCTTCCGGCTATCATCGACCGTCATTTCATCGTCCGATCAATTGATTGGTTTCCATTGCTGCACGTCCGTTTATCCTTTTATCTCGATGGGCTTAGTTTGCTATTCGGTTTACTGATAACCGGAATGGGAACATTGGTATTGATCTATTCGGGGTATTATATGCAACATTATTCCATGCGGGGAAGATTCTATTTCTACATTCTTCTTTTCATGGGAGCGATGCTGGGGCTGGTCCTTGCGAATAACCTGATAACGCTGTTTGTTTTCTGGGAAATTACCAGTTTTTCTTCGTTTCTGCTCATTGGTTTTAACCATGAGCGACCGGAAGCCCGGGCAGCGGCTTTGCAGGCATTGTTGATTACCGGCTTTGGTGGTTTGGCCATGTTGGCAGGATTTGTTTTGCTGGGAAATGTAGGAGGAAGTTACGAGTTGACGGACTTGTTGCAAAACGGTGCGGTGGTGAAGAGCAGTAAAATGTATGTGCCGCTGGTGCTTTTGATAATGGTAGGAGCTTTTACCAAATCGGCGCAGTTCCCGTTTCACTTTTGGCTTCCGGGTGCTATGGAAGCTCCGACGCCTGTGAGCGCTTACCTGCACTCGGCCACCATGGTGAAAGCCGGAATTTATCTGTTGGCCAGGCTTCAGCCGATTCTTGGCGGCACGGACTTGTGGCAATTTTCGCTTGGCCTCGCCGGAGCAACGACCATGTTGGTCGGAGCCTATTTCGCGTTTACGCAAACCGATTTGAAAAAGATATTGGCTTACACCACGATTAGTGCATTGGGAATGTTGGTGTTGTTGGTCGGGATGGGTACGGAACTCGCCATTACAGCAATGGTGATTTTTCTGATTGTTCACTCGTTATACAAAGGGGCGCTGTTTATGATTGCCGGCGCTATCGATAAGACCGTTGGTACCCGAGATATACGCCACCTCGGCGGCATGTGGCCGGTGATGCCGATAGCGGCCGTAGCCACCTTTCTGACACTATTCTCAATGGCGGGACTTCCTCCTTTCCTCGGATTTATCGGGAAAGAAGTGATTTACGACGCCAAGGTGCAAGCCCCTCAGATTGCAGTGTTCCTGGCCATCCTGGCGGTCACAGCGAACATATTTATGGTGGCGGTAGCTTTCCTATTCGGTCATGGTGTATTCTTCGGTAAGCGAAAAGACCCGCCTAAAATTCCAAAGGAACCCGCTATTCCACTGTTGATTGGTCCGGCGGTGCTTTCGGTGACCAGCTTGTTTATGGGGATTTATCCGGCTATTATCACCCAGCCGCTGGTGATGCCGGCGATTGATGCAGTGAATGCCAGTCCGGTTGACCTTCATATGAAATTGTGGCATGGCCTGAACCTGGTCTTCCTGCTAAGTGTAATCACCATTACGTTGGGACTGACGCTGTTTTTCTTCCGGAAACCGGCGACCAAAGCCTTGCGGAAGTTTAACCAGCGCTATTTCAGAATCGAGTTCACCGATCTGTTCCGCAGATTGGTGGAAAACTTTCTTTCATTTACGAAACGGCACACCGAAGTGGTTCAGCACGGCTATCACCGCTTCTACCTGATGCTGATTTTCATTGTCTCATCGTTGCTGGTATGGTACCAGCTTTATCATACGCGTGGTTGGGGCTTTCAGGCCAGTTGGGAAGAAATTCCGTTTTACCTGCTCGGAATCAGTTTACTGATTATTACTTCTGCAATCGGAGCGGTATTTACGCGATCGCGACTGGTGGCTATTGTGCTTCTCGGCGTTATCGGCTATGCCATGGCTTTCATCTTTATCCTTTATGGCGCCGTGGATGTGGCCATTACCCTTATTCTGGTAGAAACCCTTATCCTGGTGCTGTTCGTGATGGTGATCTACCATCTGCCGGGTTACATGCCCAAATATTCCCGTCCGTCCAGCCGGATCCGTGACGGCGTGATTGCCATTGTTTTTGGCGGCTTCATGACCGCTCTGGTATTGAAAGCTGAATTCATCAAACTCAGTCCACCTATTAGCGATTACTTCCTGAAAGAAGCTTTCACGAAAGGCCACGGCCGGAACATTGTGAATGTGATCCTGGTCGATTTCCGCGGGTTGGATACCATGGGTGAAACCGTTGTACTCGTGATTGCTGCCATTGGTGTGATTTCGTTATTGAAGTTGAAACCGAAAAAGAAGGAGGAGGAAGAATGAGCAATCCGTATTCAAATATCTTCCGCATAGCAGCCACGAAACTACGACCGCTGTTGCTCATTCTTTCGTTGGTGGTGCTGTATCGCGGGCACCAGCAGCCGGGTGGTGGTTTCATCGGCGGATTGATGGCGGCTTCGGCTTACATTCTTTACGCTTTGGCCTTCTCTTCTAAGGAAGCGAGAAAGAAACTGCCGCTTTCCACTTCAGCTTTGCTGGGATCCGGATTGGCGGTTATTCTCGTTTCAGCTTTGCTGAGTGTTTTTTCAGGCGAGCCGTTTATGACCGGCATGTGGACGACCGTGCATCTGCCGTTCGGGCAGGAGCTTCATCTGGGAACGCCGGTGTTGTTCGATCTGGGAGTATACTTGGGAGTTACCGGCGTATTGTTAACCATCATGTTTGATATCATTGAAATAGAATAATAATGGAAATCATACTGGCAATCGTAATCGGTGTTTTGTATGCAGCAGGCGTTTACCTTCTGTTACGGCGAAGCATTGTGAAGTTAATTCTCGGGCTGATTTTCTTTAGTCATGCCACCAATCTGTTGGTTTTCCTGGCGGGAAGTTTGTCGAAAGTGAGTCCCCCGTTTGTGCAGGAAGGCCAGAAAGTGGCTCAGTCTACAGTAGCCGATCCGCTGCCACAGGCATTGGTGTTGACCTCTCTGGTGATTGGCTTTGGAATTACAGCTTTTGCGCTGGTGTTGATTTATCGTTTTTACCAATCGTCAGGAACGGTTGATTTTGACCAACTAAAAGAAGATTAGCGGATGGAAAACCTGCTCATGTTACCTTTGGTTCTTCCTGTTTTGGCGGCCATTGTTAGTTTGTTCGCCAAAAACAGCCTGAACTTCCGAAAGGCTTCGGGAGTGTTTTTCACGCTGATGCAGCTCGTTGTGGCGGTTGTTATCCTGGTTAAAGTCTACCGCGATGGAATTTTGGTTTTGCATGTGGGAAGTTGGCCGGCTCCGTTTGGCATTATGCTGGTGGCCGATATGTTCAGCGCTATCATGCTGTTCTTCGCCGGACTCATTGGCTTTACCGTGTCGGTGTATGCGCTGGGATTAATGGATGAGCGGCGCCTGAAGTTCCATTTCTATCTGCTGTTCAATATTCTCCTGCTGGGCGTCAACGGGGCTTTCATCACGGGCGACGTATTCAATTTATATGTCTGGTTCGAAGTAATGCTCATTGCGTCGTTCGTTTTGATTACGCTGGGCGGAGAACGTAAACAGCTGGAAGGAGCGGTCAAATATGTGACCATCAATATGGTATCCTCGATGCTTTTTCTGGCGGCAGCCGGATTGCTATACGGGAAAATGGGAACGCTGAATATGGCGGATTTGGCGATGAAATTGCAGAACGATCCTTCGTCGAATCTGGTAGCCAGCTCGGCGATGCTGTTCTTCATCGCCTTCGGCATTAAAGCCGCGGTTTTTCCCTTCTTTTTCTGGTTGCCCGCATCGTATCATACGCCGCCCGTGGCGGTGACAGCCCTTTTTGCCGGGCTGTTGACCAAAGTGGGTGTATATGCCATGATTCGGTTCTTCACCCTGTTTTTTATTCCGCTTGGCGGAATTTGGAAAGAGCTGTTTTTAATAACAGGTGGTCTCACGATGCTGATTGGCGTATTCACTGCGGCATCGCAGTATGATATCCGGCGGATTTTGTCGTTCCATATCATTTCCCAAATCGGTTACATGATTATGGGACTCGGCTTTTTTACACCACTCGGGATTGCCGGAGCGATATACTACATGGGGCACAACATCGTTGCCAAAACCAACACATTTATGGTGGGAGGAATGGTGAGCAAATTGAAAGGAACCTTCGAGCTGAAAAGCATTGGCGGTCTCTACAAAACTAAGCCGTACCTGGCATTGCTGTTTATCATTCCGGCATTTGCGCTGGCAGGTGTTCCGCCGCTCTCCGGCTTCTTTGGGAAATTTATTCTGGTGAAAGCCGGTTTCGATTCGCACCATTTCTTCGTGACAGGCATCTCGCTGTTCGTGGGGCTTATCACTTTGTTTTCAATGATAAAAATCTGGAACGAAGGATTTTGGAAAAAACAGCCCGAAGAAGTTGAAGAAGTCGTGAATTACACGGAGAAGAAGGTGGGCTTTGCCCTGATTTTTCCGTCAGTTGTATTGGGGTTGTTCTCTATCGGAATGGGAGTGGCTGTTGGCTTTTTCTTCGATTTTTGCATGACGGCAGCACAGCAGTTGCTCGAACCATCAGCTTACATCAATGCTGTTTTAGGAAAATAATACCGGAAGCTATGAGGTATATCTTGGTGAAAATAGTTCAGATCATCGCGTTTGCAGGGTTCTATTTCTGGGAGTTGCTCAAGGCGAATCTAGTGCTGGCGTATGATATCTTAACGCCGACGCACCACATGAAGCCGGGCATTGTAGAGATTCCGCTCGATATCAAGAGCGATTACGAGATCATGACATTGGTGAATCTAATTACCATGACCCCGGGAAGTTTAAGCCTTGATGTGTCGGAAGATAAGAAAAGGTTGTATGTGCATGTTTTATACCTTGAAAATGCCAATGCCTACCGCGAAGAGGTCAAATCGGGCCTGGAAAGAAGAGTAAAGGAGGTGTGGTCATGATGCTGCTTTCGACCGTCATTACCGATGCGGCCAATATTGCTATGGGCATGTTGTTGCTCGCATTCTTTTTGGCTTTTTGGCGATTGGTAAAAGGTCCCAGTTTGCCCGACCGGGTTGTGGTGCTGGATTTGATCGCCTCCCTGGTGATTGGCATTACACTGGCCATAACCTTTCTGAGCGGAGAAAAAGTGTATCTGAACGTAGCCGTGATGATTGCGCTCATCACATTTATGGGAACCGTGGCTTTTGCCATCTATCTAAAGAAACGTTATCATGATAAGTGAATGGATTTCGGCCATATTGTTGGTTTTAGGTGCCTTCTTCATGTTGTTGGCGGCCATCGGAGTGTTGCGTTTTCCCGATTTGTATATCCGGATGCACTCTGCAACCAAGGCGTCGTCGTTTGGTGCGTTGCTGATGCTGGTGGCGGTTTCCATCCACTTTCCCGTTGCCTATGTGATTATCGAGGCAGCACTGGTCATCATTTTCATTTTTCTGACAGCTCCGGTCGCGTCACATATGATCGGGCGGATTGCTCACCTGTTGAAAGTGCCGAAATGGGAAAAAACTACCGTCGATGAGCTGGAAAATCGAATTGATTATGATGAAGAGGATGGCAAAACTAATTCTTAATCTGATACTTTATGTTGTTTAATTTAAATATAAGTAAATCAGTTTACTCGTTTTATTCCGGAGAAGTTTTCACGAAAGGCTGAAGGCGTACATCCTTCCATTTTCTTAAAGAATCGGTTGAAGTTAGCCAGGTTATTGAAGCCAGACTTGTAGGCAATCTCCGAAACGCTCATATTCGATTCGATTAACCACCTCGAAGCAAGGCTTATTCGGTAATGATTTAGATATTCCACAAAAGTTTTTCCGGTTCTTTGCTTGATGAACCGGCTGAATGATACTTCTGTCATGTTCAGCAGTTGCGCCACATCTTCCACTTTTATCTTTTGGGCGAAATGTTGTTGAACGAAATCATGCACCTTCTTGATTTTTCCACTGTTGTGGAAATCGTCGTTTTTAGCCATCACAGAAGAAAGCATCTGTTGTCCGCGTGAATTAGCCAGGTCGAACAACAATGAAACCAATTCCATCAGCGCGTCGATGCCGCTTTTGTGCGCCAGGCTCATGATGCGGGGCTGCAGTGTTTGAATCGTTTCTTCGGAAAAGGCGATACCGCGTACCGACCGGTCCAGCATGTCTTTCACCGGTTTCATAATGTTGCGGTCGAGCAGGGTTTGGTGAAACAGGTCGCGGTGAAACTGGATGGTTACTTCGTGGATATCTTTTGAGTGACATTCGCCCTGTTCCCACACATGCATCAGATTCGGTCCGGTCAATACCAACTCCCATTTCCCGATAGGTGCCCGGTGTTCACCGACGACCCGCACTGCATCTTCCGCATTGTAAATAAAGTTGATTTCGTATTCCGGGTGGAAATGTAACGGAAAGTCGAAGTTGAGCTTCTTTCGATCGAAAACCAGCAGGCAATCTCCTTCAGTTAGTGGGGTGATTTCGCGTTGAGGATTGGCTGTATCAATGCTCATAATGATGAGTTGTTAGGAAAAGTACAGGATTTTGACGAAATAGTATTTGAAGAATGCAAGTATAGCAAATACTTTTGAGACTGGATATTCTTGTTAAAACAAGGGTGTTGATAGCTGGTTGTTTGGTTTTGTCTTCTGATGTATGCTGTTTATCGCCTTGTTGAAGTTGAAATAGTATTGAATTCAGGAAAGGAAATGGCCAGGCCGGTCAAACCAGCTATTTTTAGAAGCTAACGATTCAAACCCTGTAAATGAAGCTTGGAATTATTGATATATCCGTCATTTTCGGATATCTGATGCTGACCGTGGTTATCGGACTGGTACTGCGGAAGCGTGCGCAAAAAGACAAATCAGCTTATCTGCTTGGCGGAAATCGCCTCCCCTGGTACATGTTGGGCCTCTCGAATGCGTCCGGAATGTTCGATATCTCCGGAACGATGTGGCTGGTGACCATCACCTTTGTTTATGGTCTGAAAAGCGTTTGGATTCCATGGCTTTGGCCGGTTTTCAACCAGATTTTCCTGATGGTATTCCTTTCCGTCTGGGTACGACGCTCGAATGTGACTACCGGAGCAGAATGGATTGGTACCCGGTTTGGGAAAGGCCGCGATGCTGCCATGTCGCATGCAGTGGTTGTGGTGTTTGCATTGATTACCTGCCTGGGATATCTCGCTTATGGTTTTATCGGACTGGGAAAATTTGTGCAGATATTCATTCCGTGGAGCGTGGTGCAACCGTACATTCCTTTTCATGTTCCGGTTGAATACGTGCCGCACATTTATGGAATTATCTTCACCTTCTTTGCCGTATTCTATTCGGTTTTGGGCGGAATGTCGGGAATCGTCTGGGCCGACGTGCTGCAATATCTTATCATGACGGTTTCGGCTTTTGTGATAGCTTTCATTGCGATGGGCGCTTTGGGACACAGTACCCTGAATGTGCCGGATGGCTGGATGAATCCTTTCTTCGGATGGAAGCTTCACATGGACTGGTCGCATATTATCGCGGAGGTGAATGAAAAAATTGCTTCGGACGGCTACTCGCTCTTCAGCATCTTCTTCTCCATGATGTTGTTCAAAGGCGTGCTGGTCAGTTTAGCCGGGCCTGCCCCGAACTACGATTTGCAGAAGATTCTCTCGACCAAGTCACCAAAGGAAGCAGCCATGATGAGTGGTTTTGTGAGTGTTGTGCTCATGCCGGTTCGTTACCTGATGATTGCCGGATTTGCTGTGTTAGCGCTGCTTTACTACGACAAACTGAATTTGGTTGTGGCTGGTCACATCGATTTTGAGCAGATTCTTCCGTCGGCGATTAACGAATTCGTTCCGGAAGGATTTACCGGGTTATTGCTGGCCGGACTGTTGGCGGCCTTCATGTCGACTTTTGCGGGAACGCTGAATGCTGCCCAGGCGTACATTGTCAACGATATTTACCTGAAATACCTGAATCCAAAGGCATCAAAACGACAAATTAATGTGACAACCTATGCCACCGGAGTGTTGGTGGTAGTTGTCAGTATCTTCTTCGGAATATTTGCCACCGATGTCAATTCGATTTTGCAATGGATTGTGTCGGCGCTGTACGGAAGTTACGTGGCTTCCAATGTGCTGAAATGGTACTGGTGGCGCTTCAACGGTCACGGTTTCTTCTGGGGCATGGTGGCCGGAATGGTTCCCGCGCTGGTTTTCCCGTACATCTTCACCGAAACCCTCGATCTCTATTATTTCCCGCTTATTCTCATTATGTCCGTGGGCGGAAGTATCATCGGAACTTACATGGCTCCGCCTACCGATGAAGAGACATTGAAAAGTTTTTACAAAAGCGTTCGTCCGTGGGGATTCTGGAAACCGGTTCATGAGCTGGTCATAGTCGATGACCCGGGCTTCCGGAAGAATAAAAACTTCTACCGCGACATGTTCAATGTAGTGCTTGGTATCATCGCGCAAACCGGATTGGTTTTGGTCCCCATATATCTTGTGTTGAAGAAAAATCTGGCGCTGGGAATTTCACTGGCCATCGTGGCGGTGATTGCCATTATCATGAAGAAAACCTGGTGGGACAAGTTGGTGGAAGAGGAAGGCTAGTTCACCTGATGGAATAATAGATTGGAAAATAACCTGAAAAAATAACATCAAACGAAAGATGACTCAGTATTTCGAAAACCGATTAACCCAACTGAAGGAGAAGCACGAAGAACTGCTGACCCGGAAGAATATAGCAGAGTTCTCTGTAAACGGCATTTACGAGCGGTACCGTTATCCGGTATTGACAGGTGCTCATGCTCCGTTGCACTGGCGTTTCGATTTATCGTCCGAACGCAATCCGAATCTGCTGGAGCGCATTGGGGTGAATGCGGCTTTTAACGCCGGCGCCCTGAAATCCGGCGATAAATATCTGTTGGTCGCCCGGGTGGAAGGCTGGGACCGGAAATCTTATTTCGCGGTAGCGGAAAGCTCGAATGGTGTGGACAATTTCCGGTTTTGGGAACGACCTATCACGATTCCGCAGCTGGAAGATCCCGATATCAATGTATACGACATGCGTCTGGTGACACATGAAGATGGCTGGATTTACGGCATCTACTGCACAGAGCGCAAAGATCCTAACGCGCCGAATGGCGATACCAGTGCCGCAGTTGCCAATGCCGGCATTGTTCGTAGCAAAGATCTCAGTAACTGGGAACGCCTGCCCGACCTGATTTCCAACACCGGTCAGCAACGCAATGTGGTGCTGCATCCCGAATTTGTCAACGGAAAATATGCGGTTTATACCCGCCCGCAGGATGGTTTCATCGATGTAGGGAGTGGCGGAGGAATTGGTTTCGGTTACATCGATGAAATGAAAAATCCGGTGGTTCAAAACGAGACCATCATTCACCAGAAAGCCTATCACACGGTTTACGAATTGAAAAACGGACTTGGTCCGGCACCGATCAAAACGGAGAAGGGTTGGTTGCAGTTGGCTCATGGCGTCAGGAATACCGCTGCCGGCTTGCGTTATGTGCTGTACCTTTTTATGACCGATTTGCACGATCTGACGAAAGTTACCCACCTACCGGGAGGATATTTTATGGCGCCGGAAGGAGAAGAACGCATTGGCGATGTTTCGAATGTATTGTTTGCCAACGGCTGGATTGCCGATGACGACGGAACGGTCTATATTTACTATGCGTCATCCGATACACGAATGCATGTAGCTACAACTACTGTTGATAAATTAGTTGATTATGTGGTTAATACGCCTGAAGATCGACTGGCATCTCATCGCTCGGTCGAAAACATCAACGCACTCATCGATTCCAATAAAGGTTTGTACTGATGCCGATTTCTGTCGAAACATATTTGGGTGAATTGAGCCGGGAGCTGAAAAATATCCTGAGCTACTGGCAAACCTACATGCCCGATGTAAAGCACGGTGGTTTTTACGGCCTGCTCGACGGGCAAAACCGCCCGGACAAAGAAGCGCCCAAAGGCGTTATCCTGAATACACGCATTTTGTGGACGTTCTCCGCGGCTTGCATGCACTCGTTCTCGGAAGAGAAAAAGGCAATGGCCGACCGGGCTTTTCAATACCTGGAAACATATTTTCGCGACAAGCGATATGGTGGAGTGTACTGGGAACTTGATTACTTGGGAAAGCCTCTGAATCCGCGGAAGCAGGTTTACGCTCAGGCATTTGCTGTATATGCATTGTCTGAATATTACAAGCTGACGTCAGAGTCGGCAGTACTCGACTGGATCTTAGAACTTTTCCATTTGCTGGAAGAGAAGGCGGCTGACCGGGAGAGTGGAGGGTACATTGAGGCTTTCGCCGAAGACTGGAGTGAGCTCGACGATCTGCGCCTGAGCGAAAAGGATGCCAACGAGAAAAAGGGAATGAACACCCATATTCATCTGCTGGAAGCATTCACAAACCTGTACCGTATGCACCGAACGGAAGAAGTGGGAGCTGCGTTACGACAGCTCATCGAATTGATGCAGGAACATTTCGTTGGAGACGACTATCATTTAAAGCTGTTTTTCGACGAAAAGTGGAACGTAAAGAGTTCGGTCATCTCCTACGGTCATGATATCGAAACCTCCTGGTTAATATACGAAGCAGCCGAAGTGCTGGGCGATGAAGCATTGATAGACGAGTTGAAGCCGATGTTGCTCGGAATGGTCGACACATTTCTAAAGGAAGGAGTGGACAGTGCCGGTGGTGTGATGAATGAGCTGGACAAGGAAACCGGCCATCTGGATACCGATCGTCATTGGTGGCCACAGGCTGAAGCGATGGTGGGACTGGCTTATGCCTACCGGATGAGCGGCGATGATCGATATCTCGGAAAGGCGCTGAAAATATGGACATTCATTAAGGAATTCATCATTGATCACCGGAAGGGCGAATGGTTTTGGAAGGTCGATCGGTATGGCAATCCTGACGTGAGCGATGAAAAAGCCGGGTTCTGGAAATGTCCCTATCACAATTCCCGGGCTTGTCTGGAAATCGGGCGTCAATTGGGTTAACGCAACAAACTTCTCTGTTCTAAAGCGGTATCGGGAGGTTCAAGAATAAGCTCATATTCTTTCACATAGGTTTGTATTACTGAAAAAGGGTGACCTGTTTGTGGGTCACCCTTTTTGTTTCACTATCTAATCTCGTATGAAAGCAGGCCTGGGCGTCTTTAACCGGTTGACCAGGATAAAGACGACGAACGCTGCGATGATACCAAAGAAAATGGGGTCGAGTCCGTAGGGTAAATCTTTTTTTATAAGCGTTAATGTAATGGTCAGTGTTCCACCCGTGACCATCGACCAGAAAGCAGCACCGGGATCCTTTCGTTTGAAATAGAGAATTCCGAGAACGGGAATTAATAAGCCGGACACCATAAAGGCGTAGGAATAAAGCATCAGCTCGAGCACGTTCTGCATACTGGAAGCCAGCAGAATGGCGAACACTCCTACAATAATGGTGACAATCTGGGGAATAACCATTTTTCCCCGTCCTGATTTGCCTTTGAATTTGAAGATGTCCGTCAGGATATTTCCGGATGCAGCCATCAGACAGCTATCGGCGGTCGACATAACGGCCGAGAAGTATGCGGCCAGCATCAGTCCCATCACACCGGTCGGGAGGACGTATTTCAGCAGCAGCGGAAGTCCCAGCTCGGCATCGATGCTATTCACATTGGCAAAGCCGGCGTCGGCAAACATTCCCTGAATAGTTGCCACACGCGAGAACATTCCCAGCAAAACACCCATGAACGACATCAGCGGATATTCGAATAAGCCGGCAATGTACCAGGCACGTTTGGCCGTTTTTTCATCCTTACAGGCATAAATCCGCTGGTAAAGCGTCATCCCGATAAACCAGATGGGAATAATGGTAATACTCCAGTTGATGATTTTCGCAATGGAGATATTCTGCAGCGAGAAAAATTTGTCGGGCAAAGTGGCAGAGATGCCGTCCCATCCTCCAATTCCGATAAAACCCAGTGGAATTCCGATGAAAACCAGGCCGAACATCAGGATGGCCCATTGAAAACTGTCGGTGTAAATCACGGCTTTCAATCCGCCGAGACCAGTATAAGCGACAGCAATTACCCCCATCACAATCAGGGCGATTTTGGTATCGATCTCTGGGAAAGTCGCGGTAGCCAGTTTAGCGCCGGCCAGCAGCTGCGAACTCGTAAAACCGATATAACCAATCGCCGAAATGATTCCGGCAGCAAACGCAACTCGTTTATCGTAGTGGGTTCCCAGTAACTGGGGAAAGGTGAGTAAATTTTTTTCCCGGGCTGAATTAAAAATCTTTGGAATAAGAATGACGGCACTCAGCCAGGCACCAATCAATCCGGTGAACAGCATCCAGCTTCCCGAAAGGCCCATCACAAATCCCAGTCCGCCAAGTCCGATGGAGAATCCACCACCGACGTCGGTAGCAACCACTGAAAGACCGATGTGAAAGCTTCCCATTTGGCGTCCACCCACGTAATAATCTTCCTCACTTTCATTCTTCCGGTGGTGGTAAATACCAATAGCTAAAACAACAATGAAATAAATAATCAGAACGACTGCATCAATCAATGTCATATGAATTCGATATTTTGATTAGGCTAACAAAAGGTTTCGGTATGAATATTTTTTTTGATAATACCCGGATGTATTTCCTGCAAAAGGGTTAGGCGGAATGGGGCTTACGATGTACCCCGGATTTCCGGCGACGGGTATCGGTTATTCATCTGTCTCAGCGATGAACATAAAAAAAGGGAGAGTCATACCGAACTGGCTCACCCTTCTGTGAAATTTCCTTAAAATTAATCAATCGAAGGCAAGTCACCAAAAGCAATCGGGCTGGCTGGTTGCAGCCTTTGTCGCTACTATTCTTACATTAAAAGCCTTACGGCAGAAATAAGAAAGGCCTGAAAATCTGAGGCAGCCGTTGTTTCTACCGGCAAAATGAACGAAATCCGGCGTTCGGCGGTTATTATGAGCAAACAGACTTAACCTGAACAAATAACAACAATGGACAAAAAAATCAAGCCGAATATCCCCGCATATTTTTACTGGAGCGCCACCATCGCCCTGATGATTGTTTTCCTGATTGTTGGCCGCAGTATTCTGGTACCGCTGGCGTGGGCCATTTTGTTCTCTTTCCTGCTGGTTCCCCTGGTGATTTTCCTGGAAAAGCATGGCTGGAAACGGCCGCTGGCTATCCTGACGTCGCTGGTACTGTTTCTCATCATTATCGGGGCGCTCTTTTATTTTCTCGGCTCGCAGGTGGTGGCCATCAGCAGCGAGTTGCCTTCCATTACCGGGAAGTTGTCGGTTTACATCAACGATGCCAAAGATTTTATTGAGGCACACTTAAATATCATTCCTCAGGGAAGCGATTTGCAAAAGCTGTTGGTTGGACAAGTGGAGAAAGTGGCTTCGTACTTTTTGAAACACGTAACCACCATCGGCCAAACGCTCATGTATGTTTTCCTGATGCCGGTGTTCGTCTATTTTCTGTTGTACTACCGTGAATTACCTGCCAAATTTGTGCGCGAGCGCTACCGCGATCGGGAAAACCGCGAATCGGTGAGTCATGTCTTCTTCAAAATACAGAAGATGATTGAGAAATACCTGGTGGGCGTTCTCTGGTTAACGGCAACAACCGCGGTGATGGATTTCATTGTCTTGATCAGTTTGGGCGTGAATTACGCGCTGTTCTTTGCGGTAATGATTGCCCTGCTGAACCTGATTCCGTACGTGGGAAACCTGATTGCCATGATTGTGGTGGTAGGCTACGCGCTGCTCACTTCCGATTCGTTGCTTGTTCCACTACTCACCCTCGGGTTGCTCTGGGCAGCCAATATTTTGCAGGAAAACCTGGTTCGTCCGTGGCTGGTGGGCTCTTCTACCAAAATCAATGCATTTGTGGTGCTCATCTCGGTTATCGTTGGTGGTATGGTTTGGGGCGTGTCGGGTATGGTGTTGTTCATCCCGATTGTCGGTGTCGTGAAAATTATATTGGAAGAGGTTCCGACACTACGGCCTTTCGCTGTTTTTCTTAGCGATACCGGAAAAGTGACAGAGGAAGAGGAACCGGAAAAACAGGATACCGAATCGGAAGAATCATAGTTTTTTATCTTCCGCCCTTTTTATTTCCCGTCGGAGGATTGCCGAAAATGCTTTATCTTGCCATCTGAATCAAAAATTAAAACCAAATTGAACGATGAGTAAATTAGTTATTGGCAGCTACGATGAGTTTGCGGCGTATGATGGCAGGGATTTGGGAACATCAGAGTACCTGAAAATTACCCAGGATCAAATCAACTTGTTTGCCGATGCCACCCTCGATCACCAGTGGATTCACACCGATCCCGAAAGGGCAAAAACCGAGAGCCCGTTCAAAAGCACCATCGCGCACGGTTATCTGACCCTGTCGGTATTGCCTTACCTGTGGGAGCAGATTGCCGAGTTCCACAATGTGAAAATGCTCGTAAACTACGGAATCGATAAGCTGAAATTTATGGAAGCGGTCCGTGTCGACAGCGAAGTGCGGTTGCACGCCAAGGTGAATTCCATTATGAATCTCCGGGGCATTACGAAAGCACAGCTCGACGTAACGCTGGAAATCAAAGACAGCAAAAAGCCGGCGCTCACTGCTACACTGATTTTCCTCTACCATTTCGAATAAACATCCGGTTTCCTCTAAGCCGGGTTGACGGAAATCACCATGAAACATGTTTTCCGCGTACTCGTCTTATCGGCAGGATTAATCATATCAACAATCGTCGCCGGTTTCCTGGCGGCGTTTGTTTTATCGGTCCTTTCCACACATCCTGCACCTTCGGTTTGCCCGGAAAAGAAACTCGTTTACGTTACCACGAATGGTGTTCATCTGAGCATCATCGTTCCCCTCAATCAGCTCGATACCGCTTTCGCAGAAGAATTGCAACTAACGCCCGGAACCCGTTTTGTCTCCTTTGGTTGGGGCGATCGCGGCTTTTATCTCACCACACCTACTTGGGCCGACCTCACTTTCAAAACAGCTTTTCGCGCGCTTTTCCTGAGAACACCATCAGCCATGCATATAGACGATTACCGCTTTCGCGGAAACTCGTGGCATGAAGTACAGCTTTGTCCGGAACAACGAAAAAAGCTACTTGCTTATATCCGAACCTCTTTCACTACCGACAGCCTTGGTCACATCATCGAAATACCTCACGCGGGCTACACGCCTTCCGATCGTTTTTTCGAAGCCAATGGCCATTTCACCTGTTTCCACACCTGCAATGTGTGGGTGAACGATGCGTTGAAAACAGCCGGGATTCCCACGTCCATCTGGTCGCCGTTCGATAAAGGAGTATTGTTTCACTTGACGAAACGGGAGAAGCGCAAATGAAAAACCCCGGCATCAGTCAGGGTCTTCGAAAATATAATGATAAAGTTGATTAATCCGTTAGTAGAATTTCCGGAAACCGATGATTTCACGAACTTCCTTCAGCGTCTGAGAAGCCGATTCACGGGCTTTTTCAGCTCCCATTTTGGCTACTTTTCCCAGATAGGCATCATCCTTCACAATGTCCTCAATTCGCTCCCGTATGGGCGTCGTAAAGTTGATGATGTCTTCGGCCAACTGCTTTTTCAAATCGCCGTAGCGGATGGAACAGTTATTATAGGCATCGTCGAAATGCTTCACGGTATCAGGTGTCGAAACCACGTTCAATAGTGTAAACAGATTCTGAATGGGCTCCGGCTTTTCCTGGTTCATCTCGGTCGGACCGGCGTCGGTTACGGCGCGCATCACCTTCTTGCGAATGCTTTTGGGATCTTCGGCCAAACCAATGGCATTTCCTTCCGATTTACCCATTTTTCCTGAACCGTCCAGTCCCGGAATCTTAATCATATCCTTGCCATCGAATGTGAAAGGCTTGGGAATCGGAAACTCTTCCACCTTGTACATCCGGTTGAAACGGCGGGCAAATGTACGCGCCATTTCCAGGTTTTGCTCCTGATCTTTTCCTACCGGGACAAAATGTGCTTTGTGGATGATAATGTCGGTCGCCATCAGCACCGGGTAGGTCAAGAGCCCGGCATTCACGTTATCGGGTTGCTTCCGGGCCTTATCTTTAAATGAAGTCGTTCTTTCCAACTCGCCCAGGTACGCATTCATGTTCATGAAAGTGTACATTTCGGTAATTTCCGGAACGTCACTCTGGATAAAAAGGGTGGCTTTTTCCGGATCGAGTCCGCAGGCAAGGTATTCCGAAAGTACCTGCCGCACATTCTGGTACAGGTGATCGGGGTGTGGGTGCGTGGTCAGCGAGTGAATATCGGCAATAAAGAAATAACAGTTCATGTCATGTTGCATCTGCACGAAATTCTTTACCGCCCCGAAATAATTTCCCAGGTGAAGATTCCCGGTTGAGCGGATTCCGCTTACGACTGTAGGCACTTTGGTGGTCATATCGTTGTGTTGTTATGATTTGCTTATGAATAAAACAGATGCAAAAATAGCAAATGTTCCCGAAAGGGGAAGGATGAATCGGCTCCGGCTTAGGCAATTGTTTCCGGTTTGAATCATTGTGAGTAAGAAATCCGTAAACGAGAAATGTTTTCAGACGGATTTACTTTTATAATTTTTAGTCTATTCTGGAACTTTCGGTATTTTTATCAGTGAATTTTTATCCTATTTGTAAAACAAACTTTTGTGACCAATGATTCGTAACATTCTTCCTTTACTTACCGGGATTATGTTGTTGGCAGTGGCTTGCCAACCAACAAAGAAGACAGTGCAGCAGCCGGAGCGATTGACCGATTTTGTCAACCCGTTTATCGGTACTGCAGGCCACGGACATACTTATCCGGGAGCGGCTTATCCGTTCGGACAGATACAGTTGAGCCCTGATAACGGCGTTTCGGGCTGGGACTGGTGTTCCGGTTACCACTATTCCGACAGCATCATTTCCGGATTTTCGAATTTGCATCTGAGCGGAACCGGCATCGGCGATTTGGCCGATCTCTCTTTCCTTCCGGTGAATGAGCCCGTAACATACAAGCCGGGTGAAAAAAATGCAGACTTTACCAAAAAGTATGCAGCTACTTTTTCGCACGACGAAGAGATGGCTTCGCCGGGATATTATGCCGTAACATTACAGGATCGCGATGTGCGGGCCGAAATGACGGTAACCGAGCGTTCCGGATGGCAGCGTTATACTTTTCCCGACGAGGGAGAGCACAACATTATGCTGAACCTCGGTTTCGCCATCAATTGGGACAAACCCTACGAAACCGCCATCACGGTAGTGGATGATCATACCATTACCGGGAAACGTTTTTCGCATGGATGGGCAGCCGACCAGCACGTTTTCTTCGTAGCCCGGTTCAGTGCGCCAATTCAGAAATCAAAGATTTTCGATGCGCCGACGGATGCGGAGAAAGTGGGTGTTTTCACGTTCGGCGAAAGCCAGGTGATGGTGAAAGTGGCAGTTTCCTCTGTTTCGGTAGACAATGCCATGGCCAATCTCGCATCGGCACCGGAGAACTGGGATTTCGATGCAGTTCATCAGGCAGCCAGTGATGCATGGGAAAAAGAGCTCGATAAAGTTCGTATCAAGTCAAGCGATCCCGACCAGAAAACTACTTTCTACACCGCACTGTATCATACCATGGTGGCGCCGGCACTTTTCTCCGACCGGAACGGCGATTTCAAAGGTGTCGATGGCAGTACGATGAGAGCGAACGGTTACAAGCGTTACACCGTTTTCTCGTTGTGGGACACCTACCGTGCCTTGCATCCGCTGTTTACGTTTATGCACCGCGACCGCGTGAACGATATGGTGAAAACCATGCTCGACCATTACAAGCAGACCGGCCTGTTACCCGTTTGGGAACTGGAAGGTAACGAAACGTTCTGTATGGTGGGCAACAGCGGCGTACCGGTTGTTGGGGAAGCCATTCTGAAAAATATTGGCGATTTCAATCGCGAAGAGGCCTACGAGGCAATGAAAAATACCATGATGTCGGATCGCGACGGACTGGATTACTACAAAAAGCTCGGTTACATTCCGGCTGATAAGGTAAACGAATCGGTTTCGAAACTGCTCGAATATGCCATCGATGATTATAGCGTGGCGCTGGTGGCAAAGAAATTAGGCAAGACCGATGATTACAATTACTTCCTGAAACGTTCGCGGAATTTCAAGAACATTTTCGATTCGAAAACCGGTTTCTTCCGTGGGAAAAAACTGGACGGAAGCTGGACAGGCGATTTCGATCCAGCCTATTCCAAGCATCGTCAGAGCGATTACACCGAAGGAAATGCCTGGCAGTATCTGTGGGAAGTTCCGCAGGATGTGCCCGGTTTGATAGATTTGCTGGGTGGCAAAAAAGCTTTCGCTGACAAGCTCGACACTTTGTTTGCTTTGAAACACGGTGTAAAAGGCGCCGAAGCTTCTCCCGACATTTCCGGCTTGATTGGTGGGTATGCACAGGGTAACGAGCCGGGTCATCACATCACCTATCTGTTCAATTATGCTGGGGAGCCATGGCGTACGCAGGAACTGAACCGTCAGATTCAAACCGAAATGTACTACAACGCACCCGACGGTCTTTGTGGAAACGAAGACTGCGGCCAGATGTCGGCGTGGTACGTGTTCAGTGCTCTTGGCTTCTACCCGGTCAGTCCTGCCGACCAGCAATATCAGTTAGGTTCTCCGATAGTTCAGGAAGCGCAGATTACCGTCGCTCCCGGCAAGGTGTTCACCGTAAAGGCACCCAATGCATCGGAGGATAACCTGTATGTGCAGTCTGTGAAACTGAACGGGAATGAGTTGCATCGTTCATACATCACGCAGGACGAAATTATGAACGGCGACACACTGGTCTTCGATATGGGACCGGAACCCAACAAGCAACTGTTTCAGTAAAGATATTGTAAGGGAATTCGTTCCCGGTGCCTAACCCGTCAGGCTTCCAAAACCTGACGGGTTTTCTTATTATTGCAAAGGCAAATTCAGCAGGAAACTATTCTGCCGGAATCTTGTTCTCTATTCTGATTTGGACAAAAGTGTAACCTAATCAATTTAAATCATCATGGAATCAGGAAATTCTATCTGGTCGGCAGCCGTTTTGTTGTTTTTGCTCATGGACCCGATTGGTAACATACCGATACTCCTGGCAGTGCTGAAAGGAATTGAACTGAAACGTCAGCGGACCATCATCATTCGGGAGTTGCTGATTGCCCTGGGGATTTTGGTGTTTTTCATTTTTACCGGAAGACCTATGCTGAACTTTATGCACCTGCAAAAAGAGGCGGTGACCATTGCCGGAGGAATCATCCTGTTGATTATTGGTCTGCGGATGATTTTCCCGAAGCCGGAAGGAGTGATGGGCCAAACGCCCGGAGGAGAGCCTTTCCTTGTTCCCATAGCCATCCCGATGATTGCCGGTCCGTCCGTCCTGTCCATGTTAATCCTGATGTCGCAGGGGAGCACCGGTAACCGTGTCAGTTTGGTTCTTTCCCTGGTGATTGCCTGGATTATGTCCTTCATTATCCTGTTAGTGGCACCAGCTCTTATCAAAGTGTTGAAACAGCGCGGCTTGATCGCCCTCGAACGTTTCATGGGAATGATTCTGGTGATGATGGCTGTTCAGATGCTGTTGGACGGATTTAAGCAAATACTTTAATAGTTAGCCTAGTACTGATTTTTCATCAGCCGTTTTAAATCACCCCTTTCTTTTCCAGCGAAGTCTTCATTTCCCGGTGATGTTTTTGGAAGTTGATGTCGATGGTGTGCAAAAGCTTTTTGACTTCAGGATGGTCCTTCATATTGTCGATCAGTGGATCGATTTTGAGGAAAAGAATCACCCAGTAGTAGTAATCCTGTTGCTCTGAAAAAAGCTTCAACTGTTCGATTGCTTTGGTCGTTTGGTTTTCGTATGCATAGTACATCGCCAGGCTTAGGTGCTTGTAAATCGATTGGTCGCCTTCAGCGAAAGCTTTGTACTTCTGCAAATATTCAGCTGATTTTTCGGTTTGTCCGACCTGGGCTAATACCAGTCCAATTTTGGCATCTTCGCCCGGAAAAATCGCCAGGTGATACTTTTCTTTGGCAGCGATGAACGGTTGGTAATAGAAATAAGCACTTTCGTAATCGCGCTGGTAGTAACAGATTTTTCCTACCTCCTGCAACACATCCAACCGGGTGGTATCCTTTTTTAGCACGGCAATCAGACGAGTCCGTAATTTTTGCAGGTCTGGATTCCGGGCATACTGAATGTACGCTTTCACATATTGAGAGTAGAGATTATCGGGATGATAGGCCAGCGACTGATTGATATACTTTTCCGCTTCATCAACAAAACCGCTTTGAATAAAGGCATTGCTGATGTGCAGGAAGATGAAACTGGCAGTCACCGAGTCATTGGCGGCAATATCCAGTTGTGCACCTTTCAGCGCATATTCGAGATACTTCTCGGAGTTGGGAGAGTAGGTGGTATAAAAGTCGGACAGAAGATTGATCACCATGGCGGAATTGGGGTGATATTCCAGCGCTTTCAGCAGGTAAGGTTCGGCCAGTTTGTACTCTCTACTGTGCATATAGAACAGTGCTTTGGCCATTAAACTCTGCGGCAGCTGAGAATCGTACAGCAGCGCTTTGTCGGCATTCTCGTTGATTTCAGCACCGTATTTTTTTTCGGTTTGGCTAATGTCGAGGTAATAGTAAGCAATGGCGATATCGGCGTAGGCGCGGGCAAATGTTGAGTCGTGTTCCACCGCTTTTTTAAATAATGGGAGAGCTCTCTTCAGTCCTTCGCCCGTGCCTTTGTGGAAATACTCGAGCGCCTTCAGAAAATAGTCGTAAGCAACCAGATTCCGGGTCGGCACTTTGTCGATACGCTTCTGTTCTTCCGGTGTGATGATGACCTCAATCTTTTCAGCGATATTTTTAGCGATTTCGTTTTGCAACGAGAAGATATCCTTCGTTTCGCGGTTGTACTGTTCCGCCCACAGGTGTTTGTCGCCATTGGCTTCAATCAGCTGCACATTCAGCCGGATGTGGTCCCCGATTTTCTGTCCGCTGCCTTCCACCACATAGGTCACGTTGAGCTCTTTGGCAATTTCGGAAATGAGCTCGGGGTGATGGCGGTATTTTTCCACGGAAGTGCGGCTAATCACCCGCAAATGCTGAATATTTTGAAGATTGTTGAGGATGGATTCCATGACACCGTTGATGATATACACATTGGTGGAGTCGTTGCTATCGTTGATGAAAGGCAGCACCGCGATGGATTTCTCCTGCGTTTTGGGCTTTTCGGCCATCGGACCGACGATGAGGTAGATGATATTGGCGGTAATAACAACCAGAATAATGGCCCATAACCAAACCAGACTTCTCTTTTTCTTCGGAAGCTCTTCCGGAACCGTTTCTTCTTCGGCGGAAGCCTTATTCTTTGCTTCGCCGGGCGGATAGCCGTACTGGTCGCGGAAGCATTTAATGAAGTAGGAAGTGCTGCCAAATCCTACGCGGTACGATATTTCCGAAGTAGTCAGTGACGTTTCTTTCAGCAGCTCCATGGCCGCCTCGAGGCGTACCTGACGAATAAACTGACTGGCCGAAAGGTTGGTCTGCTTTTTCACCTTGCGGAGCAGGTTGGAGCGGCTCATGCCCATTTCGTGCGCCAGCTCCGATACGCCGAACTGCTCGTTCGACAAATTTTCTTCAATGGCAGCGGTCGTTTTGCTTAAAAAATCGTTTTCTAAGGTTCCGGATTCAGTCATGATTCAGTCAG
The DNA here is from genome assembly GCF_009617875.1 of Prolixibacter sp. NT017. Taxonomy (NCBI): domain Bacteria; kingdom Pseudomonadati; phylum Bacteroidota; class Bacteroidia; order Marinilabiliales; family Prolixibacteraceae; genus Prolixibacter; species Prolixibacter sp. NT017. Next base: position 4,250,205 of record NZ_BLAV01000001.1, on the reverse strand, counting down.
GCATCAGGTAATTTCTGCAAAAGTTACGCATAAAGTTTGAAACTGCATTTCAGGCCGTTTCGTCGTCATTTGCGTCATAATTGATATGCCTGCGTCATAATTTTCACGTGCTCGTCAAACTTGATACGATTGACGGCATGGTTGATAGGCTTTGCGTCAGTGCGTGACGGAACTTTACACTGTCAATCAAAAATCGAAATTTAAACGATGCGGTCATGAAAACACGAATCTATTTTTTGGACAATCTGAGGACTTTCCTCATCTTTCTGGTGGTGCTGTTGCACGCAGGATTGGTTTATGAACAAGCCCTCGAAGGCAACTGGATTGTTGTCGACCCGGTGAAAAATAATTCCATAGGCTTGATCAGAATGTACCTGGACCTCTTTGTCATGTTCAGTATCTTCTTCATCTCCGGATACTTTATTCCTTATTCTTTAAAGAGTAAAAATACGTGGGGCTTCGTGAAATCGAAACTGAAACGAATTATGCTTCCGTGGCTGATTGCCGTGTTGACCCTGATTCCTGCCTACAAAGCGATCTTCCTTTTCTCAAGAGGATTGCCGCAGGAAGCCTGGTACACCTATTTCCATGTGTTCCAACGTGCCGGAACCGACCTGTACTTTTTTGCCAATAATCCGACCCAGAACTGGCTGTGGTTCTTACCCATCCTGTTTATGTTCCAGCTGATTTACCTTGCTTTACACAAACTCAACCTCTTATCGTTCAAAATTTCACTGAAAACGGGTGTGGTTTTGACATTCGTCTTCGGAGTCCTTTACGGTATGGTTATTTCCGAAGCCGGACTGATGGGCTGGACACACACAGCGCTCTTCGATTTTCAGCGGGAAAGGCTGTTGATTTATTTCATGTCCTTCCTGTTGGGAACCCTGTGCAATAAGCAGAAAGTGTTTGAATCGGGTACAAAAAATAAAAAGCTGTATATACAGGCAAATGTGGTATTGACCTTCTCGTTGCTGGTTTTCACAGCAGTAGCGCTGAACCTGTTCTTCAATATCATCAATCCCGGAAGGAACTTCTACTTCGTTTCCCCGTTTTTCGACCGGCTTTTTTACCATATGTCGGCTGTGCTTTCGATGTTGAGTTTCCTGTATGTATTGATTTATGCGTTCCGCTTTAGCCTGAATAAAACCAACTGGTTAATGGACGAACTGAATAACAGTTCTTACTCGGTTTACATTATTCACCTGGTCGTGATGGGCGTAATTGCAGTTGGATTACTGTATGCACCGGTTCCGGCGTTGGTAAAATATGCCGTACTGACTATTCTGACGTACGCAGTGAGCAACCTGCTGGTGATAGTTTATCGCCGGGTTTTTCAACCGAACGTTCCCTTGAAACTGGCGACGGGTGCTGTCATGGTAGGCGCATTTTTTGCCTTCATAGTAATAGGAAGTCAGAAATCAGCTACTGCTGAGCCGGAGCAACCGGCAAAACAGGTCGAAGTGAAAGCGAATCCAAAAGTCAGCCTGCACGAAGCCATTGTTCTGGGCGATATGGAAGCGGTACAGCAGCACATTGCATCTGGTTCCGATCTGAATATCAAAGAATCCTCGGGTGGTTCGAGTCCGTTGATGACGGCTGCAACCTTTGGACGGAACGAAATGGCAATGGCATTGATTGAAGCGGGAGCCGATGTCAACTTCCGGAACAACAATGGTTCCACGCCCTTGCATACTGCTGCTTTCTTCTGCCGTACGGAAATCGTGAAGGCATTGCTGGCCCATGGTGCCGATACATCCGTTAAGAACAATGCCGGCTCTACGGCACTCGAATCCGTGCTGGTTCCCTTCGAAGCGGTGAAAGGTATTTACGATTATTTCGGGAAGGTATTTGGTCCGCTTGGGCTGAAACTGGACTACGAACGTATCAAAACCGCTCGTCCTGAAATTGCAAAACTGCTGCAACAGTCATAACTTGAATTGATTTCCAACTAATTGATGAAGGATAAACGTAAACGGAGGAACTAAAAATGAGCGAAAAAAGCGAAACTGAAGACAAGAGTACCTGGGCCATTGGTGGCGGATTGCTGCTGGGGTTGGGTATCGGATTTTTCTTCCTGCAAGCATCTGTATTGGCCTTTGTGGGCTGTCTCATTGGTGGTCTCGGTCTGGGCTTAATCCTGACCGCTGTTATCTCCCGGTTTTAAAACCGGGATTTTTTGTATGTAAATTACAGCACATCCTCATCGAGAACCTTTTCCTGACCAGAGGTAAGGAAGGCGCTTATAACCAGGCCCAAGAGGATATCAAAACGCTAATTGGGTTGATTGATGGGGAGGTGGGGGCGGCAGAAAGAAAAATAGAAATGAGACTATATCAAGTGATTGGAAACCGCCTGCGGGGCGGTTTTGGGGAATAATGTTTATTTATTAACTTAATCATTTCTTGCAAACAGATTACTGATCTATTCATATTTAGCTTAGTAGGAACAAATGATATTTGGAAATTAAAGAATAAATTTATTTATTTTGCAAAGGTTTAGCTCAAACTAAACATTATGGAGTCTTTTACGTTAAAACAAATAGATGAAATTGAGGGAAAGCAGAAAATCTATAAACTAGAAATAGATGACAAATGTCTATTTGATGATTTTGAAGATGAAATTGAGAAACGAGGTCAATATTCAGATGAATTGGCAACTATATATGCACATATTGAAGACTTTGCAAATAATAAAACTTTACCTCAAACAAAATTTAGGATTCTGAATAAAGGAGTTAAAAATGATAAAATAAAAGAGTACGAATTTAAATCAAAGCATCTTAGGATCTATGGAATTAAAGCTCCTAGTGGTCAAATTATTATCATGGGAGGCTACAAGAAAACGCAAAAGAAGGATATCAATAGATTGAAGAATATTAAAGCAATTTACATTAAAACCTTATGATATGAAAAGAGAAAAATTAATAAAAAGCAAAGGGTATAATGTAGCAAAGATTCAAAATGAACTTTTCAGACAATTAACTGAATATATTGAGAAAAAAGGTATTACAAGATCTCAGTTTGCAAAGGAATTGGGGGTTTCAAAAGGATATGTATCTCAAATATTAAACGGAGATTTTGATTTTAAGCTTTCAAAACTTGTCGAATTGTCTTTGGCAATTGGAAAAGTTCCCGAGATTAATTTTAAATCATTTGAAGAAAAAACAACTGAAAAAAAGACAGTTAAATCATTTGAGAGAAAAATATATTTCTTGCATTCAAATAATTATTCTTTCCATTCATCAAACCATATTATAGAGATTCGGAATAATTGGGGGGGCGAAGTCAAAGAAAACTCGAAGTATGAATACGCTTCAATGAATTAGTTATGAAAGCAGATCAAGAGATTAAAATTAGTATATCAGAAATTAATGAGGTGTCATACAAACAATCTCATTCTCCTATTCCAATGGAGGAAATTGTTTTTGGTCAAAATTTGATTTTCGGTTTAGGATTTAATTTTGAGGTAGATTTTGATAAAAGCAACTTCATATTTTCAACATTGGTTAGATTTATCGTCGAGGGATACGATGATCCTGTTATTGAGCTTGAGACAGAGATTGTTTTTGAAGTTATTAATTTGGTAAGTGTTGTGAAAAAGATGGAAGGGGGAGAGATTGAACTTGAAGATAAATTTTTAGCTACGCTTGCAGGTGTTTGCATCGGTACTTCAAGAGGTATTCTGGCTAAAAATACAAAGGGTACACCATTTGCTAAATATCCTCTTCCAATATTGAACCCTACTGAAATAATTAGAGACATGAAGAGAGATACAAATAGCAATTAGTGATAATTGTTTTTCAGTCTCTGTTAAAAAAAAGAAAAGTCCCCGATACCCCGGGGACTTTTCTTTTTTAGGGTCCTTAATTGTCCATTTACTTCTGGTCTTCCGTCCGGTATTCAGGCTGTTCTTTCTGGTCTTTCACCATGTCATCCGGGTCGTCGAGTTTCGTGCCTTTGTTGAGAGCAGCCCAGTCGAAGTTTTCGTCCAGCGGATCGAGTGCTTTCTTCGGATCGAAGATGCGTTTGTCGACTGGAACGGCTTCGTACGGCGTAAAGTCCGGCTTATCGGTGAACATATCGGCCAGGTCGGTAGCGCCGGCATCGTACTGGTTCAGATAGGGAAGCCCTAACACATTCCAGAACGTTTTGAAAATACTGCCAAAGCTGTAGTGCACATGCCCCACGTAATGATGTTTCGCGTAGGGCGAAATCACCATCAGCACGCTGCGGTGCGCATCCACATGGTCCACACCGTTCTGCGCGTCATCTTCGGTAATCACAATCGCCATGTTCTTCCAGTACGGCGTGTGCGACAGGAACTCCACAATGCGCCCTACCGCCAGGTCGTTGTCGGCCATGTAGCTTTCGCGGAAAGGATACCCTTCGGTTGGCCGCTCACCGGCACCGTGGTCATTGGGAATGATGACCGTCATCACGCTCGGCATCGTATCCTGGGTGTTAATCCATTTCTGATTGAATTCCTTGATGAACTGGCTGATGCGGAACTGGTCCGGGATGTTCATGTTGAACGTCGGGTATGCCTTCGACGAGCGGGTGAAGATGGGCTGCGGCACCGGGAAGTTGGCAAACTGCTTAATGCCGGTGTACTTGTACGATTTGTCGTAGAATGCCGGCTCGAACATCACGCTGAACCCGAAATTGTAAAAGTCGATTTTGTTTCGCTCCAGGTGATCCCAAAGCGAACCGGCTTCGTTGTAATCTTCGGGGTAGATGGCTCCTGCCGCGCCGTTCATGGCCAAAGCACCGGGTGCCGTAGATTCCGGATTGTAACGGCGGTTGCCGCCGTAGCTGGCCGGCGTACAGGTTTCCACCCACTCGTTGGGATAGGTATTCACCAGCCAGCGGTGTCCGTCAGCTGACACATCCGAATCCACATAAAAGTTATCGCCAAAGCCGAATTGCCGGGCCAGTCTCAGGTGGTTGGGCATCACGGTGGCGTGCTCCACCTTCATGGTTCCCTCATGGTTGGTGAACCTTACATCGCTTCCGTAACGGGCAATGGTCGGGTCGCCGTTGGCGTTCTTCAACTGACCGAAAATTTCGTCGTACGTCCGGTTCTCTTTCGAGATGAAAACAATGTGCCTGATGGGTGACTCCTTTTGTCCGCCGTAAAGCGGAATCGGGTTGTTCTCCCGTCCTTTCATCGCATCCGTCACCGCCTGGATTTTAAAATTGTTATGGATAACCTTGTCGGTGAGTGAGGTCAATTCCCAGTCATCGGGAATGTCCATCACAGTAACGGTTCCTTTCATCAGATTGCCGATGTAGGTTCCTTCGGGGCCTTCCTTGAAATCTTTGCCGCCATTGGGACCGGCACCGTAGCCTTTCGCATTGGCTACAATCAGCTTTTTCCCGTCAGGCGTTACTTTCAGTTTCGATGGGAACCAGCCTACCGGGATGTGGCCAAGCACTTTTAACGAGGGAATATCAATCACCCCCACCGCGTTGATGCCTGATTCGGCTACATACAGCCTTTTCTGGTCCGGAGAAACGGCCAGACCGAACGGAATTACGCCCCGGAAATGCTTCAAAGGGTCAGCCGGCTTCAGGGCTATCTCCTTGATGATGGTATCTCTCTTTGTATCGATGACGGAGATGTTGTCGTTGTTTCCGTTGCTCACGAAAACGTATTGGTCAGTTGCTACCACCGAGTTCGGGCTCGAGCCACCCACGGCCGGGATGCCTTCTACTTTGGCTCCGACGAGTGTTCCGGTTTTGATTTTGGCCGTTACATGCGGCTTGTCTTTCAGCGAAACGGCCCACACTGAGAACGATTCGGGAACGTTCGGGTCGCCGAGGCCCGGCACTTTCATGCTGTCGATAACCGTTCCGTCCTTCATCTCCTTCGAGCCGTAAGCAAACGCCGGAAACTTCAACGCTTTGTCAATCTTGTGTTCCGACTCGATGTCGTCAATCTTCTTGTACTCGAACATGCCCACGTTGGCCACGTACGCCTTGCTTCCGTCAGGCGAAAGGGTGACCCCGAAGGGATATCTTCCGGTAGGAACCGAATACAGCACTTTTTTCGTTTGCGTGTCCGCGATGATGAGCCGGAAGTTCATCTGGTCGACGGCATACAGGGTTTTGCCGTCTTTGCTCAGCACCATGTCGCCGATGTACCCGTAAGGCGTTTTCTCGCCATCGGCCATCACGTTGCAATCAATGGAATCCAGTTTTTCCCCGGTGGTGATGTCGAACAGGTAAATCTGGTTGGTTTGTCCGCCGGCTACGTAGACCACCTTATTGTCCGGCGAAATAGCCAGTCCCATGAAAACCGAAGCCAGCACACCGCGGTCGGTCGATGGACCGGGAGGTACCTGTCGGATGTCCGGATTTTTCGACGTGATGTTTTTCAAAATGGAAATGGAAAGTGGCGATATGCCCGAGTTAGCGGTTACGGCTACCGTTCCGTCGTGGCTGAGTGTCAAACCAAACGGGTGTGGCGCCACCGTAAAGGTATTCCCGAAAGGCGTAATGAGCCGTCCGTTGGGAAGTACGGTTTCGCCGCCCGGCACAATCTTCGTGAACCGATCGCCGGCTGGTGCCGTTAGCACAACGGCCTCTTTCTTTTGCGGCTGGCAGGACCAAAGAATCAGCCCGAATGCGAGTACCGCAAAAGCAGTGAAAAGCTTTTTCATAGTATTTAATTGTCAGTTGTCAAGTCTGTTTTGAACCATTCTAAGGTATATGTTTGGCTGAGGATATCCAACGGGTTGCAAAAGCGATTGGTGGGATGACGAAAACTTTATGTTGGTAACCCGAAAAAAGTGAGATGGATAGCTTTTTATCTGGTCGCAAATGTCGCGATTTTGCAATAGAAAAATCACGAAAGGATAACGAAATGGCAGCTTTGAGCGGCAGAAATTCATGACCTGCGATACATCTTTCCCGGCTGGCGGATGAATTTTCCGCTTCAGCGAAATGTTCGCAGCCTCTGCCGTTTCCCTCAACAACCATGGCGTGAATGGCCGGCCCGCACCCAGGGGTAACCACAGGTGGGGATTGTTCGCTAAGTGGTGGGCGGACTTCGCTGACAGGTGGGGATTGTTCGCTAGGTGGTGGGCAGACTCCGCTAAGTGGTATTTTGCTTCCGCCATGATACGGGGAACTATGTGTTATAAAGGATGTCATCCCGCCGAGGGATGACATCCTTCCTTCACGCCATTTACGCCGGCAAGGCAGTCAGTGGTTATCCTTAAACCCTTAAATTTTTTTCAACCTGAAATGTCTGGAGTCTGCCATCTGGCGATTTTTCATAAAAAAACACCATGCTATGTTCGAACAGGATGGTGTTTTCCCCCGAAAGGGGTATCTAATTGGAAGTTACTTTCTCTTATAGAATAATTTTCCGGTAATCAACAGGCCGGCAAAAACGAAGATGCCAAATACCAGGCTGCTCACGGCTAACTGCATGCCTCCGGAGAGGATGTGTCCGCTGGTACATCCGCCGGCCATTCGTGCTCCGAAAATGAGGATAAATCCACCAATGAAAGCAGTCACCAGTCGTTTGCTTACCGACTTGCCTTTGTAATGCTCCCAGCGACGGTGGATCGCGGTAATTTTGAATTCTTTTGACAGGAGTGAGAAAACCAGTCCGGCCAGCAGCGCTCCGAAAAGGAAAACCAATTCCCAATGTCCCGGAGTAGCAATCTTACCAAAATAACCGTTGTTGGTCATCCCGGTGAGCTGGTCAGCTACATACGGATAACTCGTCGATGCACCGATGGGACGGTTGGAAGTCACCTTCAGGAATACCATGGCATTGAGAACAGCCAAAGCCAGGCCGGCAAACAGCCAGCGATAATTGGGCGCTTTGTGTTTTTTATCGAAATAGAAGGCGAGCAGAATCATTGCGGCGCCAAATAAAATCGTCAGAAAGTAAAACCAGTAAGTGGTTTGCTCACCCATGATGGTAAAGAGGGAAATCTTGCCTAAGTTGGGACCCAGAATGGGTTCGATGGCAGGCAGGACTGCAGTGAAGATGAGTCCTCCCAGCAAGCCGCCTACGATACCGACCAAAGCGTCGATGGAGCCTTCGCCAAGTGAGACAGCCATGGTTCCGGGGCAGTAACCCAGAATGGCCATGCCGGCTCCGAAAATCAATCCGCCCAGCATAATGCCGCCAACAATGAACGGTTTTACATGGTAGATTGCTTGCCCGGTTCCGATTTCGAAGTTGATGAGCATAATGCCCAGTCCGATGGCGACGAGAATGGCTTTGACTACGGTGTAGTCTTCCAGCGTTGCCATTCCGCTGATGGTGTTGTATTTGTTCAGCTGTGCCCGCTGAAGAATGGCTCCGAAAAGGAAGCCGAATACTAAAATCTGAAGGCTCATAGTTGTCTTATTTAATCGTTTCGGTTATGTTTTTTCCGATAGGAAAGACGTTAAGTACCAACATGAGTTTGAGTGTTGGTTTGCGATGGTAAAGTAATTGGTAATCAATTGTGTGTGCAAATACAATTCCATTATACTCAATAACTACTGGTTATCGACTTGTCCAGGCAGCGACAGCGAGACTGACGGTTTCGACTACTGTTCTTTCCGGTAGAAGAGTTGTATCAAACCGGTATCGAAGCGCTTGGTTTCACTCAATTTCCAGTTTCGGCGCCTGTTCAGCAAACGGAACAGTGACTTTCCATTGCCAATGAACAGGGGATGAACCGCGAGCTGCATTTCGTCGACCAGACCCAGATCGAGGCATTGTCCGGCGATGTCGGCACCACCGAACAACCAGATGTCTTTTCCGGGCTGGACTTTCAACTGCGTCACCGTATGTTTCAGGTTTCCCTGATGAAGTCGTGCAGGAGGTTCGAGATTACGGAGCCTTCGGGAGAAAACGACCAACTCTTTGCCGGGAAATGGGTCAGTGGAAGAGGAAGTGAGCACTTCGTAACTTTTCCGTCCCATCAATAACGTGTCAATCTGTTTCATGAATTGGGTCATCCCGTAGTCCTGGTCGGTGAAACACCAGTCAAACTCACCGTTCGGTCCTTCAATACAGCCATCGAGGCTAATAGCAATATTCAGAATGAGCTTTCGCATGGACCCATTAGCGTAGGGTTAATAATCGAGATTCTTACAAATTCATTTCAGTGTAAAAAGATACAACTATTTAGGCAACAGTCGGTTCAGTAATGTCGACTTTTTCGGGGTATTAAATCACTAAATCGGTCATGTATCCCCAAACAGCATAACGGGCCAGCTTGCCGAATGTCATGAACAGGAAGCTCCAGAATGGAGCAATGCGGAAGAAACCAAGCCCGAGGATGATAACATTACCGAGTCCGGGAACAAACGAAAGCGTTGCAGCTGCGGGCCCGTACCGGTTGAGTTGCGGTTGTATTTGCACCAGCTTTTCATGTTTCACCTTGCCGTATTTTTCCAGCCATTCCGGTTTCCCGATGTGTCCCATGTAATAGGTCACCAGTCCCCCCAATGAATTACCGATGGTTGCCACAACGAGTGCGGTCATCAAATCGGCACCGGCGATCAGAACGGCACTCAACACGATTTCCGAATTAAACGGAATGAGGGTTCCCGCCACAAAGGCAGCGACAAAGAGACCAATTAAACCGTATGTTGCCAGCGCTTCCATTCGTAATTTCTATGTTTAAACATGAATAGGTTAGTGATGTCGGTAACCGAAGATATAACAACAAAGAAGAGAAAATTCCGTCTTGGTTCGGACGAGAAAGCTTAAACGTCTGGGTAGACAACCTGGTTGTGCTGAATCTCAATGTTGTAGGCGTATTTGTAAGCGTTGTAAAAGCTGGTGGTGTATTCTACCGGCTGGTTGTCGGTATCATAAACGTAGCGTTCACGAACCAGTACCGGATCAATGGTAGTGATGCCCAGTCGCTTGGCAGTGATGGTCGATGCAGGCCGGGCTTCCACTTTTTCACGCGAAAGCGAGAGGACAACCGATAAATCGTTGGTTAGAATCTGGCTCAGTGGCTTTGAAAAATCCATGTCTTCGTGTAATCCCAGACGGGGATGGAAGTAGCTTTCGAGATAAACCACCGGTTCGTCGTCATTTCCTTCCAACCGGGTAATTTTGAAAACGGGTGTTCCTTCCGGAATTTGCATGAACCGGGCGACCGTTTCGTTGGCATCTTCCCGGACCGCATTTGTCTGAAGCGTGACCAATGGTTCTTCATCTGACTGAATTTGTCGTGCAATGGCATTTCCGTCAACCGCCGGTGTATGATTTGTTTTTGGAGCAACAGTTGTCCCTTGTCCCTTCTTCCTGATAAGTAATCCTTCGAATACCAGCTTGTTGATAGCTTGTCTAACGGTGTTTCGCGATATGCCTAACTTTTTAGCTAAATCAACCTCTTTGGGCAAATAGGCACCTTCCTGATATTCGGGTTTTTCGATCAGTTTGCGCAGTAGAATTTCTACCTGGGCATGCAGGGGCTTTGAACTGTTGTGGTCGATTTTGAGTTTCATATGGTAATGATATCGATTGGATGATTACATCCGGAACACAATCAATAATTAGTTGTTTATCCGCAGTTCATAAGCAGTTTGCATATTATGTCTGCACATATAAATATACGGCGATTCGGTGAAAAGTCAAGACTCAAATGAAAAACGGGAGTCATTTTTTGATAAATGAGCAGCAGTAATTGGGCAATGAATTATCTTCCGTCATAATTATTTACCTTTGCGCTTAAATATCACGACATATGGATTCCTGTGTTAACGCTATTTTGTATTGAGTTTCCGGGAAACCGTTATTTACAGCAAAAGAAAAAAGACAGAGATGAAAGAATATAGTACCCGTCAGAATAAAATTGGCCGGTTGATACAAAAAGAACTGAGCGAATTGTTTCGACGCGAAACCCAGATGCTTTTTCAGGGGAAGATGATTACCGTAACGACTGTGAGGGTGACCCGCGATATGTCGCTGGCTCGCTGTTATCTGAGTATCTTTCCGTCGGACAATGCACAGGAAATTCTGGACCACATCAACAACCGGAAAGGCCATTTACGTGGGGAATTGGGACGGATTGTGCGCCACCAGTTGCGGGTAATTCCCGATTTGGAGTTCTTCCTGGATGACAGTCTCGACTACATCGAAAACATTGACAACCTGTTGAAATAAATTACAAACGCTCGATTTTAAACGATTTCAGGCACATGCAATACGATCCGATCAAACGCGTTCTGGGAAAAGCCTTTAACCGGACGCCTTTTCTGCGCAAAGTTTTCTATTCACTGCTCGATATGCTTTTGTTGCGTGCCTGGCACGTTAGTCGGGAGCTGAAGAAGTGGGGCAAGTCACATACCGGAAAGGAATTGAAAATCCTGGACGCCGGTTCCGGCTTTGGCCAGTACACCTACCGGATGAGCCGGCTTTTTCCGAAGGCACGAATCAAAGGTGTTGACGTAAAAGAAGAGCAGATAGCTGATTGCAACCAGTTTTTTAACCGTATTGGGAAAGGCGAACGGGTGCATTTCGCGGAAGCGGATTTGACCAAATTTGATGAGCCGGAAACTTACGACCTGATTCTTTCGGTGGACGTAATGGAACACATCCTGGAAGACGAGCAGGTTTTCCGGAATTTTAATGCATCACTGAAGCCAGGCGGCGTACTGTTCATTTCCACTCCGTCCGATCAGGGCGGTTCCGATAGCCACGATCACGAACACGAGGAAGATGTTCATGGCTTTATCGATGAGCATGTGCGCGATGGATACGGTGTGGCGGATATTCGCGAAAAGCTGGAACGAGCCGGATTTACCAACATCGATGTACGCTATACATATGGTGCCCCGGGAAAAATTTCCTGGCGTCTTTCTATGAAGTATCCGATCCAGATGTTGGGCGCTTCCAAAATCTTTTTCGTGGTGTTGCCATTCTATTACCTGGTCGCTTACCCCGTTTCCGCTTTGCTGAATTACTTCGATGTGCACGGAAAGCATGAAACCGGAACCGGACTGATGGTGAAAGCCGAAAAGCCAGTCTAAAGAAAATACTTGATGAACCTGCCGTTATACATAGCCAAGCGTTACCTGCTTTCGCGAAAGAAGACCAATATCATCAACATCATTTCCGGAATTTCCATCGTCGGTATGTCGGTGGGGACGATGGCACTGGTGGTGGTTTTGTCGGTATTCAATGGCTTCGACGGCTTGATCAAATCGCTCTTTTCATCGTTCGACCCAGACCTGAAAATTACCATAGCCGAAGGGAAAAGTTTCCAGGACAGCACGGCCATTTTTCAGGAAATACGTAACCTGCCCGAAGTCGCCGACTATGCTCAGATTATCGAGGAGAATGCACTGCTTCGGTACAGCAATCAGCAATACATTGCCACCATCATGGGCGTGAGTCCATCGTTTCAGCAGATGACGGGTATCGATACGATGTTGGTAGACGGCAAATTCAAGCTGGAAGACGCGAACAACTATTACGCTGTGATTGGGCAAGGGGTAGCTTATTACCTTTCGGTTGGACTCAATTTTATCAACCCCATCCAGGTGTATGTTCCGCAAAGGGGCCGAACCATGGGTATGGGACTGGTCGGAAATTTCAATCACGACATTATTTTTCCTACCGGGATATTCAGTATTCAGCAGGAAATCGATTCGAAGTACGTGATTGTTCCCATGGCATTTGCCCGCCGGTTGTTTGAAATGCCTACCGGCGTCAGTGCTGTTGAGTTAAAACTGAAGAAAGATGCGTCCGTCAAAGAAACGCAACAGAAAATACAGGAACTCGTGGGCAACCGGTTTGTGGTGAAAAACCGATACCAGCAGCACGATTATCTCTACAAAATCATGAAGAGCGAAAAGTGGGCCGTTTACCTCATCCTGGTCTTCATTTTGCTCATTGCCTCCTTCAATATTGTTGGCTCTCTCACCATGCTCATTCTCGATAAGAAGGAAGACATCAATATCCTGAAAAGTATGGGAGCCAATCACAGTCTTATCCGAAAAATTTTCCTCTTCGAAGGCTGGTCCATTTCCATCATCGGAGCCGTAGTGGGTACTTTTCTCGGCCTGGTTGTCAGTTGGCTTCAGCAAACATACGGATTGCTAAAACTCACCGGCGGCACCTCCTTCATTATCGATGCTTATCCGGTTAAAATCATCCCCATGGATGTGACGGCCATTTTTATTTCCGTTCTGGTCATCGGATTTTTTGCGGCCTGGTTCCCGGTTCGCTTTATTTCCGGCAAGTACCTCACCAACGAGTCATACTAATTACATTTTTTCTGAGAAAAGTATCGGTCTGTAAGAATATTTACGGAGCGGAGACGTTATTGCTTTTAGGGAATAACCCGACTTGTTTGACGCCGGAGGAAGAAGTGTTCTCTGTTCTAGTCGCATGGTTATGTGTAGGTTGATGGTGTGTGCTTTAAAAAGAAAGGATGAGACAAAAGGGACCACTATATATTTTCTTTTTGCTGATAATTTGGAGCTGTTTGCCCGGTCATTCAAAAGCCGAGCTCGTTTCGAAGGGTGTCGTGAACATCCTTTTAGAGAAGTTGCAGCAGGGAGAGCCCGTTAAACTGGACGGGACATGGGAATTTTATTGGAAACAGCTGGTTAGCCCCGATAGTCTTTCTTCGGGTCACTCTTTCAGCGAGAAGCCTGAAATGGTCAATATCCCCGCTTACTGGACCGAATACTCTGTTAACGGAAAATCACTTCCTGGCAGCGGATATGCCACGTATCATGCCCGTTTAAAAATTGCGGGTGCAGATGGGGACACATTAAGCCTTTTGGTTCCCATTTTCGATTCTGCGTTCGAACTTTTTATCGACGGAAAACTCCGTTACAAGAACGGGAGAGTAGGGACATCCTTCGGCTCATCGGTTCCGCGTTACCGCCCCGGACATATTCAGTTTATAGCGGGGAAGCAACCTGTTGATATTGTCATCCAGGTATCCAATTTTCATCACCGTAGAGGAGGGTTCTGGAAACCCCTTTATCTGGGGACACCTGGCAGCGTCGCGTTGCAGGCGCGGAAACATAATCATCTGATTTTTGCAGCGCTGATTTTTCTGATAACATTTGGTGTTTTTTACTCGATTTTCGCCTTCTACTACCGTGAAGAGAAATCCCTTTTGTATTTCAGCCTTTCGCTCTGGTTTGTTGTATTGCGCAGCCTGGCCAATGATAACTTCCTGATCAATGACTTATTCACGCCTTCGTGGACGTGGCTCATCCGGATTGAATATCTGTCGACCTTCCTGGCGTTGATGTTCTTCAACTGGTATTACTATTATTTCTACCGGAATCAGGCTTTTTATGCATGGAACCGACTGGTAACTTACATAACGGTTTTCTGTAGCCTGGGGATATTGTTTCTACCGGTCAGGATATTCGCTTATTCGTTGTTCATTTTCTATGCGCTTGTTTTCTTTTCAGGAATATTGATTTTCTATTTTTCGCTGAAATTGACTGGTCGAAAGGTAGCATTTGCCCGGTACCATCTGATTGGAATCAGCTTAATCCTGGTGATCATTTTGCATGACATACTGGTCGCCAATGCCTTTGAGGTTCATTACGGTGAATACCTGATGAAATACGGTTTTGTGGTGTTTATTTACATCGAGACAGCCATCATGTTAAAGCGGTTTGTCATGACCATCCGAAACGAAAGAAAACTGACAAGTGAATCGGAGGCGGTAAATGCCAACCTCGAGTCGCTGGTGAACGAACGGACGGAAGAAATTAACCAAAAAAGAGTAGAGATTGAGAATAAGAACCGGTCAATATCGGAACAAAACAAACGTTTGAAGGAGGATGTGGTAAGCCGGAATCGACTGTTCTCGATCATTGCGCACGATTTGCGTTCGCCGTTGGCTGTTTTCGTTCAGGTGATGGAGTTGATGGATGGCGATGAATTGGATGACTCCAGCCGCCGCGAATTAAGAAAGGAAATGAAGGTTTCAGCCCGTTCGCTCGTTGGTTTGGTCGATAACCTGTTGGTTTGGGGACGAAGCCGGAACAACCAGGTGCAATACGAATTGAAAAGGCATAGCCTGAACAAGATATTAAAGAACAGTATTGAGCAACTGGAGCAAACAGCTCAGTCAAAATCAATTGCGCTCACACTTGATTTGACTCAGGAATATGAAGCCGTTATCGATTCGAACTCGATACAGTTGGCCGTTCGCAACCTGGTTTCCAATGCCATAAAATTCACCCCTGAAGGCGGCAGCATCAAGGTGTTTGTTCGCTCGGTTGCAGATAACCGACTTGAAATTCATGTGAAGGATGACGGTATAGGGATTAACGAGGAAGACCTGCAGAAACTTCGCCAGGGAATTGAGTTCACCTCTGCCGGGACCAATAACGAAAAGGGAACCGGTTTGGGATTGCAGTTGTGTCGCGAGATAGCCCATCAGAACAAAGGAGAGCTTGAGATTTGGAGCAAGCCCGGCGAAGGAAGTGATTTTGTTATGTCAGTACATAGCTATGTGAAGCATTCAATTTGAGTGTTATATGTTTCCATAAGTGCTAGCCGACGTTCAATTCCATTCCTGTTTAAAAATTCATAACTTTATTTGTGCTTTTCCAAATCTGACTTAGGAAGGCCTAATCCTCCGATATTCCCACCAACGAAGCAGGAATTTTTTGCTCAATCAGAATACTGGTGTGCTCATTATTCCGGGTACGACCAGTCGCTTTTTTTGAAAATCCATTAAAAAATGACCGTGGTTATGAAAAGACGAAATTTTATCAAAACAACGGCAGGTGCCGTTCCTCTTCTCAGTCTTTTTCCGGCCGATCTGGCTGGTATGATTAGGGAGAATCCTCCCGGTAAAATTGAAAGACGCTCATTGGGGAAAACCGGTGAAAAACTATCGATGCTCGGCTTTGGCGGAATTGTGGTGATGGATGCAACCCCGCAACAAGCGTCCTCCAGGGTGAGCGAAGCCATCGATTATGGAATCAATTACTTTGATGTTGCTCCCAGTTACGGAGACGCCGAAATAAAATTGGGACCGGCATTGCAGCCTTACAGGAAAGATGTTTTCCTGGCATGTAAAACAACCGAGCGTTCGAAAGATGGAGCGCGGAAAGAGTTGGAGCAATCGCTGAAAAGGCTGAAAACCGATCATTTGGATTTGTACCAGTTGCATGCTGTGACCACCCTCGACGATGTGAAACAAATTTTTGCTCCGGGTGGCGCCATGGAAACGTTCCTCGCTGCCCGAAATGAAGGGAAGGTTCGCTTTCTCGGTTTTTCTGCACACTCCGTCGAAGCGGCCAACGCTCTGATGGATCAGCATGATTTCGATACCATCCTCTTCCCTGTCAACTATACGACGTGGTACGCAGGAAATTTCGGTCCACAGGTTCTGGAAAGAGCACACAGTAAACAAATGGGCATTCTTGCCTTGAAGGCGATGGCCAAAAGTCCGTATCCGGAAGGCACGACCAACAAGGTTCCCAAGTGCTGGTATCAACCATTAACCGATCCGGAAGAGGCACTGATGGGACTTCGGTTTACCCTTTCACATCCGGTCACAGCGGCTCTTCCTCCGGGCAACGAAGACTTGTTTAAAATGGCGCTGGAGCTTTCTTCCCGGATTAAACCTTTGTCGGCTGAGGAGATAAAAATGATGAAAGAGAAAGGAAAAGCGGGGACTCCTATTTTTCAGTATCCAATGGCATAAAAAGGGTGGCACCACGGTGCCACTTTTTTTTGTGCTAAACTTTGCTTTTCCAGGGAAGACTGACCATCGTACCGGCATATTTTTCAGCACCTCCGTAATGAAATGATAAGCAACTGGTAAAATATTCTTATATTCGTTTTACATATTCCTATTCTTAATTTTGTACTTATGAAAATTCTCAAAATCTTCTTTATACTCAGTCTGGCTTTCGTTTTCGGTTGTAAAACCCAACACTTAATGCCGGAAACCACCACTCCCGAGCAGATGAAAGAACCGGAAACGACGAAAATTGATAATGCACCGAAAATTGTGGTGAAGGAAGAAAAGGTTAGCGTGCCGGACGGAGAAGAAAAATCGCTCGATAGCAAACGGTTTTACGTTATCCTGGGCAGTTTTGGTGTATATCAGAATGCTCAGAAGTTCAAAAATCAGTTGATGCACGAAGGTTTTTATCCGGGAATTCTGGTAAACGAAAACGGCCTGTACCGGGTTTGTGTCGACAGCTACGATGACGAGAATACCGCCAGGAAAAAGGTGACGGATATTCGCGATGAGTACAAGCAATTCCGTGATGCCTGGTTACTGATTAAAAAGGAAAATTAAGAGCATATGAAGAGAGCCTAGACGCTCTCTTTTTTATACCTTTCCCCCCGCAAAATTTGCAGCGATTTGTAAAATGGGGTTATGCGGTTGATTCTTTTTCTGGTTTTATTTTCTTTACTCTCCGGTCATGTCAGCGGACAGGGGTCGTTTCTGAAGAAACTGAATTCTCATCCTGATAGCAGCTACATTGCCTCCTACAAGAACGACCTTGTGGTCAGGTTGTATACGTCCCGCAAATACATGGGACAACAACTCATTGACGGCTCCTTAAATAAGAAACTTGATTATCTGCCCAGTAATAACTACCTGGTTGGTTTTGGTATCAACTACAAGCTGTTGGGAATTAACGCGGGTTTTAGCCTGCCATCGATGAGAATGCCGGTGGAAAAATACGGCAAAACCACCTTCCTCGATTTTCAAACGCATCTTTACCTCAGGCGGGTTACCTTCGATCTGTTTTCGCACGTTTTCTGGGGGCAGTATCTCAACAACAGCCATGATATATTGAAGTCTCCTCCACCGAAAGGTTTCTATTATACACGACCCGATATTCGTGCTTATGCGGTTAATGCGGAAATGAATTACAACTTCAATTATTCCCGGTTCAGTTTCCGGGCTCCATTTCTTCAGGATGAGTGGCAGAAAAAGAGTGCCGGAAGTTTCTTTGCCGGCGGCGGTGTATACTGGGATGGTTCCGACGCTGATTCGTCATTTGTTCCCTCGGGAATAGCAGTACCAGATTTTTACAACGGCATTAATTTTAAACGCTGGGAATGGTTGGCAGTGGCGGCAACCGGCGGCTATGCACATACATTTGTCATCGATAAGCGGTTTTTTATCATGCTGTCGGCCATCGGCGGAATCGGTGTGGGGAGAAGCACGTTGACGGACATGGACAACCGGGATTATCATACCTACTCGCCATTTTACAAACTGACGGAACGTTTTGGGGCAGGTTATCAGTTTGGGCGAGTGTATGTTGGGGCGACATGTGTGAACATGGATATGTTGATGGGAGCACCACCCGAGGGTACCCGGATTCATTATCGCTCGGGGAATATCAGGGCCAATGTGGCTTATCGTTTTAGTTTGAAGAAAGAAATCAGGATTTTTCCCGGGAGGAAATAAAAAAAGCGGAACGCCTGTCCCGCTTTTGGTAAGGTTTTATTTCGAAGCGTAGTGTGCCGGATTTAACGCGTCGGGGCTCCAGTTTTTCAGGAAACCTGCCACCTTTTTAATGCTGTAACCTCCGTCTTGTTCCAGGTAAGCGGAGTTTTGCGTATGAATACGTTCCCCCTTGTCATTCAGGATGACCAGCACCGGGAAACCGAAACGTTGAGGATAGCCTAGTTTCGCCAAAACATCCAGGTTTTTGTTTGCCTTGCTGTAATTCACCATCACCCGGACATAATTTTTCTCCATCAATTGATGAATCTCTGGGGTATTGTCGCAAAAGCCGTGGAACTTCACACACCAGGGACACCAGTTCCCTCCAATCTGCAGAAAAACGTTTTTTCCCTCGGCATGGGCTTTCTTCACTGCTGCTGCAATTTGCTCAGTGGCGTTGGCGTTCGGATCGTAAATGTGCACGCCCTGGGCAAAAGTCGGACTAACGGAAAGACCGAGAACAAAAAGGAGCGCGAAAACAATTCTTTTCATATATGAATAAATTTGATTTATGAATGAATGATAGAATCACCATCTGATTTATCGGACGATAATATGTCAAAGTTTAACGTAATATGCAATGGTAAGTTTCATGGTGTGCTTATTCCATGAATACAATTTCCGGGAAGCGCGAATTTCGTCAATACTTAAAATCTGAATTGAAATAGGCAGAGAGCGGGGGAAAGGACCGCGAAGAAGGTGGATTATTATGTATGAACATATGCTATTCGTCAACCAAATAAGGTGTAAAAATAATTTACAGAAACCTCTGTAAATAGTTAAAAAAGAGGAGGGAGGTTATCGATTGGTTTCATTATTCAAATTACAAATATTTTATTGATGAATCGGGATTTAAAAAGGAAAGTTCTTAACAAAAAACGGTTGAAAACTCCCGTCAGATAGTCGTAATTTGGTGTAGAAGGAGTCTGGATTTGTACAAAAATCCGTTTGGAAGGCCGGATGGAGTGGGCAAATATTTTTATCTTTCCTTATATAAACTGTTTTAGATAAAATCCGGAATTGTGAAATTATCATTTAAACGAAAAGCCATTATCGGGATGGTCCATTTGGGAGCGTTGCCCGGTACACCTCGCCACAAGATGAGCATGGCCGAAATTATCGATACGGCTGTGAGAGAAGCCCTGATTTATAACAGTCATGAACTCGATGCAGTGATGATTGAAAATATGCACGACGTGCCCTACTTAAACCGGAAGGTCGGCCCCGAGATTACGGCAGCCATGACGGCAGCGGCGCTTGCCGTACAGCGGGAGATCGAGTTGCCTGTCGGAATTCAGGTGCTGGCTGGAGCCAATACCGATGCCGTAGCCATTGCCAAAGCAGCCGGCCTTGATTTTGTGAGGGCCGAAGGATTCGTTTTCGGTCATGTGGCAGACGAAGGTTACATGGATTCTGACGCGGCCCTGGTCATGCGGTACCGGAAATCAATAGAGGCTGACAGTGTTGGTATTTTCACGGATATCCGGAAAAAACATGCCTCGCACAATATCACAGCCGATGTGAACCTGGAAGAAACGATTCAGGCGGCCGAATTTTTCCTTTCTGACGGAATTATTATCACAGGTGCAGCTACGGGAAAAAAAGCCGCCATTGAGGACGTTAAGGTAGCTAAACGGGCTTCCAGTCTGCCCGTCTTGATCGGTTCGGGCATATCGGAAGAAAATATAGAGTCCTACTGGCCGTATGCCGATGGATTTATTATTGGGTCCTCGCTGAAGGAGGAAGGTTACTGGATGAACCCGGTGGATCGGGACCGCGTGGATTCACTGATGGAGAAAGTAAAGCAACTCCGGGAAAAATAAAGATACGATACATCGAAATAAAAAAGGCTGCAATAATGAATATTGCAGCCTTTGTGTTTTTATAAACAGTCGGTTGTTATACCGTCATGATCTCTTTTTCCTTATTCTCCATTCCTTCATCAACTTTTTTGATATAGTCGTCGGTAATGGTTTGTACCTCGTCAATACCAATCTTCTCCATATCTTCTGAAATCTCTTTCGATTTCAACAATTTCTTGAGATAATCATTGGCATCCTTACGGGCGTTACGGATACTAACCTTCGCATTCTCGCCTTCCCGGTGCGTATCTTTCACCAGCGTTTTGCGTCGTTCTTCAGTTAACGGAGGAACATTAATACGGATGATGTCGCCATTGTTGTCGGGGTTGAAGCCAAGATTGGCGTTGATAATAGCTTTTTCGATCTCAGGGATCAGTTTCTTTTCCCAGGGTTGAATAGCGATCGTACGGGCATCCGGCGTGCTGACACTGGAAACCTGGTTCAGGGGAGTCTGCGAACCATAGTAGTCGACCATAACGCCGTCCAGCATGCGCGGATTGGCTTTACCGGCACGAATATGAGCCAGTTCTTTTTCGAGATGCTCAAGCGCCTGTTCCATTCGGGTACGGGCGTCATCCAATATCATTTGAATTTCTTCGTTCATAGAGCGATTATTTTCCAAGATGTTGATTTAAACAAATTTAGAAAAAATTGAAAGATTTCAAAGTATTAAATATATACTTCAGATAATCAGCTGTTTCAATTATGCACCAACGTGCCTATTTTCTCACCTTTCAATAATTTAAGCAAATTACCGGGCGTATCCATATCGAAGACCATGATAGGAAGATTGTTCTCTTTGCACATGGTGGTGGCTGTTAAATCCATAATTTTCAGCCCCCGGTTGTAGACTTCATCGTAGGTGATCTCATCGAATTTGGTCGCTGTCGGATCTTTTTCCGGGTCAGCCGAATAAATTCCATCTACCCGTGTTCCTTTCAACATGACGTCTGCCTCGATTTCGACGCCCCGCAGCGATGAACCGGTATCGGTTGTGAAATAAGGATTTCCGGTTCCGGCCGACAAGATAACCACCTCACCTTTCTCCAACGACTCGATAGCCTTCTCTTTGGCATAAAATTCACCCACAGGTTCCATGCGAATAGCTGTAAGAACGCGTGTTTTAACACCTATTGCCTGTAAGGCCGAGCTAAGCGCCAGACTGTTGATGACCGTTGCCAGCATGCCCATCTGGTCACCTTTTACCCGGTCGAAACCATTGGCGGCACCACTCAGTCCGCGGAAGATATTACCGCCGCCGATAACTATCCCGATTTGGGAGCCTAGCGCAACGGCTTCTTTAATTTCATTGGCATAATCTGTCAGGCGGTCCCTGTCGATACCATATTGCTGGTTGCCCATAAGCGATTCACCGGACAACTTCAGCAATACACGTTTAAATTTTCCCATGAGTGCGTTGGATTTTATTTCGGTAAAGATACGATGAACAATAAAAATCGCCGAGTTTTCAAAATGGTTTTTCCACGGTTCCCAGGATTTTCATTTGAAATCAGAGGGTTCTGAGGCGCGTAGACATAAAAAAAGCTGCCTCAGTTGAAGCAGCTTTCCATGTATTCTTTACCGTGATTAGGCATTCAGAGTGAAACGCTTGAAATCGGTTACGTTCAAATCCTTGTCGCTGGATGCGAGGAATTCGCGGATGGTCATTTTACCATCTTTTACGTAGACCTGGTTCAGCAGAGTGTTCTCTTTGAAGAATTTATTCAAGGAACCCTGTGCAATTTTATCAAGCATGTTTTCCGGCTTGCCTTCCTGACGGAATTTCTCTTTAGCAATTTTGAGCTCCTGCTCAACAACTTCAGCAGGAACATCGTCTTTGTCAACAGCCACCGGAGCCATCGCAGCAACCTGCATAGCGATGTCTTTAGCAACCTGCTCGTCGGCTACTTCTTTCGAGAAGCCAACTACCGTTGCCAGTTTGTTACCCGGGTGAATGTAAGCGATGGTATCCTCAGCCTGAACAGTTTCATAAGCTGAGAGCTCCAGTTTTTCACCAATGATACCGGTTTGCTCGGTAACATGAGCTTCAACTGAGCGGCCATCCATATCGAGAGCTTTCAGTGCATCGAGATCGGCTGGTTTGTTGGCGATAGCCAAATCCAGGATTTTCTCGGTGAAAGCAACAAAGCCTTCATTTTTAGCAACGAAGTCGGTTTCGCAATTGAGGACAACCAGAGCAGCGAATTTTTTATCGTCGGAAACCTTCGCGAGAACAGCACCTTCGGTTGCTTCGCGGTCGGCACGCTTATTAGCTACCAGTTTTCCTTTTTCACGGATGATTTCAACAGCGCGGTCGAAATCACCTTCGGCTTCGGCGAGGGCTTTTTTACAGTCCATCATTCCGGCACCGGTTGCTTTACGCAACTTCATTACATCAGCAGCAGAAATAGCCATGTTGAAATGATTTATTTGATTTTTTGAATGCAATTATTTGTCAGCTTCTTCGTCTTTTTTCTCATCGGCAGCAGGAGCTTCTTTAGCTTCTTCCTTTACAGGCTCAGCTTTCGGAGCTTCTTCTTTTGCTGGCTCAGCTTTTTTAGCTTCCTCTTTTACAGGTTCAGCTTCTTTTTCTTTAGCTGCAGCTTTACGGCTTCCGCGCTTTTGTTTGGCGGGCTTATCGTCGCCACCTTCTTTCTCACGCTCAGCTTTGCGCTCTGAAAGACCTTCTTTGATGGCTTCGGCCATAACATCGATGATGAGATCGATAGACTGAGAAGCGTCGTCGTTTGCCGGGATCACAAAGTCGATTCCTTCCGGATTCGAGTTGGTATCAACCATGGCGAAAACAGGAATACCCAAACGCTGAGCTTCACGAACGGCGATTTTCTCTTTCATTACGTCAACTACAAACAGGGCAGCAGGCAAACGGGTCAGGTCGGCAATAGAACCGAGCACTTTATCCAGCTTGGCACGCTGACGGGTAATCTGCAGTTTTTCACGTTTTGAGAGGTTGTCCCAACTCGTGTCCTTCATCATTTTATCGATGGAGGTCATTTTCTTAACGGCCTTACGGATGGTTGGGAAGTTGGTGAGTGTACCACCTGACCAACGCTCAGTAATGTAAGGCATATTGGTTTCCTTGATGCGCTCGGAAACGATTGTTTTAGCCTGTTTTTTCGTAGCAACGAAAAGAACTTTACGTCCTGATTTGGCAATAGATTTCAACGCAGCAGCTGCTTCGTCGATTTTGACAATAGTTTTCTGAAGGTCGATAATGTGGATTCCGTTCTTCTCCATGAAGATGTACGGAGCCATGTTCGGGTTCCACTTACGTTTCAAGTGTCCAAAGTGAACACCGGCATCGAGCAATTGCTTGAATTCTGTTCTAGGCATAAAATTGTTTTTGTTTACGTTCTGTTCAGGCAACTATCCGGTAGTCGGGCTCACCGAGTCCGGACAGTTTAGATGCTAAACAAAATCTGTTAATGATTCGGCAAATAAGATTAACGTTTAGAGAACTGGAAGCGTTTACGTGCTTTCGGACGACCTGGCTTCTTACGTTCCACTTCGCGTGGGTCACGAGTCAGGAATCCGGCAGCTTTCAGCTTCGGACGATTCTCTTCGTCGATTTTGATCATTGCACGTGAAATAGCAAGACGAAGCGCTTCAGCTTGTCCTTTTACGCCGCCACCGTCAAGGCTCACCTTAACGTCGAACTGACCAGCTACTTCCAACAGGTTAAGCGGTTGCTTAACGATGTATTGCAGTGTATCAACCGGGAAATATTCGGTGATGTCCCGTTTGTTGATAGTGATATTACCTTTACCCTCGGTGATATAAACACGGGCAACAGCGGCTTTTCTCCTACCGATTGCGTTTGTGATTTCCATGTTTCTTATTTAATGTTATCAATGTTAATTACTTTCGGGCTCTGAGCTTGCTTGTCGTGCTCACTACCCACAAATACATACAAGTTTGTAAAGAGCTTGCGTCCCAAACGGTTTTTCGGGAGCATACCTTTTACAGCTTTCTCAACCAGTCTTTCCGGATGTTTCGCCAGAATTTCACTGGCAGTCTGCGAACGCTGACCACCCGGATATCCGGTGTGGCGGATATACTCTTTGGCATTCCACTTGTTTCCGGTTAGACGGATTTTCTCTGCATTGATAACAATAACATTGTCACCGCAATCTACGTGAGGGGTGAAGTTCGGTTTGTTCTTACCCCTGAGGATTTTGGCAACTTTGCTTGCAAACCGACCAAGGGTCTGATCGGCGGCATCAACCACAATCCATTCTTTGTTTACCGTTGCACTATTTGCCGAAACGGTTTTGTAACTCAACGTATCCACTTGCTTCTTTAATTTAATGAATGAAACAACATATTAACGAACATGCATTTTCCCGGATTCCGAACAGCGGGTCGCCGGTTCTCCGGCACTGTTGCTAAGGCAGTTTTGCTGTCTTCATCCATGCATGTTTGCAAGTATGGATGATAATCGGGACTGCAAAAGTATTTGTTATTTTTCAATTTTACAACTGGGGTAGGAAAAAATAACTGCTACAAAATCAATACAAAAGATCTTGACAGACGGTGTTGAAGTGAAGGAAAACATTTCGGATTTAAAATTTTCGCAAAAATAACTGTTTAAGCACGTAAATTTCGTTGTAATCGGAACTTAAGGTGCTTTTCTTCGGGGAATAACGCCAAAATTAACAACCAGGTACAATCCGGCCGCATTCATCGATTTTTTTTCGATGGTATCATAATACAGATCGAACATGAATCCCAGGTGTGTTTGCGGGGTAATCAATTTGTCGAAATGATATTTCAGGTTGACCAGTTCGCGGTTCTCAACCGAGGTGCCGGGATAACGGCTCGAAACGTTCTGGTACAATATTCCGCCGAAAGGCGCATAAAAATGATGAGCCCGCCAATAAGCCGCTGTGATATCTCCCAGGCGTGTATTGACGTAACCGGAAAGTAACACGGCACTTCCTTTCGAAAAAGGAGAGAGGGTATCGTCTTTCGGGCCGGTGGTTATAAATAAGTTGTCGTTGGTTCCGATATCTGTCAGGAAATGACCGCCTGTATTGTGGTTGTACATGATCCCAGGCGAAACGCTGATGTATGTCCGGACACGTGATGGGCCTGCATTAATCTGGCCACCGGCATGAGTACCGAAAAAACTCAGCGGTACAGAAACCTGGTTGGTATTGTTCTCCAGCAAAGTCCATTTATTCATCACCCCGAACGAGAACTTTTCCTGAAACGGGTCGCCCGGAAGAATCATCTGTCGCCAGTTGATCCACATATCGGTGTACCATTTTACCGTTTCGTACTTCATCTGGATACCGCCCTGTGGTTTGTCGGTGTAAAACCGCTGCGGATCGTAAACTGGTTCGGGCAGCATGTGGTTCTCATCCTGGTCAAGGTTACCCATAATAACAGTGATGGCTGAAGTTGGATGATAACGGACCGTAAACCACGGGCTGATATTTTCGTAATCGGTGCGGCCGGTATATTTTAATATATGTACGCCCAGCTCAAGACGGAGTTGTTTGGTTGGGTAGTACACTGCCTTGGGACGGAACCAGGCTCCCAGAATCGTTGCTCCGGTAGCGATCTTTCCTTTGTATTCGTTATTCTTGAAGAAATTGGTATTGTCGAGTGCGAAATAAATGTTGCCGGTTGTGTCGGGCAAATAAGGCTCGGTGTACTGGAAGAAATGATAGTCGTTCTGCGCGGAAGCAGATTTCATGTTCAGGAATGAGATCAGGACAAAAACAATCCCGGCCGAAGTAATGAAACGGGAAATACGAATTGAAAATAATTGTTTCATGAAATGCATTTCATTTAAGAGCTTCTCGCGAAAGTTGACAATAATAAATCCGGCTGAAAATACATTTATTTTTCCTGCTCTGAAAGTTTTTAGCGGTAGCGGGAAATAAAAAAATCCGGAGCTGGAATAAAAACTCCATGGCTCCGGATGAATACGTTCTAATATTTTAAGCTTATTTCTTTTTCAGGAGTAGTCTATCATACAGGAACAACAAAACTGCGGCACCAACACCGATTCCGGTCACCACCACCCAGATGTTCGACGGGTGATATTTATCCCAAAGGAAATTGGTGAACTGGTCGAGGTTCATATGCAGTTTGTCTGCAGCTGTTTTCAAATAATCGTTTTGAGAAAATGCTTTGGATATCTCGGGCATATGAATACCCCGGGATGCCATCTCGTTTTTTGCCAGTTGAATTTTGTCAGACATGCTCTGGTAAACATTACCAGAGATGATTCCTGCAAAATAGTTTCCCGCAGCAACTGGCAGAAACGAGCACCCCATGTACAGGGCTGTCTTATCTGCCGGAGCAATGCGGCCAATATATTCCGTGATTTTGGGCGAGCTCGACATCTCTCCAAGAGAAAAGATGAGAATGGCAATAAGCGTGTAGATACCGTTTTGTGTCGCCATCGAAAAGCCTACCCCGATGGAAGCAATCAACATCCCGGTAATCATGGCATTCAGGGGGCGGAATTTCATTGCGATCGACGAGACAATAATTTGGAATAGGATGATAAAGCCGGCATCAGCATTGATCAGAATGTTGGGGGGAATGGTACCGTTGCTCGTTCCTATTTGTTCGGCAAGCCATGGCCACCAGCTGTGGAACATATCATATACTATGCTGGTATTTGCCCACTGCTCAATAAATACCGGAAGAGAGAAGAACAACTGATTGTACATGGTCCAGAAGCCGCTCACAATAATCAGGAAGACAACAAAGCGAACATCACTCAGCGCAACCCCAATATTTTTGAACACCTCTATGATATTTTTACCCAGCGACGATTCCTTTTGTTTTTGTTTCTCGGTGGGTTCGCGGTAAAAGAAGGTAAGCAGAATGAAGTTTGCTGCAATTACTGCGGCAGATGAGAAGTAAACATATTTCCAGGCAATTTGCTGGTAGTGGTTTGTCACAAAAGGACCGATGAAGGCACCAATATTCACCATCATATAGAAAAGGCCAAAGCCAATGGAAGAAGTTGTTTCGTCGGTAGTTTTGGCAACAGTTGCCGATACAATGGGCTTAAAAAGAGCGGCTCCTAATGCGAGGTAGAGGAAAATAAAGAAGACGGAAAAGTAGGTATGAAAAAAAGGCATCGCAATGAATGCCGTCGTATAAACCGTATATGCAATATATAGAGTCCGCTTGTATCCAATGCGGTCAGAAATCGTTCCGGTAATGATGGGCAGGAAATATAAAATTGCCGTACCGATTCCCATGATATTCCCTTTTTGAATCTGGGTGAATCCCATTCCACCCTCATCCGTAGAACCAGTAAGATATAAAGCAAAGAGACTGAAAAATCCGTACCAGGCCCATCGTTCGAATAGCTCCATCGTATTCGCAACCCAAAATGTGCGTGGAAATTTTTTAAAAACCTGAAGTGCCTTCATTTGTTTTGTGTTTTTTGAGAGAACAATGGAGCCAAAAATATAAAAATATGCTGGATAAGTAAGAAAACAGGCTTTGTTGTAAAATGCTTATCTTGCGCAACTTTTAAAAAGTAGATTCGCTATGGAGACTAGAAGAAAGCCCGATTGGCTGAAGATAAAGGTGCCGATTGGGACGAATTACCGTCACGTAAAAAGTGTCGTTCGTGATCACCATCTACATACCATTTGTACCAGCGGACAGTGCCCGAATATGGGGGAATGCTGGGGAGCCGGAACCGCAACCTTCATGATTCTGGGGGAAATTTGTACGCGTTCCTGTAAATTTTGTGCGACCAAAACCGGTCGTCCAAAACCGCTGGACCCGAATG
Organism: Prolixibacter sp. NT017; assembly: GCF_009617875.1. Classification (NCBI taxonomy): domain Bacteria; kingdom Pseudomonadati; phylum Bacteroidota; class Bacteroidia; order Marinilabiliales; family Prolixibacteraceae; genus Prolixibacter; species Prolixibacter sp. NT017. The sequence goes on along the minus strand of NZ_BLAV01000001.1, from coordinate 4,222,112 downwards.
AGCCGGCCAATGTAGCCCGTTCGGTGCAGTTGATGAATCTGAAACACGCCGTGATTACTTCGGTTGACCGTGATGACCTGCCCGATGGAGGTGCCGCTCACTGGGTGGAAACCATCAATAAAATCAAAGAGGTAAATCCGGATACGACCATGGAGGTGTTGATTCCCGATTTTGATGGAAAGCCTGAACTGGTGAAGCAGATCATCGATGCCAGGCCTGATATTATTTCGCATAACCTGGAAACCATCGAGCGCTTGACGCCGCAGGTGCGTAGCAAAGCACAGTACGATATCAGCCTGAAAGTGCTCAAGACGATTTCTGATTCGGGAACCGTTTCCAAATCAGGACTGATGCTCGGATTGGGCGAAACCCTCGACGAGATATACAAGACAATGGATGACCTGGTGGCTAATGGTTGCGAAATCCTAACGATGGGACAGTACCTGCAGCCGACGAAGATTCACCTTCCGGTAGAGGAATACGTTCACCCCGATAAATTCCGTGCGTTAAAAGAAGAAGGTTTGCGCCGCGGCTTCCGGATTGTGGAGAGCGGACCACTCGTTCGTTCATCCTACCATGCCGAACGTCACATCAGGCCCCGGGTGAATTAATTAGTTCTGCGGAACACAAAATACGAAAGAAAGTATATAGTCCCTAAGTCCCCTTGAGGGGATTTAGGGGTGATTTTTATTGGTCTGAAAAGGAGTACGACAGAAATGAACCATAAAGTTCAGTATCTCGATTTCGGTGTAGCCGAATACAAATATACCTGGGATCGTCAGGAGGAATTGATGGGGGCAACCATCCAGATGAAACTGGATAATAAAAATGCAGAACCCTCATCCCGGAAGGAAACGCCCAATTACCTGATTTTTGTCGAGCATCCGCATGTGTATACGCTGGGGAAAAGTGGCGATGAACACAATCTCCTGCTCAATTATATCCAGCTACAGGCGGAGGACGCTACTTTCTTCCGCACCAACCGTGGAGGTGATATCACGTATCATGGCCCCGGACAGATTGTAGGATATCCTATCATCGACCTGGAGAATTTCGATATCGGTTTGCGCCAGTATATATATAACCTCGAAGAAACCATCATCAAAACCATTGCCGAGTTTGGCCTTGAAGGTTCGCGCGACGAAAGTGCTACCGGTGTCTGGCTCGACGTGGGTAAACCAACCGCACGGAAAATCTGTGCCATTGGAGTGAAAAGCTCACGCCATGTTACCATGCACGGTTTTGCTTTCAATGTGAACACGAATCTGAACTACTTTCAGCACATCAATCCGTGCGGATTTGTAGACAAAGGAGTGACTTCATTGCAAAAAGAACTGGGCAAAGAGCAGGATTTCGAAGCCATCAAAGCACTGACCCGACAGAAATTCGCCGAGGTGTTTGGTGCAGAGTTGGTATAAGGTTTACTGATGATTCAGTAACGGCTCGATATACTCACCCAGTTTTTCCGGCTTAAAATAAGGAGCAAAACGTTTCACTGGTTTTCCGTTTCGGTCGACCAGGAATTTCGTGAAGTTCCATTTGATTCGCTTTCCCGGGAAACCGGGTTTTTCTTTTTTCAGGTATTGGTATAAAGGATGGGCACTCTTCCCGTTCACGTCAATTTTCGAAAACATTGGGAAAGTAACGCCGTAATTTACCCGGCACGTTTGTTCGATGCTCTCTTTGCCGCCGGGCTCCTGGTTGGCAAACTGGTTGCAAGGGAAACCCAAAATCACCAATCCGTCATCTTTATACTGCTCGTATAATTTCTCGAGTCCTTCGTATTGAGGCGTGAATCCGCACTTGCTGGCAGTATTGACTATCAACACCACTTTTCCGCGAAAAGCGTCCAGTGTTACTTTTTCTCCTTCCAGTGTTTCGGCTTCGAAACCGTAAATATCTTTCATTGCGTTCTGTTTTGCTGTGAATTCAAAAACGCAGTCGGTACCTCAAAGTTCAATGGACTCTCTTTATGGTAAATAACTTATTCAGAAATAAAACAGATAAATTTTTATCGGTAGTAGACAATGTTTTGATAGGTAGCTGGATGTGAGGATTGTCCGGATTGTTGGTTGATAACCTAAAATTATCGTGATCGGATATCGAATTGATTCCAAAACGAAAAATGAGCATCTTTGAATCCTCCAAACCGAAACATACGCATAATGGCAATTGAAGTGGTCGAAGTCAGGTCAACTGATGAATTGAAAGAATTTGTTGAACTACCTTTTGAGCTTTACCGTAATAATCCTTACTGGGTTCCCCCCGTCAAAAGTGAGGAGCGGAATGCCCTGTTGCCAGAAAAAAATCCAGCGATGCGTGGCTGCGACACTCTTTTGTGGATTGCACGCAAGGATGGTAAATGCGTAGGTCGGTTGGCCGGAATCATTCATCACAGGCATAATGAGAAAACCGGCGAGCGGATGGCTCGTTTTTCCCGGGCCGAGTTCATCGACGACGTAGAGGTGGTTGATGCGCTTTTCGCGAAAGCCGAACAATGGGCAAAAGAGCACGAAGCCAACGGCATTCATGGTCCGTTGGGCTTTTCCAATCTCGATCACCAGGGCATGCTCGTCGAAGGTTTCGATTACCTGCCATCCGTTGTTTCCGAATATCATTTGCCCTACTACCAGGAACACATGGAGCGGCTGGGCTATGCCAAGGAGATGGACTGGATTGAATTCCGGTTGTCGTTGGCAGGATTCTCGCTTCCCGAGAAGGCGGTTCGCATTAACGACATGGTGAAGCGCCGCTACGGCCTCAAGGTCGTTAACTTCAAAACCCGGAAAGAACTTCACGAATATGGTCAGCGGGTGTTCCAAATTTTGAACTCTGCTTTCAAAGATCTTTTTAGTGTCGTCGAATTCAACGAGGAGACCAGCCGTTATTACCTGAACAAGTACATTCCGTTGCTCAAACCCAAATTTGTGAAAATGATTGAGGACGGCGAGGGGAACATTGCCGGTTTCATTATTGCGCTGCCGTCGCTTTCCAAAGCACTGCAAAAAGCCAATGGCAAGTTGTTTCCTTTCGGGATTTTCCATATTCGGAAAGCATTGAAAAATCCTGATGAGTGCGATCTGTTGCTCACCGGTGTGCATCCCGACTGGCAGGGAAAAGGAATGGTTTCGCTGCTCTTCTCCGAACTGTTGCAGGAGCTTATCGGTAGCGGTGTCAAAAATCTCGAAACCACCGGCATGCTCGAAACCAACAACAAAGCCATCCAAAACTGGAAAAACTTCGATCACATCCAGCACAAGCGGAAACGCTGTTACCGTAAAGAAATTTAATTCTGGGCGGCTTCACGGTCTGCGGCCTGTAGCGTACTTGCAGGCCCGGGTTCTCACCAGTCGTTCCGGGGGCTCATTTCAATCGCCCCGGCACTCCCGTTCGTCCAACCGGCCCTGCTTCGTCCGGCTGTCGGCCTCCGCCCGGCCGCAAAGCAATGAACCATGAGTATATGAACAGTGAGAAATGCACGGGATTATAGATTGTGCTTCGTGGTTTCTGTTGTTAAAAGAGTTTTAAGAAATTGAAATGACACCAGGGGAGGATGGAAGACGTAGCTGGTTGAGCCGGTGCTGTAGGGCCACAATACATCGTGGCCGCGCAGTATAAGGAGGCAGGTTTCAACATTTCATGTTCCGGGTTGTGCTTCGCTGTTGTTCCTATCGTTAAAAACGTTTCTGTTGTTGTCAGGCTGAAGGCCTGAAAGTCCGCAGCCCTGGGTAAGGAATCACGATGTAGTCGTGATGACACCGCCCCGGGTTAGGATACACGCGAGAGCGGGAGGCGCACCTTCCGGCCATTATAATAAGAAACAACGTTGTTGCGCCGCACATAGAAACTACAACTAAAATATCTTCTGTCCGCTCCATCGCCCTTGCGGTCGAAACAACCTCTCATTTTCAAACACAATCATGACACGACCGCTTACAGCACTCTATTGCCTCATTCCCCAAGGCGTTGCCATTGGGCTGAAATAATTTGGCCTTTCAGGCCGACCGGAGCCCGCCAGGCTGAAGGCCTGACGCCCTGGGTTGCTGTCTCGTTCTTCAACGCTCCGTCCTTCGCGACCAAATCCCTCCCCGGTTTGGGGAGGTTGGGAGGGGCGCTTTCATTGTCCTGAGCTTTTCCAAAGTCTCAAACATTGGAAAAGCTTACGCCTTCTCTGTTTTCTTCTTCTTCGCCCTTTTCTTTACCTGTAAATTGATTTCGGCGATCATCTTCGCCACGGTGCGTGTTAAGTCACCGTAAGTAGCATCGTCTACCTGTTGCATGGCCCTGAGGTAATCTACCAGTTGCTTATTAACCAGGCTCACTACTTGCTGTTTAATTTGGGTGGCGCTCACCAGCTTACGCTCTTTTCCCCTAATTGTCTGCCATTTCAGACGACTGTTCTCAAACTCCTCCTGGGCCGATTCCAGGAGTATCAGTCGCTCTCTGCACCCCGATATTAGCTTAATCGGCTGTTGCATGTCCGGTTCCGAGAGGTCCATCAGAAAAGAGCGGATAAGCGTTGTTTGCGTGGCGTAGCTTTTCCTCATCAGGGCCAGTCCGTACTTTTCGAACACATGATACACTTTTTCCCCGGCAGCATGAACCACAGGAGCGGGATGATGAATGGCCCCGAGCAGCTGGTACGAAAGGCTTCGCCACTGATTGTTGCGAGCAGTATTCTTTTCTTTCAGTGCCGATTTCGCCCTATCCCGCTTGATGGCTGTTGTCAGATCTTTCGTTTGTTTTTCCAGCGACACCATGATATTCTCCAGGTAAGTGTCACCATTAATCGTGGTACGGCGATAAACAATAAGGATTCGGTTCGATGCGCTTCCTGCTTCGGTGGCGCGACAGTTGGTCATGAGCTTGGTCAGCATGGTTACGAGGCTTTTTCTTCCCTTGGGAAACCTTTTTCCTGCCGGGAAGGATTACTCCCAGTAAGTTACGACGAATAAACAGATAATGAAATAGTGAAATCAAATGATTTTAATATGTCATTAGTTAGTTGAATAATTAAACACAAGGATTATAACTATTCATTATATAATGAAATATTTAATTCTTATGAGATTACTTATTCATTGTTTAATTAAATGGCGGATAAGTAAAGTTTCATATAATCATTAAATCTTCATGTCACGATTTTCCGTCAGGGCAGGCTGTAAACTCAGGAAATCTGCGCACGGAAACGATTTTTCGGCACTTACCCGGCGAAGAACAACCATATCTCTCATTGCGGCTGTCCATCACGAAACGATTGTGCTGCCCGGAGCCGGTGGGCATTCGGGTTTGGTATTCTTATTTATGTTAGTCGAAGGATTTTTCGTACTTTCATGTGCTGCCTGCCGAATAACGGCGCAGAACATCGTTTTCCATCATCATTATAATCTCATAAAAAAGCAGATGACATTCACCGAGTTAAAAAAACAACCTTCCGAAAGGGAGATGAAGAACTATACGCAGTTCACAGAATTGATTGACGAATTGAAGAAGCGAACACTTCCGGACGAAATGGTGGAACTAATTAACCAGGAAATTGAGCGACTAAATTCCGTTTCCGGGAAGGATTTTGCCCGCCAACTGGTAAAGTCGAAAGCCTATGTGGTAAAAGAGCTGGAGAATCAACTGAAGATTGTCCCGCAAAACTATTACCGAAACCTTTGGATGGCAAGCGGAATGGCAGCATTTGGACTTCCCATCGGTGTTGTCATAGGCCTGGCGCTGGGGAGCATTGCCTACCTGGGGGTGGGTTTGCCCATTGGCCTGGCTATCGGAGCCGGTGTGGGAACCCAAATGGATAAAAAGGCCAAAGAAGAAGGCCGCCAACTGGATGTGGTGATTGGATAAAATTGGTTTCAGGTTTCAAAGTTTCAAGTTTCACGTTGTGCTTCGCTGTTGTTCCTATCGTCAAAAACGTTTCTGTTGTTGGTCAGGCTGAAGGCCTGAAAGCCCACAGCCCGGGGTAAGGAATCACGATGTAGTCGTGATGACGCCACCCCGGGTTAGGATATCCGCGAGAGCGGGAGGCGCACCTTCCGGCCATTATAATAGAAACAGCGTTGTTGCGCCGCACATGCGGACGGTGCCCGGGTCCGGGTGTATTGCTCCTGTAATTTCGCCCAAAACTTTTCCGCCGTTTCAATCTACGCCACCCGGGCTTTGGAATTACGGTCCTCCAGGCCTGCTATGAAAGCTCCCCGGAACTTTTAATTCAACATTTATAATTCATCATTCAATTTTTTTTAAAGCCCCGAAGCGTCATTCCACTTTTCATCATCATTCAAAATTGCTGTCTCCCCATTGCCTTGTCTCCCCGTCTCCTTTTCGCCCACTCACCATGTTTCTCCTCCTGTGATTGCTGTCTGTGATCTTTTTTTGAAATAAGTTAGTCCAGCTACTCAGTCACTTGCGATTTTATGTCAAAAAAGAAGGAAAAAAGGTTTGGAGAGAAAGGAAAAAATACGCTTTCTTTGCATCCGCTTTCCGGGAGGGGAGCAGCGTTCAGTGGGAGGTTGAAAAGGGAAACAGAGAAGTCGGATTCGTTCGGTTTTTACCCGAAGAAATCACCCCGCAAATTTTTTTGAAGAAGTATTTGGAAAGTCGGGATAAAAGGTTTTATCTTTGCCGCCACGTTTTAAAAAACGGGCGTTGATTTCCGGGTGCTGAAGCCAAATAAAAAAGGCAAAAAAAGATTTGGAATTAACGCGAAAAGATTTCTATCTTTGCAACGCTTTTTTCGGCCCGTCCGACGGCAACTGAGGGTTGGGCAGAAGGGGCAGGAGTCAAGAAGAAGAATAAGTTCATTGAAAATATTGAAAAGGAAAGAAGATAAGCACCAGAAGTTCAATTTTCTTTTAGAGGAAAAACTGATCGTGCCAGGCAAATAGACATTTAAACTTTTTGATTACAACGAAGAGTTTGATCCTGGCTCAGGATGAACGCTAGCGGGAGGCTTAACACATGCAAGTCGAACGGTAAGGCCCCTTCGGGGGTACACGAGTGGCGCACGGGTGAGTAACGCGTATGCAACCTGCCCTGTACAGGGGGATAGCCCGGAGAAATCCGGATTAATACCCCATAGTTTCCGTGAATCGCATGGTTTACGGATTAAAGTTTCGGCGGTACAGGATGGGCATGCGTGGCATTAGCTGGTTGGTGAGGTAACGGCTCACCAAGGCGACGATGCCTAGGGGTTCTGAGAGGATGATCCCCCACACTGGGACTGAGACACGGCCCAGACTCCTACGGGAGGCAGCAGTGAGGAATATTGGTCAATGGGCGAGAGCCTGAACCAGCCATCCCGCGTGCAGGATGACGGCCCTACGGGTTGTAAACTGCTTTTCTGCAAGAAGAATGGTCATTACGAGTAGTGATTTGACGGTATTGCAGGAATAAGCATCGGCTAACTCCGTGCCAGCAGCCGCGGTAATACGGAGGATGCAAGCGTTATCCGGATTCATTGGGTTTAAAGGGTGCGTAGGCGGCTATATAAGTCAGTGGTGAAATGCTGCAGCTCAACTGTAGAACTGCCATTGAAACTGTATAGCTTGAGTGCGCCTGAGGTAGGCGGAATGAGTAGTGTAGCGGTGAAATGCTTAGATATTACTCAGAACACCGATTGCGAAGGCAGCTTACTAAAGCGTAACTGACGCTGATGCACGAAAGCGTGGGGAGCGAACAGGATTAGATACCCTGGTAGTCCACGCCGTAAACGATGATAACTCGCTGTTGGCGATACACAGTCAGCGGCTAAGCGAAAGCATTAAGTTATCCACCTGGGGAGTACGATCGCAAGGTTGAAACTCAAAGGAATTGACGGGGGCCCGCACAAGCGGAGGAACATGTGGTTTAATTCGATGATACGCGAGGAACCTTACCTGGGCTTAAATGTAGAATGACCGTTGCCGAAAGGTGACTTCCCTTCGGGGCGTTTTACAAGGTGCTGCATGGTTGTCGTCAGCTCGTGCCGTGAGGTGTCGGGTTAAGTCCCATAACGAGCGCAACCCTTATCGTCAGTTGCTAGCAGGTAATGCTGAGGACTCTGGCGAGACTGCCACCGTAAGGTGAGAGGAAGGTGGGGATGACGTCAAATCAGCACGGCCCTTATGTCCAGGGCTACACACGTGTTACAATGGTCGGTACAAAGGGCAGCTACCTGGCAACAGGATGCTAATCCCAAAAGCCGGTCTCAGTTCGGATTGGAGTCTGCAACCCGACTCCATGAAGCTGGATTCGCTAGTAATCGCGCATCAGCCATGGCGCGGTGAATACGTTCCCGGGCCTTGTACACACCGCCCGTCAAACCATGGAAGTTGGGGGTACCTGAAGTCTGCAACCGCAAGGAGCGGCCTAGGGTAAAACCAATGACTGGGGTTAAGTCGTAACAAGGTAGCCGTACCGGAAGGTGTGGCTGGAACACCTCCTTTCTGGAGCCGACACGATAGGTTTCTGAGAGGAAATTAGAGCAGAGGATGCTTACTTCTTCCTTTTTAAAAGATACTGTAAAACACAAGAGCAATTGAAAATTGAGAATTGAAGTTGAGAATTCAATGCAAAGCGGTTCTCACTATTCAATGCACGGGTCTGAGAGAAGCAGATGCAGAGCAGGAAACGGACATTATCAATTATCCATTTTCAATTCTCAATTCTGCAGACAGTCCCGTAGCTCAGCTGGTTAGAGCGCTACACTGATAATGTAGAGGTCCCCAGTTCAAGTCTGGGCGGGACTACTAAAGCAATGAATAATGAACAATTAGTAATGAGTCAGATTGTTTATTAGGCAAAGCGGAAGTAACCGCAAATTGGTAATTAGTAATTATTCATTACACATTATTGATTACCCATTGCACAGACGGGGGATTAGCTCAGTTGGCTAGAGCGCTTGATTTGCATTCAAGAGGTCATCGGTTCGACTCCGATATTCTCCACGAGGGTGTAAACACCAGGAAAAGTTCATAAAGAAACGTATTGGAACACGAAGGATTAGGCTGGCGCCTGAAAGAGGAAAGGGTTCGATTCCCTGTAATCCACATATCCTGAAAGGGATGAAGTTCATTGACATGCTGGAAGAAAAACAACAGAGTTACAAGAGAAACGCCGAAGGATAAAACCTTCGAACAAGGCGAGAGAAAGTACGAAAGGGCGTACGGGGGATGCCTTGGCTCTCAGAGGCGACGAAGGACGTGATAAGCTGCGAAAAGTCGCGGGGAGGTGCAAATAACCGTTAATCCGCGAATATCCGAATGGGGCAACCCACCATGCATAAGCATGGTATCCTGTTATGCAGGAAGCTAACCCGGAGAACTGAAACATCTAAGTACCCGGAGGAAAAGAAAACAAAAGTGATTCCCCCAGTAGTGGCGATCGAACGGGGAATAGCCCAAACCGGAAGTGTTTCGGCACTTTCGGGGTTGTAGGACTGCGATATACAAAGTAAGACGAAACGGAAGTGTTCTGGAAAGTCACACCAAAGGAGGTGAAAGTCCTGTACGTGTAAGGCTTGCGGAGTTAGCAGTATCCTGAGTAGGGCGGGACACGCGAAATCCTGTCTGAATCTGCCAGGACCATCTGGTAAGGCTAAATACTACTGAGAGACCGATAGTGAACCAGTACCGTGAGGGAAAGGTGAAAAGCACCCCGAACAGGGGAGTGAAAAAGTACCTGAAACCGTACGCCTACAAGCGGTCGGAGCCCTTTAGGGGGTGACGGCGTGCCTTTTGCATAATGAGCCTACGAGTTACTCCTCACTGGCAAGGTTAAGTGGTTCAGCCACGGAGCCGAAGCGAAAGCGAGTCTGAACAGGGCGGTATAGTCAGTGGGGGTAGACGCGAAACCATGTGATCTACCCATGACCAGGTTGAAGTCCCGGTAACACGGGATGGAGGACCGAACCAGGGGACGTTGAAAAGTCCTTGGATGAGTTGTGGGTAGGGGTGAAAGGCCAATCAAACTTGGAAATAGCTCGTACTCCCCGAAATGCATTTAGGTGCAGCCTTGGTTATGAGTCTTGCAGAGGTAGAGCTACTGATTGGATGCGAGGGCTTCACCGCCTATCAACTCCAGACAAACTCCGAATGCTGCAAGATGCTCACCAGGAGTGAGGGCGCGGGTGCTAAGGTCCGTGTCCGAGAGGGAAAGAACCCGGACCATCAGCTAAGGTCCCCAAGTGTATGTTAAGTTGAACAAACGAGGTCTGATTGCTTAGACAGCTAGGATGTTGGCTTGGAAGCAGCCATTCATTTAAAGAGTGCGTAACAGCTCACTAGTCGAGCGGTCGGGCGTGGATAATAATCGGGCATTAAACATACCACCGAAGCTATGGATTGTAAATTTATTTACAGTGGTAGGGGAGCATTCCGGTCGGCGCTGAAGGTGTACTGCGAGGTATGCTGGAGCGTCCGGAAAAGCAAATGTAGGCATAAGTAACGATAAGGCAGGTGAGAAACCTGCCCGCCGATAGACTAAGGTTTCCTGATCAACGCTAATCGGATCAGGGTTAGTCGGGACCTAAGGCGAAGCCGAACGGCGAAGTCGATGGCGAATCGGTTAATATTCCGATACTTCTCTAGACTGCGATGGGGTGACGAAGTGATGAAAGACCCGCGTACTGACGGAATAGTACGTTGAAGGGCGTAGCCGTTGAACTGCGTAGGCAAATCCGCGCGGTGAGGTGAACCCCGACAGTACCGAGAGCCTTCGGGCAATCGGATAGTGGTCCTAAGGGCTTCCGAGAAAAACCTCTAAGCTACAGGTGTAGAGAACCCGTACCGTAAACCGACACAGGTAGTCAAGGAGAGAATCCTGAGGCGCTCGAGTGATTCGTGGCTAAGGAACTAGGCAAAATGGCCCCGTAACTTCGGGAGAAGGGGCGCTGGCGCGAGCCAGCCGCAGTGAAAAGACCCAGGCGACTGTTTATCAAAAACACAGGGCTATGCTAAATCGCAAGATGATGTATATGGCCTGACACCTGCCCGGTGCCGGAAGGTTAAGAGGGGATGTTATACTTTCGGGTAGAAGCATTGAATCGAAGCCCCGGTAAACGGCGGCCGTAACTATAACGGTCCTAAGGTAGCGAAATTCCTTGTCGGGTAAGTTCCGACCTGCACGAATGGTGCAACGATCTGGGTACTGTCTCGGCCACGAGCTCGGTGAAATTGTAGTAGCGGTGAAGATGCCGCTTACCCGCAACGGGACGGAAAGACCCCGTGAACCTTTACTGCAACTTCACATTGGTTCTGGGTAAGTGATGTGTAGGATAGGACGGAGACATTGAAGCGGGTTCGCCAGGATTCGTGGAGTCATCCTTGAAATACGTCCCTTTGCTTGCCTGGGGCCTAATCCCAGAAATGGGAGACAGTGTGTGGTGGGTAGTTTGACTGGGGTGGTCGCCTCCAAAAGAGTAACGGAGGCTTCTAAAGGTGCGCTCATGGCGATTGGTAACCGCCAGCAGAGCATAATGGTATAAGCGCGCTTGACTGTGAGACCTACAAGTCGATCAGGTAGGAAACTAGAGCATAGTGATCCGGTGGTTCCGTATGGAAGGGCCATCGCTCAAAGGATAAAAGGTACTCCGGGGATAACAGGCTGATCGCTCCCAAGAGCTCATATCGACGGAGCGGTTTGGCACCTCGATGTCGGCTCGTCACATCCTGGGGCTGGAGAAGGTCCCAAGGGTTGGGCTGTTCGCCCATTAAAGTGGCACGCGAGCTGGGTTCAGAACGTCGTGAGACAGTTCGGTCCCTATCTGTTGTGGGCGTAGGAGACTTGAGAGAGCCTGACGTTAGTACGAGAGGACCGCGTTGGACATACCTCTGGTTTACCAGTTGTTCCGCCAGGAGCACCGCTGGGTAGCCATGTGTGGAAGAGATAAGCGCTGAAAGCATCTAAGCGCGAAGCTCGCCTCAAGATGAGGTCTCCTTAGAGGGTCGTTGGAGACTACGACGTAGATAGGTCGCAGGTGTAAAGACGGTGACGTCAAAGCCGAGCGATACTAATTGCCCGAAACTTTCCTTGCCGGTTTTATAAATTGGTGTTTTTGTTGTAATGAAATTGTTTTCTTCCAGGGTTCATGTCAGTCAAAAGAAGCAAGATGTCAGAAAAGAGACATCAGACAGAGACTTCTGTATGACTATAAGATATTGTATAGCTGAAAAGCAAAGCTGAAAACTTTAGGTGGCTACAGCGACGGGGTTCCACCTCTTCCCATTCCGAACAGAGAAGTTAAGCCCGTCAGCGCCGATGGTACTGCAGAGATGTGGGAGAGTAGGTCGCCGCTTATTTTATTTAAAGCCCGGTTCCTTTATTGGAGTCGGGCTTTTTTATATCCGAAAGACAATAGACTTCAGATATTAGACAACAGATAAGAGACAAAAGACACCGGTCTTGATATCTAAGATATTGTACGCTCTGAAGGGATTGATTAGTGAGTTCCGGTCCGACCGGGAATAGGTTGGAGCGATTGTGTGTGTGAAGGTAGCCGGATGGCTGCCTTTTTTTGTTGCAGGCAACCAGGTTACAGGGAACAGACTTCAGATGTTTCTCCTATATCTATCCTATATCGGTTGTATATCGACTTCCGCAAGGTAAAATGAAGTGTATTTTGGGGCTTCTTCTGCGAAAGCAAAATAGAAAGGACCGAAGGCTGGGATGTTCGTTTTGGGGATGGTTTTTCACACTTTACAATGGAATAATCAGCAGGGGCAGGAGGAAGGATTCATTAATAAAGTCACTGGTAAAACTAAGGTAGAACGAGGAGCTTTTGCAAAAATCGAGAGATATTGTGTGGGACGATTAATTTACAAAATTCCTTAAGGCCCGGATATGTCAGCCGAGCCTTAGGGAATACCGAAGAGCAAGTTCTGAGGTTATTTGTGGCATTATAGCACGAATTGGTCTATATTACGTGTCCAAGCAACGGATCGGTCATGCTTGTCTTACCGTTTTCTACATGGCCGGCAAAGCGTTGTTCAAACTCCGGGTAACCTTCCACCTTTAGACTGTAATCATACCAACCGGAACTGGAGGACAAATTCAAAAGTAGTTCCTTTGACTTGTCTTTGAGCCTGAATGTTTCATTTGCTCTTTTGTACGAATTATCCACAAGTTGAATGTCTAATTTTTTGCTTCCCGGTTCTTGAATCGCGATTTGTAATTGGCCGGAATGACCTAAGTGGCTGACCTGGACATGTATTTCGGGAGAATGGCTGAACTTTCCTTTGAATTCCCGGTAAAACCCGTTGGGACCATGTCCTTTGAAATAGTAATCATCTGAACGTTGCGGGATGGAATACCCCAGCTCTTTACCTTCGGTGACGGCAAAATTGTAACAAGCCTGTCCCTGGTTGTTTTTCAGTGCGAGCAAATCGTAAAGTTGAAAGGGAGCTGTAATTGTTTTGGTTTTGGCTAATCCGGGTTGGCAACCAAATGTAAATGCTAAGGCTTTTTCATCCGGTTGAATTTTGGTATCCAACGATAAATTGTAGGGAATGGCACAGGCTGGTTTAGTGCCGGATTCTTGCTTGGGGTAATATTGCCCGAGCCTGTTGTTGGATTGGAGAGCACGAATGGTTTGGTCATCCAATGCTTTGAAGTCACCCGGTAGTTTTTTGTCTTTGGCCGAATAAATCCGTTCGATATATTTGTTACGGTCAACCAATAAATCCTGCGATGCCGGTGAGTCATCAGCTTTTCGGAACACCGATGTTAAATCGCCGCAAACAGCTCTTCGCCAGGTGCCAATATTTTCTTCTATGACTTTTTTACCGGTTTTCTTTTCGATAAAATGTTCCAAAAATTGCAGCGAAGAGGTATGGTCGAAAACTTCGCTGTTGACAAAACCACCTTTTGACCAGGGCGAAGCAATCACCATTGGTACCCGGAAACCCAGCCCCAGGTTGTCTTTCCCGTCTACGAATTCCTCGTCTGTCGGGATTTGAGTTGTTGCTCCGTCGTTGGCGCTCCCCTGACGCGGCGCAGCAAATGGTGGCATATGGTCAAAATAGCCGTCGTTTTCATCATAGGTCAATACGAAGATGGTTTTCTTCCACACCTCAGGGTTTTTGGTTAGAATGTCCAGGGCTTCGGATACATACCAGGCGCCAAACCAAGGCGAGCCCGGATGGTCAGAAAAAGCACAGGGGGCCACCAACCAGGAAACCATTGGCAGCGTACCTTCGTTTACATCTTTTCGGAATTGGTGAAGAACATCGCCTTTGGGAACCCCCACTTTCTGGCCATCGAATTCAAGTGATTCCAACTCACGGTAGTGAGGGGCGTTCATATTCGTGATAAACGCTTTGCGGTGAATGGCCTTTTCTTGCTCGCTCAGTTTTTCGAAATTCGCTTCGCTGTATGTTTCCAGATCATTCTTTAGTTGCTCAATGGTCGCCCGGTTTTTTCCCAACTCATCACCTTTCAGTTTCCCTGATTGCTCCAACTGCGTCAGCCGCTCCAGTTCCGACTGCATAAATTTCCGGTGGAGAGGATGAAAACGAACGTGGTATTGCTTGGTGAACTCCAGATCATTATCGGTGAAATTGGCCAACCAGTAGTCTTCATCGTCTGAAAATCCGGATGGAATACTCAACTCGTTTTGGTAAACGCCCCATGAAATGCCAGCTTCTTCCAGTCGTTCCGGGTAGGTTTTCCAACTCACATCTTTAAAATCGATTTGTCCGTTATTCACATGAGCCGTCGCGTCCGGGTTGTGTGGTTCCTCGCGAACGGTACCTGCCCAGAAATAACAGCGATTGGGGCTTGTTCCCGTCAAGGTCGAACAGAAACTCTGGTCGCAAACCGTGAAAGCATCTGCCAATGCATAATAAAAAGGGATATCTTCCCGGTCGTAGTGCCCCATGGTTAATGGTAATTTTTGATAATCGGGATTTCCCGATTTTTTTGCATCCAGCCATTTGTTCATTTTGCCATGATTGCGGGCTTCCACCATATCATTCCAACCGTGAGGCAACGAACCCATCCAGGTGGCTTTGGTGTTTTTAATATCTAAACGAAACGGCGCGAAGGTCTGTCCGTTGGAATTCCGCTGAAACCAAACAGGCGAGCCGGTGGGGAGATCAATTGCCCGGGGATCGTTGAATCCTCGAACACCTTTCAACCGGCCATAGCAATGGTCAAATGAACGGTTTTCCTGCATTAAAAATACGATGTGTTCCGCATCCAGATACGACGTTCCGGGGTCAGCGTTGATTGCCATCGCCCGAAGTATCGAGCCGGGCATTGTACTCGCTAGAGCCGTAGAGCCGGCCAACAGAGATGCTTTCTTCAAAAAGGACCTTCTTGTTTCCATGGTTTATTTAGAATAAATTAAAAATTGCTGAGGCTAAATGTAGGAAGGCTCAGGCTCTGCTGTTGTTAGTTTATTATTAAACAATGAAAAGCTTCAGTTAACAATCAGTTACAAACATGATTCGATTTTGTTGCTGTAGCCGTAGAGGACTATATTTTTATGTGCGGGCCATATCTTTCATTCAGAAAAGCGAAAAAAAAAGTGCGCCACCCGAAGGTAACGCACTTCATAACAGTTATGCATGGTGTTAGTTAGTGGTAGCTATTTATTGGGGCGACATATCGGCTCCAAGTTCCAGCCTTCTACACGAAAACCTGATTTGTCAAGATTTTGAGCAGGTGTGCTAACCGTTACGGTTCTTGACTCTCCGGGTTTCAGTGTGAAATAACTTGACGACCACATGCCGGGCAATACTTCCTCGCCTTTATTCATCAGCATCGGACGGACAAAGAACGCCAGTTTATCGGATGGATTGCTCAGTTCAACTGTCCATTTTGTATGCGAGCCTTTCGTGGTTTTGTCAATGACCTTCAACTCAACTTGTGCTTTATCCATCGCGTTCATCGAAGTAAAGTTGTCATCAGGCGAAAGCCAGTAGGAATTGTGTGAAATTACTTTCCCATTTGCATCTTTCAATCGTAAAACAACGAATGAAACACCTTCGGCTTTAGCCAATACTTTTGACAGAGAGTATACTTTTTTGACGGACTCAGCATCTATGCTTACCTTCTTCGATTCGTTGTGGATGAGTTTCGAATGAATATTATACACATCGGCTTCAGCCACCAGGTTCTTTTCCCGGCTGTATGAGCGGTTGACGACGGTCACAGAGGCATTATCCTGGTCGTACTGTACATGGACAGGCTCGACGGCATTTTGCATGAAATAATAGCCTGCATTGGGCATCAAATACCAATCGTATACCTGCCAGATGACACTCGGCAAGGCTGCATTCAGTTTCCAGAGCATTACACCGCCATTGTCATCGAGTTTGCTTCCGGCTGCTTCGAAAATCCCCTGGTAACCCATAGCATTCATCAGCTGCATTTTTTCCGAAAAGCCTTTCATCGATTTTGGCTCGCCGAAACGTTTCACCATGTCCTTGTAATAAAGGTCATATTTTCCGTTTCCGGAAGCTGCATCGTGGTACCCCCAGGTATTGTTCAACGGGAACGGAAGTGTTTTATCCCAAACCAGGTCAGGGATAATCTTCGGAAGAATATTGTACGGAGGTTGCGACGGAATACCGGTCTCGTCTTTGAAAACCCAGTCTTTGGCATTATTGGCCAGGTTGTAATATTGTTTCGGAGTCTGCCATGCATACGGACCGCCGCTGTAAACACCTGATTGTTTGTTATCGGGCCATGAAGCCTGCCAGTCAGCCGGCAATTTGGCAAAGCCGGAAGAACTCGGAATAAACGGCCGTGTTCCGTCAAGTTTTATAATACTGTCGCGCATGGCGTAGTAAAGCTCTTTACGCGCATGACCTTCGTTTCCGCCGGTCCACAGTAACAAGCTTGGATGGTTCCGGATGCGAAGAATCGTACTGGTCATGTTTTTAATGAAAACATTGCCTTGCAACGGCCAGTCAGGCGAACCTTTAAATTCACCCTGGGTATCTCCGGTTACCCAGAAGTCGGACCAAACCAGCAAACCATAGCGGTCGGCAGCGTTGAAAAACTGGTCGGGAGGCGTAATACCACCGCCCCAAATGCGCACCAGGTTGATATTTGCGTTCCGACAAAGCTGAAGTTCGTTGTCATAGCGCAAAGAGTCCCGGTTAACCATCATGTCAGGAACCCAGGCTCCACCGACCAGGTTGACGCGTCTTCCATTCACATAGAAATCACGACGCAGGAATTTGCCCTTCACTTCGGTGGCTTTCGAGCTCACTGTGCGAATTCCGAAAACAAAAGTGGTGTCATCAGAAACGGAATTCCCGGCAAGGTACTGCAAACGGATACGATAGAGATTGGGTGCACCGTGACCATTGGGCCACCACAAATGCGGATTGGTGATGTGCAGACTCGTTTCGTTTTCCGCATTGAGATACACTTTCGTGGAAGAATTACCACTTAGCGTAACATCTTTCGAGAATTCGATGGAAGAGCCACTGAAGTTTTCCGGTGTGATGGTAACATTCAATTTTCCGTTAGCACCGGAATTACCATGATTTGCGAGATTCAGTTTTAGGGAAATATCAGCGACCGTTGTATCGGGAAGAGCGGGTAATGTCGTCACCAAATGCGGACGACTGATGGTTACTGCTCCGGTAGTACGCAGATAAACTGGTTGCCAGATTCCCATGTTCCGATCGCGGGTCGGTGGCATCCAGTCCCAACCGACCGAGCAAAGCATGGTCACATTTTTACCAATATCGCCGGTTGGACCACCGTTGGCAAAGAACGGTCCCATGGCTTTTAGTTGCTCAGGAGCCGGTTCACCCGGGAAGTCGAGCGGATAAATCTTCACCGCCAGGTAGTTCTTATCACCGGCTTTAATTTCTTTGCTGACATCGAGGCTGTATTCGGCGAACATGCCTGCCATATCAGTCGAATCGGCAATTTGTTGGCCGTTAACCCAAACCGCAGCCCGGTAGTTGATGCCTTTAAAGATCAGCTGGAAATGGCGTCCGTTATCGCTGGCGGGCACCTTGAAGGAGGTACGATACCAATACGGCTTTTTCCAGGGATTAGGATCATTCGGAAGAAAGCTGTATTGCTCCAGGTTGTACTCCTTATTGAAACTGTCGGATGCATCCGGAATACGCATGTTGTTCATTCCCTGATACGGATCGGGATAAACATTGTTGGCCACCAATCCGGTAAGTACTGTCGACGGCACTTTCACCGGAAACCAGTACACATTGGCCTGATAAGATGGGGTTGATAAAGTTTCACCGGATGCGTCAATCACGGCTGACGACTGGAGTTGAAAATTGGTGATTTGTTTTTGCTTTACTGCACCGTTTTGTGCCTGGACAGCGGGTGCCGCAAAGAGAAACAAAATCAGAAACAGAAATTGTATTGCCTCTCTTTTCATGTTTGGTTTTAATTAATTTATTTAATTGTCACTTGTTTGCGATCTCTCTTTGGGAATCGAACCAACCAAAAGTAGTGAAATAGTGTATTTATTACAATTAGCTTGAAAGGATATGTCAATCAGAATTAAGAGAGAAGCAGAAAGGCAGGAGTAAAATTTCGGGCATAAAAAAAGCGCCCTTCTAAAGGACGCTCTGTTTTTTTGATGGTGCAAAAATTTATTTATTCACCGTGTAGGTGTAATTGTTTTTGTCGCCAACGGTTAATACAACCTGATACTGACCTGGTTTAGCCGATTCGAAATCGAAAATACGACCCAGACTTACGTCTTTTCCGAGGTTTTCTTCGTGAAGCAGATTGTTGTTGTTGTCGTACAAATAAACTTCAACGTTGTCCTTGCTCAGGTTTAGGTAGGAAAGTTTGAGCATGTTGTTTTTAAACCTGAAAGTAGGAGCAACATCTTTGTTGTCAGCAACCTGGTCAATCATATCGGCGCGGCCGTCAACTACGTTGAAAGGCTGAACCACAACTTTATTACCGGAACGGACCCGCAGGTTGTAGTTACCATCATCCAGTCTCGAGAAATCGAACGCCTTGAAATACTGGCTTCCCGATACATTGTTTTTGGTATAATAAACTACACTTCCCAAGTCATTCTCAATAGTGATACTCATTGGTTGCGTTCCGGGGTTGATAACCGAAACGATGGAGAGATCCGAATTATCTTTAGTATAAACTGAAGTCTTACCACTTGCCAATGCTTGGCCAATTGTAATAACCAGGAAGAACGCGCTCAAACTTACTACCATTAAATTCTTGCTCATCATTGTTTTAAAGTTTGTTGTCTTCATAGCTTCTTATTTTAAGAGGTTTTACACTGCAAATATAAACATGTTATACAGCATATGTTGTAAAACATATATTACTGCTTTTTTAACTGTACGTGATCGGAAACGGGATTTGAGTCGAAATGTGATCTTAAATTGAAGAGGTGTATGTATTTATTTTCGCAAATACCACAAAATCAACTGTATATGTGTGAAGTTTATATGATCTCGAGGTGGGCTGTTTTATTAGTCTGACCTTAGTTGAATGAATTTTTTTCTTCAAAAACCCAACTTTGATAAAATTTTTAATAATTCCTTTCGGGAAAAACCCTCTATTTCCATTTATTTTGGATGGTCAATTTTCCATTTCCAGAAATCATATTAAATGGATATTCGGATTCTGCAATTAATAGAAGGTGCGCAACAAGCCGATGGGCTGGTTGTAGTCATCGATGTCTTCCGGGCGTTTTCAACCGCTTGTTATGCCATGGAGCGCGGAGCTTCACGAATCATCCCGGTAGGAAATATTGAAGAAGCATTTCGCTTAGCGGAAGAAATTCCCGGTTCGGTATTAATGGGCGAACAGAACGAGCGCAAGATTACCGGATTTGATTACGGGAATTCGCCCACGCACATTCTGGAAGCAGACCTGTCGGGAAAAACCGTTATTCACCGGAGTAGTTCCGGCACCCAGGGAATTGTGAACGCGGTTCATGCCGACGAAATCATCACCGGCAGTTTTGTAAACGCTGCAGCAATAGCCCAATATATTAGATACCGCTCGCCGGAAACAGTGAGCCTGGTTTGCATGGGATACGCCGGCGAACGTCCGTCGCAGGAAGACACTTTTCTGGCAGAACATATACGCGATCTCCTAACGGGAAAATCTACCCGCTTTGATGAGATGGTGGAAGAACTTCGTACAGGCGATGGTGCCCGTCTGCTCGATCCGGCCAATAGTGAATGGTCACCGGCCTCCGATTTCGATTTGTGCCTTTCACTCGATCGCTTCGATTTTATTTTGCGACTGGAGGAAGAGGATGGCATCCGTTATCTGAACCGGATCGATTCCCGTACGTTTGAGTTGAAGAAATAACCGTAAACCTTTATCATATGACCTATAATTTTGACGAAATAATTGAGCGAAGAGGAACCAATTGTATCAAATACGACCGGTTGGAACAGTTTTGCGGCAATGCGGAGGCGTTACCTATGTGGGTAGCCGATACCGATTTCCGGGTACCCGATTTCATCATGGATGCCATTCGCGGGCGCGCCGAGCATGAAGTGTTGGCTTATTCTTACCGGCCCGAAAGTTACCATCAGTCCATCATTGATTGGATGAAAAAGCGGCACGACTGGGATATTCAACGCGAGTGGATTTCATTTAGTCCGGGAGTGGTGCCGGCCGTTACCATGTTAATCATGGCGCTTACCAACGAGGATGAAAAAGTAATTGTGCAGCCGCCGGTATATTTTCCTTTTTTCACTTGCGTGAAAGGCTCGGGCCGGAAGATGGTGGAGAATCCGTTGAAGTTGGAAAACGGCCGGTATTATTTCGATTTCGAGGATCTGAAAGCCAAGATTGACGATAAAACCAAAATGTTGTTACTGTCCAGTCCGCACAATCCGGGTGGCATGGTCTGGACGAAGGAAGAACTTACTGAGCTTGGACGAATTTGTAAAGAGAAAGGCGTCATTATCGTTTCCGATGAAATTCATTCCGACCTGATTTACCCGGGGCACAAACATGTTCCGTTGCCTTCCATTTCGGAAGAGTTGGCTGAAATTACGGTCGTTTGTATGGCACCCAACAAAACGTTTAACATTGCAGGTTTATCTTCCGCATTCCTGGTCATTCCGCAAAAGAAGATGCGGGTACGTTACGAGCGGATACTGAATGTACTGCATGTTCACGGAGGCAATATCTTCGGAACCGTTGCCACCGAAGCCGCATACACGAACGGAGAAGAGTGGTTGGGCGAATTGCTGGAATATCTTCAGGGAAACCTGAAATATTTGAACGATTTTATGGCGGAGCATTTGCCAAAAGTTAAAGTAATGCAGCCGGAATCGACATTCCTGGTGTGGATGGATTTCCGCGACTATGGTTTGAGCGAAAAAGAGATGAAAGATGTGCTGGTGAATAAAGCCGGCGTGGCCATGAATGTTGGAAGTACGTTTGGAACCGGCGGCGAAGGCTTTTTCCGGATGAATATTGGCTGTCCGCGTTCAACCCTGCAGGAAGGCCTGGAACGCATCGAAAAAGCGTTAAGAGTGCTTTAAAAAATAGAATGTCGGGGATTGGTTAGCTAATCCTCGACATCACCTGTTCAGCCAGAGCAACTAAATCTTTTTTATTGTCCTCTTCCACTTCGAGTTGAGCCAAACACTTCAACGCTTCGTCATGGTAATGGAGCATGAGCTGCTGTGCTTCCTCACTTACTGCAGCTTCATTATATAACTGCGTAACCGCTTCAATTTTTTCTTCCGAAAGGAAAGACTCTTTGGTAATCCAGTTTTGCAGCTGCTTCTTTTTCTCTCCTTGCAACTTTTCCTGTGCTTTGAGTAAGAGGAATGTTTTCTTATTGCTCAGAATGTCGCCACCAATTTTCTTACCGAAAACGTTGGGATCGCCGTAAACATCGAGCCAATCGTCCTGTAACTGAAATGCCAGCCCAATGTTTATTCCGAAATCATATAACAGTTTAGCCTGTTTTTCCGGCGCGTTACCGATGATGGCTCCCAGTTTCAAGGCGCCGGCAATTAACACCGCAGTTTTCAACCGAATCATTTCGATGTATTCATCCACGGTTACGTCCATCCGGCTCTCGAAATCCATGTCATACTGCTGCCCTTCACAAACCTCGAGTGCTGTTCGGGAGAAGAGCTTCAGTAATTCAGGTAATTTTTCTGCAGGTGAATTGGCCAGATATTCATTGGCGAGAATCATCATGGCGTCGCCGCTGAGAACGGCCGTATTGGGATTGAATTTCAAATGAACGGTTGGTTTGCCCCGACGGACCGACGCGTTATCCATTAAATCGTCGTGCAGCAGGGTAAAATTGTGGAACACTTCGATCGCAGTAGCGGCCGGCAGTGCTTCTTCAATATTTTCGGAAAAAAGATTGGCTCCCGTCAGAACCAGTACCGGCCTGAGCCTTTTTCCGCCCATGTCGAGGGTATAGGAAACCGGTTTGTACAGACCCGCCGGTGTAGCGTTGTCAATTTTTTCCCGTTCTTTTTTCAGTTCCTGAAGAAAGCGGTCAAAGAGTTCCTGCTGGCTTTTCATTCATCAATAGTTTTATCCTTTTCATCGGTTTCGGAGAGAAGATTCCCGTTTTTATCTCTTCCTTCAATTCGAAGCTCATCCTGTTCGATGTCTTCTTCCTCATCGAAAATTTCGAGGAAAGGTTCTTCGAAATACCGTGTTGTAGCGCGACGTTGCAATCCGAGAAGTAATGCCGGCAACAATATCAGGTTCGATATTAATGCAACGAGTAAGGTCAACGATACCAGAATGCCAAGGGCAACTGTTCCGCCGAAACTCGACAGACTGAAGATACCGAATCCGAAGAAAAGTACAAACGAGGTATAAATCATGCTGAAGCCGGTTTCGCGCAAAGCGAGTACCACCGACTTGCCAATATTCCATTGGGTAAACCGAAGTTCCTGCCTGTATTTGGCCAGGAAGTGTATCGTGTTGTCGACCGATATACCGAAAGCGATGGAGAAAACCAGGATGGTAGACGCCTTAATCGGGATGCCCGTAAAGCCCATGATTCCGGCCGTGAAAAGCAACGGAATTACGTTCGGAACCAGCGACAGGAACACCATCCGCCGCGAGTTGAACATCAATGCCATAAAAGTGGCGATGAGTAAAACTGCCAAGCCGAGACTCTGGAACAGACTCTTCACAAGGTACTGGGTTCCTTTCACGAATACCACTGAAGCTCCAGTGACAGTCACATGGTATTTGTCGGCCGGGAATATCTTAGCAGCCTCCTTTCGGATACGGCTCAACAAATCTTCCATCCGGGTTGTACCCACGTCTTTCATGCGGAAGCTGATGCGTGTTTCTTCTTTGGTGCTGTCGATAAACGATTTGAGATCGCCGATTTTGCCGTTCGATTTTCCCACGTAGGACAGAATGAACGACTGTTCGCGGTAGCTCGGCAGCGAATAATATTTTTCGTTTCCGTTATAGAAAGCCTGTTTGGCAAACTTCAACACGTTTACCAACGAAAGTGATGGAGACAAATCGCTGTACTTCGAAAGGGCGGTGCTGAATTCATCAATTTTTTTTAGGTTGGATGTGCGCAAAACTCCGTTGGGACGTTTGGTGTCAATTGTAATTTCCAATGGCATTAACCCGTCGAAATTCTTTTCAAAGAATTTCAAGTCAAGGTAAATCGGGTCATTCTTCGGCAAATCGTCCACCATGTAGCCAGTGCTTTTCATCTGGGTAATTCCGACGATGCTCAGCAGGAGAATAATGCCAAATGTGACGTAAATACCCTTCCGGTGATTTTGAGTGACCAAAACAAACTTGTCGATAATCTTCCCGATGAAATTATTATCGAGGTGGCGCATGTCCTTGTCGGCCGGTGGGTCGAGGATGGTGAAAGCCGTTGGGATAATGATCAGCGAGGTCATGAAAACCGCCATGATGTTCACCGACGCAATCAAACCGAATTCCCTCAGGATAGAACTGCTGGTCACCAGGAAGGTGGCAAAACCCGAAGCGGTAGTTAAGTTGGTCAGGAACGTAGCGTTACCAATCTTCATGATGGTCCGCTGCAACGCCTTGATTTTATTGCCGTGCCCTTTGTATTCGTTATGGTATTTATTCACCAGGAAAATACAGTTGGGAACCCCAATCACAATGAGCAAAGGCGGAATCATCCCTGTGAGCAACGTAATTTTATAGCCGAGTATGGCCATCAGTCCGAGCGTCCAGATGACCCCGATAAGCACGACCGTAACCGGAAGAATCACTGCTTTAAACGAACGGAAGAATGAGAACAGGATGATGATGACCACGGCCAGCGCCGCCAGAATGAACATCAAAAACTCTCGTTTGATCTTTTGCGAAGTGACTACCCGGATGTATGGCATTCCCGAATAATGAACCTTTACGTTTGTATCTGCCTGGTATTGGTCGCCAACTTTCACAATCTGATTAACCATTTTTTCCCGTTTCGGCGTTGCCATCAAGGCTTTGCTTACGGTAATGGCCATCATGTAGGTATGGGTCTTTTCGTTATATAACTGGCCTTTGTAAAAAGGTAACGTATGCAACGTTTCAACCGGTGTATCGAGTTGTTCCTGCGATTGTGCCCTTGACGGGAAAATGCTGTCGAACTTGAACTTGTGTGCTTTCCGGTCTTTGTAAATATCGTAAGCGTTGGCTACCGACAGCATGCCTTCCACACCATCAATTTTTTTCAGCTCGGCAGCCATTTCATTCCACCGGTTGAAATGGTCGATTTTGAAGAAGTTGGAATCCTGCACGCCGATGACAATCACATCGGAACCGGCACCAAATTTCTTAATGAAATCCTGATTTTCCTGATAAACCGTGTCTTTTTTAGGTAACAACGGAGCATATTCGTACGAAAGTTGAACCTGAGGTGCCTTAAATCCCATGTAAATGGTAATTCCCAGCAAAATAACCGAGAGGGCAATTCGGTAAGATAAAATGAAGCGTGCTATTCTTCTCCACATAATAATAAAATGAAATCCCCGCGAAATTAGTGTTTAATTGACTGAATTGAAAAGAATATGCCATTTTACTTGTTATGCTGCTGAGAGGGTTAGGCTAAATGCCAAGGTTTTACCTAATAAGGAATCGGAACAGTCAATTTTGATAGAAATGATGGAGATGAAAATATTTCTTTGCCATTGGGTAAAATTTGTTTCATTCGCTTTTCAGTTTTGTATCAAAACCTTTAAATTCGGCACAGCCTAACCCCCCTTTACCAGAATGATGAACTACGGATTTGTTGATTTCCTAAGGCTACTTGGCTCGCTGGCTGTTTTCCTTTTCGGGATGAAGCTGATGAGTGAATCGCTGCAAAAGGTAGCGGGCAATAAACTGCGCGCTATTCTGGCATCGATGACAGCCAACCGTATGCGCGGAGTTTTAACCGGCATCCTTATCACCACCCTCATCCAATCCTCTTCGGCAACCATTGTTATGATTGTCAGTTTTGTGAATGCAGGACTGCTTTCGTTGCTCGAGTCCATCAGTGTGGTAATGGGGGCGAATATCGGTACGACGGTCACAGCCTGGATTATTTCCCTTTTCGGATTTAAGTTCAACATCACGCAAATAGCTTTGCCGATGGTCGGTTTAGCACTGCCCGTATTATTCTCCCGTGTTCGTTCGCGTAAATCGTGGGGCGAACTGGTGATGGGCTTTGGCTTGCTGTTCATTGGTCTGGAATTCCTGAAAACTTCTGTGCCGGATGTCAGCAGCAATCCCGAAGTGTTGGGCTGGCTGTCGCAATATGCCCACATGGGTTACCTGGGATACATTCTTTTTATGCTCATCGGTACCTTGTTAACTATTTTGATCCAGTCGTCCAGTGCAACCATGGCCCTAACGTTGGTGATGTGCAACAACGGATGGATTAATTTCGACATGGCTGCTGCGATGGTGCTGGGCGAGAATTTGGGGACAACTATCACGGCCAACGTAGCGGCATTGGTGGCCAATACCAATGCAAGAAGAGCTGCCCGGGCACACCTGTTCTTCAACCTGGCCGGGGTGGTTTGGATGCTTATCATCTTTCCCTTCTTCCTGAAAGGCGTTGCTTTTCTGACCGAAGACCTGGGCGGTGGCAATCCGTTTGAATCGAGTAGTGCCATTCCCGTGGCACTGGCGCTGTTCCACACCTTGTTTAATGTGCTGAACATGTTGCTATTGATCGGTTTCACGAAGACGCTTGCCCGGATTGTAACCCGCTTAGTTCCCGAACGGAAAGCAGAAGCAGAAAGTGCGTTCACTTTGCAGCATATAAAAATTGGACTTTTGTCAACACCGGAAGCATCGCTTTACCTGGCACGCGAAGAGATTTCTCTCTTTGGCCAGCGGGTTTCGAAAATGTTTAAGGATGTACAGGAGCTAATGACCGAAATTCCTGATAAGAGATTTGAATTGCGATTTCAACGACTGGAAAGTGAAGAGAAAATATGCGACGGCATTGAGATTGAAATTGCCAACTATCTGACGAAAGTGGGAGAGACGCGGCTGAGTGTGAGAAACTCGAGGGTGCTGTCATCGATGTTTAAGTTGATTGATAACATCGAAAGCATTGGTGATTCGTGTTATAATATTGGTCGGGCGTTTAATCGCGCACACGAACAGCAAATCACCTTTTCGGGAAAACCGCTGGAGAATCTGGAGATTCTGTTCAGCCTGGTGGACGACACGATCCAAATCATGGAGTTCAACCTGAAAACGGAAGACCGGGTAGATGCTTCGGTGGCCCGGAAAAAGGAGGAAGAGATCAACGTATTCCGAGATATTCTGAAAACAGAACATCTGGAGAACCTGGAAAAAGGAATGTACAACTACCAGAAAGGCAGTATTTACAACGACATTTTCAACGAATGTGAACGGCTGGCCGATTATGCCATCAACGTTTCCGAATCGCTCGAATCGGTAAGCGCCAACCTCTGATAAATAAAAATCCCCGGAAGTATTTTCCAGGGATTCAAATTTCTTTGTGAAAGCAGCCTTTACTTGTTTTCTTTCGGCTTGGCTTCCGGTTGTACCGGAGCAGACTGAGCTTTCGGAGCTGATGCTGAACCAGAGCCAGCACTTCCCATCGAACATTTACCGGTAAACTGAGCTCCCGGCTCAACCGATAATTTGCCCATGGTCAGGTCGCCGTTGATAACGGCTGTGTTTTTCAATGTCATCAGTTCCGAAGCAAAAATTTCCCCTTCAAGATTCCCCATAATGTCGGCTAAACGGCAACGAACGGTTCCTTTTACCTTGGCATCGGGACCGAGTACTACCCGACCTTTGCATTCCAGGTTCCCCTCCAGTGCACCGTCGATTCGAATATCACCATCCGATTTGATATCCCCTTTAATCATGGTATCTTTTGCAATCGTGTTCAGTGCTTTCACTTCGTTTTGGATGATGGGTTTTGCCATTTTCTTCGGTTTTAACGTAAACAATTTGTCTTGACTTTAGCCGATGAAGATAATAAAAGCCAACAAGTTTTGAAACTGTTCGTGAACAGTATTCTTCTTAAAATCGAAAGGGAGGCGGATATTTATCAATAAAATAAAGGATGGAGAAACACGACGGGTGTAAAAATAAAAAGGCTTTTCTGTGCTCAGAAAAGCCTTTTTAAAGCCATGAAAAAACCAAATAGACAGAAAGAATTTTCTTTCTGCTATGGAAATCAAACAGTAATTTCTTTTTCAATAACGAGTTTACCCCTGTAGTGGCCGCACTCATTACATACGGTGTGATACTTCACAGTAGCACCGCAGTTTGAACAAGTTGCCATGGTAGCAGGAGTTGCTTTATAATGCGTTCTGCGCTTATCCCTTCTCGTTTTCGACGTTTTGTGTTTCGGATGTGCCATTTTAAATCAACTTTACTTAGTTACCAATAATCTTTTTCAAATCATTCCATCTCGGATCGATGGGTTCATCGCCGTCTCCGGGATGATCGTATTCATCGAGCTTATCCAGCATATCCGGGTCACAAGTGCTTTCGCCGTTTTCATCATCCGGATGAACATGTCTTGCCGGTAAGCTCAGAACAATAAATTCATATATCAAATGACCTACCTCTACCTGATGATCATTGGGGTGGAGATACATCACTTCGTCATCATCTACCTGCGGTTCTTCGCTGAACTTCACGTAGAGCTTAAAATCGTTATCCAATGGCTGGTCGTAATTGTCCAGACACCGGTCGCAAACTAACTGAACGCCTCCAGTCAATTTAAAGTCAAGCGATAAGTAGGTTGTCCGTTTTTCGAGTTCTACCTCGATATTCACTTCACCTCTTTCAATCTCCGACTCTTCAAACTCCCTGAAAAAGCGCTCGTCAGCTTCGAACTGGAACTGATGTTTTCCCTCCTTCAATCCGGAGAAAGGAATAATATAGTTTTTCAGGTATTTCACAACCTTCCTTTTTTAGCTTTGCAAAAGTATAAATTTTTAATATACCACAGAAAAAAACCTGATAATTTTGAAATTCTTAATATTAAACAGGTTGAGTGATTTTCTCGGTCAGGTTTTCGTCGGAGTGAAGAACGATACGGAACGTGGTTCCTTTGTTTATCTCCGAGTGTTTGACAGATATATGTCCGTTGTGGTAATTTTCGATAATACGCTTAGCCAGTGATAGTCCTAATCCCCAGCCTCTTTTCTTTGTCGTGTACCCCGGGCGGAAAACCTCTCTGAAACTGGTTTTCGGAATCCCTTTTCCTGTGTCGCTCACATCAATGTAAAGCTCCTCCGGGGCTACATACAGCGAAACATTGATTTCCCCTTTTCCTTCAATCGCATCGATGGCGTTTTTGCACAGATTTTCGATAACCCAGGAAAAAAGCGAAGTATTCAGCGGAATCATAATTTCCTGGAAAGGATTAAAATTCGAGGTGAACAAAATCCGTTTAGGGCTTCTCTTTTCGAGATATTCAATCGAGTTGGCCAATACTTCAACTACATTGGTTTCGGTCAACTCCGGCGTTGAGCCGATCTTCGAAAAGCGCTCGGTAATTCGGTTGAGTCGTTCGGTGTCCTTGGCAATTTCGGACACGATTGACTCATCCACATTCTGCATTCGCAGCAATTCCACCCAGGCCATCATCGAAGAGATCGGCGTTCCCAACTGGTGAGCCGTTTCTTTAGCCATTCCGACCCAAACACGGTTTTGTTCCGACACACGCGAAGCACTAAACGCGATGTAAGCAACTAAGATGAACAGGATGAGGATAAGAAGCTGTACGAGTGGATAATACCGGAGCTTCTTTAGCAAGACGGAATTACTATAGTAAATAAGATTTTTTTTGCCAGATGAAATGGGAATAACGATGGGCGGATACTGCTTTTTCATGTTAGCCAGTACCTGTCGCAGTTTTTGCTGCTTGCCCGGGCCGTCAGCAATTTCCAGGTTCCGGTCGTAGAGAATACTATCATTCTGGTCGGTGACGATGATGGGAACCGTTTGGTTGTTTTCCACTACATCAAAGGTAAAAGCCAGTTCGTCTCCCGAAGAATTATGCGATTCAGCCAGGCGGTGCGTTGCCTGCGCCCACAATTCTACTTTCCGGTGTTCTTCCTGCTTTAGCTTATCGACTAATGTTTTGGTATAGATAAATGTACCGATGCTGATAAGAAAAGCAAAGCCCAGTAGTACTCCTTTAAAATTCCGGTTGCTGAAAAATTGAAACAAGATGTTAGTTTTACAGTGTGTTCCGAAGATAAAAATTTCCTGATAAGAATCGGTTTCTCAGCCGAAAAGAATATCCGGAGCTTTTGTAAAAGCTGTTATCCTTTCATCATGTTGCGGACTTCGCGGCAAATTCCGTCACTGTCGAACCCACATTCCCGGTAAAGCTCTTCCGGCGATCCCTGGTCGATAAACCGGTCGGGAATTCCCAAACGTTTTATCCGGCCCTGATATCCGTTCTCAAAGAGGTACTCCATCACCGCACCGCCGAATCCGCCGTTAATCACACCGTCTTCAACTGTGATGATTTTGTCAAACTGCTTCATGACCGAATCCAGAATTTCGGTATCGAGCGGTTTCACAAAACGCATGTCGTAATGCTGTACCGAAATACCTTCTTTTCTGAGTTCCTCCGTCGCTTCTTGCGCAAAATTCCCGGGATGCCCGATACTTAGCACGGCGATATCCGTTCCATTGGCAATCTCTCTGCCTTTTCCTACCGGGATTTCGCTGAGCGGAAGCTCCCATTCCAGGTGAACTCCTTTTCCCCGTGGGAAACGTATAGAGAACGGTCCCTTATCGGGAAGTTGAGCGGTGTACATCAGGTTCCGCATTTCAATTTCGTCCATCGGTGCCGAAACCGTCATGTTCGGGATATTTCTGAGATAAGCCAGATCGAATACGCCGTGATGAGTGGCACCGTCAGCGCCAACCAAGCCGGCCCGGTCGAGGCATAAAACTACGTTCAGGTTTTGCAGCGCCACATCATGAATAATCTGATCGTACGAACGCTGCATGAACGAAGAATAGATATTACAGAACGGAACCAGGTTGTTGGCTGCCAGTCCGGCTGCAAAAGTTACGGCATGCTGTTCCGCAATTCCTACGTCGAAAGTCCGTTCGGGAAATTTTTCCATCATCCAGTTCAATGACGAACCGGTCGGCATCGCCGGTGTGATGGCGGTAATTTTTTCATTCTTCCCGGCCAGTTCCACAATGGTCTTTCCAAAGACATCCTGGTATTTGGGAGGAGATGGTTTTAATGGTAAATCAACAAACACTTCGCCTGTACGAATATCGAACTTTCCGGGAGCAGCGTGCCATTTGGTGGCATTCTGTTCGGCCGGAGCAAACCCTTTGCCTTTTTTGGTGATAACATGCAGAAGTTTCGGGCCTTCGATGTTGCGCAAATCGGCCAGGATTTTCACCATGGCATTCACATCGTGCCCGTCAACTGGTCCGAAGTATCGGAATCCGAACGATTCGAACAGGTTACTGTTGCGCAACAAAACCGACTTCAGCGCATGCTGATGTTGCTGCAACACCTGGCGGGCTTTGGGACCTACTTTGTTCAGTTTTCCCAGAATTTTCCAAACGTCACTCTTCAGCCGGTTATAGGCCGGCGAAGTTTGCATCTGGACCAGGTAGTTATTCAGACCTCCTACAGCCGGATCGATGGCCATGTTGTTATCGTTCAGAATAACCAAAATATCAGAGTTGCTGGTAGCGGCGTTGTTCAAGCCTTCGAAAGCCATTCCACCGGTCATGGCGCCATCACCGATAACGGCCACTACTTTGCGGTCGGCTTCGCCTTTGATTTTGGCGGCCAACATCAAACCAAGTGCTGCCGAAATGGAGGTAGACGAGTGTCCGACCCCAAAAGCATCGAATTCACTTTCAGCAATTTTCGGGAAACCACTGATGCCACCCATTCGCCGGTTGGTATGGAATTTTTTCCTTCTTCCTGTTAAGATTTTATGGCCGTAAGCCTGATGCCCTACGTCCCAAACCAGTTGGTCGTAAGGTGTTTGGTATACGTAATGAAGAGCGACTGTCAATTCAATCACTCCCAGACTGGCTCCAAAGTGTCCGGGATTGGATGAGACCTCCCGGATAATATAATTGCGCAGTTCCGTGCAAAGATCGGGAAGTTCCTTCTCGCTTAATTTGCGCAGGTCTGCCGGATATTCAATTTTCTCCAGAAGCTGAGTTTGCGCTTCTGCCATGAACTGAGACACTATCGTTATATGATTTTCCAACGGAACAAAGTTATAAATTAATCCCTATTGGGGATATACGAAGCAGATGCACTACTTGTTTGTTAAGTGCATGGTCTTTCATTATTTTTACTTCGACGATTTGATATTACAAATATATGACAAGGATAGATATGAGAAACTTTCGTGTTATGCTGCTGGGCACATTATTAACGATTTTCGTGTTGCCTTCGTGTGTCTCAACCAGCGAGTTTAACCGGGTCAAAGGTAAACTGGATGAGTGCGAGGACAGTCAGTTGCTGTTAAAGCAGAAGCTTCAGGATATGGAGGCCAAGGCGAACGAAGCCGGTTCGAAGGCTGATCAGCTGGAGGCTGAAATGAAAAAGATGAAAGCCGAACAAAGTTCACTGAAAGATGAGCGGGATAACCTGGCTCGCGAAGTGAAGCGGTTACAGGCTACCAACGCTGATTTAGAGAAGCAGATTTCTGCCGTAAAATCAGGGAGCAGTGATGAGATTTCACGGTTGCTTACCAATCTGGAATCGGCAAGAGCTGATCTGGACGCAAGGGAAAAGAAACTGGCGGAAAAGAATCAGCGATTGCAACACCTGGAAGACCTTCTGGCAAGAAAAGACAGAGCGGTAAAAGACTTGAAGCAGAAAATGCTGAATGCGTTAACCGGCTACAAGAAACTGGGAATAAACGTTACCGAAAAAAATGGTCAGGTTTATGTTTCGATGGCGGAGAAGTTGTTGTTTCAGTCGGGGAAATATGCCGTTGGTCAGCAGGGGCGACAGGCGTTGAAGAAAATTGCCCAGGTATTGGCGGCTAATCCGGATATCAATGTATTGGTGGAAGGACATACAGACGATGTTCCGTTGCGGGGAACCGGAGCGATTAAGGACAACTGGGATTTGAGCGTGATGCGGGCAACAGCCGTCACCAAGATATTGCTGCAGGATGCCAACATCAATCCGAAACGAATTACGGCCGCCGGACGAAGCAAATATGTGCCTGTCGATCCGAGAAATACGCCCGAAGCCCGTCAGAAGAACCGGCGTACAGAAATTATTTTGACGCCCGATTTGACCGAATTGTATAAGCTCCTATCGAATTAATGATAGACATAAAAAAGTCCCGGTTGTTGCCGGGACTTTTTGTTTATAGTGGTTCTTCAATTTTTTGTCGTTTTTGATAGCATATTAAATTTCGGTATCCCAATTCTTTTAACATGATTCGGGCATCATCAAAATAGCGTCCGATTTGCTCTGCCTTGTGGGAATCGGAACCCAGCGTGACCGGGACTTTCGCTTTGTATAACTCATTAAGAAATTCCTTTCCGGGAAAGAATTCGCCACAAGGACGATCAATACCACTCGTATTCACTTCAAATGAAACTCCCGATTGGGCAAAGACTTTTGCCGTTTCCCTAAAAAGTCCATTTTGTGCGCTCTCGGGCCAAACCCTGAATTTCTTAATCAAATCGGGATGGGCCATGGTGTCAAAAAGACCTGACGAAGCTGCTTTTTGCAGTTCGGCAAAATACCAGCGATAGAGGTAGTCGTTGCTGAACTCCCCGTACCGGCTGCGGTCGGAATCGTAATTCCAGTTGTCGAGGAAATGAACAGAACCAAGTACGTAATCAAACGAATATCGCTCGAGTTCTTTCCCAATTTCTTCTTCCTTGTCAGGGAAATAATCCACCTCTACGCCCCAAAGAATCTGAATCTGGTCCTGATATTTCTTCCGTAAAGCATCCAGTTTCTTCAGCATTGGCTCCAGGCCATCTGCTCCCATGGCCCACGAACAAGGTTGTTTGATACAGAAATGATCCGTGAATCCAATCTCCGAAAAACCTTTTTCAATCGCCGCTTTCACCATGTCCTCGTGACTGTTTTTGCCATCGGACAGGAGAGTGTGCATATGGTAATCGAAGCGGATCGACATCATGTTAAGATTGAGTTATTCTTTCCAAATGGATTTAATTTCATGTACCTCCAGTGAATCAACCATGAGTTCACCACCGCGCGTCCATAGTTCCATGTCATCCGCTTTTTCGGCAGGAGTGAAATTGTCGGTGATGACTTTTTCGCCATTGTTGGCAAAGATCTCAATCGATGCCCGATCGACCAGGATATCCAGTTTGATTTTGTTGTCAACCGGAGCCAATGGGATTTTCGAACCTAAACAAGTCAGTACTTGGTTGCTTACATCGTAAGCAATCTGCGTTCCCGGTTCTTTCCTCGATTTTCTGACGGTAATCCCGAACGCATTGGATGTTTTGACATCGAACACACCCGTGATGCGGAAGCAATCGCTATGTATTCCACTAAGCAGGTTGTTGTTCTTCAAGCCAGGGATAATATTCTTGTCGGTCTTATCCATCTTCTTCCCGTAAAGGGAGGAAATTTCTTTAACCGGAGTTCTGACAATGCGCGGTCCCTCGGTTGTCGATTTCAGCGAAAGCACCGTGGGGAATGACATTTGTCCGGTGAATGGCATGCCCGGATATTTGCTCTCCCTCATCCAGGCAATCTGAATTCTTTTGCCGTCGGGAGTATTGGACCAGGTTTGTGTGGCATAGAAATTTTTCCCGTAGTCAAGTATCTTTTTCCCTGACTGGGGAGTGAAGTGTTTTCCGTCGAAATCGCCCAACATGTATGAGCCATCGCCGCCCAGAAGCGCCCATTTCATCTTGGTGCTGTCGCCATCCAAAGGCAGGGCGAAAAGGTCGGGACATTCGTAGTACCCGGTTACGTGGCTTTCAAAAGTCCAATGCACCAGGTCGGTGGAGTTGTAAATGGAAATTCCCTCTTTCTTTTTATCGCCGTCTGGCATACGGTAGAGAACCATCACAAAGGTTTTGCCCGGCTCGTACCAAAAGACTTTCGGATCGCGGGTTTCTTCGCCAGGGGTTTCCGGAATAATCGGATTACCGGCATATTTTTTCCAGGTACGTCCTTTGTCGTTGCTGTAAGCCAAACGTTGGCCGCAACCACGGCTGGTGTAAAAGGCCAGTAAGGTTTTGTAGTTGCCTTCCTGTAGGCGGGTTACATTATTGTTGTCGACAATTGCCGAGCCGGACCATGCGGTGCATTTTACTTTATCCTTCGAATCATTGTCGGGGTAAATCGCAATGGGAAGATTTTTCCAGTGAACCAAATCGGTGCTTACTGCATGTCCCCAATGCATGTAGCCCCATTCGTTCCCGTTAGGATTGTACTGGTAAAACAAGTGATATTCACCATCGTAGTAAACTAATCCATCTGGATCGTTCATCCAGTTTTTCTCAGGAGAGAAATGAAACTGAGGTCGGTACAATTCATCATATGTCTTAACCGGTCTTCCGGAAGTCAACAATAAGATACCGGTAACTAATGCGCACATGCTAAGGAACTTTGTCATTTTTATCAAATTAGGAGTGGTAACGCTTCCGGAAAATTTCCGGTTTAGACAAATATACACGTTCCGGCATTTTCCTGAATAAAAAAGCGGGAGTAAATATTTTTCAGATATTTCAGGAAAGGCAATTGGCTTTTGTTGACAATTTTAGGGCGGCAAATACGTTTTTATTTACAACGCAGAAGAAGTTGTGAGTTCGCTGAAATTGAATTTGTCCCTTCGGATTTGCGTTGAACACTTGTGCTGAATGCTACAGGAAGAAGTTGGAATTCAACCTTTGCAGTGTCATTTTGTTTATAAAAATGAAGAACCGCATTTGACATGAACGATATTCAGACATATCCCATATTTCCGTTGAGTGTATTTGCATTCCCGGGAGAGGAGTTTGAGCTTCATATTTTTGAGGAGCGCTACAAGCACTTGGTGAATGACGTCATGGAGTCACATCAAATGTTTGGAATCCCTTATGTGTTAAATGGTGAAACACAGGATCGCGGCTGTCTGGTTCGGATTGAGACGGTGAAGAACCAAACAGACAACGGTGAGATGGATATTGTGGTAAAAGTAGTGGAGTTAGTCAATTTTCTGACCCGAAGCAGTTCTCCATCGAAATTGTACATGGAAGGAAATGTGGAGTTGCTCCATTTTGAAGATACAAAGCCTGGTCCCCGGTTGTTATTGCTGTATCATCGGTTTATGCTGATGCGTGACGAAGGAAAGGAACCAGAGCCTTTGGTCAGCAATAATATTTTCGAATTGGCCGCCCGGTTGAAGATACCGTCCAATCAGAAATTCAGTTTTATCGACGACCAGCTGCCCGAATATTTTGAACGCAACCTGACCAACTTTTTAACATTACAAATTCAAATAGAGTCCATGACGCAGGAAATGGGATCTAGATTTGTATTAAATTAGTAGCCTGATTTAAATTAATTAACCTAAAACCCGGGCTAATGCCAAGACGCCTTACTTTACTGATCGTACTGGCCTTTTTTTTGATATTGGGAAATCAGGCCTATTCCAAGAATTATAACCGAAGCCTTCCCGGAAGGTATGCTTTATGTTATAAAAGCGATTCTGTTCGCAAAAGTTTTGTCCCACCACCCAATGCTTTCCTGAAATCTGCGACAGCAAATTCAAACTTTAGTCTGGAGTTGATAGGGTTCAGTCAGGAAGCAGCAGATGCATTTCGATATGCAGTGAGTGTCTGGGAATCCGTTTTAGACAGTCCTGTCCCGATTCGACTAAAAGCAACCTGGACGTCACTTGATAAAGGAGTTCTCGGTTCATGTGGGCCAGCTTCCTATTACCGGGATTTCAACGGGGCACTTCGTGAAAACACCTATTATCCAGTAGCCTTAGCAGATAAGATGTCGAATCAGGATATTTTAGGAAGCACCTCTCCTGATATGGTCGCCCGTTTTAACTCTGACAACACCGACTGGTATTTTGGAACCGATGGAAATACGCCGGTCGATAAATATGATTTTGTGTCTGTCGTTATTCACGAAATTGGTCACGGATTGGGAATTATTGGATTTGCCTCGGTAACCGGTTTGGAAGGGAAAATTGGGGATGACACAAATCTTTTCCCGGGCATTTACGA
Source organism: Prolixibacter sp. NT017 (assembly GCF_009617875.1). Taxonomy (NCBI): domain Bacteria; kingdom Pseudomonadati; phylum Bacteroidota; class Bacteroidia; order Marinilabiliales; family Prolixibacteraceae; genus Prolixibacter; species Prolixibacter sp. NT017. The sequence continues at coordinate 4,185,506 of NZ_BLAV01000001.1, read as the reverse complement.
TGTGTATGTGCAGAATCTTCAGGGAGAACAGTTGGTCGACACCAATTATTTCGCTAATCCCTCGGCCGACTTATATAGTCAATTTACCGGAAATGCGCTTCAGTTCGACAGCCGGTTGGCCCGCGAAGATTACAACGGAACCAATCCCCGGTTGTATGCCCCTTCGACCTGGAATGATGGTTCCAGTTTTTATCATCTGGATGATGCCACTTATCCGGCCGGAAGTGCCAATGCATTAATGACGCATGCGCTGGCCTACGGAGAAGCAAACCACGACCCGGGACCGTTGTTGGAAGGAATGCTGGCGGAAATGGGATGGAAATACACGTACATTGTCCATACGCCCGTATCGGATTACGATCAACTCCCATCGGAGGTGCCGGTAACTGCAAAAGTTTACGGTGATTATGGTATTGATACATCTTCAGTTGTGTTGCACTATTCGTTCGATAACTGGCAAACTGAAGCTGTGGATACAATGCTCAGCACAGGAAATCCTGATGAGTACTCTGCCAGTATTACCGTTCCGGCAATGGGTACCACTACCGATTACTATATTTCGGTGACAGATTTGAGACAACGAAACTTTACTAAACCGGAACATGCTCCATCTAACTATTATTCGTTTTATGTAGGTCCAGATGTGACACCACCTTCGCTTTCGCACGTGCCGGTAAAAATGGTCTTTTCATCTGCGGACTCCGTTTATATCGAGGCTACAGCAACGGACAATATTGGAGTGGCTTCTGTTAAGGTAGAACTGATGTTGAATAGCTCAAATGCGGGAACGTTCGATCTTTCTTTGGTTGCTGACTCGACCTACGCTGCGAATGTGCCACTGCCCTCCGGTTTGACATCCAATGATGTACTGGAATACCGGATTGTGGCTACCGACAGTTCACCCAACAGTAATCAATCAACCTTGCCGGCAAAGAATTACTACATAGTATCGATTGTGTCGGTTTTGCCTGCTGTTACCTATTACGAAAATGATTTCAATACAGCAACAGATGATTTCTCGGGTACAGATTTTACGGTGTCCAAAACTTCACTTTTCGATAACGATGCGCTCAATTCTCCCCATCCTTATGAAGGTTCGGGAGATAAAGCTCCATATATAAATTATATTACGGTGTTACGCTCACCGGTCGTTCTGAATGCAAATACGGAAATGGCTTTTGATGAGGTTGTGCTGGTTGAACCAGGTGCTGATAACGCAACTTTTGGAAGCGCTGATTTTTACGATTATGTAGTTGTTGAAGGTTCCAAGGATGATGGACATACCTGGAAAGCCATTGCTCCCGGATGGGATTCATCCTCCAGTGGTACCTGGCTCACTGCCTATAATCAAGATATACAAAACGGAAACTCGTTGACAGAAGGAAGCAAGGATATGTTCAAACGGAGAGTCCTTGATATGACTTCATCTTCTGATTTCTCTCCCGGTGATACGATTCTCGTTCGCTTCCGGCTTTATTCCGATCCTTATGCATGGGCCTGGGGATGGTGCATCGATAACTTGCTGATTGGCGATAATGTAGATGTAGCAACTATTCCTCTCTCTCCTGGTGATTTGAGGTTGTATCCAAATCCGGTTCACGATCAGATGCAGCTGGAACTGGATTTGGAAAAGCCGGCTGATTCGGGAAATATTGTTGTATACAATTATCTTGGTCAAAGGATGTACAACCGACAGGTGTATCCGGTCGATGGCAGGCTGACCGAACAGCTTGACTTTTCCGCATATCCTCCGGGAATGTATTTGGTCAACATCGAAGTGGGTGGCCAACAGATTTCCCGAAAGGTAATTAAGCGATAGCCGTATGCAAAACATCTTGCTGATCAGGGTGGGAATTGTACCTTTGCATCAGTTTCTTAAAACGGTTATGGAGAGAAAAGATGTGGAAATTATGGCCCCGGTCGGGTCATACGAATCGTTAATGGCAGCTATCCAGGCTGGTGCCGGATCGGTTTATTTCGGTGTTGAAAAACTGAATATGCGGGCCCGCTCGTCGCACAACTTCACTATCGACGATTTGAAAGAGATTGTTTCGCGTGCCGAAAAAGCTGGTGTTAATACTTACTTGACGGTTAACACCGGTATTTTCGATGATGAGTTGGATAAGATTAGTGAGATTATAGCGGCAGCTAAAGCAAACGGAGTTTCAGCTGTAATTGCTTCCGACATGGGCGTGATACAGATGTGTCGCGAGCAGGGCGTAGAGGTACACATGTCAACGCAGGTGAACATCACCAATTATGCCGAAGTAAAGTTCTACTCGCAGTTTGCAGATGTAATGGTGCTGGCCCGCGAAATGACCTTGGACCGTGTTGCAGAGATTTCGAAACAGATAGAACGGGACGATTTAAGAGGTCCTTCCGGAAAACGGATCCGCTTGGAAATGTTTGTTCACGGCGCGTTATGCATGGCTATCTCGGGAAAGTGTTATCTTTCATTACACGAAACGAGTTCCTCGGCCAATCGGGGAGCTTGTATGCAAACCTGCCGTCGGGCGTACATTGTTACTGATAAGGAAACCGGACAGGAGCTGGAGATTGACAATGAGTACATCATGTCACCCAAGGATTTGAAGACCATTCATTTCCTGAATAAGATATTGGATTCCGGTGTTTCCGTACTAAAAATCGAAGGCCGGGCCCGAAGTGCTGAATATGTGAAAACGGTAGCCGAATGTTATCGCGAAGCAGTTGAAGCATATTGCGACGGAACATTTGGACAGGAAAAGATTGACAACTGGGATAGCCGCTTAAGTACTGTCTTCAACCGAGGATTCTGGGACGGTTATTACCTCGGTCAGCGTTTGGGCGAATGGAGTCATAACTACGGTTCACGGGCGACTAAAAAAAGGATGTACATCGGTAAAGGAACCAACTATTTCAGCAAACTGAAAGTGGCGGAGTTCAAAATGGAAACTCAAAACCTGAAAGTTGGCGACGAAATTCTCATTACCGGCCCAACAACCGGTGTCGTACAAATGGTTGTTCCGGAAATCAGGGTGGATGAAAAGGCGGTGGAAGAGACCCGGAAAGGCGAGTATTTCTCGATGCCGATGGAAGTAAAAATCAGACGATCTGACAAACTGTATAAAATTGTGGATGCTTCGGAAGTCAAATCGGGGCGACCGAAATAATGAGTTATGCATAACCTGAAAAAACTAAACCTTCTTTTTTTCCTGTTCGTTGCCTTCTTTGGTCAGCTAAAGGCGCAGGATACCCTTCGTGTCATTCAATACAATCTGCTGAATTATGGTAAAGATGTTTATTCATGCGACCAGCAAACGAACAATCGCGATGATAAAAATGGCTATCTGAGAACATTGTTCAGCTATTATCTGCCGGATATTTTCACGGTAAACGAGATGGATGGTGATGAAGCAGATGTCAAATATTTACTGGATAGTGCATTGAATGTCAATGGTCGCACACAATATGCCCAGGCTGTTTTTTCGGGTGATTATTTGGTCAATATGCTGTACTACAACACCAATAAGTTGGCACTGAAATGGCAGGATAACTTGTTTTTAGGTAATACTGAGCGAGACGCCAATTTCTACCGGCTATATTACAAGTCACCGGATTTGGCCGACGGTGCCGATACTGTTTTCATCAACTATGTGGTGGTGCACCTGAAGGCCGGCAGTGAAGCTTCTGATATCAGTACGCGTGCAGCCGAAACGCAGGATATCATGGCTGAGTTGGAGCGGATGGGTTGGAATGGCAATGTCATCTTCTCGGGAGACTGCAACCTGTATAACAGCGACGAGCAGGCATTTCAGAACTTAGTCGCTCCGTCCGATATTTCATACAGTTTTTATGACCCTATTGGACAGGAAGGAAACTGGCACAGCAACTCAGATTTTGCTCTTTATCACACACAGTCTACACATTCTGTTAGTGGTTGTGCTTCGGGCGGCGGTATGGACGATCGATTCGATTTTATTCTCGTTCAGGAAGATTTGCTGAACAATACCAACAACCTTTCATACAAAGAGGGAAGCTACGAAGCAATAGGACAGGACGGGCAGCATTTCAATCAATCACTGCTTGACGGCTCCAATGCAGATTATCCGGCAGACTTGGTTACTGCTCTCTATAATAATTCCGACCATCTTCCGGTGACAATGCAATTGGTCGTAGACCAAACCGCGACTGGAATCAACGATATTGCCGATATAGGTGTTAGATTATTGGGTAATCCGGTTTCCGGTGTTATTAAGATGGAAGTTCAGGCACAGTTGCCACAGTTCAGTTACCATTTATTCTCCATCTCGGGCAATGCCGTGAAAAGCGGCGTGGTCTATCCTTCGAGAGGCACCACAGTGAGTATTCCTACCGGGAAATTGGCGGCGGGTATTTATCTCCTGAAGCTGAAGATTGCGAACAGAGCACCGGTTACTTTCAAAGTTATTTTACAGTAACCTTCTTCGGATCGTTCCCTGAATTGTTGACGTTGTAGGTTATTGTATTTATTTTTACATAACATTTTCTTGCGAAAGAATCAGATAACGTTCAATTTATGGGTAAAAAAGGTCTGGGAATCGTTACGGGATTAATCATTGTAGGAATATTTATCGGTTGGTACTATTTCAGCCGCGAGTCGCGCTATATAGGTACTTCAGCACTACGAGCTGTTCCGGTAAACTCTCCGTTGATTATTGAAGCCCGCAATATTTTCGCCTTTACGGGAGATATTCAGGAAAACCCGATGTGGCAGGATCTTTCGGAATTACCCGGATTTTCAGATATTCAAAGCGAGATAACCTACGTCGATTCGCTGTTCACGGCCAATCGCGAAGCCAGGGAATTGTTCCGGAATAAACCACTGGTAATGGCGCTCGGCTTCGAAGGAAAGGATAGCTTTAATCAACTCTATTTAGTTGAACTGGATGATATCTCGGAAAAGAATATCATTAACCAGTTTATCCGAAAAGTATTAGCTCCCGATAATGCTCAGGTTACCCATCGAAAGTATGATCATGTTCAGGTGAACAAGTACGTTTGGAACCAGAAGGGTAAGCAGCATAAACTGGTGTATGCCTTCCATAAAGGAATTTTCATTGCCGGAGAGAATCCGGTGAAAGTGGAGGAAGCTATTCGGCAGCTCAATACGTCATCGTTGCTTGATAAGCCCCATTTCCAGAAGGTGTATAAAACAGCTGGTGCGAATGTCGACATGAATTTCTATATCAACTACCAGACATTTCCGCGCTTGTTATCGCTTTGTACCAGCGAACCGGTGGCCCATGCGCTGCGCGGTTTTAACAACTTTGCTACCTGGTCGGAGATTGATATGGAGATGAAGCAGGACGAACTTATGCTCAATGGGTTTACCTATACTGATGACTCTGTCAATAATTACCTGAACATATTTTTACATCAGCAGCCACAGCGATTCCGCATGGAAGAGGTGCTTCCGGCAGAAACCAGTTTCATCCTGAGCTTTAACCTGAGCAATCCGAATGTCTTCTTTAAGGATTATGAGAAATACCTCGATCGGGCCGGCAACTACTATGCTTACGAAAATAAGTTGGGTGCTGTTAAAAAATCTACCGGGCAAAATCCGCAGGAGGTGGTCAAAAAGCTGATGGATAAGGAAGTTGCAATGGTTTATACCCGTGGCAATCCGTCGCAACCAGACGAAAATCGGTTCCTGGTGATGCGAGTACATAGCAGGAACCAGGCGGAGAAGGCCATCCGGGAAATGATTGGACATTGGGCCCGAATTAACGGTAAATCGCTAAACGATTATGTTCGAACATACCATGTCGACAAGCAAACAGCTTACCCGATTTACAACATGCCTGTTGATAATTTTGGCGAGCGGGTTTTCGGTCCGATTTTCAGACCGGTTCCCACGCGGTATGTTTCCTTCGTTGGTAATTACATGGTGATGGGGGATTCCTATCGTTCGATTTCTGGGTTCATTAAAGATTATGTGCTTCAGGAAGTATTGAAAAATAACATCCGTTACCAGGAATTCAGCGATCGGTTATCGCAGCGTTGCAATTTCTATATGTGGTTTTCTCCCGGAAGGGCATTACCATTTTTTAAAGATATTATTCATCAGGAAATTAGTCAGAAACTGGAACCGAAACTGGAGCATTTGTTGAGGCTCGAAGCCTTTGGCTGGGAGTTTGGTCCCGAAAACGGGATGATATACAATAGCGCTCTGCTGCGGTACAATCCTAATCTGCGCGAACGGCCGCAAACGGTTTGGTCGAGTCACCTGGAAACGGATATTCAGTTTAAACCGCAGTTTGTCATCAACCATTATGACCGGGCCAACCGGGAAGTGGTTGTTCAGGATACTGACAATAATTTCTATCTGATTAATAAAGAAGGACGGGTTCTTTGGAAAATCAAGCTGCCGGGGCCAATCATGGGAGACGTGTACCAGATCGACTATTACAAAAACGGAAAGTTGCAGTACCTGTTTAACACGGCCGGTGAGTTACATTTGATCGATCGGAATGGCAATTATGTGGCAAACTACCCGATAAAACTTCGCGCGAAAGCGACCAATGGCGTGGCAGTATTCGATTACGATCACAACAAGAATTACCGCTTCTTCATTGCGTGCGCCGATCACCACGTTTATTTGTACGATAAACGGGGCAAGCTAATTCCGGGCTGGACATTTGGTAAAACCGAGCACGAAGTGACGCAACCGGTGCAGCATTTCAGGGTGGGCACCCGCGACTACATTGTTTTCTTCGATAAAAACAGAACCTATATCGAAGACCGGAAAGGAAACACCCGTGTGCAAAGCAAAGCGCAATATGCACATTCAATGAACAACAATTTTGTGTTGGAGCCGGGAAATGGTAGCCATGCGGCACGGCTGGTTGGAACTGACGAACACGGCAAGGTCTACTTCCTCTATTTTAATGGTGATTACCAAACAAAAGAGATCGAGAATTTCAGCCCCTCGCATTATTTCATGTACGATGATATGAATGCCGACGGGAAAAATGACTTCGTTTACCTCGACGGGAACGATTTGACAGTATACGATTCGGACGGTCAGAAGATGTTTAATCATCACTTTAAAGAAGCACCTGACAGGGCCCCACAGATTTATGCTTTTTCGGCTAACAACAAGAAGATTGGAGTTGTCAACCCGAAGGAGAATCTGATTTATCTTTTTAACAAAGATGGAAGTTTGTACAACGGTTTTCCGATGGCCGGTAATTCCCGGTTTAGTATTGGATTTTTTACTTCCGGAAGTCAGCATTTTAATTTGGTGGTAGGTTCAGCAGACGGATTTTTGTACAACTATTACGTCCAATAGTCTTTAAGGAAATTTTAAGAGAATTTTTTTCGAGTTTCTTCGTTATAAAAATGGCGAGTGTCTTTTTATGCGCATATCTGCAGATGTACACTTTTTAGACAGCAAAGACAAAACAAGTAAAATAGTAGCAAAAAACTCTTAAGGGAAAATTTAATACATGAAGCATATGTTTGGGAAAAAGAAATTGTGGTTCCTCGTTGTACTGTTGGGAATCGCGCTGTTGAATTCGTGTAGTACCGGCGAATTCAATTTCGACAAGATGGCCGGTCCGGTCAACTGGAAACCTTCACTTTATCTTCCGTTGGCACACGGTAATTATACTGTTCAGGATTTTGTGGATAAAATTGACGATCCGGACTCTTTATTACAGAGTGATTCAAACAACCTTCTGCACATTATCTACACTGAGGATTCGATTTACCAGTTCGATGCGGCCAGTATGGTAAATTTTCCGGCCAATCAAACAATTCAGTCCGATGCTGTAACGGTTGACTCTGTCCAGTTGGCGGATGCCAGTTTTACCAGTGCTGTAACGTTGGATGCTTTAACATTAGCCGTTCCGTCTCTTACTCCATTGAGAGCTTACGATGGTCAAAGTACACAGTTTCCGGCGGCCAGTACGAACAACGCGGGAAGTTATTACCCGACCAGCCTGAATAGTTTCCAACAGGTTACTTTCCAAAACGGCACACTTTCGTTAACCATGGTCAACAACTATCCGGTCGAGGTCTCAGCAACCTTTACCCTGGTTGACCCGAATAATCTGAGCACTTCACTGCAATTTGTGTTTAGCAATGTGGCTTCAGGTGGAACGCAGACCCAGACTGTTTCGCTGGCCAATGTAAGTTTGTCGGATCAACTTCATTTCAATTTGACAAGCTTCTCTACCCCGGGCTCGACAACGGCAGTTCCTATCCGGTTAGCCGATGAACTGCAGTTGAATTTCCAGATTACCAATGCCGTCCTTTCTCAAGGCTCGGTTATGATTCCTGATCAGGACGTAAGCAGTACTTCAGGTGAGTACACGTTTAGCATTAATGGACTGAACAATCAGCCGGTGAAGGTTTTCAAAACGGAAGTAAAATCAGGTGTGTTGGCGGTTGACGTTAACAGTACTGTTGCAGCGGCAGGCAGAGTACGAATTGAGTTACCGACCGCCATGAAAAATGGTCAGCCGGCAGTCTTCGATATACTGACCGACGGAACACAAGCCTCCTATCATCAGGAGTTTGATCTTTCGGGTTATACCATCGACCTGACGCAGGGAGCCAATCAGAATTACAATGTATTGCCCTATACCAGCTCGGTTCATTTATTTAAATCGCCCAGCTACGTAAATATTAATCCGACTGATCAGGTTTCTTTTTCTGCTGATATGAATAATATCCAGGTAGGATACATTGAAGGTGATCTGGGACAGGAATCAATTACTATTGATCCGGGATCTTTTCAGTTCAATATTGGAGGACTTAGTAACCTAAACGGGAATGTGCAGTTACCCAATCCGAAATTGAGTTTAAAAGTAACAAGTTCAGTTGGGGTGCCTGCTACATTGAATGCTAATTTCAAAGGTTACAATACCGATGGTCAGACAGCTGATTTGAATCCTTCGCCGATGGCAGTTCCCTATCCAACCTCGCGTGCGCAAGGAACGATTAACGATACAATTACCTATGACAATGGTAACTCTGATATTGTGAATTTTATTTCACTTCCACCGGATGATAAAATCGAATATTCAGGTACTGTGTCGTTCAATCCGAATGGAGCAGCTGACCCGGCTACGCCAAATTTCATCACAGATCAATCGAAACTGATGGTCGGATTGATGGCCGATTTACCGCTGGAAATCCAGTCGCAGGGATTTGACATTCATGACACGCTGGATGTGAACATGGACAATGTCGATCAGGTTGACAGTGTTACTTTGGTGATGAACATTACCAATGGTATTCCGCTCGATTTCCAGTTCGAGATGGCATTTATCGATACCCTTTCGGGAACGCAATATGGAAACCCAATCAGCTCGGAAACAATTTCAGCTGCCCAAACCGACGAGCAAGGTAATTACCAGCAGCCGACTATCACACAAACGGAAATTGTGTTGTCTCCTGATCAGATCAACGACCTGAATCAGTCAAATGGAATTGCGCTGAGGGTTCATTTGGCGAGTCCGAACCAGGGATTGACGCCGGCGCGAATTTATTCCGATTCGCCGTTAAATGTGAGTTTGGGAGTAAAAGTCAGAGCGAACCTGAATAAGTAGGTTGGCTGCGTTTAACTTCCTGAAGAAAGATAGAGTAATGTCATTCGATTCTGTAAGTAACAACTGAGAACAAAATGAAGTATCTGAAAAACAATATAAGATTCCTGGTACTGCTGTCTGTTTTAGGGCTGGTGGCAGGAAACGCCCATGCTCAGCCGAATACCATGTACCACATGAAAAATATTTCGCAGACATGGGAAATGAACCCGGCGAATACCGGAATTGAGAGTGGCTGGCATTTTAGTATGCCAGGTTTCTCGAGTGTTGATCTGAACATGAACACCAACGGATGGAGATATTCTGATTTGATTCATCAGGGAACCGGGCAGTACGCCGACTCACTGATTGTCGATCTGGACAAGTTCTACAACAAGCTGGATGACTCCAATTTCATGTTCGAGAAGACCAATTATTCTTTTTTCACGCTTGGTTTCCGAACAGGAAAGCATGTTTTTAATCTGGCTGTTACCGAGAAGGAATTTGCCAACGCATTCTTTGGCAACAACCTGGTGGCTTTGGTGAAAAACGGAAATGCTCCTTACCTTGGGTCGTCTTTCAATACAGGCTCCTTCGGGCTGAATGGTATTCACTATCGTGAACTGGCGCTTGGTTATGCCTACGATTTGAATAAGAAAGTGACGCTCGGTATGACCGCCAAAATTTTATTTGGTATGGGAGCTGCGCAAAGCAAAGATATCAGCATGTCGGTACAGGCACCGGGCGACGCTTCGTATCTGAATGTAGAAGGCACGGGTCAGTTAAATGTTTCCGGACCGTTCACGTTTTATACCAGCCCTGATGGATTGGTCGACTCGGTCGATACTCATTTCGACGGAAGTTATATGACCAACACCGGGAACATGGGATTTGCCGTCGACCTGGGAGCAGTATTCAAGCCAACCGATAAGGTAACACTTTCGGCCAGTATCATCGACCTGGGAAGTATTGGCTGGAAAACCGATGTGACCAATTTGACGCTGAACGGTCAGTTCAACTACGAAGGGGTGAATATTGACAATTCATTGAATAAAAACGATCCCAACTACAAGTCACCGAGTGATGCATTCAGCGATTTGGGCGATTCGATCAAACACGCATTCAGCATCGACAATACCAACAATAGCTTCAGTACGGCTATTCCTGTAAAGGTATACATTGGCGGAAGTTATCGTGTTAATCCGAACATTGAGGTCGGTGGTTTGGCGCGTGCCCGTATTTACAACAGCCAGGCAAGCCTGTCGTTTACCGCTTCCGGAAATGCTTACTGGGGCGACTTCTTCAGTCTTTCGGCCAGTTATTCGGTTATCGAAGGTTCGTACGCAAACCTGGGACTAGGTGTTGGATTGCGTGGTGGACCGGTACAGTTCTACATGGTAACCGACAACGTACTGACGGCTGTGAATCCGGCTGGTGCCTCCAGTTTAAACCTTCGTTTCGGACTCAACTTCTTAATCGGTTACAATAAAGAGAAAAATCGTGGGCCGATTTAACAGAAGCTCCACATAAGTTGATTCTCTCAACGGGTAAAGGTCGAAAATAATTTATATTTTTGACCTTTGCTTTTTAATGAGGGAGTTATATGCAACTATTTGTACTGTTATATTTTGTTGGATTTCTGAAGACACTGTTCATCATCCTGGTCGTTTATTACGGTTTTCGGTTTCTGATGCGATGGCTGGCGCCGAAAGTGGTCGACAAAGCAGCACAAAAGTTGTACGATGATATGAAGAAAAAGTCGGGTCGGCCCGGAAAAGAAGAGAAGAGAGAAGGCGAAGTAACCATTGAACAATCCGAACGGCACGAAAAAAAATACAACCGTTCCGATGGTGAATACATCGACTTCGAAGAGGTTGATTAAGACGATTGATTCTCATCAGAAAAAATTCCCAAAGAACATCAGGAAACGTATACTGAAAATTTAAATCATAATTTATGGCTCAGGAAGATTTGTTTAAGAAGCTAATCGCCCACTGCAAGGAGTACGGGTTTGTATTCCCGTCGAGTGAAATCTACGACGGCCTGGCGGCTGTTTACGATTACGGACAGTATGGTGTTGAATTGAAGAACAACATCAAAAAATACTGGTGGGATTCCATGGTATTACTTCACGAAAACGTGGTGGGACTCGATTCAGCAATCTTTATGCATCCCACAACGTGGAAAGCTTCCGGCCATGTCGATGCCTTCAACGACCCGTTGATTGACAACAAAGACTCGAAGAAACGCTATCGTGCCGATGTGCTGATTGAAGATCAGCTGGCCAAATACGAAGCGAAAATCGATAAAGAGATTGAAAAGGCGAAGAAGAAATTTGGCGACAGTTTCGACGAAGCCAAATTCCGTGAAACCAATCCGCGGGTGCTCGCCAACCTCGAAAAATGGAAGGAACTGCACGAGCGTTTCAGTAAAGCCATGAACGACATGGATTTGGCTGACCTCAAGCAGATCATCATCGATTATAAAATCGTTTGCCCCATTTCGGGAACCGGCAACTGGACCGACGTCCGTCAGTTTAACCTGATGTTTGCTACCGAAATGGGCTCGACTGCTGATGGCGCGTCCAAAATATATCTTCGTCCGGAAACGGCGCAGGGAATTTTTGTGAACTACCTGAATGTACAGAAAACCGGTCGTATGAAAATTCCTTTCGGGATTGCCCAAATCGGTAAAGCATTCCGTAACGAGATTGTTGCCCGTCAGTTCATCTTCCGCATGCGCGAATTCGAGCAGATGGAGATGCAGTATTTTGTGCGCCCCGGTAGCGAAATGGAATGGTTCGAAAAATGGAAGGCTACCCGTATGGCCTGGCACAAAGCCCTCGGTTTCGACGAAAATAGTTATCGTTTTCACGAGCACGAAAAACTGGCCCACTATGCCAACGCGGCAGTGGATGTCGAGTACAAATTCCCGTTCGGTTTCAAAGAAGTGGAAGGGATTCACTCCCGGACCAATTTCGACCTTAGCCAGCACCAGGAGTTTTCCGGTAAGAAGATTCAGTATTTCGATCCGGAAATCAACGAATCGTATGTGCCGTATGTAATCGAAACCTCCATCGGTGTCGACCGCATGTTCCTCCAGGTCGTTTCGGCAGCATATTGCGAAGAAGAAATCGAGGGAGCCAACGGTAAGAAAGATTCCCGCGTGGTGATGAAATTGCCGCCGGCCCTGGCTCCGGTAAAACTCGCGGTAATGCCGCTGGTGAAAAAAGACGGACTGCCGGAAAAAGCCCGCGCCATCATCGACACGCTGAAGTTCGAATTCAACTGCCGGTACGACGAAAAAGATTCCATCGGTAAGCGTTACCGTCGCCAGGATGCGGTAGGAACTCCCTTCTGTATTACGGTCGATCACCAAACGGTTGAGGACGATACGGTCACCATCCGCTACCGCGACACCATGGAGCAGGAGCGCGTATCGATCAACGATTTACGAAACATAATTCACGATCAGGTCAGCTACAAAAACCTTTTCGAGAAAATAGGATAAGCTGTTACCGGCCTTTTTCCCCGACAAAAACAGGTGGCGTGCAATGGTTCGCTATATTTCTGTCGGGCAACAGGGCCGGTTTTTTATTTCTTCCCAACGAAGAAAAACTGAGCGAAAATGTTTGGGCGTTCTTCTGAATAGAATATTGCCGAACAAATGTGTTTTGGCATTATTCTGAATAGAATATTGCTGAGCAAATATGTTTTGGCATTATTCTGAATAGAATATTGCTGAGCAAATGTGTTTTGGCATTCTTCTGAACAGAATATTGCTGAGCAAATGTGTTTTGGCATTATTCTGAATAGAATATTGCTGAGCAAATGTGTTTTGGCATTATTCTGAATAGAATATTGCTGAGCAAATATGTTCTGGCATTATTCTGAACAGAATATTGCTGAGCAAATGTGTTTGGGCGTTTTTTTACACAGTACAGGGTCCGAACAGGCAGGTGATGAAGCTCCGGTTGATAATCCGGATATTCTCCTTCATGATTTAGATTTTAGTGTAAATTTGGAGTGCTTTAACGAACAACCCGGTAAAAACAAGATATGATAGCATCGAAGCTGGAAAAGAAAGAGACATCGCTGGCAGTTGTCGGCCTGGGCTACGTGGGACTGCCGCTGGCTTTGGCTTTCGCCGGAAAAATTAAGGTAATTGGCTTTGATATTGATGAACGCCGCCTGAAACTGCTGAATCAAAATATCGATCCTTCCGGAGAGCTGGAGAGTGACGACTTTGATGGCTGCGATATTCGCTACACCAACAACAAGGCCGAACTGGCCGGTGCTTCGTTTTTCGTGGTAACCGTGCCCACACCGGTCGACGAATATAAAATCCCCGATTTAAGTCCGTTGAAAAACGCTACCGGAACAGTTGCCTCTGCCCTGAAGAAAGGCGATTATGTGGTGTACGAATCGACGGTTTATCCGGGTACCACCGAAGAAGTTTGCCTGCCTATCCTGGAGCAATTGTCAGGCCTGAAAGCGGGTGTCGATTTTTCGTTCGGTTATTCGCCCGAGCGCATCAATCCGGGCGACAAGGTGCACACGGTGGAAGAAACCATCAAGATTGTTTCCGGAAACAACGAACAGGCGCTTGACGAGATCGCCAAAGTTTATGAAATGGTCGTTCGTCCGGGCGTGCACCGGGCGCCGCAGATAAAAGTGGCCGAAGCCGCCAAGGTTTTCGAGAACACCCAGCGCGACATCAACATCGGGTTGGTAAACGAGTTGTCGAAAATCATGGATCTGATGAACGTGAACACCTACGATGTATTGGAAGCAGCCGGAACCAAGTGGAACTTCCTGAAGTTCTATCCGGGGCTGGTTGGCGGACATTGCATTGGCGTCGACCCGTATTATCTCACCCATAAGGCCCGTTCGCTGGGTTTTCATCCCATGATGATGGACAGTGGCCGCATTATTAACGACTCAATGAGTTCGCATGTGGCCATGAACACCGTGAAAATGCTGATTAAAGCAGGCCACGAAGTGCAGGGCGCCCGGGCTTTGGTTTTTGGTATAACCTTTAAAGAAGATGTGAGCGATTTCCGGAACTCCAAAGTTGCCGAAGTGGTGCATCATCTGGAGGATTTTGGTGTGGAAGTAGACGTGATGGACCCGTTGGTCGAACCCGACCGGCTGGAAGAGGAGTGCCACATCCGGTTAACCGAAAAGCCTGAAGGAAAATACCAGGCAATTATTCTGGCGGTTTCGCACCGCGATTATATCGATTTAAGCCAGGAATATTTTGAGTCATTGGCTACTGAACGGCCGGTTTTCATCGACATTCGCGGAATTTATCGTCGGAAGATAACCGGATTTAATTACTGGAGCCTTTAATTTCAGGCTCTTAACGAAATTCTGAAACTGTCCCCTTCGTTTCGGAAGTTGATCAGGAATTTGGAATGAAGAAACGGGTATTAATCATAACCTATTACTGGCCGCCCAGCGGAGGAGCTGGCGTTCAGCGCTGGCTCAAGTTTTCTAAATATCTTCCCGATTTCGATTGGGAGCCGGTGATATTAACGGTTGATCCGGAAAACGCATCCTACGCTCAGTGGGACAAAACCCTTCGGGAAGATATCAGGGATGATTTGAGAGTTTATCATACCTTATCTTTCGAGCCATATTCTATCTACCGGATGCTTTCATCCCGAAAGGAAATACCCTATGGCGGGTTTTCCAATGAAGGGAAACCTTCCCGGTTTCAGAAAATATCGAGATTTATCCGGGGTAATTTTTTCCTGCCCGACCCGCGTCGTGGATGGAATATCTTCGCTGTAAAGGCAGCTAAAAAGATTATTGAAGAGCAGCAGATTGATATAGTTGTAACCACCGGGCCACCGCATTCGACTCATCTCATCGGAAGGAGGCTTAAAAATGATTTGGGCGTACGTTGGTGTGCCGATTTTCGTGATCCCTGGACGGATATCTATTATTACGAAAATCTCTATCATACCAGGTGGGCCAAGTCGCTCGATCGAAGAATGGAACAATCAGTGCTTTCGCGGGCAGATGCAGTTGTTACGGTGAGCCATGATATTCGCGGGCTTCTTCGTTCCAAAGTGGCTAAAGCTGATGCGGATAAGTTTCATGTCATTAGCAATGGTTACGATCATGTCGATTTTGAGGGAGCAGAGAGACAGGAACCCGATCGTTTTACTATTACCTATACGGGAACAGTTGCTCCTATTTACCGGGCTGAGAATTTTGCCAAAGCTGTAGCCCGGTTCAAACAACACGTAAACGAGCCGTTCCGTATTCGGTTTGTAGGTAAAATGGATCAGCATATTTTGTCGGTTTTTCGAGAACAGGGACTGGAAGAGGAGCTTGATTTGATTAGTTACGTCCCGCACGAGGAGTCAATATCTTATATACTCAATGCATCTGTATTGCTGTTACTGATTCCCGATGTGCCCGGCAACAAGGGCATTGTCACAGGAAAGTTCTTCGAGTACCTTGCAGCTGGAAATCCAATGTTGGTTTTGGGACCTGAAGATGGAGAAGTTGCTGAATTATTAAAAGAAACCGGTGCGGGCGAAATTTTTAATCCTGGACGTGTGGAATCCATCGAACAGCAATTGATAACTTATTTTGAGCAATACAAGTCAGGCACGCTTAGGAAAACGAATCCGCCCATTGAATCTTTCTCCCGAAAGGCTCTTAGCGGAAAGTTGTCCGAGGCCCTGAACAGATGCATATAATACCGAAACGATAACCCATGACGGTAAAAAAAATACAAATGGTCGATTTGCACGGGCAATATCTGAAAATGAAGCCCGAAATCGATCAGGCAATACAGGATGTAATCGATTCCTCTGTTTTTATCAATGGACAACCGGTTAAGGAATTTGCCGGCGAATTAGCTGAATACCTGGATAGCAAATTTGTGATTCCCTGTGCCAATGGCACCGAAGCATTGCAAGTGGCTTATATGGCACTCGGGTTGGAGCCGGGCGACGAAGTTATTATGCCGGCGTTCAATTATGTGGCTTCCGCCGAAGCCGCTGCTTTGATGCGGTTGAAGCCGGTTTTCGTTGATGTGCATCCCGCTACGTACAATATTGATGTAAACCAGTTGGAAAAGGTTATCACATCAAAAACCAAAGCAATTGTCGTTGTGCATCTTTTCGGGCAATCGGTTGATATGGAACCTATCCTTTCGCTGGCGCGGAAACATGAGATTAAGGTGATAGAAGACAATGCCCAGGCATTGGGAGCAGTTTACTCGTTTCAAGACGGAGCCCAACACAAAGCCGGCGTTATGGGCGATATTGGGACCACATCATTTTTCCCGACCAAGACATTGGGGTGTTATGGTGATGGGGGCGCTATTTTTACCAATAATGAAGAGCTGGCTTCGGTTTCCCGGATGATAGCAAGCCACGGACAGGCAAAAAAATATACCTTTGAAAGAATCGGGTTGAATTCGCGCCTCGATACCATGCAGGCAGCGATTCTTCGCGTGAAGCTGAAACGACTCGATGAATGGAACCGTGCCCGGCAGAAAGCTGCGGTAATCTATGATGAATTGTTAGGGGATGTGGAAGGAATTGTGACGCCATCGCGAAGTGGATTTTCGACCCACGTTTTTCATCAGTATGTTGTCCGGGTAACCGGAAAGTCAAGAGATAAGGTGAAAGATAGATTGAAGGCAGCCGGCATTCCGTCGATGGTTTATTACCCGTCGCCATTGCATCTGCAAAAGGCGTTTGCGTATTTGGGCTACAACGAAGGAGATTTCCCGGTAGCAGAAAAACTTTGCAATGAGGTGCTGGCACTGCCAATCCATACGGAGTTACAGCGTGAAGAACAAGAACGGATTGTTTCGAAGTTGAAAGAAATTATACAATAAAATGGCCGACTATTTTGCACATTCAACTGCCGTTATCGATGACGATTGCGTCATTGGTGAGGGAACGAAAATCTGGCATTTCAGCCACGTGATGTCGAACTCAAAGCTGGGAGAGAAGTGCAATCTGGGGCAGAATGTGGTCATTTCGCCCAATGTGGTATTGGGTAACAATGTGAAGGTGCAAAACAACGTTTCGGTGTACACCGGTGTCATCTGCGAGGACGATGTTTTTTTGGGACCTTCCATGGTTTTTACCAATGTCATTAATCCGCGCAGTTTCATCAACCGGAAGGACGAATTTCGGCAAACGATTGTGCGGAAAGGTGCTACCATCGGAGCCAATTCGACGATTATTTGTGGCATTGAAATCGGAGAGTTTGCGCTTATCGGAGCCGGTGCTGTGGTGACGAAGGATGTTCCGGCGTATGCGCTAATTGTTGGTAATCCGGGGCGACAGATTGGTTGGGTGAGTGAGTACGGGCATCGCCTGGAATTCTCCGCAACAGGAGAAGCGGTTTGTCCGGAAAGCAATCAAAAATACAGACTGGAAAACAACCAGGTAAAACGAATTTGAAATGAAGAATTTTGCATTGATAGGAGCAGCAGGTTATATCGCTCCGCGACACATGAAAGCTATTAAGGATACCGGTAACCATTTGCTGGCTGCCTACGATCCGTATGATGGTGTGGGAATAATGGACAGTTATTTTCCGTCGGCCCGGTTTTTTGTGGAGTTTGAGCGTTTCGACCGGTATCTGGAAAAGCTGAAATACGAGGAGAAAGTCCCACTCGATTATGTCAGCATTGCTTCTCCAAATTACCTTCATGATGCGCATATTCGTGTCGCTCTGCGCCGTGGCGCAGATGCCATTTGCGAAAAGCCTCTGGTGTTGAATCCCTGGAACATTGATGCGTTGGAGCGTTTGTCGGAAGAAACCGGAAAGAAAATTAACACCATCCTGCAGCTGCGTTTGCACCAGACCATCATCGATTTAAAGAAGCGGGTGGAAGAGGCGCCGAAGGACAAAATATTTGACATCGACCTGACGTACATCACTTCGCGTGGTTACTGGTACTACACTTCCTGGAAAGGAGATGTGACGAAATCGGGCGGCATTGCGACCAACATTGGTGTGCACTTTTTTGACATGCTGGCCTGGATTTTTGGCGATATTCAGCAAAATACGGTTCATATTCATACGCACGACCGCGCAGCCGGATTTTTGCAGCTCGAACGGGCTCGTGTAAGATGGTTCCTCAGCATTAATGAAGAAACATTGCCCGAAGCCATTAAAGCGAAGGGACAACGTACCTACCGTTCTATTACCATAGAAGGCGAGGAGCTGGAATTCAGCGCCGGCTTTACCGATTTGCACACGCGTAGCTACGAGGAAATCCTGAAAGGGAACGGATACACCATCTCAGATGCACGGCGAGCCATCGAAACTGTTCACCAAATCCGTGAACAGCAGCCGGTAGGCCTAAAAGGAGACTACCATCCGTTTGCCACCAAAGAATTGACAAAGCATCCGTTTCATAAATAAATTCCTCGCAAACTTTTCGCATGGATAATATTGCACAAACCGATCAACTATTCAGGCAATTCTTAGCATTCGAGGATGAAATGAAATTGCTTGAAAAGTATCAGGTCGATGGAATTCCATTGTGGGCCAATTGTCGGTTTGCTGTTTACCATGATTTGCTGAATGCTAAAGGTTTTATCGGACGGGAAATGGGAATTTCGACCAGTAAGCTGGTCCTCATTAAGCGTCAGCTAAAGAGAGCCTGGTCGATGATTTGGTCAGGTAAACTGTTCCGACATCCGGGAAAATTCCCTAAAGGGGTGGATGTATTGCTAGTCAATCAGCCGCGAAAAGTGCTCTTTGGAGAACGGTATGGTTGTAAATATTCCTACCAGTGGGCCAGCCAATCAAAATTGAGGATTGCAACCATTGAACCTCCTTTGCTGTTTGGAGATACCCCGCACCTGGAACCTTCCCATTTCGAATCGTCAACCTATTATACAGACCGTTTGCTCTTTGCCGGAAAGTGGCAGGAAATAAAGGGAGCAAGACAGAAAGATTCTTTGGCAGAACAGCAGAGTAACGAGTTGGCGGAACGGTTTTGCGAAACATTTGATATAGCTGATAAAAAAGAATATTACGCACGCTTTATATACAAACGCTTTTTGTATTATCGCTTTTTCAGAAGTTACTGGAAAAAGTTTTTACAGGAAAAGAGGCCTCATTCGGTGGTGGTGGTCAATGCCTATTCAACGGAAAATATGCCGTTGATTCAAGCTGCCAATGAAATGGGAATTATAACTATCGAGATTCAACATGGAACGATGGGGAGCCGTCACATTGGATATAATTATCCTTCCGGTGAATACAACTTCTTTCCCCGGTTTGAGTTAATATGGGGAAATTTCTGGCGGGATACATCGGCTGTTCCTATTCCGAAGGAAAACTGTTATGTTACAGGTTTTCCTTTCCTGGAAAAAAATGTTGACGACCTTTCCGGAGAAAATCAATATGATGTCTTATTCATTTCGCAGGCGACCATCGGGGAACAGATTCGAACATATGCAAGAGAGCTTTCGTTAAAACATCCGGAGTGGTCAGTTGTTTTTAAACTGCATCCGTCTGAGATTGCTAAGGCTCAGGATTACAGGAGCTATTTTACTGGAACGAATATCACGGTGGAATACAAAAGTGATCTATACGAGGAGTTGCAAAAGGCATCAGCAGTGGTCGGAGTTTACAGCACATCACTTTTCGAAGCACTGGCTTTTGGTTTGCAACCCGTTGTGCTTTCAGAGCTTTATGGTGCAGGATACATGGACGACCTAATCGGAAAAGGCGGAGCTGTTGGAGTTTACAATACCGATGAATTAAGCGATGCCCTGGAGGAGCAGCTGTCAGGTGAGCAGACTACAGTCGATTTGAATTATTATTTTGTATCGAATGCCGCGGAAAAGATGGAGGAAGCAGTTTCTCAGATATTGAATAATGCAGAGTGAAGAATTCTGAAATGAAAACAGCCGTCGTTATACAAGCCCGGAAAGGCTCGCAAAGATTACCGAATAAAGTCGTCAAACCCTTTTTTCAGGAAAGAGGAATCCTTGAGATTCTTATTGGTGAAGTGAAGAAGTTGGAATTGCCGGTGATTGTGGCTACCACAACACACGAGATCGATGATGAAGTGGAACTGCTTTGTCAAAAAGAAAAGGTTTCCTGTTTTCGCGGTAGCGAAGAAAATGTGCTCGAGCGATTTGTGAAAGCTTCCCGGACCGGAGATTATGACGTCGTTTACCGTGTTTGTGCCGATAATCCGTTTCTTTCGGTCCCTTTTATGAGAGAGCTGGGAAATGCCTGGCACGAGGGCGTCGACTATGTTAGCTACCGGGATGGATTTGGCCATCCGGCGATGAAGACGCACTTTGGATTTTTTGCAGAAATGGTTCGCATCTCGGCATTGGAGAAAGTCCTTTCTGTGACCAAAGATCCATTGTATCTGGAGCATGTCACTAACTTTGTGTACGAACATCCGGACACGTTTTCGCTACATTGGTTACACATGCCTGATTTCCTGCGTCATCGCAATGATATCCGTATGACGGTTGATACAGAGGAGGATTTCAGAACGATGCAGGAACTATATCAACTGAAAATAGAACAAAACTGGGAATCGATGGACGAATTGGTTGTCTGGCTGGATAATCATCCTGAGTTTCTTGCTGGAATGAAAAAAAATATAAAAGCCAATACAAAATGACATACATAATAGGGGAAATCGGACAAAACCATAACGGCTCGGTCGACATTGCCAAGCTAATGATCGACACAGTTGTACGGCCGGTAGTTGATGAACGTTTTCAGGCAACACTAAAACCCATTGATGCCATCAAGTTGACTAAACGTGATTTGGCAGAAGAACTTTCGGAATCGCAGATGAACCGGCCTTATGATTCTCCGCATTCTTTTGGAAAGACCTACGGAGAGCACCGGGCTCACCTGGAACTTTCGGATGAGCAGCATTACGAAATCTATCAATACGCCAGGCAATCGGGACTTGAATTTGTAGAAACCATTTGTGCGATTGGTGCGATGAGTCTGCTCAAGCTGTTTTCTCCGGATCGGTTAAAAGTGGCTTCGCGCGATTTGACGAATCTGCCTTTGTTGGCAGCGATGGCGGAAACAAAGCTGCCGATTGTTTTGTCGACCGGGATGACGGGGAAGAAGGAGCTTGATGAAGCTCTGGAGACGATTACCCGGTACCACAGCAATATTTCCATTCTGCACTGTGTTTCGGAATATCCGACAGCGTATGAGAATGTGAACCTGCGCACCATTCATTATCTTCAAAAACACTATTCTGAATACACCATTGGTTACTCCGACCATACCATTGGAATAGCAGCACCGATTGCTGCCGTCGCCATGGGGGCCAAGGTAATCGAGAAACACATTACCCTCGATCGGAAAATGAAAGGAACTGATCAGGAAGGTTCATTGGCTCCGGAAGGCATACATCGTATGGTTCGAGATATCCGTAACATGGAGAAAGCTATGGGAGTAGAGGATATTGTCGTGCCTGAATCGGTGATTGGAGCCAAGAATAAACTTGAACGTTCGCTGGCGACACGCCGGGCAATGAAAGCCGGTGAAGTAGTTGAGGAAAAAGATATTCATCTGCTTTCACCCGGTGATGGTTATCGCTGGAGCGAAAGAGACGAAGTGATTGGGAAAAAGCTGACCAAGGATATTTCCGGTAATGAAATAATATACCCTGATTATGTGCTCTAGCCGACGACTGCCCAAACTGGTTCTGACCGATATTGACGGCGTGTGGACGGATGGAGGAATGTATTACACCGAGAATGGCGATGAGTTGAAGAAATTCAATACCAGCGACAGTGCCGGTGTTATTTTTTGTCGGATGCTGGATATCCCGGTAGGTATCGTAACCGGGGAAGACACACAATTAGTAGAGCGTCGGGCCGATAAGCTGAAAATCGAATATTTATTCAAGGGGGTTGGAAATAAGCGTCGGGTCGTCGAGGAATTGTTGGACAAGTTAAATCTCGAGTGGGATGATGTGGCCTATATTGGTGATGACATCAATGATATCGATGTATTAAAAGATGCCGGATTCAGTGCTACGCCTTCCGATGCTCCGGAATACGTGAAAAAGTATACTTCCATTGAGCTGAGTAAAAAAGGCGGCGAAGGGGTTTTTCGTGAATTCGTGGAAAAGATTTTGGGTAAAGAAGGAGTTAATCAAGCCATTGAAAGGTTCCGGGAACTAATGGCATCCCGGTAATATTATTCCCTGCTTTTACCCAACTGTTTATTGATGATGTGGTTGAAATCGGTACTCAATTTCAGAAAATAAACCAGCGCAATATAAACAACCAGAATAACCAGGCTGCGAATAAGAATATCGGCGACGAGATTAGAGATCGAAGGTATTAGCATTCCGGCACCGTAGCTGATAACGGCAATAGCAATGCCCGACAGATGCTGTAGTTTCCACGGCCATAGTCCAAATTTTATTTTTAGGAAAATCAGACGAACCGCTGAATAGATGAGTGTCGATATCATCGATGCTAATGCTGCACCCGTTATTCCCAGCGCAGGGATTAGCAGGATATTGGAAATCACGACGAGCGTTATGAGCAGAAACATAAAATAAGCCTGGAACCTGTAATAGTGCGATGTGTTGAGAACCATGATGCTGCTACCTGTCGAAACCGTGATCAGATTCGCCATGCTGATAAAAAAGATGACCCACTGGCCGTTCTCATAATTCTCCGGCAGGATGCGAAAAATATTATGCAGGTTTCCCCAAATTCCTGCAAATAGTAATAATCCGAAAAGAAACTGGTTGATACTGCTTTTTACCAGCACGTCGTCGATTTTTGCCATGTTGTTGGCTTTCCATGACTCGGAGATGATTGGTACCACCGCCTTGTTCATCACCCGCGAAGGAATCATAATTAACGTTCCAAAATAGAAGGTAACCGAATAGATTCCGGCAGCTTTCAAATCGATGTAGGCGTTCACCATGTACTTGTCGATGTTGATCAGGGCAAAGCTGCTGAGGCCCGAAATGATTCCGAAAACGCAGAGCAACAGAATTTGTTTTTTCAGTTCCGGCGTGATAAAATGAAGCTGTGGACGAAGATTGAATTTCTTGTGGCGGATTAGGTATAAACTAAGAACCAGTGGCGGCATAGATTGAATAATCACAAACAGCAACACATATCTGGCAAAATCAATAACATCGAAATAGTACAACAAAATGATGCCAAGGTTGAGTACTCTTAGCAGGAAATCCTTGAGGAAGGTACCCAGAACGATATTGTAAAGTACTTTGTTGTAGTTGTCGAATACCGCAAAATACAGGAAAAAGAAAACCAGCGGCCAAACATAAAATGCATATTTCGAAAGCAAAGGCGATTTATTCAGGTTTTGCGTGACCAGGTAAGGGGTGAAGAAGTACAAGAAAATCGAAACCAGAATAAATCCGGTAGCCGAAACAGCCATGGCGAGAAAGAGATAGCCATTGTGATGTTGTTTATTATTTCGGAAAAAGGGGAACAACCGGTTGGTGACATCCTGAAAACCCAGTCCGGAGAACTGCGCCAGAATGGTGGATATAGCAATCAGCACCTGTGTTAATCCAATTTCTTCCGCCGAAAAAATCTTGGGAGATAAGATGGCCAGGTTAAAAAAACCCAGCAAAACGCCAGCATAGGACCAGATTGAACCACGAATGGTTTGTTTGATGATTATTCCCACAGAAATTAGATTTATGTCAAAAATATTTAATAAAAGTGAGTTGAACGGAGCGTTTGTTAAAAAAATATACTTTTGTGTATATGTGAAACGGTAACACGCAAAACTGATGAAGAAAATCTCCCGTAAAGCAGGATTACCCTACGTGGTCGCAATTCTGTTATTTTTTGTTCTTTCTCTGATTTATTTCTCGCCCGCAATCGAGGGGCAGAAGCTTGCCCAGCATGACAATTTCACCTACAAGGGAATGTCAAAAGAAATCAGGGATTACAACCGTTCGCACGATGATGTGGCTCTATGGACGAACAGTATGTTTGGAGGAATGCCTTCCTATTTGGTTGCTCTGCCCATCACGAAAACTATTTTCTCGCCATTGCATAAAGTAGTGACGCTTTTTAACTTGAATCCGTTCTATTTTCTCTTCCTTTATTTCGTTGGATTCTACATTGCACTGCTTTTGTTTGGAGTCGACCCATGGCTCAGTATCATTGGGGCGATAGCCTTTGGATTTTCCTCATACGACATTATCATCATTGCGGCGGGGCATAATAGTAAGGCCATTGCTATTTCATACATGGCGCCTATCATTGGTGGACTTTATTACGCTTTTCGAAAAAATAAATGGAAAGGAGGCTTAATAATGGCCCTTTTCCTGGGATTACAGCTATTCGCTAACCACCTTCAGATTACCTATTACACGCTCTTGTTGGTTTTGGTGTTGGGGGCGACGGAGTTGATTATGGCTATTCGGAGGAAGCAGTTAGTTCCGTTTGCCAAAACTGCCGGGGTTCTTACACTTCTGGCATTGTTGGCTGTTGGTGCCAATATGACCCGTTTGTGGACAACCTATGAGTACGGAAAATTCTCCATACGGGGTAAATCGGAGCTGACGCACGATCAGCACAACAAAACCTCTGGCTTGGATAAGGATTATGCCACCGCCTGGAGTTACGGAAAAGCTGAAACCTTTACCCTGATGATTCCAAATTTCAACGGAGGTTCGTCGACCGGAGGTTTCGATACCAATTCCAAAACTTATCAAACACTGCGTCAGAACAACGTTCCCAACAGTCGGCAAATTATAAAACAGCTTCCCGGTTACTGGGGACCGCAACCGTTTACTTCGGGGCCGGTCTATGTCGGAGCTATTATCTGTTTTCTCTTCGTTCTCGGTTTAATTTTAGTAAAAGGACCGCTGAAGTGGTGGCTGGTTGTGGCAACAGTCTTGTCAATCACGTTGGCTTGGGGAAAGAACTTCATGCCATTGACGGATTTCTTCCTGAATCATGTTCCCGGTTACAATAAGTTCCGAACTGTGTCGATGATTTTAGTGATTGCCGATTTCACGATTCCGTTACTAGGATTTTTGGCGTTGAAGAAGTTGTTGAGCGGAGAAGTGAGCAAAAAAGAATGGCTTTATGCCTTCAAATGGGCTTTCGGTATCACTGCTGGCTTTTCGTTGCTGTTTGCTTTAGTTCCCGGTTTGGCCGGAAGCTTTTCAGGACCGCAGGACGCACAATTGCCGGGTTGGCTACTGGAATCGCTTCAGGAAGACAGGCAGGCCTTGCTGCGCAGCGATGCTTTCCGCTCGCTTATATTCATTGTTCTGTTTGCTGCGGTGCTGTGGGGAACCTTCGAGAAGAAAGTAACCAAGCGAAATGGTCTGGTCCTGATGGGCATTTTGATACTGATCGATTTCTGGGGCGTTGACCGCCGTTATCTGAACAAGGATAATTTTGTGACTCCTCGTCAGGCCAAACAGCATTTCACCGAGACGACAGCTGATAAAGAAATTCTGAGAGACAAAGATCCCGATTTCAGGGTACTGAATATGACAGTGAGCACCTTCAATGATGCCACTACCTCGTATTATTTCAAATCCATTGGAGGATATCACGGGGCGAAGATGCGCCGTTACCAGGAGTTGATTGAATATCATCTGCAACACGAGATGCAGACGCTGGGTAGTCGCCTGAAAGCGATGAAAAGCAACGCCGACATGGATTCATTGTTTGTTGGATTGAATGCCATCAACATGATGAACACCAAATATGTGATTGTGAATCCCAATGGTGGTCCGTTGAGGAATCCAATGGCGCTGGGGCATGCCTGGCTGGTGAAAAGCTATCGCATGGTGGACAATGCCGATCAGGAAATTGCGGCATTGAACATGATTAATCCGGCCGATCAGGCTGTCATCGATAAGCGGTTTGCACCGGAAGTGAAGAAAGTTCAGATACAATACGATCCGGATGCGCAGTTGAAATTGACTTCCTATTCACCCAACGAGGTAGATTATCACTACAAAGGGAAAAGCAAACAGATGGCTGTTTTTTCCGAAATCTATTATCCGAAAGGATGGAATGTGTATATTGATGGCAAGAAGGCGCCCTATTTCCGGACGGACTATGTGTTGAGAGGAATGGTATTGCCGGCCGGCGATTATGATATAAAATTCAAATTCCAGCCGGTTTCCTACCGCCTGGGGAACACAATTTCGATGGCCAGTTCAGCGATTCTCCTTCTTTTGTTGTTAGGTTTGGGAGTGAAAGAATTCATGCGAAGAAAGCAGGGAAACGCAGATTTGTAAATTCGAGCAGAGAGATAACATATGTCAAAGAGAAAGCCCAGAAGACTGAAACGACGATTATTTAGTTCGTATTTCACTACAACGTTGAGTATTTCCATGGTCCTGTTTCTGTTTGGATTGATGGGGCTACTTTTGTTAAACGCGAAGCGGCTGTCCGACTACGTGAAGGAAAATATCGGGGTAACCCTGATTTTGAATGACAACGCCCGGGACGTAGACGTAATTCGGTTACAGAAAAAGCTGGATGCGACCGATTACATTAAATCGACACGCTTTGTGGATAAAGCCACTGCAGCAAAGGAGTTGAAAAAGGAGCTGGGCGAGGACTTTGTCGATTTTCTGGGTTACAACCCGCTGCTTTCTTCTATCGATGTAAAGGTGTACGCCAGTTATGCCAATCCCGATAGTCTGGCACTGCTCGAAAAGAAATTTCTTGAATATCCCGAAGTGAAAGAGGTGCATTACCAGCGAAATTTGGTGCGGCAGCTCAATCGGAACGTGAATAAAATAAGTGTCATACTGGCTGTGCTCAGTCTGTTGATGTTGGTGATTTTTATTGCGCTCATCAACAATGCCATCCGGTTGTCCATTTATTCCCGACGCTTTCTCATCAATACCATGCAACTTATTGGGGCCACGCGCGGATTTATCCGAAGGCCCTTTATGTCGAAAGGGGTATTGCACGGCATTTACGGAGCTATCATTGCCTCCATCATGCTTTTAGGTTTGGTTTTTTCTTACCAGAAAGAATTAAAAGCGGTGATTAATTTTCAGAATATGGAAACCATGGGCATCCTGTTGGGACTGGTGTTTGTGCTGGGTATCCTGATTTCGGGGATATCGACCTTCTTCGCCGTTAACAAATTTTTGCGGTTGAAATTTGATGAACTTTTTTATTGATATTACTTTTGCCTTTTAGTAAAATTCGATACAATGGCCAAAAATTCGGAAAAATTAAAGGATCAGGGATTCGCTTTGGGGCGACAAAACTACCGTTTACTCGTTGTTGGTTTTCTGATCATCGTGATAGGATTTATCCTGATGGTAGGTGGGAAAAGCGACAGTCCTGATGTTTTCAATCCCGACCAAATATTCAGCTTTCGCCGGATAACACTCGCTCCAATGGTGGTGCTCTTTGGATTTCTTTTTGAGATCTACGCCATCATGAAGAAGACGAAATCCGAAGAAGAGGCTTAATCATATTTTTTAAGGCAGAGACGAAGAGTGCAATCCTCGTTCCTGCCTTTCTTATCTGGTTCCGGTAAATATCCCGAGAGCACTTGAGTGAAGCGGGAGTTGCCGGACGTTTTGTCATGGTACATAGGCGCTGAAAAGGCGTATTAAGGCAATACGGATATAGCATTTATGGCCATTATTTTGCACGCAATTGTGCAGTTTTTGAGATAATTGCTATTTTTGTCGGCTGATATTCAGTAAATTATTGTTAACTCCGGCGTTTTTGTGAAGTAAACCGAACATGGCTGAAGAGGCGAAAGTATTTGATTTTAAGGGAGGAGAAATTCTTGTTTTCGATAAACCACTTGAATGGACCTCATTCGATTTGGTGCAGAAAGTAAGGAATAACCTTTGCCGGAAAATGCGTATAAAGAAGTTGAAAGTGGGACATGCCGGAACGCTTGATCCCATGGCAACTGGCATTATGGTATTGTGTACCGGAAAGGCTACCAAAAAAATTGAAGAGCTTCAGGCGGGGGAGAAGGAATATATCGCAACGCTGAAACTGGGAGCAACCACTCCTTCGTTCGATTTGGAAACGAAGGAAGATGCCACCTACGATACCGGGCACATTACGGAAGAATTATTCCGGGAAACCGTACAGAAATTTATTGGGACCATTGAGCAGGTTCCACCTGAATATTCAGCAGTAAAAGTTGAGGGTCAGCGGGCTTACGATCTGGCGAGAAAAGGAAAATCGGTTGAACTGAAACCGAAAATTCTTGTTGTAAAAGAGATCGAGGTACTGCAATTTGCTGAGTCAGAAGCCAAACTTCGCATTGTATGCGGAAAAGGTACTTACATCAGGGCGTTGGCGAGGGATATTGGTCAGGCATTGAACAGCGGAGCTTACCTGATCGGCTTACAACGAACCCGCGTGGGTGATTTCACGCTGGAAAACGCGCAACAAATTGAAGAATTTCTCGAATCGCTGAAAGATATAGCGATTGCTGAGGAGACGAAATAGAAAAAGGTTCATCAAATTCCACATAAATTGTAATCTTCTATGAAGTTATCAAAGTTTAAGTACAATCTTCCTGAAAATCTCATTGCTTTGCATCCGGCACAAAACCGCGATGAATCTCGGATGATGGTTTTGCATCGTGAAACCGGAGAGATCGAGCATAAAACCTTCAAAGATATTATCGATTATTTCGATGATGAGGATGTGATGGTATTCAACAATACCAAGGTTTTCCCGGCAAGGTTGTATGGTAATAAAGAGAAGACAGGCGCACAAATCGAGGTATTCCTGCTTCGCGAGTTGAATCGCGAGCAGCGGTTATGGGATGTGCTGGTTGATCCGGCGCGTAAAATCCGTATTGGAAACAAATTGTATTTTGGCGATGACGACCTGTTGGTTGCCGAAGTAATCGACAATACCACTTCCCGCGGACGTACGCTCCGCTTCCTGTACGACGGTCCGTACGAAGAATTCAAAAAGACTCTTTACAGCTTGGGTGAAACTCCGTTACCTAAATTCATCGATCGGCCGGTTGAAGAGTCCGATGCCGAACGTTATCAGACCATTTTTGCCAAGCACGAAGGGGCTGTTGCGGCACCGACTGCCGGTCTGCACTTCAGTCGTGAATTGCTGAAGCGTTTGGAGATTAAAGGCGTCGATTTCGCCGAGATTACATTGCACGTGGGACTGGGTAACTTCCGTAGCGTCGATGTGGAAGATTTGACCAAGCATAAAATGGATTCCGAGCAAATCTGGATCAACGACAAAGCGGCCAAGCAGGTGAATGGTGCCAAGAAATCGAAACACCGGGTTTGTGCAGTAGGTACTACCGTGATGCGGACACTCGAAAGTTCGGTTTCAACGATGGGTACCTTGAAACCGTTCGAAGGATGGACCAACAAGTTTATCTTCCCGCCTTACGAATTCAGCGTGGCCGATTCAATGGTTTCCAATTTTCATCTGCCGCTTTCTACCTTGTTGATGATGGTAGCTGCTTTTGGTGGTTACGATAAGGTGATGAATGCCTATCAGGTGGCCATTAAAGAGAAATATCGCTTCGGAACTTACGGAGATGCCATGTTGATCATTTGATCGAAAATATACGCTTAAAACAAATAAAAAGAGGATGTCAGTTATGGCATCCTCTTTTCTCTTTTCTTTTATCTGGAGTCAGATATGTTATTTCTTATCGGAAAAGGAGTAGGGAAATGAATCGGGTTGAGTTCCCCGTGTTTTATTGGGCTGATTTCCCATCTCAAACTTGATTTCCCCGCCTTTTTCAATGGCTTCGTGCGTCAGATAGTTCTTGTCGTACGTTTGGCCATTCAGCGATGCTTTTTCGATATACACGTTTTTGTGGCTGTTTTTGTCAGCTACTACCGTGAAGGTATTCCCGTTCTCCAGTTTCAGGGTTATCTCCTTAAAGAGCGGGGAACCGAGCACATACTGGTTACTTCCGGGCGCCACCGGATAGAATCCCATAGCTGAAAATACGTACCATGCCGAAGTTTGTCCGTTATCTTC
Organism: Prolixibacter sp. NT017; assembly: GCF_009617875.1. NCBI lineage: Bacteria > Pseudomonadati > Bacteroidota > Bacteroidia > Marinilabiliales > Prolixibacteraceae > Prolixibacter > Prolixibacter sp. NT017. The sequence goes on along the minus strand of NZ_BLAV01000001.1, from coordinate 4,154,969 downwards.
ATCACCACACAAACCGTCGGGATTAGGCGTGTAAAGCTTGTCCATCACATCGCGCACATGCATTTGTGCTTTCCAGGGTTGTCCCAGGTAATTGTACAGGTAAGTGGCATGCTGGATGGGTTGGTTTCCGTGTGCATACTGTCCCATGTTGGCAATCAGCATCTCGGTGATTTCGTGAATCTGAATGCCATAATACGAATCATCGAACGTGGGGCGGGTTGTGAAAACTTCATCCAGACGTTTGGCCATTTTCTCGCGGCTGCCGAACAGTTTGGCTAAACCAGCCGGGTCCTGAAACACCGACCAGGTATAATGCCAGCTACATCCTTCGGTAAAGGCGTCTCCCCATTTGTCGGGACGGAAAGGCGATTGGAACGTTCCGTCTTCGTTCCGGCCCCGCATGAAATCTACCGACGGGTCGAATACGTTCTTATAGTTCATGGCCCGTTGAGCGAATAGCTTAATCTCTTTCTTCGGACGGTCGAGCGCATTGGCCAAACGCCAGATACACCAGTCGTCGTAAGCATATTCCAGTGTGCGGGCTGCATTTTCATTAATACCAACATTGTAAGGAATATAGCCCAGCTTGTTGTAGTAATCGGCTCCGTAACGGCCAACCGAATGCACCGGTCCGACACCTTTCGTGTTTTTCAGGATGGCGTCGTACAGCGTATGGATGTCGAATCCGCGAATTCCCTTCATGTAAGCATCAGCAATGATGGAAGCCGAGTTGGAACCAATCATACAGTCACGGTGTCCCGGACTGGCCCATTCGGGCAACCAGCCACTCTCTTTGTACGTGTTGACCAGCCCCTGCATCACCTGTGAATCATGTTCCGGGAACATCAAAGTAAAGAATGGGAAAACGGCCCGGAAGGTATCCCAGAATCCGTTATCGGTGAACATGTAGCCTTTCTCCACTTTCCCGTTATACGGACTGTAATGCACAATCTCGTTGTCGGCATTCAGCTCGAAGAACTTGCGAGGGAAGAGCATGGTGCGGTACAATGCAGTGTAGAACGTGCGGTATTGGTCCACGGTTCCGCCTTCCACGCGAATGCGGTTTAATTGTTTGTTCCATGCCTGGTAGGCTTTCTCTTTCACCTGGTCGAAGGAGTCGTTCCCGATTTCCCTCTGCAGGTTCAGTTCGGCCTGTTCGGGGCTGATGAAACTCGAAGCTACCCTGGCGTTTACCTGTTCGCCTTTTTCCGTTTTAAAAGTAATAACGGCACCCACATGTTCTCCTTCGGCTTCAGTTGAACCTTGCGAAAGCTTCGTATTGTTTTTCCAGGTTCCGGCTACGGTAAAAGGCTTGTCGAAATAAATCACGAAATAGTTGTGGAAATTGTCCGGTACGCCACCGTGGTTATTCCGGCAATAGCCGATAATTTTCCGCTCCTGCGGAATAATTTTCACCATCGAACCCATGTTAAAGGCGTCAATCAGCACGCGCGACGAGTCGGATTGCGGGAACGTAAAACGAAAACGGGCAGCCCGGTCGGTGGGTGTGATTTCGGTGACGACATCGTAATCGGCCAGGTAGGCGCGGTAGTAATCGGGGCGGGAAATTTCCGCCTTGTGCGAATACCACGATGCACGCTTGGCTCCGTCGATGATCACTTTTCCCGTTTCCGGAAAGATGGAGAAAGCCGCGTAATCGTTAATCCACGGACTGGGTTGATGGGTTTGTTTAAAACCCCGGATTTTCTTGGCCTGGTACGTGTAGCCCCAGCCGTCGCCCATTTTTCCGGTTTGCGGCGTCCAGAAATTCATTCCCCATGGCAGGGCAATGGCCGGATATGTGTTTCCGTTCGACAACGAGAAATCCGATTCGGTTCCCAGCAACGGATTGACATATTTGACCAGGTTTTCGCCCAGGGGCACATCTTGTGCCTTACTGACTGTAGTTTGCCCAAGCAAACCTGCAGCCAGCAGCATACTTAGAATAATTTTCTTCACGATTCTCTGAAATTTGGTTACGCTTTCAAAGATAAAAATTTAGTGCAGCTACACGGTTAAAAAGTGGGGAAATGCTTGGTGATGGATACTTCGCAGTGAAATAAAAAAGGCAAGCTGTCCGATCAACGAACGGACGACTTGCCTTTGGTCGTATCTTCTTCCCGGCAGGAAGATGACACTAGCGGAATTTAACTATCTGGAACGGATTTCTTTTCGCATAAAGAAAACGTACGAAAGAGCGAAACAAACTACCGTGATGGCGATAATGGCTGTTAGCTGCGGCCATACGAGCAGCAGGCTTTGTCCCAAAGGAAGCGGGCTCGGAATGGTTCCGTGTACCTGCTCCATGGTGAGTGGGCCAAGGCTGCGTACCGAAGGCATTAACAACGTCGTTGTTGCTTCACTGAATAGTTGACTCGGTGACAGACGCATCAAATCCAGTATAAAGTTTCGGTGAGCAACGATGTAGCGCTCCGGTGCCATTTCGGGGGGCATGGTCGCCCGGGCAATCAGCTTTACAATCAGGTTGTAGAAAATGCTGAAGAAGAGCCAAACCGAAATTCCCGCCAAAGCGGAAGTGGCTGCCTGCCGGAACCGGACCGAAAACAGGATGGACAGATTCAGCCACAAGGCTACGTAGAAGACACTGAGCACGATGAAGAACACGATGCGCAGAAACTCTTCGGGCGTAGGCGGAATGCCGATGATGAGCAGTCCAAGTCCCATCACGAGGAAACCGAGTGCGAAAAACATCACGCTGATGACCGTTATCGAAGCCATGAACTTGGCGTTGATCAGGTAATCGCGATGAATGGGTTGCGCCATCACACGGCTGAGCGTTCCTCTGTTTTGCTCGGAATTGATGGCGTCGAAACCGAGGCTGATGCCCAGTAAGGGTCCCAGGAAGCTGATGAACACGAAGAACGACGGCAAGGTTCCGTCGGAAATGGTGAACAGCTTCAGAAAGAAAAACGCATTATCCGGGTCGCCGGGTTTCACCGCGTGACCGATGTTGGTCAAAGCCGTATAAAGCGAACCGAGGCACGTTAGCACGATGATGCCAATCAGAATTTTGAAACGCCAGCTACGCACCAGGTCCGATATCTCTTTGTCGACAATCACCCGGAAGGGATGCATGCCCACTTCCTTGCGGGATACGAATCCCAGCGAATGGGCGAGTTTGTCGAGCCACGACTCTTTGGGTTGTTGTATCTGTTTTGCTATATCACTCATGAACTTCACCTCCTTCGAAATAGCGGTTATAAATGTCATCGAGGCCATATTCCTTCTTGCGCAGGAACGCTAACCCGGAGCCCGATGAAACAATTTCCCGGGCAATGTCAGCCGTGGCATCGCGCGTACATCCCACGTAGAACGTATGATCTTTTTGCGAAACCGACGTAACCCCGTCGATGTTTTTCAGACTCTCAGCCAGGCCATTTCCGTTGTTTTCGTTTCCGGAAGTAGCAATACCGGCCTCCACGACGAACGATTCGGTGGAAAACAGCTTCTGCGAAAGCGATTCAATGTTTCCTTCGGCAATCAGCTTGCCGCTGACGAAGAGTCCCACGCGGTCGCAAACTTGCTGCACCTGGTGCAAATTGTGTGAAGAAAACAAGACCGTGATGCCTTCTTCCTTGCTGAGTTGAACAATCAATTCGAGGAACTCGCGGATTCCGGTCGGGTCGATACCCGAGGTCGGCTCATCGAGGATGATGACTTCGGGCGTTTTGATGAGCACTTCGGCCAAACCGAGCCGCTGGCGCATTCCGCGCGAATATTTCCCGGTTTTCTTTTCCGCCTGAGCGGCAAGTCCCACACGGGTCAGTAGCTCTTTGGCTTTCGGTTCGACATCTTTTTCCGGTATGCCGTTCAGCCGGGCGATGTATTTCAGGTTTTCCATTCCGGTAAGATCAGGATAGAAACCTACATCTTCCGGAAGGTAACCAACACGCCGTTTCACCTCAATCGGGTTTTCGGTGGAATTGATGCCGCAAACTTTCACGGAACCGGAAAAGGGTTCGGTCAGTCCCAGCATCATCAGGATAGTTGTCGACTTTCCCGCGCCGTTGGGGCCGAGCAAGCCAAACACCTCGCCTTTTTTCACCGAAAGGTTTAAGCGATTGACGGCTGTGAACGATCCGTATTTTTTGGTCAGATCGACCAGCTCGATAATGTTTTCAGCCATGCATTACCTCCTTCCATATTTGCGGAACAGATAAAACACGCTTCCGAGAGCTAAGAGGATAATGAAAACGCCAATCCAACCCCACAACATGGGTGTTTTCACGGTGACACGTAACTCGGCCTTGGTACCGATTTCCGGTGTTTTTGCCTCGATTTTGGTGACGTAATCACCGGCAATTGCCTTCTTGGAGGCCTGGATGGTAGCCATCACTTTGGTTGTTTTGCCGGCCTGAAGGTCGATAATCTTTTTCGGGTCGAATGTAACTTTCCAGTCGGTAGGCTTTGTTACATCGAAGTTGATGTCTTTCAGATCGGATGAGCCGGTATTGCGAACCAGGAATTCAACCTGTTTTTGGTCGCCGGCCGTGATATCGGTGCTGAGCAGGCCGGTGGGCGTTGTCAGGTCCATATTGAATGTTCCGGTAATCACCACCTCCAGGGCAATCTCGGCCGAAGTCGTTCCGGAAGAAGCTGTCACGGGGATGCGGTATGTACCCGCTTTCACTTCCGACGGCGGCTTGATCTGGATGGAAATATCTTTCTCTGCGTTGGGGGCGATGTTCACCGATGCCACTTCTTTGTAGCTGGCTTTGATGGTCACGTTCCAGCCACGGGGAGCGTCGGCCTTGAGTGCGTAAAGCTGATTATTGTCCGTACTGTTTTTCAGCTTGGCTTTAAAGGTAAACGATGCCTTCGAGTTCCCTTTCATGTTGGGTTGGTCGGTGGTGAACTCGGTTTGATAGGTTCCTCGTTTCGAAACCACCACATTCAGCAAGAGCGAAGTGTATCCGCCGGCTAACACTTTAAAATGATAGCTGCCTTTGTTTATTTTCAGCGGTACATCTACTTTCAGGGAAAGCTTCTCTTTTTTCCCCGGAAGGACAGAGATTTGACTGATTTTCCAGCCGCCCGACTTCAATTGGCTATCCCATCCACGGGGCATTCCTACTACCGAAATGGGCATGGTTTGAATCTGGCTGGTGTTGTTGATAACCTCGATGTTGTAATTAATCGTTTCTCCCGGTGGAACGGAAATGCGGGTGTAAGGGGTGTACAACTCGACGCCGGTGCCGGCGGCATAGGTTCCGATGAAAACCAGTTGAAACAGAAGAGTTAATGATAAACTTAACCATTTAGTGCGGGTAGACATAAAAGAATCCTCCAATGTTTTTTAGGTGATTTATTATTCGGAGGCTAAGTATAAGATTAACTTTATTAAACTTTTGTTAAAAAATTTAATTAAATCCTAATAAACGTTTATTGGCGATAGTTTTTATGGGACTGAACCCCGTGTTTTTAGCTTTTCCAAAGTTTGGGATTTTGGAAAAGCTGAAGGTAGTAGTTAAATAAAAAAACGTCCGGATAGTTTCTGTATCCGGACGTTTAGCGTAATGATGGTCTGCGAATTATTCGTTTGTGTTTTCGTTGCCGGGCGGCGTTTCGTTTTCAGCCGTTTCAGTTGAAGTTTCGTAAAGCTGATAAATGGCTAACCGGGCCGGATCGTCAGGAAAGAGAATTTTAGCGGCGGAGTTGATTTTCACCAGCTTATCCCAAATAGAATTGTAAAGCTTTATGCGCTCGTCGGTAACGATTAGTTGCTGCTTTTTCAGCATTTCCTGTTCGTTATCGGTTTCAATGAGTTGATTGGCTAAATCTTCCAGTTCGGTTAGCAGGTCTTCCGACATGCCTTTGGCTGTTAGCCCTGCGTTAAACTGCCCGGAACGGGCGGCCGTAACTGCCTGGTTCAACATTGGTATCATCTCTTTTTCCGATCGGCGCGCTTTACTGTACCGCGGACGGCCGAATGCGCTGTCAACCGCTTTGGTTTCGCCAAAAGCGGAATGCACAAAATAGAGCAACCGTTTGTACGCGTTAGCTGCCTGCAAGCGCAGTACTTTTAACTTGTTGGTCCGCAGCTCTATTTCGGACTGTTGCTTTTCTTCCGAATCATCGGCAAGAGCCTGGTCTGTTTCGTTTTTTAGTTCGGTGCCAAATTCGGGCGTGAATACCGGATCGAATGATACAAATGCCGGTTGGTCATTGGAGAATTGAGGTTGTACGGCCTGGGCCTTGGTGGTGACTTCGTCATAGGTTTTGCTAAAATGACGTCTGATTCTTTTTTTGTTCATAGTTAAATGATTTTTGGGTTGGAAATAGAAAAAACAAGTTATCTTTTTTGATGATTATTTACAATAGTTTTTCGGTTGAAATAGTTGAATGTCTGACCGAAAGGTTCTCTGATGTCACCGGGTTCGATTTTTGTCCGGTTACCGAAAACCGTCTTTTTATTATCCGTTGATAGCTTTTAAACAGATGTGGAAAACTTTTTATTCGAAACGGTTATTAGCTAACCGTTGGTTATCGCTTATTCACCCGGGCCGGTCCTTTTTTCACCGGGGTATTCCGCCTTCTCACCGACGATTTCCGTCTTCTCACCGACGATTTCCGTCGGTGGAATTCGTTGGTGAGACGATGGAAAGGGTTATCGGAATGCCGACAAGGGCTGGTGAGGCGATGACATGAACCGGTGTGAAAATGGAGGCTATTGGTGAAAAAGGGGTAGAGGCTGGTGAAATGTTGACACGTGTCGGTGAGAGGAATTTTGCCGGTACCGGAAAATGCGGGGCCGGTATGGAAATGGATGAACAGAGCGGATAAAGGGCAATTGGGATGAGATAAATAGTGAACATGGCCAATGATAGCCTGCACCAACGTTGTTAAAAAAAGACGGGGATTTGCAAGAGATCGGACGCTTGGAATTTATGTTACTTAACAATATCTTAGGGGGGAACCTTTTCCTTCCGGAAGGTATAAAAGAACAGAACCACTAACGAAATCTAATTATTTAACTAAAGTTTGGTTTATGAAAAAAACGGGAGTTGCTCTCCTTTGCCTTTTTACCCTATCCATTTTTAATTTGTTTGCTCAGGAAAATGAAACAAAGATTCCGGCGTTTCACCGGGTCGATTTCATTTCGCCGGGCTACCGCTACGAGTTTCCGCTTGCCGGCAGATTCACCGGCAGTGCTGGCTTTGAAACCATACCGTATTATACGGAAACGGGTGCTTATCTCAGCCATCTGATGCATTTTCAGGCTAAAGCATTTTACCTGCTTCCTTACGTGGAAACCGGCGTACAATGGCGGTATTCTGATGCACGGCGGATTCGGATGAACAAAGACATCAGCCACCATATCGGGTCGTATGTGAATCTTTCGGGCCGTTACTATGTGGAAGCGTTGAACATTCCGCTGTACCGTGAGAATGTGGATGGAATTTATTCCGGTGGTTTTACGTGGCGACTAACCTGGGGCATTCGTCGTCCCGCGGGCGACGCGGTTATCTGGGATTTATTTACGGGATTTGAAAGCAATATCGGCGACCGGGTCATGTCGGGCGGTTTGATACTGGGTGTTCGTTTGGGCTTGGTGCTATAAACAGGGGAGGCTGACCAATGAGAAAGGTTTTTCACATCATTGTCCTGCTGTTTTGCTCACTGGCTGCTTCAGCCCAGCGGCATGATCAGCCCAACAATCTCATCCTGGCATATGGGATCGATCAGAATGCCGTGGATGATTTAAATTCGGTTTTTGGCGGATTGGGGCATGAGTTTTTTCCGTTGTCGTTTATGGGGCTCCAGGTGGATGGCAAAATTGGTCGGATGTGGGACATTGAATCCCTTTCAGACTGGGATGGAGAATGGTTTAAGATTGGCGATTACAACATCTCTGCAACCTATACCATTCTTTCAGCTACGCCGCGGCTCTATCTGGTACTTGATGACGATGAAGATGGTTTCTGGGCATTGTTTCTGGAATACAGTGTTGGTGCGTGGCGCATGTGGGGCGATGGCCGTTTCCGGGATCCCGATGGAAATTCTTATTCAGGTTTGGGTGATACCAGATTCCAATATTTTCAGGGAATGGCATTAGGAGTTCGGGCACGCTTATCACATCGGGTTTCCAGTATGCTTTCTCTGGGAGGGAATAATATCAGCTACAACAAATACATCAACAGTATTCAGTTTAATACTCCGACGGAGATAGAGCGTCCGGGTTTAAGGGGAGCTCTTATCATCGGTGTTGGTTTGTCTATCAGCATGTGGCCGGAAAAGAAGAAGCATTGAGATCTTTCCGATGGCGGCAATGGCTCACGTCAGAACGATCCGGCCTGGCAAAAATGTCGATTCTTCACCTTTTTCAAGCGAGTTACCGCACGGTTCAGTCGTCGATTATTTTGTGTTAAATGTATTGCGATACAGGTCTTTAATTTGTAATTTATTTTACCAAATTTAAAAAACCAAGACGATGAAAAGTTTAATTGGAAAAGCGATGCTTATCCTCGTTTTGATGACGGCACAAATAGTGCAGGCACAACAAACGGATGAGATGCCGGTGACTTCAAAATCACAAGAGGCAATAAAACTTTATGAGAAGGGACTGCAGGCCTATCGCGACGTGCATATTGGACAAGCTGTTGAGCATTTCAAGGCGGCGGTGGCTATTGATTCTGCTTTTTTCATGCCGAACTATAATCTCGCACTGTTTAATCTGATGTTTTTTAAGAATCGGGATGATTTCCGTAAATATTATCAACATGTTGTCGCAACAAATTATCGCCTGACACCGGGGGAACTGCTGTTGCAAGACGCATTGGAAAAGTTGGCGGATGACACTGCCACCGATGTCACTGATTTGGGAATGCAGTTGGTTGAACTGTATCCAAACTCTTTTACGGCGCATGAAATTTTAGCTGAATATCAATACTTCGCCAGGGATTACGGGGGGATGGAAAAGACGCTCAATGCTATGCTCGAGATGGGAAGTAACCCCGCCCCGGTATATAACTGGATGGGATACAACTACATGAATATGGATCAGTTGGATAGGGCGTATGTTGCTTTTTCCAAATACCTGGAGTTGGCTCCCGAAAATCCCAACAGTTACGATTCGATGGGGGATTACCTGATGGCTGTGAGGGAGTATCAAAAGGCATATGACCATTATATGAAAGCCTATCGGATGGACACCGTGAGTTTTAAATTGTCCCGGGAAAAGGCATTGAAAGCCCAATCGCTAATGAGTGATTGATGTTTTTGTTTGGGAAAGGAGGGGCCGGGACGATGAGTAGGCGGAACCAATGGATCTGGTTTTGAAGGAAGAATTTCCCGTGGCTACTTCGACAGGCGACGGCTGTTTGGAAGGGTTGGGTGAGAAGCTGTTTAAAAAGTACCCGGATATGGAGAGCTGACGGGATAGGATTTTTATATTTGTTGTAACGAGGCAGTTCCCGGTCCATGCAAATGGCGGAAACCTGAGCCGAACGACACAAACCTTAACGATATCCAAATGAGTAATCACCTGACACACGCACTCGCCCTGCTGACAGTAGGAGCAGCTGCAACTGCCTGCACCCAGAAGGCTCCCAGGCCTCAACGGCCCAACATCATTTACATCATGAGCGACGACCATGCGTACCAGGCCATAAGTGCGTATGATTCCACCCTGATTAAAACGCCTAACATCGACAGGATTGGACATGAAGGCGCTATTTTTTCCCATGCCTTCGTCACGAACTCGCTTTGTGCACCCAGCCGGGCCGTAATGCTGACCGGCAAACACAGTTTCATCAACGGGAAGGTAGATAATGTACAGCGGTTCAACTGGGACCAGGAAAGTTTTCCGAAGCTGCTGCAACAATCGGGTTACCAAACGGCCCTTGTCGGTAAAATCCACCTTGACGGAACTCCGCAGGGCTTTGACTACTCAGCTGTTCTTCCCGGCCAGGGACATTACTATAATCCCGATTTCATAATAAATGGGAAGGAGGAACGAATTCCGGGCTACGTAACAAAGATTACGACCCGGTTGGCACTCGACTGGTTAAAACATCGGGATACCAGCAAGCCTTTCTGTTTGCTTTTTCACGAAAAAGCGCCGCACCGCGAGTGGATGCCGGAAGAAAAGTACTACAAGGAATACACGAAGAAGGAATTTCCCGAGCCCGCTACTTATCACGATGATTACAGTGGAAGGGGAACGGCGGCCCACGCTGCTGAAATGCGGGTGTATCGCGATCAGAACTGGTCGGGCGATGATAAGCTCTATCCGGACGTGATGGATAAACTGGGGTTGAAGGATCCGACTACGTGGGGCCGCAACGCCTTTAAACACAATGTCGGACGGATGGATTCGGTGCAAAAGGCAGCCTGGGATTCGGTATACCGCCCCATGAATGAAGCCTTCGAAAAAGCGTATCCGAACATGAACGAGCAGCAGCTGGCTCACTGGCGCTATGAGCGTTACCTGCAGGATTACCTGGCGTGTGTTGCTTCGGTGGATGATGCGGTGGGAGAGTTACTCGATTATCTCGATAAGAACGGTCTGGCCGAAAATACCATCGTGGTGTACACGTCCGACCAGGGAATGTATTTAGGCGAGCACGGCTGGTTCGACAAGCGTTTTATGTACGAGGAATCATTCCGGACACCACTGTTGATGCGTTATCCGAAAGAGATTAAGCCCGGAACAACGGTCGACCAGTTGGTACAGAATCTCGACTTTGCTCCGACATTTCTGGATTATGGAGGTGTGAAAATCCCGAAGGATATGCAGGGAATGTCGTTCCGTAAGTTGGTGGATGGACAAAGCTCCGAATGGCGCGATGCGATCTATTACACTTACTACGAATATCCGTCTATTCACATGGTGAAACGGCATTATGGTGTCCGGACCAACCGATATAAACTCATGCATTTCTATTATGATATCGACGAATGGGAATTGTATGATTTAGAAAAGGACCCGCATGAAATGCATAATGTGTATGGCGATCCGGCTTACGCCGATGTGCAGAAAATGATGCACGAACGATTGACCGAATTGCGGCAAAAGTATGGGGATTCGAATCAATTGGACAAACAGTACCTCGATGCGTACCTGGAGGCCATCAATAAGCACGAATAAAGCAACCGTATGATTACAAAAAAAGGGTGCCATGTGGCGCCCTTTCTTTTTGGTTGAAGAAAATGTTTTATAAATCAGCTTCTGCCGCTTTAATCTCGTTCCAGGCTTCAGCATCCAGTTGCGCTCCAACAACGCCGATAATCCGACCGGCCAAAAGTGCGCCCAGGTGACCGGCTTTTTCCATCTCGTAGCCTTTGGAAATTCCGGCCAGCATTCCGGCTGCGAAGAAATCACCGGCTCCGGTTGTATCAACTACTTTGTTTCCTTTAGCAGGAATGTGCCATTTGCTGGTTCCTTGTTTGATGAAAGCACCTTTGCTACCCACCTTTACAACGGCAATATCACAGCGTGATGCAATTGCATCCAACGCATCTTCCGGCTCTTTATCGGTAAATGCTTTTGCTTCCTCTTCGTTGGCAAACAAAATGTCAACGTAATTATCTACCAGGTCATTCAGTACCTCAAGATTTGCTTCCACGATATTGTAGCTGGCCAAATCGAGTGCCACTTTCAAACCTGCTGCTTTCGCTTTTCTGGCTGCTTCCAGAATCAACGCATAATTCTGTACCAAATAGCCTTCAATCAGGAAGTAGTCAAATCCTTCAAATACTTTCGGATCAATGTCGTCAGCTCCCATATCAACTGCAGCTCCCAGGTAGGTTCCAAAGGTGCGCTCTCCGTCCGGGGTAATCAGGGCCACAGCCCGTCCGGTGCGGGTATCCATTTTCTTCAAAAACGGCTCAATCCGATTTTCTTCAAGTTTTGACTCAAAAAACCGTCCCATGTCATCTTCTGCAACTGATCCGACAAAGCCACAGGGAACGCCCAAATTAGCCACACCATTCATGGCATTGGCTACTGAACCTCCCGTCGTTATCTTTTTCTCAAAACCATTTGTCTTTTCCTGCATCTCCTCTGAGAGTTCGCGATCTACCAGGGTCATGCTTCCTTTCGGAAGTCCAAATTCCTGCAGAATGGATTCGTCACGGAGAAGGGTCATAATATCTACCAGGGCATTCCCTATACCCAGGATTTTCGGATAATCAACGTTATGCATTTTGTGCTGTTTTTTGACTTTAAAATTTTCACAAATATATTTTAGTTTTTAGGAAAACCTGTTATTTTTGCAACGCCTTTGACGAAAACGTTGAAGGAATGTTCTTAAAAAATCCGGTGAAAACAATAGTTTGCGAGCCGAAAACAACTATCTTCGCACTGCAAACATTGGTTAGAAACCGATAAAAAAAATTCCCTAGTAGCTCAGTTGGTTAGAGCGGCGGACTGTTAATCCGTAGGTCGTAGGTTCAAGTCCTACCTGGGGAGCACTTTTAAGGAAAATATTTTCCCTAGTAGCTCAGTTGGTTAGAGCGGCGGACTGTTAATCCGTAGGTCGTAGGTTCAAGTCCTACCTGGGGAGCTGAAAAAAGCCGGTCAGAAATGACCGGCTTTCTTGTGTCTTTTTACTTCCTACGTCCTGATTTTCTTTCGGAGGATGATCGCGAACGGCTGCTCTTGCTGGTCGCTTTTGAACTTCTGTTATTTGAGCTACGGCTACTTTTAACGCTTGAACCCCGACTGTTTGAACTGCGACTGTTTCTACTTGTGACGCTCGAACTTCTATTATTAGAGCTATGACTTCGGGACGATACCCTGGGCTGTCTGGAAGAGCTTCTTGAAACTGAAGATCTCGATGACACTCTGGGCTGCCGGTATGAACTTCCTGAACTGGAAGGTCGGGAGGACACCCTTGGTTTGGAAGATGACCGGCTTGAATAAGTCGTGCGCGATTGCGATGGCTGCCTGTAAGTCCGACCAACGGCAGATGACCTCGACGATCTGCTATTTCTTACGGTTGTTTTTTGAGGTGCGTGTCTTTGTGTGCTTACAGAAGAACGCGTACCGGTTCTGTTAGACGAATAGCTTCTGTTTTGAGATACTCCGGTTCTGCTTTCCCGGTAGGGATTGGCAGAGGAGCCTCCTGAACGTATCGTCGATGACCTTCGTGTGTCTACCGGTCTCCTGTTGACGGATGAATTGCTCCGTGTCCGCGATGTGCTACTTGAAATCGTTCGCCTTCCTGAATTTGAATGGGTATTGTAAGTTCTTCGATTGTTCACAGATTGCCGGCTGTTCGTTCTTCGGGAATTTGAGTTGTCTGTCCGATATCCCGTGCTTCTTGTGGCTGTTCTTCTGTAAAGATCGTCACCTCTTCTTCTCAGGTCCGGGCGGGAGTAGGTCGTTCTATAGTTTCCTCTCCTGATTCTGACGCTCACTTCTGGAGAATGTGCCCGCACATGATTGTAATAGAAATTGTGGTAGCGATGGTACCGATAATGATTCCAATGGCGGTAATGGGCATAATAGTAGTGGTCAAAGTGGCTGTGATAACCGTAGTAAGTATGCCAGTAATAAGGGCGCCACGAATTCCAATAGGAAGGATAATGTCCCCATCCCCAGGTGGAATGCCAGCGAACATACCCGGGAAGGTAAATAAACCGGATGATTGGCCAGGCTGCCACTTCGTAGGTTGTGACTACAACAGGTGTTGGAGTAGTCACTACTAAAGAACTTCCCATGTAACCCGGGTTGGGTGTTTCCTGACTGTCGGCATAAATAGGTTCAACAATGTAGTTTTTGCCGTAAAGCGCTTCATCACCAATAAGTTGTATCCGGGCTGTCCCGTCGTCGAAGCGTTGAACGGTGAAAACGGCTATGTCCTGTGTTTCATCCCTGTTGAGTTGAGTTCTTAAAACGATGTTATGAACGCCTCCGTCAACATAATCAACCACCGAAATGTAATCAACCAGGTTGTCTCCATTCAGGTCGAGATTATTGATATGTGAATTGGGGTCGTTCAGGCTTCTTTCAAAACCTTCCAACGTTTCCGACTCCTGGAATAATTTCATGGTAGCATAGAGGTTCAGGTTGTCACCCGGCAAACCCAGGTACTCATCCGGATAATCTCTTGCTGTTGCAACGCCTGCCATTATGGTGAGGATTGCAAGGACGGATATGATAATTGCTTTTTTCATAGCTGTAGGTATTAAATGAGCTGATTCTGACATAAGGAATGCAAAACCCGTACCATTAATTTGGCATACTGTTAACTTATTGACAGATATGAAGAAACGTGGTTTTGTTTTCATCCTGAATATTCCGTTTTGGGATTTGGAATAACAACCAAACTAAGTTAATCTTCGTCCTTGCTTTCCTCATCTAAAAACATTTCGTAACCAGTGTAGTAATATCATGGGTTACCTGTGTTGGCTAGTTGTAACAGCAGTTGGAAGGTTTCTGATTAAAGAGCGTAAAAAAAGCCACTGAATTCCTCCAGTGGCTTCAGAATATTTTCTGTCCGAATTGTCTAAAACAATCCGTTTATCTGGGCGTCGATACGGTCGATAACTTTGCTGAGGTCTTCGGCATTATCGGCAAAGTTAATTTCATCGACGTTAATGATGAGCATTTTTCCTTTGTGGTATTTCGAAATCCAGGCCTCGTAGCGCTGATTCAGCTGTTTCAGGTAATCGAGGCGGATGGAATTTTCGTAATCGCGGCCACGCTTTTGAATCTGGTTGACGAGTGTCGGGATGGAAGCACGCAGGTAGATAAGCAAATCCGGCGGTTCGATCAGGCGGGTCATCAGATCGAAGAGCGAGCGGTAGTTGTTAAAATCGCGGGTGCTCATCAGGCTCATGTCATGCAGGTTCGGAGCAAAAATTTCGGCATCCTCGTAAATGGTCCGGTCCTGGATAATTGTTTTTCCCGATTTCCGGATATCGAGTACCTGGTTGAACCGGTTATTCAGGAAGTACACCTGAAGATTGAACGACCAACGCTGCATGTCGTGGTAAAAGTCGTCGAGGTAAGGATTATCATCGGTGCTTTCGTAATGGGCTTCCCAGCCGTAATGTTTAGAAAGCAGGCTCGTAAGTGTGGTCTTTCCGGCACCAATGTTTCCAGCTATGGCAATGTGCATTGTCTAGGGTTTTTCAAAAACATACGAATGTAATAAAACCATCGATAATTTCCGCTCTACCGCGAAAGTTCATGATGAAACGGAAGCAATTGTTCCAGGTAATCACGGTTATTCGAAAGGCGTGGAACTTTATTTTGCCCACCGATTTTGCCTTTTTCTTTCATCCAGTGATAAAAAGTGCCCTGGGCAGCAGCAGTTACTTTCGGGGAGTTGAGGGTGGTATTTTTATGTCGCTTGGCTTCGTAATCCGAGTTGACACTTTGAAGTGTCTTATCCAGTATTTCCGTAAAACGGGAAAGATCGGCCGGAGGCGTTTCAAACTCAATAAGCCATTCATGAGCTCCTTTCGCGTTGTCGCCCATAAAAACCGGTCCGGCAGTATAGTCGCGAATGGTAGCCCCGGTTTCATCGCAAGCCTGCTTAAGCGCTTTTTCAGCATTATCGATGATGACCTCTTCACCAAATGCATTGATGAAGTGCTTTGTCCGGCCGGTGATTTTGATTTTATACGGATTCTTCGAAGTGAAAACGACGGTGTCTCCAATCAGGTAGCGCCACAGTCCGCCGTTGGTGGAAATAACCATCGCATAATTGACCCCGGTTTCAACGTCCCATAATGGAATGGTTTTCGGATTTTCTTTTCCGTATTCCGACATGGGGATGAACTCGTAGAAAATACCATAATCGAGCATCAGCAGCAGATCATCCCGTGAAGGATCGTCCTGGATGGCAAAGAAACCTTCGGAAGCATTGTAGGTTTCGAGGTAACGCATCTCGTCCGACGGAATCAGCTTGCGGTACTGTTCGCGGTAAGGCTCGAAGTTGATGCCGCCGTGGATAAATACTTCTAGGTTCGGCCATACTTCCAGCATGTTATTTTTCCCGGTGTAATCGAGTACATGACGAAGCAGCACGAGGTACCACGACGGTACGCCGGCAAACGAAGTCACATTTTCGTGGATAGAAGTTTTAGTGATTTCGTCCACTTTCCGCTCAAATTCCTCAATCAATGCGATTTCTGTGGGAGGTGTCCGGTTCAGATCCGTCCAGAACGGCAGGTTCTCTATCATGATGGCCGAGAGATCGCCATAATACGATTTGTTGCTGAGGTTGCTAACGCGATGACTTCCGCCCAATGTCAGGCTTTTTCCCGTTAGGGCTTTGGCTTCGGGATAGTTTCGGTGGTAAATGGCCAACACATCTTTTCCTCCGCGAAAGTGGCAATCTTCCAAAGAATCGGTGGAAACCGGAATAAACTTGCTCTTCGCGTTGGTGGTTCCCGACGACTTGGCGAACCATTTTATTTCGCCGGGCCATAGCACATTTCGCTCTCCATCAATCATTCGCGAAATGTGCGGTTCCATCTGTTCGTAGGTACTGATCGGAATTCGTTCGGCAAATTGCTCCACCGATTTAATGGAGCGGTAGTCGTATTTCCTGCCCCATTCGGTGTTCTTGGCCTCGTTCAATAAATTAAATAACATCTCCTCCTGAATCTCCTCCGCATGGTTCCGGTAGAGTTCAATCTGGTAAATGCGTTTGTAATTAACCCATTTGATGATGGAATTCAGCAGTGCCATTCGTTTTTTTCGAATTAAGTTGGTTCAAGGTCAGGATGTTAAGTTTTTTACACCCGGAAGGCAAAATACATAATTTTTTCGGGGTACCTCTTTTCTGCTCCATTTTTTGATATTTTTACCTTATCGAATCAATCCGAAACCATGAATTTGCTTGATATTATTTTTGCCGCTCTTCTGGTATTTGCCGCTGTCCGCGGATTTCAAAAGGGATTTTTTATCGAACTGGCTTCCATTGCCGCCTTGTTGCTGGGGATTTGGGGAGCTGTTGAATTTTCCGGCTTTACAGCTTATTATCTGCATTCGGCATTCGACTGGAATCCGGAACATCTGGGTTTGATTGCCTTTATTCTCACTTTTATATTGGTTGTGGTAGCGGTTCATTTGGTGGCCCGGTTGGCTGACACGCTATTTAAGGCTGTAGCACTCGGTATGTTGACCCGGTTGGCCGGCGTGGTTGTAGGCGTGTTGAAAGCCGCCTTTATCATCAGCATTTTGTTGATTTTGATTGAAACGGTGGGTAAATATACATTCAACCTGATACCACCTGAAAAGGCCAACCAATCGATACTGTATAAACCGTTGCGGAATTTCGCGCCCAGCATTTTGCCCTTCTTCCACTTCGACGAAGCCAAAAAAGAGCTGAAAGAAGGCGTCCAGGAAGTTTCGTTGTAAACCGAGGTTTATTTTTTACTCTCGGTCACCTTCCGGGAAAAATCCTTCCAGAATGCTTTGTAAAAAGCCATGCTGTTGGTCCTTTGTAACAGCTTTTCCGGACTGAAAGATTCGTCATTTGTCCGCTTGAATTCCTTATTGGGATGATACAGGTAATCCTGTTCGGGATGAAACTGAACGCCAATTACGTTGGGAAATCGGGTACTTCGGAGGCCTTCCACAATCTTTCCATCCATCGATGTGGCAATGACTTTCAGGTTTTGTCCGATTTTGCCCGCACACTGGTGATGGGCACTTAACACATAAGGTATAGCCGTTTCCGGGAAACCGGCATCAGTAACAAAATAGCCGTCCTTCACCAACCGAATGGGGTGAAAATGACCGTAGAAAATATCTTGGTTATCCGAAAAGCCATTGTTATAATTCCGGTGCATCATTGCCGGTGACATCTTCAGCACATCTTCCACATCATTTATTCCATAAACATCTTGCGGAATATCCTGAATGAGTGTTCCACCGGCAGCCACGTTCATGGTTTGCATGCCGAGGCAGAATGCGCGGATAACAAAGTCAGGCTGTTCTTCCAGGAATGGTTTGAAGTCCGGATTTTGGGAACCGCCAATCAGGTGGAAGAAGAATGAAGCCTCAAAAAAGTGCCGCATAGGGTCGGTCACCGAAGTAAGCAACTCCTGCTTGGCACCGTAAATGGATGGTGGAATATCCGGTCCACCGAAAAACAAAATCGCATCTGCACTTTCGAAAAGTTGATGGAACTGCGCAGTACAGGCATTCTTCCTGAAAAGGTCATTGAGTGTAAGTTTACCCTCGACTTTCTCCAGATGGTAATTTTCGATATGATGCTCGGCCAAATACTTTTCCGAAGCTGAATAGTCATAGTTTTCATCGGCGTAATAAACGCCAAGCATTTCCAGATTGGAAATGTCAATCAAGCCGTCTTTGACCAGTGCCAGCGCATTTTCGATGTTGCTCACCGTAGGGTGCAGTAAGATAATGCGGTGCTTGTTTCCATTAGAGGCAAACGCGTTGGTCGAAAGCAGAACAATTAACAGAAATGTGAATGCGCGATTCAGGCGAAAGGAAAAGAAGTGGTTTCGTTTCATGATGGTTGGGCTAATGGTGTGGTTTTTAAAGATAGCATCTTTTCCCGTTAGGACGAACGAAAGGTCTTCGGCGGAGAGCGTTAAAATTTTGTATCTTAGCGCGAAATTTCAGCCGGACAGTTGTTTTTCCGGTTTCCCGGAAGGTTGAAATGCACAAATGGAACATTTAACGGACTAAAAAATATACCAGTGAATTTTGTAAATGAGCTTACCTGGCGGGGCATGATTCACGACATGATGCCCGGTACGGAAGAACAATTGGAGAAAGAGATGACCACGGCCTATGTGGGAATCGATCCGACGGCCGATTCGTTGCACATTGGTCACCTGGTTGGAGTAATGATGCTGAAACATTTCCAGGTGGCCGGCCACAAACCGATTGTGTTGGTGGGAGGCGCTACCGGGATGATTGGCGATCCATCAGGTAAATCGCAGGAACGGAACCTGTTGGATGAAGAGACATTGCGTCACAATCAGAATTGCCTGAAAGAGCAGCTGGCCAAATTTCTTGATTTCAGTGCGGAAGTAGAAAACGGTGCCGAAATGGTGAATAACTATGACTGGATGAAGGAATTCAGCTTCCTGGGTTTCATCCGCGATATCGGGAAACACATCACCGTGAACTACATGATGTCGAAGGATTCGGTGAAGAAGCGCCTTGACGGAAGCAGTAAAACCGGATTATCCTTTACCGAATTTACCTATCAGCTGGTTCAGGGAACCGATTTCCTCCATCTATACGAGACCAAAAACTGCAAACTGCAGATGGGCGGTTCCGATCAGTGGGGAAATATAACGACAGGCACCGAACTCATCCGGCGAAAGCTGGGAGGAGAGGCCTTCGCACTTACTTGTCCGCTGATTACCAAAGCCGACGGGAAGAAGTTCGGAAAAACCGAATCAGGCAATGTTTGGCTCGATCCGAAGCGTACGTCACCTTACAAATTTTACCAGTTTTGGCTGAATACCTCGGATGAAGATGCAGAGCGGTACATTAAAATCTTCACGCTGTTGCCTAAAGAAGAAATTGAGAAGCTGGTAGCGGAACATCAGGAAGCGCCACACACACGCATTTTGCAGAAAACACTGGCTAAAGAGGTTACCTGCATGGTTCACTCCGAAGCGGATTATGATGCGGCGGTTGAGGCATCGCAGATTCTGTTTGGAAAAGGAACGGAAGAGCAATTACGCAAGTTGGATGAAGATACCTTCCTTTCGGTTTTCGAAGGCGTACCACAATTTCCGGTCGACCGGAAGTTGTTGGATGAAGGTGTTGGCGTCATCGATCTGCTGGCTGAGCATACGCAAGTGTTTCCGTCGAAAGGAGAGTTGCGCCGGACCATCAAAGGAGGCGGTTTGAGCATTAACAAATCGAAAGTGACGGCTGACGATGCAACCGTGAACGCAGTGTCGCTGATTGGAGAAAAGTATTTGCTGGTGCAGAAAGGAAAGAAGAATTACTTCCTGATTATAGCAGGATAATTGCTATTTTCTGCTGAACAGCATGATATTAGATAATTTTTGACGGGTCTTGTTCGTTTCCTTTGTGAATGACAAGGCCCGTTTTACTTTCAGTTAACTAACCATGGAAAATTATTTTGACAATCGCCGGCTGTTACAATTACTACTGAAGTGGAAGCTCCATTTGGGGATTATTGCTGTTGTAGCAGGGGGTCTGGCTGCCGTGTTTACCGGTCCAACATTTATCCATCCCAAATTCCGTTCAGTAGCCAAAGTTTATCCCATGCTGGATGTCCGGACTTTTAGCGATGAATCGGAAACCGAGCAGATGCTGGAGTTTTTTAATTCGACCGATTTGAAGCGTCGTATGGTAAAGACTTTCGATCTGGGTGAAGCTTACCGGGTATCGAAAAACTACCCGTATTTCTGGTCTACCGTGCTCGATCGGTATGACAAAAATGTGGACGTCCGGAAGACCGAATATCAGGCTGTCGAAATCAGCATCCTCGACGAAGAGCCACAGCGAGCCTCGGATATGGCGGATTCGCTGATATCGTTCTGTAACAGTAAAATGTTGCATGTATACCGGCAGAGGTACAGAGAATATGCGAAAACCAGTGGTATTGAGCTTAAAAATCTGGTGCACCAGCGTGACTCATTGGTAAAAGATTTGACACAATACAGCGAACAGACCGGTTTACTTGACTATCCGGAGCAGGTAAAGGAGGTAACCCGGGGCTATATGGCCGCGATTGTCAAAGGAGGTTTGTCATCTTCTTCATCCCGAGAGGTTAAGAAAGACTTAGAGAATTTAGGCCAAAATGGAATTCATTTTTGGCAAATGAGCGAAGAGCTGCAAGGTCGCAATACAGAGATCGATTCGCTACGAACGTATCATCATTGGGCACTTTCCCAGTCGAACAAACAGGCCCGGTTTGCGCGGGTTGTCCAAAAACCTTTCCCGGCCGATCGGAAATACTGGCCAAAGAGAACCCTGATTGTTTTGTTAAGTGTTTTGTTTGCCTTGCTGATTGGAACCGTCGTTATTGCGCTAGTCGACCGTAAGAAATCGTAGCATCGGGTGGAACGCGTCAGCCACATAAAACTTGCTCTGTTTTACATTGTGTCGCTTCTTTTTATTGCGGCCAATATCTATCTGTTGATTGTGAAGGAGAGCCGGGTACTAATCCTGTTGCCTTTGGCTTTGGGTGTGGTGCTGTTGGCTTTGTACCGTCTGGATGTTTTATTTCGGCTGGTCATATTTTTGACACCACTTTCCATCCCGTTAACAACATTTTATCCGGACTCAACCATCAATATGAGCCTGCCATCGGAGCCCATTCTTTTTGGACTGCTGGGCATTTTTGTGCTGCGGCTCTTAATGGAGAATGATTTTGACCGGAAGGTGTGGCGTCACCCTGTTACGTTGATGATTGGAATCTACCTCGGATGGATGTTGCTGACCAGTTTGACCTCTACGATGCCACTGGTTTCCTTGAAAGCTTTTCTGGCGGCTGCCTGGTTCATCAGTGCTGCCTATTTCATGGCAACACAGTATCTGAAGAGAGGATTTTCATCGGTCAGGGAGTTGTGGTTACTTTTCCTGGCGGGAATGGTCATCGTGATCATTCTGACCATTAGGAAGCACATTGGTTATGGTTTGTGGAATAAACAGATTGCTTATAAAGTTCCCCAGCCTTTTTTTAACGATCATACCGTTTACGGTGCCGTCATAGCGATGATGATTCCGTATTTGCTGGCTTTTGCCGCTGATCGCAAAAGCAGGATGAAAACACGGGCGTTGTTTGTTCTGCTCCTGCCTCTCTTTGTTGCCGGCCTGTTGTTCTCCTACTCACGTGCCAGTTGGTTAAGTGTGGCTGTTGCTGCCGTTGTTTGGCTCATCATGAAGTTGCGCATTCGGTTCACACATCTTCTCCTTACAGCTGTAACCGTCGTGGTCATCCTGTTTACATTTTGGACACAGATTCTGTTGAAGCTGGAAACAAACAAGACCGATTCTTCGAGCAACATGGTGAAACATGTGGAGTCGATGACCAACATTACTTCCGATGCATCGAACGTGGAACGGTTGAATCGCTGGTACTGCGCTTTGGAAATGTTTAAGGAAAAGCCGGTTTTTGGATGGGGACCGAATACGTATCAGTTCGAATATGCTCCGTTTCAGATTCGGGAGTTCAGAACCATCATTAGTACTAATTCGGGCGACTGGGGAAATGCTCACAGCGAATACCTGGGCGCATTGGTCTCTTCCGGTTTATTGGGATTACTCGCTTTCCTGGCACTGATTGTCTCTATTTTATACACTGGTATCCGACTGTATTCCCGAACGGAAGATTCCCGGACGCGACTCCTGTCGTTAGCCGCTGTGTTATCCCTTACCACCTACTTCGTCCACAGCTTTCTCAACAACTTCCTCGACATGGACAATGCTGCCATTCCATTCTGGATGAGTTTTGCACTGATTGTGGTGCTGGATATAGAGGACCGAAAAGTTTGGGGCAAAAAAATCCCGGCCAACAAAATGACCGGGAGATAGATATTGGCATTCGCCATATGTATTTTCTTATTTCTTCACGCGTTCTGAGTAAGAACGGTCGCGGGTATCCACTTTAAGAATATCACCCTGGTTGATGAAAATCGGAACCATGATGGTAGCGCCGGTTTCCATTTCGGCAGGTTTCAATGCGGTAGAAGAAGCCGTATTGCCTTTCTCACCCGGTTCGGTGTAAATCACTTCCAGTTCAACAAACGGAGGAAGTTCAACGCTCAATGCGGTTTCGGTTTCGGCATGGAACACGATCTCCAGCATCATACCATCTTTCAACAGGTCGGCGTTTTCCACCAGGTCCGGCTGGATAATCACCTGTTCAAATGTTTCGGTATGCATGAAGTTGAATCCCATATCATCTTTGTACAGGAATTGATAAGGGCGGCGCTCGATGCGGGCGACGGTTACTTTTACTCCGGAGTTGAAGGTGTTCTCGATGACACGGCCGGTTTTCAGGTTTTTCAGTTTGGTACGAACAAAAGCTGATCCCTTTCCTGGTTTTACGTGCTGAAACTGCACAATCTGGAACAACTGGTCGTTGTACTCAATGCACAATCCGTTTCGGAAATCTGCAGTAGTTGCCATTATAATATGTTTAAATAAATGATTATTACTTACTTCCCCAGATTTCCGGGGATCTGTCAGGCCGCAAATTTAGTGAAACTTTCCTAAAGGGCATGAGAAAGATAGGGAAGTGTTTCATATTGCGTATGTTGTGGTTCCCGGCGCTTCCTGCGAAGTCATAGGATTCCAGGCTGAGGAGATTTGCGGCAAGCTGTAGGGTCACGATACTTCGTGACTGTACGGTCGTTGACAAACTTTTTTTGTATTGTTCGTCTGTATGAAGGTGTTAGAGAGTAACTAATTGAAGACTCCACGCAAAGGCCCAAAAGATTGAATACGCTGAGAACGCGAAGAATTGAAAATCAAGATGAGAAATGATTTTAAGCTATCTGGCAGGAATGGTGCGTTTTACGGTGATTGAAAAGAAGTCCTCTGCTGGCTTTGGGGCGTTTAGTGCTCTTTGCGGGGGAAAAAAGGTGGTCGCCACAAAACCTGCGGTGGTTTTAGTTCAAACCACGTGTGGTTTTGATCGAGATCACACATGGTTTTGTCGAAAACCACGTGTGGTTTCAGCCAGGATCACGTGTGGTTTTGAGTAAAAGCAGGCGTGGTTTTGGAAAATGGGCATGATACGGTAGGTAAATGACTGTTTAAGGGCTTCAAAGTTATGAAGTTGAAATTAGATAAATCTCTGCGGGCTTTGTGGTGCTTGGCGCTCTTTGTGAGGAATATATAAAAGGTACCACGCAGAGGCCGCAAAGATTGAATACGCTGAGAAAAAAGAGAATGTCTGTGAATTTGAATAGATATTTATGCTGAAATGTATGGGTTCAGAGAGTTGCTGACCTGGAGAATCTCTGCGGGCTTTGTGGTTCTTAGCGCTCTTTGCGAGGAATACATAAAAGGCTCCACGCAGAGACCGCAAAGCGGAACCATTCCCCGAAGCCGAACGATAGCAACCAAAGTAACGACAGAAACAACAGGAACAATTAAAACAGTGAATGATACAGAGGTAGAAAGTCTATGTTTCCCTGTCTGATAATCTCTTACTCTTAAGAAACAATGGGTGCGTTGATTCGGAAAATTCCTGTATGAAACCCAATTAATTGTTTCCTTTTGATGTCGGAAGATGGCAATCTTCTGGGCACTTAAAACTTAAAACTCTTCCAATAGTCTTTTATTCCTGGTTTCCGAAGATGTTTTTCCGGGGAACCGTGGCAATAAAATCTTTTAAATAAAGAGGTTCATAATAAGCCACATCGACAAAGTTTTTCTCCCGGAAGGCCTTCTCGGCTAAAGCAGCCATGTGTTTCGACGAAGCGGAAATTTCTTTGGGGAAAAGTGCATTGGGATGCTGGATTGCCCGCTTGCATTTCTCCGCCCCGTTTCCGAAAAATGCAACCGGGCCCTTTTGCAGATATTCGTGAAAAGAATGGTGGTCGATAACGTCGGCAGAAATATCCCGGACTTGTTTTCCATCGGTGGAATAGAGGGCGGAGTATACCTCCATGCGCCGGGCATCAATCATGGGACAGAGAAGCAAATCGTCAGCAGGAAGGTCGTAATCCGAAAGATGAGCCGCCACATGATTGGCCATCGATTCCAGCGATGACAGAGCAATCAGTGGTATTCCGGCGCCATAGCAAATGCCTTTTGCGGCCGACACCCCGATTCGAAGCCCCGTGTAGGAACCCGGCCCTCCCGATACAGCTACAGCATCCAGTTGCTCTGCTGTTAATTTCAACTCGTTGAAAATTTCTTCAATAAACACGGTCAACAATTTGGCATGATTCATACCGTCACCATTTTCACGAAAAGTGAGAATATGACCGTTCTCCGCGACGGAAACAGAACAAACTTCGGTTGAGGACTCCAGGTTCAGAATTAAAGACATGCTTTCAATTTTGTGCAAAGATGGTAAATTTTTCAAGTCGGTATTTCATCCGGCTAGTGAGTAACGTTTCGACCGGATGGATGGTTTAAGTAAAAGGTCCCTCGGTGTAGGGTTACGAAACATCGTGACCGTGGATTCCAAAGAAACCTGATTTTTTCTGTTTGATCGTCCCGCGGTTTACAGGGAAAGTAAATTTTCCACGCAGAGGCCGCAAAGCCTGGATACGGGTAGCACGAAAAAAAACAGGTGTGGTGGAGTTTCAATAGCCATTGATGAAGGAACGCATGAATTTAAGGAGTAGCTGAATGAAGAGAATCTCACCTTTTTTGCTTCTTAGCGCTCTTTGCGCGGAATAAATAGGAGGCACCACGCAGAGGCCGCAAAGCCTAAACACGCGAAGGGATAGAGAACTTCATCTCATGCCGAACAGGAATAAAAGGTTAAAGTTGCCAGGTTTATAGGTTAAAGGAAAAAGACAATTATAGTATTCGGTGTAGGAGATTAGGTCTTAAATCTAAAGTCTTGTGTCTGATGTCTTTTTTCTAACAACAGAAACGTAGCGTAACCTGAAACCTGAAATGGGATGGTTAAGGAGGGTAGTGCCTTATTTCATGCCGAACATAATTCCGTAAAACTTTCGTCCCTGTTTCCGTGTTGATATGTTGTGTTTTTATACTTTTACGAGGTTTATTCTGAATTTCATACAATTGGTATAGAGAAATCATGTTACGCACGGTTATCATAGACGACGATCATCTTTCGAGAACGATTTTGAAAAAGACATTCGAGAAATGTTTTGAAAATGTGATTCTCGAGGGGGAAGCTGATTCTGTAGCTTCAGGTCTTGAGTTGATTAACCGGGTGAATCCCAATTTGGTTTTCCTCGACATTAAACTTCCCGACGGTACCGGGTTCGATTTAATCGAAAAACTCGGGAACACCGACTTCAAACTAATTTTCACAACGGCGTATAGCGAGTATGCCATCAAAGCCTTTAAGTATTCAGCATTCGACTACATTGTGAAGCCGATCGTCCCCGACGACATTAAGGCATCGCTGAACCGGATTAACCAGGTGTCATCGGCATCGACTTTGCCAAGAGTAAGGGCCATGCGCGACAATCTGTTTGGGTCGTCTGAAGAGGCCAATGCTACCATTGCCTTGCCTGAGTTGAATGGATTTTCGATTGTGCGGATTGACGACATCGAGCGTTGTGAAGGCGAGCGTAATTACTCGCGCATTTTCTTTAAGGATGGAACCGAAACATTGGTGAGCCGGACGCTGATGGAATTTGAAAATCTCCTGGCTCATCATGGCTTTTGCCGCATCCACCGCAGCCATTTGATTAATCTGAAGAATGTGGTGCGTTACCTGAAATCGGGGGGCGGCATGGTCGAAATGAGGAGTGGGGAAATGTTGAAGGTTTCCTCGAAATACAAAGATGAACTGTTAAATCGTCTGCTTCACAATCGCTTATGAGGCATTGTTCCTTCTAATAAACTTACCTTTTTTCTTTTCAGTCGAAATTTATTTCCAGTCTATAGGGGCGTGAAAGTTCCCTTTTTATCGTTGTTTACTCTTTTTAGTGCAAACACTTCTTGAATATTTTATTACCTGATTTTTCATTTTCCTGTTTTTTGTAAGCTGTTTGAGTAATAATCAGTCCATTACTTTTAACATAACGGATTGATAACCTGTTGGCAGCTAGTTTAAAGGTTTTGTAAAAAAAATTAACAGGCGTGTTGTTTGGTGTGCTCTTAATGTGTTATTAATGAGTCGTTCAGTGTTTATTTCGCTTCTTGTCCAACCGTTCTGAAAGCCACGTGCAGGTTGGAACAAGGTTTTTTGAATTCTAAATAAGTGGTTTCACAAAATATTCAATCGTTAACCCCGTTATCTTATTACTGCTTGAAAAGGCTATAAACGAGACAGAAAGGTCTTTTGGTATCAGTGAACGTTTTTGAGTAACAGTAGTTATTCACGGAGGTCTCTCAGATTTTTGGAGGAGAATTGACCTGGTTACTAAATTCCTTCATATGATGTAGAAGCAAGCTTTGGGATTGGTTAGAAGAGCATATATAATTATATGATAAACTATATTACACAAAAACAGAATCGACAGGAGTTAGATTGTAAAAAAAATTAACAATGGTAGAATATATTAAATTGGCAGATTTACAGATTGTTGAGGTATTCGTCGCGTGCGATAACGAAGGTGGTGGGCGATTATTATGTCGCAGTCTGCAATTTGTTTAACAATTTTTAATAATTTTACCTCTGGAGTAAAAAGGGCATCAGCATTATATAGCACGTTTTTAGGTGTTTATTGCTGTTTTTAGGTTTGTTGAAAAAATGTCTGATTTTAGGACATTGAACAAATTAAATATTTGCGTAAGCCATATTGGTGATTGAGGAGTTTTGGTTGACGCAATGGATGAAGAATAAAAAGGCAAAAATTAGGAGCACTTGTTACATCAACTGATTAACATATCGGTAAAGAAATTCGTATGCTGTCGTACACACAGCCCGACTCATGACGCGGCCGTAAAGCTTCCTGCGGAAGTTGTTTTCCCTTTTTATTCCTCTTCTCTTCTTTCAAATCATCCTTTGATATCCTTTCCCGAGATAATTCAGAGAAAAAGTAATACGTCATTTAGTGTTTGGTCACTTTTCTTCATGCTGGCTATTTGGAAAGGGGGTGGGGTATGTTGAGAAGGTTTACTACTGTCGATGTTAGGTGGGGAATAGTGATAATGTTGCTTTGCCTACTATTTTCTTCCCGTATTGTTTTTGCGCAAAATACAATTGCTGATGGTGACTGGACCAATACATCTATATGGGATACTGGGATTTTGCCTGGATCAACAGACAATGTTACCGTAAATAAC
This sequence comes from Prolixibacter sp. NT017, assembly GCF_009617875.1. Classification (NCBI taxonomy): domain Bacteria; kingdom Pseudomonadati; phylum Bacteroidota; class Bacteroidia; order Marinilabiliales; family Prolixibacteraceae; genus Prolixibacter; species Prolixibacter sp. NT017. Next base: position 4,127,131 of record NZ_BLAV01000001.1, on the reverse strand, counting down.
ACTGTTGTAATTCCAGTTGGTGATACAGTCCGGATAGGTAATTTGACAATCAGTCCAACCGGAAGTTTGTCTGTTTATGGAACTCTGATTGTTAATGGTGATATGACTATGGAGTTTACAGGCACGCAGGAGTCTGAATTCTTCATGGGACGATATTCTACAGTCATTGTAAATGGGAATGTGACTTTGTCAAACAAAGTTGTGCTTACTCTCTCGAGTTATTTTATCGTTACAGGGGATTTTACAAAATCGGGGTCTAGTAATCAGGGGGATTTGACAATTGATGGAGCTCACATTTACTTGTTAGGCAATGTGTCAGTACCAAGCGGTGGTGCCACATCTACAGATCCATGGGCTAACTTTACTACTTGTGATGGTACTTATTCTGGTTCTACATCTACTGTAGGCGATAATTGTGATTATGGGACCGCGCAAGATTTTGCAAACAACATCAATAGCATACCATCTGGAGTATTGAACTTAATCGATTGTTCTGTTACGACGGCACCGACATGGAACGGAGTTTATGGTATTCCACATTCCCAAGGCATGATACAAGTTGGTGGGAGTATAACTTTAACAGCAGAAGCACAGTCCGATCCGTCCTGGACTTACCAGCCTGTATATTATCATTGGAGGGGTCCTGCTGGGTTTTCGCAAACAACTGATCAGGCAACTTTAACAATCAGTTCTGCGACATTAGGTATGACTGGTTACTATACATGTACTGCCGTCAATTCAATTGGGTGTTCAATTACAGACTCCACGTATGTTTTAGTTACTGATTGTGGGTTACCCAATAGTGGATACTTCAGCAAAGATAATTATACCGGTAACTGGGAAGATCCAAATAGTTGGGGAACAAGTGATGCGGGTTTCGTCGTTCCACCACCAAGTGATCCGGTAAGTAGTCAAACAATCACAATCCATGGGAATATAACTATTAATGGTAATTTGACGATTGGTACTTCGCAGCAATATTTATGCGATACCTTGGTCGTTACAGGAGACTTTTTGGCCACCAATCCAACATTGACGATTGGACCTGAAGGGGTGTTAATAGTTTTAGGAAATTATGATGGATCTACTTCGAATGGAATTATTTCGAACGAGGGAACCATAATTTTTTCGGGGAATTTTGACAATTCGGGGCATAAAATAAGCAACACTGGTGATATTTATGTATTTGATGATACACCAATATTGAATGGCTTGACACCGTCTGGCACATCTTCAGGGGATTTACCTTCTTCGCTTCAAGCTTTTTATTGTTCTTTGTCTGGTGGGAACTGCGGTATTGGTTCCACCTCAGCTATTCTTTCCGGTGATGCAACAATTAATTCAGGAGAATCAGCTAATCTCTCAGTAAGGATAACAGGAGGAACTGAGCCATATACGATAGTTTATACCGATGGCACGAGTAATTACACTGTTAGTAACTACATTAGTGGAGATCCGATTACTGTTAGTCCAGGTGCTACAACAACATATTCATTGGTTGATGTTGTTGATGCTAATTCGAATACAGGTACAGGAAATGCAGGAAGTGCAACCATTACGGTTCAGGTTGATCCGCCTGTTTTCACTACATGTTCAAGTGATATCACGGTAACCGCAGATGCCACAAATTCATCAGGGGAGTGTGGTGCCTATGTTTGGTATGATGTACCAGTGGTGACCGACAATAGTGGAGCATTTACGGGTGACTTAAGTGGATCGGGATTGACTTATATCGGTATGTATAATGGGCATAGTTATTATTATACAAACGTGAAGATGACTCCGGCTGAAGCGCAAACAAAGGCTTTTGAGGTTGGTGGACATTTAGCGACTATTACTTCATCGGGGGAGAATGATTATTTAACACTTAATACACCGTGGGGAAAAAATTTAAGCACTACTAGCGGAACAGATTATAAATATTGGATAGGACTTACGGATGCAGAAACAGAGGGGACATGGAAATGGGTTACAGGGGAGCCGTTTGTCTACGATAAGTGGTATCAAGGTACATTAATCGGTAATCAGCCTAATAATCTGGTCAATAGTAATGGAGTAGATCAGGATTGGGCAGAACTATGGAACTTTACTTATTGGCAATGGCCATCTTATCATGATTTTTATGGTGAGTGGAACGACAATTATAGCGATGATTCCCGTAGAGCGATCATTGAATTTGAAGGACCACAGTTTACAATGGATAGTGGTCAACCTTCCGGCTCCTTCTTTACGGTTGGTACCCATACGCTTTCTTTTTCGTCTACTGACATTGATGGGAATGTAACGACTTGCAGTTTTCAGATTACAGTAACGGAAACAGAGCCTCCCACGATTACAGCACCTTCAGATATTACACAATCAGTAGACCTTGGAGTTTGTACGGCAGCAGTTTCCGTACCCGATCCAACCTATAGTGATAACTGCTCCGTTGCGTCGTTAACCTGGGAAATGACCGGAGCAACGGTGGACAATTCTGCTGGCTCGGGCATTAATTCAGTGGGTACCTATACCTTCAATAAAGGAACAACAACGATTACCTGGACCGTGACAGATGCTTCGGGTAATTCTGCCCAGGCGAGTATGGATGTAACAGTGACCGATGATCAAAATCCGACCATTACGGCACCAGCTGATGTGTCGGTATATTTCGATCCGAGTTCTTGTGTGGCAACGGGTGTAAGTTTGGGCACACCGACCACAGACGATAATTGCGGGGTGGCCAGCGTCACAAACAATGCTCCCGTATCTTTCCCGGAAGGAACGACAACAGTTACCTGGACGGTGACCGACAACTCAGGAAATACAGCTACGGCAACGCAAAAAGTAACTGTGACAGGCTTTATTTCCAGTGATGATCCGTCGACTGAAGGTACAGACTCGTGGATTGGGCATATTTACGACGGAACCAACTTCCAGGATTACTATGGTTATACGAGCGAGCCACAGGAATTTGATGAGGATTTTGGCGGTTCTACAAACTGTTATGATTTTGATAACAGCCTGGGAGCAGGAAAAGCTTCCATTAATACTACCACTTTTTCAGTTCATTACCAGATGCACTCAACTCTGAATGGTATTTACCTGGTAGATATTGGCAGTGATGATGGTGCCCGCTTGTATGTCGACGGAAATGCTGTATATGATCATTGGAGCAACCGGGCTTATGCTACGGATGCAGGAATTCTTTTCAGTGTAAACGGAGATAATCATCTGCTATTGGATTTTTATGAAAATACCGGAGCGAACCGGATTTCATTTAATAATCTTCGAAAGGTTAACAATACGCTGACTTCTGGAAATACCCAGAATGTCTGTATCAATAGTACGCCCGCTGCGATTGTTGGAAGTGATGCGTTTGCTGATAGTCCAATCTCAGGCAACACCAGTTACACGGTCGCATACCAATGGCAGGAGAGTACGGATGGAACGAACTTTACAGGGATCTCCGGGGCAACAGGCAAAGATTATACGCCGCCGGCTACTACTGCGGGTAAGACCTATTACCAAAGAGTCCTTACGGTTTCACGTACCAATCCAGGCATGTCAACGGCTACAGTCGCAAGCAGTGTTTCAGATGTCGCTGAAATCATAGTGAATAAGGTCAGTTTAAGTGCCGCCATCACTGATGAGAGTTGTCCCGGCAGTGGTAATGGTGTTATTAACCTGACAGCTACTGGAGGAACTCCTGGCTACACATATTCATGGAGTACAACGGACGGTAGCGGTTTGAATACTTCGTCGGAAGATCAAACTGGACTTTCACCCGGAACATATAATGTGATGGTTACCGATGGTAAAGGGTGTGCAGCGAGCGGTTCTTATACGGTCTCCACAACACCTGATATTACGGCACCGGTTATTGAAACATTGAATGACGTCTTAATAGGATGTGTCGACGATCCTGGGACAGGAACCTATGTAGTTAATAACATTGGATTACCAGGAACCTCGTATTACGATAACTGCACTTCCAATGCCAATCTAATTGTGGAATATCGAATAGTACACAATAGTGTTACACTGGTTGATTTTGGAGACGATAGCGATGGTGATCCAAGCGGATATGCATTCCCAGAGGGAATTTCGACAGTAACTTTCAAAGTTATTGATGAAAGTCTAAATGAAACTACCCAAAGTTTTAATGTGGAGATTCATTTTAATCCAAAAACACAAGATATAGAACATCAAAAAATCAATTAATAACTAAGAAAGAATCAGTTATGAAAAAAGTTGCTTTATTAGCTTTTTTAATCGCGGCTTTTGCCGGCCAAGTGTCAGCTCAATGGACTACTGGTGCTCAGACCGTGAATGTGAATACCAGTTATTCATATCGTTCGGGTGCAAGTGCAACAAGCGGTAATACTTATACCTGGACTGTAACACCAGGAACTGGAGCCGCAGACGGATATACTTTAACGAATGCGGATCAGTATAATGCCCAAATCTTATGGAAGAAACCTGGCACCTATACAATACGGATAACTGAACAGGTAACTCTAACTACATGTAGTAACTATAAAGAAATTGTGGTTACTGTAGATAATAACTTAAACATTGCATTTGCAGGTGCAGTAACTACTTGTGCGGATGCTGAAACAGGAAATACCAGTGTTAGTGGAGATGTAAATGTTTCTGGTGGAACATTCCCATGGACGGTTGTTGTAACGGATGGTACTACTCCTCAAACTTTGACGATACCGGAATCTGCAAGCGCTCCAGGAACGGGAACTTTATCCTATTCTTATGATTTAGCAAATAACGCTGGTGGTGCTGATGCCACAAAAACAATTTCCATTACATCAGCAGTAGATGCTAACGGTGTTGCACCGACAGATGTTACCAGTACTCAGGTTTTGACTATCACACAAATACCTGCAACTTCCAATATTGAATATCAAGCAATACCATAAAATATCAATCAGAAATAAAATTGGGCAATTAATCTTAAAATCATGAAAAAATTAGTAATTCTCTCCCTTATCGCATTTTTTGCACTAGGTAGTGCAAAAGTGTTTGCACAGTCAACGGGAAAAAATCCTTATCCGGGTGCAACACATAACTATTCCGTAACTGAGCACTTTGAGGCTGACGGTACTACTCCTTTTAGTTATACATGGAAAGTCTACGAAGGCGACCATGCAACAGACGTAACAGGTACTGTTGCGACGATCTCTGGTAGTGGAAATAGTGTCAATATCACTTGGTCTTCCAGTGTTAAAACAGATGGAACCTACTATTTAGTTGAAGTAACTGAGACAGACGGGGCTTCATGCAGTAACACTCGTTCATTGCCAGTTCAGCCTAAGCCATCTGCGTTTGATCTTGCAGTTACTGGTGGTAATTTCTGCTATGATAATGCAGTTGCAGTTACTTGGGATGGTACAACAGGTGTGACATATGATCACGGAACGGCTACAGTAACTTATATTATTAGTTCGAATGGTATTGGTGCATCAGAGACTTGGAGTTTCAACTATGCATATAGCGCTATCGCAGGTATTTCTGGTGGTTCGGTTAAAGTACTGGATGCTTCTGATAATGATATCACAGGCACAGCGCTTAGTGGAACAACTGTTACCGCACCTGCCGGAGCAGGTTCAGTTAAGTTGGAAGTTACATATACTAACGGTAACACCTATGATAATACTTCAGCAGTAGATGCACAGGATTTCACAGAAACATTGACAATAAGCAATACTCAGTGTTCAAGCGGTTCAATTGAAAGTGATGGTACCAATAATACTGGTGACGCTGTAGTCGCTAGACCACACACATCTACAATTACAGCTAATTAATTCAAATAACATTTAGTGTTCTCAACCCTAACCTATAAACGCCTGCTACTCATCGTTGGATGGGTAATCCTGGCCGTGGCTTCTGCCACGGCACAGGTGGCGTTTGTGGTGTCAGAAGGGCAAACACGCAATCTTTTTGTTGAAAATCATCCCGGGAGTAGCTACTCCTGGGTGATTTACAACGAACAAACATTTACCACCGAAGCAACACAACCTTCGGAAATCAGTTTCCCGTCAGGGAACAACCAGGCTTCCATTGATGTGACCTGGGCCAAAGCCGGAACCTACTATGTAACGGCAACGGAAACCAATGCCGATGGCTGTACCAACACCAAAGCCATCGTCGTCAATGTCCAGCCCAACACATCCAGTATCGCCTTTAACCCAAAAGAGGCCGGCGATTGTGCCGACCCGAATATACCGACCAGCAACACAACGGCGACCGTTGAACTGTTTGCGGCCGATGGCGTTCCGTTACCGAATTCAAATTACCCGGTGACCGTGGATTATAAGGTTACTAAACCAGACGGAACCACTGAAAATCTCCAAAAGAAATTGTTGGATGCCACCGATTACAGCTTAGCGCTGAACGGCCTCGTAAACAATGTGTTGCAAGACCAGGTTTACGACGTCGTACTGGTGAAAGCCACCGACAAGTACGGAATGGAGATTCATGTTTCGACAACTGCCGGAGCATTCCAATACACAATATTTAAAACACCGGTAACCCCGGCTATACAAATGAATTAAGTACGTGAAGGTCTACGTGAAACATATCATCCTGTTGGTTAGCCTGCTGGCACTCCTCTTCCCGGTAGGGAAAGGGTATGCCCAGACCACGGCCGATCAGCAAGTGCCGCAGGGTGAACAACGGACCTACAGCGTAACGGCCGAGCCAAACTACCAGTACCACTGGAGTGTCTCTTCCGGCGGTTCCTCCACCGATTTGAGTGCATCTACCGGAAACTCAGTAACCATAACCTGGGATGGAACTCCCGGCATCTACACACTGGAGCTCTCGGTTACGCAGATACACGTGAATACCGATGGGCAGCAGATTGCCGTTTGTAACGGCGATCCAAGGCAGATCTCTGTTGAGATTGTCGAGCCATACACCTTCGAGCTGGTCGATGACCACAACATCATGAGCGTAAGCGACGGCGAAACCGCCTTCAACGGAAGTGTGTTTACCAACGACTTCATGTTGTCGACGGCTGCAACAAATACCAAAGCATTGCCGCTGGACAATCTGGCGGGTCAATCGGATTTGATAGCCAGTGTGACCCAACAGGCGAAAAACGGCTTTGTTGTTATCGGTATTCATGATGGTAACTATTCGTATATGCCGGATAATGGTTATGCGGGACACGATTCATTCTCTTACAAGGTAGAACGCAATGGCATCATCATGGAGTCGAGGGTGCAGTTCGAAATCCTGAGAACGAATCCGTCGAAGCAATATCCGCCGGTCGCCTTTAATGATGAGGCAAGGGCACCTGCCGGTACCACCATCCATTCGACCGTACTGAACAACGATATCGACCTGAACGGCGATCCGCTCACCGTGAATACCACGCCTGCGAAAGGCCCGTTGCACGGTACCGTAGTATTGCACGCCGACGGAACATATATCTATACGCCATCGACACCGAACCCGGTAGACGATGAATTTACCTACGAAGTAACCGACGGTCATAGCACCGTAGAGGCGAAGGTGAAGCTTCGGTTGTACGATAACACGAATCAGAATAATCCGCCTTTCGGTGGCGACGACCTGTTCATGTCGTTCATGAAGGAAAAGTCGGGTTCGGTCGCCCCCAACGATCTGTCGGTGGACGGAAAACAGGCGCTTACCTACAAACTGGCTAATAAAGATGCTAACGGTCCCGATCATGGGATGGTCAACCTGAAAACAGATGGTAGTTTTAGCTATACGCCGAATCCGGGATACATCGGAGCCGATCATTTTGTGTATGAAGTGAGTGATGGAACACGCCAGACGTATGCAACAGCCTATGTATATGTAATGGCCGACCTGATTGCGAATGCCGGCAATGATACTACTGTTAGTGGCTGTGGGACCGTTGTGGCGGATGCTTCCGGTTCTCAGGGATTGGATTTGCGGTACGACTGGACATCAACTACCGGCACGTTTGATAACCCAACGGCCCAGGTAACCAACTATGTGCCCGATGGACCGGGACAGCATGAATTGATTTTGACGGTTACGAATAGTGCCGGATTGAGTAAAAAAGACACAATGGTTGCTACGGTGCTGCCATTGCCGGAAATTGTAATGGATGCACCAGAAACGCTTGAATCGGGTATGAGTGCTGTTCTGGATGCTTCCGGAACGACTGGCAATGCTCCACTTACTTTTCACTGGAGTACGACCGATGGAACCATCGAGGGTGTTTCCGATGAGCCGATCCTGGAAATTAGTTCACCGGGTACGTATACCCTTGATGTTAAAGACTCATCAGGTTGTCCTGCTACTGATATTGTTGTTGTGCAAGGAGTGAATCATGCACCGGTGGCATACGATGATTTTGCAGCTACGTCAGCTCAGGAACCCATCAACATAGGAGTATTAGCCAACGATGTTGATGTCGACAATAATCTGGATACCAGCTCGGTGACAATATTGCTAAAACCGAGTTATGGAGATGTGAAGGTATTGCCCGATGGAACCATTAACTATATTCCAACGGAACCGTACCAGGGGAACGATCAGTTTACCTACCAGGTGTGTGACTTGACCAATCTGTGTGATTCGGCCGTGGTGGTCATTGATGTCAGCAGAGGTCCGTTTGTGATTCCGGAGGCTTTTTCTCCGAACCAGGATGGCTTTAACGACACCTTCGAGATTCTGGGTATTGAGCAATATCCGGGTACGGTACTTACGGTTTATAATCGTTGGCAGAGCAAGGTATACACGAGCAAGGATTACAAAAACGACTGGGATGGTAAGTGCAATACCGGCCTGATGTCGGGTGACCGCTTGTTGCCGGTTGGAACATACTATTATGTGTTAACCCTCGGTGGTACGCACAAGACCTATAAAGGATTCGTCTACATAGCCTACTAGAAGAGAGACGTTAGAGGAGAGATGTTAGACGGAAGAAGTTTTAAGTGTTAGGTTTTAAGAAGAGCGAATTTAACCTGACACAATACGAAATAAGAAAGAAAAGCGTTCATTAGAACAGAGTTTTAGGTGTTAAGTTTTAAGAATAAAGACTGCAGACATCAGACTTTACACCTTTGACATTTCAGGTTGGAGAAAAGCGTTCTTACAACCCCGGTAGGGGTTAAAAAATTAATAGCCCTGTCCCGAGGCGTCGGGAGCATCCGGGGGCATGTCGGGTGCAACCCGTGAATTTGAAAAGCCAACGCTGTTTCGAGCGCAATTGCAGCGACGTAGATGTTTTGAAAATTAGCATCTGTTTGCTCGTAGGGCATACAGTATTGTAAAAATGAAATAGAAGGAAGTGCCCATACTCCGTAGGAGTTTTACAATCCTCCTCCGGCCTGCGGCCACCTCCTCCAGCGGAGGATAGCCCGCGAACAGCAGAGGCCTGGGAAACGGTAACTGGTGGCTTTAGACGGAGAAAGTTTTAAGTGTTAGGTTTTAAGTTTTATGAAACAGATCTGGCACGATATAAAGAAGAAAAGCGTTCATAAGAATAAAGCTTAGAGTGTTAAGATTTAAGAAGGCAGAGAAGTGACTGAGTGCTGTTTATCTGTTTGCCCGTAGGGCACAGTATTGTAGTATTTTTCGGCCTGAAAGGCCAGTTTAATTTAGCCCAATGGCACCGCCTTGGGAATGTTAAGCCAGACCCCGTAATAAGGCGGTCGCGAGAGGCAGTGGTTTGAAACGCCAACGCTGTTTCGACAGCAACAGAGCCAACGCTGATAAATGATATTTGAAAAATGAAAAAAATAGAACGGAATCCGGGAGAAAAGCATAGGAACCCCTTACACCCTATACCCTAATCCGTATACCGTTTGAAACGAAAAGATTGAAATTGAATTAATTTGACAAAACGAACCAACATATTAAAGTGGACTAACCTGCTGGGAGTATTTGCTGTGCTGATGTTACTTCCCTTTGTGGGAAAAGCGCAACAGGATCCGGTTTTTACGCAGTACCTGAACAACGTACTAACGGTGCAGCCGGCCTATGCAGGAAGTCAGGGTACCCTGAATGTGACGGCTCTTTCGCGGCAGCAATGGGTCGGTTTCGACGGCGCTCCTTCAACCAATACAGTTACGGTTCAGGCTCCGCTTAACTCGTATAATGTCGGGTTGGGTGTGTCGATTTTCAACGATAGTTGGGGACCGGTCAAACAGAACGGTATTTACTTCGACTATGCCTACCGTGTGCGCGCCAGTCGTTACAGTCGCCGGCAGTATATCTCTTTTGGTTTGGAAGCTGGTTTCAACCTGTATGAGGCCCGTCTGTCCGATCTTCAGATCAACGACCCCAATGACCCGCTTTTTGCCCAGGATATCAACTACAAATTTCTTCCCAACTTCGGGGTAGGTGTGATGTGGCATGGCGATCGCTTTTTCCTGGGAATATCGGTGCCGAAAATTCTCAAAAACAGTATCCAAAAGGAGACGACCAATTTAAGTCAGACCGAAGTGCTCCACTTTTACTTGATGGGAGCTCAGGTATTCAATGTGTCGCGTTACGGTACGCTGAAATTCAAACCTTCGTTTTTAGTTCGCTATGCAGAGAATTCGCCGATATCGGCCGATGTTTCAGCACAATTCCTGATTAGCGAGAAGGTGTGGGTAGGAGCGACTTATCGGTATCAGAATTCATTCGGTGGACTGTTGCAGTTTTATATAACTCCGCAGGTGAAAATTGGCTATGCCTACGATATGACCACCATGTCTGAAGCGCACTACAATGCCGGGACACACGAATTCATGGTCAGCTACGATTTCAACATTGGTCGCCGCCGCCGCCGGATGGGGCCACGGTATTTCTAAAACGCAATGGCGTAGACACGCCGGTTTTGTCCTTACTATACAGCACCGCTAAGCAGTATTCGCCCTTCACAGCTTTTGTACGGGATGTTCTGTTTGTCAGGCTGAATGCCTAACAGCCCTCAGCCCGGGGGAAGGAATGCGCGACGTCTGTCGCGGTTACGCCACCCCGGGTAATGGAACACACATGTGGAAAGCGGTCGTGCAGCCCCGCGATATGAAACACCAACGTTGTTCCGACCGCTATGGCAGAGACATGCCAGGAATTGACCTACCCTAAGACTAATAACAAACGTAACCCTGTTTCTATCATCACTAGAAACAGGGTTAAGTTACAACTGAGTAGCACAGTATGAATCATTGAACTGATTGACGGGTATCCCACCAGATTTGGTATCCCCAGAAATAATCTGTTTCGGTAACAGAGGAGGGGATATTGGATGCATTCAGCTTTTGTTCCGAATCGGGATAGGGAAAGCGGAACGGCGCACGATTGTGTCCTGTAGCTGTTGAATGCGTTGCCGGGGCCAGTTTGGGAACATCGGTTCGGCGCATTTCAGCCCAGGCCTCCCAGCTTTGCCGGAACAGGGCAATCCATTTTTGCACATAGATTTGTGTGAGGCTTGATTGCCAGGAAACGTCAGAATTAGCCAGGTAATCGCTGATTTCCTGGCTACCGATTCCATATTCCTGGCACGAAGCAGTAATACCTGAGTCATACAGGTCTTTGGCATTGCCGGAAATAAATCCGCGAAGCACTGCTTCGGCCTTAATGAATTCCACTTCGGCATAAACCATCAGGTAGACATTTCCGGTAGGATTATTCACAAACGAATCGTTTATTTTCGAATACACGGTATCGGCATCATTACCTACGGCCAGCCCCTTGTACGAACCGTCGTCGAGTGGTTCGGCATAGTAGGCAATGCGGGGGTCACTGTAGTTAACCATCGTGTCGATGATGGGTTTGGCCATGTAGTTATCGCCAATCGAGCTGTATTCAGAAGTCCAGGGCTCGACCCAGTCGCCTCCCGGATAAGAAATATAGGCATTGTCGTCGTTGCCGGAAAATACCGGATAAGTGTCCGGAGCGTTGAGGACTGCCGCAATTTCGCTTTTTGCCTTGGTTTCATCAACGTTGGAAATGCGCATAGCCAGCCGCAGACGGAGGGAATTGCAGAACCGCTGCCACTGACCGACATCGCCGCTGTAAAGCAAGTCGCCGTCGCCGAGCGAACCGCCGTTGGTTGCATCAAATAAGCTGTTGGCCCTTTCCAATGTATCCAGCAGTGCATAATAGACGGTTTTTTCATCGTCGTATTTCGGATGAATGGTTCCGGCATCTCCCAGGTTGGCATCAGAAAAAGGGACTTTCCCGTAAATATCAACAGCCATTTGCATGGCGTATACTTTTAGTACCATCGCAGCAGCCTCCAGGTTGGTATTTCCCTCATCTTTGGCTCCCGATATCACGTATTCTGCATTAGTTAATGCCGTTTCGTATATGGTTTCCCAGGTTCCGTCACCGGGTTTGCTGTAGTAGTTAATTACATCGGTATAGGTTCCTTTGGTGATATGGCCGACAAAGGCCGCAGGATAATCCATTTCCGTTTTTCCGAATTCCGAAGTAAGGCTTTCGATGACGTAGGCAAACACGTTGGTCAAAGGGGCGGTTTCCGGATTGTTCGGGTTCTCGTTAATCGTTTTAAAATCGCTTGTACAGGCAACGAATGCGATAAGTAAAGCGATAACAGATAATATTGCTCGGTTTTTCATGTGGTATCAGTTTTAAAATTTCACGTTCAGTTTGCATCCAAGGGTACGTACCGGCGGCATTTGGTACGATTCGAAGCCGGTACCGGCAACGGTCCCGCCTGACGAAACTTCGGGATCGATATGAACGTCATTGCTTTTGTCAGTGTATAACAAGGCAAGATTGTGTCCGTACAGGGAAAAGGAAGCATTTTCAATGCTTATCTTGTTCAGGAATGAATGGGGAAATGTATAAGTGAGGGTCACTTCACGAAGTTTTACAAAGCTTCCGTCAATAATTGACAGTTCGGCCCAGTTCCGCGAACTTCGCCAGTACGAACGGGCCGAAATACGCGTTGTATTGGTTTGTCCGCTCACATCGGTGCCGTTAATGGAAGTTCCATCCCGGTAAACACCATCGACAATCATTCCGTTCTCACGGATTCCGTCTTTTACCGTAGCTTCCAGTATACCGGTATCTTGTCCAACCGCTTTGGTCATGCTAAATATATCTCCGCCTTTTCGGAAATCGAGAAGGGCCGACAGAGTAAATGCCTGATAACTGAAGGTGTTTCGGAAACCTCCGGTCCAGTCCGGGTTGACATATCCCAGTACCTGGTCTTCTGTTGAGGTGACGGGCATACCGTTTTCGTCGATCAGAATCTTTCCTTCGCTGTTGCGGGCGAAAGTGGTGCCGTATAACGCACCCCATTCCTTTCCCGGGAATGCCATCAGGGAAGTTCCCCGGTACAGGGAGTTGATTTGTAATTCTTCCAAACCGTCGTCAAGGGCAATAATCTTATTCTTGTTGGTCGACCAGTTGAGGGTCATGTCCCATTTAAAATTGCTTGTCGACACAGGAGTCGCGTAGAACTGCAATTCAACACCACTGTTTTGGATACTTCCGGCATTTTTCATCCAGGAACTGTATCCCGAGCTGTAGGGAATGTCAACACTCAGCAGTTGGTTGAAGGTTTTGGCGATGTAGTATGTCGCATCCAGTCCCAGCCGGTTGTTCAGAAATTTAAATTCGCCGCCAATTTCATAGCTCCGGGTCTCTTCCGGCTTTAGGTTGAAAGTTGGGATGACGGACGACTGACTGAACAGGTTCACACCGTTAAATGAGGTTCCAATAGACGAGAAAGTCGAAGTCAGCTGGTAAGGGTCTGTATCGTTTCCCACCTGAGCATAACCTAACCGGAGCTTTCCGTATGATAAGGCTTTCGATTTTATTTTCAGTGCATCGGTGAAGATGAAGCCGAGATTGGCGGACGGATACCAGAAGTTCCAGTTCTTTTCGGGAAGCGTAGAGCTCCAGTCGCCCCTCAGGGTTAAATCCAGGAACAGAACAGATTTGTATCCAAGGTTGGCCGAGCCAAAAACTGAGTACGTTTTCTTGGAATATTTGGTGAAGTCTACATTGGGCTCCCCTTCAATGTTGGAGGTAGAAAAAAAGTCGGGAACAACCAGATTGGTACCCGAAGTGGTGGCGTAGTGGTCATCCACAAACCGGTAGTTGGCTCCAACGGTCGAGAATAAGCTCAAATCTTTCGTCAATTGCTTGTTGATTTTCAACAGCAGGTCAGCATTGGTTTCGCTCTCGAAGCGGTATTGTTCCCAGAAAGTACCATTGGTGGCGTTGGTGTACAAATCGGTCCAGTCGCGCGAGTACTGATGGTATTTATATTTTCGGTGTTCGTTGAAGAAGTCAGTACCCAGACGGCCGGTCAAATCAACGCCGGGAAGAATGGAATAGGTCACAGCTACGTTACCGTAAGCTCTTTTCCGGTTCCTCGACATGGTATTTTTGTAGGCGAGCCAGTATGGATTGTTGTGCTGCCCGTCGTAAGCCATCATCCAGTTGAAGGCTTTTAACTCGCCGTTATAATTCACAATGTCCTGGTAATGTTCCTTCAGGTATTTCATGTTTACCTGGCGGCCAAACCAGCTGTTAAGTTCAACCAGCGGGTTACGCATGCTGTTGCCTTGCTGAGGAATGTTTCCGTTATTAAGCTCGGTATAATTGACATTCGTTTCGAACGACAGTTTATCCGATAGCTTTACCTTGCTGTTAAACCCGACACTGGTTTTTTCCTGGTCGGTGTTCGGAACGGTTCCGGTTTGTTTTACATGCGAGAGAGTGAGGCGTCCTGAAGCAATGTCATTGCCGGAATAGAGGGCAACCGAATTGTCCCAGGTGACACCCGTGTTAAAAAAGTTTTTTACGTTATCGGGATGTGACACCCAGGGGGTCGGAATCGGGTTACCGTTGGAGTCAAGCGGCGAGTCCATCTGCGCGACCATCAGGCCGGCATCGAGCCGCGATCCCCAGCTTTCGTCCCAGTCCATTCGGTACCCGTTGCCCGTAAGGCTCCAGCGAAACTCACGTAAATCGTGAAATGCCTGGTAACTCAGGTCCGGATAATTGGTTTTCCATTCGTATTCACTCCCGTTTCGTCCTTGTCCGTATTCATTCTGGTAGTTGGGGAGAATGTATACATTGGAAATGGACGACGATGAATTCAGTTCTACACCAATCCCCTTGTGTTTCATCCCTTTTTTGGTTGTAATAAGAATTACGCCATTGGCTGCACGGCTTCCGTACAGGGCAGCAGCGCTGGCTCCTTTCAGCACCGAAATACTGGCGATATTCGACGGGTCGATATCCATGGCGGCATTCCCAAAGTCGGTGTAGGTTGTCGATGACATGGATGAACTGATGGAATTCATGATGGGGGTGCCATCGACCACAAAAAGTGGCTCGGCAGAACCCGTAAACGATTTGTTGCCCCTGATTTTGATGGTGGAAGAAGCGCCCAGCTGACCGGACGATGTGACTACCTCTGCGCCGGCAATTTTCCCCGATAATGCAGAGACAACATTGACCGGGTTGGTTTCGGCGATTTCGTCACCCTTTACATCCTGCACCGAATAGCCCAGCGCTTTCTTTTCACGTTTAATCCCCAACGCGGTGACTACCACATCATCAATCTTTTCAGTCGATGGTTCCATGAAAATCTTAAATGAATCGGAACCGTCAGTGCTGATTTCCTGTGGTTTCATTCCAACAAAGGAGATGACGAGTGTGGTTCCCGGAGCTATCGAAAGTGTAAATTTTCCGTCGTTGTTGGTAACTGTTCCGTGAGCAGTTCCCTTTTCTAAAATGGTTACGCCGGGTAATGGCTCGTTTGTTCCTTTCTCCAGTACAACCCCCGAAATCATCTTATTTTGGGCAATGGCCGAATGAACGAGAAGGAACAAAACAGAAATAAGCAAGAATCTTTTTTTCATCTTTCTTTAGTACTTAAGTGTGAAAAATTTGAAAAGCCTGAACTAGTTGGTTTAAACGGGTTATTATCTGATAGGTTGTCAACGGCGACATAGGTCCTTCCCCGGTAGCATGTTTCTGAATCGGGTAAAGGGTATTTACTCAATTCTGAACTCGACTTTTTGTATGTGACAAAAGGATGTGAATTTGTCCGGGAAAAATTCAAATAGTTGTTACTTGAATTTAGATTATATCTAAAAGTAAATTATGTGTAAGGTATTAACGTTATTTTGATACATTTTATTACGATTCGTAAGAATTATTTTACATTGGATGATTGTCTCTGGAAAATATCGGTTATTGACATTGGCTGTTTTCCTGAAAAGTATTTACACCTATATCAGGGACCCGGGATATGCCATTATTACGGGATGGAACACGGGCTACAGATGATAACTGATGATTCTGTTATTTACTGGCACAATTGACTAAACAGATTCTATTCTTGTGATAGCCCCTCGAACTTAGCTTCGGTTTTGTTTTTAGTCAAAAGTGTCTGGTATCACCGTTACAGCGAAACAGAAGAGTGCGACGACCACGGCAATCTGCCAATGAAGACTCCGGAGCACTGTCCCAAATATGCTGAGCATACATATTTTTCCTCGGAGCGGTGGTCAAAACATGTTGTGGCTACATACTTTCCCAAATGGGACACCCTAAAACATGTTGTGGATACATACTTTTTGAAGGGGGACAAGTCAAAATATGTTGTGGATACATACTTTTTTTTGCGGCACACCCTAAAACATGTTCTGGGGACATACTTTTTCAAACGGGGCACCCTGAAAAGTTCCCGGCAGGTTCAAACATGTCAATTCTGGGGGCTATTTCTTCGTCTTATACAACTCGTCAATTGGAACGACTTCGACGGCCATGGAGTCTTTCAGGGTACGCGAAATCAGTCCGTAGGGAGCGGTAACAACCTCTTCACCACCTTTCAGCCCATCCTCTATTTCGATGTTGACGTTGTCCTGGATGCCGGTTTTGACCTGCTTTTCACGAACCACGCCATCATTGTACACGAAAACAATCTCATGTTGCTTCGCTTCCGGTTTGGGTTGTTCATTCCCGTTGTCGCTTGTTTCCTCATCATTGACCTGCTGAAGACCTGCGGTTTCGGCTTTGGCTTCTCCGGTTTCGCTACGTGTGGTAACGGCCTGGATAGGGACGGTAATCACGCCGTTCCGGGTATTAGTCCGGATATCGACGGTTGCAGACATTCCCGGTAGGAAAGGATAGCGCTCCGATTGTTTCTTCAGCAAATCATCATACGAACTTTGCAGCAATAAAATCTTCACATCGAAATTGGTGACCTGGTCGGTTGAGGTACCGGATATATTAGCCGAACTGGCAATTTCCGTCACAATTCCCTTGAACTTCCGGTTCACATAGGCGTCAATTTCTACCAATGCGGTATCACCTAACTGCACTTTCACAATGTCGTTCTCATTGACTTCAACCTTTACCTCCATGCTGTTAAGGTTGGCAACCGTCATCAGCTCGGTACCGGCAAACTGGTTGGTTCCTACAACGCGCTCCCCTTTTTCGACGTTGAGTTTGGAAATCGTTCCCGAAATGGGAGCATAGATTTTGGTTTTCGTCAGGTTTTCTTCCGATTCCTGCACACTCGATTCGGCACTTTTTACCAGGAAACGAGCGGCTTCAACTTCCGAAACAGCGACTTTATAGGCAGCTTCCGCCGATTGGTAATCGGCCTGCGAAATGGTTTGCCGTTTGAAAAGTTGTTTCGAGCGGTCGAAGGCCAGTTTCTTTTCGGTGAGTTGGGCTTCAGCCTGTGCTAAACGGGCTTTTTGCGTGTTTAAGCTGGCACGCGACCGGTTGAGGTTGGAAATGTAAATATCGGGCTTGATAACGGCCAACAGGTCGCCTTCTTTTACTTCGTCGCCTTCCTTTACGGGAAGTTCGATAATTTCACCGGGAACTTCCGGACTGATTTTTACCTCGGTTTGCGGCTCAATCTTTCCGTTTGCCGTAATGAGCTCGGTGATATCTTTCTTCTCTGCTTTTTCGACGGCTACCCGCGTAGCAAAATCTTTTCCAAACCAGCCGGCTTTTTTACCGATGATAAGCAGAATAATAAGTGCAAAAGCCAGGATAATTAGCAGACGAAAATTCCTTTTTTTCTTCTTCATACGGGTTACGGTGTTAATTGACTACATGGTTTGCCTGAGAACGAAAGTAAGTTCTTTAAAGTTACAATTATTTGGCTTCAACCGAAAAGCTAACGCGGATGACGTAAACTAATTTTTATGTTTCTTTGAAATAGAATAATAAAGAGAAGTAGGGCTGTTATAGCATCTTTAAAAGAAAAATGTGCTTTCGCTGAAGAAGTTTCTTTTCCCAACCTACCGATTATGTTTAAATTTGGACATATTGTATATCATACGTTTTGATTCAACCTAAGAATAAAAATAACTGATACATGAAGCGACGAACAAGAATTCTTCGAAGGGCCGGATTATTTGCGGCTTTTCTGTTTTTGCCATTCCTGATTTTTCAGGTCGAAGCGCAAACAATTCCCGTGGTAACGGCACATAATGCCCTGGTATTTCAGGTGACCCCGGGGAAAAATGTAAATATGATTTACTACGGAAAGAAACTTTCCTCACCTGGCGAATATGCTCAAATTCCCGGGGAGTACCGACAAGCACAGGACTACACCGGCATGTACGACGCCGCTTATACGCCTTCGGGAACGCGCAATTTGCTGGAACCAGCCATCACGGTTACGCATTCCGACGGGAACAATTCCCTGGCGCTGAAATATGTTGGTCATCAGGTAAAGCAATTGAATGATGATGTTTCGTTGCTGAGTGTGGAACTCAAAGATCCGGTGTACGATTTTGAAGTGACTCTTTATTACAAATCCTACTATAAAGAAGATGTTATCGAGCAATGGAGCGTAATAAAACACCACGAGAAAGGAAATGTGCAGTTGCGGAAGTTTGCATCTGCCAATCTTTGTTTGAAGGGGAAAAGCTACTGGCTAAGGCAGTTTCATGGCGATTGGGCCAAAGAGATGCAGCCCGAAGTATCAAAACTGACGCACGGTATCAAAACGCTGGACACCAAGTTGGGCACTCGCGCGGCTCTGTTTCAGCCACCAGTTTTCATGATTTCGCTTAACCAACCTTCCACCGAGGATGAAGGAGAGGTACTATATGGTGCACTGGAGTGGAGCGGAAATTTCCGCTTCGATCTGGAAGTTGACCCACAGAACAACCTGCGCATCATTGCAGGAATGAACAACTACGCATCGACCTATTCGCTCAAACCCGGAGAAGAATTTAAAACGCCGCCTTTTATCACGGTGCTTTCCAGTAAAGGAAAAGGAGAGGCCAGTCGGCAATTGCAGGACTGGGCCCGCAAATACCAGATTATGGATGGCGAAGGTTCCCGATTGACGTTGCTCAATAACTGGGAATCGACGTTTTTCGATTTCAATGAAAGTAAACTGAAGGCGTTAATTAAGGATACCCGGAAGTTGGGCGTCGACTTGTTTTTGCTTGATGATGGCTGGTTTGGAAATAAATATCCGAGGAACAGCGATCATGCTGGCCTGGGCGACTGGCAGGCCAACAAAAAGAAACTGCCCGATGGTGTTTTCTCGTTGGTAAAAGAGGCGACCAAAGACAGTGTGAAGTTCGGTATTTGGATTGAGCCTGAAATGGTGAATCCGAAAAGTGAATTGTACCACCAGCATCCCGACTGGATCATCAAACAGCCCGATCGGCCCGAATATTACTTCCGGAACCAGCTGGTACTGGATATGAGCAATCCGAAAGTGCAGGATTTCGTGTATCATATTGTGGACAACTTATTGACCAAAAACCCGGGACTGGCCTATTTTAAGTGGGATTGCAATTCGGTTATTTATAACGCGCACTCATCCTACCTGGGAAATCAGTCGCATTTGTACATCGACTATGTGCGGGGACTGTATAAAGTATTGGACCGTATCCGGAAGAAATATCCGCACATCCCGATGATGTTATGCTCGGGAGGTGGTGGCCGTGTCGATTATGGTGCACTGAAATACTTCACCGAATTCTGGCCCAGCGATAATACCGATCCGCTCGAACGTATCTTTATTCAGTGGGAATATTCCTATTTCTATCCGGCCATTGCTACCAGCAATCATGTAACGGCCTGGGGGAAACAGCCGTTGAAGTTCCGTACCGATGTAGCCATGATGGGCAAACTGGGATTTGATATTGATATCAGCCACTTGAGTGATAAGGACCTGCAGTTTTGCCGCGAAGCTGTGAAAACGTATGACTCATTTAAGAACATTGTCTGGCACGGCGAACAATACCGGTTGTCCGATCCGTTTACCAACGATGTAGCATCGGTGATGTATGTCGATAAGACAAAATCTTCGGGGGTAGTTTTCAGTTACCTGGTGAATAACCGGTTTGGAAAAGGGAGCAAGTTGCCCATTCGCTTCAAAGGGTTGGATGCATCGAAGAAATACCGGATCGAGGAAATCAATCTTTATCCGGGTACGAAATCGACGTTGAAAGCCAATCAGGTTTTTAGCGGCGATTTCCTGATGCAAATCGGATTTAATCCAGATGTGAACGCACAGCGAACGAGTGTCGTTCTGAAACTAGAGGAAGTGAAATAACGATTTTTCCTGGTAAGATAAAAAGAAAGCCGCCCGATTGCTCAGGCGGCTTTTTATATGGAATAAAGTTTTCACAAAATCTTTCGGATTACAATTCAATGGGAAGTCCGCGGTAAAAGTCGAGGATTTTGGTGCGGAAAATGAACTCGTACTTGGCTTGCAGCAAATCCGATTGTGCTTTGGCCAAATTGTTCTTTGCCTGGTTGTACTCCAATGCGTTCACCAAACCAACATTGTATTTCTCTTCCGAATAACGGAAAGCTTCCTGCATGGCAGCAACAGCTTTCTGGTTCGATGTGTAACGGTTCAGTGCTGCAATGGCATTGGTTTCAGCCGTTTCGATGTCCTTTCGGAGGACTTTCTTGGAGTTTTCTACATCGAGTTGTTTGCTGAGGACATCAATTTTCGCATTATCGATATTGGTCTTGTTTTGCAGACGGTTGAAAATCGGTATGTTCATCTGGAGACCAAAACCTTTTCGCTGGTTGTTGCTCAGCTGATCACTGAATGGAATCTTATCGCCGTTCAAATCGGTGTATTTATTGTTGTACGAGTTATAATAAAAGCCATACGCCGTGATGGTCGGATAATTAGCTCCTTTGGCAGCCTTCAGTTGATATTGCGAGCTCTGCAGTTTGTATTCTGACGATTTAACGTCCGGCCACAATGCCAGGGCTCTCTTGTAAATCTCAGTTGCTGAGATTAGGGAAGCTTCGGCTTTAATTTCGGGCAGTTCAGGTTTCTGGATCTTAAAGTTTTTGTAAGAGTCCAGCTCCAGCAGCTGTGCCAGTTGCAGATAGTTCAGTTTTAGCTGATTCTGGTTGTCTACCAGTGTCAGTTCCTCTTTGGCTGCTTGCGCCTGAATGTCGAGGAGACTTCCTTTGGCCAGACTACCGGCATCAACCTTTTCCTGGGTTTGCCGAATCTGCTGTTTGGTAACATCCAGCTGGTCCTGCGAAATTTTAACCAATTCCTGCGAGAAGAGAATTTCAAGATAGGCAGAGGCGATATTCATGGTAATGTCATCCTTCGCCTTTTGTAAATCTTCCATCGAAGCCTTCAGATCAAACTGACTCTTTTTGATGTTGTTGTTGATCTGAAACCCCTGAAAAACCGGAACATTTGTATTCAGATTCAAATCACTTTCCGAGGAGTTGATATTCTCGTACGTGTTGTTATAGGTCAACGAACGACCGTAGTTCTCGTTTTGCGAAGCCTGGGCACTCAGGTTCGGAAAACGGTCGGTTTTGGCTTTGCGCAATAAATTTTCCTGGTATTGTGTGCTCAACTCGCTTTGTTTAACCTGGATATTGTTTTGAATGGCATAATCAATGCACTCTTTCAGCGACCAGGCATCAGGTGTGTCCTGTGTATCCTGTGCTTTCAAGATGTTGCTAATGCTTACCAGTATTAAAAATGCGATGGCATAGATTAGTCGACTCATGGATTATATTTTTTTATTTCGACGTTATGCTAATTTACTCAATCGTTTTGGGTGTTGCCCCTTTCGGGGAAATTATTTTTAACTATTCTGCGATCCCGGCTCTACTTTGGCACCTTTCAGGTGGTCATCCTTGGTAATTCCGTCCTTGATTTCGATGTTGATACCATCGGACAGACCGGTTTTCACATAGCGTTTTTCGTATTGTTGCGGCTGAGTCTCTACTTCTACGTAAGCCGAGTCGTTATCAAATTGCAGCAAACCTTCCGGAACAGCCAGTACGCTGTCGCGACGGGCGAGTACAATATCGGCATTGGCACTGTATCCGGCACGGATGAACTGGTCCTTCTTCAGGTTGACCTTCGCCTTAATTTCAAACTGAATGGCTCCGTTTTCTTCTTCCCCTTTCGGTGAAATATATTCCAACGTCGCATCAAATTTCTCATTCTCGATAGCACCGATGGTCATTTCGATGGGCATGCCTTCCCTAATTTTTCCAACTTCGGTCTCATCAACTTTCCCGTCGAAAATCATGTCATTCATATCGGCCAGCGTGGCAATGGTGGTTCCGTCGTTGAACGTGTTCGACTGGATAACCGAATTTCCCACTTTCACAGGCACGTCGAGCACCATACCCGTGATGGTGGCGCGAATCAATGTGTTGGTGGTTTTTTCCGAGCTCTTGGTTACCCCTTTGCGAATCAAGTCGAGGTTATTTTCGGCAGCTTCCACTTCAGCTTTAGCTCCTTCGTAAGCAATTTTCGACTTCTGGTAATCTTCACGGGAAACCACTTGCTTCTTAAATAGTTTCGAAACGCGATCGTAGTCAAGTTGCGCATCTTCCATGCTGATTTTAGACTTGGCAACGCGGGCTTCAGCGGCATTCAGGTTCACCATATCGGGAATGATTTTCACCTTCGCCAGAATATCGCCTTCTTTCACTTTATCACCGGCTTGTACATAGAGTTTCTGGATAATTCCTGATACCTGTGGTTTTACTTCCACCTCTTTTCGCGGAACTACCGAACCGGTAGCCACCGTCTTCTGAATGATGTTGGTAATCAGTGGGGTTTCATCTTTAAATACTTCCGGTTTTGCCTGCGATTTTTGGTACAGGAAACCCAGTGTTCCGAGGAATATAGCCCCCAGTAAAACGAATCCGAAGATTTTGAAAAACTTTTTCATTTTAGGCAGATTTTGTGGTTTATTCTACTTGATATTATTTATCTCTTCATGCGTTGATTACTCGTCGCGTAAAGCGTCGATGGGTTTGATCTGCAGAGCCCGCTTGGCCGGAATAGAGCCGGCAAACAATCCTGCCAGAATCAAAACGGCTAATGCAGCAAGTGCTACCGGAAGATCGACAGTTGGATCTTTATAGAACATGCCGTCGCCACTGCTATTCATTTTCGCCAAAACGTTGCTGATAAGCTCCAGGAGCCCGACGCCCAATGACAGTCCGATGTATCCGGCCAGGGTGGTCAGAACCACACTTTCGAGTACAATTTGGGAAATGATGGTTTTGGGTGTTGCGCCCAAGGCACGCTGTATTCCAATTTCACGGGTACGTTCTTTCACGATTACCAACATGATGTTACTTACACCAATTACGCCGGCCATTAAGGTCCCGATACCCACAATCCAGGTCAGAATGCTGATGCCGAGGAAAAGGCCGTTCATCTGTTTGAATTGCTTCTCGATGTTCACGCTTCTGAGCGCCTGGTCATCATTCGGGGCGATGTAGTGCCGCTTCTTGATGATGCTTGTAATTTGATCTTCCAGGCTACTAACGGAAACACCCTTTTTCGATGTGACAGCAATCAGGTGAACTTCGTTGCCGTAATTGTATGCTTGTTGCATGGTGGTGAATGGAAGGAAGATGGTCTCTTCCTTCCGTCCGTTAAAGTTGACGCGGGTTTCGGGTTTCAGTACCCCGATGACCTGGAAATATACGCCCGACACTTTGAGATACTTCCCGATAGGGTTCTCGTTTTTATCGAACATACTTTCCTCTACTTTTTCACCAATCACACACACTTTTCGCTTGTCAAGTATATCAATCTCGTTTATCCATCGTCCTTTTACCATGGTAACCGGGTCAATTTTCGTATAAACCGGGTAATCGCCCACGATACTGAAGGCACCGGTACGATTGTCGCGAACCGTGTTATCGCCACTGCGTTCCCGCCATCCAAAGAGTTTTGGTGCCAGGTATTTAATGCCTTGAACGTGATCTTCGATATAGGTGACATCGGTTGAGTTCATATTCCAGAAACGGCCGCGTTTGAAGCCTTTGTAAGGCTCGCCGGTTCGCTGTGTCCACATGAAAGCGGAGTTAACAGCAAACTTGGATACACCGTCGTAAATGCCGTGTTTCAATCCGTTTCCGGCCCCGGTCATGACAATCAGCATGAAGATTCCCCAGAAAACCCCAAAGGCGGTGAGAAAGCTCCTGAGTTTGTTCTTCGTCAGGGCGTTCCATATTTCGTTCCAGCGTTCAATGTCAAACATGATCAGGATTTTATGCAGGTTATTGATTTCTTGATTCTGAATAGTCCTTCTAGCTTATTCATCACGAAGGGCTTCAATGGGTTTTACACTGGCCGCCTTTTTAGCTGGAATGTATCCGGCAATGGCTCCTGAAAGAATCAGGATCAAAGTGGCTGTAATGGCAGTACCAAAGTCTACTGTTGGATTGCGGAAAAAGATTCCGTCACCTCCGCCCGAGGCAAAAGCCTGTTCGAGTCCGTAATTCACCACCTCCATAATGCCGACTCCCATGGTTAATCCAATATATCCGGCTACGGTGGTAATCAGGATGGACTCCATCAGGATAAGACCGATGACAGAGCGGGGAGATGCCCCCAGCGCTTTACGGACACCAATTTCGCGGGTTCGTTCTTTCACGAGGATGAGCATGATGTTGCTGACACCCACAATTCCGGCAATCAAGGTCCCGATACCGATTACCCAAACGAATATTTTGATTCCCTGGAAAATCTTCATGGTACGCAGGTATTCTGTCAACATGTTGAAGGCACCCATCGCACGTTTATCGTCGGGATTGAATTTGTGACGCTGTGCCAGTGCTTCGCGAACTTCCGAGGTAATCGCTTCAGCTTGTTTTTCCGAGGTGACCATTTTCGTGGTAACGGCAAAACTGTGTACCCGGTTACCTCCGTTGAAAATGCGCTGAGCAGTAGAAACCGGCATGTAGGCTGTACGGTCATTGCGGTTATCCGGATCGTGACAAACACCAACCACTTTGAATGGAACATCGTTGACCTTGATGTATTTTCCGATGGGATCTTCTTCTTTGAATAGCGCCTTGGCTATATCTTTTCCGATGACAATCGATTTCCGGAAGTCGGTAATATCCTTGTGGTTGATGAAGCGACCTTTATTCAGTTTAATATTTTCTACGTCCTGGAGTGCAGGATGGCAGGTAACGGTGGTGAATGAGCCGTATTCGTTCCCGTAGGCATAATTCGTATCACCTGGCAGATAGAAGCGGGACGAAACTTCGTCGAGTCCATTTACTTTGTTCTTCAGGAAGGTATAGTCCCGGTTGTTAAAGCGGATAGGACGCCCGGTTTTCATCCCTTTATACGGCATACTGGTTTCACCTGTCCAGATCCACATCGCGTTGACGGCGTTGCTGGCAAACTCCTGTTTAACGCCATTCTGCAACCCGTTTCCCGATCCGAGCAATATCATTAACATGAAAATACCCCACGCTACCGAGAAACCGGTGAGAAAAGTACGGAGCTTATTCTTGCGAATGGTGCTGAATATTTCTTGCCAAACATCGATATCAAACATGATGCTCTGATTTATTAATGTTCCGGTTATATTGTGCCTGGAAGGACTTCAAATCGCCGTTTTTAATGATCTCTTCAATCACGCCGTCTTTCAGTCGGATGATTTTCTGGGTCATGGCGGCAATATCATACTCGTGGGTAACGATAATGACGGTAATTCCCTCCTCATTGATCTGCTTCAAATGTTCCATCACTTCGTAGGAAGTTTGGGTGTCGAGCGCACCAGTGGGCTCATCTGCCAGAATGATCCGTGGTTTGGAAATCAGTGCACGGGCGATGGCAACACGCTGACGCTGTCCTCCCGAAAGCTCATTGGGCATGTGATGGGCCCATGGTTTCAACCCCAGTTTATCCAGGTACTCCATGGCCATCTGGTTCCGTTTGCGCCGTGAAACACCTTTATAGTATAGCGGTAAGGCTACATTCTCCATTGCATTCTTGAAGGAGATAAGGTTAAACGACTGAAAGATGAATCCAATCATTTTGTTACGCGTCCGGGCGGCCTGGGTCTCGTTCAGGTCCTGCATCAGATGACCATCGAGAGAATAAGCCCCTTCATCATAATTGTCGAGGATGCCGAGGATATTCAACAAAGTCGACTTGCCGGAACCCGATGAGCCCATGATGGAAACAAATTCTCCCTCCTCTATTTCCAGGTTCAGGCCTTTCAGAACGTGCAGGCTGTTATTCCCCGTTACGTACGACTTGTGTAAGTTGTTGATCTGTATCATTTTTCCAGGTTTTGTTTTTGGTTGGGAACAGTTGTGCGGAAGATTATTCGTATAAAGATTAACTCCGGAAGGTTAGACTGACACCAGAGCGAAATAGTTACAACAAATGATGGATAATTTTCCACGTTATACGTTACATCCCGAAATGGCTTTTACCAATAGACGTGCCAAAGGATATAAATAACACAAAATGAGGGGCGAAGCATATTTTGTTCAATTGAGGCTGTGTGAATATATTGTACGGAATCGAACTGGGGGTGTACGATTTCGTACGGCTGTTCGTCTTTTGAGTTGAGAACTATTACCCGATAGCTGTTTGGATAACGAAACTGTCAATAAGAAGGCTTGATTTGCTTAAAAACTTATTATATTTAAAGCTTTCAGCGGATTTCCAAATTCGTACAGTATCCTCTGCACTCCATGCAAAAATAAGTACGCCCGGATGGAATGTGCAGCTTATTGCGCATTCTGACAAGGTATTCATTGTGTAATTAATCACGGACGATTGAAAAGAAAACTGTTTTTATTATCAGTCTTTGTGTTAGCGTTACCTGGCATCAACAGGGCTGAAGGCTGGGGATGGAGTGTTGGCGGAGGCTACTCGCGATTGGATTATTCACATGAAAGACAATCGAGTCCTGCAGGATTTTACGGAAGTTCCCTTTTTCCGGAATTAAGTCTGTTTAGATCGGGAGAAAGACACGATGATTTGTTGCGGTTTAGCATGTGGAATTTCAACAATTGGAGATACAGTAACAGCCACGAATCAGCGCCGGAGCAGAAGATGCTGAAACTGTTGGTTGACTGGGAACACCATCGTTATTTAACCAAAAGTGAAAATTCGTTGATTCGGTTTTACGTTGGCCCAACGGCGGGTTTGAACTACCGGAATTGGAACCTGAATTATTCGGGCGGTACGGATTTGACTTACCACCTGGCAGGTGTAAGAGGCGGCGCTGTAGCGGGAACTGTCGTACACATTTTGCCGGGAATAACTGCTAACGTGCAGACCAATGGAAGAGGAATGGTCGGCTGGTACTCAAGTAGTCCGAAATACTACGCCAACAGCACTGGTGTTGAGAGTGGGTTTTCATTGGGCTTAAAAGCCGAAGCCGGTATTCAACTGACCAACCGCATCGAACTTTGTCCCGGTTGGTCGTATATTTATAGTCGCGATTACAATAAACGGTACAGTTTAATGTTATCAGAACAAAGGTGGTCCGTTTCATTAAAGTTTAGGCCTTTCCATGCGAAGTAAGTATTTACTTATAGCTGTAGTGCTGATTCTCCAGGCATGCTCGCTGATTCCTGATACCGGCGAGATGGAATCGCATGGAACGTGGTTACAGGCCAAGTCGGAACACTATGTGTACTATTACCGGCCGAATTCTGCCGCAGCAACCGATATCGATAAAATTGAGGCGGAACAGGAACGTGTTTTCATACAGTTGAATAAACTGCTGGGGACGAACTACAATCAAAAAATCCATGCCTATATTTTTAATGATCTGGCGGATGCCGGATTTACGGACAAAACCGGCCAGGCTTTTCCTATCCTCAACACAATAGAAGTAATTTATGGTCTGGATGGCTATACCATTGGTAAGCGGGGAATCTCGGCTCACGAAGTCGCACATATCATCACCTTTAATGGCTGGGGACCGACCGATTTACGTATCCTGAGTGAGGGAATTGCTGTTTATATGGAGCATGCAACCTACGATAGCGAAGCAGACTATGGCAGTTCACAAATGATTGTAGCGGCGTTGAGTGCTCATGGTAACTTGCCCGATATAGAAAGTCTGGCCAGTGATTTTGAAAAGTTCGATACCAATATCTCCTATCCGGTTTCGGGTTCATTTGCAGGCTATATCATTCGTCGTTTTGGGATGGAAAAGTTCCGCAAGTTGTTTACCGAAGGGCGAAGCGATCATTTTGCTGAAGATTTCCAATCGGTTTACGATGTTTCACTTGCAGATGTGGAGAATACCTGGAGTCATCAGTCGGACAAATCGCTGGCTCAGTAAAAGTTATAGCCTCGAATACTTTCCGTTAAGAACCACACCATCGAGTTGCATCGCTTTAGCCGATGATAAGGCGTCTTCTGCCGTATGAACGATTGGCTCACCGCGTTGGTTAAATGAGGTGTTGATTAAGGCTTTCAATCCATATTTTTCATCAAGCAGTTCCAGTAAATCGAACAGGAAAGGATTATCCTCGCGTTGGAAAATTGTTTGAATCCGTGATGTGCCATCCACATGAACGACTCCTTCTATCTCTTTCTTCCTTTCGGGAAGAATATTGAAATCCAGCAGCATGTATCGCGAAAGCGGATGAATTTCGTCAAGGCCTGTTACTTCTTTGGCATTTCGTTCCAGCATGATGGGAGCCACCGGCCGGTACCATTCCCGGCCCTTGTGTTCCATGCTCGCTTTTCGGGCCAGCTGAGCTGAGTCAGCTCGGGCAATGATGCTCCGGTTACCTAACGCACGCGGTCCCGATTCTCCCGCGCCATTCGCGATTCCAATGACACGGTTGTCCATCAGGTCGGCGGCTATCTGCTCCAACGTTTCTTTAGTGTAGCTTACCATTTCGGGAAGAAGTCCCCAGTTGTTCAGGTATGGCGAATGTTTCTCAACTTTGCCGTGTTTCAACAACTCAACATAGGCCGCAGCTCCCAGTGCCAGTCCCGAATCTTCACAGCAAGGCGGAATGAAGACGAAGTCGAACAGATTTTCATTCACGACGAGCGAATTGGTCACAATATTCAAGGCACATCCGCCTGAGTAATACAGGTTTTCGCAACCGGTTTGCTCACGCAATTCTCTTAACTTTTTCAGGAAATCGCGTTGAAAAATATGCTGCATGGTGGCGATGATATCCTGAAGAAAAGGGTCTTTCTGATCGAATGAATTTCCTTGCCAGTTCCAGTCTTTTTTTGCCTGTTGGAAAAAGACGGAACGTTTTCCCCAAATATCTTCGAAGAACTGATGCTTATTTAGCCACTGTTCCAGTTCAGTCGAATGTTTTCCGTATGAGGCATAACCCATCATTTTCCCGGGAACGGAATTCTGGTCTTCCATTTTGGCTCCAATGATACCAAAGGCCAGCGAATTGGCATTAAACAGGGTGGTCAGGTATTTCAAGTCCCAGTGATATTCCAGCGGTGTCAATTGGTTGTTCCGGTAGGTCCATGCCGAAAAATTGGACAAGCTGGCGCCGCCGTCGAAGTGGATCAACAGGCTGTTGTCCTTGATATCTCCGGTGAACGGAAGCGAAGAGAAAAGATGAGCCAGTTCGTGATTAACGACCCAGGCATCGTGTTCTTTACCATACCACCAGCAGCGGCCTTTTTCCGCGGAAGCGAAAAGTTTTTCGTTTAACGGTGCTTCGAACCGGGCTTGTCCATCAGTCGAGATGAAAGACCGTCCGACCACATTATTCACAAAAACTAAATCGTAATCGGCCGGGGAGAGTAGCTTCTCCTTTCGCAGGATTTCAGTGATTCGCTGGTACAGATGATTGTCCCTTTTTCGGCGACTGATGCGCTCCAGCTGCAAAAGCTTTATCACTTTCCCACCCGACATGAGCGCCATATTGTGGTCGTGGACATAGCCCGGATGGTCCAGATCCATCCGGTCCTGAATGCCATATATGGCCAGTGTCGGCTTTGATGAATCCATCGGATTAGCCAATTATCATAACCGTTGCAATGGTTCCGAGGAACAGATAAAACAGCAGTTCGGGCCAGAAACGGTTTTTTGCAAAAATGAAAAAGTGGGCGATGAAGTACGAAAACGGAATGGCCAGCAAGATAATTGCCTCAATGCCGACTGAACGGCTGAACAGAATGGAGACTACCAGAAAGGCGACCATCCAGTAAAAAATGATGAAGTACTTTCGTGAGCTGATTTTCTTGACATCGTACCGACTGAGAATGGAACTACTGCCAAGCACGGCCAGGAAGATGAATAATCCGGATAAGATTTGGAAAGAAAGGGTGTTGATAATGTTGATGTTGGCAGTGTGAATATTTTCCTGAACAACGCTGAAAAGCTGAGGCAACATATCATTCAGATAGTAGACAGAACCGGCGATGAACCATGGCACTGCAAATCCGACCAGCGGAATGAAAAGCAACCGCCAGTTATCGCCCTTCTGCAGTACCGCGATGCTTATCCAGGTAATGGGAAAAAGAAAGATGGTCGGGAAATAAAACAGCGAACCCACCGAGAGGAAAAAAGCAGCATTAAAGGTATCGGGTATGGTGTTGGAATGGTGATACGTGTCGAAAATGCTGATGAGTGCCAGGAAAACAAAAAGAGACGCCAGGTGTACCGGGTGCAGCGTATGCATTGACGGGAACGCTGAAACCGTTAGCAAGTATATGATTCCGGGCAAACCGGAACGAGATCGCAGAAACTGAAACCGGGTACTGATTTGGTTGATGAGAAAGGCGCTGAGAACCACGACGATTAATCCGGCGAAAGCCGACAGAAACGGAAATTTTATCAGGTACGCACCTGTAATCCGATAAAGAGGCATGGCCGCTTCGCCTGCAAAAAAATTAAAAGTTTTCGGGTGGATTAAACCGGGTAGCCAAAGTAAAATTCCGGCTAACGGAATAAGCACCAAATGGACAATCTGATTGGTCTTTAGAAATCGTAATACCATACAGACAACTATTTTATAGGTCGAATCCTAAGTCGTGGCGATAATATTTTTTTTCAAAATCGATGATCCCTGCATTTTTATAGGATTGCTCGAGCGCTTCGTGACGATCTTTTCCGTACGAGCTCACCGATATAACTCGTCCGCCGCTGGTCACCACCTGGTCGCCATCGAATTTCGTTCCGGCGTGAAAGACAATGCTATCCTGCACTTTCTCTAATTTCGAAATGACTTTGCCCTTCTCGTAAGCTTCGGGATAGCCGCCTGAAACCAACATCACCGTTACAGCTGCCCGTTCATCAATTTCCAGATTTTTTTCAACCAGGTTACCTTCGGCCATACCTTCCAGCAAGTCGACAAAATCGGATTTGACACGCAGCATCACCGCTTCGGTTTCCGGGTCGCCCATGCGAACGTTGTATTCAATCACAAAAGGCTCGCCATCGACATTCATCAGTCCCAGGAAGATAAATCCACGGTAGTTGATTTGATCTTTTTGCAGTCCTTCAACGGTCGGGCGGATGATGCGATCTTCCACCTTTTTCATGAATGATTCATCGGCAAACGGGACGGGAGAAATTGCTCCCATTCCTCCGGTGTTGAGGCCAGTGTCGCCTTCTCCAATTCGCTTGTAATCTTTTGCTTCGGGCAGAATTTTATAGCCTTTGCCATCGGTGAGCACAAATACCGAACATTCCACACCTTTCAGAAACTCCTCAATCACCACGCGTGCACTGGCTTCGCCGAATTTACCTCCCAGCATTTCCCGCAATGAGGCTTCTGCTTCTTCCAGCGAATCGATAATCAGCACACCTTTTCCGGCCGCAAGGCCATCGGCTTTTAACACGAAAGGAGCTTTCATCGTCTTCAGGAACCCGATGCCTTCTTCCATGTTTTCGGTGGTAACCGAAAGATATTTGGCTGTAGGAATAGCATGACGGACCATAAAGTCTTTGGCAAAATCCTTACTGCCTTCCAGTCGGGCGCCTTCCTTATCGGGACCAATCACCGGAATATTCTTTACCTGTTCGTCGGCAGCGAAAAAGTCAACAATGCCTTCCACCAGCGGAACTTCCGGACCGACCACCACCATGTCGATGTTGTGTTCGGTAACGGCATCGCGCAGACTGTCGAAATCGCTTACGTCAATATTCAGATTGGTTCCGGTTTCAGCAGTTCCGGCATTTCCCGGGGCAATAAACAGCTGGTCAACTTTTGGGCTTTGTTTGATTTTCCAGGCAAGGGCGTGCTCCCGGCCTCCGGAGCCAACGAGTAAAATCTTCATGTGATTGGTTCTTTTTTGTTCAGGATGATTGTGCTCTTTCAGTTGTCGGCAAATATACTCAATTATTGCACGGTAGCGAAACAAATCGACGGTGTGGGGCACAGTTATCCTGCGTCAGTCATGCGAAGACGTTGATAAAATAATATGTATGCAGATTGTGGAAAAAGGGGATTATGCCCAGCGCCGTACCTGGCGAATGGTTTGCCGCAATTTCTGCAAACGCTGGCGATGAACCGGGTTGAACAGACGGCGTTCTTTCGGGAATTCAATCTTGCGGAATTCGTATCCACGTGCTTTCAATTCAGCAATTGCTTTGGGCAAGGCATAACGCAGATGGCCTTCAGCTTTCAGTGAATCGTGGAACGTGATGATACTTCCGGGACGCGAATACTTCAGCACATTGTTCAGAACCTCTTCTTTGGGGATATTCCGGTTATAATCACACGAAATCACATCCCACATGATGATTCTGTATTTCTGCGAGATGAAGTGGTATTGCGAGCGTTTTAGCCAGCCGTGCGGTGGGCGGAAAAGATTCGAGCCGATGAGGTGATTGGCCTGTTCGATGTCTTTGAAATAGGAGACATTCTCGCTTTTCAATCCCTGAATGTGATGATAGGTGTGATTTCCAACGGCATGACCGTCTTCTACTATTTGTTCGAAAATTTCGGGATAACGGAACACATTTTCTCCAACACAGAAGAAGGTAGCCTTGATATCATTTTCCTTCAGGAGTTTCAAAACCCATGGAGTAACACCGGGAATCGGGCCGTCGTCAAAGGTCAGATAAACAACTTTTTTGTCCTCTTCCGGAATACGCCAGATGGCGGCCGGAAACCATTTTGTAATATGTCGAGGTAAGTGTACCTGAGGTTTCAGTCTCATTTTGTTGGATTAAAGGTAATGCGTCGCAACACCTCAATACGGCGCAAA
Source organism: Prolixibacter sp. NT017 (assembly GCF_009617875.1). Lineage (NCBI taxonomy): Bacteria > Pseudomonadati > Bacteroidota > Bacteroidia > Marinilabiliales > Prolixibacteraceae > Prolixibacter > Prolixibacter sp. NT017. The sequence continues at coordinate 4,093,731 of NZ_BLAV01000001.1, read as the reverse complement.
GGTAAAATAATTTATGCCGTAAAAACAAATTTAGCATAAATTACTTTACCTGTAGCCGTTATTTATCAGTTAGTTGATGAATAGATCTGAACATAAGTAGTGAATTTATCACTCAGTGTTTTGGCCAGATCTTTCTCTCCGTACTTATCAGCCGTTTTGGCCATTTCCCGGATAATAAACAGTGGTCGTTGAATATCATCCTGGATGGTTTTCTGGAATTTTGGCTGCAGCGAGAAGAAATAATTCAATTCATCGTCGTAGTTGCTGAGCATGATGTTCAGTACGTTTTTCGCGTTATCGTTGGCTCCGGCTTTGAAATAGTCTTCAGCCATCAGCAAGTTAAAGTAGTTGTATTCAACTTTGCTGTTGGGGACAATCTCTTCGCATTTGTTGAGCACGGTGATGGCTGAATCTTTTCTGCCTTTGGCTATCAGCGCATCAGCCAGGCGGACAAAGTTGTTACGCACATTCATGGCCATGCGGGTATTGTTCTCGTCGAGGTAAACATTCGGGTCGTTCATGTTGCCCCACTTGAACTTGTGCATCATGTTGTTATACATGGTATCAGCGTCCACACCACCAATTTGTCCGTTTGCCGATTTGAAATCCATTGGAACAACGCGGTAAGCGAATCCTTCTGACATAAAATGGTTCTGCAGGTTGAGATACTTGTCACTTCCTACCGTGATGGCGAAGTACATTGGTCGCTTCCAGTTGTTGTTAGCAATCATGTCCAGGATCATCAATTCATCTTTCGTGATGTAATGACCTTTCAGTTTAATATTGAGTTGTTTCACCATGTGCCTGGCTTGCTCAGGCGTAATCACATGGTTTTTCATCACCTCGGCTGAATCAACCGGATAGAATAATTCATTTGTAGGAATATATGACGAATTATCCGCTTGCCGCAGTTTGGTCCGTGGGTCGTCCGAGCGCACAAAATCGATAGCCTCTTTCAGGTTGACCGGACGTTTCAATTGATTGATTACATAAATCAGATCTCTTGTTCCCTCCAAATATTGGTCGTGCGTAAAGTTGATTGGCAGCGGCTCGGACTTGTAAGCCTTCTGTCGCATTTGATCAATATACCAGTCGGTCTGTAGATAACTCAGGTTACATACACGCACATCGGTACGAATACCCTCTACCTCCTGGGCGTACCACAACGGGAAGGTGTCGTTATCACCGTTGGTGAAGAGAATGGCATTCGGAGCACATGACTCCAGGTAATCGGCGCCGAAGTCCCGCGCTGTGTATCGGTTCGAGCGGTCATGGTCGTCCCAGTTCTGACTGGCCATTAATACAGGCACTGCAAAGAGACTGATAACTGTAGCCAGAATAGAACCTAATACCGGCGGCGTCACTTTCTTCAATATGTCGATAAGCGCCAGTACTCCTAATCCTATCCAGATGGCAAACGCATAGAACGAACCAGCGTAAGCATAATCCCGCTCACGCGGTTGGTGTGGCGTCTGGTTCAGGTAGAGAACAATGGCTATACCTGTCATGAAAAAGAGCAGGAAGACCACCCAGAAGTCGCGCTTTCCTCGCTTCCCGGAATTTAGCTGGAAGAAAATTCCAAGTAACCCGAGAAGCAACGGCAACATGAAGTAGGTATTCCGACCTTTGTTATTGGCATAAACTTTCGGAATATTATTCTGATTCCCCAGACGTGCTGCATCGAGGAATTTAATTCCGGTAATCCAGTTACCACGAAGAATATCGCCGTGCCCCTGAATATCGTTTTGTCTTCCTGAGAAATTCCACATAAAATATCGCCAATACATCCAGCCTACCTGGTATCGGAAGAAGAAGGCGAGGTTATCGGCGAATGACGGTTTGACCAGAACCTTCGGGTTCCCGTTTCGGTCCGTCGTTCGGATTTTGGTCCCTGTTATGTGTACCCACGATTTGTAATCGGATATATGCTGCGGATCGGAACTGTACATCCGGGGGAAGAAAGTCTCAAAACGACTGTCAAAGTTCGGATGCTGTTTATAATTCGATATGATGTATTTACCGTGATCTTCTACATAATCGGGTTTGCCCTGTGTGTATGGATCCTGGCTATCAAGCGGTGCATCGTAGTACTGACCGTAAAGCAGAGGCCGGTCGCCGTATTGTTCGCGATTCAGGTAAGCCAGCAAACCGAAAACGTTGTCCGGGTTGTTCTGGTCCATGGGCGGGTTGGCCGACGAACGAATCACCACAATGGCATAAGAAGAGTACCCGATGACAATAACGGTAAAGGCCAGCAAAATGGTGTTGGCCAAAATCTTCTTCTTTTTGATGGTATACCGTAATCCCCAGATAACCGCAGTAATTAGCAAGGCGGCATAGATGACAACACCTGTGTTGTAGGGTGCTCCGAATGAATTAACAAAAAGCAATTCAAACCACGAAGCCACTTTCACAACTCCCGGAATAACGCCGTACATGATAAATGCCAAAAGAACGATGGCAGTAACAAGCGCTATAGCCAGACCCGGCTTGGTGACTTTGTATTTTCGGAAGTAGTATACAAATACAATGGCTGGAATGGCCAGCAGGTTCAGCAAGTGAACGCCGATGGACAAGCCGATCATATAGGCAATAAATATTAACCAACGCTTGGAGCCCGGCGAATCAGCTTCGTTTTCCCATTTTAATATAGCCCAGAAAACGAGCGCGGTAAACAACGAGGAGGTTGCATAAACCTCGGCTTCCACGGCCGAAAACCAGAAGGTATCGGAAAATGTATAAGCTAAAGCACCGACGGTACTGGCTCCCAGAATAGCAATCAGTTGCGCAGTCGTCGGTTCTTCACCATTCTTCAGTACAATTTTACGTGCCAGGTGCGAAATAGTCCAAAAGAGGAATAGAATCGTCAATCCACTGGCGATAGCCGACCATGAATTCATCATGATGGCTACATGGGAAGGAGAGCTGGCAAAAAGCGAAAAGAAACGCTGGATGAGCATAAAAAATGGCGCACCCGGTGGGTGTCCGATTTCCATCCGGTAGGCCGTTGTTATAAATTCAGGACAGTCCCAATAACTTGCAGTGGGCTCCATCGTCAACAGGTAAGTCGTGGCGGCCACGATGAATACCAGCCAACCGGTAATGTTGTTGTAAAGATTGTATTTTTTCATGTTTGTCACGTTGATTCGCTAACTGTCTTGTTCTTCACTGGAAGTGCGAAGATATAAAACCTTCCTTCACAGGACAACTCGAAACGTAATGCTTAATTTATCTGGTACAATGCTTTTTTTTTGATTAATCTAATTTAACAAAAATAAAAGTTGCAGCCGGATATGTATCAAATATTTACAATTTTTAAGAAAATCGTTTTTGGAATGCTTGTTTGGGTTGGTGAAACAAAATGACTTACCTTTGATGCTTTTAATTTCTAAAACTGTAGATGTGAGATTGAAGGGATATATTCTTATCGGACTTGTTGCCCTTTTGATGGCGTCTTGTTCCGTTTCAAAAAACTTCACTGCGTTAACCAATAACGCCGAATCGTATTACAACAAGGGTGAATATGCCAAAGCAACCGCTGCCTGGCAGCAAATTATTGCCAACTATGGAAAAGTTGGATCTGTTTTCACAGCGGATAATTATTTGAAAGCAGCCAAATCTGCTGCTAAGGCCGGTAATGATGAACTGGCTTTTCAATGGTATGATAAAGCGAGATTGAAAGGGCAGAGTTCTCCGGAAATGTGGTTGTACCTGGCACACCATTACCATAAAATCGATAACCTGTCGAAAGAGCTCGATGCACTGGGCTATTATTTTTCATTTGATGTGAAAGGTACAGAGGCATTGAAGGCACGGGAACGTTATTTCGAAGCGCTTGTAGAAAGTGAAAACTACGAGCAGGCTATTAAAGAATGGCCTTATATCGAAAGCGACGTGAAAAACAACAAGGACTACGTGGAAATGTACTTCGAGGTTTGTCAGTCGTTGAACCGAGAACCGGAATTGAATAAGGCACAGGAGATGTTGCTGAAATTGGATCCTACGAATGAAGATGCTCTTTTCCGGAAAGCCCGGTTGTTATACAGTTCGGTAGAAAAGCGGTATAAAAATCAGATGGCTGCTTACGAAAAGAATCACACCCGTAGTCAGTACAGCAAATTACTGAAGGCGCTGAAGGGAATTTCGGCAGATTATCGTACGGCCCGCGATTTATTTAAGAAGCTCTATGTGGCTCATCCCTCGAAACGATACGCGGCTTACCTGGCCAATATTTACGCACGGTTAGACAGCAAGTCAAAATCGGACTACTGGCGGCAAAAATCGGAGTAAGTTTTACTGAAAGAATTAAGAAAGAACCTTTTCCCGGGAAACAGCTCATACTGCCTACCGGGAAAAGGTTTTTTCATTTTGCGGAAAGACTGTAACGGTTGATCAGTTTGCTCAACCGGTCATCGAGTTCTTTGCTCAAATCGTCCTGTTTGTATTGCTTGGCAATATGCACACAGTTAGAGAGGATCGCCATTTGCCGCTGTCTTTCCCGGTCGAGTCCGTCGGAAAGGTAAGTGGGCAACTTGACGTAATAGTCCAGCCGCTCGATGGTCAGGTCGGCCAGTTTCCGGATGATGGCATTCGCTTTTTCCGGAGCATTGGCTTCGTAATACGTTGCGGCAATATCAAAATCTTCGTAGTCATACGGGATATTCCGGTTGGGGAATGTAGCCACACAACGGTCCAGAACATGAAGTGCCGAATCCCGTCTCCCTTCGTCCAGCAATGCTTGCGCTAACCGCGTGAAGGTGGGTTTGGCATCGATGATTCTCACTTCTTTCACGTTGTTGTCATCCACCCAGATTGTTGTATCACTGATGTTGCCCCAGGTAAATTTGTCCATCACGTTGTGATACAAAATGCGGCTGTTGACACGCCCAAGCGACATTCCGTTTGACGGCGTTTTAATAGGTACCAACCGGTAGGCCAAACCTTCCAGCTGTAAATAGTCCTTAAAGCCCAGGTGCAACGACTGTATTGCGCTAAGATCGAAATAAACGGGCCGGTTCCAGTTGTTGTTGGCAATCATGTCGAGTATGGCAAAATCACTTTTCGATAAGCTGTTGGCCCCGATATGAAAGGTAACCGTATCCGCAATATCGGAAGCATCTTCCGGAGCTACGGTTCCGTTTTTCAACACCTGTTGTTTATTAATGGGCATATAAAGTGTTGTCGCCGGAAGGAAATCGATTTTATCGCCACTCTGCATTTCAACTTTAGAACGGGGATCATCGCTGGCAACAATATCAACAGCGTCTTTCAGCGGAATGGGTTTTCTGAATTTCGGGATGACCGGAATGTAATCCCGTTTGCCCATGCGATAAGTATCCTCCTTCAGTTTTACAGGCAGTGGCGCGGACTTATAGTTCCTCGATTTCATTTGCGTGATGTACCAGTCCATTCCCAGTAAACTGAGGTTGCAAATGCGCACGTCTGTACGGATGCCCTCTACTTCCTGCACATACCACAGCGGGAATGTATCGTTATCGCCGTATGTAAACAGGATAGCGTTAGGAGCGCACGATTCCAGGTAGTCGCGGGCATAATCGCGGGCCATGTACCGGTCCGACCGATCGTGGTCATTGTAATTCTGTGCAATCAGAATCACCGGTACGACCATCGCTACAGCAGTCACCAACCACGGCAATGCTTTTTTCATCCGGATACGTTTGGCCAGCAACTCATACAAGCCCAGCACGCCCATTCCAATCCAAATCGCAAACGCATAGAACGAGCCCACATAGGCGTAGTCCCGCTCACGCGGCTGGAAAGGTGTCTGGTTAAGGTAGACCACAATCGCTAGCCCGGTAAAGATGAACAGCAGAAAAACAACCCACCAATCCTGCCGGCCACGCTTGCCGCGTGAATACTGGAAGACAAAACCGAGTAACCCAAGTATAAGCGGCAGGAAGTAATACCGGTTTCGGGCCTTGTTATTTTTTAAATCCGAAGGCAGGTCTTCCTGCGGCCCTAGGCGCATATCATCGAGGAAGTTAATACCACTAATCCAGTTTCCGTGGACAACTCCTCCGTAACCTTGAATATCGTTTTGTCGCCCTGCGAAATTCCACATGAAATACCGGAAATACATAAACCCGGTCTGGTAACTGAAAAAGAACCGCAGGTTGTCACCAAACGAAGGCTTTTTACGCATCTGTGTCTGCCCGCTACCATCATCTACAGGCAGAGAAGTTCCGTTGGTTCCGCCCCAACTTTTGTATGCCTGCACATGCTGGGGCATATTGCTGTACATCCGTGGGAACAAAGTCTTAAACCGACTATCATATTCGTAAGCGGGGAAGGGGATTTCCTTTTTGTATTTTCCGTTGTCCTGAACAACAACCGTGTTTCCCTTTTTTTGACCTACAACCGGTGCATCGTAGTAGCGGCCATAAACCAACGGGCGTTCGCCGTATTGTGTACGGTTCAGGTAACTTTCCAGTGAGAACACATTGTCGGGATTATTTTCGTCCATGGGCGGATTGGCACCCGAGCGGATGATGATGAGGGAGTACGACGAGTAACCGATGATGAGCATCAGGACGCTCAGCAGGATGGTGTTGCCCAGGTATTTCTTTTCCCGGTAGGTATAATAAATACCGTAAAACAGGGCGGCAATAATAATCGCCACAAAAATCAATAAACCGGAGTTGTACGGAAGATTCATACCATTCACGGCGACAAGTTCAAACCAGCCGGCAATTTTGGGTACGCCCGGAATAATTCCCCACATAATGGTTCCCAGGATAGCCATTGCCACGAGCAGTGTGATGATGAATCCCTTCCGGGAAGTTTGATATTTTTTGAAGTAGAAGATGAAGACCATTGCCGGAATTGCTAACAGGTTCAGCAAATGGACACCAATCGAAAGCCCCATCAGGTAAGCGATTAAAACAATCCAACGGTTGGCCCGTGGTTGATCCGCTTGTTCTTCCCATTTAAGAATAGCCCAGAAAACAACCGCCGTAAAGAATGACGAGAAGGCATATACCTCAGCTTCGACGGCAGAGAACCAGAACGTATCAGTGAATGCGTAAGCCAGTGCACCAACGAGACCTGAACCCAGTACCAAAATTTGCTCATGGTTTTTCAACTCTTTGGGGTTGGGCATCAACATGCGGGCCAGGTGAGTGATGGTCCAGAAGAGAAACATAATGGTAGCTCCGCTGATGAGTCCGGAAAAACTGTTGACAATGTGTGCTACTTTGGCCGGGTCGGAGGTTAGCAACGAAAAAATTCGTGCCACCATCAGGTAAAGCGGTGCTCCCGGCGGATGGCCGATTTGGAGTTTGTACGAGGCGGCTAAGAATTCGCCGCAGTCCCAAAAACTAACGGTGGGCTCTAATGTGAGAAGGTAAACTGTGGCGGACAAACCAAATACAATCCAGCCCAGTACAACGTTTTTTTTATGGAAATCGGACATGTTATCTATTTGCTTTGCAGCAAATATAAGCTTTTCGGGAGCAAAAATTTAAATGAAAAGATTTGCAGAAAGAAAAATCTTTATAATTTTGCACCCGTCCTAAGAGATAGGACACTGAATGATTGACCCGTGGTGTAATTGGCAACACGTCTGATTTTGGTTCAGAAGAGTCCAGGTTCGAGCCCTGGCGGGTCAACAATTTTATTGTCCTGTGGTGTAATTGGCAACACGTCTGATTCTGGATCAGAAGAGTCCAGGTTCGAGCCCTGGCAGGACAACAGGAAACAGGAGGGATGCTTTGAGGCAAGCCCTTTTTTTGTGTCCGGATTTTCCGTTTTAGTTCCTTTTCTCAGACTTTTCTTGTGAAGTTGACGCCCGTATCAGGAGCGAAACGTTCGCTTACATGTAAGAATAACGTGTCACTGTTGATTGTGGTTTTCCCGACAACAAACCATTTTGGTGTTCTACCAGTCGCAACTCACCGTCGGAGTTATAGTGAAAGAACTCCTGCTTGTAAACAGCACCGGTGTGGTCGAAATATTTCATTACCGACTTGAGATTATTACTGCCGTATTCGTATTCAATCCACGACATGATATATTCCGACGGAGTATACCGGGTGACATTATCCAGCTTGCCGTCTTTCTTGTAGTCGTAAGCATCGTAATACAACACTTCACCTGCCCGGTAAAATTCTTTTCTTTCCAACCGGTCGCGTCCGTAAATGTATTTTGCATCTAATGACCGTTGTCCTCCGGGAAGTACTACGTATTCAGCCTGCAGTTTGTTATCGGCATATTCGTATTCACGGGTTGAAATCAGCTGAACCTCGGACGTATTGATGGTGTCGTGCTGATAGTTGAGGGCTTTCAGTTTCCGTCCCTCACCATCTGTCTGAAAAATAGTTTCCCTGTCCAGTATGCCGGTTTTTGCATCGTAATACAATTTCTTACTGATGAACCCCTGGTTGTCGTATTCGTAAGCAATTACTTCGTTAGGAAGCAGGGCATCCATGTTGGGATATATTTCTTCCGATACAATGAGTGAGTTGTTAGGTGCCGGAGTCAGCAGGTCATTATCATTCATGGTACAACTTCCAATCGTCAACAGCAGAATGACGCCGGGAAGCAGCGATATATATGCAAGTATTTTTTTCATTTGATTAGCACACCTATTTCTTTTAGACGAATCTGTTTTACCAAAGGTTTACAAAACTCCCGAAGATATTCGGCCCCATTGAGTCAAGCCTTTTATTCTTAAACAGATACGAAACTAAAATTTACAGATGCCATTAAGGCTAACTGTTTGTTTACGTTATGATTAGTTTTAATTCTAAAAATCAGCCGCAAAGTAAACGCATAATTTCGATTTCTCAGTATTGAAACGAATAAAATTTGCTTAAAGTATCCTCCAGCTCAGCGAGATGGAGAACTTATGTACAATTGATTTTTATTGAACCATTGAGTTAAAAGAGTCCCAAAAAGCCTTGTTGTAGGGCTTGTTGACGAAATATTCCCGCTGGGTCAGCATATTCGGGTGAACTGTTTCGATTACCGATGGCAACAAATAAGTTTGATATACAATGGTTTGCTTGTTGCCGGTTTGGTTGTTCTGCCAAACATTCTGGCGGGTGGCCTTTGTAAATCCCAGCGTATACTTGTTTCCTTTTTTCCGGTAGGAGGTGGTGAAATTATAATGAATCTCGACTGGTTTTAAATTAGACTTTCCGGTGACGGCGAACGAGCGTCCCTGGCGGCTGTAATTGGAAGCTGTTACCCAGGTTTCGTTTTTCACCACCGCATAATTCTTCTTGCTGATGTAAATTTTTCCTTTGTAGGCGGTGACATAAAAGTCGCCGGTGTGACTAATGTCCGGATGATTCAGCGTGTAATTGATTACCCAGATGGAGTCGCCGTCAAGTTGAGTTACCTGGTCGAGCGTCAAATCGTAGTCATGAAGAAATTTGTTGTTCAGAATTCCCGAGCTGTTCCGGACAATGTCGTAGCTCAGCAATTCATCCATTTGAGTCATTCCGTCGGCCAGTGAAGAAACCGGGAAGTTCGTCCGGACTTCCATGAACCGGTAGTTGATGTCTTTTTGTTCCTGGGCCGGCGTTTCTTTTACATAGCCGGTTTTGTCGGAGATTTCCACTGCCGCTTCGCGGTGATGAATTAACTTTCCGTTTTCGGTGATGTCGTTCCGGTAGTATGCCTGCGAACTCAAAGGCCCCAGCAGGTAGTTGTCGCTGATTTTCTGGGAAGCTTCGCGCAGAATGCGATAGAGAACCAGCGACTGTGCGCTGATGTCGACATCCTCGATTTTGTATGATTGAGGTTCCATTTTCAGGACAATGGATTCGCCTGAATTGATGGAGCTGACAGCTTTCTTTACCGTTTCGTAGCCTACTGCCGAAGCGTACAGGTAACCGCTTTTCTCCGATGCCGGAACATTGAACTCGAACTGTCCGGAGGCATTACTGGCCGAACCAAGGAACGTTCCTTCAATTCCAATATTGGCATACTGAACCGGTTTGCCGGTGGCATTGTCAATCACAATACCTTTAATGGTCTCGGTTTTATTCTGTGCAAACAATATTCCCGGAAGGAAAAAGGCAATAACAAGGGCGGCTATTTTGTGTCTCATTCTGTCGGTATTTAAATATTCTGTTGGTGCAATCGTCTTTCTTTTTGTCATATTATGCTTCTCAGCCGGAGGCATCGTACCTCGTAAAGATAAACATTTCGGTATGCTTACGGTTTAATTTTGAAAAGGAAAGCATCTTTAATTTCCTATATTTGTTAGGTCATAAACATTAATGCTGAGACATGAAATACCGCCAACTTAGTCTTTTCACCGGTCTGGCAGTGGTAATGCTGCTGGGACATTCGTGTGTGTCGAAAAAGAAATACCTCGAAATGGAACAGGGCAAAATCAGGGCTGCCAACCGCGTAATTGCCTTAACGGCCACCGTCGATTCGCTCAATCATCTGACCAGCGATATTCGCGCCGAGTTCAATATCATGCAGAATAAGCTGCGAATGAGCAATGCCGTGAAAGATACCTACATCGATTCGCTGAATGTCGCCATTGACAAATTATCGTCGAATGTGGCGAAAACCAATGCCGATATGTCGGATAAAATCTATGCGTTTGAAACGGAGAAGCGGCAGTTGAAAGCAGCCGTCGCTCAACGCGATAAGCAGATTGATGAGTTGAACGATGAAATTAAGTCGGGAGAGGCGCGGATTAAAGAGTTGAACAAAGAATTGAGCGATTTACGGTTTGATTTGAGCAACCAGAAAGACGCTACTACGGCGAAGGCAAATCAGATGGAAGTGGTGCAGAATCAGTTAAATGAAGCAAAAGCTGAGCTGAAGAAGGCGCAGGAGAAAATTGCCTCAATGCAAAATGAGATGGATAAGAAAGATGCCGAATTACATAAGTTGCACAACAACGTGAAGTTGTTGAAAAGCGAACTGGCAAAATAATATTCCCGGTTACCCGGAAAAACAGAGCCCCTTTTGCGAGGGGCTTTTTTATTGCCTGATTGGTAGCGGCGAAGTGTTCGTCCGGCTACAGACCGAAATAATGGTCGGGCGAATAGCGGGTCCGGTCAGCTGAAGCGAAGAACAGATAAAGATTCAGGGGGGATGTTGATTCCCATTCAGACACATCGAAAAGGCAGTTTCCGTCCTTTCGTAAGCAACCTGTTTCGATGGGGCCAAATGACTGGAAATTGTTTCTAACGGCAATCAGAAGTTCATCGTCGGGTTGCTCAATCCGGGTAATAATTTCGGTATGCCAGCTTATCTCTACAGTAGCAGGACTTTCCACATCGCGCCATGCGGAAAGATACCGGGGAAGTGGCAACGGACCGGTAGAAAAATGCAACAAAGCCGGATCGATATGTCCTCCATCCGAATTAAAAGCCGGCAGGTTTGCTTTCATGAACAGGTTATACCCGGTCAGATTTTTCGTAGCGGACAAATTCCAGATGGGTTTAACAACGGTTTCGCGCAAAGACCGGTAAAACCCGGTGAAAGATTTAAAACGTGTCCGGTGCTGTTGTTGCTTTTGGCTCCAGCTGTCTTTCTTGCGGGTGGGAGCTCTTCGAACATAGGTTTGGTCGCCGACTTGTACAAAAACAAGTCCGCCAATATTCCCCGACAGTTTCATCCCGGGCATTCCTTTAAATTTCGCCATATCTATTCATTAGATTAGTGTCAGTAAGAAAGTTAGTTGCTCTATATAAATATACAAAAAGTATACAGAAACCTTACAGAAACGATTCTTAAAGAATAAGATTTGAGCGAAACGAAACTAATACATCTTAATAGATTGGGAACTACCCGATTTGCGGCAGGCTGATGCCGGTAATTTTCCGGTACAGGTCAAGAGCAAACGGGTCGGTCATGCCGGAAACGAAGTCGACTACCGATTGGATTTTCCCATAGGTCGAGTGCTCATCGTTGCGGTATTGTTCGGGAATGATGGAGAGTAATTTCTTCGACAGTGGATTCTTTTCGTGCATAATCGCCTGGGTGAATTCGTCCATCAATGTTCCGAGGATTTTGTAACCGGCAATCTCAATCTGTACGACCGAACGCTCACTGTAAATCCGGCTCACCGATACTTTTTTAATGTGGTCCATCGCTTTCGCGGAAGTGCCGGTCAGACGTTTGAAAAGCGAACCTTCAAAATTTCCGGCTAAAATCGTATCGTGGTTTTCCATGAAAATGGTGGCACATTCCCGAACCAATCGTCCGATGACGGTTGCCCGGAGATACGCTATACGTTCGTTGCGGTCGGTTACCGTTTTGAAGTTTCGCTGAATGGATTCCCGCGTCTTTTTATCTTCTTCGGAAGAAAAGAACGCCATCAACAAATCTTCCGTCTCTTCATACGTCAGAATTTTCAACTTGTGCGCATCTTCCACATCCATTACCTGGTAGCAAATATCATCGGCTGCTTCAACGAGGTACACCAACGGATGGCGTGCATATTTTCCCGGCGTATCCTGACTTTCGGGTAATCCTAATTCGCCAATGATTTTTTGGAAGGTCTCCTTCTCGCTCTGGAAAAAACCGAACTTCTGTTTTCCCCTGGCCATATGCGAAGGGTAGGGATATTTGATAATGGATGCCAGCGTGGTGTATGTGAGGGCGAAACCTCCGGCACGGCGGCCTTTAAACTGGTGACTCAGAATACGAAAAGCGTTGGCATTTCCTTCGAAAAGTGTCAGGTCGTTCCACTCTTCCGATGTCATCTCTTCACGGTAGTTGATGCCCTGTCCGTCGGTGAAATAGTTGGCAATGGCCGATTCGCCCGAATGCCCGAAAGGCGGATTACCCAAGTCGTGTGCCAGGCAGGCCGACGATACGATGGAACCAATCTCCGGGAGCAGCTCCTTATGGTCGATGTCCGGCCGTTTTTCCAATTCGGTGGCCACCATGTTTCCCAGCGAGCGGCCTACGCTGGCTACTTCCAGCGAGTGCGTCAGCCGGTTGTGCACAAAGATGCTTCCCGGTAGGGGAAAGACCTGTGTTTTATCCTGAAGACGGCGAAAAGGAGAGGAGAAGATAATGCGGTCGTAATCGCGCTGAAATTGTGAACGGGCATCGTGAATTTCGTTGGTATGTCTTTCTTCTAGTCCCAGGCGTTTCGCCGAAAGTAACTGGTTCCACTGCATCATTTGGCTGACTGTTTAAAATTAAGACGATAAAGTTCTCTGTTTTTTCGTAAACCCCCAATCAATTGTTAAAAAAACGGGGATGATACTTTTTCAGCTCCTTTTCCATGGCTTTTGCATCGGGGAAGAAGCGCTGCATCGCTGCTTTGAATTCCGGTCCGTGATTGGGAATGACAGTATGCACTAACTCATGCACAATTACTAAATCGATGAACGGATCGGGCAGGCGCATCAGGTGGAGGTTCAGATTGATGTTGCCTAAACTCGAGCAGCTGCCCCAGTTGCTTTTATTGTTTTTGATGAAAACCTGTTTGTAACGGAAGTTCAGTTGCTCAGCCAACTCTTTGGTTCGCATGGGCAGGTATTGTTTGGCTTCCTTGCGTAACTGCTCGGTCAGAACTCTGACAATGGTTTGCTGCAGCGCCGGCTTCTCAGGCGATCGGTTTTCCGGAAGTTCGAGAATACAACGGTTTCCCGGAAAGGAAATAATCAATCGGTCGTCGGTTCGTTTCGACACAGCCAGCTCGTAGGTCCGGTTTCGGGTTTGGAATAAAACACCCGGTTGAAACGAATTTTGTCGTGGAGGATTGTCCTGATAATGTGTCAGCGTATCGAGAATCCACTCTTTTCGGTTCAGTAAAAAGGAGATGCCTGATTCGTATGTTGTGTACCAGGGCATACTCACCTGCACTTCGCCGGAAGGTTTCACGGTAATGCGCATCTGCTTCGACCGTTTGTTCTTCACCAGTTTTACCTGTCCGATTCCTTCAACCGAAATCCATTTCTCTCTCATATTCGTCTTACGCTTCAGCTTTTTTCGGAGCATGCCGGCGTTTGAAACTGCGTCGAATCCATCCCGGTAAAATCACCGCTCCGATGAAAAGATACGGATAGTAGCTCACAAACCGCCAGATAATGGTCATGAGACTCGCGAACCCCTGTGGAATAAATACATCCATGTATTGCAGGAAAACCACTTCGGAGAAACCGGTTCCGCCGGGAGTTGGCATTACCATCATCATAATCCACATAATAAGCTGGCGGGCAAAGATGTGAATTTGCTCTCCGATGGAAACGATATCCTGGTTGAGCTGTCCTTTTAATCCGAAGAACAGAGCCAGAAAGAGGAAGTTGGCCACCCAATAACGTGATGTCCAGGAGAAGAAAGTAGCCGTGAAGCTTTTTACCCAAAATGAAAATGGCTTGGCTGTCAGCTCTTTTGAGGCCATGGCAATTTCATCACCCGAATCCATCGCATCTTGTTGCCAGCGTTTCAGGAAAGGCAAACGAAACACGACAGCAATCAGTTTTTTAATGGCTCTGGGGTTGATAAACAAACCGTAGCTGACTAATGAAATAATCGTCAGCTTAACACCGTAACCGGCGATGGCAAACCAGAAAAACTGGTTGTGAAAAATCGAAGATGGATCGCCGGGAGTTGTTTCAAAAAGCTGCTGCCATCCACCCAGCCAGATAACCAGCGGGAACATCAGAATAAAATAAAGCTCATCGAGGAAGAATGTTGCCAACACAATGGCCGAGCCTTTCCCAATGGAAAGTCCTTCTTTATATAAAAATAGCAGGGCGACTGAGGTTCCACCAATGGCTGATGGAGTAACAGCTGATGCAAATTCCCAAAGGAAAGTGATTCGTATGGATTGAATAATAGATAGTTGTTTGTCAGAGAGAATGCGTAGCCTGATGATGTATCCAATGTCCCGCATGAGCACCATGGCCAGAACTGCCAGCAGCCAACCTAACATCTGACGGTTGAAATGCAGATCAGATAAGGATGGAGGAGTTTCTTCCACCGCCACGATATAAATTCCCACCGCCACACTAATGATGAGTGGAATGATAACTCTCGATGGATGAACCTCTTTTAATATTTTATGCTGGTCTTTTCTCATGAAATGTCAGGCGAGGTTTTAGTTTTGGAAAGGTTTAAATGTTAAATAAAATATAGGTCTGCAGTAGGTTTTTACTAACAAAAGCTCTAAATTATTGTTTAGGAATACAGGATTATAATTTTATAACCTGCAAAAACCTTCTAAATTATGGGCAAAAATAAGAAAATTGAAGTTTTCGGAACGTTGTCGAAGAGCGAAACTTTATTTACGATCTCCGACAAAACGATTCCAGGAACGCTGGTTTTTGAGTCATTCCAACCTTTTCCCGGCTACTACAATGAAGTTCCTAACGAAGTCAAACCTGTGTATCTATACATTGGCTTGGAGAAAGATTACGAAGTCTTTGAAGTGTCAAGAGCATTTCAACATATTAAAAAGACGAAAGGCTGGAATTTTGAAGCTGCCTGCGCATCCGTAAAAATTTACAACAAAACGTTTCACACGCTGCGTTTACGTCACCTCGACAGCTACGACGATATTAAACCGATTCAGGAAGCGTTCGCCGAACTGGGAATTAAACCCAAAACAATCACCGGAAAGTGGAAACAGGAGGAGGGCATCATTACCCTGAAAAAAACCTTCTGTATTCAGAAAGTGGCTAAAGGAATTTTCATGGACTGCTCGGAAGACTACCATGCCTATATCCTTTTACCAAAGTATATGACATCTGAAGAGTTTAATGAATATAACCAGCAGGTGATCTACAATTGGTTTGGCAGCAAGTTTGACTCGGCCAAAGGAGCGTTTTACTACAAATTCAAACTGCGTGAGATGGTTCGGATTTATTCGAAGAAACTGGACTTAAACTACCTGGAGGATCTTCAGAAACTATATTTATCGAAGATCAAATAGGTAGTGAGTTGGGGGAAACAAAAAGCCTGGCTCACTGAACCAAGCTTTTTATGTTTGGTGGAGACGGCGGGGCTCGAACCCGCGACCTCTTGACTGCCAGTCAAACGCTCTAGCCAACTGAGCTACGCCCCCAAATGATGCGGAGCAAAAATACAATTTTTTTAAAAGAAACAAATATTAACGTGCAAAATTGGAACTTTTTTGTGTTTCTTTCGAAAAAATAGGTAGAAAGTCGAGTTTAAAGAGAAAAAGGAGGTGTTTGAAACATTTCAAAATTGAGATTAAAAAACTTTGAATTGTAGATTATTTTTTATCTTTAAACCCTCGAAAAAAGAAGAAAAATTTAACTCGGAAATAACTTAAAACTATGGAACCGAAGAAATCACCCAAAGCGGATCTTGAAAACAAGAGGGGTATCTTCGTTCAACTTGGGCTGGTAATTTCTCTGGGTTTGGTACTCCTGGCTTTCAATTGGAACAGCCAAATTAAGGAGGCTGACAATCTGGGACAGGTACAGGCTCAAGATGTAGAAGACGAAATGATCCCGATTACGCGGCCGGAAGAAGTTAAACCGCCGCCACCACCTCCACCACCACAGGTTGTAGAGGTACTTAATATCGTGGATAACAACACGGATATTGACGACGAGTTGCAGATTGAAGATACGGAAGCCGACGATAACACGGTGGTAAACGTAGCTCCGATTCAGCAGCAGGAAGAAGAAAAAACCGACGAACAGCAGGTATTCTTCATCGTGGAAGATATGCCGGAGTTCCCGGGCGGCGATTTGGCACTGCGTAAGTACATTGCCAACGCTATCAAATATCCGGTTATCGCACAGGAAAACGGTATTCAGGGTAAAGTGTATGTGAACTTTGTTGTTAACACGGATGGTTCAGTAACCGATGCAAAAATTGCACGTGGTGTTGACCCGTCACTTGACAAAGAAGCGTTACGCGTGATTAACTCACTTCCGAAATGGAAGCCGGGTAAACAGCGTGGTAAGCCGGTTCGCGTATCATTTACTGTACCGATTAACTTTGTATTGCAGTAAAAACTTTGCAAACGAAATAAAAAGATCCCGGCCGTTGCGCCGGGATTTTTTTTGTCTGAATTATTTACTTTTGCACCATGGCAGAACCCTATATTACAGCACAAGAGAAAGAAAAAGCAGTGCTCGTCGGGCTGATACACTCGAAGCAGGACGAAAGGCAGGCGAAAGAATATCTTGATGAATTGGATTTTCTGGCCGATACAGCCGGCGCGGAAGTTCTGGGACAATTTTTTCAACGTCTGGAGGTACCCAATCCGGCAACGTTTGTAGGACCTGGAAAATTGCAGGAGATTATCGACTTTGTGAAAGTTCACGATATCGATGTCGTCATTTTTGATGATGAATTGTCGCCAACCCAGCTGAGAAATATTGAGCGGGCGATCAACCGGAAGATTCTCGATCGCACGAACCTGATTCTGGACATTTTTGCCCGCAGAGCGCAGACAGCACACGCCAAAACGCAGGTGGAACTGGCGCAATATCAATATATGCTACCCCGGTTGACCCGGATGTGGACTCACCTTGAACGTCAGCGCGGTGGTATTGGGTTACGTGGTCCAGGTGAAACGCAGATTGAGACCGACCGTCGTATCATTCTGGACAAGATTGCCCGGCTGAAAGCACAGCTGGAGCGTATCGACAAGCAGAAAGCCACACAGCGGAAGAACCGTGGGAAAATGGTTCGTGTCGCGCTGGTTGGGTATACCAACGTAGGAAAATCGACCATCATGAATATGCTTAGCAAATCGGATGTGTTTGCCGAGAACAAACTGTTTGCCACCCTCGACACAACTGTGCGGAAAGTGGTAGTTGGCAATCTGCCGTTCCTGCTGGCCGACACGGTTGGCTTTATCCGGAAGTTACCGCACAATCTGGTCGAATCGTTTAAATCGACGTTAGACGAGACCCGTGAGGCGGATATTCTTTTGCATGTAGTCGACATTTCGCATCCCGGTTTTGAAGAGCAAATCGAAGTGGTGGACGAGACACTGGCGGAGATTGGCGCTGCCGATAAGACCAAATTTTATGTTTTCAATAAAATTGATGCCTTTTCTTACGTCGAGAAAGAAGAAGATGATTTGAGCCCGGTTACCCGCGAAAACCTGACATTAGAAGACTGGCAGCATTCGTGGATGGCGAAACACCAGGGAGGCTCTATTTTTATTTCCGCCAAGGAGCGGGAAAATGTGGAAGAGTTTAAGAAATTACTCTACGAAGAGGTGAGGAAAATTCACGTTACCCGCTTTCCGTACAACGATTTTCTTTACGATTACTACCCGGAAGAGGACGAATAGTAGTCAATTCAACAAAAGCATAAAAAAGAGGATAATCTCACCGGAACAGAATGGGTGAGTTATCCTCATTTTCATTAACTAAAACTAAGCTTAATGCCGTCAGAAACCCTGTAAAATACATGGTCCCTCCGGTCATAGCCGACTCGCTAACTAAACTATTTGAACTGAACTGCTTTTGAAGAAGCTCCGTCCGTCGTTTTCACCAGTTCTTTCAGGTTGGGAATCGATGTATTCACGACAGAAATATCTTTTGTGTCGCCTGAAGCTTCGATGAAAACCTTCGCTGCTTTGGGCATATATCCGTTGTCGATGGTGACATCTCTTCCATCGGTGATTTTGTAAACCGGGCCTTTCTGAATATCAGTTTTTACATTTTTTAGTGTAATCCGGTCCACATTGGTCATATCAGCACCATATTTTGCCTTGATCCAAACATTCTCGAGGTGAATATCCTGAAGTGGTGAATGAGGCAACGCTGAAACGTAAATGGACTGTTTTGCGTCAAGGCAATAAACATTCGAGATGTAATAATTCCGGAAAATAGGGATATCATGCTCAGCGAGATCATTACTGTCGTCACGCTTGGTTCCGGCCGGAACATTCTGGTAAAAGGTATTGAATGAGATGGCGGGACCTTTAATCCCGGTCATGTAAACATCTTTGATGTAGATATTTTCCACGATACCACCTTTACCTGCGGTGCTTTTCATCCGGATACCGATATCGGTTCCAACAAAGTTGCAGTCGTTGACAAACACGTTGCGTACGTTACCGTTGGTATTGCTTCCTACTACAAAACCTCCGTGAGCATGGTAAACATTACAGCCGGCAATTAGCACATTTTCGACATTGTAGGTTCCCGATTCGGGGCCGTCGCCACTGGATTTCATGCAAATACCATCGTCGCCCACGTTGACGTTACATTGGTAAATCACCACATTCTTGCTGGCGCTGATATCGATTCCGTCACCGTTTTGCGACCACCAGTCGTTGAAGACATTGGCGTGGCGGATGGTAACGTTTTCGCAATTGTTCGGGTAAAGCACAAATTTAGGAGAGTTCCTCAGGGTAATGTCCTCGATAAGTAGATTCTCGCAACCCACCAGGTAAACCATGTACGGACGCATGTAATCGCGTGCCGGCAGGTAATCCATTGGGCCGGGATTGTCGACTTTCTTTTTCATTTCTTTCAGGTACTTTTTCCCATCAATGGCTTCCTTGCTTGGCCACCATAGTTTTCCATCTTCGCTGACCACTCCGCCCGACTTAACCAGATCTTTCCACTGGTCATCTGTCATCTTGGCTCTTTTCACCGGACGCCAGGTTTCGCCGGCTCCGTCGATGATTCCTTTACCAGTGATGGCGATATTATTCAGCTTGTAGCCATAAATAGGCGAAGCGGTGACATACCGGCTGCTGCTGGCTGACGCTTTCACCATGGGGTATTGCGTATGGTCCGAAGTAAATTGTACCAGAGCTCCGCGTTCCACGTGCAGGTTCACGTTGCTTTTCATCTGAATGGGACCGGTAATCCAAAGTCCCGGAGGAACAACGACTTTTCCGCCACCGGCTGCATTACAGGCATTAATGGCAGCGGCAAAAGCTTGTGTGTTGAGGGTTTGTCCATCGCCAACAGCTCCAAATTCCGTGACATCGAAAATCTTGTTGGGAAACTTAGGAACTGTTACCTCGGGCATGATAAAAGGAGTCTTCTTCATGTAATAATCCAGTGATCGCTCCTGGGCCTGACTATTGACATGGGAAAACAGTACAATGATTACCAAAGTCAAAAACTTGGTGATGATATTGTTATGCATTTTTCTCATCGTTTTGATATTTTTAGGTTAATACTCTTCGTCTTGTTTAGCAAAGCTTGAAACATGCAACTCTCCGCTTTAATTTATTGATTTACTTCATCCAACAGGTAATTCACCAGGTTATGGGCTGCCTTCCTGTTTTCGAACGATTTGGGCAATCGGCTGTTCCCGATGTATTCGTTGTACAACCAGGGATCGCCAACAGCTAATACCTTTCCTTTTCCAAAGGTTGTTTTGGCCATTAAAATATCCTTTCCATCGGTTAAAACCGGATGGGCAGATTGACTCACACGAATACCGGCGACTTCTTTCATATAAATCTTCTTTACCCCCTTAAATAAAGGATGGTCCGGCAGGTTGGTCTCGGCGCCCATTTCCCATTTGTGGTTAATAACCGGATTGAGTGTTTCAGGAATGAAATGAATGCCAAATGCGCCAGCCAACTGGTCCATGTGTGTGAACTCACAGTTAGGACCATCGTTGGCCAGAAGAAGCAATACTCCTCCGTTTTTCACCCAATTGGTAATCGATTGAATGTCTTCTTTCGAGATATAATTGGGCTGCGGATTTTCGGATGTAGTATCCGGATCGACGATGATATACACATCCAGATAGCCAAGTTCAGCCGCGGTAGGGGCCTGACCAATCGTTCTCAGTTCAGCCCCTTTGGCTTTGAAGATATCGCCCAGTTGTGAATATCCACTATTCAGCGTGTCGTTCCATGTGTAGTGGTAAAGCTTGCCGGCTTTGTTGTGCTCGCGGTTGAACCAGTTGTCGAGTCCGACTACCGGACGCTGTGCAACCACGTGCTTAGACAATCCTAGCGGAAGTTTTTTCAATGCTTGTGCTGCCAGCGAAGCCACCGCCTGCGCACCTTTCACCTTCAGGTGTGTATCGTCGTGTCGCCCCTCGGGGTAACGTTTCGTCGGAGGTGTACACACATACAGTTCTTTGGCTTTTTCCGGGCCCATCGATTGAATCATCTTCCGCGTCAGCTTCTCCATGTCGATTAATGGAACATCCAGCTGTTTGGCCCCTTTTCGCACAGCAACAGGGTAGTCTTTGTGCGTATCGAGTAACTTTCCTTTCGCATCGAATTTTCGGCGAACGATGGGCGTCAGTAAAATAGGTGTCGCTCCTTTTTCTCGGCTTTCGGTAACGAATCTTTTCAGATTATCGGAATAGCTGCCAAATGGCACGGTATAACGGGTACTGTCCTTTATTTTTTCATCGTTGTGTCCAAACTGGATGAAGACGTAGTCACCCGGTTTCAGACTGTCGAGGACGACCTTCCATCGGCCTTCGTCGATGAAACTCTTGGTGCTTCTTCCGTTCCTTGCATGGTTATGGATTTTCACTCCGTCGTCGAAAAACTGGTGCAAAACTTGTCCCCATCCGGTTTCCGGAAATACTTCCGCTTTCTTGTTGGCCATAGTTGAATCGCCGATGGTCCAAAGCTGAATGGTGTCCTTTCGGGCAGAATTACCCATCCAAATCAGGGAGATTAATATCGCTATGATTTTAATGTTCATAACATTCGGATTTTTCTGTGCTGATGTTTACTCGGCAATTTTCACCTTGGCTGCATCCACTTTTTTACCAAGAACATACAAATTACTTGCCTTGGTTCCGTGAACCAGCTGAATATCTGTCTTTCCTGTTCTTTTGCCGTCGACAGTAATCAGCGGTTTATCAGACGAAGACAACTGCAGGCTGGAGACGGTAATATTTTTCGAGTTATAGAACGACGCAGCCGGGAAGCGGGTTGTTTTCAATTTCAGATTTTTGATCTTCACGTTATCGGCATCCATGCAGAATAAACCATTTTTGGCTTCCATGGTCAGGTTTTCCATCGTTACATTCTCCAGGTTCATTTCCGGAAGACCTTGCAGATAAATTGCCTGTTGTGCGCCACGGCAGTTGATATTTTTAATGCTGATATCCTTGAACTGCGGTGTTTCAACCGTCACTTTCGGAATCACCTCATCGATTTTGGAGGCGTCCTTTTTGTTCTTCATGATTTCAGAAACCGACATTCCGTTGTAGTAGAGGTTGAAAGAGATGGCGTTGCTAGGGATATCAATCATGTTGATGTTGGAGATGTAGATTTTTTCCACTACGCCGCCACGTCCGCGATTACTTTTGAAGCGCAGTCCGGCATCGGTACCAATGAAGGTACAGTCGGAAACATGCATATTCTTTACTCCACCCGACATTTCGCTACCAACGGTTACGCCACCGTGGCCGTGAAAAACGGTACAGTTCTTCACGATCAGGTTCTCGGTGGGCATGTTGCGTTTCCGTCCGTCGGCGCCTTTACCCGACTTGATGCAGATGGCATCGTCACCGACATCGAAAGTACAGTTGTATACTGCGCTGTTTTTGCAGGACTCGATATCGATACCGTCTCCGTTTTGTGAATACCAGGGATTGCGTACATCCACATTTCGAACGGTCAGATTTTCACACATCAGCGGGTGGAGACACCACGCAGGTGAATTCTGGAACACCGGACCGTCGAGCAATACGTTTTTGCAGCTGACCAGGCTCACCATTACCGGACGCAGGAAGTCCCGGATGGATTCGAATTGTGCCATGGTAGTGAAGTTCCGAGGAACGTTCATATCGCTCAACTCAGCGCCTTTTTCAAAGCTTTTGGATGGATACCAGGTTTCTCCGTCTTTGCTGACGATACCACCCGAAGCGACCAGTTTTTTCCATTGCGAGCTGGTAAGCTTGCTTTTTTTCACCTGGCGCCACGCATCGCCCGAGCCATCGAAAACGCCTTCGCCGGTGAAAGCGATGTTTTCCAGGTTTTTCCCATAAATGGGGGAGAGGCATCTGACGGTATTGAGGCCTTCGAAACTGGTTTTGATGAGCGGGTACAAGTCTTTGTTATCGCTGAAGATCACCAATGCACCAGCCTCGGCGTGAATGTTGATATTGCTTTTCAACCGAATGGGGCCTGTCAGCCAGATTCCTTCCGGGATAACCACCGTACCTCCTCCGTTTTTGGCTACATCCTTAATTGCATCGGCGAAAGCCTTCGTATTCAATTTCTGACCATCGCCAACGGCTCCAAAATCGGTTATCGAAACCTTGTAATCGGGAAATGTAGGAACCGTAATATGCGGCATCTGGAATTCCAGCCCATCATAAATGTTGTCTGACTCCACCTTAGGTGCTGGTTTTTCGCTACAGGCAAAAAGTCCTGCCAAAACCAGTAGTAAACTCGCTCTCATAAAACCAGCAATCATTCGCTTCTTCATCGTTTTTATCTTAGTTCAGTTTGTTACTATTCAATTGTTTCAGGCCTTCAAACACCATTCGGGCCACTTCTCGTGCTCCGGCCGGCTGAAAATGGGTGTTATCGTGTTGTCCGTCAGGATAAGCTTCATAAACCAAGGCCGGGAGATTCATGAAATAGTTTTCAGTCACATAATCCTTACCCTTCCGGGAAAAGAAATCCATGGAACGTTGATTCAGATCAATCAGGTCGACGTGAAGTTCTTTTGCCACCTCTTTCATCGCATCCGGATAACCACCATGCACGTTTTCCAAATGCCCGTCGACCCACGGATAATTCCGGGCCACCGGAGTAATCAGAATCGGTGTTCCTCCTTTTTCGCGGGTTTGATTTACGAAGAGGCGCAGGAATTCGGCATACCCCTGAAGGTTGACATATCGTGCGGGTTTGTTTTTCGAAGCATCGTTATGTCCGAACTGCATCAAAACCAGGTCGCCCGGTTGAATTTGGTTATAGACTTCGCGCCAGCGTCCTTCCTGGAAGAAAGTCCGTGTGCTGCGTCCGCCTTTGGCCCGGTCGTCAACGAGCACGCTATCGGCATCGATTAAATGGTCAACCATTTTCAGGCTGTCCTTTGCCAGGAAAGGTTGAAAGACCTGTCCCCAGCCGGTAATCGGAAATCGCTTACTCGGATAATCTTTTTCCAGAGCGTAATTGGCCACAGTGGAATCACCAATGATCCAGACCTTACAGACTTTCTGCTGCTTTTCCTCTTTCTTTTCCCCGGAACACGCATTGGTTACCGGTAGCAGCACAAGGAGCAGCAGAAGGATTTCAAATTTCAGTTTTCTTCTTCCTGACATATTATTTCTCAATTTTTTCAATTCGGAACCAGTCAATATCGGCGTTGCCGGCATCGTTTATTTTCCCGTTTCGTAAGGCGAAAAGGCCAACTTTGGCGCCAATCCATCTTCCGGGAACGGCATGGAACTTTTCCCCTGCCTCGGTGAATTTCTTTCCGTCGGCGCTAAAGCTGAAACTACAGACAGCCCCTTCGCGTACTTTTACCCTGAAGTACGCCGTTGGGCCGGTAAATTTCTGTTGGAAAATTTCCTTTTCGGGATTCCCTTTTCGTGCATCGTGGCAGGAGACCGTTTTCACCATCAGTTGCTTGTTTTCCTGCTCAAGTTTGATGTATTGGTAATCTTCACCCATGACAACGAGTCCCACCTCTTCACCATCGAAGCGGTTATGGAAAGTCAATTTGGTAGTGACCATAAATTCTTCAGCAGGAAATTTCTGTAACAGTAGATTGGGAACTGACCAGAGATTCACAAAGCCATCCGGTTTGGGAATACAGTTCAACCGATAGAAGCCCAGTCTTCCGGAAGGAAAGCCCCAGGTAACTTGTGGATTGGCATGCCATTGCCATTGCAATCCGAGTTTCGGTTTATTGAATTCGTCACTTTCCGGCGGCGTTACGATTGGATAAGCACGAACAACGTCCGGCTGTTTCCATGTCAGCACCGGTTCGCCAACTCCGTCTCCGTTTTTATCGACACCAATTACCGGCCAGTCGTTCTTCCAGATCATCGGTTCCAGCAACACATCACGGCCGTAAGCCTCTTTATCCTGAAAATGGAGGAACCAACTTTGCTCGTCCGGGGTGTCCACCCAGGCACCCTGATGTGGCCCGTTGATTGGCGTTGAACCTTGTGCCATAACCTTTTTTCGCTCGTAAGGGCCAAATACATTTTTCGAACGCAGAACAATCTGCCAGCCGGTGGGTACGCCTCCAGCCGGAGCGAAGATGTAATAATAACCATGGCGTTTATAGAATTTCGGCCCTTCAACCGTCGGATCGTTTTGGTGACCGTCATAAACCATCATTTCATTGCCAATCAATTCGGTTCCGTCAGGCTTCATCCGGCTGACCATCAATACACTTTTCACGCCGGCGCGACTTCCCGCGAAAGCGTGAACCAGGTAAGCGTTGCCATCGTTATCCCACAGAGGTGACGGATCGATCAGTCCTTTCCCGGCTTTGATTAGCAGCGGTTCCGACCAGGGCCCTTTCGGATTTTGGGCCTTGATCATATAAATTCCGTAGTCCGGATCGGGGTAGAAGATGTAGTATTCGCCATCGTGATAACGGATGCAGGGAGCCCACACGCCGTTGCCATGTTGCGGTTTATCGTAAACATCGAAAGGAGGTTGCTTAGGCAGCGCATAGCCAATCAAATTCCAGTTGACCAAATCCTTTGAATGGAGAATGGGCAGGCCGGGAATGCAATTGAACGACGAAGCCGTCATGTAGAAATCCGTTCCAACGCGAATCGCATCCGGGTCGGAATAATCGGCATGCAAGACCGGATTTTTGTATGTGCCGTCGCCATTATCGGCTACCCACACTTTAGACACATAAAGACTGTCGGTCTTTTGTTGAGCCACGGACCGATTGATGTTTCCGGCTATGAGTAACAACCCCAGGAGATATATTTTATTTCTTTTTTTCATGGTTGATGTCTGGTTCGTAGCCTCCTATCATTTCAGTTTCCAACTGTTCAATCCGAGGATGTTTTCCACGGTATACTTTTGAGCCTGTTCATCGGTTAACTGATGCGACCATGAAACGCGTTGCGTTGTATCCGCTCCTGCGCCGGTGTTGTGATGCTCGGCGTAGAAAGCCGTTTTGTAACGATCGGTGTCGTGCCAGTTGCTCCAGCCTTCGGGGCGAATAAAATCACCCAGTTGGCAATTCATGAAAACGACGTTGGCATAAGCCCTCCAGGGACGGCCCAGGTAAACCTGTCCGATACCGGGAGCTGCTTTTATTTTGCAATTCATGAAAACATAACCGAATGGCTGCCCTTGCGGAGTCCGGGCTGCTGTAATGAAAGACTGCTTTTTACACTGGATATCACAATCCTGAAATACAGCCGTGGACGAACCGAAGATGAAATCGGTAGTTCCTTCAATGTGGCAGTTTTTGAAATACTGACGGGCATTATCGCCTGCTGCGTATAGTGTATCCTGATTGCCAACAATCCGACAGTTTTTAAACACACACTGGTCACCTTCCACATCGAGGGCTACAGCTTGTCCACGCAAACCTTCGGAATTCTCGATAGTGAGATTTTCCATCAGGATATGGTTACCCATGATTTTCATGGTGTAGGAAGTGAATGTGTTGATATCGCCTTTCCCGGAATAATCGTCCCAGGTGATGATGGTATTTTTAGCGTCTTCACCGATGAAGTGAATATTTTGCTTGTTTGCGGGAACAACGACTTTCTCCTTATAAACTCCGGATTTGATATAGATAACCGTTGTTTCTTTCGAAGAAGAAGGCGCTGCATTGATGGCTTCCTGCACGGTGGTATAGTCACCCGAGCCGTCTGCAGCGACAATAATCCGCTTGTTGTTGTTTCTGGAGCACGACCAGGCGATTGTGCCAAGCATCAAGACAATAATTCCGAATAGTTGTATTTTCTTCTTCATGGTTGTCCCCTGTTTTTACCGGTGTTTTTCCTTGAATGGTTGCCCCGGAGTCCATCCCCGAAAAATATTCTCCAGCGTATATTTTTGTCTCTCTTTTGCCGTCAGCTGATGCGACCATGACACTCGTTTGTCCGGAGTTGCACCTGCTCCGGTGTTTTTGTATTCCACGTAAGTGACCGTTTTTTCAGCCTCTTTTTTATTCCAGTTGAACCAGCCTTCCGGTTTGATGACATCACTTAGTTTGCACTCGATGAAAGCGGTTTTTGCATAAGGTCTCCAGGGACGCCCGAGGTAGACGGAGTGAGCCGGAGCGCTTCCAGAAATATCGCAGTGCAGGAATACAAATCCGAACGGCGTATCTTTCATCGTACTGGCTGCCGTTACGTAACCCGGACTTTTGCAAAAAATGTGGCAGTGATCAAATACAGCGGTCGACCAGCCAAAAATGAAATCTACGGTTCCCTCAATGTAGCAGTTCTTATAGTACTGGCGACTGTTTTCCCCGTAAGGATAAAGTGTATCCTGAAATCCGAGAAAGCGGCAATTCTCGAAAAAGACGCGGTCGCCTAAAATGCGGACAGCAACCGCTTGTCCCACTGGACCAGCTGTGTTCCGGAAGGTGATATTCTTAGCGGTAAAATCGTTTCCGAAAATGTAGAAGCCGGATGACCCGGTCGTTCCCATCTCCTCACCAAAACGGTTTTTCTTCGATGCATAATCGTCGTACGTGATGATGGTGCTGTCTGCGCTTTCGCCGATAAACGTGACGTTGTTTTTGGACGCCGGAAGAACCAATTTTTCCTTGTATACACCATTCTCAATGTAGATGGTGGTGGTTTGCTTGCGAAAATCGGGTACCGCATTGATAGCGGCCTGTACCGTAGTGAAATCGCCGTCTCCTTTTTTCGAAACCACAAAATCATAGCTGTCATTTGTCCTGGCGAATGACCATTGACAAACAACGCTGAAGAAGATGAGTATGAGAAGGCTTTTCCGGTTCATGTGCAACGTTTTGCTTTCAGTAATTCAATATTTTCTGTGAATAAGCGCGATTTAGATCATCCCAAACCCGCACGATATAGACCCCTTTTGCCAGGTCCGGCAACTGAATGCTCAGTGTTTGTTGATCGGTATTGAATGTCTTGACTTGTATCCCGGTGACTGAATACAGCTGTACTTTGACAATCGTACGGGTGTGGCGGATATCAAGCTGTTTCGTCCGTTGGTTGTAAACTACCTTCAGCGGATCGATATTTTTTTTTAGCCCGTCTACAGCTGTCGCTACACTTCCTTCGTTTTGCATAATGCCGGCCACCAAACTGTTGAGGTAGACTTCCAGGTTCGGATACTGACCATCCACCGTAGTTTGTTGTGCATCATTCGGATTGTTGGGATCGAGATTGTTGGCCTTTTCCCACTCGTCGGGCATGCCATCGCCATCGGAATCGGCCGGTGCAGTGGTTGATTTTAGTTCAGGCCATCCGCCAACAGCTGTTTGCGTATCGATAATTCCTCCCGTGCTGCCGTTGCCTCCATCGTTGTAGGTGGGAGTTCCGGTTTGCGTGTCGTGAACAATGCGTTTGTCTACAGTATCACGAACCAGGGAAGCTCCGGCGTAATTCAAAACATCCTGGTAAGCCTCCTGTGCGGTGGTCGTTTTTACCGGTTCTACCGAGAATTCGTTTGCCGCTCTCACGTCACTGAGCGTAACATTGGGCGCATAAGTCGTAAATGAAGAATGCAGCGAAACGCCGGTCCAGTTGTTATTGGTTACGTTCGAGCTGTTTTCGACATAGTTGCCGGCGATATAAAAGTGTCCGTACGTACCGGATGGTTGCTGGTTGGAACCATCGTCAGCGTAGGGTTGCAGTATTCTGAACCGAACAGAAGAGGAAGTAGCTGGTCCCGATTTATAATAGTTGTTCACCATGTTGTAGCTGCCGCCTTCGCCCGCGTAGGCACTGTTATGTCCCCAGTTGTAAATAACGTTGTTGCGGTAGTCAACCAATTCCTCATCGGGTTGGTTGGTGTACCGGCTTCCGCAGAAACGGGGATTGCGGCTGTCGTGATCGGCCAGCAGGTTGTGGTGAAAGGTGGCTTTCTCTCCAC
This sequence comes from Prolixibacter sp. NT017, assembly GCF_009617875.1. Classification (NCBI taxonomy): domain Bacteria; kingdom Pseudomonadati; phylum Bacteroidota; class Bacteroidia; order Marinilabiliales; family Prolixibacteraceae; genus Prolixibacter; species Prolixibacter sp. NT017. The sequence goes on along the minus strand of NZ_BLAV01000001.1, from coordinate 4,064,825 downwards.
CCCAGATACCTCCATAGCCGTGGGAGCCTTTTTCATGGATGGAATTGCGAAGGCTCTCGGAAATAATGCACCACTGAAGGGTGAAATTTTGGTTGTCGTAAAACGAAACACATTCGTCGGTCGACCAGCTTGCCGAGCAATGGTCGATGATAATATTTTTATGGTTGCGACCGCCCAGGGCATCATTCTGCTGTTTGGCAGCATCACCCATGCGGAAACGCATAAAACGGATAATGACGTTGTCGGCTTCAACGATTACGGGATAATCGCGCAGACAGATTCCATCACCTGGCGCTGTTTGTCCGGCAATGGTTACATTGGGTTGGGTAATCTTCAGGTCCGATTTTAGCTGGATGGTACCTGAAACTTTGAATTCGATGATTCTGGGGCCCGATTGGTACAGGGCATAGCGAAGTGTGCCGGGCGCGTAATCATCGCTGAGGCTGGTAACATAAATAACCTGACCACCGCGTCCTCCGGTGGTGTATTTCCCGTAGCCTTCAGCTCCCGGGAAGGCGGGCAGATCATTTCCCTGGGCAAATGCCGATATCGTCAGCAACGAAATCAGAGAAAATATAAATATGGATGGAATCCGCTTCTTCATTTGTATCATTTGCCTCATTTCAGTGGCAGAGCCTTCATGTTCCGAAATAAGAGCCACTGCAATGCATTGAAAAGAGATGGTTGAACATCTTATTCACCTGGAAGCCGGAGCATCTGTATTGCTCGAATTGGCTTTGTTTGTCAGGTGTGTGATGAGATTCCGAAGCCCTGTACATGGGACATGTACAGGAGCTTCGGTTTTATCTCATTACAGCATTTATCCTGGATTACTCAAAGAGAGGTAAATCCATGATTCGGATTGGAGTTCCGCAGGTCTAATACCAACGCGGATCGCCGACCTGATTATCAATCAATGCTGGATTACTGATGGTAAAGTCTCCGGTCGCCGGATTTTTAAAACCAGGATCTTCAGTAGTGTACGTGTTTGAGTTATCACTCAGGTTATCGCCTGAAATATATCCGTCGGCATTGAAATAGTTGTTATAGTCGCAAACAGGTTGTGTAGTCGCCGATTGATTGGAGTAAACTGAGTTACCCATATCCGACAGGATGTTATGGCTTGACGTGATTTCGTTCATCGACCAACGCACATAGAACATCCGTTTAGTTGAGGAGCTGCTGTTCATTACGTCGTATAATGTACAGTGGCTGACCACGATAACCGGAGTGTTCGTTCCGTCATCATAAGAATTGCCCTTGGTTCCTCCGTCCATACGGATGAAATCACGTGTATTCACCGTAGCACAGTTGTTGAATGTACTGTTGGTAACCGTCAGATTTTGGATAAACGATTTACGGGAATCGATGAAATCACCGCCGCTGTTGTATACATTACTGACCACGCAGTTGTCAACCAGGATGGAGGATGTTTCAAACTGAGAGCCTCCATCCGAAATGAACGATTTATTATAGGTGTCAACCGTTACATTTCTCAGGGTCAGTGTACCTAATGTGGCAAAATCGGTGGTGTTGTATTGAACCGGCTCATCGAGCGTAACAGGCATGTCAGTTGCATCGGTATACGCACCATTCATATCAAGTGCTTCCAGCACAACATCCTGTGCCCCGTCGGCGATAACAAACTGGTTGTGGAGAAGTGGCTTATTAAATGGGTAAACCCCTACAATGGTTATCGACTTATCGATGGTAATATTACCGGCAGAAGCTGAATAATCACCCGGATAGAGGGCCAGTACATCACCGGAACCGGCATTGGCAATAACGGTTGCCAGGTCGTCGCCTGGATGGACAGGTGTAGCGTTGGCTACATCGACATAAGTCGTAAATGAAGCTGTACCACGAACGATCGTATCCTTATAGAGTTTAACGGTGTAGGTGGTTCTTCCTGTCAGTCCTGAAATGGTAGCTGCACCATTGGCGATCTCCTGAGCGGTTAGCGAAACTTTTGTATCACCCGGATTTACCACCAGGTCAGTCACTTTGCTTTTGGCCGGCCACCTTAATGTAGCGCTGGTTGCATGAATATCTGTATCGGCTACTGCATAGAAGATATTCTCCGGCAGGGTTTTAAAAGTCACCCCATCGCTCCATTTGGAATTGGACAGACTGTCGCTGATACCCACCATCCTGACAGAGTAACGCAGGTTACCAATCAAATCGACACTGTAGGGATTATCGGAAGAGGTAATCGTATCCGTCTCCACAATATCGCTAAAATCCAGACTGTCCTGACTGACTTGAAGAATATAGGATGATGCGTCACCGCGCTCGTCCCAACTGATTTCAGCGGTTGTTTTATCCCGGACTTTTACCTGAAGATTAAGAGGAGTAAATACCCGCTCAAATGTCAACTGATCGATTACCGCCGGAATGTTATCCTGACACGACATGAAGATCGTGGACAACAATCCGAAGATAAGTGCTAATGTGATATACTTGTTTTTCATAAAGTTCAAATTATTAGTAAGCATACTCGTTTTTCAATTGTCCGTTGCTGGCATCGATAAATACCTGCCAGATGGGCCAGAATTGATATTGATCCGGATCCTGGGCATAGATGGAGTTTATCTTGGTATCGGTCAATTGGGTCGGGTCAGCCCAGGTGGTGCTGTAAGCATAATCAGATGATTTATCAGCCGTTTCACCTCGATTCAGACCGTACATTTTGAGCGTAACGCCGTCAGATTCGTAACCGTAATAGAGTTTCGAAGGAACATCAGCATATTCACCGGTCCGGTTGGCGAGCTCGTTCATTTTTATTTTTGCCGAATCCAACTCCGTTTTAAGCAGATTCCAGCGAATCAGTTGTTCTTTTCGCAGCATTTCACCACAGAACTCCAGTTTATTCTCTTTTACGATGGCATTAAACATGGTCTCCTTCGTCGTCAGGTTATTGATGTAATCATCCACCTCGGTTGACCAGTCACTTTCCGGAAATGCACGTTCACGAATCATTTTCAGGTAGGGTGCAGCAGCTGAAGGACCATCTAATTCGTTGGCGGCCTCAGCAGCCATCAGAACAACTTCAGCATAACGCATGTAGATTTTGTTGACCCCATCGTCGTTGGTTGAGGTGACGATTCGGTTCATCCACTCGTAGCGGTATTTTCCGAAGTACCAGGTGTCGATTCCTGAGGGCTCCTGCTGAGCAATACCCTCTTTGTTGGCTACTCCCCAGTAATAAGGAACACAGCTTACATCCCGACGGGTATCCTGGGAATTGTAATCATAGTACATGTATGGAAGGGGGCCGGCCTGTCCGCCTCGAGCCTGACTGGTAAACTGGTCAACACTCTTGTGTGGAACAGCAAAGGTGAAGAGCATGCGGCCACGACCGTCGGCAAACGGAATCTCCCACAACGATTCGCCACCCGCGTTGATATTATCCTGGCAATTCTTTTTGAAAACGGTTTCAAAAGAAGGCTCCAGTTGGCAGGTTCCGCTGTTGATCACATCCTGGCATTCCTGTAGGGCGATGGGATACATTTTATCGACCGATAAGTCCGGGTCGGAACTGCGACCAACCGAACCATCAGCATGTTCGTAATAACCTGCTGCTTCCATGCAGAGACGCGCCCGGAAACCTTTTACAAAGGCTTTGTTGATGTGCTCCACATCGCTGGTTGCACTAGTCGCATTCGGCCATGCCACCAGGGTTTCTGCTTCGCCCAGGTCGGCGATCAGATGCTTCAGGATGGAATCACGGCTGACTCTGGGTAAGTAGAGGGTTGCCGTGGTGATGGGTTCAAAACGTGCCGGAACATCACCCCAGGCTTTCACCAGGTCGGAATAGTAAACAGCCCGCAGGGTCAGTGCTTCACCCAGCAGTTGTCCCATATCGTTTCCGGGCTGTGGATTTCCATAAGCCCTGATCCCTTTGATACACATGTTGGCCCGTTCAATCCCTTCATACATTTTGGCCCAGGCATTTTTTGTATCATTCATCTGACTGTTGGTCGGAGTTGCTGCATAAACACACAGGTCGGCCTTTCCGTCAGGATATTTATCTGAGTTGTTGTACCATTCAATATCCGTATTCATGCCGTACCAGGGCAGGAACCGGCCACGGTAGGAGTTGGTTTCCCCAAAATCGATTTTGATTCCGTCTACCGCACTTTTTGCCAGGTCGACATTTGCGAAGATGACGGATTCATCCAGTGAGGATTTTGTAGGCGCATCGAGGTAGTCCTTGCTACAGGAGGTTACCGCGCCTGCAAAAAAGATGGCTATGATATATATTAAATTTTTCATATTCAATGTCATGAGTCGGATTAAAAATTAAGATTCAAACCAAATACGATTTGCCGGCTTCTCGGGTATGCAGAGTAATCGACACCGGGAGTGAGCGGAGTTTTACGACGGGTTGAAACTTCAGGGTCAAATCCTGAGTAATTGGTCAACAGGAAGACATTATAACCGGTTGCGTAAAATCTCAGGCTGTTGATTTTTAGTCTGTTTGTCAGGCTGGAAGGCAGCGTGTAACCCAAGGTCAGGGTGCTCAGACGAAGGAATGAACCATCTTCCACTGCCCAACTACTGAATACAAATTGCTTCATGTAGGGAGACCACATGGAGGTATTGGCATTCATACTTTCGAGGGTCGACGGGTCGGTTACCTGCTCTCCGGTCGACTTATCAATGTTGGTCCAGCGTTTGCCGTCCGCCATGATGTCAATCATATTGCGGTACTGGTAACGCTGCGTAGATGTGGTGTACTCAATTTTATTGGCATTGTAGATGTTATTCCCGTAACTCCAGTTGAATACGGCTGAAAGGTCGAAGTTGTAAAGACGTCCGTTCAGGGTAAAACCACCGGTGTGTTTCGGATTGGCATCCCCAATGATGGTACGGTCATTCGCGTTGACAACATTATCACCCTGGGTCAGATTTTTCAGTTTCATTACACCCGGAGCCAGTGTACCCACTACCTCGGAGTCATCAACCACACCATCTTTTAATGTCCAGGTTCCGGTTGTTGCATCATAGCCTGAGAAGTCAGACACCTGATAGCGACCGTCGGATACATAGCCATACATCTTCCCAACCGATCCACCTACGGCAATCCAGTAGTCGTCGCCAATGTCGGTAGAGGCCCATCCGGAAGAGGCACCAAAATCGTTCATAACGCCGAGTGATTTGATTTTACTCCGGTTGAAACTGATGTTGAAGTTGAAATTCAGACCATAGTTTTTCTTGTTCAGCGCCACCCAGTTCAGGGAGAGTTCCAAACCCTTGTTCTGCGTTTCACCCATATTCCGGTACTGATAATCATACCCGGTACCGGCTACCGGAAATTGAATCAACAGGTCTTTGGTTGTGTTCAGGTAAGTCTCGAACGATCCGTTCAAACGACTGTCAAACAGGGCAAAATCCAAACCAATATTCCGGGTATAGGTGGTTTCCCATTTCAGGTCGGGATTGGCCATGGTTTTCGAGGGTGACCAGTAGCTCAGCACGCCATCAATCCAGGAACTTTGATTTGAAGCATACGATTGTACCATTTGCCCCGAAGGAATGTTGTTGTTTCCGGCCGTACCATAGCTGAAACGCAGTTTCAGGTCATCGAGCCATGACTGGGTATTCTCCATGAAACCTTCCTGCGAAATTCTCCAGGCAACTGCGGCTGACGGGAAATAGCCCCACCGGTTGGCTTTGGAAAATTTACTGGAACCATCGGCCCGGAAGGTTGCCGATGCAATGTATTTGTTTTTGTAGGAGTAGTTCACACGACCAAAGAAGGAAAGCATCTTGTCATCGGGACTGTAATAATTATCGGTTGACAAGGGGATTCCCTGAGAAGTCAGTTTGAAAGCATCCGACGACGTAAACTGTTTCGGGAAGCCCTGGATGGTATTGGTCAAATCAACACTTTGGGTATTCAGGGTTTCTTCACCCACGAGGAGTTTCAGTGAATGATCGGCACCGATTAAATTCTTGAAATCGTAGTCCAGCGTGTTGGTATTACGGAAGCGCTGACGCTTCAGGTTCTCCAGGATGGCTGCCGGGTATCCCTGGTAGTCAGCTGCCGGAATGTTGGATACATAATAAGTCGTTAATCCGTAAAAACGATCGCGGCTGTAATCATAGATATCAAAACCAACAGCCGATTTAAAGGTGAGGTTATCGATTGGTTTCCAGGTAAAACTACCGGCCATATTATACTGTTTCCGGTATTTCTTCTGATCGTTATCGTTCGTAGCTGTGATTGGGTTAATCAGGTAACTGTAAACCGATTCATCGGTTGAGGCTGAAGCGAGTCCCTTCAAGGGAATCGGTGTATAGAGTACACTATGCTTCAAGCGGGAGTCTGCCGATGAAACTTCATTTTGTTCGTTGGTTCCGCTACCATCGATTTTGGTATCGGAATAACGGAATGAGTAGGAGAGTTCAACTTTTTTGTTGGGATTATGATTCAGTTTCAAGGCCAGGTAGTCGCGGTTGAAACCCGAATTCATCATAATCGCTTTCGTGTTAACATGAGCGTAGTTAAAGGCATAGTTGAATTTTTCGGAACCTCCGCGTATGCTCACGTCATGATGGAATGTCTGACCGATACGGCCGAAGATCTGCTTTTGCCAGTTGTTACCTACCTGGCCTTTGTATTGGTCGATATCCTTGTAAGCGCCGAAATACTTGGTGTACGAGTTCAAATCCTCTGCAGTGGTCCCACCGTATCGAAGGACAGCATATTCATACTGCCAGTTAACATAGTCTTCGGGACTAAGGGTTTTCAGTGTTTTTTCAATTTGACTGAATCCCATGTAAGCGTTATAGGAAACCGAAACTTTTCCAACTTTACCACTTTTGGTGGTGATGATGATTACACCGTTTGCACCACGGGAACCATAAATAGCGGTAGAAGAAGCATCTTTCAGTACATCGATTGACTGGATGTCGGAAGGAGCAATGTCGGAAATGCTGTTCACCGGAAATCCGTCAACGATGAAGAGAGGAGAGTTGTCCTGAGTGATCGAACCGCCTCCACGAACGCGGATATTAACTGTTGCATCAGGTGAGCCTTCTGTCGAGGTAACCTGAACACCTGCCAATTTACCGCTGATGGCCTCTGCTGCGCTGGCAACCGGAATGTTTTGGAGGTCTGATCCCTGAACAGAAGAGACGGAACCGGTAATATCTTTCTTTTTCACCGTACCGTAACCGATGGCAACGACCTCGTCTAACTCAGTTGAGCTGGTAATGAGTTTTACATCAATGACCTTTTTTCCGCTTACAGGAATTTCCTGCGTTTTGTAGCCAATGAAAGAGAATTGGAGTGTAGCATTAGCTGGAACACTCAGTGAGTACTTTCCATCCGGATCAGTGATGGTTCCATTTGCCGTTCCTTTTACTACAACATTAGCGCCAGGAATACTTTCATGGGATTTAGCATCGGTTACTTTACCAGTAACGGTAATATTCTGGGCGTATGCACCAGAAGCAACCAGTAAAAATAGACCTAACACAAGAATTCCTACGCGGGATATATGCCAGCGCAGGCTTTTCTGTTTTTCTTTTTTAAAGTCTGTCATACTAATAAGAATTGATTTAGTTTTTTATTTCAAGGCATGCAAGAATGAAGGGACCCACGCCTTTGGGATCATTGTCCCGTACAGGTTCCTTTATATAATATTCATAGGTTCCGTCACGATACGGATGGCCACCCAGACCGGCCACTGCACAAACATTGGTCAGTCTAATGGTGCCATCCTGGTTTTCCCTGATGAAATTTTTCAGTATTCCATCAAAGCCTTTCACCGCTACGGCTTTGTAATTTGAATCGATGTAATGCAACCGGGTAGCCTTGAGAAGGGTGTAAACAAACATGCAGGATGCCGATGCTTCGAGGTAGTTTCCTTCCCGGTTTCCCTGGTCAAGTACCTGGTACCAAACGCCCGATTTGGGATCTTGCCATTTGGCAATTCCTGCTGCTACCTGGTTTAAAATGTCGATGAGTTTATCCCGGTTCGGATAATCTTCCGGAATGAAATCGAGTGCATCGACGAGAGCCATCGAATACCATCCCATTGCCCGTCCCCAGAATTGAGAAGAACAGCCTGTTGTCGGGTTGGCCCAGCGTTGCTCTTTGCTCTCATCCCAGCCGTGGTAATTCAGACCGACTTCCGGGTTGTAGGTATGTTTATTGACGATGAGGAATTGATTGATGACGTCTTCGAAATCTTTTGGCTGGTTGAATACTTTTGCAAATTGAGCATAGAACGGGGCTCCCATGTAGAGTCCGTCGAGCCACATTTGATTGGTGTACCTCTTTTTATGCCAAAAACCACCCTCGGGAGTCCGGGGTTGGTCCTTCAATTGGTCACGAAGTATAAAGATGGCTTTCTTGTATTTTTTCTCATGGGTTTGTTCGTAAAGCGGGAATAAAAACTTGCCGGAATTCAGCCGGTCGAGGTTAAAGTCACTTCGTTTGTAGCCTTTAATGGTACCATCTTCCGCAATAAACTGGTCGGCATAGGATTTCGCATAGTTGAAATACTTTTGGTCGCCGGTCACCTTCCAAAGCTTCATCATCGACGAAGCAATCAATCCGCCGGTGTAGTCCCACTTCCCTTTAGGTTTGAAGTCAACCGAGGCTGCATTGGGGAAGTGTGCTATCTCCGAATCGGCCATGCGAACGGCCATTTTCAGCCCTCGATTGTCAGACGAACTGTCTTTCTTTTTCGAAGGCGCACATTGTGTAATGGTAAGTCCCAGTAAAAACAAGGTCAGAACTTTCCCCTTGAACATCGTCAGTTTCATAATGATTCGTTAGTTGATACGCTTATTACTCTCTTCTTTTCAGAAAAGAATATTCACCAGAATGGTTAATGCGATGAGCAGAACAACCAAAATGATGGTGATCCCCCAGGATGATTTTTTCAAATCATGTCGCATTTGATCCATAAAAGTGTTGCCCATTGTTAAGCGTGCCATTTTATCCGATTTCGAAATTAGAAGTAAGTATCTGCTTGATGTGGTTTATTATTCCCAAAGAGGAGGTTGTATATTCTCCCGGCGGGAAATTCTTCCCAAATCAGGGGGATTATTTTCCCACCGATAGCATGAAAAGTAACTGTTCGTATGGATAATTGTCTAATCCTATGCTTGTTATGGAAGCGTTGGGCTTTGCGAAAAAATCTTACGAAAAGTGAACATCAAAATGGTCTTTTGGATAACCTGCCAGAGAGGTTTTGACAGATTTTGTTCGTATACGAATGAGGTTACTTATCACTTTTTGTTCTTCTGTACTGGATATCGCCTCGGCTAATTGCTAACATCGGATTCATGTTTGTGCTTGAATTCGGTCGCATTCATACCGTATTGCTGTCGGAAGCATTTTCGGAAGTGCGACAAATCTTTAAAGCCGACTGCGTAAGCAATTTCACTAACGGTCATCCCATTCTGCAACAACAGTTGTGAAGCCCGTTTCAGGCGGATGCTGCGAATAAATTCTTTGACCGTCATATCGGTCAGAGCATGTAATTTTCGGTAGAGCTGCATACGACTAACGCCTACTTCCTGGGCAAACCGTTCGATATCGAGCTCCGCATCCGATATGTTGTTTTCAACCGCTTCCACTGCTCTCTGCAGGAATTTCTCATCGGGAGAAGAGATGACGATGTTCCTCGGCTGCAGCGTAATTTCACCCGAGTATTTTTCCTTCAGCGAATTCCTTATCGACAGCATGTTCTCCACTTTGGTTTGAAGAATACCCAAATCGAAAGGTTTGGTGATATAGTCATCTGCGCCTGCCGACAAGCCTTTCATTTCGTGCTCTTTGGAATGGAGAGCCGTTAGGAGCAGAACGGGGATATGCGAGGTTCGCTCATCGAATTTTACCTTTTTGCAGAACTCGAAACCGTCCGTGTCGGGCATCAGCACGTCACTAACAATGACGTCCGGAACCGTATCCAGTGTGATTCTCCAGCCTTCTTTGCCGTCCTTAGCCTGAATAACCCGGTATCTTTCGGCAAAATGGCTCGCGATGAGATTCCGCACATCGGGATTATCTTCGACCACGAGCATAATATTGGAATGAACCGGATCAGGGTTCTGTTCAGGAAGTCCTGCTGTTGATTTTATGGCTGTTTCTCCTTTCGGAGTAATTTCTTCGGTATGTTCAGTTGTCGGAAGTTCTTTTTCATAAGGTACGCGCACGGTAAATTTGCTGCCTTTGCCCGGCTTGCTTACCAGAAATATTTTTCCCTTGTGCAGTTGCACCAGCTCTTTCACGTAAGCCAGGCCAATGCCTGTTCCGGTTTGTTCGGCTTTGTCGTTGCTCGACTGAAAGAAGCGATCGAAAATCTTGGCCGCATTAGACTGAGAAATGCCTTGTCCTGTGTCGCGAACCGAAATTTCGATGTATTCCTTATCAGGAGTTTCGTTGGTCAAATCGTCTTCATTTGAGTCGAAGAGGAGCGAAAGATTGACCGTTATTTTGCCTCCTTTGTTCGTGAATTTGAAGGCGTTGGTAAGCAGGTTGTTCAGTATCTTTTCTATTTTGTCGGCATCGAAACGGGCAATTAGTCTTTTTTTCAGTGCATTGTAACGCAGGTGGATGTCTTTATCTTCTGCTAATCCGTCGAATGAATGGACAATGTCAGCAACAAACCGGACAATGTCTCCCTGCGAAAGTTCCAGCTTTAGATTTCCCGATTCCAGTTTCCTGAAGTCGAGCAATTGATTGATAAGCCGGTTCAGCTGATTGGTGTTCCGGTACATCACGTCCAGGTAGTTTCTCAATTCCTGTTGTGGAACCTTTTCGTTCTTCAACTTTTCCAGCGGGGCCATGATTAACGTTAAAGGCGTTCGGATTTCGTGGGAAATATTGGTGAAGAATTTCAGTTTCATGTTATCCAGTTCCCTGATTTTACGCGCCTTCATTCGCTCGATAACCAGCTCGTTCTTAATCTTTTCCCGATAGATAAAAAAGCGGATGAGGAAGTAGATCAACAAACCGATAACCACTAGAATCAAACTGCGGAACCAAACGGTTTTCCAATAGGGTGGAAGAACCGTTAATTGCAGGTTCAAGCGGCTTTCGTCGCTTTTCACTCCCGGCACCACGCGTTTGATGTGCAATGTATAATCACCCGGATCGAGGTTGGTATAAGTAGCGGTCCGGTTTGTACTCGGATCGCTCCAGTTTTTGTCGAATCCTTCGAGATAATAACTATAAAGATTGCTTTTGCTGTTGATGTAATTCAGGGCGGCAAACTCCAGCGTGAACACATTCTGGTTATAATGCAGTGTCAGGTGTTTGGTCTCCGAAATGCTTTTTTTCAGAATAGCCTTTTTACCGGTTTCTATTTTGACATTTTTATTGAAAACCTTCAGCGAAGTCAGCACCAGCGGAACATTTTTATCGTCAATTTTCACGTTAGACGGATTAAACATATTGAAACCGGAAATGCCTCCGAACAATAAGTTCCCGTTGGGTGCTTTATAGGCTGCTCCGTACGAAAACTGGTTGTTGATTAAGCCGTCTTTGCTCGTGTAGTTATGAAATACACCGGTCTCCGGGTTAAATTTGGAAAGGCCGTTTGATGTACTGATCCAGAGTTTGTGGTTGTTATCTTCCAGAATGCACAATGCCTGGTTGTTGGTTAGCCCGTCTTTCACTCCATAATACCGAATGGGTCCGCTCAGGCGGGAATATTGTGCAAGCCCGCGGTCGAGGGTTGCAAGCCAGCATCGGCCTTTCGAGTCTTCGAGAAAAGCCTGGGTGTTGTCACTGAAACGTTTTATCTTTTTACTTTCGGGATTATAAATCACCACTTCATCTTCGGTGCCCAGCCATATATTATTGGAAGAATCCATGCTGACCCAGCGAACGAATTTGTTGTACGCCAGCTGCGGATAATGGACAAAGACCTTTCTTTTCGGGTCGAACCGGTCGATGCCACTCATGGTTCCTACCCATATGTTCCCTTTGTTGTCGAGTAACAGGGAGAAGACTTTATTGTTCGTCAGACTTCGTGAATCGGATGGCTCATGCTGGTAATGCTGAATAACTTTTCCGGTTTTCTTATCGAGAACATCAATTCCGCCTAAGAAAGTACCAATCCATAAATGACCTTTCTCATCGTCCAGAAAAGCTTTTATACAATTCCGGGAAATGCTTTGCGGGTCTCCCGGCTTAGTCATCAAATAGCTGTACCGCCCGGTTTTCGGGTGGTAGATATTTACACCACCATCTTCTGTTCCAATCCAGATATTTTTCAAAGAGTCCATCCATAAAGCATACACAATTCCACTGTTCAGGAATTTATGGCTTTTGTCGGAAGGGTGCGCACTAAAATTCCGGAATACCTGTTTGCTTTTCGCCAGAAGGTTGAGACCGCCCCGTGTGCCAATCCAGGTCTCCCCCCGCTTGTCATTGAAAATGTCCAGAATAGAGTTGTTAATCAGACTAGTATACTCCCGGTCGTCGTGGCGGTAAAATGCTTTGGTTCCGTTTCTCTTGTTGTAGACATAAATTCCCCCCCGGGTTCCGATCCAGTAGTTGCCAAAAGCGTCGACAGAAATGGTCCGTACAGTTTCCGTCCGCTCGTACGCCGGCTTCAACTCCAACGGTTTGATGGCCCATGTTTTTGGATTGACAATGAAGGCACCGTTGGAGTAAGTTCCAATCCACATCGTTCCGTCTTTGTCGCGGAATATTTCCCAAATTTCGTCGGTGTTGCCTTTTGTCAGCGGCAACTTCAGCGGTGTAATGGTGTGGTTCTGCGGGTTGACGATAAACATGCCTTTATTGGTTCCCGCCCAAATGTTCCCTTCCTGATCGAACTGAACAATCCGGACATGCTCTCCGGTCAGGTTGTACGTTTTACCATTGGTTCGCCAGTTCAGGGCGTTCAGATGACCATCCTTATCAATGATGTAGATGTTATTGTTGGTTCCCAGCCAAATGTTTCCAGCTTTATCTTCCTGGATATCATTGATGGAAACGTCTCGTCCTTTGAAAAGCGGATTGTTCTCGTACGGATGATAGAAGCATTCCTTCTGCCGGTCGAAATAGTTTAAGCCGCCGTTTTCAGTTCCAACCCAGAGATTCCCCTTTTTATCCTCGAAAATGGCACGCACCAGGATGCCTTTCAGACTTAAACTATCGGAGTGCGCATGCTGATAGTTGGTAAACTCATAGCCGTCGAAACGACTTAGTCCCTGGCTGGTACCAAACCACATCCAACCTTCGTGGTCCTGGTAAATGATTTGAATATGATTATCGGGCAGACCATCCTCTTGCGAGAAATAATCAAAACTCATTTCATTTTGCACGGCAAATGCCGGGACGGTATGCCCAAAGAATATGAATCCTAAGGATAATAGTAAAAGTGCAAGCGATTTCATTTTCATCTTTCGAGAATAGGGGTCTCCTTCACCACTCAATCGTAACTGCTTACAAGGTTTATTTTGGTTTAATGAGGATGAAAATATCAATAATTATCAAGAATATAAAAATGGGTGACGGTACAATTGCTCTATTATCAAAGATGTTGTGTTGGCATGTATTGTTTTAAGAGGGATATTGGATGATAAATATACGGCGCTTTTCATTTTTAGTAAAATTATGAAGCCGGTTGCTTTCGAACAGTTGTCATTAAAAAAGCGACTATTTGGAAAAGGAAAAAATTAGCGGCCGGGACCTTTCATCGATAAAAACAAAAAAGAGACTGTCGCCGGGAAGTAAATGGCTCATGGACTTTTGATCACGGCTTCCCCGGGAAGTAAACGGCTCGTGTACTTTTGATCACGGCTTCCCCGGGAAGTAAACGGCTCATGGACTTTTGATCACGGCTTCCCCGGGAAGTAAATGGCTCGTGGACTTTTGATCATGGCGTCCCCGGGAGTTAGATAGCGTCTTTCGTATTTGATAATCGAATTTCGATTGTCATTTAACAATGCCTTCTTGAACCAAATATTCAGCAATTTGAACTGCATTCAGTGCTGCACCCTTTAGAATCTGGTCGGAAACCGTCCAGAAGGTAAGGCCTTTCGGGTTGCTGATATCCTTCCGGATACGGCCCACAAATACTTCGTCTTTTCCCGAAAGGTATAAAGGCATTGGGTATTTCTTCTCCGCCGGATTGTCGATAACAACAATTCCTTCAGCTTCTTCGAAAGCTCTGTGTGCGGCATCAACTGAAATTTCCTTTTCGGTTTCCACCCAGATCGCTTCGGAGTGAGAACGCATAACCGGCACACGGACAGCGGTGGCGCTAACCTGCACGTCGGAGTGCATAATCTTCCGCGTTTCGTTGTACATCTTCATCTCTTCCTTGGTGTAGTCATTGTCGAGGAAAACGTCGATGTGCGGAATCACGTTGTTGACCAGTTGGTACTGGAATTTCTCCACCGTTGGATCCTGGTTATTGGCCACCTCTTTGGTCTGCTCTTCCAGTTCGGCCATGCCCGATGCACCCGCACCACTGGCGCTCTGGTAAGTGGCAATGTGAACCCGGGTAATATGCGACAGTTTTTCAATCGCTTTCAGCGCTACCACCATCTGAATAGTCGTACAGTTCGGGTTGGCGATAATCCGGCGAGGCATATTTTTACAATCTTCCGGATTGACTTCCGGAACAACTAACGGTACGTCAATATCCATACGGAACGCGCTGGAGTTGTCAATCATCACCGTTCCGTGCTTGGTAATCGTTTCTTCGAAAGCCTTGGAAGTGCTGGCCCCGGCAGATGTAAGCGCAATATCGATGTCTTTAAAATCGTCGCCTTCTTTCAGTTCCTTTACCACCAGTTTCTTGCCCTTAAATTCATAGGTCCGGCCTGCACTCCGGGCAGAGCCAAATAACACCAGTTCATCCATCGGAAAATTCCGCTCGGCAAGTACTCGAAGGAACTCCTGTCCAACAGCACCACTAACACCAACAATTGCTACTTTCATAATACTACTGAATTTACTAACTTGAATATAACATTGTCTGATTTACTTGATCGAGACACAGCTACAACGCCAAAATTAATTTTTTTCCTAACGATAACCTTACCATGCGATCAACGTTTACGATTATTTTACTTACAATTTGTAAGTTGACCAATCTATTCTCTGCAACTTTATTTTTCGAAAACTTCGAAAGCGGGCAGCTTGATAGCTGGAGAACCTGTCAAAGCTGGGCACTGGATAGTCAGCAAGTGGTCGACGGAGACTACTCGTTGCGCCATTTTGTGTTTGGTCGGGGTGGAGAAAGTTATGTCAGTCATCCCCTTGAGCCGATCGATCTAAATGCCGGAAATTTCAGCTGGGAGGTAACGCTTTCGAATGGCGACTGGGCTCCTGCTGGCGATGAAGCTTTCGGCTTTTGGCTTTGCGCCGACACGACAGAACTGTCAGTGGCTTCAGGCTATATGGCTGGTGTTAACCTGATGACCAAAGACAACCGCCTGACGCTGGTTCGGTTTCAAAACGGGAAGCCGGTTGAGGAAATTCTAAAAACACGGATGGTCTGGGACGAGGGAAAGACGGTAACGCTGAAAATTTCTCATTCACCACAAGGTATCTGGCATTTATCCTACCGGGATAAAAGTCGCAGTAGCGGGTCGGCAGAATATGAAGAAGTGGAAGAAACTCCCTCGTTAACCATGCAGGCGACCGGTGCTTATTTCCGGTTCACCGCGGCACACAGCGGGCAATTCTGGCTGGACGATATCTCCATCGATTTTGAGAATACATCTCCGTATGTTCGGAGTGTCACGGCTGTCTCACCACAGGAAATCAAGGTACAGTTTTCCGAGAAGATGATGGATGAAGCGCTTTCTCTGCAAAAGTACACGTTAACTAGCAATCAGGGAAGCCTGATGAATATCCGGCACATCCGGTCGGAGCGGTTTTATCCGGCCTCCGTTTTTCTGGAAATGGAACTGCCGACGGATTGGAACCTGAAATTAGCGGTTGGTTCTCTTTCTGATGAGCAAGGTACGCTTACGAATGATACCACTATCGTTTTTCCGTTCGCCTTGCCAGCCCAGGTTGGTGCCGTCGTTTTCACGGAAGTAATGGCCGATCCGTCGCCGTCGCAGGGATTGCCGGAGGCAGAGTTTATTGAACTATTCAATAATAGTGGATTTCCTGCAAAAATGGAAGGTTGGAAGCTTCACATCGATGACTCGAAAAAAGAGTTGCCTCCATTCATCATGGCTCCCCAAAGCTATATTTTGTTGGTTGGAACCGGCGACAGCACGTTGTTGAGTGATTATGGAACGGTGTATGAAATTCCCGGCCTGTCGTTGCGAAATAGTGAATTCGGGTTATCTCTTGTATCGGATAAAGGAGTTCTGATGGATTCGATGTATTACGACCATAATTTTTTTGAGGCGGAAAAGCAGGATGGTGGTTGGTCGCTGGAAAGAATCGATCTCAACCGGTTGTGTGGTCCCTCCGGAAACTGGCTGGCTTCGTTGGCCGTGGCAGGCGGAACGCCGGGATTAGTTAATTCAATGCAGCAGGCCAACCCGGATGAAATTCCGCCTCAGGTGTTGGGCATTCGGGTAGAATCCGGTCAACAACTTTCGGTCTGGTTCAGTGAGTCGCTTTCGGCTTTGCCGAATATTTCTTTTCCCGGAAAGGATTTTCACGTTGACAGTTTGCAAGTTTCAAATAATAAACTCATAGAATTTTTCTTCCCGGAAGAAACATTTCAGGAGGGGAATTCCTATACACTTCATCTTTCTGCTTTCGCAGATGAATGCGGAAATCAAACGACGGGCGGTGATTATGATTTTGCCTACCGGTTTCTGCAGCCTGGAGAACTTATGTTGAGTGAAGTTTTATTCAATCCGTTCCCGGAAGAGGTTGATTTTGTAGAACTGTACAATCCCGGCCCGAACGTGGTCGATTTGGGAGGGCTCAGTTTAGCAACCCGGGATGATTCATTGGCTTTAAAGCAGGTTTCGTTGATCTCGGATGCACCACGAAATCTGGAGGCCGGGGAGTATGTTGCTCTTGCGATCAATGCGGATGTAGTAAAGAGCCAATACTTCACCGAGTGTCCGGATTGTTTTCTCACAATGAACGAGTTCCCTTCTCTTCCGGATGATGCCGGGAGAGTGGTGTTGCTGAACCGAAGAATGGAGATTCTGGAGGAATTCAGTTATGATCATGCGATGCATCATCCCCTGATTGCAGATGAATCGGGTGTTTCGCTGGAGCGGAAAAGTTTTTCACGGGACGTAAACGAAAGAGAGAACTGGCATTCAGCGGCGGCAACAGCCGGGTTCGCTACACCGGGATATGCCAATTCATCGATGGTAAAGGATGAGTCGGTTGCTGAATGGCTGAAGATTGAACCCAAAATCTTCTCCCCAAACGATGATGGATATAACGATCGGTTGATCATTCACCTTTCTCCGGGAGAATCGGGATGGCTGGCCAATATCCGGATATTTGATACCGCCGGTCGCGAAATCCGCCGACTAAGTAATAATGAACTACTGGCTTCTGCCAGTGAATTGGTTTGGGATGGGCGAAAGGATAACCAGCAACTGGCTGAACTGGGGATATACATCATTGCCATCGAAGCGTTCAATAATTCCGGGCAAACCAGATACTTCCGAAAAACCTGTGTACTAACCGATCGCATCGAATGATTTGCATGAAGGGTTATATATATTTAAACTAGTTCTAAATCAATGGCTAATAGAACTTAATGTATGATCGACATAATCTTTTTCGCTAGTTTTAAGTCTGATTTAAAAAAAGAGCCAAACTATGAAGCGCAGAGATTTCATTCGATCAAGTGTGGGCGCCGGCGTAGCAACCGGGGCGGCCCTGAGTTTAGGCGGAGCCAACAGCTTGCTGGCGGCTGAGGCTGAGACTGATGTTGACCTTGTGGCCATTCGTGGGGGAGAGCCTGACGTGATGTTCGACAAGGGAATTGCTGCACTGGGAGGAATGTCCCGTTTTGTAAAACCCGGACAACGTGTACTGGTGAAACCAAATATTGGCTGGGACCGGACACCGGAAAGAGCCGGAAACACCAACCCAAAACTGGTGAAGCGTATCATTGAACACTGTCTGGAAGCCGGTGCAAAGGAGGTATTGGTATTCGACCATACCTGTCACGAATGGTCTAAGTGTTATCAACACTCCGGAATTGAGCAGGCAGTAGCTGAAGCCGGAGGAAAAATGGTTCCCGGAAACAGCGAGAAATACTATAAGCAGGTAAATGTCAAAGGTGGGGTGAAGTTGAAGCAGACCGATGTTCACGAGTTGATGCTTGATACCGATGTGTTTATCAATGTTCCAATCTTGAAAAATCACAGTTCGTCCAGGGCGACAATCGCCATGAAGAACCTCATGGGATGCGTTTGGGATCGGGGGTATTACCACAAGAACGATCTGCACCAATGCATCGCTGACTTCCTGCATTTCCGTAAACCCGATTTGAATGTGGTGGATGCCTACCGCATGATGAAGCAGAATGGACCTGTAGGTGTTTCGCTGGATGATGTGGTGACATTGAAGAGTCAGTTAATTTCCACAGACATTGTAGCAGCCGATGCAGCTGCCGCGAAATTTCTGGGCATGGATCCGGCTAAAATTAATCACATTAAAATTGCTGCCGAAGCGGGTTTCGGAACCATGGACCTGAGTAAGCTGAATATTAAACGCATTGTCGTGTGACATTTTCTTGCTGATTTTCCTAACGAATAAGATTCGATGAAACTATCTATATTAAAAAAAATCAGGGTCGTGCTGGCCCTGTTCTTTTTTCTGTTACTCTCGGCTGTATTCATTGATTTCCGGGGCACTTTCGGTGAAACCTTTTATCAATGGGCAGTGTCGCTACAATTTGTGCCGGCTTTAATGAAGACGATTACCGTTGCCGGTGTGGTTGCCTGGGGATTGATTGCTGTGTTGGCTTTGACTCTCCTGTTCGGCCGGGTGTACTGTTCCGCGATTTGTCCCCTGGGAATTATGCAGGATGTGGTTTCCTGGTTTTCCCGGAAGGTAAAGAAAAAACACCGCTACAAATTTCGAAAGGCATGGACCATTACACGGTACTCCATCCTGGGAGTGTTGTTGTTGGTCGTTCTCTTCGGAGGAATCACCTTGCTGACGGTGCTCGATCCGTATAGTCTGTTCGGACGGATTGCATCCTACCTGTTCAAGCCCATTGTCGTTTGGCTGAATAACCTGGGCGCAGCCGCACTTTCGTCCGCCGATGTGTATTCGATTCTGTATCAGTACGACCTGGCGCCGGTACAGTTGACTGTCCTCGGAACTACCTTGCTGTTCTTCATCCTGGTGATTGTGATGTCATTTAACCGGGGGCGTCTTTATTGTAATAGCGTTTGTCCCGTGGGGACCGTGTTGGGTTTTCTGTCGAAATATTCCCTTTTCAAGATTGAGTTGGATCACGATACTTGTACGAAATGCGGCAAGTGCATGCGTGTTTGCAAAGCAGAATGCATCAGTATCAAAACGCAAACAATTGACTACAGTCGCTGTGTTGCCTGTTATAACTGTATCGATACCTGTCCGGAAGATGCAGCCGTTTACCGGATTTCCCGGAAGGGGAGAAAAGAAAAGCCGGTTGAATTGAAACCGGTGGATATGATGGTTGCCCAACCGAAAGGACCGCAAATGAGTAAGCGGAGTTTCCTCTTCACGGCCGGAGCCGGAATGGCTGCTGTAGCTGGGTTGGCTTCGGTGGAGAAGGTGCAGGCAGCAGCCGTCGCTCAGAAAGATTCAACTACCGTTCATACCAGCAACGGAGGGAAGATTCCGGAAAACAAGCAATTTGCTGTTTCACCTCCCGGCTCGGAAAGTATTGAACGTTTTAACGACATTTGTACCGGCTGCTCGCTTTGTGTAAGTGCTTGTCCCAGCAAGGTGTTGCAGCCATCGTTCTTGGAATATGGTCTGGCTGGTATGTTGCAGCCGCACATGGATTTCCAGGCCGGTTTGTGCAACTTCGATTGTACGACGTGTGGCGAGGTTTGCCCAACAGGTGCCATCAAGCCACTGACGGTGGAGCAAAAACACGTGACTCAAATCGGGAAAGCGCATTTCATCAAGGCGAATTGCATCGTAGAAACCGACGGAACTGACTGCGGTGCTTGTTCGGAGCATTGTCCTACCAAAGCGGTGCACATGGTTCCTTATGGCGATTTGGTTATTCCCGAAGTAACGGAAGATATTTGTGTGGGATGTGGTGCCTGCGAACATGCCTGTCCGGTTACCCCACATAAAGCCATTTATGTGGATGGAAATCCGGAGCATCTGGAGGCGAAGAAGCCGGAAACCGAAAAAGCAAAATCGGATTTGAAGGAGGACGAATTCCCCTTCTAAGGATATAATGATAGGTGACTAAAAAGAGAGCTAACCAGGCTCTCTTTTTGTTTTAGCAGGTTATTTCCGTTCCAGCAAAGGTTGATAGGTTCTGGGGTCCATGACATTTTTGTAAGCCGGGCGGATAATACGCCGCTGTTCGAAGTTCAGCTCCTCTATGCGATGAGCAGTCCAACCAGCCATACGCGACATGGCGAACAACGGAGTGTAGATTTCCTTTGGTAGTCCAATCATTGAGTAAACAAATCCCGAGTAAAAGTCTACATTGGCACATACGGTTTTGTTGACTTTGGCTCCTTTATACTCCATAAAAGTCTGAATTCCCAAGAGCTCTATACGTTCGTAGAAGTCAAACTCTTCAGTCAAACCTTTCTCTATAGCCAGCTCCCTGGCTTTTTCTTTAAGTAGTACGGCCCGGGGGTCCGAAACAGTATAAACAGCATGTCCGATACCATAAATCTTACCAGTGCCATTGTATGCTTCTTTTCTCAGGATACGCATCAGGTAACTCTTAATCTCTTCCTCGTCTTTCCAATCATGTATCTCCTTCTTTAAGTGATCCATCATTTTCATAACTTCGAGATTAGCACCTCCGTGTAAAGGGCCTTTTAAGGATGCAATTGCCGATGCAACTGATGAGTATGTATCTGTTCCCGAGGAACTGGTCACCCTTATGGTAAAGGTCGAGTTATTACCACCGCCGTGTTCGGCGTGCAGCACCAATGCCAGGTCAAGCACATCAGCATCGAGAGCGGTATAATTTCCGGAGCCTTTCAATAGGTATAGCAGATTCTCAGCTGTAGTCAATTCTCGCTTTGGGTGACGAATGGAAAGTGTGGCTCCTTTAAACTGGTGGACATAATTATGGTATGCATAAGCAATAACCGTCGGGAACTTGGCAATGAGACTGAGAGACTGTTTAATTAATTGTGGTGTAGTGGTATCTTCAGCATCATCATCGTAATTATAAAGGACTAGTACCGAACGAGCGAGAATGTTCATGATGTTTTTCCCGTGCAGGCTGAGTAGCGAATTTTTCAGTTTTTCAGGCAAGGTGCGTTTTGCCGCCATGTAGGCTGAGAACTCAGTCAATTCGGGTTTGTTAGGAAGGTCGCCAGTAAGCAACAGGTAAATAGTTTCGTCAAAACCATGCCTGCCTTCAGCCTGGAACCCTTTAACCAGGTCGTAAATGTTAATTCCCCGGTAAAACAGATGGCCATCAACCGCTACCAATGTTCCCTCATTGCTTTTCCGATAGCCCACAACATCGCCAATGCGGGTCAGTCCGACCAGTACGCCGGTATGGTCAGCATTCCGCAGGCCCCGTTTTACATTAAATTTCTCAAACAATTGAGTCTCGATATGACTGTTTTGCTCGATAGAGGACGAAAGTTTGTCGGTGAATCCTTTAAATTTTAAGTCATCAGTGTTCATATTATGATTTTTAGGTCTGTTTGCTTCATCCAAAGTAGCTTGTGCTAAGGTTTATTTATTGTTGAATGTGAATTTAGCAGATAAACTTCAAATGTATAAACGAATGTTCTCCTTTGATTGGTTTGTAATATCAAATTATTATAAAATATGTATGTTTAATTTCAGAAGATAATTTATACCGGTCTTTGTGCTGGAGTGATGTGGTTTGATTACGTTCGTCGGATCAGTATCCTGTAAGCGGATGTATTTATTAACTATTCCGTAAAACCCGGATGATACTCAACTAAGTGATACCCGCTACTTTTGTTGATTCGAATTGAAAAAGATATGTGGGCAATCTTTGGGGCGATATCGTCGCTTTTTCTGGGTACATACGATGTGTTTAAGAAGTGGTCGTTGAGAGACAATGCCGTTATTCCGGTGCTCTTCTTTTCGACCGTTACTTCGGCATTGCTGTTTGTCCCTTTGTTGCTGCTATCTCATTTCGCGCCCGAAGGTTTTAATGAATCGCTCTTTTTCATTCCGTCCATTCCGATTGAGCAGCATGGCTATATTTTTCTCAAAGCTGTGATTGTGACTTCGTCGTGGTTGTTTGCCTATTTTGCCATGAAGCATTTGCCCATTACCATTGTGACGCCTATCCGGGCAACCGGACCGGTTTGGACATTGATTGGTGCCATTCTGGTTTTCTCGGAACATCTTTCTCCTATGCAGTGGATTGGACTTTCGGTAACGCTGGTTTTCTTTTACCTGTTTTCCCTGGCGGGGAAAACGGAAGGAATTCACTTTCGAACCAATAAATGGGTACTGTTCATTATTGCCGGAACATTGCTCGGGGCGGTAAGTGGTTTGTACGATAAATTTCTCATTCGTCATTTCGACCGGATGGCCGTACAGGCGTGGTTCTCCATTTACCAGGTCGTGCTGTTATTGCCCATCCTGTTGTTCATTTGGTATCCGCGCCGGAAGAGGAATACGCCGTTTCAATGGCGTTGGAGCATTCCGTTCATCGGGTTGTTCCTGGTTACCGCCGATTTTCTCTATTTCTATGCGCTTTCGTTGGATGGCTCTCTGATTTCGGTCATTTCCGCTTTGCGAAGGGGAGGGGTAGTTATCACTTTTGCATTGGGAGCAGTTCTTTTCCGGGAGAAAAACATCCGCCGAAAATTTATGCTGCTGTTCGGTATACTGGCAGGTATCCTGCTTTTGTTACTGGGAAGCTGATGTTCTGCTGAAAACATCTGCACATCTTATGTTAGATGTACTTACCTTTCCTAATTCTAATCATGATTATTTTTAGTTTTAATCGGGATTAAAAAATAATTTAACCATGATTAAAACTTATTTTAATCAGCATTAGAATAACAAAAGGTGAGCAAAAAGATATCCGAAGGTGCTTACCCCCGGATAAGTTGGTGCGGTTGTTTGTATAATTTTCTCCGTTCCGGTTTCCCGGAAGGGTATTTACATCTGTCGTATCAGTTCACGGATGATGAGTGAAAGCTTCGGTTCGGCTTTCATGGCTACTTCCTGAACTTCTTCGTGCGATATCTCGACGATTTCGCCGGGTACGCCGCTGTCGGTCACAATGGAAATACCGAAAACGTCGATGTCCATATGGCGGGCCACAATTACTTCGGGCACGGTCGACATACCAACAGCATCGCCTCCCAACACCCGGAACATCTTGTATTCAGCTGGTGTTTCGAAAGTTGGGCCAGCTACGCCAACGTACACCCCTTCTTCAAGACTGATGTCATTCTTCAGCGCAATTTTCCGCGCCAGGTTGCGGAGGTGCAGATTGTAAGCCTCACTCATATCGGGAAAGCGCGGTCCCAGTTCTTCCAGGTTGGGGCCAATTAATGGGTTGCCCGGAAACATATTGATGTGGTCGGTGAGCATCATGATATCGCCCACTTTGTATTCGGGATTCAATCCGCCACTGGCATTGGAGACGATGAGTTTACGAACACCCAGTTGTCGTAATACACGGACAGGGAAAGTGACATCCTGCAATGAGTATCCTTCGTAGAAATGAAAACGTCCCTGCATGGCGATGATTTTCTTCCCGCCCAGGTGTCCGAAAATCAGCCTTCCGGCATGTCCTTCAACGGTCGAAACCGGAAAGTTGGGGATATCAGAATAATTCAGCGAATGCTCAATGTCGATTTCCTTCGCCAAGCCTCCCAATCCTGTGCCCAGGATGATTCCTACTTCCGCCTCATACCCGGTTTGCTCTTGAATATAGGTCGAAGTTGCTTTTATTTTCTCTAACATAGTTCAGTATTTTTCGGTCAAAATTCTTTTTGCCGTCATTCAGGAATTTAATTTCCAGTGGAATATAATGTAAACTCTCTTTGACAATATCAGGGACGTGGTTCAGGCCTTTTATCCGAATCATGTCCTTTTCTGTTGTAATGATGATCTTGTGTGATGACTGAATCTCAATGAAGCGTTCTTCCACGCGTTCCATGTCTTTTGGGGTAAAATTACGATGATCGCTAAAAGCAATCTCGTGGATTTCGACTGTCCGGTGCCGCAAATATTCCTTCAAAGGCTCGGGGTTGGCAATACCGGTGACCAATAAAACAGCCGAATCGATGTGGGAATAAGCTTCTCTTACCTTACCGGGGAAAACAGGGACTGGTGCACCATATTCCAGTGTTGTGAAATAAAGGTTTTGGAAAGGTTTTATATCCAGCTCTTTCGTAATAATACGCTCGTCGATGGGCTTGAGTTCGCCCGGGCATTTGGTTACAATAATCATATTCGCACGAATGCGGTTCGAGGCTTTTTCACGAAGTCTGCCGTAAGGCAACAGATGATCCTGTGTAACCAAACGACTGTATTCGGTCAGCAGGATATTCACACCCGGATTGATGTAGCGGTGCTGAAAGGCATCGTCGAGCAGGATGATTTCAGGTCGGTGATGCTTTTCCGATTTGAGTAATTCTTCTACGCCGTGCACTCTTTTTTCATCGACGGCGACGGTTATCTCCGGAAATTTCTGTTTGATTTGCAGGGGCTCATCACCCACCTCATTTACCGTTGAATCGACCCGGGCAATATGAAATCCTTTGGTTTTTCGTTTGTAACCGCGGCTGAGGGTGGCGACTTTGAACTCCTTATGAAGTAACCGGACCAGGTATTCGGTATGTGGTGTTTTTCCGGTTCCGCCAACTGCAATATTGCCGACCGAGATCGTGGGTATGGAAAACTCCTTCGAATGGAGGATGTCCATTTCGAAGAGTCGGTTCCGAATGGCGACAACAAGGCCATACAACCACGAAAGAGGTATGAATATCAATTTTTTCACAATCGTTTTTGTATCCGAAGCAACAGTGAAATCTTATCGCTTTTGTTGTTTCGCGAAGAAGACTAAGTTACTACTTTATCAAGACAGAAAAAAAGGAGAACAACCTGTGTTCTCCTTTTTATATGGCAAAATTAATTGAATTTTATCGGATTTCAAGTGTGTATGGCAACATTGTGTACAAACCATTCATGTGCGAAACACGGTTGATGTTTTCCCATGTTTGATACGAGTCACCCAACACATATTCAGACATTTTCACTTTGGCGGCTGTCGAGAAACTCTTCAGGATTTCCTCGAACGGGTCTTTTTCTTTCGGCAATTCCTTGATGCGGTAATTTTCAACACCAGCCTGGTTGGCTGCCAGCTTAATGGCATCGTTCAATCCACCGAACTTGTCGACCAAACCAATTTGTTTTCCATTCTCACCGGTCCAAACGCGTCCCTGGCCAATACCATCGATATACGTACTGGTTGTGTCACGTCCGGTAGCTACTCTTTTCAGGAACAGTTCGTAACCCTTTTCTACATAGTTCTGCATGAGGTCATGTTCGAAAGGAGTCATGGCCCTGCTGACAGTCGGCATATCGGAGTGGGTATTGGTATTTACCTCGTCAAAGGTGATACCGATTTTGTTGGACAAAAGATCGTGGAAGTTCGGAATCATTCCGAAAATACCTATCGAACCGGTAATGGTGGTAGGCTCGGCCAAAATAGTACCGGCTGCGCACGAGATGTAGTAACCTCCCGATGCTGCCAAATCACCCATGGAAACAACCACCGGCTTCACTTTTTGGGTTAATTCCACTTCGCGCCAGATAACTTCCGAACCATAGGCACTTCCTCCGGGGGAATTCACACGGAAGACAACTGCCTTGATGGTTGAATCTTGTCTTGCCTGGCGGATGGTTTGTGATATTTTCTTCGAATCGATGTAGTAGGAACCGTCACTTCCGGGGTCAATTTCACCCTGCGCGTAAATAACGGCGATTTTGTTTTTCGCCAAACCTTTGCCATCGAGCTTCTCTGGTACCTTGTCGTATTTACCCGGACCGATGCTTGGAATGTCTTTGTCTTTTCCAACGCCGGTCAGTTCGCGCAAATCATTTAACACCTGGTCTTTGTATTTCAGGTTATCGAAGAATCCTTCACCCAACGCTTTTTGAGGCATGCGGAAGGTTTGTACTTCGTTGGCAAATGCCTGAAGTGAATCAACCGGAATGTTTCTCGTTTCGGAGATTCCCTGAAGGAGATGGTCCCAGATGCTATTGAGGTAAACCTTCGTTTGTTCCCGGTTCGCTTCACTCATCTTTTCGTACATGAACGGTTCAACCGCCGACTTGAACTTGTTGTTCCGGCCGCGAATGATTTGCATATCGATGCCGAACTTGTCCATGGCTTTTTTGTAGAAAGTTCGTTGCGCGCTCAGTCCCCTGAAATCGAACATGCCGCGGGGATTCATGATAAGGCTGTCGGCTACCGTCGCCAGGTAGTAAGCTTTTTGCGAAATGTTGTCAGAGTAAGCGTAAATAAATTTGTCAGATGTTTTAAAATCCTTGAGCGCATCACGGATTTCTTCCACGGTAGCATAACCGGCACCAATGTCCGAAAGATTCAGGTAGATACCTTTGATGTGGTCATCAGTTTTCGCTTTCTTAATCGATCGCAAAATCTGATTGAGCCCGGTGGTCGGAGTTGAGCTGATACCAGGTACCGGAATGTCCATATCCTCAAACGGATTATTCGATTTCCGGTCAACAATGCGGTTATCCAACTTGAGGGTCAATACTGAGTTATTGGCAACCTGCACGGTGGGCTCGGCAAATGAAGCCAGCGATGACAGAAAGCCGATGGAAATGAAAAAGAAGAGGATAACTCCAATGAACATGGCCAGTAAAGTGGCCAAAAAAACTTTCCAAAAACTATTCATATTACTGAATTTAGGTGTACTGTAATTGCTTAAAAAAGAAATGTTTTCGATAACGGTGAAATGTTGGCTACCAGCATTTCCCTATGTACTATAACCGAAAACTGAAATTAAAATTAATCGTCTTAAAATAGGTATTATTGTACAGCTTTTTATTACAGAAAAAATGAACGGAATGCTTCAGGTTGATATTTTACTGGGAGGAAATGTGGGCGACACGCTGGAAATATTCAGCAAAGCCAAAGGCCAACTCATCGATAAAGCCGGGGCCATCGTGCGGGAGTCATCGCTTTACCGGACCGAGGCCTGGGGCTTTGATTCCGATCCGTTTTTGAACCAGGTTGTCACCCTGAAAACAAAACTGCTTCCGCATGAATTGTTGCAAATACTCCTTTCGGTAGAAGCATTTTTCGGTCGCGAACGCAAAGGGGAAGGGTATGCTGCCCGGACGCTTGATCTTGACATTCTTTTCGTGGAGGAACAAATCATTAACACATCGGATCTGGTGGTTCCGCATCCGCGAATGGGAGAGCGGCGTTTTGTTCTGGAACCATTGAGTGAGCTCTATCCTGACCTGATTCATCCGGTTACCGGAAAAACTATCAGCCGGATGCTTGCTGAATGTGACGATACTTCTTCGGTTGAAAAACTGTAGGGCACAAAAAAGCCGCTGAGCAGGAGCGTTAATTACTCTTGCACAACGGCATTATTAAATCTTTCCGGTGTA
Organism: Prolixibacter sp. NT017; assembly: GCF_009617875.1. Classification (NCBI taxonomy): domain Bacteria; kingdom Pseudomonadati; phylum Bacteroidota; class Bacteroidia; order Marinilabiliales; family Prolixibacteraceae; genus Prolixibacter; species Prolixibacter sp. NT017. The sequence goes on along the minus strand of NZ_BLAV01000001.1, from coordinate 4,037,092 downwards.
AAAATAATTACCGGTTATGTGTCTTTTTCTTCGAATCCATTTTCACTCCGTAGGCCAAATCGCCTGCATCACCTAATCCGGGTACGATATATGATTTGGGTGTCATTTCCTGGTCGATAGCTCCAATCCAAAGTGTATAATTATTTTCCGGCATGTGTTTCCTTAGGTAATCAACGCCTTCCTGGCTGGCAATTACTGAAACCATGTGCACGTGTTTGGGAGTACCTTTTTCAAGCAAAGCCCGGTAACCGATTTCCATCGAAGCACCGGTTGCCAGCATTGGGTCAGAGAGGATGACGATTTTGTCGTCGACCGATGGAGATGAAATATATTCAAACTCGATGTGGAATTCGCCGCTTTCGTCGTATTTGCGATAAGCTGAAATGAAACAGTTTTCGCCCTGGTCGAAATAGTTGAGCAATCCCTGGTGGAGCGGAAGTCCGGCACGTAGAATAGTTGCCAAAACCGGCTGTTGCGCTAATGTGGGAACTTTGGCCACTCCAAGGGGAGTTGTCACATCCGCTGTTTTAAATTCGAGCTGTTTGCTGATTTCGTAAGCAAAAATCTCTCCTACACGTTCTAAATTCCGGCGGAACCGGAGTGAATCTTTCTGTACAACTTCGTCCCTGATTTCAGCTATGAATTGATTAAAGAGGGAATTGTTTTCGCCAAGTATGTGAATCATGGAATTTTTATGCGAAAATAATAAAAAATGATTTTTCGGAAGAACCAGATTCACTGTTTAAACCATTTCAAAAAAAGAGGCAGGTTATTTCGACGAATAAACGAGTACTCTGTTGGAGTTGCACCAAAGCCCGCGTAAAAGCGAGCTACCGATTCAATGGTCGAGCCTTCGAAATCGAAGGTATACGGATTGCCCGAATATTTCTGAATAAACTGATCAATCATAAAGAACATGGCGCTTTGCCTTTTCCCTTCTTCCGAGCTGGCCGATACCAGCATGATTGGCTTATGGTGCGACCATACGAAGAAAGCAGTTGCCAACAGTTCGTTGTGATCGGAGTACACGGCGCTGATGCGTCCCCGTCCGTAGCGAACGCAGTAGCTGACCAGTTTTTGTAGACGGAGAAAGTCGGCATCTTTTAACTCCGGGACTTTTTTCTGCAGGTGTTCCTTTGTAAAACGCATAAAAAGCCCCGGGTCGATATTCTCGTCGATAAAAACGTTGTTTTTCTGCGCCTTCCGAATATTCCGGATGGTATTGATTTTATAGGCGGAGCACAGCTGTTGATACGGCTGGATTAAATCGAGCTGGTACGTCACGCGACGTTCGTTTTCGAAATGAGCGAGGCGGTTATGTGTATTGAACGCGTTGAGGGAGATTTCGATCAATTTGTATTTGGCCGGAATCGCATTGAGAAACTTGTCGACCACATCGGCATTCAGGAGGTTGGCTGAAAAAATACCGGATTGTTGCGTAAAATAGGGCTGGTACAGATACCATATCCCATATTTGCGCCGCGGAACCAACGGCATCACATACTCGTAGTCGCCCATCACCAGCGCATCCCATTTGCCCGCCATGATATCGAGATACCATGAATAGGCATATATGATCCCGTTCACGGCGTTGTCAATACACGTGTCCCATTTTTTGACATCCAGCTTGTCGTACGAAATATAGTCGATTGTCTGATTTTTATTCATCACGAAGTTCAGCCGCCTTTTTCAACATCGATTGGAAGACTTTCTTCCATCCTTTCCATTCGTCCAAATCGCTCAACGATTCGTTGTGGAATAATGAAACAAAGGTACCATTCACATTTTTCACCTCCATCATTAAGCGGTGAATTGTTTCTGCCGCTTGTTCGGGATTTTGTTCCTGGTACTGTTTCAACGATACCTCCATTACCGTTGTAGGAATTATCCTCAGGTTGGTTTCGCTTTCCGTCGACAAATCGTAAAAGCGGAACGGTGTGCAGGTTCCTGCCCTGAATCCGGGATGTGAATGATACGTGAGCGTATAATCCTCTTTAATTCCTGCGCCGATAAGCCACTGGTACGATTGTGGAAATTTAAGACGGAGGTAATGAAACCGGCTTCGGAACGGAGGTTCGCCAATGATTTTACTGAGCCTTTTGACTTCGGTTTCCAGTTTTTTCGGGGAACCGGAAGCTTTGTAGGACGGATGAATTCCAACCGGGACCTTCTTCGAGGTATCGCGAATAAGCACGCGGTAGTTGACATTCCGGTAAGAAAGATTTTTATCAAACTTTCCGTAATCACCTAACAGGAAGAAAAAAACGGCCTCGACGTTGTACGTTTCATGGAGCTTTTCCATCTCGGAATAAGTGTCGTATGGATCCGGTGTGCGCCCTTTCAAAACCTCCTTCCTAACCGGGAAGGGACTGTTTCTTTTTGGGTTCATCACCGAACGAAACGATGCAGTGACCCGGCGCAACATATTTTTGTGCAGGATTGCATACGCATTGTCCACATCGATTGTTGAGATGTAGCGAAAACGACGTGCCGGTTTTTCCCAATGAGACCATCGGGCTGCAATCGCATCGGCCAACAGTTGTGCCCACAAGTCAACAACGGGAAGTTGGAGAAAACTTTGCTGGAAAGCGAAAGATTCCTCCGCTCTGAACCGGCCGTGAATATCTGTTTTTCCTTTCGGGAAATATTCTTCATACCTGGAAATCATCCAAAACACGGCGGAGAATATGTCGAATGCGAGAATATCTTTGCTTCCGTTTGAAACCGGGAAAAGCAGTGGAATGTCACCGGATTTATCTACTTGCGGAACAAAATCAACGAGCTTTTCGGAAAAAAGCAAACCGTGGGGAAGAATATGCAAACCCGGCAATTCATTGTTATCAGAGTAATTGACAACGGGACCGTCAAAGCTTTTGATCGTATCCAAATCATCTGTCAGTTGAAATGTGGTTGGGAGCAGATCATTGAAGACATATCTGGCTGTATAAGTCAGACGAGGACTCAGATTATTGCAATAGATAATTATCACAGTCAAAGGCTGGGTTTATCACAAATGTAAAAAAATACTACTATGTTTTTCAGATGGCACCGTCATCGGCGAAGCTATAGTAACCGTTTTGAGTGATGATGAGGTGATCGAGCAGCGGGATTTCCATCAGTTTAGCGGCCTCTTTCATTTGTTTGGTTATTTTACGGTCGGACTCGCTGGCCAGCAGATTCCCTGATGGATGATTATGTGCGATAATAATGGATGTAGCCAGTTTTTCGAGCGCTTTTTTCAGAATGAGACGAACGTCGATGACGGTACCGGTCAGGCCTCCCTGGCTGATTCGTTCGTAGTGAATAATCTTGTTGTGGCGGTTGAGGAGAATAAGCCAAAACTCTTCGTGAGACAAATCGCCCATCACAGGTTGCAGGAATTCGGCAGCATCGCGACTGCTGGTTACTTGTTTCGCTTTTAGAGCTTCAGACTGGTTACGTCGCCGTCCCAGTTCTAATGCAGCGATTACTGTAATTGCTTTCGCTTCCCCGATACCTTTGAATTTCTTCAGGGCTTCCACATCAAGCTTGCCCAAAGCATTCAGGTTATTTTTAACAGTCCCCAAAATTCGGCGTGATAATTCGACGGCAGTTTCTTCGCTGTTACCCGATCCAATGAGGATGGCGATTAATTCGGCGTCGGAAAGGGAGGCAAGTCCCCGGTAGAGGAGTTTTTCGCGGGGGCGGTCTTCTACTGCCCAGTCCTTGATACTGAGTTTTCGGTATTCTTCCATTCAGGTTTAGCTTTTAACTAATTTACAAAATGTAATCCAAACCGGGAACGGAGAAATTGGTCAAAACAAAAAAAGCCCACCCTTTCTGAAGGATGAGCTGAAATATAGATTATAAATATCTTACAGGCTGTTCACGTGCAAAGACAGGCTTGACTTGAGGTTAGCCGCTTTGTTTTTGTGAATGACATTTTTCTTAGCCAGTTTGTCGAGCATAGCAGAAACCTTCGGGTACATCTCCGACGCGGCTTCTTTTTCGCTGGTATCACGCAGTTTACGAACTGCATTACGCATCGTTTTCGCGTAATAGCGGTTTTCCAAACGACGCTTTTCTGATTGTCTTGCTCTCTTTGCTGCTGATTTATGATTTGCCATTTCCCTAAATAATTAATGTCTTTAAAAAGTAGCCCGTAGGGGAATCGAACCCCTGTTACCAGGATGAAAACCTGGCGTCCTAACCCCTAGACGAACGGGCCTCCTTGTTCAATGTCCCTTCAATTGGGACTGTAAAATTAACGTTTTTTACTGATTTGGAAAGCATTCGACCGGTTTTTCCGAAGATGCATTCCTGTCGTAGCCCGTAGGGGAATCGAACCCCTGTTACCAGGATGAAAACCTGGCGTCCTAACCCCTAGACGAACGGGCCTCCTATTGCTTGCCTTTTATTTGGCGCTGCAAAAATAACGAGATTTTTTTAAGCTCCAAACGAAGGACTGTTAATCATTCAAAATTTTGAACGGCTCATCAGGGCTTGTTTGCCCTTTTGTTTTGAGCGATGCAAAGAAATAACATATTTCTTAAACAACAAATAAAAAGATTAAAAAAATTAGCGCCATTCTACAATGGTTCCGCGCTCCTTGTTCCTGAGAGATTTAGGAACTTGTTGAATGATTTCCTCGCGGAGAACGCTGATCAGTTTATGCTTGGCAAAGTTCCGGGCATAAATCAGGCTGACTTCCCGTAAAGGGGTCAAATCCGAGAAGTTCCGGACAATGACCGGTGCGGTTAAGGGTACAAACCCGGCAGCGAGCTCCGGAATTAACGTATACCCACCTTCCCGTTCCACAATTTTCATAATGGTTTCCAGCGAACCGCCGTCAAAATGAAAAGGAAGCTTGGATTGCACCTGGTTTTTCATCCGGCATAGATTGATAACCTGCGTCCGGAAGCAGTGACCATCGTCGAGCAGCCAAATGTCCGGTGATGCAATATCTTTAACCGAGATGGTCTGTTTTTTAGCGATGGGATGTCCGCGGTGCGAAAAGATTTTCATCTCCTCGTAAAAAAGCGGATCTTCATGAATGTTTCTATCCTTGAGTGGAGTGACAACAATTCCCACATCCAGTTGATCCTTCTTCAGTTTATCTTCGATGATGTGTGTATAATATTCTTCCACATAGATATCGATGTTGGGATATTTCTTCGAGAATTCGCCAATGAAAAGAGGCAGAAGGTAGGGCGTTAATGTTGGAATGATCCCGATTTTCAACGTTCCGCTCACTTCGCCACGAAAATCATCGATGATGGTGTTGATTTTACTTGCCTCGAATAAAATTTGTCGGGCCTGTTCAATAATTTTACGCCCCACATCGGTCGGAATAATGGGCTGTTTACTCCGGTCGAAAATGATGACACCCAGCTCATCCTCCATTTTCTTGATTTGCATACTCAGCGTAGGCTGGGTAATGAACTTTTTTTCGGCTGCAGTCGCAAAATGACGATACGTATCGACGGCTACGATGTATTCGAGTTGTGTAAGTGTCACCATGGATAGGAGAGAATTTTCCCTGAAAGGTAGTAAACCTTTATGATATGGGCGTTAAACGTTTGCTACCTGAATCAGATAAAAGTATGAAATCGGGTATCTTATTCGTCGGGCTGAAGCATTTTTAAAAATTCAGGCTGTATCAAATCCTTCTTTTTCAACACCTCAATTGGTATATGAACAATAGCCGTTCCACAGGCATACGGCCCAATCTGATAGTTGGCAAACGAAAAAATAATGTCATCATTGGTGAAGTTGACATTCTGAAAATCGTTGTCCAAATCATCGGCTGTTACCGCAAAGCAATCTTCCGGATTATCGAGATATTGGGAAATAATCTCTGCCAGTTCCTGCAATTTTTCTGGTGTCGAACGGTCAATGATGTCGTCGATGGTAAGAAAACGATTATCGGAAGCTGAAAAGTTGTAGCAAATAAACCATGTATTTCCGTGAGCTCCCAACGCGTATTCGTATTTCTTGAAACGAAGACTGAGCATCCCATTGTAGATATTGAACCACTGATGGGTGAGCGACATTTCGTAACGATATCCAGGGCGGGGATTCGGACTTTCTTTTAACGCCTGATCGACAACCTGTTTCTTTTCCGCCAGTTCTTTACCCTGAAATTCAGCCAAAGTACTGTCGGCGAAGCTGATCATTTCGCGGTTAAACGTGTCTTCGAACCGACAATTCGACCAGTAACTTTCGATTAACGGATAGGCAATGTGAACTTTATAGTAGTAATCCTGCTGATGAATGTCTTTTAGCTTGAAGGAGATTTGAGCATCTCTCTGACGACTGGGATGACATGAAAACAACGTTATTGCAAGCGTTGCCAGCACAATAATCTTTTTCATTTCGAGTCAATTAAATTCAGAACACATTGAGAACCGGAATATTATCCGATAATGAATCCCAATTCGTTCTTTGTGCTTTCAAATGTAGCCAGAATTATTTGAGCTTGTCACATCGGATTTTGAAAATTTCATTTTGAGTCGAACAGAAATTGTATTTTTAGGAAAAATTTCGAGGTATGAAACGAGTATATAGCAGTGCAGTATTTTTTCTTGGGTTGATGTCGGTGTTATTTGTTTCATGTGGACCGACTCAGTCGGAGAAAGCGGCTCAACAGATAAACAGGGCGGAAACATTGCTCTCGCAGGGCGATACGGTGAAGGCTGTTCAAAGCCTTGATTCCATAGCCAAATCGTATCCCGAAGCGGTTGCCCAGATAAAACAGGCCGGTGAAATGAAGAAGCGCATCTTCGTTGCCAAGTTGGTGTCACTCAGGGCTCAGCGCGATTCGTTGAATGAGCGGATTAGCGCGTTGTCAAAGAATTTCACAACAAAAAAAGGCGAGTTCGATCGATACATGCAATATGTTCCGAAAAGACAATCTGTTAATCGGAGCTGGGACCGGTCATTTATCCAGGTGCACCTTGATGCCAGTGGACGGATTTACCTGTCGAGTAATTACTACGGAGATAAATGGCTTAATCATGTGGCAATCCGGGTTTATGACGGTAAATTAAATGCCCGAACCGATACTGTTCCTTTGGACGATGTCAACAATCATCACAGTGAATTTCTGGATAAAAAGTGGGAGCAGGTTTCGTATAAGAATGGGAAAAGCGACGATGTGATTAAATTTATTGCCGAGCATACTGACCTGAAGCTGAAAGCTGTTTTTCTGGGGAAACGATATTATTATATCGTCCTGGAGACCTTTGATAAAGAAGCTGTCAAAAAAGCATACGATTTATCGCTGGTGCTGAAAGCGAAGAATAAGCTGGATGAGCAAATCAAATCGCTTGAAGCAAAAGTGAAAGAGACCAACTAAAAGCAGAGACGGGGAATGAAAGTTCCCCGTTTTTTATTCTTCAATTAGCGATTGAGCAAATCCGGGTAGATCTTTTCCCGAAAAGGTCCCGGAACTCATCAGCAGCAGGTTTTGGTTGCAGTGTGGCAAACTCTCCAACACTGAAAACAGTGCATCCGAATCCGTAAATACATGCAGATCTTCGCGCCCGAAAGCTTCTCTCACCTGGTCTGTCGTGATAGGTTCAAGTTTTTTATGCTCGATGGTATGCGGACTAAAATAGACGAACGCTGTGTCTGCTTTCTCCATGGAATCTTTGTAAAGCGGAAGAAACTCTTTCTTCAGACTACTGAAAGTGTGCAATTCCATGACAGCTGTTAATTTCCTGTCGGGAAATTGTTGCTTCACCGCTTCCACGGTTGCCTTCAGCTTCGATGGCGAGTGGGCAAAATCGCGGAAGATGGTCATGCTATTGGTTTCAGCCAGTTTCTCTAAACGGCGGGCAGCGCCGCTGAAAGTGGAAATGGTCCGGTAAAAATCTTCATCTGATATGCCCAATTGCTGGCAAATAATGTGCGCACCGCTGATATTTTGCAAATTGTGTCGTCCGAAAACAGTCAGCCCCACGTGTTTTCCTTCAGTCGTAATCAATCGTGTTTCTCCGTTTTTTACATCTGCTGTGTGTTCGTTGTAGCCAGTTACCTTCAGACGGGATGCGTTTTTGTCAGCAATTTCCCTCAGGTTTTCGTCGCCATCGAAATAAATCAGGTGACCGTTGTCCGGCATCAGCCGCGCAAACTCCCTGAATTGCTCTACATAGTTATCGAAGGAAGGGAAGACGTTGATATGGTCCCAGGCAATCCCCGAAAGAAGACCGATCTGTGGTTGATACAAATGAAATTTCGGGCGCCGGTCGATGGGCGATGATAAGTATTCATCACCTTCGAATACGGCAATTTTTGCCGACTCACTGAGCCGAACCATCGTATCGAAGCCTTCAATTTGTGCACCAACCATATAATCAAAATCGACGTTATTCTCTTTCAGCACGTGCATAATCATCGACGTAATGGTGGTTTTCCCGTGGCTTCCGCCAATGACGACCCTGGTTTTGTTCTTGGTCTGTTCGTAAAGAAATTCCGGGTACGAATAGATTTTTACGCCCAGCACTTTTGCTTTTGCCAACTCCGGATTGTCTTCGCGGGCGTGCATTCCCAGGATGACAGCATCTAAATCAGATGTGATCCTGTTAACATCCCACCCAAATGCATCGGGTAACAAACCGTGTAGTTCCAAGCGGCTTTTCGAGGGCTCAAATATTTCGTCGTCTGAGCCGGTTACCCGGTAACCTTTTTGTTTTAGGGTAATAGCCAGGTTATGCATGGCAGCTCCGCCAATGGCGATGAAATGAATATTCATGGTTTCGGTAACTTTTTGCCAATTTTGCGGTTAAAAGTAACAAAATCCGAATCACAAAATTTCAGTATATGAAGCTTTATCCAATTCATGCAGGTTATTTCATGGCTGATGGCGGCGCCCTGTTTGGTGTTGTTCCGAAGGTGTTGTGGAGTAAGCATTACCCATCGGACGAAAATAATCTTTGCAAGGGAGCGATGAAATGTTTGCTGGTGGTTGACGGCGCTCGGAAGATTCTGATTGACGCCGGAGCCGGAGATAAATATGATGAAAAGTACAAGAAAAACAACGGCCTTCATGGCGATGAAACTCTGGTCGGCTCACTGAAAGCAGCCGGTTTTCATCCGGATGAGATTACCGACATGTTTTTCACCCATCTGCATTGGGACCATTGTGGAGGGGCTGTTCAATTTGGTGAAGATGGTACAACGCCGGAGCTGGTGTTTAAAAATGCGACACATTGGGTTTCGGAAAGTCAGTGGGAGAAAGCCTGGAATCCGAATATCCGTGACGGGAATGCTTACTTTTCGGCTGATTTGGAGACTTTGCGAGACAGTGGCAAGTTACAGTTGATTAAGGAAGAAGGCGAGCTGATTCCAGAATTCCGATACATTGTTGCAGATGGCCACACGCCCGGACAATTGATTCCTGTAATTGAATACAAAGGACGTAAGGTGGTTTTTACTGCTGATTTGATTCCTGTTACCGCCAACATCCCGGTAGGTTGGCTGGCCGGTTACGATTTATTCCCGGTAACGACCATGGAAGAGAAAGCCGAATTCATGAAAACAGCCCTGGAAGAAGATTATGTGTTGTTTTTCGAACACGACGCCTACAACGAATGTGCTGAACTGGAAGCCGGGAAAAAGGGGGCGGCATTGAAGCGAACCTTTCAGTTGAGTGAATTATAAAACTCCCCGAAACATAAAAGAAAAGAGGCCGCTTTGTAAGTGACCTCTTTTTTTATATCAGGCTTTGAAATCTTTTGCCAGTTCGTCATGACATTTTTCAAGCAGTCGCTTGGTGGCCAATACACCCTCCTTGGGGCTCAGTTGTTCACCTTCATATTCAATCCCGACAAATCCACGATAGCCGGCTTCCATCACGATGCGCATGACCCGGTGAAAGTCGGAATGAATCTCTTCACCATTTTCGTCAAATTCCTGCGACTTGGCTGAGACCCCTTTGGCATAAGGCATTAGTTCTTTCATTCCCAGATAGCGGTCGTACCATTCCTCCGGTTCATAGCTGGTACGGAAATTACCGAAATCGGGTAGGGTACCGACTCGAGGATGGTCGACCATTTCCATCACTTTGCTCAGCCATTTACCGTTGCTGGAAAAACCGCCGTGATTTTCTACCAGAATATTGATGCCAGCCTTGTCGCCGTATTCACAAAGTAGATGAAGTCCGTCGGCTGCCAGTTTCTGTTGTTCTTCGTAAGAACCTTGTGAACCAGCGTTCACCCTGATAGAATGACATCCCATCTGAGCTGCTGCATCGATCCATTTTTTATGATTTTCGAGGGTTTGTAGTCGATCCTTTTTCTCGGGGGCACCTACCAATCCTTCGGCATCAACCATGATGAGTACGTTGGTAATTCCTTCTCCTCTGCAAACATTGTTGAGTTCATTCAAATACTTTGTGTTCTTTGCTTTATCGTACATGCAGGTATTGACGTACTCGGCGCCTTCGCCTCCAACTTCTCTGATGAACTTCGGGAAATCGATATTTTTCATCGGAGCGGCTTTCTCAATAGCGCCAAAATCGTTTTTGAGTAGTTGCATGAACTTCTCCCAGCCATCTTTGCGTGCATCGCCAAAGATGAGGGGATTAACGGACCATTCGGCAACTGATAGCTTGAAAAGTCGTTTGTTTTCCGGTGCAGAAGCCAGGGATGCTCCGGCAATAACGACTCCGGCAGAAGCCAAAGCGGTGTTTTTTAAGAATAGTCTTCTGGAAATGTGATTTTGCATAGTCTGGTTATTAGTATAATTTCGTTTCAAGATATAAAATTGTCCGACGGAAAGGAAATTTACGTACTGATATTCAGTAGTTACGGTTGATTTTGCTTGAAAAAAGGCAGGAGATATGGATAGAAAAGTGAGAAAACCGAAACAGAATTTTAATAATTTGGCGTAAAGCCTCATATTATGGGGCTTTTAAGCAATCACTTGAAGAATATATGCTAAAAAATGGCGTTCTTTAAAAAGTTATGTCAACTATGTTGTTGAATTGTTTAACACAGCTTTGTAAAATAATTTGGCTTGAAAGCCCTGAAAATGTTGTAAAACCTGAATTTTAAACATTTTGATAAAAAAGTTAAAATTTAATTGACATTAAGAGCGATTAGTTCGTAAATTTATAATCAACTTAACTGTTCGAATGATAAAACCCCTTAAAGTGTATGACTTTCCTAACGTCTCCCCCGATACAGTGGTTCATCATTTGAAAACGGCGGTATGTGGAAGCACAGATATAAGACAGTTATGCTGGAGGGATAAATGGATTGAAAACAGTTAATTATTCATTTTTTTGATTTTGAATTTTTTACTCTCGTTTTGAGAGAACATTTATAGTTTGTTTGGTAGAATTATTTTTTTGCTCTTGGATTCAGGAGTAAGGTTTTAGGATTATTGTAGGAGATTTTTGAGAAAAAAAAACTTAAGTCCCATCACACGGAACTTAAGTAAAAGGTACCTCTGGGGGGAGGTTAGAAAGCCCATTTCCTGTTACGTGCTTGTTGGGGTTAGGAGCATAGGGGAATGGGCTCCTTTATGGAATAAAAACGGGTTACGGTTGAAATTATTGTCGTAACCCGTTATTTTTTTCACGGAATTCGCGATAAGCCGTCGCTGGCGGATTGATCGCCGGGTTTGAAGAGCAGACACTTTTGAAAAAGGACTTTTGCTTCGCGGGTTTGGGCCAGACTGAAGTGTGTCCATGCCAGCATCAGGAGACCGTCGTAATCGAACGGGTAGAGGTCGACCACCGTTTTAAAGTAGGGAAAAGCTTTCTCAAACTGCTTCCTGTTATAGTATATCAAGCCAAGTCGGTAGTTGACTTTTGTGTTCTTCGGATTATTCTCCAGTATTTTGTTGTACAAATCGACTACCTCATCCCATTTCCCGGAAGCTGAAAGTGGGAGAACCAGCCCCATTCTGGCTTCTTCAGAATAAGGTTTCAGTTCGACCGCATGGCGGTAATGCGCAGCCGATTCCGTGAAATTACCTTGCAGGTAATTCAACCAGCCCAGCCTCAGGCTGATCTCGTAAGAATCATCCGAATAAACTTTCTTTAGTGCCTGTATCGCCTGATTGAAGTCATTCTGCTTCTCGTAGGTATAACTTTTTTCAAATGCAGTCATCACTGTATTGAAATCCTGTTGAGCTTTCGCTATTTGAAATGACAGCAGGAAAGCTACTGCAATTGTTGTTTTTACTAGAAATTCCATGTCAGTCCTCCTGAGAAATTCTGATTTGTGAAATTGTATTCTTCATATTGATAATTTTCTGTGTCCTGGTAAGACAACAGGTAACCCTTTTCTTTCATTGAGTAGTAGCGGAATACAAGTTGTAACCGGTTTTGGTGAATTGGGATGATCAGATTGGCCCCCCACTTGGAATCGATGACGTAAGGAGTGTTCCAGATGAGATAGTTGGCTGCTTCGGAAAGAAACTCCATGGAACCGCTGGTATAATACCCTTCCAACCAGAACGGTCCGGTTTTGAAGCCGATTTTCTGGTTGAATACTAAATTGTTATCAGAATAATTGGCTGAAGCCAGCTTTTGTTGCTTTAAAGAAAGAGTGGAAACCAGGTAAAAGTTGAGGTTTGCCAAGGGATAGATAGCCAATTGCCCATTAAGCTGGGTGCAATCGATGCCTAAAAGATTGGCATAGCTTCCGCTGAGCCCGGTACTGAAATATGTAAAATTTTTGAACAGCCCCAGATAAAGAGAATAATCACTGAAATTACCGTTCACAAGGTCGTAAGTTGCTACATTGTTTGCGTTGTAGGATAAGGCGTTGTAACTGTATTTTCCCCACAATAAGTTGAGAGAGGGGACGAGATGAAATCCCTCTCCCAGATTAAAATCTAACGCACCGTAGTACTGATTCTGAACCGTTGTATGCATTGATTCATTGGATGTATTCCCCATTTCACGGATGTGCTGTGTTTCATTAATCCCAATATAAGTATAAGCCTGTGTGTAACGCACTCCCGGTCCCAGGTCGTGAGAAAAGCCAGTTGTGATGTAATATTGGTTCTTGGGATAGTAGTTCGCATCATAAACACTGGAATTTCTGTTTCGCGACATGGTGGTGATGTTGGTGTAATCCATGTTATTACCGATACCAGATTCAACGAAAAAACTTCTAATGGCCTTGGGATGTGCGTCGAGCCTTGTCTTCAGCGATTCAGGGAACTTCCGTGTCAGGAAAACTGCATCCTGGCCTCTTCCTGAGAAGAGGTAGGCGTAGTACAGGTATTCCAATAGGATGGTGTCACCTTTTATTTCCTGTAGCGCATTTTCAAAAAGTGGAACAGATTTGCGATAGTGTCCCAGATTGTAATAAGCAATAGCTGTTCGGGTATTCAGATAGAAGAAATCAATTCCTTCTTCTTTTGCCTCTTTTGATAGTTGAATCAGCTTTCTCCATTCGCCGTTTAAGTAAAAGGCATAGGTTTCCTTATCCACCCCTGCCGGGGTTAATTTCTTCTGTGCCATGGAAACGAAAGGCACAAGTAGCAGGATGATTAAGATGACTCTCCGCATAAGGCAATCAGTATTTTGTCGTTTTCTTCGACCGCGATTTTTTTAATTCCGGTTGGACTAATTTCTGTTTTGAATGTCATTCGACTAAGCTGCCGCTTGAATATTTTCTTGTCCACGATGGAGGTCAGCTCAATGTGGCCCGGCATTGTGGGGTTATCGATGTAAGAATACTGCAACGAAAAGTCGGCGTGAAGAAACCGGAAGAAGGGGGCAGTAAAGTCGTGCAAAAACATCCAGCTTTTAGGAAAAACAAGGTTGGGCGGTATGCTGTCCTGAATTTTTAAATCAGCATAGAAACCTGATTGAACCTTGAACAATCCCAGGAAAAACAGGTAAAGCAACGACTTGTTTTTCCCTTGAAAATGACTGAAATAATGCACTTGCCCGTCGTTGTAAATCCAGGCAGTCGCTTGTTCTGTTTCAGAAATCAATCGTGATTCATTCCGGGACGTGGTGTCTACTATCCACTCGGCCTTTTCGGGAAGTCGACGAAAAGCGGGGATTTCGTTTTTCAGGACTCGGAAATGAAGATGTTCTCCCGGTATGAAATGCATGGCCTCTTCAATCAGTTGGGTTTTCCTGATGCTGGCGATTTTTTCATTTTTACGGGGAATAGCGAACGATTTCAATTCTTTCGCATGACCGTTATTCAGAATATATTGACCGAATGGATACGAAAGTGTCGGAGCTCCAATATTCGGCAACACCTGGAACTGCATATGCAGGTGTGGATAAGGTGAACGTCCCGAATTGCCCGCTTCACCGATGGTCTGTCCCTGTTTGACAAATTCCCCTTTCTTTACCTTAATGCTGTCTTCCTTCAGGTGCGATAACTTGGAATAGAGATAATCGCTGTGTTTGATAACGATCGTATTTCCCCAGTTTTGATGGGTATTAACATCGCCAATTTTATTATCAGGAACGCCATCGACCAATTCGGCAACCGTGCCATCGCCCGGAGAGGCTACTGCTTTACCAAAGCAGAAATAGTCGGTAACCCAATCGCCGACCCCTTTATACTGTTTTCCTTCTTCATCCGTAATAACGAAGTCCCAGGCGTGCTTCCATTCGTCTTTGTGCGTGTATTCGCCCGAATGTCCTTGAGAAACGGTCCATTCGCCAAAGAATGGAAGAGAAACAGGAAGATAAAATCGGTTGGCGAACCGTTGTTTAGTGCCGATGTGGTGATATAGATTGCGTTCCGGCGAGTTTTCCTGCAAAGTAACTTCTACCGGGCCTTTTTCCGGCTCAAGCCGAAGTTTTAAGACATACACAAATGTGATGACGACAATATTGAACGGCAGTGAATAAACCGAAAGCCCAAATGACAGAAAAACTTTTCCGAGACTCAACGTCAACATGACCACTACCGGAAGCAAAATAGCCGTCCAGAGGTAGCTTTTGAATGAGGGAACCAGGAAAATTCCTCCGATGGCAATGGCCGTCAGGATGTAGTTGAATCCTATGTATGTGTATGTCAATTCGTGAATGTTGGCACCAGTAAGCTGGTAGAACGCCCAGGCAATGCTGAATCCCAATACCGAAAGTGTAAATGCAATTCGGGAGAAAAGCAATAGTCCAATGGTTATCAGAACTCCTGCCAGCAAATTGGATTGAAAAAATATAGCTCCCAATGACAACAAATAAGTGCGAATTGCTGGAGGCCAGTCGATGTGCGCAATCGAATAATAGACGTCGACCAATGGTTTCCCGCCAAGGGTGAACAACTCGTTGGCTGTATAAATTCCTCGTTCGCTAAGGCCCAGCGATTGAAAATCCCGCGAAGCCAGCATCACCATCCACATCCCAAACATGAACGGAAGGCTGAGGTAGGGAAGATTGTACTTAAACAAGATTCCTTCCAGAGCCAATGTAAGAAACAGGGTAAATACAGCGGCAAAAATGGTAATCGAAAAGAGTTCCCAGCCAGGCTGGAACCCAAGTCCGGTTCCCAGGCCCACCAGCAAAGCGTTGAAGCCGTACATTCCCTGGTTAATCATCTCGGAAGAATAGCCTAAAAGCCAGGCGATGGCATTGGCCACCACAACGGCAATCAGGCCACAGGTCCCGGCTACCCAATCGATAAAACTGATTCCGAGTAACAGCCATCCCAGGAATGAGTAATTAGAGAAAAAAACCTGGGCATAGCTTCGTGGAATGGAAGCCAGAACGATGTGCTCGTTTTCGGTCATATTATTTTAGATATTGCGGAATACGTTCGGATGTTTGGAATGTGTTTTGGTTCTCCTGTTCGCGAATGACATGTACGCGTTGTTCCGTGTCAATCAGGACGATATTGGGCCGATAAGTGATGAACTGCAGCCACTGGGTCATATTGTAGGCACCAACACGTGGGATAACAATTCGTTCTCCGGGTCTCAGCAGCGGAAACATAACGGCATCGCGCAGTATGTCGATATTCATGCAAAGAGGTCCGTAAATAGTCGTATTCTCGGTGTGTTGTGACGAAATGACCGCCGGTACAACCTGGTGATCGTACCAGAAGGAGGTGAACAGGAGATTAACACCGGCATCGACTACCGTTGCTCTGCGCCCGTCAGGAAGTCTTTTGTTGGCAATCACTGTTCCCAACAGATATCCCGCGTCATCAATTAACGCTCTCCCTGTTTCCAGGAAAAGGGTTGGCATATGGTCTGGTTCAATTTCTGAATTGATCAGAGCACTGGTGATGGCATCGGCGTATTCATCGAATGTAGGGCAGGTGTCCGTACCCGGAAGATACGCTCCTTTCAGGGTGTTCTTCGATGCAAATCCGCCTCCCATATCAATGTAATGAACGTGGTGGTTGTATTTTCGGGCCAGGTTGATGGCCAGTTGAGCGAGTTTGTTGGCTGCCATTCCATAGGCAGAAGGCGCCAGGATGTATGTTCCGATGTGGGTATGAAGTCCAACCAGGTCGAGTTTCCCACTCAGCATGATTCGGTTGAGTGCGTCCCATGCTTCGCCGTTTTCGTAGTTAAACCCAAACCGTTCCCAACGGGGAAAAATTCCGGTGTCCATGTTCACCCGAATAGCCACTTTGGGTTTGGTTGCCGATTTCCCGGCAATTTCCAGCAGGGTGTACAGTTCGTCGAAGTGGTCGATGTGAATCAGCGAGTCATTTTCAATCGCAATCTCCAAATCGTCCCGGGTTTTGTGCGGTCCGTTGAAGATGATTTGATTTCCCGGCACACCGTTGGCCAGCGCTTTTTCGTACTCAAAACGGGAAACGACTTCGGCCCATGAACCCTCCTGGTGAAAGATCCGACATACGCTGTCGAGGTAGTTGGTTTTATACGACCATGCAAATTGTACGGACGGATAACGCGTCTCGAACGCTTTCAGTGCACTACGATATGTGTCCCGAATGGTTTTTTCGGAAAGTACAAATAATGGTGAGCCGTATTTCTTCATTAATTCTTCGACAGACAAGCCTTCGATTTGTGGGATGGGGCGAATGCGACTTTGCATGCCAAATTTATCGGGGATACCGGCACTGATCCGGTTGATGATGGGTCTTTCGTAGGCTAACTTTGCCATAGCTTTATTGTTTTTCAGAAGTTATTCAATTTTATAATTCGCCTTTTACGGTAATGCTTTCGAAGAGAGAGATGTCTCCAATTAAATCGTATGAGTAGCGGATGAACATTTTTCCGGTTTTGAATGTATGAAACGGTTCTACTTTTTCATCTAATGCCAGTCGAACCATTACTTCCGGAAGATTTTGCCCTGCAGCTACCGCGAGATAGAGCCAGGCAGGAAGCCTCGGATTGATTTCGATGATGTAGTATTCGTTGTCTCTTGTTCGGATCATCTCCAGCTCCATTCCACCCCGCCATTTGGTTTTCCTGATGATATCGTAGGTGAGTGAAAGCATTTTCTCATCGTCGATAGTAATGCCCCCCCACGCCTTTCCTTTGTCGGTGATGTAGGTCTTTCGCATGGGCACAGCGCCAATCGTGTCTCCTTTGCCATCGCCCAGGGCAATTACGTTAACCTCAGTGCCTTCCACGAATTCTTGCACCATAACCGGAAGCCCCCATTTGGCACTTATTTTATGGAATAGTGTATTCACTTCGTGTTTGTCCCAGGCTTTGTAAGCATCATAAAATTTTCCTTTCACGAATACCGGAAAATCCAGTTCCTCGAAAAGTTGGTCAACCTGGTGACCCCCGGTTAACGGTAAGCTTTTCGGTACCTTTAAATCGTACCTTTTCCCAAACGAGCTCAGGTTGTCTTTTGAGCGCTCCATGAAGCTCTCCATTCCTGGAAGGAAGGTTTTGATTCCCCTTTCCCGCAGCCAACTCTCATTCTTGATAAAAGTGAATAGTTCAGCATCGAAATTCGGAATCAGGACATCAATAGGATTCTTCCGGTGTATCTGTTCAATGCGTGCCAGCAATTGTTCCGAACCGGATGATGGGTAGGGGATCAGGTAGGTTTTGTCGGTAATACCATTCATATAGATGCCCGGCTCCAGGTTTTCGTATGCCAGTCCAATGACTGTCGCATCAAACCGGTCGGATTCTCGGATGGCGCGGATGAATGGCACTCCAGGTCCCGGATTATCGGTATTGTTCAATCCGGTAATGGCGATTGTTATTTTTTTCTTAGGCATAGAAGACGTTTCTGAGGGTTAATAATGCAGAGGTTATTCTTCCAGCAGATTGAATTGTCTGAGCATGGATTGAAAATCCATCAGGTTTTGTTCAAAAATGACTGGTTCAACTTCGTAACGCTCAATAATTTTTTTGGTAATATCCGATTGCTCTAAACCATTTTTCATCATCTCCACAATTTCCCGTCCTATGCCATTTAGGTTGAAAGAATCACCGGTTGAGCTGTCGAAAACAAATCCGTTTTCACTAACAGCGACACTTCTTTTTATTCGCATATCATTTTGTTTAATATGAGGTTTGGAATCAGGAGTAGCAGTGGTAAAATCTGCATGCTATAATAAAGTTACGCTGAATCAGTTGATTATGCCAACATGTTAAATCAGATTTCTCCGGAACTCCTGTTTCTGTTTACATGAATACCGTTTAAAACCGGATTTACCCTAACGTGAATAATCAATTTTGTCTGCCGAAGGACTCAGGAAAAGAATAAGACTCACGAAATGAGGATAGTCCTTCTGTCTTCTGTAAAAAAATCAGGCAAGTGCAGGTGCACAATGAATGCGACAGTTGGTACAAATTGGATGTTTACTATCGGGGAGCAAACGTTCCCGGCAAGCATAAGTTAAAATTTGAATTTGATTGGATGTCCCGAACTTATGGCGAATATTTTTGCGATGTGTTCTTACGGTAGATTCACTAATGTTTAGCTTTTCCGCAATTTGATGGTTGTTCTCCATCATCAACATTAATACGAGAATTTCGCGCTCGCGTTCGGTGAGTATGATTTCATCTGAGGATTGTTGTTCTTGTTTAAAAAGAGAAGTGGCCACCTTCGAGCAAAGATATTTTTCTGATGCAGAAACTTTACGGATGGCGAAAATGAATTCTTCAGCAGAGCATGATTTCAACATATAGCCATCAATCTCGGGAAGCCACTTCTCCAACAGACGCCGTGAAACGAGGTCTGATAAAATGAGGATTTTTAAGTTGTGGTTTAACAGGCGTATCTTTTTGATGTAATCCAAATTCAAAAACGACAGAGAGTTAAACTCAAGGACGAGAATATCGGCTTCGTACACTCTGATTTTATCCAATAGCTCATCACTAATCGGAACAACACCTGCGAGCGCAAAATCTTTAATATTATTAAATACTGCGCTCAAGGCATCGGCTAGAATTCGTTGATGATATCCTATGAGCAAAATCTGCGTTTTCATAAGCAAATATTCATAATCTAATTTACAGCGATTTAAACAGAAAGGCAATAGAACTCAACAATTGTTTAAATCAAATCCTTATATGTTGAGTCTATGTAAATGGACGTGCACGAGAAGCTACACATTCAGGCAATATAAAATGCACATTAAGGCGATTGTCTTCAACGGGTGATAATCTCTAAATTTAATATAAACAAACTAGCAGTTGTGTCTGCGGTTTGAAACATCCCCCACCTAAATCCTCCGCAGACATTAATTTCTTAAAAATCTTGCTATGAAAAACCTAAAACGAATGAAATCGATGCTATTGTTGTCTCTTGCAATCTGCTTTTTGTTTGCAGGATGCCAACAATCATTTCTTGACGAACCACAAGATGAGACTGGGTTGGTTCTGAAAAAAGGCAAAAAGATTACTGTTGATCCTGCCGATTTGTATGGTGACTTGTGGGTTATCCAACGTGATAACAGAGGCGTACCGGTACTCTACCCGTTGCCATATTCCGTGGAGTTTCAAGATGAACTAAAAGAAGGATTCATCGATGTAACAATTCCTTATCTGACTGCCAGTATTACTACTCCAGAAGGTGATGTAATTGTTCCGGAAGGAGGCGGTTTCCCGGAATGGGATGATGTGCCTCTGCTTTACGATTCCGAAGGTGGAGTTTATGAAGTTGTTGGCGAAAACGTTCAGGAAATTGAAATGGGACGTCTCAACCTGATTCGTTCGGGT
The DNA here is from genome assembly GCF_009617875.1 of Prolixibacter sp. NT017. Taxonomy (NCBI): domain Bacteria; kingdom Pseudomonadati; phylum Bacteroidota; class Bacteroidia; order Marinilabiliales; family Prolixibacteraceae; genus Prolixibacter; species Prolixibacter sp. NT017. The sequence goes on along the minus strand of NZ_BLAV01000001.1, from coordinate 4,017,016 downwards.
CCCGAAGTGCTTGATCGTAGGTTGGAAGAAGTGATTAAGAATTTCGGCGACGGAACAGTGTCCGAGGTAATTCGGGACTATTGCGGTCGTTTGTTCATGGTTCGAACTGATGCCGCTCTTGCTCAGGAAATTGAAGACAAGCCCATTGATTCTCCCCTTGAAAACTTAGCCATTTATAAAGAACTACTTACCAACGGTTTCCAAGGCAGGCTGAGTTTTCTGGTGGACAACTTCAAAATGAAAGGCCGGCTGGATAACATTAGCGATTGGAGCCAGAGTGAAAAAGGAGTTGAATTCATGACACTGGAAGAAAAGCAACTGTTCATTGCTAATGTATGTGCCGCTTGTGTTGGTGCTGGCTCTGATAAAACCGGATTCCTGACAATCGACGAAATTTGCTATTTGAACGAGTTTATGGGTATTCCAGGTGATGAATGTTTCTATCCGGTTATAACGAAAACCGTTAGAACATTGAACCAAACGAACAAGAATCAGGAAACTGTTGTGAAGAAGTATATTGACTTGTCCGCGTTCATGTATACCCGGCAAAAATTCTGGAAAACGTTCGTCACCATTCGTACCATTGACGATTCAACAGACCCGTGGACCTACAGAGACCTGGGAACCTATACTATTCACAAGATTCTGAAAGGCAACGCACCCGAACTGGATGTTCTGTTGGGCACTTATCGTTATACCATCGACAGTCCGGTTAAGATAAGAATGGTAGGATTTACCAATCAGGCTGATGACTATGTACAAGCACTTGAACTTGTTCATGGAAATGAAGAGTTTATGGTTTGGCAGATGCCGAGTGTCGATCGTTCTGCATCTCCGTTCTCTTATACAGCTGAGGAAGAGTCTCATGGCAATCGTCCTCCCGGAAAGGGTGACGATGAGGAATTGAGTACAGATGATTCTGGGTCAGGATCGACGGGTTCAACAGGCTCGAGAGGCGGAGGTCGCCGCGGTCGCCGATAAATATATAACGACTTTAATCACTTCTGTAACGGAAGCAGACTTAGCTTGAACTGACCTAATACTAGCCCCAAAGCAGGTAGCGTTAAGCCGAAAACGCTGCCTGCTTTTTTAATATAAATTTATTATATTTATAAGTGACCAAGAATGACTCTGCTGGATTAATTAACATTTAAAACCTCTATTTATGAAAATGATGAAATTAATCGTATCAGCGTTGCTGGTATTGCTTTGGGTTAGTTGTGAGAAAAATGAGAGCTCACTATCTCCAGAAGACAATCAAACAATTCAAAGCGGACAAGTAATTTCGGGACAATATATTGTTGTCCTTAAGTCCGGAGTTGTTAACTTAAAAACCGTCTCTTTAACGTACGAAGGTCGCCAGGCTGCCGTTAAAGAAACGGCCAAAGCCTTTCTTCCGGAAAGAGATTTAAATCAAAGACCTTTTTTGCAGGTTTATGGAACAGCGGTCAAGGGATTTGCAGCCGATTTAAGTAACAGTGAGTTAAACCAATTGCGGAATAACGCCAATGTAGATCGAATTTTCCCTGATCGAATGTTTATTTTACGTGGCAAACCACCGGTTGTCGATCCCACTCCTCCTGCTCAAACGGTACCTTATGGGATTGCGAGAGTTGGGACTGGTGACGGTACCGGGAAAACAGCCTGGGTAATCGATACGGGAATCGATTATGACCATCCGGACTTGTTGGTTGACGTAAGTAGAGCCCAGACTTTTGTTACTCGTACAACTACCGCTGATGATGACAACGGGCACGGAAGTCACTGTGCGGGAATTATTGCTGCGTTGAACAACGATATTGGTGTTGTTGGTGTAGCAGCCGGTGCGACAGTTGTTCCCGTTAAAGTGCTTGACAGGAGAGGCTCGGGAGCTTATTCCCAGATTATTGCCGGAATCGATTATGTTACCAGCAATGCTTCACCCGGTGACGCAGCTAATTTGAGCCTGGGAGGTTCCATCTACGAACCGATTGATTTGGCTGTTGAGGCATTGGGCGCCAGTGGAGTCTATGTTGCATTGGCAGCTGGAAACGAATCTGATGATGCAGAAAATCATTCACCAGCACGTGCGGAGGGGGTCAACCTGTTTACAATTTCAGCATGCGATGACCAGGATGCTTGGGCTTATTTCTCCAACTATGGTACGCACGTGGATTATTGCGAGCCAGGTGTTAATGTATTTTCAACATACAAAGGCGGAGGTTACACGACAATGAGCGGAACCTCAATGGCGGCGCCGCACATGGCCGGGATTCTGCTAATGACGGGGGGAAAGCCAGTTGCAGATGGAGTTGTTTCTGGTGACCCGGATGGAAATCCAGATCCGATAGGAATTCAGTAACTGAAAATTAATAAAGGCCGCAATTTGCGGCCTTTATTAATAATGGAAAGACTAAAGTTATTTATAGATTACAATACGTCCAATACCGATTGAAGGTGTTGTGTCACTTCATCGGCGAATTTCTCCAGTTCCGGTGTTGCAACAGGTTTCATCGCTTCCATCGGATTTACCGTCGAGACTTCGATTTTTCCTTCGGGAGTTTCCTGCACAACGACGTTGCAGGGAAGCATAATTCCAATCTTGTCGTTACTCTCGAGTGCCTGATGCGCTAAAGCCGGGTTGCAGGCCCCCAGAATTTTGTACTTTCTGAAGTCCACATCGATTTTCTTTTTCAGCGTATCTTTCACATCAATTTCGGTAATAACACCAAAACCCTGGTCCTTCAAGGCCGATGTGACTTTGTCTAAAGCATTTTCAAATGAGGTATCAGTTAATGTTTTTGCCAGATAAAATTCCATAATATATCTCCTTTTTGTTGTTACTAACAAGTAATTTGAAAAACTGTTCAGTTCCTGTTCTTTTAAAACAGTACCAAATCAAAAATATTGAAAAATGTAGATATATAAAATAGTGGCTTATTTGAATTTATTTTAAAAGAAACGAGGCAATGCCCTATGCATCGCCCCGTTTGCCATGGAAAGTTAATGTGAACCTTAGATATCAACGTTTAGTTTGTGTGTTTTTCAAACGCCGTCAGATGAGCTCCATCAGCATTGATGAAATTATTGTAGATGGTTGTTAAATCGGGAAGAACCGTTCTTCCTAGCGCATTATTGAGCGAATCAAGTTCGAGTTGCTCAATAATGGCTCCGGTTTCCATTGCCTGAAGTAGGGAAACTCCACCATAAGTGATGGCTTCATCGTAAGCGTCAGACATATCGTCATCGTTATATAAGCCGATACCAAGATCAACTTCTCCGTCTTTTGTCGGGTCAGTTTCACTATACTTGACAAATAGGTTCTGAAGAACTTTCCAGTGACGATATTCAGCTTCGGAAATATTCCCCAGAATGGGCATCGTCGAATAGGTTTGGCCTAAAGTAGTGTATACTTCGTAGGCCATTTTCTCCAATTTCACCAGGTAGATTAAATCATTCAACTCGGCTTCAGACAGTGTTGCTGTGGTTGTTCCGTCAGTGGTGCCGCAGGGACCGAGTCCGCATGGACAATCGTTGGTATAAGGTCCCAAGCCACATCCCGGACAGGTTCCACCTCCACCATTTCCAGGAGCGGTTTGATCTTCCAGGATATCCGTTACAACGGGATCCAGAATTGTTAAATCTTCTTCTGAAAAGAAGTCTCCAAAATCGTCAGCTATCAGCTCCCAATTATATTCGACTCCTACTTTCAGGAGGTTCCAGTTGTACGCTTTCAGGTGATGTGGCTCGGCAGTCTCCAAACAGCTGTAAACAGCCAACGCCTCGGAAATAGCAGCGTCAGTAGCAGAAGTTGTGGCCTTGGAGACATTCAGGATTTCGAGACACTCGATGAGATACCCCACCTTGAATGCCTTGGTCACATCGTCGCCTGCAAAGTCAAGCATACTACTATAAACCGTTGTGAAGTCATCATTTTCATCATCGAAGACACCGGGGCCATAGGCAACGCCATCACCATCGCGGGTTGGGTCATCGAGGTTGTCGTAGGTTGCAATCAGATCGCTGATACGTGTCCAGTGTACCAGTTCGCTCGCTGCAGTATGTTCAAAAACCGGATTGTCGGGAAACAACGCGCTTAATTCGCTGTACAGATCGTGAGCGAGCTTTTCCGTTTTGGCCAACGTAAGCAGATCCACCTCCCAAACTTCCAGATCTTCGTTCAACTGTGCGGTCATCATCGCTCCTTCCTTTGACTTCTCCGGGCCATCCGTTATTGAGTTGTCCTGTGTACAGGAAGGAATGAATAAGCCAAGCAACAGCAGGTAGCTGATGAAAGACAATACATACTTTTTCATGGAAACAGACTTTTTAAAGGTTAATTTTTTGTTGAGGAACAAGGTTGGGTCTGAAACATAGCGTAGATAAACAGTCAGCCGAATTGTAAAGACCATTTATCTGCAAATAGGAATACACGATTCTTCTCTCTTTTATCGGGATAAAAAAGAAATGAGAATCACTTTAAATAGTTGAGGAAGATGGATGGTGATACTTTAGTCTGGTTGGGGAAGCAGTTGTTTGCCGAAAAATCGTATGGTCTGGTTTAGACAACTAAATTACAATTTCTTATCGTAAAAAGGAATATGCTTATTGCAAAAAAAGAAAACCCCGGCCGTAGCCAGGGTCTTCAGTTATCGTAAATGAATGAATTCTATTCCTGTGCAGCCAGCAGGATTTCCATGATTTTCTTACCAGCTGTGGTAACAGAAGTTCCGGGGCCAAAGATGGCCACGACACCAGCATCGTAAAGGTACTGGTAGTCCTGTGAAGGAATTACTCCACCGGCAATCACCATGATGTCCTCGCGACCCAGTTTCTTCAGTTCCTCGATGACGGCAGGCACCAGTGTTTTATGCCCGGCAGCCAATGAAGATACTCCCAGCACATGCACGTCGTTTTCGACGGCTTGCTTGGCAGCTTCTTCCGGAGTCTGGAACAGCGGTCCCATATCCACGTCAAAACCGAGGTCGGCATAACCGGTCGCTACCACTTTGGCACCGCGGTCGTGTCCGTCCTGTCCCATTTTAGCAATCATGATACGCGGCTGACGTCCTTCTTTCTCTGCAAATTTTTCGACGAGACTGCGAGCCTCACCGAACTCTTTATCGTTTTTCGCTTCTGATGAATACACTCCTGAAATGGTTCTGATTACTGCTTTGTAACGTCCGACAACTTTTTCACAAGCATAGGAAATTTCTCCCAAAGTTGCACGCTTTTTCGCTGCATCGATGGCGAGTTCCAGCAAGTTCCCTTTTCCGGTTTCCGCGCAACGGGTAATGGCTTCCAGCGAAGCTTTCACCTCAGCTTCGTTTCGTTCGGCACGCAGTTTTTCCAAACGGGCAAGTTGCGATTTCCGCACAGCGGTATTGTCAATTTCCAGAATGTCAATCGGATCCTGCTTGTCGAGTTTGTAACGGTTCACACCAACAATGGTCTGACTTCCCGAGTCAATGCGTCCCTGTGCACGGGCAGCAGCCTCTTCTATACGCATTTTCGGAACGCCGGTTTCGATGGCTTTCGCCATACCGCCAAGCTCTTCTACCTCTTCAATCAGCTTCCACGCTTTGTCGGCCAATTCTTTGGTCAACGATTCCACGTAGTAAGAACCTGCCCAAGGATCGAGTGAACGACAAATTTCGGTTTCCTGCTGAATATAAAGCTGCGTGTTACGAGCAATACGTGCAGAAAAATCGGTTGGCAGCGCGATTGCTTCATCGAGTGCGTTGGTGTGCAGCGACTGGGTGTGTCCCAGTGCGGCAGCCATGGCTTCGATTGCTGTACGTCCAACGTTGTTAAACGGATCCTGCTCGGTCAACGACCAGCCGGAAGTTTGTGAGTGGGTACGCAGTGCCATCGATTTCGGGTTCTTCGGACCGAATTTCTTCACGATTTTGGCCCAGAGCATACGGGCTGCACGCATCTTGGCAATTTCCATGAAGTGGTTCATTCCGATTGCCCAGAAGAATGAAAGGCGAGGCGCAAATGCATCCACATCCAGACCCGCTTTTATTCCGGTTCGGATATAATCCAGTCCGTCGGCCAAAGTGTATGCCATTTCGATGTCGGCTGTAGCACCGGCTTCCTGCATATGGTATCCCGAAATGGAGATAGAGTTGAATTTCGGCATATTCTTCGAGGTAAACTCGAAAATGTCGGCGATGATTTTCATCGAGAATTCCGGCGGATAGATGTAAGTATTCCGCACCATGAACTCCTTCAGAATATCGTTTTGGATGGTTCCGGAAAGTTGCTCCAGTGTAGCACCCTGTTCCAGCCCAGTCACAATGTAGAAGGCCATAATCGGGAGAACGGCTCCGTTCATGGTCATCGAAACAGACATTTTGTCGAGCGGAATTTCGTCGAACAGGATTTTCATATCCAGAATCGAGTCGATGGCTACACCGGCTTTACCAACGTCACCTACTACGCGAGGATGGTCGGAGTCATAGCCACGGTGCGTTGCCAGATCGAATGCTACCGACAAACCTTTTTGTCCGGCAGCCAGGTTGCGGCGATAGAACGCATTCGATTCCTCTGCAGTCGAGAATCCGGCGTACTGGCGAATGGTCCAGGGGCGCATGGCGTACATGGCTGAGTAGGGACCCCGCAAAAATGGCGGCAGACCAGCGGCGTAATTCAGGTGTTCCATGCCTTCCAAATCGGCCTTGGTGTACACCGGTTTCACCGGAATTTGCTCCGGTGTTACCCAATCTTTTGAGATGTGGTTCTTTTCGGTCCACTCTTTCTCACTGTCTGTGCAGGTGGCTTTAGAACCTTTTATATTGATGTCTTTAAAATTCGGTTTCATTGCTTGAGTATTTTTTAGTGATGAATCATCGTTGCCTTCCGGGAAACCGGAAATCATCTTTTGCTCATCCCTTAATTAATTCCCAGTTTTTTATTGTAATCCTTCAGTGCTTCCAGTAAGTTGGTTTTCACATGAACGAAATTTTCGATGCCTTTGGCCTTGAGGTCGTCGGCGCAAGCCGGTGCTCCGGCAATTACGAAAATCGCATCATCTTTAATCAACTCGAAAGCCTGAGGTCCGAATTCGATGTATTCATCATCCGATGAGCAAAGCACGATAATATCGGCGTTGGCTTCTTTAGCGGCGTTCACACCAGCTTCAACACTGGCAAAGCCGTTGTTGTCGACAACTTCGTAACCGGCAATGGCGAAGAAATTGGACGAGAACTGCGCGCGGGCCTTGCGCATCGCCAGGTTACCGATGGTGAGCATAAATGCTTTTGGACGTTTTTTCGCTTTGGCGAAAACATCAGTTGCGTAACGCAGTTTTTCAAACTCGTCGGCACCACGGAACAGGCAAATAGGCTCTGCTTCTGCGCCGTCAATCTTTTGGCAAACAGGCTCGAAAAAGTGAGCGTTGAATTCAATCTTCGCTTGCTCGCTGAAGTTCGGGAATTGGTTAACACCCAACAGGCTTTCTTTCCGAATAGCAACTGCTTTGCGGCGTTTGTCTGCCATCTCGTTGACACGTTCCTGTACGAAGCCGGCACGGAAAGCAGCGAGGAAGCCACCTTTTTCCTGAACTTCCAGGAAGAGTTTCCAGGCCTCTTCAGCAATGGAATCGGTGAGTGACTCAATATAATAAGAACCAGCACCCGGGTCAACAATCTTATCGAGGTGTGATTCTTCTTTTAACAGAATCTGTTGGTTGCGGGCAATTCGTTCAGAAAACTCGCTGGTTTCTTCGAAAAACGAATTGAACGGAAGAACAGTCATTGAATCGGTTCCGCCCAGTGCAGCCGACATGGCTTCAGTCTGTGTCCGCAACATATTGACGTAGGCGTCATAAACGGTTTTGTTCCAGACAGAAGTTTCGGAGTGAACCTTCATCTTACCGGCACAACGGCAAATACCATCTTTGCATTCTCCTTCGCAATCACAGGTTTCGTCACATTGGCATTCGGGTTTGTAAGCCGAAACAATCTGAGCCCAAAGCAGGCGACCGGCACGCAGTTTGGCCAGCTCCATGAAATAGTTTCCGCCAATACCGAGATTGAAACGAATTTTCGGTGCTGCCACTCCTGCGTTCATTCCCAACTCAGTCAGCTGGCTCAGGTATTCAGCACCCATAGCCAGTGAGAAAGCCAGTTCCTGAACGCAGGAAGAACCTGCGTTGTTGAAGTTCTTTCCGTCGATTGCAATGACTTGCAGATTGGGCATTTCAGCCGCCGCGTCCACCGCTTTCTTCACGGTAGTGAAAGTATCAGTGTCCGATGCCGGCATTTTGCCTTTCAGCACCAGTTCGCTTAGCGCATCATAGTTGATAGAAGCATTGACCGTCTTCGGGTCATAACCTCTTTTTTTCGTATGAGCGATAAAAGCTTCAGCTAACTGTGGCACATGGCCCGAAACAACAAAGTTGATTTCAGCTGCTTCGAGACAAATATCTTTCAGTAAAACATCCAGATCGGAATCAGAGATGACCTTGCCATCAGCAATAACGAATCCGAGCGAATTCACTCCCTTATTCAGAATCGTCAATGCTTTAGCGTTGGCTGCAGCCAGGTCGGTTACCTGAATATCCTGTCGAATGAACCAGTCGTTATTTTGCTTTCTGTTTCCACGCACGTAAGGATAACTGCCGGGAAGCGCGTTGAGATATCCTTTGTCCTCCAGGTTTTCCTGGCGGTAGAACGGTTGAACGTTAAACCCTTCGTTGGTGCGCCAAACAAGGGCTCTCTCATAATCCTTCCCCTTCAGGTCGGTATTGATTTTCTCAACCCATTCTTTGGTTGATACAGGTGGAAAATCTTTAAACAGGTTTATATCTTTCTCTGCCATAACAATGTAACTGTTTAGAAAAATCGTGGCCAAAGTTAAAGGTTTTATACTAGTTGTTTCTAAAAAATCTACGCTTTTTTACTGAATTTGATAATAATCATGAGTTTGGATTTGGAAGAGGGAGAGGTTACTGAAGAGAAAATTATTTATGACACTGTAACCATCTTCTCCCGGCTCCGTATCAACTAATAACTTTGCGTATTTTTTAGTTTGTTTTTGGGGTTTATTTTGATCAAATGCAAAGTTAAATGGTTTTGGTTGTCAGTCGTATAGACTGACATATTAGGGTAATATTAGTTGTTTGATTAAAAGGTGACAGAAGCCATTCTGCCACCTTTTATTTTTTTGGGATGGTTCGATCAATGATCTTCAAAAAAGGATATTTCTATCTGAAAACAATAGCCTTTAGGGGAAGTGTGATAGAGTATAATTATAAAAATGATAATATGTGAATATTATAATATGTTATCACAGGATTACTCTTCCACGTGAAATTTCAGTTGTTCTCTCGATAAAAACTTATCAGCAGCTGGCCCTATTTTAGTTCATCAATTTTTTCCGGCGGTTGGGCTAGTACAGCTTTTTGCCCTTTCTGTACAATGGGGCGCTGCAACAACCTCGGGTTCTCTATCAGAATCTGAAGCCACTCTTCGGTTGAAAATTCTTTCCCTTTCAGCTCTTTTTTGTAATAATCTTCCTGTTTGCGAACGAGATCTTCAGCTTTTAAGCCGGTTTGTTTCAGCAGTGTGGTGAGCTCGTTAACCGAGAGATTATCCTTCAAATAGAGACGTACTTCGTGTTCGATGTTGTTTTCTTCGAGGTACTTAAGACCGGCACGCGATTTGGCACAGCGTGGATTGTGGTAAATGGTCATCATAGTTCAGCGAATTAAATTACTGTTATCAGTCATGAACAGTTTGCCGGGCATTCAGTTTAAGAGAAACAAAAAAGTATCTTACAGACCGTGTATTCACGGCAAACACCAACAAATACTGAGGACGCATGGACGCGGATGTTATCATATTTGATTTTGACGGAACACTGGCCGATTCGGCGCCGGTGATGGCTGATTGTGCCAATGAGCTGGCGGAGAAATATCGTTACCCAAAGACAGATGACTGGCGGAAAAACCGGAACAAAAGTACCAAAGAACTTCTGCGCGAATCGGGAATTTCATGGTACCGGCTTCCTTTTTTCATGCGTGACATGAAGCGAATGTTCCGAAGTAAGATGACATCGGTGAAGCCGTTCGAGGGAATTAAAGAAATGCTGGATGCCTTAAGTCGTGACAAGCGGCTGCTGGTGTTAACGAGTAACAAATTCGAAGTAGTAACCGAATTCCTGAAACGAAATGGCCTTGAATATTTTGATCGGATGGAATGCAATATTCCCCTTTTCGGGAAGAGTAAAGCGCTGGAGCGTTTGTTGAAAAGCGAATCGCTGTCGGCTGACGATGTGGTTTATGTGGGTGATGAAGTGCGCGACATTGAAGCATGTCATGAGGTTGCAGTACCAGTGGTTGCCGTTACCTGGGGAATGAATACCCGGCAGCGTTTGACGGAGCTAAATCCCGGCTGGCTGGCCGACTCGCCCAACGAGTTGGTTGGCATTCTTCAAAACAACAAAAGCCCGAACCATTCGGGATGAATGTCTCCAGGCTTTAATTGTATGTTTGAAGTTGTCAGGCTTCTTCCGATGAAAATTCCATCAGGTAAGCTTTGATAAAGCCATCCAGGTCGCCGTCCATTACTCCTTGAACATTGGAAGTCTCAAAGTTGGTACGCGTATCCTTCACCATTTTATACGGCTGCATAACGTAGGAACGAATTTGGGAACCCCATTCAATTTTTTTCTTGGTGGCTTCCAGCTTCATCTCTTCCTCGCGGCGTTTCCGAATCTCAATCTCATACAACTGAGATTTCAGCAGGCGCATGGCATTTTCTTTATTCTGCAATTGCGAACGTGACTCAGTGTTATCGATAACAATTCCACTCGGACCGTGTCGCAAACGAACTCCGGTTTCCACCTTGTTTACGTTCTGACCACCGGCTCCTCCCGAACGGAAAGTTTCCCAGGTAATGTCGCCTGGGTTGACTTCAATCTCAATGGTATCGTCAACCAGCGGCGAAACGAATACCGATGTGAATGAAGTCTGTCTTTTTCCTTGTGCGTTGAACGGAGAAATACGGACCAAACGGTGCACGCCATTTTCACTTTTCAGGTAACCGTAAGCATAGTCACCTTCAATCTCCAGCGTTACGTTCTTTATTCCGGCATCTTCACCAGGTACCAGGATCGATTCTCGAACCTTATAACCGTGCTGTTCTGCCCAGCGGATGTACATTCGCATCAGCATTTCAGCCCAGTCGTTGGCCTCAGTTCCGCCGGCACCGGCATTAATTTTCAACACAGCACCCAGTTTATCCTCTTCACGCCGCAGCATGTTTTTCGTCTCGAGGTTTTCGACCAGCTCCAGCGAATTAGCAAACTGTTCATCTACTTCTTCTTCAGAGGCTTCTCCGGCTTCCTGAAACTCGAAGAGTACCAGCAAGTCTTCAATCGACTGGTTCACTTCCTGGAAAGCATCGGTCCATTGTTTCAATCCACGGATGACTTTCATTTGCTGTTCAGCCTCCTTCGGATTGTCCCAAAAGCCCGGGTCCTGCGTCTTTAATTCTTCTTCTTCAATTTGGATCAATTTCTGATCCACGTCAAAGATACCTCCTCAGCGCATCCCGGCGCTCAGCAAGATCTCTGATCTGCTCCTTTTGTATCATGTTGTTTGTTTTTATTTCGTCGCGCAAAGGTAGAAAAATAAACATCTTGAGAGAAGCTTCGGTTCAATGCCTCACTCTTCCCTGGCCAGCACGTCATCAACTGCATTGAAAATGAGTTCGGGTTCAAAACCTCTTCCCTGAGCATACCGAACCAACTTACCCTTCTTTTCGTAATTCGATTCAGCTTTTATTTTTCCGGCTTTCGCCTGAATTAATTCTTTCAGGAAGTGACGGTAATCGTTTTCATCGATAGCTGCTACAGCCTTGTCAATGATGGAGGAAGCTACGTCCTTCTGCCGCAGGGTGTAACGGATTTTAATTCTTCCCCATCCATTGAATCGAAATTTGTCGCGGGCAAAAAAGTTGGCAAACCGCTCATCATCCAGGAACTTTTGGTCTTGAAGCCAAGCGATGGCTTTGTTGGCATCCTCGAGAGAAAGACTCCAGTCTAGTAATTTCTTCCGGATATCGCCGCTGCACTTTTCTGACTTACTGCAGAGAGCGGCTGCTTTGTTCAACGCGTCCTTGTAATTCAGGATTGGGTTCATAAACTGATTTTTTCAGAGATTAAAGGTAATGAAAAATGACGCTGTCGAAATAAGCGATCGGCAAGGGAAATGAGCTTTTGACGCTACAATAATTCTCTCTACTTTTAGCCCTATGAATCAGGAAAAAGCATTGGATTTGGGCGGAATTGTTCTCTCCGGAGGGAAAAGTATGCGAATGGGGCAGGACAAAGGTTTTGTTCTGTTCGATGGCAAGCCGCTGGTTCAATACGCAATTGATTTGCTGGGAAAGTTTACTTCCGATATCATTATCAGTGCGAATCATGAGGAATACCGGAAGCTAGGCTACCCGGTTGTGGAAGACGAATTTACAGATTGTGGTCCGGCGGCAGGTTTGTATTCTTCTCTGAAAGCTTCGTCCCATGATTGGAACCTGATTTTGAGCTGCGATGTTCCGTTGGTCAACGAAGAGGCCTTAACTCTGTTGCTGGATCAACGGAGAGGGAAAGGTGCTGTACCGGTTCATGAGGGAAAACTGGAACCTCTCGTAGCCCTTTATCATCGCGACCTATATAAGGTTTTTGAAAAGAGCATCATAAATGGGAATTTTCAGCTTCGAGGTATCATAAAACAGGCTGAAATACACCTCGTTTCTTTCGACGATTTAATGGCTCAAAATCCATCTCTGTTCGATAATTTCAATACTCCCGGCGATTTGAAAAGATAGCTTCTGGCAGACTATTATATTTATCCTATCTAAGTAAGAATAATTTTCACAATCTCGTTATTTTCGAGTTGTTTTTCCTACCTAAAAACGGTTTGAAATCGCATTTAATCTACAGTATTATAGTTGGTTATGCTTGTGTTGGTGAAGGCTTTGTTTTTCTGGATTAAAACTACTTCATAATCAATGAGAAAACCGCCTATTTAGATTAAAACCAAATATAACTTCACTATTCTGCTGAAAAATATACATCAGTAAATCAGCTGTTTAAGTTGAATTTTGATTGAGGGTGACTTTTTCATGTGCTAGCATGTTAATAAATGTATATTTTCGTATATAAATGTTTAAAAGTCTAAATTAATGGTTAAGAGCAGAAGGGATTTTATCAAAATCTCCGCGTTAAGTTCTGCTGGATTGTTTGTCGGTAATCAGGTAGTTAAAGCTGCCGCATCGGTTGCCGACTCCGAAAAGCAGAATAGCGATTATAAGCTGCCCTCTGATTTAAAACGTACTCCCACGTATTGCGAAGTTTGTTTTTGGAAATGCGCGGGTTGGGTTCATAAAGATGAGGACGGTCAGATAAAGAAAATTACCGGTAACGATCTGGACCCGAACAGCAATGGACGATTTTGTCCGCGTGGTACCGGAGGAGTCGGCATGTATTACGACGAGGATCGGTTGAAGTACCCCCTTATCAGAACCGAAGAGCGGGGTAAGCAAACCTTCCGTCGTGCCTCATGGGACGAAGCCTTTCAGTACATCGCTGACAAGATGGCCAAAATTAAAGAGGAGCATGGCCCCGAAGCCACAGCACTGTTTACCCACGGTTCAGGAGGTAAGTATTTCACCAATTTGCTAAAAGGATTTGGTTCGGCCAATATAGCTGCACCATCCTATGCTCAGTGTCGTGGTCCGCGCGAAGTAGGCTTTATCGCCACTTTTGGTCAGGGAATCAACTCTCCCGAGAATACCGACATCCGCGATACCCGTTGCATGGTGCTGATTGGTTCGCACATCGGTGAAAATATGCACAACGGCCATGTGCAGGAAATGTCGGATGCCATCGACAAAGGCGCTACCATAATTACGGTAGATCCTCGTTTCTCAACGGCTGCCAGTAAGTCTAAATATTGGTTGCCTATTAAGCCGGCAACTGACATTGCTTTGCTTTTGGCGTGGATTCATGTAATTATAAACGAAGATCTTTACGACAAAAAATATATTGAGCAGTATGCCTATGGTTTCGACCAGCTGAAGGCGCATGTTCAGAATATGACTCCGGAATGGGCGTATGGAATTACCACCATTAAGCCTGACGTTATTCGGAAAACGGCTCGCGAAATGGCGAAAGCAGCTCCGGCTACGATCGTTCATCCCGGTAGGCATGTGACCTGGTATGGTGACGATACGCAACGCTTGCGTGCAGTTGCTATTCTGAATGCACTGCTTGGTTCCTGGGGACGTCGTGGCGGATTCTACATGCCTGACAAGAAAAGCGTTCCGCATGCTAAACTTCCTCCGTTCCCAAAACCGGAGTTTACCTGGCGTGACGCCATGGACGGCAAATATCAGCTGGCTGACCTGGCTTTAGCCAACGGAATGTGTGATGCGACCATCCCAACTTCGGCTATGAGCCGTTCCATTAAAGGATGGATTGTCAATGGAACCAACCTGATTGAAACCCTTCCCAACCGGAAGAGAACGCTGGAAGCCATCCAGAACCTGGATCTGATGGTGGTAGTTGACACCATGCCGATGGAAATTACCGGCTGGGCAGATGTGGTCCTTCCGGAATGTACCTATCTCGAACGGTACGATTCCATTCGTGATTCGCAGCACCGCGAGCCAACGATTGCCTTGCGTATGCCAGCTGCCAAACCGAAATACGAAAGTCGCAGTGCCTGGTGGATGGCCAAAAATCTGAGCCGCTATATGGGGCTGGAACAGTACTTCCCGTTCGATACGCTGGAAGAAGAATTGGATCATGAGTTGAAGCAGATGGGCACTTCCCTCGCCGAAATGCAACAGGTCGGTGTGAAAAAATGGAAGCGTGCTTACGATGATATCTATTTCAAGGATGGTGAAGCAGTTGAATTCTTTACCAATACCGGAAAAGTCGAACTGTATTCAACTTCATTGGCTGAAGGAGGTTTCGATCCGATGCCGACTTACACAGCACATCCCGAGCCACCGCAGGGCTATTACCGCCTGATTTACGGACGGGCTCCGATGCACACCTTCACGCGTACAGCGAATAATCCGAACCTGACTGACCTCATGTCGGAAAACGCCGTTTGGGTAAACCCGAAAGTGGCCGGCGAATGGGGTCTGAAGAATGGTCAGGAAGTGTATCTGCAAAATCAGGACAGCGTAGTTTCCAGTTTTCCTGTGAAAGTCAGGGTGACTGAACGCATTCGCTGGGATTCGGTTTACATCGTTCACGGTTTTGGACATGCCAATAGGAAATTGTCCAGAGCTTTTGGTCGTGGTGCCAGCGATGCCGAATTGATTACCAACGTAATGGTTGACCCGATTATGGGGGGAACCGGAATGCGTGGAAACTTTGTAACCTTTAGATTTACGAAAGGAGAGGAGGCCTGATTATGAGATATGCAATGGCTGTTGACAGCAAAAAATGCGTGGGATGTAGCGACTGCGTGGTAGCTTGTCAGACTGAAAATAATGTGCCCATCGGCTATGCCCGTGATTGGGTGCGCGAAATCAACCATGGTATTTATCCGGAGTTACATACCGAATTGCGTTCGGAGCGTTGTAACCACTGTGATAATGCGCCATGTGTACGAAGTTGTCCGACCGGGGCAAGTCATTATGCCGAAGGTGGTATTGTGAAGGTAGCCGAAGAGAAATGTATTGGCTGTAGTGCCTGCATCATTTCGTGTCCTTACGACGCCCGGTATATTCACCCGAAAGGGTATGTCGACAAATGTACTTTCTGTGATCACCGCGTAAAAGACGGTGAAGATCCGGCTTGTGTGGCGGTTTGTCCTACCAAGTGTCTCTATTTCGGTGACCTCGATGATCCAAATTCCGAGATGTCGACACTTCTTCGTGTACGAAAGTATAAAACATTGATTCCGGAAGCGGGAACCGATCCGCAGCTTTATATCTTAGTCTAAACCTAAAAAATCATATAACAATGAACGAAGATCTCATTGTCAGTGGACGGATGAATCCGCTAATCGATCCGCATCTTGGTGTTTGGGAATGGCAAATTCCCAGTTACCTTTTTCTGGGTGGTTTGGCTGCCGGCATTTTATTCTTCGCCGGTCTGTTCACTGTGTGGAATAAAGAGGAGCAATATCCGACTGCCGTCAGAAAAGCGCCCATTTTGGTTCCGTTTATTTTGGCGTTAGGACTGTTATTTCTGTTCCTCGACCTGAAACACAAACTCTATTTCTGGAGATTGTATACAACCATCAAACTGGAATCACCCATGAGCTGGGGAGCCTGGACACTGATGGCCATCACTCCGCTGTCGATTATCTGGGCAGCACTGAATATCCGGGAATTTTTCCCCAACTGGGACTGGAAATTCGACTGGGTTAAGCAGTTGGAAAGCTGGTTCAGGAAATACAAAAAAGAAATGGCCTGGGCTATGATGACTCTCGCGTTAATACTGGGAGTTTATACTGGTATTCTGTTCTCCGCTTTCAATGCCCGCCCATTGTGGAATACCTCCATCCTGGGGCCGTTGTTCCTTATTTCCGGGTTATCAACAGGAGCAGCTTCAATCGTTCTGCTTTCGAAAGTGAAAACAGAAAGGCACATGTTCGCCAAAATTGATTTGGGACTGATTGCGATTGAGCTGTTTTTGATCATTCATATGTTCATGGGCTTCAATGCTGGTACACAAACCAAAATCAATGCCGCCGATCTCTTTATGGGAGGTGATTTCACCGCTTCATTCTGGGTGCTGGTGGTCGGAATGGGACTTGTTGTGCCTGCGGTGCTGGAAGTACTGGAAATGCGCGATAAGAAAGTTCCCTACCGGGCAGCTCCGGTGCTGGTATTGGTTGGTGGCCTCATTCTGCGTTTTATTCTGGCGCATGCCGGACAGATGAGCCATTGGGTAATGAATTAACTAATCAGAGAATATCTTAAACCAAAAAATGATGAATCTGGATAAAAGTAAAAAGTATTGGAATCCATACTTCGGAGGCGTGATGCTTGGTTTGGTTCTGCTGGCTGCTATCTATACAGCCGGGCGTGGACTTGGAGCCAGCGGCGCGGTAAAAAGTGTGCTCTTAACCGGAATGGAAGCGGTTGCTCCGTCACATGTCGAAAACACTCCGTTCTATAAGGAATATTTTGCGTCTCACTCGGGCAATCCGATGAAATCGTGGCTGGTATTTGAAATGCTGGGCCTCGTAGTCGGAGGTTTTGTTTCCGGAGCGATGGCGGGACGACTGAAGTTCAAAGTGGAACATAGTCCGAAAATTACCAGCCGTAAGCGTATCATCTTCGCCGTATTGGGCGGAATATTCTTCGGTCTGGGCTCGCAGCTCGGTCGCGGATGTACGAGTGGTGCTGCATTGAGCGGTATGGCGGTATTAAGCCTAGGTGGCTTCATTACCATGATATTCATTTTCGGAACAGCTTTCGCGCTGGCCTATTTTGTACGTAAACTCTGGATTTAAAACACGAAACTATGGGACCATTAACGGTATATGAAATTATATCAGCCAATACCAATCTGGTGTTAGCATTTGTCATCGGCATTGGTTTTGGCTTTGTACTCGAAAACAGTGGATTTTCTTCATCACGGAAACTGGCTGGTATGTTCTACGGCTACGACACCACTGTATTGAAAGTATTCTTTACAGCTGCCATCACAGCGATGGTGGGCACACTTATTTTCGCTCTTCTCGGCTGGCTCGATTTGAGCGTAATCTACATCAACCCTACTTACTTGTGGTCGGCCATTCTTGGTGGCGCGGTGATGGGAGCCGGATTTATTCTGGGCGGCTTTTGCCCTGGGACCGCTTTCTGCGCCCTGTCGATTGGTAAGCTGGATGCACTGGCCTTCATTGGCGGACTCTTCATTGGTGTGTTTCTTTTCACGGAAGCTTATCCCGTTTTCGAAGGAATATACAAGGCCGAGTTTATGGGAGCGCCGTTTGTTTACGATGCGCTCGGAATGTCACGTGGCGTATTTGCCGCTATCCTGATCATCGCTGCATTTGGAATGTTCTGGCTGGGAGAATGGTCGGAGCGGAAATTCCCGCGCGATGAGTATTGATCTGAGGATTTGAGTGAAAAACTGAAAAACAGATGAAAATGAACATGAGATTAAAACTGGCGATGGTGTTCATTCCGTTAGGACTGTTCATTGCTGCCATTCCCGAATCGAAAACCAAGGCTGTAAAATCCAGCCCGGATAAAATACTGAGTGAGGTGCGAACCAATTCTCATCTCATCACTACCGATGCGGTAGCAGATATGCTGATTCAAAAAGATCCGAGCATGGTTCTGATTGATGTACGCAGCAAAGGTGAGTTTGACGCTTATCACATTCCCGGCGCTATCAATATTCCGATTGACAATATTCTGGCTGATGAGTGGTCTGGCTATTTCGATCAATCGGCCAAAATGAATGTGCTGTATTCCAATGGCAACAGCAAAGCTACCGAAGCGTGGATGTTGTTGCGTCAAAAAGGGTACAAAAGCAACTATGTGATGCAGGGTGGAATGAACTACTGGGCCGAAACCATCATGAATCCCGAGAAGCCTGCATCAACCAGTCCGGATGATGAAATTGCCAAATACGATTTCCGGAAGGCTGCCGGCGGTGTATTAGGTGGTGGAGCGATTGCTCCTGCCAAAACACAAGCAGCTGCACCGGCTCCGGCACCGGTTCCCAAGCGTCCAAAGAAAAAGCGGGCTGCTGGTGGATGTTAACTGAACAGTGAGCACGTCCCGGTGACGTAAAACATATAATTGGTTTGATTTTGAACTCCGAGCCTGTTCTCCTAAAGCGAAAGCCATGGAGAACAGGACGCGGGTCAATCCGGAAACGGTTTGGCCTCCCGACGGAATCAGAGATTCCCGACTTGGAAAGGAGATATCGCATAGCCCTTTGAAAGGTGCTATGCGATATTTGCCTGATTTCCATGTGGGAGGTCAGGCAAATTTTTTTACAGAAGGTTCCAACGATGAAGGAGTTGACTACAATGAATAATGCTTTGCTAATTGCCGGTTGTGGAAGGAATGTCGGTAAAACCTCAGCCGGTTGTGCTTTGGTTAAAGAGCTTTCGCTGAAGACTCCCGTTTATGTTGTCAAAATTTCATCGCATTTTCATGTGCTGACAGATTCTCTGAACGTACTGACTTCTGAGGACAAACTAATGATTGCGGAAGAAACCGATGCCTTATCAGGAAAAGACAGTTCGCGTTACCTGGCGGCTGGAGCAACGCGCGTTTGGTACGTGCAGGCTCGTGAGGAAAGCCTCCCGGTTCTGGTCGAGTGGTTGAAACAAAATATTTCATCAAAACAACCCGTGGTTATTGAGTCGAGCGGTTTGGGGAGATACATCCATCCCGGAGCCGCAGTGTTGGTTTGCAATGGCAAGTATGATAAAAAAACAGATTGGTCTTTTGAGTATTACTGGATTGAGGAAAACGAACCTTCCAACGTTCGTTTACCGTTTAACTGGAATAAGAACGAATGGCAGAGAATATGATTTCAATTGAAGAAGCGCTGCAAATCGTGCAGGATAATGCGGTAGTGCTGGGCATTGAAAGTGTGGAGATGCCGGAAGCTACCGGTCGTGTTTTGGCCGAAGATGTTTTTTCGGATGTAAACATGCCACCCTTCAACAAGTCGGCGATGGATGGTTATGCTTGTCGTAAAGAAGACCTTCCGCGACCATTGAAAGTGCTGGGCGAAATCCCTGCCGGTAGTTTTCAGACTTTTACTATCGGTCAGGGAGAGTGCGTCAAAATCATGACCGGTGCGCCGGTTCCCGAAAGTGCAGACGTGGTAATTATGAAGGAGTTTGTGGAGATTTTGGACAATGACCACATTCGTTACACCAAAGAAGGCAGTGCAAGCAATATTTGTCTTCTGGGCGAAGATGTCCAAAAAGGTGACAGGGTATTGAGTGCCGGCACATTGATCCGTCCGGAACATATCGCTGTTTTGGCAGGCGTCGGGAAAACAACAGTTGAGGTGTATTGCAGACCGAAGGTAGCCGTGATGACGACTGGAAGCGAATTGGTTGAGCCAACAGAAAAGCCATCTGCCGGGCAAATCCGGAATAGTAACGGACCTCAAATGGTCGCTCAGCTTCGTTCGATGAATTTTCCGGTTGAATACTCCGGAATCGTTGAGGATACACCTGAGGCAACCCAATTGGCCATCCAAAATGCTTTGCTGGAAAACGATGTAATTCTTCTTTCCGGAGGAGTTTCGGTTGGCGATTACGATTTTGTTCCGCAAGTGTTGAAAGAACTTGGGTTTACCATTTTAACTACCGTGATGGCAGCCAAACCCGGCAAGCATACGTTATTCGCCCGAAAGGGGAAAAAGTATGTGCTCGGTTTGCCCGGAAATCCGGTTTCTTCGTATGTCCAGTTAGAGGTGATTGGAAAAGAGTTACTCTATAATCTGATGGGAACTTCTTTTACACCATTTCGAATCAAAGCTCAGCTCACGGTCGATTTCAGGAGGAAGAAAAGCAATCGCTACGAATTTTTGCCGGTGATTATTTCTCCTTCCGGGGAAGTGGAGCTGCTTCCGTATCACGGTTCAGCACACATACATGCACTTACTGGTGCCAATGCTTTGATGGAAATCCCGGTAGGAACAAGCGAAATCAATAAAGGAGAAAGCGTTTATGTTCGACCGTTATAACCGCGAAATAACGTATCTGCGCATTTCGGTCACTGACCGGTGTAACCTGCGATGCCGCTACTGCATGCCCGAAGAAGGTGTGGAGTCGATGCGACATGAGGATGTGCTCTCTTCCGAGGAAATTGCTGAATTCGTTAGAAGAGGAGCAGCACAGGGAATTACGAAAGTGCGTCTGACAGGTGGTGAGCCGTTGGTTCGCAAGGGAATTGTTGGCCTGGTGCATATGCTGGCACAGATTGACGGCATTGAAGAGGTGGCAATGACCACCAACGGAATTCTGCTGGAACAATTTGCTCCGAAGCTGAAAGAGGCCGGATTGAGCCGGGTGAACATCAGTCTTGATACGACCGATCCGGAAAAATACAGTTACATCACACGAGGCGGAGATATCGATGCGGTTTTTCGCGGTATAGATGCGGCTCTGAAATATGGATTGACACCGGTGAAAATCAACTGTGTGATTCGTCATTCTGAAGATGAAGAGGATGCACAATTGGTCACCGAATTTGCCAAAACGAAAGGACTGAAAGTGCAATACATCCATCAGATGGATTTGGAAACCGGAAGTTTTTCGAAGGTAAAAAACGGAGAAGGTGGGAACTGTCGCTCGTGTAATCGGATCCGATTGATGGCCAACGGCTGTGTAAAACCTTGTTTATTCAATCCGAAAGGATTCAATGTGCGGCAATACGGATTTG
This sequence comes from Prolixibacter sp. NT017, assembly GCF_009617875.1. Classification (NCBI taxonomy): domain Bacteria; kingdom Pseudomonadati; phylum Bacteroidota; class Bacteroidia; order Marinilabiliales; family Prolixibacteraceae; genus Prolixibacter; species Prolixibacter sp. NT017. The sequence continues at coordinate 3,995,633 of NZ_BLAV01000001.1, read as the reverse complement.
ACGAGGCTTTGCAACTGGCGGTAGAGCAGAAACCCAAATCCGGAAGCAGGAACCAAACAGGTGCATTTTACAAAATTGGAGGTTAGATATAGAATGGATATAGGATAGATATAGGAGTGATATAGGAAAAGAGAAGGAATAACTCAGCTTAATCGGAGAAAAAATGGAAAAGGGAAAATTGTCACATACCGATGAACAGGGACGTGCCCGTATGGTCGATGTATCGGATAAGCCGGTTCAAAAAAGGAGAGCGGTTGCCTCGGGTAAAATTTTGCTACAGCCCGAAACGGTCCGGTTGGTAAAAGAAAACCAGATGAGGAAAGGAGATGTGATTACCGTTGCTGAAATTGCTGGCATCCAGGCGGCCAAACGAACGCATGAGCTCATTCCGCTTTGTCATCCATTGCAGCTTAGCAAAGTGAAAGTGACTTGTACACTCACCGAAGGAGGCGTGGAAGCCGTCGGCGAAGTGATTTGTAGTGGACAAACAGGTGTGGAGATGGAAGCGTTGACGGCCGTTCAGGTTGCGTTACTCACGGTTTATGATATGTGTAAAGCAGTTGACAAAAAAATGGTCATGCAGGATATCCGGTTGAACGAAAAGACAAAAGAGTAAAGAAATGGAACAGATTGTCGTAAAATCAGTCAATATTTCTGAAAAGAAGGGAACTATTAAACTTCCGGCCGACCGGATTAAGTTGGATTTTCATGGTGTACAGGGCGATGCTCATGCCGGAAGCTGGCACCGCCAGGTAAGTCTGCTCGGAACGGAGAGCATCGATAAGTTTTCGGAAGAAGCCGGAAGGAAGATTACTTTTGGCGAGTTTGCGGAAAATATTACCACGGAAGGAGCCTTGCTGTACGAGATGCGCCCATTCGATCGGTTGGTGGGAGAGCACGTTGAATTGGAGGTAACTCAGATTGGGAAAAAATGCCACGGCGATAATTGTTCCATCTTCCGCGAGGTTGGTAATTGCGTGATGCCCAAGGAAGGTATATTCGCCCGTGTATTGAAAAGTGGGCACGTACAGGAAGGTGACGTGCTGACATATCAACCACGCATTTTCAAGGCGTTGGTTATTACCCTCAGCGATAGGGCTTCGAAAGGAGAGTATGAAGACAAAAGCGGTCCGCTACTGGCAAAATTACTGACAGATTTTTTTACAGGCGAAAAGCGAATGGTGGAAGTGGAAATCATCGTCATTCCCGATGAAGCTCCGGTGTTGCAATATCGTTTACAAGAGGCACGGGAAACCGGTGTCGATATGGTTTTTACGACCGGTGGTACAGGAATCGGCCCACGCGATATGACACCAGACGTGGTTGCAGAGATGTTGGATAAAGAGCTGCCGGGCATTATGGAGATGATACGCATGAAATACGGAGCTGAAAAACCTAATGCATTGTTGAGCCGCGGTGTAGCTGGTGTGATGGGAAGAACACTGGTTTTTACCTTGCCGGGAAGTCCTAAAGCGGTGCATGAATACTGTACGGAGATCTTCCGGATTCTCAATCATGCGTTTTTAATGTTGGCCGGAATTGATGGGCATTGATTACCGGGTGGCGCAAATCATCCGGTCTTTCCCGTTGATGTCTTTTCTTAATGTCACTTTCGGAAATCCCTTTTCTCTTAATAGCAATGCGGTCTGTTTTCCTAATGCTTCATTGATTTCAAAATAAAGCTTCCCTTCCTGGGAAAGATGTTGTTGTGCAAATTCAGCAATACGGCTGTAAAAAATCAGCGGGTCATTATCGGAAACGAAAAGTGCCAAATGAGGCTCGTGGCTCAGCACATGCTCCAGCATTAGGGATTTTTCCTCATCTTTTACATAGGGTGGATTGCTTACGATGATGTCAAAAGTTTTGTCAACAGAAGCCGCTTCCCAGTAAAGTATGTCGACCTTTTGTGCGCGAATGTCTACATGATTATTATCTGCATTTTGATTCGCAACCTTTAAAGCTTCCGCAGAAATATCATAAGCAAAAACTTCAGCATCAGGAAGATTTTTAGCCAGGGCGACTGGAATGCAGCCGCTTCCGGTTCCAATGTCCAGAATCGTTGGTTCCGGGAGTTTGTTGTCATTGATGATCCAATCCACTAACTCTTCGGTTTCCTGCCGTGGAATCAACACATGAGGATTGACCGTGAACGTCAGGCCATAGAAATCAGCTTTTCCTAAAATGTACTGGATGGGCTCCCCGTCAACAAGGCGGTTCAGAATTTCTTCAATTTCCGTTACCTTAGCATCCGGAATGGTATCATCTTTTTTCAGGTGAACCTGAAGACGACTATATCCGAGAACATGCTCAAAAATCAGAAAAGAAATACTTTCACATTCGGTCGGTTCATAACGGCCGGAAAGCTTTTCCCGGATATGATCGAATAATCGTTTCATCGTGCAAAGATAAAGAAAGCCGGAAATGAATCAGTCATTCAGTTACGATAAGAAATATATGGAACGGGCCCTTGAACTGGCTCGTTTAGGCATGAGCAATGTAGCACCGAATCCGATGGTCGGTTGCGTGATTGTTCACGAAGACAAAATTATAGGTGAAGGTTTTCATCAAAAATATGGCGGACCGCATGCCGAAGTGAACGCCACTAATTCGGTGAAAAGAAAAGAGTTGTTAAAAGATTCGACACTTTATGTGACACTGGAGCCCTGCGCCCACCATGGGAAAACACCACCGTGTTCCGATTTAATCGTATCGAAAAAAATTCCCAGAGTGGTTATCGGCACGGTCGACCCATTTGCTCAGGTTGCCGGCAAAGGCATTGAAAAATTAAAGTCTGCCGGTTGTCGTGTTGTGCTGGGCGTTATGAGGGATGAATGTCAGGAACAAAACAGGCGATTCTTCACCTTTCATGAAAAGAAACGACCCTACATCATTTTGAAATGGGCGCAAACGCTGGACGGATTTATCGACATCGACCGCTCGCCGGAACATTACGGACAATCTACCTGGATTACCAATCAATTGTCGAAAACTGCGGTGCATAAAATGCGGACCGACGAGGCGGCGATCATGGTGGGTACAAACACAGCCGAAAAAGACAATCCATCATTAACCGTCAGAGAATGGCATGGCTGTCATCCGCTACGCATTATTCTCGATCGTACCCGGCGCCTGAGTAGCGATTTAGCTCTGTTTGATCAATCGACACCTACGCTGATATTCACAGAAAGTCCTGAGAACGATGAAAAGAACCTCGAATTTGTGAAGCTGGATCCCTTGCGGGATGCCGTGCAACAAATGCTGGATGAATTGTACCGGAGAGATATACAATCGTTGATTGTAGAAGGAGGTCGCAAATTGCTTGATAGTTTTGTGGAACGAAATCAATGGGATGAGGCGCGCGTATTTGTAGGTAACCGGTTATTTCGAAGTGGTGTTCCTGCTCCGAAAATACCGGGTAAACTGATAAAAGAAGATGAGCTGGACGGAAGCCGGCTGTTACTTTTCAGAAATATCTAAAAAACCGGCTGCGGTCGGGCTCCATCGGTTAAAATCGGAATCCCCAACTTGTGTTCTACAAACTGAAAGTACATGAATAATTTGTGCTCGACTTCGAGCGGATAATCTTCCGAGAAATCATAATTAATCTGTCCGTTAAACAGTTGAGCATGGGGATAAGTCGATGCTTTCAGGTTCCATTCCCTTACATAACGCACATTCCAATTGTGGTAGTATTGTTTACTTCTGTAGTTGGCTTTGTTGTCGTGCATGGCATACCAGCTTTCGAATCCGGGATCCAAAGCGACGACTTCAGTGGTGTCCTTTTGTGTCGAGTCATTTTCGGTTTTCAGCACCACACTCTTTGTACTGTTTTTGGGAGCGGCACATGATGCTGCAATAACGACCAGTACTAAAAACATCAAATGTTTCATGGGTTCATCATTTTAGTTTTAAATCGCCATCGTAACTTATTTATAACCATTCATCTACATGTATCAGATCTTTGCCATGGCTCGTTTCGTGATTGCCGACTGTCTTTTTCACATATAAATTCTGCCAAAATCATGCCAAAAAACAAGAAGAATGCTGTCTATCGCCCAGATAATGAGCTGATAAAGAGGGTTTGATTGTTAAAAAAGCATAAAAAGGGGAATGTGTTTGTTAAACGGGCGAGAATATGTTAAATATGAAAAATGAAGTAAATAATGGATAATTAGTTGATTCTGTGGTTGAAATGTTTACACTTTACCAGCTCTCCGAAAGGAAAAAATGTAAAAATTATAGACTAAAAGGGTTACCTTTTGCGTTCTTAAAGTATAAATAACTGCAAAGGTTGGAGCGGTTTTTCAATAATCAGCCATCTATTGTTCCGGCACAGAGGAGGTTAATAACAGGTAAGCATTTCAAACATTTCTTCTGACTTGAAACGTGTCGTGTTCATGTTAATTATTTAAACAGCTGACATGAAAAACCGGATTCCCCGAATTAAAGCAAATTTTATTGAGGGGATGATTAAGGCATAGAGCCCTTATTTTTCCGCCAGGCAACCAGGATAATGAGGATAGGAGCAGAATTCACTCCTACAAGTAATCTTCTGAATCTCACATTGAGAAAGAAGAAAAATGGAGCATTCGAAGTGATGTTGACTTTGCCGGTCGCAGTCCGCTGAAAGATGCCGGGTGACAACTTTGTCTGGTACGGTTTGCGATAGGCAAAGTCATTACTTCGTTTAGAAGCAGTAGGAGCAATTAGTTCAAAAGGAGTAATTAAAGTCGGGGCAAAATTAATGGGAGCGAGACAAATTAAATCTCACAAGGGCAAGTACACCTTTTTTTTACTGCTTATATCGTTGGTGCTTTTCGGACGAAACAGCGCAAACGCTCAGGTTTGTGATCTGATTTTCCAGAAGGGTAGTAATATTAAAGTTGACGGAATTTGCGCGCCGGTTGATGTTTACTCCTTCGATGCTCAATACACGCTTTTTAGTATTAGTGGCGCCTCTTCTTTCCAGGTCGAATTCGACTGGGGAGATGGAACGGTTGATTTAGTCAATGCAACAATTGATAAATCAGGTCCTTTCCCGGTCATTAGTGCAACCGACAACCACAACTATCCTTCCCAGGTAAATGGCAGTTGTACCTACAATGCCAGTTCAACATTAATTGTTGATGGAGTTCGTTGTACCGACTCTAAGGTGCCGCAGATTGTTACGGTCTGGGACAAGGACGATTCCAATGGCGGTAACATAAGTATTTATCCTTATGAGGTACAGGTTTGTGTAGGTGAGGATACAACCATTATGTTTCATGATCAGAGTACATGGAACTGTACCGCTCCCGCTGTTGACAAGCCAAACTATCAGGATCGGATCACACAATTTACCTATGGTATCGACGATCCGGCTAACCGTATTCCAGGAATTGAGCTGAACAGACCTGATGGCTCTATTATACATATCGGAAATGGTATGGTTGCCGGAGACACCACTCATTACGGTTATATTGCTGATGGACCATACGATCCGAAAAACCGCAGTTGGTCCATTTATGTACCAAAAACAGATTCGACGGATGTTGGAAAGGTGTTTGAGATTCGCCTTGACAACTGGAACTTCTGTAATCCATATCCTGATAATGCTCCGGTTTCAGGTACTGCCCGAATTATAATTATCGATAAACCCTGGCCCAAAATCACACCCGTAAGTCCGGTTTGTAGTGCTGATGCTCCCTTCAACCTGGTTGTAACAGGTCGAAATGTAACAGGAGCGGGTACCTGGTCGGGCCCAGGAGTGAGTAACACAGGACTTTTTGATCCTTCTAAAGCCAATATCGGAAACAACCAGATTATTTATACTGAAGTCAATAATGGCGGTTGTGAGGGAATTGATACTACCTATATCACGGTAAAGCAGTCACCCAATTTGAATTTCTCGTTGTCGGATACGGAAGGATGTGAACCTTTGGTAGTTTATATGACCAATAACTCGACCAATACTGATAATTATGAATGGAACTTTGGAGACGGAACGACCTACAATACAACGACCAATGAAACTGTAAGTAACATTTATACAGTCGGTAACGGTGATGAGACTTTTACCATCACATTGAATGGTGTGAATAATAATGGATGTATCTCAACTCAAAGCAAGCAGGTTCTTGTCCACGACACACAACAAATAGGTATTGCAGCTTCGGATAGTACCATTTGTGCTCCGCAGAAAATCAAATTTTGGGCCGTTGGAGGTGGAAGCGGTTCAGTAAGTACACATAAGCGCTATTGGGATTTTAATGAGGATGGCGTAACCGATGCTACTCAGACTAATCCGATGTGGCTGTTTGATAACGTTACCGGTGAAAACGATACAGTTACGGTCCGTTTGGTTACCGAATCTCAGTATGGATGTCGGGACACCAGTTATTTGAATATCATTGTTTTCCCGAACCTGGGTGCACACAGTACGCTTGGCGATCCAATCAATATGTGTTTGGGCTCAACTGTTGAACTGAACGGAAATCCGAATACATTGATCAGTGGATTGAAGCACGATTGGAGTGGAGATACAAAATACCTGCAGGAGAGTAATCCGAATGGTCCGATTGTTCATTTCGACGGGACCGACCCGGGACTCTTCAGTGTTCGTTACATTGTTAGCACGAAAGTGTGTGCGGACACGGTTGATTTTCATTTAGATGTAGCCGACCTCAATGTCACACTTCCGGATACGGTATTTGGATGTACCGGCGAACCGTTGCAAATGGTTCCAACCATAACCGGTGGTTCGGGGAATTATGTAAATCATTCGTGGACAGGACCTGATGCTGGCTATCTGGATGATCCCAATGTGCAAAATCCGAATTTTATAGCTGGAACTCCGGGAATCTACCATCTTGATTACTCCGTTTCGGATGATGCGGGTTGCAGCGATAATGCGTCAACAGTGGTAAAGATTTTAGAGATGCCCACATCTAACGCCGGAGCGGATCAGGATACCTGTGGATTGGTAGCAGATCTGCGCGCCAATCAATCTCCGATTTATCCAGCTCATTGGGTACAGATTTCAGGTCCGGGTACATCAACTTTTACCAATACCTCAGACCCGGCAGCCGGAGTAACGGTTTCTGCATACGGGTCATACGAATTTGGATGGACCGTTGTAAATAAAACCTGTGAAGCAGTCGATACAGCTATTGTTAATTTCATTCAGATTCCTACACCAAATGCCGGACCCGATGATTCTGTATGCGGATTGCAATATAACCTTTCAGGAAGTGCGGCACTGGGTAATGGATTCTGGACCCAGGTTTCAGGTCCCGGAACTGCAACTTTCGAATTTTCAGACAGAAATAATACGCTCGTTGATGTTAGTCAGCAGGGAAGCTATGTCTTCCGTTGGACAGACGACAATGGAAACGGTTGTTCGTCATATGATGATGTGACGATTGACTTTGTCGCTTATCCAGATCCGGTCATCTCAGTACCTGATACATCTGGCTGTTCACCATACACATTGCAAATGTCCGACGGAGGAACAATCGGTGGATCCACTTATATCTGGGATTATGGTGATGGAACGCGTGATACGGTTTATACGGCCGATCCTGTGACACATACGTACCACAACACTTCGTCAGGATTGATGAATTTTGTTATTACGCTGACCATTCAGAATGGAACTTGTGAAACGGCAACACAACAGGAAATTACAGTAAAGCCTGATTTCCTAGTCGGTTCGCCTGTGCACTTTGAAGGCTGTAATCCATCAACATTCGGATTTGTAAATGCAAATCCGGGAGCGACCTGGTGGAACTGGGACTTCGGAGATGGATCAGCCAACAGTAGTCTGCAAAGTCCGTCCCATACTTTTACCAGTCCTACCGGAAATGACACGACATTCGTGGTTCGGCTTACGGGTGAATCTTCATTTGGTTGTATCGATACCGTCGACAATACGGTAACCGTGTATCAGCGTGCAGTAGCTGCGTTCTCTGCTTCCGATACAGTGGGTTGTAATCCGTTGGCTGTTGATTTTACAAACCAATCTCAACATGCCGATCAGTATCTGTGGACTTTCGACGATGGTATGAGCAGTTTGGACACAGATCCATCACATACTTTTTCGAATGGAACGGATACAAATGCTTCTTTCAGAGTCCGTTTGATTGCAACGAACAGTAGTAGTTGTTCAGATACAGCTTTTCAGAACATTCTGGTACATCCGATTCCGGTGACCAGCTTTGATATGGATTACCTGCCGGGATGTAGTCCGGTTACGGCAACCTTTACAAACAAAACTACCGGAGCCATCAAGTATTTATGGGATTTTGACGATGGTCAGACGAGTACTGATTTTAACACGACACATGATTTCATCAACGATTCTACATACATTAGGTATTTCCGGGTACGCTTGATTGCAACCAATACGTATGGTTGTATTAATAGTCTGATGAGGGAAGTAACGGTTTACCCGACGCAACATTTCGATTTCAGTATCTTACCGGATACAGTCTGTTCACCTGCCAATGTAATAATGGTAGCCGATCCGGGAGCTTACACCTATACCTGGGACTTTGGTGACGGAACGGTGAATCCAAGCAATAAATACCTGGCATCCCATACGTATACGAATTCAACGGGAGCAGATGCAGTTTATACTGTTAAATTGAACAGCTCTTCCTTCTATGGTTGTAAGGACTCGACAACTCACCAGATGCTCGTAAAGCCGGAAGTGAAAGCGGATATCACATTGTCAGACAACTATGGATGCGATCCGTTAGTTGTTAATATTCAGAACAATTCACTGAATGGTGACTATTTCTATTGGGACTATGGTGATGGCAGAAAAGATACAACGGGTTATGCAGCCAACTACAGTGTCACGTATACGAATCCGAATTTAACTCCGGTAGTATATAACCTGAAACTTGTAGTTGAGTCAGCAGAAGGATGCCGTGACTCAGTGAGTTACCCAATTCAGGTGTTGCCAGGTGTAACCGCAGGTTTTTCTGTCGATACCGTTGGTTGTTCTCCATTGGTGGCTGACTTCATCAATACAGCCACCGGTGCTTACACGATGCACTGGGATTTTGGGGATGGGACAGTTGATGATACCAATTTCAATCCGCAGCATATTTACAACGCCACCGGTAATGCAGAAAGTCAGTTTACTGTCATGCAGGTTGCCCGCTCATCAGGCGGATGTCTCGATACCGCTTACGCTACCATGCATGTATATCCAGTTGACAAAGTGTACTTTAATATTAGCGATACAACTGGCTGTACCCCGTTGAATACGACATTACACAATACTTCGCCGGATGGTGTTTCGTATGAAGTGGACTACGGAGATGGAACGACAGAAACATTGACAACGACCACCGATCTAACGCACCAATATCTTAACACAGGGACATCGCCGCAGACCTATAACCTGGTGGTAAAATCGACCAACTCATTTGGTTGCCAGGATTCTGTGGTGAAGAGTATTGTGGTTTACCCGAATGTTACTGCTTCGTTTACCGCGGATACAGCTGGGTGTGCTCCGTTTGTGGTTGACTTTACCAATACATCAACTGGTGCATTCTCGTATGAATGGGATTTCGGTGACGGAGGATCAAAAGAATATGTGAAAGATCCTGTTAGGATATTTAACAATTATGGTCTCAGCGATACAATATATAATGTTTCGTTGGCAGCTACTTCATTGTATGGTTGTTCGGACACGGCGCACCAGGCATTCCTGGTAGCTCCGGCACCGGTTGCCGATCTGAATGCTCCAAATTATACGGGATGTTCGCCGTTTACTTTCGAAGGAACAAACGCATCGACAGGAGCGACCACTTATTACTGGGATTTTGGTGATGGAGCAACGCAAACAACCAACAGTTTGGGTAATATATCACATTTATATACGAACAATACAACGACACCGGTTACTTACAACCTGAAGTTGAAGGCAGTTAATTCGCTGGGCTGTAGTGATTCTCTTACGGTGTCGATTAGGGTACTTCCCAAAGTAACTGCAGATTTTGCACCGGATACAACCGGATGTTCCATTCTTGACGTACAGTTCAGGAACTTGTCAACAAATGCGCAGCAGTTCGAATGGGATTTCGGAGATGGTTCGGGGATAAACTACACAGCGGATCCATCGCATCGTTATGAAACTGCACCAGGAGTGGATGCGGTGAACCCTGTTCAGTTGGTTTCCAAGTCCTACTACGGTTGTTCCGATACAATCACAAAAAATGTAACTGTACTGGGAAGTCCGCAAGCCAACTTTTCGATGGCGGTAACCAATGTTTCTGGCAGTACTACTACAGTAGACTTTACCAATATGTCTGCTGGTGCAATTAGTTATGTTCTGGATTACGGGGATGGCAACACAGTAACGCTGGGAAGCGGCTGGACGACTGCTACACACGATTTTGTCTCACCGAATGCCACGACGAGCTATAATATTACTTTGACAGCAACCTCAGCCTCTGGTTGTACCGATGCTGTTACGCAGATATTGGATACGGATAGTCCGCCAATCATTGCCTTCGATCCTGATACGGCTGATTGTAGTCCGGTTGTAGTTCAGTTTAGAAATAGTTCAACTTACGCAACTTCTTACACCTGGAAGTTTGGAGACGGTACACCCGAAGTGCACCTGACCAATCCCAAGCATACGTTTGAAAATAACGGAACAACCGACCAAACGTATACTGTGTGGTTAATAGGAACTACGCCTTACGGAAGAACTGATTCTGTGTCACATACAGTTACAGTTTATGCGAATCCACAAGCCAGTTTTAATACGCCGATTGTTTCGGGGTGTTCTCCATTCGATGCCGTATTTGAGAACAATTCGACAGGAGCAGCTACATACGATTGGGACTTTGGAGATGGAAGTACCTCAAACGACGCTTCAGCAACAGTATCCCACACTTACGTGAATGGAACAACATATCCGGAAAGTTATCAGGTGACTTTGACTGTTACCAGCGCAAATGGCTGTACAAGTACAGCGAATGACAATGTACTGGCAACGCCGGGAGTGCAGGCTGCTTTTACATCTGCGACAGATGGTTGTGCCCCGTTGAATGTTCAGTTTGAGAATAATTCTGTGGGAGCATATTATTATTTGTGGGATTTTGGTGATGGCAGTTCACCATCTTCACAAATGAATCCAAGTCACACCTTCTATAACCTGACAGACAGGGATACGGTTTACACCGTTAAGATGGTGGCCTACACAGCAGGCGGTTGTAAAGATAGTCTGACGGAAAATATCACAGTTTACGGAACTCCGAATATCGATCTGACCTATTCAGCAACTAACGGATGTGCTCCTTTTAATGTCGAGATTACGGATAATTCGACTCCGGGAACTACCATGACCTGGGACTGGGGTGATGGTTCTCCTTTGCAGGTAACAACCGCTCCTACGAATATTACTCATACCTATGCGAATACCACGTTGCAATCAATAAGTCGGCGAATGAAGGTGACAGCCACTTCGCCATACGGTTGCGAATCAATCAGTGAGCACGTCTTTGTCGTTTATCCGCAGGTGACGGCTGGTTTTAATATGAATCCGACCGTAGGCTGTTCACCGTTGAGCGTTCAGTTTACCAATACTGCTTTGGCTGAATCATATCTCGATTGGGACTTTGGCGACGGGAGTAATGCTACCTCTGCCAATCCGCAGCATGTATTTGTGAATACCAGCAATCTGCTCGATCAGGTTTTCAATGTAAGACAGATTGCTACGTCGGTGAATGGTTGCGCGGACACATTGCAACAGGCTGTAACGGTTCACCCTGCTCCGGAAATTAAAGTAAGTGTGAGTGATACCGTGGGTTGTGCGCCATTGACGGTGCGTGTGGATAATCTGTCATTGTCCGGTCAGGCCTATACCGTGAAATATGGTGACGGAGTAACTGAGACTATTAACAGTGGAGGTTATGCTACTCATACCTATACCGCTTCACATGCGGCTGAGCAGTTCTATAAAATGGTTATTAAGGGAGATAATCCTTTCGGATGTACTGATTCTATTGTTAAAAATATTCATCTCTATCCGACGGTTACAGCTGATTTCGTTAGTGATACTCAAGGCTGTTCTCCGCTGCCTGTCCGGTTCCAGAACACATCACAAGGAGCTTTCAGTTATGAGTGGCGTTTTGATGATGGAAGCACTGATTATACAGAGAATCCGGTCCGGGTTTTTGAAAACACAACTCCAAATGATTCAATCAATACGGTACAGTTAGTAGCTTATAATAATTATGGCTGTTCCGATACGACTTCGCAAAACATAACAGTATCTCCATCGCCCGTTGCGGATATCACCGTTTCCTCTGCTGAAGGTTGTGCGCCTTTTACTGTGAACGTTACCAATAATTCGTATTTGGGATATACCTTCCACTGGGTTTACGGTGATGGTACCGATGAATACAAATCAGCCGGCGAATCGGCTACCCATACCTATGAGAACACAGGTGTAACGCCGGTATACTACGACCTGAAGCTTGTAGTGGAAACGCTGAATGGTTGCCGCGACTCGGTTATTCGGAAAATAACTGTTCTTCCGGAAGTGAAGACTGCCATGGTACTCGATACAATTGGATGTTCACCACTGTTTACTACTCTCCAGAACCTGACAACCGGTGCACAACAGTTTGTTTGGGATTATGGTGATGGCACACCAATTTCAACGGCATATAATCCTTCACATACATTTGTGAATATGTCAACGACCAATGATACCATCTATACCGTAAAACTGGTGGCCAAATCATTCTACGGATGTGAGGATTCCACTTACCAGGATGTTGCGGTTCTCGCTTCGCCGCATGCTGATTTCACTGTTGACAAGACGACCGGTTGCGGTCCGTTGGATATTCAGTTGGAAAACCAATCAGTTGGTGGTGTTACCTACACCGTTAAGTACGGCGATGGAACTGAGGAAAACATAGCAGAGGGCGCCATCGTAAATCATACCTATCACAATACGACCAGTCAGGCAATCAGTTACTCGTTGCGGGTGCTTGTTGAAAGTGCCACCGGATGTGTGGACTCAATGGCAACACGCATCGAGGTATTGCCCGAGCTCAACGCAGCTTTTAGCAGTGACTCGATCGGTTGTGCTCCTTTGGGAATCAGGTTTAACAATGAGTCCAGTGGTGCTACTGCTTATCAATGGGATTTTGATGATGGTTCGGCGGTAGAAAACTTTACCAGCCCGTATCACCTCTTTGATAATTCTTCTCTGGCAGATACAATATATAATGTAAAACTTCTGGCCTATTCACCCTACGGATGTGTGGATTCGACCATGAAAGACATTACAGTGCATCCAACACCTAACGCAGATATTTCGGCGATTGATGTTGAGGGTTGTACGCCGTTTGATGCGATGTTCTCGAACCATACAACCGGAGCAGACAGCTACGCGTGGGACTTTGGCGATGGAACAACCTCCACTACTTCAGATACATTGGTTAACCACACCTATGTGAATGCGAATCCAATGGTTCAGAGCTACCACATCTGGGTAAAAGCTTCCAATAACTTTGGTTGTTCGGATGATGCATATGAAAGCGTTCAGGTAAATCCATTTGTGAAGGCAGCATTCTCTGCCGATACTGTCGGTTGTTCGCCATTGACACTGGATTTTAAGAATTTGTCGGAAGGCGCTTACTCTTATGAGTGGTACTTTGGCGACGGTTCAGGCGTATACCGTTCTACCAACCCAAGTCACACGTTTGTTAATAGTTCGCAGGAAGATACCATCTTCCATGTGATGCTGATTTCTATGTCGAGGTATGGCTGTTCTGATACCGCCAGGATGGATATCCGGGTATATCCGACACCAGTAGCAAGTTTTAGCGTCAATTCATTGGGAGGTTGTGCCCCTTATACGTTGGAAATAACCAATCAGTCGGTTGGTGCTGAAAATTATCTCTGGAAATTCGGTGATGGTACAACTTCGACAGATGATGAAGAAAACTTCACACACGACTATCTTAATAGCGGACAGACAACCGTATCATATCCATTAACACTTCAGGTGGAAAATGAGATTGGTTGTAAATCTTCATATACCGCCGACATCGAGGTACACCCGATGGTTGCAGCCGACTTCCAGCCGGGTAAAAATGAAGGTTGTAGCCCGGTAACTGTAAGTTTCTCGAATTTGTCGACGGGTGGTGCAACGTATTACTGGGATTTCGCAGATGCTAGTTATTCAAGTGAATTCCAGCCAAGACATACTTTCGTGAATACGACATCGAAAGATTCCGTATTCATGGTGCAGTTGGTGGCAACTTCGGTGAATGGTTGTACTGATACCATTAGTAAATCGATACTTGTACACCCGACTCCACAAACGGCTTTCTCTGTCGATCCACAGGTGCAGACCTTCCCGGATAAAACGGTTCAAATAACAAACGAAACGCCAGGAGGTCCCTGGGATTATGTCTGGAACTTTGGGGATATGACCGAAGAAGTAGAAGGTGATGTAACATCTCACGATTTTGAAGAGCCAGGAAACTATGATATTACGCTTACCGCCAGCAGCGATTTCTGTTCGCAAAAAGTTGTTCAGCGCGTAACAGTATTGGCTGGACCACCATCAGCAGTGTTTGAACCTGATACAGCAGGATGTCCACCGCTGCGCGTGCAATTTAGAAACCGATCGGAAAATGGTTTCCGGTATGTCTGGGACTTTGGAGATGGAAACTACTCGACGCAAAAAACTCCCGATCATACATTCTTTGCTGAAGGTACTTATAATGTGCACCTGCAGGTATTTAATCAGGTTGGCGATGTTGCCGAATCAGAGAAGCAGATTGTTGTTTATCCTGCAGTAAGAGCCTATTTTAACTTGTATCCAAGCAGGGTGAAAATCCCGGGAGAGAAAGTAAGTTTTTCCAACTTCTCGGAGAATGCCGACAACTATTTATGGGATTTTGGTGATGGTGATACATCGACGGTGTACGAACCGGAGCATGAATATCAGAAAGAGGGAGTATTCCCGGTTACCTTGATTGCTACTTCTAAATTCGGTTGTGTCGACACGTTTACGGTATCACAGGGAGTTGAGACTTATAGTGACGCAAAGGTTTCGGTACCCAATGCCTTTATGCCAAGTAAAGATGGTCCAAACGGAGGTAAGTACACTCCGGGTGATCGATATAATCATGTGTTCTATCCTGTTGTTGCAAAGGGAGATATAGAACAGTACCAGATGCAGATTTTTAATCGTTGGGGTAACCTGATGTTCCTGTCTAATGATATCGATATTGGCTGGGATGGATACTACAACGGAGAGCTTGCTTCTCCCGGAGTTTACATCTGGCGTATAAAATGTACATTTAAAGATGGATCGCAAATAATTAAAGCGGGGGATGTTACGTTATTGCAGTAGTATATGGTATGCCAGGGATGATAAAACGCATTGTATTCATATTGCTACTGCAGGTGTTTCTGCTTGGAACAAAATCTTATGCACAGGATCCGCACTTTTCCCAATTCTATGCAGCGCCTACTTTTATGAGTCCGTCACTGGCGGGCTCGACAGGTGGAGTGCGTTTAGTCAGCAATTATCGAAACCAATGGCCGGGTATCAAACAGGCATACCACTCGTATGCCGTTTCAGCCGACATGTATGTAAATAAATACCGGAGTGGTTTTGGAGCTATTATGGTAACCGATCAGGCTGGATCTGCTGATTATAATACGACCTACCTTGGCTTGCAATATTCATATCGGATTCAGTTAGGAGAAAATCTACAGTTCATTCCGGGACTCCAATTCACGTTAGGACAGATGAGTTTGAACAGGAATAAACTGATTTTTCCTGATGGATTGGTAAATGGAGGACAGTCGAGTGGCGATGCTTATTTAGCTGCGACCAAGGCAAATTACCTCGACTTTAATACTTCACTTTTCCTCTATTCAAGAAAATACTGGATAGGAACAACGGTGGAACATATGATGCAACCCAGCTATTCCTTTTTGGATGATCAGGCCAGGACGCCGATGAAGATGGTGGTATTTGGAGGAATGAATGTCTGGAGGGAACGAGTCAGTCGTATTGAAGAACCACGGAGGGCTGCATTTTGCTATCGCTATGAGCGCCAACACAATTTTAATCAGCTTGATTTTGGTGCTTATTGGTATAGCCGTTCATTGGAGTTCGGTGCCTGGTGGCGGGGAATTCCGGTTTTTAAGAACGAAAATCTGGGAACACACTATCTCGATAACGATGCCATTGTGTTAAGTGCAGCACTGGTGACCGGCTCATTCCGATTTGGCTACAGTTACGATATCCAAACTTCTGACCTGGCCGGCTTTGGTGGTGGCGCCCATGAAATCTCCATCATCATCGAGTTTGGCGATATTTTTGGCTGTGGGGCAAAGTACCTCGATTGCTTTACCAAGCGTGCCGGCCTGCATTTCAACAAGGAGCAACCCCGTAACCTGAAGATTTATTACTAAAAAGGAAGTTTGCCTAAATCGACATTGCCTCCCGAAAGGATGATACCAATTTTTTGTCCGTCAGGTTGAATTTTCTTTTCCAGCAAGGCTGCTACCGGAACGGCGGAAGAGGGTTCGATGATAATCTTCATCCGTTCCCAAATCATGCGCATGGCTTCCACGATGGCTTCTTCCGAGACCGTGACAATGTCGTCGACGGATTGCTGAATAATAGCGAAATTCATCTCGCCCAGTGACGTCAGAAGTCCATCAGCAATAGTGTTTGGATTGGTCGAGGGAATGATGTGTCCCGCACGAAATGAGCGGTAAGCATCGTCGGCACCGGCCGGCTCAGCTGCAACAACACGGCAACCGGGCAATAAAGCTTTCGCGGAAAGTGCAGTTCCGGATAACAATCCGCCACCACCCACCGGCGTCATAATGATATCCAACTCCTCTACATCTTCAATTAACTCTTTGGCAGCTGTTCCCTGTCCTGAAATCACCCGGAAGTTATTGTACGGATGAATTTCAGTAATGCCATGTTCGTCAATGAGCTTCTGGAGGGTTGTTTCCCGTGCTTCAAGGGTGGGAGCGCAGTAAGTAATTTCGGCTCCGTAGCCCGCCACCGCTTTTTTCTTGATGTCGGGAGCAGTGACCGGCATGACAATCCGCGCTTTGATTCCACGTAAGCGTGATGCCAGAGCCACCGCTGCCGCGTGGTTCCCTGATGAATGCGTTCCAACGCCTTTTGATGCTTCTTCTTCCGTAAGGGAAAAAACAGCATTGCAGGCACCGCGAAATTTGAAGGCACCTACTTTCTGGAAGTTTTCACATTTGAAAAACAGTTCTGCCCCCAGCAAGCGATTAACACTCTCGCTAGTGAGAACTGGCGTGCGGTGAATGTATGGCTGAATGCGCTCGTGCGCTTCTTTTATGTCCTCAAAAGTTGGAAGAATCATAGCTGAACGGATTTTTCAATAAAAATAGGAATCCATTCCGGTTCTCAAAACGACATTACCGCTACTCTCTCAAATTAATTGCTAATGGAATCGTTGGACATTTTTTCGGTCTTGAATTGCTTGAACAGTTCCCGGATGCGTTGGTCTACTTCCAGGCTGGTGGCACTATAATACAAGTTCATGTTAACATTGCAGTAAACCATGAAATCGTCAAGCGTATCTCCCTCTAGACCGGTAATGTTGTGCACGATGTCGCGGTTGTAAACCAGCTTGAATTTATCCCACTGCTGCTCGGTAATAATGGCCGCCATGGCTTTTCGCTTGCTCTTTTCGCGTTTATTCAGCTTATAGTGAAGAAAAGAGAGTGGCGAAAAAATCGCAGAAGTCCAATGGGGCTTCTTGTTAAAATCATCACTGCGCAATTCTATCGGCACTTTCGATTTGTTTCCCTGGGGAACACCGTACAAGTCCAGTTTCTGGTTTTTACCGGTTACTTCCACTTCGCCGACGAGGTACCTGATAGGATTCATTTTATAAATGACCACCTGTTTGTTTTTCTTGAGATAATCGGCCACGATGATTTTCATGGTTTTAAAACCCATGGCGTTCACCGTAAGGGTATCGGACGGATCGGCCTGAAGGGAGAAAATACCGTTCTTATCGGAAATCGTTCCTCCATGCACACGCTGATTGATAATATGGGCATAAGGAACAATGTCTCCCGATTCTGCATCAATCAGTTTACCGGACACCTGTTTCATGTCTTCCGGAAAGTAGACTTGCGCCTTGACTTGTGATACCGAAATGAGTAATAATGCAAAGAACAAAACGAGTCGTTGCAACGTTCGGATGTATGGATTTTCAGTATGATATATAAATCTTGCCTTGTGCATAATTGCTTCCTGATAGCTTCCCAATCCTGCTTTCCTACTGCGAAGGGAACGTGTTATTTCAAATTGGACATTAACCAATAGATGCAGGCAAGATACAAAACGTTGGTTACGATTTGAAAGTTGCCGAAATCAAATAGGCAGGGAGGTTGGTTTTTTTCCGGAACCGGAATATGTATTTTTGTGATTTAAAACGAATATTATGTGGGATAAGTACATCGAAACGATTGAAGCAGCCTGGGAAGATCGCTCTTTGCTGCAGAAAGAAGATACGCAAAACTGCATCCGTGAGGTAATTGAGATGCTCGACAAGGGCAAGGTGCGGGTTGCCGAGAAAAATGGTGACGAGTGGGTTGTCAACCAGTGGGTGAAAAAAGCGGTGATTCTCTATTTCCCGATTCAGGGGATGGAAACCATCGAAGTGGGTTCGCTGGAGTTTCATGATAAAATTGCCACCAAGAAAAATTACAAGGAACTCGGCGTTCGCGTGGTTCCTCATGCGGTAGCCCGTTATGGTTCATTCCTGTCGAAAGGAGCGATCCTGATGCCATCATACGTGAATATTGGTGCTTGGGTAGGCGAGAACACGATGGTCGATACCTGGGCCACGGTAGGTAGTTGCGCGCAGATTGGTTCGAATGTCCATCTTTCCGGAGGTGTAGGCATCGGCGGCGTGTTGGAGCCGGTAGGTGCTACTCCTGTTATCATCGAGGACAATTGCTTCGTCGGTTCGCGTTGTATTGTGGTCGAAGGTGTTCGAGTGGAAGAAGGAGCGGTACTCGGAGCGAACGTGGTGCTGACTAAATCAACCAAAATTTACGACGTAACCGGTGAGGAGGAAGTGGAATATAAAGGTTACATTCCGGCAAATTCGGTAGTTATTCCGGGTACCCGGATGAAAAAATTCCCTGCCGGGGAATATGGAGTTCCCTGTGCACTGATCATCGGTAAACGCAAGCCATCTACCGATTTGAAAACATCGCTCAATGACGCACTCCGTGAGTATGGAGTTTCGGTTTAATATTGAAAATAGGACATTACATGGAATCTGATTTTCGGGAAGATATCCGGCAGGCCCTCGAGGTATTGAAAAAAGGTGGCATCATTCTTTACCCCACCGATACCATCTGGGGAATCGGTTGCGATGCGACCAACGCTGAAGCGGTTGCCCGGGTTAGCGAGTTGAAAAAACGGGAAAGTTCCAGAAGTATGTTGGTGCTGATGGAAAATCCCAATTTGCTGAATTCGTACATTGAGGAAGTGCCGGAAGTTGCCTGGGATTTGATTGACGTAGCGGACAAACCGTTGACGATTGTATATCCGGGAGCCAAAAATCTGGCGAAGAATCTGATTGCCGAAGACGGAAGCATTGGCATCCGAATAACAGAGGAGCCATTTACACAGCAACTGATTCAGCGCTTCCACAAGCCGCTTGTCTCAACCTCGGCAAATATCAGTGGCGAGCCGTCGCCGGCATTCTTCGATGAGGTGGCTCCGGAGATAATAGAAGGAGTTGATTACGTTGTGCAGTACCGGCAGGATGAGCGGATGCCCTCTTCTCCTTCCAGTGTCATCAAGCTGGGAGTCGGCGGAGAAGTTCAGATTCTTCGAAAATAGAATATTGATTGAGTGGGAAAAACAGGACATATAAGCCGGAACACTGAAGCATTTTCACCGAAAGGTTTTAATGTTTTTGAGAGGATATAGAGACGTAATTTTAGGCGGTCGGTATTTTTTTAAATAAAGTCCGGACTTTTTTAAAAAAGATAAGGACCCTCTTTCAATCAGATCGGGACCTTCTTTCAACAAAGTCCCGATCTCGTTGGAAAAAGATCGGGACCTCATTGCAAAAATATACGGACCTGTTTTAAACGAGGTCCGTATGTTATAAAAGAACAAGTGGTGATTCCGGGAAAAAACAAAGGCCGCCTCGTTTGAGACAGCCTCTTTTCTTTCGGTATTGTAGTGGTTTTATTAACGTCCTTTCTTGAATCCACCGGAACCGCTAACGTTAGAATCGATCTGCGGATTTCCATCGTAACGGACAGTTCCGGAACCAATCACTCTCACCTTGAGTTGGTCGGTAGCATACACATCGCAATCGCCCGAGCCGGAAATTTTCACATCCACATTCTTTGCCTTCAGTTCGGATGCTTTGATGTCGCCTGAACCGGAGATAGCTGCTTCGAATGAATCGGATGTATCGCTGCCTTCCAGGTAAATATCGCCAGAACCGGAAACAGCGGCCGATACTTTTTCAGCGCTTAAATCTGTCAGTTTGATATCGCCGCTACCGCTGACCACTAAATCCAGAATACGCGAAGTAATTTCATCATCCGATAGAATTGAACCAGAACCGGAAACCGAGAGTGCATCGATTTGGGGAATCGTAATGTAAATATCTATTTTACCGGGATTCCAGCTTTTGAACCAAGAGTCAGTGGTACTGAATCGAATCACCAGTTTGCGATCTTTTACTTCGGTTATGAGTTTATTGATGGTGGAAGCCTTGGCTTTTATTTCCACCGACTGGTTATCACCCTGCATGAGATGAACATCGCCGCTTACTCTTAGAGAAATTTCTGTAAATGGCGGGAGTGTACGTTTATCAGTTTCCTGGGCTTTGGCACTTATGTTCCAGGCGAAAGCCAGAACAACCATAAGCGAAAAAATCTTTGCTGTCATTGGATCTTTCTTTTTTGGTTATATAAGTATTGACGCGTAAGTTGGCCTAAAGTTGCACTTCTTCCGAAAAAATTATTCCAGGTAAAGCTCAATCAAACCTTCCGGGCAAATCAATTTGAGCTGACGGCTGGCTTCATCCATTTCGGTCAGCACATCATCAGAGAGCGGAATTAATACTTCGTTTTCACGGAAAATAACCGTAATAACCAGGTTTCCGGAATAATCGTCGACGTGTACAACTTTTCCCAACAAGCCATGTTTCTGATCGATTACTTCGTAACCCATCAGCATGGAAGGAGAAGCTTCCTCTTCGGGTTCAATAATTTCATCGGTAAATACAAAAACAGCACATCCGGTAAATTCACGTGCCTGTTCCTGCGAAGCAATTTCGTCGAAATGGATGATGGCGCTGTCGTTACCACGATAACGAAAGCCATCTTCACTGATAAAGAAAGGAACCAATCCTCCGTCGATTTCCAGGAAAAGATATTCCGCTTCTTCCAGGGTCAGGTCGAATTGTTCCTCGAAATGCATGGTAAAGCTACCATCCAATCCGTGTGTTTTCTGTAAATAACCAATCGATGTACAATCTTCTTTAACGATAGCCCTCATCATTTATTAAAAGTCGTTAGATGTCCGGATAAGTTACATAAAAAAAGCGACGGCCTAAAAGACCCTCGCTTTGTATTTCTTTTTCCCAACGTCGAAGTCGGAGCAAAGAAATGAAAACCTTATTCTTCGGTTTTCTCTTCGGCGCTGTCATCAGCGGCAGGCTCTTCCGGAGCAGCTTCTGCTTCTTCCGATGCTTCCTCTGCAGCTTCTTCAGCGTTGGCGGCTTCAGCTTCGGCAGCCATTTCTGCGTTGCGCTTGGCAATCTCTGCAGCGCGGGCTTCGCTAACTTTAGCTTCAGCTTCCAGCCTTGTTTTGTATGCTTCGTCAGATTCAGCAGCTAACCGATCAACTTTAGCCTGGATTTTGGCTTCTTTTTCCTTCATCCATGCTTCAAAACGTTTTTCAGCTTCTGCTTCGTCGAAAGCACCCTTTTTCACACCATCCAACAGGTGTTTCTTCATCAGTACACCGCGGTACGAAAGAATCGCACGAGCAGTATCGGTTGGTTGGGCGCCTTTTTGTAGCCAGTCAAGAGCTTTGTCAAAATCAAGCTCTACTGTAGCAGGATTTGTGTTCGGATTGTAAGAACCAATCCTTTCGATGTATCGACCATCCCGTGGCGCCCTGCTATTTGCTACCACAATGTGGTAGTAAGCATGTCTCTTACGACCATGCCTTGCTAAACGAATCTTTACTGGCATAAGAAATTACAATTAGTATTTGAAAATTTTAAATGCTCGGCAAAGTTACAACAATATTTTAATTCTGAAATACCCGTTCTGTGGTTTTCAAATGATTAGGAGAGAACAAATATCAATCGAGGTTCGACGAACGTTTTGAGAGAATTTCTGATAAAAAACGTAATTTTATTGCAACGTTTTCTCCCGAACATCATCTTATTCAATAGTACAATAGTAAAATCAAATACATATTTATGAAAAGATTGCATGTGTTATTAAGTGTTGGATTGATACTGATGGGATTAGCATCGTGTAATAAAAAGTCCAAGCCGGATTATACAACTACAGTAGATGTATTCTCACAGACAAAAGTATACAATAACGATACCGTCCACGGGATTGTCTATTCTGCGATAACCCTGGCATCGGCAGCCAGTGTTGAGGTGCAGACACCCGACGGGCAGACGGTTCCGCTTGACAGTTATGATGGCAGTGGTTATTCTTACTACCTGCAAACTCCCGATTCGGAAATGACTTCGACCGTTCCGGTTCCGGGAACTTACACCTTTTCGGTTAATTTCAGCGATGGGATGACGGCCACGGAAACCAATGATTTGACAAGTGAGTTCCTCTATCCTCCGCATATTACCATAGCCGAATATCAGGCAGATGCAAGCAGTGTACATCTGAAGTGGGATAAAGTGGCCAATGCCGATGGTTACCAGGTAAAGGTTTTTAGCGGTGATACGCAGGTATATAATATTGCACCTTTTGCAGGGGGAGCAGGACAGGATACCGTTGAGTTAAGTATCCCGACATCTTATTTATCGGGCTATGTACCGGGTACACTGAAATTCGAAGTTATTGCCCTGAAATTTGAAACATCGGCCTATACGAGTATTCAAACCATTTCGACCACCGACAGGGAAATTACGATTAACTAATAATTGTTTAACAGGATATATGAAGGGAGGCCGGTGGGTTCTCCCTTTTTTTATGCGTTGCTTTTTCCAAAGTAGAATTGTTGATATAATTTTGCGGCCCGGTTAAACCATATTTTTGAAAAGGTGTTGAAAAGTAAAATTCATCGGCGGGTAGCAATTTTCTATCTTTAGTCGTGAAAAAACAAGAAGCCGGAAACCTCTTCCGGAAGGAGAACGTATTGAGCAGAGGAATAATAAAAATTACCGTATGATCCCATTTACCCATTTGCACGTCCACAGTCAGTATTCCATATTGGATGGAGCTGCGAGTGTTCCCGATTTAGTTACAAAAGCAAAGAACGATGGTATGAAGGCAGTCGCGCTGACTGACCATGGTTCGATGTTCGGAATGAAAGAATTTCATGCCACGTGTAAAGCAAATGGGGTGAAGCCGATTTTAGGTTGTGAGACTTATGTAGCAGCCCGAAGCCTCGATGACAAATCGGATAAGGTGGATCGCTCGGGAAATCACCTGATCTTGTTAGCCAAGAATGAAAAAGGCTACAGAAACCTGCTGAAGCTGGTATCGATAGCTAATACGCGGGGAATGTACTATAAGCCACGTATCGACAAGACGATGCTGGAAAGGTACCACGAAGGGATTATTGTTTCTTCGGCTTGTTTGGGTGGAGAGATACCACAGCTGGTTATGCGTGGTGATATTCCCGGAGCCGAAAAAGCCATCGAGTGGTACAAAAGTGTATTCGGCGATGACTATTACCTGGAGCTTCAGCGGCATCGGACCGACGATCCAAGGATGAAAATGGATGTGTACGACAAGCAGGTAATGGTGAACGAAGTGCTGGTGGGATTAGCCCAAAAGCACAATGTAAAAATCATAGCTGCCAATGATGTGCACTTTACGAACGAGGAAGATGCCGAAGCACACGACTTGTTGATTTGCCTGAATACCGGAAAAGACATTGATGATCCGAACCGAATGCGTTACACCCGGCAAGAGTGGTTTAAGACCACTGCTGAGATGAACGAATTGTTTTCCGATGTTCCGGAAGCGTTAGCCAACACGCAGGAAATTGTCGATAAGGTTGAGTTTTTCGAGCTTGACTCCAGTCCGATTATGCCGGAATTCCCCATACCTGAATCTTTTGGCACGCTCGAAGAGTTTAGGGCCAATTTCAGCGAAGAAGAACTGAAAGAGGAATTTGGCGAAGCGTACGACCGGATGGGGGGGTACGACAAGGTGATTAGGGTGAAGTTTGAAGCCGATTATCTCAAGCACCTCGTTTACAAAGGAGCCGAATGGCGTTATGGCGAAGCGTTCTCCGGCGATAATAAGGAACGTATCGACTTTGAGCTGGAGACCATTAAAACCATGGGGTTCCCCGGATACTTCCTGATTGTTCAGGACTTTATCAACGCTGCCCGCGAAATGGGCGTGATTGTTGGCCCGGGACGTGGTTCAGCAGCGGGTTCTGCCGTTGCATACTGCACCGGAATTACCAACGTCGACCCAATCAAGTATGATTTGCTGTTCGAGCGTTTCCTGAATCCAGACCGTGTGTCGATGCCCGATATCGATATTGACTTCGATGATGACGGCCGCCAGCTCGTTTTGGATTGGGTGACGGCGAAGTATGGTCACGATAAGGTGGCACACATCTGTAC
Organism: Prolixibacter sp. NT017; assembly: GCF_009617875.1. Taxonomy (NCBI): domain Bacteria; kingdom Pseudomonadati; phylum Bacteroidota; class Bacteroidia; order Marinilabiliales; family Prolixibacteraceae; genus Prolixibacter; species Prolixibacter sp. NT017. Next base: position 3,970,764 of record NZ_BLAV01000001.1, on the reverse strand, counting down.
ATTTGGAACCATGGCGGCCAAGCTGGCCTTGCGGGATGTGGCCCGGGTGTTGAAGTTGCCGTTGCCCGAAGCCGATCGGTTGGCAAAGATGGTACCGGAAGCACCGAAAATGACATTGCAGAAGGCCTATAAGGAAAATCCGCAACTGGAGATGGAAAAGCAATCAGAAAACTTGCTGGTTGCCAAAACACTCCGGTTGGCAGAAACGCTGGAAGGTTCGGTCCGGCAAACGGGGGTACATGCCTGTGGTGTCCTTATCGGGAAGAATCCGTTGGATGAACACCTTCCGGTAATGCCTACCAAGGAAGAGGAGTTGCTCACCACCCAGTATGACGGACGGTTCGTGGAAGATATCGGCTTGCTGAAGATGGACTTCCTCGGGCTGAAAACACTGTCGATTATAAAAGAGTGTCTCGATAATATCAAACTTTCCCGGGGAATTGATATCGATATCGACGCGCTGCCGCCGGATGACCAGGAAACATTTGAATTGTTCGGTCGCGGTGATACGACTGCCATTTTCCAGTTCGAGTCGCCCGGAATGAAAAAATGGCTGCGCAAACTGAAGCCCAACCGGTTTGAAGACCTGGTGGCGATGAATGCCTTGTACCGTCCGGGACCGATGGAGTACATTCCCAATTTCGTTAACCGGAAACATGGTTATGAAGAAATTGTATACGATCATCCGATGATGGAACCTTTCCTGAATGACACGTACGGAATTACGGTCTTCCAGGAGCAGGTGATGTTGCAGTCGCGCGCGTTGGGACAGTTTACCCGGGGTGAATCCGATACCTTGCGAAAAGCCATGGGTAAGAAGAAGTTTGACCTCATGGCCAAACTGAAGGTGAAGTTCCACGATGGCTGTCTAAGCAACGAAAAGTTTGTTGAGGGATGTAAAGAGGTAGGCCAAAAGCCGGAAAAACTGATCGATAAAATCTGGAAGGACTGGGAAGCTTTTGCATCTTACGCTTTCAATAAGTCGCACTCGGTTTGCTACGCTTATATTGCCTATCAAACAGGATATCTCAAAGCGCATTACCCGGCCGAGTTTATGGCCGCAGTGTTGAGTCGTAACCTGTCCAATTCTGATAAGATTTCCATTTTCATGGACGAGTCGAACCACATGGGGCTGCCGGTTCTCGGACCCGATGTGAACGAGTCACGGGCCAAATTCTTCGTGAATAAGAAAGGTGACCTGCGTTTCGGAATGGCTGCTATAAAAGGCGTCGGAAATGCTGCCGTCGATGAAATTATCCGCGAACGCGAAGAAAACGGTGAATTCAAAGATCTATACGATTTCGTGGAACGTGTGAACTTGCAAACGGTTAATAAGAAGAACATTGAGTCGCTGGCGATGGCCGGTGCTTTTGATAGTTTCGGTGACATGAAGCGGGCCCAGTTTTTTGCCGAAAACAACGAGGGCGTTTCATTTATCGAGTCGCTTGTTCGCTATGGTGGGCGCATGCAAAGTGAAAAACAGAACGCGATGGCTTCGTTATTCGGCGGAGCAAACGCTGTTGAGGTCAAAAAACCGGACATTCCGAATGTTCCTGAATGGCCGCGTATTGTTTTGCTTGACAAGGAGAAGAACTTAATCGGAATTTATCTGTCGGCCCATCCGCTCGACGATTATAAACTGGAGATCGAAAGTTTCTGTACGAAAGGTGTCAACCTGGCCCAGTTAAAAGAGAACATCGACGCTTACCGCAACCGCGATATAACGTTTGCCGGAATGGTGACCGAAGCGCATGAAGGTATTTCGAAAAACGGAAAGCCGTTCTCAACACTGACGTTGACGGATTACAGCGAGTCGCATAAGATATATTTCTTCGGCAACGATTACGTTAATTTCGGGAAATACTGCCGGCAGGGATTGTTCCTGTTGGTGAAAGGAAAGGTTCAGCCTAGGTGGCGCGATAGCAACGACTGGGAATTCAAGGTAAATAAAATTGATTTGCTGAGTGAATTGCGTGGTCAGGTAAAAAGTGTCATGCTCGAAATTCCGGTTGAAACAGTAACCAATGAATTCCTAAAAGATTTGGGTGAGCGTTTGAATGGAAATAAGGGCAGCACTCTTTTGAAGTTTGCCGTTTTCGATGCCAAGAACAATCTTCGGGTTCAGATGTTTTCCCGGAACAAACGCATCGAACTGACTGATGAGTTGGTGGAGTATTTTCAAAATAATCCGGATATTGCGTTTACAATTAATTAATTTGTAACTTTGGGCTTTCCAAAGAAAATTCTAATAACTATAAAAAATATTGACATGGCAATTGAAGTTACTGATGCTAATTTCGAGGAGGTTGTATTGCAATCGGATAAACCTGTATTAGTTGATTTCTGGGCTGAATGGTGTGGCCCGTGCCGTATGGTTGGTCCACTGGTGGAAGAGCTGGCCCATGATTATGAAGGGAAAGTGGTAGTTACCAAAATGGATGTGGATAGCAATCCTGGAACAGCGGCTAAATTTGGTATTCGCAATATTCCTACCATCCTTTTCTTTAAAGGTGGTGATGTTGCAGATAAGCAGGTTGGAGCAGTACCGAAGACGATTCTTTCTTCGAAATTAGATGCTCTCTTGTAAGAAAATATTGAGTATACTTACAAGGCATAAGATTTTCTCTTATGCCTTTTTTTATTGCATTTCCGTTGAAAAATCTGTTCGACATAGAAGCCTTTCAGCAGTTCGATAATCTGGAACTGATTGCCCGCGAAGTTGTGGAGGGATTCATTACCGGTTTGCACCGGAGTCCGTTTCATGGTTTCTCGGTAGAGTTTGCCGAGCACCGGTTATACAATACGGGCGAATCGACCAAACACATCGATTGGAAGCTGTATGCGCGGACGGAGCGTTTATTCGTTAAGCAATACGAAGAAGAGACGAACCTGCGTTGCCAGTTGGTGGTCGATACCAGTTCGTCGATGTTGTTTCCCTACCGGAGAAGAGGAAAAGAACTGCTAAAAAGCAAGTTGGCTTTTTCGGTGTACAGCGCGGCTGCCCTAACCTACCTCATGCGAAGACAGCGCGACGCAGTGGGCTTGTCGATGTTCGACGAAGATTTGCACTTTCACAGCGAAGCGCGTTTATCATCCGTCCATTCCGATATGATTTACGGTAAGCTGGCGGAGTTAATCCATACCGGTTCCCCGGAAACAAATCGCGGGACACAGGCGGCCGATGTGTTACACCGGTTGGCTGAGAGCATGCCCAAACGTTCGCTGGTCGTCATTTTCAGTGATATGATTTCGGGTTCTGCACCCGATGATCTTTTTCAGGCATTGCAGCATTTGCGCTATAACAAACACGAGGTCATTCTTTTTCACGTGACCGATCACCAGCTGGAGAAAGAGTTGGGTTATAGCAATCGCCCTCATCGCTTTATTGATATTGAAACGGGGGAGCGTATTCACATGAATCCGGCCGAATACCGGAAAATGTACCAGGAAGAGCAGGAAAAGGTTTTCACCGAGCTAAAACTAAGGTGCGGACAATTTAATATCGATTTGGTTGAAGCAGACATTCGCGAAGATTTTCACGACGTTTTGTGGTCGTACCTGGTCAAGCGAAAAAAGCTATTCTGATTCAGAATTATTATCCCGGATGGTCAAAGTTGTCGTAACCGGGTAGTGATCGGAGTACCCAACTTTTATGCGTTTAAAGTTATGCGCTTCAAAAAGGCTGCTGTGCAGGATGTAATCAATCCGGAACGAAGGCAGCTGGCCGTTATACGAATTTCCGGTTCCAAATCCCGATTCGACAAAGGCATCTTTCAAATTGCCCCTCACTTTCCGGTAAGCATAAGAAACGGGCGTATCGTTAAAATCCCCGCAAACAATAACCGGGTAAGGAGATTTTGCAATGTGAGCCGATAAAATCCGTGCCTGGTTAGCCCTGATAACAAATGCTCTTTTCAGTTTTGCTAACACCAGGCGCGTTTCTTTCAGTTTTGGGTCGTTCCCCATGGTCAACGAATCTACAACTCCATATTCATTCGGAAGAATACGGTTGGACTGCAAGTGACAGTTATACACCCGGACCGTGTCATTTCCCGGTAGGACAATATCCGAGAAAAGCACCATATTATACGATTTCCTGAAACGGATTTCTCCCAGGTTGACAATCGGGTAACGCGAAAATGTAAGCGGTCCGGCATACGTGGTGGTATGCGCCAACTGGTAATAATGAATGGAAGGAATGAGATCGCGGATAGAGGAAGGGCTCAATTTCCCTTTTTTCAGCAGGCGGGTCTCCTGTAAACAGATAATATCCGGTGCTTCTTTTTTTAAGAATTCCACCAGTTCCGGTGAGTTACTCTTCTTCTTACTCAGATCGTACGTGAAGTGATGGACATTATAGCTGAGTATCTTGTAACCGTTTCCTTTAAAATCCTTTGTAGGAAGAAGCTGATAATAATCGTTGAAATGGTTGATTCCAAGAATGAAGACAAGAAGGGAAAGCCATATACGGCGTGGTTTGAACCAGAGCCAGAAGAAGATGAAAATGATGTTGACAAGGAGCAGGTACGGATAAGCCATTCCCAGAAAGGCCGGATACCAAAATCTGTCGGGCGGAATATGCACCGATAGATAAGATATGCCTAATGCCAGGGCAAAAAAGATGTTGACAAAGAATGCTATTTTGAGGATAAAGCTCTTCAAGGTAGCTTTTGGTTATTTTTTATTTCCCATTCGGAACAGTGTTTCCTTTTCTTCTTTGGTCAGACTGTCGTATCCCGATTTACCGATTTTTTCCAGTATTTGATTGATGTACTCCTGTTGCTCTTTCTTTTTGTTGTTGTACTCGTAGTCGATATTGACGGCTTCGCCGCGATGTTCTACCCGCAGCTTTTTTCGTGGTTTGAACCAGGTGAAGAATTTATCCAGAACCCGCTCGAACCCTCGTGAAACATTGCGACCTTTTACAAGCTGCGACATATAAAGCCAGCCCCACAGTGCTCCGCCGAGGTGGGCAAAATCGCCGCCGGCGTTGTTACCGCCCAATCCGATAATGTACATGATGATGGAAACGACAGCAATCCATTTGATTTTTACCGGCCCGATGAACATCAAATGAATAACATGGTTGGGCACATATACCGAGATGGCTATCACGATAGCAATAACGGCTGCCGATGCGCCCAGTAATTCAGACGGTTTTCCCTGGAAAGGGGGAAGGAAATTGTAAGCAAGCATGTAAACCAAACCACCGGCAACACCACCAATCAAATAGAGGCTAAGTAGTTTGCGCTGATCGTGGTACTCAAGAAAAATACGTCCGAACCAGTAGAGCCAGAGAATATTAAAGAGAATATGAAAGAACTGGAAATGGAGGAACATATAGGTAATAATCGTCCACGGACGGGTCAAAAAGACGTCGAATGACGAAGGCAGTGAAAGCCAACTCAACACCGGTGTGTCTTGTGCTCCGGAAAGAAAAAGGATCACATAAATGAGCCGGATGATGACCCAAACACCAATGTTCAGGTAAATCAACCGCGTCAGATATGAGCCGTTCTTAAACGATAATTTTATTTCCTCTAAAATTCCCATCGCTAATCAATAAAAACTGTTGGAGTTCCGGTTCCAGAACTTAATCAGAATAAAACCAAAAATCATACCACCCAGATGCGCAAAATGTGCCACGTCGCTTCCCGGATTCCGTACACCTAAAAATAACTCAATTACGCCATAACCAATCACAAAATACTTGGCTTTAATCGGAATCGGCGGAAATAATAACATCAGTTGGGTGTTGGGGAATAACATTCCGAAGGCCAGCAAAACCCCGAAAATGGCTCCCGAAGCACCCACCACCGGTATATTCATTTTCATTTCGAGTACGCGCTGTACCAGTTCGGTTCCTTGCTGAATATACGCCGGATTATTGGGTTTATCCATCCAGTTGTTGATCAGGTCATATACCCAGGGGCTCGCATGCTTCAAATGTTCTTTCACAAATGTGGAGAGAAGTTCGGGCGAAGGCGTATTGATAAACGCTGCGACAGAATCCCTCAGCGATGAAATCTCGATGTAGTTAACCAGTGTATAAAATGCGGCAGCGCCCAGTCCGGTAATGAAGTAAAAAATAAGAAAACGCTTCGGTCCCCAAACCATTTCCAGCACCCGCCCGAACATGTATAAAGCGAACATATTAAAGAACAGGTGCATAAATCCACCATGCATAAACATATGCGTTACAAACTGGTAGGGCCTGAAATGCGGCGAAGCCGGGTAATAAAGAGCCAGCTTCTGGGTCAGATCAATGCCGAAACTTTTCAACGCCCAGGTGGCAACCAACATCAACACGTTCAGCATGATGAGGTTTTTCACGACCGGGGGAATTGCGTTATATGAAGGCGGTCTGAATTGTGTCATAAATTATGCTTTGAAATGTTAAAATTAAAAATAACCATTCCTTCGCGGCAAACTGTTATTCTATTTTAACAATTTTTCAAATTCTTCAAGCGAAATGATGGTAATGATCTTCTTTCCCGTTGGGGAGTAATTCGGCGTTTTGCAGGCAAACAGGCTGTCAAACAACTCTCCGATTTCCTCGTATTTCAAAACCGAGCCGTAATTGATGGCTGAAGCGCGTGCCAACGATTGTGCCAGATTTGTTTTAATCTCTTCTTTCACATCAACTGGCCGGTTCTTTACATCTTCCAGCAATTTTTCAACCAGCTCCCTTGCATCCAGGTGACTGAGCATACTGGGAACTCCTTCTACGAAGAAAGCCTGCTCATCCGCTTTGCGAATTTCAAATCCCAGTGTTTTCAGTTCATCAAGAATACTGTCGAGCACTTCGGCATCGGCAGCGTGAAGTTCTAACCTTGGCGGGAAAAGCTGACGTTGACTGGTTCCCAGGTTTTTCTCCAGCACAGCCATGAAATGCTCAAACAATACCCGTTCGTGCGCTCTTCGCTGATCAATAACCATCAGTCCCGACTTAACAGGTGAAATGATGTATTTGTTTTTTACCTGCAGGAAGTTGTGGTTACGCATCCCGTTTTCCGTCTCGTCATGCAGGTTTTGCTGTGACGGTTGTTGAATGACCTCGTCCGTTTCATCGGAAAATATTTCTTCATCCGTTTCCGGGAAATCGTTGGAGCGTTCAAATCCCTGGTACAGTTTATCCCAGCTTTTTAGATTTGGGTCCTTGGTCCAGTTGGGACTTTGCTGAAACGGGTTGACCGGCGTTTTCTTTTCTTCCTCAAACGGATTATATGTGGGATTTACCTGAATTTCCGGTTCAGGCACAACGGCGCCGGGTTGTGGTGCAACGGGAATATCAATGGCCCCTGCCTGATCGAATTCGATGGACGGCATCACATTGAATTTTCCCAAAGCTTCCCGGATACAGGCGTGAATGATGTGCCAGGCCGAGCGTTCATCTTCAAATTTCACTTCCGTTTTTGTCGGGTGAATATTGATGTCGATGGTGCCTGGTTCAACTTCGAAATAGAGAAAATAGGCCGGAATGGTTTCGGGTGGAAGAATTTTCTCATACGCCCGCATCACCGCTTTGTGAAAATAGGGATGACGCATGAAGCGTCCATTCACGAAAAAGAACTGTTCCCCCATGGTTTTCCGGGCAAACCGGGGCTGTCCGATATAACCGGAAACCCGGATAATGGTGGTGTCAGTCTGAACGGGAACCAGACTTTGGTTAATATTCTTGCCGAAAATATTGACAATTCGCTTGCGCTGATTTTCGGAAGGTAAATCGTAAATAACCGAGTCGTTATGGATAAGCGAAAAACTCAGTTCCGGGTTGGCCAAAGCAACCCGCTGTATCTCCGTAATGATATGTTTTAACTCTGTGCTGTTGGCCTTCAGAAATTTCCGGCGGGCCGGCACGTTGAAGAAAAGGTTTTTGATAGAGAAATTGGAACCTTCGGGACAATTGTCCGGCTCCTGCGATTTGACTTCCGAACCAACAATGTGCAGCCGCGTTCCCAGCTCATCGCCTTCCTGTTTGGTACGCAACTCCACATCGGCAACAGCGGCAATCGAGGCCAGTGCTTCCCCGCGGAATCCCATCGTCCGGATGGAAAACAGATCGGCCGCCGCTTTAATTTTCGATGTAGCATGGCGCTCGAAGGCAAGCCGGGCATCACTCGGAGACATACCTTTCCCATTGTCGGTGACCTGAATAAGGGTACGACCGGCATCTTTCAGATTTATTTTTATTTGATTGGCTCCGGCATCAATCGCATTTTCCACCAATTCCTTAACAACCGATGCAGGACGCTGGATAACCTCTCCGGCTGCTATTTGATTGGCAACCGAGTCGGGTAAGAGCTGGATAATGTCTGACACTAAATAATCAGTTTGTTATTTCAACATATAAAAGGCCAGTAAGGCCAGAAGGACTAGAATAACGATTACCCGGATATTGGATTTCCGTCGCTGTTGTTCGGCAAACCGGCCTCGGCTTAGGCCTTGCCGGAATGAACCTTTTATCGACGTTTTGTAATTCTCCGGTGTAACTTTGTTTTTACCCCCTTCTTCCTTAATGCCTAATTCTGCCTTGATACGAGCTTCCCTTTCTGCCATTTCCTCCTTACGCGGATCGTAGAAACGGTAAGGCATGCGAAAATCTTTACTCCGGGGCACATGGAAGAACTTCATTCCCATAACCACAATTTTTGGTTCGAAATACAAAGATAACGGTAATTTTCGTTTCGTCATGAGATGGTGGAACGGTTTGTCCAATAACCAATAAAATAGCTTAATATGAGAAGCGTAGTTGGTTTGGTTTAAGAAAGAAAATTGGCACAGGGTGACAAAATAGTTAACAAAAAGTAGTAACTTAAGTAGAACAAGACCTAAAAATAACCTAACCATGCTCGTGAAAACCTATGGCAGCGCCGTTCACGGAATCGATGCCACCATTATTACTATAGAAACTGATGTCACTATTGGCCTTCGTTTTTTTCTGGTCGGCCTTCCCGACAACGCTGTGAAAGAGAGTCAGCAACGGATAGAGTCCGCTTTACGGATGAACGGATTTCAAATTCCCGGCAAAAAAATCGTTATCAACATGGCACCGGCCGATATCCGGAAGGAAGGCTCAGCTTACGATTTGCCCATTGCCATGGGAATACTGGCCGCTTCCAACCAAATTAACGATGCTGAGCTGGAACAGTACGTGATGATTGGTGAGCTTTCGCTTGATGGAGGACTGCAGCCGGCCAAGGGAATTCTGCCCATCGCTATCAAGGCGCGTGAAGAAGGATTTAAAGGATTCATCGTTCCGAAAGAAAATGCCCGCGAGGCAGCGGTTGTCGATAATCTGAAAATCTACGGTGTCGAAAACATTAGCGAGGTGATCGCCTTTTTCAATGGGAACGGAACGTTGGAAGAGACAGTGGTGAATACCCGTGAGGAATTTTTCACCAATATCAACCACAGCGATTTCGATTTCTCGGATGTAAAAGGACAGGAGAATGTGAAGCGCGCATTGGAGATAGCGGCCGCCGGTTCGCATAATATCCTGATGATAGGTCCTCCCGGTGCAGGGAAGACGATGTTGGCGAAAAGAATACCAACGGTACTTCCCCCGTTTACCCTGAAAGAAGCGCTCGAAACAACCAAAATACATTCTGTTGTCGGAAAAATAGACAAAGAAACCTCGCTAATGACGATGCGACCTTTCCGATCGCCTCACCACACAATATCGGATGTTGCACTAGTCGGTGGCGGTACTTTTCCACAGCCCGGTGAGATATCGCTGGCGCATAATGGCGTTCTTTTCCTTGATGAATTGCCGGAATTTAAACGTACTGTGCTGGAGGTGATGCGGCAACCGCTGGAGGATCGGGTTATCAGTATTTCGCGGGCACGTTTCGCGGTAGAATATCCAGCCAGTTTTATGCTGGTCGCTTCTATGAATCCGTGTCCGTGCGGTTATTATAATCATCCCACCAAGCCATGTGTCTGCGCACCTGGTATGGTGCAAAAATACCTGAACCGGATTTCGGGCCCGTTACTCGATCGCATCGATATTCATTTGGAAGTAGTTCCTGTTCCCTTTAATAAATTGTCGGAATTGCGGACAGGTGAGCCCAGCGAAAAGATTCGGGAACGCGTGATACAGGCACGGAATATTCAGGCGGAACGTTTCCGGGGAACCGAAATATATGCCAACGCACAGATGAGTTCCCGCATGCTCCGGAAATATTGCAATCCGGATGCAGCCGGCAACCAATTGCTGAAAAATGCCATGGAAAAAAGGGGGCTTTCAGCCCGCGCCTATGACCGGATTCTCAAGGTGGCTCGCACCATTGCCGATTTGGAAGGTTCGGACAATATTTCAGCTGAACATTTGGGGGAAGCCATCCAATACAGAAGTCTGGACAGTGAAAGCTGGGGGGAATGAGAGTGCAACAAATCAATCAGGGGACGGGTTTGAGCATAGCCATATAAAACGCTCCCCTTTCCGGGAGAATATGAACTCACTTGTCGACAAGATATCGCAGCCCCGGGAAGGGGTGAGTTCACTTGTTGACAGAATATCCCACGTTTGGGAAACCGTGAATCCGTTTGTCGGCATCATTTCCCGGCTTAGGGAAATCATGAATCCGGTTGTTGGCAACGTTTCCCCGCTTCGGGAAAACATAAATCCGGTCGTGGGCAGTGTTTCCCCATTTTAGAAAAGCAGGAATTCGCTTGCTATCATGGTTTTCCGGCGGTAAACCGGTAGTTTCGCGTTCGGATGAACCACTTCTTTCTCGATATTTTGGGATGGCAACTTGAGGAAGCATAAGATAATTTATCAAAAAAGTGACGCGAACTTATTCGCTACACTCCTTAAAGATGTTTATCTTGAGTCGATATTCCATTTCAAACAAAAGTTTATTCAAAACAGACCTGACAAATGAGACTTGCCTTTCGATTGGCAACAATTCTTGTTGCCTTATCCATTCTTGTATCATGTAATGATAAAGGGAAAAAACAATCATCGACACCGGATAGCGGATTCGGACAATATGTTAGTCGCTACACCAGCGGCGTTATCTCGGTAAAAGCACCGGTTATTGTCGAGCTGAATAAAGAACCGAAAAATCCGAAACAGCCCGGAACGGAGGCCGATGGCAGTTTGATAACACTATCTCCTGCCGTGAAGGGAACTGTTCAGTGGCTGGATGCTCATACGCTCTCGTTTACACCGTCGGAGCCGATGGAGTCGGATACCAAATACGAGGTGAAAGTGGCGTTGGGTAAAGTGCTCGATGTTCCTGCTCAGTTTAAGGTGATGAAGTTTCCGGTGACGACCATCCGGCAGTCGTTTACAGTGAATGACCTCGCCGTAAAGGCATTCGACGATCAGGATCTGAAGTGGCAGTACCTGTCGGGAATAGTCCGTACCGCGGATGTGGCGTCGGATGAAAAGGTGGAGCAGCTGATAAAGGTGACCCTGAATAATCAATCCGTTTCGCTGAAGTGGGAGCATAACGGCGATGGACGGAATCATCGCTTTACGACCGATAGCCTGCAGCGAACCAATTCGACCCAGGAATTGGATGTTAGCTGGAATGGTAAGCCACTGAGCGTGGATAAAGAAGGTTCGGAAAAGGTGGAGCTGCCCGCCCTCGATGAATTTAAGGTGACCGATGTTCGTGTGGTGCAACAGCCGCAGCAATATCTCTCGCTTCGGTTTTCCGATCCGTTGGATAAGGATCAGAATCTGGAAGGCCTGGTCACCATCGATAAGAGCAGCAATCTCCGGTTTGTGGTCGATAACAATGAGCTGCAAGTGTTCCCGCCGGAGCAATTGACCGGTGAGCATCAGGTTTATATCTCGGAAGGAATACGGAATGCGCTGGGTTATAAGCTCGGGCAAAGTTCCGATATAACCGTTCGTTTTCAGGATTTGAAGCCGGCGGTGAAGTTCCTCGGGAAAGGAACGATTATGCCGTCATCCGAAGGATTGATTTTGCCATTCGAAGCAGTCAACCTGCGGGCAATTGATTTGCGGGTCATAAAAATCTATACCAACAACATTCACCAGTTTTTCCAGGATAATCAATACGACGGAAATTCAGATATTAAACGAGTGGGGCGTCTTGTGTTGCAAAAGCAAATCAACCTGAATGTTTCCTCGTTTTCGAAGCTGAAGAACTGGAATACTTACAAAATCGATTTAGCTAAGCTGATAAAGATTGAGCCGGGAGCGATTTACCGCGTTCAGATTCGGTTTCATAAAGATTTTTCGGTGTATGGAATGAGCCAACTGCCCGACAATCAAACGTCGTCCATTGATGAACTGGAAGCATCCCGCAAACGCGAAAAGGAGATGGAGCAATGGGACGAACCGGGCTGGTACAGCGACTATTATTATCCGTCCGGATACGACTGGTCGCAGCGCGATAACCCGGAAAATGTCTCCTATTACAACTCTAATCGTTTTGTTGCTAAAAATCTGTTCGCGACCAATCTGGGCATCATTGCCAAAGGCGGCAACGACAAATCGATGAACTTTGCCGTGACCAATTTGAAGACAACCGAGCCGGAATCGGGCGTTCAGTTGAAGATATACAACTATCAGGACCAATTGATGGAAACATTGACCACTGATGCGGATGGTTTTGCGACGGTTCAGTTGAAAAACAAGCCGTTCTTGCTCGTAGCCGAGAAGGATGGTCAATATGCTTATCTGCGGTTGGATGACGGTTCATCCCTGTCGCTGAGCAATTTTGATATATCGGGCGGTGTGGTACAGAAAGGAATCAAAGGCTACATCTATGGTGAGCGGGGTGTTTGGCGACCCGGCGACCGCATTTACCTGACGTTTGTACTGGAAGATAAGAACCACCAGTTGCCGGAACAGCATCCAGTCATTTTCGAGTTTATCAATCCGAAAGGGCAGACGGTGAGTCGTCAGGTAAAAACGGCCGGAGAAAACGGATTTTACTGCTTCACAACGAAGACCGATGCTGATGCACCTACCGGGAATTGGCGCGCGGTGCTGAAAGTAGGAGGGCAAACCTTTACGAAACGTATTAAAGTAGAGACCGTGAAGCCGAACCGGCTGAAGATTAATCTCGACTTTCATACGAAGCAGCTGGTTTATTCTTCAGAGCCATTGCACGGTACATTGAAGGCGACCTGGTTGCATGGCGGCATTGCCAAAAACCTCAAGGCGCGAATCGCTGTCAATTTCTCAGCTATAAAAACGGCATTTCCGAAATATGCTAATTACCATTTCGACGATCCTTCGAAGGATTTGGTCTCGGAAGAACAAAATATTTTCGATGGCAGGCTCAACGAAAGAGGCGAGACGGGTGTCGATTTCAAACTGCCCAAACTGACGTCCGCTCCGGGAATGCTGAATGCCTTCTTTACGACGCGTGTTTTCGAAGAAACCGGTGATTTCAGCATCGACGTACAGAAAATCAAATATGCACCATATAGTTCCTTTGTGGGAATCAAGCTGCCGGCTTCTGAATCGGGCTGGTACAAAACCGAAACGACTTATCCGTTGGATATCGTCACGGTTGCTCCGGAAGGAAAACCGATTTCCCGGAAGGGATTAAAAATTAGTGTGTACAAAGTGGATTGGCGCTGGTGGTGGGATTCCGGCGAAGATCACCTGGCACGTTATGTGACGGGCCATTACCGTCGGCCGGTTCTGCAAGGGACAGTCAATACCGTGGACGGGAAAGGAAAAGTTTCGCTGAAGATTCCGTACAAAAACTGGGACGACAACGGCCGCTACCTGATTTATGTGAAAGATCCGGTGAGTGGGCATAGCACGGGAATTACAGCCTATTTCTCGAAATGGGGAGGCTGGGCCACCGAGGGAATGCAGGGCATGGCTACCATGCTGGCATTCAAAGCCGACAAGGATAAGTATCAGGTTGGCGACAAGGTGACGGTGACCATTCCTTCCGGGAAGAACGGCCGGGCACTGGTGAGTTTGGAGAACGGCTCAAAAGTGTTGAAAATGTTCTGGGTGAAAACGAAAGAGCAGAATACAACTTTCCAGTTTGATGTAACACCCGGCATGGCACCTAACATCTTTATCCACATCTCGCTGATTCAGCCGCACGCGCAAACCGAAAATGATGCGCCGATACGACTATATGGCGTTATTCCCATCATGGTGGAAGATCCAACAACGCACCTGAATCCGCAGATTGAGATGCCGGATGAACTGGCTCCTGAAAAACCGTACGAGGTAAAAGTATCGGAAAAGAACGGTCGCAAAATGACTTACACGCTGGCTGTGGTGGATGAAGGTCTGCTTGATCTGACCCGCTTCCAGACTCCCGATCCCTGGCCGGTATTTTATGCCCGGGAAGCATTGGGTGTGAAAACATGGGATTATTACGATGATGTGATTGGCGCTTACGGAGCCCGACTGGAAAAAGCATTTGCAGTAGGAGGCGACCAGAATCTGGCGGCTTCCAAACGGAAAAAGGTCAATCGCTTTGAACCGGTAGCGCAGTTCATTGGTCCGTTCACGTTAGGAAAAAATCAAACACAGACACATACGCTGAAAATGCCGAACTACATCGGCGCAGTCCGTGTAATGGTTGTTGCCGGCAATGACGGCGCTTACGGAAATGCCGATAAGTCGGTTAAAGTCATTAAGCCGCTGATGCTGCTGGGAACCTTACCGCGTGTCCTTGGTCCGGGCGAAGAAGTAAAACTTCCGGTTAACGTATTCGCCATGAAACCGGAGGTGAAGGATGTAACGGTGAAAGTTGAGACGAACAATCTCTTCACCACGGTTGGCAGTAATACGCAGGAAATCCATTTCGATGAAGTGGGCGATCAACTGGCTGGTTTCAATCTGAAAGTGGCTGATAAAACCGGTATCGGAGAGGTGAAAATTACCGCGCAAAGCGGAAAATATACCGCCAGTTATCAAATCAAGCTGAACGTCCGGCCGTCCAATCCGCGTGTGACCAATGTTTCAGACCAGCTCATCCAGCCCGGGAAAATATGGAAAACGCCGGTCAAAGCACCAGGAATGGAGGGAACCAACACCGCTAGTCTGGAACTTTCAGGAATTCCGCCGCTCGATTTGAGTCGACGGTTGGATTACCTGATTCATTATCCGCATGGCTGCATCGAGCAGGTAACATCCGCCGTTTTCCCGCAACTGATGCTGGATCGTTTGATTGAGATTCCGTCGGACAAAGAGCAGGAAATTGAGGATAACATCCGTGCTGCGCTGAATAAGTTGACCACCTTCCAGTTGAGTAACGGCGGGTTTGGTTACTGGCCGGGCTCGGCGTACGCTTCGCCATGGGGAAGCAATTATGCCGGGCACTTCATGCTCAAGGCAGAAGAAGCCGGTTATACGCTGCCTTACGGAATGAAGAGCAAATGGCTGAATTATCAGCAGAATATGGCCCGCAACTGGGAAAATGGTTCGAATCGGTACAGACAGTCGGCACTCATTCAGGCGTATCGGTTGTATACCCTGGCATTGGCGCAACATCCCGATATGGGGGCAATGAACCGCTTACGCGAAGAAAAAGATGTCAGCACCATAGCGAAATGGCGTTTGGCAGCCGCCTATGCGGTGGCCGGTCAGCCGGAAGTGGCGTCGCAAATTATCAGCGGGCTCAGCCGGGAGATAAAACCCTACCGGGAATTGTACGGAACGTATGGTTCGAACTGGCGCGATGAGGCGATGATCCTGGAAACCCTTTCGTTGATGAACCGGAAAACGGAGGCGTTCCCGCTGGTAACCGAACTGGCACATCAGCTCTCGACCGATGATTGGATGAGCACACAGACCACTGCGTATTCGTTGATTGCGATCGCCGAATTTGCCGGCAAACAAAAGCTGACAGACAAATTATTGAAGGCAAGTGTTGCTGTAAATCAATCTTCCGCGAAATCGGTGGAAACCAACAAACCGTTGTGGCAGCAATCCATTGCCCTGAAAAATAATCAATCGGCGGAGTTGAGTGTCAAGAACGAAACCGCTGATGTGATGTATGCCCGTGTTACAACCGAAGGTATTCCGTTAACGGGCGACACCACATCGGTTCAAAGTAATCTGTTCATGAACGTCCGGTACACCGATATGCAGGACAACAAGATCGATCCATCGAGGCTGGAACAGGGAACTGATTTTGTAGCCGTTGTTACGGTTCAAAACCCGGGACAACGTGGCATTTATCGTGAGATGGCATTGACAACCATTTTCCCGTCAGGATGGGAAATTATTAACCAACGGTTGAACGATGTGCCGAGCTCTTTAAAGAACGATGCATTCGATTACCAGGATATCCGTGACGACCGGGTGAATACCTATTTTGAGTTGAAACCGAATGAGCGAAAAACGTTCCGCGTGATGCTGAATGCGGCATATGAAGGAAAATTCTATCTGCCGTCAGTCCTCTGCCAGGCCATGTACGATAACCGTATTACGGCGCGGCGGCCGGGTGAATGGGTGGAAGTCGTAAAATAATGATTTCGGAAAGCGGACGAATGAGCATGAGGAAGTTGAGGGTTCGGATAAAGTGGAAAGTGTATGTCGGGGCAGGATTGCTGGCACTTATGGTGTTTTGGTGGTTCAGTTTGCCCAATCCGCTTTTTTCGGATCCTTGCTCTACCGTCATCGAAAGTCAAAACGGGGCATTGCTCGGTGCTCACATTGCCGATGACGGGCAGTGGCGTTTTCCCGAAATTAGACACGTTCCCGATAAATACAAGACGGCAGTTCTCACGTTCGAGGATGAGCATTTCTATCAACATCCCGGAATCAATCCGTTTGCCCTGGGCCGCGCCGTGATTCAGGATATTCGGAACGGGCGAATCGTGAGTGGTGGAAGTACCATCACCATGCAGCTTATTCGTCTTTCCCGGAAGGGGAAACCACGCAACCTTTGGCAAAAGTTGGTGGAGATGGCGCTGGCCGTTCGTGCCGAGGTGCGTTATTCCAAAGATGAGATTTTGCGTTTGTATGTTTCTCATGCCCCTTTCGGAGGAAATGTCGTCGGGCTGGATGCTGCGGCCTGGCGTTATTACGGTCGCAGTCCCGACCAGTTATCGTGGAGCGAAGCGGCGACGCTGGCTGTTTTGCCCAACGCTCCTTCGTTGATGTATCCCGGTAGGCAGAACAGATTATTATTGGCCAAACGGAACCGGTTGCTCGATCGGCTTCAGCAGCAGGGAAAGATCGACTCGATGACTTGCCGGCTGGCCAAGCTGGAAGAGCTTCCGCAGAAAATTTATGCTATTCCGCGAATTGCTCCGCAGTTGCTGAACCGGGTTTTGAAAGAGCATCCCGGAGAAAGAACTAAGACGACCGTAGAGAGGAATCTGCAGCAGCATGTAAATGATGTGGTCCGGCAACACTTGGTAGCATTGAAAGCCAATGGCGTTTTCAACGCGGCGGCGCTGGTGTTGAATGTGGAAAAAGGCGAGGTGCTTGCTTACGTAGGAAACGATCCGGATCGGGGGAACGGCGAACATGGCGAAGATGTGGATGTAGTTACTGCTCCCAGAAGTTCGGGAAGTATCCTGAAGCCCTTTCTTTATGCAGCCATGCAGGACGATGGTTTGATTCTTCCCAACACGTTAATTCCTGATATTCCGACCAACATAGGTGGTTTTAGTCCGCAGAATTTCGATCTGAAATTTGAAGGAGCTGTTCCCGCTTCCATGGCCTTATCGAAATCGCTGAATATACCGGCTGTGCGTATGTTGCGCGACTTCAGTGTCGATCGGTTCTACGGCTTAATGAAACGGCTGCATTTCTCTACATTGAATCATCCCGCTAATCACTACGGGCTTTCACTGATCCTGGGCGGTGGAGAAGTTGATTTGTGGGATTTGGCCGGCGCCTATTCGTCGCTTGGACGCATCCTGATACACTATGAAACGATAGACGGGAAAGCCCTGGCGAATGATTTCAGGGAACCGTCTTACCAGAAAAAAAACTATTCGAAACGGGAAGCGAAAGATATTCCGATTTCGGCCGGAGCCGTCTGGTTGACTTTTAAAGCCCTGCTAAAAGTGCATCGTCCGTCGGAAGAGGCCGGTTGGGAATCCTTTGCCTCTTCCCGGAAGGTTGCCTGGAAAACCGGAACCAGCTTTGGCTTCCGCGATGGCTGGGCCGTTGGACTCGACCGGAATTACCTCGTAGCTGTTTGGTGCGGAAATGCTGATGGCGAAGGTCGTCCGGGATTGGCCGGAACGACAGCAGCAGCGCCCATCATGTTCGATATTTTTCATTTGCTACCTGCCGGAAAGTGGTTTACGCAGCCGGTGGATGAGATGGTGAGAGTTCCCTTATGTCGCGAAAGCGGATACCGGATGGGACCCTATTGCACCGATGCCGATACGACGTGGATTATGCCGAAAGGCCTGCATACAAAAGCTTGTCCCTTTCATCGACTGGTACACCTTGATCCGACTGGGAAGTGGCAGGTGACAAGTCAGTGTGTACCGGTGGACAAGATGATTCACAAATCGTGGTTTGTGCTGCCGCCTGTGATGGAATGGTATTACAAACGAAGGAATCCGCTGTATAAACCACTGCCGCCTTTCCGGCCCGACTGTGCTGAAACACCTGCCTCGAAAGTGATGGAGATGATTTACCCGCGGGAAAACAACCAGGTGTTTGTACCGATACAATTAGATGGTTCGCCGGGCAAGGTCATTTTGGAGGCAGCCCATTCCAATCCGGATGCTGTGATTTACTGGCACCTCGATGATAAATATCTTGGTGAAACTACCGGGAAGCATCAGATGCCGGTGAGTCCGTCGGTAGGAAAACATGTCATTACACTGATCGACGATCAGGGAAATGAACTGCAAAAAACCATTGTGGTGGTGGCAGGAAAGAAGCTTGGATAGTGAATAATATGTTGTTCAACTGAATAACATAAGAGGTTTGAACCAGTCCTTCAATCTTTTGTTTAGTTTTGTGTCTTAAAATAAATGAGCTATGGCAGATAAGTTTTCGGATCCGATAGGCCGGCTGATGGGATTGAGGTACAAATCGCATCCCTGGCATGGAGTGCATATCGGTAGTGATGCTCCGGAAAAAGTGACCGCTTTTATCGAGGTGGTTCCAACAGATACCGTTAAATATGAAGTAGATAAAGATACGGGCTACCTGAAAATCGACCGCCCCCAGCGGTATTCCAACGTGGTTCCCGCACTGTATGGTTTTATCCCGCAGACTTATTGTGGCAAGTTGGTTGGTGACTATTGTAGTGAAAAAACCGGCCGAAACGGAATCAAGGGTGACGGTGATCCAATTGATATTGTGGTGCTGACCGAGAAAGCTATTCATCACGGCGATATCCTGGTAACGGCGCGTCCTATCGGTGGTTTCCGAATGATTGATAAGAGCGAGGCCGATGACAAAATCATTGCCGTGTTGGACAATGACTTTGTTTATGGTGGCTATGAATCGCTAAAAGATGTTCCGGAAAATATCATCATTCGCTTGAAGCACTATTTCCTTACCTACAAGGATATTCCGGACGAAGTCCGTAATTCTGAAATTACTCACATTTATGAGCACGATGAAGCCATTGAGGTGATTAAACGATCGATTTCGGATTACACACAACGGTTCGAAAATTTAGGCAAACTTCTATCGCTTGACGACTAGACAAGATACTTCCCCGGACCAAAAATCCGGGGATTTTTTTGCTTTCAAAATTCCGTTCGTCAGAAAGTTTACGGCGTTCACCATATAAAATCAGCTGTTCACGGAAAAAAGTTGATTGTTTCAATTTATGATCATAATTTCATCTTTACATCTTCTTAATTGATAGATGTGTAGAATTTAGGATCATGAGAAAAACATTTGGTTTTAATTCCGATTACCGACAATATCTGCCTCAGCTCAGATGGCTGTTTTCCGTCGGCTTCATTCTTGTTTTAGCCATTTGGATTCCGTTGAGCATATCTAAGCTTGTTCATTGGGAAGGCAATAATTTCTTTTTTCACGGAGGAATCTGGGCGGTAACCATCCTGATTTTAAATGCGGGGGTGAAATTTTGTGGAGCTCAAACAACCGATTTGGGAATTAGGCCGCTACCTACACTTGTTATCCCACTGATTCTGATTTTGACGGCTGTTTTTGCTTTTGGAATTGGGCCTTTGTATTTTCTTCAGCCTATCTCTCTCCGCGGAGTCAACCTTCATGCGTTTGGTTTAGAGCCCAGTCCGGTGACGTTCGTTTTGTTTGTCGTCCTGTTGCCGCTGATTGAGGAAATCTTTTTCAGGGGAATTTTACTGGGGCACATGTTGAATAAGCTGAGTGTTACCAAGGCGATTATCATCTCGTCGTTTCTTTACGCGCTGGCACAATGGGGGAATGAACACTTGCTTACAGCATTGTTGCTGGGGGCCGTATCGGGCTTATTATATGTTGTTACCCGCTCACTTCTTTCCAGCATTATTTTTCACATTGTCTGGAACTTTATCATCTTCTTTTCCTGGCTGGATGGTTCCCTGTTTTTATCGGTTGTGAAAGATGAGTTGCCCGATTTTAACGGTCGGATGCTGATGGAGGAATTGGGACTGGTTGTTCTTACAATTGGCATCTTCTACCTGATGCGACGCATGGTCTTCCGGCAGATGAGATAATCCTGAATGAAATGCGAATTGAGCGGGTTAACGCCGTAAGGTGAGGTACGTGTAATCGAAGTCGTTTTTCTTGTCGTGATGCTCTTCTCGTTCCAGCTCTTCCCATTCAGTATAATCTATTTCAGGAAAAAAGGTGTCAGCTTCGAATTTCTCATGAACCAGCGTGAGATATAACTTTCCCGCCACAGGGTAAAACTGTTCGTAAATCATTCCACCGCCGATAACAAATGCTTCTTCTTCGTTTTTCACCTTTTCAACAGCTTCTTCGATGCTCCGGACGATCTCAACGCCTTCGAATGATTCGAGTGATTTAGAAACCACGATATTTCTCCGGTTGGGAAGCGGACCGTTGGGCAGTGAGAGCAGTGTATTCTTTCCCATGATAATGGGATGGCCCGTCGTAATCTTCTTAAAACGTTTCAGATCGTCGGGAAGATAGAAGAGCAGATTGTTATTGCTGCCAATTGCATAGTTTTTGGCAATGGCCACGATGATGGAAATATTCTGATGAATCATACCGACACTTTTCCTTTAATATGGGGATGAGCCTGGTAGTTCACCAACTCGAAATCTTCGTATTTGAAATCGAAAATGCTTTTCACATCCGGGTTGATTTTCATCTGCGGAAGCGGATACGGTTCACGGGTCAACTGCAGTTTTACCTGCTCCATGTGGTTATTATAAATATGCGCATCACCCAACGTGTGCACAAAATCACCCGGTTTTAATCCCGTAACCTGTGCCATCATCATCGTTAGCAAAGCGTAAGAGGCAATATTAAAGGGCACCCCCAGGAAAATATCGGCACTTCGTTGATATAGTTGACACGACAATTTTCCGTCATTCACATAAAACTGAAAGAGAATATGGCATGGCGGTAGGTTCATTTCATCGAGCTGCCCAACATTCCAGGCACTCACAATAATCCGGCGCGAAAGCGGATTGTTTTTTATCTGGTCGATGGCCCTGGAAATTTGGTCGACATGTTCCCCTTTTGGTGTGGGCCACGAACGCCATTGATAACCGTAAATGGGGCCGAGTTCTCCCTTGTCATCTGCCCACTCATTCCAGATACGTACCCCGTTTTCCTGTAAATACTTCACGTTGGTTTCGCCCTGGAGGAACCAAAGCAGTTCATGGATAATGGACTTCAGGTGCAGCTTTTTGGTTGTTAATGCCGGAAAGCCTTCCGACAAATCGAAACGCATCTGGTGACCAAAAACACTTAATGTACCGGTTCCGGTGCGATCTTCGCGCGGAGCACCATTATCGAGAACATGTTGGAGTAAATCGAGGTATTGTTTCACGGGTGTAAATTTTAATGAGCTCAGCTCATTGTTCATTCATGATAGTTCCAATTTCTTTTTAGGAGTGTGTTTGTATTTAAACAAAACCATAAATAAAACAGCAACAATCAATGCATATATTGCGAATGTGTACCAGATAGATGGCCAATCCAGCGAACCATTGCTGCCGGTAAAGAATATTTTTATAGCATATCCTGCAGCAACATTCCCAAGTACAGCACCTACTCCGTTGGTCATCATCATAAACACTCCCTGGGCTGAATTCCTAATTTTCTCACCTGTCGATTCTTCAACAAACAGTGCTCCTGAAATGTTGAAGAAATCGAAAGCCATACCATACACAATACACGAAGCAAAAATTGCTACAATGCCCCACGCGGTTGGCCCCGCAATACCGAATAAGCCAAAACGCAACATCCATGCGAACATGCTCATTAACATTACTTTTTTAATGCCAAACCGGCTTAAAAAGAATGGAATGGTAAGAATGAACAGTGTTTCTGATACCTGGGAGACAGATAGAATGATGGTACTATATTCTTTGGTGAACGGATGATTTACACTACTAATGAATGCATCGCCATACGCATTGGTGAGTTGAAGTGCGGCTCCCAGCAAAATGCTAAATATAAAAAACACAGCCATTTTAGAATCTTTGAACAGGCTAAAAGCCTGCAATCCTAATTTATCGACCAGTTTCGTAGCTCCTTTTATTTTGTTTTCGGGCTTAATGGAAGGAATTTGAGTAAATGTAAAAATTGACAAAATAACCGCTCCGGCAGTTCCAATTAAAAAGCTGTAACCTGCAAAATATCCTCGTGTAAAAATATCCGGGATGGTCAGTTTAACGATATTGGTAATCCACATGGCGGCAATAAAACCAATCGTTCCCCAAACCCTGATAGGAGGAAACGCTATTTGCGGATCTTTTCCTTCACGGACAAGTAACTCAAATCCAATTGAATTATTGAGTGCAATGGTCGGCATATAAAAGCACATGGCTAACAGCATGACTGCGAAGAACACCCACGGATTATTTATCATCGGCAATATGGCAAGCGTAAGTCCAAACAGCAGATGCAGCAAGCCAAACAAAACATTTGATTTTATCCACTTGTCGGCGATAATACCAAATAGCGCTGGTGTAAACAGCGACGCAATTCCCATTGTAGAGAAGATAATACCAAATTCAGCACTATCCCAATGTTTCACGCCAAAAGCATAGGTGCCTAAGGTCATCATCCAAGCGCCCCATACGAAGAACTCTAAAAAGTTCATCATTATCAAGCGCATTTTAGTATTGCTCATAAATGCCTGTTAAAATGCTTACTTATTTTTTGTTCTTTTCTGGATTTCGTCCCTGATTTCGGAGGCTTTTTCGTAATCCTCTTCCGAGACGGCTTTGTCGAGCATGGTGTTGAGCTCTTCGGTAGAATAGACAGAGTAGTCTGAATCTTCGTCCTCTTCCGGGCCGACCATCTCTTTGTCTGAGCTTTCTTCATCCTCGTTTTCCTCTTCCTCGAAATCGAGAATGATGCCAGCTTTATCCAGAATCTCTTCGGTGGTATAAATAGGGCATTCAAACCGGAGGGCTAGGGCAACGGCATCCGAAGTCCGGGAATCGACAGTTATCTGATTGCTGTCTTGTTCGCAAACGAGCTCGGCGTAGAAAATTCCCTCTTCCAGTTTATGGATAAAAACTTCGACGACATTGATATTAAAAGCCAGCGCCGTGTTTAAAAACAGATCGTGGGTTAATGGTCGGGGAGGTTTTAAACCTTCAAGTTGTATCGCAATAGCTTGTGCTTCTACAGCACCGATTATGATTGGAATTCTCCTGTTACCATCATCTTCAGACAGCACGAGAGCGTAAGCTCCCGACTGGGTTTGGCTGTAGGATAATCCAAGAATATTAAGTTTAATTTTTCTCATCAGGTCTTAATGGTATCATAAAGACTATGTATGAGAACAAATATAAAAATAGTTTAGGGATTTTAAGGGCTAAAGCGATCAAACCGCATATCGGATTGATTTATAGCGTTGGTAAAATCAAAAATATTTTAGTTAATACTTTGGTAATCAAAACCAGAATGCATACTTTTGCAATCCAAATAAATCCGAGTTGGCTCTTCAAGTGGTATATTATTAATGTATCCGCCTTCCGGACATAACAGTTAAAAGAACAGAAATGTACGCTATTGTAGAAATTGCCGGACAGCAGTTCAAGGTTGAAAAAGACCAGAAGGTTTTTGTCCATCGTCTGCCTAATGAAGAAGGTGCAGATGTAGAGTTCGACAAAGTATTGCTGGTAGACAACGAAGGCGAAGTAAAAATTGGAACTCCCGTAGTGGAAGGGGCTAAGGTTACTGCCAAGGTGCTTGCACACGTAAAAGGTGACAAAGTAATTGTTTTCAAGAAGAAGCGCCGGAAAGGTTACCGGGTAAAAAACGGACACCGTCAGTCTTTTACTCAAATTCAAATTGCTGAAGTAGTTGCGTAAACGTTAAAAACATTTTACCATGGCACATAAAAAAGGAGTAGGTAGTTCCAAGAACGGTCGCGAATCGGAAAGTAAACGACTGGGAGTGAAAATTTATGGCGGCCAGGTTGCCAAAGCAGGTAACATTTTGGTACGTCAGCGTGGTACCGCTCATCATCCGGGTGCTAACGTAGGTATGGGTAAAGACCACACCTTGTTTGCCCTGATCGACGGAACCGTAAAATTCCAGAAAAGAAGGAACGATAGATCCTACGTATCGGTAGAACCGTATACAGAAGCTGAATAAACGACCGTATTCAGTTTAACGATATTTATCTCCTGTTTTGTTACCGCGGTAATGAGGCAGGAGATTTTTTTATGCTTAAATTTGTCAACTATTTACGATTAACCGTTAATTATTGAAATAACATACCGACCATGTTAAGTCTGAAATTTATCCAGGAAAACCCTGATTGGGTAGTCGAACGTTTAGCCGTAAAGGAGTTCGACGCGCGTGAGATTGTTGACCAGGTTCTAGAACTGTACAGGAAGCGAAACGAAACCCAGAATGAGGTGGATTCGCGCAAAGCGGAAATGAATAAACTCTCGAAGGAGATCGGCATGTTATTTAAATCGGGAAAAACCGATGAAGCTAATACCGCTAAAGCCCGTACCGCAGAACTGAAAGAGTCGATCAAGGAGATGGATCAGGAGTTCGACCGGATAGATGAAGAGTTGATGGAATTGCAGGTTCAGTTGCCGAATATTCCTTCGGAACTGGTTCCGGCCGGTAAAACAGCTGAAGATAATTTAGTCGTTGACGAAGGTGGTGTAAAACCGGAGCTTGGCGAAAATGCCAAACCACACTGGGAGTTGGCCGAACAATACGACCTCATCAACTTCGAGTTGGGTGTGAAAATTACCGGGGCCGGTTTCCCTGTATACAAAGGATGGGGAGCCCGTTTGCAGCGTGCGCTTATCAACTTTTTCCTCGATCAGGCCCGCGAAAACGGTTTTACCGAAGTGCAACCTCCTTATGTAGTGAACGAAGCCTCAGGATTTGGCACCGGCCAACTTCCCGATAAGGAAGGACAAATGTATCACGCGACGGTTGACAATCTTTATCTGATTCCGACGGCTGAGGTTCCGGTAACCAACATCTTTAGAGATGTGATTGTGGATGCGAAGGAGCTGCCTATTAAATATACAGCCTATTCGGCTTGTTTCCGTCGCGAGGCCGGTTCGTACGGAAAAGATGTTCGCGGACTGAACCGTTTGCACCAGTTCGACAAAGTAGAAATAGTACAAGTGGCCCATCCCGATAAATCGTACGAAGTGCTCGACGGAATGGTTAGCTACGTGAAATCGCTGGTCGAAAAGCTCGAGCTGCCGTTCCGCATTGTGCGTCTTTGCGGTGGCGATATGAGTTTCACTTCGGCGTTAACCTACGACTTTGAAGTATGGTCGGCAGCCCAGGAGCGCTGGCTCGAAGTTTCGTCGGTATCCAACTTCGAGGCTTTCCAGGCCAACCGGTTGAAATTGCGCTTCCGCGAAGAAGGACAAAAGAAACCGCAGATTGCGCATACGCTGAATGGTAGTGCCCTGGCATTGCCGCGTATTGTTGCCGCTCTGCTGGAAAACAACCAGACGCCCGAAGGTATTCGCGTACCGAAAGTGCTGGTGCCCTACATGGGAACTGAGATTATTAAGTAGTAAAAATATACCCCGAAAAGCCGGTTTTTTCCATGCATGATATGGAATTGACCGGCTTTTTTGTGTCTTTTCGTTAGCCCTGTCCCGAATTTTCGAGAGCATCCGAGCCTGTAGGGCTGGAAGTTGTTATTCTCTGGTTGGGATGATTGTTGAAGCCCTTCAGGCTTCCCTCATTTCTGTTGTCCATTTACCGGGGGTGTTGCCCCCGGCTCAGGAATCTCAGACTTTCAGTCTGTTTTGTTGTTCCTGTCGGGCAGGAATAACGTCCGGCGCGGGTTTTGGCTCTTCCGGTTCAACGGGGCATGCCTAAAATGCAACAGGACGAACAGTTATGTGAACAGGGGCATCAAAAAGGTAACAGGACGGCCCATATACCGGAATGGATTGACAAATAGTACAACAGGACGGTAATTATATTAACAGGAGGCGTAATATTTCAAATGGACTGACGGTTTGTATAACAGGGGCTGATTTTCATATCAGAGTGATATATTATTCCTTGCAGGGACGATACAAATCTCTGGAAAGACTGTTTCAATGCCTGGAAGAACCGGCCCCGAATCTGGAATGATACTCAATTTAGTTGGAATGACACTCGTTTTAGCTTGAAAAACGGGTTCCGGAGCTGGAAAGAGTGTGATTTCCCCTGGAAAGGTTTACAATTTGTCAGGAAATAGATTGTTTGATGGACAAATGGATAACGGAATAGTCTACAACTCGATGATATTTCCTGTCCGGACCTGCATGAACCCAAACTCCTGGTAAAAACGGGCCAATGCCGGCAATCCCGTACAATGCGAGGGAATCACGCGGGTAACCTTGCGCGCTTTCATAAATTCGATGGTTTTCTCAACGCGTTCCGTTTCATTGGTGAGATGAAAGCCGCCGATAACGGCATAAACCGGAAAGCCGGGAATCACTTTCTGCGCATGCAGTACCATGTTGCAGATGCCGGCATGAGCGCATCCCGAAATTACAATGAGCCCGTGATCGGTCAGTGCAACCATTCCCGAGTCGTCAGGAACAAAATCATCGCTTCCATCTTCCAGTTCAAACGGTGTTTCCTTCGCCTCAAAATCGGTGACGCGTGGAATTTCTCCTAAAAACCAAAGTTCATCTGAAATCGGGTAAGGCTCACGACTTTCGATAATCTCGAACCTGTTTGCTAGTTCATCACGACTTGCCGGCATACCCAGGGGGGAATGGTCTGCTTTCCGGTAACGGGAAAGAAAAGCATCGGGATGCAGAATGAGTGGCTTGTGCCCGAGGTGCATCAGGCCGTTGGCGTGGTCCCAGTGACCATGACTCAAAGCGATGGCATCAATTGTTTTCAGGTCGATCCCGAGAATGCGTGCATTGCGAACGATGATATCCGACGGGCCGGTATCGAACAAAATGGTTTGGTCGGCTTCAACCAAAAAGGAGAGACCGTGCTCTGCACCGCAAACCTTGCCGGCTGTATTGTCATTCAGAATCGTGATTTTCATGGAGCTCTTTACTGTAAAGTGGTAAACGGATAAAGAAACAGGTACCCTGATTGGGCGACGTTTCGAACCATATTTTTCCACTCAGGTTTTCAATGATGCTCTTGGTAATGGCCAGTCCCAGTCCCATACCGCTGGTTTTGGTTGTAAAGTTGGGCTCGAACAGTTTACTCCGAAGCTCTTCGGCAACCCCCATTCCATTGTCGGAAATCTCCACTTGGGCAAATTCCTTCTCGGTATTCAGCTTAATTTCAATGGTTCCTTTTCTGGTTTTAGGAATGGCCTGCATGCCGTTTTTCACCAGGTTAATAAAAGCGCGACTGAGTTGTTCCTTGTCAGCTAAAACAAATACGGGGCAAACGGCCGGTCGCTCAAAATAAACCGATGCACCCGGATTGTTATCGAATAAGTGGGTCACTTCCTGAAGGCGGTCGCAAAGGTCCAGTTTTTCGTAATGTGCTTTCGGCATCCGGGCAAAGTTGGAAAAAGCCGAAGCAATGGCTGATAATGTTTCAATCTGCTCGATGAGTGTTTTGGTCACTTGCCTGAAATACTCGTCGAAGTTTTCTTTTTCCTGTTTCCGCGCCCGTTGCAGGTACTGAATACTCAGCTTCATCGGGGTAAGCGGATTTTTTATCTCGTGGGCAATCTGCCGCGCCATTTCGCGCCAGGCGCTTTCACGTTCCGATCGGGCCAGCAGGTCGGCACTTTCGGCCAGTTCGTCCACCTTCAGGTTATATTCTTTCACCAACCTTCCGATTTCGTCATTCGCACGATATTCGATTTTGGCGTTGGCTTTTCCTAACTGAATACCGCGCAGGTTCTCCTCGATGGTGCGTAGTGGCGATGTGATGCGGCTGCTGATAAAAACCGCCACCATCACGCTGATGAGCGTAAGGAAAATGTAGACGTTGAGGAAAGCCACGATGAAGCCGGAAATCTGCTGCATCAGTTCGTTCTGTTTACTCAGGTACGGTATGTTGAGGTACCCCAGCAATTCATTGTTGTTATTGAAGACCGGCACATATGACGAGTAGAAAGTCATGTTTCCAAGTTTCTCGCGATGGAGATAGTTGGTCCGGTGTTCTACCGACATGGCGTAGAAAGCGCGTGGATTCATTTTCGGAGCGGTGAGGCCACGCTCATAAATCTCATCCCGCGAAGTAGCAATCAATGTTCCGATGGCATCGAAAAGGTTAACATCGACCCAGGAAATATCTGATAGTTGAATCAGTTCATAATCGAGATAATTCTCCATGTCAGGCGAAATCTGATCTTCCCGTCCCAACCGCATTTCCAGTTCGGCTGACACGGTCCTGATTTTTTCGTTCAGGTTTTCCTGAATGGAAGCCTTGAACTGTGTGTAGTTGTAGGCAATAATACCAAATCCGATGATCAGCAGTGTCCCCAATAGGATTGAAATAAGAGAGAACTGAATCTTTCGACGGAAGTCCCAGTGTCGTCGGAAGAAATACCAGCCTTTCGGATTATTCAGACCGATCACCAGAAGTCCTGCAATGTAAGTCAGCAGGAACAGGTAAGGAAATGATGCCAGTCGCTTGACAAAAGACATCTTCGGATAACTGACGACTGTATAGTTGTCACCACTAATGTGGTATGCACAATGCGAATAACCGTCGAGATCGTAGAAATGAAATTCACCTTTTCCGTGAAGGTATTCTTTGATAGACAGTGTATAAGCAAATTTTCCGCTTCGGTCGACCAGCTGGTCGTTGTAGTATTTTGCGTAACAGAAGCCGTCACGACGATTCTTGCGGGCTGCTCGTTCATCCAGCAACAATTCGGGGTAACCTTGTCCTTCCGGGATGAGCCGCGAATTCAGTTCTACAAAAACGGTCAGAGGTCGCCCGTCGACTGCACTCTTGAACGCCATTTGCCCGAAGTAGGAGATACGTCCGTTTAGTTTATCCATGAAATAGAAATCGCTGCCCGGGATTTCGACGCCGCTTTGCGAAACCATGTTTTCGAAAAAAGCATGACAAGGATGCAGGTCGTTGTCGGGTTTCACCAGCACGCTGTCCTGGTCACCACAAACGGTCACCTGCAAATCGTAATCACGCCAAAAGCCGGTGAAATAATTTTTTCTCAGATACTGCTCCAACACATCGTACGGAGGAACCATTAGCGTTTGCAATAGGGTATCTCGATGCAGACGAGGTTCCAAATCGGAGAGGAAAAGCTCTGCGGCCGGATCACGTTCTGAAGCCAGGTTGACAGCCAGTACTTTCTGAATGTTGGTATTGCGCGTTTTGACATGTACAAACAGCATGTGGTCGAAAAGCAAAGCCGCCAGCAGCGAATAAACCACCAGGAAGGTCGTACGGTATTTCAGCAGGGAATCGTAACGGATAAAATAAAGTGCGGTGATGACAATGATGTAGAAAGTAAACGGAAACCAGTTGACTGCATGTCCGCCGAGGATGAAAACTCCAAGGGCCAGAAGGGCAGAAATAACGGCGGTAACCAGGTATTGGTTCAGACTTAATATGTTTCTGGCGATGAACCGAAGACGAAGAGCAATGAGGAGGAATCCCAGGCACTGGAGTACCAGTGATATGAATCCCAAAACGTTGGGAAGAGAGATTCTCATTTCCTGGTAAAACTCAAAGTTGATAGAGGAGTTCAGGATAAGAATCTGGAATAGAAAAATGCTGAAAGTGAAGTAAAAGGCAGCAAAAAGAAAAGGAAGCAATAGCGAAATTTTTCCCCATTTGGGATGTTGAAAATCTTTGACGTCCAACGATCGGAAAAATACCAGCGCGACGTAAAGCAATAAGATGGAAAGCAGGAAAAACTCCCCCAGCGAAGGTAACCACGAACCGGCGGCGAAATAAACCGGCGAAAAGAGTCGCAGGTATTCGAAAATAGCGGGTCGGTCGAGTTGATTGACGAGGTAGTAAATCCCAAAAGCGATGACGATACTGAGCAGTATTTTTGCAGGCCCCCGGATGGGAAGGCGCAGGTTTAGAATTTGTACAGTGTAGATGAGGAAGAAAAGCAGCGCAATGAAATACAACCCAGAGGGAAAAAACAGGTCATGTTCCGGCGTGACCAATTCGCCGGTAGGCTCCAGCGAGAACAGGAACCGGTTGTTGCTGTCCTTAACATCGTAAACCGGATTAGAGGCCGGTTGAGGGTGGACCAGAAAATCGGGAGGCAGTTTGAAATCATTCGGAAAATGGTCGCGCAAATATTTATTATGGTACGGATAAACCTGTTTTATTAGTATATAACCTACCAGTGTAAGGCTATCGGTGTTCATCTGTTTAATCATATACCAGCCGGTAGGGAGCTTTTTAATCAGATTGTTGTCTGCCGAGACCTTGGGGAGTGAGTCATTGAAAGCAGTTTCCGAAGAGGTCCAGTAAATTAGCGAATCACCCTGAAAAATATTAAATGTAATTCCTTGTTTCGCAAGTTGGTCCCAGCGGTTGGCTGCGTCAATCGAATAGCGTTCCGAAGCGATTTTAGTTGGGGTACTGGCAATATTATTTAAAACTTGATCGAGGGATGCTTCCTTTTTTTCCATCACGTGGCTAACGCGATCTACTTCATGATGAAGCATCGCGTTGTCAAGAATGAGGTGTTCCCAAAACCAGGCAATGCCTAGAAAGACAATCGAGAAAAGCAGTAACCGGTGTTGATGCCAGAGTTTTCGCATAGGGATTATTCGTGATGATAGGGTTCGCCATTTAAGATGCTCATAGCGCGATATAGTTGTTCAATAAAAATCATTCGGACCATTTGATGTGAAAAAGTCATTTTCGAGAGCGACAACTTTCCATTCGCGCGTGCTTTAACCGCCGGCGAAAAACCGTAAGGCCCACCGATGGCAAAAACCAGATGTTTTGTTCCGGCCACCATTCGTTTTTCCATCCATTTTGAAAAATCGATCGAACTCATCTCTTCCCCTTTCTCGTCCAGTAAGATAAGCTGGTCCATGGCGGTTACCTGATTTAAAATAAGGACACCCTCTTTTTCTTTCTGTTGTTCAGTGTTCAGGTTTTTACTGTTCTTGATATCGGGGATAGTTTTTATCTCAAATGGCAGATAATGAAACAGTCGTTTACTGTAAATATCGATTCCCTTCTTCAAATAATCCTTGTCCGTTTTACCGATGACTACCAGTGTTACTTTCATGTTTCAATTTTGCTGAGTTGTTTTGTAAAGGTTAAATTTAATGATTTAAAAGGAGAGCCGTTGTTCGACCCTTTCTAATTACAATATTTTTGTATCTTGCTTGATGTTTTGCATGATTGTTGCATGACTGTTTCGGTAACTAAATATAGCGATATGAAGAAAAAGGCAGGAAAAATTTTGATCGCCTTGTTCCTGTTTATCCTTCCGGCCACCGCACTATATGCACAAATGCCGGACCAAATTATTATCGGGTTAAGCTCGGGAAACGCCAAAAAGTTGGCAGCTTACTTTAACGATAATGTTGAGCTTGTTATTTTAAACAGGGAAAACGTATGTTCGCAGGCTCAGGCAGAACAGATTCTGAAGGATTTCTTTGCAAAAAATAAACCCAATCAGTTCCGGGTCATTCACCAGGGCGGCAAGGAAGATGCCCGCTATGCCATTGGAAGTCTGGAAACTGATAAGGAAACATTCCGGGTATATTTCTTACTAAAGAATAAGGACAACAAACCGTTGATCCATCAGCTTCGCATCGAGAAAGAGTAACCAAAATTAAGCAATTGCCTGCTTATGCCTGTGACAGAACTCAAGGAATATGTCCGCAAGCGGCTGGAACACATTCGGGAGCGGGCAAAGAAGATTTCATTACCAATTTTTGAAGACGTCCCCCTTTACGATGTCGGTCTGTTTTTCTGGAAGGGAATTGAAAACGGATCCATCACGACGAGGGCGTCGGCGATTGCTTTCAACATTATACTGGCCATTTTCCCGGCCATTATTTTCATCTTTACCCTAATTCCGTATGTCCCGATTGAGAATTTCCAGTCGGAATTGCTGGGCTTGATCGAGAGCATCGTACCGCAAAATGCTTTCGAAGCCATTAACAGTACGGTGGAGGATATCATTACGCAACCACATGGTGGCTTGTTGTCCTTTGGTTTCTTTTTCGCTCTCATTTTTGCTACCAACGGAGTTGATTCCCTGATTTCGGCATTTAATGCCACTGTGCATGAGATGGATGCCCGCTCGTGGTGGAATCAACGTGTGGTTTCGCTGGCTTTGGTCATCATTCTTACGTTGCTGATGACGGTTGGGATCACTTTGATGACTCTCGGGCAACTAGCGCTTAACTTTCTGGTCGATAAACATATCCTGGTAAAGGACTTTACGTACTATTTGCTGTTGGTCGGTAAATGGGTAGTTATTTGCGCCCTCTTCTTTTTCACTTACGCGTTTTTGTTTTATTACGCACCTGCGAAGAAATCCAAGTTTCGTTTCATTTCTGCCGGTGTGAGTCTGGCAGCTATACTTTCGTTGATTACATCACTGGGATTTTCGTTCTACATCAATAATTTTGGGCGCTACAACAAATTGTATGGTTCAATTGGAACGCTGCTGGTGGTAATGATTTGGATTTACTTTAACGCGGTCATTTTGCTGGTCGGATTCGAGCTAAACGTGAGTATTGCCAATGCCCGGAAGAATAATAAAAAATTCTCAGCCGACGAAATCGACGAATTTTCTAACCTCGATTTAAAATGAAAAAAGGACCTAATTCCTTTACGATATATTTTTTCTTTTTTACGCTCATCTTCTTCTCTGCTGGTATTTCACAGAGCTTTGCCCAGAAGAAGAGTGAGAAAGTGATGATTCGCGATCAGGCCAACCGTTATTTTCAGGAGCAGAAGTACGACAAAGCGGCCGAACTTTTCAAATCGCTTTACGATGATTCCGGGGCTGACGCCTATTTCGAGTATTACCTGCGTTGTTTGATCGAATCGGGTGATTATAAGACAGCTTTGAAAACCATTCGGCAAAAGGTCAAGCAGAGCAAACAGTCAAAATACCTGGTATGGCAGGGGTATGTGTACAGTCGGGAGGGCGACACGAAACGTGCTGAGGAATATTATCAACAGGCGTTGGATGGTCTTCAGCCCGAGCGTTCGCGTATTATAGAGCTTGGAAATGCGTTTTATACGCTGGGCGAAATGGACTGGGCAGCGAAAGTATACCAGGAAGCACAGAAGAAGTTTCCATCCCAGGAATTTCATTATGAACTGGCCCAAATTTATTTCCGTACCCGGAATTACCCGTTGATGCTCGATGCTTACCTTGACTTGCTGAAATCGCAGCCAAAAGCTTTGACTACTGTGGAGGGCCGGTTGATGACGGCATTCTATTACGATATTGACGGAGAGTTGAAGGACCAGATGCAAAAAACAATCCTGACCCGCATACAGTCCGATCCGGGGAATGTGGTCTACAACAAATTATTTGTTTGGTTTCTCATTCAGCAAAAAAACTATTCAGCAGCATTAAGTCAGGCACTGGCGCTCGATCGAAGAACCGGCGATGAAGCTTCAACGCTTTTAAATCTGGCACAACTGGCTGCTAAAGGCGGTGCCTATTCCGAAGCACTTCGGACTTACGATTACCTGAAAAGCCGAAAAGGTGACAATCCCTACCGGGAAGAGGCTCAACTGCGGCAAACGCAGGTCGCTTATCAGCATTTTCTGGCCGATCAAACGTTAAGAAAAACAGCTATTGACAGCCTTGATCAGTTGTTTCAGGCTACATTTCATCATCTGGGCGAAAGTCGTCACACATTGTTTTTGATAGAAGACTACGCACAGTTTTTAGCATTTTACAATCATCAACCGGCCAAAGCCATCGAATTGCTTGAGAGAGCAGGAAAGATACAGGGATTGAACCCGACACAAAGAGGGAAGCTGAAAGTAGAGTTGGCCGATTGCAACGTTTGTACAGGCGACTATTGGGAAGCCGTTTTGTTGTACGCACAGGTTAGCAAAGAGATGAGGGAAACCAATTGGGCTGATGAGGCAAAGTTTAAGCGGGCCAGGTTGGCATATTACATGGGAGATTTCAATTGGGTGAAAGCCCAAATGGATATTTTGAAGGGGAGCACAGCTAAACTCACTGCCAACGACGCACTGGCGCTTTCGTTGTTGATTGAAAATCACGAGGCGCCCGATTCACTCAACAGCGATTTGCAGATGCTGGCCCGTGCCGATTTGGATCAGTTTTGTAACCGACCTCGGCAGGCACTTCTGCGACTCGATTCTCTGCAACAGAAATATCCTTACAGCGATTTAAATGAGGAGGTTTTTTCCCGCAAGGCAAAAATATTGGTCAAACTCCACAACTACCAGGAAGCGGCGAGCGCGTATAATGACTTATTGAAAAAATATCCTGATGGAAAAAACAGTGATGAGGCTCGTTTCAGGTTGGGAGAGTTGTATGAAAAAGAGCTAAATCTTCCCGATAAAGCAGAAGAGATTTACAAAGACATCGTTCTGCATCATCCCGGGAGTGTTTACATCGAAGATGCACGAAAAAATTACCGGGCGCTTAGGGATAAGAAGTAAAAGTCAGGATTCTTCGGTGCGTACCATAAAATGGACGACAGAGAAGAGAACAAAAACCAATACTACAAAATCGAATTTCTTCATGTACCAGAAAATGGAAATGATCGTTAGATAGACCATGGCAATGATGGCCACCAGTTTCCATGTTTTCAAAAATCGGGAATCATTTTTCCCGGGGATTAATTCTTTCATTTTGGCAAGACAATAAGATAAGACGTCTTAATCTTTATGCCGTTTTTGGTCGTAGGGTAACCCCGATTTTCCGTTTTTTTGATGAATGTATCGATCTGAGTGGTGAACGTACAGATCTGAGTGGTGAATGAACAACCGCGATTTTGAGTTTTTTCAAAATTATACCCCATTTCGCTAATAAACCGGTAAATTCGGAACGAAATTCAACTGTATTGGAAAAGGAAAAAACCATATTAGGAATTGACCCGGGCTCGAATGTGATGGGCTATGGCGTAGTAAAAGTCATCGGAACGAAAGCTCAAATCGTTACGTTGGGGGTCGTGAAAACGTCCGGATTTGGCGATCACTACCAGAAACTTCGTCATATTTTTGAGCGGACCCTTTATTTGGTCGATGCCTTCCAGCCGGACGAAGCCGCGTTGGAGGCACCGTTTTACGGAAAGAACGTGCAGTCGATGCTGAAGTTGGGGCGGGCGCAGGGAGTTGCTATGGCAGCAGCGCTTTATCGGGGGGTTCCGATATTCGAATATGCTCCCTTAAAGATCAAACAAGCCATTACCGGTACGGGC
This sequence comes from Prolixibacter sp. NT017, assembly GCF_009617875.1. Lineage (NCBI taxonomy): Bacteria > Pseudomonadati > Bacteroidota > Bacteroidia > Marinilabiliales > Prolixibacteraceae > Prolixibacter > Prolixibacter sp. NT017. The sequence goes on along the minus strand of NZ_BLAV01000001.1, from coordinate 3,934,893 downwards.
TCGGCATCGAAAGAGCAGGTAGCCTATTTTTTGAAACAGATGTTCAATATGGAGATTCGCCCGAAAGAGCTGGATGCGACAGACGGACTGGCGGCGGCAGTATGTCATTACCTGCAGGGAAGAAATCCTGCCAAAGGGAAATCGTACAATAGTTGGGAAGACTTTATCCGGAAAAATCCGGACCGGATCAAATAAAAAAAGGGACTGCCATCGCAATCCCTTCTTTTTTCAAAGCCAGTTGGCTGTATTATAATTCCTTTTTAATCTTTTCCGTAATTTCCTTGAACTCCTCTTCCGACAGTTTCAATTTCGGATTGGAGAAGTTGATGTCTTTCTCACTCTGCATAGGTACCAGGTGAATATGGGCATGCGGAACCTCGAGGCCCAGAACGGCAACTCCGACTTTTTTACACGGAATGGCTTTTTTCAGGGCGACAGCTACTCGCTTGGCAAACAGCTGCAAACCGGTGTACAACTCATCGTCCAAATCGAAAAGATAATCTACTTCTTTCTTCGGAATGACCAGTACATGCCCTTTTGCCAATGGGAAAATATCGAGGAACGCAAGATAGTTTTCGTCTTCCGCCACTTTGTATGCAGGAATTTCGCCTTCGACTATTTTCGTGAAAATACTTGCCATAAACTTTCGTTTTTACCGGTATTAAACACCCATTTCAATATTGACCACTTCGAAAGGAATCACACCTGACGGAACCTGAATTTCTACTTCGTCGCCAACTTTCTTGCCTAGCAAACCCTGTGCGATTGGTGTATTCACACTGATTTTACCAGCTTTTAGGTCAGCTTCGTGTTCCGAAACAATAGTGTAAGCCATGACGGCATTATTCTTTTTATTCTTGATAGTCACCTTGTTCAGAATCTGAACGGATGAACAGTCAATTTTCGATTGGTCGATAATACGGGCGTTGGCTACCTGTTCCTGAAGTTTGGCAATTTTTGCTTCGAGCATACCCTGGGCATCTTTGGCCGCATCGTACTCCGCATTTTCCGAAATATCGCCTTTTTCAATGGCTTCACCTATCTGCTTTGAAATTGCCGGACGTTCAACCGTCATCAGGCGTTCCAGATCAGCTTTCAATTTTTTTAGACCTTCAGCAGTTATATATGTAACCTTTGCCATTTAACTTAGATTTTTCGTTAACACATAAAAAAACAAGAAGAATCCCGAAAAAAACGGAACTCTTCCTTCGATGTAAAACACAAATTTAAGGTTTTTCCCGAATATCCCACGAAGGATGTTGTAAAAAATGTTTTTTCTGCGCGAAACGTAACTATTCCATTTTCAATACTTGCGGTTGATTATTTCGGAATAGATAACGGCTTTTCGCGGGTCAAAATCCCGTCGGATGCTTTTCTTGAGTGGTTCCTTTTTCCCTTTATGATAGACCGATGTAGCGGTAATGTCACCCGGCATTTTCGTCTGCCGACTTTTCGTTATAATCTCTTCAACTTTTTTATTGCTGATTTCCGGTTGCCCTACTTTATTGGTAGTTTCCATTTGTGGTTCGGGCTCGGGCGAAGGATACTGTACCGGATCGAACATCTCTTCCATGCGATCGAATAACGTTCCGAATGGATCTTCACGCTTTTCATCCATCGGATTGTACGGTTCTCTTTGCCGCTTTGGTTGTTCCCAACCGTTATTCCCGCCGTTGTCCTGCATCTGTTTCATCCGTTCCTTTTTGCGCTGCTTGTTAATTGCCTGCACAATGGAAATAACAATTATCAGAATGATAAAGACATAATCGCCAACGCCGGCTGTATTTATTTGTGTAAGTAAAACCATGTTGCTTAGCATTTTCCTAAATTTGCTGCTGTGTTGCTAAATATACTAAAAATGTTGAAGGGATTATCGAAGCCATGGCTGCAAATTAGTTTGGTCGTACTGTTTCTTCTGTCGGCCAACAGCTGTCAAAAGGATCAGCAATCCTTTTTCCCCGAGGTTCGAGTGGATTTTTATATCAATCTTGCCACGAACAATACGTTAACTGCTCCCGGTAATTACAAAGAGTTTCCGGCCGGGTATACAGGCGTCATTGTCATCAACAATGGCAATGGGTTTTATGCTTTCGACACTTGCTGTCCGTACGAAGCCAAGGCAAGTTGTACGGTAACACCTGATGCCGGCGGTATCGCTACCTGCTCCTGTTGTGGCTCACAATACACTTTGATGGGAGGTGGCTATCCGCTGAAGGGACCTTCGACTCAGAATTTACATTATTATAAAGTTGAAAATTTAGGCGGTCGACTTTGGGTACATGACTAAGATACTTCCCATAAAGAAAGGGATGATTGGACGCCAATCATCCCTTTCTTTATGTTTTGGGCTGCTGATTAATAGCGGTAATGTTCGGGTTTGAACGGTCCGTTTTCCGGAACACCGAGATATTCAGCCTGCTCTTTCGTCAATTTTGTCATCTTCACACCCAACTGTTCCAGGTGAAGGCGTGCTACTTCTTCGTCAAGATGTTTGGGCAAACGGTAAACATCAACTTTATAATCATTTTTCCAGAGATCGAGCTGAGCCAGTGTCTGGTTGGTAAATGAGTTACTCATTACGAACGATGGGTGGCCGGTGGCACATCCCAGGTTCACCAAACGGCCTTCCGCCAACAAGAAGATAGAGTGGCCATCAGGATACTCATACTTGTCAACCTGCGGTTTGATATTCTTTTTGCTGATTCCAGGCCATTTTTCCAGTTGAGCTACCTGAATTTCATTATCGAAGTGACCAATGTTGCAGACAATGGCCTGATCTTTCATGTTGGCCATGTGTTCAGCGGTGATAATATCTTTGTTTCCGGTAGTGGTCACGTAGATATTACCTTCGCTCAGCGCATCTTCCACTGTTTTCACTTCAAAACCTTCCATGGCAGCCTGAAGAGCGCAAATCGGGTCAATTTCGGTAACGACCACACGGGCACCATAACCACGCATCGAGCGGGCACAGCCTTTACCAACGTCGCCATAACCACAAACTACAACCACTTTACCGGCAATCATCACGTCGGTTGCACGTTTGATACCGTCGGCCAGCGATTCGCGGCAGCCATATGTATTATCGAATTTCGATTTGGTAACCGAATCGTTTACGTTGATGGCCGGGAACAGCAATTCGCCACGCTCCATCATTTGGTACAGGCGGTGAACTCCGGTTGTTGTTTCTTCCGAAACACCTTTCAGTTCCTTAACTGCATTTCCCCAACGATTGGGAGTTTCAGCCAGGATGCGTTTCAATGTCTTCTGCAGTTCAACTTCATCTTCACCTTCTGCTTCTTTCTCCAGAACGGAAGCATCTTTTTCGGCTTTGTAACCCAGATGAACCATCAGTGTTGCGTCGCCACCATCATCAACAATCAGGTGCGGGCCTTTTCCTTCACCGAAATCCAGGGCGCGCTCAGTGCACCACCAGTATTCTGCCAGTGTTTCACCTTTCCAGGCGAATACCGGAACATTGGCAGCGGCAATAGCAGCGGCAGCATGATCCTGCGTGGAAAAAATATTACACGAAGCCCAACGAACGTCGGCTCCCAGTTCTACCAATGTTTCAATCAACACGGCAGTTTGGATGGTCATATGGAGAGAACCCATAATGCGGGCACCCGCTAGCGGCTTTTCCTTTCCGTATTTTTCACGGATGGACATCAGTCCAGGCATTTCTTTTTCAGCAATCTCAATCTCTTTTCTTCCGAAATCGGCCAGCGAAATATCCCTGACTTTATAATCTGTTTTGGTATCAGTTACAACACTCATAATTTATTTAACTGTATTAATAATCTCACAAAATTAACAAAAATAGAACGAAACTGAAGACTGATAATCACCCATGTTTGAGGATGAAAGCCTATTGTCCCGAAAGTATTTCAAGTGCGCTCTCTTTGTCCTTTTTCAATTGATCCTGCAAAGCATCGATCGATTCGAATTTATGCTCATCGCGGATTTTGCCAACAAAATAGAGCGTTAGTTCATGCATGTAAATATCCTGATTGAAGTCGAAAATGTGGACTTCGATACTCCGATGATCGGCATTATGACTGATGGTCGGGCGAGTTCCGATATTGAGCATTCCCTCGTAATCGGAATTGTCAATTTTTACTCTGACAGCATAAACACCGTCATGAGGAATGAGTTTATGCTCATCCAACGTTTCGATGTTGGCGGTGGGAAAACCCAGTTTACGCCCCAGTTGGTTGCCGGCAATCACTTTTCCTGTTAGCGTATAATCGTACCCCAGATATCGGTTAGCCCTGGCTACATTTCCTGTTTCCAGCGACTGACGTATTTTCGTTGAGCTGATGTTGACATCTTCCATCAATAAAACGTCCAGTTGTTCAATGGTAAAATTGAGTTCCTTGGAAAGTGCTTTCAGAACAGTGTAATTTCCTTCCCGGTTTCGTCCCAGTTTATGGTCGTAGCCAACCACCAGGTGACTGATGTTCATTTTCCCAACCAAAATGGTTCTCACAAAATCTTCATAGGAGAGTTTGGAAAATTCCGCTGTAAACGGAAAAATCACCAAATGATCGATGCCAATTTCCCGAAACAGATCAATCTTTTCGTCACGGGTTGTTAACAAACGCAACGTATTCTCTTCAGGACTGACAATGAGACGGGGGTGTGGGTAGAAAGTAAAAATCACTGATTCACCATTAACGGAATCGGCGATTTCCTTTAGCCGGGAAATAACCTGTCGGTGCCCCAGATGGACACCGTCGAACGTTCCTATGGTAATTACCGGTTTATTGGCATTAAAATGTTCAAGTCCGTTATGAATCTCCACTTGTGGTAAAATTTTATTCGCGACAAAAGTAAAGAAAAATAAGCATGTCGACGGTTCAGAGAAACAGCTAATCGGCAGGGAATGTTTTACAAACCTTGCGGAAGATGCCAAGTTATCGGTGGAATTTATATTTTTGCTCCCTGCATAGCTCTTCTATTTTCAGAATACGGCCATGCAAACCGAAGCGCAAAACCGGGGTGTGAATATTCAGGATGTTGCGTGAGACTAAAACCACAGGTGAGACAAACCTTTTCGGTTTTTACAGGCGAAAAGACACCTTAACCTTTGAAGAAAAGAAACAGCACATGAAAAAATTGTTTTTTGCAGTAGCCATTCTTTTTCTGCTTTATTCATGCGGAGAGAAAACCAATTTTTCTGTTTCGGGAACCATCAATGGTGCCGGCGGAAAGATGGTGTATCTGAATGAGTTGAAAGTGAGTTCCCAGATTCCGGTCGATTCGGTACGAGTTAACAACAAAGGACAATTCGAGCTCAAAGGAAACGCTACTGAGCCGACATTTTACCTGTTGAAATTCAACGACCACAACTTCGTGACCTTGTTGCTCGATTCGACAGAACAAGCGACGGTTAACGGCAGTTACAAGAATTTGCCATCAGATTATACGGTGAAAGGTTCGCTCGGCTCGAAGTTGGTGAAGGAGTTGAATACTCATTACACCGATGTAAAGCAGCAACTTGATTCACTGAAGAGCCTGTTTAATACCCACAAAGGTGATGCTAATTACGAAAGTGAGCGTAAGCAGTGGAACGATGAGTATGTCGCACTGAAAAACAAGCATGCAGCATACCTCAAGAAATTTGTGATGGCTCACCCGTTCTCTCTGTCAAGTGTAATGGCGCTTTACCAGAAATGGGACGACGGCAATTTCATTGTACAGGATTTGCATACTATGAAAGTGGCAGCTTCGGCGCTATCGGCCATGTACCCCAACAGTAGCCAGGTAAAGGCACTGCACTCCAACACGCTGGATATAATGCGTCAGCAGAATAACCAAAAAATGACGCAACTGATTAAGCAGGCCGGACAAAACAGCCCCGATATTACCTTACCCAATCCGGAAGGCAAAGACATTTCCCTTTCGTCGATGCGTGGCAAATATGTGCTGGTTCAGTTCTGGGCTGGTCAGGATCGCGATTCGCGTGTAATGAACCCGGTTTTGGTGGCGAACTACAAGAAGTACCATCCGAAGGGATTTGATATTTACCAGGTAAGTATCGATACAAGTCGTACCGCATGGCTCAATGCAATTCAGCAGGACCATCTTAGCTGGACCAATGTTGGCGATATGAAAGGAAGTGTACAGGCTGTTCGGAATTACAATATCCAGACCATTCCGTACAATTACCTGTTGGGCAAGGATGGTTCGATTCTGGCGAAAAACCTGATGGGACCGGCTCTGAATAATACGTTGCAAAAATATTTGAAGTGATATTTCAACTTAAATAATCCGGAAAAAGACGAGCTTTTGGCTGGTCTTTTTTCTTTTTATACCCGATGAAAACAGTGCTGCGAAGCATTTTTACTCTTGAATTCTTCGTTTTTACATCTATCTTTGCAGAGATTTTGAAATGAGAAATAGATTCGTATACAGGTAGTAGGGTGACGTCTCGTAATAAAATATATTTTGTATCGGATGTGCACCTTGGGGCTCCGGCTTTGAATGACAATCCCGAAAGGGAAAAGCTGTTTGTCTCATGGCTTGAGGAGATAAGTCACGACGCCGAGATGATTTTCCTGATGGGGGATATTTTCGACTTTTGGTTTGAATACAAAAGAGTCGCTCCCCGTGGATTCGTCAGGGTACTGGGAAAAATAGCAGAAATAACCGATAAAGGCATTCCCGTGCATTTCTTTACAGGAAATCACGATGTATGGGTATTTGATTATTTACCGTCCGAAACCGGAGTTATTGTCCACCGGGAACCGTTTGAAACCGAAATAAAGGGGAAACGTTTTTTCCTGGCGCATGGCGATGGACTGAATCCTTCCGATAAAGGCTACCTGTTTATCAAAGCTCTTTTTCATAATCGCGCAGCTCAGTGGTTATTTTCCAGACTTCACCCCAATTTTGCTTTTGGCCTGGCGCATCGCTGGTCGAAACACAGCCGGTTGTCCAACGGCGTTGATGGGGCAAGATTTATGGGTGAAGAAAACGAGGAGCAAATTTCGTTTGCCCGGAGAATGATTAATGAAGGAAAGCACTTTGATTATTTTGTTTTTGGACACCGTCACCTGGCGCTCGAATACGACCTGAATCAGGAGAGCAAATTGTTTTTACTGGGAGAGTGGATTAAGTCGTATTCTTACGGAGTATTTGACGGTGCTGATTTTCGACTGGAAAGAATTCATAATACTCCCCCGAGTGGGAAAAATTAAATTGTATGGATAAAAAGCTTTATACCGTTATTGTCGGTAGTGGTTCGTATATTCCTCCAGTAGTAATACCGAACGACCATTTCCTCGATTGGGAATTTCATGACCCGGCAACCGGAGAGAAGTTTGAGCGGGCTAATGCCGAGATCATTCAAAAATTCAACGAAATCACCAATATCGAAGAGCGCCGTTATGCCAATCCGGAGCATAAAACAAGCGATCTGGCTGCTTTCGCTGCGAAAGATGCTATCGAATCATCCGGTTACGATGCCGAATCATTTGATTTCCTGATTGTGGCCAACAACTTTGGCGACATGGATATCAATAATCCGCGTACCGACATCATGCCACCCATTTCTACGCGCGTGAAAAGGATACTGAACATCAAGAATCCGTCGTGTATGTGTCATGATGTAGTAGCTGGTTGTCCGGGATGGACAACTGCTATGATTGTTGCGAATGCATATATTAAGAGTGGCACTTTCAAGCGCGGCCTCGTTATCGGTTCGGATGTGAATTCCCGCGTACGCGATCCGCATGATAGGGATTCGATGATTTTTTCGGATGGTGCCGGAGCGGTGATTGTTGAAGCCCGCGAAAGCGATGTCCCGGTAGGCATTATTTCACACGCCAGTCGCGCCGATGCAATTGATGGCGGAGAGTGGCTGAAGATGGCCGAATCGGTTAATCCGGCTTTCGAAGGCAACGAACTGTACATCCGGATGATGGGAAACAAAGTGTATGTTTATGCTTTATCCGTTGTTCCTGGTGTGGTAAAACAAAGTTTGGAAGATGCGGGTCTTGGTTTGGAAGATGTGAGCAAAGTGCTGATTCATCAGGCCAACGAAAAAATGGACGATGCCATTCTCGGACGTTTGTTTAAGCTCTATGGCAAGCGCAGTTTTCCGAAAGATTTGATGCCGATGACCATCCGGAAATTCGGTAACTCATCGTCGGCAACGGTTCCCACGCTGTACGATTTAATCAGCAAGGGAAAAATGGAAGATCATGCTTTCAATTCAGGTGACAACATCGTGCTCACCTCGGTTGGAGCCGGTATGATTATCAATTCCATTATTTACCGGATGCCCTAAAAATAAGTGAAACGAAATACACAGCGCACCATCGGTTGAAACGATGCGTGCGCTTTTTTTATACCTTTAAGCAAACCTGAAATCTCAACGCAAGATGGAAATTGTTTTTTTAGTTATCGGAGTTGCTGTCGGTGTGGCCATTGGCTGGCTTATTCAACGTGGCATGTCGAAAGCTGCCGAAGTAACCGGTGCACAAAATCTGGCCAAAGCCGAGCAAGAGTTTATGACCCAACTGGCTTTCGCTGATAAGGAAAAATCGCTCGCGGAACAGCAAACCAATTCACTGAAGCTCGATTTGGAAGAATCGAAAAAGGTATTGAATGCAGAAAGAGACAAAAACGAAATATTGAACCGGAACCTGGCGGAAGCACAAACCGATTTGCGGAACATGCAGGAGCGGTTGGAAAATCAGGCCAAGGAACTGGAGCAACTGCAAAAGAAATTCACCACCGAATTTGAAAATATTGCCGGCAAGATTCTGAAAGAGAACTCGAAGGAATTTACGACGGTTAACCAGAAGAATATCTCGGACATTCTCAATCCGTTGAAAGAGAAAATTCAGCTATTCGAGAAGAAAGTGGAAGACACTTACGAGAAAGGATTGAAAGACCAGACCGACCTGAAAGCCGAATTGAAAAAGCTGCAGGATTTGAACCTAAAGATTTCCACGGATGCACAAAACCTAACTCAGGCGCTGAAAGGCGATGTGAAGAAACAGGGAAACTGGGGCGAGATTGTGTTGGAGCGTGTTCTTGAAAGATCGGGCCTGACGGAGGGACAGGAGTTCGAGCGTGAAGTAGTCGACACGAACATGGAAGGGAAAACCATCCGTCCCGACGTGATTGTCCATCTTCCTGATAAGAAGCACTTGATTATCGACTCGAAGGTTTCGCTCGTTGCCTACGAACGGCTCGTCAATGCGACAACTGATGAGGAACGCGAAAAAGCGATGAAAGAGCATTTGCTGTCGTTGCGCTCGCATGTAAAAACGCTGAGTGAAAAGCATTATCCTTCAGCGAAGAATCTGAATGCACCGGATTTTGTACTGCTCTTTTTGCCGATCGAATCATCATTTAGTATTGCTGTTCAGCAGGATCAGGATTTGTTTGGCTATGCCTGGGACAACAAAGTCGTGATAGTAAGTCCGTCAACGTTACTTGCTTCATTGCGGACCATTGCTTCCATCTGGCGGCAGGAGAACCAAACGCGGAATGCATTGGAAATTGCCCAGCAGAGTGGAGCCTTGTACGATAAGTTCGTCAACTTCATTGCTGATTTGGAAAAAATAGGTAAGGGACTTGACAGTGCCCGCGACAATTACGACAAGGCCATGAACAAACTACATACAGGGCGCGGAAACCTGGTTCGTACAGCAGAAAAAATCAGGGTGCTTGGCGCGAAAGCACAAAAGGAAATTCCGGATAAATTCATCACGGATGATGCACTACCCGAATAGTAAAAGAAAAGGGTGTCCGGAGAACGGGCACCCTTTCTTTATGATGTTTTCAAAAATTGTCAGCTTGCTTTGAGACGGCTGGCACCCAGTCGCTCAATTTTTTCACTGGCGTATTCTTTGCCAATCAACACTTCGGTTTCACCTTCGTCAGTCGATGGCATGTCAAACATGGCATCAATCATGATTGTCTCGCAGATGGAACGCAAACCGCGGGCACCCAATTTAAACTCGATGGCTTTGTCGACGATGAAATCGAGCGTTTCGTCAGCAAATTCGAGTTTGATATTATCCATCTCAAACAATTTAACGTATTGCTTAATGATAGAATTTTTGGGCTCGATAAGAATACGGCGCAACGCATCGCGATCCAATGGATTCAGATAAGTAAGTACGGGCAGACGGCCGATGATTTCCGGAATCAGTCCGTACGAACGTAAATCCTGCGGCGATACATATTGCAGCAGGTTCTCGCGGTCGATTTGGGCTGTATCCTTGCTGGCATTATAACCCACCACTTTGGTATTCAGTCGCTGACCGATTTTCCGATCGATGCCTTCGAATGCTCCTCCGCAGATGAACAGAATATTCTTGGTGTCCACCGGAATCATCTTTTGCTCGGGGTGTTTACGGCCACCTTGCGGCGGAACGTTTACTACCGAACCTTCGAGCAATTTCAGTAGACCTTGCTGAACTCCTTCACCCGAAACGTCACGGGTAATCGAAGGGTTATCGCCTTTGCGGGCAATCTTGTCAATCTCGTCAACGAAAACGATGCCACGCTCAGCCGCTTCGATGTTATAATCGGCAGCCTGAAGCAAACGGGTGAGAAGACTTTCGATGTCTTCGCCTACATAGCCGGCTTCGGTCAATACCGTTGCATCCACTATCGTGAACGGAACATGCAGCATCCGCGCAATGGTTTTGGCCAGCAATGTTTTACCCGTCCCGGTAGGACCCACCAGGATGATGTTCGATTTTTCAATTTCGGTTCCGTCATCCTCTACCTTCTGGTTCAACCGTTTATAGTGGTTGTAAACAGCTACCGAAAGTATTTTCTTGGCATCGTCCTGCCCGATGACGTACTGGTCGAGAAATTCCTTGATCTCCTTGGGCTTTTTCAACTCAATACCGGTCAGGTCGAATCCGTCGCTCTTTTTGAATTCTTCTTCAATAATGGCATGAGCCTGCTCGATACAGTTGTCACAGATGTGACCTTCCATACCGGCAATCAAAAGATTGACATCTTTCTTCTCTCTACCACAAAATGAACATCTATCCATATGCTGTTTTATCGAAAAAAGAGCTGAAAAGCCATTGGCTCTTCACCCCTTTATCTTATTCAAGAAATCTTTTTACGTTACTTCTTCTCTTTTCCTCTTATCAGGATGTCGTCAATCATGCCATAATCTTTGGCTTCCTGAGCGGTCATCCAGTAGTCGCGATCTGAATCCTGTTCAACTTTATCAAAAGGTTGATTACTGTGTTTGGCAATGATCTCGTACAGCTCTTTCTTCAGTTTCATGATTTCACGAGCCGTGATTTCAATATCAGAAGCCTGTCCCTGAGCACCACCCATGGGTTGGTGAATCATGATTCGGGAGTGGGGTAGTGCTGAACGTTTTCCATCAGCTCCGGCAGTCATTAACACAGCTGCCATCGATGCTGCCATACCGGTACAGATCGTTGCTACATCACATCCGATGTATTGCATCGTATCGTAAATTCCCAAACCGGCGTGAACCGAACCTCCAGGAGAATTGAAATAAATCTGGATGTCTTTTCCCGGATCGGATGATTCGAGGAACAGCAACTGCGCCTGGATGATATTGGCTACATAATCATCAATCGGAACGCCGAGGAAGATAATGCGGTCCATCATGAGACGGGAGAACACGTCCATCGAGGCAACGTTCATCTGACGTTCCTCAATAATGGTCGGGGAAATATAATTGGCGTAAACAGAATTATAGCGATCGAGGGTCAGACTGCTGATCCCCATGTGTTTGGTCGCATATTTACGAAACTCGTCACTATTTGAATTCATACTTGGTTGATTTAAATAAAAAAACTTTGTGATACCGGACAATCGTCTGTGCATTAACCGCACGGAAGATAGTCCGCTCCACAAAGTTATAAAAATATGGTATTAAAGGCGGTTGCCCTGTTTATTTTTCAAAGAGCTTGTCGAACTCTTCCTGGGTCACCTCTTTTTCTTCGATGTTTACTTTCTCTTTGATGACTTCCAGAATTTTGTCTTCCAGCTTTTTCTCTACCATTCTGCGACGCTCTTCTTCGTTCTGAAGAATCGAGTTGGCAAACTGGTCGAGGTGCTCATCCGGTACGTTCATCATACCATACTGACGGAACTGCATGAGTGCCATTTCGCGGGCCATGTCAAGAATTTCAGCTTCTTCCACTTTCAGTTCGCTCTCTTTGCCAAGCTTGTTTTTTATCAACTGCCATTCGAGATCGGTACGGAAATTTTCGAAATCAGTATCAATCTGATCGGCCGTCAGATTTTCGTTGGTAGCTACCAACCAGCGCTTCAGGAAAGCTTCCGGCAACTCGATTTTGGCACCTTTGGTCAGTGTTTCCTTGGCATCAACCAGGAAGCGGTAGTCGCTTGAGTACTTCAGGTTTTCCTTCAAGTCTTTAGCGATATTGTTGCGCATATCTTCAACGGTCTTCACTTCAGAATCTTCACCAAAGATTTTGGTGACCAGTTCTTCATTCACTTCAGCCGGAATGAAAGTGTTAATCACGTTGATGGTATAGTTGAATTCAGCATCCAGTTCGTGCGAAGCATCGTGATCGAGGTTCAGCATGTGACCTACTTCGTGGTCGTTCTGGAAAGCTGCTTTCGGATCGAAACGAATCACGTCGCCTACTTTGGCACCCAGGAATTTTTTCTTGATATCCTCGTCTTTGATGAGGTCGATAGAAACCAAAACATCGTTGGCTTCGATACCACCTTCTTTTACGTTTCCGTCAGCGTCCAGCTCAGCGAAATCACCGCGTACGGTTTCTTTTTCGCCTACCTCCTCAGCCGGCTCGTTGGTTCCGAAACGGTTGGTGTAACTTTCTACCTGTTTGTCAATCAAATCTTCATCAACCTTGATGACATAGTAAGGGAGTTTACGACGCTTATCGAGGGTAACGTTGATTTCCGGTGACATAGCGATATCGAAAACAAATTCGAAATTTTCGTCATTATCCCAGTCAATCGCCGGCTGCTTTTCTTCGTTCGGAAGCGGTTCGCCCAAAATATCCAGTTTTTCTTCGCTGATATATTTCATGAGCTCGCGGCTGAGAATCTTGTTTACTTCCTCGGCCAGCAGCGACTTTCCGTACATTTTTTTAATCAGCCCAGCAGGAACCTTCCCTTTCCGGAAGCCAGGCATATTAGCTTTCTTACGGTAATCTTTCAGTGTTTCGTTCACCGTTGCCTCATAATCGTTTTTTTCAACGGTCAGCCTGACAACGGCATTCAAATCATCGATGTTCTCTCTGGTGATGTTCATAACGTTTTTCTTGAGTGATTTAAAATGCCTGAGGGAAGAGTTCGTCGAGCGTCCCTTCCTGCTAAAAACATCCATTTAAAAAACCGCCTCGGCAATCCGGCACCCGGAAGCGAAGGCGGTTAAGGTAATGGTGCGGACGGAGGGACTCGAACCCACACGCCTTACGGCACCAGATCCTAAGTCTGGCGCGGCTACCAATTACGCCACGTCCGCTTTTTTTTGGCGGTGCAAATATAGTGTTATTTTTTAAAACAACTAAATTGTGAGCAATTAATTAAGCACTTTGGAATGACGGGAATGAGCATCTACTCTGGCGTATTTTCCCGTTTGCCTTTCCGCAGTTCGAAGTTTTTTCCGAGATAAACCCTTCGCACATCTTCGTCGGCTGCCAGTTCTTCTGCTGTTCCGCTTTTCAGAATGTTTCCGTCGAACAACAGGTACGATCGGTCGGTGATGGAGAGGGTTTCGTGTACGTTGTGGTCGGTAATAAGGATACCGATATTTTTGTCTTTCAGTCGGTAAACAATTTGCTGAATATCTTCTACCGCGATGGGGTCGACTCCCGCAAACGGTTCATCCAACAGGATGAATGCAGGATTGATAGCCAGTGCCCGGGCAATTTCGGTCCGACGACGTTCGCCTCCTGAGAGCTGAATACCTTTACTTTTCCGGATACGTTGCAAACCAAATTCATCCAGCAGCGATTCCAGCTTTTCTTTTTGGTACTCTGTCGAAAACTTGGTCATTTCCAGTACCGCCTTGATATTGTCTTCCACGCTTAGCTGACGGAAAACAGAAGCTTCCTGGGCCAGGTAACCAATGCCCAACTGGGCTCTTCGGTACACCGGATACGAAGTAATGTCTTTTTCATCGAGGAAGATACGGCCGCCATTGGCACGAATCAGTCCGACAATCATGTAAAATGAAGTGGTTTTTCCGGCACCGTTTGGTCCCAGCAGTCCAACAATTTCTCCCTGCTTCACATCAATCGACACCCCTTTTACTACGGTGCGTTTCCGGTATTTTTTTATAATATTTTCAGCCCTAAGCTTCATAATTCAATGGATTGAATTGCAAAGATAAAAATAATGAACAGACGGGGACACCTTACGCCTCGAGCAAATCTTCTTCGCGTTTCTTCGCCACACGTTTCGAAATAACAATTCCGATTTCATACAGGAAAACCAGTGGAAAACAAACCATTATCTGGCTGAATACGTCCGGCGGTGTGATGATGGCCGAAAGAAGCAAGAGCACAACGTATGCATGCCTCCGGTATCTCCTCATGAAAGCGGGTGTAACCAGACCTACTTTACTTAAGAAGTAGATAGCTACGGGGAGCTCAAAAACAATCCCTCCGGCCAGCACGATGGAACTGACCGTGCTGATGTAGCTGCTCAGGTTAATTTGGTTGGTAATTTGGTCACTAATATCGTATGAGCCAAGAAAGTTGACCGAAAGCGGTACAATCAGGTAATAACCAAACAGGATACCCAGAATAAAAAGAAGCGAACTATAGACCACGGCTCCGGTGGCATATTTTTGTTCTTTCTCGTACAGGGCCGGTTTGATAAAGCGCCAGAATTCCCAGAACAAATAAGGAAATCCAAGGATAACACCACCCAACAACGAAATCTTGATGTGTGTGGCAAACTGTCCGGCCATATTAATATTGATAATCTGTAGCGGCTTGTCATTAATGGCCAAAGCCGGAATGTTCAGCACCTGCGAAATCCAGTTGAAAAACTGGTTGGTAGCGAATTCCGGTGTCTTGGGCTTCAATATCAACGTATCGAAAATGAAGTGGTAATTGGCGAAAGCCAGGATAGCAAAAATCACCACGGCAACCACCGCACGAACCAAATGCCACCTTAAAACTTCCAGATGTTCAAGGAAAGACATCTCCTCATCCTTTTTTTTCCTATTTTCGTTCGTTGATTTTCCGCCAGGTAATTTTTCCTGTTCAGCCATCAGATTCAAATTAGCATGTTTGGGTTTAATTTGGAGAATGTTGCTCCATAAAATTCCAGACAAATATACAATCTTTGGCCTTTTTTTTAAGGTTTGGGTGCTGAAATCGAAAACCGTTTTTGCCTGAACTTCTGCTGGCTGGAGCGAATTTGTACTACTAATATTATTTAGATATCTTAGTGGAGGCCATGTCGGAGCGGCCTCAAGAGATAAAGGAGATTAGATTATGAATAAAGGTGTTTCTCTTTCTGCCCAATTACAGAAATTTTTCGGTTTCGACCGGTTTAAAGGGCAGCAGGAGGAGATTATTGAGAGTGTGCTGGATGGTAACGACACGTTTGTATTGATGCCCACCGGCGGTGGAAAGTCGTTGTGTTACCAGTTACCAGCCTTGTTGCAGGAAGGAACAGCCATTGTCATATCCCCCCTAATCGCATTAATGAAAAACCAGGTGGATGCCATCCGCAGTTTTAGTACGGAAGAAGGATCGGCCCACTTTCTCAACTCATCCCTGACTAAAACTGCTATTCAAAAGGTAAAGGACGATGTGTTGGCACAGCGGACCAAACTACTGTATGTAGCCCCTGAATCGCTGACCAAAGAGGAAAACATTGAGTTTCTGAAAAACGTCAATATTTCGTTTTACGCCATTGATGAAGCGCACTGTATTTCGGAGTGGGGACATGATTTCCGTCCGGAGTATCGTCGGATACGGCCCATCGTTAACGAGATTGGGCATGCACCGATTATTGCGCTTACTGCGACGGCTACCCCGAAGGTGCAGCACGATATTCAGAAGAATTTAGGGATGCTCGATGCGAAGGTCTTCAAGTCGTCGTTTAACCGGGCGAATCTTTTTTACGAAGTCCGGTCGAAAACGAAGCCTGTTGAGCAAATCATTAAGTATATCAAGGGAAATCCCGGCAAATCGGGTATTATATATTGTCTCAGCCGGAAAAAGGTAGAGGAGCTGGCTGCCACACTTCAGGTGAATGGCATCAGGGCACTTCCTTACCATGCTGGTATGGATTCGGCTACCCGTTCGGGAAATCAGGATAAGTTCCTGATGGAAGAGGCAGATGTCATTGTGGCAACCATCGCTTTTGGAATGGGAATCGACAAGCCGGATGTACGGTTTGTCATTCATTTCGATATTCCTAAATCTTTGGAAGGTTACTACCAGGAAACCGGTCGTGCCGGACGCGATGGTGGTGAAGGGCATTGCATTACGTTCTACAGTTACAAGGATATCCAGAAGCTGGAGAAGTTTATGCAGGGTAAACCCGTCGCCGAACAGGAAATTGGTCAACAGCTGTTACTCGACACTGTGGCTTACGCCGAAAGTGCTTTGTGCCGCCGGACCATCCTGTTGCATTATTTCGGCGAACATTATGAAACCGAAAACTGTGGTGCCTGCGACAACTGCATGAATCCGAAAGAGCAGATTGAAGGAAAAGAAATGGTGGTTCTGGCCTTGAATGCGGTTGAGGAGGTGAAAGAACAGTTCAAGGGCGAACACATTGTTAATATTCTGATTGGGAACGATACCGCAGCTGTAAAATCTTTTCGTCACCACGAAATGTCAATTTTCGGTTCGGGGAAAGAATACGACGTGCGATTGTGGAATGCCGTATTCCGTCAGTGTATTATAGCTGGTTTTCTCCGGAAGGATATTGAGAATTACGGTGTCCTGAAACTGACAGATGAGGGCCGTGATTTTGTGAAAAATCCGCAATCGTTTTTGGTGGTCAAGAATCACGATTACGAAGCAGCGGATGAGGAACCCGCACCACCACAGGGTGCATCGGCCGGCGATCCGGAACTGTTCAAAATGTTGAAAGAGCTACGTAAGAAAATGGCGCAGAAACTCAATTTGCCGCCGTTTGTGCTCTTCCAGGATCCGTCACTTTCCGATATGTCCATTCAGTATCCGACAAAATTGGATGAACTTCAGGGAATTGCCGGCGTTGGGCAGGGAAAAGCAAAGCGCTACGGGAAGGAATTTGTGGAGTTGATTGCCAAATATGTGGAAGAAAAAGGCATTGAGCGGGCGCAGGATATGGTGTACCGGTCGGTAGCCAATAAATCGAAGAATAAGGTATTCATTATCCAGAGTATCGACCGGAAGATTCCATTTGACGAAATAGCTTCCTCGAAAGATCAGGATATGGACGCGTTGCTGAGCGAGATAGAAGCCATCGTGAATTCGGGTACGAAGTTGAACATCGACTACTATTTACACGACGTACTCGATGATGACCAGGTAGATGATATTTTTGCGTACTTCAGGGAAGATGCCGAAAGTGATTCATTGGAAGAAGCGATGGCTGAACTGGGCGAGGAGTATAGCGAAGAAGAAGTCCGGCTGGTTCGGATAAAATTCATGAGTGAGATGGCAAATTAAATTTTAGACAAACAACTATAACCGAAATATAAAGAGAGCCTGAAGGCAGGTTCTCTTTTTTTACACTAACCGGAAAACCGGCCGTTAAATCGGCAAACTAACTAACCAACCGATGAAAAAAGTCTTACTTGTTCTCCTCAGGACTGTCCTGTTGCATGTAGTATTTGTAGCAGTGCTCCTGGGACTTACCGGATTGTATTACTTCCTGCGCGGAGAAATTGAAGGTACCGGATTTTCGCCGCGTTCGTACGCCGAAGTTCCCCACAACCAGATGATAATGGCCATCATAACTTTTCTGGCCGCTTTTCTGACCATTTTATTGCTAGTCCGCTTTATCGATAAGCGCCCGATGGTAGAGATGCTGAAAAGTCGTTTCAACTTAAAGCAATTCGGCTACGGTAGTTTGCTGGGCGCCGGAGTAATTGTTGTTGTCACCTTCATCCTTATGTCGATGAACCAGGTAGGGTTGGGGAAAGGCAATTTCCACGTGCAGAGCCTGTCATATCTGTTGTTGTACTACCTTTTTGTGGCACTGTATCAGGAATTCTTGTATCGTGGGTATCTGCTCGGTTATTACACGAAGCAGATGCCTGTCTATCTGGCAGTGATTTTATCGGCAGTGGTGTTTGCGCTGATGCACATGGCCAACCGAAATTTTAACGTCATCGCGTTGGTTAATGTTAGCCTTTTAGGTATTGTTCTGGGTTTGCTTCGCATTCGCGGAAGAAATCTTTGGGCACCAATTGGACTCCACTTCCTTTGGAACTTCGTTCAGGGACCGGTTTTCGGATTTTCCGTCAGCGGAAGTCCACGTTCTCACGGAATCTTCCTGATTTGGCTTCGCGGTAGTGAAAATATGACCGGAGGCTCTTTCGGACCGAATGCTTCTGTGGTGACATTGGTTATACTTCTCGCACTAGGCGGTTGGTTGAGTTACCGTCAGTTTTACCAACATCCGGTTACCGAATCAGCCGAATAGAACATCAGCCTTCTGCTTGCGGTGTACGCTGCGGATAAACTTTCAGCGCCTCACGAATGCACGCAACGGCCTCTTTCAGGTCTTCCACGTTGAGGACATAAGCTACGCGCACTTCGTTTTTCCCGCTGTCGTCGCTGCTGTAAAAGCCTGATGCCGGAGCCAGCATTACGGTGGAGCCGTTGTACTCGAAATCTTCCAGCAACCAGCGGCAGAAATGGTCACTATCCTTAACCGGCAGCTTTACCATGGAGTAAAAAGCTCCGCGGGGCATGGGTGAATAAACACCGGGAATTTCATTCAGGGCATTGATGAAGTAATTTCGTCGGCGAAGATATTCGTTGTACACCTCTTCCATATATTCGGGAGGGCTATCGACAGCGGCTTCGGCCACTTCCTGCCCAAGGATAGGCGGACAAAGCCGGGCCATTCCCAACTTCAGTATCGATGCGATGAGCTCTTTGTTACGCGAAACAACCGAACCTATCCGGATACCGCAGGCGCTGAATCGTTTCGATACGGAGTCAATCATGATAACGTGATCCTCGATATCAGGCAATTCCATGACCGAGTGATGTTGAAATCCGTCGTATACAAACTCTTTGTAAACCTCGTCGGAGATCAGGTAAAGGTCGTGCTTGAGCACCAACTCGCGCAATTGTTCCAACTCCTCCCGGGAATAGAGATAACCGGTGGGGTTGTTGGGATTGCAAATGAAGATGCCTTTTGTTTTGGGAGTGATGACCTTTTCAAATTCCGAAATGGAAGGTAACTGGTAACCGTCTTCGATGTGTGATGTGATGGGTTTGATAACCACATCGGTACCCACCGCATATGAGCGGTAGTTGGCATAAAAGGGTTCGGGAATAATGATCTCGTCGCCGGGGTTGAAACATATCATGAAGGTGAATGAAATGGCTTCCGAACCGCCGGTGGTAATCAGAATATCAGTGTATTCAACATCGATTTTCCGGTTACGGTAATATTGGGCCAGTTTTTTCCGGTACGAATCGTTTCCGTACGACTGCCCGTAAGGAATCAGTTCGAAATTAAAATTCCGGATACGCTCAATGGCATGTGGCGGGGTTTTGATATCGGGCTGACCAATATTTAATTGTATAACCTTCTTCCCCTGCTCCCTGGCCTTCTCTGCGTAAGGTACCAGCTTCCGTATCGATGATTCGGGTAATAAATCCCCGCGTTGTGAAATTTTAGGCATCCTGCAATCTTAAGCTTTCATGTTGGAAGAGGCAAAGTTAATATTATAAACTGTTAGTCAAATGGGCTGAATGTTTAATTATTGTAATATTAATATTGGAAAAACTATCAAACAATCATAAAAAATTGAGTTTTAAATTGGTCATACGAGTGATATGTTAATTTAAGCTGAATAGTTGAAAATTATGGGGGTTCGTCATATTAGAGTGTGATTATTTCCTCTATTTTTGGAACATACCCAAAAAATAATTAGTCATGATAATAGGAGTTCCAAAGGAAATTAAAAACAACGAAAACCGGGTTGCGTTAACGCCTGCCGGTGCTGCAGAGTTGACTAAGCGTGGTCACGAAGTATATATTCAGGCTACAGCAGGTATGGGAAGTGGTTTCACCGACGAGGAATATGTTTCGGCCGGTGCACAAATGCTCCCAACCATTGAGGATGTTTACGGCAAGGCCGAAATGATTATCAAGGTAAAAGAGCCGATTGAGCCTGAGTACGAATTGATTCGCGAAGGTCAGTTGCTTTACACTTACTTCCACTTTGCTTCTTCTGAAGCGTTGACCAACGCCATGCTTCGCAACAAGTCGGTATGTTTGGCTTACGAAACTGTTGAGTTGCCCGACCGTTCACTGCCGTTGCTGGTTCCGATGTCGGAAGTAGCCGGACGTATGTCGGTTCAGGAAGGTGCCAAGTACCTCGAAAAAACCTACGGTGGACGCGGAATGCTGTTGGGTGGTGTTCCCGGAGTACATCCTGCCAAAGTGTTGATCATTGGTGGTGGTATTGTAGGTACCGAAGCTGCTAAGATGGCTGCTGGCCTGGGTGCCGACGTAACCATTATGGACGTAAGCCTGAAGCGCATGCGTTACCTCGACGATATCATGCCAGCTAACGTGAAGACAATGATGTCGAACGAATTCAACATCCGTAAGATGGTTGAAGATCACGACCTGATTGTTGGTGCGGTATTGATTCCGGGTGCAAAAGCTCCGAACCTGATTACCCGCGACATGCTGAAAACCATGAAGCCGGGCACGGTGTTGGTTGACGTAGCTATCGACCAGGGTGGTTGTATCGAGACAACCCGTCCGACAACACACGATGATCCGACTTTCGTGATCGACGATGTGATTCACTATTCAGTAGCCAACATGCCGGGTGCTGTACCGCGTACTTCTACGCTGGCATTGACCAACGCTACGTTGCCTCACGCCATCGATTTGGCAGAGAAGGGATGGAAGCAAGCTTGCCGCGAAGACAATTCTTTGAAGAAAGGTCTGAACGTAGTAGACGGAAAAGTAGTATACAAAGGTGTTGCCGAAGCATTCGGACTTACTTATTACGATGTAGACAGCGTACTGTAAGCAGTCGCTTTCCGATAATAAACCGGGAGGTCGTCAATATTTATTGGCGGCCTCTTTTTTTTATGGCGATTTTCCAAACTTTATCAACATAAGAAAGTGTTTGATATTGAAAAAACTACTAGCAAAAACGAGGGTTTGTCAACAATGAGAATCTGAAGTTCATTTATTTTTTTCAATAAGGAGGGGTAACCTTTTTCAAAATCCGGGTATTAACCAACGAAGACCAAGACAGATATTGAGGGGTTCTCCACTCCACTTTTTGCTCCGAATAGCAAGTGTATTTTGAGGGAAAAAGAATTTAAAGACACAAGAACGACTGACACGCATCAATATTAAGATGGCGGTGTCGGTCGGGTTCTTTTTCAAAAAAAAGTATCAAACCTTAAAATGCACAACATGAGACGAAAATTCAATTACCGTGATTTATCGATGTTGGTAGCCGCCCTAACGCTGACCGACCATTTTGAACAGGAAAAAGAAGTCTTCACAGCAGAACAACCATCGTGGGCCGATCCATTTATCACCTCCTTCCGTGAAAATATTCAGCAGATACTCACTACAGTTCACGGTATCAACACCAGGAAGAATTTGCGAAGTGCCACCACGCAAGTGAACCAGTTGCTGGTTGATGCCCGTGATGATTTGGTGATGGTTAAAACCCAGGTTGGAAGAGGCTATCGAACCGATCCCAGTGGTCGCGATGATTTGCTGAAGTGGCTAGGTTATACCGATTTGTGGGCAAAAGCCGAAAGCAGTCAATCTCCGGCCATCGATTTAGTCATCACCTTCCGCAACAACCTCACCGAAGAGCTGCGCACCGATATGGAAGCCCACGGTGTGAATGCCGATCGCTTAACCCGGATTGTGGGGTATGCCGATACCCTTAGCCAGGCCAACATTACCCAGGAAGGCCTGAAGGGAAGTACCAAACTGGATACGGTGCAGCTGGTTACCGAACTGAATGCTGTTTACGCGCAGGCCATGGATATTTGTGCCATAGGCAAGCAACTGTTTAAGCACAATAAAACCAAGCGCGACCTCTTCGTTTTCAGCAAGCTGGTAAAAATGCAGGGCAGCAAAGGCGGCAGCAGTTCCGAAACAGGCGAAAGCGATACCCCGGAGGCCTGATTGGTGAGTGTAACAATCATTAGGTTTACTCCGCAGGAAGTACCGGGCATTTAGTTACCCGTTCCGACTAGTTCGCAGCCCATGCCGGCGACGTAGTTATTCATTCCGGCGAGTTAGAAGGAAATCTCACGAACGTAGTTACGTATTCCAATAAATTAGAATGACGTACCGACGAGTTAGTAGCCAGTACTTGCGAGTTAGTTACTCATTCCGACAAGTTGGAAGCCAATATATCAAACGTAGTTAAACATTCTGATGACTTAGAAGTGAATATCTTAAACGTAGTTACTAATTCTGTATAGTTAGAAGGTAGTATTCGACACATAGTCACTTATTCTGTCGGGTTAGAAGCGAATATTCGGAACATAGTTACTCATATGGTCGGTATAGAAGGGAATTCTGCGTACTTAGATGCTCATCCTGTTAAGCTGGAAACGAAAATTTGTGACGTAGTTACTTGTTCCGGCAAGCCGGAAGAGCGCGCCGGGGACTTGGTTGCTCATTGGGGTGAGTTTACCTGTTTTTATCGCCCACACCCGGCTCCGTCCCGAAGCGGATTGGGGAACTTGGTCAGACTGGCGGACTGAAGTTCTCTCCTGGAATACTGCAAAGTAAAATGGAGGGGACGAATGATTATTTTATAGGAAATATAAGGAAGAGAAAACTCATTTTTTCTCAATCATGTTTTTGTTGTCTGCGAGTGGCAATAGGATTTAGCTAATATTAAATGAATGAATTGGAATGAAACTTTTTTAAAGGCTTATTGGAATTTTCTGTTACATCCAACCTTTAACTATAAAGAGGAACGTTTTACTACGCAATTTGTGAATTTTGCAGTGGTATTGATTGTGGATATCGCTGTCACAGCTGCGTTGGTTTGGCCTGTTGATCATTTGAGACACATTGTTGCACCAGATGTTCAGGTGCACAAAATTCCGATTTCTCATCAGAGGTATGGCTTACTCACGTGGAGTCTGCTGGTAACCGTTTTCATTCCGTTACTGGAGGAATTGACATTCAGAACGCACTTGCGGCCCGGGAAGAAAAATTTTCTTTTATCGTTCATTGGCGTATTGGTGGTTGTCGGCACCTTAATTCTGTCTTACAGTCATGCTTCTGAGAAACAGATTGCTATTATAGTCGTGGTGGCCGGTTTGTTGCTGCTGGCGATTTATTTGGTCTTTCAGCGAAGAATATATATGCTCCTCGGAAAATTTTGGCGTCGAAATTTTGCACGGGTTTTTTATATCTCTACCATCTTGTTTGGATTCTATCATCTGCAGAATTACACGGTGACATTAACATTCCTGGTTTTATCTCCCATTTTTGTTTTTCCGCAGATTTTTGCGGGACTGAATATCGGTTATTTGCGGGTGCGTCAGGGGTTTTGGTGGGGATTTGTGTTACATGGATTGCACAATGTCGTTTTTCTGCTGCTTCCTGTCGTACTACTCAAACCAGCCATGAGTGAGGATAAGGTGTTTAAAGATGAAATGGTTATGGCATATCCGGGACATGTGTCCGCGCCTAAAAGTTATTCGCTGGAGATTTCAGCAGTCGGGAAACCTCGCTATAATTCCTGTAAAGTATCACCTTCCGGAATCAATTTCGATCATGCAACGGTACGTTTGGCTCTTGCTAAGATGGGAACATTTCGACCGGAAGAAGTTGTGTTTGAAGATACCGGTGTTGCGAACAGTGTTATCGACCTGCAATTTACCGATAGGAATCAAGAGAGCATGGATGATTTCAAGATGGCGAGACGGTTTGTCTTTCAGCAACTACTGAAGAAATATTACCTTAAAGCCCAACTCTTTTTTGTTCCTGCCGGGAACTGGGTGTTGTACCGAAGTCAGTTTGTGAAGACAGAAGAAGATACTTCAGCGTTGAATGAGGGAGAAAAAAGTTTTGTTTTGAAGGATGCAACGATAAGAGATTTGGCGGATAAAATAGAGGAACTCTATTCGATGAAAGTGAACTGTCTTTCAAAAAACCGAACGAAATATACCTGGGTTATCCCGAAAGACAGCACGGAACTGCTACAGCGGACGCTGATGGGAAAATATGGGGTCACTCTGTATCAGGCAAAGAACCGAACAGTAAAGTGTTACATCAGTTCGGCAGAATGAATATTAGAATATACCCATTGACCGTTTAGTGCATCTGCTATATAAGAGACGTAACGTTTGTCCCTTTATTTTACTCATATGAACTATCGAGAAAAACTCACCATCTTCATCTTGCTTTTATTTCTGGCGTCTTCATCCTACGCACAAATTCGTGTTATGGACGAAAAAGACCAGTCTCCCATTCCTTTTGCTCAGTTCATCGCTCCTGCCGGACGGTTGGTAGGTACCTCCAATACCGAAGGGATGATAGATACGACGTTGGTCAATCGTTTTGCGAAAAACAGCGACTCGCTGGTTGTACAGCATATTAGTTACGGAAATCGGATGATGATTTGGAAAGACATGAAACGTGCCGGCAATGTTTATTTGGTTTCCCGCGAGGTAAGAATTCCTGAGATTACGGTAACGAATAAGAAAGAGAAGATGGTGTTGGTACTCGAAGGGTATTTCC
This sequence comes from Prolixibacter sp. NT017, assembly GCF_009617875.1. Taxonomy (NCBI): domain Bacteria; kingdom Pseudomonadati; phylum Bacteroidota; class Bacteroidia; order Marinilabiliales; family Prolixibacteraceae; genus Prolixibacter; species Prolixibacter sp. NT017. Next base: position 3,909,981 of record NZ_BLAV01000001.1, on the reverse strand, counting down.
GGAGTTACCAGCTAAAGGACAGTGTTCCGGAATATTTTGCCGATGGGATGGTGAGATATTTTATATGGAATGATGGCAAACGGTTCAAATGTCAGAAAGACGCCTATCGTTCGTTCAGAAATCAAAAAGTAGTTGATGCTATCCAAAAACACACAGTAACCCTGTCTGAGGGAGGGTTAAGTGTTCCCTACATCGAATCCCAAACAATTCCCGGGCAATTTGATAAAGACTACATGACTACCGATAGTCTTGGAAAAACCTTTATTATGAAGGAGAACGCAGTGGTCGGGCTCATTAGGACAAACGAGGCACAAAAACAGGTACAAATGAGTATCGACTGGATTGCCCCTGCCAAAGTCAAAGAAAGAAGTTTATTTGGGTACCAGGTTAGGATCGCACATCACAACGTGACCGAAACATACCTGGCCAAAAGTCGGTCAATGGCGTCGAAAGCAAATTTGGAAAGCTGGCGAAAGTATTATCAATACTTTTTCAAGCAGAAAAATGAGAAGAGATTCAAAAATATTCAAAGAGTTAGTGAATTTTATGTTTTGAAGAGCTATTATATCCCCAAATCAGTAATGCAAAAAGAGAGGACTTCTTCAGGTTGGGGATTACCTTCATCTTACGCCTATACAACTGAATATTGGAAGCATTTGGATAAACGGATACCACCATTGAATTCGAACATTAAAAAATTGTTGGGTACCAGGCTGACGATGTACGATTAAATATCGTTTAAGCTGGTATTTTAATACCGATCCGTGTCGGTGATTTTTTTTCCTTTCTTATTCCTTCGAGAAAAGAGGATTGAACCATGTGTATTTTTCGTTCAAAAAATCGATATTGTTTTCCGTACAATTACTTCTGTTTTTTACAGAAAAGTCGTTCCTTTGTTTCGGATCAATTTGGTTGATTCAACTTGTCAGATATAACACAACTAAAGCAAATTAACATGAAACGAGCCCTGAGAATCAACTTTTCCTATCGGAGCAGGATGGTCGTGGCTAGTTCCATGTGGTAATTGAACAATTAAAAACAAAACACATGAAATTGTCTGCGATTCTGCTATTTGTATTTCTAACCTTGGGCAATAATTTGTACGCATTGAAGCCAAAAGCAAATGATGAAGTCATTGAGAAGAAAGTAAATGATCTTCTCAGTAAAATGACACTGGACGAAAAAATTGGTCAGTTAAATCAGTACACCAGCCAATGGGAAATGACCGGGCCCGCACCGCAGAGAGCATCGGCACAGCATCAGTTAGAGGAAATTAAATCCGGTGCCGTTGGTTCGATGTTGAATGTTGTAGGGGCCGAAGCTACCCGGAAAACACAGGAGCTGGCGGTGAAAAACTCCCGGTTGCACATTCCCCTGATTTTCGGTTACGACGTGATTCACGGGTTTAAAACCATGTTCCCGATTCCGTTGGGCGAAGCAGCCAGTTGGGAACCCGAACTGGCAAAACTTTCTGCTCATGTAGCTGCAGTTGAGGCATCGGCTTCCGGTTTACAGTGGACGTTTGCCCCGATGATGGACATCAGTCGTGATGCACGCTGGGGCCGCGTGATGGAAGGTTCGGGCGAAGATCCGTATCTGGGAGCAAAATTTGCTGCTGCCCGTGTTCATGGTTTCCAGGGCGACGACTTGTCGAGCGACAATACCGTGGCCGCCTGTGCCAAGCACTTCGCCGCTTATGGATTTGTAGAGTCGGGCCGTGATTACAATACAGTCGACATCAGCGAGCATACGCTGCGCAACACGGTGCTTCCACCATTCGAAGCAGCTGTTAAGGCCGGTGTCGCTACCGTGATGAACTCTTTCAACGAAATTGGCGGAACACCAGCGACTGCCAGTGCTCATTTGCAGCGCGATATCCTGAAAGGACAGTGGGGATTCAAAGGTTTTGTGGTTTCTGACTGGAATTCCATCGGCGAATTGATTCCTCACGGTGTAGCTGCCGATTCTGCGCAAGCAGCCGAGCTGGCCATCAAAGCCGGTAGCGATATGGACATGGAAGGTCACTGCTACATCACTTCTTTGAAGAAGTTAGTAGAGGAAGGAAAAGTGGACGAATCGCTGATTGATGATGCTGTTCGTCGCATTCTGCGCGTGAAATTCGAATTGGGTCTATTCGACGATCCATATAAGTATAGTAACGAGAATCGGGAGAAAACCGAAATTCTTACTCCGGAACATCTGGCGGCAGCCCGGAAAGTTGCCCGTCATTCCATTGTTCTGTTGAAAAACGATGAGCATCTGCTTCCGCTGAAAAAAGAAGGGCAAACCATTGCGGTGATTGGTCCGTTGGCAGCTGATAAGGATTCTCCCCTGGGAAGTTGGAGAGCTCAGGCGATTACCGGTTCTGCGGTATCATTGCTTGAAGGAGTAAAAGGAGCGGTTGCTGATCCCAATAAAATACTTTATGCCGAAGGTGCTCCGTTAACCATTGGTCAGCCCAGTTTTACCAAGGAGTTGAAATTCAATACCACTGATAGTTCCGGATTTGATGCTGCTCGTCAGATAGCAAAAAAAGCGGATGTGGTTGTTTTGGCTGTTGGCGAAAATTGTTTTCAAACCGGTGAAGGACGCAGTCAGACGGAAATTAGGATGAAAGGCTTGCAGGAACAGCTGATGAAAGCGATTTACGCTGCGAACCCCAATGTGGTTGTCGTTCTCACCAATGGTCGCCCGCTGGTCATTGACTGGATGGCGGAACACGTTCCGGCTATTGTAGAGGCCTGGCATCTTGGGTCCGAAGCCGGAAACGCTATTGCTGATGTATTGTTCGGTGATTACAATCCTTCCGGAAAATTGCCGGTTTCATTCCCGCGTGCCGTTGGACAATTACCTATTTATTATAATCACAAAAGTACAGGCCGTCCCGATCCGACAGGAACTGTCTTCTGGTCACATTATACCGATCAAAAGAAAACTCCGCTGTTTCCGTTTGGTTACGGTTTGAGTTACACTACATTTAAGTATTCGCCGGTTGAGCTCAGCTCGCACGAAATGAGCATGAACGGAAAACTGGATGTTTCGGTGAATGTGCAGAATACCGGAAAAGTAGCCGGTGAAGAAGTTGTACAATTGTATATCCGCGACCTGGTGGGTAGTGTATCGCGTCCGGTAAAAGAACTCAAAGGGTTCCGGAAGATTTCACTGAAACCGGGTGAATCGCAGAAGGTCACATTTACGTTAACGCCCGATGATTTGGCTTTCTACGGAGCCGATTTGAAGAAAAAAGCAGAACCCGGAGAATTCAAAGTATTTGTTGGAACCAACTCCGATGATGTACAAGAAAACTCCTTTGTTTTAAAATAGACTGAATTTAACATAGCCTGAACCCCGCAGAGTAATCTGTGGGGTTTTTTCGTTTATGCCGGAAAAATTCTTTTAAGCATTTTTCGGTTTTGATTGTTAACCCTGAAGGTTTGTCAATACGAAATTCAGATTTTATAACAAAATGTTCGAAAATATTAATTTATTAACATATTTTGAAAACTCAATGGCAAACTATAATTTAGTCCGAATTTAATAATCAAAAGTTCTTATGATCCGAAAAATTTTGGTTGCGAACCGTGGTGAAATTGCGGTGCGGGTGATGCGTTCCTGTCGCGAGATGGGAATTCAGAGTGTGGCAGTATTTTCAGAGGCCGACCGCAGTGCCATGCATGTTCGTTATGCCGACGAGGCCTGTTTTATCGGACCGTCTCCATCGTCTGAGAGTTATTTGAACATCGACAAGATTATGGATGCGGCAGTGAAATCAGGAGCCGACGCAATTCATCCGGGTTACGGATTTCTTTCCGAGAATGCGGAGTTTGCACGTCGGGTAGCAGAAGCCGGGCTGATTTTTATCGGTCCTTCTCCGGACGCCATTTTGGCAATGGGCGATAAGCTGACTGCACGGAAAATCATGATGGACGCGGGCGTTTCGGTTGTTCCCGGAACCCGTGATCTTATTGAAGACGAAGACAAATTAAAAGAGACAGCAGATTCGATTGGATATCCAATCATGATCAAAGCATCGGCTGGCGGTGGTGGTAAAGGTATGCGCCTCGTAAGGGAGGAAAGTGAACTGGTAAGTTCCTACCGGCGGGCTCGTTCCGAAGCCGGCAGCGCCTTTGGCAACGACGTGGTGTATATGGAAAAATACATCGAGTCGCCTCACCATATCGAGTTCCAGGTGATGGCTGATGAACACGGCAATACCGTTCATCTTTTCGAGCGCGAATGTTCCGTACAGCGCCGTCACCAGAAAGTAATTGAAGAAACACCGTCGCCATTGATGACACCTGAATTGCGTGCCCAAATGGGTGAACAGGCTGTTGCCGCAGCCCAGTCGGTGAATTACGTAGGAGCCGGTACGGTAGAGTTTTTGGTCGATAACGACCATAATTTCTATTTCCTGGAAATGAATACCCGTTTGCAGGTAGAACATCCCATTACCGAAAGGGTAACCGGTGTTGACCTGGTGAAAGTGCAGATTATGGTCGCCAATGGCGAAGAGCTGCCTTTCAAACAGGAAGAACTTACCCAAACCGGACATGCCATCGAATGCCGGATTTATGCAGAAGATCCGAAGAATAACTTCATGCCGAGTCCTGGTCTGATTAAGCACATCACTGAACCGCTTGGATTGGGCGTACGTACCGATGGTTATGTGTACGAAGGTTATGAAATCCCGATTTATTACGATCCGATGATCTCCAAGCTGATCGTGTGGGCGCAAACCCGCGGCGAGGCTATCGAACGGATGAAAAGGGCGTTGTACGAATACAAAATCAGCGGTGTGAAAAACACCATTCCATTCCTGAAAAGAATTATGGAAGCGGAAGATTTTGCGTCCGGTAATTACGACACTCATTTCATCGAGAAGAATCCGGAGGTAATGGAGATACCATCCGATTGTAACCAGGAGTGTGAGGATATGGCACTATTTATTGCCTATCTCGACTACACCGAGAAGATGAAGAAACTGGTTTCGGAACCGACCGAAAACGGTAAAAATGAATCATCTCCCTGGAAAGAATTTGCACGACGTAAAAGTGTACTCCGACTTTAATCAACCATTGAATTATGCAGAACGAAGTAAGAATCAATTCGCGTACAGCGAACGTAGAGCTGCTGGGTAAGGAAGGCTCCAAATACCGGGCACTCATCGACGGTCGCGAATATGAATTTGACGTGGTTCGTGTTGAGCCGGGGATTTATTCCGTGCTTCACAACGGCAAGTCGACCAACATGGAAATGATCGAGGTAGGCAAAGCCAACCACTACAGCGTAAAAACCCTTACCAGTCAGTACGAGGTAGAGGTGATTGATGCGCTCACCCGTTACAGAAACAATACGAAAGGTGATCTGGCATCAGCCGGTAATGTGATTACCACCCCCATGCCTGGGAAAGTGGTTCGTATTCCTGTGAAAGAAGGGGAAGAAGTGGAAGCTGGCCAAACGGTCATCACCATATCGGCCATGAAAATGGAAAGCGAATACAAGAGTGCTTTCCATGGAACCGTGAAAAAGATTTTGGTAAACGAAGGGGACACCATCGAGGGGCATCAACCGCTGGTTGAATTGGAATCCCTTGAAGATTGACCTTTAAATAGAGATTTCATGCAGAAACTTGAAGATAAGTACCGGATTTTTGAAGATAAAAACAAAGCGGCCGAAGCCGGTGGTGGCGAGGCTCGAATTGCCAAACAGCACGACGGCGGGAAACTGACCGCCCGTGAACGTATTGATGTTTTTCTCGACAAAGGAACATTTGTCGAACTGGATAAAATAGTCACACACAGCTGCACCAATTTTGGGATGGATGAGAATAAAATCCCGGGTGATGGTGTAGTGTCTGGTTACGGAAAAGTAGACGGACGTCTGGTGTATGTATTTGCGCAGGATTTCACCGTTTTTGGTGGTTCGCTGAGTCGGACCAATGCCGATAAAATCGTCAAGGTAACGCAACTGGCGATGAAAATGGGAGCTCCAATCATCGGGTTGAACGACTCGGGGGGTGCCCGTATTCAGGAAGGTGTACGAAGCCTGGCTGGTTATGCGGATATTTTCTGGTTGAACGTAAAAGCTTCGGGTGTTGTTCCGCAGATTTCATCCATCATGGGACCATGTGCCGGAGGGGCTGTATATTCACCCGCACTGACCGATTTTATCTTCATGGTAAAGGATACCAGTTACATGTTCGTAACCGGACCGGAAGTGGTGAAAACCGTGACTCATGAAGAGGTGACCAAAGAGCAGCTCGGTGGTGCAATGACGCACAACGCAAAAAGTGGTGTGGCTCATTTCCTCGGACAAGATGACGAGCAAACCCTGATGATGATTCGGGAATTGCTGAGTTATCTGCCATCAAATAACATGGAAGATCCGCCGGTCATCCCGTGTACCGACGATGTAGAGCGGGAGGACGAGCAGTTGCAGACTATTGTTCCGCCGGATCCGAACAAGCCGTACGATATGCACACTATTATTCGTTCGGTTGTCGACGATAACCACTTCTTCGAAGTGATGCCACATTTTGCGCAGAACATTACAGTCGGATTTGCCCGCATGGGTGGACGTACGGTAGGCGTTGTGGCTAATCAGCCCGATCACCTCGCAGGAGTGCTGGACATTGATTCGTCGGTGAAAGGTGCCCGTTTTGTTCGTTTCTGCGACTCGTTCAATATTCCGTTGGTTACTTTCGTGGATGTGCCGGGATTCCTTCCGGGAACAACCCAGGAGTTTGGCGGTATCATTCGTCACGGAGCCAAGTTGCTGTATGCCTATGCTGAGGCTACTGTTCCAAAAATTACGGTAATTACCCGGAAAGCTTATGGAGGTGCTTACGATGTGATGGCCAGCAAGCATTTGGCTGCTGACATGAACATGGCATGGCCTACTGCCGAGATTGCGGTAATGGGACCGGAAGGTGCCGTGAATATCATTTTCCGGAATGATAAGGATGATGAGTCGAAAGCGAAGCGCGTAGATGACTACCGTGACAATTTCGCTAATCCGTATCGTGCAGCCGAGCTCGGTTATATCGATGAGATCATCATGCCGAAAGACACCCGTAAGAAGGTGATTATGGCATTGGAGATGACCAAAAACAAGAGCGAAACCAATCCGCCCAAAAAGCACGGAAACATTCCGTTATAGATAGTGAAGTTAATTGATGAGAAAAGCCTGGCCACGTTGTCAGGCTTTTTTTACGACTGGCTGCGTAGCGACAGATAAAACCGCACATGCGGGAACACCAGGTTTCTTTCAATCTTTTCCGTTCCTTTCCAGGAAAGATCATAACCATACACCGGCGTATTATCATTTAGGTTACTGAAAACAGGGGAGTCAAATTCATAAAAGCCGGCTTCCATTAGTTCTCCCTGGTCTTCAAAAGTGACGATAGCTTTGTAGCCCAGTTCCCATGCGCACATTGAAGCTTCCTGTAGCAAAGCCTTACCTTCTTTCCCTACGGGAAGAACCATGTGACCGATTAGCAGAACATTTGATAATTGTTTCCCGGTTTCCTGCAGGGGAATAAGTTGAAGATGTCCGTTAACTTCTCCATCGGAGCGCGAGATGAAGGAAAGTTCGCCGGGGAATAATTCTTCGCTCAATTCAGGGACAATGCCGTCGGAATATTTATCGTGGTAGAGTTTTTTGATAGCTTTCCTATCGGCATCTGTCGTATGAGTGACGACTATTTTTTCTTTCGTTAATGTTTCGGATTTCATGGGTGTTTTTGTTTGCTGAAAACTGATGAAACAAAACTACCATGCGAGCGTAGAGTGAGCGTCTCATATTCCGAAATCGGGACATGAGCCGGGATGAGACGTGCTGGAAGGTGCTGATAAAGAGAAGAGCGAGGAAGTGAAGTCCCAGTTTATTGAGACACGGTTTCTGCTTCGGCTTGTTTTCGCACAGCACCTGGTGTGAGTCCCGTATGCTCTTTGAAAACCCGGTTGAAAGATGACTTGGAATTGAACCCGCATTCCAGCCCCAAGCCAAGCAGTGAGTAGTGCTGGTATTTGGGATCGACGGCCAACCGTTTGAAATATTCGATACGATACTGGTTCACATACTCGAAGAAATTCTTTCCGAAATGGCGGTTGATGACCCGTGACAACTGGTGGGGCGGCATGTCCATCATCCGCGAAAGGTCGTTAATAGTGAGCGAGCTTTCCAGGAATGGTTGTTCTTCTTTCATCAGCGCACTCAGTTTTTGGGCATCCGCTTCGTTGATTACAGGAATTTCTGCTTTCTGGTCATGCGATTCTTCCTTGGCATGACTCTCGTGAGCCTCCCGGGCGATATTAAGTGGTTCGAACCTGAAAATATTTCCTTGCTGATAACCAAAGTATCCTAACAGGAAGATGAAGATGGTCAGCATCGTATAGAAAAAGAAATCGGCAAAAGGCATTGGAACATTAATGAAAATGAAAAGGATGCCCAATGCCAGGTCAGATGCCAGAATAATGGCAAAGGAAACGGTCAGTCGTCGGAGCCAGAGTAGATCAACGTCATCCCGGTAGGAGTAAACCTGTAGAATTTGTTTTTTGTGTTTTTTCAGTACCCTGAAGGCTGCTACCATAAACCAGACGATAACTGTCATTGACAGAATAAAAGAAGGGAACACACTTAACGGCGGTAGTGTTTCTTTGGTCACCATGTTGAACTTCTCAGTAGAAGACATTTCGACAAACCCCACCATGGAGAGAGCAACCATCAGGGCCGGGATGAAACTGAGCAGGATGGATTTTAGCTTTCGCTTTTCGTTGGTCAGCGTTAGGGCGTAGTTGTACAGAAAAATAGGATGTAATGCAAGTAGCGTTGATTCGTAACCAATCATGTATCCCAACGCTTTGATGTTGCTCATGTAAATAAAGGGAATGACAAGCTGCAACGACAGGAATACCAGCCAGACTCCCAGAATGACATCAGAGCGTTTCCGGTTGCTCCGGGAAAAAATCAGAAACGCAAAGAAGAGTGCATTGACGGTTCCCAGTAAATAGAAAAACCGAAAGATGGAATAAAAAGGCATATGGTCTTTTTTCGGCAGAAATGAAACTTACTAATGCGAATATACACATCTGAAATAAAAACAACCGGCTCATTCGGAAAATGATTCCGATGAAGCCGGCTGTTCCGTGTGGATATTAACCTGTAAATTTTGTCGTCATCAAGGTATTGAAAAAGAATTCCCGTTACTCTTTGGGGGCATCCTCTTTCGGCGCACAGAATGTTTTGATGCCGAAAGGTGCGTAGAGCGGGCAGAAACTGACCAGGCTGGTGAGCACAAAGATAGCCGCCAGGATGAGCAGAATAATGCCAATTATTCCGGTAATAATGCCCGCATAATAAAGGGCAACAAATACAATGGCGAGAAGGACGCGGATGATCCGGTCAGTGTTTCCCATGTTTTTTTTCATAATGAAAGTTTTTAATTAAGGTTTGAACCTTCCCGAATAATTCTTCCGGGTGTGTAAACAAATAAAGCAAAAAATCGTTCGCAAATTACTGTTTGTCCGCCTGTTGTTCAGTAGCTTTCTGGGGAACCACGTACAACTTCGAGGTATCGAAACCCAACTGCTGTGCTTTTTGCAATAGTTTGTCGTATAGGTTTTTATCCAGTTGAGGTGTGCGCGATAAGATCCATAAATACTTATCGGAACTGGCGACCAGCGCATATTGGTAATGTTCTTTGTCCAACGCCACAATCACGTAGTCGGCATAGAAGGGACCGAAAAATGATACCCGCAGGTACCCTTCACCGGGGTTTCCGGCCAGCTTAGCTTTCCCGATGGCCATTTTGTGTTTTCCGTCCGGTTTGTCTCCTTCGTTCTGCACCCGCACCTTGCCATCGTCCCGCAAGGAATAGGTCGCGGTTACATTCACCAGGTCTTTCTCGAAACGGTTGGGTAGTCGGGCAATTTCGTACCACTTGCCCAGGTATTGCTGGAGTTCAAAGCCGGAGACCGGCGCATAAGGTGGTTCCTTTTTCCCGGTACAACCGGAAAGAAAAAACAATCCGGCGACAGCCGAAAGTCCGGTAATGGCAATCCATTTACGCATAGCTAAAAAAGATTGGTTTTAACTATAAAAGGAATGGGAGAGGAGAAAAGTTTAGTCGTGTTTAGTTATAAAGCGTTAACGAAAATACAAGTCTCTGAAAAACCGTCGCCGACCATAGAACGGAACGAAAAGCCGCAGGAGTTCCAGACCGATGCATCCACGAGCCTTTAGTCGGAAATAATCGGTTACTCCACGATAAATAGTGGAATAAAACAATAAAGTAATGACGAACGCGAGACTGTATTCGTTTTCAATCATCCAAAACATCAAAGCAAAGGGGGAAAGGATGAACAGATAATAAACCAGTAGATTTTTCATGGGTTAGTTGTGTTAGGTAAAATGTTAGGATATAAGTGCTGATCTATTAATGGATTAAGAAAGAAAATTACTTTCTGATTTTCAAAACTTTTTGACGAACATACGGATCTGGTATGTGAATGGTCGATTTTGTAAGGTGAACAAAAATTATGTTTTCTAAAAAGAGTATCAACTGTTTGATACTTAGTATTCGGTTTTGAAAATATTGTCATTCCAAAATCCGGGTTCAGGATATTTCTCATTGCTCCTTGTTCATTTCCAATTGTCCACTGAATTTCCCTCAGAATCCAACGGAAACCAGCGACGTTTTTTCTATTTTTGTACCCTTTAAAATCATATTCAGGGAATTCGCCCTGCGAACATCTTCCGGCGAAAGCTGGTTGACTATTAACGAGACATTAAAAAAGAAAAGATATACCATGGAAATCCCAAGCAAGTACAATCCTGTAGAAGTTGAAGACAAGTGGTACCAGTACTGGATGGAACAAGGTTTTTTCCATTCGGAGCCCGATGAGCGGGAGCCTTACACCATCGTCATCCCGCCGCCAAACGTGACCGGTGTGTTGCACATGGGCCACATGCTGAACAATACCATTCAGGATATTTTGGTACGCCGTGCACGGATGCAGGGCTACAACGCTTGCTGGGTGCCGGGAACCGACCATGCTTCCATTGCCACTGAAGCAAAAGTGGTGGGCAAGCTACGCGAAGAAGGTATCAAAAAGGATGACCTTACTCGGGACGCTTTTTTGGAACATGCCTGGGAATGGACGCACAAACATGGCGGCATCATCCTGGAGCAGTTGAAAAAGCTGGGCGCTTCGTGCGACTGGGAGCGTACCGCGTTTACCATGGATGAAAAACGTTCGGAGTCGGTTATCAAGGTATTTGTCGACTTGTACAACAAAGGCTATATCTACCGCGGAGTGCGGATGGTCAACTGGGACCCGTCGGCCAAAACTGCCCTTTCCGATGAGGAAGTAATTCACAAGGAAGAGCAATCGAAACTTTACTACGTTCGCTATAAAATTGAAGATGTTCCCGGTGAATTCGTTACGGTAGCTACCACCCGTCCGGAAACCATTCTGGGTGATACGGCGGTGTGTGTAAACCCGAACGATGGCCGTTTCAAACACCTCGCCGGAAAACGTGTGTTGGTGCCGCTGGTGAACCGCAGTGTTCCCATTATCCAGGACGAATACGTGGATATGGAGTTCGGTACCGGCTGTTTGAAGATTACCCCGGCACACGATGTGAATGACTATGAAATCGGGTTGCGCCACAACCTCGAAGTGATTGATACCTTCAACGATGACGGAACGCTGAGCAAAGAAGCCGGCTTCCTGATTGGTGTCGACCGTTTTGAAGCGCGTAAGCAAATTATCCCGATGCTGGAAGATGCCGGCAATCTGGTAAAGGTCGAAGACTACACCAACAAGGTTGGTTACTCCGAGCGTACTGACGTGGTGATTGAACCGAAGCTCTCGGCACAGTGGTTCCTGAAAATGGAAGAGCTGGGCAAACCGGCTTTAGACGCTGTGGAGAATGACGATGTGCAGTTCTTCCCGCCCAAGTTCAAAAACCTGTACCGTCACTGGATGGGGAACATCAAAGACTGGTGTATCTCACGCCAGCTGTGGTGGGGACATCGCATCCCGGTTTATTATCTGGCAGACGGAAGCTTTGTGGTAGCAGAAACCGATGAGAAGGCATTGCAATTGGCCCGCGAAACAACTGGTCGCATGGATTTGACCATTGACGACCTGCATCAGGACGAGGATGTGCTTGATACCTGGGCTTCATCGTGGCTGTGGCCAATATCCGTGTTTGACGGCATTAGCGACCCGGATAACAAAGAGATTAATTACTATTACCCGACGAACGATTTGGTAACGGCTCCCGAGATTATCTTCTTCTGGGTAGCCCGTATGATCATTGCCGGATATGAATATCGCGGGACTTTCCCGTTCAAAAATGTGTATTTCACCGGTATCGTGCGCGACAAGCTGCGCCGCAAGATGTCGAAGTCGTTGGGGAACTCGCCCGACCCGCTGGACCTGATTGCCAAATACGGCGCCGACGGTGTTCGTGTGGGTATGTTGCTCTGTTCACCGGCCGGAAACGATATCCTTTTCGAGGAATCGCTGACCGAGCAGGGAAGGAACTTCAGCTCGAAAATCTGGAACTCTTTCCGTCTGGTACATGGCTGGGAAGTGGATGCCTCGTTGCCACAACCGGAGCATGCGCGCCTGGGCCTCGACTGGTTCAACGCTCAGCTGAACGAAGTGATTGCTACTATGAACGATCATTTCAGCAAGTACCGACTGAGCGATGCACTCATGACCATCTACACGGCCATGCGCGACGACTTCTCGGGTTGGTTGCTCGAAATCGTGAAGCCGGCATATCAGCAGCCCATCGACAAGCAGACCTACGACGAGTTGGTAGCGTTGTTCGACAAGATGCTGCGCCTGTTGCACCCGTTCATGCCGTTTATCACCGAAGAAATCTGGCAGTTGCTGGGCGAGCGGAAAGAAGGCGAGTCCATCATGATGGCAGAATGGCCAACGGTTGCTGAAGCCGATGCTTCGCTGGTAGAGCAGTTCGTGAATATCGAAGAAGCGGTAACCGGCATTCGGAATGTGCGCAAAGAGAAGAATATCGCCAACAAGGAAGAACTGAAAGTAGCTGTTTATCCCGGTGAAAAAGGTTATTCTCCGGTGTTCGATGCGGTGCTTAGGAAGATGGGGAACCTCAGCGAGCTGGAGGTGGTGAACGAGAAAGTCGACGGCGCGCTGTCGTTCCGTGTGAAATCGACTGAATACTATATTCCGCTGGGCGACCTGGTGAATGTGGAAGAGGAGATAGCCAAGATTGAAGAAGAATTGAAATATACCCGCGGCTTCCTTACTTCGGTAATGAAGAAGCTGGGCAACGAGCGCTTTGTGAACGGAGCCCCAGAACAGGTGGTAGCCACCGAGCGCAAAAAGCAGGCCGATGCCGAGGAGAAAATCAAACTCCTGGAAGAGCGCCTTACCTCGTTGAAATAAAGAATTGATTTACCTCGTCCAAAGGTAACTTTCCAAAAACCTGACGAGTCTTCGTGGCTTGTCAGGTTTTTTTTTGATACACCTCGATTTCTTATAAACTCTGTTGTTTATGAAGATGAATGTTATTCGCTTTCAATCTTACACCCCTACTCCGAAGTATCGGAGCCCTAAAGGGGACTTAACTCTTCGATGAAGGTTTCTTCACGTCATCATTATTCGTTTTTCTGGCAATTTCAACGCTCCACAGCTAAAGCTTTCACTGCCCTCAAAGCCCCTTCAGGCCCCGAATTATCGGGGTGGGGTGAATTACTGAAGTTCCTTTTGCCTGTCTATACAAATTTTCTCAAGATTCATGAGTACCTGGTCCAGACTATTCAGCACTTCCTGGTTGGTAAAGCGTACTACTTTGAGTCCCCATCTTTCCAATTCTGCTTCTCTTCCGATATCATATGCTTTATTCGTTTCAGACAGATGAATTCCTCCATCGATTTCAATAATCAGTTTCAGTGGATGACAATAAAAATCAGCAATAAATATATCGATAGGATGTTGCGGTCTGAATCGTAGGTTAAGCAATTTCTTCTCTTTAAGGCACTCCCACAGTTTTAATTCTGCCTCGGTCATGTTTTCTCGTAACCGTTTCGCTCTTTCAAATATGATAGGGGGAGCATTATAAAACAAGGTGACTTTGTTGCTGATACCCATTGCGAAATGATTTAGTTAGTTTACTAGTCTTCACCCCTATTAAGGTAATAGCAAATTAGCAACTTTTGGTATTTGTGCCAACCATCCCATGAAAAGTACTGCTTCAACATCTGCTCACTGTCCCGAAAGCCCCTTCAGAGATCTGGGGTGAAATTATGGTTCAGACCATTACCCCTAAATCCCCTGAAGGGGACTTGGCTCCTCGATTATGGCAATAGTAAATTGGCAACTTTCGGTATTCTAATTAACCAAATGACTAAAGCACTGTCGCAGCAATTGCTCACTGTCTTAAAAGCCCCTTTAGGGGTTTGGGGTGGTTTATATTTTAGAGGTTTGTGACAAATACCTCCGGCTCCTTCCTTTCCGAATAGTTATCCACCAGCCACTGACTCTTTTCGTTGATAAAACCCGAATCATTTATGCGGGCACCGGTGGGGCACTCCTTGATGCAGGCACAGCAGAGAATACAGGCGCTGGCATCGGTTTCGGGGAGGTCGTAGAGTGTGATGGCGCCGGTGGGGCAGACGGACACACAAATACCGCACTGGTCACATTTCTCGGCAATGGTAACGGGTGCGATGGGCGGCTTTTGTCCCTGGGGTTTGTACGGAAAGTTCCCGGGAACCGCTATCGGGGAAAGTGTCTTTGCCTCCTGTAGTAGTTCGCTAATTTCTGTACCGAAGTCAGCTGCTTTCTGCAAATCGTTGGTATCCGGCCGGCCGGGAGCAATCGGGTAGTCGCCGGTGGTGTACGAATGTTCCCCGATGAAGGCAGCAGCAGCGATGGGGACAAAGCCCTGTTCGGTTACGATGTCGCGGAGTTCGAGCAATGCATCCTCGTAAGCGCGGTTGCCATACACCACCACGACCACGGCAGGTGTTTGATTTCCTTTGATTTGTTTCATTCGGCGGGTTGCTTCGGCAGGCACGCGACCGCCATACACCGGCACCCCAAAAAGGGTGATTTCATCGGGTGCAGCTTCCCATGCAGGAGAGCTGAGTGTAAGGTCGATGTGTTTGACCGGGTTGCTATTAAGGCCATTGGCAATTCCCTCCAGCACTTGCCGGGTGGTGTGCGTTGGTGAAAAATAGATTAATTGCATTGTTTCCTGGTTTGTTGGCAGCAAAGGTAGGAAATATCGATGGTCGTTAGGGCTGTTGCGGTCGAAAGCTCTTTCGTATTTCAAACGAAATCATCGCGCGACCGCTTTCCCTACAATCGTTGATACCCCGGGGCGTTGCCACCGGGCTGAATTGAATTGGGCTTTCAGCCCGGATGATATCGTAAAGTTATTTTCGTCCCGAAGGGACAGGTTATTTCAGCCCAACGGCGACGCCTTGGGTTCCCTTCAGGCCCCGAATTATCTGGGTGGGTGAATTAAAAAAACGCTTTGAATACATCAAGCGCTCCTTCGATGAGTCTGTCACGGTTTAAAACCAGATAGGTAAGTATGTACCCCAACGCAACAATGGTTATTATCACTTCTAACAGGTTTTGTTTTTTAATCGTGAATCCAAAAATTTTCATGCAGGTTGGCTTTAGAATAGTGTTGTATCTTTTTAGATTCAGCCTTTCTTTTTCGTCTATTGACTGAATGCATTGAGTCGCGACTTGATGTCTTCAGCCAATTTCAAGACTAGCGTCGTAATATCCTTTAGCATAGGCTGCATAGGGGCTTTTATGTCTAACGACCTTGGCCTGACTTTCAGGAAGCTTCGCTAAGTCAATACTTCGTAAAGGTTTTCTTGCTAATCCATCTTGATATCCTAATTCGTATGCACATCCGGCACATTTATGCCTTCCTACTCCTCCTTGGTCCTCAGGAAGGTCTGCAAACTGGTTATCGTTGCGATGTTCTTTCTTACAAATATTATCTTTCATTATGACTTAATTACTTAGTTAGTTTTCATCGATTTAATATTACAGTTGTTAACTGTCCGCCCCAATTCCTCCAATCATCCTAATTCTCTTTCCCGCCCACGCTTCAACTTTCTCCCTCACCGTTCTGCATTACACCATGGTTCCATCAAAATTACTGCGTCGGTTTGGTAAATTACACCGTCCATGGGGGCAATTGCAACCCTGCACGCTCTGCCGAACTCCGTCGCCGCTCTGTGGTACATGGTTGCCCGTCAGTATTACTGCGTGAGCGTTGTAAATTACGTTGAGTAGGGGTGTAACTTATCCCGTCCATGCTCTAACTTACCCCGTCGGCGCGGTAAATAACCCCGCTCACGGGGTTGAGGCACTGCTTCGTTGGGGTAGCAACACCCCTTTCACGCAGTAAAACACCCCGTCAACCCGGTACCATCACCCCGTTCACGGGGTGCAACCACCCCCTTCGCGCGGTGGAAGGACCCCGCCGACGCTATAATTCACCCCGTCGATGGGGTACCCGGACGGGGTAAACGGGGTTATGCCACCCCCCTGGTGAGGTTGCCGAACTGCCTAAAGACATTGGGAAAGATGAATTTCGATGAACGAAAAAACCCTGCCAGGGTTTCGAAACCTAACAGGGTGGGGATGGTCAGCCATTATTCAGCTTCTTCTTCCTCAGCATTCGATTCGGAATGCGTGAAGTATTGTTTCAGGTCGTTGTAGATGGGAATGGCGCTGGCCACCTTCTCCTGTGCATTGTAGCGCACCGACCGGTAAAATGCCAGGGCCGCCTGGTAGTTGTCGTGGTCGAGCAGAATTTTGATGTCGGTCAGTTTTCGCTGCAGGTCGGCCATGTTCATCATAAATGTCTCGATGTCGCTCCGGCTCTCATAGTCGTTCGTAAATTCGGCATTATCGAGTTTCACCGGCTTAAACTGCGGGAACTGCCCAAGGTATGTCTTCGCTTTATTAATCACCAACTTGTTCCGGTCGGCTACCGAGCCGTATTTACGGCGGTCGTCGTTCGACAATACCGGCGCTTTGGCGTTAATAATATCGGCCACTGCCTGCAATGACTGGTTAATGGCGTCCCGTTCTTCGGGAGTAAAAACTACTTTAATTAGATCGTTAGAAGACATGATAAATGATTTTTTAGTTTGAGTTTATTAGTACATGGATTTTCCATGAATTTCTGTCAATGGTTTCAACTGATATTTTGTAACTGATTGATTCGTTGTGCTTCTGATTTGTTCTGTCTGTATCTCTAAATTAATTTATGTTATTCTAAAAGACAAAAAATGGGCAAAAAACGGCTGGGAAAAGCAGGGGTAGTTACAAATTGTAAGTTTCGTTCACCACAAAATTCAGTCTGTTTAGCATATGGATTTGAACGTTCGGCTAAAATTTGGTTAGTCAATATGTTATGCGGCAGGCGGGGCGGTGATAAAATGAAAGCGATGGACAATGAACAATTAGAAATGAAAAATGAACAATGATTGGCTTCAGGGAGGCGGTGGTAGGGTCACGATACATCGTGACCGGTTATTGCTGTGACCGATTATGTGCCGTGTTGTGGTTCGACCTCAGCCTGAAGGGCTGAAAAGCCACAGCCCGGGGCAAGAAACCGGGAGGTTTCGCCACCCCGGGACCGGATGTTGCGACGAACCCAAGGCGCACATTCCAACCATGATTGAAACAGAAATGTTCCTGCGCCGCACGAGCAAACGTCGATTAAAAAACAGCTTCTATTTTCTACCTCAATTCTCTTCCGGTCGAAACAACCACCTGTTCCAATCAAAGCTATCGCGCGACCGCTTGCTGCTTCAATCAATGCATCTAACCCGGGGCGTTGCCAGACGAGTGTTCGAAACAATATTTTCTACTCATCCCAACCCTTCTCTAATCATAGAGAAGGACTCACGCCGCTGCATATTCGAAAGGTATCATTTCCAAAAACAACCTGGTATCCCGTCGGGGAGAATGCAAATACAAACTTCGATGCTATCACCGGCCCCCGCCCATCTTTACTTGTAGAGAGGGGTAATTCGGACGCAGTCCGGATGGGGTGAGTAGATAAAAATCCAACCAACGAGTACCGCTGCCAGGTGAGGGAAAACAGGCTGAAGGCTTGATATTTCAAATCTGCTTTCCCGATAACTTCCTACAAGGTTTCGAAGACTCCGGGGCGTTGCCACCGGGCTGAATTGAATTGGGCTTACAGCCCGAATGATATCGTAAAGTTATTTTCGTCCCGAAGGGGCAGGTTATTTGCCCGACCTCGGCGAGGTCGCATATTGTTAGCATTTGTCGGCGTGTTGTTTTATTCGACCCCGGCCGGGGTCGCACTTCTTTTTGTTGCGATGATTTTTAACAATATGTCGTCCCTCCGGGATGAGAATGATTCCGACTTGAAGCCCCTGAAAGGGTTTGCCTGGGTTTACCCCTAAATCCCCTAAAGGGGACTTGGTTCCCCGATAATGGTAGCTGTAAACTAGCAAATTCTGGTATTCCTTTCAACCGCCAATTAAAAGCACTGTTGCAACATCTACTCACTGTCATAAAGCCCCTTCAGGGGTTTGGGGTGAATTATTTGGGAGAGTATCAATTGAGAAGGTTGATAATTGCCTTCCCAAAACAATTCCCGCAAATCACTGTTTGTTTGGGAAACCATATTCTTTAACCGGAAAAACATGTATCAAACGGCAAATCTGTACCTGTCACCCGACATGAAGATGGCGGAGGTTGTGCTCAACAACCCGTATCTCATGTTATTGCTCGAGCATTTTGGCATCAGTGCGCCGTTGCAGGAGAAGACCATTCGGGAAATCTGCGACGAGCACAAGCTGCATCCCGAGGTATTCCTCACGTTTGCACACCTTTACAACGGAGTGGATTACAAACCGGCCGAGCGGTTTACCTACCGGGAAGTGCGATCCATTATCAATTACCTGAGCAATAGTCACAGTTATTACCTGGGCGAAATTTATCCCAACATTCTGAAACTGATCCAGGAGATGTTTCACGATAAAAGCCAACCCGAGCAGGCGATGGTTGAGAAGTTTTTCAACAACTACTTCAACGAGGTTCGGGAGCATCTCAATTACGAGAACGACACGGTTTTCCCGTACATCACCAAGCTGTACCAGAAAATCGAAGCACGCGGCAACGTCACCCTGCCCGATACCTATTCGGTTGCCGATTACCAGGAACATCACGACGACATCGAGGAGAAGCTCACCGACCTGACGAACCTGTTGGTGAAGTACCTCCCCAACAATGATGAGCCGCAGGTACGGCGCAAGTTGCTGTTTACGCTGTTCGAACTCGATTACGATTTGACCATCCACTCCAAAATTGAAGATCAGATACTCATCCCGCTGGTGCAGCAGATGGAGAACTACTTAAGCCGCAAAACGACGTGAATACACACGCTTATATCAATATCCTGATTGTCGAACCCTCTTCGATTATTTACGAAGGGCTGAACCGCATATTATCGGGTGGAGGCCTTCGGTTGCGGGTGTACCGTGCCGAAAATTTCGACGCCATAGAGCAGTGCATCCTCAGCAAGAAGGTCAACGTGGCGATTGTGAACCCGTTGTATGTGCAGAATAATGAGAAAGGGTTTCATTCGCTTCGCTCGGGGTATCCGGCCACCAGTTGGGTGGCGCTGGTGTACGCCTTCTTCGACCAGCGGTTGCTTTCGCTTTTCGATGGCAGTATCTCCATATCCGACTCCCCCGAATCGGTTATTCAGCTGGTCAAGCAAAACGCCAGTACCGAAAACAAGGAAAACGCTACCGAAGAGGTCCTCAGCGAACGCGAAACCGACGTACTGAAACTGCTGGCCACCGGACTAACCAACAAGGAAATTGCCGAAAAACTCAGCATCAGCATCAACACGGTAATTACCCACCGGAAGAACATCACCCAGAAAACCGGTATCAAATCGGTATCGGGACTAACCATCTACGCCGTAGTGAAAAAACTCGTTTCACTCGACTATCTCTCCGAATAGCCTCATTACATATTGTGACCCATGGCCGGGATATCCTAATAAGTAGGTATTCCACGGGCGACTTGTGTCTGGTATTTTTGTAGTGTTGATTTGAAATACCGGATAAAGATGAGTTTGCGATGGCGTACGGTTCTGTTATCGAATTTGGTTTTTTGTCTTCCCTTTATGGGAAGGGCAAAGGAGATAGAACGCAGAAGAGAAGAAGCCTTTAGTTTGGGAGCGGCTTATACAGCTGATAATCTTTACAATTTTAACGGAGGAATCGAAAGTGGCTATGCCTACCTGGGGATGGCGCAGTTTTGTGTGAATTTCGATACCGAAAAAGCCGGATGGTGGAATGGCGGAACTCTTTATCTGCATGCAACCTCTACACACGGCGATTCCCCCTCAGCCGATCTGATTGGCGATGTTCAGGTGGCTTCGAATATTGAAGCAGGCGATCACACCTTCTTCCAGGAATTCTGGTTTTCTCAGAAGTTGGGGCAATTTGAAATAACTGCCGGTTTGCAGGACCTGAACGTGGAATATGCCAACACCGAATACGGCGGTGAATACCTGAACAGCTCGTTTGGGATTATCCCAACCATTTCGTGCAATTTACCTGCCCCGATTTTCCCGCTGACAGCATTGGGCGCATCGGTCAAGTGGTCGGCCAATGACAAGTTCACCTTAATGGCGGCTTTGTACGAAGGCTGTTCTACCGGTTTCGATGCCAATCCCCATAACCTGAAATGGAATCTCGATAGCAAAGAAGGATTGCTCGCCATTTCGGAAGTGCAGTTGCCGGTCACTCTTTCGGGAGACCTGGACGGAACCTACAAGATGGGATTCTATCACTATTTCCCTTCTTCCGGAAACGGAAATGCCCCGGCCGAACAGTCGAAAAGCATCGGCTACTATTTCCTGGGCGACCAAACGCTTTACCATATGGAAGGGCACAACCGTTCGCTGGGATTCTTCACACAATTGGGAATCGCGCCAACGAAAGACAATCCGGTATCATTTTACATCGGAACCGGAATAAACTACTACGGGGTTTTCGACAAGGATGGTGGCGATGTGCTGGGGCTGGCGATTGCCCATGCGCACATGGGTGTTATCAAGCTCGATGAAACCGCTATTGAATTGACTTATAAATGCAATGTAACCAATAATATATACCTGCAACCCGATTTTCAGTACATCGTACATCCGGCGGGAACGGACGTTGAACTGCCGACAGCGAAAGTTGGGATGATCAGGCTGGGAATTACTCTTTAAGAAAGGGACGGAATATGGAGACGACAGAACTGATGGTTGACCGGTTGGCAAATTTGAGTACCGGTGAATCGGGCGTTATCACGAAAGTGTTGGGACACGGAGCCTTCCGGAAACGGATTACCGAGATGGGATTTGTGAAAGGGAAGAAGGTGCGTGTCATCAAGAATGCGCCGTTGCAGGACCCGGTGGAATACGAAATCATGGGCTATAATGTGTCGTTGCGCCGCAGCGAGGCCAACCTGATTGATGTATTGTCGGGCGCCGAAGCCGACAGTCAAAAGCTGAACGGCTTCAACGGTATTATTTCCGACAACGTACTGAAAAAGACAGCCCACGAAAAAAGCAAGACGATTAATATAGCGCTGGTGGGAAACCCGAACTGCGGAAAAACTTCGTTCTTCAACCAGGCTTCCGGCTCGCACGAACGCGTGGGAAACTACGGCGGTGTCACCATCGATGCGAAGATGGCCCGCATGCGCCAGGATGGTTACCTGATTAATATTACCGACCTGCCGGGAACCTATTCCATTACGGAATATACCCCTGAAGAATTATATGTCCGCTCGCACATCATGGAGCGCATGCCCGATGTGGTTGTCAACGTGGTCGACGCATCGAACCTGGAGCGGAACCTTTTCCTCACCACGCAGCTCATCGATATGAACATCAAGGTGGTGATTGCCCTGAACATGTACGACGAGCTGGAGAAGAAAGGCGCCCGTTTGAAATTTCGTGAATTAGGCGAAATGTTGGGCATTCCCATTATTCCTACCGTTGCCGTGAAGGGGCAGGGCATTAAAAACCTGATGCGGAAAGTAATTGATGTGTACGAAGACCGCGACCCGATTGTGCGATACGTAAACATCAACTACGGACACGATATTGAAAAATCCATCGATGTTCTCCGGAAGGAGCTGGATAAAGATGATCGGTTGGTCGATAAATATTCGTCGCGTTACCTTTCGGTGAAGTTGTTGGAGAACGACCGGACGACCCTTTCAATGCTGAAAAACCGCGATAATTTCGATCGCATCAATGAGTTGACCAATCGCGAAATTGCCCAGCTGGAGAAAGCGTTCGGCGAATCGTCGGAAACGGTGATTACCGATGCGAAATACGGTTTTGTTGCCGGTGCGCTGAATGAAACTTACGTCGAAAGTCGCGAACGCAAAAGACAGCGCAGCAAAGAGATTGACTACTTTATCACACATAAAATACTGGGCTTTCCCATTTTCCTTTTTGCCATGTGGCTAATGTTTCAGGCTACGTTTACGCTGGGAAATTACCCGATGGAATGGATTGATGCCGGCGTGGGATACATTGGCGACTTTGTGGGAAGCCACATGGCGGCCGGTCCTTTAAAAGATTTGCTGGTCGACGGTGTAATTGGCGGTGTTGGCGGTGTGATCGTCTTTCTGCCCAACATCCTCATTCTGTTCTTCTTCATCTCCTTTATGGAAGATACCGGTTACATGGCGCGTGTTTCGTTCATCATGGACCGGTTGATGCACAAAATCGGACTGCACGGAAAATCGTTCATCCCGCTCATCATGGGCTTCGGTTGTAACGTGCCGGCTGTGATGGCCACCCGTACCCTGGAAAACCGGAAGGACCGCATCCTGACGATGATGATTACGCCGTTCATGTCGTGTAGCGCTCGGTTACCCGTTTATGTGTTAATCATTTCGGCGTTCTTCCCCAAAAACCAGGGGCTGATGCTCTTTTCCATCTACATGATTGGTATTATTATGGCCATTGTGGTAGCGCTGGTGCTGAAGAATACGGTTTTCCGCAAAGCAGTCGTTCCGTTCGTTATGGAGCTGCCGCCCTACCGGATGCCAACCCTGCGGAATACATCCATTCACATGTGGCACAAAGGTGTTCAGTACTTGAAGAAAATGGGTGGTGTTATTCTGGTGGCTTCCATTTTGATTTGGGCGCTGAGTTACTTCCCCCGGCATGTCAACTATTCGCAGAACTACGATGCGAGCATTGCCCAGGTAGAAAACAGCACTTCGCTGGGTGAAGCACAGAAGCAGCATCAGGTATCGCAGCTGGAAATGGCCAAAGCTTCCGAGCATCAGGAGCAATCGTACATCGGCCGGATGGGACATGCATTGGCTCCGGTGTTGAAACCCCTGGGCTTCGACTGGAAAATCGGGGTAAGCATCCTGACTGGTCTGGCCGCCAAAGAGATTGTAGTGAGTACGATGGGCATTCTTTACCAGGCACAAGACGAAGGGAATTCGGGAACACTGGTTCAGAAACTGCAACAACAGACGCACACTTCCGGTAAATTAAAAGGGCAGAAGGTTTTCACACCTTTGGTTGCCTTCGGGTTCATGCTCTTTGTGTTGATTTATTTTCCGTGTGTGGCGGTCATTGCAGCTATTAAAAAAGAAGCGAACTGGAAATGGGCCGTGTTCATGATGGTTTATACAACAGCAATCGCCTGGGTAGTGTCTTTTGCCACCTACCAGATTGGAAGTTTATTTGTTTAACCCCCCAAAATCACAAGTAATGGTACAAAATATATTGGTTTACGTTATTATTTTTTCGGCTTTTGCCTACATGGTGTACAGCGTTGTCCGGAATCTTCGGTCAAAAGAAGCGTCAGGCGGTTGTGCGGGCTGCAGCGGTTGTGATTTGAAAAATGTGGCCGGCACCAGTGCCTGTCATCATCCGCCCCGTGCACCACGTGTGGTGAGCAAGAGTCATTCTTGCTGTTCCTGAAAAGAAAAATCAGCGATTTGTTTAGATATACCTGCCTGGCCAATCTGCTCTGCTGAATAGTCGGTCAACTGAAAGAGCAGACCTTAAATCGCCTCTCCGGAAACGGAGGGGCTTTTTTTATTAAAAAAAATGCGACTGTCCATGTAACATATTTCCGGCAATCGGGTCTTCTTGATAAAACACCTACATTAAGGTGGTGAAAAAATGAGAATTCTGAATCGTCGTTAATGAACCTAAAAATACGCTAGATATGAAAAAGCTTGTTATCCTGTTGTTCCTGTTGTTGCCATTCGCATCGATGGCGCAAAGCAACCCCACCGACTATTTGTTCAATAAATACGCCGGACGTGAGGGAGTGGAAAGTGTGAATGTTCCGCATATGCTTATTTGGTTTGCCCGTTGGTTTGTGGATGATAGCGACCAGGACGCCAAAGAAATTCTGAGTCAGGTAAATTC
This sequence comes from Prolixibacter sp. NT017, assembly GCF_009617875.1. NCBI lineage: Bacteria > Pseudomonadati > Bacteroidota > Bacteroidia > Marinilabiliales > Prolixibacteraceae > Prolixibacter > Prolixibacter sp. NT017. The sequence goes on along the minus strand of NZ_BLAV01000001.1, from coordinate 3,885,492 downwards.
GGTCCGGGTGATAACCATCGAAGACAAGGATCTGAATAACCGCGTCGATTTTTACACCGAACTTCGGGCCAGCGGCGCTATTGACCAACTGAAGAAGAATTACGAACTGTTACTGGAAACGAATGATCATGGCGATCGTGTTCACATTTTTGCCCGGATGGACAAAATGAATTTCATCCGCGAGCTAATCATCATCGTGGGAGGCCAGGAAAATACGCTGGTTTCGATTACCGGGCGAATGGATTTGAAAAAGATTGCCGATCTCGATCGCTCGCTTCACGTGGGCGGAATGAACGAACTGAGCCGGCTTGACACTGCGAAGGTGAAAAAAGTGAACTAACTGATGTAACGATTTCCCGGAAGGGGAGTCATGATAGTGACTGAATCAACGAATCGCTCTCAAGCAATGGATTCCAAAACATTTAAAACAGAAGTTGTCCCGATGTCCGGCAAGTTGCTCCGGTTCGCCGTCCGGTTTCTCCGCGACGATGAGCAAGCCAGGGATGTGGTGCAGGAGGTGTTTATGAAGCTTTGGAGTCGGCGGACGGAGTTGGCAGGAGTCGATAACATTGAAGCTTACGCCATGCGGATGACGAGGAATCTGTGCATCGATGAGATACAGAAACACCGGAGTATCTCGCTGGACCAGATGAAGGCACGTACCGAATGGATTTCGGACATGAAGCAGGCCGATGAGGTGGCAGAACACAAGGATTCAGCGCGGCTGGCGAAAGAAATTATCGACCAGTTGCCGGAACAACAGCGCGCCGTGATTCACCTGCGGGATATTGAACATTACGAACTGAATGAAATCGCCCGGGTACTGGATATGCAGAACAGTGCGGTCAGGGCGAATCTTTCGAGAGCACGAAAAAAAGTGCGTGATGAAATGATAAAACGAATCAACCATGGAAACCCGAAGAGCAGAAATATTACTGGAAAAGTACTTTGAGGGGCTGAGCTCCTTACAGGAAGAGCAGGAGCTTCGGGACTTTTTCCGGGAGAACCGGGATTTGCCGGAAGCGTTGGAAATGAATCGCCCGTTCTTTGAAGGATTGGAGGAACCGGTAAATGAAATGGAAGAACTGGCTTTCGCCGAACGGATTACCGGTGCTATAGAAAAGCGCGAACGGATTATTCAGCGGAAGCGTTTTACACACCAGTTTACCTGGATGGCAGGTATTGCCGCAGCCATTATTGTGGTGCTTTTAGCTCTGAATATCTGGAATAATCAGCAAATGCAGCAAAATCAGCTGGCGATGAATACACCGGAAAATCCGAAGCAGGCATACGAGATGAGCATGGATGCACTGAAATATGTGTCGGTGAATTACAATAAGGGGATTCAGCAATTGAATAAAATTCCTGATTTGGAAAAAGATACGAAGCCGCTTTACCAGGCGCTGGAATTGTATGGTAAAGGGTATGCACAAATGAATGTAATCGTGAATCTGAAGATAAAACAATAAGCCATGAAATGAGCATAAGCAGGAGCGCTCTGTAAAGCGTCTATTTCTTTATGCGAATTCCATTTGACCTTAAAACGTTAAAAAATACTCAAATGAAAAAACTATTTATTATCCTGTTGATGTTACTGCCATTTCAGATGATGGCACAGGATGCAGTCGATAAGTTATTTGACAAATATTCTGGTAAGGATGGTTTCACTACCGTGAATATTTCAGGAAAATTACTGGGTATGGCGTCTCAGTTCGAGCAGGACGACAAGGAAGCCCAGAACATGTTGTCGAGCCTTACGGGAATTCGTATCCTTTCGGTGGACGACGAAGGCTTGAACAAATCGCTCAACTTCTATGATGAATTGAACAAAGACCATTTCTTCGACAAAATCAAAGGAGAGTATGAGTTGCTGATGGATGTGAAGGAGAAAGGTCAGGTTGTTAAGTTCTACATCAAAGAGAACAAAGAGAAACGAATATCCCATTTGCTGATGGTGGTTGGCGGCGACGATAATGCCCTTATCAGCATCACCGGAAACCTCGATATGAACGAGATTGCCAAAATCGGGCAGGGCGTTCACATCGGCGGACTGGAACACCTGAATGATATAGAGAAGGGGGAAAAGCCAGATAAGCCAGCAAAACCCGAAAAGCCTGCAAAAAATTAAGCCTTGATAAAATCATCAAACAGTAAGGAAAGGCCCTGCCATAATTGGTGGGGCCTTTCTTTTTGGCAAAAAGAAACCCGGAAAATATTTCCGGGTTTGGTATGATGATAAGACGATTTAACGTCTTCTTTTTCGGTCGTTTCTTTTGCGGAAATCACCTCCGCCTCCGCTTCTGCCACGCCGGTCACCATTGAAGCGTTGCTTCTGTTGGGGGCGCTCGTCCGATTCGGTAGCCACGACGGGAATGCCGTCGAACGTCAGCTTTTTAGCCTGCTGAACAAATGAACCGGCCTGTGTGCTGTCTATTTCCACGAATGAGAAATTGCGGAGCAAATCAATGCGGCCAACTTCCAGGTTACGTTTTCCGGTAGCTCGCACAGCGATGGCGATCAAATCTTTCGGACTCAATCCTTTTTTGCTTCCGATATTGATGTGGAAACGGGTCATCGGGATACCCTTTTCGTTATGGTTATCCCGCTTGTTGTGTTGCCTGCCGTCCCGACCTTCTCTTCCAGCCGAAGCTTCTACCGCATTCAGATCTTCTGTTTCACGGTAGTACTTTAACAGTTGATTGAACTCCATCGAAACGAAATGTTTGATAAGCTCTTCGCGGGTCAGGCCCTCCAGTTTCTCGTGAATGGCTGACATATAACCTTCAATCTGGGTATCGTCCACTTCCGTTTCGGCCACGCGATCGATGTAATGCAGCAGTTGTCGCTCACAAATGGCTTCACCAGCCGGAACAGGCATTTTTTCAAATTTCTTCCCGATGGTCTTTTCAATCATCCGGATTTTTCCTTGCTCCTTCATATTAATGATGGAGATGGAAGTTCCGGAGCGTCCGGCACGTCCGGTACGACCGCTTCGGTGCGTATAATTCTCGGTATCGTCGGGCAAATTGTAATTGATAACGTGGGTCAGATGATTCACATCCAGGCCGCGGGCAGCCACATCGGTAGCGACCAGCATTTGCACGCCACGGGTGCGGAATTTTTCCATCACGAAATCGCGCTGTGCCTGCGACAAATCTCCATGCAGAGCTTCGGCGCTGTAATTGTCCTGAATTAGCTTGGCAGCCACATCTTTAGTCTCCATCCGGGTACGACAAAATACGATGCCGTAAATATCAGGATGGAAATCCATGACCCGTTTGAGCGCCGCATAACGGTCGCGGGCATGCACCATATGATAGATGTGATTCACATTATCGGCGCCTGCATTCTTCTTTCCTACCGTGATCTCTACCGGCGAAGTCATGTATTTCTTCGCGATGGTTGCTACCTCTTTCGGCATCGTGGCAGAGAAGAGCAACGTGTGCTTGGTTGACGGTGTTCCAGCCAGAATGGCATCCAAATCTTCCTGGAAGCCCATGTTCAGCATTTCGTCTGCTTCGTCGAGAACCAGAATATCAATGCTTGACAGATCGACTTTTCTCCGGCGAACCATATCGTGCATACGTCCGGGGGTCGCTGTAATAATCTGCGGTCCCTTCTTCAACGCACGAATTTGCGGCTCGATGGCAGCACCACCATATACCGAAACAATATCTACCTTCGGAAGGAACTTCGCGTAAAGCTCCATTTCGCGGGCTATCTGTACGCACAACTCACGGGTTGGACTTAAAATCAGTACCTGGGGCACTTTTTTGCTGGTATCAATGCTCTGCAGTATTGGCAATCCAAATGCAGCGGTTTTACCGGTTCCGGTCTGTGCAAGACCGACCATATCGCCGGGTGACTGTAAATAGTGTGGAATAATTTTCTCCTGAATCGGAGAGGGTTCTTCAAATCCCAGTTCTTGGATCCCTTTAATAATCCGGGGGTCCAGGCCCATTTCTTCAAATTGTATCATGTAAAAAATTTAATTGGGCCTTCCCGCTTTAATCGAACCGTTAAACCAAGTCTGCCACAAATCATTATCGTTTTTCCAACCTATCGGGAAAAGTCGGGCAAATGTACAACGATTTTTTTATTAAATATGAGTGAATTGTCATTCATATTTGGGATGACGGCAAATCATAACAATTAAGATAGATTGAGGACGCTGTTATGTTTTATCAGGCGCAATGAAAAGAAAGAAAAAGGCCACTCTCCCGGGTGACCTTTTAAATTCTATGTTTTAGAAATCAAAATTGTTTGGGTCCGGGCCATTGCGTTCACCTTTGTCCAGGCTATCCAGTGTTTTCATCTCTTCATCGCTCAGTGAGAAATCGAAAATATCGGCATTGCTAACAATGCGTTCCTTGTGAACAGATTTCGGAATTGTGATTACTCCTTTCTGCAGGTCCCAGCGCAAAATCACCTGGGCTGTACTGTTCCCGTACTTCTTTGCGATGGCTTTAATTTCGGGCAGGTCCAGAACTTTTCCCTGCATCAGCGGACTCCACGCTTCGTGGCGGATATTATTCTTCAGGCAGAAATCAACCAGTTCCTGTTGTACTAACCGTGGGTGAAATTCCACTTGGTTGACCATCGGCATAATCTCTGCATCCTGCATCAAATCTTCGAGGTGATGTTGCATGAAGTTGGAGACGCCAATCGCGCGTACTTTCCCGTCCTTGTATAGTTTTTCGAGCGCTTTCCACGTGTCCTTGTATTTTCTGCTCACCGGCCAGTGAACCAGGTACAAATCGAGATAATCGAACCCCAGCTTGTTCAGGCTGGTATCGAAAGCTTTCAGGGTTTGATCATATCCCTGGTCGGAATTCCATACTTTGGAGGTAACGAATATTTCTTTCCGGTTGATGCCGCTTTCGCGGATGGCTTGTCCCACGCCTTTTTCGTTGCGGTACAATGCTGCCGTATCCACGTGACGATAACCAGCTTCGATAGCCCACTTCACCGCGTTCATTACTTCTTCACCTTCTTCCGACTGGAAAACTCCCAATCCGAAATAGGGCATTTCCACATCGTTACTCAACGTAACGGTTCCTTGTAAATCAGTAATCTTCATAATAAAATATTTTTGAAATGAATGCTCGGTTTTATTAAAACCAACAAGGCAGAATGGAAATTGTTAGACCAATTGTGGATCGAAAAAGAGCAGAAGGAGCAGAAAATCCTATGATTTGTCTTCTTTCTTTGAAGTCTCATCTTCTTTGATGTGGCTCCAGTTCTCGCCCGACTTGATACGATAGAGCTGCATCTCGCTGATGCCAAATTGTTTGGCAATCATCTTCATGCGGGTTTTTCGGTTCGGATCGAAAATCTTCTTTTTGATGAGTAGCACCTGGGTGGAAGTCAGTTTGTGCCCTTTCTGAGTTTTACGGGCTTTTTTCTTTTCCCGTCCTTCCAGCACGGCCGGATTGGCCTGTTGGTGAGCGATCATTTCGGATTTGGTCGCCCACCGCAGATTGTCGACGTGGTTATTCTGTTTATTGTAATCGAGATGGATAATGTGTGTTTTTCCATCACGAGTTTCTTCCAGGAAATATTCGCCAACCAGTTTATGGATGTAAAATGTTTTAGGTTTCCCGAAAGGGCGAAGAGGAAGTGATGGATAACCGCCAATCAGTCCGCCTTTTCGAAGTTCTCCATCGTTTTTCAGCGACTCAGTAAAACTGGCTATCCTGCCGTAACTGGAGATGGCATAACGCATGCGGAGGGCGCCCTCCTCCATGTTTATCTCTTTCCACTTTTCGCCAGGATAGTTTTTAATCATGATTCGCCGCTATTTTTTTCGCATAAATATCTGAATCGGGACTCCGGTGAAATCGAAGTTTTCCCTGATTTTATTTTCCAGGTACCTTTTATACGGGTCGCGAACATATTGCGGCAGGTTGCAGTAAAACGCGAACGCCGGTGAATACGTCGGGAGTTGAGTAACATATTTGATGCGAATGTATTTTCCTTTGTAAGCTGGCGGCGGATAAGCCTCGATGGCTTTCAGCATAACATCGTTCAATTTTGAAGTGGGAATGCGTTGCGTCCGGTTGTCGTATACGTGCAATGCCTCTTCGAGTGCCTTGAAGATACGCTGCTTGGTTACTGCCGACGTGAATACGATCGGGATGTCGGTATACGGCTCAAAGCGTTCCAGAACTTTCCGGCGGAATTGCTCCATCGTGTGGTTGTCCTTCTCAATCAGGTCCCATTTGTTTACAGCGACCACTACCCCTTTTTTATTCCGGGCAATCAGGTTGAAGATGTTTACATCCTGACCTTCCACACCCCGCGTAGCATCGAGCAGGAGAATACACACATCGGCATCTTCGATAGTCCGGACGGAACGAAGTACAGAATAGAACTCGAGGTCTTCCCGCACATTTTTCTTCTTTCGCAATCCGGCGGTATCAATCAGGATAAAGTTGTAGCCAAATTTGTTGTAACGCTGCGAAACGGAATCACGGGTGGTTCCGGCGATGTCGGTTACTATGTGGCGCTCTTCTTCCACAAGGGTATTAATAGTCGACGATTTTCCCACGTTGGGCCGTCCGACGATGGCAATTTTGGGAATGGTTTCCTCTTCCTCATCTTCTGTATCTTTCGGCAGGATATTCACTACTGCATCGAGCAGGTCTCCGGTTCCGGAACCATTCACGGAAGAAACAGTATATACTTCATCCAGACCGAGCGCATAGAACTCTGCCGCCTCGAGAGCACGTTGGTGATTATCGACTTTATTAGCCACCAGAACCACCTTTTTACTTACCCGGCGTAGCATTTGTGCGACCGACTCATCCAAATCGGTAATGCCACTCTCGACGTCTACCACAAACATGATGACATCGGCCTCTTCGATGGCCACATGCACCTGTTCGCGGATGCTCTCTTCAAAAATATCATCGGAGCCGGAAACATAACCTCCGGTGTCGATGATCGAAAACTCCACGCCGTTCCAAATCACTTTGCCGTAAAGGCGGTCGCGGGTTACGCCTGACTCATCATCCACAATGGCTTTCCGTGATTCGGTTAATCGGTTAAAAAGGGTCGATTTCCCCACGTTGGGCCGTCCAACTATCGCTACTATATTGCTCATTTAATGGTCTTCCTGTTTATTGAAACTCGTATCCGAAGTTTCTCAGCATATTCTCTTTATCGCGCCATTCTTTGGCGACTTTCACGTAAAGCTGCAAAAATACTTTTTTCCCGAAGAATTCTTCCATGTCCTTGCGGGCCTCGGTTCCCACTTTTTTCAGGGCTTTCCCCTGGTGCCCGATGATGATTCCCTTCTGACTGTCGCGGGCCACATAAATTACGGCATCAATGCGAAGAATTTTTTCTTCGTCCTTGAATGACTCTACTTCGATTTCCACCGAGTAAGGAACCTCTTTCTGATAGTTCAACAGGATTTTCTCACGAATAATCTCTTGCGTGAAGAAGCGTTCGTTCCGGTCAGTCAATTCATCTTTTGGAAAGAAGGGAGGTCCTTCAGGCAACAATTTCAAGATGCGATCGAAAACAACATCCATGTTGAAATTTTCAGTGGCTGAAATAGGAAAAACTTCAGCGTTGGGTAGCAATTCACGCCAGCGAGTCATCTTTTTTTCCACCTCTTCCTGATTCGAGAGATCGATTTTATTCACTAAAACCAGAATCGGAATATCGTTTTGTCGAATCTTTTCAATGTATTCAATATTTTTTTCGAAATCTTCCACAACGTCGGTGACATATAAGATGATATCCGCATCGACGAGAGCCGTCGATACAAATTTCATCATTGATTCCTGCAACTTATAATTTGGTTTCAGGATACCGGGCGTGTCGGAGTAGATGATCTGGAAATCCTCGCCATTCACAATTCCCTTGATGCGGTGACGCGTTGTCTGCATCTTCGACGTGATGATGGATAGCTTTTCACCTACCATCGCGTTCATTAGGGTTGATTTTCCTACATTCGGATTTCCGATAATGTTGACAAATCCGGATTTATGTCCCATACGTTTACTCTTCTTAAAATTTTGGTACAAAGATAATAATATCGCTTTATCCCGGCATCGGTTATCGGTAGCCGGAAGAATATTCATTTTGTCTTAACAATATATCTGATTACTGTTTTTGGAAATTCAGAAACAGCCCGATTTTGAATGCCCAGTTATCAGAAGAATTGGGCAATGCATAAGGACCATAACGGTAATAAACACCCAGACCATAACTCAGCAAGCCCGTTGGTAACAGGTTATCCAGTTCGAGTCCGGACTCCAGGTATCCTTTGCGAAAATCGACCGGGGACGGTTGGTAAGCATTTCGGTACTTGTCGTCCAGTTTTCCAATTCCGGCATTTTGAACCAGCAGGATTTCCGGGTGAAATCCCGTGTTGCTATGCATGAACAGTTTGCCCAGACTTTGCCGGATGAAAACAGCGGCATATTGGTTAGAGGTGAACTCATTCATGCGCATGGTCGCAAAAGAGTAGGGGGCCAGTAACGCAAAGTTAGATGTGTAACTTCCATTGCCGTTGAACAGTTCCGGGTAAGGAACATCGCCGGTTACGTCTCCAGCTTTAATTGTGAGATATGTTGTACCGGAAGGCGTCAGCATGAATTTCATCCGGCCTTTCAGCTCCAGTTTGGTATACGAATATTGCCCGTCGAGCCACGAAACACCACGATAAGCATTCATGAACCACTCACTTGCTGCCGGCTTGAAAGTATAGATGCCGTCGGGTGCTTTGTAGGTTTTTTCGCCCGGAGCAAACCTTAACTGAATACCAACGCGACTGAGTTTATATTTCTGAACGGAATCAGCTCCAATTACACTGAATCGGTTGTCGGAAGCGTCACCAGTCAGCTGAATTTTGAATGTTTGCAACGGCCGGAACAGGAATTTGGCCGAGTAGCGACGGGTGGCATACATGTGTCGTATGAGGAGGTCGCGAAAAAATTCCGGCTGAAACAAATCCCGTTTTTCCAGAAAATCATTGCTGCCGATTTCCATGTTTTCATCCTGGTAGCTGAACTGCAATCGCAAATCACGGTAGCCGGATGGAAACAAGTTCAGCAGCTCGCCATGGCGTATTTCTTTATCCTGAAAGCCGTACGTTCCGTATCCTCCAACGCTGAAATAGCGGGAAAGCCGGGAATTGGTTTCGAGCCCAAGGCCCAACTTGAGGCCTTCGTAACGGTTGTAACTCACCAGTCGTTTCCAGTCCCAGTCGATCGGTCCCAGCGGTACTTTTCCATTGATGACGGATTTGAAGGTTTGCAATTTTTGCTCCAAATGGCTCGCCCGTCCCAGGCTGTCGATTACCCGGTACGTTTCGACGTCGAGCGGACTGGTATGACTTTCCCGGAATTGCTGCAAATTGGCCGGCAGCGGTTGTTTGTCTCCTGAAAAGGTAACTGCATTTTTCGGAAAATCCTTCGCTGTAAACACGGGATTTGCCTCCCGCTGCATCAGGTATGTTCGGCTTTTTCCGACTAGCTGTACTTTGTTTAGCGTACTGTCCGACGATTTGGCGCCGGGCAATTCGTTCAGATGGAATTTCAGTTCAGTGTCCAGTTCCAGTGGGAACCAGTGTCCATCAGGCAGGCGGTTATATTTTTGGCGGATGTTGATTTCCGGCGTGCCTTTCTCTATATGCGCAGGTCGTGAAAGAAACGTCTCCACGGCGTAACCATTACTGTTGATGTGCAGTGTTCCGGTCATCCCGTTGAAATTTCTGTTTTTTCTCGGCTGAAAGGAAATTACGAAAAGCGAGTCACCTTCCGGTGAATAAAGTGTATCGCGCAGCAGGAACAGGTAATTCCGGATGGCATTCCGGCTAAGCGGTGATAGGAACTCCTGGTTGAGCAGTTGGAACTGATTCCGGTAAACGGAAAAGGATTGCAATTGTGTTGCCAGCAGCATGAACGACGGATTCTGAATTCCGGATACACGGGATTGCAAAATCTCTTCATGTTCGCGATTTGGCTTTTCAGCATTCTTTCGGCTAACGGTTTCTATCAAAAAAAGGTGTTGTTTCTTCGAGCGTTGAAGTAACCGAATGGCAGTTGTGTCAGTCGGGAACAGTGTTTTTTTCGTTCGTTCGGTAGTAATCCAGAAACGATTGTAAGCGGTGTAGCGATATCCATTCAATTCATCAGGATCGTTTTGTTTCCGGTTACGGAGAACTTTCTCCATAATGGTCTCAGCCGGATTCTTTCCGGGAAAGACATTTACAGCTTGTAGTTGGATTTCGGTTGGCAGCAAGCGAATAAGCAGAGGTTTTTGCAGCAAATGTTGTTTGTCGAGGTACTGCGTGCGGTAGCCCATGTAACTCACCCGAAGGTAGGCCGCTTTCGCAGAAGGGACAGTGAAGTAGCCGTCGATGTTGCTTACCGTTCCTTCCTGCCGGGAATTGTACACGATATTGACAAAAGGAAGGGGTTCACCCGTTTCTTCATCGAACACCCGTCCGGAGATAGTTTGGGCATGCAACGGTAGGGCAAGCAATAAGGTCCACCCGGTGATGACTAATCTAATAATTCGGTTAATCTTCGAGTTCGTTAAGCTCATGAAGGGTGTCCTTCAGTTGTTGGTGATATTTCCCGTAAAGGTTTTTGAATCCCAGGTGGAATATAAAGGTAAGAATAGCGACAAAAACGCCGAGGATGAATAGCATGATAATGATAACCAATGCGACCAGCATGAACGAATCTCCCAGCGTTTCACTCACAGAAGTATACCCATGATACATTCCGATGGCAAAGGAGAGGCCCGCCTCGAAGATGAACAGAAAAAGTGCCAGGTAGAACTGTTTTTTGAAGGTCCCCAAAACAATCAGCAACTTGTTGAGTGCTGTGGGTAAGTGGTCGGCAGCCAGGTGCGGGACGTTTACCCGGTAATATTTCCAGGCAAATGAGATAAAAGTAAAGGCAATGAAAATGCTGACAATCCATCCGGAGAACAATAACCAGGCTGGTGGTTGAGGTACCTCTTCGAACAGGCCATTGTTCAGTATCGAATTGGGTAGCAGCTTATCGATGAAAGTTAGTAATATGAAGAGTGCCAGCAGGCCAAAACCGATCTTTACATTCCGGTCGAGCCGGGAAATAATGCCTTTGCCCCGATTAGACAAAATTTCCCTGAGCTGGTCTTCTTCAAGCCTGTTTTCATCAGCCGAGCGATCGGCCACTTTCTTCCACGCTGTTTTCAGTTCGGATAGTTCCATCAGGCGTCCACGTTTAAAATCGCTTTCAGTTTTTTCTTGATACGGTTCATTTTCACCCGGACGTAATTCTGGGTAATTCCCGTAATTTCAGCTATCTCTTCGTATTTTTTGTCCTCCAGATAAAGCAAAATGATTGATTTTTCCACCCCTGTCAACTGTTCAATCGCTTTATGGAGCAATTTTAAATTTTCTTCAAATTCGTAGTCGTACTCTTCCGCAGTCAGTTGAAAATTAACTGACTCAACCTGGTTGCCCAACGGATGACGCGATGCCTTCTTAAAAGCCGTGATGGCCGTGTTCAGAGCAACGCGGTACATCCATGTGGAGAATTTCGATTCGTTACGGAAGGATTCGTACGACTTCCATAGCTGAATCAGGATTTCCTGAAAAAGATCTTTTCGATCCTCGGGATTATCACAGTAAATTCCTGTGACCTTATGAATGATCCCTTGATTATCAGATATTTTTCGCAGAAATTCCCGATCCAATTTGCTAAAGTATAAGTCTTACCTGTGAAGTTTGAATTACACTAAGATAGACGAAAAATGAAAATCTGCCTTAAAATGAGCCCATTTTTAGGAAGTTAACTTCGTCTTCAGATAGAAAGCGCCATTTGCCACGAGGTAGATTTTTCTTGGTCAATCCGCAGAAATAGACGCGATCAAGTTTCTCAACTTTATATCCCAGATGGGCGAAAATACGTCGTACTACGCGGTTTTTTCCCGAGTGAATCTCAATTCCTACCTGCTTTTTGTCTTCCGGTTCCACATAACTAACCGAATCAGCGGCCACAAATCCGTCTTCCAGGGTTACACCATCGACAATTTGCTGCAGGTCGTTTTTGCTGACGTTTTTGTCAAGATGAACGTGATAGATTTTTTTGCGGTTGTATTTCGGATGGGTCAACCGTTTGGTCATTTCGCCATCGTTGGTGAAAAGCAGCAGTCCCGTCGTTGTTTTGTCGAGTCGTCCTACCGGATAAACTCGTTCCGGGCAGGCACTTCTTACCAGGTCCATCACTGTTTTGTCCGCGTGCGGATCATCTACGGTTGTGACAAAACCTTTCGGCTTATTCAGTAATACGTAAACTTTTCGCTCAGCGGAAATGCGTTGACCGTTAAAGCGCACATCGTCGCCGGGTTTTACGCGAACACCCATCTCGGTCACCGGCTTCCCGTTAACGGTTACCACGCCCGAAGCGATAAAGGTATCGGCTTCTCTTCGTGAGCAAATGCCGGCATTGGCAATAAAACGGTTGAGGCGAATACTGCCGTCATCTTCCCGCTTGACACTCTGTATGCGGTCTGTCCGACCGGCGCGTGTGTTTCGCAGGTTTTTTTCACCAAACCGGCCGCGGATAACTTTTCCGTCCTTATTCAGGTAGCGATCGGAATCGGGGCGTTCGACACCTCTTCCACCGTCTCTTCTTTGGCGACGGTCTCCTCTTTCTTCATTTCTTCCTGAAAAACGATCGTTTTTGCGGTAACCGGAATTATCAGAGCGGCGGTTATCGCGTCCGAAGCGAGAATCTCTTCTATCGGAATATTCACTCCTGTCAGAACCTTCGTTCCTGGAAAAACGATTGGGACGTTCACCTCTTTCGGGGCGCTCAGTTCTTGAAAAATGCTTTGGATTTCCTCTTCTTTCCGGACCTTCAGTTCCTGAATGTCGGTTGGGTCTTTCGCTTCTTTCCGTGCTTCCCTGTCTTGAGAAACGACTGGGTCTTTCACTTCTTTCAGCATCTCTGGGGCCTGAGAATCGACCAGGTCTGTTGCTGTTTGTTGAGCCTGTTGCTCCTGCAATCCGTTTGCGCTTTCCAACTCGCTCGGTACCTTTGTTTGTGCCTATACGGTTACTGCTTCTTCCTCCGACGGTCCGCTTTTGTGGGCGGTCCTGTCCTCTTTCTTTTTTCATCATTTCAGTATGTTCTGTGAACTGTTTAAAAATCGGTGCAAAGTTCGAAAAAATTCGGATATCACGGTAATAACTATGGCGATTAAATGTATTTAACATGAAAATAATATGTAATGGAATAAAAAGTAAATCAATCAGTTAGGTTGTTGAACGTTCTTTCCCGGAAGATTCGTCTCTATTGAAGTAGGACCACTGTTCGGTGATATGGTGATATGGAAGCCCGTTTTTTCTTTGAAATGAAAGCCTTTTTCGGCAATTTTGCTCATTCAATCCAAAACAATCCACTTTTATGACACTGATTAAATCCATTTCAGGAATACGGGGCACCATTGGTGGAGTGCCCGGCGAGGGATTAAGTCCGCTCGATGTGGTGAAATTTACGGCTGCTTATTGTACGTGGGCGAAGAACAACCAAACAGGCAAAGGTAAACTGCGCATTGTTGTCGGTCGCGATGCCCGAATCTCGGGGAAGATGGTTGATTCGTTGGTGTCCGGAACTCTGCAGGGAATGGGAGCTGACATCATTAATATCGGTCTGGCGACAACTCCGACTACTGAATTGGCGGTTACCGCAGAAAATGCTGACGGTGGAATTATTCTGACAGCCAGCCATAATCCTAAGCAATGGAATGCGTTGAAATTGCTGAATAATAAAGGCGAATTTCTCGATGATGCAGCCGGTAAGTTGGTGTTGAGTATTGCTGAGGAAGAAGATTTTTATTTTGCTGAAGTGGATGATTTGGGAGTGGAGACGGTGAAGGATTACACCAAATATCATGTTCAGCACGTGCTGGATCTCGATTTGGTGGACGTGGAAGCCATCCGGGCAGCGAAATTCAAAGTAGCTGTCGATGCAGTCAACTCGGTTGGCGGCGTTGCTGTTCCGGCGATGTTGAAAGCTCTGGGCGTGGTCGACGTGGTTGAAATTAACTGCGAGCCACATGGACATTTTGCTCACACGCCCGAACCGATTCCGGAGAACCTGCAGGAGACCTCGGCGATTATTCGGGAAAAAGGTGTGGATATCGGTTTTGTGGTCGATCCGGATGTCGATCGCCTGGCCATCATCAACGAGGATGGGAGCATGTTTAACGAAGAATATACTTTGGTGGCGGTTGCCGACTATGTGCTGGGGCAAACACCCGGCAATACGGTTTCCAACTTGTCTTCTTCAAGGGCACTGCGCGATATCACCGAAAAACACAATGGTAAATATGCGCCTTCGGCTGTTGGCGAAGTGAATGTTACTACATTGATGAAAGAAACCGGAGCGGTTATCGGTGGTGAAGGAAATGGCGGAGTTATTTATCCGGCCAGTCATTACGGCCGCGATGCATTGGTGGGTATTGGTCTGTTCCTGACGCATCTGGCAAAATCAGGCAAGAAATGTTCGGAGTTGAGGGCGCAATATCCCAACTATTTCATATCAAAGAATAAGATTGAACTGACACCTGATATCGATGTGGATGCCGTACTGGTTGCTATGAAAGCAAAATACCAGCACGAGCAGGTGACTGATGTCGACGGTGTAAAAATAGATTTTGCCGACGAATGGGTGCATTTGCGCAAGTCGAACACCGAGCCGATTATCCGGGTTTATTCCGAAGGCAAAAGCATGGAAAAAGCGGAAGCGCTGGCAGAGAAAATTATGGATGAAATAAAAGCGATCGTGGCTAACTAGTCGCTTTAGTTATATTGAGATATAGGAGAGCTGATTCCGTTGTCATAAATGGAGTCGGCTTTTTTCTTTTGATAAAAGTCTTCAATCCGTCTCTTCTTATTTCTAATGAATAAAGATAAGCGCGGTGATGAATGAAACATGCGGATTTACCTGTAAGGCAGCGGTATTGCTATCTCACATCATTTCGAAAGCGTAGCAAAAATCCTTTTGATTACATCCTATTCTGGTTATATTTGTTTGCTTTTTAGAAAAAGTATAGAAACTGATTGATAACTGAATTCTTAATTGCAAGGTTTATGAAAGTTACTGTAGTAGGTGCAGGAAATGTTGGCGCAACTTGCGCCGATGTATTAGCTTACCGCGAAGTGGTAAACGAAGTAATTCTGGTCGATATTAAAGAGGGATTGGCAGAAGGAAAAGCCCTCGATATTTGGGAAAAAGCTCCCATCAATGTATATGATACCCGCACGGTAGGTGTATCGAACGATTATTCCAAGACCGCTGGTTCGGATGTAGTTGTGATTACGTCAGGACTTCCGCGTAAACCCGGAATGAGCCGCGATGATCTGATTGAAACTAACGCCGGTATTGTAAAATCGGTTACAGAGAATGTAATCAAGTATTCTCCGGAGGCAATTGTTATTATTGTATCCAACCCGTTGGACGTAATGACTTATCAGGCACATCTGACCTCCAAATTCCCGCGTTCCAGGGTGATGGGAATGGCTGGTATTCTGGATACTGCTCGTTATCGTGCGTTCCTGGCTGAAGCATTGAGTGTTTCACCGAAAGAAATTCAGGCCGTTCTGATGGGCGGTCACGGTGATACCATGGTTCCGCTGCCTCGTTATACTACCGTTGCCGGTATTCCGGTTACCGAATTGATTGACAGTGAAAAACTGGATGCTATCGTGCAGCGTACCAAAACAGGTGGTGGCGAATTGGTAAAACTGATGGGGACCTCAGCATGGTACGCACCGGGTGCAGCTGCCGCGCAAATGGTTGAAGCGATTGTAAAAGATCAGCGTCGCGTATTCCCGGTTTGTGTAAAGCTGGAAGGCGAGTATGGTATCGACAACTGCTACCTCGGAGTACCGGTTATTTTGGGTAAAAACGGTATCGAGAAAGTAATTGAACTCGAACTGAACAAAGATGAAATGGCTCTGCTGAAAGAGAGTGAAGGTCATGTTCGCGAAGTAATGAGTGTTCTCGACAAACTGAACAACAAGTAATCAATACATATTTATATGGAGAGGGGAACTGAAACAGGTTCCCCTTTTTTATGCCTCCATTATGGAAATAACTATTCCGATTGAACTGTGCGAACTGGAAGCCGGAACTTATCATCCGTTGGTACAGGCCCGCTTTAACGATGAATATGTCGGTTGGTGGGTGATTGATTCGGGTGCATCGAAATCAGTTTTCGATAAAAGCCTGGACTTGCACTACCAACCCGATGAACATCCGGTGAAACAAGCCACCGGGCTCGGGAAAGATCTGGTAGAGACCGCTTCGGGTGAAATCAGTGAACTGTGGTTAGGGCAGTTCAATTTTGGCTCGCTGACAATTGCATTGATCGACCTGACCCACATCAATCATGAATATGCCCGTTTCTCCGATAAGCAGATTGTCGGATTGTTGGGATCGGACTTCCTGATTCGGTACAAGGCAGTCATCGATTATGGTCAACAACAGCTCATATTAAATTTGCCCGATGAGGAGGAGTTTGCATGACATTCGCTTCCACCTATTGCGAGGCATCTGACATAACGGGCATTGCTCCCGTGAAAACCATTGTATTCAGAAAAAAATAAATATCTTTGCGTGCTAAGCTGAAAACGTATAAAATTGTCAAATTACATAGGAAAATTAAACTGATATCCCAATGCAGAATAAAGGATTGATAAGGCTTTTTGCAATCCTGCTAGCCTTAATTTGTGTTTACCAGCTAACCTTTACTTTCAAGGCCAAACAGGTCGAGAAGGATGCTCTGGAGTACGCAAACGGGAATCCTCAACGTGAAACGTATTATCTCGATTCAGTTGCCGGACAGCCCGTATTTAATTTCCTGGGAATTCGTAAATATACCTACCGTGAAGTGAAAGAATACGAGATGAACCTCGGTCTTGACCTGAAAGGTGGTATGAACGTAACCCTGGAGATTTCGGTTCCGGATCTGATTCGTTCGTTGGCTAATTACAGCAAAGATTCAACATTTGTTGCTGCGCTGAAAATGGCGGAAGAGCGCCAGAAAAACAGCCAGGAAGATTTCGTAACCCTTTTTGGGCAATCTTTCGAACAGATTGATCCCAATGGTCGTTTGGCGGCCATCTTTAATACGGTTGACCTGCGTGACAAGGTGAATTACAATTCGACCAACGCACAGGTATTGCAGGTTATCAGGAAAGAGACTGATAGTGCCATCGATAATGCCTTCAATATTCTGCGTAATCGTATCGACCGTTTTGGTGTTGCTCAGCCGAATATTCAGCAATTGCAAACCAAAGGCCGTATTCTTATCGAATTGCCGGGTGTAAAAGATGCTGATCGTGTCAGGAAGCTGTTGGAAGGAACTGCGAAGTTAGAGTTCTGGGAGACCTGGGAAAACAGTGAGGTATATCCTTACCTGCTGAAAGCCAACCAGCGTTTGCGCGAAATGAATGAGACCGGTGAAAACACGGTTGCTCAGGATACTACCCAGAAAACAGAAACTACTGAAGCAACACCAGCGAGCAAAACCGCGGAAGCGAAGAAAGATACCACGGGTACGGGGCTGTTGAATGAATTGGATAAAGCGCAAAGTAAAGATTCGCTTGCTGCCAGTTCAGCTGCTGATATTGCTAAAAACTTCCCGCTCTTCTCTGTTTTATCACCGAACACTTCCCGCGACGGACAGTTGTTCCGTGGTCCGGTTGTTGGTTATGCGCACTTTAAAGATACTGCCCGGGTTGACCAGTATCTGAAAATGCCGCAGATTCGTTCCATCTTCCCGCGTAACATGATGTTCCGCTGGACATCGAAGCCGATGGATAAGGAAGGCAATTTCTATCAGTTGGTTGCATTGAAGGTGACCAATCGTGATGGTAAAGCGCCACTCACCGGAGATGTGATTACGGATGCACGTCAGGAATTCGGTCAAAACCGCGCCACCAGCGAGGTAACCATGACCATGAACAGTGAAGGAGCCAAAACATGGGCTCGTTTGACCCGTGAAAATGTTGGTAAGTCCATTGCCATTGTTCTTGACGGCCTGGTTCAGTCGTTCCCGACGGTACAGGGTGAAATTACCGGAGGTCGTTCTTCCATTACCGGAAACTTCTCGGTAAATGAGGCGAAAGACCTTGCGAACATGCTGAAATCGGGTAAAATGCCCGCTCCGGCACATATTGTTCAGGAAGAAATTGTAGGACCGACACTGGGTAAAGAATCGATTCGCAGCGGTATGTGGTCGTTTGTGATTGCCTTCGTGCTCATCCTTATTTATATGTTGTTCTTCTACAGTGGTAGCGCTGGTATGGTAGCCAACGTCGCACTGATAGCGAACCTCTTCTATATTATTGGTATTCTGGCATCGTTGGGTGCTGTGCTTACCTTACCGGGAATCGCGGGTATCGTATTGACCATCGGTATGTCGGTGGATGCGAACGTGCTGATTTATGAACGTGTTCAGGAAGAACTGAAAGCCGGAAAGGGAATGAAGCTCGCCATCCAGGACGGTTACCGGAATGCTTATTCAGCGATTATCGACGGTCAGGTAACTACGTTGCTGACTGGTGTTGTACTTTACCTGTTCGGTTCTGGTCCGATTAAAGGTTTTGCTACCACGCTTATTATCGGTATCCTGACATCGATGTTTACTGCCATCTTCATTACCCGACTGGTATTCGAACGTTGGTTAGCGAAAGATCGCAAAATCAAATTCGTTGCATCGATGACCGCCGAATGGCTGAGGAATCCGACAATTAAATTCCTCGACAAGCGGAAGATTTTCTACGCGGTTTCCGGAACGATGATCGCCATCGCACTGTTTGCTTTAATATTCAAAGGACTGAATTATGGTATCGACTTCAAAGGAGGTCGTACATATGTAGTTCGCTTTGAACATCCGGTTCAGGTTGAAAAGGTCATGAATGCCCTGACACCTGAATTTGGTTCCGCTCCTGAGGTGAAAACCTTCGGTGGTGACAACCAGGTACGTATCACAACCGACTATCGTATCGATGAGGACGGAAACAATGTCGATGCCGATATTGAAGCCAAGTTGTACGATGGGGTGAAATCCTTCCTTCCGGCGAATACTTCGGAAAAGGACTTCCTGGCCAATTACCGGATGAGTTCGCAGAAGGTCGGACCAACCATTTCGGATGATATTAGAAAGGATGCGTTGATATCCATCTTCTTTGCGCTGGTTATCATCTTCCTCTACATCTTAATACGATTCCGTCAGTGGCAGTATTCTCTTGGTGCGATTGTCGCATTGGCGCACGATAGTTTCATTGTGTTGGGAATGTTTGCCCTGTTCGATGGATGGTTACCGTTCTCGCTGGAGGTCGACCAAGCCTTCATTGCCGCCATTCTAACGGTGCTTGGTTACTCCATAAACGATACAGTGGTTGTATTTGACCGTATCCGTGAGTACCTCCACCTCCATCCGAAGCACGATAGAAAAGATGTGATGGACTCTGCTATTAACAGTACGCTGCGTCGTACGTTTAGTACATCACTTTCTACCTTCGTGGTATTGCTGGCCATCTTCCTGTTCGGTGGTACTTCCATCAAAGGATTTACCTTCGCATTGATGATGGGTGTGGTTGTCGGTACCTATTCTTCGGTATTCATTGCAACTCCGATTGTATACGATACAGTGAAACGTATCGCTACCAAGACGGGGAAAAAGTAAGAATATAAAGAGACTTCTCTTTTAAGATATGCCCGGTCACATTGGTGATCGGGCTTTTTTTATAACGCTGATTTAAAATCTGATTTTGGGCGATGACAATTGGCAGATGAATGTTATATTTGTTCAAAATCAATTACTATGGGGAATGTGTTGCTCTTTGTTAGTGGTTCAGAGTTGGTTCTCGTCCTGTTGCTGGCGCTGCTGTTTTTCGGAGCGAACAGTATTCCTGAAATTGCACGGACGTTGGGCAAAGGTATGCGCGAATTCAAGAAAGCAACAAGTGATATTCAGCGTGAGTTTGAGAGCCATACCTCAGACATCAAGAAGGACGTCAATAATTTTACCGATTCGGTCAATAGTGAATCCAACAAGCTAAGCAGGAAAATAGAAGAAGAGCTTGAGGATAAGAAGAAATGATGTCCTGTCGGGTAAACCGTAAGGTATCGACATCTGTTGATTTTAATGTAGGAGATCTCTTTTCGCCACGGAGCGAAAGGAGGTTTTTATTTTATAGAAGAGAAACGAAATACTGCTTAAACATCCTTTGTGGAATATCTGAAGTTATTAGGTGGTTTCATTCTGTTGCTTACCGGCGGAGATTTGTTGGTGAGGGGAGGCGTAAGTCTGGCCCGTCATTTTAAAGTTTCTACGCTGGTTATTGGAATTACGGTTGTAGCGTTTGGAACGTCGGCTCCCGAGTTTATTGTGAGTTTGGATGCAGCTATTTCGGGGCACCCCGAAATCTCCATCGGAAATGTAGTCGGTTCAAATATTGCCAACATTGCTTTGGTGTTGGGACTTACCGGAACACTAATGGTGATGCCCGTGAAGAGGGAAACGATCCGGTTTGCGTGGCCGGTGATGTTTATTGCCAGCATTCTGTTTTATCTGTTCATCATGAACGGACAAGTTGGCCGCGTGGAGGGAATCTTCTTTTTTGTCGCTCTGCTCTGGTTCATCTGGAAAAGCTTTCAGCGTTCAAGGCGACAGAAAGAAGCACATGAGATCCTTCCGCCACGTTATTCCATCCTGGTAGGTTTTCTGATTATTGCGGCCTCGGTTGTGGCACTGGCTTTTGGCTCACGAATATTGATTGAAGGCGCGTCGACCATCGCCCGAAGTCTGGGTGTAACCGAACGGATCATTTCCATCACCATCGTGGCTTTTGGAACCAGTCTTCCGGAACTTGCTGCATCGGTCATGGCGGCCATTAAAAAGGAAGCCGACATATCCATTGGGAACATCATCGGGTCCAATATTTTCAATTTGCTCGGAGTAATTGGTTTGACTGCTGCCATTAATCCTATTCTCGTCGATTTTGCTTCGTTCAGAATCGATGTTATCTGGATGCTCGGATTTGCCTTGGCCCTGTTGTTATTTGTTATTCCCTTGCGGAAGAATTTAGCTGTATTGCGTGAATCCGGGTGGCACAATTTATCAGCGCTTCGGAATTTGGAAGGCGGACATCTGCTACGAATCGAAGGGTTTTTGCTTTTCATATTTTATGTTGTTTACGTCGTTTCCATTATCTAAGGTTTTTTTCGGTACTTTTAGCTAACGCGAAAAAGCGGTGATTAAAGACAAAAATGAGTAAGAAGAACATCATATTACAGGCAACCAATATCACCAAGTCGTTTGGCGATTTACAGGTGTTGAAAAAAGTATCGTTGGAAGTTTACCAGGGAGAAGTGGTGGCGATTGTTGGTGCCAGCGGTGCCGGAAAAACGACGTTGCTGCAAATTCTGGGTACCTTGGGAAAACCTGACGGAGGAAAAGTTCACATCAATCAAAAGGAAGTATTCAAGATGGGCGAGCGGGAGCTTTCCCGTTTCCGAAACCGCGAAATAGGTTTTGTTTTCCAGTTTCACCACCTGCTTCCTGAATTTACAGCTTTCGAGAATGTCTGTATTCCTGGGTATATTTCGAAACGTGACCGGAAAGAGGTCGAAGCCAGAGCACAGGAGTTGCTGGAAAGTCTCGATCTGAAAGACCGCTTTCATCACAAGCCGTCGGAGTTGTCGGGAGGAGAGAAACAGCGGGTGGCTGTTGCCCGGGCGTTGATTAACGACCCTTCGGTAATACTGGCCGACGAACCTTCGGGAAACCTGGACTCCCGTAACCAGGAAGATCTTTTCTCGCTGTTCTACCAATTGAAGGAAAAATTTAAGCAGACGTTCATCATTGTTACGCACGATGAACATTTTGCCAAAACCACCGACCGGATGTTGCGCATCCGCGATGGTGTGATTGAGAATTAGGACGCATGACCGAGCAGGAACTGAAAAACTTTCTCGACGAAAAATATCTTTTATATAACCGCCCACGGTTTATCGAAACCGATCCCCTTTCCATTCCGAGACTTTTTTCCCGCAAGGAGGATATCGAAATAGCCGGATTTCTGGCTGCGACCATTGCCTGGGGACAGCGTCCGACTATTATTCGCAACGCTTCGAAACTGATGGATTGGATGGACAACCGGCCTTTTGAATTCATCACACAAAACGGAACTACGGATTTTGAGCGGTTTGATGAATTTGTGCATCGCACGTTCAACGGGATCGATTGTCGCTATTTTCTTCACGCTTTAAGCGAAATTTACCGAAGCGGGAGTAGTTTAGAAACACTATTCACGGAAGGATTTCAGCAGGATGGAAATATGATGTCGGGTATCGTTCGTTTCCGGGAAAAATTTCTGAGTTACGAGCCGGAAAAGCGAACACTAAAGCATGTCGCCAATCCGTTGAAAGGTTCTTCAGCCAAGCGCATCAACATGTTTCTACGTTGGATGGTACGTGATAACCATACAGGAGTTGATTTCGGATTGTGGAAAGATATCCCGACTTCAGCATTGATGATGCCTTTGGATGTACACTCAGGCAATGTGGCGCGAAAACTAGGCCTGTTGAAGCGGAAGCAAAACGACTGGAAGGCGGTAGACGAACTGACTTCCCGGCTGCGGGATTTCGATCGGGACGATCCGGTTAAATACGATTTTGCCCTGTTTGGCCTGGGCGTGTTTGAGAAATTTTAAACCAATGGAATCAAAGTCATTTACCTTTAAACAGTTTACAATTAAACAGGAGAAGGCAGCCATGAAGGTGGGAACCGATGGTGTCCTTCTCGGTGCATGGACCGATGTATCCGGAGCCAAAAACATTCTGGATGTCGGGGCCGGAACCGGTTTGGTGGCATTGATGCTGGCACAACGCTCGGATGCTGTTGTTGATGCGGTGGAAATTGAGCCTGTGGCATTTTGCGAAGCGAATCAAAATGTGGTGGCGTCGCCATGGTCCAACCGGGTAACTGTCTTTCATTCTTCTTTTCAGGAATTCATCGACGAAATGCCCGACCAGTATGATTTAATTGTCAGCAATCCGCCTTTTTTTGCGAACTCCCTGCTTTCGCCTGATAAAAACCGAACATCTGCCCGGCATCATGAAAATTTGTCCTTCTCCGAATTGATTGACGGCGCAGTCACAAAGCTTTCGCCGGAAGGCAGACTGTCTGTTATTGTCCCATTTGACGTGTACGATGAATTCAGGGAGACGGCCCGTTTGAGCGGATTTTACCTGGTGAAAGTGCTCAATGTGATTCCTAAGGAAGGGAAGCCAGCCAATCGTGTTTTGTTGGAATTCAGTAAAAAGCCGGGTGACCGTCAGGTAAGCGAATTGTGTATTCGTGATACCGACGGAAATTACACGGAAGCCTACCGGACTTTGACAAAGGACTATTATCTAAAACTTTAAAAAGGAAATACCGGACATTCTCCGGCTGTTTCTTATTTTTAGCCAACAAAAATATTTTCATCCCTGCGTTATGAATCGAAAGTTTTTGCTTCTCCTGTTGCTGTTCACGTTGTCTTTTCAGGCATCGCGCGCTAACCAGTTGTCTCCGACGGCTCGTATTTCACTGTTGACATGCGAGCCCGGAAACGAGATTTATTCCTATTTTGGACATACGGCCTTGCGGGTACACGACCCGGGCAAGAAAATCGATCTGGTATTCAACTACGGTGTATTCAGCTTCGATGCGCCCAATTTTGTTTATCGTTTTGCCAAAGGCGAAACCGATTACATGTTGGCAGTGCAGTATTTTTCCGATTTTATGCAGGAGTACATTTATTATAAACGAAGTGTGTACGAGCAGGAAATCGATTTGACACCGGATGAAAGGCAGCATTTGTTTGATTTGCTGGTCGAAAATGCCAGGCCTGAAAATCGTGTTTACCGCTACAACTTCTTTTTCGATAACTGCGCAACACGCATACGCGACAGGGTAGAAGAAGTGTTGAATAACAAAATTATCTGGGCCAAAGAGAAGGAAAAGCCAGTGACTTTCCGCAATTTGCTCGATCGGTACGTACCCGGAAATACTTGGGCAGGGGTGGGAATCAAAATGGCGTTGGGCGTTCCTGCCGACAAAAATATCACCTATTACCAGAAGATGTTCCTGCCTGATTATGTCTCGAAAGACTTTGGAGAGGCGAAAGTTCCCCGGGATTCGGTTGATGTTCCACTATGTCTCCCGCGAACCACTATCTATGAAGCTCCTCCAAAGAAATTCAAGGCGGAACTTTGGTCGCCCGTTAATATAATTCTGGCTCTTTTCGTTCTTGTTCTGGTAATAACCGTTTGGCAATATCGGAAAAAGAAAGCCGGCATTTGGCTCGACTTTATCATTTATCTAGCGTTCGGAGTTGCTGGTTTGGTGTTGGCTTTCCTGACGTTTGTTTCCACTCATCCGGCAACGGGCTGGAACCTGAATCTCATCTGGGCCTTGCCAACACATTTCTTGTTTGCCTTTGTTTTGCTGATAAAACCACTGCGGAACAAACTGAAAGGTTATCATTGGTTTACGGCTGGTTTATTGGTTTTATTCCTGGTAAGCATGCCGCTGTTGCCACAAACTTTCCATTGGTTGGTTATTCCGCTTTCGCTGATATTGTTGCTGCGTTCGGGAAAACATGTGTTGGAGGATATCCGCTTACGGAAAAATAGATAGAGTCGACAATATTTTTGGGTAGGCAAAACAACGGACGCAGACTGCTTGTTGAAAACTTCCGGTTACGGAGAAATAAGACACTTTTCCGACCGTTGGATTGTTCCTATATTTGTTTTCGCAGATTGATAAAACCTGATTTCCTTTGGCAAAAAGCACAAAAAAATATGTCGAAACCCCGCTGATGAAGCAATATTACAGCGTCAAGTCGAAACATCCCGACGCTGTATTGCTGTTTCGTGTGGGCGACTTTTACGAGACTTTCGGAGAAGATGCCATCAAAGCGGCTGAAATTCTGGGTATAACCTTGACCCGTCGGGCCAATGGTTCGGCAAGTTATGTGGAACTGGCCGGATTTCCGTACCACGCACTCGACACCTACCTACCGAAACTTGTTCGGGCCGGACAGCGCGTGGCCATTTGCGAGCAGCTCGAAGATCCGAAAACCACCAAGAAGATTGTTAAGCGGGGAATTACCGAGTTGGTTACTCCCGGCGTTTCCATCAACGATAACATCCTCGAGCATCGTGAGAACAATTTTCTGGCATCGCTGCACATCGAGAAACAGATGGCGGGCGTGGCGTTTCTTGATATCTCTACCGGCGAGTTTATGACCGCCGAAGGAAACTTTGAATACATAGATAAATTGCTGAATAGTTTCCAGCCGAAGGAGGTGTTATTTCAGAAAGGAAAAGAGAAGCTTTTCCGGGAAACGTTCGGCCATAAATTTTATACTTACACCCTAGACGATTGGGTTTACACCGAAGATGCTGCCTTTGACCGGCTGACACGCCATTTCGAAACCAAAACATTGAAAGGTTACGGAGTGCACGGGTTGCAGTTGGGGGTTATCGCTTCGGGGGCGATTTTGCAATACCTCGATTTAACGCAACACAAGCAATTGAAGCATATTACCGGGCTTTCGCGAATTGAGGAAGACCGGTATGTCTGGCTCGACCGGTTTACCATTCGTAATCTGGAGCTTTTTTCAGCGATTAACGAAGGTGCCAAAACGTTGGTGGAAGTTATCGACCGGACCATCTCGCCCATGGGAGCTCGTTTGCTCAAACGTTGGGTGGCGCTTCCGCTGAAAGAGCAAAAGCGAATTAATGAACGGCTGGATGTTGTGGAGCATTTTGTTTCTCATCCGGGATTGAAAGAAGAGCTGGAAGAATCACTTCGGCAAATCGGCGACCTGGAACGCATCATCTCGAAGGTAGCAACAGGGCGTATTAATCCGCGGGAAGTCGTTCAACTGAAGAATTCGCTGACCGCGATTGAGCCGATCAAAAATGACTGCGAACAATCGGGCAATGAGAGTTTGCATCGATATGCTGAGCAGTTGAATCCCTGTTCTTCCGTTAAAGAAAGGATTGAAAAGGAATTGGTGCCTGAACCACCTACACAGGTTGGAAAGGGGAGGGTATTTGCCGATGGCGTTTCGGAAGAGCTGGATGAATTGCGGGGAATCGCTTTTTCAGGAAAAGACTACCTGAAGAAAATTGTCGACCGCGAAGTTGAGCGAACCGGCATTTCGTCACTAAAGATTGGTTTCAACAACGTATTCGGGTATTACATCGAGGTTCGGAATACGCACAAAGATAAAGTCCCGCCCGAGTGGATTCGGAAGCAGACGCTGGTCAGTGCAGAACGCTATATTACTGAGGAACTGAAAGAGTACGAAACGAAGATTCTGGGAGCAGAAGAGCGAATTCTCGAACTGGAATCGAAACTCTTTTCGGACCTCGTTTTTTCCATTTCTGATTACATTCAGGCTATTCAGCTCGACGCTGTTATTCTGGCTCGTATCGATTGTCTTCTTTCGTTTGGAACCATCGCGGAAGAAAACAATTACAAACGGCCCGAGGTGAATGACACATCAGTGATTGATATTAAAGAAGGTCGTCATCCGGTGATTGAACAACAACTCCCGATAGGAGAATCGTACATTGCCAACGACGTTTATCTCGATAATGATGAGCAGCAGGTCATCATTATTACCGGACCGAACATGGCTGGTAAATCGGCTTTGTTGCGGCAAACAGCATTGATTGTGTTGATGGCTCAGATGGGAAGTTTTGTTCCGGCGGAAGCAGCAAAAATTGGTTTTGTCGATAAAATCTTTACGCGGGTTGGTGCTTCCGATAATATTTCGCTGGGCGAATCGACCTTTATGGTTGAGATGAACGAGGCCGCCAGCATTCTGAATAACCTGTCGGAACGCAGCCTGATTTTGCTTGATGAATTAGGCCGCGGAACCAGCACCTATGATGGAATTTCGATTGCCTGGTCGATTGTGGAATACATCCATGAACACCCCAAAGCCCGGGCGAAGACCCTTTTCGCAACTCATTACCACGAGTTAAATGAAATGGAGAAATCGTTTAACCGGGTTCGGAATTTCAATGTAACGGTCAAGGAAGTTGGGAATAAAGTCATTTTCTTGCGGAAGCTGATAAGAGGAGGAAGTAATCACAGCTTTGGTATTCACGTGGCCCGTATGGCAGGCATGCCGCCCAGTGTTGTGAAACGCGCCGATGATATTCTGAAGCAGCTGGAAGAAAACAACCGACAGGAGTATCCGGCCAAACCGGTAGGAGAAATTGCAGAGAACCGGGAAGGTTTGCAGCTGAGTTTCTTTCAGTTGGACGATCCGGTGTTGAAGCAAATCCGGGATGAGATTGCCAATCTCGACATCGATAACCTGACTCCGGTGGAAGCACTGAACAAGCTGAATGAAATTAAAAAAATTGCTGGTCAGTAAATTTTATGGTGAACGACGGCTGTTTAACGAAAAATCGGTCATAAAATCAATTTGATTTTTCAGCGAACGGAAAAATGTTTTTATATTTGCGTCCGCTATCGCAGGATTTAAGCGGAGGCACATGCGGGAATAGCTCAGTTGGTAGAGCATAACCTTGCCAAGGTTAGGGTCGCGAGTTCGAGTCTCGTTTCCCGCTCAGTTTTGTAAAAACGTTCATTTTATATTGATGACAGGAAAGACTAAAAGAGTAGATCTTTATGTTGCTCTTGTCAGGAATCCTTAGAATGCGGGAATAGCTCAGTTGGTAGAGCATAACCTTGCCAAGGTTAGGGTCGCGAGTTCGAGTCTCGTTTCCCGCTCAGTTTTGCAAAAATGTTCATTTTATATTGGTGACAGGAAAAACTAAAAGAGTGAATCTTTATGTTGTTCTTGTCAGGAATCCTTAGAATGCGGGAATAGCTCAGTTGGTAGAGCATAACCTTGCCAAGGTTAGGGTCGCGAGTTCGAGTCTCGTTTCCCGCTCGAAAGGATGCCCAGATGGTGGAATTGGTAGACACGTTGGACTTAAAATCCAATGGCCAGTAATGGCCGTGCGGGTTCAAGTCCCGCTCTGGGTACGTTTAGGGCAACGGAGCAATTATTCGTAATGGCTCCGTTCTTCTGCGGGAATAGCTCAGTTGGTAGAGCATAACCTTGCCAAGGTTAGGGTCGCGAGTTCGAGTCTCGTTTCCCGCTCAAAGCCTCCGATTTATCGGGGGCTTTTTTATTTTCTCATATTGCCAGTTTCGTAAACTCTTTTTCTAACAATTCTTTATGGAGGTGTTTTTGATTAATTGCATGGTAACTAGCACATTAACTCGTTTGCTTCGAGGTGACTAATGGTTCATAATATTAATTTATGATATAAATACTATAATTGTCAGTGATTATAAGTTAAAGCAGCTGCAAATATTTATACTTTCTTTCTTGTAATTACTATTTAGTTAAATATTTGAAAAATAGGATAATATAGTCTTTCTTTTTATGGATTTTTTAGACAATGTCTTGTGTTTACTTTTCGAATGCCTTAAATTTATGTATCCTTTTGGGATTGAAAACTAAGTAACCTGTTCTTACCAAGGATTTTTATTAGCCTTGAATGAAAAACTCCTTTGCTGTCAACTAATGATGACGGCACGAAGCTCAGAGGTGTAGTCCGCAATTTGTTTCAGTAAAAGGCAGTTCGACTGCCTTTGGCTGCACCTTTTAATGTAGAATTAGAAAGTGCATCAATTTCCGTTAACCCGGAAATATAGCGTTCTCCGGACTTTCTGGCCTAACCACAGTAAGTTGAGAACGATTGCACCTATGTAGAACAAAAACTAAAACCTATTATGTTAATCCTGAAGCCAGTCTAATTATGTAATTAAGGGTTGTATGACAGTAGTTATTTTGCTGTTAATTGATTGGTTGACAATCTCTCCCCCTTTCACTTCCAGACTGAACTCTTCAGTGTTTATTTCTTCTGTTTGATTAAAAGGATAATTTCCTGACAAGGATAGCTATGCGATACCTATAAGTAATAGCTCTTATCAGGGAGGTATTTTACGCTCTGATAATTAGGCAGTACATCTGTAATTTTAATATTATGAAAAATAAACTAACTGACCTCATTATAGTTCTTATACTTGTATTGACCGGGGTTTCCTGCAGTAACCAGGAAGAAGACCTGCTGAAGCTGGAGAACGGGCTGTTCATACAAGTGTCTCTGGAGGATGCATTCAATAGTCTCGAGGTTTATCCTCCCAAAGCTGATTTTGATGCAGAGATTACACTGGTTCGTTCCGATGGAGTCGTTACCGCACTGAACTATCCCCTTTCCATGACTTTTCAGGATGGACGCTACATTTCCCGGTCGCTCCCCATTCCTCCGGCAGATTACCGGTTGACCAAGTTTACTGTTCACCGACTGGAAAAAGTACGATTGATTTCTGCACCTCACTTCGCAGTCACTTACCCGATTAACAGTACAAAGAACTGCACTTTCCGGACTTCAACAGGAGGGAATACCATTTTAAATGTGAATTGCCTGAGTCTTTCTTACCTGGAAACGCAGACAGAAAGTGGCTCAGAGGGAGTCTCTCAAGCAGCCGAGGCTTCCGGCTTCTACCTCTTTATTAACCGTTGTAACGCCGGAAATCGTGAAAATTTTCACGAAGTGCTCTCCTATGAATTTACGGCTTACACGGCGGATGCTGAACAAAACCCGGTAGATGTCGTGTCGACCGGAGACAACCTGAATTCACAGGGACAACCGGAACCCGTTTTCATTGCCTTGCCCACTGATTATACCAATGGAATTATTCTTCAGGTACAACCGGTTGGTGAAGAGAATACGGTCCTGATTATTCCAATAACAAAAACGGAAATCGATAAATATGTGAATGGTGAGATTGACTACGTACATCTCGAAATTGGATGTGATTCGTGATATAAAAAACCATTTTTTATGTGAAACTTAAATTCTACCGAAATGAGAAAAAATTTACTCTTCCGAATACTGCTAATAGCAGTGCCTTTTGCGATGCTATTCTCTTCTTGTAATAAGAAGGATGATATGAGCATTGACGAACCCCAAAAAGTCGATTTGGTCTTTCAGGCCAATTTGACCAAGCCTGTACTCAAGTCAGCTAATCTTCCTTACGATGAGATGCTGGCCGCGTTGGACTGTGATTGGGCCGACTATGGAACCGTTCATGTAAGGATCGCTACTGCCGATCAATTGCCCGACGGCGGAACAGACTATTACCTTGGGTATACCCAGGTTGGTGAAGGGATTGCTTCCGACCTGGTTCAGTTAACTCCGGGAACATTTTACCTGACTCGTTTTGAAATAGTTGAAAAGATTGATGAGAATCAAGATTGGTCGGAGGCAAACAGTAAAATTCTGTTAGCCACGCCAATGGATAACTCTGCTTTCGAAGATTTCGTTACTGATGTTTTACCTTTCGAGTTCGAGGTGGGGACCTATGAAAAGAACCGATTGGTTTTCGATGTACTTTGCTTTAACCAGCAAGTTGCACCGGCCTTCGGCTTCGAATGGTTCGACTACAATATTGTTGAAGGTGATGAAATCTGCGTATTTGTTAATTGTATCAACGAATACGATCGTGAAAATTACCACCAGGTATTTGCCGCCGACATGTATGCATGGAAAACAGGCCTTGAAGGAGAAACTGTTGTACCAGCAGGTGATGCGCCTTATTGGGTTGTAGGACCGAATTATGAGCTGACAACACCGGAGAGTGGAGATGGAAGCCAGATTATTGGTGCTGTGACGCCAATGTGTTTCCCGTTGTATGATATATTGGCAGACATGGAGAATGGTGTGATACTGCAACTGAATCCGGTCTTTGGTAAAACTGCGGAAGGAGAGCTGATTTATAGTGACAGTGTGATGGTGCATATTTCGCGCGATATTATTCTTGAATATCTTGGAATATCTGATTATACCGGAAACGTTGAGGATTTGGGAGATGGTATCTCTGTAAAAGTTGAACTGACCGACGATCCACAGGCGGAGAATCCAAGGTACATACACATCATGTTAAGTGATTGTCACAAACCGGCTTATTTTGAGTCACACAATGATAACCAAGTCGCAGAGATTTACGCATTGGGATTTGTGGGCACAGATGTTTTAATGACGAAAATTCTCGATTTAACTGGTGAGATGCGTGATCCACATATCGCTGTTGCTCCTAACCGACGTCAGCTTTATGTTGTTGATTCTGACCAGAGTGATAAAATTTTGGTGTATGATTTGTATTCGATGAGCTCCGAGTTTTTCACGGCTGATCCAGGAGGAACGGTTCCAAGTAAAATCACTCAGTTGGTTTATGCTGATGGTACGCTCTACGCCGCTGATATGGGAATTGATTCGCTGACGTTTTATGTATTGAACCCTGATGGTTTTACCTATTCTCTTTATTCTACAATTGAGTTAACCCCGGGTGTCGATTTCTCAGGTGGGGATTTGATTGCCACGGATGCAGGAACGTTGTGGAGTTTCAGTAAAAACGGCTCTTCAGCTTATGTATACGAAATCAATATTGCTAGCGGGACAGTAACACAATTGGCTAATGAGACTGGTATGTACCAGGTATTCGGTGCCATGGTCTATGAAGATGGTGCAACCATAATTACCGGGGACGGAGCTTCCACGGGGCTTGAACGTTGGAGTTGGAACGGTTCAGCATTCTCGATGTTGGGAACTTATACTCCTGTACCTGCCTTCACATACATATACGGAGACTTGGCTTCACCATTTTTATTTCAAGTCCCCGACTGATCACCTTTAGAGCAGCCGAGGAATCGAGCTATGGTTTCGCCTGGTTCGATTCCCGGCCTTCTGAAATTGCCTGCTTTCGAACAAACATCAGGTTCAAAGGCAATAAGCTTCCCTATGGGAAGAGACAAAATCGATGAACGAACCTGAAAATTTACGCTTATGAAAACAATAAATATTTTCAAGGCAGTCGCAATTCTGTTCTTTACGTTCGCTGCATTTTCCTGTAACGATCTGTTCAATTGGGGAACCCGTGATTATTCCACTCAGTTGGAGATTGGGGTAACCAAAGGCGGAGCGGCATTGAAGTCGGCAACGAATGACCCGATATACTATCTGGATAATTGTGAGTTGATAACGGCTGATGCGATCCGGATTTCCATTGCAACGCCCGATCCGGGAGGAGGCGATCCGATCCCGATTGACGATATGCAGGACAAAATTCTGCCGCTACATGCTGTTGGCAATGGAGTTGCTTCCGACCTCATCATGTTGCTTCCGGGTACGTATGTTGTCACCAAATTCGAAGTTCTCCAGTTAGTGGATGCTGGGAACGGTGGGACGAAATACGAAACTATCATGGCAACACCGATGCAGAATTCAGCCTTTTCGGGATACGTAAATACACCGCTGAACTATGAATTTGAGGTTGAGCTGTATCAGAAAAAGCGTTTACTGATGGAAGTGCTCTGTTTCGAGCCGACTGATGTTGCCAGTTTTGGTTTTGTTTGGACAGGAGTGGATGTGATTCTCGGCGATGAAATCTGCCTATATGTGAGCCAATGTACTAGCAACGGAACTGAAACGTGGGGGCCTGCTGATTATTCAGCAACCTTTTACACGATGATTGATGAACAGAATGTCGGTGAGGTTTATGCTTCTTCCGGTACTTCAAGCGAAGGTTGGATTTGTTTTCCTCTGTGGAGCGGGGCGACAGATTACGGAGTCGGAGTTCACATTGTTTATGATGGAAGTGTGGAGGAAGACTTCATTATTACTGCTGCAGAAGTGAACCAAATTCTGTTGGATCTGCAACAGGAGCCGGTTGAAGCTGGTACAGGTTATTACCTGTATGAGATTCCCTGTCCGGTGGTACCATAACGAACCGAAGCTATAAAGAGGAGAGATGCTTATGAAGAATCGATGGATATACGGCTTGCTGTCAACTGTTGCGCTACTGGCTGTTGTATGGGCCTGTTCGAGAACCGAAGATACAGGGAACAGCACGCCGAAAGTTGATATTACTTTTTTTGCGGAAAAATCGGGTCCTACCCTGAAAAATGGAAGCCTGGATTGGGATACTATTTTGGCTGAGCTGGATTGCGGTGATGTCTTACTGGGAGAAGACGCCGCTGCCAGCTATCGGTTAATGGTCCGTCTAATCGGGGCCAATGCCTTCGACAAAACTTACTTTCTGGCTTTTGAACCGGTGGATGGAGGTGTTGCTTCGGAGCTGGTTCAGCTAAATGCGGATGCAACCTACTCAATTGAGCGTTTTGCGCTTGTTCAGAAAATCGATCAAAACGGTGACTGGACGGTGGAAAATACGGAGATGGTGATGGCCACACCGGAGAGTAACTCGGCCTTCATGGATTATGTTACCGAATCGCTTCCCTTTGAGTTCACAGTTGGCAAATATGAAAAGAACCGGATTAATATTGATTTGCTCTGCTTTAATCAGCAGGTAGCACCGGCCTTTGGTTTCGAATGGTTTGCCTATAACATCGTACAGGGCGATGAAATATGTGTATTCATTAACTGTATCAATGAAAATGATCGGGAAAACTACCATCAGGTTTATCCATCCTACCTGGCAGCATGGGTGCCTTCTGATGTGAATTCGGGTAATGCTTATTGGGATATTGGTCCCAACTACACGGTCGAGAACAATGCAATTACCGGTATTTATCCGGTCTGCTTCCCGTTATATGCGCCGGCAATTGAGATGACCGATGGTCTGACATTAGAGATACGACCTGCTTTTGGTGAATTAGTCGGCGGTGAAGTGATCTATTCAGATGTATTTACGGTCACTATTCCTCAATCAATCATTCTTGAGTACCTCGGTTTGACATCCTATGTTGGCGACCCCATCCTGATTGATGAAATGCGAGGGATCACCGTTAAAGTAGATTTGGCTCCGGATCCCACCGTTGATAATCCACGTTTTATTCATCTGGAATATTTGAATTGTCTGGAAGATCCGAATGATCCGGGAGGTAGCTGTGAAACGGCTTTTGCCTATAATGAGACATACAGCAGCTGCTTCTTTGATTATAGTTACCTTGTTCCAACCAATCGGTGGGGCTGGACCAACGGCCCGCTTGAGCCAAGTGCCACTCCTTACGAATTTACCATGCTGGCCGGAGCCGGAGGCGGACAAAATGAAAATCCGCCACAGTGTCATCCGGAAAATGGCATTAATGCGGGAACTACAACAGTAACTTACGATGGTTCCTCTGTTTCGATATCGATGAATATTTCATCTGGTTTCGATTTGACACAGGTACACGTATGGGTTGCTGAAGGGGATGCAGGAGATGATCCCGATCCACGGATTCCGCATTACGAAAAGAACAACGGCGATATTGTTTATACGTTGTCGCCGGGCAAGTTTACCATTGTCGACGAAGGTCTTACTGAAAATACATGGAATACTGCACTGGATGGATTTAATGGTGGAAACATTTACGTCATTATCCATGCAGTTGTTTGTCCTGCCTTACCCCAATAATTAAATATACTCAAGTTAACTACGCTTAAAGGGCATCGGAATGCAAGCCGGTGCCTTTTTTGCGCAATACGGTCAAGCCATCCCTGACGGGGAAAAGGTAGGTTTCCACCCGCTCATCGTTTTTTACCAAGTCGTTGAACTGAAGAATTCCGGCTGTTTGTTCGTCGCTATTTTCGTCATCGAGCACTTTTTCGTCCCAAAGCGTATTGTCGGCGATGAGGATGCCGCCTTCCCGCAGTAGCGGAATAACCATTTCGTAGTGTTCCGGGTACGAACGTTTGTCCGCATCCATGAAGATCAAATCAAACGGTTCCTTGAAGGTGGGCAATATGGCAGATGCATCTCCGATGTGCTGAACAATTTGCTCCTGCATTCCGGCCAATTCGAAATAGTGAGCGGCAAAATCTTCCAGCTCATCGTTGATTTCGATGGTGTGCAGAACGCCGTCCGGTTGTAGACCTTTTGCCAGACAAAGCGCCGAATAGCCGGTAAAGGTGCCCAGTTCGAGAATTCGCTTTGGCTGAACCAGTTTGCTAAGTAGCGTTAAAATGGAACCTTGCAAATGGCCGGAGCACATCCGGGCATATAGTTGTTTCGCATGTGTGTCACGGTTTAGCTGAGCCAAAACCGTATCTTCTTCTTCAATGTGCTCAAGAATGTAATTTTCGAGATCGATTGAAAGATGCATAACTGGCTATTTAAAAATGAGTGTCGAAAGTTTGTCCCGGTCGAGCACCTCGTTCGCAATTTCCATCAGCTCGCTGGCGGTCACCTTTTCGATTTTAGCATTTACTTTTTCCAGGCTGTCAACGCGGTTGTACAGCTGGAAGCTTTTACCCAATGTAAGCATCAGGTCTTCCCGGTTTTCCTGAGCCATGGCCAGCTGACCAATCATCTGTTTTTTGGCTTTGCTCAGTTGCAAACTTCCCATTGCCTGGGTTTGTAGCTTTTTGATTTCCCGGTGAACAAGCTTGATGGCCCGTTCGAGGTTTTCCTTGTCGGTACCAAAATAAATGTTGAGAATTCCGGTATCGGTGTACGCTGTGTAACTCGATTCCACATTGTAGGCCATTCCGTTTCGTTCCCTGAGCGACAGGTTGAGGCGCGAATTCATGGATTGTCCACCCAAAATATTATTCAGCAACAGCATGGCAATACGTCGCGGATGTTGGCTGTCGTAGGCTTCGTTCCCGATAATGCAGTGTGCCTGAAAAGTGTCTTTGTGTATCAGTCGTGTTTCCGGTTTGTACCCGGTGAATTTTTCCCGTTGGTGTTTTCTCGGATTTTCCGGAACATTTGAGAAATGGCGTTCGACCAGATTCTGGAGTTTCTTAGGTGTAATTTTTCCGACCGAGCAAATCACCATTTCGTCGGTATTGTAATTTTCCCGGATGAAGCGCTTTACATCGTTCCGGTTAAAGCGTTTGATGTTTTCGGGTGTTCCCAGAATATTTCTCCCGATAGGGTGGCCATCATACACCAAATCCTCAAATTCGTCGAAAATCAGTTCCGAAGGACTGTCGTTGTAAGAGTTAATCTCCTCAATGATAACCTCTTTCTCCTTTTTTAACTCCTTTTCGGGAAAAGTGCTGTTGATGAGAATATCGCTGAAAAGCTCGATGGTCCGATTGTAATATTCGCTCAGGAACGAAGCATACAGTGCTGTTTCTTCCTTCGTGGTGTAAGCGTTCAGTTCGCCGCCAACATCTTCCAGGCGGCTGAGAATATGATACGCTTTCCGTTTTTGCGTTCCTTTGAAAATGGTGTGCTCGATAAAATGGGCCATTCCCTGCTCATCCGGCTTTTCGTCGCGCGACCCGGTATTAAAAATCACGCCGCAATGGGCTACCGGCGAATCGATGTATTGGTGAATCAGCCGAATGCCGTTGGGCAATGTATATGTGAAGTAGTTCATATTGTCTCTTAATCAGGATGCAAAAGTATGGAAAATAATTATTTGTACCTTTTTATCCTGAAATAGTTCATCGCTTGTTTCATCTATTTTCAGCGAGTCAAATAACAGTTTAAGTTTTTATTCGTTTTTAATGAAAGTGTTTAATCATTCCCCCGACAGATAGAGACTATGGATGGTATAAAAATTTGGTGCCGGTTGGCGTTGCTTTTCCTAGCAGCTTTATTGCTGAATGGTCCGGTTGCAGCACAACATGTTGAAACGCTCAGAGGAGTGGTACTTGACCACCAGACCAAAGCCCCATTGCCCGGAGCTACTGTTACAATCCGGGGAACAAGCCGATTTTATACGACTTCGTCCGATTTCAACGGTTGGTTTGAAATAGAAAATGTTCCTGTAGGACTCCACGATATAGTGGTTGAGCT
Organism: Prolixibacter sp. NT017; assembly: GCF_009617875.1. Classification (NCBI taxonomy): domain Bacteria; kingdom Pseudomonadati; phylum Bacteroidota; class Bacteroidia; order Marinilabiliales; family Prolixibacteraceae; genus Prolixibacter; species Prolixibacter sp. NT017. The sequence continues at coordinate 3,848,619 of NZ_BLAV01000001.1, read as the reverse complement.
AAAGGACTACAAAAATCTGCTGCTCCGGAATGTGGAGGTAGTTACCGGAAAAGAAGCATTTCGGGTAATTGAGTTGGATCAAAAGGTGCAGGATAACAAGAAGGACATCGATATCCGGCCGTATAAACCCGGAATTGCCCGTAATGCAACGGCCACAGTTAGTGCATTCTCATTTAACCGGGAAAATGTTCAGGCTTCCGACAATGTAAAAGAAGATCCGGCTGAAATGGCTGCCAGGCTTCCGGCTTTCCAGCAGATACTGGCTGGACGAAACGACCTGAGCATTCGGGGAAATTCGCCAACCGGACTGGTCTGGCAACTTGATGATATTCCAGTAGTAGCACCTAACTTTGGTCACGAAATTGGATTACCCGGAGGTACGTATCCTTTGCAGCCAAATGCCCTGCTTGGAAAATCTGAGATTGATTATGGTCCATCCCCGGCCGGGCCGATTGATGCGCTGGCCGGCAAGTTCAATCTTCGGTTCCGCGATGGTAACCGGGTTGATCGTCGTTATTCCTTAGAAATGGGCTCATATGGTGCAGCTGTGTCCGCCGAAGGTCCTATCAGCCGAAAACCTTCATCTTCCTATTTGGTTTATTACCGGAATTCCCTTCCTTCTGTATTAGAGGGAAGTGGAGTAGAAGCAGTACCGGGAATATTTCCCGACAGACAGCAGGCCGCTTTCAAAGTAAATATTCCAACGCGTTTTGCCGGAACCTTTTCCGTATTTGCTACCGGTGGTAAAAACAAGGTGGAGATGCTCCCGGGGAGTAGCGCCCATCCCGAAAACTTTTATGTGTACGGAGGGTTGCCGAATACCGACAATTACCTGGATGAAACGCTTTATACCGGTGGATTTTCTCACAAGATTTATTTGAAGCGGGGAATCAGTTCTATCAAAACAACCGTCGGTATTTCGGGGTACGAGAAAACTTCCCGAATGGAAATGCATCGAAGTGCCAATCTTCGCCAAATCGATACCGGGAACGATAACAAAGAGCAGGAGCTGTTTTTTTCTTCCCGCTTTCAGCATAAACCTTCCGTATCCAATTACATTGTTGCAGGAATCTCCGCACGTATCCATCAGGTGAATTTTGCCGACAGCACCCTAACGGGGAATGTCACACAGGTCTACCCGAAAACTTATTACACGTTACTTGATGCTAATGAAAAAGGGATGGTTCAGGTTCAGGCAGACGCCGGCTGGCAGCACAAATTCGGAAACACAACAGCTGTTTATGTAGGTCTGAATGCCAGCTATTTCACTTTTAACCAGACCGCCTCCATCGAACCACGGTTGAGCATCAGACATGAGTACAATAGCAAAACCATTGTTTCCATCGGTTATGGACTTAAAAGTCAGCTGCAACCGATGTTTTTGTACTTCATGAAAACCAAGGCAGATCCTACTGGTACAGTTGTTACCGAGGGAAACCGAAATTTAAGCCCGACGCGAATGCATGAGCTGGTGGGAGCTGTTGACCGGAATTTTCGGGGAAATCTCCGGCTTCATGCCGAAATTTATTTTCAGCAGTTGATGAAAGTCCCGGTAGAACAACATGTGAGCAGCTATTCAATGATGAATTACGGCGCCGGTTTCAGGGATTATTCCATTTATCCGTTAGTGAATCAGGGAACCGGACAGAATAAAGGACTGGAACTACAACTCGATAAATATCTTTCACACGGTTATTACTTCCGTCTTTCCGGGGCAGTGTATGATTCAAAATACAAAGCAAGTGACGGTGCTTCGAGAAATACGGCTTTTAACGGCGCTTACAAGTCTGATTTGACATTGGGAACCCGTTTCCCGTTTTCCCAGAGCGGACTATTGGATTTGAATCTCCATGCCACCTATTCGGGAGGTACACCTTTGCCGGGAATTGACGACAGCACTTCGGTTCAGGCGGGATATACGGTTTACGACGAAGCGTCACGTTACGTTAACCGGGCACCGGCATGGTTTCGCGTCGATGCTCAGGTCAGTCTAAAGTGGTCGATGCGTTGGTTGAGTCACGAATTGTCTTTTAACCTGCATAACCTGACGGGAGAAAAGATTCTGCTGAGGAGATTTTACAACCCGGAATTGGGGGCTATTGATGAACAATATCAGTTGGGATTTGTGCCAACTATCTTGTATCGAGTTTATTTCTGATAAACAGCTGAAAGGTGCGGTCGCAGGGGCTTTAAAAATTTTCAGGCTGAAATTTGGCACATACAAATTAATCGTTACTTTTGCACCGCGCTTAACAAAATTAAGGTGCCATAGCTCAGTTGGTAGAGCAACGGACTGAAAATCCGTGTGTCCCTGGTTCGATTCCAGGTGGCACCACAAGAGGGGAAGATGAAGATCTTTTCCCCCTTTTTTGGTAGTGTGTCCCCAGTTCCTCCGATGCTTCGGAGCCAGGTGGCACCACCAGATGAAATACCGAAGCAGAAATGCTCCGGTATTTTTCTGAAAGTGTCATAGTTTATAGGGTTGGATAGTTATTTAGAAAGGTTTTATTTTAACGAGTTTATTGAAGAAATCGGATAAGGCAAAAGTTTGGGATTTCTAAAAAATCTGTACTTTTGACGAACCGATAAACCAAATGAGTAGGTGCCATAGCTCAGTTGGTAGAGCAACGGACTGAAAATCCGTGTGTCCCTGGTTCGATTCCAGGTGGCACCACGAAGAGGGGAAGATGAGAATCTTTCCCTTTTTTTATTCTTCCCGTGTGTCCCAGGTTCCTCCGATGCTTCGGAGCCAGGTGGCACCACAAGAGGGGAAGATGAGAATCTTTCCCTTTTTTTATTCTTCCCGTGTGTCCCAGGTTCCTCCGATGCTTCGGAGCCAGGTGGCACCACGAAGAGGGGAAGATGAGAATCTTTCCCTTTTTTTATTCTTCCCGTGTGTCTCTGGTTCCTCCGATGCTTCGGAGCCAGGTGGCACCACAAGAGGGGAAGATGAGAATCTTTCCCTTTTTTTATTCTTCCCGTGTGTCCCAGGTTCCTCCGATGCTTCGGAGCCAGGTGGCACCACGAAGAGGGGAAGATGAGAATCTTTCCCTTTTTTTATTCTTCCCGTGTGTCCCAGGTTCCTCCGATGCTTCGGAGCCAGGTGGCACCACGAAGAGGGGAAGATGAGAATCTTTCCCTTTTTTGTTTTTATTTAAGTTGCTGGTATGAGCCTTCACTTTGTATATATCATTTACTCCGAATTTTTTGACCGTTTTTATGTTGGTGAAACAGAAGATGTTACTGGGCGAATTATGCAGCATAATACAGGATTTTATGAAGGTTCAAGCACGAAATATGCCAACGACTGGTCATTGTACTTATCGATACGGTGTGAGAACAGAATACAGGCCTTGAAGTTGGAGCGTTTTATCAAGCAAATGAAAAGCAGAAAGTTTATTAATAAGCTGAAAGAAGATGCTGAATTGGTAAATAGTTTGCTGAAAAGATTTTCGGAATAGTGTGTCCCTGGTTCCTCCGATGCTTCGGAGCCAGGTGGCACCACGAAGAGGGGAAGATGAGAATCTTTCCCTCTTTTGTTTTTATTTAAGTTGCTGGTATGAGCCTTCATTATGTGTATGTCATTTACTCCGAATCTTTTGACCGTTTTTATGTTGGTGAAACAGGAGATGTTGCTGGGCGAATTGTGCAGCACAATACCGGATTTTATCGCGGTTCAAGCACGAAATATGCCAACGACTGCACCTGACGGGGATATCGGTAATTAAGACCGGATTAATAAACAGAAAATCAAGCTTTGTGATTGAGATGAGCTTCTCACCATTGGAAGATGAAGAACTTTATAACGCGAGATGAGGAGCTTTCCGAACAAAGATGAAGAACTTTGTGCCGTGAGATGAAGAAGAAGTTGAGCAAAGATGAGGAAGAAAATCCGACGAGTTGAGCTTCGCGCGGCGATGAGATAAAGACCCCTCGAATGCGGGAAACGTTTCTCCCGGCGAAAAGAAAAAGAGGAGTTCTCAAGACCACGCCTGCTTTTGCTGAAAACCAAGTGTGGTTTTACTCCAAACCTAACGTGATCTTGACGCAAACCACGTGTGATCTTGATCGAAACCACGTGTGGTTTTGGGCAAAACCTGCTGTGGTTTTCTGGTGCTCCCGAAAATCGTTCCTGGCTTTTGTTACTTCTGTCTAGGTTTGGTATGCGACCGGAGACTCTTGACGACAAGCAATTTTTGCCCCAACCGGGTGGGGTCCTACTCCATAAAGAAATCTTTAATTCGCTCCGAAACCGTTCCTTCCCGATTTTATTCCTCACTTGAAAACCATACTTTTGCGACGATTAAAGTCGTTAATTAAACAAGTAGAATTCAAGATGGCAAATGTTAAAAAGACCATGCTCATGATCCTCGATGGTTGGGGGATTGGTGACAAATCGAAAGGTGATGTAATTTACAGTACACCCACACCATTTATCGATGAGCTTTGGAATAATTATCCTCACAGTGAATTATTAACCTCTGGCGAAAATGTTGGTTTACCCGACGGCCAAATGGGCAACTCCGAAGTAGGCCACCTTAATATTGGTGCCGGCCGCGTTGTGTACCAGGATTTGGTGAAAATCAACAAGGCAATCAAGGATAAATCTCTGTGGAGTAATCCTGAATTGTTGAAGGCGTATGATTATGCCAAAACCAACAACAAACAGGTTCACCTCATCGGTTTGATTGGCCCCGGCGGCGTGCATGCGCTGAGTGATCACATGATTGCCCTGGCTCAAATTGCTACTGAGAAGGGACTGGAAAAAGTATTTGTTCATGGTTTGACAGATGGACGTGATACCGACCCGCGTTCCGGCTACGGATTTGTGGAAAGTGATTTGAAAGGTCTCGAAAAAACCAATGCCCGTTTTGCATCGTTGGTTGGACGTTATTACGGAATGGACCGCGACAAAAACTGGGAACGCATCAAGTTGGCCTACGACCTGTTGGTAAAAGGCGAAGGCAAAAAAAGCAACGATATTCTCAAGTCCATCCAGGAATCATACGAGGAAGGTGTAACCGATGAGTTCATCAAGCCGGTGGTGATGGTTGACGAAAATGGCGCACCGTTGGCTACCGTTCAGGAAGGCGATGTCGTTATCTGTTTCAACTACCGTACTGATCGTTTGCGTCAGCTGACCATGGCATTTACCCAGGAAGAACATCCGGAAGCAGGTTTGCATACCATGCCGGTAGAATGGTACACCATGACTAACTACAATGCCAGCTTCAAAGGTGTGAACGTATTGTTCGACAAAGATAATGTGGCTAATACCATGGGAGAGGTAGTTGCGAATGCCGGATTAAAGCAAATTCGGATTGCTGAAACCGAAAAATATGCTCATGTAACCTTCTTCTTTTCCGGCGGACGCGAACAGGAGTTCGACGGCGAGAAGCGCATTCTGATACCTTCACCCAAGGTACCGACTTACGATATGCAACCCGAAATGTCGGCACCGAAAGTGAAGGATGCTATCGTGAAGGAGTTGAATGACAAGTCTGCCGACTTTGTTTGTCTCAATTTTGCCAATGGCGATATGGTAGGGCATACGGGAGTTTATTCGGCCATTCAGACTGCCGTGAAAGCTGTTGATTCGTGTGTGAAGGAAGTGGTTGAAGCGGCCCGTGCCAACGATTATGATGTTGTCATCATTGCTGACCACGGTAATGCCGACAATGCGATAAATGAAGATGGCAGTGAGAATACGGCTCACTCCCTTAATCCTGTTCCCTGCATTTGGGTAACCGACAATAAGGAGAAGAAGCTGAACAGTGGTATCCTGGCAGATGTTGCGCCAACGCTGTTGACTATTATGGGAGTTGATGTTCCGGCGGAAATGACTGGAAAAGTATTGATTGAGAACGCATAGATTGTTCATCACCCAATAAATATTTCGGACCGGGAGGGCATTTCTTTCCCGGTTCTTTTTTTACTTTTGTCGACATTCACCGTTGGGCAAAATTGAACCCTGCTGGTGACTAACAACTAAATAGTAAACAAGTGATTGAAATAGGAAAAGCACTGATCAGCTTTGATGTATTGGATCAGCAGTTTCTTTGCGATTTGTCGAAATGCAAAGGAGCTTGTTGTGTGGAAGGGGATAGTGGTGCGCCATTAACTGAAGAAGAGGCAAAGACCATCGAGCGGATTTATCCCGAAGTGGCGCCTTATTTGTCTGAGCATAACCGGGCGGAAGTGAAGAAGCAAGGCTTTTCCATTATCGATTCCGACGGCGACTTGGTAACTCCAATTATCGGCAACAGAGAGTGTGTTTACACCTACCGGGATGAGGCCGGTGTTGTCAAATGTGGAATTGAGCGTGCCTATCTCGATGGTAAAATCGATTTCCGAAAGCCGGTATCGTGTCATCTTTTTCCTATCCGGATAACCGAATACAAACGTTTTGACGCGGTAAATTACCAGGAACTGGACATTTGTAAGCCAGGGAAAGCCTGCGGAAAGAAAGAGCAGTTACCGTTATGGAAATTCCTGAAAGAACCGCTTATTCGCAAGTATGGAAAAGAGTGGTACGAGGAATTGCAGTACGCAGCTGAAAATATGCCTCGCGATTAATCGAGCCAGCAGATAAAGACATAAAAAAAGGCATTCTCAGGAAAATGGGAATGCCTTTTTTTGTGACAGGTCATTTATTGGTAAATGTCTTTTTCTTTTAGATAGCCATCAGCAACAACTGTCTGTTCTATGTTGTCTTTTGTGACAGGGAGTGCCTCGAGTAAAACGGCCGGTACGAGTCGTTTTCCATTACTAACCCGGTTGTTGCAACCTTCGTATTTTTCTCCGCGGGCGAGTTTGACAGCTATTTCGGCTGCTGTTGAAGCCATGGTTTGAATCGGTTTGTAAACCGTCATCACCTGGTCACCTTTTACAATTTCCCGAACGTTTCGGAGGTCGGCATCCATCCCGGCTACCGCGATTTTCTTTTCAAGCCCATACTCTTTTAAAGCGCGTAAGACTCCATACGCAATGGCGTCATTGCCGGCAATAATGGCATCAATCTGGTTGTTGTTTTCATCCAGGCACTCTTTGGCCATCTGGTAACCTTCGTCTTCCGACCAGAACTTGGTGAACTTTCGGTATACCAAATAGATTTCGTTACGTTCGATGTATGGCTGCAAAATATTCATTTGGCCGAGGTAGAGCATCCGGCTGTTGTTGTCGTTCTCCGAACCTCCAATCAACGCGTAATTGCCTTCCGGGACCAGGTTAACAATATACCTGGCCTGCATTTCACCAATTTTGATGTTGTCGGTAGAGACATAATAATCAACACGACTGTTGTTAATAAGACGGTCATATGAGATGACCGGGACTGAGCGGTTGTGAGCCAAATCGACAATTTCGGCAGCACTATACTGGTTGACGGGAATGACGACAAGAGTTTGAATCTTTCTTTTAAGCAAGTCCTGAGCCTGTTGTATTTGTTTCTGATCGTCGTTGTCGGCAACAGCAACCAATACTTTTCCTCCCAGTTCGTTTACAGATTCAATAAAATATTTTTGATCATTCTCCCAACGTTCTTTGTCCAGACTGTGTATCAGCAAACCAACCTTAACTTTATCGCTCGAGCAACCAGCCAATATCAATCCAATGAAAAGAATGAAAAACCGCAGTGTACTTTTCATGACATGGATATTTAAAAGATTTATCAAACAGAATCAGGTACAGAACGTGAAGTGTTCTTCAGAAGTAAGCGGAGGACCCGTTAGTCCTTAGGTAGTTTTGGTTTTCTCTTAATATAAATTTACGGATTAGGAAATAAAAAAACATTGAAAAGCGGGAGAAATCCGGTAGGTATTCAAAAACATAATCATAGTTTATGTCAGGAGTGACTACTAATTGACTCCGTTTTTCGAAAGAATGAAAATGAAAAGAGGAGAAGCTTTTGTTTGTATTGAGCAGTGAGGTAGATGGTTAATTCTTTCCATCCCATTCGTTGAAGAACTCGTCGAGGAAGTTTTCCATTACTGTGTGACGATGCAAAGCCATTTCATAACCGGCCCGGGTTTGCATTCTGTCTTTCAAAAGAAGCAACTTCTCGTAAAAATGGTTGATGGTATGCGATTGGTTTTGCTGGTAGCTCTCAAAACTTTGGTGCATTTCGGGTGTCGCATCGGGGTGGTAAATAAGTCGGTCACGGCTTCCGCCAAAGGCAAATGTACGGGCAATGCCAATCGCACCGATGGCGTCGAGCCTGTCTGCATCCTGAACCACTTTCCCCTCGATCGTGCTCATTGGTGTTGGCACCCCGGCTCCCTTAAAGGAGACATTCCGCGTAATATCCAGAATATGGTTGGCTTCATTCTCGGCAACCGAAAGTTTTCTTAGCCATTTTTCTACCTGGTTACTGTCAGGATTGAGTTTCCAGTCATCTAAATCATGAAGCAAAGCGGCCATTTCCACGATAAAGGCATCAGCTTGTTCCCGTTTGGCTAATTCCAGAGCCAGATTCCGCACGCGATGGATATGCCACCAATCGTGACCGGAACCGTCTCCCGCAAAGCGCTGTTGAATGAAATCTTCGGTTTGTTTGATAATCTGTGCTTTACCGTGGCTATTCATTATATCAACTATTCGATAAAAATCGGATTGTATGTACTGGGAAAATACATATTATTGCCGATCATTTGACCTAAATGTTTGAAAAATCCTGAAGTTGTTGATATTTAGACAAATATAGTATATTTGTGCCGATGCAATTTAGAATTCGTTCAAATAGATTTAAACTGCTTTTCAATGAATATATTACACCTGAAATAGAACGGAATCAGGAATGTGTGTTATGAAATATCGTGGAACGGAAATTGCAGAGCATATAGAAATATTATTTTTGGGGGTGGAGAAGAAAACATGAGAAAACTTAACAAACTAACTATTCCGGAGATGCTTCGGAGTAGTTTTTCCGAATTTAAAAATAAGGAATCGCTGGTGTATGCTGGTGAAGAACACCGTACCTACGCTGAGCTTGAGACCGAAGTCAGGAAAGCTGCCGGATTGCTAAGGCAGTTAGGCCTGAAGGAAGGGGATAAGATTGGGATATTGAGTAGTAATATGCCCAATTGGGGAATTGCATTCTTTGCTGTTTCGATGATCGGTGCCGTTGCTGTACCCGTATTACCAGACTTTTCGCCGGCTGAAATTGAAAATATTTTCAAGCATTCGGAAACGCGCGCTTTGTTCGTATCCGAAAATCTATACAATAAGGTCGAGGAGTTTGAAGCCATCGAGCTCTCCTCTGTTATCCTGATGGAAACATTTGGTGTTATTCCCAAAGGAACAGCCAGGGAGCAAGTACTTAGTGTACCATCGGCTTTGTCAGCTGAAAATTATCTGACCGACGATGTCGATGTTGAGGAAGACGATTTGGCATCAATTATTTATACATCGGGAACAACCGGAAAGTCGAAGGGTGTCATGCTAACACATCGCAATTTGGTTTGGAATGCTCGTCAGAGTTATACTATTCAGCCAATATTGACGACCGACCGGTTCCTGTCCATATTGCCTTTATCGCATACATTTGAGAATACACTTGGGCTGTTGTTACCCATCATGTACGGAGCCTCGGTGCACTATCTGAAAAAGCCGCCGACAGCAAGAATTTTACTCCCTGCTCTTCAGGAGGTAAAGCCAACATTAATGCTTTCGGTGCCGCTCATCATTGAGAAAATATACAAGCAACAGATATTGCCGAAATTTCAAAAGAATGGCTTCATTCGAACGTTGTATCGCATTCCGGTTATCCGGAAAAAATTGAATGCGATTGCCGGGAAGAAGCTGATGGAAACATTCGGTGGCGAACTGGTATTTTTCGGTATTGGAGGTGCAAAGCTCGACCGGCAGGTCGAAATCTTCCTGCGTGAAGCAAAGTTCCCGTACGCTATTGGCTATGGCTTAACCGAAACCTCTCCGTTGCTGGCCGGTACAGGCGCAAGCAGCACGAAATTGCAGGGAATTGGGCCAGTACTCGAAGGAGTCGAGTTAAAGCTGGAAAATCCGGATCCCAAAACCGGCGAAGGCGAAATTCTGGCGAAAGGCCCGAATGTGATGAAAGGTTATTTCAAAGAGCCGGAGCTGACCAGGGAAGTATTGAGTGAAGATGGTTGGTTTCGGACCGGAGATTTGGGTGTATTCGACAGGAATGGATACTTGTATATGAAAGGAAGAATTAAGAATATGATTCTGGGTGCTTCCGGGGAGAATATCTATCCGGAGGAGATTGAGTCAGTCATTAATAACTTCCGGAATGTGGTTGAGTCACTGGTTGTGCAACGGAAGGGAAAATTAGTAGCCTTGGTTCATCTGAACATTGAGGAGATGGAAGAAAAGTACCACCTGATGCGCGATCAGGCCGAGCAGTATGTCAACGAGAAAGTGGACGAAACATTGAAAGAACTGCAGGCATATGTGAATTCCCGCGTAAGCAAATTTGCGCAGGTTCAAATGGTATTGGTTCAGCCAACTCCTTTCGAACGTACGCCAACGCAAAAAATTAAGCGCTTTCTTTATTCCTGATAAGGAAAACAGACAAAATAAAAAGGGATGTCTTGCTGAAAGATGTCCCTTTCTTTTTGATCAAAATTTACATCAGTTTTTCCTATTTTAATAAAAATGAATCAAGGAAGATAATATGAAACAAAAGGTCGTTGTAGTTACCGGAGGTGCCCAGGGAATTGGTCGCGGAATTGCGGAGAAATTTCTGAAGGAAGGTTGGAAAGTTGTCATTTGGGAAGTGGATGGTGAAGCCGGGCGCGAAATGAAAGAGCAGCTGAATTCAACTGATTTCAAGTACCTGCTGTGTAATGTCTCTCATGAAGCGGCAGTTCGGGCAGCTGTTCAAAAAACCATTTCTTTATTCGGAAGAATCGATGTTTTGGTGAATAATGCTGCTGTTGCGATAAACAAACCCATTAGCCAGCTTTCGCTGGAAGAGTGGCAACATGTGCTCGATGTCAATTTGAACGGTCCTTTTCTCTGCTCGAAATATTGTGCTGCGGAGCTAGGAAAGAACAAAGGGGCCATCATCAATCTTTGCTCTACACGGGCATTTCAATCAGAACCTAATACAGAAGCTTATTCAGCATCGAAGGGCGGCGTTTATGCGTTAACACATTCACTGGCTATGAGTTTGGGACCGGATGTAAAAGTGAATAGTATTTCACCGGGCTGGATTGATGTTTCTGAAGTAAAAAAGAAGTCTGTTGCAAATCAGGAAAAATTGACAAAGGAAGACCACTTGCAACATCCGGCTGGAAGAGTAGGAAAGGTGGAAGACATTGCCAATATGGCTTATTTTCTGGCACAGCCTGAAAACAGTTTCATTACCGGTCAGAATTTTGTGGTAGACGGAGGGATGACCCGGAAAATGATTTACGTATAAAAAAACGGGAAGCGATCATGCTCCCCGTTTCTAAATTTAGTTTTTGTTTTCTTTGTCCGACGCTTTGACGAGATTTCCTAAGAATTCTCTAACGGCACTGACCGATTCGAGGTTGTAAGCGGCATTGGTATGCTTCAGGCCAACCTTGATGGTAATGGCTTCACGCGGAAGTTCTCTGAACATGTATTCATCCGTCCAGTCGTCTCCCATAGCCAATACGTAATCGTAGTCTTTTCCGTGAAGGAAATTAAGTGCGGCAACACCCTTGTTGATACCACCGTTTTTCACTTCTATCACTTTATTTCCTTCCATGATCTCGAGATTGTGATTCGAAACCAGGTTGGTCAACTCATCTTTCAGCTCGTTGGCACGTAACTCGCCTTGTTCAGGTTCCGCTTTGCGGTAATGCCATACCAGGGAATAATTTTTCTCTTCGATGAACGAGCCGGGCGTTCTGTCGACAAAATTTTCCAAAATCGGTCGCACCATGGCCATCCAGGAATTGCTGATGTTGGTGAGTGTTTTCCATGTACCGCCGAAATTTTTCACCCAGACACCATGTTCACAGATGAGATTGACTTTGTGTCCATCCATCCATTTTTCCAGCGTCGCACGGTCACGACCGCTAATAAGTGTAACATCGTTATGTTCGTCCTGTTCCAACTGCTTGAGCAGGTTGTGCAGCTCATCGTCCGGCGAAGCATCCTGGGGATTTTTCTTAAAGCTAGCCAGCGTCCCATCGTAATCCAGAAAGATGGCTCTATTCTGGCCTTTCGCATAATCGGCAACCAGCTGTTTCTGGATTTTGGTATTGATTCGCTTGGCAAGAAAGTCGGATTGAATATCGCGGGCGATGTTCAGCGATTTCACAAATTCCTTAGCCCACTTGAATATATCGTACCGTTTGATGCGATCCTGCAGGTAGCTCATTCGTTCGCGCTGCTCGTCCAGCGGCATGGTCAACGCCTGGTAAATGCTCTCGGCTGTGTCGTTCTCATCGTTCGGATTAATGATGATGGCTTCTCCCATCTCTTTGGCTACACCGGCCATCTCACTAAGAATAATCACACCGCTCTTATTGGTCCGGGAGGCGACATATTCCTTGGCCACCAGGTTCATACCATCACGAACCGGCGTAATCAGCGCCACATCGCAGGAGCTGTACAACTCGATAAGGTTTTCGAATGGCAGTGAGCGATAGAAATACCAAACCGGTGTATAGTTGATACTACCGTAAAGTCCGTTGATACTACCCACCAACTCGTCCACCTCTTTTTTCAGCTGCTGATAATGATCGACCTGCCCGCGGGAAGGTACAGCCAGCATAACCAGCGTTACTTTGTACCGAAACTCGGGATATCGTTCCAGGAAACGCGCAAACGCTTTCAACCGGTTGGGGATTCCCTTGGTGTAGTCGAGGCGGTCGATAGAAAGAATCAATCGACGGTCAGGCGAGGTGAGAAAATACTTTTCCAGTTCCTGATGCAATCTCGATTTTTCCTGCAACGGTTTTTGATGAGTAGCCAGTGCTGCATCGTGGAATTTGTCGTAATCGATTCCCATCGGAAAAGCATCGGCGAGGATAATCCGGTCTTCGACGTGAATTTGGTTGAACGATATTTCGTAACCAAACAGCCGGCGTACCGTACTGAAAAAGTGTCGTTCATAGTCATACACATGAAAACCGACCAAATCGGCTCCCAGCATTCCCTTGACAAGCTCTTTACGCCATGGAAGCGTTCTGAAAACCTCGAATGAAGGGAAAGGAATGTGTAGGAAAAAGCCAATTGTCACGTTGGGCTTCTTCGATTTAATCATTTCGGGTACCAGCAGCAATTGATAGTCGTGTACCCAAACCGAGTCGCCGTCCTCAATAATAGAAATGGTGGCATCAGCCATTTTTTGGTTGACAGCTTTATAAGCTTCCCAGGTTTCGGCATTGAAGTCGGCAAACTGTGTGAAGTAGTGAAAGAGGGGCCAAATGGTTCGGTTACTAAAGCCCTCGTAATAAAGATTGATCTCTTCGTGGCTTAAATGTACCGGAACACAGTTCTCTTTTTCCAGTAAGTTATCAATCTGTTCAAGTTCCTTTGTTGAGTGCTCTTCTTTAGCCACTCCGGGCCAACCAATCCATGAGCCATGGTAGTCTTTGTAAATTGATTTCATCCCGGTGGCCAGTCCTCCAACACTCGGTTTCAGAGAAAAACCGTTTTCCGTATCTTTGATGCTGTAAGGTAGCCGGTTTGAAACAATATGAATTTTGCTCATATAATTAGGGTATTTTTTTTGGATTTTTACTGATAATAGCCCTTTTTTGGCGATTAAACAAATTTGGCAGAAACAAAAACGGCAGAATGGATAATTTGAATTATGGAATAGTAGGGAATTGCAAAAGCGCGGCATTGATATCCAAAGATGGCTCACTCGATTGGTTATGTCTGCCCAAATTTGATTCCTCGTCAGTCTTTGGACGCTTGCTGGATGATGAAAAGGGAGGACACATGGCCATCCTGCCTGAAAAGTTGAACGAATCGAAACAGTTCTACCTCCCGAGGACCAACATCCTTTGTACCCGCTTTGAATGTGAGGACGGTATTTTCGAGGTGCATGACTTTATGCCGCGATACGAGAATCAGAAGGAGAAATACTACTCACCGCCTGATATCATTCGTTATTTCAAGCACATTACCGGTAACCCCTCCTTCCGTATTATCTACGATCCGCGGCTCGAGTATGCTGAATTTGAAACGAAGACGGTTGTCAACGAGCACTACGTTAAATCCAATACCACCAAAGGCCCTTACGATTCACTCTATATGTACACTAGTTTCGACAAACAGAAGCTGGTCGCGGGTGAAGTGCTTCATCTTCCGGAAGATCAGTTCACCTTGGTTAGTTACAACCAGAAGTTGTTGAAACAGGATGTGAAAAGGGCGTACCTGAAGTTGATGCGTACACAGGTATACTGGTTGAACTGGTCGGAGCGGACGACGCGTTTTAAGGAATATAATGATGAGATTAACCGGAGCGCGCTTACGCTGAAGTTGCTGAGTTACGAGAAAACCGGAGCAGTACTGGCCGCTTTGACTACTTCGTTACCGGAGACAATCGGCGAAGAGCGTAACTGGGACTACCGTTTCTGTTGGATTCGTGATGCATCGATGGTGGTTCGCATCATGACAGGTTTGGGACACCTGAGCCTGACGCAGCGCTACCTCGATTTCATTATCAGTTTGCTGCCGGAGAAGGATGAACGCATCCAGATTATGTATGGTATTAGCGGCGAGAAGAAGCTTTCGGAAAAGATATTAAAGCACCTGAAAGGGTACGAAGGTTCCTGCCCTGTCCGGATCGGAAATGCAGCTTACAAGCAGAAGCAGAACGACATTTACGGTATTTTGGTCGATGTCGTCTATCAGCAGTTTAAACTCTTCCCGGCCAGTTTGGAGTACAGCGAAGAGTTGTGGACTCTGGTTCGCAATATTGTGAAGATGGTAGAGCGTAACTGGCAGAAGCCCGACAAGGGAATCTGGGAGTTCCGAAACGAAAGCCGGCATTTCACTTTTAGTAAAGTGCTTTGTTGGGTTGCTATCGATCGGGCCGTGAAGATTGGTAATCTGTTGAAACAGGAGGAAGTGTTCACTGAATGGGAGCGGTTACGTGACCGTATTCGCGATAGTATATTGAAAAATGCCTGGTCGGAAGAGAAGCAATCGTTTACGCAGGCTTATGGAACAGAAGATCTGGATGCCTCCGTTTTACTGATGGAGTCTTATGGTTTCGTAGAGGCATCTGATCCCCGTTTTAAAAGTACTGTGCTGGCTGTGCAGCGCGAATTAGAACACAATGGTTTGATGTATCGCTACAAGAATGAAGATGATTTCGGAGAGCCACAATCGGCATTTACCATTTGTTCGTTCTGGTTGATAAATAGCTTGTATAAAATTGGTTATAAAGAAGAGGCTCGGGAGCGGTTTCAACGGTTATTGTCTTATTCGAATCACCTAGGATTATTCAGCGAAGATTTGGACTTTAAAACCAAGCGTATGTTAGGGAATTTCCCGCAGGCATACTCTCATCTGGCCATGATTGAATCGGCCATTACCATTTCGGAAGGCGAATTAAGTCTGGAAGAAGTTATCAGGGAAGCCATAAAGTAGTTCCAGCATTATAAATAAAAGAAACCGGGTTCTTTCCCTTTTGGGGGCCAGAACCCGGTTTCTGATTGAAAACCTTTAATAAACGTTTTCGTGGTTACTATAGTAAAAGGATTGGATGCAATATAGATGGATTATTCTAATATTGCTCTGCTCTGTTAACTGTTATACAATATATTTTATTATTTCTTCAGGGAAGGGTATCAGGGGATTGGTAAACTTTTAAAGAGTTTTTGCGATTGGATGTTAATCATATAAATTTAGCATCAATCGATAAAACTAACTGACATGAAAAGGATTACCCTGTTTCTTCTGCTTGCTTTTCTAATCACACCGATTTTCGCACAACAAGAACAAATTAATCCCGAACCACCGGTACGGGGTTTCTGCATTGCAGCACCCAAGCCGGCCGATTTGGATACCTTTTTGGAATTTATCAACGATGTATTGGAACCGGCAGGGGTGAATACGCTGGTTCTGCGAGTGGATTATAACTACCAGTATAAGAGCCATCCAGAATTACGGGATGAAGATGCGCTTTCGCAGAAAGATGTCGATCGAATAGTTGAGGCCTGTCATAATCATGAGATAGCCATTATTCCGCAGGTGAATTTGCTTGGCCATCAATCCTGGGCGTCCGATTTGGGAAACTTGTTGAAGGTTTATCCTCAATTCGATGAAACGCCTGATGTGAAGTTGCCAAAGGAATATAAGTGGCCGAACAAAGACAGTTTGTACTGCAAAAGTTATTGTCCGTTGCATCCCGGCGTACATAAGGTCGTTTTTGATGTAGTCGATGAAATTGTCGCTGCTTTTCACGCGAAAGCGTTTCATGCTGGCATGGACGAAGTTTTTTACATCGGTGATCCGGATTGTCCGCGCTGCGCAGGTAAATCGAAAGCCAAATTATTCGCTGATGAAGTGAAGCGTATTGATGACCATCTCGCGAAGAGCGGAACGGAACTGTGGATTTGGGGCGATCGCTTGATAGATGGTAAAACAAGTGGAATTGGTATGTGGGAAGGAAGCTTCAATAATACATGGCCGGCTGTCGATATGATTCCCAAAGATGTGGTTATTTGTGACTGGCATTACGTGAAAGCAGTGCCTACAGCTCCGTACTTTGCGCAGAAAGGATTACGGGTTGTGAGTTGCCCGTGGAGAAAAGCCGATGTGGCCATTCAGCAATTGGACGATATGAAGAATTTCCGTCAACAGTCACCTTCCCCTATGAATCAAAAATTTCTGGGTGTGATGCATACGGTCTGGACGCCAGCTGAAAGTTTTCTTCGTCGTTGGAAGGAAAATGAGAAACCGAAAGACGGTTTGAGTGACATCGAGTGCTTTAAAGCCTTGTCCAACGCATGGACGGGAAAATAATTCAATCAGAATCTTTTTTATTCTAATAATCAAACGATACCATGACAAAACCAACTTCCCCTGGTCGGGTGGCTGCCATTGATATTTTGCGAGCTCTGACCATGTATTTTATGATTTTTGTAAACGATTTGTGGTCACTGAAAGGTGTTCCTAAATGGCTGGAACATGCCTCGGCTACCGAAGATTACCTGGGATTCTCCGATATCATCTTTCCTCTGTTTCTTTTTATTGTTGGACTAAGCATTCCCTTCGCGGTAGCTAACCGTCGGAAGAAAGGAGACTCAAGCGGGAAAATTGTCTGGCATATTTTCATCCGCTCAGTTTCCCTCATTTTGCTGGGATTTTATATGATGAATCTTGAAGAGATCGCCGGAAATCAGGTAATCGTGGGTCGATTTGGCTGGGAGTTGCTAATGGGAGTAGGCATTTTGCTGATTTGGCTCGATTGGCGGCGTACCGGTTTATCGCAGCGAGTTGTTTATTTGATGCAAGGAATCGGTGTCGCCGTCTTCATCTTCTTGGCTGCCATTTACCACGGAGGAGAAAATGGCCAGTCGTGGATGCAGGTTTACTGGTGGGGAATTTTAGGCCTGATTGGCTGGGCGTATCTATTAAATGCATTGCTTTATGTCGCTTCCAGCGGAAAGCTTTGGGTGCTCATCGCTGGTTGGTTGTTTTTCAATTTGCTGAATATTGCCGACCTCGCCGGATGGACCTCCGGTTGGGAATTCCTCAGAAGCGTCGCTGGTCCGTTGGTAACCGGTTCCAATCCAGCCTTGACGGCCGGAGGTTTAGTCGCTGCAGTTATCCTGCGAAAGCTGAAATCATCTGGAAAGGAGAAGTCGTTTTACCTGTGGATGGCCATATTGGCAGTTGTTGCATTGGCATATGGTTTTGGCTTACGGCCCGAGTGGGGAATTTCGAAAATTCAGGCAACACCGGCTTGGGTTGGTATTTGCTCGGGAATGGGATTCGCCTTATTCGGAATGTTGTATTTCTTCGCCGACAAAAAGGGAAAAACGAACTGGGCAAATATCATCCGTCCGGCCGGAACAGCAACTTTAACAGCCTACCTGTTACCTTATTTTATCTACCCGATACGAAGCGTTTTTGGACTGGTCCTGCCAATTGCTTTAAGGACCGGTTTCATCGGGATATTGAAATCGTTGATTTTTGCGCTATTGGTTGTGTTATTAACCGGATGGCTGGAAAAATATAAAATAAAACTGAAGCTATAATAACAAAGAGGTCGCCCCCAAAAGGGCGGCCTTTGTTTAGCAGTCATACCCGTTTCTTCTTGTGGCGCAAATCATCTGCTATCCGCAGATCACTCCTGTATTGTTGTGGCTATCATCTGCCATTCGCAGATTGTTCCGGCGTCGTTGCGGCGCCCATCTGCCGTTCGCAGATCGTTCTTACATCGTTGCGGCGCCCATCTGCCGTTCGCAGATCGTCCTTACATCGTTGTGCGAAGCATCTACCGTTTGTAGATCACTCTTGTGTCTGTTCGAAAAAGAGGATGTCCCAAAAAAGAACATCCTCCTTGTTTTCATATGAAAGTCGGCTAGTCTTCAGCCTTCAATAATGACAATCTTTTCAATCTCATCGCCGGGGCGAATATCGTCAATCACATCCAGCCCTTCGTACACTTTACCAAAGCAAGTGTGCTGGCGGTCGAGATGCTGCGTGTTTTGCCGGTTGTGGCAAATGAAGAACTGTGAGCCACCGGTGTCGCGGCCGGCGTGCGCCATCGACAATACGCCGCGATCGTGATATTGGTTATTTCCGTCCAGTTCGCATTTGATTTTGTAACCCGGACCTCCGGTACCATCACCAATCGGGCAGCCGCCCTGAATGACGAAATCAGGAATTACGCGATGAAATGTCAATCCATCGTAAAATCCTTCTTTCGACAACTTAATGAAATTGGCCACAGTATTCGGGGCATCTTCCTCGTAAAAGTTCACTTTCATTACCCCTTTCTCGGTATGAATCTCAGCACGTTTTGTCATAATGTCTTTAATTTTTGACCACAAAAATACAATCTTTTTTATTTAGTCTTTTGTATCGTGAATAGGATACACCCGCTATTCAATGAGTAGGTTGTACTTTCCAAGTAAGCCAGCAAGTCCGAAGTGCGAAAATCTTGCCTGGTTCAGTTTATTCCGTTCCGGATCGATGGTATAATGATGAGCACTCCGGAAATCGGCGTGGGTTAAATCGGTTAAATCAAAAACAGCATTGGTCAAATTACATTCTTGGAAGGAAGCGCCACTCAAATCACTTTCGGAAAAATTAGCTTCCACCAGCGAGCATTCTTCAAATGTTGTGTCTTTTAGCTTCATCTGATAAAGGCCGGCATAATCGAGCTGGCACTTCGAAAATTTCACATTGAGCAGGAATGGATTGCAGGAATTGAAATCAATTCCGATCAGTTTGCAGTTTTTGAAGGAAACAGTCTTTAGTCCGGTATTCGTTAATTTAACCAGACTCAAGTTGCAGCTTTCGAATAGGCAGTCGTTGAAATCGCTGTTCGAGAGGTTGGCTTCGGAAAGATTACAGTTTCTGAATGTACAATCGTAATATTCTTCCCCGCCGATGGTTTGCTGGCTGTAGTCGATGCCATCAAACACCTGATTGTCATGCTCCGCTTCTTTCATCTCTTCACGATTAAAAATCACCTGAAGGTACAACAAATCCGGTATTGGGAGTCGAAAAATCGATGAAAATCGAATCGCTTCTTTTATCCGTGGAGCGAGATGCTTTCCAGCCGTTCTTTGTCAATGATGTCAATTTCCTTTCCGAAAATCCGAATAATCTTGTCCTTTTTAAATTCGGAAAGCGTGCGGATGACATTTTCTGTTGTCATGCCAATGTATTCAGCAATTTCCTTGCGGGAAATGGGGAGTTCGAAATCGTCACGTTCGTAAACCTTGTCCGCGAAAAACAGCAGGACGTAGGCAACTCTTCCGTGAAGGTGTTTTTGCTTAATTTCCAGGTTGTCCAGGATGATTCGGTCAGTTGCTTCACTGACACGCATCATTAAATCGAGCGTGAAAACGCCATTTTCGCGGGCAATTTCTTTTACCTGCTCCAAATCCAGCTCGCAGGTAGTCGAGTCTTCAATGGAAGTAACGGTGTAATGGTAACTGTCGGAAGAGAAAACACTTAATAAACTGACAAAATCAAACGGCTTGGCAAAACTGATGATCTGTTCTTTGTCATCGCCGGTTGTTCTTGACAGTTTGACCAGTCCATTTTTCAGGTAAAGAAAGTTTTTGATGGGATCTCCCTCCCGGAGAATCACATCGCCTTTTTCGTAGTTGTGCTCAACTTTCTGAGTGCAGATTGAACGAATTTCATTCTTTGTAATGTGCTTGAAAAACAGTGTCTTTAGATGGCATCGTTCACAGGTGCATTCAAAGGTGTTCATATCTATATTCCCTGATTATTTAGGACTGTAAGGTATTAAAAAGATATGATAAATATTAGTTGATGATAGTTGTCACACGACATTTTTTAAATAACGTTTGGAGGGTAGGTATTTTCGCTTCTGAGATTTTTAATGATGTTCTAAATCCAGTAACGATGAAACGCATATTAATATTAGGAGCGGGTACTGCTGGCACGATGATGGCCAACAAGCTGAGAAAAGCCCTTGACAGGGATGAGTGGGAGATTACCATTGTTGATAAGCACCGCACTCACTATTATCAACCAGGTTTTTTGTTCATTCCATTCGGGATTTACAATAAGCAGGATGTTGTCAAACCGAAAGCCGATTTTATTCCACCAGGTGTAAAAATGGTTTTTTCGGAAGTTGATAAAGTAGAGGCTGAAGAAAACAAAGTTCGTCTGGCTGATGGAAGCGTTTTATTGTATGACTACCTGATTCTGGCAACCGGAACCGAAACCCGTCCGGATGAAACTCCGGGATTGGTGGACAAGTTGTGGAGAAAAGAAATTTTCGATTTCTACACGGTTGAAGGCGCTGTTGAATTGCAGAAATTCTTCAAGCAGTGGGAAGGTGGAAAACTGGTTTTGGCCATTACCGAGTTGCCATACAAATGCCCGGTTGCTCCCATCGAATTTGTTTGTCTGGCGGATGCTTACTTCACGGAAAAGGGAATTCGCGATAAGGTGGACATTACCTTTGTAACACCTTTGGCCGGCGCATTTACCAAGCCGATTGCTACCAAGATGCTGAGTGAATTATTGGCCGAGAAGAATATCAAAGTGGTTCCGGACTTTTATCTCGAAAAAGTCGATAACGAGAAGAAAACGATTGTTTCCTATGACGAACAAGAGATTCCGTTCGACGTGTTGACCATTGTTCCGATGAACATGGGCAATTCGGTTATCGAGCGCAGCGGTCTGGGAGACGACATGAACTATGTTCCTACCGATAAACACACATTGCGGTCGGAAAAATACGAGAACATATTTGTATTGGGTGATGCAGCCAACCTGCCAACTTCCAAAGCAGGTAGTGTCGCTCACTTTGCTGCCGACATACTTTTCGAAAACCTGATGAGCGCTATCGAAGGTCGCCCGCTGATGGCCAAATTCGACGGACACGCCAACTGTTATATCGAAACAGGATTCGGAAAAGGTGCCCTCATCGATTTTAACTACGACACCGAACCACTTCCGGGTACGTTCCCATTGCCGGGAGTCGGACCATTTGGTTTGCTGAAAAATACCAAGATTAATCACTACGGAAAAGTAATGTTCCGCTGGATGTACTGGCATATTCTCCTTCGCGGGAAAGAGTTACCCATCGATCCGTTAATGACGATGGCAGGTAAGAAAATGATAAAATAAGGAGAGTCATGGACGATAAAGCACTACAAGTTCAGATTTCGGAACTGAATGCGAAGGTTGATCTGTTGCTCGAGCATGTGAATGAGCAGCGGCTCAAAACCAATCAGCTGGAAGATTTGGTATCTGATATTTCCATCGTGGGTAAGGATGTGTACGACACGGCAGTGGTGGAACTGGAAAATCGCCAGGTGGAGCTCGACCCGGAACAGTTGAAAGGAATGGGTCTGAGGTTGTTGCGTAACATTGGGAATTTCCGCGACTTGCTCATCACATTCGAAAGCATGGCCGATTTGGTCAAGGATGTCACACCTATCGTGAATGAAACCATCATGGATTTCACCGATAAGCTCGATGAGTTTGACCGGAAAGGTTATTTCGAATTTCTTCGCGAAAGCGGAAACGTGTTGGACAAAGTAATTACCAAAGTTTCGACTGACGATATGAAACAGCTGGCGGAGAATATTGATCCGATGCTGGAAATGCTGAAAGCTTTGGGACGGCCCGAGGTGATTCAGGGAATGAAGAATGCGACGCAGGCTTTGGCCGATACCAGTAGCCAGAAGGTTCCGGAAGTATCCGTATTCCGCATGATGCGCGAACTGAATAAACCCGAGATGAAAAAGGCGCTTGGGTTTATGGTAACATTTATGAAGAATTTTTCAACTCAACAATCATAGTTAATAAATCAACTTAAAAACAATAAAGCAATGGCTGAAAAAAATTATGCAGGAAAGACAATTGAAGTGACAGAAGATGGTTATTTCACAAATCCAGCTGACTGGAACGAGGAAATTGCGAAGGAGATGGCAAAGGAAGCCGGAATAGAGCTCACAGATAAACATTTCGAAGTATTGAACTATTTGCGTAAGCAGTTCGAAACCGGAGAAGCGCTGACTATTCGTAAGGTTGGTAAATCAGGAATTGTTGATATTAAAGGACTTTACCAGCTGTTCCCCGGTGGTCCATTGAAAATTTCATCGAAACTGGCCGGCATACCGAAGCCCACCAGTTGTGTTTAACCAATTAATTCCTTGAATGATGAGTGAACATACAGAAACACCCCTGAAAAAGGTACTGATTATTTGTGCCAAGGGTTCATTGGAAGATGTATATGCTGCATTGGTAATGGCCAATGGAGCCGTGATGGAAGGTATCGAAACAAAACTGTTTTTCACCTTCTTCGGACTCGATGGAATTACCAAAAAGCGAATGAATAAATTACATACTGCCACATTGGGTAATCCGGCTATGCGGATGCCGGGCGGTATGCAGTTCCCGTCGCTGTTGGGCGTTTTGCCCGGAGTAGAGAGCGGTGTGTCATCGATGATGCGCAAAGAAATGGATGCGCTCGATATGCCGCCGGTAGATGAGTTTTTGGAGATGATCACAGCTGGAGGAGGCGAAGTCTTTGCCTGCAAACTGGCCGTTGACATGTTCAAACTCAAGAAAGAGGATTTGAGCGATGAGGTAGAAGATATCATTACCATCGGCCAGTTCTATGAAATGGCAGGTGGCGAAAATACCCAAATCATCTTTACCTGATTTGGCTCTGGCCTTAATTTAGGCTTTTAGACATTTAAACGTTTGGAGAGGGAGAGTGGAAGCGTCCGCCTCCCTTTCTTTTTTTATCCATGACTCATTGAGGTGTGGCTTATTCTTCCCGTATCCGGAGATGTATACTGAAGAAATTCAACCGGAGCTCCGTTTTCCTCAATCATGGCTACCAGTATTCCTTCCGAAGGGCTGTTCGGTTCAACCAATATATTTCGACCTTTCAATGCCTCATCCATGTCGTGAACCACAAAAGCAACGTGAGGCACCGTTTTTACGAGTTCCGGCATGGGAGAATCTTCTTCAAAACGCATCCATTCAATTCCAAACTCGC
Source organism: Prolixibacter sp. NT017 (assembly GCF_009617875.1). Taxonomy (NCBI): domain Bacteria; kingdom Pseudomonadati; phylum Bacteroidota; class Bacteroidia; order Marinilabiliales; family Prolixibacteraceae; genus Prolixibacter; species Prolixibacter sp. NT017. The sequence continues at coordinate 3,824,972 of NZ_BLAV01000001.1, read as the reverse complement.
TCTCCTCGTAACCGGAATGGTAGAATTTTAGTTTTTCGTGGTAAGCTTCGTTTTCCTTTTTCTCGTTAGTGGGAATACCAAGATGATGATATCGAAACTCGAATGTTTTCATAAGCTGGGTAGTTAAGTTGGTATTCTATTCTTCTGTCAGAACTTTGGTGAGCAGGTATCCCAAAATGTCCTTCTCCGATTCATTTAGATTTTTGGTTAGCCGACTCGCAACTTCGGTTTGAACCGATTCGTGTAGCCGAATCATTTTTCTGCCCGCTGTGGTTGAGTGCAAATGGAAAGCTCTTTTATCTTTTTTCGAAGGAACTTTTTTAATCACTTTTTTCTTGAGCAGCTTATCGATTAATGCCGTGGTTGTTGGTTTGGTAATCGAAAGTTCTTTGGCTAAAACCGATGGAAGAGGATTCTTTAACTCTTCTATTTTTTGGAGACAACTAAGTTGGTGCTCTGTCAGGTCGGCCAGTTCGGATTGTTGCCGGGCTTGCTCTTCAATTTCTTTTGCCCGGGAAAGGAAATGGTTGATGATTTCTTCCTGTGTCATAACTATTAGGTTTACTTATAAAGTTAGTGAGATAGAACTAAACATGAAATACATTCGGTTGATTTTCAATATTGCGACAGGGAATTGGTTTTTGGGATAAGTTGTTAATTTTGTTTAGTTGACATAAACTAAACAAACGACCATGTATAAGATAATTGGATTAACCTGCCTGCTTTTCATATCTGTTAGTTGCCACGAAAAAGTGGTTCCTCCACCCGAACCATATGGGGCAATTCCTTCGAAGCGTCAAATGAAATGGCACCAGATGGAAATGTATGCTTTTCTGCATTTCACAACCAACACGTTTACGGATAAAGAGTGGGGCTACGGCGATGAGCCCGAGTCGGTTTTCAATCCTACCGATTTCGATGCAGACCAGATTATTGGCACGCTCCGGGAGGCGGGCTTCAAAGGAGCGATATTAACAGCCAAGCACCACGATGGATTTTGCCTGTGGCCTTCGGCTTATACCGAACATTCGGTAAAGAACTCACCCTGGAAAGATGGAAAAGGAGACGTTGTAAAGGAAATTTCGGATGCTTGTAGAACGTATCAAATGAAATTTGGAGTGTACTTATCGCCTTGGGACCGGAATTATGCCGGTTACGGTCAGCCGGAATACATTACCTACTACCGGAATCAGTTGCAGGAACTCCTGACCAACTATGGAAATATTTTCGAAGTGTGGTGGGACGGTGCCAATGGTGGAGATGGATATTACGGAGGTGCGCGGGAAACGCGAAAGATCGATCGGTCGTCGTACTACCAATGGGACAAACTAATTCCACTGGTACGCGAACTACAGCCTGGAGCCTGTATCTTCAGTGATGCCGGACCGGATATTCGCTGGGTGGGCAACGAAAATGGTTTCGCGAAGGATTCCTGCTGGGAAACCTATACTCCGCTTCCCGCGAAGGGTGAAACAAAAGCCGTTGCCGGAACAACCCAGTGGCAAATTGGTGAAACCGGAACTCAGAATGGAAAGTTCTGGATGCCGGCTGAGGCCGATGTCTCCATTCGTCCCGGATGGTTTTATCACCCTGCTGAAAACGACAAAGTGAAAAGCTTGGAGGAGTTGGTGGAGATTTATTTCCATTCCGTTGGAAACGGAGCTTCGCTGAATTTGAATGTTCCTCCCGATAGAACAGGCCGTATCAATCCCGTCGATTCGACTCGGTTAATGGAATTTCATGCCTGGTTGAAAGAAGCGTTCGACGACAACCTGCTACGGAATGCGAAGGTAGAAGCTTCCGCCACCCGCGGTGAAAGCGAGTTTTATGATGTCAGGAATACCGTTGATGATGATTTGGATACTTATTGGGCTACCAATGACGATGAGAAAAGTGGAACCATTGTTTTTCAACTTCCCGGCAAGGAGACATTTAATTGCTTCATGGCACAGGAATATATTCCGCTGGGACAACGAGTATCCGAATTCTCGGTAGATGTATGGCAAAACGGAGAATGGAAGACGGTGACAAATGGAAGCACGATTGGTTACAAAAAGCTTGTCCGGTTTCCGATGGTTACGGCTGAAAAGGTTCGGCTTACTATTGATAATGCGATGGCTTGTCCTGTTATTTCCGAAACAGGTTTGTTTTTGCTGCCGGGAGTTCGATAGTTAGGCCGGAGATTTTCCACAAAACGGATTCTGTCTGCAAGAGGAAAAAATGTACCTTAGGCATTCAAAAATAAATTCACATCATGGATTACATTAATAAATATATCGAAGAGAACAAGGATCGATTCCTCGAGGAATTGTTCGAACTGATTAGTATTCCGTCTATCAGTTCCATCGCTCAACACAAGCCGGACATGTACAAAGCGGCCGAGTACTGGAAAAAACTGATGCTGGATGCAGGTGCGGACAAAGCGGAAGTTTTCGAAACGGATGGTAACCCGGTTACTTATGGCGAAAAAATTATTGATCCGGCCAAGCCGACGGTGTTGGTTTATGGCCATATGGATGTGATGCCCGTTGACCCGATTGAAAAGTGGAACACAGAGCCTTTTAAAGCCGAGATTAAAGACGGAAAGATATGGGCTCGTGGTGCTGAGGATAACAAAGGTCAGTCTTTCATGCATGCCAAGGCTTTCGAGCTGATGGTGAAAAACGATGCACTTCCCTGTAATGTGAAATTCATGGTTGAGGGAGAAGAGGAAGTGGGTTCACCGAACCTGGGCAAATTTTGTGAAGAGAATAAAGAGATGCTCAAGGCTGATATCATTCTGGTTTCGGATACCAGTATGATTGCCTGCGACATTCCGTCGATTACAACCGGCTTGCGTGGTTTGGCGTACTGGCAGGTCGAAGTGACCGGCCCCAACCGCGATTTGCACTCCGGGCTGTTTGGCGGAGCCGTAGCTAATCCTATTAATATATTGAGTCAGATGATTGCCGGTATGGTCGACGAGAACAATCGCGTGACCATTCCTGGTTTCTATGACGACGTTCTGGAAGTTTCAGACGAAGAGCGGGCCAAATTAGCGGAAGCTCCTTTCGATGAAGCGGAGTATAAAAAGTCGATTGGCGTGGAAGCGCTCGATGGTGAAAAAGGATTTACGACCAATGAGCGGACCGGAATTCGTCCGTCGTTTGATTTGTGTGGAATCTGGGGTGGTTACACCGGTGAAGGAGCAAAAACCGTTTTGCCGTCCAAAGCATTCGCAAAAATCAGTAGTCGCCTGGTTCCAAATCAGGACCACGAAAAAATGGCGGTGGTTTTCAAAGAATATTTCGAATCCATTGCTCCCGATACCGTAAACGTTGAGGTAACTCCGTTGCATGGAGGTAAGGCATACGTTTGCCCGATTGATTTGCCGGCCTATCGTGCAGCCGAAAAAGCCTGCGAAGATGTATTTGGCCGTACTCCGGTTCCGGTACGAAGTGGAGGTAGTATTCCAATTATTTCAACATTCGAGGAAATTCTGGGAATAAAATCGATTCTGTTAGGATTTGGACTGGAGTCGGACGCTATTCATTCACCCAACGAAAACTTCCCGTTGGAGAATTTCTATAATGGAATTCGCACCATTCCGCTTTTCTATAAACACTTTGCTGAAGGTGAAAAGTAAAAGTTGATTTAATAGCAACATCCAAATAGTTAACCGAAAGGGGAATGCAGAACTGCATTCCCCTTTCTTGTGTTTTATGCCGAAAATTATTGTAAAAAATAAATAGCTGGTAAAATATAGTTACGAAATATATTGAAAATGCGTCAATCTGAAATTGGATTCTAGGATAATAAAACCAGAAAACATCTTTTTGACCCGAAAAACAACAAAAAATGAAGAGATGTGTCAAAAAATGAGGGGTAATATTAAGAAATTGTGAAAATGAAGCACAGAATAGTCTCAAAAAGCAAGGATGTATGTCAAAAAAATTACTTTTGATTTCGAAACGTAGAAAATCATTCACAAATATCCCTGAATAACTATGGCAACATTTAGATTTAAAGCCCTCGAGACACTTTTGGAAAGAAAACCCGTTTGTGTTCCCCGTGAAGCAAATCTCACTTCCGATTATTACGGAAAATTAGTTTTCGATCGGGAGAAGATGAAAAAGTATTTGTCCAAAGAAGGCTACAAGGCTGTAACTGACGCAATTGATAAAGGAACGACTATCGATCGTAAATCGGCTGATTTGGTAGCTGTTGGTATGAAAGCTTGGGCACTTGAAAATGGTGCAACTCACTACACTCACTGGTTCCATCCGTTGACTGATGGTACCGCAGAGAAACACGATGCTTTTATTGAGTATTCAGAATTAGGTGGCGTTGTTGAGAATTTTTCAGGAAAATTATTGGCTCAGCAGGAACCTGATGCATCTTCATTCCCGAGTGGCGGATTGAGGAATACTTTTGAGGCGCGTGGTTATACGGCATGGGATGTTTCGTCTCCGGCATTTATTGTTGGGACCACTCTTTGTGTTCCTACTGTATTTATTTCATATACCGGCGAAGCTCTTGACTATAAAGCTCCGTTGCTGAAAGCGATTAACGCTGTTGACAAAGCGGCTGTTGCTGTTTGTCAGTATTACGATAAAAATGTTTCCAAAGTGCAGGCCAATCTGGGGTGGGAGCAGGAGTATTTCCTGATTGACGAAGCGTTGTACAATGCGCGTCCCGACCTGATCCTGACCGGTCGTACGTTGATGGGGCACTCATCTTCGAAAGATCAGCAGTTGGATGACCACTATTTTGGTTCCATTCCGGAAAGGGTTTCATACTTCATGCGCGATCTGGAAAACGAAGCATACAAACTGGGTATTCCGGTGAAAACCCGTCACAACGAGGTGGCTCCGAACCAGTTTGAGGTAGCTCCGATTTTCGAGGAAGTGAACCTGGCAAACGATCACAACCAACTTATCATGGACACCATGAGTCGTATCGCTCGCCATCACGGTTTCCGTGTTCTTCTTCATGAAAAACCATTTGCCGGAATTAACGGTTCCGGAAAACATAACAACTGGTCGCTTTCAACCGATACCGGTGTGAACCTTTTTTCTCCCGGGAAAAATCCGAAAGCAAACATGCAGTTCCTGACTTTTGTGGTCAACACGCTGAAAACTTTGCATGATAACCAGGATCTGCTCCGTGCATCGATTTTGACAGCTGCTAATGCTCACCGGTTGGGTGCAAACGAAGCTCCACCGGCCATTATTTCTGCCTTCCTGGGAACAGAAGTAAATAAGATGCTGGATTACCTGGAGGAAGCCGTTGTTGACCGGAAAATGACTCCGGATGAAAAGACTGCATTGAAACTGGATATCGGTCGTATTCCTGAAATTCTGTTGGATAACACCGACCGTAACCGTACTTCTCCCTTCGCCTTCACCGGAAACCGTTTTGAGTTTCGCGCCGTAGGTTCTTCTGCTAACTGTGCTTCAGCAATGATCGCACTGAATACAGCTTTGGCAAAACAGCTGACTGTGTTCAAGAAGGACGTGGATGTCATTATTGAAAGTGGTGTGAAGAAAGATGAAGCTATCTTTCAGGTACTGAAAAAATACATTGTTGAATGTAAAGACATTCGTTTCGACGGTAACGGTTACAGTGAAGAGTGGGTTGAAGAAGCTGCCCGTCGTGGTCTGACCAACGTGAGAAACGTACCGGAAGCTTTGGATGCATACCTGTCAGATAAAGTAGTCGGCCTTTTCGGTGAAATGGGTATTTACACTGAGAAGGAGCTGGAAGGACGCACCGAGGTTGAATTCGAGAAGTTCACCAAGAAGATTCAGATCGAAGCTCGCGTGTTGGGTGATTTGGCTATCAACCACATTGTTCCTACGGCAATTCGCTATCAAACGACTTTGATCGAGAACGTTCAGGGCCTGAAGGACCTTTTTCCGGCTAACGAGTTCGAGAAACTGGCTGGTGCCCGTCTGGATATGATTCGTATGATTTCGGGACATATTTCAAATATTAAAGCCAAGGTAAGCGAAATGATTGAAACCCGGAAAGTGGCTAATGCTATCGAGAACGAGCGCGAAAAAGCTTACGCTTATGACAAAACAGTTCGTCCGTTCCTCGAGGACATCCGCTATCACATCGATAAGCTCGAATTGATTGTTGACGATGAATTGTGGCCGCTGCCTAAGTATCGTGAATTACTTTTTACAAGATAATTTCAAGGACAAATTCCATTAAGATTAGATTTGAGAAGCCGTTTTCCCCTTTGGAGGACGGCTTTCTTTTGTTCGAAATGTTGTCAAATAGTTGTATGGGTTTTACGTTAACCGGAAAAGGTCTAAATTTACGGCTCATAATTCCTAATCGATGAAGTCTAAGTCCTCAATCTTTGTTTTCATATCGGTATTGATGTTGACTCTTGTTCTGGGCGGTTGCAAGACCTCCAGGAAGTTGTCGAAATCGAATAAATCGTATGAGATAGGGGAATATTACCGCTCCATCGAACAATACCGGAAAACCTATCGGAAGACCAAAAATCGTGTGGTAAAGGCCGAAATACAGTTTAAGATTGCCGAAGCGTATAAATACATTGGAGAATATAAGCGGGCAGCCACTTTTTACAAAACGGCAATTGTTCGCGGCTATTCCGACCCGATTGCAATCCTGCATTATGCCGATGTGTTAAGGGCCGACCAGGAGTATGACGAGGCAATTGCCAATTACCAGAAATATCTTAAAACAAACCCCGGAGATCAACATGCACTGAATGGTATCGCTTCGTGCGACCGGACACCGAACTGGCTGGAAAACCCGACCCGTTTTCAGATAGAAGACTTAAAATCGCTTAACTCGAAGGCGAGCGACTTTGCCGGCGTTTATCCCGGAGGGCATGAAAATCAGATTGTGTTCACTTCTTCCCGTGAAGGTGCAACTGGTCGTCGCGATAGCCCCATCACCGGACAATTGTATGGTGACATTTTTCATTCGTACTTTGACAAGCAAAAAGGACGTTGGGAAAAGCCATCGCTGATTGATGAAAATCTCACAGTGGATACCGGCGATGATGAAGGAGCTGCGTCTTTCGATTCCCGTGGCACGACGATGTATTTTACCCGCTGTCGCTACGACAAAACGAAGTCGATGGGAGCGGAAATCTATACCAGTTCTGAAACAGGAGGAACCTGGTCGGAGCCGGTAAAAGTTGCATTGGGCGGTGATAGTTTGCTGATTGCTCATCCGTCGCTGTCGGCCGATGGTCGCACACTCTATTTTGTTTCCGATATGCCCGGAGGATTTGGCGGCAAAGATATCTGGAAAGCCGAAGGAGCTCCCGGTGCCTGGGGAAAACCTGTTAATTTGGGACCTGCCATCAATACGCCAGGCAATGAGATGTTCCCGTTCATTCGTGATAACGGAGAGTTGTACTTCTCTTCCGATTTTCGCGTCGGGATGGGCGGTCTCGATATTTTCAAGGCTGTTAAGAACGATAAAGGTCAATGGGAGGTCGAGAACATGAAGGCGCCCATCAATTCGCCCGGTGACGATTTTGCCATCTATTTTGTACCCGGAGAAGATCGGGGACTGTTTTCGACGAATCGGAAAGGTACCCGCGGTGATGATATCTTTTCATTCGTGCTTCCGCCGAAGATTTTCGAAATCGACGGCAACGTAGTTGACAAGGAAACAGGCAACCGGCTGAAGAATGCGACCATTCGTCTGATTGGAACCGACGGAACGATGTTGCGCCTGAATGCAAACAACGGGAAATTCAAGTTTCGTCTCAATCCCGAAACAGAATATGTGGTGGCTGCCTTCAAAAAAGGTTACTTAAATGCGAAAGCTAATGAGACGACCATTGGTTTGAAGGACAGCAAAACATTCGACGTGAGCCTCGCGCTTACGCCAACCGATGCCCCCATCCGTGTCGACAATATCTATTACCAATTTGGGAAGTGGGATTTGTTGCCTGCGTCGAAAAATGCGTTGGACAGTTTGGTGCAGATCTTAGTGCAAAACCCCACCGTTACGATTGAGTTGATGGCGCACACCGATTGCCGTGGAGATGCGAAATTCAATTTTGAGCTTTCGCAGAAAAGGGCGGAGTCTGTTGTGAATTACCTGGTGGCGAATGGTATTTCACCCGCTCGCCTGGTGGCAAAAGGTTATGGTGAGACAGCGCCCAAAACGGTAACCCGGAAATTGGCTCAGAAATACAGTTTCCTGAAAAGGGGAGAAGAATTGACCTGCGATTTCATCAACAAACTGCCAACCAAAGAAGAACAGGAAATTTGTCATCAAATTAATCGTCGCACCGAATTCAGGGTACTTTCGACAGATTACCGGGAGAAATTTGCTCCGTCACCCAAGGAGTAACAATTCCGTAAAGGTGAAAGTCTAAAAAGATATTAATTTTGCGGTTGTTTTTCATCCGGAGGGATTTACCATTCGGCAAAATCTATTTTCACCTATGGGCAGCGAAACCAGATATAACCGTCGCGGTGTTTCGGCATCGAAAGAAGATGTGCACAACGCCATCAAGAACATCGACAAGGGACTTTTCCCGAAAGCATTCTGCAAAATAGTTCCCGATTACCTCAGTGGCGATCCTGATTATTGCAATATCATGCATGCCGACGGAGCCGGCACCAAATCGTCGTTGGCTTACCTTTACTGGAAAGAAACCGGTGATGTTTCGGTTTGGAAAGGCATTGCACAAGATGCGATTGTGATGAATCTGGATGACTTGCTTTGTGTGGGAGCGACTGACAATATTCTGCTCTCATCTACCATCGGACGAAATAAGAACAATATTCCCGGCGAGGTAATATCAGCAGTCATCAACGGAACGGAAGAACTGTGTGCAGAACTGCGCGAACAGGGAATTTCCATTTACCCAACCGGCGGTGAAACAGCCGATGTGGGTGATTTGGTCCGTACCATCATTGTCGATTCTACGGTGACCTGCCGCATGAAACGCGAAGACGTAATTTCTGCCGACAATATCCGCCCTGGAAACGTCATTGTCGGATTGTCCTCAGCGGGACAAGCCACTTACGAGAAAGAATACAATGGTGGCATGGGCAGCAACGGACTGACTTCTGCTCGCCACGATGTGTTTGCTCATTACCTGGCTGAAAAATATCCCGAAAGCTTCGATCCTTCCGTTCCCGATGATTTGGTTTATTCCGGCGGACGCCGCTTAACCGATGCAATAGAAGAAGTAGGACTGGATGCAGGGAAACTGGTGCTTTCACCAACGCGTACCTATGCGCCGGTTATTCGCAAAATATTGGAAAAATACAGGAAGCAGGTTTCCGGAATGATTCACTGCTCGGGTGGAGCACAAACCAAAGTGCTGCATTTTGTCGATAACGTTCATGTGATTAAAGACAATATGTTCCCGGTTCCCCCGCTTTTTAAGCTCATTAAAGAGCAGAGCGGAACCGAATGGCAGGAGATGTACAAGGTGTTTAACATGGGGCATCGTTTCGAACTTTATGTTGAACCTGAGGTGGCCGATGCCATCATTGCTATTTCTAGAGAGTTCAAAATTGATGCGCAAATTGTTGGGCGTGTTGAAGAACATGAGGGGAAGAAACTAACCATTCAATCGGAATTTGGCACTTTTGCATACCATTAGCTTCTCCCATAGGTTATTGATTGAGAATTTTTAAATGGGAAAGAAATGCCAAAACGCTAAAGACTATGTCAGATAACAAACTCTTAGATAAATTCGAAAGCATCCAGATACGTTTTGAAGAAGTTGGTAAACAAATTACCGACCCGGACGTGATGAAGGATATGAAGCGATATGTCAAGCTGAATCAGGAATACAAACAGCTTGAATCGTTGGTGAACGCATTTACGGAATACGCACGGGTGCTTCAGAACATTAAAGATGCCCGCGAAATGCTGGCCGAAGAAAGTGACGAGGATGTTCGCGAAATGGCCCGCGAAGAGCTCGAAAGCAGCGAAGCCAAAGTAGAGGAGATGGAAGAAGGTATCAAACTGCTTTTGGTACCGGCCGATCCGGAAGACAGCAAAAATGCCATTTTGGAAATTCGTGGAGGAACCGGAGGAGACGAAGCTGCCATTTTCGCCGGCGATCTTTTCCGTATGTACTCCAAATATTGTGACACCAAAGGTTGGCGGATGGAGATTACTCACTACACTGAAGGTACGTCGGGCGGTTACAAGGAAATTGTTGCCAAAGTTTCCGGCGAAGGCGTCTACGGAGTACTGAAATATGAATCGGGCGTGCATCGTGTTCAACGTGTGCCGCAAACCGAAACGCAGGGACGTGTACATACCTCTGCAGCAACCGTGGCTGTTCTTCCCGAAGCTGAAGAGTTTGATGTGGAGGTGAAGGAAAGTGATATCCGGAAAGACACGTATTGTTCTTCCGGACCGGGTGGACAGAGTGTGAACACTACGTATTCGGCTATTCGCTTAACACATATTCCTACTGGGATTGTGGTTACCTGTCAGGATGAGAAGTCGCAGTTGAAAAACCTGGCCAAAGCCATGACGGAATTACGTACCCGGATTTACAACATGGAGTACCAGAAGTACCTCGATGATGTAGCATCGCGCAGAAAAACGATGGTGTCAACTGGTGACCGTTCGGCCAAAATACGGACCTACAACTATCCGCAGGGGCGTGTAACCGATCACCGCATCGGGTTGACCTTGTACAATCTTTCAGCCATTATGGATGGTGATATCGAAGAAGTGATCGATAAGCTTCGGGTAGAAGAAAATGCTCAACGGATGAAAGAGAGTGAGCTGTAAGGCATCATCTGGTTCCGGTGAAAATGGTTGGAAGGCAAAATATTTTAGGGAATTCATTATCATAACATAGTGAAACGTAAGTTTTTTGTAAAAACCTAAACCCACTGGATTGATTTATTCTTAATAAAATTAATTTCGTGCCAAAATTTCAGTGAATGACTACCGAACAACTATTTGAAAACATCAAACGTAAAGGTTCCTATTTGTGTGTAGGACTGGATACCGACATCCGCAAGATTCCGCGTTACCTGCTTGATGCAACCGACCCTGTGTTCGCGTTCAATAAAGAAATTATTGACGCCACAGCCGATGTGGCCGTTGCCTACAAACCTAACCTGGCCTTCTACGAAATGCTGGGCGTTCAGGGATGGAGCAGTCTGGAAAAAACCGTTAATTACATTCGGCATAATCATCCGGACATTTTCATCATTGCTGATGCCAAACGTGGCGATATTGGCAATACTGCCTCTATGTATGCCCGGGCTTTCTTCGATCATCTCGATTTTGACGCTGTAACGGTGGCTCCTTATATGGGCGAAGATTCCGTAAAGCCGTTCCTGACGTATCTCGATCGGTGGGTTATTTTGTTGGCACTCACATCTAATAAAGGAGCTTTCGATTTCCAGTTTATGGAGGACAAAGAAACTGGTGAGAGACTGTTTGAGAAGGTGTTGAAGTCTTCCAGTGAATGGGGAACCAACGAAAACATGATGTATGTAGTTGGTGCAACCAAAGCGGAGGAGTTAGCTGGTATACGTCAGATTATTCCCAATCACTTTTTACTGGTTCCGGGCGTAGGAGCGCAGGGAGGCAGTTTGGCAGAGGTTGCGAAATATGGAATGAACGAGCAATGTGGATTGCTGGTGAATTCGTCGCGTGGAATCATTTATGCTTCGGACAGTGAAGACTTTGCTGAAAAGGCAAGGGAAAATGCATTGAAAGTGGCGGGCGAGATGAAAGAAACGCTAAAACTTCACAAGCTGATATAATCGTTAATTCTGCTCAAGAGATTTGAAGGCGGCAAAAAGGATTTTTTGTTATGGCCATGGTGATTGTGATGACATTGGTTTTTCTCGTCGGGTATTCCGGAATTATCCTTGAGAATAATATCAAAGTAAATAAGGCGGCTTCGGCGCTTATAATGAGCGTGCTGATATGGATTGTATATGTAGCAGGAGGCAGCCAGATACTTTCGGTGGGCTATAGTCATTCGTGGCATAACTATCTTTCGCAATTCAATGGTCCGGTAACACAAGAGGTTGTCACCAACTTCATCGTCAATCATGAATTGTTGCCGCATCTTTCAGATACCGCGAGTATTTTGCTTTTTCTGTTGGGTGCGATGGGAATAGTTGAAATTGTCGACCGTTTCCAGGGATTTAGGGTACTAACCGACCATATTCATACCCGGAATAAGGTAAAGTTGCTATGGGTATTGGGCTTGATGGGATTTTTCCTTTCGGCGGTGCTCGATAATCTAACGACCACCATTGTCATGATTTCGCTTATCAGGAAGCTGATTAACAAGGCCGAGGATCGGTGGATTTTTGCCAGCATTGTTGTTATTGCGGCCAACGCCGGTGGTGCCTGGTCGCCAATCGGTGATGTAACCACCATTTTGCTCTGGATTGGCGGACAGATTACGGCTGCGTATATTATTAAGGCCATCTTTTTACCCAGTTTAGTAAATGTTCTGGTTCCGCTGATTATCGCTTCATTTTTTATAAAGGGAGTTGATGAAGGACCGGGAGACGCAGGAGACGAGTCCAGGGAATTTACAGCTCCATGGGAGAGGCGTTTCATCTTGGCGTTGGGAGTTGGAGCATTAATATTTGTTCCAATATTTAAAACATTTACCCACTTACCCCCATATCTTGGCATGATGTTCGGGCTGGGGGTGCTGTGGATTACAACTGATATTATGTTGCGGGCACATCCGCGTGAAGATAAGAGGGTGTTAAGTGTGAGCCGGATTGTTCGTCAGCTTGATGCCCCGACGATTCTCTATTACGCCGGTATTCTGACGGCGGTGGCAGCATTGGCATCCTCTGGTTTGTTGGATCTTGTTGCCATGAAGATGGACAGTGAAGTAGGAAACATTTACGGCATTGACATGTTGATTGGAATGTTATCCTCACTTATCGATAACGCCTCGCTGGTAGCGGCCTCGATGGGAATGTACAACATTGCCTCGCCCGATACCACCGGTTACCTTTCAAGTTTTGTCGTGAATGGTAATTTCTGGACGTTTCTGGCTTATACCGCCGGAACGGGAGGCTCGATGTTGATTATTGGTTCAGCGGCGGGTGTCGCGGCTATGAGTATGGAAAATATCAGTTTTGGATGGTACTTTAAAAGGATGTCTGGCTTGGCATTTCTTGGGTATTTGTCGGGTGCAGCGGTATTCTATTTTGGACTTTAGTGACATAAAACACTCTGAATAGTAGATCGCATATGTATCTTGCGGGCGCTGGGAAGGAAGGAAAAAAAGTCAATAAAAAGTAATGAATACCAGCTTGTAACGTTTTATTTCAGAAAAATGTCCAAACTTTTATAATTTATATAAGTTGTTACTAAACTAAACTTTTGCAGAATGTTTGAATTAATGGCAATTATTTTTCTCGTGGGATATGCTGGAATTATTTTTGAGCACGAGATACGAATAAATAAAGCAGGTACTGCCTTGATTACCGGAGCGTTGATGTGGGCAGTTTATGCTCTCGGAGGTTCCGATATTCTTTCGTTAGGTTACAGCCACAGTTGGCACGAGTTTATTTCTCAGCATCCGGAGTCTACTTCACCCGAGGTGATCCGTGAGTTTGTAACAGAACACGAGCTCTTCCATCACCTGTCTGAAATTGCATCCATCATGCTCTTTCTGCTTGGTGCGATGGGGATTGTTGAGGTAGTTGACCGTTTCCAGGGATTCCGCGTAATTACCGATCATATTACAACCCGCGACCGCGTAAAATTGATGTGGTTAATCAGTGTGCTTTCCTTCTTCATGTCGGCAGTGCTGGATAACCTGACAACCACGATTGTAATGATTACGCTTACCAGGAAAATTCTGCGAAAGCCTGAAAATCGATGGATTTTTGCCAGTATGATTGTCATCTCAGCCAATGCCGGAGGTGCCTGGTCGCCTATTGGTGACGTTACGACCATTATGTTGTGGATTGGAGAGCAGATTACCACAGAACATATTGTGAAATCGGTGTTTTTGCCCAGCTTAGTTAGTATGATGGTACCACTTATCATTGCTTCAATATTCATGAAAGGTGAGACGGAGCGCCCGGAATTGACCGACGAAGACACAAAAGAGTTTACCTCTGCAGGTGAACGGAAATTCATTTTCTTCCTTGGCGTAGGTGCCTTGTTGTCGGTGCCGGTATTTAAAACCATTACGCACTTGCCTCCGTATCTCGGTATGCTGCTTGGCTTGGGAGTTATTTGGTTGATAACCGATTTCATGCTGCGGAATCGCCCGCATGAAGATAAACGAATTCTGAGTGTAAGTCGGGTTGTCCGAAATCTCGATGCCCCGACCATTCTTTTCTTCGTGGGAATTCTGACGGCAGTGGCGAGTTTGTCGTCAGCTGGTCAACTCGATATTGTCTCTAAGTTTCTCGACGTGCACGTTGGGAATATATTTGGAATTAACCTGATTATCGGGGCGTTGTCCTCCATTGTCGACAACGTGCCGCTGGTTGCAGGTGCGATGGGAATGTATGGTATTGCCCCATCGGGAGCCGAAGGTTATCTCGCTTCGTTTGTTCAGGATGGTCAGTTCTGGTCGTTCCTGGCCTATTGTGCCGGTACCGGAGGTTCGATGTTAATTATCGGGTCTGCTGCCGGAGTAGCTGCGATGGGAATGGAACAGATACACTTTGGTTGGTATGCCCGTAAAATTACCTGGATTGCTGCTTTAGGCTATCTGGCTGGCGCCGGGACCTACTATTTGCAATCGGTTATTTTTAGCTGATCATATTTTATTCTGAAAAATAAATACGGGGCATTTCTGGTAAAGGGATGCCCTTTCTATTTATAAGTGTAGCTGGCTTGAATCAGGTAGACATTTTGAAACGGAGTGATGTATTTAGCAATGACTACCAGTTTCCTGCCTAAATCTTCCGGCTGAAGTGCAATTTGTCCTGTATTGCCGCGCTGTCCTATAAATGTAGCCTCCGGATTTAGGTATTTCCCTTCAGTAAGCGGACCATAGTAATACCTGACCGCATTGGAACCATTCGATAACCTAAATTCCAGTAGTTTTCGTTTATAGAAATCGGCCGAATTTTTAAGCGTAAATACAAGGGTGGGGTAATTGGTTATCAGTTCCCCGTTTTGCTTGTATTCTTTTAAATCGGTCGAAGGCATTCCATCCTTATAGGTTTGCTTAGACATGAGTTTGCCCGATTCATAGTATTTTTTTACCGTGTCCTGAAGTTTTCCGTGAACATACCAGCGGATTCGATAAACTTTTCCATCCGGATAGTATTTAACCGCTTTTCCGTGCAGTTTCCCGTGTTCGTAGTAAAATACTGAAGCCAGCTTCCCATTGGAATAAAAATTACGGGCTTCACCTTCTGCGACGCTGTCCCTAAAATGAACAATAGATGAAAGTTTACCGTTTTGATAATTCCGGACAGCTTTTAATTCACCTTTCACATTTTTCTCCGAAGAGCTAGTATTGGATTTATCATTTTTTGAAGATGAACAGGCAAAAAATAAGGAAACCCCCGACAGAAGAGCTATCAGAGTAATGGTTAGGTTGATGTGTTTCATAGTGACGAAATTAACATACTGTAAGATAAGTAATATATGCTGGGAATAAAACCGGGAAAAGTGTAAAAAAAATTTACAGATTGGGTTGTTCTCAGAAAGAAGTGGACGTATCTTTGTTAGAAATTAGATAATTAATGTCTGAAGGTCGAATATTAATCATTGATGATGCAAAAGGTCCTGGCGGGTTGTTGGAGATGGCGCTTAGGATGGACTTTGAATCGGTAAAATCCTTTTCAAATCCTAACCTGTTGCCGTTTTATCTCAAGACCGAGAAGGCCGATGTGGCGATCTTAGACGTTGATTTTTCCGGTGTAAGGGAGGGTGAAGAGCGTGGCCTTTATTGGTTGCGCGAAATAAAACGGATCAATTCCCGGATAGAGGTGGTTATTCTTCTTAACGAAGATGACGTGATGCTCGGTGACCGGGCGATTGAAGAAGGAGCCGCCAATTTTGCTTTCAAGCCTGTAAATACACGAAAGCTAGTTGCATCGCTTCGTTCGGTTGTTCAATTGAAACTGATGAAGGAGCGGTGTGAGCTAATTGAGTCCCGTTTCGACGGAATAAAGAAAGAGTTGTTGCAGGCTGAACCAGTCATTCAGGGAAGTTCGGTACCTTACAATCGGATGATGCACGCCTTAGCGGGGGTGATCGATACGCCTGATGTTATTTTGTTGCAGGGTGAGACCGGAAGTGGCAAGAAATCAGTAGCCCGTTACATTCATAGTCAGTCATCCCGTCGAAACGAATTATTCCTGGAGGCAAACAGTTTATTGGAGCGGGAAACCGAATTGGGCGGTTATCTTTTTGGAGTGAAGAAAAGGAATTACCCGACTGCCGATCCCGATCTCCCAGGGAAGTTTCAAATTGCTGAAGGCGGAACACTTTATATTCCGGAGGTCGCCAAAATACCTCTTTCGGTTCAAGAGCAGTTTTTACGTTACATGGAGCGTAGTACGGTTGAGCCGGTCGGCGCCGTCAGAGCTGTACCGGTAAATGTTAAATTGTTGTTGGGAACAGCAGAGGATTTGAGGTCTTTGGTAAACGACGGCGCTTTTCACGAAGAGCTTTATCGTCGTCTTTCGTCCAGGGCTGTCGAAATTCCGGCATTAAGGCATCGGGTGGAAGATATTGAAGAGATTGCTAATTTTTTCATCGGGCAGTTTAGTGCCAAATACCATAAAGGGCCGCTTCGGATGAGTGCCCGGACGCTGGAAGAATTAAAGCTGAATCCTTGGCCGGGAAACGTCTCAGAATTAAAGCTGACAATAGAGAAAGCGGTAATTCTGTGTGAAAAAGACGTGTTGCGTCCGGAAGATTTTATGTTCCGGTCGGCTGCACAATCACAGTTATTCAAGATTCCGGATACCATCGAAGAAATGGAAAAATCGATGATTAGAAAAGCACTGGAACGGCATAAAATGAATCACAGTGCGGCAGCTGCTCAGCTGGGAATCACGCGTCAGACCCTCTACAACAAAATCCGGAAGTATAAACTTTGATATACATTATGGTTGGTTAATGAGGCTGGAATTTTGTAATTTCAGGAATATTATCCACCAACCGTATGAAAGAAGAGTTTCTCCACTTTATCTGGAAACACCGTTTATATCAAACCCGTCAGCAAAAAACGATTGGCGGAGAACCCGTTGAAATTCTTCAGCCCGGAATTCATAACCTGCATGCCGGACCTGATTTCTCAGAAGCACGTATCCGAATTGGCGACACGTTATGGGTGGGCAGTGTCGAAATACACCAAAAATCTTCTGATTGGAATCGTCACGGTCATCAAGAAGACCCGGCCTATAACAACGTTATACTACATGTCGTCGCTGAACATGACGAACCGGTAAAAAATGCTCTGGATGCCGAACTTCCCACATTTGTTTTGAAATGGGCGGATACCATCGAAAGAAATTATCAGGAATTAACCGAAAGCAAGGACTGGGTAGCCTGTGCATCGCGTCTTTTCCGCATAGATCCCTTTCGCGTGAAGTTTTTCCTGAACAGTGTAATGATTGAACGCCTGAAAGAAAAGACGGGAGTCGTAGATGAACTGCTTCAGGATACGAATGGCGATTGGGGAGAAACCTTTTACCGGATGTTGGCTCGGGGCTTTGGTTTTAAAGTGAATGCCCAGCCATTTGAGATGGTTGTCCGGTCGTTGCCCCAGAAAGTCCTGGCTCATCATCACGATTCGCTCATGCAAACCGAGGCATTGCTTTTCGGTCAGGCCGGACTTTTAGGCGAGGAACTGTTTGCTGATAATTATTATCTGCAGTTGCGTAAGGAATACCGGTTTCTGGCCGGAAAATATTCGCTGCGTCCCATAGAAGGGCATCTGTGGAAGTTCATGCGAATGCGTCCGGTCAATTTTCCAACAATCCGCCTGGCTCAGTTTGCACGACTGATATACAATTCGCAGGGGTTATTGGGAAAACTGCTGGAAGCAAAAAATATGGACGAAATCCGTGGTTGGTTTCAGGTCGTTGCTTCACCGTACTGGGATACGCATTATCATTTCAATAGGGAATCGCCTCGCCGTAAGAAAAAACTCGGGGAGCAGGCACTGAGATTATTGGTGATTAATGTGATTGTTCCCTTTTATTTCCTGTATGGAGAACACCAAAATAAACTATATTTGAAGAATAGGGCACTGCAACTGCTGGAAGATTTGCCGGCAGAGGATAATATGGTGATACGAAAGTGGACCGTGTCCGGAATAGAAGCGGACAACGCCCTGGAATCACAAGCCTTGTTGCACCTAAAAAGCAGGTATTGCGAGTTGAAGCGGTGTCTGAGTTGCGGAATCGGGCATAAAATTATTTTGCATGAACCTCTTTGAGGAACAAACTTACAGAACATTACGCATTGGGATCATTCTCCTGTTGTCGCTGATTATTTTTGGCGTCCTCGGGTTTATGATTATTGAAGGCCTCGACCTGGTTGATGCATTTTATATGACCATTATTTCGGTTTCCACCGTAGGATTCGAGGTGGTAAAACCTCTATCTCCTGCCGGGAAAATATTTGTATCAATTTTGATTATCTTATCGCTGGGTAATATTGCCTACGTTGGTTCCAGTTTGGTGCGTTTTTTCCTCGATGGAGAGTTTATTAATTATTTAAAGACGAATCGCGTGAACAAGAAGATTGAAAAGCTAACCGATCATGTGATTATTTGTGGCTTTGGCCGAAACGGAGAACAAGCGGCGCTGGAGCTCATGGATCATAATCAACATTTTGTTATTATCGAAAAACGCGATAATGTGATTGAGCGCATTCGCGAAGATCCCAATCTGCTATATGTTCGCGGCGACGCTACTCACGAGGATGATTTAAGGTTGGCTCGAATCGACCATGCACGTGCATTGATTGCCACAACACCAAATGATGCCGATAATGTGTTTGTCGTGTTAACCGCGCGAAGCATGAATCCTAACTTGTTGATCATTAGCCGTGCTTCGGAGATTGGTTCGGATATGAAGCTTCGCCGGGCAGGTGCAACCAATGTGATTATGCCCGAACGCATGGGAGGACAACGTATGGCTCGGTTGGTTACTCAGCCTGATGTAGTGGAGTTTGTTGAGTATGTTCTGCTTCAGCGAAATAAATCGGTAAGCCTCACAGAGGTTCCCTGTAGTAGGATGGCTGAGGAGTACGAAGGAAAAACCATTGCTGATTTACTAGTGGGAAATGTGACGGGAGCTACCATTGTGGGACTGAAGAATTTCGAAGGAAAATATGTCTTCAATCCGGGCCCCGGGCATATGCTCAATCGGGGCGATAAATTATTCGTTTTGGGTTCGCATGCGCAGGTAACCAAATTACAGGAATTTCTGGAGCAGGAGCCTGAATCGCTTTAGCGGTTGTTAGTCAAATGGTTTAAATGAAATATTCGCAAATAAAGATTACAGTTTTTCAATATTTTTCTTTACTTTTGGGGCTGATTTTTGCAAGTAATGTTACACTGTTGTTATCGCACTCGAATACTGCGGTGTAATAATTGTATCACAAGATTTATTTTAAGAAAATGTATTTAACATCAGAAAAGAAAACAGAGATTTTTGAAAAGCACGGTAAAAGTGCAACCAACACAGGTTCAACCGAAGGTCAGATTGCGTTATTCTCATACCGCATTAGTCACCTGACTGAGCACCTGAAAAAGAACCGCAAAGACTACAGTACACAGCGTGCACTGATTCGTCTGGTTGGTAAGCGCCGTTCATTACTCGATTATCTGAAAAGAAAAGATATTGAGCGTTATCGTGCGATTCTGAAAGAACTTAATCTTCGTAGATAAACGAACGACCTTAAAAGGCAATTTTCGAATTGCCTTTTTTGGTATTTTTAAAAAGCCCCACCCATTTGTTTTAAACTTATTAATTGTTTGAAGAAGAGATTATGTATAAAGCTATTGAAAAAACAATCGATCTCGGTGATGGAAGGTCCATCACCATCGAAACCGGAAAATTAGCAAAACAAGCAGACGGATCGGTTGTGGTTAAAATGGGTGATACAATGTTGTTAGCCACTGTTGTTTCGGCAAAGGAAGCTAAAGAAGACGTTGATTTCATGCCCTTGTCGGTTGACTACCGTGAAAAATTTTCTGCTGCGGGTCGTTTCCCTGGTGGTTTTCTAAAGCGTGAAGGACGTCCTTCGGATGACGAGATTTTAGTAGCTCGTCTGGTCGACCGCGCTCTGCGTCCCCTGTTTCCGGAAGATTATCATGCTGAAACGGCTATGATGATTTCCCTGATTTCAACAGGGAAAGATGAAATGCCGGACTCGTTAGCGGGATTGGCAGCCTCTGCAGCAATCGCTGTTTCCGATGTGCCTTTTGAGTGTCCTATCTCAGAGGTTCGTGTAGGTCGTGTTGATGGAAAACTTGTCATCAATCCTTCGTTGGAGCAGTTGGAAAAGGCTGATATCGATATTATGGTGGGGGCATCGTATGACAACATCATGATGGTAGAAGGTGAAATGGATGAGGTTTCCGAAGATGAAATGCTGGAAGCCATCAAATTTGCGCACGATGCCATTAAGCAACATTGTAAGGTTCAGGAAGAACTGGCTGCTGAGCTTGGGGTGGTAAAGCGTGAGTACTCACACGAAACAAACGACGAAGAGTTGCGTGAACTGGTTAAAAAGGAAACTTACCAGAAAGTATACGATGTAGCTCGGGCAACGATACAGAACAAACAGGAACGTTACGAAGCCTTCGATAAGGTTAAGGAAGAGTTTATTGAGAAATACAGTGAAGGAAAAGAGGAAGAAGAGGTTCCGCTTAGCTTGATTGGTCGTTATTTCCACGATGTGGAAAAAGAAGCTGTACGCCGGATGATCCTAGATGAGCAGATTCGTCTCGATGGTCGTAAAACCAATGAAATTCGTCCTATCTGGGGCGAGGTTAATTACCTGCCGGGAGCACACGGGTCCGCGATTTTCACTCGTGGTGAAACACAGTCGTTGACTAGTTTGACGCTGGGAACTAAAATGGATGAGAAGATTATCGACAATGTAACTGTTCAGGGACGCGAGCGTTTCTTGTTGCATTATAACTTCCCACCCTTTTCTGTTGGTGAACCACGTACACCAAGAGGTGTTTCACGCCGTGAAATTGGTCATGGTAATTTGGCTCACCGTGCTTTGAAAGGAATGATTCCGGAGGATTTCCCTTACATCATGCGTATTGTGTCCGATATTCTTGAATCGAATGGTTCGTCGTCGATGGCGACTGTTTGTGCGGGAACAATGGCCATGATGGATGCCGGTGTAAAAATGAAGCGCCCGGTTTCAGGAATAGCCATGGGATTGATTACCGATAAGGATTCAGATAAATTTGCTGTCCTTTCCGATATTCTGGGTGACGAGGATCACCTGGGAGATATGGACTTCAAGGTAACCGGAACAGAAAAAGGAATCACCGCTACCCAGATGGATATTAAAGTTGACGGACTTTCATATGAAGTGATGGCTCAGGCACTGCAGCAAGCCAAAGAAGGACGTGAACACATCCTGGGTAAGATTCTTGAAGTGATTGACGAACCTCGTGAAGATTACAAACCAAATGTACCACGAATCGTGACCATCACCATCCCGAAAGAGATGATTGGTCCGGTTATTGGTCCTGGAGGAAAAATCATTCAGCAGATTCAGGAAGATACCCAATCGACCATTGCAATTGAGGAAGTTGATGATTTGGGAATCGTTGAAATCAGTGCACCCAACCGCGAAGCAATTGATGCTGCGTTGGAGCGTGTGCGGGCAATTGTTGCTGTTCCTGAAGTAGGTGAAGTCTATAAAGGTAAAGTGAAGTCAATCGTTTCATTCGGAGCCTTTGTGGAAATTATGCCCGGTAAAGAAGGTTTGCTCCACGTTTCGGAATTTGATTGGAAACGTGTTGAGAATCCAGCCGATGTGCTGAAAGAAGGCGACGAAGTAGAAGTAAAACTACTTGAGGTTGACCAACGTACAGGTAAACTGAAACTTTCGAGAAAGGTATTGCTGCCTCGTCCGGAGCGTACCGGAAACGAGAACGATCGGGGTGGTCGAGGCGACAGAGGCGACCGCAGAGGTGGTGATCGTAATCGTGACCGTGGAGACCGTCGTCCGCCGCGTCGCGAAAACAATCGATAGATGTATATTCATACTATATTTAAGAGCCCGGGTGACCGGGCTTTTTTTATCTCTGCCAGTTTTTTCTATATTTAATCAATCTTTTTTAATACATGGAAACGAAAGAATCAGCGTGGCTGAATGAGACAGAGGAGCTTTTCCGTGAAAACCTGAAAGGTATTTCGGAAAAGGATATACGGTTTTACCGTTTGGAAGAATTTTGGCGCAATATCCAACGCCTGGATCAGTTTTCGAAAGATTGTCCGGTTTGCAGGGAAACGCATGCTAAGGTGAGGGAAACCGTTGCCGGCATGAATGATGCAGTGAAGCATCCGGGGAAGAGGAGGCGTAAATTCGACAGAGCGTTGTCCACACTGGCCTCACATATGACCGAGGAACACGGATTTCTTCCACCTTATTATTTTACCTACAGGTGGTCAGCGCTCGGTTTGCCAGCCGGTGCGTTGGTGGGAGCCTTGATTGATTTGGTGTTGTTTCATGGACAGAAATGGGGCTTCATTGTTGGAGGAACCATTATTGGAATGTTGATTGGATACGTGCTCGGAGGTCGGAAAGACAATAATATGAGAGCGAAAAAGAAGCTTCTTTGAGGATTTTTTTAGGGGAATAATCATTTTAACTAACTTTTTTATTCGTTTAAGTTGCAAATAATTAAACCTTTGTGTACTTTTTGTGTTTCTTTTTATACCAGACAGACATTAAATGTTTAGTAATTAAACTTAATACTTAACTTGTGAAAGGGACCATACTACTCGCAGGTCTGGCTTTTTTTGCCTTTTCCTGTACGAACAATCAGAAAATCAAATATCCTGTGGCGCACAAAGACAATGTTGTTGATGATTACTTTGGTCATAAAGTAAGTGACCCATATCGTTGGCTGGAAGATGATAATTCAGAAGAGACAGCCCAATGGGTAAAAGCAGAGAACAAAGTAACCAATGCTTTTCTCGCCAAAATTCCCTACCGGGATAATATTCGAAAGCAACTGACCAACCTCTGGAATTATCCCAAATATTCGGCTCCTTTCAAAAGGGCAGGTAAGTATTTTTATTACAAGAATGATGGATTGCAGAATCAAAGTGTACTCTATGTTCAGGATAATTTAAATGCTGAACCGAGGGTATTACTTGACCCAAATAAACTGTCTGATGACGGAACAGTAGCGCTTAGTGTTGCACGTGTTTCCAACGACGGAAAGTATCTCGCCTATTTTGTGGCCCGCTCAGGTTCCGATTGGAATGAAGGGTATGTTTTGGATATCAATACCGGAGAGAAGTTGTCTGATCATTTGCAGTGGATTAAGTTTTCTGGCATTGGATGGGATGGTGATGGTTTTTACTATTCCAGGTACGATAAACCTAAGGCGGGTGACGAGTTGAGTCAGTCCAACGAGTATCATAAGGTGTATTATCATAAGGTCGGCACACCTCAGTCGGATGATAAAATGGTATACGATACGCCGGAGCATCCCAAACGGCTATCAGATGTAAGTGTAACGAGAGACGAAAAAATTCAATATCTCACCGAGTACGAGGCGTCTATTGGTAACTCGCTTTATGTGAGGATGAATAATGAAAGGAATGGAAAGTGGAAGCCGGTTTATACTTCGTTTGACAAAGAGTTCCAGGTTATAGATGATGTGGATGGGCAGCTACTGGTGTTGACCAATTACAAAGCACCTCGATACCGGTTAGTTGCGGTAGACCCAAAACATCCGGAGGAAACTAACTGGAAGGAAATTATCCCTGAATCGGACGATGTGTTAAGCAATGCATCGGTCGTTGGAGGCAAAATATGCGCTTCCTATATGAAAGATGCCCATACCGTTCTGCAATTGTTCCAGCCCGACGGAAAACTAACCGGGAACATCGAGTTGCCAGAAATGGGAAGTGCATCGGTGCTGATTGGCGAGAAGAACGATAATGAAGCTTTCTACACGTTTGAATCATGGACGATGCCGAATACCATCTATCAATACGATGTGGCAACAGGCGAGTCGAAAGTATTCAGGCAGCCTGAGTTGAAATTCAACCCGAAAGAATTTGAAACCCGGCAGGTGTTTTACGCCAGCAAGGACGGAACCAAGGTTCCTATGTTCATTTTCATGAAGAAGGGAACGAAACTCGATGGAACGAATCCTGCGCTGTTATACGGGTACGGTGGATTCAATATTAGCCTGACGCCGTATTTCTCTCCGGCACGAATGGTGTTTCTGGAGCAAGGCGGTGTTTATGCTGTCGCGAATTTGCGAGGAGGAGGAGAATATGGCGAAACATGGCATGAAGCCGGCACCAAAATGCATAAACAAAATGTATTTGACGATTGTATCGCCGCAGCGGAATATCTGGTCGAAAAGAAATACACCGATACCAACCATCTGGCTTTGATGGGGGGATCGAATGGCGGCTTACTCGTTGGCGCTGTCATTAATCAGCGACCTGATTTATTCCGCGTTGCGATTCCGCAGGTGGGAGTGATGGACATGCTGCGTTATAATAAGTTTACCATTGGCTGGTCGTGGGCCGGTGATTATGGTACCAGCAGCGATAGCGAGAAGATGTTCAAGTACCTGTATGCTTACTCTCCGTATCATAATATCAAGAAAGGAGGACACTATCCGGCGATTCTCGCGTTGACAGCTGATCATGACGATCGGGTAGTGCCGGCGCATACCTTTAAATATATGGCGCGGATGCAGGAGTATAACGATGGTAAAAATCCAACGTTGGTTCGCATTGAGACCAAAGCGGGACACGGAGGTGGAAAACCAACGTCGAAGATAATAGACGAGTACACCGATATCTGGTCATTTGTGTTTTACGAAATGGGGGTTGAGCCAAAATTTAATTGACCCTTCGCAAATTATTGGATATCTTTCCCGGAATTTTTACCCCGGTTTTGTATGAATATAAGTTTTTTGGTCATAGAAGGTAATATAGGGTCGGGAAAGACCTCATTATCAAATCGGATAAGTCAGGATTTCCAGGCTAAACTGATTCTCGAGAAGTTTGCAGATAATCCGTTTCTGCCGAAATTCTATCAGGATCAGGAGCGGTATTCTTTCCCTCTTGAGTTATCCTTCCTGGCCGAACGATATAATCAGTTGAAGCGGGAGCTTTCTGATCGCGATCTTTTTCACCAGTTGACGGTGGCCGATTACTTTTTTATGAAATCGCTGATTTTCGCTCAGAATACACTCGCCGAAGATGAGTATCAGTTGTATCGTAAGTTCTTTGAAATCATATATGATAAACACCCCAAGCCTGACTTGTATGTGTATCTTCATCTTCCTGAGAATCGTCTGATTGAAAATATCAGGAAGAGAGGACGGGATTACGAGCAGGAAATCGACGAAAAATATCTCAAAAAAATTAGTGAAGGATATTTTCGCTTTTTCCGTCAGCAAAATGACTTCCCGATTGTTATTATTGATACCCGGAATATTGATTTCGTGGAGAGCCAGGCTGATTATGAAAAACTAATTGATGTTATTTTTCATAAGTCCTATAATTTGGGGGTAAACAGAGTGATATTATAATTAGATTCAATAATAAAAAAACGTTCTAAAGCTTTTCTTAATTAACAAAAGATTTTACTTTTGTGAAAAGTGTCGAACAATTGGTTTTGAAAATTAATAAAGGTTCATCATGAAGAAAATCAATTTTAAGGCTGTTGCTGTGTTCTTCGTTGGCGCGATGATGCTGTCAAGCTGTGCCAGTCTGCAGAAAATGAAGAAGAATGCCGATAAGATCAACTACACGGTTACTCCTGAAGTGCTTGTAGCAAAAGGTGGTAACGTTGATGTTGAGATTCAGGGTCGTATTCCTGAAAAGTACTTTAATAAGAAAGCTACCATTACAGCTACTCCAGTTCTGACTTATCAGGGCGGAGAAAAAGCGTATGCTCCTTACAAATTGCAGGGAGAAAAGGTTGAAGCTAACAACAAAGTGATTAGCTACAACAACGGTGGAACTTTCTCATATAAAGGTAGCGTACCTTATGTAGATGGAATGCGTAAATCTGATTTGGTTGTTCGCATCACCGCTTCACAAGGAGACCAGACTTTGGATTTCGATCCGGTTAAGATTGCTGACGGTGTAATTGCAACATCTACTTTGGTTAAAGACCAGCCCGCTTCAATCGTAGGTATTCAGAAAGAAAAGAATACTACTGGTGTTTATGACCCGACAATCGATAAATTTCAGCGTGTCGTACCCGATCAGTACAAAGCAGATTTGATGTATCTCATCAACAGTTCATATGTTCGCGGTTCTCAGTTGAAGAAGGAAGATATGGATAAGTTGAACCAGTATATTAAAGACGCATTTGAAGCAGATCGCAAAGATCTGAAAGGCGTTGAGGTTTCAGCTTATGCTTCTCCGGACGGACCTGAGAAGTTCAACACCAAGTTGGCTGAAAAACGTGAAGGTTCAGCTACCAAAGTTGTTGACAGAAAACTGAAAAAAGATAAAGTTGAAACTGAAGTTACCGGAAAATACACTCCGGAAGACTGGGAAGGTTTCAAAGAATTGATGCAGAAATCCAATATCCAGGATAAAGAAATGATTTTGCGTGTACTTTCAATGTACCAGGACCCGGAAGTTCGCGAGCGTGAGATTCGCAACCTGACTGGTCCGTTCCAGGAAATTGCAAAAACAATTCTTCCGAAACTGCGTCGTTCAAAAATTATTGCCAGTGTTGATTTGATTGGCAAGACCGATGAAGAAATAGCCAATCTGGCAGACACCGATCCTTCTAAACTCAACCAGGCAGAATTGCTTTATGCTGCTTCTCTTACTGAAGACCTAAACAAGCAGAAAGCAATTTACACCAGCTTCACTCGTCAGTTCCCGGAAGATTGGCGTGGATTCAACGACCTCGGTGTTGTTGAAATGAATCAGGGTAACACCAGCGACGCTCAGTCGAACTTCGAAAAGGCAGACCAGCTGGATCCGAAGAACCCAATCATTCAGAACAACCTAGGTGGAGTAGCACTGGTGAACGGAGATCTGGACAAAGCTCAGGAACTCTTCAGCGCAGCTAGCGGTGCCGGTCAGGAAGTGAACTACAACCTGGGTACAGTAAGTATTCTGAAAGGTGACTATGATGCTGCGGTTAAGTACTTCGGTGATGGAACTTGTGTCAACAAAGCTCTTGCTCAGATGCTTACCGGCGATAACAACGGAGCACTCCGCACATTGAACAACCTGAAGAGTGAGACCGCACTGGCTGATTATCTGAAAGCTATCATCGGTGCACGCACTGCCAAGACAACTTTGTTATACGATAGCCTGAAAGCTGCCGTTAGCAAAGATGCCAAGTACAAAGATATCGCGAAGGTTGATCTCGAATTCTCGAAGTACTTCAACGACGAGCAGTTCAAGTCAATCGTAGAGTAAGACTCAACTGAAAATATTTCAGAAACTATTCCGGAGTAGTGTGAAAACTACTTCGGAATAGAATTTCTGTATCTGCATTTTTACAATTCTACTCTGGTAAAACCTTTATTTCTTTCAAAGAAAAAAGTGGATTATCGTGCTTAGTGCACAATGAATCCACCCTGAGATTGTTGTATATGTTCGGTATATTATTTTATTTACCGACGCATTTTATTGCAGATATCCCATAATACGATACCTGCGCTCACCGAGATATTGAGTGAGTGCTTGGTCCCGTATTGTGGGATTTCTATGTTTTCATCGCACATGTCGATGATTTGTTGTTGTACACCTTTTACCTCATTGCCGAAAACAAGAGCTAATGGAGTGTCAGCATTCGCTTTAAAATCAGGCAATAAAGTGCTGTTCTCCACTTGTTCCACTCCGGCAATTCTATAGCCTTCATCTTTTAGTTTTTGAACAGCCTCTTCGGTGTGCTTAAAGTATTCCCAATCGATTGATTTTTCAGCACCTATAGCTGTTTTATGAATCTCTTTGTTTGGCGGCGTGGCTGTAATTCCGCAAAGAATGATTCTTTCAATACGAAGAGCATCCGAGGTGCGAAATACCGAGCCCACATTGTTTCCGCTCCTGATATTGTCTAAAACAACAGTTACCGGGAGCTTATCCGCCTCTTTAAACTCATCGACAGATAATCTCCCCAGTTCATTTGTTTTCAGCTTTCTCGTCATCTACCAATCTACTTTTTTCCGTCCCACAGGCATCGTCATACATCGGGCACCGCCTCCGCCCCGGCTCAGTTCCGAACCCGCAATGGTAATGACCGCTTTCTGCGATGCATGAATATCTGCTTTGTTTTCGATGATATCCTGAGCTTTAATGATGTCGTAACCGTTCTTGCTCATCTCCTCAATGGTGTAGTTATTTCGTTCGTAACCAATTACTTTCCCGGGTGCAATGGAGAAGAAGTTTGCTCCGCTGTGCCATTGTTCCCGTTCCATCGTCCAGTCATCCTTGGTTCCCCCGCACTGAATCGGTTTCATATCCATGCCCACTTCTTTCAACGCCTGTAGTAGGTCTTCGTGCAGTTTGATGCTGGTTACCTCGCCGTTATCGATGGTAATGTGAATGGTCTGGTATTTATTGTTTCCAAGAATCAGGGGCTCATAAACCATTACTTCATCCTTGTTCAGGAATGTAAAAGTCATATCGAGGTGTATGAATGATTCAGGCGTATGTGGCAATTCCTGGACAATGATATGCTTGGCGGATGTTTTCTTCTCTTTGATGGATTCAATCAAATAATCAATTCCTTGCGAAGTCGTACGAACACCCGTTCCGATCAGTATTACATCGTCTCTGGCAATTTCCACGTCACCGCCTTCGATGCTGGCCAACGGACTCGATGGAATGTTTTTAATGGGAACGATTGGGTTGATGGTCTTCACTCCGAAGAGCGGATGATCTTTGAAGATTGCCTCCATAATTAAGGCTTCGCGGTCGCGCACGGGGCTCGCCATTTTCCCAATCAAAACCTCGTCATAGACAGTCATTGAAGCATCGCGCGTGAATAAAAAGTTGTGTAGCGGGCGAAGGGCGAAGCGCTCTTTGCTCAGAAATTTAGTCAGGTTATCGCGTTTTAAAATAGAACCTTCAATCAACTGCCGGGCCAACTCTTCTTCCGGGAGGTCATACAAAGCTGATATTTCGCAAAAAGCATCTTCACGTTCGCAGATGCGATTGATAATTCGCTCTTTTGCATGCGAATTTTGAAGGGTTTGAGTCAGCAAATCTCTTACTTCAAAGGTGGTCGCAACCTTTTCCAAAACGCCCTTTAACTGAGCATATTCCTGTCTTGCAACCGATAAATTTAGTATGTCACTGTAAAGGGCACGCTCGGCATTTTGTGGAGTCATGTTTTCTACCTCCTGCCCGGGAGTGTGTAAAATAACTCCCTCTAATTGCCCGATTTCCGAGCTGACATTTACGTTAAATTTTTTCATTGACTTTATATAAATATTGTCTTGTCATTTGTATTAATGTGAGACAAATATAATTAATATGAGTGGACTGAATTTTGTGGGAAATATGTTTAGCAATGTCTTTTATTGTGTCATTTTCTTTTGTTGATTGTTATTTTTATACGGTAAAGAAGGAGGATGAGTTGAAAAAGTGGTTGTACATTTTCGTTTTTCTGTTCATTGGGGTAGCCGGACACAGTCAGGTGGTTTTAGTACCTCCTGAGTTGCCGGATTCACTTGCCGGAAGAGTCGATTCCATTCCTCATGTGGTACTCGATCCGATTCAGATTAAGCCACATAGCAGGAGGTATTACCGTAGGCAGCAACGGCGCTATAACCGGATGGTGCTAATTGTGAAGAAGGTTTACCCGATGGCTAAATTGGCTGCTAAGAAGCTTGAGGAGTACAACAAGGTGTATGTCACATTAAAGACTGACCGGCAGCGGAAAAAATATATCAAGCAGGTGCAGGAAGATTTGATGAATGAATACGGCGATGAGATAAAACATATGAAAATTTCGGAAGGGAGAGTTCTCATGAAGCTGATTGACCGTGAAACAGGGCATTCGTCGTATCAAATTATCAAGGAGTTCCGAGGCGGTTTTACCGCATTTTTCTGGCAGACGGTGGCCCGGATATTTGGTAACGATCTGAAGGTTCGTTATAACCCTTACGGGGAAGATTGGATGATTGAAAATATCGTGCAACAAATCAACCAGGGAACGATATGAGCAAACGTACATTCATCGCCATACATATCCGTCCTGAAGAGAAGTTGCTGACGTTCATACGCGAGCTGCATGGGAAATTGAGTAAAAGCAGAATAAACTGGGTAAATCCGGAGACAATGCATTTAACGTTGCGCTTCCTGGGAAATACTACAAAAGAACAAATTGGGAAAATTCTGAAAGAAGCCCCCGGCATATTTAATCAAAGGACACCTTTCGACGTGGTGCTGAAAGGATTCGGAAAGTTTGGTTCAACAGAAAATCCCAAGGTTTTGTGGATAGGCCTGGAGGGAAATGAAGCCCTGTCGGAACTCGCTGTAGAAACAGGACTGCTGGTACAGGGAGCCGGTTTTGAGGGGGAAGAGCGGGCTTTTCGTCCACACCTCACACTAGGTCGTGTTAAATGGCTCAAAGAGGCGGAAAATTTGAAGAAAATACTCGATGATTATCGAGAGGTAGTTTTTCACCGAATAGTCGTAAATGAAGTGGTTTTCTACGAAAGTATACTGAAACCTGCCGGCCCCGTTTACCGCCCGATCCAGAAATTCAGTCTGAAAGGCTGAAGTCTTTTATTTCCCTCTTCCTTGCAGAATATTAATGGCTGTGTAGATGATGATTTTGAAATCTACATACAAACTCATGTTTCGCAAATAAATGAGGTCGTATTGCAGGCGTTCAATCATCTGTGTCACATTTTCTGCGTACCCGTATTTCACCTGTCCCCAGCTGGTAATTCCCGGACGAATGCGTAACAAATGGCGATAATGGGGGGCCGATTCCTCAATCTTCCTGATATAAAAAGCGCGCTCAGGACGGGGACCAACCACAGACATCTCACCTTTCAACACATTGACAAATTGAGGTATTTCATCGGCATGCGATTTTCGGAGGAACCGGCCAAACGGAGTTATTCGTTCATCGTTGTGGCTGGATAAGTCGGGTCCGTTTTTCTCTGCATCATTGTACATGCTTCGGAATTTGTACATGATAAACGGTTTCCCATAGCGTCCGATGCGTTCCTGCCGGTAAAGAATAGGGCCCGGCGATGAGAACCTCACACCAATGATACAGCCAAGGGATAATGGAGATAAAACAATCAGTCCAATAATCGAAATAAAAATGTCGAGCAAACGCTTGATGTTCATCTGCCAGGCCGGCATAATTCCATTTGAAATCTGAATCAAGGGACTGGAATAAACCGTCGTCATCTTTACTGCTCCCGAAAGAATGTCATAAATATCGGGGATACCGCGAATGATGATGTTCCGACCCGCCAACCGGTTAATGATGTCGTTCAGTTTTTTATGGTCCGACGATTCGGTGGCAATAATGACCTCTTCGATTTTGTGTTGACTGATGATTTTCGGGATATCATCTAAGTGTCCCAAAACTTGTTCTTGTGGCACTTCAGTTTCGTCGTCTTCCTCATCTGTTGCAACGTATCCCACCACTTGATTCCCGGTAGGGACAGGTTGCGATTCCAACTCACGGGTAATACGGTGAGCAACTTCGTTGGTCCCTATAATCAAGGTTGGGAAGCCGATACGTCCGGTTTTGAACTGGTGTACCATGATGGTGGAAATGCTCAAACGGGGAACATATGTAAGTACAAATTGAATTCCCAGTAGTGCCAGAATATGCTTGTAGTAGAAAGTATAGTCGGGGATATAGTCGTCGAGCAGAAACATAAAAAAGATGAAAAGTGAGCCCAGTATTGCCGAAAAGATAGTTTGTCCCAACTCCAGCAGGCGCGACTTTCGCAGTACATCGTTGTAAAATCCCGAAATGGTATACAGGCCGAGCCAGAAGAGTGGAATTAAAATAATTCCTAGATAAAACTGGCGGGTAAAATCGATGGTATGGTTTTGCCCGAAGATTAAAGCCTCGGCATAATGTTTCCGGTACAAGTAAAATAATATCCAGGCGCACAGAGCGGCTAAATAGTCAGAGACAATATAACTGGCAAGGAACTTTCTCCTTTTCATTTGAGTGATGAGGTTAGGTTTCTATTGGTTTTGTGAATTTCGGGCTTTCAAATTACAAAACGCCTGGATTTAAAAAAACTTATGCAAATGAATACAAAATTTGACTAGATGGAAACGGATTTGAGCCTGAGTTGCTCTTTTATCCGGTCGAGCAGAAAAACAACTTCTTTCTCTTCCTCCAGTGAGTGAGTCGAAAAGTCCATGTTGTCAATGCTTACCAGGAAGTTATCGATTTGCTGAATCAGAAGTTCGTTGGCATCTGACCCGGAAAAAGAAAAGGTTCGGTTTTCGGGAATTAGTTCCAGGTGATTGGCCGAAAAATTAGCATCCATCAGGCCGCCGTTACGGAAAACAAGCAGCCGGGATGATTCGGCAGAGGCGAGGTTGCTAAAATTCATTGACGCCACCATTCCATCGGCGAAATCCAGATGGATATCGACAAAGTCTGTCGATATCGATAAAAAGTTACCTCCGGCTACCGCCATT
Organism: Prolixibacter sp. NT017; assembly: GCF_009617875.1. NCBI lineage: Bacteria > Pseudomonadati > Bacteroidota > Bacteroidia > Marinilabiliales > Prolixibacteraceae > Prolixibacter > Prolixibacter sp. NT017. Next base: position 3,792,180 of record NZ_BLAV01000001.1, on the reverse strand, counting down.
TCGGTTATTTCGGTTGGATTTAATTTCAAAATAATCCGGATGAAGCAGCGGATGTGAGTAGAAAGATCTTCGTTCGACCGGGTCGAGGCGTATTCGCTTTTTACCATTCGGGGAAACTGGTTGAGCTGGAACAACTGCTTCGTCAGTGGTAAGTACAACTGGTCGGCTCGCACGACAATTTGGGTGCCGGCTTCGTGGGCCAGTTCGATTAACTGCTGCTGTTGTGTTATCGTCAGCTGGTCGATTGTTTCGATAAAGAGGTGACATGAGTTCCGAATGGCGAAGGTCAGGTATTCAAAATGGCAGAATTCCGGATCGAGAACGAACAGAACATCGGAGATCAGCGGGATTACGTCGCTCTCATATAGGCTGAAATGGGCATGTTCACTGGCATCCCACTTTTGATGATTATCAAAAACATACCAGTGTAATTTCTTCTTATCAGGTAATTTCCCGATAAGGTGTTTCGTTGATTGGGGGGGTAAAATAATTCCGGGTTTCAGCATATACACAAATGTACATAGGCTAAGTGTATGGAAGAATCCCTTGGCGGTCTTATTTATCAACCATTTTTGTTGAAAAACCCACAATTGAAAGGTATTTTTGTTGGCGAATTTGAAAAGCAAACGCCCCTTGGAAGATAATTACCGACATCGTGGTCTGCGACGAAAGCTGGTTAGCGAGATTCAATCGAAAGGAATAACGGATGCCAATGTGTTGGAATCCATCGGTAATGTACCTCGCCATCTGTTCATGGACAGCAGCTTTGTGCAGTTTGCCTACCGGGATAAAGCATTCCCGATAGGTAAGGGGCAAACTATTTCGCAGCCATATACGGTCGCTTTTCAAACGCAGTTGCTCGAAGTGAAAAAATTCGACAAGGTGTTAGAGGTCGGTACCGGTTCGGGTTACCAGGCCGCCGTACTTTGTGAGATGGGAGCTACGGTTTTTACCATCGAACGTCATCGGGAGCTCTACGAAAAGGTAAGAGCATTGTTACCCTCCATCGGCTACGAACCGATGTTTTTTCACGGAGACGGTTATGCCGGACTGCCAACCTATGGTCCATTTGACAAGATAATTGTTACGGCCGGAGCTCCCTATATTCCGGAAGCTCTGCTGGAACAATTAAAGGTCGGCGGACGTATGGTAATTCCGGTAGGCTCACAGCATCACCAGGAAATGAAGCTGGTGGTGAGGGTGTCGGAAACGGAGTACAGAACAGAAGATAAAGGAGGTTTTATTTTTGTCCCGCTCGTTGGCGGAAAATCAGGATAATACAAGAAAGCTATGATGGAAATTCGAAAGTTTACATTTAATCCGGTAGCGGTAAATACCTATGTGGTATGGGATGAAACAGGTGAGTGTGCCATAATTGATGCGGGGTGTTCGAAGCCTGCTGAAGAAGCAGCTCTTGCTGGTTTCATTGAGGAAAAAGAATTAAAGCCGGTCAAACTACTGAATACTCATGGCCATTTCGATCACGTGATTGGGAACGGTTTTGCTGCACGTCAGTGGGATTTGGAAGTGGAAATGCATAAAGACGACAATTCACTGGTCTCGAATGCGAAAGAGCAGGGAGGAATGTTTGGCATTGCGATGCACCAGCCTCCGAAACCAGCCAAATTCTTCGAAGAAGGTGATGAAATAACGTTTGGAAACACTACGTTGAAAGTCATCCATGTTCCGGGACATTCGCCGGGCGGCGTGGCATTTCACAATGCAAAAGAGAAAATATTGATTGCTGGTGATATCCTCTTTTATGGTTCTGTCGGTCGAACTGACCTTCCGGGAGGGGAGCACGAAGCGTTGATCACTGGCATCAAATCGAAATTACTGGGACTTGATCCGGCCACGAAAGTGTTTCCCGGACACGGACCGGAAACAACGATTGGAGACGAAATAAAAAACAATCCTTTTCTGCAGTAAAAACGGTTTGGGATTAAGGAAAAATATCATGTTTTCCTATTACGGAAGACCTTAAAATTGTGTCGGGATATAATAAACTAAAATTGACTAGCGATGGCAATCGATAAATTTGTCAACCGCCATATAGGACCCCGCGAGCATGACTTAGACGAGATGCTTCGGGTTATCGGCGTAAAATCAATGGACGAGCTGATCGATCAGACTGTTCCGTCCAATATTCGTTTGGAAGAATCGTTGAATTTGCCCAACGGTTTGACCGAACGGGCTTATTTCAAAAAAATAAGAAAACTGGCTGCCAAAAATAAGGTCTTCAATACCTACATCGGAATGGGGTACTACGACACAATAACCCCGGCAGTTATTCAGCGCAATATTCTCGAAAACCCGGTTTGGTACACTTCCTATACGCCTTACCAGGCAGAAGTTTCGCAGGGACGTCTCGAAGCATTGTTGAATTTCCAGACAATGGTTTGTGAAATGACAGCCATGGATTTGGCGAATGCTTCATTACTCGATGAAGCTACCGCTGCCGCGGAAGCCATGTCGATGATGTATGCTACCCGTAGTCGTGGAAAGCAGAAAGCCGGAGCGAATGTTTGTTTCGTCGATGAAAACGTCTGGCCGCAAACTCTCGATGTGTTGCAAACCCGTGCCGAGCCGCTGGGAATTGAATTGAAAGTTGGTGATTTTTCACGCGATAAGATTGAAGAGAATTGGTTTGGAGCCATCGTGCAATATCCCAATTTGAAAGGTGAAGTCGAGGATTATAGCAACTTCACCAGCCGCCTGCACGACAACGATTGTAAAATTGCGGTTGCGTCCGATCTGTTAGCGTTGGCTTTGATTACGCCTCCGGGTGAATGGGATGCCGATGTGGTGTTTGGTTCCGCTCAACGTTTTGGAGTTCCGATGGGATATGGTGGACCTTCTGCTGCTTTCTTTGCCATTAAGGAAGATTACAAACGTTATATGCCTGGCCGCATTATCGGCGTGTCGAAAGACGCTACCGGAAAGCTGGCCTTGCGAATGGCGCTGCAGACCCGTGAGCAGCATATCAAGCGTGAGCGCGCAACTTCAAATATCTGTACAGCACAGGCACTGCTGGCGACAATGGCCGGAATGTATGCTGTTTATCACGGACCGGAAGGCATTCGCGGTATTGCCGACAGAGCTCACAGCATTGGTGTTTTGCTGGCAGATGAGATTACCAAACTTGGATACAAGCAGGAAAATGCCAATTTCTTCGATACCATTCGTATTTCGCTTCCGCGACACGTGAAGAAAGAAGATATTGAGTGGCTTTCGCTTGATTTGGAGATGAACTTCCGTTATTTCGAATCAGGTGAAGTGGGCCTGAGTATTGATGAAACGACCAACCTGGAGGACATTAACTGGATTTTGGAAGTTTTTGCGAAGGCAGCTAACAAGCGGATTCCGGTTATCGAGGAGATTCCTGAGAATTCGAAGATTGATAAGAAATACAGTCGTAAATCGGAGTACCTGGGGCAGGACGTCTTCAACAAGTATCGCTCCGAAACCGAGATGGCACGTTACATCAAGCGGTTAGAGAAAAAAGATATTTCGCTGGTACATTCCATGATTTCGCTGGGCTCGTGTACCATGAAGCTGAATGCGGCTACTGAAATGATTCCGCTAAGCTGGATTGAGTTCAACGGAATCCATCCGTTTGTGCCGAAAAACCAGGCGATGGGTTACCACGAAATGATGGAAGAACTGCGTCGCGATTTGTCTGAAATTACTGGTTTCGATGATATTTCGCTGATGCCGAATTCGGGTGCTGCAGGCGAATACACCGGTTTGATGGTGATTCGTGAATACCATAAAAGTCGTGGAGAAAGTCATCGTAATGTGGTGTTGATTCCTTCTTCAGCACATGGAACCAACCCGGCCAGTGCAGTGATGGCAGGTATGAAAGTGGTGGTAGTTCCTTGCGATGAAAAAGGTAATATTGATCTGGAAGCTCTTCGGGCGAAAGCTGAAGAATACAAAGATAATCTGTCGGCCTTTATGGTCACTTACCCGTCAACGCACGGAGTTTTCGAGTCGGCGATTGTTGAAATGTGCGACATCATTCACAAAAATGGTGGTCAGGTGTACATGGACGGTGCCAACATGAACGCCCAGGTTGGATTGACCAATCCGAAGCGAATCGGTGCCGATGTTTGCCACCTGAACCTGCATAAAACTTTCGCCATTCCGCACGGTGGAGGTGGACCCGGTGTTGGCCCGATTGGTGTAGCTAAGCATCTGGTGGAATTCCTGCCTTCGCATCCGGTGATGAATAACGGACACGTAGGTTTGCATGCTGTTTCAGCGGCTCCGTGGGGAAGTGCTTCGGTGTTGCCCATCACGTACGGGTACATCAAAATGCTTGGGGCTGACGGCCTGACGCAGGCAACCAAAATTGCTATTTTGAATGCCAATTACATTGCTTCGCTGCTGAAAGACAATTACGGTATTTTGTATACCGGCGAAAAAGGTCGGGTGGCACACGAAATGATTTTGGAATGTCGTCACCTGAAGACCTCGGCTGGTGTTACCGAAGCCGATATTGCCAAGCGATTGATGGATTATGGATTCCACGCGCCCACGCTCTCATTTCCGGTACACGGAACACTGATGGTAGAACCGACAGAGAGTGAATCGAAAGAAGAGCTCGATCGTTTCGTCGAAGCCATGAACAGTATCTTCAGTGAGATTAAGGAGATTGAAGAAGGCAAAGCGGATGCAAATGATAACGTACTGAAGAATGCACCGCATACAGCTGAAGTATTGATGACCGATGACTGGAAGCACAGCTACTCTCGTGAAAAGGCAGCCTATGCACTCGAATGGCTAAGAGATAATAAATTCTGGGTGCCAGTCAGCCGGGTTGACGATGCTTATGGCGATCGGAACCTGATTTGTACCTGCGAACCACTGGAAAGTTATATGGAAGAATAAACTCATAAATCCGGGGAAACTTCCCCGGATTTATTTTGCTAACCTATGATAGTATTTCCTAACGCCAAAATAAACATCGGCCTGAATATTCTGCGAAAGCGGGACGACGGTTACCACGAACTGGAAACCGTATTCTATCCGTTGAAACTACAAGACGGTTTGGAGTTTATTGAGAACCATGCCGGAGAAGTTCGTTTCAGCAATAGTGGAATTGAAGTTGGTGGTGCCGCGGAGAATAACCTGGTGGTGAAAGCGTACCGAATGCTGGCGGCCGATTACTCGTTGCCGGGAGTCGATATTCATCTGCACAAAGCGATACCGTTTGGAGCAGGTCTAGGCGGTGGCTCCTCCGATGCTGCTTTTATGCTCAAAGGCCTGAATGACTTTTTCGGGCTGAATATCGCCTCAGGGACGTTGATGTCGTATGCAGCAAGGCTTGGTGCAGATTGCCCTTTCTTCCTTGAAAATATCCCCTCGTTTGCGTCCGGAATCGGAGAGAAGCTGGAGACTCTTCCGCTGAGTTTAGCGGGATGGCATCTGTTGCTGGTGAAACCTCCGGTTGAAGTAGGAACCAGGGAAGCCTATGCCGGAGTTCATCCCGGGATACCTGAAGTTCGTTTGAGAGAGGCCATCCGGCAGTCGGTCAATAACTGGCAGGAAAGCGTTGTCAACGATTTTGAAACCGGAATTTTTAGGCGTTTTCCCGAAATCGAAGCAGTTAAAGAAAAGCTGAAGGAGCGGGGAGCCGTTTACACCTCCATGTCGGGGAGTGGTTCGTCGGTTTTCGGATTATTCCGTGCTGAGCCTATGTGGCGTGATATCGATTTCCCGGAAGGGAGCTTTCTCTGGACGGAAGTATTCTAGTTTTTGTCTATAGGGGAGGTCAGCTGCGAATCGTTCCGGATGCGTTGCTTCGCGTCCGGCGTGAGTTGCTACAGGTCGGTCGTGCATTGCTTCAGGTGCGTGACGTGTTGCTACAGGTCCGTTATGGATTTCTTCGCGTCAGTCGTGTGTTGCTACATGTTGGTTATGCCTTGCTATCGATAGGATTGGCTGCTTTTGCCTGAAAACTTATCTGTCGTTGTGAAAGTGAGTGGTAAGAATTTTGAAAGGGGATTTATTCCCCGGAAGGGAAAAATAAAAAGCTGCCCCGATTGAGGCAGCTTTTGTTGTTTATTCGATGGTTACCATGATAACATCTTTGGCAATCCTGACACCTTCTTCGACGTGAATCTCTTTTATTTTTCCATCGAAGGGCATCTCGATTTTATTCTCCATTTTCATGGCTTCAAGAATCAGAAGGCATTCACCTTCTTTTACTTCTTGTCCGGGGGTTACACACATCTTTAAGACGGTTCCCGGAATATAGGAACGAATCTCATTCGGATTTGGGCGTTCCCATTTTTTTCGAGTTTCAAACTTCTTTGTGTAGAGTGTTTTATATTTGGCACTATTCACCACAAAGGTTTGATATTTTGGTGTACTTTCTTCCATTTTGAAAGGATTTGGTTAACAGAAAATCCCGTTTTAGAACGGAGGAATACCATGTTTCTTCGCCGGACGGGCATCCACTTTGTTGTCGGAAAGTGACAGCGAGTGAATCAATCGGGCACGGGTTTCAGCCGGCTCAATTACTTCGTCGATGTAGCCTTTGGCAGCGGCCACAAACGGGTTGGCGAATTTCTCTTTGTACTCTTCGATTTTCTGTTTCCGAACTTCGTCCGGATTTTCTGCTTCAGCAATTTCCTTACGGAAGACGATATTGGCAGCACCTTCTGGTCCCATCACAGCAATCTCGGCAGTTGGCCATGCGAAAACAAAGTCGGCACCCAGGTGGCGCGAGTTCATTGCAATGTAACCTCCACCATATGCTTTACGCAGAATAACGGTGATTTTCGGAACGGTCGCTTCGCTATAAGCATACAACAGTTTGGCTCCGTGGCGAATGACACCAGCGTGTTCCTGATCGACGCCAGGCAGGTAACCAGGCATGTCTTCGAGAGTGACAATCGGGATGTTAAATGAGTCGCAATAGCGGATAAAACGAGCGGCTTTATCGGAGCTGTCGCAATCGAGTACCCCGGCCAGGTATTTGGGCTGGTTGGCCACAAAACCCACAGTCTCGCCTTTGATACGTCCAAAACCGATAACGATGTTGCGAGCGAAATTCTCCATAATCTCGAGGAACTCGCTACTATCGCTTACCGCGCGAATGATATCGCGGATGTCATACGGACGCCTCGGATCGGACGGCACAATCTCTTCCACATTGAGTGAAGAGGTTGGTTCCTGTGGCGGGAATTTCCGTGCTTTCTGCGTATTATTCCACGGAATAAATGAAATCAGGCTTTTGATCTGGTCGAAGCATTGATCCTCGCTTTCGGCAAAGAAATGGGCATTACCGGTAATTTCGCTGTGTACCCGGGCTCCCCCAAGCTCCTCCATACTGATTTCTTCGCCAAGCACTGTTTTGATAACACTTGGTCCGGTGATAAACATCTTGGAGATGTTTTCCACTACAAATACGAAATCGGTTAAAGCGGGAGAATAAACGGCTCCACCGGCGCAAGGGCCGAGGATAACTGAAATCTGCGGAATAACGCCGGAAGCTTTGGTGTTCCGGTAGAAAATCTCACCGTAACCGGCGAGCGAGTTGACACCTTCCTGGATGCGGGCACCACCGGAGTCGTTGATACCGATGATCGGAACGCGCATTTTCAGGGCGTGGTCCATGATTTTGGTGATTTTACGGGCATGCATCAAACCGAGTGAACCACCGGCTACGGTGAAGTCCTGTGCATAAATACAAACAGGTTGATTGTAAATAGTACCTGTCCCGATGATAACACCATCGCCGTGCAACACCTTTTTGTCCATGTCGAAATCACGAGCAGTGTGCTCAACAAAAAGATCGTACTCGTGGAAAGAATCTTCGTCCAGAATAGACATGATTCTCTCACGGGCCGTCTTTTTACCCATGGCCACTTGTTTTTCGATGGCTTTTTCACCACCCCCCAACTGTACCTCTTGCTTACGTTTACGGAGGTCCAGGATGTTTCTTTTTAATGACATAGGTTACGATTTAAATTCAAGATCATCTTGAAAAGCCAGGATGATCACCTATAAAGTTCATCTACTTCGGGGGGCAAAATTATAAAAAAAATGCCGGGAAAGAGCACGAGCCAACATTAAATGACATCTCTATCTATTTAGATATCAAAAAATTGAATAACAGTTTTTATTGTTCGATTATTTGGATGCCCACCTGTATAAGAAGATAGCTATAATGGAATACAGGAGGTTGGGTATCCAGACCGCAATAAACGGATCCATCCCTCCCTTGGTGGCAAAAACGGTCGATACCTGGAGGAACATAATGTAAGAAAAGCTGAGTAACAGTCCGATACCCAGGTGGAGTCCCATTCCACCCCTGATTTTCCGCGAAGCGAGTGCTGCACCGATGATCGAGAGGATAAATGTGGAAAATGGTCCGGATGTTCGTTTATGTTTTTCGATTTCGTACTGCACGACATTGTCCACACCGCGCAACTTCAAATCCTCGATGTAATGATTCAACTCCCAGTAGTTCATGGTCTCTTCGAGGTTCTTTTGCCGGCCAAAATCTTCCGGTTTCATTCGGAGGGTGGTATCAATTACCGCACCCGATGTGATTTTCTCTGTCGGTCCGCTCAGGTCACGAATGTAGTAGTTGTGAATCACCCATTTTTTCTTGTCGCGGTCCCACTTCACATAATCGGAGATCAGTTTCGAAACCAGTTTGTGATCTTTGAATTTCTCGATAGAGAATTTATATCCTACATCGTTTTTATTGTTGTAGTTCCGCATGTAGATATAGAGTCCCGGTTCCAACTGCCTGTGGATGTTTCGGTCCTGGTTATTGTATTCTCCTTTCAGGTATTTATTGGTGAAATCGATACGAATAGTATTGGCTGGCGGAATGACAAAATTTCCCAATGTCCACGACATTAAAGCGATAATTCCTGCACCGATCATATAGGGGCGCATCAATCGTTTGTATGTTACTCCACTGGCGAGGATGGCAATAATTTCGGAGTTGTAAGCCATCTTCGAGGTAAAATAAATAACCGCGATGAAGGTGAACAGACTACTGAACAGGTTCGCAAAGTAGGGAATGAAATTCAGGTAAAAATCGAAAACAATTGCGCGCAGCGGAGCATGGCGACTGATAAACTCGTCGATGTGCTCGGAGATGTCAAAAACAATCGAGATACCAATAATCAGGGCAATTGCCAGGAAAAAGGTACCCAAAAACTTTTTGATGATGTATACGTCAATTTTTTTTAAATATGGTTTTGACAGTAGCTGCATGCGACTAAGCGTATTTTCTGCGAATTTAATAGTAAACTACAAACGACGACTCACTTTTTCCACCATTACATTCTTCCATTGTTTGAATGTTCCTGCCTTAATCTGTTCACGGGCTTCACCAACCAGCCAAAGGTAGAAGGCCAGGTTGTGGAGACTTCCGATTTGCGCACCCAGCATTTCTTTTGCCTGGAACAAGTGCCGCAAATAAGCCCGCGTGTAATGATGATCAACAAACGAGGTGCCATTCGGGTCGACCGGTGAAAAGTCGTTCTCCCATTTCTTATTCTTGATGTTGATAATGCCTTCGCTGGTGAATAACATTCCGTTTCGTCCGTTCCGGGTGGGCATCACGCAATCGAACATGTCCACGCCTCTGTCAATGGCTTCCAGAATATTGACCGGCGTACCGACTCCCATCAGGTAGCGGGGTTTGTCTTCCGGAAGAATTTCATTCACGACTTCAATGGTCGAATACATATCTTCCTCTTTTTCTCCTACCGAAAGACCGCCAATGGCATAACCGTCACGTTCAAACGAGATGACATGCTCAGCCGCTTTTCTTCTCAATTCCGGATAAATTCCACCCTGAACAATAGGGAAGAGCGTTTGGTCGTAGCCATATTTGGGGTCCGTTTTATCGAAACGTTTGATGCAACGTTCCAGCCAACGCTGGGTAAGCTCCAGCGACTTTTTGGCGTAATCGAAATCCGAATCTCCCGGAGGGCATTCGTCGAAAGCCATGATGATATCGGCACCAATGGTCCGTTGAATATCAACCACATTTTCCGGCGTAAACATATGTCGGGAACCATCGATGTGCGACTGAAATTTGGCTCCTTCTTCCGATAGTTTACGAATATCGCCCAGCGAGAAAACCTGGAAACCGCCGCTATCAGTCAGGATGGGACCGTCCCAGCCGTTGAATTTGTGCAAACCTCCAGCTTTTTCAATGGTATCCATGCCCGGACGAAGATACAGGTGGTAGGTGTTTCCCAGAATAATCTGGGCGTTTACATCATCTTTCAGATCCCGAAAATGGACGCCTTTTACCGAGCCAACCGTTCCGACAGGCATAAAAATCGGCGTTTCAATTTCGCCGTGAGCAGTATAAAGTTTTCCCGCACGGGCTTTGGTTCCCTGCAGTGTATATTGTAGTTCGAACTTCATTACCAAAAATTGTGACGCACAAAGATAATTATTATGGTGTAATATCCCCGGAGACCTTATGATTGAGATATGTGAAAAAAAATTAACGATATGTAGGTATTATACTCCGTCATTATCTATTTTTGGGAGACTCGGAAAACCAAAAGAATAATGCTGACAGATAATCTTACATTTAGTTTGGTGGAACTTATCGGAATGGCTGTTTTGGCAATAGGAACGCTTATTCAGTTGGTTTATCTGATTTCGCTCGCCTCATTGATCTTTCGAAAGAAGCAACAACCTTCGTCAGAGAAGCCTTCGGTTTCGCTGATTATTACTTCCCGGAACTATGCCGAAGAATTAAAGGAAACTTTGCCGCCTCTGCTGGAACAGAATTACCCGAATTACGAAGTCATAGTGGTTGACGATTGCTCGACCGATCATACGGATGCCGTGTTGAGGGTAATGAAAAGCAAGTATCTACAGTTGAAGACAACCATCGTGAAACAGGAAACTGATTTTGCCAATGCGCTGGCGTTGACAGTTGGTATTCGGGCTGCCACCAACGATTGGTTAATCTTCCTCGATCCGCAGGTGGTAGTTCCCGGCTCAGGCTGGCTCGATGCCTATTCTGCTTATCTCGAACCGGGAAAAGATATTGTGTTTGGATACGTTAATTACTCGCGTACTTCCGGTTATGGAAGATGGTGGACGCGTATTGAGAATTTCACGCTGGCACTTCGATACGGTCCGGCGTGGTTTTTCGGATTACCGATGCCTATTTCGAATATTAACCTGGCTTATCGCCGGAAATATTTCCTTGAAAAGCGGGGATTTGCCGCTCAACTGGATACACCTTTCGGTGAAAACGAAATGTTCGTCAACAAATTATCGCGTAAGAAGAATTCTGCAGTGGCCTTCGGTGCTGCCACTTCTGTGGGTATTTCAGGTCCGCTGATGTACTATGACTGGATGAACTTAAAAAAGAAACATTTGTTATTAAGAAGAAAATTTTCTGTATCCCAGCGGTTTTATTTATCGCTTGATATGGTAAGCAGGATTTTGACAGATGTTGCCTTGCTGGTTCTTCTGGTTATATCACCTTATCGGTTTTGGATTCTGGGCATATGGGCATTTCGGTTTTTGCTGGAATTTATCCTGATGATAGTTGCCTCGAATCGTTTGGGTGATAGAGGATTGGTGTTGCGAAGCTTTCTGTACAGAACCTGCCTGCCGCTGATTAATGGTTGGATGAGCTGGAGACAGCACATTGCGGCGGAGAGGAAGAAATGGAAATAAACCCCAATTTGTCAGAGAATGCACGTAGAGACCTTGAGCTTGTAAAGCTGGCAAGGGAAGGGGACGAGTATGCTTTTGCGCGGTTGATGAACCGTTATAAAGATGCTATTTATTTTATGTTGCTAAAAATGGTTAATAACCGCGCCGATGCGGAAGATTTAACCATCGAGGCTTTTGGAAAAGCTTTTACCAATCTTCATCAATATTCACCCAAGTTTGCTTTTAGTACCTGGTTGTTCCGGATTGCCTCAAACAATGGGATCGATTTTCTGCGTAAGCGAAGAGCCAATACGGTTCCGCTGGAGAATCCCGATACCGACCGGAAAGATTCGGAATACAATCCGAATTTCAAATCAGAAACACTTTCGCCCGAAGAAAAATATATTCGTCAGCAGCGTGCCAATATTCTTCGCCGGATGGTGAGTCGCCTGAAGCCGCGTTACCGCATGTTGGTCGAACTCCGATATTTCAAAGAGTATTCGTATGACGAAATAGCAAAAGAGTTAAATTTGCCCCTTGGAACCGTCAAAGTGCAGCTCTTTCGTGCCCGCGAAATGCTGTTTAACCTGTTGAAGAAAACCGAAATGGGTTCCGATAAAACGGGCAAATGAGCATCGCAATGGAGATTATTCAGAAGTACTTTCCCGATTTAACACAGGAGCAATACGACCGTTTTGCCCGGCTTGGAGCGCTTTACCGTGAATGGAACGAGAAAATTAACGTGATTTCCCGGAAGGATATTGACGAGCTTTATATCCACCACGTTTTGCATTCGATGGCCATTGCCAAAGTGATAAATTTTGTGCCGGGAACGCGCATCATGGACGTAGGCACAGGAGGCGGTTTTCCGGGAATACCATTGGCTATTTTATTTCCGGAAACGGAATTCTTATTGGTTGATTCGATTGGTAAGAAAATAAAAGTGGTGAATGAAGTAGCGGCAGCATTGGGATTAACGAACGTGAAAGGAGTTCATACCCGTGTTCAACAGGTGAAAGAGCCTTTCGATTTCGTGGTTAGCCGGGCCGTAACAGCTTTCCCGAAGTTTGTGGCGATGGTTCGGAAAAACATAGCCAAAGAGCAAAAAAACGCACGTCCCAACGGAATCATTTATCTCAAGGGTGGCGACTTTGCCGATGAAATAAAACCATTCCGACGGGACGTGGAACTATATTCGATTGCTGATTTTTTCAGCGAATCTTTCTTCGAGACCAAAAAAGTGGTCTGCCTTTCGCTTTAAGTTTTCCGGTTAATAAATAAACTGCCGGTTATTTCTGATGACATTGGTAATTGCCAGCTTCAATTTATCGGTTCCTTCATAAACCATATCGAGGTTGGATGGGAAAGGCATCGCTTTTACCTGGCATTTTTTCTTCGATTCTTCGCTGAGTGCCCCCAAATCACCAACAGCGCGAGCCCATGAATGATCGAAATCGAGGTTGGTGCCAATAGGTACTTTTCGAAGTAATTTCGACGGATTATTCTGCAGGTATTCTACCACGCCGTTCACCTGGCAGGTCTTATGCTGATGGGTTTCGATAACCGTACACTTCAACTCTTTGTATTTTTTGATTTTAATGTCATTGCCAAGGGAGTCTTTCATCACGTTGCCGCGGCTGTCAAGCGCATAGTTCCAGCCATCTTCCACCTTCTTTTGTTCGGTGTAATCTTTTTCTTCCGATTGGTCGGGAGAAATCTGGATATTGTTCAGATTGACATTGACGTAGTAGTCATACTGCATCTGCCGGTCCATATCGCGGAAATCATACTCCACCCAGTCACTGTTTAATCCACTGTTATCAATAGTCAGCAGATTGTCCATGAATTGGGGCGAAAACTTTAAGTGGGTATTGTTGATGGCCTGGACCAGAACACGGCTCATTCCCTTATCATGGGCTTCTGCCATTTTTTGATCGATATCGGTGTAATCTCCGGTGTACTCTTTCACTTTAGCGAATTCTTGATAAGCTTTCCGGAAAGATTCTTTGTCGCCGTTTTGCATCAGTTTGTTACCGTGAGCGTAAAGATAATCAGCCGCTTTTCTTTTCGATGCGATGAGTTTCTGGTCATAATCCACCAGCGGGTAATTGTAAACTTTCCCGTTGTAACGGAATGGCGTAACCGTATTTACCAGCGCCTGGCGGTTTTTCAAACGGCGGTAGATATCCACTGCTTCATCATAGTTTCGCGGACTCCCTTCCTGCTCGAGGAATTTAACCCGTTCCAGGTCTTGTTGGTTGGCCAGCTTATAAGCCCGGTCGATGGTTGCCATCAGTTCCGCTTTGCGGGGCGACTTGAGTAGTTTATGCACGGCTTTTCCAATCGCCGCATCGTAGTTTTGATTGGCCAGGTATTTCTTCGGCGATGCACAAGAGGTCACCAGCAGGACGAAGAACAGTAAATAATGCAAGTTTTTCATTGGGTGTTTTTTAAGCACGTTTTTAAGAATGTCTCTTTTCATACGGGAAAATCAAAAAACAATTTGTCAATTGAATTGTCTTGATTCGCCTGTATATAACATATAGTATGCCATAAAACTTAACGGGCGTAAAGATAAAATATTTTACAGGCCATTTTTGAAACATATCAGGGATGAAATTTGTCCCTCAAAATAATATATTTGCAGCGTCTGTCTGGCTGGAAATTATTGCCGGAGAAAAAGCTATAAAAAACCCGATTCGTTTGGAGCAAAGAAAAAAAGAGTTAATTTTGCAGTCCGAATTGGCAAGGAAGTACAAAAGAAATTAAACAGTAAAATATTTTCAGAGATGAAAAGAACATTTCAGCCGCATAACAGGAAAAGGAAAAACAAACATGGTTTCCGTGAAAGAATGGCGACTGTAAACGGTCGCAAAGTTCTTAAAGCTCGTCGTGCGAAAGGTCGGAAAAAACTGACTGTTTCAGATGAGCCGCGTCACAAGAGATAATGAACATTATTTTCGAGTACGATATACGGAAGGTAAGGAGCTAATACTCTTTACCTTTTGTTGTTTATGGCCGATGTTGGCCTGTTTTTTAGCGGACACCAAGGTATTTTTTTGTACTTTAGTCGCTGATTCCGGGAAATCCGGACGTATAATTCAGAAAAACTGGAAATCATGCAAAACAGTGATGTTTTCTCTCTGCTGAAGACCACCGTATCGAACAGCAGATTACTGGATATAGCTGGAAAAGCACTTAATGGAGAACGTATTACTTTCGATGAAGGAGTTACACTTTATCAGGAAGGCGAGATTCCTTTTTTGTCGATGTTATCCAATGCAGTGCGTCAGCGTATCAATGACGAATATGTCTATTTCAATCGCAACTTTCATATTGAGCCGACGAATATTTGCGAAAGCCACTGCTCATTTTGTTCCTATCGTCGTGACAATGGTGAAGAAGGAAGCTGGGAACACAGTTTGAACGATATTCGGCGCAAATCCGAAAGTTATGTAGGGAAAGATATTACGGAAGTACACATCGTGGGTGCTGTACACCCCAACCGCGATCTTTTCTATTATGCCGATTTAGTTCAAACGGTCAAGTCGGTATTGCCTGATATTCATATCAAAGGCTTCACAGCTGTTGAGGTGGATGCGATGATTAAGAAAGCAGGACTATCGTTGGAAGAAGGATTGCAGACCCTGAAAAAAGCCGGTTTGGATTCGATGCCGGGTGGTGGTGCTGAAATTTTTGATGAAAAGACGAGAGCCCGTATCTGCCCCGACAAAACCGATACAGCCGGTTGGTTGAAGATTCATGAAACGGCGCACAAGCTGGGAATTCCGAGTAATGCAACCATGCTTTACGGATTGATTGAAACTTACGAGCACCGCGTCGATCACATGAATCGTTTGAGGGAATTGCAGGACCAGACCCATGGCTTCAATACCTTTATTCCGTTGAAGTTCCGTCATTCCAATAATGCATTCTCGCATATTGCTGAATCGACAACATTGGAAGATTTGAAAAACTACGCGGTTGCCCGGATTTTCCTCGACAATATTCCACACCTGAAAGCCTACTGGCCGATGATTGGAAAATCGGTAGCTCAGTTGTCACTTGCTTTTGGTGTTGATGATTTGGACGGAACCATTGATGATTCGACAAAGATTTACTCGATGGCGGGTGCTGAAGAGCAGAATCCGTCTGCTTCGACCGATGAGTTGGTTAAAATGATTAAGACGGCTGGTAAAGTGCCTGTCGAACGCGATACGTTGTACAATATCGTTCGTCGTTTCGATTAATTGCACTGAGAATTTATCAGCAAAGAGATATTGAAACCGGAGCGTGAAATTTTCATCCAATGATGAAGATACACGCCTTCGGTTTTTTTGTGGGCAACAGGTGCGATAAATTTTTACTTTTCGACTTTAGGATTAATTTTGTTGCAAGGTCATATTCACCCTAGATAAGAAGATATGTCATTCCGAAAATTTCTGAAAAGCAAGGTTTTTTGGCTGAATGTAATTCTGGCCGTTGTGCTTACGCTTATTTTGCTGTGGTTGACGATGTATGCGCTGTCGAAGTATACGCATCACGGCGAAGCATTTCCAACTCCAAATCTTACCGGACTGGAGCAGACGGATTGGGAAAAAGTAGCCAAGAACAAAGATATTGACGTGGTTATTCGTGATTCGGTGTACCACACCGATTTCTCGCCGGGTTCGGTGATTGAGCAGATGCCCAGGAGTGGGCACTACATTAAGGCGGGACGCACGGTTTATGTAACCATTGCAGCGGTTAAGCCGGAAATGGTCCAACTGCCTAAGTTGACCGATGTTTCGTTACGGGAAGCCCGGGTATTGCTTCAATCTAAGAGTCTGAAATTAGGCGATGTGACCTTCAGCCCTTCGGAGTTCAATAATTTGGTGCTTGCGCAGAAGCTGCACGGTTCCAGTATTGATCCGGGTATTCTGGTTCCCCGGGGAACAGCTATCGATTTGGTTGTAGGAAAGACCATGGAGAATAAGCGGACGGTTGTACCCGATTTGACCGGATACACATATGATGAAGGGCGAAAAATTTTGCAGGATGTGTCTTTGACGGTTGGTGCTGTTATTTACAGCAAAGATGTCAAGACAGAGGAAGATTCGACGAATGCGGTCATTTGGCAGCAATCGCCGGAATTTAACAGGCACGAAGGTGTCGAAATTGGCCATTCGGTCGATCTGTGGCTGAAGCTTCCGGTTGACAGCCTTTCTTCGGGCGACGATAATAAATAAGGAGTTTTTGATGACAGAAAAGAATTTGCCGGTAGATGATCGGGACGAGCAGGATGACGATAATGAAATGTTTGAGCATTACCGGCTCACCGTCGATCCGGGGCAGAAGCCTTTGCGCATCGATAAATTTTTAGTCAACCGCATCGATACCGCTTCCCGCAGTCGGATTCAGTCAGCTGCCGAAGCCGGTAGTATTCTGGTGAATAATGTCTCTGTAAAAGCCAACTACAAGGTAAAGCCCGATGATGAGATTTCCATTGTGATGGATTACCCGCGTCGCGAGCTGAAAATTATTCCGGAAGATATTCCGCTCGACATCGTATACGAAGACGACGACTTGCTGGTGATTAATAAACCGGCCGGATTGGTGGTTCATCCCGGGCACGGAAATTATTCCGGAACACTGGTGAATGCATTGGCCTATCGCTACAAGGACTTGCCGCTTTACGGCGGCGACGATCCGCGCCCGGGACTGGTGCACCGCATCGATAAAAATACGACGGGATTGTTGGTTGTTGCCAAGACCGAAATGGCTAAGAATCATTTGGCAGCACAGTTTTTCAATAAGACAACCAAGCGAAAGTATAACGCCATTGTTTGGGGAAACCTGAAGGAGGACGAAGGAACAATTGAAGGTAACATCGGCCGTAGTTTGAAAAACCGGCAGGTGTTCACGGTTTTCCCGGAAGGAGATTATGGCAAGCCTGCCGTGACGCATTACAAAGTGATTGAAAAGCTTGGGTACGTCAACCTGGTCGAATGTGTACTGGAAACCGGACGCACGCATCAAATCAGGGTGCACATGCGCTACATTGGCCATCCGCTGTTCAACGATGACAATTATGGCGGCGATAAAATTTTGAAAGGAACCACCTTCACGAAATACAAGCAGTTTGTGGAAAACTGTTTCCAGCTTCTTCCCCGGCAGGCGCTGCACGCTAAAATGCTGGGATTTATACACCCGCGTACCGGTGAAGAAATGATTTTTGATTCGGAATTGCCTGAAGACATGACGCAGGTAATCGAAAAGTGGCGAACCTATATTTCAAACAGAAACCAGTTTTAATCGTAACCGGAATGACAAAGAGAAACATTGCAGTAGTGGTTGGCGGCGATTCGTCGGAGTATGTAGTTTCGATGAATAGTGGCGCCAATGTGATGAAATCAATCGATCGGGAGCACTTTACACCGTGGATGGTAAAAATGAGGAACGGTGTGTGGGAAGTGATTGACGGTGAAACGAAGATCGCCAATGTCGATAAGTCGGATTTCTCATTTTCGGTTGATGGTAAAAAGATTCAGCTTGAATATGCTTATATCATCATTCACGGTTCTCCGGGCGAGAATGGTATTCTGCAAGGTTATTTCGATCTGATTGGTATTCCGTACTCTTCGAGCGATACCGAATCGTCGGCGTTGACATTTAATAAATTCTATTGCAATAATTTTCTCCGGACATCGGGAATTGAAATGGCGCGTTCGTTTCATCTCGTGAAAGGAGATGACTATGATATTGATGTGATTCTGTCGGAATTGGGATTGCCCATTTTTGTAAAGCCAAATGCGGGTGGGTCCAGCTTTGGTATCACGAAAGTAAAAACGGCTGATGAGCTGAAGCCTGCTATCGAAAAAGCATTTGAAGAGGATGATGAAGTACTGGTCGATGAATTTATCTCGGGAACCGAGTTCACTTGTGGTCTGGTGAAAATCGGCGAAAAAAAGCTGGTTTTCCCGGCAACCGAAATTATTCCCAGGAACGAGTTCTTCAATTACGAATCGAAATATGTAGCCGGAATGGCCGAAGAGATTACTCCGGCCCGGATATCGGAAGAGGCGATGCTGGAAATTCAGGCGCTGTCGTCCCAGATTTATGACCTGTGTGGCTGCAACGGAATTGTTCGTATCGACTTCATCCGGCACGAGGGACGTTTCTATTTTCTCGAAGTAAATACCATTCCCGGCATGACCGGAACCAGCTTTATTCCACAGCAAGTAGAGGCCATGGAGCTCGATTTGAAAGAGTTATTAACAGAAATCATCGAAGAGGGAATTAATAAGGCTAAAGTGTAGTTATCAACTGAAATTGTTCACATCTTGTTGACAACTCTGTTTACAGGGTGTTTACGGTGTTGGTGATTTCTTGTGAGTAAATAGGTAACGTGCTGATAGAACGCACATGTACTGCCGATGGTGGATAAAATATCCCATATGACATGGTCGGAATCGTTATTTTTGAATCTTTGCAGACCCAAGAACGCACTAATTTTTAAGTTAAATGGCTGGCGAAAATTACAATAACCGCAATAAAAACAGAGGTAAGTTAACACTGGATCAACTCAACGCGCAATACGGTAAAATACCGCCGCAAGCGCTCGAGGTAGAGGAGGCCGTATTGGGAGCGCTCATGCTCGAGCGGGATGCTTACATTGCTGTGGCGGATATTTTGAAGCCCGAAAGTTTTTATAAGGAGGAGCATCAGAGAATTTTCAAAGCCATCCAGGATTTAAGTGCCAACGAAAAACCGGTCGACTTGCTCATGGTAACGCAGGAGCTGAAGAACCGGGAAGAGTTGGAAGAAGTTGGCGGCCCGCTTTACATTACGCAGCTGACCAGCAAAGTAGCCTCCGCGGCGCACATTGAGTTTCACGCTCGCATCATTGCGCAGAAGCACATCCAGCGTGAACTCATTCGTATTTCCACCGAAATCCAGACCAAGTCGTACGACGATACCATGGAACTGGAGGATTTGATCGATTATGCCGAAGGTTCTTTGTTCAAAGTAACCGAAGGTAGTATCACCAAGGAATCGCAGCCTATTAAGCCTATTTTGAGGGAAGCCATCGAACAGATTGAAGAGAACTCGAAGAAGGAAGAAGGACTGAGCGGTGTTCCTTCGGGCTTTACGCGTCTGGATAGGATGACTTCCGGTTGGCAGAAAACGGACCTGATGATTATTGCTGCTCGTCCGGCGATGGGAAAAACAGCTTTTGTCTTGTCGATGGCCCGTAACATGGCCGTTGATCACCATGTGCCTGTCGCTGTATTCTCATTGGAGATGTCGTCGATTCAGCTGGTGAATCGATTGATTGCTGCTGAAACGGAACTGGGTTCAGAAAAACTGAAGACCGGCCGGTTGGAAAACTGGGAATGGGAACAGCTGAACCGCAAAATAAAAAACTTAGAGGAAGCCTCACTTTTCATTGACGATACACCCGCACTTTCCATTTTCGAGTTCAGGGCAAAAGCCCGGCGTTTAAAGATGCAACACAACATCGGCATTATCATTGTCGACTATTTGCAGCTGATGACAGCCGGTTCGGAAGGAAGAGGAAGCCGAGAACAGGAGGTGAGTACGATTTCACGTAACCTGAAAGCGATAGCGAAAGAGGTGGATGTGCCTATTATCGCGTTGTCGCAGCTGAACCGTTCGGTTGAATCGCGCGATGGAAAACGTCCGCAGCTTTCCGACCTTCGTGAATCGGGTGCGATTGAGCAGGATGCGGATATGGTTATGTTTATTCACCGCCCGGAATATTACGGCATCACGGAAGACGAAAGTGGTAATTCCCTTATCGGGATGGCTGAAATTATCATCGCTAAGCATCGTAACGGCGCCGTGGGTGATGTTCATTTGGCATTTAAGAGCCATTTGGCGCGCTTTAGTGACCCCGATGAAGAAAGTCTAGGAACCATGCCTGAAGATTTGGGAAATGGGCAGGTTGGTGCTCGTTTTAGTTCAAAGATGAACGAAGACGACAATGGTCCGTTCGAAAAGAGTTTGGGCACACAAGGCTTCCCGGCTGCCGGCGGAGGTCTCGACGACGAGACACCTTTCTGAGAAGGACTTCTCAAAACAGGTTGAATATGAAGCGAATTTTCTCTCTGGTGACTCTACTGTTTATCTTGGTAGTAAAAGCACACGCAGCTTTTTTGCTGATTCCCATGGATGATCAGCAGAAAAATCACCTCAAAGCTTATGGCGTTGTTTATTGGGCTCTTCAGCAGGATGTGGAAGTGAAGTGGCTGTTGAATTACCGGGGAGGAAGTTTCCTGATGCCATCGAACCGGAATGTCCATGACGAGTGCCTGATTCGTGGCGTTAGCGTAGAGACGATTCCAGATGCGAAAGCTTCATCAATCCTTCAGTACATTGCACGTGAAGACGTGAACATGGATGCCGTTGCCATGCAGAAAGCGCCTAAAATTGCAGTCTATTCCCCTCCAAATAAGCAACCCTGGGATGATGCGGTAACCCTCGTGTTAAGCTATGCGGAAATTCCATACGATGTTGTTTACGATCAAGAAATTCTTGATGGGAAGTTAAAGAATTACGACTGGTTGCACCTTCATCACGAAGATTTCACCGGTGAGTTTGGGAAGTTCTACCGGAACTATCATAACATGCCATGGTACCAGGAGGAGGTACGTGTTAATCGCGAAATGGCGGAAAAAAACGGATTTCAGAAAGTTTCCAAGCTCAAGCTTAAGGTCGCAGAAATCATTAAAAATTTCGTCAAAAACGGCGGCTTTCTGTTTGCCATGTGTGCAGCAACCGATACCTACGACATTGCTCTGGCTGCCCACAACACCGATATTTGTGGGCCTATGTATGACGGCGACCCGGAAGATCCGGACATGGATAGCAAGTTGGACTTTGGCAACACGCTGGCTTTTCAGAATTTTCACATTGTCAAAGACCCCTACGCTTATGAGTTTTCCGATATTGACGTAACGGAAACCAGAAAAGTAAAGCCGGAAGACGATTATTTCACCTTGTTTGATTATTCAGCAAAGTGGGATCCCGTGCCAACGATGCTCACACAGGACCACACTCGGATTATTAAAGGTTTTATGGGGCAAACTACGGCGTTTAACGAGGATAAATTAAAAGCGAATATTCTCATCATGGGTGAAAATAAAGCAGCCCATGAGGCGCGTTATATTCACGGTGATTATGGAAAGGGTTTTTTCTCTTTTTACGGCGGCCACGATCCGGAAGATTACCGGCATTTAGTGGGCGATCCACCGACCGATTTAAGCCTTCATCCCAACTCACCCGGCTACCGGCTAATCTTAAATAATGTTTTATTTCCTGCCGCGCGTAAAAAGAAACATAAAACTTAGCAAACGCACTTCCTTCCCGTTAAAGTTGTAACGTTTGAGTTTTGTATTAGCCGCCTTATTGGCAAATTAACTCTTAAATTCCTCTCTTTTTTGTCGAGTACGCGTTGGAAATGAAAAAAAAATCACCTTGATAGAAATTTTTTTTCATCCTGATGAAAATATTATTCCATCGGGATGAAAGTAAATTTCCTTCCTGATGAAGCTGTTTGTCTGCTATAGCTGAGAAATTTATGTTGTGTGGAAAAATTGAATTTTTGAGAATAAAGTTCTAAATTCATTCATGATAAATTTATGTTCCACCAATAAAAATTTAGTTATGCTAAATTACAAACTAATCGAACGAGGGGTTCCCGGAAATCCCGAAGCTCCCAAGAAGCTATATGCTATGCCTGTTATAAACGGGAAAAAAGACATCCAGTCATTGAGTTCTGATATTATGGATATCTCTTCGTTAAGCAGGGGAGATATTAATAGTGTAATTATTAATTTGGTTGAAAGAATACCGAAGATTCTTCTTGACGGACAATCAGTCAGCTTAGGCGAGTTAGGAACGCTACGAATCAGTTTTAGTAGTGAGGGGGTCGAGTCGGAGGAGGATTTTTCGACCTCGAAAATTAAAAACGTGAAGGTCATCTTTACCCCGGGGAAGCTGATAAAAGAGGAGATAAAACGCGCACATTTTGCTGCTAAATAGACGTAGTTAAGTGCCTAAGAAAACCCCGCTGAAATTAATTTTCGGCGGGGTTTTTTATTTACCATATGGTGTCATACTATTTTAACGAGTACAAAAAAAAAGAGCAGGAATTCCGGAGATTTCCTGCTCATACTAAACCAGGGAATAAATTGGGAATAGCTGGAATAGTAAAATCTTTTGCTATTCAACCAGTCAATTAAAAGCCTGGGTTTAGATTAAAATCCCCCTTGCGGGGAATTGTATTTTACTTGAAGAACAGGAGCCCGGAGAGAGAGTGTGTGTGATTGTTGTATCTCTAATCTATGAGTATAGGTAGTATTAAAAACGGGCTCCTGTATATTCTCAGTATGTTTTAGTATTTATACTCAATTTCAATCGATGAGTCTTCCAAAACACCTTGCGGTTTGTTAACGGCAGTCACCATCAGGATGCCATACATGTAATCACCGGTACCACGTTTGGTGCGGAAGATGTATACATCACCTGCAGAAGCATTAGGAACAGATGTTACGGCTCCTGAGAAATCAGTTGCTTCAATGGCTGCCATGTCGGCATTCTTGTAATCCTCATCGCTGGCTTTAACCAATTGAGCATTGTTCAGTGCATTAAAACCGACTTCAACCGGACCACCCAGTATTGGATAAGCAGCTGTAAACTGTACATCCGCACTATCGCCGGCAGTCGCCGTATCAACGAGTCTTGCTTTCATCAGGTCGTATGCCTGGTTGCTGGTAGTATCCAGAGTGAAAGTTTCAACATTGGCAAGACTGTAAGGAGCAATCGGGACCGGGGCAACTGAAGAGGCTGTTTTGCTACCGGCTGTACCAGTTACTTTTACATAAAGCGTATCGCCTACCTGGTAATCAGTTCCTTTTACCTCAATTGAATCGCTTGTATTGAAAGGACCAGCCATCGCAGCATAAGTTCCATTCGCGCCGACTTTTGTTTCAACAGTAACTCCGTCGACTGATTCTGTTACCGGTTCAACGGCGAATTTCACATGAAAAACAGTGTCGGTACGGTGAGTCACATCAGGAACTTCAATCGAAATTGGATCAGCAACGGTAATTGTTTTATAACGAGTTATGTTTTTACCGTTGTATGAGCCTGAAAATTGCAGACTTGCTGAATAATCGATGCCTGATATGCCTAACTGGCTATTGGTGAGTGTCATCGAGCCGCTACCGTCAGTCAAATCAATAGTCCCAAGATCTTTTTGTGTATCTGAAAGGACATTGCCGTCTGCATCGGAGCTACTCAATAGAGTAACACTCAAAGAAGAAAGGTTCTTCTGCTGGTTTTCAATTGATACCGTGGCAGAATTGTCGAGGCTTGTTAAGCCATCACTTGAAATAAAGAACTCTGTGCCGAGATTCGTAAAATCTACTTTGTTAGCTTCATCTTGCTGACATGCCGTCATGAAAAGAGTGAAAGCTATTCCCACAGATAAGATTATATATTTTTTCATTTGATTCAAGATTAATATTGTTAGTATTTATCCCAGAAGATTTTCGTGGTCAGTAAGTCCCCTCCGATTGCAGATGCTGCAGCTTCGTAGTTGTCTTTGTTCAACGTCTGCTCGTTAATCGGGAAAGTAAACCTAACAGGAATTTGATCATAGCTGTCAATTGTCGGAGCCAGATTGAATATCGGGTAATCCAGACGACGCCATGTTGTATAACCTATCAAACCTCTTGTGTAGGAAGCTAACCAGGATTGAGTTCCAATTACTTCTTTCCAACTGCCCGTTGAGCTTACCGCTGAAGTATAGTTAACCGACGGCTTATCGAGGTATGCGGACGCTTCGGCGGCGGTTCCACCCCACCAAATGATAGAAGACTTAACTCCTTCGTTGTAATAGTCTTCGGCTGTTTTTCCTACGTTGTACCCCCTTGCGGCTGCTTCAGCCAGATAAAACTGAAGTTCTGTGTATGTCAGGATAAAGCCCGGGAAAGTAGGATCGAGCAACTTATCCGATACGTGAGAGTAGTTGTCGAAAGGAGAACTTTCCCCGTATGTACCTCCTACATAGCTGTCTCCGTTTTCCGAGAAATACAATGGCAGACGAGGGTCGTTCAGGTTGTTCATGATATCAACGATAGTGTTAGCCGGAACGAAATCGTGACGTCCACTCAATACGAGGTCCTCATAGAGGGTGTTCGTATTCGGGGTGTTAGTCAGGTATGGCATCAGGCAGTCATCGTCAGATGAGGTGAAAGCGTTCTGATAGGCGCTTTCAACAGTTGATTGAGCCAGAGATGGGTCTACATCGGCCAACGTGATACCTAACTTAACTTTGAGCGTATTGGCAAACTTCTTCCAGGAAGCCACATCACCACCGTAGTATAAGTCAGCTGAGCCGAAACTGTCACCGGAATCATCAAGACCTGCAATGTCAGCATCTACCCGCTTGATGAGGTCCTGATAGATACTCATTCCATCGTCATACTTTGGATGAATATTATTGATATCTAGTGCTTCAGAATAAGGAACACTTCCGAAGATATCAACCAGCCGCTCATAAGAGTAAGCCTGTAACAAATCAATAATGTAAAGTTTATTTTTTTGTACCGTTTTACCAGCGTCGGAAGAAGGTGTTTGAGCGGTTATTAGCTCTTTGGCGCGCTGCAGGTCACTCAATACACCATCATTCGATACTGCACCGGTATAATAGTAATAGAATGTCCAGTCTGCAATGGTACGGTTAACGATGTCGTAGTTGGCCTCGTCAGTATAAGTTGTTTCCGTCCAGTACTGCGCCCACAACTTCCATACGTTGTTGTTGACGTTTGTGCTGGAAATCTGGTCCGAGAGGGTCTTCTCTGCATTGGAGAAGAGCCATTCTCCCTGAACTTCCGACGGGTTCTTTGTGTCGGTGTTATATTCTTCAAATTTATCGGTACATGACGCGAGAAGTGCAATCACTACCAATAATAACCAATATCTGTTTTTCATAGTTGCGTCGATGTTTAGAATTGAACTTTTACACTAAAACCAATATTCCGGGTAGTGGGCATTACACCACTCTGCCATCCTTGAATATTACCGGCACCCTGGCCTGCTTCAGGATCGGCATGCGGAAGATTTTTGTGAATGATCCAAAGGTTCGAGCCTACAACGCTCAATGAAGCACCAGTAATAAAGGTGTTATTAAGCAATGTTTTCGGGAGGTTGTAGGTCAGCGATGCCGAACGCAGTTTCACGTAAGATGCATCATATACAAATTTACTATTCGGGTTTTTGGAGTATCCGAATACACGATAGTCATTACCTGGGACACGGATGTCGTTGGGTGTACCATCCTCTTTAACGCCAGGAAGAACTAGGCCTCCTCCGTTTGCAATTGTGTTGCGCACGGGGTTACCCAGATCGTTTGTAAAATCCGTTTCGGCGTAAAGGCCGGTAGCCATTCCGTACCATTGGTCAAGTGAGAAGACGCTACCACCTTGTTGTACATCAACAAGGAAGCTTAATGCAAAATTGCTATATGTCAGAGTGTTGCTTACACCGCCAGTCCAATCGGGATTCACATTACCGATTACGATATCTGAAGTGGAAGTTTTTTCGTAATAACCGTTTGAACCAACAACCGGTTGCCCGTCTTTGTAAACGAAGTCAGTACCCTGGATCGTTCCATAAGGTTCACCTACGCGGGCATTGATGGTGACACCACCTTGCAACGCTGCAATTTGGAGGTTGTCTACACCTTCGGCCAGAGAAATAACCTTGTTGTCGTTTTTCGACCAGTTTACATTAATATCCCAACGGAATTTGTTAGTAACAACAGGCGAAGCGTTCAATTGTAATTCAATACCTTTGTTTTGTACTTCACCGGCATTTACATATTTTCTTGAATATCCTGTTGCTAAAGAAATTGCAACGGGCATAATCTGGTCGACTGAGCGGTTGTCGTAGTAAGCAATATCAAACCCAAGTCGGTTGTTCCAGAAGTTCATTTCCAACCCGGCTTCCAAACTATTTGTTTTCTCCGGCTTCAGGTTTTCATTGTTTTTCGTATTCGGAACCGTTACCATTGGGTTACCGTTGAACGGAGAATTCTGTACGTAGGTATCTCTAATGCTAGCGAAAGGTGCACTGTTACCCACTTCTGCGTAGTTCAAACGAACTTTACCTAATGATAGCCAGTCGTTTTGTACCAAATTCGAGAAGATGAAACTACCTGAAACTGACGGATAATAATAAGCGTTGTTATTAATAGGAAGTGTTGATGACTGGTCTCTGCGGATAGCGGCGTCAAGGAACAACAAGTTGTCATAGCCTAATGAAGCCTGTGCAAATACACCATTCACCTGAACGATACTGTAAAGTTCATCCGGAGGCAACATAGGAGATGTACTGTTGCTCAATGCATATACATCAGGAACTGCTAATCCCCCGTTGGTTGAAGCATAAACCTGGTCAATCTTGGTTTTGCGAATGTTCATACCGAGCAGACCTGTCAGATTGAGTTTTTCTGTCAGATTCTTATTGAAATTGGCCATCAGGTCGATGTTGGTTTCGATGAACGAGCGATTCAGTCTTGAATAACCAGACGTTACATCAGGACGGCCAACGCCAAACTCACCGGCAACAGAACCCACGGCTTTTCTTTCTTCCTGCAGTTCGTCGTAAGTATCGACAGAAACACGACCAGTCAAGGTCATCCAGTCAGTGGCTGTCCAGTCTAGCTTTGTATAACCAATCAACCGATTACGCTTATCTTTTTCGTAGTTTTTGAATCTTACCCAGTAAGGGTTGTCCCAGTATTCGGGGGTGCCGCTGGTTGGAGAGTGGCGGTTCCAGGTAATATTTTGTCCAGTTTCTTTGAACAATCTTTCCTGTTCTTTAATATCAACGTTTACCTCAAACCACTGCCGGAAAGAAGTCAGGATGTTATCGGAATAACCGGTTGAGTTACGACCTTTGCCTTGGGTGTTAATGTAGTTGGCCATGGCAGTAACCTTCAGGTTATCGAGAATATTATACGTAGCATTGAAGTTGAAGTTGTTTTTCTTCAATTCACTGTTTGGCATAATACCGGTTTGGTCGAAGTTTGTGTATCCTAAGCGGAAAGTTGATTTATCGCCTCCACCACTAATGTCTATACTGTTCGATTTAGTGAGAGCGGTGTTGAAGAATGTATCCGGACCATTTTTAGCAGCAACCCAAGGGGTAGCCTTGCCGTAGTTCGGCGATTCCGGAACAAATGCATCATACTGATAAACCATCAAACTTGGGTCGAATTTTGTTCCCATCGATGCATCTTCGGTCGTAGGGACAACCAGGTCGGGAGTTCCATCTCCGTTAATGTCAGCTTCTGAAAGACCCGGATATTTTCCCCCGCTATAATAGGGGCCGTAACCAGCGCCGTAATTGTGCTGATATTTGGGAAACGTTGTTTTATCAATTGTTCCAACTGTGAGATTGGAGCTGATTGATACACCTACACCTTTTTTGTTTTTCTTACCTGATTTGGTGGTAATCATGATAACGCCGTTGGCTGCACGCGAACCGTAAAGTGCAGTTGCAGCAGCACCTTTCAGTACGCTAATCGAAGCGATATCATCGGGATTGATATCCGATGCGGCATTACCATAATCGTAGCCATTACGTCCTGTTTGTTGCCCCGAGTTGTTTGTCGTCGAATTATTAATCGGAATACCATCTACTACGAACAGTGCCTGGTTGTTACCGGTCAATGACGCATTACCACGAATAACAACGTTGGTAGAACCACCCATGTTACCGTTGGCTTTAATCTGTACACCGGCAGCACGACCTGAAAGCAGGTTGGCGAAGTTATCGGTCTTCACCGTGCTCAGATCATCACCGCTAACCTTCTGTACAGCGTATCCCAGAGATTTCTTCTCACGGGAAATACCGAGAGCGGTTACAACCACTTCGTCCACGGCAACGTTTTCCGGTTCCAGTTTAATTGTGTAAGTACTTTGAGAAGTAAGGGGAATTTCCTGTGATTTCATTCCCACAAAAGTGACAGTTAAGGCAGCCGCATTTTCCGGTACCTTCAATGTAAATTTTCCATCCATGTCGGTAATCGTACCTAAAGTGGTACCCTTAACAACAACAGATGCTCCAGGTATTGAACTTCCGTCTTCGCTGGAAGTCACAAGACCTGAAATTTCCCTGGTTTGTGCAAAAACGACCTGCAATCCAAGAAACCCAAGGAGAGCAAGTAACAGCGAAAATTTTTTCATAAAAATAGTTTTAACGTTTAACAGTAAGCATTAATTCCCAATTTTCAGGTGGTTATAAAAATTACAAGCATTTACGGACTAAGAATTACACACGCTCCAGATTTGTGAATCTGGCCTTACATGGCTTTAGAACCATGCCTCCCCCTTCATCCGGTATTTTACCGGGCATCAATCAATATTAAATTTTTCTCTTTCTGACCGACTCCGCCAAGTCGGTTACATTATGGTACACCTTCCTTCTAAATCATAACTAATATAAACGCATTAGTTAAAAAGTGTTACCGGATGCAAATATATTCAAATGAAATTTATATGCAACTTTTTAGATACTTTAGGAAAGTTCATGAGAGGGGTATTAAGAATGATTTTTAACCATGATTGAAGTCATTTCTTGCCTTTTTCAATTTGAAATTGTCAGAATGTGAGGATTTTTCATGTTGTACAGAATCATTCTAAAACATAAATCGCTATATTAATTTAGACACAATCTAAATAATATATAAACAGAGAAGTAATTTTTAATTAACATTCAGCTGCTGATTTTAGGGGGTGGGTTCGGCAAATGTGTGTTTACTTTTTGCGGGATGCTGTTAGGATGAGGGGGTGGTTGTTTGAAAATTTTGAATTTGGTGTTTGGTTCGTAAAAATGGAGTGGTCTCATGATGAAAAGACTGTATTTTGAAAAGAGTCAGTCTGGAAGTAGTCGGTTTTAATCTGAAATGAATACCAGCTTTAAATTGTTAACCATTTGCAGGGGTAATTAGAAAAATTGAAATAAAAAACAGGAGCCCGGAGAGATTGTGTGTGTGATTGTTGTATTCGAATTTAATCTATGAGTAACTAGCGGATTGGGCTCCTGTCATTTGTCGTATTTTTTAAAGACATAAAATCAGCTTTAAAGAGCGTTAGTGGCTTATGTGCTATATCGAATACACTTTCAATACGTAACCGAAAGTGGGAGATAAAAAACGTTTTAGCATCCAAAACTCACATAAACAAATATAGTCAATTTCGCTGGTGTTTATGCGTTTTGGGTAACAATCTTTTAGTATCTATCCCTAAAATGCTTTAAATCGTTGGTGACTGTGGCTTTTGGGTAGTACGATGAAAAAAATCAGAGGCACTGCCTGATTCAATACACAACATCCAATAATTCCGGAAGCTGATGAATAAAATAAGTGGAGGTGCGTCCGTTGGTCAGATGAATATATTCTGTCTTTTTATTCTCGATTTTTTGAGTCTGAGGCGATTCAAGTAGTTGAGCAAGGTTGTCTGAGAAATCATCGGACAGAAAGACTTGATCAATGCCAAATTCAAGCGCACCTTTTATATCGGCTTCCCATGAGTCTCCTATCATCAATGATTCCTGTTTGCGGGCATTGGTTGATTTCAGGGCATGTTCAAATATTTCGCGACTCGGTTTTGGGGCTCCGATTACTTCCGATATAAATATCTTGTCGAAAAAGTGGTCCAATTGACTGTTTGCCAGCTTTTGATGCTGGACTTCACGAAAGCCATTGGTAATGATGTGGATTTTGAATTTTTTATGCAAAGCTTCCAGAACTTCGCGGGCTCCTTCAACCAATTGAGTTTTCAGTGGCATCTGGGACAAATAAGCCTCGTTGATTTCAGCCCCTTTCCCCAGTTGAGGTAATCCATATTCCTGTAAAGAATCTTCAAACCTTTTGACCGTCAGCTTATCCTTGGTAATCTCCCGGTTTCGATACAATTCCCACAGATGGTGATTAATACGGAAATATACCTTGAAGTAATCTTCGAAACTATCAAGTTTTGTCAGTAAGCCCAATTGTTGAAAAGCACTCTCGAGAGCATCGTACGAGTTGGTTTCAAAATCCCATAGCGTATTATCCAGGTCGAAAAACAGGTGTTTGTATTGTTTCATGAAATCAAATATCGTGAGCGAGATGAATTAAATCATCCCATTACCTTCGTTTTTATTTTTGTCTTTGTTCTTCAGGGCGTGTTGCAAACCTTCCAGGACCACAACAATCTCGCCTTTTACCCCTTTTTCTGTAAAATGAGCGGTTACCTCGGCAATGGTGCCGCGTACATTTTCTTCGTGTATTTTTGAAAGCTCCCGCGAAACCGAAATTTGTCTCTCTTCTCCAAAATGCTCTGCAAATTGTTCCAGCATTTTCAACAGGCGGTGTGGTGACTCGTAAAAAATGATGGTGCGCTCTTCTGTTTCCAGTTCGGTCAATCTTTTTTGTCTACCCTTTTTCTGAGGGAGGAATCCTTCGAAACAAAACTTATCAGAGGGAAGACCTGAGTTAACAAGAGCCGGCACAAAAGCCGTTGCTCCGGGTAAGCATTCCACTTCGACTCCCATGTCCAGGCAACTGCGCACCAAAAGAAAACCGGGATCAGAAATACCGGGAGTTCCGGCATCTGAAATCAGGGCGATATTTTCGCCTGCCAGAATTCGTTCGGCAAAACGGCCGGCAGTTTTGTGTTCGTTGAATTTATGATGAGCAGTGACTTTATTTTCGATTTCGTAGTGTTTCAATAATTTTCCCGAAGTCCGGGTATCTTCTGCCAAAATCAGGTCCACTTCTTTCAGAATTCTCACGGCCCGGAAGGTGATGTCTTCCAGATTCCCGATAGGAGTGGGGATGAGGAATAATTTTCCCATAGTATTAGCTTAAAAAACGGCGTTTAACCAATGACAAAAACTTCTGACTGGTTTCCGTCTTACTCCATTTATAATTTGATTTCAGGAAATGGACAGCTTCCTGAATGTTCTCGGCCCGATCCAGCTTGTCGACAGCTTCGTTGAACTTGTCACTGTTGTTACCAAAAAGCTCTCTCACAAAAAGGAACCGGTCGTTCAGACTGATGCCTTCACGGATACTTCCCAGCGGTCGGTTTGTGAACGAATCTTCCTTGTAGTCTTCACCAATCAGGTCGTTTATCGAACGTTGTGCTGCCACCGATTCGCCTAAGGTTTTCTTGTTTTCCTGTTCAACTTCAAGCAACTCCATGTCTGGGTCTTCTTGCTGTTCTTCGGAAACCGGCTCCTCTTTTTCTTCAGCTGCAGTCTCTGCCTGTTCAGGTTCTTTGGGCTTTTTACTTTCTGGTTGCTTTTCGTCTTTTGTTATTTCTTCTTTTTTCACTTCCGGAGTAGCCTCTTCTTCTAATTCTAAAGTCTTTTCTTCAACCTTTTGGCGGTTTTCCGGTGAAGTTTTCACTGCGGAAGGTTCTGCTTTTTCCACAACTTTCGACTTCAGCAATTCCAGTTCTTTCACGACGTTTCGGGCCCGGGCCAGAACAATCTCCACTTCATCCGAAGTGAGCCCGGTATCTGTGTATAAATCAGCTGCCAGGTTATTTAATATTTTGATGTCATCCTTAATGATTTGCAACAATATTGAGGCTTCCATATGTACGATGATTTGCGATTCGTATTTGAGAAAGTAAAAGTATAAAAAAGTCAGGTCCTGCGTGTATCTTGTTCGTTATTAATCCTTAATCATCGGTGGTTAATTTTGCTTTGCTCGCCGTTGAAAAATGATTGAAAACATATTTCGTTCAATTGTGGGAAAAGAATCTCTGAGGTCGGTGACAATTTGGTTATTTTTACCTCATGTTTATCGAAACGAACCTAAATGCAAAAACAAAACATGGCTGTATCGAAGTGATTGCAGGGTCCATGTTTTCCGGTAAAACCGAGGAATTGATTCGCCGGTTACGCCGCGCCGAAATTGCCCGGCAGAAAGTGGAAATATTCAAACCGGCTGTTGATGTGCGCTATTCAGAGACTGACGTTGTTTCGCATGACGAAAATGCCATTCGTTCAACAGCCGTTGAGAACTCCTCGAACATTCTTTTGTTGTCAAGTAATGTAGATGTTGTGGGCATCGACGAGGCGCAGTTTTTCGATGAGGGGATTGTGGAAGTGTGTGTGAAACTGGCCGATCAGGGTGTCCGTGTGATTGCAGCAGGACTCGATATGGATTTTCGTGGCAAACCGTTCGGTCCCATGCCGGGGTTAATGGCTTGCGCCGAATATGTCACCAAGGTACATGCTATTTGCATGCGTTGTGGAAATTTAGCCCATTACAGCCACCGTTTGACGGATGCGGACAAGCTGGTGGTTTTGGGAGAGAAAGAAGCCTACGAACCGCTTTGTCGGTCATGCTACCGCGAAGCGACTAAATAAAGCTTTATGACAGCCTATTCCTTACAAAATGTATTGGAGATTACAGATGGAGAGTTGCACGGAGAAAAAAACGCGAAGCCAATCCGTTTTTTGTCATTCGATAGCCGCACCATTCTGGCCGGACCTGAAACGTTATTTTTTGCCCTGAAAGGGAATCTGCGGGACGGTCACCAATACGTAAGGGATGCGTACTTGCGGGGAGTCAGAGCTTTTATCGTTGAAGATATTCCGGAAGATTCGGAGTTGACAGACGCTTCTTTTATCCGTGTACCCAATTCGTTGGAAGCTCTTCAGAAATTGGCAACTTACCATCGAAACCGTTTTAATTATCCGGTTATTGGAATAACCGGAAGTAACGGCAAAACCATTGTGAAAGAGTGGCTGAGCGAGTTGATGGCCCCGGAGTACAAAATCATTCGCAGTCCGCGCAGCTATAATTCGCAAATCGGAAATCCACTTTCGGTCTGGTTGATGGACAAGCAATTCAATCTTTCCATATTCGAAGCGGGTATCTCCAGACCCGGCGAAATGGAGAAACTCGAAAAACTGTTGCATCCTGAATGGGGTGTTTTCACTCATCTGGGGCAGGCTCACCTCGAGAACTTCCGGAATCAGCGTCACTTGGTTCAGGAAAAACTGCAGCTTTTTAATCGCAGCAAGCATTTCGTTTTTTGCTCGGATTTCGATGAATTGCAAAAAGCGGTTGATGCTAAGAAGGCTGAAGGTTGGAGTGCTGAACTTTTTCGCTGGTCGCGTGAAGAGGAAAGTGCCGACTTGTATATCGGTAAAGAAGAAAGACAAAAGGACGGCTCGCAATTAAAAGCAATCTTCAACGAACGTGAAGTCGAAATTTTCCTTCCTTTTACCGACGATGCTTACGTAGAAGATGGTATTCATTGCTGGGCAACCATGCTGGCGAGGGGATACGAGCCGGGTAGTTTCGAGTCGCGGTTCGCGCGTTTGGCGCCGGTTGCTATGCGGCTGGAGCTGAAGAAAGGTCAGCATGGAGCTATCGTAATTGATGACTCGTATAACTCCGATACCGGTTCATTACTCAATGCGCTCGATTTTTTGAAGCAGCAGGCCGGGAATAGTGGTAAACGTAGTACCGTTATTTTATCAGATATTTTGCAGTCAGGCATTCCCGATGAACAACTTTATGGTCAAGTGGCAGAATATCTCGCTTTACGAAAGGTGGAGCGCTTCATCGGCATCGGCCCTAAGATCAGCCAACACCAGGAGCTTTTCCCGGTAGGTGACAAGGCATTTTATAATTCCACGGACGATTTTCTGCAACACCTGAATGGAAGGCATTTTCACGATGAGGTGATTTTGCTAAAAGGAGCACGGACATTCCGGTTCGATTTGATTTCGGACATGCTGCAGGAGAAAGTGCACCAAACAGTGCTCGAAATTAATATGTCAGCACTGGCACATAATCTGAAAGTTTACCGTCAAAAATTGAAGCCGGATACCCTCATCATGGCTATGGTAAAAGCCTTTTCCTATGGAACGGGTTCAACGGAAGTGGCTCGTGTATTGCAGTTTCACGGCGCAGACTATCTGGCGGTGGCAATTGCCGACGAGGGGGTAGCGCTTCGTAGGGAAGGCATCGAACTTCCCATTGTGGTGATGAACCCTGAAGAACACAGCTTCGATGCGATGATTGAAAACCGGCTGGAGCCGAATATTTACCGACTCGAATTATTGAAAGACTTTGAAGCGGCACTCCGACGAAATGCCATGCGTAATTTTCCCATCCACGTCAAGCTCGATACGGGTATGAAACGCTTGGGATTCGAAAGGGAAGAACATTTGAAAGAGTTGGTTGCTTTTGTGCAGTCTCGCGATACTATATATATACGTTCCGTGTTTTCGCACCTGGCTGTTTCTGATGAACCGGTCGAAGATGAATTCAGCGAGCAGCAGTTTCAGCGCTTTGATGCATTGAGCAAGATTGTTACTGACGGATTCGATTACAAAATATTAAAACACATCTTGAATTCAGCCGGAATAGAGCGTTTTTCCGAAAGGCAATACGATATGGTTCGGTTGGGGATTGGACTCTACGGTGTGAGTTCGTTTATACAAAATGAGCTACAAAATGTAGCAACGCTGAGAACCACTATTTCACAGATACGAACCGTGCAAGCTGGCGAAACAGTTGGCTATGGCCGAAAAGGTGTGGCAGATAAAGCAATGGAAATTGCTGTTTTGCCCATTGGTTATGCCGACGGCTTCAACCGTTTGTTGAGTAATGGTGCAGGATACGTCAGCATAAAAGGCCGAAAGGCGCCGGTCGTTGGGAATATTTGCATGGACATGTGCATGGTTGATGTAACCGGTATCGGTGTTCAGGAAGGCGACCGGGTGATTGTATTCGGTGAAGAAGTTCCGGTAAGTGAAGTGGCTGAAACTTTGCACACGATTCCATATGAGGTGTTAACTTCCGTCGGACAACGGGTGAAACGCGTGTACTTTGCAGAATAAAAAAGTCCGGCAGTCATTCGTATGACTCCGGACCGGCATTTCGATTAGATATGTGTCGAACTGATTTTGTTATCCCAGTTTACTGATGCGCTGCAATTGCTGCAGATCCAGTATTTTGATCTTCCGGCCATCAATCGCAATTACTTTTTCACCGGCAAAGGTCGAAAGTGTCCGAATCGCATTCGAAGTTGTCATATTCGAAAGGTTCGCAATGTCTTCACGCGACAGGTAAACCTTCAGCGTCATGCCGTCGTTTTCGAAACCATACTGGTTGCGAAGAAGCAATAATGACTCGGCCAAACGTCCCCGGATATGTTTCTGTGTGAGACTAACCGTTCGTTGGTTGGAAAAACCTAACTCACGGGCCAAATCTTTCATCAGTGCCAGCGAAAAATCGTGGTTGCGCAACAATACATTGTAAAGAATATCCGGAGGAATGGTGATGATGGCGGACTCTTCAATTGCCACTGCAGTTCCATTATGCATTTCATCGGCAAGTAAGGACCGGTATCCAATCAAACCGTTCTGTTTAACCATCCGGATGATTTGCTCGCGACCGCCAACCCCTTCCTTGAAAATTTTGATTTTACCTTCCTTCAGGTACTGCATTCCGGCAGGTTTGTCACCTTCTTTGAAGATATACTCATTTTTCTTGTAATAGGTT
This sequence comes from Prolixibacter sp. NT017, assembly GCF_009617875.1. Lineage (NCBI taxonomy): Bacteria > Pseudomonadati > Bacteroidota > Bacteroidia > Marinilabiliales > Prolixibacteraceae > Prolixibacter > Prolixibacter sp. NT017. Next base: position 3,755,918 of record NZ_BLAV01000001.1, on the reverse strand, counting down.
AAGGTCTGATGTTTCTCTACTTCTGCCTTCTCCTCGGGAGTCAGGAGATAAAATATTGTTTTGTTGTCTTCAAATTGACCTTCGAGGTCAAAGTTTGAACTAAACATATAATTCGGGCATTTATGTTATACAGCATCAAAGTTAAATAATTAATCCAAATATAAAATTAATTTGAAGGAATTGTAAACTCAGATTTAAGAGGTCTGAGGAAATGCCATATATAAAACCTTAATATTGTCAATAAGGGTACTTTGCGACCAGTGGCATTTTACGTCCAAAGCCGAATGCTTTAGAGGAAACCCGAAGGATTGGAGGCGTTTGGAATCGCTTGTATTCGTTTATGTTAACTTTTCGCACAGCCATGTGAACCGTGTCCTCTTCAAATCCCATTTCGATGATTTCTCTCGGGCTTTTGGCCAACTCGATATAGTTGAAAAGAATTTTATCCAAAATATCATAATCAGGTAACGAATCTGAATCTTTTTGATCAGGTCGTAATTCGGCCGACGGCGGCTTGATGATCGTATTTTCCGGAATCACTTCCCGCTCGCGATTCATAAAGCGAGCCATGGCAAATACATCCGATTTGTATACGTCGCCTAAAACCGAAAGGCCACCGTTCATGTCGCCATACAGCGTTCCGTAGCCAACGGCTGCTTCACTTTTATTGGATGTATTCAAAAGGATATGTCCGAACTTATTGGATATGGCCATCATTAGTGTTCCGCGGATGCGGGCTTGTATATTTTCTTCGGTTACATCGGGCTCTCGTCCTTCGAAAACCGGAGCCAGTGAATGATCGAAAGCGTCGACCATTTCGTGGATATTGACAATTTCATACTGAATTCCCAGATTTTCAGCCAGATCGCGGGCGTCGGTAATGGAATGCTCCGACGAATATTTAGAAGGCATTAGCAACACACGCACATTTTCAGGTCCAAGAGCCAAAACAGCCAGCACAACGGTAACAGCCGAATCGATTCCGCCGGAAAGTCCCAGGGTTGCCTGTTTGAAGCCCATTTTCCCGAAATAATCCCTGATACCTAAAACCAGTGCATCGTGAATTTTTTCAATCGGCTCGTATTCGCGTAAGGTGTCCTTCGAGTTGGTATTTTCTGTATCGATAATCCGAAAGTCCTCTTCGAAATAAGCCATTTCACTGACCACATCGCCATTGGCGTCGATAAAGAGTGACCCGCCATCAAAAATGATTTCGGTTTGCGCTCCCACCTGGTTGACGTAAACAATCGGGATATTGAAATCGCGGGCATTGTTTAGCAAAATGTCTTTGCGGAGTTTTTCCTGGTTGTAGGAGAACGGCGATGCAGAAAGGTTGATAACCAAATCAGGGTTTTGTTTGGCATACTCCTTCATCGGGGAAACCGCATACAGTTTTTCCCGTCCGAAAGCGCTTAGCACCGGTTGGTTGTACCACAAGTCCTCACAAATGGTCACCGCCAGCTTTTTGCCGTTCAGCTCGATCAATTCGAAATTACGGTTGGGCTCAAAATGGCGGTATTCATCAAAAACATCGTAGGTCGGCAGCAAAGTTTTGTGGTGCACGCTTTCAATCTTGCCGTCTTTCAGGAAAAAGGCACTATTGTACAGCATTTTTCCCTTCGGGCTCCGGTTGATACTTGGTCCGCCCACCAACGCTGCAATGCCGGTACAATGCCGGGCAATTTCTTCGATGGTTTTCTGCGAATGCTCGATAAATTCTTTTCGTTCGAGCAAATCGTGCGGGTAGTATCCCGTTACCGACAATTCAGAGAAAACGACCAGTTCGGCCCCCGCTTCACGGGCTTTTCCGATATGGCGGATGATTTTTTCCTTGTTATCCTGAAAATTACCAATGTGGTAATTGAGTTGAGCCAGCGCAATTTTCATTGTTTCAGCGTATGCTTAATGTCAGTTATCTAATTAAAAAATGAATCCGAGGCGAAACCGCAGCGTTTTGAGGTTGGTGTTGTCGTTGACAGACGGATTGGAGGTCACATCGGTGAAGCCGTTGTTGTAAACAACACCGGCTGTGAGGGCATTGTTCCCACCCAGATCGTGCTCGATACCAAAACCAATATTCAGGCCCATGCTGAACATTTTAATCTCATCATTGATGCTGGCGTCATTCAGTGTTCCGTCGCTGCTGGTACCCGATGATTTAATATTCAGCCAGTTTGTCAATCCGAATTGTGCGTAGATATTTAGCCGTCCAAAGTCTTTCGATCGAAGCTTAATAGCCAGGGGCATTTCAAGGTATTTCAAGCGATACTCGATTTGCGTTCCCGAAGGAAGCGATTCGCCGGCAAACGTAAAGTTCTGTCCGGTCTGGTAAATCAGGTTTCCTCCTGTCTGGTTCATCGTTAAACCGGTCGTCAGCGCATAACTTTCGTTCCCGAGAAAAATGTCGGCTTCAACACCATAATCGAATCCGAGGTGAGCCTGGTCGTTACTAACACTCTTCGAATCGGAGGTTAACCACGAAAATTGTGGGTTGGCAACGAATGTCAGGCGAAAAGGGCGCTGAGCATACGATGAGAGAACCATCATCGTTAAAATAGCGGTGAGTACAAGAGGTCTTTTCATTTTACGATAATCAAGATTACACAAATAATTTACTGTTGGTTTTTTATTTTTACACGAAGTTTGCAAAAAAGCAGTTTGTTTGAGCGACTTTTTGACAACTTCGGATAAGACACAAATCTCCGGTTTTTAAGTGAATTGAACAAAATTAATGATAATTCTAAATCGCACCAGATGAAGAAAGTTTTCCTGCTGTTAATTCCGGCTATTCTGATTGTTTTTACAGCCTGCCGGCAGAATCGGTTGAAAGTAGATGTTTCGAATATCGATGTTTCGGTAAAAATCAAACGATTGGATCAGGACTTATTTAAGGTGACTCCATTGAATGAGGATTCGTTGCTTCCCCAAATAAAAAAGGAGTACGGCGACTTCTTCAAACTTTATAACTATCGGATAATACGGCTGGGGAACCCGGATGATATTCAATACCCAAATTACCTGCAGACGTTTTTAACCGATCCGATGATTCAGAAAGCCAAAGCAGGGGTCGATTCAGTTTATCCTGATTTGTCGGGGCTGAAGAAGCAGTTGACAGGCGCGTTCAAACACTATAAGTATTATTTCCCCGATAAGAAAGTGCCGGATGTGTACACCTGCATTTCGGGCTTTAATCAATCGGTGGTGATGGCGCAGGGAGTTTTGGGGATTAGTCTGGACAATTACCTTGGTGCGAATAACTCGTTCTACAAAGAACTGGCGCTGCCTGATTACCGGAGAAAAAACATGCGCCCTGAGATGATAGCACCGGATGCGATGCGTGGTTGGGCCATGTCCGAATATCCCGAAAAATTATCTCAGAGCAAGCTCATCGATCACATGATTTATCATGGAAAGTTGATGTATTTTCTGGATGCGATGTTCCCGGATATGGAAGACAGTTTGAAGATTGGCTACCCGGAAAAAAAACTGGAATGGTGCAAGAAAAATGAAAGTTCGATGTGGACTTACCTGGTAGGGCATAAGTTACTTTTCTCGACCGAACGACTGGAAGTTCTGCATTACATTAACCCGGCGCCATATACTAATAGCTTCACGTCTGAATCTCCCGGAAGAACAGGTGTATGGCTGGGTTGGCAAATTGTCCGCAAGTACATGCGAAAGCACAAGGAAGTTACCCTGGAAGCCTTGATGAACGACACGAATTACAGTGAGATTCTGAACAGCTCGGGATACAATCCTGATTGACGACATAAAAAAGGCCCGGAAATTTCCGGGCCTTTTTCTTATATAACTTCTTTTAGAGTTCTTTGATTTTGATGTTGCGGAACCAAACATCGTCACCGTGATCCTGCAGACCAATGTAACCTTCGGTAGCCACGTTTGCCCAGTCGGGGTTTAATGCCGGGAATTTAGAGTCGGCCACCAGTTTGTTCCATTCCGGAGTCCAGAGGTGGTATTCAACAACGGTTTCGCCATTTTGCTTATGCACAATGGTACCCTTGTAACTGATAATTTCAATAGAGTTCCATTCGCCAGCCGGCTTGGCATTTTGCGGTTTGGCCGGAATCAGGTCGTACAGTGAACCAGCCTGACGGTTTCCGTCTTTACCCAATTTGGCATCGGGGTGACGCTCGTTGTCCAGAATTTGCATTTCAGGAGCAGTTTCCCAAATGTGATCTTTGGTTTCCTGTCCGAGATACATGATACCTGAGTTTCCACCTTCCGAAATTTTCCAGTCAAGCTTTAGGTCAAAGTTGCCGAACTTTTTATCATAAATGATGTCTCCGCCGTCAACTGCACCGGCTTCTCCACGACCGGAGCCGATGCAATGCAGTGTTCCGTCAGCAACTTCCCAACCTGCCGGGAAGTGATCTTTTTTATATCCGCGCCAGCCATCAGAGGTTTTTCCGTCGAACAACAGAACCCAACCGTCTTTCTTTTCTTGATCAGTTAACGTGTTGAGGGGAGCGGGTGCACTCTTTTCTACTTTTTCAGCAGTAGCTTTTTCGTCATTCGCTTTTTTCGATTGATTTTTACAGCCAGCAAAGGCGATGGTTGCAACCATCAGGAGCAAAACAATTTTTTTCATGAGTTGATGCTTTTGTTTGTTAGTGTTACGATTCAGTTTCTTCGCTAATTTAAAAATTTATTGATAAAAGGGATCGGTATTAAGGAACTTCTGCGGGTATTCATTAATACTTTTATCCCTTTGCTTGTTCGTTCAACAGGGCTGTACCAATAAAAGGTGTTTCGATGAACACTTCTCTGATACGCAATATTATATTATTGTCGGGGAATAAGTGTTTTATACTTGCAAGAAATTAGGTTCGGTCGAATGGTTGGTTGACAAGCCCAAGCTTGTAACCAATCACAAAAATAAGAAAAATTGAATGCATAAATTTTCTATACCCACGGTAATTCTATTAATTTGTTAGGCAAAATCGTTCTTAAAGCTGCAATTCATAACATTTCTTAATTACTATCATAAGGAATAAACTCCATCCAGCATGAGTAAAAAAGGAAAAAAGATTGGAATTCTGACGGCCGGTGGTGACTGCCCCGGGCTGAATGCTGCAATTCGCGGTGTAGGTAAAACTGCCATTGTAAAACACGGTATGGAAGTCTACGGATTTACTGCGGGTTACAGTGGGTTAATCAACAAGGAGTATTTTAAGCTCGACGAGCCCAAAGTGTCCGGAATCATTACCCTTGGCGGGACGATTTTAGGAACTTCCCGGGAGAAGCCCTATAAGCTGGAAAAAGGGGAAGAGTTCAATGATAAACCAGATTTGATCCGGCAAACGTATGAAGAGCTGGATCTCGATTGTGTGGTTTGTATCGGTGGTAATGGTACCATGAAAACCGCCAGCATGATGGCGAAAGAAGGTTTAAATGTCATCGGTATACCGAAAACCATTGACAACGATGTGTACGGAACGGATGTCACTTTCGGATTCGATTCTGCCGTTGGGATTGCTACTGAAGCCATCGACCGTTTGCACTCGACAGCCAACTCGCATCAACGTGCAATGGTTATCGAAGTAATGGGGCACCATGCCGGATGGATTGCATTGTACGCCGGAATGGCCGGTGGAGGTGACATCATCCTGATTCCGGAAATTGACTACCACATCGGCAAAGTGTGTAAAACCATCGAAGAACGTTTTGCTAAGGGAAAACCCTACTCGATTGTAGTGGTGGCCGAAGGAATTGATAAACCGAAAAAGATTTCGGCTGCGCGTTATGTTGTCGAAAATATTCAGACTTACACCGGCATCGAGGCGCGCGAAACCCGGCTGGGATATATCCAGCGAGGTGGAACGCCGTCGCCAATGGACCGAATTCTGGCAACTCAGTATGGAGCGTTTGCAACGGAACTGATTGCCGACGGAGCCTATAATAATATGGTCGCTGTTCGGAACAATGATTTAGCAGCTGTCCCGCTGGATGAGGTTGGCGGAAAATTGCGGTTAGTTGATCCGTCTGACCCACTGATTCTGAAAGGCCGGAATCTTGGAGTTTCGTTTGGAGACGAATAATTTATTCATCTTTTGATGGAAATGAAGATTGCCACGGTTCAGTTTGCGCCCGTTATAGGAGATACTGATGCGACGGTTGCCAGGCTTCGCTCTTTGTTGAAAGAGGCTGCAGCGGCCGATTTGGTCGTCCTTCCTGAACTGGCAAATTCAGGTTATGCATTTTCCTCACAGGAAGAAGCCTGGTCGCTTTCCGAATGCGTGGAAGAAAGCCATTTTCTTTCCTTCCTTACGGAAGAATGCAGGAAACACCAATTCGCGATTGCGACAGGATTTAACGAGCGATACGGTGACAAACTTTTCAATTCGGCTGTTTTACTCGATGCAGATGGTGTGATCGGTACGTACCGGAAAGCACATTTGTTTTTGAACGAGAAAGATATTTTTGAACCGGGAGACACAGGTTTTCCGGTTTTTTTGTTGGGTGAAGTGCGCGTGGGAATGCTAATTTGTTTCGACTGGGTTTTCCCCGAAGCCTGGAGAATCATGGGGCTGAAAGGAGCCGACATTGTTTGTCATCTCAGCAATTTGGTATTGCCCGGCCTGGCCCAAAGGACAGTTCCGGCACACGCCGTCACCAATCGGTATTTCGTCGCTTTAGCTAATCGAATCGGACAGGAGAGGGAGCTTACCTTTACGGGAAGCAGCCTGATTTGTGGAGTAAAAGGAGAAATACTAGCCGAAGCAGACGCTACTAAAGAGCAGGTGCTGATGACAACCATTGATCCGCTTCAGGCCCGTGACAAATCGTTGACAAATCGAAATAACTGGTTGCAGGACCGACGTCCGAAGTTGTACCGGGACGAAGGTCTGACAGACTAGTTTAGCTTATTCCTTTTTCTGCTGCGAGAAACGGGCCGCCAGGTAGGCCATGTGTCCAACAGAAGTTTCCAACGCTTTTTCGTCGATGTCGAAAGTGGGCGAGTGCAGTGATGCGGTTTCGCTGCTTCCGGGTTTCTTCACGCCAAAGCGGAAAAAGGCAACCGGAAATTGTTGCGAATAATAGGCAAAATCTTCGCAGGTCATTCGCAATCCCATGTCTTCTACTCTTTCTTTACCCAGATATTCGACGGCAAACTCGCGGGCCTGTTTGGTCACCTCGTGGTCGTTCATCAGCATGGGGTAGCCATGGTTGATTTGAAACTCACAGGTAGCTCCCATGCCTTCGGCTATTGCCTGGCCGATTTTTTGAATCCGTTCCTTCGCTTCGGCTCGCCAGGTTTCGTCCATGGTGCGGAACGTACCGGATACATACACTTCATCGGGGATGATGTTTGTGGCTCCTTCAGCAATTACTCTTCCGAAAGAAAGCACCGATGGGATATCGGCCGGAGCGTTACGGCTCACTACTTGCTGCAGCGCAGTAATGATGTGTGCGGTTGTTAAAACGGTATCCGTCAGTTTGTGTGGCAAAGCTCCGTGTCCGCCTTTTCCCCTAACGGTGAAAAAGATTTCGTCGCCGGAAGCCATATACATCCCGGGTCGGAAACCAACATGGCCGGCTTCCATTTCCGGTAGCACATGTTGAGCCAGAATCAGTTCCGGTTTCGGATCGTTCAATGCTCCCGATTCCAATAACAGTTTTCCGCCTCCGGGGAATTGTTCTTCTCCCGGCTGGAAGATAAACAGGAACGTACCGCGAAGTTTGTGTTCCAGTTTCTTCAAGATTCGAATAACTCCCAATAAAGAGGCGGAGTGTGCATCGTGTCCGCAGGCATGCATCACGCCCCGGTTGAGGGAGCAGTAACTATCGTTTGAGTTTTCGACAATCGGAAGGGCATCGATGTCAGCGCGCAACGCAATCGTTCGTCCTCCCGGCAGTTTTCCGTCAAGCCGGGCAATGATGCCGGTTTTGACAATTCCCGTCCGATAGGAAACACCTATTTCGTCCAATTGCTTTTGGATAAAATCGGAGGTTTCAAACTCTTCGAATGACAACTCGGGGTATTGGTGTAAGTGGCGACGGATGGCGACCGTGTCGTTGAAATATTGTTGTGCCAGTTGTTGTATCTCTTTCTTCAATTCCATCATTTTCCAAAAAACATTTTAGCTCCGACAATTAACAGGAATAACGCAAAGATTCGTCGCATCAACTTCTCGGGAACGGCGATGGAAAACTGTGCTCCAACCCAGGCACCCAAAACGAAGATTAAGGTAATGATAATAGCATATTTCCAGTTGATGAAACCCTGTTTCTGGTAAGCCATGGCTGCCAGAATCCCGGTAGGCGGTAAGAGGATAGCCAAACTGGTTCCCTGCGCGGTGTGTTGTTCCATTCCGAAGAGATAGACCAAAGCCGGAATCAGGACAATACCGCCGCCCACACCGAGTGCTCCACTAACGATCCCGGCGGTAAATCCGACCAGAACCAGCAACAAAACCTGCGATAGTTCCATAGATCATAGTTTTTGTCGAAGATACGAAATTCCCAAAGTACAACGTTATTAGAACGTAAAGAGCCGGACGCTGCCTAATTCCTAAATAGAATTAAAGAATGTTAAAACTGGTGCTTTTACAGGCCATTATCTGAAGTTGGTCTCAATAAGCGAATCATAATTTTATTAGTTTTGTTCAGATAAAATGTTGTATTATGAAGAGAACTGTTTCTGTTTTAGTATTATTTCTGTTCATGGCGGGTTTGAATTCGGCGGTCGCACAAAACCGGGCCACCATAAAATTCGATAACCTGGAACATAACTTTGGTACATTCAAGGAAGAACAAGGGAATGTATCGTATGATTTCAAATTTAAAAATACGGGTAATGCGCCTTTGATTGTTTCCTATGTGCGTTCTTCGTGTGGTTGTACAACCCCGGAGTGGACCCGGAAACCTGTGTCACCCGGTGACGAGGGCCATATCAGGGTAACTTACAATCCGCGTAACCGTCCGGGAAATTTTACCAAGACGATTAGTATCTCCTCAAATGCAACGAATCCGATGGTGGTTCTGAAGATTCGCGGTAAGGTGATTCCCCGCGTGAAAACACCTGAAGAGCTTTACCCGCGCGAGGTAGGTTTGATCAGGATGCGTACCAATCATCTGGCTTTTGTGAAAATTAAAGATGATGAGGTCAGAACCGACAGCCTTCAATTCGTTAACCTGGGCGACAAGCCGGTGACGATTGGTGTGAAGCAGGCACCGTCATATCTGAAAGTGGACATTGTTCCGAAGACGGTAGAGCCGGGTAAGAAAGGCCATTTCGTGGTAACCTACGATGCCTCGAAAAAGAAAGAATACGGATTTGTGATCGACCGGGTGTATTTGACCGAAAACGGTGAATCGAACTATAATTACTCCATTGGTGTTAGCGCTACGATTGTGGAAGACTTTTCGAAACTCACTCCGCAACAGTTGGCCAATTCGCCTAAAGTTGGTTTTGACGAGCGCGTGTTTAATTTCGGCGAAATCAGTGAAGGACAGAAAGTGAATCACGTTTTCCAGATTAAGAATACCGGTAAGAGCGATTTGGTTATCCGTCGCATCCGGGCATCGTGCGGATGTACTGCCGTTACTCCGGCTACAACCGTTATTAAGCCGGGCCAAAGCACCGATTTGAAAGTGGTCTTTAATTCGCATGGCAAGCGTGGTCGTCAGAATAAATCGATTACGGTTATCACGAACGATCCCGATCAGCCAACCACGATTTTACGGATTACCGGAAATGTGAAGTCATAACCCGATTCAAAGATATTCATCAGGAGAACCTCCATTTTTATGGAGGTTTTTTTATGTCCGAATACGCTGATTATTCCGTGTAAACGGGGTAAAAAATTGTAATTTCGCAGGAAAGTGAACAATAAAATGAGCAAGGATAATCATCATAACGACCACCCTGAAAATGATCCGAACTACCTCGGATTGAACGTAAATAAAGGAATTGAGCAGCCCGATTCGGTGAATGAAGATTCTGTGAAGCGGTTTCTGAGCAAACGAAAACGCAAATTGCTTCCGGCGGACGAGTATGTGAAAGGAATTCTGGATGGAAACCGTACGCTGCTTAGTCAGGCGGTAACGCTGGTGGAAAGTAGCAATCCCGAACATCAGCAGCTGGCGCAGGACATTATTATTAAATGCCTGCCGTTTGCCGGGAACTCAACCCGGTTGGGAATTACCGGTGTGCCCGGAGCGGGAAAAAGTACATTTATCGAGGCGTTGGGCAAGCACATCACCGGAAATGGTGGAAAGCTGGCCGTTCTTGCCATTGACCCAAGTTCCGAGCGGACGAAAGGTTCAATTCTTGGTGACAAAACCCGGATGGAAAGCTTGTCTGGTGATCCCAACGCTTACATCCGTCCCAGTCCTTCGGCAGGTTCGCTGGGCGGCGTGGCCCGGAAGACAAGAGAAACTATTGTTCTATGCGAAGCCGCTGGATTTGATACCATTTTTATCGAAACCGTAGGAGTTGGACAATCCGAAACAGCAGTGCACTCGATGGTCGATTTCTTCCTGTTAATTCAAATAGCGGGAGCTGGCGACGAGTTGCAGGGAATCAAACGCGGCATCATCGAGATGTCCGATGCCATAGCCATCAACAAGGCTGATGGCAGTAACATCGAGAAAGCCAACATGGCCGCTTCGCAATTCCGCAATGCACTGCATCTTTTCCCGCCCACGGAATCGGGATGGATTCCGAAGGTGCTCACCTGTTCATCGCTGGTAGGCACAGGCATCACCGAAGTTTGGGATACGGTGAATGACTACGTTAATCGGACCCGGAAGAATGGATTTTTCAATTACCGTCGTCGGGAACAAGCAAAATACTGGATGTACGAATCGGTAAACGAAACGCTGAGAAACAATTTTTATGGTAATCCGGAGATAAAAAAGCAGTTGGATGGAATGGAAAAAGCAGTTCTGAGTGACGAGATCAGTTCGTTTGTGGCTGCCCGAAGGTTGCTCGATATCTACTTCAAAACGTTCGAAAGCAAAGATGAAAAGCCGGAATAACTTTGCCTGAACGGCTAATGACAACTCCTGAAACTCAGAAAAATATTGCGGTGTACGTTATGTAATCCAGGAATTTGAGATTCGTTTTACTGATTCAGATCTTTTGATAACTTTGTTTATCACATTGAAATATGTTCAATTATTGTTTTGTTAGAGTAAGAAAATATCTGATAGAAGGATAGTATAAGCAACTATGAAAAAACTAAATCGAATGAAAAAATTCCTGTTTTTGCTGCTTGCCTTGTCGGCTTTTGCAGCTTGTTCATCACCTGATGGATTTATTATTAAAGGAAATATCCAGGGCCAGAATACTGGTGAAGTGGCTTTGTTAAAATACGACGGAACCAAGTGGAATGTGGAAGACACAGCCAAGCTTGAGGACGGCAATTTTGTGCTGAAAGGCAAGACGGATTTACCTGAATTGCGCGTTATTCGTTTAGGTCAGAAGAAACTGGTTTCCCAGTTCTTTGCTGAAAACGGAAAGATTAATGTGAAAGCTTACGCCGATAGTTTGGACAAAACGGTGGTTACCGGTTCCGAGTCTAACGAAATTTTCACGCAGTTTACTGATGAAATGAAGCGTCTTTCCAGCGAGGCTAAAGATATTCAGCAACGATATGCCAAAGCCCGCATGAGTGGAGATGAAGACGGCATGAAGAAAGCCCAGATTGACATCGAGGCAATGGTTGACAACCAGAAAGTTTTTGCCAAGAATTTTATTCGTGAGCACAAAAACAGCACAGTTGCTCCTTTCGTTGCTTTGTGGCAGTTTGGACAGACTGCAACATACAATGATCTGGATACATTAATTGCATCCTTCGATCCTTCTATCAAGGAATCGATTTATGTAAAAGAGCTGCAGAAGATGGCCGATCAGCGTCGTGTAACCGGAATTGGTGCCGTGGCTCCCGATTTTACCATGAACGATCCGGACGGAAATCCATTTACATTGTCTTCACTTCGCGGAAAATATGTACTGCTCGATTTCTGGGCATCGTGGTGTGCTCCCTGTCGTCAGGAAAATCCGAACGTGGTAAAAGTGTACAACGAGTACAAGGATAAAGGCTTCACGGTTCTGGGAGTATCACTCGATCGTGATCATGACGCGTGGGTGAAAGCCATTAAGGATGATCACCTGACCTGGCACCAGGTTTCCGACCTGCAATACTGGAACAATAAAGTGGCCCGCGAATATGGCGTGACCAGTATTCCGCACTCACTGTTGTTGGATAAAGATGGAAAGATCATCGCTAAAAACCTTCGTGGTCCGGCGTTGGAGCAAAAGCTGAAAGAAGTATTTGGCGAATAAAATATTTGTACTACCAAAAAGCCGTTCCGCAAGGGGCGGCTTTTTTTGCTTACGGCTTCCCCGAACATAACGAACTTTTCTTTGTTGGAAGAAGTGAAAAATTTTTTTCCGGAAAACGATTGATAAAAAAATGAACTACGATCTTTTAGTTATAGGAAGTGGTCCGGGCGGATATGTTGCCGCTATCAGGGCCTCGCAGCTCGGTTTAAAAGTAGCTGTAGTTGAGAAAGAAAACGTGGGTGGAATCTGCCTGAACTGGGGATGTATTCCGACCAAATCGTTGCTGAAAAGCGCGCAGGTTTTCGAATATACCAAACACGCAGCCGATTACGGTGTAGCCATCGACGGCGATATCAAGGCCGATTTTACCAGCATGGTAAAACGAAGTCGTGACGTAGCCGGTGGCATGAGCAACGGCGTTCAGTTTCTTTTCAAGAAGAATAAAGTTGAAAAGATTGAAGGTTTTGGAAAGCTCGTTGCCAAAAACACCGTTGAAGTAACCGACAGCAAAGGGAAAAAAGAAAAGTATACAGCCAAGCACATTCTGTTGGCCACAGGTGCTCACTCGAAGCAGCTGCCCAACCTGCCGCAGGATGGTAAAAAAATTATCGGTTACCGCGAGGCTCTTTCACTCGATAAACAACCCGAAAGCATGGTGGTTGTCGGGTCCGGAGCCATCGGAAGCGAGTTTGCCTATTTCTATTCAGCTATCGGAACCAAAGTAACGTTGGTCGAATTCATGCCGACCCTGGTTCCGAACGAAGACGCCGATGTAGCTGCTCAGCTTGGACGCTCGTTCAAGAAAATGGGTATGAAAGTAATGGTGAATTCTTCGGTCGAAAAGGTTGACACTTCAGGCAAGAAATGCAAGGTAACCGTGAAAACCAAGAAAGGCGAAGAGCAGATTGAAGCCGACATCGTACTTTCAGCGGTTGGTATCGAGCCGAACCTCGAGGGCATTGGCCTGGAAGAGATGAAGATTGCTACCGAGAAAGGTAAAATCAAGGTAGACGATTATTACCGCACCAACGTGGAAGGTGTTTATGCCATCGGTGATATCGTTCACGGACCGGCACTGGCACACGTGGCTTCCGCCGAAGGTATTATCTGTGTTGAGAAGATTGCCGGTGAAAATCCGCAGCCGCTCGATTATGGAAATATTCCGGCCAACACGTACACCACCCCTGAGATTGCTTCAGTCGGTATGACCGAGAAAGCTGCGAAGGAAGCTGGTTACGAACTGAAAGTCGGTAAATTCCCGTTCACGGCATCCGGTAAAGCAAAATCGGCCGGTGCTGCCGACGGTTTTGTGAAACTGATTTTCGATGCCAAATACGGCGAATTGCTCGGCGCCCACCTGATTGGTGCCAATGTAACCGAAATGATTGCCGAGCTGGTAGTAGCCCGCAAGCTGGAAATTACCGGTCACGAGCTCATCAAATCGGTTCACCCGCACCCAACCATGAGCGAAGCAGTGATGGAAGCTGCTGCTGCCGCTTTCGACGAGGTGATCCACATTTAAACAGAGATTTAATTCTATCGGGATACGAACCCTCCGGTTACTGCCATACCGGAGGGTTTTTTTATGCTTGCCTGAACCTTGTCTCTTTCCCGTTAGGTGCAAAGGAGCGCCTCCACGCATTGTAACGGGTATTCTCCCGGAAACTGAGACGCTTCATTCGGATCGGATTTAATACTTCCGGAAACGGAGGGACTAAATCAGAATGTGATTTCGTACTTCCTCAAACCGGGGAAGCACATCGGCAATTAAATGCAGCTCCTCCCGAAACTGAGGCGCTTCACTTCAGCGTGATGAATACCCTCCGGGAACTGAGGCACCTCCTTTCGGTGTGAAAAGCGTCCTCCCGAAACTGGGGCGCTTCATTGCAGCGTGCACGAACATCTCCCCGAAACTGAGGGAAAAAATTCAAATCTGATTTAGTACCTCCCGAAACTGAGGCACTTCACTTCAGCGTGATGAATACCCTCCGGGAACTGAGGCACCTCTTTTCGGTGTGAAAAGCGTCCTCCCGAAACTGAGACGTTTCGTTTCAGTGCGATGGACGCCTTCCCGAAACTGAGGCACTTCATTTCAGTGTGATGAGTGTCCTGCCACAACTGAGGAGCTTCTTTTCAGGGTGACGAGTCTCCTATCGCAACTCAGGCACTTCATCTCAGTGAGGTGAACACCCTCCGGAAACTGAGGCACCTCTTTCAGTGTGACGAATGCCTTCCGGGAAACCGGGATACTTCAATTCAATGAGAATAGTACTTCGGCAAAACGGGAGTAACTCAAAATCCGGGCATTTGGGGGTTGAATGCGCCACATTAAGTTAAAAACTGACGAAAGTTTCCCGACAGGTTTCTTCATATAATTATATTTACCGTTCAACTTTAAACAAAACGATAAGTGAATATGATGAAAAAACTGACATTGCTGTTGTTGCTGGGAGTGTGGAGTGCCACAGCGGCCTGGGCTCAATCGGGGGCACTGACAGCAGACCAACTACAGAAAATCAGACAATCGTACAAGGAAGATTCGTACACCAAAGCGATGGAAAATGCGCTTTCGAACAACGATATCAACAAGCTGGCGCTGAACCGCGACAATGTGGACAAAGTTGACCAGCATTTCAAATACAAAGTAGATGATATTTCCGGCATCACCGACCAAAAAGGCTCGGGCCGTTGCTGGATGTTTACCTCGCTGAATATCTTCCGACCGGTGGCCATGCGGCATTTCAACGTCGATGAGTTTGAGTTCTCGGAGAATTACCTCTATTTCTACGATATTTTCGAGAAGGCTAATCTCTTTCTGAACAACGTGGTTGCCAGTGCTGACCTTCCGTTTACGAGCCGGAAGGTGAACTGGTATTTCAAATCGCCGGTAGACGACGGTGGCGTTTGGAACTCGTTTGTCAACCTGGTGAACAAGTACGGGATGGTTCCCAAGAGTGCCATGCCCGAAACTCATTCGAGTGAGAACACCCGGAAGATGGTGAAGTTTATCGTGACCAAGTTGCGTCAGGATGGATTGGAACTCCGCCAGATGGTAGCCGACAAAAAATCGAAGACTGATATAGAGAACCGCCGGGTAGAAATGCTGGAAGGCGTTTACCGGATGCTGGCCCTGAACCTGGGAAATCCGCCGGAACAGTTCCGTTGGAGATACAAGGATAAAGACGGTAATCTCTCGGAATACAAAAACTACACACCGCAGCAATTCCGCGATGAAGTTTTGGGTGATATCAAACTGTCGGAATACGTGATGCTGATGAACGACCCGACGCGCCCGTATTACAAACACTACGAAATCGAGAATTACCGCAATACCGAGGAAGGCATCAACTGGAACTATGTGAACCTCCCGAACGATGTCATCAAGCAGTTTGCCATCGAGTCGATTAAAAACAACGAACCGATGTATGCTTCCTGCGATGTTGGTGCTTTCTACGTAAAAGGTTCAGGCGTATTGTCTACCGAGAATTACGACTATGGAGCGGTTTACGGTGTGAAATTCGGCATGGATAAGAAGCAGCGTATCCTAACGGGAGAAAGCGGTTCGTCGCACGGAATGGCACTGATTGCCGTTGATGTGAATGACCAGGGAAAACCCACCAAGTGGCAGTTTGAAAACAGCTGGGGCCCGGATTCTGATTACCACGGTTACCTGACGTTTACCGACAACTGGTTCAATCAATACATGTTCCGGTTTGTCATCAACAAAAAATATCTCGATAGCAAAACATTGAAAGCCTGGAGCGAAAAAGCAGAAATGCTGCCGCCGTGGGACCCGATGTTCTGATAGGAAATAAAAAAATGAAGGGACGACTCATTGGGGCCGTCCCTTTTTTGTGCCTAAAAACACAGAGGTATGAATAAAAAATCTGGTTAGTTGCCGGGCCTGGTGTGATCCCTCTCAACTTTCTGTCTCCGGGTCCGACAGTTGCCCCATAAACAAAATAGCCCCGGTATCTTCTTCCGTAATGAAGAAAAGGAAAGGATGGTCGGCATGAAACTCCACAGCCGAAGGCCCAATGGAATTAAGACTAATTCCCACTGATGTGGAAGCAGCCGCCTCCGTTCCTTCCTCGTTTACTTCAATAAATGTCTTATGTTTCACTTTGCTGATGTATAATCTTCCGTCGCTGTTGATATTTGTGAAGTCTGCCTCGGATTGCGAAAAGGCTTTGGGCATTCCCAAGGAGGCCAGCACGTCTTTCAGTCCGGTTTCCCACGAAAAGGTGAATTTGGGCAGCCAAACATCCAGTTCCACCGGTTGGCTCATTCCTTTCAAATAAGTCTGCCATGAATCGGCGTCCAGCGATTGCAATATCTCGGTATTTGATACCCCTTCGTTGGGCAGCATTACGAGCATCCTGAATTTCCCCCGTCCGTAAGGAAAAGCCGCCATCCGAAATTTGTTGGTCGCCAGGTACGACAGCTTCAGATTTTTCCGCATCATCGGAACGTTGACCGTGTTGTTATCGGTCAGTGTGAATGGCTTATTCTGCGTAGTATTCGAATCGAATTTCTCTGCCCAGCTTCCTTTGAAATAAATGGCATTCAACAGGTACATCACATCATTCGGATCGATGTTGGTCACCATTTTCTGAATCCGGTCGTGCGTTTTCCGGCTGACCCAATCATTGATTTGATTCACGGCAGTGTTATCGAAGGGAAGTCGGGTAACTTCCGCGTCGTAATAATCGTTATTGACTTTGATGAACTTTTCCAGTACATCAAAATTTTTCCGAATCCAGATGGAATTGGCAATATCGAGGTCAACGCTGGTGTCGCAATTCCGCAAAGCGGGAATTAATTTCTGGTAGGCAGAGTTAATATCATCGGTCGTAAATCCGCTGGATGATAGTACCTGCTCCATTTCGGTGCGGGTGTCGCCGTTTGCTCCGTTGAGGGCCATGCTCAGAGCACTCGATATACTGAGCGGTGATATCATCAGGTTGGTGCCGGCTTCACTGTTTTCAATCAATGTGCCGAACAGGTTAAAGCCAAACTGATTATCTGAATTGACTATTTCAGTCGACTTCTCATCGAGTTTGATGTCGGTTCCGGGTGTATTATCATTCGCCCCGGAAGAACAACCGGTCATCGAAACCGGCAATAGAATCAGGGTAACTAGTTTTGTTAACTTCATGGCCTGGCATTTTGGAATTAGATGGGAGGAAAGCATAATTGGTTGCGTAGATAAAATTCTGACTAGTGACGCAACCATTTGCGACGGGCTTCGCGTCTAATCATTGAGTTTAGAAAAATACCGGTTAATCTAAATGAAATGAGAATGAATATTCATCCCCAAATACAGAGAGTTTATCAACATTTTTTAACAGAAATAGCTCGTGCATTGCGTTCTTATATTGGTGGAATTTATTTAGGTTGCAGTTTAATTTGATTCGGGCCTGATTTTTGATCGAGAATTCGAACTAAAGTATACTGCGTGACCGACCTGGATGATATCATAAAAAAATGCTCCGCTGGCGACCGAAAGTCGCAGTCCCTGTTATATCAACGCTTCGCAGGCAAGATGTACGGGGTCTGTCTGCGGTATTCCAAAGATGCCACCGAAGCGGAGGATAATCTTCAGGAGGGGTTTATCCGGGTCTTTACCAAGATTGACCAGTTTCAGTTTAAAGGTTCGTTTGAGGGGTGGATGAGACGAATCATGGTAAACACGTCACTTGAAAAATTCCGCAAGCAAAATAATCTGTATCCGGTAGAGGATATTACCTTATATGAGGGGAAACAACTGAGTGAAGATTTGTTGGCGCAGATTAATGCCAATGAATTGCTCAAGCTGGTGCAGGAACTGCCGGCCCGTTATCGTATGGTGTTCAACCTGTATGCGATTGAAGGATTTTCTCACAAGGAAATCGGGGAAATGATGGGGATTTCAGAAGGAACTTCCAAGTCGAACCTGTCGAGGGCACGGGTGATATTACAGAAGAAAGTATATGAAAAATTTGGTGTTGAAAGGAGCAAAGTCAACAATACAATATGTTAGCTGAAAAACACGATATTGACCAGCTTTTCCGGGACAGGCTGGAGGGATTTGAAGAAACTCCTCCTATGTATGTCTGGAAAAATATCGAAGATTCGCTGGACAAGCGGAAGAAAGCGTATAGGCTGGCTTTGATAAAGGGATTGTCGATTGCAGCTGCGGTGGTTTTGGCGTTTATCGCCGGATGGGTTGTAACCCAACCACACCAGGAGCAAGCGGCAAACGAAGTGGCTGTAGTGCCGCAAAAAACGGTTACGCCCCAACCGACCAACGTTGCCGGTGAAAAAACTACAACTGGTACAACCCAAACGGTAGTACCGGTCAAAATGTCTACACTTTCGGCTTCTGTGATGCCGGTGAAAATGATCGGAGGTCCCGGTAACGGAAGCAATCATACTGTACAGATAAACGAAGCGGCTGTTTTGGCTATGGCCGAAAGAAAGCAGGATGAGACCATGTCGGAAATCAACGCCCGCATACCGTCTGTTCCTTCTGGTAGTAACTCCGCATTGTCAGGTCGAAATGAAAGCTGGATTCAATTCCTGTCAAAGCATTTGGGGCTGGACAATGATAACGATTCGCAACTGGCAGTTTTAAAGCAGAAGTTGAATGATCAGAGCATCATTGCTGACAACATTCAGAAGTACCAGGACGAAAAAGAGAATAAACCGATCAATCGATGGAGATTGGCAGCAGAAGCATCTCCTCTTTTTTCAGGACAGTCGTCATCAGGAGGTCATGGCGATTTGTATGCAGCAGCCAATGCGTTTTCAAGTGTCTCTCAGTCCTCTACTTCCACAGAACCCACATTTTCAGGCGGAGTGATGTTTGGTTATAAACTCAACAAGCGGTTATCAGTCAGATCGGGTATCGTGTACTCAAAGATCAGGCATAACACCAGCCGGGTTCCCGTTTTTGGCGACAATAATCCGGAATTTGCGAACGTCAGAACTGACTACGGAGTTAATTCCAACTCGACAGCCTATGCAGCTAATACCGAAGTTGGGATGGTTAACTTCCGGAAACCGCCGTCGTCAATAAAGGACGGAGCATATTTAGCTGTGAGTTCGTCTAATGGTATGAGCACTAGTACTACTGCCTATGCCAGCAATGCCGATTTGAAGCAGAACCTGGAGTATATCGAGGTTCCGGTTTTGGTAGCCTACCATCTCATCGACCGCAAAGTGAATGTCGATTTAACCGGAGGAATGAGCACCAACATTTTGGTCGGCAACAAAGCTTCTCTTTACGAAAGCGGAGTGAAGACGCAAAGCGGTGAAACCAGTCAACTGCGCGATCTGGTTTATGCCGGAACCGTTGGCCTCGGGTTGGGATATGAGTTGAGTAAGCGGGTGACCGTGACACTGGAACCAAGGATAAAATATTATCTCAATTCCATTAGTACCAGCAGTGAAATCAATTACCGTCCGTACCAGTTGGGTATTTACACGGGATTGACCTATGCGTTTAATTAAAATTCTGCCTGCTTTTGGGGTTTGAATCGGTTTTCAAAAAGGTTATCTTTGAAACTCGAATTTAAAACCCTGGAAAATTGAAGGAGAGGAATTTATCACGCGAGAGGGGGAGTCTGAACAGCATTTCCATTTTTTTATCGGTAATTGCCATTGGAGTTATCATCGGAGGATTGTTTTTCAACAGTACCAGTGATGACAATACCAAATCGCCATATTCATTGAATGACAATACAGGAAAGGTTTATTTCAGTCCGCCTGAGTTACCCGATACGCTTAACTTTGCCGGCGAACCGGTTCCTTTACAGGATTTTGATGTGAAGGAAGCACTCGATCGGGAGATGTTGGTGAATACCTATTTTCATTCTCAAACATTACTTTTTATCAAGAAGGCACCACGCTATTTTCACGTGATTGAGCCCATTCTGAAGGAACAGGGCGTTCCCGATGACTTTAAATATCTGGCTTTGGCCGAAAGCAGTTTTTTCGACCGGGCAGTGAGTCCGGCGGGTGCTGTGGGCATTTGGCAGTTTATGAAACCGACCGCCCGCGATTATGGTTTGGAGGTGAATAATGAGGTGGACGAACGGTACAATCTGGTGAAAGCCACGCAGGCCGCTTGCAAATACCTGAAGCACAATTACGAGAAATATGGTAGTTGGACCATGGTGGCAGCGGCTTACAATGCTGGCCGTACCGGTGTGGCGCGGCAAATTGTTCGTCAGAAGAACCACAATTATTACGATTTGTTATTAGGTGAAGAAACCGGGCGGTATGTTTATCGCATACTGGCGTTGAAATTGATTCTGAGCGATCCGGAGAACTATGGATTTAAAGTCCCGAAGGACGAAATCTATCCGATCATTCCGACCTATAACATAACAATCGACGGGCCGGTAGATGATTTTGCCGATTTTGCCCGGGAGCATGGTGTGAATTATAAAATATTGAAATATTTCAATCCCTGGTTGAGGGAAACAACTTTGTCCAATCCGTCAGGAAAGACTTACGTCATCAGGTTACCTGAAGAAGGTTACCGCACTTTTCATTGGGACAAGGAAGTGAATAAGGCAGAGCAGGATTCTATTTCCGACCAGGACGAATAAGTAGATTGAATGAACAAAGAAGATAAAATTGTTGTGAGAGGCGCACGTGTGCACAACCTCCGCAACATTGATGTTGAGATACCACGCAACAAACTGACGGTGATTTCCGGCCTATCGGGAAGTGGAAAATCGTCACTGGCATTCGATACCATTTACGCAGAAGGACAACGACGCTACATCGAGACTTTCTCGGCGTATGCCCGTTCATTTCTGGGCAACATGGAACGCCCCGATGTGGACGAAATCAGTGGCTTAAGCCCGGTGATTTCCATCGAACAGAAAACAACGAATAAAAATCCGCGGTCTACAGTAGGAACGGTCACTGAAATTTATGACTTTCTCCGGTTGCTGTATGCCCGTGCCGGTATCGCTTATTCCTACAACACCGGCGAGAAAATGGTGAAGTACACCGACGAGCAGATCATCAATTTGATTCTGGAGCGTTTCGACGGCAAACCAACCATTATTCTGGCTCCGGTAGTAAAAGGGCGTAAGGGGCACTACCGTGAATTGTTCGAGCAAATTCGCCGCAAGGGATTTCTGTACGCCCGAGTCGATGGTGAGGTGCGCGAAATGACGCATGGTCTGAAAGTCGATCGTTACAAGAATCACCACATTGAAATTGTCATCGACAAGCTGGTGGTGGATTCGGCTGACAGAAAGCGCTTGCGCGATTCGGTGGAAACAGCCATGAAACACGGAAGCGGAATCATCATGATTCAGGAAAAAGGAAGTGATGAAGCCAAGTATTATTCCCGTCACCTGATGTGTCCGACGACCGGAATTTCGTACAACGAACCGGCGCCGCACAGCTTCTCATTTAACTCGCCGCAGGGAGCTTGTCCGAAGTGCAACGGACTGGGAGAAGTGACCGAAATCGATATTGACAAGATTATTCCCGATCCGTCAATAAGTATTGCCAAAGGCGGAATTGCTCCGTTGGGCTCCTATAAAAACTCGCTGATATTTTGGCAAATCGAAGCGTTGGCTGAGAAATACGGAGTGACGTTAAAAACTCCCTTGAGTAAGTACCCGGAAGAAGCTATCGATGCCATTCTTTTTGGCACAAGTGAACGGATTCAGTTAAAAAATACGCCGTTGGGAAGCTCCGTCAATTACATGATGAGCTACGAAGGAGTGGTGAAATATATCGTCAATCAGAAAAGCGACAATCCGTCGAAAAAGGCGCAAAAGTGGGCGGACCAGTTCCATAAAACCAATGTTTGTCCGGTTTGTAACGGACAACGGTTGAATAAAGAAGCGCTCCACTTCAAGATTGACGAAAAAAATATTGCCGAACTATCGAAGATGGACATTGGCGAACTCTCGATGTTCCTCGAAAATATCGAGTCGCGGTTAACCGAACGACAGCGACTGATTGGCTCGGAAGTATTGAAAGAAATTCGGGATCGCTTACGATTCCTCTTGGACGTTGGGTTGGAATACCTTTCGCTCGATCGTTCGGCGCGGAGTCTTTCCGGTGGAGAATCGCAGCGCATCCGGTTGGCTACGCAAATTGGTTCACAGCTGGTGAATGTACTGTATATCCTCGATGAGCCGAGCATCGGCTTGCACCATCGCGATAACCTGCGTCTTATTAATTCATTGCAGCAACTTCGGGATACCGGAAATTCGGTGGTCGTGGTAGAGCACGACCGCGACATGATTATGGAGTCTGATTACCTGGTAGACATGGGCCCGTTTGCCGGTCGGCATGGTGGTGAAGTCGTTGCTGCCGGAAATCCGAAAGAGCTGTTAAAGCTGGATACGCTGACATCAGCTTACCTGACCGGAGTGAAAAAGATCGCCATCCCGGAAAAGAGGAGAGAAGGAAACGGTGAGGTGCTTCGCATCAAAGGAGCGAGCGGTAACAACCTGAAAAAGGTTGATGTCGAATTCCCGTTAGGAAAATTCATCTGCGTTACAGGCGTTTCCGGAAGTGGAAAATCAACGCTCATTAACGAAACTCTGCAGCCGATTCTGAGTCAGCATTTCTATAAATCGGTGAAAGATCCGCTTCCTTACGAAAAAATTGAAGGTCTTGAACATATCGATAAAGTAGTCCAGGTCGACCAGTCACCGCTGGGACGGACGCCACGTTCCAATCCGGCAACCTACACCGGCGTATTTTCCGATATCCGTAATCTCTTTGCGATGTTGCCGGAATCGAAAGTTCGTGGCTATAAACCCGGCCGTTTCTCGTTTAACGTGAAAGGCGGGCGCTGCGAAGAGTGCCAGGGAGCTGGTATGAAGGTTATCGAGATGAATTTCCTGCCGGATGTGTACGTGCATTGTGATAAATGTAACGGGCGGCGCTACAATCGCGAAACGCTGGAAGTGCGGCACAAGGGAAAATCTATCAGCGATGTGCTGGATATGACCATCAATCAGGGTGTTGAATTCTTCGAGAATATCCCGTCGATTTTAATCAAGTTGAAAAGTCTTCAGGAAGTCGGCCTTGGTTACATTACGTTGGGGCAGTCATCAACGACTTTATCGGGAGGTGAATCGCAGCGGGTGAAACTGGCATCAGAGCTCAGCAAACGCGATACCGGCAAAACAATTTATATCCTGGATGAGCCCACTACCGGTCTTCATTTTGAAGATATCAGGGTATTGCTCGATGTCTTAAACAAGCTGGTCGACCGGGGAAATACGGTGATCGTTATCGAGCACAACATGGATGTAATTAAGGTGGCCGATCATATCATTGATATTGGGCCGGAAGGCGGACGAACTGGTGGAAAAGTCGTTTGTGCCGGGACACCGGAGCAAGTCGTTAAACACAAGAATTCTTACACCGCTCGTTTCCTGAAGGAAGAGCTGAAAAGAAAATAAGCACAGGCAGGATGACCTCCAAAAAGTGCATGGAACATTTTGAATGCAATTGAACAAAATGCGTTAACTTGATGCACCCATTCATTAGAAAACAGCCTTTTTTATGGTAAGAGATATTGAATTGCAATGCGAAAACAGTGGAAAGCTATGCAACTTCCCACTG
Organism: Prolixibacter sp. NT017; assembly: GCF_009617875.1. Lineage (NCBI taxonomy): Bacteria > Pseudomonadati > Bacteroidota > Bacteroidia > Marinilabiliales > Prolixibacteraceae > Prolixibacter > Prolixibacter sp. NT017. The sequence goes on along the minus strand of NZ_BLAV01000001.1, from coordinate 3,732,007 downwards.
GGAACCACACTCGGCGAAATAGCCGGTAGTATGGAAGTCTCATTACCGTCTCCTATTTTGGGAGCTTACGTGAACCACCGTGTAAAACCACTCGATTTTGAGTTGGTCAAGCCGAAGAAGATAGAATTCTTCGATTACAGCAACACTGATGGGCAGCGAATGTATCTTCGGTCGCTATCGTTTGTTTTGTACGTGGCAATGCGGAATATCTGGCCTGAGGCGCAATTGAAAATCGACCACGCTATTTCGAAAGGCTATTACTGTGAAATAGAGAATTTAGGAAGGCCGCTGACCGACCAGGATGTGTGGACACTTCGGGAGGAAATGCATGAGTTGATCGACAAAGATTTACCGATATCCCGAAAAAGGGTACTGACCGAAGAGGCTGTCAAAATCTTTGAGCAAGAAGGTTTGCACCGCAAAGCGGAACTCTTCAAAGAGTACGGCCGTATCTATGCGCCACTTTTGTGCCTGGCCGAAAGGCGTGACTTTTTCTATGGTCACGTATTGCCTTCTACAGGTTATTTGAAGCATTTTGGGTTAGAGAAATATTATGAAGGACTTTTGTTGCGGGTTCCCAATCCGGATTCCCCGGGTGAGTTGGAACCGGTAATCCGCCAGGAAAAACTTTTCGAAATATTTCGCGAGCACAAGGAGTGGGCCGGAATTCTTAGGATAGAAGATATTGCCGGTTTGAATGAGAAAGTTCGGCAAAAACGAGCCGGCGAAATCATCAAGATATCGGAGGCGCTTCATGAAAAGAAAATTGTAGAGATTGCGAACCAGATTTATGCCCGCCGCAATAAGGTGAATCTGGTACTGATTGCCGGGCCGTCGAGTTCGGGTAAGACAACCTTCAGCAAGCGCTTAGGAATTCAACTGGCTGTTGTTGGAATGCGCCCGATTTCTATCTCCCTGGATGACTTCTTTGTGGACAGGGAACACACTCCCAGAGACGAGTCAGGCGATTATGATTTCGAAGCGTTGGAAGCCATCGATATTGCGTATTTCAATGAGTTTCTAACCAAATTGATGAACGGCGAAACCGTTGAACGTCCGGTGTTCGATTTCCATAGCGGGGAGCGGGTATTCAAAGGGGAGATGCTGAAACTGGAGGAGAACAGCATTCTCATCATCGAAGGCATCCATGGCTTGAATCCGGGGCTGGTTCCCGGAATCGACAGCGGGCGAACCTTTAAAATTTTCATCTCGGCGCTGACCCAGATATCGATTGATGAGCACACCTATATTCCCACGACGGACAACCGGTTGTTGAGGCGCATTATTCGCGACAGTAAATACCGCGGCTACGATGCCCGGACGACTATTCAACGCTGGCCGAGTGTTCGAAGGGGAGAGGATACACATATTTTTCCTTACCAGGAAAATGCCGATGTGATGTTTAATTCGGCCCTGATTTATGAATTGGGTGTTTTGAAACGGTATGCAGAACATCTGCTCGAGCTTGTACCAGAGAACGCACCAGAATATGCCGAAGCCGTTCGGTTGCTGGTATTCATTTCCTACTTTTATCCAATCTCATCGCAGGAAATACCACCTACTTCGGTATTGCGCGAATTTCTGGGAGGAAGTAGTTTCAATTATTGAAAATCAGAAATTGCAGATAAAACAAAAGCTCGCCGGTTGGCGGGCTTTTTTATGTTATGCGGTTGAAAATTGCCCTTTTTGCCAGGATGGTTTGGAATAACCCGCGTCCAAAGACAAAAAGAATCATCGCCAGCCACAGGGCGTCGTTTCTCATGGAATCTTTGAACAACAGGAAGCCAGGAACGAACAGCAGAAAGGTTGCTGCCAACATACTATTGCGCATTCCTTTCGAAGCGGTAGCCCCAATGTAAATGCCGTCCCAGATAAAGGCGGCAAATCCGCTGATGGGAACCAATGCTGTCCACCAGATAAAAGGTCTGGCTGCTTCTCTGAGCGAAGCCTGGTCGGTCAACAGGGCAACAATCTGGTTGCCGGCAAAGAGGTAGATAAGAGAGAACACAATCGCCAAGGAAGTACCCCAAAGAAACAGCAGCTGAGTCACCTTTTTGAGTTTGGCTTTACTTCCGGCTCCAAAGTATTTCCCTGCCAGAGCTTCACCGGCATAAGCAAATCCATCCATGAAAAAGGAGAAGAACATGAAAAACTGAAGTAACAGCGAATTGACAGCCAGAACCGTGTTGTTCATTCCGGCCGATTTCGAGGTGAAGAAGGTGAAAACACCGATGATGCAAAGCGTCCGGATGAAAATATCGCTGTTCACCAGCATGAAAATCCGTAATGCTTTTATATCGAGAACCTGCTTCTTCGAAAGGCGCGATAGCGGGGCACCGAATTTTTTCCGGGCAAACCAAAGCGAAAGAAACAGGCCCATGTATTGCGAAAGAACGGTTCCAAGGGCTACTCCGTCGGACTTCATTCCGAAAGCAAACACAAACAAGACACTGAAGATGATGTTGGCTACATTAATAATAATAGCTACCGTCATGGGTACTTTGGCATTCTGCATCCCGATGAACCAGCCGTTCAGGCTATAGAGGCCAATGGTAGCGGGTGCAGCCCAGATTCGGATATAAAAATACTGACTGGCCAATTGCTTGACTTCTTCGCTTCCTCCCAGGATACGGAAGCTAACCCATTCGATTGGGACTTGAAGAATGATTAGCATAACGCCGAAAAACAACGCCAGAGCAAAAGATCGTCCCAGGATCAGTTCACTCTCTTTCCAGTCTTTCCGCCCGGTTGCCTGAGCCGTGAATCCGCTGGTTCCCATTCTCAGGAAGGCAAACATCCAGTACAAAAAGTTGAAAATAACGCCGCCAAGCGAGATGGCGCCGATATAAACCGCCGATCCGAGGTGTCCCATCAGGGTCATATCAACCAGTCCCAACAGAGGAACGGTGATGTTGCTAACAATGTTGGGGAGGGCGAGGTGAAGAATTTTACGGTTCAAGGTGTTGCGGTTTTAATGCTTAATGGTTCATATTCAGCCCTCAAAAATAATTTGAAGAAAAAGGACAAAAAAGTTTTTATTTTAATTTGGAACAAATCCAAATAAAGATTACTTTTGAAAAACATTGAACTACTAAAAACCATAAGTGATATGAGTTTTATTCAACCAGAACTTAAATACGATTATACGGCTCTTGAGCCATACATTGATGCCCGCACCATGGAAATTCACTACACGAAGCACCATGCAGGGTATACCAGTAAGTTGAATAACGCCATTGAAGGTACCGAATTGGACGGTAAAACCATTGAAGAAGTTTTATCGGTAGTATCAAAATTTCCGGCGGCTGTGCGTAACAACGCAGGTGGGTTCTACAACCACAACCTGTATTGGGATGTAATGCAACCGGGTGGAAGTTCAGAGCCTAAAGGTGAATTGGCAGAAGCAATTAACGCTGCTTTCGGTTCACTCGAAGCATTCAAGGATGTATTTTCAAAATCAGCAGCCGGACGTTTCGGTTCGGGCTGGGCATGGCTACTGAAGGATGGAAACGAACTAAAGGTGGAATCCACACCGAATCAGGACAATCCGCTCATGGATGTTTCTGATGTGAAAGGAACTCCCATTTTAGGTATAGATGTATGGGAACACGCTTATTATCTGAAGTATCAGAACAAGCGTCCCGAATACATCGAAGCTTTTTGGAAAGTTATCAACTGGGACGAGGTTGATAGACGTTTTAAAGGTTAATTGATTTTTTGGTTTGAGAAGCCGGAGGTGATGCTCCGGCTTTTTTTTGCTTTTAGGGGTAGTTTACCATGAAAAGAGCGAACAAATTTCGATCTTCGTTCGTTCTTGCAGTAAAAATCATCATTAACCTTTAAAATAAATTTATCATGGCATTCGAATTACCCAAATTGCCGTACGCACTCGATGCGCTTGAACCACACATTAGTAAGAAAACCCTTGAATTTCATTACGGAAAACATCACCAGGGGTATGTAAACAAACTGAACGGATTAGTTCCCGGAAGCCCTTTTGAAAATGCCGATCTCGAAGAGATTATTAAGAAGAGCGAGGGCGGTATTTTTAACAACGGAGCACAGGTTTGGAATCATACTTTCTACTTTTTCCAGCTTTCGGGCTCACCCAAAACAGCACCGGAAGGAGCACTGAAATCGGCTATCGAGCGTGATTTTGGTTCATTGGAAGACTTCAAGGAAAAATTTAGCAACGCTGCCGCTACACTTTTCGGATCGGGTTGGGCCTGGTTAGTAAAAAATGCTGATGGCAAGCTGGAAATTGTCCAGACTGCCAATGCTGGCAACCCGCTGCGCGATGGCAAAACACCGTTGTTAACTTGCGATGTGTGGGAACATGCTTACTATCTTGATAAGCAAAACCTTCGTCCCGCGTACATCGAAGAATTTTGGAAAGTTCTGGATTGGGACGTTGTAGAATCGCGTTTCTAATCAGAAGAAATTAATGATCATAAAAAAGCCGGCGCTACGATAAGTAGACCGGCTTTTTCTGATTAAAGTCGTTGATTATTATAAATCGGTATGGCACGATGAATCGGTACTGACACCGCAGCTTCCGCCACCACAACCGCAACCGGTACCTGTTCTCAGGTCGGCCAGAGTCGGGTCGGTGACTTCCTTTTTTGTTTTGAGAAAACGCAATCCCAAAGCAAAAAATACGAAGCTGATCATGCCCAAAACAAGTAAAAACAATTTCAACATAGCATTAACGTTTTGTGCTTCAAAAGTAATAATAAAAGAGATAAAAAGGTCTTAAATGAAGTCAAAAATAATCACCCGATTCCTCCGGTGTGATTATTTCAAAGCTATATACCGTTTACTTCGCGAGCTTCAGGTTTTTAAGCTTCTGTTCCTTCTTTACTTTTGCCTGCTCTATCCGGTCGAATGTTTTAGCACAAACAATACCACGCTTTTTCATTTCGCGGTTATGTCCGACATGCGTGTCCGGAAATTTCCCATTCTTTTTAAGAACAATTTGTAAGGCTAACCCGAAGAAAGCCAGGGAAACAAGAGCAACGGCCAGTAAAATTACCTTTACTAAAACCATAACATCTCTTTTCTCTGGTGCAAAGATAGTTCAAATATGATTTGAGTAATCTATATTTCTGAAAATATGAAGAAGTGTAGAATAATCGGAGGATGCTGCGCTTTCGATGCCCTTTGCCTGCAACAGTTGCCGGGCGGCTTTCAGCAACAATTCCGGTTTGTAATCCTCTTCGTGCACAAAGTTCAGATACTTCAGTATCCAGAAGGCGTTAAACCGATGAAAAAAACGTCTGGCAAAAATGCTATCACCGGAGCAGTTGGACTGCAATTCAAGTATCACATCGGTAGCTCCGGACTGCATCAAAAACCGTCGAAGCGGAGCTGGAAGACTATCGATTGTTCCAGCAAGTTGCTGCTGATCCAGGTGGTAGAGTTCATTTACTTTTCGGAAGAAAGGCTGCAGCTCTTCAAAAGCCCGAAAGGAATAAGTCGTTTCCATGGAATCTTCCCCGGAAAGGAATTGAGCCAATTTTGGTCCGGTTCCAAACGGTACCCGGTCGGAGGTTCGGATTCCTGGAAAAACCAGCGCTTCACTGATTTCCCCGAACGTTCCCAGCTGAACGACTTTGTGCAGGAAGTAAAAGTCTTCTCCTGCTTTTTTGCGGTTCATGCCGCCTTGTTTTACGCAGGCTCCGGCCCGTACAGCGAACGCTGAACCTACCGTATAAATGGCATTTGGATAACCGGTTAGTTGCATGGCATGCCGGTAGTAACGCATGTACAATTCGTACCGGGTAATTCCGTCTCGGAGGCCGGAATCCAGACCGGGTTCTTGCAGGTCGTGTTCGAATCCGACAGTGAAGAGCTGGCATTTGGAACAACTCTGAAAAGCTTCTTCAATCGCCGTAAAATAGTTGGGCGATACGCGACAATCTGCATCCAGCGAAACGATGATTCCATTTTCATTCCCCGCAAGGTTAAATCGATGAATAGCTTCATCCATGCCAATTTTGCGTGCCCAACCTGCTCCGGCCCATTTTTTCCTGAGTTCCGGGATGTGAATAAGTTTGAAGCTAATCTTCCCGGAAGGAGTTCTCTGTTTCCAGGATTGAAATTGAGCGATAGTTTGTTGGTTAATTTCAAGGGCATCAGAAGGAGCCGCTTCGGGTGAGTTAACCACCACAATGACTTCGGTTGGGAGAGAGGGCGGTGTCGCCGACAACAACGATTCCAGGGTTTTGAACAATTCCGGTTCGCGGTAGCAAGGAATTACCACGCAACACGAGAGTTGGTCTTCCGGCTTTTCGGTAATGAACGGCGGAAAACCGGCATTTTTTTTCAGATAGGAATCGAAGCTATGCATAATGCTAAAAAAAGCCCTGATTTTGCAGGGCTTTCAAGTTATATCGTATAATCGGGTCTTACTTTTTCGAACTGTGGTAACGCTTGTTCAGCGCAGTAATCACTTCGCGGGTGATGTTGTGCTGATCGGAACCTTCCAGAAGATTGGCATTGCTGAAAATCAAATCGTATTTCTTATCAGCATTGTAAATTTTCACATAGTTGGAAATACTATCAATTATTTGCTGATTGATTTCCTGTTGCATGGATTGTAATTTGCTGGAAAGATCGTTGTCCAGTTTTTGAATATCCTGCTGCATACCTATAAGGCGGTTGCGTTCCTGCATGGCGCGTTCCTGAGTGAGGAAACCACCGCGCTTCAGTTTTTCCTGGAAAGCGTTGGCCTGTTTCTCAAAGTTGATTCGTTTTTGGCCATACTCATTTGTGTAGGCATCCTGCTTACTCTTGAAGTTATCGTTTAATTCTTTTGCCAAATCGTAGTTGACCAACACAGAGTCGAGTTTTACAAATGCCACCTTAACTGGTTCATTTCCCGTTTGTGTTTCAGTGGTTGCCTGGTCTGACTGGCCTTTTTTATTTCCTGTAAAGTATAATACATAGAGGCCAATAACAGCCAGTGCCAAAATAACATGAATGAGTGTAGAGTTATTTTTCATATGAATCGTAAAATGATTGTTTGTATGGAATTAGGAATGACAAATATAACCGAATTGCTGAATGCACAAAGGATGCGCCTTAAATTTTGTTGGCTGCGAAAACCAATTTCTGATAATTCATGAAATAAATTAGCCCTTACTCTTGATAAACGTCATAAATCGGGCCTTTTGCGTTTACTACTTTTACCTCTTGATGAAAAAGAGTAAAAATTTCTAACTAGTACTATTACGACTATGTTCAATAAAATGATAGCAGGAATCCTGCCTTACATGCCTAAAAAGTTGGTCTGGATTTTCTCCAAACGTTACATTGCTGGTGAAAATATTGAAGATGCACTTCGGGAATCGAGAAAACTGAATGCTGAACAGACCATGGTGACTGTTGATATTTTGGGTGAGTATATCAAAGAATTATCAGAAGCCACTGAGAACAAGAAACAGTATATCGAGCTTATCAAGCGGTTTACCGACGAGAAGATTGATGGTAATTTCTCGGTAAAACCGTCGATGTTCGGCTTGTTGCTCGACAAGGAGAGTTGTTACCAGAATATCCGTGAAATTGTTGCCGCAGCGGATGAGTGTGATTCCTTTATCCGGGTAGACATGGAAGATTCCACCTGCACAGACGCTGAAGTTGAGATTTTCCGTCGGTTGAAAGCTGAATTTCCTACCCGTGTAGGATTGGTTGTTCAGTCGTATATGCGTCGCACGCTGAGTGATGTTCGCGACCTGATGGATATGCATTCCGAAGAAGCTCCGCTGAATTTCCGGTTGTGCAAAGGTATTTATGTCGAGCCGGTTGAAGTTGCCTACAAGAAATACCAGGAAGTTCGCGATCACTATTTAGAGGATTTGGAGTACATGTTGCAAAACGGGATTTATGTTGGTATTGCTACGCATGACAAATATCTCGTTGATAAAGCATTCGAATTACTCGAGAAATACAATACACCTAAGGACAAATACGAATTCCAGATGTTGTATGGAGTAACGCCTGATTTGCGCAGCCGCATCATGAGTGCCGGTCATCGCATGAGGGTTTACGTACCTTATGGAGTGGAGTGGTTTGGTTATTCAACCCGCCGTTTGAAAGAAAATCCGAACATGGCATGGTTGATCATCAAGGCTCTGTTTGTCCGCGGTTGACAAAATAGGTTCCCAAAAACAAGAAAGACCGTTCAATTCACTGAGCGGTCTTTTTTTGTGTATCGATAATATGACGAATGATTAATTCGGATTCACCTCTTTTTGTTTTTCCTTCTTTATCTCATCATATTTTTTCCACTTTTTGGCAAGATATGCCTGGTACCGTCCAATAACTACGTCTTGTTCGTTGTTCGAAATGACCTGTTTTTTCAGTTTTCCCTTGTGAAGAATCGGTTTTCCGTAAAGAAAGTTCGACGGAGTAATGGTTCCGGTTGAGATGCCCACACTGTTTGCCGGACTTACTTTCAATCCTTTATATTCCGCCTGCATCTGGTATTTTCGCATGGTATTCCGGGTATTCATGTCAGCATCATACGTTTTTGGCGATCGGGTCAATCCCTGAACCGTTCCCAAGTCAACATTCTGTTGAGCATTCATCAGATTTTTCTCATCCACCGGCAATTGCTTCATTTCACTCATCAGGTTGTAGTTTCTTGGGAAAATAATAACCTCTTTAATCTGCACGGTATCGGGTGACATGAAAACTCCCATCAGGTATTCCGAAGCGGATAAGGTATCCGGAACAACCATGTTTACCTCTTTGTATCCTACATACCTGGCGGTGATAGTGTCGCCCGGCGAGCCCCAGAACGAAAACTTCCCATCGTCGTCGGTGATCGAACTATTTTGATGGTTCACCATGAATACCGTTTCCGGAAGAGGCTTCATCTCTTTCCTGTCAAATACAATGCCGGTAACAAACACCGGTTTTTTCCCATCGGTCTCATTTTCCTGCGCTTTTGCAGTCAGGTGAATGCCTGCTGATATCAAAATCGTCAGAATGATTGCTTTCGTTTTCATGATTGAAGGTTTTTAGTAGGACATGATGGTTAAAGTAGGGACGTCTTTATGTGAAAACGACTGAAACCGACCGTTTGTTTACATATAATTATACTGGTGCTGAGGTTTTAACATTTCTTATCTATTCAGGTAAATAAAGGCGGTTGAGCCAATTTTACCACATTCCGTTTTCGATATATGCTGTAAAAAATGTTTTGATCTGTGCTTTCGAAAGAAAATTTGATCTAATTTAGCAGAACACAACAGAACAGAATGGATGTTGTGAAATTTCAACCTATGAATGAATTTTCGTTTACACCGAATCCTGATTCGACTGTGCTGAAATTTCAGCAGTTAGTTGATGCTGTGATTGATGCCATTAACCGCAAAGCTTTACAGGAAGGAGATGCCCTGCCGTCGGTGAATCAGTTGATTAAGGAGTCGTCGATGTCGCGGGATACGGTATTTAAAGCATATGCTGAGCTCAAAAAGCGGGGGATTGTCGAAGCCATTCCTAATAAGGGATATTTCGTGGCCAGCAATCAACAGCGTGTGTTTCTGTTTCTCGATACATTCAAGGCTTATAAGGAGGTTTTGTATTCATCTTTCAAAGAGTCGCTTCCGGAAGATATCGTGGTCGATGTGAATTTTCATCACTACAACATCAATGTTTTTGAGAGTATTATCCAAAACAGTGTAGGTAAGTACAATACCTACATTGTCATGAATTTCGACCATCCTGATGTATCCCGCATTATTAAGAAAATACCAGCTGACAGGCTGCTGGTTATCGACTGGAAGATAAATGCCGGATCGGAACACTCTCGTGTTTACCAGGATTTTGGCGATTCAGTCACTCAGTGTCTGGAAGAAGGCCAACATCTTCTGCAGAAGTACGAAGAAATTGTGTGTGTATATCCGGAATATACGTATCACCCTTACGATTCAGTGGAGGCGATTGAGCGATTTTGTAGGGAGAAAGGTCTACGATTTTCGGTTGTAAAAGAGGTTAAGAAATTGGAGATGACCGTCGGAAGGGCCTATCTGGTATTTGAGGATATTGACCTGGGGAGCTTGTTAAAGCAGGTGCGCAGCAAGAAGTTCCAGTTGGGAAGAGATATTGGAATCTTGTCCTATAACGATACCCCGATGAAAGAGTTTGTGATGGGAGGCATTACGGTTATTTCAACCGATTTTGTAAAGATGGGAGAAGCGGCTGCGGGTTTTGTAACCGGCGATGAAAAGCTCGATAGGGTGATTCCAACCCACCTGGTCATTCGGGAATCATTGTAGGTAAACATAACAGAACAGAATAGTAATGACAAACCAAGAAAACAATCATAACAAATGTATCTACTGGGATTTGATGTAGGAAGCTCGTCTGTAAAAGCTTCCATTTTAAACGGAGAAACCGGCGAAATCGTCAGTTCGGCTTTTTATCCGAAAAAGGAAATGGCTATTACCGCTAAGCAGGCGGGATGGGCCGAACAAGAGCCATCGGGTTGGTGGGAGAATCTGAAACTGGCAACACAGGAAGCGATGCAAGTTGGTAATGTGTCTGCCAACGCCATTGGTGCTATCGGGATTTCCTACCAGATGCACGGCCTGGTATTGGTAGATAAGCATCAGGAAGTATTACGGCCTTCTATTATTTGGTGCGACAGCCGGGCTTCGGAAATTGGGCAGAATGCGTTTGAGAAGCTCGGTGAAGAGCGTTGCTTGGCCGATTTGCTGAACTCCCCCGGAAACTTTACGGCTGCCAAGCTAAAGTGGGTGAAGGAGAACGAACCGGAACTGTTCGGTCGCATCGATAAGTTTATGCTGCCCGGTGATTACATTGGTATGAAAATGACCGGGGAAGTAAGAACAACGATTTCCGGCCTGTCGGAAGGAATTTTCTGGAACTTCCGTGAAAACGGGCTTTCGGAAATGCTGATGAAGGAATTTGGTTTTCAGGATAATCTGGCAGCTGAATTGGTTCCCACATTCGGTATTCAGGGATTGGTGACCGATAAAGCCGCAAAAGAGTTGGGCATCAAGGCCGGTATTCCCGTAGCATATCGTGCCGGCGATCAGCCTAACAATGCGCTTTCGCTAAATGTGTTGCAGCCTGGGGAAATCGCTACGACAGCCGGAACATCGGGGGTTGTGTACGGCGTGAGCGATACGGTGAAATATGATCCGCTTTCGCGTGTGAATAGCTTTGCACACGTGAACCATTCGGAAACAGCTAACCGCCTGGGAGTACTCCTTTGCATCAACGGTACCGGTATCCTTAATTCTTGGTTGAACCGCCATGTGGGGAATGAAACCTTATCGTATCCTGAAATGAATGATTTGGCGGCGCAGGTTCCGGTTGGTTCCGACGGTGTTTCTGTTCTTCCTTTTGGAAACGGAGCTGAACGCGTGCTGGAAAACAAAGAAATCGGAGCACAAATCAGCGGACTGAATTTCAATATCCACGATCGCAGGCACCTGTTCCGTGCAGCGCAGGAAGGCATCGTATTCTCTTTCCGATACGGAATGGACATCATGAAAGAGATGGGCATTGATGCGAAAGTCATTCGGGCCGGTAAAGCCAACATGTTCCTCAGTCCGGTCTTCCGTGAAACACTGGCCAATATCTCCGGTGCTACCATCGAGTTGTACAATACCGATGGCTCAGTTGGGGCTGCGCGTGGAGCGGGCATCGGGGCCGGTTACTATTCCGGTTTTGAAGAAGCTTTCAGCGGGTTGAAAAGGTTGGAAGTAGTTGAGCCGGACCAGAGCAAAGTCGAAGCAACGGAAGCGGCCTATCAAAAATGGTTAGATACACTGAATCGATTTATTTAAAGCAATTCAATTATATAACGTTTACAGACCTTTAATCAAATAATCATGGAAATTTTAAAAGGAAAGAAAGCTTATTTTCCCGAAATCGGGCAGGTTAAATTTGAAGGACCGGATTCACGTAATCCGCTGGCATTTAAATGGTATGATGAGAATCGTGTCGTAGCCGGAAAAACACTGAAAGAGCACTTGCGTTTTGCTGTTGCTTACTGGCACACGTTCTGCGGCGAAGGTGGTGATCCATTCGGTCCCGGAACGAAAGTTTTCCCATGGGCAACCGCGCAGAACCCAATGGATGTGGCCCGCGAAAAACTGGATGCAGCATTTGAGTTTATTACCAAAATAAATGCCCCGTTTTACTGCTTTCACGATACCGACCTGGTAGGGGACGGTTCTGTTTTCGAAATTGAAAAACGACTGGCGCAGCTGCTTCCGGAAATGAAAGCCAAGCAGGAAGCTTCTGGTGTTAAGCTGCTTTGGGGTACTGCCAACGTATTCAGCAACCCACGTTACATGAATGGTGCAGCCACAAACCCGGATTTCAATGTATTGACAAATGTGGCAACACAGATTAAGAATGCAATTGATGCGACCATCGAATTGGGTGGAACCAACTATGTATTCTGGGGCGGACGCGAAGGTTATATGAGTCTCCACAATACGGATACCCGCCGCGAACTGGATCATTTAGGACAATTTCTCACGATGGCTCGTGATTATGCCCGCAAGAATGGCTTTGAAGGTACCTTCCTGATTGAGCCCAAGCCGATGGAACCGACCAAGCATCAGTACGACTACGATTCGCAAACGGTTATCGGATTCCTGCGTCAGCACAATCTTGATAAAGACTTCAAACTTAATATCGAGGTAAACCATGCTACGCTGGCTGGTCATTCATTTACACACGAGTTAAGAATGGCTGCCGATGCCAACATGCTGGGATCTATCGATGCTAACAAAGGTGATTACCAGAACGGCTGGGATACCGATGAATTTCCAACCAACATTTACGAGGTAACCGAAGCCATGATGGAAATTATTCAGGCAGGTGGATTTACCAACGGTGGTATCAACTTCGATGCAAAACTGCGTCGTAATTCTACCGACCTGGAAGACATCTTCATTGCTCACGTTTCCGGTATGGACACTTTTGCCCGTGGTCTGATTATCGCGGATAAAATTCTGAACGAAAGCGATTATCTGGAGCGTCGTAAACAACGTTATGCTTCATTCGATAGCGGTAAAGGAGCCGAATTCGAGGCTGGTAAACTAACCCTCGAACAGTTGCGTGAAGTCGCCAGTGAAGTGGGCGAACCCGAGCAAATCAGCGGCAAGCAAGAGCTATTTGAGCAGATGATCAACTGGTACATTTAATCAGCATATAATTTGGACTGTTCCTGTTTTCCAAAGTATTGAGATTCTCTTCTTCCTTTCCCGGACAGGAGGAGAGGAATGAAGAGGTCTCATTGGAAACAGGTTTTCAGGTTTAATACTGCCAACACTTTCGGTGTAAACAGAAATGTCGGGTTGAAGCAGAGTTGTGGCACCAACCGCCGGAATCTCTGTAGACTGAGACATTAGAGAGAATCTAAACCAATAATTATTCAACGTATGAAAAGTAATAAAGGAAGTGCGACATATATTTTTGCACTCACCCTGGTTGCCACACTTGGAGGGCTGTTATTTGGATATGACACGGCTGTTATTTCCGGGGCAACCGGAGCACTCAAGAGCTTTTTTATCACTCCTTTATATTCAGATCCGGCTCTTGCCGCACAAGTGATTCTGGAATACAAATTTATCGTTTCGCTATGTCTGGTTATCGTTGCGGTGCTACTGGGCAGTTTCCTGGTGAAGCTTTACGGAAGCAAAAAGGGAGGAATTTACATGGCTGTATTAGCCATTGTTGCTATCCTGATTTGGTATTTCCGTTTTTGGGCACAACCCAACGAGCTGACGGAGGGAATGGCAAACGCTATTAACGGCTTTACGATTTCCAGTGCGCTGGTGGGCTGTATCATAGGTGGATCGCTGGGAGGCTACATCAGTCAAACGCTTGGCCGTCGCAACGGAATGATGCTGGCAGCTTTCCTGTTTACTTTGTCTGCTATCGGCTCTGCGATTCCTGATAAGATGAACTTCCTGGGTTTTGAACTGGTGAGTTCGTTTATCTTCTATCGCGTCGTGGGCGGTATCGGCGTTGGTCTGGCATCGATGATTGTGCCGATGTACATTGCCGAGATTGCTCCGGCTGGCATTCGCGGAAAGTTAGTATCATGGAACCAGTTTGCTATCATTTTCGGAATGTTGGTAGTTTATTTTGTGAATTACGCCATTGCCAGTCAGGGAAACGATACCTGGCTCGATACCATCGGGTGGCGATGGATGTTTGCTTCTGAAACCATCCCGGCAGGATTATTCTTCTTCCTTTTGTTTATCGTTCCGGAATCGCCACGCTACCTGGTGATGGCGGACAAGGATGCTCAGGCGGAAAAGGTATTGAATCGACTGGTGGGAGTGAGTCAGTCAAAGTCTGTTTTGCAAGATATTAAGAAGACACTGGTTGAACGAAAAGCACCCTGGCTCTCTTTTGGAGGCTTGGTGATTATCATCGGTGTGTTTATCTCCATTTTCCAGCAGTTCGTCGGCATCAACGTGGTTCTTTACTATGCACCGGAGATTTTCCGGAACATGGGCTCGGGAACCGATACATCGCTGTTGCAAACCATTATTGTTGGGGCCGTTAATTTGACTTTTACGGTAGTAGCAATTTTAACGGTTGACAAACTGGGACGTAAACCGTTGATGATTATCGGTGCCGTTGGAATGGCCTTCTCGATGCTCGCATTAGGTTTGATGTTTTATATCGGTAACGTGGGAATTGCAGCGCTGATATTCATGTTGCTCTACACCGCATCATTTGCCGTTTCGTGGGGACCAGTTGCCTGGGTAATGTTGGCAGAGATTTTTCCCAACTCCATTCGTGGTGCGATGTCCATAGCAGTAGCGGCACAATGGGTGGCAAACCTCATTGTATCGTGGACTTTTCCGATTATGAATGATTCGACTGCACTAACCAATACGTTCCACCACGGATTCGCCTATTGGATTTACGGAATCATGGGAATTTTGGCCGCAGTGTTTATGTGGAAAGTCGTTCCGGAAACCAAAGGAAGAACACTGGAGGAAATGGAAGGACTGTGGGGAAGGAAACATCATTCTCAATCCAGCGGTGAGTAAGATATCCTGACTAGAAAAATAAACCCCGGATTACGTAGGTGCAGCAATCCGGGGTTTTTAATGCGGTGTCTAATCCGCGATTGTTACTGTAGTTAAGTAGGCATTAAAAGGTAAAACCGATTTCGAAATAGAGTTGATTCATCTCTAATTCGATTGTCTGCTGACCCGGAACTTCCATAGGGTTCGGACCAGAAACTTTATTATTCAATGCGTAATTGAAGGCGAAATTCAGAGCATTACCTTTCTCGTTGATTTTCTTGGAAAATCCAAGTGCAATATGACTTTCGTTAACAGCCGGGGCCAGGATGTTGAACATGACTTCGCTGGCAGGAATCGGTTGTTTTCCGTATGAATAACCTGCACGCAAAGTCCAGGTGTCAATACCTGTGTAATTGAAACCAACTTTGTAGATGGTCATATCTTTCCAGCCAAAGCCGGCACCGTTGTCTGATCCCAGTGGATTCATTCCAGTAGCGGTCATCATCGGGTTGGAAACTGATTTTGAGCTGGTGTAATTGATTTGTTTTACATCAGCCAATACAGTAAAATCACTGCAAAGATGGTAGGCAACACCTACGCTCCAGTTCGAGGGAATTTCAAATTTTCCCTGCTCAGCAAACAGGCCAGCATAATCTTTGAATGCTCCCATATAGATTTTTGACTGGTACTTGGCGCCCAACCAGAAACCGTTGAACAACTCACCCATATAACCAACTTTGAAACCAACGCCGGCCGAATAGTCTGTTCCGTTTCCACTCAGTTTAGCAGCATCTGTTGAGAAGGGGGCGAAAGAAGCCAAACCTTTAGCTTCAAATGATTGCGCTCCCAGCAAAGCCGAAATACCCAAACTGTGTTTTTCACCCAGTTTGAATGAATAAGCCAGATCCACATACATCTGCATCAGGTTGACGCCTGTGTGATCAGAGTTCTGGTCGTAGAATGTCTGCGTCGGATAGTTGGTGTTCATACCACCGTTTCCGTAAATCGACAGCGTTAAAGCGTTGTTTTCATTCAGCTTCCAGTTTTTACCGATGTTCGGCATAATAAAAAGCTTCGAATCACTTTTTACGGTACCCGGAGTAAGACCAAAAGTACCCTGATAGCCTGAAGGACTACCAGTGATGGTATATTGACGGTTCGGATTAAACAAACCAATACCAAAACTCAATTCACTTGAGTTAAATACGTTCCCAGCAGGGTTACCTCCAATTAATGATGTTTCGTAAAATGCTGTTCCAGCGCCGGCAAAGCCGCTACTGATGGTTCCATATCCAGGGCTAAAATAACCATCCGTGGCAAATGCCGCTCCGCTTCCCAACAAAAAAACAAGTCCTAATAAAAGACTTTTTGATAGGCGATTTTTCATATTTAAATGATTTTGTGGTTCAGAGTGCTGAAAAATACAAACTTATACTTACATCAAGATGTATAAATACTAAAACATCCAAATGTTTAGAAGCATATATAGACAAAGCTATATATACTGAAATTTCGTTCGGTTTGATAAGCTTTTGTATCCCTTTATAAATCAGGCTTGCTTAAAATGTGTATTTCAGAAATATAAAGACTTGGGTGTCCGAATTTGATATTCAAAGATTGGAATCAATCTAAAATAAAGTTGGGTGTATAATTCTCTTTTATTTTTCGTGAAAATAGCCTATTGACAAGAGGCCGGGGGTGCTTGATAATTTCTGCTTACGTAATATTTAGCACATTAATTCTCTAAGGAAAAGAGTACATTCGTTTTTCAGTAATTTGAAGTTGCATGCCATTACTAAATCAGAATTTATAATGATTTTATTAGAAGGACCTTACGTTTCAGATTTTCTCAAACAAACCATTAAAGAGTGCCGGATACCCGTAATTCGTAATTCTTTTTCAGCAGGAGTTTTCGCTGAGGAAGAACAACCTACCATTTCAGTAGAAGAGGCCGTTCAACGGATGAAGCGAAATCCGGAGCAACTGATTTATACCAATTCCGAAAATTCAATTCACTGGATCGAAGAACATCTTTCATTTACCAGTTTGCCCGGCAAGATAAATCTTTTCAAAAATAAAGTTCGATTTCGCGAATTACTTCGTCCCCTGTTTCCCGATTACTTTTTCCAAAGCATTCCTTTCGGGGAATTGGCTACAACTGATGTGTCGGGCTTTTCTTTTCCATTCATCATTAAACCCGCGGTGGGCTTCTTTAGCATGGGAGTTTATAAAGTCGATAAAACGGATGAGTGGCCCGGCATTGTTGAAAAGATAACTGAAGAGGTAAAGCTTGTACAGCATCTTTATCCAAAGGAGGTATTCGATTCGACAGATTTTATCGCGGAGGCAAGTATCGAGGGAACAGAGTACGCCATCGATTGCTATTATAATGCCCAAGGAGAACCGGTTATTTTGAACATTATGAAGCACCTTTTTTCATCGGATAAGGACATGAGTGACCGGGTTTACATCACTTCCAAAGAGGTTACCTCGTCTAATCTCAAACCAATGAAGCGTTTCCTGAAAGAGATGGGAACGATTGCCGGTGTTCAGAATTTTGCAGCGCACGTCGAAGTTCGGGTTGATGAAGTGGGCTGTATCGTTCCGATTGAGGTAAACCCGATGCGCTTTGGTGGGTGGTGTACCACGCCGGACCTGGCCTGGCATGCACACGGTTTTAATATTTACGATTATTTCCTTTCAAAGAAAGAGCCGGATTGGGATAGACTGCTGGCGGAGAAAGATGGCGAGGTTTTCAGCGTCGTAGTCCTCGATAACAGTACCGGCAAAGAAGGCGCAGATATTCGGTCTTTCGATTATGAGAAGTTGTTGACAAACTTTGGAAATCCATTGGAAGTAAGAAAAGTTGATTACCGGAATTATCCATTGTTCGGCTTTGTATTTGCGCAAACCAAGAGTGAGCAGATGGATGAGCTTTTCCGGATTCTAACATCCGATTTGACGGAGTACATCCGGATTTGAGAACTGGATCGGGGAGACGGAAGAAGGAAATGTTTTACATGCATATTTGATTTGGGAAGAAAACCGGAAAGCCGTTTTGTTGTTTGGGATAGAGTGTGATGCTATGATTCCCACCATTTCATAGGCATCGATTACATGAGATCTGTAATGATTTACGACTACCAATGTCTAATAACCCAAATAATAAAGATATGAGAATATTCACGTTTATTGGCACTGTGCTGTTTCTTTGCATCACAGTGTTGCAATCAAGTGCGCAGGTAAATGCGCGAATGTTTCGGTTTCCCGATGTCTCGGCAAAAAACATCGTTTTCTCCTATGCAGGCGACTTATGGGTCGTTGCTAAAGAAGGTGGAGTTGCTCACCGGTTGAGTTCTCCCAAAGGAGAAGAGTTGTTTGCCAAATTCTCGCCCGATGGCAGCAAAATAGCTTATTCGGCAAGTTATGACGACAACAAAGATGTTTACGTGATTCCGACAATGGGAGGAGTCCCGAAACGGTTGACTTTCGACAGTGGCACCGACAGAACGGTTGGGTGGACGCCCGACGGGAAAAGTGTCCTGTTTGCATCTTCCCGTGAAAGCGAAAGACAACGCTTTAACCAGCTATACACGATTGCAGCCACCGGTGGCGAAGCAACGAAATTGCCGTTGCCTTACGGCGATTTTGCTTCCTATTCTCCCGATGGAACGAAGCTCGCATTGAACTACAAGTCGCGTGTTTTTCGTACCTGGAAGCGGTATCGCGGTGGCTGGGCTCCGGATATCTATATTTTCGATTTGAAAGACTTCAGTTCGAAAAACATTACCCGCGATGATGCCAGTGACGAATTTCCGATGTGGCACGGCAACAAGGTTTATTACCTGTCGGACCGCGGCGAAGCAGAACGATACAACATCTGGGTGTATGATATTGCTACCGATAAATCGACTCAGTTGACTCACTTCACCGATTACGATGTCCATTTTCCGTCTCTCGGGCCTGACGATATCGTTTTTGAAGCAGACGGGAAGCTTTACCTGATGGATCTGAAAGATGACCAATACCACGAAGTGAATGTCAAGGTCGTGACGGATGAATTGGAAGTAATGCCGAAGCAGGAGAAAGTGAAAGACCTGATGCAATCGGCAGATATTGCACCGGATGGAAAACGGGCGTTGGTGATGGCACGCGGCGATTTGTTTTCTGTTCCTGCCGAGCATGGCGTGGTTTCCGATTTAACACAATCTTCCGGTTCGGCAGAGCGCTTTGGTGCCTGGTCACCCGATGGAAAGACCATTGCTTACTGGAGCGACGTTTCGGGCGAATACAATTTGATGCTGAAGAACGTGGACACCGGTGAGGCGAAGAAGGTAACAGACTTTACTTCCGGATATCGCTATCACTTGTACTGGTCACCTGATAGCAAGAAAATTGCTTTCATCGATCAGGCAATGAATATTTCTTATTTCGATATCCCATCCAATAAGGTAGTTTCAGTTGACAAAGGACTTTGGATGTACCAGGGAGCACTGCAAAGTTTCTCGTGCAGTTGGTCGCCCGATAGTCGTTGGCTGACTTACGACAGAGGACTTGACAATCGCAACGATGCTATCTTCATCTACGATACCCAGAATAAAACTAAACATCAGGTAACGAGTGGTTATTATGACGACCACAACCCGGTCTTTGGTGCCGATGGAAAATACCTGTTCCTGTTGACTGGGCGTTCTTTCAAACCGCAATACAGCGATTTGGATAATACGTTTATCTACCCGAAAACAACAGAAATTGCCGCTATTCCGCTGCGGAAAGATGTTCCTTCGGCCGTAGCTCCACGCAACGATGTGGTCGATTTATCGAAAAAGGAAGACGGTGATGATGAAGAAAAGGATAAGAAGGAAGATGCCGGGAAAGAGGTCAAATCGGTCAGTATCGATTTCGATAATTTCGAAGAACGACTGGCAATTCTTCCTCCGGATGCCAACGATTACAGAAGTTTGAGTGCTGAAAAAGGAAAAATCTTTTATCAGACAGAAGTTGATGCAGGCAAGGAGACAGAGCATCCGGTGAAATACTACGATCTGAAAAAACGGGAAGAAAAAACGGTTGTCAGCAATGCCAGTGGTTACCGTTTATCGGCCAACGGCAAAAAAATGTTGGTACGAAAAGGGGACAACCTGTACATCATCAAACCGGAGTCCGAACAGAAGCTTGAAAAAGCCTTACCATTGGATGAAATGGTGATGACCGTAAATCCTCGCGCTGAATGGCGACAAATATTTAATGATGTATGGCGTTTCGAACGCGATTTCTTCTACGACAAGAACATGCACGGAGTTGACTGGAACGCCCAGAAAGTGAAGTACGGCAAATTACTTGATGATGCCGTTACCCGTTGGGATGTGAATTATGTGCTGGGCGAATTAATTGGCGAGTTGAGTTCATCGCATACTTACCGTGGTGGTGGCGATCTGGCTAATGCTAAGAAGACCAATACCGGTTACCTGGGTGTTAACTGGGAAGCAGATGGTAAGTATTACCGGATCAAAAATATCATTAATGGAGCTCCATGGGATTCGGAAGTTCGTTCTCCGCTGTTGGCTTCGGATTTGAACGTCCATGCGGGCGATTATATCCTGAGCGTGAATGGACGTCCTATTACCACCGACAAAGAGCCTTATGAAGCCTTCCAGGGGCTGGCTGATAAAACTGTCGAGTTGATGGTCAACAGTAAACCGGATATGCAAACGGCTCGTAAAGTTGTTGTGAAGACATTAAGCAGTGAGAGCCGGTTGCGCAACCTTGCCTGGATAGAAGCCAAACGCGAAAAAGTGGATAAAGCCACCGATGGAAAAGTCGGATACATTTATGTTCGCAGTACCGGAATTGATGGTCAGAATGATCTGGTTCGTCAATATATGGCTCAGTGGAATAAAGAGGGGCTGATTATCGACGAGCGCTTCAACAGTGGCGGACAAATTCCGGATCGCTTCATCGAATTACTTAACAGGAAGAATCTGGCTTACTGGGCTGTTCGCGACGGAAAAGACTGGTCATGGCCACCCAAAGGCAATTTCGGACCGAAGGCTATGTTGATTAACGGCTGGAGTGGTTCCGGTGGCGATGCATTCCCCGACTTCTTCCGCAAGGCAGGACTCGGTCCGCTCATCGGTACCCGTACCTGGGGTGGTTTGATTGGAATTACCGGTGCCCCTGAATTGATTGACGGAGGTTATGTAACTATACCAACCTTCCGGATGTACAACCCGGATGGTTCCTGGTTCAAGGAAGGTCATGGTGTAGACCCGGACATTGTTGTGAAAGAAAACCTGACCGAAGAAGCGAAGGGAGACGATCCGCAGCTCGACCGGGCCATTGAATGGGTAAATAACAAATTGAAAGATTACAAAGGGAAACCAGAGCACGCTCCCTACGAGAAAAGATAACTGAAAGAGTTATTTCAAAAGAGAAAGGCGCCGGTTTGTATGGCGCCTTTTTTATGCTTTAATCAAAAACCGGAGTTTTTACTGGAGTCCCATCAAATGTTTGATGACTACCAGAACAATGATGAGTCCGGCAATAACAGCCACCATTAAAATGATGTCTTTGCTGAAATGTTTTTTGCCGTTTTCTGCACTGTTTTCCTTTTGTACTTCTTGTTTTTCCATCTCTTTATTTTTTTCAATTAACGATACATCAATATTCTTCCCGGAAAGGTCATCTCCGGGACTTTTTCTCCATTCGTATGATGTGATCACGCTAATTTCGAAGGCACTTCACCATGATGTATATCGGCCTTTTCCGGGTGATGAAAGGCTGGCGGAGTGCATTCGGGAAAGTTTGAAAGTTAAAAGTCGATTTGGTGTTCCCGGCAAGGCGGACCATTACCGGCAGTGATTGACTTTCCGTTCCGGGAAAATCAGTAACACCGCTTTCAAAAATAATGGATGGTGAGAGGATGTGAGAGATTGTTCCGGAATGCGAACTTGTTTCCGGACGAACCGTGTGATTTTCATTACCCCAACTGGTGTCAATGCCCAATACAGTGAGTAAAATGCCTACGGTCAATAACGCAATAAGGTTGCGATACATCTTTCTCTTCGATACAAAATACGGCGTAATTTAAACAAAGAATCCATAATTCGCTCTCATTTCCGGGGATAATAAATTGAAATTTGAGGGCAAAGGACAGATTGTCAGCTTTCTGAATGTAGAGTAGATGAGTGTTTTTTGTACATGAAAAAGTCAATAAGTGAGATTCTTGCCAACTTCAATGAGTTAAATTTATATTTTCGTGACGCAAACAAACTGTTGTGCTTTGGTTGATTTGTCCATAATTATAGTCAATTACCGGGGGTGGAAACATTTGGAGAATTGCTTGGAAGCCCTAAAAAACTTTAGTGGAGAGGAATTCTCTTTCGAGGTGAATGTGGTCGATAACTGCTCGAATGATGGCAAGTTGGAGGCTTTTCAACAACGATTTCCGGAGTTCCGTTTTCATCTGAATAGTGGTAACAATGGTTTTTCAAGCGGATGCAACCTGGGAGCCAACGTTTCAACCGGTGAGTATTTCCTCTTTCTGAATCCCGACACAGTTGCGTCAGAAGAAGCAGTAAAGGAATTGCTGGCAACTATTCGGCGTGAAGCTCCAATAACCATTCTTTCCTGCGGACAGAAAAACAGCGACGGTCGCGAAGAACGCCCTTTTGGATTTTTTCCCACGTTATTCACGCTAAGCGGAATATTGCGTGCGGTCTACCGGAAAGTGAAAAAAACCGAGTTGGCAGCGCGTTTTTCGTCTGAAAAGAAGATTATTTATCCGGATTGGGTTTCCGGTTCGGTGGTGATGATTTCGAAGCAGCAGTTCGAAGAGTTGGGCGGCTGGAATGACGATTACTGGTTGTACTATGAAGATGTCGACTTGTGCAAACGAGCAACCGATGCCGGGGGGAAAGTGGCTTTGCATAACCACGTTTCAATTATTCACAACCACGGAGGAGCCACGCGCATCAATCCGAGGGTTACGGCGCTAACCAAATCGGAAGTCATTATTTCCAGGCACGTTTATCTCTCGCGGCACTACCGCGGTTTATCTGCTGCCGGTCTGCATTTCGTGGTCATGACAGGTGTCCTTCTGGGAAAATTAGTACCCGCCATTTTCGGACTTCCGTTTTTCTTCGTTCGGCGGTTAAACCAGTACACCCATTTGTATCGCCGCTTGCTGGCCTACTATTTCCTGGCACCTTTCCGGGGAACTTGGCTCAGTCCGCGCTCCGTGAACTACAAGAAATAAAAAGAGGGGAAACATGTGTTCTCCCTCCATTCGTTTTTATTCGTTGTCTACAACCGGCAACCAGCCTTTACGGGTTATTAAACCGTGCCACAGGTTGTCCGGAATCACCAATTCTTCCTGGTCGTGAACCGAAAGCGTTGTTCGTATTTTGTCTGCCGAACCATTCTGAGCTTTCTGTACCCATTCCGGTTCCATTAGTAATTCACGTCCCAACGCTACCAGCGGTACGTTCCCTTCTTCTACGACTTTCAGTACATCATCCGGGGTGTGAAGAGAACCTACTCCGATAACCGGAATTTTGTTGCCAACGCGTTCCTGTATTAACGTGGTGCGCGAGCATTCATCTGATTCATCACGCATGGAACCACCCCAGAAATTGAGTGTCGAAATATGCAGGTAGTCCAACGGCTTTTCAGCCAAGGCATCAACTAGTTGAAATGTGTCTTCGATGGTAATTCCCGGTTCTTCCACCTCTTCGGGCGAAAGCCTGTAACCAACCGCAAAAGGAGATGTAGCGTATTGCTTGACATTTTTCAAAACATCGTCGACTACTGCCAGCGGAAATTTCATCCGTTTTTCCAGTGTACCGCCCCATTCGTCGGTCCGTCGATTAGAGTGCGGTGAAAAGAACTGCTGAATCAAATACGTGTTGGCTCCATGAATTTCCACCCCGTCGAAGCCAGCGAGAATCGCCAGTCGCGTGGCATTCCCATAAGCTTTGATGGCGGCCAGAATTTCTTCTTCGGTCATGGCCCGCGGAACGACAGCTCCTTCGCGTTCGGCCGCAACAGCGCTCGCACTCACGGGTTGACCGTCCGGCACTTCACCGGGAGGACACATTCTTCCTCCGTGATGGATTTGCAGAATTGCTTTGGCACCTTCCTTCTGGATGGTCTGGGTAATCCGTTTCAGGCTGGGAAGCATGTCATCAGAATGTACCCCGATTTGGCCTGAAAATGCCTTGCCTTGGGGCTGGACGTAGGCGCAGGCAGTAGCGACTACGCCAACACCGCCTGAGCGTTTTTTGTAGTATTCAATTTCGGCGTCCGAAACGGTGCCGTCGGAGTTGCCGGACCAGGTTGTCATGGGGGCCATCATGATTCGGTTTTTCAAATCAATTCCGGAAACCGGTAAACGGAACGGTTCCCAAAGGGAAGCATATTTAGGATTCATATTCTTATTTCCTGGGGGTTTTATTTTGTTTCGACAATTAATTTTCCGGTATTCACTCCGTCGAATAGTCCGATGAAAGCTTCCGGCAATTTCTCAAATCCTTTGACAACGGTTTCGCGATGTTTCAGTTTCCCTTCTTTCACCCATTCGGTGAGTTTGGTTATTCCTTCCGGGAAACGGTCAAGGTAGTTGCTGATGATAAATCCTTGCATCAACGCGCTTTTCTTGAGAATGGTGGGTTGTATGCGAGGGCCGGTCGGAACACTGGTAGCATTGTAGAGTGAAATCTGTCCACAGACTGGGATACGTGCAAATTTGTTGATGTTCGCCATCACTGCATCTGAAATTTCGCCACCCACATTGTCGAAGTATACGTCAACTCCGTCGGGACACGCATCGGCAATTGCTTTTTCCATCTCCTTCTCTTCATGGTAATTGATAACCTCATCAAAATGGAGTTCGTCCTTCAGGTAACGAAGTTTTTCATCACTTCCGGCGATTCCGACCACACGGCTACCCTTAATTTGAGCAATCTGTCCCACGGCAGTTCCAACTGCTCCGGCCGCACCTGACACTACAACAGTTTCACCTTTTTTCGGTTTGCCAATATCGAGTAATCCAAAATAAGCGGTCATTCCTGTCATACCGAGTATTCCCAGGTAGTAGCTTAGCGGTGCCGCATTTTTGTCAATTTTGTTAACGTTTCCGGCTGGGACAACCTGCAACTCCTGCCAGGCCAGCGGGCGTCCAACAACGACGTCTCCTTTGGAGAACCCAGCATGACGACTTTCTACAACTTCAGCTACGGCACCGCCGTTAATCGGTTCTCCTACCTTGAACGGTTCGACATACGACTTGGCGTCGCTCATTCGGCCACGCATGTATGGATCGACTGAAATGTAGAGTGATTTCACCAAAAGTTCTCCTTCGGCTGGAGTTGGTATTTCGATTTCTTTCAATTCAAAATTATCTCCGGTTGGCCGTCCAACAGGCCTTGACTTTAATATAATCTGTCTGTTCTGCATTATCTTCTGGTTTTTGTTTGTTCAGTGTTTGAACAGACAGTGCTTCCTTACGGTTCATTGCTTTTTTTATTCGGCATGAACAATGAATACTACGGGAGAAATGTAACAAGTTAGATGCTAACGAAATTGTGGTTGGGGAAGGTTAGAAAGCCCGGAACATAATAGAAACAGTCTTTCGCGATTTGACGGGATAACCTGCCAGGAACCCCGGCTGCCATCGTGGCATGTGGCTGACCATACGAATTGCTTCCTGTGAAAGAAGCTGACTGGGAGATTTTTCAACCTCCGGGTCGATAATTCGTCCGTTTTCGTCGACCACAAACGCAACGACAACTTCGCCGACGATCCCCTTTTTCAAAGCTTCTTCGGGGTAGTTGATATGTTGGTTGATGTACAGACGTAGTGCTGTTTCACCTTTCGGGAATTGGGGTTCCCGGTCTACTTTGCTATAAATTTTGTTGTCGAGGTATTTATTCACATTTACCTCTTTGCCTGTTCGGGTATATGAATGAAGCTCGGAGATGAACCCCGGTGGATCGTAAACGCAATAGAATTCTTTTTCTCCGTTAGAATGGTAGACTATTTTGATTCCGGCCCGAACCCCCATTTGAAATGTCTCCGTCGAGTAGAGGTTGCCATTGGGGTACCATTGTTTGAAAATACCGTCTTCTACCACTTTTTTCTTATTCAGCTTGTGAGAGAGATTGTCGAGAGAAACCTTTTCTCCGGCCCCGTAAAAACGCACCTGACGTAATAGTTGGCCGTCGATTTTGGCAATCTCCAGGAAAAAATGAGTCGGAGAAAGTGTATCGATTTCCAGGGTAACGTTCACCGCTCTTCCGTTTTGCCAGTCTTTTACCAAAATTGGGGCGGACAATTCAACCGGTCGTGGTAACGAGCTGGCTAAAATAGTATGGGCAGAAAAAAGCAGGACAACAAGGTAAAAATACTTCATAGGTATTTCGTTTCACTGGTGAATGGTGAACTCCGGGGAGGGGAATGTTATTATTAATTAAAAATAAGGCGAAACAGATAAGAAGTCAAGTGGTACCCACTATTTAGAACAGGGAATTCTGACTAAATGGAAAAGTAATTTCGGTTATATTTATCAAAGGTCTTCTATTATGTCGGGAACAAGAAACTTTCCGGAGTTAAGATTTTGAGATTTTGTTATTTTTACCTTGATTTCAGAACTAATCTAAACCAAACAATTAACCAATCATGCTTTCCATTCGTGTCTCTTTCACGTTAGCTGTTATGTTTTTGCTTGTGGTTGTAGTCAGCCGATTGTCGGCACAGGATGTTGACCATTGGGAATCGGTTGTTTACGACGATGATACATGGCACTATTTCATTGGCACTTCCGAACCGCCGCTTAGCTGGGCCGATTTGAACTTCGATGATTCGAGGTGGGAGCAAGGTCCCGGAGGTATTGGTTACGGCGATAACGATGACGGGACGGTGATTCCTTCCTGCACCTCGGTATACATGCGCACTGAATTTAATATTGTCGATTCGGCGGCAGTTGGACGAGCCGTTTTGCATGTTGATTTTGACGATGGATTTGTAGCTTACCTGAATGGACATGAGATTGCCCGTGCCAATATAGGTACGCCAGGAGTTCGTCCTCCGCATGATCAATTTGCTGATTCGTACGACTACGAAGCACAGATTCCGCAGGGAGGTGTTCCGCCTTCATTTCTGATTCATCGCGACAGCTTAAAGCAATATCTTCTTAACGGGAAAAATATTCTGGCTTTGCAGGTACATAACGCCAATGCTACTTCAAGCGATTTATCCTCTTCTACTTGGTTGAGTTTGGACATTACCGACACAAGTAATGATTATCGTCCGGTTCCATCCTGGTTTACCGAACCCGCAGAAGAGTTTTCCTATCTTCCTTTGATCATGATAAGCACAGAAGGACAAACAATTCCAGATGAGCCCAAAATCATGGCGAAGATGCAGGTTATCAACAACGGGGAAGGAGCAAAGAATTCCATTTACGATGAGCCAACGGACTACGACGGAGATATTGGTATTGAGATTCGCGGACAATCATCCCAGATGTTTCCGAAAAAATCATATTCCGTCGAAGTCCGTAATGAGGCTGGTGAAGATTCTACAGTGACTTTACTGGGAATGCCGGAGGAGAGTGATTGGGTTTTGTATGCTCCCTACAGCGACAAAACGATGTTACGGAATGCACTGACCTACTATTTTGGTGCAAAGTTGGGGCAATGGCAACCGCGTTTTCGCTTTTGCGAAGTTTATCTGAATGGCAATTACAACGGCGTTTATCTGTTGATCGAAAAAATAAAGCGTGATAAAAACCGGGTCGACATCAATAAACTGAAAGAAGAAGAAATTTCGGGCGACGATTTGACCGGTGGATATATTGTCCGTGTAGACAAACTAGATGGACTTACCGCGAATGATTACTTCTATTCGTATCCGCAAACGACGTTTATGAATGCCCGGCGGTATGCCTTTTCCTATTACTACCCAAAGGCAGAAGATATTGTTACCGAGCAGAGAGGTTACATCCAGGATTTCATCACCGGGTTCGAAAACATGCTCAATGGCGACCAGTTTGCAGACCCGGTGAACGGCTATCCGAAATACATCGACATTACTTCGTTCATCGATATTCAGATCATGTCGGAGTTGGGTAACAACGTGGATGCGTACCGTTATAGCGCCTATTTTTACAAGAAGAAGGATTCGAACGGCGGGAAGCTTTTTGCCGGCCCATTG
The DNA here is from genome assembly GCF_009617875.1 of Prolixibacter sp. NT017. Lineage (NCBI taxonomy): Bacteria > Pseudomonadati > Bacteroidota > Bacteroidia > Marinilabiliales > Prolixibacteraceae > Prolixibacter > Prolixibacter sp. NT017. The sequence continues at coordinate 3,703,757 of NZ_BLAV01000001.1, read as the reverse complement.
TGGGATTTTAATCTGGCATACGGTAATGTGGATTATGCACCGGATTTTCTGGCAACCGATCAATGGGTGTACACTCACTTCGGACCCGATGAGCCTAATTGCATGCATTGGTGGTTCCGGTTAATGCAGGATGAGCCTTACCGAAAAGCTTTATTTGACCGCTGGACAGAATTGCGGAACAGTTTCTTTAACAACGACTCGCTAAGCAATTATATCAACGAGCAGGTAACGATGCTGGGAGATGCTATCGATCGTAACTTTAAACGTTGGCCGATCATTGGGCAGTATGTTTGGCCGAATGCTTTTGTCGGTTCGTCCTATGTTTCCGAGGTTAATTACCTGAAGGATTGGTTGCAGGATCGTCTCGATTGGATGGATACACAATGGCTGTTGGAAACTGGGATAGAAGAACGACCTTCACTGGCGGGGACAGGAATTCATGCCTATCCCAATCCATTTGCCGAGCAGATTAACCTTTCGGTTGAAACGATTGGCAGAAGACCGATGCAGATTGAACTGTGGTCTTCGCAAGGGCAGATGGTGTACCGGGCGGAAAGAACACCGGGAGCTGAAAAACAGGACCATTTCAGTATATCTCTTCCGAAGCTTTCCAGGGGAATTTATTTTCTGAAAGTGTGGCAGCAGAATCAGCGGCCCATGGTAACGAAAGTGCTGAAAAACTGATGGCATAAAAAATCCCGCAGCGACCTTGACGCTGCGGGACTTCTTTTCGGATGAACTCCGATAGTTATTTTATGATGAGGTTTTTAAAACCTTTGGAATACCAAACCATATTCATGTTGTTGTCGCCGGCGTAGATGAAATACGCCTCCAGATTCGGATCGTTTTCCACAATCTTTTTGGCTTTTTCAACACCCATTACCATGAAAGCGGTGGCATAAGCATCGGCGGTCATGCAGTTATTAGCGAGTACACTCGAGCTAAGCAGACTGTGCTGAACCGGGTAACCCGTATGCGGGTCGATGGTGTGCGCGTACCGTTTGCCATCTTTCACATAGAAATTGCGATAATTTCCCGAAGTGGCCAGTGCTTTGTCTTTGAGGTGAATGACATCCTCCAGGTCGTTGTCGTCGTACAATCCCTTGTTGTTGGGCTTATTAATCCCGATGCGCCAGGTTTCTCCTTTGGCATTTACGCCATGTGCCCGTACTTCTCCGCCGATTTCCACCATGTAATTTTTGCAACCATGCGAGGCCAGAAAATCACAAACCATATCAACAGCTTCACCTTTTGAGATAGCGCTGGCATCGAGCATCGTATTCGGGTTTTCCTTAACAATTTTATCGCCGACCAGCTTCACCTTTTGGTAGCCGACCGTCTGCATCAAACTGTCGATTAGTTGCTTCGAGATACTGTCTTTCTTGGTAAACCCAAATCCCCATGCATTGACCAGTGGAGCAACAGTCATATCAAAAGCACCATTGGTTTTTTTCGAAACCTCTTCAGCTTTCAGGAAACATTTCCGGAAATAAGGATCTACTTTCACCGTCGAGTCATTCTTGTTGATACGTGAAATGGTGGAAGTGGGAATGAAGGTGGAAAGCGAGTTTCCGAATTCGTTCATTTTTAATTCTATTGAGTCCTTAAAATCTTTTCCGTCAGGACTCGAATAGATGAAGTGATAAAGCGTGGTGTAAACGGTGCCTTCGTTGTATACATATTTCTGTGTTTTCGGGGCACATCCTGCCATAAACAGCAGTCCCACAAACAGTGCAAGCAGAGTTATTTTTTTCATCTTGTAGAAATTTTCCGCCACAAAAGTAGTTAAAGAATTGTTTTACAAACAGACTTTTCTGTTTCCCGGTAAATCAATTAAGAAATATTAAGACCTTGCAGGTATGTGTCCAGCTTGCCGATCACCATTTCCGGAAGGAAATCGCGATAAAGGACCGATGATTCTTGTTTCAGCAGTTTATAGGGTTTTCCCTGTATTAATTCCGGCTTGAAGTCGTTCAGGTGGACAGAAAGATTCTTTTTCCCGTCGTCGAAAATTCCCCAGCTTTCGCGGGCGATGAAAGGAGAGAAGATGGTGAACGTTGGAATTTCGAGCGCTTTTGCCAGGTTGGTATGGCCGCAGTCGTTCCCGATATAGGCATCGGCATGTGTAACGATCTTGGCCAGTTCACGCAGGCTTTTCCCGGTTAAACCGGAAAAGACAAGTTCGGGATTGCCCAGCTTTTCGGCGAAAGCCCGGGCAGCATCCTTTTGATTTGGGAAGTAATTGAGGATGATTTGCGCAGAATAATTCTCCATCAAATGTTGGATGACCTCCAGCATGTAATCTTCGGGATAAGTTTTGTTCTCCACGCTTCCGTAGATGCCGGCCACAATTATCTCCTTCTCCAAATCCACTCCGGCCTCCCGGAGCAGTTGTTTGCCTTCAGCTTTCTCTTCATCAGTTAGGTAAAGGCGCGGATACGGGTCGTACTCGATGCCTTCTTTTTTCAGCGGTTCCAACAGTGCCAAACGTTCTTCGATGACAGGACCAGCAATGGAAGCGGGGCGGCTGTGCTTATCGACCAGAATATTGTAGTAGAGTCCACGTCCGAATTTCTTGTACGAAATCCGCTTTTTCGCTCCCGACAAACGAGTGGTCACCCAGCTGTCCATCTTGGTATAGGCATCGATGACAATATCGTATTTAGCTTTTCTGATTTTACAGGCGAACTTCAGCAAGTTGCCAACTTTCCGGTCCGAATCATTAAAAATAATGATGTTATCGATATTGGGATTGTTTTCCGCCATCTCGCGGGTAAAAGCATAAACCATGTAATCGATTTGCGCTTCGGGATACATCCTTCGAAGTTGATTGCAAATAACTGTTCCCAGGAGAACATCACCGATTCGCTTTTGCTGAATGACAAGGATTTTCAGTTTCATTGATGATTGTTGTTTGAGACAAAATTGCCTGCCGTTTCTTTCGCACTATTGGCAAAATCGAAAACAAGCAGGGTATAAAAAAGAGCAAAAAAGGTACGTATGGTGTGGGTTTGTAAATTGTCGTCTCCCAGGTTCGCAATGCCGATGGTTAGCAGGAAAAAGACTGTGAGAACCGATAATTTTCTAACCCGAAACAGCGGATAAATCAGCAGAAACATCAGGATAGCGAATCCCACGATTCCGAATGTCACCAGGTAGTTCAGGTATTGATTGTGGGCGTGGCTGAAATTAGCCGGGCGTAGTTTCGGATTTTGCCGGGAAAGCATTTCGTTGAAAGCGGCTTTTTCGTTGCCGGTACCAACTCCAAAAACCGGATGCTCTGCAATAATAGACAAAGCGGCGCGGGTATAAGCCCAGCGTTGCACCAGCGATTTATTGTTCGGATTTCCGTTGGAGCGGTAGGCGTCGAGCTCCCAGATGGTTTGATAAATCCGTGCCGAAAGGTTCATTCGTTCGGGAACATAGCGGCAGTTGGCAAAGCCTTCCCGGATGGCTAGAATGTCATCATTAGTCAGTTGTGCAACTCCGGCCGAATCTTTTGTCAGTCCCATGGAAGTAAGGTAACGAATCAACGTACTTTTCACCGGAAAACCATTGGCATCTCTATCTGAAAATTTCAGCGCACTACGTTTGTTCCATTCTCTTCGGAGTTCCGGCAGACAAATTTGGAGGTAGATGAAATGGCCGTTTTCCCGTAAGGTTTTATTAAAATCGTTTTGATACGGATTCCCGTTCGCGGTGAATTTGGCCACCTGAGCTGGTTGTGGCATGGACGTGTGAAATTGTCTGTATAGTTCCCGTCCGGTTAACGCCAGCGGAATAATGATGAGAACGACGGCTCCGCCCCAAACGTATTTTCGCAACCTTTTGGGAATTTCCCGGTAGGTGAAAAAAGAAAGGGCAATGAATGTTGCTAAAAGGGTCAGTAATCCGAGCAATGAATGCAGCCAGAAATCGAAAATCAATAAAAACAGGACACCGGCAAGTCGTGAAATCTGACGCATATTCCAACTGTCTTCCCGGTAACGGAAAATTTCCAGTAGCAGAAAGGACAAGGAAAAGTTAACCAACAGCGAATGGCCGATATGCGGATTAAGCGTTGTATCCCGTATGTCTGTAATTCCTATGCTTTCGCTGAATTGCCACCGTACTAAAGCTACCAGCGAACTGATGATGACGCCCAAAGCCAGCGCATACAGAATGCGGTCAATTTGTTTTCGGCTTAAAGGAAGATAGGCAACGGCTATCGGAATGAGAAGCCAGAAAGCATTGCGTCGGATTTCGTCGATGGCATTGGCTGGATGATGAGCTCCCAGCGCCCAGAGCAGGTAAAGAATGAAAATGCCGGCCGGAAAAAGTGGCAGCGGGGTTTTGCGAAAGCTTTGGTATTTTTCTTTAGGCGAAATGATGAGCCAGGAGAATGCAAAAATGAGTACCGTGATAATGCTGACCAATGCTTCGGAAAACGGCAGGACAAATGCCAACGACATCAGCATTCCTTCCATGATGAGAAGTTTTGATGGTCGGATGTCGTGGTTTTGTTGCATGGTTTGCTGTTAAGCCAAAGAGTGCCGGGATGATTTATCAGATAGAAGCAAACATAGCAAAAATAGACATATGGCACACAAAAAATGCCCGCCCCCTGTGTCGGGAACGGGCATGAATGTGGAATAATATATATTGGGTGCTTATTTGACTTCCTCGAAATCTACATCCGTTACTTCGTCATCGTCACCACCTTTTTGCTGACCACCGGCTTGTCCGCCTTGCGGGTTACCCTGAGCGTTGGCTTCAGCATTGGTTGCATTGTACATTTCCTGTGAAGCAGCCTGGAAAACCTGGTTCAACTCGGCAGTAGCCGTATCGATAGCTGCCAAATCCTGGTTTTTGTGTGCTTCTTTCAGTTTGTTCAATGCTTCTTCAATCGGAGCCTTTTTGTCAGCCGGCAATTTGTCACCGAACTCTTTCATCTGCTTTTCAGTCTGGAAAATCAGACTATCAGCCTGGTTCAGCTTATCGATTTTCTCGCGGGCCTGCTTGTCGGCTTCAGCATTTGCTTCAGCTTCCTGCTTCATCCGCTTGATTTCGTCATCGCTCAAACCAGATGAGGCCTCGATACGAATCGACTGCTCTTTACCGGTAGCTTTGTCTTTTGCCATTACGTGCAAAATACCGTTGGCATCGATATCAAAAGTTACTTCAATTTGAGGTATACCGCGTGGTGCTGGTGGCAGTCCGTCGAGGTGGAAACGACCAATAGATTTGTTTCCGCCCGCCATCGGACGTTCACCCTGCAATACGTGAATTTCAACTGACGGTTGATTGTCGGCTGCCGTAGTAAACGTTTCCGTCTTCTTGGTAGGGATGGTAGTGTTGGCCTCAATCAATTTGGTCATTACACCGCCCATGGTTTCGATACCGAGTGACAGCGGAGTTACGTCGAGCAACAGCACGTCTTTCACTTCTCCGGTCAGCACACCACCCTGGATAGCAGCACCAATGGCAACAACCTCATCGGGGTTCACACCTTTCGAAGGAGCTTTGCCAAACAGTTCTTTCACTTTTTCCTGTACAGCAGGAATACGGGTTGAACCACCTACCAAAATAACTTCGTCAATGTCAGCGGCCGAAACGCCTGCATTTTTCATCGCACGACGGCAAGGCTCGAGCGTTGCTGTAATCAGCGAATCAGCCAGGTTTTCAAACTGTGCGCGCGACAGGGTTTTCACCAAGTGTTTCGGAATACCGTTCACTGGCATGATGTACGGCAGGTTGATTTCGGTAGAAGTTGAGCTGGACAACTCGATTTTGGCTTTCTCAGCAGCTTCTTTCAAACGCTGAAGAGCCATGGGGTCCTGACGCAAGTCAACACCTTCTTCTTCTTTAAAGCTGTCAGCTAACCAGTCGATAATTACCTGGTCGAAATCGTCACCACCCAGGTGAGTATCACCGTCGGTCGATTTTACTTCAAACACGCCGTCGCCCAGTTCGAGTACCGAAATATCGAAAGTACCACCACCAAGGTCGAATACGGCGATTTTCATGTCTTTGTCGCGCTTGTCAAGACCATATGCCAGTGAAGCGGCAGTCGGCTCGTTGATGATACGACGAACTTTCAAACCGGAAATTTCACCAGCCTCTTTGGTTGCCTGACGCTGTGAGTCGTTAAAATATGCTGGTACGGTAATAACCGCTTCTGTCACTTCCTGGCCCAGGTAATCCTCAGCAGTTTTCTTCATTTTCTGAAGAACCATAGCCGAAATTTCCTGAGGAGAATACATCCGGTCGTCGATTTTTACACGCGGAGTATTGTTGTCTCCTTTGATTACTTCGTAAGAAACACGCTTGACTTCTTTTTGAACCTGGTCGAATGTTTCTCCCATGAAGCGTTTGATGGAGAATACAGTTTTATGAGGATTGGTAATAGCCTGACGTTTGGCCGGATCACCAACTTTACGTTCACCATTTTCAACAAAAGCTACAATGGATGGTGTGGTCCTTTTCCCTTCGCTGTTCGGGATAACGACCGGCTCATTTCCTTCCATTACCGAGACGCAGGAGTTTGTTGTTCCTAAGTCAATTCCAATAATTTTTCCCATTGCTGATAAAGTATTTTAATTTATACGTTCGTTGATTTCTTTTTCAATTTCGCCCAGTATTAATCAATCGTTGTGCCAATCCGTTTTCAGCCCTTTTTCGTGAAAAATTGACACCGCCAGCAGGATTTACTGAAGGAAGGCTGTCATCTTTCGTGACAAAACGACAGAGAAGGACTGGTGTCAGAGCGGGAAGTTTTCCAGTTAATCCGGAAGAGACAGGTATTTCGATGAACTGAAATGCAATGAGTTAATTTGTTCATCTAAACATTATCGTTAAATTTCTGCCTGCAAACTAAATCCAACTCTTATGAATGCTGAACACAATCCTAACCGGATTAACGAGCGTCTGGTGTCGCTGGATACTTTACGCGGATTTGATATGTTGTGGATTACCGGCGGCGGAACACTGGTCGTCTTTCTGGCGAAAGCCACCGAATGGGGCTGGCTGAATGTGATTGCCGAACAAATGGAACATGTCCCCTGGGCCGGTTTCCATTTTTACGATCTCATCTTTCCTCTGTTCATGTTTATTTCAGGTGTGGCGATTCCTTATGCCATCACCGGCAAGCTGGAAAAAGGAACTCCCAAAAGAGAATTAGTGAACAAGATAACAAAGCGCATGCTGACACTTGTCATTTTCGGATTGCTTTATAACGGCGCCTTCGAAAATGGGTTTAGCGATTTGCGGTATGCCAGTGTATTGGGGCAGATTGGTCTGGCCTACTTCTTCGCCGCACTCATTGTCATGAACACCAAACAAGTTCGTACCCGGCTGTTCTGGCTTGGCGGTATTTTGCTGGGCATCGCTTTGCTTCAGCTGGCGGTTCCGGTGCCCGGATTTGGTGCCGGTGAAATGACCAAAGTCGGGAGCATCAATTCATGGATTGATCAGCATTTCCTTCCGGGAAAACTATATGGTGGCACGTTCGACCCCGAAGGGCTTTTGTGTATTGTTTCGGCAACGGCCGTAACTCTCATGGGTTCATTAGCCGGAACCATACTGCGCGATGGCAAAGCAGCCAGTACCCGAAAAACTGGTTTTCTTGTTATTAGCGGCGTTGCATTGGTAGTTGTAGCTTTGTTGCTTTCCACTTTTTATCCCATCATCAAAGCGATGTGGACGGTGCCGTTCGACCTGCTGACCGCCGGCGTTAGTTTTCTGTTGTTATCGGTGTTCTATTACATCATCGATGTGAAGAAGTGGCGGGGATGGATTTTCTTTTTCCAGGTGATAGGCCTGAACTCCATAACCATTTACCTGTTTGTCCGGATTTTCAGTAACGGCATACTCGGTGTCTCGAAATTCTTCCTGGGCTGGTTAGCCAATCCGGCCGGCGATTTTGGCATGGTTATTCTTACCATTGGCGGCATTGCTTTCGAATGGGCGTTCTTGTATTTCCTGTATAAGCGGAAAATATTCCTGAAGGTATAAATTCGTTGGTGTTAATAATAATGCGAAAAAGGGGAGCTTCTGTTAAAAAGCGTCCCCTTTTTCTTTCCATCAATAAAAAATTATTTAACCATGTTACAAAAGAATATTATTCATCCGACGAGGCGTCCGCAGGAGGCGTCTGGTCGCTGTCGTTGCGGGTTTTACGCCCCTTTACCGTAGCGTTCATTCGCGCGGTTACTTCGTTTATTTTCAGGGCCATCGATTTGTATTGCTCGTCTTCGTTCATTTTGTATAAAAACTCGATGGCGCCGAACAAATCGTTAATAGCAGCAATCACCGCCTTACGGGCATCGATGGTTTTAATGGGATTGCGGCCCGCCTGCTCGTTGTCGCGGTCGCTGACGGCTTGCTTAAAAGCCTCGTGCTCTTCTTTCATTTCGGCAAGCCAGGGACCGGCCGAGATGGCGGCAAGGGCATCAGCATTTTCAGTCATCTTCTCCAGGTCATCAATCAGGTTATCCATTTTGGAAGACTCGATGGCGTAGCCCTGGGTTTGCAGGCCCCATCCGTATTTGTGAATGGTTCGGATAAGCGGTGCGGCTGCGGCATTGAACGCTTCGTTTCGCCGGAAGCTACAGGCTTCGATGTATGTGCGCAACGCGATAAACGCCCGGTCGCGGTAGTTGTCAGCAGCTTCTACCGCTTCAGTCAGGATGCTACCGCGCTCTTTCACCAGCGAAGCTCCCAGCTGGTCGAATGCCGTTTTCAGCTCTCCGCTGAATTTGCCCAGGCTAAGTGTTTCAACATCAAATCCCGAAAGCACCTTGGTGATGCTTTCGGTGTAAGTAAATACTTCGTCATTCCAGTAATCATAAATTTTAGGACTGTCAAGCATGGTTTTGAGGTTTAAATTAGTAATTAACAAAATGAATTTACTGATAATGTTGTTGAAAGTCAAGTGTATGAATGAAAAAGTGGAAAAATAGCTTAAGTTGTTCGAATTATTGAATATCCCGGAGCGCCTGTCATGACGGACCCACAACGGGAGCATACCCCCCGGGCATTTTTTGATAACCGCTGCGGATTTAGGTAATCAAACAGTGCACCTTTTGGTTTCCCTGCGAATTTAAGGTAGTCATCCGAATCACTTTTTGATTCGCCTGCGGGAATTAGGTAGTCATCCAAATCACTTTTTGATATGCCTGTGGGAATTAGGTAGTCATCCGAATCACTTTTTGATTCGCCTGTGGGAATTAGGCAGTCATCCGAATCACTTTTTGATTCGCCCGAGGAAATTAGGTAGTCAATCGAAACACTTTTTGATTTGCCTGTGGAAATTAGGTAGTCATCCAAATCACTTTTTGATATGCCTGTGGGAATTAGGTAGTCATCCGAATCACTTTTTGATTTGCCCGTGGGATTTAGGTGGTCATCCGAAACACTTTTTGATTTGCCTGCGGGAATTAGGTAGTCAATCGAAACACTTTTTGATTTGCCTGTGGAAATTAGGCAATCATCCGAAACGTTTTTTAATCCCTTCTGCCGGTTCAGGTTATCAGCCGGTGATGGGTTGGCTGTCACAGGCCTGTTGCGGGATTACCTTGTGCCGTTAGCAGCAGTATTTCCCGATTTATGGAGGTAACAAGGTGACGGAGCCAAAGCTTTTTGGTAATTTTGTAAGCTACAAATCAATCTTGAGTGATCATGTCAGTACATAAAGAAGTAAAACGGGTAACGACCCACGTTTTATCGGAAATGAAGCTGCGGGGTGAGAAGATTTCGATGCTTACCGCGTACGATTACAGTATGGCCAGATTGGTGGATGAAGCCGGAATCGATGTGATACTGGTAGGAGACTCGGCCTCGAATGTGATGGCCGGAAACGAAACGACGCTGCCCATTACGCTCGACCAGATGATTTATCATGGTAAATCGGTGGTGAAGGCAGTGAACCGGGCTTTGGTCGTGGTCGATTTGCCTTTCGGAACGTATCAGGGAGATTCGAAGGAGGCGCTGATTTCTTCCATTCGCATCATGAAGGAAACGCATGCCGATGCGGTGAAAATGGAAGGCGGCAAAGAAGTAATTCAATCGGTGGAACGTATTCTCTCGGCAGGTATTCCCGTGATGGGACATTTGGGATTAATGCCGCAATCGATACACAAATATGGAACCTATACGGTGCGTGCCAAGCAGGATGCGGAAGCAGAAAAACTGATTGAAGACGCTCGTCTGCTGGAAGAAGCAGGTTGTTTTGCCATGGTGCTCGAAAAAATACCGGCAGCTTTGGGCGAACGCGTAGCGAAAGAGCTGAAAATCCCGGTCATTGGAATTGGAGCCGGCGGTGGCGTGGACGGACAGGTGCTCGTTATTCACGATATGCTGGGCATTACCCAGGAGTTCTCTCCCCGCTTTTTGCGACGTTACCACAATTTGGCAACTGAAATCAAAGGGGCGGTGGGTAACTACATCAATGATGTGAAATCGCGGGATTTCCCGAACGACAAAGAACAATATTGATTAATTAGAACAGAGGTCAGCCCATTGACCTTTGTTTTCTTTGCCTGTTTCAGAATATTCAGATATGGAGGTTTTATACGAGGATAATCACATTATTGCCGTTAATAAACGCTGTGGAGACATCGTTCAGGGCGACAAAACCGGCGATGCAACGTTGGGGGACGAGGTGAAGGCTTATCTGAAGAAGAAATACCGAAAGCCTGGCGCCGTTTTCCTTGGTGTGACGCACCGTCTCGATCGTCCGACCAGCGGAATTGTTCTGTTTGCCCGTACTTCCAAGGCTTTAGCTCGCCTGAATAAAATGTTCAGTGAAAAAGGGGAGATACAAAAAACGTATTGGGCTGTGGTAGATAATCGGCCCGCCAACGATGAGGATACATTGGAGCATTGGTTGGTTCGTTATCCGGAAAAGAACAAATCGGTGGCTTACAGTGGTCGCCGGGCTAACGGTAAAGCAGCCTCACTAACCTATCGCTATTTGGCTTCTTCGGACCGGTACCATTTGCTGGAAATAGAACTACACACGGGGCGTCACCACCAAATTAGGGCACAATTAGCGGCTGTTGGTTTGCACATCAAAGGTGATTTGAAATATGGTTTTCCCCGGTCGAATAAAGACGCAGGCATTCATCTACACGCCCGGAGCATTGAGTTCATCCATCCGGTGAGCCAGGAAAACATTTCGATAACAGCGCCTACTCCCCGTGACGCTGTTTGGGATCATTTTGCTCAAATGAAGTTGTAGCGATTAATCCAACGCTTCTTTTTTAAACCGCAACGGCAAAAGATTATCGATGCCGTCGAGTACTTCAATTTTGTCTTCTCCGTCAAGGATAATCCGTATCGGTTTTTCAAACCGGTCTTCGAACTCTGCCATTACCTGCCGGCAACTTCCGCAAGGTTTCACGGTGTTATCAACCAAAAGCTCCTGCTTCAGCGCTGATACCGCTATCATGGTAACAGGAACATTCGGATATTGAGCACTGGCATAGAACAGGGCAGTCCGTTCAGCACACAAACCTGATGGATAGGCTGCATTCTCCTGGTTATTTCCGGTTACGGTTTGTCCGTTTCCCAATAAAACAGCAGCACCCACTTTAAAACCGGAATAGGGGGAATAGGCGTCTTTGGCTGCTTCGCGCGCTTTTTGCAAAAGTTCTTTTTCGGCAACCGGTAATTCGTCAATACCGGAATATTCGGTGAGTGCAATTTTGAAAACTATCTCTTTCACGAAAAAATAATTATGCTGGTAACCTGAACCGGAAGACTCCACCTGTATTCGCTGCAAAAGCGGGAGCTCCGTAATTGGTATACCATGTTTGGTTCAAATTTACAATTTCTGCGCGAATGCTGTCATTCTCCTGCTGAGGAACCTCTTTTTTTTTATTTTTGGGATAAAATCGAAAATATGAGACCCCAGATACGCTCCCTCTTCATAGTTTTTATCATGTTATTGGCCGGCTTTACAGCCCGGGGTGACGAAGCGCACCGGATGACCCGGCAGCAGTATATCAACCGTTTTGCCAAGGTTGCTATCGCGGAAATGAACCAGTTTCATATCCCGGCGAGTATTACCATGGCGCAGGGATGTCTGGAATCCGGAGATGGCAACTCGTCATTGGCGCGTGATGCGAACAATCACTTTGGCATAAAATGCAACAACGGATGGACGGGGAAAAGCGTACGGCACGATGACGATTCGCGCAGGGAGTGTTTTCGGAAATACAAGTCGGCCTGGGAATCTTATCGCGATCACTCGCTTTTTCTGCGAAATAATGTGCGTTATGCCTCGTTATTCAAGCTCAAAATTACCGATTACAAAGGTTGGGCCAGAGGTCTGAAGAAGGCTGGCTACGCTACAGACCCGCGTTACCCGGAACGGTTGATTCACATTATCGAAAAGTATCAGCTTTACGATTTGGATAAAAACTACGACGGGAAAGATGCGGTAGTGAGCACTGGAAATGATCGTTCTGATAGAAATACACAAACTTCCCGCAGCGATGATAACCGTATCGACCATTTCTCTATTGATTTGTCGGATGACAGTCAATCGGCGGTCGAACGAAATGGAACGAAGTCGATTCGTGCACGCAAAGGTGATACGTACGAAGAGTTGGCTGCCGAATACGGCTTGAAAGAATGGGAAATCTACAAATACAATGATACCGAAAAAGGACACGAGCCAGCCGAATCATCGATTGTTTATCTTGAAATGAAACCCGGTCGGGCGGCCAGGGGGAATGATTACCACATTGCCCGCGACAGTGAAACCATGTGGCAGATAGCGCAGCAATACGGCATTCGCCTGAAATCGTTGTATCGCAAAAACAGGATGAAACAGGGTGATGAGCCGCGTCCCGGACAGCAAATCTGGCTGAGGAAGAAGAAACCCCGCAGGCGTTAAGTGTCTGCGTTAAATGGCCCGAAATTGTTCAACATTCTGAAAACCGCGGAGAAAATCTTCCACGTTCATGCGTTTTTTCCCAGCCATTTGCAGCTCATAAATACTGACAAATCCATCGGGGCAAGCAATTTTTAGTTCCTTTTTGTTGGGCGAAATCACTGTTCCCGGAGTTGTGTCATGATTTTCTTTCCCGAAATGGGCACGGTAAATTTTGACAGAAATTTCCTTATTCCCTTCTTTTTCCTGGAAAACGGTCCACGATGCAGGATAAGGACTGAGTCCACGGATAAGATTATGAATCTGTGCTCCCGGTTGTTTCCAATCGATCCGACAATCGTCTTTAAAGATTTTGGGTGCGGGTTTTACATTGACACCGCGAGCAATCAACACATCCTGCGAAATGCCTTTGGCAGTTCCTTCTGCTAATGCATCAACGGTTGTCAAAACCAACTTTGCACCAACACTCATTAGTTTGTCATGCAATTCGCCAACGGCTTCGTCGGGACCGATTGAAACTTTTTCCTGGAAAAGAATATTACCGGTGTCAATTTCATGTTTAAGTAAGAAGGTTGAAACGCCACTTTCGGTCTCCCCATTAATAACAGCCCAGTTCAACGGAGCAGCTCCGCGGTATTGGGGCAGGAGAGAGGCATGCAGATTGAAGGTGCCCATCGGTGGCATGCTCCAGACAATTTCGGGGAGCATCCGGAAGGCAACCACGACTTGTAAATCTGCCTTCCAGGTTGCAAGCTCTTCAATAAACGTCGGATCTTTTAGTTTTTCGGGTTGTAGCACGGGTAAATTCTGCGACATGGCGTATTGCTTTACAGCGGACGTATGCACTTTCTGCCCGCGGCCGGCGGGTTTGTCAGGCGTAGTAATAACGCCAACCACGTTGTAACCGTTTTCCACGAGTGCTTTTAAACTCTCAACAGCAAAATCGGGTGTGCCCATAAAAACAATACGGATGTCTTTGCCTTGCATAATTCTTCAGTTTATATGTTTTATTTTCTTCTTCGGTTCTTTTTGGGGAAACAGGAACAGAGCTATTCCCGTAAGTTACGGTTCCCTTTTTGTGCTTTCGGGAAATAAGGACAATGCCTGCAGCCATTGCCGCAACAGTAGCCGCGTTCCCGCAGGTATTTCTCCGTCATAACCCGGTACCCCTCTTTCGTCAGGTAAAAGTCTTCGCCCTCTTCTAAATTATCGCTGTATTCTATATCATCCCACATCATGTCACTATATCAAAAAAAGGTTTCCCTGAAAGATGGAAGAAAATTTTCAGGGAAACCTTAAAAACAGAAAAATTAGGTCTAAACCAAAACTAAACCTAAACCAACCTAAATCCTCGTTAATAAAGTTACCCCAATATTTTCCCTTGTCAAATATTATATCGGACAAACAATTGTCAAAAGATACGTTGGGTATCCCATTCGTCCCTGTTTTGGCTAATTTCAACAATATGTTTATTGAAATCCAAAAGAACGGACAAAAGATAAAAAAAGGAGGATGAACCTCCTTTTTTACATATCATTATTCTTTGGTGCGGTCACCGTAATTGAATTGTTCAAGCGAATGCCCCATGCGGTCTCGTTTGGTCTTCATGTAAAACTCGTTGAACTGATTCGGTTTTACTTCAATCGGGACTGTTCCCACGACTTTCAAACCATATCCTTCCAGTCCGACGCGCTTTACAGGATTGTTGGTCATCAGCTTCATTTTTTCGATTCCCAGGCTGCGAATAATTTGCGCGCCAACGCCGTAATCACGTTCGTCCGGATCAAAACCTAAATGAACGTTGGCATCAACGGTATCGAGGCCTTCCTCCTGCAGCTTGTAAGCTTTGATTTTGTTCATCAAACCAATGCCACGGCCTTCCTGCTGGATGTAAACAATCGCTCCCTGACCTTCCTTTTCGATTAGCTCCATCGATTTGTGCAGCTGGTCACCGCATTCACAACGAAGCGAACCAAAAATATCGCCGGTGGCACAGGAAGAGTGAACCCTTACCAAAACAGGTTCTCCGGGTTTCCATTTTCCTTTGATCAGCGCCATATGCTCTACTCCGTTCGATTTCTGCCGGAAAGGAATGAGTCGAAAATCACCGTAAGAAGTCGGCAAATGTACTTCTTCGCCCCGCTCAATAAGACTTTCGGTCTGTAAGCGATATGCAATCAAATCGGCTATACTGATGATTTTCAATTCGAATTTGGCTGCGATTTCCACCAGTTGAGGCATGCGCGCCATGGTACCGTCTTCGTTCATGATTTCAACCAGCACTCCGGCAGGTTGCAGACCTGACATACGGGCCAAGTCAACAGCCGCTTCGGTGTGTCCGGAACGGCGCAATACACCACGGTTTTTCGCTTTTAGCGGGAAGATGTGTCCCGGACGGCCCAAATCTTCGGGACGAGCCTTCGGATCAGCCAGCAAGCGAATCGTCGCAGCGCGGTCGTGAGCAGAAATTCCGGTTGTAATACCTGGGCCTACCGCATCGACTGAAACGGTAAAGGGAGTTTCGTGCAGTGAGGTATTTTTCCCAACCATCATCTCCAGTTCCAACTCATTGCACCGCTCTTCGGTGATAGGTGCACAAATCAGTCCTCGCCCTTCTTTGGCCATGAAGTTGACCATTTCGGGGGTTATTTTCTCGGCGGCTGCAATAAAGTCACCTTCATTTTCACGGTCCTCATCGTCTACCACAATCACGAATTTCCCGTTACGGATATCATGTATTGCTTCGTCGATGGTATTGAGTTTAAAGTCTGTCATTTTTTTATTTTTTCGAAAGCCAGAAATACTTTCGAGCGCAAAATTAAGAAAATCCTTCGTGGAATGAGTCTGAACGTTGAGCCTTTTCCCACAATACCGTCTGCTTACCCAGTGAATACCTGATAAAACCGGGAAAACTGGCGTAATTCATCAGCGTGAAATAGTAGGGAGCGAAGAACCAGCCTGACCGTACGTTTTTTCGTTGCAACAGAAATCCAGCCAGTGCGATAAGGTAAAATAGTACTTGCAAAGCGGTGATTGACTGAAAAATGATTACACCGGGAATAGCTGTCTGAAATGAAAGGTATATTCCTGAAATCAGCAGAATAAGCAATGAGAGCGGAGCGAGTGTCCAGCGAAGAACTTTGTGCGAAACATATTGGAAAGTGAGTTTTCCGTATTGGAATGGATTCAGAAGTTCCGATAGTCGGACCATTGACTGGAAAGCTCCGGCGGCAATTCTGACTTTGCGTTTCATCTCCTCGCTCGGATTGGAAGAGGCAAATTCTGTGGCCCACGCGTCTTTTGCGTAAGCAATCCTGTATCCCTTCTTGGCAATTCGCATGGAGAGAATGAAATCATCCAGCAAGGTATCTTCTTCCAGTTCGGAATACAGCTCTGTCCGTATGGCGAAAATTTCGCCAGCTGCGCCGATGGTGCTGTAGAATCGGCTGTCGATTTTTTTCAACCATGATTCAATTCGCCAGTAGAATCCTTCTCCGGAAGCGACGGGCCCGGAAGAATTATTTTCGGCAATTCGTTTTTCTCCTGCCACGCAACCGATTTTGGGGTCTTCGAATTCCCGAATGATGGCTCGGAGCGTCCCTTTCGACAAAAGCGTGTTACTATCAGTGAAGACAACCAAAGGCGCCTTAACGAATGCCATTCCCCGGTTGAGGGCGTGAGCTTTCCCCCTGCGTTCGGGTTCGTGAAATACCTGAACCTGTGGATAGGTGGATGCGATGTCCGGTGTGTCATCGGTAGAACCGTCGGTCACCCAAATTAACTGAAGTTTCTCCTTCGGATAATCGAGCGCTAACGAATTTTCGATTTTTTGGCGCACATGAGCGCTTTCGTTATAAGCAGTGACGAAAAGACAAATGTTAGGTTCGGTAGCTATTTTCCCTTTCGGGGAAGAGGAAGCTTCTTTTTTGAAAAGGCCTCGTAATTTCAGCATGATCCAGAGAAAGAGTCCGTATCCTCCGAAAGAATAAAAGATGATGAAAACGCAGAGCCAAAACACAAAAACAGCCGCATCAAGCATGGCGCACCTCCTCTTCTTTTTCGAGAAATTGGAGGAACGGAATGACGGCTTTATCGTAACGGTAGTGTTCTGAAGCTAACCGAAAAGCTTCGTGACCCAATTGCTGAATGCGATCGGGATTGTTGATTAGTTGAATTACAGCTTTCGCAAATGCTTCCGGCGCATCGGCGACAATCAGCTCTTTGCCTGACTGTACCGGGATACCTTCTGCTCCGATGCTGGTGGTTACGATGGCTTTTCCCATTGTCAGACCTTCCAGAATTTTCACCCGGACACCACTTCCCGAAAGAAGCGGAACAATGAGAATGCTTCGGGAGGAGATGAAATCGTGCGCATCTTCAATTTCGCCTAAGAAAACTATTCCAGGCTTTTTCAGGAATTCAACAAGATCTTCGGGAGCATTTCTTCCGGCTACCAAAAATTGGATATCCGGATGTGCCGAATGGATTTGAGGCCAGCAATTTTCCACAAACCATTTTAAGCCGATTTGATTGGGAATCCAATCGAGCGCACCCAGAAAACCAATTGACAAAGGACCTGTGAGCTCACTTGCCGGTTTCGTTTCGATGGCAAAGCCAGGTTGCATAACGATTGCCGGTTGCCGGTTGCCTAACCGATTGAGCTTTTCCTTGTCTCTGTCGGTTACGGTAGAAAGAATGTCGTACTGGTTCAGAAAACCAATTTCGGCTTTCCGCAACCGCTTCGCCATATTTTTCAGGTAAAACCGCTTAAAACCTTTTTCAACCTCCGCCGTTCGCTCCCAAATTTCGTGTTCCACATTGTGTTCGCGAAGGATTATCCGGGCATCCGAATTTTGGCGGATACTGGGAATATACGGGCAGAGATAGAGTCCCTCCAATTGCACAAAATCGAAAGATTCTCCCTGTAAAAGTTTAATCAACTGTTTTTCAAAAGGTGGCGAAACGAAGCGCTCGAGGATGTATGCTTTTAACGAAAAAGCCCAGTTAACAAGTAAGGAAAGTACTTTGATATTGGTATTCACATCAACCAGCAGGAACCTGATTTTCGACGTGAGATCAGTTGGCAGCTCATTCTCCCGGATATGATGTTTGGGCGTATTCATGGCCAGCAGGGTAACCTGATGCCCATTGTCGGCATAGCCTTCCAGAATATTTAATATGCCGATGGCGCCGCCATCTTTTCTAGGAAAAGGTACTTTATTCGCCAGTGAAAGGATTTTCATTTTGTTTAGGCTGTTCCTCTTCATTCCTCTTTTTTTTCTTTTTGAAAGGATTCAGCTTACGGAAAAATTCGGCGTATGCGTCCATATTGAGAATGACAGAGTCGTTGGCTGCTTTGTAGGTTAGGAAAATACCGGCCGGCAAAAACAACAGGGATGAGAACCACATCCCTTCCCAGATATGCCCAACACCTTCACGCGACATTTTTTCGCCGGTCATGGAAATAATGTAATAGAAGATGAAAAGCACAATGGAAATGACAAGTGGCATTCCCAGTCCACCTTTCCGGATAATTGCTCCCAAAGGTGCTCCAATGAAGAAAAAGATGAGACATGCCAGCGAAAGCGTGAATTTTCGGTGCCACTCGACCCAAAATTTATTTAGCCATTTGGTTCGAAGCTCCAAATCGTCTTTTGCCTGCTGAAGCGAACGCTTATTGGAACGGGCATTCCGGAGTGCCTGGTTAATGATGTCCATTTTTACATTTTGGTTCATATTGCTCAGCATGCTATCGACATTGACATACTCATCCATCTTTAATTTGGACTTGGCGGCACTGTCAGTCCTGGCATATGAAACAACTTCGCGCGTAAGCGGTGACAAATAATTGAGTTTGACAGCAAAATCGGTCCTTCGTTTGTCCAGTTCTTTTGCCATGGAATCGGCGCTGGATGACAGCTGCTTCAGACTAAGGGCTTTGTAAAAGTTGCCAACAGTGCTTTCATCCTTCCGCTTGAAGTCCATCCCTTTTATCGGGGTTATCAAAACTTCTTTGTCAAATTTATCGTTGCGGAAAGGATATTCTTTATTATTGCGCCTACGCGGATTGGATTCGACGTCAGTGTAAGCCTGACCGGCAAAAAGCGTCAGGACCATATATTTTTTGTCCTCACTCATTTTCATGGTCCCGGAATCAGCCACGGTAACAGAGACGTTTCCCTCATTCTTCGTGTGATCGTAGATCATGATGTTGTAAAGCTTATCGGACTTTTTAGACTTTCTACCTACTTTGATGGAGTATCCGTCCACTTCGTTTGAGAAAACGCCCTCTTTTACTATCAACTCGGGTTTCTGGTATCGAATACTGAGCAAAAGGGCAGCAAATTTCCGGTTGGTAACCGGCATAACATCGTTAGCGAAATAGAAGGCAAACACACTAACGAAAACACTCAGGAAAATCAGCGGTCTCATGATGCGCGTCAGTGATATTCCGGCAGCTTTCATGGCGAGCAACTCGTTGTTTTCACCCAAATCCCCGAAGGTCATAATTGAAGCGAGGAGCATGGAGAGAGGTAAAGCCAGCGGAATGAGGCTGGAGATGGCATAGAGCATCAACTCGGCAATAACCTCTCCATCCAAACCTTTACCCACAAATTCGTCCAGATACTTCCACAAAAACTGCATCAGAAGGACGAAAACCGTGATGAAAAAAGTCATGAAAAACGGTCCAATGAACCGGTTAATCATATATTTATATAGTTGCTTCATGAAAGTTGTAAGTCAAATCTCAAACCTCCACAAAGCTAATGTATTTTTGGGATTTTGAACAAACGGGATTAGGAGCCTAGGGTGTGTTTCAGCTCTGCGATTTGGGAGTCCCAAAGATCCGTGGCATCGTCAATTTCGTCTTCTTCAACAAAATCAGTAATTACCAACGAAACATCACCGGTTAGTTCATCACGGGCCACTTTGAATTCAAAATAGCAATCTTCATCACAATCTGTCCAGCGGAAACGCACCATATCATTTGGGCGACTCCCTAGCATTTCGGCTTCTTGTTCTGTGCTGTCCCAGATAAATGTGTAATTCTTTCCCCGAACAATCACATTATCGGCAAACCATTCTGATAATCCGGAGGCAGTACTTAATCGGCTAAATAATACGGAAGGAGATGATTTGAAATTATATTCGAGCTGAAGTTTCTTCATCGCGGTCTTATTGAACGTAAGTTAAGTTAAAATGAGGGTTAACATTTTACTGCAAAATAGTAAATTATTCCAGTTTGGCAAGCATGAGCATTATCAGAAGGCTGAAAAAAACTCCAAAAATTTGAGCAAAGCTGTTGACAGGTGACGGAAACATATTATATTTGCACCCGCAATCGCG
This sequence comes from Prolixibacter sp. NT017, assembly GCF_009617875.1. Classification (NCBI taxonomy): domain Bacteria; kingdom Pseudomonadati; phylum Bacteroidota; class Bacteroidia; order Marinilabiliales; family Prolixibacteraceae; genus Prolixibacter; species Prolixibacter sp. NT017. Next base: position 3,683,533 of record NZ_BLAV01000001.1, on the reverse strand, counting down.
AAAAAATGGCGAGGTAGCTCAGCTGGTTAGAGCGCATGATTCATAATCATGAGGTCGCCGGTTCAAGCCCGGCTCTCGCTACAGAAGGTCTGCAAGGTTTTACCTGCAGGCCTTTTTTCTTTTTAGGCATGTTGGTTGGCGTGTTGAATAATAGCTTCACGGATTGGTTTTAAAACCAGAATATTTTGCATTTTTCGCTGCTGAAACCAACCGTCAAACCGATGATTACATTTCTTGCCTCACTGACCTTTCTTCTGTTAGGATACCATTTTTACGGTCGTTTTGTGGAGCGAATGGCCGGAGCCGATCCCAGGCGGAAAACGCCGGCCGTAACAATGAACGATGGAGTGGATTACCTTCCGCTTCCTTGGTGGAAAATTTTCCTGATTCAGTTTCTGAATATCGCCGGACTGGGACCTATTTTCGGTGCAGTTGCCGGCGCGATGTGGGGACCTGTGGCCTTTCTGTGGATTGTGTTGGGAGCTGTTTTCGGTGGAGCTGTGCACGACTATTTCTCGGGAATGCTGTCCATTCGGCACAATGGTTTGAGTATTTCCGAAATAACCGGAATTTATCTTGGGAACGGTATGAAGCAGTTTATGCGGGCTTTCACGGTTTTCCTGATGGTGATTGTTGGAGCGGTTTTCATTATGGGACCCGCCAAAATTCTGAGCGACATGACTTCCGGTTTTGGAGGTGTTGCGTTTTGGGTGACACTCGTGTTTGTGTACTATCTGGCAGCCACTATGTTGCCTATCGATAAGCTGATTGGCAAACTGTATCCGATTTTCGGATTCTCTCTGTTGTTCATGGCCGTTGGATTGATGGTTGCCATTCTGGTAAAAGGAATTCCAATACCGGAACTAACGTTCGATTCATTCAGGAATCTGCATCACGCCTCCGAACAGTTTCCGGTTTTCCCAATGTTGTTTATCACCATTGCCTGTGGAGCCATTTCCGGCTTTCATGCTACACAATCTCCACTGATGGCCCGTTGTATTACCAATGAAAAATATGGTCGCCGGGTGTTTTACGGTGCCATGATTTCGGAAGCTGTTGTTGCCATGATTTGGGCGGCGATTAGTATGAGTTTCTTCGGAGGAGTGGGTAAGTTGAACGACGTAATGATTGCTCAGCAGGGAAACGCCGCATTTGTCGTAAATGAGATATCTAATTCACTATTGGGTAAAGTTGGTGGCCTGCTTGCTTTGTTGGGCGTTGTTGCTGCCCCTATCACGTCCGGTGATACCGCTTTTCGTAGTGCGCGGTTAATTGTGTCCGACTTTTTGAAATTCCCGCAAGGCCCTATCCGGAATCGATTGTTAGTGAGTATCCCCATTTTTACTGTCGGGTTTTTATTGACTCAAATCAATTTCGGTGTGATCTGGCGTTATTTTGCGTGGTCGAATCAGACATTGGCAACTATTGTGTTATGGGCTGTGACGGTTTATTTTATGCAGGAAAATAAGATGTATCAGATAACTCTGTTGCCTGCACTGTTCATGACGACAGTAATTACCACTTATCTTTTCTTTGCCCCCGAAGGCTTCAGTATGCCATGGGTAGCATCATTGACCATCGGTCTGACAGCGTCAATGTTGTTGTATATTTTGTTTGAGCGCTACCGGCGAAAATACCGCAAGCTGGAAGTGAACTTACAATATGAAGCGGGGGATTGAGATTAACTACCTGTAATAGAAAAATAAAACCCCGGAAGTTATCCGGGGACTATTTTATCTTCTCATGCCTCTTCGTTGCTGCATCATTTCCTGCTGGTGTTTCTGGTATTTCTCGAACTGCTCCTTGGTAAAAAGTTGCTTGAGTTCTTTATTTTTTTGTTCCCTTATCGACATCATTTCATCGCGCATGGCTTCGCGATCGGAGCTTCGGTCGGCGAAAGCCTCTTTCATTTTTTCAGCATATTTCAGATTAATCTGGTATAACTTTTCTGAGGTCGCCTTATTCAGGTTCAGTGCTTCAGTTGTTTGAGAAGTCTGACGTTTGGCGATGTCTTCTGCAGACATATTGCCGCGACGTGGCTGCGCATTTACCATGGTGATTCCCATGAACATACTTAGCAGGACAAATAAGAGTTTTGTTTTCATCTGAGAAAGATTAATGATTACTTCCGTAAGATAAGAATGATAAACGAAGGTTTAATTGAAATTCTCAATATGTAATTAATTAACATATTTTAACGTGTTGTTTGGCAGTCGTTTTCGAAAATGGTGAAGCATCGCTTGTATTTTTAATTAAATTGGCATGAAGTTGTCGTTAGCAGACAGATAACGTAACGGATATAATTTGGAAACGGAAAGCTACATTTATCAGGTAAACGAAACTAGTTTGATATGAAAAGTCTCCGCAGGAAGATTTGCATAATGGAGAAGTTTACCCGGGTTTACCAGGAATTTCAAACAGCGGAACCCTCGGTTAGAGAGTTGAATTGTTTGGAGGTATTATTTCCGGCTACAATGCAACCTGTCGGTAAAAGAGATCGGTTCGTCGGAAGGGTAGAACCATTGCCGATAGGAATTTCCATTTACGAAGGTTATTTGGGCTACTTCTATGATGAGGGAAGGATGCAAAAAATGTTAGAGCATCCGCAGTTGACCTTTAAACAAGAGCTACGCCTGCGAACGCTGGAAGCTTTTTGGCGGGGCGAAAATTCGGTTGCTAAAATCAGATCGGCTCAGCGACAGGCCGAGGAAAAATTCACTCCTGATAAGATGAGGCGTTTCAGAAACCATGGTGTTTTTGAGCCTTATTATCGTATTTCCGGAATCAATCCCGATTACGCTAAGCTGGTGCAAGTAGGAATACCCGGACTTCGTGCCGAACTACAATCTATTGCTCAGGAAGATGAAGACGATAAAAAACGGGCCATGATAACTTCCATGCTGGGAGTGTTGGATATTCTGGTTCGTGTGATTAATCAATATGCAGTTTATGCCCGCGATTTAAGTGACGAATGCGTCCATGAAGAAAGCAAAGCGGAATTGCTGCACATGGCTTCGGCCCTGGAGACCATTTCCGATTCGAAACCGACAACTTTCCGGGAAGCGGTTCAGTTGATTCATCTGTTTTCACTTCTTTCGGGAACCGGGAATTACGGTCGCCTCGATGTTGCACTCGGTGATTTTTTGAAAAACGATATCGAAAGTGAAGAGCTCACCGAAGAGCTGGCACTTCAGTTGATGGAATCGTTCTGGCGCCTGATCAATGCGCGGCAGTTAGGTGTTGAAGGACGATTGGTTATTGGTGGAAAAGGACGGTCCAACGAGGAAGCGGCGGACCAATTTGCTCAATTTGCATTGCGGACCAGTGCATCGGTAAAAGAGGCTTTGCCACAAATTTGTCTGCGGTATTACGACGGGCAGGATGAATCACTTTTTACCCAGGCGGCGGGCTTGCTGTCGGCGGGAAATATCAATCCCTTACTTTTCAATGATTCTGTGCTCATTCCGTACATCAATCAAATTTACGGTGTATCGGAAGAAGAAGCTGAACAATATATTCCGAACGGAAATGGCGGCTTTGTCATTTGGCATCGAAGCATTGGTGGTCCGGCTGGTGCGGTGAACCTTCTAAAGATACTTGAGTTATCGATGAACGGCGGACGTGATTTTATTTCAGGAGTGGAAGTCGGTCCCGACTTTGGAAAATTCGCCAAATTTCATAACTTGGATGGCATATGGGATGCCTTTTCCCGGGAGGTAGAATATTTCGTAGAAGCCCTGGCCATCCAGGAGGAAATACTTTATACCGTTATGAACCGGGAGGCATCCTTTATTTTTGCGTCCCTCCTCCACGACCAATGTATTTCTGACGGACATTCCATTTTAGATGATGATATTCCATTTTTGGGAAGTGGAGTGGAAGTGGCCGGTATCAAAAATGTTGGCGATAGTCTGGCTGCGATTGAGTCGGTTGTTTTTCAGGATAAACTGCTCTACCCGGTTAAACTAAGTTACATTATTGGTGAAGATTACGAAGGGTTTGAAAACGAGAGGGAGTTGCTGTCCAAATCGCTTTACCGAAGAAATATAAAGAATCGTTCCGACGGTTTTATTCACAGAATTGAGCAACTATTATCCTATGTCGGCGTCAGAGATGCCAAAAAATCAGGCATGCACCATTTTGCTCATTGTCCGGCAAACGGAAAAATAAATATGGCTTTTGGCCGAAAAACAGCTGCCAGTGCAGACGGGCGAAAAGCGAAGACGTTATTGGATTGCTCCCTGAATCATCGAATTATTTTACAACAATATCCCGAAAAAATAGTTTTTCCGGATACTGAAATCCTGCAGCGAAACGGGATGCATCTTTTTCAGGTAAGTAAAAATCTCAACGAAGGACAACAAATCACCATTCTCGAGGCGCTAAGGCAACTGGGAGTCGGGCAGATGGTGATCAGTGTGTTGGACCGGAATACGTTGGAAGCTGCCCGTCGCGACCCGGAAAATTATCGCGATGTGATGGTGCGCCTGGGTTCCGGTACTGTACGTTTTGTCGAATTGGATCCCGATACACAGGAACAGATTATCATTCAGCTCGATGATTGAGGCCATTCCGGGTTTCCTGCAAACGCTTTTCTTTTTCAGGCATGCTTCTTACCTTTGGGCACACTGAATTCGTGAAACATGACCCAGGATACTTTCCCATCAAAATTATTGGAAAATGCTGTAACCGAATTTGCCAAGCTTCCGGGAATTGGAAAAAAAACTGCGTTACGGCTGGTGCTGCATTTGTTGAAGCAGGACAAAGAGGATGTGCATCGTTTCAGTAATTCCATTACCCGCTTACGCGATGAAATCCGTCACTGCAAAGTTTGTCGCAATATCTCGGATACCGAGGTTTGCAACATCTGCAGTAACGAATCCCGCGACCATGGCACGATTTGCGTTGTCGAGAACATAAGGGACGTGATGTCGATTGAAAATACGCAGCAGTATCACGGCGTTTTTCATGTGTTGGGCGGAATTATTTCGCCGATGGACGGAATCGGGCCGGCTGATCTCGAAATTGATTCGTTGATTAAGCGCGTCGGAGAAGGCGATGTGAAGGAAATAATTCTGGCACTGAGTACCACGATGGAAGGAGATAGTACGAACTTCTATATATTTAAGAAATTAAAAGAATCCGGGGTGAAAGTTTCCATGCTGGCACGCGGCGTGTCCATTGGTGATGAATTGGAATACATTGACGAAGTAACGTTAGGACGTTCCATCATCAACCGGCAGTTGTTCGAACAATCGCTCGGGCAATAAGGAACCGACGGTTCCCGGACTTTTAGTAACCTGACTAAAACGAATAAACCGTTCATCCATGAAATTATCAGTCGTTATTGTTAATTATAACGTCAGATTCTTCCTATCCCAATGTTTGGCTTCAGTGCAAAAAGCGGCCAAAGGATTGGATGTGGAAGTATTTGTTGTGGATAATAATTCGACTGATGGTTCGTACGCGATGCTGAGGGATTCCTTCCCGTGGGTGAAACTAATCGTCAATCATGAGAACGTAGGTTTTTCCAAAGCGAACAACCAGGCTATCCGGCAGGCAGAAGGAGAATATATTCTGCTGCTGAATCCTGATACAATTGTCCAGGAAGATAGCTTCCGGAAGGTAATTGCTTTCATGGATGAGCATCCCAAAGCCGGTGGACTTGGTGTTCGAATGATTGACGGAAGCGGTAAGTTTTTGCCGGAATCGAAACGGGGATTTCCCACGCCGATGGCTTCGTTTTACAAAATTTTCGGATTTACGCGCCTTTTCCCGCGTTCTTCGGTTTTCGCTCGTTATTATTTGGGGCATCTTCCGGAAGATAAAACCAATCGAATCGATGTGCTAGCCGGTGCTTTCATGTTACTTCGGAAGGAAACTCTGGATCAAATTGGTTTGCTGGATGAAACCTTTTTTATGTACGGCGAAGACATCGATCTTTCCTATCGGATTCAGCAAGCCGGATACGAGAATTACTACTTCCCGGAAACAACCATTATCCATTACAAAGGAGAAAGTACACGTAAGGGAAGTTTCAATTATGTGCGGCTGTTCTACAAGGCCATGCTCATTTTCGTGCGGAAGCATTATGCGACTTCCGGTGCCTGGCTATTCAGCCTAATGATTCGTCTGGCTATTTTTTTTAGGGCTTCTCTTAGTTTGCTGAAGCGAAGTTTGCAATGGCTGTGGAAGCCTTTAGTCGACGCTGTCTTGATGTTTGCCGGGTTTAGCTGGCTGGTTCCTGCCTGGGAGCAAATTGCACACGAGCCGGGTTACTATCCCCGGGATTTATTGCATACGGTTATCCCGATATATGTGCTGTTATTTGTCGTCACCCTCTTGCTTTCGGGGGCATATAACCGGCATTGGCGCATTCGCGGATTTTTGCGAAGCTGGTTCACGGCCGCCTTGGTTTTACTGGTTACCTACTCACTGATGGGGGAAACGTTTCGATTTTCGCGGGCCATAATGATTCTTGCTGCTGGTTGGGGTTTGATTTCGTTGTTACCGGCGAGGCTGGTTATGGCAAAGCTGGGTTGGCTCAATTATCCTGTCGGGAAGGGAAAAAACAACCGCATTGTTTCGGTCGGAGCACACGCGCAAATTCAAAAAGTGAAAGAGGTTTTAGTTTCGCAGGGCAACCGCTTTCAATGGTTGGGTGGGGTTGTGTTGGACGAGAAGGATGAAACCGGAGACACGCTTGGAACATTAGCTCAGCTTCAGGAAATTGTCCGCATTAACCATGTTGACGAGATTGTCTACTGTGCGGAAGATGTTTCGGCGGGCGAAATGATTCGCTCGATGGTTCAGGCAAGCAGTCAGTCGGTCCGTTTCAGGATATTTAATTCCGAAGGAGGTTTTTTCATTGCCAGTCATTCGGCTAACGATGTCGGCGATTTGATCTTGTTTGATATCAATGCCATCAGTTTGCCTGAAAACAGAAGGCGGAAGCGGGCGCTGGATGTGATAGTTTCCCTTCTTGGATTTATTCTGTCTCCATTTATTGTGCCTTTTGTTCACTCAAAAAAATTCTACTTTTCTAACATATTTAAAGTGTTGAAGGGAAATAAAACTTGGGTAGGTTATTCGTCGGAAGAGACTGAAACTGATATTGAACTGCCAGATTTGCTCCCTGGCGTGTTATCATGCGCCGATGCTCCGACACAATGGAAGAGCCACGTGGATGTGAAAAAAATTAATACATTGTATGCTAAAGATTACCGGATTTTAAACGATCTGGAAATAATTCGACGAAATATATCCAAACTGGGAAATACTAAATCGTATGACACAATACCTGAAGAGCGAGAAAATCACGTTGAGGGCGATAGAGCCCGAAGATATTGAGTTGCTGTACCGCTGGGAAAACAACAGCGAAGTTTGGGAAGTCAGCGACACATTGGCGCCTTTTTCGAAGTATTTAATTGCGCTTTATATCAAGAATTCAGATAAAGATATTTACGAGAGTAAACAGCTTCGCCTGATGATCGAGAACGCAGAAGGAAGAGCTGTTGGCTCGATTGATCTTTTCGATTTTGAGCCACACCATTCCCGTGCGGGTATTGGGATTCTGATTGCTGAAAAGGAAGACCGCCAAAACGGTTACGCATCTGAAGCACTGAAACTTGTTTTGGAATACTGCTTCAGCCGTTTGAACCTTCATGCGGTTTATGCCAATATCGATGCGAACAATGAAGCCAGTATCGGGTTATTTAAAAAATTCGGATTTGAGTTGGCGGGAACCCGGAAAGATTGGATTCGCGATGCCAGAGGCTGGAAGGATGAGCATCTCTTTCAGTTGATCAATCCGGAAGATTAGAGAGATTGAAAATCCGGAATAGCCGGCAAAAACTCGTAGCTGTTGGTGTCGGGTAAAAAACGGCAGCAGTAATGCTCCATTCCGTTGGTCACCACCAGGTATTTTACCTGAAGCTGCATGTTGTAACGGGCAATCTGATCGAATGCCTGTTGAGTAATTTTCACCTGGGGCGCCTTGCACTCCACCGCGAGTAGCGGTGCTGCCTGTGAACCGAAAACAACAATGTCGCTGCGGAATGCATTGCGATTAATACGCAAGGACATTTCCACCGCGATTAACGAGAGAGGGTATTGCTTTTCTTCGTTTAGGTAACGGATAAACAATTGTCTGACCCGCTCTTCCGGCGTTAGCGGCACCCATTTTTTTCGACAGGGATCAAAGACACTCTTTTTTCCGTCAGCCAGGCGAACACGCAGGTTGTATTTCGGCAAATTTAAGTTCATCACATATTGTTCTGTTCAGGCAAAACTAATTGTTTAATTTATGATTGATGAGCGGTCCGAAAAGGAAAAAGCTGATAATTTTGCATAAAATTGACAGATGAAGACAAAAGAAGAAATTGTAAAAAACTGGCTGCCACGTTATACCGGGCGTAGTTTAGATGATTTTGGAAATTATATTCTGCTGGTAAATTTCCAGAAATATGTCGAGATGTTTGCAGAGAAATTCAATGTGCCCATTGTGGGGGAAGACAAAGCGATGCCGAATGCCAGTGCCAATGGCATTACCATCATCAACTTCGGTATCGGCAGTCCCAATGCAGCATTGATAATGGATTTGCTCAGCGCGATTGATCCTCACGGTGTTCTCTTCCTGGGAAAATGCGGAGGAATCAAGAAGAAGAATGAGTTGGGCGATTTGATTTTACCGATAGCCGCCATTCGGAGCGATGGTACATCGAACGACTATTTACCTCCTGAAGTTCCTGCACTTCCGGCATTTAGTTTGCAGCGAGCTATTTCATCCACTATTCGGGATCACAAACGTGATTATTGGACCGGTACGGTATTCACCACTAACAAACGAGTTTGGGAGTATGATGAGCGTTTCAAACGCTACCTGCAAAAAACCCGCGCTATGGCAGTCGATATGGAAACGGCCACCATCTTCACTGTAGGTTTTTATAACCAGATTCCGAGTGGAGCGCTGTTGCTGGTTTCCGATCAACCCATGATTTCTACCGGAGTGAAAACCGAAGCCAGCGACAAGGAAGTAACCCGCAGGTATGTGGATGAACATCTGGAAATCGGTATTGAATCGCTACTCGAGTTGAATAATAACGGAAAATCCGTCAAACACCTGAGATTCGATTAATTATGGATTTTAATGCCATTTTATCTGACATAGAAAACAAGCATTACCAACCCGTTTATTTTTTAGAAGGGGAGGAAACCTATTTTATCGATCGAATCAGTGAAGAGATAACCAGTAATGTATTAACCGACGCGGAAAAAGGCTTCAATCAGACCATCCTTTACGGGAAGGACGCCGATGTGGATACCATCATTACGGCAGCCCGCCGCTTTCCTATGATGGCTTCGCACCAGGTGGTGGTGGTCAGGGAAGCACAGAATATCAGAAATATAGAAGATTTGGCTCCGTATATCGAGCATCCGCAACCTTCGACATTGCTGGTCATCAACTATAAATACAAAAATGTAGATAAGCGCAAGCGGCTTTATAAAGCCCTGCAAAAAAATGGAGTTTATTTCGAAGCAAAACCCATCTACGAAAGTAAAATACCGGCTTGGATCACAAAATATCTGCGGGTAAAAGGCTACGGGGTCGAGCCTCGTGCAGCCCAGTTGATCGCCGATCACATTGGTAACGATTTGAAGCGGATAGTCAGTGAGCTGGAGAAGGTGATTATTTCGTTGCCTCCGGGCATGAGTGTCACGCCGGATGAGGTAGAACGTAATATCGGTATTAGCAAAGACTACAATGCGTTTGAGTTGCAAAAGGCAATTGGAAAGCGTGATGTTCTGAAGGCGAATCGTATTGTCAACTACTTTGCCGACAACCAAAAGATGCATCCGTTTCCGATTGTCATCGGGATATTGCATTCTTACTTTCGTAAGATTCTGGCCTATCATTTTTTGGAGAATAAAACCAACGAAAAAGCTGCAGCTGGAGCTATCGGGGTTAATCCGTTCTTCATGCGCGACTATGTTGATGCAGCCCGGAATTATAATATTAAACGTTCGGTGAACGCTGTTGCGCTGTTGCGTGAATACGATATGCGCTCAAAAGGTGCCCGCGGGGGCTCAACCGACAGTGGTGAATTGCTTCGTGAGTTGATTTATAAAATTTTACATTAAGAAATCAGGTATGACAATTATTATCATCATTATCACCTCACTTGTTTCAATTCTGGCTTTTTCGCAGCAGGATGTGATGGGACGTCTGCAGTTCAACGCCTATCAGGTTGTTCACCGGAAGGAGTATTTCCGGATCTTCACTCATGCGTTTTTGCATGCGAACTGGGAACACCTGCTCATCAATATGATTGTGCTCTGGTCGTTCGGTACGGCGGTTGAACATTATTATTACCTGAATTTCGGTTCACGCGGAACCTACCTGTATCTGGTACTGTATTTTGGAGCTATTCTCTTCTCCAGCCTGGGAGGTTTAATCAAGCAAAAGAACAATTATTACTATAATGCAGTCGGGGCATCAGGAGCGGTTTCGGCCGTTGTTTTTTCTGCCATCTTCTTTGCCCCCTGGAATAAAATCTACTTCTTCGGATTGCTGCCCATTCCGGGAGTTGTTTTCGCAGTCCTGTACCTGGTTTATTCTTACCAGATGAGCAAGCGGAATGTGGATAATGTGGGTCACGATGCTCATTTCCTTGGGGCGATATTTGGGTTTATACTGCCCATCATTATTCGTCCTTCGTTGTTTATCGAGTTCATCAATAACCTGTTTTAGATGGGAAACAATCAAGCAGTTTTTATCGATCGTGATGGAACGATTAACGATAAAACGCCGGCATATTACATTTATACCACAGCCAATTTCAAGTTAATTGAAGGCGTTGGTGCCAACCTGAAGAGATTGCAGGATGCAGGTTACCTGTTGATTGTGATTACCAATCAGGGAGGGATTGACAAGGGTGAATACACCCACAAAGATGTGGCGCGGGTGCATCGGTATATGCGGGAATTGCTTGAAGCCGAAGGAGTGCAGTTGACGGATATTTTTTATTGCCCGCACCATTCCGATATTCAGGAATGCGAATGCCGCAAACCCGGGACTTTGCTGATTGATGAAGCGATTGAAATGTATGAGATCGATCGCGAACACTCGTGGTTTATCGGAGACTCGGATATCGATATGGAAGCTGCTGAGCGAGCCGGATTGCAACGAATTCGGGTGGAAACTAACAAGCCTTGGGGTGATGCCATTCAACCCATTCTGGACGACGTGTATAAGCCTTAACTTTCTAAAAGATTACAAAATTCAGTGAAAGGTGGTTTTGTTCTATATAACGGCAAATTTTTTCGTGCCGACGAAAAGTTGTTTGCAGGAAATGAGTTATTTCGTCTCGAGGCCGGCATCAAAGTCTGGTTTCGAACCGAGGACAACGAAATCCTGTTTCACGAGGAAAACTATGCTTATTTATGTTCTGCCACCAGAGCGGTGAATCTGGCTCTCCCTGAAGATTTCGATTTGGCAGGTGCCCGTCTGCGCCGCGATGTTTCCCGCTTACTGAACAAGAACAAGTTTTACCTGGCTGGGAGAGTAGTGGTTTATCTTTTCCCCGGCTTCAAAGGCACCGATGTGCTCCTGACAGCGGAAGAAATTCCCCGCGGTTTTTTCCCGATGAACGAAAACGGTTTGCTGATTGACATCTTTAACGAAGGGAAAAAATCGGACACGGTGATGAATCCGTACGAAACCGGAAGTCGGTTTTTATGGATGATTGCGGCTGCAAAGGCCCAGTCGTTGCGCCGTCAGAACATGATTTTGCTGAATCATGCTGGATTCTGCTGTGAAGGAATTGGTACATCGTTCGGATTCATCCAGGAGAATGTTCTTTATGTGCCTTCCGAAAAAAGTGAAGGGTACAAAGTGGTGCTGACCGAGATGGTTAGCGAAGCGGCCCGTCAGGCCGGTTTTATGACCGTTGAAAATGACAGGATTACTCCTGCTCAACTGGAAAAAGCAGAAGAAGTCTTTCTGATTGACAATGCTTTGGGAATTCAGTGGGTAATGGGGATTGGAAACCGACGATACTACAATACCAAAACTTTCGAAATCGTGAAAAAACTGCAGCTGATGGCGCAAAATAAAAAAGCCTTTCGCGGTGCAAAAGGCTGATGTTATATCGATAATTGATTAATTCCAGTTCGGGTCTTCCGGGAAATTTTGCCACATGCTGTAACGACCTCCGACTTGCTTGACGCTTTCGAGCCAGAAATTCTGGTCACTTCCCATGATGCTTTTTACGTTGGTCTCGGCTACCAGCCACGAATTTTCTTTGATTTCTGCTTCAAGTTGTCCTTCGCTCCATCCGGAATATCCGAGGAAGAAACGAACCTGATTCGGATTAACAACTCCGGAGGATATCAACGTTTTCAGGTGATCGAAATCGCCGCCCCAATAGAGATCGTCCATCACCTTTACACTTCCGGGAACCAAATTCCCCAAGGTATGAATGAAGTAAATCATATTGGTGCTCACGGGCCCACCAATGAAAACCTGCGTTTCGAAATTGGTGAACTCATTCATAAACTCGTGTACCGGAAAATCGACCGGTTTGTTGAGGATGAATCCAACCGCCCCCTCTGTTGAATGCTCCACAAGAAGAACTGCCGACCGGTTGAAATAATTTCCCGGTAGGAAAGGTTCCGAAATAATGATTCGACCTTGTTTCGGAGCAATCTGGCTTTCTATTTTGAAGAAATCGAATTGCATAATCGGTTGTTCTTCTTAAGTAAATTAGAAATTAATCCTGATTTATCAAATACCTAAAGCCCGCAGCCATGCCTTTTCAGGTCTGGTTCTGCCATGCAAATACGTGAAAAACAAAAACTATGCCTGTTTAAAAAACGAATTATTTTTCTTCGATAATGAAGATGTCTTCGTTTTTCTTTTTCATCAGGTATTGCTCGCGGGCAAACTTTTCAAGGTTTTGAGAATCTGTCTGTAACTCTTTTAATTTCCTGCGGTCCGATTCAATTTTATGCTCATAATAAGCTTTGTCGGCTTTTAACTTATGGAGCTTCTGCTGGTCCTGAAAAAGCGAAATAAAATTGTGATCGTCCAGAAAAGTCATCCACACGAAGAATATTACAAAAGCCAGCAAATATTTATTGGCTACAATTCTGAGCAATATCCGTGGGATTTTCGGCATGGTGACTTTCTGATTTTTATTCAAATTAAAACAATCCTTTTTAAAAGAAAAAGAGGAACCTTGCAAAAAGGTTCCTCTTGAACTATGAAAGTATGCTTGACTATCCTAATCCTTATCGGGAAGGAAGTTTGGATACATGTAGTTGTGCGGCGGAACAAAGTTCTCTTTAACTGCCCGCATCGATACCCAACGAATAAAGTTGAAAACTGAACCGGCTTTGTCGTTGGTCCCCGAACCACGGGCACCACCGAATGGTTGCTGTCCAACAACTGCTCCGGTCGGTTTATCGTTGATGTAGAAGTTACCGGCTGCATTTTCCAGTCGATCCATAATCTTCTCGATGCTGTAACGGTCCTGAGAGAAAACAGCTCCGGTCAACGCATACATCGAGGTATTATCCAGGATGGTCAGCGTTTCATCAAGCTTGTCGTCTTCGTAGACATAAACTGTTACTACAGGTCCAAACAGTTCTTCCTGCATGGTGATGTAATCAGGCTTATGAGCCAGAATAACAGTAGGCTCAATAAAGTAACCTTTGCTCTTGTCGCATTTTCCTCCGAAGATTACTTCAGCGTCTGCATCTTTTTGAGCGTTGTCGATAAAACCTTTCAGTTTATCGAAAGAAGATTCGTCGATAACCGCATTAACGAAATTGGTGAAATCTTCCGGTCCACCCATTTTAACGGTTTTCAGCTGAGCTTCTATAGCTGCCCAAGCCTTTGGCCAGATACTCTTCGGAATGTAAATACGGGAAGCTGCTGAACATTTTTGTCCCTGGTATTCGAAAGCACCACGAACGAATGCAGTAGCCAGTGCATCGATGTCGGCTGTATTGTCGGCGAAAATGAAGTCTTTACCGCCGGTTTCGCCAACGATGCGTGGGTAAGTTTTGTATTTATGAATATTCTCACCAATGGTTTTCCAAATGTTTTGGAAAACTCCGGTAGAACCGGTGAAGTGAATTCCGGCAAAATCAGGATGACTGAATACAACATCTGCTGCAGTCGGTCCTGAAACATGAACAAGGTTGATGACTCCATCCGGAACGCCTGCTTCGCGCAATACTTCCATGATAACAGCTGCAGAATAAACAGCGGTTTTCGATGGTTTCCAAACAACGGTATTACCCATCAGTGCCGGAGCAACCGGAAGGTTACCGGCGATAGATGTGAAGTTGAAAGGAGTCAGCGCGAAAACGAAACCTTCGAGCGGACGGTAAGCCGCGTAGTTCCATATTCCTTTTGACGATTCTGGTTGCATTTCGTAGATGTCAACCATGCATTTCACACCGTAGCGGTAGAAATCTGCCAACTCGCAGGCTGCGTCAATCTCAGACTGGAAAGCATTTTTTGACTGCCCCAGCATGGTCGCAGCGTTGATTTTTGAACGATACGGACCTGAGAGCAAGTCGGCTGCTTTTAGGAAGATGGCGGCACGGTGCTGCCATGACATTTTGGACCACTTTTCGCGGGCCTCAAGAGCAGCGTCGATTGCCTGGCTTACATGCGAAGCATCACCCTGGTAATAGTGTCCCAATAGGTGACCCAGATCATGCGGCGGGCGCATTTCAATCTTCTTATCGGTTGTTACTTCTCTTCCTCCAATAATCATTGGAAGGCTAACTGTCATCGAGCGCAGTTCTTTGATTTTTTCCTGTAATTCCTTACGTTCCGGTGTGCCTGGAGCATAGCTCTTTACCGGCTCATTTTTTACTTCAGGAATATTAAAGAATCCTTTGGGCATGATTTTCTGGATTTTTGCGTTATTATATATGTTTAGGATAAAATTTTTTATTCCTTTTGCAACAAATCTATGGATTTAGATGTAGAGATTTGCTAATAAAAATCAGCTTTAGAGCTGTTCCCTTTATTCATGCGGGTAGGAAGAGAGACGGAAAAAAGACGAAATTGTGAGAGGAAGAAAAATTACTATTTTTAATTGCTTAAAATTGCAAAACTAACCCTGGGGATTAGATGTTTGAAAAATTGTTCAGTTTTATTGGGAAGGCATATCCTGCAGCAAGTCACGGAGACCTGAGAAAGATCCGGACACTTTTCTTCTTTTATCTGGCCGCCATTGTTCTCACATCAGGGTGGATCATCTTTGATTCATTCAGCTTTCCGACCCGTAATAATTACCAGGGAGAGTTAAGCCTTTTCGGGATTGCCATTCTGGGTTATTATTTTGTTAGTAAAGGTCAGCGCAGTGCTGCGGTTGGTCTCATTCATCTTCTTCCAATCCCGGTTTATTTTCTGTTTATTTCTTCGGAATATGCCATGCTGCCACCTGAGCAGTCTATTCCACTTACGATAAGTGCGCTGATTTTTGGGTTGTTCTTTCTGCTCATCTTCGCCGAAAGGCAGATACAATTTCTCATTTATTTCGTCATATCGTTTACCACGCTATTTCTTCATACATGGTGGGTAAAAGATCATGGATATATTTTGTCTGTTTTCTGGCCCGACCATAATCCTTATATCAATCCACTGCTCATTTACCTGGTGGTTTGGTTCCTTTCCTACATTATTTTTTCGTTTAATCGGAGAGCATTAGAGGAAACGGCCGATCGACTTGTTATGCAGCAACGGCGAGTCGGTAGTATTCTGCTTCAGATTCCTGACGGAATACTGCACATGTCGTACATTCGGGATGAGCAGGGACAGAAAACGGGGTTGCGGATGTTACGGGTCAATCCGGCATTTGAGGAAATGTTCGGTGTGAAGAATAGCGAAGTTCGGGGCCGTCCGGCATCATCTGTTTTTCAAAAGATATTTAGGGACAAAGTCGATTGGCAGGCGATTTTCCTTAGCGGGAAGAAAAGCAAACACGAAATTTATGTCCCGCATATGGAGAAGCAGTACGAAATTTCCATCCTCCATCTCGAATCCGAAGAGTTAATCGGAATGTTCAGCGATGTGACGGCGGCGAAAAAAACATTAGATGATTTGTCTGCCAGCCGGCATAGGTATAAATTATTGTTGGAAACCATCCCTGATATCTTCTTCGTCATCGACAAGGATGGAACTTACATTGACTACGTAGCCAAGGAAGAGGAGGGAATCGATATTGCGCCTGACGAGATTATTGGCAGCTCCATTTTTGAAGTGGGATTTACCGAGCGAATGGTGAGACAGGTTTTTCATTCGATACAGACGGTCATTAAATTCGATGCGATTGAAACCATCGAGTATGCACTCGAGATTCCCGGTAGGGGAACCTGTTTGTTTGAAATGCGGATGGTGAAATTGTCAGACGTTGCAGTGATGGCCGTATCGCGCGATATTACCAAGCGAAAACTGGCTGAGCAACGACTGGAAGAAGCCAAGAAAAAGGCCGAAGAAGCCGATCGACTCAAATCAGCATTCCTGCAGAATATTTCGCATGAGGTGCGTACCCCGATGAACGCTATTCTCGGTTTCTCGAACATGCTGATTGCAGAAGAAGTTCCCAAAGCCGAACGTGACAAATACCTTCAGCTCATCACGAAGAACGGACAAACACTGCTGCATCTGATAAACGATATGATTAAACTGGCCCGGATTGAAAGTGGCCAGATCGAAGTCAAAAAGCAATTCTTCTCCGTCAATAACCTGATGGTCGATTTGCACAGGCAGTTCCTTTACGAAAAAGAGCAGCGCGGAAGAAAACATCTGCTACTGAATATTTCAACCGGTAACGATAATCCGCAGTTTTCCATTTACTCCGATGGCAATAAAATCAGGGATATCATGGAGAACCTGCTCGACAATGCCGTGAAGTTTACACATGAGGGCGAAATTGAATTTGGTTATCGTTTGCTGGAGCAGAATAACATTGAATTTTTTGTTCGCGATACCGGCATTGGAATTCCGGTTGAAATGCATAAAGACATATTCCGGCGCTTTCATCAGCTCGATAACAGCCTGACCCGCGAATATGGCGGAACAGGAATTGGACTATCGGTTGCTCAGGATTTTGTCGATAAATTGGGATCGCGGTTAGAGGTGTCCTCCGAATCGGGAAAAGGTTCCAAATTCTTTTTTGTGATTCCTATCGAAGCGGGCAACGGATTCCTCCGTGTTGTTTAATTGCCTGAGATTTTCCCTGAATTGACCTTGTCTTATTTATTCAAAAAGTCGTTCCACATTACCTGCAAATAAGCCTTTCCAAAAGCGTCGTTCTCTTTCGTCGAATCCTTTAATGTGACGTATTCTTTTGCAGTGTTGTCAAAAACACGAGTAGCCGAATCGCTCAGAAATCCGAAACCATTGTTGAACGCAAAAAAGGAAAAACTTTTTGTGCTGTCGGCCAGTAAGTCTTTGCTGTAACGAAATTGGTTCGCGTTCAGGCTCAACTGGTGTAGCAACGTAGCGGCGATGTCGGTTTGACTTCCATAGGTATGAACAACGGTGTCGGTAACCGCCAAAGCTCCGCCAGTGAATAGTAGCGGGATGTGGTATTTGAGCGGATCGGTCGGCAACGAATTCCCTGGCTGCGGATGTCCATGGTCGGCTACCATAACGATTAATGTGTTGTTCCACCAGCTACTTTTCCGGGCCGAATCGAGGAACGCTCCCAGGCACTTGTCGGTGTAATAAGCCGAGTTCATGAACTTCGATGCTTCATCGTTTCCTTTGATAACTGTCTTCATGGGAACATCAAACGGTTCGTGGGAACTCAGCGTGAACAGCATTTTGAAAAATGGTCCCTTGCTTTTTGAGATATCGTCGTACAGTCGCTTGAACATGATGTGGTCGTGCACTCCCCATTTGGAATTGCAGTCTTTTTCCGGAAAATCTTTCTTCGAAACTATGGTATCGAATCCGGCAAGGGTAATATAGCTACGCATGTTCGCAAAATCGACATTCCCTCCGTAGTAGTAACTGCAATTGTAGCCTACGGTTTTCATTTCACGACTGATGAACGGAAGCAGTTGTGTTTTCTGCGGAAGCTTGATAATGGACGCTGTTGGTTGTGCCGGAAAACCACTCACTACGGCCACAATTCCCTTTGCTGAGCGGTCGCCCGAGGCATATATATGGTCAAATAAAATTCCGTTGTGACACCAGCGATTCAGGTTCGGAGTTATTCCGGGAACACCGCCGAGCGGTTCAATCATTTTTGCAGTGAAACTTTCCAACAGGATCAAGACAACATTGGGGTGCTCTGTTTTCAGAAGGTGTTTTGTACTGCCTTGATGGGCGTAGAGGTTATGAAATAATGAATCTGCTTTTTCATTGGGCATGAAACGGTACGGTGGATCCATCTTGCGCAGTTTTTTCAGACTGTACAAAAAGTTCCAGACCGAGTTGACTGCTACGTGGTTCGGGTACAAATCCTTACTAAAATAAACCGAGCCGGTGTTGATGGGAGCAATTCCCAGACTTCCCCTGACGGGAAGAATCATTGCGCCGGTGAGCAACAGCATCGGGAGCGCATAGGTATACCTGACGGCATTTGAGAAATTGACTTTGGGAGATACGAATTTCTTGAAAAGGTACAGCCATAATCCCGCAAAGGAAAAGATTAAGGCAAAGAGCAGGACCCACCTTCCGGCAGAGGTCGATGCCAACATCTCTTTGGGAGTGTTGAGGTACATCAGCGGAGTGCTGTCGAGGTGACTGCCCCAGTTACGGTAAATTTCGGCATCGCCTACAATGACCAGCGCGAAGAGTGCAATAAAAAAACGATTGATTCCGAGAATGATTTTCCGGAAGACATTCGCTCCACCAATGATAGACAGCGTTAGGATCAATCCGTTTAGCATCAGAAAATAGCCCGTGGCCGACAGATCGAGGCGGGAACCGTGTAGAAAAGCGAGCAGGATTTCACTAAAAGCATATTTCCGCGTAAGCGAAACTTCGTAAACGGTAAAAAATATTCGGGCACTAATAAAATAGGAAAACCAGAAAATGAAGAGTCTCAGAAAAGCAGTTAATCTTTCGCGCATGATCTTTTTGTCGATAAAAATTTGCGCCGCGAAAGTAATACAAAAATGTTACACGAAAGAATTACCTCTTCTGTGTCTGACGGTTTCCGAGGTGTTAGAAATGTCTTTCGGCCTGTGCACAGAACCTACTGATTGGCCGAATTGATAACCTGGTAGCCGATTAACTGGTCGTAGCGCGAACTGATGCCGCGGTAGTAAACAAAAATCTGGTAATTATTTTCGGTTTCCACGTGGCTGCCTTCCAACAGCGAAGTATCGATCTTGCCATCATCATTCCGGACATAAGCATATTCGTAGTCGTAAAATCCTTGCTTCAGCAGCAGGGCCAATTCGTATTGTTTGCGTTCGATGCTGTAGGCCATCTGGTTGGACGGATTACGCTGCCAGCCCGAAAGTTCACCGAACACATAAATGTTTCCTTCGGTAAGCGGTGCCTGAATGTCGAGTGAAAAATGGACCATCGCGTAGTCGGCTTCTACATCACTGTCAGTCACATTGTCCTGTTTCACGAGATAATGCCCGTCCAAATCGTTTTCAAAGTGGTAATCCTGTCCGTGGCGGTCCTTGTCAGGGTACAAAGTAACATGGAAAAGCGGTGACAGATATTGGATTCCGGCAATGCCTTTCCCATTTACCCTCAGGCTTTTCATGTCGAAATTCCGGAATTCATTTCCTCCCTTGAATACGTTTTCTTCGCTGTAGTCGTAAACCAACGAGTTTTCGCGGATAAACTGCGGAAGCAAATCCGTTTTTGCATTATCCCAGCGCCCGTTTTGCATCAGCAAAACTTTCACTTCGTCGCGCGGATTCTGTATGGAAAAATCGGGGTGTTGTATAGCAAAATCAACTTCCTGATTCGGTCCCCTGTAGCTGTCGTAAGTGGCTGGTTTTACTTTTCCGGTTACGCTCACTTTTTGGTCAACCACAAAAAAACGCCGGGTGAGCACTGGTTTTGTGTGATCGTAATTGTTCCAGACAGTTAAAACGTAATTGCCCGAAATTTTCGGTTTGACATCGTCGTTCGGAATTCGGAGCAGGTAATTGACGTACGGAATCGTTGTATTCACCGAATATTCATAATCATCAATGGTATTTTCAAAGAAGCCATCAAGGTATTCCGACTCAATCAAACTGGAAGGAGTCCAGTCGGCAGAGCAGTGTTTGATGGTGTAACTGTAGGTCTGCGCTTCACCGGAAAGGTCATCGAATTTAAGAACCAAATGTTGGTCGGAGCCCAAAACAAGAACAGGCTGCGAAAATTCCCATCCTTCCCTGTAAAATTGAACAGTATGAATATTATCGCTATAAACCTGATTCGTCAGGAGGTTTTCGTTATCGGGATTGTCTTTTTGCGGTAAATTTTTTGCTGATAATCTGGTCCCAAAGAGGAGGGAAGCCGTGAGGATGAAAATAATACGTATGGTGGATTTATGATGCATGGCATAAAATTAACGAAAAACTAAATTAACTATCAAGGTCCTAAAACATACATATATTCAGACATTTGCAAGATTCACTTTTAGAAATTGAATAGCGTTGGGAATGAATATTTTAGAATGTGCTTATAAATTAGAGCAAAGATTGTGAAAAAGTACCTAAATATTTACTTTTGTGCATCAAATTAATCATTCAAATCACTACAATGTCAAACGTTATAAAGCTCAAGAGAGGTTTAGATATTCAGCTTAAGGGTAGGGCAGAGAAGATCCTGGAACAAATGGATCGCCCCGACACTTTCGCCATTAAACCTACCGACTTTCATGGGCTTACCCCGAAACTTGCAGCAAAAGAGGGAGACAAGGTAAAAGCCGGATCTCCGCTGTTTTTTGACAAGTATCAGCCGGAAGTAAAGTATGTTTCTCCGGTGAGCGGCGAGGTGGTTGCCGTCAACAGGGGTGAGCGTCGCAAGATTTTAGAGGTGGTTGTGAAGGCAGATGGTGAGAACCTGTCTGAGGAATTCCGGAAAGCTAATCCGGCTGATTTAAGCCGCGATGAAGTACGTGAGGAATTGCTCCGCTCGGGTTTGTGGCCGGCGTTTAAAATGCGACCTTACGGAATCGTGGCGCGCCCGGACGAAAATCCCAGGGATATCTTCATTTCGTGTTTCGACAGTGCCCCTCTGGCTCCTGATTATGATTACATTCTTAGCGGTGAAGAGAGCGCCTGGCAGACAGGTTTGGATGCCCTCAGTAAACTGACCGATGGTAAAATCTATCTGGGTCTTCCGGCTGAAGGTGCCAACAAAGTATTTGCCAATTCAAAAGGCGTTGAAATCAAACGTTTCCAGGGACCACATCCGGCAGGGAATGTAGGCATTCAATTGCATACCGTTGCTCCTCTTGCGAAGAATGAAGTCGTATGGACGATTCAGCCGCAGGATGTTGTTGCCATAGGTAAACTGTTTGAGAAAGGCATTTACGACCCGTCCCGAATTATTGCTTTTGCGGGCTCCGAGGTGAAAGAACCACGCTATTACCGTACGTGGGTTGGTGCTAACCTGGCAGGTTTGTTCAACGGCCGGTTGACCAACGATCATGTTCGTTTTATCAGTGGAAACGTACTAACCGGTACCCGTATCGAATCAGATGGATTCTTAGGATTTTACGATTCGATGGTTTCGGTTATCCCGGAAGGCGATTATTACGAAGCCTTCGGGTGGGCCCTCCCCGGATTGAATAAGTTTAGTCCGTCTCATACCTTCTTCTCATGGCTCGGTTCGAAGAAGAAGAAATACCGTCTGGATACCAATATGCACGGTGAAGAACGTGCGTTTGTTGTTTCGGGTGAATACGAAAAAGTATTACCGATGGACATTCTTCCTGTGTACTTGTTGAAAGCCATTTTGGCCAATGATATCGACAAGATGGAGAAATTGGGTATCTATGATGTTGTGGAAGAAGATATGGCGCTTTGCGAGTATGTTTGTACCTCAAAAATTCAGGTACAGAGCATCTTGAGAAAAGGCATTGACTCCATGATCAAAGAGTTAGGCTAACGGACTGTCTTTTTAGTTGAAAATAATTCAAATATATCGATGAAAGCAATTAGAAATTTGTTCGATAAAGCAAAGCCCCATTTTGAAAAGGGTGGTAAATTTCACATGTTCAAATCGGTCTTTGGCGGATTCGAGACATTCTTGTTCGTCCCGAATCATACCAATAAGAACGGAACACACATCCGTGACTATGTTGACCTGAAGAGAACAATGGTGATTGTTGTCGTTTCCCTGATTCCCGCTTTGCTTTTCGGCATGTACAACATAGGTTATCAACACAATTTGGCTGTGGGAGAAACTGCTGATTTCTGGCAGACTTTCTTTTATGGTTTCATTCGTGTTTTACCAATCGTAGTCGTTTCGTATGTTACCGGATTGGGAATTGAGTTTGCCACGGCGCAGATGCGCGGGCACGAGATTAACGAAGGATTTCTCGTATCAGGTATGCTGATTCCGCTGGTTATGCCAATCAACACTCCACTGTGGATGATTGCAGTAGCCACCGCTTTTGCCGTCATTTTCGGTAAAGAGGTATTCGGTGGAACCGGTATGAACATACTGAACCCGGCACTTACGGCACGTGCGTTTCTCTTCTTTGCCTATCCGTCTTTCATGTCAGGCGATTCAGTCTGGACGCGAATCGGAGCTGGTAACCATGCAGTCGATGGTTTTTCAGGTGCGACCGCAATGGCGCAAGCAGCACAGGGACATCCCATCACGTATTCCGTTTCCGATATGTTCTTCGGATTTATTCCAGGCTCCATAGGTGAAACATCAACGCTGGCCATTCTGATTGGTGCAGCCATCTTGCTTTGGACCGGAGTTGGAAGCTGGAAAATCATGCTTTCAGCTGTATTGGGTGGAACCGTTATGGGACTTCTGCTGAATATTTTTGCTGTGAATGCTTATATGGCCGTTCCGTTCTGGGAGCATTTCATCATGGGTGGATTTGCCTTCGGTGTCGTATTTATGGCTACTGACCCGGTTTCGGCTGCACAAACACCGAAAGGAAAATGGATTTATGGTTTCCTCATCGGATTCCTGGCTATCCTGATTCGGGTTATCAACCCGGCTTATCCTGAAGGTGTGATGCTGGCCATCCTGCTGATGAACGTATTTGCTCCGCTGATTGACCACTATGTGGTAGAGAGCAACATTAAACGAAGAATGAAACGCGCAACTGTTAAAGCCTAAATATTTAAGAAATGGATAAGAACGGAAACGCTTACACATTTATATATGCTTCGGTAATGGTTGTTTTGGTAGCGGCGGTTCTGTCGTTTGCTGCCATGAAGCTGAAAGCACCGCAGCAGGAGAATGTGAAGATTGAGAAACAACAAAGCATACTGAAGTCGTTAAATATCGAAGTCAGCGCGGATAAGGCAGAGCAAGTCTACAAAAAGACGATTACCGACTCATACGTTGTTAACACCAAAGGCGAGCAAATCAAAGGTGATGCCTTTACCGTTAACCTGAAAGAGGAACATGCCAAGCCGGCTGATGAACAGAAATTACCTGTGTATGTTGCCGATTTGGGCGATCAAGGTAAGAAATACATCATTCCCGTAAGGGGAACCGGTTTGTGGGGACCTATTTGGGGATATCTTGCTTTTGACAGCGATGGAAGCACCATTTTTGGCGCAACCTTCGACGACGAAGGAGAGACACCCGGACTGGGAGCACAAATTGCCACCGAAGGATTTCAAAAGCAATTCACCGGCAAATCGATTTTCAATTCTGAAGGAAAATTTGTTTCCATTTTTGTGGCCAAATCAAGTGAGAAAGGTAAAGCTAATCCGAAACACAGTGTGGATGCCATTTCGGGTGGTACCATTACCAGTAAAGGATTGCAGAAGATGCTTCAGGTTGATTTGAGCAAATACACTGAATTCTTTAAAAAAATAAGATAAAATGAGCGACAAGGAACCTTTATTCTCAAAAAAGAACCTGAGATTGCTGACCGACCCGCTGAACAGCAAAAACCCGATTACCGTTCAGGTATTAGGTATTTGCTCGGCACTGGCAGTAACCGCTCAGTTGAAACCGGCTGTGGTAATGTCGCTGGCTGTAATCGTGGTTACGGCATTTTCCAATTTAATTATATCAATGCTTCGTAATACCATTCCGAATCGGATCCGTATCATCGTTCAGTTGGTTGTTATTGCTGCATTGGTGATTCTGGTCGACCAGATTCTGAAGGCATATGTTTACGATGTAAGTAAGCAGTTGTCGGTATTCGTTGGTCTGATTATTACCAACTGTATCATTATGGGACGTCTGGAGGCATTTGCATTGGGTAATAAACCGATTCCGGCATTTCTCGATGGAATCGGTAACGGTGCAGGTTACGGCCTCATCCTGGTGATTGTTGCATTCTTCCGTGAGCTTCTGGGTTCGGGAACTCTCTGGGGATACCATGTGATTCCGGCCAGCTGGTACATCGATAACGGAGGATGGTATTCCAATAACGGTATGATGATTCTGCCTCCGATGGCATTGGTTACTGTAGGTGTCATCATCTGGGTACAGCGTGCCAAAAACCGTGAATTGATAGAGGACTAATCGGAAACAGAAAAAACGAACAAGCGATATGGAAAATTATATTAACCTGTTTGTCAAGTCCATCTTTGTCGACAACATGGTATTCGCCTACTTCCTGGGAATGTGTTCCTACCTGGCGGTATCAAAATCGGTTAAAACGGCTACCGGACTCGGGCTTGCAGTCATATTTGTATTGGGAATCACCGTACCGGTGGATTACCTGCTTGAGAACTATGTATTGAAAGAAGGTGCGTTAACCTGGTTGAGTAAAGACTTTGCCAACGTTGATTTGGACTTCCTTAGCTTCATCATGTTCATCGCTGTTATCGCATCGATGGTACAGTTGGTGGAGATGGTCGTTGAAAAATATGCACCGGCTCTGTATACCAACCTGGGGATTTTTCTTCCCCTGATTGCAGTAAACTGTGCAATCCTCGGTGGTTCATTGTTCATGCAGCAGCGTGAATTTGTGGACATCGGCGAAGCAACAGCTTATGGTTTAGGCTCCGGCGTTGGCTGGTTCCTGGCGATTGTAGCTATTGCGGCCATCCGTGAAAAGATTCAGTACTCGAATGTACCGGCTCCGCTTCGTGGACTGGGTATTACATTCATCATTACTGGACTGATGGGGATTGCATTTATGGGCTTTATGGGAATTAAGTTTTAATCTCCGAAAGGGTTAAGAGTTAAATGATAAAATCAATTGAAATCATGATAATTCTGGCAACACAAACAGCAGTTATCGTCACCAGCGTAGTGGTATTCCTTCTGGTCATCCTGCTGCTGGTTGGTATTTTGCTGTATGCGAAAAAGAAGTTAACCCCATCGGGGTCAGTCGTTGTAAACATCAACGATGGTGAAAAAACGATTGAAACGGAGCCCGGTTCTACGTTACTTTCAACACTAGGAAATAATAAAATCTTCCTGCCGTCAGCGTGCGGTGGTGGTGGTACCTGTGGTATGTGCCGTTGCCAGGTCGATTCGGGAGCCGGAAGTATTCTTCCGACTGAAACCGGATTCTTCACCCGGAAAGAGCAGCAGAACAACTGGCGTCTTTCATGTCAGGTGAAAGTGAAAGAAGATATCGAAATGCGCGTCCCGCAGGAGGTGATGGGTATCAAGAAGTGGGAGTGTACAGTTGTTTCGAACAAGAACGTGGCTACCTTCATTAAGGAATTTGTGGTAAAACTGCCCGAAGGCGAAAACCTCGACTTCAAATCAGGTGGTTATATCCAGATTGATGTACCGAAAACTGAAGTGGACTTCAAGGATTTCGAGATCGACGAAAAATTCCGTGGTGATTGGGAGAAATTCGGTTTGTTCGATCTGAAGATGAAAAATCCGGAACCGACTTACCGTGCTTACTCTATGGCCAACCACCCGGCAGAGGGCAACATTGTGATGCTGAACATCCGTATTGCAACGCCTCCGTTCGACCGGGTTAACGGTGGATTCCAGAAAGTGAATCCGGGAATCTGTTCCTCTTACATCTACTCGCTGAAGCCGGGTGATAAGGTGACTATTTCAGGACCTTACGGTGAATTCTTCCTGAAGGATAACGATAACGAAATGATGTTCATTGGCGGTGGAGCCGGAATGGCACCGATGCGTTCGCACCTGTTCCACCTGTTCCACACGGTGAAAGAATCGAATAAGAAAGTAACTTTCTGGTACGGTGCCCGTTCCTGGAAAGAAGTTTTCTACTACGATCAGTTCCGTGACATCGAGAAGAACTTCCCGAATTTCGAATTCCATCTGGCTTTGTCGGAACCGCTTCCGGAAGATAACTGGGATGGCCCGACAGGTTTCATTCACCAGGTGATTTATGACAATTACCTGAGCAAGCACGAGGAACCCGAAGAGATTGACTACTATCTCTGCGGACCGCCGATGATGAATGACGCGGTAACCAAAATGCTTTACGAATTGGGCGTTCCGGATGAGAACGTACTGTTCGACGACTTTGGAGGTTAATAAACCCAAGGATAATTCAAAAAGACCGTTTTCTGTTCAGAAGACGGTCTTTTTATTTTATATTAGTCGGGAAATTGTCCTGACCTGGAATGCCAAAGACTGTTTGCTTTTCTTGTTGAAAAGAGATTTTGGGTAATTAAAAACAACGCATGTGAGACTATTCATTGTGTTTACTATGCTCATTGGATTTATGAGCTTCGGATTTGCTCAGGAGCCGGTGAATCAAACTGATTCCAACGGTTTAAAGCAAGGTCATTGGATTGGCCACTATCCCAATGGTAATATTCAGTACGAAGGAACATTTGTCGACGGTGAGCCGGTTGGTGAAATGAAACGGTATTATCCCAACGGTCAGTTGCAGGCCCGGATGCACTATGTGCCCGGTTCGGACAGTATCATTGCCGAGATTTATAATAAGGAAGGTAAAAGAACAGCTAAGGGGGTTTTCCTGGGAAAGAAAAAATCGGGTACCTGGACCTACTTCGATGGCGATCGCATCGTATCATGTGAGCACTACCTCGATGGATTGCACATGGGAACCGATACCATCTGGTTTAAGAGCGGAAAGCCGGCCCGGACCAGTGAGTGGGAAGCAGGCAAAATGAACGGAGTTGTGCGCGAATATTATCCCGATGGCAAGCTTAAGTTCGAGATGGTTTACGTCAACGGAAAAAGAGATGGATTGACGGTTGCATACTTCGAGAACGGCGACCCCGAGATTGAAGGAAATTACGTTAATAATCTGCGCAATGGCGACTGGAAATTTTACAACCAGGACGGAACTTTAAAATATACCCTGAAATACGATAAGGGTGTTTTGCTGAATTCCGATGTACTGAACAAAGCTCAGCAGAAAGAATTCAACGAGATGGAGAAAAACCGGGAAGTGTTGAAAGACCCGGAAAAGTATCGCAATGATCCGTCCGGATATATGGCACCCCGACGTTAATGTTTCTCCTTTTGCTCATACCAGCGAAGAACCAGCTCAACTACCTGGTTGTAGTTTAGAGTTCCCTGCTTAATGTTGTTGCTTTTCAGGTAGGCGTCGTTGGCAGCCGTTTGTATTCGGTCCAGCTTCTCATTTCGCAACGCTCGCCAGTATTTTTGTTCGGCTCGTATGTCAGCAACCACTTCGGGCCTTAGTTTCTTCACGTAATCGCGATAGTTTTTCAGCGGAAGCGCATCGACCAAAAAATATTGTATAAGGTTAAAATTGGCTGAGTACCGCAAATATGGATTTGAGGACGTGCTGCAAACCACATAAGCGCAGAAGTTGGCTTCCGATTCCCGTGCCATTCCAAACTGATGTGCTTTTTCGTGCGCCAGCACAAACGGATATTCGGTGGGCAACAATTTCCCGTTGATATGAACTTCGTTGAAAAACGGCCCGAAATAACCACTCACGCCTGATTTGGCAAATAACCCTGAATAGAGCATCGTTTTCGGCCGACGGTAACCGTTAGGATAAGTAATTTGTAAAAAGTCAGCGTTGGCCTTATAGGAAGCTTCAATAGCAGTATTCATGTCGGCTTTCTTCAGGCTGTCCATTTCCATCCACGATGCATTGGTTTGGGCGATTAAAGTATCCAGTGTTTTGATGAAGAGACTATCCGGCAATTTCCCGGAAGGGAAATGAAGACGGTTCTCGATAGAAGGCCGGAAATAGTTGAAGCCCCAAACGAGGTAGAAGTAGCTGTAAAGAATGACCAGAAACTGCAAGGTCTTCCGTAGTGTCGTAGTGAACCTGATTTTCCGGAATATCAGTAAAAGAATAACAACAATGGCAGCGAGCACAAATGCTGTCCAGAAGATGTCCCAAAGCGAAAAAGGTACAAAACGACTGAAGAACGAAAGGACGGTGGCAATAACCGGATAGAGTCTGTGGGAATACCAATCATCAGTCAATTGCGGAAAGCGAATTGCCAACCGCGTTATCAGGAAAACGACAGCTGCCACCCAAAATACTAAATAACGGGTTGGAAACAGAAATCCACGCACTTTTCGCCAGTAACTCATCACAACACTTTTCCTCAAAAATATAAAATTGGAGGTTGGTAAAGTCGATTTAGCAAGGATGTTTTAACTGCAAGCAAAGAAGAATGAACGAAAATTCTGTTTCATTGTCCGGAAAAATTAATTTTACTGAAAAGCTCCTGAATGAAACTAGCCTGGCTAATCATATTATTGTATTTCCCTTTGTTGGTTCATGCGCAAAGTACCGGTGCAAGGTATCGCATCGAATTTACCGATAAAGTTGGCTCGGCTTATGATTTGTCGCATCCGGAGAACTTTTTGTCAGAACGGGCGCTTTCGCGTCGCACCCGATACCATATTCCGTTAGAAGAAAAAGATTTGCCGGTCTCTGCTGTTTATCTCGATAGTTTGAAGAAGCATGGATTTAAAGTTTTGTACACTTCCCGCTGGTTCAATTTTGCAACAGTTGCGGTTGTGTCTCCGGAAGATACTGCCGGCGTTTCGGAATGGAATTTTGTTCGTTCGATAAGACTAACCAGACCGGAAAATGTGTTGAAAAGTGCTGAAAGTAAGTGGGTTGATATTAAAGTGCCTGCGACAAAAAGTGCACAAAGCGAACCTGACGACACTTATGGCTATTCCAGCGAGCAGGTAGCGCAGTTGAACGGGAAAATTCTGCACGAAAATGGTTTTAAAGGACAAGGCATGCTGATCGCAATTCTTGATGCCGGTTTCCGTGCTGCGAATCAGCTGACTGTATTCGACTCACTTTTCTTTCAAAACAGAATGCTGGGAACCCGTGATTTTGTCAATCCCCAATCCGATGTTTTCCAGGAATATCAGCATGGCATGAATGTTCTTTCGCTTATGGCGGCGAATTCGCCCGGCACATTGATTGGAACAGCACCGGATGCGAGTTATTATCTCATTCGGACAGAAGATGAGAATTCGGAATACCCGGTTGAGATGGACAACTATATTGCTGGTTTGGAACTGGGGGACAGCATCGGAGCCGACGTTATCAATGCTTCGCTGGGCTACTTTATTTTCGATGATCCGGCGGATAACCTAAGCTATGATGAGCTTGACGGAAAAACATTGATGATTACGCGGGCTGTGGAACTGGCCGAAAAGAAAGGAATGATTGTTTGCGTCAGTGCCGGAAATGAAGGAGATAATGCATGGCAGCACATCATTGCGCCGGCCGATGCAAACGAAATTTTGAGCATGGCGGCGGTCAATATAGCAGGGGAGAGGGCAAGATTCAGCTCCATCGGTCCTTCGGCTGACGGTCGCATTAAGCCGGAAGTGGCTGCCTGCGGATGGGATGCATGGATTCAGAAATATCCAAATGAGATCGGCACGTCAAACGGAACCTCATTTGCTTCTCCGCTTGTCGCCGGCCTGACTACCTGTTTGTGGCAGAAATATCCGGAAAAAACATCGGCAGAAATAATCGATGCCGTTATCCAAAGTGCCAGTCAGTACGATTTGCCGGATAATTACCTGGGATATGGTATTCCCGATTTCGAGAAGGCGTCGTTACTTTTGCAGGAGACGGTAACTAAAGATAAATCAGAAAAGCAATGGAAAGTATCTCCCAATCCCTTTGTGAACAACATACGGTTGGAGTACCAGGGGCCGGGGCTATTGGATGATACTTCGGCTACCTGTATATTGCTTAACGGCACAGGAACAATTTTGAAAGAAGAACGTTTGTCAGGCAGAATCCAATGGTTAAATCCGGGTTCACTGCCGTCAGGTTTGTACTTTCTGCAGGTGATTACAAAAGGAGTAACGGAGAACCATAAACTCATAAAGAAGTAAGGTGTACATGGCTTCATCAATTGAAAATAAATTACGACTATCTGAACTAAATAATCGGGTAAAAGGAGTTCTTCAGGACGCTTTCCCGACAGCAGTCTGGGTAATTGCAGAGATATCCGAGATGAAAGTCAATCGGAGCGGACACTGCTACATGGTGCTCGTTGAAAAGGATGAAGATTCTGATGAAGTTCTGGCACAGGCCCGTGGAACCATTTGGTCGTATACATTCCGGATGCTTCGGCCCTTCTTTGAGACAACGGCGGGACAACCACTTTCGGAAGGAATGAAGGTACTGGTGAATGCCACCGTTGAGTTTCATCCGCTGTATGGTTTCAGCCTGAATATTCGGGATATTGACCCAACTTATACACTGGGCGACATGGCCCGGAAACGGCTTGAAGTAGTCAACCGGTTGAAGGACGAGGGCGTATTTGAGATGAACAAAGAGCTGGAATTACCCATGGTTCCGCAGAAAATTGCGGTCATTTCTTCATCGACGGCGGCGGGTTATCAGGATTTTCAGAATCAATTGAATAACAATGCTTACGGTTACCGTTTTTACACGCATCTTTTTCCGGCCCTGATGCAGGGGAACCAGGCCAAAGAGTCAATTATTGCTGCACTGGAGCATATTTACCTGTACGAAGACTTCTTCGACGTCGTGGTGATCATTCGCGGGGGAGGTTCACAGCTCGACTTAAGTTGTTTCGACGATTACGAACTGGCCTTTCATATCACGCAGTTTCCCCTTCCGGTGATAACCGGTATAGGGCATGAAAAGGATGATACCATCAGCGATATGGTAGCGCATACGCGCATGAAAACACCGACAGCTGTAGCCGAATTTCTGATTGCCGGAGTCATGCAGTTTGATGTCCACCTGGATGAATTGCAACAGGAGTTTGTCAATTCCGTGGAGAATATTTTGGCAGAATCTCGGCAGCGGCTCGATAGTGCTGTTAAAACCCTGAAGCCTGTGGTTCAGCAGTTGTTGTTTAACCGGCAAAAGAAGCTAAGCCGTTATGGCTGGCAGCTGGAAAGTTCTGTCAGTGAGGTTTTGCGGAATAACGAATACCGGTTATCCCGGAAAAAAGATGAGATAAAGGAATTATCCGGACGGTTCATACATGATAACCGGAACAAATTGGATGAGTACCTTCATTATATCAGTCGGGCTTCAGCACATCAGATGGAGGAAGGAAGATCGCGAATGAATGCCATGTTGGAAAAGCTTAAGAGACAATCGAAAAATCGTTTTTCTGCTGAAAAGAACCATTTGTTACTTGCAGAAAAGAGAAAGGAGTTGTTGAATCCTTTGAATATTCTGAAGCGAGGCTATTCGATTACTTATCATAACGGAAAAGCGTTGAAAGAAACAGCGCAATTACAAGAAGGCGACGAAGTTCGTACGTTGTTGAAAGACGGCACATTTACCAGTCGTGTTTTAAATAAAGAAAATAAATCATCAAAAAAATAAATCAGTCATGACAAAG
The DNA here is from genome assembly GCF_009617875.1 of Prolixibacter sp. NT017. Taxonomy (NCBI): domain Bacteria; kingdom Pseudomonadati; phylum Bacteroidota; class Bacteroidia; order Marinilabiliales; family Prolixibacteraceae; genus Prolixibacter; species Prolixibacter sp. NT017. The sequence continues at coordinate 3,651,622 of NZ_BLAV01000001.1, read as the reverse complement.
AAAAAGATCTCATACAAAGAGGCTGTCAATGAGATAGAAGAGATACTCGAGCAGATGGAAAGTGAAGAACTTGATGTGGATGAGCTTTCCGATAAGGTAAAAAGAGTATCCTATCTGATTAAGGTGTGCAAAGATCGGTTACACCAGACGGAGGAAGAAGTAGAAAACATCCTGAACCAAATGGAGGATAACTAGTGCCTGAGTTATAGAAAATAGCTGCCTTTTGACGCTTTTGTGGCTATGTATGCGTTGAGTAAAGAGGAAGGTCCTTGGTATTTGTTATTGGTTTTCAATCTTATATTCGATTTGAACAAGCATGCTTTAAAATATGTTATAAATGCTATTATAATCGAACATTGAAAATAAATTGCTTGCAACATAGCTATAAGTGTTGTAATTTTGGCTCGATAGTATTCTGAATACTATCACATTTCTGATAGCAGCATATTTAAAATTCTAAAAAATGGCCGACTCAAAAATTGAATTAACATTAGGTTCATTCCGTTTCTCGTGCGAGGGTGAAAAGGAATGGGTGGAAGTACAATTAGGACGTATTCTCGATCGCGCTCCTGGATTATTAAGTTTAGGAGGCGAGGTTGCAGCAGCTTCTGCAGGGGAAGAAGTTGGAGAAGTGGCAGCCGAAGAGGCTCGTCCTGTTGCACGTCGTGGTCGCAAACCGCGTGAAGTGAAGGCGAAAAAACCTGTATCAAGTGATCCGTTATTGGATTACCTGAAAGAGAAAAAAGCCGATAACAATCAGGTGCGGAAATTTTTGGCGACTGCAGTCTATCTGCACTCACAGGGAACCCAGAAATTCTCTACACCGATGATCTCCAAGAAATTGAAAGCAGCCGGAATTCCAAAGCTTTCTAATGCCAGCGACTGTCTGAACAAGAATGTGAAGAAAGGTTTCTGCATTAAGGAAGACAAAGAGTTTGTATTGACAAACGAAGGTATTCAGGCTGTCATTGGTGACGGCAATCAAGACTAAAAAATAAAAACCCGCCTTGAGCGGGTTTTTTTATTTCCTTTTTTACCTCAGATTCTAGAATCTGGCTCGAATTCCGACCAGGTAATTAATACCTGCCTGCGGATAATATCCATCCATCTTCTTTCTTACACCATTTTCGTAATAGGAGTAAACCCACGCGTTGCTTGAGTACATCGCGTTAAAGATGTTGTTCACCATAACCGATAAGGTTAACTCTTTGAAAAGGCTCGTCGGGATGTGATAGTCAGCTTTCAGGTTACTGAAAAAGTAAGCATCCAGTTTCCGGTTTTCAGACGAAGTGTTGTCGATGTATTGTTTCCCAACATAGTGGGACGAGAAGTTCACCGAAAGCGGCTTTGTTGGTTGCCAGCTGATTTTACTTCCCGCTACGACATCCGGAGAAAAAGCAATGTCGGTTGTTCCGAGGTAGTTGGAAATCTGCTGGGGATAGTTGTCTGCATCATCAACATATTCGGTAAAATTTTTAATCTTATTCCGGCTAAAAGTAGCATTGGCATCCCACCTGAGCGACTTGCAAATTCGCCAACCTCCGGTTAATTCAATTCCCGCACGGTAACTGCTCGGAGCATTGGTCATAATCGCTGAGCCAACATCGTTAATTTCGCCAGTCAGGATAAGCTGATTGACATAGTCCATGAAGTAGAAGTTGACACCGAAAGCGAAATTCGTGGAGCGGTAATTATAGCCGACTTCGTAATCGTTCAGGTTTTCCGATGTAGGCATGGGACCATTCGGAGCGGCATCGACGTAGTTACTGCGGTTTGGCTCGCGATGAGCTTTTGCAAACGACGCGTACATCTTATTCTGGTCATTTGGCGAATAGTAAATCCCCACTTTGGGATTGAAGAAGTCAAAAGAGTGACTCTGGGTAATATCCCTCAAGTCGTCGTCTTTCCCGTCGATTTTGTAACCGATATGCCGGTATTGCAAATCGAAATAGGCATTGAGCCTCGAGGAGAACTGGTGGTTCAACTTGCCATATACGTTGTAATCGGTCTTAAGTCCGGTAGAATAGTACCACTGATGGTTAATCGGATTTTCACCATAATACTGAGCCCAGATTACTTTTCCGAAGTGCCGGCCGTCGTATTGGTTCCAGGCACCTCCAAGTGTCATACTATTTTTACCCTTGTCATAGTTCAACGAGAAAGTTGTTCCGTAAAAATCATTATCCAGCCATTTCCGGCGCACTAAATCGGTCGACTGTACCTGTGTGCCACCAATGGTCGGAGGCGTCATCAGGTAATCTACGAAACTTTGGTCGGGCTTGTATTCCTCGTAATATCCGCGACCGTACGTGTAATGCAGTGCCGCATTCATATTAAGATGCTCATTGAAGCGATGGGAGTACAGCAACTGGTAGTTGTCCTGCCAGTAATTGTCGGTTTCGTTGTTGTAATAGTGCGCTTTCCCCTGAGCATCGGTGTACTCACCGGCCGGATTATACCGGCGGTTGGTCGCCAGCATATCGGAAGGAATTCCATACCAGGCCTGATATGTTTTTTCGATACCGGAGAAGATGTTGACTTTCAGAATTGATTTGGTTGTGTAATATCCCCCTGAGAGGTAGTACGATTTTAAATCGGACCAACCGCGGTCGACGTAACCGTCCGAAGTAATTTTGGAAAGTCGGGCGTCGAAAGAGAATTTTCCATTCAATAAACCGGTCCCGGCCGACACTGTATTTTTAAACGTGTTGAACGAGCCGGCAGAAGAGTTCACTTCCGCGTAAGCGTCTTTGTTCAGATTGTTCGTTTGCATATTGATGGTTGCACCAAATGCGCCGGCTCCGTTCGTCGATGTTCCCACTCCGCGCTGAACCTGCACATTTTGGAGCGATGAAGCCAGGTCGGGCAAGTCTACCCAGTATACACCGTGCGATTCTGCGTCGTTTACCGGAATACCATTAACAGTCACGTTAATACGGTTGGCATCGGTTCCCCGAATACGGAAACCTGTGTAGCCGATTCCCGTTCCCGCATCCGATGTTGTCACCAACGAAGGTGTCATGCTCAGCAAATAGGGAATATCTTGTCCCATATTTTGTTCTTCGATGCTCTTTTTCGACACATCGGAATAGGCAACAGGCGTTTTGTCTCCGGCACGTGTTGCCGAAACAATTACTTCATCAGCCAGTACCGCTGAAGATTTCATGGTAATGGCAAGTTTTCCTTTTACCGGTACGGTAATTTTTCGGGAAACCGGCTGGTATCCCAGGTAAGAAACTTTTAGCACGTAGTTTCCTGTTTTTAAATTTTCAAAACGAAACTCTCCGTTTGGGTCGGTTGGCATCCCGACAAATGTGTTCTCGATAACAACATTGGCACCGATGAGCGGTTGGCCTTTTTCATTTTCCACACGTCCGTTCAACGTGTTCTGCGCATTCGCTGAAAGGAAGATCAGCTGCAGCAGCCATAAAGCAAGAATTTTTTTCATTTTAAATCGGTTTTTAGATGAATAAAAACCAATGGGAGTAGAGTAACACATGTTCCCTACCCGGAATTACCCGGACAGGTTCAAAGGGTATGTTCTCAGCCTGTTATTTAAGGCACCCCATTGTTTGAAAGCGGTACAAAGGTATAGAAATATTTAGAACCCGTATGAATATGGGCGGGAAACGGACTTACTGTCATTTTTCCGAAGCAGGAGTCACCATGAAATCAGGAAAATAGAGTAAGTAAAAAATTGTAAATAGAGGAATGAAAGTGGAGTTGAAAAGGAAATAAAGAATGCAGGATGCTGACAGTTCTTAATGGGAATGGTGATGGGAAGAAAAGGAGTTATGACTCTGAAAATTAAGTCGAAAATTTGTATGTATGGACATAAAAAGTTATTATTGCACATACTCCTTTTTATTCTAATTGCCTTTTTACCTCGCCGGAGTTCGAGTGCTCCAAAATTACTCCGGTGCAAAATGAATTAGAAAAAAGAAAAGGGCTGGTGTTCGCCAGCCCTTGTTCTTTATTTCATTTTACTTTATGCATTCGTTGGAATTTTAATCCGTTGGCCTGGTTTCAGGCTTTTCGCATCTTTGATTCCATTCATCTTCATGATATCAAAATTGGAAACTCCCGGATATTTCCGTGCAATCGTCCAGAGATTGTCTCCCCTGCGCACTGTGTAAATAGTATACGGGCCATCAGTATCTACTGTTGACTGAACTGCTCTGTTGGCAGGTACTTTACCCGATTGCTTTTGTGCGAAGGTCATTGAGTTGTACTGCTTGTAATGTGCTCCTTTTCCTTTGGGAACATAAATGACCAGTTTCTGTCCAACGCGAATCAGGTTTCGGTGAATATTATTCCAGTACCTTACCTGGGAAGCTCTCACATGAAACCATTCTGCAATAAAGCCCACGTTGTCTCCCCGTTTCACAGTATAGTAAACTTTGTCTTTGCCTGCCACATCACCCGGAGTGAAGTAGGAATAATGGCGACTGGGAACAACAATTTTGTTGTTGGGGAAGAACTTATCGCGGTTGTAAGCGAATACAAACGATTCCTTATCGATGAAATCCGAGGTTTTATTGGCCGGAATCTTCAGCGTGTATGCCTTCTTCGCTGTCGCTGGAATAATGTCTCTGCGATATTGCGGGTTTAAATCACGAAGCTCTTCCACCGGAATATTCAGCACCGCTGAAACCTGTTGGAAGTTGAGATAATTGTGAACTTGGATGGTATCAGTTACAATATCAAACGAAGGTTGAGTGGGGGCCAGATGGTGCTCTTTTGCATAGTTCATAACATACGCAGCAGCAATGAATGCCGGCACATAACCACGGGTTTCGCGCGGAAGATGATAGTAGATTTTCCAGTAATTTTTGGTGCCTCCCGAACGGCGAATCGCTTTATTTACGTTGCCCGGGCCACAGTTGTATGCCGCAATCACCAGGTGCCAGTCACCATAAATGTTGTACAGATCTTGGAGATATTTGGCCGCAGCTTCGGTTGATTTCACCGGGTCGCGACGTTCGTCAACAAATGAATTGATTTCCAGTCCTAACATTTTACCCGTTCCATACATAAACTGCCACAGACCGCAAGCTCCAGCCCGGGAGAAAGCTCTCGGGTTCAATGCCGATTCAATGATGGCCATGTATTTCAGTTCCAGCGGCAGATTATATTTATCGAGAATCTGTTCGAATATCGGGAAGTAATAATTGGCGAGCCCCAGCATCACTTTTACCTGGTCGCGACGTTTGATGGTATAGAGCGTGATAAAATTCTTGACGGTATTGTTGAAAGACAGATCGATGTACGAATTAATATCCTGAAGTCTGTTGATGTAAACAGAATCCGGAAGTGCTTTCTTCAATGAGTCGGGTAGAGTATTATAACTGAGACTATCAAATTCGAAGGCATTCTGGACATACCAGGTGTTGACCATCGAATCGAGTTTCTGTGCTTCAAGTTCGCTTAAATCTTCATTCGGGAGGGTATAGGTCTTGTCGTAACCATTGTCGACGGTGTCGAGTTTGGTAACGGCAATAAACCTTGCCTTCTTTAAATCGTAATCCCGGCTGGTCTTGGAATCATCCTTGGCAACCAGTGTCGCCGGGATTAATCCCGCAAAAGCCACGAGCAATGTAATTTTCTTCCACTTTCCCATCATATCGTTCTCTAAAATTTGATGTTGACCTTAACGCCAACTGTTTGCCTGCCGTAATAATTCATTGGAGCAGGTGCGATCCGCATACTCAAATCATCACTGATGTCATAATCGAAAAAGTTTGCGTCAACGCTTGCATCAATGATATTTAGCACATGCAATGCAAACATACCAATAATTGTTAAATCCCTGTTTCTCCGATAGAAATCTTTACCACTTTGCAATTGCTTGGTCACATAATTGAAATGAGTGGAGTTGGTAAGATCAATCGAGGGATTATTGATAAACTTGTCGAGGTATGCCTTGTCCTGTGCCGTTAATTGGCTTGGGCTACTGTACTGCGATATGGTCCGGTACGCTTCAAAATAGTCGTTATACAAATTATTGTTCCAACTAAATCCGTATATCAAACCTGCAAAGCCTCCATAGATGATTGGAAGCTTCCAGTATTTTTTATTGTATATCTGCCCAAGACCTGGAAACAGGGCCGAATATATTGACGCTTTTTTCGGCGAATGCTTTTTGTGATAGAGACTTTCAGAAATCTTCACACTGTCCTTCACCGCTTTCCGCACCTGTGCCTGGCTCGCTATGCTATTCCCTAGCAGGCCTATGATGATGAGTAGCCCCGTTAAAAATTTTTTCAAAATGTCGATTCTTTATTTTCGACACAAATTTAGGAATTCAGTCTGTCAAAAATGCCAATGATCCGTTCTAATTCCTTTGGATCGGTAAAAGGAATCACAATTTTCCCTTTTCCTTTGTCATTTATTTTGAAATCGACACTGGTATTGAAGTATTTCGACAAGTGAGTTTTCAATTCTCCGTACTCTTCGGGGAAACTTTGCGTCTTCTTGGGTTTGGCACTGCCTTCACCATCATCGGAGTTGATTTTCCGTACGATCTCTTCCACTTTCCGGACTGAAAAATCATACTTGACAATCTGCTTGAAGATCATCACCTGTGTCTCCGGCTCGGCAATGTTGACCAATGCCCGGGCGTGTCCCATACTGATTTCCTGCTCGCGAATGCCTTTTTGAATAACGGCAGGCAGACGAAGCAAGCGCAGATAGTTCGACACCGTTGAACGCTTTTTCCCAACACGCTCACTCAGGCTTTCCTGGGTGAGATCGCACTCTTCAATCAGTCGTTGATAACTGAGGGCTACCTCGATCGCATCCAGGTCTTCACGCTGAATGTTCTCGACAAGAGCCAACTCCAGCATCTCTTCATCACCAGCTTCCCTGACAAATGCGGGAACTTTGTCCAGACCGGCAATTTTTGCCGCCCTAAAACGTCTTTCTCCGGCAATGATTTGATACTGCTCATCATTTAATTTCCGAAGTGTTAACGGCTGGATGATACCAATTTCGCGGATAGAAGTTGCCAGTTCTTCCAGTGCTTCTTCGTCAAAAGTGGTCCTGGGCTGAAATGGATTCGCCTGAATTTTCGACAATTCAACTTCATTGGAAACCGAGGTAGCTTCTCTTACCTGATCGGCATCATCAATCAACGCGCCCAGTCCTCTTCCCAGAGCATTTCGTTTGGCCATAATTCAGAAATTAAAAAATGATTAGTGTTCGAGTTATTGTTCTACAGCTTGTTTGCTGTTGAGTTTTGTCATTTCGTTGTTTTGCAATAATTCACGGGCCAGGTTCAGGTAGCTGACAGCACCTTTTGAGCTGGCGTCATATGAAATAGCCGGTACACCGTAGCTCGGAGCTTCCGACAACTTGATGTTCCGGGCAATAATGGTTTCAAAAACCATATCCTGGAAATGCCTTTTTACCTCTTCGTAAACCTGGTTCGACAGGTTGAGACGGGCATCGTACATCGTCAGAAGGAAACCTTCAATTTCGAGTTTCTGGTTCAGCCGGTTTTGAATGATCTTAATGGTGTTGAGCAGTTTCCCCAAGCCTTCGAGTGCGAAATATTCACACTGAACAGGGATAATTACAGAATCCGCAGCTGTTAAAGCGTTGACAGTAATAAGTCCAAGAGAGGGAGAACAGTCAATCAAAATAAAATCATAATCATCGCGGACTTTCTCCAAAACATTTTTCATCACCATCTCCCGATTTGGGCGGTTGAGCATTTCGATTTCTGCTCCAACTAAATCGATGTGTGATGGAAGAAGTTCAAGATTTTCTGTTTCGGTTTTCAGAATCGTCTTGTGCGGATCGACGTCATCCACGATACATTCGTAAATACTTGTGGTAACGTTGCGAACGTCGAATCCTACGCCCGACGTAGCGTTGGCCTGGGGGTCGGCATCGATAATAAGTACCTTCTGCTCCAGTACAGCAAGGCTTGCCGCAAGGTTGATAGCCGTGGTTGTTTTACCCACGCCACCCTTTTGGTTCGCTAATGCAATAATCTTTCCCATTACGTTTGTTTTGGATTAAGAATGTTTGTCAAAATTAAAAATTTACATGTAAACAGATAAATGTAGAACGGAATCGGGGGGCATAGATTGTTAATAACGCTCCGTTTATCAACAATTTTTTGCTTATATCCTAAGCAAAATAGCAGTAATAAACAGACATTCAGTAAGTACACGATTTTAATTTAGGCGTGGAACGTTGATAACATTTTTTGCGTGGAACATTAGTTGCTCAGACTGTAAATAATTATCATAATTATGAATAGAACGCTTACATCGGATCCACATCGATGTTGATCTGAACACCCGAGTTGCCCGGTTGAATTTTGGCTTCATCCAGGATTTCCTGTAGTTTTTTCTTGGCGCTGACGATGGAAATATCGCGCTCTATCTTCAGCCAGAATTGTTTGATGTACCAGGTTTGTATCCGGTTAATGACCGGATCTTCGGGGCCCAGCACACGGTTACGGAATGAACGTCGCAGCATGCCGCCCAGTTGATTGGCAATGCGCTCCAGTTCACGCTTGTCGCGATGCTTTAAAACGAGACCAATCAGGCGGTAATAAGGTGGATACTTGAAGTGCTTTCGTTCGGCCAGCTGTCCTTTGTACATGCCGGTATAGTCGTTTTCGATCACTTGCTGAATGATGTGGTGGTCGGGCTCCGATGTCTGGATAATAACTTTTCCCTGCCGGTGTTTCCTGCCAGCCCGGCCGCTCACCTGTGCCATGAGTTGGTAGCTGCGTTCGTATGCTCTGAAATCGGGATAATTGAGCAGATTGTCTGCATTGAGAATACCAACGACACTCACGTTTTGGAAATCGAGGCCTTTGGTCACCATTTGCGTGCCAATCAGTATATCGATTTTTCCGGAATCATAGTCATGAATGATCTTCTCAAACGACTTTCGTGCCCGGGTGGTGTCCAGGTCCATTCGGGCTATCCGGGCATTCGGGAAAATAAGCGAAACTTCGTCTTCAATCTTCTCGGTACCAAATCCCTTGGTGGTAATTTCAGCACTTCCGCATGCCTGGCAATTAGACGGATGATGCAGTGTGTAGCCGCAATAATGACAAACCAGTGAGTTGTTGTGTTTGTGGTAGGTCAGGCTTACATCGCAATGCTTGCATTTGGGCACCCAGCCGCAGGTTTTGCATTCGATAAATGGAGCAAAACCACGACGGTTCTGAAATAAAATTACCTGTTCTTTTGCTTCCAGTGCTTTTTCAATTTCCTCGAAGAGCAGAGGCGTGAAATGTCCGCGCATCTGTTTGCGTTTATATGCATCCCGCAGATCGGCAGTGAGGATTTTCGGCAATTCAATTTGCTGAAAACGCTCGGAAAGCTCTACCAGGCCGTATTTTCCCGTTAGGGCATTGTAATACGACTCGATGGCTGGTGTAGCAGTTCCCAACAGAACTTTTGCGCCTGTCAGATGGCTCAACACGATGGCTGCGTCTCTGGCATGGTAGCGCGGTGCCGGGTCGAACTGTTTGTATGAATTCTCGTGCTCTTCGTCTACGATGATCAATCCAGGAAACCGAAAAGGAAGAAAAACCGACGAACGTGCCCCGATGATAACCTGGTACTGGTTTTCGTCCGATTCCGGATCGAAGTTTAGCACTTTGTTCCAAATTTCTACTCGCTCGGCATCGTTGAAGCGACTATGGTAAATTCCGGCTTTGTCGCCAAACACCTGCTTCAATCGTTGCACAATTTGAGTCGTCAGGGCGATTTCGGGCAACAGGTACAAAACCTGATTCTTTTCCTGAATATATTTTTCAATGAGACGGATATAAACCTCTGTCTTGCCGCTGGAAGTGACGCCGTGGAGCAGGGTGACCTGTTTATCTTCGAGGTGTTGCTCGATTTCGGCGTAAGCCTTTTCCTGTGCCAAGCTCAGCTCAAATCCATCACGGATATTCCCCGCATACTGACTGATGCGATCGACGCGTCTTTCAACCGGTTTAAAAATTCCTTTTTGGATGAGTGTATTGAGTGTGGCAGTCGTGGTTCCGACCTTTTTCAGCAGAAGTTTCTTGTTGTATTCTTCCAATGCTTCCGCACTACCAAAACGCGTGTATTCCAGAAACCGCATCAATAGTTCCTGTTGTTTTGGTGCACGCGACAAGTCATCTACCAACTCTGTCAACTGGCTTTCGCCGGAATATTCTTCGGCCAGGCGGACGTATGTCTCTGTCCTTGGTTTGTAACCGGGGCGAAGCGATTCTTCTACCGAAATGGCACCCCGGTTCAACAGCGATTTGATGACTGAATAGGCGTTGCCTTTCTGGTCGGCACGGTTCAAATCGGAAACTGACGATATTTTTCGGTTACGGAGAAAAGTCAACAGAAGGTTTTCCCGGGAAGACAGTTCATCTTTGTCAGTCTCGTATTCCGGGTTGAAAATCACCCGGGTTTCGCTTTCCAGTTTTAGTCCGGATGGGAGAGCTGCTTTCATCACTTCGCCCAGTGAGCAGTGGTAGTACGAGGCAATCCACTCCCAAAATTCAAACAACTCGGGATGAACGACGGGTTGCTTATCCAGTATCGTTTCTACGGACTTGATTTCGTACCCGGTGGGCTCATCGTTGTGGATTCGGTGAACCAATGCTGAATAGAACTTTTTCTTTCCAAACTGCACAATGACCCGCACGCCCGGCTGCAATTCTCCATTCATCTCTTCCGGCACCGAATAGGTAAATTTTCCCGGCAACGGAAGTGGCAGAATAACATCGACAAAGCGCTGTGGGTGGTGTATCATTGATGTAAAAACAGTTTCAAGCAAAACTAATTGATTTCCCTAAAGAACAAAAAAGCCGGAGAAAACTCCGGCTAACGTGCAAATATTTTCGGTTTCTGACAGAATTATATTGACAGCATGCGCAGTACTCTTAACAAGTGTTGATTGACCGCTTTCTCATTTTTGATGGCTTTGTTGAACGGTACGTGCACAATTTCATCGAACTCGATTCCTACCATCACACTCTTTTGGTCATCCAGCAATGCCTCTACCGCAGCAACCCCTAAACGACCTGCCAAAATCCGGTCGGATGCAGTTGGCGAACCACCACGTTGTACGTGTCCCAATACGGTTACCCGAACGTCGTATTGTGGGTATTCTTTTTCAATTTTGGAAGCAATGTTAAAAGCGCCGCCGGCTTTATCGCCTTCAGCCACCAAAACGATAGATGACTTTTTATTTTTTCGGTATCCCGTTTCGATGTAAGTTTCGAGTGTTCCTATATCCGTATCGAACTCAGGAATCAGAACCGCTTCGGAGCCGGCTGCAATTCCACCGTTCAACGCCAGGAAACCGGCATCGCGGCCCATTACTTCGATGAAGAACAGACGCTCGTGAGCCGTTGCGGTATCACGAATCTTGTCAACAGCCTGGACAATGGTATTGAGAGCGGTATCGTAACCAACGGTAAAGTCGGTTCCAAACAAATCGTTATCGATGGTTCCCGGAACACCGACGATGGGGAAATTAAATTCCTGGGCAAAAATACGTGCACCGGTAAAAGTTCCGTCACCGCCAATGACCACCAAAGCATCAATGTTTTCTTCCTTCAGGTTTTGATATGCTTTCTCACGGCCTTCTTTCGTCATGAACTCCTTGCTCCGGGCAGATTTTAAAATCGTTCCGCCCGACTGGATGATATTACTGACATCACCGGATTTCATGGTCTGGAAGTTTTTGTTGATCATTCCTTTGTAGCCGTAGTAAATTCCGACCACTTCCCGGCCAAAGTAAATAGCCGTTCTGGTAACGGCCCGAATGGCTGCATTCATGCCGGGCGCATCACCTCCCGATGTTAAAACGGCTATTTTTTTAATGCGACAGTCGCTGTACACATTGGGATCAGGCATGTTAAGAACATTCTCCTTCATTTTCTGAAAAATTTGAATCCGGGTCAAAAGTAGCGCCGATGTTTTCTTAACAACAACCACTACCGTTAATTAATTATAAAATTATTTGATTATTTCGTCAGTATTCTGACCTTCTCAGCCACGTCTTCCATCAAATGCCAGGGAGTGGAGGTTGCTCCGCAAATACCGACTTTTTGAATATTTTCAAGCCATTCCGCTTCGACTTCATCCGGTGAGGAGATGAATTTGGAGTTGGGATTGGTTTCCTTGCTGATTCCAAACAACATTTTTCCGTTAGAGCTTTTTTTCCCGCTAACGAACAGCACCAAATCAAAACGACGGGCAAACTCCCTGATACGAGGAACGCGGTTGGAAACCTGCCGGCAAAGTGTATCATGAATGATAACCTCGGTACCACGCTGTTTTATCGCTTCGGCCAGCTGATAGAAGCCTTCCATGTCTTTCGTCGTCTGAGAAAACAGTTCCACCGGCCGGTCGAAATCGATTTGCTCCAAATCATCTGGTGATTGGATGACAATCGCTTTGTCGTTAGTTTGACCGACCAAACCATTTACTTCGGCATGGCCTTTTTTCCCGTAAATAACGACTTGTCCGTTACGCGCTTCCTGTTGGCTCTGACCTTTACGAACTCTCTCCTGAAGTTTCAGAACCACAGGGCAGGTGGCGTCGAGTAGTGTGATGTTGTTTTTACGGGCATGCTCATATGTGGAAGGTGGTTCGCCGTGAGCGCGTAGTAGTACGGTGCAGTCTTTCAGCTGAAAGAACTGTTTATGATCGATGGTTTTTAGCCCTTTTCGGGACAGACGTTCCACTTCGGTATTGTTGTGAACAATATCTCCCAGGCAATAAAGACTGTCCTCAGTTTCGAGCGTTTTTTCAGCCTTCTGAATCGCGTTCACTACGCCGAAGCAAAATCCCGATTTGCTGTCAATCTCAATTTCCATTGCGATTTAATCTTTCCATAACTTTTTTGTTAGCCCACGCTAACTGTTCTTCAGGAGTGAGGTGACTATTGTCGAGAACAATGGCGTCATCTGCTTTTCGGAGTGGACTCTCGTCGCGGTTCTCATCGATGTAATCCCGCTCCACAACGTTGGCTTTGATTTCTTCAAAAGAAACATCGTCCCCTTTGGCTTTCAGCTCGTCATAGCGGCGCTGAGCTCTTACTTCCGGCGAAGCCGTCATGTATATCTTTAATTCCGCGTCCGGAAAAACCACTGTTCCAATGTCTCTTCCGTCCATCACAATACCCTTGTCTTTTCCCATTTCCTGCTGAAGCGCCACCAAATGTTTCCGCACTTCACCGATAGTTGCCACCGGACTGACATTCCGGGAAACCGGCAACTGCCTGATTTCTTCTTCTACGTTTTCATCGTTGAGGTACGTTTCACTTTTCGAGATTGTCTCGTTATATCGAAATGTAATTTTAATCTGATTGAGTTGAGCGATTAAACCGGTTTCGTCAACCTTGCTGTCATTGATCAATCCATTCCGCAGGGCGTAAAGGGTCACAGCACGGTACATCGCGCCGGTGTCGATATAAGCGTAGTTTAAAAGGGATGCCAGCGCTTTGGCCAGCGTACTTTTTCCACAGGAGGAGTGGCCATCGACAGCGATGACTATTTTTTTATTTTCAGACATGTTATTCTCAGTTTGCAGGGCAAAGATAAGTTTCTTACTGAAGAAAAGGAATGGAATATCCGCTGAATCAGGGGAGGAATTGGGAAAGGTTCGTGCTGATAGAGAAATGATGTGATGCACCGGCAATATGATAAGATGCGAGTCCGTAGCTCAGGTTGAACCTGGAAATACGAACGCCAAAACCAGCAGAGAAGCCAACCATTCCCGGACGGGATTCGACCGATAGCTCTTTCCTGCGTTGATGATTATAGCCCACCCGAATCGTGAAATTCTTACTGGGTAGTAATTCTACACCGAAAATGAGATGCCGCATCGCTTTGGAAAAACCACTTTCGGATGTCATTCCTGTTAGTGTCGAAGTCATTGTTCCGGAGGTCGTTTCGTTATAGGCTAAGTCCCAATTGGTAAGATGATGAGCGGTAACCATGAGTCGGAGTGGTGCGTGTTCCAGTCGCTTGGAAAAACCGAATTGCAAATCGAACGGCAGTTTTTCGTAATCGCCATTCTGGTAGTAAGTGGTAATTTGTGTGCCAATATTTTTTGCCACGAGCGCGATAGTGGATTGGTTGTCGCGTCCCGAAAGAATAAGACCGGCATCCACGGCCAATCCAAACGAGTGATATGTTTCGAGAACAGAGTAAATGGGTTTGATGTTGACTCCTCCGCGTAAGCGAGGCGTTATCTGTTTGGCCCAGTAAATGTTCAAAGCGTATTCGGCTGCCCGGAAAGTGCCGGTAATCGTGCCGTCTTCGCGTGCTTCGATAAATTTTCCGTAATCGATAAAATGAATACCCGTGGCAACCGTCCCTATTTTATCGAGGCGCCAGGCGTAAGAAGCATAACCAAATTTGATATCGGAAAAATAATCGACGTAATTCAGCACAAGCTGATTGCGCATCGTGTCACGCAGCAAAGCCGGATTGTGAAAAACAAGATCCAAATCGTTATCATCCAACGCTACCTGGTTGCCACCTAATGCGGCCACGCGTGCCGAGGTGGTCAGATCGAGGAACCGGTACGTTCCTTCACCGCCAACCTGACCGAATGCCATTTGAGATACTAGAAGCGATAATGCAATGATTAGTCTGGTTTTCACGTAAGCCTGAATTATTCGTGCCTTTTGTTCCCTTCCGGGAAACCGCAATGATTATGCTAAGATATGTTTTTTGCTGAATAGTGTAGAAACGTGGTTTACCAGTTTTCCTCTTTCAGGTTCTCTACGATTTTATAGACGATGGGGCAGGCTTCGCGGTTTTTTTGTGTCAGGTTCAGAATCTGAACGAACTTGCGGCGGTTGGTATGCGGATATTCTCGGCAAGCTTTTGGCCGATTTTCATACACCATGCAATAGTTATCCGGCATCAAAAAAGGACAAGGCGTTTGGTTGAAAACGTAATCACCTTCGTTATCAACATGCAAATATTGGTCAATGAAAGCCGGCGGTTTCATCTTCATATGTTTCGCCAGCCGGTCGATGTCCTTTTCGGTGATAATCGGGCTGAAGTTGCTGCAGCAGTTGGCACAATCGAGGCAGTCGAATTCCTGAAAAGCCTCGTCGTGCAAACGGGCGACAACACTATCGAGTTGTTTGGGTTTCTTTTTCTTTAACTGAGCGAAGAATTTGCGGGTTTCGTCTTCATTGCGCTGAGATAGTTCCCGGACGTTCTTCGCATTCACTTCGATGTACTTCATCCTGAGTATTATTGAGGGCTTTTTTTCTGATTCTCATCTGCGCCAGGAATAGTCCGGCAATTACAATCGAGATTCCGGTTAATTTCTGGAGCGAAAGTGTTTCTCCCAAAATCAGCCAGGCAAAAATGGCTGTAAATACTGGAATGCTATTCATGAAAATATTGGCTTTGTTAATGCCCAATTTACCTACACTGTATGTGAAAAACAGGAAAGCAAATCCGGAAGCGAAGATGGCTAGTTTTAAAATTGCGACAAGCGAATCGACATTGACCGGCGTATGGATAAAGCTGTTCATCTCAAATGTCATCCAAAACGGCAGGAAGTAAAAAATGCCGATGAAGCTTTGATAGGCAACAATGCTGGTCGTATTATATTTTTTTGTCAAACCTTTCAGAACAACGGTATAACCAACGGTGGCGGCCACGGCGACAAACTCCAGTGTAATTCCCAATATCGAAGCAGACAGGTTTTCGGAAGTATCCAGAACAACCACGGTTACCCCGACAAACGAGAGAATGATTCCTAAAATGGTTCGGGGCGATACTTTTTCTCCGTGAAAACGGGATGCAGCTAGTGGCGAAAAAAGAGGAATGGTAGCCACAATGACTGCTGCTACGGTGCTTGAAGCATATTTCAGACTGAAGCTTTCGCCCATGAAATAGAGAAAAGGTTCGAAAAAGGCCAGCAGGATAAATGCTTTCCAGTCTTTCCGATCCGGTTTCATCAGTCTGCCCGTGATTTTTGTGTATGCAAACAACAGTATGGTGGCTATTACCAGCCTGAAAAATACGGTGGTTAGCGGACCATAGGCCTGGTACACAATTTTGACCCATACAAATGAGATGGCCCAAAAAGCCATTGCCATGGTAACGGCCAGATATACTGATATTTTGTTTTTCACAGTTCTTGCGTTTTGAACCGCAAATGTATCCATATTTTTAGATGCGAACCAAGACGAGGATCAGTTTATTGAAGATTGGAGAGTTAGAGGGACCAAACCGAAGTCGTTTCTATTAAAACCGGCCGAATTTGAAATTGAGATAAGCGGTCCAGGTTTGGAGTACATCGGGCGCGAAATTACTCGACTTGATTTTGTTGGTGAACCGATAAGTTCCGCCCAGATCGAGTCTGAAGAATCGGGAGACGTTGAATTCGATTTCTAATCCGGGTTCTACAACAAAAAAAGGACTTAAATCGTGGTAATTGGCCGGAACAACTGAGGCGCTTCCCGATAGGGTATCATAGCCTTCCCAGTAATTAATCGCTCCGGCTCCGACAATCACGGGGAAAGATAAATGAACGGGTGACCGCGGCATTAAAATGGGTTCCAGCAAAAGTCCGCCATATCCGCCGGCGAGGTAACGGTTTAGTTCAGGAATATTGCTCAACGAGTTCTTTTGAGAGATAAAAGCATTTCCGGCTAAGCCGAGGGTAAACGAATGTCCCATCACCCAGCCACCACGAAGACCAAAAATAACCGAATTGCGCTCATCGATGGGCGAGTATCCCAGGTTAAAAGCGGCGTACCAGCCGTCCAAACGGTCGCGGGCAACAATAGTTCTCACTTTATTCGAAAGCACTCTACTCTCTTGCTCCTGCGCCGGAGAGATGAGGGGCAGCGTGATGAACAACAAAACCAGGAAGGTCACTTTTTTCATCGGATAGCAGGTTGTGGGTTAGTTTTTGTCCGGGTGGACATCCAAATCATATGTAGATGAAATTTAGGACTTTTTCAGGAGAAATCCACGAATTGGGGAAATACTGGCAAAAGAAAGGAGATAAAAAAACCGGGCTACTGCCCGGCTCTGGTGGAAAGTTTTAACTGATTACGACTTTTTTTGTGAATTGACTGGTCTCAAAGTCGTAATGAAGAAAATAGATGCCTTTTTTGAGGTTTTTCATTTTATTATCTTCCGGGGAGCGACGCCTTTCCAAATTCCTTGTGGAAATCTTTTTCAGGAATAGAACTTCACCATCGATATTAAACATTTTGACTTTCATAGATGAACGGTTTTATGTGGTTGATTAATAGCTTTGGGTAACTGTTAGTGATAAATTAAAACTATTGTACTCAAATGAACAACTTTTTTTGACGAACGGTCGATTTTGAGTGGTGAACGTTCAATTTTGAGTGGTGAACGGAAAATTGACAATTTGCTTATTGTAGAAAATACAATAGAGAAAAATGTTAAATTCGGAATGAAAAGAAGGAGAAATGGAGGTTGGAAAAAAGGAGAAGTATTAAAACAAAAAAACCGGCTTCTGAATTTTCAGAAACCGGTCGAAGTAGGGTGGAAGATGGGATTTGAACCCACGACCCCTGGAACCACAATCCAGTGCTCTAACCAACTGAGCTACATCCACCATTTTTCGCGATTGCGGATGCAAATATAGATAATGTTTTTTGATTGCTACAAATCATCGGACAAAAAATATTGGAAAAAATCTCATCTTTCGATTTCATTGCATGGTCAAATAATCCAAGGCCGGCAGGATGATTTTGTGACAGAATGAAGTAGGACGGAAATGATAATTTTTCATCCGGCAGAGAATCATTAAGTTTGGTCTTTCGGGTAAACAATAAAATTAAAATTTGATACGAAAAGAGAGTTGGAATAGCGGAAAATCGTTGCAGGTTTTTCAATTGCTCCGCTTCGGGATGCTTGTTTCGATTGGTGTTTTGCTGACCCACTCCAAACTAAGTGTCGGCAACATTGGTCAATACGAGTCTTTCCTCTTTTGGGCCGGATTGGCCAGTTTTTTCTGGGTGAACGGCTTGATACAAGGAGCGCTGCCCATGGCCGGAGCCGAAGTGTCAAATGGCGGACGAGAAAAATCACCATTTCTCTTTACCGCATTTTTTGTGCTCCTGGTATTTTCGACGGCAACCGCCCTGGTATTTACCATTCTTTACAAAGCCGGACTGCTGGCATTTCTTTCGGGGCACGCCTGGTACTGGTTTCTTCTTTTCGTGGTTTTCGGGATACCAGCTAACCTGACGGTGTATATTTATTTAATTAAGAACCGTTCGGTGGAGTTGCTCCTTTACGGTGCCGGTACAGTTGGACTTCAGTTTTTTCTTATTCTGTTTGCATTGCTTTATGGCGGAAGTATTGAAACAATCTTGAAGATACTCGGACTGGTTGCTTTGCTCCGGTTCGTTTGGCTGGTAAAGTTGATTTTCCGACATTCATCGGTTGTTTTCTCACGAGAACTGGCGCGGAAATTATTGTTGCGTTCGTGGCCCCTCATTTTGGCGACGTTGCTTAGCGGCTCTGCACAATACATCGACGGCTGGCTGGTAACTATTCGTTTCGATTCAGCGGCATTTGCCATTTTCCGGTTCGGTGCCCGCGAGCTACCTTTTGTTGTTCTCATTGCAAATGCATTCAGTAATTCCATGTTGCCTAAGTTTGGAAAATCTTCGGGCTTTGAAGATCATTTGAAGGAAATCCGGGAACGGTCGGCCAAAATGATGAACTGGATGTTTCCGCTCACCGCTGTATTGATGATTTCCTCGCCCTGGTTTTTCCCTGTTATTTTTAACCAGGCTTTCGCCGAATCGGCTTCTATCTTCAATATTTATTTGCTGCTCATTATTCCCCGACTCGTTTTTCCACAAACCATTCTGAACGGAATAGGGCAGACAAAGCTCATCAGCCAAGCTTCGTTTTACGAGATTCTCATCAATGTCGGATTGAGCGTACTGCTTTCCTTCCCGCTTGGTTTGGAAGGCATTGCTGTTGCGACCGTTATCGCCTATCTGTTCGAAAAATACTATCTTGCTTACAGGCTTTACCGACGCGAAGGCGTATCGTTGACCGATTACCTCGATGGGAAAAGGCACCTGTTGTTTTCTGCAGGAATATTAACTTTGTTTGTTCTGATAGAAACCGTCATTTATTGAAATAATGGAATACCTGCTTGATAATCCGAAAATCGAAAATACTTACCAGGAAATCATCCGGAAACTCCGCCCTATCCAAAATGGCGCTGTTGCAGAAATGATGACTAAGCGTGGACTGGAATATAAAGTCAACCTGGGAGCATCGGTGGTTTCGTTGCGGCAATTGGCGTCGGTTTACGACAGGAATCATTTACTGGCGCTGAAACTGTGGAACAAACAGTGGCGGGAAACAATGATACTGGCTACGCTGCTCGATGAACCTGAGCAGGTAACTGAGGAACAACTGGATTACTGGGTAAAGAGTTTTCCGAATATTGAGATGGCGGAGCAGGCGTCGATGAACTTGTTTGTCTATACACCTTTCGCTTTTCAGAAGGCAAAAGAGTGGTGTCTGGAAAAGAAAAACCTGGTGAAAATGACCGGTTTACTGATGATGGGACGGCTGGCCATGACAGATAAAACAACCGCTGATGAGGAATTCGAATCATTCTTCGAGGTGTTGCCGCCTTTGTCGAAAGATCCGGAGCTATCGAGCATCTTCATTCGGTCGTTTACGCATCTCGGACGAAGAAATAAAAACCTAAACAAGCTGGCCATTATGCTCGCTCGCACACTGCAAACCATCGATTCGCCTGTGTCACAAATGGTGGCGGAAGAAATTATTGATGAACTGGAATCTGAATATGTTCAGGAAATGCTGAACGATAAAGGATGAGTCATTCAGAGAGCTATTCAGCTAATCAAAATATTGATACTGTCAATTTCAATTTTTACTCTAATTTAGCGGAGAAAATACCAAGTCAAGGAATATGCAAGTCAGGGAAGTAAAGGATAAACAAACACGCAAGCTTTTTCACCAGGTAGCACACGAAGTGTATCGTGGCGATGAAAACTGGGCGCCACCATTGGAGGTGATGATTGATAACACCTTCGATCCGGAGAAAAATGCCTTTTATAAAAATGGCGATGGCACCCGGTGGGTTCTGACAGATGACGACGGCAGATTACTCGGCCGGGTAGGAGCTTTCATCAACGGAAACAAAGCGTACACTTTTCAGCAACCCACCGGTGGAATGGGATACTTTGAGTGTGTCGAGGACCAGGAGGCCGCGTTTTTGTTATTCGAAACAGCTAAAAACTGGTTGAAGGAACGCGGAATGGAAGCCATGGACGGACCGGTTAATTTTGGCGAAAACCTGATGAACTGGGGATTGCTGGTTGACGGATTTAAGCCGCAGGCGTTCGGTATGCCTTACCACAAGCCTTACTACCGTGATTTTTTCGAAGCTTATGGCTTTAAGGTTTACTTCGAACAATACAGCTATCACCTCAATCATAAAGATCCGTTCCCCGAAAGGTTTTGGAAAATTGCCGGCTGGGTAGCTCAGAAACCAAACTTTCATTTCGAGCATGTCCGGTTCAGCAAGATTGAGAAATACATCCAGGATTTTGTAAAAATATACGATCAGGCCTGGGCGCATCACGATAATCACCAGTCGGTTGATTTGGATGATATCCGCGGAATGGTCAGGTTGGCGAAGTTCATCGCCGATGAAGAATTTCTTTGGTTTGCTTACCACAACGACGAACCCGTTGCTTTCTTCGGTATGATTCCGGACTGGAACCAGATTCTCGCTAAGCTAGACGGCAAAGTCAACTTGAAGAATGTGCTGAAATTCTGGTACTATAAAAAGAAGAAAACGATTACCCGTACCCGGATTCTCATTATGGGAGTAGTTCCGAAATTCCAGGGTTCCGGTTTGGAGTCGGCCATCTTCTGGCACCTCGACAAAGTGATGAAGCGGAAGCATTGGTACAACGAAATTGAGATGTCGTGGGTTGGTGATTTCAATCCGAAGATGGTGGCCATGTATAAATCGGTGGGAGGAGTACATGCGAAGACCCATTACACGATGCGTTACCTGTTCGATCCGAATCAACCGTTTGAGCGTGCACCTAAATTGATGAAAGATGTGCGCCTTTTGAGGGAGGAACGCAAAAACAAAGAGAAAAGTAATACTGCTGAAACCGAAACGGAAGATTGATTTCAGTTCAGTTTCAGTATATTATTTAGACAAATCTTTTATTAGATTCTTTTGCAGATTTCTGAACTATATATATCTTTGCAAACCGTTTGGGAAAGTAAGAAATTCAGAATAAGATATTAAACGAGGAAAAAATGAAAAAGGGAATACATCCGGAAAATTATCGAATGGTGGTCTTCAAGGATATGTCTAACGGACATACATTCATCACCAAATCGGCTGCCCCTTCACGGGAAAATATTGAAGTTGACGGTGTAGAGTATCCATTGATCAAACTGGAAATCTCTAGTACCTCTCACCCTTTCTATACTGGTAAAATGAAATTGGTCGACACCGCTGGACGTGTTGATAAGTTCATGAACCGTTACCAGAAGCACATGGATAAGAGAAAAAAGTAATCTACTTTTAGTATATGAAGGAAGCCTCGTAAATCATTACGAGGCTTTTTTTGTTGTAATAATCACTTTCCCACTGTAATTCGGCTGGAGAAATCGGCAGCGAAGCAAAATACGGGGGGTTGGCATAGGAATTGACCTGTTAACCCACAGCTTGTGAAAACGAAAAACAACGACAAAATGTCATTAGAGAGATCATACATGAAACGAAATAATCAAAAACATAAATTCGTATTTAGCAGTTTGATGGAGGACCAGGGAGAATTCATACCAATTATTGCCGATGGTGACGAGTCAGACTTTAAATCGGTAGAGGTGCCGGAAAGTCTGCCAATATTGCCGCTTCGGAATGCCGTTTTGTTTCCGGGCGTAGTGATGCCCATCACCGTTGGACGCCAGAAGTCGCTGAAACTCATCCGCGATGTGTATTCCGGCGATAAATTGCTGGGAACGGTTACCCAGAAAGATGGCAAGGTAGAAGAGCCGCAGACGGAAGATTTGTATCCGGTAGGTACCATGGCGGAAATTCTGAAAATTCTGGAGATGCCCGATGGTACTACTTCCATTATCATTCAGGGAAAGAGACGAATTAAGGTCGCCGGTGTTACAGAGCAACTGCCGTACCTGAAAGCACTGGTTCATCCTCACGATGAATATGAACTGGAAAGTGATGACTCTGAATTCGCGGTGGTGCTCGAATCGCTGAAGGACTTGTCACTCAAATTGATGAAATATACCGGCAATGTGCCGCCGGAAGCGCAGTTTGCCATCAAAAATATCGAAAGTCCGACCTTTCTGATCAACTTCATTTGTAACAATGTTGAGCTGGAGGCGCACGAAAAGCAGGATCTCCTGGAAGAAAATGACATTCGCAGTCGTGGAAATCAATTGATGGGGCTGTTGGTTCGTGAGGTTCAGGTGATGGAGTTGAAGAAGGATATTCAACGTAAAGTAAAAGTTGATTTGGATCAACAGCAGCGGGAGTATCTGCTTCATCAGCAAATAAAGACCATCCAGGATGAGCTAGGCGGCAATCCCATTGAAAAAGAGATTGAGGAGTTGAAGAAACGGGGCGCCGAGATGAAGTGGGATGAAGAAATGGCAGGCTTCTTCGAAAAAGAGGTAGAGAAACTGAACCGGATGAATCCGGCCGCCGGAGAATATTCCATCCAGGTTGGTTACCTCGAAACATTGCTCGACCTTCCCTGGAACGAATACACCGAAGACAACTTCGACTTACAGCACGCTGAGAAAGTCCTGGATGAAGATCACTATGGTCTGGAGAAAGTGAAGGAACGTATTCTGGAGCATCTCGCTGTTCTTAAATTGAAGGGTGACATGAAATCGCCTATCGTTTGTCTTTACGGCCCTCCCGGCGTCGGAAAAACGTCGTTGGGTAAGTCTATCGCTCGTTCGCTGGGGCGGAAATACATCCGGATGAGTTTAGGAGGTCTTCATGATGAAGCAGAAATCCGTGGTCACCGGAAAACATACATCGGCGCTATGCCGGGCCGTATTATTCAGAATCTGAAGAAAGCTGGTTCCGCAAATCCTGTTTTTATTCTTGATGAGATTGACAAAGTCTCGCAGGATTTTCACGGCGATCCGGCTTCGGCATTGCTGGAAGTTTTGGACCCGGAACAGAATTCTGAGTTTCACGATAACTACCTGGACGTTGACTTCGACCTTTCGCGTGTGATGTTTATTGCTACCGCGAATACGCTCAGCACCATTCAGCCCGCACTTCGCGACCGGATGGAGTTGATTGATGTGAGCGGTTACCTGGTTGAGGAAAAGACCGAAATTGCCAAAAGGCACCTTGTTCCGCGTCAGCTGAAAAATCATGGAATGAAAAAGGGAAGCCTGACGTTTCCGAAAGAAGTGTTGGCGAAGGTGATTGAAAATTATACCCGCGAGTCTGGTGTTCGCGAGCTCGATAAGCAGTTGGCAAAAATTGTTCGCCGCATAGCGCGGAAAGAAGCTTTTGGTGAAAAATATAACAAGAAACTCAAAGTTGAGGATGTTCGCGAATATCTCGGAGTTCCGATTTATACCCGCGAAACATACGAAGGAAATGAGTTTGCAGGAGTCGTCACCGGCTTGGCCTGGACGGCGGTCGGCGGTGAAATTCTTTACGTCGAAACAAGCTTAAGTAAAGGAAAAGGTCGCTTCACGTTAACCGGAAACCTCGGTGAAGTGATGAAGGAATCGGCTACTATTGCGCTGGAATATCTTCGTTCGCATGCACCTGAATTGGATATGACATCGCAGGCTTTCGAAAAGTGGGACGTTCATGTCCACGTTCCGGAAGGCGCAATTCCCAAGGATGGTCCGTCGGCCGGAGTTACCATGGCTACGTCGCTGGCATCAGCTTTTACGCAGCGGAAGGTAAAACGAAACCTGGCCATGACAGGCGAGATTACTTTGCGTGGAAAAGTATTGCCGGTAGGCGGTATTAAAGAAAAAATACTGGCCGCGAAAAGGGCCGGTATAAAGGAAATCATCTTGTCGAGGCAGAACGAGAAGGATCTGGAAGAGATCAAGCCCATTTACATTAAGGGATTGAAGTTCCATTTTGTCGATACCGTACTGGATGTTCTGGATATCGCATTATTAAAACAAAAAGTGAATAATCCACTAAGAATTAGATAGTGAAAGCGGGAAGCGATTCCTGTAAATTCTTTGTTCGATTGAAAAGAAAAGGAACTGTCCGTTTGGGGCAGTTCTTTTTTTTGGTGTTAGGTGGTTGGTGTCCGCGCGGTATCCGGAATGATAACAGCGAATTGGGATAAATTGAATTACTGATGTAAAACGAGCAACTAATTTGTATTTTTGTTTATCCGAAATGCTAAATATATGAACCAGCGAACCCGCAATGTCATCCTGTTTGTCGGGATTAGTATCCTGATTTTTCTGTTATTCTATTTTAGAAATATTGTAGCCTACATCCTGATTGCAGCTGTGCTTTCGCTCATCGGAAGACCTTTAATGCGGGCTATCCAGCGTATCTCAATTAAGAAGAAGCATCTCGGAAAAACGAGTAGCGCACTGATCACACTTCTGCTCATGTTGGCAGCTACCATTGGTTTTTTGGCGGCGTTAATTCCGTTGGTTGCAATGGAGATAAAGGATTTGTCAGCTATCGATGTCACTTCGGTGATGGATTACCTCGATGTGGCTTTTACTCATCTTTCAAACAAACTTCCACATTTTATCGCTTACAGCGGAGCCGATTCGGGAATGCAGGAATACATACAGGAACAACTGGCAAACATGTTGAACCTGGGACAGGTCACGAATTTGTTCTCCTCGGTTGCCGGCACTTTGGGTAACCTGTTTCTCATGTTTTTTTCGGTCTCTTTCATACTGTTTTTCTTTTTGAAGGAAGAACAGTTGTTCAGCCACATTATTCTGGTTTTTGTTTCCAGCAAATATGAAACGAAAGCCAAGCACGTAATGACTTCTATCAATCACCTTCTGAAGCGGTATTTCATTGGTATTATATTCGAAGTGTTAGGAGTTATGATATTGGATACCATCGGATTTTCGGTCATCGGTTTGGGCTTTAATCACGGATTGGTCGTGGCGGTTTTTGCCGGTGTCATGAATGTTATCCCATACATTGGCCCATGGATCGGCGGAGCCTTTGGTGTATTGGTGGCTATTGCAACTCACCTTGGCGACAGTTTCCCGGATGTGACTTTACCGCTCATATTGCTGGTATTGTTGGTGGTTGTTATTGTTCAGGTAGTTGATAACGTGGTATTTCAGCCGGTTATCTATTCCAACAGTGTCAGGGCGCATCCGCTTGAGATCTTCCTGGTTATTCTTATGGCAGGAAGTTTTGCCGGAATTGCCGGAATGATATTGGCTATACCGGTTTATACCGTTCTTCGCGTCATTGCCCGCGAGTTCCTTTCGCAGTTCCGGTTGGTACGGGAACTTACCTCCAAAATGACAGATGATTAGTCTTTTCGGTGTAAAAGCTAATTTTTGTCATGATTTTCATTCTTGATATGTAGACTTTCTTCTCTCAGAAACAGAGTCGATTAGGGCTTTGTGTGTCATGTAAAGCTGTCGTAAAACATGATCGCTGGAGAATGGATATTATTCCGATGATTTTATCTTGAGCTCCAATTAGTGAATGTTGGCGGACATTACTGTACCTAAATGAAATACAGCATTACATAATATTAAAATTTGCCATTCAGATGCTTAACATGAACCTCCATACATTTTAATGATGAAGGAGTTCATTGTAGGCACGCTTATTCAGAATGAAACTAAGTAAACAACTCCGAATTTCTTTTGTTAAGTGGTTTAGTTGTTTAATGCACATAATGTTTACACGGAATGAGAATATTGAAGAAAATCGTCCACTTCTATTATGAAGGCTTCCGACAGATGACGTGGGGAAAAGGTCTCTGGGTAATCATTTTAGTGAAACTGTTTGTGATGTTCTTTGTGCTCAAACTGTTTTTCTTTCCCGATTTGCTAAAGCAGAATTTTAAGACCGATAAGGAAAGGGGAGAGCACGTCATCGAGAATCTGACCAATATCAAATAATCAATTAATCAAATAATCGTAAAACATGAATGAATTACTTGATCTATCCTTGGTAGACTGGTCGAGGGCTCAATTTGCACTCACCGCGATGTACCATTGGTTATTCGTCCCACTGACACTTGGGATTACGTTTATTCTGGCAATCATGGAGACTATCTATGTGAAGACCGGAAATCCTGAGTGGAAAAAAATTACCAAGTTCTGGATGAAAGTGTTCGGGATTAATTTCGCCATTGGTGTGGCTACCGGAATTATTCTGGAATTTGAATTTGGAACCAACTGGTCTAACTATTCCTGGTTTGTAGGTGACATCTTTGGTGCACCGCTGGCCATCGAAGGTATTATGGCTTTCTTTATGGAGTCGACCTTCATTGCCGTGATGTTCTTTGGATGGGGGAAGGTGAGCAAGCGCTTTCACCTGGCATCCACGTGGCTGACAGCGCTGGGAGCAAACCTCTCGGCATTGTGGATATTGGTGGCCAACGGCTGGATGCAATTCCCGGTAGGAATGCAGTTTAATCCGGATACGGCCAGGAATGAAATGGTTAATTTCTGGGATGTATTTCTCTCGCCGGTGGCGACCAGTAAGTTCCTCCACACGATTTTCTCAGGATTTGAGTTAGCGGCCATCTTCGTGATTGGTATTTCGGCCTGGTATCTTCTGAAAAAGCGGGAGATTGTTTTTGCCCGGAAAAGTATCCTGGTTTCAGCCGTTTTTGGTCTGATTAGCTCGATTTTTGTTATCGGCTTCGGTCACGCATCAACGCAGCAGGTGGCTTACCACCAGCCAATGAAACTTGCTGCCATGGAAGGCCTTTACGAAGGTCAGAATGGACCGGGTTTGATAGCCATGGGCGTACTTTCTACCAAACAATCCGATCCGGAGTATAAACAATTAAAGAATTTCCTTTTCAGGGTCGAAATTCCCAAAGGTTTGTCTGTGCTGGCTTATCTGAATACAACCCAGTTTATGCCCGGGATAAAAGATATGCTGAATGGAAACAGTGAGCACAACATTCTGTCGGCTCCGGAGAAGATTGCCCGGGGTAAAGAGGCCATTCAACTATTGAAAGATTACAAGACGGCCAAGGATGACGGAAACACAGACGAAGCTGCTACCTTGCGTGCCAAGTTCATGTCTGATAGTTTCCAGAAAGATTATTTCAAGTATTTCGGATATGGGTACATTAAGAATCCGACCGATTTGATACCCGATATACCTCTTGTATTTTATAGCTTCCGTATTATGGTTATGCTCGGAACCTATTTCGTGTTCTTCTTCTTCTTCGCTCTTCTTTGGGTTACCAGAGGCACGATGGAAAAGAAAAAATGGTTCCTGCGATTGGCAATTATTACCATGCCACTGGCTTACGTTGCCTCGATGTCAGGTTGGACATTGGCCGAAGTTGGCCGTCAGCCCTGGGTGATTCAGGATCTGTTGCCAACAGTGGCAGCCGTATCGCACATCGATGCGAGTGCTGTTCAGGTAACTTTCTGGATGTTTGCCTTCATCTTCACCCTGCTGTTGATTGCCGAGGTGAAAATCATGACGAAACAAGTTAAAATCGGACCTAAAGACGGAGGACACTAACCATGTTTGGATCAATGAGTCATTTAACCCTCCAACACTATTGGTGGGCCATCATATCACTTTTAGCAGCGTTACTTGTTTTCCTGATGTTTGTTCAGGGAGGTCAGACGCTGATTTACCGACTGGGAAAAACCAGTAACGAGCGCACCATGATTGTCAATGCACTTGGTCGCAAGTGGGAATTTACCTTTACCACGCTGGTAACTTTTGGTGGAGCATTTTTCGCTTCTTTCCCGCTTTTCTATTCCACCAGCTTTGGTGGAGCCTACTGGGCCTGGATGGCCTTGTTGTTTGCCTTTATTATTCAGGCCGTTTCGTACGAATATCGCAGCCGGCCGAGTAATTTCCTGGGCAAGCGCACTTTCGACGCGTTCCTTTTTGTCAACGGATTGTTGGGAACAGTTCTTCTTGGCGTTGTGGTTGGAACATTTTTCAACGGCGCGAACTTTTCCGTTAGCAACATGAACCTTTCGCAGTGGGAAAATCCGGCACACGGATTAGAAGCTGTTTTGACATTCAGTAACGTAGCGATGGGCCTGGCGATTTTTTTCCTGGCCCGAGTTCTGGCGTTATTGTATTTCATGAACAGCATCGATCACGAACCCATTTTTAAGAATGCCAAGAAACAGTTGCTGTATAATACCATTCCGTTCCTGGTATTCTTCCTCTATTTCGTGATTCGTCTGTTGCTTATCAAAGGATTTGCTTACGATCCGAAAACTCTCGAGGTATCGATGGAACCTTATAAGTACTTGCACAACTTCCTGCAAATGCCGCTGGTATTGATCATCTTCCTGGTTGGTGTTGTTGGCGTTCTTTGGGGAATCATCAGTTCGCTGTTGAAAGACAAAACCAACGGAATTTGGTATGCCGGAATCGGAACGGTACTCACCGTATTTGCCCTGATGCTGGTTGCCGGTTACAATAACACCTGCTACTATCCCTCGAATTTCGATTTGCAGTCGTCGCTGAACATCGTGAATAGTTCGTCGTCGAAATTTACCTTGACAGTGATGAGTTACGTTTCGTTGATGGTACCGTTCGTACTGGCTTATATCTGGTATGCGTGGAAATCCATTAACCGCGAGAAAATCACCGAATCGGAAATTAGCGGTGAGGGTGAAGGTCACGTTTATTAAACCGAAAAAACTTTAGTTATGTATTTGGAATCGATATTATGGTTGTTAAGCTGGCCGATACTTATCTATATCAGCTTAAAAGCAGTGCAGTATGCGCTCAAAAAATACGAACACAAACTGGAAGAAGAATAATCCGTTTGTTTGAAACGAATCGAGGGCTGTCTTTTGAAAGGCGGCCCTTTTTTATCGATGAATATTGTATTGAGAAACTGTGCGTTGCGTTTTATCGTTTTCGCGGAGAAGGCGTCATCAAAGTTTTTCGGTAAAAGTAACGCTTAATCCTCTTACCGAAATCAATTGCAGATGAAGAGAAGCTTAAACCGTCTTTTTTAGGCTTAATGTGAAAGAGATAAGAATATAAAGCAAGATGGAAAGCGTGATGCCGTAAAAGCTGAAGAAATAGATGAGCACAAGCGTTGTCAAGAGAAACAGGTAGCGTACCTGGTTGCCACGCCATTTCAGGTGTTTAATTTTCAGCGAGAACATTGGAATCTCAGAAACCAGCAGCAGTGACATCACTATCGTGAAAAAGAGCAGGCTGTAAGGATTGAGTAGAATCGTGTCCAGTGCCGGCATATTCCCGTTTTCGGCAATTAGCGCCAGCGATGCGAAGAAGATGGCGTTGGCAGGAGTGGGTAACCCGATAAAGGAAGTAGCCTGCCGTTCATCGATGTTGAATTTAGCTAACCGCAATCCGGACATCACCGGAATAAAGAAAGCGCTTAGGAGGAATACCCAGGTGAGCCATCCACCGGTGGAACCTACCAATGAGCGAACATCGCCGAAAAGAGCATATTTTTGAAGTGTCAGTACAATCATTCCCGGAGCTAATCCGAATGAAATCATATCTGCCAGCGAATCCAGCTCTTTCCCGATAGGAGAGTACGCTTTTAGCAAACGAGCACTCATCCCGTCGAAAAAATCAAATAGAGACGCTAAAAACATCGTTAACACCGCCAGGTTAATATGACCTTCGAGAGCAAAGGTGACAGAAAGACTACCACTGACAATATTGAGTGATGTAAGGAAATTCGGAATGTGTTTGCGCATGATTGCCTAAGCTTTTTGATGCTTTATTTCAGTCGGGCCAGGATAGTTTGTCGTCCGGTAACGGCTTCGCACATGTCGGCTGTTACTTCAGTACCAACCGGAAGGAATACGTCTACGCGGGAACCGAATTTGATGAAGCCTAGTTCACCGCCTTGTTCCATTGTGTCTCCTTCGTTGGCGTACGTAACCACGCGTTTAGCCATTGCACCCGCAATTTGCCGTACCAGAATTTCGGTACCATCTTCCATTTCGACAACGGTTGTAGTCCGTTCGTTATCGGTGGATGATTTTGGCAGGTAAGCCGACATATATCGTCCGTTGTGGTGTTTTACGTATTTGATTTTCCCGGCAACGGGTAACCAGTTAACATGCACATTGAACAGCGACATAAAAACGGAAACCTGCAATCTGCGATCCTGGAAATATTCCGTTTCGGTTGTCTCTTCGATGGTAACAATTTGTCCGTCAGCCGGTGCCAGAATTGTTTTGTCACCGGAATTGATTTCTCTTTCGGGGTACCGGAAAAAACGAATGGTTAATGCCAGTACCGGTGTTGAAATCAGCAGCATGAACACGAAGAAATACGGTTCACGGGTTTCCCACACCAGTCCGTTCAGTAGTGCCCAAATCAGTATGGCAACTGCAATAATGGCATAGCCTTCTTTGTGTATTCTCATTGTTGGTCTTAAAAATGCTGGGCAAATTTACGTAAATAATGTTCAGCGAAGAAATACAAGGATAAAATATACCATCGGAATAGCGACGAGAATGCTATCAAAGCGGTCGAGTAGTCCGCCGTGTCCTGGCATAAAGTTTCCTGAATCTTTTACTCCCAGACTCCTTTTAAACATGGATTCAATCAGGTCGCCGAAGGTTCCTGCAATCACGGTAATGGCAGCAATAATGGCCAGCGGCGCAAAGCTGTATTGTTCCCAGAATTGAGCCAGGATTGCAGCCACGATGATGGCTGCAGCCAGTCCGCCGAAGAAACCTTCCCACGATTTTTTGGGTGAAATACGTTCGAACAGCCGGTGTTTCCCGAACTTCGAACCAATCAGGTATGCACCCGAATCGCTGGCCCAAATGAAAAACAGCAGACTGAGTAATATTTTAGGTTCATACGTATATCCTAACTCTCTGGGATAGACAAAAAAGTTGAGCAGTGCGAAAGGAACCGAAATATAAATAACACCAATCGTGGTGTAAGCGATATTCCGGAATGGCATTTCCAGTGTTTTATTGCGATAGAGTTCGGCAACAAACAGGGAAAGCATCAATGGAATGAGCGTCAGAAGCCAGGCTTCCGACAAGGCTCCCCGGGCGATAAAAAAGGATACCAGAAAAAGAACAATCCCGGCAAATATTCCCAGTTTTTGCTGAGGAACCGCACCCGATTTCGTTAGCAAATCGTAAAATTCTTTCAGCGTAAAGCTACTGATGAAGACAAATAACAGGGAAAAGGTATAGGGGCTTATCCAGGTGGCCCCGATAAGCACAGCTACAAACAAAGTTCCCCAAAGAGTACGGATTTTCAGATCGTTCAATTTTCCCCGCTTTTCAGATTTTTTAATATGTCCAGCGCTTTTTCCTCTACTTCTTCGCGGACATAAACTTCTATGTCGCCAAAAGTAGTAAAAGTTGAATCTTTATGATTCATGATAAGGGCTTCGATTCCGTTCTCTTCAAGCAAGTCTTTGGCCATCTGTGCCTTAAAGTCTTGTCCGGTCATGAAAATTTGTTTCCAACCTTTTTCCATAACATTCCCTTTCTTATTTATTCATATTCTGTTAGAAAAACGTGCAGCGCCTTGGGACCGTGAGCTCCCATTACCAGTGTTTTCTCAATGTCAGCTGTCCGGCTGGGGCCTGCAATGTGTGTGATTTGTGAAGGAAGATCATCACGATATTTCTCTTCCAGCCTGACAAGTGCTTCTTCCAGTGTTCTGACCAGATGATTGGAACTGGCTACAACCATGTGCACTTCCGGGAAAAAGTGGAGCTTTCGCCCGCTAGTGCTAGCAGAGTGAACCAGTACTCCTCCGGTTTCGGCAATTAGCCATTCACAACCGGTTAAAGTTGCTTTCGTTTCCGGAAAACGCTGCATATCGGAAGATACTTCTAAACCGGCATCTTTCAAAATTTCCTGGAGGCCTTTATCACGGCAAAAAACAAACGGCCACTCGTATTCATCCTGAAGCCCTTTTAGTTGGGCAAGCAGTTCGTCACGGCTTTTTGCCAGATGAAAATGGCCTTGTATTTTTTCCAGTTCCTGCTGGAACTGCTCCGATAAATGCAGTTCAGAAACGGGAAAAACCGGAGAGGGCCCTTCCTGCACCTTTCCGGTTATTCCGTTTTGTTTGCTTTTCTGCCTGAAGGCAGAATTTTTTATCCGGTCGAGTATTTGTTCCCTGGCACCGGGATTTTTCATGTTATGCT
Organism: Prolixibacter sp. NT017; assembly: GCF_009617875.1. Classification (NCBI taxonomy): domain Bacteria; kingdom Pseudomonadati; phylum Bacteroidota; class Bacteroidia; order Marinilabiliales; family Prolixibacteraceae; genus Prolixibacter; species Prolixibacter sp. NT017. Next base: position 3,619,264 of record NZ_BLAV01000001.1, on the reverse strand, counting down.
GATTCTTTGTTATCCTTTGGCGAATCTTTCGGCGAAGTAGTTGGAGGCGAAGTCAGCGGCTTATTTTCGCTGTTGTCTGCCATAGGAACTTCGATCTTTTTTTCCGGTCCCTTCTGCGGGTCCCACGGGCGGGGTCCAAAAATCGCTTCCAAATCTTCCGAAAAGATAACCTCACGTTCCAGTAATTTTTCAGCTAGTTGCTTATGTCCTTCAGCGTTGTCGGCTAGAATCTTCCGCGCTCGCTGATATTGAACATCGATCAGATCTTTTATCTCATGATCAATCAGTTCTGCAGTATGTTCGCTATAAGGTTTGTTGAAACTGTAATCCGATTGACCTGTAGAGTCATAGAAGCTTACATTTCCTACTGCATCACTCATTCCGAAATAGCAGACCATGGCGTACGTCGTTTTGTAGACTTTCTCCAGGTCATTTTGTGCACCGGAGGAGATAGTACCAAATACGTTTTCTTCTGCAGCCCGGCCACCTAGTGTCGCACAAACTTCGTCCAGCATCTGTTCGCGGGTCGTAATTTGTCTTTCTTCTGGGAGATACCATGCTGCACCTAATGCTTTTCCACGGGGTACAATGGTTACTTTCACGAGCGGATGCGCGTGTTCCAGTAACCAACTAACGGTAGCGTGTCCCGCTTCGTGGTATGCAATCGTTGCCTTTTCGCTGGGCGATATAATTTTATTCTTTTTCTCCAGTCCTCCGATAATCCGGTCAACGGCATCGAGGAAATCTTGTTTCTGTACGGTCTCCTTCTTACGGCGTGCTGCAATCAAAGCAGCCTCGTTACACACGTTGGCGATATCGGCACCCGAGAATCCGGGTGTTTGCTTGGCGAGGAAGCTAACGTCCACATCTTCGCCTTTTCGTAATGGTTTCAGGTGTACCTGGAAGATTTCACCCCGTTCGTTGATATCCGGCAATTCTACATGAATCTGGCGGTCAAAACGTCCGGCACGCATCAAAGCACGGTCGAGAATATCGGCGCGGTTGGTCGCTGCCAGAATGATAACTCCGGAGTTGGTGTCAAAACCATCCATTTCAGTCAACAACTGGTTCAGCGTATTTTCGCGTTCATCGTTGGAGCCCATATTAGGATTCCGTCCACGGGCACGTCCTATTGCGTCAATCTCATCGATGAAGACAATACATGGAGCTTTTTCTTTTGCTTGTTTGAAGAGGTCACGCACACGCGATGCACCAACACCGACAAACATTTCGACAAAGTCGGAACCTGACATGGAGAAGAACGGCACATTGGCCTCGCCTGCTACGGCGCGGGCCAGCAATGTTTTACCAGTTCCGGGAGGTCCGACAAGCAAAGCACCTTTCGGTATTTTTCCTCCTAATTTGGTGTAGCGTCCGGGATTTTTCAGGAACTCTACAATTTCTTCGATTTCCTGTTTCGCTTCAGACAATCCGGCCACATCTTTAAAAGTTGTGCTAACGCGGGAGTCCTTATCGAAAACTTTCGCCTGCGACTTTCCAACATTGAAGATATTGGCTCCTCCGCCGCCACCGGCACCACGGCTCATCCGGCGGAAAATCCACCACCAGATACCCACCAGCAATAAAATAGGCAGTATCCAGCTGAGAACTTCCATGAAAATATCCCGTCTTGTTTCGTATGTGAGGATTACCTGATTTTTTTCGGGAACATCAGACTGTGCTTGTTTCAGATTTTGCTCGAACGTGTCGACGGAACCGATGATAAAATAAAATTGTGGTCCGGCTTTCGATGGCGTACCAAATCCCTGATCGAATTTCGATTTATATTTTGCGTAAGCACTGTCTTTCAAAAATATTTCCGCACGCTCGCGGTTGACAACCACGATTTTCTTGATGTCACCATTTTTCAGCATGGTGTTTTTTACTTCGCGCCAGTTGGTTTCGACGGGTGAGCCGCCTGAGCCAAAATACTGAAGAGCGATAAAGATCAAGATGATAATCCCATAAACATAAATGGGATTAAACTTGGGATTAAAGCGACCTTTATTGCCGTTGCCCTGAGGCTTTTTATTGTTATTAGGCATGCCCGATCCGTTATTATTTTTGATGTTATTATCAGCCATATAGAGTTCAACTTTCTGATTCAATTTGTATAATTTGGGCATCGGCCCATAGTTCTTCCAGGTCGTAAAACCTTCTGTACTGCTCCTGGAAAACATGCACCATTACTTCGCCATAATCGAGGAGTATCCATTGAGCATTTTGATATCCGTCCTTATGCCAAACCCTGGTATTTTCAATTTCCTCGACGGTTTCTTCAACTGAGTGGGCAATCGAATCGGTGTGGGTATTGGAATTACCGTGGCAAATAATGAAATTGTCACATTCCGTATTACCCAATTTTTTCATGTCAATATTTATGATATCGAGGCCTTTCTTGCGGCGTATTCCTTCAACAATTGCCTCGATAAGATGTTCGGAATCGCTGTTCCGGGTCTTATTCACCATGTATTGAATTTAAAATTACAAAGATAATTTTTTTAACCAGATCGCTGTAAAATTGCGATTTTGTTAAGTTATTGAAAAATTGGTTGCCATCTTTACACTCAAAATGTAATTACGATATGCGCACAATCATTGGCAACCAGATGGAACATCTGAGCCGGACAGACTCGACCAATAACTATGCCAGCAGACAACTCATGACAAAACGTCTGCCGGAAGGAATTGTTTACTCAACTTCAGTTCAGGAGAAGGGAAGGGGACAGGTAAATCAGCACTGGGAAAGCGAGCCTGGAAAAAACATTACCATGAGTGTTGTGCTTTACCCGGATTTTGTCCCCATCCTTAGCCAGTTTCTCATCTCAAAAGCCGTTGCGCTCGCTGTTTCCGATTTTGTGAGCGCTTACGTATCCGATGTGCACATTAAATGGCCCAACGATATTTACGTAGGGAAAAAGAAAATTGCCGGAATTCTGATCGAAAATTCATTGCGCGAAGGAACTATCGCTTCGAGCATTGTAGGCATCGGGTTAAACATTAACCAGTGGGAGTTTCTCAGCGATGCGCCTAATCCGGTTTCCTTATCATTGTTGACAGATAAAGAATTTTTATTGGATGAATGTCTGGAAGAACTCTGCGATCGGTTGGACGACTGGTATATGCAGTTGAAGATTGGTGAGGTACAGAAAATCAACAGAGCGTATGAGGAGCGGTTATTCCGGATGAACGAGTGGGCGCCTTACCATGCCGGAGACGAAGAGTTCGAAGGTAGAATTACCGGTGTAGACGAAATCGGGCGTTTGGTTGTTGAAAGACGCGACGGGACCAAACAACAATTCCACCTGAAGGAGGTGGAATTTATCATTTGATTACGATTCGATTTCGCCCGACGAGTCTCCGTTCAAATCAAACGGTATGCGGCTGATAGCTTCCGCCATTTTATCGATGCCGTCTTTTAGATGTTTGTTCACCATCATCTTAATCATCGGGTTCAGATCGGCATGGAGCGTAAGACGTAGTTTACACGAGCTATCATCGACCGCGACAAGTTGAATCCAGAAATAAAACTGGAAAGGAACGGTTCCGTCTCCCGTTAGTTTGATGGTCTTTTCCGGTTCGCGCTCGACAATTTTCATTCCCACTTTCCCGATAGGACTGATTTTAAAAGAACAATTATCGGGGGTTGCCTCAAAATCCTCGATGTTAATTTCCGGAGCATTGGGTATCTGCTCGCGTACTTTTTCAATGTTTTCAGGTTTTAGCAGTGGTTTCAGATTCTCCAGATTCGAGAGTTTCTGGTAAACAACTCCTTGCTCATACGCAACGGTTTTTACCTCGCTCACATATTTTTCTGTTCCCATGGTATTTGTCTTGGTTAAATAAAAAGCCGGGCATTGATAACGAGTGCCCGGCTGCAAAAATAGAATTATATCGTTTGATTATCGTCCCCAGTGAGCCGGATCTTGTCTCCAGCGGTTCAGATTTTCCAGTTGACTGTCGGTAATTTCGCCCGATTCGTGTGCTACTTTCAGCAGCAGGTTGTAATTGCTGAGCGGAGTCAGTTCAACGTTGGCTTCTTTGAATTTATCAGCGGCAATCGAGAAGTTGTATGAAAAGATGGACAGCATTCCCAGCACGTCGGCGCCATAGTTGCGCAAAGCGGCTACGGCATTCAGGGAACTTAATCCAGTGGAAACCAAATCCTCGATGACAATAACTTTCTTGCTTGGCTGCAGATCGCCTTCGATGAGGTTTTCCAGACCGTGGTCTTTCGGCTTCGAGCGAACATAAACAAATGGCAAGCCCAACTCTTCGGCAACCAACGCTCCGTGAGCAATAGCTCCCGTAGCCACACCGGCGACTACTTCAGCTTCGGGATATTTCTCTTTAATGAGTTTGGCAAATTGCTGATAAATAAATTTGCGGGTTTCCGGGTACGACAACACCTTGCGGTTGTCACAATAAATCGGTGCTTTCCAGCCCGATGCCCATGTGAAAGGTGTTTCCGGAGATATTTTAATGGTGTTTATTGCGAGTAATCGTTTGGCGACCTCGATTTGTAGAGCTTCCATAGCGGTAGTTGATTTTTGTTTTCATGCAAAATTAACAAGATTTTTTAAGTAGACCGATTAAAAGTGCTGGACGAATTCAACTTAAGAAAACGATCATCTTGCATAAGTGTTTCCCTAACGCTACTTACTGGAAGGGGAAGAAGCAGCTCTTTTTCGCTGATTCTCTGTGCTCCGGAAAACTCTGACAAAAGCGGCCTGAAAACCTCTGGATACCGCCGGTGCCGGCGACAACAGTAATTTTCCATCGGGACCTACCAGGTAAAAGGTTGGGACGTCTTTTACGCGATAAGCGTCAGCAAGCTTTTGGTTGCCTGAGGCATCCAACAAAGGCCAGGTGTAACCATTCTTTTCCCACAACTGTTTGGCGGTGTCGAAATTGTCGCCCATGGAAACCGAAACTACCGTGAGGACCTGATGAAAACGCTGCTGAACATTTTTCAGCAATTTCAGATCCTGCAGGCTTTCGTTGTTATCGGTGCTGAAGAAGTTAAGGTACACATACCTACCGTGAAAAGAACTCAACGCGGTTTCCTTTCCAGTATTATTTTTTAGGTTAAACGAAGGAGCTTCACTTCCGGTCATCGTTTCCGTCAGGTGTTTCGTGATGCCTTTGGCCAGGTTCCGGTATTCGGCAGTCGTCGCTTCCGTTTCAGCGTGTTTCAACGTTAGTAAAATACCTTCCTTTTCGAAAAACGAAGAATAAAAACCGTCGTTCAGGCCTTTCAGAATCGCTAGTTCAGCAAACGATGTATGGTATCCTTTTCCTGTAAAGAAATCCACCAGACCTTTCCAATTGCCGCTGTCTACCAAAGGTGTTACTTTTTCAAAATCGACCGATTGAGCTTTCTTTTTCAGGAAGTTGGTAAACATCGTCTGGAACAGTTCCTGGTATTTGGCATTTCCCAATTGCACCGGTCGGGTGGCAAAATATTTCATGACGACTGCATCCGGATTCCTTTGGCTGGCATCATATTCGAGTCCGGCGTAGTAGTACTCTTTCGTTACATTGAAATAAGAAGATTTCGTATCCGGAAAAGCCTTTTCGAGTTTGGCGATTATTTCGCCGGCAACCCGTTGCGAGCCGTTGTGATAAATGTCGTTTACATTTTGGTTGATTTCGTGGGTGAGTTCTTCCACAAATTCCCGTATCCTGAAATTAATATCGGTTTTCGGACGATTTTTCAGGCCCAACCAATAAGGAATGGGTTTAAAATACGGGCTTTTCTTTTGCGAATCAGTCAGAGGAACATATTTGGGAAGAATGATCTGATAGTCCTGGCCGGGTTCCGCTACTAGAACTCCCTGGTATTTGTCGAGGTTGCAATAGACCTGCCGTGTTTGGGAAAGGGAGAACGAAAGTGAAAAGCTCCCGTCTTCTTTAATCGTAGTGGAAGCCAATGGAACATCCTGGTACAAAACCGGCTCGGGATGATAGTAAAAGGTGATCTTCTTTCCGGCATAATCCGGGGCAACCCCGTTGATATCTACTTCCGATGCATTGGCTTGCAAGGCCAGATTTAGTCCGGCCAGAACGATAAAAAACAATCTTTTCATCATCAACTCACGATTCTTCCTGTTCGGTGTAAAATTCCTGAATATCCAATTGTTTGGGAAGGAACATGCTGGCGTCTCCACCATGGCGGAGAATATCGCGTACAATGGTCGAAGTGATTGGTGTGTGCTCCGGTGTGGTTAAGAGGAAAACGGTTTCAATTTCCGGATGCATCTTCTTGTTGACCTGTGCAATGGCACGTTCGTACTCAAAGTCAGCAGCGGTACGTAAGCCACGCAAAATGTACTGAGCATGAACTTTCCGGCAGTAATCAACAGTCAGGCCTTCGAATTTTCCAACACTGACTTTCGGCTCATTTTCAAAAACCTTCTTGATCCACTCTTTACGCTTGGTCAGCGGATAAAACGGTTTTTTATTCGAGTTATAACCAATCATGATAATGATTTGATCGAAAAGAGGAATGGCACGTCTGACGATGGATTCGTGCCCAATGGTGAAAGGGTCGAAAGAGCCCGGGAAAATTGCGATTCTTTCCATTGATTGCTGTTTGAGTATTACAAAACTAAAAAGAATTTCGGGAAAGCCTCCATTTTATGGGAAAGGTGGCTTATTTCAGTTTTCCTGCCCGTTTTCCTAAATCACAAGAAAAAAGTTTCCTAAATTGGCGGGAAGAGAAAATAATCGTAACCAAATAGAAATCAATAACCATGCTTGTCGAACGCGATCACATTGGCATTTTCGGTAAGATGAATTCGGGGAAAAGTACCCTGATGAACCTGTTGACGCAGCAGGAAACCTCGATTGTCGATTCAACACCGGGAACTACAGCCGATACCAAAATAACGTTACAGGAAATTCACGGAATGGGGCCGGTAAAACTCTTCGATACGGCCGGTTTGGATGAGGGAACCGGACTTGGCGAAAAGAAAAAGAAGAAAGTTTTATCCACGCTAAAGGAATGTGACCTGGTCCTTTTGATCATCGATCCATCTACCGATGAATTTGAAACAGAGGCCCTGGTGTTGGAAGAAGCACGCCAGCTGGACAAACAGCTGTTGGTCATTTACAACCTGTTTCAGGCGGTCGATGAAGAGAAAATTGCCAACGTGGAGAGGGAATTACCCTACATTCAGTTTCATCATAAACTAAGAATAACAGCCAACAATCCGGCATTCCGCCAACCGTTGCTGGAGTTTATTCTTGGTAATTTCGAATCGAAGAATCAGCAACTGGAGCTTCTTCCTTTTGTGGAAAAAGACCAGTTTTATATCCTGAATATTCCGATGGACGAGGAAACCCCGCCGGGACGGTATTTGCGTCCGCAGGCGATGGCCGAAGAATACATCACAAGGCACTGGGCCTTTCCGGTTTCCTTCCGGATGGATTTGGGGAAAGCGCGAAGCGGCGATCCTTCTGAGCGAAAACGCTGGGATGATTTCCTGGCCAGTTTGCAACGTCGTCCAAAAGCCATTGTCACCGATTCACAGGCAATGGACATCATGAAGGATTGGGCACCAGATGACATGCTGCTGACCACTTTCTCCATCATGATGATTAATTATGTTAGTCGGGGCAAACTAAATGGATTCCATGAAGGAATTAATGCGCTGGAGCACATCAAGGCCGGCGACCGGATATTGATCGCCGAGGCCTGTAATCACTCCCGGATTAAAGAGGACATCGGGATTGTTCAAATTCCAAGATACATTCAGCAACATTTTCCGGGAGTAGAAGTCGAACATAACTTCGGCCGGGAGTTCCAGGAAAACAAAGAGCTGGAGAAATATAGTCTGGTTATTCATTGTGGAGGTTGCATGATTAGTGGCCAAAAAATGCAGGCACGCATCCGCGATTTGGAAGCCATCGGTATTCCGTTCACCAACTACGGAATTTTCCTTTCCTATATTCAGGGACGGAAAAGTCTGGACCGCGTGATGGTTCCCTGGAGATAATTGCAGATATCGAAAACATGGTAGAGCAGGAGCAAGCAATTTCTCCTGCTTTTTTATTCAATGCTTTTGTGTTGGTTAGATGATACGAACAAAATATTGCCTAAATCGCCGTACCCATCAAACAACTCGATGCCATTTTTCAGTTTTTCAGTTTTAAAGCCGATAATGGTCAGGTCAGCGTCAACTGAGAAACGGGAAATGATCTCTTTCCGGTCTTCACCCTCTTCCAGCGATATCATTTCAACGTTCGACTGGCTGATGGGGATTCTGCCTTGTTTGATAAGACGAATTAGCCGGTTTCGTTCCTCCTGCATTTCAGCGTGAGGAGCAATGGCAAATATCTTGATAAAACCACGCTTCCATTCCGGGTGTCCCAATGTGATGTATCCCAGAAGAATCATAAGATTCGCATTCTTATAATCTTCCGGTTTAATCCAGATATGGATTTCTTTTTTGTAACCAAATCCGCGGTAGCCGGTATTCAGGATACAAATGTCAAACCCGGCGGACTCAAGCATCGGATAATTCTGGATGGCGTCGGTAATAGAATGCGGATCGGTTCGGGAGAATTCGAAAAGAATCAAATTATTTCCCCGTCCTGAGATACCGGAAAGCTGCACAACCTGCGCAATAGCGGAGGTGTAAGACGGCGATATGATGGTGTCGAGATATACCCGGTTCGGGAAGCTAGCTGCCAGTTTTAGTAAGCGCTCGAGAGCTATCTTCGATTCGGCGGTTGTTGAACGGTTCAACATTCCTTTGATGAAATGGATGTATGTTCCGAAACCATAGCGGTGCGAAATCCAGCGCATAAAATCGAATGCAGACTTCCGTTTGAAGGTGTCGCAAGAGATGCAAATAGCAAAAGGCCTCCAACTCAATTCGCGGTCTTCCCGGTCTGCCCGTTGGGCAAATATCTGTAGTTCGCGGCTCAATTGGAAAATAACGCCACGGAATAACTTACTGAATCCACGCCTTTCATGCTTGCTCTTCGTAATAAAGACATAGAGAAGTGTCATTATCAGCAGTGAAAATGCGGCATAAGGCATGTTCATTTTAAACATCACCCAGAAAGAGGCCAGTGTTCCTACCAATGAAATACTCCAGTGCGAACGGAAGGTCGGGCGATAAGCCGGATCGGCGGCAAAATGTTCGAGCAATGAAATCAAACAGATAGCTCCGTAAGTAATCATGAAAAACATGGAGATGATTTGTGCCACGAAGTTGACATCCCCGACCAAGACAAAAACAAAAGCAATAATAATTGTGATGGTCGATGCATTTATGGGCTCATTGTCGGCCTTTTTACCTCTTGCTAACCACTGGTTGAGTTTAAACTGCGGGAAAATATCGTCGGCACCGATGGCCTGTAGAGTTCGCGGTGCAATCATAATCGAACCCAGCGCTGATGAGAGTGAAGCGGCGGCCAAACCAACCGGGATGATGGGACCCCAGGCGGCAATACGTTGCATAATTAGCTGGTCACCAACCAAATCTTCGGGAGAGGCAGAAACTGCAAATTTGTACGCGGCCAGAAAATAGACAATTAAGCCTGCTAACGTAGCCCATATAGTGCCTCTCGGAATAGATGTTTCGGGATGCTTCAGATCGCCCGAAAGGCCTAAGCCAGCGGCTAATCCGGTGAAAGCCGGGAATATAATGGTGAACACATAGAAGAAGCTATTGCCATTCGGAATCCGGCTGCTCAGGTTAATGACTTCCGGTTTGATGGGGGAATCGCCGAAAAAGAAAAAGCCGAGTGAGGTGAGCAAAATGGCTACCACCCAGTAAAGCGCTTTTACGCCCATATTGGCACCGCGCACCAGCATCAATACCGAAAGGATAAGCATTAACGGTACGGTGATGATTCGTCGGTCGGCGAGGACAATGCCGTAGTTTACCCTAATCCAGTCGAAAACCGGTTCAAAAGCCTCGCCAAATGCAATCACATAAAAAGCCACACTAATGGCCTGTGAGAGATAAAGCGCCAAACCAACGGCAGCACCAATGTTCAGGCCGAAGGACCGGGAGATGATGAAATAGGCTCCTCCTCCCTGCACCCGCTGGTTGGTAGCAATTTCGGCGACAGCCATAGCCGTAGGAATGGTCACTAAATGACCGATGATGATGATGCCGATGACACCATAAAAGCCGACCTGACCGACAGCCCATCCGAAACGAAGAAACAAGATGGCTCCGAGGATGGTGGATAATGCCGTCAGGAAAACCGGCATGGTTCCGAAACTGGCTTTGGGATTGACGAGACCGTTAGACATATAATCTGGTTAAATTAGCTAGATAAAAATAAGATTTGGCGGCTGAAAAGCAATACGAACTGCCCAACGACACAAAATAAATCGGAAAGAAATGAAAGGCACGCGGTCTGCCGGAAAAACGAAAAGGTTACTTTTGTCCCTGAAAAGAAGTGTATGACCGGGAATCTAACATATCGTTATCTATTTATAATCAATCCTGTGGCTGGTATTAGCGGGAAGAAGCATTTCCCGGAAATGATAAAACGCGTATTTGGTGAAATAGCTGTTGCTGTTGAGACCTGTTTTACAACCGGAAAAGGAAATGCGTTGCACCTGGTCAGGGAAAATTGGGACCGGTTTGATGTTTTTGTAGCGGTTGGAGGAGACGGAACAGTCAACGAGGTTATCTCGGCGGTAGCGGGAAGTGAGAAGTTTTTCAGTTTGATACCAGCGGGGTCGGGCAATGCACTTGGCCGTGAGTTGGGACTGTCGATGTGGCCTGCCCGGGCACTAAAAGAGATGGTGACCAGTCAGCCGAAGGTAATCGATACCGGAACGGTTAACGGTCGCCGATTCGTGAATGTCTGCGGCGTCGGATTTGATGCCCACATTGCCGGCCGTTTTGCGAAAAGCAAATTACGCGGGCCACTTCCCTACGTAGCTCATGTTCTGCGCGATTTTGTGACATACCAGCCGCATTGGTACCGGATTACCATCGATGGAAAGACATTCCGCCGGAAAGCTTTCGTGGTAACATTGGCTAATACTTCGCAGTTCGGGAACAACGCGTTTATTGCACCGCGAGCCAAAGTCGACGACGGTTTGCTTGATATCTGTATACTCAAACCTTTCCCTGTAGGCATGGCACCCGATTTAGCCCTGCGCTTGTTTAACCGTCAGCTCGATGGTTCGAAGTACTGCGAATATTTCCAGGGAAAAGATATTCAGATTGAAGGCGAAACATTGGGATACCAGGTGGACGGCGAACCTTTCGTTAATAATGAACCTCTTCACCTTTCGGTCGAAAACAAATCATTGAACATACTGGTCCCGGAGCCAACCGAAAGCTTGCTGGCCCGACTTTCACTGGATAAATTGATGAAATTCTAAAGGATAAAGCTACTCTTCTTCAGCTCCCGGATAACCGATGGTCTGCCCCAACAGTATTTTTTGGTGCGGCCTCAGTTTCATTTTCTTTCCCAACGATTCTTTATCGATGGAGCTGCGGACCACGCATCCCAGTCCTTTCGATGCACAGAAGAGATAAACATTCTGAGCGATAAATCCACAATTGGCATACGTGTCCGACGGCGCATCATCGAAATTCTCGATTAGTTGCAGCCTGTCGAGGTCGGCAACGTAAATGAGGTTAAGGGGAGCTGTTGCGACGTAGGGCTGCAAACCACACAATGCTCTGATGTCGCCGCTCAGCACTTTCTTTAACCGATTGTTCGTTGCATTGTAAAGGTAAAGCGCCTCGGGGGTCGCCACATAAACATCAATTTCCTGCCGGTTCATGGCAGAGGGAGCGGTTCGTTTGCCGTTTCTGCGGTTGATTCCCCACGCAGCCCACAGCAGGTCTGACATCGTCTGTGGCTGAATGGTGTCATTGGTGAATTCGCGGGTAGAGTGTCGGTTGGCGAGCGCTTCCATTAAAGGCATGCCGCCGGTTTTGTCGGGCTCGGGAAGCTGAATGTCCTGGCTAAACAGGTTAGACGTTCCGGCCAATAGGACGATGGCGAAAAGCATTCGTTTCATAAGTCAATTGATTATTAGGTTTGTTATGAACTTCTAATCAATTGAATTTAACGAAAAAATCAATTCCCTCCGTACATGCGAACATCTTCGTCGGTAATAACCTTATCGCAAAGGATGATCAACCGTTCGATGACATTCCGGAATTCCCGTATGTTACCAGTCCACTTCTTATTTTTCAGTTCCTTGATAGCTTCTTCGGTAATCTCTTTGGGCTGTTGACCGTACTCAGTGCAAATCTGTTTGTTGAAATGTTCAGCCAGTAACGGGATGTCCTCTTTTCGCTCTTCCAGCGCCGGAACATGAATGAGAATAACGCTGATACGGTGGTACAAGTCTTCACGGAAGTTGCCTTTCTCAATTTCTTTCTGCAGATTTTTGTTCGTCGCAGCCACTACGCGGACGTCCACCTTAATCTGTTTGTCGCCGCCTACTCGGGAAATAATATTTTCCTGCAAAGCACGCAAAACTTTTGCTTGCGCTGAAAGACTCATGTCGCCAATCTCGTCGAGGAAAAGTGTGCCACCGTTGGCCTGCTCAAATTTTCCTTTTCGCTGTTTGTTAGCCGAAGTAAAGGCTCCTTTTTCATGTCCGAACAATTCACTCTCAATCAGCTCTGATGGAATTGCCGCACAGTTTACTTCCACAAATGGTCCCTGCGCACGAGCAGAATTCTCGTGCAAACGACGGGCAACCAATTCTTTTCCGGTTCCGTTGCTTCCGGTAATCAACACGCGGGCTTCAGTAGGAGCAACCCGGTCGGTCATGTCGATAACCCGGGAAATAGCTTCCGATTCGCCAACAATCTCGTACTGTTTATCGACTTTCTGTTTCAGGACTTTGGTTTCCTGAACAAGGTTGGTTTTGTCGCTGGCGTTACGAATCGTAATCAGCAGGCGGTTCAGATCGAGCGGCTTTTCGATGAAATCGTAAGCGCCTTTTTTGATAGAATCGACGGCGGTGTCGATGTTGCCGTGTCCTGAAATCATGACTACCGTAGCATCCGACCGCATCTCCATGATGCGTTGCAACACTTCAATACCGTCCATTTCGGGCATTTTAATGTCGCAGAAAATGGTGTCGTACTCATTGATTTTTACCAGTTCGAGACCTTCCGGACCATTTTCAGCTAAATCAACAGTGTATCCTTCGAAGCCGAGGATATCTTTCATGGTATTGCGGATGCTTCGTTCGTCGTCGATGACCAGGATTTTAGACATAATATTTTCAGGATTCAGATTTGTTGGACATAATTTCATGCATCGCGCCTTCCTTCAGCGCGAAATGCGACTGGTACATCTGCCCGATGTCCAGTTTGCGCAGCACAAAGTTAACGAATACAGAAGCAACCACAATCATTTCAACCCGCATTGGGTCCATTCCTTTCATTTTCTGGCGTTCCTGTAAGGTTGAACCTTTGAGTGTATCATGAATTTTTTGAAACGCGCCCACTGGTAAAAGTGAAGCGGTTCGGTAGTTGCTTTCCGGCTCTACTTCTTCGTACAAATCGGTGAATGTGTCGAAAGCACCCGAACAACCTACCAGGATTCCGGGACGGTGGTTTTCGCATATCTTCCAGAGCATTTCGAGCTCATCTTCGAACCACTGTTCCATTTTGAGAATTTCATCCGGGTGCAGCGGGTCTGAAGGTTGGAAGATTTCCAACACCCGGGCCATCCCGATATTAAAACTTTGCTTCCAGATAATGTTGTCGCCCTGCGAAAGGATAAACTCGTTGCTTCCGCCACCGATGTCGAGAATCAGAACGGTTTGACCGTTTACCGGAAGCGAAAGGTTGACTCCCTTGAAGATGAGCTCTGCCTCGCGGGCACCGTCAATGATTTCGATTTCCCACCCCAGATTCGTTCGTACAGCATCCAGAAAATTATCGCGGTTTTCCGCTCCGCGCAATGCCGATGTGGCAAATATTCGTACCTCTTCCACCTGGTGTTCGTCGATGGTGCGGGCATGTTTGTGCAGCGCGTTCAATCCCCGCTCGATGGCATCGTTCAGCAGCAGCTGTTTATGAATTCCTCCCAAACCGAGCTTAACAGCTTCCTTGCCTTCGTACAACGTGATAAACTCACCGTTGGCGAGTGACTCTGCTATTAAAAGGTTGCAGGTATTGGTGCCTAAATCGATAATGGCTTTGCGGCTCATTGTGGTTGTCTTTTGCTTGGCTGTTAATTACAGAAAATCTATTCATCTGCCGGTTCATCCGGTTACGGGAGGGAAAGATAACTGAAAATTCGCAATGTTGTTATCGGGGGGATTGGTGAAAACGAAATGCAATTCGAGTAGGAGTGAAGAGCAAATAAAAAGAGGACAGCGTTTTGCCATCCTCTTCTTCGATATGAAATCATCATGAATTAAAACAATCCGTCTATCGACAGGTAACGTTCTCCGGTATCGTAGGAGAAAGTCAGAATACGGCTACCTTTCGGGAGCTCTTTGATTTTTTTGTCCACTGCAGCCAGCGATGCACCGGATGAAATTCCGACCAGCAAACCTTCTTCAGCGGCTGCTTTCTGAGCAAATTCAAATGCCTCATCTTTCGATACCTGTATGGTTCCGTCCAACGTTTCCGTTTTCAGGTTCTCCGGGATAAAACCGGCACCAATTCCCTGAATCGGGTGAGGTCCAGGGGCTCCGCCACCAATCACTGGTGAAGTTTCCGGTTCAACGGCAAATGTTTTCATATCCGGGAAGCGTTTTTTCAACTCCATCGAAACACCGGAGATGTGCCCGCCGGTTCCCACGCCGGTAATCAGGTAATCGATTCCTTCCGGGAAATCGGCCAGAATTTCTTTTGCCGTAAATTCAGCATGTGCCTGGATGTTGGCCGGATTATCGAACTGGGAGGGAATAAATGAACCAGGATTTTGTTCGGCCAGCTCCTTTGCACGATTGATGGCTCCTTTCATTCCCTGTTCTTTTGGGGTCAGTTCGAGTTGGGCACCGTACGCCTTTAAAATACGGCGGCGCTCAACGGACATTGACTCGGGCATCACGAGGATGAGTTTGTACTTTTTCACGGCGGCGACCAATGCCAGCCCGATACCGGTATTCCCGGAAGTTGGTTCGATGATAATACTATCGGGATTTAGTAATCCTCTTTCTTCCGCATCATTAATCATTTGCAGTGCAATACGATCTTTGATACTGCCTCCCGGATTGGTTTTTTCCACTTTGACATATACTTCGTAGTCGTCGGGATAAAGGTGGTTAATACGTACATGCGGCGTATTACCAATGGTTTCCAGAATAGTTTTAACTTTCATAATTCGTTTGATAATTGGTTATGATGTAACTGTATAATTGAACAAAAAAAAACCTTCCCGGTTCGGGAAGGTTTTTCTATGGAACTAAAAAATCAGAATCAGCTTGCGCATAGAATATCCTTCCTGATAGCGGTATAACAGGTACAACAATTGCACATATGGCTTTTGGGGATATTCATGCTATGACAAATATACAATATTTCGGATAGAATTGTCCGAATGAATCAAGTCAATTTTATATTAATTATTATGAGAATTTGTCTCTCCTGTTTAACTTCGGTAGGTGAGCCATTTACCCAGCTCTTTCCATGTCGGTTTTTTGCCATACATGAGAATCCCGGTGCGGTAAATCTTACCAGCTACCCAAACAGTTCCGATAAATGTGGCGACCAGTAAAACCATCGATAGGATGAGTTCCCAGACGGGGACACCAAACGGTATTCGCACCATCATCACAACCGGAGAAGTAAACGGTATCAGACTAAACCAGAAGGCAATCGGTCCTTCCGGGTTGGTAATGGCGTTCATCATGACAATGATGGCGATGATGAGCGGAATGGTGACCGGTAAAGTAAACTGCTGAGCATCTTCTTCGGCATCGATGGCGGAACCAACCGCTCCAAACAGCGAACTGTAAAGCAGATAGCCGCCGATGAAGAAGAAAAAGAAACAACCAATAATCAGCGGGAAGTTGATGCTACTCATCATGGAAAAGATTTCCTGCACCTGGCTGCTTTGGGCAACACTTTCCATCTGGCCGCTCATCTGGCTTTGTGCCATGAGGTTTTGTGCCTGGTCAGGAGACATTTCGGGAATGAAGCCTTTGGCTACCTGGAAAATTCCAATAAATAACGTCACCCAAATGGCAAACTGTGTGAGTCCGACCAAAGCGATACCAACGATTTTTCCCATCATTAGCTCGAAGGGTTTCACGCTGGAGACAATCACTTCGACGATTCGGTTTTGCTTCTCTTCCATCACGCCACGCATGACCATGGTGCCGTAGATGAAGATGAAAATGTAAATTACGAAGCCGAAAATGTATCCCAGTATCATGGCAATTTCGGTGGAGCTTTTGTGCTCTTCACCCTTATCGCCTACACGGATGGTATTCACGTGGATATTAGTCCGGGCGGCTTCCAGCTTCTGCTCCAAGTCGGGTACGGCTGCTTCTTTCAACAAGGCCGATCGTTTATCTTTTTCCAGGATACTGGAAAGGTTGTTGTCAATTTTATTCTTCAAGTCGAAGGGAACGTTCTTCTCTGAAAAGAGCTCGACGTTATTCGTGGTAACGACATTCGGCGGAATAGACAGAAGTGCGTAATACTTCGAATCTTTCAGATTGTCGCGCAATTTGTCGTAATCTTCTTTCGGAATGAAATGGAACTTGGTGTATTCGGTACTTTCGAGCCTTCCGAGGAAAATGCCGGAACCGTCGTAAACGGCTACGGTGCGTTCTTCCGTATCGTTCATGGTAGCCAGGTAGGTTGGCAAAATGGTAACGGCGGCAAAAAGGACCGGCATCAGCAGGGTTAGAATAATGAATGATTTCTTTTTAACCCGCGTGTTGTATTCTCTTTTTATGATGATACCAACTTTTTTCATAGTCAATGTTTTTCTGTGATTGAAATTTGTGGAACGTTTTACAGGCACCTGAATCAGTTTTGCTTATTCTCGGTGACGACTTTAATGAAGACATCGTTCATGCTGGGAATAATCTCGTTAAACGAAACGATTTCCACATGTTCGAGCAAGCCACGGAGCAATTCATTGGGTGTACTGCCATTGACGAACTGGACTGCTAATTTTTGGGCCGTTTCCGACGATTCGTTAGAAAGAATCTGGTAATCATTGCCCAAATTCCTGGTCAGTTTGTCGTAATCGCCCCGGTATTCCACTTCAAAAATGTTTGACTTGTATTGCTGGCGTATTTCCTGGGTCGGTCCGTCCAGTATTTTTTTCGATTTGTCGATCAAGGCAATGTGATCGCACAGCTCTTCAACCGAAGCCATGTTGTGTGTGGAGAAAATAATAGTGGCTCCTTTATCGCGCAATTGCAAGATTTCATTCTTCAGCAAATCGGCATTGATGGGGTCGAAGCCGCTGAATGGTTCATCGAAAATGAGCAGCTCGGGCTGGTGCAGCACTGTGCAAATAAACTGCACCTTCTGTTGCATCCCTTTGGAGAGCTCCATCACTTTTTTGTCCCACCAGGGAGTAATCTCGAATTTCCCGAACCAGTATTTGAGCTGCTTCATGGCATCGCGACGGCTCATGCCTTTCAGCTGGGCCAGGTAGAGCGCTTGTTCGCCTACTTTCATTTTCTTATACAGACCGCGTTCTTCCGGCAGGTAACCAATCCGGAAAACGTCATCCGCCTTGAGCGGGCGTCCTTTGAATTCCAGCTTGCCGCTATCGGGCGCAGTAATCTGGTTGATAATGCGTATCAGTGTTGTTTTTCCGGCTCCGTTGGGGCCCAGTAACCCGAAGATGCTTCCTTCGGTTACCGAAATGCTCACCTCCGACAGAGCCCGGAACTTGTTGTAGTTTTTTACAACATTTTGCGCTGAAAATAATTCCATGGTTTTAAGGTTAATAAGATGAATTGTCAATTGATCTGGCCGGCTGAATTTCAGGTTCGGCTATGATTTCGTTTTGATTATATTCAGTTAAAGGTAAATGAATTCTTTTAAAGAGAAGTGAAAAATTTCCCCATCGGAACCGCTTTGCGGCGAGCCAGATGAAAAACAGCGAAATGGCTACAAGCGCCAGAATATCGAACGATGGGTTGTATTTCGTTATCGTGAAAAAGGCCTTGGTAGGAATGGCGCTTGCTTCCTGCGTGACGAACAGCGTACCGAAAATATTATTGATGGCGTGGGCACCCCAGGCCAGTTCAATTCCGTCATCCATGATGGTGCAAATGCCAAAGAATAATCCGAACCACAAGTACTGCGGCATCACCATCCACGCGCCGTATTCCTGTACTTCCGGATTGGCAAAGTGAAGACTTCCGAATATCATGGTCGTCACGATCAGCGGAACCCAGCGGGTGAGGGTTAACCGGGCAAATCCCTGCATCAGGTAGCCGCGG
The DNA here is from genome assembly GCF_009617875.1 of Prolixibacter sp. NT017. Taxonomy (NCBI): domain Bacteria; kingdom Pseudomonadati; phylum Bacteroidota; class Bacteroidia; order Marinilabiliales; family Prolixibacteraceae; genus Prolixibacter; species Prolixibacter sp. NT017. The sequence goes on along the minus strand of NZ_BLAV01000001.1, from coordinate 3,600,879 downwards.
AAAAGCACTTCCTCGAAACCGGTTTGAAGCGGGATAATGAAGATAGCCACGAGAACGAGGCCGATAAAGCCATTGGGATCGAAACTCCAGTGAAAAGTCTCAATTCCAGTTAGTTGAGCTACCAGCGAATAGACTGCCAGCAGAACGAGCCAAACCGATGCAGCCCAGAAGAAACGTTTCCAGCGAAAGCGGCGTGCACCCGTCAGCAGCGTTTTGAAAGGCCGCTGATGAACGGGTTTCATGAAAATCACAAAAGCCACAAAGCCTAAAACAAACGGCATCATCGCCAGCATGATTCCAACGCTCGGGGGAATTCCCATGCCGGTCAGGTCCATCGGGTTACTGGCAGAGTAGTGTAAATCGACACCGCGCGTTGCCTGAATAGCCATGACCGCTATAAACGGGAGAGAACCCAACACCTCCGCGAAAATAAACAGCAGCAAAAACATGAGCAGCCAGTAGCGGAATTTGGTTTTTCCCTGGAAAGCGTAACTAAAAAACTCCACGTTCATTAAGTTTAGTGAATGCAACTTCATTTACATTGGTTCATTCACCTTCCGAATAGTTACAGATCTAACGTGGAATTTTACTGAAAAAATGAAATTATTTTCCGAATTCTGTACAACGTGAAGTTATTTTTCCTGTTTTTCCCATGTAAATTGGCGATTCGAAATCTCCGGAGTTACCGGCGATCCGTTGAGGTTGTACGGAACACCCAGGTTGGCAGGCTCGGGCGGAATGAAGCTTGTCTGTTTACCGGTTAACGTCAGTTTTCCAGGCGTAATTTTCACGATACCATACAACGGATCTTTATAAGGAAGCGTAAACTTCGCCAGCGGGAAATTATGATCGATAGCGGCAGGGTAGTGTTTATCGCTCTGGTAATCTTCGCCCACCCAACGGTACGACAAGCTGTTGATACGAATGTAATGAATGCCATTGATGGTTTTTTCAACATCCGTACCGTCGTGTCCGCTGAAACAAGCTACCACCTTTTTGTATCCGGCCTCTTTGTTGGCTTCTTCCAGAATCTTTCGCACATCGGCACCATTGGCGCAATCTTTGGGATTTTCCAGGCTTTGGTGCGAGAAAATAATGGTGGTTAAATTCGATCGTTTCAGCTCTTTCTTCAGCCAATCCAGTTCTTTCGGGGAAACGTAATTTACGCCTTTTTTTACCTCGTCGTAAAAGTTGCCATGGTCATAATCGATGTATTCGTTCCGGAAAAAAAGGTAGTTGGTATCGAGCACGATGAAATGGACATTCCCTTTCTTGAACGCGTAATAGTTCGATGGCATATCGGTGAAGCGGAGGAAATCATTCTTGGACGCTTCATCCAGATCATGTTCCCCGAGGACCTGGTACCTATCGCCGTCAAAACTATTCCAGATGTTGATAAATTCTTTGTATTCCGGCTTGGGCGGGCAAAAGGCACCCAGTGAGATAATGAAGTCTACGTTATTCTTCTCTGCAGCTTTAACGAAATCTTTCAGCCTTCTGGCTGCATCCGGAATGACATCGGCATTGACATCCGAGCATACGGCAAATGAAACATGCTCGGGCCGACGGCCTGAACTGCACGACTGCATCGATGGAACGATGGTCAGTAGCCCGATTACAAGGGCTGAGGTTTTGAGGAAATTACGTCTGTTGAATGCCATAACCTGTACTTTTTATCAAAAAACTATATTGGAGCGGCATTTTCAGAAACCGCTCCGATGTTAGGTTGTAGCCGGAAAAGTCAGGTTTTTCAAATATAACAATCTACTGAAGATTTTTCTTTAGGAATAAAATGGCATCTTCTTTCATTTGGTCGGTCACCTTATGGGCCACACCGTCGTAGGTTTCATAAGTGGCATTGATGCTGTCTGCCTTATAGAGCTTCTCTGCTTCGGTCCAGCGTTGCTGCATATCTTTCCCGAAAAGGTTATAAATCAACTCCTGGTCGGCCTTGTCGTAACCATCGTCATACGGCACCGAGTCATTCGTGTCGTCACTGCCAATGAAAAAGAACATGGGGATTTGCCGGAATGCCTGTAAATTAAACGGCTTGCCGGTCAATTCCTTGAAATCGCCTGTTCCGACGGGGTAGCGCAAGGTTCGTCCTTCCCATTCTCCTTGCGGGGCAATGGGCCAGCCTCCGGGCGAGCCCACCACGGATGCTTTTACCATTTCGGGGTGCAGAGCTGTGAAGCGGTTGGCAAACATACCGGCAGCCGAGAAGCCCATGACGGCAATCTTTGGGTCGGTTTCGATGCCCCAGCGCTCTTTCAGTATCTCTTTAATTTCGTTGAAGGCTTCGATGGCCTGCAAATCCAGTCGTGCCAGCGCTTTGTGCGAGGTAGTCATCACGTCGCGGTCGAGTGCATGCGTATAGATTCTCCATTGCTCGTATTGCAGCGGGCGCGGAAAAATCGACGTTACAAAAATCACCGGCAGTTGTTCGGTCAGCTCCGGAGCCATGGCCCGGGCATCCTTGATGGCCTGCCTGGCTTCCCAATCGAAATTGTCGGTGGCTTTTCCTGTGTTGTTTGGGACAAATAAAATAACAGGTGTTTCGTGCTTAATGCGCTCTTCCGAGGGGGTGTAAACCAGGAATGGCCAGTCTCTTACTTTCGTTGTGTCTGCTTCCAGTTTCGTCAGTTGACCGTAAGGCTTGTCGATGGTTTGCAACGACGGGATATGCTTCAGCTTGTTTGATTTTTTATGGCTACAGGCCGAAAAGAGAATCAATATAGCGAATAAGGAATACCAGATCTTCATAGATACATGTTTTTTCGGTTCAGTATTTTATTCCCGTCACAGTCATTTGTTTGTCCGACAGGTTAGTTTTGCCTGCAATTTTAGGAAAATTAACCCGGATGTTCAATAATTGGGCCGGACATATTATCGATTGTTTTACATATTTAAATCCAATGGCCCGCCTTTCTACCTGAGCGACCACTAAAACGCAACCGCATCGATTGATGTTCTCCTGCCGGGAAAAAGTAGAAATAAAAATGGGTATTCCGACCATATCAATTACCCCTAAATCCCCTAAAGGGGACTTAAAGCCTCCCCTTTAGGAGGTTTGGTGGGGTGAACTACATATTTTATCACGGATACTCGCTGTACCACTCCCAAAGTCAACCTGTTCTTTGGCCCATTAATTTGTATCTGCCGAACGTCCTGTTAAAAAAAGTTGGCGAAGAATTTCCGATCGGCTAATTCACTATATTTAGCCACCCGCAGCGAGCCTTATAGCGCCCGGGAGATAAATCAACCAGGAAACAGACAGGTCTTTCAGGACAACAGATGAAACAAGGCTTTTACAGAAAATCCAGGTCCTTCCTTTTCGCGGGAGTGATGGTGATGATGGTGTTTGTGTATGGCAATGGCAGCGCAGCAGTTCAATCCAAAATCAGCAACTACAAGGTTTGGTTTGGCACAGGCGATTACCTGCAAAAACAGGTGCTGATCATCCGGAGATACGATGAGTCGGGAGTGCTGTTTTATATTGGGGTTGATCCGAACAGCCTCCAGACAATGATCATTCCGGCACGGCATATCGTGGTCAGGCCGCTCACCTGGGCGCAGATACGGGCCAATTACAAAAACACGCCTTACATCAAGGCGATTCAAACCGCGGAGAGACGATCGTTTGCCTTGCAGGATGCCGGTATTGTGCACGGTTTTCCGAATGAAAAGGGAATCACGCTAACCGTCGATTTGTGTCCGTCGCACCGCCCACTCGACCGGGTTATTTTTACCTCACTAATTTCGGAATTTGGCAAAACAGAGAAACCGGTCCCGGTGGCTTTGTCGATTACCGGGCGGTTTATGTTGACGCACCCAGCGGACATTGCCTGGTTAAAGGGGCTGAATGCAGAGGGCAAGATTGCCGTCACGTGGATTAACCATACCTACAATCATCACTACAATCCGCACGTGCCACTCAACCGGAACTTCCTGTTGGAGCCCAACACCAACCTCAATTTCGAAGTGTTGCAAACCGAAATCGCGATGCTGCAAAAGGGATTGCTCTTTTCTGTGTTTTTCCGGTTTCCCGGATTGGTGTCGGGGCACCGGGTGGTGGACAATGTCCTCGGCTACGGCCTGATTCCCATTGGCAGCGATGCGTGGCTGGCCAAGGGACAACCGGCGGAGGCCGGAAGCATTGTGCTCATTCACGGCAATGGCAACGAACCGGTGGGGGTGAAGGACTTCCTGAAACTCCTGCAGGCCGACCGCACTGCCGTGATGAAAAAGCAATGGCTGCTGTACGACCTCCGCGAAACGGTGAAGGACGAATTCCACGAGTAATTTTTTCCGGTGGCGCTGTTAACAAACGTGCAAGCCTCCACTTTTTCTCAGCGAAGCCATTAACAAATGCGCAAAGCTTCACTTTTCGCCAGGGAAGCCGTTCGAGCATTCGAAAAGCCCCACTTTTTCGTTAGGGAAGCCGTTCGAGTAATCGAAAAGCCCCACTTTTCGTCAGGGAAGCCATTCGAGTAATCGAAAAGCCCCACTTTTTCGTTAGAGAAGCCATTCGAGTAATCGAAAAGCCCCACTTTTCGCCAGGGAAGCCGTTCGAGTAATCGAAAAGGTCCAATCATTCCCGCCAAAGCCATTCACAAACGTGAAAAGGCTCACTCGCCGCCGCCCGGGCTTTTCACAAACCTCCAAAGAGTGAAATTTAGGTTATGATGAAAAATTGCTAATTTAAATGGCATGAGAATCGATAGATGCCAGGGCTACGCCCCTAAATTATCACTTAATCAACGGTACTACGAAGATTAAAGGGCTAACGCCCCTTGGATGAAAAACATAAGCCTTTGTTTCATTTATAAGAGTTGTGTTTTACTTGTCAGCAAGCAAATAATAGACTACCTTTTAGTTGATGAAAACAATTTCCGTTGAGTAGCAATCTGTTCCTTCTTATAGGAAAAGGGGGCGCTAGCCCTCAAATCTTCTTAGAAAAATGAATCGAAATAAAACAGGAGGGGCGTAGCCCTGAAATCTCAAACAATTAGAGACATGGCAAATACATACACGCAGCTATATATCCAATATGTATTCTCGGTAAGAGGCAGGGGAAGTTTTATAAAAGAAAAATTCAGGGAGGAACTGGAAAAAGTGATGTGTGGCATTATTACCAACCACCATTGTAAAACCTATGCGATATATTGTAACCCCGATCATTCTCATGTCTTTGTAGGAATGCATCCCACAATATCGCCGTCCAAATTAATGGAACAGGTAAAATCAGGTTCGTCAAATTGGTTAAAAGATAGAAATCTTATTCCAGGAAAATTTGCGTGGCAAGACGGTTATGGGGCATTTACCTATTCCAGATCTCATATCGATAGGGTTGTAAAATATGTGCTAAACCAGCCTGAACATCACAGAAAACAATCATTTCAGGAAGAATATTTATCGTTTTTAAAAAAATTTGATGTTGACTATGACCCAAAATATCTATTTGAATGGTACGACAATAGATAGATGTCAGGGCTACACCCCTAAATTATCATTGAACCAACGATGCTACGAAGATTAAAGGGCTAACGCCCCTTGAATGAATTATAAATAAACAACAAGGCTGCCCCAATTGTGCGACGCACGTTTGAGACAGCCTCTGTTTATTCTATGGAGTTGTGCTTTACTTGTATTCGTTCCACGATTTAATGATAATATCCTCCTCACTCATTTTGGTGATGGCGTAGATGTAAGCACTGGCTACGCGCGCGTTGGTCAGGAGCGGAATATTGAAATCGACTGCGTTTCTCCGGATCTGGTAGCCGTTCGACAGCTCGCGTTTGGTGTGGTTTTTCGGAATGTTGATAACCATTTCCACTTTCTTATCGCGAATCAGTTCCAGGGTGTTCGGGCTCTGGTCTTCCTCATCGGGCCAGTACGCCAGTTCTGTCTGAATGCCGTTGTCGAGGAAGAACTTGTGCGTTCCACCGGTTGCGTAAATCGTGAAGCCGCGTTCCTTCAGCATGCGGGCGCTGTTCAGCAACTCCACTTTTCCGCGGGTCGGTCCCGACGAAATCAGGATGCTCTTCTTCGGAATGCGGTAACCCACCGAGAGCATCGACTTCAGCAGCGCTTCGTAGAAGTTTTCACCAATACAGGCCACCTCACCAGTCGAAGCCATGTCGACACCCAGAACCGGGTCGGCATTCAGCAAACGGTGGAAAGAGAACTGTGGCGCTTTCACACCCACGTAATCGAGTTCAAACGCCGATTTGTCCGGCTTCTCGAAGGGAACATCCAGCATCGCCTTCGTGGCGATTTCAATCAGGTTTGTCTTCAATACTTTGGAAACAAACGGGAAGGAGCGGGAAGCCCTCAGGTTACACTCGATAACCTTGATGTCGTTGTCCTTGGCCAGGAACTGCATGTTAAAGGGACCGGTAATTTCCAGTGCCTGGGCAACCTGCCGCGAAATCTTCTTGATGCGGCGGATGGTCTCCACATACAACTTTTGCGGCGGGAAAACGATGGTCGCATCGCCGGAGTGCACACCGGCAAACTCTACGTGTTCCGAAATCGCGTAAGCCACCACTTCGCCATTCTTGGCTACCGCGTCAATCTCAATCTCCTTGGCATTTTCGATGAATTCGGAAACCACCACCGGATGCTCTTTGGAAACGTGAGCGGCCAGTTCGAGGAAATGTTGCAACTGGTCGCGGTTCGAAACCACATTCATGGCTGCTCCCGACAGAACATACGAAGGACGAATCAAAACCGGGAAACCGACTTCATCCACAAATTTGTATATGTCCTCAATGGTCGTCAGCTGGCTCCAGCGCGGCTGGTCGACTCCCAGACGGTCGAGCATGGCCGAGAACTTATTCCGGTCTTCGGCGTTGTCAATCTTCTCGGCCGAGGTTCCCAGAATCGGGACGTGTTGACGGTGCAGGCGCATGGCGAGGTTGTTCGGAATCTGACCACCCGTGGAAAGAATCGTTCCTTTGGGCTGTTCCAAATCCACGATGTCCATCACGCGCTCGAAGGTGAGCTCGTCGAAGTAGAGCCGGTCGCAGGTATCGTAGTCGGTCGAAACCGTTTCCGGATTGTAGTTGATCATGATGGCGCGATACTTCTCCTGCCGGATGGTGTTGACTGCATTCACCGAACACCAGTCAAATTCAACGGAAGAACCAATCCGGTAAGCACCCGAGCCCAGCACAATCACCGACTGGTCGTCGTGCTGGAATTCGATATCATGCTCCGAACCGTTGTAGGTCATGTAGAGGTAATTGGTCTGTGCCGGATATTCGCCAGCCAGCGTATCGATTTGCTTCACGTAAGGCAAAATGCCCAGTTTCTTCCGGTATTCACGCACCTTAATCAGGTCGCCGTTGATTTTTTCATCGGCACTTTTGAGAACGAGACGCGCAATCTGGAAATCGGAATAACCTTGCTTCTTCGCGAGCAGGAGCATCTCGTACGGGATGTCTTCCAGTTTACTGAGTTTCTCCAGCTCGTTACGCAGAATATAAATATTGTTCAGCTTTTGCAGGAACCACTTGTCGATGCGGGTCATTTCCCACACTTTTTCTACCGAATGGCCGTGATGGAAGGCTTCCGCGATGGCGAAAATACGACGGTCGGTTGGCTTCTGAAGCTCTTCTTCCACATCGTCGATTTTTGCTTGCCCGCTGTTGGCTACAAATCCGTGCATGCCCAGTCCAACCATCCGGATACCTTTCTGGATGGCTTCCTCGAACGAGCGGCCGATGGCCATAATCTCACCCACCGATTTCATGCTCGAGCCGAGGTTCTTCGAAACACCAGTAAATTTAGTGAGGTCCCAGCGTGGAATCTTCACCACCACGTAATCGAGCGCCGGCTCAAAAGCGGCAGTGGTTACTTTGGTCACTGCATTTTTCAGCTCGTGCAAACCGTAGCCGAGTCCCAGTTTAGCGGCCACAAAAGCCAGCGGATAACCGGTAGCCTTGGAAGCCAGCGCTGACGAGCGAGACAGACGGGCGTTCACCTCAATCACCCGGTAATCTTCAGAATTCGGGTCGAGGGCGAACTGCACATTACATTCCCCTACCACACCGATTTTGCGGATGATTTTGATGGAGAGTTCCCGCAGCTTGTGGTACTCGGCATTGGAAAGGGTTTGCGACGGAGCCACCACAATCGACTCCCCAGTGTGTATACCCAGCGGGTCGAAGTTTTCCATATTACACACCGTGATACAGTTGTCGAAGCGGTCGCGCACCACTTCGTACTCTACCTCTTTCCAGCCTTTCAGCGATTCTTCCACCAGAATCTGAGGTGAGTAGGAGAAGGCGTTATCGGCCAGTTTGTTCAGCTCGTCCATGTTGGAGCTAAAGCCGGAACCCATACCTCCTAAGGTATAGGCGGCACGAATGATGAGCGGGAAGCCCAGTTTTTCGGCAGCTGCCCTCGCTTCCTCGATGGAAGAACAGGCGATGCTTCGCGGCGTTCGCACATTGATTTCGCCCAAAATGCCAGCAAAAATCTCCCGGTCTTCGGTATTAATGATGGACTGTACCGGAGTACCCACCACCTGCACATTATATTTTTCGAGAATACCGCCACGGTACAAATCGACGCCGCAGTTGAGGGCTGTCTGACCACCAAAGGCCAGCAGAATGCCGTCCGGCTGCTCTTTCTTAATCACTTCTTCCACAAATTTTGCCGTCACCGGAAGGAAATACACCTTGTCGGCAATGTTCTCCGATGTCTGGATGGTAGCAATATTCGGGTTAATCAGAACGGTTTCGACGCCTTCCTCTTTCAGCGCTTTGAGTGCCTGCGAACCGGAATAGTCAAATTCGCCGGCTTCTCCGATTTTCAGTGCCCCCGAACCGAGGACAATTACTTTCTTGATATCTTTATTGAGCATAGTTTCAATCGTTTTGCATGATGAATGAACAGTTGTGTTGCCTGTTTCATTCGGCCGGTTCATTGCTTTTTGTACTTCTTGATGTTGGTGATGAAATCATCAAAGAGGAACTCCGTATCCACCGGACCCGATGAGGCCTCGGGGTGGAACTGGGTAGAGAAGAAAGGCTTGGTTTTGTGACGAATTCCTTCGTTGGTCTGGTCGTTCACATTCACGAACATCGGTTCCCAATCTTCAGGCAGTGTTTTGTCGTCGATGGCAAACCCGTGGTTCTGCGAGGTGATGTAACATTTGTCCGTTCCGGTCAGGAGAACAGGTTGGTTGTGACTCCGGTGTCCGTACTTTAATTTGTAAGTGTCACCGCCTGCAGCACGTCCGAGCAGCTGGTTTCCAAGACAGATACCCATGATGGGCTTCACATCATCCAACGCTTTACCGACATTCTCCACGGTTTCCTGTACCATCGCCGGGTCGCCCGGTCCGTTGGAGAGGAAAATCCCGTCACACTCAATTGTATTAAAATCATAGTTCCACGGCACGCGGATGACGGTCGTGTTTCGTCTCAATAAACACCGGATAATGTTGTTTTTCACTCCACAGTCGACCAGCACCACTTTGTGGTCGCCGTTTCCGTATGTTTTTACTTCGTCGATGCTCACACGGGAGACCAAATTTTCTTCATTCGGGTCATAAAAATCGACCTCGTTTCCTTCGAAAACGATTTTTCCCAACATCGAACCTTTTTCCCTGAGGATTTTGGTCAGGGCGCGGGTGTCGATATCAAACAGACCGGGAACTTCATTTTCCTTCAGCCAGTCTCCCAGGCTTTGCATCGCGTTCCAGTGACTGTACTCGAATGAATAATCAGATATAATGAGTGCGCTCACATGAATTTTGTCCGACTCAAAGTACCTGAAAATACCATTTTCTTCCACGTCGTTGGGAACACCGTAATTACCAATCATCGGGTAAGTCGATACCAGGATTTGCCCGGTGTAGGAAGGATCGGTGAGGCTTTCGGGGTAACCCGTCATTGCCGTGTAAAACACCACTTCTCCGGCTATCGACTTCTCGTATCCGAAAGATTTCCCTTCGAATACGGTCCCGTCCTCAAGAATCAATTTTGCTTTCTGCACGTTTTGCATTTCCGGTTGATTTTATTGCTGATTTTATATGATTTTTCGAAACGTGTGGACAAAAAAAATGCGTTCCCACTGCCTTGTACTCGGCAGCAAAAACGCATTTCTCAGCGTGTCTGTCTAATATTCTAAAGACATGTTGCACGGCACAAAAATAGGTTATTTCCTGCTTGATGTCCAAAATTTCAATGTAAAATAATTAATAATTATTCACCTCGCTTTTGAGAATGGGTCAAAATTATGAATAATTTTACATTTAAATGCATAATTATTCGATTTTAATGCATAAAATTGCAATCAGTATAAATAAATATTCATAATGAAGAATCGGACACAACGCTTGTTGGCCATCAAAAAAATTATCTCAGGTGACCGAATCAGCAGCCAGGATGAGCTGCTGAATCTGTTGAATAAAGAGGGATACGAGGTGACGCAGGCGACGCTTTCGCGAGATTTGAAATCGCTTCAAGTGATGAAAATCAGCGATTCACAACATGGATATATATACCGTTTGCGTGAAAATCTGGCGAATACTGATGAGTCTGTGCCGGATATTTCGCATGCCAACTTTTTGGCCGACGGTTTTTTAAAAGTAGAATTTTCAGGAAATCTGGGGGTTGTGACAACGCTTCCGGGGTATGCCAGCAGCATTGCATCGGTAATTGACAAAGCAAATTTATTTGAAATATTAGGAACAGTGGCAGGTGACGATACCATTCTGCTCATTGTCAGAGAGGGAGTTGGCCGTAATGATGTCATCAACGCGTTAATCATGACCATGCCCAAACTGGAAGGTAAAATTGATTAATAAAGGAAAACATGTTTCCGTTAAAGAAGAATAACAAAGACGAAAAAGCTGCCATCAAGGTCGTAGTGGCCGGAGAGGAACACATCAAGTATGTGGACGAGGTGAACGATGCCATCGACCTGGCTTCGAAGGAGCGCGGTACAGGTATTGCGCGCCGTACGCATGAATACATTGAATCGAAAATAAAAGAAGGCAAAGCCATTATTGCCATCGACGGCGATAAGTTTGCTGGCTTTTGTTACATCGAAACATTTGGCACTAACAAGTTTGTAGCCAACTCGGGACTGATTGTTCCCCGAGAATATCGTGGCCATGGTTTGGCCCGCCGCATCAAGCAGCGCGCGTTCGAACTGTCACGCAGCAAATTCCCCGAAGCTAAAATCTTCGGTCTGACGACCGGATTAGCGGTGATGAAAATCAACTCCGATTTGGGGTACAAGCCTGTCACTTTCTCGGAATTGACCGATGATGAGCAATTCTGGAAAGGCTGTCAAAGCTGTGTGAACTACGACATTCTGCAGCGAACTGGTCGGAGCAAATGCCTGTGTACTGGAATGCTTTACGATCCGGCCTGGAAAAATGGCAACGGGAAAAAAGGAAAAACTCCGTTTCAGGTATTTCGCGAATGGGTCGATAAACGGAAAGCGGAAAAACAGGCACTGGCCGAAAACAAAAACGGAAAAAAAACAGAGTAATCATCTTATCCGGTTAACGGAAAAAAGCATAAACAGTTATGAGTGAAAAAGTAGTTCTGGCATTTAGCGGAGGTTTGGATACATCGTATTGTGCCATCTATCTGTCGAAAGAAAAGGACTTGGAAGTTCATACGGCGATAGCCAATACAGGAGGATTTTCTCCTGAAGAACTGACCGATATTGAAAAACGTGCGTACGCGCTGGGAGTGAAGAGTCACAAAACCCTCGACGTAACGGAAGAGTATTACCAGAAAGGTATTAAATACATGGTGTATGGTAATGTATTGCGAAATAATACCTATCCCATTTCTGTCAGTTCGGAGCGTATTTTTCAAGCCATCGCCATCATTGAGTATGCGAAAAAAATTGGCGCCAAATATGTGGCTCACGGTAGTACCGGTGCCGGAAACGACCAGATTCGTTTTGATTTGGCTTTTCAGGTTTTGGCACCGGAAATCGAAATTATTACGCCTACGCGTGACATGGAGCTGACCCGTGAGTTTGAGATCAACTACCTGAAAGATCACGGTGTACAGGCCGATTATACGAAGATGGCTTACTCCATTAATGCCGGACTCTGGGGAACCAGTATCGGAGGTAAGGAGACGCTGACCAGTAATCAGACATTACCGGAAGAGGCGTATCCAAGCCAGCTGAAGAAGGAAGGTGAGGAGACATTGACCCTCGATTTTGTGAAAGGTCAGTTGAAAGGGGTGAATGGCAACAAGCATTTCAGCACCATCGATGCTATCCGTCAGGTGGAAGAAATTGGTTCTGTATGGGCTGTTGGCCGCGACATGCACATCGGCGATACCATCATCGGTATCAAAGGCCGGGTAGGATTCGAAGCAGCTGCTCCGATGCTTATTATCAAAGCACACCAGATGCTGGAAAAACATACGCTGACCAAATGGCAGCAGTACTGGAAAGATCAGTTGGGCAACTGGTATGGAATGTTTCTTCACGAAGCGATGTACCTCGAGCCGGTGATGCGCGATATCGAAAAATTCCTGGAAAGTACACAAGAGAATGTTACCGGAAAGGTGATTGTCAAACTGCGTCCGTACACCTTCCAGTTAGTAGGAATTGAATCGGAGCACGATTTGATGAAGTCGGAATTCGGTGAATACGGCGAGATGAATAAGGGCTGGACTGCAGATGATGCCAAAGGATTTACCAAAATTCTGGGCAACCAGTTGAAGATTTTCTATTCAGTCAACAAGAAATAAACACATTCAATGGCTACAGTAAGCACGGGGATCGTTGGCGGTGCGGGTTATACGGCGGGTGAGCTTTTGCGCATCCTGTTAAATCATCCGGCTGCCGATGTTTCCTGTATACAAAGTTCCAGCAACGACGGGCAACCGGTTACTTCGGTGCACAAAGATTTAATCGGGGAGACCGATTTGGTGTTTTCTGATATTGACTTTGATGCTGTTGACGTGATATTTCTCTGTATGGGACATGGAAAGTCAGCCGAATATCTTGAAAAGAACGACGTTCCGCAGCGTGTAAAAATTATCGATCTGAGTCATGATTTCCGCTTAAAGCGGGAAGGAAACGATTTCGTATACGGTTTACCCGAATTGAACCGCGAAGAGATTCGCACCGCGAAACGCATTGCCAATCCAGGATGTTTTGCTACCGGTATTCAGTTGACTTTGCTGCCATTGGCGGCAGCTGGTTTGCTCACAAACGAAGTGCATGTACATGCCATTACAGGCTCAACCGGGGCGGGTCAGTCTCCTTCCGGGACTTCGCATTTTAGCTGGCGCAACAGCAATGTGTCGGTGTACAAAGCTTTTCAGCACCAGCATCTGGGAGAAATCCGTCAAAGCTTAGCACAGCTGCAAGGGCAGTTTGAGCAACCGTTGAATTTCATTCCCGTAAGGGGAAATCATGCGCGCGGTATTTTTGCTTCGGTTTACACCGATTTCGAAGGAACAGTGGAAGAAGCCCGCGAACTGTATCAGCGCTATTACGAAGGGCATCCGTTTGTGCATTTGTCACCGGAAAATCCGGACCTGAAGCAGGTGGTGAATACCAATAAAGCACTGCTTTACCTGGAAAAACATGATGGCAAACTGCTTATTCTCTCCTGCACCGATAACCTTTTGAAAGGTGCGTCAGGGCAGGCTGTACAGAACATGAACCTGATGTTCGGATTGAAGGAAACCGCCGGGCTCAACCTGAAGCCGGTCGCATTTTAATCCCAAAAATAAATTCGAAAAAACATGGAACTTTTCGATGTATATCCGCTGTTCGATGTAGAACCGGTGGCGGCCAAAGGGTGTACCATCACCGATAAAAATGGCGTCGAATACCTCGATTTATACGGCGGACACGCCGTGATTTCTGTTGGGCATTCGCATCCTTATTATGTTCAAATGTTGAGCGAACAGCTGAAGAAAATGGGATTCTATTCCAACTCAGTCCAGAATCCATTACAGCGCGAACTCGCTCATAAGCTGGGAGCACTTTCCGGTTACGAAGATTATTCTCTTTTCCTGTGCAACTCGGGTGCCGAAGCCAACGAAAATGCATTGAAGCTGGCTTCCTTTCATACAGAAAGAGCCCGCATTGTTTCTTTCGAGAAGTCGTTTCATGGCCGTACTTCTGCAGCCGTAGCTGTAACCGATAACCCTTCCATTGTGTCACCTTTGAACGATACCGTGGAGCGGACTTTTCTTCCATTGAATGATGTAGAAGCCTTAGAAAGCGAACTAATGGAAGGCGATGTGGCGGCGGTCATAGTGGAAGGCATTCAGGGCATTGGGGGTTGCCGTGTGCCGGAACCTTCTTTCCTGGAAGAAGCCGGAAAACTTTGTCATCGGTACGGAACTGTCCTGATTCTGGATGAAATCCAATCGGGTTACGGGCGAAGCGGAAAATTCTTTGCGCATCAATATGCCAATGTGAAGCCCGATCTCATCACCATAGCGAAAGGAATGGGAAACGGTTTCCCGGTAGGAGGCGTTTTGATTAGTCCGGAGTTTGAAGCCCGCAAAGGAATGCTGGGAACAACTTTTGGTGGCAATTATCTTGCCTGTGCTGCCAGCATTGCTGTGTTAGACATTATGCAGAATGAGCAGTTAATCGAAAACGCTGAAGTTGTAGGCAACTACCTGATGGCGTCGCTGACTGGCATTGACAAAATCAAGGAAGTCCGTGGCCGCGGTCTGATGCTCGGATTGGAGTTCGATGAGCCTATTGCAGAAATCCGAAAGAAGCTGCTCTTCGAAGAAAAGATATTTACCGGTGTAACCGGAACTCACACCATCCGTTTGTTGCCACCTTTAGCTGTTACCCGTGAACAAGCCGAGCGGTTTTTATTATCGCTGAAAAGGGTATTGGGTTAATAATTGGTTAAAAATACCGGCAAAATGTATTAAATTGATTGTCTTATTTGTGTTCTGCTTTAGGTTTGTGGTAACGCAGAATAGGACAAAAATGAGAAAAGCTATGAAGAACCTGAATATTTGCATCATTGGAGGAGGAAACCTGGGACGGGCCATGGCCGAGGGCTTTTTGAAAGCCGGTTTACCTGCGAAGCAACTGGTGATTACCCGTCGGCGACCGCATTTGCTCGACGACCTGGCAAAGCAAGGTGTTCGTGTTACTGCAGACAACGCCGCTGCGGTGAAAGGAGCCGATTTGGTTATTGTGGCGGTGAAACCTTACCAGGCCGAAGGTGTCCTTCAGGGAATTAGTAGCGCGCTTGTTACCGGGCAGATGGTGGCTTCACTGATGACGGGTGTGAGCATTGAGAGCTTGAAATCGTGGTTGCCAGACAATGTTATTCCATTCCGGGTGATGCCAAACACAGCCATTGCACTGCAGGAGTCGATGACCTGTATTTCGGCACCCGATTGCAATGACGAGCAAAAAGAGGTGATTCAGGAGCTTTTCGAAACGCTTGGAAAAGTTATCTACATCAATGAAGAGCTGATGGCAGCCGCTACTGTCTTGGGAGCCTGTGGGATTGCGTTTGCTCTTCGATTCATTCGTGCGGCTACGCAAGGTGGGATTGAGATTGGCTTTGGCGCAGAAGTAGCGCAGGAAATTGTTGCTCAGACGGTGAAGGGTGCTACCGAACTCATTCTGCAAACTGGTCATCATCCCGAAAGGGAAATCGACAAGGTAACCACACCGAAAGGAATTACCATCTCAGGATTGAACGCGATGGAACATCAGGGATTTTCGTCGGCTTTAATTCAGGGATTACTGGTATCATACAATAAAATTAACAACGGTTAAGTATCCGTCTCCGGAAATGTAAAACCCCCATTCGCCTGAAATTTACTTTTCAGGAAAAAAGGCATTTATCTCATGGCAAACCGCTACTCCAGCATTGTGGTGAAAATTGGAAGCAATCTGCTTACCCGCGAAGACGGTATGCTGAATGTTGCGCGTATGGCGCACTTTGTCGATCAGATTGCTGCGTTGCAGAAAAAAGGTGTCAGGGTGATTCTCGTTTCATCGGGTGCGGTAGCTGCAGGTCGGGCTGAGGTGGAGCCCCAGAAAAAGCACGATACGGTTTCAAGGAGGCAGTTGTGGTCCGCCGTAGGGCAGGTAAAGCTCATCAACCGGTATGCCGACCTGTTCAGGGAGCACGGACTGACGTGTGCCCAGGTTTTAACCACCAAGGAGAACTTCAGCGACCGGCAACATTACCTGAACATGCGTAATTGCATCAACACGTTGCTCGAAAGTGGCGTCGTGCCGGTTATCAATGAGAACGATGCCATTTCGGTTACGGAATTGATGTTTACCGATAACGACGAACTTTCCGGCCTCATTGCTTCCATGATGGATGTGGAGGCGCTGTTTTTGCTGACCAATGTGGATGGAGTATACCGTGGAAACCCGGGCGAACCGGACAGTGAATTGATTCGGCATATTGCTGTTGGCGAAACGGTTTCTGAAGAATTAATTTCTACTCAGAAGTCGAATTTCGGCCGGGGAGGCATGTTAACCAAAAGTTCTATCGCCTCGAAGTTGGCAGGGCAGGGCGTAGCCGTTCATATTGCGAACGGTGTTCATTTGAATATTCTGACTGATTTGATGGATCCGAACTCGGATATACCACATACCTGGTTCGAACCGGAAAAACGGAAATCGAATACAGTGAAGAAGTGGCTGGCACACTCAGACGATTTTGCCCGCGGCGAAGTGTTTGTGAATGACGGCGCCCGCGATGCGTTGCTTTCCCACCGGGCAACCAGCTTGCTCACTATCGGAATTACCGGGGTGCAGGGGCAGTTTAAAACCGGCGACATCGTGCGGGTGAAAGATGCCGGTGGAAAGTTGCTGGGATTGGGGAAAGCGGGCTTCTCCTCCAAAATTGTGGAACGGGAAATGGGCGCTAAATACGACAAACCATTTATTCACTACGATTACCTTTACCTGGGGTAGCGCCTGGTTTTAACGGAGGTGTTTCTCCCTGGAGATGTTGGAAAATTTGGGGAGTCAAATGAATTGTCTATAAGAAATTTCAGAAGAATTAAGATATTCTGGCAAAATGGCAATAAATGTTTAAAAGACACCAATAGATTTTTATAAATATTAAATGGATTCAACTATATGATTAAAAATATTGTGGGTGTTTAATAAAAAGATTTATAAAAAACAAAGTAATTAATAAGTCGCTCTAGTTAATTCCGGTGATTATCTAAGACGGTGTGGTGGTCATCTAAGACGATGTGGTGGTCATCTAAGACGGTGTGGTGGGTATCTAGCGCGATTTAAGAAGTATCTAAAACGGTTTGAGAAGCATCCAATATAGTTTGATTAATAGCAGAAAAATTTAGAGGGGTCGCAAATCGTTTAAAGAATATTGTTCTCCAGTGTTGGGGAAGAATAACAGGACCCACCTATTGAAACAACAGAAACTGAAAAAAACGACCGGACATGCAGTATCGAGAAAAATTTGAGCAGGCGCTTCAGGCGAGTCGGAAACTGAATCTGGTGACGGAAGAGACCATCAATCAGGTGTTGATGGCTGTTGCTGACGAAGCCGTAAAGGAAACGAATTTTATCCTGAAGGAGAACGAGAAAGATCTGCAAAGGATGGCGCCATTCGATCCGAAGTATGACCGACTGAAGCTGACCGCGGAACGAATCGAAGGAATTGCATCCGACATGCGAAGTGTAGCTTCCATGGCTTCGCCGTTGGGAAAAGTATTGTCGGAAACAACCCGACCGAATGGATTGCAAATCAAACGAGTCAGTGTGCCGTTTGGTGTCATCGGCATTATTTACGAAGCCCGTCCGAATGTAACCTTCGACGTTTTCTCGCTATGCCTGAAATCAGGAAATGTTTGTGTGTTGAAAGGCGGAAGCGATGCAGCGGATTCCAATGAAGCTATCGTGTCCATTATTCACCGGGTATTGAAATCGTTCAACATCGATGCCCATGTACTGACTTTACTTCCTCCCGGGAGGGAAGCGACAGGCGAGTTGCTCAATGCACAGGGCTATGTCGACTTGCTGATTCCCCGCGGAAGTCAGGGACTCATCAATTACGTCCGCGAAAATGCAACCATTCCGGTCATCGAAACGGGTGCGGGAATTTGCCATACGTATTTCGATGAGTTCGGTGATGAAGAGAAAGGGCGCGAGATCATCAACAATGCGAAAACGCGTCGTCCGAGTGTTTGTAACGCGCTCGATTGCCTAGTCATTCATGAGTCGCGTCTGAGCGATTTGCCTTACCTGGCGGAATTGCTGCCGGAAAGTCAGGTGGAAATTTTTGCCGACGAACAGGCAATGGAAGCATTGGAAGAGCATTATCCGGAAGATTTATTGAAGCCGGCGACCGAAGAATCCTTCGGAACCGAGTTTCTCGATTATAAAATGGCCATCAAAACCGTAGCGTCTTTCGAAGAGGCGCTCGATCACATTGCCGAATACAGTTCCAAGCACAGCGAAGCCATCATTTCCGAAAATCAGGAGCATCTCGATCTGTTCCGCAAACTGGTCGATGCTTCATCAGTGTATACAAACGCCAGCACTGCTTTCACTGACGGAGCGCAATTTGGTTTGGGCGCCGAAATCGGCATTAGCACACAAAAGCTGCATGCCCGCGGCCCGATGGCGTTGGAAGAACTCACCAGCTACAAGTGGCTGATAGAAGGCGACGGACAAATCCGTCCGAAATAATCTCATCAACTTATTAAGAATACATAACGAGCTGAAAAAATAGATCATGAGGCATTTTACATCCGTACACGATTTACCCGACCTGGACGAAGCGCTGAAAATCGCTTTCGAAATGAAAAAGAATCCGTTTGCCTATCAGCATCTGGGCAAAAACAAAACCATGGTGCTGATTTTCTTCAACTCGAGTTTGCGTACGCGCCTCAGTACTCAAAAGGCGGCGATGAATCTGGGCATGAACACGATGGTGTTGAACGTGAATCAGGATGGTTGGCAGCTCGAATCGGAGCTGGGGATCATCATGGATGGAGACAAACCCGAACATTTGCGGGAAGCAATTCCGGTCATTGGTTCATACTGTGATATTATTGGAGTGCGGTCGTTCGCGCAGTTCAAGAGCAAAGAAGATGATTACCAGGAAAAAATCATCAACCAGTTTATCGATTACTCCGGCGTTCCCGTCGTCAGCATGGAAGCCGCCACACGGCATCCGCTGCAGTCATTTGCCGATCATGTGACCATTGAGGAGTTTAAAACGAAAGAGCGGCCTAAAGTGGTGCTGACCTGGGCTCCACATCCAAAAGCATTACCGCAGGCTGTTCCCAATTCGTTTGTGGAATGGATGCGTCAAACCGATTACGAACTGGTGGTTACCCATCCCGAAGGATATGAATTAGCGCCTGAATTTATGGGCGATGTGAAGGTTGAATACGATCAGAAGAAAGCTTTTTCCAATGCCGATTTTATTTATGCAAAAAATTGGGCATCTTACAGTAGTTATGGACAGGTCCTTTCCCGTGACCGAAAATGGACGGTCGACGAGGAAAAAATGGCTCTGACCAATCAGGCAAAATTCATGCATTGCCTGCCGGTTCGCCGGAATATGGTTGTTTCCGATGGTGTAATTGATAGTCCCGATTCCATCGTCATTCAGGAGGCTGCCAACCGCGAAGTATCGGCACAGGCGGTGTTAAAAATGATACTGGAGGAACTAAAATGATCGAACATCTGACCATCATCAAAGTGGGCGGAAAGGTAGTGGAGGAAGAAGAATCGCTTCAAAACCTGCTTCGTGATTTTTCGCGCATCGCCGGAAATAAGATTCTGGTACATGGTGGAGGCACCAAGGCGACAGCCATTGGCGAAAAGTTGGGCGTTAAACCGAAAATGGTGGAAGGTCGCCGCGTTACGGATGAAGGAACCCTGGAGGTGGTTACCATGGTATATGCCGGCCTGGTCAATAAAAACCTGGTTGCGAAGCTACAGGCTTTGGGAACCAACGCTCTTGGATTGACTGGTGCCGATTTGGATGTTGTCCGTGCCAAAAAACGTCCCGTTGCCGAGGTTGATTACGGCTTTGTGGGCGATGTGGTCAATGTGAATAATCGCATGCTCCGCGAATTGCTCGAGAATGGTGCGGTTCCGGTGGTAGCGCCTATCACGCACGACGGCGATGGTCAATTATTCAATACCAATGCCGACACCATTGCTTCGGAACTGGCCATTGCGTTAAGCTCCAGTTATCGGGTCACGCTAATTTATTGCTTCGATAAACGCGGCGTGCTGATGGACGAATCGGATGAAGATTCGGTGATTGATGAAATTACCATGGCCGAATTCGAAGAGATGAAATCGACCGGAACAGTAAATGGTGGCATGATTCCGAAACTGACGACCGGTTTCAATGCGATGAAACAGGGAGTTAACGCGGTGGTCGTGACCAACGCATCGGCCCTTTCCGGTTCCAAAGGCGGAACCCGCCTGGCACTTTTCCACGAAGAAGAGGAAGAATAATTGAATACACTCATTTGATGCTGCTTTCCGTCCGGGAAGCAGCTGTTTACTTATGCTATGAATCTTTCGATTGAAAAACTTCACAGCGACGCCTATCGTCTGCTGCAGGATATGATTGGCATTCCGTCGTTAAGTCGCGATGAGGATGCGGTTGCTACGTTTCTGGAAAATCAGGCAAAGGAGTGGGGATTTTCTCCTTTCCGTCAGGGAAATAATCTTTGGCTGAAGAACAGGAACTGGCAGGATGGGAAGCCCGTTGTGTTGTTCAATTCACACATCGATACGGTGAAGCCGGCCAATGGTTGGACGAATGATCCCTTTACGCCGGTGGTGGAAAATGGCAAACTGACCGGTCTGGGCAGCAATGATGCCGGCGCCTCAGTGGTTGCCCAACTGGCCGCTTTCCGCTATTTCGACGAGTTATCGGAATTGCCGTTCAACCTGATTTGGAGTGCTACCGCCGAAGAAGAGATTTCCGGGACCAATGGCGTCGCCTCCATTTTAGACGAACTGGGACCGATTGATTTGGGGCTAGTGGGCGAACCTACCGGGATGAATCTGGCCATCGCCGAAAAAGGGTTGCTGGTTATTGACGCCGAAGCGGTTGGCAAAACCGGACATGCGGCCCGTAACGAAGGAGTCAATGCCATCTACAAAGCACTTGACGATATTCAACATCTTTTGGATTTTAAATTTCCGGAAGAATCGCCCGTTTTGGGACCGGTGAAGACGACCGTAACCCAAATCGAAGCCGGTCATCAGCACAACGTTGTTCCCGATAGTTGTAAGTTCGTCATCGATGTGCGGACCAACGAATGTTACTCCAATGAAGAAGTTTTCGATAAGCTTTCCGGTCTGCTCGAAAGCAAACTGACCGCTCGTTCGTATCGACTCAATTCATCAGGCATTCCGCTTGACCACCCACTGGTGAAGCGTGGTGTTGAGCTGGGACTGGAAACCTACGGTTCTCCAACGACGTCTGATCAGGCAGTTATTCCATACACTACCGTGAAAGTCGGTCCCGGTGATTCGGCACGCTCGCACACGCCCGATGAATACATTTTGGAAGAAGAGATTCGGAACGGAATCGATATTTATATTCGGTTACTGGAAGATTTGCAGTTAAAATAAGTCCGACTTTCTTCTTTTTTTCGTAAACCATGATCGATTCTTTTCGTTAAACCGAATGAACGAAAGAAGAAGATCATTATGTCACTTACTTTTTCAAGAATGTTTCCGCTGGGCGGGAAAGCGCCGGCATTTGAGTTGCCTGATACCGTTTCGGGTAAGAATATTTCACTCGACGAAATCCAATCTGATATAGCTACGGTTGTGATGTTTATTTGCAATCACTGTCCCTATGTGAAGCATGTAAACCACGAGATCACGGCCATTGCCAACGAATATGGAGCAAAGGGAATGAGCTTTGTTGGCATCAGCTCCAATGATGTCGATAATTATCCCGATGATGCGCCGAAGCTGATGAAGGAGACAGCCGCGAAAGAGGGGTATCCATTCCCGTATCTGTACGATGAATCGCAGGATGTGGCAAAAGCATACATGGCAGCTTGCACGCCCGATTTTTACGTGTTCGACAAGGATTTGAAGTGCGTCTATCGCGGACAGATGGACGAAGCCCGACCGAAGAATGACGTGCCTGTAACCGGAAAAGATTTGCGGGCAGCGCTCGATGCAGTTCTTAATGGAAAGCCGGTTCCGGAAGAGCAGAAGCCTTCTGCCGGGTGCGGCATTAAATGGAAAAAGCCGCCGACGCTGTTTCAGACCGGTTCGTAAGCCGGTTATTTTTTTCGGTAATACCTTAGAAGATTAACTTCCGGATGGATGGTATCAGATTCTCCGCAAAGAAGACGTGCAAATTCGCGCGCGAAAAAGGGGGCCAGCATGGCTCCTTTTGAGCCCAATCCATTAAAAATGCCGATTTCCGGGTAGTCAGGATGTAAACCAACCACAGGCCGTCGGTCGTGTGTTGTTGGCCGAATGCCGGCTCTTTTTCCGGTTATGGAATAAGGAACTTTGACAATCTTCTCCATTTTCCCGGTTAATTCAGCTGTCGCTTCGTCGTCGGGATTTGTATCTTGAAAATCCCAGCGGTAAGTAGCACCTGCACGAAAACGATTTTCACCCAGCGGCAGTACAAACATTCCCTTATTGACCATGTTGGTAATTTCCAGATCGGGAATATTCAAATCCAACACCTGGCCTTTTGTGTGTTTGAATTTGACAGGTTGGAAGAATGGATTGTCGCTGGCGCGGAATCCCTGGCAAAAGATGATTTTTTGTGCCGTGATGTTTTTCCATTGTACTTTTCCGGTTTTCCGAATGATATCACCGGTGTCCAGTTTTTCACTGATAAAGCGATTCTCCTGAATCAGAAATTCCCGGAAGCGGTCGATTAAGAATGGCAAATCGGCCCGGAAGGCGTTAAAGACCTTGCCAATTCCATAAGGAGCTTCTATGCCGCCTTTATGAAAAGTGGTATCTGGTTCGGAATGAATGTATGATTCCAGTTTGTTTTCCACTGTTTTAGTTCGCCAGAACGAACCTTCTTCCTTGCCTAAAATTTTGTTAATCTTCAGTGTATGCAGTAAATGGCAGGAAAGGAGTTTCTCCAGTTCGTGGTAGGTGTCTTTCAGAACTGGAAAAAGATCATCCACCAACCACGATTTCGTTAGGCGGCGAAAAACAACCGGATTGATGATTCCGGCAGCCACGCGGCTGGCTTTTTCACCGGAAGGTGAATCAACTACCACGAAATTTTTTCCACGCCGGTGTAATTCAAATGCCAACATGGTCCCGGCCAAACCTTGTCCTACAATAAGAAAATCAGTTTCTCTGTTGGCAATATTTTTTTCGGTCACCTTCATCATCCCATACATACCCTGAAAGAGGAAAATTGTTTGCCATGTGAATAAATAATTTGGGCAAAAAGTAGAAATTAAGGACTATCGCCGGTGACAACGACACTGTATTTTTCTATTTTTGTAGTCCAATAAAGCGGTCTGTAGCTCAGTTGGTAGAGCAGCTGACTCTTAATCAGCGGGCCCAGGGTTCGAATCCCTGCAGACCGACACAAAGATGAAAAGCCTGTAAGTCGCAAGATTTACAGGCCTTTCTGTTTTTAGCTATCAAAAATGTTTATGGTTAAGAACAAGTTCGCGGTAGCTTATTTGTATTTGGTTACCCGTTCATCGTTTATAACTCCGCTCCAGTTCATGCCGTAGGCAAAATCGTAGGTGTGACCTTCCGAATCAACATAGCATTCCATATCCCGCGGAATATCCTCTTTTTGTTCTTCAACTGTTTTCATGTTGGCCGGCATTTGGAAAGGCAGCAAAGCTGAAGGCTCGGCTGCTCCGGAGAGAATATCCATGATGGCTTGATCCTGAACACCCATGTGAATGAGGATGGCGTTGGAATTCTTTTCGATTTCGGAGAAGACCATTGGTTTGGAAACTTTTACAACAACCACAACGGGCTTAACACCCATTTTCACTTTGGTGTCGTTCACCATTCCCATGTCGAACTGATTGTGAGTAGTGACCGTTTTTCCTTTGTAAGTTCGATTAGTGAAATCTTCAAAAGGACTGCCGCCTGCAATACTCGGATCGCGGGCAAATTCGGCTTTGTATTTTCCATACTGAAGACTGATGGGGATATAGCCATTTCCGCCATTTTTCAAATCCTCGCGGTCGTAGCCAACTCCGCCATCGGGGCTTTCGATGCCCACCAATGCAAAATCTGCTTCTTCGGGAGTTTCAACTACCTCGAAATATTTTTTGACGATGTCCATATTAAAAGGATAAGCTTTTTTCTCCGGTGTTGGAAAACCAAACCAGTTTTTACCTGCCGGTGTGTAACGAATTGGCACATAAACTTTCAGTTGTTTTTTCACCGGAAGGATGTGATTCTGGTTTTTCAACAGGACAATGGAACGAAGTTGAGCATCATAGCCGACCTTCATGAATTCCGGATTACCCACTATTTCTTCGGTTTCGGCTACATTCAAATACGGATTTTCGAACAAGCCTACCCGGAAGATATTCTTCAGCAGACGAGCGGCTGACTGTTCGAATCGCTTGCGCATGTATTCTTCACCATGCTCGGCCACGCCCATTTTGTAAGCTTCGATAACCGGTCCCATTTCGTTGTTCCCGCCAAACTGGTCAACTCCAGCTTCGATGGCTTTATAGTGACGTTGTGCTTCGCTCAGATTTTCAACGCCCCAACATTTCCCCTGAAACAGGTCGACAGCCTTCGTATCCTTGGTAATCATCCAGTCAGTGCAAACCACTCCATCGTAGCCGTATTTACCACGAAGCAGATCGGTAATCAGGTATTTATTGTAACTATTTCCTACATTTTCTCCATTGACCGTATCCTGATTAAATGAAATAGTGTAGTAAGGCATTACGGCTGACGCCATTTCGGTCGGTCCATTCAGTTTGAAAGCGCCTTCGGTAAAAGGCTTCAAGTGATCTTTCAGGTTGTTTCCCGGATAAACGGCATATTCACCATAGCCAAAATGTGCATCGCGGCCACCTTCTTCCGGACCACCGCCCGGCCAGTGTTTTACCATCGCATTCACGCTCTTGTAACCCCATCCGTTGGCAATTTCATCTTTGCCAGTGGAAGTTTGGAAACCATCGACATAAGCCCGGGCCATATCGGTCGTTAAATCGGGATCTTCGCCCATGGTCCCGTCAAAACGGCTCCAGCGAGGTTCCGTACCTAAATCGATTTGAGGAGAAAGAGCGGTTGCAATTCCCAGGGCCCGGTATTCCGCGGAAGCGATTTCACCGAACTGTTTCATCAAACCTGGGTCGAACGAAGCTGCAATGCCGACAGTTCCCGGCCACATGGAGATTTTTCCTCCGGCGCTCGCATTGTATTCGGCGTTTGAAACACTGGTATGACGCGGATCGGAACTGTTATTTATGGGAATTCCCATGCCAATACCTTCGACCAGCGCCTGGGCATTATTGTTCCATTGGGCTGCAACCCCCGGACTTTCCACGGTAGTAATAAGAACATGCCGCAGGTTATCTTCGGTTAGAAATTTTTTCTGTTCATCCGATAAATCGCTGGGGTTGGCACCACTTTCGTCGAATGATTTTCCGTTGTAAGTCGATGTGAAAAAGCCTCCCGGTCGTCCGGGAATGGCTTGATGAGCGCTATAAAGCATCAGCCCTGCGATTTGTTCTATTGACAATTTTCCCGCCAGATCTTTGGCCCGCTCGTCAACCGGAAGTCGCCAGTCTTCATATTTGTCGAGCTGACCGTTTTTATTGAGATCCTTGAAACCCAATCGATCGACAGTGAGTAGTTGAACGCCGGAACTGGGAGAATAACCAATGGTGGCTCCATCCTGATTATGGACGAGCACAAAATCACCTTTGTCTTCAGTGGTGTATTTTGGGCTACATCCTGAGATACCGATAGTGAGTACAAACAGGGAAAGCGAGACTATTTTCGTGAAAGATTTCATAATGTTAAAGTTGATTGCTTACGGGCTGTTAACTGTTTCTAACAAATGAAGCATTGGCCAGGTAGTCGAAGCATTGTTTTACTCCTTCAAACTGGGTGATTCCTTTTTTCACTTTCTCCAGTTCTACGTAATATGAATTCAAACCGTTTTCGTAAGCCTTGTTGAAGATATTTTCGAAGTTCATCATCCCCGACTGGCCCAGGACTTCCCGATCTTTGATATGTAATACCGGGAAACGGTCCGGATATTTTTCGAAATATTCCAACGGATCGTTTTGTCCCATTACGGTCCAGTATACATCCATCTCGAAGAACACCAAATCCGGATTGGTCCCGTTCAGCATCAGGTCATAAATGACGTCGCCGACCGGCATCCACCACGGAGCATTCTTCTTTTTGTCTTCTTCCGTAAGAATACGTTTGAACTCCATGTTGTGGTTGTGATAGCCCCATTTAATGCCGGCATCCTTGGCAATCTCACCTGCCTGGTTAAAAACGTCACAAACCAGAGCGGCATCGGCATGGGTTTCGATTTTGGGCATACCGGGTTG
Organism: Prolixibacter sp. NT017; assembly: GCF_009617875.1. Lineage (NCBI taxonomy): Bacteria > Pseudomonadati > Bacteroidota > Bacteroidia > Marinilabiliales > Prolixibacteraceae > Prolixibacter > Prolixibacter sp. NT017. The sequence continues at coordinate 3,574,357 of NZ_BLAV01000001.1, read as the reverse complement.
AACCAGCGTCGTAGCTCCCAGTTTGACGTGGTCTTCAACGGTTTTCTTCCAGTAATCGGCAATCTGATTGACGTTCCCTTTGTTGTATTCTCGGGTTGTTGGATTAACATGCGAACTACGGATTTCCAAACCGGCATCTTCCACAATCTTGCGGTACTCATCCATGCCATACTGTCCCATTTTTCTGTCGCGGTAGCCGGCCAGCTCAATGTAGCTGTAACCCATATCGGCTATTTTTTTCATTCCCTTAGGAACATCATCGGTCAGCTCTTTTCCCAGCGAATAGATCTGCAAGCCAACTTTCTTGGACGGGCCGGCCATTTTGTTCAGTGTTTTGGATGCGAATGCGGGAGCAGCACTTCCGCCCAACATTCCTCCAACGGTAATCAGCGAAAGCTTTTTTAGGAACTCGCGTTTTGTTGTCATAGTATTTTTAGTTTAGGTTAGTTGAAAAACAAGTTATTGTTGTGTTTGCAAATGGTGTTGGTTAGCAATTTACCATGCATTAAACATTAATGCGTCTAAGAGACGCAATAATAATGTAACATTCTGGAAAATAAAAGAAAAATGACCGGAAAATGCCTGAGTTTAACTGGAACTAATCAAAATGAAAAAGTGGCTTCCGGTCATTTTATATTGCTAGATTAGATTTCGGGCTTCCCGGTCCGGATCGTTTTTCACTTCGGAACGGTCGTTCAAAATCATGGTTTCGCCCTTTTCGACCGTATAGCGTGGCCATTCGGGCAGGCCTCCACCATTGGGATTTCCGGTTTTCATGAACTGAAGCAATGTTCCGGACATGTTATCCGACAACATTCTCGGGCGTTTTCCACCTCCGCTGTGCGTTAGCATGAGGTCGGTGTTCGCGAACCAGAACGAGATATCGAGACAATGGAAAGCCCGCATGCGGTTATCGAACAGTGGCGGTTGCCAACCAAACCAGGCTACGTAAACCGGCGATTTTTGATTGGCTTTGGCATTGGCCGTTTCAACAACGCCTTTTCGGTTACTGCTAATCATAATGGCCAATTCAACGGGTTTAGCATCCGGGAACGCTTTGGCATATGCAGCGTAAACTTCGGGCGCTTTATCACCCAATCCACCGCCAAAGCCGGCCCATTTCTTCAACATCTCGATGGCTTTATCAGCTGTCATTTTTTCCAGCTCCGGATTGGTCCGGCTCATGGCCCACTCATGAAACGTACTGCTAATAAGCATCGGCACATCCGAAGACAGGCCATTTGGTTCGTTGTAAAATTTCCCTTTCGGAATATTTCTTCCATCAGCTACAGGTGCGAAGCCGCCTCTGAATCCTCTGTTTTCACCCGTATCTTCCCTCATTTTTTGGAGGGCATTGTTGGCGAGAAGAATGTAATCCTTCCAGGGCATCTCCTGCAATTTGTCTATTTCGGAAGATGTCAGATTGGCTTCTTTCAAAACGTATTCTCCCAGTTTCCTGGAATAGTTTTGGTTCATTGCTTCGGTGGTCGAGCCACTCAGGGGAACTGCTTTGTGGAACGTACCTTTTGCATCGGGCATCGCCGTGAGAATACAAACTTTAGCACCTCCGCCGGATTGTCCCATGATCGTTACATTACGAGGATCTCCGCCAAAATTGGCGATGTTATTTTGTACCCATTTCAGTGCAGCGACCATATCGAGCGCCCCCACGTTACCCGAATCGGCATATTTTTCTCCGCCTACACCAGACAAATCAGAGAAACCGATGGGACCAAGGCGATGATTTATCGATACAAAAACAGTATCGCCTTTACGACTAAAATTTTCGCCGTCGTAGCCATCCTGCTCAATACCGTTACCGTTGGTATAGCCTCCTCCGTGTAACCAAACTAATACAGGTCTCTTCTTTTTATCGATGGCTGGTGTCCAGACATTCAACTTGAGGCAATCTTCACTCACATCATCGTAATTCCAGTGGTCGACAAACGAAGCATAAGCGTTCGCATACCGGCCATCCATGATTTGCGGAGCCGTATTTCCCCACCAAACGGCAGGCAGAATTTCTTTCCATGGTTCCGGTTTCTGCGGAGGCATAAAGCGGTTCTTTCCACCTGTATCGGCTCCGTACGGAATTCCACGAAATTGGTGTATTCCGCGAAGAATAAAGCCTCTAACCTTACCGTATTCTGTTTCTGCTATCGCGATATCGTCGCCAATGAAGAGTTGCTGGTCATCGTTGTTCACCGGAGGTTGTTCGGTTGCCATTCCTGAAAAAGGAAGAGACGCCAAGCTGGCACCGGCTGCTCCGGCACCTAATGTTTTGAAAAAACTACGTCGGTTTGTTTTCATGAACTGGTTAGTTTTAATGTTTTTCAGGTTCATTTTGTAAACCATTAATAATCAATACCACTTCTTCTAATACAATTAGGGTTCAGTATATGGTTGATTATTAATGGTCCGGAGTATATAGGTTTACATTAAGGCAATCTTTTTTTGAAGTTTAATATCGGACACATTGGCGCCAACCTGTAATTCGATATTACAAAGGTCGTCGGTCCAGGACTGTGTTGCTTCATTCCAATATTGAAGGCTTTTTACCGGAATATTCAGTTTAACTGTTTTACTTTCACCCGGTTTTAAAGTTACTCTCGAGAATGCTTTAAGTTCTTTATTCGGCCATTCGACGGATGGATTGATGCGATGGACATATGCCTGAGCAATTTCGTCGGCTGCTACCGGGCCGGTATTCTTCAGTTTGAATGAAACAGTGATAACATCATCCTTTCCGTAGGTATCCTTGTCGGTTTTCAAATCGGTGTAGTCAAAATTGGTATAGGTAAGACCGTAGCCAAAAGGATACATTACAGGAATATTCTTTGTGTCGAACCAGCGGTAACCGACCAGCGATTCTTCGGAATAGATGGCCGTATTCGGGTCATTTTTTAATTCTTTCTCCGATGCATCGTCTTTCGATTTCTCCACTTTCTCCGTTTGCGAAACCAGATCGGCAAAGACATCGGCACCTTTCTTTCCCTGCGGATAATTACCTAAGGCATAAGCCGGCGAATCTTCGAGCTTCATGGGAAGGGTGAATGGCAAACGACCACTCGGCGAAATATTTCCTACCAGTACATCGGCCAACGCATTTCCACCTTCGGTGCCGTTAAACCATGAAATAAGCAATGCTTTAGAAACGGGTTTTACAACATTGAGGTCGTTCGGTGCACCACTTGTAAGTATGGTAATAATATTGGGGTTTACCCTGACAATTGCCTGAATTAAATTATCCTGTCCTGACGGAAGTTTAATGTCTTTCCTGTCTCTTCCTTCACTTTCCACGGCCCTGTTGTCCCCACCGATGAATAACACAATATCAGCTTTTGATGCTACATCTACGGCTTCAGCGGCTAATTTTTTGGCTGTGATTTCTTTTTCGCGGGCTTCTTTTTCAAGTTCCTCAGGTGTTTTTTTCTTGAAAAAATCAGCGAAATTGAAAACAATCGGTTCGTATCCTTTTGCATAAACCAATTCGGCTTTATCTCCAATTTTGTTTTGCAGGCCCTCAAACGGTGTAACCTCATACAAGGTTTTAACACCTGCTCCCATTCCGCCAAGTCCCATGGTTTGTTTGGCGTTGGCTCCAATAACTGCAATTACAGGTTTTTTGCTAAGATCTAACGGAAGTGAACCGTCATTCTTCAACAATACAATTGATTTGCAGGCTACATCGTAAGCAATTTTCTGCTGTGCCGGTTGAGAAGTCATTTCCTGGTTGGCTTTTTCTTTCGGGATTGGCTTAATGGCCAGTCTGACCCTGAGTATTTCGCGAACACGCTGATCAATTATGTCCTCCGATACCAATCCTGCCTTTACAGAATCAAGCAGGGCTTTTCCAAGGTATTTTTGAGTGGGCATTTCAACATTGAGACCGTTGCTAATGGCATCAACAGTGCTGTGTGTACCGTTCCAGTCGGAAATCACCATGCCGGCGAAGCCCCATTGGTCACGTAAAATCTTATTCAGTAATATATCATTTTCGGCACACCACCAGCCGTTCACTTTGTTGTAAGCGGCCATAACGCCATATGCATCGGCCTCTTCAACTGCCGCTTTAAACGGAGGCAGGTAGATTTCGCGCATGGCACGTTCACCGACAATTACATTTACGGTTCCCCGGTTGTTTTCCTGGTTGTTCAGCGCATAGTGTTTTAGGCAGGTTGCTACGCCGTTATCCTGAACTCCTTCGGTATAACCAACCGATAGTCTTGAGCTTAAAAAAGGGTCTTCACTCAAATATTCATAAGTGCGCCCTCCGGTTGGGATACGTTGAATATTGATGGCCGGTCCAAGAATCATATCTTTTCCGCGCAAGCGTGCTTCCCTGGCCATTCCGGTACCATAAGCATAAGCTAGTTCCGGGCTCCAGGTCGCGGCCAACGCCGATCCGGTTGGGAAAAAAGTGGCTTTGTCCTTTTCACATCCTAAGGGCATCCAACCATCGGGCTGCATTTCTTCGCGGATACCAAACGGTCCGTCGGCATAAATCATGTCAGCTATTCCCAAACGCTCTACACCAGCCGAAACAAACATGTGCTTGGCATGCAGCATGTTTATTTTTTCTTCCAACGTCATTTGTTTGATAATGCCGTCAATCTGCTTATCGTATTTTAATAAAGCTGATTGATGAACGCTTTTGCCTAAACAATTTACCGACCATATTGCAATAAGGATTGCAACACATAAAACATTTTTGACATTCATTTTCATCATTATTTTAGTTTAGAATTTCTCTCCACATTTTAAGCACCGTTTTGTAGCGGTCGTTTATTACTGAACATTGGGTATCGATTCTCATGAGCGGGCGGGTGCTCAGATTATACGCAGGCCAGGCTGGTTGTTCTTTTGCTGAAGGGACACTCGTCCGGGCGAAGGAAGTCCACAGTTGGCACATGTTGTCCGAAGCTGCAAAGCGCTCAGGCCGATTGCCGGCCATACCGGAACTTCGGTGACCCGATTTATCCAGCACATTATTGATGTTGTGAAACTTAAAAGGAATGTCCATCGCGTGCATCGAGCCAAATTCATAATCCGTACCCGGAACCTTCAAGTCCGATTTGTACCCGAAGTTGTAGAGGTACGCAAGAGCACCTTCCTGTTGTGTTTTCCTTTCGGCGATGGTAATGGAACCCAATCCCATAACCAGGATGGAGCGAATGGCAATGAAAAGCTGGGTTGGTGTGGCTTTGGGGTAAGCTTTCCGGTAGGTGTCGACAACCAATCGCGCTTTATCTCCCAGAATAGACTCAATTCGTTGATGCAATTTTTCCTCCGTTAGTTGGAAGGCTTCTGTATCGCCTGAGAACATGGCAAAAAAGATAAATTCATCTTCGTTCCAACCGACCAACAACGGTTTTTCTTTCGAAAGGGAAGGGGCTACCGGATCAAACGGATGAGTAGGTAGGACCACTCCGTCCACCACCGGACCGAACCCACCTTTGCCGGCTGCACCAATGCCATGGAAACCGGCTATTTGAGAGAGGTCTCCCATCTTTCGCAGTTGCTCTTGCGCATCGAGAAGTACCGAAGGAGGAAGTTTTAAGAGTTTCCTCCAGTCGTTACGTGCTATTCCCAGTTGTTTCAGTAACAACTCGGTGGTTTCAGCTGCGACATCAGCTGTTTTCATCATTACACCCGGTCCGCTTTCGATGGAGGCTTTATGAAAATAGGGAGCCGCTTCGGGCATGGCATACAGGCAGGAAGTTTTCAATCCGCCACCTGATTCACCGAAGATCATGACATTGTTCGGATCGCCTCCAAACGCAGAAATATTCTCATTCACCCATTTCAGCGCGATAGCGATATCCTGAACACCGCGATTTCCTGAACCGGCGTATTCATCACCGGCAATTTCATCGAGATAAAGATATCCGAGTAAACCCAACCGGTGATTAGTGGCAACCACCACGACATCGTACATTCTGGCGAGGTTAGAACCATCCTGAGCCACACTTCCGGCGGAGCCGTGTGTATAACCCCCACCATGACTGTACACCATTACCGGCCGCTTTTTATTATCGTTGGCGGGAGTCCAGATATTGAGTGTCAGGCAATCCTCTGCAGGATTCGGTTCATCGATACCGTATGTTTGATTGGGACCCTGAATAGAAGGAGGTCCCAGTCGTTTAGCTTCTCTCACTCCGGTCCATGCTTTTAACGGGGCTGGCGTTAAAAAACGCCGTTCTCTGGAGACACTTCCTGCGTAAGGGACGCCTTTGAAAATATTTACGCCTTCCGTTCTGCTTCCGAGAAGTTTTCCAAAGGCAGTCTCCACTTTTATATCGGTAGAGGTGAATGGGAACGAAGCATAAATAAGGCGAGGTAAGGCCAGAGCCGGAAGAATTCCAAATGCTGTCCGACGGAAAAATTCTCTTCTGGTAAGGTCGTCCATCTTAAGTTCAGTTAGTTTGGGTTTAGGTGTCACTGGTAAATCAATGCTTCTTTGCCAGAATGCTGATCGATTTCAGCACAGGCAAAGAAGCATGGGTTGAGAGACTATATTGGTAAACTATAATTGCTTATGCTTTTCACAATAATGAGATTGCGAATTACGTGTTTAATTGAATAGTTTGGGAGCAAACTCCGAGAGATAAATGCGCCAGTTTTTCCAGATGTGGCCTCCATCGCTTTCGCGGTAGACGTACGGCATTCCCATTGCATCCAGTTTTTCTCTGTATTCCTTCACATATTTGTACAGGAAGTCTTCTTTCCCGATTCCAATCCAGTAGAGTTTATAGCCGTTTTCCATCTGTTTTTTCAGCGTGGCATCAAAATCGGCATAAACTTTAGACTGAACTTTCGGGTCAGGCATGATGGCCGGAGAGAAAAGTCCGATATAGTCGAAGGTGTTTGGATAATAACGGGAAATGTGTAGCGAATGAAAACCGCCCATAGAAAGTCCTGCAATAGCACGTCCGGCTTTGTTGGCCTGCACGCGGTAATTGCTTTCGACAAAATTGATAATGTCCTTGAAAGTTGCTTCGTATTGGCCGTCCATGGTGTGTGGCAACTGCATCGTTGGTTTGTAAAAGCCTTTAGGCGACTCGCCCGGAGCAGCTTGCTGGGCCACGTTCCCGTTAGGCATGACCACGAGCATCGGTTTGGCTTTTCCCTGGGCAATCAGGTTATCCATGATTTGGGCGGTTCTTCCCAGTGCAATCCAGGCTTCCTCATCGCCACCCATTCCATGAAGCAGGTATAAAACAGGGTATTTCTCTTTGCTATTTTCATAACCGGGAGGAGTGTAGATAGTCATCCGGCGAGTCATATTGTTTCCTGGCGAATCATACCAACATCTGGCTACCCTTCCGTGCGGGACATCATTGATTTTGTACAAATCGGCCTGACCGCCGTCAATCAGAAAAACATTGAATACCGATGCCACATCGCGAATCAGGTAAACATTATTTGGGTCGGTTGTTTTTACGCCGTCGATAACGACGTTGTAGCTATATAATTCAGGAGATAAAACATCCGTAGTGTATGTCCATATTCCGGCAGTGTCTTTGGTCATATCGGCCGAGCCCGGAATCCATCCCTGTCGGGGCATCCAGTCGCCTGATAATTTAACGTCTTTGGCATCGGGAGCCTGAATACGAAATGTAACGGTGTGGTCTTTATTGATTTCAGGAGATACGATGTTGGGGCCTCCCCACAACGCTTGTTGCGCCATGGATGAAAAACTCATCAGGAGCAAAGTAATCAGGAATAGAAAAAGTTGGTTTCTCATTTGTTTCATGATTAGGTTGAGTATTTATTTAGGAATTAGATTTATTTGATAAAGGGACAAATACAGGGGTGAGGACAATTATGTCCGGAGTGACGAAATCGGAGAGATCGCTTATCAAAAACTGATAATAAATGGTTTGGTTAGTCTCGTTAGTAATCATGTGTCTCAGATAATTTTCTGTTAGACTATGATATTCTCATTGTGTTTAATTAACACAATAAAAATATTTAAAAAAATTACTGCTGGATTATATCAATTTAAGTTAATTGAATTTTGGAATCATTATAAACAAAAAAGGGCTCCAAATGCAGGAGCCCTTGTGGTGGAAAACATGTCAGCTTTGGTGTCGAGGTAAAATCCTCAAATCAGAGTTGGTAAACTTTGGCTTCGTAAGGTCTCAACGATAATGGATTTTCATTTTCAGCTGTTCCCGAGTAGTTGCCAATTAGTTGTTTGGCATTCTTCATGTTTACCGGAAGATGAGCTTCTGCCTGATGATTGGTGAAGTTGAGCAGGATGAGCATTTTGCGACCGTTGAGTTCCCGGGTATATGCATACACGTTGGGATTGTCTTTATCGAGCAATTCATATTTCCCGTAAACCATTATGAGGTTGTTTTTCCGGAACTGAACCATTTTGCGGAAATAGTTGAGGGTAGAATTGGGATCTTTTTCTTCCACCGCTTCATTTACCGTTTTGTAATTTGGGTTTACTTTTATCCACGGTGTCCCGGAAGTAAAACCAGCATTGGCTGTGGTATCCCATTGAAAAGGTGTTCGGCCATTATCGCGCGCAATCATTTTCTCGTTATTCAGGAAGCGCTGCAAGTCACCACCGGTTTCCTTGATGTGCTCATAAATATGCAGGGTTTCGATGTCCCGGTAATCGCTGATGCTGTCGAATTTGATGTTGTCCATTCCCAGTTCATCACCAAAATAGTAGTAAGGAGTTCCGTGCATTGTCAACAGAAAAGTTGTCAGCATTTTTGAAGAGAGCTCGCGGTATTCCGGTGAATCATTTCCCCAGCGGGTAACCATTCTGGGCATATCGTGATTACCCAGGAAAATGGTGCCCCAGCCTCTTTCACCGTAAAAGCTATCCCATTTGGTGTAAATCTTTTTGAACTGTACCAGGCTGACTCCGTTGGAATCCAGGTCGCGGTACTCTCCACCTTTTAAACCAAGTCCCATGACTTCAAAGTTGTATAGCATGTTCAGCTCCTGACGCTTCGGATCGACGAAATTCATGGCTTCGTCGCTGGTGACGCCAGCACCTTCGGCTACCGTCATGATATCGTAGTGACTCAGGACTTTCTGGTTCATTTCATGCAAATACTGGTGCAGATGTGGTCCGTTAGCGTAGTAATGCAGGAAGTTACCGTGGTATTTTTTCGGAAGTGGAGGGAAGGTCGTATCCTTTGAAATAAACGGAATCACATCCATGCGGAAACCGTCGATGCCTTTGTCGAACCAATAGCGCATCATGCTGTAGATTTTCTTACGCACCTCAGGATTTTCCCAATTCAAATCGGGTTGTGAACGAGCAAAGTAGTGCAGATAATAAGCATTGGTAGTTGAATCGTATTTCCATGCATTGTTATCAACATCGAAATAGCTGTACCGTTTGGCTGGTTTGCCTTTCTCTGCCGGCCACCAGTGGTAGAAATTCCGGTAAGGATTGGTGCGCGAACTGCGTGATTGTTTGAACCATTCGTGTTCGCTACTGGTATGATTGACAACCAGGTCGAGTACGAGTTTCAGGCCACGACGGTGCATGCCGTTCAGCAGGCTGTCGAAATCGGCCATCGTCCCGAATTCTTTCATAATTTTCCGGTAATCGCTGATGTCGTATCCGTTGTCGTTGTTGGGAGAGGCATAGATTGGATTCAGCCAGATAACATCAACGCCCAGGCTTTTGATGTAATCAAGCTTCGAAATAATACCCTTCAGGTCGCCAACGCCATCTCCGTTACTATCCTTGAAACTTCGCGGATAAATCTGGTAAACGACCGCTTCTTTCCACCATTTGCGGTTTGGAATGGATTGGTCATCCTTTTTTGTGGGTGACTGGCATGCTGCCATGGCTGTTAAAATGGCCACCGTCAGCAGAGCAAAATATTTTCTGACTTTCATAACAAAAATGATTTAAATTAACATAAGAACAAGTGCTAGCTAAACTATTTGCGATGAACGATGGTAAAGGTTTTCTTCTCGGGACCAACACCTGTAATGGTCAGTTTTTTCCATTGTGCAGGCAGGCACGGAGTATTTTGGACAATGCCCTGACTGGTGATTTCCAATCCGGCAAAGCCGAAAATGACAGCCTGAAGCATTCCTCCGGCACCCGTAGCAAAATAGGGGTTGTCGCTGGTCGCTGATTCAGCCAGGGCGCCAAACGGAGGTCGCTTGTTGGGAACACAGGCCTTCTTGAACATCCGGAAAGCCTCTTTGGCATTTCCCAGGCGGGAATAGAGAATCGACACGATTGAATGTCCCATGGCCGGTCCCTCTTTGGCCATTTTCGGTTCGTAGTAAGCCAGGTCACGGCGAATGGCTGCTGTGTCGGTTTCAATCTGAAGCGGATAAGCGAGCAAATTGACATCGGCCTGTTTGATGATCTCCCCTTTGTAAGTTTTGTGTTCTTTGGTGACACCATCCGGGAAATAGTAAAAACGTAGGTTGGAAGCCACTTTTTCCCATTTGGGATTGGGCTTTTTGTTGAGCAACTCAGCCGCTTTCTCTGCATAATGCATCACTGTCTGGGCCGAGCCATTGGTAAAGGCGTTGTCATCCACGTTGGGCGCGAATTCATCTGCTCCCACCACGTTGTTGATAGAGTAGGAGCCATCAGAGTTTTTAACCGCACGACTGGCCCAGAAATCGGCTGTCGCTTTGATAACCGGGTAGCCGGTATCTTTTAGCCATTCTTTATTTCCGGTGACCCGGAAATAGTTCCAAAAGGCAATTCCCACATCAGCTGTGATGTGTTGCTCGAAAGCCCCGGTTAAAGCAAAAGTTGGTGTGGCCTCTTCTCCGGTATCATCCGATTCCCAGGGGAACATTGCGCCTTTGTATCCATAGTCAGATGCTTTTTGTTTGGCTTTGTCCAGACGAGCAGCCCGGTAGTTCAGGAGGGAACGGGCAATTCCCTGATTGAATACCAGTAACGGCGGATACATCCATATTTCGGTGTCCCAGAAAACGTGACCGTTGTAACCTTGCGATGAAAGTCCCATCGGTGATAAACTGAGATTGGAATCATCACGTGAAAAGGCATACAGATGGTAAAGAGCCAGGCGAATATCGCGTTGCGATTCCAAATCGCCTTCCACTTGAATATCTCCCTGCCAGAGTTGATGCCAGAGGCGGGTGTGCTGATCAATCACAGCCTGTTTATTGCCCCGCATGATATAAATGGCCATTCGTTCCGATTCACTTTGCGGATCACTGAAATCCTTCGAGGTGCAGACAGCTCCGGCCCAGGCAAAATTGAAATCTTCGTCACTTTTCACTTCTCTTGAAAAAGTAAGAACGTGCTCGTATGGAGATTCAACCGATTCTTTCAACTTCGGTTCTTCATTGTTGTTGAAAACGAATGTGGCTGTGGTGGCCAGTTTTTGTTTCCCGGTAGGACTTAAAGCCACCGTTTGTAGTAAAGGCATCCGGATTTCATTGTCCTGAGGTGTTTTAAAAACTTGTACCACATGATTATAATCCTTCGGACAAGTGATTTGTCCGGATACCGAGATTTTGATGTCTTTTTTCAGTGCCTGTACGTCGACGTCCATCATACCGGCGTATGGCATTCCGCGTAAAGCGTAAATGGTGTATGAAATGGTTGCTTTGTCCTTGAATTGAAAAGAGGTGGTCAGCTTTGCATCTTTCATATTCAGGACCTGTTTCCAATGAGAGATGTTTTTTGCAGTGACTGTATCGCCGTCAATCACCATCTTTAAGTTGGCAAAGTTGATTCCCAGCAATACCCGGCTGGTGATAAGGCGCTCCTTTTTGTTGTACATGTACTCGTCGAACACATTGTTCAGGACGATGGATTTTACGTTGAATGGTGCAGCAGATGGAACAAGTCCGATTCGGCCGTTGGCCAAGGATATGCCGACATAGTTGGAGGTATCGGTCGCTGTAATTTCCCAACCTTCCTGCTGTTCGTTTGATGCTCTAGATACATTGTTTCCGATTACCAGAATGAGAAGTGACAGAAGGACATATTTCATGATGGAAGTAAGATTTCTATGTGATGTTCGATCGATGATGTTTGGATGCTCACAGGATGCCTGTTGAGGCTCAGTTTAAAACAAGAGCTGCCCCATTCCGGGGCAGCATCTTTCTATTAATCCACTTATGAAATTGTCCCGGATTAATAACCAGGATTTTGAGTCAGATTTGGATTGATATCCACTTCCGATTGTGGAATTGGGTAGATTTCTTTCGATGCATCTGTTACAGGTTTTTCCTGCCATGCATCAGTGAATTTGCCAAAGCGGATCAGGTCCTGACGACGTAAGCCTTCCCAATACAGCTCGTAACCACGTTCTTTTAGAATGTCATCAAGCGTGAGTGATGTATACTGCGGTAAGGTTTTGCCCTGGGCGCTTCTTTTTGAACGGAGATAATTCACATCGGCCAAAGCTGAAGCTTCGTCACCCATTCTCAATTCTACTTCAGCTCTCATGAGATAGATGTCCGAGATACGCATGATCGGAACATCGTTTGGCGAAGAAAATTGATTCTGGGTATCCGGATTCGGAGCAAATTTTACCACCCGAATACCTGCGTTTTCAGGCGAACTTTGCAGGTTGATTTCCGGAACGAAGACCAACGGGTCACCATTACGCTGCTTTAAAGCAGTTCCGTCCAGTCCGTACTGTTGTCCAACCAAAAATCCCTGATTGAAACCGGTTTCACTTTTGATCCTGTCATCGTAAAAACGAGCATCATTTTGTTTATCCCAGGTATCGAAGAAAGTTGAAGTTGTAGATGGGCCGTTCCATGTACTGGTAATGTTGCCAAAGGTCTGGCTGTAGTGCAGGGTGAAGTTAACCCAAACACTACCACTTCCCATGTCAACATTGTCATCCATCGGGACGCGAAGAATGAATTCAGGATTCTCTGTAACATCCTTTTGGAACATGGTCCAGTAGTCATCTGCTACGGCATAATCCGGATTATTAATCAGTTGGTCGCAATAGTACTTGCAGCTATCCCATTTTGCCTCACCGGTATAAACTTCGTAGTTCAGATACACTTTGGCCAGAAGTGCCTCTGCCGCACCCTGGGTAACTCTGGCAGATCCAACGTCTGATTTGGTTTTCAGATTGGGCAATATTGCTTTCAGTTCCGAGACGATATAATTAACTGCTTGTTTACGGTTGAGTACTTCAGGAACAGCCGAAAAATCAAGGTCATCGGCCTGACGGAACGGAACTTGTCCGTAAAGGTCATTAATCAGGTACATATAGTAAGCACGCAAGAATCTTGCTTCATTGATATCCAGCTTCGTAGTCTCATCCTGAGGAAACTGACCGATGTAATAAATTGCCGTATTGGCACGGGAAACACCCTGGGTTAAAGCATTCCAAACATTACTAACACGGATATGATCAGGCGTCCAGGTTTGCAGGTGTAGTTGCTGCCACGCTCCGTTATCATACCAGTCGGAACCACGGGTAGGGACAATAACTTCGTCCGTTGACATTTCCTGAAGAGCCCAGTAGTCAAACCATTCGATTGTATGTCTTAAGCTTGCATATGGAGGATTGATTAATGCCTGGACGTTGGAAGGATCGTTTACCAGGTTGGTACCCAATTGTTCATCCAGCACGTTTTCCTGGAGGTTGGTACAGGCCATCGTTCCCAACAAGAAAAGCACTGCACTATATTTAATTAATTTAAGCTTTTTCATTTGTCTCATTTTTAAGCATTAAAACTTGAGGTTTACACCAAAGGTAAATGTACGTGGTTTCGGGTACTGGGTGTAATCGATTCCCAGAGAAGGTATTCCGTTTGACTGTGCATCCACGTTTACTTCCGGGTCGAAACCAGAGTAGTTGGTAAAAAGCGCCAGATTATTTCCGGTTACGTATACCCGTGCATTTCCTAACCAGCTGATCTTTTTGGTATCGAACGTATATCCCAATGTTACATTTGAAAATCTCAGGAATGATGCGTCCTCTATGAATCGAGAAGAGTATGCATTGGAGTTGGACGGACTTTCATTTGAGTTGAACACTTCCTGAGTTACGTTGTAGCCTTTGTCGAGTGAACCTTTGGTGAAAAGCGCGTTCGCGGTATTGTTGTAGACCTTGTTTCCATGTGATCCATACCAGAACATGCTAAAGTCAAATCCTTTATATTGAATCTTAGTGGTCATGCTGTAAGTGAAGTCGGGTAGCGCTGAGCCCAAGTATTCTTTTACCGGATTGCCGTCAGCATCGGTTTTATAGGTACTGATTCCGTTTGCATCGAATCCCTGGAATACCATACCGTAGAACGTTCCGATAGGCTCACCATTGGTAATAACCTGTACCAGTGTACCACTCAGTCCTTGTCCGCTGGCAACTCCTGTTGTTATTCTTTGAACCGGAAGGTTTTTTACCTCATTTTTAATGTAGGAGAAATTACCTCCTAATTCAAAGGAGAAATCTTTCTTCTGAACGAGCAGGCCATTCAATGAAAGCTCAATACCATCGTTTAAAATATTCAGATTGGGTACGTTCTGCCATTGTGTACCTGTTGCTGCAGGTTTCAAAGAGTTAAGCTCCAATAAAACATTATAGGTTTTCTTATGGAAATAATCGATAGAACCCGACAGGCGGTTGTCCCAGAAGCCAAAGTCGAGACCCAGGTCAGTCTGCTCGGTTGTTTCCCATTGGATGTCAGGATTCGGAGTCCTGATGAAAGTAATCCCGGGAGACAGTGCACCATTTATATACCCATTGGCGTCGGCAGTCGTACCGACAGCCATCAACGAAATTTTATCCGGAATTTCCTGGTTACCCGTGCGTCCCCAACCTAAGCGGAGCTTCAGGTTACTGATGGTTGTCGAATTACTCAGAAAATCTTCCTGTGAAATTCTCCACGCCAAAGCAGCAGAAGGGAAGAAACCATATTTTTTATTCTTACCGAATTTGGATGAACCGTCATAACGTCCGGTAAAGGTGAACAGGTATTTCTGTTTGTAGTTATAGTTTACCCTTCCAAAGAACGACTGAAGTTCCCGTTCGTAGGCTGACGAGGAAACATCGGCATTGGAGAAATCACCGTAGCCCAGGTTGTTGGTATACTTGATGTCTTCTACTTGAAAGCCGTTTACATTGGTATTGTGTCGGGTGGCTTTCACATATTGGTATTCCTGACCTAACAGGAAGTTGAAGGAATGATCATCGCCGATTTTCGTCAGGTAAGTCAAATAGTTATTGACCATCCGGTTATTGGCAGTGATGTTGTTAATGTCAGCTTCACCTTTATTCGACAGGTAAGTCAGCTTTTTATTCTGGTTAACCCGACGCTCGGCATTGGTGCGGTCGAAACCAACATTGATTTTGTATTTCAAATTCTTGATGATTTCGTATTCCGCAGACATGTTGGCCAGGATGCGATCGGTTTGTGTTCGGTCGTCAACCAGGTTGAGCATCGCTACCGGGTTACGTTGGTCGATGGAATGCTGATAGTAACTTCCGTCCTGATTGTAGATCGGATAAGTGGGATTCAGTTTTAGAGAAGTAAGAATCAAGTCACCCTCAAAACCACCTGTTTCCGAAATGGGAGCACGCATATCTTCGATGTGAGAAACAGTGAGGTTTCCATCCAGTTTCAGTTTCCCGTTGAAGGCTTTTTGCGATACTTTAATGCTACCGTTTATTTTCTTCATTCCGGTACCATTAACAATACCTTCCTGATCAAGATAACCGAATGACGAACGGTAGGTAAAGTTTTCGGTACCACCCCCATAGCTAAGGTTATGACTTTGTGTAATGGCCGTCGTGAAGATTTCATCCTGCCAGTCCGTACTTGCTCCCAAATCGAGCAGTTTACTGCCGTCAGCTTTGGTGTAGCTGCGGAATTGGCTGGCGCTTAGGATATCCATCTTTTGGCGGATTTGTGAAACTCCCATGTAGCCGTCATATGAAATGCTACCTTTTCCTTGTTTTCCTTTTTTGGTGGTGATGATGATAACACCATTGGCACCTCGTGCACCATAAATTGCGGTTGAGGACGCATCCTTCAGAATGTCGATTGATTCGATATCGTCAGGATTAAGGAAGCTGATAGGATTAAGTTTGGAACTTTGGTTGATACCGGCCGCTGTTCCACCGTCAGGAGTAATATTGGCATTGTCCAACGGTACGCCATCGACAACATACAAAGGTGTCTGACCTGAACGGATCGAGTTGGAACCACGGATACGTACCGTCATTCCGGTTCCCGGCTCACCACTGTTTTGGGTAATGTTCACACCGGAAACACGTCCCTGCATCATTTCGACCGGAGAAGTGGCCACACTTTTATTCATATTTTCCGCGGTTAAGCGGTCGGTTGCGCCTGTCAGGTCGCTTTTGCGCTGAACACCGTAACCAACAGCCACCACTTCACCCAGCTGAGTTGTTTCGGGCTTCAGGGTGATATTGAACGTAGTTAGTTCTCCAATCGGCACCACCTGTGTGGAATAGCCAATGAAAGAAAACGAAAGATTTTTAGCATCCGCCGGAATGTCGAGTGAAAATTTACCATCGATATCGGTTACGGTACCGGTTGTCGTACCCGGAATAACCACCGTTACTCCCGGTAGCGGTGTCCCGTCTTCATCGGTTACCGCACCCGAAATGGTTTTCTGCTGTTGACCGGAAGTTGAGACTTTCGGCATTTTGGGAGATTCTACCGGAGCTTTGACCACGATCTGGCGATCATAAATTTTATACGTATTTCCGGTATTCCTGAAAACCTGGTCGAGGACATCCTGAACAGATTCGTTCCTTGCACGAACGGAAACTGTCCGGTTCAAATCAACAGCATTTTCGTTGTAAATCAGGATAAAGTCACTGTTGTTTTCGATTTGGTCAAATACTTGTTTAACAGTGACCGATCGTAGGTTGAAGTTAAACATCACTTCCTGTGAGTAACTTGTTGCCGCGTAGGTTGAAAAAGCGGCGAAAACGAAGACAAATAATAGCTTCATTTTAAGCAAGAGATTAGATGTACCCCCGGATGAAGGATACAATTTCCTACAAATTTTTTTCATACATTTGGACTGTTAATGTGAAACTTATGTTACATTGATTTTCAGAAGGCTGGGAGTTGGCAGACTCCCGGCCTTCATTGTTTTCAATTTCTCGGATTTAATTCATTTATTCTTTGATTTACGATTACCTGATTGCCCGAAATCCGGTAGTCTATTGGAACAATATCTGACAAGGTTGTTAACACCTTTTTTAATGAATCTTTCAAATCAAGTTTACCGGCGATTAATTCCGACGACGGGAAGGGACGGCGGTATATAAACTGCACATTGTAATATCTTTCCAGCCGTTTGAATACATCGTCGATTCGTTGTCCTGAGAATTGGTACCACCCGTTTATCCACGTGATGTACTGGTCGGCATTGGGTTCCGAAACCACTTTGAAAACCTTTTCCGATTTATTGAACGACGCTTTGTGGTCAGGCTTCATCACAATCTCTTTGTTCAGCAGACCAAATCCACCGGCTTCTTTCAATTCAACTTCTCCATCCAGCAATACGGTTTCGATGTTTTTATCGGACTCGTAAGCAGAGATATTGAATCGGGTTCCAATGTCCTTGACAATGATTCCCTGGACACTCACCTCGAACGGCTGCTTGTCATTGTGTTTTACTTCAAAGTAGGCTTCCCCGGTTAAGTAAACAATGCGTTTTTTTCCTGTAAAGCGGGTAGGAAAAGCGAATTTACTCCCGGCATTCAGCCATACTTTGGTTCCGTCAGTCAGTTCGATATAACTATTTTTCCCGTAAGGAATTGTAACCTCATTCAATCCCTGGCCATTATTATGTGCGTCAAGTTGAGCCATATTGATGACACTGTCGTTATCGATCTTAATTGCGTCGTCTGTATTGTCGACCCGAATAGAAGATTTGTTTTTGCGAAGCGCAATGTGCTGTCCATTCGAAAGAACCAGTCGTGCATCATTGTTGCCCTGGGCTGCCGGATTCTGTGAAAACTGATAAGGGCCTTCGTTGTTCCGTATCACCCGGTATCCGACGCCCGCAATCAGCAGAGCGAAGACAACGATGGCAGCATATTTCAGATATCCTCCGAAACGAATAAACTGCTTGCGCCGATTTATCTTCTTGTCAAATTCCTGAATCTCGTTCCAAAGTTCATGTACCGTAGCGGATTGCGAACTTGTTCCGTTTTCGTGTAAAAAGAGGATGATTTTCCGGGCTGCCTGCGCTTTCTCCTCAAATTCCGGAAACAGATTGATAAACTCACTCCACTGTTTATTCTTTTTGCCGTGTAATATCCAGGCCCTGAAGTTTTTGTTATCAATCAGCTCCTCTGTCGTGTATTTTAGGTACTTAACTTTCAATTGCTGGTGTCTTTACAGTTATGCTTTTAAGTAGTAAAGACACGAGGGGGCAGTTTGTGGACAGAAAATTTTAGAAAAAATTAAAATAAATTAACATTGAATTGATTTTTGCAGGAAAAACAGCATGATATCGCTTGAGCTGATTACCTTCCTGAGTGCATTCAATGCTCTGAAAACCATTTTTCTCGCTGAATCATACCTGATAGACATGATGTCGCAAATTTCGGAATAGTCAAGTTCACAGGTAAAACGGTAAAAAAGAATTTCACGTTGCCTCGGAGAGAGTTCATTTAGTCCTCTTAAAAGTAACTGTTCATTTCGTTCCCTGTTTTCACGTTCAATTAGGTCTTCTTCGTACGAATAGACAGATGAAAATTCCGGCTCGTTTTTTTCTGTCTCTTGATGAATGTATTTCTGATCTTTTTGTAGTATCCTGATTAGCTTGTTTTTTAATGACTTGAGCAGATAGAACCGGATATTATCAGTATCACCCAAATTTTCTCTGCTCCTGATTAAATCAAAAAAAAGTTCCTGGATAGCATCCTTAATCAGATCGTCATCCTTGGTAAACTTTCTACCATAACGAAAGAGCAAATCAATGTGGTGATGATAAATATGGGAAAGAGCATAGTCTTTATTCGATTTGAAATCATTCCATATTTTCTGATCATCTGTCATTGAGAGAAATA
The DNA here is from genome assembly GCF_009617875.1 of Prolixibacter sp. NT017. Classification (NCBI taxonomy): domain Bacteria; kingdom Pseudomonadati; phylum Bacteroidota; class Bacteroidia; order Marinilabiliales; family Prolixibacteraceae; genus Prolixibacter; species Prolixibacter sp. NT017. The sequence goes on along the minus strand of NZ_BLAV01000001.1, from coordinate 3,555,344 downwards.
CATGGTTCGTAGGGGTAAATATATGACTTTTATTAATAAAACAATAAAAAACCGTGTATTCACCGTGTGCGAAAACAGTTCGTTAGATCACTGTATTTCAGCTTTATATTGCCTTGTGGTTATATGGAGAATAGATATTAAAAGTGGATTCGCTCTAGCATTTTAATCACTTTTACAAGTATTATTCCTTGTTTCGAACATAAATAAGGTTAGATTTTCCTCGCTGGCTGGCTCTTGGTTCAATTTCAAATTTATCAATCGAATCGATGAGAGGAGTCAGTTTGGGATATCCGAAATTTCGAGGGTCAAAGTTTGGCTGTTTTTTCAATAACAGCGTCCCTACGTCACCCATAAATGCCCAGCCATCTTCGTCTGCCGTGTCATTAATGGTTGATTCTATTAAGCGAATTACTTTTCCGGTAATTCTGTCAAACGTCTTTTTCCGTTTGGCCTTTCCTTTTGTGCCGGATGCTCCTTCGGTTTTGGAATCGGTATCCGAATCTTCCTGAAGGATTTCGATATAGATGAATTTATCGCAGGAGGCAATGAACGGATCGGGCGTTTTCTTCTCACCTAAACCGTACACTTTCATACCTGCTTCCCGCAGACGAGTTGCCAGCCTGGTGAAATCGCTGTCGCTGGAAACAAGAAAAAAACCATCTACTTTTTTGGAATAGAGAATGTCCATGGCATCGATGATCATTGCCGAGTCGGTGGCATTTTTTCCGGTTGTATAACTGTACTGCTGCACAGGTGTAATGGCATTCTCAAGCAGAACATTCTTCCAACTGTTGAGGTTGGGGCGGGTCCAGTCGCCATAAATTCTTTTGATGGTTGCATTACCATACTTGGCAATTTCGAGCATCATCTCTTTGACCATTTTGCCCGGAACGTTATCTCCGTCAATCAATATAGCCAGCTTTGTTTCTTCAGAAGAGGTCATACTTGTGGTTTTTGTTTGGATACTTTAAATACGGGTACGCGACTTATTCTTTCCAGGTAATCTTATCTTCAACAGGTTCTCTTCCATTGGCTGGGAATGGTCGGTTCGCGTAGCCTAGGAACAGAAATCCCATCGACTTCTGGTTGGGCTTCAAATCGAGACAGCTATCTAGTTGACTAATAAACGGAGGCGTTGCCCAGAAAGTACTCAATCCTGCAGCGGTAGCTGACAGCCAGATGTTTTGCACTGCCATGGAAACGGCAGCCATTTCCTCCCATTCGGGAAGGCGGTGTTCTTCATCGAGATTGGCTATAATAGCAACGGCTACTGATGCCTTCCGGAAGTGCAGCGCAAACTTGTTGACCTTGTCGCCAGGAATGTCGGCTCCGTTTTTTTGTGCTTCTTCCAGTTCGGTTTTCACTTCCGAAACAAATTTCTCTCTGCCTTCGCCACTGATGACAACAAACCTCCACGGTTCCGTTTTCTTTTGATTAGGGGCCCAGTTGCCATTTTCAAGCAGCTGTTTGATGAGCTCTTTCGGAACTTCCTTGTCGTTAAAAAAACGAGTCGGGTGTGTTCTTCTTTCTTTGATTAATTGGGTAATATCTTCCAGGTTCATTTTGATTTGTTTTTAGGGTATTCTTTCCATAAAACAGTCGAAACGGGCGGAGGTTTGACTTGTCTGAAATGCGAATCTATTTTCTTCAGTCTTTGGAATAAACCGATTCGGTTTTTTTCTTCTTCTCGGTAGCTTTGTAAATATACTCCATGGCAAACGAGGCCGCAATAATTCCCAGTGAAATTATCATTCCCCAGAAATTGTTCGTCAGTTGGTTCTTTAGCAGGAAGAGAAAAGCTACAGAGCACATCACAAAGCCGGCAATTGAAATGTACCGTTTGGAAGCGGTTTCTTTGTACAGTCGGACGTTGGCCAGGTTGACAATCGCAAAAATGATGAGAAAGCCTGCACTACCCGATGTGGAGATGCTTTCCAGGTCAAGCGTATTCGCAATAAGCAGTGTAAAAGCCGAAGTAAAAAGAAGTCCCACCGGCTGGTTCCAGAAATGCTTGGTGAACTCGTGTGGCAGTTCGTCGTCGATTCCCAGTTCGTAATTTACGCGGCTTCCGCCGAAAAGCGTTGAATTGATGGCCGTGAACGTAGAAATCATGGCTGCCAGCGTAATGATGGTAAAACCAATGTGTCCCAGCTCCGGTTTGGCGGCTTCGGCCAGTACATATTCCTGGGCTTTCTGAATCTTATCGAACGAAAGGGATGCTACGGTCACGAACGAAATCAGTACATAAAGCAAAATCACAATGGAGATGGCGATAAAATAGGAGCGTGGAATATTTTTTTTGGGGTTGACGATATCCGATGAGGCATTGGCAATCAGCTCAAAACCTTCGTAAGCCACGAAAATAACCATTCCGCCGCTGAACAATTTAACCGGACCGGTCCAGTTACTGAATTCAAACTGGGTAAGATGATTAGCATGAAACAAGCCATAACCGCCAATAATAATAAACAGCGTCAGAATAGTCATCTTAATGTATACTGCAACTGATTCTGCTTCGGCCACAACGCGAACACTGAGGTAATTCAATATGGTTGAGAAAATGATAATCCCCGAAATGAATAAGTGCTTGTTGAGCGTCGGGTCACTAACGACATGGAAAAGGTTTCCGGCGTAGCTGCCAAAAGCTGAGGAATACAGCGAAAGCATAATGATGTAGCTAATCCATAGCAGGTTGTTGGTGCCTCCGCTGAAGATGGTTTTGCCAAATGCCTGGTTAATAAAGTTGACAGTTCCTCCCTTGCTTGGATATTTCAGCGAAAGCTTAGAGTAGGCATATGCCGTTAATAAAGTAATAATTCCGGCCAGCATAAAAGCTACTGGCGTCCCTCCTTTACTCAATGAAATAGCCAGTCCAAGGACGGCAAAAATTCCGCCTCCGACCATTCCGCCAATTCCCATGGAGACGGCTTCTCCCAGTTTGATATCGTCTTTGCGCATGTGTTGAGATAATTATTTCTTCTGTTAGTAATAATACAAATCAGGTTGATGAAAGGTTCCTTAGGTGGTCACGTCTGTAGTTGTTTTTAGCTGAATGAAAAAAACAGCCAGCAATATCATTGTGAGGGCGACGCCGGCTCCCGCAATGAAGGCGATGGAAATTCCTCCCAGACCGTAGAAGAAACCGATGAAAATGGGACCAATTGTTTGTCCCAGACGCAACACCATACTATTGATTGACATAAAAGCGGCTCGTTCTTTCATCGGAGCAAAACCGACCAGAAGATTTTGAATTCCTGGAATCGCCACGCCGTGGCCCAGTCCGAAGGTGATGAGTGGAATGAAAAGTACAACCCATGAAGAAGCGAACGACATAATGGCCATCGTAACCAAGTAAAAGCTGAAGCTGAAAATCAGTTGGGTTCGGGGCTTCAACCAGCGATTGATATTTTTTAGTTGTGAGGAGGTGATGGCGGTGACAGCAGAGAAACCGGACATCATAAGGCCTATTTGCAGCGAGTTGGCATGTAGTCGGTTTTCAAGCAACAGCGGGAAATAGGAGAGATAAGCACCATAAAGGATAACGAAGATGAGGATGTTTATCACGAATAATCCCCACACATCGCGTTGGTTAATGTTATTCCACGCTCGTTTTAGGTAAGTTTTTAAATCGGGTTGTTCGTCCGGTTCAGGATTATTCAGGCGGGTTAAAGCCCAAATGGCAACTGGAACTGCAAGAATGGGCAGAATGAAAGGATATTGCCATCCGTACATGGCGAGCATACCGCCAACAGCCGGATAGGAAGCGGTTCCGATACTGAGCACGCTGGCATTGTATCCCATGGCAGCCGCCCGGCGTTGTCCCGAGAAAAAGTCGCCGATTAAGGTGATGTTCAGGCTTCCCAGTGATGCTGCTCCGATTCCCTGCAGGAGGCGGAAGACCAACAGAATATGAAACGAGCGGGTGAACATGCAGGCCAGTCCTGCCGCTCCGAAAATGAGCAGGGAGGGAATCAGGATGTTTTTGCGTCCCAGTCGGTCGCCTAAAATTCCTGCAACAGGTGTAAGTAATACTCCGGGCAAGGTAAAAGCGGTGATAAGATATCCGACTTCAACCGGCGTGATTTTGAAATAATGCATCACATCGGGGAAGGCCGGCGTGATACTGGCTACGCCCATTACAGCAATCAGGGTAATTGAAAAAATGATGTGAAGGTTGTGGTTTTTTAACAGAGGGACTTGCTGAGGATATTTTACCATTATGTTTGCTTTACAATTCAGGTTTCCTAAAGTTAGGGAAATCTGAAAAAGGAGCAAGCTGCGTAGAATTGGAAAAGCAAACGAAATGTAAGAACGCAAAAAGGGGAGTTGAATGAACAACTCCCCCTCGTCTTATAACTAACCTATGGCTGTTAGTTGTAAGCTGATTCTCCGTGTTCGTAAACATCCAGACCTTCCTCTTCGATCCGGCGGGAAACACGCAGGCCAATAGTTGATTTCAAAATCTTAAACAGGATAAAGCCAGTGCCAATCGCCCAGGCCATAACAGCCAGTACACCGATTGCCTGAACACCCAGGAGTTTTGCTCCACCGCCATAGAACAAACCTCCATTAGTAGAGAATAAACCAACCATCAAGGTTCCGGCGGCTCCACCCAATCCGTGAACCGATACTGCACCCACTGGGTCGTCTATACGCAGTTTCTGGTCGATAAATTCAACACCAAATACCAGGATGATTCCGGCAATAGCTCCAATGGCAATCGCACCACCGGGAGTAACCGTGTCACAACCGGCTGTAATGGCTACCAATCCTGCTAAAGCACCGTTCAGTGTCAGTGACAGCGACGGGAATTTATAACGTCCCCACGATACAAGCATGGAGCTTAAAGCACCCGCAGCAGCTGCCAGGTTAGTTGTAATAAATATTAATGAAATGGCATGAGAATTATCCGCTCCGGCAGCCGCAAGCTGCGAACCGGGATTAAAACCAAACCATCCAAACCACAAAATAAACACGCCAAGAGCGCCAAAGGTGAGGTTATGGCCCGGAATGGCCTTTGACTTGCCGTTGTATTTCCCGATACGGGGTCCAACCATGATGGCACCTACCAGACCTAACCAGGCACCTACAGAGTGAACTACGGTCGAGCCGGCAAAATCATGAAAGCCAAGTTCCGAAAGCCAACCTCCGCCCCAGACCCAATGGCCTGAAACTGGATAAATAAAAAGGGTTATAACGACACTGAAAATTAGGTACGAACTAAATTTAGTCCGTTCAGCAACGGCACCGGAAACAATTGTAGCCGCAGTAGCTGCAAATACGGTTTGGAAAAACAGGATGGCTAAATCCGGAACGTCATTCCCGTAACTTGCAGTGAAGAAGAGATTCGGTTTACCTATAAAACTGCCGATGTCGCTGCCAAACATCAGACTAAATCCAACCAGCCAAAATGCCAATGAACCGACACTGAAATCCATCAGGTTTTTCATCAGGATGTTGGCCGTATTTTTTGCCCGGGTAAAGCCAGCTTCCACCATTGCGAAGCCAGGCTGCATGAACATCACCAAAACGGCTGCTACAAGTACCCAGACGGTATCTAGTGAGGTTGCGTTGGAACTAACCGCCGACGCAATATCTGTTAATTTCGAAGTATCTTGCATAATTTAATATTTTGAATGTTTTGGTTTCTGATTTACTCCTCCAAACCTTTAATAAACAAGGCTTCATCACCTGACTCGCCGGTCCTGATACGGTAGGACTGCTGGATATCAACAACGAAGATTTTTCCGTCACCGATCTCGCCCGTCTGAGCTGTGTCCAAAATGGCTTTCACTGTTTTGTCCACGTTTTTGTCGCGCACTATGATAGATAGTTTGGTACGCTCAATAGAACTCGTGTCGTAAACCACTCCACGATAGACTCTTTCCTGGCGGGCTTGCCCGATACCCCGGACATCCCAGTACGAGAAGAAATCAATCCCTACTTCTTTGAGAGCTTCTTTCACCTCATCGAATTTTGTTTTTCGGATAATCGCTTCAATTTTTTTCATGTGTATGTGATTTTTTTCTTGATGATGGACTAGAGAGAAATACCTACGACGAAGAATATTTGATCTTTGTCGGGGTTGACAATAACACTACCGGTAACGGGCAGCGAGAATTTTTCGGTGATCGGAATTTCTTTTGTCGTCGAAAGGCCAATGTTGACTACATTGAAGTTGGTGTCGGTGGTGTAACTTTCATTTCCGGCTCCTACAAACAGATCTACCTTTTTGAAAGAATAGCCAGCTTCGAAGTACAGGTCGTTGTTTTGATTCAGGTAATAATATCCCGAAAGGGAGAAATTACCCAACGCTTGAGACGCACCAATTTCGTATGTGTGGTACGTGTTGCTGAAGTCAAAATAATTGCCGGTGCTTCCTGGTTCAACCGGGAAATAGTAGTTGGTAAACGTGAAGCTTAATCCTGAATCGAAAGCATAACTCATGTAGAGGTCAGCTTCGGTGCCGGCCGTGTTGGCACTCAGCGAGTAACTTCCCCAGGCGCCGATAGCAAAACCGCCAACCGAGTATTCAATGGTAGGCTGAACAACAGGTGAGTTACCAAAGTCAGTTCCCCTCCATACATAACGGTTGTAGAGGTCTGCTCCAACATTCCAGGAGCCTTTTGAATCCTGAGCCATGGTTACAGTTGCAGAGAGCAACAGTAAGGATGAGAAGAGTACAATAACAAGTTTTTTCATTTTGAGCAATTTTTAGGGTTAAACATGCATTTTAAGTTTTCTTCCTGAGTTGTCTTTTATTTTTGAATAGGTGCTAACATTATAGGGTATAAACAATAAAAACAATAAAAAATGAACTTTGACCCTGTATTGTAATGGGGTGACATCTTCAAAAGTATATTTAATTTTTATTTTCACCTCATAAAAATAGGGGGTGGTGTCGTCAATTAACAAAAATTTAAAAGATAATTCCAAATTGGTAGGTAAATAGGGGTATTAATGACAAAATGATTGCAAAATAAATTCTGTTTGGAGTAAATGTTAATTTATTGGTTGTTTGAATAGAATGAAGTCTGTTTTGGTAAGAGTAGTATTTTACGACAAGTGTGGTGGCTTTAGAGGGGGTATGATGAAATTTTATACATAATGACTAAATCAGAGGGGAATAATTAAGGGATTATCAAATTTTTCTTGTTTACGGCTCAATATGCAGTCATAAATAGTCCTTTGTGCAAACTTCAATTAACTTTGTTTGGCAAATCCTAATAATAAATATCATGAAACTCTGGGACAAGGGATATAAAGTAGATTCGCTAATCGAGAGATTTACAGTCGGTAAAGATGTGGAAATGGATTATTCGCTTGCTGAATTTGATGTGCTCGGTTCGTTGGCACATATTCATATGCTTGAATCTATTCATCTGCTTGAGAAAGATGAGCTCACGATTTTGACTAATGAACTAAGTAAAATATATAAGGAGATCAAAAACGGTGATTTCGTTATCGAAGATGGTGTCGAAGATGTGCATTCCCAGGTTGAGATGTTGTTGACTCAAAGGCTCGGTGATGTTGGGAAGAAGATCCACAGTGGTCGCTCCAGGAATGACCAGGTTCTTGTCGATTTGAAACTATTTACTCGTCATGAATTAAAAGTATTAGTAGAGAAGGTTGAGTCACTGTATCGCACGCTTGTTGCCCAAAGCGAAAAATACAAAGAGGTACTGATGCCCGGATATACACATCTTCAGGTGGCAATGCCTTCGTCGTTTGGTTTGTGGTTTGGCGCTTACGCGGAGAGTTTGATTGACGATCTGTTGCTGGTTCAGGCTGCATATCGGGTAGCCGACCAGAATCCGCTGGGATCGGCTGCGGGCTATGGTTCGTCCTTCCCGCTGAACCGGCAAATGACAACGGATCTTCTTGGATTCGACACCATGAATTACAACGTGGTATATGCGCAGATGGGGAGAGGCAAGACGGAAAAAGTGGTAGCCTTTGCGTTGTCGTCGGTGGCGGCTACGCTGGCAAAGCTGGCCATGGATGTATGTTTATATATGAGCCAGAATTTCAACTTTGTGTCGTTGCCGAAGGAGTTGACGACAGGTTCCAGTATTATGCCGCACAAGAAAAACCCGGATGTTTTCGAGCTGTTACGTTCGCACTGCAATAAGATACAGGCATTGCCGAATCAGATTACGATGATGGTGAATAACCTGCCCAGTGGTTATTTCAGGGATTTGCAGCTGGTGAAAGAGGTATTTATTCCGGCTTTCGCCGAGTTGAATGACTGTTTGGACATTGCCGGTTTTGCAATTGCCAACCTGGAGGTGAACCAGTCCATTTTGGATGATGAACGTTATAAATATATGTATAGCGTGGAAGAGGTAAACCGCCGGGTGCTTTCCGGAGTACCCTTCCGTGATGCCTACCGGGAAGTGGGAGAGGAAATAAACAGAGGTGAATTTCAGCCCGATATGGCGGTAAACCATACACATGAAGGAAGTATCGGAAATTTGTGCCTAAAGGAGATCGATCAAAAAATGGAAGAAGTACTGAAGGGCTTTTCTTTTGAGAGAGTCGAATTAGCCTTTCAGAAGCTGTTGGGGCAGTAATGATGATTGGTTTGAACAAATTGCTCTTAAAAAAGCCTTTTCGATAACGTAAAGGCTTTTTTTATGCACTTAATCCTTCATATTATAATAATATTGGGTGTTTCTATTAACGAAAACTTAATACGTTCGATTATGCGCTTAAAAATCACCCTGTTGCATCTTTGCAGTGGCGCTAACAACCCCCAATTCAGGGTATTCCGCACCCCCGGGTGTCATCTTCATTATTGGAATTATAAGATTTAAAAGCTATTTTTGCTTTCAGTCTAAAAAAATAGACTGTTTTTTACTTACAGTTTTCCACCTGGTAGCTTTTTTTTGTGAAAGATTTACGGAAGTATTAGTTGTCACTTCCTGACTTTCCTGAGTTTAGTCTATTAAAATTTTCAGATATGGTGCAGAAAAGATTTCCACAACCGCAGGGGATGTACGACCCTGCAAACGAGCACGATGCCTGTGGTATTGGGTTTGTTGCGCACATCAAAGGACAGCAGTCGCATGATATAGTAGAGCGAGGACTGACTGTTTTGCGGAACATGGACCACCGGGGTGCGACCAGCGCCGACAATCAAACCGGTGACGGGGCAGGCATATTGCTACAGATTCCGCACGACTTTTTCATCTCACAGAAAATAGATTTGCCTTCAGCAGGTCATTACGGAACAGGCCTTGTTTTTCTTCCGGTAGACGAAGAAGAGGCCGCCGTGTGTCAGGAGGTAATGAATCGTTATATCGAACTGGAAGGATTGCGTTTAATTGCATGGAGAGATGTTCCGGTTGACAGCTCTGTCGTAGGTGAGATTGCACGACGGACCGAACCCAACGTGAAACAGGTTTTCGTTACAGCTCACATGGAACAGGATGCGCTGGAGCGGAAGTTGTATTTGGTTCGAAAGCAGGCTGAGAGAGAGATTCGCGAATCTCATCTGAATGAGAAAGAATCGTTTTACCTGCCCAGTTTCTCAACGAAGGTAATTATCTATAAAGGTATGCTTACGCCCGATCAGTTGCGTAGCTACTATAAAGATTTAACTCATCCGGAGATGAAGAGTGCGATTGCGCTGGTTCATTCCCGTTTTAGTACCAATACTTTTCCAACCTGGGATCTGGCGCAGCCGTTTCGCATGGTGGCACACAACGGTGAAATTAATACGGTTAAAGGAAACCGCCTGTGGATGCATGCCCGCGAAGCGCTGCTTCAGTCCGATTTATTCGGCGATGAGTTGGAAAAACTCTTCCCGGTGGTCGAACCCGGAAAGTCAGACTCGTCTTCGTTTGACAACGTACTCGAGTTCCTGCACATGACAGGCCGCGACATGCCGCACTCATTGTGTATGATGATTCCGGAATCGTTCAATGAAAAGAACCCGATTCCGGAAAGCCTGAAAGCATTTTACGAATACAACTCCACCTTGATGGAGCCATGGGACGGACCCGCATCGATGGTTTTCTCCGATGGCCGTTATATCGGTGGAACACTCGATAGGAATGGTTTGCGTCCGTCACGTTACGTGATTACCAACAACGATTTGATTGTGATGGGATCGGAAGTCGGAGTGCAGACTTTTCCGGCAGATGAAATTAAAGAAAAAGGTCGTTTACGTCCGGGAAAACTGTTGCTGGTCGATACCAAATTAGGTATCCTGATTCCTGATAAGGAAGTAAAGGCCCAGCTTTCGCGCAGAAACCCTTATATCAACTGGCTGAAAGAAAATCGCCTGTTGATGGAAGACATTGTTGTAAAGCAGCGTGTTTCTTCGAACATGGGAGAGGACTTCCCGGCGTACGCGAAAGTATTTGGTTACTCGAAAGAAGACATCAACATGTTGTTGAAGCCGATGGCTGAAACCGGTGCCGAGCCCACCAGTTCCATGGGTAACGACACACCGATAGCGGTTTTCTCTGAAAAACCAAAGCGGTTCTTCAGTTACTTCCGTCAGATGTTTGCCCAGGTAACCAACCCGGCGATCGACCCCATCAGGGAAGGACTGGTGATGTCACTCACCAACTACATCGGTTCCCTTTCGGGGAATATGTTGGAAGAGAGCCCGGAGCACTGTAAGTTGATCAAATTCGACAGTCCGATTATCACCAACACCGATTTGGGGAAAATCAAGGATTTGAAGCACGAGGCATTCAATCATGCCACCATTCCCATGCTTTTCCCGGTGAAAGATGGTGTGGAAGGATTTAAGAAATCGTTCAATAATATGTTGGCTCAGGCCGAAAAGGCCGTTGACGACAAAAAGAACTTAATCATATTAACCGACCGCGGTATTTCTGCAGAACAGGCTCCGATTCCTTCGTTGCTTTGTGTTTCCGCGGTTCATCACCATCTCATCCAGAAGAAAAAGCGGATGCAGATTGGTATCATCGTCGAGTCAGCCGAACCACGCGAAGTAATGCACTTTGCGCTGTTACTGGGATTCGGTGCCAGCGTTGTGAATCCATATCTGGCTTTTGCCGCTTTGGATAAAAAAGTGCGTGAAGGCGAAATTACAATGGAATACAAAGATGCCCGGAAGAACTACATCAAGGCCATCGATAAAGGCCTGCTGAAGATTCTGTCGAAAATGGGTATTTCCACGTTACGTTCGTACCACGGCGCCCAGATTTTTGAAGCCATCGGCGTAAGCCAGGAACTGATTGAGAAATATTTCAAAGGAACAGCGTCGCGTATTAGCGGTATCGGTCTCGAAGAGATTTACCGTGAAACGATGATGTTCCATGCTCAGGCATTTGCTCCCAACGGTCAACATAAGTTTATGCTGAAGAATACCGGTGAATATCATTACCGGCAAGATGGTGAGCATCACGCCTGGAACCCGGAAACCATCGGGTTGTTGCAATGGGCAACCAAAACCAACGATTACGATGTGTACAAGAAGTTCAGCCAGCTGGTTGACAAGGAAAATCAGAAGCCGGCTTTCATTCGCGGTGCTTTGCAGTGGAAGAAGAATCCGATTCCGGTCGATGAGGTAGAGTCGGAAGAAAATATCATGAAGCGTTTCGTGACCGGAGCCATGTCTTACGGTTCCATTTCGAAAGAAGCACACGAAGCATTGGCAATTGCTATGAACGCCATTGGCGGACGAAGCAATACCGGTGAAGGAGGAGAAGATCCGGACCGGTTCGGCACTGACAGAAACTCCAAAATCAAGCAGATCGCATCGGGGCGTTTTGGCGTGACCAATAACTACCTGATGAATGCTCAGGAGATACAGATTAAAATTGCGCAGGGGGCAAAACCCGGAGAAGGTGGACAGCTTCCGGGATATAAGGTGAACAAAATCATCGCAAAAACCCGTAAATCGACACCGGGGATTACGCTGATTTCACCACCTCCGCACCACGATATTTATTCGATTGAGGACCTGGCACAGTTGATTTACGACCTGAAAAATGTAAATCCCGCCGCTAAAGTTTCTGTGAAGCTGGTTTCTGAAACCGGTGTAGGAACGGTAGCTGCTGGTGTAGCCAAGGGATTCTCCGATATCATTATTATTAGTGGAACCGAAGGAGGGACAGGAGCTTCTCCGGCCAGTTCGATCAAGCATGCCGGACTGCCGGCCGAACTCGGAATCTCGGAGGCACAGCAAACGTTGGTTATGAATAACCTGCGTGGTCGCGTTAAGCTGCAGACCGACGGGCAGCTGAAAAATGGTCGCGATGTCGTTATCATGGGACTGTTGGGAGCTGAGGAATTTGGTATCGCTACAGCGTCACTGATTGTGATGGGATGTGTGATGATGCGTAAGTGTCACCTGAATACCTGTCCGGCAGGAATTGCAACTCAGAATAAGAAGTTACGGAAGCGTTTCATTGGACGCTCAGAATATGTTATCAACTATTTCCAATTCATTGCCCGGGAAATTCGCGAATACATGGCCGAGATTGGTGTCCGCACCTTCGATGAACTCGTCGGGCGTGCCGATCTGCTGGAGTCGAATCCTGACGTGATGAACTGGAAGATGAAGACGGTTGACTTCTCGAAGTTGCTGTATGTACCGAAGGAAGCTGCTCAGTATCCGCTCCACAACGTTCAGCCCAACACCAAGAATCTGGACGATGTGATTGACCGGACCCTCATCCGTGAGGCTAATAAAGCCATTAAAAGCGGAGAAAAAGTTTGGATTGCGCATGATATCAACAATGTGATGCGGACTGTCGGAGCCATGCTTTCGGGTGAAGTTTCCAAGCGATACGGGGAAGAAGGTCTTCCGGAAGATACCATCAACTGTACTTTTAGAGGTTCGGCCGGCCAGAGTTTCGGTGCATTCCTGACCAAAGGTAGCACTTTCCGCCTGGAAGGCGATTCAAACGACTACCTCGGAAAAGGACTTTCCGGAGGTAAGATAACGGTTGTTCCGCCACAGGGAGCTAATTTCGTCCCGGAAGAAAACATTATTGTGGGTAACACAACGTTATATGGTGCAACCAGTGGCGAAGTGTATATCCGGGGAGTTGCCGGTGAGCGTTTCTGCGTTCGTAACTCCGGTGCGATAGCTGTTGTGGAAGGAACCGGAGACCATTGCTGCGAGTACATGACCGGCGGACGGACCGTCGTTCTGGGTACAACCGGACGGAACTTTGCAGCGGGTATGAGTGGGGGAATCGCCTACGTGCTTGATGAGAAGGGCGACTTCGATTACTACTGTAACAAAGGGTTGGTTGAACTGACACCTGTGGAGGACAGATCCGATATTCAGGAACTGCAGGAGATGATTAGTAACCACTTGCTGCATACACAGAGTTCCCTGGCCCAGCGAATTCTGACTAACTGGGATGAGTACCTTCCCAAATTTGTTAAGGTGATCCCATTCGAATATAAGAAAGTGCTTGAAGAGCTTAAGTTGAAGGAATTGAAGAAGAAACTTGAGTTGACGGAAGATGATCCGGCCCGACACGAATAGGCCGGAATAGAAGAGAGAGAAAGTAATTCAGCACGTTTAACAAAAAAAATCTTCATCATGGGAAATCCAAAAGGTTTTATCGAGATACCGAAAAAAGAGAGCGGGTACCGTCCCGTCAAGGAAAGAATATATGATTTTGGCGAGGTTGAACAGACCCTGAACGAAAAGGACCGGAAAGATCAGGCCTCCCGTTGTATGGATTGTGGCATTCCGTTTTGCCACTGGGCTTGCCCGGTAACCAGTAAAATTCCTGAGTGGCAGGATGCCATCTACCTGGGGAACTGGGAAGAGGCTTACGATATCCTCTCATCAACCAACAGCTTCCCCGAGTTTACCGGTCGCGTATGTCCGGCACCCTGCGAGAAATCGTGTGTGTTGGCCATTCATGAAGAATCGGTTACCATTCGGGAAAACGAGGCTTCGGTAGTAGAACAGGCGTTCGATCGCGGATATGTGCAGGCGCGTGTTCCGGAAGTACGTACCGGCAAGAAAGTAGCCGTGATTGGTTCTGGCCCGGCCGGTATGTCAGCTGCCGATGTGTTGAACCAGGCAGGTCATTCAGTGACGGTGTTTGAGCAGGACGATGCTATCGGAGGATTACTTCGTTATGGCATTCCCGATTTCAAGCTGAACAAGAACGTCATCGATCGGCGGTTGGAGCTTTTCGTTACCGAAGGAATCGACTTCAAAACCAACACAACAGTTGGTAAAGATATTACTCCGGAGCAGCTGTTGAAGGACTACGATGCCGTTTGTCTGGCAGTGGGAGCTATGCAGCCCCGCGATTTGGTTGTAGAGGGACGCGATTTGGAAGGTGTTCACTTTGCTATGGACTTTCTGAAGCAGCAGAATAAAGTCAATCGTGGCGAAGTATTCACTGAAGACGAACGCATTTCCGCGAAGGAAAAGAAAGTGCTCGTTATCGGAGGTGGTGATACCGGTTCCGACTGTGTGGGAACTTCCATTCGCCAAAAGGCTGAGTCGGTAACACAAATCGAGATATTGCCAAAGCCGCCTGAAAAACGTGCCGACACCAACCCGTGGCCTTACTGGCCGAATACACTTCGTACGTCGAGTTCGCACCTCGAAGGTTGCGAGCGGCGCTGGGCATTGGCCACCAAACGTTTGATTGGCAAAGACGGGAAGGTGACCGGAGCAGAAGTGGTGGAAGTAGTTTGGGAAAAAATCGACGGCCGTTTCCAGATGAAAGAAATTCCGGGTACGGAAGAATTGATTGAAGTCGATTTGGTGCTGCTTTCCATGGGATTTGTTTCCCCGGTACACGAAGGTTTGCTTGACGGATTGGGTGTTGAATATGACGAACGTGGTAACGTAAAAGCTGTGACCAACACGACAACAGTTGATAAGGTATTTGCTGCAGGAGATGTGGCACGCGGAGCGAGCCTGGTTGTTCACGCCATTCGTTCGGGCCGCGATGCTGCAGAGAAGATTCACGAATACCTGATGCAGGATTAAGCACCATAACGCAAAAAGAATATATGTGTTTTAATCAGATTTATTGATTGACTTGTTGAATTTTGAATTAGTAAAAAACGAGGCTGTCTCTTTTGAGGCGGCCTCAGTTTTTTTGTATGAAATAACTTGTTCTTAGGAAAGTCCGGGTCTCGTTTTAAACAGGTCCGTATCTTTTTGTAATAAAGTCCCGATCTTTTTCCAACCATGTCCGGACATTATTGAAAGAAAGTCCCGATCTGATGGAAAGAAGGTCCTTATCTTTTTTAAAAAAGTCCGGACTTTATTTAAAAAAATACGGACCTCCTAAAATTATGTCTTGATCTTTTCAAATAATGTCTTGACATTTTTGCAGAAATGCTTAGATCTTTTGTCAGAAATGTCTTGACGTTTTTGAAAAATATTTTGATGTATTAAAATAAAGTCTTGACGATTTTTTGGAATGTTCTGATGTTCTTGGTACCGATGGCTTGGGTGAGTGAAAAAAAGAAGAACGGTGGTCATCAAAAAATCCCGGAAGTTTTTCCCGGGATTTCCTGTTGCTTCTCAATATTGTCAATCTTTTGGCGACAGCGGCCTGACCACCATAATGCCCGAAGCACTTTTTCGGGGGGCCAGATAGTCGGCCAGCGGTGTCGGGTCGATGATTACTTTTTTGGCGAGTGAAGAGGCCTGCAAAAGATGTACTCTTCCGTTTTCTTTCACCATGATGCCTACGTGCGAGATGTCGAGCCCTTTGATATTTGTGGTAAGAGCGGCAATATCACCATCCTGAATTCCCGACTCAACCTCTTCCAAATCCTGTTTTTTTATCAGATAAAACGAATGGGCTGAAATTTCTTTTTCCCGTTCGGCCATTTGCGGAACCCACTCCGGGTGTTTCTTTAGTTGAGGATAAAGGTCGGCGTGCGTGCTCATAAAATTGAGATTAAGCGGGTCGGGTATGCCGCCAAGTTGGTAGGTTACATCTTCTACCAGTCCTTTTTTCTCATTATTGGCAATCCAATCGCTGAAGTAGTGCAACCGGCTGAGATAGCCGTCCAGTTTGCCATTCCGGTAACGAACATTTTCCAGTTCGCGTGTAAACTTTCTGAATGTCGGTTTTCCACTTTTGATGGTCCGGGCAATTGCCAGGCAGTTTTCCACGAAAGTGGTACAATCGAGTTCCCGCAGGTTGATAATCAACTCTTCTTTATCACGGTTATCCAGTGTGTGGGCAACATACGGCGTGCCCAGAAATTCTTTACCGACCATTACCATTAATTGTCCCATCGAGGAATCTTTTTGGGGCTCCAGGTCATGAAAAATCCGGTCGAGAATCACTTTATCCTGGTCAGAATAAATCACGTCCGATGTGGGATTCGTCGTGTCTTTAGGGGAAGCTGCTTTGGTAACAAAAGGAACTGCCAGCACGGCAATTAGCAGCAAATACTTAAGAGACCGTTTCATACGTATTGTTTTAGCTTGAGGATTTTCAGTAAACGAAAACATTCGTTGAAGTTAGTGAACATGGCGATGAAAACAACCACTCTTTTGCGATTTGATAAAATACGAATGATTATTTCCGGTTAACGGAAAACAAAATACCATGAAAATTAAACACTTTCATGGTATATACTGACGGCAAACGCCTGTTTTATTTGGAGCAGCAACCTTCGTTATTTATGCCGCTTTTTCAATTCCCGGGCGATGTCTTCCAGACGGTAGCCTTTATAGGTTAACAAGACAATCAGGTGATACATCAGGTCCGCTGATTCGTACAACAGACGTTCATCGTTGTTCGCCATGGCTTCAATCACCGTTTCAACGGCTTCTTCGCCCACTTTTTGCGAAATTTTTGCAGTTCCTCTCCGGAAGAGAGAAGTAGTGTACGAACCTTCGGGCATTTCCTCTTTTCGCTTGTCGATGAAATCCTGCAACTCTTTCAGGAACATGAAGTCGTCGCTGCGGTTCACTTCGCCCCAGCAAGTGTCGGTTCCGGTGTGACAAACCGGTCCGGCCGGATTCACTTTAATGAGCAATGTATCGTCGTCGCAATCGGACTGGATGGAAACCACATGCAAAAAATTGCCTGATTCTTCCCCTTTGGTCCACAGTCGGTTTTTAGTACGGCTGAAAAAAGTGACTTTGTTTTCGGCTACTGTTTTGTCGTAGGCCTCTTTATTCATGAATCCCAACATCAAAACTTTGTTGGTCAGGTTATCCTGTATTATCGCCGGTATCAATCCGTTTCCGGCTTTGTCAAAATCAAGTTTCATTTTGTTGTTCCTTATTTTCGAAGTACAATTAATTCATCTATTTCCCGGTTTTACCGGACGACAATCCCTTGTTGGCGCAGGTAGCTTTTCAGGTCCGGAATGGCAATTTCGCGGAAGTGAAAAATGCTGGCTGCCAGTCCGGCATCGGCTTTTCCTTTGGTAAACACATCGACGAAATGCTCCATATTGCCGGCACCCCCCGATGCAATGATCGGAATGGACAGACTTTCGGACAAGTGAGCCAGCTCCTCGTTAGCAAATCCGTTTTTCGTACCGTCGTGGTCCATCGAGGTAAAGAGAATCTCTCCGGCTCCACGGCTTTCGGCTTCTTTAGCCCAGCTAAAAAGCTCTTTGTCGGTTTCAATCCGGCCGCCGTTTACCGTTACCGCCCAATGGTCCGGTTTTTTCCTGGCGTCGATAGCAACAACAACGAACTGGCTTCCAAAGTTCCTGGCCAGGTCATCAATTAGCTGTGGATTTCGTACAGCTGAGGAATTGATGGAAATCTTGTCGGCACCTGCTGCCAGCAGTTTGTCGGCGTCTTCCAGTTCACTGATTCCACCACCTACCGTGAAGGGAATATTGATTTCGCGGGCAATCCGTTTCACCAGGTCGACAAAGGTCTTTCGCCCTTCGTGCGTTGCGGTGATGTCGAGGAAAACCAATTCGTCGGCACCCTGCTCGGCATACAAAGCACCCAGTTCAACCGGGTCGCCTACGTTGCGGATGTTGACAAAATTGACACCTTTAACGGTTTGTCCGTCTTTGATATCGAGGCATGGTATAATTCGTTTTGCAAGCATGCATTAGCTGTTTTTCGCATAATATTGCCCGATTTCCTTCAGCGAAATCCGGTTTTCATAAATCGCTTTCCCGGTGATGACGGCGGGAATTCCGGCTTCGTCTAAATCCAGAACATCCTGCATGGAGCTGATGCCTCCACTGGCAATCAGGTACAATTCCGGCATCCGGTTCAAAATATCGCGGTAAAGTTCCGTTGCGGGTCCGGAAAGCATGCCATCGCGGCTAATGTCTGTACTGATGACCTGAGTTACTCCTTTTTCCTGCCAAAGGGCGATGAAATCCAGAATATTGGCATCGGTGGTTTCCTGCCAGCCCGAGACTGCAATTTTCCGATCGTGCGCATCGGCACCCAGAATAATTCGTTCGTTGCCGTATTTTTCCAGCCACGACTGGAATAGGTCGGGCGACTTAATGGCAATGCTGCCACCGGTCACCATCGCGGCGCCTGACTCGAAAGCAATCCGCAAGTCTTCGTCCGATTTGAGCCCACCGCCGAAGTCAATGGTCAGCGATGTATTTGTGGCTATGCTCTCCAGTATTTGATGGTTGACAATGTGACTGGCTTTGGCGCCGTCGAGGTCAACGAGGTGAAGTCGTTTTAGCCCGGCATCTTCAAACGAACGCGCTACTTCAAGCGGATTTTCGTTATACACCTTCTTCTGTGCGTAATCGCCCTGGTTCAGGCGAACACATTTCCCATCGATAATATCGATTGCCGGAATAATTTCAATCATGGTACTATCTCCTTAGCGGGCTTTGAGGTTGATAAAATTTTCCAAAATCCTGGCACCAATTGGTCCGCTTTTCTCCGGGTGAAACTGGGTAGCGTAGAAATTGTCGCGCTGCAAAGCTGCACTGAAGGGTGTAATATAATTGCAGGTTGCCGCTGTATCGTCACCGGCGGCTGCATAATACGAATGGACAAAGTAGACATATTGATTCTCCAACGAAGCATCGAACAAGTCACTTTTTAAGTTACTGATGCTGTTCCATCCCATATGAGGAACTTTGGTGACATATTCTTGTCCGGGAGCTGGAATAAACTTTTTCACCTTTTCGGGAAAAATACCGAGACACTCCACATCGCCTTCCTCACTGTGCGAACACATGAGCTGAAGGCCGAGGCAGATGCCCAGTACAGGCTGTTTCAGGCTGGTGATGAGGCTATCCAGCTTATGTTCCCGTAAATAGGCCATGGTGGTCGACGCTTCGCCAACCCCGGGAAAAATAACCCGATCGGCTTTGCGGATGAAATCCGGGTCGGCCGTAATAGTTGCATTTACGCCCAAGCGCTTCAGCGCCAGCTCAACCGACATAATGTTTCCGGCATTGTATTTTATAATGGCTACTTCCATTTAAAGAGTATACGTTTTGTCAAATAACAGACTTATTGTTTTAGTAACGAGTCGATGACTTCTTTCATCTGATTAAATTCATCCATTTTGAAAAGGCGGGTCATGTAAGCGATTTTTCCATCTTTTCCAATGATGACATTCCGGGTGACACCCGCATCTTTGTCTGCGAATAATCCGAAAATATCAGCACCGGGATCCAGTCCTAAAGGATAGGTGATTTTCATGTCGGAAGCATACCTTTTGACAACATTCAGCGGTTCGTCTCTATCCACTCCGATAAGGATAAAATCGGGATTGTCTTTGTGCTTTTCCCAGATTTCCTTCTCAATGTGGGGCATTTCTCGGCGGCAAACACCGCACCAACTAGCTGTAAACTGGAGCATCACGACTTTGCCTTTCCAGTCGTTTGTGGAAACTTCGGTACCATCGGTCAGTTTCATCGAAAACTCAGGAACATTTTCTCCGGGTTGCAGAATATAGCCATAACTGGCGGGGACTTTCTGCTTTCGACTTTGGTTATTGGCCGATTGAGCACAGGCAGAGATGGCCATCAGCAGGAACAAAGATGTTAATCTGATTAAGTTGCCATAGTTTTTCATGATGTGGGAGGATTTTGATTTTAGTTGAAAACAACTGTTCGGTTATTGTAAACAAGAATTTTTCTTTCCAGATGTTTGTAGACAGCTTCACTCAGAATAATTTTTTCCAAATCACGTCCTTTTCTCATCAGGCTGTTTACTGTGTCGATGTGTGAAATACGCGCCACGTCCTGAGCTATTATTGGGCCTGCATCCAGTTCCGGGGTTACATAATGACTGGTCGCTCCAATAATTTTGACACCGCGGGCGTGGGCCGCGTGATACGGTTTCGCGCCTGCAAATGCAGGCAAAAACGAGTGGTGAATGTTGATGATTTTGTTGGGGTAGTGTTTGACAAATTCATCAGACAACACTTGCATATACCTGGCCAGCACAACAAAGTCAATGTCGTAATCTTTCAGTAGTTGCAACTCTCTCTGTTCCTGCTCGGCTTTATTTTCTTTCGTAATCGGAAGACATTCGAAATCAATTCCAAATCGTTGTGCAACCGGGGCCAGCTTTTCATGGTTGCTGATGATGAGTGGAATTTCAACGTCCCATTCACCGGCAGTATACCGGGCGAGGATATCGAACAAACAGTGAGAAAGCTTCGACACAAAAACAGCCATTCTCGGTGGTTTGTCCGAGAAGTGTAGCCAAAAAGTGATATCAAAACGGCCTGCTACCAGCGTTCCAAAGTATTCGGCAATCTTCTCACGGGGAATCACAAATCCGTCGAGTTCCCACTCAACCCGCATGTAGAATAACTTCTCCTGTCTGTCGACATGCTGATCGAGGTAGATAATATTACCCTTATTCCGATTTAGAAATTCGGTAACCGCAGCCAAAATGCCTTGCTGGTCAGGGCAATGGATGAGAAGAATTGCGGTGTTTTTCTCGGTGTGTATTGATTTGATACTTTCCACGAAAGCTAAGTTTGTTTTGTACCTATTAAAATAAAGAAAAACCAGGGGCAGGAAGAAATTTTAAGAGTTTTACATCCAAAATTTAACCCCAATTTAAAACGAAACGGGCACAGCAAAAGGCTTCCTGTCTTTCAGGAAGCTTTTGTAAAATGGTGGAAAAGGATATATTAAATGCGAATCTGAGTGTTTGTATCGTAAACAACCAGCTATTGTGGTGGTGTCAGAACCTTTTTTAGCATCCGAATGGTAGAACCGCCGGCTAGTTGGGCGGTAGCTACCATGAATGGATGTTTTTGTTACGGATTGTGTCGACGAGCTTATTACTTTCTGCGCGAAAGCGAACTCATTAACTCCGTTATCTTAACTGGTTTTGGTTCTGAGACCGAATTAAGTGATCCTTTTCCTTTTGAACAAATTTTTTTGATGAACGACCGTTTTTATGTGGTGAATGTACCTTTCTTTGGGATGAAGTATTTTTATGTTAATAGAAAAAAGCGAAAATCTAAAGCATCCCTTTTGTCGATGGCAATGAATTTTTCATCGGATCTTTTCGTATGGCCATCCGGATTGATTTGGCAAATGCTTTAAAAATTCCTTCTATTTTATGATGTTCATTTGTTCCTTCGGCTTTTATATTCAAATTGCACAGGGCAGCATCGGAAAATGATTTAAAAAAGTGGAAGAACATCTCTGTCGGAACATCACCAATCATCTCCCGCTTGAATTCAGCATCCCATACGAGCCACGACCGGCCACCAAAGTCAAGTGCAACCTGGGCAAGGCAATCGTCCATCGGAAGGCAAAAACCGTAACGTTCAATACCTCGTTTATCTCCCAGTGCTTGCCGGAAGGCATTTCCCAAAGCAATGCCGGTATCTTCGATGGTATGATGTTCGTCTACTTCGAGATCACCGTTCACATGTATTGTCAAATTGCAACCGGAATGGCGGGCAATCTGGTCGAGCATGTGGTCGAAAAATCCCAGCCCGGTTGAGATATTTCCTTTGCCGGAGCCGTCTAAGTTAACAGTAATGCTGATTTTCGTTTCGGCGGTTTCCCGTTCAATGGTAGCTGTTCGTTCGCCTGTTGCCAGGAACTGGAAAACTTTCTCCCAGCTATTGGTGGTCAATGCACAGTGAGCTTTCAACGCTTCATCATCGATTTCCTTTTCGGAGAAGAAAATCGCTTTAGCACCCAGATTCTTGGCGAGTTCTACATCGGTCAGCCGGTCTCCGATAACAAAAGAGCCGGGCAGATCATATTCTTCGCTGAAATATTTCTGCAGCAGGGCTGTTCCCGGCTTTCGTGTAGGCGCATTTTCTTCAGGGAAGGTCTTGTCGATATGAATTTCGTCGAATGTGATGCCT
This sequence comes from Prolixibacter sp. NT017, assembly GCF_009617875.1. Classification (NCBI taxonomy): domain Bacteria; kingdom Pseudomonadati; phylum Bacteroidota; class Bacteroidia; order Marinilabiliales; family Prolixibacteraceae; genus Prolixibacter; species Prolixibacter sp. NT017. The sequence goes on along the minus strand of NZ_BLAV01000001.1, from coordinate 3,533,100 downwards.
TCGTTTTCAAACGCCTTCAACATTTTATCATGAGCCGGATGGAATGTATCTTCCGGAAATGAATCGGTTCCCAGACCGTCCTGATTGGTGACCATCACCAATTCGAAATCGAGCAGGTTCCGGATACTGTACAGGTTGCGAAAAACGCCCGGTATGAATTCCAGCTTTTCCAGCGAATCCAACTGGTAATCCTCCGGTGGTTCAACTACCAGTGTTCCATCCCTGTCTATGAAGAGTACTTTTTTCTTTTTCATTTTCAGATGATATTGAAAGCTTTTCAAACTAACGCTTCCAGTGCTTCAATCAGTCGTTGGTTTTCCATTTCAGAACCTACGCTGATGCGCAGACTGCCTTCGCAAAGCGCCACTCCGGAGCGATCGCGCACAATGATTTTCTCTTCAACGAGGTAATCATAAATTCCGCGTGGATCGTGTGTTTTTATCAATAGAAAATTGGCGTCGCTGGGATAAACCTTCACCACAAACGGGAACTCCCGTAGCTTTTCAGCCAGCTTTTCCCTTTCGGAAACCAGGATTTTAACCCAATCCGATTTTTCTTTCTCCAGCTCAATCAGCTCGATCGCTTTCAACTGGGTCAGAATGTTGATGTTGTACGGATATTTAATGCGATTGAGTACGTCGATGATTTCCTGGCTGGCGAATGCCATTCCCAACCGGATACCTGCCATTCCCCAAGCTTTGGAGAAGGTTTGCAATACAACCAGGTTAGGATGTTCCGGCAACTCGGGAAGCAGCGATCTTTCCGGACAAAAATCAATGTACGCTTCGTCGACAATAACCAGCCCCGTGAAGTTATTCATGATTTCCAGCATAGCCTCTTTTCCCAGAGCATTCCCGGTGGGATTGTTGGGTGAGCAGAGGAAAACCATTTTAGTATTGGGTGTGACCGTGTCCAACACCGTCTTCGGTGAAAGCGTATAATCGGCATTCAGTGGCGCTTCGATAACTTTCACATCGTTTACATCGGCAGCCACGCGATACATGCCGTAAGTGGGAGCGATGGCAACAATATTGTCTTTCCCGGGAGTACAAAACGCCCGAATCAGCAAGTCGATGGGTTCGTCGCTTCCATTACCAAGGAAGATGTTTTCCGGCGGCACCTTTTTTACCGGTGCAATTTTGCTTTTCAGTTCCGTTTGCCGGGGATCGGGGTACCGGTTGTAAGGAGCATTGAACGGATTCTCGTTGGCATCGAGAAATACCGCTGCCTCGCCCGAGAATTCGTCGCGAGCGGATGAATATGGCTTTAATTTCCGGATGTTGTCCCGCAACAGATTTTGTATATCGAATGTCATTTTTTATGATTCACTGGAGTTGATACGCAAGGTTGCTGCATTCTTATGGGCATAAAGCAATTCCCCTTCGGCCATCGCTTCGATGATAGGTCCCAGCTGTTGGATGCCGTCTCTCGATATTTCCTGGAAAGTAATCTTCTTACAGAAACTTTCAAGGTTCAATCCGCTGAATGAGCGTGCCCATCCTTGTGTTGGGAGCGTGTGATTTGTCCCGGAAGCATAATCGCCGGCACTTTCGGGAGTGAAATTCCCCAGAAATACGGAACCGGCATTCGTTATCCGGTCAGCGTGGTTCGTGGTATTCCGGGTCGCAATGATTAAGTGTTCCGGTGCGTAGAAGTTGATTAGCTCAATCATCTGCTCTTCATCGTTCACCAAAATGGCCCGGCTATTTTCCAATGCTTTGCTGGCGATAGCCGCTCGTGGCAGTTCCGAAAGTTGCCGGTCGATGGCTTGCATGACCTTCGCGATAAGCGGTTCTTCGGTGGTAACCAGAACAACTTGGCTGTCCGGGCCGTGTTCAGCCTGTGATAGCAAATCGGCAGCAATGAATTCTGGTTCCGCTGACTCATCGGCCATTACAGCCAGTTCGGACGGACCTGCCGGCATATCGATGGCACAGTCGTTTACAGAGACAATCTGTTTGGCGGCCGTCACCCAGGAGTTTCCCGGTCCAAATATTTTGAAGACACGGGGAACCGTTTCTGTTCCGTATGCCATCGCACCGATAGCCTGTACACCGCCGATTTTATAAATTCTGGAAACCTCCACTAAACCGGCAGCGAACAGGATGGCCGGGTGAATTTCACCTTTTTCGTTGGGAGGTGTGCAAAGAACGATTTCCTTGCAGCCGGCAATCTGGGCCGGAATTCCGAGCATCAGAACAGTTGAGAACAGTGGCGCTGAGCCGCCGGGAATATAGAGTCCAACCTTGTCAATCGGTACAGATTTCTGCCAGCACTTCACGCCGGGTGCTGTTTCAATCATCCGCATAGGCGGCTTTTGTATCTCGTGGAAAGCGAGAATATTCTTTGCCGCTTTCTGAATGGCCTCTTTCAGTTCGGGCTCAATCAAATTTGCAGCCTTCTCCATTTCATCTTTGCTCACCCTGAATTCTTCCAGGTCGGCTCCGTCGAAACGTCTTGTATAATCACGAACAGCAGCATCACCTTTCTTTTTCACATTGTCAAGAATCATCCTGACCGTGCTGTTGATCGAAGAATAATTGTTAGCCGGGCGCGAGAGAATTTTGGGCCACGTATTAAAAAGAGGATAATTGTAAATCTGCATCGAACGAATTTTTATAATATCATTTTCTCAATAGGTACTACCAGGATGCCTTCCGCCCCGTTTTTCTTCAGGTTGCCGATGACCTCCCAAAACTCGTTGTCATCGATTACCGAGTGCAGTGAACTCCAGCCTTCAATAGCCAGGGGCATTACCGTTGGTGAAGTTGTTCCGGGCAGTACTTCAACAATCTTATCTATTTTGTGGTTCGGGGCATTTAGCAGGATATATTTTTTCCCTTTACCCATTTCCACCGACTCGATTCTGAAAATCAACTCATCGAGTATACCTTGTTTCTCTTTGGAAAGTTTTGGGTTAGCCACCAAAACAGCTTCGGATTTCATCACCGCTTCCACCTCTTTCAGGCGGTTGCTAACCAACGTACTTCCGGAACTGACAATGTCGAAAATGGCGTCGGCCAGGCCAATGCCGGGCGCTATTTCCACAGAACCCGTAATGACATGAATCTCAGCATCAATTTTCTTCTCAGCCAAAAAATCCTTGAGGATTTCCGGATAGGAAGTTGCAATTTTCTTTCCGTTGAACCATTCCGGACCTTCGTACTCGTTCACCTGTGACTGCGGAATTGCCAGTGAAAGGCGGCACTTACTGAACCCCAAATGTTTGATGACATCCACCTGCTGCTTCTTTTCAGCTACTTCGTTGAATCCGACAATTCCGATGTCAGCCACGCCGTCAGCAACTGACTGAGGGATATCATCATCCCGAAGGTACAAAACTTCCATGGGAAAATTTTTTGCTGCCGAGATGAGTCTTCTCTTGCCGGAAATCAGATCAATACCAGTTTCTTTAATCAGACCGACTGAGTCTTCGTTTAAGCGGCCTTTGGTCTGAATCGCGATGCGTAATGTTGAGTCCATGTCGATTTTTTAGATATAAAAAAAGGCTTACCTCATTCAAGGTAAGCCTGTTAATTTTAATGAATATTTTTTGACATTCCAATTAGGGCCTACCTTTTAGCAGGAGATGATGATGGCCGTAATGGAAAATTGCGTTGTTCATATTCTTATTGTTGCTGCAATGATACGTATTTTATAAAAACGGCACAACAGCAAACGAAAATATTGGAAGTATTTTAATGTTTAATTAATGCGAAAAAATAATGGCGGAGCATTAATCATAAACATTACTCTTATCAGAACATATCTTTTACCTTGTCAAAGAAATTCCGGTCCTCCGAAGCGGCATTTTTTGCACTGAAATTCTCCGATTCCTGGAGTTTTTCCAGTTGTTTCTTTTCGTCGTTGCTCAGTTTTTTCGGAACCCAAACGTGAATGCGAACCAGCAAATCGCCCTTGCCATAGCCGTTCAGATCGGGTAATCCTTTTCCGCGTAAGCGAAGTATTTTTTCCGGTTGTGTTCCGGCGTCAACTTTCACCTTCACCTTGTTATCAACCGTTGGTATTTCGGATGTTGTTCCCAAAGCCAAATCGGGGAATGACAGATACAAGTTGTAAATCAAATCATTTTCATCCCGAATCAGTTCCGGATGTTTCACTTCGTTGATAAGTACCAGCAAATCACCGGGAACACCACCACGACGAGCCGCGTTTCCTTTTCCGCTAACGGAAAGCTGCATGCCTTCAGCCACGCCTGCCGGTATTTTAATGTTAATAACCTCTTCACCTCTAACGATTCCCTCGCCGTGGCATTTATCACATTTATGCGTAATAATCTGACCTTCGCCACCACAAGTCGGGCAAGTGGAAGTGGTTTGCATTTGTCCGAGGAAGGTGTTGCTGATACGGGTCACCTGGCCTGAACCGTGACAGGTAGAGCATGTGCTGTAGCCATCGCTGCCCTTGGCCCCACTACCGTGACAACTGTCACAAGTGACGTATTTCTTGACCTTGATTTTTTTCTCTGTACCGTGTGCAATTTCTTTCAGTGTCAGGCTGGCTTTTACCCGTAGGTTGGAACCGCGGTTCGTGCGACGGTGTGTCCGTCCTCCACCGGATCCGAATCCGCCAAAACCGCCAAATCCACCACCAAAAATATCACCAAACATGGAGAAGATATCGTCCATGGACATGTCGTGGCCACTGAATCCGCCCTGACCACCGCCAAGTCCGGAGTGTCCAAATTGGTCATATCTCTGACGTTTTTCGGGATTGCTTAGTACCTCGTAAGCCTCGGCAGCCTCTTTAAAGTTCTCTTCAGCCGTTTTGTCACCCGGGTTTTTGTCGGGGTGGAACTGAATCGCCTTTTTTCGGTAGGCTTTTTTTATCTCTTCCGGGCTGGCACTTTTGCTAACCCCCAAAACTTCATAATAATCTCTTTTTGCCATTATCCGATTTCTTTCCTGTCAGTTAATATTTCCGTTTTACTCTCCAACTACCACTTTGGCAAATCGAATCACTTTATCATTCAATACGTATCCTTTCTGGATTACATCAACTACTTTGCCTTTCAGATCGTCGGATGGTGCCGGAATTTTTGTCAGGGCTTCATGCAGATCGGTATCGAACTCTGTTCCGTTGGCTTCAATTTCTTTTACACCATTTTGGTTCAGAAATTCTTTAAACTTGCCGTAGATCAGCTCAACACCGTCTTTCACGGCGGCTGATTCAAGTCCCTGTTCCATTGAACTAATGGCGCGTTCAAAATCATCGATAACCGGCAGAATATTGACCAGAATGCTCTCTCCAGCTGTTTTGGTCAGTTCCATTTTCTCCTTCAATGTTCTTCTGCGGTAATTATCGAATTCAGCAGAAAGGCGCAGATATTTGTCATTCATTGCTTCGACCTGCTTTTCCAATTCTGCTACTTTGTCCGCGTCCTTGTCCTTTTTCGACTTTTTCTTGTCTTTCTTATCGTCGTGTTTCTCTTCTGATTGTTTTTCTTTATCCGCTGTTGAAACTTCGTTATTGTCGGAGGAGCTGTCAATTGGTACTTCTTTTTCTTCCATTTCGTTGGTATTCATTTCTTTTTGTTCCTCCTGTTGTTTTTTTTCTTTGCTCATACGATTGAAGTTTTCTAATCGATTTCGTCACTGTTCAACAAAACTTTTGCCAATTGCCTAATTCGGACAAATTGACATTTTTCGCCCCTACCGACTGTCAAAGCGGTTGAGCCGAAAAGTAATTGTCCGCAAAAGTAAGGATTCCTACGGGACTGTTCGCAAATTATTTCTGTAATGTCGAAAGGGTCTCTATAAGTTGATTGCCACGAAGATTGCGGGCAACAATGACTCCTTTTCCGTTGATAAGAAAGTTGGAAGGAATTCCGCGCACGCCGTAAACTCCGGCGTATTTCGACATCCAGCCTTTCAAATCGCTGACGTGCCAGGGCCATGACAGGTTATCCATTTTGACTGCATGTTCCCATGCTGTATGGCTTTGGTCGAGCGAAACACTAAATACGGAAAAGCCTTTTCCTTCCTGAAAATTTTTATCCTTAAACTCATCGTAAGCTTTTACCACGTTGGGATTTTCGCGGCGGCATGGTCCGCACCACGATGCCCAGAAATCGATTAACACCATTTTCCCGCGCAAAGCGGAAAGTTTGAGGGTGTCACCATTGATGCCGGTTTCGACAATGTTGGGCGCTGTTTTTCCAACCGATGTTCCCACCGGCGGACCTGTGCTTTTGTTTTTGTGGTTCTTGGCAAGGCTTGCATTTGCCGTAAACGCAATAAAAGCTATAGTAAGCAGTGAGGTGAGGATGCGATATTTCATGATCATGTTTTTAAGTTCGACATTCAGAGATTGAATCTGTTATGATTCTCTTACAATCTTCGCGCCAAGACTGTTTAACCGAACGTCGATTGCTTCGTATCCCCGGTCGATTTGCTCGATATGATCGATGGTAGAGGTGCCGGAAGCGGAGAGGGCAGCGATAAGCAAAGCAACTCCTGCCCGGATGTCGGGTGAGGTCATATGTGTTCCCCGTAACTGAAGGGCCCGGTCGAGACCGATAACCGTTGCGCGGTGCGGATCGCAAAGGATGATTTTAGCTCCCATGTCAATCAGTCGGTCGACAAAGAACAAACGGCTCTCGAACATCTTCTGGTGAATCAGGACACTGCCGCGGGCTTGCGTTGCTACGACCAGGAAAACACTAAGTAAGTCAGGTGTTAGTCCCGGCCAGGGCGCATCGGCAATAGACATAATGGAACCATCGATGAACGATTCCACTTCGTAGTGTTCCTGGGAAGGAATAAAGAGATCGTCACCCCGGTTTTCGAGTTGTATGCCTAACCTGCGAAAAGCATCGGGGATGATACCCAGATTCTGTAACGAAACATTCTTAATCGTGAGGGCAGACGAAGTCATCGCTGCGAGGCCAATGAAACTTCCTACCTCTATCATGTCGGGCAGGAGCGTATGTTTGCATCCGCTTAGCGATGTGACACCATCGATGGTGAGCAGGTTGGAGCCAATTCCACTGATGTTGGCCCCCATCAAATTAAGCATTCTGCACAGTTGCTGTACATAGGGCTCACACGCTGCGTTATAAATGGTTGTGGTTCCTTTGGCGAGCGTGGCAGCCATCACCAGGTTGGCGGTACCGGTAACCGAGGCCTCGTCGAGGAGCATGTAGGTGCCGGAAAGTCGGTTGGCTTTTATTTGGTATTGGCCGTTATCTGCATCGTAATGAAAATCGGCCCCCATTTTTTCAAGACCGATAAAGTGGGTGTCCAGTCTGCGGCGCCCTATTTTATCGCCTCCGGGTTGTGGAATTATTCCTCTTCCAAAGCGGGCCAGCAGCGGACCGATGATCATAATAGAACCGCGCAAGCCACTTGCCAGCTTCCGGAATTCTTCGGTATTAAGATAATCGATGTCAACATGGTTGGCCTGAAAGCTATAATCGCCTTTTGCTTTGCGGTTTACTTTTACCCCAAACCCTTTCAGCATTTCGATGAGTTTTAGCACATCGCTGATTTCGGGGATGTTGGCGATATTTACCTCTTCGTCGGTGAGTAAGACTGCACAAATTACCTGTAAAGCTTCGTTTTTGGCTCCCTGTGGAATCAGTTCTCCGGTGAGTGAGCGTCCACCTTCTATGATAAACCGTGCCATATAAGTGGCTAATTACTTATGTTTCCGGTTAGCTCCTTTGCTTTTCTTTTTATTGCTGCTTCCGCCACTTTTGAGAATATCGCGGGTATCGGCAAGTCTTGAAATTTCTTCGGTTTTCAGGTCACCTTCCGATAATTCCTCCAGATCTTTTAAAATTTTATCGTCGTTTACCGTTTCCTTGTTCCAAACGACAAACGATTTCTTCATCTGGTTGGCCAGCATTTGGGTCAGTTGTTTTTTCTCCGGACTGTCATCGTCGTATTGAGCGGCTTGCTCGATCATCTTTTCGATGAGTTTTCCGTAGTGCCGATATTTGATCGGAGCATTAGTGTATGGTACCGGCTTGGGTTTTTCGAGGAAGGTTTCCGGACGGGGAGGATCATAAGGGTAGTCAATGTCCAGTTTGAAATCGGACATAATGGCGATATGATCCCATAATTTGTGTCGGAAATCGCTGACATCACGAAGATAGGGATACATGTTCCCCATGATTTCGATGATTTGATTGGCCGCACGGTTTCTCTCTTCGCGGTCTTCGATAGAAACCACGTAGTCAACCATTTTGTGAATATTCCTTCCGTACTCAGGAAGTTTCAGTTTTTTTCGATTCGAGTTATAATCCATTGAAAAGTATCTTCGGTTAAGTGGCATTTTGCATAATGCGGGAGTATCAGGCAAAAGCACGAGGGATTTCGATCACAAATCTAATCCTTTTGCCGCATAATACAAAAAGTTAAGGTTCTCGGGGTATCGAAAATGAATTTCGCAGCTGCCTTATCTTATTCCACGATTTTTAGTTTGGCAAATTTCAACAGCAGGTGTTTTTCTCCGGCATTGGGAAAAAATACCTTGGCTTTCCGGTCGGGCATTGTTCCTTCAATGGCTACTACCTTTCCCCGGCCAAAACGTTGATGTTCCACAAACATGCCGGCCTGTATTTCTTCCGGATCGCTTCCCGTAAATGCTGTGGCATTTTGTCTGCTGGCTTCATTCAGACGGGTAAGGCGTTTCCCGAGTTGTTCATTGCCCTGTTGACTGCGAATACCCATTGGGCTTCGCTTGGCACTTCTCGTTTCCTCCTTGGCAGTGGGTACTGATTCCCGTCTGGGAATATGAGCTTGCAGTCCTCCGGATTTGAAATAGAGGAATTGCTCGTCAATCTCGCCGATGAAACGGCTGGGATTACAAAATTCGAGATTTCCCCAGCGATAGCGTTGTTTGGCAAACGAGAGCCATGCATTTTGCTCTGCCCGGGTAAGCGCTACGTAAAACAGGCGCCGTTCCTCTTCCAGTTCCGGCGCGGTCAACGTACCCGAAAATCCCGAGGGAAAGAGGTTCTCTTCCAGGCCAACGATAAATACATTTTTAAATTCCAGTCCTTTGGATGAGTGAACCGTCATCAGGGTCACCTTATCAAAATCTTCTTCTTTATCTGTATCCTGGTCTGTCAGCAGGGCGACTTCTTCCATGAAGTGGTTGAGCTGGTTGGGGCGACCTTCCTCTTTCGCGTTGAGCGAGAAATCCTGGATGGCATTCAGCAACTCCTGCACGTTTTCGTAACGGCTTAAATTTTCCGGAGTTTTATCCTTGTAAAATTCTTTCAGCATGCCGCTGTCGGAAGCAATCTGCATGGCCAGCTCATAGGATTCTGTCGAAGCGAGCTGACCGGCAAAACCTTCGATCATATGGATGAACTCAGCCACTTTACGCTGTGTTCCGGCATTCAGCCCGGCCATTTGGCACTCATCCGGATTCGAAGCAATTTCCCAGATGCTTTGATTGTTCTGGACCGCATAAGTCTCCAGGCGTGTCATGGTCGTGTTACCGATGCCACGTGCCGGATAATTGATGATCCGCTTGAACGCTTCGTCGTCCTTCACGTTGATGGTCAACCGGTAATAGGCCAGCAGATCTTTAATTTCCTTACGCTGGTAGAACGAAAGTCCCCCGTAGATTTTGTACGGAATATTTCTTTTTCGCAGCGCTTCCTCGAAAATACGCGATTGGGCATTGGTCCGATAGAGGATGGCAAAATCGGCATACCGGTGCTGGTGATTCATCCGCATGTCGATGATTTCGTTCGCCACCAGGTATCCCTCTTCGTTGTCTGTCAGTGCACCGATTACCTGAATCTTTTCTCCTGTGGCGTTTTCGCTGAATACCCGTTTGGGTAGCTGTCGTTTGTTTTTTTCGATGAGGCTGTTGGCTGCATCGACAATGGTTTGTGTCGAACGGTAATTCTGCTCCAGTTTATAGGTGTTGAATTCGGGATAATCTTTACGGAAGTTCAGAATATTTTCAATTTTCGCTCCCCGGAACGAATAAATACTTTGGGCATCGTCGCCCACCACGCAGATGTTTTCGTGGTTCTGCGCCAGTTTTTTCACAATCAGGTATTGCGAGAAGTTGGTATCCTGGTACTCATCGACCAGAATGTATTTGAAACGCTCCTGGTATTTCTTCAGAATATCTTCGTGGTTCTTGAACAGCAGGTTCGTTTGGAGCAGCAAATCGTCAAAATCCATTGCTCCTGCATTTTTACAACGTCGTGCGTATTCTTTATACACTTCGGCCAGGCGGGGAAGGCGAGCGGCCTGGTCTGCTTCTCGAATTTGTGTGTTCTGCTGGTAAGCAACCGGCGTAATCAGGTTATTCTTGGCTGCCGAAATCCGATTGTAAACCAAGCCCGGCTTGTACGTTTTATCGTCGAGCTTCATGCTCTTAATGATGGTCTTCAACAAACTTTTGGTGTCCTGCGTGTCGTAAATCGTGAAGTTGGACGGGTAACCGATAATCTCTGCTTCGCTTCGCAGGATACGGGCAAAGATGGAGTGAAATGTTCCCATCCAGAGGTAGCGCGCTGTCTGGGAGCCAACAATCTTCGCGATCCGCTCTTTCATTTCACGTGCAGCCTTGTTGGTGAAGGTGAGCGCCAGCACAGATGAAGGTGGAACGCCATTCTTCAGCAGGTGGGCAATTCGGTAGGTAAGTACGCGTGTTTTCCCGGAACCGGCACCGGCAATCACCAGCGAAGGTCCTTCGGTATTGATAACGGCATCGCGTTGGGCTTCATTTAATTCCTCGAGGTAGTTGTTCACGCCGGGAGTGGATTAATCGGTTAAAAAATAGTAGTTTCTTTTCAGCAACCAATTGCAAATATAACTGCCTGACAGGAAAAATTTCAATGGTCTGTCAACGAATTCAAATTAATTCCCGTCGATTATTTTTATACTTGTATTCAGGTTTAACCGCAAAGAATTACCTGCATGCAAATTAACCCACTGGTTGCTAAAGTCTGGCTTGTTGTTTTTCTCGTATCCGGAATAACTCTTCATTCGAATGCGCAGCAACTTACTGCGCCGGCATCTGATTTTTCGGAAAGTACGAGTTATCCGGTTACCCCGAATAACGATATGATTTACTATTTCTGCACGCAGCAGGGGCAGCAGATTGCCGAACTGCAGGCAGAGTCGGCTGGTGGTGTAGTAACATTCAACTGGACAAAATACAACAGCTCCACCGGCACTTTCGACGCGTATACAACCGAAAGCGGAGCGTCATCTGTTATACAGAATCTGGCAGATGGCTGTTACCAGGTTTCGTTCACCGATGGTGGCACCAATTATTCATTTCGGGCGTGGGTTTTTAACAGTTGGTTGCAGGCAACGGCTGCAGTATCTGCATCAACCTGTACATCATTTCAACTTGAATCGACGGTAACGGGTTCGACTTTTGCCTATTACGATATTACTTCGAATCAGCAGGTAACGGTGGCATCCAATGACACGTATGCCTGGTACGGTGGTGACGTGCGTTTGTCGACTCAGCCGGCCTTTACCATGTACGATGTTCCGGCGCAAAATACGGATTACCGGCTGGAAGTAACCAATCGGGCGGGCTGCTTAGCAACTGCCACGGTGACGTACCAATCGGTAGTACCCGAAGCCAAATTTTCGTGGACAACCACCCAGAAAAGTGATCCGCAGTACTCGAATTACCAGGCACCGTTGGAAGTGCAGTTTAATAACGAGTCGGTTAATGCGGACGACGATAAATACGAATGGTTTCTGTTCAAAGATATTACAGCTATCAGGGAAGAAGCTTCCACGGCAACGCAACCGGTCGATTCGATTATGGAAACACTGATCGGTGTGAATCCCGTTTATACTTACGAAAACTCGGGACGCTATATGGTGAAGCTGGTAGCAGCCAAGGAAAATCCGAATTTCACCTGTCGTGACACATTTTACCTGGGTGATTATATTGTGGCCGATACCGCCCTGGTATTGGTTCCGCCTGTATTTACGCCCAATGGTGACGGAATGAACGATGTGTTAAAAATCAAAACACGTTCGCTGGAATCGCTCGATTTTCAGATTTTGAATCGATGGGGAAGGACGGTGCACCATTACAAAAAGAGCGGCTATATCCCTGCAGACTCCGAATTGGCAGCATGGGATGGTAAGATAGGCGGGAAACCGGCTTCAGCGGGCGTTTATTTTTATGTGGTGGACGCGAAGGGCCGCGATGGAACACGACGACGACGAAAAGGATTTATACATCTCATCCGGTAAGTCTGCCGGACAAGCCGGTTCGTGAAATTGTTACAAATAATTCGGTAAGGGTAGGCCGCCAGTCTTCCGGAGAAGGTAAATCGGGGGCCTGATGAAAAAATATTTCGATCCCGATGGAGAATTTTTTTCTTCCCGATGGAAATTTTTTTCGATCGGGATGACGCTATGCATCTGCCGGGAAGAGAATATTGCAGAAGCGAAGGAATTACAAAATAAAATGAAAGGCTGTCCGGAATGTAGACAGCCTTTCTGTATTAAGAGTTAATCATAGGTTGGAAAAGACAGTTTATTCTTCATTTTGTTCCGCTTCGTAAGCAGCAAGCAGTTCTTCCTGAATTTCTCCCGGAACTTTCTCGTAACCGGCAAATTTCATGGTGAACATAGCGCGTCCTTGCGTCAGCGAACTTAAAGCAGTTGAATAACGATCCATCTCTTTCAATGGAACTTTAGCCACAATTTTCTCAAATCCTTTTTCAGAACTCATTCCCATGATGAGCGCACGGCGTCCCTGCAGATCACTCATCACATCACCCATGCGGTCGGATGGTACGAGTACTTCCACATCGTAGATGGGCTCGAGGATTTTTGCTCCGGCTTTCTTAAACGCCTGGCTGAAGGCATTACGTCCGGCCAGCTTAAACGAAATTTCGTTGGAGTCAACCGGGTGCATTTTACCATCGTAAATACAAACGCGGATGTCGCGGGCGTATGAACCGGTCAACGGACCTTCTTCCATTTTTTCCATAATTCCTTTCAGGATGGCCGGATGGAAGCGGGCGTCGATGGAACCTCCGACGATACAGTTGCAGAATACCAGTTTACCACCCCACGAAAGTTTGTGTTCTTCGGTACCGCGAAGGCTGACCTTCCATTCTTTGCCATCAATTTTGTAGACAGATGGGGCAGGCATTCCTTCTTCGAATGGCTCGATAATCATATGTACCTCGCCAAATTGTCCGGCGCCACCACTCTGCTTTTTATGACGGTAGTCGGCCTGAGCTGCTTTTGTAATGGTTTCCCGGTAAGGAATTTTCGGTTTGAGATATTCAATATCAATTTTAAAGATATTGTTAAAGTACCACTTCAGCGTGTTGAGGTGATATTCTCCCTGGCCGTGCACAATTACCTGTTTCAATTCCTTCGAGTACTCGACCACGTAAGTCGGGTCCTCTTCGGACATCCGGTGCAGGTATTCGCCCATCTTTTCTTCATCGGCTTCGTTTACCGCTTTAATGGCTGTCCGGTATCGTGGTTCAGGATATTGCAGCGGCGGGAATTTATAGTTGGCATCCTTGTCGGACAGGGTATGATTGTGTTTGGTTTCTTTCAGTTTTACGGTAGCACCAATGTCGCCAGCGACCATTTCGGTGACTTTGGTCCGGTTCTTTCCGGCTACGGCATAAATTTGCGAAATACGTTCTTTGGCGTCGCGGGTCGTGTTTATCAGGTCCATACCTTCTTTTACGGTTCCCGACATCACTTTGAAATAAGTGATTTCACCAACATGTTGTTCTACGGAAGTTTTGAAAACGAAGAGTGAAGTCGGGCCGTTGGTATCGGCTTTGACTTCTCTGTCATCGACCGTTTTTCTCGGTGCCAGTTCGCCCGGGTGCGGTGCCACATTGATGATGAATTCCATCAAACGGCGGCTTCCCATATCGCAGGAGGCACAGGTACAGAATACCGGGAAAACACTGCGGTCGAGCATTCCTAATTTCAAACCGGTGCGCATTTCATCCTCGGTGAGCTCGCCTTTTTCGAAGAAGAGTTCCATCAGGTCCTCGTCATTCTCAGCGGCCATCTCGACAAGTTCGTTGTGCATTTGCTCAGCTTTTTCCTTTTCCTCTTCCGGAATATCAACAATCTGAGCTTTTCCACCATTAGCAGGCCATTCGTACATTTTCATTTTCAGTACGTCGATCACTTTATTGAATTCAACACCAGGATTGACGGGATACTGTACGATGGCCAGTTTGTTTCCGAAAGCGGCTTTCGCCGAATCGATGGACATATCCCAATTGGTGTTTTCGTGATTCAGGTGGTTCATCACGAAAATAAGCGGAGTGTGGAATTTTTCAGCGTTACGGTTGGCAATTTCGGTTCCGACTTCCACGCCGTTCACGGTATTGAAAACCATGAGTCCGGTAGCGGCTACGCTGAGGGCGGGAATGACACCACCGACAAAATCGTCCATTCCGGGAGTATCGATGATGTTCAGCTTGCAACCGTTGTATTCGGTATAGAGAACGGTTGGATGAACGGAGTTTCCGTACTCCTGTTCAACCTGGTGATAGTCAGAAGCGGTGTTTTTGTTTTCTACTTCACCCATGCGGTTGACAACACCACCCTCGTAGAGCATCGTCTCCGCGAGGGTGGTTTTCCCGGCGCCGGCATTACCCAGTAACGTCAGATTCCTAATTTCATTGGTTTGGTATACTTTCATGTGCAGTCAAAGTTTTTAGGATGGAAAAAAATGTTTAAAGGTTTTGAATAGTAAAACGGCACCTGTTTTTTTCAGACAGGTGCCAAACGAGTCTATCAAAATTAAAAATTATTTAACAAGACACAACCCTTTTATGGTAATAGATTGATGGCTTTTTTCGGGTGGAAGTATCGGTTTTTCAGGGTAAATAACTTGTTAATCAGATTTATCAGAATTTTTTCCGAAGAAATGGAGGGTGGAATGACCAGAAATCAGGGTTTGGAAATATGTTTTAGAATATATTTTATCGAATATGGCCTTCTGAACTATACATAAAAAACCATTTTGTTTTGAATATAATTGAATCCCGCTATATTTGTTCTTGAACATTTCCAGGGACTAAACTATCTGTACATGCAGCGATTTCCCTTCTTTAAGCAATTGGATGCCATGGACTGTGGTCCGTCGTGCCTCCGGATGATTGCCAAACATTACGGGAAAAATTTTTCACTTCAAACCCTGAGGGACCGAAGTTACCTGACTCGCGAAGGCGTATCCATGCTGGGAATATCGGATGCGGCCGAATCGATTGGTATGCGTTCTATCGGGGCGCGAGTCTCCTTTGAGCAGTTGACGGAGCAGGTTCCGTTGCCTTGTATTGTTCATTGGAAGCAGGAGCATTTCGTCGTTGTATATAAAATCAAAAAAGGAAAGATTTACGTAGCCGATCCGGCGTATGGTTTGCTGAAATATTCGGTAAACGAATTTATGAAAGGATGGACCGGCTCGACAGATACAGAGAATGCCAAAGGGCTTTGTTTGCTCCTGGAACCGACTCCCGATTTTTATAATATCGAAGATGAGAAGACGGATAAATCTTCGTTCCGGTTCCTGTTTGCCTATCTGAAGCCGTATAAGAAATACCTGGTACAGCTGGCGCTGGGGTTATTCCTGGGAAGTGTCTTCCAGTTGATTTTCCCGTTCCTGACCCAATCGATGGTCGACGTGGGTATCAATAACCGGAACATGGGATTTGTTACCCTGGTTCTGGTTGCCCAGCTCGTATTGTTTATATCGCAAACTACCGTAGAATTTATCCGCAACTGGATATTATTGCACCTCACGACACGTATCAATATTTCACTGATATCGGACTTTCTGGTGAAGCTGATGCGGTTGCCTATCGGCTTTTTCGATACGAAAATGATAGGAGATATGATGCAGCGTATCGGCGATCATGTCAGGATAGAACAATTTCTGACCAACCAGTCGCTGAACGTGCTTTTCTCCATGTTCAACCTGGTGGTTTTCTCCATCGTGCTGGCCATTTATAGCTGGCAGATTCTCGCTATTTTCCTTATCGGAAGTATCCTATACGTAGTCTGGATTCTCTTTTTCATGAAAAAGCGCCGGGAGCTCGATTTTCGTCGTTTTTCGCAGTTGGCCGACAACCAGAGCAAGTTGATTGAGTTGATAACCGGAATGCAGGAAATCAAACTCAATAATAGCGAAAAGCAGAAGCGCTGGGAGTGGGAGCGCATTCAGGCCCGGTTGTTTCGGGTGAATGTACAGCGGTTATCGCTTACGCAGACGCAGACGATCGGTTCTGGCTTTGTCAACCAGTTGAAGAATATTCTGGTTTCGTTCTTTTCAGCAAAGTTGGTTATTGATGGTCAGATGACGCTTGGTGCGATGGTTGCTGTTTCGTATATCATCGGTCAGATGAATGCCCCGATTGAAGGATTGATGAACTTCTTCCAGACAGCGCAGGATGCGAAGATTTCGCTGGAGCGGTTGGGTGAAATTCACGAAAAGGAAGATGAGGAAAAAGCTGAAGACCCCAAGATTACGGTTTTCCCGGAAAACAAAGAGATAACCATCGATGGTGTTCACTTCCAGTACGAAGGGCCACATTCACCCATGGTGCTTAAGGATATTAGTTTGCATGTGCCAGCCGAAAAAACGACAGCAATCGTGGGGATGAGCGGAAGTGGAAAAACGACGCTTATCAAGTTAATGTTGGGTTTTTATCAGCCGGTAAAAGGCGACATTCATTTAGGCGATATTCAGCTGCGAAACTTTTCCAGCCGCTTGTGGCGCGACAAGTGCGGAGTGGTCATGCAGGACGGATTTATTTTTTCGGATACCATTATTAATAATATAGCCGTTGGCCAGGATATTATCGACAGGGAGCGAATGCTGCACGCTGTCAGGATGGCCAATATTCAGGACTACATCGAATCACTGCCTCTTGGTTACAATACTAAAATTGGACAGGAAGGTGTAGGATTGTCGCAGGGACAGAAGCAACGTATTTTGCTGGCCCGTGCCATTTACAAAGACCCCGATTTTATTTTCCTCGATGAGGCAACCAATGCGTTGGATGCCAACAACGAAAAAATCATCATGGAAAACATGGAGGAGTTCTATAAAGGAAGAACAGTGGTTGTCGTGGCTCACCGGTTAAGCACGGTGAAGAACGCCGATCAGATTGTCGTGCTTGAAAAAGGGGCGATTGTAGAGCGGGGAACGCACAATGAATTGATTGCTAAAAAAGGACAATATTTCCATCTGGTGAAAAACCAGTTGGAGTTGGGAGCCTGATTTTTCGGGATACCATATATAATAAGTAACCGCTACCGGTTTTATGGAAAAAAAGAGACACTTGGAAATCAGAAGCGAGGAAGTTCAGGATATTCTTGGACGGATGCCTGCGTGGATTACGCGAAACGGCACAACGCTGGTTTTTGTGGTGGTTGTGTTGCTTTTTGTAGGTAGCTGGTTCTTCAAATATCCCGATATTATTACCTCTCCCATTGTGGTTACCACCGAAAATCCGCCGGCTAATATAGTGGCTCGTGTCGATGGGAAAATCACGCAGTTGTACGTAAAAGATAAGGAGCATGTTGAAAAAGGGCAGCGGATTGCGTTGTTGGAAAATCCGGCCAATTTCGACGATGTGCTGGATTTGGAAAAGCACTTGCGTTGGTTGTCGCCATTCTTCATTGACTTCGATTTGAAGAAGCAAACCGTTTTCAAGGATAGTTATACGCTTGGTACCATTCAACCGAAGTATACGGCCTTTCTGAAGTTATACAATGATTACCTCCATTTCTCCGAGCGTAATTATTATCCCGAAAAAATTAATGCACTGCAGGACCAGGTAGGAGTTTACCGGATGTACTACGACCGGCAGTGGAGCCGCCGGAAAGTGGTTGCGGAAGATTTGGGACTGGCGGAACAGAAGTTTAAGCGCGATTCACTGCTATATAATAAAGGTGTGTTATCGCTGGCTGAATATCAAACCTCCAAGCAGACGTTGCTGAATAAGCAATACGATTTTGAAGGTGTCCGGACAACGCTGGCCGAAACCCAGATGAAAATTCTGGATTTGCAACAGTCGGTCATCGACATGCAGAACAAATACGACCAGGAGAAAAAAGGGTTACAGCTTTCGCTGGAAGAAGCCTACAATAACCTCCGGGGCGAAATTGGTGTATGGGAGTTGAATTACTTAATGAAAGCGCCCATTGATGGCAACGCCACCTTCACTAAGTTTTGGAGTGTGAACCAGAATGTGACGAAGGGCGAGAATGTGTTTACGATTGTTCCCGATAAACCCAGTCGCATTATTGGTAAAGTGAAATTGCAGATACAGGGATCGGGAAAAGTGAAGGTAGGACAGAAAGTCAACATTAAATTTGCCAATTATCCGTACATGGAATATGGTATGGTTGAAGGTCGTGTCGATAAAATCTCGGAAGTCCCGAATGATAACTACTATTCATGTGAGGTTAATTTGCCCAACGGCCTGGTGACTAACTATGGAACGAAGCTCGATTTTAATCACGAGATTTCCGGCACAGCCGAGATTATTACCGAAGATCGTCGTTTGATACAACGACTCTTCGATCCTATCAAATCCATCTTCCGCGAACGCGTGGCACGCTAGTGAAAAATCCTTCCAGAAACTCAAAAATCCTCAAAATCGAGGAGATAGCACTATTTTTTTTATTGATAATGAGGTTTTGTCTTGAAAATGTGTAATTTTGCAAACCGATTTTAGGCAGGATCTGCCGCTGTTGAGTAATAAACAGTGCTGATTCTCCGAAAAATAATGTACCTTTGCGAACCATTTTGTGTGCGTAAATATATTAATGTTCAAATTTTAAACTTTTATGCCTACTATTCAACAGTTAGTACGTAAAGGGAGAAAGCAGATTAACGAGAAGAGTAAGTCTCCCGCGCTGGACGCTTGTCCGCAACGTCGTGGCGTTTGTGTGCGTGTGTACACGACTACGCCGAAGAAGCCGAACTCAGCAATGCGTAAAGTTGCCAGGGTAAGGTTAACCAATGGTAAAGAAGTAAACGCTTACATTCCGGGTGAAGGACACAACCTGCAGGAGCACTCTATCGTGCTGGTGCGTGGTGGTCGTGTAAAAGACCTTCCTGGTGTACGTTACCACTTGATTCGTGGTGCGCTCGATACAGCCGGAGTAGAAGGTCGTACGCAGCGTCGTTCGAAATACGGTGCTAAACGTCCGAAGAAATAAGCGATTTATTGCAGTTAATGAAATTAGTACAATTTAGTTATTTGTGTAGTGGTTTAGTTGAGTAAGGGTCTGTGCATGCAGGCTATCAAACTGAAGACTGAACAACAGCTGATTCGAATAACACTTAACAAGAGTAACTAAAATGAGGAAGTCAAAACCAAAGAAGAGGATTCTGTTGCCAGATCCGAAATTCAATGACACACTGGTAACCCGGTTTGTAAATGACTTGATGCGTGATGGTAAGAAAACCACTGCATTCAAAATTTTCTACGATGCCCTGGCGATAGTAGATGAGCGGATGAAAGACAACGAACTTTCGTCTCTCGATATTTTCAAAAAAGCCCTTCAGAACATTACACCTCAGGTAGAGGTAAAAAGTAGGCGAGTAGGAGGGGCAACCTTCCAGGTGCCGATGGAAATCCGTGGCGAACGTAAGACCGCGATTTCAATCCGTAACCTGATTCTTTTCGCACGCAAACGCTCAGGTAAATCGATGGCAGAGAAATTATCTGCTGAAATCATGGCAGCATTTAACGAAGAAGGTGGAGCTTTCAAAAGGAAAGAAGATACCCACCGTATGGCAGAAGCGAACCGTGCATTTGCACACTTCCGTTTCTAATCGTATCGTGTTGTTAGGTTATTAGTAAAAGGATTCACGAATAGAGTATAATTATTCACATGGCAAGGGATTTAAAAAATACAAGAAATATAGGCATCATGGCCCACATTGATGCCGGCAAAACCACTGCCACCGAAAGGATTTTGTTCTATACCGGTCGTACCCACCGAATTGGTGAGGTTCACGACGGTGCAGCTACAATGGACTGGATGGAGCAGGAACAGGAGCGTGGTATTACCATTACTTCGGCTGCAACATTTACCGAGTGGAAGTATAACGATATTGTTCATCAGATTAACATTATCGATACTCCCGGACACGTTGACTTCACTGTAGAGGTTGAGCGTTCGCTGCGTGTACTCGATGGTGCTATTGCAACTTTCTGCGCCGTTGGCGGTGTAGAAGCCCAGTCGGAAACTGTATGGCGTCAGGCTGTAAAATATGGTGTTCCGCGTATGGGATTTGTTAACAAGATGGACCGTTCGGGAGCCGACTTCTTCAAGGTTGTTGGTGAGGTGAAAGAAAAACTGGGTGCAAATCCGGTTCCGCTTCAGATTCCGATTGGTTCCGAAGAAACATTCAAAGGTGTTGTTGACCTGATTTCGATGAAAGCCATTGTATGGCATGACGAAACCATGGGCGCGGCATACGATATTGAAGAAATTCCGGCTGACCTGGTTGACCAGGCAAACGAATATCGTGAGAAGCTGGTTGAAGCAGTCGCCGAACAGGACGAGGAGCTGATGGAGAAATTCTTCGAAGATCCGGACAGTATTTCTGTTGAGGAGATGAAGGGGGTTATCCGTAAAGCGACTATTGCTGGCGATATCGTTCCGATGCTTTGCGGTTCAGCTTTCAAAAATAAAGGTATTCAGACACTACTGAACGCTGTTTGTGCTTACCTGCCCAGTCCAATCGATGTTGGTGCAGTAAAAGGTTACAAGCCGGGTACTGAAGAAGTGATTATGCGTGAGCCGAAAGCTGATGAGCCGCTGACCGCACTTGCATTTAAAATCGCTACCGACCCGTACGTAGGTCGTCTTTGCTTTATCCGTGTATATTCAGGAACGCTGGATGCCGGTTCGTATGTAATGAACACCCGTACCGGTAAAAAAGAGCGTATTTCTCGTCTGTACCAGATGCACTCCAACAAGCAGCAACCGCGTGACGCTGTTGAGGCCGGAGATATTTGTGCAGCCGTTGGTTTCAAAGACATCCGCACCGGAGATACCCTGTGTGCTGTTGATAAACCTATTCAGCTTGAGTCTATCACCTTCCCGGAACCGGTTATTGGTGTGGCTGTTGAGCCGAAGACTCAGAAGGACTTGGACAAACTGTCTAACGGTTTGGCTAAGCTGGCTGAAGAAGACCCGACTTTCGTTGTACAAACTGACGAAGACAGCGGACAGACAGTTATTCGTGGTATGGGTGAGCTTCACCTGGAAATTATCGTCGATCGTCTGAAACGCGAATTCAAGGTTGAGTGTAACCAGGGAGCACCTCAGGTTGCCTACAAGGAAGCGATTACCGAAACTGTTGAGTTGCGTGAGACCTACAAGAAGCAGACTGGTGGTCGTGGTAAATTTGCGGACGTTATTGTTAAAGTTGGCCCGGTTGATGAAGGTCACTCAGGTCTGCAGTTCGAGAACGCAGTAAAAGGTGGAAACATTCCGAAGGAATTTATCCCGTCTGTTGAGAAGGGTTTCAAAGATGCTATGGTGAACGGTCCGTTGGCTGGTTTCCCGGTAGAGAATTTGAAAGTTACCTTGCTCGACGGTTCGTTCCACCCGGTTGACTCCGACCAGTTGTCGTTTGAGGTTGCCGGTCGCCAGGCATTCAAAAATGCTGCTTCGAAAGCGAAACCAGTATTGCTTGAGCCGATTATGAAGGTAGAGGTTGTTACACCGGACGAATATATGGGTGACATTGTTTCCGATATGAACCGTCGTCGTGGTCAAGTTGAGAGCATGGACTCTAAACTGGGTGCCCGCGTGGTGAAAGCATCTGTTCCGCTTTCAGAACAATTCGGATACGTTACTGTACTCCGTACTTTGTCTTCTGGTCGCGCAACTTCTTCGATGGAATTCTCGCATTACGCTGAGGTTCCGAAGAACATCGCACTTGAGGTTCTGGAAAATGTTAAAGGAAGAACTGATCTGTTATAATATAATTGCTGTAATACGTTCTTATCATGAGTCAAAAAATTCGGATAAAGCTGAAATCTTACGATCATAACTTGGTCGACAAATCAGCAGAAAAGATCGTAAAAACAGTGAAGACTACCGGTGCAGTAGTGAGCGGTCCTATACCGCTTCCTACTCATCGTCGCGTTTTTACTGTATTGCGGTCAACCTTCGTAAATAAAAAATCGAGGGAGCAGTTTGAATTGTCGTCGTACAAGCGATTGATCGACATTTACAGTTCAACTGCGAAAACAATCGATGCCCTGATGAAGCTCGAGCTTCCCAGCGGTGTTGAGGTTGAAATTAAAGTTTGATAAACTGCTTAAAGTAAGTAGAAATGCCAGGATTAATTGGAAAGAAAATCGGAATGACTTCCGTATTCAGTGTTGAGGGGAAAAACATCCCATGCACTGTGATTGAGGCTGGTCCCTGTGTTGTTACCCAGGTTAAAACCATCGATACTGATGGTTACGAAGCAATTCAGCTGGGTTTTCAGGACAAAAAGGAAAAGCACAGCACAAAAGCTGAACTTGGCCATTATAAAAAGGCCGGTACCAGTCCTAAACGCAAAGTAGTCGAATTCAATGGATTCGATGAAGAGCTCAAGCTTGGCGATACCGTAACTGTTGACATTATCCAGGAAGAAAGCTGGGTCGATATTCAGGGTATCTCAAAAGGTAAAGGTTTTCAAGGGGTAGTTAAGCGTCATGGTTTTGGCGGTGTTGGACAATCCACACATGGTCAGCATAACCGTCTGCGTGCACCGGGTTCTATCGGAGCTGCTTCTTATCCTGCTCGTGTATTTAAAGGTCTGCGTATGGCCGGACGCGATGGAGGTAAGACAGTAACAGTAGAGAACCTGAAAGTGCTGAAGGTTATCCCAGAGAAAAATCTCTTGATTGTTAAAGGTTCCGTACCCGGAGCCAAAGGTTCATACTTAATCATTGCACAGTAATGGAAATTGCAATCTTAAATACAGCAGGAAAAGAAACCGGAAGAAGCATAGAGTTGGTTGATTCTATCTATGCTGTTGAACCTAGCGATCACGCCATTTACCTTGATGTAAAACAGTACCTGGCCAATCAGCGTCAGGGTACCCACAAGTCGAAGGAACGTGGTGAGATTACCGGTTCGACCCGTAAGCTAAAGCGTCAGAAAGGTACAGGTACAGCCCGTGCGGGTAGTATCAAGTCGCCTATTTTCCGTGGCGGAGGTCGTGCATTTGGACCACAGCCGCGCAACTATGGTTTCAAGCTGAACAAAAAGCTGAAAGCATTGGCCCGTAAATCGGCTCTGACCTATAAAGCAAAAAGCAACGATATCGTGGTAATGGAAGACTTCAATTTCGAAGCGCCAAAAACCAAGGAGTTTGTTGCTATTCAGAACAATCTGGCGGTGGCTGATAAAAAGTCGCTGATTGTTTTATCTGAAGCAAATAAAAACATATATTTGTCATCCAGAAATTTACAGAACGCCGAAGTTGTAACTGCTTCTGAATTAAGCACATATAAAATTATGCATGCTAAAAAAGTGGTTTTAGTGGAGAGTTCTGTGAAGGCAATGGAGGAAATGTTTAAGATTTAACGCTAAAAATGATGGTTGATATTCTGATTCGCCCCATTGTAACCGAAAAAATGACTGACCAGGCGGAAACGTTTAACCGCTTCGGTTTTGTTGTTGATCGCAGGGCAAATAAACAGCAGATTAAAAAGGCTGTAGAAGATCTCTATGGCGTTAAGGTTGCCTCCGTAAATACCATGGTCTATCCGGGCAAAACCAAATCACGCTATACAAAAAGCGGTGTTCTGACTGGTAAGACCAACTCGTATAAAAAGGCAGTCGTTACTTTGGTAGAAGGTGACACTATTGATTTTTACAGCAATATCTAAATTAAGAGATGGCAGTTAGAAAATTAAAACCTGTAACACCGGGTCAAAGGCACAAAATCATTGGTGCCTTTGATACCGTTACGACAGACACACCTGAGAAATCATTGTTAAAGCCCATTAAAAAAACCGGTGGGCGTAATAACACCGGTAAGATGACAATGAGGTATATAGGTGGCGGGCATAAGCGGAAGTACCGTGTTATCGACTTTAAGCGCGATAAGGATGGTATTCCCGCTAAAGTGCATTCTGTACAGTACGATCCGAATCGTACCGCACGTATTGCTCTTTTAGTTTACGCTGATGGAGAAAAACGTTACATCCTCGCCCCGAACGGTCTTCGTGAAGGCCAAACCGTTATTTCGGGAGAAAGCGTTGCTCCGGAAGTTGGAAACTCCCTTCCGTTAGCCAATATACCTTTGGGTACCATCGTTCACAACATTGAGTTGCATCCCGGACAAGGCGGCGTCATGGCTCGTTCGGCTGGTTCGTATGCGCAGCTTACTTCTCGTGAAGGAAGGTACGTGATTGTCAAATTACCTTCAGGCGAATCCCGTATGGTTCTTACTGCTTGCCGTGCAACGGTAGGTACAGTTGGAAACACCGATCATGCGCTTGAAAGATCAGGTAAAGCCGGTCGAAGCCGCTGGCTTGGTCGTCGTCCGCGAGTTCGCGGAGTAGCTATGAACCCAGTCGATCACCCAATGGGTGGTGGAGAAGGACGCTCTTCGGGTGGACACCCAAGATCGCGTAAAGGCGTTCTGGCTAAGGGTTATAAAACCCGCGCTAAGAAGAAGGCTTCGAATAAGTACATTGTTGAACGTAGGAAAAAGTAATCATCGATTATGAGCCGTTCGCTTAAAAAAGGCCCTTTTATCGACTTTAAATTGGAAAAAAAGGTTCTCACCATGAATGAAGGTGGGAAGAAGTCGGTAATCAAAACGTGGGCCAGACATTCCATGATTTCACCTGATTTTGTAGGCCATACCATCGCTGTTCACAACGGAAACAAGTTTATCCCTGTTTATGTAACTGAGAACATGGTTGGTCACAAATTGGGAGAATTTGCACCTACACGTACCTTCCGGGGTCATGGTGGAAACAAAAAGAAATAAGCCATACCCACGGTAATGTTAAAAAGTAGTAAAAAGTACTAACGATGGGTTCAAGAAAAAGAAAGAGCGCTGAATTGCTCAAAGAAGCAAAAAAACAACAATATCAGGCCGTTCTGCGCAATTGTCCCACTTCGCCGCGTAAAATGCGTCTTGTCGCTGATATGATCCGCGGCATGGAGGTGAATCAAGCTCTGGACGTCCTGAAGTTCTCGTCAAAGGAAGCCTCTCGCGCAGTTGAAAAGCTTTTGCTTTCAGCTATTGCGAACTGGCAATCTAAAAACGAAGGCGTAAGGATTGAGGAAAGTAATCTTTACGTGTCAGAGGTGTTCGTTGATTCGGCACGTATTCTGAAGCGTCTGCGCCCGGCACCCCAGGGTCGTGCGCACCGTATTCGGAAACGTTCGAACCATGTAACTATCCGTCTGGACAGTAAGAATGTTGTTGAAGAAATTTCTAAATAATAATACATGGGACAAAAAGTAAATCCGATATCTAATAGGCTTGGAATCATCAAAGGATGGGATTCCAACTGGTTCGGAGGTGACAATTATGGTGATAAACTGGTCGAAGACCACAAGCTGCGGGAATATCTTTCTGCACGTTTGGCTAAAGCAAGCATCTCGAAGATCATCATCGAGCGTACGCTGAAGCTTATCACTATCACCATCCATACCTCAAGGCCCGGTATTATTATTGGTAAAGGTGGTCAGGAAGTTGACAAGTTGAAAGAGGAGTTGAAGAAGATCACCAAGAAAGAAGTTCAGATCAACATCTTCGAGATTAAACGTCCTGAACTCGACGCTCGCATCGTCGCTAATAATATCGCACGCCAGGTAGAAGGCAAGATTGCCTACCGCCGCGCCGTTAAAATGGCCATTGCTTCCGCTATGCGAATGGGAGCAGAGGGTATTAAAGTACAGGTTTCCGGTCGTTTGAACGGAGCTGAAATGGCTCGTTCAGAAATGTATAAAGATGGCCGTACTCCGTTGCACACCCTTCGTGCCGACATTGACTACGCCCTTGGAGAGGCCCTGACCAAAACCGGTTTAATCGGTGTAAAGGTCTGGATCTGCAAAGGAGAAATCTATGGTAAACGCGACCTGTCACCAAACGTAGGAACACAAAAAGGACCTGGACGTGGAGGCAAACAAGGTGGCGGTGCCAAGAAGCGTAGGAAATAATTTAGTCTGTTAACCATCGAGAAAGTTAGAAAAGATGTTACAGCCAAAAAAAGTAAAGTTCAGAAGAGTACAAAAGGGACGGATGAAGGGGAATGCCCAACGGGGCAATCAACTGGCATTCGGAACCTTTGGTATTAAATCCCTGGAAACAACATGGATTACCGGCCGCCAGATTGAGGCAGCCAGGGTAGCGGTAACCCGCCACATGCAACGTCAGGGACAGATTTGGATCCGAATATTTCCAGATAAACCGATTACCAAGAAGCCTGCAGAGGTACGTATGGGTAAAGGTAAAGGAGCTCCTGAAGCATTTGTCGCACCCGTTACTCCAGGAAGAATCCTGATTGAAGTTGACGGCGTTCCGTTCGAACTGGCGAAGGAGGCATTACGTTTGGCAGCGCAGAAGTTGCCCGTAACAACCAAATTTGTTGTTCGACGCGATTTTGTAGAATCTTCAATTAATGAGTAATGAAAACTTCTGAAATCAGAGAGTTAACCACAGCGGAAATCGTTGAGAAGATCGATAACGCGAATGAAGAGCTGGTTCGGATGAAAATGAATCATGCCGTGAGCCCGCTTGATAATCCGTTGAGAATTCGCCATACCCGCAGAGATATTGCTCGTTTGCAAACGGAACTGCGGAAACGTCAACTTGAAGAAAAATAATTAAGACAATGGAAACAAGAAATCTTCGGAAAGAGCGTATCGGCGTTGTCGTTAGCAATAAGATGGATAAAACCATTGTCGTTGCAGAAAAGCGTAAGGTTAAACATCCTATGTACGGGAAGTTTGTGAATAAAACCAGCAAATTTTATGCACACGACGAAGCTAATACCTGCAACATTGGCGATACCGTAAAAATTATGGAAACCCGTCCTCTGTCGAAAAACAAGGGATGGAGACTAGTTGAAATTTTAGAAAGAGCTAAGTAACCATGATACAGCAAGAAACACGTTGTACAGTTGCCGATAACAGCGGAGCAAAGGAAGCTTTGGTCATTCGCGTTTTAGGCGGTACCCGCAAGCGTTATGCCTCTTTGGGTGACAAAGTGGTGGTAACGGTTAAGAACGCTCTTCCTGGCAGCGACTTGAAAAAAGGGACTGTTTCGAAGGCTGTTGTTGTTCGTACGCGGAAAGAAGTGCGCCGTCAGGATGGTTCATACATTCGCTTCGACGACAATGCAGTTGTGTTGCTCAGTGCAACCGGCGAAATGCGCGGAACCCGTATTTTCGGTCCCGTCGCCCGTGAACTGCGTGACAGCCATATGAAAATTGTCTCTTTGGCACCTGAAGTACTTTAAAAAGATTCAGAACAATGCAGAAAAAGTTACATATCAAAAAAGGGGATAGCGTAGTGGTTATATCCGGCAACTCAAAAGGGCAGCAAGGAAAAGTGCTCGAGGTAATCCGGGAGAAAGACCGCGCCATCGTCGAGGGAGTCAATCTGGTGTCAAAGCACACCAAACCCAATGCAGAAAATCCACAGGGAGGCATCTTGAAACAAGAAGCTCCGGTGCACATTTCCAACTTAATGTTGGTTGATCCTGCAAGCGGTAAGCGGACTCGCATTGGCCGTCGCCTGAACGACAAAGGAAAATTAGTACGTTATTCGAAAAAATCAGGAGAGGAGATTAAGTAATGGATTACGTACCTACACTAAAGAACAAGTACCGAGAAGAAATCGTTCCTGCTTTGCAGAAAGAGTTCAGTTATAGCTCAGTTATGCAGGTTCCGAAACTCGAGAAAATCATTATCAACCAGGGAGTTGGTGCCGCTATCGCCGATAAGAAGCTTATC
Source organism: Prolixibacter sp. NT017 (assembly GCF_009617875.1). NCBI lineage: Bacteria > Pseudomonadati > Bacteroidota > Bacteroidia > Marinilabiliales > Prolixibacteraceae > Prolixibacter > Prolixibacter sp. NT017. The sequence continues at coordinate 3,505,124 of NZ_BLAV01000001.1, read as the reverse complement.
GAGATTGCAGTTGAAGAATTGACTGCAATTACAGGTCAGAAAGCTGTAACCACCAATTCACGGAAAGATATCTCGAACTTCAAATTGCGTAAAAAAATGCCGATTGGAGTTCGCGTAACACTTCGTCGTGAAAGAATGTACGAATTTCTCGATCGTTTGATTAGTGTTGCTCTGCCGCGTATTCGCGACTTCAAAGGAGTAAACGACAAATTCGACGGACGTGGAAACTATACACTGGGTGTTACCGAACAGATTATTTTCCCCGAAATCGTTCTCGATAAAGTGACGAAAATTAATGGGTATAATATTACGTTCGTAACCTCGGCTGACACCGATGAAGAGGGATATGCACTGCTTCGCGCATTTGGTATTCCGTTTAAAAACGCTAAAAAGAATTAAAGGATATGGCTAAGGAATCAATGAAAGCACGCGAAGTAAAACGTGCGAAACTCGTTGAAAGATATGCCGAAAAAAGGGCACGCCTGAAAGAAGAAGGTGATTATATTGCACTGAGCAAACTGCCGCGTAACTCATCACGCGTACGTATGCACAACCGTTGCAAACTCACTGGTCGTCCGAAAGGGTACATGCGTCAGTTCGGCATCTCCAGGATTCAGTTCCGTGAAATGGCTTCGGCCGGCCTGATTCCCGGAGTAAAAAAAGCAAGTTGGTAATCATTTAAATTATTGCAAAGATGACTGATCCGATTGCAGATTATCTGACTCGACTGAGAAATGCCCTTAAGGCAAAACATAAAGTAGTAGAGATTCCTGCATCAAACCTGAAAATCGAAATGACCAAAATCCTGAAGGAGAAAGGTTACATTTTGAATTACAAAATTGATGAAGAGAAAAACTACCAGGGAAGCATTAAAATCGCTCTCAAGTACCATCCGGTAGACGGTACACCAGCGATCAAAACGCTGAAACGTATCTCCAAACCCGGACTTCGCCGTTACTGTAACACCGATTCAATTCCGCGTGTACTGAACGGTCTGGGTGTAGCCATTCTTTCCACATCGAAAGGGGTTATCACCGATAAAGAAGCAACGGACCTGAAAGTAGGTGGAGAGATTTTGTGCTACGTTTATTAATAAAGGAGGAATTACAATGTCAAGGATAGGAAAACTGCCCATTGAAGTCCCTGCCGGAGTGACCGTAAACGTAAGCGACGAAAATATCGTTACCGTAAAAGGTCCCCAGGGAGAACTCTCCCAAAAGGTCGATCCCGAAATGGAGGTTTCTGTAGAAGGAAACACCATTGAGGTGAAGCGTCCTACTGAGCAGAAGCGTCATAAAGCGATGCACGGTCTGTACCGTTCGTTGATTAACAACATGGTTGAAGGCGTTTCAAAGGGTTATGAAATTAAATTGGAATTGGTTGGTGTTGGTTATCGTGCCGAGAACAAAGGACAGATTCTTGATCTGGTTCTGGGATATTCTCACCATACCTACATTCAGCTTCCTAACGAAGTGAAGGTAGAAGCCGTGACCGACAAGCGAAGCAATCCAATCGTAACACTTAAGAGTGCTGACAAACAGCTCATCGGCCAGGTTGCTGCTAAAATTCGTTCCTTCCGTATGCCTGAACCTTACAAAGGAAAAGGTATCAAGTTTGTTGGAGAGCAGCTGCGTCGTAAAGCTGGTAAATCGGCCAATGTTAAATAATTTGACTTTTGAGTTATGGCTCTTACAAAGCAAGAAAGAAGAGATAGAATTCGTAAAAGAATCAGGACTAAAATTTCTGGTTCTGCCGAGGCTCCTCGCATGAATATATATCGCAGCAATAAGCAGATTTACGTGCAGCTGATCGATGATGTAGCGGGTAATACCTTGGTTGCCGTATCTTCACTGAATAAAGAAATCGCCTCTGAAAAGGGTACGAAAATCGAGATTGCAGCAAAAGTTGGGAAACTGGCTGCTGAGAAAGCAGTAGCTGCAGGTATCAGTACCGTTAAATTCGATAGAGGGGGATATTTGTATCACGGACGTGTAAAAGCAGTTGCAGAAGCTGCTCGCGAAGGAGGTCTTAAATTCTAAGCATTATGGCAAAGAACATTAAAAAAGTAAAAACCAGCGATCTCGACCTTAAAGACCGGTTAGTAGCAATTAACCGTGTCACCAAAGTCACCAAAGGTGGTAGAACATTCAGCTTTTCAGCTATCGTCGTTGTTGGCAACGAAGACGGAATTGTAGGCTGGGGTCTTGGTAAAGCCAGTGAAGTAACCACCGCCATCGCGAAAGGTGTTGATGCAGCAAAGAAAAATCTCGTTAAGGTTCCGGTTATCAACGGAACCATTCCACACGAGCAAATCGCCAAGTATGGTGGTGCACGAATTTTCCTGAAACCGGCATCTTCGGGTACCGGGGTAAAAGCAGGGGGTGCTATGCGCGCCGTACTGGAGAGTGTTGGAGTACACGACATCCTGGCTAAGTCCAAAGGATCGTCTAACCCGCACAATCTGGTGAAAGCAACGTTCAATGCATTGCTCGAAATGCGCGATGCTTACACAGTTGCTGAACATCGTGGCGTAACCCTCGATAAAGTGTTTAACGGTTAAGAAAGACACCTAGAGAAATGGCAAAAATTCGAATTACACAGGTGAAAAGCGGAATCGGTGCTTCAAAGGTTCAGAAGAAAACCCTGGTGGCCCTGGGACTGAGAAAACTCAACCAGACCATCGAGCATGAGGCTACCCCGCAAATTCAGGGAATGGTTAACAAACTGAAACACCTTGTTAAGGTTGAAGAAGTTTAACGACAAAAAACTTTTTTTCAGATATGGAATTGCATAACATACAGCCTGCAAAAGGTTCCACCAAAAGCGAAAAGCGGATTGGCCGTGGTCAGGGCTCCGGTAAAGGAGGTACATCAACCCGTGGTCACAAAGGTGCCAAATCCCGTTCCGGTTACTCACGTAAAATCGGATTCCAGGGTGGACAGATGCCTTTGCAGCGCCTTGTGCCTAAGTTCGGTTTCAAAAATGTGAACCGGGTTGAATACAAAGCTATCAACCTGAGTGTTTTGCAGAAATTAGCCGACGATAAAGGCCTGGAAGCAATCGACGTTGACACGCTCATCGCCGCAGGATTTATCTCTAAAAACGATAAGGTGAAAATTCTCGGAAACGGTGAATTGAGTAAAAAACTCAACGTAAAAGCCCATGCTTTCTCAAAGAGCGCTAAAGAGGCAATCGAAAAATTAGAAGGAACTACTGAAATACTCTGAACCTAATGAAAAAGTTATTCGAGACCCTTAAGAACATCTACAAAATTGAGGATCTAAGATCCCGGTTGACTGTTACCTTTCTGTTTCTGTTGGTTTACCGACTCGGTTCATACGTCTCGTTGCCGGGGATTGACCCCGCGCAGCTCGGTGCACTGAAGGCGCAATCATCAGAAGGACTGTTAGGATTGTTGAACATGTTTTCCGGGGGGGCATTCTCCAATGCATCGGTATTCGCATTGGGAATTATGCCTTACATTAGTGCTTCAATTGTAGTGCAGCTTTTGGGTATCGCAGTTCCTTATTTTCAGAAGTTGCAGAAGGAAGGAGAATCCGGACGTAATAAAATTAATCAGATTACCCGCTATTTGACAGTGGGTATTCTGTTGTTTCAGGCTCCGGCTTACCTGACTAACCTGCACTACCAGCTTCCCGAGACAGCTTTCGCTATCAAAGGGGCTGCATTTACCGTTGCCTCGACGGTGATTCTGACGGCCGGTTCCATGTTTATCATGTGGCTGGGTGAACGAATTACCGATAAGGGAATTGGTAATGGTATTTCGCTGATTATCATGATTGGTATTATTGCCCGTCTGCCTTTCGCACTCTTCGCCGAGTTTGTTAGCCGGTTAGAAGAGCAGGGAGGAGGACTGGTGATGTTCCTGGTCGAGTTTGTATTGTTGTTCCTGGTATTTATGGTGACTATCCTGTTGGTACAGGGTACCCGGAAAGTACCGGTGCAGTATGCAAAGCGGATTGTAGGTAACCGTCAGTACGGCGGTGTTCGTCAGTACATTCCCCTGAAGGTGAATGCTGCTGGTGTAATGCCTATCATCTTTGCCCAGGCGATCATGTTCGTACCGATGAGTATTGCCGGATTTTCCGGTTCGGAATCAATGAGTGGCTTCGTGTCTGCATTCTCGAACTATACCGGATTCTGGTATAATTTTACCCAGTTCATGCTGGTAATCATATTCACCTATTTCTACACCGCTATTACCATTAATCCGGTCCAAATGGCTGAGGACATGAAAAAGAATGGCGGGTTTATTCCGGGAGTAAAACCGGGTAAACGAACGGCTGAATATTTGGATACCATCATGTCAAGAATTACACTGCCGGGTTCCATCTTTTTGGGACTGGTAACGATTCTGCCTGCATTTGCAATGATGATGGGAGTGAACTCTCAGTTTGCGCACTTCTATGGCGGTACATCACTGTTGATTCTTGTAGGAGTTATTCTGGATACCTTGCAGCAGATTGAAAGTCACCTGCTCATGCGTCACTACGATGGCCTGTTGAAAGGTGGTCGTATCAAGGGACGTACCGGTGGCGGTCCTTCTGTAATATAAGGCGGAGGGGAATGATTTACTTCAAAACCAATGAAGAAATCGACCTCATTCGTGAAAGCTGCTTACTTGTAAGTCGCACATTAGCTGAAATAGCACTATATATTCAACCCGGTATCACAACGAATGAGTTGGACCGGATAGCTGAAACGTTCATTCGAAATAATAACGGAAAGCCTGGTTTTCTGGGGTATCAGGGATATCCCAATACCCTTTGCACTTCTGTGAACAACACGGTAGTGCACGGTATTCCGTCCGGATATAAAATAAAGGACGGCGATATTGTTTCCATAGATTGTGGTGTACTCTTAAACGGCTGGTACGGTGATTCATGTTATACCTTTATGGTCGGAAATGTTCCGGAACGTGAAACAACCTTATGCCGGGCAACTTATCGTTCGCTCGAGGACGCCATAACCGCGGCAATTGAAGGAAACCGGCTCGGAGATATAGGACATGCTGTCCAGCGTCATGCCGAACTACATGACTTTACGATAGTGAAAGATTTGGTTGGGCATGGCATTGGGCGGAATCTTCACGAGGAACCAGCGGTTGCCAATTACGGCAAACAGGGGCGTGGAGTGAAGCTCAGGCGTGGGATAGTGTTGGCTATCGAACCGATGCTGAATTCGGGTAAGCCCGGAGTCGTAACCGAAGACGATGGTTGGACCGTTAAAACAGTAGATGGAGAATCGTCAGCTCACTATGAACATACCATTGTGGTACGGGATGGGAAAGCTGAAAAACTTTCAACTTTTAACTTTATAGAAGAAGCAATTAAAAAAAACAACTTTTTATGGCAAAACAGCCTTCTATAGAACAAGATGGAACCATTATCGAAGCATTGTCAAACGCGATGTTTAGGGTAGAATTACAAAATGGTCACGTAATCACAGCTCACATTTCGGGCAAGATGCGGATGCACTATATAAAGATTTTACCTGGTGACAAAGTAAAAGTTGAGATGTCTCCATACGACCTTACTAAGGGAAGGATCACTTTCAGATATAAAAATTAAAGCGCAGAAAAATGAAAGTAAGAGTATCTATCAAAAAACGTAGTGCCGATTGCAAAATCGTTCGGCGTAAAGGTCGTCTCTACGTTATTAACAAAAAAAACCCGAAGTTCAAGCAACGTCAGGGATAATGTATTAATTTTGTAAGGATTTTTTAATTCGTTAATAATATGGCTCGTATAGTTGGTGTAGATATACCGAACAATAAAAGAGGTGAAATTGCCCTGACCTATATCTTTGGTATCGGTCGCAGCCGTGCACAGCAGATTCTCGAGCAGGCTGGAGTTGACAAAGAGGTCAAGGTAAAGGACTGGGACGATAGCCAGTTCGCTGCTATTCGCAAAGTGATCAATGAAAAATACAAAGTTGAAGGTGAACTGCGCTCCGAATATCAGCTGAACATTAAACGACTGATGGATATCGGTTGCTATCGTGGCATTCGCCACCGTATTGGCCTTCCGGTACGTGGTCAGAGCACCAAAAACAACGCCAGAACCCGTAAAGGAAAAAGAAAAACGGTTGCTAACAAGAAGAAAGCTACTAAATAATTTTAAGTAGATATGGCAAAGAAGTCTGGAAGTTCGAAAAAAAGAGTAGTAAACGTAGAGGCTGTGGGACAGGCTCACGTACACTCTTCTTTCAATAACATCATTATTTCGATGACCAACAATAACGGAGAGGTTATTAGCTGGTCTTCGGCTGGAAAAAAAGGATTCCGCGGATCAAAGAAAAATACACCTTATGCAGCACAGACTGCATCGGAAGAGTGCGCAAAAACTGCTTATGATCTTGGATTACGGAAGGTAAAGGTATACGTTAAGGGACCGGGTAACGGACGCGAATCAGCTATTCGTGCTATCGCGAACGTAGGTATCCAGGTTACCGAGATTGTTGACGTTACTCCGCTGCCACACAATGGTTGCCGCCCTCCGAAACGTCGTCGTGTCTAATTTTTGAAGATTTAAAAGAAGAAAATAATGGCAAGATATACAGGACCACAAACTAAGATCGCACGAAAATTTGGCGAACCCATTTTCGGGCCCGATAAAGCATTTGAGCACAAGAATTACCCTCCGGGAATGCACGGAAACAACCGTCGCCGCCGGAAGGTGTCCGAATACGGAACCCAGCTTAAAGAAAAACAAAAAGTTAAGTATACTTACGGTGTCCTTGAGAAACAGTTCCGCAACCTTTTCAAGAAGGCGGCGTCACATAAAGGAGTTACCGGTACCGTATTACTTCAGCTTCTCGAGAGTCGTCTCGATAACGTAGTATTCCGTTTAGGAATTGCTCCCACTCGTGCAGCTGCGCGTCAGTTGGTAGGCCACAAACACATCGTGGTGAACAACAATGTGGTAAATATCCCGTCGTACAGTGTACGTCCGGGTGATGTTATCGGTGTTCGCGAAAAATCGAAATCGCTTGAAGTAGTTACCGATTCATTGTCTTCGCAACGTCATAACAAATATCCCTGGATTGAGTGGGATGGGGAAGCTAAGACTGGTAAGTTCCTGAATGTTCCCGAACGGGAAGAGATTCCTGAAAATATCAAGGAGCAGCTTATCGTAGAGTTGTATTCGAAATAAAAATTAATTTAAGGTTTATGGCAATTTTAGCTTTCCAGAAGCCCGATAAAGTGATAATGGTTGAATCCGATGACAAATTCGGCAAGTTCGAATTTCGTCCGCTGGAACCTGGTTATGGTATTACCATCGGTAACGCATTGCGGAGGATTCTGTTATCATCTTTGGAAGGATACGCTATTACCACAATCAAAATCGAAGGGGTAGAGCACGAATTTTCTACCATTCCCGGAGTCATCGAAGATGTTACTGAGATGATCCTGAACCTGAAGCAGATTCGGTTCAAAAAGGAAGTGGAAGACTTCGAAACGGAGAAGGTAACGGTTACCTTATTCGGCCAGGAGCAATTCAAGGCAGGTGATATCAACAACTTTATCACCGGTTTCCGCGTGCTGAATCCCGAGTTGGTTATTTGCAATATGGAGCCCGAAGTGAAGCTTCAGATTGAACTGACCATCGAAAAGGGACGCGGATATGTTCCGAGTGTTGAGAACAAACCCGTTGAAGAAGAATTCGGTGTGATTCCTATCGATTCCATCTTTACACCTATCAAGAATGTAAAATATTCGGTTGAGAACTACCGTGTAGAGCAGAAGACCGACTATGAGAAATTGGTTCTTGATATCAAAACCGATGGCTCAATTCATCCCAAAGATGCACTGAAGGAAGCTGCTAAAATTCTGATTTACCACTTCATGCTTTTCTCTGATGAGAAGATTACGCTTGACTCCGACGAGAAATTTGCAAATGAAGAATTTGATGAAGAAGTACTTCACATGCGTCAGCTCCTGAAGACCAAACTAGTCGACCTGGATCTGTCGGTACGTGCTCTCAACTGCTTGAAAGCTGCCGATGTGGATACCCTTGGCGACTTGGTTCAGTACAACAGGAATGATCTGCTCAAGTTCCGCAACTTTGGTAAAAAGTCGCTTACCGAACTTGATGATTTACTTGTTGGTATGAGTCTGAACTTTGGGATGGACATCGGTAAGTATAAATTAGACAAGGAATAATAAACAATGAGACATAATAAAGGATTCAATCATTTAGGCAGGACTAGCTCTCACCGGAAGGCGATGTTGTCTAACATGGCCAACTCCCTGATCCTGCACAAACGAATCAGTACTACTGTTGCTAAGGCTAAGTCGTTGCGCTCGTTCGTTGAGCCTATCATCACCAAGGCAAAAGACGATACTACGCACAACCGTCGTATGGCATTCCGTTCATTGCGCAGTAAAACAGCTGTTAATGAGTTGTTCCGCGAAGTTATTGTGAAAGTGGGTGAGCGTCCGGGAGGATATACCCGCATTCTGAAAACTGGTAACCGTTTAGGTGATAACGCAGAGATGTGTATCATCGAGCTGGTGGACTACAACGAAAACATGTTGGCTGCGAAGGAAGAAGCTCCTAAGAAAACTCGTTCGAGAAGGGGTGGTTCCAAAAAGAAAAGCAGTGAAAAACCTGTCGCAGAGAAACCTGCTGCCAAGGAAGAGACCAAAGCTGCACCGGAAGCTGATACCAAAGAAGAAGCTGTTAAGGCTGACGAGGTATCGGAAGAAAAGGCAGCTGAAGAGCCGAAAGCTGAAGATAAATCTGATGATCAGTCTGACGAAAACGAAGAAAAGGCTGAATAATCGATACAACATTCTACACTCAAAAAAGGGGAGGCATTTTTGCTTCCCCTTTTTTTGTTTTATGCGGGTAGATTTATGTTAGAATGCGCGCTAAATCTATCAACCTTTTAACGTTTTTTTTTGTTATGATATTGAATTGACAGGGTTTGAAATATGAGAATATTTAAATAAATTAATTAGATTTGAGAACAACTCAACACCTATTACTATGGACTATATCAAGGAAAAACTCCTGAAGAAGGGAGAGCAGGAGAGACAAATTGTAAAAAAGCTGGTAAAAGAGTACGGTGATCTGCAGCTCGACACCGTTTCGATGGGCCAGGTGCTGACGGGCATGAAAGGCGTTACAAGTTTGCTCACTGTTACTTCGAAGCTGGATCCGGAAAACGGCATTCGTTTCCGGGGCTATTCGATCCCCGAATTGCAGGAGAAGCTTCCCAAACTAAATCCGGAAGGAGAACCATTGCCCGAGGGCTTATTTTATTTGATGTTACTGGACGAGCTGCCAACAACTGAAGATGTTCAGTATTTAACAAACGAATGGACCAAACGTAACAAGGTTCCGGGGCACGTATTCGACGTAATCAATGCGCTGCCACCCACCAGTAAACCGATGACGCAGTTCAGTACAGGTATTCTGGCCATGGCCACAGAATCTCTGTTCCAGAAAGCCTACCGTGAAGGCGTCCCGAAAGATGAATACTGGGTGACGACCTATGAAGACGTTATGAACCTGATTGCGCAGCTGCCGACCATTGCAGCCTATATTTACCGTCGCAATTTCCACGGAGGAGACGTTATTCCGCCGGATCCGAAACTCGACTGGGCAGCTAATTTTGCACACATGATGGGATACGACAGCGAGGAAGTGTATCGACTGTTCCGCATGTATCTTTTCCTCCACGCCGATCACGAAGGAGGAAATGTATCAGCTCACACAACTCACCTCGTGTCTTCTGCACTGAGTAACCCATTTTACGCATATGCAGCCGGTATGACCGGATTGGCAGGTCCGTTGCACGGTTATGCCAACCAGGAAGTAATTCGCTGGATTAAGGGTATGCTCGATGAAATTGGCCCGTGCGGATGTGCTGATGAAGAGAAAGAAAAAATTGCGAATTATGTGAAAAACTACATCTCGGAAGGTAAAGTAATCCCAGGATTTGGACATGCTGTCCTTCGGGTTACCGATCCCCGTTATGTAGCACAGAAGAAGTTCGCTGAGAAATATGTGAAAGATGACCACATGGTCGATGTGGTGAACTGCCTGTACGAAGTAGTGCCTCCGGTATTGCAGTCATTGGGTAAAGTGAAAAATCCATGGCCGAACGTAGATGCCTATTCCGGTTCGCTTCTGCAGCATTACGGTATCGATGAATATTTCTTCTACACTGTGATGTTTGGTGTCAGCCGTGCCTTAGGTGTACTGGCACAACTCATTTGGGACCGCATGTACGGATTGCCCATTGAGCGCCCGAAATCGCAGCCGTTGAAGTGGTTCAGAGAGCAGGCGGGTATCTGATAATATTGATTGTTTATACGAAAAGATGGGGGATTGGTAAAATCCCCCTATTTTTATACCAAAATTTTTGAGAATGGCATTTCAGGGAATTCGCGAGTATATCGAGCTTTTAGAGCAAAAAGGAGAGTTGATCAGAATTGGTGAATATGTAGATCCGGTATTGGAAATACCCGAGATTGTGGACCGCGTGTCTAAGTCTCCCGGAGGCGGAAAGTCACTGCTGTTTGAAAACACAGGAACTGATTTTCCGGTTCTGATCAACGCTTTTGGTTCGAACGAGCGAATGGCCCTGGCATTGGGAGCCGATAACCTAAATGCTATTGGTGACGAAATCGAAGACCTCTTTAAGAAGCTGGTGAGCCCTAAAGCCGGCTTGATGGAGAAATTACGAATGCTCCCCATGCTGGGACAGATTTCTTCATGGATGCCCAAATCCGTATCCGGAAAAGGGAAATGCCAGGAAGTGATAATGAAAGAGCCGGACATGGGCAAGTTGCCTATACTGACTTGTTGGCCGGCTGATGGCGGTCCCTTTGTTACTTTGCCGTGTGTCGTGACCCGCGATCCGGAAACCGGTGTTCGGAATGTGGGAATGTACCGCATGCAGGTCTTTGGTCCCGAACTGACCGGTATGCATTGGCACAAGCACAAAACTGGGGCGCGTCATTTCAACGAATACAAGAAACGCAGCGAACGCATGCCCATTTCAGTTGTTTTGGGCGGCGATCCGGCTTATACCTATGCTGCCACGGCTCCGCTGCCCGATAACATCGATGAGTACCTGTTAGCGGGCTTTTTGAGGAAGAAAAGAGTGGAGCTGGTAAAATGCATTACCAACGATCTCGAAGTTCCTTCTAACGCCGATTTTGTCATCGAGGGGTATGTCGATCCAGAAGAAGATTTTATCTGGGAAGGTCCCTTTGGCGATCATACCGGTTTTTATTCTTTGGCCGACTGGTACCCCCGTTTCCACGTAACGTGTATTACTCACCGAAAGGATGCTGTTTATCCGGCTACGATTGTGGGAATTCCGCCGCAGGAAGATGCTTACATTGGTCGGGCAACCGAACGAATTTTTCTGAGCCCGATGAAGCTTACCATGATTCCGGAAATGGAAGACATGGAATTACCTCCGGCCGGAGTTGCGCATAACCTAACTATCTCGAAAATTGATAAGACATTTGCCGGTCAGGCAGCCAAAGTAATGAATGCCATGTGGGGCGCCGGTCAGATGATGTTCAACAAAGTGATGATTGTAGCCGATGGGCAAACCGATATTCATAACTACCCGGAAATCGCCAGATTAGTTTCGCAGGTCGTCGATCCGGCGTATGATATTTATTTCACGCAGGGGCCGATGGATGTGCTAGATCATTCCTCTTCCAAATTTGCTTATGGCTCCAAAATGGGCCTCGATGCCACCCATAAATACGAAGAGGAGCTGTACACCGAACAGACCAATTACCAGGTCCCGAAGAGTTCCGAAATTTCTGTGGAAAACATAAAAAAGGAGATTCCGGAAACACACGATATCAATGCCAACTTGCTTGATGTAGGCATTTCGTTTGTTGTTGTGTCGGTGAAGAAAAATGAACCGGGTTTGGTCAAATCGCTCGGCAAAAAGCTGGCTGCACATGCTGCCTTTAAAGGCGTTAAATTCATTGCCATTGTTGATGAAGAGCTCGACATTCATGACATGAATTCTGTGGGATGGTATGTTACCGGAAATATTGATCCCAAGCGCGACTCACAGATTTTTGAAGCCGAAAACGAAGGCGAAGTTTCTCACCTGGTACTTGACGGAACCCGGAAATCCGGCTCATTGGATAACTTCAAGCGCGACTGGCCCAATCCGGTGGTCTCTTCCATGGAAACCATCCGGAAAGTGGATGAGATGTGGCCCAAGTTAGGCTTGGGTGAACTCATCGAGTCGCCATCATTGCGTTACATTCCCATTCAGAAAGGAGAGGGAGCTATCGCGGAAGAAAAACAAGACTGATTTTTGGAATTGAGCTCAGTAGATTACCCCTGAACCAATCTGCTCGTCACCGGTGTACCAGGCCACAAACTGACCGGCGGTGATACCGCGTTGTTCCTCTTCGAATACGACGTAGAGACCTTCCTCCCGCATGTACATTCGTCCTTTTTCGAGCGGCTGGCGATAACGTATCCGGAAGAGGAAATCTTTTTCATCTCCGACCGGAATTTCCAAATCGGGCCTGATCCAGTGGATATCTTCTTTGGGAACGAATAATCCGGGGCGGTACAAGCCAGGATGCGATTTTCCTTCGCCTACGTATATGATATTCCGATTAATGTCGGTCGCCAAGACGAATAGTGGTTCAGCATAGCCGCCAATATTCAGGCCTTTTCGTTGCCCGATGGTATAAAACTGGGCACCGTTATGCTCGCCGATTACTTTTCCGTTCCAGGGTTTGTAGGGAAAAGCATAGCACAGCTTTTTAAAATTGTCCGGCGTTTTCTCCACATCCTTTTTCCGGGCCATAAAATCGGCCGGGATTTCAATCACGTTGCCTTTTTTCGGTTCCAGCTTTTGCTGAAGGAAAACGGGTAAGTCCACTTTTCCCACAAAACAAATTCCCTGCGAATCTTTGCGCTCAGCCGTTATCAATCCCTGTTCACGGGCAATTTCGCGCACTTCGGGTTTCATCAAATGTCCTATCGGGAACATCGATTTGGCTAGCTGCTCCTGGTTAAGCTGGCACAGGAAATAACTCTGGTCTTTGTTGGGATCGGAGCCAGCGAGCAAACGATAATATGTTTTACCATCTTTCTCCACGTCAGCTTTGCGGCAGTAATGTCCGGTAGCTACATAGTCGGCACCAAGTTCCAGCGCTTTCTCCATGAACATGTCGAACTTAATCTCGCGGTTGCAAAGCACGTCCGGGTTGGGTGTGTGGCCTTTCCCGTACTCTTCGAACATATAATCAACCACCCGTTTCCGGTAGAAATCCGACAAATCGACCACATGGAAAGGGATATCCAGCTTTTTGGCAATCATTTCTGCAAAGGTGATATCATCTTCCCAGGTACAACTCGATGTAAGGGTTCCGGTACGTTCTTTCCAGTTAATCATGAACACACCAATCACTTCGTACCCCTGCTGTTTGAGGAGGTATGCGGCAACGCTCGAATCGACGCCGCCCGATAATCCGACTACAACTTTTTCCTTCATGCGTAATAAAAATCAGCGCAAAGGTATTCTTTTTAAAAGAATTGAACAACGAATGAAAATGGACTGAGTGAGCGCTGACCTTAAATGTTATCGATGATGTGGTGATGGCAGTTGGTACAATTTCCCTTTTTGTCCAGCCCGGAAATCTCGGTGTAATATCCGGAACGGTCGATGACCCGCTGGTGACATTTACTGCAAAAGGTAGAGCTGCGACGGGTATCTGCCAGATTTCCAAGGTAGACGTAATTCAAATGTCGAACCGCGATCTCGAACAAATCGAGCAACGTATTGACCGGAGTGGCAGCGAGGTTCTGTTTAAATGCCGGGAAATAACGGGAGAGGTGCAGAGGTGTATCTTTGCCGGTTTCGTCGGCTATCCAGCGAACCATTTCTTCAAATTCTTCGTAATCGTCATTCATGCCGGGAATCACCAGGTTGGTCAACTCCAGGTGGCTCTCGGATTGCGCAATGATGCGGATACTGTTTTTGACCGGCTCCAGTTTGGCATGTGTCATTTTGTGGTAGAAATTCTCCGAGAACGCTTTCAGGTCAACATTGAACGCATCGATATAGGGTAAGAGTCTCAGAAGCGGAGCCTTGTTAATGTAACCATTGGTCACCATCACAGTTTTCAGCCGGGTATTCAGTGCCCCTTTGGCGATTTCATACATGTACTCATAGGCAATTCCGGGCTCACTATATGTAAAAGCAACCCCCAAATTATTTTCGTCATTCAACGCAATTTGCACCAATTCTTCGGTAGAGAACAATTTAAAGTTGTCAAACTCGTCGGGCGATACCTGAGAAATACGGTAATTTTGGCAAAACGAGCATTTCAGGTTACAACCGATGGTACCGATTGATAAAATTTTGCTTCCGGGATAAAAGTGATAAAGAGGTTTCTTCTCGATGGGATCGGAACCGTATGCGGCTACCTTTTCAAAAATTTCGGTATACAAGTCTCCGCCCACGTTCTTCCGCACCCGGCAGGCCCCGCGCTTTCCTTCGTTGATAACGCAGTAGTGAGGACACAATTTACACCGGACAATATTCTGCCCGACCCTATCGTAGTACAATGCATTCTTCATGGGGGATGGTTTTTGCATTTGTCACGCCCTATCAACAATTCAGACTCTCAGGTAGTTCAATGAGGCGCACTGTGGTGTGCAGAACGTATGATTTCTTCTCATGAACTTGCCGGAAGAAAATCATGTCCTGATATCAAAGAATATGGTATTTTTACCGCACCGCAACCATGAATGATATTAACAACATATTAGCACAGTCCGAATTTTCCCGTGAGGATATTGTCTGTCTGCTTTCGCTAGAAGGAGAGGAGAAGACCTTGCTTTTTCGAAAAGCGGCTGAAGTGAAAGCCGTGAATACCGGATCAGAAGTGTATTTCCGCGGCTTGGTCGAGTTCTCGAATGTGTGTGGCAAGAACTGCTACTATTGTGGTATTCGCAAGGACAACGATGAGGTAAAACGCTACAATTTGTCGGATGAGGAGATTCTGGCAGCAGCCCGTTTTGCGTGGGAAAATCAATATGGCTCGCTGGTATTGCAATCGGGGGAACTGGCATCACCGGCTTTCGCCGACCGGGTGGAAAACCTGTTGCGGGAAATCAAAAAACTAAGCAACGGTGAGTTGGGTATTACCATATCGTTAGGCGAACAGTCTCCTGAAGTGTATCGTCGCTGGTTTGAAGCCGGTGCACACCGCTACCTGTTGCGAATCGAATCATCAACACCCGAACTGTACCGGAAAATACATCCCAACGACGAGTTGCACGATTTCGACACTCGCTTAGCTTGCCTGCGTTCGTTGAAGGAAACAGGCTATCAAACCGGAACCGGCGTAATGATTGGGCTCCCTTTCCAAACGCTCGAAAACCTGGCAGACGACCTGTTTTTCTTCAAAACTTTTGATATCGACATGGTGGGGATGGGTCCATACCTCGAGCATGCCGAAACCCCCTTGTATTCCTACAGGGAAACACTCATGCCATTGCAGCAACGGTTCGATTTATCGCTGAAGATGGTTGCCGTTTTGCGCTTACTGATGCCCGACATTAACATTGCGGCGGCAACAGCATTGCAGGCCATCGACCCGCTGGGGCGCGAAAAAGCGGTGAAAGTTGGGGCTAACATTATCATGCCAAACATCACGCCCGGGTTGTATCGAAACGATTATGCCCTTTACCAAAACAAACCCTGCGTTGACGAAGAGCCCGAACAATGTAAGGGCTGTCTTGATGCCCGCATCGCATTGGCGGAAGGAGAAATCGGCTATGGCAAATGGGGTGACTCCAAACATTTCCAAAAGCGGGTAAAAGCTTCCTCCCGTTAATATCCAGCATTTTTATTCAAGTGTGGCAAACTGTGGAAGGGCAACAAATTTGTGGAATTCGATTCCACAAAGTGTGGAATTTGTCCCACAGCCCTTGTAGAATATGGTAGACCCGGATTTTTTTCTGGTAAAATTCTCTGTTCTCTTTTCCTTCTGATTTTTAGCGGTTTGTGACTTGTTGTCTGTATTGGAATTCCTGTCAAAGAATTTTGGCACAGTATTCCCTTAATAGTTAGCAGGTGATTTGAAATTAATTATTGGACGAAAACGAAAGAGAAAAGAGAAATGAGAAAGTTAGCTATTATTTTGCTCGTGTTGCCTTTTTTTACGGCATGTAATCAGAAGGAGCTAAAGAAGTTGAAGGAAGAGAATGCACAATTGACCCAAATAGCACAGAAACGTGACTCTACCATCAACGATTTTGTTGAGTCATTTCAGTCTATTGCAGCCAACCTCGATTCCATCAAAGTTAAAGAAAAGTTGATTTCGGTACAGGCTGCAGGGGAGCAGACGGCTGATTCAAAGACTCAGGTAATGAACGATTTGAGTTTGGTGAAAAATCTGCTGGACAAAAACAAGGCAGAGCTGGCCGACCTGAACAAGAAACTGAAAAACAGTTGGTACCGCAACTCGAAACTGAAAAAATTGACCGCAAGTCTGCAAAAGCAGATTCAGGAAAAAGAGGAGTCGATTGCTAATTTGACTGCTCAGGTTACTGAACTGAACGGAAAAGTTGACAATCTGAACGGACAGGTAGCACAGTTGAACGACACTGTTAGCACACTGTCGTCTCAGAATTCGATGCAAGAGAAATTATTGAACGAAAAGACAGATAGACTTCATACCGCTTATTACGTAATCGGTACGACAAAGGAGCTGAGGGATCAGCATGTCATTTCAGCCACAGGAGGCTTACTGGGAATCGGAAGGACAAACAAGTTAAACGACCAAATCGATCCGTCGAAATTTACGGCAATCGATATCACCAAGACGACTACGATTCCGGTGAGTGGGAGAAAAATCAACATGGTAACAGCACATCCTGCTGATTCGTACAAAATCGAGCAGAAAGACAACGAAGTTGAAGCCATCACGATTACAAACCCTGAAGAGTTCTGGAAAGCTTCCAAGTATTTGGTCGTGGCTGAAAGATAATTATTAGGTTTTAAGATTGGTTCTCAAAAGAGCGTCCCGCCCGGGACGCTCTTTTAATTTGTATACACTTTCCATAACTTGTACAAACAGTCACAATGCCCTCAGATATTGCTAGGCTGAAAACTCATTGCAATGACTAACACGGACATAGCTGTTTTATACACTAGCCAACGTAGGGGTGATGGAAAGAGAAAATAAAGAAACTTACTGGAGCCGGTTTACCGAAGGTTTTGAAGAGATGCAAAGTTACGTGGTTGGTGACGAGGTTCTTCTTTTGGCCCACGAAGAATTATTGAGAGAGGCTAATCTCGGAAAAGTGTTGGAACTGGGATGCGGAACCGGGTTGTACTCGGAAACGCTGCAAAAAAACGCAGAGTATGTTGTTGCGACCGATTTGTCGGATGAGATGCTCGCTTTTGCAAAGAAAAAAAGAGGTAATCTGGAGAATGTTGAGTTCCGGAAAGCGGATGCCCTTAATCTTGAATTTGAAGACGGACTATTCGACACGGTTTTCATGGCGAATCTGATTCATGTTGTAGGAAGTGCGGGACGGGCTATTCAGGAGAGTAAGCGGGTGCTGAAAGACGGTGGACTATTAATTATTAACTCTTTTGCTATCGATGACATGAGTTTTTTTAACAAGCTGGCCATGGGAATCCGTTACCTAAAAACATTTGGTAAACCTTCTGCGGAAGCAACAAAGGAAAAAACAACCCGAAAAAGTGTAGAACAGTTGCTTATCGACAATGGTTTTGAAATCCAGAAAAGTCTGTTCCTGGGAACAAAATCCAAAGCGATGTATATCAGCGGTAGAAAGTAACTCAATTTACCGTTGGCTTGAGATTCGGGAAGAAACCCCAAAGACCGAAAACCGTAATAACTACGGCATTTTGTAGATCATCGAATTTATATTCATTCCCGCTCCAACAGAAGCAAACACCAATATATTTCCACTCGTCACCTTCTGGTTCGGTAACTTATTGTTGAGCAGTAAGTTCAGTAATGTGGGAACAGTTGCCACCGAACTATTTCCTAGTTCAGCAATGGTCATTGGCATAATGTCTTTGGGAATATCTTTTTTATGAAAGAGCTTAAACAACCGCGCCAGTATGGCATCATCCATTTTGGCATTGGCCTGGTGAATTAGCACCTTATCTACTTGTTCCAACTCAATTTTTGCTTTTTCCAGGCTTTCTTTCACAACCGAAGGAACGGTATTCAGCGCGTATTCATATAATTTACGTCCGTGCATTTTTAGGAACAATTGGTCTCCTTCGTAATCCGGGTTGTTTGATTTGCCCATCCAAAGCAGAAAAGCATGATTTAGTGTATCGGAACGGGAACTATGGACCAGAATTCCAACAGGCTCATCACTCTCAATCGCTTCCAAAATGGTCGCACCAGCACCGTCGGAATAAATCATACTGTCCCTGTCGTGGGGATCGGATACTCTGGAGAGAGTTTCTGCCCCGATTATCAAAGCTCTTTTTGCGTCTCCCGATCTCAGGAAATAATCAGCCTGTATCATACCCATAAGCCATCCGGGACAGCCAAAAGGCACATCAAATGATATGGTTCCCGGGTTTTCAATACCTAATTTGTTTTTAACCCGGGCTGCGAGACTGGGAACCAAATCCGACTTTCGGTTATTACTTAGTACATCTCCGAAATTATGCGCGACAATAATATAGTCAAGACTTTCTTTGTCAATGCCCGAATTTACGATAGCATCTTTCGCAGCAAAATAAGCAATATCAGAAGTTTGCAGGTCGTCTGTAACATACCTTCTCTCTTTGATTTCTGTGATTTTCTCGAATTTTTTAATTATCTCTTCGTTCGGGGTATTGATTTTATTTCCCTCAGAATCGTAAAAATCATTATTCAGAAAATCTTCATTTACGACTCTTTTTTCAGGTATGTAACATCCTGACCCTTTAATAATAGAATATCGCTTTTTCATTGGCTGGTAATATCTAATGCTATGTCAACAAAACTAATCAGTGGAAGTAAAGCTACAATATATCTTAGGAAATATTTTCATATTAATCACTTATTAAAAGAACAATTGCAATCTCCGGTCAAATGGTGACAGCCTTAGTAACGCCTGTTAAAATTTTCAAAAAGGAAATCTCACACCTTATGCAACCGTGTTTTCGAGTTGATTTTAACTAATTTGCAGAAAGCAAACTCCTCGTTAAAATTGAAACGAACATGAAAATAGCGATATATGGAGCCGGTTCGTTGGGAACCGTCATAGGGGCTTATTTGACAAAGGCCGGTCTGAATGTGGATTTGATCAATCGGAACCGGGCGCATGTGGAAGGTATGAAGACCAACGGCGCTCACATCACCGGTACAATCGACATGACGGTTCCGGTAAAAGCTTTGCTACCGGAAGAAATGTCGGGAAAATACGACGTCATCTTCCTGCTGACCAAACAGCAGGAGAACAAAAAAGTTGTGCAACAAATCGCCCGCTATCTCAGCGACGATGGCATTATTTGTACTGCGCAGAATGGTTTCCCCGAACTATCCGTGGCCGAGGTAATTGGTAAAGGAAAGACCTTTGGTTGTACCATTGCCTGGGGTGCCACTTTACTGGGAAATGGAGTGAGCGAATTAACTTCTATCCCCGATAGTCTCACGTTTAGTATTGGCGCTTTGTCCCATCAAAACGAGAAGAAATTGCATCAAATAAAAGAGATACTGGAAGTGATGGGGACGGTGGATATCGAACGCAATTTTGTTGGAGCACGATGGTCGAAGTTGGCAATAAACAGTGCATTTAGTGGTGTGTCGACTGTTCTGGGCTGCACGATTGGAGAGGCTGCCGGAAACAAAGCGTCGAGGAAATGTATACAGGCAGTTATGAAGGAATGCTTTGCCGTGGCGGATGCGGCAGGCATTCAAATGGAGCCTATCCAGGGGCGAGATTTGAGAAAGTTGCTGGATTATACCAACCGGCTGAAACAACTGTTTTCTTTCATGATTATTCCTATCGCGATGAGAAAACATGCCAGGCTGAAGGCCAGTATGCTTCAGGACCTTGAAAAAGGTAAGCCGACAGAGGTTGATGCCATTAACGGAGTGGTCTCTCAATATGGGAGAGAGTACCATGTCGCCACCCCCTACAATGATAAGGTGGTGGAAATCATTCATGGTATCGAAGCCGGAAATTACAATCTTTCGTTTGACAATGTTCGTTTGTTTGAATAGGAAAGACAGGCAAAGAGGTTTATCTTATTCGATTTTTGTAGTCCTTACCGGAGAAAATTGCTCCCAAAATCCAACAAAAACTCCCTTCAACCGTTAGGTGAATAGTTTGGAAAAGCAATTGATAAACGAATAAACAGACCTATGAAGGGATTAAATACGCGGTTGATTCATGGCGACGAAAAGGATTCGTACCATAGTGATGTAAGAAGTTTGAAAACGCCTGTTTTTCAAACGGCAGCTTATGATTTTGAAGATTCAGCATCGGTGGAACAGGCTTTCCGGGGCGCGAGTGATTCCTTCGTTTATTCGCGAATTTCAAATCCAACGGTACGGGAGCTGGAAGTTCGGCTGAAGTCGCTGGCCAATGCCCAAAGCAGCCTGAGCGTGAGCTCGGGCATGGCAGCCATCTCGTCAACCATTCTTTCCATCTGCGACACTGGCGACAACATTGTGGCGAGCAAATACCTGTTTGGCAATACCTATTCTTTTTTTGCAAAGACACTCAAGTCATTGGGCATTTACGTCAAATTTGTCGACCCGGAGAATCCTGATGAAGTGGAACTAAGCATCGACGCGCAAACGCGTGCCATTTTCCTGGAAGTCATCACCAATCCGCAACTGATTGTTTTCGATTTTGAGCGGATTTCCGAAATCGCCAAAGAGAAGAAGGTGTTGCTCATTGTGGATAACAGTTTGTTATCGCCCTACCTCTTTCAAAGTCATCAATACGGCATCGACATTGAGGTGTTGTCGACCACCAAGTTCATTTCCGGTGGCGCTACATCGATAGGTGGTGCAGTTTTTACTTACCTGTCGGATAAGTGGCAATACATCCCGAAGCTGCAGGAAAATTCCCAGTTGTATGGGAACGCAGCTTTCGAGAAGAAACTGCGGAAAGAGCTATTCAGTAACCTGGGATGTTGTTTATCGCCGCAAAATGCCTGGCTGCAGATGCTGGGGCTGGAAACACTGACATTGCGCGTCGATAGGATTTGTGAAAATGCCCACAACCTGGCTTCATGGCTTTCGGAGCAGGAGAAGGTTAAACGCGTGGAATATTCGTCGCTGAAGACTTCACCCTATCATCAATTGTCGGAGAGATATTTCAACTCGAAGGTGGGTTGCCTGATCGCCATTGAGCTGAAAAGTAAAAAGCAGTGCTTCGATTTCATGGATGCCCTTAAGGTAATTCGGCGAGGCACCAACTTCTGCGACAACAAATCGATGATAATCCATCCTTCCTCCACCATTTACTGTGATTTGTCAGACGAGACAAAAGAGTCATTTAAAATCCCGGATACCCTGATTCGACTTGGCGTTGGCCTGGAAGATATTGAAGACTTGAAAGCGGATATCCGGCAGGCGTTGGAAAGATTGGCGTAATTTGACTAATTTGCATCTACCATGAAGATTGGTACAACGGTTTCAGGGAGGAAGATATCTTGATGGTATAGGTATCCCCCTGAAGTATCCCGAATGTTAAACTAACCACCATGAGAACAATTGTCTTCATTCTCTTTATTTTGAGCGTTTTCACCACTTCTGCATTTTCTCAGGAGAAGCTATTGTTGAACCTCGAGACCACCGGCATTGACGTATCTACTTACACCGATTTTGGAAAGTACTATCAGGAGAGTCGACAACAACCGGTTACGGTCCTGACACTGCCAGAGCTGAATCAGTCGTCGAAAGAAAACATCAGAGGAAGCAGAAGTAATCTAAATCCACTGGATATCCTTGAGAATAACTGCTCGTATGACGTACTTGCCTTGTGTGAAACCTGCGCTAACAGATGCGATGCCTGTGGCGAAGCCGGATACGACTATTCTTTATACGCTTAAAGGAAAGAAAATGAAATAGTTTGGTGAGGTGTTTCGCTAGATTGCTATTCTGAACAATC
Source organism: Prolixibacter sp. NT017 (assembly GCF_009617875.1). Classification (NCBI taxonomy): domain Bacteria; kingdom Pseudomonadati; phylum Bacteroidota; class Bacteroidia; order Marinilabiliales; family Prolixibacteraceae; genus Prolixibacter; species Prolixibacter sp. NT017. The sequence continues at coordinate 3,482,980 of NZ_BLAV01000001.1, read as the reverse complement.
CCTTTATAAAGCTGTTGGCAAACAAAAAAGAAGTTGTTTCATGGATTCAGAAATGATTGCTGCACTGGCCATTCTGGTGGGAGGATTCCTGATATTTCTCGATAGAAGAAGAAAGAAGCGTCAATCAGACGACTAGTTAGTCGGTTAATTTTTGTTACTGCCTCATTTACGAATATGGCCTATCTTCTTAAGGCCGTTGAAAGTGTCAGACATTACATTAGAATATTATGTTACGCTTTTTTATTCTTGTTAAGAGAGGGACAGTTGTATCCTTTTTATCGTTAATTCAAGTTAAAAAACAACTGGTAGGTACTGGTTGGATATTTGCGTCAAACTTCTTATTTTACTCCCTTGAATTTGATCTGTTAATCCAAACTTATGATGAGAAAAAAGTCATTGATTGCATTTGTGTTAGCGATTTTGTCGTTGACAGCTTTCGGGCAAAAGTATCCGAAAGACTGGGAAAATCCACGGATGATTGAGCGGAACAAACTGGAAGCGCACGCCACGCTTTACCCATTCCAGGATATTCAAACAGCCCTGACGATGGATCGGGAGAAAAGTCCCTGGTACCAATCGCTGAACGGAACCTGGAAGTTTGATTTTGTTCCCAAATCGGAAGATGCCACTACCGACTTTGCTCAAAAAGGATTTGACGTTTCGGGCTGGGACAACATTTCGGTGCCATCGAACTGGGAGATGAAGGGATATGGTACCCCGATTTATACCAACGTCACCTATCCGTTCCCGGCAAAGCCACCTTACATTTTACGCGACGATCCGGTAGGCTCTTACATTCGCGACTTTAACCTTCCGGATAACTGGAAAAACCGGGAAGTCATTCTGCATTTTGGCGGCGTTTCGTCGGCCATGTATGTGTGGGTGAACGGACAGAAAGTTGGGTATAGCCAGGGAAGCAGGCTCCCGGCTGAATTCGATATTACAGATTATCTCCTACCCGGAAAAAACCGGCTGGCTGTTCAGGTGTATCGCTGGAGTGACGGAAGCTACCTGGAAGATCAGGACCACTGGCGGATGAGCGGTATTCACCGGGAAGTATACCTCGTAGCGCAACCGAAAGTGGACATTTACGATTTGGCTGTTCGCACCGATTTGGATGCGGTGTACAAAGATGCGGAACTGCAAATCCGTCCGCGTGTCAAGGTGACGGAAGATACGAATACGAAGGGCTGGACGTTCAATGCTCACTTATACGACGAGCTGGGAAAAGAGGTGAAAACGGATACCATGAGTATGCCAGTCAATCACATTATCCACGAGAGGCTGCCGCAGCGCGATAACGTACCATTTGCATTGTTGAAAGCACATATTTCCAATCCTGTGAAATGGTCGGCCGAAAATCCGTATCTCTACACATTGGTGGTTACCGTAAAGGATGCCGGTGGAAATGTGGTGGATGCAACTAGTACCCATGTTGGTTTCCGGAAAATAGAGTGGAACCACGGCGTATTCAAAGTTAATGGACGCCCGGTGAAGCTGTATGGCGTGAACCGCCACGATCACAGCGAGGTGAATGGAAAAGCGGTTACCCGGAAAGAGATGCTGGACGATGTTCTTCTAATGAAACGTTTTAACCTGAATGCCGTTCGTACATCGCACTATCCAAACGATCCGTATTTCTACGATATGTGTGACAAGTACGGCATTTATGTGCTCGATGAAACTGACCTGGAAACACACGGTTTGACTGGTTATTTTACGAATAATACGGACTGGACGTATGCATTTGTCGATCGTGCAGTCAGGATGGTCGAGCGCGACAAGAATCACCCGGCTATCATCGGTTGGTCCCTCGGAAACGAGTCGGGAGTGGGACCGAACCATGCTGCTATGGCCGGCTGGATTCGTAGCTACGACCCGACCCGGTTAATTCACTACGAAGGGGCACAGGGCGATCCGACAAGTCCGGATTATATCCCGATTACCAGCAAAGAATATTGGAAAAAGCCCTATGATGCCAATCCAACAGATCGGCAGTGGGTAGATGTCATCAGTCGGATGTATCCGTCGCCGACTTTGCTGGAAGGACTGGCGAAGAGTCCGTGGATTCACCGCCCGATTGTCATGTGTGAATATGCGCACTCTATGGGTAACTCCACCGGTGATTTGAAAAAATACTGGGATGTCATTCGCGCTCATCCCAACCTGATGGGTGGCTTCATTTGGGATTGGATTGATCAGGGTATCCTGGAAAAAGATAAAAACGGAAAACCGTATTGGGCGTATGGCGGCGATTTCGGCGACAAGCCCAACGATGGCAATTTCTGTATCAACGGAATTGTCGCACCCGACCGCACGGCGAAACCGGCTTTGTGGGAATGCAAGCACGTATTCCAGCCCATCAGTGTTAGTCCTGTTGATTTGAATAATTTCGATTTCACGGTAGTGAACCGGCAGAATTTTACCGGACTGGAACCTTATGCGCTCAAGTGGTCGTTGCTGCAAAATGGTGTTGAGGTACAGCATGGTACGATTCCAACGCCGGCATGTGCTCCGGGTGAGAATGCTCGCTTCCACGTTCCGGTTGATCAAGCTAAGCTGAAAAGGGACGCAGAGTATGTGCTCAATATTGGTTGGGACTTGGCTGAGAAAACTTTATGGGCTGATACTGGATTCGAGATCGCCTGGAACGAGTTTATCCTTCCGGGACATGAAGTGAAACCGGCTGCTGTAGCTTCCGGCAAGGTAACGGCCACCGAAAGTGATAACGATGTCACCTTATCGGGAAAACATTTCACGGTAGTGATTAATAAGGAGAAAGGCGAAGTGTCGTCGTGCAAGGTGAATGGCAAAGAGCAGTTTGTCAGTCCTTTGAGACCCAACTTCTGGCGAGTACCAACAGATAATGATCTGGCGGGTGGCAACCACATCTTCCGCGATATGAAGGTTTGGAAAGACGCAGTTGCCAATATGACTTTCCAATCAGCTAAAATCGACGATAATCAATCGGGCGTTGTTTGTACTTACACATTACCTGTTGACGCATCGACACTGAAAGTGCATTATTCTGCCGAAAGCGATGGAACATTGCAGGTATCAGCCGAGATTATCAAAGGAGATAATGCTCCGGATTTGCCACGCTTCGGTTTTACGATGGAAGTTCCGGCGACATTGACTGAAACGGCTTATTACGGAAAAGGTCCGTGGGAGAATTACTGGGACAGGAAATCGGGCGCCAAGCTGGCATTGTATCAAACGCCGACTAGCGATTTGCAGTACAAATACGTTCGTCCTCAGGAGAACGGTAACCGGAGCGATGCTCGCTGGTTTGCCCTTGCCGGGAAAAACGGTGGTTTGATGGTTCAAGGCGAGCCGAAAGTTGATTTTAGTGTATGGCCTTACACTGCTGCCGACCTGGAGCAGGCCAAACACATTGATGAGGTACCAGTCCGTGATTTCTACACGGTACATATCGACTACAAACAACTAGGCGTTGGCGGTGACGATACCTGGAGCGCACAGGCAATCGCTCATAAACCTTATCGCCTGTCGGCGAAAAGCTACCAGTATAGCTTTACCATTCGTCCGGTAAAATCGATTGCTCAGGCTGAGAAGCTCTATTAGTAAATCAAGTTTAATAAAAACAGAAAACTCCCGAGCCGTTATGGTCGGGAGTTTTTTTTATGGATAATCGGCAAGCGTGCGCTGGCCCGGATGATTCTGCCATTTTTCAGTAGATCCGTTACCGATGATTTGGTGTCGTTGAAATTTTCAACAGGTTCCCGCCGCGCCGATTGGCGTCGTTGAAATTTTCAATAAGCTCTCTCCACAAAGCGGAAAACTATCGCATTTCGATATTCATCCCCGAAACCCCATCTGGTTTAACAACGACGGAATAAACTTTGGAGCCTGCCTTAATTTAGTAGCCTGCTCGAAAGAATAAGCCAGTTTGATCAGTTCCGGTTCTGACCACGCAGTTCCGATAAAGGATAAACCGATGGGCAGTTCGTGTACAAATCCGGCCGGAACAGTAATGCTCGGATACCCCGAAACGGCAGCCAGATCTGAGCTTCCACCACCAAAATGGTCACCATTCACCCGGTCGATGGTCCATGACGGGCCATTCGTCGGAGCAATCAGCGCATTCAGGTTATGCTCTTTGATGTTGCTGTCGATATATTTTGCCGGAAGCGTTTTGGTCAGTTTGAGCGCGTTCATGTATTCTTCTTCCGAAGGAGTTTTCTCTTCCGCCGTGATAAAGATACTCTGGTCAAACCACTGCAGCTCTTTTCTGCTATTTTGCTTATTGAATTCAATCAGCTCTTTCAGATTTTTCCTCGGAGCTTCCGGATGTTCAGCCAGGTATTTGTTCAGGTCGTTTTTGAACTCATACACCAGAACCGTCCATTCGGCTTTCGACCACTGGTCGTGATCTTTCATCGGCTCCAGTTCAACCAGCTCTGCTCCTTGTTGCTTCATGGCGTCCATGGCCTGTTTCATGAGTGCATCCACATCGTCGCTAAAACCGCAGTAATCTTTTACGATGCCGATTCTGGCACCGTTTAAGCCATTCTTATCGAGAAACTGGGTGTAATCGGTTCCTTTCCATTTGGAAGCATTCATCGTGGCTCTGTCGTTAGCATCGTCACCAACCAACGGTCCCAGCAGAGTCGCGGCGTCGGTAACAGTGCGGGCCATCGGGCCGGCCGTGTCCTGACTGTGCGAGATTGGAATGATACCATGACGTGACCAGAGGCCGACAGTGGGCTTGATACCCACCACGCCGTTTATCCCGGAAGGACAAACAATGGAACCATCGGTTTCGGTTCCAATGGCGATGGCACTAAAGTTAGCCGAAACCCCTGCACCGGAACCGGAACTGGAACCACAGGGAGAACGATCAGTCACGTAAGGGTTACAAGTTTGTCCGCCGCGTCCACTCCATCCACTTGATGAGTGATTTGAACGGAAGTTGGCCCATTCACTGAGGTTGGTTTTTCCCAACAATACGGCACCGGCTTCACGAAGCTTCGAAACAATGAACGCGTCGTTTTGGGTACGATTGCCTTCCAAGGCCAGCGAACCGGCCGTTGTTTGCATTTTGTCACCGGTATCAATGTTGTCTTTAATCAGAATAGGGATACCATGTAACGGGCCTCTCAGTTTTCCAGCTTTCCGTTCTTCATCCATTTTCCGGGCAATGGCAACAGCATCCGGATTCAATTCAATAACGGTGCGAAGTGTCGGGCCACTTTGGTCGACTTCTTTGATTCGTTTCAGATATTTGTTCGTCAATTGTTCGGCTGTGAGCTCTCCGCTTTTCATCTTTTGCCGGAGTTGCGCTACCGTTACTTCATTCAGGTCAAACTGAGTGTAATCGGAGGTCGATGATGCAGCCTGGTTGTTTTTTTCATCGCAGGCAGCCAATGGAGAAAGTGTGAACGCTGCCCCGCCAATGGCGGCTGTTTTGAAAAAGCTTCTTCTTTTCATTTGTGCAAATTAGTGTGGTTGAGACTTATACGAAATGTCACTCAGGTCTGTCATATTGAAATTCCTGCATAAGATACATTAAACTAGAATGATTACAAAGACGCGGGGATGGAGGCGACTATCCTAATCGGCTGATTTGTTCCAGTTTTTCCGGCTCGTTTATAATAATCTCTCTTCGGCGAAGACTGATGATGCCGTCACGGACAAAACTGTTCAATTGTTTGGAAACGCTCTCTCTACTGGTACCGATGAGGTAGGAAATTTCATTTCGGTTTAGTGGCAGGCGGAAGCGATTGGAGCGGAATATGGCTTTTGAGAAATAGAGCAAAGTGTCGGCCAATTTTCCGTAGATTTTTTTCTGTCCCTGACTGATGAAGCGATGGTAATTGGTTAGGCTGTCCCGGCTCACCGTCGAGAGTATTTCGAAAGCAAATTTTCCGTTGTCGAGGATAAATTGTTTGAAAATAGCTACGTCTATAAAGCAAACGGCCACATCCGTTAAAGCTGCATAAGAATAATGATTCACACGGTCGCCAAATAGAGATGGTAATCCAAGATAAGCATGATTTTGTATAATCTGGACAATGCATTCCGGTTGATCGCCGCTTTTTATGTATTCTTTCACCAAGCCAGATTGCAGGTAAATGATATGCGAGGTAAGTGAGCCTTCCGAAAGGATTTCTTCGCCTTTTCGGAAAATGCCTTCACTACAATTTTCTCCCAAAAGCTGTAGTTCATTGTGCTCCAGGGTCATGGCGGCACATGATTTTTCACAACAAAGTGTACAGTTGCGCAGCATCCGGGTAGAAAAGGCAGGCTTTCTCATAAGCTGTGAAATATTTCACAAAGTTACGGGAGAACTCTCACAAAGTCAATGCTGTATCATTAAACGTAAGGTCATAAATTTATAATAAGAACAAAGTTTATGAACAAATTGCTAACCATATTATTTGGATTGGGGACTTTGGCCTTCGTTTATTATGTAGCAATGGTCCTGATTGGATGTATTTCGTCAATGTGTGGAGCAGGGTATGATTATTTCTGTGGCACATATTGCAGGCTTGCGTTATTGGTGGGAATTATAGCTGCATCGATGTTCGTTTTTCAGGTTTTCAGAACCTTACATCATAAAGAGGCGAAGTGAAGGTTCAGATTGAAACGGGTCCGGCTTGCCCGTTAAGTAAACGGGTAGGTCAGACTTATGACCAATTCAATAAAAACTGATATAGTTGTGATTGTAAGATAAATCCCAGACTATTCCACTCTCAGGAGGAGGTTGAAAGCATAAATTCAAAATAGGTTTGTAGTTTTGCCGTAACAGCAAAGTTAGTCTGAAACAGAGCAGCCCCTTTTGGTGAAAGAGGAGCTGTTTTTTTACAAAAGAAAGCCCCGCTTTTTGAGCAGGGGCATTGAAGTTGTTCTGAAATGAAATAAACTATAGTAGTTTAACATTTACTGCATTCAAACCTTTTTTACCTTCTTTCAGTTCGAAAGTAACTTCATCGTTTTCTTGTATTTCGTCGATCAATCCGGTTACATGGACAAAATACTCATTGTCTGATTCTGCGTCTTTAATAAAACCAAAGCCTTTGGTTCTGTTAAAGAACTTAACTGTTCCTTTGTTCATAATTTTTAGTTGATAATGTACTTGTAACAAATTTACATTAATCAATGATAAAATCTTGACTTTATGTTGAGTAAAGTAAAATTTTGTCTGCGATATGAGCTTTGAAACCAGTGTCTTGAGATTGTAAGGATAACAAAAAGCAGATGGCAAAATAAGCTGAACAGTCCGTGTTTTACCCTTTACATGAAAAAAGAAAACCGCCGAAACATAGTCCGGCGGCTTGTATGAGGTTGAAATGTTAATTCCAAAATGTCAGAGATACAAATCTCTTTTTCCCAACAGAATATCTTTGTATTCTGCCCTGAACTTCTCCATCAGGTGTGGGCGACTGCTAAAATAGGGTTCTGCTTCAATTTCAGCAATCTCTTTTAAAATCAGTTCTTCACCTATGGCTTTGGTTTTCGGCGAAGCATAATCATTCAGGTATTCCCGGAAGGTTAATACCGCATTCAATTTGCAGAACTTTCCTTCCACGCAGTGACTGAGCATCCCCATAATGGTTTCACCGGTTCTTCCACAACGGTAACCTGCCGTGCAGAACGAAGAAATATATCCCATTTCCGCTACCTCGCATATCACATCGTCCAGGTCGCGTGGGTCACCAATGGTGAATTGCTTCTTATCCAAATCCTCTTCTGTTTTCTGGTCGGAATAAGCACCGATTCCAATGCGGGTGGAAGCATCGGTCTGGGTACAGCCCAGGTTGATAACCTCTTTCTTCAGTTCGGGTTGTTCGCGGGCGGTAACGATTAAACCGGCAGTCGGAACCGATAACCTCAAAACAGCTACCAGTTTCTTGAAATCTTCATCCGAAACCTGATGTGGCAGGTTATTGCTCAACGAAGAACCAGATGCCGGTGTAATTCTCGGGAACGAAATGGTATGCGGTCCTACACCGAAACGGTTTTCCAAATCGATGGTGTGGTAAAGCAATCCCATTACTTCAAAACGCCAGTCGTAGAGACCAAATAATGCGCCAATAGCCACATCATCGAGGCCTGCATCCATCGCCCGGTGAAGCGCATAAAGTCGCCAGCGGTAATCGCCTTTCAGCGTATTCGCCGGATGTACTTTGCTGTATGTTTCGTGGTGATACGTTTCCTGGAAAACCTGGTAAGTACCGATTCCCGCGTCCTTCAATCTTTTCAGCTTGGCTGAGCTCATCGGAGCGGCATTGATATTTACCCGGCGGATATTGGCTTCCCGGCCCGAAACCGGGGCATCGCGGTAAACGGAATAAACCGTATTAATGGTATCGACCATGTAGTCGACATCCGAACGCGGATGTTCACCGAAGACCAGGATTAATCGTTTGTGACCTTCGTCGATGACTGATTCCGTTTCTTTGCGTATTTCGTCCTGGGTAAGAATGCGCCTTTTTTCATCGCAGTTTTCTTCACGGAAACCACAATATTCGCAATTGTTAACACAAAGGTTGGAACAATAGAGCGGTGCAAAAAATACGATGCGATTATCGTAAACTTTTTTCTTTACCAGGAGCGCTGCTTCATTGATTTCGTCCCATAACTCGGGCGATTCAACATTGAGGAGGGCGGCAGTTTCCTCCGGGGCAAGTGTTTTTATCGAGAGTGATTTCTGCAAAATCTGCCGAATGTATTCCGGATCAGGATTTTTGCCATTCGCGATTTGTGTATGAATTTTTTCCTCATCAATAAAATCTTTCCCGTCAATCAGGTACTTATCAATTTCGTCCCTGACAATAACTTCTTTCTTCCACTCTGCCGCTGTCTGATACTGCATGATTGGTTGGTTTTATAAGACAAAGGTATATATTTCCCCGGTGAGAACAGCATGACCGGAATCACGAAAAGCGGTCTCATTATAAGATTTTTGACAGGTTTTCGACTCATCCGGAAATAGTTGTTTACAAAAGTAAAAACCCCGGTCGGACGACAACCAGGGGTTTAGATGTTAAATCAATGACACGAGATTAGAAGCGCTCCCGCGGTGTGTAAGTTGTATGAAGCAGATGATGAGATACTTCACCAAGTGGTTCGCCAAGGAAATCCTTATAGATTTTTTGTACTTCCGGATTTTCGTGCGATTTCCTGATCGGTTTGCCTGAGTCTTCTGCATAAATGGCTTTGGCGCGTTTTTCCCTGATCTCAGAGTTGGTTGGTATGGGCTGGCCACCGCCGCCGAGGCAACCGCCCGGACAGGCCATCACTTCCAGGAAGTGGAAATTGGCTTTCCCTGCTTTTACAGCATCCATCACCGTTTTTGCATTGATGAGACCATGAGCAATAGCACAACGCAGTTCAACACCATCGAGGAATTTCCATTCTTTCAACGGTTTCTCAATTTTAAGGCTTGCTTCCCTGACTCCTTCCATTCCTCTTACGGGAGTGACGTTCAGGTTCTCAAATGGCACGGGGCGTCCGGTAACCAGTTCGTATGCAGTACGAATGGCTGCTTCCATAACACCACCGGTTACACCGAAGATGGCACCGGCACCAGTTGATTCTCCCATTAAGCGGTCGAACTCCATGTCGTCCAACTGCATGAAATCGATGCCAGCCTGTTTAATCATGATGGAAAGTTCACGGGTAGTGAGAACGTAGTCCACATCGCGGTAGCCGCTGTCGTGCATTTCCGAACGGGCAGCTTCGAATTTCTTGGCTGTACACGGCATGATGGAAACTGAAACGATTTTGTCAGGATCGAGATTGCGTGCTTTGGCATAATAGGTTTTTGCCAATGCTCCGAACATCTGTTGAGGCGACTTACAGGTTGAGAGGTTGGGCAAATACTCGGGATACATGTGCTCGATGTACTTGATCCATCCCGGAGAACACGAAGTAGCCATCGGAAGTTTCACTTCCTTATCATTATCCACAAGCGCTTTCTTCAGTCGGGTAAGCAGCTCGGTACCTTCTTCCATGATGGTTAGGTCGGCGGTAAAATCGGTATCCAGTACCGAGTCAAAGCCCAAACGTTTGAGGGCCGCGACCATTTTGCCAGTAACACGACTACCCGGTTCGAATCCCAGGTCTTCACCCAATCCGACACGAACAGCCGGGGCAGTTTGAACAACCACATGCTTTTTAGGATCAGAAATGGCATCCCAAACTTCTTCCACGTAGTTCTTTTCAACCAAGGCACCGGTAGGACAACGGTTCACACATTGTCCGCAGTTGGTACAAACCACATCGTTCATTGGTTTTTCGAAGAACGTAGAGATTTTCATATGATCGCCTTTGTAAGCAACGGTCAATGCATTTACGCCCTGAAGTTCGGCACAGGTCCGCACGCAGCGCTGACAGCGGATACACTTACTATCATCTTTGATGATACTGGGCGAGATCATGTCGATGGTGTAGTTCTTCCACGGCAGGAGTTCGATGAAATCCTGCGTCATGATCTTGTATTCTGATGCCAGTGATTGCAGCTCGCATTTGCCATTTTTGTAACACTTGGTACAATCGGCGTTGTGTTCCGAAAGCAGGAGCTCGATGATGTGTTTCCTGGAATTCCTTACTTTCAGACTATTGGTCAGAATATCCATCCCATCTTCACAAGGGGTGGCACAGGCTGCTGACAGACGTTTCTGACCGGCCACTTCTACCACGCAAACACGGCAGTTACCTGCCACACATAAGTCTTTATGGTAGCACAAGGTAGGAATAGTGACATTCGCTTTCCGTGCAGCCTCCAAAATGGTGGTTCCGGGTTTTACTGTTACCGGGAAACCATTGATATTTATTTGAACTTTTTGAGTCATGATGTACAGTTTGATTGGTTCACGATTAGTAGATCATCTCTTCCCGGAAGTTCTCGACAATAGATGCAAACGAGTTAGCGACTGACTGCCCTAAGCCACATTTGGCTGTCAACTGCATGGTTTCAGTCAGCTTCAGCAATTTGTCGAGGTATTGTGCCGGACGCTCTCCGCGTTTCACCGCCTTAATTCCGATAAGGAGTTGCTGACAACCTACACGGCATGGCGTGCACTGTCCGCACGATTCTTCGCGGAAAAATTCAAGGTAATTATCCAGCACATTAAACATGGATCGCGAACTATTGTAGATCATCATCGATCCTCCGGTCGGGAGGGAAATTCCCGTCAGTTTTCCCTGGTAACCGATAGCGGTTTCCTGGAATTTTTTTCGGGGTACCAAAAATCCGGAAGCTCCACCGACCTGAACGGCTTTGGTATCGCCATCACCGAATTCATTGACGAAATCCTGAAGGCTCATCCCTAACTCCAGCTCGTAGATGCCTGGTTTGGGAGTATCACCCGAAACAGAGAAGAGTTTAGTTCCGCGAGAGAACTGAACGCCCAAATCGTAGAACTTCTTGGCGCCGTATTTAAAGATGGTAAAGGTGTGAGCCAGCGTCTCAACATTGTTGATAACGGTCGGCTTGTCCATATACCCTTTGATGGTCGGATAGGGAGGCTTATTTCGTGGTTCGCCGCGGTGTCCTTCGAGTGATTCGAACAAGGCGGTTTCTTCGCCACAAATGTAGGCTCCGCTTCCCATGAACACCTCAATCGAGAAATCGAGTTTGATTTTCTTGCAATAGTATTCAAATTCGGAAATGGTTTTTTCCAGTGCTTCTTTGAGTGAATGATATTCACCGCGAAGGTATATGATGCCTTTTTTACTACCGATGATGTGCGCGCAAACAGCCATTGCCGTGAGTACTTTGTAGGGAACCCTGGAGAGAATTTCCCGGTCTTTAAAAGTTCCCGGTTCCCCTTCATCGGCGTTACAGATGACATATTTTTCAGCTGATTTGGCTTCAGCTGTAATTTTCCACTTTAAGCCGGTTGGGAAGCCCGCACCGCCACGTCCTTTTAGCTCTGAGCTAATTAGCTCATTGATAATATCCTGAGGTGTGCGCTTAATGGTTTTGGTGAGAATTTCTTCCCAGTCATTTTCATTCCGGAAAATGAAATCGGCTCGTTTCAACAGATGATATGATTCAGCCATTTGGATTGATTTTTTGGTTTGGTTTGAAAAAGTTACTTCTTCATGTAATCCGACAGAATCTCACGGACTTTTTCCGGAGTCAGGTCGGTATACACTTCCTCGTTGATCAGCATGGCCGGGGCTTTGTGACAAAGTCCAAGGCAGTTGGTTTCAACCAGGGAGAATCGGCCGTCAGGTGTGGTTTCGCCTGTCGATATTTTGAGCATATCCTGAATGGCCAGAAGCACCTGGTTTTTCCCTTTCATCGAGCAGGAAATGGTTTTGCAAATCCTGATGATGAAACGGCCCATTTTCCGGTGTTCGAGGAAAGAATAAAAAGTGGCTGTTCCATAGACTTCCGCTGCCGGCAGGTCAAGTTCCCGCGCGATCTCAATCATGGAATGTTCCGAAAGGTAACGTTCCTGTTCTACAACTCCTTGAAGTACAGGTAGCAGACTTTCGCGCTTGCGGCCGTGTTTCACCGCCAGCTCTTTAATTAAGGATTGGATTGGATCCATAGTTTGATGATTTATAGTGAAGAAAAAATGATGTCTGCGTTATGGGCTCTCTCTCCTGAATCATCTACGTTCTTTTCGAATTTATATAGAATTCGGATGAAATACTATATGTGTAAAAGTCATATTTTAAAATATGGTATGAAATAAGAGTTAAAACAATATGTAGTATCCTTAAAATAGTGAAAAGTTAAAGAAATATATAGCAAAAATCATAAAAAAAAACGGGTCTATTTAGACCCGTTCTGTCTGATATACAGACCTTAATATATGTGTATTTACTCTTTTGTCGGATGTGTCAGGCAACCGGCTTTATATTCCGAAATGATTTTCCGTACATCTGCCTGAGCTACACGTCCGTACACCTTTTCACCAACCATTAGTACCGGAGCAAGTCCACAGGCACCAACGCAGCGCAAACTGGAGAGAGAAAACAGCCCGTCCGGAGTGGTCTCTCCCTCGTCAATGCTAAGCTGCCGTTTGATTTCGTTCAGGATATTTTCAGCACCCCTTACGTAACAAGCGGTACCCATACAAAGCGAAATCGGGTATTTGCCTTTCGGTTTCATGGTAAAGAACGAGTAGAACGTTACAACACCATACACCTTGGCCACTGAAATGTCCAGCTCTTTGGCGATCAGCTCCTGGATTTCTGCAGGCAGGTAACCAAACTGGCTTTGCACGGCGTGAAGGATGTTGATGAGTTCGCCTTCCTGGTAATTGAACCGGCGACATATCTTTTTGACCAGTGCAATGGCATTCTCCGACAATTGCACTTTATGGGTTTTCAAATCTCTGGTTATTTCCATGACAAATTAATTTTTATCGTCAGTTTCAGATACATTACCGTCCTGTTCAAATACGGTGGAACGGTCGAAATATTTGGTGTGCAACAGATGATGTGCTTTTTCACTCATCGGTTCACCGAGATATTCTTCGTACAACTGGTAGATGAACGGATTTTCATGGGATTTGCGAATCGGTTTATTCCGGTCTTCCTGATAAATGGCCTGCTGGCGTTTTTTCAGGATATCGGATTTTCCATGATGGAATGGTTGTCCTCCACCACCGATACAACCACCGGGACACGACATGATTTCGATAGCATGGAACTGACTTCTTCCGGCAGCGATTTCTTCGAGTAGTTTACGGGCATTCCCCAAACCATGCGCAATACCGATATGCAAAGGCAATCCACCAAAATCGATGGTGGCATGACGTAGACCTTCCATACCGCGCAATTCCTCAAATTCTACTTTCGGAAGGGGTTTTTTGGTATAAAGCTCATATGCCGTACGAACAGCTGCTTCGATTACACCACCGGTTGTTCCGAAAATGACGGAAGCTCCGGTTGACATACCCATTGGCTGATCGAATTCTTCATCCGGAAGCGTGTGGAAGTCGATGTTGGCCAGCTTAATCAAATGTGAAAGTTCGCGGGTTGTGAGTACAAAATCCACATCTGAATTTCCGTCGACGGCGAATTCATCGCGGCCACGCTCATACTTTTTAGCCACGCACGGCATGATGGAAACCACTACCAGCTTCTTCCGGTCGACATTCAGTTTCTCAGCAAAGTAATTCTTTGCAACGGCACCGAACATCTGTTGAGGAGACTTGGCCGACGACGGTACGTCGAGTAGTGACGGGAAGTTGTGCTCGATAAATTTCACCCATGCCGGACAACAAGAAGTCAGGATAGGAAGCTTCACAGTCGAATCGCCGTTGAGGTGACGAGTCAGCCGATCGAGCAATTCAGTTCCTTCCTCCATGATGGTGAGGTCGGCGGCAAAATCGGTATCGAATACATAGTCGAAGCCCAAACGACGCAGCGCTGCGGCCATTTTTCCGGTTACAAGCGTACCGGCTTCTAGTCCGAATTCTTCTCCCAGCGCAGCACGAACAGCGGGTGCAGTTTGAACTACGACGGTTTTATCGGGATTGGACAAAGCCCGGATAACAGCTCCGGTTTGGTCACGCTCGGTCAGTGCTCCTACAGGACAAACAGCAACACACTGTCCGCAATAGGTACAAGCTGAATCCTGCAAGTCCTGTTCAAAAGCCGGTGAAACAACAGAGTTGAAACCGCGGTTGACTGCTGAAAGAACGCCAACGGTTTGCACTTCGTTACACATGGTTTCGCAGCGGCGGCACATGATGCATTTGTCCATGTCGCGGATGATGGCCGGCGATTGGTCTTCGCGGTGAACCGATTTCTCTCCCGAGAAGTGCAGTTCGCGGATACCCATTTTGATGGCGAGGCTCTGCAAATCGCAGTTACCCGATTTGGCACAAGTCAGACATTCGGCGGGGTGATCACTCAGGATCAGTTCGACAATGGTCCGGCGGGTATTCATCACGCGAATGGAGGACGATTTGACAATCATTCCATCGGTTGCCTCGGTTACACACGAAGGTGCGAGGTTTTTTCTGCCCTGTATTTCGACGAGACATACACGACAGCCACCGGGTTTATTTTCAATTTCCAGGTTGTCCAGTTTCATGTGGCAGAGCGTGGGAATTTCGACGCCCACTCTGGCTGCTGCCTCTAAAACAGTTGTTCCTTTAGGAACTTCAACGGTTTTATTATCGATGGTTAATGTTACCATTTTCATTTTTTAGATGATTTACGGATTGGTCAATCAGGCCACTGAGATGGCTTCGAATTTACATTTCTCCATACAGGCACCGCACTTGATGCATTTCTCCGGATCGATTTCATGCGCTTGCTTGCGCTCACCTTCAATTGCAGCAACCGGACAAATGCGCGAGCAGAGTGTACAGCCGGTACATTTGTTTGGATCGATGACATATTGCATCATTGCCTTACATTGACCGGCAGGGCATCGTTTGTCTTCCACGTGGGCCAGATATTCGTCCCAAAAGTTGTCCATGGTTGACAAAATCGGGTTGGGGGAGGTTTGTCCCAGTCCGCAAAGTGACGCGTCTTTTACCACGTTGCTGAGGAGTTTCAACCGGTTCAGATCTTCCTTCGTTCCATTTCCCTTGGATATTTTGTCCAGAATTTCCCACAACCGTTTGTTTCCGATTCGGCACGGATTACATTTTCCGCACGATTCGTCAAGCGTAAATTCGAGGTAGAATTTGGCGATGGAAACCATACAATCATCTTCGTCCATCACAATCATACCACCGGAACCCATCATAGAGCCTGCTTCAGTCAGACTTTCGTAGTCGATAGGCGTATCGAGGAAGTTTTTGGTCAGGCAGCCGCCCGAAGGACCCCCGGTTTGTACTGCCTTGAACTCTTTCCCACCTTTGATACCACCACCAATGTCGTAAATCACTTCACGAAGGGTTGTTCCCATCGGGACCTCAATCAACCCAACATTGTTGATTTTTCCTGCTAAGGCAAAAACCTTGGTTCCTTTGGATTTTTCGGTACCGATGCCGCTAAACCATTTGGAACCTTTGTTGATAATGGGAGGGATATTGGCGTATGTTTCTACGTTGTTCACATTGGTCGGTTTGCCGAGATATCCTTTTTCAGCCGGAAACGGTGGTTTGAAAGTCGGTTCGCCTCGTTTTCCTTCCATGGAGTGAATGAGAGCCGTTTCCTCCCCACACACGAAAGCGCCTGCCCCGTAGCGAAGTTCAATCTCGAAGTTGAAACCGGTATTCAGGATATTCTCACCAAGAAGGCCGTAATTGCGTGCCTGTTCCAGGGCAATCTTTAGGCGTTTTATGGCCAGCGGATATTCTGCACGAATGTACACCAAGCCTTTGTCGGCACCTATGCAATAACCACAAATGGCCATTGCTTCGATAACCGAGTGCGGATCGCCTTCGAGGATAGAGCGGTCCATGAAAGCTCCCGGGTCACCTTCGTCGGCGTTACAAACCACGTATTTCTGGTCTGCTTCACTTTTGCGGGTCAATTCCCATTTCGTCCCGGTAGGGAAACCTGCACCACCGCGTCCGCGCAAGCCAGCTTTTTTGATCTCCTTGATTACCTGTTCCGGAGTCATTTCGCCAAGGCATTTAGCCATGGCGGCGTAGCCTTCGCGGGCAACGTACTCGTCGATGTTTTCCGGGTTGATGAAGCCGCAGTTCCGAAGGGCGATTCGAACCTGTTTTTTATAGAAATCCATGTGCTTGGAATCGGATACCTTTTTCCCGGTTTCGGGAGCGGTGTAAAGCAGATGCTCTACTTTCCGTCCTTTGATGATGTGCTCCTCGATAATTTCCCGGGCATCGGCAGCCTGTACCTGAACATAGAAAGTATTGTCGGGAAGTATTTTCACCACCGGGCCTTTTTCACAAAATCCGAAACAACCGGTGGAAACGACCTGGATTTCTTTTTCGAGGCCTTTATCCGCGAGAAGCGAGACCAACTCATCGTAAAGGGTGGCACCTTCGGATGAGCGGCAGCCTGTTCCGCCACATACCAGGATGTTCATTCTGTAATCTGTCATAACAAGGTTTTTGGAAAAGCGATTAAACGTTTAAATTGACTGATGATTGACTGGAATAATACCGTCGATTAATTCCTGATTCACGACATACTTGTCGATAATTTCCCGGGCACGTTCTTCTTTCACTTCGCCAAACACAATGGGTTCTTTCCCCGGAAGGGTAACTTCCACAGTGGGTTCGGCATAGCAATAGCCCATACATCCGGTTTGCGTAACGACAGCATCTACTCCACGTTGATCGAGTTGCTCAATCAGCACACGCATGGTTTCGCGGGCTCCCGAAGCGATTCCGCAGGTCGCCATGGCCACCTTGATGCGCACCAGGTCATCTGATTTGTCGCTGTTTTCGCGAAGTTTCATCCGGGTTTGCACCTCTTCACGTAACTTACGCAGCTCTTCTAACGATTTGATTTTGCTCATAATTGATCTATTGGTTATGATCCTGAATCGTTCTCAGGTTTTCTCTAATATGATTGATTAAGAATTCTCTTACTTCACTATTGGTTATCGGAACGTCTTCCAGTATCTGTTTTACTTCGTCTGTATCGATGTTGAAATCTCCACGGTCGGTGAGATAATTGAATTTGAATCGAATGCTTGGATAGGAGGCAAACAGTTGGACCAGTGTCTCAGCGATGTTGCCCATCGGTTGCCGATCGATATGGTTGTTAACTAAAACAGCTTCCACGCGGCAACCATTTCCAACCGATGAGCTAAGCACCAGCTTCCCGCCGGTTTGTTCCGCATTCTGTTTGAGTAGCGGAAGTCCAAGCCCGACTTTTCTGGTTGTGCGCGATGTGTAGAATGGATCAAGTGCTTTTTCCATTTCCTGCGATGTCATTCCTTTCCCGTTGTCACAGATAAGAATCCGGAATTCGTTTTTCTGTGCAAAATCCTCAATAGTAATTTCGATTCGCGTCGATTCGGCGCGGATGGAATTCTGGACGATATCGAGAATATGTAACGAAAGCTCTTTCATCGCTACTGGTTTAACTTGCTTCGCAAATAAGCCCTGACGGCCTCAAATGAATTCTCTTCCAACTCAAATGTTGTAGTTGCCCTTCCAATGTCTTTCGGGTAATGTGCATCCGATGAGCGGAGGAAATATTTTCCGCACAATTCGGGATGCTGTCCGCAAATTTCTGTTTCCGGCATCCGGTAGGAGAGTTCCAGTGCATCATATTCCAGGTTTTCGGGAATGAATCCCAAACGGTCGAGAATGCCGCTGTAAGGTCGATCGATGTGCGCCGGGATGAAAATTCCATTCAGCTTGTGCACCAGCGTTTCAATCTCTTTGATGCCAGCACGAAGAGCAGAAATCAGCAAACGATCTTCCGTGTAAACGATTTGTTCGTCTTTATCGACTACCACCTGGTCGCCAAAAATGACCACATCATTTTCCTCTTCCGGTAAACGGGCATCGAGGAATTCCTGAAAAATCCGGGTTGCCTCTTCATCGCCGAAAAGGCAAAGACAATGCACTTCTTCGCGGGTATTGACTTCCGCTCCGGTTAACACTGTTATTCCCGTTTCCTGCCCCAACTTTTTTATCAATCCGGCTTGCCGCGTCGAGTTGTGGTCGGCTACCGCGATGATGTCAATCTTCCGTTCTTTTGCTTCACGAATAATCCGGGCCGGACTCATGTCCAGACTTC
Organism: Prolixibacter sp. NT017; assembly: GCF_009617875.1. Lineage (NCBI taxonomy): Bacteria > Pseudomonadati > Bacteroidota > Bacteroidia > Marinilabiliales > Prolixibacteraceae > Prolixibacter > Prolixibacter sp. NT017. Next base: position 3,464,362 of record NZ_BLAV01000001.1, on the reverse strand, counting down.
CGCAAGGCGAAAGAAGAGAATGAATATGTAGATCAGCCCGGTATGATTTCATGGCTCAGGAATTTAACAGTTGGTAAAGTTTTCCGGCAGTTTCGAAAGTGCCAAGTTTGGTTCCCAGTACCGGAATATTTTCTTCGTTGGCTTTCTCCAGCATATCCTCTTCCGGTTTGTTTCCGTTAACCAGAATAACGACGGACAAATCCTTCAACGATGCAATGGCCATCACATTCAGGTGCGTTTGCAACGTGATCCATGCCATTCCTTCGGTTGCATTTCCCATCACATCGCTCAGTAAGTCGGATACATAGCCTCCGGTTACGTCACTGTTTAACCCTTTTTCGCCGCCAAAGACTTTTAGTTCGAGGGCTTGTTGTACATCTTTTACTGTCATTCTATCCAGGTTATTTTTGGTTTGATTCTTTCTCTCTGCAGCTTCTTGCCGCATCAGCTCATATCTTACTCTGCAATAAAAACTAGTACAAGTCGGCATCTTCTCCTTCATTCATTAATCCAAATCCGTTATCATTCTTTGCACCTCGTTTCGAGCAATCCACATCGAAACGGTTTTCTCCCCATCTCTTTTCCAGATTACGGAAAGCTTTTTCAGCCGATATTTTTCCTTCCTTCTGCCACAGCTGCTGTATATAAATGCAATCGGTCATCCGGGCTTCGTGCCGTACCATATCTTCAGCCAGAGCCAAACAGGACGGAGCACCACAAGCACCGCAATCAATTCCCGGTAGGTGACACATGATGGAACGGGCTTTCTCCATTTTCGCGAAAGCTTTCTCCATGTCGGTGTCCAGGTGAACCATCGGGCGTGGCTGAACCGAAGCGATACGCAGTTTCTCTGCTAGTTCTTCCATGCCTGCGGATGATTTGGCTTCCGGAAATTTCTCGGCCCGTTTGTGCTGGCGATCGGCTGTCAGGAAGCGGTTACTGGTCATCATGATACCGCCGGCGCAGCCTTCTTCGCAGGCCCGCAGCTCCAGAAAGTCGATATCCTGAAGATCTCCGTCTTCCAATCGTTCCAAAATCCGGATAACATTGTGCATTCCGTCAACGGAGAGTGACTTGCCATCGAACGCTGCTTTTTCTCCTTCCGGAAGACTCCAGAGGATTCCTTCGCGGGAAATTTCATTGCGGCAATCGCAGGAATGAAAGTTTCCGGTGACTCCGGTTGCTTTTGCCATTACCTGGTTGTAAATCTCGCTCATGTTGATAATGCCATCAACAATCGATTTTTTCTCGCCGACGGGACTTTTCACTGCTGCAATTTTGGCGGCACACGGCGTGATATAGAAAATGCCGGCATCCGATGGATCGATTCCTTCTTCGGCTAACCGTTGTCTGACATACCAGGCCGCCAGATCATGCGGCGCGTTCCGCAAAACCAAATGTTCAGTCAGTGCCGGATATTTTACCTGGATCAGGCGAACGGTTGCCGGACAGAATGAGGAAATAATGGGACTTTCGCTGTCGTATTCATTCTGTGCAAAGTCTTTAATGGAATCGATGAGTACCGAGATGGGCTGTTCCACTTCGCACGTGTGGGTGAAACCAATTTGCTTCAGTACACTATATATTTGTTCTTCTGAAATATTTTCAGGGAACTGACTCACGAAAACGGCCGGAAAAAGTGCGACCCGGTATTTGTAATCGAATATGCGTGAAAGATCGTCTTGCTCCACATAAAAAGCTTGGTAAGGACACGCCCGGTGGCACTCGCCGCAATCGACACACCGGCCCGGAATGATGGTGGCCTTCCCGTTCCGAATCCGGATGGCTTCGGTAGGACACACCTGCAGGCAATGCGTGCACGCCCGGCATTTATCCGCGTCGATTTTGATAGCGTGGTGTAGTTCCAATTGGTTCGATTGATTCATGGTTTGGCAAAATAATTAGTAATGTGTACCGTGGTTCCTTCACCGACCTTGCTCTCTATATTCAGTTCATCTGCATTTTTCTTAATGTTGGGTAATCCCATTCCGGCACCAAATCCCATGGCGCGCACTTCTTCTGATGCTGTCGAAAAACCTTCCTGCATTGCCTGGGAGATATCTCCAATTCCCGGTCCTTTGTCCCGCAGTTCGATTTCCACCTTATCGTGATGTAAATCGACACTGATGATGCCCTGTTGCGCATGAGCGACGATATTTACTTCCGCTTCATACAGGGCGACAACAATGCGCCGGATAATCATCGGAGGAACTCCCAGTTTCTTCAGTACCTTTTTCACCTCGCTGGATGCAACGCCTGCTTTGGCAAAATTGCCTCCTTCTACCTGAAAATTCAGTTTCATCAGTACACCGGTTTTAAACCTGCATTAAATAATAAACCTGAGGTCCGAAAGAGTGAATACCCGGTTGTAATGAGTACGATATCGTTCTCCCTGGCCAGTTTTATCATCTCCATGGTGATTTTCTTATTCCTGACAAACAGAATAAATTCAATATCGGCCATCTCGGCTGTTCGTATGGTTTGAGGATTGGCGAGGCCGGTCATCAACAGCAAGTTCTCGATGTTTATGGTCAGAACATCACTCATCAGGTCAGAACTGAAGCCATATTTGACGGTTCTTCTGAGTTTTTCCTCTCCACAGATGACTCTGCCGTTAACTATCTCAACTATACGGGCAAGCTCCATAGTCGGTTATTAAGGTTTGGTTTTCCTGATGGTAAAAATAGGAAAGAGGAAATGGCTAATACATGACTTTCATAAACTTTTACACGCTGATACACTGATTTTAATCAGTTCTAAACAAGGAGGGGAGAAAAGTAAAAACGAATCTAAAAGGAAGGCAAAATTGGAGAATAAAAAACCCGGCGTTTGCCGGGTTGAAATTGGGGAATTAAATCATTGGATATTTTTTGATTATCTCTGTTGAGTTCATCAGGATGTCGACGTACTGGGCCCGCTTGTATGCGTAAGGATCCTGCAGATTTTTCATGGCGAGCTTTCCGCGGAATTCGTCAACCGATTTATACCCTTTTTCGTCCATCCATTGTTCGAGCATATCGAGCATTTTGGTAATGGCTCCGGCTTTGTTCCGGAATATTGTGCTGACAACCTGTACGGAGGTCGCACCAGCCAGCAGCATCTTAATCAGATCTTTTCCGTCGGAAATACCACGGCTGGCGCAAATGTCACTTTTAATATGTCCGTAAAGCAGACCGGCAAAACGCAAAGTAATCTGGTAGTCTTTTTCATGTGTCAGATCGAACGGGTAATAGAACTCTTCGGTCTCAATATCAATTTCAGGTTGGAAGAAGCGGTTGAAAAGAACTACGGCATCGGTTTTTGCTTTGTCGAGCTGCTGCACAAAGTTCAGTGGATTGCTGTAGAAGGATGAAATTTTCACACTGACCGGAATTTTCACCGCTTTTTTCACTTTTTTCAGAATGTCCAGCTGATGTTCTTCAATACTCGCCCCGGCTTTATCCAACTCAACCGGCACACTGTAAAAATTCAGTTCCAAACCAGCGATTCCGGTTTCTTCCAGTTGTTTGGCATATTCTACCCAGGTAGAATCATAGATGGCATTCAAGCTGGCAAAAACAGGAACATCCACATTGTCGACCGTTTTCTTCAACTGGTACAGATGTTCTTTGGCCCCGGCATGTTTAATGTTCGGGAAAATATCGATCATCTCGGCATGTCTTTCATCGTATTCCCCGAGCATGTCGTCCAGCTGAGCTTCTTCGAGATGAATCTGCTCCTCGAAAAGGGAGCGGTAAACAATGGCGCCGACTCCGGCCCGTTCAATTTTTTTCACGGTTTCGAGCTTGTCAACAATACTGCTGGCTCCAAGAATGATGGGGTTTTTCAGCTGCACCCCCATGTACGTTGTTTTGAGATCCGCCATGTTCTATTTAATTTAGTTTTATTTATATGTAACATATTATATTATCAAATCGTTCACTGCGGGTGGGTTAGGGCAAATGTTTTTAGGTATTTTTAATAATTCTAAATGATTTGATAGGATTTCTTTCTCCTTAGAAAGTTATAGAATAATTGGTTTTTAACAAAAAAAGGAGGTGACCAATTCGGTCGCCTCCTTGTAAATATTCAGTGTGAGTTGGATTACAAAATATGATAAGCCACGGTAACACCTGCCATAACGATGGAGGCCATCGTCATTAGCTTAATCAGGATATTTAATGACGGGCCGGATGTATCTTTAAACGGATCACCCACCGTATCGCCTACAACACCAGCCTTATGAGCTTCACTGCCTTTTCCGCCGTATTCACCTTTTTCGATGAATTTTTTGGCATTGTCCCAGGCACCACCAGCATTATTGAGCATCACTGCCAGAGTGAAACCAGTGGTCAGACCGCCGACTAATAGTCCTACAACGCCTGCTACACCCAAAAGAATACCTACGGCAACAGGGACGATAATCGCCAGTAATGAGGGAAGAATCATCTCGCGTTGTGCGCCCTTGGTCGAAATCTCAACACAACGGGCATAGTCCGGTTTCTGTTTCCTTTCCATGATACCGGGAATTTCGCGGAACTGACGGCGAACTTCATCCACCATGGCTCCGGCAGATCGTCCGACAGCTTTCATGGTCATCGCGCTGAAAACAAAGGCCATCATGGCACCAATAAAAATACCACCCAGCAGAAGCGGGTTGAAAAGTGTCAGATTGTAAGCATCGGCAAAGTCCTGAATATTGGCCGTTGCAATTTCCACAGCCCTTTGTCCGGCTGTTACCATTGGCATATGATCATTATAGAACAACACGTTGCCAACTTCTCTGACGCCGTCACCTGCCAGTTTTCCCAGCCATAAGCGAATTTCTTCCATATATGCAGCTAACAGTGCCATAGCAGTAAGTGCAGCAGAGCCAATCGCAAAACCTTTTCCGGTAGCAGCCGTGGTATTTCCCAACATATCGAGTGCGTCGGTGCGTTGACGTACTTCCGGCGGCAATTCTGCCATTTCAGCGTTTCCTCCAGCATTATCGGCAATCGGCCCAAATGCGTCGGTTGCCAGTGTAATTCCCAATGTGGAAAGCATACCAACAGCGGCAAAGCCGATACCATAAACACCATCGGCAAAGCTGTGGAAACCTCCACCGAATCCGTAGGCTGCAATAATGCCAATAACAATGGTGATAACCGGAATCCAGGTTGAGTACATACCTACAGCCATTCCTTCGATGATGGTGGTGGCTGGCCCTTGTAACCCTTGTTTGGCAATGCCTTTGGTTGGTTTATATTCATCGGAAGTAAAGTATTCAGTTCCCTGTCCGATGATAACACCGGCAAGAAGTCCGGAAACAACTGCTCCGAAAATTCCCCAGCTAATCCAGTCAAAGTATACCATAAATCCAAGAACAACCAGTATGAAGAACGAACTTCCACCAGTTCCCAGTAGTAAGGCATTTAGTAGGTTTTTCTGTGTAGCTGATTCTTTGGTTCTTACCAGGAAAATACCGGCGACCGAAAGTAGAATACCGATAGCAGCAACGAGCATTGGTGCAATCACTGCTTTGGTCTGATCTTCTCCGGTGAGACCGGGAAGAGCGGCTCCAAGCGCAGCTGTTGCCAGAATTGAGCCGCAATACGATTCGTACAGGTCGGCTCCCATACCTGCTACATCACCTACATTGTCGCCTACGTTGTCGGCAATAGTGGCCGGATTTCTCGGATCATCTTCCGGAATACCAGCTTCGACTTTACCTACGAGGTCGGCACCTACATCGGCAGCTTTTGTATAAATACCCCCTCCCACACGGGCAAAGAGTGCCTGTGTAGAAGCTCCCATACCGAAGGTCAGCATGGTAGCGGTAATTTCGATTAATTTTTCATGTTCTGTAGTTCCGGCATGAACAAAAGTGAGCCCAATCCATGAAAGTCCTTCATGCATGTTTGTCGCGGTATACACCAGTTTGTTCAGGATCATGTACCAGATGGAAATGTCGAGCAAACCGAATCCGACGACAACAAGTCCCATAACGGCTCCACTTCGGAAGGCAATCTTCAAGCCTTTATTCAACGATGCAGAAGCTCCGTGAGCCGTACGGGCAGAAGCATAGGTTGCTGTTCGCATGCCCAGGAAGCCTGCTAATCCGGAGAAAAAACCTCCGGTGAGGAAAGCCACGGGAACAAACGGGTTTTGAACCCCCAGATAAGCAAGTATACCAAGCAGGATAACGAGTACCACGAAAACCTGTCCCACCACTTTGTATTGTCGGGTGAGATAAGCCAGGGCGCCTTCGCGTACGTGCTGGGCAATTTCTATCATTGTCGGGGTCCCTTCCGAATTGGTCATCATATTCTTAAAGAATATCCACGCAAACAAAAGGGCAAATAGTGAGGCGGCCGGAATCAGCCAGAAAACGGAATGAATCATAACAGACGCTTTAGTGATTATTGGTTTGATCAGGGCAAAATTTCCCTGCTTTGATTTTTTGGTTATTTGAAACGAGATGGCAGGTTAGGCCAACAAATTCTTTCCAGTTTCGGAAATGAAAATAGATATTTAAAAGGAATAAGGATGTTTTATAATTATGTTGTAGAGCATCTTCTTTTTATCCGTTTGCGGTAACGGAGCTTTTTTCCTGTTTTACAGCAGGTTTGGGAACCGGCTGCCCGGATGAAAAATTCTGGTGATGAAAAACGGTTTTGCCGCGCCATCTTCCCGATAGGTAATAGATATAAGATCCGATGGCTCCCACAACCCAGGCAATCGGAATCGCCCACCAGATTCCACTGACACCAAGTGGTCCCCGGGAAAGAAACCAGGAAAGGGGAAGCCGGATAATCCATAATGTGACAACGGTGATGTACATGGGAATAAGTGTATCACCGGCGCCGCGTAGCATACCAATCACCGAGAACATGGCAGCAAAAGCGAGATAAAATGAACTGACGATGACCAGGTATTTTTCGCCGATATGAATAACAGCCGAATCATCGGTAAACATCCGCATCAGGAATTCTCCAAAGAAGACAATTAACAGGGAGATGATGATGCTGTAAATTACAGAAATGGCAAGTGTGGAGCGAAAACCATTTCGGGCGCGTTGTTCTTTGTTGGCTCCGAGGTTTTGGCCGACAAAAGAGGAGAGGGCCGAAGCAAAATTCATAGCCGGCATTTTGGCCAGCGAGTCGATGCGCAGGGCAACTGTATAGGCAGCAACGGCGTTGGTCCCAAATCCATTCACAATTCCCATGATGGCCATGGCTCCAACGGCTACAAACGACTGTTGAAATCCGGTAGGCAAGCCAATCTTCACACAGCTCTTAAATATCGATCTGTCGAACTGAAGGTGTGTCAGCGTAATTTTGACCAGGGCATGTGTCCGGTTCAAATAGATAATTGCCGTGACAAATGCTCCGGCCTGTGAAATAACGGTAGCCAGGGCAACACTACCGACTCCCAATTTAAAGACCACGACAAACAGCAAATCCAACGCGATATTAGCCAGCGTGGCGATGATCATGAAATATAAAGGTGTTTTCGAGTCACCTAAACCACGCAGAATGGATGCTATGCCATTGAAACCAAAAAAAGCAAACAGGCCGATTAAGTAGGTGTGAAGATACGTTTGGGCTTGTGGAAGAATTTCTTCGGGTAACTGTAATAGTCTGAAAATTGATTCAGAAAATACGATGCCCAGTGCGGCAAGAATAATCGCTGCACCGATAAAAAAGATGAAAATGGTGTCGATGGTGCGTCGAACCTCATCTGTTTTTTTTGCCCCGAAAAACTGGGAGATGACAATAGAAGCGCCAGAACCGACACCAATAACCAGCGCAATGAGCGTAAAAATGACGGGAAACGACGCACCAACGGCAGCCAGGGCTTCCTTGCCCAGGTAGTTTCCTACAATTACGCTGTCGATAATGTTGTACAGATTCTGGAAAACATTACCGGCAAGCATGGGCAGGGCAAACCTGACGATTAATCTCGTCTCATTTCCTGTCGTCAAATCTCTCATCGAGGCATAAAAAAAACAATTTCCCCAATTTGTCAATAAACCAGGGAAATCTGTTGTATCGGTGTTTTATCTTTTTAAAATCAAAGATGGGATTAAAAACAGTACCGAACGGAAAGGGCCAGATCGAAGTTGAGGTTGTCTGCCTGCGGATTGATGAATCCGATCTGCGGACGGGTGTCGATGGCCACCTGTAGCGGAATCTCAAAATTGTATTCAATTCCGGCTGTTCCCGCTATGGTCAGAAAAAGGCCGCTATCGCCGTAGTCGGTATAATTATTCCGGTAACTCCAGGAACCGATTCCGGCACCTGCTCCGGCATACCAATTGAAACCTCCGTCGATGTGCCAGACCCATTGGTGAACACCGGTAATGGCCCAGCTATTCCAGCTGTTTCCAGAGCGAACACCCAAATCAGCTTCCAGGCGAGTCATTGGAGTAAGCGTATACTGGTAACTGATTTCTGTTCCGAAGTTGGCGTTGTCTCCCAGTCGTAAACCCAATGCATGTTGGTGATTAATCTGTGCATCGACAAAGCCGAATGTACCGGCGATAAACAAAATTGATAAGAAAATCTTTCTCATGGTCATGAATTTTTCGGAGTCAAAATTAAGTCATTTTTGGAAACAAGAAACAGAGAAGACAATTCATCTGGGTTGCGAGGCCTGAAAAAACTTGCGATATTCGGGTTTGAAATTTAACACGTATGAAGAAGCAGATCCTATTTGTTTGTTTGGGAAATATTTGCCGTTCTCCCAGCGCTGAGGCAGTGATGAACGCATACATTGACAGAAAAAATCTGGAAAATGAGATTGAGTGCGATTCGGCGGGCATTATTGGTTACCACGAAGGCGAACCGGCCGATCAGCGGATGCAATCGCATGCCATTAAGCGCGGATATAACCTGACCAGTATTTCTCGCCCGGTCAATCCAGACGTCGATTTCGACCGTTTTGATATGGTGATTGGGATGGATGATCAGAATATTCGCGATTTACAGTCGCTGGCACGGAATGAATCCGATAGGAAGAAAATATACAAAATGACTGACTTCCTCGAGGAGTTTGGCTACACATCGGTTCCCGATCCGTATTATGGCGGAGAAGAAGGTTTTGAATTGGTTTTGGATCTGCTTGAAGATGCCTGTAATGGTTTATTAAAGCATATTCAGAATGGGAAGTGAAGCGGAAATAATTGCCAGAATTGAAGATTGGGCCGGAGAAAAAATCACCGGAACAGAATCCGTCGGTGGTGGTTGCATTGCCAATGCCCGTCGTGTGAAAACGGAATCGGGACGTTCGTTTTTCCTAAAGTCGGGATTTGATAACTCCATGTTCCGGAATGAGGCCAACGGCCTGAAAGAGTTGGCGAAGGCAGAATCTGTTCGTGTGCCGGAAGTGTTGTTGCAAGGCGATGACTTTTTGTTGCTGGAATTTATCCCGCAAGGCAGAAGAGAGAGAAATTTCTTTGAAGATTTCGGCCGGAAGTTTGCACAAATGCACCGCTATCATGCTGAGCACTTTGGTTTTTATGAAGACAATTACATCGGGGCAACCCCGCAGATGAATATCCCGAAAGGGGAAGAAGCTGATGAGTGGACCGCTTTTTACCTGAACAAGCGCTTACTTTTTCAGCTCAGCCTGGCCGAGCGTAACGGATATGCCGACGAAAAACTTCGTTCCGGTTTCCGCAAGCTGGAAGAGAAAATAGAAGATATCCTTTCGGGAAGTGAAGAACCACCGGCACTATTGCACGGCGATTTGTGGAGCGGCAACTACATGAGCGATGAAAACGGTGAGCCGGTTATCATCGATCCGGCGGTGTATTACGGTCACCGCGAAGCCGACTTGGCGATGACCAAATTGTTTGGTGGGTTTTCATCTGAGTTTTACTCGGCTTACCGCGAAGAAAATCCGTTGCCCGATGGTTATGAATACCGCGAAAATATTTACCTGCTCTATCACGTGATAAATCACCTTAACCTATTTGGAAACAGCTACTACGGACAGGCCGTTCGCTTGTTGTACAGCTATTTCTGACAGATTGAGTTTTAGCTTACTCAATATTCTGAAAAGAAGGAACGGATTTCTTGTATGTGAAAACTGTGTGAAGTATTCCAATGGTTATGGTTGTTTCTTTGCCGATATAAATTTAAGGCATAGTTTTGCATCTCTCTAAATAACAGAAACCCGATTCATGCGCACCAAGCTCAATAGCACTATTTTCCTGGCCATTTTAGCTTGCCTGTTATGGGCATCGGCTTTTGTCGGAATTAAAATTGGCTTACCATATACAACTCCTTTGCAGTTTGCCGGAATCCGATTTTTCATCTCCGGCCTGATTATTCTGCCGTTTTGCTCCCAACGAAAGGATTATCTCCGTATTATTCTGAAGAACTGGAAAGTGGTTTTCGTTATCACACTACTGCAGACGTTTGTACATTACTCACTTTTTTATACCGGAATATCAATGGTCCCGGGAGCGTTGGGTGCTATTGTGGTTGGTTCCGGACCTGTGTTTGTCGCTATTGTGGCTCATTTTAGTATGCCCGATGACAAAATGAGTTTGAAGAAAGTGGGTGTCATTCTGCTGGGATTGGCTGGGGTTGTTTTAGTTAGCCTTGAACGGGGTAGCCTTTCAGGAGAAGGAAAACTGATACTGGTTGGCATTGCGTTATTGATACTGACCAATATTAATTCCGGATTTACCAATATTATTGTAGCAAAAGATAAAGACAAAGTGCCGCCGCTGATTCTTAGTTCGGCGAGTATGATTATGGGCGGTGTGATGCTGTTCTCGTTTTCCATCCCGGTTGAAGGGCTTCATTTTTCAGCTAAGCCTTTTGAATATTATGGGGCATTAGCCTGGCTCAGTTTTCTTTCGGCTGCAGCTTTCTCCATCTGGTTTACGCTTTTAAAACGTCCGGGGGTAAAAGTTTCAGACCTGAACATGTGGAAATTCATCATCCCGGTTTTTGGAGCCATTTTCGCTTGGATTTTACTGCCTGATGAGCATCCCGATGTTCTTTCCATTACCGGAATGATCATTACCGGCAGTTCTCTTTTCCTCCTCAATTATTTGAATCGAAAAAAAAATCAGTCAATAAAAGTTTGATTTCGCGATGATTGACTAAATAGTTTGACCGTGTGGTTAAATTTATTGGCCAAAAAGTTTGGCAGGTTATTGAAATGATCTACTTTTGACCATGTGGTTAAACCAAACAGTAAAACAAAATGACGAGTGAAACAACAGAGAAAAAAATATTAGATGCAGCCCGTAAAGTCTTTATCAGGAAGGGAATGGACGGTGCCAGAATGCAGGAAATAGCCGATGAAGCAGGAATTAATAAGTCGTTGCTTCACTACTACTTTCGCTCGAAGCAAAAATTATTTGAAGCCATTTTTCAGGATGCATTTGGCCTGTTAATTCCTGAGTTAATGAAAATATTTAAGGAAGAGGGCCCTTTGCAGAACAAGATCGACCGCGTTGTCGACCGTTATATTACCGTTATTGGAGATAACCCTTTTTTGCCCCAGTTTTTAATTGGCGAAATCAATCGGGATCCGGACAAATTTGTCAAAATACTTCAATCCAGTGGAATTGATCCCGAATTCCTACAGAGGAAAATTGACGAAGAAGTTGAAGCCGGTAATATTAATCCGATTCGAGCGGCCGATTTGATACCGAATATGATTGGAATGGTTGTCATTCCTTTTGCAGTACGTCCATTGTTCCAAACGATTTTTTTCAAGGGAAATAACGAGGAGTACGATGTGTACCTGAATGAGAGGCGGAGGACCATCAGTGCTTTTATTAAAAAGGCATTGGTGAAGAAGTAGAACGGTTGGCGGAACCGCTTCGGAGATGGCCGTTGTCGATAGGTCCCGTTTTCCAAAGATAAGACGACTGGCAAGCGATGGCAGCGTTGTTTTACACAAACTGAAATATAGTTCGTCCCTGCAGAAAGACAGAAATTACGAGCCACATGAAAAACAGAAATTCAATCACAAAAGACAAAGGCAGAACTCATTTGATTTGCCTGCTGTTCGGTCACGATTTTGATCCCATCAGAGCTTGTTCAAATGAAGATGAATATTGCCATCGGTGTGGAAAGAAATGCCATGAGCATGACCGCTGGTTCGAGTGGCGATGGTGGATGAAGTGGAAGCTGTTACCACTGAGAAGATGGATTTGGCAATTGAATGGTACAAGAGACAATTATACATTTTGATGTGCCTGTAGAAATAAGGAAACCGGCCATTTCCTTCAATATATGAGCAGGCAATTCACAGTAACCATAACATATCCTGTTCGCATGAATGGGGTGCAGAATGAGAGCCCGGCAGAGTTCGGGGTGAAATAGGTGAGTATTGACAAAAATGAACAAACGATTATCACATGAAACGATTATTAATCTTACTCATTTTACCGGTTCAGATGGCGTTTGGCCAGGCAGGGCAGGTAACTCTTGAGGAATGTTACAAGCAGGCCCAGGAGAATTATCCGAAGTTGAGTGACCTGGACCGGGAGCAGCAGATGAATGATCTGAAGACAAAGAATCTGGATGCAAACTGGTTGCCGACAGTAAATTTGAATGGTCAGGCTACCTATCAAAGCGATGTGACCAGCGTGCCGGTATCCCTTCCGGGAATAAATATTCCGACTCCTTCAAAGGACCAGTATAAGGTTTATATCGATTTGCATCAGAATATTTATGACGGAGGATTGACGAAAGCGCAAAAAGAGGTGGATGCAGCCAATTTAGCTGCCGACCAGCAAAAGTTGGAAGTGGAGATGTATTCGCTGAACGACCGGGTAAATCAGCTTTACTTCGGAATTATCCTGATGCAAAAAAGCCACAAGGTTTTGGAGCTGAAAAAGGAGAACATCTCCGAGCGATTGCGGGTGCTTGAGTCGGGACTGAAAAATGGGATGGTTCAGGCCAGGAATGTGGAAACGCTGCGTGCCGAGAAAATTCTCACCGACCAGCAAATCGAGGAAGTGGATGCGAAACGGATGGCTGCCGTTAAATCGTTGGCTGTGTTGACCGGACTATTGATTGATGGAAATACACAGTTCCAGGCACCGGTAATTGCACAGAAGAATGAAGAGTGGCAACGCCCGGAACTGAAGCTCTACAACCGGATGGAGAATACGATTGATAAAAGTGCGGAACTGATTTCCAGAACACGGAATCCGAAAGTGTTTGGATTTGGCCAGGTTGGCTATGGAAAGCCTGGTTTGAATATGCTGAAGTCCGAGTTTAGTTCTTATTATCTGGTTGGAGTTGGTGTTAAATGGAACATCTTCGACTGGAAACAAAGTCGCCGGAAACGCGAAGTGCTGGATATTCAGAAACAGATGGTCAACTCTTCCAGGGAAACCTTCAAACAAAACGTCAATATGGCGTTGATTCAGTCTTCTGAGAATATTCAGAAACTGGAATCACTTATCAATACCGACCAAAAATTGGTCAGCATCCGTGATAAGGTAGCGGCGCAATCGGCTTCACAGCTCGAAAACGGAGTGATAACTTCAGCTGATTACGTGACCGATTTGAATGCCGAAATCCAGGCGCGAATCAATTTAGAATCAAGGAAAGTTCAATATTTACAAGCAGTTGCCAATTACAATACATTAACAGGAAATCTCTCAAATAACTGATAACGTCATGAAACGCATAACGAAACTAAAATATCTTTTTGCCTTCGCAGCGGGCGTTCTGCTGATGAGCTGTAACCGGAACGATAAACTCTCGGATGCTTATGGCAACTTTGAAGTCGACGATGTAATTGTCTCATCCCAGGTGACTGGAAATTTGCTTCAGTTCAATCTGAGCGAAGGTGATCAGCTGAAAGCCGGAGAGCAAGTTGGTTTGGTGGATACTACCCAACTTTATCTAAAAAAGGAACAACTCGAAGCACAAAAAGCATCCATCCGTTCGAAAATGGCCAGTGTGCAAACTCAAATTGCAGTCGTTAAGCAGCAGAAAGCAAACGCTGAAGTTGACAAACACCGTATCACCAAAATGCTGGCCGATAGTGCAGCGACGCAAAAACAGATGGATGACATTACGGGGCAGATTGATGTATTTAACAGGCAAATTGCCAACATCCGTACTCAGGAAGTTTCACTAAAAAAAGAGATTGATGTGGTGAATGCACAGGTGGCACAAATCGAAGACCAGTTGGGAAAATGCCACATCACCGCACCCATTTCAGGTACTGTACTGGAGAAATACAAAGAGATGGGAGAGTTGGTAACGCCGGGGCAATCGCTCTTTAAAATTGCCGATTTGTCCTACCTGAATCTCAAGATTTATATCAGCGGCGCTCAGTTGGCACACGTAAAACTGGGTGAGAAGGTGACGGCACTTATCGATAACTCGAAGACAACCGATACCAAATTGACCGGTACCATTACCTGGATTTCATCGCAGGCCGAGTTTACACCGAAAATCATTCAGACCAAAGAAGAACGGGTGAAGTTGGTTTACGCCGTGAAAGTGAAAGTTCCGAACGACGGCAGTATGAAGATTGGTATGCCGGGAGAAGTTCGCTTCAATCATAAAAACTGAAATTAACGAGTAAAACCGGAAATCTCCACGAGCCTGCGGGTCTTTATTATATTCTCAAAAATAGCCATGAAGAGGGGAAGTTGGAAACATCCGACTTCCCCCTGTAAAGGCAACATTTACTGAGGAGATATCCGGAAGTTACGAATCTTAAATGACTGAAGAGATGATGATATCAGTCGAAAATATCGAAAAAAATTACGGTGAGGTAAAGGCGTTGCGTGGTGTATCACTTGACGTGAAGGAAGGAGAGCTGTTTGGCCTGATCGGTCCCGACGGTGCCGGAAAGACTTCGCTGATAAGAATACTGGTTACTTTGCTGAAGCCCGATGCCGGAAGTGCAACCGTGAATCAACTTGATGTGGTGGACGATTTCAGGAAACTGAGGAAGCAACTTGGTTATATGCCGGGACGTTTTTCGCTTTATCCCGACCTGTCCGTTGAGGAAAACATGAACTTTTTTGCCACGGTTTTCGGGACAACCATCGAAGAGAATTATGACTTGGTGAAGGACATCTACCAACAAATCGAACCTTTCAAGGAACGGTTGGCCGGAAGATTGTCAGGCGGAATGAAGCAAAAACTGGCTCTTTCCTGTGCATTGATTCACGCCCCGAAAGTGCTGATACTCGACGAGCCAACCACCGGAGTGGATGCGGTTTCCCGGAAGGAGTTTTGGGAAATGCTGAAGCGGTTGCAGAAAATGGGCATTACCATTCTGGTTTCGACACCTTACATGGATGAAGCCAATCTTTGTGACCGGGTTGCCCTGATTCAGGACGGAAATATTCTGACCATCGATACACCGGAGAAAGTGACACAAAGTTTTGCTCACAAGTTGTGGGCCATTCGCTCCGATAACATGTACCTGTGCATCCGTCATCTGCGTGAGCATCCGGAAGCAGAATCCGTTTTCGGATTTGGAGAATACCTGCACGTTACCTGGAAGAATCAGGAAATGAAGGCGGAGGAGATGAAGAATTATCTGGCCGGATTGGGGCACAGCAACGTGGAAGTGAAAGAAACGGAACCCGGCATCGAGGATGTATTTATGGACCTGATGCAAAAACATGATAGCTGATATGGAAAAAGAAAATACAGTCATCCGGGTACGCGATTTGGTCAAGAAATTTGGCCAGTTTGTGGCCGACGATCACTTAAGTTTCGATGTCTACAAAGGCGAAATATTCGGTTTTCTTGGAGCCAATGGAGCCGGAAAAACCACCGCCATCCGGATGTTGTGCGGACTGCTGGAACCTACATCGGGAGAGTTGACGGTTGCCGGCCTGGATGGATTTAAACAGCGGGAGGCGATCAAACGCCGTATCGGTTACATGTCGCAGAAGTTTTCGCTGTACGAAGATTTAACGGTGCATGAAAACATCCGGTTGTTTGCGGGCATTTACGGCATTCCTACCCGTGTCCGGAGAGAAAAAACGGAAGAGCTGCTGGAAAAGCTGGAGCTTACTTCGACGCGAAAAAAGCTGGTTCGCGATTTGCCGCTGGGATGGAAGCAGAAGCTGGCTTTTTCGTTGGCTATTATTCACGACCCGTCCATCGTTTTTCTCGACGAGCCGTCGGGAGGTGTCGATCCGGTAACCCGCCGCCGTTTTTGGGATTTGATTTACGAAGCGGCCCACGAGGGAATTACCGTATTCGTAACAACCCACTATATGGACGAGGCAGAATATTGCGACCGGGTAGCTATTATGTCGGCCGGTAAAATTGTCGCACTCGATACGCCGGAAGCACTGAAAAAAGAATGGGATGCCACCAGCATGGACGGCGTATTCCTGAAACTGGCCCGCTCAAATGAGTAGTCGGTCATTCACGAATTTCGATAGATAGAAAAAGAGATGAAACAATTACTTGGTTTTATACGAAAAGAGTTTCGCCACATCTTTCGTGATCCGCGAACGATGATCATCCTGTTCGGTATCCCGATTGTGCAGCTCCTGTTATTTGGTTACGTCATTACCACCGAAATCAAGGATGCACACATTGCCATTCTGGATAAATCGAACGATGAAGTGACCCGGGAAATCACGCATAAATTGCTGTCTTCAGGATACTTCAAACTCGATGCCATGCTGGACAACGACGGGCAGATTGATAATATTTTCCGTAAGGGAAATATTAAAGAAGTGGTGGTGTTTCAACAGGATTTCGGCAAAAAACTGGAAAGAGACGGAAAGGCCGATGTGCAGGTAATTGCCGATGCATCGGACCCCAATACCGCCCAATTACTTTCGAATTATACCAATGCCATTGTCCAGGATTACCTGCAGAAGAAATTTATCAACTACCATATTCCGTACGAGATAAAGCCTCAGGTGCGGATGCTCTTCAACGAAAGTTTGAAAGGAGCATTTATGTACGTTCCCGGAACGATGGCATTGATTCTGATCATCATCTCTGCGATGATGACGTCGATTACCATTGTGCGGGAAAAGGAGATGGGAACGATGGAGATATTATTGGTCTCGCCGCTGAAATCACATCACATCATCATTGGAAAAGTTACGCCGTACCTGATTCTTTCAGTCATTAACGCTATAACGATTGTGGTGTTGGGAAACCTGGTCTTCGGTGTTCCCGTCAGGGGCAGCCTGATATTGTTAATGTCTGTGGTTATCCTATATATCATGCTGGCACTCTCACTGGGAATTTTAATATCGACCATTGCGGCCAGCCAGTTTTCAGCCATGTTCGTTTCCATTATGGCACTAATGTTACCCACCATGTTGCTGTCGGGTTTTATTTACCCAATCGATAATATGCCCGTGGTGCTGCAGGTGTTGTCGAATATTATGCCGGCCCGTTGGTTTATTGAAGCGGTAAAGGCTGTGATGCTGAAAGGAGTTGGAGCCGGTTACATCTGGAAACAACTGCTGATAATGACCGGAATGACAACTGTTTTCCTGGTCATCAGTATGAAGAAGTTCAAATTGCGTTTGGAGTAGAAGAACGAATTTAAACAGAACGAGAAATGAAAATATTACGATATCTTCTTCAAAAAGAATTCATCCAGATTATTCGGAACAAATCGATGTGGCCCGTCATTTTTGTGATGCCCATTGTGCAGATGCTTATTCTGGTGAATGCAGCCACATTGGAACTGAAAAAGTCGGATGTTTTGGTGATCGATCAGGATATGAGTGACGCATCGCGGCAGCTGGTGAATAAGCTTGAGGGAA
The DNA here is from genome assembly GCF_009617875.1 of Prolixibacter sp. NT017. Classification (NCBI taxonomy): domain Bacteria; kingdom Pseudomonadati; phylum Bacteroidota; class Bacteroidia; order Marinilabiliales; family Prolixibacteraceae; genus Prolixibacter; species Prolixibacter sp. NT017. Next base: position 3,446,640 of record NZ_BLAV01000001.1, on the reverse strand, counting down.
ATCCGTTTTTCAAGGTAACCCGGGTAAACGATGCTGATTTCGACGCAGATGACCAATTATTAAAAGGCAAGGCTAATGTTGTGCTTGATATTCCCCAGCATTTTGAGCGTGACTTGAGACGGGATAACAAAGTATCGCTGCAGTTGCGCGTCGATGCCATTAATAGTATGTCCGCCGAGTTGACCTGGTCGTACATGAATTCATTAATAAGGGATTACAACAACAATCTCCGGGCGAGCTGGATGGGAGTTTCCAAATTCGATCCGCCGCAAAAAATCGATGTCTCGTCGCGGTACTGGTACAATCCGACGCTTATTTATGCGTTCTATATGGCGCCAGGGGTATTAGTGATTCTGGTTACGCTAATCGGGATGTTTCTGTCGGCGGTTAACCTGGTTCGGGAAAAAGAGATTGGCACTATGGAGCAGCTCAATGTGACTCCCATTAAAAAGTACCAGTTTATTGCAGCCAAAATGATTCCTTTCCTGGTGATTGCACTGGTAGTGTTGTCATTTGGACTGCTCATAGCCAAGCTGGTATTTAACCTGCCTTTTCATGGAAATATCCTGGTATTATACGGATTTACAACAGTTTTCCTGCTGGGTACCATGGGGCTTGGGCTGTTCATCTCGGTTGTTTCCGATACGCAGCAGCAGGTTTTCTTCCTGAGTTATTTTTTCCTGCTGATTTTTATCCTGATGAGCGGCTTGTTCACTCCGGTGGAAAGTATGCCGAAGTGGGCCCAGTTGCTCGACCATCTGAATCCGCTGTATTACATGATGAAAGTGATTCGGAATGTGGTGCTGAAAGGCTCAGGATTTTTCGACTTGAAGTACGAGTTTTTTTCCATGCTGGGATATGGCGTCGTTATGTTCTCGCTGGCCGTGATGCGGTACCGGAAAACGGCATAAAATAGAATACCTTCATATGTTTCGAACGCCTTCCGGCGGATGAGTTGTCATTCCGATAGCTTATTCCCGGGAGGTTTTTTATATATAATATTTCGAAATGATAATTGAGATGAATATTTTCTTTGGTTTCCGGAATAAAATGGCACGAAAATGGATATACATAAAGTTGGAAGGAATGATTTTAAATCTTTTTATAAATCTGTCCTGAATCGTTATTTTTGTGTCAAACCAAACCAGGGGAAGTAATTATGTCAAAAATATTTCCGGTCTTATTGCTGGCATTCGTTACGATGTTGGCCGGTCCTGTATGGGCCAAAACAGAAGGTTCTGCTTCTGTGAAAAAGGATCAACGTCGTGATCAGCCGGAAAATCCGATGGATACGTTAAAGTGGAGTGTGAATTATTTGAACCGGATCATGTACTCGGGAGGGGAGTGGTATCTAACCGATCGTACATACCAGAAAGCCATCAAAGGCGTATTAAACTACGCCGAAAATCAGTCCGTCGATACGTCGGTGGTGGAGATGAAAAAGCTGCTGGCTGATTACGGTGTGGTGTACATTTACGATCGGCGACCTCAGGATATTCCTCACCCGGGAAAAGTGCCCGGGTATGTTACTTCGGCTCAGCTGGACGAGCAGATGAAATCGTTGCAAAAGCAATGGGCCGATAGTCTGGAGAGCAGCATGATTGAAGTTCCGGAATCGTTGCTGGAAAATGTCGAGAAAGAGGTACGGCTCATTCCTGCGATGGATCCACAACGATTGCTGAGCGACTCGCTGAAGCAAATGCCGGCAGCTTTTAGGCGCTGTCTTACCAGGCATTTTACCAATCTCGGAGTAACCGATTCAATTTCGCCGGCGGCCTTCGATTCTATTCGGAGCAGTGTGGTCGAATCGTGCCGGTTGCGTTACAACGATTCGGTTTTAACCAGCTACCGCGATTCGGTGATTGCAAAGTATCGTTCAGAATATATACAGCAGTTTATCGATTCGGCAGCTCAGGCTTACCGGAAGAAAGTGGAGCAAAGCAACTACGATAAATTATCATACTACAATGACGGAGCAGTGGCTGCTACGAATGATTCACTTCGAATGGCATTGCGTTTTCTAACACAGTATGCCGCTGCCGATTCGGTGAAATTGAGCTTTACCAATCTGGCAGGAGAGCAAAAGTCGATGTGGACCGCCAACCACCCGATGCCGCCCATTCGGTTTTACCTGAAAAATGTTCAAAACGACTCACTGGGCGTTATCATGAAAAACCGGGGGAAGGGGAAAGTGGACGTCATTATTGACGATGGAGTCCAGATTCAGCGCTTTACGACCACCGACCGTCGGGAAATAACCATCAAGCGGGAACAGCCCGATGACAATTTGTTGACAATGCCTACCATCACTCCAAAATTATCACCCTGGGAAATGGGGGGAGACGGTTCGCTGGGATTCACACAAACAACGTTAAAAAACTGGGCCAAGGGAGGCGAGAGTTCACTGTCCGCCCTGGCTGTGGCCAAATACCATGTCAATTATTCGAAGAAGAAAATGAAATGGGAGAACAACTTTGAGCTTCGTTATGGGATGAACCGGACGGATACCAAAGGACTACAGAAGAACGACGATAAAATCGAATACCAATCCCGTTTGGGATATTCTGCCTTTAACCGGTGGTATTATTCGGCAGATTTTGACTTTAAGACCCAGATGACCAAGGGGTATTCCGATCCCGATCATCAAAAGCCTATTTCCGCATTTATGGCTCCGGGATATGTGACTTTTTCTATTGGTTTGGATTACAAGCCGAACGCTGATTTCTCGTTGTTTATTTCTCCACTTACTTCCAAAACCACGTATGTTCGTGATACAACGGAGATTGATCCAACAAACTATGGATTGAAACCCGGAGAAAAGAAATTATGGGAACCCGGTTTCATTGTAAAAACAACTTTCAAGAAGGACATCGTCGAAAACATTCATTACGAAACAGCTGGTCAGATGTTTGTCAACTACCGGTATCCGTTTACCAAATTCGATTTCGACTGGGAACAAACGCTGGTCATGAAGGTAACTCAATCTATCAACACCCGAATCATGACGCACCTGATTTATGATGATGATACCAAATTTCCGGTTTACGATGCTACTGGTAACGAAATCGGTAAGAAAGCTAAATGGCAGTTCCAGGAACTCTTCACGATTGGATTTACTTACCAATTCTAACTTGACGTTTGGTTTTAGTGGTTACCTCTTTCAAAAAATTCCATAAGAACTTTTGGATTAACAAAAATTCTCATGGAATTGGTTTTATAATCTACATTTGTGGGTGAATGATTCAATGTGTCATCCACATTTGTTCAATTTCTTCCAGCGATTTACCCGTTGTTTCGGGGACTAGTTTCCAGGTAATCCATAAATAGGGCAGGCACATTAAAGCAAAAAGCAAAAACAAGCCTGTTGCTGACAGAGAGGTCATAAGCCATGGAGTCAATTGGCCTATCAGGTAGGTTCCTACCCAAAGGGAGAAGCCTGCAAAAGACATAGCGGCACCTCGAACTTTTGTTGGGTACATTTCTGACAGCAATACCCAGATAACTACACAAATGGATATCGCGCATCCGAAAATATAGGCCAGGATCAATACGAGTAAGGTAACCGGAGGGATCACCATGCTGGTTTTGTTGATTTGGAAATACAAGGCGATCAAAATAAGTGAGACTAACATGACTGAGACCCCATAATATATCAGTTTTTTCCGACCAATTTTGTCAATCAACCAAATAGCAATGACCGTAGAAATAACATTTATCAGGCCAACAAAGACCTGGTAAAAAAGGGAATCACCTTCCGAAAGTCCAGTTTGTTCAAAGATGCTTGGGCCGTAGTATAATACTGCATTGACCCCCATGAATTGTCCTAAGATGGCCAATGATATTCCTATTATCATAGCGGTGCGGTACCCATGCTGAAACAAGAGTCTCCAGTTCGATTGCACTTCAAGCTGTACCATTCGTTTTATTTCCTTTAGTTGGGCTATTGCGGTCTCTTCACCTTGAATTCGGCTTAGAATTCGCAGTGATTGTGTGTTTTTGTGTTTGACAATTAACCAACGCGGGCTCTCCGGAATAAAAAACAAGGTAATGAAGAAAAGCAGTGCAGGTATGGCTTCAGCTCCAAGCATGGATCTCCATACTTCTTCTTCGAAAACCAGGTTTATCCAGCCAGATTGAATATTTGCCGAAACCTGCCAGTTCTCTGCCTGTATCTTGAGTGCATAATTCACCATATAGGCACCCAAAAAACCGACGGTAATGGCTAATTGATAGAGTGAAACAAGTCGGCCACGGTAACGAGGTACAGATATTTCGGAAATATAAAGGGGAGAAATAACTGAAGCAACACCAATACCGATTCCTCCTATGATGCGATAGAACACCAGCCACTGTTCATTTGGAGAAAGCATACAGCCAATGGCGGACGCAGAGAATAGAACAGCTGATGCAAAAAGTACCGGCCGACGACCAAAAAGATCGCTTAGCCGACCGGCTACCAATACGCCACCAATTGAGCCAAGCAATGCGGATCCAACGAACCATCCTGACTGAATGTCATTCATGTTGAATTGGGTGGATACGCCCTTAATCGTACCTGAAATGACTGCCGTATCGTATCCAAACAGAAATCCTCCCAAGGCTGCGACAATCGATAAGAACAGTACGTAGCCCATATTCTCACTATTCGTATGATTTTTTTTCACGATGAAGTGTTTAAGTCGTTATTTTAGTCAGTTCAGATATTGAAATATTCCCTATATCGATTGTATAGGTGCCCGGCTTGAAGATAAGCAGACTGTGGACTCATAAAATGAGAAAATTCGAAAGTAATCCCCTTGTCATAACCAGCCCTTCTTGCGGCCTCCAGTTTCAACCTGAGTTTGTCAAATTTAATGGGTAAAAAGCGAATGGGCATATCCCGGTCAAAGGTTTCTGCATTGGTCCAGCACTCCATGTGATATTTTCGTGCCAATTCCTTGTTTACTTCGAAGAAAGCATCTAGTTCATCATAGTCGATATGTCCGTCCTGAAAGGCACAGGCATCGACCACATCATGAATTCCATCGAATATTTCGTCCCATTCCTCTTTGTGTTCCTGAACGGAAACCGCATTATTTTTGGTGAGGCTATCCGATGCTGCCTCTACTGCTTTCTTCCCGTCGATCCACGGAGAGATAAAAGTCGGCAGGCCATTCGATACATCCTTGCACTGTTTTCCCATTGTGTGAAAAGCTCCGATAGCCCCTTTCGTTTTGCGACTTATTTCTCCGCTGATATACCATCCCTGGAAGCTTTTAAATCTTCTCCCATAGTTTTTCCAGACTTCATCGATTACATATTTGTTGTCCTCGACCTCATATTTCATATCGCCTGTGTCCCAGTATCTCCCTGAGTCGTAAAGTCCGAAGTAAAATTTCATGCCATACTTGTCGGCAAGTCGCAGAAAAAGTTCCAGCGTATCGACAGAGGGTTTGTAGCATCCTTTTTTTAAAAGGTAGGCAGATGGATAAGTAATAAACTTTCGGTAACCGGATCGAATCATTATGACTGTATCGATGCCAATGGCTTTCATGTGCTGAAAATCGGCGTCCCACTCTTTTTCTCCCCAGTTTTGATGAGGTATGTCGTGTGATATTTCATCCAAAAAGGTTCCGGTAATTCTTAATCCATTTTCTTTCGGAACGATGTAATCTTCTGATAGAGAATAAGGTTTTAGTCCTGTATTTTCAGATTGGCCAAGAAGTTGCGTCCCCGTTATGGCCAAAGCGCTTGTGGCACCCAGTTTTTTCAGGAAATTACGGCGTGAGTCCTCTTTGTTATTCATAACATCGATTGTTGGGTTATATACTTTGGTGTCTTTATGTTATTAAAAGCAAATAGAGTCGTTAAAGCTTGTTTCGGGAATTTGATAGAGTTGCCGAATCTTTCTGTAATGGTGATGGCGAGGATAAGGTTTTCCATATTTCATACATAGCTCTGGGAACATGAAAGCTTCCTTTCCATTTTCCTCCTTTTAATGTAAGTAATGTTTCCCCTCTTCTGTCGAGATATCCAAACCATTCATTGTGTTCCGGATCTTTAAAGTGCTTCCATGAATATTGGTGTATTTCTTCAAACCAATTCTTGCAACTTTGATTACCTGTTAGCTTGTAACATTTGGCCATGGCAATCAGCGTTTCCAAATGGACCCACCAAAGTTTTTGATCCCATTCCAGTTGCTGGGGCGGGTAACCTTTGTAGTCCAGAAAGTAAAATATCCCACCGTATTTTTTGTCCCAGCCGAATTCCGTATTGCGTAACAATATTCTCTCGGCTTGTTCAATCAGAGATTGATCGTTGTATCGGATAGCCAGATCCATCAGAAACCACATCGATTCGTTGACATGTCCGGGACTGATTAGGCGCCCTTCAAAACTGTCAACAAATTTACCTTCCGGAGAAACGTTTTCCAGGATTAGACCGGTATCCTCCTGGTAAAAGTTGGTCATGATGTTGTTTATCAATTCCGGAACTATTTTGGCCGTGGTCTGACTGCCCAGAACATCTTCCAGGGAGAGGGACAGGTTGCACAGTATCATTGGTAAGGCAAAGTTGATGAGTGGGCGTGTCCCGGGAACTGATTTATCATATATGCCTTTGGGATGCTCCTGGCGTTCCAGTATTTGATAGTATGTTGATACAGCTATTTGTTTAAATTCTTCGGTACCGGTGGCTTTGTAAAGTTCGCCAAAGGCCATCGCCGCAAAGCAGTCTGAGAATATGTTGTAAGCCTGTATCAGGGGAGTTCCTTCTCGTGTCAGGGAAAAGTACCAGTTACCTTCTTTATCTCTTCCATATTTCTTCAGAAAATCGGCTCCGTTCAATGCAATGTCGAGCCATGCCTTTTTCTTTTCTACATTGTTATATAACATGGCAAACATCCATACCTGGCGTCCCTGCAACCATACAAATTTATCTGTGTCAAATACATTTCCTTCTCTTGTGAGGCAGGTAAAGTATCCACCAAATGTTTTATCGACAGAGTGTTCTGTCCAAAAAGGCATAACGTTATCCAGTAATTCTGTTTGATATAACGCTGCATATCGGTTCAGTTCTGAATTAATCATTGGTTTTCGTTTTTATTTTTTTGCGGCGTTACAGTATAAACTGTCTTTGAGAATCTGAAAGGGGTGTCTGACTTCGCTTTTATATAGCAGAATTGTGGGCGCCCAGTCAGTTCATATTCCGCAATTTTACATTTCATCTTGTTATTAAACAAATAAAAATAAAATATTTAAATAATAGATGCCAAATTAATAAAATAATTTAAATAAAATGATTTATAAAATGAATAAATTCGCTTTGAGGGTATTGTCTTAGTATTATTTTGTCTTAATGCAGGTGATTGTTCTGTTTGGGATATGGAATTATGTCAATACTAGAGGTTTTTTTGTAAATTTGTTTTAGTTATAAGTTGTTTCATTGTCTTAGGAAGTCCTGAGGTTACCTAATATTAATATGCAGCATAAGTTTTTTGAATCGGAGATTGAAAGCAAAGTTGACTTGACACGGAAGAATATTATTCGTTTTTATGTAGTCAATGGTTCAAGTACAATAGCGGAGCTGGCTAAGGAGTTGGATTTGAGTGTTCCTACGACAACGAAATTGATTGGTGAATTAATTGATGATGGATTTGTTCAGGATTTCGGCAAACAGGAAACGGGTGGTGGACGACGTCCTAATTTGTATGGTTTGAATCCGGATTCTGGCTATTTCGTTGGAGTTGATGTTAAACGCTTTCGTGTTAATATTGCTCTGGTTAATTTTAAAGGTGAAACCGTCAAATTTGAAGAAGGTATTCCTTATCGCCTGGAAAACACTCCGGAAGCATTAAATCAGCTTTGTGATATCATTAGTAATTTTATTGAAGATCAGGAAAAGCTGATGACCAAGATTCACTGTGTGGGGGTGAACATTACCGGTCGGGTAAATACTACATCAGGATACAGCTACAGTTATTTTTATTTCGAAGAAAAGCCATTGAGTGAATTGATTGAAGAGCGCATTGGTGTAAGAACATTTATAGATAATGATTCGCGTTCAATGGCTTACGGAGAATATGTGAGTGGGGTTGCAAAGGGTGAGAAGAGTATGATCTTTGTAAATATCAGCTGGGGTATTGGTATTGGTATCGTGATGGATGGGAAGCTATATTATGGTAAGTCTGGATTTTCTGGAGAATTTGGGCATACGTATGTGTTTGATAATGAGATTATATGTCATTGCGGTAAGAAGGGATGCTTAGAAACGGAAGCCTCTGGTTTGGCCATTCACCGAATTTTTCTGGAGCGGGTGAGAAATGGAAGTAATACCATATTACATAGTAAGATAGAGAGTGATGATGCTTTGTTGTTGGAGGATATCATCAATGCTACGCTGGAGGAAGATGTGTTGTCTATTGAGATTATCGAGGAGATTGGGAATAAGCTCGGACGGTCTATCTCCGGGTTGATTAATTTGTTTAATCCGGAATTGTTGGTTGTTGGGGGAACTGTTTCACGAGCAGGAGATTATATTCTATTGCCGATAAAAAGTGCCATAAAAAAATATTCATTAAACCTGGTCAACAATGACACGGAAATAAAACTTTCCAAATTGGGAGAAAAAGCAGGAGCGGTTGGTGCCGGCTTGTTAGCGCGTGAGCGCGTCCTCGGATTTTCTTCCTGAGTGGATCCTTTCCTGACCGACATGTGTGTGTGGTTGTCGGCTTTTTCAATTTTATTTTGAATGCTAGAGGCTTACGCCTCTTTTTTTTTGCCCCAGTGTTGCGGAGATTTTTTTTGCGACACAGGAGTGACATGAAAAAACGTGGGGCATCATCTTGTTTTGCTTTGTCTATTTGGGAAGGATATTTTCTGGCTAATTACGGATGGTGGTATGTTTTTTAATATTAGTATTTAATTCTCTTTTTAAAATAAAAATTATTAATAAATATTTGCAATTATTAAATATTGAAGTAAATTTACCTCTATAAAATAAAATATTTTTAAATAGCTTGTAGTATTACAAGGATTTGCCTTAAGGTTGCTAATTATATGAAGAGACGTGAATGTTCTGTTGGCGGTGATGAGATGTCCAACTGAAGAAAGGGGCAACAGCTTCACTGATTTTTAGTCATATAATGCGGCAGAGCCTTGATTATATCTTTTCCGGGGTAGATATAATCTCTGATTTTAAGTGCCGGGTGGGTACTAACTAATTCAAACATCTAATTTAAACTAAACATTATGAAACAATTGCTAAAAGGAATAGCACTTATTCTTTTGCTCTTTAATGGCTTGTTGTATCCTCAGGAAGCTCTTTCACAGGTGAGTGTCAGTGGAAGTGTGATGGACAGCAAAGGGGCTCCGCTGGTTGGAGTGAACGTCATTATCGTGGGAACTACCAGCGGAACAATAACCGATTTCGACGGTAAATATTCCATTGAAGTTCCTTCCGGAAATTCCATACTGAAGTTTTCTTTTATTGGTTATGTAAATCAGGAAATTCAGGTTGGTAACAAAGCGGTCATCAATGTTACTTTAAAGGAAGATACGCAGGGTATTGATGAGGTTGTCATTGTGGGTTACGGTTCCATGAAAAAAAGTGACCTGACAGGGGCAGTATCCAGTATCAAGGGGAAGGAGTTGGTCGATATTCCTGTGCGCTCAGCGACAGAGGCACTCCAGGGAAAGATTGCTGGAGTCACCATCACTTCTACTGGAGGTAGTCCCGGAACGGCACCAACCGTACGAATCAGAGGAATCGGTACCGTTAATGGTAATGATCCTTTATATGTCGTAGATGGTTTTCCTCAATCAGATATCGGTTGGCTTAATCAGAATGATATTGCTTCAATGGAAGTTTTGAAAGATGCTTCAGCGGAAGCAATATATGGTTCGAGGGGTGCAAACGGCGTGGTTATTATCACTACGAAAAAGGGAACCATGAGCGATGGACATAACATGACTGTCAGTCTCGATGCTTACTATGGTGTTCAGAATGTGACAAAGAAATTTGACATGATGAATGCGGAAGAGTTCATTGATTACCGAAACCTTGCTTATACCAATGGAACCGGACAACCGTGGGTTACACCGCAGGAAAAACAGTCCATGCTGAGTTTTCTTCAGGATAATTTTGGGAATAGTAATGGGACGAACTGGCAGGATGAAATATTCCAGTCCGCACCAATTCAGAATTATAATGTATCCATTTCCAATGGAACCGCCAAAACATCCTACTATACCTCCCTTGGTTACATGTCTCAGGACGGTATTGTAAAAGAATCGGATTTTGAAAGGATATCATGGCGGACCACTGTAGACAATCAGTTGACATCCTGGGCAAAGCTTTCCGGGAATTTTTCGGTGGTGTATCAATCCCGGCGAAATGTTGTTGAGAATACCATTTATGATGGAACAATATTTTGTGCCCTTACTGCAGATCCGGTAACTCCAATCTACAGAACGAACTTAAAAAATATCCCGGATTTTTTGAGTAATTTGATTCTGGTTGACAAAATAGATGCAAGTAACCCTTACTCTTATTACAGTCCGGTATTCTTCAACAACCGGGCTAATCCAGTGGCTCAATTAGCCGTGAATAAGGATAACGTATGGAAGGATGTAACCTTCAGAGGGGGGCTTAATCTTGATTTGAATCTTACCAGTTGGTTAAAATATCGCGGAACTGCAAATACATCTATTTACAGGGCAACTCCTGAATATTTTACACCTTCCTATTATATCGGGGCTTATCAAAATAATGTTGACGGATATGTTGGCAATGCATCCTATTCGACTAATTATACCGTCATCGATAACCTGATTACTTTTGATAAAACCTATGAGTGGAAGGGGAAACAACATACCACCTTCATGTTGGGTAATTCGGTTGAGATGACCAAAAGCAGCAACTTCAGTGCTAGTAAAACAGGAATCGTTACAAATACAGAATCCCAGAAAGTCATAGATGCTGCCACTAAAACCGCATCCGCCTCGGGAACCAAATCAGACGCATACATGGTTTCTTACTTTGGCCGCCTGTTCCATTCGTGGCGAGACAAGTATATGCTGACTGCCACCGTACGATATGATGGGTCTTCGAATTTTGATGCCGGCCATAAGTGGGGAGTCTTTCCTTCTGTTTCCGGAGCTTGGTCCTTTGGCGAGGAAGGGTTTATCCAGGATGCAATCGGGAAAACCTTGTCACGTGGTAAAATTAGGGTTAGTTGGGGACAGATAGGCAACCAGGCTATTGATGGAGGTGCATATCGTTCTACTTATAGCCTGAATAGTGGATACTACCTTTTCGGTGGTGGATTTCAGCTGGCTGGCGGAAAAGGCTACATGGGAAATCCCGATGTCAAGTGGGAAACGACAGAACAGACAGATATTGGACTTGAATTGGGCTTTTTTGATAATAAGTTGACGTTGTCCACGGATTATTTTTATAAAAAGACCAGTGACATGCTCCTGCAGGTTCCACTTCCCCAGTATCTTGGTTATACAAATGATCCCTGGGCGAATGCTGGAAGTATTGAAAATAAGGGAATCGAGCTAACATTGAACTATACAGGGAAATTGGGTGCTCTGCAGTATAACATAGGAGGAAACGTTTTCTCATACGCTAATAAAGTAATATCGCTGGGAGGTGGTCAGCCCTTGTATGGTGTAGGCTATGATGATAAAACAATCACCAAAACCGAGGTAGGTAAACCTGTTGGATATTTCTATGGACTCAAAACAGATGGAATATTCCAGTCTCAACAGGAGATAGAAAATAATACCAATGCAAACGGAGAACAAGTCGTTCAGGACAAAGCCCGTCCCGGGGATTTGAGATATGTGGATGTGAATTTGGACGGACAGATTACGGATGCTGACCGTACTGATATTGGTAGCCCGTTCCCTGATTTTACCTATGGCTTTGATTTTGGACTGGAATATAAAGGGTTCGATATTTCTGCAACATTTTATGGGGTACGCGGGAACCAGATTATGAACATGAAGAAGATTGACCTATATTCCGGAACCGCTTATTATAATGCTCCTAAGGACCTGATGACTACAGCATGGTCAGAGACCAATCCTTCCAATAGTCAATTCAGAATTACGACCGATAACTCGACAAACGTTCAGGTGTCTGACTGGTTGGCTGAAGATGGTTCGTATTTTCAATTGAAAACGTTGCAAATAGGTTATTCGATACCTCCCGAGCTGCTGAAGAAGGCATTTATGAAAGAAGCACGAATTTGGGTAGGAGGATATAATTTGTTTACGATTACAGATTATAGCGGAATGTCGCCAGAAATAGGAGACGCCAGTCCGTTGTTTAACGGAGTAGATATTGCTTTCTATCCACAGGCTCGTCAATATTTGATGGGAATAAATATTAAATTTTAAAATTCTGGAATCATGAAAAAGTTACAATATATACTGGCAATTATTCCAATTGTTGCCCTTCTTTCCTGCTCTGATAGCTTTCTTGATTCAAAGCAATATGCATCAATTGATGAGCAAGGTTATTATAACACACCCGGTGCTGCGCTTAAGGCGGTTACCAACTGTTATGCCAATATGATTCCATGGGGAGACTGGGACTACTATCTCAACAGGATTGAAGTTGGCACAAATGCCACAGATGACGCTGATGCAGGCGGATCGGATGCAAATGACCGTGCAGATACAAAGGATTTGGCTACTGGCCGTCCATTGACATCGAATGGTGAATTGCTCAATACATGGACCAGACGCTATACGGGTATTTCCAGGTGCAATTCAGCCATCGAAGGGATTAACGCAGCGGAAACACTAGTCGCAGCTGATGGTAATGTTGTTTCAGAAGAGACAAAGTCACGCTATATCTCTGAATTGAAATTCCTACGGGCTTGGTTCTATTTTGATTTGGCTTCAACATTCGGTTCTGTTCCATTAATAACAGAAACACCGGTTCCTACCGATTTACCTGCCAAATCTCCACTCGAGGATATCAGGGCTCAAATACTAAAAGATATCGATGAATGTATCGCTGATCCGAATATGCCCACCAATGTTAGCAGCGATGAATATGGAAGAGTATCAAAATATGTTGCTCATGCTTTTAAGGCCAGAGTTTGTTTATTTTTTGCTGGTTTGGAGGAGCATGGCAAAATGTCTGGTGATGCCAATACAGATTATACGTCTGCATTAAGTGCTGCCAAAATAGTTTATGACAGTCAGGTATTCAGTTTAGTTCCCGATTACCAGAATCTGTTCCGTGGTGATTATTTCTTCGGTTCTCACGCATCGGAGTTGACCAAGGAGTGTATTTTCACGGTATTAAGAGAGTATGTTCCTGGCTATTTGGATATCGGTTATTGTACGGCCGTTATGTATGCAGGACGCGGTGAAGTTGGTGGATGGGGCGGTAACTGTCCGACCGTTGATTTTGCGGAATCGTTTGATCAACGAGATCCCCGAAAGTTGTTTACGGTTATTAGCTCAGGTGATATCTTTCCCAATGTGGATGGTAAGTTGATAACACACAACTATACGGGATATGATAATATTCATCATCAACAGAGTCGAAAAGCCTTTGTGCCTGATCGTTTCAGGGATGGTTATTCACTTGGAGATATAAGAACAGACTGGGCTCCGTATTATATCCGGTATGCCGATGTGATTCTGATGTACGCTGAGGCGCTACTTAAGACGGGAGGTGACAACCAGAAAGTTGCCAGCTTGATTAATGAAGTCCGTTACCGTGCTTTTGTTTCAACTTCCAAGAAAGATGAAGAAGCTACTTACAGGACATTTGAAGAGACACTGATTCCGGTTGATGACGCTTACTTTCAGGCCAATCTGGCAGTGGATGCCGGAGATGATCTGTTGAAGGCGATCAAAAATGAGAGACGGTGGGAACTGGGTATGGAAGGCTACCGACTTCTGGATTTGCTGCGCTGGGGAGACTATGTATCGGTGATGAATGCCTATTATAGCGAACAACCTTACGCGAACAAAGGTAAACTGGTGTCCGATAATAGCTGGCCATTCCCGATTCCGCAGACGGAAATTGATAAGTCCAATGGCGTCCTGGTGCAAAACGGTAATTATTAGTTTGTGATGATTTTCATACGATAATAATCAATTTATGAGGCTGTCTCAGGATAATCTGCATTTTTACTTGTTGCTGGTAAATTAAGGTGTGAATTTCCTGAGAATGAACCCACAGACATTTGTGGGATCGCTCAGAGCTAGTTACTCAGATTCAGTGAAACTATACTTTCTGACGAAAATAGATAACTGGCAGATTAGTTTTTGAGGCAGCCTCTTTGAACTTATATGTAATGCTGAAAATGAGTAAGATATATGTGTTGGTTTTACTTTTTGGAGTCTTGTTGTCAGGTTGTAGTAAAAACGAGAACACACTAACAAGGGCTGAAAAGAATGCTGGCTGGGAATTGCTTTTTGACGGGAAAACACTACAGGGGTGGAGAGATTATAACGGAACTCGGCTAACCGGTCCGTGGGAAGTTGAAGATGGCACTATTAAAGCGGAAGGTCATGGTAGTGATGCCAGTGGATACATTGTTACAGATAAACAGTATGAAAATTTTATCCTTACATGGGATTGGAAAATATCGAAGGGTGGTAACAGTGGAATGTTGTATCATGTGGTTGAGGGGGCACAATTTCCTGTGCCATATGTAACAGGCCCAGAGTATCAGCTGGTTGATGATGTGAATTTTCCGGAACCTTTAGAAGAATGGCAGAAATGCGGTGCAGATTATGCCATGTATCTACCGGACAAAAGCAAACTGAACGTGAAGCCTGCCGGACAATGGAACAATTCTAAAATTGTATTCGATAATGGCCATGTGGAATATTGGATGAATGGTGTAAAAACACTTGAGTTTGAAGCCTGGTCGGATGAATGGTTTGCGAAAAAAAATAATGGGAAATGGAAGAATGATCCGGAATATGGACTGTCACCTTCGGGAGTAATCTGTCTTCAGGATCATGGATACCCGGCATGGTTTCGCAATATAAAAATTAAGAAACTACCCTCCCGAAAGGAAACCGTGAGTCTTTTTAACGGTCACGACCTGAAAAACTGGATTATCTATGGAACAGAAAAGTGGTATGTTCAGAATAATCTCCTGGTTTGCGAGAGTGGTCCCGATAAAGGTTATGGATACCTGGCAACAAAGCAATATTTCAGAGACTTTGACTTGTCTGTCGATTTCAAACAGATATCTAACGGGAATAGCGGCGTTTTTTTCCGGTCAACGATTAATGGGACAAAAGTTTCCGGATGGCAGGTCGAGGTGGCTCCCAAAGGAGATGATACCGGAGGTGTCTATGAATCATATGGGCGTGGATGGCTCCACCAAATTCCTGATGAAGAGGAGAATATTCTCAAGCCCGGCGACTGGAATACGATGCGAATCAGAGTGGTTGGTCCGGAGGTTAAAACATGGCTCAATGAGCATGAAATGACCCATTTGTCCGATTCTCTGATTGAGAGGGGAAATGGACGCATTGCTCTCCAGATACATGACGGTGGGGGAATTAAGGTACTTTGGAAGAATCTGATTTTAAAAAGACTGTAACCAACATAACCATTATACCTAAAACTATGGAAAAAGATAAGAGTAAATTTTCGAGAAGAAATTTTATTGGAACCGTGGGGGCTGCAGCCTCGGGGCTGGCCATAGTTCCCAGTAGCGTACTGGGGAAAAAGCTGGGACACACGGCACCTAGCGATAAACTGAATATTGCCGGTATTGGAGTGGGAGGAATGGGACGCAATAATTTGAGGAATATGAACACCGAAAATATTGTGGCCCTGTGTGATGTCGATTGGAATTATGCCGACAAAACATTTAAAGACTATCCGAATGCCAGAAAATTTAAAGACTGGCGGGTTATGTTGGATGAGATAGGCAAATCAATTGATGCGGTAATGGTGGCTACTCCGGATCATTCCCATGCCGGGGTAACGGCCCATGCCATAACTCTGGGAAAACATTGCTATACACAAAAACCCCTTACACACTCAGTTTATGAATCAAGGCTTTTGACCCGACTGTCCAAGAAGTATAAAGTTGCGACTCAAATGGGGAATCAGGGGAATTCGTTCGACTGGTGCCGTCAAATAGCAGAATGGATTCAATCCGGTATTATAGGTGACGTATATGAAGTCCATTGTTGGACAGATAGACCTATCTGGCCTCAGGGATTAGCCAAACCTAAGGGCGGAGTGAAAGTGCCGAAAGAATTGGATTGGAATTTATTTGTCGGACCAGCTGAGTTTCGTTCGTATGATCCTGCTTATACTCCATGGAACTGGAGAGGCTTCTGGGATTTTGGAACGGGAGCTCTCGGCGATATGGCTTGTCATATCATGGATCCTTTGTATTGGGCGCTGGATCTGAAATATCCAACGAAAGTGATGGCGAGTTCTACCCTTGCAAACCTTTATTCGCCTCCACAGGCCCAGAAAGTTACCTATACATTTCCGGAAAGACCGCCGAAAGGCGAAGTCAACATGCCCGAGGTGAAAGTTCACTGGTACGATGGAGGTTTACTGCCGGATCGTCCCGAAGAGCTGGAAGATGGTGAGATGATGGGAGATTCCAACGGCGGGTTGATTTTCGTCGGAACCAGGGGGAAAATAATGACAGGTTGTTATGGAATGAATCCTACGTTGTTGCCAAAATCAGCTATGGCCCATTTTAAACAACCCGAGCCAACCATTCCTCGAATAAAAGGAGGGAATGGAAATATCTGGGGGACCAATGCACATGAGCAAGATTGGATAAGAGCATGCAAAGAACCGGCTGACAGCCGAAAAGAAGCTTCCTCTAATTTCGGGTTTTCCGGACCGTTCAATGAAATGGTGGTCATGGGAGTGCTGGCTGTAAGGTTATCCGGTTTGCATCGGGAATTAACCTGGGATGGAGAGAAGATGGAGTTCACCAACATATCACCGAATGACAAAATCAAGGTCGTAACTGTTGATGAATATGCTGTGGTTGATGGAGATCCGCATTTTGACAGACGGTTTGCTGAATTTAACGCAAAAGAAATGGCGAGCGAGTGGATCAGACACAGCTATAGGGATGGATGGTCCTTACCCGAAATGCCTGTAGATTGATATCATAACAGGAGGCTAAGAAAGCATTTGGCTCCTGAACTATATTTTGTCCTGACTAAATAACTGGAATGATGAAAAATACCTTTAGGTACCTTTGTGTTACTCTTGTAATTATGAGCTTCTCGGTTCGCGCTTTTCCTCAAGCAGACAAAGCTGAAAAGGCTGGCTGGCATTTGGGAATCCAGGCTTACACGTTTCATAAATTCAGCCTGCAGGAGGCCATCGATAAAGCATATCAACTGGGACTGAAATATATTGAGGTATATTACGGTCAGTTATTGGGGGAAGATATTCCCGGAACAATGGATTTTCATATGGATAAGGCTACACAGGAAAAAGTGTTGGCCTATGCGAAATCCAAAGGTGTCAAAATTGTTGCCAGCGGGGTCATTATTTGTCATAGTGAAGCCGAGTGGAGTCAGCTTTTTGAATTTGCATCGTCTATGGGAATCGAAACGATTACCTGCGAACCCGATTATAAATACCTGAAATATGTTGATCAACTAGCCAACCAATATAGAATTGATGTGGCTATTCATAATCACCCAAAGCCTTCTCTCTACTGGAATCCTGAGTTATTTCTGAATGCAGTAAAAGGGCTTAGCAATCGTATTGGTGCATGCGCCGATGTCGGTCATTGGGAACGTATGGGAATTGACCCGGCTAAAGCCCTGAAAATGTGTGAAGGTCGTGTGAAAACGTTGCATTTCAAGGATGTGAAAGAGAAAGAAGCTGGTGAGGCTGAACAGCATGATGTGATTTGGGGAACCGGTGTCTGTGATGTTGACGGAATGCTGAAGGAATTAAAACGTCAGAATTTCAAAGGATTATTTTCAATTGAATATGAATATAACTGGGACAATTCCGTTCCGGACATCAGTCAATGCATCGATTATTTTCATCAGGAGGTTGACAGACTGTTTTAATTCATATTTATACAGAGGTGAAACTAATGAGATACAGATTTTTAATCCATATAGCACTTATATCTTTCTGTTTCTCGTTCCTTAATCGGGCCGCCGGGCAAGGAATTGGTCTGACGCTTATTCCGCCATCAGTAATAACCAATAAAGTGGATCTGGATATAAGGGCAGGGATATACAACTCCGGAGGACAGGAGAAACAGGTTGAGGTGCTGGTTTATTTCAACAATGAAACTAAGGAAGCTCTCTTATTCCGAAAAAAGATTACTGTTGACGCTAATTCCACCCGATGTGTAAAATTTATCATGCCGACAGCAGATAAGGTCGGTGACAACAGGATTATTCTCGTTGTACGGGGGAAAGACTACCGGCAGTTGGTCGAAAAACCGATAAGGATTATTGAGTCGAAAATTCGTTCGACTCAAACGATTGACGGCGCCTGGACCGGACTTTACCACTGGAGCGAAACCGAAGGGAAAATGTGGAATCCCGCATTGCAAAAAATGACTGATGATCAATGGAAAGAGCTGGTGCAGTTGATGCACAAAATCGGCATGGATATCATTGTCATTCAGGAGGCATTCCGAAATGAAGCATATGTCGACAAACACCGCATTGAACAGGAGGGATACCACGGGAAAGCTTTTTATCCTTCAAAATTATATTCAGGACGAATGTCCATTACGGCACACGATCCGATTGAGGCCATTCTTTCTGAGGCTGATAAACTTGGGATGAATGTTCTGGTAGGGGTGGGCATGTATGCCTGGTTCGATTTTACACAGGCTTCTTTGGAGTGGCACAAAAGGGTTGCAAGTGAATTATGGGAGCGATACGGACATCACAGGTCATTTTACGGGTGGTACGTTTCGGAGGAAAATTCGGGGGGGCTCGATGCTTATGCAACAAATGATCAGGACCGGATACGGCGACAAAATGATATGGTCAATTTCTTTAAAGGATTCAAAGCGTTCAGCACAGCTTTGGCACCTGATAAACCGATCATGCTTGCCACCAGCAGTTTCGATGTGCCTAAAGCTGAAAAAGTTTATCCCGAGTTATTAAAGAATCTGGACATTCTATGTCCGTTTGGCTTTGGCAGGATGCCGAAAAGTGATCTTTCCGGAGTTCAGGCTGCACAAAAATTGCAAAAGTGGTGTGACGATGCCCATGCGCATCTCTGGTTCGATTTGGAAGCGTTTCTTTTTCACAAGGAAGGTTATTTGTATCCTCGTCCTATCAACGAGATTGTTCACGATCTGACTCTTTTTGACAATTTCGAAAAGATACTTTGCTACCAATATCCAGGAGTTTTCAGTAATCCCGTTATGTCGATACGTTTGGGAGAAGAAGCGACCGTTAAGTTATATATAGATTATCAGAATTATATAAAGAATAAACAAACTTCCCGGTAGCATCTTGCCCGGAACAATGTTGTCGGAATGGATTTAAAATGAATTGGTAATAAAACATAGTAGGAAATCATGGATAGACGGAAATTTTTACAGATATCGGGCGTCGCGTCGACCGCCTTGTTGCTGCGAAATCAGTTGGTCGCTTCCACATTATCCGGAATGGGTTCGAATTCAGCAATTAAACCCATTTCAGGCTCCTGGTTTGAGTTTACGCATGGATATGCTCCGGAGGGTAAATACTGGAATCCGATTTTGCCTCAATTCACGACAGAACAATGGAAAGCTAAGGTGAAAGAGCATAGCGAACTAGGCATGGAATACCTTGTTCTAATGGCTGTCGCGAATGACGGAAAAACGTTTTATCCGTCAAAACTTCAGCCTCGTTATGACTATGCATGCCCAGATCCTTTGGAAGCTGTTTTATCAGCTGCCGATGAATGTGGGATCAAGTTTTTTGTAAGTAACGATTTTTGGGCAGACTGGCGCGAGGGGAACAAAATGATGACGAGTGAAGAGGTGGCTCGCTTGCGCGAGAAGGGAATGGAAGAAGTCGCTGAAAAATACGCCCATCACAAGAGTTTTTACGGGTGGTACTATCCTAACGAATCAGGTCTGTGGAACACCATTGATGACACGACAATACAATATGTTAATCGATGCAATAAAAAGGCCAAGGAACTGACTCCTAACTCTGTAAATTTAATAGCGCCTTACGGCACGAAATCTGTCAGAGCTGATGATAATTACGTCCGAAAACTGGAGCAACTGGATATCGACATCATAGCTTATCAGGACGAAATCGGGGTAAAGAAGACAAAAGTCGGAACGGCAGGAAAGTACTATGAAGCATTGAGCAAGGTTCACACGAAAGCCGGACGGTCGAAACTTTGGGCCGATATGGAAATTTTCGAGTTTGAAGGAGACGTGTATGATAGTGCCCTTGTTCCGGCTGATTTCGAACGGATACTGAAGCAGATGGAAGATATTTCTCCATTCGTTGACAAAATTCTTGTTTACCAATACATGGGTATCATGAATAAGCCGGAATCAATTGCAACAGTCGGCCATCCGAATTCGGGAAAACTGTATACTGATTACCGGAACTGGCTGGAATCTCGGAAACAACTTTAAATCGGAAAACATGAAGAAGCTAATCATACTAATCAACCTGTTTTTTTCTTTCTTCTTGTACACGGGATGCACTGAAGAATGGACAAATTATCGGATTGAGGATTCGTTTTCTCCTAAAAATGATATTCGGGCCATCTGTTTTGATCAGAATGGAAATCTGTGGGCTGGTACGTGGGCTGGTGTTTTTGAGTATGTTGATGGAAAGTGGGAAACGAGAGGGCCTGAAAGTTACGTAGAAACACTGTTTATCGCGGATGATAATACCAAATGGGCAGGCCTCTGGGGTGGTGGTGTTTATAAAAGCAAAGATGGAATTGAATGGGAAAAGGTCAAAGATGCATCTCCCACAAATTCGGTGAATACCATTTCGTCAGATAGCAAAGGAAGCATATGGGTTGGTGACTGGGGCGGAGGCGCTGTCAATCTGAACGGGCAGGGCGAAATTGATGTGAATGAAAAAAACGGTGGTGTAGCAAATCTCGATGGAAAGCACTGGATTGTTTATAATGACCGTGAAGTGAATCTAGGGGACAACTCTGTCGTTGCGATAACATGCGATTCTCAAAACCGCATGTGGTTTGGGACATATCACGGTCTTTCAAGATATGACAAAGGTACCTGGATACTATTCAATAAGGAAAACAGTCTATTGCCAGATGACGACGTGTATTCCGTGACAGCCGATTCCCAAGGGAATATATGGATTGGAACCTGCAATGGTCTTGCTCAGTTTGACGGGACAAACTGGACGATTTACAAAAAAGAAAACAGCGGACTGGTGGAGAATCTGATTCTGGCAATTGCTGAAGATTCGTATGGCAAAATCTGGGTGGGGACCAATAAAGGAGTATCCGTATTCGACGGAACAAAATGGAAAACCTATACTACGGCCAACAGTAACCTGATAGATAATCGGGTGCAATGTATTCGTGTATTAGAAAATAAAGTCTACATCGGGACAGGGAAGGGAATTTCAGTGGTCAGAGAATAATGAAATATAGACAACAGCACTAGTTTTAATGGATCCTTTATAGGTTCGGATTCAACCTTTCGCATAGGGTGGGCCTCCGGGGTATCCCGGAGGCTTTTTGACTGATTGTTGATGAGTATATTGTGAAGACAAACTAACCTATTTGATGAACTAACTTTTTCACTACGACTATGAAGAAAATAATATTCGGATTCCTGATCTCTCTTTTGCCCTTTTGTGTTCAGTCAAAAACGATATGGCTGGACGAGTTGAATGTGAGTAGGATGTATCAGGACTGGGGAACACCAATGGTGAATCGTTCAATTCTGGGCACTCAGTTGTCTGTAGCAGGCATAAAATATAAACGGGGAATCGGAACACATTCAATAAGTCGGTTTATCGTCCGGCTGGACGGCAAGGCAAAATTTCTTTCCGGGCAGGTAGGTGCCGACGACCGGAATGACTTTGCAGGAAAGATGGAGTTTCAGATCCTGGCAGACCAGCAAATCATATGGCGAAGTGGTCTGATGCAAAAGGGAATGCCGGCGAAGTCTTTTAACATTACTCTGAAGAATATTAAAAAACTGGCTTTTTTGGTGACAGAAGGCGGTGATGGCATAATGTATGATCATGCCGATTGGCTTAATGTACGTTTTGAAACCAAAGGAGAGGTCGTTCCTGAAGCAGTGATGCCTGAGCCGATAAAAACAGAAAAGTATATTCTAACTCCAAAACCTTCGCCAAAGCCCAAAATTAATAATGCAAAAGTTTTTGGGGTAAGGCCCGGTAATCCTTTTTTACTGACAATTGCAGCCACCGGAAATCGCCCGATGTCTTTCTCAGTACAAAATATGCCGGAAGGGCTGGAACTGGATACCCGAACCGGGATTATCAGCGGGATGCTGACAAAATCAGGTACTTATAGTATGATATTGCAAGCCAAAAATGAACTGGGAACTGATGCGAGAGTGGTCAGGGTTCAGGCGGGCGACGAAATTGCATTAACTCCTCCCATGGGATGGAATAGCTGGAATTGCTGGGGATTGAAGGTTGATGAGCAGAAAGTGGTGGATGCTGCCAGCTTTATGAAGGAAAAACTGATGAACCATGGGTGGAGTTACATTAATATAGACGATGGCTGGGAAGCCAATAAACGTTCGGCAAACGGAGAGCTTATGGGAAACGAAAAATTCTCCGACTTTAAGCGCTTGTGCGACTCTATCCACGAAATGGGACTTAAGTTTGGTATTTATTCTTCACCCGGGCCAAGAACTTGTGGCGGTCACTTGGGAAGCTATGGTTATGAGGAGAAGGACGCGAAGACCTGGGCTGACTGGGGAGTAGATTATTTGAAATACGATTACTGCTATTACTCCGAAATTGCCCCGGTTCCAACCGAAGAACTAATTAAGGAACCCTATGTCGTGATGCGCGATGCGCTTGATAGAGTACCGAGGGATATTGTTTATTGTGTAGGTTTTGGTGCTCCGAATGTCTGGAATTGGGCTCGTGAAGCCGGGGGAAATCAGTGGCGTACCACGCGCGATATTACCGATGAATGGAATATTGTCAGAAGTATTGGGTTCTTTCAGGACGTGTGTGCTCCTGTTACCCGTCCTGGAAAATACAATGATCCTGACATGCTTGTCGTCGGGAAACTGGGTATGGGTTGGGGAGCCAACGTGC
Organism: Prolixibacter sp. NT017; assembly: GCF_009617875.1. Lineage (NCBI taxonomy): Bacteria > Pseudomonadati > Bacteroidota > Bacteroidia > Marinilabiliales > Prolixibacteraceae > Prolixibacter > Prolixibacter sp. NT017. Next base: position 3,423,394 of record NZ_BLAV01000001.1, on the reverse strand, counting down.
ATGAATCATATCTCACTCCCGATGAACAATATTCGCACATTAGTTTGTGGTGTATTTTATCCTCCCCCCTGTTAATCGGTTGTGATATGAGCGATATGGACGATTTTACAATTAACCTGTTGACCAACGATGAGGTAATTGGTGTTGATCAGGATCCAGCAGTGATGCCGGTCCATAAAATAATGGTAGATAATGGCCAGATTTGGTACAAATATCTTGAAGACGGATCGATTGCTGTGGGCTTCTTTCACGTCGATCCTTATTTCATTTTATGGAATAAAGAAGAAGGCGAAGCCATCCAACAGAAAAAGTATGATATGAGCCTCGATTTCGCTTTCCTCAATCTATCAGGTAAAGTAGTTGTCCGTGATTTGTGGCGGCAAAGGGAGCTGGGAACTTTTGAAAATAGCTTTTCAACCGAAGTACCATATCATGGAGTGACCTTTGTGAAGCTAACACCGGCAACCAACTAAAAAAGAACATTACAATGAAAATGAGAGTTTCTTTAATACTGGCCATTGTCCTTTCAACATTAGACGTGTTTTCTGCTAAACCTGTCCTGTCGTTTAAAAACGGAACATTTAAGATTATTCAATTTACCGATTTGCACTGGATTAAAGGTGGGGAATATGCTGCATATAACGATAGCACAGTTCAACTAATGCGTAAGTTGATTCAGGAAGAACAGCCTGATTTGGTTATTATTACAGGTGATGTGGTTGTTTCAAAAGGAGCAGAAGAGGGATGGAAAGAAGTAATTCGCCCAATGACTGACCTAAAAGTGCCGTTTGCCATTGTGTTTGGCAATCACGATACGGAATCGGATATGCCCAAAAATGAGGTACTTCAACTTTTGCAGAAGGACCCTTATAATCTCAGCAGGAATAGCGACAAATCACTGTCGGGAGAAGGTAATTGTTTTTGGGAAGTGAAATCTGTTGATACGCGAAAAACAGAGTGTGTGTTATATCTTTTTGATTCCCACGCCTACTCGTCGATGCCCCAGGTGGAGGGATACGATTGGATCAAAAATGATCAGATTCAGTGGTATCGTCGCACAAGTAAACGCTTCAGCTCTGAGGAGGGAAAGAGGATTCCTGCACTGGCATTTTTCCACATACCGTTTCCGGAATATGAACTTGTTAGAAATCAGGAAAATGTACTTGAAAATCATTCTGAAACGGTTTGTTCACCTTCTTTAAACAGCGGGCTTTTTGCTTCGTTTGTCGAAATGGGAGATGTAATGGGTGTTTTTGTCGGGCACGATCATAACAACGATTTTGCCGGGGAATTGGATGGAATCTGTTTGGCGTATGGCCGTAAAACCGGCTATGCTTCTGCATATCACGAAATCCTGAAGCGGGGAGCACGTGTAATTGTCCTTCATGAAAATGAAAGAGCGTTTGACAGTTATATCAGAACATCCGGAGGAAAGGAATTTGATTATTCATTTCCTTCGAAATAAGATTTTGCTGTTTGATAATGAGTGTCTTAACTTGAGAGTGCTTTAGCCTAAAATGTTAAAGCATTCTTTTAAGAATTTAATATGAAAAACCTATTTCAGATATTGAGCGGGCTGGCGTTAACTATTATCTTCTCTTTACAGGTAAGTGCCGGTAACAGGCAAACGACTCTGCCGGTTTTAACCAACTACAGGATTCCATTGAATCAAAAGGGAGCTTTTATTGGCAGATTTGTAATATCGGGCAATTTTGCGAAAGGCAACATTGTATTGCAAAAAGATACTGCAGGTTTGTTTCGTATCGATCGGGAAGGGAAGGTTTATTTAAAGAGTTTAACCCGGTTAACTGCTGCAATACCTGGCTTCTGTTATGGAATAACTGTTGGATTCGGTGAAAAATCCGTTGAATATAATCTGGTTAAAGATGAATTTATCCATACTCCGGTCGTCGCTCACCGGGGGGCATGGAAAAATCAACCGGGAAGTGAGAATTCCATAGGCTCTTTAAAAAGTGCGATTGCTCTCGGGTGTGCAGCTTCTGAGTTTGATGTTTGGTGGTCGGCCGATCATGTTCCAGTAATTTGTCACGATCCTTCAATTAGAGGAAAGGTAGTAGAAAAAACCACGGCAAAGGAGCTGCATGCCATTGATCTCGAAAACGATGAAGGTGTTCCTAGTCTGGAGCAATACCTGAAAACAACAGTTCTGCAAAACAAAACTCGCCTGGTGTTGGAAATCAAATCGTCACAAATCAGTCAGCAACGAACTCTGGAATTGACTGATGCCGTGGTTCGCATGGTACATGACCTGAAAGCTCAGGCCTGGGTGGATTATATTAGTTTCAATTATGGTGCATTACTGCGTATCCGGGAATTGGATCCGACAACTCATATTGCTTATTTGAAGGATGATAAATCCATAGAAACTCTTGCATCTGATAAAATATCAGGTCTAGATTATCCTTTTTATTCTTTTCAACGTGATTCATCATTGATCGGTAAAGCACACAAAGTTGGCCTCACTGTAAATGTTTGGACTGTAAACGATGCAAAAGAATTGGTTCATTATTTAAACGAAGGTGTTGACTTTATAACCACCAACGAACCAGAGCAGTTAATTCAACTGGTAGTCGAGAAAAATAAATGATGTAAAGAAAGATAAAGAAGAAAAATAATGACTATCGGAGGACTAATACAAATACCGATAGGGGTGAGCATGACTCAATCTTCGATTACTTACTTGCGCGAAGTGGAGTTGTAAAATCAATTACTATGAGGATATATATTTTTTTAATCGCCACATTTTTAATTATTGACCTTGTTATCTCCTGTTCAGCAACAAAACAGAATGAGACGAGTGTTTCTATTCCTGAAGAAATAACCATTACCAAATCTGTTCTTGCCGATAAAATAAAGGGTGGATGGGCCGGACAAACCATCGGGTGTACCTATGGCGGCCCTGTTGAGTTTATTTACAACGGAACCCTGATTCAGGATTATATTCCGATCAAATGGCCCGATGGTGCGATTAAAAAATATTATGATACTTTCCCCGGATTATACGATGATGTATATATGGATCTAACGTTTGTTGCTGTTTTCGACCGGTTGGGGATTGATGCTCCAATCGATTCTATAGCAAAGGCTTTTGCAACTTCAGAGTATCCGTTGTGGCATGCTAACCAACAGGCTCGTTACAACATTCTTCACGGAATAAAGCCAACAGAGTCCGGAAATTGGCTCAATAATCCGCATGCCGATGATATAGACTATCAGATTGAAGCAGATTATGCGGGTTTAATGTCACCCGGAATGCCCAATACCGCAAGCCGGTTTTCTGACAAAATTGGCCATATGATTTGCTACGGTGATGGCTGGTACGGAGGTGTTTTTGTTGGAGCAATGTATTCGCTGGCTTTTGTTTTAGACGATATTGAAGCCATTGTTACAGAAGCCTTGAAAACAATTCCGGAGAAAAGCACCTTTCACCAGTGCATCGCCGACGTAATCAAGTGGCACTCCCAGTATCCTGATGACTGGAAGCAAACCTGGTTTGAATGTCAGAAGAAGTGGAGCGAGGATTATGGTTGTCCGGACGGTGTGTTTAATCCTTTGGACATCGATGCGAAGATTAACAGTGCATACGTAGTAATTGGATTACTTTACGGCCGGGGAGATTATACAAAAACACTCAATATTGCAACACGATGCGGACAGGATGCGGACTGTAATCCGGCTACTGCCGGAGGAATTCTGGGAACTATGTTAGGATACAGTCATATTCCCGAATACTGGAAGAAAAATCTGTATGAAGTGGAAGACCGTAATTTTGCTTATACCAATCTTTCGTTACACGATGTGTATAACTTAGGATTGAAACAGGCATTACAGGTAGTTCTGAAAAACGGAGGAGAGATAAACGATTCCCTAGTAACAATTGCCTGTCAAAAACCGGTTCCGGTACAGTTGGAAAAATCATTTGAAGGACATTTCCCGGTTGACAGAAAACCCCTGAATATTTTGTTGACAAAAGAGGAAGTCGCTAAAGTTACTTTTAACGGGATTGGGGCAGTGATACGTGGTTATATACGATGTTCGGACGAAGATTATGTGGCAAAAATTGCTGTGTCTGTTGACGGAAATGAAGCCGAAATCATTCTCTTGCCAGTAGCATCGTCGCCTGCCCGGAGAGTAGATGTATTTTGGAAATACCAATTGCCTAAGACAAACCATATCATTGCTTTCAAATGGTTAAATCCCCAAAAGGAAGCAACTGTAAATTTGGGAGATGCTCTTATTTATTCTGACAAGTTGATTCAATAGAATATTCTATATCGACCGTATTGTTTTGCTTGGATATCAGTGTTGTTGGAGAGCGCAGTCAAATGTGAATAAACAGTCTTCAATAAGATGGGTGTGTGAATATTTTACTCAGTTATGTCATGTGAGCTTTGAACTCAAAAATTCTGCTAAACCTAAGTAGCGAATAAAGACTTCTTACACAGCTATTGTTATTTTCTCCACAGAGCTTCTCTATTGATAGATACAGGATTGGGAATTAGTACAACTTGCTACATCTGTCCTTGCATAAAATTGTTAGATATATAGAGACGTAATCACAAAAACGGCGAAAATCACACTGGCGACGCCGTTGGTGGTACCAAATGCCAGACCTACTTTGCTTAGGTCGTCATGCTTTACGATGCTTTGCTGGTAAGTAAGTAATGCAACAAAAATGGCAGCACCGGTCCAGTACAGCCAGTTGGCATGTAAATCGATGCCGGCCCATACAACCATAATGGCGGCCAGCACATGCACGAGTGCTGAAAAACGCAGTGCTTTCTTCACGCCCAGTAAAACCGGAACACTGTTCAATCCTTTATTTCGGTCGAACTCCACATCCTGCGATGCATAAATAATGTCGAATCCGCTAACCCAGAAAAAGACAATGAACGAAAACAGGATAGGAACCAGCGCAAACTTCCCGGTTACCGCCAGATACGCTCCGATCGGCGCCAAAGCCAGTCCGGCGCTCAACACAAAATGGCAAAGCGGAGTGACGCGCTTCATGTAGCTGTAGCCCATCACGACAATCAAAGCGATTGGCGAAAGGAAAAAGACCAGCTGATTAATGAACCACGTTGTGGCGATGAACAGAATCGCGTTGATGGCCACAAAAACAGCAGCATTGCGAGCGGTAACAATACCGGCAGGAATCTCACGCTGGGCTGTGCGAGGATTTTCCGCATCAATTTCACGGTCGAGATACCGGTTGAAGCCCATGGCGGTGTTCCGGGCAAAAACCATGCAAAGCAGAACCGCAATCAATTCTTCCCAGCGAAAAACAGATGCTGTTTGGGTAATAGCCAGTGTGAAACCGACAAGTGCAAATGGTAAGGCAAAAATAGTATGTTCGAATTTAACCAGGTTGGCGTAATCTCGTACTTTCGTTATCATAATATCGTTACTCTCTTATTAATCGATGGACAAAAATAGAAAGTTTGCTTTATATTGAGCCTGATAAATGACGCACACCGGATATTCTCCGTATTTTTGGACCGAATAATCCCGATAAAAAAGAAATTTCGATGAAAGAGTTCAAGAAATATTTTAAGCTGAAAGCATCGCCAGCAGATGTGTATAATGCGTTGGTCAACCCGGTTATGCTAGAAATCTGGACAGGTGAACCGGCGGTGATGAGTACCGAGCCGGGCTCGCAGTTCAGCATTTGGGATGGAGCTATATCGGGCGAGAATGTAGAGTTCGAACAGGATAAAAAAATTGTTCAGAAGTGGTATTTCGGTGAGGATGAAGATTCGGTCGTCACCATTAAACTGCATCCCGACAAGCATGGAACCAGCATGGAGATTCATCAGACCAACATTCCCGACGAAGCTTTCGATAACATGAAAAGTGGTTGGGAAGAAGACTATTACGGTAGCCTGGCCGAACTGTTTACCTAATCCGGTTTTCCGGAATTAATCCAGCGGAAGGCGCATTTTGTAGTCATCCATGATGAAGCCGTTGCCAATATCTGCGACGGTAGGCCCAAGATTGAGAAACCCCATTCTTTCGTAGGCAGCAATGCTGTTCGAGTTGAATTTATTCACCGTAAGGGAAATACCTTTCAACCCTCTCTCGACCGCATATTGGCGGATGAATTCCAGCGCCTCTTTTCCGTATCCTCTCCCACGCTGCGAACTGTGCACGTAATATTTGCTCAGGAACAGTTCCTTGTCCCTGATTTGTATTCCGACGTATCCTACCGCTTTTTCTTGGGCGTATATCAGGAAATAGATGTAGCCTTCGTTGTCAATCTGGTTGGTAATTGCCGGAACCGACTGGTATTTCCCAATCATGTAGTCGACTTGTTCCTGCCCGATGATTGGCACGTAATGCTCGTTCCAGATTTCTTCGGCCAGCCGGGCGACTAATTCGATGGAGTGGGGATTGGTGACCGGTTTCATGGTAATTTTCATGGTGACGAAAATAGCAAAAAGAGAAAAAATTGTTCGGACTGATCAACGTAAAGCTTCCTGGTAAAGGGAATAGTTCTCATCGTCGAAGCAGCAGAAAATGATTTCCTCAGGTAATGGCGAATTTTCTACAAACTGTTTCACTTCTGTCACTGCTATGCGCGCAGCCTCTTCTTTTGGGAAATGATATACGCCTGTACTGATGTTGGGAAAGGCAATTGATTTCAGTTTATGACTGACTGCAATTTCCAGACTGCGCCGGTAGCACGAGGCCAGCAATTCACGTTCTTTGTAATTGCCTCCCGACCAAACCGGGCCCACTGTGTGAATCACATATTTTGCAGGCAAATGGTAACCTTTCGTGATTTTTGCATCGCCGGTCGCACATCCGTTCAGGGTACGGCATTCGTCCAGCAGTTCTGGTCCGGCCGCCCGGTGAATGGCACCGTCGACGCCACCGCCGCCCAATAGTGAATTATTGGCAGCATTCACAATTACATCAACCTTCAGTTGTGTGATATCTCCTTTGGTAACCCGAATATCCGTCATAACTGTTCCCTTTTTTATTCAATAACGAAGTTACAAAAATAGGAACAGGAAGTGCCCGGAAATGCTAATCCGAAGTTTTGTCAGTCTGTTTCTGTAATTTCCTTACGCGAATGGTGAATGCGTTTTCAGGATTGGTCACCAGGATTTGGTTAATTTCATCCATAGTATAACCTCCTCTGTCGAGCAATATCATCAACGTATCGAAAATGGTGGAGTATTCCCTAAAATCGCCTCCATTGGATTCTCCCGGAGAGTACCAACCTGCATCCTGAGAAATCAGAACCCGATCAAGTCGTCTGGCAGCCTTAAAGTATTTGAGGAGATCCAGCATCCGGCTGACCATTTTGTATTCAGGAGTAAGATTGTCAAAACCAATCCAGGTTCCCATGTCGGCAGCGGTGAGGATTTTGTCCATTTTCGGCTCTATCATGGCGTGTGTCCAGATAAAAGCTGACGGCGCAACTCCGTATTCATCCAGAATTTTCAACTGCGAAAAGGCCGGTCCGGCCAGTCCCGTATGCGACATGATGGTCAGTCCGGTTGCCAGGTGCGTGATGCAGGCCGCTTTCACAATTTTCACATCCATCTCTGTCATCGGATCATTCACGCCAATCTTAATAAATCCGGGTTTTATACCGGTGTCCCCAATCCCGTTTTTTGCTTCATCAATCCAGCGTGCGGCAATTTCTTCGGCACTTAAATCGAAAGCTTCCTGAGGTAAGTATTTGTAATTTCCGGCGGCGTACCAACCGGTGTTGGTAATGAAATTCATGCCGGTTTTTTCCGACAACTCTTTTAGCAATTCGGGGTCACGGCCCAGAAACTGGGGCGTTCCGTCGACAAACGTATTTACATTGTATTGTTTTAGTGCTTCCAGGTAGGGAAGAACCCGTTTTACCACATCTTCACGATTGTACCGGTCTGGGCTGATGCTGTCGGCACCGATAAAATCGACCAGAATATGTTCATGCGAAAGCGTGACACCCATTTGCGAAGCCGGGATTTCGCCGGTCACGGTCATTATTTTGGATTTGTCGTGTTGACAGGAAAATAAGGATGCGGCCATGAGCACGAGCATGACCCGGTTTAGTCTGGCAAAGCTAAGATTCATAAGTTCGTTTTGTTTAGGTTGGCAAAAAATAAAAAAAATTAGCCACCTAAACTCAACGAATGGTCATCAATCTTTTATTCGTTTTCTCTTGACGACTAGTACCGCGCCGGTAAGCACAAGAATGGCAGCCAGATAACCCTGTGGGGAAATATTTTCCGGTGGAATCCAGGAAACATGTTGTTCCGATAGGATGGCCATGGTAATGAAGGTGATGATGGGATTCATCGCGACGATGATGCTGATTTTATTCGCTTCGATGTATTTGAAGGCAGCTCCCAGCGTTCCGTATGCAATTAGTGTGTTGGCAGCAAGGAAAATCAGGAGAATCCACCAACCCGGTGTAAGGGTTGCCAGGTGACGAAAGTTTGCAGCCGGCATGAAAAGAAGGGCCGGTAAGCCGTAAATAAACATGTTCATTGCCTGGGCATGGTGGGTTTGCACCAGTTTTTTCTGAAACACAGCGTAAATGCTCCAGGCAAAAGCTCCTGATACAATCCAAAGTACGCCCGTGTTGAAATCGGCTTCTCTGCCCAGCATAGTGATTAATTGCTGGCGGTAGAAGAGTAGAAATCCTACTGAGGCCACGATAAAACCAATGATTTGCCTTTTGGAAAGTTTCTCTTTGTAGACGATGATGCCGGCTAACGCCAGCAAAACCGGTCCAAGCTGGATAATGACCTGTGCATTCCCCGGCGAAGTGTAACTAACACCCTGCATAAACCCCAGGTAATTCCATCCAAGGGCCAGCGCTGCTACCACCAGAATAAATGGTGGTTTGATAAGAATGCGCAACATTCCCCGTTTCCGGAAGAGAAAGAAGGAGAACAAAGCCAGGAAAGCGATGGTGAAACGAAACCATACAATGGTGTACGAGTCGACCATGGTTGAGGCCACTTTCAGGGCAATGGCCAGAAATCCCCATAAAAAGGCTGTGGTCATAGCCAGCAAAACCCCTTTGGTTGTATTGGGCGTCATTAGCGTTGTGAATCAAGAAAGGGCCAACCCGAACATTCGAATTGGCCCCGAATTATTTTATTAATGATGTTTATCGCAACTGAGCATTCAGTTCGCGTTCGAACGCGCTCAGCAACTTCTTCATCACTTTGTCAATCTGCTTATCTTTCAGTGTTTTCTCCTCGTCGCGCAGGAAGAAACTTACCGCGTATGATTTCTTGCCTTCCGGAATGTTTTTCCCTTCATACACGTCGAAAATGCTGACGTTGCGCAAGAGTTTCCGTTCCGTTTTGTAGGCAATTTCTTTTACACTACTGAATTTTACATCGTTATTGAGTAAAAGAGCCAGGTCGCGGCGCACTTCCGGATATTTGGGAAGCGGCGTATAAGAAACACCGTTCTTGTCCAAAAGTTTCAATATGGCGGTCCAGTTCAGGTCGCCGTAAAAAACGTCAGCGTCCACGTCCGTAGTCTTTTTCACCTTCGAACTAACATAGCCGATTTGGGCAATCAATTGGTTATTGAATTTGTATTCCAAACCGGAAGAGAAAATATCGGAATCGACCGTATCCACCTGGGCTTGCATCACATCCAGTCCCAGTCGCGTTAACATATTTTCCACGAAAGCTTTCAGGGTAAAGAATGTGGTCGGACGACTCTGTGTAGTCCAGTTCTCCGGTTCGTCTTCGCCGGTAATCCACAACCCGATATGCTCTTCCTCGGCGAAATTCTTCACCGGATTGTCGGTCGATTTGTTGCCTTTGAACTTGTATACATTACCGAATTCATACAGTTTCAAATCCGGATTCCGGTAGTTGGTATTCCGGGCAACCGCCTCCATACCGCCAAAAATCAATGTTTGGCGCATACCGTTCAAATCGGAACTCAGCGGATTGTATAACTCAACAGTATTTTCAGCCTTGAAACTCTCCAACCCTTCATAGTACCCGGCTTTGGTCAGCGAGTTAGACATGATCTCGTTGAATCCGTTAGCCGTCAACATTTCCGAAAGCAAATTCTGGAGTTTCATCTTATCTGGAAACTCTGCATTTTGGATGGTTGATTTTACGGCACTTTCGGGCTCTACATTATTGTAACCGTACACCCGCAAAATTTCCTCAATCACATCGGCTTCCCGGCGTACATCTACGCGGTAGGGTGGAACCAGCAAATCGAGGTTATCCGGAGTGTCTGCTTCAATTTTTATTTCGAGAGCAGTAAGAATACTTTTCACGGTTTCGGCCGGAATATCTTTCCCGATAAGGCGGTTGATATGTTGATATGAAACCGTAACCGGGAAATAGTCCATAACGGAAGAATCGGCTACTACATCGACAATGTCGGATGAGATGTTTCCGCCGGCCAATTCCTTGATCAACAATGCTGCCCTTTTCAGTGCGTAAATCACGTTGTTCGGGTCGACGCCACGTTCAAAGCGGAACGAAGCATCGGTATTCAATCCGTGACGCCGGGCCGTTTTCCGGATATAAACCGGGTTGAAATAAGCACTTTCCAGGAAGATGGCCGTGGTCGATTCTTTTACACCTGATTTGATTCCGCCGAAAACACCACCAATACACATTCCTTCCGATTCGTTGCAAATCATCAGGTCATTGGCATCGAGCTCGCGCTCTTCTTCGTCGAGGGTGACGAATTTCGTTCCGGCGGGAAGCGTTTTCACGATCACCTTGTTACCGGCAATTTCCGCAGCATCGAAAGCGTGAAGTGGCTGACCGGTTTCAAACAACACGTAGTTGGTAATATCGACAATGTTATTGATCGGACTTAGTCCAATCAAACGCAGCCGGTTTTGAAGCCATTCGGGTGATTCCTTTACGGTAATACCGGAAATGGTTACTCCGGAATAACGCGGGCAGGCTTCTTTATTTTCAATGGTTACCGGAATATCCAGATCATGATTGTCCACCGAAAAATGATCTACCGAAGGAACGTGATAATCGATATTCCCGTTTTGTTTCAAATAAGCAGCCAGGTCGCGGGCCACACCGATGTGTGAAGCACCATCGATACGGTTTGGAGTCAGATCAATCTCAATGACATAATCACTTTTTACATTGAAATAGTCACTGGCGGGCATACCAACTTTTGCTTCGGAAGGTAATACCATAATACCGGCGTGGTCGGTTCCGAGGCCAATTTCGTCTTCGGCGCAAATCATCCCTTCCGAAACTTCGCCCCGTATTTTCGCTTTCTTGATCAGAAATTCTTTATCTCCGTCATAAAGTGTAGTTCCAACAGTTGCTACGACTACTTTTTGTCCCTGCGCCACATTGGGAGCACCACAAACAATGGGACTTTCTATTCCGTTGCCCAAATCGACCGTAGTCAAACTCAGGTGATCGGAATTGGGATGGGGAACGCAGGTTTTCACTTCACCAATGACGATCCCTTTCAAACCTCCTTTTACGGTTTCTACCTCATCTACGCTGCCTACCTCGAGGCCAAGTTGGGTCAGGGTTTCAGCCACTTCCCCGGGAGTTAAATCCAGGTCAATATAATCCTTTAACCAGGTGTATGATAGCTTCATTTTTCGATGTTTAATTCAGCTTATTTTCAGAATCAACAAATGTAGAGAATTTCACCCCAAAGCCCAAACCCTTTGTTCGCGAAGAGATTTGGCAATTTTTCGGAAGAAAAATAGTTATATAGTATGAAGGATATATGTTGAAGAACAGATGATTGAAAGCAAAAACGGGATTTAAGAATTTTTTTTTTCATAAATTTCTCAAAGTTGTTTTTTAGATGTCCTGAATTACTATTTTTCGACCATATAAATGAAGTGAATGCTGCCGGAGACAGTTTGGCAGTCAAGATTAGAAAAAACGAACGAAATTATTTCAGACCTAAATTGATTTGCAGATGGATAGAATAACTAAACCCCGGGTTGTAAAGGATTACGATAAACTTCCCACCGATACTCAGACACAGATAAAAATCCAGTATCCCTTTGGATTTGCAGACAATCTGGTAACCTACACCAATTCGAAGGGTGAGATTGTTTCGGCTTTGCCTTTTGAAGCGGAAGAATATTACTACCTGGTCCGAATGACTCGTGATGAGGCGTACGAAATTATCGAAAATGATGACGACTATGATGATGACGGAACGCTGCGCGATGATTTCGTGATGGAAGGTCTGGAAGAAACGGACGATGACGTTGACGAAATTGAAGACGTGGCAGACGAAGAGAGTGGAGAAGAAGAGGATGAAGACGATTATTGATTCATCCCGGAAGTCTGCTGATAATTAGTTCCGATTATTATACAACCGGATTTAGGAAAATAATGAGTTGAGCGGAAGCACATATCGATGTTTTCGCTTTTTTATGTTAATAGGAATCGTCCATTTGCTGCAACATGTCACCTACTTTTTTGTCAACCGGAAAACTGAGCTGTTGCCCGATATTTTCGATGGGACACCACCGGAAATGCATATCGCCGTTTTTATTCAGGTTAGAATAATCTCGTTCCGCGGAAACCGGAAAATCGGTGAAGAGTTCGTTGGCAAAGTCAGCCCGGTAATAGATGCTCATCAGTTGAGTTTCCTCGAAGAACTTTGCTTGTTGGAAAAAGTCGGTGGTATAAAAGTGTTGAATGTTTTTAATCTCCTGCTGCATTTCTTCCCTGAATTCCCGCCGCAGACATTCGATGGTTCCTTCGCCGTATTCGAGTCCACCACCGGGAAATTTGGTCATTGGTTGTCCTAACTGGAATTCGTCGGTCAGCAGCACATTTCGTCCTTTTAAAATCAATCCATAAACCCGTATGGTGAAGTCCCCTTTCATGCTTTCTCGCTTTGCGAAAGTTGTTCGTCAATATATTGCAGTACCTGCTCCTTCTCATCAGGATGAAACCAGCGAATGTTTTTATCACGCCGAAACCAGGTAAGTTGTTTCCTTGCATATTTTCGGGAGTTGGCCTGGATTCGTTCGATGGCATGTTCCAGCGTGAAGTCTCCGTCGAAATGGGCAAAGAGTTCCTTGTAGCCAACAGTATTCAATGGGTTCAGGTGGCGCTTGTCGTAAACGCTTCGGGCTTCTTCAACCAAACCTTCTTCAATCATCAGCTCCACGCGCTGATTAATTCGGTCGTACAATTCGGTGCGGTCGCGGTTCAACCCTATTTTGATGATATCGAAATGTCGTTTTTTGGCTTCTTCTCTCCGTAAGGAAGAATAAGGTTTTCCGGTCATATAATATATCTCCAGTGCATGGAGGATGCGTTTGGGATTTTTCAGATCCACCTGCTCATAATAGTCCGGGTCGAGCTTTTTCAATTCTGTGCGTAAAGGTTCCAGTCCTTCTTTATCGAACCGGTCGAGAAGTTTTTGACGCAGTTCCTTATCGACCGTCGGTAGGTCATCGATTCCCTTGCACACCGCGTCGATGTACAGCATGGAGCCGCCGATCATCAAAACCGTTTGATGGTTTTGGAACAACTTGTCCAGCACATTCAGCACATCGTATTCGAATTTGCCCGCGTTATATTCATCTTCTACCGAAAGGTTTTGAATCATGTGATGGGGAACCTGCTGCAGGTATTTTTCTTCCGGAACAGCAGTTCCAATTCGGATTTCTTTGTAAAGCTGGCGAGAGTCGCAGGAGATGATTTCGGTGTGAAGGTGCTTGGCAATTTCAATGCTGAGATCTGTTTTTCCTACACCAGTAGGACCAAGCAAAACAATAAGGGTATTTTTCATGAATGGGTTGCACGGGTTTTGTGCAAAGGTAGTAAGGGGGGCCGGAAATAAAAAAGGGGCCAAAGCCCCTTCAGTTATAAGATCTCGTCGATGTCTCCGTAGATTTGATTCAGATCCTCCAATTCACCGAAATCAGAGTACTCGTCCAAGTTATCCCATTCCGTTTCCATAAGTAAATCGTTTTCTCTGGTTTTGACGTCAAGGAACTGAGACGGGGCTACGCTTTTCTTAAAGGTAACCTCCGGTGCATTAAGGTTCTTTTCCATGATAATCGTATTTAGTTCAATAAATTAAGATCTAATCGGAAAATGTTTTCTGTTTTTATTTTTTAAGCACAATCCTTTTCAAAACATCAGACAGCTTTCATTTTCTGATGCCGCCTCCGACAAGGCTGATTATTTTTTATAGTATGACCTGATGGCTAGTAACCCAACTGTCAAATTTGCGATCTGTTTTTTAAGTCCTTGAAAAAGAAAAACTAAAACTCGTTTAAAACTTTCTTTTAAGAACTATTTTCATAAACAGCATTTCAAAGTAAAAGATGAAATTCTAAAATCGGTTAGAAATTGTATTAAAAAATGTTAAAAAATGTAGAATCAAACTATTTTTATAATTGGATACTTCCATGTGTAATTTGATCCCACGGGATGAATGCTCCAAGCAATCCGAGGATGATTCCGATAAGAATAATTTTTAAAACGGCGATGACGATTCCAATGATGGCACAGGTCTTTCCGCTACGGATATTAGAAAAAGAGGATAGAGTGTAAAGCCTTGGCGTTTCGTTGTATAGGCGCTCTGCGTTGCGGGCCATTACCAGGCTGACAACGCCGGCAACGATACCTACAAGACTGTTGAAAAATGAAATAATCAGGGCGATAATTCCGAGAATTAATACGACCGATGCATTAGGAATTTCATGTTGAAAGGAGTGTGGAGCTCCTGTTTGATTGGTCTGCTCATTTTGCGTGTTTTCTGATTCCATACCTTTGTTTTTCTGAATGTTAGTTGGTGTAAATATAAGGAATGAGATTGATAATATACAAATTTTAGAATAATAGGATGGAAAGTTTAAATTGTATAAAAAAAGCCGGTTGCTACCGGCTTTTTTTATCATTTATGGAAAGCTTATTGATTTTCTTTAATGAAATTGAGACATGAACCGGCTTTGAACCATTCAATCTGTGCTTCATTGTAAGTATGATTGGCAACAATTTCGTCGGTTGTGCCATCAGCATGATGGAGGACAACGATCAGTGAACTTCCCGGAGCAAATTCGGTCAGTTTCAATACATCGATGGTATCGTCTTCCTGTACTTTGTCGTAATCGGCAGGATTGTCGAATGTCAATGCCAGCATACCCTGTTTTTTCAGGTTTGTTTCGTGGATACGGGCAAATGAACGAACGAGCACAACCCGTACGCCGAGATGACGTGGTTCCATAGCGGCATGCTCGCGCGAAGAACCTTCACCGTAGTTTTCGTCGCCAACGATAACCGAGCCGATTCCTTTGGCTTTGTAATCACGTGCGGTGGCCGGCACTTCACCGATTTCACCGGTCAACTGGTTTTTCACGGCATTCGTACGATCATTAAAGTAGTTGACGCCACCAATCAACATGTTGTTGGAAATGTTGTCGAGGTGTCCACGGAAACGAAGCCATGGTCCGGCCATCGAAATATGGTCAGTGGTACATTTTCCTTTTGCCTTAATCAGCAGTTTCATGCCGGTCAGGTTTTTGCCATCCCAGGGCTCGAACGGAGTCAACAGCTGGAGACGTTCTGAATCCGGTTTCACGACGACGTCTACATTTTTGTTTTCAGACGAAGGCGGAATGAACCCCGGGTCTTTTACGTCAAAACCTTTGGCTGGCAAATCATCACCAGTCGGTTCGTCCAGTTTAACTTTCTCTCCTTTCGCATTTTCCAGGTAGTCGGTTGCCGGATTAAAATCGAGCGTGCCGGCAATCGAGAATGCAGTAACGATTTCGGGTGAAGCCACAAAACCGTGAGTTTTCGGGTTACCATCGTTACGCTTGGAGAAGTTCCGGTTGAACGAAGTCATGATGGAGTTCTCATCCAGGTTTTCGGCGTTGTGACGTGCCCATTGTCCGATACAGGGGCCGCAAGCATTGGCCAGAACCACACCACCAATTTTCTCGAATGTATCAAGGTAACCGTCGCGGTCAACCGTGTAGCGAACCTGCTCAGAACCCGGAGTAACGGTGAACTCTGCTTTTACTTTCAAATCTTTGTCGAGAGCCTGTTTAGCTACTGAAGCAGCCCGGCTGATATCTTCGTAAGAGGAGTTGGTACAAGAACCAATCAACCCAACCTCCATTTTCAACGGCCATCCGTTTTCTTTGGCTACTTTACCGAATTGCGAAACGGGAGTCGCCAAATCCGGAGTGAACGGACCGTTGATATGTGGTTCCAGTTCCGAAAGGTTAATTTCGATAATCTGGTCATAGTATGCTTCCGGATTGTCTGCTACTTCCGGATCGGGGCGAAGGTGTTCTTCGATTTTGGAAGCCATCTCTGCGACGTCGGTACGTCCGGTTGCTTGCAGGTATTTTTTCATCGACTCATCGAAGGGGAAAGTGGAAGTTGTCGCTCCGATTTCAGCACCCATATTACAGATGGTACCTTTTCCGGTTCCGGAAATCGATTCAGCTCCCGGGCCAAAATATTCAACAATGGCTCCGGTTCCTCCTTTTACACTCAGGATTCCGGCCACTTTCAGAATAACATCTTTCGGCGAGGTCCATCCGCTGAGTTTCCCGGTCAGCTTCACACCAATCAATTTTGGGAATTTCAGTTCCCAGGGCAGTCCGGCCATCACATCTACGGCATCAGCTCCACCTACACCAATGGCAACCATTCCCATACCGCCGGCATTCGGGGTGTGAGAGTCGGTTCCAATCATCATTCCCCCCGGGAAAGCGTAATTTTCCAGTACCACCTGGTGAATAATTCCTGCTCCCGGTTTCCAAAAACCGATTCCATATTTTTTCGAGGCCGATGCCAGAAAATCGTATACTTCTTTGTTGTTCTGTTCAGCTTTGGTGAGGTCCTCTTTTGCTCCTTCCTTTGCCAGAATCAGGTGGTCACAGTGAACGGTCGAAGGGACAGAAACCTGATCTTTTCCGGCTTGCATAAACTGGAGAACGGCCATCTGTGCAGTGGCATCCTGCATAGCGACGCGGTCGGGTGAAAAGTTGACGTATGAATCACCACGTTTAAACGGTTCACTAGGAAGATCACCGGAAAGGTGAGAGTAAAGAATTTTTTCACTAAGGGTCATGGGACGCCCAAGAAGTTTACGGGCTTGCGCGATTCTTTCAGGATAACGTTCGTACACCTGACGAATCATTTCAACATCGTATGCCATTTTTTAATCGATTTATTTAGATATGTCGCAAAATAACATTTATTAATCATAAATGAATACAATTTCTAAAGGTTTGTAAAGGGTGAATTGTTTCAAAATCTTTCAAATATTTCTACCTTGGAGAGGCAAACCAAATTGCTCATGCTGCTCAATCCACTTACCACCGAAAATGTCTTTATGGCTATCCAATCCATCCGGGGAAACTGGGTGCGGTCAGTCTTGACAATTCTGATCATTGCGGTTGGAATTACAGCGTTGGTGGGCATCCTCACGGCGATTGATTCCATCAAAAACTCTATCACCGCAGAATTTACGCGGCTTGGCGCCAACACCTTCACTATTCAGAGTCGCGGCATGCGTGTACAGGTGGGCGGAAACCGGTATCGCAGTAAGAATTACAGTTACATCAGTTATTTCCAGGCGCAGGAATTCAAAAAACAGTTCGATTTTCCGGCTGATGTGTCCATTTCTGTTTTTGCCACAGGAACCGCAACGATTCGGTACGAATCGCAAAAAAGCAATCCCAATGTGAGAGTGATTGGTGTAGATGGCAATTATCTGCAAACTGCCGGTTATGATATTAGTAAGGGGCGAAATTTTGCTTCGCAGGAAATTCATTCGGGGAGCAATGTAGCCTTGTTGGGAAATGGCCTGGCCCGTAAACTCTTTCCGGGGATTGTCAATCCTACTGGCCGGATTATTTCTATTGGGACGGCGCGTTACCGCGTGGTGGGTGTTCTTGCTGAAAAGGGAAGCGGTTTTGGAGCTTCGGGTGACCGGTTAGTGTTGTTGCCCTATTCCAATGTACGCCAGGTTTTCTCGCGTCTGCAGATGAATTTTCAAATCGAGGTAATGCCTAAATCACCGCAATTGCTCGATATTGCGGTGGGTGAAGCCGAAGGAGTTTTCCGCGTCGTTCGTGGCCTCAGCGTGACTGACGAATCCGATTTCAATATTGTGAAAAGCGATAACCTGGTAAATATTCTGTTGGAGAATATCAAATATATTACGTTGGCCGCCACGATTATTGGTTTCATCACACTGCTGGGAGCAGCGGTTGGTTTGATGAACATTATGCTGGTCACCGTTTCGGAACGAACCCGCGAGATTGGTGTCCGGAAAGCGATGGGGGCCAACTCCCGAACCATCCGCCAACAGTTCCTGATCGAATCCATTGTGATTGGGCAATTGGGAGGATTGCTGGGAATTGTCCTGGGAATTCTGGCCGGTAATGGTGTTTCAGCTTTGGTGGGAAGTTCGTTTATCGTTCCGTGGCTTTGGATTTTTTCCGGGGTAGCCTTGTGTTTGTTTGTTAGTTTGGTTTCCGGACTGATGCCCGCCATGCAGGCCGCTAAACTCGATCCCATTGAATCACTTCGCTACGAATAAGATTTATTCCCAAATGTCTTCTACAATTCATCCAGCCTGACAACCATTCATCGGCATTATTTGACAGTTCGTCCGGTTCATTTTTCCTTTCTTTTTGACTCACCGCAACTTTGGGGTACACAATATCCAAAATTGCAATGAAAAAAATTCAGCTCATATTCCTGTTTGCCTTGCTTTCGGTTACGACCTTCGGTCAGATTTCCATTCATGGGAAATTGGTCGATACACAAAATCAGCCATTGCCGGGTGCCAATATCTATTTCGAAAATACTTATGAAGGAACAACCTCCGATAGCGACGGAGTCTTTCAGTTGACTTCTGAATTGACGGGGGCTCAGCGGTTGAAAGTGACCTTCCTGGGATACATTCCTTACACGGTTGCCATTCCGGCGAAAGCCGACACAGCTCTGGTGATTAAACTGCAACCTGAAAATAACAAGGTCGATGAGGTGGTTATTACCGCGGGTACATTTGGCACGGCCGATGACGAACAGACGGTTACCCTGAAAGCCATTGATATTTTAACTACGCCCACTTCGGAAGGAGATGTATACGGCGCTTTGCGAACCTTGCCTGGAACACAGCAAGTAGCTGAAGACGGACGACTTTTCGTACGTGGAGGCGAAGCTTACGAAACCAAAACGTTCATCGATGGTATGGAAATGCAGCAACCGTACAGTAGCTCCACACCCGATTTGCCTTCACGCGGACGGTTTTCGCCCGAGCTGTTTAAAGGAACACTGTTCAGTACCGGAGGTTATTCGGCTGAATATGGACAGGCTCTTTCGTCTGCGCTCATTTTGCGCACCATCGATTTGCCTGAGGAATCTTTCACGTCCATCGGCTTGTTGAACGTTGGCTTTCAGGGAGGTTACACAAAGCGCTTCGAACGGGCATCCATCAGTGCTTCAGGAGAATATTACAACCTCGGCCTCAATAACAAAATTAATCCGCCCCGTAAAGCTTTCGCTGAAGACCCGGTTCAGATGAATGGCCTGATACATGCACAGGTAAAGTCGGGAAAGCAGGGAATGTGGAAGACTCTTTACTCATTTAATCATCATAAGCTGATTGCTCCGTACGCCACGTCGTCGACGAATTGGGAGAATGTGGCATTAAATTCTTCCAACCAATATGTGAATTCCACCTACCGGAATATGTTGTCGGATACCTGGATGGTTTATGGTGGAATATCGGGCGATTATTATGACGATCACATCAAAATGGAGGAGGGGAGTTACCACATTTTGGACCGTTACTCTCAGGGACGCGCCGGTTTGAAATACCTGCCCTCGGAAAAGGTGAAAATCAACATGGGGCTGGATGCCAACTGGCACGACAATGAACGTTCCAACGAGAATGTGGCCGGACAGAAAGCCGGCTTCACACAACGAACACTCGCCACTTATGCCGAAGGAGAGTTTCAGTTGGGCGACAACTGGGCAGTTCGTTTGGGCGTACGACCGGAATATTTCGATCTCCTGCAAAAGGTAAAAGTAGCTCCAAGGCTTTCGCTGGCCCGGAAAACCGGAGAACACAGTCAGCTTTCGCTGGCTTACGGAACCTTTTACCAAAATGCGCCCGATGAATTTTTGGCATTCAACCACCAACTGAAAGCCGAAGAAGCAAAGCATTTCATTCTGAATTATCAATATTCTTACGATAAACGGGATTTCCGGATTGAGACCTATTACAAGGATTATCAGAACCTGGTGAAATTCAACCAGGCTTCCACCGAATATGCTCCTTCTTATTATACGTCATCGGGAACTGGTTATTCAAAAGGAGTCGACCTTTTCTTCCGTGATCGAAGAAGCATTCCACTGCTCGATTACTGGATTGCTTATTCGTACCTCGATACCAAACGCGACTACCGTGATTTTCCCGAAAAGGCAACTCCCGGATTTGTGGCTAAGAATACGTTGTCAATCGTAGGAAAATACTGGATTGCCGGCTGGAATACTCAGTTTGGATTCAGCTTAACCGCTGCCAGCGGAAGGCCTTATGACGACCCGAATACGCCGGAATTCATGGACCGAAAAGCCCCGGCTTATTCCAATTTTAGTCTGAATGCCGCGCATCTGGCTTACCTGTTTGGTAACTACACCATTTTTTATTGCTCTGTCGGGAATGTGTTGGGACGCGACAAGCCCTACACCTATCGTTATTCCGATAAGCCGAATCGTTCTGGTGTATATGAGCGGATTCCCGTACAGGCCGAAACGCTGCGTAGCATTATCCTTGGTGTCTTCATTCAAATTAAATAACAACTAAAAAAGCAACATCATGAAAAAAGTAGTTTTTATTATCGTCGTTATGGTTTTTGCAGCCACGAATCTTTGGGCACAGAATTATGCAGGAGCCATGCAGAACGCTCTTGCTAAAATGGGCGCAGCAAAAACACCATCGGAATATGTCGCTGCATCACAAATTTTCGAGCGTGTCAGCCAGGTGGAAACATCGAAATGGATACCGGCATACTACGGCGCTTTGTCACTCATCAACGGAAGTTATACCGGAAAAGAGAGGGAAAAACGCGACCAGATGCTCGATCAGGCGCAGAAGTTTATTGATACGGCACTGGAACGCTCACCGGAAAACAGCGAAGTGATGGCTTTACAGGGCTATTTGTACCAGGCACGTATCGGCGTTGATGGTTCGAGAGGACAGGAGTTCTCGCAGAAAGCAGCCGGTGCCTTTAAAAAAGCGATTTCGCTCGATGCCCATAATCTGCGCGCCACATTCCTGATGGCCATGAATGTATACCACACACCAGCGTTTTGGGGCGGCGGAAAAGACAACGCTTTACCCTTGTTCGAGAAAGCCGAAAAGCTATTTGCCAAACAGAAGATGTCGTCGCCGTTTGCACCGGCATGGGGAAAAGAAACCAACGAGCATTTCCTGGAAGAGTGCAAAAAGTAGTCCGAATATTATGTTTCAACGCTTTTCATTACTTTTAACCTAATGGAAAAGATAGCAACCTCCTGGAAAAGACATCTGCGCGATCTGATAATTGTAACATGCGTAGGGTTCGGAGTAACCCTTACCATGAATGATTTGAATTCAGTGATTCATTCATTCTGGAACATATTATTGTATAACACAATTATCGGGATGGGCCTGTGGAAAGGAAACGAATGGGTAACTTCGCTGGTGCAGCATTGGTATCCCTGGAGAATCAACCGTTCGCGAACCTACTTATTGATGTGGACCGGGATTGTTGTGTACTCACTTTTCTTTGTATTTCTGTTCAATTTTCTCTGGGCCATTCTCATGAATCACATTCCGGCTTACGAATTCATGAAATATTACAAGTTCACTATCGTGATTGAGTTCCTTATTTCCATTGGTATTGCCGGAATAATTTACACCTCCATCTTTTTCAAAAACTGGAGAAACTTATTGCAGGAGCATGCCGAAATGGAAAAGGCCAACATCGAATCAAAACTTACGGCTTTGCAAAATCAGGTCAATCCGCACTTTCTTTTCAATTGCCTGAATACGCTCAATTCGTTGGTTTATGTCGATGCCGGAAAGGCGAGCCGGTTTATTGGTGATCTCTCGAAAGTGTACCGGTATGTGTTGGAGCAAGACGATGTGGTTACCCTTGCGGAAGAAGTTGCCTTTTGCCGGTCGTACCTGGTGCTGGAGCAGTTTCGGTTCGGTGAAAAGCTGAAGGTGGATTTTCTTCTCAGCGGAAGCGAATCGGAGAAAATTTTGCGAATGGGGCTTCAGCTGATACTGGAAAATGCCATCAAGCACAACGAAATATCCAACGAAAAGCCATTGCATATCGAAGTAAAACGGGAAGATGATTTTGTAGTGGTGAAGAATAATCTGCAACTAAAATCAACCCTGCCGGTGTCGGCCCGGATGGGACAGAAGAATTTGCAGGAACGTTATCGTTTGATGGGGGAACGGGTCCCGGAGTTTGGTCCCGACGGAGAATTTTATGTTGCCCGTATTCCCTTATTCAGGAATGAAGAAAAGCAATTATCATGAAGATATTGATTGTGGAAGATGAGCCGTTGGCTGCCGAAAGACTGGAAACGTTGATTCGGGAATACCTTCCGGAAGTCGATGTGGCGGGTCCGTTCGACAGTATTCGTCAGACGGTGGCCTGGCTGAAAAAGAATGGCGCTCCGGAGTTGGGTTTCTTCGACATTCAGCTGGCCGATGGATTGAGTTTTGAGATTTTCGAACAAGCCGACGTCTCCTGCCCGGTTATTTTTACCACGGCATTCGATGAGTATGCGCTGAAGGCTTTCAAGGTAAATAGTATTGATTACTTGTTGAAACCCATCGATAAAAAGGAGCTCTTTTCTGCATTGGAAAAGTACGAGCGGCTATTTAAACAGCAAGACAAACAGGGAAGTGTTTCAACCGAAGCAATCGACCAGATTTACCATATGATGACCCGAAACTACCGGAACCGGTTTTTGATCCGGGTAGGCGAGCATCTCCGTCCATTGAATACAACGAATGTGGTTTATTTTTATTCGCAACAACGGGCCACTTTCGTGTTAACACAAGAAGGAAAAAGCTACGACTTGGACTTTACGCTCGACCAGCTGGAGCAGGAACTCGATCCGAAGCAATTTTTCCGGGTCAATCGGGGAGCTTTGGTCAGCCTGGATGCCATCCGCGATGTGCTGATTTATTCGGGCAACCGCCTTCGGCTGAAGTTGGCAAAAGAACCGGATGAGCCAGTACTGGTCAGTCGCGAGAAGGTTTCGTCGTTTAAAAAATGGCTGGAAGGAGGAAATTCTTAAGCCTCGTTCCAGGGGACTTCAGCGGACGAGAACTATTTTTATTTCGGGCTCTCCAGGAAAGGGAAATGATTTAGAAGAATTTGCTTTCGATCGGGTGCGCATTGCTTTTTCATTTCCTGCGCAGGAAAATTTGCTCGGCTGCGCATCCGTTGCTGAAGCAGTGCGCGGGGAATTTTTTTTTCTGCGCACAGAAAAAAATTGGATGCGCATCGGATTGAAAGACGGATAAAAAGGGATTTTTGGAGGAGGATGGGTGCTTCGCATCGGGGCGTTTTCAGCGAAAGCGAAACTCGGGAAAAGGAAATAAAAAACCCGGGCAAAAACCCGGGTTTTAATATTGTGATTTGGTCGATGACCGTTGATTGATTACTTGTGATCAACAGTTGCCATGTGGTTGATGAGTTCAACAACCTTGGTTGAGTAACCCATTTCGTTATCGTACCAGCTAACAACTTTTACGAAGTTGTCGTTGAGGCCGATACCAGCACCAGCGTCGAATACTGAAGTACAGGTTTCGCCAACGAAGTCAGTTGAAACAACTGCATCCTCGGTGTAACCCAGAATACCTTTCAGTTCGCCTTCAGAAGCTTCTTTCATGGCAGCGCAGATAGCTTCGTAAGAAGCAGCTTTTTCCAGGCGGCAAGTCAGGTCAACTACCGATACGTCAGGAGTCGGAACACGCAGTGACATACCAGTCAGTTTACCGTTCAGCTCAGGAATTACTTTACCTACAGCTTTAGCAGCACCGGTAGAAGAAGGAATAATGTTCTGACCAGCACCACGGCCACCACGCCAGTCTTTCAATGAAGGACCGTCAACCGTTTTCTGAGTAGCAGTAGTTGCGTGAACGGTAGTCATCAAACCTTCGATAACGCCGAACTTGTCGTTCAATACCTTGGTTACAGGAGCCAGACAGTTGGTAGTACAAGATGCGTTAGAAACGAAAGTCATGTCAGAGGTGTATTTTTTGTGGTTAACACCCATAACGAACATAGGAGTATCGTCTTTTGAAGGAGCAGACATTACAACTTTCTTAGCACCTGCATCGATGTGGCCCTGAGCTTTTTCTTTGGTCAGGAACAGACCAGTTGACTCAACAACATATTCTGCACCAATTTCATCCCATTTCAGATCTGCAGGGTTTCTCTCGGAAGTAACACGGATTGCGTTACCGTTAACAACCAGTTTACCGTCTTTTACTTCTACAGTACCATCGAAACGACCGTGAGTAGAATCATATTTGAGCATATATGCCATGTAATCAACATCAATCAAGTCGTTGATACCGACAACTTCAACATCATTACTTTTTGCGGCTGCACGGAAAACCAAACGTCCGATACGACCGAAACCGTTAATACCAATCTTAACTTTAGACATAATTGATTCTTTTAAAGTTTTATAGGATGAATTAGAACCTCTAATTAAATAGTCCCACAAAGAAACAATATATATTCAAAAACATCAAATTTTTGTTGTTTACCTTTTTGTTAATTCTGATATTACGCGGTTCTGAATGTTTGTGTCTGAAAATGAGGATATAGAAGTCCGAAAATCTGACAGTTTTTACTACTTTTTATACCACATTGAACGGTCCTGTTTGGCGACCCGTTTATTTGATTTTGCGGTGTAACCGGTACATCCACATGAGCGACATTGGGTGAATAAAAAGGCGCTTGCCAGAATCACAATAAAAAGGAGGCTTTTTTTCTTCATATTGAGTCGTTTAAGATGGTTTTCTGTCTGAATCCTGTTGTCATTCTACTTTATAATTCTCTCCCTCCATTACTTTCCGTGTTTAATTATCAGGAGGTAACAAAAAAGCTTCATCGCGGCAAAATAGTGCTAATTTTCGGCGATACCTTTAATTGGTCATTATTTTTGCCCTGTCGTTTTTCCTATCTTTGCATCTCAAAATCATTATCTTTTGACGTTATGGCACTCATAGATACATTATTAAACCATCGTACCATTCGAAAATATACTTCAGAACCGGTAGACGAACCGATGCTGAATAAAATACTGGAAGCCGGAACGCGGGCCTCTACTACTGGAAACATGCAGGTTTACAGTATTATTGTGTCGAAGGACCAAAAAATGAAGGATAAACTGGCGCCGTGTCACTTCAATCAGCCCATGATTAAAGAGGCTCCGGTAGTTTTGACCTTTTGTGCTGACTTCAACCGGTTTAATAAATGGTGCAAGCTGAGGAACGCTGAACCGGGATACGATAATTTCTTGTCCTTTGTTACGGCGGCTATCGATGCGTTGCTGGTGGCCCAGAATGTCTGCGTTGCTGCCGAAAGTGAGGGAATGGGGATTTGTTACCTCGGAACCACCACGTATCTGGCTAAAAATATCATCGACGTGTTGGAACTACCGAAAGGTGTCGTTCCAATCACGACGGTTACGCTTGGCTGGCCCGCTGAAGATCCGGAACAGATAGACCGTCTCCCGTTGGAAAGCGTTGTTCATAATGAGACGTATCACGACTACTCTGATGAAGATATTGACCGGATGTATGCAGAGAAGGAAGCGCGCGAAGATTCGAAAGGATTTGTAGCCGAGAACGATAAAGAATCGTTGGCACAAGTTTTTACGGACATCCGATACAAGAAAGCCGACAATGTAACGTTCTCTAATATGCTGCTGGAGGTACTCCGCGAGCAAGGATTTATGAATCAATAAACAGTTGTGAAGGAAGTTAAAGCTTCCGCCAACGTCATGAAAGAAAAAAACAACTACCAGACAGCTCCGGAATTTCAGGAACTTGAAAATTGGGTTGCCAACTTGCGGGTGGAGTTTGCTCAAACAGGGCAAACGATTTTCAAGTCGAGGAACGAGGTGAAGATATTCGGGAAAGGCGACAGAATTCTGAATGTGAAGTCGTTTAAGTTCCCCAACCTGGTCAACCGGTTTGTCTACGTATATTTCAGGGGTTCAAAAGCAGCCCGTTCATTCGCTTACGCGGAAAAACTCCTGAAATTAGGCGTTCCGACTCCACAGCCGGTCGCTTATGCCGAGTACATTCGTAGTGGTGTATTGAAGGAGAGCTATTACGTTTCGCTTCACTTTAAATACGATTTCACCTTACGGGAAGTGTTGAATTACCAGATCAGTGAACGCGACCGGATTTTGCGCCAGTGGGTGGCTTTCACTTTTGAGAAACTCCACAAGAACGGCATTTTCCACCTCGACTATTCTCCCGGAAATACCTTGATTCGTCATGATGGCGATGAATATTTCTTCAGCCTTATCGATTTGAACCGGATGAATTTTGGTGAAATCGATTTTGAAAAAGGGTTGCAGAATTTCCGGCAGCTCGATACCGACCGGCAAACGTTGGAATTACTAGCTACTGAATATGCCTTGCTGAATGAGAAAGATCCGGGTTTGGCAATGAAGAAGTTGTTGGCTTTAGACCAGAAAAACAAAAATTACCGTCACCGGAAAATGAAATGGAAAAGTGCTTTCCGGAAATTAATTAGATTCGGTCGCGCTTCTGAGTAAACTTCTTGAGATAGTACAAAATCGGATTTTTGTATTTCAGCATTTTCCACGGACGGCTTCCGTGTGGTTTATGAATCACCGGGTTTTTCAGGCTGATGTAATTGTTGAATCCCAATTGGCGGGCTCTTTTCGTAATATACACATCGTACCAGTCGCGGCTGCTATCCAGCTCCGCAAAGTCGAAAGCTTTCATCAAGTCATTGGACAGAACCGTGCAACAGAAACTCATACTTCTCGGTGTTTGGTACACTTCGGGCATACTTTTCTTCACGTAACTGTAAGGGAAATTGATATTCCCATAGCTGTCGGTTGTTACGGAACCAACCAAACCAGCATCCGGTAATTGTTCTGTCAACTCAACCAATGCTTCCAGCGTTTCGGGCTGAGCAATCACGTCCGATTCGATAATAGCCAGGTGAGCACCTTCTTCAAGTGCCATTTTTCGGGCCATGTTCAGTGTTAAACGATAATTGGGAGAGGGGTGACTCGTATAATCGCTGAGGTGGACGATTTTCAGTTGGTACTTTTCCTGGTTCTCATTCAGCCATCCAATGGTTTCTTCATTACTGAAATCATCGAATATATAATAAGGTGTGGTGTTCGCTCCGGAACGCAAAGTATCGATCGTATGCCGGAGCGTTTCAAGCGAGTCTTTTATTGGTGTAATAACAATTAGCTTCTTCATGTCGAGGTCGTTGGTGAAAGACGTAGCCACCGCTACCGAATTTGAAAAAGATTAAGTTGTTCCATTTTACGGAACACAATGTTGGGAGTTAGCATTTCCATGCATTTTATGGTTTCGTGAATACATGGTTTGTTCCCGAAAACCGAACAGGGACGGCATGCCAGTTCGTCTGCAGGAGTTTGCAAGCTATATTCCTCCGGTTGTCCGAGTGCATAAAATCCAAATGCCGGATGCGTTGCTCCCCAGATGGAAATTGTTTTGGTTCCGGTCAGCGCTGCAATGTGCATATTGGAAGAGTCCATCGACAGCATGAAATCCATCCGGGCGATTAGTGCAATCTCTTCCGAAAGATTCATTTGGCCGGCTACCAGTGTAATGTGGTCATTGTCGGTTGACAATGCTTGTAATTTTTCTATTTCTTCTTGTCCTCCGCCAAACAAATAAAACTGAGCCTGATACTTTTCATTAATCAACTGCATCAATTGCCGGGCATTTTCCAATCCCCATATTTTTGTTGCATGAGTGGCGAACGGTGCAAAACCAATCTTCAGTGTTTGTTCCGGTAATTTTTGGCTTTCCAGGTATTCCTGAATTTTTTCGCTCGCTTTTGCGGAAGAGGCAATGGCGGGAACTGGCGACATCTGAACATTGAAGCCGGCTTTTCTGAAAACATCGCAATAACGTTCCGAAGAGTGTTTTAGCTGTTTGATCTCTTTTGTTTTCAGCAGCTCTTTCTTTTCTTCTCTGCCTTTGTCGATATGGAAAACAGATGTGCCGGCCGCGCGAAAATAACTTCTCACCAGTTTGGTTCGAAGAACATTGTGCAGGTCGATAACCGTTTCAAACCGGCCTTCTTTCCGCAAGTCGAGAAAAAGCCGGAACAAACCGCCAAAACCTTTGTGTCTTCCTTTCAAGTCGGGAAAATAGAGCTGAAGTCTGGGAATTCCTTCAAAGAAGGGAGCAAAAAACGGACGGGTAACAAAAGTGATGGACAGGTTCGGATTTTCTTCAAGCATTCCCCGAATAACGGGAACCGTGAGGGCCACATCACCCATGGCGGAAAGTCGGAAAACTAAAATACGTTGCACCGGCATATAAATTTAATCCCCGGCAACACGAATGAAACCGGGGAGATATTTTCTGGTAAAAGACTATTGGTAGTCTTCGTAGCTTTTTTCTTCGACCAGGTTGGAACCTGTTTTTTCGTTGATGCGTCTTTTTACGTCCGAACGTTTGTCGTTGGTGAAATAAACGGCACGCGCTGTTTCAATGAAATCCTGCCCGAAATCCTTGTTGCGTTCCAGGTCGCGGATTCGATCTTCAATGTCCCAAAGCTGACAATTGATGTCATACAATTCCTTGTACAATGCGTCTTTTTTGTCGATGATTTGGGAAACGGCTTCATTCAGCACTTCGTATTCCTTTTTCAGGTTCACCAGTTTTGCTTCATCCGAAATTCGTTCGAGTTTAATTTCGATGATGGTCAGTTTATCTGCAATCTCTCCGTTGGAAACCTCAATTTTCATTATCTAAATATTGAATGTTTGATACCCGACAAATGTACGGGATTTAATCTTCTTTACCTCGAAAAATGTTTTTGCCGGGATTTCACTCCATACAACTGCATTTTTCTGAACAACAAATTGCTACCGCTTATTGGTCGCGTCGTGCATCGCGGGCACTGGCCTGATCAGTCGGCATAATCAGCACATCGTCGAGGTTAACGTGGGCCGGACGGGTAACCATGAACAAGATGGTTTCGGCAATGTCCTCTGCGTACAACGGAGTAAGTCCTTTGTAAACATTGTCAGCTTTGCTTTCATCACCCTTGAAGCGAACGAGGGAGAACTCGGTTTCCACCATTCCAGGACTAATGGTGCTGACCTTAACTCCATGTTGTACCAATTCGATTCGCATGGCTTTTGAAATAGCGCCTACTGCATGCTTGGTTCCGCAGTAAACCGAACCTCCGGGGTACGCTTCTTTTCCGGCAATGGAAGATATATTAATAATGTGTCCTTTTTTGCGCTCTACCATTCCAGGAGTCAGACAACGGCTGACATACAACAGGCCTTTCACGTTGGTGTCTATCATGCGTTCCCAATCGTCGACAACGGCTTCGTGTGCCGGTTCGGTACCCACGGCAAGTCCTGCGTTGTTGACCAGCACATCGATGTTGCTCCATTCTGCCGGAAGGTTGCCGAGTGCTTTTTGCACTTCGTCGTTGTTGCGTACATCGAAGACAAGGCTGAGGACTCTCGTGCCGTCAATCTTCAGTAGCTCTTCTTCAACAGCTTTCAGTTTTTCGCTTCTCCGGCCGGTAATAATCAGGTTAAATCCGTTTTGGGCCAGTATCTTGGCGGTTGCTTCACCAATTCCGGAAGTGGCTCCGGTTACGATGGCAATCTTTCTCATAATGTTCAGTTTTAGTGCCGAAATTAAAAAATAACGACGATTTTTTAGGATAAAATGATCGGTTCGCTAATTTTGAGGAAGAATCTTTGGCTATAACCAAACCTTCAAAGCACATGTACGAAAAAGAAAAAAAGCCGTTTAGCATTGATCTGGTTCCCGAACCGGACAACTTACAGAGTGTCATTTATTCCATGGTGGCCATACCGCATCTTTCGCCGGTTAACTTCTTCAACGATTTTTCGGCCATGGTGGATGATCCTTCGCAGTTAGGAAAAGATGACACCAGTGAAGCGGGAATTTTTGAGATTGACGGAGAAAACCGGATGTTCTCGTTAACCATTTATGCCGATCATCGGCGGATGATCGTTGAGCCGGAAGTCGCTTCTCAAATTCTGGTAGCCAAAGCCGTCAGACGATTGGTGTGTTACGGCGCAGAGCCAGTGGCCATGAGTGTAATGCTCAACCATGTGGAATTGTCGGACCCGATGGATCAGCAGTTGGTTCAGGAGGCCCGGAGTGGTTTGGAGAAAGCAGCCGAAGCATTTGGTTTGCAGATTTCGCACCGGAAAATCTTTTACGATTATGCCCGCGAGCGAGCCAACATTCCGCCAACGCTTATTGTGAGCATGGTGGGAAAAATGAAGAAGGATGCGCAGTTGATTACGCCAAAGTTCAAAAAGAAAGGGAACAATATTTTCCTCATCGGGAAATCGTATGATGATGTAAATGCATCGGAATACCTCGACCATTATCATGAAATAAAAGAGTGGCCGTTGATGCAGTTCAATCTCGATCTGGAGAAACAGCTGATGAATTTGGTAAAAGGCCTGGCCGAACGCAACCTGGTGGAGTCATTAAGTCCGGTAGGAATCGGAGGTTTGTTCTTCACGTTGCTGAGAGCCTCGCTTCCCAACGACCTGGGCTTTGATATCACCACCGATGCAGAAATCCGTCAGGATGCTTTCCTGTTCGGTGAATCGATGGGACGTGTAATCGCCTGTGTTTCGCAAGATAAAGAAGATGAACTGGTCGACTACCTTCGTGAGCATAAATTGCCCTTCTTCACGTTAGGACACGTTACGCGCGGAGAGATTCGCATCGATGACACTTCCTACGGGTTTGTGGACAAGATGACTGAAAATGTAGAGACGGAATAAACCTGAAATTTG
Source organism: Prolixibacter sp. NT017 (assembly GCF_009617875.1). Lineage (NCBI taxonomy): Bacteria > Pseudomonadati > Bacteroidota > Bacteroidia > Marinilabiliales > Prolixibacteraceae > Prolixibacter > Prolixibacter sp. NT017. Next base: position 3,392,294 of record NZ_BLAV01000001.1, on the reverse strand, counting down.
TGGTAACTCCTTATAAAGATTCTGACACCAGTAAAAAGGTGCAGGTGGCAGCTATGTTCGATAGTATAGCGGCCCGATATGATTTTTTGAATCACTTCCTCTCATTTGGTATTGACAGAGGATGGCGGCGAAAAGCCATCAGGTTACTGAAGCCTTATCAGCCGAAACAGATGCTGGATATTGCTACCGGGACCGGTGATTTTGCCATCGAAGCGTTGAAGCTGAGTCCGGATAAAGTTACCGGAGTCGATATCTCGACTGGGATGCTGGCCGAAGGAAGGAAAAAGATGGAGCGCCTGGGACTCAATGGAACAATTGAGTTACTGGAGGGCGATTCTGAAAACCTCCCGTTCGAAGAGGAAACTTTTGAAGCCATCACGGTAGCGTTTGGTGTTCGAAACTTTGAGAACCTAAGCAAAGGCCTGGAAGAAATGCATCGCGTTTTGAAACCCGGCGGTGTTACATGTGTTCTGGAGTTTTCGCAGCCGCGAAGTTTTCCGATGAAGCAGCTGTACCATTTTTATTCGTTCCGGATTCTCCCGTTTTGGGGACGCTTTTTTTCGAAAGACAAAACGGCCTACAGCTATTTGCCTGAATCGGTGCAGGCTTTCCCCGATGGTTCCGATTTTTTGGCCATCATGCGAAATGCCGGCTTTAAAAATACGCGCGAGTACCGGTTGACTTTCGGTATCGCAACGATATACCTGGGCGATAAATAGCAGGAGTATTCCCAAATATAAGCTGGGAATACATTTTAGCGGAATGAACAATAAACGCTTAAAAATCGTGTTATTGATCATAGAAAAAAAGGTATACCTTAACGGGAAACAGATGATTTACCAAAAGTCCAGATATTTACTTCTTTTACTTGCCTTTATGCTGGTAGGTAATATAACTTATGCCCAGTTTGGGAGAGTACAGAGTTTATCAAACTTTGATGATCGACCCATTCATTTTGGTTTCTTTTTGGGCGTAAACGCGATGGATTTTGGTTTTCGTTTTTATCCCGATCCCATTAACCAAAATCCGGTGCTGCAACTTCCTGAAAATGCTGGTGTCAAGAGTAAAACTGAGGGATACTACAGGGGGCGCTCCATCCGTGCAGACGTTGATCCGATTTCTCCCGGATTCTCTGTAGGAATTGTATCCAATTTCCGGCTGACCGAATTTGCCGATTTGCGCATTACGCCGGGTATGAGTTTTGGAAGCCGGCAGCTGGTCTATAACGATACCATCAACCAGGAAATATTAAATGGACTGGGAACGAATGGTCTGGATGAGAAATCGTATCTCAATATTCCATCCACTTATATTGACATCCCGGTAGGAGTGCGGCTGAAAGGAAAACGCTATGGCAATCTGCGCCCATACATTTACCTTGGGGGAACCTATCGCATCGACCTGGAGAATAAACGTGCCGCCGAGCGCGTGTTGCATATGTACAAAACCGGCGCTTATGTCGATTTCGCGATGGGACTGGATTCTTACCTTCAGTTTTTCCGTTTGTCTACCGAATTCCGTGTTTCGTTGGGCGTCGATAACTTAATCGATCACAGCATCGGCACGGATGAGAATCGCATTCCTTACTACGGATTTGCCGTCGAACGGCTCACTTCCAATGTCTTTTCCCTTATCTTCTATTTTGAATAATTCCTCGTCAGGCAAGGCCCGAATGTTTGTATTTTTGTAACGGAAAATTCCTTTTTCAGGAATAGTAAGTCTTTAATATAAAGAAGTAAGTTGCAGAAAGAGATCAACATCTCCGTTAGCCCAAAGCAGGCCGCGGATGAAAAACAGTTGTCACGAATCGTGGCTTCGCAATTACGGATGAAAGAGGAACGCGTTCGCGGCATCGTTATCCGCCGTCGTTCGGTAGATGCTCGCCGTCGTGATATTCGAATCAACCTGGGCATTCTCGCTTTTGTCGATGAAGAACCGAAGCCCCTGAAGCCATCCGAAAAAATCTATCCCGATGTTTCGAGAGCAGAACCGGTTATTATTGTTGGTGCCGGTCCCGCCGGTTTGTTTGCCGCACTACGGCTCATTGAACTGGGAATGAAGCCGGTTATTCTGGAGCGGGGGAAAAGCGTCAGCGAGCGGAAACGGGATATTGCGGCTATTCACCGGGACCAGCAAGTCGATCCGGATTCCAATTATGGATTCGGAGAAGGTGGAGCCGGGACTTTTTCTGACGGGAAACTGTACACTCGCTCAAAAAAGCGCGGAGACGTTAATCGCATTCTGGAAATTCTTCATTTTCATGGTGCTCAGGATGACATTCTGATTGACGCTCATCCGCACATAGGAACCAATGTATTACCCCGGGTCGTAACCGCAATGCGCAAAACCATCATCGAAGCTGGTGGCGAAGTTCATTTTCATTCCCGTGTAACCGATATTGCGGTGCAGAACGGAAAGGCTACCGGGGTAAAGCTCGCTGATGGACAGGAGTTAACAGGGAAAGCGGTTATCCTGGCTACTGGTCATTCGGCTCGCGATGTATATCAAATGCTGCATGACAAGCATCTTACAATTGAAGGCAAGCCTTTTGCCATGGGCGTAAGGGTGGAACATCCACAGGAGTTGATTGATTCGATTCAGTATCATGGAAGGCCCAGGGGGGAATTTCTTCCGGCTGCCAGCTATTCTTTTGTTGAGCAGGTAGAACAGCGTGGCGTTTACTCTTTTTGCATGTGTCCCGGCGGAGTGATTGTTCCTGCGGCTACTGCTCCCGGAGAGTTGGTGGTAAATGGCATGTCACCTTCGGGGAGGGGCGGAAGGTTTGCCAACTCGGGAATTGTCGTGGAGATTCGATTGGAAGACATCCCCAAAAATTACAAGCGCTTCGAACAGCTGGCCGGCTTGCATTTTCAATCCGATTTGGAGCAGAAATGTTTCCGGCAGGCTAACCGTTCACAATTGGCACCGGCCCAGCGGTTGGGTGATTTTGTGAAAGGAAGACTGTCATTTGATTTGCCGGAGACATCTTACCGACCAGGAATTCAGTCGTCTCCGATGCATGAATGGTTGCCCGGAGTCATTCGTGAAAAACTGCAAAAGGGATTTGCTCAAATCGGGCGACAGGCCAACGGATTCCTCACAAATGATGCGCTCATCCTGGGCGTAGAATCGCGCACATCATCGCCGGTACGAATTCCGCGGGACAAAATTTCGCTGGAACACATACAAGTACCAAGACTTTTTCCTTGCGGTGAAGGTGCGGGGTATGCCGGAGGTATTGTTTCGTCAGCCATTGACGGAGAGCGATGTGCGGAAGCGGTGGTTAAGATTTGCGGGACATCATCCGGCGTCTGAACTCGGAACAAGTAATGGAAGTAGCCATGGCCACGTTTAGTGATTCGGACGTTTCCCGGTTAGCCGGAAAATTAGGGATGTGAATCTTCTGCCGAATCAGCGGCTCGACACTTTCAGAAATACCTTTTCCTTCGTTGCCCATCACAATAATCCCGTTAGGGGAAAGAGGCGCGGAATAAATGTTTTCTCCTTCGAGAAATGTGCCGTATACCGGAATTTCCATTTCATTGGCGCGTTGAAGATAATCGGGCAGATTTCCGTAGTGCAGCCTGATGCGGGCAATCGCACCCATGGTTGCCTGAACGGTTTTCGGATTATATAAATCGACCGTATCTTCGGAGCAGAGAATATTCCGGATGCCGAACCAATCGGCCAGTCGAATGATGGTTCCCAGGTTGCCCGGATCCTGAACGCCGTCGAGAGCCAGGCACAAATCGCCGGCAATTTCTTCCCACGACAGTGAATGTTCGGGAATGTGCACTGTTGCGATAATATCCGGTGACGATTTTAGCTGTGAGATCTTCTTTAAATCCGCCAATTCTGAGGAATGGATATTCTTTGGATTAAAGCCTTTCCCTTCGACGGTGGATATTGACTCCGGGGTACAGAAAACGTCCTTCACCTCCATCTTCGAATCGAGAAGATCGAGAACAAGCTTTTGGCCTTCAGCAACGAAAAGACCTTCACTGCGTCTGAATTTTTTCAGATGGAGCGAGCGAAGTTGTTTTATTTTGTTTTTTGAGAGCAAACGACTATACTGTTTTCGACATTAAACTTGAACAAAAATAAACGATTTTAAATTATTGAGTTCACTATATTTGTGAGGTTTCCAATTTTTAAAGTATTGAAGGATTTGTTGAGAATAATAAAGCTAATTTCCGGATTGGCCTTCCTGGTTTTGTTGCTTTTTTCATGCCGGACAACCAAATTTGTTCCGCAGGATGAATACCTGTTGAATAAAGTGAAAGTGGATGTCGATACGAAGCAGGTTGATAAACAGGATTTAAAAAATTATCTGCGACAAACTCCCAATACATCCATACTCGGATTCTGGAAATTTCACCTGGCCCTTTACAATTTGTCTTCACGAAAGAAGAGTGATGGCTGGCTGAAACGAATCGGTGAAGCACCGGTTATCTACGATCCGTTTTTGACCAAACGCTCCGACCAGGAGTTGAAACGGTATATGCACAACAAAGGCTATTACGATGCGGTAGTGACCGATACCGTTTACCGGAAAAAGAAAAAAGCCGAAGTGGTTTACCGGATTACCGCCAATCAACCATATACCATCGATCGTTACAATGTCGATGTACTGGACGACTCGCTCCGGACCATCGTTCACAAAGATTCGTCACTGTCGACCATTCATGAAGGCGAAAATCTCGACATGGACAAGCTGGCCAGCGAACGGTTGCGGATGGTTCGCACACTGAAAGACCAGGGCTACTACCGGATGAACCGGAATAGTATTTCATACGAGGCTGATACTACGCTGGGTAAACGGCAATCGGCAGTAACGATGCTGGTCGGCGAACGAGAGTTTCAGGATTCGCTCGGTAATCTGGAATACCAGCCACATCAAAAATTTACATTTCGGAATTTTTATTTCCTGACGGAATTTGAACCGCGGAAGGCCTTGTTCGGTGAGCATTTGAATCTGGATATGGTTCCGCAGGATACTTTGAAAGTTGATAACTATTATTTTATCTACAAGAATTCGCTGCGTTTCCGCCCCGATTTGCTCATCAACGCCAATCACATTGGTGATGCGGGATATTACAAAGTGAGTGAGGTAGAACGTACGTACAATGAATTATCGTTGTTGCGTCTGTTCAAAGTGATTAACATTCAGTTTGAAGAAACCGGGAAGCGTGATTCGCTGGGGAATCCCATGCTCGATTGTGTCATTCAGTTGACCCCTTCGTCTAAGCAGTCCTATTCCTTTGCACTCGAAGGGACCAACTCGTCGGGTAACCTGGGAGTCGCCGGTAACCTGAATTATCAGCACCGTAATTTATTCAAGGGAGGAGAAATTCTCGATGTTCAATTAAGAGGCGCAACCGAGCGGCAAAGTTACGGTGTGAAGGATTCAGTCAAGTTCTTTAATACACTGGAAACCGGGATTGACACGAAACTTACGTTGCCAAAATTTTTAGCACCCTTTCGCTCTACGCGGCTGTTTCAATACTCCACTCCCAAGACACTTTTCAACCTGGCTTACAATTATCAGCGTCGCCCTGATTATACGCGTACCATTGCCCGGGCTAGTTTTGGATACCAGTGGAAATCATCAGAATATTCGACGCACCGGATTAATTTGCTCGATTTTAACCTGGTGAAGATGTTCTCCTACGATCCGAAGTTTATAGCATCCATCGAAAATTTGTATATCCGCAGTTCATATACTGACCACTCTATTTCGTCGCTTAATTATATTTATACATACAACACTCAGCGTCTGCAGAAGAGAACCAACTACAAGTATCTGCGGGCCTCATTCGAAACGGCGGGAAACACTTTGTATGCATACAGTAAACTGGCGAATCGCCCACAGGAACTGACCGATTCGCTGGCCGGTGGGCAGTACAAATTTCTGGGAACACCGTTTGCCCAGTATTTCCGAACCGATTTGGAATATCGTCAGGGCTGGGTGCTCGATAAATACAATACGGTAGTCATTCGTGGTTTTGGTGGAATTGCTGTTCCGTATGGTAACTCGAAGCAGGTTCCGTTCGAACGGAAATATTTTACCGGTGGAGCCAATGATATCCGGGCCTGGCCGGTCCGTTCACTTGGTCCGGGTAGTTATAAAGCCGATCCGAATGCTTTCCCCAATCAGACGGGAGACGTTAAACTGGAAGGTAATATCGAATACCGTTACAAGATGATTGGTATGTTGGAGGGGGCTCTTTTCCTTGATGTGGGAAATATCTGGTCGTTGAATGATAACCGCCCCGGAACCGAATTCCGGCTAGGACAGTTCTACAAAGAGCTGGCTGTTGGAACGGGAACCGGTTTCCGCTTCGACTTTTCCTATGTTATTTTTCGGTTGGATATTGGTATGAAATTGCGCGATCCTTCCCGCCCCGAAGGCTCCAGATGGATTGTCGGCAACAGCCCGATAACATCTGATGACTTCAACGTTACGTTCGCAATTGGCTATCCCTTTTAACGTTGTTTTAACAGGTGTTGTAAAACATTATTCCATTTTTTATTCGTACCTTTGCAACCGGTTATTTAACATGATAACCAAGAGAATTAGGTTATTTATAGTAAGTTACATCTACCTGTAAAATAAGAGCTATGAGCGCAAAATTATTCGAAAACATTAAGCCTGGTGTTGTAACCGGGGAAGACCTTCAGACCATTTTTAAAGTAGCTAAAGAGAACAACTTCGCTCTTCCGGCAGTAAACGTAACCGGAACCGATACAGTTAACGCAGTATTGGAAGCTGCTAAAGTTGTTAACTCACCGGTCATCATCCAGCTTTCAAACGGTGGTGCTTCTTTTTATGCAGGTAAAGGGTTGAAACTCGAAGGTCAGCAAGCTGCTATTCTTGGAGGAATTTCAGCTGCCAAACATATTCATACCGTTGCTGAGGCATACGGAGTACATGTAATTCTTCATACTGACCACGCAGCAAAAAAACTGTTGCCCTGGATTGACGGTTTGCTTGATGCTGGTGAAAAGCATTTCGAGCAATACGGAAAACCGTTGTTCAGTTCGCACATGCTCGACCTGTCAGAAGAGACACTGGAAGAAAACATCGAGATTTCGAAAAAATACCTGGCTCGCATGAGCAAAATGGGTATGACCCTTGAAATTGAGTTGGGTATCACCGGTGGTGAAGAAGACGGTGTTGACAATACCGGAATCGATAACTCATTGCTGTATACTCAGCCGGAAGACGTTTACTATGCTTACACTGAATTGAGCAAAGTATCTCCGAACTTCACGGTTGCAGCCTCATTTGGTAATGTACACGGAGTTTACAAACCGGGTAACGTCGTATTGCGTCCGATTATCCTGAAAAACTCTCAGGATTACATTGCTGAAAAACTGGGTCTTGAAGACAAGAAGCCGGTTAACTTTGTATTCCACGGTGGTTCAGGTTCCAAGCCGGAAGAAATCCACGAAGCTATCGGTTATGGTGTTATCAAAATGAATATCGATACCGATACTCAGTGGGCTATGTGGAATGGTGTTCGTGAATTCGAAGCTAAAAACCACGATTACCTGCAATCACAGATTGGTAACCCGGAAGGTGACGAAAAGCCGAACAAAAAATACTATGATCCTCGTGTATGGCTGCGTGCCGGTGAGCAAGGTGTCATCGATCGCCTGAAAGAAGCTTTCGAAGCACTGAACGCTTTGGATCGCAACTAATAGCAAAATTTTCTTATTTCTCTTATATCATGAAAACCACCTTCGGGTGGTTTTTTTGTGTTTATGTGCATTGTGCAGCATGGGGAGGCTCTTGGGCAATTCGAAAAAAAGTGACAAATTTGCCCGCTATAATAACTTGATTATAAATAACTTTATTTATTCTAAATAGAGATTACCTGTAGTCTCATTCTTCAAACTAACACTGACCACCTTATGCAAGGCAACAGAGACAGCTTTTCAAGTCGCTTTGGAGTTATCGCTGCAGCGGCCGGTTCGGCCATCGGACTGGGTAACATTTGGCGATTTCCTTATGTGCTGGGAGAAAACGGAGGAGGAGCGTTTTTCCTGATGTACCTGTTTTTCATAATCCTGATTGGTATCCCGTTAATGCTAACCGAAATGACGCTTGGAAGAAGCGCTCAACGAAATGCTTACGGTACCTTTAAATTCCTTGCCCCGAAAACCGGATGGCCGGCAGTTGGTATTATGGGCGTAGCTGCTGCATTTCTTATTTTGTCTTTCTACAGTGCCGTAGCCGGATGGACGTTAGAATACACGCTTCAGGCCGTTAAAAATGGCTTTGCGGGGAAAACGCCGGTAGAGTTGAATGCGATGTATAACGATTTTGTTTCAGGTTCAGTCTGGCCGGTAGTTTGGATGCTTATTTTTCTTTTTCTGACAGCGGCGATTGTTGTGGCAGGTGTTCAGAAAGGGATTGAGAAGTATACAAAGATTTTGATGCCGGTTTTGCTGGTGATCATCATTATCCTCGATATTAGAGCGATTACGCTTCCCGGCGCAGGCGAAGGGCTGGATTTTCTATTCAAACCCGATTTCAGCAAGCTGAGTGCCAACACGGTTTTGGAAGCCCTGGGCCAGGCTTTCTTTTCGCTTAGTCTGGGGATGGGAACCATTATAACCTATGGTTCCTACATTAACCGGAAGGAAAGACTGATGAGTACTGCGGCTTCCGTTTCGTTAGCCGATACACTGATAGCCGTGTTGGCCGGAGTTGCCATTTTCCCAGCGGTTTTTGCTTTCAATATCGAGCCGGATGCCGGGCCTAAACTGGTGTTTATTACATTGCCTAATATTTTTCAGCAGATGCCGGGAGGATACTTCTTTGCATTGTTATTCTTTGTTCTGCTTGTCATCGCCGCACTTACGTCCTCTATTTCATTGCTGGAGGTGATTGTGGCCTATTTCACAGAGGAGTTAAATATTAGCCGTAAAAAAGCAACCTGGTTGTCGGGGGCAACAGTTGGTGTTTTAGGAGTTTTGAGTGCCTTGTCCTATGGTCCGTTAAAAGATAATACCCTGTTTGATAAGACAGCATTTGATTTGTTCGACTATGTTTCCTCCAATATATTGTTGCCTTTCGGCGGATTATTGATTACGATTTTTGCCGGTTATATTCTTAAGAAGGCGGTAGTAAAAGATGGCGTTGAAGGGGAAGGTGGGCACGAGAAACTCTTTAAGTTATATTATTTCATCATCAAGTTTCTGGCGCCGGTGGCCATCGCCTTTGTCTTTTTGAATAGTCTTGGGATTCTGAAATTCTAAATTGAAAATATCAACCTTCGGGAAAAGCTTTCTGGTTAACAGGAAGCTTTTTTTTGTAACTTTAATATAGAAGTTGCCAATTCAGAACATCTGATCTATGAAATTTCCATTTCTGCGTACATATTTCAGTTTCTCGAAAAGAGAGAAAAACGGAGTTTTGATTTTACTTGCTGTTTTATTGGTAATGGTAGCAATTAATCTGTTGTTGCCTGTTATTGTTCCATCTCCGAAATATGATTTCACCGAATGGGAAGAAGAGGTTGCAGCTTATCAGAAAAAGCAGGACAGTCTGTTGCGGGAGGAGTACCAGCTACATCCAGTTCCGTTCAATCCCAACAAGGTTTCCCGAAAAGAGTTGGTGGAAATGGGGATTGCGGAAAAATCGGCATCGAACTGGGTGAACTATCTACGAAAAGGAGGGCATTTTCGGAAACCGGAAGATATTGGAAAAATCTATGGTTTACCCGATTCGGTCAGTGAAAAGCTTATTCCTTTTGTCCGGATGAAAGAAGATGCAACACCTCGGGCTACAAAAAGTACAGAGGTTAAACCTGTCCGTACGTTAGTGGCAAGTGCTAAGAGCGAGGTGCGAGCGGCGGTTTCGGTAACGGAGAACGTGATTCCGGTTGTCGATTTAAACCGTGCTGATTCTGTCAGTTTGGAAAAACTACCGGGAATCGGTCCGGTGCTGGCCGGGCGAATTGTAAGATACCGCAGGCTGCTGGGGGGCTATTATTCCACCGGGCAATTGAAGGAGGTGTATGGTCTGAGGCCGGAACACTACGACCGGGCTGTTCCTTATTTAAAGGTAACAGCGGACTCTGTGCGGTCCATTCAAATCAACTTTGCCTCGCTGGGCGATTTGGCCCGTCATCCGTATATCAGCTACCGTGAAGCCAAAGCAGTAGTGAACAAAAGGGAAAAAGAGGGGAAGATCGAAGGTTTCGAAGCGCTGGGTGATATTTTCCTTCCTGAAAAAGTTGAAAAACTACAACCTTACATTATCTTTGCGCCGTAATTTTCGGCAGCATAATTTGTTGTTGGTGCTAATTATTTGGTGCTGACAGTTTGATTCGTAACGGAATATTCATAAATTTGCGACCCGAAATCAGGAATAATAAAGAAACTCGAATAAATAAGTAATAAGGAAACGGTATGATTGTAATTCCCTTGAAAGAAGGAGAGAACATCGAACGTGCTCTCAAGCGTTTCAAAAGAAAATTTGAAAAAACCGGAGTAGTAAAAGAACTGCGTAGCCGTCAGGCTTATACCAAACCTTCGGTTGAGCGTCGCACGGAGATTAAAAAAGCGATCTATATTCAGCAAATGCAGCGTGAGGAAGATTAAGGCATGTTAAGGGCTGAGACATGTGTAATGGGTACGATTTTTTTCGTATCTTGAATTCAGAATCTCTTAACCCTTTTCAATGTTTAATCAGGAATCATTTCTGAATTATCTGAAATACGAAAAGCGTTATTCGCCACATACGATGGCGGCCTATAAAAAAGACCTCGATCAGTTTATTTCTTTCGGGAATGAATTGGTGGAGGATTTTTGTTTAGAGGCGGTCGATTTTCACTTGGTCAGACAGTGGATTATTTCCATGATGGAACAGGATATTTCGGCCCGGACGGTGAACCGGAAACTTTCAACGCTGAAGACCTATTTCAGATTTATGATGCGGGAAGAGTTGCTGGAGACCAATCCTATGGATCGGGTCATTGCGCCAAAGGTGAGCAAGCGTCTTCCTTCATTTCTTCAGGAAACCGAAATCAACCGGTTGCTGGACGGGAAGTATTTCAGTGATGATTTTGAAGGCTTGCGCGATAAGGCCATGATAAGCCTCTTCTACGGGACCGGAATTCGTTTGGCGGAACTTCGAGCCATAAAAACGGAAGATCTGAACCTAAACGAATGTATGGTGAAAGTTCTGGGGAAGAGAAACAAGGAGCGGTTGGTTCCGTACCCACGGGAAATAAATCGCGATTTAACCGCCTATATTGCCGAACGGCGTGAACTTTTCGGAGAAGGGTCTTGTTTTTTATTTATGACAGCAGCCGGTGAACCGGTTTACGATAAGCTGGTCTATCGTTCTGTGAAAAAACATTTGGCTAAAGTTACCACACTCGATAAAAAAAGTCCGCATATTCTGCGGCACACTTTTGCCACGCATCTTTTGAATCATGGGGCTGACCTGAATGCAATCAAGGAGTTGTTAGGACACGCTAACCTGGCAGCGACGCAAGTCTACACCCATACATCTTTTGAGAAGCTAAAAGAAGTTTATAAACAAGCTCACCCCAGAGCTTAAACGAATGGAGGATCTATTATGGACGTTAAAGTACAAGCAGTTCATTTCAAAGCCGATCAGAAGCTGATCGAATTTTGTGAAAAAAAAGTAAACAAGTTGGACTTGTTCTTTGACGGGATTATCGGTGCCGATATAGTGCTGAAACTGGTAAACGACGAGGAAAAGGAAAACAAAGTATCGGAGATAAAACTGTCCGTTCCTTCCAATGAAAACCTCTTTGCCAAAAAGCAGGCCCGAACCTTCGAGGAAGCGACCGATTTGGCGATCGATGCGTTGCGTCGTCAGCTCAAGAAATACAAGGAAAAACTAAAGGCTAAATAATTTAAAAAAAGTGTGGTAAATTTGCTTTTTAGGTAAAAAAATTTTTACATTTGCAAACCATTTTTAAGGAGGAATTCCTTAGAAATGGTTTGTTCTGTGTATAGGGGCGTAGTTTGGGCAGGTAGCTTAGAATTAAACGTAACTATCGGGGATAAATAACTGTTTGATAGATGGGTGAAGGTGTTTTGTTGGTTTAAAACCTCTTGATTTTGTCAGGAAAACAGTGCTAAGGTTCATCGGAATTTTTATTGAATTGGGGAGATACCAAAGTGGCCAACTGGGGCAGACTGTAAATCTGCTGGCTTATGCCTTCGTAGGTTCGAATCCTGCTCTCCCCACGTGAAATTTTTGCGGGAGTAGCTCAGCTGATAGAGCATCAGCCTTCCAAGCTGAGGGTCGCGGGTTTGAATCCCGTCTCCCGCTCTAATTTTGCCGATGTAGCTCAGGGGTAGAGCGCTTCCTTGGTAAGGAAGAGGTCACGAGTTCAATTCTCGTCATCGGCTCGTAAAAAGATTAGATGATTAACAAATAGAAAATTTAAAACACACTATCTAATTTTTGGAGTTATGGCTAAAGAACATTACGACAGGTCCAAAGACCACGTGAACATTGGTACCATTGGCCACGTGGACCACGGTAAGACAACACTTACAGCTGCAATCACTAAAGTTTTGGCAAAAAAGGGATTGTCTGAAATAAAAGAATTCGATTCTATTGACAATGCACCTGAAGAAAAAGAGCGTGGTATTACTATTAATACTGCTCACGTAGAGTACCAGACTGAGAACCGTCACTATGCGCACGTTGACTGTCCTGGTCACGCCGACTATGTTAAGAACATGGTAACTGGTGCTGCTCAGATGGACGGAGCTATTCTTGTAGTAGCTGCTACTGATGGTCCTATGCCTCAGACTCGTGAGCACATCCTGTTGGCTCGCCAGGTAAACGTTCCTCGTATCGTTGTTTTCATGAACAAAGTTGACATGGTTGACGATGAGGAATTGCTGGAACTGGTTGAGATGGAAGTACGCGAACTGCTCGAATTCTACGAATTCGACGGTGACAATACTCCTGTTATTCAGGGTTCTGCTTTGGGTGCACTGAACGGTGAAGAAGAGTGGGAAGAAAAAGTAATGGAACTGATGAATGCAGTTGATACTTGGATTCCGCTGCCTCCGCGTGACATCGACAAAGACTTCCTGATGCCGGTAGAGGATGTATTCTCTATTACTGGTCGTGGAACTGTTGCTACAGGTCGTATCGAAACTGGTGTTGTTCATACTGGTGACGAGCTGCAGATGATTGGTTTGGGTGCTGAAGGTCGTAAGACTGTATGTACCGGAGTTGAAATGTTCCGTAAGATTCTTGATGACGGACAGGCTGGTGACAACGTAGGTTTGTTGCTGCGTGGTGTTGACAAGAAAGAAATCAAGCGTGGTATGATTCTGGCTAAGCCGGGTTCAATCACTCCTCACACCAAGTTCAAAGCTGAGATTTACGTACTGAAGAAAGAAGAAGGTGGTCGTCACACTCCTTTCCACAACAAATACCGTCCGCAGTTCTATCTGCGTACGCTTGACGTAACCGGTGAAATTTCTCTTCCTGAAGGAACAGAAATGGTAATGCCTGGCGACAACGTATCAATTACTGTTGAGCTGATTTACCCGGTAGCATTGAACCTCGGTCTGCGTTTCGCAATCCGCGAGGGTGGTCGTACCGTAGGTGCTGGTCAGGTTACTGAGATTGTAGAGTAATTTGAAAGCATAAAGCTTAAACAATAAAGCAGTCCCGGACGTTATGTCCGGGACTGTATTTACAACGGGTAAGCCGGTTTGGGGCAGTTTTAGATGATAAGTTCGACTCTTATTACCCGACAATCTCGTAAAGAGAAACAAAACGAATTAAATTCGGATATGAAGATACAATCTTATTTCTCTGAAGCCTACACAGAGTTGGTGCACAAAGTAACATGGCCAACCTGGAAGGAATTACAGAATAGTGCAGTAGTAGTAATGGTTGCTTCCTTAATAATCGCACTGTTTATATTTTTAATCGATCTCGTTTTCGAGAATGCGATGAAATTTATATACAGTTTATTCTATTAATTTGATTCTGGAGGACCGTAATGAGTGAAATTCAACGCAAATGGTATGTTCTTCGAACCATCGGAGGAAAAGAAAAGAAGGTAAAAGAATATATCGAAAATGAAGTTGCGAATGCTGGTCTTCAGGATTACATTTCACAGGTTTTAATCCCGACGGAGAAGGTATATCAAATCCGCAACGGAAAGAAAGTGGCAAAAGAACGCAACTTCTTCCCGGGTTACGTCCTGATTGAAGCAGCATTGGTGGGAGAGATTCCACACATGCTAAAGAACATTACCAATGTGATTGGTTTTCTGGGTGACACAAAGGGCGGCGATCCCGTTCCGATGCGTCAGTCGGAGGTAAACCGAATTCTTGGTAAGGTCGACGAGCTTCAGGAAAGTGGCGAAGGCTTTGAAGTACCGTTCGTTGTTGGTGAGACCATCAAAGTGACCGACGGACCATTTAACGGTTTCAACGGAATCATTGAAGAAGTCAATGAGGAGAAGAAGAAACTGAAAGTAATGGTGAAGATTTTCGGTCGAAAAACTCCTTTGGAGCTTAGCTTTATGCAAGTGGAAAAGGAGTAACGTAACTTTTTCTAAAAAAACGTTATGGCAAAAGAAGTTGCTGGATTAATTAAATTACAGATTAAAGGTGGTGCAGCTAATCCCTCACCTCCCGTAGGTCCGGCCCTTGGTGCCAAAGGGGTGAACATCATGCAGTTCTGCAAGCAGTTTAATGCCAGGACGCAGGAGCAGGCAGGCAAAGTATTACCGGTAGTAATTACCGTGTATGCCGATAAGTCATTCGACTTTATCGTAAAAACACCGCCTGTAGCAGTTCAGCTTATTGATGCAGCAAAGGTAAAGAAAGGATCTCCGGAGCCTCACGTAAACAAAGTGGGAGAGGTATCATGGGATCAGGTGAAGGAAATTGCCGAAGGCAAAATGACTGACCTGAACTGTTTCACCGTGGAATCGGCGATGCGTATGGTTGCCGGTACCGCTCGGAGTATGGGGATTACCGTAACAGGAGACTCTCCATTTAATAACTAAAAAAGTAAACGTCCAAATGGCAAAAGTTACCAAAAATAAAAAGGCTGCTTTGGAGAAACTCGAAGCCGGGAAAGTCTATACTTTGGAAGAAGCGTCATCGCTGGTGAAAGAAATTACCAGTAGCAAATTCGATGCTTCGGTTGATATAGATGTCCGTCTCGGAGTCGATCCCAGGAAAGCCAACCAAATGGTACGCGGTGTTGTGACTTTGCCCCATGGAACCGGTAAATCAGTAAAAGTGCTGGCACTGGTAACTCCTGATAAGGAAGCCGAAGCCAAAGAAGCAGGTGCTGATTATGTTGGTCTGGATGAATACATCGAGAAAATCAAAGGCGGTTGGACCGATGTAGACGTTGTGATCACCATGCCTCCGGTAATGGGAAAAGTAGGTCAGTTGGGTCGTGTTCTTGGACCTCGTGGTCTGATGCCCAATCCCAAAAGTGGAACCGTTACCATGGAAGTTGGTAAGGCTATCCAGGAAGTAAAGATGGGTAAGATCGACTTCAAAGTTGACAAATATGGTATTGTTCATACCTCAGTTGGAAAAGTATCATTCGAATCGGATAAAATCGAGGCGAACATCCGCGAGTTTGTACATACCATTCAGAAATTAAAGCCCGCCGCTGCAAAAGGTACATACATTAGAAGCATTTATGTTTCAAGTACCATGAGCCCAGGGATTCAGGTTGAACCTAAGTCTTGCTTGGACTAAGTAAAAGATAATTGCGATGAAAAGATCCGAAAAAATAGAGGTTATTGATCAATTAACCGAGCAGATCAATTCATACAGTCATTTTTACTTGGCCGATATAGCTGACCTGGATGCCGAAAAGTCAAGCAACTTACGGCGGTTGTGTCACAAGCGTGAAGTAAAACTGATTGTAGTTAAGAATACGCTGCTCCGTAAAGCCCTCGAGAATTCTGAAAAAGAAACTGAGACGCTTTATGATGTACTGAAAGGAAATACCTCCATTCTGTTTAGCAATACAGGTAATGCACCGGCAAAACTCATCAAAGAGTTCGCTAAGGCAAACAAGAAACCTGTATTAAAAGGTGCTTATGTCGAAGAATCAACTTACGTTGGCGCCGATCAGTTGGAAGTATTGGTAAATATCAAATCGAAAGAAGAATTGCTTGCAGACGTTATCGCACTGCTCCAGTCACCGGCCAAGAATCTTATCTCGGCTCTTCAGTCTGGAGGTTCAACAATTTCTGGTGTATTGAAAACATTGGAAGAGCGTAACGCCTAATTATTATTACAATTTAGAGTTAAAAAATTTAATCACTTAATATTTAAATCTCGAGGAAAATGGCAGATCTTAAAAAGCTTGCAGAAGAACTGGTAAATCTGACTGTAAAAGATGTTACTGAACTGGCTGAGATCCTGAAAGAAGAATATGGCATCGAGCCTGCAGCTGCTGCTGTAGCCGTTGCTGGTCCTGCTGCTGGTGGCGAAGGTGCCGCTGAAGAAGCTCAAACTGAGTTTGATGTTATCCTGAAAGCTGCTGGTGGTTCTAAGTTGGCCGTAGTAAAACTGGTTAAGGAATTAGCTGGTGTGGGTCTGAAGGAAGCCAAAGAATTGGTTGACGGTGCGCCGAAAGCCATCAAAGAAAAAGTCTCGAAAGAAGAAGCAGAATCTCTTAAATCTCAACTTGAAGAAGCTGGAGCTGAAGTTGAACTCAAATAAGACTTTGACCTGTACTTCTGAGGTTATATACGGTTTAGAATCCCGAAAAGGGATTCTAAGCCTTTTTATGTTTATATTTTAGGTTCCTTAATTTGGTCGATAATGTCTTCAAATACTGTAAATAAAAGAATTAGTTTTGCATCTACCAAGAGTAGGTTTGAGTACCCCGATTTCCTGGAGGTGCAGATTAAATCTTTCAAGGAATTTTTCCAGTTGGGAACCTCTCCTGAAGAACGGAAAAACGAAGGATTGAGTAGCGTTTTCCAGGAGAACTTCCCAATAACTGATACCCGAAATAATTTCGTCCTCGAATTTCTCGATTACCAGGTCGATCCGCCCCGATATTCGATTACCGAATGTATCGAGCGTGGGCTCACTTACAGTGTCCCCCTGAAAGCCAAATTAAAGCTTTACTGTACCGATCCCGAGCACGAAGATTTCGATACGGTGGTTCAGGATGTATATCTTGGCACCGTACCATACATGACACCCAGTGGCTCATACGTCATTAATGGTGCTGAAAGGGTAGTTGTATCTCAGCTGCACCGCTCACCCGGCGTATTCTTCGGTCAGAGTGTACATGCTAATGGAACCAAACTTTATTCAGCAAGGATTATTCCTTTCAAAGGTTCTTGGATCGAGTTTGCAACCGACATCAACAATGTGATGTTTGCATACATCGACCGGAAGAAAAAATTACCAGTTACCACCCTTTTGCGTGCGATTGGATACGAGAGTGATAAGGAGATTCTCGAAATCTTCGGTCTCGCTGATGAAGTGAAGGTTTCGAAGTCGGGAATTAAAAAGGTTGTTGGTCGAAAACTGGCTGCTCGTGTTCTGAAAACATGGGTAGAGGATTTTGTCGATGAAGATACCGGTGAGGTGGTATCCATCGAACGTAACGAAGTAATCATCGATCGTGAGACGGTTATTCAACCCGAACACGTTGATGAAATTCTTGATTCGGGTGCAAAAACGATCCTTCTGCACAAGGAAGAGCAGAATGTTGGTGACTATGCCATCATTTACAATACCTTACAGAAAGACCCGTGTAACTCGGAAAAAGAAGCGGTACTGCACATCTACCGGCAGCTGCGTAACTCTGAGCCGCCGGACGATGCAACCGCACGTGATGTGATCGAAAAATTGTTCTTCTCAGAAGTTCGTTATGACCTGGGAGAAGTAGGACGTTACCGTATCAATAAGAAGCTTGGGCTGAACATTGATATGGATACCCGCGTGCTTACCAAAGAGGACATTATCGAAATCATCAAGTACCTCATAAAGTTGGTCAACTCGAAAACTGATGTCGATGATATCGACCACTTGTCGAACCGTCGTGTTCGTACAGTTGGAGAGCAGATGTATAACCAGTTTGGTGTAGGTCTGGCCCGTATGGCGCGTACCATTCGTGAGCGAATGAACGTCCGCGACAACGAGGTGTTCACCCCGGTTGACCTGATTAACTCGAAGACTCTTTCTTCGGTTATCAACTCCTTCTTCGGCACCAATGCTCTGTCGCAGTTCATGGACCAAACCAACCCGTTGGCCGAAATGACGCACAAGCGTCGTATGTCGGCACTCGGTCCTGGTGGTCTGTCCCGCGAGCGTGCCGGTTTCGAGGTTCGTGACGTTCACTATACGCACTATGGTCGTCTGTGTCCGATCGAAACCCCGGAAGGTCCGAACATCGGTCTGATTTCTTCGCTTTGTGTATTTGCAAAGATTACTGACCTCGGATTTATTTCGACTCCTTACCGCAAGGTGGAAACCGGAAAAGTAAGTTTGAGCAATGATGATGTTGTTTACCTGACAGCTGAAGAAGAAGAGGGTAAAATCATCGCTCAGGCAAACGCACCACTGAAAGAAGACGGCGAATTTGTTAACAACCGTATTAAGTCGCGTCTCGACGCCGATTACCCGGTTGCCGGTCCGGACGAGATTGCTCTGATGGACGTTGGTCCTAACCAGATTGCATCGATTGCTGCATCATTGATTACTTTCCTCGAGCATGATGATGCCAACCGTGCATTGATGGGATCGAACATGATGCGTCAGGCTGTTCCACTGTTGCGTCCGGAAGCTCCGATTGTAGGAACCGGATTGGAAGGCTACGTGGTTCGTGATGCCCGCGTTCAGATTGCTGCTGAAGGCGATGGTGTTATCGACTATGTTGACGCGAACAAAATCGTTGTTAAATATGATATGACCGATGAGGAGCGCTTTGTGAGCTTCAATTCGGATACGAAAACATATTATCTACAAAAATATCAGAAAACCAACCAAGGTACTTGTGTCGACCTTACACCGATGGTTTTTAAGGGCCAGCGGGTAACGAAAGGCGAACTGATGACTCAGGGCTATGCAACCCAAAAAGGGGAGCTGGCACTGGGACGCAACCTGAAAGTTGCCTTCATGCCCTGGCAGGGATATAACTATGAGGATGCAATCGTGGTTTCCGAGCGGATTGTCCGCGAAGACATTTTCACTTCGGTTCACATCGACGAGTACTCGCTCGAAGTACGTGATACCAAGCGTGGAGCTGAGGAATTCACTTCCGATATTCCGAACGTAAGTGAAGAAGCGACCCGCAACCTTGATGAGAATGGTCTGATTCGCATTGGAGCCAATGTGAAACCGGGCGATATCATGATCGGTAAGATTACTCCGAAAGGAGAATCCGATCCTTCTCCGGAAGAAAAACTGCTCCGTGCTATCTTCGGTGACAAAGCCGGTGATGTGAAAGATGCTTCGTTGAAAGCTTCTCCTTCACTTCGTGGTGTAGTTATCGATAAAAAGCTTTTCTCCCGCGTGATGAAAGAGAAAAAAGGCAAGATTACCAGCAAGCCTTTGCTCGAACAAATTGACCGCGAGTTTGAAGCTGAAATTGAAAAACTGAACGAAATTCTGTACGATAAAATCTTTACCCTTGTTAATGGTAAAACATCGCAGGGTGTAAAAGATTACTTCAATACGGATATTATTCCGAAAGGAACCAAGTTCACCTTGAAGCAACTACAGGCAATCGATTATCTGAACGTGAATCCAAACAAATGGACGACCGATAAGGATAAGAACGATATGATTCGCGACCTTGTAAACAACTACATCATGAAATACAAGGAAGCGGAAGCTGTTGCCCGTCGTAAGCGTTACAACGTAACCATCGGTGATGAACTTCCTGCCGGAATTCTCCAGCTGGCCAAAGTTTATATTGCTAAAAAGCGGAAACTGCAGATTGGTGATAAGATGGCTGGTCGCCACGGTAACAAAGGTATTGTATCGCGTATTGTACGCGACGAAGACATGCCGTTCCTTGACGATGGAACTCCGGTGGATATCGTATTGAACCCGCTGGGTGTACCGTCGCGTATGAACTTGGGACAGATTTACGAAACCGTTCTGGGGTGGGCCGGTAGAGAACTGGGATTGACATTTGCCACTCCTATTTTCGACGGTGCATCACTCGACGAGATTTTGGAATATACCAATAAAGCAGGTGTTCCACGTTTCGGTAAAACTATCCTTCATGACGGTGAAACCGGTGAGCCATTTGACCAGCCGGCCACTGTAGGTGTTATCTACATGCTGAAACTGGGTCACATGGTTGAAGATAAGATGCACGCCCGTTCAATCGGTCCGTACTCGCTTATTACGCAGCAGCCACTTGGTGGTAAAGCGCAATTCGGTGGTCAGCGTTTTGGAGAGATGGAGGTTTGGGCACTCGAAGCATTTGGTGCATCACACATCCTGCAGGAAATTCTGACGGTGAAATCCGACGACGTCATCGGAAGGGCAAAAGCCTACGAAGCCATTGTAAAAGGCGATCCGATGCCAAGTCCGGGTATCCCCGAATCGTTGAATGTATTGTTACACGAACTCAGGGGACTCGGATTGAGCGTAAACCTCGAGTAGTAGAATATTAAGCTTAGGGTAAACCGGGTATGTTTCACATGCCCGGTATTCCCGAAGCACTATACTTCAGATATTGTATTCTTTACAAACTCTTTCGATAAATTATGGCATTCAGACGAGACAACAAGGTCAAAAGTAACTTCTCGAAAATCACCATCAGTTTGGCGTCTCCGGAAGAAATTCTGGAACGTTCACACGGGGAAGTACTGAAGCCAGAGACGATTAATTACCGCACCTATAAGCCCGAGCGTGACGGTCTTTTCTGTGAAAGGATCTTCGGGCCTGTAAAAGACTATGAATGTCATTGCGGGAAATACAAGCGCATCCGTTACCGCGGTATCGTTTGTGACCGATGCGGTGTGGAAGTGACTGAGAAGAAAGTCCGTCGTGAGCGCATGGGACACATCTCACTGGTGGTTCCGGTAGCCCACATCTGGTATTTTAAATCACTTCCGAACAAAATCGGTTACCTGCTTGGTTTGCCAACCAAGAAACTCGATTCCATCATTTACTACGAACGCTACGTGGTTATTAACGCGGGTATCAAACGTAATGATGGTGTAAAATATCTTGATTTCCTTACGGAAGAAGAGTACCTCGATATCATCGAGACCTTACCGAAGGAAAATCAAATGCTGGATGATGATCATCCGGACAAATTCATTGCTGATATGGGCGCCGAAGGACTGTACCGTCTGCTCGAGCGTCTTGATCTGGATGAAATGTCGTACGATCTTCGCCACAAAGCCAACACCGAAACTTCGCAGCAGCGGAAAAACGAGGCATTGAAACGTCTCCAGGTAGTTGAAGCTTTCCGTGCGTCGAAAGGTCGTAACCGTCCGGAGTGGATGATTGTGAAAGTAGTTCCGGTTATTCCACCGGATCTGCGTCCGTTGGTTCCGTTGGATGGTGGACGTTTCGCTACTTCCGACCTGAACGATCTGTATCGTCGGGTTATCATCCGTAACAACCGTTTGAAACGACTGATTGAAATCAAAGCTCCCGAAGTGATTCTCCGTAACGAGAAACGTATGCTTCAGGAAGCTGTCGATTCACTCTTCGATAATAGCCGTAAGTCCAATGCAGTGAAAACGGATAACAACCGTGCACTGAAATCACTGTCCGACTCGCTGAAAGGTAAGCAGGGACGTTTCCGTCAGAACTTGCTGGGTAAACGTGTCGACTATTCAGCCCGTTCGGTAATTGTGGTTGGACCAACGCTTCGTATCCACGAATGTGGTATTCCGAAGGATATGGCTGCCGAGCTTTACAAACCGTTCATCATTCGTAAATTGATTGAGCGCGGTATTGTAAAGACCGTTAAATCAGCGAAGAAAATTGTCGACCGGAAAGACCCGGTTATCTGGGATATTCTGGAGAACGTGATGAAAGGACATCCGGTTATGCTGAACCGTGCTCCTACGCTTCACCGACTCTCTATCCAGGCATTCCAGCCGGTACTGGTCGAAGGTAAAGCTATCCGTCTGCACCCGTTGGTATGTACCGGTTTTAACGCCGACTTCGACGGTGACCAGATGGCTGTTCACCTTCCGTTGGGTAATGCCGCCATTTTGGAGGCTCAGTTGCTGATGTTGTCATCGCACAACCTGCTGAACCCGGCCAATGGTGCTCCTATTACCGTTCCTTCTCAGGATATGGTGTTGGGTCTGTACTACATGACCAAACCGCGGAAAGGTGCCCGGGGCGAAGGCTTGACTTTCTACTCTCCGGAAGAAGCAATTATTGCACACAACGAAGGCAAAGCTGAGATACATGCAATTGTCAACTGTAAAGTACTTGATCTGGATGAGAACGGTGAGCTGACAGAGCAGATGATTGAAACGACTGTTGGTCGAATCATCTTTAATGAGCTTGTGCCGAAAGAAGCCGGTTATATCAACAAGTTATTGACCAAAAAGGCATTGCGAGAAATTATTTCGTTAATTCTGAAACGCACCAGCAATGCTGTTACCGCTCAGTTCCTCGATGATATCAAGAACACCGGTTATAAGATGGCATACCGTGGTGGTCTGTCATTTAACCTCGACGACGTTATCATTCCTGATGAAAAATCAGAAATGGTTGCCGAAGGTTATGCCGAAGTTGAAGAGGTGATGGCCAACTACAACATGGGTTTCATTACCAACAACGAGCGCTACAACCAGGTAATTGATATCTGGACACACGTTAACGCCAAGTTGACCCAGAATGTAATGCAGACGTTGAGCAGCGATAAGCAGGGATTCAACTCGATTTACATGATGCTTGACTCGGGAGCCCGTGGTTCGAAAGAGCAGATTCGTCAGCTGTGCGGTATGCGTGGATTGATGGCGAAACCTCAGAAGTCTGGTTCAACCGGTGCTCAGATTATTGAGAACCCGATTTTGGCCAACTTCAAGGAAGGACTTTCGGTACTGGAGTACTTTATTTCTACTCACGGTGCTCGTAAAGGTTTGGCCGATACCGCACTGAAAACTGCCGATGCTGGTTATTTGACCCGTCGTTTGGTTGACGTTGCGCAGGATGTGATTATTTCAGAAAGTGATTGTGGTACATTGCGTGGATTGGTAGCCAGCGCTATCAAAAACAACGAAGAAGTTGTTGCATCGCTGTATGAACGTATTTTGGGGCGTACCACTGTTCATGATATTTACCACCCGATGACCGGAAAACTTATTATCCGTTCGGGAGAGGAAATTACAGAAGAGATCGGGAAAGTCATCGACGAGTCACCTATCGAGCGTGTTGAAATTCGTTCGGTACTGACCTGTGAATCTGAAGTGGGTGTTTGTGCCAAATGTTATGGCCGTAACCTGGCTACAGGTAACATGGTTTCTGCAGGTGAGTCGGTTGGTGTAATTGCTGCCCAGTCGATTGGAGAGCCGGGTACTCAGCTGACACTGCGTACCTTCCACGTGGGGGGTATTGCCGGTAACGTCTCGTCACAGTCTACTGTTGTGGCCCGTTACGATGGTATTGCACAGTTCGAAGAGCTACGTTCGGTTGAATGGACCGATGATGCCGGTGACGACATGGATATCGTTGTTAGCCGTTTGGCCGAGTTGAAGATTGTTGACAAGAATACGGGTATTCCGTTGTCGACTCACGCACTGCCTTACGGTTCTAAACTCTACGTTAAGGAAGGCGAGCCCATTACCAAGGATAGCAAGCTTTGTGAGTGGGACCCGTATAACGGTGTAATTATTACCGAATTCAAAGGACGTGTTTCGTACCAGGATTTGATTGATGGAATTACCTATCGTGAAGAATCCGATGAGCAGACCGGATATAAGGAGAAAGTAATCGTTGAAACCCGTGATAAAACCAAGAACCCGACCCTGCGTATTCTCGATGAGAATGGCGAGGTGTTGCGTTCGTACAACCTCCCGGTAGGCGGTCACTTGAGTGTTGACGAAGGAGCTACCGTGAAGGCAGGTGATGTATTGATGAAGATTCCGCGTGCTTCTGGTAAAGCGGGCGATATTACCGGTGGTCTGCCGAGGGTAACCGAGCTGTTCGAGGCACGTAATCCTTCGAATCCTGCCGTTGTATCCGAAATCGATGGTGAAGTATCACTGGGTAAAATCAAGCGTGGTAACCGCGAGATTATCATCACTTCCCGTGTAGGCGATGTGAAGAAATACCTGGTTCCGCTGTCTCGTCAGATTTTGGTTCAGGAGAACGACTACGTTCGTGCAGGTACACCGCTTTCCGATGGTGCAACTACGCCGGCAGACATCCTGAGAATTAAAGGCCCGACCGAAGTTCAGGAGTACATCGTGAACGAAGTACAGGACGTATATCGTATGCAGGGTGTGAAGATCAACGATAAGCACTTTGAAGTAATCGTTCGTCAGATGATGCGCAAAGTTGATATCGATGATCCGGGAGATACCCGCTTCCTCGAAAAACAGATTGTCGACAAGAGCGAGTTCAATCAGGAGAATGACTGGATTTACGACAAAATGGTTGTAAACGATCCGGGAGATTCCGAAACGCTGCGTCCGGGACAGATTATCACTGCCCGTCGTTTGCGCGATGAAAACTCGCAGCTGAAACGTCGCGACAAAAAGATTGTGGAAGCACGTCCGGCTGTACCGGCTACATCAAACCAGGTACTCCAGGGAATTACCCGTGCGGCACTGCAAACCAAGTCGTGGATGTCGGCTGCGTCGTTCCAGGAAACTACTAAGGTATTGAACGAAGCCGCTATCAACGGTAAGGTCGATTACCTCGAAGGTTTGAAAGAGAACGTCATCTGCGGACACCTCATCCCGGCCGGTACCGGTAAGCGCGAATATCGCAACCTGGTAGTTGGCTCACGTGAGGAGTACGATCGTTTGGTAGACATCAAGGCATCCGAAAATGTAGATGCTGAATAAAGTGTATTACCATGAATGAAGATAAAAATCAACAAAATCAGTTGAACATCGAATTGAGTGATGAAGTAGGCCAGGGAACATTTTCCAATCTGGCCATCATTACTCATTCGCCTACCGAGTTTATTGTGGATTTTATCCGGGTAATGCCGGGACTTCCCAAGGCCAAGGTTAAATCGAGGGTAATTCTTACCCCCGAGCACGCCAAAAGGCTGATGAAGGCTTTGCAGGATAATATTCAGAAGTATGAGTCGCTTCATGGGCCCATCAAGAATATCGCTGATGGTCATGAGCCGGGCATACCGATGAATTTCGGTCCCAAAGGTGAAGCATAACTGATTAATTGATACAGAATATTAAAGGTCCTTCCGATTCGGAAGGACCTTTTTTTGTTTGAACGAAAAGTGAATTTTGGTGCCACTATTTAGTTTCATTTTGAATGTTTTAATCACTAAAATTGGCCTTCGTGGGAAAATTTTTATATAAAAATGTAAAACATTAAATATCTAGATTATGAGTGGTGAATATGCGTTGGCATTTAAGCTTCTTGGAGTCGGTATGATCACTGTTTTTCTGATTCTTTTCCTCGTCGTAGTTTTTGGGAATGTAATTATCCGCTTGGTTAATAGGTATTTTCCGGAAGCTGAGAAGATCTTATCATCCAATACGGGCGAAGGAATCAGTAGAAAGAAGCTGGCAGCCATCACTGCCGCAGTGAACATGGCCACCCGGGGCAAAGGAAAAATTACCAATATCGAAAAACTTTGACTTGACTGGCGCCCCCGCCAGCCCAAGCCAATAAACCTTTAAAACAATAAAAACAACTGTGCCGATTCGGCAAAAAGAATTTAATTATGAAGCGAAAAATCAAATTTTCACTGTTGTACCGTGATATGTGGCAGTCGTCGGGGAAATATGTTCCCCGGGTGGATCAGTTGATGAAAGTAGCTCCGCATATCGTCAATATGGGATGTTTTGCACGAGTAGAGACCAACGGTGGTGGGTTTGAGCAAATCAATCTCCTTTTCGGTGAAAATCCTAATAAATCAGTCCGTGAGTGGACACAGCCTTTCAACGATGCAGGAATCCAAACCCATATGCTCGAGCGTGCCCTGAACGGCATCCGAATGAGCCCCGTCCCGGCTGATGTGCGTCGTCTGATGTTTAAGGTGAAGAAAAAACAGGGAACCGATATTGCCCGCTCATTTTGTGGATTGAATGATCCACGTAACATTAAAGATTCCATTAAATATGCCAAAGAAGGCGGAATGATCGCTCAAGCAGCACTTTCGCTTACTTACTCCGATGTTCATACGGTGGACTACTACGTCAACCTGGCGGATGATTTAATTCAGGCAGGAGCCGACGAAATCTGTCTGAAGGACATGGCAGGAGTTGGACGTCCGGCATGGTTGGGGAAAATTACTGCTGGCATCAAAGAAAAACACCCCGAAATTATAATCGAATACCACGGACATACTACACCGGGGTTCACCATGGCTTCCATTCTGGAAGTAGCTCGCGCCGGAGCAGACATTATCGACGTAGGTATGGAACCACTTTCGTGGGGAACAGGGCACGCCGACCTGCTTTCTGTTCACGAAATGTTGAAGGACGACGGCTTTGACGTGCCGGATATCAACATGACGGAATACATGAAGGTGCGCAGCCTGACACAGGATTTTATCGACGATTTTCTGGGGTATTACATTACACCTCGGAACCGCTATATTAACTCCCTGTTGATTGGTCCCGGTCTTCCCGGCGGCATGATGGGAAGTCTGATGGCTGACCTGGAAAATAACCTGGCGAGCCTGAACAAATGGAAAGCAAAACGCAACCAACCGCAACTTTCGCAAGACGATTTGCTCATCAAACTTTTCGATGAAGTGAAGTACATTTGGCCCAAACTGGGATATCCGCCATTGGTGACGCCCTTTAGTCAGTATGTGAAGAATTTAGCGCTGATGAATGTAATGCAGATGGAGAAAGGCAAAGAACGCTGGTCGATGATTGCCGATAACATCTGGGACATGATTTTAGGGTACTCCGGAAAATTGCCCGGAGAACTGGCTCCGGAACTTGCACAACTTGCCAAAGAAGCGGGCAAAGAGTTTTATACCGGACATCCTCAGGATCCGTATCCGGATGCGCTCGATTCTTTCCGCAAGGAAATGGATGAAAAAGGGTGGGATTACGGCCAGGATGACGAAGAACTGCTCGAGCTGGCGATGCATCCCGAACAATACAGAGCCTACAAATCAGGCGAAGCCAAAAAAGCGTTTAACGAAGATTTAGCGAAGCGCAAAGCGGAAGGCAGTGGAGTGAACACCAAGCCTGAATCAGCTGCACCGGCTGCTTCGGCTCCTGTCGCATCGGCCGATTTTGCGCCAACTTCCATGAATATCAATGTTGACGGAGAGAATTTCAAAGTAACCGTTTCATATGGCGATGATCAACCCGCTGCTGAAGCACCTGCTGCGCCTGCAGGAACAAGTAGTCAGCCCGCTTTGAAACCTGCCGTTGATGGAAAAGTTCGGGAGATTCTGGCTCCGCTGGAAGGGAAATTTTACTTAACGAAAGATTCCTCTGAAACGGGTATTAAGGTAGGAGATACCATTAGTGCAGGCGATTTGGTGGGATATGTCGAGGCCATGAAAACATACAATGCCATTAAAGCCGATGCAGGCGGACAGGTTGTGGAACTTGTTCAAAATAGTGGTAGTGATGTGGAAGAGGATGATGTACTGGTCCGGATTAAGTAAGGCCTGAAACCTGAATAACATGGAAATTTTAAAAAGTCTGTATCGAATGACCGCGTTCCAGGCGATCTTCGAGCACCCCGCTGTGTTGCTGATGTTGCTTATTGGCTCGGTGCTCCTGTACCTCGGAATCCGGAAAAAATACGAACCGCTACTGCTCATTCCCATTGCTTTTGGTATCATTCTGGCTAACCTTCCCGGTGGCCAGATGGGCGTTGTGCCTGGCGAAAGCATTGAGTTGGGACACGAGCACTATATGAACCTGTTCGAGATTGCCCACAAGTTTGGCATCATGAACTTTCTGTACTATGCGCTGATTAAAACCGGTTTGTTACCGCCGTTGATTTTTATGGGAGTGGGAGCGTTGACCGATTTTGGTCCGATGCTGCGTAACCTGAGGCTGGCTTTCTTTGGCGCAGCTGCACAGATTGGCATCTTCACCGTTTTTCTCGCAGCCATTTCGCTCGGTTTTACGCCTCGCGAAGCTGGTTCGCTCGGAATTATTGGAGGTGCCGACGGCCCGACGGCCATTTATACAACGATTAAACTGGCTCCGCATTTGCTGGGACCGATCGCCATTGCGGCTTATTCTTATATGTCGCTGGTGCCGGTGATTATCCCAATGGTTGTGAGAGGACTGGTCTCGAAGGATGAGTTGAAAATTAACATGAAGGAGCAGGACAAACTATTTCCGCCGAAGCATAAGATCAGAAATCTGAAGCTGGTGAAAATCCTGTTCCCGATTTCGATGATCATCGTTATTGCTATTCTGGTGCCGACAGCAACACCGCTTTTGGGTATGTTATTCTTCGGTAATTTGGTAAAGGAGATTGGAAGTACGGTGGGCCGATTGACTGATGCGGCTACCACAACCATCATGAATTCAGCCACCATTTTTCTGGGGCTGACCGTAGGCGCAACCATGACGGCTGATGTATTCCTGGAGCCGAAAACGCTGGGAATTATCGTTGGCGGTTTTCTGGCTTTCGCTATTTCCATCGGTGGAGGTATCGTGGCTGTGAAAGTGTACAATATATTTTCGAAGAAGAAAATTAATCCATTGGTGGGAGCTACCGGATTGAGCGCTGTTCCGATGGCATCACGTGTGGCGAATGAGATTGCTTTGAAGCATGATTCGGGTAATCATATTTTGCAATACTGCATGGCCAGTAATATATCGGGAGTTATCGGTTCAGCTGTTGCTGCCGGTGTATTGATGACATTCCTGACCTGATAACTGAATTAAACTGGATTTAGCCATCCTTCACATTGAGGGGTGGCTTTTTTTATTTAGTCCTGACCGTTTGACCACCCGATAAATGCTTGTAGTATCATAAAAAATCAACGAAGATAATAAAAGGTGTCAAAAATACACTTGTAATCGGATTGTAGTTTTTATATTTAAAAACAGGCTCGATGAGAAAGGCCTTCCGGTGAAAAGGTAGGGGGCTTTGTGTTATATTTGACAACAGATGATTACAAGGAAACCGACGATATGGTCACTTGGTCTGCTTTTCATTCTGCTTCTGTTTGATGGTGGAAAAATTGTGGCGGCACAGAACGTTGACTATAAATTTCAGTTTTTAACAGCCAACGATGGGTTGCCTCAAAATACCGTCGATTACATTCTGAAAGACAAGCGGGGATTTATGTGGTTCGGTACATGGAATGGACTGTGCCGATACGATGGGTACAGTTTTAAAACCTACCGGAAGGAATCAGAGCCGACTGGCTTGCCCGATAACTTTGTCCAGTCCCTCTGCGAAGATGAAAAGGGAGATATTTGGGTGGGAACCCGGAATGGCCTTGCACATTATCTTTTCAGTCATGACCAGTTTTACACGCCCCATAACATCGCATCTACTTTTAGCAATTATTCCATAAGTCACCTGGCGCTCGACCAGCAGAATCGTCTTTGGGTGGCAACGGCAAGCCACGGTGTTTGGTATATCCGCTTTTCGGCTACCGATACAACAGCGCACCAGCTGGACAATGGTTTATTGCCCAATCGTCATACCAATGAGATCAACATCTACCATGATATTGCCCTGATAGGCACGAGCGAAGGGCTGGCCGTGATCAATTTGAAAACATTGCAAGATTCCCGAAAATACAAGCAAATCAGGAATGCTGTTCAGGGAGTGAGTATCTCCAGTGTTTTCGTCGATTCGAATGATAATATTTGGCTGGGAAGCGACATTGGATTGTATGAATACGATGCTTCGGAAGATCGTGATTATTACTATTCCGACCAGGTGAACAATCCGACGGACCTGAATCACCTCAGGGTTACTGCTATCGAGGAAGACAAACTGGGCAATATTATCGTCGGAACGCTCGGCGGGTTGAATTATTTTGAGCCTGCTACTCATACATTTGCCCACTTGAGTGGAAATGCCGAGAAGAATGAGAACCTGAATAACCCCTTTGTAAACAGTATTTTAACGGATGATGAAGGCGACGTTTGGATTGGCACCGATAAGGGTGGGGTAAACTATTACAATGTTTATCAGAAGCCTTTTCATTCGATGATAAATGATCCTGCCAACCCTAACAGTTTAAGTCACAATACCATCAATTCGATATTGAAGGAAAAGAATGTGTTGTGGGTAGGAACTGCAGGAGGTGGACTGAACCGGATAACGGATAACGGAAAGAAGGTTGAACGCTTCGAGTTTGATGTAAACGATCCGGGATCGATTGGAAGTAATTTTGTCACTTCCATTTTCCGGAACAGTCGGCACCAGCTATGGATGGGAACCTGGGGAGGCGGTTTGAACCGGTTGGTCTCGTTGAGTCAAGGGAAATTTCAAACGTTCCGTCACAATGATACCAATTCACAGAGCATATGTTCCGATTTCATTTCATCGATTACCGAACTGGACCAGAACAGACTGCTGCTGGGAACACTGGGCGGATTGGATATTCTCAACCTAAACAATGACGTATTTGCCCATGTCCACGACAAGATGAACCTAACGGAACCGTTGCAGGTTGGTTGCATTCTGGTGGACCACCATAAGCGCCTTTGGATTGGCACACGAAACGGACTTTACCGGATAGATACCAGTCAGCTGGATAACATTGCTCAACTCGATTCCATCCGTTACCAGGTTTACTTTAATGAACCGGGTGACTCTCTTTCCCTTCCGGGGAATTATGTGATTTCGTTGCATGAAGCTAGGAATGGAACCATCTGGATTGGAACCTACGGCGATGGCATCTGTAAGTATATCGATGAGGGGAACGGAAAAGGGCACTTTGTTCATTTTAACGAAAAGAACGGACTTTGCAACAACGTGGCTTATGCCATTGAAGAGGATCTTCAGGGAAACCTGTGGATTAGTACCGATAAAGGGTTGTCGAAGTTCAATCCGAATACGGATGAATTCCAGAACTTTTTTGTAAAGGATGGATTGTTGAGCGACCAGTTCTATTGGTCTGCTTCCGACGCAGATGCCCAGGGCAATCTGTATTTTGGCGGCATTGCCGGATTGAATTATTTCAACGCGGCGGATATTGAATTATACCGAGAATCGACCACCCCAACTTTTACAAATTTCTCGGTGTTCAACACGCCGGTTAAGATTGGGCAAAAATACCACTCGAACATTATTCTGAAGAAGTCAATCTCGGAAACAAAACAGGTGGAGCTGTCATACAAAGACGCGGTCTTCTCCATTGAGTTTTCCGCGCTCGATT
The DNA here is from genome assembly GCF_009617875.1 of Prolixibacter sp. NT017. NCBI lineage: Bacteria > Pseudomonadati > Bacteroidota > Bacteroidia > Marinilabiliales > Prolixibacteraceae > Prolixibacter > Prolixibacter sp. NT017. Next base: position 3,360,808 of record NZ_BLAV01000001.1, on the reverse strand, counting down.
ATTTCCTTCCTGAAAAGATAAAATATGCCTACAAAATGGAAGGTGTCGATCAGGATTGGGTGGAGGTGCCGGCTACCCGTCGGTTTGCGAACTACACCAATTTGTCGGGAGGTGTTTACACGTTCAAGGTCAAGGCAACCAATAGCGATGGCATTTGGTCCGATAAACCGGCAGAACTGAAAATCATCGTTCATCCTCCTTTTTACGATACGGCCTGGTTCCGAGTGTTGTTCATTGTATTTGTGATTTTCATGGTGATGGCGTACATACGCTATCGCACCCGTTTCCTCAAAGAACAAAAGCGGAAACTCGAGCTTCAGGTGAAAGAGCGGACCGAGAAAATTGAGGAACAGAAAGAAACCCTTCGTCATCAGGCGGACAACCTGCGACATATTAATCAGGAATTGGGTGAACGGCAGAAACTGATTGAGGGACAGAAGCAGGCACTGGAAAAACAGAACAAAAAAATCGGGCAACAGCGTGACGAATTGATCGCGTTGAACGAGAAGGTGAAACTGGTCAATCAGCTCCGGCTACGTTTTTTTACCAATATATCGCACGAATTCAGAACGCCGTTGACTTTAATAATCGATCCAGTTGAGGAGTTGATGAAGACCCTGAAAGGGGATAAGAAAACGTTGCATACCCTGAAAATTGTTAACCGGAATGCCCAACGCTTGCTGCATCTCATCAATCAGCTTATCTATTTCCGGCGAATAGAGTCGGGTAAGATGGATCTCCGGGTAAGTAAGGGAAATCTACACGAATTTTTATTCCAGATATTTGAGTCTTTCCAGGATTTGGCCCAGCATCAGCAAGTGGATTATGTGTTCGATGCTAAAAAGGCTCCCGCAGAGACCTGGTTCGATGGAGAAAAGCTGGAGAACATTTTGTACAATCTGCTTTCGAATGCCTTTAAAAACACTCCGCCCAAAGGAAACATCAAAATGCAGGTCAGTTTTGTGCAGGAAAAAACGACCGGTGATTTTCCGGTTCCGTATGTTAGTATCAAGGTGATTGATACGGGAAAAGGAATTGACAAAGAGCACCTACCATATATCTTTGAACGTTTTTATAAAGTTGGCGAAGAGAAAGATGCCAATCTGAAAAGTTCCGGAATCGGGTTGGCATTGACGTTCGAATTGGTCCAGGCCCTTCACGGCGAAATTAAAGTGGAAAGCGAAAAAGGAAAAGGAACCAGTTTCGAAGTATTATTACCCTACACGGAAGATCGGTTTGAGGAGAAGGAGCTGGATCAAACAGCTGTTCCGATGGAGGTGAATTTGCAGGGAAAAGTGGATGTACTGGCTCAGAACATAAACTATGATGCTGTTGAGGAAGAAACGGACGAGGCGGAGGAAGATGAAGAAGCCAAATCGAAGCCATTGGTTCTGATTGTGGAAGACAATTTTGATTTGCGCACGTTCCTTACTCAAACGTTGAGAAATGAATATCGGGTCATCGGAGCCGGAAACGGAGAAGAAGGGTTCGCACTGGCAAAAAAATATTCGCCGGAATTAATCATCAGTGATGTTATGATGCCGGTTATGGATGGTATCGAGTTGTGCAGTCGTTTGAAAAAGGAAATTCAAACGAGTCACATTCCGGTGATATTGTTGACGGCTAAGACAATGGTTGAAAACCTGGTTGAAGGCTTGGAGACCGGAGCAGATGATTACATACCAAAACCTTTTAATCTGCAGGTTTTACAGGCCCGAATGAAAAACCTGATAGAAGGTCGCAGGAAACTGAAGAAAATGTTCGGTATAACGTATGAAGCTACCGTGACTGAAATAGCCAGCAATCCATTAGATAAAGAATTCCTGAACAGGGCTTACGATGTTTTAGAAAAGAAGTATACCGAGCCGGAGTTTTCAGCAGCACAGTTTGCCGGCGAAATGTTCGTTAGTCGAAGTCTGTTGTACAAAAAACTCAAGGCGCTGACCGATCAGAATATTACCGATTTCATCAATTCCTACAAACTGAAAAAAGCGGTGGAAATGATGCGGCAAAGTAACGAACCGATCTCAGATATTGCTTTTCGGGTTGGATTTAACGATCCCAAATACTTCAGCCGCATCTTTCGAAAATTCTATGGGATGAGTCCCTCAGAATTTCAAGCCAAAAAATAAGTGTTTGATTTACATATTGTTTGTGTTTGTTCGTTTAGAAGTGTACGAATGAATTCCTGTTTTGTCCACTTCAAATATCCTTTCGTCCTCATTAAGCACACTTCCTTAATCTATTTTTACCCTACTTAATTAAACGATTCAAACCAATCCTATGATGAAACTGAAAGCTGTTGTTACGCACCTGCTTTTTGCTTCTGCAGGTCTGCTATTTCGGCTACAGGCATGTCCGCTTGTGGCACAACCAATCCCAATAAGAACATACATTGATCGTCAGATCGGCAGTAACTCCCTTAAGAGACTGTCTGGAATATGAATCTGTTGATTGAGCATGATTGAATGCCGCAGACCGAACCATCGCCAATGATGGAGCTGGTAATTCCATCAACTCATCCATGCAAATGAGAAAAGGCAGTACGACCAACTGTCTGCTGACGTTGACGGTTGGAAAATTCGCTATTTCAGGAAACTAAATCATCGTGTTGGTTACGACACAAACGAACCGATATAAATATAAAACAGGATGAATTCAATCAAATTTAAATCTATGAAAACAACTAAACTGATGAGGTGCGTTTTGTTCGTATCAGTTTTGGCAGCATTTGGCTTTGCCGGGTGCCAGAAGTTGGATACTTATTCAATTGGTGCCCCCGCCGACCTGCAGAGCAGGATCGACTCAATTGCAGCTGCAAAAGCAAGTATGGATACAGGTGACACGACTTACCTTACTATCACTACAGCGATAGTAGGAGCTGAAGACAACAGTTCCGCATGGCATACTGCATTCTCTGATTACTTTACCGTTCCGGCAAACAAGCTCTTGCATTTGGAGTTTGTTAATCACGGTTCCGAGGCAAACAACTGGAACAACTGGAACCTATGTGTTGCCAATTTAGCAGCTCATAGTACTGATGACAACGCAGACTACTCAGAATACTTTGTTCTCCGTTCTGATGCCTATGGCTGGGGTAACAGTGATTTCGACTTAAACATGATTTCCCAGAACTATCCCGATACCAACGGTAACGGCGATATTTGGGACGACTTCCGCCAAACGATGGACGGTGCTACTGTTTCAATCGATATTGATCACTCGGTTACCGGCAATGCATTCGTAACGGCTACTGCCGTTGGAACAAATGGTACAACGCTGGTCGAAACCTATCAACAACCGGTTTCTGCCACTGATGATATCGTGGCTTACTTAATCTGCGATAACAGCCATTTCCTCATTAGAAAGGCATACTTGTTACCTTCTAAAATAACGACAGTAGAAGACGTTAATCCGGACTCTCTTGTTGTTAAAGGAACTCCTGCATTTACTGAATTGGGCAATACAGACATCTGGGGCAACGCAACAGCAACGGTTTATTTTGCTGACGGATCTTCTACCGAAGTTGATACGACAGATTTAACATTCAACGTCATTCCTGATCTGACTACGCTTGGTCAAAAGACGGTTATTGTGTCTTATAACAAAACCAAACAAGGTGCATATACCCAGGCTGTATCAACCTACTACAATATAGAGGTGAAAATGCCTGTTGCAAGTCTGGCGGTTACTACCCAGCCAAACATATCCACATACTATTACTTCAACAGCGACTCCATCATATTCAATACGCAAGGTCTTGAAGTAACAGGTACATATTCAGATAATACAACAGGTGTTATACCAAACTCATCTCTTCATTTTAGTAAGATACCAGCTGCCGACGGTTCTCAGTCCGCTGTCATATCTTATTATGGTGCAACCGACACAGTTACTACAACTTGCCCGTTGACTCTTGTAAAAGGTCTAAGTCAAATCGGTGCTACTGACTTCTCGACACCATGGCCAACTTACGGGGATACCGCAGTCGTCGCATCAGGTTCGAGTAAAACATATACAATGTATTGTTACTCCGACAATGCTTCAAATTGGCACAGCCCTAGCGTGACTCTTGGTAAAGCTGGCAATTTGAATACTGACACTAATGCTGCTGATGCTACTAATGCTGTGGTTCGCATGGACAACTTTGGATGGGGCCAAGCCGGCTGGGATACCAATCTTGTTAAGACCTCGGACTGGAATTGGGACATTTTTGCATCAAGCATAAGTGGCTCTAAGGTAGTCATCACGGTTACAAACAATGGTGACAATACAGCTGATGTACTTTATAATGTTACTTACGCTACGGGCGAAACGCATTTCCAAAAGTATGCAGGTATTACAGTCGACAGTGCTGATTTGAGCTGCGCACTCGTAACAGAGGGGGATTACCTTGTAATTGTTCAATAATCAATAAGATAACAATACTTATACTATGAAATATTTATTTTTAATACTGGCGGGATTGCTTGCGCTCGCACCGGCAACCTATGCAGATGGTAACGGCAATGCCGGCCAGATGTCAATGACTCAGCCAGACAATATAACAGTAAAAGGTAAAATTGTTGACGAAAAAGGACAACCTATTCCCGGTGCTACTATTGCCGTAAAGGGCACTACCCAGGGTACGGTTACCGATATTGATGGCAACTTCTCTCTTCCTGTCTCTTCAGATGCTACGCTACAAATATCTTTTATCGGATACAAAAGTATGGACGTAGCCGTTGGAGGAAAAACGGAACTCGGTAACATCACATTGGTTTCGGATTTACAAAAACTCGACCAAGTGGTGGTAATCGGTTACGGTACACAGAAAAAGGTTGACCTCACCGGTTCAGTTGCCGTTGTCAACACTGACGAGATGAAGAAGACATCCCACTCAAACATCTCAACCATGCTCGAAGGTAAAGTTGCCGGTGTTCAAATTACATCCGACGGACAACCGGGAGCTGATCCTACCGTACGTATTCGTGGTGTAGGTTCGTTCGGTAGCACGGCACCGCTTTACGTGGTCGATGGGGTACCGATGGGAACATCCATCCGTGATTTCTCGCCGAACGACATCGCAAGTGTTCAGGTACTGAAGGATGCTTCTGCTGCCGCAATTTACGGTTCGCGTGCTGCCAACGGCGTGGTTATCATCACCACAAAGCAAGGTAAGAAGAACCAGCCCATGAAGATAGACTACAGCGGCTACTATGGATTTGACCAGGTGCAGAAAGGTGTGTATGATGTGATGAATGCCAAACAATATGGCCAATATGTCACCATGGCATATAATAACAGCGGTATGGATGTGCCTGCAGGATACGATCCTACAAGTCCAAAATCTTTGTATAACGCCGATGGTACGCCAAAAGTGAACACTGATTGGTTCGATGCGGCGTTTAAAACAGGTATTCGTCAGGATCACAACGTTAACCTCTCGGGAGGTGGCGAAAACAATACGTATAATATTGCACTCGACTACTATGGTCAGCAAGGAACCATGGAAGGTGCAGGTCCTAACTTCAACCGTTATACGGCCCGTATCAACAATACCATGGATACGAAGTTTGTCAAAATCCAAACGCACGTAGTATATAGCCACAGCGATCAGGATAATATGGCGCTCAGCAATGCTAACGAGTATGTGCAAGGGTTATATGGTGCACAATATCCTGTGATGGCTTCGGTGTTGCTTTTGCCTCCAACCATCAAGGCTTATGATCCATCTACCTGGGTTCTTGATGACAAACTTCCCGCTGCAACAGAATACCATTACGATTCTTACGGTTATGGTACTTACTACGATGACGTTCATGGAGACCTGCGTGTAACGAACGTTCTGCTCGAAAATAATCTGCTAAAGAGGAACACAAAAGTTGATCGCATTGTGGCTTCAGGGTCAGCCAATGTTGACCTGATCAACATGATTGGCCTCCAGAGCAGCAACCACAAGTTAAATTACAACCTGAACCTGTCGTATAGCAAAACCATTGCCAAGGATTTGACATTTGTGCCTGCATTTATACAGAGTACAACAAACTATCTGGCAAAGAGTAACGAAAATCTGTCAGAGGGTTATCGTAACTATAGTGATGCACTGATCGAAAACACGGTGACTTACGATGGTAAATTCGGCCGCAATCACGTCAATGTAGTTGTGGGTCAAACATTCGAGCACGAGCTTTTTCACACGCTCACAGGCAAAGGTGTTAACTTGCCGGAACCGTACTTCCTGCAAGTAAACAATGCGGCTACGACGTCATCAACCAGTCATGAGACAGAACACGTATTGGCATCGTATATCGGTCGTATCAACTACAATTTCGATCAGAAATACCTTCTTTCGGTAACAGCACGTCGTGATGGTTCAAGTCGTCTTTCTGCAACGGACCGTTGGGGTTGGTTCCCATCTGTATCGGGAGGTTGGCGTATTGAGCGTGAAAACTTCTTCCCTGTACCCAAATCGATTATCAACCTACTTAAGGTTCGCGGTAGCTATGGTGAACTTGGTAATGAGAACATCGGTGAATACCAATACATGGATGTGATGTCGAGAGGTAACTACACCTATAGTTTTGGTAATAATAAGGTTACCGGATCAGCAATCTCGAACTATGTAAACACAGCCATCCATTGGGAAAAGAAGAAAACTGTTGACGTTGGCCTCGACCTCGGTATGTTCAACAATAAGTTGGAGTTTACTTTCGACTGGTACAAGGCAACATCAGAAGACCTTCTTTACAGTGTAGCGGTACCTAGCAGTGCAGGTGCTACCAACACCACAGTAACGATGAATGCTGCAACGATGGTCAATTCAGGTCTTGAGTTCCTGCTGGCTTATCACAACCATCAACATGCTGTTAAGTATGACATTTCTGCAAACGTATCTACCCTCAAGAACGAGGTAACAAAGTTGGGTGTTTCTGACGAACCTCGTACCGATGGCTACTGCCGCACAGAGGTAGGTCGTGAAGTAGGCTCATTCTATGGTTACGTTTCTCAGGGTATATATCAGTCGCAGGACCAGATAGATAATCGTGTTAACTCGAAAGGTGACCACGTCAATCAGAACGGAGCACAACCGGGTGATATTGCGTATGCCGACCTCAACAACGATGGTGAAATTACCGCCGATGACCAAACATTCCTGGGAAGTGGCTTACCTAAGGTTAATTACGGTCTGAATGCACGTGTTGCATGGAAAGGTTTTGACCTGAGTGTATCGACATTCGGAGCTTTGAAATTCAAAGCAGTAGATTTTGTTGACCTCACATTGCACAGTTCCTATGGCGCACTCAATAAGAGCGTTGATCTGTTGAATGCCTGGACACCGGATAACACAAACACCAATGTGCCTCGCGTCGCATACAAATCGACGGGATCAATCACCAACGATATGTTCAGTCAGCGTTTCATTCAAGACGCATCCTATCTGAAGATTGGCAACGTTCAGTTGGGATATAACCTTCCTGACAGATGGTTCGGAGGTTATGTTAACGGCGTTCGCGTGTACGTATCGGGTCAGAATTTGGCCACACTGTCTAAATACAAAGGTTACAACGTAGACTTCGCAGGAGGTACATTCACTCCTGGTTACAACTATGCTTCGTATCCAACACCACGAACCATAATGGCCGGAGTACACTTCTCATTCTAAAAATGTAATCTAAATAAATAGGATATCGATATGAAAAGATTAACTATAATACTAGCAACGTTGGCGCTTATTGTAGGTATGTCATCCTGCAATGACAAACTCAATGTTGTGAACCCGAACAATCAGACAACCTACGATTTTGGTAATACAGAATCAGATCTTCAGGAGGCCATCATCGCGTGCTACAACCGTATTCGCCTCGAAGGTACATTTGCCCGCGTTGGCTATACTTTGGATGCTGTACGTGGAGACGAAGTCTGGAACTCATCTCAACAGTGGTATTTGGCGTACGATAACCTCAATGCAACGGCTACGGACGAGATCGGTAACTTGTGGCCATGGCGTGACAACTACCACGTAGTCAACCGCACCAACTTTGTTTTGTCGAAAGTCGATAATGTTGACATGTCCCAGGATGCTTATAATCAAATAAAAGGACAGGCACTCTTCCTCCGGTCGTTGGCATATTATGAACTGGCTACCTATTACCAGACGGTTCCATTGATTACAGACTATGCTTCATATTCTGACATCAATACCATGTATGCCTCCAACAATACGCAAGACGAGGTGTTTGACCAGATCGAGACTGACCTCAAAACGGCCATGGAAATCTTGCCTTCACGGGATGATGGTGGCGAATGGGCCAAAGGTCGTGCGACTTGCGGTTCTGCTGCCGGATATTTGGCTCGTGTACTGATGTTCCGTCATAAATATGCTGAGGCTTATACGGTGTTGAAAGACATCATCGCCGGTAAGTACGGAAGTTATCACCTGATGGCCGACTATGGTGACAACTTCAGAGAAGGTCCGGCATACGAAAATAATGCAGAGAGCCTCTTCGAAGTTCAATATATGGACTATGGTACAGGCGGTACCGACGAAGAGTGGACTCCGGTAAATATTAGCTCGGAAGCAACTCAGGGGAATGCTGTAGAAAGTAACTATGCTTCTCAGGTATTCGGTAGCTGGGGTGACCTGGCCGGCTCACCCTGGTTGTATAACCTGTTCAAAAAAGAGAAATGTACCGATGGTCGTCTCGATCCTCGTTTATACTGGACTTTGGTTACATACGAAGATGAATACAACAGCGATACCGGTGTGAAAACTGCCGCTTATCCTAATGGAGATCCTCGTACCAACACTGTTTATCAAACAGACATCACCGAAACTCCGGTATCGAACACTGCTCAGGGAGGTATATCAATCGCTAAGTGGACCTATGCAAGAGCCAACATTATCAGTTCTGTTACTACCGGTTTGCATAATGGTATCAACTTGCGCCTGATGCGTTACAGCGATGTTTTACTGCGTGCAGCAGAATGCGAAAATGAAATCAATGGCCCAACTCAAACGGCTATCGATTACATTAACCAGGTACGGGAACGCGTTGCTCTTCCTGATCTTCAACTTGCGGACTTCCCGACTGCTGATGCTCTTTTCGAGCAAATAGCCAACGTTGAGCGTCCTAAAGAATTTGGTTGTGAAAACGGACGTGGTATCGACTTGCTTCGTTGGGGATTTTTCTACGATGCTGGTCGGATGAATCAGTTGATTCAACACGGTTATTATAAGCTCGATGGCACAGCCAATACTGATGAGCTTACCGCTGAAACCGCCAGCGCTTCATCGTTCCAATATTACAACAAGGGACATGAATATTTCCCAATTTATCAATCTACTCTTGATGCCAACCCGAACCTTGTAGGTAACTCGGCAAACAAGAACGAAGATAATGGACCTGCTTTCTTAGCAAAATGGAGCGTTCATCCAGTTGTAAAGTAGGAATCATACTCTAAAATTAGAGACTTCCTTATCGACGTATTTTTTGTCGATAAGGGAGTTTCTAACATAAATTCATGATCCGTGAAACTAAAGTATTTACTCATTTTATCTGTCAGCATAATTGCCGTGTCACTTGCAGGGTGTACAAAAGACGAAATAGCACCTACAGGCATCAAAACGAAGGAGCCTGGCACGACGACAGATTACACCGCACCAACTTACGGGGACGACTATTCTGCGATAGCTTCGTGGAGTGACCGTTCTCAATGGAACCTGGCAAATGTGCACGACCCGAGTGTGGTTTTCGATGGAACATACTATTACATGTATTCCACCGATGCATCGTACGGTAACGCGCATGTAGGTCATGGTCACTTTCTGGCACGTCGTTCCAAAGATTTGGTCCATTGGGATTTTATTGGAATGGCTATGTCGACCGAGCCGGCCTGGGTGAAAGACACCCTGAACAATATGCGGGCGCGTGTTGGCCTGAGTCCCATCGATTCGCCCAGGTATGGATTCTGGGCGCCGGTTATTCGCAAAGTTGGTAACAAGTACCGCATGTACTACAGTGTTGTGGTCGATAACTATATTAAAACAGGTAAAGTAAATACTGCAGATAATTTTGACGGTTCCTGGACTGAAAAGGCTTTTATAGGCATGATGGAAACATCGGATTTGTCAAGTAACCAGTGGGTAGATCACGGAATGGTTGTCTGTTCTGTATCGGACAGAGGTACAGATTGGTCGCGAAGCAGTTTGAACGACTGGAGCGCTTACTTTAAATACAATGCCATTGATCCGAGCATGATTGTGACACCGGAAGGTGAAAACTGGTTGATTTACGGCTCCTGGCATAGTGGTATTGTTGCCATTCAATTAAACCCTGATACTGGTCTTCCTTTACACAAATTCGATATCAACGATGAATCAACCTGGGGTACCCAAATATACACCCGCACAAATGGTTCAAGATGGCAAGCCTCAGAGGGGCCGGAAATCATGTATAATGCTGAAACCGGCTATTACTATTTGTTCCTGGCTTACGATGAATTGTCGGTGGCATATAACACCAGAGTCTGCCGGGCCAGAAGTATTACAGGACCTTATTATTCCTATGACGGGTCGACAGCCAGCGGAAGCGATTGCTTCCCGATAATTACACATCCTTATAAATTTAATAATCACTCCGGTTGGGTCGGATTTTCGCATTGCTGTGTATTTAAAGACGAAACCAACAATCAATGGTATTATTGTTCGCAGGCCCGACTTCCCGCAAATACCAATGGCAATGCATACAGCAACGCTATCATGATGGGGCATGTCCGGAAAATTGAATGGACAGAGGATGGCTGGCCGGCTGTATTACCCGAGCGTTACGCGGCAGTTCCACAGGATGCTATTGCGGAAAGCGACCTGACTGGTAGCTGGGAGGTTATCACCTTAAATTACCATTACAAAAAGCAGCAAACCTCATCAGCCATGACGTTGAGCTCGGATCACAAAGCAACCGGTGCGGTAACCGGAACATGGTCGTATAATTCAACTACAGGAATTCTGACTGTTGGCTCCTTGAAATTGAACGTTGTTCGTGAGCTCGATTGGGAGGCATCACCACGTGTTCCAACCATTGTGTTCACAGGCTTAAACGGAAGTGGGCGGTCTGTCTGGGGAAAGAAAAGTCAATCATAAAACCAAAGTATGAAGCCAATGCTGAAAATATTGAAAAGTGGGCTGTTCACTGCAGCCTTTGTACTTATTTTCGGGCCGCTTCTGGCTCAAAATACCATTGTGCACGATCCGGTAATGATTCGTGAAAACAATACCTTCTATATCTTTTGCACCGGATGGGGGATAACGGTTTATTCTTCAACCGATATGAAGAACTGGAAGAAGGAAGATCCGGTTTTTGCCAAAGCACCCGAGTGGGCTGTGAAGGCTGTCCCCGGTTTTAAAGGTCATATCTGGGCTCCGGATATTTCATTCTATAATGGTCAGTATTACCTGTATTATTCGGTGTCATCATTTGGCAAAAACACATCGTGCATTGGGCTGGCAACCAATAAGACATTGGATCCGACCGATCCGGAATTCAAATGGGTGGATCACGGGAAAGTGATTCAGTCCTATCCAGGGAAAACAAACTGGAATGCGATTGATCCCAACATGGCGCTCGATAGTCATGGGCAACCTTACCTGGTTTTCGGTTCGTTCTGGGACGGAATAAAACTGGTGAAGCTGAGTAAAGATGCCATGTCAGTTGATGACGACCTGGCGAATATTCCGACCATTGCTTCGCGAAAAACAGACCCGAATGCTCCGAATCCACCTGCTGTTGACGATAATCCGAAAGACGCAGGAGGCAATGCCATTGAAGCTCCTTTCATATTCAAACGGGATGGATATTACTACTTGTTTGCGTCCATCGATTATTGCTGCAAAGGAGTGAACAGTACTTACAAAATGATTGTAGGGCGAGCGAAGAAATTAACCGGGCCATATGTCGATGAAAGTGGAAAGCCGATGGCCAGAGGTGGAGGCAGTATTGTGCTGGCAGGAAATCAGCGCTGGCATGGTGTAGGCCATAATGCAGTAGTGCATTTCGATAGAGTCGATTACCTGGTTTTTCATGGGTATGATGGTAATGACGGAGGAAGGCCTAAACTGCTCATCCGGAAAATTACCTGGAGCGATAAAGGCTGGCCCGAAGTGAAACTTTGAAAATAAACGTGTTTCTAACGATAGATTAAGAAGAGATGATGAAGATTTTGAAGACGAGAAAGCCGTTGCTCATCGCAGCGACAGCCATGGCATTTTGGGCCGGAACGCAAGTCCTTTCGGCACAAAACGCCCGAATAAAAATCGATATCGATCGGACGATCGGTAAAGTTAATAAGAACATCTACGGAAGTTTTGTCGAACATCTTGGACGTTGTGTTTACGGAGGTATTTACGATCCGGGATCACCACTTTCCGATAAAGATGGTTTCCGTAATGATGTGAAGCAGGCAGTGAAAGATTTGAACGTTTCACTTGTGCGTTATCCGGGGGGTAACTTTGTTTCAAACTATCACTGGCTCGATGGAGTCGGTCCGAAAGACCAACGGCCAACACGTCTTGAATTGGCCTGGGGACGCCTGGAAAACAACCAGGTTGGAACCGATGAATTCATGAAGTATACCAAGGAAATTGGCAGCCAGCCTTATTTTTCGGTGAATATGGGAACAGGTACCATAGAGGAAGCACAACGATGGGTGGAATACTGCAATGTCGATAGCGGTCCCTATTATGCTGAACTTCGCAAAAAGTACGGTCACGAAAAGCCCTACGATATCAAATACTGGAGTTTGGGTAATGAAATGGATGGTTTCTGGCAAATGGGGCACCTGAATGCCGAGGATTACAGTAAAAAAGCACGGGAAGCGGCCAAGCTAATGAAGTTAACTTCGCCGGATATCAAACTGGTAGCAGCGGGTTCATCAAACTATCGTCCTAACGCCGATCCGAATGCCTGGAACGCGACCATTCTCCACGAATTACGTGACGTGGTTGATTATATAGCATTGCATATCTATGTGGGTAATCCTGAGAACAACTATTACGATTTCATGTCCACACCGCTGGTTTGTGAGCAGCGCACCAAGATTGTGAAAGGAATGATTGCCCGTGAAATGGAAAAAGCTGACCGTGGCGATCGCGGGCCAATTCACATTGCATGGGACGAGTACAATGTATGGTACCGTGCCCGCGCCGGTGCATCGATGCATGGAACCCGCGCTCTTGAAGAGCATTACAACCTGGAAGACGCGTTGGTAATTGCCCAGTTCCTGAATGTGTTCGTGCGGAACGCCGATGTGGTGAAGATGGCGAATCTGGCTCAGCTGGTGAATGTGATTGCACCGATTTTTACTTCTGAGAAAGGAATGTTCAAGCAAACCATTTACTACCCGTTCCAGTTGTTCTCCAATAATGTGAAAGGTACCTCGCTCGATACCTATGTTGACTGCGATACCTACAGCACCAAAGAGTTCCCGATTGGTTTAGGGGAATCGAAAACCATTCAGAAGGATGTTCCTTATCTCGATGTGTCGACTACCTACGATAACGGAGAAGTAACGATTTGTGTCGTTAACCGGAATAAGGACAAAGCCATCCCGACCGATTTAATCTCGGAAGAAGGCAAATTCGATGGTAATTTCGAGGTTTACGAAGTAAACGGCCCGAATGTAAAATCGGAAAATGATTTCGGTAAGACAACCGTGCAAACCGAGAAAAAACCCGATATCAAAGTGAGAAATGCAGAGAAGTTTACCTACTCTTTTGCACCGCACTCTTTCACTATGCTCAAAGGTCATATCAAAAAATGACGAATTAGTTTTAGTACATTTGGATAGCGATTGATTGAAAGTAAAAGGTGGGATTTGGTTCTAAATCCCACCTTTTCTATTTTAGCTTCCGTTAAACAAAAACACCATTATGAATCTGAGCAAAATCTCCAATCTTTTAATTGTTTTATTGATAGTCTTTTCGTTTGGTTCATGCCATTCGGCGAAGAAACAGAAGGCCCCAACCAAGTTCTACGCTTACGCAGAAACACCTCCGATGGGGTGGAATAGTTGGGATTGTTACGGACCAACCGTTACGGAAGCAGAAGTGAAAGCTAATGCAGATTACATGGCCGATCATCTGAAAGAATATGGTTGGCAATACATCGTTGTCGACATTCGTTGGTATGTTGAAAATACCAAGGCGCACGGGTACAACCAGACCGATCCGGTTTATTGCATGGATGATTTTGGACGCTTGACGCCGGCGGTTAACCGTTTTCCATCCGCTGCCGATGGAGAAGGATTCGCCCCGTTAGCTGATTATATTCATAACAAGGGCTTGAAATTTGGTATCCACATCATGAGGGGCATTCCGGTGGAAGCCGTGAAGAAGAACACGCCGATTGTCGATTCGAAATACCACGCCCGGGATATCTATTCGGAGAAACAGCAATGTAAATGGCTGCGGGACATGTATACCGTCGATTCGACGAAGGCGGGTGCCCAGGCTTACTACAATTCGCTGTTCGATTTGTATGCATCGTGGGGAGTTGATTTTGTGAAGGTGGATAATTTATCTCGCCCGTATCATCAGGGCGAAATCGAAATGATAAGGAAAGCCATTGATCAGTGTGGGCGACCGATTGTATTGAGTACTTCACCCGGAGCAACCCCATTGGCCAAAGCCAAACACATCATGACGCACGCCAATATGTGGCGCATTTGCGACGATTTTTGGGATAACTGGAACTACCTGAAGCCGATGTTTAAATTGTGCAAAGAATGGGCACCATACAGCGGTCCCGGGCACTGGGCTGATGCCGATATGCTTCCGCTGGGGCGGATTTCCATTCGTGGTGAACGTGGTGAGCCCCGCAAAACCGGTTTCACCAAAGACGAGCAATATACTCTGATGAATCTCTGGGCAATGTTCCGTTCTCCGCTGATGTTCGGTGGTGACTTGCCCAGCAATGACGCCTTTACGGATTCCTTAATCACGAATGGTGAGTTGCTGGATGTCGATCAGCACAGCATCAACAATCGGCAATTGGATAATAATAAAGGCTTGATTGTTTGGACAGCCGACGTTCCGAATTCGAAGGACAAGTACGTAGCCTTGTTTAATACAACCGATGAAAAACCCGAAGTTGTTTCGGTCAGTTTATCTGAACTGGGGGCAAGAGGCGATTATGCCGCCCATAATCTATGGACGCAAAAAACAGATGCGGTAAAGAATGGAAAGATAAGCGTGGAGCTAAGGCCTCATGCATCGGCCATTTTCCGGCTGGTAAAATACTAAAGGTGTATACCGTAGAACATATTTTGGAGTTGCTGTCGTCTTCATATATGATGTTCTCTTATAAAAAAATAAGGTTGTAGACAGTTGTAGAAAAGGGAATAGAAGAGCTGGATCATCTATTCCCTTTTTTGAATTACATATAATTCTGTATTTTGACGGTTAACTAAACTGTTAACCTAATCGACATCATGACTCGTATCCGAATTCTTTTTTGCGGAATTGTTTTTATGCTCTTTCCTCAGGTCGTTCATTTCGCTTTCGCGGAAGCGAATCCGAAGACTTTCAGGGTAATTGCATTTTACACAGCAAAGAATGACCCGGCACATATCAGTTTTGTGCACGAAGCCAATCGTTGGTTCTCCCAAATCAGTAGCAAGTACCATTTCACATACGATTCAACCAATAACTGGAATAATCTGAATGCCGATTTTCTGGCACAATATCAGGTCGTTCTTTTTCTGGATACACGCCCCGATTCACTTCCACAGCGGAAAGCTTTCGAAAAGTACATGAAAAACGGTGGTGCATGGATGGGATTTCATTTTGCTGCCTTCAGTTTAACGCCCTCTTCCTATCCACAAAACTGGTATTGGTATCACAATCAGTTTTTAGGTTCGGGAGAATACGATGGGAATACCTGGCGGCCTACTTCGGCTGTTTTGAAGGTTGAAGATCGAAATCATCCGGCAACACGAAATCTGCCTGAGAAATTCAATTCATCGCCTAACGAGTGGTACAAATGGGAAAACGATTTAAGAAAGAATCCTGATATCCGGGTATTGCTCTCCATCGATTCGACCAGCTTCCCGTTAGGAACCGGTCCCAAACCAAATGAAATATGGCACAGTGGAGATTACCCGGTAGTCTGGACAAATACCAACTACCGGATGATTTACATCAATATGGGGCATAATGACATCGATTATGAGCACCATACGAATAAAGAGTTGTCTTTCACTTTTGATAATCCAATTCAAAACCAACTCATCATCGATGCGCTGTTATGGTTGGGGAGATAAAGCCATTGCTTCAAATGAAAAAGGTGTCGCCAAATTGGGACACCTTCTCATCGAATAAACTTGTAGTCTATTTTAATTGAACCAGCACTACGGATTTCGAAGGAAGCTCGACCGAAAGTTTACCGTTTTTCGGTTTCTTCACATCGAAAGCTTTTAGCGCTACCTTTTCATCTTGTCCAAAATTGTTATAGTCATTCATGTTGGGAGAGGTGATTACCTGTCCGCTTGCTGAAGCGACTTCCTGTATCTGAAAGTATCTTTCCCCGAGAGGGGAATTTCACTCTGGTTTATTTTTTGCCCCATATGGCTGTTCCCTGGTTGTTCAATCCGGTGAAAACCAAACATTTTTTGTGATTTTCCCAGTCGTAGCCACGGCTAACAACCACTTTGTCGGTCGTTCCGTCGCTCCAGTTCAGCGTCAGTTGGTTATCAGAGAATGTCCACGAATTAGCTGAGTCGTCATCTAATGAGCCATCAGCTCCTACTTTCATGTAAACAGATTCTTGCAAGTCAGGGGACGTTTGTTGATCTCCATAGCCGGGAACCACCTGGTAACCTAAAACAATCCGTTCCCATTGGCCGGTCAGCTCATCTTTTGTGATAGTCGATTGTTCGATGTTGGCATATCGTTCGGGCGAAACCACCGGCCAGCCATCGTCGGTCCAGAAGATGCGGCGAACCATCATGTCCATGAAATATTTGTTCACTACTGGTCTGCCTTGATTTGCCATGTAGTATACCCCATTGTTTTTGAACACGGAGCAGTGGGCTGTTCCCTGCCATCCGGCGTGTCCCATAAACTTGTAGGGCGCTTCAATCATCGGAATGTTGTCAGATTGTTCATTCATGTCTACCCCGTTGAAATCGACAAAGGGGCCAGTCGGAGAGTCGGAGCGTCCTACCCGCACATTGTACTTCGTTTCGAGCCAGTCATACGAGATGAACAGGTAATATTTTTGCTGTTCCTGGTTATAAATAATTTCCGGTCCCTCGATGTTCCCATTGACGGTATTTCCGGTCCAGCCACGGGCTGCGATACGAACACCTTTATCGTTCGCTTTCCTGGGCAAACCGGTTGCCGGGTCAAGCTGCAGGATGTAAATGCCATCCCAGGCTGAGCCGTAGTACATATATTGGTCCCCACTGGGGGTAACCAGAACCGTCGGGTCGATGGCATTGGTCATCTGAATCGACTCTTTTGAGGTAACCACGAGACCACTTTCGGTCCAGGGGCCATCAGGAGAAGTGCTGGTGAGCAGTCCAATAGCACTCAACTTCGGTGTGGGAGACGACAAGGAATAGTAGAGACGATATTGGTTGCCTACTTTCATGATGTATGGAGCCCAAACTCCATCGAACGGGGTACCTCCGCTGTCCTTAATGTACTGAACCGCCTGAGAAGGAAGACCGTTCACTGCCCAACCCTGGTATTCCCAGTCGACTAAATCTTTGGAACGACGAACCATGATACTGCTACGCTGAATATCCTGTCCGTAGGCCACATCGGTTGAATAGCAATAATAATAGTCTCCGGTATACATAATCGATGGATCATGCAAATTGTAGGGGCCCCAATCGCGCCAATGACTATAATCAGCCAAATCGGCATAGGTATCTTTTATATTAAGAATATTAAAAGTATCAGTTGAGGCTGTAGCCGTCGTGTCAACTTGAATTCCACCGCCACCCGGAGTCGAGTTTTTCTCGCAAGCCATCACCATGCTACCAAGTGCAGCTATCAATAGTAATTTCTTCTTCATTGGTATGGATTCTTCCTTGGATTAAAGTTAGCAAGATATTACGCTCGATGGAAAGTGATGTGGACAAATGTCTTTTTCAGGAGGACAGAATGGTAATGGTGACGTTTGATAGAAGAATACCAGGAGTCATTTGCCGATAGGTAAGTCATCCCTAAGGAACCGAAATTTCACCCCTATGTAGTAAAATTTTGATCGGAATGAAATTTTTTTTCCATCCCGATGGAGCGCGATGCTCATCTCATAGCATAAAATTCTTCATCTCACCGAAGCGAGAACCTTATCTCGTTTTCGGTTAATACGGTTGGGATATTTCGAAACGGGAATTGTATTAACATAAAACTCTTTCTTGTTCGCATGGAAGACCAGAACTGCACCAATAAATTAGTTTTCCGGAGATGAGTCGGTATTGTTCAACAGCGACCGTCCGACAGCCATTTCACTTGTTCAGGAACATGGTTACGAGAAGTTTGCCAATTACATGGCGGGGAATAAGCTGATAACGATAAAGCGAAAAGGTGAGAAACCGGTTTTAAACTAACATTCCGAAAAACGATAGCTAGTTAGCCCGAAAATATAGTGTGAGTAATTTCCGCTGCGCGACAGCTATTCGCGCTGTATCGGCCTGTTTAGAGTCTTTCCAAAAATAAAATTATTCTAAATTGAGAAGGACCTTCCCTGTATTATAAACTTTCGACCAGAAGATTAATTTGTTTTAATCTCTTGACCCATGGGATGTGGAGCCTACTGAACCCGATGTGCTTTTATCCTTTTTTTCAAAACGAAATCCTAATTCGGATATAAGTGTCTTAAATCCATCTTGATAACATATGGTTGAAATTCTATATTTGCTCACTTCCGTGAATATAAAACTCATACAAAATCACTATGAAGGGTTTAAAAATTATAGTTTTGGCAAAACAGGTTCCCGATACCCGAAATGTTGGGAAAGATGCCATGAAAGCCGACGGGACAGTGAACAGGGCAGCCTTGCCCGCCATCTTCAACCCCGAGGATTTGAACGCGCTGGAGCAGGCTTTGCAATTAAAAGACCGTTATCCGGGAACAACCGTTTCGTTATTAACCATGGGCCCTGGCCGTGCTGCTGAGATTATCCGCGAAGGATTGTATCGTGGGGCTGATGGCGGTGTTTTGTTGACAGACAGGGCTTTTGCCGGTTCGGATACGTTAGCTACCTCATATGCATTAGCTCAGGCTATCAGAGAGATGGGTGAAGTCGATCTGATTATCGCCGGCCGTCAGGCTATCGATGGCGATACAGCGCAGGTTGGTCCGCAGGTAGCCGAGAAATTGGGATTTCCGCAAGTAACATACGTCGAGAAAATAATGGACGCAGATGGTAAATATGTAACCGCTCTTCGTCGTCTCGAGAACGGTGTGGAAACCGTGAAGGCTCCGCTTCCATTGGTGCTGACTGTGAACAGTAGTGCTGCACCATGCCGTACCCGGAATGCTACCTTATTGATGAAATACAAACACGCGCGCACGGTAACCGAGCGTCAGGAAGCCAGCGAGGATTATCTCTACCTGTATGATTCGCGTCCTTACCTCAATATTCGTGAAATGACAGTGAACGATATCAAGGCCGAGCAAGAACAGCTTGGATTAAGCGGTTCACCTACCAAGGTAAAGAAAATTGAGAATGTGGTATTGCAAGCAAAAGATGCCAAGATTCTCGAGCCGATCGACAATGATATCGATTTGTTAATGAAAGAATTGATTTTGAGCCACACCATCGGTTAATGCTCAAACTGATGATTTAAAAACGGAAAATCATGAATAACGTATTTGTATATTGCGAAGTTGAGGAAGGTGTTGTGGCCGAAGTGAGTCAGGAATTACTGACTAAAGGACGCAGCCTGGCTAATCAACTCAAATGCAAACTGGAAGCGGTCGTCATCGGTAAAGGACTGGATGGCGTCGAAAATCAGATATTCCCATATGGTGCCGATGTGGTGCACATTGCCGACGATGCTCGTTTGGAACCTTTTACCACGTTGCCTCATTCAACCATTCTGATTAAGCTTTTTGATAAAGAAAAACCGCAGATTGCCCTCATGGGAGCAACCCCTATTGGTCGCGACCTGGGACCGCGTGTTTCATCTGCCCTTCATAGTGGATTAACGGCCGATTGTACCAGTCTGGAAATTGGTCCGCACGAGGACAAGAAAGCCGGTAAAACTTACGAAGAACTGTTGTACCAGATTCGTCCCGCCTTCGGAGGAAACATCATTGCTACCATCATCAATCCGGAGTGTCGCCCACAGATGGCAACCGTCCGCGAAGGCGTGATGAAAAAAGAGGTATTCAATCCGGAATACAAAGGCAAGGTAAAGAAGTTGGACGTGACGCAGTACGTATCCGATGAAGACTTTGTGGTATCGGTTATCGAGCGCCACATGGAGAAAAAGAAGGTGAACATCAAAGGCGCACCTATCATCGTGGCCGGTGGTTATGGCGTTGGTTCGAAAGAAAACTTCAAAATGTTATACGAGCTGGCCGAAGTGCTGGGTGGCGAAGTCGGTGCTTCACGCGCTGCCGTTGATTCTGGTTACGCAGAGCATGAGCGCCAGATTGGACAAACCGGTGTAACTGTTCGTCCGAAATTGTACATCGCTTGTGGTATTTCGGGACAGGTTCAGCACCGCGCGGGAATGGAAGAATCGGCTCAGATTATCTCCATCAATACCGACCCGGATGCACCAATCAACAGCATTGCCGATTATGTAATTCACGGTGATGTTGGTGAAGTGATTCCCAAAATGATCAGGTTTTATAAATCAAACACCAAGTAATTGAGGGTTGAACCGGGTCTGTCCCGAAAAAACAAGAGAAATGGCAAATTATTATAGCGATAATAAAGATTTGAAATTCCATCTTTCGCATCCGCTGATGCAAAAGATTGTGGCTCTTAAAGAGCGGAATTTCACCGATAAGGAAAAATTTGATTACGCACCAATAGACTTCGAGGACGCGATGGACAGCTACGATCGTGTATTGGAAGTGGTGGGTGAAATCTGTGGCGACATCATTGCTCCGAACGCTGAGGGCGTTGACCAGGAAGGTCCCGAGGTCGTTGACGGCCACGTGAATTACGCCAGCGGCACCGCCGAGAACATCAAAGCATTGGTTGATGCCGGTTTGATGGGAATCACGCTTCCGCGGAAATACAATGGTCTCAACTTCCCAATCGTTCCTTACATCATGGCAGCCGACATTGTTTCGCGCGCCGATGCTGGTTTTGTGAACATCTGGGGACTTCAGGATTGTGCTGAAACTCTGAATGAGTTTGCTTCTCCGGAGCAGAAAGAACATTACCTGCCGCGGGTTTGCAAAGGCGAAACCATGGCAATGGATTTGACCGAGCCGGATGCCGGTTCCGATCTGCAGTCTGTTCAGTTAAAAGCAACTTATGACGAGAAAAAAGACGTTTGGTTGTTGAACGGCGTGAAGCGTTTCATCACCAACGGCGATGGCGATATTTCGCTGGTACTGGCCCGTTCGGAAGAAGGCACCAAGGATGGCCGCGGTCTTTCTATGTTTGTATACGACAAGCAGCAGGGAGGCGTAACCGTTCGTCGTATTGAGCACAAAATGGGTATCATCGGTTCTCCAACCTGTGAATTGGTATTCAAAAATGCTCCGGCTGAATTGGTTGGTACCCGCCGCATGGGACTGATTAAATACGTAATGGCGTTGATGAATGGTGCTCGTCTGGGAATTGCCGCACAATCAGTTGGTGTATCTGAAGCAGCCTACCGGGAAGCACTGGATTATGCCCGTGAACGTCAGCAATTTGGCAAGGCGATTATTGAATTCCCGGCCGTATACGAAATGCTTTCGGTAATGAAGGCTAAGCTCGATGCTTCGCGTACTTTATTGTATGAAACTGCCCGTTTTGTAGATGTCTACAAGACATATCAGCATATTGCAGAAGAGCGCAAACTGGAGAAAGAAGAGCGCGACGAAATGAAAGAATATCAGCGTTGGGCAGATTTCTTCACACCACTTGCCAAAGGAATCAGTTCGGAATATTGTAACCAGAATGCTTACGATGCCGTTCAAATTCACGGTGGTTCCGGCTTTATGAAGGATTATCCTGTGGAGCGTATCTATCGCGATGCCCGTATTACTTCCATTTATGAAGGAACTACCCAGCTGCAGGTAGTTGCTGCTATTCGTGGTGTGACAACCGGTGGTTATCTGAAGAAAATACGTGAATATGAGAAAGCGGATCTGAAGCCGGAATTGGAGAAATTTCGTCGTACACTCATTTCGCTTACCGAAGATTACGAGGAAGCAGTAAAAAAAGTGCATGATGCAGAGGATAATGAATTCCTTGATTTCCATGCACGTCGTCTGGTGGAAATGGCGGGTTACATCATCATGAGTTACCTGCTGGTTCTTGATACCAACCGCGACAATTCGTTCCTGCGTTCGGCAGCCGTTTTCAATAAAATTGCCAAGGCTGAAGTACGTTCAAGGGCCGAATTTATTCGGGCGTCATCACTCGAAGATATCGGACATTACAAATACGAAGCATAAAAGGAAAGAGGCCTCAGTTTGGGGCCTCTTTTTTTATTTTAATCGTTGGATAAGTCTTCTTCTGTAGCAGCCGACTTAACCCGTTCGTCCGATTCATCGAGTATTCGTTCCCAGAAAACCATCCTCGGATTGGTCGGTCCGAAATCAAAATCCCGGTAAACCTCCATCGCCTGGTGATTATCTTCCCGCACTTCCAGATTGACCCGGCAGCAATTCTCATTTCGCGCCAGATCGAGAACATACCCCACCAGTTTATGCCCTAGTCCCTTGTTTCGGTAATTCTTTTTTACGATTACGTCGTGAATATTTATGAGCGGTCGTACCTGGAAAGTAGAGATGTTTTTGAATGTGGTAATCATTCCGGCAACTTCTCCTTCATACAAAACAAAAAACGCACGGAAATTGGGTTGATTATTCAATTGCTCGTATAGTTCTTCAGCTTTCGAGCGACTTAGAGTCTCGCCGCCACCCATATCATCCGATATGTAGTGGTTAAGTAAATCAATAAAAGCTAATTGATGCGAATGTGTAGTTAAATTGCATTGAATAATCTGGCTCATCTGGAAAAAAGTTTAATTGGGTTCTGTGTCAAGAAGAAATTCCGGTACTCAGTATTTGCTCAATAGCTCATTTTTCGAGTTTTAAATTGCAATAAAATAGTGTCAAAAACAGCGAAAAGATTATCCGTGTATCAGTAAAAATAATAAAAATTAATCATAAATAATGACTGAAGAGTAATCTGATTTTGCTTCGACATGTAAAATTTACAGTCATTTTGCCGTAAATGTTTACGAGCAGAAACCGTTCCCGGTTACCTTTCTATATTTGTAAAAATTGTAATTGTATGCGCTTAACTACCGGACTAATTAGCTTAATCCTGATATTCTTATTTGCGTGTCAATCGAAAACGGGCAAAGAAAATTCATTAGAAAAATCGAAGCAGAGAATCAGCGTTTTTGCGGCAGCGAGCCTGGCTGATGTAATGACAACACTGGCTAAAGAATTTCAGGCAAAATCGGGAATGAAGGTTACATTGAATTTTGCTTCATCCGGAACGTTAGCGAGACAAATGCAGGAAGGAGCTACGCCAGGCATCTATTTGTCGGCCAGTCCGCGATGGATGAAGTTTGCCACTGGAAATAGCTCCGCTGATTCAACCACCTGTTCTCCGGTGGTCCGGAATAGGTTGGTTGCTGTTGTTCCGAAAAACAGCCAAATTGATACATTGAACTTTTCCTCATCACCGGATTTTCCCAAAGCATTTGCCGGACGATTAGCTATTGGCGATCCGGCCCATGTTCCGGCGGGGCAATATGCAGCCGAAGCATTGAAATCATTAGGATGGTATGAGACACTGAAGCCTCGTTTTCTGAAGGCGAAAGATGTGCGTTCAGCTTTGATGGTGGTCGAGTTGGGCGAATGTGAAATGGGAATTGTGTATGCTACCGACGCTATGAAATCGAAAAAAGTCAGAACGGTCGGCGTTTTTCCGGAAGACTCTCATCAGCCGATTGAATATTGGGCAGCAAAAGGAAAATATGGTGGCTCGGCTGCCGATTCGTTGCTGAATTATTTACATTCCGCTGAAGCTGATTATATTTGGAAAAAGTTCGGCTTTAAAACCATAGCTGAACAAGGAAAATCCAATACTAACAAATGACCGACCTGTTTAACTTCACTGCCTCCGATTTTTCGGCCATATCGCTTTCTCTGAAAGTGGCTATCTGGTCTTCGGTTATTGCATTGCCGTTCGCCATTGCCATCGGTTGGTTTCTGGCGCGCAATCACTTTCGTGGAAAAGCGTTGCTGGAAGGAGTGATACATCTTCCGTTGGTATTGCCGCCGGTTGTAACGGGGTATTTGTTACTTATTATTCTGGGCACGAATGGGCTCATAGGGAAATGGCTTTATGAATTGACGGGAATTCGCATCGCATTCAGTTTCTACGCAGCGTTGTTGGCCAGTGTGGTTGTTTCTTTTCCGTTAATCACCCGTTCCATCAGGTTGGCTATCGAATTGGTCGATGTGAAGTACGAAGAGGCCGCCCGCACATTAGGTGCCTCGCGATTAAAGACGTTTCTTTCGGTGACACTACCGATGGCTTCGCCGGGCATTATCAGCGGGTTTGTTCTGGGATTTGCCCGAAGCCTGGGTGAATTTGGAGCTACCATCACCTTTGCCGGAAACATTGAGGGGGAGACGCAAACGCTGCCATTAGCAGTTTTTTCCTACATGCAGGTTCCTGGTCAGGATACAGCGACTTTCCGTTTGGTAATGGTCTCGGTTCTGTTATCGTTGTTGGCCATGATTGTGGCTGAATTTCTAAACCGAAGAGCAATCAAACGCTCAAAAAGATAGTCAATTAAAAGAAGAACCATTCCGATGAAGAATGTTATTGAATTCCAGGCAACTTTATCACGTGGACAGTTTCAGTTCGATATGAAATGTGTCTTCGGAGAAGGTATTACCGGAATTTATGGTCCGTCGGGGCATGGAAAAACAACGTTACTTCAGTTAATCAGTGGTTTGCTGAGTCCGGATAACGGTTTTATCCGCATCGGCGACGAGGTTGTTCTTGATAAAGAAAAGAAAATAGACATTCCTTCCCGTAACCGGAAGTTGGGGGTTGTTTTCCAGGAGGGGCGGCTTTTTCCACACCTTTCGGTAGAAGAGAATCTCCGGTATGGTGAAAAGCTTTTGTCCAAGTCGCAACGACACATTCAATTCGATGATGTGGTTTCTACTTTGGAAATTGGACATCTTCTGAAGAAGAAGCCAGAGCAATGTTCGGGTGGTGAGCAGCAGCGGATTGCAATGGGAAGGGCTTTGCTACGTTCACCACAGTTACTGCTGATGGACGAACCATTCTCTGCAGTCGATGTCGCCTTACGGGAACAAATCCTGATTTACCTGGTTCGTATCCACCGGAAATACAGAATCCCTATGTTGGTCGTGAGTCACGATTTGCCCGATATTCTTCGCCTGACCGATGAAATTCTCATGGTGCATGATGGTCGCGTTGAAGCATTCGGCAAATATCTCGATCTGGTTTTATCACGAAAGATGTTGCCCCGAAGTTCTGGAGAAGGATTACTGAATGTGATTTCTCTTTATGTCGATGAAGTCGACGAAGAGCGGGGAATAACAACACTTATCGGTGAGAAAGGGGAGAAAAAGGTAAAGGTGCATTGCGAAGCTTGCAATGAAGGAGTTGCCTTGGGGAGAGAAGTAAAAGTTTCGGTTCCGCCAGGCGATATTGCCATCTCGTTGCATCCTGTTCCGGAAATTTCTATTCAAAATCAGCTGGAGGGAAACATTAAGCGTTTGCTCCACGAGAATGGGCAGGTTGTTTGTCTGGTGGATGTAGGATTTCCGTTATTGGTCGAGTTGACCCGGAGTTCAACGGAAAGGTTGAGGCTTGAAGTTGGAATGAAGGTATTTTGTCTTTTCAAGTCGATGTCTGTTCGGGTTTTCGAACTCGATTAGCTCTGCTGTGAGGCGTTGTTTTGTAAAATTTCCTTCTCAGAGGTGAATTTTTTTCTGAAATCTGTAAACCTTTTGCCCTTCGATCTCGTTTAACAATTCGCCCTCTAACGAAAAAGGCATGTAATCCATTGACGTATTAGAAAATTTTTACTCTTGTAAATGAGCGACTTTTGATTCTTTTGTTAAAAAAGTAGCGTTCCAGTTTGGAGTAATACGAAAAAATACGCTTTCTTTGCATCCGCTTTCCGGGAGGGGAGCAGCGTTCAGTGGGAGGTTGAAAAGGGAAACAGAGAAGTCGGATTCGTTCGGTTTTTACCCGAAGAAATCACCCCGCAAATTTTTTTGAAGAAGTATTTGGAAAGTCGGGATAAAAGGTTTTATCTTTGCCGCCACGTTTTAAAAAACGGGCGTTGATTTCCGGGTGCTGAAGCCAAATAAAAAAGGCAAAAAAAGATTTGGAATTAACGCGAAAAGATTTCTATCTTTGCAACGCTTTTTTCGGCCCGTCCGACGGCAACTGAGGGTTGGGCAGAAGGGGCAGGAGTCAAGAAGAAGAATAAGTTCATTGAAAATATTGAAAAGGAAAGAAGATAAGCACCAGAAGTTCAATTTTCTTTTAGAGGAAAAACTGATCGTGCCAGGCAAATAGACATTTAAACTTTTTGATTACAACGAAGAGTTTGATCCTGGCTCAGGATGAACGCTAGCGGGAGGCTTAACACATGCAAGTCGAACGGTAAGGCCCCTTCGGGGGTACACGAGTGGCGCACGGGTGAGTAACGCGTATGCAACCTGCCCTGTACAGGGGGATAGCCCGGAGAAATCCGGATTAATACCCCATAGTTTCCGTGAATCGCATGGTTTACGGATTAAAGTTTCGGCGGTACAGGATGGGCATGCGTGGCATTAGCTGGTTGGTGAGGTAACGGCTCACCAAGGCGACGATGCCTAGGGGTTCTGAGAGGATGATCCCCCACACTGGGACTGAGACACGGCCCAGACTCCTACGGGAGGCAGCAGTGAGGAATATTGGTCAATGGGCGAGAGCCTGAACCAGCCATCCCGCGTGCAGGATGACGGCCCTACGGGTTGTAAACTGCTTTTCTGCAAGAAGAATGGTCATTACGAGTAGTGATTTGACGGTATTGCAGGAATAAGCATCGGCTAACTCCGTGCCAGCAGCCGCGGTAATACGGAGGATGCAAGCGTTATCCGGATTCATTGGGTTTAAAGGGTGCGTAGGCGGCTATATAAGTCAGTGGTGAAATGCTGCAGCTCAACTGTAGAACTGCCATTGAAACTGTATAGCTTGAGTGCGCCTGAGGTAGGCGGAATGAGTAGTGTAGCGGTGAAATGCTTAGATATTACTCAGAACACCGATTGCGAAGGCAGCTTACTAAAGCGTAACTGACGCTGATGCACGAAAGCGTGGGGAGCGAACAGGATTAGATACCCTGGTAGTCCACGCCGTAAACGATGATAACTCGCTGTTGGCGATACACAGTCAGCGGCTAAGCGAAAGCATTAAGTTATCCACCTGGGGAGTACGATCGCAAGGTTGAAACTCAAAGGAATTGACGGGGGCCCGCACAAGCGGAGGAACATGTGGTTTAATTCGATGATACGCGAGGAACCTTACCTGGGCTTAAATGTAGAATGACCGTTGCCGAAAGGTGACTTCCCTTCGGGGCGTTTTACAAGGTGCTGCATGGTTGTCGTCAGCTCGTGCCGTGAGGTGTCGGGTTAAGTCCCATAACGAGCGCAACCCTTATCGTCAGTTGCTAGCAGGTAATGCTGAGGACTCTGGCGAGACTGCCACCGTAAGGTGAGAGGAAGGTGGGGATGACGTCAAATCAGCACGGCCCTTATGTCCAGGGCTACACACGTGTTACAATGGTCGGTACAAAGGGCAGCTACCTGGCAACAGGATGCTAATCCCAAAAGCCGGTCTCAGTTCGGATTGGAGTCTGCAACCCGACTCCATGAAGCTGGATTCGCTAGTAATCGCGCATCAGCCATGGCGCGGTGAATACGTTCCCGGGCCTTGTACACACCGCCCGTCAAACCATGGAAGTTGGGGGTACCTGAAGTCTGCAACCGCAAGGAGCGGCCTAGGGTAAAACCAATGACTGGGGTTAAGTCGTAACAAGGTAGCCGTACCGGAAGGTGTGGCTGGAACACCTCCTTTCTGGAGCCGACACGATAGGTTTCTGAGAGGAAATTAGAGCAGAGGATGCTTACTTCTTCCTTTTTAAAAGATACTGTAAAACACAAGAGCAATTGAAAATTGAGAATTGAAGTTGAGAATTCAATGCAAAGCGGTTCTCACTATTCAATGCACGGGTCTGAGAGAAGCAGATGCAGAGCAGGAAACGGACATTATCAATTATCCATTTTCAATTCTCAATTCTGCAGACAGTCCCGTAGCTCAGCTGGTTAGAGCGCTACACTGATAATGTAGAGGTCCCCAGTTCAAGTCTGGGCGGGACTACACAGGCAATGAAAAATGAGCAGTGAACAATTAAAAATATTGTTCATTACACATTGTTCATTACTAATTGCACAGACGGGGGATTAGCTCAGTTGGCTAGAGCGCTTGATTTGCATTCAAGAGGTCATCGGTTCGACTCCGATATTCTCCACAAAGGGTGTAAACACCAGGAAAAGTTCATAAAGAAACGTATTGGAACACAAAGAACAAAAAGCCGGACGGCGGCGAAAGGAAGACAAGGGTTCGATTCCCTGATTGTTCACAGACCCTTAAGTTAGGGTGAAGTTCATTGACATGCTGGAAGAAAAACAACAGAGTTACAAGAGAAACGCCGAAGGATAAAACCTTCGAACAAGGCGAGAGAAAGTACGAAAGGGCGTACGGGGGATGCCTTGGCTCTCAGAGGCGACGAAGGACGTGATAAGCTGCGAAAAGTCGCGGGGAGGTGCAAATAACCGTTAATCCGCGAATATCCGAATGGGGCAACCCACCATGTATAAGCATGGTATCCTGTTATGCAGGAAGCTAACCCGGAGAACTGAAACATCTAAGTACCCGGAGGAAAAGAAAACAAAAGTGATTCCCCCAGTAGTGGCGATCGAACGGGGAATAGCCCAAACCGGAAGTGTTTCGGCACTTTCGGGGTTGTAGGACTGCGCTATACGAAGTAAGACGAAACGGAAGTGTTCTGGAAAGTCACACCAAAGGAGGTGAAAGTCCTGTACGTGTAAGGCTTGCGGAGTTAGCAGTATCCTGAGTAGGGCGGGACACGCGAAATCCTGTCTGAATCTGCCAGGACCATCTGGTAAGGCTAAATACTACTGAGAGACCGATAGTGAACCAGTACCGTGAGGGAAAGGTGAAAAGCACCCCGAACAGGGGAGTGAAAAAGTACCTGAAACCGTACGCCTACAAGCGGTCGGAGCCCTTTAGGGGGTGACGGCGTGCCTTTTGCATAATGAGCCTACGAGTTACTCCTCACTGGCAAGGTTAAGTGGTTCAGCCACGGAGCCGAAGCGAAAGCGAGTCTGAACAGGGCGACATAGTCAGTGGGGGTAGACGCGAAACCATGTGATCTACCCATGACCAGGTTGAAGTCCCGGTAACACGGGATGGAGGACCGAACCAGGGGACGTTGAAAAGTCCTTGGATGAGTTGTGGGTAGGGGTGAAAGGCCAATCAAACTTGGAAATAGCTCGTACTCCCCGAAATGCATTTAGGTGCAGCCTTGGTTATGAGTCTTGCAGAGGTAGAGCTACTGATTGGATGCGAGGGCTTCACCGCCTATCAACTCCAGACAAACTCCGAATGCTGCAAGATGCTCACCAGGAGTGAGGGCGCGGGTGCTAAGGTCCGTGTCCGAGAGGGAAAGAACCCGGACCATCAGCTAAGGTCCCCAAGTGTATGTTAAGTTGAACAAACGAGGTCTGATTGCTTAGACAGCTAGGATGTTGGCTTGGAAGCAGCCATTCATTTAAAGAGTGCGTAACAGCTCACTAGTCGAGCGGTCGGGCGTGGATAATAATCGGGCATTAAACATACCACCGAAGCTATGGATTGTAAATTTATTTACAGTGGTAGGGGAGCATTCCGGTCGGCGCTGAAGGTGTACTGCGAGGTATGCTGGAGCGTCCGGAAAAGCAAATGTAGGCATAAGTAACGATAAGGCAGGTGAGAAACCTGCCCGCCGATAGACTAAGGATTCCTGATCAACGCTAATCGGATCAGGGTTAGTCGGGACCTAAGGCGAAGCCGAACGGCGAAGTCGATGGCGAATCGGTTAATATTCCGATACTTCTCTAGACTGCGATGGGGTGACGAAGTGATGAAAGACCCGCGTACTGACGGAATAGTACGTTGAAGGGCGTAGCCGTTGAACTGCGTAGGCAAATCCGCGCGGTGAGGTGAACCCCGACAGTACCGAGAGCCTTCGGGCAATCGGATAGTGGTCCTAAGGGCTTCCGAGAAAAACCTCTAAGCTACAGGTGTAGAGAACCCGTACCGTAAACCGACACAGGTAGTCAAGGAGAGAATCCTGAGGCGCTCGAGTGATTCGTGGCTAAGGAACTAGGCAAAATGGCCCCGTAACTTCGGGAGAAGGGGCGCTGGCGCGAGCCAGCCGCAGTGAAAAGACCCAGGCGACTGTTTATCAAAAACACAGGGCTATGCTAAATCGCAAGATGATGTATATGGCCTGACACCTGCCCGGTGCCGGAAGGTTAAGAGGGGATGTTATACTTTCGGGTAGAAGCATTGAATCGAAGCCCCGGTAAACGGCGGCCGTAACTATAACGGTCCTAAGGTAGCGAAATTCCTTGTCGGGTAAGTTCCGACCTGCACGAATGGTGCAACGATCTGGGTACTGTCTCGGCCACGAGCTCGGTGAAATTGTAGTAGCGGTGAAGATGCCGCTTACCCGCAACGGGACGGAAAGACCCCGTGAACCTTTACTGCAACTTCACATTGGTTCTGGGTAAGTGATGTGTAGGATAGGACGGAGACATTGAAGCGGGTTCGCCAGGATTCGTGGAGTCATCCTTGAAATACGTCCCTTTGCTTGCCTGGGGCCTAATCCCAGAAATGGGAGACAGTGTGTGGTGGGTAGTTTGACTGGGGTGGTCGCCTCCAAAAGAGTAACGGAGGCTTCTAAAGGTGCGCTCATGGCGATTGGTAACCGCCAGCAGAGCATAATGGTATAAGCGCGCTTGACTGTGAGACCTACAAGTCGATCAGGTAGGAAACTAGAGCATAGTGATCCGGTGGTTCCGTATGGAAGGGCCATCGCTCAAAGGATAAAAGGTACTCCGGGGATAACAGGCTGATCGCTCCCAAGAGCTCATATCGACGGAGCGGTTTGGCACCTCGATGTCGGCTCGTCACATCCTGGGGCTGGAGAAGGTCCCAAGGGTTGGGCTGTTCGCCCATTAAAGTGGCACGCGAGCTGGGTTCAGAACGTCGTGAGACAGTTCGGTCCCTATCTGTTGTGGGCGTAGGAGACTTGAGAGAGCCTGACGTTAGTACGAGAGGACCGCGTTGGACATACCTCTGGTTTACCAGTTGTTCCGCCAGGAGCACCGCTGGGTAGCCATGTGTGGAAGAGATAAGCGCTGAAAGCATCTAAGCGCGAAGCTCGCCTCAAGATGAGGTCTCCTTAGAGGGTCGTTGGAGACTACGACGTAGATAGGTCGCAGGTGTAAAGACGGTGACGTCAAAGCCGAGCGATACTAATTGCCCGAAACTTTCCTTGCCGGTTTTATAAATTGGTGTTTTTGTTGTAATGAAATTGTTTTCTTCCAGGGTTCATGTCAGTCAAAAGAAGCAAGATGTCAGAAAAGAGACATCAGACAGAGACTTCTGTATGACTATAAGATATTGTATAGCTGAAAAGCAAAGCTGAAAACTTTAGGTGGCTACAGCGACGGGGTTCCACCTCTTCCCATTCCGAACAGAGAAGTTAAGCCCGTCAGCGCCGATGGTACTGCAGAGATGTGGGAGAGTAGGTCGCCGCTTATTTTACTTAAAGCCCGGTTCCTTTATTGGAGTCGGGCTTTTTTGTCCGGCAAAGACAGCAGGTATCAGACAACAGAGGAGAGAGAAGAGACATCAGACTGTGTATTTTCTATGTATAAGATATTGTACTCTGAAGGGATTGATTAGTGAGTTCCGGTCCGACCGGGAATAGGTTGGAGCGATTGTGTGTGTGAAGGTAGCCGGATGGCTGCCTTTTTTTGTGAAACGACAGCAGGCATCGAAGAAAAACTTCCAGTCATTTATCCTATATCCATCCTATATCGGTCCTGTATCGGTTGTATATCCCTTGTAGTGACGAGCGCGGGCGGTATTTTCTTTCGCGAAAGCGAAAAGGGAAAAACAACAGGTTTTGGGAGATTTATCCTATACTCATCTTATACTGTTCCTGTACTCAACTTAGGAAAGCCTTCTACCATGCCATACTTTTATTTTTTACAATAGGATCATTTGTTTCAACTGGTGGTTGTGTTGATTTTCCGTAGTTTTGGAAAAAATTTGAACGATGGATATTGTTCTGATTGGAGCTGGTAACCTGGCAACTCGTTTGGGATTGCGCCTACAAGAGTGCGAGCACCGGATTGTACAGGTTTATTCACGGACAGAAAAATCGGCAAGGGAGTTGGCGGAAAAGCTGAGTACAGACTGGACCACTCACTCAGCAGACATTTCCCCGGAAGGACAATTATATTTGGTTTCCGTTAGTGACAAGGCTGTTGAACCATTGTTATCGGGAATTCAGTTTGGTGGTGGTTTGGTAGCACACACAGCCGGTAGTTTGTCCATGGATGTGCTGAAACCGTTCGCAACTAACCATGGTGTCTTTTATCCGCTTCAAACATTTTCGAAATCAAGAGAGGTTGATTTCACCCAAATTCCCATTTGCGTGGAAGCCAGCAATTCCAAGAGTCTTGATATTCTGCGTAAGCTTGGAAATTCTATATCTGACGATGTGAGAGAGGTTGATTCCACCCAACGCCGGCAGCTACATCTTTCAGCGGTGTTTGTATGCAACTTTGTGAATCACTTGTATGCCATCGGAGAGGAGTTACTAAACGAGGCGGAAATCGGTTTTGATATTCTGAAGCCCTTGATTGCAGAGACCGCTGCCAAGGCATTGGAGTTTTCTCCGAAGGAAGTACAAACCGGTCCGGCTATTCGTTTCGACCGGAATGTGATTGACCGACATATGGAAATGTTGAAGGAGCATCCGCAATGGAACAATATCTACAAACTACTTAGCGAAAGTATTCATCAATTACATACCAAATAAATTATGGCATTTTTCAAGGAAGAACTGATGAACGTCAAAGGCTTTGCGTTCGATGTCGACGGCGTTTTGTCCCGCATTATACAACCTCTGACTGGAGAAGGGGATCCTGTCAGAACCGCCAATATTCGTGATGGATTTGCGATGGTTCATGCTATACGCACCGGTTACCCGTTGGCCATTATTACCGGCGGAAATACGACCGAAGTGCGGAAACGTTACCAAAAACTGGGCGTCACACATCTGTACATGGGATCGTTGGATAAGATCACCTTTTTCGAAGATTTCCTGAAAAAGACAGGGTTGAAAGAATCGGAAGTAATGTACATGGGCGATGACCTGCCTGATTACCTGGTGATGAAACGCGTTGGTGTTCCGGTTTGCCCGAATGATGCTGTAACGGAAATCAAATCGGTTTCGAAATACATTTCCGACCGGAATGGTGGTGAAGGTTGTGTACGCGATGTGATTGAACAAGTATTGCGTGCCCAGGGAAAATGGATTGATCCCGAAAAATTGCACTGGAGCAGCTTTTAAGGAGTATGGTACTGGAAAATCTGAAAGATTATCGCATTATACTGGCGTCGAAATCTCCACGGCGACGACAGCTGCTGGCTGATTTGGATATTGATTTTGTGACGGAAATTCATGAAGTAGACGAAGTTTTTCCGGAAGGTTTGCCAATGGAAGAAATTCCGCAGTATCTGGCCCGGTTGAAAGCTGAGCCGTTCGTCGAAACACTGAAGGAGAACGAACTGGTTATAACTTCTGATACCATTGTTTACGTGGAAGGCGAAGTGTTGGGAAAACCGGCTGACTATGATGAAGCGGTGGAGATGATGAACAAACTTTCCGGGCGCCGACACGAAGTCGTTACCGGAGTTTGCCTGACTTCCAAAGACAAACAAGTCAGTTTTGCTTCCGTCACAGACGTTTTCTTCAAATCGCTTTCGCGGGATGAGATTGATTACTATATCACGCACTACAAGCCTTACGACAAAGCCGGTGCATACGGTATTCAGGAGTGGATTGGATACATTGGTATTGAACGAATCGAAGGTTCCTATTTCAACGTGATGGGACTGCCGGTGCAGCATTTGTACGAGGAATTGCGCAAATGGTAATTCAGTCTTCTTTTCCTATTTTTGGCCTCCAGAACAAACAAACCTACTTATAAAATGAATTTTAAGAACTTACTGCTTTCCCTTTTGCTGGTGTGGGGACTTATTTTCTCCGCTTCCGCGAAAGAGGGAATGTGGATTCCAACGCTGTTGCAGAAATACAACATCGAAGAGATGCAGCAGATGGGATTCAAACTATCTGCCGACGATATTTACAGTGTGAACCATGCCAGCATGAAAGATGCCGTGGTGATTTTTGGTGGAGGTTGTACCGGCGAAGTGATTTCGCCTGATGGCTTGCTGATAACTAACCATCATTGCGGATACAGCTCCATCCAGAAGCATTCTTCGGTTGAGCATGACTACCTGACCGATGGTTTTTGGGCGATGAACCGTGATGAAGAACTTCCCAATCCCGGTCTGACCGTGAAATTCCTGGTAAGAATGGATGATGTGACGGCTCAGGCACTGGAAGGAGTTACCGATTCGCTGACGGAAAGTGAGAAGCAAACGCGTATTAATGAAAATACGGCGAAGATTGAAAAGGAAGCCACTGAAGGAACCGACTATACAGCTGTGGTGAAGCCGCTTTTTTATGGCAATCAATACTTTGTGTATGTCTACGAAGTGTACAAGGATATTCGTTTGGTAGGATCACCACCTTCAGCCATTGGAAAATTTGGTGGTGATACCGATAACTGGATGTGGCCACGGCATACCGGCGACTTTTCTGTTTTCCGCATTTATGCAGGGAGAGACAACAAGCCGGCCGAATATTCACCGGACAACGTTCCGTACAAACCGAAGAAGTTTTTCCCCATTAACATGAAGGGAGTAAAAAAAGGTGACTTCACGATGGTTTTCGGTTACCCGGGAACTACAAAGGAATATCTGCCTTCGCAGGCGGTGAAGCTGATTATGGCACAAAGCGATCCGGAAAAGGTTGCTATTAGAACAAAGAAACTGAATATTTTGGCTGCCGACATGGAAGCAGATCGGGCGGTTCGCATTCAGTACGCTTCCAAATATGCCCGCACATCGAACTCGTGGAAGCGTTGGCAAGGCGAAGTGAAAGGATTGAAGCGGCTGAACGCTGTGGCGAAAAAACAGGAGGGAGAAAAAGCCTTTACCGAATGGTTGAATGCGTCTTCCTCCCGAGAGGGAAAATACGGCGAAGTTTTGCCTCGGTTTGAAGAATTGTATGCGAAGTTTGCTCCTTATCAAAGTGCCGATGACTATTACTCGGAGGTAGTAAAAAGGGGAACCGATATCTTTAGTTTGGCGCAGAAGTTCGATCGTATTCGCCGTTTGGCGGAATACAATGCGGAGAGTCGGCTGGAAGGAGCCATCCCGGAACTGAAAGATGACGTGGTAAGCTATTTCAAAGATTACCATCAGGCGACGGATGAGAAAGTGTTTACTGCCTTGTTGACCATGTACGCCCACGACCTACCGGGAAAATGGCTGCCTGAAGAGCTGACCAAACTCACTCCGGAAAAATTGGCAAAACTCTACCGGAAGTCTGTGTTGACAAATGAAACAGCACTTAACCAGATGTTAGATAATTTTGACAAACAGGCGGTGAAAAAGCTGGAGAAAGACCCTGTAATGCAATTGTACAGAGCGCTTCGGAATACCTATGAAGTAAAAGTGGAATCGCGTTACCGCGAATTGAACGATTCGATAAAAGCCAATCAGAAGTTGTACATGGCCGGTTTGCTTGAGATGAACAAGGGCAAACGGATGATGGCTGATGCGAATTTCACATTGCGAGTGGCCTACGGAAAAGTGGAAGGCTACGATCCGCGCGACGGTGTGCATTACAAGTACTACACCACTTTGAAAGGCATTATGGAGAAAGATAATCCGGAGATTTACGATTATGATGTCCCGGATCGGTTGAAGGAATTGTACCAGAAAAGAGATTTTGGCCAATACAAGAATGGTAAGGGGCAGGTTCCGGTGGCTTTTTGTGCCTCAAATCATACGACGGGAGGAAATTCAGGAAGTCCGGTAGTGGATGCCGAAGGAAATCTGATTGGTGTGAATTTCGACCGTACCTGGGAAGGCACGATGAGCGACATCATGTTCGATCCGGACCAATGCCGCAACATCATGCTGGACATTCGCTATGCACTGTTCGTTATCGATAAATTTGCCGGAGCCGGCTATTTGTTAGATGAAATGGAATTGGTGAATTAGTTCTTGTGGTGAATTAGTTCTTGGTCCAAGATAAAATCAAGCCCCGCTGGAATGTACCGGCGGGGCTTTTTATTTCTTTTCCGATATTTCGGAAAGAAAAATTACTGGAAATTTTACTAACTAATTTTTTTGCGAAACCGGAGGATTGACTTTCGGAGTAATCATGTCCGAATCGCTTTCGTTGTTGTGATAGTTGCAACGTATTCTTCCGTTGACCGACGAAACATTCCAGGGAGAAAGGTATTTCATTGTTCCATCAGAATGATGGCGTGTTCTTTCCGGAAGAACCGAATAACGGCCGAGGTTTTGGTCCCGAAGAATCAAAGCGAACATGTCGTTATTGTTATCGTTCAGGGTAGAAGGAGATTGAATCCTAAGCCGGGTAATTTCCTTTATGGCCCGGTCGATATATGAGGAGTTGTCTCCTTTGTTAATATTTTGCTGAAATGAGATTCTATGTCCTTCGGAAAGTTTACCGGTGGTAGCAATTGAAAAATCTTCATTCCCTTCCTGATCAATAAATCCCAAACGGCCGTCTTTCCGGACCAGTGCCCATGGTGGACCATACGTTCCAAAATGGTCAATCATTTCGTACTGTGGTTTTACCACTTCCTTTCCCGATTTGTCGATGAATCCCAACTTGCCGTTCTTTTCGACCAATGCCCACGAAACGCCGTGTGCGCCATATTTTTCGATGGAATCGTATTGAGGAGCGACGACTATGTTTCCTTTCTGATCGATGAATCCAAATTTGCCGTCTTTTTTGATTAAAGCCCACGGAACGCCGTAGTCACCATATTTGCTTATCACCTGGTAGCTGGCTGTTGTTTCGGTGGCTTGTGCTATGGAAAAGGATATGCAGAAAAAGACTGCTGCGAGAGTAAAAAAGATGTGTTTCATGACGCCCCCCATACTTGGTACCTTTAATACTAACGTAGCGGCGGGGTGATTTATTGGGTGATAGACAGAAAAATAAGTCATGGTTTTGTAAAAAAAAAAGAAATCCCGTACCAGCATGCCTGGTTACGGGATTTTCTGATGGTAAAAGAGAATCAGATTTCGTCGGTTTCCACTACTTTCGACAAGATGTCGGCGTAGGGAAGCAACAGATATTTTTTCCCTTCAAATTCAACTTCATTTCCGCTGAATTCTTTGTACAGCACCATGTCACCCACGGCAATCTCCGGGTTTTCAACGTTGCTGATGGCAGCTACTTTGCCAATGTTCTTTTTCGCTTTCGCCGAATCAGGAATAATAATTCCGCCAGCCGTTTTTTCTTCGTGGCTATCTTCGGTTAACTCAATCAGTACATTCTGATTTACTGGTTGAAGCTCTTTCATGGTACCTAACTAATTATGGTTTAACAAAATTTAAAATCACAGTCGATAATCAGTGTCAATGAAAAACTATGGCTATTAAAAATACAACCAAAATCAGGAACCCAAAAGGTACATCGGCAAAAGAATCGTCTTCAGCAACATTACTCCGGAAATTCCGGCTCGTGGTGCGACAGGAAAATTAC
Organism: Prolixibacter sp. NT017; assembly: GCF_009617875.1. Taxonomy (NCBI): domain Bacteria; kingdom Pseudomonadati; phylum Bacteroidota; class Bacteroidia; order Marinilabiliales; family Prolixibacteraceae; genus Prolixibacter; species Prolixibacter sp. NT017. The sequence goes on along the minus strand of NZ_BLAV01000001.1, from coordinate 3,322,569 downwards.
CTGATTCCCAACAGTGCGTTGATGCGGGGTCTATCGAACCCAACAACGACCTGTCCGTTAATGAGCGTCTGCGGGACGCCCTGCTGTCCGCTGCGTTTGACCATTTCCTCAGCGGCCTTCTGGTCGCGCGAAACGTCAATGTCGCGGAAGCGAATATTGTTTTCCTTGAAATAGGATTTAATTGCATTACAGTAAGTACAGGTGGGCGTTGAATAAACCACGACATTCTTCTGTGGTTTTTCGTTATCGCCAGTTGCTGACGAGTGAAAAGCTTCGCCTTCGAAAAGGTTTTGATAGAAGCGTTCTTCGCTGCAACCCTTCAACACTTTTTTCAGTTCTCCGTTCTCGAATTCCAGCAAGCTGGGCACGGAGGCAATCCCGTATTGCTGGTGAATATCCCGAACAGTGGCAACGTCGGCTGTTAGTACGTTGACTTTTACTACATTGGCCGCCGCCGATTCTACCGCCTTAAGCGCGCAGTTATTTTGTTCCGAGCCACTCGATTTGTATAGCAGCAGGAACGATTTTCCTTCGGTTCCGACCGCTTTCTTTAGTTCTTCGAATGAATGAATTTGTTTCATACGATTAATCTGTCTCTAACTGTTTTTACTTCTTTTTCATGCTCACCTGTTTTTCCGTTTTCAACGGAGAAAAGGCAAATCTGTATGTTAAACTTCCGTTGGGGCACTCCGAAACGCATTGCAAACATTTCGAGCAGCTGAAGCTGGCTCCGGGACGCTCTTTCCCATTTTGGTAAATGCTGTATTTCGCCGATTTCAGCGTTGAAATATAGCATTGCGCAGATGCCGCATGATTTACAGGTGTCCTTGTTTAGCGAAATCCGGTAAAACGAGAACCGGTTCAGCCAGCCGGAAATCCATGCAATCGGACATCCCAACTTGTGGTATTGGTACGTTTGCCGGAACGATTCCCCGGGAGTCATGCTCATCAGAAATTCCATCATAACACCCATTGGGCACATCCAGCGGCAGAATACCTTACCCAGGATAACACCGGTTATGGCCCCGAAAAGGAGCACATACCACAGCGAAATATGATAATAACCAATCATGATGTAGAGCGCTACGCCAATGATTACCTGAATCACTTTGCGTTGTTTGATGGCCCACCGTAACAGTTTCTGCTTCTTCATCGCTTTGTTGCTTTTGTGAATCACTGATTCATCAATTCACATTTTCAGTGCATTACCTGTTGGGCAGAACATCAGACTGTATTTTCACAATCAACCTTTTTCTGCCAACAAGTGTGCCAAGTTGCGAAAAAATGACATACTGACATATCCAGATGAATGAATATATAATTTGTCTGAATAAGCTTTGTCTGGGATATTATTTACACGCGTCGTTCTTTTGGGAATCATGAGTAGCGTAGTGAGTGTAATTGACTGTTTGTATGCATTATAGCTCTTGGTGTTCGATGGTGGGAAGTTCCAGAAATGGACTGACAAAATGCGCATAATAATTCCTTGTGATGAGCATTGTTATTGTACGGGTCGGAAGAAAACGCAAAATTTGAAGAAACAGAATCAGCAATAAACCTAAATACAACCGCAATGAAGGACATTGGATCTATCGATGACGTCAAATTCCTGGTGGATAATTTCTACGCCAAAGTAAGGGAGGACGATTTGCTTGGCCCGATTTTCAACAGTCGGTTGGAAGGTCGTTGGGAGAAGCACCACAAACGTCTGTACCGTTTTTGGAACACGGTGTTGTTGCGCAAGCCCGATTATTATGGTAAGCCTGTGGAAATGCATTTTAACATGAATATTGGTGGTGAACATTTTTCCCGTTGGTTAGAGATATGGAACGAAACGGTGAAAAGTAACTTTGAAGGAATGATTGCGGAGCGTGCTCTACTTCGTGGAGAGACAATGGCACACGCTTTCCTGGAGAAGATTGAAAAGCACCGGAAAAACAATTGAGAGGCCAAAGAAATTTAGCCACACAGCGTGTATAAATCAAGATAGGAATTGATGCACATCACCGGGATATTTCCCGATTTCCGAAGTAATTTCGGTAGGGTCAGTCCCAGCCAGCTGTCGATAAAAGTAGTTTTGTCGTTTCCTGAAACAATTAGCAAGGCTTCCGAAATCGTGAGGGCGTGTTCCAAAGCAGATTTAGAGAGCTTCCAGGTTTGTGAACTGCTTTCGATGACCTGGTAAGGAAAGGCAAATTTGTCGAACAATATCTCGATAGCTGACAGATTCTTCTTAACGCGTTTCTGGTCATCCTTCCCCGGTTCACGGGCCGCCATCAGGTCAATGAGCGCCTGGTTATTCCGTCCGATGTAACTGGCCCAAAGTGCCAGATCTTTGCTTCGCCGCATGTAACCAACCGGGATGATCAGTCTTTTGTATAAATTCTCAACCTCTTCTTCTCCTTCGACAAACAGAAAAGGAAACCCCGATAGCTTTAGTTTTGGTAGCAATTGTTTGGTGGAGCTCTTTGCCGCCGTCATCAGAATGACATCGTAAACTTCCGAAAGGTCCAGTAACATTTCTTGCGAAAGTTCGTGTTCGCGAACTAAATATCGCACTCTGACTGACGGAATTATATCAGAGGTTTTTCCGGCCACACCGCGCATTTTGGCTTCGGCCATCAGTTTATCTTCCTGATGACTTTTTTCGATCAAGTGTAGCAGCAGCAACTCCTTTTTCAGGATACTTGCCAAATAAATGCCGTGAATCAAAGCGGCATTCATTCCTGCCGAGAAGTCGCACCAAACCACAATTTTTTGTTCCATATCAGCCATTGCTGAAAGATAGCAAATATTCGTTTTTTATTACCATAATGAAAAAAGCCATGATGGTTGAATATGTGCTGAACGTCATGTTTCCGCCTGTCATCGATCAGCTTTTCCATCTGCATATTTTAATACATTTGGCTCGGGTTGATTTAAATTAATATGCTGTTATATGCTAAACAAACAACTATTATCGCCAAAAAGTATTGCCGTTATCGGCGCTTCGAATGATGTCTCGAAACCGGGAGGTAAAATTCTGCTTAACCTTCAGGAACATAAATATAAGGGGAAACTCTATGCTGTGAATCCCCGTGACCCGGAAATTCAGGGAATCAAAACCTTTGCCAAGGTAGATGAACTGCCGATGATTGATTTGGCCATTCTGGCCATTCCCGCCAAGCTCTGTCCGCAGACGGTTGAAATTCTGGCTCATACAAAAAAAACGAAAGCATTTATCGTTATTTCCGCCGGATTTAGTGAGGAGAGCGAGCAGGGTGCAGAATGGGAAAGACAAATGGTGGAGACCGTTAAATCGGTTGGAGGTGTGTTAATCGGCCCCAACTGTATTGGTGCTTTAACGCCTGAGTACGCCGGCGTGTTTACGTCACCCATTCCCAAATTCGATCCGAAAGGATGTGATTTTGTCAGCGGTTCGGGTGCTACTGCCGTATTCATTATGGAATCGGGTATTCCGAAAGGATTGCATTTTGCCAATGTTTTCTCGGTAGGCAACTCGGCCCAGATTGGTGTGGAAGAGGTGTTGGAATACTGGGACAAAACCTATGATCCGGAAACGTCGGCACCCGTCAAGATGCTTTATGTGGAGTCGATTCATAATCCCGACAAATTTCTGTGGCATGCTTCTTCCCTTATCAGGAAAGGATGCAAGATTGCCGGTATCAAAGCCGGAAGTTCGGAAGCCGGAAGCCGTGCCGCTTCCTCGCACACCGGTGCGATGACCAGTTCCGATTCGGCTGTAGAAGCGTTGTTCCGTAAAGCCGGAATTGTTCGTTGTTACGGAAGGGAAGAGTTGACGACGGTTGCCAGCATTTTCATGTTCGAAGAGTTGAAGGGGAAGAACATGGCCATTATTACTCATGCGGGCGGCCCGGCTGTGATGCTTACCGATGCATTGGAGGACGGCGGTCTGCGAATTCCCCGTTTACCGGATACAAAAGTAAAAGCAGCATTGAAGGATAAACTGTTCCCCGGCTCATCGGTCGAAAATCCCATCGATTTTCTGGCAACCGGAAACGCCGAACAGTTGGGCGCGATTATCGATGCCTGCGAAAATGATTTCGATGACATCGACGGGATGGCTGTTATTTTCGGTAGCCCCGGATTACAGCCGGTTACCGATGTGTACAAGGTGCTGAGCGATAAGATGAAGACTTGCAAGAAGCCAATTTACCCGATTTTGCCGTCGGTTATTAATGTGCAGAAAGATGTCGCTTATTTTATTTCCAGCGGAAATGTGAACTTTCCTGATGAAGTGTTGCTGGGGCGCGCGTTGACGAAAGTTTACCGCACTCCAAAACCATCAGACGAGAATATTTACCTTGAAGGGGTAGACGTTGCCGAAATCAGGCGCGTTGTCGAGAGTTGTGAGAATGGTTACATGCCGCCGGAAAAAATTCATGCGTTGCTGAAAGCCGCTTCCATTCCGTTTGCACAGGAGCGTGTGGTACAAAGTGTCGACGAGGCTGCCAAAGCTGTCAAAGAACTTGGCTTCCCGCTCGTGATGAAAGTGGTTGGGCCGGTACACAAAACCGAAGTTGGTGGCGTATCTTTAAATATTCGTGACGAAGAGATGGTCCGGAAAGAGTTTGCCCGGTTGATGAAAATCAAAGGCACGACTGCTGTTTTAATAGCCGAACAAGCCGAAGGTATTGAGCTGTTTATTGGCGCTTCTTACCAGGAAAAATTTGGTCACGTAATGCTGTGCGGAATGGGCGGCATTTTTGTGGAAGTATTTAAAGATGTAACTTCAGGTTTGGCACCGCTCACATTCCCCGAAGCGCATTCGATGATTCGAAACCTGAAAGCGTACAAAATCATCAACGGCTACCGCGGAATGGAAGGTGTTGACAAAGATAAATTTGCGGAAATCATCGTTCGTCTTTCATCCATGTTGCGTTTCGCTGTGGAAATCAAAGAGATGGATTTGAACCCATTATTGGGAAAAGGCGATCGCATTCTGGCGGTGGATGCACGCATCCGTATTGAGAAATAAGCTAACTAATAACCTGTGCTTCCGATGAGGAAAGCCCTAACCATATCACGGAGGAATTTTATCCGTTCCACCTTTGTGGCAGCAGCCGGTTTAACGGTTGGTGCCACAGAGAAGGGTTTCTCCCAATCATCGGACGATTCAAAACACCCCAGGAAGCCACACATCATTTTATCATGACCGGCCAGCAGCGTTTTGATGCGTTGGGTTGCATGGGAAATCCGGCGGTAATTTCTCCGAATATTGACCGGCTGGCGAAAAATGGTGTCGTTTTCCGGGATGGCGTGAATGCATTGATTTGGAACATGCCACGACCTATCGCCCCGAAAATTATTAGAGTGCTTTAACCGATGGAAAGGTCAAGTACATTTGGTTTTTCCGTACCGGCGAGGAACAACTTTTCGATTTGGTCAATGACCCGGGAGAGAAGCACGAACTACATGCCGATCCTTCCTGGCAGAGCGAATTAAAAAAGTGGCGTAGCCGCATGGTTCAACATTTCACTGAAAGGGGTGATGGTTTTGTGAAAAACGGACAACTGGTCAAACGAACGGAAAACCTTCTGTATAGTCCCAATTATCCCAAGTCTTAAATTAAGTCCTTTACTTTTCTTTCCTGATTCAAAATTTCAGCTTCAGAATTATCTTTCCAAAAATATTCTTTCGAATTTCTGTTAATTTATAATTAGAACAAATATAAAAAATAGGAATTGAAAGTTTTATATCTCTCCGCGCTGTAATATTGTTAATTTTGTTTGCAAAGTGCTTGTTTACAATCTATCCACCACACGATCAATGTTTTTCAGGGACGTTAATATGAGCTTTAGGCAATATCGCGGACATATGATTTGATTTAGACCATCTGCTTAACCTCAATAAAGCTATATAACCAGGGCACATTAGTTTTTTTTGGTGCCCGGAAATAAAACCGAAGAGAATTGAAATGATCTGGAATGAAAAGATGGAATGTGCCACTCGTGATGAGATGAAGGCCATTCAAAGCGAACGATTGGTTGAAACTGTCAAACGGATTTATCACAACGTTGCCTACTATCGTGATAAGATGCAACAGGCGGGCTTAACGCCGTTTGATATAGAGGGAGTGGAGGATCTGCATAAGCTTCCGTTTACCACGAAATCTGACTTGCGTGATAACTACCCGTTTGGCTTGTTCACGGTTCCCATGAGTGAGATTGTCCGGTTGCATGCTTCTTCCGGTACAACCGGAAAACCGACTGTGGTGGGCTACACCCGGAAAGACATCAATATGTGGTCCGAAGTCGTTACCCGCTCATTGTGTATGGCGGGCGTTCACAAGAATGATATTGTTCAGATCGCATACGGCTACGGGCTGTTTACAGGAGGTTTGGGAATTCATTACGGAACAGAGAATCTGGGGGCATCGGTCATTCCCATTTCGGGAGGAAATACGCAAAAGCAGATTCAACTGATGCAGGATTTTAACTCGTCGGTTTTGTGCTGTACTCCTTCCTATGCGCTTTACATTTCTGATGTTTTGAATGAGGCGGGTATCGACCCGGAAACACTGAACCTGCGTGTGGGCATCTTCGGTGCAGAGCCTTGGTCGGAAGCCATGAGAAAAGAGATTGAGCGGAAACTGAAACTTCGGGCTATCGATATCTATGGTTTGAGTGAAATTGTTGGTCCGGGCGTTTCCTGCGAATGTGAATACCAGCAAGGCATGCATGTGCACGAAGATCATTTTATTCCGGAAATTATTGATCCTGTTACGCTCGAACCTGTTGCAGACGGAGAGGTGGGAGAGTTGGTATTTTCCACGATTACCAAAGAAGGAATTCCGTTGTTGCGTTACAGAACAAGAGACTTAACCCGGTTGATTTATGATAAATGCTCTTGTGGACGCACGCTTGTCCGAATGGAGAAGTGCAAAGGCCGCAGCGATGATATGCTCATTATTCGTGGAGTAAATGTTTTCCCATCGCAGATTGAAACAGTTCTACTGGAGATGAGCGAAACCGAGCCGCATTACCTGCTCATTGTGGATCGGGAAAATACACTTGATACATTGAGCTTAATGGTGGAAGTGCAGGAGCAATTTTTCTCTGACGAAGTGAGGAAGCTGCAGGATTTAAGAAAGCAAATCACCCACAAACTGGAAAGTACGCTGGGATTGACAGTAGATGTAAAACTGGTTGAACCCAAAACAATTGAGCGAACAGCAGGCAAAGCCAAAAGAGTGATTGACAAGCGGAATATTTAATCCGATTTCCCGGAAGAAATCACCATTATTTTGGTTAAATTAAGGGCAATAACCATAACACGTAAGCAAGATGCTGATTAAACAAATTTCTGTTTTTCTGGAAAATAAATCGGGGCGTCTGAATGAGGTCTCCCAGATTTTGGGAGACGCTGGAATTAACATAAGTGCATTTTCTGTCGCAGATACTTCCGAATTTGGAATTCTGCGATTAATTGTATCCGATCCAGATAAGGCCTCCAATGTGCTGCATGAAAGTGGATTCACCGTTAGAGAATCGAATGTCGTTGGTTTAAACTGTCCCAATCAGGCTGGTGCATTAGCCCGTGCCCTGAAAATTCTCAGTAGAAATGAGATTTCGATTGAATATCTTTATGCGTTTTCAATGGGCAATTCGGCTAGTGTGATTATCAAACCTAATGATACCGAACGCTGCATTGAAGTATTACAGAAGAACAAACTGGAATTGATAAAGGCCAGTGATTTGTACAAGATTTAAGGATATGAAGAAGTTTCGGGATTTGAATTTGCACGAAAAACTGCTGTTAATTGCCCTGGTTGTCATTCTGGTCTTGATTGCTTTTAACTGGAGTTCGTTTTCGGCAGGATTGAAGCACAGTTTTAGTGTATATACCGAGCAGTCGGCAACAAAGAATTAACATTAACGGAAGAACTGGAATGTGAGTAAATTCCGTTATGTAAAACCTTATGAATTGGAACACTGCTGTATGGAAACAGCCGAAGGCCGCAGGAAACGGGATTTTTTTAGTTAACTTGCTCTGGATTAATAAACGGATTTAAATTTGATTTAGTGAAAAAGATATCCATACAGGGAATAAAAGGCTCGTTTCATGAGGATGCCGCCCGGAAATATTTTGGTGAGGATGTAGAAATAGTGGAGTGCCGGACGTTTCGCAAGGTTTGCGAGTTGCTCGATCGCGATGAGGTTGATGGAGCCGTGATGGCTATCGAAAATTCCATTGCCGGTAGCTTGCTGGCAAATTATGCTCTGCTGCATGATTTTCATTTGCATATTGTCGGTGAGATTTACCTGCATATTCAGATGAATCTGATGGTGTATCCGGGAACAAAATTCGATGATATTCAGGAAATTCATTCGCACCCGATTGCACTCAGACAATGTTCCGAATATATCGACCAACACTTTGGTGAGATAAAGCTGCAGGAGAAATCGGATACCGCCGGAGCAGCACAGGAGCTGGCCCGCGAAAAGTATAACAACGTAGCGGCCATTGGAAATCAGCGTTCGGCTGATATTTATGGCCTTGAAATACTGGATAAGGGGATTGAAACGAATAAGAAGAATTACACACGCTTTTTCATCTTATCGAAACACAACAACCCGATAGCGGGAACCAATAAGGCGTCCATCTCTTTTCAATGTGGACATTATTATGGTGCCCTCGCGAAAGTGTTGACCATTTTTGGTGACAACCAGATAAATTTGACGAAAATTCAGTCCATTCCCATTCTTGGGAAACCCAATGAATATTCATTCCATGTTGACCTGGAATACGATTCAGAAGATAATTACGAGCGTGCCATTCATTTGGTGCTGAGAAATGTTTCGAGCCTTGCCATTATGGGTGAATACAGAAAGGGGGATATTGAGTTAAACAAACCATAAACCTCAAGCAATGAGTAAAATCGCATTATTCTTCGGACCATTAAACGGTTCGGTGCATCACGCGGCTAAAAAAGTAGCGCAGGAGTTCGGTGAAGAGAACATCGATTTGATACCGGTTAGTGAGGCATCCATTAATGATTTGAACAAGTATGAGAAAATCATTTTTGGAATTTCGACGGTAGGAAAAGATACCTGGGACCAGGAATTCACCAATACCGACTGGGCGGAATTCTTCCCGGTAGTTCGTGATTTCGATTTCAGCGGCAAAAAGGTTGCTCTGTTCGGCCTGGGCGATCATATTACTTACGCTTATCACTATGTCGATGCAATGGGGCTACTGGCCAAAATTATTCTGAAAAATAAAGGTACCCTTATCGGGAAGACATCTCCGGAAGGATACACTTTCCAGGATTCGGAAGCATTGAAAGACGGAATGTTTCTGGGCTTGCCTCTCGATGAAGACTATGAATCCGATCTGACGGCCGAAAGGGTAAAAGCCTGGGTTGCTCAGCTGAATAGTGAATTTTGATATAAAAAAGCCGTTGTATAGCAACTGTTGATACAGCGGCTTTTTTAAATCTTTTCAACGAAAGAACAGGTTCAGGTGGATGCAAAAGTTGATTTAAATCGAGATCTGAACAACACATTTGGAAGCTATTTCCAAAAATGGTCAAAAAAAGGCCCAAAAATCCTGAGGCGGAGATTGTAAAATTGAAGGCGAAAAAGGATAGTTTTTTATCAAACTGAAAGCGCCGGATCATTAGTTTCATCCGGATCGTAAAAACATGTTGCCTAGCATTCTGCAAGGCTTTGCGAAACCTGCTATTCTTCGTTTATTTCCTAACAAATTAGAAAATCAAGATGACCGATACACCAATTAACAGAGAAGTTGTTGAACAAAATATTCAGGCATTGGACGTCCCTGATTTGGGAAAAGCTTCCATCCGCGAAATCGTTCAACTGGTAAGTAATATCGAAGCAAAAACAGGCGATCGGTATGTTCGTATGGAAATGGGTATTCCGGGGTTGCCTCCGGCCCATATTGGTGTTGAAGCGGAAATCGAAGCGCTAAAAAACAACGTAGCTTCTATTTATCCCCGAATCGATGGAATTCAGCCACTAAAAGACGAGGTTTCGCGTTTTGTGAAACTCTTTATGGATATTGATGTGGACCCGTTGGGATGCATTCCGACCGTTGGTTCGATGCAGGGAGGATATGCAGCTTTTCTCGTAGCCGGGAATTGCCGGAAAGAGCGCGATACCGCATTGTTTATTGACCCGGGATTTCCGGTTCAGAAACAGCAGTTCCTGGTGATGGGACAGAAGTTCGAATCGTTCGATGTTTACGATTACCGCGGTGAGAAACTGCGCGAAAAACTGGAGTCATTCCTTTCGAAAGGAAATATCCACTCCATTATATACTCTAACCCGAATAACCCGTCATGGATTTGCCTCACGGAAGCTGAATTGCAAATCATCGGCGAGTTGGCCAATAAATATGATGTGACAGTGATGGAAGACCTGGCCTATTTTGCCATGGATTTCCGGACTGATTTGTCGAAACCGGGTGTACCACCTTATCAACCCACGGTAGCACATTATACTGATAACTACGTGTTATTGATTTCGAGCTCGAAGGTATTCTCATATGCCGGTCAGCGCATTGGTGTCATGGTTATTTCCGATGCACTTTATCATAGAAAGTATCCGAACCTGGAAGCACGATTGAATGTGCACACTTTTGGTGGAGCGATTGTTCACAGGGCGCTTTACTCGTTGTCGTCGGGTACGTCGCACTCAGCACAGTATGCTTTGGCTGCGATGTTGAAAGCGGCTAACGATGGCAAGTTCGATTTTGTGAAGGACGTGAAGGAATACGGTGAGCGGGCACACATCATGAAGGAGATGTTCCTTAAAAACGGATTCCGGATTGTATATGATAAAGATATGGACGAGGAGATAGGCGACGGTTTCTATTTTACGATAGATTATCCCGGCATGACCGGAGGAGAGTTGCTTCACAATCTCTTGTTCTATGGTGTTAGCGCCATTACATTAGGAAACACCGGAAGTACAAAAGAAGGTTTGCGCGCCTGTGTTTCGCATGTTGGACGTGACCAGTTTGCAGACCTGGAAAAAAGACTCGAACAATTTTATCACGATTTCCCGGTAGGGGAGAAACGGGAGAAGAGTCGTGAGATGATATAGAAAATCAAAGAATCAACGATAACCAAAAAAACAATTTAGAATGGCTAAAGTTAAAGGAGCGGTAGTAGTTGACGTGGACACGTGCAAAGGATGTAATTTGTGCGTAGTGGCATGTCCTACTCAGACACTGGCTTTGCACCGCAACGTCAACGGAAAGGGATATCATTATTCGTACATGGAGAATCCGGAGGCTTGCACTGGTTGCTCAAACTGCGCTATGGTTTGTCCGGACAGTTGTATTACGGTGTATAGAGCCAAAATTGCTTAACTAACATTCAAGAAACGTTAACATAATGGGAGAACTAAGATTAATGAAAGGTAATGAGGTGATTGCCGAAGCTGCCATCCGTTGTGGATGTGACGGTTATTTCGGATATCCTATTACCCCGCAATCCGAAGTTATGGAAACCCTGATGAACCGTCGTCCCTGGGATGAAACTGGTATGGTGGTCCTTCAGGCCGAAAGTGAGGTGGCTTCGATTAACATGGTTTATGGGGCTGCCGGCTCAGGAAAGAAAGTAATGACTTCCTCGTCAAGTCCCGGTATCAGCCTGATGGCAGAAGGAATTTCCTATCTCGCCGGTGCTGAATTACCTTGTTTAATTGTGAATGTGCAGCGCGGTGGTCCCGGTTTGGGAACCATTCAGCCTTCGCAAGCCGATTATTTCCAGGCAACCAAAGGTGGTGGCCATGGAGACTACCGGTTGATTGTGTTGGCGCCTGCATCAGTTCAGGAGATGAACGATTTTGTTGACCTGAGTTTCGAACTGGCGTTTAAATACCGTAATCCGGTGATGATTCTGTCAGATGGAGCGATTGGTCAGATGATGGAAAAAGTAGAACTGGCAGATTACAAGCCTCGTTGGACAGACGAAGAAGTAAAAGAGATTTCGGGAAGTTGGGCGGCTATTGGAAAAAGCCCCGATCGCGAGCAGAATATCATTACTTCGCTTGAGCTGGAATCAGATAAGATGGAACGGAACAACATTCGTTTTCAGGCAAAATATCAGAAGATTCAGGAGAACGAGGTACGCTTCGAAGCCATCGATTGCGACGATGCTGACTACGTGATTGTTGCCTTTGGTTCGGCTGCACGTGTTTGTCAAAAGACTGTGCAACTGGCCCGCGCAAAAGGTCACAAAGTCGGTTTGCTTCGTCCGATTACCCTATTCCCGTTCCCAACGGAAGAAATCAAAAAAATGGCCGGACGCGTGAACGGATTCCTCTCGGTTGAGATGAATGCCGGACAGATGGTGGAAGATGTTCGCCTGGCTGTAAATGGTAAGGTTCCGGTTGAGTATTACGGACGAATGGGAGGCATCATTCCTTCACCTGACGAAGTAGAAAAGGCTCTTGAACAAAAATTGATAGGAGGATAAACCATGGCAGAAGTAGCAGAAAATATACAGAATATCATCAAGCCGGAGAATTTGGTTTACCAGAAATCTCCTGTATTGACGGATAAAGTGATGCACTATTGTCCGGGCTGCAGCCATGGTGTAGTGCACAAAATTATTGCCGAAGTGATTGATGAGATGGGCATTCAGGAAGACACCATCGGTGTTTCACCGGTAGGTTGCTCAGTTTTTGCCTACAATTACATCGATATCGACTGGCACGAAGCAGCTCACGGTCGTGCACCGGCAGTGGCTACTGGTGTGAAGCGGGTCTTCCCGAATAAGTTCGTCTTCAGTTATCAGGGCGACGGCGACCTGGCAGCGATTGGTACTGCTGAAACCATGCACGCGGTTAACCGTGGTGAGAATATCGTGATGGTGTTTATTAATAACGCTATTTACGGAATGACCGGTGGTCAGATGGCTCCTACAACGATGGTTGGTCAGGTTACGGCCACAACGCCTCATGGTCGTAATGTCGATCTGAACGGATACCCGCTGAAAATTACCGAGTTGATTGCCCAGTTGCCTGGTGCAGCGTATGTGACCCGTCAGAGTGTTCAGACGCCGGCAGCCGTTCGGAAAACCCAAAAAGCCATCCGGAAAGCATTTGAAGTGCAGGCCAACAAAAAGGGAACTGCTTTCGTGGAAGTAGTTGCCACCTGTAATTCAGGATGGAAAATTTCTCCGGTTGAGTCCAACGAATGGATGGAAGAACACATGTTTCCGTTCTATCCGCTGGGAGATTTGAAAGACGGAGAAAAAGAAGATCCGGAAGCGTTGAAAATGAATGTTTAATTGATTACCGAACCAAAAAATCAAAAAATGACTGAAGAAATCATTATAGCCGGATTCGGTGGACAAGGCGTTCTTTCCATGGGGAAAATCCTGGCGTATTCCGGTGTTATGCAGGACCAGGAAGTAACCTGGTTTCCTTCATATGGACCTGAAATGCGGGGTGGAACAGCCAACGTGTCTGTTATCATCAGTGACGAACGCATCAGTTCTCCCATTCTGCACGAATTCGATACCGCCATTATTCTGAACCAGCAATCGCTGGATAAATTTGAAAAGCAGGTAAAGCCAGGCGGCGTATTGTTGTACGATCCGAACGGAATCGTTCATCCACCCACACGTAAGGATATCAATGTTTACAAGGTGGAAGGAGCGCGTTTGGCAGCTGAAATGGGTAATCCCAAAACATTCAATATGATTGTGATGGGCGCTTACTTAAAAGTGAAGCCTATCTTTCCGATGGAGAAGGTTGAAAAGGGATTGGAGAAATCACTTCCCGAAAGGCACCACAAACTGATTCCACTCAACCTCGAAGCCATTGGGGTGGGGCAGAAGAATATGGAAACAGTGCACACCGTTTAAACTTGATACAATAGAATCAGCCCGGGCATTTTGTTCGGGTTTTTTCTTTTTATAAAACCCCTACCAACACTCAAGAAGCGATACATCAAAAATCACGACGGCATTTGGGCCAATTCTTCCGCCTGAGCCCCGCTTTCCCCAGGCCAGTTCCGGAGGGATATACAACTTGTACCGACTTCCGGTTCTCATCATCATCAATCCTTCCTGGTAACCGTCGATGGTATCCTTTAGCCTGAACTCCATCGGCTCGTTGTTCTTGTAAGTATCGTCAAGTATCTTGCCGCCAACCAGTATAGCCCGTTGATGGACTTTCACATAGCCATCGGGATCGGGTACTGTTCCCTCGCCCTCCTTAATAATTTCATATTGTAGTCCGGATTCTGTCACGTTAATTTCCGGTTTCTTCACATTCTTTTCGAGAAAATCTTCGCTGGTTTTCCGGTTCTGACCGGATGAACCTCCCTGCTTTTTGTTCTTCTTTTTCATCTTTTACAAAGAAAGGGAATCATGAGTAAATAGCGTTAAAAATACACTTGATGCGTTTCTTATGTTTTATAATAGCAATTTTTTTCACATCTAAATATTGTAATGTTTCGATTTGTATGGAATCTTAAGTAATTGTGCTCCAAACAAAAAACAGATGCTGGTTTTTAACTTAATTTTAGAATTTTTAAACCTAATATTCTAAAAATCTGAATGGCAGTGAGTTATGTTTTGCTAATTAATATTTTGTTTCTACTTTCACGCCACTTTTAACATTACTTAATCGTTTAAATAGTTCGCATTATCAGATAGTTGCATGGATTCATTCTGAATAGGCGAAAAGTTTAACAGACCATTTACGTTCAAAAAATAAGCAAATGAAATTACTGAAAACTATCGCAATTGCTTTGATGGTGATGGGCATCGGCCAGTCACTTTCAGCACAGAATTTTTACCTCAAAGCTCGAGGCGGATACGGATGGGGAGTATCCAAAGATGGTTATTATGTCGATTTAGGCCAGGGAAAAGTTACAGCTGATGGCTACCAGGAGCAGATCTACACTTCGATTGGTGCCGGTATTCCTGTCGGAATTTCTGCTGGTTATTACCTGAATGATAACATTGGTGCAGAAGTTGATTTCACTTATCTTATTGGTAAGACAGTAACTGTTGCCGATTACAATGTACCCAACGTGATTATGCAGAATATTGATGTATACACTCGTCAATATCGTGTTGCACCGACCATTATTATGAGTACGGGGCACTCGAAAAAATTCTCGGTTTATACCAAAGTAGGCTTTGTATTGCCTGTGGGTGGATACTCAATGGTGAATGCTGATGTGACTCAGTACATGCCGAATCCTGCCGATCAGACTCAAATGATTCCGGTTGAAGTAAATGCAGAGCAAAAGATGTACGGAAAATTCTCTTTGGGTTTCAAAGGTGTTTTGGGTGTGGAATATAAGCTGAACGACAAGCTTTCGGTATTTACCGAAATTGAAGGTGTTTACCTGAACATCAAGCGGAAGAAGTCTGAAATGACCAAGTATGTCGTTAATGGAAACGATGCATTGAGTTCTTATGAACCGAAAGTGGTTAATTACAAAGACAAAATTCAGGTAGACCAGAGCGGTAATCCGGTAAATGCCAACGAAGCATTGTCGACTACTTCACCTTACAGCAAGCAGGGTATCAACCTTGGTTTCACTTACTATTTCTAAGAAGAAGTAAAATGATTTGAGTCGAATGCAGTCTTTCGATTAACAAGTTCATTCAGATACAAAAGGAAGCCACGCCAATTATGGTGTGGCTTTTTTCTTTAGCTGAAATTGCCGGAAAGGATGTAGTCCGCAACACTTTTAGGAACCAGCGGAACCAGTGATAGTCCCTGGCTTAAGCGCTCCCTGATTTCGGTAGAAGAAATATCCAGGAGTGGAGCATTGAGTAGTGTTACGTTCGGGTGATTTGCCAGTTCTTCGTTTTCGTAACCCGGTCGGGGATAAACGATCAGCCCAAATTCATCGAGGATTTTCCGGTGGTCACGCCAATGGTCAAATGCTTCGAGGTTGTCTCCGCCAATCAGTACGTTGAACGAGTGTTGAGGAAAATCTTGTTTCAACCGCAAAAGAGTTTGATAAGTGTACGATGGACGGGGCAGGTGAAACTCATAGTCCGATGCTTTAATTCCATCTTTTCCTTCAATGGCCAGTTGAACCATGGCCAACCGATCCGCTTCCGGCCAGAGCGCCTCCTCTTCTTTCAACGGATTCTGAGGAGAAACAACCAGCCAAAGTTCATCGGACATTTTTTCATCGAGCACCTTCTGGGCAACCGCAAGATGTCCTTTGTGAATGGGGTTGAAGGAACCAAAGTAGAGTGTAATTTTCATCGGTCCGGATTATTTTTCCAGAAAAGCCCTCACCGTCTCTTCTGCTTCTTTGAATGCAGTTTGCAGCTCGTCGTTCACCAGAATGTAATCGAAGTATTTGGCGTAAGTCAATTCATGCTTGGCTTTGGCCACCCGCTCGGCAATCACTTCCGGACTATCGGTTGAGCGGGCGACGAGTCGTTTCTCCAACTCCTCAACACTGGGTGGTTTGACAAACACGGCCAGTGCTTCGTCGCCATAAAATTTCTTAATGTTTGTTCCGCCAACTACATCTACGTCAAACAGAACGTGGTGTCCTTTTTCGCGGATGCGTTCCACTTCGCTTTTCAGGGTACCGTAATAACTGCCGGCATAAACTTCCTCCCATTCGAGAAATTCATCAGCTTCCAGTTTCGACTTGAATTCATCAACCGAAAGGAAATAATAATCCTTTCCGTCGGTCTCTCCGTTTCTGGGTTGACGGGTGGTTGCTGAAATCGAAAAATCAAAATCGAACGGACAGGTGAGCAGGTGTTTTACAATAGTCGTTTTGCCCGAACCGGACGGTGCTGAGAATATAATCAGTTTGCCTTTCTTCATTTTCCAATAATCGCTCTTCCGGAATTTATAATACGTTCAGCGTCTGTTCTTTCACCCGTTCCAGCGAGTCTTTCATCTGAATAACAATCTTCTGTATTTCAGCATGATTTGCCTTGGAGCCCATGGTGTTGATCTCGCGACCAATTTCCTGCGCGATGAATCCCAGCTTTTTTCCAACCGGTTCATTCAGTTTCATGGTTTCCAGGAAATAAATACAATGGTTGGCCAGCCGGACTTTCTCTTCGTTAATATCCAGCTTTTCCAGGTAGTAAATCATTTCCTGTTCCAACCGGTTGTTATCCACTGAATCCGAAGCTTCCAGCTCTTTCAGATTATCCAGAATGCGCTCTTTCACTTTGTTGAGGCGCTCTTTCTCAAAAGGCTCAACATCAGGAAGCAGATTCTGAATATTCTGAATGTTTGCCTCGATGTCTTTGTATAGCGCATCACCTTCCTGTATTCTGAATTCATCGAGGTTAAGAAGCGCTTTTTTCACTTTAGCGATAATCTGTTTCCATTCCTCTTCATCCAGTTCTTCGCGTTCCACTTTTACCGTATCCGGAAGACGCATCACAATGTCGAGCAACGATTGACTTTCATCGATCCCGAGCTCTTTCCTGACGGAATTAAGTTGCTGGTAGTAGTCGCGTACTACAGCGCCATTAATGGTCGCATTGCTCTCTTCGCCAAGCGATTCAAGATACATGCTGAATTCCACTTTCCCGCGGCCGAGTATATCGGATATTAATTTCCGGATGGAAATATCTTTCTCTTTGTATAGTCCTGGTATCCGGGTGTTGATATCAAGTTGCTTGCTGTTCAGCGATTTTACCTCAATGGTAATCTTCTTGTTAGGTAGTTCGCATTCGGCTTTTCCGTAGCCGGTCATCGATTTCATCATGGACGAAAAATTTTGTTCACAAAATTAGGCTTTTCAAACGGCATTCTAAAAAAGTGAGTGTCGATTGCGTATGTTTAATTGAAATTACTGGTAAATTACGTTTTATATTGCTGCCAATAACAGATGCTTCGTCTTATTTATCATCAAAAATCAGTTTTAACGCCTTTTCATTCCGGCAAATTCAAATATTATTGAGCTTTCTGGTACCAAATTTGTTTGGTGTAGCAAAAAGGAATCCATTCAACCAAAATAAATGTAACCAATGAAAATGACCTGCCGATTACTCCTTGCTTTATTACTCATCTCACTATTTTCAACAACTCAGGCTGCCACAAAACAGTTTTCCTACCGGGAAAAATGGGCGGAAGCTGATTCGCTGGCGAATATCCGAAAGCCAGAATCCATAAAAAAAATAATAGAGGAGATTGCCACTCAGGCAGTCAAAGAGAACAATGTTCAGGAACGGGTGAAGGCTTTTGCGGCGCTTCAATTTTTTACGATGAAGGATTCTCTGCCGGAAAATCCGTTGCCAATCTGGCAAAAAGAATATGAGAAATTAAGTGTGCCCGGAAGAGCTGTACTGAAGGCATTTGAAGGTAGGTATCTACATAAGGTATATCGGGATAATCGCTGGAAAATTCTTGACAGGGTCAGTGGGGGAGTAGATTCTACCGATATCAACACGTGGGATGCTCGTTTTTTTGCGGATCAAATCCATCAGTGTTTTAATGAGGCATTGCAGTATCCCGACAGTCTGGCGAAAATTCCTGCCAGGGACTGGCAATCACTTATTTTCGGAGAAAAAGTGGCCTGGGATCGAACGCCTACATTGCTGGATTTGGTGGTCCGGAAAGCATTGAACTTTTATCAGGACGGTAGTATGTATACTCAACCCGTCCCCCGGCCATTACCGCTTTATCAGAAGTCCACTTTGTGGTTAAGAAAACCGGGGGAAGTGATTATTGACCGAAAATCGCCATTGAGCTATTACGATCACTCGATCATCCTGTACCGGCTACTCGAAAGATACCACCAACAAGACGGAGATTCAGTGGCGTTGTTCTATGCCCGGCTCGACCGGATTAAATTCACCTACCAGGAATCTTCGCTTGAGAATACTGATCGTTTGTTTTTGAATGAGATACATGGACTGGAAAAAACCGTTGTTCACTCCGACCTGTTGGCAGATGTTTGGGGAGCGGAAGCAGATTTTTACCAGATGCGGGGAGGAAAGTTTCGGGAAAATGTTCCGCAAACAGTTGAGCATCGAATGGATTGGCTGAAAGCGGCCAGGTTGTATGAAAAAACCTGGAAAAAATTCCCTGAAACAGAAGCGGGCAAGAGAAGCTTCAATAGTCTTCAGCAACTCCGACGGCCGCAGCTATCCACACAATCCGAACCAGTCGTGAGGCCCGGTTTCCCATTTGCCATAAAATTGGATTACCAGAATTTGAAAAGTGTGAAGGTTTCCATCCACAAAATCAATCAGAAACTTTTCCAAACCTATTTTCTACAATACGGGCAGTTGAAAAGCCGTAAAGATTCCTCGAAGCTACTTGGTAGTCCGGTTATTCAGCAAGAAAAATATACGCTCGTACCTGATAGTGATTTGCGTTCGCATAGCACCGAGTTGCTCCTGAAACCATTAGAGGCTGGAGTTTATGTGCTGCAGATTGATGGCGACGGCTGTGAAAGCCTTTCCCCGCTAACGGTTTCCCGGATGTATGTGGAACAGCAGCTAGTCGATGCCGGAACCGTTTTCTCGGTCCGCCGGCAATCGAACGGAGAAGCTGTTGCCGGAGCCGAATTGAGTATACGAAATTTAAACGGAGAACAACTCAATAAATCTTCAATCAAAACGGACAATAAGGGCAGAGCGCTTTGGACGGGTGAAGGCAATTTGGTACAGGTTCGTTCGTTAGCTGATACGTTGAGTCTGCGTTGGCGTAAGCCATATTACCATAAACAAACCGAGACAACAAAAGAGAAGACCTGGTTTTTCACCGATCGGTCTATCTATCGTCCGGGACAGACAGTTTTATTCAAAGCCATTACTTTCCGGACGCATGGCGATACGGCCCGCGCGGTTGCCGGAAAACCAATGGTGGTATTTCTGCGTGATGCACATAACCAGGTGATCGATTCACTGAAAATCCTGACAGATCGGTTCGGTAGTGCGACCGGTCAGTTTCGTTTACCGACCAGTAGTTTAGCGGGCAATTTTACGCTGAGAACATCCGATGGATATCAGTCGTTTCGGGTAGAGACTTACCGGCGTCCTGGATTCCACATTGCGTTCGAAAAATTTGATGGTCAGTACGAGGCGGGTCATCCGGTAGAAGTAAGCGGAACAGTCAAGTCATTCAACGGTATTCCGTTGGCAGGCGTATCCGGAACCTACACAATCACCCGGCAAACGCTGTGGTTTGAGCGGTCGGAAAACAATTCCGGCAACGTACTTTCCGGCCAGTTTAAAACGGATGCTAACGGTCTCTTCCATTTCCAATTCATGCCGAAATCCACAGAAAATGACTTGGGCTTAAACTATGATATTGAAGTCGATGTGACCGACATCAGCGGAGAGACACAGTCGGCGAACCAATCATTGCACATCGCGAAAAAGGCACTGTTCGCCCAACTGAGTGTTCCGCATCAGGTTGATGCTTCCGATAAAAGTATCCGCAAGGGGAAAGGAATTAAGGTGGGATTGAATTTTACCAATTCGGCCAATCATTCCGTTTCGGTGAAAGGAACGGTCACCTTTGCCCGGCTTCAATCTCCTAACCAGTCGTTAAGGGAGCGGGAGTGGGAAGCACCCGACCATCCAATTTACACGAAGGAAGAGTGGGAAAAACGATATCCCGGAAATGTCTACAGCGATCAAATTAAACCGGAGGATTTTCCGGTTGAAAAAGTGCTGACTACTTTAAAATTCAACACGAAAGAACGCTCGTGGTGTTTCCTTCCGGGAAAAAAACTGAAGCCCGGTTATTATAAAGTCACAGCCAAAACAGAAGATGCATTTGGTAGGGAAGTGATTGGAGAGCGGGTCATCCGGGTATTTCGTTCCCAATGCCGGAAATATCCGTTTGTCGATCCATTTTATGTCAACATGGAAAAAACGTCTGCGAAAGTTGGCGACGATTTGAAACTGGATTTGGGGACGACCGGTGAAAGTTTTTGGCAGATTTCGCTGGAAGAACCGGATACGTTGATTCAACTTCCGGTAGTGAAAACGAAAAAGAGCCATCGAGAAGTGAATATCCCGGTGACTGCCGATATGGCAAACGGAGTCGCGGTGCGTGTATCAACGGTTCAATACGGGCGTGCTTTCCGGAAGTTTTTCCGAATCAATGTGATGCAGCCCAATAAAAATTTGCGGGTTACTACGGTTGATTTTCCGGAAAAGGCAGAACCCGGCAAGGAGATCAGCTGGAAAATCAGGGTGACCGATGAAAGTGGTAAAACCGTGCAGGCCGAAGTGGGGGGCGTGGTGTACGATGCTTCCCTCGACGACATTTTAGCGCATAACTGGAGTTTAAATCTTATTCAACACTGGTTTTATGTCCGGCAAATGCCGCTCATGATTCGTCCGGTACAAAATGATTACGCCAGGAGCCCGGATTTAACCTTGCAAAAAGTGCAAACGGAAGTGGTTCCGGAACTGGGACTTCCGCAATGGATAGACTTTAGGACCGATCAAGCCGTCTTTTTTGTGGTGGAAGATAGGGCTAAAATGAATTCGTTAAGTAAAGATGAAGAGGTGAACGAGAGTATTAGAATCCGTGGAGCTAGTTCTTCACCGAAGGTAGAACAGCCGAAAATTCGCAGTGACTTCCGCGAAACAGCCTGGTTTGGTCCGCAGTTGAAGACGGATGCCAATGGAATGGCTACCATTCATTTCCGCATGCCTGATGCGTTGACGAAGTGGAAGTTCATGGCGCTGGCACACACCATTGATGGGAAAACCGGCACAATTGATACGTCGTTTGTCAGCCAAAAGTCCTTCATGGTAGAACCCTATCCGGCGCGTTTTCTGGTGGCCGGCGACGAGGTTGAATTGCCGGTGAAAGTAACCAACCTTTCGGGGAAAGAACTGGAAGCAGATATCCATTTGAAGCTGGTTAGCGCCGATGGCAGTAATTTCTCACTACCCGGATTTGAACCACGCCACATCGCGTTGGAGGATGGTGAATCAGGAGTTGTAAAGTGGTTGGTCAACGCACCTGAGAAACCGGGTTTGTACCGGATTCAGGTAGCCGGTTCGGCTGGTTCCCTGAGTGATGGCTACGAAAAAACCATTAATGTACTTCCTACAGAACAATGGATGGTACAGTCGGAAACATTTCGGTTAAAACCGGGGGCATCGAAAATCTGGAATCCGTTATTCCTGAAAGGAAAACAACAAGATAATGACCGCTGGACACTGGAATGGATGGGAAATCCGGTTTGGCAGGCTATCGAAGCATTGCCATCGGTGATGAGCAGCCGGCCACGCAGTGCTACCGGACTGGCCAACCGGCTATATGCTTCAGCAACCGTTCAAAGCTTGCTGAAGGAACATCCGGAGATTCAAACAGAATTGGCAAAACAAAGGGCCCGGCTGCTAAGCCAACCCGATTCGTTGAAAACGCAAATGGAGCGTAACGATGATTTGGCTGCCATCCGGTTGAACGAGACGCCATGGATGGATGATGCCATTCGGGAGAAGAAACAATTACAGCTGTTCAATACAGACACGATTGCCATGAATATTAGCGATGACTTATCGCGCCTAAAAGCCATGCAGCAGGAAGACGGTGGCTTTTCCTGGTATCCCGAAATGAAGACGAGTTCATGGATTACTGCACAGGTGGTGAATAATCTGTCGTCACTTATTCACAAGAATGCCTTGTCGGGAAAAGAACAAGCGATGGCGGATACGATACTGTCAAAAGCGATTCATTACCTCGAAAAGGAAATGGTGGCAAGCTACAAACGGCTGAGCGGGAAAGAACAGAAACAGTATGTTCCGTCATCCAACATCATCGATTATTTGTACGCTGCCACAACTCTTGAACAGCAACCGGTCGGGAATGAAGGAAAAGCTGCAGAACAATTCTTCTTACGGAAACTTTCTCAAACCTGGATGAAGTTGAGCTTGTATCAGCAGGCGCAAAGTGCCTCGGTTTTATGGTCGACTGACTACCGGAAAACCGCTCAAACGATTGTTGAGTCGTTAAAGGAACGCGCGGTGAAGAGTAAAGAGTTGGGCATGTATTGGAGAACGGAAAATTCGCCCTGGTTCTACCGCGAATCGTCACTTTCGCTGCAGGCTATTATAATGCAGTTGTTTGAGAAAACCGGTGCTCCGGAAGCCGATTTGGCTGCCATGAAGTTGTGGCTGTTGCAGCAGAAAAGAACACACGCATGGGCTAATTCAGACGAAACAGTGAAAGCAGTTGAGGCGTTGCTATCAACGGGAGTTGACACGCCCCTGGAAACATCAGCGCCTACCGTTCTTATAAATGGTCAACCGGTGTCGACAACCCATTCCGGTTCACCGAAAGGATATTTCAAATACACGCTGCCTTCCGAATTGCCCGAAAACGCAAAGTTGGAGCTTCGGAATAACGGAAAGACGACCGGTTTTGGGGCCTTATATCACCAGTTCTTTGCTCCGGTCGATAGCTCATTGTCAACCGGGAACGGAATGACGGTGACCAAGTCGTTGTATCGTGTTGTCCGCCGAAATGGTGGAGAGTCACTTACGTCCGATTTGAAAGGGATCGAGCCAGGCGACTTAATGATGGTCCGGCTACGGATTCATGCGAATCGTGATTTGGGATTTGTCTCCATCTCCGACGATCGTCCCGCCGGCACCGAACCGGTAAAGCAGCTTTCCGGCTATGAATCGAGCGGTCGCGTGTGGTATTACCGTGTCAACACCGACGAACAAACCCGCTTCTTTATTCAGGAATTGAAACAAGGCGATTATCTGTTGGAATATCCCTTAAGGGTAAGCCACAATGGCGATTTTAGCTCTGGTCGGGTAACCATTCAGTGCCAGTTTGCACCGGCATTCAATGCATCCGATACGGCAGGAGAAGTTATCATTGCACAATAGGTGGAGAACTACCGCGGGCTGTGATGCGGGAGACTCGGTAAACGGGCAAAAAAGGTCCGGACCGGGAAAGTAATACGCGATTGTGGGACGAAAGTGGTGCAGAGATGGGTAGAAAAGGGCCGGACCTGGATAGAAAGGGTTGGGAGCTGCACAGAAAGGGGCTGTTTCAGCAAAGAGAGGGTCTGGACCTGAGGAAATGAGGTCGGTACCGCGACAGAAATGCTCGGGAGCAGGGTAGAAAGAGTCGGGAGCCTCACAGAACAGGTCCGGACTGGGGAAAAAAGGGTACAGACTTGGGTAAATGAGGTCGGGAGCAAGATGGAAAAGCTACTTGGGTAGGAAAAGAAAAACGGAACGTGATGCAGCTAACAATAGTAGCTCGTCACGTTCCGTAATTGTTTTATACTTTCCGTTTGTTGGCAATGGTGAAGTAAATAATGAAGCCAAGCGAAACAAAAACCAATACAATTCCAAAAGGAATCAGTGCATTATAAGAATGCGCCCATGGGATTCCCGGTAGGTTCTGAATCACGTCGGCTACGATGAGACCGACACCACCCATGAAGGTGACCAAAGCCCATTTCAGGGTTTTGTACCGGCTGGGTTCCGGATCTTCAGCTGTGCGCGGAACAACTTCCAAAATGCCTGCTTTCTCAAAATGTCCTTCTTTAATAATACGGCGTTTCAGGAGATAGTCGGTCAAAGTCCTGAGAAGGTAATATATACCGTAAAAAACGACTGCGGTTACAAATACGTCTTGCATGATTTTCAGTTTTAAATGTTGTTTGCCCTATATGTCGACACGCTGGTAAGAAAGGTTGCAGTGAATCTCAATTTTTTCTTTTAGCTTTATTTGAAATCCTCTTGAGTGATTGAAAAACAGGGAGGAATAATGATTGAATTGTTTGTCGCAAAAATTTATTGAGCGGGAGTGCAACATTTCTTCAGGTAGTGAAGACATATACATACGTATGAACGATCACGATATCGTAAAACAGGTAGTTAACGGGAATGAAAATGCTTTCCGGTTTTTGGTGCAAAAGCATCAGAGGTTGGTGTGGCATGTGGTTTGGCGTATGGTCGGAAAGCCGGATGATATTGAAGATATTTGCCAGGATGTGTTTATGAAAGTGTATAAAAGTATTCCCCGTTTCCGGAACCAATCGAAGCTGTCGACCTGGATTGCTTCCATTGCCTGGAACACGTGTTCTGACTACCTGAAAAAACACCAGCGTGATCGGTTGGAGTTATTGGAAACCATTCCGGCGAAAGCTGAATTGAGCATGACGGAAGATGCCACCTGGCGGGTGGTTCACGAAACCGACATGAAGGCAGTAGTGCGAAAAGGAATCGAACAGCTGCCCTTGCCGTATCAGACCGTTTTGACGCTCTACCACCTGGAAGAGTTTTCGTACCACGAAATTGAAGAGATTACCGGTATGCCGGAAGGAACAGTAAAAAGTTACCTGAACAGGGCGCGAAAGCAGTTGCGGGAAATCTTGGAACATGCCCTTCCGGGAGAAGCTGCGGCTTTTCATCGAATGGAAGCATGATTTTTGATTAAATTACGACGTTATGAAGGAAGAAGCATACAACGAAATGGACCAACTGATTCATGAAGTTTTGAAAGAGGAGCCCAGATTTTCACTTTCAACCGACTTTGCCGATCGCGTTAGCCGGAAAGTGGGGGACCGTATGTTGAGGAGGCGTTTGATAACGGAGTATGCGCTCAAGATTGGCGTGACTATCGTTCCGCTTCTCGTCCTGGCCGGGATATGGTTTTTTGTTTCTCCGGAAACCATTCAAAGCTGGCTTAGGAATCCGGTAGGCGAATATCTTCCTTACATATTATTAATAATATTGATTGCTTTTGTTGTTTTCGCCGACCAGGTCGTCCTTCGTTTTTTCTTATTGCGAAGAAAATGACCCATTTCCGAAGCCACTCATCTTAAACTCCCTGATGCCGTTGTCTTTTCGCCGGAAATATGCGAATTTTGTTCTCGGAATTAAAACTTTACTTCATGAGCGAAGACAGACAGATTATTTTTTCGATGTACAAGGTGAGTAAAGCCTTCACCCCGCAAAAACAGGTTATCAAAGATATTTCTCTTTCGTTTTTTCTTGGAGCGAAAATCGGGATCATCGGTTTAAACGGTTCCGGAAAATCGACGTTGCTGAAGATTATTGCCGGTTTGGAGCAGGACTATCAGGGCGAAGTTGTTTTCTCTCCCGGATATACGGTCGGTTATCTGCCGCAGGAACCGCAGCTCGACGAATCGAAAACGGTAAAGGAGATTGTACAGGAAGGCACCCAGGAAGTAGTCGACATCCTGAATGAATATGAAGAGATCAATCAGAAGTTCGGTTTGCCGGAATATTACGAAGATGCCGACAAGATGCAGAAGCTGATGGATCGGCAGGCGGCATTGCAGGAACAGATTGACGCTACCGATGCATGGAACCTCGACAACAAACTGGAACGTGCCATGGATGCTCTGCGCTGCCCGGACGGTGAAACGCCGGTGAATATATTGTCGGGTGGCGAGCGCCGTCGGGTAGCGTTGTGTCGTCTTCTTCTGCAGGAACCCGACGTTTTACTGCTCGACGAGCCGACGAACCACCTGGATGCCGAATCGGTGCAGTGGCTCGAAATGCACTTGCAGCAATATAAAGGTACGGTCATCTCCATCACGCACGATAGGTACTTCCTCGATAATGTAGCGGGCTGGATTCTGGAACTCGACCGTGGCGAAGGCATTCCCTGGAAAGGAAACTACACCGGTTGGCTGGAGCAGAAACAGAAGCGGATGGCTCAGGAAGCAAAAGGAAATGTGAAGCGCCGGAAAACATTGGAGCACGAGCTGGAGTGGGTGAAAATGACGCCTAAAGCCCGTCATGCCAAATCAAAGGCCCGTCTGGGAGCTTACGAGAAGCTGTTGAACGAAGATGTGAAGCAGAAAGAGGAGAAGCTCGAGATATTTATCCCGAACGGTCCGCGTTTGGGAGACAAAGTGATTGAAGCGCACGGCGTATCCAAAGGTTTTGACGATCGGTTGCTGTTCGAAAATCTCGATTTTACCCTTCCACCTAACGGAATTGTGGGAGTGATTGGCCCGAACGGTGCCGGAAAAACAACGCTGTTCAAGATGATGATGGACATGGAACAACCCGATGCGGGGACATTTTCGGTTGGTGAGACTGTAAAGTTGGGGTACGCCGACCAGACACACGCTGACATTGATCCGGAGAAAACGGTCTACCAGGTCATTTCCGGCGGCAACGACGAAGTGCAGGTGGGCGGACGCTCCATCAACGCCAGAGCTTATGCAGCCCGGTTCAACTTCAGTGGTGCCGACCAGGAGAAGAAGTGTGGTATCCTTTCGGGAGGTGAGCGCAATAGGTTGCATTTGGCGCTTACGCTGAAATCAGGGGCCAACGTGCTGTTACTCGATGAGCCGACGAACGATATTGATGTCAATACGCTGCGGGCACTGGAAGAAGGTCTCGACAATTTTGCCGGTTGTGCTGTGGTAATTTCTCACGATCGGTGGTTTTTAGACCGGATTGCGACCCATATTTTGGCCTTCGAGGGCAATTCTTACGTTCACTTTTTTGAAGGAAGTTACTCCGAATACGAAGAAAATAAGAAGAAACGGCTTGGAGATGCCGGTCCACACCGGATAAAATACAAGAAATTGGTCAAATGAAGATAATTACATATGTTTATTCTAAGGCCGGATTTTTCCGGCTTTTTTGTTGGTATTGAAAGATGTAATTTCCAGATATTCAGAATTAAATACTGTTTATTTTAACTTCTTTTTTTCTTTTATACAGATCTTAAGAGTCGAAGGGTAATACATAGAATGGTTCTAATTTTTTGTTAGTATTATTTAAAACTGGTTTAAATTAAATTAGCTTTATGGTTGCAATGTACACATATACAGTTTTATAGGTGTTGATTTTTGCCTGTTTTTATATGTTGTTAAGTCGATTTTGATAAAAAGATAAGATGCAACCTATCTTTTGGCATTTGGTCGGTTTAAAAATTTACTTACGTTTATCCCACCAAAACGATAGGAAAAGTAGGAAATTAAAAACGAATGAAAATGAGAGTAATATCGTTGATTGCCGCTGTTCTTTTTATGTGGAACTGGCAGGTGAAGGCGCAGGAATCATTCCATTTAGTAGCTGATAAAAGCTCAGTCGAGGTTGATGGAACTTCAACGCTACACGATTGGAATATGAAGACGGCCGATTTAAAATGTACTGCCGTGATGGGAATTGATGGGACGGCTGTGAACAGCATTGAAAGTGTGACGTTCTCTTGTCCGGCAGAGAGCCTGAAAAGCCATGAAAGTTCTATTATGGATAAAAAAGCTTACAAGGCTATAAAAACCGATAAATACCCGGAAATTCGTTTTACTTCGGATAGCGTAGAAAATCTGAAGAGTACCGGAAACGAATTTAGCGGCGACCTGGTTGGAAAGTTTCAGCTGGTTGGAGTAACGAAAACCATTAAAATTCCTTTTAATGGGAAAGTTTCGGACGCCGGACATGCGGTAGTGAGCGGAAGTTTTAAAATCAAGATGTCGGAGTACGGAATCGAGCAGGTAACCGCCATGTTCGGAGCTATCAAAACCGGCGACGGCCTTACCGTGAAATATAATTTTGAATTCGCCAAGTAATTAAAAAAAACGCAATGTTCGACCGTGAGTTGGATTAGTGTGAATTGCGGAGACATTGCACCAATAAATAAATAGTAACCACAGATTTTAACCAATTGTTATGAAAAGAGTATTCTTTCTTTTTGCAGGGTTATTGATTGCATCATTCACTTTTGGACAGCAATTCGAACAACCCAAGCTCGATGGAAGCAATTTTACAAAAGTGAAAGCACATATTGGCGCTGATTTTGCGTTACAATATCAGGCCCTGGATCAATCTGCCGACGGTACCAACTTGATTCCGTTGGGATCGGGATTGAACCTGCCGACAGCTAACATGAAAATTTACGCTGATTTGGCTCCCGGGGTACAGGTTCACCTGACTACTTATTTGTCTTCTCGTCACCACGAGGATACCTGGGTAAAAGGAGGGTATTTACTGATGGATCAGCTTCCCTTCCTGAACTCTGAGGCTGTTGACAAACTGATGCAGAAACTGACCATCAAAGTAGGTATGATGGAACTCAACTACGGTGATGAGCACTTCCGTCGTTCAGATAATGGTCACGTAATCAATAATGCATTTGTTGGTAACTACATCATGGATGCTTTCACCACTGCTGGTGCTGCTGAAGTAATGTACCGCAACAATGGCTGGTTGGCAATGGGTGCAGTTTCCAATGGTACCTTGAAACCGGCTATCGCTGCATACAATGCGAGAAATGATTCTTATACAACTTACAATACTGCAGACGAACTGGCTTTCTATGGTAAAGTAGGTTTCGACAAGCAGTTGGACGAGAATTTCCGTCTGCGTGCAACCCTTTCAGGTTATTCATGTGCAAAAAACCACTTCGGTTCGCTTTATAATGGTGACCGTACCGGTTCTCGTTACTACTTGGTAATGAAGGAGCAAACCGGAAGCGCTGACGACGTGGATATTTCTTCTGGTCATACTACTGGTCGTTGGGGCCCGGGTTTCACCAACAAAGACAACTCTATGATGGCCAACCTTTTCGCTAAGTACTACGGATTCGAATTGTTCGGAACTTACGAAAAAGCAAAAGGTACTGGTGCATTCGGTGGTGATTTTGACTTCAACCAATTTGCAATCGAAGGTATTTATCACTTTGGTGGACAAGAGCAGTTCTATCTGGGTACCCGTTACAACAAAGTGAAGAACAGCACTGACATGTCAGTTGACCGTGTACAGATTGCAGGTGGATGGCACATGACCAAGAACATCGTTGCTAAGCTGGAGTATGTAGATCAGAACTACAAAAACTTCGCTAACTACGGAACCAATGCCGGATTCAACGGTATTATGTTCGAAGCTGGAATTTCTTTCTAAGTTCATCCAGGTTACATCCATAATATATTGTTTAGTAAAGACCTTCCCCCCTCGTGGGGGAAGGTTCTGTTTTTTCATTTGGACGTGTAATCTTGTACTGAAGTAGCAAAAGATTGGAACAAAAGCTTTTTTATTCGGGTATACTTTAATGTAACCGAAAAGAAATATGAAAAGAAGGGTTGACATAGGGAAGATATTTGTTCGGGTTATTCTTTTTGTATTCCCGCTGCTTTTCGGCGGATGGGTGAAAAGTGCTGATTTCAAAGGCATTTGTCAATTGGCCAAAGTACGTATTGATGGTTCGACGAATGTCAATCAGTTCCATTTTTATTATGATCAGCCTCAGGAAGAGGATTTTGCATTGTCCTCAGCGTCGACTGGTTCTGAAGCTGATGCTTCTTCTCTTGTTTTTTATGTGCCAGTCGATCAAATTGACGCGAGCAACCCCGCCATGCTCAGTGACTTCAAAGATCTACTGAAAGCGTCAAAATATCCCAAAATCAAAATTACTCTTCGCAAGGACGAGTTGGCCAGTTTATTTGCAGCACAGCGTGTGGCCAATATTCCGCTAGCCATAACCATTGCAGGGATTACCAACGATTATGATACGCCGATTGAAGTCGTTAACAATGAGGAAAATCGGGTGGTTGTAAAGGGTAGGACCCGTATCCGTCTGACTGACTACAACATTTCCCCGCCGCGTCGTTTCCTGGGAATGATCCGGGTGAAAGACGAAGTATTTATTAATTTTGAGATCAAACTAATCACCCAAAAAGCCAATTCGCCGTGAAGTTTAATACGAAAACCAGATATGGGATCCGTGTAATGATTGAGGTAGCATTAAACAGCGGTCCCGACGGTATTTATCAAAAGGATATCGCCGAAAATCAGGATTTATCAGTAAAATACCTCGACCAGATTATTGCTTCACTAAAAGCAGCAGGTTTAATAGCCAACGTGCGCGGGCGAAAGAGTGGCTACATTCTTGGACGCGCGCCCTCCCAAATTACCATCTACGATATACACCGGGCCTTCGAACCTGGAATTTGCATTGTCGATTGCCTTTCGAAAAACTACGATTGTGAGAAGGCTGACCATTGCACAGCCCGCGATTTTTGGGATGTTTTAAACCAAAAAGTCGTTGAACATTTTAAAAGTATGACGGTCGAGGCGTTGGTGGCCGATGTGCGAAAACGCAACGAAGAAAAAGTGTAAGCACCGCATGCCTGTTTGTTACAATCTCTCAAGCTCATCTATTCTTCTCTTTGTACTGCCGGAACGAGTTTTCAGAGACCAATTTTTTACGTGATATGGCTGGCGACAATCGTTGTGTTACAAAATTGTTTTTGCCCAGGCTTCATCCTGTTTCATCTACCGTCAGGTAAATTGCCGTTCAATACGGATTGATTGTTTCTCAAAAATGTTACTTCAATGTTACCTGCATGTTTGCAGGTAGTTAAAACCCCTATTCTTGCTGAGTAGAGCGCCATTCATCTTGTAACATTATTGTAATTTTTCCTTAACTGCGGTGTAACAACCTCGTAGCACATTTGCTTCCGGAAAGTTACTTTAAGTTATCTAACAATGAGAAAGATTCAATTCAGCCTGCTGTTGCTGATCATGATCAGTGGCAGCCTGTTTGCACAGTCAGCAAAAACGGAAACGAGTAATGCTGATTTCAAACCACACGGAAAAGCTTTTGTTAAGGTTTTCAGTGATTTCAAGTATGAACAAAGTCAGCCGGCATTCGAAGTGACCCGGGCTTATTTCGGTTACGAATATGCCTTTAGTCAGCAGTTTTCCGGTAAGATTAATTTCGATATTGGGAATCCTGGTGTTGGAGGTCTGCAGATGACAGCCTACTTGAAAAATGCTTATTTACAGTACGCCAACGACAACCTGAAATTGAATTTCGGTTTGATTGGGACCAAAGCATTTAATCTTCAGGAAAGCATGTGGGGACATCGTTACCTGTACAAATCGTTCATGGATCAGCATGGTTACGATCCGAGTGCCGATTTGGGTGCTTCGGCAGTGTTGAAACTGGCCTCGGCGGCAAGTTTGGATGTTTCTGTCCTGAACGGTGAAGGGTACAAGCATCTTCAAAAAGACAGTGTTTTGATGTACACAGCTGGTATAACCTTGAAACCTGTTAAAAACCTTTATGCCCGCCTGTATGTTGATTACATGAAAAAAACTGTTGCTCAGAGTACATATACCGCATTTTTGGGATACAAGGGCGATAAGTTTACAGCTGGTGCTGAATACAACTATCAGCAGGGGCATGGCAATGTAACCGACCACGATTTATCTGGTATATCATTGTATACGACTGTGAATGTGGCAAAGAAATCGGATGTTTTTGTTCGTTACGACAACCTGACATCAAAGAAAATTAACGGAGCAGCAGATGGATGGAATATAGCCAAAGACGGTAGTCTGTTCTTAGCTGGTCTGGAACTCAGTCCTGTTAAAGGAGTAAAAGTAGCACCTAACCTCCGTGTTTGGAGTCCGGCTCAGAGCGGAGGCAGTGCTGAAACAGGTTTCTATCTCAATCTGGAAATGAAATTTTAACTCTTCTTCCATAATCTTGAAACAGCTCTTTAATAGTTGAATTATAAAACCTTTTTAAAATGAAAAAGATCCTAATTTTATTGGCTGTCGTAACAGCGTTTACGTCATGCAAAAGCGGCAGTAAGAAAAAAGGTACTGATGAGAAGTCGGCCAAGACTGAAATTTCATTGAGTGCCGCGGGTTCCACCTTCGCAGGACCTTTCTACAAAACTGCTTTCAAAAAGTATTTCGATTTAACCGGTGTTCAAACATCGTATGGTCTGACCGGATCGGGTGCTGGTATCCGCAGCCTGAAGGATCGTGTAGTTGACTTCTGTGGAAGCGATGCTTTCTTAAGCGATGCTGAAGCAGCCAATATGCCCGCGCCGGTTGTTCACGTGGCTACCTGTAGCGGTGCTGTTGACATTGCTTTCAACGTACCCGGAATCGATTCAATCAAACTGGATCAAGAAGTATTGGCTGATATTTTCCTTGGAAAAATCACTAACTGGAATGATGCCAAACTGAAAGCAATCAACCCTGGTGTTAAATTCCCGGACCTGGCTATCTCTGTAGTTCACCGTTCAGACGGTAGTGGTACTACCTTCATCTTCAGTGACTATATGTCAAAGATCAGCAAGGAATGGAAAGATCAAATTGGCGTTGGAAAATCACTGAACTGGCCTACCGGTATGGGTGCCAAAGGAAATCCTGGAGTTGCCGGAACCATCAGCTCTACCGTTGGTTCAATCGGATACATAGGTTCTGACTATGCATTTGCACAGAAAATCTCTTTCGCTCTGGTGAAAAATGCTGCCGGAAACTATATTGCTCCGACCATTGCTGCTGTTAGTGCTGCCGGTAAAGGCGATATGCCTGCTGATACCCGTATCATGGAAACCAACTCAACGGCTCCTGATGCTTATCCGATCAGTGGATTTACCTGGATCATTCTTTACAAAGAACAAGCATATAACGGCCGCTCACTGGATCAGGCTCAGGCTACCGTGAAACTGATCGACTGGATGCTGGATCCTGCTGCACAGGGAATCGCTAAAGAGTTGAAATATGCACCACTGCCGGATAAAGTAGTGCAAATAGACAAAGCTATTTTACGGACGGTGACTTACAACGGAAAACCGATACTCAAATAGAATGCTTCTAATTCACTTCAATGAATAATAGCGATAAGATTACAAAATACTTTTTATTTGCAGGATCATTTTTGATTCTGATTGTTGCAGGCGGTATGGTCTTCTCCCTTGTTGGGGGGGCCATACCGGCTTTTCATAAATTTGGTTGGCATTTTATCACTTCAACGAACTGGAATCCCACTGAAGGACGGGAAAGTTACGGAGCAATGCCTTTTATTGCCGGTACGATGATTACTTCTGTGCTGGCTTTGCTGATTTCGATACCAATGGCATTTTCGACCTCGTTGTTTGTGTCGGAGTATTTTCGTAAAACCCCGGTTGCATCTGTTTTAAGTACACTGGTGGATTTGCTTGCGGGGATTCCTTCCATTGTATATGGCCTTTGGGGCTTTTACACCTTACGTCCGTTTATTATGCATCTCGGACTCAGCCCGCAGGGCTTTGGAGTTTTTACTTCGGGAATCATTCTGGCTATCATGATTATACCTTATGCGACCTCCCTTAGTAACGAGATCATCGTAATGGTGCCGAATGAGCTGAAAGAAGCAGCGTATTCGCTGGGAGCCACCCGGATGGAGGTCATTTTCAATGTGATTGTGCCCAATGCCCGTTCCGGAATTGTGGCCAGTTATATTTTGGCTTTTGGACGTGCTTTAGGTGAAACCATGGCAGTTACGATGTTGATTGGTAATGCGAATAAGGTACCTCATAGTTTATTCGACACCGGTAATACGATGGCCAGCGTCATTGCCAATCAATTTGGTGAAGCAGATGGTCTGAAATTAAGTTCGCTGATCGCCATTGGCCTTTTACTTTTTATTATTACCGCACTGGTGAATACCGCCGGCAAATTTATCATCAAAAAATTGTCCTGACGGAGATTAACTATTTTCAAACCGCAACGAAATGAAAGTGATTGCTATCCGTGATAATTCAAACAGTCGCAATACAAAGAACAAGATTTTTCTGGGGATTGTCATCTTTTTCTCTTTGTTAACCATTTTGCCCATTATTCTGATTGTAGGAGAATTAGTTGTTAAGGGAATTGGACAGATTAATCTCTCGTTTTTTACCGAAGTTGCTCCTGACACGTTACAGGCTATGGTTGCCAAAGCCAACGGAGAAACCATTCCCGGCGGTATTGCCAACGGTATTACAGGTTCCATACTGATTGTGGTTTTGGCCGCGGTGATGGCCATCCCGTTTGGGATTATTACAGGAATTTATCTTTACGAGACCCCTGGCAAACGTTATTCCAACATCATTCGTGATATCGCTGATGTACTCCAGGGCGTTCCGTCTATTGTGCTGGGCCTCATTGTTTATCTGTGGGTTGTGAAGCATATTACTCATAGCTATTCGGCTCTGGCCGGAAGTGTGTCGTTGGCCATTATGATGTTGCCCTTAATCATTCGCTCAACGGAAGAAACGCTCAAAATGATTCCCGGAACGCTCAAAGAAGCTGCAGTTGCTCTTGGTGTACCTTATCATAAGATTATACTTCGCGTTCTAATCCCTTCAAGTTTCAGCGGATTGCTCACCGGTATTTTGATTTCTATTTCGCGAATACTTGGTGAAACTGCACCGCTTATGTTGACAACGCTTGGAAACCCCCGGATTAACTGGGATATTACACATCCAACCAGTGCTGTGCCGCTGTTGATCTGGCAATTCTACAACGACCCGAATATGGTGGAATTGATTTGGAGTTCCTCACTCTTCCTGATGGGATTTGTACTCACGTTGAACATCATCTCGAAGCGAATTTCGGCAAAGCACAGTATTCATTAACTTAGCAGAAAAGATTCTGTCGGTTGGCAGACGTGACGAAAAAACGAAATTTTGAACAGTAAAGCATTTCCGGCTTAAATCGAACAATATCGATGAACGAAAATATTATTGAAGTTAAAAACCCCGTATTGTCTATTCAGAACTTGTCGATTGCATACGACAAGGGAGGTAAGTATGCCGTAAAAGATGTTTCGGTTGACGTAAAACGTGATTCTATTACAGCAATAATGGGACCCTCGGGGTGTGGTAAAAGTACCTTGCTGAGAGCCATTAACAGGATGCACGAGTTGTACCCGAACATTGTTACCGAAGGGAAAATCCTGCTGAACGATGAAGATGTGTACGGAATGTCGACCATTAAACTCAGGCGGAAGATTGGAATGGTTTTTCAACGACCCAATCCGTTCCCGACCATGAGTATTTTCGATAATGTGATTGCCGGATACAAACTCAACGGAATTCGATTGAAAAAAAGCGAGAGGGAAGAAATTGTTGAAACCTCGCTCCGGGATGTGGCTTTGTGGGATGAGGTAAGAGAGTCGCTCTTTAAAAAAGGAACGTTTCTTTCCGGGGGACAACAGCAACGGTTGTGCATTGCCCGTGCGTTGGCGTTCAAACCAGATGTAATTCTTCTGGACGAGCCTACATCCGCACTCGATCCGGTAGCAACAGCACGAGTTGAGGATCTGTTGGTTGAATTGAAGAAAAATTACACCATCGTCCTGGTGACACATAACATGTCTCAGGCGGCTCGTATTTCAGATAACGCCATGTTTATGTATCTTGGAGAATTGGTGGAATACGATAAAACGAAAACGATGTTTACGAACCCGAAAGATTCGCGTACCGAAGGTTATCTTACCGGAGAATTTGGGTAAGTCGTATGCAATCGGATCACGGAATAGTAAATAATTGCAAGCAACCAACTTAACCAAACGAAAGTTTTACTTTCCTTAAATCGAACGAACAAATGAGCATAAACAAGGAAAACGCGATACAGGATATTCTCTCACGCTTCGAGGATATGGCCAACACCATTCTTCGTCAACTCGACCTGATTGAGGAAGTAATGAGCCAGGGAGAAACAGAAGTTCCGGCAAACATTGCAAAGGAAATTGCCAGCAACGAGAAAAAAATTAACAAACTGGATGTGAAAATTGGCGAAAAGATTGTCAACACCATCGTACTGCAGAAGCCGGTAGCTTCCGATTTGCGTCAGATGATGGCGATTTACCAGATGGTTGGCGATTTGGAACGCATTGGGGATTTAGTGACCAATATTGCCGGTTCGATTCCCAAGATTAAGGATGAGGCGGTATTCGAGCGCTTGTCGGATGTAATCTCCAATATGTTGATCTCGAGTGTAAATATGGTTCGGAAATCAATTCTTTCGTTTATCAATAACGATAAGGAGTATGCAATTTGGACCATCAAAAATGACGCGGTAATTGACGAACTGAATCATAAACTCATAAAGAAAACCGTTAAAAAGAGTAAACTACCTAAGGAAACTCAGGATATGTTGCTCAGTTTTATCAATATCAACAGTATTATTTCGAATATTGAACGCATTGCTGACCATGCAACTAACGTAGCAGAAGCATCGATTTATTCGCTCGAGGGGACAGATATCCGCCATAAGCAGATTGATCTGGATGGTGACGATTTATAGCACAATGTCAGCTTAATGGTGGTGAAGGAGCTTGGTCGACGAAAAACTTATGAAAAATGGCAAAAGATAAACCTCGCATTTTAATTGTTGACGACGAAGAGGACATTTGCGAAATTCTTCAGTTTAACCTCGAAAGTGAAGGTTTTGAAACAGATGTTGCGCTTTCGGCTGAAGATGCAATGACCAAAAAGCTTAAGAAGTACAACCTGATTTTGCTGGATGTGATGATGGGCAAAATGTCTGGTTTTCGTTTGGCCGAAAAGATTCGGAAAGACATGGGCCTGACCGTTCCAATCATTTTTCTTACAGCAAAAGATACTGAGAACGATGTGGTGACCGGCTTTAATATTGGAGCCGACGATTATATTCCGAAGCCATTTTCGATAAAAGAAGTGGTCGTTCGGGTAAAGGCAGTAATGCGTCGCAGCAGTGGTGAAATACAACACGTAGAGCCTGTAATTACTTCCGGTAAATTTAAACTCGACACCGAAATAAAACGCTTACTGATTGGTGAAAAGAAAATTGAGCTGACACGTAAGGAGTTTGAAGTGATGCGGTTATTGATGGAAAACGAAGGAAGAATTTTTCCGCGAGAAGACATTTTGAGCCGCGTTTGGAGTGATGACGTGGTGGTGACCGACCGAACCGTTGATGTAAACATTACGCGGTTACGCAAGAAATTGGGAGAGTACGGAAAGTGCATCCGGAACAAGTCGGGTTTTGGCTATTATTTTGAGGTTTAATACTGACAAAATTTAAATACAACAATGTTTACAAAAGACAGCTTTCAGCGAAAATTATTCTTCTATTATTTTTCTCTTTTCGCGGTATTTACTGCGTCGGTTCTGATTTATCAGTATCAACGTGAAAAAGAATACAGAATAGGGCAGCTCGATGCTTCGCTTGAGAGCTACGCTAATTTGACCGATCAATACATCCGGCACGAAAAAATCTATTCCACCGGCAATTTTTCCAAGCTCGATTCTCTGAAATCACTGATTCCGAGCGACGAAGTGCGTATAACGGTCATTAATCACGATGGCAAGGTTCTGTATGATAGTTCGGTGAAAGATTACGCGCACATGGAGAATCATTTGCAGCGCCCCGAAATACAGAAATCGATTTATTCCGACTTTGGTGCGAACCTGCGGAAATCACATACAACCGGAAAGGATTACTACTATTTTGCCCGTTTCTACCAGGATTATTTTGTTCGGGCGGCAGCCGTTTACAATATGCAGATTCAGCATTTTCTGCAAGCCGAAAAGACATTCATCATATTCATTCTTTTCCTGTTTTTCGTCATCTGGCTCGTTCTGCGCATCGTATCGCGCCGCATGGGCGACAGTATCAATAAGCTGAAGGATTTTGCGGTAACCATTCGTCGAGGAGGTACATACGATCGCAACATCCAGTTCCCCGATGATGAGCTCGGAGTTATTAGTCACGAAATCATCAAGCTTTATAAGCAGTTGCGCAGAACCAAGGATGAGCTGACCCAGGAGAAGGAGAAGTTATTCAGTCACCTTTTTGTGCTAAACGAAGGAGTGGCGTTCTTTTCATCCGAAAAGAAAACCATGCTTTCGAATAACCACTTTATTCAGTTCATTAATATCATCTCCGAGGAATCGACCATTTCCGCCGAGCAGGTGTTTCAAGTAAAAGCGCTTGACGCTATCAACCTTTTTCTGGACGAAATACTGCAATCGGAAACGGAGTTTTTCCTGCATGACTTGCCGAGAACAGAAATGAATGTTCAGGTTGGTGGACGATATTTCCATGTGCAGTGCATTGTTTTCCAGGATAAAACTTTCGAGATTATCATTACGGACAATACCAAGCTGGTAAAGCAGCGTTTGATGAAACAGCAAATGACTTCAAACATTGCGCACGAGCTAAAAACGCCCATTGCTTCGGCAAGAGGTTACCTCGAAACGATACTCGAATCGCCCGGTCTCGATCCCGAAAAGCAACGTCATTTTATCGAAAAGGCAAACAGTCAGGTAAACCGGTTAACCAAATTGGTTGGCGACATTGCCTTGTTGAATAAGATAGAAGAGGCAGGAGAGTATTACGCCATCGAGAAAGTGACGGTTGGGAAACTGATTTCAGAAGTTGTCGATAGTTTCCAGACCATGATTAACCGCAAGAGTGTGGTGGTTGAGGTCGACGCTGATTATGATTTGGCGGTGAAAGGAAATTATTCCCTGGTATTCTCCATCTTCCAGAACTTAATGGAAAATGCGTTAAACTATGCGGGTGAGAATATTACCATTACCATTAAGCATTACCTCGAAGACGACAAGTTCCATTATTTTGCTTTCTCCGACAATGGAGTCGGCATAGCAGAAGAGCACCTGTCACGCATTTTTGAACGTTTTTACCGGATTGATTCAGGACGTTCACGCAAATTGGGTGGAACAGGTCTGGGGCTGGCCATTGTGAAACATGCTGTGGTATACCAGAAAGGCGAGATTACCGTAAGAAACCGGAAAGAAGGAGGACTCGAATTCCTGTTCTCTTTACCCCGGTTTATCGAAAAGAAATAATACATATCATCATTCAGGTGAAGGCTGTCCCGGTAACGGGATGGCCTTTCTTTTCAACGACAAAATTACAGTTTGATAGTGACATAATGACTTAGTTTGAAGTTGGTTATGCGTATTTGTGTCAGTTGGTTTTTCTTTCTGAAAAAGTGATGAAAAAAGAATTTATTGTAAATCAATCGACTTGCTAAATATGGCCGCAAGTGAAGGGGAAATTGATTGGGCATGGCACATAACTTGTTTTTTAACTTAGTGAATTTGCTAATTGAAATCAGATGTAAGAACTTGAATGTTGAACTTAAAAGTTAGGAGGGTTTATTATGGCAATTGTAAAAGCTAACAACCGAATGTTCCCGTCTGTCCCTTCTTTCTTCGATAACTTTTTCTCAAGGGATTGGATGGATTGGACAAATTCCAATTTCGCAGACATAGACAGTACGTTGCCTGCTGTAAATGTTAAGGAATCGGATGATGACTATGTAATTGAAGTCGCTGCTCCGGGATTGTCCAAAGATGATTTTAAAATCGATTTGGATAATAACCGTTTGACTATTTCTTCCGAAAAGCAGGAAGAAAACAAGACAGACGAAGAGGGCAAATATACGCAGCGCGAATTCAGGTATCAGGCTTTCCAGCGTACGTTCCATCTGCCTGGAAATGTAGTAGACAGTGATAAGATCGCGGCTAAGTACAAAGATGGAATTTTGTGCGTTACGCTTCCCAAACGGGAAGAAATAAAGCCGAAACCTGCCAAGCAAATCAAGATTTCATAAAACATGCAAAAGGCCGTCAGTCATCGACGGCCTTTTTTCATACGGGTAATGCATGTTTGGTTTACAACTAATTACTTTCGATTACCTGTCCTTTCTCCCGGTACAAATCAATCTTCCCGTCAAGCAGAACAGCAATCACCGTAACCTGCGGGTCAAGCACTCTTTCAGGAACATCGATATAAACGATGCCCGGCACGCTACTCCAGTATTGTTTCCCAATTACTTTCCAGTTGAGTTTGGTACCGTTGCCAACGACCCAGATTCGGTTTATTTTGTTTTTCAATCCTTTTATCATTAATGGTCCTACCGGTTTATAAGGCAGGTACAGGTAAAGGATGTCTCCCTTTTGGTTGAGCGCTGTTGGGCCGTAAAAATGTTCGGGTGGAATGCCTGCCCGGGTTCCGTAAATCGCTTCCTTATGTTTCGATGTCCAGCGCCCCAGTTCTTTTAAAATATCAACTTGTTGTTGCGGAATGGTCCCGTCTGCTTTCGGACCAATGTCCAGTAGCAAATTGCCACCCATGCTGATGCATTCCACCAGCATCCGGATGATTTGATTTGCCGATTTGTAGTTGGTGTCGTTGGGCTGGTATCCCCACGAATTATTCATGGTCATGCACAGTTCCCAGTATTTACTGTCGGGTTTCTTAACCGGAAGACCTTGCTCGGGGGTTTCGTAATCGCCATACCCTTGAATGCGGGAATTCAGGATGACGTTCTTGTTGTATTTTCTTAAGGCAGCGGCCAGTTCCTTAGCATGCCACTTTTCAGCGGATTGTTCCCAGTCACCATCAAACCAAAACAGAGCGGGATGAAATTTTTTAGAAAGTTCTTCCAGTTGGCAAAAATTGAATTTAACAAAGCGGTTCCAGCGGACTGAATCGTTGGTGTATCGTTTCTTTTCACGGGTCCAATTCGGATAATTCGGGTTGCTCCAGTCGAGCAGGGAGTAATAAAGGCCAACTTTCAATCCTTCTTTTCGGGCAGCTTTA
Source organism: Prolixibacter sp. NT017 (assembly GCF_009617875.1). Lineage (NCBI taxonomy): Bacteria > Pseudomonadati > Bacteroidota > Bacteroidia > Marinilabiliales > Prolixibacteraceae > Prolixibacter > Prolixibacter sp. NT017. The sequence goes on along the minus strand of NZ_BLAV01000001.1, from coordinate 3,281,249 downwards.
ACAAATGGAGCGACCAAATCGCGACCGGCTGGTGTTTTCTTTACCACGTTCAAATCGCTACACTCTGTATCCCACAAGGCAACACCATCGTGATGCTTCGTGGTTAACACCGTATATTTCGCTCCACTCTCTTTGATCAATTTAGCCCATTCTTCGGGATGGTAATTGGCGGCCGTAAAGCCTTTGAGCTGCTTCATGTAATCGGGATAGGAAATATATCCGTTGTAAAATGACCAGCTTTCGTCTATTCCGTTTACCGCATAAATGCCCCAGTGGATGAAGATGCCCAGCTTCGCATCTTTGAACCAGGCCATTCGTTTTGCTTTTTCCTGCGAAGTCTCAGTGTTTTGAGCTTTTACCTTGAAACCAACGAGTAGAAACAGAAGTAAAAATACCGGAAGAATGCGATTCATTGCACAAATGGTTTAGTCGTCCAATTATTGAAAGCAATTTACGGTATTGGCAAATCTTTTTAAAAACTTTTACAAAGTTTGTTGAGAATATGAATTTTATTCCTGATGGCAGGGCATGAAGAATCCTGAGATTTTTGCTAACTTTAAAGTTGATATTCAGCTTTCTGAGGAGATCTGAAGTTGGATGCTAACAAATATATACTTCTTACTTCTCGGGGACTTCCCCTCTCGTGTGTGATGTTTTCCAATTGATATTTGTTTTAAAATATCGAGTCATGTACAGGCTAAAATTCATTTTCCTTGCTTTGTGGTTGATCTGGCTGGGAACTTCCTGCCGGACGGAGAGACGCATGTCGGGCATCGTAGGAACACCAATCCCGGGCGAAATTGAGAATTTCCCGGACTGGGCACATAAACTGATGGCCGATACGTTGAAAGTGGATATGCCCGCTCATTCATCCGTTTCGCGCAATCCGATGATTTGGGAACCTGGCGACATCAGGGCCCCGATGCCGATTTTGGTTCCTGAAGAAATGAAGGAATTTTACCACCTAAAGATTTATCAGCCTAAAAACAACGACGGCTGGTATTCGCCTGACTACCGCGGTGATTTTTACCGGCAGCACGAGGAGCCGAGGGACACGGTTCGGCAGGTATTGTAGTTGGATATTTTGAGTATTCGAATTGTTATTGTTCTCTACGGTTTAACGCCAGAATTTCCTCCTTCAGGACATCTCTGAAATCGAGGAAATTGTTTTGCAGCCGCAACATGTTCTCAGCGAAGAAGGCGAATATTTCGTTCCATTGTTTTTGCCGGTGCATATCAACTCCCGTTTTTCGCTCGTAAATGCGGCAAACTTCCTGTCCGTTGTCGCGCTCAAAAGCAAAATCCCAAATTAATCCTTCCGGGAAACCGTCTTCCAGCAGCAACCGGTATTTCTCAAGCAGTTCGTAAACTTCCAGTCTGCGGGCTTCATTCTTATGGCTGATTTCCAGAATGACATCGGCAAATTCCCGTCCGACTTCGAATTTCAAGACTACATTGCTGATTTTAGTCCGGTGAAGCACCCATTTCTTCTTCATTGCGGCCAGTTCCGGAAGCTGGCTGCAGTAGCCATCAAATTCGGTCCAAAAACGTTTAACTAACTCTTTCTTCTCCTCTTTCGTATACATGTGGGTGTGGAAAGTTTCCGCAAAGATAATGTTCCGCAAGTATTTGACGAAACCGGCCGGATTAGGCGGCTTCTTCTTATGCGTTGCACTGATGATTTTGTACATTTAATGGAAAAAATAGTGAGTTATGAAATCTATAAATCCGGCAACAGGAGAGTTGATAAAGGAATATTCCGAAATGAGTGAAGGACAGGTGAAGGAAGTTGTTGACCTGAACTTTGAAGCATGGAAGGGCTATCGCGAAACAAGTTTTGCCCAGCGTTCGCAATGGATGCAGAAGGCTGCAGAATTGTTGCGAAGCCGAAGGGAGGAATATGCGCGGTTGATTACCGCGGAGATGGGGAAGCGCATTGCAGAGTCGCATTCGGAAGTAGAGAAGTGTGCCTGGGTTTGTGAATATTATGCCGAAAACGCTGGGCAAATGCTGGCGGATGAGCTGATGGAATCGGATGCATCGAAAAGCATGGCCGTTTTCAATCCGTTGGGACCGGTTCTGGCGGTTATGCCATGGAACTTCCCGTTCTGGCAGGTTTTCCGCTTTGCGGCGCCGGCGCTTATGGCGGGCAATGCCGGCCTGTTGAAACATGCCTCGAATGTTCAGGGCTGTGCATTGGCTATAGAAGAGGTGTTCAGAGATGCCGGTTTCCCGGAAAATATCTTCCGGACGTTGGTAATTTCCTCTTCAAAAGTGGAGGCGGTCATTGCTCATCCGGCTGTGAAAGCTGTTACCCTTACGGGAAGTGAATATGCCGGCAGTCAGGTGGCTTCGCTGGCAGGCAAATACCTGAAAAAATCAGTACTCGAGCTGGGCGGTTCCGATCCGTTTATCGTTTTGGCGGATGCCGATTTGGAGGAAGCTGCAAAAGTAGCGGTTGGCTCCCGTATGATAACCTCGGGGCAGACCTGTATCGCAGCAAAGCGGTTCATCGTGGAGCAGCATGTTGCCGCACCGTTTCTGGAAAAAGTGAAAGCCTTGATGGAAGCATATGAACCCGGCGATCCGGGGAAAGAGGAAACGTCGCTGGCTCCGTTGGCCCGCCCCGATTTGGTCGACGATATCGACAACCAGGTGAAGAAATCGGTAGAGCAGGGAGCCCAGATTATTTCGGGCGGAAGCCGGGTGGAAGGAATTGGCAACTATTATACTCCCACCATTTTAACGAATGTAAGCAAAGGAATGCCTGTTTATATGGAAGAAACCTTCGGACCGGTGGCAGTTGTACTTCCGGTAGAAGATGAAAAAGAGGCAATTGAAGTGGCGAACGATAGTTTGTATGGACTGGGGGCTTCGCTCTGGACATCGGATTTGAAGAAAGGAGAGGAGTTAGCCCGAAAAATCGAAGCTGGTGCTGTTTTCATTAATGGCCTGGTGAAATCGGATCCGCGGCTGCCTTTTGGCGGAATCAAAAATTCCGGTTACGGAAGAGAGCTTTCCGGTTACGGAATAAAAGAGTTTGTGAATATCAAAACAGTTTGGATTAAATAGCTGAAAGCGTACTGAAAAGAAAAGCGGTCTGGAGAAGACCGCTTTTCTTATGTCATTCGATTGTTAGTTGTTAATCGGAATGGTTCCTTTCTCGGCTGCCCTCTTCAGTTTTTTGTTAGCGAAAATAGCAATTTCCACCCGGCGGTTGAGTGCCCGATGTGCCGGCGTATCGTTAGCCACAATGGGTTGCTCCTCGCCGTATCCCTTGGTCGTGATACGGGAATAAGCCACATTATGTCCTTCGAGGTAGGTTGCTACACTTTCAGCCCGCCGTTCCGACAATTTCAGGTTATACTCCGCAGTTCCGGTGTTGTCGGTGTGACCTTCTACCAGAATATTGGTATCACCATACTTATTCAGAATCTGAGAGAGTTTGGCAAGCTGATCTTTGGACTGCTGATTCAGCGCGCTGGAGTTGAGGGCGAAGAGGATACCGGAATCGAACGTAATTTTGATTCCTTCACCAACGCGTTCCACTTTGGCGCCTTCCAAATCTTTCTGCATCTCGGCAGCCTGCTTGTCCATGTAATTACCGATAACAGCGCCGGTTGCTCCACCAACTCCTGCACCAATAATGGCTCCGATAGCTGTGTTCCCGGCCAGCTTTCCAATTCCGGCGCCTACGGCAGCACCTGTTCCGGTTCCAATCATGGCACCTTTTTCGGCATTATTCAGCGTTTTACATCCGGTAAAAAGAAAGGTGAGGAGAAGAATGAAGATCGCATACTTCTTACCTTTCGGGATAAATAATTTTTGATTGTTCATGGTCTTGTTCTTTTAATATGGGTGAATCATATTTCTAGAATCTATAACAGTAAAGTGAGAAGAATTCCTATTCCAGAACATAAAAAAACCCCGCCTGACAAGGCGAGGTTTGCGTATGATAAAATCCTGTTGCAATTAGGCTTTTTTCACTTTTTTGTAACCATAAATGGCATTTTTTCCCAGTTCTTCTTCGATGCGAAGCAGTTGGTTGTATTTAGCCATACGGTCAGAACGGCTCAGAGAACCGGTTTTAATCTGGCCACTGTTGGTTGCTACCGCGATGTCAGCGATGGTTGAATCTTCGGTTTCACCTGAACGGTGAGAAGTTACGCTGGTATAACCTGCACGGTGCGCCATTTCGATAGCATCGAGTGTTTCGGTAAGCGTACCAATCTGGTTCACTTTAATCAGGATAGAGTTGGCAGCATCCAGTTCGATACCTTTCTGCAGGTATTCAACGTTGGTTACGAAGAGGTCGTCACCAACCAGCTGGCACTTGTCACCCAGTTTTTTGTTGAGCATTACCCAACCATCCCAGTCACCTTCGTCACAACCGTCCTCGATAGAATCAATCGGGAATTTTTCAACCAGCTCAGCCAGGTAGTTCACCTGCTCTTCGCGGCTGCGTTTTGCACCGTTAGCACCTTCGAATTTTGAGTAGTCGTAAACACCGTCGCTGTAGAATTCAGAGGAAGCACAGTCGAGAGCGATAGAAACATCGCCACCTTCTTCGAGACGACCAGGTTTGTAACCTGCGTTTTTAATAGCTTCGATAATGCTGTTCAAAGCATCTTCGGTACCATCGAGTGCCGGAGCGAAACCACCTTCGTCACCAACAGCGGTACTGAGGTTACGTTTGCTAAGCACTTTCTTCAGGTGATGGAACACTTCAGCACCCATGCGCAGTCCTTCGCGGAAAGAAGGAGCACCAACGGGACGAATCATGAATTCCTGAAAAGCAATCGGAGCATCGGAGTGAGAACCACCGTTGATGATGTTCATCATCGGAACGGGCAGCGTTTTTGCATTGGTTCCACCGATGTAGCGATACAGCGGCATATCGAGGTAAGTAGCAGCAGCTCTGGCTACAGCCAGCGAAACACCCAACATGGCGTTAGCACCCAGTTTAGATTTGGTTTTGGTTCCGTCGATTTCGAGCAATTTCTTGTCGAGGGCAACCTGATCGAGAGCGCTCATGCCGATAACTTCTTCGGCAATCACGTTATTTACGTTTTCAACAGCTTTCAGTACGCCTTTACCGAGGTAACGGCCTTTGTCACCATCACGAAGTTCGAGTGCTTCGTTTTCGCCGGTCGATGCACCTGACGGTACAGCAGCGCGACCTACAACACCGCTTTCGAGGGTAACTTCTACTTCAACGGTTGGGTTCCCGCGGGAATCCAAAATTTCTCTTCCGACTACTTTGTAAATCAACATTGTTTTTTGCTGTTTTTATGTTCAACATTTTTAGCTGTCAGGACGACAGCCAAGCAATAATTTTTATGCGTAATAAATCCTGACAAAGATAAACATTCCCTGTGAATTACGTCTACCTTTTATCGGGGAGAAATAAAATTTGTAGTTAAGTTAATAAAGAACCGAATGGCTCGATTTTACTGGCGTTCTCCGAAAGTCAATTTTCCGAATCGGGGTATTTCAATATATAGAAAAATAGATATCACGGGCTAGAAAATCACGATTCATTCCGGTGCTTTTTCCCCGGAAGGTAACGATGGACTTCCACCTCGTGTGTGGTAATCATTCCTCCCTTGCCCGATTGCTCCATCATCTCTTCTACGATAGGGATAAATTTCTTTACTCGTTCTTCGTTATCGGTAATATCAATTAATATAGGAAGATCGCCTCCCAACGCGAATATTTTTATTGTGTGGATGGAGTGGCTGGCACCGAACGACATAACACCGCGAAAGGCCGTAGCGCCTGCCATGCCTTCTTTGCGGGCGGCATATATAATGGCTTCGTACAATGGCTGACTTTCGTATTTATCGGTTTCTCCGCATTGAATACGGAGATTGAGAGCTTTTCCGTACAGTTCCATATGATTGAATTTTTCGGTTTAACTACAGACTTGTCGATCAGAAAATTACTCTGACCAGGACAATTCCCAAATAAACGGCCAATATTCCTGTAAAGAGGCTTCCACCGACGTTCAGGAACAGGTATTGCCAAAGCTTTTCGTTGATCAGTGTCAGGTTGTTATAGGCAAATGATGAGAAAGTGGTAAAGCCACCACAAAATCCTACAGCAAGGAAAAGACGGGCTTCGGGGCTTAACAAGTTGCCTCTGCTGGCCATTTCGTAAACGATACCAATGATAAGACTACCAACAATGTTGACTACGAATGTTCCCATAGGAAAGGAACTATCCATGAATCGTTCAACTCCTTTTTGCGAAAGAAAACGGGAAATACTTCCCAAACCTCCTCCCAAACCTACAATTAATGCTTCTTTCCACATAACTTATTCAATCGGTCACCAGATAAAATGATTGTAATCAGCCGACTCTGTCAAATTGAATTATTCGGCCTTTACTATTTCACATTTACATAACAATAATCATTGGTAAAAGTAATAAAACAAGTCATGAAAAGAATTATCTTGAACCATTCAAAAGCTTCTGTGAGCCTTATTTAAAAATTATTTTATTCCGGAGTTGATAATTCTCCGACAGACTAAACCGAGCATGAGAATAAGAGAAATATTACTACTTATCTTTTTGATTTTTACAGGGTATTCACTTCATGCCCAGGAAACAAAGCATCGCCCTAAAATCGGATTGGTTTTAAGTGGTGGCGGGGCTAAAGGTTTTGCTCATGTTGGGGTATTGAAAGTGCTGGAAGAGGCCGGAATACCGATTGACTATATTGCTGGTACCAGTATTGGAAGCATCGTCGGAGGATTTTATGCGATGGGCTATGATGCCAATACGCTGGAAAAAATAGTGAAGAGCCAGGATTGGGCTACGCTGCTGAGTGATCAGGTAGATAGGCGTTATATCCCGGTTTTTGACAAGCATGAGCTGGATCGCTACAACCTGAGTTTTCCTATACGTTCTAAACGTGTTAGTTTACCGTCGGGAGCTTTGAGCGGTCAGAACGTTCAGGATCTATTCTCTTATTTGGCACTCGACTACCAAAATGTAACCGACTTTTCAAAGCTTCCGCGTTCTTTCCTTTGTGTGGCGGCCGATATCGAAACGGGGAAAGAAGTGGTTCTGAAGCACGGGTATCTCCCGCTGGCGATTCGGGCCAGCATGTCAGTTCCTACGGCATTCTCTCCTGTCGATGTGGATGGGCGCCTGCTGGTGGATGGCGGCATTATTAATAACTTCCCGGTGAACCGTTGTAAAGAGGTGGGCGCTGATATTATTATCGGTGTAGATATCCAATATGGGCTGCGGGATAAGAAAGAACTGCAATCCATACCGGATGTGGTGAACCAGTTGGTTAACCTGATGTCCTACCGGAAGTCGGAAGAAAATAAGAAGCTGGTTGACTATTACATTAAGCCCGACATCAAAGGATACTCGGCTTCGAGTTTTGATGCAGCATCGGCCGATGAGTTGATAAAAAGGGGAGAGGAAGCTGCCCGGAAGATTCTCCCACAACTGATTCATCTGCGCGACTCACTGCATCTGAAACCGAATCCCATTAAGCCCGAGAAGATTCCAAGTCTGGACCGCAATTTGACTATCGAACGGGTGACAGTTGACGGTGCCAAAAATCAGGGATTGAATTATTTCCTCGGGTTATTAGACCTTGATCCGCCGCAAGTGATGACGGTTCGTCAACTGCGTGAAGGCATTAAGCGGATTTATGGCTCCGGAAACTTCGATTACGTTCGCTATCGTTTACTGGGGGATCAAAACAAAACGCTGCATCTGACAGTGAAAGAACGGGTTCACGATCGCCTGAACCTGGGAATTCACTATGACACTGACAGGAAAGCAGCTTTGTTAATCAATACGACTTTTAAAAACAGCCGGAAGACCGGAGCTAAGTTGTCAATGGATGCAATTCTGGCAACCAATCCGGCATTTGCTGTGCGCTATACAGTTGATAATGGTTGGAAACCGGGGCTTTTTGCCGGGGCCAGCATTCACGACGAAACCATTTCGCAGTATGTAAACGGAGACAAATCGTCGCTGGTCAACCTCCAGTTATACAAGGCACAGTTGGCTACCCACTCGGTTTATTTCGATGCATTTAGGGTTTCGTTAGGCGCGGAACTGGAGCATTTCAATGTGGAATCGGTGATTGGTGCCATCCCAGCTGATGTTAATCTTAGTAATCAAACGCTCTTAAATTATTATGCGCAGATTGACCTGGATCAAATGAACCGGGCTTACTTCCCAACGGTCGGATGGAAATTATTAGGCGAAGCCAAAATAGTGACTGATAACGGTTGGTTATTGAATGAAGGCAATCCATTTATGCCGGTAAAACTGAACATCCAGTTTGCTAAATCCTTTGGTTCCCGTTTTACAATACTGCCGTCAGCGAAAGGAAGAATCATTATTGGTTCCGGAGAACCGGTATATTATAAATCCTTTGTGGGAGGAGTTGAGCAAACCGACTATTTGAATGCACAGGTTCCGTTTATCGGCCTCCGGCGGATGGAGTTGATGACCCGCAATGTGGCTGTCGGTGAAATGGACTTCCGCTTTCGATTTTGGGAAAGTATTTATTTGACATTGAATACAAACCTTGGGTTTTACGGTAATGATAATGACTTTCTTACCAAAGGTGATGTTCTGGCTGGCGGAGGGGTAACGTTGTCGTATGATAGTATGGTCGGACCTGTCGAGTTAATGGTAAGCAGTTCGAATATATCGAACGAGCCTTCGGTCTTTTTGTCTCTTGGATATTGGTTCTAGGTGACTTGTTTTCGTCAATCAATCTTTGTTTCATTTATATATGGTTGCCTTAAAAGTTCGGGTAATCAGTAAAATTATGTTTTCTCATGAACAGATTAATTATTGCATTATTTCTACTTTTCGTTTCTACACAAGTTAAATCACAACCTGATACACTTTCTGCGTTACCAAATTTGCCGGAATTGCAGAGAGCCGAATACAGTTTTTATGTGTATGATGCTACAACGGGACAAGTTGTAGCCCAGTCGCCGCAAAAGAGCCTGACGCCGGCTTCGGTATTAAAAGTGGTGACAACGGCAACTGCGATGCGTTTGCTCGGGCCGGACTTTCGGTTTAAGACCCGGTTTGGCTATATCGGAAAAATCGATCACAGGACCGGTACATTGAAAGGCGATTTAATTATTAAAGGAGGAGCTGATCCGGCTTTCTATTCCGAATACTTTAAAACCCATTATTTAGGAGTTTTTGAACAGTGGGCATACCAATTAAAGCAACTCGGAATAAAACAAGTGGATGGCGACGTTATTGGCGATGCCTCGGCATTGGACGATACAGCCATTCCCGGCGGATGGATTTGGGAAGACATGGGAAACTATTACGGCGCGGGAGTGTATGGGCTCACATTTGCTGACAACATGTACCGGATACATTTTCAATCGCCGGCTGAGGCGGGCCAACCAACCACAGTGAAGTATGTACAACCGGAAACTCCGGGTTTCTCACTAGATAACCGGGTGGTTTCTTCCAATAAAAACAGCGATCAATCGTATGTGTACGGTGCTCCGTATGCGCAACATCAGATGATTACGGGCGAAATACCAAAAGGAAGAAATGATTTTGTGGTGAAAGGCGCCATGCCGAATCCTCCGCTTGAAGCTGCCGATTCGTTACGAAAAGTGATAAATAAGTTAGGAATTGAAATCACCGGTCAGGCAAAAGCCGTTTTTACAGGCGAAGATGGTGAGTTCCGTCAGATGGCCGTAGAAAAATCGCCCAAACTGAAAGATATCATTGACACGACCAATCACGAAAGTGTCAATCTGTTCGCAGAGCACCTTCTTCGGGAAATTGGACGGAAGGTATCTGGCAAGCCGACTTTGGACGAAGGATTGAAAGATTTGAAAGCGTACTGGCAGGACCGGGGCGTTTATTTGCAGGGTTTTTATCAGACCGACGGCAGCGGTCTGTCCCGGTCGAATGCTATCTGTACGAGAACGTTAGTTGAGGTGATGTTGAATATGTACAGAACGCCTGGTGATGACCAGATATTCCTTAATTCTCTTCCGTTGGCTGGTAAAGGAGGCACTTTGAAGTACTTTTTTCAGGGAACTCCGCTTGAAGGAACGTTGCGGGCAAAAACCGGATCGATGGAAAGGGTGAGAAGTTTTGCCGGAGAATTTACAAATCGTAACGGGCACCAACTGTTTTTTGCAGTGATTGTAAATAATTTTTCGGGTTCTTCTTATGAAATGGGGAAGCAATTAGAGCCCTGGTTGCTTACTTTTTATTAGACTAATTCTAAGTAGTCTGTTTGTAAGTTTGAGATTCATAGGAGTTTATAGGAGATGGATTTTTCGAACAAAAATGTAGTTTGTTAGAATTATATTCTTCTGTTTTATACTACAAAGTCAATTCTACTTTTAATTATATATTAAATCAGTGTAAATACTTACATTTTCGTTTTGTCTTTTTGTATTTATTTCTACATTTGCCTTTGTAGTTCATAAGCGATAATTGATTAAGGAAATTTTATTGCGGACATTGAGCGGTATTTTTGTAATCAACCCCACGATAACCATTCTCTCGGAGAATGGTTTTCTTTCAGATTATAAAAGAAAAAATTAGATATGATGCGTACAATAGTCGATAACCTTCTTCTCGTGGACATTATTATTCTCGTCGGTACCAGTTGAGAAAGGTTGACTATTGCATAAATCGAAACGAACAAGCCTTTCTCAAGAAAACGAGAAAGGCTTTTTTTTAAACGTAAATCCAGGCATGGAAAAAAAACTGAGAAGCGAAACAACAACTCGCGGGCGTCGTATGGCAGGTGCCCGAAGCCTGTGGAGGGCGAATGGGATGAAAGAGGAACATTTTGGCAAGCCGCTGATTGCTGTTGTCAACTCGTTCACCCAGTTCGTGCCCGGTCATGCGCATTTGCATGACGTTGGGCAGATGGTGAAAAAGGAGATTGAAAAACTGGGCTGCTTCGCTGCAGAATTTAACACCATTGCAGTTGACGATGGTATTGCCATGGGACATGACGGAATGTTGTATTCATTGCCGTCTCGGGAGATTATAGCCGATAGTGTTGAGTACATGGTTAATGCGCATAAAGCGGACGCTATGATTTGCATCTCCAATTGTGATAAGATTACACCGGGGATGTTAATGGCCGCAATGCGTTTGAACATTCCGGCTATTTTTGTATCCGGTGGTCCCATGGAGGCCGGCGAGGCACAAGGACGTCAGTTCGACCTGGTTGATGCCATGGTAATGGCTGCCGACGATTCGGTAAGCGACAGTGTGCTGCTGGATGTCGAACAAAACGCGTGTCCTACCTGTGGCTCCTGTTCAGGAATGTTTACGGCCAATTCGATGAACTGTCTGACCGAGGCGCTGGGACTTTCCCTTCCGGGAAACGGAACCGTAGTGGCAACACATGCTCGCCGGAAAGAATTGTTCGTGAAAGGAGCAAAGGCCATCGTCGATCTGACCTACGATTATTATAAGAATGGCAATGAAAAAGTATTGCCCCGCAGTATCGGCTCTCGTGAAGCATTTATGAATGCCATGACCCTGGACATTGCGATGGGCGGTTCGACTAATACAGTATTGCACTTGCTGGCCATTGCTCGTGAAGCTGGTGTCGATTTTACCATGAAGGACATGGACAAGCTTTCGAGGAGAGTTCCCTGTATTTGTAAAGTAGCTCCCAATTCGCATTATCACATTCAGGATGTGAACCGGGCAGGAGGTATTCTCGGAATTCTAGGCGAGTTGGATCGGGGCGGATTGCTCAATCGATCAGTTAGCCGGGTTTCGGATAATACGCTGGGTGAAGCCATCGATAACTGGGATGTGCTGCGGGATTCGGCTGGTACGGAAGCTCGGGAACTTTATTCAGCTGCTCCCGGAAACATCGGTCGCAACCTGGTGATGGGTTCGCAGCAGATGCATTACGGAAAACTCGATTTGGATCGGGAAGAGGGCTGTATTCGCGATATTGACCACGCTTATACCAAGGAAGGTGGATTGGCTGTACTGTTCGGAAATATTGCACGAAAAGGATGTATCATAAAAACAGCAGGAGTTGATTCTTCTGTTTTTCAATTCAAGGGAACGGCCCGGGTCTTTGAATCGCAGGATGACGCTATTCGCGGAATCCTTGGCGATGCGGTCCAGGCCGGCGATGTGGTCATCATCCGTTACGAAGGTCCCAAAGGTGGACCGGGAATGCAGGAAATGCTTTACCCAACTTCTTACCTGAAGTCAGTTCGACTCGATAAACAATGTGCATTGGTGACCGATGGTCGCTTTTCAGGAGGAACATCGGGGCTGTCAATCGGACACGTTTCACCCGAAGCTGCTGCCGGAGGTGAAATAGCGCTGGTCAGGGATGGGGATCCCATTGAAATCGACATCCCGGCCCGCCGGATTGAATTAATGGTATCAGAGGAAGAGCTTGAAAAGCGCCGTGTTGATGAAGAAACGCGAGGAGCACAAGCCTACACTCCGCAAAGCCGTGACCGGCAGGTAAGCCGGGCGCTGAAAGCATATGCAAGTCTTGTTTCGTCAGCCGACGAAGGAGCAGTAAGATTAATTGATTAACACTAAATCCAGATAGCCATGACGGCACCATCAAAAGAGTTTATGGAAATGAAACAGAAGGCCATGCAGATTACGGGAGCTGAAGCAGTTATCCGTTCGTTGCTGGAAGAAGGAGTTGAAACCATATTTGGCTACCCTGGCGGGGCGATTATGCCGGTTTACGATGCTTTATACGATTTCGATAAGCAAGTAAGGCATATTTTGACAAGACATGAGCAGGGAGCTGTTCATGCGGCACAGGGATATGCCCGCGTGACCGGAGATGTCGGTGTTTGTTTCGCCACGTCCGGACCGGGTGCCACCAACCTAATTACCGGTATTGCCGATGCGATGATCGATTCTACACCACTGGTGTGCATTACCGGTCAGGTAGCATCGCCCCTTTTGGGAACCGATGCGTTTCAGGAATCCGATGTCGTGGGTATTTCCATGCCGGTAACTAAGTGGAACTACCAGATCACGACGCCGGAGGAAATTCCAACCGCAATTGCACAGGCGTTCTACATTGCTCGTAGCGGCCGTCCGGGACCAGTAGTGCTTGATTTGACCAAAGACGCTCAGTTTGGAAAAGTAGATTTTACATACAAGCGTTGTGAGAAAATCAGGAGTTACGTTCCTGAGTATCCGCTTGATAAAGAGAGCTTGAAAAGCGCATCGGACCTGATTAACAGTGCGAAGAAACCTTTCCTGCTTTTCGGACAGGGGGTGGTACTTTCCGGTGCAGAGCGGGAACTGCAGGAGTTTATCGAAAAAGCTGGTATTCCGGCAGCCGGAACTTTGCTTGGTTTATCCGCTTTGGATTCCGAGCATGAATTAAATACTGGAATGCTGGGAATGCATGGAAACTACGGTCCCAACATCAAAACCAATGAGTGTGATGTATTGATTGCCGTAGGAATGCGTTTTGATGACAGGGTAACTGGCGATGTAAAACGTTATGCCCGTCAGGCCAAAGTAATTCACCTGGAAATTGATCCTTCAGAAATCAATAAAATCATTAAAGCGGACATCGCCGTCCTCGGTGATGCCAAGAAATCACTTCGAATGCTGACTCGTCTCGTGAAAAGGCAGGAGCATACCGATTGGGTGAATGAATTTCACCAAGCTGCCGACATTGAAGATGAAAAGGTGATTCAGAAAGACCTTTTCCCGGTTAAACCGGGATTAACGATGGGCGAAGTAGTTCGGATGTCATCCGAGCTGACCAATAACCAGTCTGTCGTGGTAGCCGATGTAGGCCAAAACCAGATGGCAGCTGCCCGTTACTCCAAGTTTTCGAAAACGCGCAGTCACATTAGTTCCGGAGGACTGGGAACCATGGGATTTGGTCTTCCGGCTGCGATCGGTGCCAAAATAGGTGCCCCCGACCGCGAAGTGGTTGCGTTTGTCGGTGACGGCGGACTGCAGATGACCATTCAGGAATTGGGAACTATTGCTCAGGAAAATCTTCCCGTTAAGTTGGTTGTTCTGAATAATCATTTCCTTGGAATGGTACGCCAGTGGCAGCAACTTTTCTTCGAGCGCCGTTACTCGTTCACCGAAATGGTGAACCCTGATTTCGTGAAGATTGCCGAGGGTTTTGGAATTCCTGGTAAGCAGGTAACCACCCGTGAAGAATTGAAAGTGGCGATGAAAGAGATGATTGACAATCCCGGACCGTTCCTGTTGGATGTTTTGGTGGAAAAAGAAGACAACATTTTCCCGATGGTACCAACCGGCGCATCCGTTTCAGATATTTTGTTGTCGGCTGAAGAATAATCACTATTGATCTTTACCGGTTTCGCGAAAGCGGAAAAGAAAGAAACAATGGAATAAAACTCGAATGAGATGAAAGAAGAATTTATCATATCGGCATACAGCGAAAACCACATCGGTTTGCTGAACCGCATCACCATTATATTCACGCGCCGGAAAGTCAACATCGAAAGTCTGACCGTTTCGGAATCGGCGCTGCGCGGAATTTCCAAATTCACCATCGTGGTTCGTGAAGAGCGTTCGCGTGTGGAGAATATTGTGAAACAAATTGAAAAGCAGGTGGACGTGCTGAAGGCATATTTTCACACCAATGAGGAGATGATCTTCCAGGAGATTGCTTTGTACAAAGTCCCTACCCAGGCCCTGATGGAATCGGACCAGATTGAACGGATGGTGCGGAAACACAATGCCCGTATCCTTGAGATTACCAAGGATTACACGGTCATCGAAAAGACGGGGCACAAGGAAGAGACGCAGGAGCTCTTTGAAGGACTCAATAAGTTTGGAGTTCTGCAATTTATTCGTTCCGGTCGTGTGGCCATTACCCGCTCTGCAAACGAGCGTCTTTCGGAATTCCTTGCCGAGCGGGATGCACTCCTGGCAAGCATTGAAATGAAATCGAATTAAATAAAAAGTCTTATAACAACACCTTTTAAAAAATCAGATCAAAATGGCTAAAATGAATTTTGGCGGCGTCGAAGAAAATGTGGTGACCCGCGAAGAATTTCCTCTTGCGAAAGCGCAGGAAACACTCAAAGATGAAACTATCGCCGTACTCGGTTACGGTGTACAGGGACCCGGTCAGTCGCTAAATCTTCGTGATAACGGATTTAATGTCATCGTCGGTCAGCGGAAAAATTCCAAATCATGGGATAAGGCTGTTGCCGACGGTTGGGTACCCGGCGAAACTCTTTTCGAACTGGAAGAAGCTTGCGAAAAAGCAACAATTATTCAATATCTGCTATCCGATGCCGGCCAGATTTCTCTATGGCCTACCGTGAAAAAGCATTTAACTCCCGGAAAAGCCCTTTACTTTTCTCATGGATTTGCGGTAACGTATAAAGAACGTACCGGTATTATTCCTCCGGAAGACGTAGATGTAATTCTGGTGGCCCCGAAAGGTTCGGGTACCAGTTTGCGTCGTATGTTCCTCGAAGGTCGTGGACTGAACTCCAGCTTCGCTATCTTCCAGGATGCTACCGGAAAAGCCAAAGACCGTGTTGTTGCACTGGGAATTGGCGTTGGTTCAGGTTACCTGTTCGAAACCACTTTCAAACGTGAAGTATACTCCGATTTGACAGGTGAGCGCGGTACCCTGATGGGTGCCATCCAGGGAATTTTTGCAGCTCAGTACGAAGTGCTGCGTAAAAACGGACATACACCTTCCGAGGCTTTCAACGAAACTGTTGAGGAGTTGACCCAGAGTTTGATGCCTTTGGTGGCTGAAAACGGAATGGACTGGATGTATGCCAATTGTTCGACTACCGCTCAGCGCGGTGCGTTGGATTGGTGGAAGAAATTTCGCGATGCAACCCAGCCGGTCTTTGAAGAACTGTACAGCGAAGTGGCTGCCGGAAATGAAGCGCAACGTTCGATCGATTCCAACAGCAAGTCTGACTATCGAGTCAAGTTGGAGGCGGAATTGAAGGAATTGCACGATTCTGAAATGTGGAAAGCAGGTGCCACCGTGCGCCAATTGCGTCCCGAAAATAACGGCTAATGCCGAATGATATGTGAATGGAGAGAACCTGGTTCTTTCCATTCTTCATAATAGCACAAAGCCGGGAATAGTTTGAAAAAGTAAATTAAGAAATTCAATACAGAAAATCATGGATGATAACAGGGTATATGTATTTGATACCACACTGCGAGATGGAGAGCAGGTACCGGGTTGCCAGCTGAATACGATTGAGAAAATCGAAGTAGCCAAGGCCCTGGAACTGCTAGGGGTCGACGTGATTGAAGCCGGCTTTCCTATTTCCAGCCCGGGCGATTTTAATTCGGTGGTCGAACTGTCGAAAGCGGTTACCTGGCCAACCATTTGTGCCCTGACCCGTGCGGTGGAGAAAGATATCGATGTAGCTGCCGATGCACTGAAATATGCCAAGCGTGGACGAATCCATACTGGTATTGGTACATCACCATATCACATTAAATATAAACTGAATTCCAACCAGGACGAAATTCTTGAACGTGCTGTGGCTGCTGTAAAATATGCCAAGAAGTATGTTGAAGACGTCGAGTTTTATGCTGAAGATGCTGGTCGTACGGACAATGTTTATCTGGCCAGAGTAATTGAGGCTGTGATTAAAGCGGGTGCGACAGTTGTAAACATTCCGGATACAACGGGGTACTGTCTTCCGAATGAGTTCGGCGAGAAAATCCGTTTCCTGAAAGAGAATGTAAAAGGAATCGATAAAGCCATTATCTCGACTCACTGTCATAACGATTTGGGTATGGCTACCGCGAATACCGTATCCGGAATTATGAATGGTGCCCGCCAGGTAGAGGTAACTATCAATGGTATCGGTGAGCGTGCCGGAAACACTTCATTGGAAGAAGTGGTGATGACGCTTCGTTCTCACAAGGAGTTGGATTTGCATACCAATATCAACTCAAAAAATATTTACAAAACCAGCCGCCTGGTTTCCAGTTTGATGAACATGCCGGTGCAACCGAACAAAGCGATTGTTGGTCGGAATGCATTCGCTCACTCGAGTGGTATTCACCAGGACGGTGTACTGAAAAACCGAGAAAACTACGAGATCATCGATCCGGCGGAGGTGGGAATCAACGAATCTTCTATCCTGCTGACAGCCCGTAGTGGTCGTGCCGCATTGAAGCACCGTCTCGAAGTTCTGGGATACAAACTGGACAAAGAAAAGGTGGACGAAATTTACGAAGACTTCCTGAAACTGGCCGATAAGAAGAAGCAGATCAAGGACGACGATCTGTTGGTACTGCTCGGCGAATTGGGTAAAGGAGAACGTCGGATTAAGCTTGACTTCCTGCAGGTGGTGACCGGAAAAAATATGGTTCCAATGGCTACCGTGAAGCTGGATATTGCCGGCGAGAAATTCACAGCCACCGAATCAGGTAATGGTCCTGTCGATGCGGCGATTTCAGCTGTTAAAGATATCATTCACCGCAAGGTGGTTCTGGAAGAGTTTCTTATTCAGGCGATTACTCGTGGAAGTGATGATATTGGTAAAGTGCACATGCAGGTGGAAGCCGACGGCGTTATTTACAACGGCTTTGGCGCCCACACCGATATTGTGACTGCTTCGGTTGAGGCCTTCATCGATGCGATTAACAAAATAGGAAACGGTTCAGGTAATAAAATCTGATTCTGTTTTTAGCAGTATTAATTTTGAATGATATTCAAATGAGTTCAGCACCAAAAACACTTTTTGACAAAATATGGGATGCTCATGTGGTTGAGCATGTGGACGGTGGCCCCGATGTTTTTTACATCGACCGCCACTTTATCCACGAAGTAACCAGCCCGGTTGCATTTGGTGGTTTGGAACGTCGCGGTTTGAAAGTTTTCCGTCCGGAAAAAACCGTGGCAACCCCCGACCATAACGTTCCGACGGAAGGACAGGAACTTCCTATTCAGGAATTGCTCTCTCGTAAGCAGGTCGATACGCTGACTGCGAATTGCGAAAAGCACAACATTGGCCTTTACGGCCTGAACCACCCTTTCCATGGCATTGTCCATGTGATTGGTCCCGAGTTGGGAATCACCAAACCTGGGATGACCATCGTTTGTGGTGACAGTCATACCTCGACTCACGGCGCATTCGGTAGCATAGCTTTCGGAATTGGAACCAGCGAGGTGGAGATGGTATTGGCCAGTCAATGCATTCTTCAGCCCAAACCGAAGAAAATGCGAATTAATGTAGAAGGAGAATTGCATCCAGGCGTTACCGCGAAAGATATTGCCCTTTACATTATTTCGAAGATTTCTACTTCGGGTGGTACCGGACACTTCATCGAATATGCTGGCTCGGCCATTCAAAGCTTGTCGATGGAAGGCCGCATGACACTTTGCAACATGAGTATCGAAAGTGGTGCGCGTGGCGGAATGATTGCTCCAGACGAGGTGACTTTCGAATACATCAAAGGACGAGAATTTGCGCCGAAAGGTGAAGAATGGGAAAAGCAGCTTGCCTACTGGAAGACGCTGAAATCAGATGACGATGCGGTTTTCGATTTGGAATATACGTACGATGCTGCTGATATCTCACCGATGATCACTTACGGAACCAATCCCGGAATGGGCATTGGCGTTGACGGTGCCATTCCTACCGGCGAAGATATGGGAAAAAGCGACCGCTTTACTTTCAACAAATCGTTGGAGTATATGGGATTCCATCCTGGCGACAAGATGCTGGGCAAGCAGGTCGACTATGTTTTTATCGGAAGTTGTACCAACGGCCGTATTGAGGATTTCCGGACATTCACAGAGTTTGTGAAGGGAAAGAAGAAAGCCGATAATATCACAGCGTGGCTGGTACCCGGCTCTCATCAGGTCGAAGCGCAGATTCGGGAGGAAGGCCTCGTAGAAATTCTGGAAGAAGCCGGTTTCGAATTACGTCAACCCGGTTGTTCAGCCTGTTTGGCCATGAACGAAGACAAGATTCCGGCGGGAAAATACGCCGTCTCTACTTCGAACCGAAACTTCGAAGGACGTCAGGGGCCCGGAGCCCGTACCATGCTGGCCAGCCCGATAATGGCTGCAGCAGCTGCAGTAACCGGTCGTGTAACCGATCCGCGTGATTTTTTATAATGTGAACTTTGAATTGATTGATTATGCCTATCGATAAATTTGTAAAATTCCGGAGTCCGGCAGTACCACTGCCCATCGAAAACGTGGATACCGACCAGATTATTCCGGCCCGCTTCCTGAAAGCGGTAGAGCGAAAGGGTTTTGGTGACAATCTTTTCCGCGACTGGCGCTACAAAAGTGGCGATACGCCCAACCCTGATTTCGTTCTGAACGAATCCCGCTACAGTGGAAAAATCCTGGTGGCAGGGAAGAATTTTGGAAGCGGCTCGAGCCGCGAACACGCTGCCTGGGCGATTTACGATTACGGATTTCGCGTAGTTGTGTCGAGTTTTTTCGCCGATATTTTTAAGAACAATGCCTTGAATAACGGGTTATTACCGGTACAGGTTTCGCCTGAATACCTCGAGAAATTGTTCGAAACCATTGAAGCGAATCCGAATGCCGAGTTCGAAGTGGATCTGGAATCACAGACTTTCACCAATCTCGAAACCGGCGAAACAACGGATTACGAAATCAATGCCTACAAGAAAAAGTGCCTGTTGAATGGCTACGACGATATCGATTTTCTGGTTACGCTAAAAGACAAAGTAGCCAGGTTCGAAGAATCGCTACGATAAAACAAGTGTGACTGATGAGCAGAGCTATGGCAAAAAAAGTTTATATCATGGATACAACCCTGAGGGATGGCGAGCAGACCTCGGGGGTTTCTTTCTCGGAAACTGAGAAGCTGAGCATCGCAAAAATTTTACTCGAAGAGGTCAAAATTGACTATCTCGAAATTGCGTCGGCTCGTGTTTCTGAGGGGGAGTTCCGGGCTGCTCAAAAAGTTATCGAATGGGCTTCAAAAGCCGGTTATCGTGATAGAATCGAAATTCTTGGCTTTGTCGATGGAGGGACATCGCTCAACTGGATTAAGGACGCCGGGGGCGAAGTGATGAATCTTTTGACCAAAGGTTCGCACCGCCATTTAACTCAGCAATTGAAAAAATCGACGGAGCAGCACATTCAGGATATTCGGGAAACCGTTAGTCGTGCTGGTGAGATGGGGATTCGGGTAAACATATACCTGGAAGACTGGTCGAACGGAATGCGCCATTCCCCCGATTACGTGGAGAAGTTGCTCGACGGACTGAAAGATGAACCAATTCAGCGCATCATGCTACCTGATACGCTTGGAATTTTGTCGCCGCTGGAGACGTTCGAGTTTTGCCGTATGATGATTGAGAAATTCCCGAAAATGAATTTCGATTTTCATGCCCACAACGATTACGATCTTTCGGTAGCCAATGTCGAGGCTGCGATACGCGCAGGCATTAACTGCGTTCACACTACCGTGAATGGTTTGGGTGAGCGGGCCGGAAATGCCCCGTTAGCCAGTGTGATTGCATTGCTTAATGACCATCTGAAGCGCCCGAACTCGGTTAACGAGCGGAAGCTGGCGATGGTCAGCCGTTTGGTGGAGAGTTTCTCCGGGGTTCGGATTCCAACAAACAAACCGGTTATTGGTGAGAACGTTTTTACGCAAACCAGCGGTATTCATGCCGATGGCGATAAAAAAGACCAGCTGTATTTCAATGAGTTACTTCCCGAACGGTTTGGCCGTACCCGGAAGTACGCTTTAGGGAAAACATCCGGCAAAGCCAACATCGCGAAAAATCTGGAAGAGATGGGGGTTCATCTCGATCCGGATGATTTGAAGAAAGTAACTGAAAAGATCATCGAACTGGGTGACAGGAAAGAGAGCGTTACTGCAGAAGATTTGCCGTATATTCTTTCGGATGTCTTGAAGAGTGAATCCATTATTCAGCATATCGAGCTGAAGAATTACGCCATTTCTCATGCATTGGGTCTTCGCCCGATGGCAACAGTACGCATCTCCATTGATGGAAATGAATACGAAGAAGCTACTTCGGGTGATGGACAGTACGACGCATTTATGAATGCATTGCGCCAGATTTACCATAAACTGAACAAGCCTTTCCCGGCATTGTCCGATTATACGGTCACGATTCCTCCCGGTGGAAATACCGATGCACTGGTCGAAACGTTGATTACGTGGCGCATGGGAAGAGAGTTCAAAACACGTGGTTTGGATCCTGACCAAACGGCTGCCGCCATCAAGGCAACAATGAAAATGTTAAACATCGTGGAAAACGACAATCAGGTTTTCTGATTCGGATCCCGAAAAATTTGAATTGATATAATATGAAATTGAACGTTGCAGTGTTACCCGGCGATGGAATTGGCCCGGAAATAGTTGAGCAGGCGCTCAAAGTAACCAATGCCATTTGCGCTCGTTTCGGACACGAACTAATCACCAAAACAGGTTTGGTGGGAGCGGTTGCTATCGATGAAACCGGTAATCCGTATCCGGAAGAAACACACCAGCTTTGCATGGATTCGGACGCTGTGTTGTTTGGCGCAATCGGCCATCCGCGTTTTGACAACGATCCGTCGGCAAAAGTGCGCCCCGAACAAGGACTTCTCGCTATGCGGAAGAAATTGGGACTGTACGCCAACATTCGCCCGACCATCACGTTCCCGTCGCTGCTGGATATGTCTCCGCTGCGTCGCGACCGTATCGAAGGTGCCGATTTTGTTGCTATTCGTGAATTGACCGGAGGTATCTATTTCGGGCAACCACAGGGACGTTCCGAAGACGGAAATACAGCCTATGACACCAGCATTTACACTCGTGAAGAAATTGAGCGGATTTTGAAGCTGGCTTTTGAATTTGCTATGCAGCGCCGCAAAAAACTTACGATTGTCGACAAGGCAAACGTATTGGCTACTTCACGTTTGTGGCGGACCATCTCACAAGAGATGGCTCCGAAGTACCCTGAAGTGGAAGTCGAGTACATGTTCGTTGACAATGCCGCCATGCAGATTATTCAGTGGCCGAAGCGTTTCGATGTGATGGTAACGGAAAACATGTTCGGTGATATCCTGACCGATGAGGCCAGTGTAATATCCGGTTCACTTGGATTGTTGCCATCGGCTTCCATGGGAGTTCACACATCGGTGTTCGAGCCTATTCACGGTTCTTATCCACAGGCAGCAGGCAAAAATATTGCTAATCCGTGTGCCACTATTCTTTCGGCGGCTATGATGTTCGAATATGCGTTCAAACTGCAGGACGAGGCTGCTCTTATAACGGAGGCAGTAAACGCTTCGATTGAAGCGAAAGCCGTTTCTGAAGATTTAGCTGGAGAAGGCGGGAAAGCATTAGGTACAGACGAAGTCGGAGATTGGATTGTCGAGTATATCCGAAAGAAATAACATTTCCGTTTAACGATAATAATAGCGGGGTAATCATAACTATTGATTATCCCGCTTTTTTCGTATATTAGTTAACAGTAATCAAAAGTATTAAAGTTTTACAGACTTTTGGTGATAATACTTATCAGGAAAATGTGCAATCGGCATATAAATCATCCAAAATCATAAAACATGTACAAATCTCTGACCTTCTCCGTTCTCTCCCTGGTATTTGTGCTGCTTTTCTCAATCGGCGCGGTGGCACAGGAAGCTTCAACTGTTATAGACACGACAGGGGCAAAGAAAAAGTATAAGGCCTGGATTGGCGCAAGCTACGAAGCTGGAACCGTATTTAGGCTGAATAACTCATATCCTGCCGGAAATGGATTTTTTAATTATAATGCAGCAGATATTCGGCTGGGATGGCAGACCAATGGTTCTAAAGTATGGCATGGATTGTCTAACTATCCGTACTATGGAGTTGGCTTGACTTCTGCTGCGTTGTTTGACGATGTATACCAGGTGGGAAAACCTGCGGCCCTTTACTTTTTCTATGGAGGGAATATCAAAAGATGGAAACGCAGCGGAGTTAATTATGAGTGGAGAATGGGATTGTCATCCAACTTCGATTCCAATACGGCCAGTACGTGGGAACAGATTATTGGAGCCCGGAAGAATATATACATGCATTTGGGTTTTGAATATGCTTACCAACTGAGCCAGCGGTTTGATGTGGCAGCAGGCATTGGTTATACCCATTACACCAACGCTACGTTGGCGGTCGATTCGCGCGGACTGAACATGTTTGCTCCCAAAGTTGAGTTCCGTTACCATTTGTCCGATTCACGGCCGGTAATGGTTCCTGTGCAGAAGAAGAAATTTAAAGGTGAAGACGAACTGGTTTTGGCATTTTCGGCCGGAGCCAAAGAGATGGAGTATGATCGTGCGGTGGCTCCTGAATACTGGGGGAAGAACTTCTTTGTCGGAACTTTCTCAGCTGCTTGGTTGAGTGGCATGAGTCATTCGTTGAAAGCAGGACTTGGATTTGATATGGGCTATGATGCTTCAATAAAAGCAGAAATGATGGTAGACAACGACGTGGAAAAACCGGTAACCGTTGAAGGTTCCGATTATTTCATGTTGGGAACATTTGGAACCATCGAGTATTCAATGGATCGTCTCAGCCTGGTAGGCGATTTAGGCGTTTTTCTGTTGAATAAGGACGTCCCCAAAGCTGAGCCGAGGTTATACCAGCGGATAGGAGTGAGGTATCATCTGAATAACGATATGTTTGCCGGAGTCCGGTTACGGGCATCGGAGTTTTCGCAGGCTGAATTTGTCGAGTGGTCTGTTGGTTACCGCTTCCGATGGACTCATAATTAGTCCGTTGAAATAGGAAATAAAAAAGGGTGACTACATTTTTCAGTCACCCTTTTTTATGCAATAGCGTATTGATTTACTTTTTATTATTCAGCAAGGCAGAGATTTCATTCTGCAAATCGTCTCCGCGCAGGTTGTGTGCAATGATTTTTCCCGTCTGGTCCAATAGGATATTGGACGGAATGGAATTGACACCATACAAGTCGGCTGCTGAGTTTTTCCAGCCTTCCAAATCCGATACCTGGGTCCAGGTCAGGTTGTCGTCTTTTACTGCCTTCATCCATGCATCTTTTTTAGCATCGAGTGATACACCCATGACGCCAAATCCGTCGTTGTGATATTTTTGCCAAACGGCAACCACATTTGGATTTTCCTGCCGACAGGGAGCACACCATGACGCCCAGAAATCAACCAGCAAGTATTTGTGCTGCTTGTACACGTCTGATAGCTTAACCGGCTTCCCATCGGCATCATTCATTGTAAAATCGGGTGCCTGTTGTCCAACGGCTACCTTCTCCAGTTTTTTGATTCTCATGCTCAGCGTTTGAGCACTGGGTGTTTTCATTACGTCTTCCGAGAAATTCTGTACGTAACTGTTCAGCTCGCTGGCATCCATGCCATATTGGATTTGTAGCAAGATATAAGGAGCGACAAACGAGTTGGGATTGTCCAGGACAAAAGCTTTCTGAATATCGTTCTCTATTTTGTACAGGTCATTCAGTTCCTTCTCGATGTGGGCTGATGTTGTTGTATCGTTTTCCGAGCGGGCTTTCGCGTATTTTTCGTAATACGAACTCATTTGGTTGTTGATACTGTCAACGCGATCGTAGAAATTTCTGAATTCATCTTGTGCCGCAGAGCCATGTACTTCCACGTCTTTTGGGTCATCACTATTACCTGTAATTTCAATATTGCTGTTTTCCAGGAAGAAAGGAATTGCATCTTTCCGGCCGGAAGGAGGAATAACGTAGTACATTCCGGGTACATCAACCGTGCCCGAGAAACTGAATTTTCCCTTTTTCATTTGGGTTGAATCAACGGTGATCCAGCTTCCGTCAATTTTTTTCTTTAAAGTTACCGGGCCATCTTTCCATCCTTTTATATTTCCATCAACCATAAAGGCCGGATTTGTAGAACAGGATGCGACGATTGCCGCCAGGGCGAATAAATAAATTAGCTTCTTCATAACGAAACGATTTAATTTCTTGAAAAACCCGGCACAGCCACTGTGTTGTTCGGGTAATTTTATATTAAAAATTTGTCTAAACTTAACTATAAACTATCATGTAAACAACTGCGAATTTTGATGGTTTGATCGATTGTGTGTTGATTATCATTGTTTAACAATCTTTAGTAAACGGAAGGATTGTGAACTATTTATAAAAACGAGTGTTTCGATTGTGAATACTGACGAACCAGAATAGACTATGAAAAAAAGAAGAGAATTTATCCAAACCATGCTGGGGTTAACTGCCGGCATGATGCTTCCCTATCCGAGCCTGGGGAACAATTTTTCGGCGAACGATAAGTGGGGCGAAATCTTACCGACAAGGAAACTCGGTACTACCGGGGAAAATGTTACGATGTTGGGCGTTGGTGGTTATCACGTGGGATGGACAACCGAGCGGGATGCCCAGGAAGTTATTGAAGCCGCCATCGAAGGGGGCGTTCGGTTTTTCGACACGGCAGAATCTTATGCTGGTGGCGAAAGCGAACGCCGATATGGAAAATATCTGGTTCCCAAATACCGTGATGATATTTTCCTGATGACGAAAACCTTTACGCAGGATGCTAAAACAGCGCGTGAGCACCTCGAAGGTTCATTGCGGAGGTTGAATACTGACCATCTCGACTTGTGGCAAATTCACTCGTTGCAATCACCTGAAGATGTCGATACGCGCATTGCCAACGGTTTGCTGGATGTTGTCCGGGAAGCTAAAGAATCGGGGAAAGCAAGGCATATCGGATTTACCGGGCATCAGAATCCGTACGCACATCTTCGTATGTTGGAGAAAACTGGGGGAATGGAATTGTTCAGCACCAGTCAGTTCCCGGTTAACCTGGTCGATTTTGCATCGGAACATTCCTTTGTCAGGAAAGTAATACCCAAGGCCATCGATAATAAGCTGGCAGTGTTAGCCATGAAGACTTTGGCAGACGGGCGTTTCTTCGGCAAGAAAGTGATGAATGGAAATGAGGTTTGGCAATCAGATGATCCGGTTGTCCCGGGAAGAATATCGATGCGTGATGCCCTTTTCTTCTCCTGGTCGATGCCCATTAGTGTTTTGATTACGGGAGCTGAGAATGTTGGTTTTATTAAAGAAAAAATTGCGTTAGCTAAAGCCTTCCAGGAAATGGATGAAACAACCAGAAAGAATTTAGCCGACAAAGTAGCTGATTTGGCTGAAGAAGGTAAAGTGGAATACTATAAAAAGGTTTGAATCTGAAATTCGCGGGTAACAAAAATGCCAGTCGGAATACCTTGATTACCGATTGGCATTTCTGTTTTCAATTGTATTTTCTATTGGTAAGAATGGCGTGATGGTGCTTTCATTCTTTTTTCAGAACGGGTTCCACTGGCCTGGTGTCCAAACCGAACCACCATTTTCCGGTCGGCGATGATTAAACCATTTGCATTGTCGACAGCCCTGTTGGCTTCATAATCGTGCTCCATCTCCACAAAACCAAATCCTTTACTTCGGTGCGAGCCTCTGTCGCGTACAATTCTAACAGAAGTAACATGTCCGTATTCTGAAAAAAGCTCGTACAAGTCTTCTTCAGATATTCGGTAATCAAGATTTCCTACATAAAGCATCATAACAAGGTATTTAAGATTGGTATAGGCTATGTTATAAGATTAATCTAAACTGTCGGGAGCTACTTGTTTAAATAGAGCGCGTAACTTTAAAATTAATGAATTTTGTTCTGATTTAAAATGTTTTACAGTTACTTTCTGAAGGGAATATTTATATGACAACCCGACCTCATACAGGTGTGATACCGCTGAGATAAAAAAATAAACGCCGGATTATCCGGCGTTTTCTACTATTCTAAATAAATCGTTAAAATCGAAGAATGGCTGCGCCGGCGGAATATCCACCACCAAAAACGGTGATTCCTAAAAGGGCATCCTTTTGAATGGTGTCCATATTTTGTGAAAGACAGATACCGGTACTGGCTGAACCAGTATTACCGAGTTCACGGATATTGGTAAATATTTTGTCTTCATTCACCGAAAGCTGACCTGCCAGATTTTTGATAATGCGGTGATTGGCCTGATGGGGAACAATCCAGTCGAGATTGTCGAACGACAAGCCGCATTGTTCCGAAGCTTCTTCCAGTGCAATGCGCATGTACTGGCACGCCTGGATGAAAACATCCCTGCCATCGGGCATTTGCAGTCCGTCCCGTCCCGGTGTCAGGTAAACAGCTTCAGGACCTTTACTGATGTGTCCTAACCCACGGCTATAGATGCTGAGGAATTCGGCAGGTTTATCGCCCAACGGCTCATCGCTAATAAAAAGGGCAGTAGCCCCATCGCCCCATAAATGGCCACTTTTTTCACATGTTTCATCGCTGAAAGCCGTGTTGTGTTCTGAAGCGATAACCAAAGCCTGTTTTGATTTTCCCATGGCGAAGTACCCTTCAACAACTTCCAGGGCATTGACTAAAGAAGAACAAGCCGATGAAATATATACCACCTGTGCATCTTTGATATGAAATTCCCGTTGAACAACGTGTCCCATGGTGGCCACCGTGTCGTAGGGTGAATACGAGGCGCCGACAATCAGATCAACATCGCGGATATCGAAAGGGAGAGACGGTAGTGCATTTTTTACGGCCTCAACCGCCATGGTATTGGTATTTTCATTTTTCGCGGCTTTTGAACGGGTTTTGATTCCGGTCCGTTCAAAAATCCAGGAATCAGATAAACCATTTACCTCTTTGAAGTATCCATTGGGAACCCTTTCCTTGGGTAAATAGTGCGATACAGTGTTTAGAAACATTTTCATTTTTATGATGATGGTATATAATAAATATCTATCTGGTCTGTGGTTTGATTCCCTGAAACAGAATTTTAGTGCAAAGGTTTAGTGTGGTTTGATATTTTGAACCGAAATCATCTTCGATAAATTTTGGTTCAAAACCTTTGATGGTAGTATGTGCAATATCTGCTGTGAGGTCGGGATTTTCGATACTGAAAGAGCCCGAGTTGTTTCCTTCCCGAATAATTTCAGTCAGGTAAGCTTTTTCCCGGACATCCAGCTCTTTTCTGATTTCCTCAATTCGGGGTTGGTTATTCAGAAAATCGGAACGAAGTGAGCGGTTTCTTTTGACCAGGTCCTCCAACGCTTGCATACGTACAGCTACAAAATGTAGAAACTTTTTTTCGGGCGATAAGTTGGATTTGACGACTTTCTGTAATCGGTTGAGAATTGCTTCAATTTCACTTTTAACAACGGCCCGGTACAGATCGTCACGGGTTTTGTAGTACATGTAGAGCGTTCTTCTCCCCAATCCGGAAGCACGAGCCACATCTAACATCGTGGTTTTGCCGATGCCTTTGTTGGCAAAAAGTTTCCTGGCTACATTCAATATATTGTACCGTGTTTTTTCTTTCATAATAAAAAATGCACATATTGGTCTCTTGTGTGCAAAAGTAGTGATTTCTCGTTTGATTATCGACTCTGGATTCTCAAATGACAGTTGATAATCAAGGGATAAATATTGTCTATTTCATTTTGCTGGGGTAATTAGTTGTTTGTGAAGATTGTATGATGTCTTATCTCTGCCTTCATATTTGTGAGTGTAATGAATTGATTTTATCCTTAAAATTTTAGAATAAAAGTTATAAATGCTATTTTATATAAGGAAACGTCTTTGCAATGTTTTCAAAGAGTGGAAGTGTCGAAATGACTGTATTTATTGATGTTTGTGAGAATTAGGTTATAAGACACATAAATAAATAATAATTTATTATTGATAAATCGTTACATAATGTTAAATTCGCATACGTTTAAAAACAAAGACCAAAATATTTATGGGGCGTTTAAGCAAGAAACAAGTGTTTTTGTTAACACTTTTTGTCTTCGCACTAACCCCGTTTCAGTACTTATTCGGACAGAGTGATAAAGATAGTGAGCCGGGAGAACTTCGGGGAAGAATCCTCGATATGAAATCAAAACAACCGATTGAGTATGCTAATATCGCCTTATTCCGTTCAGTTGATTCAGTGTTAATTAACGGAACAGCGTCAGCAAGAAACGGCTCGTTTGTGCTAAAGAATATTCCTTACGGGAAATATTTCATGAAAATTCGTTTTATGGGGTATTCGCCACGGGTGATGACGAATGTAGAACTAGCTCAAAAACGAAATCCGTTTATCCTCGGAGATTTGTTTCTGGAACCTGATGTGAAGCAACTTGGTGAGGTCGACGTTGTTGAACGTACCGGGGGGGTGAGTACCAAGCTGGATAAAACCGTGGTGAACGTCGGCAACCGGATGGAAGGAGCAGGAGGAACCGTGGTTGACCTGCTGCAGCGTGTTCCATCGGTCAATGTAACGCCCAGCGGTAACCTGACACTGAAAGGAAGTGAAAATTTCCTCGTATTAATTGACGGAAAACCTTCTCCACTGAAAAGTAATGAAGCTCTAAAAAGCATTCCCAGCGACAACGTGCAAAAGGTTGAGGTAATTACCAATCCATCCGCCAAATATGACTCGGATGGAACTGCCGGCATCTTGAATATTATCACGAAGAAAGGCCGGGGCGAAGGATGGGATGGTAACATCACGCTTGCTCATGACCAGATAGGCGGTTATGCTTCCGATTTCATCATTAATCATAAAGCCGGAAAACTCAGCTTTTTTGTGGGAGCCGACCATAATAAACGTAATATGGAAGGGGACGCGACGTCAGTTGTAAAGAATTACCAAAATGGATATTTGCTTCAGAGTAACCAGGACGGCAGACGTTATTCTTACCGAAAAAATACCGGCGTTAGAGGAGGTATTGAGTTTGCTCCATCGAAAAAAGATGACCTGTTACTGTCGGCAACTGCAGGAACTTATTATGTATTGAATCATGCCGATTTCGATATGACCTATTCTTCCAACGGTCCGGATTCCTATGATATAAAACGTATGAGTGTTGGCGAAAACCGGAGACCCGGAGATTACCGGGGAGCCTCGTTATCCTATTCCCATGCGTTTAACAATAAAGGGCATAAACTGGAAATCACCGGGCAGTGGAACAATACTTCGTTTGACAACCGGATGCATAATGAGCTGAAAGACGAAACCGGAAATCTGACCAACTGGATGAAGACGAAGGATTCGCGCAACGATGATGATAGTCGGATTAATCTGGATTATTCTTTGCCGTTGGGCGACAAAAGTAAGTTCGAAGCCGGGTATCAGTTCCGCAAAGAGAAAGAATCTTCCAACTACACGGCAGATTTATCTCGGGCAGGTACAGAGCTGTCTGCTTTTTCGGTTGGGGACTCCAAAAGCAGCTTGAGTCGTGAGATTCATGCGTTTTACAGCCAGTACCGGAAGAATTGGGAGAAAATGGAACTGCAGTTGGGACTGCGAGCTGAACATACATCGAGATTGCTGAACAGTGTTACCGATAACTGGCAGAAAAAAGTCGACAAGTGGGATTTATTTCCATCATTCTTTCTGAATTATCATTTGCCTCATAAGCAAACGATGAATCTTGCTTTTTCGCGAAGAATTGATCGGTTGACGACTATTCAAATGGAGGCCAATCCCAGGTGGTTTGATTTTGACTACGTTCAATCAGGAAATCCATTCCTCGATAACGAATACAACAACTCGTTGTCGTTAACCTATTCCAATTCCTTCAAAAGTAATAGCATCACGTTGAAAGGGTATTACGATTATTATAAGAACCATATTTTCAAAGTGCAAAGCATTTACGCAGGAACAGTCGTCAATTACAAATTCGAAAATGTGGGAGATGAAGATGCGCTGGGATTGGACGCCACGTTCAATTTTAAGATGAATAGCTTTTGGACAATGATGCCCATCTTCAATTTTTATAAGTTCAGGGTGAAGACGGTGGGCGAACTCGCTCCAATTTATGGCACTCGTGGTGATGCAGGAGTGAATATCCGATGGTCGAATTCATTCAGAATCAGTGATAATACCTTTTTTCAAATCATGCCAACCTACGGAACCGGCGTGAAAAGGCCACAGGGTAGCAATGAGCATATCTTTTACACCTATATATCTTTTCGCCAGCAGTTCCTGAAAAAAAGACTGTCGTTGACCTTGATGGCTTACGATATTTTCCGCACTACGGATATTGTGACGAAAGTTGACGAGCCGGATTTTTACCAAACCACGTCGATGAAACCCAATTATCCCATCCGCTTAACGCTGTCATATCGCATCAACAATTACAAGCGTGATAAGCGGAAACAGGCGACCACAGTGAATATGGATTAATACCAAAACGGTCTATTTTTTTACATTGATTTTGAATACGTCGGCATAAACAAGACGCGGTTCGTTGTTGGGCGGGAGTCCATCGCCTCGTTGCCGAAGAGTTGTTTTTAACTGCTCGCCGGAACGCTCATACTCCCGGATGATAATCTCGAAGGGAGTGGAGCGGTATTTTCCGGGCAAGTTAAAGTCTTTTACCAACCGAAAATATCCGTTGTTTACGTTTTTTTCTGAAACCGCTATCGTGTAGTTGTATCGCGAAAGTGTTTTGTCCGTGCGGTCATCATCTAAAATTGCATCAATGGGTTGCGCCAGTTCCGGGTCGATAAAAGTAATTTCGAAATAACTGCCCGGATGGTTGGGATAAACATGGGAAACCAAACCGGAAATGGTTATTCTAAACCGAGAGTTATTAGTGTCGTTGTTGAACTCAATATGGGTGCGCCTGTCGGGAAGAAGCTGCATGAAATCAGCGGTAACAGGTTCGCTAAGGCAAACGTCATGATTTCCTTCTCTTAGTGAGTTTTCCTGATAACGAGCCAGGATCAACCGGATAAACGGGAAATACATCCGCTGCGTGCTAATGCTGATATCGGCGTACCATTTTTTCCGCTGCTTGTCAAACCGAACCGGATAAATAGCCGCATCTGTACGGATATTTTTAACTCCGGGGTGCTCCAGATTTCGAACGGTTTCTGCATTGAAACCAAAATCATCCGGTAATGGCCCGGTTTTATCGGGTTGTGTCGATGGATGAATCGGGTCGATTCCCCACATGGTGAAGTTGGGATTGTAACGCTGAGTCGCCCGCATCATGGCGGTTTTATCTTTGTTGCCTTGCGGCATTAAAAGGATGGCCAGTTTTTCTCCTTCACCGGATGAGAACCACGGACGGTCCATGTAAACACGCAATCCACCACCATTTCGTTTGTGAATCATCACTTTGTTACCGTCCGATTTTTCCCAATGCATCAGAGGCAGAACATATTCTACTTTCGGAATGGCCGGGCGGGCTGTGGAAAGAATATTCACCTTCTCAAACCAGGGGCCTTCGCGTTTTACCGGTTTAGGTGTTTCGTCGCTTTCGCAGACAAACATTTCCGCATAGCGCGAAGTTCCTACCGGGCGATAATCGACCCAACGGTGTTTGGTATCGTTGAACCGGTGCACCAACGGGGGAATTGCCAAAACAAACCCACGATAGGTAATGGTTTTGAACGTAACATCAGGTTTCATATGGAACAACTGGACAGGCTTCTGATCGGGCTCTATTTTTTTGATCATGGGGCCAGCCATTCTCAGTTTCATCTGTGGCTTTTCTTTGGCGGTACTGATATACCCAAACTGTTTCTCGGATTCGTGATAACCAACTACAAACTGGTCGAGTTGTGAATTGGCATCTACCTCTTTGGGTTCCGTCAATAAGGGATTGTCGTCCATGTCTTTCCAGTGTGCCTCGACATACATCTCTTCCGTACTGCGGGCATGAATTTTCAGCTTCGTATTCAAATCGGCATCCGTCGAGCCAAAATCTCTGGCTGGTTGTATTACATCGATTTTCGGCTCTTCTACCGGTTGTTGAACGGCATGAACCAGTTCTAGTTCACGGCCGGGACTGAGCATCCAGTGCCTGCCGGTGAAAGCTAGTTGTTTCAGTTTTTGGTCTCCAGGTGATTCTTCTTTCAACATCTTCCAAACGCCCGACAGCGACTGTAAATCGGTGGAGCGCCAGAATGAAGTGAATTTCAGTTTCAGTCGATAGCCTTTCGGCAAACGAACAGTCAACATCCGGTCGCCGGAGCTCCAGGTTGCCCCGAAGTCACCTTCAGCCAGTTGAATGCGCAGCGAGCGATATTTCAGCCAATCGCCTTCGCCTTCCGCGTTGTTTGTTGGATTGAGTTCACTGGAAGAGAAAAAACTGAAATAGCGTGGGTCGAATGTTTTTTCGTGCGTTTTTTCATAACCATCAGCCAGGAAAACGGCTACACCGGCTGCAGCCGGATCGGGAATATATTGGATCGAAGCTTCCGATTCGGAGTAGATTTTGTCTTTCCCGTCAGCCATCACTTCCGGCGATTTCTCCCGGCCCACGATGAGCTGATACATCTCACGTGCGGCGTCTGGATTACCGTCAAATGCTTTGTCGAAGCGTCCATGAGTTTCGGCCATCAGCTGGCTGTTTTCCGGGGGAAGCAAATGACGGGCAGTTGTCCCGTTTCCAGTACCCTCGGCTTGTTCGTATGCCTCGGCGGTTTGGTCGTAATTACTCCGGATTACCAGCGATTCAGGTGTTTCCCCCTGCCGCAAAGCGTTGGCCAGCAGAAGCAGCGGATTAGAAACCGGTTCGTAACGCTGGTAAACAAATCCGGAAATGATACATTTATTTGGACTATCAGTCTCGCTTTTCAGCGCTACGCTATTCCCTGTAAGGTCAACTGTGCGGACACGAATGTTGTATGATTTTCCAAAACGCAGTCGCGGAAGCGTACCCGGAATGATTTCCGACTGAACATTCAATTTGAAATTCAATGTTGGGTCGAACGCAAACTTTTTTTGTTCGTCAGCCATGGTCCGGTGAACGTAATCATGGCTTTTGTCGGGCGACGAGTCGTCTGCTTCGTTAATGGCCAACCCGGGACGTGGAACAGAAAGACTCCAGCCTTCCCAGCGAAAGAGGGTTTCACTGACAAAAAAGTCATCCGGGTTTTCCGGATCCTGACTGGCTGCCATCTGCAGAAAACCTTCGTCAGGCTCTATATCACTTATCTCGGTGGGATTGTTGTTTTCGTCGTAATAGTTTACCCTGTCCTGTTTCCGGTGAAGCGAATACCATTTATCCGGTTGCTCGCTGTAAGCGATGTCCATCCGGTATCCCAGCGTTACGTCTTCAGCGTAAAGTATCTCTTCCGGCGCAATAATATTGTGCTCTCTTTTTCGGTAATGCGTAGCCGAAAAATCGGCCTGGAGCTTTTGTGTGATTTGAAACCGGTGGTCGACAAACACATCGATGTCGTTTTTGATGATACCAATTCCGGCACTGCGCATGGGCGGCATCCCTTCTTCATCTTCTTCCTCGTCTTTTTCGTGTGCCAGATTCAGTGCCAAATTGGTGATGGTCATGCGCTCGATTTGCTGATTTTGTTCCGTTACCTGAATCTGCCTGATGGAATTCTTCTCAATTTGGTTGTCGACCATTTCAGAGAGCTGGACAGCTGTTCCGTCGGTGTCGATCTGGTTAGCTGAGAATTCCGGAGTGTTGATTTTGACAAAGCCGTTGT
Organism: Prolixibacter sp. NT017; assembly: GCF_009617875.1. NCBI lineage: Bacteria > Pseudomonadati > Bacteroidota > Bacteroidia > Marinilabiliales > Prolixibacteraceae > Prolixibacter > Prolixibacter sp. NT017. Next base: position 3,246,751 of record NZ_BLAV01000001.1, on the reverse strand, counting down.
GCAGGAACGTATCGTTTTTTTCGCGGGCGTAGAATCCGTCACTGGTTAGCCGATAAGCCGTTCGGGGAGTCGAAATTTCGGTTTCTACTTCCCAGTCGGTCACCGACGGATAAATCTTGAGTGTACTTTCCGGGGCAACATTTTCAGGAACCGGGACGAGAAAATCGAGTACCAGACCAAATTTCCGTTGCAATTGCGGATAGCTTCCCAAAGCGGCCAAGATATCGTGAAACTCAAATTCTGGCTTTTCAATCTTTAGCAAGGGCGCTTGCAGCATTTTCATTTTGTACTTGTGAAAATCACGCAACTGAACAAAATTGTATGCCGGTACCTTCGCCTGTAATTTCAATTCTTTATAATTCCTGGCGGAAAGGAGTTTACTGTGGTCTTCTTCCAGCGTGTTATTTTTGACCAGTTCGCGGGTAACCATTGGTCGGATGTTGGTGATGGGTTGTCGCTGGAACTGCCTGATTTGGGTTTCCTGCAAAGGCCTGAAACGTCCAATGTTCTTCACCTCGGTATTCTCGAGTAGAACTTTTCCGCGAACAACTTTCTCCGGCGATTTTGTTCCGAATTGCGTGTACGTTTTCAGCAGAAAGGTTTTCATCGACGCCACCTGGTAGCTGTGTATCCGCGAAAGCGTGTAGTCTTCTTTTTTATAGCTTTCCACCTTGATATCTCCGTGGAAAAGATCGCCCCAAAGAGATGGATCGAGTTTATCCTGAACCGGTTGAATAACACTTTCCTTACCGTCCATATTCAATGTAAACTGCATTGCATTCAGCTCGTCGTGCCATTTCAGTACATCAGGAAAATCCTTGAGTTTTAATTTGCCCGAACCCGCCAGTTGAATGGCAATAGCCAAAGACAAGCGCAGGTAATCCTGACCATTTTGGCTGGTGCGTCCGTTAGGAAGTGCTGTGAAAAGAATGGATTGTTTCATGATTTGCTCGGATTAGGGGTTAGGCAAATGCTTTGCAGTAGTCGAGCCATGCCGGCTCAGGAATCGTATCAGAGAATAATGGGTCGGCATCGGCGGCCCTAAGTTCGCGTCTTACTTTTACGGTAACGCTTTTGCTGAAGAAGAGTACCTCTATTTTTACCTTGACGCTGGCCTCACCGATCATCTTTTCGACTTTCTTCACCGTCTCGCCATTAATCATTTTGTTGACGATAATCGCATTCAGCGACAGGTAAAATTCCATGCTCAGTGTGATAATGCCGAGTATCGACAAGTTACCGTTGATGCGCAGGTAACCGGAGAGTTTCGAGATTGACTGGTCGTTTTCGTACTCGATGCTGTAATAGAAGCCGCCGGCCACCTGTACGCCGCCACTGGCGACACCCACATTGAGCGATAAGCCAGCGGAAAACTCGAAGGCCGCTTCCAGTTTGGTCAATCCGGCAATCGAGGTCTGCAAAGCGAAGAAGCCTCCGCCGCCAAAGAGACTCACTCTTAACAGGAAGGGATTTTGCCGGGAGCAGAAATTAAATCCAAGTGTCAACGGATCGCCTGTAAAGGGAAGATAAAGCGAAGCTCCGAGCGACACGTTGGCCAATGAGAAAATTCCGACTTCGATGGGCGGAATCTTCAAATCGTATCCCGCACGAATGCCAGCACCTTCCAGTTTGATGGTGACACCCTCGCCAAAGCCTCCAGCCGGAATAATCTGCTGCAAGCCGTTAACAAACGAAAGTGATCCGAGGAAACGCAACGGAACTGTACCCAACTGAACTTTGACATCTTTCTTGGTTTGTGTTCCTGCTTTGAATGTCAGTTTCCGGAAATCAACGGCTATCATACCACCAATCGAGACATTGAAATTTTGCATGCTGGCCATAACTTCGACTTGTGGTGGTGTTTGTGCATCGATCGACTTAACCATCCGGTTGTTGATGGTTAACGTATTATTCGGATCATCAGCATTGAGCGCGATAAAACCGTCGAAAACCTTGGTCGTTTTATTAAATTCGGGCTGCCACCGGTATTCGGCCACAAATGAATTCCCTACCCGGTAGGTTTTTAAATTTGGAATACGTGGCGTCTGACCGTTCATGAAGTCTCGTACCTGGTTGGCCAGACTCTGTAAATTAGTGGTTTTTGTGGCTATTTCATTTTTAAGCTTTGCAATATCCTCGGTTTTATTTTCGGCAATGGCTTTCTCCAGTTCGGCCTGTTTCAGTAGGATTTGTTTTCTGACTTCATCAATCTGTTCCCGGTAGAGGGAAAGTTTATTTTTTAGCTGATTAAACGCGCTTGCTCCCAGGTTGACCTGATTGAGGAGTTTTCCCAGTGGCAGAGCCCCAAAGATTTTCGGAAGGTTGAATCCGGGAATATCCGGTGTATCCGGAAAAAATTTATCTGGCTCAAAGCTCAGTCCGGCGATGTAATTGACGTCTCCGGAAACAGGACCGAAAATCTTGGATAATCCACTCACCGAAATATTGGGGGAGAGGAAACCTCCGGTTTTATCGGCACCACCGTTGAAATCGATAGGAAGTTTTTGGTCTTTCCACATTTTCGACCAGACGGTTCCTTCGTTGCGGTCGTCATACAACTCGATTTTGACCGGTTGTTTTTGGCCGGTAAACTCTTCGGCGGCTTTAACCAAAACTTCCGCATAATCGATTTCCGGATAGAAATTCAGGTGCGTGCCCGGATAGGAGTAAGGTTTGGCTTTAAATCGCAGAGTAACGGTCTCAAGGCTTGTATCATCCGGTAAAATACTGTCAGCATAAGCAATTTGCTGCCCGTTTAAGTCAGCTGTTCTTGCGTTGTTGTATTTATTTTGCTGATTGTAAATGTTTATGACATCGTTGATATGTTGCCCCAGAAAGTCAGCATAATCCTCAATGAACACCATCGGGCAGCGGAAATGAATGGTGGTGCCTTCTTTATCAACGGCTTCCATTTTAAACCGGAAAGGATTGCTGCCTACATTGATCAGGAAGTTCTGTGCCGGTGAACTGACCATAGATGTGGGCAAATCGATGGCAGGTGTAACCAAACTTACCAGACGAATGGACTGGAATGGAAAGGCGTTGAATTGATTGTTCGCAGTGTACGGGTCATAGAAGAACTCCGGTTCTCTCACCACGACGAACATCCGCTGAATATCGGCCGCCGAACGGGTGGGGTCATCGAATTCACGCTGCGTAATCTTAATGAGTGCTGCTTCATGCCCGAACGGGAAAAGATAACCGCGTCGAACGATCCTGACAAACTGGTCGCGACCCAATGTGGCCAAGTGTTTCCAGTCGATGAGGGAGAAGCCGGCATCTTGAATATCCTTGTAATCAAAATTACCGTGAGCATCGAGCCAGCCTCCCAAAGCAGAAAGCATCAGTCGGTTTACAGCTACCGCTCTTGGCGTGAAATCTGCTCCATAGTGCGAAGTTTGATGCACCAAATCATTTCGGTCTTTGGCATTGAGTGAGGCTCTGAATGGAATTTCTACATTGTTCCCGGGATATTGAAGATTTTTGCCGTTATAAACATCTCTGGACCAGATCGCCCGTATCGTGCTCAGGTTTTTGAAAACTTCTTCGGAGACTTCACCGCTTTTCAGTTGAACTCCCATTCGGGTATGCCACAACTCGAAAATCTGATTCTGGTAAGGAACTTCCTGTGTCGCTTCAGTGTTAGCCGATGAACCGATTCGCCGCATGGCCATCATCGGTTTTAATTCTATCGAAGTCTTTGGTCGGTAGCTGTCGTCATACGAGTTGATTATTTGGAGAATATGACGGAAGCCTGCCAGTTGATTAGGTGAAATGAACAACCTTCCGGGGATTTCGAGCGATGTTTCCATGCCGGTAGGGGGAGTGAAGAAGTTGACAGGTCGCATGTTGGCAAAGTTCATTTGCCTGAGCTGTGTCAAAGTGGGAACCGGTGCCGGAAGAAACTTGCCGGCATTCTGCTCCTCATAGCGTTGCTCAGAGACCTCTTGCTTTCGCGAATGCGCCGCAATGCGAATTTCCGATTCCGTGGCTTTCTCTGTATTTCTAATAATGGAAATATTGAGAGGCTTCATATTTTTAGGAATGGAAATCTGCGCTGGTTGCCTGAAACGACGGATATTGGCCGGAATGATCATCCGGGTAGTATTCAGTCCGGTAAAAAGCCAGGCCCTGGGATTGATGCGTAGCTTAAAGCGTTCCCAACTGAGCAGTTGGTTGACTATTAGCGGCATGCCTTCGAATTCTTTGGAAAGCTCAAAAACAAGCCGGCTTTTCCCTGCTGTTTCAAACTTAGCCGGAAGAGCTACCGGTTGATTACTGCCTGTTGCGTTGGCACCCGGTTCGTTGGTCTTTAATTCGCTGGTGCGGAAAAAGGCTTCCTCGAGAATGTGTTGCGGCGGAAAATAAACCACCATGTATCCGGGCTTATTTGCATCACGCAATTCGATAAATGATTGTTGTTGCTTGTTGGTATACCGGCAGTTATAAAACTCAAATGAAAGTTCGACCAAATCTTCAGCCCGCAACATCGAGAGACGAATGGGGACATCAAGTTGGAGTCGTGTGTATCTGACCTGCGGATTGATTTGAATATTCGGACTCGAATTCGCCTCGCCGGAAAGAATAATTTGCTGCGGAAGCGATTGTACCGGCAGGCTCACGGCGCCCTCAATGCCGATGCGGGTTCCTGCCAAAGGAACGGCACAGGCAATCAATTCATTTCCATTATCGCCGATTGTCAGCTGGAAATTATCGTCGACTTCCGGTTCGTCGTGCAGGCACAAGGCTGCACCCGGAATGTTAATCCAAGAAGGTGAATGGCCTACCTTTCCCTGAAGTTCGATCGATTTTCTCTCTCCGTAGTGCACCGAGAGAATGGATTCATTCAACGGGAGGGAGGCTTCATCTCCGAAAGGGTGGTAGTAATAAGCCGGGCTATTTTCTTCACCACAGTAGGCCAGCAACGTATTTTGATAATACGATTTTTCCCTGTCAAACAGGAGCGCGTTTATTTGCTGACTTGTTTTTTCTGAAGAATTCGATATCCTGTCAGAATTCATAGGAACAGGTTTGTGGATTCCTTTTCCCGGAAGGGTGAAATTCAAAAATGAAACCGGGCTTTTTAGTTTCGTATACTGAAGATTGGGGGAGAGTTCAAATCCCGAAAACCGGAGTGATTCTCCGGAGAAAGTTAGTTTCATTTTGGAACGCAGGCGAACATGAAGTTGCCAGTCGTAGCTGATTTCGACATTTGCCAGCGAGCGAATGGAAATCGAGTCGGAGTGATCCAGTTTGATAACTTCATCTATAGGAATGCTACCGCGAACGGTTTTCCCATTCAACCACTCGTCGAGCGAAAGTTGTTGGTCAATTCCCAGCTTATCGAATCGGATATGAAGCTGCCAGCCCCAGGTGCCAGGTTTAAGGGTAGCAGTAAAATCGGGCGATAGTTGGAGTCCCGGGAAGCGGCTTCCCTTTAAACGAATCCTGATTTCCTTTTCGTTCTGTTGAACACGATAACGCGGACGGCCCCCCAACAACGATTTGTCAATGGTCCAGTTGTGATGGTTGTAAGCGATGGTGAGCTTGTGGAGAGAATGATGGAGGACCGGTCTCTGGTGGAGAGTGTCGTTAATCAGGTCGACGGCCGGGTTCCAGGAAACCAGCGTAATGCCTAATTTTTTCAGCATGTTGCGCCGGCTGTTGCTTCGTAGCCTGCTTTCTTTCGAGGTTAGAATCAGGGACCGAAGCGCGGAAAAAGCAATCTTGTCTGTCCCCATATCTGAAATTATTTCAATTAAAGATATGAGATTATGTACAAGATGTCAATACATTGATTTAGAATAGATAGTCTTCCATTACGCTGAAATAGCCCAAAATATTGAGATTATTGCCTTAGTAATTTAGACGAAAGTTTCTCAGGGGAAGTCAAATTTGCAGGTAAAAGTTCCGGATGACTGGCTCTCGACGGGCAGATATCGATTCCTCCGCGACGAGTGTAGATACAGGTAACCATCAGTTTTTCAGGCTGAAATTTATCCCACAACCGTTTGTACAGCATCTCACAAATCTCTTCATGAAAATGGTTTTCGTTCCGGAAGGAGACTATGTATTCTAGTAATCCAGTTGGTTCCGGAAGTGTTTCTCCTTCGATGTGAACAAAGGCGCTTCCCCAGTCGGGCTGATGGGTTACTTTGCAATTGCTGCGCAAAAGATGAGTCGCCAGTTTTAGTTCCTTTTCATCCGATTTTGATGGTTTTAGTAATTCCGGGTTTTCCGAGAAATCGTTAAACTGAATTCTTTCCAAATCTAACGTCTCTTCCATTATCATGAAATCCTGAAAATCATGAGCTGCAACTTCCGGCTCATTGTCGAAAAATGCCAGCTTGACTTTGCATTTCAGCAATGCCTCCAGGTCATTTTTAATAATTCCGATCACCTGTTCAATGCCTGATTTTCGATCGTTTCCGTAAGATGACATGTTGAACGAATTCAGGTACAATTTCAGCGACTTGCTTTCCACCAGAAACGGACTATCAAACGGATAAACCAACTTGAGAAGACCGGTAACAGGCAAGCCGTTTTCCGTCAGAAATCCCACCTCATACGCATGCCAGGTATCCAAACCGATAAACTCCGTCGGTGGTTCACTAATGCCGTATTGTTCGCGGTTAACCTTGCGGGGAACCGCAACCAGTACTTCGGGCGCATACTGTTTCGGGTAATCGACTTTTTTGCCCAGTAGTTTATCTTCGGTTGAGATGGTATTTTTCATGGTAATAGTTTGGTCATGAAATTTTGGAATTAAACACCCGGTTTGTCGCCAAACAAATCGATGTGAATGCGCGGACAATAACGCCATCCGTGCTGAATAGCTGTTTCAAGTACCCGGAAACTGGTTTTTCCAAGTGTCAGATGATTACCGCCCAGCGGCATAGCCAGAATATCGGAAGATTTCCAGCCGGAGATATGATTCAGGACTTCTTCATGAATCGATTCGGTGTTTTCGGATCCGCTCATCACAAACTTCAGTTGGAAATCCTTTTCTCCATTGGAATTCAGGCACACATCGATGTACTGCTGAATGACGTCCGGGCATGGTGTTTTCTGAGAAGGAGCTGCAGCTACTTTTTCAGTCAGTTGTTGAGGTAGCTGCTTCAGCTTCTCTTCGGTCACCAGCGAATCGCTGAGCTTTGGCGAAATACTGAACAGGTCGATATGACGGGCCAGCTCTTCATCGAACAGGGTGCCGTTGGTTTCGATGGTAATGTGAACGTCAAATTCTTCTTTCAGTCGACGGCAAAGTTCTTTGAGCGAACGATGCTGAATGGTCGGTTCTCCACCGGTAATCACGACATGGCGCATATTGCCAAGGTTGTGCCTTACCGTTTCGATGATTTCGTCGACTTTCCACAACTGGTTTTTACTCACGTCAAACGATGAATCGGGCGTATCACAAGCGCTCACGCCACCTCCCGGAATATTCCACATGCAGCGGAGGTTACATCCTGATAACCGGATAAAAAGTGAGGCTGTACCCACCAATTTCCCTTCTCCCTGTATGGTCCCCGGATATTGCAGACCAGTAGCCGGCACATCTGCCAGCAACTTGCCTTCGGCATCCCGGGTAATGGGGAAAATGCCATTATTGACCAAAAGAAGTGACGCAGCCATGCGAAATTAATTTTCGAGATGAGTGTTTTTGAAAATTTTCTGCTGTTTCAATTCCTCCCACCAATCCATGTCGTCCCATTCGGTTCGGATTCCTTCGCTCAGCTTGATGTCGTCCAGTGTAAAATCAACCAACGCGAAATCTTCGGTGAATGCTTCGGCATAGCCGGTTTGTGTTTCGTGAACACGTACCGATTGAAGCTGAATGTCACCTTCGCCGTTTTTCTTTTCGGTGTTCCGGATGATTTTGTCAATCACGTACAGGAACATCAGGGCGTAGCCTTCCGCCGAAGGCGAAACAGGAATCTCAGCAACTCTCTGGTTGATTTGATACACGGCATCCTTGATTTCCGGCTTTTCTCCCTGCCAGAGTGAATAGGCGTGGTCGAAGCTGTTGATGAATTCGCCCACCTTGCTCAGAAGGATGAAATCGAGCACCATGAATCCTTTGTCCAGCTTGTTTGATTTAATGAACACTTCCACTTCATACGAATGGCCGTGAATGTTTTCGCGGCACAGCTTCGATGAACAATTACGCACAATATGGGCTCCTTCGAACCGGAATTTTTTTCTGATAATCATCTCTCTCTGCTTTTTTATTTTTCCAACAACGGATCAGTATACCCGGCTTCTTCAAACGCTTTCGCGCGAAGCAAACAACTGTCACACGTTCCACACGGTTTTTCGCCACCCCGGTAGCACGACCAGGTGAGGCCAAAATCAACGCCCAATTCCATTCCTAGTCGGATTTCGTCAGCTTTTGTTTTATCGATAAACGGGGCATGAACATGAATGGGATCATCCATCTCAGCACCGCAAACCGTTCCCTTATTGATGGCTGCTTCCATGGCATCGATAAATTCCTGGCGGCAGTCGACGTAACCGGAATAATCCACCTGGCTAACCCCGATAAAAATGTCGCGGGCACCAATGGCTTCGGCGTACGATGCCGCAACCGATAGGAAAACCATATTTCGGGCCGGGACATAAGTAACCGGAATGTCGGTGCGGGTAACGTCGCCGTTTTCAACTTCGATAGATTGATCGGTCAGCGCAGAGCCTCCCCACAAATCTAGTCGCATATTGACAATGTGATGTTCTTTTACTCCGGCACTTTTGGCCGTTTTGCGGGCACTTTGCAATTCACGTTCGTGGCGCTGGCCATAGTCGAACGAAAGCGCATAAACATCAAATCCCTTTGATTTGGCCAAATGCAAAGCTACAGATGAGTCGAGGCCGCCGGATAAAAGGACAATTGCTTTTTTCATATTCTGATACCAATAAGTTTTTTCCAAAATCATCAGAAGTGGGAAACCGTATTCCTGAAAAAGCAATAAACATACGAGGTAACATCCGAACATAAAGTTCGAAGAGGAAGGGGAAAATCTTCTCTCTCGATGGGCCCTAGTTTTGTTTATAGACAGGATGGTTTCGAACTGTCTGCTGATGTAATCAACGTTGCAAAGTTAGGAAAGATTTGGCTTACGACAAGCCCCTTTTTTCAAACTAGCAGCATGGAAAATGGGCCGTAAAGAAGCGGTATTTCTTCGCGGCCCATTGGGTTACCTGTTTCAAGGGGCTACTCGCTCTCCTTATTTTCCAGCGCACTGACATGTCCGTAATAACTGATTGAATTGCGGTTATTGGAGTTGATGGTAAGCGTTCCGTAACCACTGTTGCTTACCGAAAGTGTCATCGAATAGCTGTCGTTTGTATCGTTAACGATTGCCTCTACCAGGTAGCCTTTGTCCTTTTTCTGTGGTGTGATGGTAAATTTTTTGGGTTTGCCGTCAAATTTTATTCCACCCGAACCACCGTAAGGCACGTTGTAAGCCCGGCCAAAGAAGGGCATATCAGCCTGAATACTGTCTGTATAAAACCTGACAAAATTTGGATTGGTCGTCAGGTCTATGGTTTTGCCGCCAAGGGGCATGGCTTGCCGCGCTGTGAACTGAAACTGTTTTGAGTTCATCAGCTTTTCCGTTTGCTGTTTCTGTTTTTGCTTTTTATCCTGTTTCGAAGGATTCTCTGCTGCATAAACGGATGCTCCAAGCAACGCTAAAGTCATCAATAATGCTACGATTCTTCCTTTCATCATTATATAAGTTTTTAATTCATCAAGTTCTCTTGTTTATATGCCAAATAATATGCCATGCTTTTGATTTATAACACTAATTATAAATTAATTGAAAGAATTAAGGAACGCAACCTATAAGTTACGAAAAACGTCTTTTTTATCCTTCATCTCACAGGTGGAAATAAACAATACTTCTTATTAAAATTAAAAAAGTAAATATTCTTGTGATTAAACTTTTTAAAAGTTTCCATTTCAATAAAATCCTGATGTAAATTTGAGTGAATGTGAACCATTTTGCTGAGAACAGGTGAGAATATTTGGTATGAACAGTAACATCAAGGTGATTCGATATGTGGTTGGAGTGGGCATCATTTTGCTCATCGTCAGTAATGTTTTGGCGGGAAACAAACCCAGTCAAGAGCGAAAAAGCAGGATCATGAGTCCGGTTCGTTCGTTTCATCCTAAAGAATATGTTTGCTATCGTGCATCAGAGCCAATTGTAGTCGATGGAAAACTGAATGAGGAAGCCTGGCAGCATGCCGAGTGGACAGACGATTTTCAGGATATCGAAGGTGGTTCACGGCCGGTTCCACGGTTTCGTACCCGTGCCAAAATGCTTTGGGATGACAAGTTCTTTTACGTGGCAGCCGAGATAGAAGAACCCGATGTTTGGGCCAATATAACGCAGCGTGATGCCGTGATTTTTCATGATAACGATTTCGAGGTATTCATCGACCCGGATGGCGACACGCACAACTACACCGAGTATGAAATGAATGCGCTGAATACTTTATGGGATTTGCTGTTGGAACAGCCGTACCGGGATCGGAATTTTGTGCTAAACAACTACGATCTGAAAGGACTCGTATCGGCCGTTTCAGTTGATGGAACCATAAATGATACATCTGATAAGGATAAAAAATGGACGGTAGAAATTGCTTTCCCGTTAAGTGCTTACGCTGAATTGAAAAGCAAGCCGGCTGACGGTGTACAATGGCGGGTCAATTTCTCGCGCGTGGAATGGCAGATTGAAAAGGTTGATGGAAAATATCAAAAGAAAATAAATCCGGCAACAGGTTTTTCGTACCCGGAAGATAACTGGGTGTGGTCGCCACAGGGAGTTGTTAATATGCACCTGCCGGAGATGTGGGGCTTTGTTCAATTTTCAGATATTCCTTCAGGAGAAGGGAAAACGTCATTCAAATGGAACCGTGACGAAGAGGTAAAATGGGCATTACGACAGCTTTATTATGCACAACGAAGATATGCTTCTGCCAATCATTGTTATGCATCAAATGTCAATCAGCTTGCAGATCTTCGGGAGGTGCCCGATTCCCTTAATGTAAAATTATACACGACTCCCGAAATGTATGAAGCAATTATTCAATCACCCTTTTCGGGAAAGAATTGGCACATTAACCAGGAAGGACGAACGTGGAGCGATAATTAACCAACCAAATGATAACTATGGACAAACGAACTTTTCTGAAAACCATCGGGGCGGTAGCAGCTGGCGTCACCTTTTCGGGCAACCAATTGCTGGCGGGGAATGCTGAATCTAAGCGTCGGAAAACAGAAGGAAATCAGCTTTGGCTTTGGATTGGAGGCAAGAGTGACTGGACTGACGAGCAGATAAAGGACGCTTTCGCCAAAATTAAAGAATATGGATTCGATGGCGTCTGTTCCAATGGTGATTTGGAGTATTTCAAACGACTGGCTCCTATTACAAAATCGCTGGGACTTGAGCTTCATGCCTGGTATGTAACGATGAATCATCCCGGAGATAAGGAAGCGCAGAAACATCCCGAATGGTATCAGGTAAGCCGCGAAGGATATTCATGCCTCGAGAAGCGGCCGTATGTTGATTACTACCAATGGCTGTGTCCTTCACAGGAAGCGGTTTATCAGTATATCGAAAGTCAGGTGATGGCGCGTGCAGCAATTGATGGCGTCGATGCAGTTCATCTCGATTATATCCGTTACCCGGATGTAATTCTGCCGATCGGTTTGCAGCCCAAATACAATTTGGTTCAAGATCACGAATTCCCGGAGTATGATTTCTGCTATTGCGATACCTGTAAGCAAAAGTTCAAGGAAGAGTACAATCAGGATTTGGACGAAATGGAAGATCCAACCAAGAGCAAAGATTGGCGACAATTCCGTTACTATAGAATAACCCGTCTGGTGAACCGGTTGACAGAAAAAGTACACGAGCAGGGGAAAAAGATTTCGGCAGCCGTTTTTCCGTACCCGGATTTGGCTCGTACCATTTGTCGGCAGTCGTGGGACGATTGGAACCTGGATATATTCTTCCCGATGATTTATAATAACTTTTACAATGAAGATGCACGTTGGGTGGGGAAAGCCACGCGAAAAGGTGTACGGGATTTGAAAGGTAAAGCAGAGTTGGTTTCCGGTCTTTTTCTACCGGCTTTTAAAACAGATGCGGAAATGGAAAGTGCCATCCATTTTGCGAAAAAAAATGGAGCTGCCGGCATCGCCATATTCGATTACAATGGAATGAAAGACAATCACTGGAATTTACTAAAGACCCTGAGTTAACCCGTTTATATACGTTTATTACAGTAATAACAGCGGCACTGGATGAGCATACAGTGCCGCTGTTTTTTTATTTCTTAAAAAGACTCTTTGCATCGGTCAAGGTATTTTGACCATCTTTCCACAGCGCATAGTTAAAGCCGGGATGAATGCAGTAAGCACCGGTTTCACCTGCTTTGTTAATAGCGATGTACCCGATTTGGAACTTCTGGTATCCCGGAATCTTTTTCGCGATTCTGTGGACGGCTTCTTCGCAGGCCTGTTGCGGACTCATGCCGTTTCGCATTAGCTCTACCACCAGGAAGCTGCCGACGGTTTTCATCACCAGTTCACCCATACCGGTCGAGGCAGCTCCACCCACTTCGTTGTCACAGAACAGACCGGCTCCGATGATGGGGGAATCGCCTACGCGGCCATGCATCTTGAATGCGGCTCCGCTGGTAGTGCAGGCTCCGGAAAGATCGCCGTTGGCATCGATGGCCAGCATAGAAATGGTGTCGTGGTTTTCGATGTTGATGACCGGCTCGTACTTCGATTTCTTTTTCCACTCTTCCCAGGCTTCCCTGGCTTTGTCAGTAAGAAGGTTCTGTTTCTTAAATCCTTTCTCCAGAGCAAACTGAAGAGCGCCTTCACCCGAAAGCATCACGTGAGGTGTATCTTCCATCACTTTCCGGGCCACCGAAACGGGATGTACAATGTCTTGCAGAAACGTAACGGAACCGGCATTGCCTTTTTCGTCCATGATGCAGGCATCCAGCGTAACGTAGCCATCACGGTCGGGATAACCACCTAAACCAACCGTCATGATGTTTGGATCTGCTTCGGGAACGCGTGCACCTGCTTCTACTGCATCCAGTGAACGACCACCTTTTACCAGGATTTTAGCTGCCACCTCATTGGCCGGCAATCCGTGTCTCCATGTTGAAATGATGATGGGTTTTCCTTTCAACGGTGTTGTGGGAGCCACTTTTTCCGCTGCAGCGGAAACCTTCTGGTTGAGAAGTAATCCGGACGTTGCTACTACCGAACCCGCTAAAAATTTCCTTCGTGATATCATAAGTTGCCCTTCAATTTTAGATTCGAATGGCAACTTATATAGAATTTTTCTATAGTAGATGAATTTTAAAAAGGAATTACATGTGCTTTTTCCTCAATTTCGTATTCTTTAGTGGTCTTCCGGAAAGAAATTACTATTTTTTAGAAGCAGAATATGGTATGTAATCAAATCAATTGAACTATGCAGAATCGTATGTTTAGCAGTTACCGGGGCGCGCTTATTCGCGGAATCATTGCGTTGATTGCCGGTGGATTGGCGGTATTTGTCCCCAATATCACATTGCGAAGTATTGTTATTTATATCGGGTTGCTTATTCTTTTAGGGGGCTTGGTGTCATTGTTGTTTGCTCTGAGAAGTAAAAACCCTTCCGGACGGAATATGCTGATGACACAGGCCGTTTTCAATCTCATTATCGGAATTCTGTTTGTAGCGCTTCCGGCAACCATGGTGAAAATATTTGTCATTGTACTCGGTATTGGATTTCTGTTTATCGGTATTTTCCAGTTGATGGGAGCCCTGAACGCCCGTCATGAGTACGGCTGGTCGTGGATATACTTTATCATCTCGGTTTTGATGATTATTGCGGGCGGTGTGATGCTGGCAAATCCATTCGACAGTGCCAAAAACATTCTGACTTTTATTGGTGTACTCATGATGATTTATGGTGGAGCTGAGTTATACATGGCGTGGAAATTAAGTAGTAAGCCGAAAACATATCAAGGCCGGGAGGTCGAGGATGCACATTTTAAGGAGCTGTAACTTTCAGAAAACCAATCGAATTTTATTTTTCAAATTGCCACCCGGGAAAGCTTAAGGAAATCTTAAGAGAGAAGAGGGTCGGAAACCATCAGGAAATTAAGCTGTTTCAGGCGAAATTCGCTATATTCAAACGCTGAAAGTGCTTAACATCGATTCTCTAATCCTATTTCTGAAACGCCATGATTCTTGCCCGTGTACTGGTATATTTACCAATGTTTCTGCTTACTGCTTGCCATTCACCTTCGTATGATGCTGTTGAGGAGGAACATGGCAACCTGACAGCCTTTGTCAACCCGTTAATAGGAACAGGTGAAGCCACAACACCCTCGTCAAAAAAATTTGGTGGCGGCAGTTCAAGTCATGCACAAGTGATTCCCGGTGTTGGATTCCCTTTCGGGATGACGCAATGGACTCCACAGACGCGTGTTTCAGAGGCGCATTGTCTGGCTCCGTATTATTATGCTGATGCCAAGATACAGGGATTTCGGGGTACTCACTGGATGAGTGGCTCCTGTACGCAGGATTATGGCAGCATGACCATTATGCCCCTGTCGGGAAAGGTGATTCCGGACGTGAAAGAAAGAGCTTCTTCTTTTTCGCACGAACGTGAAACAGCCAAAGCCAATTACTACCAGGTATTTCTGGACGATTATAAAGTGAATGCAGAAGTGACGGCAGAGAATCACTCGTCTGTCTTGCGTTTTACCTGGATGACCGACTCTGCCAAGTACATTCTGTTTAATCCCAACTCCGACGAAGGTCAGGGCTTTGTTCAGGTGGATACAGTCAAAAATGAAATCAGGTGCTACAACCCGGTTCATCGCATTTACCAGGGGCTGGGAGAACCTGCCGGTTTTAATGGCTGGTTTGTGGTGAAGATTCCTGAAAAGATTACTGATTTTGGCGTTTGGAAAGGAGACTCGGTTCTTTCGGGGGTTACTACCGTGAAAGATGAAAAGAACATCGGTGTGTGGATTAAATTGTCGCAACCGGCCGGTGAGCCAGTCAGTCTGAAAGTAGGAGCGTCTTTTACTTCTTTCGCTGCCGCTGAAGATAACCTGGAGATGGAAATTGGTGAGCACGGTTTTGATTATGTCCGGAAAGAAGGGCGACAAATCTGGAATCATGTGCTGCAGCGAGTTGATGTGACCGGTGGCACGGACGGAGATAAAGAGAAGTTCTATACTGCCCTGTATCATGCCATGTTGTTGCCGCGACAGTTTTCTGATGACGGTGGTACATTCCCGAAGTTCGACAAGCAATATCAGACAGAGACCGATAAAACTTTTGTTTACTACGGAGACTTTTCGATGTGGGACACGTTCCGTGCGGAGCATCCGTTGCTCGATTTACTGCAGCCTGGTCGAAGTTACGATATGATGAAATCGTTGCTGGAAAAAGGTTACAGCGGTGGTTGGTTGCCGATTTTTCCGGCCTGGAACAATTATACTTCCGAGATGATTGGCGACCATGCAGTGGCAACTTTGGCCGATGCAGCCATGAAAGGCATTATCGATTTAAAGGATGATGATTATGAACTTCTTCGCAAGAACGCGATGGAAACGCCAGCTGATTCGGCCGACTACATCAACGGGAAAGGTCGCCGGGCGCTGACCAGCTATTTGAAATATGGCTACATTCCGCTGGAGGACGAGGTGAAAGATGCGTACCATCACCGCGAGCAGGTTTCACGAACATTGGAATATGCTTACGACGATTTTGCACTGAGCCAGGTTGCGGGGTTGTTGGGAGAAGAGAAAGACCAGGTGCTTTTCCGGAAACGGTCGATGAACTATAAAAATGTATTTGATTCGACTGTGAAAAGTGTTCGTGGCCGACATGCCGATGGTTCATGGAGCAAGGATTTTGACCGCGAAAAAAGCGCTTCGTTTATCTCGGAAGGAACGCCTTGGCAATATACTTGGTTTGTTCCGCAGGATATTGGCGGTTTGATCAAACTGATGGGGGGCGAAAAGGAATTCAATCAGCAACTGGATGAATTTTTTGCCAAAGGGCAATACTGGCATGGGAACGAGCCGGGACACCAGATTCCGTTCCTGTACAATTATTCCGGGCAACCGTGGAAAACACAGGAGCATGTGGCAGAAATCCGGCACGACGAATACAGCAGCGGACCGGGCGGGTTAAGCGGCAATGACGATGCCGGTCAGATATCGGCCTGGTATGTTTTCAGTTGCATGGGGTTGTACCAGATTTGTCCGTCGGTTCCGGAGTATGTGATTTTTACCCCGGCTTTTGATAAAATCACATTAAATCTCGAAAACGGGAATAAGTTTACCATTAAGGCACCGGGTGCTTCTTCCGGTAAGCTATATATTCAGTCGGTGAAGCTAAACGGGAAAAAATATCAGAAGAACTACATTCTTCACTCCGATATTGTGAAAGGTGGCGTGCTGGAAATGAAGCTGGGAGATAAGCCTAACAAGAAATGGGGAACGGCCCCGGAGGACCGTCCCTTTTCGTTGGAAAGATAATAAGCGATATCTAAATTGGAAGTTCTCGGCATCATGCTTTATAATGGTTTGTTGAAAATCAGTTTGCTGTCATTTCGATCATAATAATCTTTGAGTTCAGCTACCAATTCATAACCCATGCGGAGATAAAATTCTACCGTGGGCTGGTACAGTGCACGTCCCGATGTTTCGATGTAGACAAAACGCCCTTTGGATGTCCGGATGGCGTCTTCTGTTTTATGAAGCAATTGTCTGCCCAGTCCGCTTCGGCGATGGCGCGAATCGATGGCAATCCAGTATAAATCATAGTTTTTTATGGTACATGGGATTTCGCCGTAGCAAGTATACCCCACGGTTTCGTCATCCACATCCACGAAGAAAAAATGATAACCACTTTCGTCACCACGAGTAAGATATTCCTGAACGAGTTCCAGTGCTATTTCTACCTCGTCGGGACGGAAAAAGCCCGTTGACGCAAGGATGCGTTTCACTGCATCGTAATCCGAAGGGCGAACCTCCTGCCGGAAGGTAATGGTCTTATTTTCGGTCAATATCATCTATAATTCGTTTAATCACTTCAGTATTTCCAAGTCCGGCCTGCTCACAGGCAGCGATAAAACCACTGTCTGGCGAGATACATGGGTTGGCATTGATTTCGATGACATAAGGAATTCCTTCATTCGAAATCCGAAAATCAACCCGCGCATAACCTTTTAGTCCGAAAGCGGACCAGCAATGCGCACTGATGCGTTTCAGTTCGGCGAGCAACGAAGTATCTTTCGCCTCGAATGCGAAAGAGCGGACCGTGTTTTTATATTCGAACGAATCGGTATCCCATTTGGCTTTGTAGCCTAAAATCCGTGGCCGTTCCTCGGTATAATTCCTGAAGCGCATTTCAGCCGGCGGAAGAACTTCAGGACCTCTTGCTCCGGCTAGAACTGACACATTAAACTCTCTTCCCTGGATAAATTCTTCAGCAAACCAATCCTCGGGGATGTGCTCAATCCGGTTTCCCATGTAAATGAGCTCATCGGTAATACCGACGGAACCATCTTCCGAAATCGGTTTCAGAATATATTCCTTTTCCGGTTGGATGGCTTCGCTGGTTGTTGCCCAATCGGGAGTGGCGATATGCTCTGAACGTAAAATCTTCTTGGCCGTCACTTTATCTGTGGTCAGAAACATGGCCGTTGAACCGGAACCGGAGAACCGAATATTTCTGGATTCCAGAATTGCGGGTGCCATGAAGCTCAACTTTCCCCTTCCGTCAACCGTCTCCACAAGATTGAAGATGAACTCCGGGTCGATTTCGCGAACGCCGTTGATAAACCATGGGATATTCAAATTAAACTCCATCCGTTGTGAATGGTACCCGAGTTCTTTCAGCGCTTCTTTTACCAAATGAGCCTGGTCCAACACGTCCCGCTCATCTTCGGTAGGATTGGGCGAAAGCGGATTATGCAGAATAATGACTTGTCTGGTATCCTGATTCATCATTTGCTTCCTCCTTTATGCCAGCTCGTTCAAGAGCCGATTGCATGATTTCTCCAATTAATTCCCGGTAAGGATAATTGCTTAGCCGGGCCAGAATTGGTAAATCCGAATAGGTCGGATTGAGTCCGGCCAACGGGTTTACTTCCACAAAGTTCGGGACGCCATTCCGGTCGGTTCGAAAATCAACCCGTCCGGCATCTTTGCCGTCAATTTCGTTCCAGGCGGCAAGGGCCAGTTTCGCACATTGTTTTGCCAGTTTGTCGTTGGCAAGCCGGTATGTCACATACTTTTCGTATTCTTTTTTTACCGAATAGGAATAGATTTTATCCGGGCAGGCATCATTGAAAACAATCTCCATTACACCTAATGCGCGTGCTTTCTTACCCGAACCAACAATACCTACCGTGAATTCTCTTCCCGGTAGGAAAGTTTCCAGCAACACCGGCTGATGGAAAGCATTTAGCAAAAACGCGCAGCTCGAATGTAATTTTTCCCGCGTGTCAATTAGCGAGTAACCATCGATGCCTTTACTGGTGCCTTCAGCCACCGGTTTGACAAACAACGGGAAAGGCAGATTCACATCGTTGAGCTCCTTTATATGGCGAATCACGGTGAAAGGAGCCGTTGGGATGCCAGCCTCCCGAATCACCATTTTGGTCAAAGCTTTATCAAGTGTCAGGTTCATCGCCGAGGCACTGCTGAACACATGTGGAATCTGGTAGGCATCCAGAAGCGCTGGTATCTGGGCTTCGCGGGCGATGCCGTGCATTCCTTCGGCAATATTGAACACAATGTCACATCGTTTGTCTGAGGCCAGAAAATGCACCGCCGAGAAGAGGTTACCGATGCGAACCGTATGATAACCCAGCGCACGCAGATTTTCGTCGATTGCTTCGATCGTTTCAATTGTGTCGAATTCGGCGATGGCTTCTTCCGAATATCCCAGGCGCCGGTAATCATCCTTCAAATCGAAGGTTAAACCAACAGTAATCATTTTTGATTATTAGCGGATGTTAAACAATGTCCGGATAGGTGTATGTATTCCCTTCGTAGTTTTTCAGTACGACTTCTCCGTTTTCGATAGCCTGCACATAATTGGGAAGCAACGGAATTTTACCGCCTCCCCCGGGTGCATCGATTACAAAGTGAGGTACTGCATAACCTGACGTATATCCACGCAGTCCCTGAATGATTTCCAGTCCTTTGCTCACCGGGGTGCGAAAATGCAGAGAACCGGGAATCGGGTCACACTGATAAATATAGTAGGGGCGAACACGGACTTTCAATAATCCCTGGTTCAGCTTTTTGAAGGTTTCCACTTCATCGTTAATCCCTTTCAGCAAGACCGTCTGGCTACCCAGCGGAATGCCGGCATCTGCCAAACGATTGCATGCTTCCTGTGTTTCCACTGAAAGCTCGTCAGGATGTGCAAAGTGAACGCTCATCATCAGCGGATGGTATTTTTTCAGCATTCGCGTAAGCGAGTTGGTGATACGCATGGGAAGCACCACCGGAACTTTGGTTCCGATTCGGATAATTTCCACATGCGGAATAGCCCGAAGTTTTGACAGCAGATATTCCAGGCGGAAGTCCGGTAAGGTGAGGGGGTCACCTCCCGAAATCAGCACGTCACGTATTTGCTTATTCTGAGCGATGTATTCAATGCCCAGATCCCACTCACGGGTTGAGGCATGGCCTTTATGTCGTTTGGCAACCATGTGACTACGGGTGCAATAACGACAATATGCCGAGCAAAACCCTGTAACCAGGAATAATACCCGGTCGGGATAGCGGTGAACGATCAGTCGGGTAGCTGAATCTCCTGTCTCGTTGAGTGGGTCGGTAATTTCACCCGGACTTACAATTAACTCTTCCTTCGTGGGAATGACGGTCCGGTAAAGCGGGTGCCGGCCAGGCAATCTGCTTAGCAAACTGGCGAAATAAGGTGTAATCTGAAAAGGCAGATGATTTTCGGGGAGGGAGGAGATGAGTTCTCCTTCTGTTTTTCCCAAAATATCCGTTAACTGTTTCGAGGTGCGGATGCTGTTTTTCAGTTGCCAGCTCCAATTGTTCCAGTCACGGATGGTGGCTGTGGGATAAAATTGGTTGATAAATTGAGTTACAGATTTGTCGTAGGGAAAGTCCGGGACAATGCTCATTCTTTCCAGGTGGTCGGGGTGTTGTCCTGCTACGACGAGCGGGACAGGTGCGTCCGGTGAGTCGACCTGAGCATTCTCACCAGAAGCAGTACTCCTTGCAGTGGTCATTTCTGATTTCATGGATAAAAATAATTTTCTTTAGCGTTGATTTTTGTATTTCTCCTTTAATCATAACTCACAATTTCAATTTGTTACTGACCCAATAGTGGCCATATTTATCAAAACAAAGCTATGGTAAAATTCAATTGGATGTACAATTTAGCGGTAATATTTTGAGGTGAAACATCACTTTTTTATGATGTATTATTAGTTTGGCTATTAGTGTCTTGTGAGGTGGGCCGCTGGTTGTGGGTAATAAGTTATCTTTTTTATAGAATCCAACGTCTGTTGGTTGGAATTTTTAAGAAGATGAGCCTCTGGAAATGCTTCTCTCGTAACGGAAAATATGACTTGTTATTGTTTAAAATCAGTATAAGTTATCGGAAAGTCGTATCTTCGTATAAGTGAATTTGCTTTTTCCTTTTTGGATACGGCTAAAAAACCTGATTTATGACACCCCGTTTACTAATCTTGTTGGCCGTCCTATGCCTGTTTGGTCCCCCTAAAGCCACAGCGCAGAAAAAGAACTTGTTTGTTCTGGATGGACGAGCCTCCACGGATCAGAATGTTTCGGAAGGTATCCGTATTACTATTTTTAATGAAACGGATAATAAAGCCCTGCCCGGAACTGACCTTGATGACCGTGGTTATTTTCACATCCCCCTTTCTTATCAGAAGAAGTACTTAGTTGGCTTTCAGTATGAAGGCTATTTCACCAAAATTTTTGAAGTCTCGACCATTGTGCCTGAAGAGGTTTGGTCTGTTGACCCCTACTTCAAACCGTTCCGTTTTCAGGTGACTCTCCATCCGGCCGTCGAAGGATTACATCCGGAATTCAGTCGGAAGCCTATTGCTAAAATTCATTACTCGAAAGATGAGGATGGATTTATAGCGGAAGCAATTTACAGCGATAAAAAGATCAATAAGCAGATTGAAACAGCAGTTGCCGAAAATGTGGAGCGCAAAGTCAATGAGCAGCTATCGCGGGCAGAGGAATATCAGAACCAGGGACAATGGGCACTGGCGATGGCGGCTATCGATCGTGCTAAAAATCTCGATCCGCGGGATTCCGATTTGAAAAAGAAGATTCGTGAGGCTGAAAAAGAGGTGAAATCAAACGAGAAGAAACCGGACGTAGCCAGGCTGCAGTATGCTGGATTTATCAGCGAAGGCGATACCCGCTTCAACGAAAAATCGTATGATGACGCGAAAAACGCTTATCAAAATGCATTGAAACTGGTTCCCGGTGATTCCCTGGCAGAAGCTAAAATTAAACTGGTAGATGAACGTTTGCAGGCGATGGCTGATGAAAAAGCCCGTTTGTTTGCCCAAGCGGCTGCAAAAGACAAAGAGTTCGGTCAGGCGATGAGCAAAGCCGATAGTCTTTTCAGTCTGAAGAAATATCCCGATGCTAAACTGGCTTACCAGCAGGCGCTGACAATATTACCGAACAGTGAAAAACCGCAGCAGCAGATTGCAGAAATCAATCGTTTAATAGCCCGGAGTGCCTCGCTGGCTGCAGCTTTTACGGATGCGGTTAGTCGCGGGAGTCAGCAGCTGGAGGCGAAGAACTATCGCTCGGCAGTCGGTATTTTTAACGAAGCATTGAGCATGAAGCCCGATGATGCAACCGTGACCGCGCTTCGCGATTCGGCTTCGGTGCTGTTGAAAAATCAGCAGGAGCAGCAGCGGGCATTGGCCGAGGCAAGAGCAAAAGAAGAGCATTTTCGTAGTTTGATGGAGCAGGGCGACCAGGCTTTTGCAGCAGCCAGCTACGAACAGGCTGTTAATTTCTTTGGTCAGGCCTATAGCCTGAAAAAAGATTCGGTTGCCCGGGAAAAAGGTTTGAAAGCACAGCACATGCTGAATCAGCAACAACTGGCTGCAACCTCCCAGGCTTCTGCAAAGTCGGTCGTTCACACTGTCGCCTCAAAGCCAACGCACGTTTCTGCCGATTATCAGAAACAGATTGCTCAGGCAGACCAGGCCTTTAAACGTGGTGAGTGGTCGGGAGCCCGTTTTTATTATTTCGAAGCGCTGAAGGAAAAGCCCGGCGACACGTATGCCGGAGAGCGCGTGAACGAATGCGATAAATTAATAGCTGCTCACATTACGGCCGATATGCAACAGAAATACCTGGCTTTTATTTCCAATGGCGACGAAAGTTTTCAGCAGGAAAATTATGCCAACGCAAGGTTGAATTACAGAAAGGCGTTGGATATTAAATCATGGGAGAAATACCCGCGTCGAAAGCTCGAAGCAATTGACCGGGCCATGCAGGACTGGCAATCGGATGAACAGCGCCGGCAGTTTACCGCCGCCATTGAAAAAGCTGATGATGCCTTCGATAAGGGCGAATATGCAGTGGCGCGTTTCTATTACCGGCGGGCGGCTGGCATTAAAGCCGATACGGTGGCTGACGAGCGTTTAAAGGAAATTGCCTCCATTATTGCCGGAGCGCGTCAGAGCAGCATCGACAATCTATACAACGAAGAAATTCGCAAGGCGGATACGGCCTTTCATCAACAAAATCCTACCGTAGCAAGGTTTTATTATCAGAAAGCCTTGCAACTGAAACCGAATGAAACCTATCCGCAGAAGCAACTGAAGAAACTTCAGGCAAGCGATTAGTTCGCTGTCTGTTGGTGGTTAATTTAGTAACGAAAGCCCTGTCGGAAACGGCAGGGCTTTTTCGGGTGTTTGGAAAGCGAAGTCAGGCATGATGGGTCATCGGGCGTTTCGAGAATTTCAAAACGGTGGGATGTACCAGCCGGTCGAAATCGCGGTAAGCCATCCGAATCAGTTCGATGTGCGTTCCGGCATTGAACGCAATCATTTTATCTTCCGAAAGGCTGTGTGCTACATAAACGCGCATGTCGTAAAGATTGCCGAACGGAGGCATAGCGCCCGGTTCGCAGTCGGGAAAACGGCTTTTGAATTCCATTTCCGAAGCCAGTTCAACCAGGTGGGCTCCTGTGGCAATTTTCAGCTGGTCGAGGTCGATCTTAAACGATGCGGGCAGCACGGCCATTGACATTTCGCCATCGATTTTTACCACTACGGTTTTGGCCATCTCCTTTCCGGGAATGTGGGTGGTTGCGGCCACCCGCTGGGCGTTGAATGCCATGGAATGGCTGATGGTCTCGTAATGGATGTTGTGGCTGTCGAGGTACTCTTTTAACTTTTTTGCAGGCATGATGAATCCTCCTTTATTGATTGGTAATTTTGATGTCTTTCTTGTCGGGTTCGGCTCCTTTTCAGGCGAACCTGCCTGCTACATCCGGCTGCGAACGAAAAAGGAAAGTACATGTTGCGCGCGCCGGGATTGAAGGATGGTTTTGAGTATTTGGGCTGGTTAGTTGGTTTGCGTTGAGTGCTAGGTTAAGTTACGAAAAAAACTGGTTTCGAGGCAACTGGGAATCCATCGAAAGGACGGTTGGGAATTGGGGGGATTTTGAGAATTTTGTTCCGAATCCTCGGGATTGAGGGGAGTTCTGGGAATATCGCATATCGAATGGCTTGCTTCTATATTGCTGTGTACAGACTGAAAGGCTGGCTTAATTTAACCTATGGCCACTTTTTTTATGACAAATGAGAACGGGCTGAAAGTCCGGCTTATTTCAGCCCGGTGGCAACGCCCCGGGTTGAAAGGATAACGGCGACACCTCCGGCGCCCTGGAAGGGCAGCTTAAAAGAAGCCCCTGCAAGGTGCATTTAGGTTCTTCCGTCGCCCAAGATGTTTCCGCCATTTTGCAGTAACCGCCGGGTGACAGGGAAGGAGCCCCGGCAAAGTTGCTTCGCCTTCTCCGGCATCCGGAAATTTCTCCTGCAGTTTGTATTTGCCTTCTTCTGCCTCCGCAGGAAGCTCCCGCAAAGTGTTTTTGCCTTCTTCAGTCTCCGCAGGAAGCTCTGGCAAGGTGGGTTCGCCTTCTTTTTCTTCCAAAGAGGTGGTTGCAGTTTGGCAGGCACCCCTTATCGTCTCTGGCGGGCCTCCTGCAGTTTGTGTGTTTAATCTTCTGCCGCCAGGCAAAACCACTCAACTCTGCAGGCGTATCCTTCGGCGCTCAAAGTGTCCGTTGCGAAACCGAATAGCCAACCTCAGATGAAAAAGGATAGCGATAAAATTCGTTGGATGGAACAAGAGGAAGCCCGGTTATCAAATTAATAAGTAGGGTGCGAATTATATATACTGTTTTCCCGCTTTTATCCTGTTTCAGGATTATATCGTTGTAAATCAATATCTATTGTTTATAAAACATGGCAAATAAGTTTGTGTTTTTTAATAAATGATCATAATTTATATAACCAATCACCCTTTAGGAAACCACAAAAATTATTGACTTATGATTTCATTTTCATTATTGCTGACCACCGACGTTTACGATGTAAGCCATCGGATGATTGGTATATTAGAACCCCTGGAGGCTGAAAATCCCGAAATTGCCTCCGCCTTGTCCCGCATTCAACCCGTATTTCAACGTTTTGACAAAGCGTTGTTCAAAGAACGCAAAAGCGCGTACACTAAACTGCTGGAGAATGCTGATCGCAAGCGCGATGATAGTTTTCTGGCATTGCGGCACTACCTGGTATCGTGTAGCCACCGGACCGATGTGCCGGAATACCGCGAACCAGCTGCCCGTTTACTCGAATTGATTCGCCGTCACGACTGGTCGGCACACCGGTCGGGCTACACAAAGGAGAGCACCATTTTAGGCAGTATGCTAACCGAACTGGCTGAAGAGAACAATGTTCAGGCGCAAACTGCTATCGGCGCTGCCGTTATGGTGGATGCCCTGAAGACTGCCCAGCGGGAATTTGCACAAGTGATGAGTGAAAAGACCGAAACAGAAGCGCAGGACGATACCGGCGCTGCCTATTTGATCCGTAAGGAGATGGAGGCTGTGCTGGATAAGACATTTGCGTTTATCGATTCGCTGGCTGATTTCACGGGCGAAAGCAAGTGGATAACCCTGAAAACAACCTTAGACGAAATGGCTGCCCAGGTAATGGCCGTAGCCCGTGCCCGTTCTTCCCGCGAGGATTCAGACGGTTCGGACACGCCGGAGCCGCCGGAAGAATAACTAGGCAGTAGGCCGAGAGGCTGACTGCGACCTAAAAAATCAATTAAATAACAGGTTGACTTTAGAGTGATTGTTCTATGTACACCGCCCCGGCATCGAAAAGGACCCGGGGCGGTTTTTTGTTGGTTCAACCGGTGGAGAACCGGCTGATAAAAGCGGTTAAAAATCCTTCTTCTCGCGTTTGGCCTTTTTCGCCCTGCGTTTTTCCTTTAGGTTCATTTCCGGTTCTTTCCTGGAAAGGCGGTTTTTGTCCGGAGCTTTTTCTTTTACCATGGTTATCCAAAATTAAAATGCTTGAATAATAGTTGATGGTATCATCTGCCGGTGTTCCGTGATAATCTGTCTGGCCGGCTTCATCAAATTTAGGTGGAAAAATTGAATCGTGTATCGGTACTAATTAAATTTTTTATGCTGTTAAATGACATTAAATCATTGAAGTTTCAGGCTGGCAGAGTTGCGTCGTATCCCCAAGCCTCCGTAACTTGTACTAATGGGAAAGTCAGTAAAACATAAAAGTTTGGACAGAGAAAGAAAGCTTTTATACATCTCCGGCTCGGTAAAGGGGAAACAGCGCGAACGGAATCAGGATCGTGTATATGTGCTGGACGAACCGGGATACCAAATGTTTGTGATTTTCGATGGTGTTAGTTCCTACCCGGAGAGTTATCGCTATATCGAAACATTTATGGAGTTTCTGGACGGGCACCACCATGAATGGCTCGATAATGAAAAGGAAGGCTTGGGACAGTTACTTTACCTGGCTTACCTGCATTGTCGCAAAACATTTATTGCCGGCAGCACGACGATCTCGGTTCTTTTTATTCCCAATGGAACGCATCTGCCCGGGATGGTTAGCATCGGAGATTCGCGCGTTTATGCTTTCCGCAAGAAAAATATGGTAAGCCTGACTGAAGACGATAATGTCCCGGAAATGCCCAATATACTTACCCGCTGGGTAGGGCATGATTATTTGTCGGCAGAAGACTTCAGACCTGAAGAGGTTGCATATGACAAACAGTTCCTGCTCTGTTCCGATGGCTTTTACGGAGTGATGGAGCAAAACCGTGAAGCTTTTTACCATGCACTGAAGTTACCGGAGTTGGAAAAAACAAAGGAAGAATTGCATCGCTTAGTGGAAGGAAAGAACAGCGATGACGCCTCATATATTCTAATAAGAATAGGATAGAAGCTGAAGCCGGAATCAAAAAAAAACGGCATGCCCCTGATGCAACAGACCGCATTGACAGTGATTCAAACGAAAATTACAACCTGAAATGAAGCCTGTTATTGACTACACCGAATTTGGCTGCATCGCTATTAACGGACAACGTTACGAACATGATGTGGTCATCCGCCTCGACGGAACTATCGAGAAGCGGAAAAAGAAGCTATCGAAAGAGAAATACGGAACTTCGCACCGGATATCGCTCGAAGAAGCCCGCGAAATTTATGAGGAAGGAGCCGAACGGATGGTGGTCGGTTCAGGGCAATACGATCAGGTGACCTTTTCGGAGGATGCCATTCGTTTTCTGAGTGATAAAGGTTGTTTGCTTATCGTGTTACCTACACCGGAAGCCATAAAGTATTGGAATAAATACGACAAACCGGCCTGTGGTATGTTTCATACCACCTGTTAAACCATTTCTTTTTTTTTTGATAGACTGAAACAGTTTTGAACGAAAGATGGAGAACGCCTATGGCAAGGAGAGGATTTCAGGAAAAGTTAAATGAATTATTGCAAACGGCTGATGTGAAGTTAAACGGCAGTCGCAGGTGGGATATGCAGGTACATGATGAGCGTTTGTACCGCCGGATTTTGGCTGGTGGTTCGCTCGCAGCCGGTGAGGCTTATATGGACGGTTGGTGGGACTGTGAAGCATTGGGCGAACTGTTTGAACGGTTGTTACGTGCCCGCCTCGATGAGAAAATCAAAGCACGGGACTGGTGGTGGGATGCCCTGGTGGCACGGATATTCAATTTGCAAAAGCCTTCGCGGGCCTTTCAGATTGGCAAGCGTCACTACGATACGGGGAACGATCTGTTCCGAATCATGTTGGATGAGCGCATGATATACAGTTGTGGCTATTGGGCCGATGCTTCGTCGGTGGATGAGGCCCAGGAAGCCAAACTCGATTTGGTTTGCCGGAAGCTGCAATTGAAACCGGGCATGAAGGTGCTGGACATCGGTTGCGGTTGGGGAGGTGCCGCCCGTTTTGCTGCCGAACGGTATAGTGTTGAGGTGGTCGGAATCACGGTTTCAGAACAGCAGGCCAATTTTGCCCGGGAATATTGTCGCGGCTTGCCGGTGGACATCCGGCTACAGGATTACCGCGATATGAATGAAAAATTCGATCGGATTTTTTCTATCGGGATGTTCGAACATGTGGGCTACAAGAATTACCGGACTTACATGAAAAAGGTGCGGGAACTGCTCAAGCCGGAGGGATTGTTCCTGTTGCACACCATTGGCGGAAACAGCTCGGTAACCCGGAACGATCCCTGGATTGCCAAATATATTTTCCCGAATTCCATGTTGCCATCACCCAGGCAAATAACTGCGTCAGCAGAAGATCTGTTTGTGATGGAGGACTGGCACAATTTCGGAGTCGATTACGATAAAACCTTGCTGGCGTGGTATCACAATTTTGAAAAAGGCTGGCCGCTGTTAAAAGAACATTACGATGAACGTTTTTACCGGATGTGGCGCTACTACCTGTTAATGTGTGCCGGAGCTTTTCGGGCTCGCAGTAACCAGCTGTGGCAGGTAGTCCTTTCGCCGGAAGGCATCAAAGGCGGATATGTGGCTCCCCGTTACCGGGGAAAATCGGAAATGGAGCTGGAACAGAAAATAAGATAATCGAAAAACAGGGCAAAAAAAGAGGTACCCCAATCGGGATACCCGGTTAATTGTTCGTGGAGCTGCGGGGAATCGAACCCCGGTCCAAACGAGGAAGCAATACGCTTTCTACATGCTTAGCTTTGACTTGATTTTCGAGTGTCGGCAGGATCAAAGCCACCAACCGGCACCTTAGCTCCTTTAATTTCGCAGGTAGCGCGGAGCGAGCCACCCACTATTCCCGATTTTTCTGCACCTCCGGTTCGGGCCGCCTCAGGACTTTAGCACCCGGGAGATGTCTCGTTCCGGCATCTTATGCCGGAAAATGCCTATCTACTATGCTTCGATTAGGCTGCGAGAGCGTAATTGTTTTCGCCAATTAAGAGTGTGGAAATTGATATTTACGAGCCAACCTCCAATGCTCGGCATGCTTACGCACCTCTTCATCCCGCTGTCAAAACCAGTCAGCCCCGAGATGCGGGACACAAAATTACAAAATATTACACAGATGTCAACCTTGTTCGCGTGAAAAGAAAAAGGAAATCCGGCCTATAATTTTTTCAGGTTGTGAATGGTTTCCGCCGGATTGTCGGAACCAAAAACAAAGCTTCCGGCCACCAATACGTTGGCACCTGCTTCGAATAGCTTCTTACCGGTTTCGTAGTTCACTCCACCGTCTACTTCAATCAACGTATCGGCGTTCCTTTTTTCGATCAGTTGCCGCAGTTCCGCCACTTTATGGTAGGTGTGTTCAATGAATTTTTGTCCACCGAACCCCGGATTTACCGACATCAACAGAACCATGTCGAGTTCGTGGACAATGTCTTCCAACAAATGAACCGGCGTGTGCGGATTCAGGCAAACACTGGCCCGCATTCCTTCGTTCTTAATGGCCTGAACGGTCCGGTGCAGGTGTGTGCACGCTTCGTAATGAACCGTAAGGATATCGGCGCCTGCTTTTTTAAATGCGCTGATGTACCGGTCAGGGTCGACAATCATCAAGTGAACATCCAGAGGCTTTTGGGCAATTTGGTTAACCTGCCCGATAACGGGAATTCCGAAAGAGATATTGGGCACAAAAACACCATCCATTACATCGCAATGAATGTAGTCGGCGTCGCTTTGGTTCAACATTTCAATTTCTTTTCCCAGACGGGTGAAATCGGAAGCCAAAATGGAAGGTGCTATCAGTTTTTCCATGTAGTTTTCAATGATAATTTCTATGGTAGCTAACGGTTTTTTTGCACGATTGTTCGCTGACGTTGAAGAGCCAACGAGCAATTCGGAAGCATCACAAATATAGTTGAAATCTGCAGGGAAATAAAAAAGCCGGTAAGTACCGGCTTTCAACATATTTTCGGGTTACCCCAGATAGGATTTCAGTAACCGGTTTCGGTACTGATTCTTCAATTTCTTAATGGCTTTTTCCTTGATTTGCCTTACCCGCTCACGTGTTAAATCGAACTCCTGTCCAATCTCTTCCAGCGTGTGCGGACGGTATCCGTTCAAGCCAAAATAGTAACGGAGCACCTCTGCTTCGCGTTCACCCAATGTCGCCAGCGAACGCTCAATCTCTTCGCGCAGCGATTCGCTGACAAGCTTGTTGTCCGGACTTGGTGAGTCCTGGCTGAACATGATGTCGTAAAGATTATTGCCGGTATCTTCATCCTCTTTCAGCGGAGCGTCCATCGATACATGATGGCTGCTGGCATTCATGGAATCTTCCACAACTTTGGGATGTAAATCGAGAATTTTAGCTACTTCTTCGGGCGATGGTTCACGTTGAAACTCTTGCTCGAGCTGAGCAAATGTTTTGTTAATCTTGTTAATCGAACCGATCTTGTTCAGCGGCAGGCGCACAATTCGCGACTGTTCGGCTAATGCCTGAAGGATAGATTGGCGTATCCACCAAACGGCATAGGAGATGAATTTAAATCCCCTGGTTTCATCAAAACGTTGTGCAGCTTTGATGAGTCCGAGGTTTCCTTCGTTAATTAAATCGGGGAGGCTTAGTCCCTGATTTTGGTATTGTTTAGATACTGAAACGACGAATCGGAGGTTGGCATTCACGAGTCTTTCCAGTGCTTTTCGGTCACCTTTTTTGATACGTTTAGCCAGGGTTACTTCTTCTTCGGCTGTTAGTAATTCTACCTTGCCTATCTCGTGGAGGTACTTATCGAGCGATAACGCTTCGCGGTTGGTTACTTGTTTTGTTATTTTTAGCTGCCTCATAGGTGAATGTAAGACTTTGACGAAACAATTTCAGTTTTGGTTTTTTTAGAATATACGGCAATTAAGCCTAAGGGTTATAATGGTTGATGTTTAAAGTTATTGAACGTGAATTTATACAAAAAAATGATTTTCATCAAAGATTGTCATTCATATTGTAATTTATTTCTTAACTTATAACGTAATCGTTGGCTTCCTGTTTTGCTGTTTAAGAGCATGTGCGAAGAAGTAAACTTTTTTAAATGGATGAATAATAGCGCATAATTGAAAAAAACTGCGTGAACCTTTGTGAATTTAAAGCATTTACTTATAATTGCAGAAAATTCGATATTCGTTTTACTAAACAAGTCCCTTTTTCTTCTTCCAATAAATCAATAAGGAAATTTTAATGTGCCACTTTCCCAAAATCTATACTCAGTGGGAAATCAGGGCTTTATGTTAAGTTAAATCATAATAACATGTACGACATTCTTGAGCTTAGCAAGAAACTGGTTCCCGAGTTGCGGGATATTGCTAAGGAGTTGAAAATTAAAAGAGTTGAGTCATTTAAGAAGCAAGACCTTATCTACAAAATACTGGATACACAGGCCATCATTGCTTCAGAAGGCAAGAAGGCTGAAAAGAAACCCGCCCCAAAAAAGAGTCCCAAGACAGATAAGGTCGAAGCAGAGAAAAAAGTTACACCTGTAGAAAAACCGGTTGAAACTACTCCTCCGGTTAAGAAAGCTGCGCCTGCGGCTACAGAAGGATCACGTTCAAAATCAAATGACGATAAAAATGACCGTCGTCGTTCGCGTCGCCCAAGGGTAAGCAAAGATCAGGAAAATGGAGCTCCGACGGATAAAAGACAGACTGAAAGTCCGAGACCGCAGGACAATCGTTTTTCGGGACCATCAGATTCTCCCAGAGGACGCAGAGATGACTCTCGCAGAGACGATTCACGAAGAGATGATTCCCGCAGGGATCGTGGTGACCGTGATCAAGGCAGACAGCCAAAATATCAGCATCAGGGACAGCAACAACAACACCAGGCGCCTGCACAACATCGTAACAACCAAAACCAGCAAGGACGCCAGCGTGACAACGAGAAAACATTTGAGTTCGACGGAATTATTCAAGCTTCAGGCGTACTCGAAATTATGCAGGATGGATACGGCTTCCTTCGTTCTTCAGACTATAACTACCTGAATTCACCAGACGATATTTACGTTTCCCAGTCGCAGATCAAACTATTCGGTTTGAAAACCGGAGACAATGTGACGGGAGCGATTCGTCCTCCGAAAGAGGGAGAAAAATATTTTCCGCTGATTAAAGTGGTTGAGATCAATGGCCGTAGCCCCGAGTATATTCGTGACCGGGTTCCGTTTGATCACCTGACGCCGCTTTTCCCGGATGAAAAATTCAACATTACCGGAAAAGGTTATTCAAGTCTGTCGAGCCGGGTAGTAGATATGTTCTCACCCATTGGTAAGGGACAGCGCGGTTTGATTGTAGCTCAGCCGAAAACCGGTAAAACCGTATTACTGAAAGAGATTGCCAACGCGATTGCCGGTAATCACCCGGAAGTTTACATGATTGTTTTGCTGATTGATGAGCGTCCGGAAGAGGTAACCGATATGGCCCGTAGTGTAAATGCCGAGGTGATTTCATCGACATTCGATGAGCCGGCTGAACGCCATGTGCGTGTAGCCAATATGGTACTCGAAAAAGCAAAGAGAATGGTGGAATGTGGCCACGACGTGGTGATTCTGCTTGACTCGATAACCCGTCTGGCGCGTGCTTACAACACGGTAGCACCGGCATCCGGTAAAGTATTGTCGGGTGGTGTTGATGCCAATGCACTGCACAAGCCGAAGCGTTTCTTTGGTGCAGCCCGTAATATTGAAGAAGGTGGTTCGCTGACGATTCTGGCAACTGCGCTTACCGAAACGGGATCGAAGATGGACGATGTGATTTTCGAGGAGTTCAAGGGAACTGGTAACATGGAGCTTCAGCTCGACCGGAAACTATCGAACCGTCGCATTTTCCCTGCAGTGGATATTACTGCGTCCAGCACACGTCGCGAAGATTTGCTGCTTGACAAATATGCACTGGATAAAATTTGGATTCTGCGGAATTACCTTACCGATATGAACTCCGTTGAGGCAATGCAATTCCTCAAAGATCGTCTTCAGAAGACATCGACTAATGAAGAATTCCTGGTGTCGATGAACGATAACTAATCGAAGATTTTTCAGATATAAAAAAGGCGGATTCAGATGTTGAATTCGCCTTTTTCTTTTCGCTGTATGTGCTTCCGTTTTTAACGGTCAGGTTCAAAACAATAACCGTATCCCTGACGGGTTACAATCTTTTTGCTATCGCTTCCAATTTTTTTCCGCAGGCGGGTAATATTAACATCGACAGTTCGATCCAGTATATAAGATTCCTGCTCCCAAATTTGGGTTAGTATTTCTTCCCGGGTGAAAACTTTTCCGGGATGTTTGCAAAGCAGCAGTAAAATTTCAAACTCTTTTTTGGTCAGGTTGATGGTGTGGCCATTGATGACCAATTTTTTTTCTTCCGGAAATATGTTCAGATTACTGATGCTGATAACGGAAGTTTTTTTTTCACGTTGGTCCTTTACATGCCTGAGTGCTACTTTTACACGTGCGATGACTTCCTTTACAGAAAACGGTTTGGAAATGTAATCTTCAGCTCCAAGATTAAATCCGGTCAGAGTATCGTTTTCAGTGGTTTTGGCAGTAACAAAAATAACGGGAATATACTTTAGTCTTTCATCCTTTCTCAGTATGTTGGCCAGCTTAAAACCTGAAATTTCGCCCATCATCACGTCCAGTAAAATCAGGTCATATTTTTCGATTGGGAGTTCCAGTGCCTCTTCTGCTGAGAAAGCCGTATCCACGTTAAAACCTTCGCTTTCCAGGTTGAACTGGAGAATTTCACACAGATCGGGTTCATCATCGACGACTAATATGTGGCTGGCTCTTATCAGGTCAGGTCTCATTGATATGGGGTGCTCAATTGTTGTTGTTTTCATACATCGAATGTCATTGGTACCCGAAACCGGGCTGTTCGAAACTGGGATTGTTTTAGCTATACCGCATTGACCTGTAAAATCACACGACACTCAATAAGTTAAAGAGCGTCTTTTCGGAAGGTTTGTTTCCCTGAGGCAATTTCCGTTTTAGAATCTTCCACCGGTGCGGTTAGTTTCCGTTAGCAAGAATAGTATGATGTTGTTTCATTGAGGATAAAAAGATGTATCATTTGTATTACAAATCAGAGTGGTAGGTGTAACGTGTTCGATTTTAGACAATAGCGAATGTGTGGAGAGAATAGTGAGATAGATGAAATACAAAATTATACCTTGTTGAATATCAAAATTTTCAGATATGAAGAAATGTTGTATTTATTTTTACCAGATATAAATTGCATCTGAAAGGTTAAATTGTAATCTGCAGATAGCAAAATGGCGATGTGAATGTTTATTTTTGTTGAAAATACTTTACTCAAGGTGGAATACTTTCTTAACACACATCGCTATTTAGTCCGTGAGTCAAATGATTTGATTCACCGGGAGCTGGTCAAGGATATTGATTGGGAACATCGCCTGATTGGTATTAAAGGATTCAGAGGAGTGGGGAAGACCACCTTTCTGCTGCAGTATGTAAGAGATTATTTTGGCGAAGACAAGAGTTGTCTGTATGTCAACATGAATCATTTCTATTTCACCCGTCGCCGTATCTTTTCATTTGCCGACGAATTTTACAAGCGGGGTGGGAAAGTGTTGATTCTCGATCAGGTGCATAAGTACCCGGAATGGGCAACAGAGTTGAGGCAGTGTTACGATGAATTGCCCGGGTTGAAAGTCATTTTCAGCGGTTCACCGGTTCTTAGGGTAATAGAAGGTAACGAAGCTTTAAAAGATATTGCCCATGTTTATCACCTCGAAGGCCTTTCGTTTCGTGAGTATTTGAATTACCGTACAGGGAAAAATTTCACGAAAGTTACCCTGGATGATATTATCAACCGCCACGAGGAAATTGCCCGCAATATCATCAGTTCAGTGAGGCCTTTAGCTTATTTTCCGGATTACCTGAAGTTCGGTTATTATCCGTACTTTATCAATAACCAGGTTTTTTATACGGAAAATCTGTTGAAACACGTGAACCTGGCTCTGGAGATCGACGTTACATATCTCAACCAAATCGAGCTGAAATATCTGCCAAAGCTGCGAAAGCTGTTGCAGATCATCAGTGCTCAGATGCCTTTGGCGCCAAATGTGAGTAAATTGAGCTCCGAAGTGGAAACATCACGGGCAACCGTTCTGAATTACCTCCGTTACCTGAAAAATGCACGGCTTATCAACCTGCTTTTTCCCAATGGTAACAACGGTCAGCTGAAGAAACCCGATTTGGTATACCTACACAATACCAACCTGCTGCATGCCATTGCTCCCGAGAACATCAACAATCGTAACCTTAGGCAGACATTTTTCTACAATCAGGTTGGATACCAGCATAAACTAACCTCGACCGCTGAAGCCGATTTCCGTGTCAACGGAAAGTACGATTTCTGGGTTGGAGGAAAATATACGCAGCCGGAAAAACATGGGCAATACGGTGCCGCCGACATGATTGAAATAGGAGACGGCAATATTATTCCACTATGGTTATTCGGTTTTTTATATTGAAAAAGGATTTACGATTCAACTAATTATACGACAAACGATTATTATACTATTAAAGTCAAAATCAAATGGCAAACAAAAAGAAGTTCATAACCTGTGATGGTAACTACGCTGCTTCACACGTCAGCTATATGTTTAGCGAAGTGGCTTGTATTTATCCCATTACGCCGTCATCTCCCATGGCGGAAAGTGTAGATGAATGGGCGGCTAAAGGCCGTGAAAACATTTTCGGACAACCGGTACGTCTGGCAGAGATGCAGAGTGAAGGTGGAGCTGCCGGTGCTGTTCACGGATCATTGCAGTCGGGTGCATTAACGTCAACTTATACTGCATCGCAGGGTCTGTTGCTGATGATCCCCAATATGTACAAAATTGCGGGTGAGCTTTTACCCACCGTGTTTCACGTAAGTGCCCGTGCTTTGGCAACTCACGCTTTGTCAATCTTTGGCGATCACAGTGACGTATATGCAGCCCGTCAAACTGGTTTCGCTATGCTGGCTTCGGGGTCTGTTCAGGAATCGATGGATTTGGCTGGTATCGCACACCTTTCGACCATTAAAAGCCGCGTACCTTTCATTCACTTCTTTGATGGTTTCCGTACTTCTCACGAGATACAGAAAATAGAAGTACTGGCAAATGAAGATATGGCACCGCTGGTTGACATGGAAGCATTGCAGGAATTTCGCGATCGCGCTTTGAATCCGGAACATCCTGTAACCCGTGGTACTGCACAGAATCCTGATATCTTCTTCCAGGCTAAAGAAGCTTCTAACGTTTTCTACGATGACGTTCCGGATATCGTTGAGAACTACATGAAAGAGATCAGCAAAATTACCGGTCGTGAATATCATCCATTCACTTACTACGGTGCAGCTGATGCTGAAAATATTATCATCGCCATGGGTTCGGTTACCGAAACCATTCGCGAAACTATCGATTATTTAGCTGCTCAAGGCAAGAAAGTAGGTTTGGTGACCGTACACCTGTATCGTCCGTTCTCAGCTAAATATCTGCTCAATGTAATGCCGAAGTCAGTTAAGCGTATTGCTGTACTCGACCGTACCAAAGAACCGGGAGCCAACGGTGAACCATTGTATCTCGACGTTCGTGAAATTTTCTACGGACAGAAGGATGCTCCGATGGTTGTTGGTGGTCGTTACGGTTTGGGTTCAAAAGATACTACTCCTGCACAGGTTATTTCGGTTTACAACAACCTGGAATTGCCAGAACCAAAAAATCAATTTACCGTAGGTATCGAAGACGACGTGACTTTCAAGTCGTTGCCGTTACTGCCTGAAGTAAAAGTATCACCCGAAGGATTGTACGAAGCTAAATTCTATGGTCTGGGATCGGATGGTACGGTTGGTGCCAACAAAAACTCCATCAAGATTATTGGTGGTGCAACCGACAAATATTGTCAGGCATATTTTGCTTACGATTCGAAAAAATCAGGTGGTTTTACTGCATCACACCTTCGTTTCGGTGACGAACCGATTCGCTCGACTTACCTGATTACAACTCCTGACTTCGTAGCTTGTCACGTACCGGCTTACCTTACTCAGTACGATGTACTGAAAGGTTTGAAAAAAGGCGGTTCCTTCCTGCTGAACACCATCTGGGATGAAGAAGAGACTAAAAAGCGTTTGCCGGATAATATGAAGCGTTACCTGGCCGAAAACGATATCAACTTCT
Source organism: Prolixibacter sp. NT017 (assembly GCF_009617875.1). NCBI lineage: Bacteria > Pseudomonadati > Bacteroidota > Bacteroidia > Marinilabiliales > Prolixibacteraceae > Prolixibacter > Prolixibacter sp. NT017. Next base: position 3,209,910 of record NZ_BLAV01000001.1, on the reverse strand, counting down.
ACATCATCAATGGTACCAAGCTGGCTACTGAGATTGGTCTGGGTAACCGCACCAACACCATCATGCAGTCGGCGTTCTTCAAAATCACCGAAGTCATTCCTTACGAAATGGCTGTTGATGAGATGAAGAAAGCGATTGTAAAATCGTATGGTATGAAAGGTGAAACCATTGTCAACATGAACTTTGCAGCCGTTGATGCCGGTGGTAAAAACGTGCAGAAAATCGAAGTTCCTGCTGATTGGGCCAAACTGGGTACAAACGGTGAAGCTACCAACGGTAACCGTCCCGACTTCATCAAAAATGTGGTGGACGTTATCAACGCACAGAAAGGTGACGACTTGCCGGTTTCTACCTTCAAAGGCATCGAAGATGGTACGTTCCCGGCCGGAACAACCGCTTTCGAGAAACGTGGAATCGCTGTTGACGTACCGGAATGGCAAGCTGAAAACTGTATTCAGTGTAACCAGTGTGCCTATGTTTGTCCTCACGCTGCCATTCGTCCATTCCTGGTAAATGAGGAAGAAATGGTTGGCGTACCGGAAGGAACGGAAACCATCAAAGCCAACGGTAAGCAATTTGCCGGTCTGCAGTTCCGCATCCAGGTTGCACCGCTCGATTGTACCGGTTGTGGTAACTGTGCCGATGTTTGTCCTTCCAAGGAGAAAGCACTGGTGATGAAACCGCTGGGAACTCAGGAGCCGGAAGTAGAGCGTTGGGATTACTTTGCCGGCAACGTATCGTACAAGGACAAGCTGGTTGATAAAAACAAAACCGTTAAGAATTCACAGTTCGCTCAACCGCTCTTCGAATTCTCTGGTGCTTGTGCCGGTTGTGGTGAAACTCCTTACGTAAAACTCACCACTCAGCTCTTTGGCGAGCGCATGATGATTGCCAATGCTACCGGATGTTCTTCTATCTACGGTGGTTCAGCTCCGGCAACTCCTTACTGCTCCAACAACGAGAGTGGACACGGACCTGCATGGGCAAACTCACTGTTCGAAGACAATGCCGAGTATGGTTTCGGTATGGCTGAAGGTGTAAACGCACAGCGTGAGCGTCTGGCCAATGTCATGAGCAAAGCACTTAATAATGGTATTGACGATGCTGAACGTGAAGCCTTCACCGAATGGTTGGAAGGTATGGCTAACGCTGAGAAATCAGAAGCAGCTACCGCGAAAGTATTGGATGCCATCAAAGGAAAAGATGCCGCTTACGCGAAAGAAATCGAATCGCTGAAGCAGTATCTCGTTAAGAAATCGATGTGGATCTTCGGTGGCGACGGATGGGCATATGATATCGGTTACGGAGGTTTGGACCATGTATTGGCTTCCGGCGAAGATGTAAACGTATTGGTACTCGATACCGAGGTTTACTCGAACACCGGTGGACAGGCTTCCAAATCGACTCCGGTTGGCGCTGTAGCTAAATTTGCCGCTTCCGGTAAGAAAATCCGGAAAAAAGACCTCGGAGCAATGGCCATGAGTTACGGTTATGTTTACGTTGCTCAGGTTGCTATGGGAGCCAGCCAGTCGCAATACCTGAAAGCGCTGCGTGAAGCAGAAGCTTATCCGGGCCCGTCACTGATTATTGCTTACGCGCCTTGTATTGCACACGGACTCCGCAATTCAATGGGACAGTCGCAGAATGAAGAAAAACGTGCCGTTGAAAGCGGATACTGGTCGCTATACCGTTTCAACCCGCTGTTGGAAGAAGAAGGCAAAAATCCGTTCCAGCTCGATTCGAAAGAACCGGATTGGAGTCAGTTCCAGGAATTCCTGAATGGTGAGGTTCGTTATACTGCCTTGAAGAAATCGTTCCCGGCTGAAGCTGATGAGCTCTTCAAAGCTGCAGAGGAGAATGCCAAATGGCGCTACCGTTCATATCAGCGCATGGCTGCTATGGATTGGGCTCTGGAAGAAAAATAATCAGAAGCTCTGAATAAATTGAAAAGCCACCTTCGGGTGGCTTTTTTTTATGCTTTTAAATTCGAATGAAAATCTTCTTGCTGTATAAGAAATAGCAGATATACCAAAGCAGGAACCAAACGATGGAAGCAGTGATGATTTCTGTTGGGATTTTTCCTGTCCAGCTAAAAATCCCGGAGCTGAAAGGTTTGACAATTCCCCAGAGCCATTGGGAACCGCCGGTATTAGTCAGCAAATAGATAAACAGTGGGTTCATTCCCACAATGGCAAAGAAGGCTGGCACTTTTTTATAACCGAGTACATCGATCATCCAGAAAGAAAGTGCCAACGCGATGAAACTCCAACCTCCGCTCACGAGCACAAAGGAACTGGTACAAATTCGCTTAATAATGGGCGTGACCGGGTTAAGTGCGTAGCCAATGACAGCTCCAAGCAGACCGGCCATCAGTAGTATTTCGATCTTGCTACGGTTACTTCGGTCACTTTTCAGAACCAGACCGGCCAAAACTCCCCACATCGTGTGTGCAGTGGTCGGAACAGCATTGAACGCCACCCAATGACCGCCAGAAAGTTTCCCCATCAGCTGTAAATCCACCCATGAACCGAAATTATGGTCAGGTGTAAAAGGTTGATTGAATCCGGGTATCCAAAACAATCGGTACAGCAATTCCGATCCGATTAAAAGGAGAAACGTGACGATGATTTGCGTTGGAATCGATTTTCGCATCAACAGGAATGCTACGAGATAAGTGAACGATAGCTGTGCCAACACATTCCAGAGCTCAAAAGTCAGTTTCCCGGGCCCAATGCAGTACAAGGCCCAACCGAAAAAGAGCAGAAGGAATGAACGTTTCAGTGCGTGCCGGAAAGTGAGGTTCCAGCTGTCGCCGCTTTGCCATCGTTTTCCGAAAGAGAATGGCATGGAAACACCGACGATAAACATGAAGAAGGGCTGAATTAAATCCCAAAAACGTAAACCATTCCACGGATGATGGTGCAATTGTGTACCAATAGCCGAAATAATCGTTCCGTCCAGGGATGGGGCAATCAGATAATGATACAGATGAGTGGATTCGCCGATAAGCAGGAACATGGTGATTCCGCGAAAAAAGTCGATAGCAAAAATGCGATCGGTCTTCAGCGTAGTAGCTGTTTGTCGATTCATGGCAATATGGTTAGTTAGTCAGTTTTCGGTTTTCCGGTAGGCAAAGCCTTCCTGAAGATAGATAAAACTCTCATTTTCAAAAAGTGAAAAGTCTGAAAAAAGAGGCAAAGTTGCGAACCTTCGACAAACTGCGTAAATTGATCTTATTAATAACCAACCTAACGAAACCAACATGAAGCGTCGTAACTTTTTTCGATCTGCCTTGTTGGGAGCCGCAGGCACAGCTCTTTCGACAAGCGTTTTTGCGGGAGAAAGGACTTCTCCGTCGCATAGACAGTTTTACGAATTACGGGAGTACGAACTGGTTCGTCTCAATAGGCAGGAGTTTCTCGATCAATATTTCAGGTATGCACTGATTCCAGCGCTAAACCGGGCCGGTTCCAAGCCGGTAGGTGTTTTCAGGGAGATGAAAGCGAGGTATCCCGGGCGGATGCTGTTGCTAATTCCTTACGAATCCGGAAGAGACTTTTTCAAGGTAAAAGAAGAGTTGGCTGAAAATAAGATCTACCGGAATGCATCGAAGAAGTACAATGCTCTTTCTGTCGATGATTCTGTTTACACCCGTTATACAACCTACTTACTGGAAGCTATTTCCGGTTTTCCGGAAATGAAAATTCCTTCCGGAGAACCGAAAGTTTTTGAATTGCGCAATTATCAAAGTTACAGCGAAGATGCCTCGAAAAGGAAGATAGAGATGTTTAACCGTGAAGAACTGGCATTGTTCGATGAGGTGGGACTTTCGCCGTTGTTTTTCGGGAAAGTGCTGGCCGGCGACACCATGCCGTCGTTAACCTATATGCTCAGTTTTAACGATATGAATGAGCGCGACAGGTTGTGGAAAGAGTTTGATGAAAGTGAAAAATGGAAAGCAATGAAAGACAAACCTGAATATGCCAACAGTGTTTCGTACGTTGCTAATCGATATTATGAAAGGCTGAATTATTCCCAGATATAGAAATACGGTTTTTTCAAATGTTAAAATACAGAGAGGAAGTACAAAAACTTCCTCTTTTTTGTATCCTTTTTTTTCGGTTTCAGTAACAATAAAGACCAACAAAAATTGAGTTAAGATTCGGCTGAAAAGGGTATGCTGACAAACCGGGTGGTAGTAATGCCCATCGGATGTAAAAAAATTGAAACAATTGTTAAGTGCTTAACAGAATGATGTATTACGTATGATATATTGCGTAACTTGAAAGCAACAGAAGTTTAAATATCCACCCCATAAAACTTCCCATTATGATTACAAACCGAGACAAAAGAATGGCTACAACACTGGCCAGAATTGAGAATTCTATTTACCGTATTCTGAGTGAACCTGAAATTATGGCCCGTTTAGCAAATTACGGTTATGATTTTGGTGCGATGCATTCAGCACGTAATCTTCTGGAAGAGGTTATTCGGTTAAATCGAGTGCCGGATAATTATGACGGGAAAGAACGATTGTTACTTGAATCATTTAAAACAGTTAAAAGCGATTTTGAGAATTTTTACAACCGGCATCGTCGGTTAGTGCAGGAAATGGATAATGCAGCAGCAAAGGCAATTTGGCGGCGCACGTATCCGGAACATCCTGATTACCAGAAATGGCTTTCGCAGGCTGATATTTTCTACGTTGCCTTACTCGAGAATGACTCAATCAAGGAGGCTTTGCTGAAAGAAAATGTGCCCGAAAGTGAATTGAATCAGGCGCGCAACTTGATTGACATCATGCGCGAAGTATTTAAGGAGTACCGAAAGCAAAAGGGATCCGAGCTAAAAGAGGTGATTGATTTGGAGCAGAAAATCAGTGAGTTGGAGGACTGGTACAACCGGTTCGTCGAAATCAACCGGATTGCTTTCGAAGGAGAGCCGCAAACTCTCGAAATACTGGGTATTCCTGTTGCAATGAATTAACACTTGAATTTTTAACCATCATAAGGTTCGTTCCAATCGGGGGCGGACCTTTTTTTATGCAGTAAAATCAGGGCATAATTTTGTTCCGGATATAAGAGGTAATTTGCTCGTCATACAGGCGGGCAATTCTTCTCACGAGCATATTCACATGGTCAAACTGGTGATCATCAATGCGGGAAACGGGCAAAACTTTAACAGATGTTCCGGAAATAAAAACAGCGTCGAATGTATCCAGTTCCGAGATTTTAACTGGTTCCTCACTTATCAGGATGTCATTTTCGATACATAACCGAAGAATGACTTTCCGGGTAATACCGGGCAATACTTGTTGCATAGGAGGTGTGTACAATCGGTTTCCTTTAACGAAAAATACATTGGAACGACTTCCTTCGGTGATGTAACCTTCATGATTTACCAACAGCACCTCATAATATTTTCCTTCGGCAATAATCTCATCGGTTCGCTGACGCAAAACCGGCCGGTAGATTTTCGCATTGGGCAATTCTCGCTGAGCCATCAAGGTTCTCAGCCAGACTCCTTCCTCATATTCTTTTTCTTTCGGATAACGGTGTGGAATAAAGGTTAATGTAGGCTCCGGCGAATCCTCTTCCGATTGAACAGTCAACGACAGGCGGATGTTCCCTTCCGTTACTTTGCTGTTTCGCAAAAACGACACAACTTTTTCCTCCAGCGCCACCGGACCGGGCAGGTGATGTACATCCGCCAGCCGGGCCGATTGGTAAAGCCGGTTCAAATGCTCTTCCAGGAAAAGCGGGACTTTTCGGATAACCCGGATTACTTCATAAAGCTCCACGGGATAGTTGACTGGCGTGGGATGCTCCTCCGAGCGCATTTCCGTCATATTGCTTACATTTATTGAAATGGGAATTTTAAAAATACATAATTATTTTGATGTTGCACCTCCGTTTGTTTTCAATCCCCTGAAGCATCACCTCGGCTACATACGCCGTTTCATCACAGAGGCAATTAGCCTTAAACCGGATGATGGCGAGTTGCAGGAAATTCTTTCGGGAATAGGCGCTCCCATGACCGACATCTATTTTGGCGAATTATCAGTCTATGAGATATTGGATACCACTTCAACCATGCTGAAAGAGCAGGAGGTAATTTCCTTGTCCTCCTACCGGGAATGGTTGAACAATGAAAAGCTGTACCGATTTTTAGAACTTCCCGATGCATCGAAATGGATATTCCTGGAAGGAAGAAATGAGGAAAGGTATATTCACTTTCATCCGGCAAAATACAGTGAGTTTACGTTCCGTGTACGTGGCTCTACGCTACGCACCGTAATTGCGGTAAAAATAAAAGGTGCTGATCAACCGGAAAACTGGTTCAATGTCTCATTCGTAAATGAGATTCGTTCGTCCCTGCTTAGTTTATCACCGGTGAAGCGCGTGGTCAAAGATCGGGGAATCGGGCGGTTAATGCAGACGATATAAACGAAGAAAGCCCGGTCGGATAGACCAGGCTTCGATGAGCCGATGACGAGAATTGAACTCGTGACCTCTTCCTTACCAAGGAAGCGCTCTACCCCTGAGCTACATCGGCAATTGAGCGGGAGACGGGATTCAAACCCGCGACCCTCAGCTTGGAAGGCTGATGCTCTATCAGCTGAGCTACTCCCGCAAAAGTTGTTTTCCGGATGATTTACCCTTTCTGCTCTGTTGGCAGATTTTGAGCGGGAGACGGGATTCAAACCCGCGACCCTCAGCTTGGAAGGCTGATGCTCTATCAGCTGAGCTACTCCCGCAGATACATATTTTACCAGGCTCGGAGCCTGTGACGGGTGTAAATCAGTCGAGAAAAATTCCTTTTATCAACTTCCGGAAAAACAACTGGTGGGGAGAGCAGGATTCGAACCTACGAAGGCATAAGCCAGCAGATTTACAGTCTGCCCCAGTTGGCCACTTTGGTATCTCCCCGTTGCTGTTTTAGTTATTCGCTTCTCCGCAATTTTAGCGGAATGCAAAGCAAATAAATAAAATATTACTGACAAAAAATTTAAGAACATAATGCCGCAAATCGGGCGTAAAAAAAAGCCTTACTTTCACTTCGAAAATAGGCTTACACTATGCACATGCATGATGCAACGTCGTCGACTTCGAAACATCACCTGTGTGGGGAGAGCAGGATTCGAACCTACGAAGGCATAAGCCAGCAGATTTACAGTCTGCCCCAGTTGGCCACTTTGGTATCTCCCCAACAAACGTTTAAAGAACTTTTTCTTTCTGAGCCGGATGTCAGATTCGAACTGACGACCCCGAGATTACAAATCACGTGCTCTGGCCAACTGAGCTAATCCGGCAGGTGGGTAAGCGATCTACGTCGCACCGCTACAACCGCCTACCCTTGCTGCCTTCCGACCCTGGGGGAATTCAGCAGGAGCTGGTCGCGTAGGACTTACCCGGCGGCAAAAGTAGAAAAAAAAGTATTCGCACCAAACAAAAACGCGGAGTTGGGAAGCTTTTTTTTTCGGTTGAGAGAATAAGAAATTTATTTTCAGCCGGGTATCTGTCATAAAATTTTAATGCATCTTTTTTCTGAATGCTGTCCTGTTCGTTGAAAAAGGGTATCTTTGTTTTATGTTTATTGAAAAATCATGATCATGGAAAATCAACGTAAATCGGTATTCGGTCCCGCCATGTCCTACGGATTGTACCTGGGGCTTGCGCTTATCCTGACACAAGTGATATTTTACGTCAGTGGAAATCCTTTTTCCAAAGTGTCTTCCTATATCTCTTATGCTTTGCTTTTAGGTGGCATTTCATGGGGAATGTACCTGTTCCGCGAGAAAGCCGGAGCCGAAGGAATGCCTTACGGAAGGGCGCTTGGACTGGGAACCGCGCAGACATTTTTTGCCTCCATCCTGTTGGGTTTTTTCATCTTCATCCTGTATAAATTTATCGATACGGGGTTGATTGATAAGCTGTATATCTATACTGAGCAAACCTATTTGGAGCATGGAATGTCCGAGGATCAGGTTGAAACCATCATGCAGATGTCGAAGAAGATGATGACACCAGCCGTTTTAGGTGTTTCACAAGTCTTTTCTTTGACCTTAATCGGATTTATCTTTTCTTTGATTCTTGCAATTTTCTTTAAGCGAAATCCCGAAGAACCTTTCGGTGAAGTAGTGGAAGAGGAAGAACAGAATTAGAAAGAAAGAGCGTTTTACCAGATGGATATATCGGTTGTAGTACCCTTATTTAATGAGGAAGAGTCGCTGCCGGAACTGCACGCGTGGATCACGAGAGTGATGAATGAGCATGGGTTCTCGTTTGAAGTAGTGTACGTGGACGATGGCAGCAACGATGGTTCGTGGAAATGGATTGAGCAACAAGCCCGGGACGACGAGCATGCCCGTGGCGTTCGTTTTCGTCGCAACTATGGAAAGTCGGCTGCATTGCATACAGCCTTCGAAGAGGCGAGAGGTGACGTGGTGATTACGATGGATGCCGATTTGCAGGACAGTCCCGACGAAATTCCCGAACTGTACCGGATGATTGTTGAGGATGGCTATGATTTAGTTTCGGGGTGGAAGAAGAAGCGCTACGATCCGATTTCCAAAACACTACCGAGCAAGTTATATAATTTTACCGCCAGCAAAGTTACCGGCATAAAACTGCACGACTTCAACTGTGGTTTGAAAGCTTACCGTAACCAGGTGATAAAAAGTATTGAGGTATACGGCGAAATGCACCGGTACATTCCCTACATCGCGAAGCAAGCCGGTTTTACACAGATAGGAGAGAAGGTCGTTCAGCATCGGGCCCGGAAATACGGTAAGACTAAATTCGGTTTGAGCCGGTTTATTTACGGCTACCTCGATTTGATGTCGATCTACTTTATTTCCCGCTTTGGAAAACGGCCGATGCACCTGTTTGGAACGCTCGGAACGTTCATGTTTGTCATTGGTTTTCTCACCTCGTTGTGGTTGGGAGCCTACAAGTTGTATTGCGTGGCCAATGGCATTCATGCGGAAAAAGTGACGGACAGTCCCTATTTCTACCTGGCACTTTCCTTCATGCTAATGGGAACACAACTCTTTTTGGCGGGCTTTTTAGGTGAATTAATTTCCCGAAGTGCTGCTGAAAGAAATGTGTATCTGATCGAAGCAAAAACGGATAAGGGAGAAAAAGAAATATAATCTTTGAATCATATTATCCTTCCGGGAACAGGATTTTCAGTTGCGGTTATTCCGGCTGAAAATCCTGTTTCTCTTTTTGGTGTCCTTGCTGTCGCAGGGCATGTCCTGTCAGGCAAATGGATCTTCCTGTCTCCGGATAGGTTGTCCCCGTCCGACCAGAGCGGATATTTCACCTGCCGGGAAGGTAAAAGAAGCCCAATGGACAGCCAAATGACCAGCAGGAGTACCAAAAAGGCAGCAGGATGGCCCATATACCCCAATGGATTGACAAATAGTATGGCAGGACTGCAAAAGTACTAACAGGAGCCGGAATTTCTTAGCAGGACGAACAAAATGCACAAAAGGAAGTATTTTTCATATCAAAGTGATATGTTTTCCCGAAAAGGGCACCCAAAATCTCTGGAAAGACTGTCTCAATCTCTGGAATGGTACTCATTTTCGCTGGAAGAATAGGTTCCGGAGCTGGAAAGACTCCTTCTAACCTTGGAAGAAGAGCCCATTTGGCTGGAAAGACACCAGGTTGTCCTGGAAAGACTTACAAAATGTCAGGAAAGAGGCTGTTTGACGGACAAATGAATGGCTTGGGGTATTTTGTAACAAAGGGTAAGAATCGATTCATTCGTTCTTACCCTTTGTATTCTTATTATTTACCAGGTGAAATCCCGGAAGATGTACTATACGTTTCCGGCAATTACCTGCGTCATGTCTTTGGGCGACAGGTATTGCTGTGCCAGGTGTTGAATTTCAGCCGGGGTGATATTCCGGATGGTCTCGATAAGGCGTTCGTAATAGCCATAGGTTAACCCGAATTCAAAGATGGTTTCGAAGCTTTGCGCCATGGCAAACGGGCCGTCGAATTCGCGAAGCACGCGTCCCATCATGTAGCTGCGTACCATTTCCAGCTCATCTTCCGGAACCAGCTCATTTTGCAACCGCTCCATTTCATGATAAATCTGCCTAACAGCATCCTCGGAAACTTCGGTTCCCACCTCGGAGAAAGTCAGGAATATGCCCTGTTGGAGGAATGGAATGGCTGACGAATGCACCGAATAGGTATATCCTTTGTCTTCCCGAAGATTTTTCATCAAACGTGAACCATAAAAACCGCCCAGCAGCGTGACCAACACTTTTAGCGCCGGATAATCCGGATGATTCAGTGTGGGCATCAACCGGCCAATGGCAATGGCGTTTTGCGAAGCACCCTTTTTATGAATTTCTATCTTTTCGGGATCGGGAAGCTGCAATTTGCTTGAGTCGGGTGCGTAATCTGTTTTTCCACCCCAGGGCGTTCCAAACGATAGTTCCAGCAGTTCCATCGTTTTGTTATCGACATGTCCTGACGCGATAATGCTCATGCGTTCGGAAGTGTAGTGATTCCGGTAAAACTCATGCGCATGTTCGCGGGTAACCGTGTCGTAATAGTCGTACGATTTGATAGGCGCATACGGATGGTTCGTGCCCATCACCTGGCGTAAAAAGTTACGTTGCGCCGAAATGCCGACGGTCTTGGAATCGACCAGCGCCTTTTGCTTTCGCTTTTGCCGCAGAATTTCAAATTCGTTTTCCGGAAATACCGAATCCCTAAGAATATCGGCCACCACCGGAAGTAACGTTGGCAGATGCTTTTTTAGGCTGAGGAACGAAACGTAGCTGTTGTCATAATACGGACTGGCATTGAATTGTGCGCCGTAAAAATCGAATGTCTCGGCCAGTTGCGATGCCGTTCGCGAAGAAGTTCCTTCGTGCAGCATCGAGGCGGCCATAACGCTGTCGAGCTTGCGCTTGTCGTACCAACTGCCAGCGCGAAACAAAAAGTCGAACTTCACAATCTCCTGCCCGCCGCCATGCATCAAGTAAACCGGAGAACCATTGCTCAGCCGGTGCTCTTCGGGTTGAAGAAAATTTATTTTGTCTACCGGAAAGATGTCCGGTTGCTGATTTCTATCGGGCTTTATCATTTTCCTTCTTTCTTCGATAAGTAATTCAGGGTATTCATATTTCCTTCCCGGAAGATTCTTTCGGCAACCCGCTGAATATCGTCCGGCGTGACTTTGCGGTAATGTTCCACCTGCTCGTTGATTTGATCCGCATCGCCCAACAATTCGTAGTTGGCCAGTTGCATGGCGTTGTCGAGATACCCAATTTCGTGGTAAAGCATATGAGCCTCCACTTTGTTTTTTACTTTCTCCAGCTCATAATCGAGCGGTTTTTCCTGTACGGTTTTCTGAATTTCTTCCAACACCGCTTTTTTCGCGTCGTCAAAACCGATTCCCGGATTCACTCTTCCCACTATCGTGAAAAGACCGGGGTCGTTTTCTCCCGAAAGGAAAGCGTCCAGTTCGTTGAAGAGCTTTTTCTCTTTCACCAGCTTCTGCTGAAAACGTGACGATTTTCCGTTGGAGAGAATATCTGAAAGCAAATCGGCCGCAAAGAAGTCTTCCGCCTGGCGCGAGCCCATGTGGTAACCAATGTAGAATGCATCCATCGGCACGTCCCGCTCCACGGTCAGCTCCCTGTTTTCGGTTTGTGCCGGCTCTTCTTCCCGCGGAGGATTTTTTAATTCCCGCGAAGGAATTTCGCTGAACCACTTTTCGGCCAACCCGAAAGCGTTGTCGGGTTCAATGTTGCCGGACAATACCAACACCGCATTATTGGGCGCATAGTGGTTGAAGAAGAACTGCTTCACTTCCTCCAGTGTAGCCTGGGCCACATGGTCGGGTGTGCTGCCAATGGTGGGCCAACGGTAAGGATGGACCTTGTAAGCCAGGTCGCGCATCAAATGCCACACATCGCCGTAAGGCTGGTTGAGATAACGCTGGTTGAACTCTTCAATCACTACCTTCTTCTCCCGGTTTAAAATGGTCTCGTTGAAAGCCGGGCCCAACATCCGGTCAGCCTCAATCCACATCGCTGTTTCGATGTTTTGTGCCGGGAGAGTAATGTAATAATTCGTGAGGTCGACGGTGGTAAAAGCGTTGTTCGAGCCTCCGGCCTGCTGAACCGGCGTGTCGAAATCGGGGACGTGCCGGCTTCCGCCGAAAGTGAGGTGTTCGAACAGGTGCGCAAAACCGGTGCGGTTGGGATATTCGTGTTTCGAGCCCACATTGTAGGCCACGTTCACAGCAACAAACGGCGTCACCTTATCCTGGTGAACAATGACCTTCAGGCCGTTGGAGAGAGTATGTTTTTCGAATGAAATCATATTCGGATTTTAAAATGGTGAATGTTGCTGAAGCATGGAAAGTGTTTCCCGGTAATCCGTTATCAGTTCTTCCATGATGGCCGAAACCGGCTCAATCTTGTCGATGATGGAAGACACCTGGCCAATTTCCAACTCGCCCTCTTCCATATCACCTTCGAAAATTCCCTTCTTGGAACGTCCTTTTCCCAGAAGCGCCCGTAACGCGTCTGCATCGTCGCAGCGTTCTTCGGCCTCGGAAACCAACTCGAAGAAGTGATTTTTCATCATCCGAACCGGTGCCAGCTTTTTCAGCATCAGCTTTGTGTCTCCTTCAACAGCATCGACCACGCGTTGTTTAAACATTTGATGGGCCGAAGATTCTTCCGCTACAGCGAAACGAGAACCGATTTGAACGCCCTCGGCACCCAGCGCCATAGCAGCCACCATGGCGGGGCCGGTCCCAATTCCACCGGCCGCAATCAACGGAAGTTGAGTTGCCCGCCGCACGGCCGGAATGAGCGTCAGCGTGGTGGTCTCATCGCGACCGTTGTGACCGCCGGCTTCGAAACCTTCGGCAACTACTGCATCCACCCCGGCTTCTTCCGCTTTGCGCGCAAATTTGGACGACGACACGACATGAACGACCGTCATGCCATGTTCTTTCAGGAAGGGAGTCCATTTTTTGGGGTTTCCCGCCGAGGTAAATACAATTTTCACGTTTTCACGAACGAGAATGTCCATGACTTTATCCATTTCCGGATAAAGCAGAGGAACATTCACGGCGAAAGGTTTTGTCGTCGCTTTTTGGGCTTTCCGGATATGTTCTTCCAATGTCTCGGGATGCATGGAGCCGGCTCCGATAATGCCGAGGCCGCCATGATTGCTGACGGCTGTGGCCAATCGCCAGCCGGAACACCAGACCATTCCGGCCTGTATGATGGGATAATCAATTTGAAAGAGTTCTGATATTCTGTTTTTTGCCATAATTCAGTTGCCTTTAAATGGCAAAGATAGTCTAATCCTGCCACCTTTAAATGTTATGCTCCACACGTTTTAAAAAGAATGTGAGCGGTAAATCCATACGAACGTTTTTTGGGTATGAAAGTTTTTGTTTTCGTAACTTGATCTGTCCAAATTGGATCTGAATAAGGCTGTTTGAAAACGGAAAAAGGAAGTCGAAAGGTTCAGGTTTCCAGATAGTTTTCATCCGCCGGTGTGATTGTCAGTCGGTTGTGTGGATTCTATTGAAATGTTGAACGTATACGTTTTTTCTTAATTTTATGGCGCTTTCAGAAAAGGAAAATATAGAGGAAGATAAAAGCATGTCGTACTTGAATACCCCATTGGCCCGATTTCATAAATGGAGGCTAACTCATATAAAACCGGGAACCTTTATTATCATGCTCAGTATTGTTGTGGGCATTGGTGGTGGTTTTTCAGCAGTAATCATTAAAAATTCGGTTTGGTTCATCGACGGGCTGCTCGATACGTATATTCCTGAAAAGATACATTCCTATTTCAATTTCATATTTCCCATTTTCGGTCTGTCGCTGACGGTTTTTGTTATCAAATATATAGTGAAGCGGCCGGTCCGACACGGAATTCCCAATGTACTTTATTCTCTCTCGCAACGTAACGGGAAAATCAGGCGGCACAACATGTTTTCGTCGATTATCACCAGTTCGCTGACGGTAGGATTTGGTGGTTCAGTCGGATTGGAGGGACCAACCGTAGCGACCGGTGCAGCCATCGGTTCCAATCTGGCCATTCTTTTTCACCTCGAGTACAAGCAGATTATGTTGATGTTGGGATGTGCTTCGGCAGCTGCCATGGCGGCTATCTTTAAGGCACCTATCACGGCCATTGTTTTTGCGGTTGAGGTGATCATGATTGATTTGACCTCTTTTTCGCTGATTCCGTTGCTGGTTTCATCCATCACAGCGGTGGTCACTTCCTATTTCTTCATGGGACAGGATGTACTGTATCCTTTTCAGTTTCATGCGACCTTTACGCATGGAGATCTTCCCTGGTATATTGTATTGGGGGTTGTAACCGGCTTGGTTTCCGCTTATTTTTCCAAAGTGTACCGGTTCATCAGCGAATGGTTCGAAGGAATGTCGAACGAATGGAGACGGGTGCTGATTGGTGGTGTGCTACTGGGGCTGATTGTTTTCTTATTCCCCCCGCTTTTCGGTGAAGGATATAATCCCATCAACAGTTGTTTGCAGGGACATTTGGGCTATTTATATGACAATTCACCGTTTGATTTTGTGCGGGGTAACATCTACTCGGTCTTTATTTTCATCCTGTTCCTGATATTGATTAAGATTTTTGCGACCAGTATTACCTTCGGAGCCGGCGGCGTGGGAGGTATCTTTGCACCGACCTTGTTCATGGGAGTTCACACCGGGATGCTGTTTGCGCTCTTCCTCAATACCACGGGAATCCATGTGGTGAATGAGAATACCTTTGCGCTTATTGCGATGGCGGGATTGATTGCCGGGGTGTTGCATGCTCCTTTAACAGGGATATTTCTGATTGCAGAGATAACTGGTGGATACAAGATGTTTGTTCCACTGATGATTGTCGCCTCGGTGTCGTATCTGACGGTTCGCCTTTTCGTGAAAAACTCGGTTTATACCTATCAGCTCGCTCAACGGAAAGAGCTGTTTACGCACGATAAGAACAAAGCGGTTCTGTCGATGATGCGGGTGAACAAGCTCATCGAAACAGATTTCAAGCCGGTGCACGCTGACGCCAGCCTGGGCGATTTGGTGAAGATCATTGAAGTTTCGCACCGAAATATATTTCCTATTGTGGATGACGAGAACAACATGCGCGGTATGTTGAAAATGGATGACGTGCGACACCTGATTTTCCGACCCGATAAATATGACAAGATCAAGGTGAAGGATTTGATGTACATGCCTGAGTTTTACGTGTCGAGCAACGATTCGATGCAGGAGGTGGCCGACAAGTTCCATTCCTGCGGGCGTTACAACCTGGCAGTGATTGACGAAGGTAAGTATGTTGGCTTTATTTCCCGCGCTCGGGTTTTCTCAGCTTACCAGAAAATGTTGCGTCATTTTTCACACGACTAAGTCCCTTTTTTATTAATACAAATATTACCGTAAATTCATGTTGCGTAACATGAATTAAACCTACTTTTGCGCATCATGAAAAGATTAGCTGATATACCGGTTAGTATTCGGGAATGGCGGCTAAAACACTTAAACGAGCAACAATTAACCATTCTGCTTAGTCTGACCGTTGGTTTATTGAGCGGCCTGGCAGCCATTCTTTTAAAAAATGCTATTCATCTCGCCAATCATTATTTGACGAACGATTTTTCTTCTTACGGACAGAGTTACCAATATCTGGCCTATCCGTTTATTGGTATCCTGTTTACCATGCTGTTTGTAAAATACGTGGTGAAGGATGATATCGGGCATGGTGTATCCAAGATTCTGTTTGCTATCTCCAACAAAAAAAGCATTATCCGGGTCCATAACACGTTCACGTCGATGATCGCCAGTATTATCACGATTGGCTTTGGGGGTTCGGTGGGAGCTGAGGCGCCGGTTGTCCTGACCGGTTCTTCCATCGGTTCGAACATCGCCAGGATGTTCCGTCTCAACTACCGGATGATGACGTTGATGGTTGGTTGTGGAGCTGCCGGTGCTATTGCCGGGATTTTCAAGGCGCCGCTGGCCGGCTTGCTATTCGCTATCGAAGTGCTGATGCTCGACCTGACAATGTCGTCATTGATTCCGTTATTGATATCAGCCGTTACTTCAGCAACCCTGACTTTTTTCTTCATGGGCCAGGGATATCACTTCACCTTTAAGCTGGTCGAATCATTCGACATTGCAAACGTACCGTGGTATATTTTGCTGGGCGTTTTTACCGGTTTCATTTCGTTGCTCTTTACCCGGGGAACGATGTTTATCGAGGGGAAATTCCACAAGATTCAAAATCCGCTGATGAAAGTGTTGATTGGCGGCGGTATCCTGGGAATTCTGGTTTTCCTGTTTCCTTCCCTTTGGGGGGAAGGTTATTTTTCCATCGATGCCATTCTGAATGAGCATAGTGCTGAGCTTCTGAAAAACTCCATTTTTGTTGGATTGCAGAATGATCACGTTTTATTTCTGGTGATCATTGCTGTGATATTGGTGATGAAAGTCGTTGCTTCGGCTGCTACAACAGGAGCCGGCGGAATTGGCGGAATTTTCGCACCGACGTTGTTTATGGGAGGAATGGCTGGTTTTCTGTTGGCGCAGTTGTTACTCTTCGGAAATATCTCAGTTCCGGCGCGTAATTTTGCGTTGGTTGGTATGGCCGGTGCCATGGCGGGAGTCATGCACGCTCCAATGACGGCTATTTTTCTTATTGCTGAAATTACCGGGGGCTTCAGTTTGTTCGTCCCGCTAATGATTACGAGCGCTGTCTCGTATTTGACTATTATGCCATTCGAGCAGCACTCCATTTATCATATCCGTCTGGCACAGCGAGGGGAACTGATTACACACGACAAGGACAAAGCGATTTTGACATTGCTGAAACTTCGAAACGTTATCGAAACAGATTTGCAAACCGTATCGGTAGATGCCAACTTAGGTGAGCTGGTGAAGGTCATTTCCAAATCGAATCGTAATATTTTCCCGGTAGTAGATAAAAATAACCGGTTCGAAGGTATTGTCCTGCTGGATGACATACGGGAGATCATGTTCAATAACGAAATGTATGATAAGACATTTGTGACGGATGTGATGACGACACCACCGGCAACCGTTTCGAAAGATGAGAAGATGGAAAGCGTAATGAAAAAGTTCCATGAAACAGGTGCATGGAACCTGCCGGTTTTGGAAGATGGAAAATACGTTGGTTTTATTTCGAAAGCGACCATTTTTAATGCGTACCGTAATGTGCTTGTTCACTTTTCGGAATAATCAAAAGCAAAAGATATTATAGAACATAAGGTTGCCCGAGAAATCATGAGATTATCCATAGTTTAAATTTGCATTTCGTGACATCTTGGCGCGACTGAATAAGGGACGAAAAATTGTACCTTTGGGCAACACAAAACAGATTAAATTTTTACCATGAAAAAAGATACCCAGGTTTTTGAAATCATCGAAAAAGAGAACCAGCGACAGCGGAACGGAATTGAATTGATTGCTTCGGAGAACTTTGTTTCGGAGGAGGTAATGGAAGCTATGGGCTCGTGCCTGACCAACAAATATGCGGAGGGTTACCCCGGACACCGTTATTACGGCGGTTGCCAGCATGTTGACGAAGTGGAGCAATTGGCCATCGACCGGATTAAGGAGCTGTTTGATGCTGAATATGCCAATGTTCAACCGCATTCAGGCGCTCAGGCCAACATGGCGGTTTTGATGACGGTTCTGAAACCTGGCGATACATTCATGGGACTTGACCTGGCACACGGCGGTCACCTTTCTCACGGATCGCCCGTGAACTCTTCCGGTCTGCTTTACAATCCGATTGCCTACAAAGTGAAAGAAGACACCGGTATGGTGGATTACGACCAGATGGAAGAACTGGCGTTGAAAGAAAAACCGAAATTGATCATCGGTGGTGCTTCGGCTTACTCACGTGAGTGGGATTACAAACGGATGCGCGAGATTGCCGACAAGATTGGCGCGATTTACATGGTGGACATGGCACACCCGGCTGGTTTGATTGCTGCCGGACTGCTGGATAATCCGGTAAAATATGCACACATTGTTACTTCAACGACGCATAAAACCCTGCGTGGTCCGCGTGGTGGTATCATCCTGATGGGAAAAGATTTTGAAAATCCATGGGGTATTACCACGAAGAAAGGTGAAGTGCGAATGATGTCAGCATTGCTGAACTCAGCTGTATTTCCGGGTATTCAGGGAGGACCGCTGGAGCACGTGATTGCAGCAAAAGCCGTTTCGTTTGGCGAAGCACTGAAACCGGAATACAAGGAATACCAGGGGCAGGTGCAGAAAAACGCTAAAGTGATGGCTCAGGCATTCATCGACAAAGGCTACAAAGTGATTTCCGGTGGAACCGATAACCACTCCATGTTGATTGACCTGCGGACCAAATTCCCGGAGATTACCGGTAAGAAAGTTGAAAATACATTGGTACTTGCCGACATTACCATCAATAAAAACATGGTGCCGTTCGACAGCCGTTCTCCTTTCCAGACTTCCGGTTTGCGTGTGGGGACTCCGGCTGTTACTACCCGTGGTTTGAAAGAGGAACACATGCCGTTAATCGTTGACCTGATTGATGAAGTGATTAGCAACATCGACGACGAAGCAACCATTACACGCGTTCGCGGGAAAGTGAATGAGATGATGAAAGACTTCCCGATTTTTGCCTGGTAAACGGGACTTAAAATATTTTTTCGAAATTAGGGGCTGATTTAAACAGCCCCTTTTTTATGGAATGGTATCTAATCGCAGGTTTAATTGGTGTTGGTTTTCTGGCCGGATTCGTGAATACGCTGGCGGGCGGCGGCTCCATGTTGACTCTTCCGATGCTGATGTTCCTGGGACTTCCGGCCGGTGTGGCTAACGGAACCAATCGTGTGGCTATTTTGCTGCAGAATATTGCCGGTGTAAAAACCTTTCGCGATAACCAGGCCTTTAAGATGAAGGTCGATTCGAGACTGGCCATTCCGGCGGTCATGGGGGCCATTCCCGGTGCTTTTATAGCAGCTGACTTAAACGAAGAGATCATGCGGCGAGTGATTGCCGTCGTGTTGGGGCTCATGTTTTTCCTGGTACTGCTCAAGCCGAAAACATGGGAAAGAAGCATGACCGCAGACCCGGAACGGCCCGTTTGGTGGCAATACCTGATTTTCTTTTTGATCGGAATGTACGGCGGTTTTATCCAGGTCGGAACTGGATTTTTATTGCTCGCCGGTTTGGTGATGGGAAGCGGTTACGATTTGGTTCGTGGTAATGCCGTGAAAAAGTGGATTATCCTGTTGTATACTCCTTTTGCACTGGCCGTTTTCTTTTTCAATCACCAGGTCGATCTGAAAGCCGGTTTGATTCTGGCCATCGGGAATATGCTGGGAGCGGTAGTCGGCGCTAAGTTTGCGGTGAGCTGGGGCCCCAAAGTGGTCAAGTATTTCCTTTTGTTGGCCCTTGTCGTAGTGACTTTGAAGCTATTCAATGTCTTCTGATTTTTCTTCCCGGAAGGGAAAAAGAAAACCCGGTCGAAAATACCGGGCTTACTAAGTGTATATTTTTCAGCTTTGCTTAATCGTTATTGATGACCATCCGGGCGAAGGGTGCGACGTCCTGACCTACAAACTCTCCTTTCTGATATTTGTAATAACCGGTAATGGCAATCATGGCCGCATTGTCGGTCGTGTAGTCAAACTTCGGAATATGCAGTTTCCAATCGCGTTTCTCCGCTTCCTTTTGCAAGGCTTCGCGTAAGCCGCTATTGGCTGAAACTCCTCCGGCAACGGCAATCTCTTTGATGCCGGTTTCTTTGGCTGCTCTCTTCAGTTTCGCCATCAACACTTTGATGATGGTATGCTGAATGGAAGCGCAAATGTCCGATTTGTTTTCCTCGATGAAATCCGGATTGTCTTGAATATTATCGCGAATGAAATAGAGGAACGAGGTTTTCAGTCCACTGAAACTGTAGTCCAGTCCGGGAATTTTCGGTTCGGAAAATTTGAACGCTTCCGGATTCCCCTCCCTGGCAAGCTTGTCAATCAATGGTCCTCCCGGGTATGGAAGACCTATTACTTTGGCACACTTGTCGAAAGCTTCGCCGGCTGCGTCGTCGATTGTTTGCCCGATGACTTCCATGTCGAGGTAATCGCGCACAATGATGATTTGTGAGTTCCCGCCGGAAACCAGCAGGCACAGAAATGGGAACTGGGGTTGAGACTCATCATTTTCATTTTCTTTGATGAAATGTGCCAGCACGTGCCCCTGCAAGTGATTAATTTCGATGAGCGGGATACCAGAAGCCAGGGCAAAGCCTTTGGCAAACGATGTTCCTACCAGCAGAGAACCCAACAATCCGGGGCCACGTGTAAATGCAATGGCAGAAATTTCATCGCGACTGATTTTCGCCTTCTTAATAGCTTGGTCTACAACGGGAATAATGTTCTGCTGATGAGCACGTGAAGCCAGTTCGGGGACAACTCCGCCGTACGCTTTGTGAACAGCTTGCCCGGCTACTTCGTTACTCTTAATGGCACCGTTCTGAATGACGGCGGCAGAAGTATCATCGCAGGAGGATTCTATACCTAAAATGACAATATTTTCCTGATTATTCATCGTGCTTATTTTCCTTGAAAAATTTGGTGCAGACAGCTATTGAATACTTGGATTGTCTGTTGAAAAAAAACTATTTTTATGTGCCCCAATATTAACATGATTTCCGGAGAGAATGTTTCTTCGTAAAAGCGCAAAAGTATTAAAAAAAGCCATAAAATATTATTGATTGCCTTGCTGGTAGTTGTGTCGTTGCCGGTGCTGGCGTATCTCACTTTTCGCTCAAACAAGGTGCAGTTGAGAGTTGTGAAGTGGGTGACGCAGCAGCTCTCGGCCACGCTGAATACGCAAGTGAGTGTGCAGGGCGTTGATATTGCTTTCTTTCACCAGATTGTTCTCGAAGGAGTATTGATTAAAGATCAGGAGAATGATACCCTGATTTATGCAAAAAACGTTAAGGCCGACATCGACAGCATTCGTCCGCGAAAGCGGATTGTTCATTTCAGCAATCTCTACCTGTGGGATGCACAGGTTAATCTGCGGAAGGACTCGTCAAAGCTGAATCTTCAGTTTTTAATCGATTCGCTTAACGCGATGCCGGCTGACACGGTTCATCCGTGGAAAGTCAGTTTTGACAATATTCATTTACGGAATTCGCAATTCAGATTCCGGCAGCTTAGTGGTGTCAATCCGCATGAGCATGGCCTGAATTTTCATAACATCGACGTTAATCATCTGAACTTGTCTCTTCTCGATTACCAGGATGCTGATTCGGCCATGTCCTTTCGTGTCGACCATCTTTCCTTTAACGAGAAATCGGGATTTGCGGTGAAGAACATCGCCTTTAATGCCCGGATTGATTCGTCAACATTGAGTGCTACCAATTTCTTCCTGGAAACAGATAGTACAAGGCTGGACGCGGCAGAGCTGCAGTTTAGCCCCCGGAGCATTCCGGTCGATTCTACCGAATTGACTCAGAATGATGGACTGTATCCTTTCTTATCGAAGCTGAATAAATACCAGATTAATTCACAGTTTAACGATTCGCGGATTTCGTTGCACGACCTGGCTTATTTTGTGCCCTCTTTGTGGGGAATGGACGCTCCGTTTCACTTTTCGGGACTAGTACGAGGAACCGTCGATAATTTCAAAATCAGGGATTTTAAATTCAGAATCGGAAAGTATACCCGGTTTCAGGCTGACCTCGATATGCAGGGATTGCCCGACTGGCAGAAGACTTACATCTTCTTTAAGTTTTATGACAACACCTTCGATTTCCGTGATTTAGCGGCACTGAAACTGCCGGAAGGAATGAAGCCGATTCAGATTCCGAAGCAACTGCTCGACAGTGTTCAGCTAACCTACCGCGGTAACTTTACAGGATTCCCTTCGGACTTTGTGGCTTATGGTACGCTCAACGGCGACCTGGGACAGATTTCCAGCGACGTTGCATTTAAGCCAACCGAGAACGGGAAGGTCGATTTCGAAGGACGGGTGATTACCAAATCCTTTGACTTGGGAAAGGTTCTGAACAATCAATCATTGGGAGCGATATCGATGCGGACGAAATTGAACGGAACCCGCTTTGGAAACGGAAAATTCAATGCGCGTATCCAGGGAATGATTGATAGTTTATACTACAATAACTACCGTATCCGGTCGATTTACCTGAACGGAAATGCGCGGGAAAGAGGTTTCGACGGGGAGATTTATGCTGACGACCCAAACCTGCAGTTCTTCTTTTCCGGTAAGGCCGATCTGGAACCGAAAATTCCGGTGTTCAACTTTACCACTACAGTCGATAAAGCCAATTTATATGTGCTCGGCCTGGATAAAAAGGTGAAAAACGCGAGTGTTTCATTCGGGCTCGAAGCCAATTTCCGCGGAAGCAATATCGACAACATGAACGGAGAGATTAACTTCGACCAGATAAGCTATACCCGTGATATTGGAACGCTCGATTTATCGGGTGTAAACCTGAAAACGGAAAACTCACCTGAGCACAACTCCATTTCCCTTCGTTCCGATTTTGTTGATTTGGATATGGACGGGAAATACCGTTTCAACGATATTCTTCTTTCGTTCCGCGACTATGTGCAGCATTATTTGCCTTCGGCGAAGTTGCCATTTGCCGGAAAACAGGCAGTTGGGGAGAACAAGTTCCATTTCAATTTGCAGCTCAAAGAATCTGATCAGTTGAGCAAATTCTTCCTTCCCGAATTGGAAGCCAAGCCTCCGGTTCGTATTTCCGGCGATTTCGATTCGGAAAAGCATCTTTTCAATCTGGATGGCTTTGCGCCGGATATTGCATACAAGAACAATGATGTAGAAGGATTATCTGTGCGGGCACGCTCAGATGCTGACAGAACCAGTATCCGTGCGGGCATCAACAAAGTGACGTTGAAAGGGAAGCACGAAATTTACAACCTGACACTGAACAACACTGCATTCAATGATAGTTTGGCTACGTGGCTGACCTGGAACAATACGGATACAGTGACCTACAGTGGCGAGATCAATACGCTGACAACGTTTAGTCGTGATTCGGTAACCGGAAGAAATCACACCGAAGTAGACATTCATCCGACAAAAATATGGGTCGCAGATAGTTTATGGCAGATAGAACCTTCGCGTTTGACCGTTGATTCAACGCGCTGGATGGTCGATAATTTTCATGTGCACCACGGGCAGGAAATGTTTAAGGTCGATGGAGTGGTTTCCAAAAATCCGAAGGATAAAATCAATCTTTCTTTTGGTAACCTGAAACTGGGCGATTTCTCAACACTACTCGATACCAGTTTGATAATGAGCGGAACGCTCGACGGAAAAGCTAGTTTCAGCAACCTGTATAGAAAGCTGGTTGTTTCGGGAGATTTGGGCATTATGAACCTGATATTTCAGGATACTCCGCTGGGCGACGTTTCCATAAAGAGCAACTGGGACCCGGTGAAACAGAAGGTTGTTTCGTCATTGAATCTCACATCGAATGGAAAGGATCGGCTTGATATTTCCGGAGCGTATACGCCTGACAGTAACCGGGTGGATTACCTGGCCAAAATAAAAGGTGTTCCACTCCAGATGTTGTATCCGTTTATGGCTAGTTTTGCCGATCAGTTCAGCGGAGAAGGATACGGAAAACTGAGAATGTCGGGAAATCTGGATAAACCCCGTTTCGATGGTGATGTTTTTGTGCAGAGTGGTAAAATCGGGATCGATTACCTGAAAACAAATTACACCTATTCGGATACGGTATTTTTTAAGAATGATTCGATCATCTTTAACCGGATTTTGCTGAAGGACGAGGATAATCATATTGCCCGGTTGGATGGAACGATACGTCACAATCTTTTCAGCGACATGAAATATGACATGTCGGTTACGACAGCGAATGTTGAAGTATTGAATACGACTGCGCGCGATAACAACCTGTTTTACGGAAAAGCGCATGCATCAGGCGGCGTTAAGATTACCGGTGAAAGACAGCACGTGCGGCTCGATATTTCGTTACGAACCGAACCGGGCACGCAAATATTTATTCCGATGGAGCGACCGGAATCGGCGAGCGAATATGATTTTATCTCGTTCGTGAATTCGGCGAAAACTGATACCGCTCAGCATCTGACCATCAAAAAGCCGGCGAGCGATTCAGATTTTGAGATGTACATGGATGTCGAAGCGACACCCAGTGCCAAAGTGCAAATCATATTTGACTCGACGATTGGCGATGTTATAAAAGGGCAGGGGAACGGAAACCTGCGTCTTGTATACGACCGCGAAGGCAATTTCAGGGTGTATGGCGATTACGTAGTCGAAAAAGGAGATTACCTTTTCACGCTGCAAAATGTTATCAACAAAAAATTCCGTATTGAGCAGGGAGGAACGATTTCCTGGAACGGCGATCCGTACGATGCTGTGGTCAACCTCGATGCGGTGTATAAATTGCGTGCGTCGCTATACGATTTGTTGCTGAATACAAGTAATGAGGGCGATTATTCACGTCGGATTCCGGTAGAGGTAAAAATAAATCTTTCAAAAAAACTTTTTAATCCGGCAGTTAAATTCGATATTGAGTTCCCCACCGCTGATAAACGAACCCGTGATGAAGTTCAGCAGTACATCAGTACGCAGGACGAAATCAACCGACAAATTCTCTCTTTGCTGGTCATGGGGCAGTTTTATACGCCTGAATACCTTCGTGGTAACCAAAGTTTCGAAACAACCGGTGCCAGCATGGTCAATGCCACTACTTCGGAAGTATTGTCTAATCAGTTATCCAATTGGCTTTCGCAGATTAGCAACGATTTCGATATTGGATTCAATTATCGTCCAGGCGATCAGGTGAGTAACCGGGAAATTGAGGTAGCGCTAAGCACCCAGATTCTCGATGACCGGGTGACCATCAATGGTAACATTGGTAACAACGGTAGTTTGCAGTCGAGCAATACCAACCAGATTGTTGGTGAAGTGGAGGTATATGTAAATCTCGATAAATCAGGTAAACTGCAATTGAAAGCGTACAACCGCTCCAATGATGATTTGCTGTACGACACCAGCCCGTATACGCAGGGGATTGGTATTTCCTTCCGGGAAGAATTTGATTCTTTCAACGATCTTTTCCGGCGTTATTTCAAGAAAAGTAAGGAGAAAAAGCGCGAACAGGAATTGAAAAAGAAGAAGAGTGAGGCAGCCAAATCGTCAACTGACCAGAAAGATTAATAAAGATTCATTATTTTTGCTTTCATCATATTTTCGCGATATTCAAGACATCAAAATCACAACGAAATTACGGTAACACATATGATTAATCTCTTATTCCTCCAAAGTACGGACGCTGCCGCAGATACCGCCAATATGGCCGCTCAGGCAGCACAGGGAGCCATCGAGCTGAAATTTTGGGATCTCGTTCTCAAAGGTGGTTGGATCATGATTCCTATTTTTCTTCTTTCGATTATTGCTGTTTACATATTTGTAGAGCGTTATTACGCCATTAAAAGAGCCGCAAAAATCGATGACCGTTTTATCGACCAGATAAAAGACAACATTCACAATAGTCGTTTCGACGCAGCGCTGGCACTCTGTCGCACCAATGAAACACCGGTTGCCCGGATGATTGAAAAAGGAGTGTCGCGCATTGGACGCCCGTTGAACGACGTGAACACGGCTATTGAGAATGTCGGTAACCTCGAAATTTCCAAACTGGAAAAAGGACTTCCAACGCTGGCCAGTGTCTCCGGAGGTGCTCCCATGTTGGGATTCCTGGGAACCGTTATGGGAATGATTCGGGCATTTTACGATATGTCGAATGCCGGAAGTAATGTGGATGTTTCGTTGCTTTCCAGTGGTATCTACCAGGCCATGGTGACGACCGTTGCCGGATTGATTGTGGGAATTATCGCCTATTTCGCATACAATATCCTGGTGGCACGTGTCGAGAAAGTGGTTTTCAAAATGGAGGCAACCACTTCTGAATTTATGGATTTACTGCACGAACCAGCAAAATAAACAAGCATTTTTATGGCATTACGTCGAAGAAATAAAGTGAACGCAGGTTTCAGCATGTCCTCAATGACGGACATCGTATTCCTGCTGCTCATTTTTTTCATGGTCACATCGACCCTGATAAGCCCCAATGCGTTGAAAATGTTGCTTCCGAAAAGCAATAATCAAACCAATGCCAAGCCGCTTACAAGTATTTCGATTACAAAAGACCTGAAATATTACGTGAATAATAACGGCCGCCTGGTGAAGGTGAATTTCAGTGAAATTGAGCCCTATTTGCAGGAAACATTGCATGGAAAGAAAGATATCTACATCTCGCTGCATGCTGAAAAATCGGTTCCGATTGAGCAGGTAGTGAGAGTGATGAATATTGCCAAACGAAATCATTATAAGATGATTCTGGCGACAAGCCCTGACGAGAACCGATAAATAGTTTTATGTCCAAAATCGGTAAACATAGAAGAGGAATAGTAGGAACCATCCTGTTTCATGGGGTGATTCTGCTGCTGTTGTTATTCTTCGGCTTTATAACCCCGCTCCCGTTACCGGAAGAGAAGGGGATTTTGGTCGATTTTGGAAATTCGTCTACAGGGTCAGGCGCTCGTGAACCTGCCAGAAGAGCGGCGCAGGCTCCGGTCAAAAAAGAGGAAAAGAAGAACGAACCGGCAACTCCTCCGGTTAGTAAGCCGAAAACGCAACCCAAGCCGAAAGCACAGCCCAAATCAACGCCTGATCAGGGAAAAGAAAAGGTGATGACGCAGGATTTTGAAGAATCAGCTGCAGTGAACTCCGGTACGAAGAAGAGCAAAGTTGACGAGGAGAAAAAGAGACAGGAAGAAATAGCGCGTCAAAAGAAAATAGCCGAAGAGAAAGCCCGTCAGGAGGAAATAGAAAGGCAACGACAGGCTGAGTTGGAACGCAAACGCAAAGCAGAGGCTGAACGCAAGAAGAGGGAAGAAGAGCAGCAAAAAATAGCAGAGATCAATTCCCGGGCGCAATCCGCATTTGGTGGCGGCAAAACCGATAATGGGTCTGACAGCAAAAGTCAGGGAGTAACATATGGCGGAGGCAACCAGGGAAGCCCCGATGGTACGCCCGGTGTCAACCGCTATGGAAACGGGGGCGGAAGTGGCAATACGTTCAATCTTTCCGGCCGGAGTTTAGTAGGTGGACTACCCAAACCCGACTTTCCGGGAAACGAGGAAGGAACAGTTGTCGTTGAAATTACCGTTGATAAATATGGTAAAGTAACCCAGGCAAATCCTGGCGTAAAAGGCTCCAATACCATTAATCCGTCACTGTTGGCTGCCGCCAAAAAAGCTGCATTATCGGCCCGTTTCAATACCGATAACAACGCGCCTGCTTTCCAAAAAGGAACCATTACCTACCACTTTGTACTCGATTAACTTTCTCTTTTTTAACTTTCTTTATTTTTTATAAGCATTGATTTTGAGGCTTTTTTTCTGTAATTTGTGGTTAGTCTTTATTAGGTAAAGAACCGACGAAAGAGGTTAAAGGAGAATAGGGGAAATTCAAAAGACAGATTCTTATCTCACACACTTAACCTTCCTAATCCCGCCTTTATGGCAAGTCCTGGCATTTTTGCCACTGTGTTTTCATACGTGAAACGACCCGTAGTTGAGTTTACTCATTTACCAGGTCGGCGTCACTTTCGCCGGGAGCGAAAGAGCGATTTTTTTACACAAAAAACTTTTTGATTATGGATGTAGGAAGAAATTACCAGTTCAGTGATGCGCAGCTGATTCGGATTGGATCAGAGATCAAAAATCTTCTGCCGTTGTATATGCGGCAGTTGTCGGACCACACACCGGCTATCAACGAAGATTTTTTACTTCATTTTCAACGTACCCTAAAGGAGGCCAAATCAGTGCCGGCAACCGACTCCCTGGACGAAGAAATTAGCCTGATGGAGGAAGAGATTGCAGCGAAGATGGAACATGCATGTATTGTTTTTCGTTCTCTGAGACTATACATTCAGGCTGCTTTTCCGCATGACAGAAGGGTATGGGAACAACTGGGCTTTTGCGATTATCAGCGGGCCAGCACCAACCGCAATCAGATGCTGATGAAGTTGCAGGAATTGCAACACTTGGTTGAGAAACATCGTGCAGCCCTTCAGGTTGTTCATTGCCCACCTGATTATTATTGGCAGATCAGGGTTCTGAGAGGAGAACTTCAGTCGATGGGACAAAAACTCAATCAACAACAGGTTGAGCAAAAGCGGTTGCAATCACTCCGGTTGGCCCGGATGAACGCATTGTATTCGAAGGTGCTGCTCATCTCTGATGTGGCAAAGAAAGTTTTTACCGATCAGCCACAAGTGATTGATATGTTCAAGTTGCCGAAACAGTTGGCAGCAGCAGTATGAAGAAGAAAAAGGGAAATGGAAGAAGAAAAGAGCAGTAAAATGTGCTGCCGATTCTGAGAAATGGTTGTCTTTATTCAGGCAGCCATTTTTTTGTGCCCTTTACATTCAAATCGGAGTGCTGCTCTCTCAATCCTGTAAGGCATCTTTCTTATCTTTGTGGCATTCTGAATGCAATGAGCGGAACATAAATCGTCCCGATGAAACGAGAAAGTGGAATATTACTTCACCCTACCTCCCTGCCGGGAAAATATGGAATGGGTTCCCTGGGAAATTCTTCCCGTTGGTTTGTCGATTGGCTGTCGGAACACGGACAAAGAGTGTGGCAAATCTTGCCGTTGAATCCAACCGGCTTCAATCATTCGCCCTACCAATGTTATTCGGCTTTCGCCGGAAATCCGAATCTCATCGATTTGAATGAACTGGTATCGACTGGTTACCTCGAAAGTGACGATGTAATAACGGCCCCTCATTTTTCCACTCATCGTGTCGATTTTACCGAAGCAATTGGGTTTCGCGAACCACTTCTGCGGAAAGCATTCATCCGTTTCCGGGAAACCGGAGGATTCGGACTTCCGGAGTACATGCAGTTTTGGGATGAGCATGCCTGGTGGCTCGATTCTTACTCTCTTTTTTATGCGTGTCATAAAAATCTGAAAGGGAAAAACTGGGGTTATTGGGAAGATGCTTTGGCAGACCGAAAAGAAGGAGCGCTTCATTTTTATTACCGCCGTTTCCGGGAAGATGTCGAGTATCAGCGATTCCTGCAATTTGTCTTTTTTCAGCAGTGGTTTGCACTAAAACACTATGCCAACAAAAAAGGAATCGAGATTCTGGGCGATATTCCGCTGTATGTTTCGTATGACAGCGCAGACGTTTGGGCCAATCAGGACCTGTTTATGCTCGACGAAAAGCGAAAACCGGTAAAGGTTGGTGGCGTTCCACCTGACTATTTCAGCGAAACGGGCCAGCGATGGGGAAATCCGCTTTTCAAATGGGACCGATTAAAGGAGCGCGGTTTTGACTGGTGGTTGGCGCGTATCCATTTCAACCTGAAAATGTTCGACCGGGTACGCATCGATCATTTCAGAGGATTGGAATCGTTTTGGGCGATTCCTTACGGCGAAAAGACTGCTGTGAAAGGCGAATGGCTACCAGCTATGGGCGATGAGTTGTTTCGTATTTTGCGCGATCAGCTGGGAAATCTCCCCATTGTTGCCGAAGACTTGGGAACGATTACGGAAGAGGTTCACGCTTTGCGAAAAAAATATGGTTTCCCCGGAATGAAGGTCCTTCAGTTCGCTTTCGATAATGGCAGCGATAATGAATATATGCCACACAATTACGAAACCGATTTCGTGGTATATACCGGCACACACGATAACAATACTACCCGTGGCTGGTGGAAATCATTAACTGCAGACGAAAGACGAAAAGTCATCCCTTATATGCCAAATCCGAAAGAAGAGAAGCATTGGCAACTCATTCGGTTGGCCTTGTCGTCAGTAGCGGAAACCGCCATTATTCCTTTCCAGGATGTATTGGGCCTGAGTGAACAGGCACGCATGAATACACCGGGAACGGTTGACGGAAACTGGAACTGGCGTTTTTCAAGGCGCGAATTACATCGCAGTCACGGTGAAAAGCTGCTGAAATTAACCCGCCTTTACGCACGATAGAACAGCCTCCAAAAACAGTTTTGGCTGTTCTGCATGCAGCCAGTGGCCCGCATCGGGAATGTCGATAATCCGAGCTTCCGGGTAAATATTCTGAATGCCGGGAATATCTTCGTCGTTGATGTACTTCGATTTCAAGCCGCGGATAAACGTTACCGGGTAGCGAAGAATCGGTTTCCGGTCTTCAAACCATTCCGCATTGACTTCACTGATGATTCTTGGCAGATACTCTTTCAGTACCGGAACATTCAACCTCCATTTGAACTGCCCATCTTTTGTGCGTTTGATGTTCTTCAGTAAAAACTGTCGTAATCCAACCGCATCCAATTTGGTTGCCAGATATTTGTCAATCTCTTTGCGGCTTTCCACCTGGCTCAAATCCAATTCGTCGAGTAATTCGAGAATGGTTTGATGCATATGGAAATTCGATTTGGTCCGGTCGAGTTCTGTATAATCTTTCGGCGCAATATCAGCAATAATCAAACAGCTCACTTTTTCGGGATAGTCAGCCGCGAAATGCATAGCGACTTTACCTCCCATGCTATGGCCCAAAACGGTGGCTTTATCTAGGTTTTGTTCTTCAAAAAAGCCAGCCACATCTTCACTCATGCTTTCGAATGTGTGCACATCTGCATTGGGCGAATCACCATGATTGCGCAGATTCAGCAGATAAACCGTATAGGACTCTGAGAGATGTTTTCCAATGGTAAGCCAGTTATCAGACGAGCCGTAAAGCCCATGTAGAATAACCATATTCGGGCCGGAGCCCATTTTTTTATACTTCAGTGAAACACGCATAAATTAATAAATTACCTCAGGCACTCTTTGTATTTTAAAATTGTTAGTTCCAAACCAAGATAAATGGCTTCAGAAATCAGGGCGTGGCCGATGGAGACTTCGAGCAGGCCGGGAATGTTTTGATAGAAGAAACGGAGATTCTCCAGACTTAAATCGTGACCGGCGTTAAGTCCCAGTTCTGATTCGATTGCCACTTCAGCCGCATGAATGAAAGGCGCGATGGCTTTTTCGGGAGCAACCGGAAAATCGGTAGCATAAGGTTCGGTATATAACTCAACCCGATCGGCGCCAACCTTTGCGGCACCTTCAATGAAGCGGGCTTCGGTTCCGACAAACAGCGAAGTCCGAATGCCGGCCTTTTTAAATTCACTGACCACTTCCGTTAAAAATTCCTTGTTGTCGAGAGTATTCCATCCGGCATTTGAAGTTACCGCATCCGGCGCGTCGGGCACCAGTGTTACCTGGTGAGGTTTTACTTCCAACACCAAATCCATGAATTTTTTGGAAGGATATCCTTCGATGTTGAATTCGGTGGTAATCAGCGGACGAAGCTCCCTCACATCGCTGTAGCGGATATGACGTTCATCCGGCCGAGGATGGACGGTAATTCCTTCGGCGCCAAATTTTTCACAGTTCATGGCAGCCTCCAAAACGTTAGGAATATTGCCTCCCCGCGAATTTCGTAGTGTTGCTATTTTATTTATATTTACACTTAAGCGTGTCATCTTTTACAAATATTGATTGAATGCGCAATTTACAATTTAGATTGCAAATGAATAAATAAATATATCATATTGTGACGGCCAGCGAACTCATATCCGATAGCATTCCAACGGTAAGTCTTGAAGAAACAGGACTTAAAGCTCTGAATTTAATGGAGGTGTTTCATGTGAACCATCTTCCGGTAGTGAATGGTGTGGAATATTTTGGTATTATTTCCGATCAGGACATTTATAATGCCGACAATTTTGAGGAGCAGATTGAGCAATATGGTATCAATTTTCCACAGCCGCATGTGCACCGCAATCAGCATGTTTTCGAGGTGGTGGGTATTGCGTCGCAATGTGGCGTAACCGTTGTTCCGGTCCTGGACATGGATCACTCCTACATGGGAGCGATTTCGCAAAGAGAAGCTAACCGGAAGCTGGCGGATCTGGTAGCTGTCAACGAGCCCGGCGGAATCATAGTGTTGGAGTTGTGCAAAACCGATTATTCACTTTCGCAAATCGCTCAGATTGTGGAAAGCAATGATGCCAAGATACTTAGTTTCTATATAAGCCGTCCGTCCGAATCGAGCAAGGAGTTGGATGTGACCATCAAATTGAACAAAATGGATTTGTCGGGTGTCATACAGACATTCACTCGGTACGATTACAACATCAAGGCCACATACATGGACGATTCACGCATAAATAATTTGTATGATGATCGGTTCGATCAGTTTATGCGATATCTGAATACTTGAAAATGCCTGCAATTCATGAGAATAGCCATATTCGGTAGAACAATTAATCCGGTTTTTTACGATAGTCTGAAACGTTTGTTCGACATTCTGCATCTACATCATGTAGATGTGGTGATGTATCAGCCCTTCGCTGCCTATCTCTGTAAAGAGGTGAAATGCGATCCGGCTGTTGCGGGAAGTTTCTCAACGCCGGAAGAGCTGAAAGATGTGGATTTCTTTTTCAGCATTGGCGGAGACGGAACTTTTCTGGAGGGTGTTTCGTTTGTTCGTGACTCGGGAATTCCGATGGTCGGGATCAACAGTGGAAGGCTGGGATTTTTAGCCGACATTGCCCAGGAGGAACTGGAGTATGCCCTCGAGGATCTGTTCGCAGGACGCTATCGTCTGCAAACGCGTTCATTGATACAGCTGGAAGACGATAATGGCACATTAGCCGATTTTCCGTATGCACTGAATGAATTTACGGTGCATAAGAGGGATACTTCGCAAATGATAACTGTTCATACCCAAGTGGGGGATGAGTTCCTGAATTCGTATTGGGCTGACGGATTGATTGTATCAACGCCAACCGGTTCCACGGCTTACTCACTAAGTGTGGGAGGTCCGGTGATACCCCCGGTTGCGTCGAATTTTATTATCAGTCCCATTGCGCCACATAACCTGAATATACGGCCGGTGGTTATTCCCGATTATCAGCAAATTATTTTGACAGTTGAGGGAAGAGGTGGTCGCTTTATGACGACGCTCGATTCCCGTTCAGCAGTTTGTGAATCGGGAACAGAAATCCGTTTACGCAAAGCGGATTTTGGCATCAAAGTCCTCAAACTTTTCAACCACAGTTTTTACGGAACGTTGCGCACCAAATTGATGTGGGGTGTCGATCGACGTAACTGAATTCTTTATCCGGTTAAATACGCAATTTTTCACGCTTTTATCGGTTTATTATGGTAAGAGCGGAAGGAAAATTCTGCGAATCTATTACATTTGTAAACCTTGAGTCGGACAGATGAATTTTGGACTGATATATTCTATCAAACGGTTTCAAAATTTTGGCTCAATAATTTGAACTGGATGAAGAAACTGCTAATCATTATGGCAATTTTCCTGGCCGGTATGAAGGTTCAGGCTCAGAAAACTGCGGATCTTGGTTTGACGACCGGGTTAGCTTTTTACTGGGGAGATGTTCAGCAGGTTGATTACATGAAGTCGCTTTCACCGGCTTTTGGCGTGTTTGCGCGCTGGAATATGAACAAGCGAATGGCGGTAAAGGCACAGTTGATGATTGCCTCGTTGAATGTGAAAGGCATATACAACGATGTGTATCTTTCGCAACCTGGAATGGGATTCACGTTTCCCAATTCATTGGTATATCATTACCCGCGCGATTTGTCGCAGTATTATTCATTTCATCGCTCCATCCAGATGCTCGAAGGGATTTTTGAGTTCAATTTTAAGGATTATGAGTTGGGCAATAAAAATGCTTCCTTTACGCCGTATATTTCTGCAGGAATTGGCGCAATGTACACGCGCGCAAATGGTAGCGGGACTTTAATCCTGAATCAGCAGCCAAGAATTCCTCAGAATGGCAATTTATATTACAATGCATATGTCGACGAAAATGGTCACACTACCAATGGGTTAGATGCTTTTTCTCCGGTTATTCCGGTTGGGATGGGTATAAAGTGGAATATTTCCGATATTTTTGCCATCAATGTAGAAGCGATGGTTCGGAAAACCTTTACGGACAATATCGATAATCTGGATGATCCGATTCGGTTCCATTACTTCGACACATCACAGGTACCGGATCCGACAGATCCTACGGGAAACCGGCAGATGTACGCCGGTTACGCCGACAAGTTTTCGTCCAGTACCGTGCATAATAACGACTGGTTGTCAACGTTTACCGTGTCCTTCATCATCTTGTTGTGGGACGGTAAAAAGAATTGTCCGGTATACGACTAGTGAATAAGAAAATGGGAATTAATAAATTGAACAAGGAGCACATGCCAAATCACGTTGCCATAATTATGGATGGTAACGGAAGATGGGCGCGACAACACGGGAACGAGCGGATCTTTGGGCATGAGCAAGGAGTTGAAGCAGTACGTTCGACGGTTGAAGGTGCCGGAGAGGCCGGGTTGAAGTACCTGACACTTTACGCATTTTCTACCGAAAACTGGAGTCGTCCGAAAGAGGAGGTAGAGGCTTTGATGTCGCTCCTGGTTCATGCAATTACCAGTGAAGCGGAGAATCTAAACAAGAATAATGTAAAACTGATGACAATTGGAGATACGGATAGCCTGCCTGAAAACGCCCGTATCAAGTTGCAGGAAGCAATGGTTCTGACATCAGAGAACACCGGATTGAAGCTCGTATTGGCCCTCAGTTATTCAGGCCGATGGGAAATTTTGAATGCCGTGCGTTGTTTGGTAGAAGATTCCTGCAGCGGAAAAATAAAAACCTCTCAGATTGATGAAAACCTTTTCGATAATTATCTCTCGACAAAGGGGATACCAGATCCGGAATTGTTGATTCGAACCAGCGGAGAATACCGGGTAAGTAATTTCCTGCTTTGGCAGATAGCTTACACGGAATTTTATTTCACCACAAAATTATGGCCCGATTTTAGAAAAGATGACTTATTTGAAGCCATTGCCGATTTCCAGCAGCGAGAGAGAAGGTTTGGTAAAACAAGTGAACAAATCAGAATCTGACATGTACAAAAAACTGATACTCTTTTTTCTTTTAATTTTTAGCAGCAGTGCAGGTGTTTTTGCCCAGGTGGTAGCCGACAGTACCAATTTTTCCATTTATTACGATAGCCAGAAAATGTACACCATTGGTGGGATCGAAATTAGTGGAATTCGGTTCCTGGATAAAGAAGTACTTAAGAAACTTTCGGGACTGCAGGTTGGAGACGAAGTTTCCATCCCCGGTGATCAAATTACTGCAGCCATCAAAAAATACTGGCGTCAGGGATTATTCTCCGACGTGAAAATTACCGCGACCAAGATCGTCGGTAATAAAATCTGGCTCGACATTTATCTTCAGGAACGACCCCGGCTCTCCAAAGTAAATTACAACGGAGTCTCCAAGGGCGAGAAAGACGAGATTGAGAAGAAGGTATTGTTAATTATTGGCGGTCAGGTAACCGATAATCTGATTAACAACGCACAGCGACAGATTCTGAATTATTATCACGGCAAAGGTTTTTTCAATACCGATGTGAACGTTGTTCAGCGGGATGATCCTTCCAAGGAAAATCATGTCATTCTGGACGTTAATGTTGACAAGAAGGAAAAAGTGAAGATTCAGAAAATTTCCTTTTACGGAAACAAGGCATTATCTGAAGGACAGTTGGAGCATGCGATGAAAAAGACCAAGGACAAAGGCCTGAAACACTTTTTCCGTTCCAAAAAATTCCTGGAAGACAAGTATGAAGAGGATAAGCAGAATATCATTAAGAAATATAACGAAGAGGGATATCGTGATGCGATGATCACGGCCGATTCGGTATATAATAATGGTGACAATACCGTTAGCATCAAAATCTGGATTTCAGAAGGTGACCGGTATTACTTCCGTAATATAAAATGGGTAGGTAATACAGTTTACACATCGGAGTATCTGAGTCACGTTCTTGGAATCAAGAAAGGCGATGTGTTCGACCAGAAGTTACTTGACAAGCGTCTGCGTGAAGATGACGATGCTGTTAGTAACGTGTACCTAAACCACGGTTACCTGTTCTTCAATATTAATCCGGTGGAAACTAAAGTAGAAAATGATTCTATTGATTATGAGATGCGTATTTACGAAGGACAGCAGGCGACGATCAACCGGATCATTATTTCCGGAAACACCAAAACACACGAACATGTTGCCCGTCGTGAGTTGCGTACGCGTCCGGGACAGCTGTTCAGCAAAGAAAATATTATTCGTTCGGTAAGGGAATTGGCTCAGTTGGGGCACTTCAACCCGGAAACAATTAATCCGCAGGTGATTCCGCATCCGGAAGATGGAACAGTAGATATTAACTATCATCTGGAAGAACGCGCCAACGACCAGATTGAACTTTCCGGTGGTTGGGGAGCCGGCATGTTTGTGGGAACGGTTGGTTTGAAATTTACCAACTTCTCCGTTCGGAATATTTTCAACGGAAAAGCATGGCGTCCGCTGCCTACCGGTGACGGTCAGACATTGAGTCTTCGTGCACAGACCAACGGTTCCTATTATCAATCATACAGTTTCTCATTTGTTGAACCTTGGTTGGGAGGAAAGAAACCGAACTCATTTACGTTGTCAGTATACTACTCGAAGCAAACCAGCGGTAACTCAGATTACTACTACGGAGGTTACAATCCATATAGTTACGGAAGCTACGGATCCAGTTACTATGGTGGAGGTTACGGAAGCTATGGTGGATACTCAAACATGTATGATTACCAGATTACTGAACAGATGTCGGTATTCGGAGCATCGGTTGGTTTGGGACGTCGCCTGAGTTGGCCCGACGATTACTTCACTCTTTACAACGAAGTCTCGTACCAGTTGTACGATCTACAAAACTGGAGTTACTATCTGTTCCGCAACGGAGTCTCGCATAACCTTAGTTTCAAGACAGTTCTGGGACGTAACTCGACTGATAACCCGCTGTATACACGACACGGATCCAACTTCTCGCTGTCACTTCAGTTAACTCCGCCATATTCGGCTTTTGACGGGGTGAATTACGCTGACCCGAATTTACCCGATTCTCAGCGATACAAATGGATCGAATATCACAAGTGGAAATTCAAAGGAGATGTGTATACTCCGGTGTCCCGTGATGAGAAGCTGATCTTACGAACGAAGTTCGAAGCCGGTTTCCTCGGGTACTATGACAAGAATCGACGATCGCCGTTTGAGCAATTCCGGGTTGGTGGTGATGGAATGTCCGGATACAGTATGTACGGTAGTGACATTGTCGGGCTGAGAGGTTATGAAAATAACTCGTTGACACCGAGCAACGGAGGTAACCTGTACGAGAAATTTACTGTGGAACTTCACTACCCGATCACGTTAAGTCAGTCGGCAACAATATATGGTTTAGCTTTCGCCGAAGGTGGTAACGCCTGGCATGATTTCTCAGACTATAACCCATTTGATATTCGCCGTTCGGCTGGTCTTGGAGTCCGTATCTTCCTGCCTATGTTTGGTTTGATGGGATTTGACTGGGGGTATGGGTTTGATCAGGCATACAAGGCGAACGCGAACGGAAGTCAGTTCCACTTTATTATTGGCCAGCAATTCTAAGCTGTGAAAGTTGGTCTGGTTTTTGCTTTTGATTGAGAAACTTCATTCAAAACACGAATTATGAAAAAGATTGTTCTCCTTTTTACGCTGATACTAAGCATGGTGGGCTATTCGTATGCTCAAAAATATGCTTATGTCGATACTGAATATATTCTTGATAATATTCCGGCTTATCATGCAGCTCAGGATCAGCTGGATAAAATTTCGAAGCAATATCAGAAAGAGCTGGAAACACTTCACGCTGAGTTGGATCAGATGTACAAGGATTTCCAGGCTGAGTCGGTGTTGTTGTCCGACGATATGAGGCGCCGGCGCGAGGATGTTATTGTTTCGAAAGAGAAAGAATATAAAAAACTGCAACGGCAGTATTTTGGTCCTCAGGGAGATTTGTATAAAAAACGCGAATCGCTGATTAAACCTATTCAAGACGACATTTACAATGCAATTCAGGAGATTGCGGAACAAGACAGTTACGCTGTGATCTTCGATCGCTCGGCGGGTATGAGTATGCTCTATACCAACCCCAAATACGATTTAAGTGATCAGGTGCTGCAGAAACTTGGATATAAGAATTAATATCTATATCTATGCGAAATAATTTGTTAAATCAGTCAAGTATGAGAAACATTTTAAAGGTAACGTTACTTTTTGTTGCCCTTTTTGCCGGAAGCATTTCAGCACAAGCACAGACATACAAGTTCGGGCACATCGATTTTCAGCAGTTGCTGCAGGTGATGCCGGAGCGTGATGCCGCTCAGAAAGCGATGCAGAAGCATGCTAATGAATTGGAAAGTCAGCTGACGAATATGCAGAAGGAGTACCAGACAAAAGTACAGGCCTACATTGCTCAGCGCGACAGTCTATCAGAAGCTGTTCGTAGTGCAAAAGAAAACGATTTGCAAGATCTGCAGCAGCGCATCCAGAACTTTCAGGCTGTAGCTCAGCAGGATCTTCAGAAAAAGCGTGAAGAACAACTTCAGCCGATCATCAAAAAAGCTCGTGCAGCCGTTGATGCAGTGGCTAAGGAAGAAGGGTTGATTTATGTATTTGATGTCAACAGCATTCTTTACCATTCCGCTCAATCAGAGGATATTCTTCCTTTGGTGAAGAAAAAACTGGGAATTCAGTAAATAAAAATATTCGAACTTGAAGAAAGGACGCTGTTAGACAGTGTCCTTTTTTTGTTTTTAGGAACGATGGATTGCGTTCGGTTGTGCAGAATTTTGTAGTTTCAGGTAGGAAATAAAACATGAAATAATGGCTGAAGATTACAGGCCGATTGGTGTATTCGATTCCGGTTATGGAGGATTAACCGTTCTCCGCTCGGTAATCGATGAGCTGCCGGAATACGATTACCTTTATTTGGGCGATAATGCCCGGACGCCGTACGGAACACGCTCGTTTGAAGTTGTCTACGAATATACGCTTCAGGCTGTAAAAAAACTGTTCGATATGGGGTGTCATCTGGTGATTCTGGCTTGTAATACAGCTTCTGCGAAAGCATTACGTTCCATACAACAGCGCGATTTACCGAACATCGATCCTTCCCGGCGCGTGTTGGGAGTAATTCGTCCGAGTGTGGAACGCATTCCGGAAGTAACGCGCACAGGACGGGTAGGGGTTTTAGGAACAACCGGTACTGTTAAATCGGAATCCTATCCGTTGGAGATAAGAAAAATTTCAGCTGACAAACCCGTGATTACTTACCAGGAAGCTTGCCCGATGTGGGTTCCGATTGTGGAAAACAATGAAATAGGAACGCCCGGAGCCGACTATTTCGTTGAGAAGAATGTTAAACAATTGCTGGAAAAGGATGCCGGGATTGACACGGTGATTCTGGGGTGCACACACTACCCGTTGTTGTCGGAAACTATCCGAAAATTCCTTCCGAAACATATTCAGCTATTGGAACAAGGTCCGATTGTAGCCGAACGTCTGGCCGACTATTTAATGCGGCATCCCGAGATGGAGCAGAAGTGTTCCAAGGGAGGTTCGCAGCGATTTCTGACAACTGAATCAACGGAGAATTTCGAGACGCGTGCCGGTATGTTTTTCGGAGCATCGTTGGAAGCGGAACATCTGCATTTATAGTTTTTTCTACTAAAACAAAACGGGCGGAAAATCATCGTTCTCCGTCCGTCTGTTTATTGTTTGAGTCGCGAAGTATTACCCGACTTTCCTGATGAACTTCTCCATCGCTTCACGATTCTCTTCCAGTATTTCGAGGTACCTGAACTGGGCTTTCGTCCGCACTAAATTGTGTTCCGGGTACGCAATCTTGTAATAGGTATCGCCGTTCAGGTAATCGGTCATGAAGCGGATGGCCTGTTCCCATGCCATGTAAAGGCATGAGAAAGGTAGATTTTCTCTCTCTTTTTGCGTTAAAAACTTTCCGGCTTCAGCCAGGTATCCTTCAGCGAAAGCTTTAAAAATATCGCTTGAAAAACCGATTTTTGACAAATCCGGCTCGTCTTCCGGTGCCGTATTCCCGATGGTGCGGATAGCATCTCCAAAATCGTACAACGCACTTCCCGGCATCACCGTATCGAGGTCGATAATACACAGCGGCTGGTCGTTCTTCTCGAAGAGTATATTGTTGATTTTGGTGTCGTTGTGCGTGATGCGGAGCGGAAGTTCACCCGAATCGAGCCATTTCTGCAAAAGCGTCATCTCATCTGCCCGGTTCAAGAGCTGTTCCAGTAATTCACGGTTTTCGCCCACTCGTGCGGCCTGGTCCAGTTCAATGGCTTTCCGGAAATCGTTGAGCCGGGAGATGCCGTTGTGAAAATTCGGAATGGTTTCCACTAGTTTACCTCCGGGCAAATCGGACAACTGCAGCTGAAAATGTCCGAAAGCCCTGGCGGCCATCATTGCCTGTTCCGGATTTTCGATATTTTCGACACTATGACTACCAGGAATGTAAAGAAAGAGGGTCCAGTAATTACCTTGCTTATCATTCACATACCACTTGCCGTCCTTAGCAGGAAAATACTTCATCACCTTCCGGTCGATATCTGCTTCGTTCTTTTCTTCGAGTCCTTTACGAATGTGTTCCGTCACGGCTGTAATGTTGTCCATCATGCCGGGTACGTTCGTAAAAATTTTGTGGTTTTTGCGTTGAAGAATAAAGTCGGAAGCCTCATTTTTCTGGTTCTTGCCCAGGAAAGTGTCGTTAATATGCCCGTTGCCAAAAGGTTCCCAGTGTTTTACATGTCCTTCAGTGCCGAAAGATTCAAAAATCAGGTTTAGTTGATGGTTAGTCATATGGTTAGTTTTCTTTTATTTCCATAGATTTTCGGGATAAACCTTGTCTTCAATCAACTTCTTCAGTTTATCCTGTACATACGGTTTATCTTCCTTGTAGGTAACACCAAACCATGGCGAATCGCAGGTCAGTACCTTTACGCTAACGGTTCCGTCAACAATTTTGTCATTGATAAGAAACGGCACGAAGAACTCTGATTTCAGTTTGTTGCCTTTTTCCTGCAGGAACTCACGGAATCCTTCGTTCAGGTATTGGAAGACGGAAGTTTTTACTCCCCAGAAATTCATCGATACGGGCTCTTTTCCGGTTAACGGGAAACGCTTTTCATCTTCGTAATAAACGATCTCGTCATCTTCCTTTTGAATTTTAGTCCGCTCGTTGATTTCAGTCAAACGGCCGGAACTATCGGTTTGGCAAACCCCGCGTGATACCGAGCCAAATTCCGACAATGTGTTATCCAGCTGGTATCCTACCATTCCGTATTCGTTTTCATCAATCGACGAAGTAAGGAACGAAGCAATTTCCTGGTAAGCCTGCGGTCCGTAAAAATCGTCGGCGTTAATGACTGCCATGGGAGCATCTACTTCCGGTTCTGCCATCAGCAGAGCATGTCCGGTTCCCCACGGCTTTACCCTTTCGGGATGAATGTTGTATCCGGAGGGAATTTTGTCCAGCGCTTGGTAAACGTAAGCCACTTCGATTTTCCCCTCGAGCTGGGGACCAAAGCGCGCTTTGAATTCATCGGCAAAATCCTCACGGATGACAAATCCCACTTTCCCAAATCCGGCCCTAATGGCGTCGTAAAGCGAATAGTCAATAATGGCTTCTCCGTTTGGGCCCACTTCGTCGAGTTGTTTGAGGCCTCCGTACCGGCTTCCCATGCCGGCAGCCAGAATAACTAAAGTCGGTTTCATCATTTTGTTGTTTGTTTCGTCTTTTGAAACTACAAAAAGTTGGAATCATTCTGTCTCAATAAGAAGATGCCCGCTTATGAAGTAGTTTCTTATTAAAAAAACTAGTCTTCTATGTAATGGGTTGAAAATAAATTCGATTTCAAAGATGTACTTATTAAAAGTTTATCACCCTTGTTTTTCCCCTTCAAAAGTAGGCATAACCCGCACGCAGACAAAGAGAAAATCCCAATTAATCTATTAAAATAAAGTATTATATTCGTGAACAACGTATTGTTCTAAATAAACTAAACTAGTTCGAAAATGGCAGCAGAAACAGCTACTTACTCAAGACGGAATAATTATGTGATTCCAATTATCATCATTGGAGTCATGTTTTTTGTGATAGGATTTGCTCTTGGAATTAACGGTTACCTGATTCCCTTCCTGAAAAAGGCACTTGATTTATCTTCAGCCGAGTCGTACCTCGTGTTGGCAGCCACCTTTTCAGCCTTTGTTGTTTTTGGATATCCTTCAGGGGTAATCATCAGCAAGATTGGTTACCGGCGCGGAATGATGGTTTCGTTTTTCTTTTTCGCGGTAGGGCTTGCACTGTTTGTTCCATCGGCGCGTTACGAGAGTCTGGGACTGTTTCTGTTGGCATCGTTCATCAGCGGTATGGGAAATACCTTGCTACAGGCATCGGTAAATCCGTATATCACCATTTTGGGACCGCAGGAGAGTGCAGCGATGCGGATCAGTATTATGGGAATTATCAACAAGGCGGCCTGGGCCGTAGCACCGATATTCCTGAGTTTGTTCCTGAATCTGGATGCACCTTCGCTGCAAAAGATGTATTTCCCGTTTTTCCTGATTGTGGGCATATTCGTTTTGCTGGGCATTGCTGTTTATTTCGCCCCGCTGCCGGAAGTGAAAGCCGAAGGTGAGGACGAAAGCGAAGAAGAGACTCCGGTTTCGTCGTATGCACGGACAAAGACCAGCATTCTTCAGTTCCCGCACCTCATTCTGGGTGTTATTGCTCTCTTCTTTTACGTAGGTGTTGAAACGATAGCACTGGCAACCATTGTCGATTATGCTGACAGTCTGGGGCTGGGCAATCCGGCAACTTATACAACGTACACGGTTATTTTCATGGTAATTGGTTACCTGTTCGGGGTGTTCTTCATTCCGAAGGTAATTACGCAAAATACGGCGTTAAAAATCAATTCGTGGTTGGGAGTAGCGGCTTCGTTGGCGATTGTTCTGGTATCCGGAAATTACTCCATTTGGTTTGTGGCTTTGCTGGGACTTGCGAACTCACTGATGTGGCCAGCCATTTGGCCCCTTGCCATTGCCGACCTGGGACGCTTTACCAAAACAGGAGCATCGTTACTGGTGATGGGGATTGTTGGTGGTGCCATTTTGCCGCTCGCTTTTGGCGGAGTAAAAGATATTGTTGGTATTCAGGCCGCTT
This sequence comes from Prolixibacter sp. NT017, assembly GCF_009617875.1. Lineage (NCBI taxonomy): Bacteria > Pseudomonadati > Bacteroidota > Bacteroidia > Marinilabiliales > Prolixibacteraceae > Prolixibacter > Prolixibacter sp. NT017. The sequence goes on along the minus strand of NZ_BLAV01000001.1, from coordinate 3,166,584 downwards.
ACTGGGTTTGTTTCCCTGCCTATCTTTTCATTCTTTTCTATGCACTAAAAGGACATAAAATAAGATAACAACTTATTTATAATGAAAACAGATAAGGGTTACCAATTGGTAACCCTTTCTTTTTGTATTTCAGTAACATTTTAGCTCTGTAATCCTCCAAATTTGATTGTTTCGAAACTATCACTCGGGATGGATATTCTAAAACATATTATGCGATGCTGATTATCAATTAATCTTCACCTTCTTTGTACCAGCCAGCGTACATGTGGTAGTTGTTGGCAATCCGGTGAATTTCGCCTTCCAGAAGCTCAGGACTGATTTCCTTGATTTTCTTGGCGGGAGAACCAGCATAAACCGAACCGGAACGCACAACAGTACCCTTGGTAACAATGGCTCCGGCCGCGATGATGGAGTTACTTTCAATAACAGCATCGTCAAGTACCACCGCGTTCATCCCGATAAGGACATTATCATGAATGGTACATCCGTGCACGATGGCACCATGTGCAATGCTGACGTTATTACCGATGTTGGTAGGAGATTTCTGGTAGGTAGCATGAATAACTGCATTATCCTGGACATTAACATTATCACCCAGTTTGATGTAATGCACGTCGCCGCGTAAAACGGCGCCGAACCAAAAACTACAGTTATCACCTGTTTCCACATCGCCAATAATGGCAGCATTTTCTGCAATAAAACAGTTACTGCCGAAGGTTGGCGTTTTGTCGCGAAGAGATTGTATAATGGCCATTATCTGTATTGATTTTAATTTACTAACAAAGTTAATATTATGGGCGAAATAAGTCGAATGTCATAGTCGCTGATAGCCTTTAATCATTAAATTTGTCGCATATGTTTATAATCCTTTCTCTTGCGGGTAATTTTTTTGAGGAATTGATATAAAATATGCCTTAAAAATTGTTTTTCGTAAGTGGATAAACCTGTCGAACATAAGTTTTCGTAATTATGTCTAAGGAAACAAAAGTTATTGAACTTGAAGAGGTAGCCATCCGGTTTTCAGGAGACTCAGGAGATGGGATGCAGTTAACCGGAACGTTGTTTTCGGACGCCTCTGCTCTGATTGGGAATGATATTTCGACATTCCCCGATTATCCTTCAGAAATACGCGCTCCGCAGGGAACCGTTGGCGGCGTGTCGGGCTTCCAGGTACAATTTGGAACCCGCCGGGTGACCACACCGGGTGACTACGCCCACGTGCTGGTAGCCATGAACCCTGCAGCCGTAAAAGCAAATGCGCCGTTTATGCGCCCCGGAGGGACGATTATTTACGACCAGGACAGTTTTACGGAGAAGAATTTTCAGAAGGCAAAATTTAGCACGGACAATCCGTTTGAGGAGTTGCAACTGGATGATTATTTCAAAATTCCGGTTCCTATAACTACCCTTACGAGGGAAGCGTTGAAAGATTTCGGTCTTGACAACAAAAGTATTCTGCGAAGCAAGAACATGTTTGCACTGGGCTTGGTAAGCTGGATGTTTGACCGTCCTATGGACTACATGGAGAGCTTCATTCAGAATAAATTCAAGAAGAAGCCTGCGGTGGTGGAAGCTAACCTTAAAGTGTTGAGGAGTGGTTGGAACTACGGTATGAACATGCAACACATGACGCCGAGGTACATCGTACATCCGGCGGCCATTGAACATGGTACTTACCGGAATATCAACGGTAACCTTGCTACTGCCTGGGGACTGCTCGCTGCAGCCGAGAAGGCCAATCTGGAACTTTTCCTCGGTTCGTATCCTATTACTCCCGCTACTGAGGTGCTGCAGGCGCTTTCGGCCCGTAAGGATTTAGGTGTGAAAACGTTTCAGGCAGAAGACGAAATTGCCGGAATCTCCACGACTATTGGAGCTGCATTTGCCGGCGATTTAGCGGTAACTTCTACTTCCGGTCCCGGTTTAGCGTTGAAATCGGAAGCTTTGGGTTTGAGCGTAATGGCCGAGTTGCCCTTGGTGCTGGTGAACGTTCAACGTGGAGGTCCTTCAACCGGTTTGCCGACCAAAACGGAACAATCTGACTTGTTGCAGGCACTTTATGGCCGTAACGGTGAAAGCCCGGTAGTTGTATTGGCCGCTTCCACACCATCCGATTGTTTCCACTATGCTTTCCATGCAGCTAAAATTGCTTTGGAAAGAATGGTGCCGGTTATTCTGATGACCGATGGATTCCTCGGAAACGGTTCGGAACCGTGGAGAATTCCGAAGATGGCTGATTTGCCAGCGATTACGCCTCGCATCGCTAAAAATGCGGAAACATACAAGCCATATTCTCGCGACGAGAAAACATTGTCTCGCGAGTGGGCTTATCCAGGAATGGATGGCTTCCAGCACCGCATTGGTGGTTTGGAGAAAGACCTGATGGGTAACGTCAGTCACGATCCGGAAAATCACCAGAAGATGGTGGAAATTCGTGCAGAGAAGGTTAAGCGTGTTGTCGATATGGTTCCTGAACTGGAAGTATGTGGAGAACAGGAAGGCGATCTGCTGGTTGTAAGCTGGGGAGGTACCTTTGGACACATGGAAAGTGCGGTTCGTGAAATGCGCTCATTGGATCATAAAATTGGTCTGGCACACTTCAATTACATCAATCCGCTGCCGGCCAACGTTCATGAGGTATTTAGCCGGTTTAAGAAGATTGTAGTCTGCGAGTTGAACATGGGACAGTTTGCAGCATATCTCCGTGATAAAGAACCCGATTTCAAATACGAACAATTCAATAAGGTCAAAGGACTTCCGTTTACGGTTCATGAATTGTGCGAGAAGTTTGAACAATTATTGGAGGAATAACAATGGCCGAAGAATTAGCATTAACAATAAAAGACTTCAAAAGCGATAATGAAGTTCGCTGGTGTCCGGGATGTGGCGATCATGCCATCTTGAATGCCATTCAAAAAGCAATGGCTTCACTAAACATTGCGCATAAAGACTATGCAGTCATTTCGGGAATCGGATGTTCTTCCAGGTTTCCGTACTATATGAGTACCTATGGTTTTCATACCATCCACGGACGTGCTGCTGCAGTGGCATCCGGTGTAAAATGTGCCAATCCGGATCTTTGTGTTTGGGAAATTACCGGCGACGGTGATGCGTTGGCCATCGGTGGAAACCATTTCATTCACCTGATTCGCCGTAACATCGACATCAATGTCATCTTGTTTAACAACAAGATTTACGGTTTGACGAAAGGACAGTATTCACCAACTTCCGACAGAGGTTTTGTAACCAAAACTTCGCCTTACGGAACAGTGGAAGACCCGTTTGTTCCGGGACAGTTGGTGTTGGGTGCCCGTGGAACTTTCTTTGCCCGCTCGGTGGATAATAACATCAAACTGAGCCAGGAAATTTTTGAAGAAGCGGCCAAACACAAAGGTGCATCGGTCGTAGAAGTTCTCCAGAACTGTATGATTTACAACAATGGAATTCATGCAGCCATCACCGATCCGAAGATGAAAAAGGAACACCAGTTGATGCTGAAGCATGGTGAGCCGATGATTTTCGGTGAGAACGAAGACAAAGGTCTGGTCCTGGAGTGTGGTCGTCTGAAAGTGGTAAAAATCGGTGAAGACGGTGTTACCCGCGACGATATTCTGGTTCACGATGTAACAGAACCCAACGGATTCGTTCATCAACTGCTGATTAACATGGCACTTCCCGATTTCCCGGTAGCTATGGGAGTCATCCGTGCCGTGCCAGGTCCTTCTTATGATGAGGCCATGGTAGCCCAGATTGAAGAGGTGAAGTCGACAGCAAAGATTAAATGCGTTGACGACCTATTGACCAGTGGAAACACATGGGTGGTTGAATAAAGTATCAACAACATACCATTGAAAAGGAGGCTTCGGCCTCCTTTTTTGTTTTATAAGGGTAAAAATTTCGCTATTTTCAACCAAATCAATTCCGGAACCATGAAGCGAAGCAACACTTTCGTGGAAGGGACGGAGTTGTTCATTGTTGAATCGAGTTACCAATAATTGTTGGTAAATCTAACCTATGGCGAATGAGTAAGTTCGATAATATTTCACTCTCTTCCATTTACAAAAGAAGGAAAACCGACCGGGACATTTTTCAGGAATTAATGCCAACCAAAGTGAAGGAGATTCTTCTGGTGGCTACGCATTACGATGCATATTCGATTGTTCGTGAAGGACAATTTTCTGATAAAATCTTTGGTGAATACCTTCAGTTGAATTTGTACGCAGCACCCCGTTTTACTAGTGTTAGCAATTCAGAGGAGGCATTGAAGGTGCTGAACACGCGCCACTTCGATATGGTGATTATCATGGCGGGAGTAGACAAGGAAGCTCCGTTGCGCACAGCCGAGGATATCCACTTCGTGAAGGCCCGCATTCCGATTCTTCTTTTGGTTAACAACAACAGCGATTTGGCCTATTTCTATTCGGCTGCTGAGGGTGTCCCCGCTATCGACCGGGTTTTCGTGTGGAACGGGAACACCAACGTCTTTATGGCCATGATTAAATATATCGAGGACAAGAAGAATGTGGCGCGCGACACGCAACTGGGTAATGTCCGTATCATCTTGCTGGTGGAAGATTCGGTGAAGTATTATTCGCGGTACCTGCCATTGCTCTATACCAGTGTGATGACGCAAACGCAAAGCCTGGTATCGGATGAATCGACAGATGAATTGCACATGATTCTGAAAATGCGTGCTCGCCCGAAGTTATTGCTGGTGAGCACCTACGAAGATGCTTTGGAAATCATTAATAACTACCGTGAATACCTGCTTTGCGTTATTTCGGATGTGAAATTTGCGAAGAATGGGGTAGATGATGAAGATGCGGGAGTGGAGCTGTTGAAGTATGTGAAACGGACGCTCCGGTTCCCCATTCCCATTTTGTTACAGTCGCACGATATAACCAATGCAGAACGGGCGAAAGATATCGGAGCCGACTTCATCAATAAAAACTCTGACAGTCTGGCATTGGATATCAGTGAATTCATCAACTATAAATTGGGATTCGGTGATTTTGTCTTCCGTAACGGGAAAGGTGAAAAAATTGCTGTCGCACGAAATCTTCACGAATTTGAAGAGCTGATTATCAAGGTTCCGGTTGAGTCGTTGGTTTATCATGCAAAGCAGAATGCATTTTCAACCTGGCTGATGGCACGCGGTGAGATTAATATGGCTGAAGAGTTGTTGCCCTATCGCGTGGAAGATTTTGATGATCCGAGCCGCATTCGCGATTTGTGCCTGAATGTATTTGCTAAAGTCAGGGAAAAGAAAAACAGGGGACGAATTGTCAATTTCGATCCGCAACTGGTAAAAGGCAACCGTTATATCGTTCGGCTCGGAAGAGGTTCTCTTGGAGGCAAGGGACGTGGTTTGGCTTTCATCAGCAACCTGATCGAAAACCTCGATTTGAAAAAGCTGATTCCGGGAATCAATATCCGTCTTCCCGCTACCGCGATAATTGGCGCAATCGAGTTTGACAAGTTTCTGGAATTGAACAATCTATATCATGTAGCGTACCATCATCACGATTACAATGTCATTCGGGAAAAGTTCCTGGAAGCCGAATTGAGCATGACATTGAAAGAGCGGCTGTTCCAGTACATCAAACGAATGGACCGGCCGTTAGCCATCCGTTCCAGCGGCTTATTCGAGGACTCATTGTTGCGGCCGTTTTCGGGAGTTTATTCCACTTACCTGATTCCGAATAATCATCCGGATGTGGATGTTCGTTTTGAGCAACTGATGACAGCTGTGAAGCTGGTCTATTCATCCATCTTCACACCCGATGCGATTTCATACTTCGAAGCCATCAATTACAAAATCGAAGAGGAGAAAATGGCGGTTATCATCCAGGAAGTGGTGGGGCACGAGCGCAATGAAAAGTTTTACCCGACCATCAGTGGAGTGGCTCAATCGTTTAATTACTATCCTTACTCTTACATGGAGCCGGAGGATGGTTTCGCGGTAGCTGGTATTGGTTTGGGAATGCTGGTCGTCGGAGGGGAGAAAGCCTTCCGGTTTTGTCCAAAATATCCAAACCTGAATAACAGTTCGGTTCATGACATGGTCCGGGATTCGCAGCGCGAGTTCTACGCCATCGATATGACCCGCGACTCATTTGATCTGACCCGGGACGGCGAAGACGCGGCGATTACGCAGTATAGAATGGTGGAAGCTGAAAAAGATGGCGTTTTGACGCACTGTGCTTCGACGTATGACATGGAAAATGATTACCTGATTCCGGGGATTGATCAAAAAGGACCGCGGGTGATCGATTTCGCCAATATTTTGAAGTACGATCACCTCCCGCTTTCCGATACACTTCAGCTGCTGCTTAATCTTTTTAAACAGGCCATGGGGTCACCGGTCGAGCTGGAATATTCCATGGAACTGGAGAATGGTGAATATGGTCTGCCAACTTTCTATTTGCTGCAAATAAAACCGCTCATTCGTCAGGAGGAAGAAATCACGATCGATTTGGGAGCCATGGATGAAGAGAATACGTTGATGGTTTCCCACAGGGGGATGGGACACGGCCGGATTGAAGAGATACATGACGTGGTTTACGTCGATACCGATACTTTCGACCGGACGGAAACGAGAGCGATAGCCAAAGAAATTCAGGAAGTGAATAACCGTTTGGGAAAAGAAGGGAAGAAGTTTGTCCTGATTGGTCCAGGCCGCTGGGGAACACGCGACCCTTACACGGGTATTCCGGTCATTTGGGCCAACATCAACAATGCGCGGGTAATAATCGAAATGGGATTGCCCGATTTCCCGCTGGATGCTTCATTGGGCTCGCATTTTTTCCACAATGTTACCTCAATGAATGTGGGCTATTTCTCGGTTCCCCATAAAACAAAGGAGAACTTTTTGAATCTTGATATTCTGAAAAAGCAGGAAGTGATTTGGGAAAGTAATTTCGTCAAACACGTTCGTTTTAAAAATGAGTTGGAAATCCTGATGAACGGCCGGGAACGAACGGCCATCATCCGGTTCAAGGAATAGAACTCCGGTGGAGTAAACGTCAGTCCGGAATAGTAACGTGACTGGTTATACTTTCGTTTTACACGTGGTATCGGGATTGTTTATAGGGCCGGTACAGTAAATTACTCCTTTGGCGGGATTTATAACCACGTCGGTGGGGATAAATACTCCGGAGAAGCAGTGACCGGACCTCGTTGGCGCGGTAAATTACCTCGTAGGCGGGGTATCATAACCCCATTCACGAAGTAAAAGACCCCGTCAACGAAGTAGAACGACCCTTTTGTCGGGGTAATTCATCGCGTGCACGCAGTAATTCACTCCGTCGACGGGGTTGTCCTACGGGGTAAATGGGGTTATGTAACCCCTATTTTTACGTTCATTAGGCAATGTAACAGGTATTTGATTATTATTGCTGTTGAATTAAGAATCACGCAAAGGATGAAGAAAAGATACATTCCGTTTTTGGTTATCGCCGCTCTGGTGATTGTGTATTTGTTGGGGCCGGTGATGCCGAAACCGGTATTGGATAATACCTTGCCGAAGATTCCGGTTTCGCTGGATTCTGTCGCATGGTATGTGAATAAAAAGGAATCGTCGGTAAAGACGAAGCCCGACAACGAAGCCCGCATCATTTGGGCCAGCGATTCGGTACATCAAAAAACGGACTATGTACTGCTTTATCTTCCGGGATTTTCGGCCAGTTATTACGAAGGTTATCCGGTGAACGCCGATTTCGCGAAGCGATATGGTTGCAATGCCTATTTTGCCCGATTGGCGGGACATGGGCTGGTAACAAAAGAGCCGCTTCTGGATATGACGCCAGACAACCTGTACGAAACAGCGAAAGAAGCTTTGGTTATTGCCAGTCGGCTGGGAAAGAAGGTTATTATCATGAGCACATCTACCGGCGGAACCTTGAGTTTAATGCTGGATGCTAACTTTCCCAAAATGATCGATGCGCTGATTCTCTATTCGCCGAATATTAAAATACGCCAGAAATCAGCCGGCCTCATCTTATCGAAACCATGGGGACTGCAGATTGCACGTCTGGTTTATGGTGGAAAATACCGCGTTACCGGAGATGATCCGCATAGTAAAATTGGTCAATACTGGTACACGAGTTACCGGGCAGAGGCAACCGTTTATCTTCAGCAGCTGCTCGATGCCGGGATGAAAAAATCGACATTTGCTAAGGTAAAATGTCCGGTTTTTCTGGGCTATTATTACAAAGATGAGGAACACCAGGACCCAACGGTTGATGTAGGAGCTGAGCTGAAAATGTTTTCCGAAATCGGAACATCATCCGGTGAGAAAGTGAAGAAAGCATTTCCGGAAGCCGGCGTGCACACCATTGCATGCAAACTCACCTCGGGAGCTGTTCCGCAGGTTGAGCAAGCAACATGGCATTTTGCCGACGATGTATTACACATGACGCCGGTTCATCCGTAGCTTTTGGTTATAGTTTTTCCAGTTCCAGTTTTAATTCCTCGACGGCAGCGTTGCATTGCTTGTCGAACTCTTTAACGTAGTCAGCATAGGTTTCTTCGCCTTTGCCGTCAAGTGTCAGAAGCTGAAGTGTCTTCAGGTCTTTTCCGAGCTGCTCCATTCCGACCACCAGAACGGAAGACTTGGCTTTGTGAGCTTCTTTCCCCAATTCAAGATATTTTTTCTCAGCCAGATAGTTATTCAGGTTTTCGGAAAACTCCGGAATCTGGCTGATAAATAATTCTATCATTTCTCGGATAATTTCGGGTTCTCCACCCGTCACATTACGCAGGTAATTCAGGTCTGTATATGCCATGTTTTCTCTTTTACGGGAATATTCTACCATGTGTAAATTAGTTAATCAAATATACAATGAAAAGAACCTTATGTCAAGTTGACAATTTTCAGCTTTCCCGGCAGGAAAAATGCTTAGCTTTGTCTACATCACAGCAAGACGATATTGTAAAAACAAAAATAGAAGTGCGATGCAAGGTTCACATAATAAGTTCTTTCCATCGTTTCTTCGGGCAAATGTAAAATAGCAGCGAAATGAAAAGAACCGCTTTTTTCGACATTCATAACAGCAACGGGGCTAAAATAGTTGAGTTTGCTGGTTTCGAAATGCCAATTGAATATTCCGGAATTAAGGACGAACACATGACCGTGCGCAATGGCGTGGGCGTTTTCGACGTGTCGCACATGGGCGAATTTTGGGTAACCGGTCCACAGGCGTTGGCTTTTATCCAGAAGGTAACCTCCAACGATGCATCGAAATTAGCACCCGGACAGGCACAGTATTCTTGTTTACCTAACGGGAAAGGCGGCATTGTGGACGATTTACTGGTTTATTGTTTCGAGCCGGAGAAATACCTGCTGGTAGTTAACGCAGCCAACATCGACAAGGACTGGCAGTGGTTGGTTAGCCAAAACACAGAAGAGGCAGAGATGCTGAATGCGTCCGACGAAATTAGTCAGTTGGCTATCCAGGGACCGAAAGCAACCGGTATTCTCCAGAAACTGACAAACGTTGATTTATCATCCATCAAATTTTACACCTTCACGGTAGGCGAATTTGCCGGAGTTCCTGATGTGATTATTTCCGCAACCGGTTATACCGGGGCCGGAGGTTTCGAGCTTTATTTCAATAACAAGGATGCTGAAGCTATCTGGAACGCTATTTTCGAGGCCGGTAAAGAAGAAGGTATCAAACCCATCGGTCTGGGCGCACGCGATACGCTTCGTCTGGAAATGGGATACTGCTTATACGGAAACGACATCGACGATACCACATCGCCTATCGAAGCAGGATTAGGCTGGATTACGAAATTCACCGACGAGAAGAATTTCATCGATAAAGATGTGTTGATCCGCCAGAAAGAAGAAGGTGTGACCCGTCGTTTGCGCGGATTTGAAATGATCGATCGCGGTATTCCCCGGCATGGTTACGAAATCGTGAATGAAGACGACGAAGTAATTGGTGAAGTCACTTCCGGAAGTATGTCGCCGGTTCGTGGCATCGGTATCGGTATGGGATACGTAAAAACCGGTTATACCAAATTCGGAACGGAGATTTTTATCCGGGTGCGGAATAAGAAATTGAAAGCAAAAGTGGTCAAATTGCCATTTATTTAAATTGATTGATTTAAAATACTGTAAATTTTAAGATCATTTATCCTGATAATTGTCAGGAAATTCATATTTGTTATAATTTTACAGTCTTTAAGTAAAGCGACCTGGAATGTGTTCTTTACTATTTTATAATTGCTTGAATATTTGATTTTTAATGAAATGGAGAACGGGTCGCATCGCCTTGAATGACAATACTCAATTTTTAGTTTCAAAATACAATTCAATATTCCTCTACTATGAAAACGCATAATTTTTACGCAGGACCTTCCATCCTGCCCGAATTCACAAAAGAACGGACAGCCGAAGCCGTAATGAATTTTGCCGGAACCGGATTATCGGTAATGGAAGTCTCGCACCGTAGCAAAGAGTTCGTTGCGGTAATGGATGAAGCAAGGGACCTCGTGAAAGAACTTCTGGAGGTGCCGGCAGATTACGAAGTTTTGTTCCTTCAGGGAGGAGCCAGCACGCAGTTTTACATGGTTCCGTTTAACCTGATGAAAACCAAAGCTGCTTATCTGAATACCGGAACCTGGGCTTCCAAAGCCATCAAAGAGGCGAAACTTTACGGAGAGGTTATTGAAGTAGCATCGTCAAAAGACAAGAATTTCAACTACATCCCTCGCGGTTACGAAGTGCCTTCGGATGTTGATTATCTCCATATTACCACCAATAACACCATTTTCGGTACCGAAATTTTGGAAGACCTCGATGTTCCGGCTCGTATTGTTGCCGACATGTCTTCAGATATTTTCAGCCGTCCGATTGACATCAAGAAATACGATGTGATTTACGCCGGTGCGCAGAAAAACCTGGCTCCGTCCGGAGTTACCCTGGTGATTATCAAGAAAGATATTCTGGGTAAAGTTGATCGTCCGATTCCTACGATGATCGATTATCGTACGCACATCGACAAGGAATCGATGTTCAATACGCCTCCGACAGTTCCGGTATTTGCAGCATTGATGACGCTTCGCTGGCTGAAAGAAAATGGTGGCATTAAGGAAATGGAGAAGAAAAACATCGCGAAAGCCAAGTTGCTGTACGATGAATTGGATCGCAACAAGATGTTTGTTCCGAATATTCCAAATCCGGAAGACCGTTCTCGTATGAACGTGACCTTCGTGATGGCACCCGGATATGAGGAATTTGAGAAGGAATTTCTTGAAATTGCAGCAGCTCACAATATTGTTGGTATCAAAGGCCACCGTAGTGTTGGTGGATTCAGAGCTTCGATATACAATGCCATGCCGATTGAAAGCGTGGGAGTATTGGTTGAGGCGATGAAAGAATTTGAAGCCAAACACTGATAAAAAACTGAAAAAGGCGTGAATCTTTCACGCCTTTTTCGTGATCTGAATCATTGATTTCGATCATTGATTCCCTCCGCCGGTAGCCGTACCTTTTCGTGTGATTATAAAAAACTGACTCAAACATGAAAAAAGTATTGGTAGCAACTGTTAAACCCTTTGCCAGTGAGGCGATTGATCAGATGAAGGCGATTGTTGAAGCAGCAGGGTTTGAATGGCAGTTGCTGGAAAAATATTCGGATAAAGCAGAACTTTTAGCGGCAGTGGCTGATGCGAACGCTTTAATCGTCAGGAGTGACAAGTGCGACGCAGAGGTGCTGAATGCTGCTTCCGGGTTGGAGATTGTGGTTCGTGCCGGAGCCGGTTATGATAACATCGATATTGAAGCGGCAAGCCAAAAGGGAGTTGTTGTGATGAATACTCCCGGACAGAATTCAAATGCAGTAGCCGAGCTTACATTTGGTCTGTTGCTGAATCTGGTCAGGAACGGTTTTAACGGAACAGCCGGCACCGAGCTTTTTGGAAAGACATTTGGTATCATGGGATACGGTAATATAGGGCTGCATTTGCACCGCATCGCCAAAGGTTTTGGTATGGATGTGACAGGCTGCAGCCCGACCTTGAGCCCGGAACAAGCTAAAGAACAAGGCATCCATTACGCTGATGGGCCGATAGATTTGTTTTCTTCGTCCCAAATCATTTCGCTGAATATTCCCAGCAATCACGAAACACGTGGAATTATTAATCATCATTTGATGATGATGATGCCTAAAGGAGCTCTTCTGGTCAACACGGCGCGGAAAGAGATCATCAAAGAAGATGATTTGGAGAAAGTTTTGGAAGAGCGCGAAGACTTCTGTTATGCTGCCGATGTAGCCCCGGATAATCGGAACATATTGGAACAACGTTTCCCCGGAAGGGTGTTGTTCACAGCCAAAAAAATGGGTGCGCAAACGGCCGAAGCTAACATCAATGCCGGGACAGCTGCTGCATCGCAGATTGTAGGCTTTTTTCAAAAAGGAGATACAACTTTCAAGGTGAACTGACAGTTGTGTCGAAAGATATGAAGTGGAATAATTATTAGTTCGAATTATAAACGATATGGCTGTTTTAAAACCTTTTAAAGGACTGCGTCCGCCCCGGGAACTGGCTCAAAAAGTAGCTTCCCGTCCGTACGATGTGTTGAATTCGGAAGAAGCCCGAAAAGAAGCCGAGGGAAATCCTCAGTCGCTGTTGCACATCATTAAACCTGAGATTGATTTTCCGGCAGGAACCGATGAACATACGGAGCCGGTTTACGATAAAGCTGTCGAAAACTTCCATCTTTTTAAAGAAAAAGGATGGCTGGTACAAGACGAAAAAGATAAGCTGTACATCTATGCGCAGACCATGAATGGCCGTACGCAATACGGAATTGTTGGTGCGGCGTCGGTTGATGATTACATGAATGGTGTTATCAAGAAACACGAGCTTACGCGGAAAGACAAAGAAGAAGACCGGATGAAGCACGTTCGCAACACTAACGCCAACGTGGAACCGGTATTCTTTACCTTCACGGCCGTTCAGGAACTGGATGATATCGTAGCCAAAATTGTTAAGGAAAACGAGCCTGAGTACGATTTCGTGGCAGAAGACGGATTCGGACACCATTTCTGGGTGATTGATGATGAAGCAACCATCAACCGGATTGTAGAGCTATTTGCTGAAATTCCGGCAACTTATGTAGCCGACGGTCACCACCGGACGGCAGCTGCAGCGCTGGTAGGAAACGAAAAACGGCAGAATAATCCGAACCATACCGGTAATGAAGAGTATAACTTTTTCCTGGCCGTTCATTTCCCCGACAATCAACTTCAGATTATCGACTACAACCGTGTCGTGAAAGATCTGAATGGCTTGACGGAAGCGGAATTGCTGGCGAAACTGAAAGAAGATTTCGAGGTGGCAGAAATGGGAACTGATATTTTCAAACCGGAAGAACTGCATACTTTCAGTATGTATTTGGATGGAAAATGGTATAAACTGGTAGCTCGTTCCGGACGCTATGACGACAATGATCCGATTGGTGTGCTGGACGTTACCATTTTGTCGGATTTGGTTCTCGACAAGATTTTGGGAATTAAAGATCTGCGTACCGATAAGCGCATCGATTTTGTCGGCGGAATTCGTGGATTAGGTGAGCTGAAACGTCGCGTTGATTCGGGCGAAATGAAAGCGGCTTTTGCCCTGTATCCGGTTTCCATGCAGCAGTTGATTGATATTGCTGATACCGGAAATATCATGCCTCCGAAGACAACCTGGTTCGAACCGAAGCTGCGTTCAGGCCTGGTAATTCACGAGCTGGATTAAAAATCTCAAACGAGCATATAAAAAGAAAGGTGACCATTTAGGCCACCTTTTTTTGTGCTATTTAATTTCTTATTCCTTCTTTTTCTTGTGCTTGTTTAACCGGAAAAGGTAAGCCATGGTTACTTCAATGGTCTGCAATTGCGATGCATCGTAAGCCGATTTTTTCGGATCGAACAAACTCGGTAAACTGTAATACAAACGGCTGTCCAGCATCAGGCCGTTGCCGTTTTTAAACCGCCATTCGAATCCAAGTCCACCGACAAACTGAAAGTCGAAGCCGGTATCGACGGGCTTTCCGTAGTAATCGTTCGGAGTGTAAGTGGCATCAGCAGGCGGATTGAATGTCTCTTTGTCAGTGTACAAATAGGAAACCGATGGACCGAGGTTGATAAAAAAACGGAAGCCTTTGTTGCCAATATTCACGTGAGTCATCATGGGCAACACAAAATAATCAAGCTGTCGCTCGTAATCGACACCGGCATCGGTATGTTCTTTCCAACCACGCTGCGAATAGTTCAGCTCCACCTGAAGCCCGACATGAGGCTCCGAAATATCACGAAAAACAATACCACCGGAATAACCTTCCAGCATCACCTGTTTCACGGTAGGGTAAAACCGTACGCGCGAAAAGGTAGTACCACCTTTCACACCGAGGTAAACTTCATTCGGGTAATTATTGGGTTGAGCCTGAAGTTGAATCACAAAAAACGCACTCAAAATCAGGAGAATCAGCTTTTTCATAAATTGCCTGCGGCTTTTAATTATGCCCGATTTGGGTGTGGTAAAGTTAAAAAAAATTGCACACGTCAATTATCGTTAAGCCGGATGGGCAAAGTAGCCGGCTGTTTTAGAAAAGATATCCCCGAAGGGACGATTATTTTTTCTTACTTTGAAGGAAAAATTTGTTTGCATGAGTATTGCTGAGCAGCTGACTGAAATTCGAAAATCGTTGCCGGAAAATGTCAAACTGGTGGCTGTTTCCAAAACCAAACCGAACGAAGACATAATGGAGGCCTACCAGACGGGACAACGGATGTTTGGAGAGAATAAAGTACAGGAACTTGTAGCGAAATACGAATCACTTCCCAAAGATATTGAATGGCACATGATAGGGCATCTGCAGCGCAACAAAGTAAAATACATTGCGCCTTTCGTGTCGCTCATCCATGGTGTCGACAGCTTTCGGTTATTGAAAGCTATCGATAAGGAAGGCCGGAAAGCGGATCGAGTGCTTCGTGTCCTTCTTCAGTTTCACATTGCCGAAGAAGAAACCAAGTTCGGTTTAGACCTGAAAGAAACCGAAGAGATGTTGAACTCACAGGAGTTTAAAAATCTACAATTTGTGAGGATAGACGGTGTGATGGGAATGGCTACTTTTACCGAGGATATAGATCAGGTTCGCCGCGAATTTAAGAGCCTTTCGACTATCTTTGGACATCTGAAAAAAACGTATTTCAATGATGCGCCAAATTTCAGTGAAATTTCGATGGGAATGTCGGGCGATTACAAGTTAGCCGTTGAGGAGGGCAGTACCATGGTGCGTATTGGAAGCAATATTTTCGGCGAACGAAATTATCAGAATAACTGAATCTTAAACCAAAAAATCGATTTATAAAAATTTTCCGAATGGCAAATCTTACAACAACCTATTTAGGGCTAAACCTGAAGAATCCTCTGGTAGCCGGAAGTTCGGGACTCACCAACTCCGTTGAGAAAATTGTGGAAATGGAGAAAAATGGTGTGGGAGCTGTGGTCCTGAAATCTTTGTTCGAAGAGCAAATCAACAATGAAGTAAATGTCTTGCTGAGCAAGGATTTACAGAATACGGCCTATCCCGAGGCGGAGGATTACATCCGTACTTATCTGCACGACAATACACTGCATCACTATATCGAGCTGGTGAAAGCCGCGAAAGAGGCAACTTCCGTTCCGATTATCGCCAGTATCAACTGCGTATCGGGGAATGAGTGGATGGGATTTGCCCGCGAGATTGAAAAGGCCGGTGCCGATGCATTGGAAGTGAATGCGTTTATCGTTCCGACCGACCGCAAGGTGAAATCGGAGGAGATTGAAGAGCGCTATCTCGAAATCCTGACCGAAGTGAAAAAAGTGGTTGACATTCCGGTAGCGATGAAAATAGGTCCGCAATTCTCCAACCTGGTGAGCATGGTCGATCGGTTGTACGCGCACGGTGCAGCCGGTGTGGTGATGTTTAACCGTTTTTACGAACCGGACATTAACCTCGACAAACTCGCCATTTCTGCAGCGGAGGTATTCAGTTCTCCTGCTGATATTCGACAGTCGCTCCGTTGGGTTGGAATTATTTCCGGTACCCTGAAACGAATCGACATTGCTGCATCTACGGGTATTCACGACGGCGAAGGCTTGGTAAAACAATTGCTGGCTGGTGCTACCGTTGGACAAGTTTGCTCGGCAATGTATGTAAATGGTATTCCGGTAGTGAAAGAGATGGTGGATTACCTCGAGAAATTTATGAAAAAGTGGAATTTCAAGAATCTGGACGAATTCCGTGGCCGGTTGAGTTATTCCAATTTGCCGAATCCGGTACTTTACGAACGGGCTCAGTTCATGAAGTATTTCTCCAATAATGTGAATGAATAATTGTCATCCGACATAAAACAAAAGAAGCTGTCCAATCCGGGCAGCTTCTTTTTATTTGGGGATATTGCTTTCTTAGAATTGTTGTTCGGTCTGTTCTCGTATCTCCGGAATAATTTTTTCCAAATCCTCCAGTAACGACATTTTCTCGGCGGACGCTGTTTCCATCGCTGCTCGTATTTTCTCCACCTGTTCGGCTTTGTAGGCGTCATCAATTTTACCGCTCATGTTCTCAATAACGGTAAACGCTTCGAATGCCACCATAAATTCCGACTCGATGACTAAGTCAACGAACAGCGAGAGATACTGGCTAAAATCAAGGCCGTTCTCCCAGCACACCGATACCAGTTCTTTAAGTTCGGATGCATACTTTTTGTCCTGGATGGCGTCAACAATGCGTGGAATGGCATCGCTGTATTTCAGTTCGCCCAGTAACCGGATGATTTTTTGCCTGATTTCCGGATTATCGGTTGAATGAAGCAACTCAATCAGCACCGGAATGTAACTGCTGTTTCCGGTTTCCCTCAGCTCCTTAATGGTTTTAATAACGAGCAGCGAGTCTTCTGATTGAAGATTGTTCAGTACCTTCTTTTGTTGCGGATCTTTTCCCATGGTTAACATCTCTTCTTCGTCGACAAAGATATAACTTTTACAAAAGTGGAAACAGGTGTTCGGGTGAAAGAGAATTTTCATTAACCGAATTTACAGGATATAATCCCTAAATTTGCGCTTTCAAAATAGAAGCATATTAAGGTAATCAAACTAAACCGGTACAAGACCCAATGCCCGAAAAAGCAACAAGAGACCTTGAGCAACAAAAGATTGGCCGTTTGATGTGGCAATATTTCGTGCCGGCTTTCATCGGGGTAATGATGAACGCCTTGTACAATATTGTCGATCGGGTTTTTATCGGTCGGGGAGTAGGAGCTCTGGCACTATCGGGGCTTTCCGTTATTTTCCCGATTATGATTTTGATAGCAGCATTTGGTATGCTGATTGGCGTAGGCGCAGGCGTCCGAATTTCCATTAATCTTGGTAAAAAAGATTATCGACAAGCGGAAAAAGTGCTGGGCAATGGCCTTTCGCTGATGGTAATTGTCTCGGTGCTGGTTTCAGTTCTTGGTTTTATCGTAAAGAATCCGTTGTTGCATCTGTTCGGGGCAACCGGTGAAACCATCGGCTACGCAAACGATTACCTGAATATTATCCTGTTAGGAACCATCTTCCAGGTCGTAGGCTTTTCGCTGAATAATATTATCCGCTCTGAAGGCAACGCGAAAATAGCCATGTATTCCATGCTTTTGAGTGCCGGCACGAATCTGGTATTGGATCCCATTTTTATTTTTGGTTTGAAAATGGGAGTTCAGGGTGCTGCGATTGCCACGGTGATTTCGCAGATTCTGTTGACAATATGGGTCCTTCGACATTTCACAGGTTCGAAATCAATTGTCAAATTCCACCTTCCGAATCTCAAACTGGAACCGGTTATTATTTTCCGGATTTTGTCCATCGGGATGGCGCCATTTGCCATGCAGTTGGCAGCCAGTCTGGTGCAGGCAACTTTCAATACACAGTTGATTCGTTTCGGTTCGGATGTTGCTGTCGGGGCGATGGGAATCATCAACTCCGTGGTTATCATGATTATCATGTCGATGATTGCCATCAATATGGCTTTGCAACCCATTGTTGGATTTAACTACGGAGCCAAACAGTTCCACCGCGTGAAAGAAGCCTGGTTTCTGGCGATGAAATCGGCCACTTGGGTAGCGGTGATATCCTTTGTTTTTGTTCAGGTTTTCCCGGGCGAAATCATTCGTTTATTTAACAATGAGAACAAGGAGCTCTTCCAAATCGGGGTAAAAGGACTTCGTATCTTTACTCTGATGCTTCCAGTAGTCGGTTACCAGGTGATTGTGTCCAGTTATTTCCAGAGCATCGGGAAAGCCGGAATAGCGATGTTTCTGACCCTGTTGAGGCAGGTCATTGTGCTTACGCCGTTGCTTTTCATCTTGCCAAAGTTTTTCGATTTGACTGGCGTTTGGATGGCTGGTCCGGTATCCGATTTTGTGTCGGCTTGTATTGTGCTTGTCGTAACCTTACGGGAAGTAAAGCTATTGAACAAACATCAGAAAGAGGAAGCGGAGGAAAAGAAAAAACCGGTCAGTGAATTTGCTCAATGACCGGTTGGATTTATCGTTACTTCAAATGAAGTTTCGGTTTCAGGTACTCGCCGGTGTACGATTCTTTGCAGTCGACCAGTTTTTCCGGAGTTCCCTCGAAAACGATGTTTCCACCTTTGTCGCCGCCTTCGGGTCCCAAATCGATGATCCAGTCAGCCGACTTGATGACATCCAAATTGTGTTCGATAACAATAATACTGTGTCCTCTTGATATCAGTGCATTAAATGCGTCAAGTAACTTGCGGATATCATGAAAATGAAGTCCGGTTGTCGGCTCATCGAATACAAAAAGGGTGGGTGTGTCTTTTTCTTTTGCCAGGAAAGAGGCCAACTTGATACGCTGACTTTCACCTCCCGACAGCGTGCTGGACGATTGTCCCAGTTTCAGGTAGCCGAGTCCAACATCCTGAAGCGGGCGCAGCTTTTTCACGATACGTTTCTCTGCCGTTTTTGCTTTTTCACTGAAAAAGTCGATCGCCTGATTAACGGTCATTTCCAGAATATCGTAAATACTCTTGTCACGGTAGTGAACTTCCAGAATATCCTGTTTAAAACGTTTTCCACCACAACTTTCGCAGGTCAGTGAGATGTCGGCCATGAACTGCATTTCCACCTTGATGACACCTTCACCCTGGCATTCCTCGCAGCGTCCGCCATCGATGTTAAAAGAGAAGTGCGATGCTTTGAATCCGTTGATTTTTGACGCCTGTTGGTCGGCGAAAAGTTTCCGGATTTCATCGTAGGCTTTCAAATACGTAACCGGATTTGAACGTGACGACTTCCCGATAGGATTTTGGTCGACAAACTCAATTCCCGTTAGCAAGTGCATGTCGCCGTCAACCTTTTGGTGTGCCCCGGTTCGTTCGCCGTAACCTCCGTAATATTTTACGAGGGCCGGGAAAAGAATATTTTTCACGAGTGAAGATTTTCCTGACCCACTAACGCCGGTTACCACTGTCATGGTATTCAATGGAAATTTCACATCAATACCTTTCAGGTTATTTTCGCGGGCACCGGTTATTTCGATGAAATTATTCCAGGAGCGTCGTTTGGCCGGAATCGTAATTTCTTCTTCCCCTGTGAGATATTTTGCTGTGAGGCTGGTTCCTTCTTGGGCCAGTTTTTTGTGGTTTCCCTGGAAAACAATTTCACCTCCGTGCATTCCGGCCAACGGACCGATATCGACGATCTCGTCGGCGGCACGAATGATTTCTTCATCGTGTTCGACCACAATCACCGTATTTCCCAGTTCCTCCAATTTTTTGAGGACATTGATAAGACGTGTCGTGTCACGCGAGTGCAGACCGATAGACGGCTCATCCAAAATGTACATAGAGCCAACCAGGCTGCTACCCAATGATGTCGCGAGGTTAATCCGTTGCGATTCTCCACCCGAAAGGGTAGAGGATAAGCGGTTTAACGTAAGGTAGCCCAAGCCAACATCGCAAAGAAATGCCAGGCGGTTATTAATCTCGGTAAGCAACCGGCCCGCGATATTTTGTTCGTGTTTTTTCAGCTTGATGCCGGAAAAATATTTTTGCAGTTCAGTAGCCGGCATAACCACTAATTCCTGGATGGATTTTCCGGCGACTTTTACGTAAGACGCTTCCTTTTTCAAGCGGGTCCCGCGGCAATCGGGGCAGATTGTTTTTCCGCGGTAGCGCGACAACATGACCCGGTACTGTATTTTGTATGATTTTTCTTCGAGGTATTTAAAGAACTGGTTTAAGCCATGAAAATGGCGATTGCCGGTCCAGAGCAGATGTCGCTGTTCTTCGGTTAATTCGTAGTAAGGTTTGTGAACGGGGAAATCAAATTTCTCAGCATTGAAGAGCAGCTGTTCTTTCCATTCACTCATTTTCTCGCCTTTCCAGCAGGCAATGGCATCGTTGTAGATGGACAGCGACTTGTTCGGAATCACCAAATCCTCATCGATACCAATAATTTTGCCGTATCCCTCGCAGGTCGGGCATGCACCGATGGGATTGTTGAAGCTGAACATGTGCATCGACGGCTCTTCAAATTCAATCTCATCAGCCTCGAACCGGTTCGAGAAGCGTTCGGTAGCGGTTTCTGCATCGGCCATAACTTTGATTACACATTCTCCTTTCCCTTCGTAAAAAGCTGTTTGGACCGAGTCGGCGGCTCGACTTTGTGTGTCTTCGCCTCGCGAAACGGCAATCCTGTCAATCACAATATGAATATCGCTTTTTGTTTTTAGCTTTTTCGGATCATTCAGGAGGTCATCAATCCGGATAATTTCGCCGTCAATTTCCAGGCGGGTGAATCCTTGTTGCCGAAGTAGGTCTGCCTCAGTCTCCAGTGATCTATCCTTTTTAACGTGAAGCGGCGACAATATCAGTACGCGGGTTTTTTCTGGGTACGATAAAATAAAATCGACTACATCGGTGACCTGATGCCTCGAAACTTCTTTTCCGGAAACGGGTGAAATGGTTTTTCCTACACGGGCAAAGAGTAGTTTCAGGTAATCGTATATCTCGGTAGAGGTACCGACTGTGGAACGTGGATTTCGCGTATTAACTTTCTGCTCGATGGCAATGGCCGGTGGTATTCCTTTGATGTAATCAACCTCAGGTTTATCGATACGTCCCAGGAATTGCCGTGCGTAACTGGAGAGGCTCTCAACATACCTTCGCTGTCCTTCTGCGTACAGCGTGTCGAATGCCAGCGACGATTTCCCGGAACCGGAAAGTCCGGTGATGACAATGAACCGACCGCGAGGAATTTTTAAATCTATGTTCTTTAAATTATGGACGCGAGCGCCTTTTATTTCGATGTATTCAGTAGGTTCTGAGATCATTGGAATGAAAAAAAGTGAAATTTTTTTGCCTAATGTTAATATTTGTAAAAAAATAATTTATATTTGACGTCTGCAAAGTTAATAATTAGTCATTAACCAATTTAAAAAAGGAGACACGCCTATAGAAATATTTCTACCCTGAGAACCAACCCTATATTGTTATGGTAGAAATAAAGCAATTGGACGACCATGCGCTCGTTCAAAAATTTGTAGAAGGCGAACACGAATGTCTCGAAATCCTGATTACACGTCACAAGAACCGGATTTACACGTACATTTTTATGATCGTGAAGAATCATGCGGTTGCTGAAGACATCTTCCAGGACACTTTCATCAAAGTTATTCAATCGCTAAAAAAAGGACGGTATACCGAAAACGGTAAATTCGTATCCTGGGCTATCCGTATTGCTCACAATTTGATTATCGATTACTTCAGGAAAGAGAAGCACCTGAGTACTGTATCGAATGACGAGTCAGAAGTGGATATCTTTAATAGTCCGAAATTCTCCGACATGAACATTGAGGATGACCTGGTAAGCGAACAAATTTTTCGCGAAGTTCGTCACTTGATCGATGAATTGCCTGACGATCAGCGGCAGGTTGTCATCATGCGTCACTATCTTGGATTCAGTTTCCGGGAAATTGCGGAGCACAGTGGAGTGTCAATAAATACGGCACTTGGAAGAATGCGCTACGCTTTGATTAACCTGAGAAAACTGATTGAAGAACGGCAGTTGAATTTGACGCTTTCGTAATGATTAAAAAAAGAAGAAAAAAATTCAAAAGGGATGACAATAAAATGTCATCCCTTTTCGTTTTAAAGACAAAGCAATCATAATATTAAACACTTTTAACTTGCCTATGAACGAAATTTTTACTCTTTATTTTGATTTCCTTTTTGAAACAGATTTAAGTGAATCAAAGGAAAAAACGGAGGTTGAAGGGCATAAGGAAATGAAACAAGAAAATCTAAAAAGCGAAGAAGAATCTTGTAAGTACAGCCCTTCCCAGGAAACCGTCGACAATATTTTAAGCTTTGCTAAGCAATACACAGTTTTGAGTTCAGGTGATAAGCAGGTAGAACTCAACCTTAATTAAATCTCGCTTTAAACGATTTAAGAGTCCGCTTCGGCGGACTTTTTTTTGCCCTTTCCATATTTAAAATGAAATAAAAGTGATATTTTTATGATATCATAAATCAAATCTTAAAATCATGGAAAAATCATTTAAGCCCATGTCGGGGTACCTTTATCTCTTACTCGCCCTGGTTATACTAGCGTTGTCGGTTTTCTCTTTTACGAGACTGATGCTGGTTCCCGGAATTATTGGTATTGTGTTGTTTATTCTGATAATGCCCGGCTTCCTGATTGTTGCTCCCAACGAGAGCGCTGTTCTTGTACTTTTTGGTGCTTATAAAGGAACGGTCAAAGCGAATGGCTTTTGGTGGACAAATCCGTTTTTTACGAAAGAGAAGATTTCGCTGAGGGCGAGAAATATTGATTCGGATCCGATAAAAGTGAATGATAAAATTGGGAATCCGGTGATGATTGGTGTGGTCGTGGTTTGGAAGGTTGAAAATACCTACAAAGCTGCTTTTGAAGTCGATAATTATGAGCAGTTTGTCGACATTCAGAGTGAGGCCGCCATACGAAAACTGGCCGGATATTATCCGTACGACAACTTCGAAGATGAGGATGCTGAAATCACCCTGAGAGGAGGAGGCGAAGAAGTGAATGATTTGTTGGAGCAAGAATTGATGGAACGTCTTTCCATTGCCGGAATTAAAATCCATGAAGCACGGATTAATTACCTGGCTTATGCTTCCGAAATTGCTGGTGCCATGTTGCGTCGCCAACAGGCAACAGCAATTGTCGCTGCACGGACCAAGGTAGTTGAGGGCGCCGTAGGGATGGTGAAGCTGGCATTGGATGAGCTAAAGGAAAAGGACATTATTGAATTGGATGACGAACGAAAGGCGAGTATGGTGAGTAACCTGATGGTTGTGCTCTGTTCAGATGAGGCAGCGCAGCCGGTACTGAATGCTGGCTCGTTGTATTAAAAAATTTGTATGGCTAAGAAAAAATCATTCGTGCTCAGGATTGATCCGGAGACTTACGATGCGTTGGAAAAATGGGCATCGGATGAATTTCGTAGCACCAACGCACAGATCGAATACCTCTTACATCACGAGTTGAGAAAGGCGGGCAGAAGCCCAGCCAAAAAGAATAATCAAACATTAACCGATAATCAAAAAAATAATGAGCAGGAATAAATATGTATGCCCAAAATGTGGAAACCGTTACTACGATGTTGGCGAAATTCGTGTGGCTGGCGGTTTCTGGTCAAAAATATTTGATGTACAAGGCCGGAAGTTTACTTCGGTTACCTGTACCAAATGTTCTTACACCGAATTTTATGGTGTTTCCAGCAGTAAATTAGGGAACGTTTTCGATTTCTTTACCAACTAATTTTTCAGATAAAAAATAGTGATTCTAAACAAGAGGTCTGGTGCAGGCCTCTTGCTTTGTTTGGTATGAAAACTAAACTTTAAATTTCCTACAATTCAGGCTTAGACTTTGGTGTACTAGCGATAATCCGTTAATTTTACGCTGCTTTTTTGGATAGTTTTAACCTGTTACTAAATAATCAAGTAGGATGGCTATAAGTGCTTTACAATTTGAGCGATCAAAATACGCTCCCAAGTTACCCAAAGCTTTACAAGGACCTGTAAAAGTGGTCGAAGGAAAGAAAACCGAATCGGTTGCCGATCAGGAAGAAATTCAGAAGCTCTTCCCGAATACATACGGTATGCCGCTTATTACCTTCGAAGAAGGTGGTGACGCCGGTTCTCTTCCGGTGATGAACGTCGGAGTGATTCTTTCCGGTGGTCAGGCTCCAGGTGGACATAATGTAATCTCTGGTCTTTATGACGGTTTGAAGAAACTGAATCCTGAAAACAAATTATATGGTTTTCTGGGTGGTCCAGGCGGATTGGTCGACCACAAATACATGGAACTGACCGACGAAATTATCGACGAGTATCGTAACACCGGAGGTTTCGACATCATTGGCTCAGGTCGTACCAAGCTTGAAGAAGAGTCTCAGTTCGATAAAGGTGTTGAGGTTTGCAAGCAATTGAACATTAACGCGCTGGTTGTAATTGGTGGCGATGACTCCAACACCAACGCATGTGTATTGGCTGAATATTACTTGCAGAAAGAAACCGGAATCCAGGTGATTGGTTGTCCGAAAACCATTGATGGTGACCTGAAAAACGAGATGATTGAGACCTCGTTTGGTTTCGATACGGCCGTTAAAGTGTATTCCGAGCTCATCGGTAACATCATGCGCGATGCCAATTCGGCAAAAAAATACTGGCACTTTATTAAATTGATGGGACGTTCTGCTTCACACATCGCATTAGAGTGTGCTCTGCAGACACAGCCTAATATTGCACTGGTTTCGGAAGAGGTGGCAGAAAAAGAGCAGACCCTGGCCGAAATCGTTGATTACATTGCCAAAGTGATTGCCCGTCGGGCTGAAGACGATCACAATTTCGGTGTTGTACTGGTTCCGGAAGGATTGATTGAATTCATTCCGGAAATGAAAACCCTGATTACCGAACTGAATGATTTGCTCGCCGAAGGACAGCAGTCGGCCAACGATTTCAAAGCGCTGGCTATCGACGCAGAAAAACGCGAGTACGTTATTGGTAAACTGAGTGAAGTTTCATCGAAAGTGTTTGCCTCACTTCCGGAAGGAATTGCCAAGCAGCTGACACTCGATCGTGACCCGCACGGAAACGTACAGGTTTCGAAAATTGAGACGGAAAAGCTGTTGATTGAGATGGTAGATGTTCGTCTGGCGGAAATGAAGAAAGAAGGTTCCTATAGAGGCAGTTTCTCTGCTCAAAACCACTTCTTCGGTTACGAAGGCCGTTGCGCAGCACCGTCAAATTTCGACGCTGATTATTGCTACTCACTCGGTTCAACCGCATCCGTTCTGATTGGAAACGGTAAGACCGGTTACATGTCTTCCGTACGGAATACAACCAAGCCGGCCGATGAGTGGATTGCTGGCGGAGTCCCGATTACCATGATGATGAACATGGAGCGTCGTCACGGACACATGAAGCCGGTAATTCAGAAAGCGCTGGTTGAACTGGATGCTGCCCCGTTCCTGAAACTGGCGGAAAACCGCGAAAAATGGGCTGTTGAAACCAGCTACGTTTATCCGGGTCCTATCCAGTATTTCGGTCCGACTGAAGTTTGCGATTCTACCACCAAAACGCTGGAGCTCGAGCAAAGTAAATAATCGAAAACAGAATATTCTGCAGAGGCTGTCCCAAATCCGGACAGCCTCTTTTTTTGCTTGAATAAAATTAAGAGTCTGATAAACTTGGAATTATAACATGTTTTTGGGGGGCGTTATTTCAGAAGTTTTGTCTTCTAAGGTTATTTCCTTTAATAGTGTACGAAATCGAACACGCCTTGTTCTTTACCGTTCAATTTTTTAACCCTCCGTTATTCCAATACTTGATGATTTTGTATTGTAAGTATCTTGTTTTTAGATTTATGTAGTTTTTGGCATGTTTCCTGTTTAAAGCTGGTCAAACGGACAAAAAAAAGATTAAAAAATAGGAGATAGCGTCATGAAAACACAAGTTACAAACACAGCAAAAAAGGTTATCGTAACCTTCATGATAGTTCTGACAGTAAGTGTAATGAACATTGCCAATGCTCAGGGAATTTCTGGTTTCACCGCCATGCTTTCGCCAGTCAATGCCATGACAGGTGCAGGTGTTGAAAAAATGACTGCCCTGGTCAACAATGAGATGAACGATAGCGAACTGAAAGTAGAAGACTGGATGAGCAGCAATAACTACTGGAGAGTAAATGAACAGGACGAACAGCTGCCAGTAGAAGATTGGATGAGCAGTGAAAATTATTGGGGAGTTAAGGAACAAGCCGATTTTTCGGACAGCCCGCTGACAGTAGAGAAGTGGATGTCATCCGATATCTTCTGGATCGGTGGGCACCGAGAAAAAGACGATACCCTGTCGGTTGAAAGCTGGATGGCATCGAACGAATACTGGGGAGTTAAATAACGAGAATTTCCAACGCAAATAGTTCATAATTAGGTTTAGTTGCATTATGCATAGTTTTTCCGAGTGAAGGCTGCACCGTGAGGTTGCAGCCTTTCTTGTTTGTTAACTCAAATTTACCTTTCGCGGTCCAGCTTGGATGCGTGCAGGGCATTCGTTACTTTTGACAGTTAATTAGAATAAATAAAAATAGAATCGATAGTTCACGTAATGAATCATTTAATTATATATGCCCACCCCAATCCAAATTCGCTGAGCCATGCTTACCTGGAAGTAATGAAGGAACAGACCAGGGCGAACCACCACGATGTCATTGTCAGAGATTTATACCAAATGCACTTCAAACCGGTTGATTATGCTGCCGATTTTGAAAAATCGCGCAAAGGTGAGTACCCGGAAGAGATTTTAACCGAGCAGGAATACTTGCGAAAAGCTGACTTGATTAGCTTGATTTATCCGGTTTGGTGGGGGAGCATGCCGGCCATTATGAAGGGGTATTTCGATCGCGTATTTACCCGTGGTTTTGCATTCGATTATCATCCTGAAAAAGGGTTGTTAAAATTGCTGGAAGGCAAAAAAGCGCTGGTTATAAATAATATGGGAGACTCGCGTAAACATGCCGATGCCAGTGGCATGACCGACTCCATTATGAATTTCATTCGTTCCGGCGTGTTTGGATTTTGCGGGATTGAAACAGTGGAGCATTTGCTTTTTGGAAATGCGACAACCCGTGACAAGACGGTGCGAATAGGTTACATCGAAGAAGTCCGGAAAACCATATCGAAGCATCTGCCGGTCGAGGCAACGTTTTAAAAATCATCGCCAGGCTCCCCGTCTGGCTTTTTTATTTACGGATGGTCGAATACGTAGGAAATGATATTGGCGCCCATTTGCAACGCTTTTTCACGAAGCGACCAAGGATCGTGATGAACAGCCGGATTTTCCCAACCATCTCCTAAATCACATTCGTACGTATAGAAGAAAACAAGCCTTCCTTTGTAGAAAATACCAAATCCCTGCGGCGGTTTTCCGTCGTGCTCATGAATTTTTGGTAATCCATTTGGGAAATCGTATTTCTGATGGTAAATAGGATGTGAAAACGGCAGCTCGACCAGTTCGCTTTCCGGAAGAACTTTCTTTATTTCTCTGCGGATATATTTATCCATTCCGTAATTGTCGTCTGCATGAAGGAAACCTCCTGCCTCCAAATATTTTCTCAGGTTTTTGACTTCGGCATCTGTAAAAAAAACGTTCCCGTGTCCCGTCATATCCAAAAACGGGTAATTGAAAATCTCCGGACTTCCCACGTCAACAGTTGCAGGCTCCGGATCGATATTAGTGCCAATGTTTTTATTGCAATATTGAATGAGATCCCCCAGCGAGGTTGGATTGGCATACCAGTCGCCGCCACCGCCATACTTCAGCAAGGCAATCTTCACCGATGTTTTCGATTGCGCATTGGCAGAAACGACCAACGTGATAAACACCATGAGCCCCCCAATGCTTCTGTATATTCTTTGCCACTTCATGGTTATTTCAACTCGTTGATGAGGTTAACGGTATGGCAGGCCACTACTCCTGCCGTTTCGGTCCGCAATCTCGATTCTCCCAGCGAAACAGGCTGAAAACCGTTATCCAGCGCTAGCTTTATTTCTTCTGGAGAAAAATCACCTTCCGGACCAATCAGGATCAATGCATCTTTCCCTTTCGGGAGAATATGGCTGAACAGTTTTCGTTCGGTCGGCTCACAGTGGGCAATGTACTTCTCTCCATCAAATTTCTGTGAAATAAAATCCTTGAAGCTGGTCATTTCATTCAAAACCGGACGGTAAGCTTTCAGCGATTGCTTCATGGCCGAAGTGATAATGTTCTCCAGTCTCGCCGGCTTAATGCTTTTCCGTTCGGAATAGCGGCACAAAAGCGGTGTGATTTCATCAATTCCAATCTCTGTCGATTTTTCCAGGAACCACTCAAAACGGTCGATACTTTTGGTTGGGCCGATGGCGATGTGTAACCGAAATTCGCGTTTGCCCACTTCGTGCTGTGGCTCGGTCACTTCAACCTGGCAAGCTTTGGGATGCGCATGACTGATAACTGCTTCATAGAAACTTCCCTTGCCATCCACCAGCTGGATTTTATCGCCCTCTTTCAGACGAAGAACCCGAATACAATGCTTCGACTCCGTTTCATCCAATGTATATTGATTCCCCTTGATA
This sequence comes from Prolixibacter sp. NT017, assembly GCF_009617875.1. Lineage (NCBI taxonomy): Bacteria > Pseudomonadati > Bacteroidota > Bacteroidia > Marinilabiliales > Prolixibacteraceae > Prolixibacter > Prolixibacter sp. NT017. Next base: position 3,137,889 of record NZ_BLAV01000001.1, on the reverse strand, counting down.
TCGGGGGTATAGAAAAGATGCATAATCACGCGGAATTGTTATTCTGCGACAAACTTAACGAAACATTTTTGGATATTTATAGAAAGCCTGTTCTCCGCTGCGGGGTTCGATATCTGCCCACGATTGTACCTCAAAGCGAATGGCAACAGCACCGGCGGTAGGAAGAATGCGGCCAAAATATTCGAGCATCCGGTCGGCCAGAATCGTTTGCGTCGGGTTGTGACCGAAAACCAAAACACAATCGGATGTTTCCGGTACTTTCGCCAGCATCTCCAAAAATTCGGTCGTGGTTAATCCATCATACAAATCTTCTTCCTCCCGGATAGCTTCCTCGGGATATCCCAAAACGGAAGCAAAGAAAGTGGCCGTTTGTTTCGCTCTGTTCGCCGGGCTCGATATAAAATGAAGTGGCTGCGGGAGCATCGGTTTGATTTCTTCAGCGATTCTGGTGGCATCCACTTCGCCCCGGGTAGTTAAATCGCGTCGATAATCGGGCTTTGGCTCATCGGTATGTTCGGCTTTTCCGTGACGGACAAGAACAACTAATTTCATGAGATATCATTTTTAATGAGAAGCATAATATTCCGTTCAGCGGGATATTTCTCTGATGTTTTCACCAATAATAAGGGAAAACCGGGAGGAATTCAAGTGTTAGAGAAGATTGTTGGCCCCGCTTACAGAGCAACCGCCGGCTGCGACGACGTCTTTTACCCTTGCGGGAAGCTTCTGCGAACGGCAGATGGCTCCAGACCGGGCGCGGGAGAAAACTACAATCTGTATTTGGTTCATTTTACGTTGGAGGGAGCAGCTACAATCTGTAGTTCGTTCACTTTGCGTTGAAGGGAGCAACTACAATCTGTATTTCGTCCGCTTTATTTTCCGGGGAACAACTACAATCTGTACTTCGTTCACTTTACGTTGCAGGGAGCAAGTACAATCTGTATTTCGTTCATTTTACGTTCAGGGAAGCAACTACAAATTGTATTTCGTTCTCTTTACGTTACGGGAAACAACTACAAAATGTGGTTTATTCCCGTTAGGGCGTAGCGAAACAGTGCAGCAGCCGTTTCTTTCTGGACCGGTGTTTTTTAATTTAATCAGGAAAAGAAATTTCTCCTGCGGAATAAACGGTTGCCGGATTATCCTCGTTTAGTGCACAATAAGTCGTGAATAGGACCTGCTGCATATCTGCGGAAAGTTAACCGGCTGATAATTTGACTAATGGAATTTTGCGGAAATTTCAATAATAAGTTAAATTAGTGAAAACCAAAGCTTGCAGCTAATTGATACGTTTACTAATCCTTTTTATCGGTATCTGTGTTGCTTTCGCCGCCCCTTCAGATGCAACCACGCAGGCATCGCCGGGCGAAACAGCAAAGGGTGTGACTCTGAAAGCTTCGGGAAACTTAGACAACGGGATCATGTACCGGATTCAGATTTGTGCCCTGCGAAAACCGGTAAAGGATGCACGTATCTTAACACGGAGAACCAAAGTGCCGGGCCCTTTCTATATCAGTCGTAGCGATGGATTTAACCGCTATGCTGTTGGCCGGTTTTTTAGCTTCGAAGATGCCATGCAGTATCGCGCTTATCTTATCAATAAGGGGGTAGATAAATTCATCTTCGTGGTCGCGTACTATCAGGGACAACAACTTACTGCCGGCCCCAATATAACGCCTTCTTCATTTTCAAAGCCATAAATCCCGCACTATCTTTACGGGCAAATTTTTCTCATGAAACGAATCGGTCTGCTATCGGATACGCATGGATATATGGATGATGCCATTCTGAATCACTTTTCGGAATGTGATGAAATTTGGCACGCCGGCGACATCGGTAACCTGGAAGTGGTTGATAGGCTAGCTGGTTTAAAGCCATTGCGGGCGGTCTACGGAAATATCGATGGGAACCAAATCAGGCAGGAATACCCGTTGCACCAGCGGTTTATGTGCGAAGAAGTGGATGTCTGGATGACGCACATCGGCGGTTATCCCGGAAGGTACGAGCGATACGTGACACCAGAAATCTACCACCATCCTCCCAAATTATTCATCTCCGGTCATTCCCATATATTGAAAGTGATAAATGATCCCAAGCTCGGTTTGTTGCACATCAATCCCGGGGCAGCAGGAGTGCAGGGATTTCACCAGGTGCGAACCCTGGTGCGCTTTTCCATCGAAGGTTCCCGTATTTTCGATTTGGAAGTAGTGGAAATGGGACGTCGCGGAAATTTTAGCGAATAAATCGGGCAGCCACCCAGTTGTTCCGTTCCTCGTATCCGGCAGGTTTTAGCCCTACTTCTTCCGCTTTCGCGGAAATGGCCGGCAAGTCTTCCCGATAAAATCCGCTCATGATGATTTCAGCATCTTTGCACATTACAGAGGCATATACCGGTAAATCCTGAAGCAGAATATTCCGCTGAATGTTCGCGTAAATCACATCGAATTTGAGTTTTCCCAACAGGCTCGCATCGCCCTGCGCCACATCGATATTCGTGATGTTGTTGATCTCGGCATTCTCGAGCGTGTTTTTGTAAGACCACTCATCGATATCGATGGCTTTCACCATGTCAGCGCCTCGCATGGAGGCCAAAATGCCCAGAATGCCGGTTCCACATCCCATATCAAGCACTTGTTTGCCTTGTAAATCCTGTTGCAGAATAGCCGAAATCATGAGGTAAGTGGTCTCATGATTACCGGTACCAAATGCCATGCGCGGGTCAATCACAATTTCATATTCAGCCCTCGGTGTATCTTTATGGAATGGAGCTCTGATCAGACAACGGTTTTCTACCAGCAAGGGTTGGAAATAGTTTTTCTCCCACACCTCATTCCAGTTTTGGTCGGGGATAATTTCGGTTTGAAACCGCACTTTAAACAATGGATTGTTGATCAGACTCTCATCTTGCAGCAACTCTTCACGGTAGGCCGAGGAAGGGATGAATGCTTCAACGGCCTCTTCTGTTTCGCTGAAACTTTCGAAGCCCAGCTCGCCCAATAGAGCCGTTAATATTTCACGGTTGGTTTCGGAATCCGGTTCCGGAAAACAACTGACTTTGGTGTATTCCATTGCAATAAAATTTAGCTGTCAAAGATGCGAATTTCGTTGGAATAACGGTATTAATAAATGCGAATCACCAGGTTCATGCCGATGCGGCTGTAATGCCAGTCGTCGAATCCGGCAAACACGCCTATATTTCCGTTGAATAATACTTCAATTAACGAGTAACCAACTTCGGTATACTGAGGGTGATTAGGCATCTTGTAATAGCCTGCCCATACCAGTTCGCGCCAAAGTGTATTACTGATTCCCGGTAGGTACTTCAGTAAAATATAGGGTGCTTTGTACGAAACGTGTGCTTCGACAAATCGATCATCGGTCCTCAGTTCGTAATAGCCCGGAGTAAAGAATCCGTGCCTGAATTCCTCGAATAATACCGGCGAGGGCTGGCTGTTGGTTTGCGAGAAATCGGCGAAATGGATGTGCTCGTTATTCGGGAACCAACCACCCCGTATTTCATACGTGAAGCTGGTCGCCGAATTTAGGTGGATGCCTTGCGTAAGTCCTGCCTCCAGGTAATCGAAATCGGCCGTGCTGTTGAACAACCCTTTGATACCCTTATTGTACTGGAACCAGAATGTTGGGAAATCGGAATGGGCCATCTCTTTCACGCCATCTTTTACCCGGTAATAATAGCGTGGCGTGTACTCGACTTTTAGTTTCAGTACTGTGTTGATTTGGCTATTCAGATTTGCATCGGTTACCACGTGATTGTGCGGAAGATTATTCATGTAATCAACATCCGTTCTGAAAAAGGAATAATTGGTCGAGTTCTCCAACCGGCGCCGGTCATTCCAACTAAATCCGGTGTAAAAGACCAAGCCATTGGCTAGATCTATCCGGTTACGAAAATTGACAAAACGGTTTTCGTAATAGCGGGCATAGTTTTCTTTGGCAAAAAGTGAAGCTACCGCGTTGATAAACGGATCGACTGCATAAAGACTGTTGAAATCTTTGGTTTTCCGGCCAAAATCGAGATTGGCAATGGCGCGGCGCATAGGGGCATAGGTCAGGGCCGTTTTTCCACCCCATAAAACAGCTTTTCGGTTGATGGCCCACGTTCCCCATGGAGTAAACCAAAATGCATGACCGGGACGTCCGGTTTTATTAAATGTAATTTCCTGATGAATTTTCCATCCGTCGACTGCGTTGAAACCAACCGATTTTAGGTTGAGGATTCCCGGATAGGAGACATGAAAGCTGGTATCGCGGTTCGTCCATCGTTTGCCGGTGAAAAGCGGGCCGAGATATCCCGAAAGCAACTTATTCCCTTTTTTTGATGACCCAAATAATTTTTTCCGGGGAGAATTTTCCAGTGAGTCACGTTTCTCAAAACTCTCTTTTTCGTTTTCGGTCAACGGAATCGGCCTGATTTCGTTCCAGTACGACGAATCTTTATCGGCGGCTCCTGAAACGATTACCTTCTGGTTTTTATCTTTTAGCTCGAGCGATTGTTCTTCATCGTCATTGGCAATTTTCGCCTCTCGTGACATCAGGCGTGAAAGCTTGTTCATGTCGCGGTTGGTGATATTCTCCTTGTTGAGGATTTCTGCCATTTTTGCCACACGCTTTCCGTCTTTCACCTCGTGTCCCAACGGTTCATTCGTCGCTTCCTCGACCGAATCTTCTTTGTCCGTTTCGGGTTTGGCTTCCGTTTTGTTTTCGGCTTCAGCTTTAGCTTTTCCAGCGAACTGCGGCATCGTATTTATCGGGTTGACAGCAATGAGCCGCGGATTCAAAACAACGTCGCGGTATTTTACCGAACCGCCGAAATGAACACTGCCTTTTACACCCAAAACGCCGCCTTCGAAAGCATAATTGTGACCTACCGGCATCCATACACCCGGTTTTACCTCGTCGAAAACCTGACGGACATTCACTTCACCGAAAGGCGTATCGAAATTCAAATCGGCGCTGTGAAGGCACCACAAGCCATCGATGATGTAGATGTACCCTGAAAAAAGTTGCTTACTACGCCGGCGCGGAATGACTTTAATTTTGTCGATGGTATAATCGCCTTCGTAACTAAATCCTTCGTAAACGTATTTGTAGTGGTTAAAGGCGTTGCGTCCCAATGGCGAAATCAGGATATCGATATTGTCATCGTACAGGCTGGCAGCAAAAAATTTCATGACCGGAAAATCGACAATGTCCGGAAAGGTCGAGTTGACCGACTTAATCACCTGTTTGTAATGGTCGGGTGCATCGAAGGTAATGGTGCTGTATGTTTCGTCGACGAACGTGTCGCCCGACTTCACTTCCACTTTTTGTTTGCGCAGTTGATTACGGATAATTCGCGATACCTTTTGAAAATGGACAGTACCTCTCAGGTAAACATCGGCTTTGTACGATTCGACCTGGTTTTTGTGGAAGTTGGACAGCCCGATAACATGTCGCATAATCGAATAAGCCGGGTCTTCGCCATTACCATAAACCCTGATTTCTCGGAGTTGATGAACCTGGTCGACCATGGTGATATCTTTTGTAACCGGCTTCGTGTTGACCTTCACTTTGATATTTTGTGGCGCATATCCCAGGCTTCGGTATATAACGGTATAGGTTCCTTCCGGCACATCGATGCCGTATTTCCCATTGACATTGCTGGTCGTTCCCTGCGAAAGCTCCTTGATAAAAACGGTAGCATAGGGAATAGGCGCTCCTTTCTCGTCGGTGATTTTTCCTTTCAGTTGTTGTGAATTAGCTATATCTGGCAGAAAAAGAATAACCGAGAACAGAAGCAGACGAATAAATGTTGGTATGAAAACAGGTTTGCTCATAAGCTCATATATCTACTTAGATGCAATTTAATAGCTATTCGTTGAATAATAACAATTCATTAGCCAAAATGCTCATAAAATAAAAAAGGCGACCGAAACATATGTTTCAATCACCGTTATATCCTGAAGAAAAATCAGTTACGACAATTATCGCAGCTGTTATTTCTTAATATGCATTGATAATTCCGAGGAATTCTTCAGCTTTCAGCGAAGCACCGCCAATCAAACCACCGTCGATGTCAGGCTGAGAGAAGAGTTCAGGAGCGTTGCTTGCTTTGCATGAACCACCGTAAAGGATAGAAATTTCTTCAGCAACATCTTTACCGAATTTGTCAGCAATAAGGCTGCGAATATAAGCCAGCATATCCTGTGCCTGCTCGGTTGAAGCCGTTTTTCCGGTACCGATAGCCCAGATAGGTTCGTAAGCGATAACCAGTTTTTTGAATTCGTCAACCGGAAGTTGGAAGACGGTTTCATCCAGCTGTTTTTTCACGAAATCGTTCTCCTTTTCAGCTTCGCGGATTTCCAGCGGCTCACCGCAGCAATAAATCGGAGTCAAACCATTTTCCAGTGTCAGCGCTACTTTTTTGTTGAGAATTTCACTGGTTTCGTTGTAATATTCACGACGCTCGGAGTGTCCGAGAATCACGTAAGTTGCACCGGTTGATTTTACCATTTCTGCAGAAACCTCTCCCGTGAAGGCACCTTTGGCTTCGGCTGCGCAGTTTTGTGCAGAAACGCCAACGCGGCTGGCATCAACACTTTCAACAACTTTGGTAAGATGGGTAAAGGGAGTTCCCAATACAACTACTACATCTTTATCGCCTTTGCTAACGACCAGTTCGTTAACGGCTTTGGCCAGTTCAACACCTTCTTGCAGGTTGGTATTACATTTCCAGTTTCCGGCTACAATCTTCTTTCTCATTGTGGTTTTATTTAAAATGATGAATGGTTGCTATTCAGTTTATTAAACTGACGACAAAGATAAAAACATCCCGTCGAAGTTGAAAATACCTGAAACGGCTTAGTTCTTATTTAACTTTTTATTCATTTCCGGTAGAATATCTTTCCTGAAGGCAACAGAATCGGGGATGTCGTTGTAATGCCACTTGCCCAGAATGGTTCCTTTGTACGTCAGGATGAGTCCCGGGTTGGAACGAATCATGGTTTTGAGGGTAATTTCATCGGTTGAGAGGAACGGATAGGGAGCCTGGGTTTTTCCGATAAAAGCCTGTTGTTCGCTTTCCAGCGAAGCGGTAAGGCAAATAAAGTTGTATCCTTTTGCTTCTGCCCATTTCGCCAATACATTGATGCGTTCCTGATTTTTGGTCGACGATTTTTGCAGGTCGTATGCTACCAGCATAAAAGTGTAGTTGTCGTCTTTCAGAAAGTAATCGGTTACGTCGTCGCCCTGTGGTGTTTGAATCGAAAAGTCGTGAATGGGCGGAACGTATCCTCTTTTCACCAGAACCGGTTGGTCCATTGATTGAAATTCCCACGTAAGTGAATCGCGCCACGGAATATTTTTCTCCGAGAACTTTTTGACTTCACCGGTCTTCTTATTCTTGTAGTAGAAGTTGTTTTCGTAAACATCGTGCGGCGCATCCGGCGGAATTTCCATGGCTTTTGAAATATTTACACCCACCTTGTACGGTCTGAAATCGATAATCGGCAAGTGATTGTACGACCAGGTGACCAAAACGATATAAGTAAGGATAAGCCCGGAGAAAATTACCCGGCCCGGTTTTCTTTTTACCGGGTGGTCAGCTTTCCGCCTTCCGTCGAAGAGAATAATCGCCAGGGTGATAAGGATAATATTTTTATAAAACGTTTGCCAGTTGGTTATCACGAGTGCGTCGCCGAAGCAGCCGCAATCGGTTACCGGGTTGGTTAACGCCAGATAAAGGGTCAGCGGCGTGAAAAAGCTCATAAAGATAAGCGCCAGCCAGGAGAAAAAGCGGAGAAATCTTCCGCTCAGAAGTCCAACCCCGATGGCAAATTCAGCAAATGAAAGAATAAAAGAAAGTGGCAGTGCAAGTGGAACCAGGAAATCGAGATGGAAAGCGTAGAAGTAATCGGTGATTTTATACGTTCCGCCCCACGGATCGATTCCTTTAACGAAGCCTGAAAAAATAAAAACCAGGCCGACCAGGATTCTACTGATATTGCGGAGCCACTTCATCATTCTTCGCCAAATTCGAGTTTCACCATCGCAAAAATGGCGTAGTTAATAATGTCGAGGTAGTTGGCTTCAATGCCTTCCGATACCAGAGTTTTCCCCTGGTTGTCTTCAATCTGTTTGGTTCGTTTCAGTTTCATCAGGATGAGATCGGTAAACGAACTGATGCGCATCTGTCGCCAGGCTTCACCATAATCGTGATTTTTGTCAAGCATCAGCGTTTTGGCTTTTTCCAGGTTTTCCAAAAACATCCGTTCAGTAATATCGGCCGGCAGTTCTTCTTCCGAGGGGCCCAGCTCGAGCTGGATAAGCGCCATGGAGCAGTAGTTGATGATGCCAATGAACTCGGCCCGTTCGTCTTCATTTATTTTGGAAACTCCTTTCTCCTCAATGCTACGGATGCGTTGCGCCTTAATGTAAATCTGGTCCGTCATAGAACGGGGACGCAGGATACGCCACGCGGTTCCGTAATCGCGCATCTTGTTGACAAACAAATCGTGGCAAATGCTGATAATATGATCGAATTGCTGAGCCGTCTTCTCCATAGTTTCCTGTTGAAATGAACCATAAAAGTATAAAAATATGAAAATCGGCGTGCCAATTTATTTTTACTTTTGTAGAAAGGTGCTCCGGACCTGCGTCTGCTTTTGTGGAACGCGTTTTGGAAACGCCGTTTGAAAAGAAATTCTATGCTGTTTACGCGTAAAAAAGAACCTTTCTATTCCCGGAAGAAAACCATCACACTCGATGGACGGTTGATTGAAATCGATCATCCGATGGTCATGGGCATCCTGAACGTAACGCCCGATTCTTTTTTCGATGGCGGGAAATATGTAAGTCACAAGGCTATCCTGAAAAGGGCGGAAAAGATACTGGAAGAAGAAGGCGAAATTATCGACATTGGCGCTTATTCGACGCGTCCCGGAGCGATGGATATACCAGCGCCCGAAGAAGCCAGCAAGCTGAAATCAGCCGTCGGCCTGGTTCGTAAAGAATTTCCGGACGCCATCATTTCCATCGATACCTTTAGGGCTTCGGTGGCCCGCGAAGTTATCGCTGAAGAAGGGCCATGCATTATCAACGATATTTCCGGCGGAACCATGGATGACAAGATGTTTGAAACGGTAGCCGAGCTGGGCGTTCCGTACATCATGATGCACATTCAGGGTACTCCGCAAACCATGCAGAAGAATCCGCAATACGACGATGTGGTACAGGAAATCCTGATGTTTTTTGCCGAAAGGGTTCAGCAACTAAAACTACTGGGAGTAAAAGACGTTATATTAGATCCCGGATTTGGCTTCGGAAAATCGATCGATCATAATTTTGATCTGATGAACCGGCTCGATTCTTTTGGATTGTTTCAGTTTCCGCTTTTGGTAGGAGTTTCGCGTAAGTCGATGATTTGGAAATATCTCGGAACATCCGCGGAAGAAAGCCTGAATGCGACGACGGTGTTAAATACCCTGGCGCTGATGGGTGGAGCTGATATCCTGCGGGTACACGATGTGAAGGAAGCAGTGGAAACCATAAAAATTTACAGCAAGCTGAAAAGCATGGTCAAATGACGGAGTTATTCATTACCATACGATTTCTTGATTTTCTGGATGTGTTGCTGGTAGCCTATTTGCTTTATCAACTGTACATGTTGATAAGGGGGACGGTAGCTTTCAACATTTTCATGGGAATATTCATTGTTTACCTCGTTTGGCTCGTGGTGAAGGCGCTGAATATGGAGCTGGTCAGTACCATCCTGGGACAGTTGTTCGGCGTTGGAGTGCTGGCTTTGATTGTGGTGTTTCAGCAGGAAATTCGTAAATTCTTGCTGTTGTTGGGAAGTCGTTACCGGGCGAATAATAAATTCTCGTTCGAAAATCTTTTCCCGCAACATTTCAAATCGACCACCGAGTCGAGCCTTCGTGCCATCGTGGATGCCTGCCAGGATATGTCGCGGACAAAGACAGGAGCTTTGATTGTCATAGCGCGCAGTACGGAGTTGCGAGAATTTGCCGAGACGGGAGAGATTATCGATGCCGGCATCACAGCTGAACTGCTGAAGAGTATCTTTTATAAGAACGCGCCTTTGCATGACGGAGCCGTTATTATTGTTGGAAACCGGATTCGGGCAGCCCGGTGTATATTACCGGTTTCGGCGAAGAAGAACCTGCGTCCGTCGCTGGGGTTGAGGCACCGGGCCGCGATGGGAATGTCGGAACAAACCGATGCTTATGTGGTAACGGTGAGCGAAGAAACCGGCCGTATTTCGGTGGCACACAACGGACAGCTGGAAGAAAACCTGACCGTCGATAATCTCTTCAAAAAATTGGAGGAAAATCATGCAGCCTGACCACAAACTGAACTTATGGGAGTTGCTCAATTACTCCATCTTCACTTATGGTAGTTTGAAGATTTCCATCCTGCGCATCGCCATTGTCGTGTTGATTCTGGCCGGTGCTTATTTCATTTTCCGGTTTTTCCGCAAATGGATGATGCATTTGTCGATTGCTGAAAAGCTGGGGATGAAACGGTGGCGTTCTTTTCTTCGCATCATTCGTTTGATCTTTTTCCTTGGAGCCATCTTGGGGTCGCTGAGTATGCTGGGCTTCAGGATTAAACAGGTACTGGCCTTTCAGCTTTTCGAGACCGACAAGATTAAATTTACCGTTACTCATCTGCTGATTGTTCTTGCAATTCTGTTTATCACCCGGTTTATACTGAACCTGATAGAGTACCATTTCGACAACAAGATAAAACAGAAGCGGTTCGACCGGGGGCGTGGGCGATCGATTTACACCATCGTTCAGTACCTTGTCTGGTTCATGGCCATCCTGCTTTCACTTCAGGCACTCGGATTGAAATTGACGTTTGTTGTCGCCTCTTCGGCGGCGTTTCTGGCAGGTATTGGATTTGGTCTGCAAAATATCTTCAGCGATTTCGTATCCGGGCTCATCATTTTGTTCGATCGCTCACTGGAAGTTTATGATATCGTTGAGTTGACAGACGGAACAGTGGGGCAGGTGCTCGAAATCAATCTTCGTGCGTCGAAAATTTTAACCCGTAATAACCAGGTGCTGATTGTGCCCAACTCAAAGTTTACCCACGATATCATTGTCAACTGGAGCCACAATGAAGCCAACACCCGTTTCCAGGTGAGTGTGGGGGTGGCTTACGGTTCCGACGTTAGGTTGGTGGAAAGACTCCTGCTCGAAGCGGCCAACGGACACGACGATATCAGTGCTAATCCCAAACCTTTTGTCCGTTTCAACGATTTTGGCAACTCATCGCTCGATTTTCAGCTCTATTTCTGGACGGCTAACAGTTTTTACGTTGAAAACCTGAAGAGTGAACTGCGCTTTGCCATCGACGATTTATTTCGTCAGAATAAAGTTGAAATTCCTTTCCCGCAACGTGACGTACATTTCAAGAATCCTATCATTATCCGTAACGAAGGTTCGGAATAGATCACTTTCCTGACATTTTTCAGCATTCCTTTCACAAAATTTTGGAGATATGGGCAGTTCTTGAATATTTTAGGAACCGTAAACCAAATATCAGAAGAATGAAAAATCGTCGCGAATTTGTGAAAACATGCGGAGCCATCGGGGTAGGACTCACCGCACCGTCCATCTCCTTTGGGAATACAGCTGTCGCTGAATATCCTTCGAAGCGTCCGACGCCGGCTGAGCGGAATTTTACCAGCGAAGCTGTTGAGCGGGTCATCCAAGAGATGAACAGGAAAATCAAAGATCCGAAACTGGCCTGGATGTTTTCCAACTGTTTCCCGAATACCATCGATACCACGGTTACCTACCGGGAAAAAAACGGCAAGCCGGATACCTTCGTGATTACCGGAGATATTCACGCCATGTGGCTGCGCGATTCGTCAGCACAGGTGTGGCCTTATCTTCCGTTGATTAACGAAGACAAGAAGCTGAAAAACATGGTGGCAGGGCTGATTAACCGTCAGGCCGGGTGTATCCTGATTGACCCGTACGCCAATGCATTTAACGACGGGAAAGGTCACAGCGAGTGGATGACTGACAAAACAGACATGAAACCGGAGTTGCACGAGCGCAAATGGGAAATTGATTCGCTCTGCTACCCCATCCGGCTCAGTTACCATTACTGGAAACACTCCGATGATTCATCGCCCTTTGGCAACGAATGGAAGAAGGCGATGGAGCTGGTGGTGAAGACTTTCCGGGTTCAGCAGCGAAAAGAGGGACGTGGTCCATACTATTTCATGCGCGAAACATTTATCTCGACCGATACCATGCCCGGACGCGGCTGGGGAAATCCCATTCGTCCCAACGGATTGATTTGTTCCGGCTTTCGTCCGTCCGATGATGCGACGACCTACCTTTTCCTGGTACCATCCAACTATTTCGCGATGGTTTCGCTTCGTCAGCTGGCCGAAATGAGCAAAGCGATTTATCACGATAACGCTTTTGCTGAAAAGTGCAACGCTTTCGCGGATGAAGTGGAGCAGGCATTGAAAGAGCATGCTGTATTCGAGCACGAAAAACACGGCAAAATTTTGTCGTTCGAAGTAGATGGTTTCGGTAATACCAACTTTATGGATGACGCCAATGTGCCGAGTTTGCTGGCGCTTCCTTACCTGGAAGCTTTCAAACCGGATGATCCATTGTATCACCGTACCCGGAATTTTGTGCTGAGCGAGGACAATCCGTGGTTCTGGAAGGGGAAAGCGGCCGAAGGCATTGGCGGACCGCACGTGGGCTTGCACTACGTTTGGCCAATGGCGATTATCATGCGGGCTATGACCAGCAACGATAAAGAAGAGATTGCGCATTGTATTAAAATGCTGCGCAACACCGATGCCGGCACCGGCTTTATGCATGAAAGCTTCAACAAAGACAATCCGGAAGATTTCACACGTAAGTGGTTTGCCTGGGCTAACACACTATTTGGTGAGCTACTGATGAAAGTCGATAAAGAACATCCGGAGTTGCTCAAACGAAATTATGCCTGATTGGAGGCTTGATGGAAGAGTTTTAAAAGGATGTCATCCGGTGACCGGGCGGCATCCTTTTTTCGTTTTTGTTTTTATTCGGAAAGTTTAGCATGGCACCAAAATGTTGCGTGACTTTTCCTTCTCCTGGGAGCCGGACATTAAAATGTTGCGTGATTTTTCCTTCCCCTGAAGCGCCGGCATGAGAAATACCCGAATATTTTTCTTTCCGCAGTGCTGTGTTACAGCTTTAATTTTTCTTGCGGAAAGCATTCCGGATCTTTTCCCAGATGCTGGAATGTTTTTTCTCCTGATTGCCGGGCGACTGCGTACTGTCTTCTTGTTGTTGCAGTTGTTCCTTATCTTTTTCAGCCTTGTCTTTATGGCGACCGAATAACCAACCAAAGTCGATGAATTTCTTACGCGGAAGCTCATCACGGTAGTGAGGAATATCTAACGAGGCTAGTAAACGCTGGTCGTCCCCCATATCGAAACTGTGATAACGGAGTGAAGCAAAAGAGCGGTCGGCATAGAGTTTATGGAAGAAATCTCCGACAACGGGCAAGGCCATCCGTGCTCCCTGTCCGTAATAGAGCGTGCGGAAATGAACCGCCGGATCTTCGGCGCCAACCCAGCAGCCAGTCACCAAATCGGGCGTGTAACCAATGAACCAGCCATCGGCGTGGTTTTGCGTTGTTCCGGTCTTTCCGGCAAAGTCGCTACGGATGCCAAACCGGGTACGAATGGCGCGGCCGGTTCCGCTGTCAACCACCGCTTCCAGGTAATGGGTCATGATATGAGCCGTCTGCGCGGAAATAACTTGTTCCTCATCGGAATCTTCATCCTGGTGGAATGTTTTCAGCACATGCCCTTTTGAATCCTCCACGCGGAGGAGATAGTACGGTTTCACGCTTTTCCCGCCATTGGCAAATGGTGCGTAAGCAGTAACCATCTCTTCAAGGGGAATGTCGGCCACACCCAAAGCGAGCGAAGGAACTTCGGGCAGATCGACATCGATGCCCATCCGGTGTGCCAGTCGCACTGCATTTGCCATGCCGGCATCGAGCAATACCTGTACCGATACGGTATTGATGGATTCGCTCAACGCTCCTTCGAGCGAATAATAACCGCCGTATTCATCCTCGGCATTGTGCGGTGTCCAGTCATCATATTCCGGATAGGTAACCTCTTCGTTGGCGTAGTATTTATCCGGCTCAACTCCGTTTTCCAACGCCGCAGCATACACAATCGGCTTGAAGGTAGAGCCTACCTGCCGGCTGGCGGTCACCTGGTCGTACTGGTAAAAGCGGAAGTCGTTGCCGCCTATCCATACCTTAACGGCTCCGTCTTTCGGCGAAAGGGCCAGAAAAGCACTCCGCAGGGTACGCAGTGAATGTTTCACCGAGTCGATAGGCGTCATTTCAACCGTTTTAATATCGCCCCAGCTAAACACTTTCATCGGTATTAATTCATGAAAGGCTGCACTGATTTCTTTTTCCGTTTTTCCGGCATCTTTCATCCGGATATATCGGTCGGAGCGTTGCACCGCTCTTTTTAACACATCCTCGTCATGTTCCCAGGGCTGCCGGTTATGCCAATGCTTGTCGAATATGTCCTGCAGACTCTTCATCTGTTCCTGCATCGCCTTTTCCGCATATTCCTGCATCTTGTAATTGACGGTTGTATAAATCTTCAGACCATCGGTATATAAATCATACGGGTCGCCGTTGGGTTTGGTCACATGGCTGCACCAATCTTCCATCTCTAACCGAATGCGTTCGCGGAGATACGCTGCCGGCCCGGTGTTGTATACCAGATAATTGTAGTGAAGGGTCAGCGGTGTTTCCTGATATTCTTTGCCTTCAGCTTCCGACAGGTAATTGTTTTTCACCATCAGGCTGATGACGAGATTGCGGCGCTCTTTCGACCTTTCAGGATGGAGACGTGGATTATAAGCGTTGCTGGCTTTCAGTGTTCCTACCAACGTGGCTGCTTCCGGAACTGTTAGGTCTGCCGGCTTTTTATCGAAGAAACGTTCCGATGCAGTTTCGATTCCGTACGTATTTTCACTGAACGGAACGGTATTGAGGTATAGCGTCAGAATTTCGTTTTTGGTGTAAATCTTCTCCAAACGGTAAGCAATGATGGCTTCCCGCAATTTGTTGACCGGCATGGAAAGCGGTCCGTAGTTATCGCGACCGAAAATATTTTTGGCGATTTGCTGCGAAAGGGTGGAGCCGCCGCCAGCACTTCTGTCCTGCAACAAAATGGACTTGATAAAGACACGCAGCAGAGCCCATTCGTCGATTCCGCGATGTTCATAAAATCGGGCATCTTCGGTGGCAACCAGTGCGTGAATAACGTTCGGTGAAATCTGGTCAAAGGTTACATTGCTCCGGTTCTGGATGTAATAGCGTCCAAGGAGATGTCCATCAGAAGAATATACTTCCGAAGCTACCGGATTTTTGACGTCTTTTAACTCCTGTGTCGTCGGTAGTGGCCCGAAAGCACCGATGTAAACCAAAACAAAAAGGGCTCCCAGCAGAAAGATTCCAAACAGCGAGATATTGAGCGCCCATCGCCAAACTCTTTGCTTTGTAATTTGTTTGGGAATATGAAATTTACTGTTCTTTTTAACAGGTGTACGTTTTCTTTTTCCGCGTGTGGAGGATGTATTCTTTTTCTTGACCATAAATCTGTCTTTGTCCGATACAAAATAAAGTTGTTTTAGCGAAAACAGGTAATTTTATTGTAAAGAGTTTTCTCTATACCCGGACAGATTTAAAATGACGCGATTCTTTCCGGTTTTCGGAATTATTTTCTTTCGAACCTTTTTAGCGAAAAGTGATATCGGCGCTACCCATGAAGCAGGCTGTCACCGAAACAAAATAAATATTAGAAACCTAAACAGAAAAAATACATCAGAATGAAGATTGCCATATCAGGAAGTACAGGATTCATTGGCGGAGCATTGCGCGAGGCATTTGTTAGCTCCGGCATTGAAGTGGTTCCGTTGCTAAGAGCTGATTTTAAGCGCGGCGAGAACTACCTTGTTCAGCTTTTAACCGGCGTCGACGGAATTATCAACCTGGCTGGTGCTCCCATCGTGAAGCGCTGGACACAGTCCTACAAGCAGGAAATTATGGAGAGCCGGATTAAGGTGACCCGTCAGCTGGTTGGCGCATTAAAAGCGATGTCTACTGATGATCGGCCGGAGATGTTCTTATCGGCTTCGGCTATCGGTATCTACGCTAACTCGGGCACGCACGATGAAGAGGTGTTTGAATACGGACACGATTTTCTGGGAGAAGTAGCTACGCGATGGGAAGGTGCGGCATCGGAAGTGGAAGCGTTGGGTGTTCGGTTGGTGATTATGCGGATGGGGCTCGTTCTTGGAAAAGATGGCGGCATGTTTGGAAGATTATTGCCCATTTTCAGAATGGGACTTGGCGGCACTGTGGCCAGTGGAAAACAAGGCTTTTCCTTTATCCATCTGGATGATGTGGTGGGCGCCGTTCAGTTTCTTTTGGCCAAAAAAGAATTAAAAGGTGTGTTCAATTTTACAGCTCCTTATCCGGTGAATAACGAAACTTTCACGAGGAAGCTGGCAAAAAAACTGGGAAGACCTTCGTTTATGGCGGTTCCCGCATTTGCGCTAAAATTAGTGTTCTCAGAAGGAGCAACAGCGCTCAGTCATGGACCTACTGTTTTACCCCGGAAATTATCGGAAGCCGGCTACAAGTTCCAATTTCCGGATATCGATTCGGCACTTGATGATTTAATTAAGCCATAAAAAATCCCGGGAAACTCAATTTCCCGGGATTTGTATGTAAAGAAGTGGATATTAAATTTTCGAATGTTCGAGTTGTGGACCGGCAGCAACCAATGCTTTTCCTTCTTCGTTGTCGGTATATTTCTCGAAGTTCTTGATGAAACGTTCAGCCAGGTCTTTGGCTTTGTTTTCCCATTCTGCTGCATCAGCGTAGGTGTTACGCGGATCGAGGATGTTGGTGTCAACATTTTCGAGTGCAGTCGGAACTTCCAGATTGAAGATCGGAACCATTTTAGTTTCTGCTTTTTCAATCGAGCCGTCCAAAATGCGGTCGATGATAGCGCGTGTATCTTTGATCGAGATACGTTTTCCGGTTCCGTTCCATCCGGTATTTACCAGGTAAGCTTCAGCACCGGCAGCTTCCATCCGTTTTACCAACTCCTGACCGTATTTGGTCGGGTGAAGAGACAGGAAAGCCTCACCAAAACAAGCAGAGAATGTAGGCTGCGGTGAAGTGACACCACGCTCGGTTCCGGCCAGTTTTGCCGTAAATCCCGAAAGGAAGTGATATTTGGTTTGCTCTTTTGTCAATTTAGAGACAGGAGGCAATACACCAAATGCATCAGCCGTCAGGAAGATAACTTTCTTCGCGTGACCTGCTTTCGATACGGGTTTTACGATATTTTCGATGTGGTAGATCGGGTAAGAAACACGGGTGTTTTCAGTTACCGAACCATCGTTGAAATCAACTTTGCCATTTTCGTCAACCGTAACGTTTTCGAGAAGCGCATCGCGTCTGATGGCATTGAAAATATCAGGCTCGCTATCTTTATCCAAGCGGATAGTTTTTGCATAGCAACCGCCTTCGAAGTTGAATACGCCCTGATCGTCCCATCCGTGCTCATCGTCGCCAATCAGCTGGCGTTTCGGATCTGTCGACAATGTGGTTTTACCGGTTCCGGAAAGACCAAAGAAAATAGCTGTATCGCCATCTTTACCAACGTTTGCCGAGCAGTGCATTGCTGCAATACCACGGAGAGGCAGGTAGTAATTCATCATGGCGAACATACCTTTCTTCATTTCACCACCGTACCAGGTACCACCAATCACCTGCATTTTTTCAGTCAGGTTGAATACGGTGAATACATCAGAGTTCAATCCCTGCTCTTTCCAGTTGGGGTTGGTCGCTTTTGAGCCGTTTAATACGACAAAGTCAGGTTCACCGTAGTTGGCCAGTTCTTCCTCTGTGGGGCGGATGAACATATTTTTAACAAAATGTGCCTGCCACGCAACTTCCGTAATGAAACGAATTTTCATGCGGGTATCTTCGTTGGCTCCGCTGTAGGTATCCATTACGAAGAGACGCTTACCTGAAAGCTGGTCAGTAACAACTTCTTTCAGTTGCTTCCATACATTGGGTGAAATCGGTTTATTGTCGTTAGGAGAGTGTGCAGTTGTCCACCACATCGTATTTTCGGTGGTTTCATCCTTGACGATGTACTTGTCCTTAGGCGAACGTCCGGTGAAAACACCTGTCATTACATTCACTGCACCTAATTCAGTTACAACACCTTTCTCATAACCATCCAGACCAGGTTTAGTTTCTTCTTCGAACAGCTGCTCATAAGAAGGGTTGTAGACGATCTCTGTTACGTTGTCAATTCCGTAAACAGACAAATCTAAATTTTTCATAATGAGATAATTTGATAAAGGTTTTAATGCTCGTAGTTTCGCAGTGGTCAAAGATAAACGAATAATTGAAAATTCTATGCTCTAAAACATATTATTGCTGTAAAGCATATTGATTCTAAAAAGAAGCTTCCGATATGGTCTTGTGGCGTGTGTAATGGTCTGTAATAGAGAGGTGTGATAAAATGATAAAAAATAAGAGAAGGTATTAATAAATCATAGAATTTGCCTACCTTCTCTAGTGATATTGTTATTTAATTTAAATAAAAATTTCCTATCAGGATCTGGGATGATGGCGATTAACCGTATCCTTCAGATAGTCTTTATCGAGGTGGGTATAAATCTCAGTCGTAAGAATGGATTCATGTCCCAGCATTTCCTGCACAGCCCTTAAATCGGCGCCGCCATCAATCAACTGCGAGGCAAATGAATGGCGGAATGTATGAGGACTAATGTTCTTCTTCAGATTGATTTTTTGTGCGAGGTTTTTAATGATGGTAAAAATCATCACACGGCTGAGCTGCTTACCCCGACGGTTCAGGAAGAGGATATTTTCACTGTCCTTATCCACTTTCAGACGTTTGCGGTAACCAATCAAATATTTGTTGATATCTTCAATTGCTTGCTTGCTGATTGGGACCAGACGTTCTTTGTCACCTTTTCCTTCAATTTTTATGAATTCCTGATCGAAATGCAGATTGCTCAATTTCAGGTTAACCAGTTCGGAGACACGGAGACCGCAACTGTAAAGGGTTTCAATCATGGCTTTATTCCGCTGTCCTTCCGGTTTACTTAAATCGATCGCATTAATCAGTTCGTTAATTTCCTGGTCACTGAGTATGTCCGGCAACTTCCTACCGATTTTGGGCGATTCGAGCAAAGTTGTCGGGTCGTTTTCAATTACACCTTCCATGAGTAAGTACTTGTAGAACGACTTAATACCCGAAATGGTCCGGGCTTGCGTACGCGGACTTACACCTTTCTGGTTCATCCATTCAACAAATTCACGAAGATGCTGGAGTTTTACCTTGTCTGGCGGAAGTTCTTTAAATTTACCCTCCAAAAACGAAATCAATTTATTGATATCATTAATGTAGGCGCTAATTGAGTTTTGAGAAAGCGATTTCTCAAGTCTCAAAAACGATTCGTATCCCTTTTTGCTCTCAACCCAATTCATAATGAAGCAATTTTAGTTTTAACTTGTAACAATTTTAAATAAATTTGGTTTAAGAAAACATTTATTATTGTTAAAAATGCCAGGGGGGATGGAAGAAAAGGTTTTGAAATAATATGATGTTTTCTTTTTGACATCTAGTTAAATATAAGAATTATCTGAGTTAAATGAAAATTATTTTAATAAATGGCCCAAACCTTAATCTTTTGGGCATTAGAGAGAAGACCATCTATGGAAATCAGTCCTTTGATGAATATTACGTAAAATTGAGAGAACGGTTTCCTCAAATCGAGTTTGATTATTTTCAATCGAATGTAGAAGGAGAGATTGTCAACAAGTTGCATGAAGTTGGTTTTTCGGCTGAGGGAATAATTATCAATGCCGGAGCGTACACGCATACGTCCGTTGCCATTCGCGATGCGATTTCCGGAATTAATTCAACGGTGATCGAAGTTCACATTTCCAATATTCTGACGCGCGAGAGTTTCCGGCATGAATCGCTGATTGGCCCGGTTTGCAAAGGAAGTATCATGGGGTTTGGTCTCGATTCATACCGGTTGGCGGTGGAAAGTTTTCTTGCCTGACGGAATGTAATTTTAATGTTATGGCGCCCCGATAGATTAAGTTTTTATTTATCTGAAATAAAATCAGTGGGTTATATGTGTTCTGCACTCCCGGCATATTAAACAAATCTTATTTCCTGCTGTTAGAGAGGTGAAAAGAGCTGGCATTTGCTGAAATCACTTAATTTCGCGGCCAATTACTATATTAAAATATCTTTCTATCAAGATGAATCGAAACAAGCACACCAAAATTGTCGCGACGCTTTCCGACAAAACCAGTAATCCGGAATTTATTTCAAAATTGTACAATGCTGGGATGAATGTTGTCCGAATCAATACGGCGCACCAAACTCCCGAAACTGCTTTGCAACTGGTAAAGGATGTCCGGGCTGTATCCGATTCTCTGGCTATTTTACTCGATACCAAAGGACCTGAAGTCAGGACTAAAAATATTGCTGAGCCCATCGTTGTGAAGAAGGGCGATCGCCTTTTGATTAAAGGAGGTGAAGGAGAATCCAGTAAAGAAGTTCTTTACGTTGATTATCCTGGTTTTGCCAAAGACGTGTCAGTTGACCGTTCGGTCTTGATTGACGACGGAGAACTGGAGCTGAAGGTGGAAGCCTTAAAAGACGACGCGCTAGAGGCGGTAGTTGTCAACGACGGCGAAATCAAAAACCGGAAGAGTATCAATGTTCCGGGAGTTTCATTCTCGCTGCCGGCTATTTCACCGAAAGATGAAATGTTCATCGAATGGGCTGTAGATAATGGTTTGGATTTCATTGCTCACTCATTTGTGCGTAATAAAGAGGATGTACTGGCTGTTCAGGAAATTCTCGACCGCAAGGGTAGTAAAATCAAAATCATAGCAAAAATTGAGAATCTGGACGGTGTCAATAATGTCGACGAGATTTTGGATTACGCTTATGGTATTATGGTTGCCCGCGGTGATTTGGGAATTGAAATTCCTGCCGAGAAAATTCCGGGAGTTCAGCGACACATTATCCGCCGATGCGTACAACGGAAAAAGCCGGTAATTATCGCTACGCAGATGTTGCATACTATGATTCAGAATCCAAGGCCAACCCGTGCCGAGGTAAGTGATGTGGCCAATGCCATTTATGCCCGCACGGATGCGATTATGCTTTCGGGTGAAACAGCTTACGGAAGTTATCCGATTGAAGCGGTTGAAACCATGACCCGCATTGCCATGGAAGTCGAAAAAAGCAAGGATAAGCGAAACGACCTGCCGGTACCACGTCTCGATGGTGAAGTACCTGCATTCTTGTCGGAAGCTGCTGTGATGGCCGCTGAAGAACTGGATGTAAAAGCCATTGTTACTGATACCCTAACGGGAAGAACAGCACGTTACCTGGCCGCATTCCGTAGTGGTCGTCCGGTATATGCTAAGTGTCACACCGGACAAGTGAAGAGGGAGCTTGCACTTTCGTATGGTATTCACGCCAGTGAAATTGTGGTGAAAAAGAACAAAGATAAGCTGGTTAAACACGCACTTCGCGGTTTGGTGGAAGAAGGTTGCCTGGCCGAGGAAGACAAAGTAGTTTATGTCGGCGGAAGCTTTGGTGTTGGCGGCGGAACGTCGTTTATGGAGATTGCCGAAGTAGGACAGTTGACCCGGAAGAATAAATCAGATTCCGGCGCCAAGAATAAATGAGAAATACAGGAAATCTCGATATAAAAAGCTGACCCGTTTTCGAGTCAGCTTTCTTATGTCTTTAATTTTTTTGATTACCGCATATCAATAACATCGACGTCCGGATGTTTCGAAGTATCGAATTTGAAATAACTGTCGGGTAAATCCTTGTTGGTTTTCATATTCTTCAATGCAACCGTGTAAATGTTGCCATCCTTACTGTAGGTAATTGCCTTAATGATATGGTATTTGGCTGCGTCAACATAGAGCTTAACCCTAGTGAAATCTTTTTTCAGATCTTTCGGATAAAGGTCAATCACATATGCATTTTTGCCATCCACTTTTTCTTCTCCAATGTACCGGTATTTGAAACCTTTTTCATACATAGTGAAAAGGTTGGCCGGATTAAGTGAGTTGTCCTGTCCGGGCGTATTGTCCGTTACATTTACTTCACCGGCATCCGGAAGATAACTCCAGTTGGTCTTTCCATCTGAGTAAACATCCATACCTAAAGCCGGCATATGCAACCGGTATTTGTCACCTTTCAAAGCTACCCAGCCACTGTTTGTTTCTTTGATGTCTTCCTGCTGGTTTTCCAGGGTAAAGGAAAAATCGATCTGAATGGTCTTATAGCTTTTTGTTGTTGCCGAAAGCTTATCGAGGATTTCTTTCGCTTTGTTATCCTGCTGAGCAAACAGCAGACTGGTTGTCATGACGAGCAAGACGGTTAATGTAAAATTCTTCATTCTACTCATGTTTGTACTCCCGCTTAACAAGGGCTTTGTTTTTTTAAAGGTTATTCAATAATTGTTCCAAAGAATATTCATCCTGTAATAATACCTGTCGTGCTTTGCTTCCTTCGTTGGGACCTACTACGCCGGCAGCCTCCAGTTGGTCCATAATTCGGCCTGCCCGGTTGTAACCGATAGAAAATTTCCGTTGGATGGCTGAAGTGGAACCTGTCTGGTTTAAAACGACCAACCTTGCCGCTTCATCAAATAAATCATCGCGATTTTTCAAATCAACAGCACCAGGCTCATCCGAATTTTCATCCATGTATTCTGGCAGCAAGAAAGCAGTAGGATAACCTGGTTGCTCGCCAATGAAGTGTACAATCGATTCTACTTCCGGGGTATCGACGAAAGCACACTGCACACGTGTGAGGCTGCTTCCGGTGGAAACCAGCATATCACCTTTTCCGATCAACTGGTTGGCTCCGGGCGAATCAAGAATAGTTCTGGAGTCAACCATCGAGGCCACGCGGAAAGCAATCCTTGCCGGGAAGTTGGCTTTGATGACACCGGTAATAATATTGGTCGAAGGACGCTGCGTTGCGATGATCATATGAATACCAACGGCCCGGGCCAATTGGGCAATCCGGGCGATGGGCAATTCAATTTCTTTGCCGGCCGTCATAATCAGGTCGGCAAACTCATCGATAACGACCACAATATAGGGCAGGTACCGGAAACCTTTTTCCGGATTTAATCTTCTTGAAATAAATTTCTGGTTGTACTCCTTGATGTTCCGGGCATGGGCTTTTTTCAGCAAATCGTACCGGTTATCCATTTCCAGGTTCAGGGAGTTCAGCGTGTTTTTTACTTTCTGCACATCCGTGATAATCGGGTCGTCTTCCCCGGGCATTTTGGCCAGGAAATGTTTTTCCATCACCGAGTACAGATTCAATTCCACCTTTTTCGGGTCAACAAAAACAAACTTCAACTGCGACGGATGTTTTTTGTATACCAACGAAGTAATGATGGCATTCAAACCAACCGATTTACCCTGACCGGTAGCACCGGCAACCAGAATATGCGGCATTTTGGTCAAATCGACGGCGTACGTTTCGTTCGAGATGGTTTTTCCCAAAGCAATCGGCAGTTCGTATTCCGATTCCTGGAAAGTGCGTGAAGCAATAATGGAGCGCATGGAAACAATTTCCGGTTTCCGGTTCGGAACTTCAATACCAACGGTTCCCTTTCCGGGAATTGGTGCAATAATCCGGATTCCCAAAGCTGCCAGACTCAGAGCAATGTCATCCTCCAGGTTTTTGATTTTGGAAATACGGATTCCCGGCGCCGGAACAATCTCGTACAACGTAATAGTGGGACCGGAAGTCGCCTTAATTTTGACGATCTCGATGTTGTAATTTTTCAGCGTCTCGACGATCCGGTTTTTGTTTGCAATCAACTCTTCGTTGGTTACCTGCGGGTTTCCGGTCGACCACTCTTTCAGTAAATCGAGTGAAGGGAACTCATACCTGGAAAGATCAAGTGTTGGGTCGTAATCTTCTGACAGATCCTGCTGAATGGAATCCACAATATCGTCTTCTTTTCGTTTCTCCACTTCCAGTTCCGGATCTTTTGGACCTTCTTCTTTCTTGTCATCCGTTTTCTTCTGAGTAGAATCTTCTTCCGGTTCAGGTTCGAGCTCTATTTCAATATCTTCTTTTTTGTTTTTGTCGTCGGCATACACCACTTCCACCTCGTCGTCTTCTTCAACAACTTTAGCAAAAGCATCGTCTTTTTCGTTGATAACGGGAGCCTTGGGCTCTGAATAAACTTCCTCATCGGAGAGCGGGGCGTCGGTTGCCGGCTGCTTCTTCGCACGGGTCATCCACTTGCGCATCACCGGCCAGGCATTCTCGAAGGCAATGATAATGCAGATTAACATGGTAGCCATCAACAGGAAGAAGGTTCCCACATTCCCGATAACGGAATTAAACCATTGACTGATGAAAAAACCGTAAGCACCACCCGGGTACAGGTATGATTGTTCATAAAGCGGCGCCATAAAATAACCCAGAGCTACCGATGTCCATATGATGAGAAATATTCCGTAGCCAAAGTTTCTCGACAGCGAAACTTTATGGATTCGTCCCAATTTGATGGCGAGTATCAACAACAGATATACAACGCCAAAGGAGGCGAGACCAATACCCCGGTTAATGAACCAGTCGGCCATGTTGGCTCCCCATTTTCCACCTACGTTCTCAATTTTCAAATTGGGATTGGTCAAAATCTCGCGTGCCGTAAGGCTCAGCTGACTTTGGTCAGCTCCTCCCGAAAGGAGAAAGGAAATGAGTGAAATGAACAAATAGAGAGCAAAGAAAAACAGTCCGATGGAAAGAACTCCACCGACTCGTTCCCAGTTACTGAGTTTGCTCAGACGGTTCCTGAGGTTGGATTTTTGATTTTTTTTTCTGGAAGTATTTGAGGTCTTTTTCCTGGCCATTTACCTGATAAAGGTTTAAATCTGAATGAAAAATATGCTAATGCTCTGCAAATTTAACCAAATTTTTAACGCGTGATGTGCCTTGAGCGGAACATCAAATAAGGAGTGTGACGAAAATCATCTTTCCCCACGGTTCGAATTTCTTTCTTTTTGCAAGCAATTACAGTGCCGAATGTTGTGATTTGTAGCTTACCTGATTCTTAATTGTTCAAACTATCAAATGTTGCTGCAAAGCATGAACTTAGTAGAGAGAACAGGAGCTTCAACTCGCTAATTTAGGGCAAAATTCAGAAAAATTAATAACATAAAACTATGAATAAATTGGCAGTGGTGGCCCTGGGTGGCAATGCCTTACTTCGCGGAGATGAAAAAGGTACCATCGAGCAGCAGGAATCCAATACGATGGATACGCTGGAGAATCTTGTTTTCCTGTTAAAGGAAGGGTACGACCTGGTAATTTCCCATGGTAACGGACCGCAGGTGGGAAATATCCTGTTGCGGAACGACGCCGGAGAGCAAATGTATGGTGTTGCTCCCATGCCATTGGACGTATGCGTGGCAGATTCGCAGGGCGGAATAGGTTACATGATTGAAAGGATGTTCAGAAACTTGCTGAATAAACATGGAATACAGCGAAATATTATTTCCATGATTAGCATGGTGGAAGTGGACAAGGATGATCCGGCGTTCCAGGATCCAACCAAGCGGGTTGGCATGATTTATACTGAAGAGCAGGCGAAAAAACTGCAGGAAGAAAAAGGTTGGGCATTCAAACCGAGCCCGAAAAAAGAAGGCGGTTGGCGCCGTGTGGTATCATCGCCGTTTCCCAAGCAGGTAATGAATAAGGAGGTGATCGAATCACTGGCACGACAGGGAAATATTGTGATTGCAGCCGGTGGTGGCGGTATCCCGGTTTATTTCGATGAGAACAAGGATTGCCGTACGGTTGATGCCGTCGTAGATAAAGATTTGGCTTCAGCTACACTGGCTTCCAGTATTGGTGCCGATGAGTTGTACATTTTGACCGATGTTTCTTTCATATACAAAGATTTCGGGTTGCCTACGCAGGAAAAACTGGAATTTCTGGATCACGCCGATACCATGAAATATCTCGAAGCCGGTACCTTTGGCGAAGGAAATATGGCTCCGAAAATCAGAGCTGCATTGAATTTTGTGGAGAATGGCGGAAAGAAATCGGTGATTACGGAAGCAAAGAAATTGGCCGATAAATCATACGGTTCAAAAATTACCATGCACTACGATGATTAACCTTTTTCCGGTTAACCGGGAAATAAAAGTTAGGTGGACCGGCGGAGAATTATCAATTTTGTAAATCATTTAATAGCATCATAAAAACATCAAAAAAATGGCATTCAATTTACGTAACCGGAATTTTCTGAAATTACTCGATTTCACTCCGGAAGAAATAAAGCATCTGTTGAAATTGTCGGCTGACTTGAAAGCTGCCAAGTATGCAGGTACCGAACAGCCTCGCATGAAAGGGAAAAACATTGCGCTCATTTTTGAAAAATCGTCAACCCGCACGCGGTGTGCTTTCGAGGTGGCTGCACACGATCAGGGAGCCAATGTTACCTATTTAGGCCCGAGTGGCTCACAGATTGGTCACAAAGAATCGATGAAAGATACTGCCCGTGTGTTGGGACGCATGTATGACGGAATTGAATACCGTGGTTTCGGACAGGATATCGTTGAGGAGTTGGGAAAATACGCCGGCGTACCGGTTTGGAACGGTTTGACCAATGAATTTCACCCGACGCAGATTTTGGCTGATTTCCTGACCATGATGGAGCATACCGATAAGCCCCTTTCGAAAGTGAAGTTTGCCTACCTGGGCGATGCCCGCAACAATATGGGGAACTCACTGATGGTAGGAGCTGCCAAAATGGGAATGGATTTCCGCGCAGCAGCACCTGCAGCAAGTCAACCGTCGGAGGAATTGCAGAATGTTTGCCGCGAAATAGCGAAGGAAACAGGAGCGAAAATTACCGTAACCGACAATGTTGCCGAAGCGGTAAAAGATTGCGACTTCCTGTACACCGATGTTTGGGTATCGATGGGTGAGCCCGAAGA
Organism: Prolixibacter sp. NT017; assembly: GCF_009617875.1. Lineage (NCBI taxonomy): Bacteria > Pseudomonadati > Bacteroidota > Bacteroidia > Marinilabiliales > Prolixibacteraceae > Prolixibacter > Prolixibacter sp. NT017. The sequence continues at coordinate 3,110,727 of NZ_BLAV01000001.1, read as the reverse complement.
AGTTTGGGCAGAGCGGATTGAATTGTTGAAACCTTATCAGGTAAACAGCGAGGTGCTGAAAATGACCGGTAACCCGAATGTGAAATTCCTGCACTGTCTGCCTGCATTCCATAACCGCGACACCAAAGTAGGTGAAGATATTTATCAGAAATTCGGATTAGAAGCAATGGAAGTAACCGAGGACGTTTTCGAAAGTTCTGCTTCCATTGTATTTGATGAGGCTGAAAACCGGATGCATACCATTAAAGCCATAATGGTTGCAACGCTGGGTCAGTAATATGTTTGTGGAAAGCTAAAAGTGAAAGCCGGGATATTTCCCGGCTTTTTTTATTCTTTAGAGACAAATCCTACACCGTCTACATTTTTTTCGACCATTGGGTCTCCTTTGTACCGAACCCATCCAACGCCATCCATGTCTACTTTCAAGTGGTCACTTACATTCACCGAAGCATAACCGGCTCCGTTAATCGAAATGTCTGCCCGGTTCACTTTCATATCATAGGCCGAAATCTTGCCGGCTCCTTCAATGTGACTTGTCAGGTACCGCACCTGTCCTCCCAGTTCCATGCTTACGCCACCTTCAATATTAATTCCCAGTTTTTCGGTTACCAGGTCCATTCTTAACCGGCCACCGCCTTCAATATCAATGTTCAGATTGTCTGTCATCAGTGGCTCTTTTGTTTTGAGACTGACGTAGCCGCTGATTCTTAAATCTTTCAGACTTTTTATGGTGATGTTAAGATGAATTCTTCTGGCCATGTTTTCCCAGTCGTCGTGGTGTTCACCGCGCTCAAAACGGGTGTCGACAATTTTCAGTTCTCCATCATCGACTGACACTCTTAATTCGTTCATCAGGGCGTTGGGCGCTTCAACTGAAATGCCAGACTTATCACCCTGAGAAAGGCTTACGGTAAAACCTCCTCTAAGTGAAATGGAGTTGAACTCCTGTACGTTGAGTGTTTTCCCGTCCTCCGGGTTTTTATCATGCTTACCTGCGCTGCAAGAGGTGGTAAACGCGAGTGAAAAGATCAGGAAGAGAAAAAACAATAGTTCTTTTTTCATTGGTCTGGTTTTTTGTGGTTTCATATATAGCCTGTCAAATAGACTTTTTCGGGTGACCGAAAAATCAAATTTCTATTTATATAGAACGAAGTCGTTTGGTTAGCTGCCAGACATTGATGGACGTAAATAGCACGAGTCCGAGAATCACGACAATGACCAGTATTTCCATGTAGCCAAAAGCACTCAGCTGCGACCAGAAGTGGTAAACGCTGAAAAGTGCTGTTAGTGTCGACGCAATGATCAACTTCACCGCATCGGCCGGTTGTTCTGTCTTCGAGGTCCGGTATGCGAAATGCAACGTAAAAGCGCCCAGAATGGCACTCTTGGCAGCCATCAGGTAGTCGCCTGAAGCAATATCGATTCCGCCGTACAAAAAAGGAATCAGTGAAAAAACGTATAAAATTAAAATCAGGCTTGATAAGATTCCTCTTGCCTGCTTCTGGCTTTCAGCACGCACGAATAATCCCAAACGCTTAAAAGGAATGGGTTTGAACTCTTCGCTTTCCAAATCATCTTCACTTTCTATAATCCCGCGTTGTATGGCTTCAGCGATGGCTGCTTTTGCTGCTTTGGGATGATAATCACTCCTCTTACGCAAAGCAATAATCAGGTCGTGGTCGGACAATCCGGCCATTTTTTCAGTGAAATCAACTTTTTCGGGATCAAATACTTTATCAGTTTTCAGCATAAACTTTCTTTATGATGTGATGTTTTTTGTTACTGTTCTACTAGCATTCTGTTTTGCAATTTACATCAAAAACAGTGCAATGATAAAGAAAGCTTCGTTCTTCTTTTATCAAACTTCTATGGGAAAGCAATAATTGCTTATATGGATTTCCCACAATTATTAATTTTGTTGCGCTTACGCGAATCAATGTATAAGTATATCGAATACTAAATAAATTACTATGAACAATTTTGAATTCTATAATCCGGTGAGGATTGTCTTTGGAAAAGGTGAGATAAGTGCTCTCAAAGGACTGGTCCCCAAAGACAAAAAGGTGATGCTCACATATGGCGGAGGCAGCATTAAAAAGAATGGCGTATACGATCAGGTAAAGGAAGCTCTTCAGGGAGTGGACGTGATTGAATTTGGCGGAATTGAGCCCAATCCGCACTACGAGACTTTGATGAAAGCCATCGAAATTGTGCAGAAGGAGAAAGTTGATTTTCTGCTGGCTGTTGGCGGTGGTTCTGTTCTCGATGGAACCAAGTTCATTGCTGCCGGTGCACTTTGGCCGGGAGAAGATCCATGGGAAATCTTAACAGGAAAAACGGACTTCCCGCTGTTAAAGGCTTTGCCATTGGGTTCTGTTCTGACGCTTCCGGCAACCGGTTCCGAAATGAACGGAAACTCGGTTGTGACAAGAGTTGAGACGCAGGAAAAACTGGCATTTGGTTCGCCGTTGGTGATGCCCCAATTCTCCATCCTCGATCCGACCGTTGTTTTCTCATTGCCTGACAGGCAGGTGGCTAACGGTGTTGTCGATGCGTTTGTGCATGTGATGGAGCAATACCTGACTTATCCGGTCGATGCTCCGATTCAGGATCGTTTTGCAGAATCTATTTTGACGACATTAATTGAAGAAGGTCCGAAAGTGTTGGCGAACCGTAACGACTACAACACAGCAGCCAATTTCATGTGGGCGGCAACCATGGCGCTGAACGGACTGATTGGCGCCGGCGTTCCCCAGGATTGGGCGACACATGCTATTGGACACGAAATTACCGCGTTCCACGGAGTCGATCATGCCCGCACCTTGGCGGTTGTCCTACCGGGATTGATGCACATCAAGCGAAGTAACAAGAAGGATAAAATTCTTCAGTACGGTGCCCGTGTTTGGAACATTACGGAAGGAACCGAAGACGAACGGATCGACCAAATCATTTCGGCAACGGTTAAGTTTTTCGAATCGGTAGGTATCAAAACTCGCTTGAGCGATTACGATATTGACGCCAGTTTCATCACGAAAGTGAAAACCCGTTTTTTGCATCGAGGAATGGTGGGAATCGGTGAGCACGGTGATATTTCACCTGACCAGGTTGCTGAGATTCTGGAACACCAGTTGTAGAAAGACGATTATTTCTTCAAAATATTTAGGGCCGGGAGCAGTTGTGTTTCCGGCTTTACTTTTTCTTCGCTGTTTTTGATGACGACTTCTTAGTGTGGCCTGAATGTGGAAATTCGGTAATAGGACAGGTTTTACAGGAGCCACTGCATCCCCTGCAAGGAGCCGGCTTTCGGAAATAGCGGATGGTCTCAATTGCTTTTTTAATGATGAAATAAGCCGCAATTGCAATAATGACGATGGTTATCAGTGTTTGAGCCATACGTGTTGTTTATCCTGTGATTAATGTTCCCAACTGGTAAACGATAAATGCCATAAACCATGCCACACCTGTTGTGTAGACAACGGTAAGAATAGCCCACTTCCAGCTTCCCGATTCTCTCCGAATGGTTGCAATAACGGCAATGCAGGGGAAATAAATCAGCACAAAAACCAGGAACGAAAGTGCGACAAGAGGTGTAAATAAAGGCTTTCCTGTCATTGGACCAGAAGTATACCTTTCCGTCTGCAGTTTTTCCTGTAAAAGGTGCGTATTCTCCGGATCATCGTTTACCTGGAACAGGATGGCCATGGTACTCACCACAATTTCTTTAGCAGGAAGTCCGGCCAGTAAGCTCACGCCCATTCGCCAGTCAAAACCCAGCGGCCGGATAGCCGGCTCGATGGCTTTTCCCATTCTACCGATGTAAGAGTTTTCGATGCGCGATGATTCTTCGGCCAAACTAAGGTGATGCAAAACCGAGTCTCGTTCATTCAGCAGCAAATCTCTCTGTTCGGGATGAGCTTCAACCCTTGATTGGTATAGCTGATTGGCCTCTTGTTTTTGCTGGTTGAAGTGTTCCGCCTGCGGACTTGTTCGGGGAAAGTATTCCAGTGCCCAGATGGCGATCACTGCGACCAGAATGGTGCCCCCGATTTTTCGCAGGTACTGACTTCCCTTTTCCCACATGTGCAACAACGTATTTTTTAGCGTGGGCATCCGGTAGGGAGGAAGTTCCATCACAAAAGGCGTTTCCTTTCGTTTGAAAATGGTCCGGTTGAAAAGTTTCGCTGTTCCAACTGCCAACAGAATTCCCAGGAAATAAAGTCCCATCAGGACCAGTCCCGGATATTTTCCAAAGAAGGCAGAGATCAGTACAATATAAACCGGCAACCTGGCCGAGCATGACATGAACGGAATGATCAGCATCGTGAGCAAGCGGTCGTTCCGGTTACGAAGCGTTCGGGTAGCCATAATGGCCGGAACATTACAGCCGAATCCCATGACCATGGGAATGAAAGAACGTCCATGCAGGCCTATTTTGTGCATCAGCTTGTCCATGATGAAAGCTGCCCGGGCCATGTAGCCCGTGTCTTCCATGAAGGAAAGAAAAAAGAACAGAATAAGGATGTTCGGCAGAAAGACAACCACGCTGCCCACACCATTGATAATTCCGTTGATGAGCAAATCTTTCAGCATTCCATTGGCCATCCCGTTTCTAATCAGGTCGCCAAGCCACGAAACGCCTGCGTCAATCCAGTCCATTGGATAAGCACCGAGAGTAAAGGTAGCTGTAAAAGTGGCGAGCATGAACAGCATGAAAAGCGGAAAGCCGTAGAATTTGTGTGTAACCAGTTTGTCTATCTGTTCCGTAATGGCATGACGCCTACGTACCCCTTCACTGTAACTCTCTTTCAAAGCGCCGGCAATGAAACCGTATTTGGCATCGGTAATCAAATGCGAGCTGTCATCGTCCAGGCGTTCTTCCAGTCGATCAATTTCTTTCTTCGCGGTAGTATTGATTTGTTCAGCATTCGGAAAATCGTCGATGATTTTGGCGGTTTCCGGATCTTTGTCGAGAAGCCGCAACGACAAATAGCGTGACGATACCCGCGCCGGTGCCGGTTTCCCTTCACGAATGACCTTTTGCAACGCTTTGATGGATTTCTCCATTTCAGCACCATAATTAATATGGATATGCCGCACAATTGGATCGCGTTCTTCGTAAACGTCAATCACCTTGTTGAGCAACTTGTCAATCCCGATACCTTTGTTGGCCATGGTCGGAATAATGGGGATTCCCAGAAGTTTGCCCAGTTTTTCTATTTTCAGTTTGGCGCCCCCGGCTTCCAACTCGTCGTACATGTTCAATGCCAGCACGACTTTGATATCCATATCGATGAGCTGGGTGGTGAGATAGAGATTGCGTTCCAGGTTGGAAGCGTCCACCACGTTAACGACGATGTCCGGCGTTTCGTCGATGATGTATTTTCGGGAATATAGTTCTTCCGGTGTGTAAGCGGTCAGCGAATAGGTTCCCGGAAGGTCAATCAGTGTAAGTGAATAACCTTTCCAGTGGAGGTTGGCCTTGGCTGCATCGATGGTTACTCCGCTGTAGTTTCCAACGTGTTCTTTGGCTCCTGAAGCCCGGTTGAAAAGCGATGTTTTTCCGCAATTGGGATTTCCTGCTAAGGCAATGTTGATTTCCTTCCCTTTGACGCCAGCCGATGTTTTCAGGGTTTCCAAATCAATGGTACCATCATAGGTCGGTTCAATATAATGGAGTGCTTCTTCGCGAGACACCACTTCGATCAACCGCGCTTCTTCACGCCGAAGCGAAACATGGTACCCCATAACTTCGTATTCAACCGGATCGCGAAGAGGAGCATTTTTTAAAACTTTTACCTCTTTTCCACGCACGAAACCCATCTCCGTTATCCTGCGGCGGAAAGCGCCGTGGCCCATCACCTTGGAAATAACGACAGTATGGTTTTCACTGACTTCTGAGAGACGCATGTAAGATGCTAATTTTTACGCGGTTACTTTGTAATTAGTACAAATAAAAATAATGGCAAAGATATTTCTTATTTGTTAAAAAGCTGAATGAGAACGGTAATATTCGAGGTGGATATGCGAATATTTTGCAACTTCGCGCCGAACCTGAATCGTCGACTAATGGAATTTGAGAGTTTTTATGAAAAAATTCAGGACGCACTTCACCAGGTGCCGGATAATATCCGAATTCTGGAAAAGAAAATCGATATAGAACTTCAGAAGGAATATTTCCGCCAATCGCGGGAAGCGAAGGAAGGACTCGATGCGACTGAAGTATTGGACCAGGCTGAAAATTTATTTGCTGATACGACACCGGTTGACCAAAAGCAAAAGTTGTTGGTACAGCTGGCTTCTCTTGAGCGAATTGACGCATTGCGATTGATCGAGCGCTTTAAGGAGGAGAATAAAACCGTTTTGACCGATTGGACCGAACTGGCTTTCCAGGAAAGTCGCATCCGGCTCGAAAGCTCGTTGCTGGGCGAACGCCCGGTCTTTATTTCCTCTGGTTTGGGAGGAAGGGGACACAAGTTCCGTTATTTTGGTGCATTGTTCGCTTTGGAAGATCAACCTTTTACCGACTGGCAGAAAGAGCTGCTGAAAAAGGAAATTTTGTTTGCGCTCAATCATTATGACTCGGAACTCGAATCAATCGAATTTCATACAGGATTTGTTGCCCTTACGGCGATGATTCCGATTCGGGAACCGCTGCGAAATATCTTTCGCGATATCATCATGGAGTGCAACCAAATTGGCGGTTTCCTCCGGACCGATATGCTTATCACCAATGTCAAGCAATTTAGCCCCGATGAGTTGAGGGATATTCTGGAAAATAAAATTCTTAAAGAAGAAGATGATGAACAAGCAGATTAACTTAGCTCTGCAGGTATTGCCGCGGGCAGAGGACAAAGATACTTACGCGCTGGTGGACGAAGCGATAAAGATTATTGAAGAATCGGGTGTAAAATACCGTGTTTGTCCCTTCGAAACGGTTATGGAGGGTGATTTCGACCAATTGATGGATGTCGTTAAAAAAGTGCATGAGGCTTGCTATGCCGCTGGCGCGGAAAATATGCTCGCGTACGTGAAAATCCAAAGCAACGCCGAAACACCGGTCACGATAGAAGACAAAATGGCCAAATACGACGGTGCATAAAGTTTTGAGCCTCGGAAGGCTACCGGAATTCGTGCTTTTTTTTCGAAAAAAGCCTTCCGAAAGTAACGGTGTTTATTGAAAACTCTTTATATTTGCACCGCTTTCAAAAACAAAAGGACCCGTAGCTTAACTGGATAGAGCACCTGACTACGGATCAGGAGGTTGGGGGTTCGAATCCCTCCGGGTTCACAGAGAAGCTTCTTGCAGTGAGGAGCTTCTATTTTTTTGAAAGTTTTTATCACTGCATTATATGGACCCGTAGCTTAACTGGATAGAGCACTTGACTACGGATCAGGAGGTTGGGGGTTCGAATCCCTCCGGGTTCACAAAGGAGTTTCTTGAAAAAGGAGCTCCTTTTTTGTGCGTTCAATTTTCAAGTGGCGGGAGTTCACATTTTTAACATTATTCAATTTTGCGACCGGAAATGGCCTGTCCCCAGTCAATGAAAGCCTTTACAGACTTTACGTTTGTTAAGGTTTTTTAGATAAATCTTTACAATTTTTAACAGAAATAATTCGTCGAACCCATGGGTGCGCGGTTATCTTTGTGGTACATTTTTTTTCATAAGTTTAGGTTTAGTTAGGTTAGTTAGTTTGGTTAGTTTTAGTAAAAGGATGGACCGCCCGGTCCGTCCTTTTCTTTTTTAACTTTTAAAAAGGTCTGATGAGGCTCTGTTGAAAAGAGCATTGAAATGAAGAAAACGTTTATTTAATCTTTAGTTAATATTATTTGAAGTGTTGCGAATTATTTTTGCAATGATTTCATAAGTTTAGGTTTAGTTAGGTTAGTTAGTTTGGTTAGTTTAGTAAAAGGATAGGCCGCCCGGTCTGTCCTTTTCTTTTTTTAGTCTTCGAAGAGGTGCATGAGTTCGTCTTTGGAGACAGAACGGAACGGGTTGTTGGAATTGATGAATTTCTCGGCCAGCGACGATTTCTTTTCTTTCAGCTTTTGAATCTTCTCTTCAATGGTTCCTTCGGTGATAAAGCGGTACACAAATACTTTCTTGTCCTGTCCGATGCGGTGAGCGCGATTCACAGCCTGCATTTCAGCTGCCGGGTTCCACCACGGGTCGACAATGAAAACATAATCCGCTGAGGTCAGATTCAGGCCAACGCCGCCTGCTTTTAGTGAAATAAGAAAGATATTGTTGTCTGGGTTATTTTGGAAATCGTCGATCACCTTTTTGCGGTCGCGGGTTTGCCCTGTCAGCAGGCTGTAGTTCCAGCCATTCGTTTCAAATTCTTTGGACAGCAATTTCAATTGTCTGACGAAGGAGGAGAAGATGAGAATTTTGTGTTTCTCCGCAACCAAGATGCTGAGCATACGCAAAATTTCGTTGAATTTTTCCGATTCGATGTGCTGGTTGTCCTCAATCATCGCCGGATGATTGGCCAGTTGTCGCAATCGGATGAGGCCCTGTAGCACCACAAAAGCCGACTTTTCGAGGCTGATTTCCTCGATATTCGAAAGGATGTTGTTCCGGATGGAAGACTTTTCAGCCTCATACGCTTTTTTCTGCTCCGGCGTCATATCTACATACCGGATTAATTCGCTTAAAGGCGGAAGATCACGGGCTACTTGCTCTTTCGTTCGCCGCAGGATGAAAGGTTGAATGAGTTGCTGTAGTTTTTTTTGTGCTTCTTCATCGTTTTTCCGCTCAATAGGAGAGATGAATTCGCGTTTAAACCAGGCCAGGCTTCCGAGTAGTCCTCTATTCAGAAAATTGATTTGCGACCATAAATCGGAAAGCGAATTCTCGATGGGCGTCCCGGTCAGCACTAACCGGTGCGAAGCATTCATGTCATTAATGGCCCGGTAGGTTTTCGAGCCCGAATTTTTAATGTATTGCCCTTCGTCGAGAATGAGGTAATAAAACTGGTATTGCTTCAGGAATTCCCGATCGTTGCGCACTGTTCCGTAGGTGGTCAGAATCACGTCATGCTGGTGAATAAGATCCTGCATGTTGATTTTATGCCGGCGGCGCGCACCTATATATTTATAGTACCTGAGCGTTGGTGCAAACTTCAAAATCTCATCTTCCCAGTTATGAACAAGGGAAGTCGGCAGCACAATCAAACTGGCTGGTTGATGATGCTTCGAAAACTGCCGGTTTTTTCCGTTGTTGTCATCTTCAACCTGGTCGAATAGCGTAGGATATCCGTTGACTTTGCGTTGTGTTTTTACGAGCAATGCCAGCGTCTGCACCGTTTTTCCCAATCCCATATCATCCGCCAGGCAACCGCCAAAATGGTGCTGATGAAGATGGTACATCCAACCGAAACCTTCTTCCTGGTATGAGCGAAGCAGGGCATTGAGCTTTTGTGGCACCTCCGGAGCTTCCGGTTGTTCCTGAGTCAGTGTTTCAAACTTCTTCAGGTATTTTTTATGGACGCCGTTCAGGTTGTTTTCCAGTACCGGGAAATGGTGTTTTCTCAGCTTCAGATGTTCTGTGTCCGCTTCCGAAAGAGTGAAAATATCGCGGTAGCGGGCGAACCACTCTTCCGGAAGAACAGCAATTTCGCCGTTAGGCAATTGAAATTCCCGGACCCCGTTGAGGATATTCTTTTTCAGTCGGACAAAAGGGAAACGAAACTCACCAAAATTGACATAAGCGTAAATGTCGAACCAGTCGCTTTCGTCACTTATCTCGATGTTGAGAGTATGACTTCCGGTGTAGTATTTACGGTCGAGGTTGTGCTGTTCCAGTTCAATACCCGCTTCTTCCAGCTCCTGCTGATGATTATTCAGCCAGTTGATCAATGAGTAGAAGTACTCGCTACTCGTAACATCCGAAATTCCTTCTGGATGAAGTCCGGAAGACGTCTTGACCAATCCCATTTTCCGGAGCGACTTCAGTAAATCTTTCTCCCAACTCTTGTCTCTCTCGAATTTGTAAAAAGTGTAATTCCCGTTCTGCTTACGCAGATAAACAGCCTGCATCTCCTTGTCTATATAAGGAAAATCGCGCTGATTATACCTGAATTTAAGCATCAGGCGCGGATTCTTTCGCTGGTCTTCCTCTAACGAAAGTATGGCTTTCTTTTCCGGATTTCCTTCCACAATGTCAAAACCCTTGGCGTGAACCTGGTGATGACGAATGGTGCTGAGGACAAACGTTCGGTAGTACTTGTCTTCCACACTGCGCGGAATGCTGACGTAGTTTTTCTCGAAGAAAGGAAGCAGCTTATTTCCGGCCAGGTTGTCGAAAAAATACAGCTTCCCCTGGTAAAGCAACCGGCAAGGATGGTTAGTCAGCAGAATCACGTTGCGGTGTTGCAGCGAAATTTCCTGATCGTGGTACCGGATGGTCAAATAATAGCGGGTTTCGTGCTCAAGCCGTTCGAAATTGAAAACAGCACTGGTGTCGCGGTAGCAAAGCTCTATACGATCCTCTTCATATAGATTGCTGTATTTGGACTCCTTCCGATACAAGGGGATGGAATCCTCTTTCAGCAAATCGAGGCACTTGAGAATTTGCTTTTCGATGTACGGAACCACCTGTTTGGTGAACGTATCCAGGTCGATGTGTTTGAAGAAATCATTCAGTCCGCCTCGGTTACCGAATCGTTCCAGCAAGTTTTCGTTGCTGTATTTCTCCATTAGGCTGACCAGTTTCTTCTCGGTAGGAGAGTAGGCATAATCTCCGTCATCGAGGTTGTGGCAGTGGATTTTCTTTACGACAGAATAGAATGTGTTCTGCCCTTTCTTCTCAACCAAATAAGGGGCAAGAACATAACCCAGGTTCCGGTGTTCTGTGATGGCAATAATGAACTGTAGACTCACAAATAATCCCTCTTTGTTAGCTTTTGCCTGAATGGCATGAATTAAACGGAGTAGCGGTTCAACCGCCGGCTTTCTTCACTTTGTAACCTTCGTTGGTCAGAAGTTGCATGGCTTTATCGCGGAAATCACCCTGGAGCAGAATTTCACCGTTTTTCACCGATCCTCCAACTCCACACTTGCTTTTCAACTGTTTTCCCAGCGCTTTCAGGTCGTCTTCGGCACCGACAAATCCGGTGATGAGCGTTACCTCTTTTCCTTTTCGCTGTTTTCTGTCGAGCATGATTTTCAGATTCTGCTGCGAGGGCGGCAATGTTTCTTCCTCTTCCTGCTCGTTGTATTCGTAGTCAAACTGGTCATCGGTCGAATAGACGATTCCGTACCGGTCATTCTTTTTCTTGTTTTTTCCCATTCTCTCAATCAATTTTAACGCGATGCACACCGGATACACAATGTCGATTCGGGCATGATAGCGATACGTCCCCAAGGAATTTCCTGGGCACAGCGGGTACACTTCCCGAAGTCGGGAGAATCGATTTTCTCCAAAGCCTCTTCGAGTTTCGACAGCTTTAATTGCTTTTTCCGCATGGCAGCTTCGTTCACGCTACGGTTATTAATTGCGTCCATCCGGCTGACTCGTCCAATGGCACAATCCGGAGCCTCCGGGCGTGTCAGCTCTTTTAAATCAAGCAGCTCTTCCTTTAGTCCGGCCACTTTTGTCGTCATGGTTTCCCGCAATTTTTCCCGATCTTCTTTCGTCATTTTGTATCCGGTAATGAAACTGTCAAGTTCTCAATCCTTAATATTTGGTATTCGCAAAAATTACTTTGCGATAAAGAAAACTTTAAAAATAAATATTTCCTTCGAATAACATCAGGATAGAACCGAAAATCTCAGGCGCATTTTTGAACTGGCTGATTCATTAATACTTTGAGGCATAGGTTGTGTAGCACATGAAGATTAACTTCCATATTGGCTCTTAATTTCACGAAATTCCTATTTTTGAAAAAATTATGTGAATTAATAAGAAACTATTTCCTGTTAGATGAATAAAGTTGTAAAAAAGGAGTTTTTCTCGGAAAAGGTTGTCAGATTGGTTGTTGAAGCCCCTCTGATTGCCCGTTCCAGGAAAGCAGGAAATTTCGTTATTCTCCGTGTGGGAGAAAAAGGTGAGCGGATTCCGTTAACGATTGCATCGGCGGATGCTGAAAAAGGAACCATCGACCTAGTTGCACAGGTGGTTGGGGTAAGTACCTCAAAGCTGGCTGATTTAGAGCCGGGCGATTACATTACCGACTTGGTTGGCCCGCTTGGAAAGCCAACACACATCGAAAACGTAGGAACAATATTGGCTGCAGGTGGCGGCGTGGGTGTTGCTCCGTTGCTTCCCATTGTAGAGGCATTTAAGAAAGCCGGGAACCGTGTAATTACGGTTTTGGCTGCCCGAAGCAAGGATTTAATTATTCTGGAAGACCAAATGCGCCAGTGGTCCGATGAACTCATCGTGATGACGGATGATGGTTCTCACGGAAGAAAAGGTTTGGTAACTGCTGGAATGGAAGAGATTCTTCAACGTGAAGAGGTGAACGAGTGCATTGTCATCGGGCCCGCTATCATGATGAAGTTTGCAGCTTTACTAACAGAAAAATATAACGTGCCAACGCAGGCCAGTCTCAATTCTATCATGGTTGACGGTACCGGAATGTGTGGTGCCTGTCGTGTATCGGTTGGAGGGAAGACACGTTTCACTTGCGTGGATGGTCCTGAATTTGACGCTCATCACATCGATTTTGACGAGATGCTGATGCGCCTTGGCGGCTATCGCGAAGAAGAGAAAGAAGCATTGGAACTTTATCATTTACAGCACAAATTGGTCGAAAAGTAATGGGACTCGATTCATTATACCTAAAACAGGAACGCGAAGCCGAATGGCGCGCGGAACTGAGAAGACAAACAAAGAATAAGGACCGTATGCTGATTGAACGGGTCTCCATGCCTGAGCTGGAGCCTGAGGTCCGGGTAAATTACCAGGACCGGGAAGTCAATAGTGGCCTGACCCGCGAAATGGCCATGCAGGAAGCCGTTCGTTGCATGGATTGTGCGAATCCAACCTGCATTGAAGGTTGCCCGGTGAGCATCAACATTCCGAAATTCATTAAAAATATTGAGCGTGGCGAAATTCAGCAGGCAGCGTCTGTGTTGAAAGAAACCAGCGCATTGCCGGCTGTTTGTGGTCGCGTTTGTCCGCAGGAGAAACAGTGCGAAGCACAGTGTTTCTACGTTCAGAAACTGAACAAACCAGCAGTGGCCATTGGTCACCTGGAACGTTTTGCTGCCGATTTTGAGCGTGAGAGCGGAGAGATGAGCGTTCCGGAAACAGCGAAATCAAATGGAATTAAAGTCGCTACCGTTGGCTCTGGTCCGGCGGCACTTTCGTTTGCCGGCGACATGGTTAAAAAGGGGTACGATGTCACTGTTTTTGAGGCGTTGCACGAAATTGGCGGCGTGTTGAAATATGGTATTCCTGAATTCCGGTTGCCGAATAAAATCGTCGATAAGGAATTGGAGAACCTGCAAAAGATGGGCGTTCATTTCGAGACCAACTTTATTGTGGGAAGAACGGCCTCTTTCGATGATTTGAAAGAGCAGGGATTCCAGGCGTTTTTCATCGGAAGCGGAGCGGGTTTGCCGCGTTTTATGAGCATTCCCGGAGAAAATTATAACGGCATTCTTTCATCGAATGAGTATCTGACCCGCGTAAATTTGATGGGAGCTCAGTACGAAGAAACCGATACGCCGGTTCTGCACGGAAAGCGTGTAGCCGTAATTGGTGGCGGAAATACTGCCATGGACTCAGTTCGTACCGCTTTACGACTGGGTGCTGAAAAGGCGATGATTGTGTATCGTCGTTCGGAAGAGGAAATGCCGGCCCGTATCGAAGAAATAAAACATGCGAAGGAAGAGGGCGTGGAGTTCCACAATCTTTGTAACCCGCTGGAATATTATGGCGACGAAAAAGGACGTGTCAGTGGGATGAAGCTAATCCGGATGCAACTGGGAGAACCTGATGCTTCAGGGCGCCGTCGTCCGGTGCCAATGGAAGGTTCGGAATTTGAGATGGAAGTGGATTTAGTGATTGTGGCAGTCGGCGTTTCGCCAAATCCTTTAGTACCTTCGAGTTTGAAAGAGTTGAAAGTAACCAAATGGGGAACCATCGTGGTCGATGAAACGAAGATGCAGTCATCCATCCCGGAAATGTTTGCGGGTGGTGATATCGTTCGTGGTGGTGCAACCGTGATTCTAGCCATGGGAGATGGCCGTCGGGCTGCTGAAAAGATGGACCATTTTCTCAAGGAAAAATATGCTGTGAATTAATATCTAAAAGTAAATCGAATCATGCCTGATCTTTCTGTTTCATATCTTGGATTGGAATTAAAAAGCCCCATAATCGCTGGGAGTAGCGGATTAACCAATTCCATCGAAAGTCTTCGGGAAATTGAAAAAGCCGGGGCAGGAGCTGTCGTGCTCAAGTCGGTTTTCGAGGAAGAAATTTACCTCGAGTATGCCGAAGAGATGAAAAAGCTGGGGCCGATGGATAACAACCTCGAGTTTTTGGATTATTACGACTACGAAATCCGTGAGGGAAATCTGAAGCGTTACATCCAGCTGGTTTCCGATGCAAAGAAAGCACTGTCCATACCGGTAATTGCCAGTATCAACTGCGTCTCAAACCAGGAGTGGTCATTCTTTGCCAAAAAACTGGAAGAGGCCGGTGCCGATGCTATCGAACTGAATATGTTCATCCGGCCTTCCGACCTTTCGCAAAACAGCCGCGAGAATGAAAGCATCTATTTTGATGTGGCCACCCGTGTTGCTTCGAATATTAAAATCCCGCTTTCGCTGAAAATCAGTCCGTACTTCTCGAACCTCGGAGGGATGATTCGCGACTTGTCGTTTGCCGAAATCAGTGGACTGGTGCTATTCAACAAGTTCTACAGTCCGGACATCGATGTGGAAGACGAGAAAATGATCAGTGCCGATGTATTCTCAACCGATTCGGATTATACACTGCCACTCAGGTGGATTGGCATCATGGCCAAACGCGTTAATTGCGATTTGGCTGCTTCAACCGGAGTGCACGACTGGAAAACGGTCGTCCGGATGTTGCTGGCAGGTGCTTCAGTGGTACAGGTAGTCTCAGCATTGTATATTGACAAAGTGAGCGTTATCAAAGATTTTAACCAGGGACTTTCCGACTGGATGGAGCGTCACAACTATGCTTCGGTCGAGGATTTCAAAGGTAAGTTGAGCCTGGGGAATGATGTCGATCCGGCTGCTTATATGCGCGTTCAGTTCATGCGTAACTTTGGCGAGCACGATTAAACAAAATTTAATACTTCTGACTAACCGGCTTTTAATGACAAATGAAAGCCGGCTTTTTTTTGTTTCTCCGTCACTTGGGAGGAAGAGAGCGTTCAGGAATGTTTGCAAAATTTCTTACCTTTCGGCCAACTATTTGACATTTCTGTAGATATTGAAAATGAAGACCAGAATAAGCCGTTTTACCATAGTTTTCACTTTTTTGTTTGCGCTGACGGTAATCCCGACAGTAGCTCAGGTCAAAATTTCATCCGAGACTGTTGTCATAGGCGGGAAAAAATACCTGTTGCATACCGTTGAAAAAGGGCAGACCTTGTATTCGATTTCTCAATCGTACGGAGTATCGCAAACCGAAATTGCGGATGAAAATCCGTCAGTAAAGGATGGACTTTCGATTGGTGAAATCCTGCGAATTCCAGTGGGGAAGATGCAAAAAAGTGAATCGAGGAAAGAAAAAAGACGACGCCGACATAAAACACGCGAGAAGCAGCACGCTTTGCCACCTTCGGCTGATTTCTTTTTCCATCCGGTGAAACCGCAGGAAACCGTTTACTCCATCTCCCGTCAGTATGGTGTGGACGTTCAAACCATCTACAAATACAATCCGGAAGCAAAGAAAGAATTGCTGGTAGGCGAAGTTTTGCGCATTCCGCGGCAAACGCAACCGACAACGGAAACGCAGCAAGCGCCCCAGGAAAATGACAACTATATTTACCACAAAGTGGAGAAAGGGGAAACACTCTATTCCATTTCGAAAGAGTATAACCGGAAGATTAGTGAAATCGTGAAAGCGAATCCGGGGGCAGCTCAGTCACTCGAAACCGGAAGTATGCTGAGAATTCCCAAACAGGCTTCCACTCAACCTACCCAATTGGTTCCAATGGCATCAGGGAAATATTTTACCTACCGCGTGGAAACGGGCGAAACCTACTTCAGTTTGAAACAGCGTTTTGGTGTATCGCAGGATGAGTTGGTAAAATTGAATCCGCAATTATTTGATGGGTTGAATGCCGGTCTCGTAATTCGAATTCCGGAGAAGCAGGTGGCTTCAACGAAAGTTGTTCCTATTGATAAGAATTTATTTCAATATCATACGGTTACCAAAGGCGAAACGCTTTACGGACTTTCGCATCAGTATAATGTAAAAATCAGTCAGCTAAAAGAGCTGAATCCCGTGTTGAAATTGCGTGGACCGGTAGTTGGCGAGCAGTTGCTGATTCCCAAACCCGGTGTCCCGGAAGAATTGAAGGAAAATCTTACGGATGAAATTAAATCGAACGTTCCGGTTCAAACGCCAGCATACGAAGTCGAGCCTAATCCGGCTGCGCCCAAAGCTGAATGTATGGGAATGAGCTGGTCGGGTAACGAGCCGATTAAAATTGGATTGTTCCTACCGTTGTATCTCGAAGCAAATGACACGATCAATTATATCCGGATGACACCGGACGAAATCCAGAAGCAGATTGACGAACAAAAGGCTGCCGGAATTGATGACCCGGTTGTTGATTCGGTGAAGGTGAGAGACCACAAGATTGTGTACGAGCCATCGGTTAATTTCCTCGATTTTTACGAAGGAGTTTTACTGGCACTGGATACGTTGAAACAACAAGGAATCAAAACGGAATTGTATGTATACGATACAAACCAGGATACGAGTGTAATCCGGCAATTGGTTCAACGTCCCGAGTTCTTGTCGCTGAATTTGATTATTGGTCCGGTGTATCCAAAATGCCAGAAACTGGTCTCGGAACTTTCGGCTAAAAACCGGATTCCGATGGTTTCTCCGCTGGCGTCCAACGGAGGGCTTGCTGACAAGAATCCATATTATTTTCAAATTAACCCGGACAAGATGTACCGTTTGAAAGCAACGGCTGATTATCTGGGCGACGATTACTTTAACAAGAATTTCATCGTGATGCAGATGGGCAATAATGCGCATCTCGATGAGTCGCAACTGGTGGATTGGGTGCGGAACAAATTCTTCGCAACCGGCTATTACGACCAGACACCATCGGTACTGTTCCACGAATTCGATTTCCGCGAAGGCGGCTAC
Organism: Prolixibacter sp. NT017; assembly: GCF_009617875.1. Classification (NCBI taxonomy): domain Bacteria; kingdom Pseudomonadati; phylum Bacteroidota; class Bacteroidia; order Marinilabiliales; family Prolixibacteraceae; genus Prolixibacter; species Prolixibacter sp. NT017. The sequence goes on along the minus strand of NZ_BLAV01000001.1, from coordinate 3,093,415 downwards.
TACGGACTGATTCATCTGCTTGAGCCGAACAAGGATAACGTGGTGATTGTGCCGATGACTCGTGAAGCCGACGTGAGTGTGGCAGTAACAAACTTGAATACAGCGGCCAAGAAATATAACATTACGCTGGTCGGCCTTTCGGAATTTTCACGTTACCGGAGTATTGAAACCGATTATCTGCATAACCTGAAGTTGCATTACCTGACGCCTTATTATATCGACTATCGTGATAAGGGGGTTGTAAGGTTTATTGAGCGTTATCGGAATAATTTTTACGATGAGCCTAATCAGTTCAGTTTCCAGGGATACGATATCACGAATTATTTTGTGAATGCTATTCAGAAATTCGGAACCAACTTTGCTCAATGCCTCCCATATCTGAATGTGCACTTGCTGCAAGGCGATTACAACTTCCAGAAGGTGTCAGATTTTGGCGGATACATGAACCATACGCTGTATATCATGAAATATACGCGCGACTACCATGTGAAGGCCGTTGGAAAAGTAGGTGATTTGCCGTTGTTGATTTCAGGACAACCGGAAGAGATGCAACCCGACAGTACGAATCAACAGAACAATGTTATTACGTTTCCGGGCAACCGGAATTAGTCAATAAACCAGGGAATTAAAAATAAAAAGGCCTTTCCATATCGCGGAAAGGCCTTTTTTGTGTCTGACGTTTTGTATTTATTCGAACTCAGCGAATGCTTTCTTGATCAGAGCGATGGCTTCAGCCATTTGCTCCTCGGTGATGGTCAGCGGCGGAGTGAAACGGATGGTGTGCTCATGCGTGGGTTTCGCAATGAGGCCGTGCTCTTTCATGGCGAGACAAACATCCCAGGCCGTTTTACCATTGGTTGGTTTAATCTGAATAGCGTTCAGCAAACCTTTTCCACGTACTTCCTGAATCAGCGGTGAGTCGATGGCTTTCATCTCCTTGCGGAAATAAGCGCCAATCTTTTCGGAGTTATCCACCAGGTTCTCTTCCTGCAGTACTTCCAGGGCGGCAATCGCAACTTTTGCGGCAATTGGGTTTCCACCGTACGTAGAACCATGTTCTCCCGGTTTGATGGTCAGCATTACTTCATCATCTGCCAACACGCAGGAAACGGGCATTAAACCGCCTGAAATGGCTTTTCCGAGTACCAGAATGTCCGGACGAACATCTTCGTGGTCACAGGCCAGCATTTTGCCTGTACGGCCCAGTCCGGTTTGCACTTCGTCGGCAACGAAAAGAACGTTGTGTTTTTCACACAATGCTTTGGCTTTTTTCAGGTAACCATCTTCCGGAACGTAAACACCGGCTTCCGCCTGAATCGGCTCTACGAGGAAACCTGCCGTATTCGGATTCTTCAGCTCTGCTTCGAGTGCTTCCAAATCGTTATACGGAACTTTTACAAAACCAGGCGTATAAGGTCCGTAGTCGCCATATGCATCCGGGTCAGTCGACATCGAAATGATGGAGATGGTACGTCCGTGGAAGTTGCCGTCGCAGCAAATAATGCGGGCTTCATTCTGCGGAACGCCTTTTACTTTATAAGCCCATTTGCGAATCAGCTTCAGCGCTGTTTCGTCGGCTTCGGCGCCCGAGTTCATCGGCAGCATTTTATCGTAGCCAAACAGCTTGGTGATGTACTCTTCCCACTCACCGAGTACGTTGTTATAAAACGCTCGTGAGGTCAGCGCCAGTTTATTGGCCTGATCGGTCAGTGCTTTTACAATTTTAGGGTGCGAGTGTCCTTGGTTTACCGCCGAGTATGCAGCCAGGAAGTCATAATATTTCTTGCCTTCCACATCCCATACAAAAATTCCTTCGCCACGTTCCAGTACAACGGGAAGCGGGTGATAGTTATGTGCTCCGTATTTATCTTCACGGGCAATGTAGTCCTTTGTTGTCATATTCATACGTACTATGGTTTTATACAATATCAGCGGGAGTTGAAGCTAAAGGATTTAATTGGCATTATCAAAATGTTCTGCAATAGCCCCGTTTTTATTTTGACGTTAAACCGGAAGCGAAAGATGAAAAGTGGTTGCTAATTTGTTACCGGATTATTTCCAAAAACGGATAATTAAAACTTCAGCCAGAAGGGCCATGATGGCGAGTACCATGAATAACCTCCAAAGTTGTCTCCCATTATGTACGACATCGAAATGAGCAGAAAGTTCAGTCTTTGATGCGGTCATAAAATGGACCTTTTGGAAGCCAGTTTGTTGGAGTTGCTCTGAGAGTTGGTCGGCGTTGTAACAATCCGGGGCTGATTCTTTCCGATCGTAATTAAAAGCCAGCGGCAAGGCTCCGTTTCCGGACGTCAATTCGTAGTTTCCGCCTTGGGTAACGGCATCGGTTTTCATTTGAAATCGGTTTCCCGGAAGAGGCTGTACGGTGGGCAGCCAATCAAACGAGTTGCCAACTCCTTTCAGTTTCATTCCGCTCTGTACATTTCCGTTTCCCGGGAAGGGAAGGTCAATCACTTTATCTTGTCCGATGGTGTAATACAGCGGCGAACCTTGCACACTGTTCAGCACCATTTTGTATATCAGCGGAACAAACAACGCGTTGGTGAAGAATGCACGGTTTTCCTGCGATGACGGCAGTGTGAACAGGAAGAATTTTCCTTTCCCGGGCTGACTTTCGCTCAAAAGCAGATTTCCATTGGCCAGCGAAAGAATAGGCAATGCGCTGGATTGAGCTGTTTGACTTGGCAAATGAATTTTCACTTCCGGCAAATCGCCATCCGGATTGGGACCACTGAAAACATTCTGGAAAAGTGGATTCGTGACATCAAGCTTCGCGATGCGCATGGAGGTTGTGTCGGCATTTGCCGAAAAAGGATTTCCCTGCATTTCGTTGATGAAGTGGTTGTACGACTCTAAATCACCATTTCTCGCCGGGAAGAAAACGACGGTTCCGCCTTGGCGAATAAATTGCGTCAGACTTGCTGTCAACCCGGAAGAAAGTTCCGGAAGTTGGGTGAGAAAAATAATCTGTTGCTTACTGAAGTCGCCGGTTCGGACCTGCTGCCAGCCAACTTCCTGGTAGTGCACCAGACTATCGGTTTTTAGCAATGCCGAAAGATATTTTGCGCTTTCATCGTTTCCGTGAATCACCAGTGCGTTAATTCGCCCAGTTACCCGGAAGCCGATATAAAGTGTGTTGTCATAGGTAACCGGATAATCGGTCAATTCCACCCGGGCATTTTTAATTCCCGCACTTCGGGCAGTAAATTTCAGAGAAACGGTTTTTTCCTGGTCGGGTTTCAGGTCAAAACTGGTGACAGCACGCAACGAGTCGTTTTCGATGTAACGCATGGGAACGTCTGTCAACTCCTGGTCTCCGTTATTTCTGACCCGGGCATAAAGTGTTTCGGCTGTTCCTTTAATTCTTCCGGGTACGGCAAACCAGACTGAATCAACGAGAAGATTGTTGGATTGCTGCGCCTTTAACAAATCAATATTCAGGCTCATCGAAGTGTCCGCCTTTATCCGCCCGATATCCGAAATGTTTTTCTGAAAATCGCTCAACAGGTAAACGGAATTCGGGCTGGCATTCTTCTCATCTTTCAGCCGTTGGGAAAGCACCCGCATGATTTGCGACAGTGGCGGACGGGCCGGTGTGGCCTGAACGGCACTGATGCGGTCCAACAACATGCTGCGGTCGAGCAAACGTTGATTTTGGAGTGACAAATCGTTCGTGACCAATGCAAACTTGGTATCAGCCGGATAAGCATTAGCCAGGTTCAACGCTCCCTGTTTGGCCTGTTCCAGGAGGTTGTTTCCCTCGGAGCCGGCCAGCATACTGAAGGAATTGTCGATGTAAATGCCTGCTTTATTCAAATTGGTATCCGTTGAGGCATTCTTTGGAGGAATAAAAGGGTGAGCGAAAGCGGTAACCAGAAATGCGATTGCCAATATCCGACTGGCGAGTATCAACAATTCCTTCAGATGCTTTTGCTGTTTCTTCTCCTTTTTCAGCTGGCTCAGCGCTCTGACGTTGCTGAAATACACCGTGGTGTATCGCCGAAACTTGAAAATGTGAATAATGATGGGAATGAGAATCAGGAACAGTGCCCAGAAATATGTCGGATATAAAAAGGTCATTTGCTTTAGCGTTGAATTAAGGTGTTAATCATTCCCGGCTCCGAAATTAGCTGAAAATCGGAAATCCGCCAAGGCCGTTAAAATCGGGCCGAAAGTTTCAGATTGATTCTTCTTCCCGTTAGGTAATTGGGGACAGCGTGCATTTGATTGTAGACGTCGGTTACCCAGAAATAAGAAATGGTGTTGTTGATATCCATCAGGTTGAAAACCTCCAGCGAAATGGAAGCAGCTTTCATTCCCAATCGGTTTTTTATATTGCGGTTCTCACCGGAAAACAATGTTTTGGTGAAGCCGATATCCACGCGGCGGTAAGGCGGCATCCGGAAGGTGTCCATCCAACGTTCATTGTTTGGTGGACCGAAAGGCAATTTTGAACCGTAATGCAGCGTCAGGTACATCTTAATGGACGGATATCCTGGGAAATAATCCTGAAAAAAGAGGCTGAAATTCACGCGCTGGTCCGTTGGGCGCGGAATATAACCCGGATAAACAATTTGCGTATTTCCGTTCGCATCGGTAATCGTGTACTGGTCGCCGCTAATGTCTTCTTCTGTTTTCATGAGCGAAAGGCTGGCCCACGACTGAATACCGCTCACAAACTCGCCGTTCAGTTTCATGTCGAGGCCGTAAGCGTAACCTTTGGCGACTTCTCCCGAAAGGTAGCGGATACGGATGTTGTCAATCTGGTAGGGAATCAGATTTTGGAGCGATTTGTAATAGACTTCGGATGAGAGTTTGAATGGACGTTCCCATAGACGAAACTGGTGATCGACGCCGGCCACATAATGGGTCGCATCCTGTGCTTTTACATTCCGGTTAATTTGTCCATCGATGGTTTGTAGTTCTTTGAAAAACGGCATCTGCTGGTATTTCCCCCAGGCCAACCGGAAGACGTAATTCTTTTGCCAGTTCGGGTACCACGTAGCCGAAACACGAGGGCTTACAATGGTCTGTTCGTTGAAATCCCAGTACTGGGCTCGGATTCCGCCGTTCAGGTTGAGATTGCCGTCGGCCAACGGAATATTCCAGGTATCCTGAATGAATCCGGAAAAGCGATTGCTGCTGATGTTGTTTTTCGCATTCACGGACTGGTAGAGTTCCACCGCCTGGTCGTTTCGCGGTAGCGAATAACCGGCCGAATCGCGCATTTGCCATTCGTTGATTTTTTCGTCAAACGTTTCGTGACGGAATTGCAATCCCCAACCAATTTTGTGACTGCCTTCCTGCAGTTCTCCACGATGTTCGACATTCATCACGCGGGCATCGAGATTGTTGCGGGCATGGTTGAGATAGGAGCCAATGCCAATGTTCATCGTGCTGTCGGCGTAAGTAGCCGAGCCGGGAGAAATATCCACTTCGTTCAATAGGTATTGCCCCTGGATGTCATATCGCTCTGCTTCCACCGAATGAAAAGCGGAAGCAGTCAACTTTAAATGAAGCTTGTCTATAGGATGAAAATCGAGATTCAACGCACCGAGTTTGGTTTCGTATCGGTCCTTTTCCTGTCCGTCGAAGTAAATCTTCAGTTGGTACACCTGGCTCCAGGTTCCGTATTGTGTTTTCCTGGTTGTTGGGATAAATTGATAGACATTCGACGCAACATTTCCCAGGAAACCCAGCGTGAGTTTAGGTGAAAACTGATAGGTGAGGTAAGTTTGGAAATCAAGGAAGTTGGGAGAATAATCTCCCTTCTGGTCCAATGTTCCCAACAGGTAACGATTGGTTTTGTATCGGATTCCCGTGATGTGGGTGAACCGGTTTTTCAATGCTGTTCCTTCCACATGAGCCGAAGCTCCCAGTAAACTCACTTCCGCAGAAGCGGCAGTTTGTTGAGGTTTCCGGTAATGAATATCGAGTACCGAAGACATCTTGTCGCCATACGAAGCGTCGAAACCGCCGGAAGAAAACTCGATGGACGAAACCATGTCGGGATTGATGATGCTCAAACCTTCCTGTTGTCCGGAGCGAACGAGGAAAGGTCGGTACACTTCAATTCCGTTAATGTACACCAGGTTTTCATCGAAGTTTCCGCCGCGAACCGAGTAACGGGAACTAAGTTCGTTGTTGGAATAAACACCGGGCATGGTTTTCAGTAACGCTTCCACGCCACCTCCCGCGACTTCTGGTATATGAGTCGTCAACTTCGGATTCAACGTTGTCATTCCGTTTTTTTCACGGCGGGCTTCCGAAACCGTTACTTCATTAATCTTTCCGGGAAGTAGCTTCAATAACGGCGTAATCGTTTTTTCTTCGCCGGGAGTGAGGAAAATTTTCATCTCGACTGATTGATAACCCACCCGGGAGATAAAAAGCGTTTCCTCTTTTCGTGCCGGAACCTGCAAGATAAACCGGCCGTTTTCGTCGGTGCTGGTTCCAACTGCTAAGCCTTTGAGGGAAATGTTCACTAATTCGAGCGGCGCTCCTTTTTCGTCGGTCACCTGTCCTTTGACATGAGCCGTCAATGTCTGACTTTTTCCTGTTAAAGGAATAGCCAGCAAGCAGATGAGCATCGAAAAAACGACGAAACATTTTCTCATAAGAATCGGGCGCTTCAACGTGAATTTGGTTACCATAAAGATGGTTAAATCGTCTGAATTGAGCGAATTTAAACTAAAGGAATGATTTTCTCCCGCTCATATTTTTGACTATGTTTGCAAATATCACATAATTGTGAGACTGAGAAAGAATTGTAGAGCATAGATTTTCCGTGAGTGTACGTTACAAACCATTGAACTCGGTACTGGTAAAACCTGCCGGCCCCGACTGTAATCTCGATTGCAGTTATTGCTTTTACCTGGAAAAGGGCGAGCTGTTTCCGGATACGAAAGTACACCGGATGTCGCCGGAAATCCAGGAAGAAATGATTCGGCAGGTGATGCAGCAATCGGGACAGAACGTTTCCATCGCCTGGCAGGGCGGGGAACCGGCTTTGATGGGACTGGATTTCTACAAGCGGGCGATTGAGCTGGAGCAGAAATTTGGGTACGGAAAAGTTATCGGCAACGGCTTCCAAACTAACGGAACGTTGCTGAATCGCGATTGGGCCAAATTCTTCAAGGAATACGACTGGCTCATCGGTTTGTCACTGGATGGTTCGCAACATATTCACGACCGTTTTCGTAAGGATAAAGGTGAGCAGCCTACCTGGGAAAAGGTGGAGAATGTGGCGAAGATGTTGTTGGAAGAAGGTGTGGCTGTAAATGCCATGTGTTGTGTGACCGATTATTCGGCCGATTATGCAGCGGAGCTTTACAATTATTTTAAGCGTCTTGGCTTAAATTACATGCAGTTCATTCCCATTGTGGAACCGGACAAGGATGATCCCACCCAAGCCGCATCCTTTTCGGTAACAGCGGAGAAATATGGAAAGTTCCTGGTTGAGCTTTTCGATTTATGGCTGGCCGATTTCGAAAACGGACAACCCACCACGTCCATTCGTCACTTCGAAACGGTTTTCCACACCTACGTGGGAATGGAAGTCCCCGAGTGTGCATTTATGCGCGAATGTGGCGTTTATACGGTGATTGAGCACAACGGCAACGTTTATTCCTGTGACTTTTTTGTCGATCCGAAATACCGTTTGGGAAATATTCGACATGACAAAATTGTTAATATGTTGAATTCCAAAAAACAACAGGCTTTTGGTCGGGCGAAGAGTGCAGTTCCTGTTAAATGTCGTCAATGCCGTTGGTATACGAAGTGTTACGGTGGTTGCACGAAGGACCGGATTAAGGACCCGCGCGATCATCGGAAGCCTCGTTTCTGTGAAGCATACATGATGTTTTTCGAACATGCCGATGGAGTGCTGTCCCGGATGGCTGCCGAATGGAAAAAACAGCAGGCAGATTACCAGGAGTATCAGCAAACCGGCGGGACGTATAATGCATTTAAGGATTTTATGAAGAAATAATTTTTATGGCGAAAGTTTTGATATTGACCACTGAAAACGCTGCCCGTTCGCAAATGCTGGAGGGATGGCTGCGCTATTATACGCGAAATAATGTGGTGATTCGAAGCGCCGGTTTGAGGCCCTGCAACATGGATGCGTTTGCCGTGAAGGCGATGATTGAAGCGGTGGTGGACATCCGGGAAGCCAAAAGTAATACACTGGGAGAGTTGGACGAGACACATTTCGACCAAATCATAACGCTTACCCCCTTGGCGACCAGTGAAGCGATGAGTAAATACCCGTCGGCAACAGTGGAGGAAGCCATTTTTGACGATCCGAAACAGGCGACGGATGAGGAGAAAGAGCGATTGAAAATATATCGCCGGAGTGTAGATGAGATAGATGATTATGCCTTTAACTATGCTGTTCGCAAGTTGGGGTTGGAATTTTAAAAGGGGGAAAATGAAACGGAAAAAACAGAAGAATTATTGGGTCGCCGGCCGGATAATGGCCGTATTATTTTGGGTAGCGCTGGGATGGAGTTGTTCGCCGGACGAAACGTTGGTTCCGTTACCGGATCAATCAGGTAGCGGGAGCGTTCAGGATTCAACGTCTACTACAACTTCAGACACCACGTCAACGTCAACGTCGACACCACCGGACACGACATCGACCACGCCTTCCGGGAATGTAACATTCAAAGATGCGATGCTGGCCGAAATCAATTTTGCCCGGACGAAGCCGGCAGATTATGCCAATCAGCGGTTGAAAAGTGAGTATAATTCAGGTACAGACAATGGAGCGTACAATGATTTAACCAGCCGCTCTGCTGTAAATGCCTTAACTTTGAATAACCTGTTGACTACTTCAGCAACGAAATATGCGAAATACATGGCCGACAACAATGTTTTCGGCCACACCGAAAACGGGACACCGCAATCGAGGGCAGAGGCCGAAGGTTATACTGGTTCAGTGGGAGAAAATATTGCGGCTGGTTCATATCCGTCGTATAATGCAGAATCCGATCCGAATGGAGCGGCCATTGCATTTGTCAAGCTGCTGATTATCGACACAGGCATATCAGGTGTCGGTCACCGAAAAAATATTCTAGATAGTTCGTATAAAGTGGTTGGCATCGGTTTCTACCGAAATACAGCGAGCAAATATGACAACTATCTGGTTCAGGATTTCGGCACCAAATAACCGTTCCTGAATCACAAAAGATGAATCGTTATGATGAAGCAATTCGAAATTACTCTTTCGCCATACCGGCGAGGTTACCACTTAATCACCAGTGAAATTCAGCGGCAGCTTTCCGAGTTGCCTAAAGTTGGACTGGTTCATTTGCTTATTAAACATACATCGGCGGCGCTTTCGCTGAATGAAAATGCCGATCTATCGGTACGCGATGATTTCGAATCGTTCATGAACAAACTGGTTCCGGAAAATGATCCGGTTTTTACGCACGTACTCGAAGGTTCTGATGACATGCCGGCTCACCTGAAGTCATCTCTTCTCGGTGCAAATCTCACGATTCCGGTGACAAATGGTCGACTGAACTTGGGAACCTGGCAGGGAATTTACCTCTGCGAATTCCGGAATCGTGGCGGTTCACGGAAGATTGTGGTGACGATCATGGGGGAATAACCGGATATTGCACGTCATTTCATTCATCAGGTTTAGAAACATTTTATATTAGGTCATATCGATTGCAGGGTGCTGAATCCTGCAATCGATCATTTTTATTGGTCCGTTTTTTCTGTTGCTTTAAGAATCTATTGATAATGATTCAACTACACAAACCGATAAAACGTACATATACGCTATGACTAAAAAATTACTGCTCGGGGTGGAGGCCATCGGACAGGGCGCGATCGACGGAGGAATGTCGGGCGTCTATGCCTATCCCGGGACTCCCTCTACCGAAATCACCGAATATGTTCAGGAGAATGCGGTAGCAAAGGAGCGAAACATTCACCGTGAATGGTCAGCTAACGAGAAGACGGCAATGGAAGCAGGACTGGGCATGTCGTATGCCGGTAAGCGAGCCATGGTCTGCATGAAACACGTGGGATTAAACGTAGCTGCTGACGCATTTGTCAATTCGGCCATTACCGGAGTGAATGGTGGATTGATTGTCACGGTAGCCGACGACCCTTCGATGCACTCGTCTCAGAACGAACAAGATTCCCGTTTTTACGGAAAATTCTCGATGCTTCCCATCCTGGAGCCATCCAATCAGCAGGAAGCTTACGAAATGGCCTGTACCGGATTTGAATTATCCGAGAAGCTAGGCGTTCCGGTTTTGCTACGTATTACCACCCGTTTGGCGCATTCGCGTGCCGGCGTGGAAACAGTAGAACCGATGCCTGAAAATACCGGCTCATTACCGAAAGATCCGAGACAATTTGTGTTGCTTCCGGCCATTGCCCGTAAGCGTTACGCTGGTCTGCTGGAGAAACAGGATTCTTTCCGCGAAAGCGCAGAAAAGGCGTCATTTAATCAGTATTTTGATGGCGAGGACAAAAGTCTGGGAATCATTTGCTGCGGCATCACCTATAATTACCTCAAGGAAAACTACCCCGAGGAATGTCCTTATCCGCATGTGAAACTAAGTCAGTATCCGTTGCCGGAAGATATGCTGAAAAAGCTGGAAGAGCAGGTGGATGAAATTCTGGTGCTGGAAGAAGGTTATCCGTTGGTGGAAGAGATGCTGAGCGGGTTCTTCTGTCGCGGACGCCGCATACTGGGACGGCTGGATGGAACCTTGCCACGTGCAGGTGAACTGAATCCGGACCATGTTGCCAAGGCATTGGGAATTCCTGCTAAGAAAGGTGAAAAGGTACCGGATGTACTGGCTAATCGTCCCCCGGCGCTGTGCAAAGGTTGCAGCCACCATGATACCTACAAAGCGTTGAATTTGGTGATGGAGCCATTTGGTGACGGCCATGTATTCTCCGATATTGGTTGTTACACGTTGGGCGCGCTACCTCCTTATTCATCTATCAATTCCTGCGTCGATATGGGCGCATCGATCACGATGGCGAAAGGAGCAGCCGATGCCGGGTTGTTTCCGTCGGTGGCCGTGATTGGCGACTCGACTTTTACCCATTCGGGGATGACCGGTTTGCTGGATGCAGTGAATGAAAAAACTCCGATTACCGTGCTGATTTGTGACAATGAATCGGTTTCGATGACCGGCGGACAAGATTCGGCAGCTTTGGGCAAAATCGAATCCATTTGTCTTGGTCTGGGCGTTGATCCGGATCACTTGCATACGATTGAAGCGCATCCCAAAAATCACGATAAGTTGGTAGAATTGCTTGAACGGGAAGTGAATTACGAAGGTGTATCGGTGATAGTTCCGCGAAGGGAATGTATTCAGAAAGCAGCTCGTCGCATCCGTGCCGAAAAGATGAAGAGTGAACAGAACGCTTAGTCAAATCGAAAAAACAAGAATTATGAAATGTGATATTGTATTGGCAGGCGTTGGCGGACAGGGCATTTTATCGATTGCTGCTGTGCTTGGAATGGCTGCCGTTGAAAACGATTTATACCTGAAACAGGCCGAAACACACGGAATGAGTCAGCGTGGTGGTGCTGTTCAATCGTACCTTCGATTGTCGGATAATCCCATTTACTCGGATTTAATTCCGGCTGGAGAAGCTGATATTATTCTTTCGGTCGAGCCGATGGAATCACTTCGTTATTTGCCTTTCCTGTCGAAGAAAGGGTATGTGGTGACCAATACCACGCCTTTCGTGAATATTCCGGATTATCCGGAGCTTGACAAAGTATTGGGCGAAGTAAAAAAACAACCGCATCACATTGCCATCGATGCGGACAAAGTAGCGAAAGAAGTGGGCAACTCACGCGCATCGAATATGGTGATGCTGGGAGCCGCTTCACCGTTTATCGATATTCCGTTCGGGCTGATTGAAGACGGAATTCGCAAAATTTTTATACGGAAGGGGGAGGCGATTGTTAATCTGAACCTCGAAGCTTTGCGGGCCGGAAGAAAATTCGCGGAAGCCAACCGATAGATATTATTTCCATATAAAAGTGAGAGTCTGTCCATTTGCTTTTTGGACAGGCTCTTTCTTCGTATTCATTTGGGTAAAAACATCAGGACATAAATAAAAATTGTCAAGACTTTTCGAACAAAATACTTAAACATTTTTGCTAAAAGGTCTTGATGTTTTTGAAAAAGATCAAGACGTGATTTTAGAAAGTCCGTATTTTTTAAAATAAAGTCCGGACTTTTTTAAAAAAGATAAGGACCTTCTTGCAATCAGATCGGGACTTTCTTTCAACAAGGTCCGGATCTGGTTGAAAAAAGATCGGGACCTCATCGCAAAAACATACGGACCTGTTTTAAACGAGGTCTGTATATTATAAAAGATGAAGCGGTGACTCCGGGAAAAATGAGGCGGCCTCTTTTTTGTATCGCTAAGTTGCTTTTATTCTTTTGCTTTATCTGTTTCTGTGTTGGAATAAAACCGTTCCAGGATACTCATGTCGTTCGCTTCTTTCGACAGGGAAACAATGGTTTCCTGGGGTACGTCGAACAGATCGAGAATAATCAGCCCGTCCAGGCAGTTATTGAATTTCGGATCGACGTTGAAGCCGATAATTTTGGCGTTCAGTCCCAGGTATTTTTTCAGCAGAACCGGCAATCCTTTGTTGTATTCATCAATATCGCCGATGAATTTGTCCAGCGAACGAATGTCGTCAGTCAGATTCTCGAGCGCTACATTCAGGTTTTCATCCAGCGTGGTCACTTTGTGCCGGTTGCGCGGACGGATATGTTTGGCGCTTTTGTAGTCGTAAAAGTTGGCCATAATATAGCGGATGATCAGCTCCTTCGATTTCTCGGAATAGGTGTTACTGATGCTCACCGGTCCCAAAAGATATCTGTATTCCGGATTTCGCAAAAGGAAATAGAGAATGCCTTTCCACAGCAGGAACAAAGGCAGAGGTTTCCGCTGATATTCCTTCACAATGAACGAACGTCCGAGTTCCAACGATTGATTCAACGTGTCTTTAAAACCTTTTTTCATCCGGAAAAGGCTTTGGGTGTAAAATCCCTGAACACCAAACTGCCGGATGATATCGGCTCCCTTTCCAATGCGGTAGGCACCCACAATTTTCTCCTCGTCCCGGTCCCAGATAAACATCTGGTTGTAGTAGAGGTCGAATTCATCGAGATCGGTGGCCCGGTTGGTTCCTTCACCCACTTCCCGGAAGGTAATTTCGCGCAGTCTTCCAATTTCATGCAGAATATTGGGCATCACCTCCGACGGTGCACAGTAAATCGAATAATTTTTGATATCGAAAAGCAGGAAATCGGGATGAAGGTTGCGAACCTCTTCCAGAATAGCCTCTTTGGATGCCGGAGCAATAATCTCTTCCGGTTTGGTTTTTCTTTTCAGTGAATAGTTGAAAAAGCGTTTCACTTCCAGACCAGTATCGAGACAGTACGTTTTTGAGCGAAGGTAACGTCCGTATTGATGTATATCGGTAAACGAATGTTGCTCTTTTACCGGAATGGGATTTCCGATGCGTACCTTGATGGTTTTTCCTTTTTTATTCAGTAATTCCGATGCCAGTCTGGCCGTCCGAAGTGTCGGGTGAATACGTCCCAGCCAGTGAAACATGCGGCTGTTGGTTCCGTGAAAAAAGATGGGAACTACCGGCACATCTGCTTTCCGGATGAATTTGATGGCCGGATACAACCATTCCCGGTCGGCAATGAAATTGGCAGAGTTGTATTTGGTCGAAACTTCCCCGGCAGGGAAAATGCTGAGCACGCCTCCTTCATTAATGTGGTCGAAAGCAGCTTTCATCCCACTGACGCTCGAACCCGCTTCCGGCATATTCTCAAACGGATTGACTGCGAAAAAATATTCTCCGATCGGTTTGACCTTTTTCAGCAAGAAATTGGCCAACACTTTCTGATCATCGCGTGCCATCGACATCAGTTTGATGAGCAGAATGCCATCGATACCGCCAAACGGATGGTTCGAAACCGTTATGAATCCGCCCGTTGCCGGAATTCGTTCCAGGTCCTGCGGATTAAATTCGAGACGGATATCCAGATAATCAATTAAAGCATCAATGAATTCAATACCCGATTTATTTCCAATCTCTTCGTAGAGCGTATTCAGCTCGTTGAAGCGAAGGAGGTGCATCAGGAATTTGGCAAAATATTCACCCCCAAAATATTGGATGAATGGGCTGGCTTTTACCAGGTCTTTAGAGCTAACGATTCCCATGGTTAATTTAACATGTGCTAGGTTGGGCTAAAGATAAAAAAAATGGAATCTGTATGATATGTTTTGGAGAGATGTAACCATTCTGTACATAAAATGTAAAAATAAAGGCTTTTGAAAATGTGGATGCTGAAAAGTGTAACTTTGCCGCAAACAAAGCAAATTGACTCAGAATTTGAATAGAACAGAAACATCCGGATGGTTGCCGACTTCGGCGAAAGAGATGAAAGCGTTGGGATGGGATGCAGCAGATGTGATCCTGTTTACCGGCGATGCGTATGTTGACCATCTGTCGTTTGGAGCGGCGGTTATCGGGCGCATCCTGGAAACCGCTGGACTGCGGGTGGCGATTGTGCCACAACCCAACTGGACGGATGATTTGCGCGATTTCAAAAAGCTGGGCGAACCTCGTTTGTTTTTTGGCGTTACCGCCGGAAACATGGATTCGATGGTGAACCACTACACAGCCAATCGGCGCCGGCGTTCCAACGATGCCTACACGCCGGGAGGCAGAGCAGGAGCTCGTCCCGATTACGCTTCGGTGGTTTACACCAATATTCTGAAGAAACTTTATCCGGAGGTTCCCGTGGTGTTGGGAGGAATTGAAGCCTCACTTCGTCGCCTGACGCATTATGATTATTGGTCGGACAAACTCAAGCCGGGAATTCTGGAAGAAAGTGGTGCTGACTTGCTCTTTTATGGCATGGCCGAAAAATCCATCACTGAATTTGCCCGGCTGGTACAACGCGGCGTTCCCGTGCAATCGCTGACCAACATTCCGCAGACAGCCTTTATGAATCCGGAAGGCAATAATTATGCAACGAAGACCGATTGGGAAGCATTGGAATTGAATACTCATGAAGAGTGTTTGAAGGATAAGAAGAAGTTTGCTGCCAATTTCCGGTATATCGAAGAAGAATCCAACCGTTGGCAGGCAAAAAAACTCGTCCAGCAGGTGGGGAACCGGCAAATAGTGGTTAATCCAATGTGGCCGCCGCTTTCCACTAAAGAAATCGACCAGGTTTATGAGTTGCCGTTTACGCGGATGCCTCACCCACGTTACAATGGAAAAGGAGCGATTCCTGCCTACGAAATGATTCGGCATTCCATCAATATTCATCGTGGATGTTTTGGCGGCTGTGCGTTTTGCACTATCTCTGCGCATCAGGGGAAGTTTGTGGTTTCCCGTTCCGAAAAATCGGTGATGAAAGAAGTTGAAGCCGTTGTAGATATGCCCGATTTCAAAGGCTACATTTCCGATGTGGGCGGTCCTTCGGCCAATATGTACCGCATGGCTGGTAAGGATTTGGAGCTTTGCCGACAGTGCAAACGCCCTTCCTGCATCTATCCGTCGGTTTGCAGGAACCTGGAAACCGATCATCGTCCGTTAACCGGTTTGTATCAAAAAGTAGCCGGTTTCCCTGGAGTGAAAAAAGCATTTATTGGTAGCGGCATTCGCTACGATTTGGCTTTTCACGAAACCGGTGATGCGAAAAAAGATGAAGGCAACCTGGAATATCTGCGTGAAGTGATCCGGCATCATGTTTCCGGGCGGCTGAAAGTGGCGCCGGAACACACGTCCGATGATGTACTAAATGTGATGCGCAAGCCTTCTTTTGAGTTATTTCGCCGATTAACGACTTTCTTCCATTCGGTCAACCGGGAGGAAGGTTTGAAGCAGCAATTGATTCCTTACTTTATTTCCAGCCATCCCGGAAGTAAATTGGAGAATATGGCGGAATTGGCGGCCGAAACCAAAGAATTGGATTTTAAACTAGAGCAGGTGCAGGATTTTACGCCCACGCCGATGACGGTGGCTACTGTGATTTATTATTCCGGATATCATCCATACATGCTTGAAAAAGTGTTCGTTCCAAGAACCGAAAAAGAGAAGCTGGCGCAACGCAAATTCTTCTTTTGGTACAAAAAAGAATACCGGAATTCATTGAAGCAAGAGTTACAGCGACTCAACCGACCCGACTTGGAGAAACGGTTGTTTGATGCAGAGCAACAACCGGCCGGAAATAAGAGAAATCAGTCAAAAAGAAAGAAGCCGAAACATCATAAGCGGCGTTAGAGTTTCTGAAAAAGGCGTCCTTGCCAGGTATTTCGTTCTTCCAGACGTTTTTCCACTTTGGCCACAAACTCGAAGTTTTTTAATCCCCAACGGGGGGCAATCAGCATGTCCGGCGGCGCTGAGCTGACAAATCGTTCGACAACGATTTCAGGATTCAGCCGCTCAAGGTAGTCAACCACCAGTTCCTGGTATTCATTGACAGAAAAAAGATGGAACATCTCGGGCGTGTCAGCATACTGTTTGGCCATGACCGTTCCTTTGTGAATTTGCAGTTGGTGCAATTTCAGATTTTCTACCGGTAACCGGGAAATAATTTCAGCCTGTTGCAGCAAATCGTCCCGGCTTTCGCCTGGAAGTCCCAAAATCATGTGAGCACAATTGTGAATCCCTCTTTTCGATGTTTCTTCCAACGCTCTGACGGACTCTTCCCAGGCATGGCCCCGATTGATGGCTTTCAGCGTGTCGTCCTGAACCGATTCGATACCCAGCTCTACCATCACGTAATGCTTTTCTGAAAGCGCTTGAAGGTAGTCGAGCACTTCATTGTCCAGACAATCAGGCCGGGTGGCAATCACCAAACCCATGACGCCCGGGTAGGCCAATGCTTCCTCGTACAGTTTTCGGAGATCCTCAATCGGAGCGTAGGTGTTGGAGTAGGCCTGAAAATAAGCCAGGAATTTTATGCTGTCGTATTTCTTGCGAAAGAACGCCACGCCTTTTTCCAGCTGACTGGAAACACCGTTCTCGAGGTTGCAGTAGGTAGGCTTAAAGGTTTTGTTGTTGCAGTAGGTACAACCTCCGGTTCCCCGGTTACCGTCGCGGTTGGGGCAGGTAAATCCCGCGTCGATTGAGATTTTCTGAACCCTTTCATTAAATTTGCGCCTGAAAAAGGTAGGAAAATCGTTGTATCTCCGTTGGTGTCCCCAGGGAAAAATCCCGTTTGTTTGTGCATCAGCCGTCATGGCCGCAAAGATAGAGGTTATTTGTTTCCCCGCACAGG
This sequence comes from Prolixibacter sp. NT017, assembly GCF_009617875.1. Classification (NCBI taxonomy): domain Bacteria; kingdom Pseudomonadati; phylum Bacteroidota; class Bacteroidia; order Marinilabiliales; family Prolixibacteraceae; genus Prolixibacter; species Prolixibacter sp. NT017. Next base: position 3,076,076 of record NZ_BLAV01000001.1, on the reverse strand, counting down.
GATAAAATTATGTCGAACGGTTCATTTCTTCTTGATAACTTAAGGTTTCGGAGAGGTTTATTCGTTTTTATTTTTTAAACCTTTTTCTATCTTTAGCGACTAAAGTAACTGGTTGATTATGTTTACAGAAAAGGATATTCAGCAAATTAGCAATCGCGGTAGCCGGCTACCGGAAGTAGAACATCAAATCGAGAATTTTAAAAAAGGATTTCCCTTCATGAATGTTCTCCGTCCAGCCACTGTAAACGACGGAATTATAAAGCTCGACGAAGGCCGGATTGAAAGGTACATCGGCATTTTCGAGCACGAGGTCAACCGGGGAATCGCCATCGAAAAGTTTGTGCCGGCTTCGGGTGCAGCCAGTCGCATGTTTCAAAAGCTTTTTGCTTTCCAGGATGCGGCCCAATCGCAGGAGCAGGCCGTTTCGCTGTTAAAAGAGGAAGCACATGCCGATGTCAAAGCTTTCTTTGACAATCTCCCGAAATTCGCTTTTTACCATCAATTGCCCGATGAACTGAAAAAAGCGGATAGTGACGGACACTTACCCTACCGGGAAATTCTGGAACTTGTGTTAACAGAGAAAGGCTTGAATTACGGCTTTCTTCCGAAAGGATTGCTGCAATTTCATCAATATGGCGAGAAATCCAGAACGCCCGTTGAAGAACATATGGTGGAAGGTGCTTTGTATGGGAAGGATTCGGGAAGGCAGGTGAGTCTGCATTTCACTGTATCGCCGGAACATCTTTCTTACTTTGAAGACAAAACCGATGAAGCAGCAACGAAATACGAGCATCAGTACGGCGCTCATTACCAGATTGGTTTTTCGGAACAGAAACCATCAACAGATACCATCGCGGTAACGCCCGAAAACGAGCCCTTCCGCCAGAAAGACGGTTCATTGCTGTTCAGGCCGGGAGGACACGGAGCATTGCTCGAAAACCTGAATGATATTGACAGCGACATCATCTTTATTAAAAACATTGATAATGTCGTGCCTGACAGACTAAAAGAGCCGACCGTGCGTTATAAAAAAGCGTTGGCTGGTGTGTTACTGTATTACCGGCAAAGGGTTTTTAATTACCTTCGCGAGTTGGAAAAAAATTCAGCGGCAGTGCCGGACAAACTCATCGCAGAGATTTCGGATTTTCTGACGAATGAACTTTGTGTTGAGGCTGTAGAAAGCCAGTATTATACGGAGAAGGAAGATTTGATTCCTTATCTGCGAAATAAACTGAACCGCCCCATCAGGGTTTGCGGTATGGTGAAAAACGAAGGTGAGCCGGGTGGCGGTCCTTTTTGGGCACGCAATGCAGACAAAACCATTTCGTTGCAGATTGTGGAAGGAAGTCAGATTGACAAAGAAAATGAGGAACAAACAAAAATAGTCGGGCAATCGACACATTTTAATCCGGTTGATTTGGTGTGTGGGGTTCGCGACAGCAAAGGCGAAAAATTTGACTTGTTGAAGTACCGCGATCCGAATACCGGGTTTATTTCTCATAAATCAAAAGAAGGAAAGCCGCTGAAGGCACAGGAGCTGCCGGGACTTTGGAACGGAGCCATGGCCGACTGGATTACACTTTTTGTGGAAGTTCCGGTCATCACCTTCAATCCGGTGAAAACCGTCAACGATTTATTGAGAAAAGAACACCAGGACTCCTAAGGATGGGATGATTTTGCGTTGGGTATTTTTAACAGATACGCAGACAGGTAAATTTTATGGAACAAGGAGCTAAGGACGACTACGAAAGCAACGAAATTGCTTTACTAATTGAACGTTATCAGAAGATGCAGCACGAGGAGCGTGTTGAGTTTTTTGATGTAGCAGAGTTTGAATACATCATCGACTATTATTCCGACAGGGGACATCATTCTCATGCGGTTAAGGCGGTGAGGAGCGGATTGCGGCAGCACCCCCAGGCGATTTCGCTGAAAGTGCGGCAGGCTCGTATTCTGCTTACGCAGGGAAAAGTGGAAGAGGCGAGAGAAATGCTCGAAATGGTAGCTGGAATCGAATCTTCGAATCCGGAGATTTTGCTGATGCTCGGTTCTTGTTACAACTTTTTGGGTGAGAGCCGAAAAGCCACTTATTACTTCGAAGAGGCGGAGCGGTTTGCTTACGAAGAAAAAGATGAAGTCCTTTACAGCATTGGGGTAGCATTTATCCAGAACAGCGAATATAATCGCGCTATTCCGTTTTTTGAAAGAGCTTACCAGGAAAATCCGGAAAACGAGAACGTGATTTACGATTTGGCTTTTAGCTACGACAAGGTGGGTGAGAGCTATAAGTGTATTCAGTATTACAACAAATACCTCGATTTGGATCCCTTCTCGGAATTTGTCTGGTACAACCTGGGAATTGCTTACAACCGGGTGAATGATTTCAACAATGCAGTGGAAGCATACGATTTCGCTTTGGCACTCGATGATAATTATGCCTCAGCTTTGTTTAACCGGGCGAACTCGCTTGCTAATGCCGAAAGGTTCGACGAAGCGATTGCCGGTTACGAAGAGTACCTGAAAATCGATGGCGAGTCGGACGAGACCTATTGTTACATTGCTGAATGCTATTTTCATCAGAGGAAGTTCAAAGAGGCATTCGATTATTATAAGAAAGCGTTGCAGCTAAATGCTTACAATGCCGACGCCTGGTATGGCGCTTCGGTGGTATTGTTGGTTGAGGATAAAGTGCCGGAGAGTCTGGTATTCCTGAAAAAGGCCATCAAGTTGGAAGAGGATAATGCCGATTTTTGGCTAACCTTCGGCAAGGTCAACTCCACGTTGAATGATTACGAAGAGGCTGAGCAGGCTTTCCAGAAAGCGCTTCAGTTAGACGCGAACAATCCTGAGAGCTGGCTTTCGTTTGCCGACTTCTATTACGAGTACGATCAACTGGCTATGGCCATCGATACCCTGATGAAAGCCAAAAAGCAACATGTGGTGAGTGCTACATTGAACTACCGTTTGACAGCCTATTTGCTCGAGAATGGTGACGAACATCTGGCCATGCACTATCTGGAACAAGCACTGAGCGAAGACTTTAGTCAGTACCACGATTTATTCGACTTTTGTCCGAAAGCACTCGAAAGTGAGCCGGTCAACCGGTTGATTGATAAGTATAAGACGATTAATCATTATCATTAACAATGATTAACTTTTAAAATACTGACAGAATCCGGCCGGAAGCGATTTCGGCCGTTTTTTTGTCTATTTTAGCCAACCGGAAGTCTGAAAACATTAACATAAACGATGAAGAAATATTTAAACCTGTTCACGAAAGGTTTGGCCATGGGGGCCGCGAATGTCATTCCTGGTGTTTCGGGAGGAACAGTGGCCCTGATAACGGGCATTTTTGAAAAGTTGATTGATAGCATTAAATCCTTCAATTTAACAGCGCTTAAACTCTTGCTGAGCGGTAAATTCCGTCAGTTGGCAAAGCATATCAATCTCGACTTTCTGCTGGCCGTTTTTGCCGGAGTTGCCATCAGTATTTTGACGCTGGCCCGGTTGTTCGATTTTCTGTTCAAGAGTTACCCGATTTACATCTGGTCGTTCTTCTTCGGCTTGATTCTGGCTTCGGTCTATTTTATTGGGAAGACAGTTGAAAAGTGGCGTCTGTCGGTCGTCATCAGCCTGATTGTGGGAACAGCATTTGCCTTCTCCGTTTCGGTTTTGAGCCCGGCTTCCGAAAATTCCTCGCTGCTCTACCTTTTCATCTGCGGTATCGTGGCGGCTTGTAGCATGATTCTTCCCGGATTGTCCGGCTCGTTCGTGCTCATTCTGTTGGGTAACTACCAACTGGTGATGATCGACTCCATTAACGAACTCAACCTGATGGTATTGTTGCCGGTTGTAGTCGGAGCAGTAGTTGGCCTGGTCGCGTTTTCGCACGTCTTATCGTGGGTTTTCAAAAAATTCAAAGATCAAACCATCGCGTTGCTTACCGGTTTCATTTTAGGATCCATGGGAATTTTGTGGCCCTGGAAACATCCGGTGTATAAACTCGATGCATTGGGAAATATCTTGTTAAAGAAAAGTGGCGAGAAAGTGGTTTCCGGTTACGACTGGTACATTCCCGAATCATGGTCAACGGCAGTGATTGTAGCCGTACTGCTAATGGTTGCCGGAATCTTTACCATATACTTATTGGAGAAATCTGCTCAAACTGTCGAGGAGTCATGAAACAAACATTCGGCCTCATTGGATATCCGCTGACGCATTCTTTCTCGAAGAAATTCTTTACTGAAAAGTTCTCCCTGGAAGGGATTGATTCGGTTTACGAAAACTTCGAAATCGACAACATCGATAAGTTGCCGGCTGTCATTCGTGAAAATCCGATACTGAAAGGGCTGAATGTTACCATCCCGTATAAGCAGGATGTTTTTGCCTATCTGGATGAAGTAGATGAGGCGGCGCAGGAAATCGGTGCCGTCAATACCATCCGGGTTGAAAGGGAAGGAGCGGTTTATCGCTTGCGCGGATTTAATACCGACGTCATCGGTTTCGGCGATTCCATTCAACCCTTGTTGAAGGCGCATCATAAAAAGGCGCTGGTTTTGGGAACCGGCGGCGCTTCCAAAGCGGTTGTCTGGGCATTGCAGAAACTGGGATTGTCTACGGTCTTGGTTTCCCGTTCCCCAAAGGGTGAAGGACAAATTAGCTACCGCGATTTAGATGAGAGTCTGATGGAAGAATATACGGTCGTTGTGAATACTACGCCGCTGGGAACTTACCCGAAAACAGAAGGTTTCCCGGATATTCCGTATCAGTTTATTACCGAAAAACATTTGTTATACGATTTGGTTTACAATCCTGAAAAGACCCGTTTTCTGGAAAAGGGAGAAGAGCAGGGAGCAACCATTAAAAATGGTTTGGATATGCTCCACGGACAGGCGCTGGCAGCCTGGGAAATTTGGAATCGCGATTAACCAGGGTTTCTAATCAGTCCCTGCGAAATCTCTTCCGGGTAACCGATATCTACCAGAAATAAACCACGGGCGGCAGCACTCGAGCCAGCAACCCGGCGGTCCTTCGCTTCAATAATGCGGCCAATTTCTTTCGGCTCCATTTTTCCCATACCAATATCGAGCATAGTACCTACCACGGCACGAACCATGTTCCGCAAAAAGCGATCAGCCTTGATGGTTAGAATATATCGATCAGGCTCTTCCGTCCAATAAGCTTCCATCATTTTACAAATGCCGGTTTTCGCGTCCGCTCCGGTGCGACTGAAACTGGTAAAATCGGAATAGTTGAAAAGAAGTTGAGCTGCTTCATTCATTTTTTCCGCGTCCAGCAGCCGGTAATGGTGATAGGCAAAAGCCCGGCTAAACGGGTCCTTTTGCTTGGTGATGAAATACTGATATGTACGGTAGGTCGCATCAAAACGGGCATGCGCTTTATCGTACACTTTGTAAATATTCTGCACTGAAATATCGGGAGGAAGAAACCGGTTCAACCGGAAAGTGAAATGCTGATCGTCCAGGTTTTCTGATTCGGCATCGAAGTGAGCCACGAAAAAGCTGGCATGTACGCCGGTATCGGTGCGGCCGGCGCCTGTTACGTGAATTTCTTCGCGGGATATGGTCGAGATTGATTTTTCCAGAACTTCCTGCACACTGATAGAGCCGGGCTGGATTTGCCAGCCGTGATAGTTTGCTCCATCGTATGCGAGTTGAATAAAATATCGTTGCATCAGGAATTGTTTACCTTCGGATTTAAGCGGGTATCCACAATGGATTGGATGCAGATTTCCCGGTCGTCAAAGGTAAAAAAAACTGACGTTGTTCGTCCCGGACGGGCAACGTGATAATCACCGGAAGTCGTCGTTGGAAAGCTTTCCGGATTTTGGACCAGCTTTTCCAGGAGCCAGTCGATTTTTCGCTCGAGGTTGGTGCCGACCCGAGGCGACCATTCTCCGGACAAAAATTTCCGGAGTTGACTGAACTCATTTTCAGCTTTGGGGGTTAATATGACTTTACGTTGGGTCATAGTAAAAAAATATTTTTCCAGCATCTTAAATTAAAGTATTTTAGGAAGCTTTCAAAGCTTTTAGGGTTAACGATTTTTAACAAAATGTTATTGGCTAATCATCGGTAAACCATTAATTTCGTAAGCATTCAAAAAAAGAAGTTTTCAATTAAAAAAATAACCTTTCGGAAGTATGTAACAAACATGGTGTAATTATTGTTAGCATTGACGGGAATAATTGTAACAACATGTTAGTTCTATTCGACAATTAAAAACAAATCATATTCGGATGAATCAGTCAGTAGATATTAAAGAACTCAATGAGAGGATTCAACAGGAGAGCTCATTCGTCGACATGATCACCATGGAGATGAACAAAGTGATTGTAGGACAAAAGCATTTGGTAGACAGCTTGCTGATCGGATTGTTGTCTGACGGGCATATTCTGCTGGAAGGTGTTCCCGGTTTGGCAAAAACGCTGGCGATTAACACCCTTTCGCACATTGTAGCTGCCAAATTTGCCCGCATCCAGTTTACGCCCGACCTGTTGCCGGCCGACTTACTGGGTACCATGATATACAGCCAGAAGAACGAAGAGTTCATGGTGAAAAAAGGCCCGATTTTTACCAATTTTGTATTGGCCGATGAGATCAACCGGGCACCCGCCAAAGTGCAGTCGGCATTGCTCGAAGCCATGCAGGAACGACAAATCACCATCGGTGATCATACCTACAAATTGGAGCAGCCCTTTCTGGTAATGGCGACACAGAACCCGATTGAGCAGGAAGGAACCTATCCGCTTCCCGAAGCACAGGTCGACCGTTTCATGCTGAAAGTGGTTCTGGATTATCCGAAGAAAGACGAAGAGCGGATGATTATTCAGCAAAACCTGCTGAAGAAATTCCCCGAAGCATCGCCGATTCTGAAGCCGGAAGACATTATCCGCGCACGCGATATTGTAAAAGATGTGTACATCGACGAGAAAATCCAGAAGTACATTGTCGATATTGTCTATTCGACTCGTCAGCCTGCAGAACACGGACTGCCGAAATATGCCGAGATGATTACCTACGGAGCATCACCGCGTGCATCGATTAGCCTGGCGCAGGCAGCCAAATCGTACGCATTCATCAAGCGTCGTGGTTATGTCATCCCGGAAGATATCCGTGCTGTCAGTCACGATGTACTGCGTCACCGTATCGGCCTCAGCTACGAAGCGGAAGCCAATAACCTGACCAGTGAAGAAATCATCTCCGAAATTCTCAATACCGTCGAGGTACCGTAGTAATAACGGTTTCCCGGAAAGGGAAATAGAGAATTGAATGGAATGAAATAGGAACAAACAAGTTATTGTGCTGTGGAAACATCGGACCTGTTAAAGAAAGTTCGGAAAATTGAGATAAAGACACGGGGATTGTCCCGCAATATTTTTGCCGGGGAGTATCACAGTGCTTTCAAAGGTCGCGGTATGGCCTTTAGTGAAGTGCGTGAATACCAGTTTGGCGACGATGTGCGGAGCATCGACTGGAACGTAACGGCCCGGTACAACAAGCCTTTCATTAAGGTATTTGAAGAGGAGCGGGAGCTGACCGTGATGTTGATGATCGACGTGAGTGGTTCGCGTGAATTCGGTACAGCTGAAAAGCTGAAGAAGAATGTGATTACCGAAATCGGTGCGATTCTCTCGTTTTCGGCTATTTCCAATAACGATAAGATTGGCGTGATTTTCTTTTCCGATAAAATCGAGAAGTTCATTCCACCGAAAAAAGGCCGGACACATACGTTGCGCATTATCCGGGAGCTCATCGAATTTCAGCCCGAATCGAAGCAAACCGACATCGCTCAGGCAATGCAATATCTCACTAACGTGATGAAACGCCGGGTGACGGCATTTGTGATTTCCGATTTCATGGATAACAATCCGGAGTTGGAAAAAGCGATTCGTATTGCCAACAGCAAACACGATGTGGTGGGACTGCAGATTTACGATGAACGGGAAACTGAGTTACCTTCTATAGGCATGGTGAAATTCAAAGATGCCGAATCGGGCGAATACCTGTGGGTGGATTCATCGAGCCGGAAAGTGCGGGAAACTTATCATAAATGGTGGAACGACTACCGCACGAAGCTCGACATTATGATGAAGCGTTCAGGCGTCGACTATGTCGGAATCAACACCCGTGATGACTATGTGAAATCGCTTGTTTCACTGTTTAAGAAAAGAGAACAATAATCAATGAACGTTACACGAACGATGAAACATATAACCTTCGTCTTGGCCCTGTTGCTGATAGTAGCATCGGGTGTACAGGCGCAGGAAATAAAGGCACGTGCCACGCTCGACCGTGATACGATTCTGCTGGGCGACCAGATTCACCTGAACCTGGAGCTGGAACAGAATATCGGTCCGAAGATTCAGTTTCCACAAATACCCGACAGCATCGGCAAATCTATCGAAGTGCTGCAACGCACCCCGATTGATACCATCAAGATGGAAGGCCGTCGGATTATGTTGCGGCAGGACTTTTTGATCACTGCATTCGACAGCGGACCGCATCCAATTCCACCGGTTTGGTTTAAACTGAAGTACGATCAGCTGACTGATTCAGTTCATACTAATAGTCTGAGTCTGTTTGTACAGGTTCCTAAAGTGGATTTGAAAAAAGGGCCGGCGGATATCAAAAAGCCGTTCGATGCACCGGTAACGCTGAAAGAAATTGCACCGTGGTTGTTTGGTGGCATATTGATTTTGGCCATCATCTTCCTGCTGATTTATGCGATTCGCCGCAGGAAGAAGAAGCTGCCGCTGTTCCAAAAGCCGCCGAAGCCGAAAGAGCCGCCTTATCGTGTTGCTTTGCGCAAGCTGGACGAAATCAAAGAGCAGAAACTCTGGCAGCATGACCATGTAAAAGAATACTACAGCCGCATTACCGATACCTTGCGGGAATACCTGGAAGGACGTTTCGACGTGACGGCCATGGAAAAAACTACCGATGAAATCATGGTTGCGCTGAAGTACGATACCGTGAAGCTGGATGAAAAATCGTACAAGCAGCTGAAGGAAATTCTGGAACTGGCGGATTTGGTGAAGTTTGCCAAATTCATTCCGGTGGAAGATGATAACCAGATGACACTGGCCAATGCCTATTTCTTCGTCAACCAAACGAAAATAGAAGAGAAATCGCCCGAGGAAGAGGAAGAAGAAAACGATGAAGACAACGGCGATGAGGAGATTACCATTGATTTGTCGGATAAAAAGGGAAGAAGAAAATCATGAGTCAGATAACATACGCACATCCCGCATTTTTCTATCTTTTTCTGCTGTTCATACCGATGATTGTCTGGTATGTGTGGCAGCAGAAGAAATCGCGGGCAAGCATTCAATTATCGACACTGAAAGGTTTTGAGGGGGCACCCCGCACGTGGAAGCATTATCTGCGTCATCTGCTTTTTGTATTGAAGTTGGGCGTGTTATCGTTATTGATTATGGCACTGGCCCGCCCGCAGTCGACTTCCAGCTGGGAGAATGCCACCACCGAAGGAATCGATATTGTTATGGCACTCGATATTTCCAGTTCGATGCTGGCACGTGACTTTCAGCCTGACCGGTTGGATGCTGCCAAAAATATCGCCATTCAGTTTATTTCCGGCCGACCTTACGACCGGATTGGCCTGGTGGTTTTTGCCGGCGAGAGTTTTACGCAGTGTCCGTTGACAACCGATCATGCGGTATTGATTAACCTGTTCAAGGATATCCATACCGGGATGATCGAGGACGGAACAGCTATCGGGGAGGGGTTGGCAACAGCCGTAGCTCGTTTGAAGGACAGTAAAGCCAAAAGCAAAGTGGTAATTCTGTTGACCGATGGTGAGAATAACCGCGGCGAAATTGCGCCGGTTACCGCAGCCGAAATTGCCAAAACATTTGGAGTTCGTGTTTACACTATCGGAATCGGCTCGATTGGCACGGCGCCTTATCCGGTACAGACTCCCTTCGGTACCCAGATGAGGCAAATGCAGGTGAAGATTGATGAACCAATGTTGAAACAAATCGCGTCGATTACCGGAGGGGAATACTTCCGGGCCACCGATAATGCCAAGTTGAAAGAAATTTACAAAGAGATTGACAAACTGGAAAAATCGAAAATAGATGTGAAGCAGTTCAGCAGGAAGACGGAGGAATTCGAACGTTTTGCTCTTCCGGCCCTGTTACTGACGCTGTTGCTGGTGTTCCTGAAGAACACGATTTTCAGGAATATTCCGTAAGAAAGAAGCCTGAGAGAAAGAGGGCCTGGCCCGGTGGTGTTGAAGAATTTTAGTCAAGAAATTAAAAGGAAAAATGGAATCATTTAGGTTCGCAAATCCCGAATATTTATACCTCTTGCTGGTGATACCGGCATTTGCCATCGTCTTTTGGCTGGCCAGAAGAGGACGACGTAGAGCCATTCGCAAATTTGGAAATCCGGAGTTGCTGGCTGGTTTGATGCCCAACGTGTCGAACGGTCGTCCGGTAGTGAAATTCTGGATATGGATGCTGGCTTTGGCATTTATAATTGTCGGAGTCGCTCGTCCGCAGTTTGGCTCGAAACTAAAAACAGTAAAACGCAAGGGAATCGAGATCATGATTGCCCTCGATGTATCGAACAGTATGCTGGCTCAGGACATTAAACCCGATAGGCTGGACCGGGCGAAAAGAGCCATTGCCAAATTGACCGACCGGCTCAACCAGGATAAAATCGGGTTGATCGTGTTTGCTGGGCAGGCTTATATTCAGTTACCGATTACGACCGATTATGCGTCGGCAAAACTGTTTTTGAGTTCGGTAAATACCAATATGGTTCCGGTGCAGGGAACAGCCATTGGAGCAGCCATCAACCTGGCAGCCCGTTCGTTCTCGCCGAATTTCGAGGGAAATAAAACCATCATTGTGATTACCGACGGTGAAAACCATGAAGATAATCCGGTTGCGGCAGCCAAAGCGGCGTACGAAAAAGGAATCACTGTCAACACCATTGGAATGGGACTTCCCGAAGGAGCACCGATTCCGGTTACGTTGCCCAACGGAGAACAAGGTTACCGGAAGGACAGCCAAGGGAACACGATTATTACGAAGTTGGATCAGAAGATGCTGACCGAAATTGCGGATGCGGGAGGAGGAACGTATATCCGGGCCAACAATGCACAGATCGGATTGAATACTTTGTTCGACGAGTTGAACAAGCTGCAAAAAGCGGAAATTGAATCGCGGGTGTATTCCGATTATGAAGACCAATATGGGTATTTCCTAATCATGGCTCTGGCATTGATTTTGATCGATTTCCTCGTGCTCGACAGGAAAAACAGGTGGTTGAAAAATTACAGTTTATTTAAATAACAGAGAAGGATTTAGATATAATGAACGTGAAAACATTCATGTCGGAAAATAAAGTGCGGATGAGGCAAATCGTTCTCATGGCGATGATTCTATTCCTCGCGGTTCCGGTATTTGCGCAGAAAGAGCGGAAATACATCCGGGAAGGAAATAGTTTTTTCGAAAAAGGATTACAGGACACAGCCAGTCTCGACACAGTCAACTTCAGCAAGGCCGAAGTGGCTTATCGCAGAGCGCTGCAGGAGAAGCCCAACGATTTCAAGTGGAAATTCAATCTGGCGGATGCCACCTACAAGCAGGCCAAGCCCGGAAAAGCGGCCGAACAGTTTGAGCAGCTGGCCAAAGAGACCGACAATACCAAGGATAAGGCAATGGTCTACCATAACCTGGGAAATTCGTTGCTGGCGCAGAAAAAGATTGACGAGAGTATCGATGCCTATAAAAAGTCGTTGCGGTTGAATCCGAACGATATGGAAACCAAGTACAATCTCGCTTACGCGGAAAAATTGAAGCAGCAGCAGAAAAACAAGAACAAGAATAAACAGAACCAACAGAATAAGAACAACAAAGACAAGAATAACAAGAACAACCAGGATAAGAACAAACAAAACAAAGACCAGAACAAGAACAATAAGGACAAACAGAATCAGGATAAGAATAAACAAGATCAAAACAAGCAAAACCAGAATAAACAGAACCAAAACCAAAACCAAAATCAGCAGCAACAGCAGCAACCTCAGCAGAACAAGATCTCGAAACAAAATGCCGAGCAGATGTTGCAGGCCCTGCAAAACGATGAGCGAAAAACACAGGAAAAAGTGCGTAAGCTGAAAGCGACAAAGGCGCAGCAGCGTAAGGTTGAAAAGGATTGGTAGCGGTTGATATTGATGTGTAACCGGATACCCTCCGGAAAAATTCCGGGGTTTTGCTAATTTTGAGGCATGTTGACAATGCAATACAGATTAATCACGAAATATACAGGCATACAGATGATGAAGAAAAAGACCCTGTTTCTTCTCTTGTTTACGCTCTTTGCCGGCTTAACTGCCCGCGCCGACGACGTTCGGTTTTCGATGTCGGCGCCCAATGTGGTAGAGCTCGGAAGCCAGTTCCGGCTCTCTTTTGTGCTAAACACACAGGGAGATAACCTGAAACTTCCGGAGTTGAATGACTTCGATGTACTAATGGGACCCTCGACTTCCAACAGTACATCCATTCAGATGATCAACGGTAAAACGACTCGTTCGGTCACTTTCTCTTACACCTACATTCTGCAGGCAAAAAAAGAGGGAAAGTTCACCATTCAACCGGCCACCATTGACGTGGACGGAAAGACATACACGTCAAATCCGGTGACCATTCAGGTGGTAAAAGGTTCGTCGAAACCAGCGGGAGGAGGTGTCGATAAGCCGGCAGCTACACCAGGACATATCGATTCGAAGGATCTGTTTGTCAAGGTGGACGTGAACCGGAAATCGGTTTACAAAGGAGAGCATCTGGTTGCGACCATTAAGATTTACTCACGGGTGAACCTGAGTGGATTCGACGATATTGAACTACCGAACTTCGAAGGATTCTGGTCGCAGGATATCGATATCCCGCAACAGATTTCGTTACACCGGGAAGCCTATAACGGAGAAATATACAATGTGGGAACACTGAAGAAAACGATTCTTTTTCCGCAGCAAACCGGAAATATCACCATTAAACCGGTGAAAATTGTGGCGTTGGTGCGTCAGCGCGTACAGCAGCCGCAAAGTATTTTCGACGATTTCTTCGATCAGTTTTCAACGGTGAAAGCCACCGTGTTCAGTCAGCCTGTAACCATTCATGTGAAGTCGCTGCCTAAAGCGCCGGCCAATTATTCCGGAGGAGTCGGGAACTTCCGTCTCGAATCTTCTATTACGGCAACGGATGTAAAAGCCAACGATGCAGTAACGCTGAAGCTGAAGATTTCCGGAAACGGTAACCTCAAACTGATTGATGCGCCCAAGGTTGATTTCCCGCCGGATTTCGACACATACGATCCGAAGAATACCAGCGATTTCAAAGCGACGGAGAGTGGTCTGGAAGGAAGCACCTCGTTCGAATACCTGGTCATTCCGCGTCATGCCGGCGATTTTACCATTCCGGCTGTCAACTTTGTCTATTTCAATCCGGCAACGGGAAGATACGTGACCAAGACCACCAAGTCGTATGATTTGCATGTGGAAAAAGGAGCCGGTAACCAGTCGAACACGGTTGTCAGCAGCGGACTTTCCAAAGAAGATGTGAAATTCCTCGGAAAGGATATTCGTTACATCAAGACGGATAACAACCAATTGTTCCAGCGAAACGATACGTTCTTCGGTTCGGTGAACTTCTACCTGATTTATCTCGGAGGAGCATTCCTCGTACTCATATTCTATCTCTTTAACATGAAGCGCATCCGCGAGAATGCGAACCTGGCCCGGGTGAAAAACCGGAAAGCCAGCAAGGTGGCCATGAAACACCTGAAAGTGGCCCGCGGCGTTCTGAAGCAAAACGATGCGGAGAAATTCTACGAAGCAGTAACCCGCGCATTCTGGGGCTACCTCAGCGATAAGCTGACCATTCCGGTAGCCGATTTGAACAAGGAGCGCGCCGCAGAAGCGTTGCTGCAACGCAGTGTTTCGCAGGAGCTGGTCGATCGCTTTATCGAAACGCTCGATACATGTGAGTTTGCCCGATTCGCGCCGGGCGGAGGCACATCGACAGCCATGAATGAAATGTACGATAAGGCTGTTGAGGTGATGAGCCGCATGGAAAAAGAGATTAAGTAACGATGAAACAGAATCAACAGAACAGGGATTCGATGAGACAAAAAGTATTATACATCATAGGAATGTTGGCGCTGGTGTTGATTTCCGGTACCACTTTCGCTCAAAAAGCAGAACTGGACTCGATTACCCGGGCCGATACCTTGTATGCAAAAGGGCATTACCAGCAGGCCGCCAGCGTTTATTCTGGCATTCTGAAGCGGGGATATGAATCAGCAGATCTCTATTTCAACCTGGGAAATGCTTATTACAAATCGGGAAAGATAACCAAGGCCATCATCAATTATGAGCGGGCCCGTTTGCTGGCTCCCAATGACGACGACATCAAATATAACCTCGATTTGGCGCAGGCTCATGTGGTCGATAACATTCAGCCGTTGCCCGAATTTTTCCTGACCAAATGGTGGCACAGTATTATTAATACGCATTCAGCGGATGAGTGGGGAACACAAAGCATGATAGCCTTCTTTATCTTCCTCGTCATCTTTGCCTTGTTTCTTTTTGCGCAAACGGTGCGCCGGAAGAAACTGGCATTCTGGGTTTCCATTTTGGCGCTTATCTGGTCGGGATTTACCTTCTCGTTTGCCTCGAGTCAGAAGAGCAAGCTAACGCACCGCAATACGGCCATTATCACGGCACCGACCGTTACCGTGAAAGGTTCGCCCAGTGAAACAGGGACGGAACTCTTCATTATTCACGAAGGCCTGAAGGTGAAACTTACCGACAGCCTCGGTACCTGGAAGGAAATTCAGCTGGCCGACGGCAACAAAGGTTGGGTGCAGGACTCAACCATGGTACGAATCTAAGTATTCGAACATACGATATTTCAGAGCGGGGGTAAGTAAGTTTACCTCCGCTTTTCGTATATCCCTTTTCGATTGTTATTTTTGCAATTCGAAAATGAATAACGATGGTGGAAATTTATCCTGCGGGATTTGAATCAAAAATTGGTTTCGACAAAATACGCGACTTGCTGAGTCAGCGGTGCCTGAGCACACTCGGGAAGGAGATTGCTGCGCAGTTCAGTTTCTCGTCTAACTACGAGACCATTGTCCGGCGGCTAGACGAGACCGTGGAATTCATGCAGATCATCGCCGAGGAGACCAATTTCCCGACAGGCTATTACCTCGATGTTCGTCCGGCACTGCAGAAAATCAAGGTGCCCGGAACATTCCTCGAAGTCCACGAGCTGTTCGACCTGAAACGTTCGCTGGAAACCATTCGTGCCATCGTTAATTTTTTCCGTTCCCGGGAAGAAGCGGAATTTCCCAGGCTGCGCGATGTGGTTCGCGATGTACAGCTTTTCCCATTTGTATATGACCGCATCGACCAAATCATCAGCAAGCACGGAACAATTAAGGACAATGCGTCACCCGAACTGGCGAACATTCGCCGCGAAATTTTTTCCCGGCAGGCCAGTGTGTCCAAAATTATGCAGAGCATTCTGCGGAAAGCACAGAAGGAAGGCCTCGTAGAGAAAGACGTTTCCACTTCCATTCGTGATGGCCGCACGGTGATTCCCATTGCTGCCGGAAACAAGCGGAAGCTGAAAGGGATTGTGCACGACGAATCCGCTACCGGACGAACAGCCTACGTGGAGCCCGAAGAAGTCGTGGAAGTGAACAACCGTATCCGGGAACTGGAGTCGGCTGAGAAACGCGAAATCGTGAAGATTTTGATTCACTTCACCGATGAAATCCGTCCGTATGCTGAAGATTTGGCGTTTTCGTACGGCATTTTAGCCGAACTCGATTTCATCCGGGCCAAGGCTCTCTGGGCCATCGAAAGTGAATCGGTGAAGCCGAAAGTGACAGAGAAACTGGAACTGGAATGGTTCAAGGCTCGTCACCCGTTGCTGGAACGCAACCTGAAGGTGGAGAACCGGAAAATTGTTCCGCTCGATATTACGCTTACAGAACAGAATCGTATCCTGCTCATTTCCGGTCCCAATGCCGGGGGTAAATCGGTTTGCCTGAAAACGGTAGGCCTGGTGCAATACATGTTACAATGTGGTTTGCCCGTCCCGGTGAGCCCGGATAGTCGCTCGGGCATCTTCGAGCGTATGTTCATCGACATTGGCGACGACCAGTCACTGGAGAACGACCTGAGTACGTACAGCTCGCACCTGACCAATATGAAGTTCTTCACGAAGAACTGCACGCCCAAAACACTGGTGCTCATCGACGAGTTTGGAACCGGAACCGAGCCAATGCTGGGGGGCTCCATTGCCGAGGCCGTGCTCAACCGCGTCAACCAGTTAGGAACTTACGGTGTCATCACGACGCACTATACCAACCTGAAGCACTTTGCCAGTTCGGCCGAGGGAATAGAAAACGGCGCCATGCTGTACGATTCGCACCAGATGGAACCCCTTTTCCGGTTGCAAATTGGCAAGCCGGGAAGTTCGTTCGCTTTCGAGATTGCCCGTAAAATCGGTCTTCCGGAAGACATTCTGAAGGAAGCGAGCGATAAAATCGGGCAGGAGCACATCGATTTCGACAAGCACCTGCGC
The DNA here is from genome assembly GCF_009617875.1 of Prolixibacter sp. NT017. Taxonomy (NCBI): domain Bacteria; kingdom Pseudomonadati; phylum Bacteroidota; class Bacteroidia; order Marinilabiliales; family Prolixibacteraceae; genus Prolixibacter; species Prolixibacter sp. NT017. Next base: position 3,059,425 of record NZ_BLAV01000001.1, on the reverse strand, counting down.
GATATTGTCCGCGACAAGCGGTACTGGGAAGGCAAGCGGCAGCGTATCCGGAAGGTGGAACGTCACCTGGACGACATGGCCGGCAAGTACGAGTCCGATTTGGAAGAGACGGAACGGATGCGGAAAGAGATTCTGGCGAAAGCCAAACGCGAAGCCGATGAGCTATTGTCCAACACCAACCGGATGATTGAGCGAACCATTCGCGAGATTAAAGAGGCCAATGCCGAGAAAGAACAAACCCGCAAGGTGCGCCGCGAGCTGGACGATTTCCGCGATGAGGTAGAAAAGAAAGCTACCGAGGATGAGGAAAAGATAGCCCGGAAGATGGAGAAACTGCGGCAAAAGGAGCAAAAGCGCCGTGAGAAGTCACCCCGCAAAGAACCGGAGAAGAAGAAGGTCAAACCGGCTCAACCCAAAACGCCCACACTGGAGGTGGGAGCGAAGGTCCGCTTGCAGGGACAGCAGGCAGCCGGCGAGGTGCTCGAAATCAACGGTAAAAACATTGTGGTAGCCTTTGGAGCGTTACGTTCTACTGTGAAACGTGATAAGCTGGAAGTGGTATCGAACAGCCAGTTGAAGAAAGAGGGCGTGCAGAAGAATAAGACCATCGCCCGGATCAACGATGCCATTGCCGACCGGAAAATGACCTTCAAACCGGAAGTTGATGTGCGGGGAATGCGCGCAGAGGAAGCCCTGCATAAAATTCAGGAGTTCATCGACGAGGCCATTATGGTGGAAGCAGCCGAGCTCCGTATCCTGCACGGAAAAGGTACCGGCGTCCTGCGCGAACTCATTCGAAACTACCTGCGTACCGAGCCAATGGTACGGCACTACCATGATGAACACGTCCAGCATGGCGGTGCCGGTATAACCGTTGTGGAGCTGGCGTAACGAAGGCTAGTCGTTCGCCCGCTTCTCCTTCACAATCTCTCGTACATCTTTCAGCAGCAGCGGAAAGGCTGGAGCGGTCATGTTGTGGCCGTAGCCCTGCATTTCGTATAGCCGGGTATTTTTGTGGCCCACCACTTTCATCATGCGCATCAGGTAAGCATTTTCTTCATAGCGTCCCAACATTTCCATATGACGGTCGCCGGTGATGAGCAGCAACGGCGGTGCATCTTTCCGCACCCAGTACAGCGGCGCCAGGCTGTCGACGACCGGTTGTGTTCCCGGAATGCCCCGCTCGGCCCGAATGGTGAAGTGAGTGATGGTGTGCCCGCTAAAAGGAATCAGTCCTGCAATGCGATTGGCATCGATGTCCCATCTTTTCAGGTAGTTTTTGTCCAATCCCACCATCAGTGTGAGGTAGCCACCAGCAGAGTGACCAGAGACGAAAATCAGCGTCGAATCGCCGCCGAATTGCTCGATGTGGTTGAATGCCCAGGCGACAGCGGCGGCTGCATCGTCGATGCAATGCTCCGCTTTAATGTGAGGCGATAGCCGGTATCCTACGCCAATCACGGCCATGCCCTGTTCTTTCAACGCTTCCGGAATCTCTTTGTGTCCGCCCGTTAAGCCGCCACCATGAAACCAGACAATGGTAGGGAAATGCTTCACATTCTTTGGGTAATACAGATCCAGTACACATTGCTGCCGGAGGTACTCATCGGCCTGGTTGAGGGAATCATTGTAATACGGAATGTTGAATTTCGTAATGTATTCGGTCTTTTGCGCGAATGCCGATGCTACCCAAAGCACCAGGGCGAGCAGCAGATAAGTTTTCTTCATGGGATGTTTTGTTTGATTACGATTCGGTGTTTTGCTTTGTGAGGTGTAAATATACAAATCATCTGCTTGTTGGGATAAACGAAATTTAGCGAGGAGTATGTGACTGCTGTGTATAACCTCTACGAGGTAGCATTGAGGCGGGAGCGTTTTCGACCTACAATACTAAATCTCCTACGGAGAAAGTATCGCGACATTTCCGGAGTTCCAAAGTTTGGAAAAGCTCCTACCTATGCTGCATTTCCTTCAGCGAAATTCCGCGTAGCGGATAAAGTATTGTAGCAATTGCCATTCCCAAACCCGCATTTTCCGCGTAGCGGATACACAAAACTTCTATTTAATTCGATACCCAACTTTAAAGCCCGGAATTATGTTTGAGAAGGCTGTTTCCTCAACATTTCTCATGAGCAGAGAATAACGTAAATTGAGGTCTATCGTAATTTTCTTCCCGATGGTTCTTCTAAACCCCCATCCCGCATATATTCCGGAAATAACGTCATGTAGTCCATCGTTGTTAACCGTTTGCAATTTTATTCCGGGGGTCACAACGTCTGCTTCGGCAAAAAAGTAGCCAGCACTGTTATTGATTGTTTTTCTTCCTTTTTCCTGTCGTTTTAACAACCGGTAGTACCAGCGGTAGTTAACTTCTGCTGTTGGCAGAAATTCAAAATATTCTACATGAGAAGTTGAGCCAAAGAAAGAGTTATCGTAGGAATAAAAATCTCCATACGCGAGAGAAATATTAAATCCGGCACGATAACTCCAGGTGGTTACAGGAGAAAGCCGAAACTCTTGTTCAAATGAAGGATATAGCGCATTTATTTTGGTTATCTTTTTTTCAACACCTTCCGTTGCGTTTTGTGCTGCAGCGGTTATGACAAATAGGCAAGCAATAAGGGTTAGTGAGAGTGCTTTCATAAAAATTGAATGATTTATTTTTTCGTCAGGGTTATTCTAAATATGTCGTAGGTCAAGAAATTTTATGTAGGAAGATTTTAAAAAATGTCTTTGTCATCAATGGGCGGAATCTTTGCTTCCAGTTCTCTTATCCTTTTCTTCAGCTGCATATTCTGAATGCTGCTGATGATAGAACCGAATATGAAGCCAAACCAGAGAAGAGATGTCCCGTAAGGCCAGTGTTGCAGCTTAAACAAGGCTCCGGCTAAAACCAGAAACCAGGATGTATTGTAAAGTATATTTAGTAGTGTTTCTGTTCGTTTATTCCTCATCTGTTTTGTTTTAACTATTTTATTGGTCTTGCCGATTAGCCTTACAGTAATTTTGCTTTTCTGCGTTGGAATTCCTCAGCGGTAATCGCACCTCTTTCTTTTAGTTCGTATAACTTAGCCACTTCATCGGCTACATTGTTGCCGGCAGTTGCGTAAGCCACTTTACCTCCGTTATATTTTGCATTAAATCTGTCTTCGTCCATTACCAGGAATACAATGAAGTCAATAAACGCAATAATTGATGGAATAAAAGTCCACACAAAAACAAGGTATAGGACTCCAAGAAGTCCTTGTCCGAGATAAAAACGGTGGATTCCAAGTCCGCCCAAAAAAAAGGCAAGAAGCGCTGCTGTTACTTTATTTTTCATTCGTTTTAATTTATTGGTTCTCTGTATAATTGTTTGCCCCACATTTGTATATCTCTTTCAGGCAAATGTGAATGATTCATTAATTGATCTATTTCTTCTTTTATCTTTTTAATCGCACTAGTATCAGTAGTTCTGATTCTGGTTTCATAATTGTGTGTTGTCCCATTTGATGTAAAGTTTAGCGAACCTAAATAGGCAATATGGTCGTCGATTAAATAGATTTTACTATGAATGAACGTATCGCTCTGGAAGCTGGTGTCAGGTGACATATACACCTTAAACGGGAATAACTGTGAGTACCAGTAATGATAGATTCGTTGATTTTTGATTTTACTTTGATATAATTTGATGATCAGAAAAAGAACAACGATTGGAATTAGCCCGAATGCCATTTTAATATCTCTCACAAAGTATACGACGCCAGCCAATGTCAACAATAGCCCAATGGTTATGTATGACAATATTTTGGATATGTCTTTCCACTTCTCGCGCTTCTCTACCGCTTCCTGATCTGTTTCCCTGTTTTGATTAATCAGTTGATGAATGATTTTTTTACGATTTCCATTAAAATCTTCTATCGTATCGGTTGTGATCAATTCAACTTCCAGGTCTCTTCTTCTGAAGCTAATGAGCTCAGTTATTAAAAACGGTGATAAAAATGGCGAAACAACTCTGATGGACTTTTTGGCATTCCGAATGTCATTCATCAATTTTTTGCCCGCACCTTTCCCGATATAGATATCACATTGTGCTCCGTTATAGAACATTCCCATGGGTTAGTTTTTCTTAAATGGAATATTAAAGGTTAATTGTAAATGGTCCCAAGGCATGAGAGTATGCCTATTAGGGGAGGTTCATGCTCGGGAACATTTACAGTCTTTTCGGCGATTTCTGAATATTGTCTGAAGCAAACCTACTTACTTTAGCGTCTGTTTTGCAATCGCTTTTTCTAAATCGTTTACGAATCGAATGATATTTTCATGACCTACTCCTTTGATTTGAAAATTGATTTTGTTGCTGGAAGAACCAATGGATAATGTGTGTTTTTTGGTTTTAATGAAAATGTAGTAAAAGACCACAGCAATTATTCCTCCAATAATAAAGCCTGAAGGGTCCTCTTCTGAAAGTGAGTAAAATATCCCTCCCAAAGCGCTGACAATTGCAACAATTAAATACCAAATATTCGTTATATAGTGTATCTCAACAGAAGAGACTTGAGATAACATGATTGAAACAATGCGGCTGCCTGTATTCATTCGAACTCTGTGTGTTGTCAGAGTAATTAGCTTGTTGTCTGCTTCTGAAATTAATTTTTCATCTTCGAAATAGAGTGATTTATCCATAAGTAATGAGTTTTAATATAACGGTAAATTGTATGAGTAGAGGAAAACTGCGTGGCAGTTTCCTATTGTAGGCTTTTCTTTTTCAGGACAACCTAAGATTAGATTTATTCAGTTTTGTAAGACTTCTTTCTGGCAACCCTCTCTTTCAATAACATCTTGGTTGTCCTGGTTTGATTAAAAATATCTAAAATAGACATCTTTTAAATTCTTATTAATATATATTTTAATACGGAGTTGAGATAGATTCTAATAGTAATATTCGAGTAACTCATTCTCTTTCAATTTTTCAATTACTGGGGCAATACTGCTTGAATTAAATTGAGAAAATCCATTCAACAAGGGAGAAGCTTCAAAACTCACATGAGCCACATTTTCTTCTGTGACGAATATTAAATCATTAGGCAAATAAATTTTTGTTGCATAACCACCGGTTGAGTAAATCTCTTCAGGTTCTTTATAATTTACATTCGAATATATTCTTGATTCACTACTCGTCAACTTCTTTTTGTAAAAATCTATTCTGACCATAATCCCATCCGATAAATTTAGACAAACAGTATTATCATTAGTTATTATTGCCTGACCAAATAGCAATCCATTCTTTAACGCCAGGAGAGCTGGTTCAAAAACCTGTTTTGTGCTGATTGGAAAGATTTGAGGAAGCTTTCCAGTGAATAGCTCCAATAATTCCTTGCGCCAGTTTTTTATGTCCTCATTTTTAATGTTGTTGAACTTTAAACCCTTGAGGCTATATATGTCTAAGTCAAGCTTGAAAAACTCGTAGCTTCTATTTTTTTCTTCTGCGCTTTTAAAAAATGATTCATGTGGCAATCGTAACTCTTCTCTATATAATATTTTAAGAATGAACTTTGTTTGTCTCTCTTTTTTTTCATTTTCGACTATTTCCTCTTCTGTAGGAAGCCCTTCAATTTCCAATGTTAATGAATCAATTTTTTCTTGTAATTCTTTTTCTGAAGCTATAGAATAAGCTCTACTCAGTCTTTCCCCTAATTCTTGCAGTTCTTTTTCTTTCCATTTTCTGTTATGAGGGTAAAATCCATAAAAATTTGGTCCATTTTCTACAATAAAATTTCTCAATTCTTCAGAGGAGTTAAAGCGATATTTTTGAGTGAGTTTTGATATAATTTTCTCGTTGTAATTTGAAGTTAGAAACTCGTAAATTGAAATTGAGGTGAGTTCATTCTTAATGAATTTAATAATTTCTGTATTATCCATATTGCGTATAGTATATATTATTCTATCGATGGTAGCAAATTGCAAAATTTGATGCTTAGTTCCTTTTTTTATGTATCCGTATCGCGTTGTATTTTGTAATGTATTATTCGGAATCTTCGTCTGATGAACTTCCGGAATACTTCAATTCATTCGCATTGTGTTGGTTTATTTCAGCCCCCAAAGTAAAAAATTTCTCTCCTAACCAAACATAACACATCTTCAGACCACCCCATTTCACCCTTCCCAATTTTCCGTTCACATACCAGATCCGTACGTTCATCAAAAAGTTTGATACGTTCATCAAAAAAAACGGGATAAAAAGTTTTTTCAATTTATATTCAATATACGGTTTCCGAGAGACAGATTTTAGCCGGATATATGTGAAGAATGATGTTGGGAGTGAATGAACCGTAATGGCGTTCATTGACCAAATGTGCTTGAGGTATGTCTACCCGCGACAGCAACCTCCTCTGGCGATGGAATGTATTCATGCACGTGAAATGAAGTACCTGTGCGGAGATAGTCAACTCATGCAAGCTGCATGGAGTGTCTCAGTTTCGGGAAGGTGTTCATTACACTGCAATGAGGTGCCTCCGTTTCGGGAGGGTGTTCGTCACACTGCAACGAGGTGCCTCAGTTTCGGGAAGTTGTTCGTCACGCTGCAACGAGGTGCCTCAGTTTCGGGAAGTTGTTCGTCACGCTGCAATGAGGTGCCTCAGTTTCGGGAGGGTGTTCGTCACACTGCAACGAGATGCCTCAGTTTCGGGAAGTTGTTCGTCACGCTGCAACGAGGTGCCTCCGTTTCGGGAAGCAGTTCGTCACGTTGCAATGAGATGCTTCCGTCCTGGGGAGATGATTATTTCGGCGTCGCGGCGTAACAATTTCTGTCCGGAGGATTTTCCCCGGTGCGGGCAGATAACCAGCGGAGCAGGCAATCGGTCATGCCCAATAAAATGCTAACCCTAATTTCACTAAATAAATATATTATGGAAAAATTTGCGTATCGTTATCTGGATCAGGATACTGTGTACAATGTGACCAGTCGTTTCCTGGAACTCTTGAAAGCTGCCAATTCCGAAACCCTTATTTTGACAGCCGTTATTACTCCCCTTGAAGCCGTATTTCTCGATTTTGAATCGGCATACAAGAAAGAGCGGAAAAGTGAATATACCGCTAAGTTAGCGGCGGCCGACGAGGTGCGCGACCGGGCATACCTGGCGTTGCGTCATTACCTGGTGGCTTGCTCGTATGCCGGTTTGGACGGGTATCCTGCTGCTGCGGATACGCTGCTGAGCATTTTCAAACGGCTGGGCTGGTCGATGCAGAATGAAGGGTACCAGACCGAGTCATCGCGGCTGGGCAACCTGATAGCCGAACTGCAGCTGGAGGGAAATGCGGCATTGCTGACCACCGTCGAGGGAACGGCCTGGCTGGAACGCCTGATGACCGCTGCGGATGCTTTCGAGGCTATTTACCAGCAAAAGCTGACCGCCGAAGCAGCTGATACGACCACGTCGGCCTACCGGTTGCGGAAAGTTTTGCAAGAGCAGATCGAAATGAGTCTGTCGTGGCTGGAAGTGCAGCAGCAGTTCAATAAATCGGATGAATTGTCTACCCTCATCGGACAGGTGGACGAGCTAATCGCGAATACCATGGCCACCGCCCGGGCCAATGCCACCCGGAAGTCGTCGGTTGAAGAAGAATAATTGAGTTTTTTGATTAGATTTTTTCACTCATAAGTTTAGATTTTAGTTAAGTGTGAGTCGCCGGGCAGTTGTCCGGCGGCTCTTTTTGTGGGGGAACCCTGTCGGTGGTCGGAGACCCTGACAGTGGTTTGGATGGACGAATAGAGCCTGAAAGGTTCTGATTTCGGAGCTTGGGGTAACGCCCCAAGTATTGGATACGTTGGTTGAACAGTCAGCCTGTAAGGCTGGGACTTTCTTTTCCACAATTAATAGGAGCGTTGAAGCCCTTCAGGCTTCCGTTTACGTGTTGGTCTTCTACCCGGGGCGTTGCCCCGGGCTACGGGATGTCAGACCTTCGGCCTGATGCTGTTTCACCTGACAGCGTCGACAGACCTGTCAGCGTGATAGCCGTCGTTTCCGGATGATTATCTACTCACCCCATTCAGACGGTGTCTGAATTTCCCCTCTCTACGAGTGTAAAGAGGGGCGGGGCCGGTGGTTTCATCAGTGTTCGTTTTTTATTGCAATACTGGTTGGATTTTCTTTTTTAAATCAGGTCGGTGAGATTTTGCAGCGACGCGAGCCCTTCTCTATGATTAGAGAAGGTTGGGATGAGTAGACCTGGGATGAAAGATAATTTGGAATGTCTATCCTGACAGGTTTTCAAAACTGTCAGGATTGCTTTCTGCCGAATAAAATTTCCACCCATACTGTACAATTAACATATATTCATTAATTTGTAGCCAGTTTTTCGGACACCAAACGCCGAACTTGTAACTTAACCTATTAAATGTAAACTATGGAAAAAGATGCGAAGAAGGGCGTCAGCCGTAGACGCTTTTTGGGGACTACCGCTGCCGGAATGGCTGGTCTGGCCGTACTTCCGGGACTTTCCTCCTGTAAACAAAAACCTGCTGCAACAGACAAAACCATCCGCATGGGCTTCATTGGTATGGGCCGTCAGTCCATGTTCCTGCTCAACGGATTTCTGCAGATTCCGGGTACGCAAGTAGTAGCCGGTTGCGATGTGTATGGAAGAAAACGCAAACGTTTTGAGCAACGCGTGACCGATTTTTATGCCGAAGCCGGTCAGAAAGCGGATGTGAAAACGTACGAAAAATATGAAGACCTGCTGGCTCGCGAGGATATCGACGCGGTAGTGATTGCCGTACCCGATCATGCACATGCCATGATTGCTGTGGCTGCCTGTAAAGCCGGCAAGGATGTGTACCTCGAAAAACCGATGACCTTCACCATCAAGGAAGGACAGGTACTGCGTCAGGCCGTTCGCGACAACGACCGCGTACTGGCCATTGGTAGCCAGCAACGTTCCGATCCCAATTTCCAGCACGCTGTGGAGCTGGTGCAATCGGGCAAGCTGGGTAAAATAACGAAAATCAATGCCTACGTAGGTGCACCGCCTACTCCGTATACGCTTCCTGAGGAGCCGATTCCCGAAGATTTGAACTGGGACCGTTGGTTAGGCCCGTTGGCTGGTGATATTCATTTCAACAACGAACTGAATCCGCCTATTTCCCTTGACCCGCCGCAGGACGAGCAGTTCTGGGGAGGCTGGCGCTGGTACAAGGAAACCGGCGGTGGTTTCACGACCGACTGGGGCGCTCACATGTTCGACATTGCCCAGTGGGGCTTGGGCATGGACGGTAGTGGTCCTATCGAGATTTCGCCCATTGGCGACGGGACCGAGTTCATGCAGTTCAAATATGCCGACGGAACGGTAATGACTTCCGAGCCTTTCGATGAGAAGCTGACCAAGGGAGTGAAGTTCTGGGGCGAAACAGGATGGATTGAAGTAGCCCGTGGTTATTTCAACGCATCGGACGAGAAATTCATGCCAGCCGAATCGGTAGCAGATGACGGTCCGTACGAAACGAAAATACCGCACCAGGTGAACTTTATCGAAGCTGTTCGCGAAAGGAAAGACCCGGTGGTTCCGGTAGAAATCGGGCACAGCAGTGCCACGGTTTGTAACCTCGGTAACATTGCCTGCGACCTGAAACGCACTATCAAATGGGATCCGGATACGGAAACTTTTGTGGATGACGAAGACGGTGCAGCTACCGCGAAATTGCATTACGAATATCGCTCACCCTGGACGTTGACTTAATTGCCATAAGTTAAGATTTATAGTTAAGCAAAGCAGGTTCTTCAAGCAATTGGGGAGCCTGTTTTAATTAAGACGAAAGAGGAGAGAGTTTAGACGTTAGATAGGAGATATTCTGTGTCAGGTTTGTGCTGCAATTGTTCCTGTGGTTGGCAGAGTGTTCAGTTTTAAGAAAAGAAGAGAAATCCATTAACGGAGCACATGAATTGCCGGTGGTTTTAACCACCGGTTGCTGGTTAGCTGATGCGGACTGCGGTCGCGCGATGATGATGATTGAAAAGCAAAGGTTCTTTCGACCGCAATGGATTCTGTCTCTTTTCTGATGTCTAAAATCTAATGTCTGGTATCTATTGTCTGGCGTCTGGTGTCTTTGGTCTTGACTCGAATGTCTTCTTCCCACTAAACAAGATGATCGCGTTCACGGCAAATGCTGAGATGATGATCCAGTTGCCAATCATCCGGTCGCCATACAAACTGTAAACTTTGCCGGCTAACGCCAGAATACTTCCGGCTGCCATGGCTGCAGTGCTTCTTACCTCGCTGGTGCGGAAACCGAGCAATCCGGCCGCCGTTGGGACAATAAACGCACCGGAGAATACCGCCAGTGCAATCAGCAGCACCTGGATGATGGACGTAACTTCCAGCGCCAGTAAAATGCTGAGTCCGCCCAGACCGAGAATAATCAGGCGGGTATTGAGCAACGAATTTTTTGTATCGAGTCCTTTGGAAATCGGGTCGCTGATGATAATGGAGGCCGTGAGCAAAGTGGTATCGGCGGATGACATCACCGCTGAAAGCAATGCCGCCATCATCAATCCGATTCCCCATTCCGGCATCACATGGATGATAACTGGGATCAATGCCGAACCGGTGTGGTAATCCAGATCGGGATATTGGTAGCTGGCAAAAACACCGAGGAACGTAATCAGGAATGCAAACGGAATCAGAATGATTGCTGAAAGTCTGACACTTTTACGCGCGGTTTCTTCACTGTCGGCACAAAACAGCCGTGAATAGATATCTGGTCCCACTACAAAGGTGGTCGAGTAGGAGAGCAGCAGCACCAGCAAGTCCAACACATCGAAATGCTGGTTAAACGGAAATCCCATCGGTGTCATTTTTACCGGCGAAACCGGAAAATGAAAGAAAATGTAGATGGCAGAAATCAATACGCCGGTGAGAATAAATAGCGCCTGAAACTGGTCCGTCTTCAGGATGGAAACCTGCCCGCCGATGAGCGTATAAAACACGAAAACCAGTCCGGCTCCCATCACGCCGTAGCCATAGCCCAAGCCAAAAAAACTGTTCATAATTTTGGCAGCGCCGATGATTTGTGCTGCCACGATGCCAATCCACGCCAGTGGAATAATAATAGAGGCGAGTGTCTTGGCTTTTGGGCCATAAAAGTCGCCCACCAACTGCGGGAGTGTATACTTGCCGAACCGGCTGACATATTTGGCCAGTGGTATCAAAACAATGAATCCGGCAGCCGCCGAAAGCATCAGCCACGAAGCCGCCCAGCCCTGCACGTACGCTAAGTTGACCGTTCCCAGGATAGCTGAACTTCCCAAAATGGTAGCCAGCATGGAACCGGTTACCTGCCACAAACTGCCCCGTTTTCCGGCAACGAAGAAATCACCCGATGATTTGATCTTCCGGGAGGAACGAATGCCCACCCAAATCATGATGACCAGATAAAGTGCCAGGAAAACGTATTTAATCATGCAGCCGGACGTTTTGGTGTGGTGCAAAAATCGGACAAAATATTGGACTGCCCAAATAGCTTGTCTTATCTGGTGATTCAGGCCTGTTTTTCAGCTTCAGGATTGTTATCGCCTTCTTTCCGGAAGGGAGGACGAAATACCCAGACAATTCCCCAAAGCGAAGCAAATGCAGTGATGAGGTAGAACATGAAACTGAGCGCAATGGAAAGATCGCTTGCCAGTCCCAATTGTTGCGAGCCATACAGGAAAACCAGTTCACGGGCGCCGGCTCCTCCAATCGTAATTGGCAATGCCGCTGCAATTGATGACAGAAAGAAGAGGAACAGGTAATCGACGAGGTTCGCCTGCTGATGAAAAGCCAGCAAAATGAATAACGCCGAAAGCAACTGCGCGAGCTGCAAAGCCAGTGACCAGCCGGCAAGCGGCAGGTGAATCCTCAGAAACAGGGGAAAGAAAAGTCTCAGCAACAGCAGAAATCCGCCGTATACCAGAAAATATCCTACCCAGGCCCATTGTCCATATGGAATTTGGATGGCCGAAAAGAAATAGAGCGTGATGGTAATCAATCCGATGGCAACGAGTCCGGAAACACGATCAATGACCACAGCGCCAAAATTCTTTTTCAGGCCGTTTTGCCGGAACTTGTTCACGAGGTAAATCTTGTAGCCGTCGCCTCCAATTCCACCGGGAAGGAACAAATTGTAAAACATGCCCATCCAGTAGAGCTTCAGGTTGAGCCACCACGACAAATGTGCCCCGCTTTCGCGGAAAAGGAGGTTGAGGCGGAAAGCTGCCAGCACTTTTGATAGCACAAAAAACAACAGTGCCAACAACAGGTATCCCGGTGCCGATTGCCCGAAAATATGCAGCACTTCCCGGAAGGAAATTTTGGAAAGTACCCAGGCTATGGCTCCTGCCGAAATTACCAGTTTCAGCAGGTTAATTCCAACCTTTTTAATTTGCTTCTTCTCCACCGGTTACCCGCCTTACTTTATAGGGTGCTTTATGTTGCGATTCGTAGTAGGTGCGCATCTGGTAATCGAGCAGCAATCCCAGTGTGATAATCTGAAAGCCGATGAACAGCAAGATGATTCCCAGCAGCAGCAACGGACGTCCCCAAATGTCTTCACCCATCAGTTTCAGGATGAAGAAGTAGAACAGGATGGCGCCACCAGCCAGGCCGGTGAGGATGCCAAATGTTCCGAAGAAGTGCATCGGTTTCTGCATGTACTTGCGGAAGAAGAGCATTAGGATGAGGTCGCTGAGTACCCGGAAAGTGCGCGATAGACCATATTTCGATTGGCCATGAATACGTGCGTGGTGCTTCACATTTACCTGATCAATTCTGGCTCCTTCGTAGTGAGCCAGCACTGAAATGAAGCGGTGCAATTCGCCGTACAATGGAATGCTTTTGGCCATGTCGGCACGGAACACTTTCAACGCGCAGCCATTGTCTTTGATATCTACTTTCGTTACCCGGCGAATCAGCCAGTTGGCCAGTTTCGACGGAAGTTTCCGAAGGATGAAGCCGTCTTTCCGCTTTTCGCGAATACCGGCAACCAAATCGAATTCGCCTTCCTTGGCTCGCTCGACCATCATAGGGATGTCGGACGGATCGTTTTGCAAATCGCCGTCCATTGTCACAATGAAATCACCGGTCGCATAGTCGATACCTGCTTTTAGCGCCGGGCACTGTCCGAAATTCTTCTTTAGCTCGACCAGCTTCAGGTGCGAATTGTTCATCGATTTGATGACCTGAACGGTGTTGTCAGTCGAACCATCATCGACGTAAACAATTTCGAACGGGTAATCGGTTAAGGCTGCAGTTATTTGTTCAACCAGTGGCCGGATATTTTCTTCCTCGTTAAAAACGGTGACCACCACTGAAATTTTTTCCATGGACTGTATTTCTGATTTGAGGCAAAATTAGGATTTTTGACGATGTGGTCTAAATTTATGGCTGAGTAAAAAATGAAATGGGAGTCATTCGGTTACCCTTTTTATGTTTTATGGATTTTTATGTTGCAAACAAGGAGAAAAAGTTTATTTAGAATAAATTTTAATTGTTGAAGAACTGTTTCTTGAATTAGTTGTATGGTAGCTATAGGTGTCTGAAATTTAGTGTTGTGTGATGTGTTATTGTTTAAGTGAGGGATCAGTCTTTTAGTGATAAATCTGAAATTAACATTCATTAACAAGTAAGGGTAATTGACAGTTAAAAAAAATATATATATTTGTAAAACCCTGTAGAAAGAGAAGTGGTCGTCTGTTTCTTACAGGGGGGATTTGAGGTTAAATAATTTTTGTTGGTGGAAAATTAAGGGCGGTATCTTTACCGCCCTTTTTCTTTGTCTTTACTTTCGTTTTTTACATAAAAAGGCCCTGTGCAGGGCCTTCATTCGTTCGGATATTCCAGATTAATAATTGTCGTTTTCTTCTTCAAAATAAGCTTTTGGATGCAAACAGGCAGGACAACGTTCCAGCGCTTTCTCACCTTCGTGCACATAACCGCAGTTGCGGCACTTCCAGCGAACTTTTTTCTCTTTCTTAAAAACTGAATCGTTTTCCAGGTTTTCCAGCAGTTTCCGGTACCGTTTCTCATGTTCTGCTTCTACTTCAGCAATCTTCCGGAAAGCCAGGGCCACAGCCTTGAAACCTTCTTCTTCGGCAACTTTGGCGAATTCCGGATACAAATCGGTCCATTCTTCGTTTTCGCCCTCGGCAGCAGCGAGCAGATTCTCGGCTGTTGTTACTTCTACACCAGCAGGGTAGGAGGCCGTGATTTCAACCATTCCTCCTTCCAGAAATCGGAAGAAACGTTTAGCATGTGCAACTTCGTTCATCGCTGTCTCCGAAAAAATGGACGCGATTTGCTCGTAACCTTCCTTTTTAGCGATTTTTGCATACATCTCATAGCGGTTTCGTGCCTGAGACTCTCCTGCAAAAGCTTTTAACAGGTTCTGCTCAGTCTGCGAACCTTTGATACTTTTCTCCATGTGTTAATTGATTTTTGGTTTATTTTGGTCTGACTAATCTTTCTCGAACATGTCCTTGGTAGCTCCGCAAAGCGGACAAACCCAATCGTCCGGAAGATCTTCAAATGCTGTTCCCGGCGGAATTCCGGTAATCGGATCACCCGTTTCCGGATCATAATTATAATTACACATCTGGCAGGTCCAGGTTTCATTTTTCCCAGAGGCTTCTTTTTTTGGTTCTTCCTCTTTGGCTTCTTTGAGTTTCTCCTCTTCGATGTACGTCGGGGCGTTCTTCGGTGATAATCCTTTCCTTACTTCATGGTAATAGGCATAGGTCATCGGATTAGCCTCCTCGTCAATTACATCATAGTCGAGCACTTCACCAATGAAAAGAATATGTGTGCCGATTTCGTGTGTTTCAATCACTTTGCAGTCGAACCAGGCTACCGAAGAATCGGTGACGATGGGAGCCCCGCTCTGAGCAGTGATATAGTTCACCTTTTCAAACTTGTCAATCTCACGACTGCTTTTGTAACCAAAATTGCCGATGATTTCGGGCGAGGCATCTTCCCGTAACACGGAAAAAGCGAAAATGCCGCTTTCGCGAATCATTTCTGATGTCAGGTTATCGCGGTTACAACTGATGGCGAAGCGTGGTGGCTTAGCTGTTACCTGGAAAGCCGTATTGGCAACATAACCACCCAGTTTATCTCCAGCTTTTGTCGAAATGAGGTATAGCCCATAGCTTACCTTGAGAAATGCATTGATGTCCATGGATTGTCGTTTTGGGTGAATAAACCTCTAATTTAGGGATATTGAAGGGAAATAAACAGGATTTGAGAAACGGATTTATCGTTAATTACAGTTCATTTATAGAGATATTTTAAAAGTTAGATAGATCATTTTATCAAGTAGTCGAATGTGAAAACAGGAGGCTAATATTTGTACGGTTATGTTTCTCAACACCTAAGACGCTTATTTTTTTCCTTATATTCGTGTCGGTACCGCACACGGTGCTGGAACTAAACCAAACGAACTAACCAACATGGCGCAAAACAGACGAAGTTTCCTGAAGAAATCGTCAGTGGGTGCAGTAGGCATCACCATTGGCGGAATTGGCATGTCAGCCAAAAGTTACAGCCGAATTATTGGGGCGAACGAACAGATGAACGTAGCCGGAATTGGAATCCGGAGTCGTGGTGATTACCTGGCCGGTGAATTCAGTAAAGCAGCTGGTGCAGTGGTGACTCATATTTGCGATGTAGATGCCCGATTCGTTGACAGAACCATTGCCAATATCAAACAAGCAACTGGAAATGCACCCAAAGGTGAACGGGATATTCGCCGGTTGCTTGAAGATAAATCGATTGATGCGGTATTTATTGCGACACCCGACCATTGGCACGCACCTGCTTCCTGGATGGCGATGGAAGCTGGAAAGCACGTGTATGTAGAAAAACCCTGTTCGCACAATCCGAAAGAAGGCGAGTTGCTGAAGAAATTTCAATCCCGTTACGGCAAAGTTATTCAGATGGGAAATCAGCAACGATCGGCTCCCGAAACCATCGAAGTCATTCGGGAAATCCACGACGGAGTGATTGGAGAGGTGTATCTCGGAAAAGCTTTTTACAACAACAAGCGGGGAACCATTGGTGTAGGCAAACCCGTTCCGGTACCCGGTTATCTCGATTGGGAGCTTTGGCAGGGACCGGCCCCGCGGGTTGCGTATCACGATAATTACCATCCGTATAACTGGCACTGGTTCTGGAATTGGGGAACCGGTGAAACCTGTAACAACGGAACGCATGAACTGGACGTTTGCCGCTGGGCGCTGCAGGTCGATTTCCCGAAGCAGGTAAAAGCCACCGGCGGTCGCTATTTCGATAAAGACGATGACTGGCAGTTTTACGATACGTTGCTCAATCACTATGAATTTAAGGGTAACAAAACCATTGCCTGGGAAGGTCAAAGTTGTAATGCGGCGAAATTGTATGGCCGCGATCGCGGTTCGGTGATTTTCGGGACAAAGGGCTCTGTTATCATCGACCGGGCAGGGTATGAGGTTTATGATTTGAGTGGTCATAAAATCCGGGAACAGAAAACCGGAAAAACCTCCAGTACGTCCGATACTGTCGGTACAGGCGACGTGATGACATTGAATCATATCAACAACTTCCTTGATACCGTTCGGGGTAAGCATGTAGAGCAGCATTCTCCTATCGACGAGGCGCACAAATCGGTTCTGTTGTGCCATCTGGCCAATATTGCCTGGAAGATGAAACGCCCGCTTACCTGTGACGAAGAAAATGGTCACATTCTGGACGATGAGGAGGCGATGGCGATGTGGGGCAGAACCTACGCGAAAGGGTGGGAGCCCAAAATCTGATAAGTGAAAGCGATTTTTTTTCAATATAGCATAGAGTGATGGTAAAAGTAGCTGTCCGCGAGGATGGCTACTTTCCTGTTCTATCCATTGTACAAAATGAATCCCGACAGAGAAATATACGTTCGTTCCTTCCCGGCCATGGGAACCCGGTTCGATATGCTCATTCTGGGGCAATCGAATGAACGCGGTGAATTGTTATTCCACGAAATCCGCCGGGAGGTTGACCGAATCGAAATTTTGTTCAGCCGTTTCCGGGAAGGCGGACCGGTGCGGAAAATCAATCAGCAGCGCCACGCCCAATGGATTGAGGTCGATTCAGAAGAACTTTGGCAGGCATTTCTGACTTGTCGTGAATATCATCGAAAAACGCTGGGTGTTTTTGACATCAACATGGGCGAAGTAGCGACTTTGTGGAAGGATCGAGAGGAAGATCCAGCAGAGAATAAAGTAGCGGAACAATTTCGCTTTTCAGGTATGAAAGAGATGGAATTTGAGGAGAGTGAGCATTGCGTCCGCTTTCTTTCGGGGAAACCCGGAATTGATTTCGGCGCGTATGGCAAAGGGTACGCACTGGAGCAGGTACGGAAAATTTTGCTTACTCATAAGGTCAAACAAGCCGTCATCAATTTTGGTGATAGTTCCATTTTAACGCTCGGGAAACATCCTTCCGGTGAATACTGGCCCATGTCGGTTCGGAATCCCATCAAGCCGGGAGAAACCCTCCACGATTTCAGGATGAATAACCATTCGCTGACCACTTCTTCTAACCGATTATTGGCAGATGATGGCTGGAGCCGAAAGTCCGATCACATTATTCATCCGGTAACTGGAAAACCGGTCAATGAAGGCCGATCGGTTTCGGTTTTGTGCAAATCTCCGGTAGAAGGCGAAATCCTGTCGACTGCTTTTATGTTGGTCTCACCGGAACAGTACGATGCTGTTTTGAATGAATTTGAATATGATGAAATTGTGGTAGTTACATTAGGTGCAGAGGCGTCAATTCAGAAAAAACAATTTCTTTGTAATAACTAAACCAAACCATTTGATATGAAAGACGAACGGACACGACGGCAATTTATCCGCGACGTTTCGTTACTCAGTGGCTCAGCTGTTCTTGGAGCGTCGATGCCCTGGTTAAAAGCCATGGCCGATGAATCGCAGGTTGGAAACAGCGTTTCTGACCGGGTCCGTCTTGGATTTGTGGGTGTCGGAGACCGCGGGCGGGCCTTGCTGCTCAATTGCCAGCAATTGGAGAATGTCGAAATTGTGGCAGTTTGCGACAATTATGAACCACACTACCAACGAGCCATTGAGCTAACCAACGGCAAAGCCAAAGCATTTTACGATTATCGGAAAATGATTGATGACGCTGATAACCTCGATGCCGTTGTCATTGCTACTCCGCTTCACGAGCATGCTCATATTACCATCGGTTTTCTGGAGAGCGGGATTCATGTGTTTTGTGAGAAATCGATGGCCCGCACGCTGGAGGATACAAAAGTCATGGCCTTGACGGCGAACCGAACTGGAAAGATTCTGCAGATTGGCCATCAACGCATGTTCAATCCGGCTTATCTGAAGGCATACGAACGGGCTGCTTCCGGCGAGATAGGACAGATAACCCAAATCAGGGCTTACTGGCACAGAAACAACGATTGGCGGCGGCCGGTCCCGGAAGGACATCCGGAATTGGAAAGGAAAATCAACTGGCGCATGTACGACGAGTATTCTGCCGGATTGATGACAGAGCTGGCTTCCCATCAGATTCAGGTGGCGAACTGGTTTTTGGGAGAAACACCAACGCGGGTGATGGGCTCCGGTTCCATTTGTTTCTGGAAGGATGGCCGCGAAGTGTATGACAATGTTGCCTGTGTTTACGATTATCCGGAAGGAGTGAAGGTGATATACGATTCAGTCATCAGTAACCGAAAATACGGGCTGGAAGAACAGATCATGGGACATCTGGGAACGATTGAACCCGAGGTTCGTAAGATTTATTCGGAAAATCCGCCTCCCGCACCCGGTTTCCTTCAGTTGATAAATAACCTGGAAAAGGATATTTTCGAGACGATTCCCATTGGCGGTGCCAGTTGGGTGCCCGAAACGGCTGTGCAATACAAGGGAGAATACCTGGTGGAAGATTATCAGTACGATGATACATTGCTGGAAATAGAGGGATTTGTTTTGGCTGTGAGGAATGGACGACCTTATCCCGGCTTGTTGCGGGAAGGCTACAATGCAACTGTGGCAGTTTTTGCTGGGATTGCAGGCAATGCAGGAAAATCGTATCATTGAATGGCCCGAAGAATATGTTTGGAAGAAGAACGGAGCACTTGTGTGAAAATAGAGAAGTCGAGAATCAATAAAATAAGAACCTGTGAGTGATTGGATTATAACCCGACAAAGAAGAAGAAAGGAACTGATGTTCTGGGGAATCAGTTTTATCGTCGCATTTCTGATGAACGTCTACAGCATTGTTAGATACAATACTTCGTGGAGCGAATTGTATTCGCAGCTGCACATTGTTTTGCTCATCAGTTTTGTGTTATATGCTCTTATTGGGGTCATCCGGCTGATTATTTTCGGAATCCTCAAAATCATCCGAAAGACAGACAGCCTGACGGAAGAGAGATAGCATTCTTCAACACGTCATTTATTGAAAGAATACGAAGATGCAGAAAAAATTTTTCTGGCATCGTGATAAAAAGAAGAAGGTAGGTGGATTCCCATGATTCGGGGCACTTACCTTTTTTATTTTCAGGACGGATTAAAATCGATGGTTTTTCGCTGCCGGTTACTTTCGATGCAAGCCTCCAACACGTCGATTACCCTTTTTGATTCTTCCGGTTGTACCAGCAATTCTTTTCCATGGCGGATGACTTCGTACAGGTTTTCGTAAAATACCTTGAAATTGCCCGGAATGGTTCTCACCTTGCCTTTATATTCGACACCGTTGATGTTCGTATGCAGCGTTCCCCACCATTCTTCGGGTTCTTCGTTCCAATCCGGCTCGTCCGGTAAACGGCCTTCGGTCAACATGGCTTCCTGCTGATCGATTCCCCATTTCAGGAAGGAACCTTCCGTTCCGTGCAGAATTATCCGAGGTCCGGGCTCTCTCACCAGGTACGAGCTTTTCAGGATGGCATTGAATCCGTCGTAGTGCAATCGGATATCGTAATAATCCGGAACTTCACCTCCGGTTCGGCGGGCAGCCAAATGACAGGTAACCGCTTCGGGGTCTCCAAAAAGAACCAATGCCTGGTCGACCATGTGCGCTCCCAAATTAAAGAGTACACCAGTTCGCTCGTCACCGGTCTCTTTCCAATTGCCTTCACGGACAAAATTCCGGTAACGGTCAAAATGCGATTCAAATTCCACCAAACGTCCCAGCATGCCTGCACCAAGCAAACTTTTCACCGTAAGGAAATCGCTGTCGAGTCGTCGGTTTTGGTAAACCGTCAATATCTTGTTATTCTCCCGGGCCAATTGAATCAGTCGGGCCGCTTCTTCGCTTGTTTTGGTAAAAGGTTTTTCAACCACCACATGTTTCCCGGCTTCCAGCGCCTTCATCGTCATTTCATAGTGATAGGGATCGGGTGTGTTGACGATGACCAGCTCAATTTCCGGATCATTGATAATCTTTTCGTACGAACGGACAATCGTCGCTTCCGGATAATCCTTCTCTGAGAGACTCTTTGTTCTTTCCAGAATCTTACTAATGCTGAAATGGGGATTCACCTTGATAGTGGGGCCGTGAAAAACCTGCCCCGACATTCCGAATGATGCCAATGCTGTTTTGATGACTTTTTCCATAACGAATATATATAACGGTGACTCAAATATAAGATTTCTGTTTTAGAATGCTGGTTTTGAAAAAGTTTCAGTTAAACATATTGTAAAACATCTGTGTCCTTGAGCATAAAGCCTTGATAGCTGAGCACTCAAGCCATAACTTTAGGCAAAGCAATCATTCATTATAAACCCCGGATTTCAGATTCTGTCTTATTCAGGGTGTAAAAACTTCGATTATGGAACGAAATATTCTAAGTAATTATTCAGAGGTTTTCAGACAGCAGAAACTGGAAGGACATATTTCCCCGGGGCCTGTCATCACTATTTCGCGCGAATGCGGATGTTCGGCTAAGCGCATTGCTACTAAGTTGTCAAAAATACTGACGGGGTACAGTTACCTGTCCGAAACGAAAACGGATGTAGAGTGGCGCTGGATTAGCAAAGAAATCCTCGAGGAAGCTTCTCATGAATTGGAAATGGATCCCAACCATGTGAAGAATGTATTTCTGAGTGAGAAGAAGGTGCCGCTGGAAGAGGTAACCAGTGCATTCTCTACCGAGAAGGTTTACGATGCCGACGACCAAAAGGTAATTGAAACCGTGGGGACTGTCATTCGTTCATTTGCCGTTGCCGGTCATCACATCATAGTTGGTCGCGGAGGTGAAATTCTGAGTCATGGAATCACCGATCGATTAGCTATTCGGCTTGAAGCGCCGCTCGACTGGCGGGTGAACCGCATTATGCAGATCAGTAGTTTATCGCACTCCGATGCCCGCGATTATGTGATTGAAATCGATCGGCAGCGCGATTTGTTTGTTGAGCACATCGCCGGCCGCAAGGTGAATAACTCCGATTTCGATCTGATTTTCAATTACTCTACCATGTTGGACGACCACATTGTGGATGCCATTGTGAGTGTTCTGAAAAACAGGCACATTATTTAGGATAAGACAAAAGATGAATAAACTTAGGCGCTAATAATCAGCGCCTTTTTTATGGCATGCCTTGTGGCGAAAAAGAACATTTTTGCTAAATTGCTGCTCATTCCGTTGATACTAACAAAACCGAATTAAACCTGCTTGTTTTCATGAAAAGATATTCATTTCCCTTGGGATTGGGACTTTCCCTAATTGCTTTAATCACATTCTCCTGTCAGCAAAAGCCAAGAACAGGGGAGTGGCTGGTCACAAAATCCGGTAACTTCGAAAGATTTTGGACACTGAAAGATGTTCAGCATAATGACTCGAATTATGTGCTGGCTGATAATAATTCAGGAATACACAGTAAGTTTTCTCTGAAGGATTTCAAAGTTGAGGCGAACGTAAGAACAACCGCCGGGGCTGAAGGAATCTTTTGCGTTCATTTTCCGCAAGATGCCAATATTCCCGAGCATTCCGGGTACCATATTTTCATAAATAACAGCGACTATGGAGTCGGTAACCAGGAGAAGACCGGAAGCCTGAGTCATATCCGGAACAACTTTGTCCGCACAGCGAATGACGACCAATGGTTCAAACTAGCTGTTGAGGTCGAAGGTCACCACATCGTCGTCAGCGTGAACGGGAAAAAAGTAACTGAGTACAACGAGCCGGCATTGCCCATGCGCAGTAAGCAGTGTTCTAATATGGTTCTTTCGGAAGGTACACTGGCACTTTATAAAACTTCCGTTGATGGAGATATTACTGTCAGTGAAGTTCGGGTGATGCCATTGAATAAGAGCGAGGAAACAGCAGTGGAGTCTGAACATGAGGATGCTGTTACCCGTCAGCTTACATTGCTGAACCAGCAAGGATTTCCGGTCATCGATTATCATTCGCACTTGAAAGGCGGACTCACGATGGATGAGCTTCGCAGTCATGGTCGCGATCTGGGGATCAATTACGGAGTTGCCGCCAATTGCGGATTGAAATTCCCGGTAACGGATGATAAGACGTTAAACGAATACCTGGAAAGCATCAAAGATGAGCCGGTAATCAAAGCGATGCAATGCGAAGGACGTGAATGGGTAACGCTCTTCTCGCCGGAAGCTGTGGCAGAGTTCGACTATATTTTCACCGATGCGATGACGTGGACCGATGACAAAGGGCGGCGGATGCGGTTGTGGATTCCGGAAGAGACTTTTGTCGAAAACGATCAGCAGTTTATGGAAATGCTCGTCAGTCGCATCGAGTCAATCATGAGCCAGGAGCCTGTGGATATTTATGTGAATCCGACATTCCTGCCGGATGAATTGGCTACCCGATACGATGAATTATGGACACCGGAACGGATGGATCGGGTCATCAAGGTATTGAAAGATAATGAAGTGGCACTGGAAATCAATGCGCGTTATCGCATTCCAAGCATGGCATTTATCAAACGGGCAAAAGAAGCTGGATTGAAGTTCACTTTCGGGACAAACAATGCAGCCAACGAGTTAGGGCGGGTGGAGTATTGTTTAGAAGTAGTAGATTCTTTAGATTTAACACCCAAAGATATGTTTGTACCCCGGCCAGCCGGAAAGAAAAAGGTACAATTAAACGGATTACCTGAAAAAATTACGGGGTAACTGTATTGCAGTCAACTACGAGAATTTTTTCATTAATTTATCACATGTGCAAAGATTGGTTACATTTCTGAAAAAGAGGGGCTTTTGTCCCTCTTTTCTTTGTGGAGCGTAAATCTATTTTGTAAAATGGCACACTTTTCAATCTCTTCGTATTTTTGAATCCATGGAAAACCTTGAATTACTCAATCGACTTCCCGGTGATATTCATCCATCGTGGAGTCCTTTTCTAACTGACGAAATAACCGGCATTTTGAAAGAAATAGAGGCGAAAATAGCTTCCTCAAATTACATGCCTTTACCGAAAAATGTATTGCGCTTTTTAACGATTCCGCTGGATGAAGTCAAGGTGATTATCCTGGGGCAAGATCCGTATCCGCAGGAAGGAGTGGCTACCGGAAGGGCATTCGAAGTGGGTACGTTGAAAAGGTGGTCAGAACCTTTTCGGAACGTTTCCCTGAAGAACATTCTTCGGTTACTGTATAAAACCTACAATGGCCATGTCGTCAAATTCAATGAACTGAAAGAACAGTTAGGTCAAGACTTTCAAGTGCTTTCTCCCGGAAAGCTTTTCCAGCACTGGGAAGAGCAGGGCGTTTTGTTGCTGAATACCGCTTTTACCTGCGAGATGGGAAAGCCGGGAAGTCATAGCGCTTACTGGCAACCATTCACAGAGCGTTTGCTGAAGTTCCTGGCGACTTCACAGCCGTCAGTCAGCTGGTTCATTTGGGGAAATCACGCCGAAAAGGCAGTTGCCGGACTCGACTTGAAACACGCCTATTACACCCAACATCCCATGATGTGCTACGACAAACCCGGCCGGGATAGTGACTTCTTATTCGGCAAAGTCAATCCTTTTGCTGCGTTAAAGAATGACATTGATTGGACGGGATATGCCAACTCGCCGAATATGCCGGAACAGCCTAAATTGTTTTCAGAATAAAGACACGATATGCCAAACAACATCCCGGTAAGGTCAATCGGGGTGTGATGAGATATCTGTCTGAACTCTTGTAATATGTAAAATGTTCCAATTGATATTTGGCTGCCGGTGCGCAGGAAACTGCCTGAAAATCCTGTCATGGCGGTTAATAATTCGTAACTTGCATGGAGAAGAATTATCCATAAAAATCATATAAATATGTTCAAAAAGGACGTTTACATAGAGCGGAGAAATCGCCTTCGCGAAAAAATGAGCGGGGGATTGGTTTTGCTCCCCGGAAACGTGGATGCACCCATGAATTTTCCTGACAATACTTACCATTTCCGGCAGGACAGTACTTTCCTTTATTTCTTTGGCATCAATAAGCCCGGCATTTTCGGGGTCATCGACGTGGATGAAGGAACCGATATGCTCTTTGGCAACGATGTTGACATCGACGATATCATCTGGATGGGCCCGCAGCCGACACTTAGGGAACAAGCTGCTCAAGTGGGGGTTAAATGCACCGATTCGTTCAATGAAGTGTATGCGTATGTGAACAAGGCTTTGTGGCAGGGCCGCAGGGTGCACTTTGTGCCTCCGTACCGGGCGAACAACCGGTTGTTGCTGAAAGAATTGTTAGGTATTCATACCGCCAAACTGCCGGATTATGTATCGCTCGAGCTGATTAAGCACGTTGTCGATATGCGTTCGGTAAAAGATCAGTATGAAATTGCTGAAATTGAAAAAGCTTGTGCTACCGGTTACGAAATGCACGTGACGGCTATGAAGATGGCAAAAGAAGGCGAAAGTGAACAGAAGATAGCCGGTATCATCGAAGGTATTGCCTTGGGAGGCGGAGGCGGCGTTTCGTTTCCCGTTATTTTATCTCAGCACGGGGAAACACTGCACAACCATGACCATTCGCTTAAGTTGAAAAAAGGCATGCTGATGCTCACCGATGCGGGAGCTGAAACCGGAATGGGATATGCATCCGACTTTACCCGTACGGTCCCGGTAGGAGGAAAATTCACGCAAAAGCAGAAGGATATTTACGAAATCGTTTTGGCAGCCAACAACGAATCAACTGCTATGGTAAAACCGGGTGTTCGATACCTCGATGTGCACCTGAATGCAGCTCGTGTGATTACCTCCGGCCTGAAGGATTTGGGCCTGATAAAAGGCGATGTGGACGAAGCCGTCCGTCATGGAGCCCACGCCTTATTTATGCCGCACGGTCTGGGACACATGATGGGACTCGATGTTCATGATATGGAAGATTACGGTCAGGTTTATGTTGGTTACGATGATGAAACCCGCCCGATGGAACAGCTGGGAGCGGCCGGTTTACGTTTGGGCCGTCGCCTGCAGGAAGGCTTTGTATTAACCAACGAGCCGGGTATCTATTTCATCCCTGCTCTGATTGAAAAGTGGAAGAAAGATTACATCAATACCCAGTACATCAACTTCGACAAAGTGATGGAATATGCTGATTTTGGTGGCATCCGCCTGGAAGACGACCTGCTGGTAACAGCTGAAGGTGCCCGGATTCTGGGGAAACGTCTTCCCATTACACCCGATGAGGTGGAAGAAACAATGCGTGGTTGAAATAATTAACGCAGAAATCATCGTAAGAAAGCCGGTCTTGTTGAGCCGGCTTTTTTCGTGACCGGAAGCGAGTTGTTGTCTGTCAACAATTTAATGAGAATGGTGTTTGTATTGTCAGTGCATAAATTTCATATTGCGAAAAATATTAAATGTAGTCTGTAATGATAAAGGTCCTGTTTATACCTATTACCATTGATTACGTTTATGAACCAGACGGAAAACATACAATTCAAGTGTTAACTTTAACAATATCAAAAAGATGAAAAACAAACTGGTTGTGCTTTCATGCGCACTTTGTGCCGGCTTGCTTTTTTCTATGACTTCATGCAACGAAAAAAGTAAGACGGAAACAGCTGAACCGGCAATTAATCTGGCTGATCTTGACACGACAGTCAGTCCGACTCAGAATTTTAATGAGTACGCCAACGGTGGTTGGAAAAAATCACACCCGATTCCGGCCGAAAAGAGCCGCTACGGTTCGTTCGATCAGTTGGGTGACAAAACAGAAGAGCAGGTAAAAACAGTTGTACAAGAGGCTGCCAACAAAACCAATGAGCCCGGAACCGTGGCTTACAAGATTGGTACCATGTATAATCTGGGTATGGATACAGCAAAAATCGAAGAGCAGGGGTTGAAACCGCTGAAACCTTATTTCGATGACATTGCTGCCATCAAAACTCCGGCAGATGTTCAGAAAACACTGGCAACATTCGAAACTTACGGTTTTACTACTCCGTTTGGTTTCTATGCTGCACCCGACGCTAAAAACAGCGATTTGGTGATTTCTCAAATCTATCAGTCAGGCTTGGGATTGCCCGATCGTTCATACTATACCGATGACAACGACCATGCGAAAAAGCTTCGTGGAGAATACGTTGATCATGTGGCTAAAATGTTTGCCCTGATGGGAGACGATGAGGCAACTGCAAAGAAAAATGCTGCAACGGTAATGCGCATGGAAACCCGAATGGCTGACGCTGCTATGACTCGCTTAGAGCAGCGTGATCCGGATAAAACCTACAACAAAACCAATTTGAAAGGTCTGGTTGAAATGGCCCCTGATATTGACTGGGCTGATTATTTCCAGCGTATTGGCGTAAAACCGGAAGACATTAACGTGGAGCAGCCTGCCTTTATGAAAGAGGTTGACGCCATGATCAAAGACGTTCCGGTCAACGACTGGAAGACTTATTTCCGTTGGTCGTTGATTGATGGAACTGCTCCTTATCTTACCGATGCTTTTGTAAAACAGAATTTCGATTTCTTCGGAAAGACCATGAGTGGTGTAGAAGTTATGCGTCCACGTTGGAAGCGCGTTCAGCGTTCGGTTAGTGGTGCGATGAGCATGGCTATCGGTCAGCTGTACGTGAAGAAATATTTCCCACCGGAAGCTAAACAACGGATGGAGAACCTGGTAGAAAATCTGCGCAAATCATTAGCTAATCGCATCAAGAATCTGAAGTGGATGGGCGACGAAACCAAAGAGAAAGCTGAAGAGAAACTGGCAGCTATTGGCGTAAAAGTAGGTTATCCTGACAAATGGCGCGACTATTCAGGTTTGCAAATCAAAGACGACTCGTATGTGCAGAACGTTCTGCGGGCACGGAAATTTGGTTTCGAATATAACCGTGACAAAGTAAACAAGCCGGTTGACAAATCAGAATGGCACATGCCGCCTCAGATGGTAAATGCTTATTACAGTCCAAGCATGAATGAGATCGTATTCCCGGCAGCAATTCTGCAGCCTCCGTTCTTCTTCATGAATGGTGATGATGCTGTGAATTATGGTGCTATCGGTGTGGTTATAGGTCATGAAATGACCCACGGTTTCGATGATCAGGGACGTAAATTCGACAAGAATGGTAACCTGAACGACTGGTGGACTGACGCAGATGCCAAGCGTTTCAATAAGCGGGCAGATGTACTGGTTCATCAATTCAACCAATTCCTGGTTGTGGATAGCGATACCGTTCATGCAAATGGTCGTCTGTGTCTGGGTGAAAATATTGCCGACCTGGGTGGTTTGAATATTTCACACGATGCTTTCAAAATGGGAAGTAAAGAAACCGGCAAGATCGATGGCTTCACTCCTGACCAGCGTTTTTATCTGGCCTATGCACATGTTTGGGCACAGAATATTCGCGACAAAGAAGCACTGCGCCGTACCAAAGAAGACGTACACTCTCTCGGTCGTTACCGGGTGATTGGCCCGTTGCGGAATTTACCGGCGTTCTATGCGGCTTTCAATGTAAAACCGGGTGATTACATGTATTTACCTGAAGATAAAAGAGCTGTTATCTGGTAAGCAAAAGATATAGCAAATAACGAAAATCCTACTTCTTGATTGAGGTAGGATTTTTTTGTTGTAGACAGTTTCATGTGTCTGGTAGAATAATTTCTGCTTTGCGGATATAGTCAAAGCAAAAACCTCTAAATAATTTATAATGATTAAAAACACATAGTGAATATGACAGAATTGAAATTTTATTCGTTAATTGAATTATAAATTGTAAATATTTAACTTATTGGTTTTCAAGTATGCTTGAAAGTTTAAAACACCAGGTTTACAAAGCGAGTCTGCGATTGGTTGAGCAGGGACTGGTTATTTTTACCTGGGGAAATGTTAGCGCCATTGACAGGGAAAGTGGGCTAGTAGTGATTAAACCTTCGGGGATTTCTTACGACGAGATGATTCCTGCGGATATGGTTGTAGTGGATATTGACGGAAAGGTCATTGAAGGTGAATTGAAACCTTCTTCGGATACGGAAACACATTTGACGTTATACCGGAGTTTCCCCGAAATCGGAGCGATTGTTCACTCACATTCCGAATATGCGACAGCCTGGGCCCAGGCAGGATTGGGTATTCCTCCTTTGGGCATTACACATGCCAATTATTTCAACGGAGAAATTCCCTGCACGCCGCCGGTAGAGCAAAGGCCTGAAGATGCCAACCCGGAGCTGGCAACCGGTAGTGTGATTGTGGAAACATTTGACAGGATGAATTTGGATCCTTCGCGTATTCCGGGTGTTTTGGTGTACGGACATGGTCCTTTCTGTTGGGGAACAGATGTCATCAGGGCTTTCGATCACACGGTTGTTTTGGAAACGGTAGCCCGAATGGCTCACCACACTTTAGCGTTGAAAAATGTATCGCCGGTCGAAAAGAATTTTCTTGACCGCCACTTTTTTGAATAGGAATCAAAACAATTTTCAATCATAAAAAAGAGACAACTGAAATACGGTTGTCTCTTCTATTTTAAGGTGTTCTTGTTTCTTATCCCTGGTAAGCGTTGATGCCGCTGGTTTCCATTCCCCGGTCAACTTTCTTCACCAGTCCCTGAAGCACTTTCCCCGGTCCAATTTCGGTGAATGAAGTCGCTCCGTCGGCAATCATCGTTTTCACCGTTTGTGTCCAGCGTACTGGAGCTGTCAACTGTGCAACCAGATTCTTGCGGATTTCGTCCGGATCGGTAACAGCCGATGCAGTTACATTCTGGTAAACAGGACAATTTGGTTGATTGAAGGTCGTGGCTTCAATCGCTTCAGCCAGTTCGGTGCGGGCCGGCTCCATCAGCGGAGAGTGGAACGCGCCGCCAACCATCAGTTTGAGAGCACGCTTGGCACCCAATTCGGTTAACTTGGCACAAGCCTTATCGATGCCTTCGTTCGAGCCGGAAATAACCAGCTGACCCGGGCAGTTGTAATTGGCCGGAACAACGACATCATCGATTTCAGCACAAACTTTTTCCACCACGTCGTCTTCCAAACCCACGATAGCCGCCATGGTCGATGGCTCCACTTCGCAGGCTTTCTGCATGGCCATGGCGCGTTTTGAAACGAGCACCAGTCCATCTTCGAAAGACAACGTTCCGTTCGCAACCAATGCCGAAAATTCACCCAATGAATGACCGGCGACCATATCGGGTTTGAAATCGTCGCCCAATGTTTTGGCCAGCAATACCGAATGCAGGAAGATGGCCGGTTGAGTAACTTTGGTTTGCTTGAGATCTTCGTCAGTACCTTCAAACATCAGGTCGGTAATGCGGAAACCGAGAATATCATTGGCCTTTTCGAAAAGTTCGCGGGCCAAATCCGAATTGTCGTACAGGTCTTTTCCCATTCCAACAAACTGGGCTCCCTGTCCGGGAAAAACGAATGCTTTCATGTGTTTCATTTTTGTTTTTCAATTGCCACATGAAACTCACCCCGAAGCTTCGAGACTTGTTTCATCTGCTCAATCTTGGTTCTTCAATTTTCTGACAGAACACAACCCTTTTAAATATGCCTTTTTGGCATCAATTAGCAGGGTGGTTACAATACAGTTTGGTAAAAATTAAATGCGTGGCAAAGATAAACATTGTGTCTCCGAAAGAGAAAAACCAGACGAAAGTTCATCTGGTTTCTGGTCATGAAGCGTTAAAAAAGCTCCAATTTATGAAAGATCAGAACTAATAAGTCGAATAAACTCCTCGCGGGTGGCTACCTTTTCGAATGCTCCGGTAAAGTCGGAGGTAGTCGTTACAGAATTCTGTTTTTCAATGCCGCGCATCACCATGCACATGTGGGTTGCTTCGATGACTACTGCTACTCCCAGCGGATTCAATGTGTTCTGAATACACTCTTTAATCTGAAGTGTCAGGCGTTCCTGTACCTGCAACCGGCGTGAAAATGCTTCTACCACACGGGCGATTTTGCTCAGTCCGGTAATGTATCCATTGGGAATGTATGCCACGTGAGCTTTCCCGAAAAACGGGAGCATGTGATGCTCGCAGAGCGAATACAGCTCAATATCTTTCACAATTACCATCTGGCGGTAATCTTCCTTGAATTTGGCCGAACGCAGAATATCTTCCGGATCCATGTTGTACCCCTGGGTCAGGAATTGCATGGCTTTGGCCACTCGCACGGGGGTTTTCTCCAAACCTTCACGACTTGGATCTTCGCCCAGCAAGCCCAAAATATCCTGGTAGTTTGTAGCCAGTTTTTCTACATTCTCGGTATTGTAGTGTTCTACTTTGCTGTATCCTCCGTTGTCTAATTTATTAAGCGAAAACTTCATATAGTGTTCCTTTCGGTATTTCTGTTACTGATTTCTGACTTCGTTTATTTATTGTGTGGCGGAGATATATAACCGTTCACGTCTTCGATTGTTTGTAAACTTTCCGTCTTTGCACAATTTATGTTTATTATATTTCGTGCAAAAGAAAGAAAAACAGGCTTCAAAAACAGTGATCCATCTCCTGATTTACAGCATCTTTAATTAAACTGAGTACAAATTAAAGACAAATTTTAACCTTTTCGGCAAAAGTGAGTAAGAATGTGTAAAAGGTAATTTCCAAAATGGATGGGATCATTACCTTTGTCGATTGATTAATTTGGCATAATCCAACGAAATAATCGGATGAAGATTCTTTTTGTAGCAGCGACTTGTTTTGAACTCAAGCTTTTCCTGGAAAATCTGGAGGAAATAGAAGGTAAAAATTCCCCTGTGTCGCATTACCGCTGGCATGATTTGGAGATAGACCTAATCGTTTCCGGCGTTGGGCTTTCCTTCACCACTTATCATTTAACCCGTCTCCTTCAGAAAGAGAAATACGATTTGGTGATTAATGCCGGTATTGCCGGAAGTTTTTACGACGAACTCTCCATTGGGACGGTTGTCAATATTACTTCTGAGCAGTTTGGCGATTTGGGTATCGAAGAACCGGGCGGTTTCAAAACGTTGTTCCAGGCAGGTTTCCTGAAGGAAGATCAATTTCCGTTTCAGGGAGGAAAGCTGTTAAACCCGCATTTCAACGAAAGTATCGAACTTCCGAATGTCAACGGTTTGAGTGTGAACGTGAGTCATGGTTGCGATAAGACCATCGACAAGCTCAAGATTAATTTTGATGCCGATGTGGAGTCAATGGAAGGTGCTGCTGTTTTCTATGTCTGCCTGATGGAGGACATTCCATTCCTCGAGATACGAGCCATTTCCAATTTTGTCGAATCCCGCGATACCACCAAATGGGACATTCCAACCGCTTTGGAGAATCTGACGGACGAATTGTTGAAAATTCTTCGCAACTTTGCTACCGTATTACAGATTTCATAAATCATGAACTTAACACTTGGATTTTCGACGTGTCCGAACGACACGTTTATTTTTGATGCGATGGTCCATAACCGGGTCGATACCGAAGGGTTGACGTTTGAAACGGTTATGGCGGATGTTGAGGAGTTGAACCGACTGGCGTTTGCCGGCGAAATTGATATCACCAAGTTAAGTTACGCGGCTTATGCGCAGTTGACTTCCCAATATGTTTTGCTGGATGCCGGAAGCGCGCTGGGGCGGAATAACGGCCCGTTGCTGATTAGCAAAACAAAGATTTATCCCGATGAGATTCCCAATTTGCGAATCGCTATTCCCGGCGAACATACTACGGCTAATTTATTGCTCAGTGTGGCATATCCTAACGTGAAAGAGAAAAAGGAATATCTCTTCTCGGATATTGAAGAAGTGGTCCTTTCGGGAGAAATGGATGCCGGCTTGATCATACACGAAAATCGCTTTACATACCAGAAGAGAGGCTTGAAGAAGGTTCTCGATCTGGGTGAATATTGGGAAGAAACTACCGGCTCACCCATTCCGCTGGGCGGGATCGTGGTGAACCGCAATCTTCCACGCGAAGTGCAGGAGAAAGTCAACCGGGTGATGAAACGAAGCGTGGAATATGCTTATGAGCAACCCGACGCTTCCTATCCATTCGTAAAACTGTATGCGCAGGAAATGGAGGAATCGGTAATGCGCAGCCACATCGACTTGTATGTGAACGAATTTACCCGGAATCTGGGCGATGAAGGGAAACAAGCTGTTCAAACGCTTTATAGCAAAGCTGAAGAATTGGGCATCATTCCTAAAATGGAACGCTCGATATTTTTGGATTAAGATAAAAGGAAGAGGCGGAATCGGGCGGTTTCGCTTCTTTTTTTCCTTGTATCCTGCCGCTCTCCCGGCTCCGGAAGCGTGAAAACTTTAGTCGGCAAGTCAACCTACCCTCGGAAATGTTGTCGATTTTAGTCGGCAAGTTAACCTACCCTCGGAAATGCTGCCGATTTTAGTCGGCAAGTCAACCTACTCTCGGAAATGTCGCCGATTTTAGTCGGCAAGTCAACCTACCCTCGGAAATGTTGTCGATTTTAGTCGGCAAGTTAACCTACCCTCGGAAATGTTGCCGATTTTAGTCGGCAGGATTCCCGTTCCGCGAAAGCGCGAAAAAACCTTGCAGATGAGATTTCTTCCGGCTGTAGTTCGCCTTTTTCTTACCTGATTTTAGTGGTCGCGGGTGAATACCGGCTTATTGGGCTTCGATAAATCGGGATTGAAATAGTATCCATCCATATCGAATGCCTGTAAATCTTCGGCTTTGGTTATTTTATGCTGAAGAATAAAGCGGGTCATCATACCACGGGCCTTCTTCGCCCAGAAGGAAATCATTTTATACTGACCGTTTTTCCAGTCTTTAAATTCAGGGGTAACAATATCCGCCTTCAGTTTTTTCGTATCGATGGACTTGAAGTACTCGTTCGATGCCAGATTGACCAAAACATTGGAACCACTTTCGTCCAAATCCTTCCGGATGGTTTTGGTAATGGTATCTTTCCAGTAGTCATAGAGGTTTTCGTAATCATCGAATGAATACTTGGTCCCCATTTCCAGGCGGTAGGGGCGCATCATGTCGAGCGGACGCAAAACGCCGTACAGGCCCGATAAAATCCGGAGATGTTTTTGTGCCTTTTCAAAATCTTTCTTGTTTAACGTGTCGGCATCCAGCCCGGTATACACATCACCACGGAAAGCCAGAATTGCCTGACGAGCTTCCGGGAATTCAAATTTAGCTTGCCATAGTTGGAACCGCTCGTAATTCATTTGTCCCAGTTTGGGACTGATGTGCATGAGTTCCGAAATCTGGTCGGAGCTGAGCTTGCGCAGATGCTGCACGAGTTCTTCCGATTTACGCGGAAAGCGCGGTTGGGTGCTTTTCTTTGTTGCCAGCGGCGCCTCAAAATCAAGAGTTTTTGCGGGGGATATAACAATCAGCATAAATGATTTTTTTATTGATAAACAGCCTTTTGGCCGAAAGGTTTTCTTACTTACACCAGTTTCAATTTGAAATTTTCGTCGAATTGAAGGTTCCCATCGGCTTTGGAACCGTCAGGTGTTTCGAAACCTTTAATTTTCGGCGTTTTTCCTTTTAATATCAACTGTTTTACCTGGTTGTCGGTCAGGTCTTTATTCATAAAGGAAAATGGAATGCGAAGCGAGCAATTCTGAAAGTTGGTGCATCCCCAGGCGGTTTTTCCTTTTACGATCGTTCCTTGTTGACACTTTGGGCAGCTCAGTTTCTCTTCTTCCTTCTCCTCCAACTCAATATTGAAATCGTCAGTCAGTACTAATTTGCCGTCGACCTTTTCACCGTTTTTAGTGAATCCTTTAATGATGCTGGTTTTTTTCTTCTGCACCAGCTGTTTGATTTGGTTGTCAGTCAGTTTCTTTTCCAGCAATTCAAAGGGGAGGCGGAAATCACAGCCATCGCGGAAAGCGCTGCAACCCCATGCCGATTTTCCTTTCAGTATCGTTCCTTTTCCGCATTTGGGACAAGTCAGGTCTGGGTCATCCGACTTTTCCTTTTTTTCGGTTTTCCCTGAAGGTTTTTTCTCTTTTTCGTCTTCAATGATGGCGATCTCTTTCTTTGGCGAGCGTTTTACCTGGTCCACAATCTCCGACACCATGGTTTTCATCTCCTCCATGAATTGGGCTACTTCGTATTCGCCGTTCTCAATTTGCCGGAGTTTTTTCTCCCACTGGCCGGTCAGTTCCGCCGATTTCAGCAGCTCATTTTCGATGCTGCCAATCAGGTCGATTCCCGTCTGTGTAGCAAGGATGCGTTTCTTTTCCCGCCGGATATAGCGGCGCCGGAACAACGTTTCAATGATATTCGCCCGGGTCGATGGCCGGCCGATACCGTTCTCTTTCATCAAATCGCGAAGTTCGTCATCGTCGACCTGTTTGCCGGCCGTTTCCATGGCACGAAGCAGCGTCGCTTCGGAATAATAGCGCGGCGGTTGTGTCATTTTTTCCGCCAAATCCGGCTCGTGCGGGCCGTTTTCACCTTTCTCAAACGGTGGTAAAATATTTTCGTCGGCCTGAGCTTTGCCTCCGTCGCTTTGGTACACAACCCGCCACCCCGGATGAAGGATTTGTTTGCCGGTCGCTTTGAAATCCACCTGGTTGACGGTAGCCAGCACCGTAGTGTTGGACACCTTACAATCGGGGTAGAAAACACTGATGAAGCGCCGTGCCACCAAATCGAACACCCGCTTTTCATCCGGCGTCAGATTGTAGGTGAAAACGCCTGTGGGAATGATGGCGTGGTGATCGGTGATTTTTTTATCGTCGAAAACCTTTTTCGATTTCCGGATCTTATCCTTCAGCAACGGTTCGGTAAGTTGTTCGTACGGCTTCAGCTTTTTCAGGATACCCGGAACTTTGGGATAGATATCGTTGGGCAGAAACGTGGTGTCAACGCGCGGATAGGTAGTTACTTTTTTCTCATACAGACTCTGAATAACACGCAGGGTTTCGTCTGCCGAAAGGCTGAATTTTCGGTTGGCTTCCACCTGCAACGAAGTCAGGTCAAACAGCTTTGGTGGTTGCTCGGTGCCTTTTTTCGTTTCCACGGAAGTGATGAAAAGGTCGTGCCCTTTGATTTCTTCCAGCTTCTTCTCTGCTTCCTCCTTCACGGCAAACCTTCCGCTGGTAGCACTAAAAACTGTTTCCCGGTAGGTCGTTTTCAGTTCCCAGTAAGGTTCCGGCCTGAAGTTGTCGATTTCCAGCTGCCGCTGAACGACGAGAGCCAATGTTGGTGTTTGCACGCGCCCGATGGAAAGCACCTGTTTGTTTTGCCCGTATTTCAGGGTGTACAGTCGTGTGGCGTTGAGGCCCAGCAGCCAGTCACCGATGGCCCGTGCGCTTCCGGCTGCGTAGAGCAGGTCGAAATCGGAGCCGTTGTAAAGCTTCTCGAACCCCTCTTTCAGCGCTTCCTCAGTTAGTGAAGAAATCCACAACCGCTTGATAGGTTTTTGGCATTTCGCTTTTGTGAGTACCCAGCGTTGAATCACTTCTCCCTCCTGGCCGGCATCACCGCAGTTGATGACTTCCTCAGCTTCAGTTACCAGTTTCTCGATGGTATCGAATTGCTTCTTCACTCCGTCGTCATCGATGAGTTTGATGCCGAATTTCCGCGGAAGCATGGGAAGCGTGCGCAGATCCCACCATTTCCAACGGGAAGTATAATCGTGGGGTTCTTTCAGTGTGCACAAATGGCCGAACGTCCAGGTGACCTGGTATCCGTTTCCTTCAAAATAGCCATCACGGCGGCTTTTGGCCCCCAGGATTTCCGCTATTTCGCGGGCAACACTTGGTTTTTCGGCAATGCAGACTTTCACGCTTTTACTGATTTGTCACCAAAAATAGTCAGCTCAACCTAATTCGACGACAAATCGACGAGGAAGTTTTCAACGATCGGCAGGAGCAGTCAGGGTTCAGTCCTGGTATTCCTTTGGATTGATGTAATGGGCAGAGACCAGTTTGCTGTATACACGCCGGGCAAGGTGATTATTTAGGGTGTCGTAGCCGGCATATACTCCCAAGACCGTGGACTTGCTCATCCATACTGGTTTCATACTTTTCAGATCGACCAGGTAGGACAGAAAACTGGCATTAGGCTCGGTGTTGTTAGTGACGGATGTTCCCGAGTCGTTGCTGCTATAGGTTGTGTTTACAGTATGCCAGTAGTTTTTCAGATTAATAATTAGTATGGCCTGGGCACCGGTTTTCTGAATAGCTTCAAGGAACTGCTGATACGATACTTTTTCATTTACCCCGAAGATATTGGTACTCTTGATGACGGTTGTTCCTCTCGATTGCAGTTTCCGTTGAAAAGCTTTATTGATTTGCCGAGTGAAGTCGATATCCTTCAGGGCGTTGTATTTTCCTGCTAAAAAGTTTTGATAGGTTGTTGAATCTAGTTGGTGGAATTCTTCATGGTCGCCGGTATAGAGAACAACTATCCGCGAATATGGACGTTGAATTTTGTCTTTTTCGACAGTAGTTATGCTTGAAACAGCACAGCTATTTAGCAACAAGCTCAGGAAGATAATTGGAATGTAGGACTGGAATAGAGTTTTTTTTGTGGTCATATTGAATGTTTTTGGGTTGAAAACAGTAATTGTCGATATTAAAGAACTACGTCGGTGATTATTTAATAAATATATCTCTTTTAAGACGATATCCAACGAAATATGGTTGCTTATTTAACTTATTGCATAATATTATGCGATTCTAGAAGAGTCGAGTTTGCTATCTAGATCTGATGCTGAGGTAAGGTGCTTTTTTTTTCAGCAATCCCCTTGTTTGAGTAGGTTATAGGCTTGAATAATGTTTATGGTATTACCTTTTTTATAATAGACTAATTTATTTTACGTCTAAACGGGGATGAGTTCCCACTTAAAGACGTAAGAAAAAAACTTTACCTGAAATCGAAGTAAAGAACCATGCTTTTGGCATATTCATGACGCTGGTTGTCAAATTTTGAGGGCTGTCCCATTGGGCCTAGCTGTTCGGGCTTTTTAAATTTGGTTCCGATAGGACTGATGGCATGCATGAAGGATATATTTCCTTCCGGGAAAGCCGGGGTTGTGTTGTCATTAAAAGCACCATGCGGTGGCTCGGGTGTAAACATTCTGAGGAAAATGTCCGGCGAAGCACACAAAATGCTGAAATCCTTGTTCGTCGTTTCGATGGATGCCCAGTAGAAGTCTTTGCGATACCCCTTGAATTCAGGATACTGATAGGTTTCACCTGTTATCGTGTTGTTGTAGGAAGAATGCCATACTGCGAGCGTATTACCTTTCATCCTGTTTTTCCAAACACGGTAAGGACCGTAGCCCATCCAGGTCATTCCGGTTACGCGGTCTTCCGGAAAACGGAAACTGATTCCCATGAAATTACTTTCGTAAGGCGGATAATAACTGCATTCCAGTTTGAGCAAGCCATTTTTCAGAACGGTCCATTTTAGTTCCCGGAAACGGTTGGCATATTTCGCTTCAATCACCATTCCATTTTCGGTTGGATGATAGCTCACCGACTTGAAGGTCGGTTTCGGACCGGATAATAGGGGGCCATCACTAAACGGAATCTCGGTTCCATCGGAAATCACTTTTTCGAGGTAGCCGGAGGTTTTGGAGAATTCGAATTCCATTTTTCCGGATGTGACTTTCAGTATTGTATCTTTTTCATCGACGTTAATGGGGTGTTTCCCGTCTGGCGGCAACATTGCGGCAGTAATTTCGGCAGGCGTTTTCACCGGCCAGCTCCATGTATTCATCTTCGTCCCGTGTGGATCGATAACGGTCAGGTACAAAACGTCTGCTTTATGGAAGTTGTCCGGAACACCGATTGATAAAACTCCATTGTTCCCTGGAGAGACCGCAGGCATTTCCTTTTCGCCAGAGGCAATTGTCTCCTGCATCCCGCCGGTAACCGGTGGCAGTTTCACCCATTTCCAATCGACCTTGCATTGCGAAAGATTGGTATAGAGGTAGCGGTTTTCGATATGAAACTGTCCATTGAATTGCGGCGTAATGATCCGCTTCTCAAAGAAAACTGGAGACCAGATATCACGGATGGTATAGAAACTGGCTTCTTTTTCCCGATAAGGGCCGAGAATTCCGTCGGCAGCATGACTACCATCGGTATCTAGCTCGTTGTCTTTATCGGTTCGAACCACTGCTTCATCGGAGAAATCCCATATGAATCCTCCCGCTGAGAGCGGATTATGCCACATTAAGTTCCAGTAATCTTCGAGACCTGCTCCGGCACCACCATCATACAATCCATGCAGAAATTCGGTCGGAAAGAAGACTTCATTGCCATGGAAGAAAGTTCCGGCCCCGTAATCGTAGTCGATGTAATGCCGGTTATCGGTGTGTTGAAACAGTTGTCCCGGATGAATCACCGGGCGATGTTGCGGGTCGAATATCAGGAACAAATTGTCAAGCGCCGTATTCCAGCCTCCTTCGTTGCCGTTGTCCCAAATCACGATGGACGGATGGTTCACATCACGGTTCACCATTTCTTCAACGAGTTTTGTTCCAACTTGTGTGTCATAAGCCGATTGCCAACCAGCCAGTTCGTCCAGAACAAACAGCCCCAACGAGTCGCACACATCCAGAAAATGAGAATCCGGCGGATAATGAGACATCCGAACTGCATTCATATTCATCTGCTTCATCAGTTTCACATCGCGGATGCTCAGCTTTTTGCTGGTTGTCCGGCCTGAATTTGGCCAGAAACTATGCCGGTTTACACCCTTGAACTTCACTTTGACACCGTTCACATAAATCCCGTCATGCGGCCGAAGTTCCACCGTTCGAAATCCAAATTTTTGTTCTACCCGATGAATGACTTCCCGGTTTTTCTTTAGTTCGAAAATCACTTTGTACAGATTGGGAAATTCGGGGTTCCAGGTTTTCGGTTTTTCAATGTGAGTTGCCAGCCGGACATTAGATTGCCCGTTGGTTACCGGAACAGAGAATGCTTCACCGACCGGCTGATTTGCAGAATTGAGAATCTGCGCTGTCACTTCCTCTCCATTCTTCTCATCACTCAAATACACATCGGCCGTAAAATGGCCATTTGGTTTGGCGTCGATGGTAGTGCGAACGATGTGTTGTCGTGGTAACGCTTCGAGATAAACCGGACGAAAAATTCCGCCGAAAATCCAATAGTCGGCATGGCGCTCGGCTTCATTCACCGATTTGTTGGTTGAATGTTTGGAGACAGTCACTTCCAGCTGGTTCTCCGAACCGAATTTCAGCAACCGGGTAATGTTGTATTTGAACTGATAAAAAGCTCCCTGATGCAGGGGGCCGGCATTTTGACCGTTAATTTTGACTTCGGTATCCGTCATGGAACCTTCGAAGACAATGTTGATTTGCTTCTTTCTCCAATCTTTTGGAACATTAAAGTTATACCGGTAGATTCCTTTTTCCTTTCCCCGAACAGAATCCGGGTCCAAACCATAATTATATGTCCCGAATCCCTGCAACTCCCAGTTGGATGGAACAGGAATGGTTGTCCATTTGTCACTGTTTCGTCCATCGGTGCAATAAAAATCCCAGTTGACGGTGTGGTCCTTGTCTGTTCCAGACAGGTATTTGATAATGGTTTCCTGTGCGTTGACCGTAATTACTGAAAAAGTTGTTAGCAGTAATACTATTGTGTGTTTCCACCGGGTAGAAAAGCAATTCATGGTTTGGAACATTGGTTTTTTAAAAAGTCAGGATTGTAAAAGTAACACTTATAAGAGAAATTACAGAAAACCAGTTGGATTGAATTCGGGAAGGCACAGCCGTTTTAGATGTTTTGTTTAATTTAGGGGGAATGATTTAACCAATTTAATTGTAATCAATGAGAAAACTGAGAATCGCGCTCATCTTGTTATTGTTGCCGGTTTCTATTCTGGCACAAAAGAACCAAACACATTTTCTGTTTCGTGATCCGGATTTGCCTTTGGAGGACAGGGTTAATGATCTGGTCTCGCACATGACTCTCGAGGAAAAGATTAGTCAGCTGGTATATCAGGCTCCGGCTATCGACCGCCTGGGAATACCGGCATACAACTGGTGGAACGAAGCATTGCATGGCGTTGCACGCGCCGGTTATGCCACTGTTTTTCCACAGTCCATTACCATCGCCGGTTCGTGGGATAAAGATCTGATGTACCGTGAAGCAACAGCTATTTCCACGGAGGCTCGCGCCAAGTACAACGAGTGGATTCGTCGCGGAAAACACGGCATTTATGAGGGACTAACTTTCTGGTCTCCCAACATCAACATCTTCCGTGATCCGCGTTGGGGGAGAGGTCACGAAACGTACGGCGAAGATCCTTACCTCACCGGAATGATGGGGACGGAGTTTGTTGAGGGAATGCAGGGGAATGACCCGCATTATCTGAAAACGGTGGCAACAGCCAAACACTTTGCTGTTCACTCCGGACCCGAACCATTGCGCCATAAGTTCGATGCGGATGTTTCCGATCGCAATCTCTACGAAACGTATCTTCCTGCTTTCCGCAAGCTGGTCGTCGATGGAAAAGCATATTCGGTGATGGGAGCTTACAACCTCTTCCGTGGATTGCCTTGCTGTGGAAATCCGTTTCTGTTGCAGAATATATTGAGAGATGATTGGGGATTCGACGGTTACGTGGTTTCCGATTGCTGGGCTATCAGCGACTTTTTCCAGTTCCAGAAAACGGCGAAAAATGCTGCTGAAGCGGCTGCGATTGCTATCAAAGCGGGCACCGACTTGAACTGTGGTGTTGCTTTTTCCCGGTTGGATACAGCTATAAAACGCGGCTTGGTTACTGAAGCCGATATTGACAAAGCAGTGAAACGATTGTTTCGTGCCCGGTTCAAACTGGGAATGTTCGATCCGCCTAATCGGGTTCCCT
Organism: Prolixibacter sp. NT017; assembly: GCF_009617875.1. Classification (NCBI taxonomy): domain Bacteria; kingdom Pseudomonadati; phylum Bacteroidota; class Bacteroidia; order Marinilabiliales; family Prolixibacteraceae; genus Prolixibacter; species Prolixibacter sp. NT017. The sequence continues at coordinate 3,018,205 of NZ_BLAV01000001.1, read as the reverse complement.
ATTCAAAAATACCATACAGTGCTAATTGCTCTGATGTGAATGACCAACTGGCCCGTGAAGCGGCACGCAAAAGTATCATTCTGTTGAAGAACGAGAACCAAACACTTCCGCTGAGCAAAAAGCTGAAAACAGTAGCTGTTATCGGGCCTAATGCCAACAACTGGGAAGCGTTGATCGGAAATTACAATGGCATCCCGAAACATCCGGTAACGGTATTGAAGGGAATTGAGAACAAGCTGGAACCACAGGTGAAGATTACCTACGCCCAGGGAAGCGATTTGGCTGATGGCATTCATGACCTGACCCCGGTTCCATCCATTTATTTGCAAACCGAAGATGGTCACCAGGGCGTAACCGGCGAGTATTTTGCGAATGCGGAATTGAAAGGTAAGCCGGAGTTCACTCGAGTGGACGATCAAATCAATTTCTACTGGGGAGCTGACTCGCCATCGCCTCAATTGCCCGATGATAATTTCTCTGTAAGATGGACAGGATACATTGTACCGCCGGTAACCGGAACTTATCACCTGGGATGCTGGGGAATGCCTACGCTTGATGTAATCTTCGAAGGAAAGAAGATATTGAGTCACAATAGTGAGCACTCAGCTTTTTATCATGAGAAGGATGTGCAGATGGAAGCCGGTAAGCGCTATAAAGTGGTGTATGAGTACAAAAACTGGTACGGCGATGGCGATGCCAAGCTGGTATGGGCCATGCCGAATCCGAATATGCTGAAAGATGCAGTCGCGACCGCTGAAAATGCTGATGCTGTTGTGCTAGTACTGGGGTTGTCTCAACGCCTGGAAGGAGAGGAGATGCCCATCAAAGTCGATGGATTTAAAGGTGGTGATCGCACCAACCTGTTGCTTCCCAAACCTCAGCGCGATTTGATGAAAGCGATCCAGGCGACCGGCAAACCGGTTGTATTGGTGTTGCTTAACGGAAGTGCACTGGCCATCAACTGGGCTGCTGATAACCTGGACGCCATTGTTTCGGCGGGTTATGCAGGCCAGGAAGGAGGTAATGCTGTTGCTGATGTTTTATTCGGCGACTACAACCCGGCCGGAAGATTACCGGTTACTTATTACAAGTCGGTTGATCAGTTGCCACCTTTTGGGGATTACGATATGAAAGGTCGGACGTACCGTTATTTCAACGGCGAACCGCTATTCCCTTTTGGTTACGGATTAAGCTACACCACGTTTAGCTATTCTGATTTACAGGTTCCCAATATGGTTGCTTCCGGCGATTCGATTCCGGTTTCCGTTAAGGTGACCAATACCGGTAAACGCGATGGTGATGAAGTGGTTGAATTGTACATTACGGATGAAAAGGCATCGACGCCGCGTCCTATCAGGCAATTGGAAGGATTCAACCGTATCAACCTAAAAGCAGGTGAGAGCAAAGTCGTGAGTTTCAAACTCGGCCCACGTGAACTTTCGATGATTATCAAAAAGGACAATCTGGTGGTAGAACCCGGCTGGTTTACGATCTCGGTAGGAGGAAAACAACCGGGCTTTACCGGGCGGGCTGATGCTGCAACCACATCGGTGGTAACCGGACGATTTAAAGTGACTGGGAAGCTGTTTGAACTGAAAAAATAAGCGAAAGATTATCAGATGAAAGCGGGGCCTTGCGCCCCGTTTTTTATACCTTTAAAAGAAAAAGAACATGGCTGAAACGGTTAACCGTGTTCCGGTAGCGGCCGGACGCTTCTATTCCGGTTCACCGAACACGCTGCAAAAAGAAATTCACGAGTTCCTTCAGGCCGGAACTCCCTTACCCGAATCCGAACGACTACTCGGACTGATAGTCCCACATGCCGGATATGTTTTTTCAGGTGGAACTGCCGGGAAATGTTACGCACGTATTCCGGAGAAAAACACCATTGAAAGAGTTGTTTTGCTTGGTTCCTCGCATTATGCATCGTTTCGGGGAGCTTCGGTGTACAACATCGGCAACTATGAAACGCCATTGGGAGTTGTTCCTGTTGATTTAGAAATATGCGAAAGCCTCATTGCCAATAATGATTTGTTTCGTTTTTATCCGGCGGCACATACCGAGGAGCATAGTCTCGAAGTTCAATTGCCCTTTTTACAGGAAAAACTGAAATCGGACTTCCGGATTATTCCCATTCTGTTAGGTCAGGTCCGTCCATCTGAATCTAAACGGATTGCCGATGAGCTCTTGTCGCTGGTAAATGAACAGACGCTGTTTGTCGTTAGTACCGACTTGTCACACTATCCCGAATATGAAGATGCACGCAAAGCTGATGAGGAAACGATAGAAGGTATTATTTCCGGTGATCCGGAAAGATTTCTTAACGGTCTGGACCAGAACAATGACAAGCATATTTCGAACCTGCGTACTTCATGTTGTGGCTGGACTTCGGTGCTTACATTTCTGTATTTGACGGAACAGATGGGGAATGTGACTATTCGGAAAGTCGATTATTCCAATTCTGGTGATTCCGTTTACGGCGGTCATGACCGAGTTGTTGGCTATGGCGGGTTGGAGGCCGTGGTGAAAAATGACAAAAAGACATACCTGAGCGAAGAAGAGCAAGCGCAATTGAAAAAACTGGCGGAAGAAGCCATTCGGCAATATTTTGAACGGGGAGGCCGCGATGATATTGACCCGGCATATCTTCCTCCGGCTTTACGGGCCAAAATGGGCGCATTTGTTACCGTGTATGTCAAGAATAAACTAAGAGGATGTTTGGGGCGTTTCGATGAGCGAGAGCCGTTGTATGAACGGGTTCGTGATTTGGCAATTTCTTCGGCAATAAACGATACCCGTTTTGAACCTTTGGATGGAAGTGAGTTGCCTGACACGCGGGTGCAAATTTCCGTACTGACACCACTCCGGCGGATACACGATCCGTCGGAAATTATTCTGGGGACGCATGGAATTTACATCCGTAACGGTTTAAACACTGGTACATTTCTACCGCAAGTAGCCACCGAACACAATTGGACAGTTGATGAGTTTTTAGGATACTGCTCTAAAAATAAGGCCCATTTGGGATGGGATGGTTGGAGGACGGCTGAGCTTTTCGTCTTCGAAGCGATTGTGATTGAATAAATCTTTCCAGATAATCACAATCCGGTACAATAATTGAATAGTTAACGTCGTTTTAATGTATGCTTAATATAATTATGGAATATAATTAGCATTTTTGACGTTGTGTAAAAGTGCAAATCACAAAAACGAGAGATTTATGGGAAGAAAAGAGTATTTTGAAAGTTTGGAAGATTTGCGTTTGCTCAGAGAATCACTTTTAACAAAAGAAAATGATGATCCTCTTTTCAGAAAACAATCGAAAGATGATATGATGCGCGAAATTGACAAGCGCCTTCATGAATTGAAAGAAATCGTGGAAAGAGATTAAGAGAAACGTAAGTTGAGACTGTCCCTTCAAGGGACATTTTTTTTGTCCATACTTTTCTGAAGAAGCCCCTCCTGATTATTTTCCCCAAGGTGTTAACAAAGCTTTCCCACTATTCGCAGCGCCGATAAAATTCTTAATTTTGCTCACGTTCATAAATGAAGAAGTTAAAGGAATTATATCGTCGGCATATTTATGGAGTGATTGGCACACTTGCCTTTCACCTCATACTACTGACTATTTTCTTACTGGCAGAATTGAAAACGTCCAGAATGCCGAAAGACGAAGGCATTATTCTCGATTTTACCGAACAACCACAACCGAAGTTACCGGAGCCGGAAGTGAAGAAAGAGAAAAAAGCGAATGCTTCTCCGACTGAATCCGCTGATCGGGGTTCCAATCGAGCCGTTAATGATGCATCGAAGAAAAAGCAGACGAAAGATCAGTTTTTTGATAAATCCTACCGGGATGAGATTGCAAAAGCCAAGGCCCTGGTGAATGATGTGAATAAAACGCTTTCGCAGAAAATACCGGAAATTGGTGATGTGAAAATGCCTGAGGAAACCACTGAGGGCATGAAGCCGGAGGATATTAAGAACACCATTTACAAGGGGAAAAGCAATATTCATTACTCACTCAAGGACCGGTATCATGTCCGGTTGCCGATTCCCATTTACCTGGCGCAGGGCGGTGGAGAAATAACAGTGGATATTGTGGTGGACCGAAACGGCCAGGTGCTGAGTGCCACACCTCGTCCCAACCCGAATGTCACCGATACCATGTTGTACGCATATGCAAAGAAAGCGGCCGAGAATACAGAGTTCAATGTTGCCCCCAATGCTCCTGAAAAACAAAGGGGAACGATTACTTATAATTTCGTTCCCCAATAGCATATTTTCGTCAGCCGGTTTTACGATACAAACTGGCTGAAGTTTTTCATAAACTGAACCCGTTCCCAGGCTGCGGGATTTCCGGTCGATGAATGCTTCAGCATACCGACGAAATCTTCGACTGATTCAAATTCTTTTTCAGCCATCCATTCCTTCAGCTCTTCAAGCAAGATTTTAATGTGCTTCGGACCGTGTTTGTATACAACCGAAGCAATCTCAACCGCTTTGGCACCTGCCAGCAACTGTTTTACGATGGCGTCGGCCGAGTGAATACCAGTTGAGGCAGCTAAATCGCATTTTACTTTTCCTGACATCAACGATACCCAGCGAAGTGTTTGGTTGTAATCGCCCGGTGATGAAAGAATGGGGCCGGAGGTGACCGTCAGATTTTCGGTATCGATATCAGGCATCCACGAACGGTTGAAGAGCACAAGGCCCTGCACTCCAGCCTCTGAAATCCTGCTGATGTAGGAAGCGAGATTCGAACAGTAATACCCTATTTTCAGGGAAACCGGAAGAGAAACAATTTCTTTTACCTGGTGAATAATTGCATCGGTGATAACGAGGTTGTCCAGTTGTTCGCGATCGTCGTCCGACGGAAGGAAAAAGAGGTTGAGCTCAAGTGCGTCGGCACCGGCATCCTGAATCTCTTTCGCAAGGTACATCCACTTTTGACTGGAGATACAGTTGATGGAAGCGATGACCGGAATTTCAACGGCTTCTTTTGCTTCTTTGATGAGGCGAATATATTTCCGGACGGAGTCTTCGTACAACTCCTCCTCTGTAAAATCGATAGTTTCGGGAAATAGGAAAGGCCTGCCGGTCATGCGGTGTTCGGTTTCCTTCATTTCCAGAATAATCTCTTCTTCGAAGAGCGATTTCAAAACAACGGCAGCCGCTCCGTTGGCTTCCAGTGCTTTTATTTTTGCAACTGAATCGGTAAGTCCTGAGCTGGCAATGATAATGGGATTCTTCAAAGAAAGTCCCATAAACTTCGTCGATAGATCTGGCATAATGATAGCTTTGCTGGTTAATGTACTTCGCTTAAGATACAAAGTTTAACCACAAAAACCCATTATTCGATAGAAAACCTATTTGGAGAGTTTAAGCAGAAAATTCAGGCTACGTTGGTTGAATTCATCCGCCTGCTCGATGTTACAAACATGCCCGCATTTGGGCAAAATATCGAGGTTGGTAAAGGGGAATTTTTTCCAGTAGTCGATGGATTCATCGAGGAAGTTGAAATCCTGGCTGCCCATGATCATTAGCATCGGCGATTTGAATGGCTTATTGAAATAGTTATCCAGGTTCTTCTTCAGATCAGCCACCAATCCCAGCCACACCTTAAATGCTTCCGATTTAATCTGAGCCGCTTCCCTTACAAAAAGCCGGCGGGCCACTTTATGATTCCGGTAGGGCATCAAAATCCAGGCAACCAACTGGTAAAGTTTGTGATAGGGGATAAAGCTTGACAGGAAAACGCCGGTTTTAAACAGCAGGTGCGTCCTGCGATTTAACTTCATTACGCCACCACCAATAATGACTGATGAGACTACTTCTGGTGCAATATCTTCAATAATCCGAATGACAATTGAGCCCATTGATATCCCGATGAAGTGTGCCCGTTCGATTCCTTTTTCATGCATTAGCGTAAGCACATCGTGGGCTACCATTCGGAAAGAAAGTTCATCATCTTCCGGTTTGGTCAGTTCTTTCGAGTTACCATGATCCCGCAAATCGGGGAGGAGCAGATTGAAATGGCTGCGGAATGCAGCAATCTGGCGACCAAATGTTTTGGAACTTCCTCCGGCACCGTGAATGAAAACAATCCATTCTTTGTGCTGCGGCTGAGTGTACTCCTGAAAGCTTAATATTTCCATCGATGAATTCTCTAACAGGGTGCAAAGTATAAAAATCCCGTTCGAATGACAAAGCCGATTCGAACGGGTTGTGTGTTTATTCCTTTTTTTAACAATTAAAGCATTTAAAAATTGTAAGTGAGTCCGACACCGAGGAGTTGTTTTAACTGCACCCTGGGCCCGTGTTCTACACCGCTGGAATCGACATATTTGATGTTGTCGTCGTATTTTAATGTGGTACCGAAGTTGGCCGTCAGATATTTATTAATCTGCATGTTGAATCGGACATCCCAGTTAACATCGATGTTTTGTGGTTTGTCTAAATAGTTGGAAAAGAGATCGAGTTTTGTTTCCAGATCTACATTTTTCAACAAATCTTCCTGGGTGTATGCAAGCTTGACATAAGCACCGAATTCAGCGCGGAACTTATCGCCCGGACTTACGCCGAATGCTCCAACAGTGGATAGTGAGTCATCGGCAAGAAAGGTAAACTTGGTACTGACCGGTGACAAAAACGCCGAAAAATTATCGCTGGGCTTGTAGTCGAAACCGAGCGCGAAATTCATGTAGCCCGGAGCCATAAAGTTGGAAATGTATGTAGCCTTGTTCGGGTAATTATACCCCTTGGCCAGCTGGGTTCTGAAATCGTAGAGGGCCGACAAGTACCATTTACCGTTGATTTTATAGCCATACTTCGACGAGAAGCTCAGTTTATCGACACTCTTGCGCAAGCTCTCACTGGCGTTCTTGACTAAACCATATTGCACATCAAAGGAGTTATCCCAGATGTGTTTATTTTTCTTCTTATTGGCATTGATGTTAAAAAGAAAAGTCCCGGAAACAGATCCGTCACCCCCTTCGGCCCAGTTGGTAAGCGAAACCTGGGAAAAGTTGAGTGAACTATTTCCGTTAATGGTCCAGTATTTAGTGGTATCAGCCGGCGTTTGAGCCTGAAGAGCCAATGTTCCTGTTAAAACAATGATGAGGATAGATAATTTTTTCAGCATGTTGTCAAATTTCGTTTGGTTATCCATTATTTTTCATTAAAAAGGTGGACATCCCTTTGTGGAAATGGGATGGAGATACCTTCTGCATCGAATGATTTTTTTACTTTTTCGGTATAATCAAAAAATAGGCCCCAGTAATTGGCTGCTTCGACCCATGGTCTGACGACAAAGTTCACCGAGCTGTCTCCCAATTCCTGTACGGCAACAAAAGGAGCCGGATCCTTGAGTACCCGCTCGTCTTCTTCCAACAACCTTTTTAGGATATCACGGGCTTTGTCGATATCGTCGGAATAGCCAATACCAAACTTCATATCGACACGACGTGTGGGCATAGCCGAGTAGTTGGTCATGCTCCCGGTTGCCAGCCCTCCGTTGGGAATGATAACCTGTTTATTATCGGGTGTATTCAGAATTGTGTTGAATATCTGAATTTCTTTTACGGTTCCCATGTGTCCCTGGGCCTCAATGAAATCGCCTACTTTAAATGGTTTAAATATGAGGATGATAACGCTTCCGGCGAAGTTTTGCAGGGTTCCCGACAAGGCCATGCCGACAGCCAAACCAGCGGCACCCAAAATAGCAATAAACGAGGTCATCTGGATTCCCAGCATACTGGCAATGGTAATCACCAACAGGATTTTCAGGGTGATATCGAGAAGGCTAATCAGGAACGAAGAAAGGGAAGGCTCTATTTCTCTTTTCCCCAGTGTTTTTCTTACCAGTTTATCAATCCGTTTAATAATCCACAGACCGATAATCAAAATAACAACAGCATAAACGAGTTTCAGGCCCCAGGTTTGAATCAGGCCCCATGCTGCATAGGAGTAATCATTCAGGTTTTCCATTTTTTTGTCTTTTAGTCATGTTAATCGAGTTTGAACCGGACGATATCATATCGCTATATTCTAATAGAGTAAGTCTAAATTAAAGTGTTAAAGCAATTTATACAACAATTTTTTGCTTTAAGGCTTATTTGCCGGAGTATCAGAATTTCTTAAAAGCGAATTCCTGAAGTAAACCGGATTATATAAGTAGTTTATTATCAGTTTAAAAGTGTTTTTTAGCAACGATGATTGTCTGCTCTCAGGTTGTCACTCTTTATTTTCTTTAAGAAAAGGTTGATTATCATTGAGGCATAACGAAGTGCCCGATAGAAAGTTCAATTCTTCGTAAAGGAGAAAACGATTACAGCAGCAATCGGGATGGGAAAAGTTGATTGATATATAGGAGGTAGTATAAATAAAAAAGAGGGGGAAACCTGATGCAATAAAAAAGGAACCGGGAAGAGAACCGGTTCCTTTTTGAGCTAACGTGATGTTAGCTTCCTTTTCATTCTTTCACTGTTCTCAGCATATCGGCGTAACCCGACATTTCACAATAGTTGTCAAGCAGCTCGTCGGATTCGAAGCCTCCTAAAGCTTTAATACGGTTCCAGTCACGGCAGGCACCTTCTTTGTCACCGACTTCATAGCGGCTCATGCCTCGTGCCAGCAAGAGACATTTTTCGTTAGGTAATAATACAATTCCGCGGTCGAAATGGCGGATGGCACGCTTCGGATTTTGCTTCAACAAGAGCTGTTTGTTCCCCTTGATAAAGTAGTTCGTAGCCTGGGACTTCAAATCAGATGACTCTGACAGTTTAAAGGTAACAGCAAATTCTTTGTCCATGGCGACAGCTTCCTTGTTGTTACATCCCGGTTTCCACAAACCACTGGTTGTTCTCAGAACACGAATAACTTCTTGGTCCATAGCGGAAGAAACGCTGTTGATAACAACAAAGTTGCTCAATGTTCCATCGGGCTGAACAGTAAACTGAATGACTTCTTTTCCTTCCCGAAAATCCTGGGCATCGGCTGTAGGATATTCCAATCGTTTAATTACGTAGTCATTGAGCGATTGCAGTTCAACGTTGGCTTCGTTTACCAAAAGAGCGGCGCCTTTAAATCCGGCAAATTCCGGTGGAGAAACTCTTACCTCCTCAATGTTTTCCTGGCTGAATGCAACTACTGAGAGAAGTAATCCTGCGAATAGTAAGAAGAGTTTTGTTTTCATGGCTTCTTGTTTTTAAATTAGACATAATACTGTTTGATGCGTAAATATTTCGTTCACTGTATAAACCAGTGATATGGACTAAACTTCTGTTAACAGTATTAATGCTTAACAATCCTCTTCGATTCCGCATAACAAATTACAACGACAGTGCCACGTTTCATAAGTGACACAATGATAGGTTCTTGGTAGTTTTTGCAGGGACGAATGACCAGGGGTTAGTGTCCGCATATGAAAGCTTCTGTGAACGATTGCGAACAAACGTCTACACTATGGTAAATAGTTTGGGGTAATTATTGATTGAAAATAATTGGATATTGGATTAGTAGTGAATTGACTGACATATTTTCATCATTTTCAAAGATTTGCATGTCAAAAAATCCTGATAAACAGACGGTTGAAGACATTTTGTCTGTTGTTGTCTTTTGGCAATAAGTTTGATATTCGTGAGGAGAAAAATGGGAGAGACCTGAAGTGGTCCCGGTCGGTTTCTTTCTATTGGATAAATGCTACAACGGGGCAAGTTGGATTTGGGCAACAATAAAAAATTAAAAATACAGACATGAACTTTAACAATTTTACCATTAAAGCGCAGGAGGTTGTGCAGCATGCCATTCAGGTGGCGCAGGGAAACAACCAACAGGTAATCGACACCGGGCACCTGTTCAAAGGTTTGTTTAGCAAAGCTGAAAATGTCACCGGTTTTCTGTTGAAGAAACTGGGAGTCAATAGTTCAACTTTGCAGCAAGCACTCGATCAGATTGTCGCTGGTTACCCAAAAGTGTCGGGCGGCGAGCCCTATTTGTCGCCGGCAGCGAATACGGTTATTCAAAAAGCGACCGGTTATTCGCAAAATATGGGCGATCAGTTTGTTTCGGTAGAACACTTGCTGCTTGGTTTGCTCGATGCCGGTGATTCTGTGAGTAAGATGATGAAAGACAGCGGTATCAACAAGAAGGAACTGGAAGCTGCTATCGCGGACTTGCGCAAAGGGTCGAAGGTGGACAGTCAGACAGCCGAGGATACATTCAATTCGCTGAACCGTTTTGCGATCAACCTGAATGAGCGTGCCCGTTCCGGTAAGCTTGATCCGGTGATTGGCCGTGATGAAGAGATTCGCCGGATTTTGCAGATTCTTTCGCGTCGTACCAAAAACAACCCGATTTTGATTGGTGAACCGGGTACGGGAAAAACCGCAATTGCTGAAGGGTTGGCTCATCGTATAGTCCGTGGTGATGTACCCGAAAACCTGAAAACAAAACAAATTTTCTCGCTCGATATGGGCGCGTTGGTTGCTGGTGCCAAATACAAGGGTGAGTTTGAGGAACGATTAAAAGCCGTGGTGAACGAGGTAGTGAAAGCCAACGGTGAAATCATTCTTTTCATCGATGAGATTCACACGCTCGTTGGTGCCGGAAAAGGCGACGGCGCAATGGACGCAGCCAATATCTTAAAACCGGCGTTGGCGCGAGGCGATTTACGTGCAGTTGGTGCAACAACTTTAAATGAGTACCAGAAATACTTCGAGAAAGATAAAGCACTGGAGCGTCGTTTCCAGATTGTCATGGTGAACGAGCCCGATACCTTGAGTGCGATTTCCATCCTTCGTGGTTTGAAGGAACGGTACGAAAGTCACCACAAGGTGCGGATTAAGGATGATGCGATCATTTCGGCTGTTGAACTTTCGCAACGGTACATCACCGAACGGTTTTTGCCTGATAAGGCAATCGACCTGATGGATGAGGCCGCAGCGAAATTACGGATGGAGATGGATTCTCTTCCGGAAGAGCTGGACGAAATAGAAAGGAAGCTGAAGCAATTGGAAATTGAGCGCGCGGCTATTCGTCGGGAAAACGATACCCGAAAGCTGGCGAACCTCGATGAAGAGATTGCCAACCTGAAGGCAGAACAGACGAAGTATCGTGCTTCATGGCAGGCCGAAAAGGATGTGATTGATGCAATTCAGCGCAACAAGTCTGAGATTGAGGAGATGAAGCTGGAAGCTGAGCAGGCGGAACGGCAAGGTGATTACGGTCGTGTTGCCGAAATCCGTTACGGAAAAGTCAAAGGTGCCGAAGAGGAAATCCAGCGTTTGCAAACGGAATTAGCTAAGCTGCAGGGCGAATCTTCCATGATCAAAGAGGAGGTAGGAGCAGAAGACATTGCTGAGGTCGTTGCCCGCTGGACCGGAATTCCGGTTTCCCGGATGATGCAAAGTGAACGCGAAAAACTGCTACAGCTGGAAGATGAGTTGCACAAGCGGGTTGTCGGACAGGATGAGGCAATTGCAGCTGTATCGGATGCAGTTCGTCGTTCGCGTGCCGGATTGCAGGATGAAAAGCGGCCGATTGGTTCGTTCATTTTCCTGGGAACCACGGGTGTCGGAAAAACAGAATTGGCGAAGGCGCTGGCTGAATATCTTTTCGATGATGAGAACATGATGACCCGAATCGATATGTCGGAGTACCAGGAGAAATTCTCGGTAACCCGATTGATTGGTTCGCCTCCGGGCTACGTTGGTTACGACGAAGGTGGGCAATTGACCGAAGCGGTTCGGCGGAAGCCTTATTCAGTGGTGTTGTTCGACGAGATCGAAAAAGCACACCCCGATGTTTTCAACGTTTTGTTACAGGTGCTTGATGACGGCCGGTTGACGGACAACAAAGGACGTCTGGTCAATTTCAAGAACACCATCATCATTATGACCTCGAATATAGGGTCACACATTATTCAGGAGCGGTTTGAGAATCTGAAAGATGAAAACCGTGAAGAGGTGTTGGAGCAGACCCGTTACGAGATGCTGAATCTCTTGCGGAAGAGCATTCGTCCGGAATTCCTGAACCGTATTGATGAAACGATTGTATTTACGCCGTTGAATCATGAAGAGATCAAGGAGATTGTGCACCTGCAGTTCAACCTGATCATGGAGAGATTGAAGAAAAGCAATCACGAAATCTCCATCAGCGATGCGGCTGTAGAATGGGTTGCTGCTTCTGGCTTTGATCCACAGTTTGGTGCCCGCCCGATCAAACGGACGTTACAGCGTTTCGTTCTGAATGACCTGTCGAAACAGTTACTGGCAGGAACCATCTCAGAAGACAAACCTATCCTGGTGGATGTGGAAAACGATACCCTGGTTTTCAGGAACTAAATAAATTAAATCCCCCGGCGTCTCTCAACCGGGGGATTTTTTTGGTTTTTACCGCAAACTGACTTTTTGAACGACAGCTTGTTCGTCGTCAGTCCAACGAACAAGATAGATTCCGGTCCCGGGTTGTAGCCGGGCGTGATTGGTGTGGTTGATTGAGTATTCAGTTATTTTTTGCCCGATAAAATTGAACACTTCGAGCTTTCCTTTCAGAATCTGTGATGCCGTGACATGAAGGATTTCGCCAGAGCTGTAGATACGAACCTTCTCATTGGTGAACTCATCGAAGCCGGTGCCGTTTTTAAGGTGCAGGATTAAGCTGTTGTTTTCTCCTGCGGAAGCATCGTATCGTAACGTATCACTGCTTCTTAAGTCGAGTATTTCTCCGGTGATTGTGTTTTCCAGCGATATGGTGATTCCATTACTGAATGAATTGGAAACCTCGCCGCTAATGCTCAGTTCATCAGCATCCGAAATGTATAATCCTAACGGAAAGCTTGCCGGGTACGTGCGTGCCTGGTTGATGGCCAGTTTCTCACCTTCCTGACTGAACCACAATTGTGGTACTCCGATATCGTAATAAACCAGCTTTCGCGAATCTTCATTAGAATCCAGTTCATCGTTGTTTGTTTGAGCGAATCGAACTAAAGTGAAATCATGTCCATTAGGACCGGTCACTTTCAGCCGAACAATATAATCTTCGGGTACTCCTTGTTTCAGAAAATATTGATCGGTTGGAACACAATCGTCTAGGTTCACTGAATAGTTACCTGCCTTGGTGGCTTCCACAAAAAATCCCTGCATAGGAGGAATCATATCCGTAAACTCGGGATTGGTGACTGTTCCGTCGGAAGCGATTGTCAGGTAGGTTTTGGCATTCGGATCGAACATATAAGCTGTTCCTGTTGTGTTGGTCCGGTTCGAAGTCGACCAATCGATAGCTCCCAGTCCGGGATTGCCAACAAAGTTGAAGTTGTTGCCGGCATCTTCGAAACTTAGCGGAACGGACTGCGTTCCGGAAATCGGACTGCCATTGAAAACGAGCTCGAGTTCTTCGCGGGTACTGTAAAAGCCATATCCGGTCATGGGAGAGAGCGGTAGTGTCTGGTCCGACACATAGCTCCAGGCACTTTCATCTGCCGGTTGAGAGTTATCGTAAGTAATCAGATAAACCATGCCGTAGACCGGTTCGAACATCGCAGCTGTGTTATCCTCTACCGGCGGAGTCAGGAAGAGCCACTTTTCTGCAGTCAATGCTCGTTTGGCATACAAGATGCAGCTTTCAGGAAGATATTGCTGACCACCCAGTGAAGCATCCGATTCGAGTACGAGTGTTTTGGGAGTCACTCCTGCGGTAAGCACAGGGTAATGGTCAACGCCGGCGGGAATAATGCCTTTCATGGTTTCATCCGGAACTCCATTATTCCAGTTGGCTGCATTGTTCCAATCATTATCAACTGTTCCGGACCAAGTTGTTTCCAGGTTGGGAGATGCCGTTAATGTTTGTCCGGCATTTACGGCACCAAATGAAGATTCTGCCGACTCTTGCCAGGTAAAGTCTTCGTAGTAAGAACCGGAGCCAGTCAATTGAATGGAAAAGTTTGGTGGCGTATCATTATCCTCTTTGGGCTCAATTGAAATCGACGTTAAACCAGTTGCATCACCTTCTGTTGCCGTCACAGGACCTTCATAACTTATGAATTGAATAAGTTTGTGCTGATAAATTAGTGCCAGACCATCCGGTCCTTTTTGCAGTGTGCCAAAATCAAGATCGTAAAAAGCAAATGTCCCTTCAGTAGAAGTAGATGCAAAATTACCCAAAGTCATTTCGTCTATTATGGCTCCATTATATCCGTTGTAATGGATAACGTTGAAATCTTCCAATACATAATTATCTGCATTCTCGAGAACAATCTCTACTCGTCCGTCCTCAGTTTCGTTGTCATCATAATGAAACTCGTTAATCCAGGCATTGGGTAAATCATCCAGTGGCGTGATGAGCACTGTTTCGGGAATGGTTCCGTCTGTTTTTACATTGGTGGTTTCATCACTTCCCCGATAGGGAATGATCTGTGTATACCAGCGAGTTTCACTTCCCGGAATATAGACTTCAGCTGCAGTCGTATCCTTATAGATGACAATCAAAGCCTCACCGTCGCTGAAATCGGTGTCTTCTACCGGAGTCTCACCATCTATGGGCGTTTGAGCTGTTGTTTGTGTGAAGAGCAGAAGATAGCCTTCGGCTGCTTCCTCTCCGCTGTTTTCATCCCACGATAGATGAACGGTATTGCCGTTTTGTCCGGCGAGTCTGAAATCGCTTACGTGGTTCGTAGGTTCTGTTTCCAGTGCGGTTCCAGTAATTGCTACCAAAACGGTCTCCGGTAGTTCGGTTGTTTCGTGGGTGATGTCTCCGCTGGTAACCCCGGGAGTGTCCGGAGCAAAGCGGACATAGATGGTTGTGGACAGTTCGCCGTCTGTTCCCGTGAGCGAAAGAGGAGATGCATTTCCCTGCCAGTTGGTTTCGTCGGTGGAAATTTCGAATCCGGTAGGAGGCCTAACAACGAGGTTGTCCCTCAGATACTGGGCATTGACTGTATAAGATGACGTCGCAGAATTCTCACCTGAAACCACGTCACCAAAGTCCGGAATGCTTTCGACTGAAACCGTTACTTCGGGAGCAGGTTGGTCCAACGTAGTGACATCTCCGCTGGAAATCTCGCTTTCCATCACCACCTCATCGTCCATCAAACGTTTAGCCTTCAGTTGAAAATAATAAGTTGTTGAGAATTGAACGGACGTTGCTTCATATGAAGTAACATTCCCAATGTCTTCATCGACAATGGGATTTGAATAATCTTCTTCTGCGCTAATGATGAGGTAATAAGATGTTGCCTGGTAACTGGCCTGCCATTCAAGGGTAAAACGGTTGTAATCGATGGCACTGGCCTGCAAATCTTCCGGGGCAACAGGTGTCCCTGCCGTAATTTCAAATGAGGCTTCAATACTCACCACTTCTTGTTGCGAATTATCGGTCGCTTTAATTTGATAGTAGTAGATGCCGTCTTCCAGAACAGGCAAATCAGCTTTCCATGTGGTACCCGACGAATAACTCAATGCAAATGATTTCGTCAAATTACCGGATGTTGTTCCATAAAGTACGAGGGCAGAAATAACTTCGCCATCATCGGAGATGGAAGCAGAAATGGTATTATTTCCGGTAACTTCGGTATCCGTCATCGGAGAAGGAGAGAACGTCACGCTTCCAAATTCGGGGATTGGGTCGTTATCAAAAAGTGCATTCTCCGTATCATTACTATCCGGATCAGGCGGCGTTGGCGGACCGGTTTGTGCGAATGATTTATTTGAAAAGATAGTGAGTGATAAAATCAGGAAAAGAGAAATAAAATTTGTTTTCATGTTAATAAAGATTTTGGTTTTTAGGTTAATAATGTTTTGTTGTCTTGGTCAGAACGTTTGTCAGCTTTCTCTTTTCCTATATATAAGTTACGTCAAAATTAGTTTTTAGCAAGCTTTTTCTGAAATGTTTTATAACAATAAGATAGGATAATTGGTATGATTTGTGAGTTATTATAGGAAATAGGAATTGTAGTAACAATGCATGTTTTGGCGAGATTTATTATCCGTTTAGGAGCATAAAAAAAGCGTAATCATTTTTGTGATTACGCTCGGGTGGCGGAGAGAGAGGGATTCGAACCCTCGGAACCCTTTAGGGGTTCACACGCTTTCCAGGCGTGCCAGTTCAGCCACTCCTGCACCTCTCCGTATGGTTTGAAGCACGCCGCATAGCGACGCTTCGGGGCACAAAAGTAGGAGATTTTTTTTATTCCCAAAACATTTTTCCTGAAAGAAAGAGAGCCGGGCCTGAGAGTTTATTGATCGGCATTGGATGACTGTCCTTTCCGGATGACCACTTTATCTTCTTTGATATATTTTCGGTTGCCTGCATCGTCAGCAAGTCTTACGGCTACGTCGACGGGCGTTCCGACTTTCCAATCCGGGCCGTTCAGCGCGGTGAGCTCCATAAAACCACCCGATATATCGGTTAACTGTTTATCGAATTTGGCTTCATAGCCGTCAAAGCTCATATCGCTGGGGCGGATGGCGTAAATTTCGGCGTGCAGGCCTTTGGGCAGAGGTTTTCCACCGAAAGCAATAATCTGCGCAATGATTTTGATTCCTTTACTTGTGGAGTCGGAGTCTGTTTCCAGAATGACTTCCGAATGAATATGAAGTTCCGTATCATCCAGAAGAATGACACTGGATGCTTCGCAAGGGCAGGGTAGCCGGGTGGAAGCGCAGGAGCTCATCAGGAACAAAACAGAGATATAAAAAAGTATGTTGAACTTCATATCCGTCGATTTGGAGCAAAGTAATAAAATCCCACCGATTAACATGGTGGAATGTCAAGGGTTTTTTATTTTACTTTTCATAGCTTTGGTACGCCTAAATGAAATGAGAAGAGTGTCTGAATGATTGAATAACAGAAATTTATATGACCAAAAAACTAATAAATATGAAACTAATCTCTTTGTTTTCACTAATGATCGTATTCTTAATGGCGGGAGGATGCAAGAATTCTTCCAAAAGCGAGTCTGAGCAGGAGGATATTGTCGCGCAAAAAGTAGACGAGTTTGCGAAAGTTAAACTAACTACCGACATGAGCCAGCTCGATGAGAACCAAAAAAAAATGTTGTCGTTGATGTTTGATGCAGCGGATATCATGGATGGCATTTTCTGGCAGGAAGCCTACGGCGATAAAGAAGCTTTGTTGACCAGTCTGAAAACGCAGGCTGAAAGAGATTTTGCCATGATTAACTATGGCCCATGGGAGCGGTTGAATAATAATAAGCCGTTTGTGGAAGGAGTAGGTCCCAAGCCAAAAGGAGCCAACTTTTATCCTAAGGACATGACGGAACAGGAATTTAATGACTGGAAGGATTCGACAAAAACCAGTCAGTGCACCATAATTCGTCGGGATAAAGATGGTAAGTTGATGTCGATTCCTTACCATGAATATTTTAAGACCCAAATCGAGAAAGCTGCTTCGCTAATTCGCCAGGCTGCAGAATTCGCTGAAGACCCGGGACTGAAAAAATACCTGGAACTGCGCGCCGATGCGTTGCTGACGGATAACTATTACGACAGCGATATGGCGTGGCTCGATATGAAGAACAACACCATCGATTTTGTAGTGGGACCTATCGAGAATTATGAAGATCAGCTTTTCGGATACAAAACGTCGCACGAAGCGTTTATCCTGGTAAAAGACAAAGTATGGAGTCAGCGGTTGGCTAAATTTGCCGCCCTTTTGCCAGATTTGCAGCGGGCATTGCCTTGTCCTCCCGAGTATAAGGCGGAGATGCCGGGCTCTGATTCCGACTTGAATGCTTACGACGTGTTATATTACGCAGGCGATTGCAATGCCGGGTCCAAAACCATTGCTATCAACCTGCCGAATGACGAGCGCGTCCGTGCCGCCAAAGGCAGCCGGAAACTGCAGTTGAAAAATGCCATGCGTGCCAAGTTTGATAAGATTTTGGTACCGATTTCCGATCTGTTGATTGCTCCCGACCAGCGTTCGCACATCAAGTTCGATGCTTTCTTCGAGAACACCATGTTCCACGAGGTAGCTCACGGATTGGGGCTTGGAAAAACCATTGATGGTAAACAAACGGTCCGGGAAGCATTGAAAGATACCTATACTTCTATCGAAGAAGGGAAAGCTGACATCCTGGGACTGTGGGTAATCACCAAACTGCACGACATGGGCGAGTTGTCCGGTGAAGACCTGATGGATAACTATGTGACGTTTATGGCTGGAATCTTCCGTTCTGTTCGTTTTGGTGCAGCCAGTGCGCATGGTAAAGCCAACATGATTCGATTCTATTATTTTGAGCAGCAGGGGGCTTTTACCCGTGATACTGAAACCGGAACATACCGCGTTGATTTTGACAAAATGAAGAAGGCGATGACTGCATTGTCGGATGAGTTATTGAAGATTCAGGGTGACGGCGATTACAATGCTGCAGCTAAGCTGATAAAAGAGAACGGGTACATCCGTCCGGAATTGCAGAGCGATTTGGATCGGATTTCAGCGGCGGGCATTCCTAAAGATATTGTATTTGAGCAGGGGAAAAATGCTCTGGGACTCGATTAAATAGAAATCCAGAAGAAAATTAAGAGGCTGTCCCCAAAGTACATGCAGAATTTAAAACCAGCAAATTGTAACCAGGCCTTCCGTTTTCCCCTTCCTCCAAAATTTCGGCATACAGGGGAATTATACTGGTTATATTCAATTTGATAGCTTTGAAAATATTTGATGCCCTTTTGGGGATAACCTCTTTTTTCCGGATAGTGAGAACCCTTTCAGAAATGCTGGAACTCATTTTTGGTTTTGGAGAACCCTTCCTGAAATGCTGGAACTCATTTTTGGTTTTGGAGAATCCTTTCCGAAACGCTGGAACTCATTTTTGGTTTTTGAGAACCCTTCCCTGAAACGCTGGAAGTCATTTTTGGTTTTTGAGAACCCTTCCCTGAAACGCTGGAAGTCATTTTTGGTTTTAGAGAACCCTTCCCGAAACGCTGGGAAGTCATTTTGGGTTTTAGAGAACCCTTCCCGAAACGCTGGAATTCATTTTGGGTTTTGGAGAACCTTTCCCGAAACGCTGGAACTCATCTTCTTTTTTGGGGAACGGTTATTCGGAATTCCGGGATGAGATAAATTATTTAACATATTTTATTGTTTTGTTCGTATTCGGCCAATTTGCTTCCCGAAACCGGACAGAAACGCTTTTCTGAAACGATTTTTCTTTGGGGTAATATCTTTGGAAGTTAGTTGGTTATATCTTTTGGCATATCGATTGAATACCTGATGGCATAAATGTAACAGGAAATAAAAATTGTTAAGCCATGAAAAAATTATCTATCGCAACAACTATGCTTTTTATTGTGAGTATTCTGTTTGTAGGACCGCTTTCTGCGAAGACCATCCAAGGGCAGTCGAATAGTACTTTGGGAACTTACCAAATAAAACAAATTGCTCCCGTTAAAGCAGGAGGAGAGGAACTGCAAGCCTATCAGTTATCTTATGAGAATTCGGAGAATCCGATTATCATTTTGGTCGATAAAACCTCAAAATGCAGTAACTACATTGTACGCTCCAAGAATCTTGAAGTCAGGTATGTCTGCAATAAACGTGGTTTTGGCGCTAAGTTGGTGAATGCTAAATTCCAACGTTTTGACCCGACGGTTAACGGATACTATCTGAATGAAAAGGCACTGGAAGGTCAGGGAAAACTTTCGACAAACCAGTTGAGCGAAGAAGAAGCGCTTGGTTTGATTGCAGCCTATTTCCCGGCATTAGCTAAAGATGTAAAATTTCTGATGTAAGATATTTAACGCACAAGTTGCCCAAACTTGTTTTTTGTCCACGCTGTAGTTTCTTCATAACTACGCACGTTAACTCCTAACTGCCGGGCCGCCACCCGGCAGTTTTTTTATGTCCTGGCGGCGTTTCTGGTATCAATGCTGATTTGGGAAGGTCCCAAAAATGACCTCAATTGTCCTCCATATTGAAGATTCTCTTCATCAACTTCCATTTTCATTTGGCTCTTTTCTTTCGGTTTGTAACCGATGGCCTATAAAATGTTACCCTCTTTTTCATCAACCTGGAGTTAAAATCTTAAAAAAATACAGCAACATAATTCTGCTATTCAACATATTTAACAAAAAATCGAAACAGAAAATTTAGAATCGAAGTAGTCCGGACAGATATGCAAATACTGTGAAAATAGGTATTGCAAAGGGGAAGTTATCACGCAACTTATCAATACACCAAATTCATCTTAAAGATAGCCCAATTGAAATCTATTGTTTTTTTAGTAACTTGATATCCAAATTAAACCAGACAGCTAAATGTTTCATCAATATTTAAATTAACCTACTTATGAAAAAGCTTTTCCAAGTGCTGATGGTGATGACCGTCATTAGCCTGTTCTTTTCTTGTAGTGAGAAGAAATCGAAGTATGTAACCCTTCAGAAAACCGATTCCAACGGTTATAAGTACGAAGAAGTAACCAACGATCCGTTGAAAACCCGCATTTACACGCTGAACAATGGATTGAAGGTTTATTTGTCGCAGAACACCGACGAACCCCGTATTTTCACTTTCATCGGCGTGCGTGCCGGTTCATTGAACGACCCGAGAGAAACAACCGGACTGGCTCACTATTTCGAGCACATGATGTTCAAGGGAACCGACGAGTTCGGCACCAATGACTGGGGAAAAGAAAAAGTATTGCTCGACTCCATATCCGGTTTATTCGAAGCGCACAAAGCTGCGACTGAACCGGAAGTGAAGAAAGCCATCTACAAACAAATCGACGAGGTATCGCAGGAAGCTTCGAAATATGCGATTCCGAACGAATACGACAAAATGGTTTCCACGATTGGTGCGAAATATACCAATGCCGGTACGTCATACGAGTTTACGGTTTATATGAACGATATTCCGTCCAACGAACTGAACAAGTGGATCAATATGGAATATGAGCGTTTCAGCGATCCGGTTCTTCGCTTGTTCCATACCGAGTTGGAAACAGTGTACGAAGAATTCAACATGTCGCAGGACAATGATGGCCGCCGGCTGAACCGGGCTGTTATCAGTAGTCTTTATCCGGGACATCCACTGGGAACTGATGTAATTGGCCGGCCGGAAGATTTGAAAAATCCGTCGATGGTTAACATCATGAATTTCTATCATACCTGGTATGTTCCAAACAACATGGCCGTTATCCTGAGTGGAGATCTCGATTACGATAAAACCATCCAGATGGTGGATGCTACCTTTGGTAAATATAAGTCGAAACCTCTTCCTGAAATAAAAAATGCAAAACTGGAGCCGATCGAGAAGCCGATTGTGAAGGATGTTTACGGTCCCGATGCGGAAAGAGTGATGCTGGCCTACCGTTTTGATGGCTATCATTCACCCGATCGAAAATTTGTGACGATGATTGATTATATCCTGACGAACTCTACGGCCGGTTTGATCGACCTCGATTTGAATCAAAGCCAGAAAGTACTGAAAGCGGGTAGCTACAGTGACTTCCATAACGAATATGGCGAACATCGTCTGTATGGAACACCACGCCAGGGACAATCGCTTGACGAGGTTCGTGACCTGTTGCTGGGAGAAGTTGAAAAAGTGAAGAACGGAGAGTTTGACGATTGGCTGATTCAGGCTACCGTCAATCAATTGCGTTTAAATGCCATCCGTCAGAACGAAGGTAAATGGAGAGTCTTCAATTATCTGAATTCCTTTATCAAGAAAACCAACTGGGCCGACGAACTGGCTTTCTACGATGAGATGGAGAAAATCACCAAAGATGAATTGGTGGCTTTTGCCCGCGAGCATTATAAAGATAACTATGTGTTGGCCTATAAACGAACAGGAGAAGCGAAAGGGCTGGTGAAGGTAGAGAAGCCGGAAATCACGCCTATCTCCATCAACCGTCAGGATCAGTCGAAGTTCTTCACTGATTTTACGGCTCAGAAAGTCGAGCCCCTGGAGCCCCGGTTTGTCAACTTTGAGGAGGCTATCGATGAGAAGCCGTTGGCAGAAGGAGTGAAGATGGACTATATTCCCAATGAAACCAATGAGCTCTTCCAGTTGGATTATGTAGTCGACATGGGACGGAATCACGATCCGTTACTAGAACTGGCCGTTAAGTATTTGCCTTACCTGGGAACCGATAAATATCCGGCTGCTGACTTGAAAAAGGAATTCTATAAGCTGGGAGTCGATTTGAATGTGAACACCGGTAACGACCGTTCGTATGTATTCATTTCCGGTTTGGATAAGAATGCGAAGAAGGGAATGGAATTGCTGGAGCATGTGCTGGCCAATGCCCAACCCGACCAGGAAGCCTACGATAAAATGGTGGAGGGAATTTTGAAAGAACGGGCCGATGCCAAGCTTAACCAGTACCAGATTCGTCGTGCTTTGCAGTATTACGGACAGTATGGCAAGGAGAATCCGTTCACGAATGTGATTCCGGAAGAAGAACTCCACAAAGTTGACCCGGCTGTTTTGGTGGCCAAACTGCATGAATTCAGTCATTATCCGCATCGTGTGTTCTATTATGGCCCAACGGCTTCCGATCGGGTTTTCCAGATGGTGAAGGAAGGGCATCAGATTCCGGCCGAGTTGAAATCGATCCCGGCAGAAAAGGAATTTGCGATGCAACCGACCAATGAGAATAAGGTTTTCTTCGTGAACTACGACAAATCGCAGGTCGATATCCGGATGATGTCACAAAGTCTGCCGTTCTCGCCCGAAACCTACGTTAACTCGCAGCTGTTCAATGAATATTATGGCAACTCGATGAGTTCGGTTGTATTCCAGGAAATCCGTGAATCGAGAGCATTGGCTTATTCTGCATGGGCTGGTTACAGTGCTCCTTCGAAGAAAGAAGAACCTTTCTACATCAACGGAGCTGTTTACACACAAGCCGATAAAATGATGGATGCGATTGGTGCCATGAACGGTTTGTTGGATAACATGATTTCTGATAATCGCCTGTTTGGAATTGCCCGCGAGAGCGTGATGAAGAATATCCAGACGGAACGCATCAACAAAACGAACATTTTCTGGACCTGGTTGCGGAACCAGCGGTTGGGTATCGACAAGGATATCCGTGAGGATGTTTATAACAAGGTCGGGAAATCGGACATTGCCGATGTGCAGAATTTCTTTAACGACCATATGAAGAACCAGCACTTTACATACCTGGTACTGGGTAACCGGAATGATGCCGATTTGAATGCACTGAAAACAGTCGGCCCGGTTGAAGAGCTGGCGCTCGAAGATATTTTTGGATATTAATTTGGCTTGTGCCGGAGCTGCCTCCGGAATACTAAGCCCGTTTTAATAGGTGAATTGCGGAAGAGACCCGGTAATGCTCCGGGTCTCTTTTTTTTGTATATCGACAGGCGATAGAAATAGATATTAGTTCGATAGAACTCAGTAGAATCAGAATTTTTGGGCTTTTTATCATTCTCAGCATGAGAAGTCTTCAGTAATCAGATAGCCGGGCGAAGATTTCATTTTTTCTTAATTTGAATAATTTCAGTCGGTCAGTTAAAACCGTAATTTTGCTCCTCTAAAAACTTGTCAATTTGATGATTATGGAAAGCCGGGAAAACGTTGAGCAGATGGGGATTATATTTGACATGGATGGTGTGATTATCGACAGTAATCCATTGCATATAAAGGCTTGGCGATCTGTTTTTGAGAAAGAGAATGTTTTTATTAGCGATGATGACTTCTCCAATATCGTTTCAGGCACAACAGGTGACACAGCAATTCGTACCTTACTAAAAAGGGAGCTGACACAGGATGAGGTAAATCATTTCAATGAGGCAGTTGATGCTGAATTTCGCCGTATGTTAACTGAGCTGAATGTAGGCCCAGTGAAAGGATTACGTAATTTCCTGGAGCGAATGCGTTCAGCCGGCCACAGAATCGTTGTGGCTACGTCGGCACCGACTAAGAATGTCGATATGGTGATGGACAAGCTTCAACTAAGAGAGTATTTTGAATTCATAATCGACCGGACCCGGGTAACTCATGGTAAACCACATCCGGAAATTTATCTGAAGACATTGGAGCAAATAGCTATTCCTGATTACCGTTGTGTCGTATTTGAAGATTCTCTTGCAGGAGTAAAATCGGCCGTAGGGGCGGGCTTAAGAGTTATTGGGGTAACCACCAGTCATTCGGCTGTGGAATTAAATGCAATAGGAGCATCGTTAACTATCAAAGATTTTGATGAGGTGAGCGCGGAGCATATCTCAACCCTGATGAGTACGAATTAATGGATAAGTTCGCGTCTTGTCTTAGGTTTAAATAGCAGTATATCAGTGCATGTCTGCTTCGCGTCGATTTTTATTGGCAAAATGTTGTATTTCGTTGATGGCAGCTGAATAACCTGTTTGAAAAATTAGTTTATTTGGCAAAATATCTTGATGAACCAACATGACGTTGCACATTAGAAAGTCTTCGCCGGAAGACTTGATTTTCCTGGAAAAACTGGAGAAAGAATCGTTTCCGGCTTTCCAGCGAAACAACCGTCGGAGTCTTGCACTAAGTCTATCCAGCCCGTTCCAGGAGGTTTGGATAGCCGAAAAAGGAAAATCCCGGCGTCGGCCGGTGGGAGCGATGGTCCTGCATTTGCACAAGAAATCACTGCGTATTTATTCTATTGCTACTTTGCCCGAGTTCCAGAGTAAAGGGGTGGGGCGTTTCCTGTTGACTCACGCGCTGAACCTGGCGACTTCGCGGAAGCAGGAAAAATTGATACTGGAAGCGGATGCATCGAATGAAAAACTACTGGAATGGTATCAGCAATGGGGCTTTCAAGCCGTTAAGACGGTGAAGGATTATTACGCGGAAGGATATGATTGTATGAAGCTGGAATATCTGTTACCCGCTTCTCTTTATCAAAACCGGATGAAGAACATCATCGTGGTGAACCAGCCGCGTACCTGGCACTTTACCGATGTGAATGCCAAAATCATTTCAGTGAAGGAGTACATCAACAATTCGGAGTACCATACCGACAACAGCTTGCGCGTTTTTAACCTGTGCAGCTCGTATCAGTACCAGAGCTACGGTTACTACGTGTCGCTGCTGGCATCGGCCCGCGGACAGCGGGTTATTCCTAACGTGACCACCATTCGTGATTTTAGCAGCACGGGCGTGATTCGTTCGATCACCACCGAGATAAATGAGTTGTTGCAAGTAGCGCTGAGAAACGTGAAGGAGAAAGAGTTCAGTATGAACGTATACTTCGGACACACCAACGTACGGGGCATGAAGAGGCTCGCACCGAAACTATACCAGCTGTTTGAAACGCCATTGTTCAAGGTACACTTCATCCGGAACGGGGAGTGGATGATCAAAAAGATACAGCCACTGAACCTGAACAGAATCAGCGATGATGAGCTGATGGTGGTCAATGAATTTGCACGGGAGTATTTCGATAAGAAACGCTTCAACAAATCGAGGCTAACAGCTTATAAGTACGATCTAGCCATCCTGGTGAATCCCCACGAAGCCACGCCACCCTCGTGTAACACGGCATTGAAACTATTTAAACAGGCGGCTAACCGGAAAGGAATTTATACGGAGTTTATCACGAAGAACGATTTCGATAAGATCAACGAATTTGATGCGCTCTTTGTCCGCGAAACCACCAGCGTGAACAACCATACGTATGAATTGTCGCGGCTGGCTTACGCCGAAGGTTTGGTGGTGATTGACGATCCGTGGTCGATTCTGCGTTGTTCTAACAAGATATACCAGAACGAGCTGTTTCGGAATAATAAAATTCTGACGCCTCAGACCACGGTGTTTACCAAGAACCTGTTCCATCCCAAAGACCTGGACGGAGAGAGCTATCCGGCCGTGATTAAGCAACCCGACAGTGCGTTTTCGTTGGGTATCACGAAAGTGAATAATGAGGTGGAAGCGCTAGAGGTGCTGAATACACTGTTCCGGAAGTCGGACATGGTGATTTGCCAGGAGTTTACCTACTCGGAGTTCGACTGGCGGATTGGGATTATTGACAACACGCCTTTGTTTGCCTGCAAGTATTACATGACCAGGGACCACTGGCAAATTTATAACTGGCAGGGGGAAGCCGAGGAGCAGTCGGGCGATTCGGAAACGTTGCCGGTAAGTGAAGTGCCTGCCCATGTCCTGGAAACAGCATTGAAGGCTGCTGCCCTGATTGGCGACGGCCTGTACGGTGTCGACCTGAAGGAGATTGACGGCAAAGTGTATGTAATGGAGGTGAACGATAACCCGAACATCGATTTTGGCATCGAGGACGAGATTCTAAAAGAGAAACTCTACGATATGGTCATCGATTCATTCCTGAACCGGATTGAAATCGCCAAAAACCTGAAGCGGTATGTGACGAGTAAATAAGAATCCAAAGGTCAGATTTAAGACGTTAGATGGTCGCAGTCAGACCCCGCAGGAGGTGGCAACGCTGGTCTGACTTGTCAGACCCCTAAAACTCCCGCCTGCCATATGACAATTGTGTGCCGTATTTAATTTTTTTCCAATCATACTTTCAATAATATTTTCATTAATCTCAAACGTAAATCGTCTTGATTATAATGTATTAATCAGTATCTGTTCATCTTTTATTTTTGGGAAGAAATGAACATTAATTGTTACACATGATTTCTTAAAATCCCATGATGATTTAATTTTTAGTTCTCTGCCGCAAAAGTCAGGATTAGAGGATTCAACATATTTTTTAAATTCTTCTTTGCTCTTTATTGAAAACACTGTTTGCCAATTAATTATTCTTTCAAAAGTTACATTGTCTTGCAGGTTTTCAAGAATTCCATCAATATCATTATTGTTACAAGATTTGATGAAATTTCTGATTAGCTTCTGTGGTAACTTTTGTTGTTTTCTTATTTCTTTCTTTTTGTTTTCTTCAAACAGTTTAAGGTTCTGATTTACTGGTTTTCATTTTGTAAAGTCCAAAATGGAAAGCTTCAATTGGTGTACTGTATAGATTGTTTTTGAAAAAATCAGTTTGATTATTTGTCTTATTTGTTTTGAACTCATTAAGAAGTAAAAAACCTTTTTTTCCTGAATTTTTATCTATTCCTTTTGCAATTTTGATGTAATAATCTCTTTTCTGCCCCTTTTCGAGGTCTGATTTATGATTTATCAATATTGTAATTTCTGTTTCTATTTCAAACATGTTGGATTTCATTTATATGGCATGCAACGGTCTCATCTATGAGTAGTTGGGAGTTTTTTGTCCTAACTTTTCAGTTTGGTACCGGCCTTTGTTTTTTATGTATTCTTTCGTTTTATCATTTTCGTCCCAATTGCTTATAGCTATTGATGACAGCACGGGCTTCTGTTATGTTCTATTTTTTTCTATTATTTTCTTTTTATGTTTTATGCCCCATTCAGCCAAAGCACTGATAACTCCTTTTAATGACCTGCTGTATTTCGTAGGGATATATTCTATAATAACAGGTATTTGCTCTGCAAGGACAGTTCTTTTAATTAAATGGTTTTCTTCTAATTTTTTCAATTCGGCTGACAGTACTCTTGCAGAAATATTTTTCAACGTTCGTTGTATGTCATTAAACCGCGTATGCCCGCCAAGAATAGCAATCATCACTCTTATTGTCCATCTACCGCCAAGAACATATAAAGCATCTTCTGTAGCTAATAGATTATTGGTGCATTGTGGTTGTGTATAAGTTCCTTCTTTTGCCGTCATTTTTCTTACTTTAATTAATTGACTAACCTAAATGTTACTACTAACCTTTGGGTAACTACTAATGAAAAGTTAGCTAATATACATATTTTTGTAGTGTTAAAATTTAATTTAATAAAAAGATGAAACAAATATTGCATATCATTTCAAGTCCAAAAAATGAGGCCTCTCTCAGTCGAATTTTAGGAAAAAAGGTCATCCAAAATATAAAGGAAAAATATCCTCAAGCAAATATTACGGAATATGATCTGTCAAAAATCCATATGCCTCATTTAACAGAATCACATATCAATGCATTTTTCACTCCGGATGAAAAAATAACTCAAATTGAAAAGTCTGAAAGATCTGTTTCTGACAAGGCCATTAATGAATTAGTAAAAGCGGATCTTTTAGTCGTTGAAGCACCAATGTATAATTGGAACATTCCTTCATCATTAAAAGCATACTTTGATCAGATAGCCAGGGCAGGAATCACATTCAAATATGAATACAAAGGGAACAGTTTACTGCCTACCGGCTTGCTAAAAGGCAAAAAAGCTTATATCGTAACTTCCTCTGGAGGTGTTTATTCTGAAGGAAAATTGAAAGACTATGACTTTGCGACAAATTATGTTAAGTTTTTTCTTGAAGTAATAGGGATTGAAGTTGTTGATATTTTTAGAGCAGAAGGACAATCTACCCTTGGTCGTGATGAAGCTCTAAGAAAAGCCTTGGATAATATTGTCATAGAGTAATATATGTCCAAGCCCTTACTAATGAATCAAAAAAATATTAAAAGAACTGTCGAGCAAAGTCTGATAAAAGTTCGTTGGTAAACAGTATCTTAAAACTTTTTCGAAAGATGATTGTGCGGTCGTTTAGCCTTGCTGCCAACTAGTGTGTATTAACTATGGTTGTTGTTTCCCTTTTAACCAATTTTAGGTGTTGTTATACCCTTGATTTTGGCAGTGTAACAACATCTATTATGTTGAGTCGACAAAAAGCGTGTCACTTGGATTCTTAATCTTTTCGATATACTTCGGTCAGTTTTCATTCTGTTGGTTTGTTAAGGCACTTCAAGGTAAAAAAAACTTCCTGAATTTGAATGAAGTGTTCTCCGGCATTCCTGTGTTAATCAACCAGGTCGATGACTTCAAAACCCAGGTGGTGGGTGATTTCGCGCAACAGGAGAATCGTGGCAAAATCTTCGCGGGTTACGGAACTACGTTGTATTGAGGATGGTCGCCCTATGACGACATAGGCGTATTGCGTAAAAAGATTCTCGACTTCCCGACGGGAGAAAGTACTTTGAGTGAAGCCATTTTTGCGGAATACTTCTGCCAGGTCTTCATCGGAAGAAACCAGTACCTCATTCCTGTTCAATAAATCTTTGCTGCTCATCAACGTATCCTCGATGTAGTTAATGGCATACTCGGTTTCGGCCTCGGTAGGAATGTCTTGCCGGAAAAACCTGCCGGCAATGGTTTGGTAGCCTGCTTCCAGTGTGATTTCTTTCTCCAACGAATGATTTGACAGGGATTGAAAACGAAGCACTTCCTTTTCGATACTCAACAGGCGAACCGTTCCGGAATATTTCTCTGTTATCTTCTGTATTCGTTCCTGGTTTTTCATGGTAATATCGGTTGGTGTAAGATTGAGAAGAGTGATGATTTTTCTTCCTCTCAGATAGCTTCATACAACAATTCTGTCTGCCGTCTCCGGGAAACCGGATCGGGCAAACAGAATTGATACAATGCTTTGATAAGTTGTTATTTCAGTGCAGCCTTCACGGTATCAGCCAGCGGAGTGGTCGGCCGTCCGATTAGTTGGGAAAGCTGACGGGAGTCGTCGAACAAATCACCTTTCGATGCTCCGGTATCCCAGCTGGCAATGGCCTCCGCAAACATGTCCGGTAAGCCTACATTCTTCAGAATGTTAGCATATTCGGCTTCCGGCAGATTGTTGTACGGAAGGTCTTTTCCGCTTTGTTTCGAAATCTCAGCTGCGAGGTCGGTTAATGTGTACGCTTTGTCACCGGCCAGTTCGTACACTTTTCCTTTGTGACGCTCGTCGGTAACGGCAACTGCTGCTGCCTCGGCATAGTCAGCGCGGGTGGCAGACGAGATTTTTCCATCGCCGGCGCTACCGACAAATGCTCCGGCCCCGAGCGCTCCTTCGATGGAAGCGGTGTAGTTTTCGGTATACCATCCGTTGCGAAGAACCGTATGTGCGATACCTGATTCCTTCAGCGCTTTCTCGGTGGCGATGTGTTCTCCCGCCAGGTTCAGCGACGAAGTATCGGCGTGAAGCAGGCTGGTATAAACAATCCATTGTACGCCGGCTTTCTTAGCCGCTTTAATCACATTCGCATGTTGCCGGGCCCGTTGCCCGATTTCGCTACCTGAAATTAACACCAGCCGATCGATGCCATTCAATGCATCACTCAGTCCTTCCGGTTGGTTGTAGTCGAATGCACGGGCTTCAATGCCCAGCTTGGCTGCCTTTTCAGGGCTGCGTACCAAGGCTACCAGGTTCTCACTCGCTACTCTTTTCTTCAATTGTTCAACAACCAGGCTTCCTAGCTGGCCTGTTGCTCCTGTTACTGCTATTTTCATTTTCTGATACGTTTTAATGTTACTATTATTTGTTTCCCTCTTACCCGATTTTTACCGAGGTCATCGATAACGAACCGCCAAGGGGTTCATCGTTAAAGAGGGTGATGTCGTCTTTCTTATCCTGAAGGGCCAGCGCATACAGCAAGGGCAGGAAATGCTCCGGCGTAGGAATCGACAGGTTGAAGGCAGTACCCTGTTTCGAAAAATCCATTAACGCAGCGTGATTCCCCTCCAGAATCCATTGTTTCATCTTCTCGTTTGCCTCGTGAGCCCAGTCGTAACCGTAGTTCTCGTTCAGCTTGTCCCAACGGACCATCCGGAGATTGTGCACGATGTTACCGCTTCCGACAACCAGGATACCCTTTTGTCGCAGTTGAGCCAACTCTTTGGCCAGTGCGTAATGTTCCTGCGGATTCTTGTAATAATCGAGGCTAATCTGTATCACCGGAATGTCGGCCCTGGGATACATGTGCCGGATGACCGACCACGCGCCATGATCGAGTCCCCATTTGTCGTCGAGATGGACCTCGGTGGTATGGGCCAGCCCTTTTACTTCCTCTGCCAGTTGCGGCATGCCCGGTGCCGGATACTGTACCTCGTAGAGCTCTTTCGGGAAGCCTCCGAAATCGTGAATCGTAGGCGGATGTTCCATGGCGGTTACCCGGGTTCCCTGTGTTTCCCAATGAGCCGAAACAACCACAATGGCCTTGGGCGTTTCGATCCCGGTCGACACTTTTCGAAATCCTTTTACAAATTCGTTTTCCTCAATCGCATTCATCGGGCTGCCGTGCCCCACGAAAAGAACGGGCATTTTGGGCGTGTTCTCCAACGAATCGGTGATGTTATGTAGAGCATTTAATTTCATTGCTGTAAATGTTATTGGCATTGCTGCCAAAAGTCGTTTCACAAATGCCTTCCTGTTCATATTCTCTTTACGGTTTGACCAACGATGACGTTATCTAAAAAATGTTATCGTTCGATGGTCAATCATCAGGTACAAAGGTAGGGTGGGTACAGGCCTCGTACACTTGATCTATGGTAAGAAATGAACTTGATGTGGGTTAGGAAAAAGAGTGGGTGCCTCGTTTTCCGTCGGCCTACTTCTTCTTTCGGATACGGCTCAGGCTCTCTGGGGTGATGCCCAGGTAGGAGGCAATGTAGGTTAGCGGTACGCGCTGGAAGATATCGGAATGTTCTTTCAGCATGTCGTTGTATCGCTCAACGGCCGATTCCCACATGGTGGCGTTCAGTCGTTCCAGTGCATTGATGTAGGCTTTCTGAAACAGGATGCGGAAGTAGCGTTCCAGCTTGGGCACTTCGTGGTAAAGCTGTTCCAGCCGCTCATGCGAAATGCGGAGCATCTGCGTATCTTCCATCGCCTCGATATAGTATTTGGACGGACGTTGCGAAAAGAAACTCTCGAGGTCGCTAATCCAGCTGTTGTCCAGCCTGATTTGATAGATGTGTTCCACACCCTTCGAATCGACGAAATAAGACCGCAAACCACCTTTCGTGACGAAATAGACGTACCGGCAAACTTCACCGGGAACCAACAAGTCCTTTTTCTTCTTCACTGAAGTTTGCTCAAAAGCCGAAAGGATAATCTCTTCCTCCTGTTCGGTAATATCCACCCATTTGTTGAAGTAGTAAAGCAGTTTGTGATTGGTTGAAGCCTTCATGGACATTTGTTTGTCTTACAGATATCAAGTTAACAGTCAATGGTGATGATATGTTGCTAGAGCAGGTTAAGAAAAGACTCCGGAAATGAAACAAGTCTTTAACCTTAATATTTTTATCCCTGGTTCCTGTTGTTCGGCTCTGTGGGCAAGTCTGTTATGGAAATCATGCTCAGAACACTTTGAGACTCCGTTTCTCTCTCCATTTTCCTTTAACCATCCACCGTTTGATTATTGTTTAGGATTTCGTTCTTTTTATAAAAGACTTTATTGTCCTTTATGCCTGAAATGATACCTTTACAGTAAAAATTGATTGATTTTGCAATCCAAGTCCTGCGGGCCGAAGATACCCGGGGATCGGTAGCCAATCAACAAATGACCATCATTGATTCATGAAGAAAATAGGAATTATCGGAGGACTGGGACCGGAAGCAACGGTTGATTATTACAAAGAACTCATCGATGCATTTAAGACAGGCGATGGGGATCTGAACTACCCGGAGATCATTATTTACAGCGTGAATATGTCGTTTTTCATCGGGCTGATGCGTGAGGAGCGGTACGAGGAGGCAACGGATTACCTGGCCGAGAAGATTGACAAGCTGGAGAGGGCGGGGGCCGATTTTGCCGCTCTGAGTGCCAATACGCCTCATCAGTTATTCGATGCATTGAGGGAACGGTCGGGCATTCCTTTGCTCAGCATTGTGGAGGCGACCCGCGATGAAGTGGAGCGAATAGGCTCGAAGCGTCCCGGGCTGTTTGGTACCGGCTTAACAATGAAAGCGACCTTTTACGCGGATGTTTTTCACCGCAGGAACCTGGATGTGGTGTTGCCCGATGAAAACGACCGGGAATTCATCGACAACAAACTGTTCAGTGAGATTGAACTGGGTATTTTCAAAGACGAAACGCGGCAACAACTGGAAGCGATCATCGAAAAAATGGTTCGGGAACGGGGGATCGATTCTATCATTCTTGGCTGTACCGAATTGCCATTAATTCTTGAAGAGGAGCGTTACGCCGGCGTTCCTGTGTTGAATACGACGAAGATTCACGTGGCAGCCATTGCTAAGCAGTGTCGAGACAACAGATAAATCATGATTATGCTTCGAAGGGTTTATGAGGGGGCTGTTTCCGGTCGGTCATACAGTGTATTGGTCGACAGATTGTGGCCCCGAGGTTTCCGGAAGGAGGCTGCCTTCTGGGATGAATGGAATAAGGAAGTAGCCCCGGACAGCGGACTGCGAAAATGGTTTCACCAGGATAAAGAAGGACGCTGGACAGAATTTCAACACTATTATGCCCGGGAGTTATCTGAAAAAGAAGGAGAGCTTAAGAGACTGAAAAATCTTGAGGTTCAGTATGGCTCCCTCATTCTGGTTTATGCCGCAAGAAACCCTGACCGCAATCACGCGCTTGTCCTTAAAGCGGTATTGGACCAGATGAGTTGAACAAGAGTAAGAGTGGCTATCGCAAAAAGTAACAAAATCCGATTAGCTTAGGCTAGCGTTTTCCGGTCTGTGTTGTGGCTATCAAAAACACTTCGCCGCTGGCGGGCATCAGGTCGTCGGTGCGGTTGGCAAAATAGGATT
The DNA here is from genome assembly GCF_009617875.1 of Prolixibacter sp. NT017. Taxonomy (NCBI): domain Bacteria; kingdom Pseudomonadati; phylum Bacteroidota; class Bacteroidia; order Marinilabiliales; family Prolixibacteraceae; genus Prolixibacter; species Prolixibacter sp. NT017. The sequence goes on along the minus strand of NZ_BLAV01000001.1, from coordinate 2,984,664 downwards.
CTTCGATATCTTTTGTCGATAATGTTTTCGCCTCCTTAAAACCGGCTTCACGGGCCAGGCTCAATATTTTATCCGGACTAAAGAAACTCACCATGGGTGTTCCGGCTTCGCGGGCACCTTTCTCTGCCATTTGCTGCATCGGCTGGTCTTCTTCATCCAATAGCTCCAGCGGAAGATAAAATGACATGATCAAGCGGGAGCCTGCTACCAGTCCGGCCAGTTGTTCCAGCATCGCCACGATGGCCTCTTCGGTCAGGTACAAACTCACACCGGTACAGGCGACAACTGCCGGTTGGTTGATGTCAAATCCTGCCGTCAGGAGTTGCTCCCACCATGAAGAAGTCTCAAAATCGACGGGTACAAAATGCAAATCATCAGGAATGTCCAGACCTGTTTCGTTTAGGCGTTGTTCTTTCCATTCCAGCGTATCGGGCTGATCGATTTCAAATATTTGAAGCGGGTAGACAGACTTTGGTTTGCGTTGGGCAAAGGTGTCGAGGCCGGCACCAAGAATAACATACTGGCCAATTCCCTGTTGGTTCTGTTTCACAACGAAGTCTTCGATCAGACGGGCACGGGCCACCACCGAAGCCCGAAGGCGTCGCGTGTATTTCATATCAGGACGTTCCTGCCAGCCGTCGGGCGGAGCGACCAATTTCAACCCGATTCCATCTTCGAGGATATGAGGTTCAGCATCTACCTGCACATGCAAGGCTCTCCAAAGTGCTGTTCTGACGGCTGTATTATCCGGCTCTTTTGTTTGCTTTTTTTGTGTCATACTACCGATCATTCAATCCCTTCCCATCCAGAATCTGCGGAATGCATTTCTCCACTCTGGCCGTCCGGGTTTTCGATTGTTTGGGTTGACCGAAATGAAAAAGATAGGCCCGTTGCCGTCCGGGAGTTAAAGCCTCGAAAGCAGTTTTCAGGGCCGGACTTTCATCCAGCTTTGTTTGAAGTTCTTCCGGGACAGGATAATCCTTCGTCTTTTTCATCTCCACTTTCAAACCGGCTTTCTCCACTTCAATGGCTTCGAAGATATAGGCTTTGATGGTTGCTTCCAGTTCGACGATTTCCTGCAGGTTGGTGAACCGAATCTGACGGCCTGCCTGCACGTTCTCTGTTTGCTGAATGAGAATCCCATCGGTGTCTTTTAATAAAGCGCCTTTGAAGAACAGGAGTGCACAGTATTCCTTAAAGCCATGTATCAACACCACGTTACTGTTCTGATAGGTGTAGCAGGGATGCATCCATTTCACTTCTTCGTTCAGTCCGCAATCGAGCACGACGCTTCTTAGCTTCGTCATCTCGCCCTGCCACTTTTGGGCTTTGCTTAAAAACTCGTCAACTTTCGGATTCATGTCGGTCTGTTTACAATCTTCTGATTCAATGATTTTTTGTTCCTAAAATATTAAAGCGGCTTGAGCACTATCCTGCCGTACGCAATAAACGCACTGATAGCGGCAACTACCAACCAGTAGACTATTTCACTGTATACTGCATTGCCTGAGAAAAGATTCAATCCGATATACAGGAGCATTTCAGCAACGATAACGAGTGCGGCGATGGGAGTGAGGATACCAAGGCGTTTTATGAATGCCGGAAGGATGAGCCCAAGGGCACAAAGAAACTCAACGACGCTCAAAGCAAGCCAGACCACGTGAGGAATCGCCTGCAAAGAAGGTACGGTTTGTTCGGGATTGGAAAATTTCCATATTGCGCCCATGATTGTATGCAGGGCGAGCAGTATTTGAAGAACCCATAATAGAATATTCATAGCTTATCTTTTTTGAATGGTTGATTTGCAAATAATTTTTGTCTTTACCTCTGTTATCTATCAGTCTTTTCTAGACTTGAATACGAGTGTTTTTAACTCCTAAAATTATAACCGGTTATTTTGCTAACGATATCCTGTAACCGGTCGTGTGCCATGTTGATGCCTTGAGCAAAAGGCATCTGCAGCAACTGGTTTCTATCGGCGACTGAGCGAAACACCATGTGCATGGTGAGTTGGCTGGTTTCGTCGGTAAGGCTTTTGAATTCCAGGAACTCCAGCTGAACCGGGAAAGGTGCATTTTCCATTTCAAATGTGCGGACGATTCGCTGGTTCGGAGTAAACTCATGGATGGTCCCGTTGGCCCGAAATACGACATTCCCCTGGGCATCGGTTGTTTCGAACTGGTAGCTACCGTGCTTTTTACTTTCCAGTTTCAATACTTTCGTCCCCATCCACTGCGCTACAATGTCGGGCTCTGCATAGGCTTTGAAAAGTAATTCCACCGGCAAATCAAATTCCCGTGTAATCAGGATGTCGTGTTTGCCCTCTTCAGCATCGACTTTTGTCTTTCTCTCCATCATTGGTTATTTATCAGATTTATAGTTTTTCATGATCGATTCCAGCTTGTTAAACCGGTCGTCCCAAAGCTTCCGGAATGGCTCAATGAAGTCGGCAATCTCTTTCATCTTTTGCGGATTCAGATGATAATAGATGGCCCTGCCGTTTTGCTCTTGCGTCAGCAGTTCGCACTCGGTTAGGATTTGCAGATGTTTCGAAACGGTCGGTCGGGCCGTATCGAAGTTGGAGGCAATGGCACCTGCCGTGAGCGATTGCGATGCCACCAGCAGGAGTATCGCCCTGCGGGTAGGGTCGGCTATGGCTTGGAATACGTCTCGTCTTAAGTTCATCGGTACATCCTTTGGTGTTTATTGTGTAGCTATTTGGCTACAAATATATGTGTAGTCATTTAACTACGCAAATGTTTTAAGGAAAAAAGGAATGGAAGAGGGGGACGGGGAGTTGGAATGAAGCTTTTAAACAAGGTATTACGCACTTTGAGTGATAGGGGAAGCATCAACAGTAAAGATGGAATGATGAAAGACAACACCCTGAAGCTTTGGGGATATTTTGGAACCGGTTAACAGTTTGAGATTAATGTTTCTTGTTTTTAATTAATTCTTCCAGTAATAAGATTCGATTCTTTGGTTTGCCCCAAAAGAATTCGTAAAACGGAGATTCGGAAGTCCCCAATTCATTACTTGCAGTTTTTCTGTCAGCAATGGTGTATATTTTTCTTTTCTGCTTCCTGCTATCAAGGTAGATGATTCGAATGATATAAATCCAAAAACTGATATCCGTAATATTTTCCAGTGCAATCTGTTTCTTCAACTTATTTTTTATAGTGGAATGTACATACAGCTTATCGGTATCAAAATAGACATTGCTGAGTTGTAGAAATAAAACCCAAATAACCAGGATAATTACCCCGAAGGCTACTAATAAAGGCCAGGAAGCTTCAACCAGTTCATCAACGGTTCCCAGAACTGAGAACAGTAAGGTGTAAAATACCAATCCTATTGGTGTTAAGTAAAGAACCGGTGAGATGTCACCCGATAGTTTCATTTACACAGTTTTTAGGATAGTGCTTTTTTCTTCTAGCTTCATGAAAAGGTCCTCTTTCCATACCCATATGGGGTGGAAAACACACCTGCTGAGAACGCTTTGTATGTAAGTCTTTGTCCATCTTCATTGAGCGTTAGGGCTTTTCAAGTTTATAAATAAATTCTTCAATTTCCATTTGTCGGGCATTGGCAAATCCCTTGTCGGTGCCGACTTTATTAAAACCACATTTTTCCAATACTTTCTGTGAACCAAAATTGTCAAATGCAACTCGTCCGAAAATTGGTCTGGTAGTTTCAATGGTCAGAAATTCTTTTACTGCTTTTGTGGCAATGCCTTGTCCCCAAAATTTTCTGTCAATCCAATACGTAATTTCTGTTTGACCTTCCATGACAAACTTAGCAACGCTTCCTACGATAATATGGTCGATGGTGATGGTTTGATTATTGACGGTTGGGTCGTCTAGCAATTTTGTGTATTTGCTGATGTAAGCAGATTTGTCCGTTGGGTCTTTGGGCATAAATGCAGCTAAGTATCCACTTTCTTTGTCAGTTTGAAACTGAAACAAAATGTCTAAGTCCGAAATCTTCGTTGGCCTAAGTTTTATGGCAGGTGTATGGTTTGTCATACCAGGATTCCTTGTTCGTTTGAGTTTGTCTTAATGCCCTACGACGTATGTGTAAATATCCGTGTGCTTATTTTTCTTATATCGTTACGTAAAGGTCCTCTTTCCATACCCATCTGGGGTGGAAAACACACCTGCAGAGAATGCTTTGTATGTAAATCTTTGTCCATCTTCATTGAACGTTAGGGCTTTTCAAGATAGAAAATATTTCTCAGAACTTATTGTTCACCAAATAAAACTTGCGAAAAACGTGGTGTCAGGACCTGCAAGATGTTGGCGGGAACATTTCTTCTCCTTCACCGACCGACCTATGCCTGGTAATTTCCCGGTCAACGCCTGCAGGGAAAAGAACAACTTCCCAAATGCTTTCCGCAACCCATTCAAGGCTATGTTTTTCCCTGTTGGTAATAATTTTTATCGCCGTAAGGCTAAAACCAGTTGGCATGAGGCTAAATTCTCTTTGCTCCGGGCTAAGTTTTGTTGTCTTAAGGATAATTTCTTCTGCCATAAGGCTAAAACTTGTTTTTATAAAGCTAAAATATTCTCTCTTCAGGCTAAATTTTGTCGGCGTAAGGCTAAATTCTTCCGTCATCAGGCTAAAAGTTTCCGGCGTAAGAAACAGGTTAGTTGGCTCAAGTTTCTATTAAATTGACTCAAGTCTTAGCTTAACCGGCTTAAGAGCGACCATAACCGGTTCAAGGATAGGATGAGTTGCTTCAAGGAGTGCCGCAGTTGGCTCAAGAGACGGGCTAGATGATTCAGGGGACGGGTCTCTTGGTAGAAGTTTCAGGTTACAGGCGACGCTGCTCGGTTACTGTTGTTCCTTTTGTTTCTATCGTCACTGTTGTTCGGCTTCGGTGTTCGGTTAGTGCCGGCCTCGTAGGGCCACGATATATTGTGGCCGTGCAGTATCCAGGTTTCAGGTTGGGAAGAAGTTTCTGTTGTTTCTGTGGTTACTGTTATTTCTATTGTTGACGAGTTTGAGGTTTTGGGCTGAGTCGGTCAAAAGCCGTCTCGCTGTTCTGTCAATGTAATGAAATCGTTATTGCACAAAAATTGAATACGCCCATTCCGCTACATCCGGAAAACTATGCTATTTTTATGTTTTTAACGAGATGTACTAAACCCGAATACAAACAAGATGAAAATCGATCCTGCCCAACTGATTGTCCGGAAAGCAGACGTTGGCGATGTGCCGCTGTTGGTTGCTTACCGGATGAGGTACCTCACCGAGCTCCAGGGAGAAATGGACGAGCGGTACAAACTGAAACTGCTGGAAGACCTCACGCGCTATTTTGACCGGGCATTGACCGAAGGCCGGTTCATTGCTTTTTATGCCGAGCTGGAGGAACGGGTTGTGAGTTTTGGCGGGATGGTCATCAAGGAGATTCCGGGCGACATATACAAAACCATGTACCTCGAAGGCGATATCCTGAACATGTACACCGTTCCGGAAGCCCGCCGGCAGGGCGTATCGTCGGTTATCCTGGAGGCGTTGCTCGACGAAGCGAAAAAGCGGGGCATCAGCAAGGTGGCGCTGCACACGTCGAAGGACGGCGAGAAGCTGTACCGGAAATATCACTTCACCGAACCTGTTTATCCGTATCTCGAACGGTCCATCGATACCGAAAAATAGCATGCCGCAGAAAAAGCAAAATCCCTGGAGCTGGATTCCCACCGTGTATTTCGCGGAGGGGATGCCATACATCGTAGTGATGACCGTGTCGGTTATCATGTACAAGCGACTGAATATTTCCAATGCCGAAATTGCTTTTTATACCAGCTGGCTTTATCTCCCGTGGGTCATCAAGCCGTTCTGGAGCCCCATCGTGGAACTGCTGAAGAGCAAGCGCTGGTGGATTGTCACCATGCAGCTGTTCATCGGGGCGGGACTGGCTGGTGTGGCTTTTACGCTTCCCACCACTTTTTTCTTCAAAGGAACACTGGCATTTTTCTGGTTGCTGGCGTTTAGCTCCGCCACGCACGACATCTCGGTGGACGGCTTCTACATGATGGGACTGACCGAAAACGAGCAGGCCTTTTTTGTGGGTATCCGGAATACCTTTTACCGGATAGCCATGGTGACAGGGCAGGGGATTCTGGTCATCCTGGCCGGCTACCTCGAGGGCTCGTCGTACTTTGGGGAACCGGAGTCGCAGAAGAGCATTGCCTTTGCCTGGGCATTTACCTTTGCCGTGCTGGCTATCCTGTTTGTGCTGTTTGCCATTTATCACAAGTTCTTCCTGCCGCATCCCAATGAGGATGTTCAGAAGGCTTCGGTGAGCATCGAAACGATTTTATCGGGGTTCGGAGAAACCATCCGGGCTTATTTTGTGAAAAAGGAAATCTGGACCATCCTTGGATTTTTGTTGTTGTTCCGGCTGGGAGAATCACAGCTCGTGAAGATGGCGTCGCCGTTTTTGCTGGACGCGAAGAGTGTGGGCGGCCTGGGGCTGTCGACCGAGCAGGTGGGACTGGCTTACGGAACGGTGGGCATCATCGCCCTGACGGTTGGTGGAATACTCGGAGGCTGGCTGGCTTCCCGAATGGGATTCGGCCGGTTGCTTTGGATCTTCGTTTTCTCGATGAACCTGCCGAACCTGGTGTACGTGTACCTGTCGTATGTTCAGCCGTCGGCTACGTGGATTGTCATTACGTCGGTGGGTGTGGAACAGCTGGGCTACGGATTCGGGTTTACGGCTTACACGCTGTACATGTTGTACGTGTCGGCCGGGAAATACCAGACGGCGCATTTTGCTTTCAGCACCGGAATCATGGCGCTGGGAATGATGGTGCCCGGCATGGTGTCGGGCTGGATACAGGAAACGGTAGGTTATCAGCACTTCTTCCTCTGGGTGATGTTGTGTACCATCCCCGGTTTCATCATGGCTAAACTGATTAAGATTGATAAGAATTTTGGGATAAAGAAAGAGTAGGGATCGGCTTCGCGGTTTCAGGTTTCAGGTTTCATGTTTCAGGTTGTGCTTCGATGTTCCGTTAGCTGCCGGCCGGGTAGGGTCACGATACATCGTGGCCGTGTGCTACCCAGTTTTTGTCGTTAGAAAAGTTTCTGTTGTTCGGCTTCGATGATGGGACTCTTTGTGGTCTTCGTGAAAAATCCTGGTGTTCTTCGTGGTAAGAAATTAAACCACGATGGCCACAAAGCAAGCGCAAAGTCCACAAAGGCATTAATGAATGACTTGCTGCTCACAGTTCCGTTAGCTGCCGGCCGGGTAGGGTCACGATACATCGTGACCGTGTGCTACCCAGTTTTTATCGTTAGAAAAGTTTCTGTTGTTCTGCTTCGATGATGGGACTCTTAGTGTTCTTCGTGAAAAATCCTGGTGTCCTTCGTGGTAAGAAATTAAACCACGATGGCCACAAAGCAAGCGCAAAGTTCACAAAGGCATTAATGAATGACTTGCTGCTCACAGTTCCGTTAGCTGCCGGCCGGGTAGGGTCACGATACATCGTGACCGTGTGCTACCCAGTTTCTGTAGTTAGGAAAGTTTCTGTTGTTTTGCTCCGATGATGGGACTCTTAGTGTCCTTCGTGGTAAGAAATTAAACCACGATGGCCACAAAGCAAGCGCAAAGTTCACAAAGGCATTAATGAATGACTTGCTGCTCACAGTTCCGTTAACTGCCGGCCGGGTAGGGTCACGATACATCGTGACCGTGTGCTAACCAGTTTTTGTCGTTAGAAAAGTTACTGTTGTTCGGCTCCGATGATAGGACTCTTAGTGGTCTTCGTGAAAAATCCTGGTGTCCTTCGTGGTAAGAAATTAAACCACGATGGCCACAAGGCAAGCGCAAAGTTCACAAAGGCATTAATGAATGACTTGCTGCTCACAGTTCCGTTAACTGCCGGCCGGGTAGGGTCACGATACATCGTGACCGTGTGCTAACCAGTTTTTGTCGTTAGAAAAGTTACTGTTGTTCGGCTCCGATGATAGGACTCTTAGTGGTCTTCGTGAAAAATCCTGGTGTCCTTCGTGGTAAGAAATTAAACCACGATGGCCACAAGGCAAGCGCAAAGTTCACAAAGGCATTAATGAATGACTTGCTGCTCACAGTTCCGTTAACTGCCGGCCGGGTAGTGTCACGATACATCGTGGCCGTGTGCTACCCAGTTTCTGTAGTTAGAAAAGTCACTGTTGTTCGGCTTCGATGATGGGACTCTTTGTGGTCTTCGTGAAAAATCCTGGTGTCCTTCGTGGTAAGAAATTAAACCACGATGGCCACAAAGTTCACAGAGGCATTAATGAATGACTTGCTGCTCACAGTTCCGTTAGCTGCCGGCCGGGTAGGGTCACGATACATCGTGACCGTGTGCTAACCAGTTTTTGTCGTTAGAAAAGTCACTGTTGTTCAGCTCCGATGATGGGACTCTTAGTGTTCTTCGTGAAAAATCCGGGTGTCCTTCGTGGTAAGAAATTAAACCACGATGGCCACAAAGCAAGCGCAAAGTCCACAAAGGCATTAATGAATGACTTGCTGCTCACAGTTCCGTTAACTGCCGGCCGGGTAGGGTCACGATATATCGTGACCGTGTGCTAACCAGTTTCTGTGGTTAGAAATGTTTCTGTTGTTCTGCTTCGATGATAGGACTCTTAGTGGTCTTCGTGAAAAATCCTGGTGTCCTTCGTGGTAAGAAATTAAACCACGAAGGACACAAAGCAAGCGCAAAGTCCACAAAGGCATTAATGAATGACTTGCCGCTCACAGTTCCGTTAACTGCCGGCCGGGTAGGGTCACGATACATCGTGACCGTGTGCTAACCAGTTTTTGTCGTTAGAAAAGTCACTGTTGTTCAGCTCCGATGATGGGACTCTTAGTGTTCTTCGTGAAAAATCCGGGTGTCCTTCGTGGTAAGAAATTAAACCACGATGGCCACAAAGCAAGCGCAAAGTCCACAAAGGCATTAATGAATGACTTGCCGCTCACAGTTCCGTTAACTGCCGGCCGGGTAGGGTCACGATACATCGTGACCGTGTGCTACCCAGTTTTTGTCGTTAGAAATGTTTCTGTTGTTCTGCTTCGATGATGGGACTCTTTGTGGTCTTCGTGAAAAATCCTGGTGTCCTTCGTGGTAAGAAATTAAACCACCATGGCCACAAAGTCCACAAAGGCATTAATGAATGACTTGCTGCTCACAGTTCCGTTAGCTGCCGGCCGGGTAGGGTCACGATACATCGTGACCGTGTGCTACCCAGTTTCTGTAGTTAGAAAAGTTTCTGTTGTTCGGCTCCGATGATGGGACTCTTAGTGTCCTTCGTGAAAAATCCTGGTGTCCTTCGTGGTAAGAAATTAAACCACGATGGCCACAAGGCAAGCGCAAAGTTCACAAAGGCATTAAAGAGTGGAGTACCCTGTCCTGTCCCTTTTGTTTCTGGTCTGGAATGGTCAGTCTTAAAACTTAAATCTTAATACTTAACACTTTCTTCTATTGTAAAACAGTATATTTTTTTTATGATTCCTGATCATAATGTATTATCTTCGATACCATTGTGCATTCATTAGGTGGAAAAAAGAGAAATCAGCGTTCATTGACCGAAACGATTAAACCACCGGATTGCCGCCGGCAGTAGGGGAAAACAAACTGTCAAAATACCGGCAACCGGGATTAACCTAATATCAAACCATAAAAATGATTAGCCTATGGATGCAAAGCAAAACAACCATCTGCGCATGTTCATCAATACGCAGACGGCGATGGACAATCATTCCGTAAAGTGGAACGCGATTCCGGTGTTTTTGGCCCGGAAGAACGAGTTCGACGAAATCATTCAGCGGATTGTTGCCCAGAACGAAAAAACCAACCCCGCCAGTGTAGCGGTTACCGAAAACAAGGCCGATGTGCGCAGGGGAGTGGCCGGGAAAACGGTCATCATATCGGGTATTTTGCAGGCTTACGCCGCCATGAACGACGACCCGGTGCTGGCCGACAAAGTGAAAATAACTGCTTCGGAATTGCGCAATTGCCGCGAGACGGAAGTGGAAACCATGGTTACGCCGGTGATAGCCGAAGCCCGGAACAACCTGGCGAACCTGACCGATTACATGCTCACCGAGGACATGATAGTGGAGGTGGAAACGAGCCTCGATAATTTCAAGGCGCTCATTGGGAAGCCGCGCACCATTCGCAACCAGGCGTTTGCTGCTAAAACGGTGTTGGGCGACTTGTTCGACGAAGCGAATAACCTGCTGAATAACCAGCTCGACAAGCTGATGATTCGGTTCCAGTTTACAGACCAGGATTTTTATGAGGAGTACACCCGTGCGCGGGTCATTGTTGATTAGTGTCCGCCGCATGAGGTGAAACGAGTAAAGCCCCTTCCCGGCCCCGACAGGACGAACGAACAGGAGAGAAGGATTCTCCCGGTGCTGTGCCGGAGACAGTCACCGGGGGTTTTTAACTACCCGACGAACGGTTGGAAGAGGTAGCCGGGGCGTTGGAACATCTCAGACATTGGTTGGAACAACTCAGTCCGCGGTTGGACGAACCTGTCACCCCGTTGGAACTACTCCGTCGGCAGTTGGACGAACTCGTCACCCTGTTGGAACTACTTCGCAAGCGGTTGGAACTACTTCTATGGTCGTTGGAACTACTCCGTCAGGTGTTGGAACTACTCCGCCGGTCGTTGGAACATCAACTGCGACGGTTGGAAGCACTCCGGCAGGCGTTGGATGAACTTCGCGGACGGTTGGGCGAATGATGGACTGGTGAGGTAAAGCCTCCAGGTAAAATAGAACGAGAATGAGAAATAAAGAATTGACGGATGAATGTAAGGCGAGCGTTAGTATTATAAATGAGGTGCGTTTTCCATCCCATTTGGGTATTGAAAGAACACCTTTTTACCAAGCTAAAAGGAAAATAAGCACTCTACAATCTACAACTGCGTTACGGTCAAGAGAAATAAACATCTTGCATAAAGACAAGTGAAATGAGAAAGACCGAAAGAAACATAATAGTTGCTTTGTTATTAATCATCTATCTTATGATTGTAGGCGATGATTTCAAAGATAATACAATGGTTCAGAATACGATTGCAATTGCTTGTAGTATCATAGCTCCTATTATTGTATTTTTCATAGATTCTTTTCTTTCAAATATTAAGAGAATTCGACTTTGGTTTTTATCTAAACTTCTTTATCGGAAAAAGAGAATTAGAGTATCAATGTCTTACATTTATAGGATTCATGTCAATGATAAATATTTACTCGTAAGGAATTCTAAATGGAGTTACTACCAGCCCGTTGGTGGTGTTTATAAGGTATTATCTGAAGATGTTGGCTTTCTAAAAGATAACTTTAATTGGGGAAAGGACCCATATATGAAAACGAATGGGGAGAAAAGAAATGATTTAAGAGGTGCAATTCCGATGCCTAGGTTAATAAGTTTTTTAGATTGGTTTAATTCACAAAAAAATAGAGAAATTTCTCATTGGAGGGAATTTTTCGAGGAATTAATAAAAACAGGCATCTTAAGTATTGAAGATTTTCCACATTTTGAATATCGATATGCGGGAACACTCAGAACCCCAATAAAGAAATCAGAAAAATGGAAAGATTGTTTAGAAATACTTTCTTATGATGTTTTTGATTTAATTCCAACACCTGAACAAGAAGAAATTCTAAAAAACACACAAAATGAAAATACTAAGGAAATTTTATGGGTAGAAGAATCAGTAATTCTTAACAACGGTGTGATAAATAAAGATGAAGAAATTAAAATAGGACAACACACCAAATGGTCCATTGAAATGAAATACTCTAAATAAAGCGATATGTACTTTTTAAACAATAAAACTGCTCAAATTGATGATTTGTTAGCTAGGGCAGCAGAGAAATTGCAGCTAGACAGAACAAGAAGAGAAAAAATTGAAAGTTCTTATAAAGCGATACAAGAAGTTTTGGAAAACGACCCAGATTTTTTTGATACAAAAACCTTTGAGATTTACCCTCAAGGTTCAGTTCGAATTGGCACGACTGTAAAACCATTATCAAGAAATGAGTTTGATTTAGATATTGTCTTACATATTCAAGGTAGGGTTTACGAACAAACTGACCCAATGAGGATTTTTAATGAGCTAAAGAGAGTTTTGCAAGGAAATGGGACTTACAAAGATAAAGTCGAGTCAAAAACAAGATGTGTAAGATTAAACTATGCAGATAATTACCATATGGATATTCTTCCTGGCTGTCAGCATAGTGCAGACGATGAAAATAAGATAGTAATACCTGATAGAGAATTAAAAGAATGGTTAATAAGTAATCCCAGAGGATATGCAAAATGGTTTCTAAATAAAGCAGAAACGATTAAAATGACGTTGTTGGAAAAAGCATATGAAGCAGAAGAAATCCCTTCAGATGATTTTGCAGCTAAAAAACCACTGCAACGAGCCGTCCAGATTATCAAAAGATATCGTGATTTGTTTTTTGAGGAGACTCCAGATTATGCAACTTCAAGTATCGTATTAACAACACTTGCAGGTCAGTTGTATCAAAATCAAGATTCGATTTTTGAAACAATTGATGGCATCGTTTCGCAAATTTACGGCCAAGTAAATCTAAGCAGACTCAAACGAATAAAAGTGTTAAATCCAGTTGATAGTGACGAGGATTTTACCGACAAATGGGGAAAAGAACCAAAATATTATTCAGAATTTATTCGGTTTGTTGAATCTCTTTACAAAAATTGGCAGAAGCTTAAGGAAGATAATGGTATAGTTGAGGAAAGTAATATCTTAAAAGGTGTGGTCGGAGAGAATATTTACTCTGATAGTGTAAAGCAACAAACTCTAATTACCGAAGATTATAGACAAAAAGGTAAAGTCTTCTCATCATCTGCAACAGGAGCTCTTGGTTCAAAAGTTGTTTCTGACAAGCCTGTTAAGAAAAATACATTTTTTGGGAAATGAGAAAATATTGGAAAAATAAATTAGAGATTCCTATTCAGTATGCTAATGTCAAAAAAGAATATCCTCAGTTTAAAGCAAGTATATTAAGGGATTCTTTATTGATAAAAGGAAACCTACAACCTACTCCACGAAGTAGCACTTATCATTTTAAATTGAGATATTATGTTGGAAAACGACCTAAAATAAAAATCACAAAACCAGAATTAAAAAGGAATTTTAAGAATGAAAAGATACCGCATGTTTACTCAGGAAATGAGTTGTGTTTGTATTATCCACAATACAAAGAGTTTGATGCTAAATGTAAGGTGTCTGAATATATCATTCCTTGGATAAGTTTATGGCTTTACTATTACGAAATATGGCACATAACAGGAGAATGGCTTGGAGGTGGAATACATCTTGGAACCAAACAAAACGATTGAGTTTCTGCGAGAGTTTTTCTTTTTAAAACAAATAGATGACGTCAAAAAACAATTAAAAACACCATGAAGAAATTAATCTTATCAACGATTGTAGCCTTGTCGGTAGCGTTTACCTGCCAGGCATATTAGAAGAGAAGTTCATTAAATTTTCAGAGGATATCGCAAAATGCGATCACCTTATATGATGAAAAATAAAAGTATCATACCGGCAGAGAAAATTGACAGGGCAATTCTGGTCATCCGAGGACAAAAAGTGATGCTCGATAGCGACCTGGCTGAAATATACGGGGTGAGAACGAGTAGGTTAAATGAACAGGTAAAAAGGAATAGAGAGCGATTTCCGGAAGACTTCATGTTTCAGTTGACCAACGAAGAGAAACAAGAGGTGATCGCAAATTGCGATCACCTCGAGAAATTGAAGTTCTCGAGTACAAATCCATATGCTTTTACTGAACACGGAACAATTATGCTGGCGAATGTTTTGAATACACCTACTGCAATAGAGACCAGTGTGCTCATTGTCCGTGCTTTTGTTAAGTTGAGGGAATTTCTTTCAAATCATAAAGAAATTGAACGCAAAATTTTTGAACTTGAATCAAAATACGACAGTCAATTCAAATTGGTTTTTGAAGCAATAAGAGAACTAATGAAGCGGGAACTGCTTGATAAAAACAGGCCAAGAATTGGCTTTAAAATCAACAAAGAAAAATAAATGCAAAGGATAAAAGCGATACCGGCAAACATGGAAAGCAAGGATAACAACGCCTGATATTACCGCGGTCGGTCTTTTAATCCGGCAACGTCATTAACTTTGAATAACATAAATTAAACACCATGAAGAAATTAATTTTATCAACGATTGTAGCCCTGTCGGTGGCGTTTACCTGCCAGGCAAAGAAAACGGAATTGTCGCTTCACCTGCAACAGGGGAAGTCGTACACGCAGGTGATGAACTCGCACATCAACATCGACCAGCAGGTGCAAGGCCAGCAAATGAAAATCCAGATGGACATCAAAGGCAGCATCACCTACAAGGTAACCGCGGTAACCGCTGCGGGTTACGACATGGATGTGCAGTACGACAGCCTGAGCATGGCGATGCAGATGCCGCAGGGAACCATGAATTTCAGCTCGGAGAAGAACGACGCGTCGGATATTTTCTCGTCGGTGCTGAAGTCGATGAAGAACCGTCCGTTCCAGGTAAAGATGACCCAAAAGGGAGAAATCACCGAGGTAAAGAACCTCAGCAAGCTGTTCGAATCGATGTTCGCCGATTTCCCGCAGCTGCCCGAGCAACAGAAGGCGCAAATGAAAGCGCAGCTGGTGCGCTCGTATGGCGAGGATGCCTTTAAAGGCAACGTGGAGAAAAGCCTGGCGATTTATCCCGACAAGCCGGTGGCGAAGGGCGACACCTGGGTGATTGAGAATAAACAAACATCGGGGATGCCGTTGAAAATCACCACCACCTATACCTACAAAGCCGATGAGGCCAATGATTACCTGATTACGGGTGATTCGAAAATTAACACGGTGGATAACGACCAGTATGTCGAAAACAACGGGATGCAGATGAAATATAACATGGACGGGAGCATGACGTCGGAGATACGCGTGGACAAGAAAACGGGCTGGATTAAGGATGCCAAACTGAGCCAGGAAATGCAGGGCACAACCACCGTAAAAGCCAATGCGCAAATGCCGAACGACATGCAAATCCCAATAACTATGCACAACGAAATGACTTTTACCGATAAATAACGACTGTTTTATTTAACAATCCACTAATGAATGATGTGAACCGTTGTGTGGGAGTGAATCAGGTGAAGATTTTTCAGGCTTTTTACCCCGCCCTAAAGGGTGAAGCCTGAAAAATCGGAGTTTTCCTTTAGCCGAGAATTCCCGGGGAAGGGTATCGAACTTTGATTTTTCTCCACTTCGAATCGTCTCACACAACGGGTTGCTTTAAATCCAAACTACCATGATCAAGAAACCAAAAATCTTACTCGCCCTGTTGATACTGGGCCTCGTCTTTTCCAGCCTCGTACGGCTACAGTTTAACCTCTCCGACGGGTTTGTTTCCCACGGGGTAATGACCCAATTCATCCCGTTGCCGCTCTTCGATTTCGCCAAGCTATCGGGCGACTTATCGTTGACTTCGACCATTTTTGGCTACCTGTTTTTCCTGCTGACGGGTGTGTTATTTTTCCTGGAAACGATGGAAAATAAGCTGCAGAGAAGGCTGTGGTTGGGTTTTCTGTTCATCACCTTATATGCCACTTACTTCGAGTGGATGTCGCTGATGCAGGACATCAATTTAACCTATGCGGGCCAGCATCTGCGTATGGGGCCGGTGTTGTTCCTGCTGGGGTTGGTTTTGTATATCCGTAGTTACCGGACCCAACGGGTGAAACACGAAACGACGAAGGTACATTGGGTGTCACCAACGGAGTTGTGAACATGAAACGACTAATATTGGTTCTATTGGTGGTCTTCTCTGTGCATTTTGGTTTTGGGCAAGAGAAGAATAACATTGTTTTCATGATGGAAGGCGAGTGTCATGTGGTTTTAAATCATATCAGGAGACAGGTACAGAATGATTCGTTGTCGGTTCAGTATTTTCTGAAGAATTACAAGATCATCGACAACCGCATTGCCAATATTCGCAAAAAGGATTTTAAAGACGTTGTCAGGCTATTGAATTTGCCCGAAAACGAGGATCTTTTTTGTGTTTGGAAGTCGGATTATCACGAGAACACATTGCTCCGCGCAGAACCTGATTCGGCTAAACACTAGCTTGCCATGCACGGTTTTCTGTCAGGGTTTCTGTTTCCATAATGGAAAGAAACAGCTATGCCTTTTTTTTGAATCATCGTGTAACGCCTGACCACTCTCGGGCACCAATCAACTGATTAACCACAACTAAACATTATGGAAGACCTTGAAAATTACAGAAAAGAAAACTTAACCATCGATATTGTGTGGGCCAACCTGTTTGGCTTCTTGTTGATCGCACCGATCGTATTCGTTTACGGGATTCCTTTTTACTTTATCTGGCACCACCACTATCCGGTAGACCGGCTTGGGGAATACATGGATCGTATTGGAGTTGCAGGACTGGGCGGAGGATTTGGACTTTTTCTCCTGTTGCTGATGGGAGGTATCATTGCCCATGAACTGATTCATGGCATTGCCTGGTCATTTTTTACCAAGCGTGGTTTTAGGTCTATCCGGTTTGGTGTGATGTGGAAAATGATAACTCCTTATTGTCACTGCAAAGAGCCGCTCAAAGTAAAACATTATGTGCTGGGCGCCATCATGCCGGGATTGTTGCTGGGAGTTCTGCCGGGTGTTGTTGCTTTGGGCACCGGGAGTCTGACACTAATGCTGTTTGCTATCTTCTTCACCATGGCTGCAGCGGGCGATTTCCTGATGGTACACCTTCTCCGGAAGGAGAGTCGTGAGAGTTGGGTACAGGATCATCCATCGGAAATGGGGTGTTATATTTTCCGGAAGGAAGAAGACTGAGTTTCAGACTTGCCCATGTTTAAACAGCTTTTACAAAAAAGATAATACAAAGAACATAAGAAAATATAGGATATTATGACGGAAGAAATTGCCAAAAGTAGAATAGCTAATGCCTTTCTTGTGGTCGGGAAAGTTGTACTCTTTCTTATCGTTTATCTGATAGCAAGCGGCTTTTTGCAATTATTTGGGATGCTGGCTTTGCAGATTCCGCTTACAGATGTCGAATCGATCAGCTCGATGGGAGTAGAAAAGGATTTGCTGTTTATGGCGCTTACAGTGATTGGGATGTTTCTGGTTGTTATGCTTTTTCGCAAAGCTATCGACAAAAAAACGGTTAAGTCGTTGGGATTTGCGTTTCAGAATGGACCTCGTTCGCTCCTCTACGGGTTGTTGTTTGCCGTTGTTATCATTGGTGGAGGCACCTTGCTGCTTTACGTGAGCGGTTCTATTCGACTGGAACAGTTAACGACTAATATGCCGACTCTTGGATTGAGCTTTTTAATGTTCATTCTGGTAGCGCTCAATGAAGAGATTGTGGCGAGAGGATATATCCTGAACACCCTGATGGGAGCCATGAACAAATACGTGGCATTGGGCATCAGTGCGCTGCTGTTTGCCCTGGGGCACGTGTTGAACTCGAATGTTTCGTTGTTGGGGTTAACGAATATTTTCCTGGCGGGAATACTACTGGGAGCTTCTTACATCTACACCCGGAATCTTTGGTTTCCCATCAGTCTGCACCTGTTCTGGAACTTTATCCAGGGGCCTGTTCTGGGATACGAAGTAAGCGGAAGTGTGTCAAAAGGAATCTTTAAGGTTGTCGATACTGGTAATGAACTTATCAACGGCGGCAGTTTCGGTTTCGAAGGCTCGCTCATTTGCACGTTGTTGATTATCCCGGCCATCGTTCTCGTGGTTTGGCACCAGCAACGAAGAACCACTCCTGAAGCAGCTGTGGTGGTCAATGAGGAGGGAAACGGTTAGTTGTTCAAGGGTTTCAAGTTTCAGGTTGGAGCTACGATGTCCCGTTAGTTGTTGATCTGGTAGGGGCACGATATATTGTGACCGGGCATTAGTCCCTTCAGGTTGCACTATGCCGTTTTTGTGGTCCGGCGCCGATAACGGGCTTCTTCGTGTTCGTTGTGTAAACCTCAGTTTTCTTCGTGGTAAAAAATTAAACCACAATGTTCCAAAGGCATTAATAAATGACCTGCGGCTCTACAGTTCCGTTACTTGGTGCGTGGTTCCTGGAATTCCAACCGTTTCTGTGGTTTGGCTTCGATGAAGGCACCCTCTATGCGTTCTCCGTGGGGAACTTTGCGGCCTTTGCGCGGAGTTAAAGAAGTTTTAAGTTTCAGGTTTGGCTTCGCGGTCTCAGCTATTAAATCTTAAAGTTTTCGGATTTTGACGATTGTCGAAAAAAGTCAACAGAAAAATGGCATGTCTATAACTGTCGTATGTATAGAAGATTGAATTATTCTTATCGACAATTGCTTTTCGGATGTTGGGATACCTGGTGGAAGCTTTGAAAATGGAAGGATTTTTTGAATGGCTCGTAAGACAATAGATATTCTCCGGTTAAATTGAATGATTTCTTTTTGAGTCCAATTCTGTTCGAGGTAATCCAATACCCTGAAATAGGTGAGCTTTGCTTTGGATGTCCAGATAATTTGGATATCAGAATCCATAACGTTCTTTTGCTTCCCGAATCACTTGCTCGTGCGTAAAAACTTTGCCCTCCTCTATTTCATCCAGGCTTTCAGCGATAGCATCCTGAACTTCCGGGGGAAGCTGTTCCCACCAATCATCATTCTCATTTTTGCGAAATAGCTTTTCAATCTTCAGCAAAAGAGATGGTTCATCAGTCTGCAATATCTTTTCAACCAGTTCGAGTTTTAAAGCCTGAATATCCATAGTCTCTGTTTTTGTCTAAGTAAAGTTATGAAATTTTCTTCGGCTGGGTTCCCTCACTTTCCACCGGGAGATGCATTAAACAAGAACTGAATGGTAATAAATTCTGTTCTCATAATAACTTAGTATCAAGTGATGCTTCGATAAAAGCAAGCTTATGTACATCAAATGGATTGTTTGCCAGGTGAACGAGGGAATGAAGGATGCGTTTTCCCGTGCACAGGAGCAATGGATTTCGACAGCCCAGGCTGAAGGCTTTATTGCTCAGACCGGGGGCTGGAATATCGCAGATGAAAACGAAGCCTGCATCATTGCCTTTTGGGTGAGCCGGGGGCACGCCGAACGGTTCATGGCCAGTCTGCATGACCGGATCGTTGAGGAAAACCGGCAATCGGAAACTTATCACGCTATTAACGTTGCTTATTTCGATGGCCTGTTGGAAATGGAAGGACAAGCGGCTTCGTTGGATGAAGCCGTTGGAACCAGCGAGTTTTTGTGCGTCGCAGATTGTGAGGTATATTCCGGGCGAACCGAGCATTTTGAATCGGTACAACAGTCGGTTTGGTTGCAGGCGATGAAACAAGCGGAGGGCATGCTAGGTGGAATGTTCTCTAAAGCTGCGGATACATCCAATCGGTACCTGATTTCTACTTTCCGGGACACGGTGGTTCATCACGACCGGTATCGGGATGATCAAGTTCCGCTCCTCCGGGAAAAGGCTTCGGTAACCGATGATCTTCAGAAAATAATTGGGAAGCAGATTCGTTTGGTCGAATCGTGGAACGTCCTTGCCTGAAATTCGTACTATCTGGTATATTTAACCTTAAAGACCATGATGAAAGTGACAGAGTATACGGTGAAGACACCAATACGGTTGATTGGGCTGGCATTGCCCGGAAAAACCACCAACGACAATGGCCAGTCGATGGTAGATTGCGGAAGTCTCTGGCAGCGCTTTGAAAAAGAAGCGGTAGCCAGTCGTGTTCCCGGAAAGGTAAACGAGAATGTGATCGCAGTCTATCATCAATACGATGGCGATTACACGCAGGCATTTTCTTATTTTATTGGCTGCCCCGTGGAAGAGGGAGTTCCGGTTCCTGAAGAAATGGATGAGTTGGTGATTCCGGGAGGAGCTTTTGAGAAAGTGACTGCCCGGGGACAGATGCCGGCTTGCATTGCAGAAGCCTGGCAGTACATCTGGCGTTCGGACATGGACCGGGCGTACCATGCCGACTATGAAATCTACGATGAGCGCAGTTTGGATTGGAACAAGGCTGAAGTCGATATTTATATATCGGTTAAGTAGAAGGACCAGGGGCGAAGAGCGCGTTGCGGTGATTGAACACGACGATTGTATTAATCATAACGACAGTTATACTGTTTTTTATTTCCACCTGTGAACATTATTAGCCCTTTGCTTGCTGTTGTATGTTGATATTCCTTTATGGAATCTGCATGATTAAGCGTAAATTTAGAGGCGTTTTAAATAGCATGGCATTTACATCAAACAAAATACAATAATGATTATTTCTGAAAGTACAGGTCAAATTCCGTTTAGCACGTTTCTCAACTCGTTGAAAGAGACATTGAAGAGTGTTTTTTATGAGCGGGACGACATTGAGAAATTTATTCAGCAGAGGGGATTTCCTGCCGTCGTATTGCGCGACATCATGTCCCGGAATCCGTTATCGGTTGCCATTCCTGAGGCCTATGGAGGCCGGGGAGTGAAGGTAAAGGAGTGTCTGGGCGTATTGGAAACTGCGTCGTACGAGTCGTTGCCGTTGTCATTGGTTTTTGGCATCAACATCGCTCTTTTTCTGGAACCGGTGGTTAAATATGCCCAGGAATCGGTCAAGGGCGATATCTTCAAACGGTTCCTGAATAAGCAAAACATGGGGGGACTGATGATTACGGAGCCGGATTATGGCAGCGATGCATTGAACATGCAGACTTTTAATGTAAAAGAAGGCTCACACTATCATATTCAGGGAACCAAACACTGGCAAGGCCTCACGGGGATGGCCGATTACTGGCTGATGACCTCGCGGCCCAAAACGGCAGACGGCCGGTTGGGACGCGACATCGACTTTTTTGTGTGCGACGCGCACCAGCCCGAACAACGCATAGAAGTCCAGGAATACTATAACAACATCGGGTTGTACCCGATTCCTTACGGGAAGAATATCGTCGATATTAAAGTCCCTGAAGAGAATAAACTGAAGCCTGAAACCACCGGATTGAAGTTGATGATGGACCTGTTGCACCGCAGCCGGTTTCAGTTCCCGGGAATGGGCATGGGCTTTATTCACCGGATGATGGATGAGGCGATTGAGCAGGTGACTTCGCGTTTTGTCGGAGGGAAATCGCTGATGTCGCTCGACCAGGTAAAACACCAGATTACGCGGATTCAAAGTGCATTTACCATTAGTTCCGCCATGTGCTCGCGCAGCGCGGAACACAGTGGTATCGAAAATGATCTGTCGCCCGATGCTGTGGAAGCCGGCAGCATGAAAGCTTTCATTACCGACCTGATGCAGGAGTCGGCACAGACGCTCACACAGCTGCTGGGGGCGAACGGCTACAAGGCCGAGAACGTAGGCTCCCGGGGAATCATGGATTCCCGTCCGTTCCAGATTTTCGAAGGCTCGAATGACATGCTCTACACGCAGATTTCGGAGGGGGTATTGAAGATGATGCGGAAGAAGAAAGAGGTGAACCTGTTGGATTTCTTCCAGTCTTATAATCTGACCGATCGGGCAGCTGACTATTTCAAGTCGCTGGTGAATTTCAAAGTCGATTTTGATTTACCGCAACGGAAGATTGTTGATTTAGGTAAGATTATCAGCAAGGTGATTGCGGCCAATCACGTGGTCGACCTGGGAACAAAAGGTTTCCGTGGCGATTTGATAAGGGAAAGCATCGAAACCATCCGGCACGATATTGCCATGCTGGTCAGCTCGTACAAGTTCGAAATGAAAACCGTTCCGGTAGTTGACTACCGCGAAGACAGTTCGTGGCTGAAGTTCAGCTAGAACGTTTATTTAAAATATGCGAAAGGATGTCATCTCTCCGAGGGATGGCATCCTTTTTTGTTTAACACTAAAAACCTTCTTCAATCCATAGAACAATGAGGAATTAGTAATGAAAAATGAAAAATCAAAGTTCATTCAACCTGAAACCTTTTAACGATAGGAACAAGAGAAACGCCTTTAACCAGAAAGCTGAAACCGCGCAGCTCAATCTGAAACCTGTAAGCGTAATGCAGAAGAAATCTATATAAGCCCCCATATAGTTGAAGCCCTCAAATTTCCGTTATCTTGTGCCGATTGAATGACAATAGCATGAGAAAATAAGAATTAAACGTTGTCCCCCGATAGCTATCGTGGGTGAGGCAGCAATGATGTGAAGGATTTGAAGAGGAAGAACAGATAATCTCCCGCCGGCCGGGACTTTCCCAAGGTCGAAAAAATACCCGCAAGCCACTGCCGCCCATTCCAGCGTTTACCGAATAACAAATTTCATTATGGCCAACACTCACTCGTTTCATATTCCCGTTATGGGAATCGGATATACCATTGACACACCGTTGAAGGTTGCGCATTTGGGCATCGATTCTGTCATTTCGCTGGTAGATGACATGCTGCTCGAGAAACTGCGGAAGATGTATTGCGAAAAGTTCGAAATGCCTTACCAGGAAATCTCTGAAAAGATTGAGGATTTCCGCGCCAAGCGGATCACTTCCTATCTCAACCTGATGAACAGCGTGGCCGAACGGAAGCTTGAAGAGCTGAAAAGTGCAGCCCTGGAAAAGAAAGACGAAATCAGGGAGTACATCAATATGCTGCCCGATAGCTCCACTATCAAACAGGAGTTCAAAAGGCGGACAGCGAAATACATCAATTGGGATGAAGTTGGCAACTGGCTTCGGGAGAACCTCTCGATGGGCAGCATCGATGTCAACATCATGACCAAAATTGATAAAGACAACTATCAGCATAAAGAGAAATTACCGGTTGAGTTTAATGATGCGCACGCTGCGTTGCGCGGTTTTGCCAACAGCGATTTGCATTCGAGTATCGTGCTTTCGGCCGGAATGAATCCGCGCTTGTACAGTTACCTGGAACATTTCGACGACTTCTTTCCCGATGAAAATGGTTACGTCAAAAAGAAAATCGTTTTAAAAGTCAGTGATTTCCGTTCGGCATTTATCCAGGGAAAGTTTTTGGCAAAGAAAGGACTGTGGGTTTCGGAGTACCGGATTGAATCGGGCCTGAACTGCGGCGGTCACGCTTTTGCTACTGAGGGTAACCTGATGGGACCGATTCTGGCGGAATTCCGGGATAACCGGGAAAAACTAATTCAGGAAGTACACGACATCATGGTACAGGCGCTGGGCGCAAAGAACCGGGTTGTTCCTGAACATACGCTTCCGCTGAAAATTACCGCACAAGGAGGCGTAGGAACTGCGGAGGAACATCAGTTCCTTATCGAGCATTACCAGATCGATTCGGTCGGTTGGGGTTCCCCGTTTTTGTTGGTTCCGGAAGCCACTACCGTGGATGATGAAACCATGAATAAACTGGCGGAAGCCAAAGAGGACGATTTGTACCTGAGTAATATTTCTCCGTTGGGCGTGCCCTTCAACAATCTTCGTGGTAACACGAAAGATGTAGAGAAAATGGCCTGGGCCCAGGGTGGGAAGCCCGGAAGTCCGTGCCCGAAGAAATACGTAGCGTTGAACAACGAATTCACCGAAAAGGGAATTTGTCCGGCTTCGCGGCACTACCAGCTGTTGAAATTGAAAGAGCTGAAAAAAGAGGGAATGTCGGAAGAGACCTACCAGGAAAAAGTAAACGCGGTGATTGATAAATCCTGCATTTGCGTCGGCCTGGGAACATCGGCTCTGAAAGCGCATCATATGGATACCAAAGACGAAGGAGAGGGCGTATCCGTTTGTCCCGGACCAAATATGGCCTATTTCAATAAAGTAGTTAGCCTGAAGGAGATTACCGATCATATTTACGGTCGTGGCAATATGATGGCTCGCGCCGATCGTCCCAACATGTTTGTGAAAGAGCTGAAGATTTACATCGATTACCTGAAGGATAAGGTGGAAGAGACCAAAAAGTCGGTGACCGTTAAGCAGGAAAAATATTTGTCTTCGTTTGCCGGTAACCTCGAAAAGGGAATCAACTATTACCAGGGATTGTTCAGTTCGGCGAAAGAGAAATTTGAAGACACGAAAGCCGGCATTTTAACTGAGCTGGACAACAGCAAAAAAGCGCTGCAACGTCTCGTAGCTGAAATTGAAAGTTTGAAATAAAAGAATATCCCCGCCCGTTGCTTAGCCTCAGGCGGGGAACTCTACACTTCGATGAATAGTTCGCTTTTAGTTAGAATCAGTCCAATGTCTCATCGTCTTTAATAGACGTTCTTAAATCTATCCATCATTGGTTTATCATGCTCCAAAAATTTTTCTGCCAGTGAATCGGAATCCCCGTATTTCTTCTGCAGCAGTCGTAACTGTGTCGTCAACGAATCTCTGACTTGCCGGTAATCCGGGTTGTCGTACACATTTTGCATCTCTTCCGGATCGTTTTTCAGATCGTATAACTCCCATTCGTTCACATTGTAATAGAAATGAATGAGCTTATATCGCTGTGTCCGGATACCGTAATGTCGTTTTACGGCGTGCCAGCCAGGGTATTCATAGAAATGATAATAAACCGCCTTTCTCCAGTCTGCCGGCGTCTTTCCGCTGAACAACGGCACCAATGAAGTGCCTTGCATGTAATCAGGTTGCGGAACGCCAGCCAAATCAAGGAATGTCGGACCAAAATCGAGATTCATGGCCATCGCATCAACTATGGTGCCGGGCTTGATTTTCGGCGGATAGCGCATCAACAAAGGCGTCCGGAACGACTGTTTGTACATGAACCGTTTGTCAAACCAGCCGTGCTCTCCGAGATACATTCCCTGGTCCGACGTATAAACAATCAGGGTATTGTCGAGCAATCCCGCCTGTTTCAAATAATCCAATAACCGGCCTACATTCCGGTCAACCGAACGGATACAGCGGAGGTAATCTTTTACGTACCGCTGATATTTCCAGATAACGAATTCCCGGTGCGTCATTTTGGACGTATCTGCCTTTGCATCTTCGCTGGCGTAGAATTTAAGTACGGCAGTACGCTGAGCACTATCCATGCGGTCAAGCTCACGACGAAGGTCGGTAGGTGCGTCGTTGGGGATCGGCCCCGATGCATTATATTTCAGGTCATTATACAAATGCATGTTTTTGTCGATTTCCATCATCTGCTCGTGGGCAGCTTTCCCCCGTCCGGAATAGTCGTCGAACAATGTGGCCGGCAGAGGAAGGTCTTTGCTGAATTCGTGGAAATCGGTGGTGTCGGGCAGCCAGTCACGGTGCGGCGCCTTGTTGTGAATCATCAGACAGAATGGATTGCTTTTATCCCGCATACTCGAAAGCCAGTTAAGTGCCTTGTCCATGGTAACGTCAGTCGCATAGCCATGTGCCCGTGCCGTGTCGCCATTCGTGATAAAATCGGGGTTATAATAATTCCCTTGCCCAATCAGGATGGAAGAATAGTTGAAACCTTTGGGTTTGTTGAGGAGGTGCCATTTCCCAACGATGGCTGTTTGATAACCGGCTTTTTGCAACAGCATGGGGAAAGTCGTAATGTCCGGTTTGATTCTCATTGAAAAGGAGTTGTCCCGCGCGCCGGTCCGGTGGCTGTACTGCCCCGTGAGAATTACTGCGCGACTGGGACTACACAACGAATTGGTAACAAAGCAATGGTCGAAACGCGCCCCCTGGTTGGCAATCTGGTCAATATTGGGCGTTTGAATCAGCTTCTGATCGTACGCGCTAATAGCTTGGTAGGCATGATCATCGCTCATGATGAAAATGATGTTGGGCTTTTTAGGCACCGGTGCCTTTTGGTTGCAGGCAGAAAACAAACTTAAAGCTCCCAGTCCAGCAGCTGCAATGGTTTTCCCTTTTAAAAAATGAGATTCCATAATTTGACGTTTTATAAATTATTCCTGCCAGTTTATCCTGGCTGATTGCACATCTCTTGAATTTCCGCCCACCATGATTTTAAAATCACCCGGTTCCCAGTCGTATTTCAAGTCGTAGTTGTAAAACTTCAGGTCGTCGGGCGTGATATGGAAGGTCACTGTTTTGGTTTCACCGGCTTTCAGGTCGATCTTCTGAAATCCTTTGAGTTCCTTCACCGGACGGGTGACACTTCCCACCATATCGCGGATGTAGAGCTGAACTACTTCTTTTCCTTCCCGGTTTCCGGAATTGGTGACCGGAACCGAAACGGTGAGCGTCTCGTTTCCGGTAAGGGAAGCGCTGCTCAGTTTTATTTTGCCGTAGTCGAAAGTCGTATAACTAAGGCCAAATCCAAACGGATACAACGGAGCATTGGAAACGTCCAGATAATTGGAACGGAATTTCGTGAACCATTTTCCTTTCGGAAGCGGCCGGCCCGTGTTTTTGTGGTTGTAGAAAATTGGTACTTGTCCCATGTTTTGCGGGAACGTTGCAGTCAGTTTTCCGGAAGGATTGACATCACCAAACAGCACATCAGCAATGGCGTTGCCCGCTTCGGTTCCACCAAACCATACATCGAGGATGGCCGGAACATGTTCCTGTTCCCACTTGATGGCCATTGGACGTCCGTTAAAGAGTACCATAACGACCGGCTTTCCGGTTTTGAGTAGCGCTTTGAGCAGTTCACGCTGGTTTTCGGGTAGTTCAATGTGCGACATGCTGGAGCTTTCACCGCTCATTTCTGCGGCTTCGCCCAGGGCTGCCACTACCACATCGGCTTTGCGGGCAGCGTTTACGGCCTCCCGGATCATCACTTCCGGTGGACGACTATCCCGGTAGGTGGGTTTGCCGAATATGCTTACGCGAGCTTCCAGTGCAGAATCGGCAACTACATTGGCACCCTTCGCGTAAATCACTTTCACGTTGTCGCCGGCCACATTTCGGATACCATCCAACAACGAAACCGATTTTTTGAAATCGCCGGCGACGCT
This sequence comes from Prolixibacter sp. NT017, assembly GCF_009617875.1. Classification (NCBI taxonomy): domain Bacteria; kingdom Pseudomonadati; phylum Bacteroidota; class Bacteroidia; order Marinilabiliales; family Prolixibacteraceae; genus Prolixibacter; species Prolixibacter sp. NT017. Next base: position 2,957,788 of record NZ_BLAV01000001.1, on the reverse strand, counting down.
CCAGGTACCATCCATGTTTTCGCGGTTCGCTGCCAATGGTCCAATCAGGGCGATGGTGCCTTTTTTCTGCAACGGCAGAACCTGTTTTTCATTTTTGAGCAGAACAAAACTTTGTGCTGCTGTTTCGCGGGCAATTTTGCGGTGTTCAGGTGTAAATATGTCTGTTTTTGCTCTCTGAGTGTCACAGTAGCGATACGGATCGTCGAACAGTCCCAATTTGTATTTCGCTTCGAGAACTAGTCGGCAGGCCCGGTCGATCTCCTCTTGGGTAATTTTACCTTCTTCCAACGACTTCTTGAGCGTTTTGACGAAGCCTTCGCCTACCATGTCCATGTCGACTCCGGCTTTCAATGCCAGTGCTGAAACCGTTTGCAGGTCACCCATTCCGTGGGCGGTCATTTCATTAATCGCCGTAAAATCGGTTACCACGAATCCTTTGAAGCCCCATTGTTTGCGCAGAACATCGGTCATCAGCCATTTATTGCCGCTGGCCGGAATTCCGTCGACTTCGTTGAAGGACGTCATCACACTTCCCGCGCCGGCGTCCACCGCCGCCTTGTAGGGCGGAAAATATTCGTTGTACATCCGGATGTGGCTCATATCAGTGGTGTTATAATCACGCCCGGCTTCTACAGCGCCATACAAAGCAAAATGCTTCACACACGCCATGATGGTGTTGTTTTTAGTCAGCGAGTCGCCTTGGTAGCCTTTCACCATGGCTTTGGCAATTTCGGAACCCAGATACGGGTCTTCACCACTTCCTTCTGCCATTCGTCCCCAGCGCGGATCACGGGAAATATCCACCATGGGAGAGAAGGTCCAGCAGATACCGTCGGCGCTGGCCTCAATCGCTGCAATGCGAGCCGACTGTTCAATCAGCGGCATATCCCAGCTACAGGACAGTCCCAACGGAATCGGGAAAACCGTTTGGTATCCATGGATGACGTCCATCCCGAAAATCAACGGAATTTTCAACCGGCTTTGCTCGACAGCTATTTTTTGGACTTCCCGAATTTTTTCGGCGGTTTTGATGTTGAAAAGGCCACCCACTTCGCCGGCCTTTATTTTAGAGGCAATATCCGAATTGGTTGCTTCGCCGGTGGTGATATCACCGGCTCCGGGCAGGTTCAACTGTCCGATCTTCTCCTCCAGGGTCATCTGTTTCATCAGGCCATCAATCTTCCGATCCATAGGAGACTGATGATTTGTCGACGTGCAGGCTGCTACCAGAATTGGCAGCACTACCGGCAGATAAAATTTCCGTTTTAACTGTTTCGTCCATCGCGTTAGCCATATCAAAAGCGATATGGGCATGTTCACTCGTTGCTTCATTGTTTATTGGGTCTTTATCGGTTTTCCTTATTTATCAAACTATGTTTTTTGGCTTATTTCCGAATGACCAGTTTGGTTTGGCCATAGTTGTTGCCGTTGACGAGCTGCAGGATATACATTCCATCGGGCAAAGCAGAACAGTCGACAAAAATCTCAGCACCGGAGCTTGTTATGTTCTTCTTCAAAACCAACCGGCCGTCGAGCGAGAAAACATTCACTTCTACAGTGCGCTGTGTATTGATAGCCGGAAAATCGATGGTTACCTGTCCGTTTCCCGGATTGGGATATACGCTGAATTCCTGTTTGTTGCTGAGAATATCGTTTACGTCGGTTGAGGTTTGGTACTGAAAGCCGAGCTTATCCAACCCGGCCTGCACGTCGCTATCCTTCATCAGGGTGTTCCACAACAAACCGGTCCGGTAGTTTTCAATCATCACCACAATGGGACCTTGATCAATTCCGATGTAGGCTGGTTGGACCCAGTTTACGTTATCATTGAAGGCGTCATAAGGTCCGTACAGGCCAAACAGTTCCTGACCGCGTTCGCGATAGAAATACTTCAGTGCCTTCAGGGATTCGGTTGGCGTGTAGGGCATACTGGCCAGAGCCGCCGTCGGGCTGATCGTTCCGTTGTCGTTATCGTATGGTCTGTGCGCGGTGTAGCCATCCGGGTCGTCGCTGGCGGTGAGGCCCCAACACTTGTCGCTGTAACTCGGGAAATTCTTTGGATTGTCGACCGCGTAGACGTGGTGAATTTTCGCGGTGTTGACATTTTCCAGCCAGTAGTCGGCATACTGATCTTTCAACCCGTGCGGATTGACTCCCAGAAAGGAGTAGTGAATCCAGAACAACGGACCGCCCCAGTCGGGTGACAAACTGATCGGAAAATTGTAGAATGTGCGTTGGTTAACGATGCTGCCATTGCGGGCCCAGCCCTGCTCATACACTTCTTTGGGAATGCCGTGTGTGGGAGAGGCGGCTGCCATCAGGTAAGTTGTGAGGCACTCATTCCAGCCCTGCACTTTCATGTTTTTTGCAAAGCCGTAGTTGGGCGACCAGTGCCAATACAGCACATTTTGTCCATCCTGCCGATACCAGTCCCAATCCACACCTTTCCATAACAGATCGGCCTTTTGCCTGATTTGAACCGATTTGTCATCCGTTCCCGTGAAGTAGTTTTTTAGGGCAATCAGTCCCTGTACTACATATGACGTTTCGACCAAATCGCCACCATCATCATCGGTAGTGAACGGCTGCGTTTTGTATGTATCGGCATTATACCAGTGCGACCAGGCTCCATGATGTCGATCGCAGTTTTCAAGAAAATTCAGGATTTTCAGAATCCGGTCTTTGATTTCATCGCGTGGACGATATTCCCGTTCATAAGCCACGATCATGGCCATCAATCCCATTCCGGTAGCACCCGAAGCAGCCGTTGTTCCATTGCCATTGGAGCGTTCAAGCGGCATGCCTGTTGCCTGATGCGCGCCTTCCCAGAAATAGCGAAACGCATACCGTTCGGTCATATCCAGTAGCTCATCATCGGTAAAGTCCCTGAGGGTAGCCGTTTGCTGGACAGGTGTTGATTCTTTTCCTTGAGTGGTCGAGGTGACACGGTACGTGATGGTTGAGTTTTTTGCACTTGCCGGAACGAAGTCCAGGTAGTAATTCTGCGTAGTTTCGCCTCTGAGTTCGAAAGTCTGCCCACCATCGAACGAAGCATCAACCCGGTAGGACAAATCATTCATGGGAATCGTCCAATTCAACTCGGCGTGGCTGTCATAGCCTGTAGCAGTAAGTCCCGTGACTGCCGGTACGTCAGTGATGCTTTTGAAAGCGGTAATTTCATCAATCAGGATCAGCCTCGAGCTGTTATCGTTCTCCGATTGGTTGAAAATGATTCCCTTTGCTTTCGTGAAATCGAGTGTGCTGTTGTTCGCGTCGTTAAAGATTACGCTTAGCGGAAAGGTAACCCGGTTCCATTGTCCGGTTTGCAGGTCGTTGTTGTAATCGGCTAATGCGTATAACTGGGAAGAAACTTCAGAAGTACCGCCGGCCTGAATTGCCCTGATGCCAATTAGTGGCAGGGCTGAAGCCGGGAAAGTATTGTCCGTGTAAACGTAAAACGAAATGGAATCCATTCCCGATATATCAGCAGTGGACCAGTCGTTACGGAAGATCGTTGCTTTCCAGTTTCCGTTAGGAGAGGAGGTGTAGTTAAACTTCAGTGAAGTCGCTCCCTGGTATGCTGTGGTTGAGCAGGGAACTTTGTCGTCGTATTGCGGTGCTCCCGGCGGATAGGTATGCTCGAAGATGCTTTCGCCCAGGTTGGCCACATCCACCAGTCCCTGGTCGTAATAGGTTGCGTCCGTTCCTTCCGAGAAGAAAGTTACTTCCTGCGCCCATCCGGTGCGGAAAAGCCCGATTAAAATGATGAGAACGACTAGCCTGCTTTTATTCATTTTCGGTTCAGTTAATGGTTGTAATTCATTCTTCCGCTTTTGCGGATTCGGATGCCACGGTAAATCCCAGTCTTTTCAAACCTCTCTGAACATCTTCATTTTGCATGAATGATTTCCAGAGCAAACCGGTCCGGTAGTTTTCAATCATCACCGGAATCGGTCCCTGGTCGATAGCCAGGTAGCGAGGCGTATACCAATGATAGGTGTCGCTGTAGGCGTCGTACGGGCCAAACTCTCCAACCAATGAATCTGCTTTCAGGTAGAGATATTTCAGAAACTGCATTGACTCTTTAGGAGTGTATGGGAAGGATGAAAGTGCAGCGGTTGGAGAAATCACGCCTAAATCTGCTTCCCCGGGATGATGACCAGCATATCCTTTCATGGAATAGCTGGAGGTCAGTCCCCATTGCTCTTTTCCATAACCTTTATATTCCTTGGGATTGTCGAGCGCATAACGGTAATTAATCAGCGCATGATTCCGGTTGAGTTTCCAGTAGTCGGCGTACTGATCGGATAATCCATGTGGATTGAGTCCCAGGTATGAGTAATGTGCCCAGAACAGCGGCCCCACCGGATCATTGTTGTGTTCGTAATGATTGAGGACAGTATGAAGTCCGTAGTACACCGTATCTTTTTCAATGGTTCCGTGGCAGGTCCAGCCTTCGTGATAAACAGCGGGTTGAATAGGGTGAGTTGGTGACGAAGCTGCCAGCACATACATTATCAAACACTCGTTGTAACCACCTACCGGGAAATTCATATCCCAGCCGTAATCGGGCGACCAGTGCCAGTACAAAACGTTTTCGCCTCCTTTGGTGTACCAGTTCCAGTCTACTTCTTTCCACAATGTCTGGATATCGGAGGCCAGTTTTTGTTCATCGGCATTACCATCTTTAAAGTATTCAGCAACTGTCAGTAAGCCTTGTATCATAAAAGCCGTTTCGACCAGATCGCCTCCATCGTCTTTTTTGCTGAAAGGCTTTACCTTCCCGGTTTCGCCGTGCAGCCAGTGCGGCCACGCGCCATGGAACCGGTCGGCTGTCGCCAGAAAATCGACAATCTTCCGGTAACGGGTAAATGCTTCTTTTCGGGTAATGAAACCACGCTCGACGCCTACCAAAATGGCCATCACTCCAAAGCCGGAACCTCCCAACGTTACTACGTTCTGGTCGTTCTGCGGGTACTTATTGTCCATGTGGATCCGTTCGCGGGCCATCCCGGAATTGGGCTCGGCTCCGTCCCAGAAATACTGAAAGGTTTGGTATTGAACTGTATCCAGCAGTTGATTGTCGGTCAGGTCAGCATATCTCCCCTTTTTTGCTTCCTGTTTCCCATCTTTTTTACCGGAATGAACGCATCCAGCCATTAGGAGCAGGAGTAGGCTTGTCATCAATATTTTCATATGCTCGGTGCTCTTTCAGGGCAGAGAATCCCTGTTTGTTTGGTTTATTCGGATGTCAAAAAAAAGATTGTTCCCAAAAGGATAGAAGAGACAGATCATGCCTTGTCTGGCAGGTTGTTTAGATAGAAAAAGCTGCCCGGATGCTTCCGGGCAGCCATTCCCACTGTCAGAAGAACCTATCTAATCTATAATCTATGAAAAATGACGTTTGAGAACGCAGAGGATTCACAGTTGGTCGGTAAAAAATACCGTTGCTGGATCACTGCGCATCATTCATAATCGTTTGTATCTCTTCCTGTGTAATTGCTTTATTGAATATTCGCAATTCGTCCATCATGCTCAAGTCAGACAGATGGCCCCATTCTGTGAAACGTGGTGCACCAGACATGATGGTCAGCAAATCACATCCTGTCCAATCGATACCTGTAAATGCGGCGTTTTTAACCAGTGTGCCATCAACGTAGACATTGCATTCGGTACCTGATATTGTGAAAGCAAAGAAATGCCATGTATCTACCGTCGGGTCAACTTCAGCATCGGCTCCACCGTCTACCCAGGTATCAGCTGTTCCGTTTCCGGCATTTAGTTTAAATCGTTGCATACCGGGGTTACCAGCTTCCCTGAAGAAGCGGAATCCGCTGGTCCGATTATTCTGGACATCCGGATAATTGGCGTTTCCTGTATCTTCAGGACTCATTACCAAAATACCAGCCCTATCAGGAGTACCATTGACTTTCATCCAGAAAACAGCACTGAAGTTATCACTTTGCAAATTTGTTGCCGGGAAAGTCAAATACGAGTCGGTAGCACCTTCATAAGCCTGACCAACTTTTCCAGCTACATAAGTTGGAGAACCAACAGTTGTAGCATCGGTCATGGAAACCCTATCGGTCGCATTGCCATCGAAGGGCATATAGAAAATCTCCCCGTCGTATTTAGGCACGTAAGGAGAATCGTCATTGATAACAGCCTGGATTTCTTCTTGCGTCAATGCCCTGTCGAAGATTCGAATGTTATCGTAATTACTTAAATCAGATAAGTGATTCCAGTAAGTAAAGGTTGGCGCACCTGAGCCAATGCTCATCGTGGTACAACCAGTCCAGTCAATCGGTGCCGACAACGTGGCTGTTCTCACAAGAGCACCGTCCAGATAAATCATGCTTTCCGTTGAGGTAACGACCATGGTAACATATACCCAATCACCCAATGTTGGATCGATGACCCCTCCGTCGTTCCACGATTCACCAACACCTGTACCCACATTGAGTTTTATTTGCTGAGAGCTGGCACTTCCTTCGCGGAATAAGCGGAAGCCGTTCATTCTTCCCGCGTCGTCATCGGTAGAACCAACAGTTAAAATACCGGCACGGTCGGGAGCAGCATTCACATTGATCCATAACCCTATCGTAAATTCGGTGAACTTCAGGTTGTCCATTGGGAACGTCAGGTATGAATCAGTTGCGCCTGCATAGGCTTTGCTTTCCTGTAATCCGTTGTCTGAGAAGCCTGGTGTCCCAACTACGGTAGCATTCTGGAAAGAGATCATCTCCATATAGTCACCTTCGAAAGGCATATAGAATTTCTCACCGTTATATTTCGGCGTGTAAGGCGAAACTTTTGAGAAGTTGACGGTTGCCGTGGTCGATTTACCGTCGAGGTCAGTCGCAGTTATCGAAATCTCATGCTGACCAAGTTCCACATTGTCGTATGTCACCTGTTTCAGGAAGCGACGATAATCTTTGAAATCAGACGAGCTGAAACTGGCAATTTCTGTTCCGTCGTATGCTACTGAAACCGTTCCGAGCTCAATGTCATCGGTCGCTTCAAAATCAATCGTAATAGATGATACCTGCTCAGGAAGTTTGAGTTCATAGTTCTCGGTTGGAGAATTGATGGTTATTTGCGGGGCTGATTCGTCCGCTCCCGGCGCCACTTTTGAAATAGCATCGATGTACCCGTCTTTACATCCCGTTGCAAAAACGAGTGCGAGCATTCCGATTATAATAAACCTATATATTTTCATTTCTTTTCAGTTTTAGTAATCAATTACTGGATCAATTTCCCCCCAACACCGGTAGCTGATCTACCTGGGCTTGCGGATAAGGCAGATAAACTTTGTCCTCAGTAAATGTTCTGCCTTCGTAGCTCAGTGCACTGTAGTTGCCCAAACGGACCATATCGTAGTAACGGGTACCCCATTCCATGGCCAATTCGGCAAATTTCTCATCCATTACCTGTGCGTTGGTTACGCCACTGAGGTCGGGTAATCCAGCTCTTTCTCTTACCAGATTAACTGCATCGTCAGCACTACCAGCGGAACCTGAGGCACCCTGCGTCAATGCCTCTGCATACATCAACAGTACTTCGGCATAACGAATACACTGGAAGTTCTTGTTGTTACCATAATCGGTACGTCCGGGTGTCAACATATCAGACGGGAGATAGTGTTTTCCACTGGCAAATAGTGCCCTGGAATAATCGTTAATGGTATCACCATCCAGTGTTACGTTGGAAATCCAGCTGGGTAAGGTGCTGTAGTTCGGATCTTTCTCTATTTCGCTAATGCCCCGGTTGGTAAATAATACACTTGTTTGAAGACGGGTGGTTTCACCTCTGTCCAGCATGAATTTGATCCATTTCAGACTTGGCTCATAGAATCCCCAACCACTTCCGGCACCTTTTACATAAGGAGACCAGTTCTGTGGTCCGAAGAAAGCAAATAAATAGGCTTTTTGGTCACCAGCTCCCTGTCCGAAATCAGAATATTGATATTCGAGAAGGTTCTCGTTGTTCAGTTTTCCTTTCAGTTTGAATAACTGATAGAAATCGGGCTCGAGACTAAATTTGGCTGAACTGATAATGGCACCGGTTGCATCGGCTACAGCCTGATAATTCTGATTTTCAAGATTAGCCAGTGCTTTGATGGCCAATGCCGTATATTTTGTTACTCCTCCGGGAATATCAGTCCTTTCGTTTGGACGCATATCCGGCAAATTCGGAATGGCCTCATCCATCAAATCAGAGATATATTGCATCACCTGATCTTTGGGGGTTAACTCCGTTGTCAGAATATCAGAAGGATCGGAGCTTTGTGGAACTAATACGGCTCCCCATACACGTGACAACTGGAAGAGGTCCCATGCCTGAAGAACCTTGGCTTCAGCAATATATTGATCGGCTGTTGTTTGGCTTGCACCGGCGTCAGCATACAACTGGACTTGGTCCATAGCAGAAAGATCAGTGAACATGTCTTTGTAAATCTGCTGCCATAGCGAATTGAACATCCAGTAGTCTTTGTTATAATTGAATTTATCTTCTTCAGCAAAATCCTGTTGGTCGCCCAGACCACCGGCGTTAACATCGTCGCCACGCACAGCAAGAGGAGGATACTCTTCCCAGCCCCTGTTATAAAATTCAGCGTAAGCACCAATTAATGGTTGTATCATATTAGCAGATTGAGTGTAATCTGTTTGCTCGGTAAACGACCTGTTTTCGGCCGGCTCATCCAGCAGTTTCTGGCAGGCTGATACCATTAACAGCGCAACGATGATGACTGCGAGCTTTATCGTGTGTTTGAAAACTTTCATAATCTTCATCTTTTTACAAATTAAAATTTCACATTAAGCCCAACAGTATAAACTGCAGGAATTGGGTAGGTTTGACGGTCGATTCCATCCTGTACTTCCGGTGTAAATCCGTTGTAGTTGAATAAGGTCAAAGGCCGGTCAGCCGTCAATGAAATCCTGGTTTCAGGCATTTTCGTACCGAAAACCTCTTTACCCTTAATGATGTAGGCTAATTGAACATTCTGGATACGGAAGAATGAACCATCCTCGACGAAGTAAGTGCTCATCTTCTGGTTCCAGCCTTTGCGTAAGCCGACTGATGATGGGTATTTGTTGGATGTTCCTTCTCCGTGCCAACGGTTTTTAGCCAGGTCGGCATCCATGTTCAGGTCGGGTGTCCAGATAACTTCACCGCGTTTTCTGTTAAGGATTTTGTTTCCGCTCTGACCAACAATACTGGTCGAGAATTGAAGATTCTTGTAAGTAATTCCCAGATTGGCACCGTACATCAGATTGGGGAAATACGATCCCAAAACAACCCGGTCATCATCGTTGATAATATTATCACCATTCTGGTCTTTGTATTTGAAATCGCCCGGAACAATACTGGCACCGGTAGCATCTATCGTACCGACAGCCGCCGGATCGTTTTGAATTTCCGCGTCATTCTGGTAAACTCCCTGAACCTCATATCCAAAGAAGGCCATCAAAGGCTCACCAACGATAGATCGCTGGCGGAATTCGGCTGAACCTCCGTCAATATAAGGTTGTCCGTAAAGGTCACGAACTTCGTTTTTCAACGTCGAAATGTTGGCACTGATGCTATAGCTCAGGTCATTCGAGATCTTGTCATTCCAGTCCAACGCTAGTTCAAAACCGGAGTTCCTGATCACACCTACGTTACGGATGATGGTACCTCCCAGAGTAGGAATTTTCACGTCGATAGCCGCATTTTTGGTATCCCGGATATAATAGTCGGCATCCAGCGATAAGCGACTGTCTAAGAAACGGGCCGTGATTCCTACGTTCGTTTCTTCTGTCAACTCCCACTTGAGAGTAGAGTATGTACTGGTAGTTTGTGTTCCGGAAGCTTCCTGATCATTGATAGCGGTGGTCACAACGTTAGTGGTGATGGCCCCATCGCTCGGCGGAATATTGTCATTACCTAACTGTCCCCAGCTACCACGCAGTTTCAGGTAGTTAAGGAATGTAATTCCCTGCATAAAACTCTCTTCAGAGATAACCCAACCGGCACCAACAGTAGGGAAGTATCCCCATTTTTGCTGATACTTGGAACTACCATCTGCACGCATGGTTCCGTAGAGCAAATAACGATCGTTGAAGTTATAGGAAATACGGCCGAAATAGGACATTCCGTATTGCCGCAAACCATCATCATCTACTTGATCGGTAGGAAGTACAGCTTTGTCCGATTGGTGAATATACCAGGCTTGTTGCTGGTCGGTTGGGAAGTTGATTCCCTGAGCCTTCAACATTTGGTAGGACTCGTCACGATAGGAGGTCCCGGCCATTGCCACTACATGATGTTTGTCAAACCGTCCGGTATAGGTCAACACATTATCCCAAATCTGGTTAGAATAGGTTTCATTCCGTTTGGTAATGGTCGAATTATCTTGTTTGAAGTTGTTATTGATGAAGTAAGCCAACGAAACATCTCGCTGTTCGATGGTGGAATAGCTATGATTATAAGTCGTTTTAAACGTTAGTTTATCAGGAATGATGTTGATTTGCGCGTAAAAATTAGTCAGCGTTTTGCGAATCCGTTGTCTGTTGTTCGTGAACTTCATCGACGGGAACGGGTTTTGTCCACCTCGATAACCAATGGCTTGTGCCCCTGCATAATCAATCGGCCAGGCATCTGTATTGGCCGGGTCATATACCGGTAAAATGGGTACAGCCCAGTAAGCCAGACTCCAGGCATTGTCGTTAGGTAGATAACGGGTCGCGTTACTGAAAATCATATTGGCACCAACCGTGAGCCAATCGGCAGCCTTGTAATCAATTTTCGAACGCAGGTTGAACCGTTCGTATTCGTTTTTCATGTCCAGAATACCCTGCTGAGAGAAATAACTGGAACCAATCGCATAGGAAGCATCTTTACTTCCACCCGAAATGTTCAAACTATGATTTTGAATAGGTGCTTGTCGCATAACCTCCTTGTACCAATCTGTATTCACATCCGGAACATTGGGATTCACTCTACTACGGCCGTAGCGTTGCATTGCGTTCAAAATGTTTTGAATATCCGGAGCAGAGCCGGATTCCATGGCCATCGTGGTAAATTGTTCAGCGTTGGCCATTTGCAAAACGTTCTGTGCAATTTGGTAACCATAGTACCCATCATAGGTAATTTGGGCCTTTTGGTTGTATTGTCCCGATTTGGTTTCAATCAATACGACACCGTTTGCGGCCCGTACTCCGTAAATCGCCGCTGCCGACGCATCTTTCAGGACGGTTACAGAGGCAATGTCAGAAGTATTCAGGAAGTCAATATTATCGAAAAACATTCCATCAACAACATAGAGTGGAGCCTCATTATTGATAGGATTTCCATCCGCATCCTTTTTGGGGTACGATCCAACACCCCGTAAACGGATAGCGGGAGATTCACCCGGAGATCCGGTGCTTACCACCTGAAGACCGGCTACTTTCCCCTGCAAGGCTTGCATAGTTTGTCCGGTGGGTGTTTTCGCAAGGTCATCCGATTTTACAGTAGTGATAGATGAAGTCAGGTCTTTTACATTTAATTTACCATAACCTACTACTACAACCTCGTCGACCTGTTGGGTAGAGGGCTGCATCGAAACATCGATATTCGTTCGGTTATTAACGGCAATATCCTGGCTTTCCATTCCCACAAAACGGAAAGTCAATATAGCATCGCCGGTCGCATCGATAGTATATTGACCATCGACATTAGTAACAGTTCCTGTGGTCGTCCCCTTGACCAGAACAGTTACCCCCGGGATGGGGTTTCCGGTGGCAGCTTCGGTAACATTACCGGAAACAGTTATTCGCTGTTGGGCGAAAACTGTCGCAACCGAAATTAATAAAGAAAAGAGAATCGTTAATTTTTTCATAGGTTCACTTTTTTGTAACAGTTTGTGGAAATAAAATTAGGTGTGATTAGAAGAGTAGTTTAAAATCTTTCCACACTACTTATTCTCATCGTAAAGTGAAGTGTAAAAAACGCCTCATCATTGCCACTCATATCATAATGTTAGAATGTGTAATTATCTGGTATACAGGTTTTGTTAGTGTCATAAATTATTAAAACATGTAAAAAAATGTTAATATGATGTACAACATGTTTTGATAAAATCATGCAGAGTGATGATAAAAGGAGCTTGTTACATCGTTATATTTGGGCGGAAACGGGGAATTAACAGGCATTTGAAAACGATAAGAATTTAAACGACAGGCGATGGGAAGAACTTGCTTTTTTCTGTTTTGTTTGATGTGTTTACCTCACCTATCTGTATACTGTCAGGAACAGGATTCTGTATGGAGAGCCGCCAGTCAGCGACATATGGTGGTGGAAGATATCAATAACTTTAGCAAGATGGAATACGGTGCCGCTGCACAAAACTGGGGGGTAAGTGCGGGGCGCGACGGGATGATGTACTTTGCCAACAACAATGGTTTGCTGGAATTCGACGGTACGAGCTGGAGGCTGCATCGCCTGCCCAACGAAACGATAATGCGGGCTGTGCTCGCGGTGAGCGATAGCCTGATTTATACCAGCGGCTACCGCGAAATGGGAGTCTGGAAAAGGCAACCATCGGGTGAACTGGTATACTACTCTCTCAATCCGCAGGCAGAGCATTATTTTTCCAAGAATGAAGAATTCTGGAATATAACTAGTGATAAGCAACGGATTTATTTCCATTCGTTTAACCGGATTCTTCTATATCAAAATGATTCGGTTACATCCGTCAGTCTGCCTGGGTTCACGAATGTGATGAACCAGGTTCGGGACAAGATATTGATAGGAGTAAGAGATAAGGGAATTTACCAATTATCCGGAGCGGCGGTTTCTCCGGTAGCTTCCGATCCCTTTTTTAGAGGCAAAATTATCCGGTTTATTCTTCCCTACAAAGCTGATCAATTGATGATTGGAACCGCTTCTGGTGGGATTGTCATTTGGGATGGCGAGAAACTAACACAGTGGAAAACGGGCTTGACATCTTACTTCCGTGAAAACGAATTGAACCGTGGGTATATTATGCCGAACGGAAACCTCGTCATCGGAACAATCATTGATGGAATTCTAGTGTTCGATAAGTCAGAGAAACTAATTCAAAAGTACAATCATTCCAATGGCCTTCAAAACAACACTGTTTTGGGGATAGCCGGGGATCAGTTCAACAATATCTGGCTGGCACTTGACCATGGAATCGATTTTATCGGGAACCGGCACAGCAACGGCGTCAGGATTGAGAGCATCCCAAATATTGGGGCTGTTTATTCGGCTGCTATTTTTCAGAACCACATCTATTTAGGTACCAATCAGGGGCTTTTTTCCAAAGATTTATCAGAGCCGGATGCTACGTACAGGTTGGTTCCTAATACGCAGTCACAAAACTGGGATCTGCGTGTTATTGGTGACCAGTTGGTGGTTGGACATAACGAAGGAACCATTGTCGTCGAGAACAGAAAGGCCCGGTTCATTTCCCGCAATTCGGGTGGTTTTTCCATCCGGGAAGACATTAAAAGAAGAGATCATTATATACAGTCGACTTACAATAACCTGGTGTCTTACAAAGAAGTGAACGGTCATCTGGTGATGGAGAATATTATCCAGGGATTCACCGATTTGATCCGTTATATCGAAATCGATCATTTGGGAAATGTCTGGGCCAGTCATATGCACCGGGGGATATACAAACTGGAGTTGAATGATAAACGCGACAGGGTAGTGGGGCAAAAGTATTACGGCGAATCATCGGTGTTTGGGAAAGAGCATTCGCTGAATGTATTTAAAGTGGAAGACCGGATTGTATTTACGACCAAGGAAAAATTGTTTACCTACGATGATTTGAACGATACGATTATTCCGTACACCTATCTGAATCAGCGCATCGGAGATTATCGCGAAGCGCACAAAATTGTCAAAGCTCCGGATCATCACTATTGGTTGATTTCATCGAAAAAGATTGGCTTGTTCTATATTACCATGAACGAGGTGCACTTAATCAAGTCCTATCCAACGTCCTATTTCAAACAAAATCCATTGTTTGACGATTTCGAGAATATTTTGCCGGTAACGGCAGATAAAGGAATTCTTTGTTTGGAAAACGGTATCTCCTGGTTGAATGCATCCCAGAACGACACACTGCAAACCATTGCCAATTTTGCACCGAAAATACGCGAACTCCAACTCATCAACCGAAGGAACGACGCCATAAATGAAGTTCCGGTCAACCATGCATTGGAATTGAGTTATAGCCGAAACAGCATCGAAGTCCGCTACTCATTCCCGCATTACTCCGCCGAACCGGTTTTTTACCAGGCCTTTCTGAAAGGAATCGACCAGAAATGGTCGGATAAGTCCGAGTCGTCTGTCTTCCGCTTCGACCGTCTGCCGGCCGGAACCTACCAGCTTCAGGTAAAAGCAACCAATTTGTGGAATAACGAGAGTCGAATCAATTCGTTAACGCTGGAAGTGCAGGAACCATGGTACAGTACTACGCTGGCGAAAATCGGGTATTTTGTTCTGCTGGTGGTCTTCTCCATTCTATTCCAGGCTTGGGGAGCAAGGCGTACCAAGAAAAAGCAGCGTATCCATATCGAGAAGAGAGAACGCGAGCTGATTTTGCTCCGGAACAAGAATTTGCGCACCGAGATAGAGCATAAAAGTAAAGAGCTGGCAAACTCCACCATGTCGATGATTAAAAAGAACGAGTTTTTGCTCGACCTGAAGCAATTACTGACGCGCCAGAAAGAGCAGTTGGGCACCCGTTATCCGGACAAGTATTTTAACGACATCGTGAAGAAGATTGATAAGAATATTTCGAGTCATGATGATTGGCAGATTTTTGAGACCAACTTCGAGCAGGCTCATGAGCAGTTCTTACGGAAGATCAAAGACGATTTCCCGGATCTAACAGCCAAGGATTTGCGTATGTGTGCTTACCTGCGGATGAACCTTTCTTCCAAGGAGATTGCTCCGCTTTTGGGTATTACGGTTCGAGGCGTCGAAAACCATCGCTACCGGCTGAGGAAGAAAATGGGACTCAGCCACGACGATAATTTAATCGATTTGATATTGCAGTATTGATTTTGTTTTCATCGAAATAGCAATTGTTCCGGCAGAAGAAGTGCGCTTTTCCGCCGATAGAAAAATGCTTTATTCATAATTAATTTACATAAAAGCTACGTCCATTCCTGATGTCCTCTGTATTTTAGCAAGAGTTAAAAGACCAGCGACTTGGTTAAAACTTAATTGATATACAGACGGATGAAAAGGACGATTTTATTGCTGCTTGGTTTAGCTCTTACAGTTGTGAGCTGCACTTCGCCGAAAGCTGACCCACTGCCATCGTGGAACAACACACCCGAAAAGACCAAAATCATTGACTTCGTCACGAATAAAGTGCCGGAAATTCCGGTAAAGGATCGCATTGCCGTATTTGATATGGACGGAACACTGGCTTGTGAAGCACCGCTTTGGTTTGAGATGTACAGCGCTGTTCAGGGCTTGTGCCTACAGGCAGACAAAGACAGTTCGCTCCTGCAAAATCCGATATATCGTTATGCAGAAAAGCTGAGGGTGAATCCCAAAGACACTTCGGTCATCAATCATTGGGGACCATCAATCCAACCCATGATAATGAATGCTTTTAAAGGCTGGGATAACGAAAAATATGTGCAGTTCAGCAAAGCGTATCTCGATACGGCCATGAACCGCGATTATCACATCCCGCTGGCCCAAATGTTTTACCCTCCCATGCTCGAACTGATTTCATACCTGAAAGCGAACCAGTTTGATGTGTATGTCGTTTCCGGTTCGCTGCAGGGTTTGATGTGGAGCGTTTGTCCCGAAGAGCTGGGCTTTGACCGTCAACACCTGATCGGTACCAGCCAGGCGATGAAACCCGTCTTTCATCCCGGTAAGGGAACAGAGTTTGTACTGGAACCGACCATCTTCCAACCATCGAATAATAACAACGGCAAAGCGATAAACATCTATCGTCATATTGGGAAAGCCCCTGTTTTTGCTTTTGGAAATACCACCGGCGACTGGGGCATGTTCCGAATGGCGTCTGCCAATCCGTTGCCCAATATTTCGTTCATGTTGAATCACGACGATGCCAAACGGGAATATGAATATAGTCCCTGGCACGGAACACCTTGCCCAGCCTGGAAAGATTCAATGTCGACACACGGATGGAACATTGTTAGCATGAAAGAGGATTTCAAAGTGGTATTTAACCAATCAAATAAATAAAACAGAAAGGACAGCAGTAATGAAGATTGCAGTAATAGGAGCAGGAGGAGTTGGAGGCTATTTCGGTGGAAGGCTGGCCCAGGCCGGTAATGAGGTAACCTTTCTGGCGCGTGGTGCACACCTCGAAGCGATGCAGGCCAATGGTCTGACCGTGAAAAGTGTGCTGGGCGATTTTCACTTAGACAATGTGCAGGCTACCGATGACATCGGGACAATCGGGAAAGTCGATCTGATTATTGTTGGCTTGAAAGCCTGGCAGGTGAAAGATATGGCGGCTCATCTGGATCACCTTATCGGCGAAAACACAATCATTCTGCCCTTACAAAACGGTTTGCTGACGTATGACGAATTGCGCGAAGCCGTCGGACCAGAACCGGTAATTTGTGGTTTGTGCAAAATCATTAGTAAGGTGGAAGCTCCCGGAGTTATCAACCACTTTGCTCATACCCCGGAAATTGTGTTTGGCGAAGCCGATAACACAAAAACCGAACGGGTGCAACAATTACAGGTCGTTCTGGAAAAGGCAGGTATTCAGGCGACCCTGGCCGAAAATATTCAGAAGGAGCTGTGGAAGAAGTTCATCTTTATTTGCGTGAGCGGCCTAATGGCCATCACCAATACCAATTACGGAGAGCTTCGTTCGATACCCGAAACGCGAAAACTCATGGTCGATTTGCTGAACGAGATCGTGACCCTGGCCCGTGAAGCGGGAATTCCTTTCGGTGAAGATTTCGTGGAAAAGAATGTTGGTTTTATCGACACACTAGCTCCCGATTCCACCACATCACTGGCACGAGACATCTGGGCCGGCAATTCCTCCGAACTGGAATATCAGAATGGCACAGTAGTCAAACTCGCCAGACAGTTCAATGTCGATGTACCGGTCAATCAGTTTGTCTATTCCTGTTTGGTTCCCGCCGAGATCAAAGCACGAAAGGGATAAAAGGTTCCTATTGTTCCTGTTGTTTCTATCGTTCTGCAGGATGTTGTTGCGGAGCTTTCATTGAAAATTACCGGGAGCGTTATAACCGTTAAGAGGAACTCTGAAGGAGTTCAAGCTTCATAGCCCGGGGGTAATAAACCGAAGGTTTTGCTTCTTGGTGGCCGTATTTGTCGGAAAGTTGTCATTGCAGACAATTGCGGGACACCGTACCTTGCGGATGTAAAAAGAACACGGATGAACACAGCGAATCCGTTCAGTTGAACCATCAAAAATGAACAAGGTATGATTAGAGTTGCTATCAATGGATTTGGTCGGATCGGGAGATTGGCCTTCCGCAAGATGCAGAACCACCCGGAACTGGAAGTGGTGGCGGTAAACGATCTCAGCGCACCGTCGATGCTGGCTTACCTGTTAAAATACGATTCTACACAAGGCACTTTTGATGCCGATGTCAAATCAGGTGACGATATCCTGGTGGTCAATGGGAAAAGCATAACGGTGTTGGCCGAACGCAATCCGGAAGCATTGCCCTGGAAGGAAATGAACATCGACCTGGTTCTCGAGTGTACCGGATTTTTTGCTTCGCCGGAAAAGGCTTCAGCACATCTGAAAGCCGGCGCCAGGAAGGTCATTATTTCGGCACCGGCCGGACCCGATTTGAAAACCATTGTCTTTAATGTGAACCACGATATTCTGGAGCCGTCCGATAATCTCATCAGTTGTGCATCGTGCACGACGAACTGCCTGGCACCAATGGCCGATGTGCTGAACAAGAACTTCGGCATTGTAGCCGGACAGATGAGTACGATTCATGCATACACCAACTCACAACCGTTGATGGACACGCCCGACCCGAAAATCAATTACCGGAAGTCGCGTGCGGCGGCTAACAACATTGTGCCGTATACTACCGGTGCAGCCAAAGCCATCGGGTTGGTGATTCCGGAGCTGAAAGGCAAACTGGACGGTTCGTCACAGCGAGTTCCGGTAGCGGCCGGTTCGGTGGTTGAGCTCTATACGGTGCTGGAAAAACAGGTAACGGTAGATGAGATTAATCAGACCATGCAAAACGCAGCCAACGAATCGTATGGTTATACTGAAGACCCGGTAGTATCGGGCGATATTGTTGGTATTTCATACGGTTCATTGTTTGATGCTACGCAGACTAAAGTGGTGACCACCGGAAACCAACAGCTGGTGAAAACCGTTTCGTGGTACGACAACGAAATGTCGTTTGTATCGCAGATGGTGCGCACGGCAGCCTACTTTGCTGCATTGTAAAACAATTTGGCTGAAATGACGTTTAGTCAATTCGGTCTCAAAGCAAACGGAATACAGGTACCAGGGAAGCATCAACCGTTTCTCTGGTATTTTTTAATGACTTTCTGCACCTCGTTGCGGGAAATCAGGATGACAGGATAATGACAGAAAGAATATGAAAACAGCATTGTTAATTATTGACATTCAGAACGACTATTTTGACGAAGGCACCATGTCGCTTGTCGGTTCGGTTGAAGCCAGTAAAAATGCCAGGCTGGTTCTTGACAAATTCAGGGAAGATAGTTTACCAATCATACATATTCAACATATAGCAACGAGACCGACAGCAACATTTTTTCTGCCCGATACACCAGGGGCTGAGATACATGAAAATGTACGGCCATTAGAAAATGAGAAAGTAATTGTCAAACATTATCCCAATAGCTTTAGAGAAACAGAGTTGCTTGATTATTTATGGGCCAATGATATTACCGATTTGGTGATTTGCGGTATGATGACGCATATGTGTGTTGACTCGACTACAAGAGCAGCAAAAGATTTCGGATTTAACATCACATTAATAGGTGATGCTTGTGCAACGAGGGACCAGGGGATCAACGGACAAATAGTGAAAGCAGATGAAGTTCATAACAGTTTCCTGGCAGCTCTCAACTATTTTTATGCGACCGTGAAAACAACAAATCAATTTCTGGAGGAGAATCAGTCAAAGCACATACTGCGCGGTAAACTGTGGTGCAGCTTGTGCTGAATTGGATTTTAGTCAACAGTTTGTAGGACTAAAAAGCAGTGCCTCCGGAGACAAGACCATACCTCACCATCAAGCTAGAAAAACATGAAAATGATTCAGGAAAAATATAAAGGCTTTGCCACCATGTTGGCATATGCCATTGCACCGTTATCGGGAATCGCGGTTGATTTGTATTCCCCGTCATTGCCGGCCATGGCCCGCGATTTACATGTTAGTGTATTAAACATGCAGGCTTCAGTGAGCATCTACCTGGTGTTTTATGGCATCAGCCAGCTCTTTGTCGGTATTTTGCTCGACAGCTTTGGCCGGCACCGGCTCAATCTGATTTCATTGCTGGTATTTTCACTCTCCAGCTTTGCCATTGCACTTATCCCCGATATACACGTCATCTATATTCTCCGGGCGATTCAGGGGGTGAGCATTGGCATTGTGTTGGTCGCCAAACGAGCGTTCCTGGTGGATATGTTCAACGGCGAGAAGTTGAAACATGCCCTCAGTGTACTGACCATCGTGTGGTCCATCGGCCCGATTACAGCGCCATTTATTGGGGGTTACCTGCAAAGCAGCTTCGGATGGCGGTATAACTTTTATTTCCTGGGAGCAGCTTCCATGGCAGGTTTTATTCTCGACTGGATTTTCAGCGGAGAAACCCTGCACACGCCGGCCAAATTTCATTTCCGGCAAATCGCCGCGAACTATTCAAAGATGCTGGGAACATTCGATTTTATTCTGAGTATAAGCTTATCTGGTCTCGCTTACGGAGTCGCGATGATATTCACCCTCACTAGTCCGTTCCTGATTGAGCATACGTTTCACTACAATTCGGTCACGGTTGGTTATTCGCTGCTGGTTGTCGGACTGGGATGGCTCAGCGGAAATTTACTGGGAAAAGCACTCATTAAAACCGATTTAAACAAAAAGCTATTCATCGCCAACATCGTCCAGTTTACCACGCTGGCCCTGATGATACTGTTCTTCCGGATAGCGCCCAACCTGTATACGCTTATCGGGTTTACCTTTTTCATCGTGATGGCGTCGGCTTTCATCTTCAATAACTCATTCACCTACAGTTTGAGCCGATTCCCCAAAATGGCAGGGATAGCTGGTGGTTTGGTCGGCGGGTTTACCTATATTCTCCTGTCGGGAATCACTTACCTGTTGCTACTCTTTATTCCCGTGACGGAATTGATGAGCCTTGCCTGGTACGACCTCATCTTAGTCGGCGGTATCAGCGTCGTATTTATTTCATTTGCCCGATACAAGCGGAAACAGGTGGCCCTGAAAAGTGCTTCCTGCCCGGGATAACCTCATCGCACAGCAGTCTGGAAACTTCGCCGGTAGGCACTGGGCGAGGTTTTCAGATGTCGCAGAAACAGGCGTCGAAGCGTGTCGGCACTTCCCAGTCCGCATTCTCCGGAAATTTCATCCAGCGTCAGGTTCGATTCTTCGAGCCGGCGCCGGGCTGTTTCTACGCGCACCTTTTCGATGTAACGTGCTGGTGTAATGCCGGTTTTTCGGGCGAAGACCCGGGAGAAATTTCGCGGACTCATGGATGCCTGTTCGGCCAGTTTTTCTACCGAAAGGGAATCATTCAGGTGCTCCGGAATCCAGTCAATGATGGTTTGGATGGGATTGTAATCGACCTCCTGTTGCGCCAGCACCACGCTAAACTGCGACTGGTTGCCCGGGCGCTTGAGGTACAGCACCAGCATACGGGCCACGTAAAGCGCTACGTCACGGCCATAATCCTCCTCCACGAGCGAAAGGGCCAGGTCCAGTCCGGTGGAAATCCCGGCCGATGTATATACCGGACCGTCTTTCACAAAGATGGGATCAGGGTTCACCTTTACTTCGGGGTACATGGTCGCCATCAGCTGGCAGCGGTGCCAATGAGTGGTAGCCTCCCGGCCATCCAGGATACCGGCTTCGGCCAGCAGGAAAGCGCCGGTACACACCGAGCCAATGCGGCGGATATTTTTCCAGTGTGTCCGTAACCATTGTACGGTCTCTTTGCCGGGACTAACGTCGGAGATGTGCGGCGGCAGTTCATCTGCTTCGATGCGTTGGTCGAGTAGCTGCAAACCGGTAGTATAGCCAGCAATCAGCAACGTGTCGATGGGATAACGGATATCGAAGAGTGTGCTTTCGCACACAATGGGCAATCCCGTGGAGGTGGTCACCTGCAGCTCGGGAGTGTTGGTCACCACATGCAGCTGGTAAACAAACGGCGGCTGGTCGGTCAATTCGGGCAGGTACTGTTTCGCTTTCGCGAAGACTTCCATCGGACCGGTTACATCCAGCAGCGACGTGTTGGGCGACGCCAGGATAACGATGTGTTTGACGGGAGTGTTCTCTTGCTTCTTCATGGCCTTCTCTTTTCACGTGACAAGCTAAAGATACATCGTTCTTTCCTGTCGTCAATGACAATTATCCGACAAATCAGGACAAAAAAAGGATGTCATCCCTCCAAGAGATGACATCCTTAAACCGAGATTTTCGCTAAGCTATTCTATTGAATGGGGACGTAAATCTCTGTTTTCAGTTTCCCGGGTTCCGTTCGGGTCGGGGCGTTGCCATATTTTTCAAATACCGGAAGATCCCGCAATTCGCATCCGTCTGCCGGCAACCATTCCGAAAAAATGGTGTCATACACCGCTCCCAAATCACTATATGGCCCTTGATAGGAGAACACTGCATACTTACCGCCGGGTATCACTTTCACATCGATTTCGCCTTTCGGCTGAACGGGCTTTTTGATGACCAGGCAAACATCCGAGCGCAGTTTGCTGCTTTCGGTCACTTTAGGGTCGTCGTAATAAACACCAATATGCTCAATACCCGCAGAATACAACTTCTGCTCCTTCACAAAACTCCACAGTTTTGCAAAGGTTCCGGGGAAATCCAGGTCGTTATATGCCCCTGTAAGCCGGATGTAAATAGCGGTTTTGTCTTCAAGTTCAATAATTTTAGGCGCTTTCAGCTTCAATTCAGTGTTTACTATTTCTTTTTTCATAATGAATATATTTTTATTTGTTCGGTATTCGGTCGGAGTGATACCATAAAACTTTTTAAACGATTTCGATAAGGAGGAAGGCATCTCATACCCAACATTGCCGGCGATGGTCTCGATGGGTAAATCGGAATAACGCAGCAGGCGGGCTGCTGTCTCTACCCGAATCCGGGTGATGTATGCCGACAGAGTTTCGTGCTGAAACGCCTTAAAAATCCGGTGGAAATGAAATTCAGAAAAGTTGGAAACCCCTGCCAGCTTCTTCAGATCCATGTCTTCGGTCAGATGGTTATTGATATATTCGACAACCTTATTGATTCGCCGGATATATTCTTCTTTGGTCGATGGTTTTGTTTTCATATAACAAAGATAAAGACAAGCTCCCTGAACGAACTTTTCCTATCCTGCTATGTTTGAAAATAAATACCGGAATACCATTACAAAAAGGATGTCATCCCTCGAAGCGATGACATCCTTACTTTTTCCAATCTACTATTAACTTCTGCCGGTTAAAGAAATGATTTTAATTATTCTGGTCGATTGTTGTATCTGAATGGCGAACCTTGATCTTATCATTCAAGGTATTAACCAGCTCTGCTACCGTGGCAGCTAATGTGCTGTAAACTGCCGCATTCGCTTTACTCATCGCATTCAGGTAGTCGATGATATCGTTCAGTATAACCTGCGTTTCGCGTTTGATACTTGATGGGGCTATTACCTCAGGTTTTTCGGATTCCAGTTCGGCCGATTGTTGATAAACCTCCTGGAGATGTGCTTGCTCACTTTGTAAATCGGCAACCAATTCGGTTAAGTTTAGCGATGTAATAGCCTGTGTAGCTTCTTCCTTTTGGAAAGCGCCAAGAATTGATTCGAGCATAGCGCTTTCTTTTTCGATACTCAATCGGGGAATGTTCGCTCCGTGCGATTTAATAATTGCGTAGAGAACATCAGCTGACTCGCCCGTTGAGTTTTTGTTCCATCGTTGATATCCTCGAAGAAAATGCATCAAGGCCGAAAACAATGCGTCTCTGCGGGTATCGGCGGCATCGAGTTCATCTTTTAGTTCTTTTCCTCGTTCGGAGCCAATACCGCGGACCATGAGAGTCGCATTTCCTTTCAATTTTACATTTTCACCGTTCAGGTATTCGTCAGTCAGCGTAGCATTATCGATTGCAATGCCCACATGATTGGCTACGTCTGCCACTTCGGGGACCGTAGCCGAACTAGATAAATGATTAATTTGATTCATTAGATTAAATTTTTGTCAGGCAGAAGTTGAAATGATAGCTTCCTGCTATGAATTATTGGATTGAATATTTTTCTGATTGATATGATAAATTGTCTCGTTTGTAAATGTGTTGTTATTGGCTATGATCTGAGAACTAGAATAAAGCTATGGCACTTTTCCCAAAATGTCCAGTGTATTAGGCTAATTTATTTTTAATCAAAATAAAAGAGGAGATAATTTTCCCGGTGTTGATAAAAGGGGTATGGTTCAGTTGCGAGCTAGTAGCGCGGCATGTTCAGACCTGCTGTTTTATTAGGATTCGGATGCCAATGGTTTCCAAAACATATTTGCTCAGCAATATTCTATTTAGGATAAGTGCAAAACATATTTGCTCAGCGATATTCTATTTAGAATAAGTGCGAAACACATTTGCTCAGCGATATTCTATTTAGGATAAGCGTGAAACATATTTGCTCAGCGATATTCTATTTGGGATAAGCGTGAAACATATTTGCTCAGCGATATTCTATTTAGAATAAGTGCGAAACACATTTGCTCAGCAATATTCTATTTAGGAAAAGTGTGAAACATATTTGCTCAGCAATATTCTATTTAGAAGAAGAAGCAAGCGGATTTGCTCGAAAGCCCTTTATTTTAAATCCGGGCGTAGCAATTTTTCCTGGATGGCAATCTATTTAGAGGAGGGGAGAAACACGCTTGCTTTAGATTAATCTATTTCGATAGACTCATAAATTGATTAAATTGGTTTGGAATTTAAAAAAGATAGCGAATCTAGTCACTTTTTGTCGTTGAACCCTTTCAGGGTTCGGGCTAAGGGCAGTAGCAGCTCTTTATCCACAGGTTGTACCTGCGGTTACTGAACTTTAACCACTTCGTGGTTATGGGACTATTGATATGTAAAGAAGTAAAAACGGGTAATTCCGGTAGGGGTTAAAGCTCAACAACTATGTATGCAATGCATGGAAAAAAGCTGAATGAGGCACAGATGAGTATATGCACCGGATCTATTAAGCAATCCCGGCAGGGATTGAAGTTGAATAACCATGTATGCAATGCATGGGGTTGAAACCAGACTAAAAAACAGAACCCTGAAAAGGGTTCAACCAAACTAAATAAACCATGAGTACTTACACTCAAATCCTTTACCAGATCGTTTTATCTACCAAGTTTCGCGAGCCTACAATGGAGTTGGATGGTCAGAGGAGGCTGTATCAGTTTATAGCAGGTATACTACAGAATAAAAAATGCCATCTGTACCAGATAAACGGTACGGAGAATCATCTGCACATAGTAACGCATATTCACCCAGCTATTGCGCCCGCCCAACTGGTAAAAGATATCAAGTTGGCAACCGCTGCGTTTTTGAAAGAGACAAAGATATTCCCATCGTTTCATGGCTGGCAAAGTGGGTATGGCGCTTTTTCTTATTCTATCTCTGCGAAAGAGCGATTGGTGGCTTATGTGAAAAATCAGAAAGAGCATCATAGGGCGATCAGTTTTCAGGAGGAGTACATCCGGTTGTTAAAAGAGCACGGAATTGACTACGACGAGCGCTACGTGTTTGCTGAGAGTTGAACCCTTTCAGGGTTCGGTCTAAGGGTGTGAGCCACCCTTTTAACCACAGGTTGCACCTGTGGTTACTAAGCTTCAATCCCTGTCGGGATTGCTCATCTTCTGCGGACCTTCAGTGTCTTAGTTGATGGATAACCACTCCGTGGCTATGCGACTATTGAAGGCGAAGCGTTAAAACGCGAAATCTCGGAGGAATCCAAGCTGAATAGTCATGTGTAAATTGCATGGCTCATGACATAAGGTCCCTAGTGTCGGGCAAGTAGATGCCCGCTCCGAATAATTGATCCCGGAGGGATCGAAACTTAATAACCATGTATGGAATGCATGGAAAATACGACAGGACCAAACCAGAACCCTGAAAGGGTTCAACTGAACCCGAATTTGACAAAGCTCCAACAGTGAAAAAGGATGTCATCCCTCGAAGGGATGACATCCGTAAAACAGAAGAGTTTTTTAATGAGATTTTTAGCGAAACGGAGTGGGAAAAGGAAGTTGGTTTTCCAAACATTATGTAGTTTTGCCTCAAATCAAAAGAACCAAAAACATCGATGAAACGTAAACCATTGTCCCCCGAAACCAGAAGTCAATTGCTGGTCGCCCAGGGAAACGAAATCACCGAATATCATATTTACAAGCAGCTGGCTGCCAAACAGCGTGACCCGCATAATGCCGAGGTGTTGAGCCGCATTGCCGACGATGAGCACAAGCATTATGATATCTGGAAGGAGTACACGGAAACGGAAGTCGCTCCGAGTAAATGGAAGATTTGGAAATTTTACTGGATAGCCCGGATTTTCGGTATCACATTCGGCATTAAGCTGATGGAGAAAGGGGAGGAGAGTGCCCAGGTCAACTACAACGAGATAGCAGATGAAATCCCGGAGGCCAAGATCATCGCCAAGGAAGAGAATGACCATGAGGACCAGCTAATTGCCCTGCTCGAAGAGGACAAGTTAAAATACATCGGTTCCATCGTGCTGGGATTGAACGATGCTTTGGTGGAAATTCTGGGAACGCTGGCCGGTTTGACTTTTGCACTTCAGAATACCCGTTTGGTAGCGTTGGCCGGCATCATCACCGGACTGGCTGGTGCTCTGTCGATGTCTTCGTCGGAATATCTGTCTAATAAGTCGGAAGGTAACCATGAAGGAGCTGTCAAATCAGCCATCTTTACCGGTATCGCCTATGTTTTTGCTGTTGTTTTCCTTGTAGTGCCCTACCTGCTCTTTACTTCACCGTTTGTCGCGCTGATTGTGGCTGTTATCGATTCGGTGCTGGTCGTATTCCTTTATAGTTATTATATATCGGTCGCTAACGATCAACCTTTCCGGAAACGTTTCTGGGAAATGGTTATCCTGAGTACGGTGGTCGGATTGATATCGTTTGGACTGGGGTATCTCGTCCGGATCATGTTCGGCATCGACGTTTGATTTGAACAATATTTGTTGACTATATAGCGAAAGAGGATGCTTTTAGTGTCCTCTTTTTTCGTGTGAATAAGCTGCTCAATTAGCTTTCGCTGAAACAGAATGCCATACTCTTCGGCAAAAAAACTATTTTTAAAGAACTGAATCATCAGGAAACTAACCACCCGCCTTTTCTTGACAAGCGGTGATTGCTAACTTAAACAGATACAAATGAAGTTGAATTTGATTCTTTCTGTCCTGATAGTAGCGATGCTTTCAGCGATGGATTTGTCGGCTCAAAATCCAAATGAGTCCAAACATTCCCAAACTCCTGTAAAACCCGATACAACATTGACCCGCCCGCAGAAATCGGTAACGAGTGGAGTGGTGACCGTTGAGGGGAAGCGGATTGATTACAAAGCGGTAGCTGGTACACTTGTTTTGAAAAACAAAAAGGAGGAACCGACCTGTAGCATGTTCTACGTGGCTTATTTTAAGTCGGGCGAAAGCAATCCGGCCAACCGTCCGGTGACATTTATTTATAACGGTGGCCCGGGAAGTGCATCGGTGTGGTTGCATTTGGGTGCATGGGGACCCAAACGTGTCGATGCGGCTGATACAGCCCGGACCTCAGCGCCTTATTCATTGGTAAATAACGACTACAGCCTGCTCGATGCCAGCGACCTGGTTTTTATCGACGCTCCCGGAACCGGTTACAGTCAGCTTATTGGGAAAGACAAAGGAGGAGCCGGCGACCCGAAAGATTTTTACGGTATCGACCAGGATGGACATGCCTTTGCTTCATTCATCACACAGTTCCTTACCACATTCAACCGGTGGAATTCTCCGAAGTATTTGTTCGGCGAAAGTTACGGAACATTCCGTTCGGCAGTGGTTGCTTACTATCTGGGCGAGAACCATGGCATCGATCTGAATGGTGTGATCATGCTTTCGCAGATTCTGAACTACGATAATGTTTCGGGGATGGCTGCCCTGAATCCCGGTAACGAAATTGCTCACCAGCTGGTTTTGCCAAGTATGACGGCTACCGCCTGGTATCATCACAAACTTCCCAACCAGCCAGAGAAGCTGGAACCGCTTCTCCGGAAGGTGGAAGGCTTCGCACTCGGAGATTTTGCATCGGCACTCAGCAAAGGCGTGACGATTGATTCTGCAACCTTCAACAAAACGGCAGAAAAACTGCATGAATATACAGGCCTTCCGGTCGATTACATCAAGAAAGCCAACCTGCGCGTAACCGGACCGGGATTTGAAAAGAATCTGCTGGCAAAGGAGGATAAAGTAACCGGACGTTTGGATACCCGCTTCTCCGGTTATATGGTCGATCCGTTGAGCAAACGCCCCGCATTCGACCCGATGAACAAAGCCATTGGTAGTATTTACATCGCTACAGCGAACACGTATTTGCATTCGACGTTGAAATTCAGAGAAGATGTACCTTATCAGCCATTTGGAGACGGCATTGGTCGCAAATGGGATTCGCGTCATCAGGCGCCGGGAAGCGGCAGGAAAATTTTCCCCAACGTTATGCCTGACCTGGCCCGGGCGATGATTTACAATCCGAAGATGAAAGTGATGCTGAATATGGGCTATTTCGATTTGGCGACACCGTACTTCGAAGGAGTTTACGAAATGCGTCATTTACCCATGCCGGCAGCTTTGCAGAAGAATATCTCCTACCATTATTACATGTCGGGACATATGGTTTATCTGCATATTCCTTCCCTGAAAGAACTACACGATAACACGGCGAAATTTATTCAGGATACGCATTAAAGAACCACAAAAGATACACTTGGAATGGCTGTTATGCTTTCGTAATTTTAACTACGGAACATAACAGCCATTTTTTATGGCTAATCAGGAATGACGAACCCTTGTCAGGGATTTGAAAAAATATCAAACCAATGAAATCGAAAAACATTTATTTACTCATTCTATCCCTTTTTCTCTCGTTTGTTTTTAGCGGATGCAATGAAAAAAAAGAGGTAGCCCAAGAAAGCTGGATGGCTAAACCCGTTAAAGAGTGGCCGGCTTTTGCCCTCACCAACGACATCGCCTTTACTGACACCACCTTTCATGGAATTGCCAATGCATTTCTGGTCAATACCGGAAAGGATACGCTGGCGGTTAGTTGCAAACACCTGTTCATGGTTTTTGAGTCCAACCAGGGTTTATCTTCTATCGATTTGGGGCCGCAGTTTGTATTGTGGAAAATGTACCCGAAAAACCGGCCGGAGCAGCAGGTGGAAATAAAAAGGCTGATTAATCAATCGACTAATGAACCCATCGGACAGTTTAATACGCTGAAGGATCGGGATTGGATTTTGTTTTCACTTCAGGAAAAGAACAATGCGCTCTATCCGCTTAAAATTCGCTATACCCCGGTCCGTCCCAACGAGGTTGTTTTCGCGGTCGGTTGGGGAGCACTACAAAAGGATAATCGTTATCCGAAGCTGATAAAAATGCAGTGTTTTAAGAACATGGGAAACTACTTTTATGTGCAGACACTTACCCGGAATGTGAGAGGGGAAGGAAGAAGTGGTTCTCCGGTGATTGACCAAAACGGCTACCTGGTGGGGCTAATTTCAGGACAGGAAGGAAAATTGGGCGTTATTGGCAGCGTGGCCTATCTGCAGCAATTGTTCGATAAATACGGAATTTCTTACCAAGCGCAGTAAATGAATGATGAAGCTCCGTTGTATATCCATATTTTCCTGATTATCTTTAAGCAAATCAAACCTTTCAACTGAACAGTAAATCATGAAACTCGAATCGCAACGATTGCAATTGCTGGAAATCAACTGGAATGATCTGGATGATATTCACCGGTTGCATTCTTTCCCTGCAGTTGATGAGTTCAACACCATCGGAATACCGAAGAACAGGGACGAAACAGAAGAGCTGATACGTCCCGCTATTGAGGAACAGACGGATAACCCGCGCAAATCATATACCTGGAAAATAGTGTTGAAAGACTCCGGCGAATTCATTGGACTGGCTGGTTTTACCCTGTCGTTGGATAAATTCCGACTGGGAGAGATATACTACAAGCTCCTTCCTGCTCACTGGGGAAAAGGTTATGCTACGGAAGTGGCGAAAAGATTGATAAAAACCGGATTCGATGATTTTCATTTACATAAAGTGGAAGCCGGTGTGGCCACCGAAAATGTTAAATCCATCCACGTACTGGAAAAGTGTGGGATGGTGCGCGAAGGTTTACGCCGCAAGATTCTGCCCATCCGGGGAAAATGGATAGACAATTATCACTATGCCATTCTGGAAGATGATCCGCTGAAGGCATAACCATACGTTGAATTGACTGACGACTTACCATGAAAAATTTACTGAGCCTGCTTTTCCTTTTATCACTGGTTTCTTCAAACTATGCCCAAAAGACAACCGAGTGGAATTTCAAACCTTACTTTGACCGTTATGGAGTTGACGGATGTTTTGTGCTGTTCGATGAAGCGAACAATGAGTTCATTCGTTATAATCCGGCAGGATGCGATTCCGGATTCATTCCTGCGTCTACTTTTAAGATTCCCCATTCGGTGATAGCTTTGGAAGAAGATGTTGTTTCCGACACCGATCAGGTGATTCCATGGGATGGACATGAGTGGCAGGCTCAGAAATGGAATCAGGACCAAACCTTGGGTACTGCGATAAAATATTCCTGTGTATGGGTATATACCGGCTTTGCCGGGAAGATAGGCATTGACAAATACCGGAAATACGTGCAGGCGTTTGATTATGGAAACAAGAATCTGAATGGTCCGCCTACGCGCTTCTGGCTGGCCGGAGAATTCCGCATTAGTGCCAATCAGCAAATCGCCTTTCTACGGAAGTTTTATCACGATGACTTACCGGTTTCGAAGGAATCCATTGAGAAAGTAAAGAAGCTTATCGTGCTGGAAAAAGGAGATGACTGGACGCTTAGTGGAAAGACGGGTGGGGGAGTTCTGAACGACAATGATTATGTCATGTAGCTGGTCGGGTATTTTGAAAAGGATAATCGGCCCTATTTCTATGCCATGAATTTTGTATCCGATGATTTTAACGGAACCAGTCGGGCACGATACGAAATAACAAAAGACATTTTGAAAGAACTGAAACTGTTAGAGCCATGAAAAATAGGGTAGAACATCTCGTTCGGTGGAAACGTCGCCTGGGACTTCTTTTGGTTGTGTTGATATTCTCAACCAGCATTTCGTTGGGGCAACGGGGGAATAAGTC
The DNA here is from genome assembly GCF_009617875.1 of Prolixibacter sp. NT017. Classification (NCBI taxonomy): domain Bacteria; kingdom Pseudomonadati; phylum Bacteroidota; class Bacteroidia; order Marinilabiliales; family Prolixibacteraceae; genus Prolixibacter; species Prolixibacter sp. NT017. The sequence continues at coordinate 2,927,089 of NZ_BLAV01000001.1, read as the reverse complement.
AAAAGCAGACCAGGATTGGTTTTTTTATCCGCTGACCTACCTGTCGAAACCGGATATAGCTTCCCCTTCGGTGCTGAAGTACGGGACAGAAGCAATTCTGGTGATGAAAAAGGACTCGACTTATGGAAATGTTTCGGTTACGGTGGAAAACGGCGACCCCCTTCTTTACAGCAATCAATTCAAATGGATGATGGGAAAAGGGCAACAGCTCGGAGTCGACGAAGGCGATTTCCCGGCGCTGGCAAAGACTGGTTTGCACGATGAAGCAGAGTTAGAAGGCAAGGAACGAATTACGGGATTCCCGGTGAAAATTATCAATGAAATTGGGCGTCCCAATGGCTTTTCCTATGCCGGTTTTATGGCACAAGATGAAGATATTCTTTCGGTACTGAAAGGCGATAATCAACTGGTGCGTGCCATGGGGCTGACGCATCCGCAGATGGCTAAGCCCCTTTTTCACGTTTGGAATCTTGTCCTGAAGGAAATTGAGTTAGGGCGTTGGAAACGATTTTACGACAACATACCCGTGATATTCTATAACGGCCATCAATTGCATTTCAAAGGGGAGAGAAGCAAAGGCTGGCAGGTTTCCATCTTCCACGATGAAATTCAGGGAAGTTTCGATTTTACCGTGAGTCGCGCTCTGACTCCGGAAGAAAAGACCTTTCTGGACGAACACTACAGTCAGCTATCTACTGCTAAGCGAAAGGACCTGGAAGCAAAACTCACCTCGCTGCATTTTAGCGAAATGGCTCCTTATTATATCATGCGCTACGGATTTTACGAGGGGCACACGGCTTATCGTACCGATCCGATTGCCATCGCTTTTATCTTCGGGTTACGAACACTTCCGGAACTTGACGCGGAATTCAACCACGACTTGTTTGGCGTGTTGACAAAGCATTTCACGAGATAGCAGTTGCTGCCTATCCCAAAAAATAACACCAAACACTTTGCAGGGAAATGTTTGGTGTTAAGGTGATTGAATTATTGAAGAAAAAACATGTAATCAGAGAATGTTACTATTAGATTACACGTCCTGCTCGTTTTCCACAGAGAATGTAAGGCGGTACGTATCTGTGTTATATTCTGTTTCGAAAATCAGTTCGGTTAAGCTGATTTGGATAACTGTAAACGTTAAAACTTCACCGCCGTCGATCGTAACTTCCAGCTGAATATTATCGGCCGTAGGCGTACCAATAAAGTCCCACAGTAAATATTCGGCGACATCATCCGCTGCGGTTGGCCGCTCCTCAATCTTTTGGGTGAGCGGGTTGATGAACCAGATAGTTCCAAGGTCAATGGGTAAGTCTTGAGTGGTTACCTGCCCGTTCTTTTCAACTTCAGTTAGTTTCCAGTCGGGGCCGGTGAGAAAGTCGGAGAGGTCACATTCGGTAAACCGGAATGACAAGGTGTAAGCGCTTTCGGTTTCAGTCGTACCCGTTACACTGGCCGATTTGGGAACGGAACTAACATATTCCATCGACAGCAGGTGCAAATCACCTTCTGCGTCCACTTCCATCTCGTATCCTTCGCTCATTCCTTCCACAAAAACAAATGTCTTGGAGACAATGGTGTAGGGGAGACTAACTGCTTTTTCAGAGGTGGCTGTCGCCATTCCATCTTCAATCAAAGCGCGGAACCGGTAGAGGGAAAGGTTGTTTTCCATGGTTTGAGTTTCCGAATTAAAAACAGCTTCGGCTACTTTATAATGCTTACCATAGATTGCATCTCCCTCGAAGGCGTCGGCCGGTTCTTCCGATTCGAAGTAGAGCGTCACATCGCCGTCTTCTTCGTCGGTGTAGCTAATCTTCAGGTTTGTTTCCGAGATTTCATCGATGTTCAGCAGTTGTTCATCTACATAGATTTGTTCTTTGTCGAAAGTCCAGGGAAGGTTGTCTTCGTAGTGATAAAAATTGGCCATGGCAAACGTTCCATCAGCATTGAAAATAGCAATATAAGGAATGGAGCCACTGGTAATAAAATCAGATGTCTGGCCGTTAATTTCCTGACTTTTAAATTTCCAGGGATGAGCTGTGAGGAGTTCCTCACTGTTCTTTTGTTCAATTTCATCGACGCCGTTGTTGTCATCGCTGCAGCTCGTTATCAAAGCGAAAACGATGAACATGACGCTCCAGAGATTCTTTACTTTCATTTTGGATAGATTTTTAGGTTAATCGATTTCTCAGGAATACGTTTGGAGGTGTCCTTTTAGTATTTCAATCTGTACGAAACATCATCAAAAGGTAAAAAATGAGGTAATATGCTAATATTGAATAATATGTGTGGGAATAAAAAAAAGCCCTTGCGGGGGAATGCAAGAGCTTTAATTAATATTTTATCGTATCCGGAGTTAATCCTTCTGCAATTCTTTTAGTACTTCTTTGCCTAGCTTTTTAGCCGACTGTGGGTTTTGTCCGGTAATCAATCGTCCGTCGTGCACGACATGCACGGTGAACTTCGATGTGCAGGAATAGATTCCACCGCGCTCTTTGAGTTTATTTTCCAATAAAAACGGAACAACATTGGTGAGTTTCACGGCTTTTTCTTCCTCGTTGCTAAAACCGGTTACCTTTTTCCCGGCAATGAGGTACGAGCCATCGTCCAGCTTGATATTGACCAAACCCGCCGGTCCGTGACATACCGCACTCACCACGCCATGGTGTTCATATATTTTCGCAGCAATATCTGCCAGTTGTTTGCTTTCAGGGAAGTCCCACATAGCACCGTGGCCACCGACAAAATGAATCGCCACATAATCGTCCGGGTTAATCTCCGAAGGCTTCAGTGTATGGTTGATTTTGTATTGAATCTCCGGATTGTCCCAAAACTCTTTGTTGACAGGATCGGTCAAATCGAATCCGTCAACCGGGGCTTTCCCGCCTTTCGGACTGACAAAGTCGATGACATACTTGTCTTTCAATACGTCCCACGGATGAGCGGCTTCCGATAAGAAGAATCCGGTTTTCTTGCCGGTGTCACCTTTCTGATCGTGGTTGGTCAACACGAACAGGATTTTGGGTTTCGCCGCTTTTTCCGCTTTGGTTTTCACAGTGGCAGTGTCGTCATTTGCCGAATGGCCCTTGTGCTTTTGGTTACAACTGCTTAACAGGAGCCCAAAGAGCAGTACGGGCATTAATTTTCTAATCATATACATTTTGTTTGATGGATTTCTTTAGCATACGAAACCGTATGATGACGGATTCAGTTTTTTCGGTTGAAGACTATTCATACGCTGAAGCTGATTGCAGCAACTGTAGATCTTCCGGTTCCGGTTTCATTTGCAACGCTTCGGTGAAAGCTTTCAGATGGCTGCTTTTCGTTGCACTGGCAATGGGCGCGGTCACATTGGGCTGGTGAATGAGCCAGGCAAGTGCCACAGCTGCCTGTGAAACTTCATGTTTGGCTGCCAGGTCGTCGAGTGCTTTCAGAATGCGAAAACCGCGTTCATTCAGGTAGCCTTCCACGCCACCTCCGCGCACACTCTTCCCAAGATCGTCCTTGCTCCGGTATTTCCCGCTAAGGAAACCTTTAGCCAGCGAAAAATAGGTAATAACGCCCAGCCCTTCTTCCCGGCAAACGGGATCGACGCCTTCTTCAAATCCCCTGCGGTCGTACAGGTTATATTCCGGCTGGAATACCGCATAACGCGGCAAACCATTTTGCACACTGGCTTTCAGTGATTCCTTCAGTCTTTCGGGCGGAAGATTGGAGGCGCCTATATAACGGACTTTCCCGGCTTTGATGAGTTTTTTGTAAGCTCCCAGGGTTTCTTCCACCGGTGTATTTTCATCATCCCAGTGCGAGAGATACAAATCGATGGTGTCGGTTTGCAGACGGCGCAAAGAATCGTCCACCGCTTCCAGGATGTGTTTCTCAGAAAGGTCACGATGGCCTTGTCCCATATCGGAGCCTACCTTGGTAATCACGGTGACTTTATCGCGATTGCGTCGCTCTTTCATCCACTTCCCGATGATCGTTTCCGATTCGCCTCCCTGGTTGCCGGGAACCCAGCGCGAATAAACATTGGCCGTATCGATGGTATTGAAACCAGCGTCGAGCAATTCGTCCAGTATCCTGAACGACTCTTTTTCATCGAGTGTCCATCCAAAAACATTGCCCCCGAATACAATGGGAGCAGTCTGTAAGTCTGTATTTCCTAGTTTAATCATATGATTTGCTATTCTAAATATTCAATAAGAAGATAAGTCCTTCTGTTGTGTTTAACAGCTTTGGGTGTAGCAATGTTTGGTTTGTCCTGGGATCTCAATTCGCAGATGTAAGATATCTTTTTAGATATGATAATAGTTTTGTAGCTTTAGAAAGCTGGTTTTACTCAAAGGACCGGCTTTACTTTTTCACTAACCTAAACGACTGATGAAACGAATTCTTGTTTATCTTTTTGTTTGTCTGACAACACAAACCTACGGACAATCTTCGTCCAACGCAGCACATTTTTCAATTGATAAAAAAGAGCTAAAGCAGACCATCAGAATATTGGCATCCGATTCGATGGAAGGAAGGCTGACTGGAACGCTCGGGCAGATGAAAGCGGCCCGGTACATTGCCGGAGAGTTTACCAAATATGGCCTGTTGGAAGCAGGAGACAACGGCTACTACGACGATTTTAAGCTGGTTCAGTATTATCGGGGCGAAACCTATCTGAAGACTGCCCGTAACCGAAAGCTCGATGATTTTCAGGAGATGGCCAGTATGAGCCGAGAACCCATAAATGAGGAAAAGGAACTGGAGCTAATTTTCGGCGGTAAGGGAACACCTGAAGATCTGGAGCAAATCAATGTAAAAAACCGAATGGTTTTGGTTTTCACAAAGAACCTGCGTTCAACGTACGATATTGAAGTTGCACTGGAAAAAAGAAAAGCCGCAGGGTTAATTTTAGCCAATCCATACAACGATAAGCAATTCGAATCCATCCGGAGAACTTTTAAGAACTTCATGACCCGGAAACGATATACGTTTGCTTATAGTGATCGGTCTGAAAATGATAGTATTGGTTTTGTGGAATTTATTATTCCCAATATGCAGATTCGCCATTTGATGAAGATGTCTGCCAGAGACCTCAATCAATTGATCGAAACTAAAGCGATTGCCGATTGTCCGATGAACACCGTTCGGGTGAAATGTGAGCGGATAGTGAACCGAACGACGGGACGAAATGTAATCGGGATGCTAAAAGGAACATCTGATACTTCCATTTACATCACGGCGCACTACGATCATTTGGGAACTGACGGACGTTTTTATTTCCGCGGTGCCGACGATAATGCTTCCGGCGTGGCTTCGATGCTTGAGTTAGCCAAACTGTTTTCCGGTATTCCGGAATTGAAATACAACCTTATTTTCCTGGCGACGACGGGTGAAGAAGTGGGAGAGTTGGGCGCTAAATACCAGGTGAAACGCGCGGATTTCGAACCCGGGAAAGTGTTGCTTAACCTGAATATTGATATGGTTGGACGTGTCGATTCTCAACACATCGGGAAAGAGGCTTATCTCTATTCCCTTGGAACCGATACACAACCGAAACTTGCTGCTCTTTTTGAAAAGGTTGACCAACGAGTCCCGGAATGTTCGTTCGATTATACTTTCAATAATTCGCACGATTTAACCGGGTATTACATGCGTTCCGACCAGTACAAGTTTTATGAGAAAGGCATCCCGGCCGTGATGTTCTTCTCCGGTTTGCATAAAGACTACCACAAACCGACCGACACCCCGGAAAAGATTAACTATCCTCTGTTGCAGGACCGTATTTTCCTGATAAGCCAAGTGATTCTTGCGCTGCAGCGGAGTGAATCTTTCAGTTTGGAACGGGAGCAAGTGCAGGCTACTCACCAATAGTTTTCACGGAAGTAGCTAAGAGGATTGCTCAAATTTTGGTAACTTGAGTATAGATTCCGTTTGGGGGAATCGTTGCATAACCAATAGCATACCGGACAACTAAACTCAGAGCAATGAAAAGAAAGACTATCTACGACATTCAGTTTTACGTCGGTATCATCCTGGCACTGACGGGAGCAGCGATGATGTTTTTCGAATTGTTGCCTGTGCCGGCCAGAATCACCATTGGTATCGTTGGACTGGCACTGATTGCTACATCCCGCCGGAAGATGGACTTGTTGTAGTATGTATTTCTCCGAAGCGGTAGCTTTCAAATAGCATAAAAAGCAATAGTATGATGTCGCGACAAGACACAACACTGGAATGGATAGCCGGACACGCAGGTGTAAAAAGACTCTGCCGAATAGCCGGAATTGCAGCCTTTATCCTGATTGTTTATTCGGTTGCAACCATGATATTGTTGGTCACCGTTGGCACCCAGCCGATAACGGTGGAAGAGTGCTTTAGCATGTTGCAGGAGAACAAACTGGTCGGGCTGCTCCGGCTCGACATTTTGACCGTCATATTCATCCCGCTCTATTACGTTCTGTTCGCCGGTCTTTACTTCAGTCTGAAGGAATCCAACCAGGGAATTACAACAATATCGGTTGTCATGGTATTCATTGGTGTAACGCTTTTCCTGGCCACACCTTCTGTATTTTCATGGTTATACCTGAGCAACCGGTATGCCGGCGCCATAACTCCGGAGGAACAACGCCGCCTGATTGCTGCCGGCGAAGTACTTTTCGCTTCCGACATGTGGCACGGAACCGGAGCCATTGTGGGAAGTATTCTCACACAGTTAGGTGGTATCTTCATCTCCTGGGTGATGTTGAGAAGTGCCGTATTCAGTAAACTCACCGCCTATACAGGGTTTGTAACCCATGGCTTTGATTTTCTGCACATCTTCTCGGGATTTATATTCCCGGTGGCCGGCACATTATTAATGGCAATTGCCGGACCATTGTACCTGTTATGGTTTTTCCTGATCGGAAGAAAGCTCTGGCAACTTGGGAAAGGCAAGGCCAGATTACTTCAATAATTTTTCTACTTTTAAAATCCGTTCGCAGATTCGGTGGGCCGGAAGCGCCTGCCGGCTAAAGTTCCACATTACATGAATGAAGCTGCACTAACAAAGCATTATCACCAATTATACACCGATTCGATAGCAAAGATTCGGAATGAGGGAGTTGTTACGGATGAATTGCTGGATGATCCGTTGGATGACCGGCGAGGAATTACCCTGTTGGTTCGCCCGGACGACGAGGTAAAGGAACGCATTCGTGGTTGGTTGAAAATGCTGCAAAAGGCAGAGCCTGAGCAGTATTATTATCTCACTTCCGATCTACATATCACCCTCTTGTCGGTTATTTCCTGCTACAGCGGATTTCACCCGGAACAGATTGATTTAACGTCCTACAATCAGCTGATTCGTGAAAGTCTGGCAGGCGAAGATTCTTTTTCAATTCGGATGAAAGGAATTACAGCATCACCTTCAGGAGTGATGATTCAGGGATTCAGTGAAAACGACCGGCTAAATGAGTTGCGCGAAAGTCTGCGAAAGCAATTCAGGAAATCAGAACTGCAGCAATCTATCGATAAACGGTATGTTCTGCAGACTGCCCATTCTACGGTTATTCGTTTCCGGAAACCGCTCCAACATAAAGATACTTTCCTGGATAAGCTGGAACAGTTTCGGGATTTTGACTTTGGCACGTTTCAGGTGAAGGAAATCGAATTGGTAACCAACGACTGGTACCTCCGGAAGGAAAAAGTAAGAACACTGAGCCGATTCCCGTTAGGATAAATGCAAAGTTTTTACGTAACTTTTTCAATGGAATGGCTGACAACGGATCAACGAAAAACTGCAGCTATTCCATCTCATAGTCGCAGGGCGACGAGGCGACGGAATGGTTCGACGGGCGGAACAGATAGGAATTCGGCTCCGTCTGAAATAAACAAATGCTTTCCCTTTTCGGGAAAAAGAAACAAGACCTAAACAAGAACGATCATGATGGTTTATTGTGGATTGCACTGCGACGGATGCCCTATTCATCTAGCGACAATCGAGACGGATTTGATTCGGAAACAGGCCATGCGTGAAGATATTGTCAGGCAATGTGCAACGGAGTATGGAATCGATATACAATTGCGCGATGTTACCGACTGTGATGGCTGCACGGCTGAAACAGGTCGCCTGTTTTCCGGTTGTCGGAATTGCAATATTCGGAATTGTGCCCGGGAAAGAGGTCTGGATAATTGCGCTCATTGCAGTGATTATCCGTGCGAAAAGCTTGATTCCATTTTCGGTCAGGAACCGGATGCCAAAGCCCGGCTCGATTCCATTCATCAGGCACTGGCATAAGAAATGAAACTCCTAATGGTAACCAATGATAAATATGAAAAAGTGGTTGGTGATTTCCCTGATGGTCTTTTTACAGGGACAAGTATGGGCGCAGCAAATTGCGCAGCGGCTAAAAGTGTCCGATGACATTGTGTTGGTCAAACTGTCCGAGCGGGCATATGTACATATTTCACAGGCAGAGATTCCACCGTTTGGACGAGTTTCTTCCAACGGATTGGTGTTTATCAACGGAAAGGAGGCATTTCTGTTTGACACACCTGTAACCGAAGAAGAGACCCGGACGTTGGTCGATTGGCTCAAAAGTTCGATGGAGGTCGAAGTCGTTGGTTTTGTTCCCAACCACTGGCATATTGACTGCATGGGGGGAATAGCTTATTTGCAACAGCAGCATATTCCGTCGTGGGCGAACCAGATAACCGTCGACAGCGCGAAAGTAAAAGGCTTGCCTGTTCCCGATCATGGATTCACAGATTCGTTGCAATTGAAACTAGGAGATAAAACCATCGAATGTTATTACTTGGGGCCGGCCCATGCGACCGATAACATTGTGGTTTGGATTCCGTCAGAGAAGATTCTGTTTCCCGGTTGTTTGGTAAAGAGTATGAATTCGCGTACGTTGGGCAATACGGCCGATGGCGATTTGAAAGCCTATCCGGCCACCATTATAAAGGTGATCGACAAATTCACGGACGCCCGCATTGTCATTCCCGGACACGGACCATTCGGCGGCCCCGAATTGTTGAGGCACACGTACCGGTTAGCCGAATCCAATCAATAACAATTTCTGTTACCTTCTCCCTCTCAATTCCGTAATGGGAAAATAAAATCCATGAGCAGGGAGCTGATCCAACACATTCGCCAGTTTACCGAATTGACGGATGACCAATCCGATTTTATCGCGGCAAGCGTTGCCGAACGAAAGGTGCGGAAAAAGGAGTTCTTACTGACGACCGGCGACATTTGCCGGGCCAATCATTTTGTCGTATCCGGATGCTTGCGACTCTTCTTTACCGATGAGCAGGGGAACGAGCGGACCATTCAGTTTGCCATCGAAAACTGGTGGATAACGGATTATACCAGCAAAGCTCGCAAAGGTCCCAGTCAATATTGTATCCAGGCCGTTGAGGATTCGGTGGTTATCTCGCTGGACGATGAAACCAGTGAAAAGTTATTCGCCACGGTACCTGCCTTCGAGACCTATTTTCGAAAAATACTGCAACGAGCCTATGCTGCGTCATTGTTTCGTATTGGTTTGTTGTACAGTCGTTCCAAAGAGGAGATGTTTTTCGGTTTCCAGCGAAAATATCCGGAATTTGTGCAACGGGTACCGCAATATATGCTGGCATCTTTGCTTGGTATGACGCCCGAATATCTGAGTGAACTCAGAAAAAAGACTGATTCATCCGTTTCTTAAACCCGTTTAAGTTTTTTCCGTGTTTTCATGGCCACCTTTGTGACGAACTAAAAGCAAATGTCATGGAAGCACATGTAAAGATTGCCGAAGTACAGCCGGAAGCATATCAGGCCATGCTCGGTTTGGAACACTACGTTAAAAACAGCGGACTAACCGATATTCATCGCGAGTTAATCAAGATACGGGCATCGCAAATTAATGGTTGTGCCTTTTGCATCGATATGCACACTACCGATGCCATGAAGTATGGCGAAACACCACAACGCATCTTCTTGTTAGATGCGTGGGAGGAAACCGACCTGTTCGATGAAAAGGAAAAAGCCATCCTGGCCCTGACAGATGCCGTTACCCGGATACATGGAGATATTCCTGCCGAACTGATCGTCAACGCACGCAAATATTTCGATGAAACGTACCTGTCCCAAATCATCATGGGCATTATCACCATCAACGCCTGGAACCGGATAGGAATTGTCTCGGGTGCAGCCAGCCGGATTGAAGCGGTTCAGCCGTAATGCTCCGCAATAGCAGAGACAGGGAATTACCCAGTCTCTGCTGATTTATTAAACGGAACCAGTCTGAATTTTGCTCGTATGAATACGTATTTTCGTCTATTTTTGAAGATACGGGAGAAGTCAGAATGAAAAAAGAAGAGCCAAACGAATTACCCATCCTGCCTTTCACATCGGGAAAAGCATTTGAAGACTGGATGGCCGCGAACCATACCAACCCGGACGGCATCTGGTTGCGATTGTTTAAAAAAGACTCGGGAAAGGAAACCGTGACTTATGACGAAGCGCTGGATGTGGCGCTATGTTACGGATGGATAGACGGACAGCTGAAGAAGTACGATGACGAATCGTGGCTACGAAAATTCACGCCACGTCGCAATGGCAGCAAATGGTCGAAGCGAAACACCAAACATGTTGAACGATTGACGAAGGAGGGAAGAATGAAACCATCCGGACTGGTAGAAGTGGAAAAAGCCAAATCCGACGGACGCTGGGAGCAAGCATACGAAGCACAAAGCAACATGACCATTCCCGACGATTTCATGAAAGCTTTATCGGCCAATCCAGAGGCGTTGGCGTTTTTCCGGAACCTGAACAAAGCCAATCTGTATGCCATTGCATACCGTCTGAGTACCGCGAAGAGACCGAAAACCCGCGAGAAACGTATGCAACAGATTCTGGAAATGATGGCCAAAGGGGAGAAGTTTCATTGAAGAAATCCCGGCCAACCTTTGCTCGTCAAAACTGTTTTGCTTCTTAGTTGATGTGAAGTAGTAAAGTATGATCAGCTCCAAAAAGAAAATTCTGGCTATATCGGGAAGCACCAAACAGCAATCGCTGAACCTTGCACTGCTGAAAGCAATAGCGGCAACATACAGCGATCGAATAACGGTTGATTTGTATGACGGCATTGATAAAATGCCGCATTTCAATCCCGACAAGGATAACGAAACACCTCCTGAAAGCGTGGTCGATTTTAGGAATCGCATTACCGAATCCGACGGTGTTATCATTTGTACCCCTGAGTATGTTTTCAGCCTGCCGGGAAGTTTGAAAAATGCTATTGAATGGACAGTTTCTACCACCATCTTCAGTAAAAAGCCGGTTGCGTTAATTGTGGCGGCCGCTTCCGGTGAGAAAGCGGTGGAATCACTTAAGTTGATTATGAGTACACTGGATGCAGTAATTCCGGCTAACGGGAGTTTGTTGATTAAAGGAGCGAAAGGGAAAATCGGACCCAATGGTGTCATCGCTGATGCGAAGACAGACGCAAAGTTGAATCGTCTGATGGATAGCTTTCTCCGTTCGCTGGATGAATAGTCAAACAGCAAACTTTTATCCAACAACCGTGTTATGTAACCGGATGTATTATTCAACGTAATACATCCGGTTTAACTAAACTCGGAAATCATGACAATTGTAAATCCCTATCTAACTTTCGGAGGAAACTGCGAGGAGGCTTTTAACCATTACAAAGCTGTTTTTGGCGGCGAGTTTGCCTATGTTGGACGTTTCAAAGACATGCCACCGCAGGATGGTGTGGAAATCCCGGAAGCCGATCAGAACAAAATCATGCATATCTCTTTGCCGCTCAGTCAGGACAATATCCTGATGGGCAGTGATACCGGCGGTTGGGCTCCCGAGCTGAAAGTCGGTAACAATTTCTCTTTGTCTGTTTCGGCCGAAAGCAAAGAGCAGGCCGACCGGCTCTTCCTGGCGCTTTCCAAAGGTGGCAACGTCACCATGCCAATGGCTCCCACGTTCTGGGGCGATTACTTCGGCATGTGCACCGATGCTTTCGGCATCAACTGGATGATTAGCTTCAACGAGAACCCGCAGGAATAGAACGACCAAACGAGGAGCTTCACTTCAGCCTCCCAATCTTTGGCGTTCCAAATGACGTTCAGGGAGATGCATTTCAATCCCGGATTGTGTAACTTTATTCAGGTATGGAAAGACCAATGAACCATTAACCTGAAACGTAGCCAAAATGAAACGACCTGCACTTATCATTACGGCCCTGATAATGCCCATACTGTTGCTGGTTTCCTGTGAGCGCGACAGTGTCCGGATTTCGGGCGAAGGACCAGTGGTCACCAAAACCATTACGGTTCCTGAATTCACCGGCATCGATTTGGCCGGGGCAGCCAACATCATTATCACGCAGGGAGCAACACAAACAGTGGAGGTATCGGCCCAGCAGAATATCATCGACCGGTTGGAGACGAACGTGTCAGGAGGTATCTGGACCGTAAAGCTCGAAGACGGGAATTACACCAACTACGATTTAACGATTCTCATTACCATACCCATCATCAGCAGTTTGCTGGTCAGTGGTTCGGGAAACATCGAAGTGAACGATTTCACCGGCCAGGATGATTTGGAGCTCACCATTACACAAACGATTACCGGTTCGGGAGCCGTGACGAATACGAATTGAATCTGTAACCTAAAAATCTGGCAATTGTCCGGCTACAATATATTGTGGCCCTACCGGGCTGGCACCACACAGAACAGCAAGTTGACAAACTATTCAATGGTGCCTTTGAACATTGTGCTTTCTTAATGATCATTGTGGTTAAAACATTTTACCACGAAGGACACGAGGATTTTTCACGAAGACCAAAAAGACTTCCTTCATCGAAGCCGAACAACAGTAACTCGTTAACCTGAAACCGCAACTTTTTTATATCCATTCTAAATAGGGCGATTTTGTTGATGAACATATCGATTTCTTCCATGAAAGTACCGATCTGTTCCGTGAACGGAGAAAAGCGCTTTCCCTGCCTGGGCGTAAATGCCTCCTAATGAACAATAAATTAAATTAGAAATACTACTTTCGTGTACTAATTGCTTATCCTGTTCGTTTTTGATAATATATCAGGAAAAAATAAGAGCAAACCTTTCCCGGTAAACCTGGCAAATGGAGACGTCTTTTGGGCATGGCACTCCGGTATTTATGGATGAAAGAACCTGACCGGGAACAAGGAATGAAGATTTATGAAAGAGTGGTATTACATAGCTGACGGCGATCGGTTCGGACCGTTTAGCCTGGATGAACTGAAAGGAAAGATTGGTGAAACGACGAAGGTCTGGAAACAGGGGCTGACCAAATGGGAAAAGGCAGTGCTCGTGCCGGAGCTGGCTTTTTTTTTCCGCGACACCCCACCGCCGGTTCCCGAAGATGATCGGCGGATTAGCCGGGAGACCAAAGCCTTCCGCTACATTCATGCGGGCATTTCATCGGGCTGGATATTCCTCTCAATGCTGGTGGTCGAAATCATTCTGCAGATGCTCGATTTGGACGATACCCGTTTCTACGGCCTCGTGCTGTTTCTGAGCCTGATGGCGCTCGTCCGGTTATTGACCGGCATGAAGAAATACCTCTCGCTGCTTCTCGAAATCAGGAAGCCGGCTGTCAATATCAACTGGATCATCGTGACCTCCATTCCCATATACATCCTGATGGCTTACGAGCGGGGACGCGTTATCGACGATACGCTGTATAGTTATGGTATCCTGGTAGTGGTACTGGCTTTCATCCTGAACGGCTATCATTATCTCCGGCTGGCCCAGAAGCTGAGTCTACAAAAAAGGGTAGGAGTGACCGCCTTCCGGAACTTTGCCTACCTGCAGTTCTTCTATAGCATCCTGGTGTTCATGGTCGTTATTGTGGCTCTGTTTCTCATGATTTTTACAGACAGCGCCGTACTCAGTTCGCCGTTAACCCTGCGTGAAGGCCTCACCGTACTGTTCATCGAAATGCTGCCGTACCTTTTCCTGCAGTACGGTTTAATGAAGGTGAAGCGGAACTACTTCGTGCACCAACCGGCATATTAGCGAATAAGAATACAAAGCATTTTCATCCTGATACGTACCCTGTCAGCACTTTCGCCGATGGGGTATTTTTTTGTGTTTCTACCCGAACCTTTTGAAGAACATAAAAAAGTTTTCAACACCCAAAATCAGTGGTGAACGGTCGTTTTTTAGTGGTGAATGCATCGATCTGTTCGTTAAACGGAAAATCAAGCCCTTGATCATCAGACCTGTTTCACTTGCTGAACAATAAGTTTAAGGAATATTTTATTACCTTGATAGGTAGTTGATTGAAGATGGCGGTAAGGTAGAAGCAGGGAGCAGCGGCCAGTTAGATTTCTCTAACAAGAATCAGTTTATAATCTCTGATTTTTAAAATGTATTTCAGTTTTTATAGAATAAAGATGGAAAGGCAATTGATAGCCAGAAAATTGAAGCATGCATTGACCTTATTAAGCGATTAGTATAGTTAAACCAAGTAAAACTTATGAGATGACAATAAATAAATTATTTGATTTCCTCGATGAATGGAGAAACCTACCTGCTTATCAGCTAGAGAGAAGGGCTGATATTTTTTTCGCAATTCATCTTGAGGAAATTATGCAAAAAGTATTCGGGACCAAAATTGATTTTATAATCCCCGAATTTCCGGTTCGCATAGGTGAAGTTTATGAGAAGGAGCCGGGAATAAACAGATCATTTAAAATTGACTATCTGGCTTATTCGAGAAAAGAGAAGAAAGTTTTTCTAATTGAACTAAAAACGGACCAACGGTCACGAAGGGAAAAGCAAGATTGGTACTTAAAAGGTGCGTCAAAAATAGGTGTAAAAGGACTTATCAGCGGACTATTAAATATTTATAACGCAACGGACCAGAAAGTGAAGTATGATAACCTTCTTGATAAAGTTGAGGGAATGGGTTGGATTAAACGAGATAACGGAGAAATAGCAAATCTGGAGGTGGAGATTGAACCATCAATCGTTTATATACAGCCATTAAATAAGAAAAATGAGGAATCAGTAATCTCTTTTGACGACATAATTGAGGCTCTTTCTGAATCAAAAGACTCAGTGACAAAAAGATTTGTTGAATCACTGGGAAAATGGAAATCTGATACGAATATTAAATAATTACAGTGCATTTATTTAGATACAAACTAAGAGAGATAATCGAAGACAATAGTAGAATTGAGGGGAAGATTTTCGACTATGTGATACAGTCACTTATTCTGTTATCACTTGTCTCTTTTTCTGTCGATACATTACCCGGTAATCCGGATACGTTGAATGTAGCGCTCCGGATTATCGAGGTGGTGTGTGTTGTCGTCTTCAGCATTGAATATGTGTTACGAATTTATGTAGCGCAAAAACCTTTTAAATACATATTCAGTTTCTATGGCTTGATTGACCTGATTGCCATACTTCCTTTCTATATCAGCCGAACCATTGATTTGCGTTCTTTAAGGATATTTAGGGTGTTCCGGATTTTCCGGGCTTTAAAGTTGATACGGTACAATCGGGCATTGAGGCGATTTCATATTGCTTTTCGCATTATCCGGGAGGAACTGATACTCTTTGCCATCCTGTCTGCGATTATGATTTTCCTGTCGGCATCTGGCATCTACTTCTTTGAGAACAAAGCCCAGCCCGAACTGTTCCGTTCCATCTTTCATAGTCTTTGGTGGGCCGTCGTAACTCTGACGACAGTGGGATATGGAGATGTTTATCCTGTCACTGTAGGCGGCAAGATATTCACTTTCTTCGTCTTGGTGGTCGGGATTGGTATTGTCACCGTACCTGCCGGTTTGGTGGCTTCGGGATTATCGAAAGCGAGACAAATAGAGCAGGAGGAAACGGGAAAGAAGAAAGCATAGCGACGCGTTGTCAACAAGTGTTATAGTGTTTCCGGTTTAGTGAAAAGAAGAATGATTTTAAATAGAAACCTGCGTCAGTATTCTTCATTTTTTAGACTCCCTGAAATGAATATCTGATTTTAAATTGCATTATATTTACTTAAAAACTAATTAACTATGATTTCACTAAGCCATATTCATCCGATGTTAGTTCATTTTCCAATCGCATTAGTTTTGATTGGATTCGTCGCCGATTCTGCCTCGTTAGTTTTTAAGAAAGAAGCATGTTTATCAAAGACCGGTTTTTACCTGCTAATCGCTGGTACACTTTCGGCCGTTTTTGCACTGCTGGCCGGTGTTTTATTTACCGCCGATATGTCAGGCTCAGCAGGAGAAGTTAAGGCAACCCACGAGTTGTTTGCCTGGATAACGTTGGGTTTATTATTTCTTACTTCCATTATTCGGATTTTTCTTGTTGTTAAGAAAAGAGAACATTCAGACTTAAAATGGCTTGCCTTTGCGCTTTACGGACTTGCTGCCATTTCAGTCGGTATAACAGGTTTCTTTGGCGGAACGCTGGTTTATAGCTATATGATGCCCCTTTGATAATTAATATAAATTCAAACTCAGATGAAAAAAATGCGTATCGTTTTAGTATTGGCTATTACAGGTTTGATAGCTTTTACGGGGTGTAATCAACCCAAACCGGTTAAAACAATAGAAAACCTCAAAGCAGGTATAATTGGTGAAACAACTGCCAGCAAAAAGTACGAAGCCTTTGCTCAGAAAGCAAAGGAAGAAGGCCACGATGCCATTGCGATGCTTTTTAGTGCCGCATCAAACGCGGAAGCAGTACATGCAGCCAATCATACCAGGGTTTTGGAATCATTAGGCGAAAAAATGGGTGATTTTACACCTGAATTTGAAGTGAAAACAACGGCAGAGAACTTGCAGGCAGCGATAGATGGTGAGTCGTATGAAGTCTCC
Organism: Prolixibacter sp. NT017; assembly: GCF_009617875.1. Taxonomy (NCBI): domain Bacteria; kingdom Pseudomonadati; phylum Bacteroidota; class Bacteroidia; order Marinilabiliales; family Prolixibacteraceae; genus Prolixibacter; species Prolixibacter sp. NT017. The sequence goes on along the minus strand of NZ_BLAV01000001.1, from coordinate 2,910,244 downwards.
ACAATGTATCCTCAATTTCTGGCAGATGCAAAAGCCGAAAAAGTTCAGAAAGCGGAACAGTCGTTTACCTGGGCGTTGGACACGGAAAAGAAACACAATGATTTTTATTCCAATGCACTGAGCGCTTTAAACGCGGAATCGGAAAGCGGTTTGCCTACGGGGTACGCTGTTTGTCCTGTTTGTGGTAACACATACGATATGGCAAATGTGGATGATAAATGTGCCTTCTGTATGACAGACAAGTCAAAATTTATCAATTTCGACTAAAGTAGAAGACCATTTCATAGTATCTTATTTCAACTGTAATAGCCTGTGCAATTACAATATGATTGCATAGGCTATTACGCTTTTTATTCTCCTTTCCACGGAGAACAATCTGGACATCATTAGCCAAATCGTTTTCATGGTTGTGGTGAGCGGATGGATTGTTTTGTAAAGAAAGAAGGTGACAGGAGCTGCGCTTTCAGTGGAATGAGAAATAATTACGACAGCTTATCAGGCGATTGCTTCTAAGTTAACTGCATCGAAAATAGCAAGAATAGCAAAATAAAGATGCCCCAACTATATACCACATTGGCCCGGGTGTATCACGAGATGTACCGGCACATCTTCGATTACGATGAGGAGTTTCGCTTTTACGACGACCTCTTGCGGAAGAACCATTGTAAAAAGATTCTCGAGGTAGGATGTGGTTCAGGCATGTTGGCCCGCCGGTTCCTGAACAATGGATACGATTATATCGGATTGGATGTCGCCGGGGAAATGCTGGCCATCGCCCGGGAGGAAATACAACAGGACGTGTTAGTTCAAAGCGATATGCGCGATCTTCGTTTCAGTAACGAGTTTGATGCCGTGCTCATCACAGGTCGTTCGCTGGCCTATGTCACCGACAACAAGGGAATCATGGACACTCTTACCGGAATTCAAAACGCACTGAAAAAAAATGGGCTGTTTGTCTTCGGTATCTTCGAAGCCAATGGCATCTTTGACAACTTCGGCGATTTCGAGCAAACCATCGAGTTGCCAAACAAAACGATTCAGCGAATCAACAAGCTCGAAAAGAACCTCGCAACCGGCTGGACCTGGAACTGGCACGCCCGGTACCTCATCGAGAGCGAAGGAAAAGTCACCGAATACGACGATACAACCATCTTACGGGCTTTCACCAAAGACGAAATCCTGCTCTTCCTGAAACTCGCCGGTTTCGATGTGCTGGAGATACTGGAGGAGAACAAAGCGATGACACTTATCACGCAAAAGTCAGAGAATGTTCTTCATTAAATCCTGAATCTGGTCTGCAACCCAAAAATCGATGGCGTAAAAAGCGCACGTACTCTTCCAAACGAGAGAAACCACAGAAACCTGTAACCCCTATAGATTTGCTTATCCTTCCTCTGATGTCTCTGGTCTTAAAACTCTTCTAACAACAGAAACTACAGGAACAATAAAAACAGCGAAGCATAACCTGAAACCTCCAACTCTCTCATCTGTTATTCCCATAAAACAACTTGATAGCAGATGAAACTACGCGTAGCCCGGCACACGAACGATTTTACACCGCTCATCGAATTTTACTGCGGAGCCCTGGGATTGGAACAATTGGGGAAATTTAGTAATCACGACGGATATGACGGCATCTTCCTGGGAAAGGAGGGAGAAGACTGGCATCTGGAATTCACGAAATCAGATGTGGCGCCCAACCATCATCCCGACGATGATGATTTGCTGGTATTTTATATTGAAGCGGAGCAAGAATACAATGAACTCAATCAACGAATCCAAAGCAAAGGTTTTCAACCGATGAAACCGGCCAATCCTTATTGGAAAGCAAACGGAACCACCTACGTCGATCCCGATGGTTTTCACGTTGTGATATCCATCCGGAAGTAATTCACTCTGTCAAATCCTCTAATTGATTGACTAATGAGATGGTAATTCCGGTAATGTGATCAAATCGTAAGAAACGCTTCCAGCGATTCAATTTCCGTACAGCGTTTCGCTGAAATTCCGTAACTTATTCAACAAGGCAGAATTTCAAATGACCATAAACCAAAAAACAACCGTATGGAATTCAGTTCGCTCACGATTGTATCCGTCATCGTCATCATTCTGATGGTACGATTCTCATTGCGTCAGCGGTATCCCAATCCTACGAGGCAGTTGATAGTATTGTTGGTGTTAAGTTTGTTGGCCATTGTTTGCATGGCATGGGAGCGATACACAACGGGTTTTGGACTGCCCTGGTGGATATATTACCCGGTTCCGTTACTGCTGACCTTGTTGTTTCCCATTTTCTGGTTCCGTATGAAACGAAGTGAGGCCTTCACCTATTTCCTGCTCACCATTTTGGCGGCGCCGGTATCTCACATACTCTATTCGTTGCTGGGATGGAAGGAATTTATGCCCTTCATCGAAGTTCCTTCGCTGCTGGAGATGCTGCCCAAAGTGTAGATAATCCACGTTAAAATTCAGGGGAAAGTGAATCAGGAGAGTATCCGGAAACCGGCCGGTCGCCGGAGATATGCTGCGAATTCCACCTTCTTCGCGTCCTTCGGCAGCCCTTTCGTCTTAAACGAAAGACCTGGGGGGTTAGATCACCCGACGACCGGTACCGGTTAAAATCTTGCTATGGTTGCTTTCGCAACTTCCTAATAACGATGTTCCGGATATTTTGATGTAAAAACGTTGAAAGGCAGTGTTTTATTGTTTTATCGGAAAAGTTATTGAGAATAAAGCCCAGAGACACCCAAGGAGAGACAGAAGAAAGAAGAGGTGCTGCGTTGCACCATTGCAGCAGGGCCACTATAAAAGCCTGGGCAGGGAGATACTAAACTTCCGGATAACCTGAACCCTTTTGTTGGTGACGGCTTTTTTAACCTGTGCGGGTATAACGATCTACCGCTTTGCCCGGGCCGGAGATATGTCGCCCGCGCTGATGATCAATCCAACCATCAAATATGTCGTGTACGGCTTCCTGTATGCCTGCAACTTCATGCTGATCATCACCAACTCCATTCGAATCAAAGAAGAACAGGAAGCCCGGTACCAACCGAAAATACGATTCATCAGATGAGCACATAAATGCCCCTGTTCAATTCTGGAACGACCAATACCGGACCATCGGGTAATAACCGTTTGCACCGTCCAATTCAACACAAACAACCACGGGTTGCCGAATAACAACCAAAAGTAGTGTCATTACAACGAATAGTAGCTATATTTTGGATGATTCCGGAGATAACGCAAAATATCTTTGTGGTGTCGATTAACAACAATAAAAAATGACACAAATGGAAACAAAGATGATTGGCAACAAGATTGCCGAAGCAAGAAAGAAACTAAACATTTCGCAAGCGCAACTTGCCGAACAACTGTTTATCAGTGCACAGGCGGTTGGGAAATGGGAACGCGGAGAATCGATGCCCGACATTGTTACGCTGAACCGCCTGGCAGCAATTCTGGGTGTCGACCTGAATTACTTTTCAGAAAGCTTCCATGCGGGAGAAACGGGAACCGTAACGGGAGATTCATCGCACGAAACCTCATCTGATGAGCCGGAGAAAAAGCTTAGCTGGGATATGTCACGAGGGAATTGGGTGGACGCCGACTTCTCCGGCTTGAAGAATCTGCACGAGAAATTCAGTGGCTCCAACATGCAGCGCTGTATGTTTATCAGTTCCGATTTGTCGGGACTTCTCCTGAAAGGCAATCATGTGGTTGGTTGTGATTTCTCCGGTTCCGACTTTAGCAACAGCAACATTAAGAACTCCTATTTGAACAACGATAAATTAAAGGACTGTTCCCTGCAGGAAGCAGAGTTTTCAGGAAGCCATGTCAACGGCTGCGATTTCTCTGGTGCCGATTTTACCGGGGTGAAAATGAAATCCTGCGATTTCTCGAAAAATACATTGACCGATGCCGTGTGGAACCGCACCTCTTTCATGGGTACTCAGCTTACCGATATCACATTCGAGGGAGCCATAGAGGATTGCTATTTCGAAAACTGTGCGTTTAAAAAGGTGACCTTTCAGAATTCAACCATTACCAACACGTTCTTTAAGAACAGAAGTCTGAAGCGGATCCGGTTTGTCGACTGCCAGGTCGACCAGATTACCTACGCATTCCTGAAAAACGGGAAAGCAGATGTAAGCGGTATTACATTGTTAACAACATAAAGGAGGAAGTGAATCATGTCGAAAAAAAAATCGCCATTGCTTAGCCCAGACTACCGCCATCCCCAAAACGTTCAGGTTGGTGTTTGGCGATAAATTTGAATACGACGGAAATCGAGCTATTGTGTTTCAGATAAATCAGAAAATAATACCCGAATGGAAGCTGGTAAAATGTATAAAAACTGCCTTGTTTTACCACAGGGGCAAACTACCTGATCAATGTAGTAATTTGATGGAAGAGACAGTTAACACTGTGAGAAAGTAAGATAGATACCTGAAAGAGTCGGACCATTTATCACGAGAGGAGAAGTCGTTCCCGGCCGGGGGCAAAACCTTCAATTGTATGCCAATTCACCTGAGTCCCATACCTTCGGGTAAATATCTCCTTATTTCTCTGAAAACTTATACGTATTTATCAGAATATATCTCCGTATTTGTTTGCAAACATATACGCATTTCTTTTCTAACATGTCAGTATATATTCACTAACAAATACGCATATGTTGGAATAGCAACCCTTATCAGCAAAAAACAGAGTGAACAGCCAGGCCGGGAAAAGACTTCATACGGGAAATAACCGGAGTATGGAACGGACTACAAGGATCTGAAAGATGCTTTTGTTAAGGCCTCTTTCATTTCCTTTCCGGGACGAAACCGGATGTTGACCGATTTGATTTTATCAGTCGTACATTCCGTTTTGCTAGGGGACCCCTTGCAGCTGACGGTTAGCTGGAACGACCCCCAGTCGCCGATCTGGACGGTATAGCCATCCAGCAACGAGTCGATAACAACCGATTGCAATTCGTACAAAACCAGCATGGCTTCACCTTTGCTTAAGGTGGTGTTTTTGGTAAGGGCTTCGGCTATCTCTTTTTCGCTCTTTCTTCCTACCCGGTGCGGGGAAATATACCATTGGGATTCATCTTCAGGATGTTGTGGGTTGATGCGTTGTATTTTCGAATATAAGATAGACATGACAATTATTTTTAAAGGTTAATGAATACAAAAAGTGAAGAGGATCAAGAGAGCCGTTGGCAAAGATTACTCAGGCCCTGCAACTGCGGCCGGATACTCCACTCGCGACAAACCTGTATCGGCAGGAGATAATACCGGCAAGTCGAAAGCAGAGGGGGCGGATGAAAATCAAAGTTCATAATCTGTTGGTTAAAATCGGGATATAAATTATGAAATAATTATCGCAAATTACTCCCTAACTGTCTAATAACATATCAAAATACCTTCTTTTGACCAGAAATCAGTAATTTGAAACTCGAAAGGCAGATAGATTCCCCGGCGTATATGAGGAGACAAAAAACAGATGATGATGGTAACCTAATTATGACAGTTATGATTGATTTACCCAGCTTACGCGAAGAAACCCGGCATGAGATGCCTGCGGCTGACCAAAATCTTTTCAACAGACACAATGTGACAGGTTCGTATTATTTTCGCCAACTCATTTTGGGACAACTATTGCCCTGACCGTAGCACTGCAACCGGAATCGTTAATGATTTCGTGCGTTTCACAGGCTCAATCGTTACCCACCAACCCAACCTGCAACCTACAGCCAAATATGGACATAAAAGAACTCTATCACAATTTGGTAGAAGCATATTCCAACGAAAACCTGAACGTCATTACAGGGAAACTCATTGTGCTTTATAAAAACCGGAATTACCGTAAGATCCGGGAAATGGCCAACCGGATATCGGAATATGTTTCCATTGACGAAGAAAAGGATGCCCGGTGCTTCTCCAGACTGGTCATGTTGTACCATCCCGACAGAGGAGAGCAGTTTCGCCGGGAAATTAGAAACCTGTACGGGCAAAACGACTACGCGAAGCTACGCAAACATTCACACATCCTGTTGATGGACGATATTGATTCAATTGTCGTTACAAAAATCGACGAAGGTATTGATTACCATCCGGAATATGCCTGGGACGTGAATACAGACGAGGGATTTGGTTTCGAAGATGTTGATGAGGAGAATCGGGAAGCGTATGAAGCCGGGACCGCTGACTACGAAAGGTCGTTTTACAACCTGGTGAAGATGCGCGAGTATGGAAGGGTAAACATCGAATTTCCGTTTTATTACCTCGAAGATTTCGAAGAATTTGAAATGGCTTACAGTGGATTGGAGACGCTGGATGGTGTGGAGTACTGTATTCATGCGAAAATACTCGATGTTTCCAACAACTCGATTTCCGACATCGAAAACCTTTGGAATTTGAAAAGCCTGGAGGAATTGTATTTAGCCAACAACGAGATTGGATATATCGACACGCTCAGCAACCTGGTTAATCTGAAAGTAGTTGACCTGTCAGGAAATCAGATTGATGATGTGTCGCCGCTTTTGGAACTGGAAAATCTGGAATATGTGAACCTGATTGGAAATCCGGTTCCGAAGAATCAGATTGATTTGCTGGAGGCGAAAGGAATGATTGTCACTGTTTAACTTTTCGAAATCTGATAGACTATACCAGTCCTTTATTCTCTAGTATCTTTTTCAGATGATCGTGTTTTTTCCAAAAACGGTTTTTGATCTTTTGGATGGTCCTCCTAAACTCCGCGTTGTTTTTCAGCGGTTTCAGGAGCGGGTCCTTTCCCAGGAACAACAGAATCCAGTACTGGTAATTATCCTGTGTGGCGAATACTTTGAGTTGCTCAATGGCCTTATCGTTTTTTCCTTCATACGCATACTTCACCGCCATGCTGGCACTCTTGTAAATGGATTGGTCTTTTTCGCAATATCCGGCATACGCTTTGAAAAACTGAGCAGCCTGTTCATCCAGCCCCATTTTTTGGTAAACCCGGGCAATCTTTACATCTTCCTGCGGATAAATATCCAGACCGTACTTCTCCCTGGCTTTGACAAATTTTTGATAATAATGAAAGGCTTGATTATACTCTTCCCCATAATAATAGAATTTGGCCACTTCCTGCAAAATATCCAACCGGGTCGTATCCTTGTTCCATTCTTTCGTTAATCGTTTTTGGGTTTGCTTTATATTACCGTCTTTGGCGTACTGGATATATGCCTGTAACATGGGCGAATAATAATTCCCGGGATTGTAATCCAACGACTTGTTGATATAGGTGGTCGCTTCTTCCACAAAACCGTTTTGGATAAGCGCGTTGCTTAAGTTTAAATAAATATAGCTTTTGGTAATGGAATCATAAGCAGCAATATCCAGTTGTATTCCTTTTAATGCGTAGGTAAGATATTTTGTCGTATTGGGAATATCGCTGGCATATAAAGTAGAAAGCATTTGAACCACCGGTGATGAATTAGGATTGTACTCCAGGGCCTTCTCCAAATAGGGCACCGCTAATCGGTATTCCTTAACCTGCATGTAATACAGCGCCTTGGCCATGAGGCTTTCGGCTGATTTGGGATCGTAAAGCAGGGCCTTGTCAGCATTGTTGTTAATTTGCTCTGTATATTGTTTTTGCTTCTGGTATAAGTCGGTATAGTAGTACGAAAAAGCCATGTAGGCATAAGCCAACGCAAATTGTGAATCTTGCCCGATAGCTTTTTTTAATAGCGAAATGGCTTCGGCCAAACCTTCCTTTGTTCTTGTGTTATACGGAATAAGGGCTTTAAGGTAATAATCATATGCTAATAAGTCCCCGGTAGGTTTTTTCTCAATCTGGTCCATTTCGGAAGGCCTTATTTTTGCATTAATCGCATCGGCTATTTTTCGTGCCACTTCGTTCTGAAGTGCAAATACATCTTTCACTTCGCGGTTATATTGTTCCCCCCACACGGGCTGGTCGGTGGAAGCTTTTATCAACTGGACATTGAGCAAAACCTGATTTCCAACCCGCTGGCCACTGCCTTCTACCAGGTATTTCACATTGAGCTCATCGGCGATTTCCGGAATGCCCTTATCGGTATCTCTATACTTCTCTGCCGAAGTCCGGCTAATCACCCGCAGGTCTCCAATCTTCTGCAGGTTGTTCAACACCGATTCCCGGAGCCCGTTAACGAAATACAGGTTCAACGTATCACTGCTTTCGTTTTTGAACGGTAACACAGCAATCGATTTATCCATTTTGTTTTCAGCCGAAACGGTACGTTTTTTACCGAAAAGGAGAACTGAACCAAAGATTACGATTAGAGCCACCGCTGAAATCAAGTGCCATCTGTATCGATTCAAAAAGGTTGTCTGCTCAGATAAATTTTCATCAGCCACAGTTCCCTTTCTGACCTCGCCGGGTGAATACCCGTATTGTTCCCGAAAGCATTTGATAAAATAGGAAGTGTTCCCAAAGCCTACCTGGTACGAAATCTCAGCGACCGTCGATGTAGTCTGTCGGAGCATCTCCATCCCTTTGGTCAGGCGAACCTGACGAATAAATTGATTGGCAGAAAGCTTTGTATGCGCTTTGATTTTTCGGAGTAAACTGGAGCGGCTCATACTCATAGCATCTGCCAGTTCGGAAACTCCGAACTGTTCATTCGAGATATTCTCAAGAATAACCGCTTCTGCTTTTTCAATGAAGTCTGACCCCAAAATTGCCATTACTGGTTCCTATTGAAACGAAAGTAGAAAAATTAAAGCAAATGCATACTATGCGGCCTTTCTCAGAATGATGAACAGGACCACTTGCTTCAAAATTGTTATTTCTGCTTCAAATTTTTTATGCCTAACGCAAACTTGACACTTTTCGCTGCATACCTCTTAGGCCTTGCATGAACGAATGGTTCACCTTTGTAAAACAGTTTTCAAAGTCAAAATATTAAAACTTAACGTCATGAACACACTAAAAATGAATTCTTCAAAAATGTTGGTCAACTTTTCACTCGTACTCCTTCTATTACTAAATGCATGTGCATCATCGGGTGGAAACAATAACACGAAAGCGGCGTCAATAACCGAGAAGCCCAAAACCGACATTCAAACCGCCATCTTATCCGGCAACCTCGAGGTGGTGAAACAACACATTGAAGCAGGAACCGATATCAATATGAAGGATCCCATGAGTGGTTCAACGCCTTTAATTATGGCCGCGACTTTTGGAAAAACAGCTATTGCCAAAGCGTTAATTGATGCACATGCGAACCTCGACATTCAGAATAACGAAGGTTCGACCGCCTTGCATGCTGCCGCATTCTTTTGCCGCATTGAAATAGTGCAGATGCTTATGGATGCCGGTGCTGATAAAAACATCCAAAACAATCATGGAGCAACTCCCCGGCAATCGGTTATTGGTCCCTTTGCTCAAATGAAGCCCATCTATGAAACGATCGGGCAACAATTGAAGCCGCTCGGGCTACAGCTTGACTTGAAAGAGGTAGAAATGTCCCGTCCTGTCATAGCAATGATGCTGCAATAGTGTTTTTATTTTGTATTTTTTTCGAGAAAACAGCGTATTATAAAAAAGTTATTTAAACAGAACTCCGTTGGCATATATAACGGGTTTTGAAAAGTTGAAACGATGAAGAAACAAACCAAACGAATAGTCAGAATCCTATTATTTGTCGGAACCGCAATCTCTATGTTTTTTGTACCCTGGATTTTGGTCAGAGCCTGGATAAGACCGCTGCCCGACACCATTCAGGAACAGCTTAATGAGGGCATTCAATATGGATTTGACGGCATGATTGTGTATGTGGACGAGGCAGGCAAACCACCGGCATTTTATGCTGCCGGCTGGAAGAACAGGGAAAAAAAGATTCCAGCCGACCCTCATGCCCTGTTTAAGATTGCCAGCGTGGGGAAGTTATATGATGCGGTTGCTATCACCAAATTAGTGCATGCCGGCCGTTTGTCGTTGGATAGTACACTGGCCTGTTACATGCCCGAACTGGTGGGCCGAATTCAATATGCCAATGAAATTACCCTGAGAATGATGGTGGAGCACCGAAGCGGCATTCCCAATTTTACTGCCACTCCAAATTTTTGGACCAACCCACCCAAAACCAGTGAAGAAGCGCTGAAACGGGTACTCGATTTGCCGGCTGACTTTAAACCGGGAAAAGACTATGAATATTGCAACACCAATTATCTGTTGCTAGGTGAAATCATTCAAAAGGTGACGGGGAAGAGCAAATTTCAGTACATCAAGGAGAATATTCTGGACCCGCTTGGATTAAAACATACCTTCGGTTCGATTCACGATGTGAACATGAACGATTTGATGAGCGGCTATTATGTCGGCATCGAGCAGGATATAAAGGATGCCGATTATGGCTCCATGGTAGCTACTGCACAGGATGTGGGGATATTCTTACGGGCATTAAACGATGGCTCTGTATTTAAAGATAAAAAGGAGCAGGACATCTATTCCTCCATTTATCGTTACAACCATACTGGCCTGGTTCCCGGCTATCAAACGATTGCAAAATACTTCAAAGACATCGACACGGTGGTCATTCAATTCAATAATACCACTAACTTTGATGGATATGACTGGAATTTGGCGGAAATCATATACAACCGCGTAGTCAAAATTATCAGAAGACAAAGAAAATCGTAACAGGGAATATCTGTAAAAACAGAGGAACCGCGATGTTCCGGATATCCGGAAGCACTACTTTTGCATCCAACAATTTGTTGGCACCCCCAAAGCAATAAAATGAAAGGAAGTACTTTTTAATAGGTATTCTTCTGCTCGTGGGATGTGGCGTCTTTAGGGTTGATGGAATTATATATCAAAGAGTTACGTAGGGTCTTGACAATTGTCCGTTGCCATGTATATTGCGATTCCGATACTCTAATACTAGAACGATTTAAGGCGAATCGCATACAAATTCGCCTTTTTCGCTCACTATCTGGTTGCCCCATGCTGTGATCGCTTCCAAAACCGGAACAAAGCTTTTTCCGAAATCGGTTAAACTGTAAACGACTTTTATCGGTGGTTTTTTTCCATACACTTTTCTTGACACCAAGCCGTCTTTTTCTAATTGCTTTAATTGTAAACTCAAAGTCATTTCGGTAATGGAGGGCATTTCCTTACGAAGTTCATTATATCTTTTTGCACTGTCTTTCAAATGGTAAAGTATGACTGCCTTCCATTTTCCCCCGACCAAATCCATGGTGAGGCTTACGGTGCAAGGATAAACCTTCTCTTTTAACTTCACATAATCAGAGATACATTCTGTTTTCATTTTTCAACCTATCGATTTTAATAGTTATTGCAAATTTAAAAGACTAAAAATAGTTTTGCAACTAAAATAATTATAGTATTAAAATATTAGAATTATGGCATTGATTATTTTAGGACATCCAAACTTTAAAAGTTCTTTTGCGAACAAAACCATTATCGAAGAATTGCAGAAAAGCAGCATGGATATTGAAGTTAGAAACATAGCAGCTCTGTATCCTGACTACAACATTGACGCAAAATCAGAACAAAAAGCGCTTCTGGAACATAGGACAGTTGTATTCCAATACCCCTTTTATTGGTACAACATGCCTGCCATCCTAAAACACTGGTTTGATATCGTGTTTGAATACCAGTTTGCATACGGCTCTAAAGGTGATAAGCTGAAAGGGAAAAATTTTGTGCCAAGTTTCACAGTTGGAGCTCCCGAACAAGGTTATCAAACTTTAGCAGAACATCATTTCCGTGTGTATGAGTTTTGTAAAAATCTGGAGCAAACAGCTTACTATGCACAAATGAATTACATTGACCCAATTTATTTTCACGGGACTTCTTTAGCAGCGGGTTATAGTCCTGATGACGTAAAGAATAAGGCAGAAAACCACGCAAAAAGGCTGATAGCACGGTTGTCTGAATTGAACTAAAAAAGGTGCATACAATAGCGTATTCGGCAAGGCATTGGTAAGAGGTAAAATTGGATTTGTATAGCAACACCACCACCACCAACAACAATGAGAGGCTTAAAAGAAAACCAGATAAAGTTGACACTCGAATCGCGCTAAACGACAGATGTTTACACAAAGATTCAACAAAAAATTCAGTCCATATAAATCCGTTCGATACATACTTTTATATTGATTTCCGGACGAGGTGATTTTTCTGAACCGATATAGCGTGAAAAGAACACCTTTTCTTCATGGTACAAGAAAAAATAAATACACTACATTTTCAACTACGTTATGGGCAAACAAAAAATGGAAATATTAAAATCTCAGGGAGTTAAAATTAGTTTTTGCACAGACTCCTATTGGCAGTCATTGTAAAGCGACACTCAACAGCTATAACAATGGCAGAAAGGTACAGGAAATACATTGTCGCAAACAACCCCTTAATTTGTCGTTTTAACACATCAGGTTTTAAAAAGAGGCTCAATATTTTTATACTAACAAATAAAAATAGAAAAATGAGAAAATTAATTTTAGAAATGCAAATGTCTGTTGACGGATTTGTTGCCGAAGTAGACGGCAACACAGACTGGATGCTTTGGAATTGGGGACCCGATTGAAAATGGGATAACGAATTGCAGAAATATCACACAGACCTGACAAAATCTGTTGATTGTATATTGATTAGCAGACAAATGGCAGAAGAAGGTTTTATCGCCCATTGGGCAAGTGCGTCTCAAAATCCTAAAGACCCACAATTTGAATTTGCTAAACATATAACTGATACTCAAAAAATTGTATTTACCAAAACGCTTGATAAATCAGCCTCAATTCCTGGTGGATGGGATAAGACCAATATTGCTGAGGGAGACTTTGTAGATGCAATTAATATATTGAAGAAAAAGAAGGGCAAAGACATTATCGTTTATGGTGGGGCTACCTTTGTTTCTTCGTTAATTAGAGCAAAGCTTATTGACGAATTTCATTTACTTATAAACCCTGTTGCTATAGGTGGCGGACTTCCGATTTTCAAGAACCTTGCCAGCAAGCAAACTTTGACTTTGGTAAAATCTAGAGCTTTTGACTGCGGAACGGTCTTGCTTCATTATAAACTATAAGCAGAAAAAACAACGAACCGCGAACATTGAATCTGTTGGATGGAATCTCTCCGAAAAGCACATTAAGCAACTCAATAACGTTTTGAAACAAATACCAATTTATCCGCATGGGGTTGGGAAGCATCGGAAACTGACGTTCCAAATATAACTGTTTAGCAATGGAAAGCTTTGAGACAAAACTTACTACAATCGATTAGCAAAATATAACTGAATCAATGAATAAAAATGGTTACACCTATATTCCTAAAATATTGACGGACGACCAATGTGAGAAACTAATTCAAGCATACAATAACGAAACAAACCATTTCTGTCTTTTTAGAAAAAGGCAGTTTATTGGTCATGAAAGGAAAAACACAGACAAATTGGCTTCACCGTTTGCCACCAACTACAAAAGTAAAAATTCCGAGAATCAATTTAACTTTTAGAACGATCGACGTTTAATACAGCAAGTTTCGGGTTTTATAGGCTAAATCGTCAAAGTAGTTTTGCAATATAAATTTAAAACATTTGAAGAATGCAAACACTAAAAGAAAAAGTAATCTTGATTACAGGAGCTAACAGGGGAATTGGAAAATCGCTCGTAAAAGCATCATTAGAAAAAGGAGCAAGAAAAATTTACGCCACTGCCAGGGATGTTAGCAAGTTACCGAATTTTGGAGACGAAAGAGTTATTCCTTTAGAATTGGACATTACGGATAAAGCTCAAATCTTGAAAGTTGTTGAAAAAGCAAGAGACGTTGAAATCCTCATCAACAATGCAGGCTCTTTTAATCCAGGAACTATATTGGATGGAGAGATTAGTGGAATGGAGTTGGACATGAAAACTAATTATTACGGAACCATAAATATGATGCGGGCCTTCTCTTTAGTTTTAGAAAAGAACACACCTTCAAAAATTGTGAATATTGTATCCATTGCTGCTTATTCGCCGCTACCGTCAATAGCAGGTTATGCGGCCTCAAAATCAGCTCTATTTTCTGCTACGCTTTCCGTAAGAATTGAACTCGCCAAAAAGGGGATAACTGTACACGCAGTTAATCCAGGGGCAATCGACACTGATATGAACAAAGGAAGCAATTGGGATATGCCAGCACCCGATGGAGTTGCAAAAATAATATTGGATAAAGTCGAAGCAGGAGAATTGGATATTGTTCCCGATGAAATGGGGCTTGGGATGTTCAACGCCTGGAAAGAAGAACCGTCAAAATTGGCTGAAATATTTTCTAACATGTATCACGGAGAATAAGGACGGAAATCAAATCACCATATGAAAGTACGAACGCACAATAATAGATAAAAATAATAGCGGTTTTGGTTTTTAATCGAAATCGCTTTTTATATTTTCGTTATAGTTTTAACGGAAATATCAGTGTTTTCAATATTTATAGCTGTTCTCATCTTATGCATAAACGCTAATGAGAATTAGAACTGAAGATACAAAGAGAGAAATTTTGATAACCCGAGGATTTTAAAAATATAAGAATGGCAGGAAAAAAGACTGAACTGGATCTGCAAACAGACGGACTAATATTGATGATATTTTTCACAATGTGGTGGGTGTATTCATCAGAAATCTATTTCAACGATTCTGATTATCATGTTGTCGGAATTGTTTTTGGAATCGCAATTCTCTACCTTATTTATAGTTACATAAAACTAAAAATATACAAAAAAAGCATTTCTGTCCCGCCTATAAACGATGGAAGGAAAAAAGCGAAAGGCTATTTTACTGTTGTTGCTTTAGAAGGGGCAGCAATTTTTGTTGCTGTATTAATACTCGCAAATACCGGATATGGAGATTTTATTCCTTCCGGCATAGCGTTGATAGTTGGGATTCACTTTTTGCCATTTGCAAAAATATTTACCAGAAAAATTGACTATTACATTGGTCTTTGGACAATAATTGTAGCAGTTGTTGGATTGTTGCTGATTAATAGTAGCCAGTTTGATATCAAAATCGTAAATGCTTTTGTTTGTTTGGGATGTGCCATATCAACAACAACCTATGGCTTTAAAATGGTCAAAGATGGAAAGCTTATATTAAGAAAGTACCGTAATTAATGGAAACAAAAACATTCAAATTGTAACCAAAGCTAGCGAACCCGCACAGCAAACATCGAAAAAATACCATTTGGGTGTTCAGACAGATACACGAAAAAAATGGGAATATATCAATCTAAGGGAGTTAATATAAGTTTCTGCACAGTTTCCCATTGTAACAAATTAAAACCGAAGACACAATGAAAGAATTAATGATTACCGGAGGCTTTGGAAAAATTGCACAGCATTTTATCAAAAACGTTGAAAAGGAATATAATATTACTGTCGTTGATATTGCCACGGACGATAAGGTATTTTCGAAAAACATAAAAATCGTAAAAGCTGATTTAACCGATTTTTCAGCGTGTGCGAATTTGTGTAAAGGAATAGATACCATAATTCATCTGGCAGGAATCGCAAATCCAGATTCAGAATTCGAAGAAATTCTAAATGCCAATATTCTTGCAACAAAAAATATTTTTGAAGCAGCTGCCAAAGCCAAATGCAAGAGAGTAATATATGCCAGTAGTGCGCAAACAATTGAGGGCTATGATGAGGATATGCAAATCAATAAGAATATGCCGGTTCGACCAAAGAACTTCTATGGAGTTTCCAAATGTTTTGGAGAATCTTTGGGGGCGTACTATGCTTTCCAAAAAGATATTTCTGTAATATGTTTGAGAATCGGTGCATACGAATTTCCTCAAGATTTTACCGAAATGAACGCCAGGGATTTAAGCGCTTTTCTGCATCCCGATGATTTTAATCAGTTGTTGGTTAAGTGCATCGAAACAAAAGACTTACGATATGAAATATTAAATGCAATATCGAATAATCGATATAAAAGGCTTGACATTTCAGAATCGAGAGAAAAAGTAGGATATGAACCTGAAGCAAATGCATTTGAACTATTTAAATTGAAGAAAGAATAATATCTAACTACAGCAATCGTATGAGAAACAGTAGTTATTATCGCATAAAAGTTGAAGCAGTTTTACTTTGAAACTTTATCGTCAGTCTCAAGATAGGTGCACCCTATCGAAAATCAAACATCAAAATACGTGCAGGAAAATAATAACAGAATCTGCTAATGCACCGGTGCCAGCACACCCAAAATCTGCAGTTCACCCCAAAAATGATGCAGTTGGTCAAAAAAGTTTCGCATTCCCTTTAAAGCAAACATCCTTTGTAATAAAAAAAGAGAAGGATGAAGAGAGTTATTTTAATTGCTTTAGCGATTCAATGTATTGGCCTTTCGCATTTGTGGGGACAGGAGACCAATCAAAGTGCGGATCAGCAAAATGTACGACATGCTTCGGAGTCCGGTTCCGGACCGAAATCAGAAGCGACGAAAACGGTCCAGGGAAAAATTATCGACGAAACAGGAGTGCCCGTTGTGGGGGCCACTATTTCCATACCGGAAACATCGGTTGGAACCATCAGCAACCAAAGTGGCACGTTTCAGTTAGCTATTCCTGTGGCTACGCAGTCACTGAAGGTTTCGTTTATCGGTTATGCGACACAGCAAGTAGTTCCGGAAAGCAGGATGAACATCACCCTTCACCCCGATACCACACAAATCAACCAGGTGAATGTGGTTGCCCAACGGCCCAATGTTCAGGTAACGGCTGCAAAAACCACAGTCTATCCGTCGTTGTCGCCAACCACTTCTTCGGGAAGCGCTTATTCGGTATTGAAGAACTTACCCGGCGTGATCATCAACAGCAACGGTTCGTTATATCTTGATGGTAAATCGGGAGTGAAAGTCCTGGTCGACGGCAAAAACTCCTATCTGAGTGGAACCGATTTGGTCAATTACCTGATGTCGCTTCCGGCCAGTTCACTGAAGAAAATCGATCTGATTACGCATCCTTCGGCCAAATACGAAGCGGCAGGGAACGCCGGAATCATTGATATCTCCACCCAAAAGACCAATGCCGTTGGGTATAACGTGAATGTCAACACCAATTACGAAAGAGGTAAGTACGGACGAGCCAACAACAACCTGGCCTTTGGTTACCGGCAAAACAAGTGGAACGTAAACGGCATGTACGGTTACTACCAGGGGAGCAACTATGTTGATTTGACCATTACCCGTGAATTCCCGGAAACTGCGACGGACCCGCTCACATTTTTCGATCAGGATTCATACCGCAAACTGGAAAACAGATCGCATTACTTCAATTTGGGAGTTGATTTCTATGCCAATCCAAAAACAACTTTGGGGATGACGGTTAGGGGAAGCTCCGTGAACAACAAGGAGAACGGTACCCTCAGTTCGGTGTTTTACACGTTAACCACGTCCGGTGATTCGACCATCCATTCACTGACCAACAACGATGCCAACCGGAAGAACCTGACTTCTTCTGTATACATACGACACAAAATCGATTCGCTCGGAAAAGAAATTTCGGCATCGGCCAATGGGCTCCACTATTCGGCCAAGGAAAACCAGTTTCATCAGGATGTGATGACCCGGACGTCGGGCCCGTCGTCGGAGGATGTGTCGCAGGCGTTAAAAGACGGCTCCATCAAAATGTATTCGGGGCGGGTAGACCTGGCTTACCCCATCAATCACCAATGGAGTTTCGATGCCGGGGCTAAAAGCGATATCGTGAATATCGACGATGGCGCCAACTACCAAAACAGACAGAACGGACAATGGATAACTGATCCCGGTCTAAGCACGATGTTCAACTACCGGGAAAATATCAATGCGCTGTATGTCAGTAGTAAGGTGCAGAAGAAACCCTGGACAGCTGAACTCGGGTTGCGGGTGGAAAATACCAATGTCGAAGCCGGTTCCGTAAGCCAGTCATACACCAATTACTTTCCCAATTTGTTATTGAGCTGGCAATTACCTAACGACAACGCATTGAATTTGACGTATGACAAACGCATCGATCGTCCCAACTATCACGACCTGAACCCGTTTGTGTATGTCTTCGATAATTACACCTACGAACAGGGAAATACCGGGTTAAAGCCTCAGTTTACCAACCGGTTCATTTTCTCGTACACCATCCGGAAAGCCTACAAGCTCAGTCTGTTTTATACCAACACCACGCAGGCCATTATCAAGTCATATTTTGTACAGCCGGGTACCAAACGGGTACTGGTCATGCCCACGAATATGTCGTCGCACCATTCATATGGCATCCAGGGCGACGCCGCTCAGTTGTCGTTGACAAAATGGTGGAAAACAAGCTTGCATACCCAGCTGGCACAGGACAATTATCAATGGATGGAAAACGGTTCGACGCTGAAAAATGAAGGTTGGTCATTCCAGGCGGGACTGCAAAACCGGATCAGTCTGCCGTGGCGATGGTCGGGCGAAGTGAGCGGTTTTTACAATAGCCGGATGGCTTTTGGGCAAATCGATGTGTTACCAACGTGGCAGGTGTCCGGCGGCATTCAAAGGAGCTTGTTCCACCGGAAGGCAACCCTTAGCATCTTTTCCAACGATTGGTTTCATTCGAACCATACCCGCATAAAAGGGGTTATTACCGGAGGACACGTCATCACCAATGAATTTGACGATCATACGGTGTTAGGCGTTTCGTTTACCTGGCGTTTCAAAAAGGGAGCCGATGTGAAAAAGGCCAAAGAGAAAAAGAGTATTGATTCCAAACGAATATCTTTGTAATTAGTCAATCAACGATTTATGAAACAAAGCAGTAAATGGTTCTGGATTTCACCGGTTATTTTTGGGATTACGGTCCTGACGACGATCCGAATCATCAACGATGTGCCAAGAGACTACAAATTCTGGCAACGGCCTCTTTCGATCAATATCATTGAGTTTGTTTCCATCATCATTATTTCATTTGGTATCGAATACTTTTTGCAGCAGTTTGTCAAACGCAGCAAACAGGCAAAAGAGATGTCCATACGGCATTTGGTGTTCGAATATCTGCTGATAATGCTGATCAGTATGGTGATAACCATCCCAGTGCTCTATGGTATTCATTACATGACAGACGCTCCTGTAACAACCAACGATATCGTTGTTGCGGAAGCGGCTATGACCTTGCTCATCATCATTTATTATTCCATTTTCAGGGGAGGCGATTTGCTTCAGACGTATGTCGATCAGAAGACACTGACGCAGCAAATCAGGAACACCCAAATGGAAACCGAGTTGAAATTCCTGAAAGCGCAGTTTCATCCACATTTCCTGTTCAATGCACTCAATGCTATTTATTTTCAGATTGACGAAAACAACGAAGCGCCGCGAAAATCCATCGAGCTGCTATCCGAGCTGTTACGCTACCAGCTGTACGACATCAACCAGACCGTAAAGCTGGAACAGGAGTTTGATTTTATTCGTCATTACATCGAATTTCAGAAAGTGCGAATGAACGAATCGTTTCAATTGACGGTCAGTTTCGACCCCGCTTTACGTGAGCAGAAAATTCATCCGTTGCTGTTGTTTCCGTTGGTCGAGAATGCGTACAAATACGTAGGTGGAGAATATTGGATAAAGATTGAAGCCCGTTGGCAGGAGGGAAGTTTGTGTTTCACGGTAGAGAATGCCATTCCGCCAATGCCGCCACCGAAAAAGAAGAAGGCAAATGGCATTGGGCTCGAAAATCTACACCGGAGGCTCAACCTGCTGTATCCGGGAAAGCATTTCTTCGAGACGAAGAAAACCGATCAGTCATTCATAGCTAATTTGAAAATAGAATGCTAAAGTTGCGTTGCGTTATTACCGACGATGAGCCCATGGCCCGAAAAGGCTTGCAGGGATATATCGAAAAGCTCGGCTTTTTGGAACTGGTAGCCACCTGCCAGGATGCCGTTCAGTTGGGAAATGTGCTGAAGGAGCAACCAGTCGATTTGATTTTCCTGGACATTGAAATGCCTTATCTTTCCGGTGTGGACTTCCTGTCGGGCATCCATCATCCGCCCAAAGTTATTATTGTGAGTGCGTACGAGCAATATGCCCTGAAAGGTTACGAACTGGATGTGGCCGATTATTTGCTGAAACCGGTTTCGTTCGAGCGTTTTCTGAAAGCCGTGAACAAAGTCTATGACCAGTTCGAAAAGGAGAATACGGATCAGTTACAATCCGGTTCTATTTTCGTGAAAACGAGCCAAAAGTACGAGAAGGTGAATTTTGATGATATCCTGTTTGTGGAAGGAATGGAAAATTATATCTCGATACAAACAGCAGAAAATAGACTTGTTGCTCACTCGAAATTAAGTGCATTCATTGAAAAATTACCACCACGAAACTTTGTTCAGATTCATAAATCGTTTGTGGTGAATATCGACAAAGTCACCTCGCTGGAAGGGAATCAATTGGGAATCGGCAGCTATAAATTACCCGTTTCCCGGAATTACTCGGCGCAGATAAGGGAGATGCTGTTGAGGCAATAAGCTTGTATTATCCCGGAACCCCACCCAAAAACCAAAGAGATTTTGTTAACTTGGATGCACCAAAGAATCCAACCCAATGGAGACAGAAAACAGTCATTGGGATAAACTTAAAAGTGATGAGAAATAAGGTTTTCAATTATTTGACACTAATCGTAGTCCACCTTGCTTTTACCTTGTTGGTAATCAAATATTTTAAGGAGGGTAATTTTGTCAATGGCTACACGTATGCCGGATTGATTTTGATGATTGTTTCCTTGATTTTCTTCACAATAGCCAGAATTCAACTGGGAGATTCCTTTCAAATAGCGGCGGAAGCAAGAAGATTGGTGAAGAGCGGTATCTATAAAAAAATCCGGCATCCTGTATACCTGTTTGGATCTACATTTATAGCGGGATTTTTCATTTTTACTCAAGTGTTTTATGGATTGATATTTTTGATAATCATCGCTGTTTTACAGACCAAAAGAATCAAAAAGGAAGAGAGCGTTCTGCTGGAAACATTTGGGGATGAATATCTGGTATATAAAAAACAAACCTGGTTTTAGCTCTTATTGGTTCATCAGGCATTATCGATTATCAGTTGCTCCATCAACATGGAGACAGGAAATTCGACCACTCATCAACAAGCTGGTGACTAAGCAGAAGAGTTTCCCATTCTATTTACGGCTCAGACGTTCCTTTAATGGCTTCCGAAAAACTTATACGTTTCTCGTGCCATCTTAATACGTTTCTCCCTATCACCTTTATACGGTTCTCGTTGAAGCTTTATACGGTTCTCCTTTCAACTTCCTACCTATAACGGAAACCCGAAAGATTTTGATAACTTGGTTATGTCCTAACAACCAACGAAATGAGAACGAAAAAACTGACCGGTTATCGTTCTGTCTGGATTGCAAAGACACACCATTGAATAAGGAGGAATCGCTATGACACCGGAAACAGTTGATCAAAAGGCACCTCAATCAGTAAGCCCCCAATATCTGGCTGGATTAATCATCACGTATCTCCTGGTACCGCTGGTGCTCATGATAAGCGCATGGGATTTGGGTTGGTGGCAGGGATGGTTGTATTCAGCGCTGATAACGGTAGCGGCCATCGGTCCACGGTTGTGGGCAGAGAAAAGGCATCCGGGATTGCTGGCCGAGCGGGGCAAATTTGGAAAAGACCAGGATGTGAAATCGTGGGACAAAGTACTGGCCCCATTGATGATACTGAGCATATCATTCCCATTATTTATTGTGGCGGGACTCGATCACCGCTTTGGGTGGTCACCCCGGTTTCCGGTGTGGCTCAACATCGTTGGCTTCATTCTGATTGCGCTTGGATACACCTTCGGGGGGTGGGCGATGGTCGAAAACCGCTTCTTCTCAACCATGGTACGTATTCAAACCGACCGGGGACATCGGGTTTGTGACAGCGGTCCGTACCGGCTCGTCCGGCATCCGGGTTATGCCGGAAATATCCTGGCGCTACCTGGTATTGTACTGGCACTGGGCTCTGTCTGGACCATCATTCCGGTGCTCATTGCAGTAGTCATTGCGGTGATACGGACCATGCTGGAAGATCGGACGCTACAGGAAGAACTGCCAGGGTACCGCGATTATACGCGCCGCGTGCGTTACCGGTTGTTTCCCGGTATATACTAAGGAACACCGTTACGTGTTCACCCCGATGGTTGTCGGGGGTGGTTACTTTTTTTTTACCACTAAGGAAACAAAGAGGATACTTACATCGAAGCCGAATAATAGAAAACACTTTGTCCTTTTGGCTTGTCCCAAAAGTACCAAAAGGACAAGTCAAAGTGATCCTTCTGCCCGCGTCACGGTTTTTTCTTTCCGGCCCACGACCATGAATCCCCGCAAAAAACCGCTCCCGCCTTCTCCTGCCCGGGTGACTTTGACCGGCTCACGCACTTTTCGCCTACCGGCGAAATGGGGGACTTAGCATTGTCGAACACAAAACCTAAATAACCTGCGCCTCTTATATCTGAGTAGAATCCCGGACGAAATCTTATTAGCCCGGGGTGTGAGCCCCGGGTAGGGAAACGTGCGTGAGATTGCGATCGTGTGACGGACATGATTGAAATACATTTGCTGTTTCGAGCGCAATGGTGGTGTAGCCACATTGAAACCATTTCTTTTGTTGTTCTTTTCCGGCAACGCCGGATAAATCATTCTTCACCCCCAATCAATCTGGGGGTTGGGAACTCCCTCTTTTGACCATCTCCCCATCCCAAATCCCCACCCATCGAAAACCAAAGAGATTTTGTTAACTTGGATGCACCAAAGAATCCAAGAATATGAAGACAAAAAATTCGTCCAATTGCCACAAAAGATGCATATATCGCTCTCTTAAAAGCGGTTAGGGGGCGTTTGGTGCACATATAAGCCAGTTAGCAAAAATTTGATGAAAAAAAAATCACTCATAATAGGAATTATAATATTCATCAGCTTGTCATGTGCGAGAAAGAAAATCTTCCTGAATTATGACAAGAACACCACCATGATTGATAGTATGTGTAAAACATTTCAATGCTCTCAAGCCTGACAATTATGATATGTTTTTACAATTTGGGGAGGATGATAAAGTGGATATCATACTATGGGATAATGGTAAAATTGACAAAAACCTTGAAAACAAAACTGTTCTTGATGATTATGGACTAAGATTACAAAGTCAAAAACTTGACTCTATTTTGAATTTGATACATTTTAAGCAAGAATATCTAATAAGATTAAAACATGATTTGGCTGAAATAAATTGTAAATCTATTGGTTACAAACATAAAATATGGCATATTCATAATTCTGTTGGAGCAATTGAAATTGGTTATATAACTCATGATTTCTATGGATTGGATTATATAATTACTGATACTATTGACCAAGATTTTCTTAATGAGGCTAAAGAAATGTGCAATTATAAAATCATAAATAACAAAGTTTTAGTGAGATTTCAAGGGCCAAGCTGGGGAGATGATGGTGGAGTTAATTGGTGTGGTGAATAAAAATACTTTTGCCAACAGTGGCTCATGAAGCATAGCTCGCCGCAGGAGCAACTTAAGCCACGCTTCATAGCCGTGGCCGTTACCACACATTTTGAAAAATGACACGTAACTGGAACGACATACAGTGGATTTTTGAAGCTGACGGGAGTCTCAGAGACATTTACGTCCAGGATATTTCATTACAAGAATGGGAGAAACTCATTGACCACTTGAATGACAACTTCAACCTGACATATTCTGACAACGACAAGATCGACAAGAAATACGTTCTCAGGTATCTTCAGGATACAAGTGGGGAGATGGAAAGTAAATCCCTGACAATTAACTTGGGACAAATAAAGGTTAACTGTTATTTCTTTATTTCAGAGCAAATTGAATTTGACATTGATCCAAAAGACGTCAACTCTCTTAACGACTTTGAGAAGATTGAAAAATTTATGACTTCAATTAGCGAGGCTCTTCAGGAGCAGGTTACACTGACGGCAGCAAATAACCCTGAGTTTCCATTGTTCAAGATTGACACAAAAAATGAGATCAATAAAATATTGACAGAAAAAGAAGCGAGCGAGATATCAAGGACAACCAATTCCACCTCCTATCAAATATCGACTTTAAGGACCAGGCTTCAGAGGAAGTTTTTCCCTAGACAATTCGAGAAAAAGTTATTGGATAGGGCAAATCAAGAATACAGACCGACAAAAAAGAAAAATAACCTGTGGTAACAAGCGGTCATAAAACATAGCAGTTTCAGTGCAACCGCTCCCTTTCCCCCAATCTCCCTTTCTCCCAATCTCCCCATCGCAAACGCTCCCCATCCCAATCCCCACCCACCAAAAACCCGGCAAATTTCCTTAACTTGATGGTAATTGTTCGGATAGGACGCATATTTCAATGAATGAATAAACATACAATATGACAACATTGGTAGTTGGTGCAACGGGAGCAACCGGAAAACATGTAGTGGAGCAACTGCTCAATTCCCGGCAAAAGGTAAAGGTGATTGTTCGTTCGCCTGAGAAATTACCCGAAACATGGAAAACCAACGACCAACTGTCCATCATTCAAGCCAGCGTATCCGAAATCACGGTAGATGAAATGGCCGGATACATCCGCGATTGTGATGCCGTCGCTTCTTGTCTAGGCCATCATCCGAATTGGAAAGGGCTATACGGAAAACCCCGACGACTGGTGACCGACGCTGTCATCCTCCTTTGCAATGCCATTCAAAAGAACGCACCGGGTAAGCCCGTGAAATTTGTATTGATGAACACGACCGGCAACCGGAACCGCGACTTAAACGAACCCATTTCGATGGGGCAACGGTTGGTCATCGCCATCCTCCGGTTATTGTTACCTCCACATGTCGATAATGAAAAGGCGGCCGATTATTTACGGACGCAGATGGGGCAAAACAACCGTTTCATCGAGTGGGTAGCGGTTCGGCCCGATGGTTTGGTAAACGAAGACCAGGTCACCGGATACGAGGTGCATCCTTCACCCACAAGAAGTGCGATTTTAAATGCCGGAACGGTCAGCCGGATCAATGTCGGTCATTTTATGGCCGAACTCATCACCAACAATGACGTATGGAGTAGGTGGAAGGGACAAATGCCCGTTATCTATCAAACGGCTCCGAAGAATCGTCAATCGTAAACGCCAACCATCTCACCAGCCCGAAACCCATCACTCGGAAACCCGAAAGATTTTGTTAACTTGGATGCACCAAAGAATCCAACAACATGAAGACAGAAAATTCGACCAATTACCACCGGGCTTGTGAGTTAGCAGAACGGCTTCCTGTTTGTATAGGGGAGCAACAACAAATATTGTGTTTGACTATTCAACGAAGGTAAACATACCATTCTCAGATTGGAGACATAGAATAGTTTTGGTAGATATGCAAACTAGTTGGGGAGCATTTGAATAAACTTAAATTATCATGGAGATAGATAAAAAATTTAATCGTGTCAAAACGAAAACTGAGAATTTCTATATTTCAACATACGGAAAAAATGCAGATGTTAGTAATCTTTACCAAGGAAAAGTAAAATGTAAACTTCTTCATAGTAAAGATGATTCTATTGTTTTTCCAGACCAAATTTTTATTGCTGAAAAAGGAACAAGTTTTAAATGGATACAACCACTTACCTTTTTAGTGAATTTATTAGTAAAAGATGAGGAAATCATTCATTGTGGTTTTTTTGTTGATATTTCAGCGGGAAATACTTTAAATGTTGAATTTACAAACAATGATTTTGTAAAAAACTTACCTGATAATTCGGCAATATATAATTGTAAAATATTTGGTCCTAAGAATATTACAGATTATGCGACTGGAGAAGGAGAAGTTATAGATGGGATTCCACATTTGTACCTCTATCATCATACCCTACCACGCTATAAAGAACTCATTTTAAAATCATCCGAATTAAAACTGTCAAAATGGAATATACAAGGGACTAAAAAGCTTTCAAATATTGGCTATTTTTATTTAACTGCGTTGAATAGGATTCAGGTAAATAATGACTTGGAACAAATTGCTATGTCTTCAAGAGGTGCAATATATTTATTGTTAGATAATTATGAATACCCTAAAAAGATTACTTTTAACAAAGCTGAGAATATAAAAAATGGAGTTCTGGAATTAAAAGTATACAGAGAAAATACTTTGAATAGGAAAGCTTCGATTAAATTTCTCGTAGACTCTTCAGTAATTGCTCCTAAACATTTATGGAAACACGCTCCAAATAATCAACCCGTTTTTTATGAAATATGCATGCCATTTATATATCGAATTGGTGGTGAGTCTGAGTTAACCCTAGGCTTCAAAAAAGATGTTATATCCAATCAGAAAAACATAAAAATGCTAGATTATCAGGTCGTAGGATTAGGTAATTCTTTTAGTGGATTAGAAGCTCCTTACGATGAGGAGAATACTGAACATATCTTTAAAATTGAGAAATTAAATACAGATACAAATATTCTTGAATTTTGGTTTGAGAATTCAAATACAGACCAATTCTCAGAAAAGATTATCGATATACAGAAATTTGAAAAAACGCCACCCGACAATGTGTAAATTTTATAGCGGATTCGATGTTGTACGGGGTGCAGCAAACCATATTGTTTTTGACAACACAAACTATGTATTAAATTGAATTGTTGGCTACAGTGTAATCGAAGCGAAAATCTGTGAGTAAATGAAAATATTTGAGACTTTAAAAAAGAGAAGTGAAAATCCATCTGATGGAGTGAAGATTGAACTAAAATTGTACAATCTTGCTGACGACTTAACTAAAAAGGCTGTAGCTCATTTAAAGCGGATTACAAGAATATTACCGGAGTTTGATTTACACGATAAGGTTCACAGTGA
This sequence comes from Prolixibacter sp. NT017, assembly GCF_009617875.1. NCBI lineage: Bacteria > Pseudomonadati > Bacteroidota > Bacteroidia > Marinilabiliales > Prolixibacteraceae > Prolixibacter > Prolixibacter sp. NT017. The sequence goes on along the minus strand of NZ_BLAV01000001.1, from coordinate 2,883,370 downwards.
GAAAGTTTTGTATAATCAAGAACAGTTATTAGGTGATCGAAAAATACAAGAATTATCAGTTTATGAACTGTTTTTGATACATTTATCTGCGTTTTTTCATGATTGCGCTATGGCTCCTTCCGATTGGGAAATTGAGGTTTTAAAATTAACGGAAGGAACTGACAAGTTTAAAGTGAAATCGGACTCATTACTAAATGACTTGAAGGCACCATTGAAGCTCTCAGAAGCAATTAAAGTCATTTCTTCAACTAAAGGAAAGATTTACGGGACATTTGAGAGTGATGTAAAGGAGTGGATTTTTTCTCCAAGCTCAGAAAAAGAACTAATTAACTATTTGGCAGATTTACTTGTAGATTATCAAAATTATAGGAATGGATTTGCGGACCAAATTAGAAGAATAGAATCTTTGAATGATTTTGAGAAATTAAATGACTTCATTCGTATTGATTATATACGAGCAACCCATCATACAAGGATTGAAACTTATGTAAAGAATCTCGAATCATTGTTTAGTAATGCATTTGAACAACCAACATGGGGAAAACAGCTTGCAAATGATTTAGCTAAAATATGTAGGTCTCATGGTGAGGATTCGACTTTTGTAAATAAGCTTAGTGCAAATGCGCAGTATTACGGTAATGAATCAGCAAATCTTCAATTTGTAGCCATAATGCTTCGATTAGGAGATATAATTCATTTTAGTTTTGATAGAGCTCCTATTGATTTAAGGTCCTCTAGGATATTTAAATCTGAATATAGTTTTCTTCAATGGGCTGTTAAAAACAACGGCGTGAACTATTCTATTGAAAATGGGCTGGTATCATTTCGAGCGTATTGTGAAGATCCTGAATCTTACTTCAAACTTCATCAGTATATTGATTGGATAGAGATTGAAATACAGAATTATTTTAAATTTGAAAGACTTTGGAACAAAATATATATTGACAATTTCCAAGATAAAGTAGATCGGACAAATGTAAATAATGATGAAGATGTATTTTTACCCAAACGAGGTCTAAGCTTTTCTTTAAATCAGACAAGAACGATTGAGTTATTGATGGGAGTTGGGTTATATAAAGACAAATTTGCCTGTTTACGGGAATTATACCAGAACTCTCTTGATGCCTGTCGGTGCATGATTTCTCAAAATAGAACTTTAGGGAAATCTACTAGAGGAATAATAGAGTTTGGGCTACAAAGTGAAGAAGGTAAGACGTTTTTGTATTGTCTAGACAACGGAATTGGTATGTCGAAGCATATAATAGAAACCTATCTTTTGAATATTGGTAATTCATATTATAAGTCTTCAGATTTCTTCAAATATCAAGCAAAGTGGGGCGGCGATTTCACTCCTATATCTCAATTTGGAATTGGCATTCTATCTTGTTTTATGATTGGCAACAAAATTGAAATTACTACTAAGACAATTGATGGTAACTACATATCTTGTTCTATCGATGGACCACATGAAAACTTTTATTATAAGAAAACAAATGACATTGAAAAGGAAAAGATATTAGAATCTGGCACTATTGTCAGAGTCCAATTAGTAGAAGAAATTAGCCAGCTGTTAAATGTTAAAAAGCTTAATAAGCTTGGGATTTTATTACTTGGCAAACCAAAACACGTTCCTGAAGAATATGTGAAGTATCTGGATCTGTATAATTACTGGAATAATCATCTTTACAATAAAGTTAATGGGTTTGTAGGGGTAATTCAAAAAGATATTGATGTATTGGTGAATATAGAAGATGATACTAAGTTAAAAATTGAAAGCAAACCGATTATAATTGAAGAAGACAAGTATGGCGTTTGCAGTCAGGATTTAGAATACATACATTTTTTGAATAATAGTCGGAGAATTTATCAACTTAAATACGCCTTCACGGAAATCAAAGATCTTCTGGAGCTTTATGAAATTGATATTATTCATAAGTCAGTCCAATATAAAACAACTTTTGCTTTGCCCAAATCAGGGTTAGCTGGTTATGATTCCAATATTTTCTATAGTATACCTAAGGTCGATGGTAGGGGAGTATGTATTGACGGGATAGTTATTTCTAATTCTAATCCTGTATCCATTTCTCATTACTATACGAATGCTTTAAGCCATGATGGTGTTTTAAACTTCAAAGGCGAAAATCGACCACAACTAAGTGTTGATAGAACTTCAATAATAAATTATGATAATGAACACGAAGAAGTTGTATCTGAACTTGTTTTGTTTTTGCTGAAAGAAATGATCTCAATAACCCAAAAGCATATTTCCGATTATAAAATAGAAGTGAATTCGAAAGAATTTAATCTTATATGGGATTTTATTTTTGAAAAAATTGGATATGCAGACACTTTGTTTGTTAATGAGTTATCTTATACAGAATATGGTAATATTTTATGGAAAGGTGTAGTTAATTCAACAAGAGAAAATATAACGATAAAACAGTTTGTAGAAAGAGAAGAGGTTAGTTTGCGAAACTACAATCTTTCCTCTCTTGATATTTTAACGCAAAAGCTGATTATATTTAAACTGCTGATAGCTGAGGAAATTATAGTTTCGGATAATTCTCTGGTATTGAGGAGTGGGAGTCCATACAAAATCCCAATTTTGCAACGCAGACAACATTTTAATGAAAAATCTTTGATTGTAAGGGCCAATAAATTTGGTGACACTTTTGATGACTACGATCTTATCTCTAATTTATATCCTATTGTTCCAGAGTATTTATTTGATAAAATAGATGGCATCGATAGTGAGAAAGTGCAAAATAGTGATGCGAAATTAATTTATTCATTTAGTAATGGAATTACGGCTTTTTTTAACCAAGATCCGTTTTTGATAAACGAAAAGCTTGGGCTATATATTACAGAAAAAAACTCATTTGGAAAGGACAAGAATTCTATATATGAATTTCAAAATAAAAGAGCAAAAATTCACTTATTTGAAATAAATAAACCAATTGATTCGGGCGAAGAAAAAAAACGCATGGTAATATCGGTGTTTATATCTCCTAAAGAGCTTAGTTTGGAAGAATCCAGTAGACTGGATGAAATAAGGGAATCCGACTATTCTTATTACAAGGGGGTTAAAGAGGGGTGGAGTATTTTAGTTACTGGTATGGATAAATATAATACGGTAATAATCCCAGGGAAGTGTACACGAAAGGAGATGATTGCCCATATACCAGAGAAGTTTTGGCAAGAATATAAAGATTACGTTTTTGTATTTCCCAATAATTCAACGATGGAGAGATAAAAGCTCAACAAATAAGAGATTACAAATGATGTTTAGAGGTGAGGCAAAATTAATATGTATAGTAACTGTCATATTGGTGATTGCCTTGACTATATTTATATAGCTGATGCTGACAACTGTTGGTGAAAACCTTCAAGCCCCCACCTTCTTCACCTCTCCGCACCCCTGCAATTCGCCTTTCTCGAATTTGGCGATCATCTCGCCGGCAATGCTAATGGTGGAGGAGTGGTTGGGCAGGTCGCCACGGGAGAACCAGGCGGCTTCCACAATCTCGTTACCGTCGACGTGGATAGGCTGGTGTTCGTCGGCCTCCGCCACAAAACCAATCATCATCGAACCCGACAGCGGCCATGGCTGGCTCTTGTAATACTGAATGTTGGTCACGTCGAGGCCCACCTCTTCCTTCACCTCGCGTGCCAACGCCTCCTCAAGCGTTTCGCCCACATCCACGTACCCTGCAATGAGCGAAAACCAGTTGCCGCGGAAATTCGCATTGCGGGCCAGCAGCAGTTTATCGCCGCTCACAATGGCCACAATAATGGCCGGCGAAATTTTGGGATAAACGGTGGTATGGCAATTCGGACACTCCAGCGCCCGTTCGTTGGATTTGTGTTCGGTCCGGCTCCCGCATTTCCCGCAAAAACGGTTCTGCGTGTACCAGTTCACCAGGTGTAACCCCGCGATGCTCACCCACGCGATTTCCGGCTGCTCAATCGTCCGGAAAAAGCTGATTTCCTGGTAAGCAAAATCCGGTTCCCTCGCGGCCAGCTCATCCCACACCAGGAAGCACGAAACATCGTTCAGCGAAAACAGGAACGTGCTTTCCGTCTGTTCCGTCATCTCCGGGAAATCCTTCTTTCGCGGTAGCCCGAATGTCTCCCCGTCGGTTTTCAGCAACAACGTGTTGTCCCGGTAACAAAGCACAATGTCCTCGTCTCCGATGTGTTGTTCAGCGCGGTATTGATTGTCGAAACGGTGGGGAAAGATATCCTGAATCATGAGGCAAACGGTTGAAATTTTATCGGGCAAAGATAACCAGAATAACGTTGGTATCCATGAACAACGCACTCGTAAAGACGAAATGCTTTCGTCTTTGCCACATCCCACCGGTACCCATGAACAACGCGCCGTAGAGACGCAATGCCTTGCGTCTCAAAAAACATTTCCCCAATGATTCCTCCCATCAAATACCGCCGCCGTCCTCCATCTGTGTAATCTGGTTAATCTGCGTAATCCAGGTTCAGACAATTACGCCCGCATCATCCCGGCCCAGACAATTTTCAAAAAATCCATGCACTTCTGCCGTGTTTGGATCGTCTTACGTATATTACATAAAAATGTGCGGTGTTATGCAACAAAAACACGTGTGGTTAATTCTCCTGGTCATTCAGAGCCTGACGGTATTACAGGCGAAGGGACAAGAGACCAAAAGAGATTCAGTTGATATAGGCGATTCCATAAAGTGGAAAAGCAGTACGGAGCATCTGTCGGTACAACCCTTCCTGCAACAGGAAAAACCGGTCCTGTGGTTTCCGGAGAGTGATTTATCCCAAACGCTTCACCAAAAGATTTTTGTCCCCGACATGGATCGTGTTCTGAAATACCTAAGCTACCGGACCAACGACTCCGTATCGTCCGTTTTACCAATGTATCCCGGACTGGCAGATTTCCGGAATTACGGCGGTCGGTTAGGCACGTTCAGCCTGACAGACGACCTGTCGCTGGATTATGGCGCTTTTATTAATGTGCAGTACGGATATCTCACCGGACGCCGGAACATTATTTTTGGGGGGAATTTGCTTTTCCGGTATTCGCTGACCAACAGGCTGCAATTACAAACCTGGGGACAATACGTTACGCTGGGAAAACGCAACGATCCGGCATTCCGGATGCGCGGGCTTTTCCCAACACGGGAGGTTGGTGCAGGCGTGCAGTATGATTCGGGCAGAGGCACAAAAATCAAAGTCGGCACCGAATACAAATACGACCAGAACAAAAAGGTCTGGAAACCCGAATCGGGCGGAAAGGTATTGTTTAATTTCAAATAGGGCACCCGTAAAGACGCCCGAATCGGGCGTCTCAAAAAAAAACGTCTGAACCCGGAAACCGCAGATTTACCAGATTACGCAGATGGGAGGCGGCGGTGGTGTTTGATAGACCGAATCATTGAAGGGGTGTTTTTTTTTTTTTTTTTTTTTTTTTTTTTTGAAACACAAGGCATTGCGTCTTTACGATCACGTTGTTCATGGGTGTGAATTGGTTGAAATTGCCTAAAACGTCGATGGGCGCATGATCCTTTTAATCCGGGAAATCCAAAAATCTGCGGTTTCCGGGTTCAGACAATTACGCCTTGCGTCTCAAACAACTGCTCTCTTTTGTCGTTCAACGACATTCTTTTGGCATTCTAGCTGATTCTTTTGGTATTCCAGCTGACTCTTTTGGCGATCTATGCCGTTCTTTTCGCGTTTAATGGGTTCCTTTTGCAGTTAAAGGTCTTTCTTTTGTCGTTAATGGGGCTTCTTTTGCAGGAAAAGGAGTCTCTTTTGTAGTTCTCCGGGACTCTTTTGTAATTCTCTGGGTTTCTTTTGCGGTTAATAGAGTTCCTTTTGTCGTTTGATGAGCCTCTTTTATGATTCCCTGGGAGAGTATTCGGGAGTATTCAGGGAGTATTCATTAAACTGCGTTAACGGGGGAAATTCATAGAATTATGACAAATAACATTCAGTTCCATTGGGTAAAAACATCAACACCAGGAAAATGTCGCGTGGCTGATGGGTAAAAACAGGCGGTAAATGACTGGCAAGTACAAAAACTCTCAACCCAACGCGTGATTATTTGTTTAGGGGTAGGGTATTGGTAGAGACGCACCATAGTGCGTCTCTGTAAAAGGGAAAAAATAACATGGCAAAAGACTGGAATCCGGAATTGTACAACGACAAGCACGCATTTGTGTACCAATATGGCCAGGGAATCCTCAGCTGGCTGGAACCCAAAGCAAATGAACGTATTCTCGACGTGGGATGCGGCTCGGGACAACTTACCAGTCAGATAAAAGAGAGTGCTGCATGGGTGGTAGGAATGGATAACTCGCCTGAAATGATCGCCGACGCGCGAAGCAAATATCCCAGCATCGATTTCGAGGTGGGAAATGCGTCCGATTTTGAGTTCAACCAACGGTTCGATGCCATCTTTTCGAATGCAGCGCTTCACTGGGTAACCGATTACGAGGGAGCCGTTAAATGCATGTACCGCAACCTGAAACCGGGTGGACGCCTGGTGGCCGAGTTCGGTGGGAAAGGCAATGTGCAAAACATCGTCGGGGCCTTGCGGAAGGTACTGACCCAACACGGTTACCACGAACAGGCCGAGAAGCAACTCTGGTATTTCCCGACGATTGGCGAGTATGCCACAGAGCTGGAAAAAGCCGGATTCCGGGTAGTCCGGGCCGAGCATTTCGACCGCCCCACGGAACTGGCCGACGCAGAGACCGGCATGGCCGACTGGCTCTCGATGTTTGGCAAGCAATTCTTTGACGGCGTGAGCGACGAGGATGCTCAAATCATCAAAGCCGAAGTGCAGGAACGAATTAAACCGGTCTGTTTTGTCGACGGTAAATGGTATGCCGATTACAAACGCATCCGCGTGATGGCCGTAAAGGAGAAAACGGAAAACATCGATACCAAATAACAAAACATGGAGAACGCACAGCCATTATCCAACGAACCGCTTCAGCCGTTCATCCCCGACGGACAGCCCGCGTTGTTGCTGGTCGATATCCAGCAGGGATTTGACCATCCGACTTACTGGGGCAGCAAACGCAACCATCCCGACGCGGAGAAAAACGCAGCCCGGCTGTTGGAGGTGTGGCGCCAACACGGCTTTCCCGTTATTCATGTAAAACACAACTCGGTCAACCCGCAATCGCCGCTGGCCGAAGGAAAGCCCGGCAATGCCATTCAAACGGTGGTGCAGCCGAAAGAAGGGGAGCCCGTTATCGGGAAAACGGTCAACAGTGCCTTCATCGGCACCGGGTTGGAGCAACGCCTGCACAACGAAGGCATTCGTCAGTTGGTGGTGGTTGGCCTCACCACCGATCAGTGTATTTCCACCACCGTACGCATGGCCGGCAACCTTGGCTTCGACACCTACGTGGTAAACGACGCCACTGCCACGTTCCCGAAAACCGGTTTCGACGGCAAGCACTATTCAGCCAAGACCATTCACGAAACGGCGCTGGCCAGCCTGAACGAAGAATTCGCCACCGTATTAAACATGGCAGACATCATAAAAACATTCATATAATAAACATGCCGGCCGTAACGGAAGAACAGAACGCCGGCGGAAATGAAGCGAGAACTATGAACAGACTTGTAGCAATTAAAACGAAAGATGACATTTTCCCGGAGTACCGGGATACGCCCATTGGTGACCTGCTGGAGTACCACGATCTCGACCGGGATTTCGACTCCTATGAGGCAGCTCAGTTGTTGGTCGGTATGTGCATGGACCACCGCAAACACCTGCACATCCCCGATAATTTTTCATACATCATCAGGGCGGGTGGTGCCAATCTCCGCCACAGCGAGTTCAAAGTATCGTTTGCTATCGCGATAGGAAATGTGAAGCACATTGCCATCATCGGGCACAGCAACTGCGGGATGGTGAACCTGGCCTCGAAAAAAGAGAAGTTTATTGGCGGTCTGGTCGATTCGGCCGGATGGGAACGGACTTTCGCCGAAGAGCATTTCAATCAGTTTGCCCCGCTTTTCGAGATTGGCAACGAAATCGATTTCGTATTATCTGAAGTCAAACGTCTGCGGAACCGCTACCCGAAAATCACCGTTGCGCCCATGTATTACAAGGTGGAAGACAACAAGCTCTACCTGATCAGGGAGGAGTAATAAACGGAAGAAAACAAAAGCAAGTAACACATAAGGATGTCATCCCTCCGAGGGATGACATCCTTTTTCGTTCCGGGATGCTGAAGGGAACTTTGGGTCGGTGCGTTTTTTCCTGTGCCACGAGTTACCGTTTTGATATTACCGCTATTCCTGTCAAATGGCTCATAAAAAGTACTGTTGCAATAGTTAGTCACAGTCCTGAAGCCCCTTCAGGGGGTTGGGGTGGTTACAGTCTGCGGCCTTTGCGTGAACTATTCGATCCTAATAATGAAACGCCCATTCAATAATAAACCGAATTGCCCGTAGGGAATCAAATATTGTAGTTGTAGCAGAAATGTCGCAAAGGGCTCTTTACTCCGTAAGTGTTACTTCTCCAACATTTCCAACAGCCATCAATTAAAGATATCAGGTGAAGTGCCCGGCTCTTGTTTTGAGAACCGGTGTGCTTCACCTTTTTTTCTTGTTTACCCGAATCGGGTGATAGCCGCCCGGTTGTTTCCTCCTTTCGGGACGTTTTCTAATCATAAAAGTTGTTAATGAAAGCTACCGGTAGGATAACCAGCCCGATTAATCCGTACATTTGATATGGGCAATGAAGTCTGCCATTAACCGCCTCCCAAAGGCTAATGACTTCTGCGATATGAAATTTGAACCCTAAATTTCAATTGTATGGTGAAGTCACTAATGATTGCAGGCATGGGAGGGTTTGTCGGAACAGCTTTCCGGTTCGCCATCTCCCGCTACATTCAAAATCACACCCCAACGGTCTTTCCCTGGGGGGACGTTTTTTGTGAATAATTCCTGGCAGCCTTCTGACAGGCTTTATTTTCGGTTTAACCGGGAAAGGAGATTGGCTGTCGGCGGAGTTTTGCATTTTTCTGACAGTGGGCATCTGCGGCGGATTTACCACTTTCCCGGCACTCACCGACGATGCCTTTCTACTACTCCAAAGCCGCGAGTGGCTTCGGTTTATCATATATGCGTCACTGAGCTTCACCCTGGGGTTGGTGGCGGTGTACATCGGACGAATGACGATAAAACTGGTATAAGATGGAAAAATCAAACAAGACACTACTGTTACGGATTTTCATCGGCTCTACCGATAAGCTGGGCAACGATAGTCTGTACGAATCGCTGGTATTCAAAGCAAAAAAAGCCGGGTTGGCAGGCTCCACCGTCGTGAAAGGCGTGATGGGCTTCGGGGCCAGTTCGGTAATTCACTCGTACAAATTCTGGGAGGTGGCTGAAAAGCTTCCCACCATCGTGGAAATTATCGATGAGGAAGAGAAGGTGATGGCATTTTACGAAACCATCAAAAGCGACCTGGAGACCATGCGCTACGGTTGCCTGGTAACAGTGGAAGAGGTGACGGTGTTGCTGAACAAAGCCGGGCAGAAACGGGAGTTTTATTTTTAAACCTTGATGATATGAAGATTGCTAAGCTAAGAGCAATGGAAATCCTCGATTCGCGGGGAAACCCGACTGTTGAAGTCGATTTGAAACTGGAAGACGGAACAACCGGACGGGCGATGGTGCCCAGCGGTGCTTCCACCGGCGAGCGTGAAGCTTTCGAAATGCGCGACGGCGACCCGAAACGCTACGGCGGGAAAGGGGTATTGAAAGCCGTTGAGAATGTGAACACCATTATCGCGAATAAAACGGTTGGCCGTTGTTTCGGCAGCCAGCGCGAACTCGACCTGCTGCTCCTCGAGCTGGACGGAACGGCGAACAAATCGAACCTGGGAGCGAACGGCATCCTCGGAGTGTCGATGGCCTTTGCCCGCGCCATGGCTACCGCGACCAACACGCCGCTCTACCGTTACCTGGGTGGCAGCAACGCCTACCTGATGCCCGTTCCGTGTATGAACGTCATCAACGGTGGCCGCCACGCCGACAACAATGTCGATTTCCAGGAATTCATGATTGCGCCGCACGGCGCTACTTCCTTCCGGGAATCCATCCGGATGGGCGCCGAAGTGTTTCATGCACTGAAAGAGGTGCTGAAGAAGAAAGGATACAGCACCGGCGTGGGCGATGAAGGTGGATTTGCTCCCGATTTGAAATCCAACGAAGAAGCGGTGGAAGTCATCCTCGAGGGAATCACGAAAGCCGGCTACCAGCCCGGCGACGACGTGAGCATCTGCCTCGACCCGGCGTCGAGCGAGTTGTGGGAAGATGGTAAATACCGCCTCTTCAAAAGCACCAACGAGCTTATCACGAGCGACGACATGGTGAAACAGTGGGACAGCTGGGCACACCAGTATCCGATTGTGTTACTGGAAGACGGCCTGGCTGAGAACGACTGGGAAGGCTGGAAGAATCTCACCCAAACACTGGGCAGCCGCATCGAGCTGGTGGGAGATGACCTCTTCTGTACAAACAAAGCTATCCTGGCGGAAGGCATTGAGAAGGAAGTGGCGAACTCCATCCTCATCAAGCTGAACCAGATTGGTACGGTAACCGAAACGCTCGAAACAATTGAGTTGGCGTACAAAAACGGCTACAATGCATTTGTATCGCACCGCAGCGGCGAAACCGTCGACACGTTTATTGCCGATCTGACCGTTGCCGTGAATGCCGGTCACCTGAAAACGGGCAGCGGCTGCCGTGGCGAACGCATCGAGAAGTTCAACCAGTTGATGCGCATTGAGGAAGAACTGGTCAGCTGTGCTGCCTTTGCGGGCAAGAGTGCGTTCAAAAATGCGTAGCCGGATTCAATAAGAAAGTGATTAGTAACCATCGATATACCTAATCCCAACGAACGCTGACGATCCCCTGAGGACTGGCCAACAGTCTCTTCAGGGGATTTTTCGTTTTCCGCAGGAGCGGGATAAGTCAGCATTTTATTTGATCATGTCCTGAACAATGGGTTTCAGTCCGCTGAAGAAGAATTCCACGGCAATCACCATCACGATAAGTCCCATCAGGCGCATCAGCACCTTGTTGCCGGTTTCGCCCAGCTTTTTCGATATTGTCGCTCCGCTAATCAAAATGAGGTAAGTGATTCCCAGTATCACAGCAATCGATGCGACAAGCAGGAGTTTTTTCATGAAGGTGTTGGCATCTTCCATCAATACGATGCTGTTGGTGATGGCTCCCGGTCCGCAAATCATCGGAATCGCCAGCGGAGTAATGGAAATATCATTTACATAGGCGTTTATTTCCGCCTCTTTTTCACTTAACTTAATCTTGCCGAGCCGTGCCTGTAACATGTCTTGTCCCATCAGGAAGAAGATAATCCCTCCGACAATCCGGAAACTATTCACGGAAATACCGAAGAACCGGAAGAGTAGCTGCCCCGAAAAAGCAAACAGGAGCGTGGTAGCAAATGCAACAATGACCGCTTTTCGGGCGGTTTTTCGTCTTTTAGCTTCATCAAGTTCCGATGTCATCGATATGAAGATGGGCATCGTTCCCAACGGGTTAAAGAGGGTGAAGAACGAAGTCAGGGCCAGCAGGCCGAAGGAATAGGCTTCCTGCATGAATTCTGGTTTTAGGTATTAAGTAATCGGGGAGGAAGATACATATTCGAACGACAATATTCAATAATACCGGTTTCCCGGATGGTATTGTCGATAAAAGGATGTTAGCCGGAAAGGTAGCAAGAAAAAACCGGAGACATGTCAAAGACATACTCTCCGGCTCGGCAGGCCTGATGCTCGTTACAGGCCTGTTTCCGGTGTTTCGTACCTTTCCCTAGGGGGATTGGGTACCAGGTGATTTGATGCACCGGAATCCGATGTGGTTGGTACTGGAACTAATCTCTCCTTTTCCGCGGGTACCCACCATATATCGTGTACAATATTGATTCGTGCAAAGAAATGAACCGCCCCGCTGCACCCGTTTCTGCAAACCGGGCTCGTTCGGGTCGTCCGAGGTGTCCGGCCCCTGCGGATTGTTCGTTATATCGTTGGTCATCGCCAGTTGGCGGTAATAATCGGCGCGGTACCAGTCGTGGCACCATTCCCACACATTGCCCGCCATGTCGTACAGCCCGTAACCGTTCGCCGGATACTGCGCTACCGGTGCAATACCGGCGTACCCGTCGGCTGCATCGTCGGATTCGGGGAAATGTCCTTCGAAAATGTTGGCCATCCATTTGCCGTTGGGCGTCAATTGGTCGCCCCATACATACGGTTTCCCGGACAATCCCCCGCGGGCGGCAAATTCCCATTCCGCTTCCGTGGGCAGTCGCTTACCGGCCCATTTCGCGTAAGCTTCCGCATCGGCATAGGTCACATGCACCACCGGATAGTTGTCTTCTCCCTTGATATCGCTTCCGGGACCGAAAGGATGTTTCCAGTTGGCACCGGGAACGAACCGCCACCACTGGCGATAATCACTTAACTGCACTTGCTGTTGCGGAGGGAAGAAGACAATTGATCCAGCTACGAGTTGATCGGCCGGAACACCGGGTAAATCTTCCGGCGTCGGTTTCTTTTCGGCTGTGGTAACGTAACCCGTCGCTTCAACGAATTTGCGGAATTCGGCATTGGTAACCTCCGTTTGGTCCATCCAGAAGCCATCCACGTAAACGCGGTGAACTGGACGCGCATCATTCATGGGCTCTTGTCCGCCATCCTGTAACGTGGTTGGATCGGTCGCACCCATCGAGAACGTTCCGCCGGGAACCCACACCATTCCATCGGGAGCTGTTCCGGGCGGAGTCGTCGGATTGCTGATGGTCGGTGCAAAACCTTTCGCAATCGATGCCTGGGCCGATTTGCCTACCGGAATTAAATTCTTCTGTTTGACTGTTTCCTGCGGATTCTTGTCGGTAACCCAATAACTGATCACACCGAGAATCAGGATAGGCAACAGGAGCAATACCACCTTCCCCGGGTTACTCTGATTGATTTTCAGCGGATTATTTTTATTTGCTATTTGGTCTCTGTCCATGTCTTTTTGTCAATGGTAAGGGTGCCTTCCGGTACCCCTGCCGATCAACAGCAAACCGGTGAGTTGGTTCAAGCATGACGAAAAGATGTCAGGCTGAGTTTGGTTATTCGGCCAGGTATGGTAAAGGTCGACTGCCGGATTATACGGGATAACCCGTTTCAGGATTCAAAAAAACGATGTAAATAAAACATAAGTTTATTCCTGTGGATATATAGAGTGGTTATGAATTGACCTTGTTGATTATTCACAGATAGATAAATTTTTAACTTTAAGGAATGTGATAGAAAAATGCTTGATTTCCGGAAAGATGACCGGAAGAAGTTTCAGGAATACCACCCTTACTACAAATCAATCAGGAGACATGGAAACACTCGAACGAAAAGCGCACTGGAACCACATCTATCAGGAGAAGACTACCGACGAGGTGAGCTGGTACCAATCGGTGCCGGTTACATCACTCGATTTCGTCCGGCAGTTTAATCTGCCGTTCAATGCAAAGATCATCGACATTGGGGGAGGCGACAGTTTCTTCGTTGATCATTTGCTGAGACTTGGTTACACTGACATTACCGTTCTCGACATTTCGGCGAAAGCCATCGAAAAAGCCAGACAACGACTGGGAGCTGATGCCGGTAAAGTCAAGTGGATTGAAGCGGATGCGGCTTGTTTTCAGCCCATGGAGAAATACGACTTCTGGCACGACCGGGCTGCCTTTCACTTCCTGACTGAGGAGAAGGAAATCAACAACTACCTGAGCTGCGTTCAATCAAATATTACACCGGGAGGTTACCTCGTTATCGGAACCTTCTCCGAACAAGGGCCCGACCATTGCAGCGGCATCGAAGTGGAACAGTATTCCGAAGAGAAGATGAGCGATCGGTTGAAAAACTTCTTCCGGAAAATCCGTTGCATCACCGTCGACCACATGACGCCGTCGCACAGCATTCAGAATTTTATCTTCTGCAGCTTTAGCCGGTTGGAAAATATTTGAACGGAACAGGTTGCGAATAGCTATTCCAATTTCCTCACCCGAACATCGATGGACGCGCCTTTTAGCAGCTTCACGAGCTTTTGCGGATCGGTTTGCCCGAAGTGATAGGGGTAAAGAATCTTTGGCATAAAGCTGCGGGCAGCCTCAGCCGCTTGTTCCGGCGTCATCGTATAGGGCAGGTTCATCGGAAGGAAAGCGATATCGATATTTTTCAGGTTCTTCATTTCGGGAATATTCTCCGTATCGCCGGCAATGTAAATACGTTTGCCTCCCATGGTCAGCACATAGCCGTTACCGTCCCCTTTCGGGTGAAAGGGTTGTCCGTTGGAGCGTTTGTGCACCAGGTTATAGGCCGGTACCGCTTCCACATGAATGCCATCGGCTGTTATACTTTGCCCATTAGAAAGAACGGTCTCGTCAGGTACTTTCCCTTCACAACTTTTGCTGACAACGACCTGTGTATTTTCTTTCCGGAGTTGCGCAATGGTGGCCGGATCGAGATGATCACCGTGCTCGTGCGTAACTAAAATCAGGTCGGCTTTCGGAAGCTTCGAATAATCGGCTTCGCGGCTAACCGGGTCAATGTGTATAACCTTCCCGTCCCACATCATCATCAGGGTTCCGTGCCCGATGAATGTAATGGCGAGGTTTCCTTTATCGGTTTGAAATGTATCGGTCTTGAATGTCTTGGCGGCCGGTTGTCCCTGGAACAAAAGGGCCAGCATAATGAGGATATGTGACATGGTTTAGTCTTTTATAGATGTAACAATCCACAAGTTACAAAAAAGAAGCTAACCAGTTAAATTTGATTTTCAGTCAGAAAAGATGCCGTCTTATCAATCGACCAGAATCTGCAGGGGCGACAGAAACGACAGTACTTCCGGTGTAGAGAAGCGGGCATTGGTCATGCGGTTCTCCCACGGATTAAAGCGATAGTTTTTGGCTCCGCGAAAATCGGCTTCCGTCAGGTCGCATTGCCGGAAGAAGGTTCCGGTCAGGTCGGTTTCCCTGAATTTAGCCTTTTTCAAAATAGTTTCCACAAACTCGCACTCATCGATACGGCACCTTTCGAAAGACGTTTCTTCGAGGGAAAGGCCGGTAAAGTTGCACATCTCCAGCTCGGAATCGTTGAAAGTCATATCAAGCCTCACGCGGCTTATCATGGTGAAATCGATACCGATTAAACGACAGCCGTCGAAAATAACGCCTTCGAGATTGGACTGCTGAAAACGGCTGCTGCTCAGGTCGCAGTTTTCGAACCGGCAATTCAGAAATACAGTGCGGGTAAAATCGCACGACGAAAAATTACAGTTCTCGAAGAGACAGTCTTCAAATTCCTCGAAACGAAAAGTTTGATTGGAGAAATCTTCGTCCCGGAAAATCACGCTCACGTGAGGGGCGGTAGCTGACTTCATTATGGTTTGATTTTTTGGTTTACTCTGTCCGATGAAGATAGGAAATTCGGGTCAGAAATCAGTCGAACATGTTGTACAGCTATTCCGCGCCAGCACTTCGGAACAGCTTTTATTTTTCCCGGTAGGTGATAATCAGAAACAAGCAAGAATGAAGGGAGACCCGGCATGCGAATCTCCCCTCAGGATGTAGTTCATAAACAACCTATTTCACATACGGTGCATTGTTGAGGAAGTTGAGACTCTTCTCCACGCTTTTCAGCGGATCGTAATTATATTCTTCCACTTCCACCACAATGTATTTCATTCCGGCCGTTTGGGCGTCAGCAAAAATGGGTTTGAAATCCATCACGCTGTCATCGCCGCCCAACTCGGTTTTGTCTTTCACGTGCCAGATCAGGAATCGTCCGGGATACTGGTTGAAGTAGTCCACCGGGTTTTTACCCCCTTCGGTAATCCAGTACAGGTCCATTTCGAAGAAGACCTTGGCCGGATCGGTGTGCTGGAGCATGTAGTCGTAAATGATTTGCCCGTCGATGTCCTTGAA
Source organism: Prolixibacter sp. NT017 (assembly GCF_009617875.1). Lineage (NCBI taxonomy): Bacteria > Pseudomonadati > Bacteroidota > Bacteroidia > Marinilabiliales > Prolixibacteraceae > Prolixibacter > Prolixibacter sp. NT017. Next base: position 2,867,367 of record NZ_BLAV01000001.1, on the reverse strand, counting down.
TTCGGCGTCGTGGTTGTGGTAACCGAAGCGGATGCCGGCCGCGTTACACTTTTCTCCAACTGCATTAAAGTAATCACAATAGCGCTGTACGCCTTCAATGCTTTCGTAACCGACGTTATCCATAAACGGCTGAACGATATATTTCACGCCGGCCGCTTTGTGTGCCGCAATACACTGGTCCCACCAGGCCATTACTTCGTCCCAGTTTGTTGAATCGGGTACTGCTTGTCCGGTGTGCGACGAAAGGAAATCCATGCCGTTGGCTTTTACAAGGTCGGCAAATGCAGTGGGCTCCATGCCGTAGAATTTTCCATCGGCATAGCCGGCAGCCTCGATAAACTTGTAACCGATTTTGCCAACTGCTTCGATGGTGCCCTTAACGTCATCTTTCATGTGGTCGCGAACAGACCAGAGCTGAAGGCCGATGTATTTTTCCTGTTTCTTTTGGGTTTGCTTGCAGGAAGAAAGGCCGGATAGCAGGAATACCAGTAGCAGCAGTCCCACTGATTTGATCAAGTGAGTGTTTAGTTTCATAACAGATTAGGTAAATGATTAGTTAATTGGTTGAGCATGCTACGCTTAACCCTTACAAAATTAGCAGCATATTTAAATTATGAAAATAACCGGGCACTTTTCTTTGTGAAAACAACAATAAGATTTGTGAAGCAACCACTATACATAAGTGAAAACTAGAAAAACCAATATAGTTTTCAATTTAATGATTAGATCACATTGAGAAAACTAAATAAACCGTAATAGTTTTCAATATTTGCAGAAAATCGGAAAAGATGAATGTACGTGAACGAATCATGATGGGAGCGATGGAGTTGTTTGCCAGGGATGGCATCCGGAGTGTGACGATGGATGCGATTGCTACCGAGTTAGGCATTTCCAAGCGAACCATTTATGAGAATTTCAAGGATAAAACAGAATTACTGAGAGAAGGCATCATTGCGGGAGGAGAGGTTCATGGAAAAACGTTGAACGAAATCGTGAATAACTCCCCAAATGTGATTGATGCACTGTATCGGATTGGAAAAGAGAATCACCAGGTGATGCAGAAAATCAATCCGCGATTCTTCAGTGATTTAAAGAAGCATTATCCTGAAATCCTGGCATTGGTCACACGTGACTACACAGCGAAGTCGAGAAAGTTCATGCTGAAGTTATTCAGGCAGGGCGCTGAAGAAGGTGTTTTTGAAAAGAACATCAACATGGACATTGTAGCTTCGGTCTGGATGCAGCTGGTCGATTTGGCCCAGAACACCCAGGAGAACGACGTGATTAGTGATTCCTGGTCGGTAAAAGAGTGGCACTTCCATTTGTTTATGCCCTATCTCAGGGGAATCAGTACCGACAAAGGCCGGAAACTAATCGACCAGTACCTGGAAAGTTTTGAAGGAGTCCTCAAGAATAAATAATCAGAAATATATAGAGTGTAAAATAGATAGTGTATGAGAAAAGTAGTGTTGATTGCGACTTTCCTGATTGCTGGTCTGACGACGGCATTTGCACTTCCGCCGGAAGAATTGCAGCTTACGCTGAAACAGGCACAGGATCACGCGTTGGATTACAACAAGCAGGTGAAGAATGCCAGTCTTGATGTAGACGCGGCACAGAAGAAAGTGTGGGAATCCATTGCATCGGGCTTGCCACAGATTGATGCCAAGGCTGACTATTCGAATTATTTGGGAGCCTCGATGACCATTCAGTTTGATCCGAACAGCCCGCCTACAAAAATCCCGTTTGCAACTACTTCTAACGTATCGGCAACGGTTTCGCAGTTGCTTTTTAGCGGAAGTTATCTCGTAGGTCTGCAAACGGCGAAAATTTACAAGTCGTTGTCGGAAACCAATTACCGGAAGTCGAAACAGGACATCAAAGAGCAGGTGGCCAATAGCTATTACCTGATTCTGGTTAGTGAGCAAACGCGCGATATCTTAAAGAAGAACCTTGAGAACATGCGCAGCACATTAGCCAAGACTAAGCAGATGGAAAAAGTAGGGATGGCGGAATCGACCGATGTTGATCAACTATCCGTTTCTGTTTCTACTCTGGAAAATGGCGTTCGTTCGGCAGACCGGCAGGTAGAAATGGCTTACAACATGCTTCGGTTTCAGTTGGGAGTTCCGGGTGATGAAAAAATTCAACTGACGCAAACGCTTGACGGAATCATTGACCGCATCAATTTCACGGCACTGATGGATAGCTCGATGTCGGTTCAGAGGAATCTGGATTACCAGTTGATGGAAACGCAGGTCGAATTGTCGAAGAAGCAACTGGCGCTACAGAAGTCGGCTTACCTGCCGACACTGAGCAGTTACTACAGTCATACCGAGAAGATTTTGAAACCGAACTTCGATGCATCGCCGAAAGATGTCATCGGTTTGAACCTGAGTATCCCGATTTTTTCCAGCGGACTCCGAAAATCGAAAGTGAGTCAGGCGAACATTAGCCTGGAACAGACCGAAAACCAGAAGGACTTACTGGAAGACCAGCTGAAGATTCAGGAAAAACAGTTGCGGTTTAACCTGCATAATGCGCTCGATAAGTATAACAGCCAGAAGCAGAATGTGAAAGTTGCTCTTCGTGTCAACCGGAATTTCGATTTGAAATATGAGCATGGCGTTGCATCGAGTCTGGAGCGTTTGCAGGCCAATGATAATTATTTACAGGCTGAGAACAATTTTGTGGGAGCCACCATGGAGTTGCTTCAGGCATATGTAGCCTGGGAAAAGTTGTTGAATGATCTATAAAATAAATCCTAAACAGATAATCATGAATTTCAGAATAAAACTAATCATGTTGTTGGCCGCTACTACACTTTTTGCCGCCGGATGCGGAAATAAAGGCAGTGAGAAGGCCGGCGACGTGAAGCAGGATAGCGTGAAAGTGCGGCCGGTAAAGGTCATGTCTCTCGAGCCGCAGCAAGTTAGCCGTACCATTAACCAGACAGCTTCGTTTGTGGCCTACCACGAAAACTACCTGACCTCTGCCAGTCCGGGCCGGATTGAGAAGATATATGTGGAAGTGGGTGATCATGTGAAAGCTGGTCAACTGCTGGTGCAAATGGATCGCACACAGTTGAAGCAGGCCGAATTGCAACTCGAGAACCTGAAGACCGATTTTGGTCGTCTCGACACATTGCAGAAGACGGGTACGGTAACTCAGCAAAGTTACGACCAGCTGGCGACACAGTACCGCGTAGCCAAAGAGAACGTGCAGTTCCTGAAACAAAATACGGAACTCAGGGCACCGCTCAGCGGAGTGATTACCAACAAGTACTTTGAAGACGGCGAGATGTATTCCGGTTCACCGAACACGTCGGTTGGCAAGGCAGCCATTGTGACGCTGATGCAGCTCAATCCACTAAAAGCTATTATCAATGTTACGGAAAAGGATTTTCCCCGCATTCGCAAAGGAATGAAAGTGGATGTGACGGTGGATGTTTATCCCGGTAAGGTTTTCGAAGGAAGAGTTTTCCGCATTCATCCGGCTATTGACCCGGCATCGAGAACGTTTACGGTAGAAATTACGGTTCCGAATCCTGGAGAGAAAATTCGTCCCGGAATGTATGGCAAAGTGTCTATTCATGTGGGAACTGATGTGGCCAAACTGGTACCGGCCATTGCTGTATTGAAGCAGGAAGGAACCAACCAACGCTACCTCTTCAAATATGTGAACGGCAAAGCAAAGCGTGTTGATGTTCAGATTGGTGAGCGTTTCGATGCCGACATGGAAGTGCTCTCGAACGAGTTGAAGACCGGAGACCAGATTATTACGGTAGGACAGGCGAACCTGGTGGATGGCAACGAAGTCAAAGTTGTAAAGTGATCCCGTTTGCCTGAATCAGAAATCAATTAAAAAGCAACAACAATGAGTATATATAAAAGTGCGGTGAAGCGCCCCATCACGACGTTGATGATTTTCATGGCCATTATTGTCATGGGAATCTACTCGGTGGTGCACTTACCCGTGGATTTATATCCGGAAATTGAGTTTCCTGCCATCACGGTGATGACCACTTATCCGGGAGCCAGTGCTTCAGATATCGAGACGAACGTTTCGAAGGTGATTGAAGATGGGATGAACTCGGTGGACCGGCTGAAAGATATTTCGTCGGTATCATACGAGAACCTTTCGGTAGTAACGCTTGAGTTTCAGTATGAAACGAACCTGGACGAAGCATCTAATAACATACGCGACGCTCTCGACCTGATCGAGAAGCAGTTGCCCGATGGTTGTGAAAAGCCGGTTATTTTCAAGTTTAATTCCAGTATGATGCCGGTGCTTTTTTACGCAGTGAACGCGAAAGAGAGTTATCCGGGATTGGAGAAAATACTGGATGAGAAAATCATTAACCCGCTCAACCGGGTCGATGGAATCGGTTCGGTTGGTTTGGCCGGCCAGCCCAACCGGGTCATTTATGTCAACGTGGATCCGAGTAGGTTAGATGCCTATCACATGACCATCGGTCAGATTGGTAATGTTATCCGGGCGGAAAACCAGAATACGCCTTCCGGTAACGTGAAAATGGGGAAAATGGACTACCAGCTTCGCGTGGAAGGTGAGTTTACCGATAGTCGTCAGTTGAACAACATCATTGTGGGCACCAGCGACGGTCATCCGGTTTACCTGCGCGATGTGGCTACCGTGAAAGATACCCTGAAGGATACAGGGCTTCACGAACGCATCAACGGACAACGGGGACTCCGGATGTTCGTCATGAAGCAGTCGGGAGCCAACACGGTGAAAGTCGCGAGGGAAGTCAAGAAACACTTGGCGGAACTGGAGAAAACACTTCCTCCGGACGTGAAGATTGAAACCATTTTCGACTCGTCCGACTTTATCAAGGATTCGGTTTCGAACCTTTCGCAAACGCTGATGTTCGCGCTCCTCTTTGTGGTGTTGGTGGTGCTGGCCTTTTTGGGACGTTGGCGGGCAACATTTATTGTCGCGCTCACCATTCCCATATCGCTGATTGTCGCGTTTATCTATCTCTACATTTCGGGGAACTCCATCAACGTCATCTCACTTTCGTCGCTTTCCATTGCGATTGGTATGGTGGTGGATGATGCCATCGTGGTCCTGGAAAATATATCTACGCACATCGAGCGAAAGAGCAGCCCGCGGGAGGCATCTATCTACGCAACCAACGAGGTGTGGCTGTCGGTTATCGTTACCACACTGGTGATTGTGGCCGTATTCTTCCCGCTGACATTAGTTTCGGGAATGACTGGCGTGATGTTCCGCCAGCTGGGATGGATTGTCACCATCACGGTAGTTACATCAACAGTGGCCGCCATTACACTGACGCCGATGTTGAGTTCGAAATTGCTGAAGCTGCAGCCGAAGAAAGAGAAGCCGTCCCGTTTCAGTTACGACAATACATTCCTCCGTGCGCTCAACGCTTTGGATCGGGGTTATGAAAAAGCCATCAAGTGGAGTTTGCACCATAAGAAAGTGATACTTCTGGGAGCTTTGACCATCTTTCTGGCTTCGATGTACCTGGCGAAAAACCTGGGAACCGACTTCATGCCACAGACCGATGAGAGCCGGATTCAGTTGAAAATCGAACTGCAGTCGGGAACACGGGTAGAGGTGACCGATAAGATAGCTCGTGAAGTGGAAGGGATTGTTCACAAGAAGGCTCCGGAAGTGAAGTTGATCAGTACCTCTACCGGTTCTGATGATTCCGGTGGTTTCATCTCCATGTTCAATCAAACCGGGTCGAACATCATTAACATGATGATGGCGCTCGATAAACCCAGCCAGCGGAATCGCAGCGTCTGGGAAGTTGCAGCGGCGCTCCGTAAACAGCTGGATGAAATTCCGGAAGTGGAAAACTATTCATTCACATTTACCAGTGGGATGGAGGCTTCCAATACGGTGGACGTCTACATCTACGGTTACGACTTCAATACAACTTCGCACCTGGCGAATGAAATTGCCAGCGGGATAAAAGAAATCAAAGGTGCATCCGATGTGCAAATCAGTCGTGACAAAGAGAAGCCTGAACTGAAAGTGGTTCTCGACCGCGATAAGCTGGCTTTGCATGGCTTGAGCACCGCTTCGGTTTCAGCGATGATTCGGAACCGGGTAGAAGGATTGACGGCTACCGAGTATCGTGAACAGGGCGATGAGTACGACGTGATTGTACGTTATTCGCCGAAGTATCGCAGCTCGATTACTGATCTGGAAAATATTTCCATCATGACGCCGGCTGGTAAATACATTAAGCTGAAGGAGATTGGTAAAGTAGAAGAGTACTGGTCGCCGCCGAACATCGAGCACCGTCAGCGCGAGCGCGTGGTGAAAGTTTCGGTTACGCCGTACAAAACATCGCTGGGCCAGTTGGCCGGACAAATACAGCAGAAGATCGATAAGCTGGATGTTCCTACCGGAATTATGATTGATGTAGGTGGGGCGTACGAAGATCAGCAGGAATCATTTACCGATTTGGGACTGCTTCTGCTGCTCAGTTTGGTTCTGGTATTCCTGGTGATGGCATCTCAGTTCGAGTCATTCAAAATGCCGTTCATTATCATGTTCTCCATTCCGTTCTCCTTTGCGGGAGTAGTGCTGGCATTGCTAATTACCGGAACTGATTTGAATCTGGTAGCGGCGCTCGGAGCGGTTCTGCTGGTTGGTATTGTGGTGAAAAACGCCATCGTGCTGGTCGACTACACCAACCTGATGCGTGACCGCGATATGGAATTGTATGATGCCATCCGGGTAGCTGGTAAATCGCGTCTGCGTCCGGTATTGATGACTGCCCTGACGACCATTTTGGGGATGTTGCCAATGGCTATCAGCGGCGGTGAAGGTGCGGAAATATGGCGCCCCATGGGTATCTCGGTTATCGGAGGTTTGGTCTTCTCGACCTTCATTACCATGATTATTGTGCCGGTACTTTATGCCGTGGTTTCCAAAAAAGGAGAACGGGATAAGAAAACCGCGTTAAGAAAGAAATTCATTTTCATGGATAAAAAATAATTCGCTGTAAGTAACAGTGAGTTTGTCCAACGATTCATATGGTTAACCTTTATCCGGGAAGATGAAAGCTGAGTAGTTGCAGTATTTGTCTTCCCGGTTTAACCGGAAAAATGAGTGTTTTGAAGGAACAAATTAAAAAACATACGAAGTGAAAGCAGTATTTATCGTTTATAATCAGGCCAATACCGAACGGGTGGAGTACATGCTCGACCGCCTGGAAATCAGGGGATACACGCAGTGGGCTGACGTTCGGGGACGAGGCTCGGTGTCGGGACCTCCTCATTTGGGAACGCACACCTGGCCCGAAATGAATTCGGCGGTCATGACGGTTGTTCCCGACGAAAAGGTGGAACAGCTGTTGGAAAAAGTAAAAAGCATGGATGCCATCAATGAAGAGGTGGGCGTTCGGGCTTTTGTCTGGAATATTACAGAGTCAGTTTAGGTATAGATTTAGATAACAGAAATCGACCGGGTACAGTGGAGAGTATAAATGGGCATTTATTTTGACTTCACTTGCCCGGTTTTGTTGTTTGTACAGGCTAAAAACTTCAGTTTCCCACGACTTAATAAATCTTTCATATATAAAAATATAGATGTTTTTATATATGTATTATATTTGTGGGAATTTAGTGATAATCCCAGCGGCGGCGAAGCTGTTATTATCAGTAGTTTACTGAAGGAATGCAACAGCGTCGCTGTCGATAGAAAGATGTGGTAAAATGATGTTACTTTACATTGGTGGAGGTATTGCTGTATTGTTTATTGCCTATTTGATTTATGGCTTTAAAAAGATGAAAAATCTGGAGAATGTACCTCCCAGCAGCAAGATTAAAATTCTGAACAATAAAAATTTCAAGACAGTGGTCCGGAAAGGCACTGTGTTGGTTGACTTTTGGGCTCCCTGGTGTGGTCCCTGTAAAATGATTGCGCCTACGCTGAACGAAATCGCTGAGGAAAATAACAGTTTCACCATTGCCAAGGTGAATGTGGATCAGCAGCAGCAACTGGCTCAGAAATACAATATCCGCAACATCCCAACGATGATTGTTTTCAAGGATGGAAAAGAGTACAAGCGCATCACCGGGGTGAAATCCAAAAAAGCCATCTTGTCAGAAATTGCCTGATCGAGCATTTCCCGGTCAATGGCTAAACAAAGGGACTGTTTCCGTTTTTCGGACAGTCCCTTTGTTCTCTTCTGCTCAGCGCAGAAATCTTGTCTCCCATAACGTTCATCTCGCGGGAATGCAGTAAATTGAATATACAAGCCGGTTTTAACGATAGCGGGTTATGGATATTTCAATTCTGAAAGACATACTCATCATTTTTACACTTTCCACGGTGGTGAATTTCATCTTCACGAAAATTCGTGTGCCAACCATAATCGGCTATTTGCTCACCGGCGTGCTGGCTGGACCTCATCTCTTTTCGCTCATCTCGTCTGTTCATGAAATCGAACTGATGGCAGAAATCGGCATTGTTTTGCTGATGTTCACCATTGGCATGGAATTCTCGCTGAAGCATTTGCTGCGCATTCGCCGGATTGTGTTTGTCGGAGGATTTCTACAGTTACTGGTCACTTCCGGCGTTACCATGTTGGTGGCGATGGCTTTCCAACTGTCGTGGGGGGCCTCCCTTTTTGTTGGTTTCCTGGTTGCCCTGAGTAGTACAGCTGTCGTTCTGAAAGTTTTGCAGGAACGTTCGGAGTTATCGTCAAACTACGGCCGGACGGTACTTGGTATTTTGATTTTTCAGGACATCATTCTTGTCCCGTTGCTGCTTTTTACACCTCTGCTATCCGGAATGAGAACGGATGTTGGCTCCGATGTTTTGTTGTTGCTGGTTAAGGCGGTTCTCATTATCGCATTGGTTTATCTGGGCAACAAATGGCTGATGCCGAAATTGCTACATGCCGTAGCAATGACACGCAACCAGGAGCTGTTCCTGATGAGTATCCTGCTTATCTGTCTGTCGGTTGCACTCTTCTCATCCTGGCTGGGATTGTCTTTGGCATTTGGCGCCTTTTTGGGGGGATTGATGGTGTCGGAATCCGAATACAGCCACCAGGCATTTGGCAACCTGATTCCATTTAAAGACATGTTCACCAGCTTCTTTTTCGTCTCCATTGGCATGCTCCTCGACCTGCACTTTGTAGTGAATCATTATGTGGTTGTTATACTGACGGTTTTGCTGGTGCTGATTTTGAAATTCACAGTGGCCGGTTTTACAGCATTTCTGCTGGGGCACACGTTCCGGGGAGTTATCATGGTAGGAGTAGCACTGAGTCAGGTGGGAGAGTTCTCGTTTATTCTGGCAAAGGAAGGAGTCGATTATGGAATTCTTTCTCCTTATTATTATCAACTGTTTTTGGCAGTTGCCGTAGTCACGATGTCGCTGTCACCGTTTACGCTTCAAATGGCTCATCCGGTAGGCGAGTGGTTGCTGAAGTGGCCAATTCCCCGTTTTCTGGTGGATGGACTTTTCCCGCTTCCGCAGATGGAAATTCCCCATTTGAAGAATCATATGATCGTTATCGGGAAAGATTCACGAGCGCTGAGTTTGTCGAGGATGGCTAGTCATATGAAACTACCATACGTGGCCATCGTTTTCGATCCGGCTGTCGCCCGCCAGCGACAATTGATTGGTGAAACGGTGATTTACGGAGATGCCGTGAATGAGCCCATTTTGCGAAAAGCACATATCGATACGGCCGATTTAATTGTTATTTCCATTGGCGATGTGATTACGGCCATGGCGGTTATCGATAAAGTCCGGCAACTGAACGCGCACGCTAAGATTTTGGTGCGTACCCGCTATGTCGATGATTTGGAGGAATTGTATCACCTGGGCGCAGATCAGGTCATTCCGGAGGAGTTTGAAACGGCTATAGAACTTTTCCAGCGGGTTCTGAAGCACTACCTCATTCCGGACAACGAGATAAGAAGTACCGTCGCCCAGATTCGCGATGACCATTATGGCATCTTTCGTGAAAAAGCTGAAGTGTTTGTACCCAAGCAGCACGATATTTTGAATGAGATTCCCAACCTCGAGATCATTGCATTGAAGGTAGAACCGATCTCTCCGCTTATCGGTCAATCCCTGGCAGAAGTGCAGTTTCGCCGCACATTTGGTGTGACTTTGCTGGCGCTAAAGAGAGGCGAAGAATTGCACGAACATCCGCCGGCCAATATTACCTTCCTGGAAGGAGACATCGCTTATGTTCTCGGAAAACCAGAACAGATTGCCCGGGCCATTGAGTTGTTTGCTCACGCAGGGGCAGAATAGCGGATTTTATGCTCTTAAAACACATACTGGTAGGTACTGGTCGGTAAAAATTTGACGATTAAATGATTCATAAGTGATATAAAAGTGTAAATTTGAGATTTTGGCACACTGAGGGGACGAAAGCCGGAATCATGAAAAGTGTGCTTTCTGGTTATATATTAATGGTTTATGTTGACAGCGGTGACGTTCACCAACTGTGTGCAAATTAAACTAAATATCATCTATGCACTTTGACCTGACTGATGTTCAATTGATGAATAAGATACGTGTCGGAGACTTCGATGCGTTCAGGTTATTGTTCGAACGTTACTACTCACCCTTGTGCAATTTTGCCAATTCCCGTCTGCAGGATGATTTTATTGCAGAAGACGTTGTTCAGGAGCTTTTTACGAAAGTTTGGGAAGAAAGAACCCGAATCAAATTTACCGGTTCAATAAAGAGTTACCTGTATACAGCCGTTAAAAACCGGAGCTTAAATCGTTTGAATGCTGAAATGCTCCGAAGGAAACACACAGGTGCTTTTCGGAGTAATCAAAATGAGCTGATCAGTGATATCGATTTGGAGTTGGAAGAGTTTCGAAATTACCTGTTCGAATGCATCGAAAAACTACCTCCCCGCTGTAAGACTGTTTTTGAAAAAAGTCGGTTCGAAGATTTGAAACAACAAGAAATAGCCAGTGTAATGGAAATTTCTGTTAAAACCGTTAAGGCACAGATTGGAAAGGCTTTAAAGCTGATTAAAACTTGTGTTGAACTGGTATATCCTGAATTTTCACAAAAAAACTAAAAAAAGATGTAGGACTTTTGTTTTTGGCAACTGTCCTACATAATAACAGGGCGTTTTTCGAATGTATGCGATTTGCTCAATATATTGAATCTCGCCGGTTAGGATTAAATAATACTGACTAAGTAAGTTCGGGCGGAGAGCGAACTTAAATATGAAAGAAGCATTTGAAATAATTTATACTGTCCTGACAGGAAGCGCTTCTGCTGAAGAGAAGGAACGTTTTGATAGTTTGATGGAAGAGGAGGGAAATCGTCAGCTTTTCAACCAGATTCAAAAGATTTGGGTGGAAAGTAAAGCAGTTCGCTCTTACAAAAAATATGATGCCCGACGATCCTTTCAGCAGCTGACCCGAAAAATTCAGGAAAAGAAGCGAAGAAGAAGACAGCAGATTTGGATTGGTTTTTCGGGTGTAGCCGCAGGTTTGGCATTGATGCTTGGAATATCAAACTTTATAGGTATTCCTGAGAGAAACCAGAATTCTGGCAATGTGATGTTTGCCACCCAGTTGGGCAATCGATCGGTTGTATATCTCCCCGACAGCACCAAAGTTTGGTTAAACTCCAGTTCCAGTCTTCAGTACTCTGGCGACTTCAACAAAAAGAACCGGACAGTCAGGCTGAAAGGCGAAGGATATTTTGAAGTCGCTCACAGCAGGAAACCTTTTGTTGTGAATGTCGGTCCCTTTAATATCAAAGTGTACGGAACCCACTTTAATGTGTCTGCCTACCAAAACGACCTATTTATCAAGACCTGTTTAGCGAAAGGAAAGATAAGCATCCAAAGAACAGGGTATGACGAATACATGGTCGAACCGGGGGAGTTGATTACCTATGATAAAGCTGATGCCAGCTTCTCCAAAAAAGATGTGGACCCGGATGAATATTCAGGCTGGCGGAAGAATCTGATGTATATGCACAATGAGTCATTGGAAAATCTTTCCCGAAAGCTGGAGCGAAGATATAATGTGAAGATATCCTTTGAACCCGAGAAGTTGGGTGAAGAAGTACATTATACCGGAACATTCAGCAATGAAAATATTGAAGAAGTATTGGATGCCATTTCCATTGCCAGCGGCCTGCAATTTTCGAAGAAAGACAGCCTGTATACAATAACTCGCAACAACCAGAAACTACATAAATCCTTAAATGACTAATGTGAAAACAATTAATCAGTAAAACAACAGAACAATGGAAACAAAAAACCACCGAATGCTGGCACATCCGGTGGTTGAAAAAGCCTCGTTAAAAAGGCTTTAAGTAGTATAATTCAAACATTCAAATCTATGAAAAAAAACCTGAAAGTTGAGGGATTAGGAGTCCCTTGCCTTAAAAAACTGTTGCGTATTATGCGACTTATTACCTTTCTGATCTTCGTTACCACACTGCAAGTATCTGCCAGTGTGTACTCACAGGAGACAAAACTAACACTGAATCTGAATGATGTGAGCATCGAGCAGGTTCTGAAGCAGATTGAAGCCCAGAGCGAATTCAAGTTCCTGGTTCAGGACGAACGGCTCGATATCAATCGAAAAGTGAATATCAATGTTCGGAAAGAATCCGTGCAAAGTATCCTGAAACAATTGTTCGGGGAAAGAGGCGTGGATTATGTGATTACCGATAAAAATCTAGTCATACTGAATCCGGCTGTCAAGGGGAAAGAACAATCGGCCCCGGCTCAGCCACAACAAAAGAAATCAATAAAAGGTAAGGTGACAGATACTTCGGGAGGTCCTCTTCCCGGAGTTACCGTTGTTATCAAAGGAACAACTACCGGAACTATTACGGATTCAGACGGAAACTATGTCTTATCGAATGTTCCCGAGGGGAGTGTTCTGGAGTTTTCGTTTGTAGGTATGGCTCCTCAGAGTGTGACAGTCGGAGACAAAAAGGAAATCAACGTTTCCATGAAGGAATCTTCTGTTGGGCTTCAGGAAGTGGTAGCTGTTGGTTACGGTACGCAAAAAAAGGAAACACTGACAGGATCCATTGCTACCGTGAAGAGCAATGACGTAGTGAAAGTACCTGTTACCAACGTTAGTAACAGCTTAGCTGGCCGGGCACCCGGATTAGTAGCAGTAACAGGTAGTGGTGAGCCTGGATATGATGGTACGACATTACGCATCAGGGGGAGTAACACTTTTAACGATAATAGCGTGCTGGTTGTTGTTGACGGTGTCCCTGATAGAAGTCTGGACCGGATCGATCCAAACAGCATTGCAAGTATAACGGTTTTAAAAGATGCTTCTGCTGCTATCTATGGTTCAAGAGCAGCTAATGGGGTTATCCTGGTTACGACCAAAAGAGGAAAGCTGGGAAAACCCAAACTGACATTCAATGCTGATTACGGGTTTAACCAGCCCACAAAACTTCCTAAGATGGCAGATGCAGCTACTTATGCCACCTTGTTAAATGAAGTTGCGTATTATAATGATAATTCGTTGGGAATGAATTCTGTTTACACCTCTGATCAAATACAAAAGTTCAGAGATGGTTCCGATCCGTTGCATTATCCCAACACCGATTGGTTTAAAAAAGTAATCAAACCGATGTCCGCCCAAAGCAGCAATAACGTTTCTCTTTCAGGCGGCTCCGATGCCATGCGGTATTTTGTTTCTATCGGCACGAAACATCAGGATGGGAACTATTACAATAGCGCTACATACTACAATCAATATGACTTCAGAAGCAATATTGACGGTCAGGTTACAAAGGACATTAAAATAGGATTTGACGTCGCCGGACGTTTGGAAGACAAAAACTTTCCGATTTACGGTGCCTATGATATTTTTCGGGGACTGATACAATCATACCCAACTTCTGTTGCTGTATGGCCTAACGGAGAACCTGGCCCTGCCATCGAAGGCGGCAGGAACTCTGTCGTTACCAGTACCGATGCGGCAGGGTACAGCAGGGATAAATATTATAAATTGAACACCAATCTGAAATTGGATATCAATATTCCCTGGGTCAAAGGACTGTCATTTAGCGGAAACCTTTCGTATGACCAGGGTTTCGACTTTACCAAAACCTTTAGCAAGCCGTTTAATTTGTATACATGGGACGGAACCTCTTTAGACACGAATGGAGATCCGGTTCTTAATTACAAAACCTACGGAGGTGGATATGATAATACGCCAAGCCTGAAGGAATATTTTAGAAGTGATTACAATAAACTGGCGTATGGAACACTGAATTATCAGACAACAATTGCCGAAAAACACCATTTAAAATTGATGGTGGGTTCACAGATTTCAAAAGGAAATACAGAGAATTTCAGTGCATACAGAGACCTATTTCTTTCGACTGCCATTCAGGAGCTTTTTGCCGGAGGAACAACCTACCAAACAACCGATGGAACAGGTAGTACAAATTCCCGGTTAAGTTATTTTGGCCGGTTTAACTACAGTTTTGCCAATAAATATTTGATTGAGCTGATTGGCCGGTACGATGGTTCCTACATTTTCCCCAAAAACAATCGCTTTGGTTTCTTCCCCAGCGTTTCTTTGGGCTGGGTAGTTTCGCAGGAGAACTTCTGGAAAGACCATCTTAGTTTCATTAATTACTTCAAACTAAGAGGTTCTGTCGGGCAAACCGGTAACGACCGGGTTAACGCATATCAGTACTTAACGTCATATCTGATGGGGTACCAATACGGAAAGACATATGATTCAGGTACGACCTATAACATCCCGTTTGTAACCTATTCCGGTTCAGCGTTAACGGAAATGAAAACATTGTATGAGAGTGTTTTGGCAAATAAAAATATCACATGGGAAGTAGCTAATCAGGCCAATATTGGCTTTGATGCCCGGTTTTTAAATGACAGGTTGAGCATGGAAGCCGATTACTTCTATTACAAGCGAAGCAATATCTTGTGGCCACAAAGTGCTAATGTGCCGACTTCTGCAGGACTTAGCCTGCCGAGTGTAAACTATGGTAAAGTGTCCAACCAGGGAGTCGATGGTTCAATTTCCTACAGAAGTAAAACGAGAAATCAATTCAGTTACTCGGTAACCTTTAATGCAGGATATGCCAAAAACAAAGTAATACAATGGGGTGAAACTGCCGGTGTTCCCAAATGGCAACAAACAACCGGACATCCAATGGGATCGGGGCTGTATTACCTTACCGATGGAATCTACCACAATCAGGCTGAAATTAATGCCGACAATCTAAAATACGAGATTGGTTCAACGCCACAGCCCGGCGATGTTAAGTTTGTTGATTACAACCATGATGGCGTAATCAATGCTGACGATCAGGTGAGAATATACAAGAACAATATTCCTCCATTTACATTTGGTACAAGTGTCAATCTGAATTACAAAGGATTTGACATGTCTGCCTTGCTTCAGGGAGCTACCGGTGGGGTGGCCTACATATTCTCTGAAGCCGGACAATTTGGTAATTATCTCCAAAGTTTTGCTGATGCGCGCTGGACACCAGACAATCCAACAGCCAACGGTCCGAGAACATTTAACAGAGGAAACTGGTATTGGGCTACTTTGCCAAATACCTATTGGTTGCATAAGACGAATTATGTGCGCTTGAAATCACTTCAAATCGGTTATACGCTTCCTACGAGAATGGTTAAGCGGGCAGGTCTTCAGAAGTTAAGAGTGTACTTAAGCGGATACAATTTGCTGACCTATGCTCCCGATATGACAAACTTTGATCCTGAGATGGGGGCCAACACTTCTGCCAATGGTGCGGCCAGTAGTATAACTGGATACAATTATCCTTTGGAGCGAGTGGTATCTATGGGATTGACGGTAGGATTTTAATATCCTCTGTTGTCATTTAATTAATCAAGTAAAATAATTGAACATGAAAAAGTTAATATCTCACTTAATATACTTCTCGGCCATTTTATTACTGGGGACATCCTGTAATAAAGATGTGTTGGATTTGTCTCCTACGGATTCGGTTACAGACGCGGCCGTTTTTAATTCAAGCGATGCCGGATTAATGACAGCATTCGTTAATAACATATATGAAGGCATACCCGATGGTTATAACTGGAGTATGTTGGCTTCGGTTACCGATGAAGCTCACATGAATGCAGGTAGTTGGGCCGGTATGACATCCATTATGCTTAGCCAGTTGTCACCGAGCAACTTGTCGGCTTTTGGTGCCGGAGGGTATTATGGCCAATATAACTGGGCAAGTGCCTACCAAAAGGTTAGGGCTGCCAACCTGTTTTTGTCAAAAGTAAGTGATTCGCCTGTAGATGCTGATACGAAAAATGAACTAAAGGGAGAGGTGTATTTCCTGAGGGCTTATTTGTATCACAATCTGGTATCCATGTATGGTGGAGTACCCCTGATTACCACAGCATATACCCTGACTGATTCTTTTTCGGTTGCCCGAAATACGTATGCTGAATGTATTCAGTTCATTTCTGATCAGTGTGACAGTGCTGCGAAGTATCTTCCGTTAACACAAAGTGAGATGGGGAGAGCCACAAAAGGCGCCGCCCTGGCATTAAAATCGAGGGCATTGCTTTATGCTGCCAGCGATCTTTACAATACACCTTCGGTATGGGGCAGTTATGGACATCCAGAGCTGGTTGGATATACCAATGTTTCGGCAAGCGACCGGCAAGCACGTTGGCAAAAGGCAAAAGATGCAGCCAAAGCAGTAATGGACCTGGGAGTATACTCACTTTATAAACCCGATCCGGCGAATGCTCAGGAAGCTGCTGACAATTACTATAATCTGTTTTTGTCGATGCGTACTTCAGAAGATATCTTTTCAAGATATTATACTCAAAACTTCAAAGGCTCATGGACGACATATAATCCAGGTGTTTTCCATAACCCTTGTGGTTATCATGGCTGGGGTACTGACGCGCCTACTCAGCAATTTGTTGACTCATACGAAATGAGTGACGGTAGTGCTTTCAGCTGGAATAATACTACTGAAGCCGCAGCGCCTTATCAAAACAGAGACCCGCGTTTTTATGCAACCGTTTTGTACGATGGTGCACATTGGAGGGCTAGACCTTCAGATGTATCCGGCGATCCGAATGGCGATATTCAAACAGGACACTATTACTATGATGCTAATACCATCAAAGATGGATTGGACACAAGGGGAACGAACGGTGGTGTAGATACGTGGAATGGTTCATGGACAGGATATTATCTCAAGAAAGGAGTCGATTCTTCCATTGATCCCGTTGCGGCTAAACAAACAAGTCCCTGGAGATTCATGCGCTATTCCGAGGTTCTGTTAAACTATGCTGAAGCTTGTATCGGTTTGGGGCAGGAATCGGAAGCACGAACTTATATTAATATGATTCGAAAAAGAGCAGGTATGCCGGCAATTACGACTTCCGGACCGGATTTGGTTAAGAGTTTGCGTTACGAGCGTAAAATAGAGCTGGCTTTCGAAGAACTCCGCTATTATGATATCCGGCGTTGGATGATTGGTCCAAGCGCATATGCCGATGTGGAGGGAATAAATATCCTGTACGGAAGTCCTACATCTTATTCGTCAACGTATGGCGTTGGTACTCCTGCGTACAAAGTTGAAGTTGTTGATCAGCGTGCCTGGGATCCGAAGGATTATTTCCTGCCTATCAGTAGGGACGAAATGAATAAGAACGCTAAGCTTGTTCAGAATCCGGGTTATTAATGCAGCATGAGATTGACTTATAATATATAGCCAAATAGCAGGACAGACATTCACCCGGAATAGGTGGAAATGTCTGTCCTTTTATATGTTCTTTCAGTTTCATGTTCGCAAGTGATAGCGCTAAGGTGCTCAGAAAAGTTTTTACACCTGCGAATGCTGCTGCAAGGCGGTTTATTCAGAACTGAAGGATTAACACAGTTTGAGTCTGGTTGTATTGCTTATTGCAGAAAATTAGCAAAAACTATTCTTTGTTTTATGACACAGACTGCTCTTCTTTATTTGAAGTGAGATAAAAGAAGAGCTACTGTATTAGACTTATTTCAATTTGAATAAATAATATATAAATCAATTGAATCGATGAAGAGTTGGATTTTAAAATTGCAAAAACACTCGATTTTCTCACTCGTTTTGTTCGGAATACTAGTTGCTGCAAGCAGTTCTGTATGGGCTCAAACGAGTTACGGGAATCTTCCCGACTGGGAAAATTCCCAGGTCATCGGGATTAACAAAGAACCGCCTTATCTGAGTTTTATGCATTATCCCGACAGGGTAAGTGCGTTGGCCGATAGTACACTGGAAATTCATACACCGTATTACAAGTCGTTGGACGGAATGTGGAAGTTTCATTTTTCCAAAAATCCCGCAGAACGGCCTAAAGACTTTTACAAAACCAATTTTAGCGATGGAAAGTGGGCATCCGTTAAAGTGCCGGGAGTATGGCAACTGGAAGGCTACGGAAAGCCCATTTATCTGAATAACCGTTATCCGTTTCATCCGGATTATCCGGCCCATCCTCCGTTGGTGAACGCCAATGCTGATCCGGTCGGGTCGTACCGGACCACTTTCGATGTTCCGAAAAACTGGGACGGTCGCGAAGTTTTTATCCATTTCGGTGGTGTAAAAAGTGCGTTTTACATCTGGCTGAACGGGAAAAAGATTGGTTATAGCCAGGGAAGTATGACGCCAGCCGAGTTTAATCTTACTCCTTTCCTGAAAAAGGGAAAAAACGTTCTGGCAGTTGAGGTGTATCGCTGGTCCGATGGTTCCTACCTGGAAGATCAGGATATGTGGCGTTTCAGCGGAATCTTCCGGAGCGTTTATTTATACAGTACGCCTTTGGAGCATCTCGAAGATTTCTTCGTGCGTTCGGGCCTTGATGATCGCTATGAAACGGGGATCATGCATATTACTGCCAAAGTCCGCAACTCTTCCGATGAAAATCACGAGCCGGCAACGGTTGTCGCCTACTTGTATAATGAACAGGGGCAATTGATTGGAGACGGTCCCATTGCACAGTCAAATACCATCACGGACATTCCGGCCGGTACCGATGGAATTGCTGAGCTTTATGCCAAAGTCCCAAACGTATTGAAGTGGACAGCTGAAACGCCTAATCTATATACTGTTATATTGGAACTGAAAAATTCCAAAGGCAAGGTGCTCGAAGCAGCCCGTTCGACGACTGGTTTCCGGAATATCGAAATTAAAGACGGCGTGTTGTTGGTGAATGGTGTGCCGGTTAAGTTGAAAGGAGTTAACACACATGAGCATGATCCGTTTAACGGCCGGGCCATGGATTACAAGTGGATTGAAAAGGACCTGAAATTGCTGAAACAGGCGAATGTCAATACAGTGCGTATGTCACATTACCCGCACGATCCACGTTATTACTACCTGTTTGATAAATACGGCATGTATGTGCTCGATGAGACCAACCTGGAGGCACACGGAATGCTGGAACGGGAACTCCTTCCGGGAAGTGATCCCCGCTGGACACATGCCTGTGTGAACCGGATTGCCCGTATGATTGCGCGCGATAAAAATCATCCGTCAGTCATTATTTGGTCGTTGGGTAACGAAGCGGGACATGGCGAAAACTTTGCCCAGATGGCATCGTATGCCCGCACGGTTGATCCTTCAAGGCCGATTCACTATGAGCAAATGAATAGCGTGGCTGATATGATTAGTCACATGTATCCAACGCCTCAGTGGCTGCAGCAGTTGGCTTCGGACCCGAATATTCATAAACCGATTTTCATGTGTGAATACGCTCACTCGATGGGTAATTCAACGGGAGGATTAACGACCTACTGGAATTTAATTAATCACTACAAAAACCTGATTGGCGGTTGTATCTGGGACTGGGTCGATCAGGGGCTGTATAAAAAGGATGCCAAAGGTAAAATGTTTTGGGCCTATGGTGGCGACTACGGCGACGATCCCAATGATGCGAATTTCAATATCAACGGTTTCGTCTCACCCGACAGGAAGCCCAATCCGGCTTATTATGAGGTGAAACACGTGTATCAGTATGTGACGTTCAAAGCCGGCGATTTGAATCGTGGGGAGGTTCTGGTTCACAACGGATATTACCATCAAAATCTCAGCGGGTTTGATGTAAAATGGACACTGACACAGAATGGTAAAACGATCCAATCGGGCGTGATCGATACACTGACAACGCCTGCTAACGGCTGGGCGAGGCTTCATTTACCTATTGAGCAACCCAAACTGGAAGCAGGCAGCGAATACTGGCTGAACCTGAATCTGACCCTGAAGAAGAACAAGTTCTGGGCGGATAAAGGATTCACATTGGCCTGGGATCAGTTCAAAATGCCCTGGGCTGTCGCTCCAGCTACGACGCCTGGTAAAGCCAACGGAAAAGCTGTTCAGGTGAAGCAAACAGATGATGCCATCACTCTGACGGGAGCTTCTTTTGCCATGACCATATCCAAAGAGAATGGTTCGCTGGAAAGTTATACCTCGAAAGGAAAATCGTTGATCAGCGGTCCATTGAATCCTAATTTCTGGCGGGCAGAAACCGATAACGACAGAGCAGGTTGGCGCGGAGAACTTAATGCATGGAAAGGAGCGGGTTCCGAACGCAAAGTCACAGATGTGAAACTGAGTCAGCCGGATAATCAACCCGTTGTTGTGACAGTTGGCGGAACATTGCCGGTTGGTCAGTCAACATGGCAACTGAAATACACGGTTTATGAAAATGGTGTTGTTCAGGTGAATCAAACGCTGACTCCTGTTGGAGACGTTCCTGCTTATATTCCTGTTGTCGGTATGAGCCTAAGAATTCCTAAAGAATTTGGAACCATGACCTGGTACGGCCGCGGCCCTTGGGAAAATTATTCCGACCGGCAAACCGGGGCAAATGTTGGTTTGTATTCTGGCTTGGTTGATTCCTTATGGACAAATTATGTCCGTCCTCAGGCTAACGGCAACCGTGATGGTGTGCGCTGGGTACGATTTACCAACAAGAATGGTCAGGGACTCATGGTCGTTGGCCAGTCTCCACTCAGTGTCAGTGCATGGCCGTATTCGTTGCAGGATTTGGAACAGGCCAAACATATCGACGATTTGCCGGTACGCGATTTCATTACGGTCAATCTGGATGACAAACAGATGGGCGTTGGTGGTATCGATTCATGGAGCCGTAATGCACGGGCTATGCCGCCTTATCGTTTACCTTCCGACCAACAATATCAGTACGGATTCTATCTCTATCCTTACCAAAAGTAAAGTTTCAACTGATAAGTTAACCTCAAAAATCCACTGCGGAGTCGTCGAAAGGCGGCTCCGCTTTTTTATCAGCAGGATGAAGCGGACAAAATAACGAGGATGCTTACGTGAGTTTCCATCGAAAACTGTATAAAAAGTGTGGGGCGGTTGAGGTGCAGTGACCGGACACCCCTATTTATCTTGCTTAATCCGTTAAATTAATCATCATAACAAGCATAGGAACAATGAAACGATTACTCTTGTCACTCCTCGTTGTGTTTATACTGCAGGGAATATCCGACGTATGGGCTCATGGGGCTGAAAATTTCAACAGGACGCTTAAAAGACATCAGGAACGGGAGCAAAAAAAAGCAGATGACGGTTTTGCCACGAATGGTGTAATTGCACACCGGGGAGCCTGGAAAGCGAAAAAACTACCTAAGAATTCCATCGCATCATTAAAGCAGGCCATGAAGCTGGGTGTTGCCGGCTCAGAGTTTGATATTCACGGAACGGCCGATGGTGTGCTGGTTGTTCACCACGACAACACCTTTAACGGATTGATGATCGAGAAGACGAACTATGCCGATTTACTCAAGTTCAAGCTCTCCAATGGTGAGCCGATTCCCACGTTGGAACACTACATCCAAACCGGTATGTCGCAGCACCGCACCCGGTTGATTGCGGAATTAAAGCCTTCTGTTATCAGCAAAGAGCGTTCCATCGAATTAGCCAATAAGGTTGTGGCAATGGTGCAAAGGCTGCACGCGCAGGAATGGATGGTTTATATCAGCTTTAGTTATGATATTCTGAAGCGGATTCACGAACTCGATCCCGATGCCCGTCTCATGCCACTGCAAAAAAGTGTCGGTATTTTGCAGATGAAAGCCGATGACATGTGGGGCATCGATTTCTATTCCGGCGCTTTCAAAAAGAATCCCGAATTGATGGAGGTAGCGCACAGTAACGGATTGAAAGTAAATGCCTGGACGGTGGATAAGCCGGAAGTGATGGACGCACTACTGCGCCAGGGGGTCGACTTCATTACGACCGACGAGCCGGAGATGTTACTGAAGAAAGTGGCTCAACGCAAAAAAGCGGCAAAGAAGAAGTAGTTTCTCTTTGTTGTCAGAAGATAACGGATACCAAACCGTGGATTTTCAATGAATCATTCCTGGAAATAACTAATTTAAGGTCTTTATTCCGCAGGATTCCATGTACCTGCTCAACCTGTAAAACCAAATCATAAAACTGAATCCGAAACGATGAAAACAAAGAATCTTTTGCTGGGCCTGGCTTTATTGACGCCTGTGGTGGCCAGTGCGGTGAAACCGGCTCCTGTAGAAAAGAAACCCAATGTGGTCATCTTCTTTATCGATGACATGGGCTATTCCGATATTAGCTGTTATGGTCAGAGGAAATGGAAAACACCCAATATCGATCAGCTGGCGGAAAACGGAATCCGGTTTACCGATGCCTACTCGGCTTCTCCTATTTGCAGTCCGTCACGGGCAGGTTTGCTTACCGGCCGCTATCCGGCACGCATGGGCATTCAGCAGGTGTTTTTCCCCGGTAACTATACTGGTATTCCGCAAAAAGAGTTATTGATTTCCGAATTGCTGAAAACAGCCGGCTATAAGACGGGAATCATTGGAAAGTGGCATCTGGGAAGCCGCGAAAAATTCCTTCCGCTGCAAAACGGATTTGATGAGTATTTCGGGATACCGTATAGCAACGACATGGCCGAACAGGTCTATTTGAGAGGGAATGATGTGGTGCAGTACCATATCGACCAGGCGCACATGACAAAGAAATACACCGAGGAAGCCATCTCGTTCATCGACCGGCACAAGGATCAACCATTCTTCCTCGAGCTGGCGCATAACATGATGCACGTGCCCATCTTCTGCTCACCCGAGTTCCGGGGAAAATCGGGCGCGGGCCTTTACGGAGATGCCGTGCTCGAAGTCGACTGGAGCATCGGGCAGGTGATGGCCGAGCTGAAGAAACAGGGACTTTTGGATAATACGCTGGTCATCTTTTCCAGTGACAACGGTCCGTGGTTACAGGAAGGGCCGCTGGGAGGAGAGGCGAAACCCCTGCGGGAAGGGAAGACCACCAGTTACGAAGGTGGCGTTCGGGTTCCGCTCATCGCTTACTGGAAAGGGAAAATCAAGCCGCGTACCAATCATGACGTGGTCCGGAACCTCGACTGGTTTCCGACCCTGGCTGATATCTGTGGAGTTGCCGTTCCCGACAGCATCCGTCTCGATGGTTACGATATCTCGGGCGTATTGTTGCGTGGAGAGAAGAGCCCAGGCAATGTGTACGCTTACTTCCGCAATAATAAAGACGTAACCAGTCTTCGGGTAGGCGACTGGAAGATTACTTTGCCACAGGATAAAATCGTAGGGAACTTCTGGCGGGCCAGCACGGCGGCGCACGATACGCTGCTCTTCAACCTGAAGGACGATCCGTCGGAAACGACCGACCTGTTTCACAAATATCCCGAAAAGGCGAAGGAGATGACCAAAGCCATTGAAACCTACAAAGCCAATTTCGGGCCAATTCCGCCCGCATTGGTGGTATGGGGCAACGATCAGCGGAGAGAGCTGCAACAACAGCGCCATAAAGCCATTGAAGAGGCGAAGAAACGCGGCATCAAGAGCAAGAAAGACGAGGTCGACGGTTTCATCGAAGTCAAATAACCGGCCCGTGTCCGATTCATAAACAATTACATAATCCACACCAATGGTAGAGACGCGCTACAGCGCGTCTCTAATAATATGTTTATTTCACCGTCTTGTGCATAAACCGTTTGGCCAGCCAGTTGCGTACCGGCACGTCGTACAGTTTCAACGCACCATAGGCGATGGCAATAGCCGAAACAATCATCAGCACGCCCACTGGCCAGGCTTTTGACATGGGTACCTGGTTGTCGACTACCCAGGCGGTAAAGATATAAATCAGCGGATAGTGCGTAATGTATAGCGGGTACGAAAGGTCGCCCAGGAAACGCGTGATTTTCGTCGCAAATTTCCCGGTCACTTTACCGCTGGCGCCGATGTACACAATCAGCGGGAAAACGAAGATGATGGTCAGCGAATCGTACAGGCCGTTCATCCACAGGTGCTCGCTTCCGCCCACACGCGGAAACGAGAGGGCGACGATAACCAGCAGACTGGCCCACAGAAACGCGTATTTGATGCGTCCCGGTTGGGCGATGCGCGACAACAACAGTCCGGCAAAGAACGGGTACATCAAACGGGTCAAACCTACGCGCAATTGTTCCGGATTAACCGACCAGCCGCCAATCACGTCGCCGTTGGGACTGGTAACTGCCAGGTGTATCAGCGCAGCGCCGGCCAGAAATACCAGCACAGCCAGCGCTTTCTTCGAGAATTTCCGGATGAACAGTGCGTACAGAATGTTTGCGACGTATTCGAAAAAGAGCGACCAGGCCGGGCCATCCAGCGGATGCATCTCGCCCCAACCCCTGATTTCGAGTGACGGCGGTACGGGCAGCAGGGTAAACCCGATGAACATTACCAGCAGTAACTTCCATACGGGAACACTTGCAATCCCCGGGAAAAGGATGGGCGATGCGCTGAAATAAAACCCGATGGCGCCGATAATCATTCCCATAACAATCATCGGGTGAAGTCGGATCAGGCGTCGCTTGAAAAAGTCTTTTAACGTCATTTTGCCCCAACGGTCGTCGTAGGCATAGCCAATCACAAATCCCGAGAGGACAAAGAAAAAGTCCACCGCCAGGTAGCCGTGGTTCATGATTTGCTTCAGGTGGTTACCTCCGCTAAAGGTTTCGAAGAAGTGGAAGATGACCACCATCACCGCGGCCACGCCGCGCAGCCCGTCGAGAATCTCATAGTGGCTTTTGGAATCCGAAAAAGTGGATAGGTGTTTGTTAGTTGAATTCATGTTGAAAGCTTGTGGTGTTTTAATTAGGATGACTAAGATGCGCTGTCGCCAGCGGCGGTCAAACGCGCCATGAAGATAAATCATTTCACCCAAAAAACAGGGACATATTGTACTTTTGACAGACAAAAATGAGTCCCGCAACGGAAACGGTGTTTCAGGTTTCACGTTTCAGGTTGTGCTGCAAGGTTGCTGTTGTTCGTCAGGCTGAAGGCCTGAAAGCCCATAGCCCGGGGCAAGGAGGTACGACGCCGCCCCGGGATCGAATGCCCCGCATAGGCAGGAGGCGCACGTTCGAAACAGGATTGGAATGGAAACGCTCCTGCGCCGCACATGCCGGCGTTGAACAGAACGTCCCTTAACCCGTAGATTGACCGCCATTCATTCATCGATATCTTTGTGGACCTTGTGCTTGCTTTGCGTTCATTGTGGTTTAATTTTTCACCACGAAGGACACTAAGTTTTACACAACGGACACGAAGAAGCCCTTCATCGAAGCCGAACCTGATAAGGGGTACGCACGGCCACGATATATCGTGACCAGGCATCAAGAGTAAACTATATGGTTTCAGGTTGTGCTTTTGTGGTTACTGTGGTTATGAAGGTTACTGTTGTTCGGCTTCGAGGTTAAGATATTTCCACCTTTGACTTTTGACCTCTTAACTGTTCGTCAGGCTGAAGGCCTGAAAGCCCATAGCCCGGGGCAAGGAGGTATGACGCCGCCCCGGGATCGAATGCCCGCATAGGAAGAAGGCGCACATTCGAAACAGGATTGGAAAGGAAACGTTCCTGCGCCGCACATGCCGGCGTTGAACAGAACGTTCCTTAAACCGTCGATTGACCGCCATTCATTCATCGATATCTTTGTGGACCTTGTGCTTGCTTTGCGTTCATTGTGGTTTAATTTTTCACCACGAAGGACACTAAGTTTTACACAACGGACACGAAGAAGCCCTTCATCGAAGCCGAACCTGATAAGGGGTACGCACGGCCACGATATATCGTGACCAGGCATCAAGAGTAAACTATATGGTTTCAGGTTGTGCTTTTGTGGTTACTGTGGTTATGAAGGTTACTATGGTTACTGTTGTTCGAAGAAGACATTAGACTCCAGACATGAGACGATATAGTTAAGATATTTCAGGTTTCAAGTTTCAGGTTGTGCTGCAAGGTTGCTGTTGTTCGTCAGGCTGAAGGCCTGAAAGCCCATAGCCCGGGGCAAGGAGGTACGATGCCGCCCCGGGATCGAATGCTCCGCATAGGAAGGAGGCGCACGTTCGGAACAGGATTGGAAAGGAAACGTTCCTGCGCCGAACAGAACGTTCCTTAAACCGTCGATTGACCGCCATTCATTCATCGATATCTTTGTGGACCTTGTGCTTGCTTTGTGTTCATTGTGGTTTAATTTTTCACCACGAAGGACACTAAGGTTTACACAACGGGCACGAAGAACCCCTTCATCGAAGCCCAACCTGATAATGGGTACGCACGGCCACGATATATCGTGGCCCTACGGCAACGGCGCAGCCCAGCAATAGAAATAACATCAACAACAAAAACCACAGAAACATTTGCAACCTGAAACTTTGGTCTTAAAACTTAAAACTTAACACAAATATGTAAGTGACGTCTTGGGAATTCTCCCAAAGCTTGCTAACTCCAGAGGAAGCCTTTCGAATTGTCGAACGACGTCCCTGGCAAAAAGTGAGGCCTTTCGAATTGTCGAATTGCTTCCCCGGACAAAAAGTGAGCGTTTTCGATTATTCGAATTGCTTCCCCGACCAAAAAGTGGACGTTTTCGAGTACTCGAATTGCTTCCCCCGGCCAAAAGAGAGCTTTTCGAGTTGTCGAATGGCGTCCCTGACGAAAAGTGAGCGTTTTCGAATTGTCGAACGGCTTCCCTGACGAAAAGTGGGTGTTAATCATTTGCTAATTGCTCCGCTGGCAAAAAGTGGAGGCTTAAGCATTTGTTAACGGCATCGCCGGCAAAAACTTCATCAGTGGCTTTAAGGATGACATCCCTGGAAACGCAGCAACGGACGTTCTTGGCTGATTGTCGGCCTGTGCACCTCTGGTTATCAAGGTCAAACTAACCCGGGCCTGTCCCGACTACCGTCGCGGGCGGCCTTCGATAAACATCCCGGGTAAAAATCATATCAGCCTTTCAGTCTTTATGGCGACGGTTATTGGGAACGATATCGACGGTCAGGACAGGTCCTGACCCTACTCAATCGCAACTCTGTCTTTGCCTCTTTTCTTAACACTTAACACCTAAAACTTAAAACTCTTCCAACAACAGAAACCGCTCCCAACCTGAAAAGTCTCATGTCTGGAGTCTCTCATCTAACATCTTTTGTCAATTTATATCCATTCTCAATAGTTCGATTTCTTCCGTGAACGTACCGATTTCTTCCGTGAACGGTCGGATCTGGTATGTGAACGGAAAATTGGCTATTTAGAGTTTTTTTGAAACATTGTAGTAAACAATAAGATTTTGGCTAGGATCGTTATTTTGGAGTCATGAATGGGATTTATGAAAAAATGGCTATACAAGTAAACATGAATTACAACGGCTAACTAACAACACATATAATAATAGAATTATTAAATCAATAACAGTAGATGGCTGATTTTTTAACAACAAATGGGATATCATATCGGATAGAGACTATCATTATGGAGGCAAAGAACGAGCTGACGTTAGTATCCCCCTATTTACAATTATCGAAAACATTTTATGAAAGATTGAAAGATGCTTCGAATAAGAATGTGAATATTAAAATCATTTATGGTAAGGATGATTTGAAACCAAACGAACGTAATTCCCTTGCAGAACTCGATAATATAGAGCTATATTACTTTCAGAATTTGCATGCTAAATGTTATTTCAACGAAACTGACATGGTAATCACTTCCATGAATATGTATGAATTTTCTGAAAAGAATAATAGAGAAATGGGAGTACATATTACAAAACAAAATGACTTGAACCTCTATGAAAAAGCATGGAATGAAACATTGTCAATTATTCAATCTTCCGAGCCAATTCAACTTGCTAAAACCAAAAGGCAACTAAAAAAAGATACTAGCAAGCAAAAAACAGAATCTAGCTCAAAGGATGATAAAAGACCTAAGCGTGGGTATTGTATTCGATGTGAAGCAAGAATTCCCTATGACATAGAAAAGCCATATTGTTGGGACTGCTATGCAGTTTGGGCACAGTTTGAGAATCCTGACTATGAAGAAAACGTTTGTCATAGTTGTGGAGAGTTTGGAGAATCAACAATGGCGAAGCCCGTATGCTATGATTGCTATAAAAAATATGAAAAGTAACGCTTAGTTTAACATGTCATGACACGCGAAGAACACCTCAAACTTTGTACGGTTTGCCAAAACCGGGGAGCTTGAGGTATGTTTTCCCTGGGCATTTTATATTTTAGGCGTCTGAATTGTAATTTATTTAACCAAATAGAATACGAATGGACAATTACATTGGAATTTCGAGGGAGGAGGCGTTGGCCGAAACGCAGCGGTTCTTCGTGAAAGTATACAGCTGGATGTCGTTTGCGCTGCTGGTTACCGGGGGCGTCGCCATGTGGACAGCCATGCATGTGGATATCGTGCGGATGATTGTTCAGAACCGGATGTTGTTCTTCGGATTGATTATCGGCGAGTTCCTGATGGTCGGTTACCTGGTGGGATGGATTCAGAAGATGTCGGCGCAAACTGCCACGCTGGTGTTTGTGCTCTATTCCGTGTTAAACGGACTGACCTTTTCGGTGATTTTCCTGTTGTACACGGCTGGTTCCATCGCATCGACATTTTTCATCACGGCTGGCACCTTCGCGGCGATGAGTGCCTACGGGTACTTCACCAAAAGCGATTTGACCCGCTGGGGCAGCCTGTTGTTCATGGGGCTCATCGGGGTCATCATTGCCTCGGTGGTCAACATGTTTTTTCATAGTCCGGCCCTGTACTGGTTTACGACCTACGCCGGCGTGCTGATTTTCGTGGGGCTGACGGCTTATGATACGCAGAAGATAAAAAAGATGAACGTTATCGGGAACGAAGGAACCGAAGAGGACAAGAAGGAAGCCATTGTCGGGGCCCTCATCCTGTACCTCGATTTCATCAACCTGTTCCTGCTCCTGCTGCGGTTGTTTGGAAGAAGAAGATAAAGGATATTCAGATATTCGGTAAAAGGGTTAGGACATTTCCTGACCCTTTTTTAATTTTCGGATGCTGAATGTGAGGCAAATGAAATGATGAAACAATACCATTTCCATAAGACCAAGTATGGCGAAGAGTTACTCATCGACCTGATCCGGCTGGAAAGTCTGGAGCCGTATCTTTTGGAGGATCCGACCCATCGCCTCGACTACTATGATGTGACACTTATCCTGGACGGCGAGGGAACATTCAGCATCGACGACAATACACAACCGGTTGAACGCGGCCGCATTTTCTTTTCGGCCCCGGGACAAGTGCGCAGCTGGCAATATGACCACATCCCGAAAGGCTACGCTTTGATTTTTGAAGAAGAGTTTCTTTGCGCGTTCTTCAACGATTCGCAGTTTGTGAAAAAGCTCTCGTGTTTCAATAGCAATGGAGCTTCTGTGGCGTTGGAGCCGGCCTCCGCCGAATTCGGGCAACTCATACAACTCATGGAGAGCATCCGAAAGGAGATGGATAATTACCAGACGGGTGGTCAGCATATCCTCCGGGCGTTGCTGTACCAGGCGCTCATGTTACTGAACCGGATTTGCCTGGCGCAACACCCGTTGTTGGCCCCCAAACAGGGTAACCGGTACGTCGATGAGTTTATCCAACTGGTGAATATCCATTACCCCGATAGCCGCTCGGTCGATTACTATGCCGGGCAATTGCACATCACGCCGGGGCATCTCAACGATTTGGTGAAGAAGCATACGGGCGTCAGCGCCAAGCAGCACATATTGCACCGGACCATGCTGGAAGCAAAGCGACTGCTAATGTATACTTCCATGACCATCGATGAAATTGCCGCTCACCTAAACTACGCGAGTACGAACTATTTCGTCCGGGCATTTAGCAAAAGCACCGATACGACACCCCTCCGTTTCCGGAGGAAAGAAATCCGCGAAAAGTGACATTTTGCCCTTTGTTTGTTCTTGGGAAACAGTTCAGACTCCCATTACCTTTGAACTATTCAAAAACGATTTCTCATGAAAAAACAAACACTAATCTTTCTTTTGATCATGTTAGTTACCAGTTCCTATGCACATGCAGCCGATAGCGTGCCGGCTAAAATTATCGCTTTGGAAAAAGCCGCGCTGGAAAAGTGGAACAACGGCGATCCGAGTGGTTACTTATCTCTGTCGGCAAGCGATGTGGTGTATTTCGATCCGTCACTCCCGCAACGGCTGAACGGAATTGAAGCCCTCACGAAGTATTACGAACCGGTAAAGGGACAAATACACGTCGACCGGTACGAGATGCTTCATCCGCTGGTGCAATCGACGGAAAAAATGGCCGTGCTAACCTTTAACCTGGTGTCGTATCAGGGCGAAAAGGCCTCGCGATGGAATTGTACCGAAGTATACCGGCTCGAAGATGACGGGAACTGGAAAATTATCCAGACGCATTGGTCGCCTGTGCAGCCGTTTGCGAATAAATAACTCCGCGGTGTACCGGGATGGAAGGACAGGGCGCAAGGTCTGTCCTTTTTTTGTGGCAGATGACAGCCGCTGTTTTTTATTGTTCATTGAATATTGAATTAGAGATGATTGCTTTCAGTCTGCCCAAATTTTTGTAACTATGTAAAACAAATACCGTAACGTTTAACAGACCAACAAAAAACCTTACTGCATGAAGAGACAGATTGCTAACCATCTCCCCGTGACCTTGTTGATATTGGTGGGCTTGCTGTGGCTCAGCCTGCCGGGATGTCACACGAAGAAAGAGGCCGTGAACGCCTCGAAAGCCAACCCGGAGGAGACCGCCACGAAGAGCAAAAGTAAAGCCGTGGAGGATTTCGACCAGTTTTACAACCGCTTCCACAACGACAGCACGTTTCAGATGTCACGCCTGAAGTTTCCCATTGGCGGAGCGTCGGTGGATGTGGACGGCACCGAACAGTGGACGAAGAAGAACTGGCACATCATGAAAACGAAGATTTACGACATCGACACCACCCAATACAAGGTGACCTATCACAAAACACCCCTGGAGTTTACCCAGCACGTCTGGATTCCCGACACCGGCTTCAGCTCCAAATGCCGCTTCGAACTAATCGGGAAGAAGTGGTACCTGGTGTACTGCCTGGATGAGAACCTGTAGGTAATGGATAATGTGCAATGAGAAATGAACAATAGGTTTCAGGTTTCAGGTTGCGCTCCGCGGTTCCTGTGGTTATGGAGGTCACTATTGTTTCTGTAGTTAGGCTTCGAGGTTAAGATATCACCAGGATTGAAATTTCCACCTTTGACATTTGAACTCTTAATTGTTTGTCAGGCTGAAGGCCTGAAAGTCCATAGCCCGGGGTAATCCGAGATGAATATCGAGGAGCCACCCCGGGTTGGAATAGTGTAATCAACAAGAGGCGCACCTGCCGGCAATGATTGAAACGGAACCGTTTCTGCGCCGCACATGAAGGGGTGCCAGTTGGTTGCGCTCCGCGGTTCCTGTTGTTCGGCTTCGATGAGGACTCTTTGTGGTCCTCGTGCAAAACCATTGTGGCCTTTGTGGTAAAAAAACATGAACCACAATGTACACGAGGAAAGCACAACGTGCTCAAAGACATCAATGAATGATGTACCGCGAAGTAGCCTTGTAATATTCAACCCATAGGGTGGTGAACGGGAGTAAGGCCCAGCCCTAAAATTGATTGGAGGTGATGAATATGTATCCCTGCGGGAAATGTTGCGTCAACAATAGCAACGACAGAAACAGCTACCGCGAAGCGCAACCTGTAACCTAAAACTTTCCAAAATTCCACGCAGATGCCGCAAAGATTTTCGCTGAGAACGCAAGGAGGATACCTCTCCTCGAACCGTAACAATCGGAACCACAGTAACGACAGGAACAATGTCAGTTACAGGAACCTTTGAGCGTAACCTGAAACCCATTTTTTGCACAGCCACGATGTATCGTGGCCCTACC
This sequence comes from Prolixibacter sp. NT017, assembly GCF_009617875.1. Taxonomy (NCBI): domain Bacteria; kingdom Pseudomonadati; phylum Bacteroidota; class Bacteroidia; order Marinilabiliales; family Prolixibacteraceae; genus Prolixibacter; species Prolixibacter sp. NT017. Next base: position 2,835,078 of record NZ_BLAV01000001.1, on the reverse strand, counting down.
TGTCTGCAGCCGGATGAACCAAAGGAAAACAACAGTAACCACAGAAACGATAGGAATCACGGTAACCGCGAAGCGCAACCTGAAACCTGAAATGTTTTTCGTCTCATGTCTTTCTTCTGGAATCTTCTTTTCTTAACATCTAACACTTAAAACTCTTCTAACAACAGAAACAACTATAACCGGGGAAGCCATCCATTTGCCAAAATTTCAGTATCTTATCACTTGCATTTTTAACCAAAACCTGACTTCATGAAAGCAGCGATTCGAACCCAATATGGCTCCCCCGATGTATTAAAAGTAGAAGAAACTCATCAGCCCGTTCCCCTCGAAAACGAACTATTGGTGAAAGTGTATGCGGCCACCGTTAACCGCACCGACTGTGGCATTCTGACCGGAAAACCTGCCATCATCCGGTTGTTCACAGGTTTGCTGGAACCCTCTGATGCAACGACCGGCACCGATTTTGCCGGGTTAGTGGTCGCCGTGGGAAGCCAGGTGACGGCCTACAAAGCCGGCGACAGGATTTGGGGATTCAACGACAGGGGCCTCCGCTCACATGCTGAATACATGACCGTTTCGGAAAACGAAGCGATAGCGGTTATCCCGGAAGGGATTACTTATGAGCAGGCTGCTGCCAGCATCGAGGGCGCACATTATGCCTACAACTTCATCAAGCGGGTGCCGCTGGGCGGTAACCGGAAGGTTTTGCTGAACGGTGCTACCGGCGCCATTGGCTCAGCTGCGTTGCAAATGCTGAAATACTACGGAGCCGAAGTGACGGCTGTTGGCAATACACCCAACCTCAATCTGCTCAAATCGATGGGTGCCGACCGGGTGATTGATTACACGGCGGAAGATTTTACGCAGGACCGGGAGCAGTACGATTTTGTTTTCGATGCGGTGGGGAAAAGTACGTTCGGGAAGTGCAAGTCCCTGTTGAAACCTGGCGGTGTATACATCTCGTCGGAGTTGGGGCCTAATGCAGAGAATCCGTTCCTCGCCCTGTGGACACCCGTCACACGCGGCAAACAGGTTCGCTTTCCGTTACCGACCGATCGCAAGAGCAGCATAGGTTTCATCAAAAAGCTGTTGGAAGAAGGTAGGTTCCGGCCGATCATCGACCGTCGCTACCCGTTGGCAGATATCGCCGAAGCTTTCCGGTATGTGCTCACCGGGCAGAAGACTGGAAATGTAATCCTTACCTGTAACCAGGATGGAGAAAGAGTATGAGATAGAGAAACAAATTGAGGAGTTGATACAGAAATACAATATCAAATAACATCAGAATTATGACGCAGGACGATTACCGGAAAATCATTGAAAACTATGTCGATGCCTATAATCACTTCGATGTGGATCGGATGCTGGCCGACATCGACGAAGAGGCTCGTTTCGAAAACATATCTGAAGGTGAAGTGACTTTGACGACAGAGGGGAAGGATGCCTTGCGGGAACAGGCCCGGGAAGCAGCTGAAGTTTTCAGCGAAAGAGAGCAAGTCATTTCCAGCTTTCAGTTCCATGAACAGGAGGTTGAAGTGGATGTGGATTTCAGCGCTACGCTGGCCATCGACTTTTCCGAAGAATTGAAAACCGGCGACCGGATTGCGATGACAGGGAAATCGGTTTTCACCTTCCGGGAAGATAAAATCATCGCGCTGAAAGATATTAGCTAGTGAGGAAGCTTGATTGCATAAACCACCGATAAGAAAATCGTCGTGAGTAAGGGTATTTTCATCGTCAACTGTCTTTACACCGATATGCATTTCTAACTAAAGCGATCATTAACTTGTCCAGACCATGATGAAATTACTCTTTTGGTTAGGTTTTCTGCTGGCGATCCTGTTGACGCTGGTTCCCGTATTTGGGTAAATTATTGCTGGTTGACGGAGTCTCTTTGTGGGGAATACGAATTGTACGAAACGAAGTCCGATGATAGTTATGAATTACGCTAATTCAAGCTAATTACGCGAGTTGGGCTTCGAGGCTTTAAAAAATTTTGAACGCTGAATGTCGAATGATGAATTATGCTCCCAGGTTGCTAGAGTAGTAGGCCTGAAGGGCCTTAATTCCATAGTTTTGGGGAAGGAAACGCGGTGATAACCGCGATGACGCCGCCCCAAGTTCGAATTTGCGCGGACAGGGAAGCGGTCGCGAATGAACTTAGATTGAAATACAAATGTTGTTTCGACCGCAATGGTCGTACCGTTGATTAGAGCACAACAATAGTAACCACAGTAACGAACGTAACAACAGAAACCAAAGTAACCTCGCAGCGCAAACCTAAAACTGCGAAGCCTAACCACAGGAACAACAGGAACCCTTCTAACCGCGTAGCGCAACCTGAAACCGGGGTACTGCACGGCCACGATGTATCGTGGCCCTACCACGCTGGCAGAAAAAAGAATCGGATAGAAATCGTTCCTCGGAGCCAAACAACAGTAAGATATGTAACGATAGAAACAACAGGAACCTCAAACCTGAAACCGTCTCGTATCTAACGTCTAATGTCTGGTGTCTTGTTGAATACTTTTGAACACTTTTAGATTCTCCCGCAAAAATGAATACATTTAAGCGATTCGTTGAATGGGTACGCTCGCTTTTCCGGTAAGTTTGTGCTCTATGCGCTGAAAATGAAATCGTTCATTGTAATCATAAACTAACATTCCAGACAACATGCAATTCCAAGGTAATCTGAAAACCATCATGAGTCTGTTGGTTCTCATTTTGATGTCAGGCTGTGGCTACGTACAAGACCAATCAGCCACGCTGAAACTTGACAAGGATTGGACTCTCCAGCCTTACGGCGAATGGAGTGATGACGGCCAACTCATTAAGCCCGATGTGTATTCATCGAAAAACGAACTCACCTGCGATGTTCCCACCACCGTTTTTGCCGCCATGGTGAAGGACGGGAAGTTTAAAGACCCTTTCTTTTCCGAGAATCTCGAAAAGGTGCCACGCGAGTGGTTCAACAACAAATGGCGGTACACCAAAGCATTCGATATTCCGGAGAATCTGCTCGGCACATACTCCCGGCTCTGTTTCGGTGGCATCAATTACAGCGCCGACGTTTTCCTGAACGGGAAGCAAATCGCTTCGGCCGATACGTTGAAAGGTGCGTTCCAGCGATTCGAAATCGACGTAACCGGAAAACTGAAAAAGAAGGGGAACCGCTTGCAGGTCGATGTTTATCCGCCGCAGCCCGGCGATTTCACTGTCGGCTTTGTGGATTGGACGCCTAAGGTGCCGGACAAAAACATGGGACTCTGGCGGGGTGTAAAGCTCCGGTTCAACGGACCCGTTTCGATAGAGCATCCATTTGTCGAATCGAAGGTGAATACGGCCAATGACTCGGAAGCGGCATTGACCATCGAAACGCAGGTGGTGAACCACTCGGGAATGAAATTAGAAGCTACGGTTGAGGCGCAGATTGGTGATGTTACGGTGAAGAAAAAGGTGGCGTTAAAGCCATTTGAAAAGAGGATGGTGGTTTGGACGCCGAAGGAATATCCGGCGTTGAATTTCAAAAATGCCAAACTCTGGTGGCCGGTGACCATGGGCGATCCCAATCTTTACACACTGAACGTAAGCAGTAAGGTCGACAATCAAATATCGGATAAGCTTTCTCAGGAATTTGGTATTCGCGAGGTAACCAGCTACATCAACGAAGCGGGCTCAAGAGCCTATAAAATCAACGGACGTGACCTGCAGATTCGCGGTGGCGGCTGGGCCGATGATTTGCTGTTGCGCGAAAAAAAGGACAACCTGAAAGCACAGGTAGAATATACCAAACTGATGAACCTGAATACCATCCGGCTGGAAGGCTTTTGGGGCGAAAGTGATGAGCTGTACAAGCTTTGTGACGAAAATGGTATTCTCATCATGGTCGGCTGGAGCTGTGAGTGGGAGTGGGAAAATTATGTAGGCAAGAAATGTGATGAGTTTGGTGGTGTGCAGACGCCGGAAGAGATAAAGCTCGTCAGCAATTCGTTGGATGACCAGGTGCTTTGGTTGCGAAACCATCCCAGCATCTTCGTCTGGGTACTGGGAAGCGACATGCTGCCGCGCCCGGCGTTGGAGAAAACATATCTGAAGAACCTTGAAGTCTCCGATCCGACCCGCCCAACATTATCGGCCTGCTCGGTTCGCACGAGTGAGGTAACCGGCCCGACAGCTGTGAAGATGAATGGCCCGTACGATTACGTGTCGCCGAATTACTGGTACATCGATAGCGTAAATGGGGGCGCTTTCGGTTTCAATACCGAGACAGGCCCCGGTCCGCAGATTCCACCGATTGAGACATTGAAGAGAATGTTCCCGGCTGACAAGCTCTGGCCGGTGAACGAAATCTGGAATTACCACTGTGGCCGCGGTGAGTTTCACAACATCGATACCTACCTCAAAGCATTGAATCATCGGTACGGAGAAGCAAAAAACATTGACGACTTCGAGATGAAAGCCCAGATGGCGAATTACGAAGCCATTCGTCCGATGTTCGAGGCCTTTGCCGTGAACAAAGCCAATGCAGGTGGCGTCATTCAGTGGATGCTGAATGCACCCTGGCCAAAGCTTTACTGGCAGTTGTACGATTATTACCTCACACCCAACGGAGCTTTCTTCGGTACGCAGAACGCCCTGAAGCCGCTGAACATCATTTACAATTACGGCAACCACGGCATCTACATATCGAACGATTACCGGCATGGTTTCAAAGATTTAACAGCCGAAGTAAAGGTGCTGGATTTGCAATCAAAAGTGGTCCTCGATAAGAAAGTTCCGTTCTCGGTAGATGAATACACATCGAAAGAACTGTTGTCGTTGCCGGAAATGCGTGGTACTACGCCGGTTTACTTTGCCGATCTACGCATCGTTTCCCCGGAAGGGAAGGAGATAGCCCATAGTTTTTACTGGCTGTCGCAGAAGAAAGATGTGCCCGATTTCAAAAACACAAAATGGTACGTTACCCCGATAAAGGAATATGCCGATTTCACAGCTCTTACCGAGTTGCCGAAAGTGAAAGTGGAGAAAACAGAGACCGTTGAACAGCATGGCGACCAAACCTGGGTGAAAGTAACGCTGAAGAATCCTTCGGACAAGCTGGCGTTCTTCATTGGCCTGAAAGCCAAAACCAGTGAATCGCATGAAATGATATTGCCGGTTTTCTGGAATGATAACTACATTTCTCTCCTTCCGGGAGAAGAGCGGGAACTGACGGTGAAGATGAACACCAAAGACCTGAACAGCGAACAGCCGGTAATTGAAATGAAAGGTTACAACACACTTTAATCGAAGATAAAACAGAGTTTCTCACAGACAAAAGATACCTATGAAACGGAACTATTACATGGTGGCCCTGGTGTTCATCGTTTTCTTTGTGATTTCCTTTATTACCAACATCCTGGGTTCCATCAATCCCAATGTGTCCGATAGTTTTCACCTGAGTGGCGCGATGACCGGTTTGTTGCCTTTCTCTTTCTTCATCGCCTACGGTTTGATGTCTATCCCGTCAGGAATGTTGGTGGAGAAGTACAAAGAGAAAATCAGCATGAGTGGCGGATGGATTGTGGCCACCATCGGAGCGTTTGTTTTTGCCCTGTTTCCCAGCTATCCGGTCTTTCTCGGTTCGCTGTTTTTCATCGGCGCGGCCATGGCCCTGATGCAAGTGGTGATCAATCCGCTGCTACGGGTATCGGGCGGGGAGGAGCACTTTGCCTTCTACTCCGTGTTTGCACAACTGGTGTTTGGCGGGGCATCGTTCCTGAGTCCGTACGTCTACTCTTACCTGGTGCTGAATCTCGACAAGAGCGGACCACAGTCCAACTGGTTCCTGCAAATTCTGGCCAACATTACTCCGGAACATTTGCCGTGGGTATCGCTCTACTGGGTGTTTGGTGTCATTACGCTGCTGATGATCGTTATCATTGTGGTATCACGCTTCCCCAAAGTGGAACGGAAAGAAGATGAAACAACGGGAGCGTGGGCCATTCATAAAGAGATGTTGAAAGATAAAACCGTTATCCTCTTCTTCTTCGGCATCTTCGCTTATGTGGGAACGGAACAGGGCATTGCCAACTGGATTTCGGAATTCCTGCGCACCTATCACGGTCTGCGCCCCGAAGTGGAAGGAGCCGCAGCGGTTGGTTGGTTCTGGGGAATGCTAACCATTGGGTGTTTGTTAGGAATGCTGTTGCTGAAATTCATTGATAGCAAGCTGGTGCTGCGCATCTTTGTCATTGCAGCCATGGTCATCCTGACGGTGACCTTGTTTGGTGGCGAGCAGATGGCCATTTATGGTTTCCCGGCACTGGGATTCACCCTCTCGGTGATGTGGTCGATAACCGTTTCGCTGGCGCTGAACAGTGTGGCGAAGTATCATGGTACCTTCTCCGGCATACTGATGAGTGGTATTGCCGGCGGGGCGTTGGTGTCGTTGCTGATTGGCGGACTGAAAGACCTCATTGGCCTGCGACAGGGAATGTTCGTTCTTTACCTGACGCTTGGTTATCTGTTGTTCATCAGTATCTGGGCCAAACCATTAATCGCTAACAAAACTATTCAGTTGAAGAAGCAAGCAGCTGAATGATATGATGAGTTTGTAGAGACAAGGCATCGTCTTGTCTCTACTTGGTTTGGTATCTTTTCCCTATATTTGGATGCATTTTGTAAAACTGACAGGAAGGTCTGGTGGTATCCCGATATCTGACTTCCAAACCAAAAAATCATCAATCCCATGAAAGGTCTCATTAACGCATTCATCTTTGCTCTTTTTGTTAGCATTCTTTCTTCCTGCTCCGCGCCGGTCAAAAACTACCGTTCCGACATCGATTTGTCAGGAACCTGGCAGTTCCGGCTGGATTCGGCTAATCGGGGAGTGGAAGGGAAGTGGTATGACACCGCGTTGAATGACCCTGTTCAACTTCCGGGTACGACCGATACCAACCACAAGGGATTTCTCAATACCGATTCCACCACGATGCATCTGAGCCGCGTGTATCGTTACGAAGGTCCGGCCTGGTACCGGAAGACGGTCCATATTCCGGAGAACTGGAAGGAGAAGCACATCCGTTTTGTGATGGAGCGGACCAAACCTTCGAAGGTGTGGATTGATGACCATTACGTTGGTAGTTCATTGCTGTTGGAATCGCCGCAGAAGTATGATGTGTCGGCGTTTCTGACTCCCGGAAAGCACACGATTACAGTGCGAATCGATAATGATCGGAAGTTGACGCCTTACGGGAATGTGCATGCCTATGCAGATGACACCCAGACCAACTGGAACGGCATCATCGGTAAGATTTACCTCGAAGCTTCCCCGAAAACGTATATCTCCGACCTGCAGGTTTATCCAGATATCAAGGATAAGAAGATCAAGGTGAAGATGGGCATCGACAACGGCATGAAACTGGATAGCGTAGATGTGGCTCTGCAGGTAACCAAAACGCTCGATGGAAAGGAGACCCAACTGAAAGCGGCACACTTTCATGTGAATTGTGATTCGGTTATCAACCTGGAATACACGCTGGGGGACAAGATGGATTTATGGGATGAATATCATCAGCCGATTTACCATCTCAATGCCATTATCAGCCATAACGATATCAAAGACAACAAGGAAGTTCCTTTCGGGATGCGGAAGTTTACAGCCGAGGGAACTAAGTTCGCCATCAACGGTCGGATTACATTCCTAAGGGGAAAACACGACGCCTGCGTTTTTCCGTTAACCGGATATCCGCCTACGGATGTGAAAGGCTGGATGCACGTGATGAAGATTGCCAAGTCATGGGGTATTAATCACTATCGCTTTCATACCTGGTCGCCGCCGGAAGCCGCTTTCGAGGCAGCCGATCGGTTGGGAATTTACATGGAGCCGGAACTACCTTTCTGGGGTGGTTTGGAATCGGATACGCTCGCCGATCGGCTCAAAGCGGAAGGATTGGTGTTGCTGAAGAACTTTGCCAACCATCCTTCGTTTGTGATGCTGTCGCCCGGAAACGAGCTATGGGGCAACCTCGATAAAGTAGGCAAGTTGATAGCTGACCTGAAGAAGGCTGACGGTCGTCCGCTGTACACGCAAGGCTCGAATGATAACATTGGTTACTCGGGACCGCTGCCCGTTGAGGATTTTCACGTAGCAGCCCGGACACCTTACGCGCACGACACTACTCTCACGCATGTGCGACTCACACAGGCTTTTGTCGATTCCCGCGACGGCGGAATCCTGAATACCAAAAAGCCGTCGACGATGGTGAACTTCGATTATCCGGTGTCGCAGATAAAGATTCCGTTGATTAGCCATGAAGTGGGGCAATACCAGATTTATCCCAACTACAGTGAGGGCAGGAAATACACGGGCATCCTGAAACCGCGTAACCTGGAAGTTTTCCGAAGCCGGTTGAAGAAAGCCGGTATGTTGGAGCAGGACAGTCTGTTTGCCATGGCTTCCGGTGCCTGGTCGGCTTTATGCTACCGCGATGAAATCGAAGCAGCACTGCGCACCAAAGGACTGGCCGGTTTCCAGTTGCTTGATTTGCAGGATTATCCCGGGCAGGGAACGGCTTTGGTGGGCATTCTGGATGCCTTCATGGACAGCAAGCACGCAATTGACCGCAACGAGTGGCGGAACTTTTGTAATGATGTGGTTCCCTTGCTGGAGTTTAAAAAGTATTGCTGGACGGTTAACGAAACGTTCACGGCTGGCGTGGAAGTGGCCAACTATTCCAACCAAAATCTGAAACAGCCACTCGATTGGAAAGTAATGAACCAGCAAGGAAAGGTCATGGCATCAGGGAGCTTCGACCAATCGTCTATCCCGATGGGAGGAGTCGACAGCATCGGTTTGATTCACTTTCCACTTGTGAAAATACAGGCTCCTCAGAAGCTAACTTTTACATTAAACGTAAAGGGAACGAACTACCGGAACAACTATCCGGTGTGGGTGTATCCGGAACCGGAAAAGGTACAGCCGGGAGCTGATATTTATGTGACCACGAAGCTAAACAACGAACTGTTCGATAAACTCAGCAAGGGAGAAAAAGTATTGCTCTTCCCTGTAAAGGAGGCAGTGAAGAAAAACAGCGTGGCTGGTTTGTTTCCGCCCGATTTCTGGAACTACGAAATGTTTAAGCAAATCAGCGAGGGAAATAAGAAACCGGTTTCTCCGGGTACCCTGGGGATATTGACCAATCCGGACCATCCGCTGTTCAACCATTTCCCGACGGAGTTTCATACCGATTGGCAATGGTTTTCCATCATTAAGCACAGTAATCCCTTAAACCTGAATCAAACCGACAAAGACTACCGGCCCATTGTTCAGGTCATCGACAACCTGCAGCGCAACGACAAGTTTGGATTGATATTCGAGTACAAAGTCGGGATAGGGAAGCTGCTGGTTTGCATGTCAAGATTAGATAAGCTCCCGGATGACCCGGCAGCAGCGCAGCTCTACCGTTCCATTGTCGATTATATGCAATCCGGTGCTTTTGCCCCGGCTAACACGATTAAGGAGAATCAGCTTCGGAAATTAATTCAATGAAGGAACTGACCGGAAATTGGCTTATCGTTGCATTTCTTAAAATTTCAAGAACGCTGTGGAATAAATGATTTTCATAATTAAATTGCGAGGCTGTAAGCAACATCGAAAATGGAACCGTTCAGTCTCAAAATAATTGTTGTCATTGCGGCAGGAATAAGCCTTATCATGGGCTTTTACATGTTGCTGATTCACTGGAATACAGACCGGGTGAAAGGCCCCATGTTCTGGGCCGCGGGAAACCTGCTGATTGGTATCGGGTTTCTTTTTCGGTTAGTTCCGCCTGCCAATGGTTTTTGGGCAGCTGTTGTGCCCATGCTGTTGATTACCGCCGGGTTGTATATTTATTTGGCCGGCATTCGGATATTTAAAGACAAGCCCGTTATCCGATGGATCGTTATAGGCTTCCCGGCACTGGATATTGTGCAGTCGTTGGTATTCTTTTATGTGTTTCGCCTGCAACTCCCCCGGGTTGGCGTGCACCTTTTCATTCTGGCTTTGTGCAATGTCTTTTCCATTTACGAAATGCTCAAAGTAGACGAGCAAAGCCGTCACCTTAAGCGGATTTTCCAGCTAAACGCTATATTCTTCGGTACATTCCTGGTGGTTCTGGTTGCCGGCATCTTCCTGGTGGTACATCGCAGTTCGTTCAACGATATCCAGGTGGGCAATCTCTGGATAATTGCCTTTGGAATTTCGGGGGGAATTATGACCGCGCTGACCTTTGGCTTCCTGTCGGCCGTTAACATGCAATTGTACACGGAATTGGAAGGACAGCTGAAATCGAAGACCAAATTCTTTTCGATTATTGCTCATGACCTAAGAGGGCCGGTGGGAACCATCATGAACTTCCTGAATTTGATGAATACCGAGAAGGATTTAGAGGAGGAGGAGAAGCTCATTTTTATGGAGAAGATGGAGGCGTTGAGCCAGTCAACCTATCATCTGTTGCAGAATCTGCTGGAATGGGCCCATACATCCCAAAATCTGACCTCCTTTGAGAAAGAGTTGATTGAATTGAATCAGTTGGTTACTTCCAATATCGAATTCTTCCAAAGCCTGACCCGGATGAAATCCATCGGACTCGAGTTTCATAACGGAGAAGCGGCGTATATCGGCGGGAATGCCAAGATGGTCGAAACGGTTATCCGCAACCTGGTTTCCAATGCTATCAAGTATACACCCCGCGGAGGCACGATCTCCATCACGACCCAAAACAACCTGCACGGCGTCCGTCTGGTCGTTGAGGACACAGGTGTTGGTATCAAGCCCGATCGGTTGAAGCAAATTTTTGAACTGGAAAATAGTCGTTCAGAAAAAGGAACCGACGGTGAAAGCGGTTCCGGACTTGGACTGGCGTTGTGCAAGGAGTTCGTCCGGAAGAACAACGGAACCATCCAGGTCGAAAGCACCGTCGGTGTCGGAACCCGCGTGGTCGTTGATTTCCCGTCACCGGTGTGAAGGAAGGTGAGAGGGGGAGAAATGGAGAGTGGGAGAATCATCTACAGATGGACCGAGATGAAATTGACAGATAACCACAGATATAGAACAGTCAAAGGGGAATTGGAGAACCATTGTCAACCTCTGTGCCTCCTTTGTATTCATTGTGGTTTACATTTTTACCACAAAGCACGTTAAGGTTTACACAACGGTCTTCTTTCAACCACATTAACCACAGTAACCTCGAAGCCAAACCTGGAACCTGAAACATGTAACCTGAAACCTTTCTAACGATAGTAACAACAGAAACCCTCTTCATCTTTCCTCTAACATCTAATGTCTGGTGTCTCCTTTCTAATTTATATTTATTCTTAATAGAACGATTTTAGTGGTGAACGTTCAATTTTCAGTGATGAACGTATCGAATTTTCTGATGAACGGAAATACCGCTAATTGGTATGACCGATTTAACATGGCTGATAAACAATAAGGTTAGCACCTTTTTGCTAATTTGGGGAAACCGATAGTCAATTCAACAGAAGAAAAGACGCATTGCTTAGCTATTCGATTAGACAGACAGATTAACCAACAATCAATATATATTACAAAACTTAATTGAATGAAAAACTATTTCGATTTTACCTTAACGGGAAAGAAGTTTCTGCCTGTGTGGCTATTGTACTATTTCATTTACATCATCCCAATGGGCTTTTATTACTACGAAAAGTATGCACCTGGAACCGAGCTTCATTATTTAAAACATATTTTTTTGCCACTGCTACTTGTCGGCTTATTAATATACTATCTCATCGCCAAGCTCACCATCGAGCATGTTCAGTATGGAGAAACCAACTTTCACTTTGGTGGAGGATTCTGGTTGTTCACCGGAAAGGTGTTACTGGGAGCGTTTTTGACTGTTATCACTTTTGGGGTTTATGGTGCCTGGTTTGCCCGGGATATCAGCCGCTTTTTTATCGACAACAGTTCGCACAACGGACACGAATTCAAGTTCAAGGGGAGCGGCAGTACCCTGTTTGTCATTGTTCTCCTGGTATGGATTCTCCCGGTTATCGCATTTACTCTGATTGCCGTGCTGCTTTATTCGCAAAATGTTGAATCAACGGCTTTCCAGGTCTCGCTCTTTTTGTTGTTCTTTATTATGGCCATTCCCTACTACTTTTTATACTATAAATGGCTGATTAACATTAAATACAAGGAATACCACATTCAGTGGAATACCGAATGGATGCCTTCGATAGGTAAAATCGCCTTGGAAGTATTCCTGTCCGTGATCACCCTGGGAATCTATTTCCCGATGGCTTTCCTTCGGTTGTACACCTATTTTTCTGCACGAACCATCGCTCAAAAAGAAGACGGAGCTTACATCTTTGGATATGATATCGAGCCAACCGCCGATTTCTTATTCATCTGGGGACAATGGTTGTTGACCCTCATTACGCTGGGCATTTATTATCCCTGGTACTACACAAAGATTCGGAAACGTATCCTCGGTAAAACCTATGTGACGGCCGTGAACGAACATTAAAACCCTGTAGAGACGCATGCAACGTCTCTACCACCTAACAAAAATGATTGATTGTCATGTTTAAAGAAAGCCCCCAAACAGAAGCACCCAAATCTTTTTATCCCAACATCGGACAGTCTTTTCTGCTGCTGATCCGGTTGACATTAATCTCGATTCCCCTGTCTATTCCATATATAGTCGTAATGATTTTGAACAGGGACTATGGATTGCCTTATGGACAACTCCTTGCATCTTTATCCTTGCTATTAGCGTATGGCTTGTCATTCTTCATTGTAGCCCGGCTGGGAATGAAACGCATCAGGAAGTTTGACAAACCGGAATACCGCTTGAAGTTCAACATGGAGCCTTATCAAGTGTTGTTAGTCGTTGGTCTGATGGCCATTGCTGCCTCTACACTTATTTCAGCAGTCACCGATCTGCTCCCTGAATCCGACTGGTTTAATGACTACATGTCTCAGTTGGCTCAGCCCAATGTATTTGCTTTTCTGACGATGGTAGTTGCAGCTCCGGTATTGGAGGAGATTCTCTTCCGGGGAGTGATTTTGGAAGGTTTACTGAAAAACTATTCGCCAGCCAAAGCCATTATCTGGTCAGCTGTTATCTTCGGTGTGGCACACATGAATATGTGGCAGACCACCAGTGCTATCTTAGCCGGATTATTGCTCGGTTGGATATACTGGAAATCAAAATCCATCATACCAGGAATGGTTATTCATTTTGTCAACAACCTGGTAGGTTATATTGCCATGATAAATGCGGCTAACGCGAATGAATCGCTTAGCGACGGTATCGGTGATAAACTAATTTACGGTACTGTTCTCCTGATAGCGTTGGGCCTCTTCATCCTCACCTGGCGCTGGCTGAACAAACGCTGGACACGCCCAACGCCGGAACCGGCCCTGTAGAGACGTTGCATGCAACGTCTCTATGACAAACCCACAGATAAACGTATCTTAGCGGACATCAAAGCATTGTTGTAAACAACAGGATACATGAAGTGGAACAGACGGACGGTTACGACGGGATTGGTTTTACTGACGGGGAGTTGGTTGCTGGCCGGTTGCCAGGAAAAACCGGCTGATATTCTTCGGCAAACGGAAGACCGGATGAACCGGATGCAATCGGTAGGGTACGAAACCACCATTCATACGTTTCAGCGGGAGATGGGAACCAACAAGCTCGATTCGGCGCTCTGTTATTTCGATTTCACCAGCACCGATTCCATTCTGGGCGCACGGTACCGGTTCATGACCGGCAATGGCGAACAGGTGTTCAACGGACACCAGTTCTTTCAGAGCAATCCGTTCGACAAAACCGTCATCTATTCCAATCACCAGGTCGCTTTCGATGTAAACAGCTCCACCTACCTCATTAACTCGGTGTATGTGCTGCGGAAGTTGCTGCCCGAAATGATCGACAATCCCGATATCACGATTACCCGGCAAAAGGACCGGACCATTCGGAAGCAGGGCTGCTGGGTTGTGTCTATCGACATGAAGAACCTGTGGATCGATCCGAATGCCAACCATCAATTGAAACGGGTACCGGGAAAGATTTATCATTATGTGCTGGCTGTCTCGAAAAAGGCAGGTCTTCCGGTTCAGTTCCGGTGGAACTACCCCGACAACAAAGGATATTGGGAATCGACCTTCCGTTACCTGGGGATCGATCAGGGGATGGAGAAATCGGCCTGGAGTTACGACCGTTTCCCGAAGTCGTATCTGCGCATGTCGAAGCAGGAGTACTTCGCTTCGTTGAAAAACAGGGCGCAGGTCAAAACGGGGCAGGTGGCACCACTATGGGAGCTTCCGGCTTTGAAGGGCGATTTTGTTAGCCTGAAAGAACTGAAAGGCAAACCGGTACTGCTCGAGTTCTGGTTTCCCTATTGCCAGGGTGATGACGAGGTCACCGCTTTTCTGAACAAACTACATGAGCTGGACGGACAAAACGAGCTGGCTATCTACGGTATCGAAATGACCGGCAAGGAGGCATCCAATCTCAAAGCTTACGTCGGAAAGCAGAAACGGCTTTATCCTACCCTTTACCAGGGAAGAAGCGTGGCTACCGAATATGGCGTTGATGTGGCGCCAGCCTTTTTCCTGATTGACGGAACCGGAAAAATTGTTTACGTCAGCACCGGCCTGAACAAAGCCGCATTGACCCAGGCCCTTAAAATGACATTGCAAAAACAATAACCCGTAGAGACGCGATTCATCGCGTCTCCCATGATTCGATCTACCTTTTTTTGAACGAATTATTCGTTATCTTTATTTAACAAAACTAATAACCTACGAGACAGATGAGATTTATTTTCAACCGATTTCCTGATGACCCTAATTTTCATCCGGATGAAAAATGGACCGGATTAAAAGAGCCAACGGATTTATGGACGACCCAGTTAAAGGCTATCCCTTTTATGATTTTCAATGGTGCATTAATTATTGTGTTGATGAGAATGCTGGGGATTCATTTTGAGTTGAATATAACCACGATGCTTATCTCCTTCTTAATATTTGCTCCGATACACGAATTAATACATGCGCTTTTTTTTCCTGAAAAGTTAACGTCTTCCAATGTTTGGCTGGGATTTACGGTCAATGGCTTTGCTCCATTTGCTGCCTATTTGGGAGAGATGAAAAGGAATACATTTATCCGGGTTTTGCTGGCGCCTTTTGTAATCATATCTGCAGTAGGCTTACTATTCCTATTCATTTTCGGAAGCAACAGTCTGGTCGAACATATCCTGGTGTTTAATGCAGCAGGAGCGTGTGCCGACATGCTAGGGGTCTATTATGTTCTAACACAAGTGCCCCGATACGCCTATGTACGTAATAAAAAAATCAGGACCTTTTGGCGAATAACGAATCCATGATTCGCACCGCATACCCGTAGAGACGCAATTTATCGCGTCGGCAACCAATGAACATGACATTTGTAAAGAGACGTTGCAGGCAACCTCTCTTTTTTTTTGTGGAAATTTTTTCGTTTTCCGGGTGATGTTTGGAACTTTAACTGCACATACTGGTAAAGAGATGACATATGGAAGCAGTAGCCATTCAAACACATACCATCGAGCGAAAACAGACGTACCTTCCACCATCCGTGGATGAGTTGTATGAAAGAACTTTCCCGCCGGTGGCAACATTTGTCCGGAAAATGGGCGGCTCATTCGACGATGCAAAGGACATTTTTCACGATGCCCTGGTGGTGTACATGGAAATACCGGAAGAAGATAAGAGAACGGTACGAGCCACGCAGGAAGCCTATCTGTTGGGAATCGCCGAACATTTGTGGATTCGTAAGTTTCACAGAGACAAAAGAAAAGTAACACTGAATGAAGCCGAAAGCCGGATAGCCATTCCGGAAGATTTCTATCCGCCCGTGCAAACAAGTCGGTTACTAAAATTCCTGGAAGTTGCAGGGAAGAAGTGCATGGACCTGCTCCGCGCCTTCTATTACCAGAACTTGTCGATGAAGAAATTAGCCGGGAAGCTTGGGTATGCCAGCGAACACTCGGCCAGCGTGCAGAAGTACAAATGCATGGAGAAGATTCGTAATACGGTTAAAGAAAAATCACTGAGCTATGACGACTTCACCGAATAACATACAACTCATCGAGCAATACTTACAGGACAGATTGTCTCCATCAGAGCAATTGCTGTTCGAAGCCCGAATGATCGCTCACCCGGAGTTGCGAACGGAAGTCAGGCTTCAGGAAAAGGTATACCGGCTTATCCGGATGTATCACCGGAAGAAACTGAAGGAAGAGCTGGAAGCGGTGCATCAGCGACTCTTTAATGAGCCCCGTAAAAGGAGTTTCCGACAACGAGTAGAACGTATATTTAAACCTGAGTGAGATGATACATTCGAGTTTAATACCCATGGTAACCGATAATTCGGCCGGAAGCGAACGGGCGTACGACATTTACAGTTTGCTGTTAAAAGAACGCATTATCTTCCTGGGCGAGTCCATCAACGAAACGACTGCGGCTTTGGTAGTGGCACAACTCATTTACCTGAACAGTGTAGATGGCAACCAAACCATCAATCTTTATATTCAAAGTCCGGGTGGTGTGGTTTATTCCGGCATGGCCATTTACGATACAATGAAAATGATGAAGGCCCCGGTGGCGACTTATGCGGTGGGCTTTACAGGAAGTATGGCCACATTTCTGCTTAGCGCCGGCGATAAAGGGATGCGTTATGCACTTCCTCATGCCACCATTCACATGCATCCTACGGGAGGCGGCTCCAAAGGATACACAGAAGATGTGCGTATTGCCACACGTGAACAGGAGCGCTTGCAGACGCAGATTTTCTACCTCATGGGAAAACATACCGGTCATTCCTGGAAAGAGATTGAGGAATTCTTCCTGCGGGATAAATACCTGAACGCACAGGAGGCGAAGGAATATGGAATCGTAGACGAGGTGATGGGCGATGCTGACGATCTCATTGTTTTAAACAATACAGAGCTGGATGTACATGTGATGCCCGGAAATAATTAACGGCATTGTGCAGAGACGCGATGCTTCGCGTCTCCTTTCATCCGGTTATGCATTTGAATCAATCTGTGTAATCTGGTTAATCTGCGTAATCCCGGTTCAGACCAATTATTCCTTATATTTACCGGCAAACCTTATCATCAAAACGGTAAAAACAAGCACATGAATCGTCCCATGCGAAAACAGGAGCGCCGTCTGAGCGATGAAGACACTTTGGAATTGCTGCGCCAGGGAGAGTACGGCGTTCTGTCGATGAGCACACCCGAAAACGAAGGCTATGGTGTTCCGATAAGTTACGCTTACGCCGGCGATGCCATCTACTTCCATTGTGCTACCGAAGGGGCCAAGCTCGATTTCTTACGGGCTCATCCTCATGCATCGTTTTGTGTCGTCGGGAAAACGGAAGTCCTGCCGGCGAAGTTCAGTACCCGTTTCGAGAGTGCCATTGCCGCCGGAACCATCACCGAGGCGGCAGGCGATGATAAACGCAAAGGCCTTCTGCTGCTGGTAGAGAAGTATTCTCCCGACTATCTGAAAGAAGGCAAAGCCTACATCGACCGGGCGTTCGATACCGTCATTGTTCTGAAGATGAATATTGAATCTCTGACCGGAAAAGCGAGGAAATAGAGAAATACGAATTACGCCAATTAAAGCTAATTACGCTAATTCAGCTTCGAGGTTGCTCCAGAGGAAGGTCTGGAGGACCGTAAGTCCATAGCTTGGGGGAAGGAAGAGCGGCAATAGTCGCGATGACGCCGCCCCAAGGTTGAATTCAGTACATTAAAAGGAGGCGCACGTTTCGAAAAAAAATGAAACACAAATGTTCTTGCGCCGCATATGTTAACGTTGAATAGAAACACCGGTATTTCAGGATTGACACGCGGCCACAATGTATCGTGGCCCTACCAGGCCGGCAGTAAATGGAACGACAGGACAGCCAGGCATTCATCGATGTCTTTGTGCACGTTGTGTTTTCCTTTGTGCCCCTTGTGGTTAATGTTTTCTACCACTAAGGACGCTAAGTTTTACACAGAGGGCACAAGGAAATCCTTCATCGAAGTCGAACAACAGAAACAACAGGAACAACAGAAATCGCTACTCACAACCTGAAACCATCTTGCGTCTATCGTCTGCTGCCTCGTTTCTACTATTCAACAACATCCGTCTGAACAATAAAAATTCAATCGATTTCGCTATTTTGGGGCAAGAAAAACAGGAGTAGCTAAAAAGCAGGCCAGACACAAGCTAATCTTTAGCCATATCATGACCTTAACAAACCAACAAACCATGACAAAAACCAAACTTCTTATCCTCATCTCTTTTCTCTTCGTGACTCATTGGGCGCATGGACAAAACCAGAAAGTCGAAGATATGATTCGTGAAGGCGTTGCGCTGCATGACAAAGGAGAATATCAGAAGGCGATTGAGACCTACCAAAAGGTGCTGGAAATAGCTCCCAATTCGAGTGTAGCCAATTACGAAATAGCCTTTTCTTACCTGGCTGCTAAAGACTATAAAAATGCAGAGACGTTCAGTAAGAAAGTCATCGACCTGAACAACGGAAATGTTTTAGGCGCCTATATCACCTACGGGAATGCGTTGGATATGCAGGGGAAGACTAAGAAGGCCATGAAGGTGTACGAAAGCGCTGCGAAGGATTTCCACCACTATTTGGTGTATTACAATTATGCCATCTGTTGTTTTAACGCCGGCGAAACCGATAAGGCGTACGATTTAGCCATCAAGGCCATTACGGATTATCCGTCGCATGCCAGCAGTCATCTAATTCTGAGTAAGATAATGGAGAGGAAAGGCTCGCGAATAAAGGCCATGCTTCCTCTCTACTTTTTCCTGTTGCTCGAGCCCAACTCCGGCCGGTCAGCCGTTGAATACCAAACGTTGAGAAACTACATCGACCACGGGGTGACCCGGGAGGGAGAGAAGAACATCAACATGATGGTTCCGGAAGATGAAGACCCCGATTTTGGCGCTGCCGAAATGATGGTCAGTCTGTCGAAGGCTTCCAACTCCCTCGAAGAGAACAAGGGAAAAACGGACCTGGAACTGTTTGCCGAGAACAACGACAACATCTTTAAAGTGATGGGCGAACTGAAGAAAGATCACAAGGGCTTCTGGTGGGACTTCTATGTGTCGTTCTTCTACCGGATGGCGAATGAGAATCTCACGAAACCGTTTAGTTATTACATCTCAGAATCGGACGGTGACGAAGCGGCAAAATGGCTGACTGATCATCCGGAGGAGTTCGACCGGTTGAAGATATGGATGAATAACTAGGGAACTGTTAACAATGTCAATGGGATGGGATAAAAAAATCTTATGATACAAACCGATAGCATCAAATCAATTGAGATTGACCGCGAAGGGAAACTACATGTCATAACCGACATGACAACTTACCCGATGATATACCGAACAGCAACGGAGGTTCACTGGGATGTGGATAAGCATTCCTTGTATTCACCGAAACTCCGGGAGTGGTCATATTTAAAATGGCACAACCATATCCTTGACGTTTGTGAAACAGAATGCTCTTGTAAACTTTTGTTGACCGCAGAAACAACCTGGGTAAATGTACCTGATGAATTAAGGGATGAAATGAGAAAGAGATGAGACATGATGATAAAGCTGATTGAACCAGAAGCAAGATTTAACAAGACAATCTCTGAGCTGAAGAAAGACCGGTTTTATCCGGACTCGAAACCTATTTATCCAATTGATTATGAACTGCCTTTTGAATATACCTGTTCCCATTGTGGTTGTAAAGTATCTATTAGGAATCAGGACCTTGAGAGGCACGCAAAATCAAATCATTCTAACCTGACGGACAGTGAGCGTGTATTGATTGAGAAATTTGTTGCAGAACACGGACTAGATGAAGCTTCGTTTCTCGATTTCGAATGTCCTGAGTGTCGCCAGGCAGTGAGGGTTTTATACAATAGCGGACCCGGCGGATTCTCCGGGATGACTTATGAGCTGAAGCATGTGATTGAATTAAGCGACGAGTAAATAAAAACTCCGGCTTCAATTGCCGATAAATAGTTATTGAACAATAAGAATTCAGGTGATTACGTTATTTCTGAGAACTGGAGCGATTCCGGTGGGCAGGATGAAAGATTAAGACACTTAAGTATCTCATGAATATATAAACGACTACAGATGAAAACACTACTAACTTTTCTGCTAACATTTCTGTTCATCAACACTTTTGGACAGTCAGTTAATACTGAAAAGCTAAAAACTGCTTTTACCAACCTAAAGAATGATAGAAGCCTGGTTAACCAGCGCAAATACTTTGAACTATTTCCTAATTCATTCCGGGAATTTCAGGAAACTTTTGGTTATGAAAATGGAAAAGCCGCTCCACTATATGACGGGCACGAGTACATTCCTGAATTTTTCGATCTGGACAGTATTCCAATAGAGAAGCAGCTGGAAAAGTGTATCAATATTTCAATTGGAGGTCATTGGGAAGCTGATGCCGTGAACTACTTTCACTATCATCTCCGGTCCGAAGTTTTAAAAAATGTTGGTCTGACGTATAGACTTTTGAAAGGAAAACCGAACGACAAAATAGAGTCTTTCTTCTACTTCTTTTTTAACGAGATTCACCCTTCAAGCAAGGCAATCCCGGGAGAGTTTAATGAGATTCAGTCGAAGGACAAAGCATTTTACGAATTGTTAGTCAAAGGACATGAAAGAGCCATGAAACATAGTGGCCATTAATATTGCTGAAGAACAAAATAAGAGTCAATAAACAAGGTCCATAAAATTCTGCTTAAACAAGAACTTCGTTCCCGGCTGTTTGCCAACATCCCGTTTTATCTAAAAACCTTCGTAGCTTTGATGTGAACCAATACAATCATGCCGGCATGAACTATTTCGAGCAGGAGAGCGAGCGGTTGCAGTACCGGAAGTTAACCGAAGCGGACATCCCCCGGTGGATGAACTTTTTCGTGGATAACGATAACCTGGCGTATTTGGGGTTGGACTTGTCGAAAAGCAACGAGGTGCTGGCGGTGGAATGGATCTCCAAACAGTTCGAACGGTACCGGACGCAAAACCTCGGACACCTGGCGGTGGAACTGAAAGAGACCGGTGCGTTTATCGGGATGGGAGGAATTCTGCCGCAGGTAATCGATGGCAAGCCGGAATACGAGATTGGCTATTCACTGCTTCCCAACTATTGGGGGAAAGGCTATGGAACCGAAATCGCGCAACAGCTGAAGCGGTTCGGATGGGAACACATCGAAACCCAACGGTTCGTTTCCATCATCGACATCCGGAACCAGCGTTCAATTAACGTGGCCCTTAAGAACGGCATGACGCCACTGTTCCGGACCCAATATGCCTCGTTAACCGTCGATGTGTACGGGGTTGAAAAAGGATAGGAGCATTTGGTGAAATGAAAGTTGACTAACCTTAATCTGACTCAGAGTTTCTTGAGGTCTCTTATTTTGAAATCAGTTTTTTTTGCTGAACTAGAATCAAACAATTTCAATTTCAATGATGCATTATTTAGAAAATGATCATTTGAAACTTTATCGATGATCACTGAAAACTGTAAAATAGGGAATATTTCTCCAGGGAATATGGGAGAATCATTGTAACCAATTAGCAACCGAATATTTGAATCGAATGAACGGCGATGTTTAATATTTTGAGAACTAAATGAAACTTCTATTCCTAATCCTTCAACATTTTCAAAAGTTCCTTCAATCTTACAATGTTTTTCAATACTATTGCTTGAATTAATAACGTAAACTTCAATGTCATAAATTAATTTTTCTCCACTCGGTCCATCATATTCCTCTTTAAAATTCATAAAAAGAGAATGGATGTCAACTTCAGCCCTCGAAGTCCGATTGTAAAGCAACCGAACTTCGTACTCTTCCATTGGAACAGATTTAAAGTTATATCGACGGTAATACTTCTTATCAGCACTTATATGAGGTGCTGAACTGCTTGAAGGTATCTTTACAACATAAACAGTTTCTTTTATGTCTGAATTTATTCTTATTGGATATATTTTAATTCCATGGATCTTTTGCTGAATATTGGAGTCTATTACATTCTCCAACCATTCTTTTGTGTATTCATTTCCATTCACAAAATCCAATCTGGTGGGTTTGTGGTTTTCTTCTTGAATGCCATAGATTATTATTCCACCATCCGAATTTGCAAACGCACTAACATCTTTCGCTAATTCACGCTTTTTTAAATCGGTATTATCCAACGATTTTGCCGATTTATAATCAAGATTTATGGATTCTTCAATCTGATTTTCGATAAGATTGACCAAGTCTTCGTATGAATACATCTCTTTGTCAAAGAAGCTTAATCCCATGATATGTAGATTTTTATGGTTTGTATGGCAATATTAGTATTTAGATTTATTAGCATATCCAGCCACAAACAGACCAAATATAAAAATTCCCAATAACGCTTCTGATGTGAGTAAGAACTTGAAGCTTCCAGATTGAAAAGGACTAAAGTCTCCAAATCCTAATGTTGTGAACATCGTTGTTGACAGATAAAAAGAATTGATCAATTCTCCTCCAATTGAATCAATGGAAGAAAAATAATATAGAAAAGTATATAGTACCAATATGATACTGGATGCAAATAATGTTCTTATAGGCTTTTCTCCAAATCCCCAAAGCATATATGATGTACCGTCCAATAATAGGCTTTTTAGATTTATCATTTGATTTTTGAGAGAATTTTGAAAGACTTTGAAGCCATACTTTTTTCCATTCTTGAATGGCGAAATCAGATTGATACTGTTAATATTGGCTTTTAGTTTGAATTTTTTTTCTTTATAATAAGCCTCGCTGGCAGCTTTTTGATTACCATTTTGCTGGAATAAAGTCTTTAAAGTTCTGAAGTCTTTAGAGATATTAGAAAGTAAATATGATTGACCTTTAGGCCATTTCGTTTTTTTAGGGGTGTAAAACAGGTTGTTTGTAACAACTCCATAAAATGATACATTATCTAGTCCAGTTTTACTAAAAATAGCGTCCTCTAATCTACAATCATTAAAACTAGTTGTCCAAAGTTGACAATTATAGAAACACAATGAATAAAAATTTGAATCACTCATCCTAAAGTCTTCAAATTCACATTTATGGAAATGTAGATTGTAAATTGTAGATTTTGAAATCTTCGAATGAAAACAGATTGAATAGTAAATGCTTTTAGGTTCAAAATCAGAGAAGTCTTTACCGGTTATTTCTATATAGCTCAAGTTTGTGAAATCCAAATTTCGCCCTGACAATTTATCGTTTGTGATTTTTACATTTCCCAGATATAGAACTTCATGACCAGGAGCAATCTTTGCGTTAAATGTTTCAGGATTATTTAGACCAATTTCTGAAAATAATAAATCATCTATTTTAAGGTCTTTCCTTAGTTCAATAATATTTTTGTTAGCTACTTTTGTTTTAATCCATTGAATATAAGGAGTGAAAATACTAATTGTTTGCATGTTTGAATATGCTCTTATTTTCGACTTCGTTAAGAAATCCTGAGTTATTTTGTTTTGAACAAAACACTGAATGTCAGAGTGCTATGGTTTCAGGATTATGTATTCGCCTTTTTCTCCAATAAATAAACCAGGCTTGTCGGTATCAAGAATAATGTCAACCGTTAGGTTATATTCTAAAAGCCATTCTGAAAAAAGAGGAAATTTTTCTTGAAATAGATTGAAAAGTGATTTTAGATCATTTTCACGTCTCCACTTATTAAATTCTTTAGGTTCTAAATTCCAAAGTTCGTCTGGTGTCATTGGTCTCAAGTATTGAGTATCATTAAAGATACAATTAACACAAAACATAAAATTAATAGAATCAGGCAAAAAGAGAAATCATAAGCATGATTTAAAAGATGATACGCATGAGATTTCAAAATGATAGGTAAGGAATGCTTAACAAGAAAATATTGAAAGCTAACAACAGAAACCGCGAAGCGTAACCCGAAACCTTCAGTCACTAGTGGGTATTCGGAGATTTTTCCTATTTTGTCAAACAGAGCATAAATCATGAGAGATATCCGCAACAAAAAGTGCCAGGCGGTCAACCCGGACGGGCTTTCTGTTGCCAAAGAAACACTATGGAAAAAACAACGTACTCAAAAATCTACCGGGTCATTCACTGGGCCATCGGTATTTCCTTTCTGCTGCTGCTAATCACCATCTTCTTACGTTCCACCTGGCTGAGCAATCGCCACATGGCCGGTATCATCGAGAACTATTTAAAAGGAGCGGGTGTAACGCTCACGCGACGGCAAATCTTTGGGTTGGCCCACCAAATACAGGAACCCATGTGGCAGTGGCACATCTACCTCGGCTACATCCTGACGGGGCTGTTCGCCATCCGTTTCACCCTTCCGCTGTTTGGTGAGATGAAGTTTCAGAATCCGCTGGGGAAAGGACTCCCGGCCAAAGAGAAACTGAAGAAGTGGACCTACATCGTATTTTATGTGTTGGTGGTGGCATCGTTAACCACCGGACTGCTCATGGAGTGGGGTCCCGGAAACTGGAGAAGGCCGCTGGAAGAAATTCATCAACTGTCCATCTACTACCTGCTGACATTTATTGTCATCCATTGGGCCGGTGTGTTCATCGCCGAGTTCACCGACGAAAAGGGAATTGTGTCCCGGATTGTTAGCGGCGTGAAGGGGGAGAAGGAGTAGAAAAGAGAAAGGGAGATGGGGAGAAGAGGAGAAAAGGCGAAAGCAAAAGGAAGCAAGGTTAAAGTGAAAAGTTGAGCGAAGCGAAATCCCGACCTTGCATCGGGGTAAAAAGGCAAAAGTAAAAAGAAGCTTGAAGTGAAAAGGTACTACGCGGCACATCATTCATCGGTGCCTTTGTGCACCTTGTGTTTTCCTTTGTGTCCCTCGTGGTTAATGTTTTCTACCACTAAGGACACTAAGTTTTACACAGAGGGCACAAGGAAATCCTTCATCGAAGCCGAACAACAGAAACAACAGGAACAATAGCAACCTCGCAGCCTAACCTGAAACTTTCCTAATTCCACGCAAAGGCCGCAAAGATTTTCGCAAAGAACGCAAAGAAGGTATTTTCATCGAAACCGAACAACAGAAACCTCGAAGCGCAACCTGAAACCTTCCACTCCAACAGATAGGTTTTTATTTCATGCTTATCGTTCCGAAAAATCATAAGCATGAAATTGGAAAAACATAAGCATGATTTTAAAAATGATGCGCATGAAATTCTAAAATCATAGGCATGAAATTATCGGGCGGTAAGAGTTTGATATTGAGCAGTTCCAAATCGAGTTTGATTTCCTGACAAACCACGTGTGGTTTTGATCAAAAGCAGGCGTGGTTTTCGAAAATGTAATTGTACAAGATGCAATAAGGATTTTGTTTGAGCACAACCCTGAAGGGGGTTGAACAGCAAGGTCGCAACTCCAGGCTAATTCAACTCCTCTCGGAGTTGGGGTTGTATCTGGTTGCTCTTCCCCCGGTTTCGCCGGGCGGTGAAGAACATTCTATCCCATTCGGGATATCTCCTGAAAGAACAGAACGATAGTAACGACAGAAACCCTTTCAACCCATCGCCCTTTTCCGATAGTTTAATCCTTCTTAACGCCATTTAACGAACAGACCGCTGAATCCCAGTGTTTATGGAGTGAAGTTTGCTACTATTAAGCATGACACTGATAATTCAGTGAACCTAAAAAAGGAGGACACAGCGATGATGAACAGAAGCTTATTCAAACCGCTACAACCTGCCTCTGACCACTTTCTAACGCATCCGGTTTTTCGTGTTTTCGAGCGTCTCTACTGGCACATCGATACGCCGCCGCCACGCGGCTAATCCTGTAACATGTCAACCTCATCCCGACAGGCTAATATGTTCCGTTTCCCCGGGCGGAAATCCGGGCATCGAAGAGAAACAGAAGACGTCGTTCGACAAATACCAGGAATGTCAAACTTAAAAACCGTGTAGTTATGATGCGATTCATGTTAGTCGCTGTCTTGCTGACAATCGGACTTGCCAGCTGCAACGGACAGGAGCGAAAGAAAACAGTAATGAAAGATCAGAATAAACCTCAGACCGATATCAAAGTGACAAAAAAGTACGATAAGAACGGTAATCTGGTCAAATACGATTCCCTTTATTCATCTTACTATTCCAACTTTCAGAACGATTCGATTATGCGCGACAGCGCAGTGACTCAGTTCAAGCGCTATTTCAACGGCAAGTATAAATTCTCGGAAGAGCCCTTCTTCAACGATCTGTTCTTCCAGGATTCACTGCTGAAGTACGATTTTTACCGGAAAGACTTTTTCTCCAAGCGGTTTGCCAACAACATGGACAAGATGGACAAACTGTTTGAGCAGATGGACTCACTGAAGAACCAATATTTCCTGGAACAGGCAAAACCACAAATCCCGAAGAAATAATTTCGCTTGAGGGATGACAGGCAGCCAATAGCAGATGGGGTGTGTGGCAGGACGGTAATCCATACTACTAAAGCCGGGCATCGACTCAGCGGTGCAACACACCCTGCTATTGGTTTGTTTTTTTATTGCTAATTGCCTTCCGGCGGAAGAGCAGTTAGTCTCTTTTCCGCCATTCCACTTCGGCTTTGAATAACGCTTTCGCGGAAGCGGTCTCGACGGCCTGTACCCAGGCATCGGTGCCGTTATGCTCGATTTGCATCTCCATCTCATCGCCCCAACGTACTTCCGATAGGAATTCAAGCGAGAAAGCGCTGAGAGCATTCTGCTCGTAATGCTCGCGATCGAAACAATCGGTCACCCAATCGAGGTAACGGGTGTTGTTCACGTGCATGTTCATGTCGATTTCGTCGTAACGAATCACTTTCCGGAACGCGGGCTCGGGATTTTCGAGTGAAATCCGGTCGGGCAGGGAACCTTCGAGCGCGAATTTTCCGGCATTATCGGGTATTTCCACACCCAGAGCGGCCATCCGTTGCGGGCGCATGGTCTTTGCATTCACCAGCAACCAACCCGATGCACCACGGACGATTTCATTGTCCTGCTCGTCGTACATACGGAAGTCGCGACGAAAGAAGAGTCGTTCAAGTCCCACGGGCCAGGTCTCGATGCGAATGGTTTCGCCCCACTTGGGCATGCGTTCAATCTCTATCCGTATGCGCGACAGGGCCCAGAACAATTCACGTTCCATGAGGGTGTCGTAACCGGCTCCCAGGCTCTCGGCATGGTTGCCGGCCGCTTCCTGGAAGTATTGCTGTAAAACGGAAGGTTTTAACTCCTGTTGAAAATCAAGATGATAGGAGGCTATCTTGAAGGATTCTTCCCAGACTTTTTTCATCGATAAACGTTTTGTTGGCGCCGCTGCCGGGTAATGGCACACGACGGAATGAAGAGGCAAAGATAAGAAAAGCGACGGAGGTTTCAGGTTCCAAGTTACAGGTTTCGGGGTTGCTGTTGTTGGAAAAAAGACATTAGACCTTAGACGATATGGAATGGTCTTTCGATTGTTCATTAATTTATATTTCTCATTGATTTCAAGGTTTTAGGTTGCACTTCGCGGTTTCTGTGGTTACTGTTGTTACTATTATTCGGCTTCGATGAAGGATTTCCTTGTGTTCTTTGTGTAAAACTTAGCGTCCTTAGTGGTAGAAAACCTTAACCGCGAGGGACACAAAGGAAAACACAACGTGCACAAAGGCACCGATGAATGATGTGCCGCTCAGTACCTTTTCACTTCAAGCTTCTTTTGGCCTCCGACTTTTTACTTTTGCCTTTTTTCTCCCTCTCGCTCACTCTCCTTTTCTCACCTTCTCAAATTCTAGGTCTCAGGTTGTGCTTCGGGGTTTCTGTAGCTAGAAGAGTTTTTAGTTTTTGAATTGAGATACCAGAGGAAAGACTTTAGACGGAAGACGGTCAAAGTTGTTCCGGGGCTGTAGGGCCACGATAAATTGTGGCCGCGCTGTGACCTTTTTCAGGTTCGGTTGCGCCGTTTTAGGTTACGCTTCGCTGCGTCCAATACTCAATGTATTAAAAGATAAATCCTTTTTAGCGAGCCCAATGTAGGACCATTGTTTCCTCCGGTTCGAGGAGAACATGAGAACGGTCGACCGGTTTGCCCGATTTGTCGTTGAAAAGAACATTCGGTTGGAACCCATCGGGAGCCTGAAGTGCCACCGTGGTTTCTTTACCCGATTTATTCACCAAAACCGTGATGTAATCATTGCCCGACCGCAGCGTTTTCATCAAAATGTTTTGCTGCTGTTCGGCAAAGCGGAAAGGCACGCTTACTGTTTTTATTTCATCGGTAACAAACGACGCCAATGCATGATCATCGTTCAGCCACGAGCCCATCCCGATAAGGGAAGGAACCCAAACCACTTCACCTTTACCGGTTGGTTTCCGGACGGCAATCACCTGGTCGCCGTACAGGCCAATGGTCTCGCCCGATGTTTGATGAATAGTCGATAACCAAAGATGAGCCGGCAGCGTAAGAGCAGGATTGGTTAGTTCTACATCAAAACGTTCGGCCGTGGTTTTTACCTCCTTCAGGCATCCGCCGAAAAGATTCTCCAACGGGAAGCCGGTCTTCATGATGTTGTGCATGTTCTCGTCGAAGAAACCAGTCAGGCCGCTCACGATGAGTTTCCCGCCACGTTCGACAAAGTTTGTCAGTCCGTCCCAATAACGCGAGGGCAGCGATATCTGATGAGCGAGGATGATCACTTTGCCCGAGTAATCGGGTTCGTTCCAGTTGTATTCGCCCATTTCAGAGAAGTCGCAGGTCAGGCCCGATTCGCTCAGAACCTGGTAATAGGCCAGTGCCGATTTCATTACTGCACCGGTTACCCGGCCTTCCACGCCTTCGGTAGGCGCACCCGGCAGCTGACTCTCTTTCTCCATCCACAATGATTCGTGGTTATACATCACCGTAATCCCTGAAGGAACCGGATGGGCAGCAGCAAAGAGATTGGCATGTTCAGTTACAGCCTTCTGCACGTTACCTGCGGCGATTAACCGGTCGGTGGGTTGGTTCTGAAAATCGATCATGGCCCATTCTCCTGCCTCTGCACCCGTTGCCCGGGGATTCAAACACCAGAAGATGATGCCCTGCGCACCGCTTCCGATGCTGGTCCACAACCATTGGTCAATCTCTTCGCCGGTAGGACAAAAGGGATGAAATCCGCTGTAAGTGTTGTTGCCTCCCTGCAGCTCGGTGACCCAGAAAGGAATGTTCCCGGCACCCGAACGGATGATATCACAATTGGCCGACATCGCCAACGCATATTGCTGACGGGTAAAATAACCGAAATGCCAGCTGGGATGTGCGGACGCGCCCAAAGTCGTGAGGAATTTCCGCCAGGCTGGGAAATCATATTCCGCCACATTGACGAATATCTGGTGATTATTGACATGCAACGGCCGTTTTGGGTCAATAGCTTGAATCTCTTTGGCAATCCAATCGAGAAACCAGGTGTTATAGTAGAGCAGAAAACGCTGGTCGTCGAACGTAACACGGGCATATCCTTTGCTTTTGTAGGCAGGTTCTGTTTGCTGAGCTTTCCATTCCGCAAACTTTTTCCGGGTGAACGCATTGTCGGCTGCTTGTCCGCCCACGCCCGGCTCATTGATGAGCACCCAGCCGTAAAGAGACGGAAATGATTTGAAATGCGTTACCATTTGCCGGATGTATTCCTGAATCTCCGCAAGATGTGTTTCACTTTCGGGAAACTTGACACCACCAACGGTATTGGTAGCGGGGAATAGTGTGGCATAAATCTTTACATGGTGTTTTTCGGCGGCCCGGAAAGCATCATCGTACAACGAGAAGTCCCAGGTTCCGTCCGGATGGTGCATGTGTGTCTCAAACATCCGGATGCGGCAGAAGTGCATGTCCTGATCTTCCAGAATACGGAACCAGGTATCTACTTCTTCAGGAGTCTGTCCCGGTTCGATGATCACCTGTGCCCCGATGGCCGGGAAAACATCGTTGGCAGCCTGTGAATTTCCAGTCATCATAAACGCCATTATCAGTGTGGGTAATAAGAATTGTTTCATGGTTTAGCGGTGTTTCGTTAGCAGGTGAAAGTTAGGGAAAAAAACAGGAGCGATGAAGGTCAAACACAACGCATCGATATGAGGTTTAGGTTTCATGTTCGATGAAGTTTCTGTTGTTCGACTTCGATAGACCGTTTTCGCAGCGGCGTAGAGGATTCCCGTCAGGGATAAATTATTCTTCACCGCCGGTGAAACCGGTGGAAAAGCAATTCAGGTTCAACCGCAACTCCGTTCAGGAGTTGAATTAGCTGCTTTCGTTCAACCCGCTTCGGGGTTGGTCGCAAAGGAGGTGTTCACAACCCCCAAATTAATTGGGGGTGAAGAATATTCATCCGGCACTGCCGGATAAAGCGCGATCTGAAACTAATTATAATACTCATCCCAACCTCTCTCTGACACAAAGAGTGGCTTTGATCGATGAGTGAATCGGATGGCCTTGAGCTAACAACAGAAACTATAGGAACAACAGAAACAACAGTAACAGGAAAGCCTAATCTGAAACTCTTCTAACCTGAAACCGCGAAGCACAACCTGAAACCTATTTCTCCTTATTCTTATGCGTTATACTCAGCAATCCCGGCAAAACAATCAGCAACAAAGGAAGGGCTACGATAAAGCCGCCAACAACGGCAATGGCCAGCGGTTGGTGCAGCTGTGCACCGGTACCGATTCCCAATGCCAAAGGAGCCAGGGCCGTGATGGCACAAAGAGCTGTCATGAGGTTGGGGCGCAGCCGGACACTGATGGCATGAGTAATGGATTCATGCACCTTACCGGTATCCTTAAAGGCGCGCTTGAACAGCATATAGGTGAAAATGGCATTCTCACCAATGATACCCACAATCATGATAAGGCCCGTATAACTTCCGACATTAAGCGGCGTATGCGTCAGGTAGAGTGCCAGGAAACCTCCGGATAACCCAAGCACCGAAATGAGCAGAATGATGAGTGGGGCCTTCAGTTCCCGGAACATGAACAGGATAACGCCGAATACCAGCATGCTGGCAATAATCAGAATCGTCAGCAACTCTTTGAATGATTGTTGCTGCTGAATGTAAGCGCCTCCATATTCAATGTTGTAACCATGGGGAATGACCAAATTGGATTGAATGGTTGCTTTGATGTCGCTCATGACACTACCCAGGTCGCGGCCGGCCAGACGGGCTGTCACACCGTACATGTTTTGCAGGTTTTCGCGCTCAATCTCCGATTCACCCGTGTGAAATTTAATATTAGCGACGCGTGAGAGCGGAATAAGCTGACCACCCGGCATAAATACCTTGAGATTCCTCAGCCGGGTCAGGTCAACATTGGTACTATCGTGGTCGATGATGCGGATGTTCGAGATATAGTTTCCGTTAAAGATATCACCGACTACGTTTCCCTCCACCGCAGCCTGCATTTGGTACTGGAGGTCATCGGCTGTGATGCCGTAGCGGGCCATGGCTATGTAATTGGGCACAATCGAAATGGATGGGCCGGCAATGACGATACCATCGAACACATCAGCCGTACCCTTCACCTTCGATACCAGCGTATCGACTCGTTGCGCGAGTGTCCGTAACTTTTGATCATCGCTTCCGAATATCTTAATGACAATAGGTTGAACAGAAGTAGTCAGGTCCCCCAGCATGTCCCCGATGACCTGTCCGTAATCGGTGGTCAGTC
The DNA here is from genome assembly GCF_009617875.1 of Prolixibacter sp. NT017. NCBI lineage: Bacteria > Pseudomonadati > Bacteroidota > Bacteroidia > Marinilabiliales > Prolixibacteraceae > Prolixibacter > Prolixibacter sp. NT017. The sequence continues at coordinate 2,803,328 of NZ_BLAV01000001.1, read as the reverse complement.
CGGGTACTTTGGCATCCACTTTTTGGCGGATATCATTGATCACTTCTTCCGTGGTTCTTTTCCGGTGGTCTTTCAGCTCGATCAGGTAATCGCCCCGGTTGGGCTCGGTAATGAAGAAGCCCATTTGTGCTCCGGTACGCCGGGAATAGGCTTTTACTTCCGGTACTGCCGTAATAATCTTGTCTACCTCCTGCAGCATTTTATTGGTCGCATCCAGTGAGGCGCCGGGCGGTGAATTATAGTCGAGCACGATACTTCCTTCATCCATTTGCGGAAGGAAACCGGTTTCCAGTCGCGGGTAAATCCAGACAATAGCGCCCAGCAGTAACACCACAATCAGCACGTTGATGTAAGCCCGGTGAGTGAAAAACTTTACCCAGGTTTGCTGTTTCAATACATGGGCTTCTTGTTGGGCCGCTTTCTTTTTGGGTTTACCCGAAAGCAGCAGATAAACCACGGGCAAGCCCAGCCACGTCACCAGGAACGAACAGATGAGTGTAATCATCATGGTGTTGGTCATGATGTGGAAGTAGGCACCCGCTACACCCGACATCAGGCCGAAAGGCATGAAAATAACGATGGTGCTGAGCGACGAGCCTACCATGGCCGGAAATAGGTACCGGATAGCTTTGCCGACCAGTTCGCGGGAATGAACGTCGGGATGTTCCTCGTGTGTTCGATGAATTTGTTCGATGACGACCACAGCATCATCGATGATGAGTCCCATGGCTGCCACCAGCGCTCCCAGCGTCATGATATTAAAGGTGTATCCCAGCGTATAGAGAACTGTTAGCGTAGCCCCCAGCGTAATGGGAATGACTATGAGGATGGTACTTCCGGCTTTCGCCGAACGCAGGAAAATGAGCGCTACAACAATCGCCAGTACCAGTCCAATCCAGAATGCATCCATCACACTCCGGATGGAGCTGTTGACGAAATCAGCCTGGACGTAATACGGTTTGATGGTCACATCTTTTGGAAGTGAATTCCGCAGTTGTGCCAATTTCTTCTGCACGGCATCGGTGGTCGAAATCAGGTTGGCGCCCGGTTGCTTCACAATATTCACCAGCACGCCTTCTCTTCCGTTGGCATTGACTTTAATATACTCGGTGGCCTTCTCAATCTTGATCTGGCCCAAATCTTTCAGGAGAATAACGCGGTTGCCGTCATTCTTCACCACCATGTTTTCCACGTCCGATTTATCGTGCATCGATGCGTCCGTCACACTGAGATACAGTCGCCGGTAGTCGGGGAGAAAGCCGTTGGAGCGGATGAAACCCGTAGCCTCGAAGCGACTCTTTAATGTTGCTAATGTGATACCGAGGCTGCTCATCTTCTGCCTATCGGGAATGAAGCGGTACTCCTTCTGTTTCCCGCCAAGGATTGCTACCGAAGCCACACCATCAGCCTGAGAGAGAAAAGGCTTCACCTGGTAGGTGGCCATGTATTTCAAATCGATGAGCGAACGGCTTTTGCTTTCCAGCGAGTAACCAATGACCGGCAGGATGGAAGGCGTCATTTTTTCCACCGTGATGCTGATATTACTCGGAAGCTGATCCCGAATCTGGTTGATGCGCGATTGTATTTGCAACTGACTTAAACTGACGTTCGAGTTCCAGTCCAGAAACGCTGATATCTCGCAACTGCCCCGGCTGGTGGTGCTGCGAATCATCTTCAGACCGGGGACCTGTTTAATGGCATTTTCCATTGGACGCGTCACCGTCACCATCATCCGGTTGGCGGGTTGCAGTCCGGCATCAGCAATCACCTTTACTTTTGGGAATGTAACTTCCGGGAAAAGGGAAACCTGAAGTTTGGAATAAAAATAGACACCTCCCAGCAGAACAACAGCCAGGAAAAAGGTGACCGGTTTTTTAAATGCAGTATAAAAGTCTTTGATGTTCATCGATAGAAAAAGTTTCGTGATTAGCGAATCACTTTTACATTCAGCGTGTCAGGGACACCGTAATTGCCGGTCGTCAGGATTTCATCAGATGGCTGGAACTGCGGGGCAAGGATCTCCACGCTATCAGCTGTCTGGATGCCGGTAGTTACCGGAACTTTCACGGCCGTTTCCTTTCCGTGCATCTTCATCACCCAGAAATGGTTTTCTGTTTCATTGGCCAAAACGGCGGCTTTCGGAAGAATTTGGGCACCCGCTTTCTCCTGTTGTACTAATGATACTTTGGCAATAAGACCTTCCGGAACGACGCCGGCATTTTCCACGCGGACAATTACCTGGCGGGTCTGCGCTGCCTGGTCGACTGACGGCAATGTTTCGGTGACCACTCCGGTAAGTTTTCGCCCGTCAGGTAGTTGCACGGGAAGCGATTCTCCGTGGCGAATAATAGACGGCCATTCCACCGGTACATTCAGAATGAAGACCATACTGTTCCGGTCGTTGATGGTTGCCAGCGGTTCCCCTTCCGGGACAAAGTCTCCGGTTTGGTGACTGATGGCTGCCACGTAACCCGATACGCTGGCGCGGATGGTCATCCTTCCCGACAAGCCGAGTTTCCGGTTCAGACTATCCAGGCTGTTGCCCAATGCTCTTGATTCTTTCGTTTCGATGACGAAAACCGGGTCACCTTTCCGGACCATTTGCCCCGGTTCGGCAAACGACTTCACGACGTATCCGGTGACCGGTGATTTCAGTACATGCTGTCGACGGAAGACGGCTGTAGCATTGAGTTGTACGGTTTGTTGGACGGTCCCTTGCCTGACATGGGTTACCTGAACCTCGGGCAGCGGAGCCGACGAGTCGGCCGTCGGAGCTGATTTCTTTTGACCGCATCCGCTGAAAGTCAAAGCGGCGAGCACAATGGCTCCGGCCATCAAATAGCGTTGAGTTAACAATGAAAAACGGATACTATTTCTTTTCATGAATGGCATACCTGACAAATTCGTTTGTATATCGTTTTTCCGGAACGGTTATTCCGTCCAGTAATTGATTTCGTTGATGATGAGCCACCGCTTTACCCGGATGAGGCTCTGTTCGTTCTTCAGATCGATGAAATTCTGAATGACCATGAAATACTGCGGAATGGAGACCGTGCCCTGTGACACCAGTTTGCGGTTGGCCCGGATAAGTTGGTTCACCATCTTGAGCTGATCATTCACATCGGTTTGCTGGCTTTCCATTTGGCCGAGCTGCCGGAACAGTTCATTGATTTGCTGATTGTATTGGTGTTGGAAATAACTGCGCTGCGCCGCCAAATCTTCCTGTTGCAGTATCAGTTGTTGCTGTTTCAACTCTTTTTGATGGCCATCATAGATGGGAATGGAGAGGCTCAGTCCGGCGCCGCCACCAAAGTTGGTTCCGGGTGTCTTCTCAAACGAGGACATGTAGCCGGCGTCGGCATGCAATTTCAGTTTGGGCTGATATTGCTGTTTGTTAATTTCCTGCTGATTTAACAACCGGAGACTGTCGAGTTGATACTGTTTCAGGAACGCGGTGGGAGACGTCATTTGCGAGCCTCCAGGAATCATTTGCGGCGCTGGAAGTGCTACAACACCTGAATCGGTGATGCCACACAAATTCCGCAATTGCGATAAGTCGTTCAGCAGTTGAGTACGGGCCTGTGTCACCAGTAAGGCCTGCTTTCGCACGTTGGTGAGGAAGGCGAGGTAATCGGTTTGCTGATATACATTGGCGCGGGTCAGTTCCAGTAGTACACTCGATTCGTTCTGTAATGTGTCCAGTACTTCGCGATTGTAGCGGTATTGCAACTGGTCTCCATAAGTGACCAGATACTGCCGGGTGACGTTTCGTTTGATCTGTTTTTGCGTTAGCTGCAGCGAATTGACAGCCTTCTGCCGGGTGAGGGAGGCTGCGTTCAACTGTGGTTTCATCTGGTTCTGAAACGGGATGGCCTGGTCGAAGTTGACCACCGAACCCAGCATTCCCTTGTTGGAAATGGCCACATCGTAGCCCCACTTTCCATTGGTGGGATAATAGCTGGCATCACCCTGAAAGCCAATTTGGAGACCAAACTGCGAGCGCACCAACGCACTGTCGATGCTTGCAGACTTCACCGCATTCTTCCCACTTTTTAGTGAAGGATTATTCGCGTAAGCAAAATTCAGGTAATCGTTCAGCGAAGGCTGTGCCTGCAGCATTCCGGTTCCGATACAAAACCATAAAATAAGTAAACTCCAAATTTTCAATTTCGTCATGTTTATTATCTGTTCATCCGGCACTGGCCGGTACATCAGTCAACATCTTCATCCTCATTTTTCAACAACTCTTTCTTCAGGAGTTGGCCATTGGGGGCGAAAAGCAGTTCCACCCGGGCCGCTTTGTTTTTTACCACCATTTCATAAGCGACAGCGTATTCCGGTGAGCATAGCTTTTCCGGCGATTGAATCACAAAATCGGCAAAACCTTCGGCTAATGCCTCCTGAACGGCTAACGGCAACTGCCCGGCTGTTATACTTTGTTCTGTTTCTTTCCAGTTTCCCTTTTCATCGAAGGTGGCTGAAGTTTTATGGCCCTGCCATTGAAATTCCGCTTCAAATTCAGTTTTATTTTCGTGCGACCAGCTGATTTGAGTTGCTTCGGGGAACATTTTTTCCAGGTTCGATTTGGCTGCCTTCGGTACCTGCACGCTGCAAGCCGATATTCCCGTAAGGAGAAGAAGAACAATGATGTAGAGTAATACGCTATTCTTCATTTGATTTTTTGTTTTGACTTCAATACGAAGGCAATGTTACCATCCAAATCTGAACAGAATCTGAAGTTAAAACAGAACAGTGAGGATATGGTTGTTGTCCGTGTAATTGTAAGTCACCGTCATGCCGGTTACTGCACCAATTTCTTTCACGATGGCTAAGCCTAAACCTGTGTTCCCCGTTTCGCTTCCGGTCTGAAACCGGTCAAACATTTTCTCAGCGGGTAGCGACGGTTCTTTGCCGCTGTTACTGATTTGTAATTCATGTTCTTCTAACCGAATCTGAATACTGCCGCCGTCGATGTTGTGCCGAACAGCGTTGCCCATGAGGTTGGACAAGAGGATATGTGCTAAATCGGGATCTATGTTCCAGACCGGATTAGCGTTGTATGTTTTCTCAACCGTCAGTTGCTTTGAAGCAACGAAATCTTCCAGTTGTTCGAGGAGTTCGTCGAGGGTTGCACTCAGGTTTAAAGTCTGCATTTGGTCGAACTGCCGGTTTTCAATCCGCGTTAGTGTTACCATGCTCCGGTTGGTTTGCGACAAACGGCGTGCATTCCGGTAGGCCGATTGTACCAGCTTTGACTGTTCGGGAGACAGGTCTTTCGATTGCAACAACATTTCGAGCTTGGATAAGATGATGGCCAGCGGTGTTTGAATTTCGTGCGAGGCGTTCTCGGTAAATGTCTTCAACGCCTGGTAATCCGAGCGCACTTTGTTGGTTAGCTCGGTGATGGCATTTTCCAGTTCCCGGAATTCCAGTATATCGGTGCCGGAAGATTGCGGCTGTTTACTTCCCGAAAGGCGGAACTGCTTCAAATGTCCCAGTGTGTGGTAAAAGGGGGCCCACAACCGCTTCGACATGAAATAGTTCATGAGCAACAGCGCCGTTAAGAGCAGCAGTAAAACGAGGCCAATGGAGCTACTAATGGCGATGACCATGTCGCGGTTTTCGACCAGGAGACTGCGTACGGTAATTTCGTAAGAAATATTGTTGATGGTTGTGCGGGATGTTAGTTGCCGGTACGATTCTTTGTCTCCTTCGATGGGATCGGGGAGCCGAACGGTTTGAATCCTCACCGACTCCTTCATTATAGGGGACTCTAAGCGATGAATAATCAAAAGAGGAGGAGCGTCGCTAACGGCGACTCCTTGTTTCAGTTTTAGCTCAATACTCATTTGCATCGCCGTCAGGTTTTCGTCTACCTCTTCGTTTTCAATCCCGTTAATCATACGGAAAAGGGCAAATCCGGCCAGCACGAAAAAGAGGGTCGTCAGCAGCAGTTGATATCCGATGGTTTTGCGCAACAGTTTCATTGAAAAGATTTTTGTCGTTCTATTCGTCACTCCATTTGTAGCCCATGCCGTACACCGTCCGGATGTAATCGTTGGCTCCGGCATCGGTCAGTTTGCGACGAAGATTTTTGATGTGTGTATAGATGAAGTCGAAATTGCCGGCCATTTCCATGTAATCGCCCCACAAATGTTCAGCAATGGCCTCTTTGGTCATCACGCGGTTCTGGTTGGTGACGAAGTACTGTAACAAAGCGAATTCTTTCCGGGTCAATTCCGGCTGTTGGTTGTTAATGCGGACTGTTCCCGATTCAGGGTCGATATTGATTTCGTTGTAACGGATTTCGGTTTTTCCACCAAATAACCGACGTCGACCTAATGCTTTTACCCGGGCATTCACTTCAGCCAGATGAAACGGTTTGGTCAGGTAATCATCGGCACCCAAATCAAGGCCCTTGAGTTTGTCGTCCAGCGAATCGCGTGCTGAAATGATCAGTACGCCGGGCGGTGGTTCGTGCTCCCTCATTTGGTGCAACAATTGCAAACCGTTTCCGTCAGGCAAGTTTATATCGAGTAAAACGATGTCGTAATGGAAGGCTGCCAGCTTATCTTCTGCGGTAAAGTAGTCATAAGCCGATTCACAGATGTTTCCTTCGGCTGCCAGGTAGGCAACCAAATCGTCAGCCAATGATTGCTCATCTTCCACTATTAGTATTTTCATTATCGAAACCTTATTATGTGCCTTCGAGGTAAAAGTAGGCAGAATAAGCTTCAAAAGGTGAAAACTATTCGGTTAAAAATTTTCTTGAGAGTTGAAAGGGAATATGATATTTAATAGGTCGAATGATATAATTATTAAGGTATGTGGATGTGTTTGTGGAGTGTAATGGTAATATAATCAGTGAGATGGAATTGGGTTGTAAGACGGGGAATGCTGTGGATCAATACTTAGAATGGTTAAAAATAACTAAATCAGGGTGTAGTGGCTTTCAATTTGTGTTAAACTTGCAGCTGAGTTATTGATTGAGAAGTGAGGAAAGCGATTAAAAATATCATTGCCATTTTATTACTACTGGTACCAATTGCAGTAGGATATGCTCATTTTACCAACGAGGTACACGAGCTGTCGGCAAGAAAGCGCGTGGCCGAATTCAGGAGTCCTGAAATGTCCAGTAGTTCCACTTCTCATGGTTTCTTTACAGAAGAGCCGGATCCTGCTGCTCTGACTTGTGTTGACGAGAACAAGCAGGAATTGGAAGTTCAACTCCTTAAAAATTTTGTGGTGCTGAAACGTGATTTGAATACGGAACTGGAATCGGTTACCTGCTCGTTCTCTGATCATGCGATGCACACTATCCCACTCAATGAAACGGATGACTTTATCTATTTCATTGAATCCCTTCTTTTATAAGTCACTTATGCTCTGATCCGGCTGTTCGGATCAGCATTCTTCACCGGATATCTTTTTCCCGGGGGAGAACAATCTGATGGAATTTCCAACCCGGTATTCCGATTTCAGTGATTAATCAATTATCAATAAAAATTTATATAACATGGGCAGTGTATCTATTCTACTGTTAATGTTCTGTGGTTTCGCTTTTGCCGCGCTGGCAATTGGATTGGGCAACAAGCTTTCGCTCAAACGATATAATCCCGAAAAGGGTGAGGCGTACGAATGCGGCATGGAAACGCAGGGCACAACATGGGTTCAGTTTCATGTGGGCTACTATTTATTTGCCCTCGTGTTTCTTTTGTTCGATGTGGAGATAGCTTTTCTCTATCCCTGGGCTGTTGTGTTCAAGGAAATTGGCATGGTAGCTTTTATCGAGATTGTATTTTTTGTGTTGGTGTTATTCCTGGGCCTGTTATATGCCCATAAAAAGAAAGCCCTGTCATGGATGTAAATAAAAATCCCGAACCGTTTCCCGGCGAGATTTACGAAGATGAGTCGGGGAATACCAACTTTCTGGTTTCGAATATCGATAAGCTGAGTAACTGGGCACGAAGCAACTCGCTTTGGCCGCTCACCTTCGGAACCAGCTGTTGTGCCATCGAAATGATGTCGGCGGCATCGGCTAAGTACGACTGGTCGCGGTTTGGCTTCGAGGTAGCGCGTGCTACTCCCCGCCAGGCCGACCTGATTATCGTAGCCGGGACCATTACCAAAAAGATGGCGCCGGTACTGAAACGTCTGTACAACCAGATGCCGGAACCGAAATATGTAATTGCCATGGGCGCCTGCACCATTACCGGCGGGCCTTTCTTCTACAACTCTTACACGGTTGTGAAAGGTGTGGATAATATCATCCCTGTGGATGTATACATTCCGGGTTGTCCTCCGCGTCCTGAAGCGCTGCTGGAAGGCATGATGAAGTTGCAGGAGAAAATCCGGCACTCGAGAGCGTATGTGATTGATAAACCGAAAAAGAAGGAAAACGATGACTAAAGATGAACTGAAAAGTTACCTGGAGAAAACCTTCCCGGGAATGACGCAGGAAGAGAACATCGATTTTCCTGTGCTTTGGGTGGAAAAGGATGAGATTTTCGAAGTGGCTAAAAAGCTGAAAGAAGATGAAGCCACGAAATTCGATTTCCTTTTCGATGAAACAGCCATCGACTGGCAAACACATTTTGAAATGGTCTACCACATGACTTCCACCACTTACCGCCACGATTTGGAAATCAAGGTGAAGCTGGAAGATCGTGACCATGCTGAGTTGCCGTCGGTGGAGCCGCTGTGGAAAGCAGCCGAAATGTACGAGAACGAAATATGGGACTTGTTCGGCATTCGTTTCACGGGGCATCCGCATTTGCGACGCATTTTCATGAGTAACGAATGGAAAGGTTATCCGCTTCGGAAGGATTACCAGGACGACGATGTTATATCCCTGTAATTGACTGTTATGGAAACAAAAGATATCAAACGCGACGAATTTGTCATCAACGTTGGTCCGCAGCACCCTTCCACGCACGGAGTATTACGCCTGGAACTGTGGCTCGACGGTGAGGACATCATCGATTCGAAGCCTCACCTCGGGTATATCCACCGCGGCATCGAGAAAATGTCGGAGGCATTGGGCTACAAACAGTTTATCTACCTCACCAGCCGGATGGATTACCTTTCGGCGCATATGAATAACCAGGCCTGTTCGCTGGCTATCGAGAAAGGCTTGCAGGTTGAAGCACCACCACGAGCGCAGGTTATCCGCGTATTGATGGCTGAGTTGAGCCGTTTGGCATCGCACCAGTTGTGGTGGGGAGCACTGGGACTTGACCTGGGTGCTGTTTCACCTTTCTTCTATGCTTTCCGCGAACGCGAAATGATTCTGGAAATCTTTGAAGAAACCTGTGGTTCACGCCTGACGATGAATTACATCACGCCAGGGGGTGTGATAAATGACCTGCACCCCGATTTCGTGAAAAAGGTGAAAAAGCTGATTGAACAGTTGAAAGGTAACCTGCACGAATACTACCAGTTACTTACCGGTAACGTGATTTTACAGGCTCGTACCCGTGGCGTTGGAAAACTGACTGCTGAAGATGCTATTTCTTTGGGGTGTACCGGACCCGTCGCCCGCGCTTCCGGCGTGAAGTGTGATGTTCGCAAGTTGCATCCTTATGATGGCTATGATAAGGTTGAATTCGAGGAAGTTCTGAACGATAAGGGCGACAACTTTGCCCGTTACTGGCTCCGTATAGAGGAGATGAAGCAGTCGATTCACATCATCGAGCAACTCATCGACAACATCCCGGAAGGAAGTTACCGCGAGAAGCTGAAAGGGATAGTGAAATTACCTGCCGGCGAATATTACCAACGGGTGGAAACAGCTCGTGGCGAGCTGGGCGTTTACATCGTGAGCGACGGCAAGAAAGAGCCGTATCGTGTCAGGTTCCGGACACCCAACTTCTCTAACCTGAATGCCTTGCGGCCGATGTTAAAGGGCGCCAAAATCGGTGACATGGTTTCGATGATGGCAACGCTTGATTTAATTATTCCAGATATCGACAGATAAGATAATACGATACAAATGCAATTATCCATATCATTATTAGAAATAACCCGGGCCATTGACAGTTGGCTGAACAGCATTTTCCACCCGCACGTGGCGTTTGGAATCGAGCTGGTGCTGGCCGGAGTCGCCGTGATTCTGCTGGTAGTAGCGATGGCCGTTCTGATGGTTTACGCCGAGCGTAAACTGGCCGGGTTCATGCAGATGAGGCTTGGCCCGATGCGCGTCGGAAAGTACGGATCGCTGCAGGCCATTGCCGATGTGATGAAGCTTTTATTGAAAGAGTGTTTAGTTCCGACGAATTCCGATAAGATGATGTTCAAACTGGCACCGTTCGTCGTGACCATTGTGAGCTTCATGACCATAGTGCCTATCGCTTTTGCCAGGGGCATTCAGCTTTGGGACATCAACATCGGGGTATTTTATATTACCGCGGTCAGTTCCCTTTCGGTGATTGGGATTTTGATGGCCGGCTGGTCGAGCAACAATAAATATTCGTTGCTGGGCGCCATGCGAAGCGGAGCGCAGATTGTGAGCTACGAACTATCGGGCGGTCTTGCACTAATTGTTGTCGTGATGATGAGCGGAACGCTGAGTATTTCCGGAATCGTGCAGGCACAAGCCGACGGTTGGTGGATCATTAAAGGCCATATTCCGGTGATTATCGCCTTCGTCACCTTTGTGATAACCAGTACAGCTGAGTTGAACCGTGCACCTTTCGACCTCGCAGAAGCAGAATCGGAGTTGACAGCCGGTTACCACACCGAATATTCGGGTATGCAGTTCGCCATGTTTTTCCTTTCGGAATATACCAACATGTTCGTGTTGTCGATGGTAGCAGCTACTGTTTTCCTCGGAGGCTGGATGCCGTTCCACCTTGCCGGACTCGAAGGATTCAACCATTTCATGGATTATATTCCCGGAATTGTCTGGTTCTTCGGCAAGACATTCTTCATCCTGTTCCTGATCGTTTGGTTCCGCTGGACTTTCCCGCGACTGCGTATCGACCAGCTTTTGAAACTGGAGTGGAAATACCTGCTTCCCGTAAGTATAATCAATGTTCTGTTTGCGGCATTCATTGCCCTGATGGGATGGTATCTGTAAATGAAGGAGGGTAAGATGAATAGCATATATCAATATTTCAGAGCAATCTGGTACGGGTTTTCTTCTCTCTGGAAAGGGATGATGCTCACCGGGCACTACCTGGTGCATCCGAAGAAGATCCTGACGGAACAATATCCGGAAAACCGCGACACCTTGTACATTCCTGAACGATTCCAGGGCGAAGTGGTTCTTCCGCACGACGAGAATAATGAGCACTTGTGTACCGGCTGTACCATTTGTGAGATGAACTGTCCCAACGGTTCCATCAAAATCATTACACAGCAGGTGGAAACGCCGGAGGGCAAAAAGAAAAAGGAATTGGACAAGTGGGTCTATCACCTGGGACTTTGCACGTTTTGTGGTCAATGCATCGATGCATGCCCGCAGGATGCGATTAAAATGTCCAACGCCTTCGAACATTCGGTTTACGACCGGAAAGTACTTACCAAGGTGCTCAATCAACCTGGTTCAAAACTAAAAAGCGCAAAGAAATGAGTGCATCAACCATCATATTTTATATCGTTTCGGCTCTTGTGCTTGTTTTTGGTGCGATGAGCGTTTTTACCCGGAAGATATTCCGCGCGGCGATATACCTGCTCTTTTCCCTGATTGGGATTGCCGGAATTTATATTCTGATGAACATGGATTTCATCGCGGCACTGCAGGTGTTAATCTACGTAGGCGGGATTATCGTCCTGATTATCTTTTCGATTTTCCTGACACATCAGGCTGGAGACAAATTACCCAAGCCCCTTTTCAAACGAATTGTGGCGGGAGCCAGCATGGCTGCTTTCGGTCTGATTGTCGTGTTGGGAGTCTTTTACAAGACTGCATTCAAGGTAACTACGGAGGCCGGAATCGATCATTCAGCCCGAAGCATCGGACGGCAAATGCTCGATTACCATCACCATGGATATGTTTACCCGTTTGAGATTGTCAGCTTCTTGCTGCTGGCGGCACTGGTGGGATGTATTGTGATTGCAGTGAACATTCAAAAGAAATAAAGTTATGGAACAAGTACCATTAGCCCATTTGCTGATTCTCAGTTCGGCCCTGTTTTTCCTGGGGATTTACGGATTTTTCACCCGGCGTAACATGATTACCATGCTCATGTCGGTGGAATTGATTCTGAACAGCGTGAACATCAATTTTATCGCGTTTAACAAGTACCTGTTTCCGAATCAGCTGGAAGGAATATTTTTCACCCTCTTTATCATCGCGGTAGCTGCGGCCGAGGTTTCGCTGGCGATTGCCATTATCATCAACCTGTTCCGCAAGTTTAATACCGTCGATGTAGAGGAAGTTGACACCATGAAATTCTAAGCTATGACTTTAGATAATATTGTACTACTCATACCGTTATTGCCGCTGCTAAGCTTCCTGTTGCTGGGGCTGGCCGGAAAGCATATTTCGGTCCGCTTCTCGGGAGTGATTGGCTCGGTGATTTTAGGAGCTTCGCTGGTTCTCGCGCTGGTTACTGCTTACGATTACTTTTTCGCTATCGGAAAGCAGGGAGGAGAATTCATCCCGTACCTGACGGCACAACTGAACTGGTTACCGTTTAACTCGGATTTATCCATTAATCTGGGACTGGTTCTCGATCCCATTTCTGTGATGATGTTGCTGGTCGTTACGTTTGTTTCGACGATGGTACACATTTACAGTTTGGGATACATGAAAGGTGAGGAGCGGTATACTACTTACTATGCTTACCTCGGACTGTTCACCTTCTCCATGCTGGGACTGGTGCTTTCGACCAACATTTTCCAGATGTACATCTTCTGGGAGCTGGTAGGCGTATCATCGTATCTGCTCATTGGTTTCTACTTCAGTCGCCCGTCGGCTGTGGCTGCTGCTAAGAAGGCGTTTATCGTTACCCGCTTCGCCGATTTGGGATTCCTGATTGGTATCCTGATGCTGGGCTATGGCGCACACAGCTACGATTTCTTTACACTGATTGACCGGCTTTCACATCCGGGTTCATCCTACTTGGTTGCCATGACCGGAGCGTCATTCCTGGGCATGAGCACGCTGACCTGGGCCCTGATTCTGGTCTTCATCGGCGGTGCCGGTAAATCGGCGATGTTTCCGTTCCACATCTGGTTACCCGATGCCATGGAAGGTCCGACACCGATTTCGGCTTTGATCCACGCCGCAACGATGGTAGTGGCCGGTGTCTACCTGGTAGCCCGTTTGTTCCCGATATTTGCGGTGGGGGCACCCGATGCTTTGACCGTTGTCGGTTATGTGGGCGCATTTACTGCACTGTTTGCAGCTACGATTGCCTGTACACAAACCGATATCAAGAAGGTGCTGGCTTATTCGACCATTTCCCAGATTGGCTTTATGCTGTTTGCGTTGGGAGTAGCCGGATGGGGACCCGGTAAAACAGAAGGCTTTACTGCCGGTATGTTTCACCTCTTCACCCATGCTTCCTTTAAAGCACTGCTATTCCTGGGAGCTGGTTCCATTATTCATGCCGTTCACAGTAACGAGATGAAAGACATGGGCGGCCTGCGGAAGTCGATGCCTATCACGCATATTACCTTCTTGCTGGCAGCTCTGGCCATTTCCGGAATTCCTCCTTTTGCAGGATTCTTTAGTAAGGAAGCCATTTTTAGCGCAGCAGAACAAAGTAATCCAATCATTTATTGGGTTGGATTGATTGCCGGTACGTTAACTGCTTTCTACATCTTCCGCTTGTACTTCATGATTTTCTGGCACAAAACACCCGATGCTCATGCGCATAATCATGAGAAAGGTGAGTGGGCTATGATGATCCCGATGATGTTACTGGCTGTTGGAGCTGTATTTGGCGGATTTATTCCTTTCGGTGATTTTGTTAGCGCCACTGGAAAACCTTTGGCACTACCTATTGAACTGAGTCATATCATTCTCCCGGTAGGATTAGGTGTCCTGAGTATTGTGGCTGCAGCTATTCTCTACCGGAAAGAATCGGACGTGCCGCAACGGATTGTCAACGCGCTGGGAGGTTTTTACCGCGCTGCTTACCGGAAATTTTATATCGACGAAATATACTTGTTCATCACCAAAAAGATTGTCTTCAAACTGATGGGAAGGCCGTCAGCCTGGTTCGACCGCAATGTGGTTGACGGCACGGTTCAAAAAACCGGTAGCCTGACGATCGCTTTGTCTAACACTATCAAGCGTGTTCAATCGGGAAAACTGCAGGCTTACACTATGTATTTCTTTGGTGGCGTACTGCTTCTGGTGGTGTTGTTACTCTATAAATTCGCATAACGATGAATATTCTGTCTCTACTGATACTCATACCGCTTTTGACCGTCGTAGGTATTCTGCTCGTCAAAAGCGATCAACTCGTCCGGAAAATTACGCTGGCAGGAAGTGCGCTTCAGGTGATTTTTGCCAGTTGGCTGACGGCACAATATGTTTCGTTACGCCATGCCGGAGCAACAGCACAAATGCTGTTCGAATCATCACGTGCCTGGTTTCGGCCGTTAGGCATCAACTATCACATTGGTGTGGATGGCATATCGCTGGTGATGATTTTACTGACTGCGGTCGTTGTTTTGGCCGGTGTGTTGGTTTCCTGGAAAATAGAGAAGCAGGTGAAAGAGTTTTTCTTCATGCTGTTGCTATTGAGTGTTGGAGCATATGGCTTCTTTATTTCGCTCAACCTGTTTTCCATGTTCTTCTTCCTCGAACTGGCGGTGATTCCTAAATATCTCCTTATCGGGATTTGGGGAACCGGAAAGAAAGAGAACAACGCCATGAAACTGGCTTTGATGCTGATGACCGGTTCGGCTTTGGTCTTCCTGGGAATTGTTGGACTTTACTTTGCCTCTGGCTGGTTTGGCGGCGAGCATACCTGGGATATCATGAAGCTGTCGCACATGCATCTGCCCATGAATGTTCAGGTAATTCTCTATTTCCTCACCTTCATCGGGTTTGGGGTGTTCACCGGTATGTTCCCGTTTCACACGTGGGCACCCGATGGTCACTCTTCCGCGCCGACAGCAGCCTCGATGTTCCTGGCCGGTATTTCCATGAAATTGGGTGGGTATGGTCTGCTTCGCGTAGCTACTTACCTGATGCCTGATGCGGCCCGTGAATATTCCTGGATTTTCATCATCCTGGCCACCATCGCTATCTTCTATGGCGCTTTGGCCACATTGATGCAAAAGGATTTGAAATATATGAACGCATACTCATCGGTAAGCCACGTTGGTTTCGTGGTACTGGGGGTTGCGATGATTACGAAGGTGGCTTTCGCCGGAGCAGTGTTGCAGATGGTATCCCACGGGATCATGACAGCCCTCTTCTTTGCTGCTATCGGAATGATATACGACCGGGCACACACCCGAATGAGCAATGAGCTCGGCGGTGTACTGAAGCAGATGCCTTTCATCGGGACTGTTTTCATCATTGCCGGTTTAACATCGCTTGGTTTGCCTGGATTCAGTGGTTTCGTTTCCGAGATGACAGTATTTGTCGGTTCGTGGGTACACACCGGTATTTTCTACCGGGTTGCTACCATTCTGGCAGCTGCTTCCATTGTGATTACGGCCGTGTATATCCTCCGGGCAACCGGGTTCGCCATCTGGGGAACCATTACCAGAAAGGAATACGCTTTATTGAAAGATGCCAGCTGGAACGAACGCTGGGCCGCAGTACTTCTCATCGTGGGAATTGTGTTGATTGGTTTGGCCCCGTTCCTTTTCATGCATCTCATTAATGCCGATGTTCAGGAAATTTTTAACCATCTGCATGCAGGATAAGAGTGGACTTCGGAAAAAGGATAGAAAATTTCAATGTTAACAACGGAATACAATTGAAAGATGATTAACGAATCAATTATAATCATGCGTTTCGAGTGGCTAATCTCCCTGATGATTGTGGTGCTGTTCATCCTCAATCTCATGGGAGTGGACAAAAAGCCCGAACGCTTCATGAACATCGTCAATGTGATGCTCATCATCAACTTTGTGGCCGGATTTATTCCCATCAAAGATGGTTACCTGTTTCAGGGATTTTACCACACCACAGCGTTGATTGTGCTGGAAAAGAATATCCTGAACCTGGGACTGTTGCTGATTGCCTTTTCGGCTAAACAGTGGATTATCGAATCGAAACGGCCGGCAGAGTTTTTTATGCTCATGTTCTCCAGTGTGCTGGGAATGTATGTGATGCTTTCCAGCGGGCACATCCTGGTCTTGTACCTGGGACTGGAACTTTCATCACTGCCGCTGGCTGCATTGGCAGCATTTAACACCGACAGCCGTAAATCTTCGGAAGCAGGTGTCAAATACATTCTGTCATCAGCCTTCTCTACCGGAATTACCCTTTTCGGGATTTCACTGCTGTATGGCGCGGTTGGCAACCTCGGTTTCGATGCCATCATTCAGCACATCCATGAAGATGCATTAACCCTGACAGCTTTCGTATTCATCCTGGCAGGATTCTCCTTCAAGATGTCCATCGTTCCGTTCCACATGTGGACAGCCGATGTATTCGAAGGTGCCCCGACGCCGGTCACCAATTATCTGGCCGTTGTGTCGAAAGGTTCGGTTATCTTCATTTTCATCACGGTACTTTACACCGTTTTTGGAAAACTGGAAAATGCGTGGCTGTTGGCTATCAGTGTGCTTTCGGTGATGAGTATGACGGTCGGAAATATCTTCGCTTTGCGGCAGCAGAACCTCAAACGGTTCCTGGCTTTTTCGTCTATTGCACAGGTGGGGTTTGTACTGGTTGGTATTGCCGGTGCGTCCAATATGGGAACCGACTCGGTGGTTTACTTCCTGGTCATTTACCTGCTGAGCAATATCGCGCTCTTTAGCATTGTTGAAGCCATCTCAGACGAAACAGGTAAAATAACGATCAGTGATTATAAGGGATTGTACAAATCGAACCCATTTTATGCTATCATTTTTACGGTGGCATTATTTTCTCTGGCCGGTGTTCCACCGACAGCCGGATTCTTCGGTAAGCTGTTCCTGCTGACTTCCGGAATGGGGTCGGGCATGTACGTCCTGCTGGGCTTTGCCACCGTTAACCTGGTATTGTCACTGTACACTTATTTGCGTGTGGTAAAAGCGATGTTCATCGATAAGGAAGAAGAACGTATGCCTGTCGTCAAGAAGAGTCTGCTAACCAATTTTGTGCTGGCAGTTTGTCTGATTGGTATTATCATACTTGGTTTCGCCGGTGTATTCTATCAATACATCGACAGCATCAGTTCACAACTTTAAATGTCAGGTTATGGCGATTAATAAATATCATCAGGTTGGTGAAATCGATAACGTTCGATGTTCCATTGTAGAGCAGTCGATCGATTCGAAACGTGCTGAATTTTTGAAATCGGTGTTAACGCTCAACGGCTATGAAGTAGTGGTTGCTCAGAAGAGCGATGATGCTTTCGATGTGGGGGTTACCGATCTTTTATTCAATATTCAGATGGCGATTTATGGTCGTTATCTGAAAACAAAGGAAGGGAAAGTTATCACTCCTGAAGAATGGAAGCGGATGGCTTAAAAGCTTTCTGAGTTGCATTTACTCAGGGTAGAAGCACAGGAGGTTGTCCAAAAAGTAGCATCGCCAAATTTAAAACTTACAAATTGAACCGTACTTTCCGTTTCTGATGGTCGCTTTCAATTTGATGGTTTTGAAAATGTTTGATGTTTTTTTGGGCAGCCTCTTTTAGTTTTTACCGGGAAGTAAACGGCCCATGGACTTTTGATCATGGCTTCGCCGGGAAGTAAATGGCTCGTGGACTTCTGCCCATGGCTTCGCCGGGAAGTAAATGGCTCATGGACTTTTGCCCATGGCTTCGCCGGGAAGTAAACGGCCCATGGACTTTTGCCCATGGCTTCGCCGGGAAGTAAATGGCTCATGGACTTTTGCCCATGGCTCTGCCGGGAAGTAAATGGCTCATGGACTTTTGCCCATGACTTTGCCGGGAAGTAAACGGCCCATGGACTTTTGATCACGGGCTCCCTGAAAGTTGGACCGTTTCGTCGTCTTTCAGGCTTTAAGTCAAATAAGTTTTTCTCCAGATTTCTTCTGTCAGATGGGATAGTTCCCGGTCGTATTCGGTCAGGAAGCGGTAATATTCTTCATCGGTACGAATGATTTCCGCTTCCGGATTTTCCGGAATGGCTTCGTCCGGAAGAATGTTTTTGCGGAAATTATCGAAGTTATCCTTGATGGAGCATGGCATCAGAATATTTTCACGGTGATGCCCGTTTTCGAAGCCATATTGATGCTGCCATTTACGTCCGTTCTTCATCAGTTTCGAATGCAGTCCATCGGCCAGCGTTTTCCCTTCGGCATACAAATCGTTCACGTTATCCTGGTAAAAAGGAACGAACACACAAGGCATGATTTTTCCATCCCAGTTGATGTAGAAGTAACCACCCCAACGACCGTAGGCCAGGCAGCCCTCTGTTAAAGCCCCGCTGTTCCAAAAGTCGGCGACACAATAGCGCTTCTGTTCGATAAGTTTTTCCCACATGTGGTAAAGTTCGACCCGTTGTCGGGGCGTAATCATCAAATCGAGCAATTCCTTTCCTCGACCTACCGGCATCATCTGGAATTGCCACATATAGGTTGCTCCGAGTTGTCCGAAAAAGTAGTCGTAAAAATAGTCGTCGAGCAAAATATTGACATTCTTTTTCGTTGCGGTTACGGAAATGCCAAACGGAACACCGGCCTCCCGCAAATTAGCCATTGCATCTACCACTTGAGAATGAACACCGGTGCCTCTGCGTTCATCGGTTTGATGTCGATATCCTTCTACCGAAATGGCAGGCGTTACGTTGCCCAGTTGTGCCAGCCGTTGGGCTACTTCTTTGGTAATTAGTGTGCCGTTGGTGTAAATAAGGAAGAACATATCGTTGAACTCTTCGAACAGGTCGAGCAATGTTTTTCCTGAATCCTTATAAATGAAAGGCTCACCGCCGCTAATGGTCATGAAACGGCTGCCAAAGATATCGTGCACATCCCTGACGACCTGCCGAACGGTTTCATACGAAAGGCGATGATTAGCTGTTTCGTCACTCACCGCATAACATCCGTGACAGTTTAGGTTACAGGCTTGCGTAGGTGAGAGCACGCAAAACGCCGGCGGATATTCTCCGTATTTCTGAAAGTAGATTTCTCTGGCATCATTCTTTTTCTCAATCCGGTCGGTCTTCAGGTTTTCGCCAATAAAAACGCTGAGCATTTTTTTCATCGTGGCCGGAGATATGTGGCCTTTATCCAGGTTGTTTTTGATGCCATGGAGCATAGCCGAAACAAACTGATAGCGTTTTTCCAGCATGGAAGGAAGTGCATTACTTTTAGCAGTTAGAAATGTTTTGTGTAGATACCTGTCCAGTTTTTGTGAAGCAATGTTTCGGAATATTCGGTTAGTAATTGCTGTATTTACGGCCAGGCTAAAAACTTTGTTTTTAAGTGCCATTATCCGTTATTTTGGTGAAATAAAAAGTTACTAATTATTATCTGGTCAGACAATTAGAAGAAATCTAAATAAGTGTTTTACAATAAAATGTAACACGATTGTGATAGAGGAGGTAAACACTATAAGTTGTCCCGGGTATGCTATCGGGGTATGAAAAGTGAGGCTGGTGAATGATAAATGACCGCTGTCTGTTATTTTTGAAGAACAATAGCATATTGGATGAACTCACATCATCTGTCCTATGAGAATTAAGAAACACGACATGAAAACCAGAAAGTTATTTGTTTTTGCTGCTCTTGTGTTAGGGATGTCAACAATGGCATTTAAAGCAGAAGCCCAACCAAACCAGGACTCGGCTGAACAGCCGGTCACTTACTGTAATCCCATCAACATCGATTACACCTACATGATTGTTAATTCGCACAGGAATATTTCGTACCGCTCGGGCGCCGATCCGGCAGTGGTTTCCTTCCGGGGAAAATATTACATGTTCGTCACCCGTTCGCTCGGCTATTGGTACTCCGACGATTTAACCCACTGGCTATTCATTAAGCCGCAGGACTGGTATTTCCAGGGCTCCAATGCACCAGCTGCCTACAACTACAAGGATTCCATTCTGTATGTTACCGGCGATCCTTCCGGGAATATGAGTTTGCTCTATACCGACAATCCCCGAAAGGGTGATTGGAAGGCGGTACCGGCCATTTTGTGGAACCTGCAGGACCCGGACTTTTTCATGGATGATGGGAAGGCTTACATGTTTTGGGGCTCGTCGAATACTTTTCCCATCCGGGGAATGGAGTTGGACCCGAAACAACGCTTCATCAAGAAATCAGAAACCGTCAAATTATTCAAACTGCATGAAGATAAGCACGGTTGGGAGCGCTTCGGCCCGAATCATAACGATCCGAAACTCAGCGGGTACATGGAAGGTGCCTGGCTAACGAAACACAATGGCAAATATTACATGCAATATGCTGCACCGGGTACAGAGTGGAATACCTACGCTGATGGAGTCTACATAGCCGATTCGCCGCTGGGGCCGTACGCGTACATGCCGAATAATCCGATCAGCTATAAACCGGGAGGTTTTATTAACGGCGCCGGTCATGGGAGCACGGTTGAGGGGCCCGGTCAACAACTTTGGCATTTCGCTACCATGCACATCTCGGTGAATTACAAATTCGAACGCCGGATTGGTATGTTTCCTACCTTCTTCGATAAAGACGGTTTGATGCATTGTAACATGAACTATGGCGATTATCCGCATTATGCACCGGCAGAGCCCGGCGAACAGGGAAAATTTACCGGTTGGATGTTGCTTTCGTACAACAAACCGATTGAAGCGTCGTCGCATTTGAAGGATTTTGTCCCGGAGCATGTGAACGACGAGCATGTGAAAACCTTTTGGGTGGTGGGCAACACCGACAAGCCTCAATGGCTGAAGATGGATTTGGGCTCGGTTTCGACCATTCGGGCCATTCAGGTCAATTACCATGATTATCATTCGAATATTTATGGCCGGCAAAAGAATCTTTATGAGCAATACGTAATCGAAGGCTCCGGCGATGGAAAGACCTGGTCCGTTATTGTCGATAAGCGGAACAACGACAAGGACGTTCCCAACGATTATGTGCAACTTGCTGAGCCGGTTAAGGCCCGTTACATCCGGTTTACCAGTTATCACGTGCCGACGCCTTATCTGGCGATTTCCGGATTACGAATCTTCGGTAACGGAAATGGGAAGAAACCGGGAAAAGTAAAGCAGTTTGAGGTGGTGCGCAACAGCGATCGACGCGATGCTCACCTGACCTGGAAAGCGCAATCCAAAGCACAGGGATACAATGTACGCTGGGGAATTGCTCCTGACAAGCTTTACAATTCGTGGCTGGTTTATGACAAAGATTCGCTCGATATTCGCAGTCTGAATATCGATCAGCCTTACTACTTTTCCGTAGAAGCCTTTAATGAGAACGGGATTTCACCGGCAACGGAAACGACAAAAGCGAAATAGGATACAAAAGCAAAGCGATATCAAACCCGGGGGTCAGACATGATTTTCGGGTATTTTTTTGAAATCAACACTCTATCTACAGACGAATTAGAAGGAAATATTGAATACACTAGGATTTTGGGCTGCTTGTTCCGTAACTTTATACTAAGCAACAGTAGGTAAGGAGAACTCCGATAAGTGCAGTTTGCTTTCTGATTGATTGCCTTTCTTCCACCGTAAAATGTTCTTCCCCCGAATTGAGTATACGACGAGTATCGTCAAAGAAACCGTGCCATGAAAATACTCCGTCACATACTGATTTTACCCTTTATTTTCTTCGCTATCCTCTCTACCGATGGTGAATCGGTTACCTCGTGGATTCGGAAGAAAGTAGAGCATCTCGCTGCCCGGCAGACATTGAATGACACCGTTCATTTGTTTTGTTCTCCTACGCTTCAGAAACAGTATCACGAGCATTTCTATGCGCCGTTCTGGTCCAGCGATGTGCGAATTGACGAACTGATGTCTCTCATCCGTCACTGTGATGTGGATGGTCTGCAACCCATGGATTATCATTTGAGAATTCTCGATTCGCTTGCGCGGAAAACGGGCAATGAGAATGCGGCAACCCGGGATATATTGTTGACCGATGCTTTTATACTGCTTTCTTCGCATTTACTCAATGGAAAAATTGATCCGCAAACCATTACTCCCTGTTGGAATATTTCTCCGGTTGATGACCGAATCACCCGGTTTCTGATTGAACTTCCGTATGTTCGGGTGGGTGACTTCTACAGGAGTATCATCCCTCAAAGCCATTTGTACGAAGGTTTGAGGCTCCAGTTAAAAAGGTACCGGGAGATTGAGAAACAGGGAGGCTGGAAAACAATACCTTCCGGGAAGATTCTCAGGCCCGGCAACGATGATTCACGAGTTGCATTGATCCGTAAAAGATTGCTCAGTACCGGCGAATATGACGGACCGGAACCGGAACAACCGAATTTTTATGATGACCAGTTGTCTGAAGCGGTCATTCTGTTCCAACGGAATCATGGTCTGGAAGCTTTGGGAACCATCGGTCCGCAAACCTTGGCAGAAATGAATACTCCGGCGTCGGAGAGAATCAGGCAAATCGAGGTCAATATGGAACGAATCCGGTGGTTGCCTGAATCTTTCCCGGATTACTATATTCTTATCAATATTCCGGACTACATGCTGTTTGTGTATGATCATCATATACCTGTTGGTGAACACAAAGTGATTGTGGGACGCACTTATCGCAAAACCCCCATCTTTCATTCGACGTTGCAATACCTGGTTTTTAATCCGACCTGGACCATTCCGCCCAATATTCTGAAATATGATATTTTGCCGGAAGCTCAAAAGGATTCAGGTTATCTTGCTCAAAGAAATATTCAGGTATTTGAAAGCGACGGAACAAAACTGAAACCGGAGGAAGTAAATTTTGCGAGTGCAGATGCTCCCGGCTACACGTATCGTCAGCTTCCGGGAGATCAGAATGCCCTCGGAGTCGTTAAGTTTGTATTTCCCAATCCATACAACGTATTTCTGCACGATACACCCAGCAAGCGTTTATTCAACCGGGTACGACGAACATTCAGTTCCGGCTGTATTCGCGTCGAAAGACCGATCGAATTAGCTCAGTATCTGTTAATGGAGCAGCCCGAATGGACGTCGCGGAAAATCGATAAAACGATCGAGTCTCGCAAAACGCAGGTCGTCCGTTTCAATCGTAAGCCAGAGGTGTTTTTAGTTTATTTGACGGCGTGGGAAAACGATGATGGACAGTTGCAATTCCGGGATGATATCTACTCGAGAGACGAACCCATTTACAAGGAACTTAAATCATCGCCGGATGAGTCGAACTGAAATCCCAGGTATTTCGATTTCTTCAAATAAGACGGAACCGGCGAGTAAATGAAAAGGCACGATTTGTCTTTGATGGCTTCGATGATGGCTTTGCTTTTGGATGGGGGAACGGCAGGACAGCCCCAGCTTCTTCCGAGCCGGCCATGCTCTTTCACAAACTTTTGTGTTGCGTAAGGTGCACTGTGCATCACGATGGTACGCTCGCGGGCTTTGTCGTTGATGCCGGGTTCAATTCCATCAAGGTAAAGCGACAGGCCATATTTCCCGTGGTAAGTCGCACCAGTAAGATAAAATCCCAGGCTACTCATCTTCGACGATGGTCTATTGGAAAACTTCACTGCATGATTAACACCGGTATTTCTGCCGTGTGCCACCAATGTATTCTCAACAATTTTCATCGAATCCAGGTCGATTACCCATAACCGTTTGGCTGTCGAAGCCAGCGACATATCTATCAGTGTGAGGTAGCGGTTGTTTTCCAGTTTGTTTTCTTTCTCGATGGAATAGTAGCCGACGAGTCCATCCCGAAAGGCTGCGTATGAGGGTTTGATGTCCGTTGGTTGCAGGCAGCTATACAGCGAATCAATTCGATTCAGTTCATGTTGATACGGATGAGAAGGCGGCGTAACGGCATGCAAATCTGCGGTCCCCACAAGGAACATCGCCACAGAGAATGTGAAAATAAAGCGGTATAAAAAATGGTTTTTGGGCATAAAAGAAAGATGTATTCCTGCTTAATCTGTCATGGGATAATGTAAAATACAAACTGTGAGTTGCTTACATTATTGTTTGTCAGTGGCAAATATATTCAAATAATTGAAACAACCAATTTTGTTATGAATTTTTAACGAATTGTTTTTCAGCTGTTTATTATAAGATTATTTGATGTTGAATACATCTTTCTTTTATGAGTAGAATATTGCTCCTCTATAGAGGATATTCACTTTTGAGCCTTGACGTAATTACGGATGGTGAATTGCTCGTCAAAGCCCAGCTTCAGGTAAAGGCCTTTGCCCATTACTGATGCCTGCAAAGTGGCGTATTCCGCTCCATTATTGATGGCTTTGTTGAGGACAAACTTCATGATTCCCTCGGCCAATCCTTTTCTCCGCATCTCGGGAATCACGCCAACGCCGTGAACACCTGCAATCGAACCGGTTTGAAAAAGAATGGCCGTTCCCACCGGTTGATTTTGTTTCAACGCCAGAATATATTCGATCGAGCCCATCGTGTTGAGTAACGTCTCTTCGGTGATGCGGTAACCAAAAGCGGACGGATAAATATCGGCCCACCTTTTTGCGTCGGTTGGATTGGATATTACTCTGAAATCAAGTTTGTTTTCCAGTTGGAAGGGTGATGTCAATGGCAACGACATGGCCACTTGTTCAAATGTTTTAGTAAACCCATTTTTTTCCAGAATCTGGTTAGATTGGCTGTGGTATATATCCCGGTAGGGAATGGTAAAACGGGTATTTGAAGATTCGATTCTCTCCAAAGCTTTTGCCACGCTTTCCTGCGTAATATCTTCGTGAAACCACAACCGGTTGGGCCAGTCGGAGTTTCCGATTTCTGCATAGTCGAATACATCTCCGGCGAAATTTCCCCGGAAGGGAGTTGCTGCTGTTTTCCATAAGGAAGTAAGATTCTCCCAGTTGGCTATTATAAGGTCTTCTCTGCTTTTCATTTCAGGTTGATTAATAGAATTCCAATTATGAGGGATAAAATTCCTCAAAGCGAAAAATAATCAATAATCCTGTTTCCAGAGGTAGGCGAGGCTCACATTTAAAATCGAGATAATCGCAAAGGACAAAGCCCAACCCAAATGCCTGCTGCTATAGGCAAAGTATACAGCTAAAGCCATCATAGCCAGTTTGAAGATGGTTCGCACCGGGTTCTTCAATCGTCGTTTGGATTTCGGTGCAGCCCAGACGCCCCAAAGCAAAATGATAACCGCCGGAACTGCGATGGCGAGAACATATTTTGTCAGGCTGCTTTCTCCTTGTTGAAAGCCCCAGAGGCCAGCCAGAATGATGAGCCCCATTTCGAGCAGGAATGAAACCAGCAGGTTGATTTGTTTGATGAAGTTCATGAAAAACCGAATTCAATTAAGTGTAACGAATCGAACAATTGTATTATTGATAAGTTCGTTTGTCAATTTCCGAAATAGGAATTGATATCCCGGTATGGTTCTGAAAGAGAAACATACTGTATGGGTGAATATGGCTTTTGCGTTGGAAAAACGACCTAACCGCGACTGGCAAGAAGTTCATCGCAATAGCCTTGAAAAAAGGATCAACTGCTAAATCATGAATAAAAAAACATCGATGAAAAAAATCTTGACTCTTCTGATTGCCGGATTGGCCATTTTTCAATCGTGCTCGCCAAAGCAGCATCCCGATAATGCAGAGGCTGTAATGCCGGAAATGAAAATTGATTCCAACCTGGTCATTCCTCCCGCCTGGGCGTTTGGCGTATTGTACGGAGGCTATACCAATCAAAAGCAAACCATCCAGCGCATCGAAGACATAAAAGCGCACAACTATCCCATTGACGCGTATTGGATTGACTCGTGGTTCTGGAGCTTCGATAATCATGGCAAAGGTCCCAAAAAATATATAGACTTCGCGGCCGATACCACAGCTTTCCCTGATCGGAAAGCGATGTGGGATTTTATGCAGAAAAACGATATCAAAGGCGGATTCTGGATGTGGGATTGTATACAAAAGACAGGCAACGAGGCGGCCTTTAACGATTTCGAAAAGCGGGGGTATTTCTCCAGGGTATTCACGAATACGGATACATGGCACAACGCCGGAACGACGACGGCCATGTTCAATACCACCAAGAGTAAAGTGGCAACACCTACCGGGAATATCGATTTCGATAATCCGAAAGCGGTGGCTTACTTTCAAAAGCGTATGAAGCACTTTTTTGACGAAGGTGCTGATTTTATCAAGCTCGACCGGACATCGAAAATCAGCGTTTGCAAAGCAATGTTTGAGATGACACAGAAATTCGGCGAAGAAACCGAAGGACGGGGTTTCATTCTATCGCATACCGGAGGTACAGACAGCCCAACATACGAACGTTATCCAACCAAGTGGACCGATGATACCCGGTCGGACTGGACCGTGGAAAAGCCCACAAAGGAATTCAATTCATGGGTTCCCCGCGTGGCATTTAAGGAAAACATTGCCATGTACACCGATACCTCGAAAGCAACCAGCAAAATCCCGTTTCTGACCAACGATACCGGCGGTTTCGACATGGGAAAAACCGACCAATTGGACAAGGAACTTTACATCCGGTGGATGGAATTTTCGATGTTTTGCCCCATCACTGAGGTTTTCTCTCAGCCGGAAAATCCTACTTCCAATCTCGCTTACCTCTATTCCGAGCAGGCCGATACGCTCTTCAGAAATTATGCACACCAGCGGATGCAACTTTTCCCGTACATCTACACCTACGCGTTGCGGAGTCGACTGCTGAGTCAACACATGATTGGCAAGATCCCGGGCCATTTGTACGAATATCTGTTTGGCAACGACATGTTGGTTGCGCCGGTTTATGTGCAGGGAGCCGTTTCCCGCAAGGTATTTTTCCCGGAAGGAACATGGATTGACAAAGTAACCGGTGAAAAATACAAAGGGAATCAGGTGTTCGAAGTTGAGGCGCCTTTGGAAAAGATACCCGTATTTGTAAAAGAAGGGGCGATTATTCCTACCCGGAATTATGCGCCAACCATCGAAAGCGGGAACAACGATACCCTGACGGTCGATATTTATCCTTCGACAGAAGAATCGGGCTTTACGATGTACGAAGATGATGGCAAAAGTAACGGCTACCTGAATGGTGAAGTAGCCTCTACAATCTTCTCCGCCGGCAGGAGTGATGACAGGATTAATTTTACTATTTCACCTGTTGCAGGTAATTACAAAGGCATGAAACCGAGTCGCTACTGGCGTTTGGTTTTCCATGATGTATCGCAGCCGAGAGCTATTTTGGTGAATGGAAAGGAAGCGACTGGCTGGATGTACGATTACGAAAATAGAACGATTACCGTTCGCCTGAAAACTGCTAAGAAGAATGGTAATCAAGTAAAAATTAAACTTTAATAGCCCGGAATGATGAACATACGCCGAATTATTTTTTACGGATTGCTGCTAACTCTTATACTGACTTATGGAATAGCTTTCGGGCAAACGAAGAAAGAACCCAAATGGGATAATACGCTGAATAAATCGTGGCCATCCGGATTTCAGGTTGTGCAGATTCGGTCTTCGGCCGACCGAACGATGCAACCCGCCGTTTTTCATTCGGCTACGGGGACTGAAAAAATGCCATTGATTGTGTCGCTGCACACCTGGAGTGGCGATTACACACAAAACGATCCCCTGGCTACGCATGTTCTCAACCGGAACTGGAATTACATTCATCCCAACTTTCGCGGTCCGAACAATCATCCGAATGCTTGCGGTAGTCCGTTGGTGATTTCTGATTTGGAAGACGCGATTGATTATGCCGTTCAACATGGTCAGGTCGATACCAGCGAAATCCACATCATCGGTGTTTCCGGCGGCGGATACGCGACGCTACTGGCCTTCATGGAAATTCACCGGAAGGTGAAAAGCTTTTCGGCCTGGGTGCCCATTTCGAATCTTGTGAGTTGGTATCGGGAATCGGTGCCCCGGAAGAACAAATATGCCGGTGATATCCTGGCATCAACGTCAAAAGGGAAGAGCCTCGATGTGGCGGAAGCCAAAAAACGTTCCCCGATTTTTATGAAATATCCTGCAAAAGAAAGGGATGGTTCTCAGTTGTTCATTTATACCGGAGCCAATGACGGTTACCTCGGCTCAGTTCCGATTACCCAATCTATCTTGTTTTACAACAAGTTGGTGAAAGAGCGTTCCCGGCATCCCGAAAAGTATCTCGTTCCGTGCAAGGATATCGTTACGTTGCTGGCCGAGCGAAGTTTCCCGAAACCGGCTGTTCCACCAATGATTGGCGAGCGCAAAGTATATTACCATAAGTCATACAAAAACATCCATCTAACTGTATTCGAGGGGCGACATGAAATGTTGGACAAGGTCGCGTTGGATTATGTCCCGGTAGGAAAATAAGATGAATGCATTTGAAAGATTGCTCGAGTTATGAAAAAGACAAGCCCTGTATATAGCATTGTTATTCTGCTGGTTGTTTTGATGCTGCCTGCTTCGTTGTTTGCACAGAAGCCCGGCTGGTTAACCATTGGCGATTCGAATGGTCACGGTCCGGATGCCTGGCCGGCTCAGCTTCAACGGCTGTTACCATCGGCGGAAATTGTTAGTTACTCCGTTCCCGGGAATACGGTCGGTTTCGATAATCTTGGGCAGAAGCGGTTGAATACCTTACGCAATATTCACCAATATCTTCAGGAAACCGGGCAAACATTGAAAGGAAAGGCTCCGCAGTATATTCTTATCTGGCTGGGAACCAATGATGCCAAAAAGGTGTTTGCCCAAAGACAGGATGAAGTGAAAACGAATATGGTGTCGTTAATTGACAGCATCCGGACGTATTACCGCAAGCGGAATCAGAAAGCTGACATAACGTTAATCACGCCTCCGCCGATGAGTCCTGATTCCTGTATTCTTGAAAAATATCATGGCGGAGACAAGCGATTGGCGAATATTGTAAAAGTTTATGCAGGCATTGCTAAGGAGAAGCAGTGCCATTTCATCAATATTTATCAACCTTTTCACCCGGTTTTCCAGGCCATGAATAAAGACGGCGTTCACCTCATTCCGGAAGGCGAATACATCGTGGCGCGGTATATTCTGTTTCATATGAACATCCCGGAGTCGATGAAACCGGGGACTCATAGATAACAATACTTCATACCTTCCATTAATAGACCGCAGGAGCGAAATCAACATCGTTCTTGCGGTTTTTTTCTTCTGCTTGCTCAGGAACATCAAAAGATTTTTTCTTGTCAGTGATTGCCTGCTAACATGTTATAGGTCTGCAGCGCTTGAAAACCTCTCCTCTTCCCTAAAATCCGCAATATTCAGAGTGGTC
The DNA here is from genome assembly GCF_009617875.1 of Prolixibacter sp. NT017. Taxonomy (NCBI): domain Bacteria; kingdom Pseudomonadati; phylum Bacteroidota; class Bacteroidia; order Marinilabiliales; family Prolixibacteraceae; genus Prolixibacter; species Prolixibacter sp. NT017. Next base: position 2,773,865 of record NZ_BLAV01000001.1, on the reverse strand, counting down.
ATGCGTTTTATTGTATTGAACATATAATGGGAAATTTGGCAAAAGACGAAGTCGAACCATTGACTAGATGAATATCAAATGATAGCGATGAAACGAATCCTGGTAAGTATTTTATTGATGCTGCCTTTTACAGTATGGGCACAGACTTTTCTCCCTTTAAGCACGGGCGAAACGGTAAAACACACCTACTATACCTTGTCGTATAATGAATCGAAAGAACAGGCCAACTGGGTCTATTATCATCTCACGTCAGCTGATGTGAAGGGTAAAGAAGCGCGTACAGATGACTTCCGGCCCGATCCGGAAGTGAAAACGGGCTCTGCTTCGCTGGCTGATTACAGCCGTTCCGGCTATGACCGGGGACATCTTTGTCCGGCAGCGGCCATGCGGCTCAATCACAAATCGATGTCGGAAACCTTTTACTTGTCGAACATGTCTCCGCAGAAGCCAAGTTTCAACCGGGGAATTTGGAAAAAACTGGAAGCGCAGGTGCGAAATTGGGCGCTGATGGATGGTGACATTTATGTGGTTTCCGGCCCGATTTTCAAGAATAACCTCGGCTTTATCGGTCCCGATAGGATAACCGTTCCCGGTTTTTACTACAAAGTAGTGTACGACCCTCATGGTAAACAGAGAATGATTGCGTTTATTCTTCCGAATGGAACAGGCACGAAAACGCTACCGGAATATGTGGTTTCGGTGGACATGGTGGAAGCGATGACCGGCATTAATTTCTTTTCGGAATTGCCCGACAGCATCGAAAATAAATTGGAAGCAGCTGTCAACCCGGGCGCCTGGTCGTTCAGCTTCACGGGAATATCGACCTATTCGGCCAGCGCACACCATCCTTCGAAAAACGGTACAACCAAGGCGACAACTTCAAGGCAGTGTCAGGCCATTACCAAATCGGGTAAACGATGTTCCCGAAAAGCTGAACCCGGTTCGAAATATTGCTGGCAACATCAGAAAAAGTAGCTTCGGGATAGATCGTATGGCGTAGAATTGATCGAATTCCGTTAAATTTCAGGTTGATTTCATACCTTTATCAGGTTTTCTGAAGAATGTGAACAAGCCGATGATCCGAACTGTAGCCAAAATAAGCCTGGTTTTATTAGTGATAGTTGCTTTACCTCTGAGCTTCTATTTGGTGCGGGAGTTTTCAACCCTGACTAAAAATGAAAAGATGGTCCAACGTGTATTTAGTAAGCAGTTGGAATCTATTTTATATTCGGTTAATCAATATTCAGAAAACGTTGTTAATCAGTGGCGTCAAAGTCTCGACCAACCCGTAGCACCCGGCGGAGATGTGGAAAAAGGATTGGTCGACAATCTTTTCCAAAACAACCGTTCTGTTTTAGCGATTCGTTTTTTGGATTTAGCATCACACCAGGTTGAGGCTGAGTATTTCAATAGTGGTAAGGCTATCCGTATTGAGGAGTGGCCATCCCCGGCAGAAATTCAAAAACTACAAGACTTTCTGAAATCGAATTATCAGCGTGTTGACTCGAAGATGATGACCGACAGTACGCTAATGCTTTATTTTCTGCAGAAAAATCGGGAAGGAGAGCATGCTTGTCAATTGGTGATCAACCCCCAGACATTTGTCTTGCAAACCATGAGTCCTCAGATACAGCAGATAGCGCAGGACCTTTTCTTCATCAGTGTTTCCGATTCTACATCCGGTAGCGTGGTTTACAGTACTGAAGCGAATGATGAATTGGCCGGAAAAATTGAGAAAGCAGCTATGTGGTACATTCCTAGATATCAACTGGGAATCCGGTTAAAAGCGAAAACACTGGAGGAATTAGCATCCGAACGTACACAACGTGACAACTACATGCTGATTGGCCTAACGATTGTAGTGCTGCTGGGACTCTATTTTGTCATCTGGAACATCCGCAAAGAGATGAAACTGGCCGAGCTGAAATCAGAATTCGTTTCCAATGTATCACACGAGATACGAACGCCATTGGCTCTTATCAGCATGTACGCTGAAACTTTACTGCTAAAGCGGGTGAAGACCGAAGCGAAACAGGAGGAATATCTGCACACCATTCACCAGGAGAGCGGCCGGTTAACGGATATTGTCAACCGGATTCTTAATTTCTCACGACTGGAGAAAAACCGGTTGAAATATCAGTTCTCTATGGTCGACCTGGGAGAATTGGTTCCCGAAATATTGGCATCGATGAAATCACATTTAGAGGCTGGACAGGTCGATTGCCGTTTTTTGTCGGAAGTAAATGAAGCCTGGGTTTATGCTGATGGAGACGTGGTAAAAACGATGTTGGTCAATTTGGTCGACAATGCTATCAAATATAGCGCTGAAGATGATAAGAAAATTGAAATCCGCCTCGTGAAGAAGATTAAATCCGTTTGGGTTGAAGTGGAGGATAATGGCATTGGTATTTCCGCCAAGAATCAAAAGCATGTCTTCGACCAGTTTTTCAGGGTAACTGAAGGCGACTTGGCCCACAAAGCCAAAGGTTCGGGTTTAGGGCTGAACCTGGTGAAACGAATGATGAAGGCACACGGCGGCAGCGTAGCGCTGCGAAGTAAGCTGGGCGAGGGAAGTATATTCATTTTAAAATTTCCGGTAAAAAAACAGAACCATGCCTAAAATCTTAATCGTTGAAGATGAAGAAGCCATGCTGATTGGCTTGCGTGATAACCTGGAATTTGAAGGTTACGAAGTGGACACAGCCAACAGGGGTGATGACGGCTTCAAAAAGCTCCAATCCGGTTCATACGATTTGGTTTTGCTGGACGTGATGCTTCCCGGTATGTCAGGATTTGATGTATGTAAGAAAACCCGGGCAGAAGGCGACGATACGCCCATCATCTTGCTAACGGCCCGCGGGGAAGAGCTGGATAAAGTGCTTGGCCTGGAGCTGGGAGCGGACGATTATGTCACCAAACCTTTCAGCCTGCGGGAGCTTCTGGCCCGTATCAAGGTCATTCTTCGCCGGACGGCAAACGTTAAACAGGATGATTCGCCGCAAAGGGTGACCATCGGCCAACTCCAGGTTTCATTCGACGATTTTGAAGCGTTGCATAATGATGAACCCGTGAAAATGTCGTACAAGGAGTTTGAAATATTGCATTATCTCTACCGGCATGCTGGCCGGATTGTTTCGCGGGATGATATTCTCGATCAGGTTTGGGGCATGGATTACCAACCAACTGCTCGTACCGTCGATAACTTCATTGTCCGGTTACGGAATAAAATTGATACGGAAGATAGCCAGCACATCGTCACAGTTCATGGTATCGGCTACAAACTGGTGCTTTAATCCTGGTGAAAACGGTATTTTTTTCGGTAAGATGAATAAATTTTCTGTTGGCGTATCTTGTTTTTATTTAGCGAGATATGCGTGGGTTGTTCTTCCCGTGACATTTCTGTGACAACTTGTGGCATCTTATGACTTGCGTTTGACAGCGGGGTTACACCGGGGCTTTTACTTTGTGATAGTTAATCATGAAAACAAAAGCCTTAATCGATGAAAACAAAAAAAGTAATTTTAGCAATCGTCGCAGTATTAATGATGACGGGCCTGACTTTCGCCGGGGAGACGGGATTGAGTATGGCCGAAAAAAATCTGACCAGTGACATCCAGAAAAACTTCCAACGGGAAATCGGTCAGTTGCAAAACTATTTCTACGAGCACAATATCAATTCGCTGAAAGAGAATGTAACCATTAGCTTTTATGTGAATAGTGACCGGACGCTGAGACTTCTGCAGGTAATTACCGATAACAAGGAAGCCAAAGACTTTGTTAAATATATGTTTAGCAAACAGGAAGTAAAAGCCGACAGGGCATTGGCAGGCGAGGCATATACATTCAATCTGTATCTTCGCTACACCACGCCGTGATAGAACGGCTAACCTTAAATTCGGACGAAAGGAGTTTTTAAATATCTTGTACAGCAAATAATCACCATCATGACTCGTAAATTCATAATTGTCTATCTATTCATTTTTGCAGTGGCGGGAGTCTTTAAGGCTGAGGCGTCGGATTGGAGGTCATTGGCCGATTTGCGGGGCAATTGGTTATTCACGGTGGGCGATAATCCGGTTTGGGCAACTCCTTCGGCCGATGTGCATGATTGGGACAAGATTTACGCTCCTCGTGCCTGGGAAAATTACTACGAAGGGTATAACGGATATGGTTGGTACCGCAAGAATTTCAACATCCAAAGCTTACCGGCCTCCGGTTATGTGATGCTCTTTCTGGGCTACATTGATGACGTGGACGAGGTATTTATTAACGGAAAAAAGATAGGACAGACTGGTAAATTTCCACCGAATTTCCGAACAGCTTATAACGTGGAAAGACAATATGCTGTGCCGGTTTCGCTGCTTAAAAGAGAGAACAATGTTATTGCAGTTCGGGTATTCGATGAAGGAGGCGATGGCGGAATCCTCAGAGCCAACCGGTTTGGCCTGTATTACGATCGCGATCAGGCGATGATGACATTGGATTTAAGCGGAACCTGGAAATTCAGTATCGACAATTTTGGCAATATGAATAGTCCGGCGACAGACGATAGGAACTGGGCTGATATATATGTCCCGATGAAATGGGATAACCAGGGATATGGCGATTTTGACGGAATAGCCTGGTATCATAAGCGTTTCTCACTGCCCGAATCTTTGAAAGGACGGGAACTCTATCTCGTGCTGGGTAAGATCGACGATTTTGACAAGGTATATTTGAATGGAGAGAAAATAGGAGAGGTTGAAGATTTGCCAGGCTATTCCCGATTTCGCCAGGACAGGGCATGGCAGTTGTATCGCATCTACAAAATACCGTCGGATTTATTAAGGAATAAGAACTTGATTTCCGTTGAGGTGAAGGATATTGGCTTGGATGGTGGAATTTACGAAGGTCCGGTGGGAATTACGACAGAAGATGAAGTGAAAGCCCTGAGGGAAAATCTGCAGCGGAATAACAACAATGATGATGACAGTTGGCATTCAATTATACGCAACCTGCTCCATTTGTTCGACTAGCATGAAAAAATTTATCACCATACAATGGATAGTGCTCCTGGTACTGATAAGTAGCTTAAAGGTGTCTGCCGCAGCATTTAGCCCCATGGAACAAAGCCTGAACGGAATGTGGAAATTCCGGATTGGGGACAACATGGAGTGGGCATCGCCGAATTACGATGATTCCAAATGGAATTTGATTAAAGTGCCAGACCGGTGGGAGAATCAAGGATATAATGGTTATGACGGCTACGCCTGGTACAGGCTCTCACCTTTCATACCCGCTTCCATGAAAGATCAGTCGGTTATCCTGGAGATGGGCTATATCGATGATGCTGATGAAGTCTATTTCAACGGGACACTAATTGGCAAAACGGGTTCGTTTCCACCGCATTTCTCTACAGCTTACACAGCGCTGCGAAAATACCAGGTTCCTAACAACCTGATAAACTATGACGCAAAGAATGTGATTGCCGTTCGGGTGTACGATGCTCAGCTGGACGGAGGAATCATCGCCGGTGATTTGAAAATATACTCTGCTGGCTTTTTGCCGCAATTCGATATTAACCTGGCCGGAGAATGGCAGTTCAATAAAGGAAGGGATTACAGTGAGAGCCGTGCGCGCCCGATTCATGTGCCGGGCGCATGGGAAAACCAGGGATACTTCGGTTACGACGGGTACGCTGTTTACACAAAGAAAATTAACGTGAGTGCTGAACTGGCATCACAGCGCTTGGTCATGCTGGCCGGCCGCATCGACGATGCCGACATGCTGTTCATCAACGGAAAATACATTGGACAAACCGGGCAGTTTGGTGAAAATAATGGTAACATATACCGGGAGTTTCGGAACTATTTTCTTCCTCCCAACACATTGAAACCGGGAGAAAATTGGATTGAAATAAAAGTATACGACTCGGGCGGAGACGGAGGGATTTACGAGGGACCGATCGGAATTATGACTCAAAAGAAATTCAGAGAATACTGGAAAGCAAAGCGAAGAGACTAGTTTTTGCGAATAGAGCGAGGATTAGATTATCATGGTTCGAATAGCAGGTTGGAAACGACCTGCTATTTTTTGTGTTCGGGTAAAGAAGAACAAAAGAGACTTTTGGATGCCTTCAATGCCGTGGAGGTCTTTAAGGAGTTGAAAAGGAACAAATGTTCATCAAATTTCGTATTATTGTAGTGAAAATCCAATTTTATGCCGAACAGAAAAAGAAGTCGACGAGTAACCATGCCGCCGGTAATGGAAGGTTTCAGGCCCTTTGGTGTGCCGATGAAGAATCTGGAGCCAACTGTTTTGCTGGTCGAAGAATACGAGTCTATCCGGCTTGTCGATTATGAAAATCTGATACAGGAGGAGGCGGCTGAACGAATGGGAGTTTCCCGCCCGACCTTTACCCGTATATACGACCGGGCACGGAAAACCATTGCTGCTGCTTTCGTGGAGGGAAAGGCCATCCTGATTCAGGGCGGGAATTACGCTACCGATGATTACTGGTTTCGGTGTAACGATTGCAAAGAAGTGATGATTACGCTCAAACCTATTGGAAGTTGTCGTAAATGTCATTCAGATAACATTATATCATTAAATCCCGAGTAACCGATGAGTAACGAACCCATGGAATATAACGGCTATTGTATCTGTGTGAAATGTGATCTTCGCCTGGAACACAAAAAGGGGATGCCCTGCCGGGAAGTGAAATGCCCGAAATGTGGACGTACCATGCTAAAAGAAGGTTCTTACCATCATCAACTCTATCAACAAAAGTTCATCGATAACCGGGATCAGGACGAGCAACCCTAATGCGTTGCCTTTGTTTTTTTCTTTAACGCCGCACCATCCGCAGGTCATCGGCTTGCATTTGGTTCCCTTCTTCAGTACACATCCATTTTCATTCTTCCTGAATAATTGAATTGAAGCATATCAAGGATGTTTTGGTTCTGATATGTTTTCAAAAAAGATATTGCATTCGAATTTTTCTTTTAAAATGAGCAAATGTTCATTTGGTTTCCTACCTTTGTTTCATGAACAGAAGGTTAGCAATCAGGCATTATAATATGGATGAATTGATGTTGCACCTTCCTAAATTGAACGAACTATGTTTCCGGAATGCGTCACATGTATTGTAAAACAAACTGAGCAATTCATTCAGAGACATTGCCCGGACGACAAGCGTGCCAACGAAGTCGCGCTGGATGCCATCCGGTTTATGGCCAGTGCAGAAAATGAGAGGAAAACAGCGCCGGCTTTACCGGTTGTCCTGGATGACTTGCTGGAAAGACGATGTCAGATAAAGCAGGCGATTGGTGATGGGCGAATACATTGCAATGAGCAATTCCTGCTGCTGGAAGAAACGATCCGGAATGATATTTCGAAATCGATTAACCCGTTGCAAAGAGCGCTGCAGTATACGCTGGCCGGTAGTTATATAATGAATCACCAGGGGGAGGTGGATAGCCTGAAGTTGTCGTTGGTATCCGCTGCTCGTTTACGACCGGTTATCGATGATTCGGGGAAGTTGTTCGACCGGGTTCGGAAAGCGAATACGGTATTGTTCATAGGCGATAAAGCGGGGGAAATAGTCACCGATAAGCTTCTGCTGGAGCAATTGCACCATCCGAATACTCACTACGCGGTCAGAGAAAAGGGGATTCTCGATGAAGCTACGGTTGACGATGCCCGGCATGCAGGAATCGAGCGTGTGGCAGAGATAAAAGGCATTCCGCAAGAACTTACATCATTCAGCGATTTGTCCACCAATAGCACATTCGGAAAAATCTATGACGAAGCAGATGTCATTATCTCCAAGGGGCCTTCCAACTTCTGGAAATTACACAACGAAACCGAAAAGGAGACTTTCTTCCTGTTCTCAACGAGATGTCAGGTGATTGCCAACCTGTTGAAAGTGAATATTGACGATCCGGTTGTGATGTATGGAAAGCGCTATCAGTAAAAGATTTTGGGAGCTGAGCACTACGAAACCCTGTGTCATGAATTGTAGAGGACGATGTGAATGATAAAAGCAAGATGTTATGCCACGATTAAACGGAACAGGCCCGGAAGAGAAAGGCTCGATGACCGGACGAAAATTGGGCCGTTGCAAGGAACCGGAAGATCTGACCGGTAAGAATAAACTCGGTACCGGTCTTGGCAAACGCCGGAAAAGCGGTGGTGGCGAAGGCCGCGGTAAGAGACTAAAAAGTGGATTTGTACCAAAAATAGGGAGGTGAAAAATGCCTGGATTAAATGGAACCGGACCGCTGGGAAAAAGTCCCCGCACCGGAAGAGCAACGGGTAAATGCGAACCCGGAAAAGATGAAGTAAGTGAGGCACCGTTTGGTCGTTGACTCGGACGAGGCGTTGGTCGTCGAAGAAGAGGTCGCGACTAGCGTCTCATGGTGGTTTGTCGCTGAAAAACATCCCGACGAAAAATATTTCCTCTTTGGAAAAGGAGGAGGAGAACAATTGACGAAGGAATACGGTGTGCCATTGCTTTCACAGATACCGTTGGTGGCCGATGTGTGCGAGCTGAGCGACCAGGGGAAAAATATTTTCAACTCCGGAAAAGCCATTCTGATAAAAGCATTCGAAGAGTTGGCGCAAAAAATCGATCAGGTAAAAGAGGTACCAGCGTAGGAAAGCCAGCTGAGAGCAAATAGAACGAAGCAGAAAGAATTTAGATACAATCGGTTATAGTAAGGGATTGACATGCGTAAAAGCAAGTGAATCCCTTTTCTTTTTTGGGGCGAAGTATTCTGTTTTTTTTCTTTAATCTCACCGTAAAAATTTCCTTTTTCGAATTAGCTGTCTGATAATCCGGTCGATAAAATCCTAAACTTTGAACCATTCTAAATAATAATTATTAACTTAAGCCGCTGAAAGACGTAAAAAAACAGACAGAACACGGCCAGTAATTGTTAGTAGAAGTTTCGTGGTAGGGTGACCGTTGAGAAGCACGTTTTGTACAGGACGAACTAATACAGGGGCATATGGCGATATACATAATCATTGCGGTAATATTGGTGGTTGTCACGGGCTTTTTCTTTGCCTTCCCGTCTCCAAAGAAAACGCTGCAGAAACCAATCTTTACAACGACCAACCAGGGAGGCGAACCTGAGGAAATTGAAAATCGCTACTACGATTTACGAAAAATGGCTTTGAAAATCACCCCCGACCTGGTTGGGGCGCAGAGCACAGGAAGAGCAACAAAGGTATTTGGTATTGTGATGGATTGGGACACAGGAGAGGGAACCGTAACGGTTGTAGCCTTCCGGAATGGCGATGCCAGCATGTATGTCAGTTCGGGCGGCGGCATCATTGGCGGCGCACAATACCGGAAAGTTCGGAAAGCCGTTCGTTCATTTGTCGAACTGGGACAGGATTATATCGGGAAAGCCAAAAAAACAACTACAACGCTGCTGCCCGACAGGCATAACGTCGGGTTTTACCTGCTGACCAACAAAGGAACCTTTCACGCCCAGGAAGAATGGAAAGCCATTGAGTACGGAAATTCCGACTGGCGCCCGCTTTTTCAGGAAGCCAGCAAAGTACTGGAAAGATTACGGCAGATATCGGAGAAGAAGAGCTGATGTGCTAACGGTCACTTTTTAGTTGTCGTTGCCGTTCCGATGCCTCGGCCCCGAATTTTCGGGGGAAGAGCGTTCCTGTCCGAAGGACACGGAACTGCGAAACGAGAATCCAGCGAACGACACCGCACGAACCCCGCAATGCAATTTACAGTTTGTTAGCGGTTGTTTTTTATTTTCTGTTTATCCAAGGTAAGCAGGTAGATTTTGAATCCAACCGTTTATTTTGAATGTAATTTCTTCTAGTACGTCTTTTTCGTCACTAAATGGATTGTATTTAAACCACCTGTCAGTTTCCGCACTATAATATGCTTTATAACTAAATGTATAATCGCCATTTTCCACAGGTCTTGAAATGCTTACAACATATGGACCCGATTTTTCCGGTTTATTTGCTGGGTAGCTTATCCAATTCATTTGTTCGATATTTTGGTTAGTATTTATTTGTCTTAAGTGTTTCTGATAACACGTTTATCTTATTTTCTATTCAATATTTTTCAATTTAAGTTTATTGAAAGCATTCTCCGATATTTTTAACTTTTCTTCCAATTCGTATTCTTCAGCATCATTTAAAAGAATGTAGTATAAATAATCAGTCAAGAGGGAAAGATGGGATAGAGTGTTTATATAGTACTCATCAACCTCTAAAATTTCCGGGTCATCTTTTGTGTACTTTTTTTCTACATCCAGTTCTTGTATTAATGCACTAAACTTATAGTACTGTTCTATTAGATTAGATTGAATAAAAAGGTATGAGTCATATTCTAACGAACTAAGAATATTTATTAGTTTGAGATTTTCAGTGCTAAATCTTTGAATCAATACCTCAAATTTAGATTTCTCCTGGCTGTAATATTGACCTAAATGTAAAAACTCTTTAATGTTCTGAATCTCTTTAAGATATTTATCAAATTCATCTACATACTTTTTTACAAGGTCAAATTTTAATTGTCTGTGCAATCGTTCATTGTCAAACTTTTGCTGATTGATGTATTTGTTTTTATCCTCTGTAGACAGTTTGTATGAAATGTGTAAGAAAACAAGAATATTTAATCCTTGCATCATTAACATTAAAGAATCATTGTTTTTTAATGCAGGGAAGAACAATGGAATTATAATAATTGATAATATGCAGATTGCAGCAATTATGTATAAGAAAAATCCCTTTTTGTCCATAAGTTTATTGTTATTTAGTTATTGCTAATTGGCTTAATATGTGAAGCATATAGTTAATCATTGTCAGGTTTTTTAAAATAACCGCTAACGGTAAATTGTATGAGTAGTGGCAGATTGCGGGCTTCTTCCCTGTCAAACCGCTATGCAGTTTAAGCGGGCTACAAACCTTGATATTTACTACATTAACTGCCATTACTTATACAAAATGTTGTAGCCAGTATTTTACTACACTGTATCATTCTTTAAATTAATCATAAAGGTGTTGAAATCTACAAAACAATGGTTCCCAATCGAATAAAGATTCCATTTAAATTTATAAGTCTCTACTGTCTTATTTAGTAAGATTGTTCCAATATCCTCGGTTTGTGTAAGAACTCTCTTTGTAATAACACGTATATATTCGTACAAATCATACTGAACGTCTTCAGAGTTTAATATATTAGGCAGCATGTTATCCGTACTATATAGACCAGTTTTTGGAATTCTGACATATAATCGGTTGTCTTCCTCTTTCGAAATAAGTATCTCTTTCCCTTTGTGAATTATTAAATCTCTAATTGTTTTTACATCATTTAGTACCTCTTCAACATTAGTTAGAAAACCGTGAATAGAAATAGGAATCTTATCTTTATTATTTGGGTTTTTTGAGAACCTAATTAATTTATTTAGTGAGTCTGCTTGAGGAAATAAATTGGATTCTTCATCTGTTAGAGACAACCTTATGATGTAAGGAATAAAATCAAGTAAACTTCTCAAATTTGTAAAATAATTTTCTAAAACTAAATTTGAATATAGGTGTCTTTTCGCTGCAGATATCTTAGTATCCGACAAGATATCCAACAATAAGCAGAGGTTGACTGAAATATTATGCAAATCACTAGTATAGGCTAAAATTGTGGCTTTAATTTTTCCAAATTCTCTTGCTTTAGTTTCACCTATATCTTCTTTTAATAAGTCTTTCTCGTCAAAATAGTTTTCAATCCAAGAGTAAGCAACAGTTAATAACATTGAAGGGTATAAATGCTCTCCGACATTCCAATCTTCCCTTGTTGTCAATGCTACTCCTTTTATTATAGCGTTTTCCATTAAAATATATTCATTTTAGTTGACTCTTATACTTTTCATTTTCTGGAAATCTCAAGTGACATTAATTCTATCAACTGTCTGTAATTTAATATTGGCTACAACGGTCACTTGTATGTGGTCGGGCGGCCCCGAAACTTCGGGGTCCAACAGAAATCGTGTCAGACCCGCAGGAAAGTGGGCGTAAGGTCTGACTTGTCAGACCGCTAAAACCCCCGCCTGCCATATACAATTTGTTGTGGGTAGTATTTTTCATTTTTCCTTATTATACTTTTCTATTGTCTCAAATTATTTATAAAAATCAATCTGAGATTACCATTTCTAATTCATAACCGTTTTCTCCGTGTCGACCTCCAGCCCAACTCTGATAATAAAGTCTGACTGATGAATTACAATTTGGACAGTTGTAATCGAGGAATGAATTTGGTACTTTTTCCATATTTAGTTTTACAAACTCATTTATCTTGTTCTGTTTATCTTCAGTCAGATTAGAAAAGTTTGAAAATCGGTGCTTTTCTAAATCTTTAAAAGCAATTGAAGTTTTCACTTCACATGATGGACATTTCAAGTCAGAAGTTGGATATGTTTTGTAATCCTCATAATTACTGAAATGAGTTTTGTTGGTCAGTATTTCTGCTTTTATTTTTTTCATTTTAATATTACCCACAACTAGTGTGTCTCAATATTGTAGTTATTTCTCTTATGTCAGTTGACGAGTTGTTGTTATACACCCATATTGGGATGTATTGTGTACCTATTATATTAAGTCATCAAATCACTATTCAAATGGGTTTTTAATCTTATCGATATGTTCCGGTCAGTTTTCATTTAGTTGGTCGTTATGGCTCATCAAGGTAATAAAAATCTTCCTGAAATTGGTTTTCAGTTCCTTCATGAACCCCGTTTTTCTATTATCATAATTTTCGTTCGCATACCAGATCCATACGTTCACCACAGAAAAACGACCGTTCATCAAAATTTTTGGCATAAAACATATTTTTTGCTTAAGTTAAAAACTCATTCGTTGTCAGGACAGAAAAAAAGGAGACTTTAGCGGGCGTACAGAACAGTGGGGCAGGAAGGGCGGAGGCTTTCTCTTTTTGTTCCCAAAACGGATTCAGAGCGTTCTTTAAACAGGCTCCTGGTATCCAAAATAGAAAACGGACCCCGGTAGCAAATCAAGATCTGCGGATAGCAAACCAGGGGTGCCTGGTAGCAGAACATCGTCGCCCGGTAGCAAACCAGGGGTGCCTGGTAGCGGAGCGCCGTCGCCCGGTAGCAAACCAGGGGCGTTCTGTAGCAAAATAGGGTAGTTCTGTAGCAACGCATCCCAAAAGTGTAGCAAGCCCCGAACCGTTCGATGGTAGTGCACTACGCTTTGCGTCTCTAATACGTCATACGTATCGAAAAGTACTAGATAACGGCCGGACACCCGGCCAACATGTTTAACTTCAAACAACTTAGTCTATGTCCAGACCTAAATTATCAGAAGCGGAACTGCTGGAACGCAACCGCGTAGCGTTGGAAAACGCCGAACAACAACCCGAAATTGCATCAGCCATGTCCGAACTGGGCTACGATGCCACCAAAATCGCCGAAGGTAAAACGCTGTTGGCAGAAAACCAACAAGCCTACAATTTCAACAAAACCGAGGACGATGAAACATCCGAAGCCTACAACAGCTTTACAGCCAACTACGATGCCATCGACGAGATTTATCGGAAGCACCGCAAGAAAGCAAAAGTGATTTATCGTAAAGACCCGTTGATGCTCGCTAAACTGAACATCGATGGCTCAATACCCCGAAGCTACGCCAAATGGCTCGAAACAGTGCAAAAATTCTACACGGAAGCTATTGCCGATACGGCTATCCAGGAAAAATTGGCAAGCTTGAAAATTAGTCTGGAGGAGCTGAATTCCACCCAGGCACAAATTGGAGAATTAAAAACCGCGCGGGCCAACTACCGCCGCGAAGTCGGAGAGTCGCAGGAAGCTACCAAAAAGAAAGATGCCGCATTTGCTAAAATAGACGATTGGATGTCGGAGTTCTATGCCGTCGCTCGCATCGCCCTTGAAGACCAGCCTCAGCTGCTCGAAGCTCTTGGTAAAGTAGTCAAAAGCTAGTAGCACAAAAAAAGGATGGTATCCATTTCGGATGCCATCCTTTCTATTCATCGTTATCTTGTTCTATTTACTGTTTTGTCTTCGCTTTCGCCTGAGCCTTTGCCTTCTCCTTCGCTTCCCTGTTTTCCCCATCTCATCTTCTCCCACTCTCCCTTTCTCCCTTCGCTTCCCTGTTTTCCCCATCTCATCTTCTCCCACTCTCCCTTTCTCCCTTTCTCCTTTTCTTTTGCCTAAGCCTAAACCTAAGCCTGAGCCTTTGCCTTCACCAACTCACCATTTCTCGTTGGCAATATCGGGCCAGATGTGTTGCTCGTATATCTGTCGGATGCCGTCCATCTGCTCTGCGGATAGTTCCGGCAATTCCGATGCCTGTACGTTGGAAAGCACCTGCTCCGGCCTCGATGCGCCGGGGATGACACAGCTCACCTCTTTGAACATTAGTATCCATCGGAGGGCCATGGCTGCCAGGTTGGTCCGCTCCGGGAAGAGTTTTTTGATTTCTTCCACAGCTTCCAGTCCCTTCATATAATCCACACCCGAAAAGGTTTCGCCCTTGTCAAACGCTTCGCCGTTCCGGTTAAAGGTACGGTGGTCGTCTTTCCCAAAGGTGGTGTCAGGCGTGAATTTCCCGGTCAGGAGTCCGCTGGCCAGCGGGACACGGGCCAGTATCCCGATGTTCTTTTTTGCCGCTTCCGCGAAGAAATCTTCCGCAGGACGCTGCCGCAGCATGTTGAAGATAATCTGCACCGTGGTCACGTTCTCGTATTCCAGGGCTTTCAACGCTTCATCAATCCGTTCTACGCTCACGCCCAGGTTCCTGATTTTCCCCTCTTTTTTCAGGGTATCGAATAGCTCAAAAATCTCGGGCCGGTAGTACGTCTCGGTGGGCGGGCAGTGCAACTGGATCAGGTCCAGTGTTTCCAGCTCCATGCGTTTCAGGCTGTCTTCCACAAACCGGCGAAGTCCTTCGGTCGTATACGATGCGTCAACATGGGGCGAAAACTGACGGCCGCATTTGGTAGCCACATAAATCTGCTCGCTGCGGGAGCGCACCAGGCGTCCCACCGCTTTTTCACTGTCACCGTCGTTATACACATCCGCAGTATCGATGAAGTTCACGCCGTTATCGACCGCCGAATTCAGTATGGCATCGGCATTCGGGTGACTGAACAGGCTGCCCCATTTCCCGCCTACCTGCCAGGTTCCCAATCCTACTTCCGAAATTTCAAATCCTGTTTTTCCCAGTATTCGTTTCTTCATTACTCTTGGTATTTAGTTGATTTCGTTCCGCTTTTATCGGACAAACTGTACCCAATCCATTTCAACAGGCGTACCCGATAGTTGTTCGACGGCCAGGTTATGAACGACGCCTGCTGAAAGGGAAAAAGGGGAACAGCGATGAAAAACACCTTACTGCTTTTCCGGTCCGGCTTCCTTCTTCGCCAGGCGGATGTAGTAAACACCTCCGGCGGTACTGTGCGGAAGCGATTGAAACTTCACCCGGACGTGTGTTTTTCCTTCAATCATCGAATTGGGAATCGGGTATGTTACTTCCTGGAATTTTTTTTGATTCCACTTCCCGGTGTTATCCTCCGATACCAATTTCTGGTTGTCGATGTAGATATCGAACTTCCGGTTTCCCTGTTCGTCGCCCCAGTAACGGACGATTAAACTAAGGTTGGTAGCCGAATCGGTTGCCATTTGGTAGCTGAAATAGCCACCGTTGCGGGCGTCCCGCCAAAAATCGTCCCGGTTGTTTCCTGAAAAGGAGTTGGAATCCTGCATGGCGTGATCCACTTCGGGTTGTTGCTCTCCGGGAGCCACAAAATCGATTGTCCGCTTATCCAGTGCCATCCGCTTTTTCTCCAGCGTCGACAGTGAGTCGAGATACGAATGATACTGTTTAGGTGTCAGCGTCATCCAGTACATCATGTACCGGGCGTCGTGTATCAGGAAGAACGGTTCCAGCTCCACCTTTATCGGGTTGATCAATTTCCACTTCGGTGCCGTAAAGAACAGCGGCTTGTTTTTCTCGGGTACCAGCTCCTCCGGAATTTTCGACTTGTCCTTCGAAATGATGATGGGCGCGGTGTTTAACGGGAATTTTTTCCCGCTGGGAATATGCCCCCACCGGCTGTCGTCGGCAATCAGTCCTTTCAAGTCCTGCGTACCCGTTTTGGCTCCCAGTACAATGGGCCCGTGCAACAAAGCGATGTAATTCGGCACATTGGGCAGCTGCTCATAGGTATTGTGCATGGGCAACTGAATCGTAACGGTATCGCCGGCCTTCCACAAACGGTCAACCGCGATATACGATGCCGGATGAGCCTTGTAGGGAACATTCTTCCCGTTGACGGTTATTTTCAAGGCTCCGTCTTTTACCCATGACGGGTAACGGACCATTAAGCTGAAATGAGAAGAGCCCTTCTCGACAATTAATTTGGTTTGCGGCTCGTAAGGGAATTTTGTCTCCTGCTTGATCTTCACGCCTCTTTGTTCCCAATTCAGTTCCGAGGCAATGAAGAGATTCAGATACAGTGAATCGCCCTTGTGGGTATAGATAAACTCGTTGTATTTACTGTGGTTTTCCATACCGCTGCCCACACAGCACCACATGGCTTCGTTTGGCGCCGAGTAGACCCGGTAACTGCGCGGCCGTACGGGAGTGAAATACACATAGCCTCCTGTCTCCGGATTTTGAGTCGACAGAATATGGTTGAATACCGTCCGTTCGTAGTAGTCGACATATTTCTCCTTCGGGTGTAACCGGAACAAGTCTTCCGTTAACTTCAGCATGTTGTAGGAATTGCAGGTTTCCGGGCCTTCCACATCATTCACATAGTCGGTGCACGACGAAGCGCTTGGAAAGAATTCCCTCCGGCTGTTTCCTCCGAATGCCAGCGTCCGGTTTTGTGTTACGGTTTGCCAGAAGAACCGGCCGGCTTCCACGTATTTCTTATCATGCGAAAGTTCTCCGATTCGTTGAAAACCGATGGCTTTGGGAATTTGTGTGTTGGCATGTTTGTTATCGAGGTTGTCACTGTCTTTCGACATCGGGTCCAGCAGCATATGGTGTGAAAACCGTTTGGCAGCTACCAGGTATTTCTTGTTGCCGGTCATTTGGTAAGCGTCGGCGAACATTTCATTCATCCCTCCGTGTTCGGTGTCTAGCATCGATTGCATCTGGGCATCTGTCAGGCCGGAAGTGATATTAATTCCCCAATCGCAAAATTTGAGGAACATGTTTTTGGCTTCTTCGTTACCGGCATACGACCAGGCATCTCTCAGACCTGCGTACATTTTATGCACATTGTACCACGGAACCCATGCTTTATGATAGGCCTTAAAATCTCCGTTCTTCAGGGTACTCCAAACTTCTTTGCTGTTGGGAACGCCACCTACATATCCTTTACCCCAGCCCGGATGGTTGACGGTGTTGGCATCCTGGCATTTCTTCAATTCGGAAATCATGTACTCCAACCGTTGCTTGCAGGCTGCATTACCGGTCGCTGCGGTGTTAATCGCCATGGCTGATAAGTAATGGCCGCCAATGTGTCCATCGAGGCCGGCCCAGTTGGTATAGCTGGGGGCTTTGGGTTTCAATCCGGCTTCTTTACGGTAGGGCGCCAGCAAGCGATCGACATTATACTTCAGCAACGTCTGTATATTCAAATCGCGGGCATGTTTAAACGGCCCGTCCAATAGTTTTACGTCTTTCAGAGGAAATTCGTTGTGATACAGCTTATCCTGGGCCTGCGTGTGACCAGCCATAAAAAAGAGACCGATAAGCAAACACCAAAACGGATATTTTATTCTCATGATACTTTACTTGGTTTTAATTCTTTCGATAATAATTCCTAACCTGCCCAATATATTATATCCTCGGATAGGATTCAATTCCGGGCCGGTTTCTTACGTGAAGTTTATCTTTTTCTTTTCATATCGTTTTCTATCAAATCCTTCAGGTTGTGTACCGGCCGTTCGATATTGTAAGGAATAGGCATGCGGCTGAACTGCTGGAAGTACAGCAGGCAGGCATCTTTCCACACCTGGGCATTGATGCACTGTTTCCGGAGTTTCTTTTGTACCACGCTGAACCGTTCTTTGTCGACGTATGGTTTTGCTTGGTCCCATGTTTTTTGAAAACTGCGAACCTGGTTCAAACCTTCCTGGTAATGATAGCACAGGTCGTCCCACAGGGTCAATCCGCTCCTGGTTTGATAATTCCACGGAAGGTGATGGAACCACAACAGGTAGATTTCGGGACAGGTATTCACATCATTGAATAGCGAACGAAGCGGTTCGTGGTACTGACTAACGGCATTGCTACCGTTTTCGGTCCGGTCGAACCCGATACCCAGTGTATCGGCCTGGTGATAGTAAGGAGGGGTCCAGTCTTTGCGAACACCTTTCGGCGCCCACCAGGGACCGGGGCCGTAGTGATTTTCCGGCGCGAATATATGATGCAGTCCCAGCGGCATCATGTAGTTAACGGCCGCTTCACGACTCTCCAGCATCATCCGTTTTACCGGTTTCAGGAAATTGATGTTCCAGACAATGGGAAGAACGGTCGATTGGGTCCGGTCTTGGGCAGGAGTTGGTTTAAAGGTGAGTTTGACCCACTCATCGGCAATCTGGTTGCTGGACAATTGGTTGTTCCAGGCCAGGCGACCGAAGGCGTACCAGTTGGCCTGGGCAAACGGGTGCCCGCACCAGTTGGTGTCCAGCCCGACGTTGGCTACCCCCGCAATGGCTGTGTGTGTTTGTTGGAAAATGCTGCCGTCCGTGCAGCGGGCAACCGTGCTTCCTTTGCCCTCCTGATAGGTATCGCTCTTCAGGAACTCTTCCCACATCGGGGCTAAAAACACCAGGTGAACAGCCTGTCCCAGGTACTCCTGTGTTACTTGCAGTTCCGGCATCACCGGAGTCTTTTTCATGGCTCCGAATAGCGGGCTGAAAGGCTCGCGCGGCTGGAAGTCGACGGGACCGTTTTTCACCTGGACAATCACATTGTCATGAAATTTTCCATCGAGCGGCATGAATTCATCGTAGGCCTGTTTGGCCCGGTCTTCGTCGTTGGCGCTGTACACAAAAGCCCTCCACATAACAATACCTCCATAAGGTTTCACGGCATCGGCAATGGTATTGGCCCCGTCGGCATGCGTGCGGCCGAAATTCTGCGGACCAGGTTGTCCTTCACTGTTGGCCTTTACCAGGAAGCCGCCAAAATCGGGAATCAGCTTGTAAATCTCTTTGGCTTTGTTTTTCCACCATTCTTTCACCTGCGGGTCGAGCGGGTCCGACGTTTTTAGTCCGCCTATCACCGAAGGGGAAGCGAAATTCACCGAAAGGTAAGTTTTAATACCATAAGGGCGCAGGACTTTGGCAATCGCCTGCACTCTTTTCAGGTATTCGGTTGTTAAAACCAGCGGCGAAGCATTGACATTATCGAGAACAGCGCCGTTAATACCAATCGAAGCATCGGCACGGGCGTATTCCTGCCACAGCTTTTTATCTTTCTCTGTTACGGCCAGCGAGTCTTTGCCGTGCCAGAAGATGGAACGGCCGGCATAACCACGTTCGATGGTGCCATTCAGGTTGTCCCAGTGGTCAAGAATGCGCCGTTCGTACGACGGATTCACTACCTGTTCGGTGATGGCTTCTCCCGTTTGCTGACGGCGCAGCAGGTCATAGACGCCGTATAAGATACCTAAGTCGGTGTTTGCCTCGATGCCGCCGGGACTAAGGCGGTAACCATCGCCTTTGATTAGTTTATCGTGCTTCTTTTTCAGCACAAATGTTGCATTGGCTTTGCCCTGCCAGCCTTGATGCAATTCCTGTTTGGCGATTTCGAGAGTAGGGGATTTTCCGGAGCAAACAACGTTGACCGGAGCTGTATGTTTGGCGCGCAGCCAAAGGTCGTGCCCATTCTCGGCATTGAGCGTAAGAGCGGCAAAAAGGAAAATGAGAAGCGTGAATGTGACTTTCATATCTTGGATTCTGATTTTCGTTAATGTATAAGAGTGTCTATTGATTCGCTGTTTGGGGCGTTATGATTCGGTATTCGCCGCTCAAATGCATCAGGCTGAATAGATACATCAGTCCGTCGTAATACGGATCGAAGTAGCCATCGCTGTACGGTTCGAGTTTGGCATTCCAGAGGGCACGCACAAAGTCGAGGCTGTTCTTGTCTTCGTTTACCGTGATCAGGGAGGCTGTAGCCGCGGTAGCTACCAATCCCAATGAGTGCCTCAGCTTTTGGAAACCCCCTGCCGGAAGAATGTATTCCGGTTTCGAACCATCCGGATTGAACTGGTCCTTGAATGAGTTGATTCCGCGTGAGCGCAGGAAGTTCTGAAAACGTTCGGCGTAAGCTTCCTGCCATTTTTTGTCCTTTCCAAACCAAACGTAATCCATTGCAATGTTCATCGGAACCCGCCACGAATCGTAGCGGAACGCTGCGGGCATCCAGGGTGTGGAATGCGGTGTGCCGTCAAAATTGGTGTAATCGGCATTTAAACCTGTCTTCGGATTGCATGCACGGTGAAGAAATACGCGGGCCGAGTCGGCACAATCGCGGTAGAACTGTTCGTGTCCGTCGTGGGCATAGTGAGCCCAAACCTCGAAAAAGGCCGGCACATTGTATGACGGGTCGGTCCAGCGATAGCCGCCACCTTCGGGCACAAACGAAATCAGCTTGTGTTTCACATTGATGAGATGGTAAATATTTCCGGTGCCGTCTTTCTGCCACATGGCATCCAGTATCTTTCTGGCTTCAGCATAATAGTTAATGCCGGTATCGTTTCCCCACCGATTCGATGCAAACAACAACGTGGTGACATAGTACAGTTCACCGTCCGATGCCGAGCCTTCGGAATTCCGTTTCATGGTTTTGGGATTGAAACTCCAGGCGAAATACCCTTTCCGCGGTCCGGATTGATGCTGAAGATAGTGCTTCGAGAAACGCCAAATCCGGTCGAAAACGTCTTTCTTATTCAACTGAACGGCAATCATCATTCCGTACGACATGCCTTCGGTGCGAACATCATGATTCTTCAGGTCGGAAATATAAGCCATGGAATCGCCCACCTCGAAATAGATACGGTTGGGGCCGTGGAAGAGTTGGTCATAGGTTTGAGCTATCTTTTTATCGATAGCCGACTGTTGATAACCGGCTTCTTTCAGCAAATTCCGCGATTTTACAGGTAAAACTGCAGCATCGGGATGACCATCACCGGTATTTCCGGCAAATGAATGGTTGATGCCTAAAAATAGAATGGCCACGAGCAATGAGGCTATTCGATACGGAATATTCGGTTTGATTGCGTCGTTTGTTCCTTTCATCGGTTTATCTTTTATGTTTAGCTATTGGGTCTGTAAATTTCTTACGGTGTCTTGCAACGATAAAAAAGTATTGTTCTATTTGAACAGCGAAAGGTCAATGGTACCGGCCATCATGCGATAGCCCAGCTCATTGGGATGAAGATAGTCGCCTGACTGTGCTTCCGGCCGCAGGCTTAACGTGTCTTTTGGGTTTCGCATGGCTTTGTCAAAATCAATCACCGCATCGAAATGGCCGCTGGTACGAATCCATTTGTTCACGGTTTGCCGGGCTGTTTCGCGGTAATCTTTGTAATAGAACGACTTTTTGATGGGAGTAATGGTTCCTCCGTACACTTTGATGCCCTGCGCGTGTGCCTCATCAATCATTTTATCATAAGCGGCGATGAGGCCTTGCGCTACTTTGTCAGCAGCTTCTTTGTCGGGCGTTCCTCCTATATCGTTAACCCCTTCGAGGATGATTAGCCAACGCACCCCATGCTGATTCAGGATGTCACGCTTAAAACGGCTGAGTCCGGTAGGGCCGAGGCCACCGTGAAGCACGCAGTTGCCTCCAATTCCCATGTTCAGCACACCAATGTTTTGTGTCTGCATATTCTTCAAAAGGCGCAGGGCCAGTTCGTCGGGCCACCGGTCCTGTTTATTCGTGCCGGAACCTCGTCCGTCGGTGATGGAGTTCCCGAGAATCGCAACGGCAGCTGCCCGTTTTGGGGCCATCACATCGATGCCGTTAATCACATACCAGTGGTCGGTTTGGGCGGCTTTCGAGAAATCGGCCTCAGGCGAAGAATGGTCGCCTGCGAGCAAATACGAAGTCGTGCGTGACCCCGGATGTCCGGTTACGTCGGGCGATGTTTTTCCGAAAGCAATGGTTACGGCCACTTGCATTCGCGGTTTGAGATTGAATGAAACCGGGTCGGAAACCACCGTTTTTCCACGCTCCATCGTGACATCCGGTTGTCCATTGAAGGTTAATTCCTTAGATGTAGAGGCCTCGATTTTACTTCCGCCTTTTGAAACCGCGATGTGGACGGTTTTCATGGTCACCGGACTTTTGCTGAATTTATTGGAAAACCGGAACTGCAGTTGCTTTCCACCAATGGAAACACAAATCACCTGACGCAACGTGTTGTTGGCTAGTCCCGGTGCTGGCGGCATATTCCGGGGCTCGACAAGTTGTGGGGCAGTAGCCCATGTACCCACCCACGATTTTGATGCAGTAGTTTTATTTTGTGATATAGCCGTCGTACCTGTTGTTAGCAGGACAGCCATAATAAGAATAAGTCGTTTCATTGGTTGCAATTTATTATTCATTCGGTTGATAGAGAGAAGCTCATCAATGTCAGTGCAGAGCTTCTTTGTTGCTCGTAAAGGAGTGTGTTCTTTATCCTTGTTGGGATAAAGCATAGTCAATGGCCGTCATGATGCCGTCGAGTTCTGCCAGCCCTTTCAATCTGCCGATGAGTGGATATCCCGGATTGTACTGATGATTGAAATCATCGAGGAGTTTAAGGCCATGGTCCGGTCGCACGGGCATTTTGAAATCAGTGCGACCAGCTTCGATTCTTCGTTTTTGTTCCTGCAATAATGCCTTTACCAACGGAACCATATTCTGTGAACCGGTTAGATGACCGGATTCGTAGAAACTTCCGTCTTCCAGCATTTGCGTGTTCCGCAGGTGTACAAAGTGGATCCGCTCCCGGGTCTTTTCGATGATTTCAAGAAGGTCGTTTTCTTTTCGGGCGGAAAGGGAACCGGCACAAAAAGTGATGCCGTTATTCGGAGATTGATTTGCTTCAAATAACCACTCGTAGTCATCCAATTGCCCGATAATCCGCGGAAGTCCCAGGACAGGGAAAGGAGGGTCATCCGGGTGAATAGCCAGGCGAACGCCCGCTTCCTCGGCAACCGGAATTACATCGTCGAGAAAGGCCTTCAGGTTTTCCCGCAGTTTCGCTTTGTCGATGTCTTTGTAGCGGTCGATAAATTCCAGAAACAACGCTTTCGGATCTGGAACCGAACCATCAATCACTCCGTCGATAAATCCCTGCGTTACCACAATAATATTATAAGCCAGCTCCTCCGCTTCTTCTTCCGTCATCTTATTGAATACCGTTCGGGCCTTGTCAACCAGTTCCCTGGGATAGTCAGCTTCTGCGCCCGGACGTTTCAATATGAAGACATCGAATGCCACGAAGGTGGGGAAGTCGAAATACATCGACTCAGCACCATTGGGAAGCTGGTAATGAAGGTCGGTGCGGGCCCAATCGAGCACCGGCATAAAATTGTAGCAGATGGTATCGATACCGCATTCCCCCAGATTGCGGACCGATTGCTGATAGTTTGCCATCAACCTCGGGCGATCGTCCGATTGGATTTTAATGCCTTCACTTACCGGAAGACTTTCCACCACACTCCATCGCATGCCGTGCGCTTCGATGGCATTCTTCACCTTTAGAATTTCATCTTTGGGCCAAACTTCGCCGTTGGGAATATGGTGAAGAGCTGTTATGACGCCTTCCACTCCAATTTGGGCCAGCTGCTCCAACCTGATGGGATCTTTCTCACCAAACCATCGCCATGTTTTTTCCAGAGCCATATTCTGCCTTTTCTTTTTTATAAGTTAAACTCCGCTGAATGAGCTGAATCCGCCATCGACCGGCAGGATAACTCCGGTAATGAAAGAAGCGGCATCAGAGCATAAAAACTGCACGGCGCCATTCAGTTCCTTGATATCGCCAAAGCGCCCCATCGGGGTTCGTCCGATTACTTTTTTACTGCGCTCGGTATACGAGCTGTCGGGATTGATGAGCACGTTACGGTTCTGGTCGCCGATGAAGAATCCGGGAGCGATGGCATTCACACGGATTTTTTCGCTGAATTTCGTCGCCATTTCCATGGCCATCCACTGTGTGAAAATGTTGATACCCGTTTTAGCTACCGAATATCCGGGTACACGTGTAATGGCAGAGTAGGTGGCCATTGACGAAACAGTGACAATGCTGCCTGATCCTTGCTGCGCCATTGCTTCACCAAAAACCAGGCACGGGTATATGGTTCCATTTAAATTGAGGTCGGTCACTTTCTGAAAGTCCTCAATTTTCATATCAAAAACCGTTTGGTCTTCCGTTAAAGTAGCACCGGGCATATTGCCACCGGCAGCATTGATCAGGATATCTACTTTGCCCCATTTCTTTATAAGAGTTTCACGCGCTTGTCGCAGTTCCTCCATATCGAGTACACTACCCACAATTCCAAAAGCTTTTCCACCCAGTTGCTCCAGTTCCTTCACCCGGTTGTTAATTTGTTCTTCCCGGATATCGAGGATGGCCACTTTCACTCCTGCTTCTATTAAACTGCGGGCTATGCTGCCCCCCAAAACACCGCCACCTCCGGTAACGACTGCAACTTTTCCATTAATATCAAACATGGTACTATTATATTTTGTAATGATTTATGTAATGTTGATGTAATTGATTTTTACTTCTTTTTCATCCGGTATAGGTATGCCGGCCGTTGTTTTCCCCCTTTGGTTTTTTCATTGAGCCGCTCCACCAGTTCCTGTGAAATCACTTTCTTCCTGAAGTTTCGGTTGTCGATCGTTTCATGAAGAAATGTCTGAAACAGATCGTGCATTTGGTTGAGCGGAAACTTCTCCGGCAGGAGATTGATTAGAACTGGCTTTCGCCATATTTCATCTCTTAGCCAGTTCAGTGCTGTTTCGATCATTACATTATGGTCAAAGGGTAATTTTTTAATTCCTTTTACCCGAAACCATTTGACTTTTTTAGCGTGCGCACCTGCTAGTAACTCAAACTGTTCCGGTTTCACCAGGGCACAATACAAAACAGAAATAACCCGGCGATCGGGATATCGGTCTGTATCGCCAAATACGTCTACACGAGATAAAAACAGGTTGGAGATACCAGTTAATTCCTGCAGCAACCTTCTGGAAGCATCATCCATGTTTTCATTGCAGTAAACATAACCGCCAGGAAGCGACCATCGGTCAAATTCAGGTTGCTTATCTCTTTTGATTAGCAGTATTTTAAGCTCTCCATTAGCAAAGCCAAAAATGGCATTGTCGATAGAAATGTTAGGCAAGATTTCGTTCATCAGAAAAAAATATCTACTTTGCGTACAAAGTACGTAAATAAAAATTAATTTTAAGCACCTGTGAGGTTAATTTTATATGGCGGGTTATGTTAAGGATTAATGTTGCAGGGGGCAATGCATGGTGAATTTTATTAAGCAGAAGCCTTTACTAAGTTGACTACATTCCAAATCAATGAAAATTGAAGATAAAATACTGCTTGATGAAATAAGGAAACGTAACAGTAAAGTATTCGAGGTGCTGTTTCGGGATTATTACGTCTCGCTAATCAGGTATGCCGACGGATTTGTTTTTGACAAGACTGTCAGCGATGACATTGTGCAGAATTTCTTCATTTATTTGTGGGAGAACGGAGAGCATCTGGATGTGAAAAGTTCTCTCCGGGCTTACTTCTATCAATCGGTGCGCAACAGGTGTCTGAACTATCTGCGTGATTTGAAAGTGAAAGACAAGCACAATTTGTTGTTTCTGGAGGCCAGTTTAAACAGCGCCGATCCGTCACTCCTGCAGGACCCTGATATTGCAGATCAAATACATCAGGCGCTGGAGTCGCTTCCGAAAGAAATGCGGGACATCTTCACCATGAAATATTTGAAGGGGGCTAAAACAAAAGAAATTGCCAGCCTAAAGAAAATCTCTTCCAACACGGTAAAAACACAGCTTCAGCGAGCGAGAGAAAAACTGAAAAAGAGATTAATGGAAACGACCTCCATCAATTTTTTTCTGTAGTGCTGTCACCCATTTTTTTATTCGTCGTGTCTCAGAAGTAAAGATTTCTTGTCAATGGACAAAAGCGACAACTTGATCGATATCAAAATTATCTGGAAAGCTATTCACAATCAGGCTACCTGGCGGGAAAGAGCAAAGCTTGAAACGTGGTTGCAGGAGGACGAGAAGCATCAGCGTTATTACAATAATCTAAAGGAGTATTACGAACGCGGCTCGACTATCAATCCTTCAAGCGACGAGATTGACGGAGCCTGGAATAATGTGAAGCATCGGATTTCCGGAAAAAAATCGAATACACGGCGCCGGTTGGTTGTCATCACATCGGTGGCTGCTTCACTGCTTGTTGCTCTTACTTTTTTCTATTATACGAAGCCGGGGCAGGAGCAAGTTCACGTGGCAGAAAACGTAAATACGATTCAACCTGGCTGCAAAAAGGCGGTTCTCATTCTCGATAACGGAAAAAGCGTTAACCTGGCAGCAAATGACACTTTCCAGATTAAAGAAGACGGTGCATCGCTTAAAAATTCTGGAAACAAGCTGCAGTACACCGCTGCGTCGAAATCCTCTGAAAAACTGAGCTACAATACACTGAAAGTTCCCAGGGGAGGAGAATATTACCTGGTGTTAGCCGATGGTACCAAAGTCTGGCTGAATTCAGAAAGTACATTACGCTATCCGGTTAAATTTTTGGGAGACGAAAGACGGATTGAATTAACCGGAGAGGCCTATTTTGAAGTGACAAAAAATAGGCACAAACCGTTCCGGGTTGTTTCGGGCAAACAAATCGTCACGGTTCTGGGAACGCATTTTAACATCTCAGCGTACCCGGAAGATTCGGTTACCTGCACCACATTGGTCGAAGGGCACGTGAATGTGCAATTAAAAGATGATCCAAACGTGCAACAATCGCTTGTTCCCAACGAGCAAAGTAGAGTAAGTCGGACGGGCAACCAAATCAAAAAACGGATGGTCGATCCGGCCCGCTATATCGCATGGAAAAACGGGCGATTTATTTTTAAAGATGAACAACTCGATGACATGATGAACACATTATCAAGATGGTATGATGTTCATGTCGTTTTTTCAAATCAACGGGCAAAACAAATTCAATTCACTGGTAATCTGGAACGTTACTCGGATTTTTCAGAGATATTGGATCTGATTGAAAAAACGGACGAAGTCAAATTTTCGATAAAAGACAACCTGGTAACAGTAAAATAAAAAAGCGGGAAATGGTGCGTACACTTCCCGCCAATCACTTTTTGGTGAGCGTTTAAATAGTAATTATCTAAACAATTCAAATCTATGAAAAAAAACCGAAGTATACCTGCTATTCACGGTAGGTTAAGAAGAATCTTGCTCGGTATGGGAATTGCATTTGCATTCCTGCTCCTTGATTTCGGAAATGTAACGGCAAGTGTCTATTCACAAGAGACAAGTGTCCGGGTAAAAGTGGCGAATGCTACAGTTGAGGATGTTCTTAAGAACATTGAAGAACAGACGGAGTTCCGTTTTCTGTATCGCTCTGACTTATTGAGAAATATTCCCGCCCAGAATGTCAATGTAAAAGATGCCAGGGTGGAAGATATTCTTGATAAGGTACTCGTTCCGTACGGTTTCACTTACGAAATCGACGATCGGACAGTAATTATCAAAAAGGCCGATAAACCGGCTGATGTAAAGAAGCCTGCCACACAGCAAAAGCAGGACATTAAAGGAAAGGTGACCGATAAGGAGGGAAAGCCGATTCCGGGCGTTTCCATCGTGGTAAAAGGGACAACCATGGGAACCATTACCGATCCTGACGGAAACTACACATTGTCGATTCCCGAAAAAGCACAAACACTCGTATTTTCATTTGTGGGAATGGAACCACAGGAGGTTGCCATCGACGGCCGTTCGCAGATCGATATTACCATGAAGGATTCAAATGTCGGGCTGAATGAGGTGGTAGTCGTTGGATATGGTACACAGCGGAAAGAAGCGGTAACCGGTTCGGTTGCATCGATAGATGGAAGTAAGATGCGCGAAGTAGCATCTTCCAATATTACACAGGCACTGCAGGGACGTATGCCGGGTGTTCAGATGTCGCAGACATCATCGAAGCCGGGTGCCGATATGCAGATTCGCATCCGCGGTACGCGTTCGCTGACTGCTGATAACAACCCGCTGATCGTACTTGACGGTATTCCGTTTGCTGGTTCGATTAGCGATATCAGTCCCAGTGATATCAAGAGCATCGATATTTTGAAAGATGCGTCGGCAACCGCTATTTATGGTTCACGCGGAGCCAACGGTGTAATATTGATAACCACGAACAAGGGGAGACGAGGGCAAAAAGCACAGATTACCTACAACGGTTACTACGGCTTGAAAAGTGTTTTTGCCAAATATCCGATGATGAATGGTCCAGAGTTGCTTGCTCTTCGTCAGGCTGCCGGTCAGTATTCAAATGGAGAAGATGAATCGAATGATGTAAATACTGATTGGCAAAGCTTGTTATACCGAACAGCTGTGGTAACAAACCACGATGTTGGCCTTTCAGGTGGTACCGACAAGGGGAGCTACAGCTTTGGTGCAGGTTATTACCATGATGAAGCGGTTATACCTACACAACAATACGAGCGTTTCACATTGCGGGGAGCTGTAGATCAATCGGTAGGAAAAAGTTTCCGCTTCGGATTCACGACGAATAATAACTATAACGTAACAGATGGTTCGCAGGTGGGACTTTACGGTGTTTTGAGCATGTCTCCTCTGGCCAGCCCGTATAACCAGGATGGCTCATGGAAAAGAACCGTTAAGATGCCGCTGGACGAAAACTGGGTCTATTCAAAAGCCGTACTCGATAGTCTGAAGAATCAGTGGTTGAGTCAAACGAAAGCTTTTGGATCATACAACTCTTTGTACGGAGAGGTAAAAATCCCGAAAGTCGAGGGCCTGAAGTATCGTGTCAATCTCGGTTTGAACTTCCGTATGAGTAATGGAGGTAGTTACACAGGAGAGGGAATTAACAGCAGCAATGCGACGACTCCTTCAACAGCTTCTGTTAGTAACTCGCTTACTACCAACTGGACAATTGAGAACCTCTTGACTTACGATCGCACTTTTAACGAAAAGCATCATATCAATGTAGTGGGGTTGTACTCTGCAGAGCAAACGAAGTATAATCGGTCGTACATGTTCGCCAAGGACATTCCGTCGGATGCCTTCCAATATTACAATCTGGGGCGGGCACAAGGTGAAATCACTGTTGACCCTAACGAGCAGAAATATGAGAAGAGTGGTCTGATGTCGTGGATGGGGCGTGTAATGTACTCATACGATAATCGTTATATGGTGACGGCAACTGTTCGTTCTGACGCGTCTTCAAGGCTGGCGAAGGGACATCAGTGGCATACTTATCCTGCGGTATCAGTCGGATGGAATATTAAGAACGAATCGTTCATGCAGAATATCAATCAGCTTGATATGTTGAAACTTCGTGTGGGCTATGGACAAACTTCCAATCAGGCTGTTCAACCTTACGCTACGCTTGGGCAATTGAGCACCCGGCCATACAACTTTGGCCCAACCGACTATGCCACCGGCTACTATGTATCGCAACTTCCCAACCCCAATTTAGGCTGGGAGTACTCCGAAACAATGAACTATGGTTTGGATTTTAGCCTCTGGAATGGTCGCTTGTCTGGTACGGTCGAGTACTATGTGACCAATACAAAGGATATATTGCTGAACGTTAATCTGCCCAGCACGTCCGGAGTAAGCAGTTATGTGGGAAATATTGGTCAGACCCAAAATAAAGGTTTGGAGCTTTCACTCAGCGGTAAAATACTGGATAATGTCAATGGCTGGACATGGGAAGCAGGTATCAATTTATCTGCCAATCGAAACAAGTTGGTCGCACTTGCATCCGGACAGGAAAAGGACGAAGCCAACTGGTGGTTCGTCGGGCATCCTATCAACGTGATTTACGATTACCAGAAAATAGGCCTCTGGCAACAGGGAGATCCGTATTTAGATATACTGGAACCGGGAGGAAATGTTGGTATGATTAAAGTGAAATATACCGGTGATTACAATGCTGATGGTACGCCGACAAGGGCAATTGGCCCTGAAGACCGGCAAGTTATGAGTGTTGATCCTGATTTTACCGGAGGTTTCAATACGCGCGTAGCCTACAAAGGGTTCGATCTGACCGGCGTTGGTACGTTTCAGCATGGTGGTATCCTCATTAGTACGCTTTATTCAGCATCAGGCTACCTGAACATGTTGAGCGGAAGAAGGAATAACGTACAAGTGGATTACTGGACGCCGGATAACACGAATGCAGCCTATCCGAAACCGGGTGGTGTAACAAGTGGTGACAACCCCAAATATGGAAGCACGTTGGGATACTTCAACGCGTCGTACCTGAAAATTCGTAGTCTTACACTGGGGTATAATTTTAATCACAATAGTAATTGGTTGAAATACGCCGGTATTAGTAAATTACGGTTCTATGTAACGGTACAGAACCCATTTGTAATGTTCTCGCCATTTCATAAGCTTTCGGGATTGGATCCTGAGACCAACTCATACGGTAACGAAAACGCAGCCGTACCTTATTCTGATAACCTAAAACGTTTATTAACGTTGGGTACAAACACTCCGGCAACACGCAATTATTTGTTCGGCATCAATTTGACATTCTAAAAAAGGACTACAATGAAACGTATACATATAAAAACTTTTATTGGAGCATTCGTGATGTCGTTGTTCCTCGCGTCTTGCTCTAATAATATTCTGGATGAGCAACCGCGCAGTATTTATACACCAGATTTTTTCAAAACCGAGAAAGGTGTTTACGGTGGATTAACTTCTCTGTATGCACACCTGCGCTATATCTACGGAGAAGCATACTACTATAATACCCTGGAAACCGGTACCGACGAAGCAACCTATGCGCAGAGTGCGGACCAGAACTTTAAAGTCATGGACATGACCAGTCAGGGTGATATCACCTCGGCCAGTAGCCGAAGCGACAGGTTATGGGGAGCGGCTTTTTCTGATATCAACACAGCTAGTGGTATCATCGAAAATGCCAGCGCAGTAGGTATCTCAGACGCTTCGATTGCAGAAGCCAGATTTTTCCGTGCGTTTGACTACTTTTTGCTAGTGCAGACTTTTGGCGGAGTCCCTCTGGACCTGGGAGCAGGGGAGCTGAAGTTTAACACATCTCCTGTGAGGGTTTCAACCCGTAACACAGTGCCGGAGGTATATACCAAAGCAATATTCCCCGACTTAATAAAAGCCGTAAACGACCTTCCGGCAGATCCAAGGGTAACAGGTGGTGCCACCCAAACGCTTGCCCGTCTTTATCTGGCTAAAGCTTATCTGACATACGGATGGTGGCTCCAAAACCCTAATAATATTCCTACTTATCCGGCGAGTGACCGTACCGATCCGGATGGACATGATGCACAGTGGTATTTTCAGCAGGCGTATAATGTGGCAACAGCTGCTATAGACGATCCAGGCCCCTTCGGACTGCAGCCCACTTACTATGACGTTAACTGGGCTCCGAATGATCGTAATAATGAAATATTGCTATATGCCGATCACACAGAGACAAGCGAATATTACAACGGAAGTAGTCTTACCTATAGTGGTGCCGGGGACCACGATAACTGTGCCGTTTGGATGATGACGTGGAACTATACGGCGATTCGCAGTAGTTCGTCCAATACAGAATGGTCGGCCATGAGTTCTGTTCAGCGTGAGGCGGAGCAGCACCTGGGACGTCCGTGGACCCGCATGTGTCCTACGATTGGTGTAATCAAAAATACTTTTGCTGATAAAACAAACGATTCACGGTACGACGGTACCTTTACAACGGTTTACCGGGGTAATTGGGATAAAGCTGGTGTTACTGGTCCGGTATATAACGCCAACTATATGCAGGTGCAGCCAGGTGATGCCATATTAACTTTCCTGAATAATGACCCGTCGACGCCTCTTACGTATCCTAGCGGGCAAGGTGATAGCAATATAGGTGCAGCTGAAGTGCCCGGAAGATCCGACTTTGTGATTGCACCGAGTGGAATTAGCCGGATTGTATATCCGGGATTGTGGAAATTGGGTACTTACCGTACTGATAACAATGGAGGTTTAGGACAGCCAAACGCTGCCAGTACTCGTCCCTTTAACATTGCGAAATTTTCGGAGCTTTACTTTATAGCTGCCGAAGCTGCCGTGAAAGGAGCAGCAACAACAGCTGGCAAAAGCGCGCGTGAACTGATTAATGTGATTCGCGCACGTGCCGGAAAATGGCGCTATGACAACAATGGAGATTCCATTAAAGTAGAAGACCATAGTGCTGAGATGGTTGCTGCTACACCGGCGAATATTACAATTGATTACATCCTTGCTGAGCGTTCACGCGAATATTATGGCGAGGGTTATCGGTGGTTCGACTTGGTACGCACACAGAAGTGGGGTGAACTCGCTTCCACTTATCAAATTGGCGGAGCCAATTATGGAGACCATACGCCGCAAACTGTAACACGGAATATTCAACCTTATCTGTATCTGCGTCCTATTCCGCAGAGTCAGATCGATGGACTTGAAATGAGCGAAGCAGATAAAGCAGCCTACCAAAATCCAGGTTATAATTAAATAACAACGGGTTTGTTGTAAGCCAATAAAATAAAGGGAGTTGGATTCATTTCAACTCCCTTTTAAAAAAGTAAAATATTCAAATACGACCGGCTTGATGAGTTGATTGTTGGTATTTTTAGAATGATAAACCAAAAACTGCATCTATGAAACGAAGTAAATTCATCCTTTTATTCATTTTCCTTTTTATTGCCCTTTCGGGAAAAGCAGAAGTAAAATTACCAAAGCTCATTAGCGACGGGATGGTTTTGCAGCGACAGTCCGATGTGAAAATCTGGGGTTGGGCCGGCACCAACGAAAAGATAGCGGTGCAGTTTATCGGGAAAACGTATCAAACAGAAGCAGATGCTTCCGGAAAATGGAATATCGTTTTGCCTCCACTTAAAGCCGGTGGTCCATACGATATGACAATTACAGGTAAAAATACC
The DNA here is from genome assembly GCF_009617875.1 of Prolixibacter sp. NT017. Classification (NCBI taxonomy): domain Bacteria; kingdom Pseudomonadati; phylum Bacteroidota; class Bacteroidia; order Marinilabiliales; family Prolixibacteraceae; genus Prolixibacter; species Prolixibacter sp. NT017. The sequence goes on along the minus strand of NZ_BLAV01000001.1, from coordinate 2,740,626 downwards.
ATTGTCATCAAAAATATTCTGGTTGGCGATGTTTGGCTTTGTTCCGGACAATCAAACATGGAACTTACCATGAAGCGGGTAAGTCCAAGGTATCCGGAAGAAATTAAAAACGCAGGGAACAAGTTCATTCGTTATTTTGCTGTTCCCAAAACTTATAACTTTCAAGGTCCGCAAAGCAAATTAAAATCGGGTACGTGGATATCGCCAGATCCATCTAATATCCTCGGTTTTTCAGCGGTGTCCTACTTCTTTGCAAAAGCACTTTACGATTCGCTTCAGGTGCCTGTGGGGGTTATTAATTCTGCCCTCGGAGGTTCGCCGGTGGAAGCCTGGATTGATATAAAAACGTTAAAGAAGTTTCCTAAGTATTATCATGAAGCACTTCGTTTTCAAAGCCAAAATCTTAGAGATAGTATTGAAAAAGCAGATCAGGAGCGTTCTCATAAGTGGTATAGTGAGTTACAGTCGAAAGATTTAGGATACCGGAATCCCTCACAAACGTGGCGTAATCCCGGTTTGAATACTTCCGGTTGGAAGACGATGAACTTGCCCGGTTATTGGGCGAATACTTCGCTGGGGGAGGTAAACGGAGTCGTTTGGTTCCGCAAAAAGATAGATGTTCCGGCATCAATGGCAAATCAACCGGCTAAACTTCTGATGGGGCGTATTGTGGACGCCGATTCAGTGTTTGTAAACGGGACGTTTGTTGGAACTACCAGCTATCAGTATCCACCGCGCAGATATGAAATACCGGCTCATGTTTTAAAGGCCGGCGAAAACACCATTGTGGCGCGTATTATCAGTAATGCCGGTCGGGGAGGCTTCGTGCCCGATAAACCGTACCAGATATCGAATGGTAAAACGACAATAGACTTAAAAGGGCCCTGGCAGTATCGTCTGGGAGCTAAGATGGCTCCATTGGCTGGTCCGACGTTTATTCGATGGAAACCTACGGGGTTATATAATGCCATGATTGCTCCGCTGGAAAATTATCGCATTAAGGGGGCTGTCTGGTATCAGGGGGAATCCAATGCTGATCGTCCGGTAGAATATCGGTATCTGCTAAAAGATATGATTGCGAGTTGGCGTCATCACTGGAACGAAGGTGATTTCCCGTTTTTAGTTGTACAGCTACCTAATTACATGAAGGCTGTTAGCGAACCTTCGGAGAGCAACTGGGCACTGTTGCGGGAATCGCAGATGAAAGCGCTTAGTTTACCTAATACAGGACTGGCTGTTACCATCGACCTGGGAGAATGGAATGATATTCATCCGCTGGATAAGAAAGATGTGGGTAATCGACTGGTATGGCTCGCTCAGAAAGTCGCCTATGGAAAAACGCATTCAAAGTATTTGAGTCCTTTGTATCAATCGATGAAGGTCGAGGGAAATTGTATCGTCATTACTTTCGCTCAGGTTGGAGATGGCCTGACCGTGAATGGAGGCGGAGAGTTGAGACAGTTCGCTGTTGCTGGAATGGACAAACATTTTGTCTGGGCGAAAGCCAAAATTATCGGTAAGAACAAAGTGGCTGTTTACAGTAACAAAATTGAACATCCGGTTGCGGTACGTTACGACTGGGCTGATAACCCGGAAGGAGTGAACCTGTATACCAAAGAAGGCCTGCCTGCAGCTCCGTTCCGGACAGATTCATGGATGAGTAAGGAAACTAAATAGTATAAATATTGAGGTCGGATATAAACGATTTGATTATCAATGGGATGATATTAGAGGACTAGTGATTCGACTACTGAATATATTATTATGGAGGAAATCAGAAGAACAAAAAAAATATGGAGCGGTAGCCTTTGGGTGTTTTTGTTTACTCTTGGGTTTTTGTTGCAATCGTGTCAGTCGCAGGTTGCCCCGAAAGGGGAAAATCAACCCATTCACAATTACATGAGCACGACTGAAGTTGATAACGGCTTTACGCTTGCGCAGAATGGCAAAACAGCACCTATCGTTATTGGCAGCGGTGATTATAAAGGCGTGAAACTCATTGCGGGCTTTGTTCAGAACGACTTGCAAAAAGTTACGCAGACAAAACCCATGCTGGTAGTCGGAGATATTCCGAAGGCAAAGGAGATTATTCTGGCGGGTACGGTCGGAAAGAGTTCGTTGATTCAGCAACTTATCGATCAGCACAAAATCGATGTTTCCGATATCAAAGGCAAGTGGGAAGCAACTGTCACCCAGGTTGTGGACAATCCTTTCCCGGGGGTTCAGAAGGCGCTGGTCATCGCCGGAAGCGACAAGCGGGGAACCCTTTACGGTTTGTTCGATTTGTCGCGTAACATGGGTGTATCGCCGTGGAATTGGTGGGCTGATGTACCGGTTCCGGTGCGTACAGCACTTTACGTAAAGCAGGGGCGTTATTTGGTGGATTCGCCGAAAGTAAAATACCGGGGAATCTTTCTAAATGACGAAGAGCCGGCATTGGGACGTTGGGCGGTAGCCAATTATGGTGGCTTCAATCACAAGTTCTATGAAAAGGTATTTGAACTACTGCTGCGCCTGCGAGGCAACTACATGTGGCCGGCGATGTGGTGGGCCAGCTTCAATAGTGATGACCCGGAAAACCCGAAACTCGCTGACGAAATGGGAATCGTGATGGGAACCTCGCACCACGAGCCTATGATGCGGGCGCATGCCGAGTGGGCTCCCTACCGCAAAAAGGGCATTCCCTGGGATTATACCAAGAGTAAGGCAGTGCTGGATACCTTCTGGACCAAAGGCATCGAACGGATGGACCATCACGAAAGTATTGTCACGGTTGGAATGCGTGGCGACGGCGATGAAGCAATGGGAGACAAAACCAATATTGCCCTGCTGGAGCGAATTGTAGCTGACCAGCGGAAAATCATAGAGAAAGTGACTGGCAAACCAGCCAAAGATACACCACAGCTGTGGGCACTCTATAAGGAAGTGCAGGATTACTACGATAAGGGCATGCGTGTTCCCGATGATGTGACTTTGTTGTTGTGTGATGATAACTGGGGAAATATTCGCAAGCTTCCCAGATTGGATGCGAAGCCTCGTTCCGGCGGCTATGGTATTTATTACCACTTCGATTATGTGGGCGGACCGCGTAACTACAAATGGCTAAACACCAATCCGCTGCCTCGGGTATGGGAACAGATGCACCTGGCTTATAAACACGGTGTCGATTGCATTTGGTTGGTGAACGTGGGCGATCTCAAACCGATGGAACTGCCCATTTCGTTCTTCCTGGATTATGCATGGGACCCTGATGCCATGCCGAAAGAGAAGTTGCCGGAATATACGACCCAATGGGCTGCTCAGCAATTCGGCACCGAACATGCCAAAGAGATTGGCCGAATGCTTCAGTTGTACGCCAAATACAACGGACGCCGGAAACCGGAATTACTATCTCCCGAAACCTACAGTCTGAACCATTACCAGGAGTATGAACGGGTGGTGAATGAATATAATCAGTTGGCCCGGGAGGCAGAAGAGCTGGGGCGTAAAATGCCTGCAAAATACAAAGATGCTTATTACGAGTTGGTACTGCACCCAATTACAGCATGCGCCAATTTGAATGCCTTGTATTACGCTGCCGCGAAAAACCACCAGGCTTTTGAACGGGAGAGCGCTGTGACCAATGACTGGGGCGATTCCGTCAAGGCGCGTTTTGAGAAGGATTCGCTGATAACGGTTTACTATCATACCAAGCTGGCCGACGGCAAGTGGAATCATATGATGGCTCAGACACACATCGGCTACACGAGTTGGCAGGAACCAAGGTACAACCGTATGCCGAAAGTGGATGAACTCAATCTTCCCGCAGAGGCGAAAATGGGCGTAGCGATACAGGGAACTGACACCTTCAGTACAGAAGGCACCTTCGCAGAGGAGCTTCCGGAGATGGATAGTTTCAACCGGAAGCCGGTTTACGTTGATGTGTTTAACCGTGGGGAAAAGCCATTCAAATACGAGATTACAAATACTCAGCCCTGGTTGAAAGCCGAGCCGGAAAGCGGAACCATCCAAAAAGAGCAACGGATTTGGTTGTCAGTCGACTGGAACAATGTCCCGGAAGGTAAACACGTGGTAGCTGTGGAAATAAAACAAGAAGAAGGGGAAACGGTTACTGTAAACGCGGTTGTTGATCATCCTACTCAGCCTGATGCAAAGACGTTTAACGGGTTTGTAGAAAGTAACGGTTATGTTTCTATGGAGGCCGCACATTATACCCGGAATATTCCGGCTAATGGAATTCAATGGGAAGAAATCCCGGGTTTGGGCCGGACGCTTTCAGCGATGTCTCCTTTCCCGGTAACGGCAAAACCACAGTCTCCCGGACAGGATTGTCCCCACATGGATTACGACATGTACCTGTATCATTCAGGAACCGTAAAAGTCAGCCTGTATCTTTCGCCTACGCTGAATTTCTATAATGATAATGGATTGCAGCTGGCGGTTTCATTTGATGACCAGAAGCCAGTTGTTGTTAACATGAATAAGCATGAAAATCCCCAAACCTGGGGCAGCTGGGTCAGCAATGAAATCAACATGCAGGAAGTCAATTTACCAATAGAAAATCCCGGCAAGCATACGCTGAAGGTCTGGATGGTTGATTCGGCTGTAGTGCTGCAGAAGATTGTTGTAGGCGCCGGAGGCGAGAAAACATCTTATCTGGGACCACCGGAAAGTGCCAGATTAAAATAGGAAAAACAGATATAGCTAAAAGCCAATATGACAATACACCAGAAAAAATAACTAGCAAGATGAAAAAATACTTATTTCAGGGAATCACGTTTGCCATTGTTGCAACATCACTTGTTTTGATGGCGTTCAGCAATGGGCATAAGTCAGAGCAATCTGATAAGAAAGTAAGTGAGGGCGGAACCCGGTATTTGGTGAAAGATATTTATATCGCTGACCCGTCGGCTCATGTTTTTAACGGAAAACTCTATGTCTATCCTTCGCACGATATCGATGCCGGCATTCCGCAAGATGACAACGGCGATCATTTCGCTATGCGCGATTACCATGTGTTCTCAATGGATAACATAGACGGAAAGGTAACCGATCACGGAGTCGTTCTCGATGAAGATGATGTTCCGTGGGTTGGTCGTCAAATGTGGGCTCCTGATGCTGCTGAAAAAGACGGAAAATACTATCTCTACTTTCCTGCCAAAGATAAGACCGACATTTTCCGCATAGGAGTTGCAGTAAGTGACAAACCGGAAGGTCCGTTCAAAGCGGAGGCGAATCCCATCAGAGGTAGTTTCAGCATCGACCCGGCAGTTTTTAAAGATGATGACGGAAAATACTACATGTACTTTGGCGGAATATGGGGTGGACAGCTGCAGCGTTATCGCAACGGAAAGGCCATTGAATGTGGTAAGGAGCCGGCCGATAATGAGCCGGAATTAGGTCCCCAGGTGGCTCGGATGAGCGACAATATGTTGCAGTTTGCCGAAGCGCCGCGAACAATCCAAATTCTGGATAAGAACGGAAAACCACTGTTGGCAGGCGATCATAACCGCCGTTTCTTTGAAGCTTCCTGGATGCACAAATACCACGGAAAATATTACTTCTCTTACTCAACGGGCGATACACACAAATTGTGTTACGCCATTGGCGATAGCCCTTACGGTCCGTTCACTTACCAGGGCGTGATTCTCACACCGGTAGTGGGATGGACAACCCACCATTCGATTGTGAAGTTCCAGGGAAAATGGTATCTGTTCTATCATGACGCCAAACCTTCCGGTGGAAAAACCTGGTTGCGAAGTGTCAAGGTGACCGAGTTGAAATACAATAAAGATGGTTCCATTCAAACCATTGACGGTGGAGGAGCATCGGAATAGTCGTTTTTCATAGGTTAAATAAAAAAGAGATACTCAGAAGGACCGAGTACCTCTTTTTCTTTTTTAGAAAGTATTTCGTTTCAATCAGAGTTTGACCAGTTTCACCAAATACACGTCATTTTCCCTTAACGGGAATTCCTTGCTGAATTTGCCTGTAGCATCTACCTGAATCAGGTCCTCAGCAACCGGGGCACCGCTATTCTTTTTCTTGATGAAGGCAACCTCTTGCCGGGTGAGTTGATTCGGCCTTCCCAGTTGATAATAGGTCGTATACGGATCGTTAATTTCATAGCCAATCCGGTACACTTCCATCTGATATTTTCCGGCGGGCACTCCGCTGAGTTCCACGTTCACCTTTCCTTTCGGTTTGGATGGCAAATCCTTGATATAATAAGCCTGGTTATTGATGGAATCGGGGAGGGTATAGGTGAAATCCCAAAACAGTAGCTGGATATCTCCGTCGGCATCTTTGCAGGCCCACGAAGCGCTGTCGGTATTTTGGAGTTCGGTCTTACCCAACTTATTTAAGTAGGAATAGGCGAAGAAGGCCGGCTTCTTGATTCCCTGGTAATTCATCAATCCAAAGCCTCCATGAAAAGGAGTAAAACGTGGTCCGGCTTCCTCGAAAATATCGGTAAATGTCCAATATGACATGGAATTGGCCGCATTGCCCACCTGTTTTAATTTTTCAAGAATGTAAGCCGCTTCGTGGTAACTGTCGTGAATCGGGTCATGTGGCGTATAGGAGGCACTCCATTCGGTATAGTGCAACTCCAGGTTGGGCATCGATGATTCGGATATCTGCTTGCGCGAATGGATGACATCGCCACTTACGGCCCATTTGTCTTTGTTCAGCACGGTACCGGTAGTTCCGTATTCATCCAGAAAACCCTGTTTTACGCCGTAGGTATGGGTGCTGATGAAATCGATGGGAACATGGTTTTCTTCGCAAAAATTAATCATCTCAGGAACCCAGGCAGCACCTGCTGTAGCAGGTCCTCCTATACGGTAATCTTTGTCGATACCTTTAATCGCTTCGGCAGTATATTTGTAAAGTTTGAAATACTCCTGCTGAGTCCCGGCCCAGAAGCCCGAAAGGTTTGGTTCGTTCCAAACTTCGAAGTACCATGTTTTCACCTCATCGGCGCCGTAGCGTTGAGTGAAGTGCTGTACGAGGTGACGGATCAAATCAGCCCATTGGTCATAATCCCTTGGAGGGGTCACGTTACCTCTCCACCAGAAAATTGTTTTATCACCACTGGCGAGGGCATTAGGCATGAATCCCAATTCGACAAAAGGCTTCATCCCAATGCTCAGGATATAGTCATATAGTGCATCGATATATTGAAAATTGTATTCAGGCTTTCCGTTCCGATCCAGTTTACATACGCCCATGTCATCGGTTAACAAGCCATGCATGCGGATGTATTGAAAGCCGCAATCCTTGTGAGCAACAGCCAGCTGCTGCTGCCAGTCGGCCCGTAAGCCTTCGTTGGCGCGACCGGCACCTACACATTCCCGGAACATCTGATTGAAATCACCCTTTACACGGTTGTAATCAACGCTAATGGTCCTGACCTTCTCAGCCGCTTTCCGTGATTGATTGCGGGCCGTCGCCGGACTAACAAACATCACGCTTCCCAGCAGGGCAAACAGAAACAAAGTTTTCTTCATGATATGAATAATGATAGGTTTGAATATCTGTGTTCATTTTGTAATGGACAATCATACCATCGTTATTGAGCAGCATTGGCACCTTCAACTATGGCGTCCAATGTCTGCTGATCGAACACGGTATCGTCGTTTCGGTTAAAAATAGCACAATTGTTATTGTCCATCGAACCATTATCCCAATAAAACGGCAAGATTCCGTCTTCTTTGGCTTTTTGCGTCACATACTTCAGGAAATAAGCTCTCGAGGCCAGATGCAATGTCAAGGCATCGCCGGTCAAATCCGAACGACGTACTGCACTGAATTCGCCCATTACTACCGGAATTCCCTTGTCGACAAATTGTTGTTTCATTAGCTGGAAATTGCTATCAACTGCATCTTCTTCGCCCCATGTAGCATTGCGATCGGTATCGGTGGTGGAGTGATAGCCGTTGTCCCAGTAATAGAACATTTTCCCCCAGTCGGCGTCTTCGGTCATACCACAGAAATTCCACGGAGTATAGTAATGAATTTCAACCATCAACCGGTCGGCTACTTCGTCGGTTGGCAAACTTGTCATCAGTTGGTTGGTCTTTTCGATATCAGTCGACGGTCCCTGGATAACAAGTACCCGGTAACTGTTCTTGCCTCCGGTTGAACGCACTGCATTGATGAAGGTCTGGTGATACGATTCCAGTACCGCCATCTGTGTGGCATTGTCGACATTGGGTTCGTTGGCACTGGCAAAGAGCAGATGTTCGTCGAAATCGCGCATCGTAGTGGCTATCTGTTCCCAGAACGCCTTCTGCTTGGCATTCACCTCTTCCTCTTTATCCTGCGTGCAGTTGTTTTCCAGCCAGCCACCGTCCCAGTGGATGTTCAGAATCACATACATGTCATCGTCGATGCAGTACTGAACGACCTCTTTGACCCGTTGCAGCCAGTCAGCCTGTATTTTGGCCGTAGCAGCATTGGCATATTGATTCCAGGAACAAGGAATCCGAATGGCATTGAATCCGCTTTGCTTTACTAAGTCAATTAAAGCTTTGGTGGTTTTAGGATTCCCCCAGGCCGTTTCTCCGCCAATCGCTTCCAATGAATTTCCAAGGTTCCAGCCCAGGTTAATTTTAGCCGCCAGTTCAGCGGCCGTACTGGTCATTCCGGTTTCATCGGGTGCCTGTGGCGAGGTATTGTAGCTGGGGTAAATCTCACCTTTTTGTGTAACGGTAATCTCAACCGTCGGAGCATGTTCGGCCGTTAGGGTAAGGGTAGCGGTCCGCGCATCAGTTCCGGTATTTTCGGGTACTGTCAAATCAACACTGGTCGAGCCTTGACCGCCGGCTGTCTTACTCAGTTGTAACCAAGCAGCATCAGTACTCATCGTCCATTCCTGGGCATCAGTCGTAACAGTCAGCGTGGCTGAGTCGCCCGAACGTTTTAAACTGAGGGTGTTTTCGCTGGACGAAAGATGGTAGAGATAGTCTGATGACGCCTGCGAAACCATCACCTGAACCGGAGTGGCATCACCGGCCATAATGGTGAGCGTGTCGGTGCGGGCGGTTAACGTTTTGGTTTCTACTTTCAACGAGATTTGGGCATTCTTCTCGGTTCCGCTGGTGTTCGATACAACGAGCCAGTCGGACGCCGGATTGCTGATGTTCCATGAATCAGCATCGGTCTGGAGCGCCAGCAAAGTGCTGCCGCCATCTTTTGGGAAAGTAACCTGTGAAGGATTAATCGAGAGAGTGTTCGGATTGTCTTTTTTCTGACAAGCAAGGAGTGTGAGCAAACTCAGCAAAAGAATGCCGGTCAACCTGGTTTTCGTTATCAAATTCATTGGTGTTGGATTAATGTTTTATTGGCTTATTGAAAAGATTTAGCCATGGCGGTCACAATATCTTGCAATCATGCCGCAACCGATTCCCTTCTACACAATATTAGTAGGATGCTTTTTCTTTCTTTTGACAAAAAATGGAAATCTTTTTGCAAAAAGTGCAACGTGCTAGCGCACACTTTCGCGGTATTGCGAAGGGCTTAATTCTGTTAGGTTTTTGAAAACGCGGTTGAAATGACTTTGGTTGCCGAATCCTACCTTGAAAGCAATTTCGCCAATGGGTAAATCGGTTTCGCGGAGTAGCCGTTTAGACTCGTTAATCCGGATACGGTTGATGTAAGTTTTGAAGTTGCAATCGTAGGTTTCCTGTATGAAATGGGCGATTCGGCGCGGCGTGACGCCCGTATGATCAGACACTTGTTCGAGGGAAAGCTCGTGCTCCTGAAAGCTCCGGTTGATATAGTCGATGAAGTTTTCGCCCGGTTGTCTCTCTTCCTCCACTTCCACGAAACGGTAGGAGATAGTAATGGAAACCTGCTTCCGTTTCAACCAGGCGCGGAGGTGATAAATGATAACTAAAAGGATGAAGAATGTTAACCATGCAATGATTAACATGACGGCTAGCCAGCTATTATCCCGAACAATGGATATGGAGTAAATGTGTAACGAGCAGGTGGTATTCAACACAGGGGCATAGGCATTTCCCATGTTGAAATTGTATACATGTCGCAAATCCGGAGTGATTTTTTCCTGTGGGGCGATATGATTCAGTGTACGCCACCAATCGGGCACATTCATATGGTTGACATCGATGGTATATTGTTTCTTCTCCGGCGAAATCTCCACCAGGGTATAGAAATTCAAATCGTTGCTGTTGCCCTTTTGGCGGAAATAGGGGTTACGGGTAAACAACGAGAAATTGATGTTTTTGATGCCCTGTGCGGCCACCGTCAACCGGATTTGGTTGTAGTGAGCCAGATTGATAATACTGTCCCTGGTGGGACCGATACTTATCCCGACGTACGGGCTCAGGAATCCTTTCTTTAACTGGAAATCGAGAGCGATAGCCGAATCGGAAACGCTGTGTTGCACAATTTCTGAATGGCCCCCGTTGGCACTATCGTCGTAAAAGCCGACGGCAAAATTGTGCTGCGAAGGAAATACCCGGATGTCGCGAAAGCTGAGGAAATAACTATAGATGCCGACAAGCACAAGCGTAGCGGCAATAAGGCTCCAGCGGTTGAATTGGTTACGGAAAAAACCACTTAGAGACATGAATGCAAACGTACGGTCGTTTCGGGTATGTAGGTTCTTTTCGTTCATTCCAAAGCTGAAATGTTTTGCGTAGGTAAAGATGCATTAAGTTCATCAACTGTGGAAACAATGATAGTAGATTTGTATCGGAAAGATAGAGATTGCAACGGATGAACCGCGGTAAAACAGGCGGAATGATCTGAGCCGGCTGCTCCTGTGTTGTTCTTATGAGCATTGATTTCACGGTCTGTCCTTGTAGCTTTCAGTACTCTCCGGTGGAAAAAGAACGCTATTTTACGAAGTTGCCAGCAGCACAGTATTCTCCGGGCAGTAACCGTTGCTAAGGTGTTCGAAGTGTATTACCGTTCCTCTTTCGTGCCGTCCGAATAGATGGCAAACCGTTTCGCATCGGTGCCATGGGTGACTTCATCCTGCGGCCAGGGCCAACCACCAAATTGTGTTTGCCGGTACTCCGAAAAAGCCTCATCAATCTCTTGTTTGGAATTCATCACAAACGGTCCGTACTGAACCACGGGTTCACGCATGGGCCGTCCCTGCAAAATCAAGGCAGAGCAGGCTTCCTCACCTGCAGTCATGTTGATCTGCTGGTCTGCTTGTAAATCGGCCGAATGGTATGCCGGTAAGCTCGTATCGTTCAATTGAAGCTGGTCACCTTTATAAAAATACAGCCGTCTGTTAACCACCGGTGAAGCGGCCGGCAACTCAAATACTGCGTTGGGTTCCATGTGTATCACCCAAATGGCGACCTCGTTTTCGGCTTTTGCCGCCCACGAATCCGGTGGAGGAACCGGAGCTGCCAGGGTGTCTATTCGACCGGCAATCAATTCAATTTTTGTTTTCCTGTTTTGCCCGTCAGTCTTTTCGTAGCGAGGAATATCCTCGTTCCAGAACATTTTATAGTGCGGTTCGACCATTTTGCTGGTACGCGGTAAATTCAACCAAATCTGGAAAAGTTCCATCGGATTATCTGTATCCTGGTTCACCAACGGAAACATTTCAGAGTGCTGTAACCCTTTGCCTGCCGTCATCCATTGCACATCGCCGTTACCGTAGCGGCCGGCTGCACCCATCGAATCGCTGTGGTCGACCCAGCCTTTGCGAACCACCGTTACCGTTTCAAAACCCCGGTGCGGATGCGGGGGGAAACCCGGAACGGTCTGCCCGTGATACATACGCCAACCATCTTTCACCTGGAAATCCTGACCGATATTTCTTCCCACCAATTCCTTTTTGTCGGGACCCAGGTTGGCATTTCCTTTCGGGAAAAAATCTTCGTGATGCACACAAAACAAGAATGGGTCGAGGGCTTCCCACTGAAAGCCCAATGGTTTGATATGATTTACTGTTTCGCTCATGGTTCCTCCGGTATTGAATATGCTTACGTTGGAACAATGAACACGAGGGAAGGTTTATCGATGAAGGCCCGAATCTCAGCGTTGCGTCCAATGGGTAACTCAATCCTTCCTGAGAAACGGTAGGATATGTCCGCAGTTTGAACAGACAAAATTGATCACTGTCTTGTCCCAGGACTGTAGTCGGAAAATAGTAAACCAGGTTCGATTTAATATCGTTTCGCGAGTTTCGAACGTTTCATTTTCGCAGATTGGACATTTCAGTTTATTTCCAACAACTTCGTATTGCTTTGCTTTCTCCATGAGGTTTGGTTTTAGAATGATGTTTTACGTTGGTAGGAGGTGGTTACTTTGTTTTGACTTGTTGAACCGGGAAGAGACCCTTGCCTGCCATATACAAATTGTTGTGTTTAGTTTTCAATTTTTTAGGATTAGAATACTTAATCATAATCAGGTTTCGGCAATGTCTTTGTTCTTACGGCATACAAGTCAAAACCGCCTTTCCCGCCTGGCCTGTTCGATGAAAAAATCAACATTGTTTCATCAAATTCGCTGAATGGAACAATAATCGGACGATATTCGTCATATTCAGAATTAATTTTATCCCCCAAATTTTGTGGCTGAGACCATTTCCCATTCAAATACTGTGAGAAATATAAATCAAATCCACCATAACCTCCCTCTCTGTCTGAGGTGAAGACCATTATATTCCCTGCTACAAATGGACATTTATCATTTTTGTCACTTGACAAAATAGCATTTCTTACAATTTCATGGTCGGTGGTAACATGATAATCAGGATTAATCTCGTCTTCAACAAATGCTGTTTCGTAAATATTAAATACTTCCATTTCTCTGTTGCTACAGAACACAAGACTTTTATTCTCATTAAATATGCAAGGGTAGTAATCGTCATACTCTGAGTTGATGGATTCAAAAGATTCCGGAGCATTTATTATCTCTTGAGCATTGTACGTACCAAAATCAGATTTCTTTGATGACGCATACTTTATATCAAAGTTTCCCGATTCGTTATTTGCGTAGAAAAAGTATTCATAATCTTCATCTCCAGAATGATAAAATGGACCAAATTCATCAAAGTCTGTATTTATGGTTTCAAGAATCTTGTTCGTATATTTATTATAACTACCAGCATCGCTAACATATGAGATATTTAATATGTCATCTTTGGGATGATAAGAAATATCCATGCTTTTAAAGATAATATCAAAATTGTTTCCTGAACTATTTCTATTTGTTGAAAAATAAATTCCATGTCTGAATGCTGGATAGGGAAGGTCCGAGTTGTAATCATCAAAAGAAGAGTTAATATTTTCCAAATTTACAGGCGATTCAGTTACAATTGTCTCGTAAGTAAAATCATTATCATCATTGTTGAATATGTTATTACAACTTGTCAATGTGATTATGAAAGCGAAAAGTAAAATTTTTAATGTCTTCATGATTATTTGGTTTCTGGCATAGGATTTCTTTGCTGATAGTTTTTTATGGTTAAGGTTGCTTTAATTTTAATTAAACACAACGGTTGCGGGCATGTGGCCGGGCGGTCCCGAAGTATCAGTGCTCCGCCCGACCATATATCAGTTGTTATTCATTTACTGTTTAATAAATTTTCCGGTTCTCATTCCGGTCTTATCGACAATTTTAATGGCATAAAGTCCGCGAGGTAAACTGCTAATATCAACCTGGTTGCTGGTTAATATTTTATTGAAGAGCAATTTCCCTTTAATGTTGTATATCGAAATTTCAGCGTTTGGCTCGATTCCCCTAAGGAATAGAGTTTCTTTAGCCGGATTGGGAAAAACTGAAATTTCTGACTTTTTAATTTCTCGTACACCTGTTATTCCAACGTCGTTCGTCCATACACTTGCGGCAGAAGTACCTGCATAAACATAATTTGAACCTAGCATTAAAGAGCTCACTCTTTTGCATAACAGGCCTGAATTTACTGCGATCCAACTACTACCATTGTTAGTCGAGACAAATACGCCGCCGTTGTATGTCCCGGCAAAAATTCCTTTTTCATTAACGGCTAATGACATGATTTGCAGATCGGACAGGCCGTTATTGACAGCAGTCCAGCTACTACCATTGTTCGATGACAGGTAAACTCCGTCACCAAAAGTTCCTGCAAAAACATTATCCCCACTTACAACAATGGCATACACCGTTGTATTACTAGGTAAACCACCGGATGCATCCACCCAGCTGTTGCAATTATCGGTTGATAGTAAGATACCATTGGTGGTCCCAATAAAAGTACAGGTGTCACGGGTAGCAATTGACATCACCTGTACTTTTGACAATTCGTTGTTTTTTTCTACCCAATTACTTCCGTTATCCGTCGATAAGAAAACTCCACCGTTCGTTCCCGCTAAAATACTGTCTCCTTTCACGTTCAGCGCACGAATATCTGTACTTGTCAAGCCGTTGTTTACTTCTGTCCAGCTTGTACCGTTATCCTCCGACAGGAAAATACCCTTGTTTTGTGTCCCCGCAAAAATATTACTTCCACTAACCGCTAGTGGAATAACAGACGTACTTAACAACCCATTGTTCACAATTGTCCAGCTATTCCCCTGGTCTGTCGATGTGTAGACGCCACCATAACCGCCGGCAAAGATTCTGTCACCGGAATGGACGATGGAGCTAATAGCCATGCCGGTGATACCTTCATTCGCATCGGTCCAGTTGGTACCATTGTTGGTTGACAAGAAAATACCCCCATCCCAGGTTCCGGCGAAAATATTGTTGCCAGATATAACAAAAGCCCCAATATACTTAGCTGGTATTCCGTCATTGACTGCTGTCCAGGTGTCACCATTATCAGGCGAGAAATAAATACCGCTGCCAATCGTTCCGGCAAAAATATTGCTCCCATTTACAGCTACAGACCATGTCGATAAATTCGACTTTTCAGTCCAGGTGCCACCATTATCGGTCGATGTATAAATACCACCATTTGTGGCTGCAAAAATCATGTTTCCGTTTGTTGCCATCGAGAAAACATTTAAACTGTTCCCCGACAAGCCATTGTTAACTTCAACCCAGTTTCGACCGTTATCAGCCGACCTGTAAATGCCTCCATTGATGCCTCCTCCGGCAACGGAGGCATATAAGATTCCCCCACTTATCAGCAACGAGTGAACATGCAAGACATTGTCCGGAATTCCGCTGTTGACCGAAGTCCAGGTACTACCATTGTTCGAAGAAAAATAAACACCGTCATTCGTTCCGGCAAATATATAATCCCGGTATACAACGATACTACTAACAAATTTGCCATAAGTGGTCAAACCATTATTAATTGCGGTCCAGCTATTGCCATCATCAGTTGAGATAAATACGCCATTATCGTAGGTGCCGGCAAAAATCTTACCGTCGCTTGCGGCGAGAGTAGAAACGGTATTGAATTCGATACCGTTGTTTACCATGGTCCAACTGGCTCCATTGTCGGTTGATTTGTAAACCCCTCCATGATTAAGGCCTGCAAACAGATGGTTCGTGGCTGTATCAACTGCGAGTGCCCGTATGTCACCGCCGTAGGGACCATTGGATTGTTGCCACTGTGCTATCAAATTACCTGAGAAGGCAAATGTACAAAGGATGATCGCAAGTACTTTTTTCATGAGATTTAAAGGTTAGGTTGTTATATCTGTGATTAAATAATTTGATCTGTGTCAATTTGTTGGTTTACGGTGGCAATATGCGGAGGCCGGGATTTCTAAGCTCCAACCTATCAAGCCGTAATGTTTTTGAGTAAATGTACAAAAGTTCAAATTACCCACATCCCCCGGCTTACGTATATTGCGTGTTACCAACCGTATTTAATTTGTTCTTTATCTCTATCGCTTTTTTATTCATATCAATCCACTCCTGAGTCTTAATAAATTCCTCAATCTGCGGTGGATTCTCAGGAGTTTTGTCCACTGTTTCATTTAAAGCTTTGTCAAATTCAGCAAGTATTTCTAATTCATTCTTATTAAACGCTTGCTTAAAGTCACTCGAATCAGGATTATAGAAATCCTCCCACTGACAAAATAATTCGGCTGAGACCTGAGCAATCGGCACTTCTTTTTGATAATCAAGTTGACTTTTTTCTGATGCCCATAAGTCAATAACTCCAAAAACATTATTCCTTGTCAAATCTTCAAATTCGTCATCGGTAATGCTCATATCTTCAGTTTCGATGTCCTGTTTTGGTTTATTAATCTTGTTTCTTAACGGTCTTTTCTTAATCCTTACACGATAAAAGTAAATCGGAGCATATAATGCATTAAAAAAGAAAAGTGGGAAAATAGATTTTGAATATCTGTCATATTTAAACAAAAACCAGATGCAATAAATCCAATGAAAAAATACAATCATTGATACAATAGTCATTACAATATTGTATGGATTCTGTCCTTTGTTCGCAGTTATTTTGTCAAAAGCATCAGGAATAGTAATCACAATAATCGGTAGTCCGATGAAATAAAAAAGTATCGCTGCAATGTTAATCCCAAATGTTACGTATGTTATTCTATCAATCAGTTTCATTTTTGTACTATCGTTTCTTTATATGGTTGGTAATTAACGGTTGGTACATGTTGTCGGGGCGGATTTCGGAGAGCGTTCCTGTCCGAAGGACATGGAACTGCGAAACGAGAATCCGCAGTTGGCGTACCACCAAACTCCGCCCTGCAATATGTACTGTGTTAGCAGTAGTTATTTTTTATTCCACATCTTATCTATCAGTTTCAATAACTTATCTCGGTTTTTCTTGTCTTTTATAAATTTTGGCAGTTTTGCAGAAAGTGTCATTCCGTAGCTTTCTCTTAAATCAGCCTCAATGTAACTTTTTAAAAATTTCAAGTGGTCATAATTATATGCCCACAATATTTCGTTTTTGATACTCTCTTGCAACCAAAGACTTAATCCAAAAATCTTGTCTTTTTCTCCATCTTGATTTTGAAATTGTCTTAGTATATAAGAATATGATGGTTTAAAATTTTGTGTTTCTCCACAGTTATCGCACTTAATCCTTATTGTCTCTTTTTTAGTTTTTAGGTTTGGGATTATTCTTTTTATTTTCTCGCCGCAATTCCCACAATTTCTGTCAACTTCAAGCCGATAGTGATAAAGATTCTCATTAAAATTATACGAACAATTGGAACAAGTAATATTTATTCCCTCCTCAAAAAATGGAGAGAAAATTCCTCTTTTGTGGTTTATTTCTGCTCTTTTCCCACAATTAGGACACTTTACCAAAATAACTTTTTGCCATTGAGATATGTCCCAATCTGTGTCTTGAAAACGTTTTTTTTCTTTTATACTCATCGTTTCAATGGTTCTTCATAATTACTGCTAACGGTCACTTGTATGTGGTCGGGCGGCCCCGATGCTTCGGGGTCCAACAGAAATCCTGTCAGACCGCAGGAGGGTGGCAACACTGGTTCGACTTGTCAAACCGAGATGAAACCCGCCTGCCATATTACAAATTGTTATGCCCTGTTTTTAATTTATTTTCAAAATATTTTATAAAATCTATTCCTTTCTTATCTGTGTCAATTGCCTCCGATAATGATAAAAACTGCCCAACCTTTCTAGCAATTACAAGTCCATGAGAGATATTCTCTACATTACCGCCATTCAAATAGTATTCTGACAGTTTTTTTCTATCGTATCTTACTCCACCTTTATTAAGTTCTACAATTGCTCGCAAAAAAGGGTCAAGTTCTTTCCCATTTTTCTGTATGTGTCGTAACTCACTTATTTTAATTGGAGTCCCGCTTACTTTGCATATAATTAGTGCACTTAAATAATTCATTTGTTTTAGATTAAGCAATCCCGTTAACCGTTAGGCGTTTTTTCATGATATTAATATTTCCATTTAATCAAGCTTGCTATATATGGCGAAATTCTGTCTGTTAAATTGGGCATAACGGTCACTTGTATGTGGTCGGGCGGGATTTCTGGAAGAAATCGTGTCAGACCCGCAGGAAAGTGGGCACGAGGTTTGACTTGTCAGACCGCTAAAACCCCCGCCTGCCATATTACAAATTGTTAGCGGCTGGGCTTTCATTTTAATTCAAGTTCGTTAATAATGGATTCAATCTTTTCCATTTCCTTTTTTTGTCTTTTACGGTTGAGGGATTTCTTATCTACCGAATAAGTAAGAAATATCTTTTTATTTCCTTTCCCAATTATCCATTTTGCTATAAAATATTCATTGTCAGATATCGTGTCAGTAAAAAAAATGGCGTCGAAATTTGGGTACGTTTTGATTATTGAATTTTCAAATTCCTTTTGTTCTTCATTAATGTTAAACTTTAATTCAGTGTCTCGACTTACATATGAAGAAAATTGAAAAGCTCCAACACCATGTTCGTCAAAAATTGTATGAATGTAATTGTCAACAATTTCATATTCCCAGTCTAAAGGATATCTGATTTTGAAAAATTCGGTCTCTAAAATCTTTTCTTTCATAAATTCGATTTTGCTTGCTTATTTTCAGCCTTGCCGCTAACTAGTTTGTATGTGTACTAAAAGTAACATATATTTCCCATACGGGAGTGTTATGTGTACCTTTGGTATCTTATATCTTAAGCTTGCCCAGTGGATTTTCAATTTGTTCTGGTCAGTTTTCATTTGCTGGTCGTTAAGGCATTTCAAGGTAATAAAAAACTTTCTGAAATTGGTTTTCAGTTCCTTCATGAACCCCATTTTTCTATTATCATAATTTTCCTTCGCATACCAGATCCATACGTTCACCACAGAAAAACGACCGTTCATCAAAATTTTTAGCATAAAACATATTTTTTGCTTAAGTTAAAAACTCATTCGTTATCAGGACATAAAAACGGAAACTTTAGCGGGCGTACAGAACAGTGGAGCAGGAAAGGCGGAGGCTTTCTCTTTTATGATCCATACGAATGCGAAGCGTTCTTTGACCTATTCGCTATTGCAATGTACTATGTCATTAAGCGGCTGGCGGGTTTTTAGCCTGGTTATCCCGTAAAGGACTGCTGAAAAATGGTCAAGCCAGTATGGATCGCCTTCAAGGCTAATCCCGAAGCGGCCAAGCCGGTTGCGGTTTGCATCAACATGACAACGAAAGCAGTCAAGCCGGTTGCGGTTTGTATCAACATGACAACGAAAGCAGTCAAGCCGGTTGTGATTTACCTCGACACAACAGAGAAAGTGGTCAAGCCGGGCCGGTATCCCTTCAACACGTTAACGATAATGGTCAAGCCGGAATAATATGTCGTCAACACGGATGTAAACTCCATCAAGCCCGGATAAGCAATCGAATTCAGCAGCGTTGAGCACTTTGCCATCAGGCTTGAGAGCTTTTCATGTAGCGTTGACGGGATTTGAAGTAGCCTTGACAGTTTTTATACCTGTGTTGAGCATTCTCACGGTAGTGTTGAGCACTTTGCCAACAGGCTTGAGAGCTTTTCATGTAGCGTTGACGGGATTTGAAGTAGCCTTGACAGTTTTTATACCTGTGTTGAGCATTTTCACGGTAGTGTTGAGCACTTTGCCAACAGGCTTGAGAGCTTTTCATGTAGCGTTGACGGGATTTGAAGTAACCTTGACAGTTTTTATACCTGTGTTGAGCATTTTCACGGTAGTGTTGAGCACTTTGCCAACAGGCTTGAGAGCTTTTCATGTAGCGTTGATAACTTTCGGGGCAGCTTTTAGGGCCCGGTACATTGCCAGTGATTCAGAAAATAAACCAAACGGATAAGGGAGTATCCACTCCGGCACTATCCATCTCACTCTTTCCCTGAAAAGGCAAACGAAACCGTTTCCGGCTTTCGGGAGAAGTACTAAACGGAAGGACTGTTGTTCCTTTCCGACCGCTCCGCCGTCGAAATAACTATCGGGAGCGGATTGAACCAGTTTAACTTTCCTTACTAAAAACAAGTTATTATGAGTGAAAAAGCAACCGATTTTTCTTTTGGCTATGCCGAACTGAACCAGCGTGGCGACCACATGGTGTACCTGTACACCCGTGACAAGGAGGTTTTTCTCTCCCTGGGGTTTTCGGCCACCTTCGATACGGAAATAAAAGATAAGGTGGACGAGAGTAAGTCGGTAGAGTCGGATGACTACTGGCTGGGAATTAAAAAAATGAAAAGGGCTGCCGAGAAAAATGCCCGTAAGGTGCTGCTGCGTTCCATCGACATGTTTCAATTGCGAACGGGGCTGTTGTTTGGAACCGATTCGGCCGAATTTCAAAGCTTTCGGTTTGCCGGCGCATCGGGATTGAAGAACGACGAGCTGGTGCGGTATGCGAAAGGATTGCTGAAAACGGCCGAACGCTTTGGCGAAACACTAACAGCGGCCGACGGGATGCAGGCCTTTATTGACGGCTTGAAAGCTGATGGCGAGGTTTTGGACAATGCCATCGACGCGGTGAAGCAGGCTATTGACCAGCGCGACGAAGCCAGCCAGACGCGGGCCCGTGTGGGCAACGAACTTTATGGGATGATTACCCAGGTGTGCGACGCGGGCAAGCGTTACTGGAAAGGCAAAAACGAGGCGTATTACAACGATTATGTGATTTACGGCTCGTCGGCGGCATTGCCGGAAGACGAGGAAGAGGAAGAGACGCCGGCTGACGGCGATACCACCGACACCACGTCAGGCGACGAACCCCAGGCATAAGATAAAAGCTTAGCCCTGGTTTCAGGACAACGAAAGGATGTCATCCCTGCTGAGGGATGACATCCTTTTTGTGTGGTCGCAGCCCTGACTGACCATTCGGGATTGGTGCATCGTGGCAAGTTGCCCTGTCGGTGGTCGGAGACCCCGACAGTGGTTTGGGATGGTCAGGATATTATTATTGAATTGCCCGTAGGGTATTCGGTATTGTAGCCGAAATGTTGAATGGAAGACCGTTACTCCGTAGGAGTTATACATTAGAATTCATTTATCCGGGATTGAATAATTGTGCATCCCCTACGGGGAAAATATCAGCACTTATCGCCACCATTCTACCATACCCAAACCGCTACGCGGTATAATGCTTCGCTTATAAGTCGGTTGTTAATTTCTACTCACCCCATCCGGACTGCGTCTGAATTTCCCCTCTCTCTGTTAGAGCGGGTTGGGTGAGTAGAAAAAGATTTTGTCGGATGAGACGGTTGATGTTTGCTCACCCCATCCGGGACGGCTTCGGATCATCCGTCTTTATCAGTAACCAAGGAACGATTGCCCGTAGGGCATTCGGTATTGTAGCCGAAATGTTGAATGGAAGTCCGTTACTCCGTAGGAGTTATACATTAGAATACCTTTAACCGGGATTGACGATTGGTACATCCCCTACGGGGAAATGCCCGCACTTATCGTCTCCATTCTACCATACCCAAACCGCTACACGGTATAATGCTTCGATTATGGATTGGCTGATAATTTTTACTCACCTCATCCGGACTGCGTCTGAATTTCTACTCTCTATGTTAGAGCGGGTTGAGTGAGTAAAAAGAGGTTGAGTCGGTTGTTGCCGGATTATATATTTGCTCACCCCATCCGGGACGGCTTCGGATCATCCGTCTTTACCAGTAACCAAGGAACGATTGCCCGTAGGGCATTCGGTATTGTAGCCGAAATGTTGAATGGAAGACCGTTACTCCGTAGGAGTTATACATTAGAATTCATTTATCCGGGATTGAATAATTGTGCATCCCCTACGGGGAAAATATCAGCACTTATCGCCACCATTCTACCATACCCAAACCGCTACGCGGTATAATGCTTCGCTTATAAGTCGGTTGTTAATTTCTACTCACCCCATCCGGACTGCGTCTGAATTTCCCCTCTCTCTGTTAGAGCGGGTTGGGTGAGTAGAAAAAGATTTTGTCGGATGAGACGGTTGATGTTTGCTCACCCCATCCGGGACGGCTTCGGATCATCCGTCTTTATCAGTAACCAAGGAACGATTGCCCGTAGGGCATTCGGTATTGTAGCCGAAATGTTGAATGGAAGTCCGTTACTCCGTAGGAGTTATACATTAGAATACCTTTAACCGAGATTGACGATTGGTACATCCCCTACGGGGAAATGTCAGCGTTTATCGCCACCATTCTACCATAACCAAACCGCTACGCGGTATAATGCTTCGATTATGGATTGGCTGATAATTTTTACTCACCCCATCCGGACTGGATTCGAATTTCCCCTCGCGATGTTAGAGAGGGTTGGGGGAGTAAAAAGAGGTTGTGCAACATGAGATATCCCGTTATTTCGAACTTCTTCATGCCGATTTTAAGCCTTAGCTCATCCCGTGTTTCCACCCGATTGATACCAACCACCAATTCATGGGAAAGGTAAATATTGCGCCGACGAACAACCCCAGTGCGCCAAATCCCCAGAAGGTAAACGTATCCGGATTGGGGCTTAGGCCGGCTATTTCCGGAGTAACGAAGCGCATGACCAAACCCATTCCGACCATGACGGTTATCATCGAGAAGAACTCTGCCCTTCCGGCCAGCCAGAGCGCTTTGGAAGTTGAGTCTGCCATTTTGCGCATGGCGATAAACTGAAAGATGAACCATCCGAATAAGAATCCAACAGCATATTCGAACCAGAACTCCGGCCAGAAATTTAAATCGATCATCCGGCTGATGACCATGGCTGTCATGATTCCCAGGCCATCGCCGGCTACGCAATGCATTACCGAACCGGTCACCTTTTTCCATTTGGCCGAAACATATCGATGGTGGTAATCGATTTCATCCTTTCCTTTCTTTTTTCCAATCCCGGGTGGCCTGCAAGTAATGAGATACAACGCGAGCCCGATGACTGAAAAGAAAATCATAATGATGGGCCAGGCATATTTTAATGCCGTATTCACACGGGTGTTCACTTTGAAAACGTCCCATACCACCCATATGGCGGCAATGGCACCAACCAGGTACCAAGGTATGACAAACGAGGGGTTTTCAAGAAAATTCAGAAATGTTACGTTCAGCATGTTTATCACCAGATTTTAAGGTTTCCAGCAGAATCGAAAACAATCGATTCTGCTGGAATAAAGCACCTTCCGTACGCAGGTTACTTATTTTTCATGTGAGATTGTTTCTCCATTTTATTCTTCTTCATATGCTGCGACTTCATCATGCTTTTCTCCTGCATCATTTTCATCATTTCGGGATGTTGTGACATGATGTGCATAAACTGATTTCTCATGGCGGTATCCTTGTCCGTTTTGTTCATCATGTTCTCCATCATTTGTTGTCTCGTGCCGGGGTTATCCATCATCTGGTTCATCATTTCCATTCGGTCCGACATATTCTCACTGCCCATCATGGTTCCTTTTTGTCCCATTTTATCCTTGCCCATCATGGTCTTGTTGCCGTGCATTTCTTCCTGTTTGTCGCCCATTTCCATTTGCCGGTCTTTGCCCATGGTTTCGCTGTTCATCATCATCATGGCCTTTTTGTTCTGTTTGGCCACTTTCGTAAAGTCGCTCATCATGTCGGGGTTGCCCGCGATGGCTTTAAAAATAGCCTGTCGTGTTTCCTGGTTTTCGAGGAGCTTGTTCGCGTCTGCTTGCTGACTAAATCCTTTCGCTGAAAGGAATGTAATCATGGTAAAGATTAAAACTAGTGCTTTCATGGTAATTGATTTTTTGGATTCAACTTTTAAAATAGAGACGATGATCTGGTTTTTCAGATCGAAATTGTGCTTGACATGTCTGTTATGACCTGGTTGAGTTCATTCGGTTATGTTGCGCACCCGGTTGAACCGTTTTTTAATTTTAGTGTCCATTGGTTTTGAGCCTGCTATGCAATGACCTCATAATTCCGCATCATGCCCATGTCTTCATGTTCCAGGTTATGGCAGTGGTAGACAAAGATTCCGGTAAAGTCTTCGAACTTCATTACCGCCTGCACTTTCATTCCCGGCATAAGCAGGAACGTATCCTGCCAGCCCTGGTCAACGAAACCATCTTTTACCGATTCCCAGACCGAGGCGCTCATGTCGGAGACATCGCGGTCGATTATTCTGAATTGCAAACCATGCAAGTGAACGGGGTGGGGCATTTGCATCATGTTGCCCATCCGGCCCATGCCCCGGCTGCCACCACCATTAATGAATTCCCATATTTCGGTGGTGTTGAGTTTTACTTTTTCCCAGTCGGCTACCCCCATCATTTCAAAGGTTTCGCCATTGATGACCCATTGCATCCGTTCGAACGAGAAATGAAATGTTCTGGGGTTGTTGGCATTCACAGCATCCGAGGGAGACAATATCCTGTGTTTTGCGAAGGCAGCCGGGAGCTCTTTCTGTACGCCGGCTTGTGGCGTTACCTGGAACGATGCCAAATCGAAGGCTGTTCCGTTGGGTGTTTGTTGTTGTCCGCCTCCCATCATGCCCCCCATCATTCCGCCGCCTCCCATGGGAGAACCGGTTTTGAAGGAAAGACTTTTTAACCGCACTTCTTCGCCGTCGTTATGGGAGGAGAAGTCTTTCCATATTTCGATGCGCTCGCCCGGAGAAAGCATCAGGTAGGGCCTCGTTACCGGTTTTTCCAGCAGGCCGCCATCTGTTCCGATGGCCACGATATCACTGCCATCGCTCCAGGCCAGTTTGTAGATACGGGAGTTGGAGCCATTTAAGATGCGGAGCCGGTAGGTGCCTTTTTTCACATCGAGGTTCCAGTCGGGTTGGCCGTTGACCAGTATTCTGTCACCCAGAAAGCCCTGCATACGGGCCATTCGTCCACCATCGAGGTATACCAGCTGATTGTCAGCATCTATTTTTCGGTCCTGAATAACTAACGGCACGTCATATTCTCCGTCGGGTAACCCCGTTTCATCGCCTTCGACAATGAACAGTCCGGCCAGGCCATAATATACCTGTGGGCCGGTGTACTTGTCGGGGTGCGGATGGAACCAATACGTGCCGGGGCGATTGTTGACGGTGAACTC
Source organism: Prolixibacter sp. NT017 (assembly GCF_009617875.1). NCBI lineage: Bacteria > Pseudomonadati > Bacteroidota > Bacteroidia > Marinilabiliales > Prolixibacteraceae > Prolixibacter > Prolixibacter sp. NT017. The sequence goes on along the minus strand of NZ_BLAV01000001.1, from coordinate 2,715,733 downwards.
ATAGACAAATTCCCCGCCCTTGTCGATGGCATACATGGGATGGCCATCCATCTTCTGCGGGATATGCAATCCATGCCAGTGAATCACACTTTCACGCGGCAGTTGATTTTTAAAACGAACACGAACGTTTTGTCCTTGTTTTACCCGGATAACCGGACCAAGATAGCTGCCCGGCAATTTATCTACTGAAGCATTCTCTGCTTTCAGGATGCGGGTTTGGTAGGTATAAACATTCGTTTTACTACCGTTGAGAAGCTGCACTTGATCCGGACTGGCGGTGAACTCCAAATCGATGTCTGCCGGGAAATTTTTGTTCAGGGGATGGGGTGAAACCCTTTGTCCCCCGGTAATTGAATTGTACAATTTTGGGAGTACCGGAACGCTCAGAACACCAACCGATGCTGCAGAGGCAATCCAGATGAATTTTCTGCGTGAGGTATTCATTGATTTTCTGGTTTTGAAAACGTTGTTCTTTTAGAATAACACACATGTAGTTAAATTGTTACTGCTTTTTTACTTGTTTTGACATTCAGGGCTTTGGGCCTGTCTGGAGGGAAGACTGATGGTTATTGATGATACTAAAGGGACGCGTAGGAGAATGATACCGCCATGGCTTGAGCCACTTGCAAATGGCAGGGCTGGAAACTTCCCGATCTTCCCATCTTCTTCTTCGCCTATGCCTGTGCCTTCTCTTTCCTCAAAAATTACCTCAGCTTAACTTGAAGAAATCTAAATAAAATTACCTTTAAGCGATTCTTTGTTTTTACAACGATGAACATACTGCTGATAGAGGACGAACAGAATGTGGTCGCATTCATCAAAAAAGGATTGAAAGAGCAGGGCTACTCGGTCTTTGCTGCATACGATGGTCCCACAGGATTGGAATTGCTGACCCAGAATGAAGTCGACCTGGTGATTCTGGACATTGTCCTTCCCGGGATGAACGGTCTGGAAGTTTGTACGAAAATACGGAAGCTGGGCTTTATCGACGTCCCCATCTTAATGTTGACCGCCCTCGGAACCACCGATAACATTGCCAAAGGATTGGATTCGGGCGCCGACGATTACCTCGTGAAACCGTTTAAATTTAAGGAACTGACGGCCCGAATCAGGGCGCTTTCGCGAAGAAAGAACCTTTCCCTCGAGACCGGAAACCAGCTGGAGATATCCGATCTGATGCTCAACCGGAACACGAAAATTGCGGTCAGGGCAGGCCGGGAAATTAAGCTGACTTCTACAGAATATCGCCTGCTCGAGTATTTGATGAAGAATCAGCGAAAGGTGCTGTCCCGGGTCGACCTGCTGGAAAATGTGTGGGGCATCAATTTCAACATGGGTACCAATGTGATTGATGTGTACATGAATTACCTGAGGAAGAAGGTCGATAAAGGCTTCGATTCGCGGCTGATTCACACGGTGGTGGGGATGGGATACATCATGAAAGAGGAATAGTCCGGTTATGAAAATCCGCAACAAAATCACGCTCATCTTCACACTTCTCGCCGGTTCGGTTCTGCTGGTCATCATGGTTTTCATCTACATTTTCTCCGACCGTTATACCGATTACGAATTTTACCAGCGACTGAGTGAACGCGCCAACGTCATTGCCGGAATCCATTTTGAGAAGGATGAAGTGAGTTCGGAGATGTACGCGGAAATTCAGGAAAAATACCTTCATAAGCTATCGGAAGAAAAAGAGACGATCATCCCGACGGACAGCATGAAACGGTTGATCAATAACCAACATATTCCCCGGAATTTCAGTCCCTCTTTCCTGGTCGAGATTCTTAGCCAAAAGCATGCCCGGTTTCGAACCGGGAAAATCTATCATGTGGGTATTCTCTATTTCGACAACCAGGGCAATTTTGTGGTGATTGTTTCGGCAAAGAACCGGTACGGACAGGCTCAGCTCAACAACCTGTTGCATGTGCTGCTGATAGCCTTTTTCATCGGGATGATTGTCATTTATTTTATTGGACGTTTGTATGCCGGAAAGGTGCTGCAACCCATGGCAGCCATTACGGAGAAGGCGAAGGATATCAGTGCGCACAACCTGCATCTCCGTCTGGATGCAATCGATAACAAAGATGAAATCTCGGAGTTGGCTGTTACTTTCAATCACATGCTCGACCGGCTGGAAACCGCTTTTCAGCTGCAAAGCAATTTTGTCAACAACGCTTCTCACGAGTTGCGGAATCCATTGACAGCCATTTTGGGTGAGGCGGAAGTCTCCCTTCAGCAGGAGCGGAGTGCGGATGATTATAAAAAGGCGCTTCAGATTATTGAGAAGGAATCCGAACGGCTTGACAGTTTAATTACGAGTCTGCTGAAACTGGCACAGGCAGGAAACACCCGTGAAGAGGTGACGAACACGCCGGTCCGGATAGATGAATTACTGGTAGAGCTGGTTCACGAATGGGAAAATAACAACCCCGACAATCAAATCCGGCTTGACATGTCCCGGTTGCCGGAAGAGTCCGGATGGTTATCGGTCAGGGGCGACGAGAGTTTGTTACGGGCGTCTTTCATTAACATCATTGGCAATGCCTGTAAATTTTCCAACAATAAAGAAGTGGTTGTTGGGATAACGGGAAAAGCCGGTTCCGTCACGGTCTCTGTCAAAGACCAGGGCGTGGGGATTGCTGAAGCAGAACTTCAGAATATCGCTGAACCTTTCTACCGGGGAACCAATGCCCGGAGCTTCGAAGGATTCGGTATCGGTTTGTCGCTGGCTCACCGGATTATTAAACTGCACGGGGGAACTTTATCCATCTCCTCCGAACTGCAAAAGGGAACCGAGGTAACGGTTTCATTTCCCAATAACGCGTAAAATAGCTTCAAATTCTAATCTCATTTTAATCTGGTTCTTAATCCATTTTAAAGCCTTGGGTTTATTATTGTTCTGAAGTAATTGACGGAACTGATTATGAACCCAAAAGCACCCGGAATGTCGACAAAAAGACTATTAATCATTGAAGAAAATCTAAAAACCGCCTCATCCCTGAAACAGAGCCTGAACGAGTTTGGATATGAAGCCGACATTGCCTACGTCGATGAAACCGGCGAAGCGCTGGCGTTGTCCGGACACTATGATTTAATCCTGATAGCTGTGAAAACAATTGAATCAGATGGTTATCAGTTTTGCAGAAACGTCAGGGAGAACAATTACCAGGTTCCGATACTGATTTTATCGGCATCGGAAAAGATCGAGGATAAACTTTGCGGCTTTGAATGTGGCTGCGATGATTATTTGTCCATCCCTTTTAATCTCAGTGAACTGAAGGCCCGGATTAAAGTCTTGTTGAAAAGGGTGGTGGAAGCTCCGGTTGCTGTCGATACCATCCAGATTGCCGACCTAGAAATTAACCGGTATGCCAAGACTGCTTTCCGGAATCGCAGGCCCATTAAACTCAGTTCGAAAGAATACAACCTGCTGGAATACCTGGCGGTGAACAAAGGCAAAGTGGTCAGCCGTTCAGAACTGAGCGAGAAAGCCTGGAATAAGAAATTCGATCAGCGGTCCAATATCGTGGATGTTTACATCAATTCGTTGCGAAATAAAATGGATAACGGCTATCATCAGAGTTTGATTAAGACCCGGATTGGTTTTGGCTACGTTATGCAGGAGCAGTAACAGCGGTCGCAATTTGTAATACGGAATAATTGACAATCTAATGTAAAAACCCCACATGTATCCCGAAAACCGATAATCCATCATATATTCTTCTCCTTCCCGAAAGACTGAACCCGGAAGCTTCTTCTAAAGAATGAACGCTCCAGAGTTTGGTCTTTTTTCATTCCCAAAATTTCACTTATTGGATGACTTTTTATCGAAAAACGGCTTGTCGACAGCTTGTTGCAAAGATGTTACACCACGTTGGATGACCGTCAAAAGTTTGTGTCGTAACTAAAAATGATAAGGTTTTGTGATATAGTGGTCTAACGTTTTCTTCTCCCAGCGACGGCCAGGAAAGGATAGTTGTTCGAGATACGAAAGAAACGCTTGTATCTATATCATTTAGGCTTGTTTCGGATATTTTTATTGGGACGTATATGCTTTGCTAATCGGTTATTACAAAAGTATTACGATTGATAGATAACCGTTAAAAATATATTACATACGTAAATAATTATTGTAATATAATTCCCTGCTAATTTCATTCTAATCCGGTTTTAATTTGGAGTTGATTTTATTTTAAATGATGATTTAAGTCCGCATAATGACGCTTTCCCATCTTCGGAGTTGAGAAACAGATTGATATCACGTGACTGTTTGATGTAGCCCGGAATGATTATTTCGCCCGGCTTCTCAACCGTTGAAAAACAACTCTTTTAAGTATTGAATCCAAAATTTAACTCATGAAAAATCATTTTGCGGTACAGCCATCCATTCGCAATGGCCGACGTTTTATGTTATGGCTGCTTGGATTGTTGTTCATATCTTCTCAAGCGTTTGCCCAGGGCAAAACGATTAAGGGGAAAGTAGTCGACACAACAGGTCAGCCGTTAATCGGAGCAAGCATTGTGGTAAAAGGAACGGCCCACGGGGCCGTGACCGATGTTTCAGGAAACTATACACTGAACGTCACCGAAGACAATCCTGTTCTGATTTTCGCTTATCTAGGCTATACCACCCAGGCGGTGCCGGTTACCGACCAAACCAATATCGACGTGACCATGAAAGAGGATAAAGCCGGGCTTCAGGAAGTGGTGGTGACGGCCCTTGGTATTAAAAAGGAGAAAATTAATCTGGGATATGCTGTTCAGACGTTAAGTCCGAAAGCGTTGACACAGGTAACGGCTCCCAACCTAATCAACGACCTGAGCGGAAAGCTGGCAGGCGTTTATGTCACCAACGGAGGGGCAGGAGTAGGATCTACTTCCCGCATTGTCATTCGCGGTGAGAATTCCTTTTCAGGAAGTAACCAGCCGTTATTTGTCGTCGATGGTGTTCCGATCAACAATGAAACGTATTTCAACGATGCGGTCGAGAATTCCTCCAGCGAAGGAACATGGGCCGAAGTTGACTGGGGCAACGGTGCCGCCGAAATTAATCCCTATGACATTGGCGATGTGACCGTACTGAAAGGTTCTACTGCCGCTGCCTTGTATGGCTCACGCGCAGCCAACGGTGCTGTGGTGATAACAACGAAAACAGGTGCCTCGAAAAAAGGATTGGTTGGCGTTAGCTTTCATTCATCCACCACACTGGAGACACCTTTGAAATTACCCCGTCTTCAGAACCAATATGGTGCCGGTATCGATGCTTATCCGCTTTCCGGTACACCGACCACTTATTCGTTTGTCAACGGAGGAACTTCCAACGAAAATAATATCCCGAACTGGGGACTTAAATTTGACCCGTCGTTAGATGTGCTGCAGTTTGACAGCCCGGTGCCGGGAACGAATTTGCAGGCCGGCGACCTCGTTGCATTGGGACAAAGTGGCAAAACAGCAACACCGACTCCGTGGATCGGACATGCGGACCATTTTAAGAAATTCCTGCAGACAGGCGTTACGACCGAAAACAGTCTGGCGTTCTCCGGAGCAACGGACAACGGAAGTTACCGCTTCTCATTTGGTCAGTTGTATAACAAAGGCATTCTGCCCGGAACCGACCTGAAACGCTACACCGTTGCGCTTCGTGGCCAGCATAAATTTGGAAACAAGTTAACGTCCAATGTATACATCAATTTCATCAACAGCGGCAGTTCCAACCGTCCGAACATTGGTTACGGTTCGGAGAGTGTGATGTATACTTTCTTCGGAGTTTACGGCATGCCGATGAACATCGACATCAACTCACTGAAAAAACAGTGGCAGGTAGGCAGGGACCAGCAAAATCAGTTCCGTTACTGGAAAAACCACGATAATCCGTATGTAACGCTTTACGATAACGTGAATAGTTTCAATAAAAACAGGGTGCTGGGTAATGCGTCGCTGAAATACGATTTCGACCCGCACTGGAACCTGATGGTACGAACCGGATCGGATTTTTATGTGGATAGCCGCGAAGGTCACCGCGCATTCACTACTGTGCGTTTTCCTACCGGCGGTTTCCGTACAGACGATGTGAACTATTTCGAGAATAACACGGACTTCCTGTTAAGTTATAAGAAAAAGCAGAGTTCGATATTCAATGCCAGCGGCTCATTTGGAGGTAACCGCTTCCTGCAAAACATTACGTATACCCGGAATATTGCTAACGCGCTGATTACTCCGGGACTTTACAACTTCTCGAATGCCAGGAACCAGTTGCCTACGCTTCTGGAAAAATCGAAAAAGCTCATCTACAGTATGTATGCGATAGGCGATTTCGACTACAAAGGACAGCTCTTTTTGAATGTGACTGCTCGTAATGACCACTCCAGCACGCTGCCCAAAGGAAACAATTCCTATTTCTATCCTTCGGCTTCGTTGAGCGCGGTCATCTCCAGCATGGTGCAAATGCCGAAAGCCATTTCGTTGCTGAAAGTCAGGGCTTCTGCTGCCAAGGTTGGACGGGATGCCGATCCGTATTCCATCAACAATACGTACGTCACGCAGACTCCGTTTAACAATTATCCGTTGACGACCGGTAACAGTGTGCTGGCTAACGCGAACCTGAAACCTTCGTCTACCACAACGACGGAATTTGGTTTGGATATGAAGTTCCTGAATAACCGCATCGGAATTGACGCTGCTGTTTATAACTCGGATACCAAAAACGAAGTGGTGAAACTTCCGGTACCGGTTTCATCGGGTTACTCCAATGCTTACGTCAATGGAGCTTCCATCAATAACAAGGGAATCGAGCTGGTATTAACAGCTTCTCCGTTCCGTTCCAATACCGTTGACAAGTTGAACTGGGACATGACGTTCAACTTCAGTCACAACGTGGCCAAAGTAACAGCATTGCCGGGCGGAATCACCAGTTATACCTATGCCCAGGTAACGCAGTACGACCGCTACTATCGCGCCATTCAATACATTGCCAAAGTAGGAGAGCGGTTGGGTAACATGTACGGAAATTCATTTGTCAGGGACGATAAAGGGAACATCGTGTACAAAAACGGCGTGCCTCAGTTCACTACAAGTCAAAACACGTTGTTGGGTAACTATAATCCCGATTTTGTTCTCACCTGGTCGAATGACCTCTCCTGGAAAAACTTCAACCTGAACTTCCTGTGGGACTGGCATCAGGGCGGCAAATTCTATTCGTATACCGAATTGGGTGTCATGGCTGGTGGTATGTCGGTTGAAACCTTGCCGGGCCGCGAAACCGGAATTGTCGGAAAAGGAGTGATGGATGACGGCAACGGCAACTATGTTCCGAATACAGTGAAAGTGGATGCAGCGACCTATTACAACGCGTATTATAACGCTACCAACAACGAAGCCTTCATGTACAACGCTTCTTTCCTCAAGTTGAGGCAATTCCGTTTGGGCTACACTTTTAGAAATATCTTCCACACGAAGTCTACTGCGGCTTCCAATCTGAACCTCTCGTTTGTAGCCAGAAATGTTTTGGAATTCACCCAGAATAAGGATGTCGATCCGGAAACGCTTGCCCTGCGCGGTCAGCAAATTCTGCCCGGAACAGAGTTCCTGAGTATTCCGTCGACGAAAAGTCTTGGATTCTCACTGGGTCTTAAATTCTAATGTAACCGATTAATACGAAGAAAATGAAAAAGAATAGATTTGTTCTTATCGTTCCCATCATAGCCAGTTTGCTTTTCAGTTCCTGTTCCAAAGAACTGACTGACGCAAATATCAATCCCAACAGCCTGGAAAAACCGGATGCCACGACCATGTTGTCCAATACCATTGTTTCGGAATCTTACCATAACTCCAGCATGGCATGGACGCTGGGCAACGGTTATAGCCAGTATATGACCTTCAGTCAGTCATACTACAACCAGGGAACACGTTATTCGCCGGTCACCAACGAGCCGTACTGGACGGCCATGTATGAAGCAGCCCGCGACGCCAACACGTTGTACGACCTGGGGAAAACACAGAGTAACCCGATGTTGCAGGCTGTAGCGCTGACCTTGCGCTCATACGCTTTTGCTCAGCTGACAGAGCTGTGGGGCGATATTCCTTTTTCAGATGCTCTTCAGGGAGCTTCCGGAACTTATACGCCGAAATACGATTCACAGGAAAAGGTTTATACTGATCCGGATGAAGGAATTCTTCCCAGCCTGAAGAAAGCAGACGATTTGCTGAAGTCAAACGCGAACGGCAATGTTAGTGGTGATTTGCTGTTTAATTCCAATGTGGCCTCCTGGCGGAAGTTCATCAATGCCCTCAGGTTGCGTTACCTGTTGCGGATTTCTTCTCAAAAAGATGTATCTGCAGAGATGACAGCCATCGTTAACGACGGCATGCTGATGGATGATGCGACGCAGAGTGCGGCACTCGAACTGCCGACGTCCATTCCTTACAATTTTGTCAGTCTGACCGAGCGCTCGGGAGATTTCAACGTGAAGTATATGAATAGTCTTCTCTACGATACGTTTAAAGCAACCGGTGACACGGCGCGGGTGAGCGACTATTTTGCGGTAACCGCGAATGCATCTTCTACCGGGACATTCAGTTTCGACAACTACGGAGGAATGCCCATTGTCGTCGATGCGACCAGCACGCAAGCTGCTGCGGCTTCCAACTTCAATGGCAGCTTTAAAAGCGGTTCCAACGGCTACCTCACCGAAGCTCGGGTCATGACGTATGCGGAACAGGAGTTCATCCTGGCCGAAGCAGCCCTGAAAGGCTATATCCCGGGCAACGCTGCTACCTTTTACAACAAAGGTGTGATGGGCGCTTACGCGGAAATAGGTCTGGATGCGACCGCTGCTTCCAACTACCTGATGCACGACGGGGTGAAGTTCGACAGCTCTACCAGCGATGCTTCCATGAAGCAAATCATTACCCAGAAATGGTTGGCCAATATCAACAATGGCTTCGAAGGATGGATTGAATATCAGCGCACCGGTTATCCGGCTTTGCAGACCGGCGGCAATGCCAACATGAACGGTGGAAATATTGCCACGCGCTTTCTGTATCCGACCACTGAAAGCACCATTAATACCACCAATTATAACGACGAAGTGCAGAAAATGGGTGGAAAGGAGACAACTACCTACAAAGCCTGGTGGCAGAAATAAAATGATTGATTAGTATTTTCCGGATATCGGTAAAGGGGGAATGAGTACATCTTGTTTCCCCTTTTTTATAGTTTTTTGTCACGAAGCATTTTGAAGCTCATCACAAGCAGCATCACGTAGTAGTTCAAGGTGTAAATCCGTTGCCATACTCCTTTATCATGCAGAATAAAATTGTCGGGTTGATAGTATTTGGCAACTAAAAAGAAGGATGTCATCACCAGGCCGATTCCGACAACCGTCCACAGGTAAGCATGTAATTTTCGATTTTCCTTCCGCGGAAACATCAGCATCAGCCAAAAGGGGAGAAGAACCATTCCCGTGTCTCCGATTCCGCTAAAAATGTTATGCCATCTTCCATCCACGGTAATGGAGGTATCAGGAGGATTAATGGGGAACAAACCCGAACCGATTCCTTCTCCGAATCCGTAAAGCAACAACGAAAAAGCGGCTAGTTTTAACCACGTGTTTGAAGGGTATACCCGGTAAAAAGCGATGACGAATAGTGAAATCAGCACGGAGACGAATATGCCCCACAAAGATACCCAATGCTGAATCGGGCTTCCGCTTTGCCCGAGGTACGACATCGATTCTGATTTCCAGTCGTAACCCGGAAATTTTGAACCGAACCAAATATCGAGTGTAATTTCAAGAATAAAGAATAACCAAAAGGACACCAATCCTACCCAAATTATCGTATCTCTTCCTTTCATGTTGGTGAATTAAACCCTAATGATAGGCATTTCATTGATTCATTCCTATCAAAAAGGAGTCCTTGTTTTATAGAAGGAGATAGGCATAAAAAAAGCCTGAAACGCTTATTTTTATTGACGTTTCAGGCTTTCCAGATCTGTCAGGGTGACAAGATTTGAACTTGCGACCCCTCGCCCCCCAGGTGTGTTCTTTTCATTTGTATCTGTCTGTAATCTCTTAATTTTGTTTATATTTGGATTTCTCTGTATATCCCGAAATAAATGCTTTTTTATATGCTTTTTTAATAAAAACGGCAGGAAAACGGCAGGCGTAAAAATGTCCTGAAAAGCGGCAGGATTGCTTAAAATTGGCGGCAGGGATTAAGATATGACAAAATTCAAATGAAAAAAAGCTATTCCATAAAATTGATTGGTGGGGAGAAAAGCAAGCTGAAAGATGGCTCTTCGCCAATCGGTCTTGTGATTCGTAAACAAGGAAAACGCAAGATCATGTTTTTGGGAATTTCGGCTCTTCCTGAGCAATGGAATAGTGATTTTCAACTTTATATTGTCGACTCCAGGAAGAAGAACCTGCATCCAGATCGCGAACAAAACAATAAGTGGCTTGCCGAAGTGAAGAAGCGGTCTGATAAGATCCTGGAAGAGTTTGAAGAGAATCGAATTGACTGGACCTTGAATCAATTCGAACAGCGCTTCTTGAATAAGTCTAAACACACTGGTGTTGAAGGTTATTTCCAGGATTACATTGATAAGTTGGACCGTTCCGGGAAGATTGGGAACAAGAAAGCTTACGAGAACACACTTGGCATACTGAAGCTTTTCGATTCTAAATTCAGTCGATTATCGTTCAATGATATTGATCTAAAATACATCAACAAATTTGATGAATTTTTAAGAGTGGAACGGGGGCTCACTAACGCTACAATCAAATATTACATTAAGACTTTCAGAGCATTGCTCAACAAGGCTATAAAGGAGGGGGAAGCATCATCTGTGAGTTATCCTTTTGGAAAGACAGGTTATAGTATTTCAGCCTTAGAGCAAGAATCTGAGAAGCGTTACCTTCCAAATGACTACTTAGAAAAACTTAAAACAGCTGAATTGAAAAGTCATACGCTGCGATGGGTCCGAAATTTATTCCTGTTCTCTTATTATTGCCAGGGAATGAGTTTTGCTGATGTTGCAGCATTGACAACTGATAATATCCTTGTTTTCGAAGGTGGCCATTACATTGCGTACAGGCGGCAAAAAACTGAGGGAAAAGATTCCAAGATCATCCGAATCAAGATTTCAGACAATATTCAGCAGCTCCTTGACTGGTTTAAGAACAATACTCAGCTTGTTGAGAATTACCTGACACCCTGTGTGTCGATTGCAGGATACGAAGGTGAGAAGCTTTATGATCACATTCGGGGGCGGTACCGTAGATATAACAAACACTTGAAGACATTGGGTGAGGAATTGAATTTTGAAGGAATAAGGCTCTCCTCATACATGAGCCGGCATAGCTATGCTATGAGATTGAAAAACAGTGGTGTCCCGGAGGACGTCATTTCTGAAGCATTAGGACATAAGGATCTGGCTACAACTAAGGTTTATCTGGATTCATTTCAGAAAGATGAGATTGCTAAAGCAAATGAATTATTGTGAACGTTAGATACATGGAAGACATAGAAGCAGGCTTTAAATTCTACTTTTTCCTGACTATAGAGTCAATTTTTCAGAAACACATTGAAGGACTCAAAGCGGTCGAAGTTAGTAATGCAGAAATAGAAGAAGTGGGTGGGTACGATTGTTTTATCGATTCGAGTGGAATAACTAACCGTTGGAGTAAGTTTATTGATGAGGTTATTAATATTCAATTGGATCAAATATCTATTGAGTTTGGAGAATTTTGGTTTCTCTATAATCAATTCAATAGAATTAAGAATGGTCTAGATCAAAAGATACAGTCTAACAAGGGTGATTTTGTTAAAGCTAGATTAGGATGGATTCCAAGTACAAATGAATTGACTTATCAGATTGTCACTTCATTTGATAATGAGAGGGATTATTCAAAGAGCTTTCACATGGTCTATGATTGTATTAATAAAGAGATTGATGATAAAAAGTATTTCGAGCTATGCAAAAAAGCAGATGCTTGGATGACGAGCATCTGGAATGGCAATAGCGATGAGCATTTTATTCCAAATGATTTGATGCTGGAGTTTGTGAATATCTATCCGACAATAAAGGAATATGATGATAAGCTGAAAGAAGAGAGGGATTTATATAGCTCTTTGTATCTGGAAACAGCAAGTAGGATTACCGATGAAGTGGAAGGCGTGGTTTGTAGTAAGGAAGATGAAAATGAAGCTTCAAAAGACAATGGTAAAGTAGCGAAAAATTCAATCAGGCCTGTGTTTAATGAAGAAATAAGGGAGGACGTAATATCCCGTTTTGGTGAATACTTCACGCCCAGAAATGAATTTGCGAATTTTGTTAACGGTGATCCAATAAATTGTAAAATTGACTTTAGTGGTGTCCAAGCAAAGTTGGCCGGCATTTTCGTTCAATTAAGGCGTGATAGGGATATTGATACTGGTTTTCATGAAGAAACTTATGAGTTTATTAAAAACACTTTTACATTGAAAGGGGAGAATATAGTTACTAAGGAGATTTTTAAATGTTTAAAAGACCCTAGTAGGATCAATGAGAAAAATATGCTCAGAATTTAGGCGCTTTAAAAATGGGGTGTAACATGGGGATAACAATAGGGATCCCCATTTTTTATTTGTTTTGATGACGATAGTTTTGGTCCCGAATTCAAAACAAAACAAATTGATTATGGATAACGAAAATGTAAGAATTACCGATGACACCCCATTGTCATTTTTGACTGTTGGCCAGTTTAAGCGGCTGATGAGTAACCCCGCCAAGAAAGAGATTCCTAAACAAGAAATCCCTGAAGTATTTGGAACAAAGCTGGCCGCAAAGATATCAGGATATTCTGTAGCTACTATTTACTCAAAGACGTCAAAGAAGGAGATCCCATTTTTTAAAAGGGATAATCATGTCCTATTTCGAAAGGATTTGTTTTTTGAATGGCTAACCGAAAACAGAGTAGAAACCTCGTCCGAATACTCAAAGAGGATGGATCAACACCTGGTAGATAAAAAGCGCTAATTACTTGCAACTGGTGTCTGTTATAAATTACTGCAGGGAGTGTCAAATTGATATAGTGGGAGTTTTTTCAGTAGAAAATTCAAACGCGTGTTGATAGACAACTATGCTGCGGAACCCAGAGTTCTCAAAGTCTACAAAAAAAAAGCGTAAAGCCCCACTTTACGCCCAATTGCCAATTTATTTTATCACTTAGAAAATTATACTGCAAAGATATGATTTTCTGTTTAAATCATTTGCACCAATGAATACAAATGAAAGGGATTTGTACGTCGTTAAGAATCCGAAAAAGCAAACAGTTTATGACGATGTAGCAGAGTATTTATTCGAAAAATACGACATCCAATACAACGAAATATCGCATGATTTCCAAATCTCGTTGAAAAATGAAAGAAACTGGCGCAACCTGAATACAAGCTCTCTGCTCATAGAGTTAGCAAAGGTTGGAATAGACATTAGTCCAAGAAAACTAGAGATTTTTATCCAGTCAGGGTTCATTAAGAAGTACAATCCAATTCAGGAATATTTCAGCTCCCTTCCCGAATGGGACGGAACTGACTATATAGCTAAATACTGCTCTTACGTACCAACATTCGAGGATGAAGCATTTCTGTATCATTTCAGGAAATGGCTTGTTCGAGCTGTCAAATGTGCCTTGGAGCCAGAATATTTTAACAAGCAGGCATTTATTATTAGCCATAAGGGCCAAAGTTCCGGAAAATCGACCTGGTGCCGGTTTCTTTGCCCTCCCAAGCTTTCTTCATACATAGCTGAGGATATTGGTAATGATAAGGATGCCCGGATTCAGCTTTCTCGCAATTTTCTGATGAATCTCGATGAGCTATCTGTTCTGTCCAAAAAAGACGTGAATGCCTTGAAAGCGTATTTCTCAAAGACATTTATCAACGAAAGGCTACCGTACGACCGAAAAAATACCAATCTCCCCAGGACCTGTTCATTTATTGGCTCCACGAACATGAGTTCCTTTTTAAACGATGAAACCGGTTCAGTTAGATGGCTGTGTTTTGAACTTCGGGATAGAATAAACTTTGCCTATTCCAAAGAGACAAATATTGATAATCTCTGGGGGCAAGCATATTACTATGCCTATAAATCCGATGATTTTAATCCGGAACTGACAATGAAGGATATCAAAGAGAATGAAGACCGGAACTCCAAGTATACCAGCTTGACAACAGAACAGGAGTTAGTTGCCCAATATTACGAGAAATCACAGAGTATGGATGATTTTATTACTGCTACTGAAGTAATAGCAGCCTTGAATTTTCTTAATCTCCGATTGAACCACATCAACATTGGCAGAGCTCTTTCCGGCTTCAATTTTCAACGCGTTAAACATCCGAAAAAGCAAGTTTGGGGCTACCTGGCAAAGTCCAATATTATCAATCAAGAGAGAAATCATACAAAATAGTGAATTTAACCTACCTACTTACCTAAGAGCAAAATTGAAATTGATAATCAGTGCTTTGCTTAGGTAAGATCAGTCGTATTTAAGTTGCCTGGAACCTACCTAAGTTACCTATTAGGTAAGATAGGTAAGATGAAAAATCGACTTACCTGTGGTTTATGTTTTTGATATTCAGCGTTTAGGTAAGTAGGTAGGAGAAAAACAGAAAAATGAAAAAAATAGCCGATGAAAAGAGAAATAAAACTACAGTGCGACACAGCTCGAAATTTATCAATATTTGACTTTTTACGTTCTGTTGGAATAACTCCCCGGAGAGAAAATTCGAGGGAAGCCTGGTATGCCAGTCCGTTTAGATCGGAAGCAATACCTTCTTTTAAAGTGTCGAAGGTGTTGAATCGTTGGTTTGACCATGGTGCCGGTATTGGTGGCAATATCATTGACCTGGTTGTTGCTTTAAACAACGATTGTTCCGTTCAGGATGCTTTGGCAATTTTGGAGAAAGGCACTTCTCTTTCTTTTCATGAGCAAATTGATTCGGACTCAATGCCGGAAAGAAACCGAATTGAAATACTTAGTGTTACTCCGATTCAGCACCCAGGACTGAAAAGATATTATTCCTCCAGGGCAATTCCCGATCTGGTGATATCCAGATATGCGTACGAGGTACATTATTCGTTAGGCGGAAATAGATATTTCGCTATCGGAATGAAGAATGTGTCCGGAGGTTGGGAATTGAGAAATCAGTATTACAAAAATTCGAGCTCGCCGAAAGATTATACTTTAATCCGAAATTGTAATTCGATGCTTTCAATTACAGAGGGCATGTTCGATTTTTTCACGCTCGTCTCGGAAGATCCGGAACTCGCAAAAACGTCTGATTTTGTAATTCTAAACTCCCTTTCTTTTTTGGATCGGGTGACTGAAATACTTCCCTTCTATAAACACGTCGATCTTTACCTGGATAACGATTCATCCGGGAAGCAGGCAGCAAAAAAGCTGTGTTCCTTATACAACGTTTGTAGTGATTTATCGAGCCGGTATTCGGCATATAAGGATCTTAATGAGTGTGCAAATAGCGCAAATTTTGGATGTACGCGAAAAATGTCGCGATAGCTTATTTCAAGATGTGTCATCGTCATGACAATCTTGCTTTGTTCCCCGTGGTCACAAAGGGAGTTCACCATCGTTCCAATGGTTCACCAAAAACTAAAAAACAGTATGAAAAGAAAGAAAATAGAATTTCGTTGTAGTTCACTTGAAAAAGCGATCATTAAAAAGAAGGCAGAGAATGCCGGTTTAAAAATCAGTGAATTTTGCCGTGCAACGGCTCTGGGGCAGCGTGTCACTTTTCGAATGACGGATGAAGAGCTCTCCGTATATAAGATGCTTGTAACCTACAGCAATAATTTCACACGGATCGGCAATCTATTCCGAGATAAGGATACCAGATTTGCCCAGGAGATTCGGCAAACTTCGGACGAAATAAAAAAGCATTTAAGGAGACTACAATGATTGGCAAGGCAAAGAGTATAGCACATACAGCCAATGCTGTTGACTATGCCGTAAAAAAAAACGGCGCTGAAATAATTGACAAAAGGATGGTCGTTGGGGAAAGCGGTGTTGAGATTGCTGCTGAATTTAGGGTCTTTCAGGATTTAAATCATTCGACCAAAAATAAATCAATTAGTATGGTCTTGTCTCCGGAGCCTGAAGATGGTCGAAAGTTGGGAAATACGGAATTTCGGAATATTGCAAATGAGTTTTTGTCCGGGATGGGACTTGAGGAGCACCAGGCTATTGTCGTAAAGCACACAGACCGGAATCACGCGCATTTGCATATCATATGTAATAGAATTGATTCTTCTGGAGGAACATACAAAGACAAATTTATTGGTAAGAAGGCACAAAGAATCGCTGATGTAGTTGCCGGCAGTCTCGGTTTGATTAGAGCGAGAGTAGTTCGGGACTTAAAAAAGAAAAGTTCTTTGCAATTGAGAAACGAGATTTATCGGTTGCATAAAGAAGCCATGAACAGCATGCCGATGGACTTCACTCAGTATGTTGACGTGATGATTTCGAAAGGCGTAGATATTGAACCCGCTGTAAATAAGAAAGGGAAACTTCAGGGATTTCGTGTGAGATATCAAGGGCAGAGCTTCAAAGCATCAGAAGTTGATCGGAATATGAGTTTTTCGAAACTGACTTTCACCCACAATACCAAAATTGGATCTACCCCAACCATTCGTAAAATGCAAGGAAGAAAGAACGGATTATCGTTATGACTAGTAAAAGACACAATATTGAAACCATTGCAGAAGTGTTGATTGATCGGCTTAATGCAATGGAAAAAACAGCGATGCGCATTGAAATTGCAGCAGCAAAAGAATTGAAGGTCGATACAACCGATTTGGATCGCAAAACCAAACATCTGTCAGTTTTAACGGATGATTACATCCGGAAGATTGAGGAGAATAAGATAAGGAGGCTGTCGCTGCCTAAATGGTTGGTTATTGGCTTTGTTTGTTTGTGCATTCTTTTCTCTGGAAGTGTTGCTTTAAATATTTATCAAAAGTTCGAGTATGACAAGGTGCATGAAGCGGCGGTTGTATGGTATAAAAAGGCACATAATGAGAACGATAATTAGAGTGAAAGAGTAAGCTCTATTTGCCGGGATTTGTAGATTTTGAGGCATAATGGTAAATTTTACCATTATGCCACTATTGCTAATATCTTATTGGTTTTAGGAATTGTCAATATCGAGTGAACAGATAGAAATGTTGTGCTCGATTATTGTATTTTTAAAATAAAAAATGATGATGAATGCAAATATTGAAAAGAATAAAAATGTATTGACAGTCAGTCTCCCTGATGATGTCGATTTGTCTGAATTGTCAATGATCGAAGTCGTCTCAAAGGATACTTCAGCTGTTTTTAAATTGAATGCTTCCAACTACGCTTTAAAAGACCTTCTCGATAAGATTACTCCTGACAATCTTCATCACGAGATATTCTGATCTAGAGCGTAGCAAGTGCATGTCTGCTTTCAGAAATTATTAAAGCGAATTTTCATAAGTGCAAAATTTGCACTTATGCTTCTTTGTGTTGATAATTAGTGTGTTTGAGCAATGATATCGCTGCGTTTAAGTACTTAATCTAAATTTGTGCTCGTGAAATGAAGTATGGTGCGTTTAAGGTGGTTTAAGGCTGGCGTCTTCAGTGCTTCATTTACAGCTGAGACATGGTGCAACTTTTATCGATAGAGGCTCGTGCTCTTCTACTTAGAATCCGGGATATTTTTCCAACCATTCAGTATCAGACACAACCGAATTGCCTTTAATTCTTGTATGTAAATCTTCCGCTATTTGAGAAACAATACTACTATATCTTAATTTCTCAATCCAGTTTAAAGGTATTGCAAATTCGCCGTTGATTAATCCCAGAATATTTCCTGTTATTGAACCAGTACTATCACAATCACCGCTATGGTTTACAGAATACAATACACCACTTTTAAAATCATTTTCGTAAAGTAACGAACAGTATAAAGAAATTGACAATGCTTCCTCTGCTATCCATCCTTCTCCAAGTTTCTCAACGGTTTCAAAATCGTGGTTTTTATTATTCTTAGTCGCATTGAAAAGTTCTTTGCTTTTTATCACAGCACCTAATGTCTCTTCGTGAAATTCCCACCCTGTTAAAATCTTAATAGAATTCTCAATTGAATCATTAAGGTGTAATCCTTTTGCAAGATTAGAGATGACGGAGGCAAAAAATCCAGCACTTAGATATCCAGTTGGATGTCCATGTGTTATTGCAGATAGTTCACATGCAATTTTAAATGCTTCCTTACTATCGTTATTGTAAAGAAGTCCAATTGGAGCAACTCTCATAATTGCTCCACAACCTTTACTGTCATTGATTGGGTTCTCAACTGTCCCTGCAACCCCACTTGACAAAGCATTCAAACAAGTATTTCCTGGTGCACGTCTTTTATACAACTCTTTTTGTTTAATCAGCCAACCTTGTTCAATGTCATAAACGCCTTCCTTTATATTATCTTTTTCAACTGGTACTCCTTGTGTGTGTAACCAACGCAAATACGAGTGGTGTGAAATAGCATTAAATTCTCCAACAGTTCCATTTAATGGGGACCTATAATATGCCCTTAATAATCCTTCGGCTGTAAATAAAGTCATCTGAGTATCATCTGTAAATTCACCGAATCCATCAGAAAACTCAACATAATCTTGAACTCCGATTTTTCCAAATGTAGATTTAATTGTCTCTAAATCCATGAACTCAATTGGAGCTCCTAAAGCATCACCAATCGCCCCCCCAATCAAACAACCGGTATATTTATCTAAAGAAATTTCTGTCATTAATCAAAAATATTTCAAGTTTGAACTAGTGTGAACGCTAACAGTAAATTTTAAGAGTAGTGGCAGGTTGTGTGGTAGTTTCCTGTCAAACCGCTACACAGTTTGAGCGGGTTACAAACCTTGATATTTGGCTCTTTCCCTGCCATTACATAAAAAAATGTTAGCCATTGTTGTTATTAATCAACGTAATCCTGCAACCATTCCGTTTCATTATACTCAAGAGATTTTTCTAGATAATCTCGAAAGTTTGACAATGCGGAATCAACAATCATAGTTGCTTTGATACGACCTTCTTTATCTCTATTAAACGTGGAGTTTGTATCTACTAATTTGAATTTAGTCGTAAAACAGATTGAGTCACTTTTGTCATTGTATTCAATTACTACGCTTTGATTATCTTCTGAAATTGCATAATTTATAATAACATTTTCTTCCTTACAGTTATCTAATATTTTCTCAATCTCAGGCAATAACTTGGGAATTGATTTTGATAATTCCTTTGCCCATTCAAGTTTTCCTTTATAGACTAAGTATTTTTTAAAATACTTCAAATCATTTAGCCCTTCTTCCAAATAACTTAAATTATCAAGGAACTTGGATGCATCTCCATAGGATTGATGAAAAGGATATTCATTAGTTAGGTAGCTATAAGATTCATTTACGAATTCTTCAGGATTCGTTAGTTTTGATATTCTGTCGGCATGTTCAATTGTCTCTTCAATGTAATAAAAACTTTGCCCTAAGTATTTTTTCGCTTCTGCAAAAATCTCTTTTGTAATACCATAGCTTTTAGAGAAAATATAATCATCATATTCTTTGTCAATTTTTGATAACTCAATTGAATATGGGGAAACATATGAAATATGAAGTCCCTCTATATTTTTCCGAATCGATGGGGTGAAATCTGAATAAAGAATTGTAGCTTTCACTGATTCAATAGTTGTTTTGTCAACATTATTTGAAATCAGAATGCTATCTATGAAGTTTAATAACCTATCACGCTGAATTATTACACTTTCTTTTGTTTCAGTTGATGAATTCCAATATGTTCCAAAATATGTGTCAATCAATTGGATTAGCCTGTCATCGCGTATAAATCGAATTTGTTTATCAAGGTTATTCTTGCGCAAAGTCCTTATAACTGATTCTTCAGCGCCACTAACAATTCGACCTGTTGTCATTATCCATACTTCATTAATTAATACTTGTTTCATATTAAACAAGTCTTCATATGGATTATCAAAAGCTTGTTGAACTTGATTTACAACATTCATAAGTCCTTTGTCCGTTGAAGCATCACCAGTCATATCTCCTATTTTTGCAACAACGGATAAAAACCTCTGTTCTTTCAATTTGTCATACTCAAAACAAATAATATCTTTTCCTCTTTCATTTGTCCCATGGTATTCGATTGGAGCAATATATCCCATTTTACTTAAAAGAGGAATAATTAAATCTTGCCGAAATTCCTTTTCACTGAGTTTTTTTAATATCTCTCTTTTTTCATTATGGTTCATACTGTTCGATTTCTTGGTTTTCAACTATGGCTAGTGTGTTTCAATATTGTTGTTATTTCTCCAATCTCAGTTGATGAATTGGTGTTATACACACATGCAAGGTTGTATTGTGTACTTATTATGTTTCTTCAAAAGTAATCATTGTTGATTTGGTCCCGTTGAAAGTAACGTTTTTTATTGTCAAACAAAAACTGGGGCATGGAAGTACATCTGCAACTATGACGGTGGAAAGTGAAGCTAATCAGACCTGTTCGCCCGAGTGTTCGCCTTCCTCTTCAGTCACAAAGGGAAACGGATTTGAGACAGCAACATATGAGAGAGGGGAATAAGTCAATAACTTGTATATTGATTTTCCATTATTATACGTTTTTTTACTGAAAATCAACATTTAAAATTCAAATGAGACATCTATCAAAGGTTGAGAAAGACATAATCAAAGAGATTAACTCCCGTAAAGGAAGTTCATTGACACAATTGCTAGGCCATTATTCCAAAGAGTTTGTATTGGAAATTGATAAAAAAGCGATGGCAGCAAAAGCAATCATCCCAATTCGTGAAGGAGGGAAAATAGAAAGTGAGGAAGCCTTTATTGATTATTTTCTCAACCGTCTTTTTTTTCTGAATACATTGCTAAAATTGCTAACATATCTGGAAAAGGAGGGATATATAGTCTCATATATTTTATCCAACATACATGACAATAAACGAACTATTGGAGATGAAGAATTAAAAGAGGAATTAGAGACTCTTGGGAAAAGGGCGCGTCCATTTGATTTTGATGATCCCTTTGTAATTGAATCTCTTGTTAAGTATAGAGATTCATATGTTATTAGTACTGAAGAACTACTTCTTTTTCAGAGAAACAGTTTCCAAACCCAGGAACAGATTAGATTTAAAAAAATGTATTGGCTTTCATGGGCCGGTGTAATAGTTGCAATCATAATAGGTATATTCAGCTTTCGGAGTTCAATCAAACCCATAACGATTAATCAAAATCAAATCCATTCGATCACAACTCGCCTGGACTCAATTATTGGAAAAGAAAATCCAACCAAAAGTACTGGTCAAAAACAAGAGCCTAAGACAATTTCTGATTCCCTTTTTCCAGTTCAGGAAAAATGACCTGTCTGAAATCCTGCTCTGCCTGAATGCGATGTGGGGTATATATGGATGTGATACCGACTGAGACCCCAGTCTAAAAGAGTTTTTACTTGGAACCACTGCTTACGGATGAGCTATGATCCCCTTCCGTTCACCATAGGAAACGGATTTATGACTACGCCATATTGCCTAAATTTTTGTTTCCAGTGTTGTGCCCTTTTACAAAAAGTCTGTGTGTACTTTTAATTTGGTCAATCTGTTGGGGTAGGACATTAGCCTGTTTCGCAAATACTTCCCATTTACTTACAGCGTCAATTACCTGTTGAATTATTGCCTTTCTCGAACTAATGTTATTCTCCTCCCCAATTTTAAGCAGGTCATTGATTTCGAAATTATCCCTTTTCCCATTTATCGACAGCTGGTGACGGCTGGTCCATATCCCCGCAGGGTTAAAACTATAGGACACATCATAAGCCGGGGAAAGTGACCAATGACCGGTTTTGTGCATCAAAAAAGAGATATTTTTTGCGTGGTCGTCCTGGTTCCGGGCCACTACATTGAACACCATTCTCCGGAATTGCTCAACAAAATCGTTATGTGGTAACCGCATTTTCCTAAGGATCGTGAAAACCTGTTCATAAGAATAAATGTCTGGGCGTCTGTAATCAAAACCAGCCAAGCCACTTAAGGTTTGCATATGCACTTTTTCACCATCGGTGCGGTCAAAACGTCTGGTGATAAAATGAGCACGGTTGCCTTCGGTTAGCAGCTTCGACTCAGACATGTTTATACCGGCATCTTTGGCCATTTTGTAGTAAGCGTATTCGATACGTCCACATCCTTCCGGGTCCCCGTGTATATCATTTGTTAACCCATCAAGTTTGATAAGCCAATCGGAATGGTCCGGCCCGTGTAGGATGTCCCCTGGTTTGTACACCTGGTTAATTTCATCGAGGGCCAGTATGGCTTTTGCCCTGGCTCCACCAGCAGAGGTTCCGGTCCTCCAAATTTTAGTCAATAAACTTTCCTCACGGTCCGAATAACTTTGCTGATCGTCTGACGTGAGCAGTTTGCGGGTAATTTCTACAAGTTCAGAAGGATTAATGTTAGTTGGTTTAAATTCCTCCCCAGCCAGAACGGGTTCAAATTCGAGCGCCCCCATACCTCTTTTACCGACGTAGCCGAGTCTTTCGAGAGGTGTGAGGTTATCGATAGTCTTTCCTTGGTTTTCCAACCAGGCTCTCATGATGTAATTTCCGAAGTCATCTGGGAGGGAGTCAGCAACCGTAGGAGGAAGCCCCTTAAATGTCTTATAATTGAAATCATAAGGGTTAAATTCATAAGAATAGTCTTCCCTTAAAGGCATTAAAAGAGGAGCAATCTCCAGACCGTCTTTAACAAAATCGGGGCTGTACCTAAAAACAGAAACTTTGCGACTTTCATCCCAGGTTAACGCACCAACAAACTGGTCCCATATACGAACATCAATATTCATCGTTTATTCTTTTTGGAAGCACGTTTACGTTTTTTTCTCTCGATTTCCCGTAGTTGAAGTGGGTTTATTTGGGGAGGTTGGAGGATATGATCCAGGTATTCAAGCTTGTTTAAGGCCCTCAATATTCTTAATAAGGTAATCATCGTGAAGGCTTTCCCGTTTTCTATCCTGGAGATTTCATCAGGTCCTTTACCGATCATATCTCCAAGTTCCTGTTGTGTAATATTCTGGTTTAGGCGGAAACCTTTCAGCCTTTTTCCTATCTCAGCAATAATCTGCTTTTCGGACAATTCATACCAGGGGTGGAAATTGACACGCATATCGAATGATTTTGATTGTGTAAATATACAATTTAAAGGCGATATTGGTCATTATTTTGTATATATACACAACTATAGAGAACCAACATTCAGTCGCAGCTGAGACATGGTGGAACTTTTGTCGACAAACAGCGTACTTCCGAAAAAGGTTGGACAGATGGTCACAAGGTGAAATATTAACAAGGATGTAAACCTAAGCCTACTTAAATATTGTGGTCCCGGCAATTACTAACAGGATGGTAACTATAATACTGAGTATCCAGATAATGACATTGAATTTTGATTCAATCTCTGATTTGAAACTGTCAAGCTTTGAAATTACTTCTTTCATATTGCTATCAGTTTTGATATCAATTAATGACAATATAACCATTTTTGCAGATTCAGGCAATTTGTCAATGTTGACGAAATTTTCAAAATAAGAACGACAGCCCCTTTCCCCTAATCACTTTTTGTTCTGGTTGTTTTTTCATCATGGCAATCTCGGACTCGAAATACTTTTGTGATTGCTGAATCATGAATTTTCGGAAAATATCAGTGTTTTGTTTGTCCCTTGTTTCCTGAAGCGCATCAAAGTACAATGCCTTGTCTTCCGAAAATACAGGAGTTAAAGGATGCCCGTGATAATGCTGGATGTAATTCATGATTAACCGGGATAAACGGCCGTTACCATCAGCAAAAGGATGGATGGAGACCATTTGATAATGTGCATCAAAGGCAAGGACACTGTTACTAAGGAAATCCGAACAAGAGTCCAATTGAGAGTTAATGTAGTTTACCAGTTCTTTAACCAGTCCGGGAACTTTGTTGA
Source organism: Prolixibacter sp. NT017 (assembly GCF_009617875.1). Classification (NCBI taxonomy): domain Bacteria; kingdom Pseudomonadati; phylum Bacteroidota; class Bacteroidia; order Marinilabiliales; family Prolixibacteraceae; genus Prolixibacter; species Prolixibacter sp. NT017. The sequence continues at coordinate 2,691,663 of NZ_BLAV01000001.1, read as the reverse complement.
AATTAACGAAAGTATGATTCCCAACATGTACACCTCCTTTTCTGAATTCACCTTTTGTAGCATCAAAACTCTCTCCCTTGATTTTATATTCTACACCGGTGTTTTTCAATAACAGGGAGGATATGGTTTGAATAGTTTTAACGGTCAATTTTTGCTTTTTCTTATCCAGGTCAAGGATAAATTTCAAGGCGTCCAGATGGTCTTTAACCATCAGGACGTGACTAAAAGGTTTACCTCCCAGGGGGGTCAGGCCATCTTCGAACAGATGAACAACCTCACTGTGGGTAAGCGTTGCCCCTTCGATGCACGTTGAATGATATGTAAGCAAGTAATTGTTGAACTTGTCATAATCAATAAAACCTCTTGAGAGCTCAACATACTTATTCTTTAGCTGAAGTAACTTATCCATAATTAAAAGTAAAAAAATTAATCAATTAGTGGATTTCCCCGCGTGGTATGTAAAATGGAAAATCGACAAAAAACAACCTCCCGGAAATATCTCGAAATCCCATCGTTGCAAAAAATATCTATAAAAAGGGGGATCGGCGCTCAGTTGGAAACAGGATCTGGACCTACTTTTGTCGATATTTAAATATCATATTAAGCAAACAGAAAGTTTTTTGTTCTCACTTTCCCAGGCAAAAAAATACCCGACCAAACGGCCGGGTATAGAAAACAAGTAAGAGTAATTAAAATGATAGTCACCAAATTTACTGAAGAATGATATCAGCATCGATATCAAGTTTTTTGTGAATCTTTTTTGCAACATCTAAAGTAATATCGCGACGTCCTTTCAGATATTCTGATATTAGTGTGGCTGATACTTCAAGTAAATTTGCCAGGTCCTTCTGTTTTAGATTCATTTCGAACATGCGGAGTTTAATAACATCAACTAAAGAAGGTAACTCGATGGGGTAGTATTCTTTTTCGTATGCTTCAACAATGTCAGTATGAAATTCCAGCTGTACCTTTTCATCATCTGACAGAGAGTCAAGACTTCTCCCGACCAGCAATTGATCGACTACACGCAGTGATTTTTCGTACTTTTCTTTTGAGACAATCATAATCGAGTTTTAACAAATTTAATATAAAGCAATTTAATTTTAAAAATGTCGACAAAACAAATGCCTGAAGATCTTCTACAGCTGACACCTGGTTCAACTTTTGTCGACAAAACAGTTTTCTGCAGCTGACGGAATCGGATCGGCCAGCAACCGGCCCCAAAATTTATGTCGACTTTCTTCAACCATCAGTCATAAAAAGCACATCAGCTGAAATTTGCAACCGTCCAAAGTAGTAGAGCGGCGTTACTCTGCAATCACTGCGCCCGGAACTGGCTCCTGTTGGAAGCCAAGATAAAATGATAAAACGTTGATTGAAAAACAGCATGGTCAGGTGATAGAGCATAAAATAGGACGCAATGAAAGTGAAAATAGTACACTTTAAATGCCAAATAATATAAAGTAGTATACTTTGACTGCCAAATAATATAAAATAGGACCCGATGAAGGCTAAAATAGGACACTTCGGATACGAACCATTAAAACAGGCATCACAGAAGTGTTTCAGTCTAAATCGCTGGAATTAATGAGCAAATTTGCCTTAAAATAGGACACGTTGAAGGCGAATTTTCATAAAATAGGACACAATGGAGGCGAAAATAGGACACAATGAATGACAATTAAAATAAAATAGGACACTTCGGATGCGAACCATTATAACGGTGATCAAAGCAGTGTTTCAGCCCAAATTGCTGGAATTCATATGCAAAATAGCCCTAAAATAGGACACTATGGGGGCGAAAATGGGACACTTTGAAGGCATGAATTTTGAAACTTTGATTGAAAACTCCAATAGAATCGAGCGTTACAGAAGGTTTTCATGTGGAAATCAATTAAAATAGGACACTTTGAAGGCGATGAAAATATTAAAGGTAAGTGATTCAGTATGTTATGGTATTTATAAGAAGTAATCAGGTGAATAAATAAGTAGTATATTTATATACACTAATGATGTGAAAAACAATCATATACGCTCTATGTTTCTGATGCTTTTCAAATTATCTATCAATTACATGAACCAAGCGTAGACCTTCAAAGTGTCCTATTTAATTTCAGTTCCGGTCCACGGTTGGGATGTGGGGTTGTTCCTATGAATTGCATGTTATGTAAATTCAGTTGGTGTGGGCAGGGTGTTATTTGGGGTGCTATGGGGGCAGCGGTCTTTTTGTTGGGTGGAGTTGCTATCTTTGAATGGGTGGCAATACCATTGTTTTAGCCGAAAATGGAGTGAATACCTTAGGATGTGAAAAGAAAATTTAATCTTTTTTCACAAATAGCTGTAGATATTTTTAATAGATAGTGAACCAGTTGATTAAGAGGAATTTCATTCGTGATTAGTATTTGTCTGGAATAAAGCTCTTTTGGCATTTGTATTGGAATTTCTACTTTTGGAACAGAGTTATGCTTAACAAAGCAGGACATATCCTCACAGCCCTGATACTACTAACTTCTACTTTCGGGGTAACGATCAACAAGCACTATTCCCATGGTCGGTTGTTTGATGTGGAGGTTTATGCCAATGCGCAATCGTGCTGTACTCCCGAACATCATGATATGAATGGCTGTGCGGATACACATGAGCATTACCAGGTGGCCAGCGATTTTCTGGCGTCGAGTTTCGACAATGATTTTCAGGCTCCGGTACTTGATCTTTTTGCTCCTGTATTAATCGTTCCTGCAGTCGAACTTCCTATTACTTCGGAAGTTCCTTCTTCTTTTTATACTCATCAGACAAGTCTTCCCCTTTATGATGCAGGGGATAGGTGCGCCCTTATGCAGGTATTCCTCTGTTGATTTATTCGCTCTAACCGTAACGTCGTTATCGCTTTTACACAGCTGGTTTCGTTCAGTGATGAGCAGACAGACCGTGTTGTCCGATAACTTTGGGAACAGATGTGGTGCTTAATACAATCAACTTTCCAATAAGCATGATCTCGTTTGCCAATGTCTGGCGTTACAGGCAGTCAACTTTCTTATCGTATTTCTAACGGTTGACTTAAATTCTCCCAATGAGATGGCAAATAGTGGTAATTGTATAACTCTTTGTGAAAATTATATAACCCTTTTGCGGTAGCATGTTTCTAATTTTGTCATGATGATAGTAACATCGTGTCTGGAAAATAATAGCTTTTTTCTTGGTCAGAATAGTTGTAAGAGACACCTTAAATCATATTTCAATGAACAGATACAAGTTAATAGGATTGTTACTGATTCTCGCGATAAGTCTGCCGGCGTTCGCGCAGAGTCAGGATGATTCTTTAAATGGCTTGATTCAACAAGCCGAAAAAGTAAATCCGAGCCTGGCGATGTTGCAGGCTCAATTAAAGGCTGCGAGGGAGAATATCCAGGTGGGGACGCACCTTCCGGACCCGGTAGCCAATCTGGGATTGATGAATGTTCCGACGAATAGTTTTTCGCTGAACCAGGAAGCGATGACCGGCAAAGTTCTTGGTGTGGCACAGGCGATTCCTTTTCCGGGAAGTCTGAAAGCCAAAGCGGCCGTTAAATCGATGGACACGCTCATTATTCGTCAGCAAATTGCCGATTTGGTCAACCAGATACAGGAACAAGTTTCGGAGCTCTATTACAACCTCCAGGAGAAAAGAGCGGATGTCGGTTTGACAAAGGAAAGCCTGGATTTACTGAAACAGATTTCGGTGGTTGCCAAACGAAAGTTTGAAGTGAAGACCGCCAGTCTGCAGAATGTGATCGAGGTGGAAGTTCAAAAAACCCGGCTGCAGGATAAGATTGAAACTTTAAAAGGTGAGGAGTCGACGTTACAGGCCAAACTAAACGGCTTTTTGTTGCGCAACGACTCTGTTTATATTCCAACTGAAAGGATTGTTCCTATCACCCACGAGTATGTAAAAACCGATTCACTTCTGGCCTTAGCCAAGGAAAACAGGCCGGTTTTGAAAGAGATTAAACTTCATGAAACGAAGGCTGAATTGATGCAAAAGGAAGCCAAGTACACTTTCTATCCCAATTTTAAAGTAGGTGTACAGTACACACAGCGAGGCTTCAATAGAGTTAGTGGAGCGGATTACAAGGATTTACTGGGCGTAGCGGTCGGCGTGACGATTCCGATCAACTATGGAGGAAACAAGACTGCAAAAGTCAACCGCGCCCGTTTCCAGCAGGATGCCTTCAGTCAACAATATCAGCATTCGCTGCAGGTTTTACAGCAACATTTCGGAGCCATCAATTCGCAAATGAGTGCCCTGAAAAAACGGGAAAAACTGCTTACGACCACGTTACTGCCTCAGGCCCTTCAGTCGTACCAGGCTGCATTGGCAGATTATCAGGTTAATAAAATAGACTTTGTTAACGTGATGCGGGCAGAAGACCAGATTCTGAAAGTCAAAACCGAACTGGCCAATATCCGGACTTCCTACAGTAAAAACCTGTCGAAACTGGAGTTTTTATCGGGAACGCAATTGAATTAATGAATTATAAAAAAAGGACAAATGAATAAGAAAATATTCGTCTATATCCTGTTAGTTATTTTGGGCGCAGCGTTGGGCGTTACAGGATATTATCTGTTATCCGGGAAACAGGGTACTGTGATGACTGAAGGTGAGCAAAGCCAAGGCAAAGCGAAAAATGACAAGAAAGGGAAAATCCTTTACTGGCGTGCACCGATGAACCCGAATGAGATTTACAATCATCCCGGCAAATCGGCCATGGGTATGGATTTGGTTCCGGTTTATGCCGATCAGGCCGGCCAAAATGGTGTGGTTTCCATCGATCCGGTGGTAGAGCAGGATATGAATGTGAAGACAACGGTTGTGAAATCCGCAAATATGCATGCTGATGTGATGACCAATGGCATTATTCAGCCTGACGAGCAGAAAGAATACACGGTGACCACCAAAGCGGGAGGCTGGATTGATAAGCTCTACGTGAATTACACGGGGCAGCAAGTGAGGAAAGGCCAGAAACTGTTGCGGATTTACTCGCCGGAACTGGTTGCAGCAGAGCAGGAATATCTGACTGCTTTGGCTTATGATAACGCTATGATTGGAAGTCAGGAGCCATCAGATTTGCTGAAGAATGCTACCCGAAAACTGGAATTGCTGGATGTTTCAAACGCGGATATCCAGGAGCTGAAGAAGACAAAGCATGTGAGGAAATATATCACCCTCACAGCATCTTTTGACGGAACGGTATTGTCAAAAAACGTTGATGAAGGGGCTAAAATCATGCGCGGAATGCCGTTAATGAAAATAGCCAATTTGAGCTCTGTGTGGCTGGTAGCTGACGTATATGAACATGAACTGAATAAAATTGCTTTGGGTCAGCCGGCGACCATCACCATGGATTTCCTGCCGGGAGTGACATACAAAGGAAAGATTTCGTTCATCTACCCGGTACTGGACACCCAAACCCGTACGATTAAAGTCAGGATTGATCTGAATAACAGCAACCATGTACTGAAGCCCGGTATGTTTGCCAATGTAGACATCAAAGGAAAAGATTTAGGCAATTACCCCATGGTTCCTGCACAGGCCATCCTTCAAAGCGGCCGTGAGAACACTGTGATTGTATCACTAGGCCATGGAAAGTTCAAACCTGTACATGTGAAGCTGGGTAACTACTCAGATGGCTACTACCAGATTTTAAGCGGATTGTCTGCTAACACGAAGGTTGTTACCTCTGCCGAGTTTATGATTGACTCCGAATCGAACCTGAATGCTTCAATGAACTTGTTCACAGCTGCTAAAAAAGACAGCACTTCCGGCAAGCAAATGAAGAATATGAAAGGCATGAAGATGGATAAGGACTCCACCAAAGCTACTTCAGAAGTGAAGGACACTACGATCATCCGGAAAGGCGTGATTAACGTCGAAGCCATCGATAAAAATCATGACGGTAAACTCTACGAAGATGTCATGGACTGGAACGTGATCTCCGATAAACCGGGAACTTGCCCGATTTGCGGAATGAAACTGCGTGAAATGACCATTCAACAGGTAAAAGACAACCTGAAAGCACATGGTTTTAAGTATCAATGATGCCTTGCGGCAGAATTACAGGAAACGCTTGATAACAAGCATTTTTGTAAACGAAGGAAAGAAAGATTATGACTCCAAATGAAACAAATAAAGACGGCCTGATTGCCCGGATTATCGAATGGTCCATCAACAATAAAACGCTGGTCATTATTTTCACTGTCATGCTGATGGCAGCCGGAATCTGGGCCATCAAGAACACAGCGGTGGATGCTATTCCTGATTTGAGCGATGTTCAGGTTATTGTCATGACCAAATATCCGGGACAGGGTCCGAAAATTGTGGAAGACCAGGTCACCTATCCGCTGACGACGAAATTACTTTCGGTTCCGGGTGCTACCGATGTACGAGGTTATTCCTTCTTTGGCTTTTCAATGGTCTATGTGATTTTTAAGGACGGGACTGATTTGTACTGGGCCAGGAGCCGTGTGCTGGAATATTTAAGTTCGATGCAGAGTTCGATGCCCAAAGGCGTTACGCCGGAGCTGGGCCCGGATGCTACCGGGCTGGGTTGGGTTTATGAATACGTGTTGAAATCGAAGACACAGGACCTGCAGCAACTACGGTCCATCCAGGACTGGTTTATGAAATATGAGCTGATGACGGTCCCGGGTGTATCTGAAGTAGCCAGCATCGGCGGATTTGTCAAGCAATACCAGGTAGAGGTTGATCCGATTAAGCTGGCATCTTACGATCTCTCGCTCGATAAGGTAAAGATGGCCATTAAGAATAGCAACAACGATGTAGGCGGCCGGCTACTCGAAATGGGCGAGACTGAATTTATGGTCCGCGGACTCGGCTATGTTAAGAGCAAGAAGGACCTAAAGATGGTGACCGTCGGTTTTAATAAAGCGACCGGCACGCCCATTTATTTGAAAGATGTAGCCAATGTGGTCGTTGGCCCGGAACTGCGCCGTGGTTTGGCGGACTGGAACGGAAAGGGAGAAGTCGTGGGCGGAATTGTCGTTCAGCGATACGGTGCCAACGGATTGAAAGTGATTGATCAGGTGAAGAAGAAAATTGCAAAACTGAAAAAATCACTGCCGGCCGGCGTTCAGATTGTCCCCGCTTATGACCGTTCAGGACTTATTCATAAAGCGATTGACAACCTTCAGGATAAACTACTGGAAGAAATTATCGTGGTTTCGCTGGTGATTTTCTTTTTCCTGTTGCACTTCAGGAGTTCATTCGTTGCTGTATTTACTTTACCAACGGCCGTACTGGGAGCCTTATTAATCATGCATCTGCAAGGAATTAATGCGAATATCATGTCGCTTGGTGGTATTGCCATTGCTATTGGTGCCATGGTGGACGCGGCGATTATCATGGTGGAGAATGCCCAGTCGCATGTGCTACGTAATCAGCAGTTGCCGCCTGAAAAGCAAAAGCCGCACTGGGCCGTTATTTTGGAGGCCTCAAAAGAAGTAGGTCCGTCCATCTTTTTCTCCCTGCTGGTGATTGTGGTTTCGTTTCTTCCTGTCTTTGCGCTTGGCGCCCAGGAAGGCCGGATGTTTAAACCGCTGGCATTCACCAAATCCTATTCGATGGCTGTTGGCGCCATTCTCGCCATCACCATTGTGCCGGTGTTGATGGGCTATTTTATCCGTGGAAAGATGAAAAAGGAAGAAGACAATCCTATCACGAGGTTCCTAATGCGCGCTTATGAACCGGTTGTCGGTTTCGTCATCAAGCGGAGATGGTGGGTACTGATTATTTCGGCCCTGATTGTGATTGGCAGCTGGTTCCCATACAGCAAACTTGGGTCTGAATTTATGCCCCCACTGTACGAAGGTGATTTGGTTTACATGCCCACTACCTTGCCGGGGATTTCGATAACCAAAGCACGGCAGTTGTTGCAGCAGACGGATAAAATCATCAAATCATTCCCGGAAGTGAAATCAGTAATGGGAAAAGTAGGTCGTGCATCGACCGCTACTGACCCGGCACCGCTTTCGATGATTGAGACCACCATTCAATTAAAACCGCAAAGCGAATGGCCTGAGGGAATGACCCCGAAAAAGCTGGTAAATAAGATGGATGCGGCCATTAAAATCCCGGGGCTCACCAACGCCTGGACGATGCCGATTAAAACCCGGATTGACATGCTCTCAACGGGTATTAAGACACCGGTCGGAATTAAAATTACCGGACCTGATTTGAGCGTGCTTCAAAACCTGGGAGAGAAAATCGAAGGCGTGTTGCGAAAAGTTCCGGGAACCCGTTCGGTATTTGCGGAGCGCTCTGAGGGCGGTAATTATATTGATTTTGATATTGACCGCGACGCCATCGCCCGTTACGGACTGACCGTGGGTAATGTGGAAGACATTTTCCAATCGGCCATTGGCGGAATGAACATCACCAAAACCATCGAGGGACTGCAGCGCTATCCGGTCAATCTCCGCTATCAACGTGATTACAGAAACAACCTGGAAGCATTGAAGCGGGTGCTGGTACCGTTGCCACATGGCGGACAAGTTCCGTTGGGGCAGCTGGGAGCCATCATTGTGAAGAAAGGCCCGCCAGTCATCAAATCAGAGAATGCCCGTCCCGAATCACTGGTGTATGTTGACCTGAACACGACGGATATCGGCTCATACGTGGATGCCGCTAAGAAGGTGGTAAATAAGGAAATTAATCTTCCCCAGGGCTATTCCCTGACATGGAGCGGACAGTACGAATACATGGAACGTGCCGCCAAAACCTTGTCGCTCGTAATTCCATTGACGCTGTTGCTGGTCGTGTTGTTGCTGTATTTCAACACCAAATCGTTTACCAAAACAGGTATTATCCTGCTGGCATTACCGTTCTCCATGGTCGGCGCCGTTTGGTACCTCTATTTTGCCGGATTCCACATGAGTGTCGCTGTTTGGGTTGGTGTAATTGCCCTGCTCGGAGTGAGTGCAGAGATGGGAGTTGTCATGTTACTTTACCTGGAAGTAGCTTATGAAAACATGAGGGACAAAGGTTTAATGACCTCGCTGGATAAATTGAAAGAAGCCATCTTCCAGGGGGCCGTCAGGAGAATCCGGCCGGTGGTGATGACCGTTACGGTTCTTTTGATTGGTTTGTTACCGATCCTGATTGGACATGGCGTTGGCTCAGACGTGATGAAACGTATTGTGGCTCCAATGTTTGGAGGGATTATCACTGCATTGCTTATCCAACTGGCTTTTTATCCGGCTATTTTCTACGTCGTGAAAAAGCGGGAAATGAAGAAAAATAACATGATAACCGAGGTTCATAAGGAGGATTAACATGAAGGAAATAAAGGCGTACATCCGAAAAGAAAAGGCAGAAATTGTCATCCAAAATCTGGAGGAGGCAGGTGTCACAGGTATGACTGTCCTGGACGCCGCAGCCCTGGCTCAGTGGGCTGACGATCAGTTTTTCAGCTATTCCATTGAGTATGTTCAGAAATATTCATCCGTGGTGAAAATTGAGCTTGTCTGCGAGGAGGAAAAAGCGGACGAGATGGTATCTATCATCCAACAGTACGGTCATACCGGAAGAAGTGGTGATGGTTGGATTTTCGTCTCGGATATTGAACGAGCGGTACGCATCAAAAACGGAGAAGAAGGCAAAGTCAATTGAATTTATTCCCGTTGGCGGGCATCTGCTATTCGTGTCTGCCATTGCGAGTCGCATGAAAATTAGCAAAGGCTGTCCAGATTTTTTGGACAGCCTTTGTTTTTGTTGTTCTACCCGGGTTTGTTCACCCATAGCAGATGAGGATATTGATCTAGATCCTTAGCTCATTCCGTGTTTCCACCCGATTGATACCAACCACCAATTCATCGGGAAGGTAAATATCGCGCCGACGAACAGCCCCAGTGCGCCAAATCCCCAGAAGGTAAACGTATCCGGATTGGGGCTTTGACCAGCTATTTCCGGGGTGATAAAACGCATGACCAAACCCATTCCGACCATGACGGTTATCATCGAGAAGAACTCTGCTCTGCCGGCCAGCCAGAGGGCTTTGGAGGTTGAGTCTGCCATTTTACGCATGGCGATAAACTGAAAGATGAACCATCCGAATAAGAATCCAACAGCATATTCGAACCAGAACTCCGGCCAGAAATTTAAATCAATCATCCGGCTGATGACCATGGCTGTCATGATTCCCAGACCATCGCCGGCTACGCAATGCATCACCGAACCGGTCACCTTTTTCCATTTGGCCGATACATACCGATGGTGGTAATCGATTTCATCCTTTCCTTTCTTTTTTCCAATCCCGGGTGGTCTGCACGTAATGAGATACAGCGCCAGCCCGATGACTGAAAAGAAAATCATGATGATGGGCCAGGCATATTTTAACGCCGTATTCACACGGGTGTTCACTTTGAAAACGTCCCAGGTAACCCATATGGCGGCCAGGATACCAAACAGATACCACGGTATGACAAAGGAGGGGCTTTCAAGAAAATTCAGAAATGTTACGTTCAGCATGTTTATTACCAGATTTAAAAGGTTTCCAGCAGAAGTGAAAAATCTATTTCGACGTTGGGGGACTCACCTTCCGTTCGTGCGGTTACTTATTTTTCATGTGAGATTGTTTCTCCATTTTATTCTTCTTCATATGCTGCGACTTCATCATGCTTTTCTCCTGCATCATTTTCATCATTTCGGGATGTTGTGACATGATGTGCATAAACTGGTTTCTCATGGCGGTATCCTTGTCCGTTTTGTTCATCATCTTCTCCAACATTTGTTGCCTCATGCCGGGGTTATCCATTATCTCGTTCATCATTTCCATTCGGTCCGACATATTCTCACCGCTCATCATGGTTCCTTTCTCCATCATTTTTCCTTTGCCCATCATATCCTTATTGCCGTGCATTCCTTCCTGTTTATCGCCCATTCCCATTTGCCGGTCTTTGCCCATGGTTTCGTTATTCATCATCATCATGGCCTTTTTGTTCTGTTTGGCCACTTTCATAAAATCGCTCATCATATCCGGGTTGCCGGCGATGGCTTTAAAAATAGCCTGACGTGTTTCCTGGTTTTCGAGGAGCTTGTTCGCGTCCGTTTGCTGACTGAATCCTTTCGCTGAAAGGAATGTAATCATGGTAAAAATTAAAACTAGTGTTTTCATGATAATTGATTTTTTTTGGATTCAACTTTTAAAAGAGAGACTAAGACCTGGTCTTTCAGATCTAAATTGTGCCTGATGTGTCTGTTATGACCTGGTTGAGTTCATTCGGTTATGTTGCACACCCGATTGAGCCCTTATTTTCTGATATTCACTTTAATGAGTAATACGATATCGTACCATAAATGTTTTATGGTAATGTCGTCCGGTTCGAACCCGGCTTTCAGCAAGTTTTCGTATGTTTCCCGGTTGATGTTGGCGCCGTAAAGATGCAGGGGAATGGGATTCATCCAGTCCATCAGTTTGCCAACCATTTTGTGGTTGCTCCTGACATGTTCGAGCATGAGCAGCCTGCCGCCGGGTTTACACACCCTTTTCATCTCTTTCATTCCCTTCACGGGGTCGGGAACGGAACAATAGACACACGATGTGACAACGGTATCGAACGTGTTGGCTTCGAAATCCATTTTCTCGGCATCCATCACCATTAACCGGATATTGGGTTTGTTGCGGGATTTACGCCGGGCCCGTTCAATCATGTTTTCACTGAAATCAATTCCGGTCAGGTCGATATCGCCGGGATAATATTTCAGGTTTTTACCCGTGCCAACGCCCACTTCGAGGGTTTTCCCTTTTACCTCACTGAGCAATTTTTCTCTCCACCGGGAAAAACCCGATTCCATTGGACTTTCGAGGATATCGTAAACTTTGGCTATCCGGTTGTACCGTTTTTTAATTTTAGTGTCCATTGGGTTTGAGCCTGCTATGCAATGACCTCATAATTCCGCATCATGCCCATGTCTTCATGTTCCAGGTTATGGCAGTGGTAGACAAAGATTCCGGTATAGTCTTCGAACTTCATCACCGCCTGCACTTTCATTCCCGGCATGAGCAGGAACGTATCCTGCCAGCCCTGATCGACGAAACCATCTTTTACCGATTCCCAGACTGAGGCGCTCATGCCGGAGACATCGCGGTCGATTATTCTGAATTGCAAACCATGCAGGTGGACAGGATGGGGCATTTGCATCATGTTGCCCATCCGGCCCATGCCCCGGCTGCCGCCACCATTAATGAATTCCCATACCTCGGTGGTGTCCAGTTTTACTTTTTCCCAGTCGGCTACCCCCATCATTTCAAAGGTTTCGCCATTGATGACCCATTGCATCCGTTCGAACGAGAAATGAAATGTTCTGGGGTTGTTGGCATTCACAGCATCCGAGGGAGACAATGTCCTGTGTTTTGCGAAGGCGGCCGGGAGCTCTTTCTGTACGCCGGCTTGTGGCGTTACCTGGAACGATGCCAAATCGAAGGCTGTTCCGTTGGGTGTCTGCTGTTGTCCGCCTCCCATCATGCCCCCCATCATTCCGCCGCCTCCCATGGGAGAACCGGTTTCGAAAGGAAGACTTTTTAATTGTACCTCTTCACCGTCGTTTTGGGAGGAGAAGTCTTTCCATATTTCGATGCGTTCGCCCGGAGAAAGCATCAGGTAAGGCCGCGTTACCGGTTTTTCCAGCAGGCCGCCATCTGTCCCGATGGCCACGATATTGCTGTCATCGCTCCAGGCCAGTTTGTAGATACGGGAATTGGAGCCATTTAAGATGCGGAGCCGGTAGGTGCCTTTTTTCACATCGAGGTTCCAGTCGGGTTGGCCGTTGACCAGTATTCTGTCACCCAGAAAGCCTTGCATACGCGCCATTCGTCCACCATCGAGGTATACCAGCTGATTGTCAGCATCTATTTTCCGGTCCTGAATAACCAAAGGCACGTCATATTCTCCGTCGGGTAACCCCGTTTCATCGCCTTCGACAATGAACAGTCCGGCCAGTCCGTAATATACCTGTGGACCGGTAAACTTGTCGGGGTGCGGATGGAACCAATACGTGCCGGGGCGATTGTTGACCGTGAACTCATAGACAAATTCCCCGCCCTTGTCGATGGCATACATGGGATGGCCATCCATTTCCTGCGGGATGTGTAATCCATGCCAGTGAATCACACTTTCACGCGGCAATTGATTTTTAAAGCGGACACGAACGTTTTGTCCTTGTTTTACGCGGATAACCGGACCGAGATAGCTGCCCGGTAATTTATCTATTGTAGCATTTTCAGCTTTCAGGATACGGGTTTGGTAGGTATAAATGTTCGTTTTACTACCGTTGAGAAGCTGCACTTGATCCGGAATGGCTGTGAACTCCAAATCGACGTCTGCCGGGAAGTTTTTGTTCAGGGGATGGGGTGAAACCCTTTGTCCCCCGGTAATGGAATTGTACAATTTCGGAAGTACCGGAACGCTCAGAACACCAACCGATGCTGCAGAGGCAATCCAGATGAATTTTCTGCGTGAGGTATTCATTGATTTTCTGGTTTTGAAAACGTTGTTCTGTTAGAATAACACACATGTAGTTAAATTGTTATGATATTTTTATGTCTTGATTTTGATGGGGTTAAATCGCCGGGGGTGATTATCTGTGTGGAAGCTCACAGCGTGTGTGGTTACAATTCAATTGAAGAAAAGAGTAGACAAAGAGAAAAAAGTGAGGGTCTAGAAAAGAGAGCGCGATTAATCTTATAAAAAGTGACAACCCAGCTTTCGTAAGAATATTGAACCATACTATTTCAATCTCCGGAAAGTGAGTTGTCACCAAATTATTTTGTGGTTATGATTTTTTATTGCCTATTCAAATAGTATTGTACTGAGATAACGCTCGCCGGTGTCTGGTAAGAGCACGACAATAACTTTACCATCATTTTCATGCTTTTCGGCCAATTTCAGAGCAGCAGCCAATGCAGCACCAGAAGATATACCCACGAAAATTCCTTCTTGCTTTGCGAGTTCGCGGGCAGTTTTCACGGCTTCTTCTTCATTTATCTGCATGACGGCATCGTAAACACCCGTGTTTAATACTTCCGGTACAAAACCGGCCCCAATACCTTGTATCTTATGCGGTCCGGGTTTTCCTCCGGATAGTACAGGTGAACCGATAGGTTCAACCGCAACAGCTTTCAATTCCGGGTTTTTACTTTTCAGCACTTCGCTGACACCTGTTACCGTTCCTCCGGTACCCACTCCAGCAATAAAAATATCGACTGAACCTTTGGTATCTTCCCAAATTTCGAGAGCGGTTGTTTTTCGGTGCGCCTGTGGATTGGCGAGATTTTGAAATTGCTGAGGAATAAAATGATTCGGGTATTTTTTAGCCAGTTCTTCAGCTTTCGCAATAGCACCTTTCATACCTTCGCTGGCAGGAGTTAGGACCAATTCGGCACCATAAGCCAGAAGAATTTTTCTCCGTTCTACACTCATGCTTTCCGGCATCGTCAGGATTAACCGATAACCTCTTGCCGCGCTTACCAGCGCCAGACCAATACCGGTGTTGCCACTGGTAGGTTCGATAATTACCGTGTCGGGATTAACTATCTTTTCTTCTTCGGCAGCCTGAATCATTGATAACGCGATACGGTCTTTTACGGAGCCTCCGGGATTAAATGACTCAATTTTGACCAGAACGGTGGCTTTGCTCTTGTTGATTCGGTTCAAGCGAACGAGCGGGGTATTACCGATGGTTTCAGTAATGTTGTTGTAAATTCTTGACATAGCTTAAAACCTAGTTATACCGTTAATGATTCATGGATAAGATTAAATGAGAGGGGTGTAACATTTGAAAGGTTGTCGTTGATGGGACAGCGTTTTTTTATGAGGGTCATCCAATGTTCCAGTTGTTCCTGACTGGCATCAATTTCCGGATTGAATTCGACATCAATTTGTTTGAAACCTGCGCGTTCCTCGTCTGATTGCCCCAGCAGCCTGGCGGGATTCAGGTTTCCATTCACTTTAATGCTTAGCTTTTTAACCTGGAGTCCCAGCTCTCTGGCGGTTAAGTGAGCCACCACATTGATACAGCCAGCATAACTTGCCAACAGGTATTCTACCGGGTTGGCACCCAGGTCGTCACCACCAAGTGCAGGCGGTTCATCGATAGTCAGGCTAAATTGCCTTGCTTTTGCCACAAAACGAGCTCCAGTCTGAGCTTCCCCTTCAATTTTGAAATTTAAATCTGACATACTTTGAATTTATAGTTAAAAAAAAAGCCCTTCACAAATTGTGAAGGGCTGGTACCTATGTTTTCAATATTTTGTCACTAACAATCGTGTACAGCATCACCCCCCACATGTTTTAAAAACATACGGCAACACATACACATCATGCTGTTTGCTATGGAGAGCGTTTTATTCATTCTTATTTATCCTACTAATTTGGTAGGATGCAAAACTAAAAATAATTTTATTTACTGACACAATATGGAGGAATAAATTTATTTCCAGAAATGAAGACCACTTTCGAATTAACCTGAAGAATTTTTTCAGCCTGTTACGAAATTTAGTTATGAAGAAACAGTCAATTGTTGTCATCCTTATTCCAGGAGGAACTAATGCTTGATTAATGCGTGCTCGTGTATTTAATAAAAATTAACAATGGAGCGTAAAGTTCAGAAATACTGCAGGATGTGTCCTGGATGTCACCTGATGAATCACGATATTTTGTTGTTTTTATGATGTAATACCGATGTTTTGTTTGGAGGTTCGTGGCACAATGTCTATTTTTATTTCTGATTATGCTTAACAAAGCAGGACATATCCTCACAGCCCTGATACTACTAACTTCTACTTTCGGGGTAACGATCAACAAGCACTATTCCCATGGCCGGTTGTTTGATGTAGCGATTTATGCCCATGCGCAATCCTGTTGTACACCCGGACACCATGATATGGACGGCTGTGCGGATACACATGAGCATTACCAGGTGGCCAGTGATTTTCTGGCGTCGAATTTCGACAATGATTTTCAGGCTCCGGTGCTTCATATTTTTGCTCCGGTATTGATCATTCCTGCCGTTGAACTTCCTGTTGCTTCGGAAGTTCATTCCTCATTTTATACTCATCAGACAAGCCTTCCCCTTTATGATGCAGGGGATAGGTGTGCCCTTACACAAGTATTTCTCTGTTGATTTATTCTTTCTCACTGTAGCGTCGTTATCGGATTTTCACGACTGGTTCCGTATTGGAATGAGTATGCAGATTGTGTTAAACGATGACCTCCGGCACATGAGTCATGCGTAAAGAAGTGATTTTGCTGAAAGCATGATCTCCTCCACTGATGTCTGACGTTACAAGCGATTATCTCTCTTATCAGGGTTTAACCATTTAAGATAATTAGCTATGGAAGAATATTTAAATATGGTTTCCTATCAATCTGAAATCGTTGTAGAAGCCGATGTAGCAAAGAAACTGAAGTCATTACTGGTAGCTCTCGCAGGTATTGTCTGGGTGAACTTCAGCAAAAAACTGGTTGAAATAGAATACAATCCCTATGAAATCAGTGAAGAAACTATCAAAGAGAACCTAAGCGAACAGGGTTTTTCATTCTCCCATCAAAAGAAAGGGATTTTCTCAGGTTGGATTAACCGATTAGCTAAAAGTAACAAAGCTAACCTGGGGAATAAACGATTGGATTGCTGTGACATGAACCACTAAAAAATCAGAGAAATGAGAAGAAACAGAATTCTATATATGTTGGTTGTACTGAGTATTTTCATAGCAACCGGCTGTGAGAAAACAGATAATGCTTCGAAAAATGAAATCGCCGGTACCTATTCGGGTACGATAACCAAATCAGGCCTGAAAAGTGCAACCGGCACCATTTCGGATGTTGCCCAAGCCACGGCTGTTATCACAAAAATCAGTGATTCGCAAATTGATGTTCATTGTTTTAATGACGAAATGGATACAACGTTCATGCTTAACTATTACGACCATAACGATAGTGTGATGGCCGGACTTACCAGCGATGAATTTGAAAACATGTTCGGGTATATGCCTGACATGGGAGATATGTCGGGAGGCATGATGATGGGCGGCTCCATGGATGGAATGACCGACTGGGAACAACACATGGCCAGCGACAGTACAGCAGACCAGGAACTGGTCGGCGGATTCGATATGATGTCGCATACGTTCGGTTATCATTTTCAACTGATGGATGGTCAAACGACCTATGAGATGGATTTTCAGGGAGTCAGACGCTAAAGCGTGAACTATGTTTGTCAAGACTTTGGTTATCACCATCTTTTTGGTTGCCATTGTTTTACTGGCACTGGGAGTGAAGCTGATGTTCAGCCGGGACGCGGAATTCACGGTTCACTCCTGTGCCTTCCAGGATGATGAAGGGGCTACTGAAGATGGTTCCTGTTCCCAGTGTCAGCTTAGGGATTTAACCGATTGCCCGGAAAAGGAATTATCCGGAAAATCAAGTAAGCAACTGTAAATAAAAGTACCATGAAACTGATAAAAGCTTATGTCCGCTACCGGAAGATGGAAGAGGTTTACGATGCCCTTAAGCACGAGGGATTTTACAGTATGACCTTCGTGGAATGTGAAGGGACCGGCCGCTACTCCGATCATGAGAAAGAACATATCAGTTATAAATACCCGTTCGCCGAGGCCTACCGGGTGATCAAACTTGAGATTTTGGCTGCCGATGAACATGTAATTCCGGTCATTCAGCTCATTCGTAAAAACGCGCGAACGGGCTACAACGGAGATGGAGTGATCGTTGTGTCGCCAGTGGACAGTGCTTATAAGGTGCGTACTGATGAAGAAGGGATACTAGCGATATAATCAGTGTTGAAAAAAATGGTTGGAGTCAATTCGTGATTGTATCCAAAAATGATGTAAAACAAATGATGAATTGTGTAACAGCCAGCCCTTTAAGGGCATGTATCTTTGTTCTATGAACTTAAACAGCTATTCGTTATGGTACGATTCAATAAACTGTTACCCCGATTCAGCGCTGGAAACCGGATGGGGCAAAGGCCTTCCGGAAGTGGACGGCACCATCACCAAAGTGATGAAGGATTTCCAACGTTTGAGGTAACATCCTATCAGTGCCC
This sequence comes from Prolixibacter sp. NT017, assembly GCF_009617875.1. Lineage (NCBI taxonomy): Bacteria > Pseudomonadati > Bacteroidota > Bacteroidia > Marinilabiliales > Prolixibacteraceae > Prolixibacter > Prolixibacter sp. NT017. Next base: position 2,673,548 of record NZ_BLAV01000001.1, on the reverse strand, counting down.
TATGAAGTGTGAAGGAGATAAGGTGTACAATTCCCCGGGAAACTGTCCGGTATGTAACATGCGCCTGGTCCCGAAGAACAAAAGCAGGCATCACTCACACCATCATCACGGATGTTGTTGAAATGCAGGTTGAGCACTTTTGATTATGAATATATTTCTAAATCATCACTGAAGAACATTCAAAATACACTGGTAACTAAGTAACTAAGAATAAGGAAAAGGAGGTCTGTTATGATGGGAATTGGATGGATTATCGGAATCCTTTTTGTGGTCGGCATTTTTTGGCTGACGAAAGGAAATGTTATCGACAGCAAGTCGGATAGCAGAAAGGTGCCAGGGGCACTGGATATACTAAATGAGCGTTTTGCGCGCGGAGAAATAAGCCTGGAAGAATACCAGGAAAAGCGAAAAATGATCGCGTAGTTCGTCACTTTTCCTCTTGATTGTCTCACGCTAAAATTTCAGAACGATGGATAAAAAAACATTCGACAGATATTATTGTCCCATGCACTGTGAGGGGGATAAGACTTATGATGCGCCGGGAGACTGCCCGGTATGTGGAATGCATCTGGTATCAGTGGAGGCAAAAGAGGGAGGAGGAAAAGAAACGCATCAGCCGACACATCAGCACCATCATCCGGATACAGAACACCGCGGCCAATATTATTGCCCGATGCACTGTGAAGGAGATAAGGCTTATGATGAACCGGGCGATTGCCCGGTATGCGGGATGCATCTTGTCAGAGTAGATGCAGAGAAAGAGGGGAAATCAAACGGGCATCACCCGGCACACCAACATCATCATTCAGAAGAAGGACATCGTGGAAATCTCAAGGGCAAATACTATTGCCCCATGCGTTGTGAGGGAGATAAGACGTATGATGAACCGGGTGATTGCCCGATTTGTGGAATGCACCTCCGGAAAGCGGAGAGCATCACGCCTTCGGGCGTTACCTACACCTGTCCGATGCACCCGGAAGTAAAACAGAATGGGCCCGGGAGTTGTCCGAAGTGCGGTATGGATTTGGTACCGGAAAAGGGAGAAGAGACAAGTGAGGAAGAGAAAGCCTATCAAAAAATGGCCAGGAAGTTTTGGGTTGCCCTGGCCTTAAGTATTCCGGTTTTTATAATTGCGATGTCCGATTTTTTCAGTTTTCTGCATTTACAGGATGTCGCGTCGAAGAAAACCTGGGAATGGATTGAATTTGTGTTGGCCTCGCCGGTGGTATTTTATTCCGGATGGAGCTTTTTTAAGAGAGGCTGGAGTTCCGTCAGGAGACGTTCGCCCAATATGTGGACCCTGATTTCGATAGGCGTCGGCGTGGCTTACCTTTTCAGCATTTTTGGTTTGCTTGTTCCCGAAGTTTTTCCACCACAGTTCAAAGATGCAGCGGGTAATGTACATGTATACTTTGAGGCTGCAGCGGTGATACTGACACTGGTTTTACTGGGGCAAGTTCTGGAATTGCGGGCGCACAGTAAAACGAATTCGGCCATCAAATCCTTATTGAACCTGGTTCCACCGGTTGCCCGCAGAGTAGAGGGAGATGAAGAGCAGGAGATTCCATTGGAAGAAGTTCAGGTAGGTGACATACTGAGAGTCAGGCCGGGCGAAAAGATTCCGGTAGACGGTGTAATTGTTAAGGGAAATGCTGTTATCGATGAAAGTATGATTACCGGCGAACCTATTCCTGCAGAGAAAGCTCCGGATGATCAGGTGACCGGTGGTACCATCAATGGGAAAACGGCTTTCGACATGAAGGCCGAGAAGATCGGGTCGGATACGCTGCTCGCCCAGATTATCGAAATGGTCAATGAGGCCAGTCGTTCGCGGGCACCGATACAAAAACTTGCTGACGTAGTGGCGAAGTATTTTGTCCAAATCGTTGTTGGCGTTTCCATCATCACTTTTGCTGTATGGGCTATCTGGGGGCCGGCACCTGCTTATGTTTACGCATTTGTGAACGCCGTATCGGTACTAATTATCGCCTGTCCGTGTGCATTGGGCCTTGCCACTCCCATGTCTATCATGGTTGGAACCGGCAGAGGAGCACAGGCAGGAGTTTTGGTAAAAGATGCCCGGGCCATTGAAGAGATGAACAAGGTAGATACCCTTATCATTGATAAGACCGGTACGATAACCGAGGGGAAGCCAAGCCTTCGGAACTTCAAATCGTTTGGAGAGATGACCGATGTGGAGGTACTGCAGCTGGCCGCTTCAATCGATGCTAACAGTGAGCACCCGGTAGCTGATGCTATCGTCAAAGGAACAAAGGGAAAAGATATTTCCCTGCTGGAGGTATCGGATTTTGAATCGGTGACCGGTAAGGGTGTTCAAGCGTTTTATCAGCAACACAAAATTGGACTGGGTAATCACCGGTTGATGGAAGACTTTGGTGCGGGACTGAACGGTGAGAACAAAGAATTGGTAAAAGAATGGCAGTCTACCGGCCAGACCGTGATGTACCTGGTACGAGGTCAGCAGGTGGAAGGCATTGTTAGCGTTGCAGATAACATTAAAGCGTCTTCAGCCAAAGCTATCCGGGCCCTTCAGGACATGGGGGTGAAAGTTCATATGCTGACCGGGGACAATGAGTTTACTGCCCAGTCCGTTGCCAAAGAGTTGCAACTCGATGGTTTTATGGCAGACTGTCTTCCTGACGACAAATACAAGAAAGTTAAATCACTGCAAGCGGAAGGTCATATTGTTGCCATGGCCGGAGACGGTATTAATGATGCTCCCGCCCTGGCACAAGCCAACATCGGAATTGCGATGGGAACGGGTACCGATATCGCTATGCAGAGTGCTGAAATCACGCTTGTCAAAGGCGATCTGAATGGTATCGCCCGGGCCCGGGATTTGAGCAACAAGGTCATGCGTAACATTAAACAAAACCTGTTTTTTGCCTTCGTATATAATGCACTGGGCGTACCTATTGCGGCCGGTATCCTGTTTCCATTTTTCGGATTGTTGCTTAGCCCTATGCTGGCGGCGACAGCCATGAGTTTTAGCTCTGTTTCCGTGATTTCCAATGCACTTAGATTAAGAAGGATGTAGTAATTATTAATGGATGAAATAAAAAAGAAAAGAGAGTAACTACAGGTAAAGAACACAGAAACAATTTATTATGGATTTTATTAAAAAGAAAACAAATATTTATACCCTATTACTGTTTGGTTTATTATTCCTGGTGAAGATACCTGCATATGCTCAAACTGACACCACCACCTATCATCTGACGATACGGAAGGAACAAGTTGATAAAGCAGGAAAAAAGGTCATGGGGATGACCGTCAACGGCACGATTCCCGGACCGACATTGAAATTTAAGGAAGGCGACTATGCTGTCATCTATGTCAAGAACGAAATGGATGTAGAGACATCGGTTCACTGGCATGGGCTTTTATTACCTAATTTCTATGATGGCGTACCGTACCTGACGACTCCACCGATTAAACCCGGCGAAACGCGTAAGTACGAGTTCCCGTTGAAACAATCCGGAACCTACTGGTATCACTCACACACCATGTTACAAGAACAAAGCGGTGTATATGGTTCCATTGTGATTGAACCCCGGAAGAAGAAGTTAAAGTATGACAAGGAGTTAGTCCTGGTACTTTCGGACTGGACCAACGAAAAGCCCATCAACGTTCTTCGTACGCTTAAGCGAGGGAGCGAATGGTACCAGATAAAGAAAGGTACCGCTACGCCGCTGAACAAGGTAATTGCCCGCCACGCTTTGGGAGCACAGCTTAAATTCTGGAAGCAGCGAATGGATGGCGCTGATATAGCCGATGTATATTATCCTGCTTTTTTGGTGAACGGCTCGCAAAAACAGGAGTATCCCAATTTCAAGCCGGGAGACCGGGTTCGATTGCGAATCATTAATGGTTCCTCTTCGACTTCTTACTGGATGACCTTTGGAGGAAAAACACCTACGCTTGTATCGGCTGATGGTAAAAACGTAGTGCCTGTGAAGCGTAATAAGACATTTATCGCGATAGCGGAAACTTATGACTTCATTGTTACCATTCCGAAGAACGGGCAAATTGAATTCAGGGCCACGACTGACGATGGTTCCGGTTCGACGTCAGCCTTCCTGGGGAAAGGACCTGTGCTTGCCGCCCCGGATGTTCCCAAACCCGACAAAATCGGGATGATGAAAAAGATGGCCAAAATGGATATGCGCATGGGAGCTCCCGCTATCAAATACCGGCCCAAGAAAGATGAACCCCACAAGATGGAAAAGAACTGGGGCACGCAGATGGATAAGTCGGCCGATAAAATGAAGGGGAACATGAGCCATGACATGAAAGGTAGTATGAAAGGGATGGATATGTTTGCCAAATACAATTACGACTATCTGAAATCGCCTGTAAAAACTACCTTCCCGAAGGATGTTCCGGTCAGGAATATCCTGCTCAACCTTACCGGTAACATGCACCGCTATATCTGGAGCATGAACGGTATCCCGTTGTCGGAAACGGACAAGATTAAGATCAAAAAAGGTGAAGTCACGCGTATCACGCTGAATAACCTGACGATGATGAGCCACCCGATGCACCTGCACGGACACTTTTTCAGGGTACTAAATAAGAATGGCGACTATTCGCCTTTAAAACACACGGTTAATGTGCCTCCGATGAAAAAGATTACGATTGAATTTTACAATCAGGAGAGCGGAGACTGGTTCTTCCATTGTCACATTCTCTATCACCTGACGAGTGGAATGGCACGGATATTCAGTTACGGTACTCCAAGGGACCCTCGCCTGAAAGGTTATCCGGTGAAGAAACTCATACACGAAACCAACCGGTACTATACGTGGGGAACTGCCGAGATGGCGTCGAATGTGACCAGTTTAAGCCTTGTTTCATCGAACATCCGTAATCAGTTCAATTTCGATGCTGAGTATGGCTGGAATAAGAACATGGAGGCAGAGTTCACCTATGAACGGTATTTGTATGATTATTTCCGGGTTTTCGCCGGAGTGAATATGGAGAATACCGATCGGAACAGCCTGGATAATATCAAAACGACTGCTGTCGCCGGAATCCGGTGGTTTACACCCTACATGTTCGATTTGGACCTTCGTGTGGATAATGAATTACGTCCGCGTATTTCCATCGGACGGGATGTGATGTTGTTCCCCCGGCTATCGGTATTTGGCTACTACGAGTATCAACTCGACTTTGGCGCGGTGAATACACTGCCGCCCAATAAAAATGTGGAAGGCGAAACGGTATGGAATGCCGGTGCAGAATATATGCTATCGAAGAATTTTTCACTGGTAGCCAGTTATGACAACCGGTACGGTGCCGGAGGCGGGTTAACGCTTCGATTCTAATGAAAATTAAATATTCAGACAGTTGAAACCTAAAATACAAACAGATGAAATATTACATCGATAAGAAAACAAAAGGAGACTTCGACGAAGTGGTTACCAGGGTGACTGAGGCGTTGAAGCAGGAAGGTTTTGGTGTATTAACTGAAATTGATATTCAGCAAAAGCTAAAGGAAAAGCTGGATGTTGATTTCCGGAAGTATAAAATTTTGGGAGCCTGCAATCCTCCCTTTGCATACCAAGCATTGGAAATAGAGGATAAAATCGGAACCATGCTACCGTGCAATGTGGTCGTTCAGGAGACTGAAGATGGAGGAATCGAAGTGGCGGCCGTCAATCCGGTGGCATCGATGCAGGCGGTAGATGATGAGGACCTTATCTGTGTTTCAGAAAATATTCTAAAGAAACTGGAACGGGTTATCGAATCATTGTAGAGATACCATTGAATTTTCGTTACTACTGACTGATTATGGCTTTAATGCTTTACACCCTATGTTGGCTTTTGCTCTATATCTGACTGTTACCTTTTTGATAATGGCATCGTTGCTCGGTGTTTTCGGGCTATTGAGAGCCGAAAACCGGGACACTTTCAGGTTGTATATGAGCTGGAGCTTTGGGGTGGGAGCTTTAGGAGCTGTACTTTCAATTATCGTGGGGCTTTTTCAAGCCCCTCCGATAATTGATTTCGAAACTGTTCGTCCCAATGTTCAAACCGATGAGATGTTGGGACTCATTCTCCTGGTCATTTTTTTATTTTCCTGGATTTGGCTGGAACTGAGAGGAGCGGTGATGAAGAGATTTGAGTTTGCCCTATTTGTCATACTGTTGATAATCTATAGCATAATGATTGGAAGTTCCATCAAAGAAGCCGATTCAGATCATTACCGGGAGGCCACCTACTCCCTGCATCAAGGAAGTTTGAAAGCCGTTGAAATGAATTCCATTATACACCAGGCAAAGGCACCTGAAGCGACCTTAAGGCCGGAGAATTCGGATACGATTCACTATTTGTTTCATGGGTTCGACTTCAACACCTGCATGAAGAAATCAATATGATTAGATCACCAGTGGCGCGATCTTATATAAAATTTTGAAAAGATGAAAAAGATAAAAATGCTCAAAGAGGTATTCAAATCCAATTTGAATTGGACCCGGAAAGAGAAGCATGTGCTTCTGGGAATCGGGGGTTTTATCTTCGCTTTCGTCATTGGCTTTTTTGGCTACCTCTTTTACCTGCAGAACAGCGTAAATAAGGCTTTTGATTCACAGGAAGGGAAGGAAATACAGCATAGCCGGGTTTGTATGGTCAACGGAGATATTAAGCTCCATTCCGTTCGTTCAGTAACGGTAAACGGAAAAACCTACTGGGGCTGCTGTCAGCACTGCATTAGCTTGTTGCGGTATAATACGGCTCAGGTTCGTTTTACGACCGACCCCGTCACCGGTAAAAGGATTAACAAGGCGGATGCCGTGATTTTTCCCGATCCACACAATTCCAGGAGAGCCATGTTCTTTCAGTCGGATTCAACTTATGAGCAGTATGTACATCGCTAACACATCAATTATATCAATCAATGCAAAAGGCTTGACGCCATTATCTATGTTTCAATAAATTAAAAAAGAATGAAAAAGAGTTTTCTGTACTCCCTGGTATTCCTTTCGGGAATGCTATTGATCGCTTTTAGTGCTTCTGCACAAGATGCCACACCGGCTCAGCCCGCCACTAAACAATCAGCTGTTCAGTACACCTGTCCGATGCATCCTGACGTGGTGATGGATCACCCGGGAAAATGTCCCAAGTGCGGGATGACCTTGAAGAAAAAGGGTGCTGCCCACCAGGAGATGAATACGCATTCGATGTCCGATAGTACACACATGCAGCATAGCATGATGATGGGAGATTCGATGGACATGAAAAACTGCCCGATGAAACACGCCATGCAGAAAGATTCATCGTCTGTCGCCCATTACAGGTGCCCGATGCATCATGATGTTGTAACGGACAAGCCGGGGAAATGCCCCAAGTGCGGGATGACGTTGAAAAAGATGGATGGCCATCAACAAGCGATGCACATGCACAACATGAAAGATAGTACCCGAATGAACCATCCAATGATGATGGATTCGACGGGAGATATGAAGAACTGTCATATGAATAGTGGATCATCAGCTACGATGAACAATTAAGGATTGGTTTTTTTTCATAGTAACCCTGTCGGTGTATTTATACATCGCAGGGTTGTTTTTAATTCATATGAAGGTTCGCTGTACCGGAGATATTAATTAATGCTAAAAACTGAACTTTTATACTTATGAATGGTTGGTGACTATTAGTAGGCTGTCAACTATTTGTTGTTCAATATTTTGACGTTGTCTATTAAGGCAGAAGAATCATGAAAAAGACCACCAGAGCTCTTCCTATCTACTGGTCAACCTTTCTTATCATACTTCTATTGGTTGGCCCAGGCTCCCCCTAAAGAGAGAACATTTGCAACGGGATTGCCCGTGCTGAAGGTCTTTTTCGATTTTGTTAAATTAAATATATGGGTATCATGAAATTGTTTAGGTATTTTCTAATTTTCGTATTACCCGTTGCCGGAATTACTTCTCCGGCCAGAGCGCAGGAAAACGGCGACGGGGGCATGGCAGATATGTTTGTCCATCCATTTATGGCACACATGGCCCTACCTGATCAACCTGGCGAAGTCAGTTTGAGAGTAACTCCATTCCAGCAGAGAAACAGCGCTGATGTAGAACAGGATTTAGCCCTGCATATTGAGGCTGGCATAGCCCCTAATCTGGGCATACATATCCGGAGTGACGGTATCAAAACCTCGCCGTACTCGGAAGTGATGCTGATGTATAGTTTCCTGCACGACAACTCGTATCATAACGGAGCCAGTGTTTTCGGTCAGGTAAGTATCCCGACCGGTCCAGTGGCATCCAATTCTTTAAAGTATCTTTTTGGTGTTTCGGGTAGAGTTACGGTACCTCAGTTTATGGTGGTTGATGCGAATACGCACATTAATCTGGCCGATAAAATGGCCGAATACGAAAGCTCGTTTGTTTTCAGAGTATCGAAACTGTTATATCCTGAGTTGGAACTGCGAGGCGAAATTACACAGGATGCCACCAGTCTGTATTCCTTATTCGGACTTAAATTCCGGATTGCTGACGAAACAGCGTTTGGGGTAGGCATTCAGACCCCCTTGAGTAATGAGCGTGAATATGATACGCAAGCTTTGCTAACGCTGGGGATGGCCTTTTAGTACTGGTAACGCAGACGTGTTACTTTATTTGTTTCATCAAAAACCGATGTATTGTTGTTGTAAATAGAGAATGATAAGATTGCGGAACATAAGGACTTTTGTTGCTGTGGCATGTATGATTTCTTTCCTGGGAGTTTACATGGTACGGACTGTCTGCATCGCAGAAGACCTGATTCCATCTGATTCTCATTCCGTTTTGAACAGTGGACGTACCACGAGTGGCCAGGAGGACCTGCACCAGCATCAACATCATTCGCCGGGTGATGAGGATGATTGTTGTACGGATGTTACGGCCAAATACTTTGCGTCGTTCCAGTCTACGCTTCCCTACATCACTGCACCGGTGTTGATTCCTTCATTTACTGCTTACGTTACTGAGCAAACATTTTTTCAACTTCGCGATAATCACTTATACCGCTCTACTGCGGATATCCGGGAGGGGCCTCCTCTGCCTTTTACTACAGGAGCGGGTATCAGGATTATGATACAATCTTTTCTGCATTAACGCACCGGTCGTCTGGTCGTACTTTCTCTCCGTATCACCGGAAGGGTTGAAAAGCCATATTACCATCGATTTGCTACTACCGGAGTCAGGAAGAAAATCGCGGCTATCCTTCAATTTCGATAGTCGATATTTGCCTTTGTGAATGTCGACCAGTCATCTATTTGTTAACCAGTTAAATGAAATGATATGGAAAGTTTACTCCCTACCTGGGCACCGAACATACATCCACTACTGATTCATTTTCCGATCGCGATATTAATTACTGCCACACTTGCAGACGCAGCCAGCCTGATATGGAGAAAAGCGTGGCTTGAAAATACGGTCCTTGCTCTTTTCGGTTTCGGGGTGGTCATGTTGTTGATCACTTACCTGAGCGGAAGGCAAGCTATTGATATCGTCGATGTGCCATTGAAGGCGGAATTAACGGCATCACACCATGCAGACTGGGCCTTGCGGACCCTGTTGTTTTACAGCGGTTACCTGGTTGTTAGGTTGATTGTTTTTTTCACCCGTCTGCGAAACAAAAAGTGGATTGCTGTGGTGTTGCTGATTGGTGGGTTGCTTGGTATCGGTTCGATAGCCAAGACTGCCGACTATGGCGGAAAATTAGTGTATAAATACCAGGTTGGTACACAGCAAAAGCAGGAGAAATAATTACACAACTTTAAAAAATGAATCCAATGAAGATTAAAGTACAGCATACAAAAACGATAATTCTTGTAAGCGCACTCTTTTTAGCGGGGAGTCTTTACTCATGCAATTCAAAGAAGAACAAGAACAATACACAGGAAAAATCCGGACATCAGGAAATGGTGGAAGGGCATTCACACAACGGAATGATGGACGAAGATGAACACCATGATGAAGAAATGCATGAAGCAGCCACAGGACAAATGAGCTGGCAACCGGCTCAACAGCCATTTGAGGGGCAGCTAAAGTTAGTTAAGGGCGACGAAGCAAAACTCAATGCCAAAGTGGTTAAAATGGATGGTTCCAATGTCCTGAGTATCGAGCCAGACGGTCAGGAAGTGGTTCTCATGCTTAATGATGTGTTTGGCAATTTTGGAGCTGAATTCCAATACCAGTTAATCGATTATACTGGTCAAATAGCCCTGCTTTTTCATTATCAGGACGAGTCGAACTATGATGCGATGGTGTTCGACAATAAAACCATGAAACTGGAGCGTATGAATGACGGCCAGATAAAAATGCTGGACAGTCATGATGCGCAATTTGCCAAGGGATGGTCGACCTTGAAAATTTCGGCTGCCGGAGAACACCTGAAGTGTTACCTGAATGGCAAGCAGTACGACCATGGCCACGCTGAAGTGCGTCCGGTTGGTCAATTCGGTATCATGTTGCAAGGTAAAGGAACTGTGCTGCTTAAGAAGTTAAGTCTGGTTCCGTTGCAAGAATAAGATTACAACGTCAACCGACGCACCGGGGCTGTCCTTTGATAAAGAAGGGCAGCCTTTTTTGTTGTAATAAGGGTTTCAGGTTTCAGGTTTGACCTCGCGGTTGTTTTTGTAACAATCGAGATTGATACCACCACCTTGGTTGGGGTGGTGATGGTAGGAAATTGTAGTAGGCCATATGCAATTTTTTTGCAGGTATTTTTGACGAAAGCGGCAGGGAAACGGCAGGAAGCATAAAAAAAGAGTTATGAACTAAATTCATAACTCTTTGATTTTCAATCTGTCGGGGTGACAAGATTTGAACTTGCGACCCCTCGCCCCCCAGACGAGTACTCTAACCAAGCTGAGCTACACCCCGATTTGTTTATGCGGATGCAAATGTAGGTCCCTTTTTCAATTATACAAAATTTTCAACTCAAAAAATCCTGTCTATTGTAGTGTTTATGCCTATAGTACTGGTTCTCACCCTTACGGAATTTGATGGGTGGAGAGAGGGTAATGCCCTCATAGGTTTTGTTTATGTTCAGATAACAAGAATCAATTGATATTTTTCGGAAGAAAACGCTTTGATGCGTAACTTTGTGACCAAATAAGAAAAGAATTAAAAACGAAAAAATTATAGAGATGTTTAAATCCATGAATCTGGGGGACAACCAGTCGCAAAAGACTGAACCTGCAGGAGAAGTTGAAAAAGTAAAATGTCTGATCATTGGATCAGGACCCGCAGGATACACGGCAGCGATATATGCAGCACGTGCCAATCTGAGTCCGGTAATGTACGAAGGATTGCAGCCAGGCGGACAGCTGACGACAACAACCGAAGTGGAGAACTTTCCCGGTTACCCGGAAGGTATCACCGGCCCGGTAATGATGGAAGACCTGAAAGCACAAGCCAAGCGTTTTGGAACGGATGTTCGCTGGGGACTGGCAACAAAAGCTGAATTAGATGGTCCTCCTCACCGCATTACCATCGATAACAAGAAGGTAATCGAAGCCGATACGGTAATTATTGCCACAGGTGCAGAAGCCAAGTATCTTGGTTTGGAGGACGAGAAGAAATACGCTGGTTCGGGCGTTTCAGCCTGTGCCACCTGTGACGGATTCTTCTATCGTGGTAAAGACGTGGCTGTTGTTGGTGGTGGTGATACTGCTGCCGAGGAAGCATTGTACCTGGCCGGACTGTGTAAGACGGTTTATATGATTGTTCGCCGAGACGAGTTGCGTGCTTCCAAAGTAATGCAGGAGCGAGTATTCAATACTAAGAATATAGTGGTTCTATGGAAACATCAGACCAAGGCTCTGTTCGGCGATGGGGTCGTTGAAGGAGCTACGTTATGGAAAAATAAGGACGAAGCCCATGAAGAAGAGGTCAAGATTAAAATCGATGGATTCTTCCTGGCAATTGGTCATAAACCGAACTCCGATATTTTCAAAGATTACTTGAAAACCGACGATGTCGGATACATTCATACCATTGGCAACAGTTCCAGAACTGATGCTGAAGGTGTATTTGCCTGTGGCGACGTAATGGACAGTACCTATCGGCAGGCAGTTACCGCTGCTGGTTCGGGATGTAAAGCCGCAATCGATGCTGAGCGCTACCTCTCGGAAAAGAATAGCTGATTTTACTGACCACTGATTTTGACAAATAAAAAAGCCTTCCAAAACGGAAGGCTTTTCTTTTTGAATGCTTTTTATATCGTTACGATATCTGAGCCATTTTTGTGGTTGAGTATTTTCCGGCTTCCAGTTTTTTCCGTACTTCCGAAAATGCTTTAATGGTGTACTCAACATCTTCGAGTGTATGGCTGGCGGTCGGAATCAAACGCAACAGCAGTTGACCTTTCGGGATAACCGGATACACAACGATGGAGCAGAAAATGTTGTAATTCTCACGCAGGTCCATTACCACGTTGGTACCTTCGGCAACACTTCCCGACAGGTAAACCGGGGTCACCGGTGAGTTGGTCACGCCTAGATCGAAATTTTCAGCCTTCAATCCATTCTGCAGTGCGTTAACAATGGTCCACAACTTTTCGCGAAGCTCCGGCTGTGTGCGCAGTAGTTCGAGACGCTTCAGTGCACCAATCACCATGGGCATCGGTAGCGACTTGGCAAAAGTCTGCGACCGCATATTGTAGCGCAGGTAATCACAAACCTCTTCCGGGCAAGCAACAAATGCACCAATTCCGGCCATCGATTTGGCAAAAGTTCCGAAATACAAGTCGATATCATCCTGAACTCCCAGTTCTTCACCTGTTCCGGCACCGGTTTTACCCATGGTTCCAAAACCGTGAGCATCGTCAACCAGCAGACGGAAGTTGAATTCTTTCTTCAGCGCAACGATATCGTCGATACGGCCCATGTCACCCGACATTCCGAAAACACCTTCGGTGATAACCAGAATACCTCCTCCGGTTTTCTGAGCTAAGCTGGTAGCGTGTTCGAGCTGCTTACGCAGACTGTCCATATCGTTGTGCAGGTAAACGAAGCGTTTACCCATGTGGAGACGAACTCCGTCAAGAATACAGGCATGCGACTCGGCATCGTAAACAACAACGTCATTTCTTCCGACAATGGCATCGATAATGGAAACCATTCCCTGGTAACCATAGTTCAAAAGAAACGCATCGGGTTTACCAACGAAATCTGCCAGCTCTTTCTCGAGCTCTTCGTGCTTACTGGTTTGTCCGGACATCATACGGGCACCCATTGGGTACGCCATACCATACTGAGCTGCTGCTTCGGCATCAGCTTTACGTACTTCCGGATGGTTAGCCAAGCCAATGTAGTTGTTAAGGCTCCAAGTAAGTACCTCTTTTCCGCGAAATTTCATTCTCGGACTTATCTCTCCTTCGAGTTTCGGAAAAGAAAAATAGCCATGAGCTTCTTTCTTGTACTGGCCAATATTTCCTTTGTTTGTCTTTATTTTCTCAAAAATATCCACGATTCATGCGGTTTTGATTAAAACAATGCAAAAGTAAACTTTTTTGATTTTATACCAAACACCCCCTACCTGCTGAACATGAAGTAAAAAGAGCGTTAGAGCGACATTTTTCATGTTTGAATTTCCGGCTGCAAGCATCAACTTTTCAGGACTTTTTGCAACCTTTGTTCCCCGTTTTTAATCTATTTAAAATTAGGTTGTAAAGCAGGTGAAAGTTTTAGGGGGAAAGATGGTAGCTACCACCTTTTAATTCTGAGAATTTGATGTTTTGATTTGTTGAAAAAAATTATCTTTGCAAAATGATTCGCAAACTGAAGTTTATTTTCCTGTTCGCCTTATTGGCAACTGTTGCTGCTTCGTGTAGTGACTATCAGAAAGTTCTTAAAAGTACCGATTACGAATTTAAATACAAAAAGGCCAAGGAGTATTACGATAATAATGACTTCAACCGGGCTACAACCCTTTACCAGGAGCTGGTAAATATTTACAGGGGAACAAGCCGGGCGGATCAGGTTTATTACTATTTGGCCAAGAGTTACCTCGGACAGAAAGATTATTTGCTTGCAGGGCATTATTTCAGGCAAATGCTGAAAGAATTTCCCCGAAGCGATTACTCTGAGGAAGCACAGTATTTAATTGGTTATTGTTATTACAAGAATTCACCGAACCCGAGGCTCGATCAGGAGATCACCAAGAAGGGAATCGATGCGTTGCAGCTTTACATTAACCTGTATCCGAACGGTGACAATGTAAAAGAAGCGACTAAATTGATTGATGAACTTCGCGAGAAGCTGGTTTACAAATCATATTTGAGTGGTCGTTTGTATTACGATTTGGGTGACTACCGGGCAGCAGTTGTTTCGTTGTCGAATAGTTTGAAGGACTTCCCGGATTCGGAGTATCGCGAAGAGTTGATGTTCCTGTTGCTGAAATCGAAATACCTGCTGGCAGAAAACAGTATTCCGGAGAAAAAAGAGAACCGCTTGAATGCGGCACTTGACGAATATTATACCTTTATAGATGATTACCCAAACAGTGATCATCGGAAGGAAGCCGACAAATTCTTCAACAATACGAAGAAAATGTTGAATATTACGGATGAAGATTTAAAAATCGATAGTAAATAATATGGATTACAAAAAGACCAAAGCCCCTACCACAACTGTTCCGCGCGATTTGCAGGAACTGGAAAGAGGTACAGGAAACATCTATGAGTCAATCATGGTCCTGGCCAAGCGTGCCAATCAGATTAACGCTGAGTTGAAAGAGGAGCTGAATCAAAAACTGCAGGAATTTGCTTCGTATACCGATAACCTGGAAGAGGTTTTCGAGAACCGTGAGCAGATTGAGATCTCTCGTTTTTATGAGCGTCTGCCTAAGCCGACTCTTATTGCTTACGAAGAGATGAAAGACGATCAGATTTATTTCCGCAATCCGGCCAGAGACCGGAAATAATATTGCCGGCACTCAATGAGTGTTTGGTTTTGCGGTAACAACTAACGCATACATGAAACTCCAGGGAAAGAAAATTATACTTGGCGTAACCGGAAGCATAGCAGCCTACAAGGCTGCTTATCTTTTAAGGGGGCTGGTGAAAGAAGGAGCCGAAGTGCAGGTCGTAATGACCCCTTCTGCGAAGGAGTTCATTACTCCGTTGACGCTTTCAGCCCTCAGCAATAAGCCGGTGGTCAGTGAATTTTTTTCCAGTGAAGACGGAACCTGGCACAGTCATGTCGATATGGGAATCTGGGCCGATTTGATGTTGGTGGCTCCGGCAACTGCGTCAACAATGGGAAAGATGGCCCATGGAATAGCCGACACATTGCTGGTAACTACCTATATGTCGGCCAAGTGCCCGGTGATGGTTGCTCCGGCTATGGATCTGGACATGTTTCAGCATCCGTCGAATCAGCAGAGTATCGAGATTCTCAAATCGTTCGGTAATGTAATTATCGAGCCGGGCTCCGGCGAACTGGCCAGTGGGCTGGTTGGTAAAGGCCGGATGGAAGAGCCGGAAGTCATAGTTGAAAAGGTCATCTCCTTCTTCAACGAAAAAAAAAACTGCTGAATAAAACCTTTCTCGTTACAGCAGGTCCCACACACGAAAAAATCGATCCCGTCCGTTTTATCGGTAATTATTCTTCCGGTAAAATGGGATATGCCATTGCCACTTCGTTAGCCGATAGCGGGGCAGAAGTGATTTTAGTTTCCGGCCCAACGGCGTTGAGTATTTCCCATCCCAATATTCGGAAAATTGACGTGACATCGGCTGAAGAGATGTACCAGGCAGCTAAGGAAGTATTTCCTTTGTGCGACGGTGCGGTGATGACAGCTGCGGTGGCTGATTATGCTCCCGTGAAAACGGAAGAGCAGAAAGTGAAAAGGGGAGAAGGCAATTACACCATTGAGCTAAAGCCTAATCCCGATATCGCAGCCAGTTTAGGTGAAATGAAAAAGGAAGTACAGTTGCTGGTTGGGTTTGCATTGGAAACGCACGATGAAGAGACAAATGCTCAACGGAAACTGGAGAAGAAGAATTTGGATTTCATTGTACTGAATTCGCTTCAGGATAAGGGCGCCGGTTTTCAGCACGACACGAACCAGATTACCATCATCGAACGCAACGGAAAACAGCATCGCTTTGGATTGAAGCCTAAAACGGAAGTGGCTGCTGATATCGTCAATGTGGTGGTCGATATGATGGAAAGGAAGTAGACCTTCTGTTCCTTTTTGCTACATTTAGGCAGACAAACAGAGAACGGTATGCAGAGAACAATCCTCGTTATTTTATTGGTTTTCTTTTCGGTAACCGCATTTGGGCAGGAGCTGCGGTGTAATGTAAGTGTGTCCAGTTCGCGGATTGAAGGAACCAATCGGCAGATATTTCAGTCGATGCAGAAGGATATATACGAGTTCATGAACAACCGTAAATGGACGGATAACGTCTTCTCGCAGGACGAACGGATTGAATGCAACGTCTTTATCCAGATAACCCAACAGGTGGCTGCTGACGAGTTCAAGGGAACGATCCAGATACAATCCAGGCGGCCGGTTTTCAATTCATCGTACGAATCGACGGTGCTCAATATCAAGGATAACGATTTTCACGTTCGGTATGTCGAATTTCAGCCACTTCAATTTGATGAAACTTCCAATACCGATGCGTTGACAAATATTCTGGCCTATTATGCCTATATTATTATTGGCTTCGATTATGACACCTTTTCGCCGCAAGGCGGAACACCGTATTTTCAGAAAGCACAAGATATAGTGAATCGTTGTCAGAATGCGCGGGAGAAAGGTTGGAAAGCTTACGAGAGTGATTATAACCGTTACTGGTTGACCGAGAATTTACTGAACCGTTCGTATTCCGCTTTTCACGATTTAATGTACCGGTATTACCGGAAAGGACTAGACGTGATGGCCGATAAGCCAGATGTGGGACGGGCCGAGATTGCCGATGCCTTGACCGATATGCAACGTATCTACCGAACGAAACCGGATACTTACATCAATCGTATTTTCTTCGACGCCAAGTCGGATGAGTTGGTGAATATTTTTGAGAAGGGAACGCCCGATGAAAAGCGACGGGTGATGACAGTTCTCTCGGAGTGTGATCCGTCGAATTCGGGGAAATACGAAAAAATTCAAAAATCAGACGGGCTTTAAACGCCACTAACAAACGATACTATGTTAAAACGGCTTAAGATTCGTAATTATGCATTGATTCGGGAACTCGACGTGGAATTCCATCCTGGTTTTACCATTATTACGGGGGAAACCGGAGCCGGAAAGTCGATTCTTTTGGGTGCTTTATCGCTGATTTTGGGACAAAGGGCCGATACCACAGCGTTGAAAGACAGCGAGAAGAAATGTGTTGTGGAAGGAGTCTTCAACGTAAAGGCTTATGGATTGAAGGAGTTGTTTGAGCAGTACGATCTCGATTATGAAGACCAGGCTATCTTCCGGCGAGAGATAAGTCCTTCAGGGAAATCGAGAGCGTTTGTAAATGATACACCGGTGAACCTGAAAGCCATGCGCGATTTGGGATTGCGACTGGTAGATATTCATTCGCAGCACCAGAATCTCGAACTCAATAACCAGCATTTTCAACTCACGGTAGTCGATTTGTATGCCGGTCACAATGATCTGCTGGTATCCTACCGGGAGAAATTCCGCGTTTACCGGAAAACGGTGCAGGAGCTAAATGCACTGGTGGAAAAAGCCGAACAGTCGAAAGCCGATTTGGATTACTTCCGTTTTCAGTTCGAACAGCTCGAAAGCGCTGCTCTGGTTGATGGTGAGCAGGAAGAGATGGAAAAGGAACTGGAAACACTCAACCATGCGGAAGAGATAAAAGGCAACCTGACACAGCTTTTCGAATTGCTGAATGGCGAAGGACCGTCGGTGGTTCGCGGTAGCAAAGACGGTTTGAACTTGCTGGACAAGGTGGCGAAATTCTTCCCGGAAGGAGAGGAGCTGCACCAGCGTTTGGAGAGTGCCTACCTCGAATTGAAAGATATAGCCGATGAGGCCGAACGGGCTGCTGAAAGTATAGAGTATGAGCCGGGGCGCATCGGGT
This sequence comes from Prolixibacter sp. NT017, assembly GCF_009617875.1. Lineage (NCBI taxonomy): Bacteria > Pseudomonadati > Bacteroidota > Bacteroidia > Marinilabiliales > Prolixibacteraceae > Prolixibacter > Prolixibacter sp. NT017. The sequence goes on along the minus strand of NZ_BLAV01000001.1, from coordinate 2,655,485 downwards.
TCCTGAATGAGCGCCTTGATTCAATCTATACATTGCAACAAAAGCATCGGGTGGAAACGGTGGCTGAGTTGATTGAAATCAGAGAGTCGTTGGATGCAAAGCTTTCAGATATTGATTCGTATGACCTGGAAATTGAGAAGCTCGAAAAGCAACGAGACGCGGCCGAAACAGAAGTGAAAAAGCTGGCTGAGCAGTTATCAGAACAGCGGAAGGAAGTTTTGCCCGCCATCGAAGAGCGGGTGAATAATCTTTTATTGCAGCTGGGGATGCCCAATTCACGCTTCAGGGTTGACCTTGCTTCAAACGGTACGCCTTCGGCAACCGGAATCGACGAGGTTAGTTTCATGTTTTCGGCTAATAAGAATGCAGAACTCTGCGAGATTTCGAAAGTGGCCTCGGGTGGTGAGATGTCCCGTTTAATGCTTTCGCTGAAGTCGCTGATTTCAAAATCGAAAGCATTGCCAACCATTATATTTGATGAAATTGATTCCGGAATTTCGGGCGAAATTGCCGGTAAAATGGGCGGTATCTTAAAAGAGATGTCGGCAGGCATGCAGGTCATCAACATCACTCACCTTCCGCAGGTAGCAGCCAAAGGCGATTACCACTTCTGGGTATACAAACAGGATACGGAACACGAGACGGTTACTCACCTAAAGCTTCTGTCGAAAAAGGAGCGGGTAGAAGAGTTAGCGAAGATGTTGAGCGGAGAGAACATCTCCGATGCAGCCTTGCAAAATGCACAGGAACTGCTCCGGTAACGGAGCTTTTTTTTGCTTTATCGTGAACTTTTTTGACCATTATGGGTTGGAAAGATGTTATTTAATAATCTGGTGAAAAAGGTTTATCATAACTTTTTTATTTTTGCCGCCTTTGGAAAAGAGATCAAGTTTTAAATATCTAAGATTATGGCTTATAATTTATTGAAAGGTAAGCGGGGTATTATTTTCGGTGCTTTGGACAGCAATTCAATTGCCTGGAAAGTGGCCGAAAGAGCATACGAAGAAGGAGCTACCTTTACATTGACCAACGTACCGGTTGCACTCCGGATGGGAGAAACGCAGAAGTTGGCTGAAAAATGCAACACGGAAGTGATTCCTGCTGATGCAACGAATGTTGAGGATCTGGAAAAGCTGATTGTCCGGTCGATGGAAGTTTTGGGTGGAAAGCTTGACTTTATCTTGCATTCCATCGGAATGTCACCCAACATCCGTAAAGGAAAACATTACAGTGACCTGGATTATGGTTTCCTGAACAAGACGTTGGATGTTTCGGCACTCTCTTTTCACAAAGTGATGCAGACAGCAAAGAAACTCGACGCCATCAACGAATGGGGTTCGGTAATTGCGTTGTCGTACGTCGCAGCTCAGCGGACGTTCTATGGTTACAACGACATGGCTGATGCCAAATCGCTGCTCGAATCGATTGCCCGTAGCTTCGGTTACATCTACGGACGTGAGAAAAATGTGAGGGTAAACACCATTTCACAATCGCCTACGCCGACAACAGCGGGAAGCGGAGTGAAAGGTTTCGACCGCTTGCTCGACTTCTCCGAGCGGATGTCGCCACTGGGTAACGCAACAGCTGATGAGTGTGCTGATTACTGCCTCGTAATGTTCTCCGATTTGACCAAGAAGGTCACGATGCAAAACCTGTTCAACGACGGAGGTTTCTCATCGATGGGTATGAGCTTGCAGGCAATGGAGCAATACAACAAAGGCTTCCAGTTGAGTGACGATCCCAAGCACAAATACGATTGATAAATAGGTTTATTGAGATTACAAGCATAAAAAAAAGCGTCCGGATTCCCGACGCTTTTTTCTTTTTCCATTAACAAGGGACCCAATCCCTTTCCCAATTCAAATATTTTTTAGCGTTTATGAAGACCGCACTCTTTCGTGTCGGGATTTTCCCACCACCAGCGTCCGGCACGCACATCTTCTCCTTCCATAATAGCCCGGGTACAAGGCTGACAGCCTATACTCGGATAGCCTTTATCATGTAACGGATTATACGGAACTTTGTTTTCATTGATATAATCCCATACATCTTGTTCGGTCCAGTCGATAAGCGGATTGAGTTTAATCAGGCCGTTAGCCTCGTCCCATTCCACCAGTTTCATATCGTGGCGGGTAACCGACTGATCGCGACGTAAACCGCAAATCCATACGTCCAGACCTTTGAAAGCCCGCTTTAAAGGTTCAATTTTCCGGATATGGCAACACAGTTTCCGGTTCTCAATACTTTCGTAGAAAAGATTAATTCCTTTTTCGCCAACCATCTCTTCCACGCGGGCAGCTTCCGGAAAATAAACCTTAATCTTAATACCGTATTTACTGTTGGTGCGGTGAATTAAGTCGTAGGTTTCAGGAAAAAGCCTGCCGGTATCCAGTGTAAAAACAGTCGCTTCTTTATCAATTCCCGTAACCATTTGGGTTAATACCTGATCTTCCGCCCCCAGGCTGCTGGATAAAGCTATCTTTCCCTTGAATTCTTTTAGAAACCAGGAAAGTACTTCGCCAACATTTGCCCCCTGAAATTTTTCATTCAGGTTATCTATTCTTTCTTTCATACCCGATGTGTTTGGGATTTGTCAATACGTGCTTGCAAAAATAACGGTATTTTTCAATTCCGAAAGAGTGAATACGGATTGAGTTGATTAATTGTTTGCTTAACAGGACCGTTTTTTAGGCAGATTATATATTTTTGTGGCCTGACCGGGTACTTGTTTTTAAACAGAAAATAATTTTATCATACCCGCGTAAAGGATCAGATTCAGGAAAATCAAACGTCTATGGAAGAATACACTATAAATCATTTACGGGAACTGGAAGCAGAGTCAATCTTCGTTCTTCGTGAGGTGGCTGCACAATTCGAAAATCCCGTTATGCTCTTCTCTGGTGGAAAAGATTCCATCGTTATGTTTCACTTGGCACGAAAAGCCTTTTTCCCGGCAAGGGTACCATTCCCTTTAATGCATATCGATACCGGCCACAACTTCGACGAAACCATTAAATTTCGCGATGAGCTGGCTGAATCGACCGGCACCCGGCTGATCGTGAAGTACGTTCAGGATTCAATCGATTCAGGTCGTGCGGTGGAAGAGAAAGGCCCGAATGCCAGCCGCAATATGCTGCAGACGGTAACACTGCTCGATGCCATTGAGGAAGAGAAATTCGATTGTGCGATGGGAGGCGGACGTCGTGACGAAGAAAAGGCACGTGCAAAGGAACGCTTCTTCTCTCACCGTGATGATTTTGGACAGTGGGATCCGAAGAACCAACGTCCGGAGCTTTGGAACCTTTTCAATGGGAAAAAGAACGTGGGCGAGCACTTCCGTGTATTCCCCATCAGTAACTGGACCGAAATGGATGTATGGCAATACATTCTTCTCGAAAATATTGAAATGCCAAGCCTGTATTATACCCACGAACGCGAAGTTTTCCAGCGCGACGGTGTTTGGTTGGCAAAAGCGCCTTTCATGGAATTGAAACCGGGTGAAAAAGTGGAAAAACGAAAAGTGCGTTGTCGCACCATTGGCGACATCACCTGTACCGGATTGACTCTTTCTGCCGCCGATTCGCTGGAAGATATTATCCAGGAAGTGGCCATCAGCCGGGTAACCGAAAGAGGAGGCCGGGCCGACGATAAACGCTCGGAAGCGGCGATGGAAGATCGTAAGAAGGAAGGATACTTTTAACAGAACCTGCTTAACTCAAAATAGATAACCCGGCAGAAGCGGATGCCGTTTCTGCATTTTAATTAAAACTGAAATATGTCTGGAAAAGAAAGCGGATATCTCGATATGGAGCTTTTACGTTTCACCACTGCCGGAAGCGTGGATGACGGAAAAAGTACTCTTATCGGACGACTACTATATGACAGTAAAGCCATTTTTGAGGATCAAATGGAGGCCATTGAACGGGCCAGTGTTGGTAAGGGAGGCGAAGAGGTCAACCTTGCACTGCTGACCGATGGTTTACGGGCCGAGCGTGAGCAGGGAATTACCATCGATGTGGCTTACCGTTATTTTGCCACTCCGAAGCGGAAATTCATCATTGCCGATACTCCCGGACACGTACAATATACCCGAAACATGGTAACCGGTGCGTCGACAGCCAATGCGGCAGTTATCCTGGTGGATGCCCGGAACGGCGTTATCGAGCAGACCCGTCGCCATGCATACATTGCGGCTTTGTTGCAGATTCCGCACGTCATTGTTTGCGTGAATAAAATGGACCTGGTTGATTTCGACCAGGAGCGTTTCGAAGAGATTAAAGCTGATTTTAGCAAGGTAGCTGATCGGCTCGGAAATAAAGATGTTCATTATCTTCCCATCAGCGCCAAATTGGGCGATAATGTGGTAGAGAAATCGAAGAATACAGACTGGTACGATGGACCTACATTCATCGGTCTGCTGGAAAATATCCCGATTGAGCACGACAAGGATTTGCTCGATCCGCGTTTCCCGGTACAGTACGTTATTCGTCCACACGCCGAGAAGTACCACGATTATCGCGGCTACGCCGGACGGGTAGCGGGTGGCGTCTTCAATGTAGGCCAGGAAGTAGCGGTTTTCCCTTCCGGGATGAAAACGAAAATTGCCGCCATCGATTTTGGTGGTGAGGCGCAGCAGGAAGCTTTTCCGCCGCAAAGTGTGACCATCCGGTTGGAAGACGATATCGATATTAGCCGCGGTTCGATGATCTCCGATGCTGAAAATCAACCGCAGCAAGGTCAGGAAATCGAACTGATGGTCAGCTGGCTGAGTGAAACACCGATGGCTCTTCGGAAAAAATACATGCTTCAGCACACTTCCAACGAGGCACGCTGCATGGTAACCGAAGTAATTCACAAAGTGAACATCAATACCCTGGAAGAAATAACCGATGATAAAAGCGTTGGTTTGAACGATATTGCGAAAATTCGTATCAAAACCACCAAGCCGCTTTTCTTCGATTCGTACAAGCGCAACCGCACCACCGGAAGCCTCATCCTGATTGATGAAGCGACCAACAACACCGTGGGCGCGGGAATGATAATCTGAGTTTGGTCGTAATTGATACTCATACAATCAAACGAATCCCTGTCTCTCCTGGTGAGGCGGGGATTTTTTTGTAGCGAATCTTCCGGTACCCCGAATGATAACAGCAGGTCTGGGTATTTGCCCGAAGTTCCTGTTGGTACCTTCAGCTTGTTTAGGTAGTCATACGGCGTACTTTTTAATGTCCCTGCGGGATTTAGGCAGTCAGAGCAATCACTTTTTGACGTCCCTGCGGATTTAGGCAGTCATCCGAAACGTTTTTTGAGTTCGCCAGCCCGTTTAGGTAATCAATCGACACACTTTTTAATGTCGCCACTGAGTTTAGGCTATCAGAGCAATCACTTTTTGGTTCCCCTGCGAGATTTAGGTAACCATCCGAATCACTTTTTGATTCGCCATCGGGAATTAGGTAGTCATCCAAATCACTTTTTGTGTTGCCTGCGCGGTTCAGGTAACCATCCGAAACGCTTTTTGAGTTCGCCGGCCCGTTTAGGCAATCAATCGACACACTTTTTAATAGCGCGAGGCTGCTCAGTTAATCAACCGACGTACTTTTTTATATCGCCGGGTCATCCGGACAATCCACTTGTATTTCGGAAGACAGTGTCGGGGCACAAAAAAAGGAGGCCGGAGCCTCCTTCGTTCTTTGTTGGTAATTTATTCTAGAACCGGAATGCCATGGTAAACATTACATCGTGTACCATCGAGTGATATTTAATCGGTTCTACCTGAACACCCGTTAACTGGTACGGATAATTGTAACGGGTCAAATCAGTCAATCCGTAGGCAATATCGAGACTGGTGTTGCCAAAACGGAAACCAAGTCCGCCGTTATACGTTACGTGCTGGTAATTGGAATTCGGTTGAGAAACACCACTCACTGTCGATTTATACGGACTTCCGTAGTATTCGTAACCGCCGCGCAAACTAATGGCGGGTGTCACCCGGTATTCACCACCTACCCGGATATTACCGATAGACTGGTAGTAATTACTGATATCCTGATTTTCTGAATAGAAATCGTATCCATCGCTGCCGTGGCGCAGTTTAATGTTGTTATAATTCACATACTCATAGTCGACCGAAAGCAAGCCTTTCTTCCCAAACTGGTAGGCAACGCTACCGATTGCACGGAAAGGGGTCTCCAAATCGTATTTGTAATCACCATGAGGCGTTTCTTCGCGGTGACTGCCAGCTCCGGCACCCACACTGGCATCAAGATTAGAGGACATCCAGGAGTGATAATTTTCTTTCAGATTGAAGAAAGTTGGCGTGTGTACCGCAGCTCCCAATCGCAGCTGGGGAATCGGCCGGAAAATCATACCTACTTTAACGTTGAATCCGAGACCGGTTGTTCTCAGGTAATTGTAGTAATCGAAATTACCGAAACCGTTGGAGCCTCCGTCTTCACCGTAGGTCGATGTTTCGAGGTAATACAAATCGTCGATTCCGACCGTGGCTCCGATGTAGAATTTATCACTGAAGTTGGCTCCCAGTGCCAGTACATACTCGTTAATGTAACCTTCGCGCTGAATAGCGTAATGCTGATTAACGGTTTCGCCCTGGTACAGAATGGAATTGTACTGATTATCTCCATTACCCGGATTGGCCACATCGATCAGGTAGTTTTCCCAGGCCATTTTACTTTCCCACGGAATACCGTTGTAGTAAGGATCGTAACTGTCGGTCGTTACCAGGTCGTTGTAGTTGATACCGTTGGTATTCTGGGCGAAAGCATCCATCCGCGAGTAAGGCGAATTCATGGCCTCTGACAGCGAATTCTGATGGAAGTTACGCAGACGGTTAAATCCGAGTCCGAAGTTAACCGATACCAGCCCGCTTTCGGTGTCGCCGGGACGATAAGTTCCCACGTACCCTGCGTTCGCAATGCTGAAATTGTATTTCGAATCATCAGCCGTATAACCTTGGTTGGTTGCTTCCGTTTTATCGAACCGGAAGACATCGGGAGTGAATGTCATTTCCGAGCTGCGGTAAACGGCTATCCCGGCCGGGTTAATGCTGAGAGATGAAAAATCACCTCCCAGCGCGCCAAATGCGCTACCCATTGCTTTCGCCCGGGCTGTGACTCCATAGCTCTGTTGAGACAGCGTAAGCGCCTGGTCAACATATTGAGCTGAAGCATATAGTGTCAGTGCCAATAGCGCACTGATGGTCATGATTATCTTTTTCATTGTCAAAAGGAATTTAAGTTCTTCATCATTCTTTCTGTTGGGACTCGCCACAACTTACCTTCTTCTACCGGAATAGCTTCCACCGCTACTTCCACCGGAACTACGGCTTCCTCCGCTTGACGAAGGTGAGCTGTATGATCTTCCGCTGCTCGAACTGCCCGAAGAACGGTAACTGCTACCGGATGAGCGGTAAGTTCGGCTTGAACTACCGGAACGATAGTTGGATGAACTGCTCGAACCACGGCGATATGAGCTGCTGGAACGAACGGCTGAACTACGTGTTCCGGAGGTGCTGCTCGGCTTGCTGTAACGACTGTAGCTCGATTTTGTAGACGAACTGCTCGGCCGTGTATACTGACGAGTGGTAGACCTGTTATACGTAGCCCGCGTATTCATTCTCGGTTTCGAATAACTTGGCGTATATCTCCTGGTAGTCGTTGTTGTTTGAACGGCAGAACGACTCCGGGTTGTTGTTTGAGTCTGAACTCTTGGCCGGCTCATGACCGTACCTGAGCTTGAGCGAACTGATGATGAAGTTCCCCGACGAAGACTGGTTTGCACCTGGCTATTCCTTCCCGGTGCACCGGAATAAGTTCCGGATTGACGAGTTGAAGTAGCGGTACGGGTAGTTGTCGTGGTATTACGATTAATTGTACCCGACTTATCAGGTGATGTGCCCGGACGGGTTCCCTGCAAACGGGTTCCGGTAGCACCGGCACCACCAATTGTTCTTCTTCCGGATGAGGTAGATGAAGAAGCATCTTTTACTGCACCCGAAGAAGATGATCTGGAAGAACCAACCGGAATGGAGCGGCCTAAGGCCTGTCCACTATTGATACTACTTCCTCCGTAATTAATGGCATTGGAACCTCCACGGCGACCGGTATAATTGCGTCTTCCGTGATAACGGTCTACATGATAGTCGCCGCCGGAATATCCGCCCCAACCGTAGTATGGGTAACCGCCCCAGCCACCATAGTAAGAGTTATATGGGTATCCCCATCCTCCATAATACCAGGGACTGTAATAGCCACCCCAGCTGTAGTAGGAGTATGGATACCCCCAACCACCATAATACCATGGATTGTACCACGGGTTACTCCATCCGAAGCCCCAACTGATGCTCCACGAAGGTCCGTAGTAATACGGGTCCCACATGTATGAATCCCAGTATGGGTCGTAAAAATAGGGATCATGGAAGCGACGGATCCGTGAGCTGTAGCTCATGTTGTCACTGGGTTCGTAATAATTATTGATGACGTATTTTAACGAATCCTCATCGTAATAATAAGTAGTGTCGGAATAATCGGGCTGGTCGTTGTAGTAGTACGCATCAGTATTTCCATACGAACGTGAACTACCATCCTTCAGCACGTAATTGTCAACGGTTTTGCCGCTGGCCGATTCCTTGATGTTGGAAACCACTTGTTGCCGCTGAGGCGTGGTTTCTTTTTGTTGCGAAACACTGGTTTGTGCTACAACGGGGGGCGGGTTATCGCCAGGCGAGTAATAAATGTCGTCGACATACCCGCTCGATACCATCGAACCGGTGGAGCATCCACCCAGGAAAAGCGCAATGGCAGTAAGCAGTTTTAGCCTTGATTTCATGATTATGTCCTCCCAAAAGTATTTAATATTCTTAGAGAATTTCTTTACTTTGTAAGCTTGAAAATTCACTGCAAATAAAGCAAATTCCATACCAAAAGATAGAAGATGGCTAAGGAACTAACATCAAAAGAAGAAAATTATTCACAATGGTACAATGATCTGGTTGTGAAGGCTGATTTGGCTGAGAACTCAGCGGTGCGTGGATGTATGGTAATCAAGCCATACGGTTACGCTATTTGGGAAAAAATGCAGGCCCAGTTGGATCGTATGTTCAAGGAAACCGGGCACGAAAATGCTTATTTCCCGCTGTTCATCCCCAAATCTTTCTTCTCAAAAGAGGCCGATCACGTAGAAGGATTTGCCAAAGAGTGTGCCGTAGTTACTCATTATCGCCTAAAAAATGATCCGGATGGGAATGGTGTGGTAGTCGACCCCGATGCAAAACTGGAAGAAGAGTTAATTGTACGACCGACTTCGGAAACCATCATCTGGAATACCTATAAAAACTGGATTCAATCATACCGCGATCTTCCATTGTTAATAAACCAGTGGGCCAATGTAGTTCGCTGGGAGATGCGTACGCGTATGTTTCTCCGTACCGCTGAATTCCTTTGGCAGGAAGGGCATACTGCTCATGCTACCAAGCAGGAGGCAATGGAGGAAACGGAACGCATGATCAATGTTTATGCTGATTTTGCTGAGAATTACATGGCTGTACCGGTCATCAAAGGTGCGAAGTCGGCAAATGAACGTTTTGCCGGAGCGCTGGAAACCTACACCATCGAGGCGTTGATGCAGGATGGTAAAGCACTTCAGTCCGGAACGTCACACTTTCTGGGACAGAATTTTGCGAAAGCGTTTGATGTTCAGTTCACCAGTAAAGAAGGAAAGCTCGATTATGTGTGGGCGACGTCATGGGGGGTTTCTACCCGTTTGATGGGCGCACTGATCATGGCTCACTCCGACAACAACGGTTTGGTATTGCCTCCGAAGCTGGCTCCATTCCAGGTGGTGATTGTTCCTATTTACAGGAAAACAGAACAGTTGGCTGAAGTATCGGAGAAGGTAGATGAAATTATTACCAAACTTCAGGCACGCGGCATTAGCGTTAAGTATGATAATCGCGATACACAGCGCCCGGGATGGAAATTTGCCGAGTATGAATTGAAAGGTGTTCCGGTTCGCCTGGCTATTGGTCCCCGTGATTTGGAGAACGGAACCGTCGAGGTAGCTCGTCGCGATACGCTGGAGAAATCGGTTCAGTCGCTCGAGGATATTGACCAGTATGTGGACGACCTGTTGGTTGAAATCCAGAATAACATCTACCGGAAAGCCTGGAAATTCCGTGAAGAAAGTACTGTGAAGGTAGACACCTACGAGGAGTTCAAAGAAGTACTGAACACCAAAGGCGGTTTTATTCTGGCGCACTGGGACGGTACTTCGGAGACGGAGACCCGGATTAAAGAGGAGACCAAAGCAACGATTCGGTGCATCCCGTTCGAGGGTGAGGAGGAAGAAGGCGTTTGCATGGTAACCGGTAAACCTTCGAAGAGAAGAGTCTTGTTTGCACTGGCTTATTAAGTTAGTCGCACAATCATATTAAAAAGAGGGAGTTGCTTCGGCAATTCCCTCTTTTTATGTACGTTTTTTCCCTCCGGTTGAGAAATAATGAGATTCATCACCTTCACCACTTTACAGTGATTTTCTGCACTTCTCTCTCGGCAAAAATCGCTATATTCGGACTCTTAAATCTGCAAATTTGATGATAAAAATGGAAAACCAGGTTGTCGACCGTTTTATCGGTTATGTAAAGATAAATACTCAGTCCGATTCCAAGACCGGATTGACGCCCAGTACACCCGGGCAAATTACGTTTGCACAGAAGTTGGCCGAAGAATTGAAAAGCATTGGGCTGGAAGATGTGGAGCTGGATGACAATGGCTACGTAATGGCAACGCTTCCGTCGAATATCGATAAGGAAGTGCCAACAGTAGGTTTCATTGCGCACATGGATACCAGTCCCGATTTCTCAGGAAAAAATGTGAATCCGCAATTTGTTGAGAATTACGACGGAGGAGACATTGTCCTGAACAAGGACGAAAAGATTATTATGTCGCCTGATAAATTCCCCGGCCTGAAGAAGTATCTGGGTCAACGGTTGATTGTAACCGATGGCAAAACATTGCTGGGAGCCGATGATAAAGCCGGTTTGGCCGAGATTGTTACCACGATGGAATATCTGGTAAATCATCCCGAAATCAAGCACGGAAAAGTGCGGGTTGGTTTTACGCCGGATGAGGAAATTGGTCAGGGAGCTGATTATTTCAATGTGGAAAAATTCGGTGCCGATTTTGCCTATACCATGGACGGAGGAGAGCTGGGGGAGTTGCAATATGAGAATTTCAACGCGGCTTTTGCCAAAGTGATTGTTCACGGAATCAGTGTGCATCCCGGTTCGGCCAAGCACAAGATGAAGAACTCAATGCGTATTGCGAGCCAGTTTATCAGTATGCTGCCGCGCCATGAAACGCCGGAACATACCGAAGGTTACGAAGGCTTCTATCACCTGTTGTCGATTAACGGAAGCGTAGAGCGAACAGAGCTCGAGTATATCATCCGTGATTTCAAGAAAGATCGTTTCGAAGATCGCAAAACCGAGATGGAACACATCGTTCGCAAGGTGAATGCAGAATTCGGTGAAGGAACCGTTGAGCTGGAATTGAAAGACCAGTATTACAACATGCGTGAAAGAGTCGAGCCGGTTCTGCATATTGTCGATATGGCTGAAGAGGCGATGAAAGAAGTAGGAGTGGAACCGAAGATTGAGCCGATTCGCGGTGGAACAGACGGTGCTCGCCTTTCATTTATGGGACTACCTTGTCCTAATATCTTTGGCGGCGGACATAACTTCCACGGTAAGTTTGAATTTATTCCGACCCAGTCGATGGAAAAGGCCTGTCACGTGATTCTGAAAATCGTTGAGAAAATTTCAGCGATGGAAAAGTAACTTTACGTTAAGCATAAAAAATACAAGCAGTCTCTGAACGGGGCTGCTTTCTTTTTTGTTAGCATGGTATAGAGAATAAAGAAAGGAACAACAAAATGACAGATAGAACATTCAGGGCTTACCGGGTATCGGAGGAGAATGGTGAGTTTGTCCGAAATCTGGTAAATCGCTCCATCAGTGAGTTACCGGAAGGAGAAGTACTCGTCCGCGTAAAGTATGCCGGACTTAACTACAAGGACGCGCTTTCGGCATCGGGCAATCGCGGAGTAACCAAGAATTATCCGCATACGCCGGGAATCGATGCAGCCGGAGTAGTGGAAGAGAGTTCGTCGCCGTTGTTCAAACCAGGCGATGAAGTGACGGTCACTTCTTACGATTTGGGAATGAACACCGATGGCGCTTTCGCGGAATACATTCGCGTGCCGGCCAACTGGATTGTGCCATTACCCGAAGGATTGTCACTTGCCGAAAGCATGATGCTGGGTACTTCGGGGTTGACGGCTGCCCTTTCGGTGAAAAGGTTATTGGACGCCGGCCAGAAACCATCGCAGGGGCCGGTTGTAGTGACCGGTGCTGCCGGCGGAGTGGGAAGTCTGGCAGTAAAAATCCTGTTAAAAGAAGGTTTTGAAGTCATCGCTGCCACCTCGAATCTGGACGACAGCCGGGAAGTGATTGAAAAGCTTGGAGCGCATCAGCACATTGATAAATCGGAAACAGATGACCAGTCCGGGCGGCCGCTCCTTCGTCCGAAATGGGCCGGTGCGGTTGATGTGGTCGGTGGAAATACGCTGGCTACGTTGCTGAAAGCCTGTAAATACAGCGGGAACGTAACGACCTGTGGAAATATCGGTTCCGGTGAGTTGAACACAACGGTTTATCCCTTCATCCTGAACAACATCTCGTTGTTGGGGGTGGATACACAGCAAACACCGCTGGAAGAACGGAAAGCCGTTTGGGAGAAGCTGGCCAATGATTGGAAACCGGACGGCCTTGATGACCTTGTTACCTTTATTTCACTCGAAGAACTGGATACCTATATTCAACGCCTTTTGAGCAAGAAGAACCGCGGGCAGGTGGTTCTCAAGTTGTAAACGTATTTTTAGAGATGACAGAAACCGGGGAATGACTTAAATCGTCTCCGGTTTTCTTTTGGTTAACGGGATTATCGTATTTTTGAATAAAACGAAGTGATGATAAACGAACTGGTCAACTATATTCAACGTCACAACCTGTTTACGTCGGGCGATACCATCCTGGTGGCCGTAAGTGGTGGAATGGACTCAGTGGTACTGCTCGATCTGTTGGAACGGGCCGGATATGCCTTAGGTATTGCCCACTGCAATTTTCATTTGCGCGGCGAGGAATCGGATGGCGATGAGGCGTTGGTGGCCCGGTTGGCCGAGAAATATGGCCGGCGTTATTATCATCAATCGTTCGATACGGAGGAATACGCTGAAGAGCATGGTTACTCCATTGAGATGGCTGCCCGTGAGTTGCGGTACGACTGGTTTGAGAAAATCAGGGCGGAAAATCATTACGATGCGATTGCTGTGGCACATCACCGTGACGACTTGCTCGAAACCTTTTTTCTGAATCTTTCCCGGGGAACCGGATTGAAAGGAATGACCGGTATTAAACCGAAGAACGGGAGAGTGGTCCGGCCGTTGCTGTTTGCTTCCAGAAAGGAAATTGCCAACTGGTGCCTGAAACATGAGTTGGAATACCGCGATGATTCATCCAATGCCAGCCTCGACTTTCAGCGGAATAAAATCCGGCATCAGTTGCTGCCGTTGATGGAGGAACTGAATCCTGCATTCCGTGAAAGCCTGCAGAAAACCATTCACTACCTGAAAGATGTTTCGACGATTTACTTCCAGGAAATTCAGCAATGCTGGGAACGGGTGGCTGTGCGCAAAGGAAGGGAATATCATCTCTCCATTAGAGAATTGAAATTGCTGCAGCCATTGAATACCTACCTGTTTGAATTTTTGAAGCCCTTTCATTTCAATAGCGAAGTGGTTGCCCAAATAGAGGAGACGCTGGATGGAGAATCCGGAAGACAGTTTTTCTCGCCAACACACCGTTTGGTCCGCGACCGGGAATACCTCATCATTACCCGACTTCCTGATAAGGAAAAGGCTGTTTATTACATTGATGAAGAACTTAAAGATTTAGCTAAGCCGCTGCCCATTCAAATACGAAAGGTGGAACGGGACCAGCATTTCAGGATTCCCCGTTCGGCGAAAGTGGCCTGCATTGACCTCGACAAAATTCAGTTTCCTTTGAAAATACGAAAATGGGAACCGGGCGATTATTTTCGGCCGTTGGGAATGAGCGGTTTTAAGAAGCTGAGTGATTTTTTTATTGACGAGAAAATGAGCCTTCCCGATAAGGAAAATACCTGGCTGGTGACCAATGGGGAACAGGTGGTCTGGGTTATCGGAAAACGAATTGACGACCGGTACAAGATTACTGATGAAACGACCCAGGTACTGGAGCTGGTAATGGGGTAAAAAAATCCCCCCACCTTAACGGCAGAGGGATACAATGAACTTATGAGCTGGGATAAAATCAATTGCCAGGCTGAAACGCCCCAAATGCGCAGAAATATATACACTTTCCACAACTTACACACTTATCATCGTCGATTTCGGGTGCATGAAATGGTGACTTCTGCGAAATCGCTCCTGTCGGGCATACTCTGACGACCGGACACGGATGATTTTTGGGACAATAATGTTCGTTTACTAAAATGCTGCTTTTCATCTGATTATTATAATAGTTCCTCGATTTACACGCTATGGGTAAATTGTCTTGTCTGAATTCGATAATGTTTTACTGGAATTACCAACGAACTGTCTGAAAAAGCGGGAAGGAGGGCCGGCAGCCGGGTGGCCACCGAACCTTTTCCCTAACCAAACCTAAATCATAACCAATATCAGCTATTCTGTTGAATAATAGATTTCAGCTGGTCGGCTTGCATTACGCCGACGCCCTGCCATTTGATTTGTCCGTTGCGAAACAGGAGCATGGTAGGTATATTTCGTACGCCATATTGCATGGCTGCTTCTCTGTTATTGTCCACATTCACTTTTACTACTCTTACCGAACCTTGCATCTCTTTGGAGAGCTGTTCGAGAATCGGTGACATCATTTTGCATGGTGCACACCAATCGGCGTAAAAATCAACCAGTACGGGAGTATCCCCGTTTATTATTTCAGTGAACTTGCTCATATCCTTTACAACCACCAAATTCTTCTCATTACCTTTGTCTGCCATTTTTGACTGGTTGCCATTTCCTGCCTGGTTGCACGAAACCAACAGGGAAAGGAAGATGGCCATCAGTACGGATATCTGGCTAGTTCGTTGCATTTTCTTCATTCTGTCCCTTTTTCACTCTGAAGGAATCACCGAGTAACCAGCCAAGCAAAACACCGTAACCGCTGCTCGTATACCAGTTTGAAGTAATCGGGCAAGTGCCGGAGGCACATCCGATTTGGGACCAGTAAAGGTACCCGGCAATTCCTCCAAGAATGATAAAGAGAATTCTTAATCGATAGCTTTTAAAAAAACCTATCATGTATGTAACCTTGAATGACGCTACAAAGAAAGGCCTGGAGAAGGCATCCTTCAGTAACTTTAGTCACACAAGCAAAAAAAATTAAAAGACCTGTAAATGTTGAAGGTGTAGCGGGTTGTTTCACAGTGTATAATCGCGTTTGTGTGAAGGCTAAAAAGAGGGCTTTTAAGTGAATATTAAGACAGCTTCCGGTCGGGTTCGTGTAAAATTAAACCCGCTACTGGTTCATTTTATTACTTTTGTCGTCTTAATCTAATTGAGAGACGATGAATTCTTACCGGACTTTTCGCGACAATCCGATGTATCGCTACCTGCTGTTACTGGTGATTTCCTCCGCTATTGGATTTCAGGGGTGGAGAACCTTGTTCAATAATTATGCGGTGGATGTAGTGGGGGTCAACGGATTTCAAATCGGGGTAATCCAATCCGTTCGTGAAATACCGGGCTTTCTGACCTTCTTCGTCGTTTACCTGTTGCTGGTCATTAAAGAGCACCGGTTTGCCGCGCTTTCTATCATCATGCTTGGCGGAGGCGTTTTGCTGGCCGGTTTCTTCCCGTCGTTTGGCGGATTGATTTTTACTACGGTGGTGATGTCGGTGGGCTTTCATTTCTTCGAGACTACCAACCAATCACTCAGCCTTCAGTATTTCGATCATACACGCGTTCCGCGGGTGCTGGCCAGCTTTAAAAGCTACGGCGCACTGACCAACATTACGGTAGGAGGTATCATTTGGTTGCTGAGTAGTTTTCTGCCGTTGCAAAATATGTTCTGGTTATTTGGGGGTATTCTCATCCTGACCGGTTTGTATGCATTGACACGTGATCCGGTCGATAAGACCAAACCTCCGCAGCAGCGAAAACTGATTCTGAAAAAGAAGTATTGGCTTTTTTACACGCTGAACTTTCTGGCTGGCGCACGCCGGCAGATTTTTGTGGTGTTTGCGATTTTCCTGTTGGTGGAGAAGTACGGATTCTCTGTTCGGCACATCACCGTCCTGTTTGTTCTGAACAACATCATGACATTCTTCCTCAGTCCACAGGTGGCCAAAGCCATCCACCGGTTTGGAGAACGGACGATGCTGACCATTGAATATGCCAGTCTGTTCTTGGTTTTTCTCGGGTATGGACTGATTGAAGACAAAAACGTGGCCACGGCGATGTACCTTGTCGACAATCTCTTTTTCAGCTTCTCGATTGCCATTAATACTTATTTCCAGAAGAAAGCTGACCACGAAGACATAGCTCCCTCCATGGCTGTGGGATTTACCATCAATCACATTATGGCGGTAGTTATCCCCGTATTTGGCGGTTTGCTCTGGATGTACAACTGGCGGATTCCGTTTATCGGCGGCGCCGGTATTGCATTAACTTCATTGGTATTTGCACAGTTTGTCAAAATACCCAAGCTGCCACGTTAGGTGCAACTTGGGTATTTCTTGGAAAAATGGAATTCCAGTAAAATCGCTGCCGGAGACTTGTGATTCTATTTCTTTGTCAATTTGTTATCGTTGGTCCAAACATTATTGGATGGATTAACATCCGGAAGTTGCTTATCCGGGTCAACAATCACCGAGTCGATGGGAGAGGTGGAAGCGTATTTGAATAGGTACGTACTGCCCCGTTGCCAGATTTCCACCGGGAGTTTCACCTGGCTGGTCTTGCCGTTGCTTTCCACCACTTTTACCGTTGTTGGCATCACCATTTGGTCATTGTTGGTCAGGGTTATGAGGGAACCTTTTGCTGGCTGACCGTTGGCATAATGCACGCCGGTTACAGCCTGATCCAGTGTCCAGGTCTGATAAAACCACTCGTTCCAAAACCAACCCAAATCTTCACCGGCGGCATCGTCCATCGTCCGGAAGAAGTCTTCCGGTCGGGGATGCTTATAGGCCCAGCGGTCGATATAGGTCCGGAAGGCGTAGTCGAAGCGATTGTGTCCGAGGATATACTCGCGCAAAAGTACGAGGCCCAACGACGTTTTGTAGTAATTCACCATGTGGCTGTTCTTCCATTGCAGCACATCCGAGAAGTTCATGATGGCTTCGGTACCGTCTTTCGTCATGAACGGAACAATATCGCGTGCCGGATTTTTTCCTTCCGGGTCATACTCGCCGTCCCGTTTCGGGCCGAATTCGCCATGATTAAACTTGTCCTGTGCGTAAATATCGATGAAGGTGTTCAGGCCTTCGTCCATGAAACCGAAACGGCGCTCGTCCGAGCCCACCAGCATAGGGAACCAGTTGTGGCCAATTTCGTGCGCGGTGACAAAGTACATCACGTTCGGCTTGTTGATACTCCACTTGCAGAAAATGATGTCAGGGTATTCCATGCCGCCAACCGGACCGCCCACATTTGTAGCGGTGGGATACGGGTAAGGGTACCAGTCGGCCGAGAATGATTCGATGCTGTGTTTCAGGTATTCGGTGGAACGACTCCATGCATTTTCTCCCATGCTTTCTTTCGGGTAAACCGACATGGTCAATGCAGTTTTACCTTCCGGAAGATTGGCTTTCGCGGCGTCCCACACAAAAGCTTTCGAGGCGGCCCACGATACGTCGCGGCTGTTTTCCATTTTGAAATGCCAGGTCAGCATGCCGTCCTGTTTCGGGCGTGTTTCCGCTTTTCCTACTTCGTCCGGTTTGATGATATACGTTGTTTCGTCGTTCTGACGGGCTTTGTCGAGTCGTTCGATTTCGGTCTTTGTCAGCACTTCTTCCGGATTTTGCAGTACGCCTGCACCTGCCACAATCATATTGGCCGGAACCGTCACTTTATAATCGAAATCACCATACTCACAGTAAAACTCACCGGCCCCCTGGTAGGGAAGGGTATTCCAGCCCCGCACGTCATCATAAACACACATGCGCGGATACCATTGGGCCACATCATAAATGGCACCGTTTTTCGAATCCATCATCGCGAGTCGGAACTGGTTCGTCGTCATGCGAAAGGCATATTTCACGGTAATGGTTACTTTGCCGCCATCGGGTTTTACCGGCTGATGCAAACGAACCTGCATCCGGGTGTCGGTAATCACATGCTCGGCTTTATAGGTCTTCCCATCCTGGGTGATCTCCACCTGTTGAATATCGATGCCACCGGCCGTTGTCGGGACATTTCCCGAATAACTTCCCCGTGAGCCGTCCTTGAAAAGATTTAGCTCGACCTGTAACCAAAGATAAGGCAGGGCATCGGGACTGTTGTTGGTATAATGAATTTCCGAGGTTCCGGAAATCTGGTGTTGTGTGGTATCGAGCGTAGCGGCCAGGTTGTAGTCGGCCCGGTTTTGCCAGTACATAGGACCGGGAGCACCACTGCCACTGCGAAAAGCCGTTCCGGGTTCACTCATAAACTCGGGGTTGAACGCCTTGTGCTGATCATAGTTCGATGCCGGCTGTGCCTGCGTCTGAATGGTCAGGCCGAAAATGAAAATCATCCCTCCGATGACAGATTGTAGTCGATTCATCGCTGTTCGTTAGAGAAAGGTTATTGTTACTGACTAATTCGTGAAAAACGTTTCCCAAGATGCGATATTTTTTTCGGATTGCCTAAAACAACCCCTTTTTCGGAGGAGGAGGTAATGGAGAATTAAGACAAACTGAGGCAATGTAGGTGTCAGCCCTCCAGGCTGGGTGTATTGGATGGTCTTCTCTCTTGGGGCGATGCACAGGAGTGTTCGAAACCTTGTAGGAAGTTATCGGGAAAGCAGATTTGAAATATCAAGCCTTCAGCCTGTTTTTCCCTCACCTGGCAGCGGCACTCGTTGGTTGGATTTTTATCTACTCACCCCATCCGGACTGCGTCCGAATGGCCCCTCTCAACAAGTAAAGATGGGCGGGGGCCGGTGATAGCATCGAAGTTTGTATTTGCATTCTCCCCGACGGGATACCAGGTTGTTTTTGGAAATGATGCCTTTCGAATATGCAGCGGCGTGAGTCCTTCTCTATGATTAGAGAAGGGGTGGGATGAGTAGAAAACGTTGTTTCGAACACTCGTAGGCGATGCCCCAGGTTCTGAAATGTGAGCCATTCAGGCTCTGGTATTGATTAATTCCCGGTGAAAACATCATTCATCACCGCCGGTAAATCCGGTAAGTTCGAAAAGCGAAAAAACAACTCCTGAACGAGTATGACACAACTTGCTTAGGTTTGTGCGAAGCTTCTGACTTGCTTACCCTCTAGTTTCATTGGGTGTGATGAATCGTTATCCGGCTTTGCCGGAGGAAGAAGCAGGCTGAAAGCCTGAAATTCCAAAGCCAGGGGTAACACCCCCGGTTAAGAGGTCGCGGAAGAAAGCAGAAGCCTGAAGGGCTTCCACTCCTAGTTCCAGAAATACTCTCCGTCGTATTCCAAAATCTGGTATTGTTTGATGAATTCTTCCACCTCTTCCCGGAAACTGATTTTCTGATGGTGTTCCTGTTGGTTGAGGATGTATTTTTTCAGGTAATCGACATTCGAACTGCTAACTGTGAAAGCCGCATATCCCGTTTGCCAGGCAAAGGCATCGATTCCTTGTTCTTTCATCCATTGCGTCGACTGTTCTTTAATCGCTTTCACCACTGTTGCCAATGCCTGGTCTTTCGAAAGCGAAAATAGGATGTGCATATGATCGGGATCGACATGTGTGTGGATGGAAGGGCTTTCCAGTTTCTCCAAAATTCCGTCGATGAATACTTCCAGTTTCGGTTTGAGAGCCGGAATAATGGAAGGTGCCCGGTTCTTGGTTCCAAAAGTAAGATGGATGTACAGTTTGGCGAGTGATTGTCCCATTGTAGTTTTAGTTTGGTTATTGGTTCGGTTTGATCCCGGCCAGAAGACCGGGAATTTTATGATTTTCCGGGCGTCTTTAATTTTCGTTGACCGACCCGGTAGCTTTTAGTTCGGACTGATGGTTCAGATGAGCCTGCAGTTGGCACACTTCGCCAATGGTTTGGTTACGGAGTAATAAAGTTAATTCTTTATTTAGATTTTCAAGCGTAAAATGTGTCGCACATGTCGGTGAACCAGCACACGGAGTAACTTTGTCTACACAATGATACACATCCAGCTTGCCCTCGAAGGCGATGTAAACGTCGTACAAACTAATTGAATTGGGGGCCCTGGTCAGTCGGTATCCCGTCCGGTACCCCTTATTCCTGAAGATTAGCTGGTTCTTTCTTAGCGAGGCAACAATCTGGTCCAGGAATCGTACAGACAAGCAGTTTCTTTGGGCAATATCTTTCAGTAATACGCCATCACCTTCATCATACAGGGCAATATCAACCAGGGCTTTTATGCCGCCATGAAACTTCGAAGTAAATTTCATCGATTAAATTAGTATTTGACTATAAAGATAGCGTTTTGAAAGTAGTTTCTGGCCTGTGAAACGAGGATGTTTTGCTTTCTTTTTGTCGAGGATACAATTCTTTTTTTGTCCATTTATATCATTAATGCTTTTGGTAAGGCTGGGAGACGGGTTTCAGCCCTTCAGGCTGGGGTTTATGGCCGTCTGGTTTTCTTGGGGCGATGCCCCAGGTTCTGGAATGCGAGCCTTTCAGGCTCTTTGGTGCGCAGCATTCTACAAGGTCTTTGCATGGATTGATTTTTTCGCCTTTCAGACTTCCATTTATATTCGATATTATTCATCTGTATATCATCGTGCCAGCCCTTCAGGCTGAGTGTTTCACCGGTAGGCTCGTTCTCTTGGGGCGATACCCCAAGTTCCGGAATGCGAGCCTTTCAGGCTCTTGGAATATTATATCTGTGCGCTGTTCATTCTATCGTGGTTAACCTCGATCAACGAGTGTGCCTAAAACAGGCCGAAAGCCTGAAACTCCAAAGCTGGGGGCGATGCCCCCAGGTAGAAGGCACCCCACGAAGACAGAAGCCTGAAGGGCTTCCACTGACTGATGCATATGACACTGACGAATCCGGGTTCCAGCCCTACAGGCTGGCGGTGTCATTAGGCTCGTTCTCTTGGGGCGATGCCCCAAGTTCTGAAATGCGAGCCCTTCAGGCTCTTGGAATATTATATCTGTGCACTTTTCATTATATCGTGGTTAGCCTCATCAGTGGGTGTGCCTGAAACAGGCTGAAAGCCTGAGAAACCAAAGCTAGGGGCAACGCCTCTAGACAAAGAGTGGTGAGAGGAAACGAAGCCTGAAGGGCTTCCACTCATTTTATCAACTCGTGTGACAAGCGTTGGAGCAATAATAGCACCCGTTGGATTGAGGATACGTTTTCTTTGTCTCTTTTACAGCGTCGTGGCAGTTGGAAAATTTGCCCAGGTATTGTCTGTTAGCCGCTTCGGGCAAATAGCTGCATCCATATTTGTGAACTTCATGGTCACCATTGGCTTGCGCATTCTTGTTTACATAGTACGAATCCATAGTCAAAGTTTTTAGTGATGAATAATAGTTAACTGGCTGCCCCAAGTTCTGGAATGTGAGCCCTTCAGGCTCTGGTGTCCCTGAATCGGGTATAATCTTCCAATTAATCGTGGTTTCTTCCAGGTTGAATGTATCCAAAACAGGCCGAAAGCCTGAAACTCCAAAGCTGGGGGCAACGCCCTCAGGTAGAAGGCACCCCATGAAGACAGAAGCCTGAAGGGCTTCTACCTATTGATGCAGAAATGCCGCATTTGGTACCGGCCAGCAGGGCCACGAACCATTATGGCCGCACATGATATCGGTTTAAATGATTAAAGCTGACATTTTGATACATTTTTAATGTCCAGCTGTTTAATTTGTTTGTCCTGCTTGATTTTTGTGCTTCCTGCTCACAAATATCCTTTCCTGCTGACCAATTTGTCAATCTTTGCAGGTCGTTTACCACCCTTTGCAGCTGGTTTTGTTGTCTTTGCAGGGAAATGAGCTCTCTTTGCACGACTTTTGGCGGTCTTTGCAGCCCTTTTTGGTATCCGGTTCGCAAATTGCCCTTCCTTGGCGGGCAGGGAAGGGCAATCAGTCGGCAGGAGCGGTTAAACACCAGCAAATGCATGCAAATTTGCTACCGAGCTACCATTTGTGGAGCCGGAAACATTCCGGTCCTCCGGAGCGTTGCTCTCTTTGTTTTTACCGATGTTTCTTGTAATACTGACTTTCGTATCCCACCAACCGTTCCGGCTGTTTCCAGAAAATGTACTTGCCGCAGGCGCGGATATCATCGACCAGTTGTTTCAGGTTGGTGTAGGCGCGGTCGCGGATGATTTTGGCCGGGTTGCCTTCCTGCTTGTCGCCGTTGGACTGTGCCAGCAGTTCGGCCATCGAATCGGCGGTTTGGGCAGCCGTATCAAGTTGCGTGACATCGAAGTTGATGGCGGCCAGGGGAGCCGGATTTTCGCGTCCCAGCACGGCCAGGTCGTTCAAATCCTGAATCATATCGGCATGGCCGGTACCATCGGTAATCTCGGACACACGTCCCAGTAACTGGGTATTGTCCCGGAATGCATAGCGGAAGTCGTGCAACAGCTCGTCGCGCAGGTCGTAGGCCGCCGGTGACTGTTCGTCCCATAATTTTTTGGCCTCAGTGCTGGTGCGTTGGTCTTTGAACCACAACGACTGTGCTTCGCGGCAGGCACCGGTGCGTACCGGCAACTCCTCAATCATTTCGGCCGTAATACCGCCTTTGGCCAGTTCGGCGGCATCATCTTTACACCAGTGATACAAATCCTCGGCTTCCTGCACATAAACGTTAACCGGGATAGCCGGAATACGAACCTGGTCTTCGGGAATTGCCTTAATCACGTCGATAAGGGCATTGAAATCTTCTGAATTGCTCATAGTGAATCGATTTAGTTTAACAATTGTTTGTCGGCGCTATCAACCCAACCGTGTCGAACCATCGGGATGGAGCGGAGAGGGGCTGGCATGACAAGTAGTATAGTTAAAGTTTGTTTTAATTGAATATGCGTTGTAATTAAATATCTGTTTTAATGGTTAAATGTCCTGTAACTATATCGTTGGATATCTAATTTAAAATAGAATACAAAAAAATGCAAGCCTTGGTATCGTAGCATCTCCATTTATGGCTACTATTTTGAGGAGTGAAAAATGGCCGATTTTGCCGTTCACCACACAGATTGATACGTTCACCATCAAAAAACGACCGTTCACCACAAATAAGGAGTTGTGAGTATCTTTTATAATGAATTGAAAATTAGAATTAATTTAGAATGGGTTCAGATAGATTTATACTTCCGGAAATGAGTTGAAAGATTGATTTTAAAGCATATTATAATTATTCGGGATGGAAGAAATATGTAGTAAGTTTATGCCTGTATCCAATACGAAACTAACAGCTCACCACAAAATTAAACAAATGAGAGCCATATTATTTGTTGTATTGATTAGTCTATTCTTCGTTGGCAATTTGCATGCCCAGGAGAGGTTGACGGGTATCCGGCAGGAGAGAGTGAACCAAGGCAGTTCAACTTTTCCTGATAGTAGCCAATCCAGTGACACTCTTCAGCCACAGCAGCAAGATAATTATGGTGGGATTGGGATGATTATAGAGTCGTTTTATCGTTTATACTACTCGTATCCCGAAAACATAAATGATTTACTTGCATTCATTGATTATTATGATTTTCCGGAGGTATTTAATGGATTAATCTCAAATCTTCATAAAAACAGGAATGAGATTAGGGTTAATAAAACAGGGAATCATTTGATTATAACAGCAGGCAAAGAGGTCATTTACGATGAAGAGATGCGGAGTCCGTGTGATGAATTGTCCTATGATCTTCCGTTTTATCTTCAGAACATCTTGATTTTTGACAAAAATGGAGTCAGCATTGATTCGGAAGAGCTAGTCAACGAATTTAAGAAGGAGATAAAGCAGGTAAAATTACATTTTGACAAAGTTGAAAGAAAAGATGGGGCGGCTGTATATGTACTATTGAGCTATACCTTGTCAGACGGTTTAAGTCCCATGTGTGGTAGTGATTATAAAATTTCAGATTATAAGTATTTTGACCAGGTTGGCGACTTCCTGAGTGTTTTTGTCCGCAAGAACAAGATTTCAAAAATTATATTTATGACCCCGATTTTTATAAATAAATAACTGGAACATAGAGTTTCATACCAGGGAGCTTTGCGCTGTTATTATGTATGTCCGAGTATCCAATTTAGTTTGGAAATTGCTTTTCCCTTGAATCGCTCCCCGACCTGAACCAATATTTTCTCTATTTTAGACCACCTTTTTGTACGAATGACAACATAAAAACGATTTTCGATGAGACAAACGGCAATAATCCTGTTGATGATGGCTTTAGCAGTTTTTTCTAATGGCTGCCAACAGCATACCCTGAAGATTTTTACCCCCGACAATAAAAGCTTTCAGTATGCGGGAAGGACTGACCGGTTGAGTAATGGCGATGTGGTACTGATCGGTTCGGCGTCGTCGGTTACGCTTCGTTTTACCGGCGATTCCTGCAACGTATCATTGAAAATCGGGAAAAATGGCTCGGATTACAACTACGTGTCCATTGTCGTCGACAGTGTTTACCTGACCAAAATGAAGATTGCTTCGGATACAGCTACCTGGTACAACGTCCCGGTAACGGGGAAGGCAAAAGAGCACACTGTAACAGTATACAAATCGACCGAATCGATGATTGGAGATATCATCTTCGGTGGTGCTGAGGTCGATAATTTGCTGCTACCACCGGCGCTTCCCGAAAAGAAAATCGAATTCATCGGCAACTCCATTACCTGCGGCGTGGGCATCGACTGGAAACTGATTCCCTGCGGCAGCGGCGAGTACCAGGATCAACACAATTCGTACTGGGCTTATGGTCCGCGAGTGGCGCGTGCGTTGCATGCCCAGTTTATGCTGAGCTCGGTTTCCGGTATCGGGATTTACCGCACCTGGAACATGACCGGCCCGTCGATGCCGCAAGTGTATGGCAATCGCTACCTGAATACCGACAGCACCAAACGATGGGATTTCTCACGCTTCCGGCCCGATGTGGTGAGCATTTGTCTGGGCACGAACGATATGTCGGAGGGGGATACCATCCACGCGAGGAAGCCTTTTAATCCGGAAATGTTTGTCAGCCATTATATCTCCTTCGTCGACACGATTTACAAATACTATCCCGGCGTACAGGTAGCTCTGCTGAATAGTCCGATTCTGGATTCGACCGAGAATGCTGTATTAATGGATTGCCTGCACAAGGTAGCCGACCATTTTAACGAGAAGCCGGTAGCCCAACCCATCCGGATTTTTGAGTTCCACGATATTCAGGGACATGGTTGTGGCGGTCATCCCGACAAGGACGACCAGGCGAAGATGGCTGATGAACTGGTGCCGTTCTTTAGGCAGCTGTTGAATGAATAAGTGGGGCTTGTGCCAGCCCTTCAGGCTGGGGGATTTTCGTTGGTTCATTCTCTTGGGGCGATGCCCCAAGCTATGGCGCAGGAGCCCTTCAGGCTCCGGTATTTCCAAATTTAGATGTGTTTTTCGTTTTTTAATAATTGAATTGGCCTAAACTCAGGCGTTGTGAAATTGATGTGTTTTTTATTTGATAAAATGTCGTCCGAAATATGATTGTGTATATCCTAAAACAGGCTGAAAGCCTGATACGCCGAAGCTGGGGGCATCGCCCCCAGGTAGAAGGCGACATAAAATAAAGAGAAGCCTGAAGGGCTTCTACAAAATCAGGCAAGGCAAAAAAAAAGGGGGCAAAGCCCCCTGAGATATATAAACGTATTCACACGTTAACGGGAGGCTGGCGGGCCTCCTTTATTTTTGTCAGAAACGTTCCTTAATTAAACCGCGTTTGTAGGCGGCGAGAAGTTTGTGCAGATCCTCTATTTGTGCCAGCAAGCTTTTACCAATATCGGTCTCTTTTACGCGCATACGCTGGGCACTGGCCTCGATGTAAATCCGCTTCGAGATAATGTCTTTCTCTTCGAGGATGGCGGTTTGCCGCGAATCGAAGTGTTCGTGTTCCACCAGCACCAAACCATAGGAATTGTAGATAAGGGTGTAGCCTGAAACACCGGTCACTTTCTGGTACGGTTTCGACATGCCACCGTCGATAACGAAAAGTTTGCCTCCGGCTTTGATGGGCGTTTCGCCTTTCTTCACCTGCACCGGCACATGGCCGTTGATGATGTGCGAATTGGGGCCGCCGATGCCGAACTCGTTCAGGATTTTATCGCAGTATGTTTCATCATCGTAAACCAGCGAGTAGTAGGAATTCTTTCCTTCAGCATGAGTTTCTTTCTCGGCCAGAAAATAGCGCTCGAACGTCGCCATCTTCGTTTTCCCGAAAAGGGGAGAAGAAGCGCCGCACCACAGGTACCACATGTAATCGCTGATGGGTTCGTACTTCCGTTGAAAGCGGAATTGGTAAGCCTTGCGGGCCATCCGGTCAAAGTGATCACAAAGAGCCTTGCCGGAATAGGCCGTTCCTTCAATTTCCAGTGACTGAAATTCACCTTTTTTCGTCATGGGAATACATCCATGATACATCAGGTTGTCGTTAAAGGTGAGGTACATGCTACCGTGTGAGAACAGGAAGGCAATATGTTTCTGCAAACGGTTGGCATTTTTAATGCTGTTAGCCAGTTTGTCAATTACCGCTGTTTCTTCCTCATTCAATTGGTAGGGATTTTTCGGATCGATGGTCGGGAAGTTCTTGTCGAGCAACTCGTAGGATTTGTTTCCAATCTTGATGGTCCCTTTCTCGTAATCGACTTTATCGAGCAATAACCGGTCGCGCATGTTGAATTGCGGATTGCGCTCGATGATTTGCCCTTCCAGTTTAAACTGAATGATGGAAATCGCTTTGTGCATCTTCTTCACCAGGTCCTTGTCTTTCCCCTTGTCGAGGACCAGGGGAATGAATTGCTCACACGGGTCATTGTCGTAGGAGTGAAGCGCCAGCGTGGCCAGTGGCATCATATTGATTCCGTAAGCATCTTCCAGCGTATCGATGTTGTTGTAACGGAGTGAAATCCTGATCATGTTGGCGATCAGCGCCCGGTTGCCCGATGCGGCTCCCATCCACAGCATGTCATGGTTGCCCCACTGAATATCGACCGAATGGTAATTCAGGATGCGGTCCATCACTTTTTCGGGCGATGGTCCTCGATCGAAGATATCGCCAATAACGTGAAGACGGTCGATGAGGAGTCGCTGAATGAATCGGCAAATGGCGATGATAAACGCATCGGCCCGGTCGATGCGAATGATGGTGCTGATAATGCCTTCGAAGTATTTTTCCTTGTCCTCGCCGCTCTCGTTCAACAGCTCGTCGATGATGTAGGCAAAATCGGGCGGCATGGCTTTCCGCACTTTCGAACGGGTGTATTTCGAAGCAGCAGCCCGGGCAACCACTACCAGACGGCGCAGCGTAACGGTAAACCACTCTTCCGGATTTTCTTCCTCTTTCAGCACCAAATCCAGTTTCTCTTCCGGGTAATAAATTAACGTGGCCAGTATCTTTTTGTCTTTCTCGCGGATATTCTTGCCGAATACATCATCGATTTTTTTGCGGACCACACCCGATGCATTGGCCAGCGCATGACTGAAGGTTTCGTATTCGCCGTGGATATCGCTCAAAAAATGCTCGGTTCCTTTCGGAAGATTAAGGATGGCCTCAAGGTTGATGACCTCGGTGCTGGCGGATTGGATGTTTTGGAAGCGGTCGGATAGCAGGCGCAGGTACTTGATTTCGTCCTGCAGTTCTTCTCTTGAAAAGGAGAGATTGTCGTTATTACTCATTACTTGCGATTTGAAGTCTGTTAACAAAATAACAACCATCCGGCAAGCTGAAAGATGACAAATGCCATTAAAATGCGCCGGCAAGGTTGTTTGATAACATGCAAACGCATGAAACCCTTCGAAAGTTGAGGTGTTGCCCAACACCTGACAGCCTTCGACGAATGTTGGTGAAAATATTTTGTTAATTTAGGAGGGATTAAGAAGATTTGAAGAACATAAAAACGACCTAAGGTATTCTGTAATGCTAAATTATATTTTTGGGAACTTCTACCATTACAATCAAAAGTCAGGACGAGATAATGCGGTATTAATGGCCTACCATAGTCTGTCTTTTTTTATTTCCTTTAATATTCTATCGGCTTCTTTTTATTTCTGTTATTTTCTAAAGGTTCCTATTTATTCGAAGGTTGTCGTTGGCTTAATTTTCTTAATGGTCTACAGTGTGACATACTTTTTCTTTATCTACAAGAAAAGACACATAATGGTGTATAACCGTTATATTCAAAATAAGACAAAATATAGAGACCGGTTAGTTGTTGCGTATGTTATTTTGTCAATAATTCTTATGATAATTATTGTTGCACTTAGAAGGGCCGAGATGATGAAGACGTTATAGCGGTATTTATAAATACTTGTGATCTTAGGCGTAAACTAGTTTTAATCTTATTAACTGACGTTTTTGTCACCACTGTATCAAATAGAATATGCTAAAACTGAAAACTATGAAGCTAATTAAAAGTCTGATGTTTATGTTGCTGCTGTCATCAGCTGCTTGTGCTCAGCCAGTATCTGAAAGTGATAAGTTTTTACAGGATGCATTAAGTCAGCCAAATCTAAGTCGGGATGAATTACTCCCCAAATTTACGGCTTTTGACTTTAGCGATATTTGGATGAAAAATAACAGCGCAGTCCTGGGATTTATTGGTGATAACTATCAAAGATTGAATGTCAAATACCTGACGATCATCAAGAATAGTGAAAAGCCTGCCGTGTATTATGTTAACGGCAAAAGCAGAGTGAAAAACAACGTTTGTCAATTTATGGGAAAAATTGAAATCATTCATATCCGAAAGATCGAGGACCCGGATAAAGAGCAATATTACGAAGCGGCAAAAAAGAATAATGATGAAGAAGCAATGGCGCGATTTTCCAAGCGGGAGTATGTTCTTTTAGCGAGATATACGTTCTTTGAAGATCCAAATCAGCATGGAAGCGGAGTTTTTGAAGGAGTTTTGAAGAGTAACTTTTATATGGATAACGGCAAAATTTATTATGACGATTTGAACCGTGAAAGTGATGGCTTTTCAAACAATCAATGTGTTGGTTCATGGACAAGTTATGCAAGTAATGTCGTGAAAAAATGTAATTGGGGCGAATACAGAATCCCGGATTCAGGAGATCTGGATGTTGGAGCTGGAGAGTTTTCACCTAATGAGAAATACCTGGAAAACGGGTGGACGAATTACAAAGACGCATTGAAAAAAGAAAATTGGTGATAATAACAATGAAAGAGGCTGTCAAATCAAGGACAGCCTCTTTTTTTCATATATCTTACTAAATATTTCAAGCTACTTCAGCCGCCTCCGGCTTGTTATTCTTCCGGGTAAAGAGCGCCACTATAGCGGTGGTGATAATCCCCATAATGGGAGCGCCAATCAATCCCTGGATGATATAGCTTTTCAGGCTGAAGTAAATTTCAGCAGCTTCCTGAGTTAGCTTGCCACTGCTCACTGCATAGTCGATGGCATTGGGAAAATATCCGGGTGAAATGACGGTTACAACCAGGTATTGCGTCAGCGGACTCAGGATGGTCACAATCACGGTGATGATAACTCCGCTGATGAATCCCTGCCCGTAGGTCATAAATCCGCCGTAATGATTTTTGCGTTTGTCGAGTAGCGCAACGACATACACAGCGATGGCCGGAATGGCAAAAAAGTTGGTGAACATGGCATGTTTATCGATGTTTTCACCGTGGAGACCGGCAACGCGCTCCAGCAACATCCACAACAGTTGGATAATGACGAAAATAAGTGCCCATTTGATTTCAATGCCAATGTTTTTCATAAGTTCTGTTAGTTTAGGTGTTTAGGCAAATACGATTCAATTCACCTAAAGTTATTCTTTTTTCGGCAAAGAAAACAGAAGGCCAATTCTGGCAATGGAGTGTGACTAAATTGTGATTTTTAATCAGCCCTGCAAACGACTCACGAAAGCATCGATGGCTTCCTCATCGATTTCCGAAACGGAATGGTCGGGTTTCGAGATTTTCTTTACAATGAATCGTTCCAGAAAATTCATCCGTTCGAATACAAATTCGCCGCCCATAATTCCTGTGGCTTTAGCGTGGGTTTTTAATTCTTCCGGAAAAGCATCTTCGAATTCTTTTTCCTGTAACTCGCGGTCCATGCAGCAGATGAATAATCCCACCTCTTTTTGCTGAAGGTCATCGAGGCGTTCTTTGCAGAAGTTTTTAACCTGCTTTTGAATCGCTCCGGCGTGAATGGATCCGCCCACAATAATGCGTCCAAAATCCCGCAGATCCGGTTTCGGGTATTTCTTCAGGTTGATGAGGGTGACTTCGTCGGCGCTCAGCTTTTGAGCCATGGTGCGGGAAACGGTATCTGTGGTACCGTGTTTGGTTCGATAGATAATGGCAGTTTTCATACGTTAGCTTGTATCAGAATGAATCAACAAAGGGTCTGCTCATATGCAGATTATCAATGTGTAAAGTTACAAATTGCTGAAATTCGATGCAGGCATATGACGGGATGAAATTCCGGTTTCCGGAAATTTGTAATGGGTAAAAACAAAATAAAAAGCCGGAACGAATTCGCTACTCGTTCCGGCTTTTGTTACCTCCTTTATTGGCTGACTAGCCGATGGGGCTCATTCGTATCTTCGTCGTCACATTTTTCCATGCAAATGGAATCGAGAGCGGCGATGGTTGACATGTTCACAATTTCACGAACCGAACTTTCGATGGGGATAATGTGAACCGGCTTGTCGATTCCCAGCAATATCGGGCCAATAATCTCATAACCGCCAAGTTCCTGGAGCAGTTTATATGCGATGTTTCCTGAACTGAGACTCGGGAAAATCAGCGTATTGATATGTTTGTCGCCCCATTTGGCAAACGGAAATTTCTCCATCCGTATCTTTTTGTTCAGGGCAAAGTTGGCTTGTATCTCACCGTCAACAATCACATCGGGATGCTGCTCATGCAACATTTCTACCGCTTTGCGCGGTGTTTCCGGGTTTCCTTTCCGGACCGAACCAAAGTTGGAATAGGAGAGCATGGCAATCACCGGTTCGATGTTGAAACGGCGAATAGCTCTGTCGGCCAGTAGGGTGGTTGCCATCAGTGTCTCGGCATTCGGCTCGGAGTTAACTGTGGTATCCGCGAGGAAAATCGGCCCTCTTTTGGTCATGACCATGTACATACCGGCAATGTGTCTTCCGGGATTATTGGTGCCGATGATGCGCAGTGCTGGACGGATGATATCGGAATATTTAGTCGAATAACCTGAAATAAAGGCATCAGCATCGCCCATCTCGACCATCATGATGCCAAAATGGTCGCGGTTATACATTCGGTCATTGGCTTCCTGCAGGGTAAGGCCTTTGCGTTGTCTTTTTTCAAAAAGAACTTTCGCATAATCTTCGCGACGGCAGGCTTCTTCTTTGCCAAAGAATTCAACGATGGTTGCTCCTTCAATGTCAATGTTGTTTTCACTGGCCAGCCGGAGAATTTTTTCCTTGTTACCCAAAAGAATCGGAGTGGCAATCTCTTCGTGAAGCACATTCTGGGCAGCCTGGAGAATCTTAAGCTTACCGCCTTCAGCAAATACAATCCGTTTTCCTGATTTCTTCGTCCGGTCGCGAATGGTCCGGATCAGTGCATTATCGTGTCCCAGCCTGCGATCCAGTTCATCGCGGTAGGCATTCCAGTCAGCTATTTCATGTCGGGCAACTCCCGATTCGATAGCTGCCTGAGCAACAGCCACCGAAATGGTCGATATCAAACGGGGATCGAGCGGTTTGGGAATCAGATATTCCCGACCAAAGCTCATGGTATTCTGATTGTAAGCAGAGGAAACAATTTCGGGAACCGGCTTTTTGGCCAGCTCGGCAAGTGCTTTTACTGCAGCAATTTTCATCTCCTCGTTGATGGCTTTTGCCCGAACGTCCAACGCACCTCTAAAA
Organism: Prolixibacter sp. NT017; assembly: GCF_009617875.1. Taxonomy (NCBI): domain Bacteria; kingdom Pseudomonadati; phylum Bacteroidota; class Bacteroidia; order Marinilabiliales; family Prolixibacteraceae; genus Prolixibacter; species Prolixibacter sp. NT017. The sequence goes on along the minus strand of NZ_BLAV01000001.1, from coordinate 2,623,134 downwards.
ATGTACGGGAATCCAAGCACGTTGTTCACCTGGTTGGGATAATCACTTCGGCCGGTAGCAAAGATGACATCCGGACGTGAAGCTTTTGCCTTTTCATACGAGATTTCGGGATTGGGGTTCGCGAGAGCGAAGACAATCGGGTTGTCGCTCATTGAACGAACCATGTCTTCCGTCAACAAATCGGCGACCGATAATCCGAGGAACATGTCAGCGCCACGGAGTGCTTCTTCCAGCGTATGCACGTCGCGGTCGGTAGCAAATTCTGCTTTAGTTGGCGTCAGGTTCGTGCGTGAACGATGGATGACTCCTTTTGAGTCGCACATGACCAGGTTTTCGCGTTTCACGCCAAGTGAAATGTAAAGCTTGGAACAGGCTACTGCGGAAGCGCCGGCTCCGTTCACAACCACTTTGATTTCTTCAATTTTTTTCCCGGTTATTTCCAGTGCATTCAGGAATGCAGCTGACGAAATAATGGCAGTACCGTGCTGATCATCGTGCATCACCGGGATGTTGAGCGTTTCTTTTAATCGCTGCTCAATTTCGAAGCACTCCGGTGCTTTAATATCTTCGAGATTGATACCGCCGAACGTGGGAGCAATCAGGGAGACGGTCTGGATGAATTTCTCGACGTCCTGCGTGTCCAACTCAATATCGAATACGTCGATGTCGGCAAAGGTTTTGAAAAGCAATCCTTTTCCTTCCATGACGGGTTTGCCTGCAAGCGCTCCGATATTTCCCAGGCCTAATACGGCTGTTCCGTTGGAGATAACTGCTACGAGGTTGCCTTTGGCGGTGTAATTGTATGCATCTTCCGGATTTTTCTCTATTTCCAGACAAGGAACAGCAACTCCCGGACTGTAGGCTAATGAAAGGTCTTTCTGGGTACTATACGGTTTGGTTGGAATTACCTCAATTTTTCCTGGCCGGCCCTGTGAGTGGTACAGTAGGGCATCATCCTGAAATTTTTTTGCCATGGTATCGATCGTTAAAGTTTTCTACAGCAAAATTAATACTTTCCATGTCCATATATCTATTTCTTTCGATATGTTGATTTTATTTTTGGAAGAGTTGACTCCTGTCGTTATTCGAGTAGTATCTATTGAGTTGATAGGTAGTAAAAAGAGAACTGTGGATGCTTCTGATTAAGACTCGAAATAAATAGGAAGAAAGGAATTGGACAAAAAGAACCGGAGGGACCAAAAGCAAAGCAGCCATCCCGGGAAGGATAACTGCCTGCTAACTACTAACTACTAACTAAGCCGCATTGCATTTTACATCACAACATGATATATCTATTACACAACGTTCGGCGATTTAATAAAGCTTTGATGAAGAATAACGAAAAAGGTTTAAACGTTTTTTAGCATTTGTATAAGAAAAGTCCACTTCTTTCAGTAGGCTTTCCATTGAAAATGATTATCAAAGCTTTGAATCGATGGGAATTTGCAGTTTAAAACTGAAGTTTCGCCCCATGTTGTAAACGCCTTCACGTCCGGTAGCATAATTCATCCCGGTATATTTTAATCTGCTCAGGTGGCTTTGGTATGCCACGTCGGCCAGGTTATTGGCCTGAATCCAAAGTGAGAATCGTTTTTTGTTGTTCCAGTAGATATCCGTTCCGATGCCGGCGTGCAACAACGTATAATCCGGCGTCATGGTTTCTGTTCCAAACGCCGAATAGAACTTGTTTTGGGCAAAATCGTGTTCGAGCCCAAACTCGATGTAACCGTTACGCAGTGTTTTCCCTTTCGGGAAGATATCGGCCCGGAGCGTCGATTGAAAACGAGGCGCCGGAATCAACGGCAGATTCTTCATCGAATCGGGTTGGTTGAGCTGCACGCCGCGTACATACGAAAAGCTGTTCTCGAAATGTAGCCAGTCGAGCGGGTGAGGATGAATATCGACCTGTACTTCAACACCGTACAGGTGAGCGTCACCCGAAACATACTTGAACGCCGGAACACCATCCATGATGGAATCCTGCGAGGCAAAGCCGTTTAACTTCCGTGAAAAGATGAAGTTGTGAATCCGGTTGCTGAAAAGGTCGAGCTCTGCAGAAACGTGTTCGGTATTCAGTCCGGTTGCGAGATCAAACTGCCAGCTGTTTTCGGGTTTCAAATCCGGGTTGCCGATTTCGTATTTCTGCGTTCCTTCATGAACACCGTTCGAACCCAGTTCAGCAATATTCGGTGCGCGGAATCCTCGGGAGATATTCAACTTTCCGTAAAAGCTTTCCGAAAACTGATAGGTGGCTCCCAGACTTCCGGAAACACCACTGAAATCAGAATGAAACGACGGAAAGCGTTCGGTCGCTCCCGGTGCAGTAGACGAAACCGCTTCTTCAGCACTGTTGAGGTAGAGTGACTCCCCATGCTCCGAACGACGGTCGAAACGCAGGCCGCCGCTCAGATCCAGTTGGTCGATACTCTTTCGGGCCATCACAAAAACACCGGCGTCGAACAGGTGATAATCCGGAACCAGGTATTCCGTTCCCTTATTCATCGAATGCTGAAACATACCGTTGACACCGAAAGAAATATTCATCGAATTCGACTCGGGAAGCAGGTATCGCACATCGTAATTCAGGGTATTCAGTTTGAGGTACAAACCGTACTGTTCAGGATTGGCAATATCACCGTACTCCTGGCGGTTGTTTTGCTGAAATCCGAAAATGGTTTTCAGGTTTCCTTTTCCGGTAACGAAATTGTTTTTCCAAACCGCCTTGTAATGGTGAATTTGCTGGTACGGCATTCCTCGTTTGTACGACATGAAATCGGAGTGTGTTGCCAGTGTTTCCTCTGGCTGACCGTTCACCATCACCGGTTTCAGGAATTTCCCGGTCAGGCTGTCGCGTTCGCCTTCTACAATGCCGGGAACCATGTGATAGTAACTCAGAATCAGGTGTGAGTATCCCCACGCTTTGTTCAGTCCGATAACTCCATTCAGGGCATCTTCTTTGAACCGGGAATCGTACACATAACCGTCGTACTTGTTTTTGTAATCATGAGCGCGTTTATTGCTGTAACGCAGATTCCAAAGCAGTCCGTTTTTGTTGGCACCGAGATTCAGCGAATAACCAAGCAAACCGTTGTTGGTTTGGTAGTTGGTCAGCACGCCGCCCTGCAGATGATCTTCAGGTATCTGAGGCTCTGATATAAGGTTGATAACGCCGGCCATAGCATCGGAACCATAGGCCAAACTCGCGGGACCTTTCAGGATTTCGGCCCGTTTGACATCATACTGGTCAATCTCGATTCCGTGCTCGCCGCCCCATTGCTGGCCTTCCTGACGGATACCGTCATTTACTACAACTACGCGGTTAAAGCCTAGTCCGCGAATGACCGGCTTGGAAATTCCGGCACCGGTAGTCACCTGCGAAATACCCGGTTCTTTTGCCAGGGCATCGATAATGTTCGACGAAGCATTTTGCAGCAATTTGGTTTTGGGAACAATCTCGATAGGGGTTGGCGTCCGGTTTTGGGCGGCTGCTTTGGAAAGCCCGGTTACCACCACCTCATTGATTTCGGTTACCGATGGATTCATGGCAAAATTCTTCTCATGCACCACCGATAAATCGATGTTTTCGGCAATGAGTTTGTAGCCGATGAACCGCACCTGTACCATCATTGTGGACGCAGGAAGATTGTCGACTTTGAAGTTACCGTTCATGTCGGTTACGGTTCCGGTCATCAAATCGGGGAAGTAGATGCTGACACCCGGCAATGATTCGCCTGTTTTGGCATCAGTCACTTTTCCTGTAAGTGAAGTTTTGGCCGCGTCGGCTGGGGCTGCTGTTACCACAAATGGCAACAATAAAGCAATAATGGATATGAGGAATATTTTTTTGATCATTTTCTTCAATTGATTAGATGTGTTCATTTTACCTGATGTTCTTTTCGGATATACGTTCCCATCGGAACATATTCCTTTCTGATCGAAGTCACTATGAATAACATACACAGTTATCCTATGCGAAATAACACGCAGGATTCAGGTGGCTTCGGAATAGCCGTTTAGGGTTTCCTTCCGGGAAATGAGCTAAAGGCTATAATTATACAGTATGAGGGAGTGAAAGTGTGGGCGGAGCGCGCAGGAAGAAAAAATGTGTAAATTCGGCAAAACGCTGTTCGGGTAACAGGGTGTTGACGATAGGCTTACCGTCCAAAACAACATGCGTTTGCTCACTATCCGTTCCAATGTAATGAACAAAATGGAACTGGTTAATCGGACATGTGTCTTCATGACTAAGAACCGATGAATCACCGGAAGTGTGAATGGCTTTATGATGGTGAACGTACCAGTGAATAGACGGTACCAGCAACGGTTGTGTAAACGCTGCCAGATGAAAAGCGACTAGTAAAAGCAGATTAAATCGGTTCCGTCTCATCGGAGTTGTAAAACTTGTCCTGTTCTTTTAAAAACTGTCGCAAAAATAACACGACGGCGGATAGAAATGTTTTAACGAACGTTAAAATAACAACGGGTTCAGGCAGTTTTAGCCTTCTTCTTCCACGGTTTTAACACTGAAATGCCAGCTGCAAAGAGAATTGTACAGAGCTGAATGGTTCCAAAAATCATCAGCATTTTTTGGTTGTGTAAAAACGTGTGGTTGTGAAAAGCTCCCAATCCCTGTGTTCGGGAGATTTCAGCCATTCCCGAAAGCCACGGGCCGAGCGGATAGGTTCCAAAGGAAATACCTGCCAGTAAAATGATCCATTCCACGGTAATCCAGCGATGTTTGAACCAGCCCCATTTGGTGAAAATGGAATAGAGAAGCGCTGTCAGCAAGGTGCCATTCGCACCGACCACAATCACATACCAGTCGATGAAATCCATGGTGGAAAGAATACCGTATAACTCGTCTCAGGTTTCCGGGTGAATGAAAAACTGTTTTATATTAATGCTGAAAGCGCCGCCAATCCAAAGGGCGACGAAAAAGAGGTGGAATATCTTCAGCCATTTTTGTCCGTTGGTGGTTAGTTTTTTCATGAATAGTTCAGTTTGGTTTCGATGTCTTTCAAATTTGGATTATTACGATTTCTGGAACGGACATCAATTTTTCATCAGGTGGTTGTGCGCGACGACAAAATCTCCTTTTTGTACACCGAGCTTATCGCCAATCAGCGGGCACTTCACCATGAGTAGGTAGAAGATTGATTTTTCCCGGTTTCCCAGAAGTCCTTCGAGGTTGCCTTGTCCTTTGGAAATAATGACATCCGCTTGCCGGTAAACATCCAGAAACTCGTCGGAAACGAGGTGTAGCAGAGTAGAAGGTGCATCTGCTCCGTTGCTAATCACTCGTGCATATTGGTCGATGCCGACGCTCTGGGCATCTTCCATGGTCACGTCGTTGATAACAGGTCTTCCGCGCACAGCGTAAACTACTCCCGGATGATTCAAGGTCTCGAGAAAGAGCTTATCCATGACGATTTCACCGGCATTATCTCCAAGGTAAAGAACCGTATCCGCTTGTTCCAGTTTTTCGCGAAGCAATTGAGAATGATTGATGGCAAAGTCGCTGTTCAGGACTTTTTCGAAAGTCTCATTCACATCAAATTCCGGATTCGCTGCATAATCGATAATGTTGCCGCCAATGGCCAGACGAAGTGCCGTTTCGAAAGAATTTTCACTCTGCTGTACTTTTTCTTTCCAGTGATGGTATTGAGCCATCAAACCGTTGTTCGACTGAATCTTGATTTCCCGGTAGGGATCGTCGTCTTGCAACATTCCACGGATTTTCTGATGATTCCGGCGACTGACATCAGCCGGCAGCATTTTCCCGTTCTCAGTACCCAGAAAGCGAAGAAAATCTTTCATGTGCGCTTCTTTGGTTTCTTCCGGAAAGGGATGCGATTCGAGTAATTTATCAAACGATTTAACCAGACAAGTGTAACAACGGTGATCCATGATGCTTCTTTTAGTTAGGGAATTGTAAAAGTAAAAACGAATTGGTTTAAACCAAAGGAAATGATGGCGGGAGAGGTGGTGAAAACATTTTTGCGTCGTTGATTTCAAAGGGTTTTATCCTTAACTTACTATATCGGGTGCGCAAGGGGGCAGATGGAGCATGTTGACCAACTAAACTAAAGGGGATGAAATTGAAAGCTGTCCGCTATTTCTTTTTTTTCTGTTTTTTCCTGTCTGTTACTGCTCCGACCTACGGAAACAGCAACCATGTGCGGTTTAGGCGAATAACAATCAACGATGGGTTGTCGCTCAGTTCGGTTTATTGTATTCGGCAGGACAGCATGGGATTTATGTGGTTTGCCACAGAAGATGGCCTGAACAAGTATGACGGCAAAAATTTCACGATTTACCGGCCGGAACAACGAAATCCAAATAGTCTGACGTATAAATGGATTGAGCAGATTTTTGTTGCTCCCGACGGCATTTTGTGGTTTGGCTCCCGAGGTGGACTTACCCGGTTCGATCCGCGCACCGAAACTTTTACCCGGTTCAAACATCAGCCCGGGAATGAGTTTTCCCTCAGCAGTGATACCATTACCACGCTTTTTCACGATGGAGGAAAGTATCTGTATGTCGGCACGCTGGGTGGTCTGAATCGCATCCGGCAGGATAGTCTTTCGGTGGAACGAATCAGAATGCCGGTTGCCAACCGTCGGGTGCGCATCAATACCTTGTTGCCTGAGAACAATAACACGCTGTGGATAGGCACAGATGGAGGACTTTTTAAATGCGATCCGGCAAAGGGAGTTGTTACTCAGCCTCCGGGCCTGTTTCCCCAGGGAATTCCTGTTTCGGTGACCGCATTGGCTATAAAAGACAGTGACTTATGGATTGGAACCACCGATGGGCTGGTGCACTATTCATCGGTAACCAAACGAACCCGCCACTACCGAATCCCCAACTCCGACGAGGAACACAGTGACGGACAGACTGTGGAAAATTTGCTGGTAGATGGTGACCGGGCGCTGTGGCTTGTCAGTAGCTTCGGGCTTTCGAAACTGGATTTTGCCACGGATAGACTTCAATCGAAAATTCGTTCTTTCGCTTCGACCAATAGTTTGTCGATCAATACAAATAAAGCGATTCTGCGGGATCGGACGGGGCATATCTGGTACGGTTCGCACGGGGATGGTCTTTATCGAATCGATCCTTTAACCGACGAGCAAAGTCATTATGTGAATAGTCCGGCCGATATTGAAAGCTTATCGGAGAATTTTATCAACTGCATATACGAAGATGAGGCGGGCGTTATCTGGGTCGGAACTTTCGGTGCCGGAATCAGTATCTACGATCCCAATGCGCACCAGGTGGAATTGTGGCGGCACGATCCGCTGGAAGAAAACAGCTTGCCCAGTAACTTCGTCTGGTCGATACTTGAGGCTCGCGACGGTACGTTGTGGATAGGAACGAACGACCGGGGACTGGCACGGTACTGGCCGAAAAACGGAACCTTCACTTTCTATGAACATCAGCCGGGCATTGCTTCTTCACTGTCTGAATCGGCTGTCAGAGCCGTTTTTCAGGACAGGAAAGGAAATATATGGGTGGGGACGGATGGTGGCGGATTGAACAAATTCCGGCCGGCAACCGGTACATTTCAGCATTTCCGTTCGATACCGGATGACAGCACCACGTTGACCGGAAATACGGCCAGGGTGATTTATGAGGACAAAGATGATTACCTGTGGATTGGTACGCGGGATGGGCTCAACCGGATGGACCCGACAACCGGGAAATGCATTCGGTACCGACATGAATCCGGCAATCCGCGTAGCCTTTCGCATGACATCATCTTTGCGTCCATTCTGCAGGACGAAAAGGGGTATCTGTGGATTGGTACCTATGGCGGCGGACTGAATCGTCTCGATATTCAAAAAGGAGAGTTCACTCATTACCGTTCCAATCCAAACGACCCGGAAAGCCTGTCGGATGACAATGTTTTCTCCATTTTTGAGGAGAAAGAAGGCGTGATGTGGATTGCCACCAACGATGGCTTCAATCGTTTCAATACCCATACCGGGAAATTTCAGCGGTTCACCACTCAAGACGGACTTCCCAGCAACGTGGTCTACGGTATCTTGCCGGATGAAGAGGGGAATCTCTGGCTGAGCACGAATGGTGGAATTTGTCGGTTCAACCTGAAAGATTATTCAACGAAGAACTACGACGTAAACGACGGTTTGCAAAGTAATGAGTTCAATGCGGGTGCTTATCATCGCGGGCATAGCGGAAAGCTATACTTCGGTGGTGTTTATGGCCTGAACGTGATTGAACCGGATAAACTGAAACCGGTTTCCAACGATGCGGAGGTTGTTATTACCAGTATGGATGTGCTTGGCAGTGAAGTGCAAGTAAAACCGGACCGGGACATAAAAGAGGAAGAAAAAGGCATTTACCAGGTGACTGAAGAGGAAGGGAAATTTACCCTGCCGGTGAGTATTTCCTATGCAAAAGCAATCAAGCTGAACTATCGGCATCGGTTTTTAGCACTGGAATTTGCCGCACTGAAATGTCCCGTCGGCGCAACGAACCGGTTTGCTTACCGGATGGAAAACCTCGATATGGATTGGACTCATGCGGGCACACGAAACTACATATCGTTCGCCAATATGGATGCCGGAACCTATGTGCTGAATGTAAAGGCTCAGAATTCCGATGGGCAGTGGAGTCCGCATCAGGCGCGATTGAGCATCATCATTACGCCGCCGTTTTACCGTACTTGGTGGTTTATGTTGTTCGAATTTCTATTCGCCCTGGGAATTAGTTTGCTGATTTATCACTATCTGGTAAAAGCGAAAACAAACCGGTTACTGAAACGGCAGAACCGGCAAATCGCTGAGGCCAATCGCCGGTTGACTGAATCGGAGCATAACTTGTTGGAATTGAATGCTACCAAGGACAAATTCTTTTCCATCATTGCGCACGATTTGAAGAACCCCTTTACCAGCCTGCTTTCTATTACCGACTTGTTGCTGGAGGATTTTGAGCACGCCGACGAGGAAGACAAGCATTTGGGCATGAAGAGGGTGAACGATGCCATCAAGGAAATCTATTCCCTGTTGGAAAATCTGCTGACCTGGTCGAGAGCGCAGACCGGCCGAATTAATTTTGAGCCACGCCCGTTTAATCTATCGAATGTGGTGTACGAGAACATCAATTTACACCGGGTTCCCGCTGAACGGAAAGGCATTCATTTGCAAACCGAACTGGAGGAAAATGTGATGGCGTTTGGCGACCGTGACATGATCAATACAGTTGTTCGGAACCTCTTAAGTAACGCGGTTAAATTCACCGGAGAAGGGAAAAAGATTGCCGTTCAAGTAAGGAAAAACAGTCATGACGTGGAAGTCCGGGTGAAAGATGAGGGACTGGGAATCGCTAAGGAGAATCTGAATATGCTTTTCCGGATCGATATGAAGTTCAAATCGAAAGGAACGCATGGTGAACGAGGAACAGGATTAGGCTTGATTCTTTGCAAGGAATTTATCGAGCGGCATGGCGGAAAAATCGGAGTGAAGAGCAAAGTCGATAAAGGAAGTACCTTCTATTTCACCATTCCGGTGACACCGGAAATTGTGTCGTAAGACACCAGATATCAGACAATAGACTTTAGACTGGTAAGGTTTCAGGTTGTGCTTCGCTGTTCCTGTGGTTGGAAAAAAGACTCCAGACATTAGACCTTAGCCGATGTAGAATGGTCTTTCGATTCTTCATTACTCATTTCTCATTGATTTCAAGGTTTCAGGTTGCGCCAATGCTGTAGGGCCACGATATATCGTGGCCGCGCTGTATCCAATATTCAGGTTTGCACTTTACAGCTATTACGTCCGTCAGCCTGAAGGGATGAAATTGCGTAGCCCGGGGTAAGGAAACGAAGTTTTCGCCACCCCGGGTTCAGTTTGTGTGAGCGGTAAGAGGCGCACGTTCCTGTCATCATTGAAAAAGAAACGTTGTTGCGCCGCACGGGGAGATCTATTTCAGGTTTCCGGTTGTGCTGTTTCCAGGTTGCAATGGTTTATATGTAGGCTAAGAATGTCATCCCTATGGTGTTAACCATCTTGCCAAAGCTATATCATCCCCGCGGTCAGGACATGTCCTGACCCTACATTCTTAGACTGTATCGGAGGGATGACATCCTTTTCCTACTCCCGAACCTTCTGATAAGTAAAAAAATCCGTTGCCAGCCATTTCAGACAAACAACGGATTTTGTTGTATCCGGTAAACCGGAAGAATGATATCAGTTTACTTCTGGTTCAGTAATGCTTTGGGAAGATGTGTAATCGGCGTGATTCTCATATCGCGAACAAAAACTTCGGCACCTTCCGATTGAATTTGAATTTTGCCTTTGGTCGCGGGGACTTCTTTCCCGTCGACTATCTGCCGGTTATGGAAAAGCACCATGTTTTTGTGTCCGTTTACCACGTGAATGCTGGTATCGCCAACCGTATACAAGTCGATGGAAGTCCATTTTCCCGGTAGGCTCTCCCAGTTTTTATCACGCTGACAGCGCCAGAGGTCTCCACCAAATGTTACCAGCGGAGCTCCCACTTTGTAAGTGTAGAAACGGTTCTCGTTATTCGGCAAAGCCGGAATATCCGTATAAGCTGCGCCAACCGGATAAAAGTCGCCGCAATCCCGTTCCTGGATTTGACACTCCAGCGAGCGCATCCAGGTGCTGGAGCCCACGCCAAACGGACCGCCGGAATGATAGAGCAAACCACAGTCGCGCGGCGCTTCTGTTCTGGGCGCCCATTTTTTCTCACCCCATTTAAACTGGAGGTGGAAATGGTAATTTTCGTATTCTTTTTGCGAAGCAATGCATCCGAATATCTGTCCCGAAATTCGGATGGCCGGGGCACCATCTTTTTCCACTACCGTGAAAACGCCCAACGGGTCGTTATTCACTCCAAAAACAATCGAATCGGGAAATGGGTCGCCGTAATTCAGCCCGAGCTTTTGCAACGTATCGTAAGGTGCCGTCAGATAGGTATCCCATCCCGAAAGGTCTTTCCCGTTAAACATGCTGGTAAATTGCGGTTGTTTCTCCTGTTGGCAGGAAACAAGCAGAATCAGGAATCCGAAAAGGAAGCTTAGCTTTTTCATGTGTTTCGAGTTTAGTCAGATAAACAAAAGTATAAAAATAACCGATGCGTTATTGCGAGGCCGATAAAGGAAGCCGTGGCAATCTGGTCCTGGTGTATGGGAGGACATTCAATGAGGAGCTTCTTCGTGTCCATTGTGTAAAACTTAGTGTCCTCTGTGGTAGAAATTCTAACCACAATGTGCACAAAGGAAGCACAATATTCACAAAGATTTTCCACTGATAGGCACGGTTAAAAGATAATGGATGAATCCCGACTTTCGTAGGGACAGGCGACGATAAGCTTCGATTTAATTTCTGCATCTCTTCCATTTCCCTCACTCTCACTTTCTCATATTGCGGGTTTCATGTTCGCGCCTTTTCCGGAGCAGGAGGAAAAATCAACATATCGTTAAAAATGGCGATTAGCTCCCGAGTTCCGGCAGGAATGGCCTAATTTTGTAGTCGGATATCGATTCCTGATAATATGGAGAAAGTAAGTACGCGAACCAAAGAACTAGCTTCTACACTGTTGGAAATAGGTGCTTTATTGATGAGCTCCGGTGCCAGTACGGGGCGTATTCGGGTGACCATTTCCCGGATTGCCGAAGCATTGGGCTACAACTCCGAATTGCTGGTAACGCACCGCGCCCTGATGCTTACGTTGGTGGAGGAGGAGTCGCAATACTTCTTCAGTAGCTTGAAGCGAACTTCGCCACACGGCGTCAATTTTAAAGTGGTTTCCGGTATTAGTCGAATGAGCTGGCGGGTCGTGGAAGAAGGATGGGATATTCCGAAAATCAACGAAGAGATAGAACGGCTGCGAAGTTTACCGCATTATCCCCGGTTAGTCATTTTATTGCTGGTTAGTCTGGCCGGCGCTTCTTTCTGCCGTTTATTCGGCGGCGAAGCGACCGAAATGGGCGTTGCTTTTGTGGCCACCTTTGCCGGGTTATTTGTCAGGCAGGAGAGTGCGAAGCGTTCCTTCAACGGTTACATGTGCGTTTTCTTCGCCTCCCTCACTGCATCCTTGATTTCCGGTGCCTCCGTGAAGTGGGGACTGGGCGGTAATCCCGAGTTGGCTTTTGCTACCTCGGTGCTGTTTCTGATTCCGGGTGTACCGTTAATCAATTCATTCACCGATTTAATCGACGGAAACATTATGAACGGCTTGGTGCGTGGGGCCAACGGAATGATTATCTCTTTTGCCATTGCATTGGGCATGTTGGGAGCCATGATAATTTATAATATTTAGGCGATGACGGAACTGTATCACTTTCTGGAGATGGGCGTGTGGCTGGGATTTGCAGCCATCGGGTTTGCCGTGCTGTTCAACGTGCCGCAGCGTGCTTTGCCGGTTATCTGGCTGGTTGGAGCGCTGGGCGGAATCACCAAGCTGGTCATACTGCACTTCGGCGGCAACATCATTCTGGCTTCTCTGGCCGGAGCCACGCTGGTCGGTTTTCTGAGTATTCCCGCGGCCCACAGCAAACATGCACCGCCGTTGGTTTTTTCCATTCCTGCGGTCATTCCCATGGTTCCCGGTGCTTTTGCCTATCGAATGATGCTGGGCCTGATCCGGCTGGCCGGCGACACGCACGCCGACAGCTACAGCGACATTCTGAATTCAGCCGTCAGTAACGGACTGAAGACCTTGTTCATTTTGCTGTCGCTGGCGGCCGGTGTTGCCATTCCCATGTTGGTTACCCGGAAAGAGTCAGCCAAGAAGATGAAGATCATTAAATAGTCTTCATCTTAAGCCAGATGTACCCGGTTATTTGTTCCCGGTTGTTATTCTTTCCAGTTCACTAATCAAAGCATTTTTATTCTCCTCATCGGTCGAAGAGTGGCCTGCAATCGTCATATGCAACTCTGAATTCTTCAATTTGGAATGCAACCTGAATGCCTGAGCCGGAGGACAAATAAAATCATACCTTCCCTGTACGATGGATGTTTTGATATGGGCGATTTTATCGATGTTGTTCATGATGAAATCTTCCGGCAAAAAGCAATCGTTCTTAATGTAATGGGCTTCCAATATCGCCATCGATTTGAATGAGAAAGATTTTAATGATTCGGCCGGATCAGCAATTTTGTTGATTGTATAAAACGACATTTCATAGTAGGCCCATTCATATGCATATTTTTCGCTGAGTTCCTCGTCATCCGACAGCATTTGAGTCAAATAGTAACTGACTGGATTTTCTCCATCGGGCACCAGTTTGGCAAATCGTTCCCACACATCCGGAAAGAAGTGCTTGATTCCGCCGTTCATATAGTGGTCAAGTCCGTATCGATTGGCCAGCCAGATGCCCCGAAGGATTAAGCCCTTCACGCGTGCAGGCGAATGGATGGCATACACTAGTGCGAGTGTGCTTCCCCACGAACCTCCAAAAACATAGACACTTTCAAAACCTAAATGGTCCAGTATTTTATTGATGTCGTCAATGAGGTCCTGCGTCGTGTTGTTCTCGATAGAGCCAAATGGTTTGCTTTTGGATGAGCCCCGTTGGTCGAAGAAAATCACATTGTACCTTTCTTCGTCGAAGAACTGTTTGTCTTTGTCCGAAAAGCCTGCTCCGGGCCCGCCGTGCAGGAACAACACCGGAATTCCCTTTGGATTTCCGTACAATTCGAAATAGAGTGAGTGATGTTCAGAAACGTCGATGTACCCTTTCTTGTAAGGTTGATTATTACTTTCTGCTGTCATAATGTATGATTATATCTTTCGAATTTGCTTAAATGATTTTTAGCGAAAAGTTTATGAATGTCTGTAGCAGCCCCGCTACCGCTTTAATAGATTTAAAGACGCTTGTTGATATAAATTAGGATTGATTGCTATTCAAATATAGAGTCGTAAATGCTTTTTACTTGTTTTTGTATGTGCAATGGAATGTCATATTTTTTGTCGAAGAAATATAAATTATTAACACTATTTATTATTTCATCTAATGGTTTTGGGTCTTTTCCCCAAGCATTTTTAATTTGCTTTAAATCTTTATTTTTGTTTACTAGTTCTTCCTTTACTCTTTTTATGAATAAATCGTATTTTTTATTGCCTTCTTCCTGTTCTGGTGTTAAGAATTTCTCAAGCATAATTTATAAAGTTTAAGGTGTAATACTTCTTAGTCGTAACGAGTTGAATAAGTATAAATCTATCGATGATATTCCAGTGACTTCTATTTTTTATCTCGGTAGGCATAAAGTTTAATTGATTTGGGATATTATCGAACACTAATTCCTACTTTGGAGGTATGCCAAAAGCGAGAGCAGCCTAGTCTTGATTTTTTCTATAGTAGGGACGAAAACTTCTTGACTAAAAATAAGTTTTTCGTGATTATCTGTGTTTCCTCTAATCTTTATAAACACCTCTTTAATTCCTTTGTGTGTTCTTGAATAGAATCTAATTTGTTCTTCTTTAAACAAAATCCTGGCTTCATCGCTCGTGTCAATTCTTGAATGAGCCATTAAGTTTCTAATTTTTATTAAATAAATTAAGTCTTTATTTATAGACGTATCTTTTAAACATGGTTCAAATGCCTTGTTTTTATTTAATGCGTTGAAAAAATCTATTTTTAACTCAAATGTTGTTTTGTCTGCGAATAAATATCTTTGAATTGGGTCACGCGTTTTGTCATTTGAAATTAACTCTGTCAGTATTTCAGAAATTAATAATTCTATTGTCACGGCAGAGTCAATTATTTGATATCTAAACCTATTTCCCAAATCGTACAATATTGTTAAGTCGCGGTCTATATCTTCCATATCAATTTAGTTTAGTACACAGTTGTCTAACTTATGTCCTACTCCAACTGTGGTATAACGTAGTTGTATGTGCAGTATGTGTATTTTCCTTTTGGCGAAGATATCTGTTGCTTTTATCCATCTCATTTTTCCCAATGAAATTAGGTTTTTATTATCATAAATCAAAAGTAGTGGCGTGGAGGTACGTCCACGTCCTCGGCGGCCATGTTTTGAGCTTTGGAGGTTCATCCACAGCTTCGGCGGTAATGTTTTGGTGTTTGGAGGTACGTCCATTGCTTCGGCGGCAATGTTTTGAGTTTTAGAGGTACGTCCACGGCTCTGGCGGAGGTGTTTTGCGGTTTTGAAATACGTCCATTGCTCCGGCGGCAAGTAAACGGTTCGTGAACTTTTGATCATGCCCTCTCTGCCGAGTTGGACGGCCCGTGGGCAAATGATCACGGCTTCGCTGAGAGTTGGACTGCTCATGGGCAAACGATCACGGCTTCGCTGAGAGTTGGACGGCTCGTGGACAAATGATCATGGCTTCGCTGAGAGTTGGATGGCTCATGGGCAAACGATCACGGCTTCGCTGAGAGTTGGACGGCTCGTGGGCAAACGATCACGTCTTCGCTGAGAGTTGGACGGCTCGTGGGCAAACGATCACGGCTTCGCTGAGAGTTGGACGGCTCGTGGGCAAATGATCACGGCTTCGCTGGGAGTTGGACGGCTCATGGGCAAACGATCATTGCTTCCCTGAGAGTTGGACGAGTCACGCACAGTTGTGAAAGTCTTCTCTGAGGCTTGGACGAGGCATGCACAATTGTGAAAGTCTTCCCTAATGGTTTGGACGAGTCACGCACAATTGTGAAAGGCTTCCCTGAGGTTTGGACGAGTCACGCACAATTGTGAAAGGCTTCCCTGAGGCTTGGACGAGGCATGCACAATTGTGAAAGTCTTCCCTAATGGATTGGACGAGTCACACACAATTGTGAAAGGCTTCCCTAATGACTTGGGCGAGGCACGCACATTTGTGCAAAGAAAACCCCCGACCAGAGTTTGCAGACTCCAGTCAAGGGTTTTCGAACTGTTTTTTGTTCAATAATATTATTGCCGGCGGGCCACTTCGCCGTGGAAAACCAGGTCGAGGCCTTGCAGCTCATCAGCTAGTTTCACTTTCACCGGTACCAGTACATTAATGGTTTTCAGCATAGCCAGGGTGAAGACAAATCCCCAGGCAGACGCCAGGATGATAGCCGTTAGTTGTTTCAGGAAGAATACCGGGCTTCCACCGTTCAGGATGCCCTGGGCTCCATGCGGATTGACCGCCAGGCTGCCGAAGAATCCGAGCAGCAGCGTTCCCAACACACCGCCAACGCCGTGAACGCCCCACACATCGAGTGCATCGTCCCAGCCTTTGTATTCTACAAATTTCACCGCCAGGTAACACACAACACCGGCCAGCAATCCGAAAAACAGCGCGGAATCGAGCGAAACATAACCGGCCGCCGGCGTAATGGTGGCCAGTCCCGCTACCGCCCCGGTCATCAGGCCAATAAAAGTCGGCTTCTTCTTTCCGGTAGTCCACTCAATAATCAGCCAGGTAACGGCCGAAGCGGAAGCAGCGATATCGGTATTCAGGAATGCCTGCGCGGTAATGGCATCCACGTTCAGTTCGCTTCCGGCGTTAAAGCCGTACCAGCCAAACCATAGTAACGCTGTCCCGATGGCCACCAGTGGAATGTTATTCGGCCCGTCGCCCTGTTCCGCTCGTTTGCCCACAAATAGCACCGAGGCCAGTGCGGCAAATCCGGCGGTAGCGTGTACCGTAATTCCCCCGGCAAAGTCGAGCACGCCCCATTGAGCGAGGATGCCTCCGCCCCAAATCATGTGCACGAAGGGGTAGTAGACAAAAATCTGCCAGAAGATGAGAAAGATAATGTATGATTTAAAGGTCACCCGGTTGATGAATGCGCCGGTAATCAAGGCCGGCGTGATAATAGCAAACATCATTTGGTAGGCAATGAAAATGAATTCCGGGAAATTGCGGTCGGCCGAGTGCGGCGTATAAGCCGTTATGCCGTGCAAAAATGCTTTGTCGAAATTACCGATGATTCCGGAGAAGTCGGTTCCGTGTGCCAGGTCTCCGCTAAAGCACATGGTATAACCAATGGAAATCCACAAAAGCGAAGTGATGCCCAGCGAGACAAAGCTCTGCATCATGATATTCAAAATGTTCTTTTTACAACTCAGGCCTCCATAAAAAAAGGCAAGGCCCGGAGTCATGAGCATCACCAGACTGGTGGCAATGATCATAAATGCCGTTAAACCCTTATCAAACATGGTTCAAAATCTATAAAGTGTTACCTAAATTAGTGTGTCGACTGTAAAAATATAAGTAAAATGGATTTAATCCATGAAAAACAGGGGGTGTTAATGAAAAAATAACTTTCAAATTGAAAGTATACCCTATTGTGAGGGAGGGGTATTTCCGAAATATGTGATATGATTTAGTAGGTATAAGTCTGCATATATCAATGATTAAAGAGAAGATTCTGTTTTGTTGTAAAATGGAATATGGGTATAATAAATGAGGGGTTTAATTTAAAAATAGTAAAAATAATTTGTGCATACATTCTTTGAGGATGGGGTGTTGTGAAGATATTTAAAAATGAAATTTGGTATCAATGTTATCAGAATGTAAAAAAAAATCCTTTTAGAGTTTCAAATTGATATAAAATTGGGTTATTAATATAATGAAGTGTATTTTTGTGGCTGAAAATCGATTAATTGTAAGATTTAAGATCTAAAAAAGAAAAATTTGTCATGAGACACAAGAACAAATGGCTTCGTACCTTTATCGTTTTAATCATTATCTCCATCCTGGGTATATTCTTCCCAACCACCAGTTTCGGCGATGGGGGAGATGCCATTGTCACCGGTGATGTAGCCTGGATGTTGACATCAACAGCACTGGTTCTGCTCATGACTCCGGGCCTTGCCTTCTTTTACGGAGGGATGGTCGATCCACGCAACATTATTTCCACTATCCTTCAGAGTTTTATGGCTATGGGGCTCATCAGCATTATTTGGATTGTGGTTGGTTTTAGCCTCGCGTTTGGTGACAGCATTGGCGGACAGGGAACCGGCTTGATAGGTAACCCGATGACATACTTCATGTTTAACAATGTGGGAGCAGCTCCGAATCCGGATTTGGGACCAACCATTCCATTCGCGCTGTTCGCCATCTTTCAATTGAAATTTGCCATCATCACTCCGGCCCTGATTACCGGTTCGTTCGCCGGACGGGTTCGCTTCCGGGCTTACATGCTTTTCATTAGCTTGTTTACGATATTTATATACGCGCCGTTGGCTCACTGGACATGGGACCCGAACGGTATACTTCATAATTGGGGCGTTCTGGATTTTGCCGGCGGGACAGTCGTTCATATGTCCGCAGGATTTGCCGCACTGGCAGGTGCCATGTTCCTCGGAAAGCGAAATGATATTGAAGGCCCGGAAAGACGTGCCAATATTCCGTTTGTAATGCTCGGAGCAGGAATGCTCTGGTTTGGCTGGTTTGGTTTTAACGCTGGTTCAGCATTGGCAGCATCTTCAACGGCAGTACTTGCGTTAGTGAATACCAATACGGCGTCGGCAGCAGCCATGCTGGCGTGGATTATGCTTGACGGAGCCCGCGGTCATAAACCTTCGGGTTTGGGAGCGGCTATTGGCCTCGTGGTTGGTTTAGTGGCTATTACGCCTGCTGCCGGCTATGTCGGCATTGGTGCCTCCATTTTTATTGGTGTCGCCGCGGCGGTGGTCAGCAACTATGCTATTACCCTGCGCAGCCGCACAGCCCTCGATGATACGCTGGACGTATTTCCGGCTCACGGAATGGGCGGTATCGTGGGAATGATTTTAACCGGGGTATTTGCCCGGGGTGTCGGATTGATTAACGGTGAAACCAAAACATTTCTGTATCACTTGCTGGCCTTGGTCGTGGTGAGTGTCTTTACTTTCGGAGGTTCTTACCTTCTGTACTGGATTACCGATAAGATTGTCCCGCTTCGCGTATCGAAGGAAGCGGAGAAAGTTGGACTGGATATTAGTCAACACAACGAATCATACGGTTTTTTATATATGGATTAAACTGTTACCCCAACCCTTTACACGTATGGGTCATCCCGAAAGGGATGGCCTTTTTTTATGACTTGAAGATTTCTTCGATTTTCATTTTCCGGTATACAAATATCTCCCGCAGCTTTTGTTTGACAAAGATGTTGTGCACCAATTTTCCCAGCACGCCAAGAGGCAGCCGGTAAGTTACGCGGTCGGTCATTTCAACCCGTCCGTTCAGGTCCTTAAAATGATGTTCGTGGTGCCACATGCGGTAGGGGCCTTTTCGTTGCTCATCGACAAAGAACTTCTTTTCCGAAACATGCGTAATCTCAGTGACCCAATTGGTCTTGATTTTACCAACCGGATGAAGTTTGTATGAGATAATTTGTCCATGGTAGGCTGTAGCCGATGGAGCCGGCGATGTGATGACAAATCCCATTTCCGGCGGCGTAATTAGCCGAAGGTTGGCAGGTGACGAGAAGAATTCCCAGGCTTCATCAATGCCGGTTTCGATAATCTGGCGTGCTACCAGCGTGTATATTCCGGAGTGCGAGTGGAATGTTATCATGTTTTGCAGTTCTAAGTGCTATATTCGTTTTTCTTACAGTTTCTCAAACGGATAGGAATGAAAAGTGTTTAATAAACATTGAAAATAGATAAACAAAAAGTCTACACTTTAATTTGGGCGGACTATTTTCAGGTATCTTTCCAGGGATGCATCGAATAGGGCGCGACCGTCTTTCATAATGTTCCGCTTATACCAGGCGCCGAAAATCCGTTCGAAAGGAATGCCTTCCATCCTGTTCTTGATAATCTGGATGTCCTTTGCTGAAAGGGGAATGTGGTTGGGATAGCTATACATAAAAGACAATGTTTTCATATCCGGCTCCACATTGATAATGTCACCGGTAAAGAGCGAGTAAACGTCCTTTTCCCGATCGTACTGATGCAAAACCGTAGCTCCCGGAAAGTGGCCTCCGGGATTGATGAGTTGAATGTTTTCCCACAACTCCAGTGAATCACCTTCCCAAAAAACGATGTTCTCCGATTTTTGGAACACGAAGTCTGCATCCTTCTTGTGCAGGTAAATGGGGGCGTTGTTGAATGCGCGGCTCCAATCCGCCATGGTTGAGTAGTAGTGCGGATGGCTGATGGCAATCGAGTCGACGCCGCCCAGATGATTGAGCAATTCGACCGTGGTTTCGTCGATGAGCGAAATGCAGTCCCAGAGAATGTTGCCTTGCTCAGTTTGAATGAAAATAGCTCGCTGCCCAATCGCAAAGCCAGGTGTTGTTTGCAGGGTGTAGATTCCTTTTTCAACTTTCTGTAGTTGGTTGGCGTGGTATTTTTGCACGTTTTCGAGTGTGGTCCACTTCTGTCCGTCCCACGGAACAAACTGACGGTCGTCAGAACAGATAGGACAAATTTCGGGAGGTTGTTTTGTAGCTTCAAATTGAACGCCACAGGCCTGGCACATATAATTTGTCATTCGATCAGGTTTTTATTTAAACTAAATCAAAATTACAGAACTTGACGGGAATGACAGTAAGATTGAACGGATATAATATCTCCAAACGGGAAAAGGTTGAGAAAGTGGGAAAGATTAACTTCGGGAAAACCGCATGAAAACCGGGTTTTATTTCACCATTCCGGCGTAGTCGATTTTATTCCGCGAAAGCGTGATGACGCCGTCTTTCTCCAGCTTTTTTAGGAGACGGGAAACGACTTCACGGGAGGTGTTCAGCGAAAAGGCGATATCCTGGTGCGTGCCGGTATATAAGGTGCTTCCGGTCGACCGGAAACGATCGGCAAAGAATTTCTCCAGGCGTTCGTCCATTTTCATGAAAGCAATGCTGTCGATGGTTTCCAGCAGTTCGTCAAAGCGTTTGCGATAAGCGTACATCACGTACTCTTTCCAGCTTTGGTAGGTGTTCATCCACTGGTCGAGCAGAGGAGTGGGAATGCGGAGTAAAATGGTGGGAGCTTCGGCCACGGCGCGGACATTACTCTGTGTATGTCCCATGCAGCAGGTAAGCGACATGGCACATGCCTCACCCGGATGCAGGTAATAAAGCAACAGTTCGCGCCCCTGATCATCGAGGCGGGAAATGCGGACCAGTCCTTCCAGAACCAGCGGAACCGACTTAATATACTGACCTTCGCGAATAATCTCTTCACCATCTTCCAGCTCTTGCAAAATGCCTTTTTCGGCAATAGCATAGCGTAAGGAAAGCTCAAAAAACGGAAACCGCTTTTCCAGTAAATTCAAATCGATATTCATCATTCAAGGTGTCAGTTACGCCACAAATTTAAGCTTTCGTGCGGGATTTCCGAATGAAAAATATCGGGGTCAGTACCATCAGTAGCAGCGAGACTGCCATCAATCCATTAGCCAATCCAAACTTGTCGGCCAGAAACCCCAAAAGTGCGGTGAAAACAGCTCCGAACAAGGTTTCCAACTGAGAGGCGGCAGATAGAGCTGTCGCTAAAATATCTTTCTCCAGCAGGTCGGCGGTACAGCCCATCCCGATTGGCTTACGCAGATTTTCCACCAGGTAAACAGCAATGAAAAACAGAATCGCAATTGCCGGAATGTGGAAACGGTAAAACAGTCCGGAGAGCAAACCCGCACCGGCGCCAATGAAGATGGAAAGAGTCAGGGCCATTTGCAGCGAACGGAACCGAAGCGAAAATTTGCCGGAATGACGGGCTGCCAGGCTTGATAATCGATAGATAATGTAGTAAATGACGCCCACCAAAACCGCGCTTCTGGTCTCGTTCGGCTGGAATGTGAGAATGGGAAGAGCCAACGCCAGGCTTTTGATGACCGGCTGCAGGAAATCCTTCAAAGCCTTGTAGTAGCCTGAATAGATGGAACTGTTGGCAATCGTCTTCAGCATCAACGGATTTTTGAAGGAATACCAGAAATCGGAAAGTACCTCTTTGAAATTCGTTCCTATATTGGAAAAGCGAATATTCATGGTTTTTCCGTCGAGTGCCTTTGGGTAACTGGAAATGAGGATGAGGTCGAGCAGGTAGGGGATGATGGAAAAGAGGAAAATCATCCGGTAGTTTTGGGTCAGAATAACCAGGCCTGCTGCCAGAAGTGCGGAGAGTGCGGAACCACGTTGCGACCAGCTCCGGGTGTAACCGTAATAAGTCACTTTTTCCGATTCCCAGCCTTTCATTTTCAGGTACTCGAAAATCATCGCCTTGTGTGTTCCGGTCCGGAAGGCTTCTCCCAAAGCGAAAATGGCCATGGCGACAACAAAGCCCGGCATCTTCCCGGAAAGGTAAAATACGACAAAGGACAGCATGTAAAAAACGAAAGAGGTGCTCATTGTCCGGCGACGGCCCAATGCATCGGAAACGATGCCGGCCGGTATTTCGAGCACGTTCTGGAGAATCATCCGAAGACTGTAGAGTAAACCAACCTGCAGGTAGGAGAGGTCGGCACCCAGCAGGAAGAGCACCATGAAAGGTTCGAAGAAGCGAAGATTCTTCAGAAATCCGTAGGCGCAAAACTTTTTAAACTGCCTATCTTTCTCGAAGGCCATGTGGGTCGTGTGTTTTGCGAAATTTCGGAAAAATCGGGCGAAAAACTACTACCTGTTTGGTAAGCAATTATTAACTGTATTGGAAAACTTCCCGGTAGGAAATGAAAACGGAGGCGAAGTTTCCAGTAGTTGAAAAACAAAGCCTCCGTTCACGCGGCAGGGCAAGCAGATACCTACCGTTTCACTTTATCAATATACCTCGAGTTCAGTACCCTGAGGGCACCCATGTAATCGAGTTTGAATTCCAACAAGTCACCTGTTTTGTAGTTGTCTTCGTTGTTGCCGAGGTCGATAACAATCATATCGGAGCTGGCGCCCACGAAGTTCAGCTTCGGATTGACCGGTTCGATATGTGTTTCTTCCACGTCCAGCAAGCCCAAATCGATGATGGCCCGGTACGAGGTTTCGCCCAGTTTCTCTTCATCAATTTCGTAGGCTTTGCCTTCCACGTTAACGCCGAATTCACCCATGGGAACCACCGGTTTTTCAATCAGCTCGATAATTTCAGCGTAAAGCTGGAAAACATCGGTGTGCATGTCTTTGTATTGCTGATTGGTATAGGGTTCTGTTCCCAAAAACAGGGTTTCGCCTACGCGGAAATGGTTGATGGCCTCGGGCAGCAATCCCTGGTCGATGAGCGGTATGGTCACCGATGAACCTCCCGAAACATACGGAATCATTTTGTTGAATTTTGCCTCGATGAGTTGCTCATACAGGCTGAGCTGAATGAGTTTGTCATGGTTGGGCAATACTCCGTACAGGCAGGTTAGGTTGGTGCCGATCCCCACTACTTCGATGTTGGGCAGCTCGAAGATTTTAGCGTAAAAATCGATAAACTCTTCACGAAGAACGCCTTCACGCAATTCGCCCAGCTCGATCATGATAATGACTTTGTGGGTTTTCTTTTGCTTTTGCGCCTCCTTCGAGAGCAGTTTAATGGTTTCGAACTCCGTATTCATGCTGATGTCGGCGTATTCGACGATGCTTTTGATTGCCCTTTTTGCCGGCGGTTTGATGTATACGGTTTCCATTTCTGGAGCAATGGATTTGATGGTCTTGAGGTTCGATACCCGGGAGTCGCAAACTTGCTTTACGCCGAGATTGATGACCTCTTCCAGGTATGATTTATGGCCACAGAGGACCTTGGAAACCACAGCCCACTCAATGTTATGCTCCTTGAAGAGTGTGTCGAGATATTGGTAGTTTTCTTTTAATTTATCAGTGTTCAGAGCCAGGAAAGCCATTGTTATTTACCGTTTCGTTTATAACGCATTTCAAGGTATTTGTTGGTAAAACCAAATTTCTCATACAGGAATTTGGCCGGGTTGTCTGGCTCAACGTGTAATGCGATATCCCCTTCGGCTTCATCGATAGCTTTTTGCATGAGGGCCTTACCAATTCCCTGACCTCTCATTTCGTTGTGAGTAGCGATGTAAACGAGGATATTTTCGGGGATGTAATCTTTCATGCCGGTCCGGTTAACAAGTACGACTCCGGAGATTTGATCCTTATTGCTGGATACGATGGTAAAACCACCAAATGATTCTCCCTCGTTCATTGAGTAATCCAATGCTTTCTGGATATCTGGCTTCGGGTCACCGTACTTTTCGAGATGGGTGAAGAGGAAGTCAATGATTGCTTCTTTCTGTTTCGGACTAGGTTTGTGATCTGAATTGAAAATTTCAGTGTCAATCATACAATTTGTTTTTGTTAAACATAGTTCGTTGAAACACAACGGATCATTGTCGGGATGTTGACAGTAAGTTGTTTATGTTTTCAACTGTGTCCGGGCTGATATGCTGCAGACGACGAATAACGCGGGAAATATGAACAGAATGATTGAAAGCGGGGATTGAGTTTGTCGGTATTCAAAACGCATAAAAGGAGTACTCCCGAACGCACTCTGTTTGGTATGAGGTGATTGAACAGAGCTATGAAAAGCATTCGTAGGCTTCTTTTATGATATGTAGTGTTGCGGTCTCGAATAAAAACGGTATTTCTGTCATCATTCCGGCCGTTCCCGGTAAATAAATCTACCACAGAATATCCGGTTGGACATTTATTTCACAAAGATAATCAAATGCTGGGTAAATGCCGAATTTATGACATTTGACAGTTTTAAAGAATTCGGACTACAAAGGTAATGAGGTTGCTAAAACGCTTTGTCCTAGTGGAACAACTGTCTTAACCAATCATCACGTTTGTACGGCCATACCGGTAGCGGGTGTAAATAGCTTTTTTGCTGAGAGCGAGTGCCAGTGTCAACGGTCCGACACGGCCAACCAGCATGGAAATGATGATGATAATTTTCCCGCCAACTGACAGTCCGGCGGTAATTCCCGTAGAAAGTCCCACGGTGGCAAAGGCCGATATCTCTTCAAACAGTAGCCGGACAAAATCGGTTTTTGGTTCGAAGATGCTAAGTAAAAAAGTTGAGAGGAAAATCAGCGCGATGGAAAAAAGCACCAGCGAGTATGCTTTGTTAATGTTGTCGAACGAGATGGTCCGTTTGAAAAATTCCACATTCTTTTTCCCCCGCAGCGTGTCGATGGCCGACTTGATAAGCACAGCAAAAGTGGTGGTTTTAATACCGCCTCCGGTCGAGCCGGGGGAGGCGCCCACATACATCAGGAACATGAAAATGGTTAGCATGGGCAAACCAATTTGTCCGAAGTCTACCGTGTTAAAGCCGGCGGTACGTGCCGTTACCGATTGAAAGAAGGACGTGATGAGCGCGTGCCCTAACGACTGTCCTTTCAGCAAGGTGTCTTTTTCAAAAAAGTAAAAGATAACGGTTCCGGCCAGCAACAGAATTCCGCTCACCCATAAAACCAGGCGGGTATTGACCTGCAAAGCCGGATGCGGCGCATTTTTTTTCTTCCGGAAGGAAAATTTCTTTTGAATATCCTGCAAAGCAATAAATCCCAAACCTCCGGTAATTACCAGTATGGCGACCACGATTTGCAGTCCGTAGGCATTTCGCACACCCTGCTCATAGAGGTTGTCGGTGAAGAGCGAGAAACCGGCATTATTAAAGGAGGAGATGGCGTGAAAAACCGACGAAAAAACACGGTCGCGACCGGAACCAAATTGATAATGATTCCCCCAAAGGAAATAGATGAGCACACTTCCGGTAATTTCCATGAAAGCACTCAGGAAGACAACCTGCCGGAGAATAGACCGCGTATCCGAAAACTTGTCGGTACTAAGAAAGTCCTTGATGAGTGACTGGTAGCGCACACCGGTAGAACGCAGGTAGAAGGTCGTGAAAAATGTGGCGAACGAGATGATGTTGATTCCGCCCAGCTGGATGAGTAACATAATGATCATCTGTCCCTTGAAGGTGAAATAGGTGGCTGTATCGACGACAATCAATCCGGTAACACAACTGGCACTGGCCGAGGTAAAAAGCGCATCGACAAAATGGATGTGGTGATGTACGGTCATTTCCGGCATCATCAGTAAGCCGGTGCCTATGAGAATCAGAATGAAAAAGGAGAGAATCAGCAGTGCTGCCGGTCCCAAATCCAGCTTCGCAATTATCGGGCTGGCCTGGCCGATCTCAATGGAGACGATAATGAGAAAGTACAGTTGGACGAACAGCAATAAATAGGGCAGGATATAAGATAAGTAGTATGTTTCGCTGAAATTCTTCAGGATTTGGTGCCCAAAGATTAGATAAAGTAAGCCGAAAAAAATGAGGCCGAAGATGATGATACTTTCCATTCGGTTTTCCCGGATATACTCTTTGGTGTGTTGTGCCAGCAGCAAATACAGCAGGTATTTGAAAATGTAAAAGTAGAAGCTGAACCGAATGATGCTGAGTGCCACCAAAGCCGTGTCGCTACTTTGCGGAAAGCCGTAGTAGTAGACGATGCTGCCTACCGCTGCCAGCGAAACCAATATCCGGGCCACCGGCATAATATGGTTAATCACACCCCGGATGTTGTACCGGAACGTGTTGATGTTTTCAAGTTGTTGTTTCGAAAAAAAGGGCTTCATGCACGATTGGTTCTGATGACGGCTTGCACCGGATAGCCTTATTATTCATTGATTTCCAAAAAGCGTTCAATATCGACCTGCTTGCCGAAGATGAGCATAAAATCGTCTTCTCCTATCTCGGTAGAAGAGTTGGGAATATCGATGTGTTCTTCGAGAATCACCCGGCCGTTTTTAATCACCTCCAGCTCTTTGGTAATGGTTATTAAACTCAGGTTATACCGGTCGCGAAGGGCCAGGTCGCCAACGGTCCGGCCAATGGCTACTTCCGGCGGCTTTAGTTCGGCGATACGGTAATCGTCGGGTAATTCGAGGTAGGAGACAATGCTCGGGTTCAGCAGCTTCTCAGTGACAATGGTGGCCACCTCGCTTTCGGGAATGAGCACTTCGCGGATACCGATTTTTTCGAGGATGGTTTTTTGTACCGTACCGGTAGCCCGTGCAATAATACGCTTGGTTTCCAGCTCCAGCAGGGTAACCGCACACAGTGTTAACTGCTCGAAGTTGTTACCAATCGCTATCACAACCGCATCATAATCACTGATGTTCTGAGAAGCGAGTGCTTTGGGGTCGGTGGCGTCGAGGGCAACGGCATAAGCTACTTCCTCAGCTATATCGTCGATGATTTGTTCATCGGTATCGATCGCTAGCACTTCGGCTCCACGCTGAGTCAGTTTTCGCACGATCGCCCGTCCGAACTGTCCCATTCCAATAACTGCAAATTTACTGGTAGAATTTGCCATGGCTGTTCTTTTTTAGATAATGAATATTAACGATAATCGCCGGAACAGCCAAAGGGACGCCGTTAAAATATCCTTTTCTCTGTTATTTTACTGTCGATTCAGGCGGATTCCGTCAGACTCAATGGTGATAATTCGCTTTTTATACAGCATTCCAACAGCCTTCTTATAGTTTTTCTTGCTTTCGCCGAAGAAAGAATAGATTTTTTCCGGTGAGCTTTTATCGGTGACAGCGAGAAAGCCGCCTTGCTCTTTAAGCATCTCCAATATTTTATCCGAAAGGTCCATGGCGCTTTCGATGCCTGGTTTTTGCAGACTGACGTCAATTTTTTCGTCGTCGCGCACCTGCTTGATGTAACCGGTAAGCCGTTCGCCCTGTTTCAGGGTACGGAACACTTCATTTTGGTAGAGCATTCCCCAGTGCATGTTGTTCACAATGGCCTTGTAGCCCATGTCAGTTTTGCTGTGAATGATGAGGGCTACTTCCTGTCCTGGTTGATATTCAGGCGGAACATTATCGAGGTATTTGTCCAGTTTCGCGGTAGCAACCATCCGTCGGCTTTCGTCGTCTGCATACACATAAACGAGGTACCATTGTCCTTCCTGCATCTTATTTTTCTGTTCGCTGAACGGAACCAGCAAATCTTTCGGCAATCCCCAGTCGAGGAATGCGCCGACCTGGTTCACCGAAACAACTTTCAGCAAGGCAAAGTCACCGGCTTCAGCCAACGGTTCATCCGTCGTGGCGATGATGCGGTCTTCCGAGTCGAGATAGATAAATACTTCGAGGAAGTCACCTATTTTGCAACCTTCCGGCATGTACCGTTTGGGAAGTAAAATGTCGCCCAGTTCCTGTCCGTCGAGGTAAGCGCCAAAATCAACGAGGCGAAGTACCTCCAGCGCCTGAAATGTTCCGAGTTTGTTCATAGTAATCGTTTATGCTGCGGCAAAGGTAGGGTTTAATTTGCTTGGAGAGCACATGAACACGCCGAATCGACCGTTTCGGTCAACGGATCGTTATTCGACAGGAGATAATACACAGCAAATGAGGTGTGTCGGTTAGGTTAAAATTATAAAAGTAGTGTGTTTAGAAGTTATCGTGTTATTATTGTTCAATGCGCAACAGGTCAGGTGATTAAGTTATTCTCTTTTTCTGAAATTTACATCTTTTATAGAAGGAAAGTTGTTTTTTGTTAATCATCAGAGAGTTACAGAACTTTACCTGAGGGAGTTAGGTTTCATGGTAATCAATACGGAATTCACAGAAGGTTTTTATAGAACTCAGTAAAAATGATTACCATGAAAAAGTTATTAGTCATCTCATTTTTGTTGATCCCGGCTTTGGGATTTGGACAAACACAACAGCTTCCTGCATCAGTCGTCAGTTCATTTATCAAGATTTTTCCGGGTGGAACAATTACATCCTGGACCGGAAATGATAAGTATAATTATTTGTCCGACTGGACAAGTGATGCGTATTTCGGAGACTTCAATTTCGATGGTTTCCCCGATGAGTACTATGGCGACGGCGAGTTATACGACGGCATAGGCGATGCTCCGTACTACTATAATGATGATCTGGATTACAACTATTACGTGCCCGATGATTACCAGGTGATTGTTCACACGCCTCCTACTCAATATCAGCTAAACTTTCGGTTTAAAGGGCTAAAAATGACCGGCATCTTTAAACCTGATGGTTCCTTTGTTATTGCCAAAGGGCGCGTTTCTGTTCTACCGGAAGTCGTTGTTAATACCATTAAAAACACATTCAAAGGTAAGGTCATCCGTCTGGCGCATGTGAAAGAGCTATTGATGACACCAAAATATCTTCCGTCGGACGCTGTTTACCGGGTGAAAGTTTATGTTCGGCATAATGGTTATGCGATTGTGAAAATTGATTCGGAAGGGAAAGTGATTTCCAATAATCACTATTAACAGTGATTGAAACGAAGAAACTATTTTGGGATATCAGCTAAGTTGTGAAAATGTGAAAGGCTGTCTGTTTTAACGGACAGCCTTTTTACTTGCAGTATAACAAATGTTTCAATTTCCCGGTTGGAGTGACCGGAAATAGTCGGCCAGCTGCGTTCTCTGAGCGTCTGTAAGCCTCGCCTTCGAGTGCATCCAGGTATACGAGGTGAGCGGCATGCCACCGGATTTAACTTCTGCAGCCATGCCCTCCAGTTTCAGGTTTGTTAATTTTTCCGGATAGTCGCCCCATTCCGAAAAATTGATGTGGGCACGAGCCTCATCGATGTGCGATTCCAGCAGCCAGGAAACCGGCGCGACATTTGCGTACCACGGAAACTGAGTTGCATTGGAATGACAGTCGTAACAGGCGTTTCGCATCATATCCGTGATTTCGGACGGAGGCTGATAGGTGTGAAGAAAGTCTTTCGAAGGAGATGTGGAAGGATTGCTCATATGAACCGGAATAAACTGGATTAGCACAAAAGCAATCAAGACGAGAAGGACAATTTTCCCTGTCAGGTTAAATTTGATTTTTTTCATAAATAAACGTTTGGTTGATTAGCGTTACTCAATTTATAAAATTACAACAATTCTGCTGTTTGTGCCAATTCAAGATATTCTCCGTCAGTTTATCAGAAATATCTTAGGTATAAATACAGCGAAGTAATAACGATAGAGACCAGCATCAATGGAAAACCAATTTTGAAGTACTCTTTGAATTTTATCGGGTAGGGAGTCTTTTGGGTAAAACCGGCTACAATGATGTTGGCCGCTGCACCGATTAAGGTTCCGTTTCCGCCCAAACATGCTCCCAATGACAACGCCCACCAAAGGGGTTCTATGCTCTGGCCCGAGTTGATGCTCATCTCTTTGATAACCGATATCATAGTGGCTGTGTACGGGATACTGTTGATAAATGTAGTCGACAGTGCCGACATCCACAGTACCAGCTGTGCGGCCGGTTCCACTTCACCATGAGTGACTTCCACCATCTTGTCGGCCAGGAAACTGATGATACCGGTTTTCTCCAGGCCGCCTATAATCACAAACAAGCCGATAAAGAAGAAGAGAGTTGGCCACTCTACTTCCTTCAAAATCTCCTCCGGGTCCTGTTTGGTCACCATCATCATGGTAAAGCCTCCGCCAATCGCGAGTGACGCCAGATCGATTTTGTGCAGATGATGTGTGACGAAAAGGGTGATGATGATGAGAAAGATAACCAGTGTGGTATAGAAAAACCGTTTATTCTGAATGGCCCTTTTTTCGTCGAAAGCCTGAATTTTTTCTTTATCAGCTACCAATCCGGCCAGCTTTTTATGGTAGATCAAACGAAGCAGAAAGAAAGTAATGACAGACACAACGACAACAACCGGCGCATTATTCTCGATAAAATCCATGAAATCGAGGTTGGTAGCTCCGCCGATCATAATGTTGGGTGGATCACCGATTAAGGTCGCCGCCCCGCCAATATTGGAAAAAAGAATTTCAGAAATCAGCATCGGCATGGGATTAATTTTCATGGTATCGGCTACCGCGAAGGTGAGCGGAACGACAATTAGCACGGTGGTGACATTATCGAGAAAAGCAGACAGTACAGCGGTAACAATCGACAGCACCACCAGTATTCGCCAGGGACTTCCACCTGTCAACTTGATGCTCTTGATGGCAATGTACTCGAAGAGTCCCGATTTTCGCATCACAGCCACTGTCATCATCATTCCGCTAAGTAATCCGACCGTTTCGAAATCAATTGCCTCGATGGCTTCTTCCTGGTTTACAATGTGAAATGCGACCAGCAGAAAGGCACCAACCATAGCCGCAATGGCGTTGGGAAGCGTTTCGGTTGTAATGAATACAAACGTGAAAATAAAGATAACCAGGGTGGTGATAATGTGGATGGTGTCAAGATGCCAACTCAGGAATTCCGTCATAGGTAACCTCCTTAGCTTAGTTTGTTTCCGTTGAGGGATACGGTTAGTATTTCTATTCGTGTAATCAGACCAATCAGCATTTTTCCTTCGAGAACCGGCAAAGCTGTTTTCTTCGAACGGAACAGCAGATCGGCTGCATACGACATGGAATCATTGGGTGTTACCGTCGGATAGCTCGAGTCGGTAAATTCGAAGGCTTTTTTATCCAGAATATCATGCAGATGTCCGATAATGTGGTCCAGGTCAGCCATGAAAGAAGTATTGTACATCGACTTCATGTATTGCGGAACCGATGCATTGAGGATATCCTGTTCGCTGATGCAACCAATGTATTCGCCGAGTTGGTTGACAACAGGAATGGCACAAACCCGGTGCCTTTTCATGGTAATGATGACCCGTCGCAGATCCGAGTTTTCGTTGACCGAGAGAATGTCTTTGTATGTGAAATCCTTTACCCTTTTCATGACACTTCCTCCACATCGATTCGTTCAAGATTGGCCTCAATTTGGTCGGTGTCGCGTATCTCCTTGTAAATTACCTCGATGTTCGTTAGTCCGGCTGCAGAGGCGTATCTGAGTACATCGGCTGTCGGAAGGTGCTGCCGGTAGGCATGAATAAATCCGGCCAGATAAGCATCGGCATAACCCAACATATTGACGATCTTTAAATCTCTTGGGCGCATGATATAGGATTGTTTCCGGGTAACCGCCACTACATTTTCAATCCGGTGTGTGAAGATGACAAACTCGGTATCTTTCTGGTAAGAGATAATTTCTCTACCTGCCTGCAGAAATGCGTCGATACCATCGAGTGGACGCCCCATGAACCGGTGATAGCTGCGCATGTCGGGATTAATGAGAAACGGACCGGAATTAATCAACGGATCGATGTATTTGGGGGCGGTGTGCAAAACGACTTTGATTCCGTGTCCCTGCGCCATGATAATCATCTGGCGGTACACATCTTCAATTACACCTTTGGGGAGCGAGCCGGCTAAAACTACCATATCCACGCGGTTAAGCAGTCGCTCGTAGCTCTCCAACAGAAACACAAGATCTTCTTCCGGAATTTCCTGTCCAAAGTCGTTAATTTCCGTCAGTGTTTCGTGTTGTAAATCCAGAATGGAAGTATTGGTCCGTGTGGAACCTTCGGTGAAAATGAAACTGGTGGTAACGCCGCTTTGTCGCAGCGAGTCGCAAAGCAAATGGCCCTCATGACCACCGGCGAAGCCCGTTGCAATGGTATCGTCTCCAAGTGCGCTCAGATTCAAAGCGATATTGACCCCTTTTCCGCCGGGAACTGTCATGCTCATTTCGCGGCTGTCGAGCCGGTGCAGCTTGTGGATTTCAAATCCGTTTAGGATCAGGATTTTGTCAATGGCCGGATTTAACGTGACAGTGAGTATCATGGTGCACCTCCCGGTTTTGGTTGGATGAGTGAGCAATCGTGCTTTATATAAATTTAAGGAAAATAATCGTCGGTTTTCGGTAACGTGGAGGATTTTAAGGAGTTATATAACATAGAAAAGAAAACGATGAAACAGTATGTTACTGCCCGAAAAAGCCTTTTTGCACTCCTTTGAAGAATTGACGGGCATTGGTACCCAGCCTTCGATTGTTATAACCTCCTTCCTGCATGAATAGTGTGGGGATTCTTAATTGGCCAATCAGTATACCGTTTTGTTCAAAATCAGATGCTGTTAGTTTCCAGGTGCCGGTTGGGTCATCTTTGGCCGTATCGAATCCGAGGGCGACAATGAGATATACCGGAGAAAATTTCCGGATAATTTCCAGCGTTTTCATCAGCGTCTGGCGGTATTTTTCCGTTGAAATCTCTTCGTCGAGCGGAAAATTGTAGTTGAAACCTTCTCCATGATGCTTCCCTTTTTCATTGACAAAACCACTAAAATACGGATAGGCAAATGACGGATGCCCATGGATAGAAATCGTTAATACGTCGCTGCTTTCGTAAAAGATTTGTTGTTGTCCGTTACCGTGATGGTAGTCGATATCGAGGATGGCTACTCTTCCCAGTTCACTGAGATAATGAGCTGCTATAGCACTGTTGTTGAAATAACAGAATCCGCCGAAAACATTGTGTTCAGCATGATGACCTGGTGGACGGGTGAGCACGTAAGCCAGTGAGCGGCCACTCAGTAACTCGTCGGCAGCAGTCAATGTACAGTTCACACCATGTCGGGCAGCAAGATATGCATTCTGATTCAACGGTGTAAAGGTATCGATGCAGTAATAACCGGCTCTGACAGTCAGATCTTTCGGAGGATGCGCTCCGTTTCGGATGGGAAAAACATAGGGGTAGACTGACTTTCCTGCGGGCAGATTCTTACATACTTTTCTGATGTAATTCATGTAACCGGCATCATGAACGTCGCGAATGATTTTCTCCGGATATGATGACGGTGTTCCTTTACTGAACCAACCGGTTGGTTCCAGAGACTTTCGGATAGTTTCAACTCTTACCGGGGATTCAACATAGCCTCGTTCGCGAATATGATGAATGCTGTGCCGGTCGTTGATGACCCAGAATATCTTCTTTCGTTCGCTCAGCGAGGTTCTGAAAACTCCGTTTTGCAACTTTTTTTGATACTGAAACGGGCGCAGCTGAGCCGGGTCGTCAATGATGCTTCCGACAACCATCCGGATATAATCTTCCGGACAATAATCGCCATACTTCCGTTCGAGTATGGCTCGTACAATTAATTTAAGTTTTTGGGCACCAATTTCATCGTGTGAACCGAGACCATCGAAAACAAGGAACGGAGCACAGGTATCTTCGGGTTTCACCGGCGTTTCATACCTGGTTCCGGTAATGGGACGGGCACCGTAGCGTTCATAAAAAGCAAGACGTTTGGCATTTTGTTTTCGGATTTCCTCATCGGGGCAATTGTCCGAATCATCAGGCAGACATTCCATGAACAATCCGTTTATATCCAGCGAGTCAGCCTCTTCACGGATGCGTTCATATAGCGCTCCGCCTACACCCGATGATGTTCTACCCGGGGAAACGGCCAGAAAATCGAGATAACAGAACGAAAGGTCAGGCATATAAAGCATCAAGGCACAGCCTTTTACCCGTCCATCGTGGTCATCAGCTATGAATAGCATGGTTTTGTACTGATATTTCAGGGGATTGATCAGTTGGTCAGGAATAGTTGCAACTTTTTCTTTTGCAATGTCCGGAAACTGACTCTGGATGATTGCTTGCACCTGCTTAATTTCATGCTCATTAACTGGCAGGTAAGGGTTCAGGATTTTCCTGATTCGGAACACGGCAAATGCATTTGATTAAATGTACGTAATAATCAGGTTCATTTGTATTCCTGCACGTTGTTTTTTCAACCGTCCAGTCTGGTTGCTAGAGATACTTTTATTTCAGCCGAAACAGAATTAAGGATATTTTAAGTTTTTTCAGAGAACTGCTTAAGTTCAGGCATTGTTAATTTGTCAAGAGTCTAGCGAGTTACAATACTCCCGACCTGTTGGAAAAGAAAAACAGAAGATCGTAACGGCGGGGCGATGATTGTTTCTGCAACTCATAAAAGTATAAATTCATTTAAAATTTGACGACATGATTGATATTTCGCACATCCACCCTATGCTCGTTCACTTTCCTATTGCCTTGTTAATTGCCGGTTTCTTTTCTGATATACTTGGTTTATTCGTGAAGAAGGAATTCTTTACCCGTGCCGGATTTTATTTATTAATTTTGGGAACGCTTGGAACCATTGCTGCGGTGATTACCGGACATATGGCGGGCGATGGCATCGAATCGGGTTCGCTGAAACAGGCTGTCGAGGTGCACGAAGATGCCGGAACGTTGACTTTATGGCTTGCCTTAATTACTTCGGCTTTCCGGATTGTTCTGGTTTGGTTGGAAAAATACCGGGGAATATTGAAGGCGGCTGCGCTGGTCTTGTTTTTAGCTACGGTTCTATCAGTTGCCCGTACCGGATATTATGGCGGAGAACTGGTTTACAAACATGCAGCCGGTGTTGAATTTAGTTTAGGAAACAATTAATTACTTATCTAACTACTAGTTCGAATCACTATGCGTATTTTAGTCATTGAAGATGAACCGGGGATTGCCAGGTTTTTGAAAGAGGGGCTCGAAGAGGAATCTTTCGCCGTTGATGTAGCAGAGGATGGAATCAAGGGGCAGGAGATGGCTATGGACAATGGTGAAGAGTATGATTTGTTGCTGGTCGACTGGATGTTGCCTGGGATGAGCGGAGTAGAGATTGTCCGGCAGATTCGCGAAGAAGGCCTGGAGATGCCGGTCATTTTCCTAACAGCGCGCGATACAGTACAGGATGCTGTATTCGCCCTGGAGATGGGAGCCAACGATTACATTCGAAAGCCGTTTTCGTTTGAGGAATTGTTGGCCCGGATTCGGGTTCAGCTACGTGAGCCTTCCGGCGAAACATCTCACCTTGGCGTGGGAAAACTGCAAATGGATTTGAACACTCATCAGGTTTTTCGGGGAGAAGAAGAGATTCAGTTAACGCAAAAAGAGTTTGCGCTGTTGGAATTTTTGCTTCGGAATAAAGGAAAAGCCTGTTCCCGTACCCGGATAATCGAGCATGTGTGGGATATTCATTTCGACTATGATACATCGGTAATTGACGTGTACATTAATTCCCTCCGGAAGAAAATCGACAAGAAAGATGAACCGGGATTTATCCGCACCATTCGCGGTGTGGGGTACATCATACAAGAGGATTAAAAACGACAAACACAAAACCTGCAAATGAGACTTAGCTTCAGCAACCGAATTGCTCTGTATTACATGGGCACCACTGCTATTTTGACGCTGGTGGTGTTTTTTTTCATTTACATGGTGGTGCATCAGAGTGTTTACCGGCATTTGGATAGCGAGTTGTCGGCTGAATCGGAGCAGTTAAACGAAGGTTTTGTTATTCTGGATGGTGAGATTGTCATGACAAATCCTTATGAATGGAATGAAAATGAGCATGAGCAGGTTGAGGTGAATCCGATCTTCATGCAAATAAGTGACATTCATGGCCAGATTATCAAACGTACTCCTAATTTATACGGTGATTCACTGAATGTTTACCTGAATCGTACCGCGAGCTTTTTCATCAATACTACCCTTTCCAGACAGCCGGTCAGGCAGTTACAGACACCGATTTTCAATTCATTGCATGAATTAAAAGGGTATATGGACATGGCCGTTCCGCTGGAAAGTACGATAGTTGTCTTACGGAATCTACGCAGGGTATTGATTCTGGCTTTTCCGGTTGTCCTTATTTTGCTGTTTTTCATTACCAGTTTGATTGCCCGTCGGAGTATTCATCCGGTATTCCGGCTAACCGAGACGGCCGAAAAAATCAGCAGGGAAAATCTGGGCGAACGAATTCCATTGCCTTTGCACGAAGACGAACTGTATACGCTTACGCAGACCATCAATCAGTTGCTGGAGCGCCTGGAAGATGCCGTGATTCGTGAAAAACAGTTTACATCAGATGCGTCCCATGAATTGCGAACTCCACTTTCGATTCTCAAGGGAACCCTGGAGGTAATGTTGCGGAAAAGCC
Organism: Prolixibacter sp. NT017; assembly: GCF_009617875.1. Taxonomy (NCBI): domain Bacteria; kingdom Pseudomonadati; phylum Bacteroidota; class Bacteroidia; order Marinilabiliales; family Prolixibacteraceae; genus Prolixibacter; species Prolixibacter sp. NT017. The sequence goes on along the minus strand of NZ_BLAV01000001.1, from coordinate 2,586,447 downwards.
GTGATCCTGAATATTATATCGAAAAAATCAGCAGTAGTTTATCCGAAGTGAACCGCATGTCGGATTTGGTCGATAAACTCCTGATGCTTGCTCGCTACGAAGGCGATGAAGCACCGGTTCATCTGTCGAGTGTCGATGTTCAAGACTTACTGGAAGGCGTTCTGGCCCGGTTCGAAACCCGGTTTGCTGAAAAGAACTTAAAGCTGGCGCTGGATTTTACTCCGGAAATTGTTTTACGGACCGATCGGTTTATGCTCGAACAGATTGTGGAGAATCTGATTACAAACGCAATTAAATATAGCCCGGCCAATTCTAAAATATCAATCTTCCTGAAGAAACAGGGAGATGCTGCTATTCTGGCGTTAGCCGATGAGGGGCCAGGTATTCCAAAACACGCGTTGGAAGGGATTTTCGACCGCTTTTATAGGGTCGATGAATCCCGGAATTCCTTTATCGAAGGCAATGGCCTTGGCCTGGCACTGGTAAGGCGTTTTTGTGGGTTGTTACATATTAAGCCTGAAGTAAAAAGTGAACCCGGAAAAGGAACCGAGTTTATTTTGTTTTTTCCGGAAGAAAATATGACAGAAACGGATGTTTGAGTCTGATTTAAGTTGTTCTTAAGTTTCTCTTTAGACGCCTTTTAAGGTTGGTGTATTAGATTTGTTCTCATAATTAATAAAGAACAAAAACAAACATTAACCATGATGAAAAAAACATTTTCTTCCTTGTTGCTGGCATTTGTTTTAATGCTGGGAATTTCACCTGTTTTTGCTGCAGGAAGTACACAAACCGTCAAAGATTTACAAGACGCTTTCACCGGAGAGAGCACGGCGCATGCCAAATACGCAGCCTTTGCCAAAAAAGCAAAAGAAGAAGGCTATCCTAAAATTGCTTTGTTATTCGAAGCTGCTTCGAGAGCAGAAAAAGTTCATGCCGGAAATCATCAGGCAGCACTAAAGCAGTTGGGTGCCGAAGTTCCGAATGTAAATCCTGAGTTTGATGTGAAAGGTACGCGTGAAAATCTGAAGAATGCCATCGAAGGAGAATCGTACGAAGTGGCGACGATGTATCCCAACTTCTTGAAAGATGCTTCGAACGAAAAGGTGAATATTGCGCTGATGTCTTTCAATTATGCCTTCCAAACGGAAAAGAAGCACAAAGAGATGTATGAAAATGCGCTTGCCTCACTGGATAACAACCAGGTGAAGAGTATGCCGTCGCTATACCAGGTTTGTCTGGTGTGCGGTAATACCTATGCCGGTGAAGGCCCTGCTCGTTGCGGCATTTGTATGACACCAAACGAACGTTTTGTTACGCTGAAACTCTAAATATAGAACGACCTTTTTATCCAGTGTTACTGAAACAATAGGTTGATTAATTGAGAGAAAGGCTTTCCTGGTAAGGAAGGTCTTTTTTTATTGAACCCTGATGACAATTCCAGAGCCCTGAATCTTACCACGGTTACTGGCTCTTCTTCCGTTTTCGTAAGGTTCTTTGCTCAGGTAAATTTGAATGTAGTACAGCCCTTTTTTGTTGAAGCGTTTCCGCAAAGTGATATAGCCGTCGCGGTTGGCGGATGGAATCTGCCAGGGCCACAGCTGAAAGGCAATATCCCTGGAGAAATCGTTGTAGCTATTCAGCCGGTTAATTTGGTCGCGTGTCATTGGCTTTAGCGGCGGCTCGTAGTAACCGATGATGGCATACGGGTAGAGCTTTTTATCCAGCAACCGGAATTTTATCGTTGCCGTTTCTCCTTTTTTAATAGTTTGCCGGAAAGGATGAAACTGCAAATAACGGTCGATAAATTCTTCATAGTACCGGAAGCCATGCTCACACCAGGCTGTTCCAATTCCAACGTAGTTATGGAATGGCCCAATGACCGTTTGTTTGTGGCCATCGTTGGGAGCTTTTTCTTTCATAAAACCCGAATGAGCATTTTCCATTAGCTTGACGATGTCGTCGAATTCGGGTGAAATCCTTCCAGTTGTAATAAGAGCGGAAGCATTTTCCGATACATGGTCGGTTCCGCTAGCAAAAGCGTATCGGTGGTAGGGTTTTTCGCCTTCAAGGTTCCAGTGCCCGAAAAAGCCTTTGTCACACGATTCACGACTCATCTGATTGGCAACCCGGCTGGCCAGAATATCGAGCTTTAACGGCTGAACATGATATTTTTCCCGGCTTTCATTGATTCGGTGCAGCAGGATAATTTTGGACAAAAGCATCAAATCATCATCCCGGTAGGCGCTTAACCTGTGTTCTTTGTTATTCAGGATTTGGTAGTAGGCAAATTCCTCGCGGGAAATGTGATATGCTGCCAACCTCTGGTTAATACCGGCTTGGTAGCTTATCACGTTTTGCGATGACGCTTTCTTTTGAAAAAGAGTGAGCGAAATAAAAAGTAAAACAACGAGTGGAATGATTTTCATGCCTGTTAACTATATAGCTGGTAACGATACAACAAATATCAGACTTTTTGAATTAAGAGATATTTATCTTCAGCGAACAAAAAAAAGGGGACGGATGCTGTAGACATCGCCCCTTTTTCGCTCTCGGGTTCCTCGGGGAGGAAGGGATTGGTTGGGTCGAAAAAAAATGGTTTTGAAAAGTCAACCAAGCCTTGCTCAACTAACTAAATCTATCATTCTAAACCTGACTGCTCTGATTTGATCAATATTTTTATTGATAAATATCAGATAATCTATTAGTTGCGCGTCTTAAGGTTTGTTTTATAAAAAACGACGATGTTGTGAAATTGGTATGTGAGAGGGTAAAAAAAATGAAAGTTTTTTATGTAGAAAATCAATATGTTAACCTTGGTAGAGGTGGGTGAGGATTACCTCGTATTTATTCTTTTGTTTTTGGACTTAATAGAACGATAAAAATACCGATAACCGGCGTAAGCAAAATACACCAGAAAACGGAACGCCCATAACCAATGGTCCGGTTCTTTCCGATGTATTCTGCAATAAAATGGGTGAGAATAATGTAGACTACACCAAATACGATCGATATGACAATTCCGGCATTCATATTAAGCTATATGAAGTAATACAATTTACCGGCTCCTCTTATAGTCTCGTCTCTTCGATCTAATTTATGGCAAATTCACCTATTTTGCTCTTTTTTCAAGTGATTTTATCAGGGCTGAAAAGTCATCCCGGGCAAATCCTTCGGCTTTCGCCGATGCATAAATTTCTGCCGCAACCGAAGCCATAAACTGCGGAATGCCGTTGTCATAAGCCGTTACTCCCAGCAAGTGCAGGTCTTTTTGCATCCATTCCAACGGGAATTCTACCGAATAGTCGTTTGCTTTAATTTTGTCCGCTTTTGCCTTGATAAAAGGTGCAGTCACTGGAAGTGCAGGTAAGAATTCGAGGAGAAAGTCACGGGAGAATCCCATCTTCTCGCCCAAAACAACCGATTCAGCAAAAACAGCCATGGCCTGTGCTAACTGTGAATTAACGAGCATTTTCAGTGAGATTCCCATGCCTGTATCGCCAGCGTGAACAGTTTTCTTTCCCATGATATCGAACAACGACTGTACCTCCTGCATGTCGTGGGCAGCTCCACCAATCAGGAATACCAGTTCACCTTTTTCAGCCGGTATTTTACTTCCGGCTACCGGCGCATCCATAAAACGTACATTTTGACTTCTGGCTTTCGACGCTGCATCGCGGGAGAAGCCCGGGTCAACAGTGGTACAATCCACCCAAAGTGCATTTTGTTTCATGTGTTTTACGAAGCCAGAATCACCCAACGCGACGTCGTTAACTACACCGGGAGTTGAGAGCATTGAAATAACTACATCGGCATCTTTCACAGCGTCGGCTGCTGATTGCGCTACCGTGGCACCTAATTTACCCAGTTCGTCGGCAGCAGAGTGCGTCCGGTTGTAAACGGTTACGTCCAGATTTTCTTTTACCAGATTTTTAGCCATCCGGCTTCCCATGATTCCCAATCCGATAAATGCGATTTTCATAACAGAATATTTTTGAGTGTAACTAAATCAATTTGTCTTTCATTATTTAATAACTGAACAGGAAGGCAAAGGTTTGTTGGTCGGGTTTAAAAATTTATAATTTAAATTATTGAAAAACATCGACTTAAATTATAATTCGACGTTAATAAAACAAAATTCCCCCATAACAAACTGTTACAGGGGAACTTGATTTGATTCCGACTATTTAGAATAAGCCGGTAATATTTCCCTCGTTATCGATATCGATATTTTCAGCGGCAGGTTTTGCCGGTAAACCGGGCATCCGCATAATGTTACCCGTAATGGGAATAACAAAACCAGCGCCTGAAGCAATCTCGATATTGCGTACGGTTACCACGAAATCCTTCGGACGGCCCAGCAAAGCCGGGTTATCAGAGAGCGATTTTTGTGTTTTGGCGATACAAACCGGCAATTTATCCAGTCCGAGCTTTTCAATTTTTTTCAAATCCTTTTTTGCTTGAGTAGAAAAATCGATGGCTTCGGCTCCGTAAATGCGCTTGGCGACGGTTTCGATCTTTTTCGGGACGTCCCATTCCCAATCGTACAACGGTGTTATCTGGTTGTCGCATCGTTCGCATGTTCCGGCAACAATATCGGCCAGCTCCAGTGCACCTTCTCCGCCTTTTGCCCAAACGTCGATGGGGGAGACTTCCACGCCCATTGACTTGCATTTCTCCACAATCAGATTGATCTCAGCATCGGTATCCGAAGTGAAGCGGTTAATGGCAACAATAGGACAAGCCCTGAATTGCAACATATTTTCGATGTGTTTTTCAAGGTTGGCAACCCCCTTTTGCAACGCTTCCAGATTTTCCTCTTTCAGTGAATCCAGTGGAGCACCGCCGTGATATTTTAGTGCACGTACGGTGGCAACCAAAACAACAGCCGATGGTTGCAAATTGCCATAACGGCATTTGATATCGATGAATTTTTCGGCACCTAAATCGAATCCGAAACCAGCTTCAGTCACGACATAGTCCGATAATGATAGTCCCATGCGGGTGGCAATGATGGAGTTGGTTCCCTGCGCAATATTGGCAAACGGTCCGCCGTGGATAATGGCCGGCGTGCCTTCGATGGTTTGTACCAGGTTGGGTTTTATGGCATCCTTTAGCAGTGCCGTCATGGCTCCCTGCGCTTTTAGGTCGCGGGCGTAGATAGGTTCACCGCTATAGGTAAATCCGACGAAGATATTACCCAAACGTTTTTTCAAATCTTCAAAATCATCCGCCAGACACAAAATGGCCATAATTTCGGAGGCTGCGGTGATATCGAAGCCGGTTTCCCTGGGAACTCCGGAAGTGGTGCCACCCAAACCCAGAACCAATTGTCGCAATGCCCGATCGTTCATGTCCATCACACGCTTCCATTCGACAGTACGTGGATCGATACCCAGCGAATATTGCTTGTTTTGCAGATTGTTGTCGATTAACGCAGCCAGCAGATTGTGCGCTTTTTCAATCGCCGAAAAATCGCCGGTGAAGTGCAGGTTAATGTCTTCCATCGGCAACACCTGTGACCAGCCTCCTCCCGTGGCTCCACCTTTGATACCGAAAACCGGTCCAAGAGACGGTTCACGCAAGACCACCGTTGTTTGGTAATTGCGGCGGTTCATTGCCTGCGAAAGACCGATGGAAACAGTGGTCTTTCCTTCTCCGGCAGGCGTTGGAGAGATGGCTGAAACCAAAATCAATTTGTGCTGCTTTACCTTTTCTTTGTCAATAAACTGAAGTGGAATTTTAGCTTTGTACTTCCCGTACAATTCCAAATCGTCAAATCCGATGCCCAGTTTTTCAGCAATCTTTGTGATGGGCTTCATGCTCACGGAATGTGCAATTTCAATGTCGGTCTTCATCTGAATTTCGTTCGTTTATGGTTTTGCCGGAAACGCCGGTTCCTTAAGTTTACTTCAATGGTTATGGTAAGGTTTGGGCATAGTACGAACTTAGCGAAAGAATCAGACCGAGACAATGTCATCTGTCAGCAATTTTCCTGATAAGAGAAGTCGAAAGGAATTTTAGATAGAATGGAGAACAAAAAAAGAGAGGTAAAATAACTACCTCTCTTTTTTCATATTTATGGTTTGGGATAATCTTTCAGGAGATCAACCGTTTTCGCAATTTCTTCATCGGGTAATTCATAATCGGTGAGCTGTCCCTGCAGAAACTTGTCGTAGCCAACCAAATCCATCAATCCGTGTCCGGAGAAGTTGAAGACGATGGTTTTCTCTTTGCCTTCTTCTTTCGCTTTCAACGCTTCACGAATGGTAGCTGCTATGGCGTGATTTGTTTCCGGAGCGGGAATGATTCCTTCCGTTTTAGCGAAGAGGACACCGGCGTTGTAACACTCGTTCTGATGCAATGAGACCGGACTTACCAGGCCAGCTTCTACTGCTGCGCTAACCAGCGGAGCCATTCCGTGGTAACGAAGTCCACCAGCATGGATAGGAGCGGGAATGAAAGTATGCCCGAGACTGTGCATCGGAAGGAGTGGCGTCATCCTGGCAATATCTCCGTGATCATACAGGAACGGAGCCTTCGTCAGTGTCGGGCACGAAGAAGGTTCAGCTCCAATAATTTCAATGTCCTCGCCATTAATTTTATCGTTTACAAACGGGAAGGAAAGGCCGGCGAAGTTACTTCCACCACCACAGCAACCGATTACCACATCCGGCTTTTTGATGCCGACTTTGGCCAGCTGCTTTTTGGTTTCCAAACCGATGATTGTCTGATGCAGCATCACGTGGTTCAGCACCGAACCCAGCGAATAACGGGTTTCACCGGTTGGATCGGTCACTGCTGCTTCGATGGCCTCGGAAATGGCAATACCCAAACTTCCGGGCGTATCCGGATCTGCCTCGAGGACGGCGCGACCGGCCGCTGTTTCCATGCTTGGACTGGGAATACATTTTCCGCCCCAGGTATTCATCATCATCTGCCGGAAAGGTTTTTGCTCGAAACTTACCCGGACCATGAACACTTTGCACTCGAGACCGAGTTGCGCACAGGCAAACGATAAGGCGCTTCCCCATTGCCCGGCGCCGGTTTCGGTGGTAATGCGTTTGATACCAAACTCTTTATTGTAATAGGCCTGAGCAATGGCAGTGTTGGGTTTGTGGCTTCCAGCCGGAGACACACTCTCGTTTTTGTAGTAGATTTTGGCCGGAGTTCCCAACGCTTTTTCCAAAGCATAAGCCCTGACTAAGGGACTGGGACGCCAAATGGAAAGTAACTCCAGAACCTTTTCAGGAATGTCAATCCAGCGCTGGGTACTCACCTCCTGCTCAATAATGTTCATCGGGAATACAGGCGCCAGCATTTCGGGTGAGACCGGTTTCCCATCAGGGCCGAGGGGAGGACGCATCTTCAAATCTGCGGCCAGGTTATACCATTGTCGTGGCATTTCCGATTCGTCGAGAAAGATTTTTTTTTGCAGCATATTAAATGGTTTAGAGGTAATTGTGTTGAGAGAAGCAAGAGGACTTTTCATCAACAACTTTAAAGGTACAACTTGACAAGAATTTTCGCATCATAAAACTACTGTAATATGTCGAAAATGTATTTTATCAAAAGTAAGAAAAATTGTGAAAAGTAAAAATCAGGGAATGAGGGGAGAAGAGCTATGCTGCAAAAATTTCTGATCGGGGCAGGAGGCAGGTAAAAAAAGTCGCATCAACGATGAACTGTGATGCGACTTGAGTTTATTTTACTTCGAGGGAGTTGAATGCGTGTTGTATTTTATCCAATGCGTGTAGAAACAATTGTCTGGGGATGCCGATATTCATTCGTTGGTAATATTCTCCGCCCGGTCCGAAAGCTTTGCCGGGAGAAAGTCCAAGACCAGCCTCGCAGATGAGGCGCTCGCGAACATCTTCCGGCGGAAGCCTGGTTTGCGAGAAATCGAGCCAAACCAGGAAAGAAGCTTCGGCTTCCATGGGAATGATTTCCGGAAGTTTTTCTTTAAAGAAAGCATGAACGATGCGATGGTTTTCTTCGAGGTAGGAGAGCAACTCTTTTCGCCATGCTTCGCCGTGTTGGTAAGCTGCCCGCGCAGCCTCGTAAGCCATAATATTGCCCCGGAAAAGATGCAACGCATGCATCCGGTGATTCAACTTTTCACGAATTTCCTGGTTGGGAACGATAGCAGTAGCAGCCGATAATCCAGCGATATTGAAGGTTTTTGTGGGTGAAATGAGTGTAATGCTGTTCATCGCTGCTTCTTCTGAAACTGTACCAAATGGGACATGTTGATACTCATTCAGTACCAGATCGGCGTGAATTTCGTCTGAAATGACTAACACATTGTTTTCTGCAGCGATGGAAGCCAGCTCCTTCAATTCGTCTTTCGACCATACACGACCACCCGGATTGTGTGGATTCGACAGAATGAATACTTTGATGTTCTCCTCTTTCATTTTTACCCGCATGTCATCCAAATCCATCCGGAACTTTCCATTCTGTAGTTTCAGGTTACTGAAAACAACCTGTCTGTCGAGTTTTTTGGGAACATCGAAAAAAGGCGCGTAAACCGGCGCATGAATCAAAATATTATCGTCCGGCTGAGTGAATATTTCCAATGCCAATCCAATGGTAGGAACAACGCCGGGAACAAAGCTCATCCACTCACGATCGATTTCCCAGTTGTGATGCGAGTCCTGCCATTCCCGGATGGTTTCAAAATAATCATCTCCCGGTAGGGTATAGCCGAAAACGCCATGATTGGAACGTTGATGCAATGCTTCGATAACCGGTTTGGGACTGCGAAACTCCATATCGGCAACCCAAAGCGGCATCACATCTTCGCGCCCGAAAAGCGCTTTGCGCCGGATGTACTTGATGGCGCCGGTTCCGGAGCGATCTACAATTTGGTCGAAGTTAGTTGTCATGGTAAGGGTTTAAATAAAAAACCCCGGACCATACGGACCGGGGCGTGATTTTTCTGCAACAGTTATTTACTTTTCGGATTCACCTCGATAGATGATGTAATAGGAAGCGCTTTCCGGTAAATAGCGGAAACACCGCAATACCGATCCTGTGAAAGATTTACCGCTTTTTCAAGCTTTTCCATGGGTAAATCTTCGCCCCAGAACTGATAAGTGATGTGCATACTGGTATAAACCTTCGGATGCTCTTCGCCCAGTTCGCCTGATACTTTTACATCGAAATTATCGGGGGTAACCCGCATTTTCTTCAAAATGGAAATAACATCCATGGCGGTACAGCCAGCCAGGGCAGTCAGCATGAACGGTTTCGGACGAGGGCCACGGTCTTTGCCGCCCACTTTTTCGTCCGCGTCCAGCATGATTTTGTGCCCGTTGACTTCGGCTTCGAAAGCCATGTCTTCTTTCCAGGAAATTCCTACTTCATGCTTCATAAAATAGTGCTGCTTTTTTAGTTTGCCTGAACTTTAAGTACATCGCTGATAGCCTGGACGAAGGTGTCTTTAGGAAGTGCACCCATGGCCATCTGAGGTTGACCTTCAACCGGGATGAACAGCAATGAAGGAATGCTCTGAATACCGAACATCGCAGCCAGTTCGCGCTGGTCTTCCGTGTCTATTTTATAAATTTTCAGTTTTTCTTCGCCGTACTCTTCCTGGAGTTCTTCCAGAATTGGAGCTACCATTTTACAAGGATTACACCAGTCAGCGTAGAAGTCGATAATTGCAGGTACGTTACCTTCGAATTTCCAATCCTTGTTATTTTCGAAATCGAATACTTTTGATTTAAAAGTGTCTTTCGTCAAAAACTCTAATGCCATGTTGTTTCTTTTTTGTGGTTCTTAAATATCGTTTATTAAATATTGCCAATAGCAAAAGTTTCGATGCAAAAATAATTAGTGATTTTGAAAAAACAAACTTTTCCAAGAAAAAAATTGCTAATGGCAAAAAATGTGCTTGTAAATATTTGCTTTATTTGTATTTTTGTATCCGGAAAAGAATCGAAAAAATTGATATACAATGGAGAATGGGAACGGAATCATGTTTATGATCTATGAATTGAGGCGCAAATGTGCTTCGGTCGATCAGCGTTTAATGGACGATTTAGAACTTTCGCAATCGGAGTTATTGTTCTTTTCAGCGTTGGATAACTGCGAGAAAATCAGTAGTCCGGAGTTGGCGAAGAACATGGATCTTTCACCATCGCGCGTCAGTAGGGTCGTGGACAAACTGGTGAACAATGGTTTTCTGATCCGGGAAATCGACCCGAATGATCGAAGAGCCATCACGTTAAACCTGACCGAAAAAGGAAAGAGCGTGAAGGAACAGATTGATACGGGACGGCAGGAGTGCGAAGCGCAGTTGATGGAAATTATGCCGGACACCGATATGAAGAAATTCAGCGAACTGGTCACGAAGATCGTAACTACTTTAAAATAGAAAATTCCCCGCAGGCATGATGACCTGGGGGAATTCAACTATTTATCATTGATGTCGCATCGATTCTCTATTTCTCTCCACGCGATTCTTTTTCGGTCATAGCTGGTACCGCATTAAAACCGCCAGCGCACGATAATAATCATGCTCGGCGCTCAGAAAATTCTCGTAAGCACCGATATAATAGTTCATCTCGGTGACGTAATTGATGATTGAGATTTGCCCCAACTGAAGCGATTTGTTCAGGAGTTGCATGCTCGACATTTCTTCGAGTCCTTTCCGGTAATTCTCCACTGAACTTTGTAGTGATTCCACCTGACTGTAAGCACGTTCCAACTCAAATGCTGCTTGTTTTACTTTTCCGGCGTATTGAACGGCAGCCCATTCCTGTTGTGCTTTGGCTCGTTTCACATTGTTCTTGTTCGACCATAGAGGAATGGAAATCCCCACTTTCGGGCCACCGTATTTTTCCCCCGGAACTGTTTCCGATTCATATCCGACCATGAGTTTGGGCAATCCTTTTGCGCCGGCTAGTTTACGAGCTTCTTCGGCGATGTTTTTTCCGGCTTTCGCCGAAAGAAGATCGGGTTGTGAACGGATGATGTCACTGAACAATGAGTCTTTTCCCGGCAGGATTTCTTCCCGGTAGGAAAACTGACTTAATGCCGGCAACGAATCGCCACACAACCAGGTGAGTTTTTCAACCAATTGTCGCTCGTTTGCCTTGATGAGCGTTAGCTGATTTTCCAGTTCAATGCGCTGAATACGGGCTTTGTTTACTTCCAGAATTGTCGCTTCGCCTCGTTCCATTTTTCGGTTGAGCGATTCATGGAGTTTCACCGTGTTTTGCACGCGATCGGTTAAATAACGGTCGCGCTTTCGCTGATATACCAGTTCGTAGTAGGTGAGCTGGGTTTCGAGCAGCAATTGTTGCCGGAAATCGCGGTAATCCCACTCCGCCTTTTCCGATTGATTGTCTGCCAGCTTATTCCGGTAATGGTACACTGAAGGAAAATCGAGACTTTGGGTTGCTGAAAAGACTTTTTTGTTACCCAATGCATCCGTATTGCCGGGCATGAAACCAAATTCCACTTCCGGATCGGAAGGAGTCAGACCTGTGCGGTACTCCCATTGTTTTGCATCTTTCAGCTTCCGGCCGGCGTTCAGGTTTGGATTAGCCTTTTCAGCTGCCTGGAGAAGCTGCTGAAGCTCGTTTTGTGCCATTGCCGGACATGAAACCAGAATCATCGTAAAAAGGAGCAGGATTCTCATTGCTCTTAGCTTATTCGTTCTTTCTGTTCTCATTGTTTTTCCTCCTCTTTTAATTCTTTCCGGTTTAACCGGAAGTAGACCACCGGTATCACAAATACGTTCAGCAAGGTGGAAGTAAGCAGACCACCCAAAATGACAATGGCCATGGGGCTTTGGATTTCGTTGCCCGGAAGCTCGCCGTTCACTGCTAAAGGAATTAGTGCCAAAGCGGCTGTCAGAGCGGTCATCAGAATCGGATTCAAACGGTCAGCCGATCCTCGAATGATACGTTGATAGAGTCCTACATCTTCGTTTTTCAGTGCCTGATAACGGGAAACCAGCAGAATACCGTTTCGGGTAGCGATACCAAACAACGTAATGAATCCGATGATAGCCGGAATGCTCATTACGCCTGACGTGAACGCAACAGCCATAACGCCGCCGATGAGCGCCAGCGGCAGATTGAGCAGAATAACGCTGGTCACTTTCATATCTTTGAATTCCTGGTAAAGCAGCAGGTAGATAACCAGCAGCGCAAACAGCGACGCCAGCAGCAGCTTACGTTGCGCGTCGGCTGCACTTTCAAACTGACCGCCATATTCTACGCGGTAGCCTTCCGGAAGAACAACTTCCTGTTCCACTTTATCGCGAATGTCTTTCACGACAGAATTCAGGTCGCGCCCGGCCACGTTGCATGAAACGACCAGTTTACGCTGTACATTCATCCGGTTAATGGTATTCGGGCCTGACTCGGAACGGATATCGGCCACGTAATACAATGGTACTTTGCGTCCATCGCCGGTGTCGATAAGTGCATTCTTAATGGCTTCGATGTTCCCCCGGTGTTCATCGTCGAAACGGATGACCAAATCAAATGAACGTTCTTTTTCAAACACGTCGCCCATTTTTTCTCCGGCGAAAGCCACGTCTACAAACTGGTTGAACTGTTTCATCGGGATGCCGTAACGAGCGAGTATTTCCCTTTTGGGACGAATCCGGATTTGCGGAATCTCAATCTGCTGTTCCACGAAGGGATCAGCTACACCGTCAATTCCCGTCATCAGCGACTTGATGCGTTCTCCCAAATCGTGCATTTCCGGAAGGCTGGTTCCGTAAACGCTGATAGCGATATCGGCCCGGGAACCGGAAAGCATGTGGTTAATGCGGTGGCTAATGGGCTGTCCGACCTCGATGGAGACGCCGGGAAGGGTGTTCAATTTTTGCCGGACTTCCGTCAGAAAAGCATTGCGCGAGCGTTTTTCCAGATGAAAAGGTGCATCGATTTCTGAGACATTGGCACCAAAGGCGTGTTCAGCTAATTCGGCCCGTCCGGTTCGTCGTTCCGTAACCTGAATCTCAGGAACGGAAAGCAGCAACTTTTCTGCTTCTCGTCCGATTTTATCTGATTCGGCCAATGATATTCCCGGCATCGAAGCCACGTTGATGGTTAGTGTTCCTTCGTTGAAAGGAGGCAGGAAACTTCCACCAAATTGCGATAGGAAAATCAACGCGACAATGAAAAGTGTGACCGAAAGACCGATGGTGAGATTTTGGGCCCGCATTACCTGGACCAGAGCCTTTCGGTACCATTCAACCGTTTTGGTCTCGAGCCAGCTTCCTTTGCTGTGTTTTTTCAGTCGTCTCCGGTTTACCAGTAACAAACTGGAAAGAACCGGCGTAACCGTAATGGCCACGACCAGCGACGAAAACAGCGAAATAATATACGCGACACCCAATGGTCGCAGCATGCGACCTTCCATCCCGCTAAGGAAAAAAAGCGGAATAAACGCGACCATAATGATGAGGGTGGCATTCATAATAGAAGCCCGGATTTCGACCGATGCTTCGTAGATTACCTTCAGCGATCTGCACCGTTTCTTTTTCGGCAGCCGGATATTCTCCCGCAAACGTTTATACACGTTCTCCACATCAATGATGGCATCGTCGACCAGCGAACCGATAGCGATGGTCATTCCTCCCAGTACCATGGTGTTGATGGTGTAGCCCATCAGTTTCATTACGATGACCGACATCAACAGCGAAAGCGGAATGGCTGCTAGTGAGATGAGCGTTGTTCGATAGTTCATCAGGAAGAGAGCCAGGATGATGGCCACAAAGATGGCACCTTCCATTAGCGCACGCTCCACGTTGCTAACCGATGTGTCGATAAAGGTTCGTTGCGAGAAGACATCGGTGTGGATTTTGACATCGGGTGGCAATGTTTTCGTAATAGCCGCCAGTTCGGCGTCGATGTTGTCGCTTAACTCGCGGGTGTTGACATTTGGTTGCTTTGAAACCGTCAAGACAACTGCTTTTTTTCCCTGGTAAGAACCGTCGCCAATTTTGGGCGCTGCACCGATGCGCAATTCCGCCACATCCGAAAGCTTGACCGGGAAGCCGATTGCTACCCGAATAACCGTATTGCCCAATTGGTTTACCTCGTTGGTACGGCCGATTCCCCGAACAATGTAGTTGTTTCCGTATTCTTCGATGAAGCCACCGGGCACGTTATCGTTGTAACCGTTCAGCAGTTCAATTAACTCGTCGAAACGGATGCCATAATAGCGTAGCTTTTTCGGGTTAACCAGAATTTGGTATTCTTTGTATTCACCGCCAATCGTGGTTACCTGGGCGACTCCACCAACGGAAAGAATTCGCGGGCGCACCTGCCAGTCGGCAAGTGTGCGCAACTCCATAGGAGATGTTGAATCGGCCGTCATAGTAAAAACCATGATTTCGCCCATGAGCGAAGATTGCGGGGCGAGTGTTGGGCTTCCCACGCCTTTGGGGAGTCGATCGCGGATGGTCATCAGTTTTTCGGCAACTACCTGTCGGGCATTGTAAACGTCCATGCCCCAGTCGAACTCGGCCCAGACAATGGAAAAGCCCATGGCCGACGACGAACGTACCCGTCGCAATCCGGTCGCTCCGTTAATAGCTGTTTCGATGGGGAAGGAGACCAGCTGTTCCACTTCTTCGGGCGCCATCCCGTGTGCTTCGGTCATTACGACAACGGTCGGCGCATTCAGGTCGGGAAAGACATCTACCTCCATCTGTCTAACGGAATAATATCCGACGAGCATCAGCAGTAGCGCTCCGACAATGATAAGCAGCCGGTTGTGCAATGAGAATTGTATGATCTTATTTAGCATGTAAATGAATTCAGGAGGTTAGTGATTGTGATTATGTGCCGGGGCAGTTCCGCTCATGGAAGCTAGTTTAACACGGTAAGCACCTTTGGCTACCACTCGTTCACCGGCTTCCAGTCCGGATAAAACTTCGAGGCGTTCGCCGTCGTTTCGTCCGGGAGTGATGTACCGTTTCAGGTATTCTTCGCCATTCTTTTGCACAAAAACATAGAAGTTTCCTTGTTCTTCCATCAATGAAGAGAGAGGAATGGCCAGTGCATTTTGGAAGGAACCGGCTTTCAGGTAAACTTCCACGTACGAACCAGGAATCAGGTTTTCGGTGTTGATGACCTCGAAATAGACCGGGGTGAAGAAGGTTTTGTCGAGCGTCGATTTCCCGAAGGTAATCTTCCTACCATCCAGATTATCGACAGAATGTATCCGCTGATCATATGGCGTGATGAAATTGGCGGAAAAGACACTTGGCAGACGGGCATAATCCTTTTGGGGTACATCAGCCCTAAGCGTTAGTTTCCGGTTTTGTGTGATAACCATCAATGCTTGTCCTGCTTGCACAAACTGACCTTCGGACACCAAACACTCTTTGATGAAACCGTTTTGCGGTGCAACAATCCGCTCTCCCTGTGTGGTATGAAAGCGGCTGATATTTTCGTAAACGGCTTTTGCACTTCTGAATTCTGCTTCCGCTGAGCGAAATTCGGTTTGGGTAATCAACCGGTCTTCTATCAGCTGTTTGGAGCGTTGGTAATTTTGGCTGGCTTTGTCGTAGGCCGCTTTGGCTTTCAGGTAATCCTGATTCAGGTTGCCGTCCAGTAATGATGCAGATAATGTCATCAATTCCTCATTCTTCTTTACCGGTTCACCGGAAAGAAGTTGTGTGCCACCCAGAAGAACGGTTCCGCGGTGCTTGGCTGTTACAACAATTTCGTCGCCTTGCGCTGGCATTATCTCACCGGAAGTTTTGATGATTTCGAAGAACGGTTCTTCCTTCACCGGTGCAACGGAAAAATCAATTTTCCAGGCTTCCTCCTTCAGGAATGCAATGGCTTTGGCATTCTCATGGTGTTCCTGCTGACTTTCGTGAAATGCATCGTGGTTCTCGTAGACATTGATGTCATTCAGCGGGAATAAAACAGGAACTCCTTTGTCGGTCAGTTCCATTTTGAGGTCGATTGAGCCGGTGTTTTTCGGTGAAAAGGCCAAATGGAAAATGCCCGGAACTTCTGGCTGATTCGCTGAGGCAACCAATTTGTTATTGTGCAGAAGTTTCAGACTTCCCTGTTGCAGCGGTTTGTATTCCGGCAAGCGGGTAACATGCACCAGCAGCTCGGCTTTCTCGTTTTCGATAAAAGGAGTCGACTCGAAGAAGAGTTCGTAACGGTTGTTACGGTCGTAAATCGTGTACGTCTGTTTTTCAATAGTTGCGTGCTCGTCGTGGTTTTCTTCTGCTTCTTGATTATGGGCGCTATGACAAGCCGTCGTCATTCCCCCGGCAATCGATAGAGCCAGAAGGAGCAATCGGAATTTCTTCATGATAAAAATGTAAGTGAAATGAATATCGCATTAATGAATATTTCCCGGAGAACTGGCAGAAAAAGGCATAGCTATACCGTTAACCGGAAAACTCAGGTTCGGTCGGGAAATGGGTATTTAAGCGCAATATTCGGGAGGTCCCCTTACGGTTGATACCTTAACCGGAGGATCGTGGTAAACCGGAAGAATAGCAATTGGATAGTCTGTTTCTCTCGGCTCGTCAGAGATGATTTTATATTCCGGGAAGAGCGTAATGAACTGTGGATTGAAATGAAGGAAAACGGCTGTAAAGAGCCAGTTATGGTGATTGTGTTGTGTGCACTCACCATGTTCGTTATTTGCTTCGTGATGATGAGGAGCGGGAATACGGAAAATCTGAGGTGTATCCTTATGCTCCATATAGCAGATATGTTCCGGTTCGCCGGAGCCAACGGGTTCCGCGTGCCAGATGCCGTCGTGGTAAATAAAGACGGCGGCTAAAATAATGAGCCATAATCTGCTATGTAATGAAACTTTCATTGCGAAAGCAAAAATAGCAGATTATGTCAATTCCGCAAATAGCAGAGAATGTGCTGCGAAGCAGTTATAGCTAAACCGCTGGTCGAAAGCCGTCGGGGCTTAGCACCGGAGGTGCAAAATCATCAGTTGGATTTAATTGAATCAATTTCGTCTCGTCTTCCTGGTCCAGGTAAGCAAAATAAGAGTATAATTTCTCTACCGCCATGCGAATTGCTTGATTGATAGGCATGGGTTTTCCTGCCAATTCCGGATCGATCGCCCAAAGTTGCATGCTGTAATCACGGAAAATCGGGAGATTATCCATCTCATTGGATGATAGTTGAGCTGCGCGCTGTACATTATCAGGAAAATTGGTTTTCATGGTTTTGCAGGTGACTAATTCGGGAATTCCTGTCCGGTTTAACCGGAATCCAAATCCAAACATCCGGCAGATGAGACCTCTGTAAGGGTAGGCTGTGCATCCCCAGTTTCCGTTTTGCTGTGCTTCCGTATCCAGCAAGACACAAAGTTCATCACCTTTCAAACTGTCCAGTTTTTCCAGGAATGCATCTATTTGCCTGGTGCGATGAAGGTAAGCTGCTAATGGATAGAATTCGAGTGGGGTAGCTTCGATGCTTCTGTTGCGGCAGCAAAGGCTGCAATGCTCCATGCACTTCAGACCCGTTTGGTCTGATATTTTAGAGAGATGTTCATCAAGTCCTTTGAAGACCATCTCAACGGCTTCAATTTTGTCTTCGGGTTTCATTGGGCAACCAGTGTTACCTCAAATAATAATCACTTTGTTCATTTTGACTTTCCTGCGCGAGCCGGTTGGCTCCAGGTGGCAGCAATTTTACAAAATAGAACGATTGGTTGTATCAATTGTCTTAAAAAAAATATTCTGGTCCTAAGTTCTTTAATGCCAAGATGATTTTGTCGTAATCCAGAAGATCTAACATAAAATTCCATTAACATATAAAATAATATAGAGGTATGTACGTTTCTATATTATGATCAGGATACCCAAATACAGATGAAGGAGATTGAAAGGTAAATTAAGCAATTTGGTTTTCATTTCGATAGCCTTGAAAATAACCATTCACAAAGAAGAAAAGGAGCAACCAACGGTATGATCCGTTGTATCGGTGGTTGAGAAAGAAACAATAGCGTGGAATTGAATTATTTGTCGAAGCGGAGTATTTCAGGAGCTAATGACGCTGGCTTAATATGGGCTGGTGGGAAAACTTAAAAACTACATTATGAGGAAATTGCTTAATTTATTTTTGGGAGTGACTGTTCTTTTGGGGATGGCAAGCTGTAACAAAACTGACAGCAATGCCACGGATGCACTTCCGCAAGGAGATAACACAGTACTCTCTATTCAGGGAGTAACCTCCACAGCACAGGTGAAAAGTGCCTCAGTTGCGGCACCAACTATTTCAATCTCTATTACAGGGAAAGACAGCAGTTTGATTGGTACGGCCACATTGACCCAGGCCAAAATAGCTGTTAAGGAAATTCAGTTTAACATGCCTGACAGTGAGATCGACAATGAAGCAGAGATGGAGCAGGAGAAAGAAATTGAATTTAATGGGCCTTACGTTGTCGATTTAATCACAGATTCCATTACCCCGCAATTGAAACCGGTTGCCCTTCTTCCGGGAACATATACCGGTATCAAGCTAAAGCTTGACAAGGTTGAAGGTGATGAGACCAATGAAGATGATGGTTCGGCTTTGGCGACCGAAAAAGATTCCATTTTCCAACATTCCATTTACCTGGAGGGTACCTATACCGGAACAATTCAGCAGGTTCAGTATCAGGATATTCCTTTCACTGTAAAGTATGATATGGACAAGGAGATCAATTTCAATACCGCTGGAACCAAAGGTTTCAAAGTGGCTTTGGATTCGGTGAATAACATTATTGTGGCCTTTAACCTGGATGATTGGTTTAATTTCGCTAACCGGGAAACCAATCCGGATCAGGTTGATTTTAGTGATTTAACCGTACAGACAGACGCAAACGGAAATCCGTACATTTTGATTGAAAAAACCGAGCAGCAGAGCGACGTTAATGCTGCTGTACAGGAAGTGATTGAACACAACCTGGAAATGTCGACCCGCTACGGAAAAGACGAAGATCATGATGGTCGTCTTGGAAACAAAGAAGATGACGATACGGCAAATGATAACGGGGAATAATTAATATTTCATAGATTTTAGTCCCTGAAATACGCTCAAATCCAATTAGGGCTAACCGGCTAAAGGTTGGCCCTTTTTAACATTAATTAGAGATTAAGCACTTTAAACTTTTATATTTTTATGCTGTTTTAAAGAATAAAGGGACCTAAAGACAATAGCATTCTTTAATGAAGATCTTCTTAAGTGAATTTTTGTTGAGATTTTAAGCTGGTGAGATGCAGTTCACCCCACCGTTCTGCATTGTTTTAGATTTAGTAACCCCATCGGAAATATCAAATGATGGTTTCCGGTGCAAATAAAGATCAAAAACTAAGGAAAGATGAGAAAAATTAAATTTTTAGTGGCCATCGCTCTGATGGTCGGAGTAGCTGCATGTAATAACGATAGCAACAATTCGACACCCGGAGAGGCGACGGTGAAAGTTCATATGACCGATGCGCCTGCCGATTTCTCTGAGGTGAATGTGGATGTTCAGGCCATCACTCTGATGCCTGCCGATTCAACGGAAGGAACATCCGAAATTGATTTGGGTGCACACGCCGGTGTGTACAATTTGCTGGAGTTGACAAATGGTCTGGATACGTTGCTTGCCAATAAAAATATTCCGGCCGGAAAATACAGTCAGATTCGTGTAAAACTTGGAACGGACAACACGCTGGTGATGAACGGGAACACCTATTCAATGAAAGTTCCCAGTGGTTCGTCGAGTGGTTTGAAGTTGCAACTGAACGCTGACTTTGTTGGTGGTGTCACCTACGATATCTTGATGGATTTTGATGCTGCGCGGTCGATTGTAGCGCTTGGAAACGGTGGTTTCAACCTGAAACCGGTTATCCGGGTAAGTACTGAAGCTACTTCAGGCAGCATTAAAGGAATGGTGAACCCTGCCAATACCGAAGGTGTGGTTTATGCCATTTCTCCGAGCATGGATACGCTGTCTACATACGTTGATACTGTATCCGGTAGCTTCATGTTGCGCGGTGTTCCGGCAGATGTGTACACCGTTGAGGTTGATCCGGCTACCGATTCTGGTTTCAGTAAGCAATCAGTAGACAATGTAAAAGTTGTTGAGGGAACACAGACTGACGTTGGTACAATTGATTTGACCACACAGTCATCTGGCACTGCACAATAAAGCACGAAAATTTGTACCTGATATAAAGAGAGGGAGCAGTCAAACAGGCTGCTCCTTTTTTATGGCCTTAATCGTCGGTAAGATTTAATCCGTACAAGTCGGTGCGACGGTCTTTTAGGTTGCGAACGGCTCCAAAATAGTGCAACTCTTTTAGCAGGTCTAGATCCACATCGGCAACCAGAATCATTTCCGTATTGGGTGTTGCTTCCGCTTTTATTCCCGTGGTCGGGAAGGGGAAGTCACAGGGCGTGAATACCACCGACTGGGCAAACTGAATGTCCATATTCGAAACCTTCGGCAGATTACCCACACTTCCGGCAATAGCCACATAACACTCATTTTCGATGGCGCGCGCCCTGGCACAGTAACGAACCCGTGAATAGCCATTTTGTGTGTCCGTCAGGAACGGAACAAACAGGATGTCCATTCCCTGTTGTGCCAGCAGGCGGGGAAGTTCCGGAAATTCGACGTCATAGCAAATTAAAATGCCAATACGGCCGGCATCGGTATCGAAAACTTTAACCTGGTTACCCCCGGCCAGCCCCCAGAATTTTATTTCATCAGGCGTGACGTGAATCTTTTCATACCTTTCATAAGTACCGTCCCTGCGGCAGAGGTGCCCGATATTGAGCAATCGGTCATCTTCGTTGATGTAAGGCATGCTTCCGGTAACAATATTGACGTTGTAAGCCATGGCTAACTGAAGGAAGCGGTCGCGTATTTCATCGGTGTACTGGGCTAGTTCCCTGATGGCTTTCGACTCGACCAAATCGTTGTATTTCGCCATTAAGGGCGCATTGAAGAATTCCGGGAAGAGGGCGAAGTCGCTTTTGTAACCCGAAACCGCATCGACGAAGAATTCCACCTGTTCGAATAGTTCATCCAGTGTCCGGTACGAGCGCATTTGCCACTGCACCAAACCCAGTCTGACCACCGATTTGGTAGCAGAAAGCTTGGGGGATTTTTTTTCGTAGTAAATATTATCCCATTGCAGCAAAACTGCATATTCTTTCGATTCCCGGTCGCCCGGAAGATACCCCTTCAGTACTTTCTTTACGTGAAAATCATTCGCTAACTGGAACGTAAGTGTTGGATCATATAGTTCCTTGAACTTTACTTTCTGGATGAATTCTTTGGGCGTCATTTCCGTTGCGTGCTTATGATAGTTGGGAATACGTCCGCCAAAAACAATGGCCTCCAGGTTCAGGTTTTCGCACAATTCCTTCCGGGCATCGTAAAGTCTGCGGCCCAGGCGCATTCCTCTGAACTCAGGACGGATGAACACGTCGATACCGTACAGAACATTTCCTTTCCGCGTATGCGTATTAAAGCTGTACTTTCCTGTGATTTCCTCGTACGTATGGTTATCGCCAAAGTGCGAATATTGCACAATGATGGAAAGAGCACATCCGACTACTACATCGTCGACGACAATAGCCAGTTGTCCTTCCGGAAAGATTTGCAGCAGTTTTTGAAAATGATTCTCTTTCCAGTAGGCACCGGGCCAGTTGGGATAAGCATCAATCATCGATTTTTTCAGTTCTTCGTAATCATCGCTATTCAGCGTCCTCAATTCAATTGTATTGATTGTGCTCATAAGTTGTAATTGTTGAGTTTTCAAGTTATATACGAAAGTGGGATGACTCACGGCAAGGTTGGGAAAGGTGTTGTCGGCCGTCTGTTTTCATCCGGAAGAGAAATGAATTCTCAATATTATGTAACAATAATATGGAGGTGAAGTTCATTGTCAGCCTCTTGCTGTGTAGTAAATTAGCTTCGGAAATTAGTTCTGTTCGGAATGGTTGTAGTTGGGAAAGCGGTTTTGATGACGCCTTCTGTGGTAGATGTACCATTTGATGAAACTGAAGACAAGCAGAAAAAGGGAAAGAACTCCGAGAACAATAATTCCCTTAAAGGGAATGGGAAGATGCCCGAAAATCAGCCATAAACTCAGTATAACACCAGCACTGAAATTAATGGCAAGCGAACCTCGAAAACCGAGTCCCGGAGAAGCTTCTTTTTGCTTCCTTCTTGCTTCGATTATTAACGATATGCAGATACCGAGGAGAACAGCGCCCAGTAAATTCGGATAAAATCGGGAGTACGCCCCAGGAATTCCTGTAAACTCCCAGACTTCGGGACTAAATAGCAACAGAGCAATTCCAAGCAATCCGTCGATTACAGCATCAACGATTAAGAAAGCACGCATACGCATGGTGACAGCACTTTAGGTTTTGATTGAGTATTCAACTGGCAACTCCGGAGAAATAAGTTACGAATTTTCTTGCGATATGTTATGGTCGATTGTTTTGCTTGGTCTATTCTGAGAAAGCCGGATAGGCCGTTAACACTTTTAATATTTTTTATCGTTGTGTTTAAATGGCAGACAGATAGCGATTTAGGTGAAATTATATAAGGTGGAAACGGTACTTTAAACATTTTATAACATTTATCTGTTTTTGTTTTCTGAGTGGAATCCATAGATTTGTTCCATCTAATATGATTCGAAAAACCGGACATATCCTTACAGCCCTGATACTTTTAGCTTCTACCATTGGGGTCACGATCAACAAACACTATTCGAATGGTCAGTTGTTTGATGTGTCCATTTATGCTGCTGCGCAATCATGCTGTTCTCCGGGACACCATATGGACGGTTGCCACGATACGCACGATCATTACCAGGTCGTTAATGATTTTCTGGCATCGAATTTCGATAATAATTTTCAGGCTCCGGTAATGGATTTTATCGCTCCGGTAATGGTTGTTCCCGATTTCGAGCTTCCAGTTATTGCCGAAGTTAATACTCCCTTTTATACTCACCGATACAGGCTCCCTGCGTACGATGCAGGGGATAGGTGTGCCCTTATGCAAGTATTTCTCTGTTGATTTATTGTGTTGAAAAACAATAAAGTATGTTTATTTTTGGTTTTGTCAGTAGCCTGACGAAACAGAACTAACGTACTTTTTCAATATTATAAATCGATTATTGACTGCTTAATCAAAAGAGCATGCTAAATAAGATCATTCGTTTTTTCTTAGAGAACAAACTGGTCACATTTCTGGCACTTCTGGTATTTGTTGCCTGGGGAATTGTTTCGGCACCTTTCCAGTGGGACACCGGCTTTCTGCCCCGCGATCCGGTGCCGGTCGATGCCATTCCCGATTTGGGCGAGAACCAGCAGATTGTTTACACGGAGTGGCCGGGGCGGTCGCCTCAGGATGTGGAGGACCAGATAACCTATCCGCTAACGACGTCATTGCTGGGAATTCCCGGCGTAAAAACGATCCGGAGTAACTCGATCTTCGGCCTTTCGAGCATCTATATCATTTTCGATGATGATGTCGATTTTTACTGGAGCCGTACCCGGATACTGGAAAAGTTGAACTCGCTTCCGGCGGGAACCCTGCCGGATAATGTGACACCCTCTTTAGGGCCTGACGCCACAGCGTTGGGACAGGTGTACTGGTACACACTGGAAGGCCGTGATAAACATGGTAACCCGGCCGGAGGCTGGGACCCGCAGGAGTTGAGGACCATCCAGGACTATTTCGTTCGGTATGGGTTAATGTCGGCGAAAGGAGTTTCAGAGGTGTCCTCCATCGGTGGCTTTGTGAAAGAGTATCAGGTGGACATCGATCCGGATGCGATGAAGGCGAACCATGTGAACGTAGCGCAGATTATGTCCGCCGTCAAAAAGAGCAATCTGGATATAGGCGCCCGAACCCTGGAGTACAACAAGGCAGAATATATGATTCGTGCGCTTGGGTACATCAAGAATATTCACGATTTGGAGCAGAGCGTTGTGGCTGTTCACAACAACGTTCCTATCCGGATAAAAGATGTGGCGCACGTTACTTTTGGACCAGCTACCCGTCGTGGTGGTTTGGACAAAGACGGCGCCGAAGCCGTTGGAGGTGTAGTGGTTGCCCGTTATGGCTCCAATCCGCTGCAAACCATCAATAATGTAAAGGAAAAGATAAAAGAAATATCCCCCGGACTTCCGTCGAAAACGCTGAAAGACGGAACGGTATCGAAAGTGACTATCGTGCCGTTTTACGACCGGACCGGACTGATCAAGGAGACGTTGGGAACGCTGGAGTCGGCATTGTCGCACGAGATTCTCATTAGTATTATCGTGGTGATTGTGCTGGTATTGAACCTCCGGGCCTCCTTCCTTATTTCAAGTTTGTTGCCGATTGGGGTACTCATTACCTTCATTGTGATGCGGCAGTTTGGTGTCGACGCCAATATTGTTGCCCTCTCAGGTATTGCCATTGCCATCGGTGTGATGGTTGATGTGGGGATTGTGTTCACGGAGAATATCGTCAGGCACCTCGAAATGCCCGAGAACCGTGGCGCCCGTGGACACGACCTCCTGAATGTCATCTACAATGCGACCATCGAAGTGGCTTCGGCAATTATTACCGCACTGGCAACCACTGTGGTGAGTTTCTTACCGGTCTTCGCTATGCAGGCTGCTGAAGGCAAACTCTTCAAACCGCTGGCATTTACCAAAACATTTGCCTTGCTGGCTTCATTGGGAATTGGAATTATTCTCATTCCGGCGATGGCGCATATCTTGTTCGGTCTTCGCTTTGATAAAAAGCGGACCAGCCGGGTATGGTATTCAGCGTTGATAGCTGCTGGTATTTTATTCCCGATTATCTATCATTCGTGGGTAGCATTGGCATTGCTGGCTTTCGGAGTAAATGGTTTGCTGGAATACCGTTGGCCGGAAAACAAGCGCAAGTACGTTACGTGGATTAATATTGCGATAGCGGTCGTGATTGTGGTTTACTACCTGTCGACTGAATGGATGCCGCTGGGAGCACAGAACAGCTTGCTGGTGAACTTCCTTTTCGTGTCCTTCATCGTTGGTGCTGTGTTGGGAACGCTAATGACCATTGTTCACTATTATTCCTACATCCTGAAATGGTGCCTGGCGAATAAGTGGAAATTCCTGAGCATACCGATTGCCCTGGTGCTGTTGGGAATTGTTATCTGGCAGGGATTCGATAAAACGTTCTCATTTATTCCGGCTACGATGAATAAAGTCGGATGGAATATCCGAACTACGAGTCTCTGGACTTCGCTGGATAAGTCATTCCCCGGAATCGGGAAAGAGTTCATGCCGTCACTGGACGAAGGTTCCTTCCTGCTGATGCCGACCACGATGCCGCACTCCGGTGTTCAGGAGAACATCGATGTGATTCGGCAGGTGGATAAAAGTGTGAATGCTATTCCGGAAGTGGAAAATGTGGTAGGCAAATGGGGACGTGTGAATTCAGCGCTTGATCCAGCCCCGATTTCCATGTTTGAGAATGTGATCAATTACCGTCCGGAGTATATCCTTGATGAAAATGGTCACCGCATGCGCTTCAAAGTGAATGATGATGACGCGTTTGTGCTCAAAGACGGTTCGACATACAATCCGAAGAAAGACGGCTATCGTCAGATTGATAAGAGTCAGCTGATAGAAGACGACAACGGCGAATATTTCCGTCAGTGGCGCAACAGCATCAAGTCGCCCGACGACATCTGGAAAGCCATTGTAAAAGCTTCTTCCGTACCCGGACTGACTTCAGCTCCGAAGCTGCAGCCCATTCAGACACGACTGGTGATGTTGCAGACCGGTATGCGGGCACCGATGGGAATCAAGGTATTTGGCCCCGATTTGAAGACCATCGAAAAGGTTGGTTTCGAGCTCGAGAAATTCCTGAAAGAGGTTCCCGGTATTAAACCGCAGTCCGTTTTTGCTGACCGGGTGGTAGGTAAACCGTATCTGGAAATCAAGATTGACCGCGATGCCATCGCCCGTTACGGGTTGACCATCCAGGATATGCAAACCTATATTTCCGGTGCGATTGGCGGAATGAAGCTGACAACAACGGTCGAAGGCCGCGAGCGTTTTCCTGTTCGGGTACGCTATGCCCGTGAGTACCGCGACAACCCGAATGATTTGAAAAATGTACTCATCCCGACACCGACCGGTGTTCAGGTTCCGCTGAGCGAACTGGCGAAAATTGAATATACGCGCGGTCCGCAGATGATTAAGAGCGAAAACACCTTCCTGGTCGGTTACGTGATTTTCGATAAAAAGCCGGGACATGCCGAAGTGGATGTAGTAGAGAATGCGCAGAAGTTCCTGCAAAAGAAAATTGCCGATGGCGAATTCAAAGTACCGGCGGGTGTGAGTTACAAGTTCACCGGTAATTACGAAAACCAGGTGAGGGCAACCAAGCGCCTGATGCTGGTGGTACCCATTTCGCTGTTGCTGATTTTCCTGATTCTCTTTTTCCAGTTCCGTTCGGTGACGACCTCGTCGATGGTCTTCAGTGGTATTTTCGTTGCCTTTGCCGGAGGTTTCCTGATGTTATGGCTCTATGGCCAGCCGTGGTTCATGAACTTCAGCGTGGCGGGAATCAACATGCGCGGCCTCTTTCAGATGCACACCATCAATCTGAGTGTGGCGGTCTGGGTCGGATTTATTGCCCTGTTCGGTATTGCCACCGACGACGGGGTGATTATGGGAACATATCTGACGCAGGTTTTTGCCAAAGAGAAACCGGAAACCATTGCACAGGTGCGTGAGTCAGTTCTTCACGCCGGGCGGAAAAGGGTTCGTCCCGCAATGATGACCGCAGCTACCGCGATTATCGCCCTGATTCCTGTTCTTACCTCTACCGGAAAAGGTTCCGATATCATGGTTCCGATGGCCATTCCCACATTTGGTGGAATGCTCATCCAGCTGATGACCATGTTCGTGGTTCCGGTTCTGTACAGCATGTGGCAGGAGAAAAAGGTGAAGAAAGCCCTCAAACAAAAATCGATTGAATCATGAAGCGATTAATATATATCATCCCGCTGTTGTTCGTTGTGGTTCTGCTTTCGCAGGAAAAAGCTTCGGCGCAGGACGCGCTGAACGGTTACCTGGTGCAGGCAGCGGAAAATAACCCGGGATTGAAAGCCAAATTCAATGACTACCGCGCATCACTGCAGAAAGTGCCGCAGGTAGGAACATTGCCCGATCCACAGGTCATGTTCGGTTACTTTATTCAACCGGTCGAAACCCGGCTGGGACCGCAAAAAGCGAAGATTTCAGCCACGCAGATGTTTCCCTGGTTTGGAACACTGAAGGCCCGCGAGAATGTGGCCACCAACATGGCGCAAACCAAATACGAAGCTTTTGAAGATGCCAAGTCGAAGTTGTTCTACGACTTGCGCTCCAACTACTTCAATCTCTATTTCACCGGAAGGTCGATTGCGATTACAAAGGAGAATTTGAAGTTGTTGCAATCCTTCCGGAAACTGGCGCTGGTGAAAATTGAGGCCGGCATGGCTTCCACGGTAGATGAATATCGTCTGCAAATGGAAATTGGTGAGCTGGAAAATCAGCTGGCTTATTTACAGGACAATTACCAGACGCAGCAGGTGGCGTTTAATAACCGGTTGAATCGTGACCGTCACGCAACGGTGGAGATTCCGGATACCCTATGGGTGAAAGATTTGCCGCTGAATATGCAGCAAATTGCCGATAGTGTGAGCCTGCAAAACCATCAGGTTAAACGACTGGACAACCTGATGGCGGCTTACCAGGCCGAACAGGAGGCAGTCCGCAAAGCCGGCAGCCCCAAATTTTCCATCGGGTTCAACTACATTTTCGTAGGAAAAGGCTCGATGAGCAGTGCTGATGCCGGGAAAGACGCTTTCTTCCCTTCGGTGGGAATTACCATTCCGCTGTACCGGAGAAAGTATCAGGCAATGATTCAGGAAGCGCAGTTCAAGGAAGAAGCCGCGACCAACCAGAAACTGGACAAGGTGAATACCTTGAACAGTGTTTTGGAACGGGCCAACCGCGATTACCAGGATGCTGTTCGCCGGGTGGCACTTTTCCGTAGCCAGCTGAGCCTGGCGCATCGCTCGCTGAACATTCTCGAATCGTCGTATTCAACCGACGGCAAAAACTTCGAGGAGGTGTTGCGGATGGAACGCAAGGTGTTGAAATATGCGCTGGAACTGGACAAGGCGCGGGCCGACCGGAATGCTTCAGTCGCTTTTATCGATTACTTAATGGGTAAATAATCAGACAATGAAATTCGAAATGAAAAAATATATCAACCTGTCGAAAAAAGAGTGGTACCGCATCGGCATTGCGGTAGTAGCCGGATTGCTGGTGGGGTGGTTGTTCTTCCACGGAGGTGGAAACAACGCGACCGAACAGGCTAACCATCATCATGAGCAGGCAGAGGCCGGAGCAAAAAAAGCCACCATCTGGACCTGCTCCATGCACCCACAGATCCGTCAGGATCATCCCGGAAAATGTCCCATTTGCGGCATGGATTTGATTCCGCTAACCGATCTGAAAACAACAGAATCGACTTCAGCGGACGAAATTCCGATGACGGAAGCTGCTATGAAACTGGCCGAAGTTCAGACTATGACGGTACAGGAAGGTTATCCGGCCAAAGAAGTTCGCTTGCTGGGACGTGTAAAACCCGACGAAAGAAACATTGCCGAGTTGACAGCCCGTTATGGTGGCCGAATCGATAAGCTGTTTGTGAACTTCACCGGGCAGCATGTGCGAAAAGGAGAGAAGCTGGCGCTGATCTATTCGCCCGAGTTGATAACGGCCCAGAAAGAGTTGCTGGAAGCGATTCAGTACAAGAACACCAATCCGGATTTGTACCGGGCGGCCCGAAATAAACTGAAATTGTGGAATCTGACCGATGCACAAATTAATGGCATTGAACAGAAAGGGACCATTCAGGAAGATTTTGAGGTGATGTCACCTATTTCGGGTACGGTGACCAAACGGCAGGTGTCGCTTGGCGATTATGTGAAAACCGGAGCGAGCCTGTTCGAAGTCATTAATCTCACCGATGTATGGGTGATGTTCGATGCATATGAAACCGATTTGCCGTGGTTGCGCAACAACGACAAAGTGCAGTTTACGGTGTCTTCCCTTCCGGGAGAAACCTTCCGTGGAAAGGTGACTTACATCGATCCGTTTATCGATGCCAAAACACGCGTGGCACACGTTCGGGTGGAGGTGCACAATCCTCACCTGGAACTGAAGCCTGAAATGTTTGCCAACGGCATTATCACGTCACAGCGGGCTGAAGACGGAAAAGTGTTGCTGATTCCGCAAACAGCAGTATTATGGACAGGCAAACGCTCCATTGTGTATGTGAAAGTGCCCAACCGCGAAGAGCCGACTTTCAAAATGCGTGAAATCACGTTAGGTCCCGAAACGGGTGACAATTATGTGGTGGCTGACGGCTTGAAAGAAGGCGAAGAGATTGCCGTGAACGGCGTCTTTAAAATCGATGCATCGGCGCAGTTGGCCGGTAAACCCAGCATGATGAATCCCAAAGGCGGCGATTCCGGTGCGGAAAGTATGCCCGGAATGGATATGGGCGGAAGTAAGTCATCTTCTTCCGCGAAAGCGAAAACGGCTGAAAAAACATCCGACGCGAAGGTTTCCGAAGCATTTCAGCAACAGCTTACCATTGTGTACAAGGCTTATTTGAAGATGAAAAATGCTTTCGTCGCCAAGCAGTTCGACAAAGTACAGACCGATGCCAAAGCTGTTCAGGCAGCATTGGGAAAAGTCGATATGGAAGAGCTGAAGGGAGACAATCACCTGGCATGGATGAAGCAGCTGAATGTGATGAAGCCCAACATTGCCACGATTACGTCTACGGCAAAACCGGATGAGCAGAAAGCGGCTTTTGCAAACTTTAACAAAGCTTTCTACGAAAGTGTGAAACGCTTCGGCCTGACAGGCGTAACTACTTATTACCAGTTCTGCCCAATGGCACTCAATAACAAGGGAGCTTTTTGGTTGAGCGAGTCGTCAGATATCCGCAACCCGTATTTTGGTTCGGACATGTTGACCTGCGGCGAAACCCGCGACACTATTAAATAATGTTTTGGTATTCATTGTCAAAGTAAAAGCATGAAATTATGAGACTTATCAAAGCATATATTCGTTACCGGAAAATGGAAGAAGTGTATGATGCCCTGGAGAGGAACGGTTTCCACAGCATGACGATGATGGAGTGCGAAGGGACTGGGCAATACGCCGACCAGGAGCATGAACATATCAGTACGAAGTATCCTTTTGCCGAAGCTTATCGCGTGGTAAAACTCGAAATTCTGGTCGAAAAAGAACGGGTACCGGAACTGGTGGAGTTGATTCGCAAGAATGCCCGGACCGGCTACCGGGGAGACGGAATGGTGATTGTTTCGCCGGTGGAAGAGGTGTACAAGGTAAGAACCGATGAGAATGGAATCTCTGCGATATAGATAACCAGGTCGCAAGGCCTGAAATCCAAATACTAAAGTGTGTTAATTCCTAAAATGATATAAAACATTCGATGAATTATGTAACACACTAACAACAAGAGGTTAATATCTTTATGATGTAAAGTTGAAATAGAAACAGGCACCCAATGAAGTACTACATCGACAAAAAACTAAACGGCAGCTTCGACGAGGTAATCGGTCAGGTTACCGAAGCTTTGCAAAAAGAAGGTTTTGGTGTGTTGACAGAGATTGATATTCAGCAAAAGCTGAAAGAAAAAGTGGATATCGATTTCAGGAAGTACAAAATTCTGGGCGCCTGTAATCCGCCCTATGCGTACCAGGCATTGGAATCCGAAGACAAAATCGGGACGATGCTTCCCTGCAACGTGGTTGTTCAGGAACTGGAAAGCGGCGAAATTGAAGTGGCAGCCGTTAATCCGGTGGCTTCGATGCAGGCGGTTGAGAACGACGATTTGTTCTGTATTTCAACGGAGATTTTAAGAAAACTGGAACGGGTGATCGCTTCGCTTTAGGAAAGTTTTCTTCAAGATAATGACATCATAGAAGTTATTAACGAATAAGAAATGGAGGTTTATCATGATGCACGGATTTGGAAATATGTACGGAATGGGCTTTGGAATGGGCTGGGGCTGGATCATCGGCCTGTTGTTCATCATTGGCCTTGTTTGGCTGTTCATCCGGGCAACCGGGACACATCAGCCTTATCATTATCCTCATCATCATTCTCCCGCTGCTTCTCAGGATGTAAAATCACCGGTTGATATTCTGAAGGAGCGTTATGCACGCGGCGAGATTGACAAAGAAGAGTTTGAACAAAAGAAGAAAGACTTACAATAATTAACTGGTTATTTATTTAAAAGCAGACACATGAAAAAAGCAGTAGTAACGTTGATTTTTGGAATTTTAATGATGGGTGCGCAGTCGTTATTGGCTGACAACGCACAGAAAACTGAAACATTTAAGGTATACGGGAAATGTGGTTCCTGTAAAGCCCGCATCGAAGGCGCTGCAAAGAGCGTCGACGGGGTAGCGAAAGCCGACTGGAACATGAAAACGGAGATGCTGGCAGTGACGTACAATCCTTCGAAAACCAATGAGAAGAGCATCAGTAAAGCCATTGCCAAAGTGGGACACGATACCCAGTTCGACAAAGCGTCCGATTCGGCTTACGCCGGACTTCCTGGTTGCTGCAAGTACGACAGGGCCACGTATTCTGATAAGAAAAATTAACTTTTTTCATTTTTAATATTGGTCATACCCGGGGTTGCTCCCGGGTATTTTTTTGTCCGAATATTCCCGCCAGTATTTAATGCTGTGAAATGAAACGCGCTTACCTCGTAATTAGCCAGCCATATGACGCCATATATTTCAAATGATTGGGTTTGCTCGTTTCTTAATTATATGATGATTGAGGTAGACTATCATTTTGGTTCAACCGGGCGACCGTCCGTTTAGTAAAAGACAGAAAACAAGAGCAACAGCTTTGAGGGGAAAAAGAAAACAACCGGAATTTTTAAATGATTCCCGATTGAAATGAATAATGATAATCTCAAGCCGAGACTGATGAAACGACCGACGAACAACCTTTTGACCAGACAGGGAAACCTCACTCCCGAGGTAACCTTTTTCCGTATGTATCTTATCAAAGAGAAAAATCTCCTGCTCGCTCCGGGCAGGTGAGACTAAACCCACGAACAGTCCTCCCTTACCCCGTCAGTGGTCGTAGACCCTGACGGTGGTTAAAGAATAGAACACAGACCAGTCAGCGTGCGAAGCTCCTGACAGCGTCGGAAAAGAAGATGTTTGACGCTGACAGGTCTGACGACGCTGTCAGGTCGAAGAGAATAAACAAACCAATTCAACCAACAACAACGAACCACACCACTTCCATAACGCCAACCGGTACCATGGCGTTGGTGGCCGGCCCACACCCGGGTGTAACCACTGGTGCTGATTGTCCGCTAAGAGGTGCTGAGACTCCGCTATGTGGTGCTGACTGTCCGCCGAGTGGTGGTCGGTGACCGCCATGATGCGGGCGAAATTAACCAATAAAACGGGGGAAGTGGATGAAATGGTGCTACTCTGACAGGTCAAATGACGTTGTCAGGTTTTTTGTTGCAGCATCGAAGACCACCAACAGGGTGACGGCCCATTCCCCGTCAGTGTTTGTAAACCCTGACGGTGGTATAAGAACAGCGTCGAAAAAATACGTTGTTTAACGCTGACAGGTCTCAGACGCTGTCAGGGTTTTGGGGCAGCACTACCACCTCCGGGGTGGTTGTTAGGGACTACAGAAAGGCTTTCTACCCTGACAGGGTGGGAGTTCCTGATAAGAAAAATTAACGATTTTAAGTGCTGATACCCGGGGTTGCTCCCGGGTATTTTTGTAAGTTTACTAGAGAAACTTAAACGATATGGTTATGAACGATTGTTTTCAGTTTGGATGGGGCTGGGGTTGGCCCTTTGGATGGCTCATTTGGTTTGCCTTTATTATTCTGGTCGTTTTGTTTATCGTGCGTTTAACACGCGGTCCGGTTTCGCAACCGCCAAGAGATGTTGGTCATGACGCTGCTATGACGATCCTGAAAGAGCGCTATGCCCGTGGCGAGATTTCGCGCGAAGAATACCTGGAGCGCAAGAAAACGCTGGAAGGAAACTAACCGGTGAATTTCTTTCCCGCTAAGCGGAAGAACAGATGAAGATAAACGTTTAAGCCAGCTCGCTGAGTTCGAGCCAGCGCATCTCTTTTTCGTCCAGCAAGTTTTGCAGTTCACCGTGCCGGTTGGATTGTTCGACCAGTTCTTCCGGCGATAAGTTACCTGCATTCATCGCCTCTTCGATGGATGCTTTTTCTTTTTCCAGCTCAGCAATCTCCGTTTCCAGCTGTTCGAATTCTATCTTTTCCTTGTAGGTGAGTTTGCGTGGTTTCGGCTTGTCGGGCTTTGCCGGCTCCGCTTTTTCAGCTTTCTCCTGTTTTTCCTGTTTGCGTTCCAGCTTATCCTGTTCTTCCTTCCAGTCGCGGTAGTCGCTGTAATTCCCCGGAAAATCTTTGATTTGGCCTTCGCCCCGGAACACGAACAGGTGGTCGACAATCTTATCCATAAAGAAACGGTCGTGCGAAACGATAATCACGCATCCGCTGAAGCTTTTCAGGTAATCCTCCAATACGTTCAGCGTCATGATGTCGAGGTCGTTGGTCGGCTCATCGAGAATCAGGAAATTCGGATTTTGAATCAGGACCGTGCAGAGATACAGTCGCCGCTTTTCACCTCCCGACAGTTTTTCCACATACGAGTATTGCACTTCCGGCGGAAAGAGGAACATGTTCAGAAACTGTGCGGCCGTCATCACCTGGTCATTGCCCAGGTCAATCACTTCTGCAATGTCTTTCACAATATCCAGCACCCGGTCTTCCGGTTTAAAGTTGATGCCATCCTGCCGGTAGTATCCGAATTTGATGGTTTCGCCTACGTCAATGGTTCCGCTGTCGGCGGGAATCGCACCTGTCATCAGGTTCAGGAATGTACTTTTGCCGGTTCCGTTTTCCCCGACAATGCCGACTTTTTCAAAACGACTGAATTTGTACGAGAAATCTTCCAGAATGCGTATGTCACCAAAGCTTTTGGAAAGATGTTCCACCTCCAGTATTTTCTTTCCCAGCCGGGCGCCTTGCACATTCAGTTCCACAGTTTCGTCCGAACGTCCCTGCGAGGCTTTTTCCTGCAGCTTGTATGCGTTTTCTATCCGGTATTTGGCTTTATGCCCCCGTGCCTGTGGCATTCGCCGAAGCCATTCGAGTTCGGTGCGATACAGGTTTTTGGCTTTCTCAACTTCAGCTGTTTGTTGCTGAATTCGTTCTTCGCGTTTGGTGAGGTAGTAGGAGTAATTCCCCTTGTAACGGTAAATAGTTTGGTCGTCCAGTTCCAGAATTTCATCGCAAACGCGGTCGAGGAAATAACGGTCGTGCGTTACCATGAAAAGCGTTGATTTAGCTTTTCCAAGATATTTCTCCAACCATTCAATCATATCCAGATCGAGGTGGTTGGTAGGCTCGTCGAGAATGAGAAAGTCGGGTTCGGTAATCAAAACGTTTGCCAGTGCCACCCGTTTCTGCTGTCCACCGGAAAGCTGACTGATGCGCTGATTGAAATTGGTAATTTTCAGACGCGTCAGGATTTGCTTGATACGCACTTCAAAATCCCAGGCGTTCAGCCGGTTCATTTTCTCCATCGCTTCGGCCAGTAAATCATGGTTCTGACTTTCTACTGCGATTTCATACTGACGGATGGTTTCCACCAGTTCGTCCGACGACTTAAATGCGGCCTGCATCACGGTATCGTTCGGGTCCAAATCGGGCGTTTGCCGGAGGTAACCTACGCGAATGTCGTTGGCAATGCTAATGCTGCCTTCGCTGGGGGAATTGATGTTGTATATCAAATCCATCAACGTCGATTTACCCGTACCGTTTTTGGCGATCAGGGCCACTTTTTGTCCTTCAGAAATGGTGAAGTTGATATGTTCGAAGAGGGCGAGTTCGCCCCAGTATTTTGTCAGATTTTCAACCTGAAGATATGGCTTCATGCAATCCCTGTTTTAGCCCTCAAAAATAGCAGGAATTACCTGAAAAACCACAAATGTTTGGTGTTATCACCTTGGCGTGAAAATCAAGTGCCGCTGAACAAAATCCGGTTGTTTTCAGTTGGAATGATGATTTACATAAGCGAAACCATTAATTTTACCGCAAACGAATTAACTCATGCAGAAAAAAGAACGCTTTGCCCACGTTATCGAGTGGTTCCAAAAAGAGATGCCCATTGCTGAAACAGAGCTGGAATACACCAACCCGTATGAATTGCTGGTAGCCGTTATTCTTTCGGCTCAATGCACTGACAAACGGGTCAACCAACTCACACCGGAACTGCTTCGGCGATTTCCTACGCCGGAAAAACTGGCCGAAGTAGAGCCGGGTGAAGTGTTCGAATACATCCGTTCGTGTTCTTACCCGAATAACAAAGCCAAGCATTTGGTGGGCATGGCGAAAATGCTGGTGGAGAAGTTCAACAGCGAAATTCCGGATACGGTGGAAGAGTTGGTTAAACTGCCGGGCGTAGGGAGGAAGACGGCTAATGTGATTGCTTCAGTGGTGTACAATAAACCAGCGATGGCCGTTGACACCCACGTTTTTCGTGTAGCCGCCCGTTTGGGATTAAGTACAAACGCTAAAACGCCGCTGGAAACGGAAAAGCAGCTGATAAAATATATTCCCGAAGATTTGATCGCCACCGCACATCACTGGCTGATTTTGCATGGACGGTACATTTGTCTGGCGCGCAAACCCAAGTGCGAGAAGTGCGGATTGACGCCTTACTGCAAATATTACCAGCAACAGATGAAAAAGAAAGAGGCATAGTTTCTTTTCACGAAAGTATCATCAGGCTGAGTGCCATTACCGCCATCCCGCCAATGAGGCCGTAAACCGAAAGATGATGTTCGCCGTATTCTTCGGCTGAGGGAAGCAATTCGTCGAAAGAGATGAAAATCATAATCCCGGCGACACCAGCCAGAATATAGGCGAAAATCAGATCCATATTTACCGGTGTAACGAACGGCATAATCAAGAGATATCCCAACAACGCACCTACCGGTTCCGATATTCCCGACAGGAAAGAGAGCCAGAACGCTTTTCTCCGGTTCCCGGTAGCGTAGTAAATAGGAACAGAAACGGCAATTCCTTCCGGGATGTTATGAATGGCAATAGCAATGGCAATCGCGATTCCGATGGATGGATCTTGCAGTGCCGAGGCAAATGTGGCCAGGCCTTCCGGGAAATTGTGGATACCA
Source organism: Prolixibacter sp. NT017 (assembly GCF_009617875.1). Lineage (NCBI taxonomy): Bacteria > Pseudomonadati > Bacteroidota > Bacteroidia > Marinilabiliales > Prolixibacteraceae > Prolixibacter > Prolixibacter sp. NT017. Next base: position 2,550,128 of record NZ_BLAV01000001.1, on the reverse strand, counting down.
ACGGCGAGCGCGGTCATAATACCCATCCGGTAAAGTTTCCGGAAAGCAATGGCCTTACTCTTATCGTCCATATCCTCCACGGCTTTCAATTCGTGAGGGTTTTCGAAGCTGGGAATAAATTTATCGATGAGGGTAATCAGCAGCATGCCGCCAAAGAAGGCGAGTAGTGAGTACCAGTGGCCCCGCCACTTACCGAGCTTACCAATCAGGATTTCCTGGGCGTGTGGAAAAATCTCCATGAATGAGATGTAAATCATCACACCTGCCGAGAAACCGAGAGCCACGCTTAATAGTTTGGTGTTGGTTCGCTTGGTAAAAAAGGCGATTGCACTACCAATTCCGGTTGACAAACCGGCAAAAAGCGTAAGCAGAAAGGCGGTTAGAATATTCCCGGATATTTCCATTTGTTGGGTTTCGCTTAAGTTGGCTACAGGTTGTTTTTTCGTAATCTAAAACGAAAATAGTAAAACCAGCTGAAAGTAATGGTTTTCTGCCGTTTTTGGAATGATTATAAAATTCCCCAAAAAATGTTATTAACACATGTAGAGAATTTGTTTTTTAGTCAAACTTTGTACATTTGCTCTTATTAAAATGTTATCAATAAAAATCCATTTAAGTTATGGCTTACGTTATTTCTGACGAATGTATTGCTTGCGGAACTTGTGTTGACGAATGTCCGGTAGAAGCGATTAGTGAAGGTGAAATCTATAATATTGATCCGGAACTTTGCACAGATTGTGGTTCTTGCGCAGAGGTTTGTCCTGTTGAAGCTATTTCTCCGGCAGAGTAATCTCAAAAAAGCATAAAAAAAGCCTGTTCTCATTTAGGACAGGCTTTTTCTTTTGGTAAATATTTCTATCAGAATCCGTTTAGTTTCATGGTTACTGTAGGAATGAGTAACAGAAATCCGATTAGGACCAGGATGGCCATCAAAGGCGCAATCCATCTCACCCATTTCTCGTAAGGGATTTTCGCCACTCCCAACACGGCAATCAGAATACCGGAAGTAGGAGTAATCATGTTGGTAAATCCGTCCCCAAACTGAAAAGCCATAACCGTTGCTTGCCGGGAAACACCAATCAAATCGGAAAACTGCGACATCATCGGCATGGTTAAAGCTGCTTTGCCTGATCCCGATGGAATGATGATATTCAGCATGGTTTGAAAGATGTACATCATGCCAACCGAAGCAACCTTGCCCAGATTGCTCATTGATTCGGCAATGTAATGGAGCAACGTATCGATGATATGGCCGTCGTTCAAAATAACGATAATACCTCCGGCAAGTCCAACAACCATGGCTGCCGATAAAATATCTTTCGCACCTTCGATGAAGAGTTTGGTAATTTCGTTGCCGTTTTTCCCGGTTGCTAATCCCGACGCAACTCCCAATCCCATGAAAATGGTCGCAATTTCCATCACATACCAGTTGTAGCCCATGACACCAATGATCAGGAATACAATGGTGAACAGCAAGAGTGTGAGAATGAAATAATGCACTGTCTTCCTCAGGCTAAGAATGCCTGTTACCAGGAAGGCAAAAGTCGCAATTGGAATGGCGGGCATGGGATATTTGCTGTTTCCGATATTCAGGTCGGTCATGGGATAACGGAAAGCGGTGTATATCATGATGACAGAAAGCAAGCCAAAAACCCACCAGGCAATTTTGGGTGTGTGAAATTTCAGGTTTTCAATGTGCGCGTTTCCTCTTTCCCGCCAGTAAGCATCATCCTCGTATACGGGTGATTTCGTCGGATTTTTTTTAATTTTTCTGGCGTACCGGATGATGAAAATGAAGCCGACCAGGTTAATTACGACCCAGCTGAATAACCGAAATTCGATACCGGAAAACAGCGGAAGATTAGACAGTCCCTGTGCAATTCCAATGGTAAACGGGTTGAGAATGGCACCGGCAAATCCAAGCCCTGCAGCCACGAAGCAAAGCGATACCCCGACAATGGAATCATATCCCATAGAAATGGAAAGGGGCACGAAAATGATGATAAATGCAATGGTTTCTTCGCTCATGCCGAAAACAGCACCAAATACCGAAAACATCAGCATGATTAAAACGAAGATGAGATTATCAATACCGATTTTTCGCAACCAACGATGGTGTTCCAGGTTGCGGGCAAAAAGGAGAAAGGAGTAGATCCCCATGTCAATCGCTTTACTTTCGTTGACAATCCAGAATGCACCGCCAATAATTAATATGAAGACGATGATGTTGGAGGTATTCTCAAATCCTTTGAAAAAAGCGGAAAACACTTGCCAGGTTTGCGGCGTTTTATCGACATAGTGGAAGGAACTACTATCGATAACTTCCCTTTCTACGTGGTTAACCGTAACGGTTTCTCTGGCAAATTCACCTCCGGGAAGAATCCACGTAAGTGCGGCCGAAAAGAGAATGATGAGGAAAATAATGACATAGGTATGCGGTACTTTTCTTATCATAAGCAATTGGTTTAGCGGTTGTCAAAAATAAGCAATTGAGTGCTAATTCAGTATCATATATTTTATCTGAGCTGTAACTGTGTTGATAATTAGTGTTTTTGTTGTAATTAGTTTCACGTTAGGTTGAATTTTTAAAGGGATAAAAAAATTAAAGTTTTATGCCTGATAAGTCTCATTTTTTATACGCATTTCCTTAAATTTATTTATTACTATTAAACTTTCGTACTGACGAAACAGTACGGAGTTTATGAAATTGGCTGGCCTGAATAAACTTATTCTGTTACTACCTGGGATGGTATTCCCGTTTGTTTCAGAAATTAAGTCATGGAGTCGGTACTGAAAAAAGTATAGATGCAATGCACGGATTGAGTCTGGATTCTGTTGGAAGAGTATCATGATCCATTGATTTTCCGGGTACGAAAAGTTGGTAAAAAGGAAAACTCCCAATTAGATATCGATTTTGTTGATGGATCTTCAGGGAGCTAAAAAAATTAGCAGATGAAAATATTGTTGGTAAATATCAAAGAGCTGGTGCAGGTAGAAGAAGAACCCAAACTCTGGGTTGCCGGAAAAGATATGGCAAAGATCCATACCATTAAGGATGCTTTTCTTTTGATGCGAGATGAGATGATTGTTGATTTTGGTCCGATGGATGAGTTGAGCACTCACGATCTGGATAATTATGATGTGTTGATGGAGATTGATTGTACCGGGAGGACGGTCTTTCCGTCTTTCTGTGATTCGCACACGCATTTGGTTTATCCGGCCAGCCGTGAGCAGGAATTTGTCGATAAGATAAAAGGTCTTTCATATGAAGAGATCGCGCGGAGAGGCGGTGGCATTCTGAACTCAGCCCGCCGTTTGCACGAAATGAGTGAAGAAGAACTTTGCGCTTCAGCTCTTGGGAGAATATCAGAGATTATATATAAAGGTACCGGAGCCGTTGAAATTAAGAGTGGGTACGGTTTGAACCCGGAGGACGAAATCAAAATGCTGCGTGTTATCAGGCGTCTAAAAGAATCTACACCCTTGGCCATCAAATCAACCTTTCTGGGGGCACATTCCATTCCAATGGAATACCGGGATAATGCATCCGTTTATGTCGACCAGATCATCAATGAAATGTTGCCACGCATAGCGGAAGAAGAGCTGGCTGACTACATCGACGTATTCTGCGACACCGGTTTTTTCTCGGTAGCCGATACTGAAAGAATACTGGAAGCCGGAGCGGAATATGGTCTTTTACCCAAAATACATGCTAACGAATTAGGCCTTACCGGTGGGGTACAGGTTGGAGTGAAAAACAAGGCACTTTCGGTCGATCACCTCGAATATTTGGGGGACGATGAAATAAATGTTCTTAAACATTCGCATACCATGCCTACCATTTTGCCCGGGGCTGCCTTTTTCCTCGACTTGCCGCTTTCGCCGGCCCGAAAGCTCATAGACTCAGGACTTCCGGTAGCATTGGCTACCGATTTTAATCCAGGTTCTTCCCCTTCCGGCGACATGAAATTCATGCAGTCACTGGGATGCATCCGTTACAAGATGCTTCCGGAAGAGGTAATTAACGCTACCACAATCAATTCCGCCTATGCTATGGGCATTAGCGACGGCTATGGAAGTATCGCCCGTGGTAAAGCGGCCAATGTTTTCATTACAAGGGAAATTCCTTCATATCAATACTTTCCGTACGCTTATAATTCCGAACTCATCGAGACGGTAATCCTAAGAGGAGAGATACAATGATGCACGAGAAAGATGTGAATTATCATAGTATTCACAATTAAACACCTCTATTTTGTAGTGCCTAAAAAAATGAGAGTTCTATGACAAAGCGGATTATCGAATGCGTTCCCAATTTTTCAGAGGGACGTAATTTGTCTGTTATCAAAAAAATTACGGATACAATTGAGTTGGTAAAAGGAGTGAAGTTGCTGGATGTTGATCCGGGACATGCCACCAACCGTACCGTTGTCACATTTGTAGGAGAGCCTGAACTGGTCATTGAAGCGGCCTTTCAAGCCATTAAAAAAGCTGCCGAACTAATCGATATGTCGAAACATTCCGGTGAGCACCCGCGCTTTGGTGCTACCGATGTTTGTCCGTTGGTACCCGTAGCGGGAATATCGATGGAAGAGACAATTGAATATGCCCATCAACTGGGTAAACGAGTAGGAGATGAGCTGGGAATCCCGGTTTATGCCTATGAATTTGCTGCGTTCACTGAAGAACGAAAAAGTTTGGCATTCTGCCGTTCGGGAGAATACGAGGCTTTGCGTGACAAGTTGAAACGCCCTGAATGGAAACCTGACTTCGGTCCTGCAACGTTTGTTCCAAAGACTGGTGCTATTGCCATCGGCGCCCGCAATTTCCTTGTTGCCTATAATATTAACCTGAATACGACATCCACGCGACGTGCCAATGCCATTGCTTTCGATGTTCGCGAAGCCGGACGAGTAAAGCGGGAAGGTAATCCCGTAACCGGAAAAATGGTAAAAGATGAAAATGGCGAGCCGGTGCGTATTCCGGGAACATTGAAAAAAGTTCGGGCAATCGGATGGTATATTGAAGAATATGGAATTGCCCAGATTTCAATGAACCTAACAGATTTAACCGTTACACCGGTTCATGTGGCATTTGATGAAGTGTGCCGAAGTGCAGAGTCACGTGGCATCAGGGTGACCGGATCGGAGCTGGTGGGAATTATGCCGCTGAAATATATTCTCGATGCCGGTAAATATTTCCTGCAAAAGCAAAATCGATCGATCGGTATCCCGGAAAGGGAAATCATCAAGATTGCAGTTAAATCGCTGGGACTTGACGAACTTCAACCGTTTGATCCGGATAAGAAGATCATTGAGTACATGCTTGATGATAAGGAAGAAAAGAAGCTGGTTGATTTAACGGCTCGTGGCTTCGCTGAAGAGACAGCTTCAGAAAGTATTGCTCCGGGGGGCGGTTCGGTATCGGCGTATGTCGGTGCTTTGGGAGCGTCATTGGCTACCATGGTGGCTAACCTCTCGGCACATAAACGTGGCTGGGATGAGCGCTGGGAAGAATTCTCCGAATGGGCAGAGAAAGGCATGGAGATTCAGGAGCGACTGCTCAAACTGGTTGATGAAGATACGCAGGCTTTCAATAATATTATGGCTGCTTTCGGTATGCCGAAAGGTTCGGATGAAGAAAAAGCAGCACGTTCGGAAGCCATTCAGGCTGCAACGCTTAACGCGATGGAAGTTCCGCTTTCGGTCATGGAAACCTCGCTGGCTTCGTTTGATGTTATTCGTGCCATGGTAGAAAAAGGCAATCCTAACTCGGTTACCGACGCTGGTGTTGGTGCACTGTGTGCCCGTTCGGCTGTGCTTGGCGCCTGGATGAATGTGCGAATCAATGCTTCCGGGTTAACCGACGAAAGCAAAAAGAAAGAGTTGCTGGCGAGGGGGGATGAGATAGCCAACCAGGCTGTTGCCATGGAGAAGGAGATCGTCAGCATGGTCGAAACAAGAATGAGTTAAACCTACTGAGGTTTTAAGGGAAATTACAGTTTGAGCTGTCATCTATGCCTTACCGCATAAGTGTTAATTTATGTTACCAAACTGTAAACTTTCGACGGTCGATATTGAAGCACATTGGGTTGGGCTGTTTGTAGTGAAAGAAGATAGAGCTGAAAAACTCTTTTTGTAAACGATTTGAAATAAAAGCGTTAAAAATACTTAAACCAAGGTTTTATCATATGAACATACTTGCGATTATCAAAAAAATCAAATTTATGATTACAGGTGTGGATAGGAAAGACCGTGGTTTGTTTTAAATTCTTTTTATTTTTGTTCCTCTGGTGAAAAAATGCCAAAGGATTATAATACTTATTGTATTAAGTTTATTGTGTGTGATTGTTGCCCTACTTCCAAATTTATTAGGGTTGGTATGTAATTTAAAGTGAATCTTATAGTGGCTTGGTGTGAGGCTGCTATGGGTATTTGTTTTATTAATCTAAAAATTTAATCTATGAAAAACTTAGGTTTGCTTCTTGTAATTTTAGCGATTGGTTTGCAGTCAGTTTTTGCGCAGACCAGGGAAATTACAGGAACAGTAACTTCCGCAGATGATGGAAGTTCAATTCCTGGCGTTTCTGTATCGGTAAAGGGTACTACGATGGGTACTATTACCGATATTGATGGCCATTTTACTCTTCGTGTTCCTCAGGATGCGAAAGCTTTAATCTTTTCTTTCGTAGGAATGAAAACACAGGAGATTGCAATTTCAGGTTCGAAAATTGACGTGAAATTGGAGCCCAATGTTGTTGGCGTTAAAGAGGTTGTTGTGACGGCCCTGGGTATTAAAAAAGACAAAAAGGCTTTAGGGTATTCCGTGCAGGCTGTTTCTAAAGATGATATTGATCGTACCGGGAACTCAGATTTTGCTACCGCCTTACAAGGGAAAGTGGCAGGGATCGATATTAAACCTTCCAGTGGTATGCCTGGAGCATCTTCGCAAATTACAATTAGGGGGGCTCGTTCATTTACTGGTAATAACGCTCCTCTTTATGTCGTAGACGGTATGCCTATCGAATCAACCGCGGACTATTCAACTGGTAATGGTGTTACGGGTGCTGACATTTCGAACCGGGCAGTTGACATTAACCCTGCTGATATTGCGAGTATTAACGTTTTGAAAGGTCAGGCGGCGGCTGCACTTTACGGTATTCGCGCATCGAACGGTGTCATAATTATTACGACCAAGAGTGGCGCCGATAATAAAATTGGCAAGCCGGTGGTGAATATTTCTCATAATAGTAATATTTCGGTTGTATCCCGTAATCCAGATTATCAAACGACCTATGCTCAGGGTAGTTATGGTCAGTATGTGCCAAATCAGTCAATGTCATGGGGGCCGAAGATTTCAGCCTTACCGGATGATCCAACTTACGGTGGAAATAGTAATGGACATCCCGGCTTATTTTACGTTCCTCAGTTGAATACAGCTAATATGGATCCATGGGTAGCCCCTAAGGTCTATAATAACTGGAAAGATTATTACCAAAAGGCTTACTCTACAACTAACAACGTTAGTGTAAGTCAGGCCACTAAAAGCGGTCATTTTGCGATAGGGCTCAGTCAAACGGATCAAACGGGTATTGCGTTGAATACTGGTATGACCCGGTGGAATGGCAAACTTAGTGCTGACAGAACATTGAATAAAAATTTTAAGGTCGGCTTCAATGGTAACTATTCAAAAGACAATATTGATAAACTGTCTGGCGCAAATGATGCTTCATTGGCGGGTGTACTTTCAGCTCCGGCAAGTTACAATTTGAAGGGATAGCCATACCATGTGCCCGGAGACCCTTATACTCAGATTTACTATCGTTCGATGACTTTTGACAATCCTTACTGGATCGCAAAGAATAATACGTTCAATGAAAAAACTGAGCGTTTCTTTGGAAATGGATATGTCGATTTTAACGCTGACTTAGCCTCCAATATGAGGCTGGATGTTAAATATCAACTTGGAACAGACTCTTATACCACCCATTATCAGGATATTTTCGGCTATGGCAGTAAAGGCAAGGATGGTAACATGGACAATTACGGTGTAACTTCTGCGACCGTTAATTCACTGTTAACAGCAAATTATAATTGGACGATCAACGATGATTTGGATTTCACCATGTTGCTTGGAAATGAAATCAACCAGACCAATAAGAAGTACTATGACGAAACTGGAACTAACTTTAATTTTGGTGGTTGGAATCATATTGATAATGCCAATATTGTAACGGCTACAGAATCACAAAATAAAGACCGGACAGTAGGATTTTTTGGTAGCATGTCATTATCCTGGAAATCGATGTTGTTTTTAAATGCTACGGGACGACGGGATATTGTATCTTCAATGCCGAGAGATAACCGCTCATTCTTTTATCCGTCAGTCTCTTTAGGATTTGTTGCTTCTGAGCTTTCGGGACTAAAAAATTTGTCGTGGTTGAGTTTTGCCAAGCTGCGGGCTTCGTATGCAGAAGTTGGACAAGCCGGTTCTTATATGCAGAATTATTACGCTAAGCCGGGCTACTATTATGGTGGAGGTTTTTGGACAAATGCTCCGGTTCAATATCCTATTGGTGGTATTAACTCTTATATTCCCAATAATGAGCAATTTGATCCGAATTTGAAACCTCAGAATACTAAGTCCTACGAATTTGGTGCCAACTTGAAGTTCCTGCATAACCGGTTGGGAATTGATTATACATATTCCAGACAGAATGTTACCGATCAAATTTTTCCTGTACCGTTGGCGGGTTCAACCGGTATGGTTCAGCTGACAATGAACGGTGGAAAGATTCATACCATTTCACATGAGGTTATTTTATATATGACTCCTATTAAGTCCCGCAATTTTACGTGGGATATGAATGTGAACTTTTCCAAAATACATAATGTGGTCGATGAATTGGCTCCAGGTGTTGAAAGTATTTTCTTGGGAGGTTTTACCACACCACAGGTTCGTGCGGGCATTGGAGCTACTTATCCGGTAATTTATGGCTCAACATTTGTTCGCGACGATAAAGGGAATATTGTAGTTAACGATACTCCAGGGGCATCGAATTACGGTATGCCTGAGCAGGGAGCTCCGGGTGTAATTGGTCATGTGTCGCCGGACTTTATATTGAGTGGATCCAATACCTTCACGTATAAAGACTTCTCGCTGACTGCCTCTGTAGAATGGAAGAGTGGCGGCCAGATGTATTCTGGTTCAAATGGGTTATTGGATCTTTATGGTATGTCAAAAAGAACAGAAGATCGGACGTCAACGTTTGTATTTAAAGGGGTGAAACCTGATGGAACTCCGAATGATATCGTTCGCGGAGGTCCCAATGATCCGAAGGCGCTGCAGGATTTGTACACGAATGTGTTGTCCAATATCGATGAATATTACATTCACGACAATTCATTTGTAAAACTTCGCGAGGTTTCTTTGAAATATAGTTGTCCAAAGCCCGTATACAAAACGCTGAAATTTAATGTTTCTCTGTATGCAAGGAATCTTCTCCTTTGGACTGCCTTGCCTAATTTTGACCCTGAATCATCTCAAGGAAACACCAACATGGGTGGATCATTTGAAAGGTTCTCTTTGCCGCAAACAACCAGCTATGGATTGGGTGTCAATATAACGTTCTAATAATGGTGTAAATCGAGATAATTATGAGAAAGATATTTAATATAAGCATGGCGATGATCATAGGAATTGTGGTCTGGTCCTGTTCCGAAGATACGATGGATGCTATCAACAAGAACATCAATGCTCCCACTGATGTTTCGTCCAATCTGATTATAACAGATGCAATGACCAGTTCTGCATTTACCGTAACGGGGAGTGATTTGGCCTTTTATGCATCTTGTTATATCGAGCAGAATGTTGGTATTTATAACCAAATGTACAATGCAGAGATACGAAGTGGTGATCCGACCAATTCTACAACTTACAATAATTCATGGTCAGCTACTTATAACAACTTGTATAATCTGAAAACAGTAATTGACAAGTGCTCGGCAGGAGGCTCTGAAGAAGGTAACTATCATACTTTGGGAGTTGCACAGGTTTTGTCTGCATACAATTTGGCTGTCCTTACTGACATGTTTGGAGACGTTCCCTGGAGTGAAGCTTTACAACCAGGTGTCATCTTTACGCCGAAATTAGATAGTCAGAAAGACCTCTATGATACGATTTTTCATTTTCTGGATGAAGGAATTGCGAATCTTAGTAAAGAGAGCAGTTATCCTTCATTAGGTAGTCAGGATTTAATTTATGGTGGTGATGCTTCGCTTTGGAAAAAATTTGCTTACGGTCTGAAGGCTCGTTATACCATGCGTTTGTCACTCAGGAATCCGGACTATGCTGATGTGATTAAGTTTGCAGATGAATCTTTTACGTCTAGCAGCGAGCAATGTCAGTTTAATTACGATGGCAGTACAACGATCAGTCCATTCTTTCAGTTTTTTAAAGACAGGGATTATTTTGGTGCGAGTCAAAGTTTACATGATAAGCTTGTGGCCCGAAATGATCCGCGGGATACAATATTCTTTAAAGCTTATCCTGGAACCAGCGACTTAGTTTTTGCTCCAAATGGAACACCCGACCAGGTACAAGGAGTTTATGGTATTTCTGCAATTAGTAGTGCGACGGCACCGACCTATCTAATGAGTTATCACGAACTTGAGTTTCTGAAAGCTGAGGCTTATGTTCGGTTGAATGACTTGACGAATGCTGAGGATGCATTGAAAAAAGCCATTACCGCTTCATTCACTAAGGTAAACATCGGTCTGACAGCTGCCGATGCGGATGATTATTACACAAATCAGGTGAAACCCAAATTTGATGCGAATCCGTTGTCAGAGGTGATGAATCAGAAATATATAGCAAGCTATGAAGAGGAAGCAATGGAAGCATATAATGATTATCGCCGGTTAAAGGCAATGGGAGATAATGTAATCCAACTAGATAATCCCAAAGATGCGACACAGTTTCCTCTGCGCTATACTTATGGTGCAGACGATGTAACGACGAATGCCAATGTGAGGGAGGCTTATGGCGATGGAACATATGTTTATTCTGAAAATGTATGGTGGGCAGGAGGAACCCGATAATCAAGAGGCCATTCTTAACATTTAAAAAATTATGCAAATGAAAAATTTAAATATATTAGGATTAATAGCTGCTATGGTTATGGTCTTCGCTTCCTGTAGTACAAACGATGAGGATCCAGCCGGTTTAAGAGGAGTGGCAGTTGTACCTGAAATAACAGATTTGAATCCGGCCGTATTTGATTCCAACGATATGGGAAATACTTACGTTCAATTTACTGTCAAGATTCCTGATGGTGAGAGCGTAAGTAGCGGTTCGATTCAGGTATCATATAATGGACAAAAGGAGAGAGTAGATTATACCACTTTGAACTCCTTTCCTGCGACGGTGAAAATCTCATTGGCTGATTTAGCCGAAAAATTGGGAATGAGTTTGAGCGACGTGAAGTTGGGTGATGTATTTACCATTGAAGTACTAACTACCAGCAATGGTAAGACATACCGTTCAAATGCAAGTATTGATGCTGCTGTTGTTTGCGCTTATAACCCGGATCTGGTTACTGGTAGCTATCATGCAAAAAGTGCTGACTGGGGCTCAGAAGGTGATGTGACCATTACAGTCGACCCAACTGATCAGTATACTGTATATGTTTCAGGTTTAGAGGCAATTGAAGGTCTTAATGAAGATCAGGGCCCATTAAAGATGCTTGTGAATCCATTAGATTATTCTGTAACAGCAGTTAAAACTGTGTTAGCTTCAGATGCATGGGGGTATCACAATCTTGCTTATGAAGGTAGTGGTAAATTAAGTACTTGTGACGGCACCTATGCAATGAGCTTTGCCATTTCTGTTGATGAGGGAGATTTTGGAACATATAATTTCGTCTTAACAAAGAATTAAACAGCATTTCAATAATTTATGACCATAAGGAGCCAGTCTGCAATAGACTGGCTCTTTTATTACATGCCATTCTCAGAAAAAGAGATTTGTCTTCATACTATACAATTATTAAGGTTGATTAAAGTGGTGGGTAACGAAAAGTCACCTCTTCAATTTGTAGGTTTATAACACAATGAAAACACATAGGTGGTGCTGTAAATGACTTGCACCGATCAGATTTTTAGAATGTTATCTAAACGCCAGTTTTTATTGATACAACATCTTCTTTGTGGACTGGATATTAGTGTTAGGTTGGCAATCGGATGCTCACTGAAATATTTTGTTGTCTCTTCCTAGACTCCCTTGAAACTAAAACAAGCACACTTTTCCTCGCAGCACAGGCCAAAACATGTTAAGCATACATACTTTTCCCTACTGCACGCCCGGAAATATGTTATGGATACATACTTTTTTCCGCGGCAAACCGCAAAACATGTTTTGGATACATATATTTTGAAACGGGGCACCTTGAAAAGTTCCCAGCCGACCTCCTCTAAAATAGCTTGACAGATTTATACTTAATTGGTGAGTCTGACAAACGATAAATTCGTATCTACTGAAGTCCAAATATACTTCTTTTTATATTCCTACGTGGCCCGTCGCTTTTAACAGCAAAACCTGAAAACAGACTTAGGGTTGTTTCTAAAACCTGAAATACGCGGAAACTCTCATTGTTATTCCTGTTTCGGTATTCAGGCTTTTTCTTTTCAAAGAGGAATAATTTGCGGTATACGCAGATTTCAGCGCAGGTTTTACCCGAAACCTCGTGTGGTTTGGCGTCAAATCATGTGTGGTTTGGGGGCATTTCACTGCAGGTTTCAGTCAAGGTCACCTTAGGTTTTAGGTAAAACCACACTTGTTTTTCCTGGAGGTATCGGTAGTTAGTAGTTGCTTTAGAGAGGAATTTCAAGCATATTGTTTTGAAAACATCAGCCTGAAGGGGAAAGACCAGGTACGGATAATTTCTATATCACTCATGATTGAGGCATTTGGTAACATATTTTAACACATAATTATTGAAGATATGTTAATAAGCATATCTTTAAGATTAAAGTTCAAGGGCTCGCTGGATTCAGGAAGCCTTTTTTTGTATCTGTCAATATGTCAGCGCATTGAGTATTGGTAAGCTAATTTTGAAAAGGGCATTGATTTGTAATCTGAGGGAAGGATCAATGGACAATTTTAATATTAACTAAAGAAAAAAAATGTTAATTTTCATTAAAAAATATTTTTTTCATATTTTTAACCGTCTATGTAAAATAACTGGCTTCACGACTACTTAATCTTTTAATACAATTATTTATGAAAAAACTTGTGCTATTACTTGCATTTTTCACCTTCGGTTTGCATACCATTATGGCGCAAACCAAGGTAATTACAGGTACGGTTACCAGTACCGATGACGGTACTACCTTACCGGGTGTTTCCGTTACGGTGAAGGGTACAACTGTGGGTACCATTACTAATATTGACGGTGTATACACCTTAAACGTTCCTGAAAATGCTCAGACTTTGGTTTTCTCTTTTGTTGGGATGAAAACTGCCGAGCAGGAAATCGGTGGTCAGAGTGTTATTAACGTTGCACTGAGTCCTGACGTATTGGGTATCGACGAAGTGGTTGTTGTAGGATATGGTACAGCAACTAAACAATCTTTTGTCGGATCAGTATCCGAAGTGAAGGCTCAAAACATTCAAGATAAGGCTGTTTCCAATATCTCGACATCTTTAGCTGGTGAGGCTGCGGGTGTGCAGGTTATTAATACATCAGGACAACCTGGTTCTACCGCTACCATTCGTATCCGGGGATATGGTTCTGTAAATGGTAACCGGGATCCTTTGTATGTACTGGATGGCGTACCTTATTCAGGAGAACTTAATGCCATTAACCCAAATGACATAGCGTCCACAACCATTCTGAAAGATGCTACTGCGACTGCGATTTATGGTTCTCGTGGTGCAAATGGTGTTATTCTTTTAACAACAAAAACCGGACAAGCGGGCAAATCAGTCATCGAAGTTGATGTGAAAAGAGGGGTGAACGTTAGCGGTATTCCCCGATATAGTACGATTAAATCGCCGGAGAAGTATATCGAATTGTCTTGGGAAGCTTTATATAACAAAGGCGTTGCCAGAGGCGAAGCAGATCCGACCGCTTATGCCAATGACAATTTATTCTCAGGTTCAGGAATCACTCCAAAGTACAATATGTGGAATGTTGATGGTGCCGATCTGATCAATCCGGAGACACGTATGATTAATAGTGGAGTTACCAGAAAATACAATCCGGAAAATTGGGAAGATTACGGTTTTCAAAACTCTTCTCGTACAGAAGGTAATATAACGTTCCGTGGTGGAAATGAAACGACTAAGTTCTTTACTTCCTTTGGATTTCTGAACGATGTGGGTTATATTATTAACTCTGATTTTACCCGTTACAATGCAACTATTAATTTGCAATCTAACATTAGATCTTGGTTAACTACCACGGCCAGAATGACCTATTCCGGTACGGAGACCAACAATAACGGGCAGACTGAAGATTCTGGTAGTATTTTTTGGTTTGTGGATAACCTGCCTCCCATTTATCCTTTGTTCCTGAGAGACGATAATGGTGACAAGATCGCAGATCCAATCTATGGTGGATATCAATATGATTATGGTGTAGGACGAGGTTTCGGTGCTTTGACCAACTCGATTGCTGATGCTCATTATGATAGGAGCCGTGCCCATAATAATCAGGTGACTGGTAATTTCAGTGCCAGTATCCATTTCATGCGTGGTTTGACCCTTGAGAATACTTTCGGTGGTCAGTATTACATGAATAGATATTATGACTTGCGAAATCCTTTTTATGGATCAGCGGCTGGTGAAAGTCAAAAAGGTTATGTTTGGCATTATGATACGCAATTGAAGTCGTATAACTTGCTGAATTTGCTCCGTTTCAAAAGAACTTTTGGTATTCATAATGTGGAAGCGTTAGTTGCGCACGAAAGTAACTCCTGGGAACGGCAAAGAAACACAGCCAGTAAGTCGAAGATGGTTCTACCAGGAATTGCAGACCTGAATAACTTTGTTAGGGTTGCCTCACCTCCGACTTCTTATACTGACAGAGTTCGGTTGGAGAGTTACTTTGGACAGATCAACTACAATTACAATAATAAATATTATTTGTCTACTTCTGTTCGACGTGATGGTACTTCACGGTTTATCGGAGATAATAAGTGGGATACCTTTGGTTCCGCCGGACTATCGTGGGTAGTATCCAGCGAGCCTTTTATGGATAATTTACCTATTGTCAGCTTTTTGAAATACAAAATCAGTTATGGTATTGTAGGTGAGCAGCAGGGAGTTGGTTTTTACCCCGCTTACATTACATTTGATGTAAATAACCTAAATGATGAAATCTCCATTTCTGAGCGTGACATTGGTAATCCAGATCTAACATGGGAAAAATCAAAAATGTTCCAAACTGGTCTTGAGTTTGGTTTGGGGGATTTTCTTGATGGTTCAATTGATTATTTTCAAAAGAATACTGATAACCTGGTATTCGATCGTCGTGTAGGTCCATCAGTTGGATATGCCCTCATTACTGTGAATGATGGTGAGTTGAGAAATAGTGGTCTTGAATTTGATCTGACAGCACATCTGATAAAAACTCATGATTACGAATTGAATCTTACCTTAAATGGCTCGCTATTATCTAACGAACTAATAAGAATGCCTATCGACCCGGCTACTTCAGAACCAAAGGTTCTCGATATTGATGGACGATTTGGTAGGTCAAAGGGTCATTCATTGTATGATTTTTATGTTAGAGAATGGGCCGGAGTAGATCCTGCTGACGGTACAGCCATGTGGTTTGAATATTATGAAGACGCCAATAATAATGGCATATTGGATACAGGTGAAGAAATATCTTCTCTGTTTGAGTATACCCAAGCTAATCCAGATGCAGTTATCAGTAAAACAACTACTAAACGATATGCTAATGCTACTCAGAAATATGTAGGAAAATCAGCTATTCCGAAGGTGCGTGGTGCTTTCCGTTTGGAAGGTAAAGTTAAGAACTTTGATGTTTCTGCGCAGTTCCTTTATAGTCTCGGAGGATATGCTTACGATTTTGTATATGCAGCATTAATGGATAATGACGCAATTGGTGCAAATAACTGGTCTACTGATATTCTGGAAAGATGGCAAAAGCCTGGTGACCTGACTGACGTTCCAAGGTTATCGAGTGGGTATGATACGAATGTCGGTAGTACTTCTACTCGGTTTATTACAAAGTCCGATTTCCTCTCGTTGAATAACGTAAGGATTGGTTACACAGTGCCGACCAGTTTCACAAATCGATTTGGCATTTCTTCTTTGAATATTTTTGCTACTGGCGACAATTTATTCTTATTAACCGCGAGAGATGGATTTAACCCTTCAACAGATGAAGCGGGTACTTCTGATTGGTATACATATGCACCATTGACTACCTATACAGTAGGGTTAAGGGTTAAATTCTAAGAATAACATCTTAAAAGTATTATTATGAAAAGAATATATATTATATCTTTCATTGCTCTGGTACTATTCAGCGTTTCGGGGTGTAAAAAAGATTTTCTCGAAGTTCAGCCCACGCAATTCCTGACAAAGGAGCAGGTGGCTGAAGCTGCCAAAAATAATCCAGATGTGGCAGCAGGTAGTATTAAAGGTATTTATACCTTGATGTTTCAGGTTGCAACAGGAGGTTCAGATCCGTTGGACCCTGACCACGATGATTTTGGCCAGAAAGGATATGACATCTACAGTGATTTTTTATCGAGTGATTTGGCATTATCCGTTAATACATATAACTGGTATAGGCCTCTAACCGAATATACCGTTACAACCGATTATACTCGGATTGGGAATTATCGTCCTTGGAGGTATTACTACCGAATCATCCGTTCTGCTAATAATGTTATAGCAGCATTAGGAGGCAATGATGTTGTTCCTGAGTTGGACGAAAATAAATACATCATGGGACAAGCCAAAGCGATGCGAGCGTATGGGTATTTCTATCTTACCCAGTTTTATCAAAAAAGTTACGATCCGGCTGAGGAAATTTTACCTATTTATACAGACCCGACTCAGCCTAATCAACCGAAAAGTACTGCTCAGGATGTGTATGCTTTGATTATTAGTGATTTGAATGATGCCATCTCCTTGTTGGAGAACTTTGATAGAACGGCCAAGAACGAGGTAAATAAATATGTAGCCGAAGGTTTGTTGGCTTATACGTATGGAGCTATGGGCGGAAACGATAATTATGCCCAAGTGAAGACTTTGACAGCTGACGTCATCAACAACGGTGGTTTTACGCTAATGGATTCAACAGAAGTTGTGTTCATGGGGGATCCTTCTGTAGGAGGATTTAGAGATGTAAATACACCAGGATGGATGTGGGGAGTTGATCTGACTATCGACAATGGTTTAGATTTGATTTCCTGGTGGGGACAGATGGATGTTTGGACCTATAGTTACCAGTGGGCAGGCGATAGAAAAGCTATCGATGAAGGACTTTATGATCAGATTCCGAATAATGATGTTAGAAAAGGTCAGTTTTATCCAGATAACACCTCTGGTTATTATTTAATACCGCTATATAAGTTTTATACTGAAGCGATGAGTATTGGTGGGCAGAGGGATGTTACAACTGACTATGTCTATATGCGTGTTGCGGAGATGTATCTCCTAAATGCAGAAGCAGCTGCAAAGACCGGAGACGAAGCTACTGCAAGAACCAGTCTGAAAGCGTTGGTCAGCCATCGTATGGCTGATGCAGATTATATCGACGCATTAACTGGTCAGGCATTGGTCGACGAAATTTATCTGCAAACAAGGATTGAATTATTTGCAGAAGGTAAGAGTTATCTGGCAATGAAGAGGAATCATGCGACTATTGTTCGCGGGCCCAATCACTTGTCATTCGTTGGTGAACCCATCAGCTACGACGATCCAAGGTTGACATTTGAGATACCTCAAAGTGAAATACAAAACAACCCGTATATCAACTAGTTTGAAACATCAGGAGACCATTCAAAGGAATGGTTTCCTGATATCAATTGCAGCTCGCTTTCTGATGGAGTTTAATTGGAAAGAAGATGTCAGATGAAATAGTAGAATTAAGATTTTGCTGTTTTGATTAGTTAAAATAAAGACAATAGGAACTATGAAAAAAATACTTTCCTTCATACTGCTTTTTGCAGCCCTGTTCTCATTCAACCGTTGTGAGAATAATATAAAAGGGACGAATGACCTCAATTATGTGACTTTTGAAGCCACGGCAATTGATATGGGGGTCGACTTAAATGGAACTACTACCGGTGATGTAAAGGTTTACACTACACAAAAAACAGGTTCTGATCGAACTTTCAACATTAATGTTATAACGGACGAGACAAGTGCAGATCCTGAAGCATACGACGTTCCCGCCTCGGTGACTGTGCCGGCAAATTCAAATGTTGGAACATTGACTATCGGTATATCAGATGTTAATATCGGCGAAAATGGGGAAACCTTGGTTTTAGATTTTCAGCCGCAGGAAGGATTATTTAGAGGTAAATCGACAACTATCACAATTACTCAAATCTGTCCGTATAACGAAGTGATATTGAATATGAACTTCGATAGTTATCCGGAAGAATCGTATTGGGACTTAACGGATGCAGACGGAAATGTTGTTGCCTCAGTTCCGGCAGGAACATATGACGGTATGGAGGCTGCCAGGAAGAAATTCTGTCTGACCGATGGAACCTATACCTTTACAATGCGCGATGCATACGGTGATGGTATTACAGCTCCCGGAGGATATTCTTTAAGTTATAACGGAACAGTGATTGCTTCCGGCGATGAATTTGGTACAGAAGACGCAACCACCTTTACTGTACCGTAGTATAATAGCACTAATTTTCATTTTAAAGGCTGTCTGGTATCCAAACCAGACAGCCTTTCTTTTTTGTCAACAGGTTTTTAAGTCTCGATGTACCAGCCCGACATATGAACTGATACCTTTACCTGCTATTTCATTTTCTTCATATCATACAAATTCGTCACTGTTACATCGGTACCCTTGCTAAGCAGCTTTGTCGGCATCGTACCCGATTTTAGCATCGCGGTAGCGGTTCCGGGGCTTCCGGTTGAAAGGTAATTAAGCGCTGCTTTCAAGCATAACTCGTTTGGATCGCCGAATGGATACTTGACGTCTTCGTAGACGGTATAATCAACAGGAATGCCATCGAAATAATCGCTGTAGCCGGCACTGTTGACGTTGCGGAAGCTGATGGGGGCAATAGCAAGGCTGTCCTGTGTGTCAGAAAAGATGCTCATGCCAACCGGTTTCCCAAGAGTTTGTGTCCCGATAAGGGTAACCGGATACAAAGGCATCAGACCCGAAATGGTCAACTCACTGGCTGAAGCAGTCGAAGATGATGTGATGACAACAATCTTGTTTAAATTAAGACTATTGGCTGTCTGGTGGACCACGTTGTTCGTGTTTGCATCAGTGTGCTTGTCGTTGAATTTCTGTACATTGTACGTTTGATTATGGTATTTATTTCCGGCAATTAAGCTCATCAACGAATCGGCAGTTGAGAGCAAGCCTCCCGTATTGTAGCGCAAATCGAGAATGAGATTCGAAACGCCATCAGCTTTGAAGGTCGCGAAGGTTGTATCGAGATCGGCAACAGAGGGCTCCAGAAAATCGGAGAAAACGAGGTAGCCGGTTTTCTCACCGTTTGTGTCATAAACGTGGCTGTATTGGACCGTATTCATCACTACATTGCCTTTTGCAATGCTTAGTTCTTTGTAGGTGCTATCGGGGAGAACAAACCCAAAAGTGACCTGGTTTTTGGCGAGTTCCTGGTTGATTGCATCGACACTCATATTTTTAACGAGTTGCCCGTCGAGTGAGCGAATCATCCAGCCACGGGCCACACTGTCCCGTCCCATCGGACTGTCAGTGTAAACATCGGCAATACGCAGGCTATCGGACAGATCGAACTTGAAACCAGCACCCCAGCCACCTGACTGACCACTCTGAATTAAGTCGAGAATTTCCTGGAGAGGCGCCACAAAGCTCCAGTGATCTTTATTGTACCGTATAGCATCAACATATTTTGACGGATCGGTATATGATGAAAGATCCACATCCGGCATGTCTTTATACCAGAGGTACCAGCTGTTAAAAAGCTCGGCAGTATTTTTTACTCCGGCAACGACCGTTCCGGTAGAATCACTGGAACCAGAAGGTGTTGGCGTCGGTGTGTCGTTCTTTTGACATCCCGACAAAGCCCAAATCGCCAACAGGACGATTGGCAATAGAAATTGTATCTTTTTCATTTATGGGGTGGATTTGGAAATCTTAATCTTTCTTACGTCGTTCCAAACGAATTGTTTTGCGTTTAACTTTTTTTACCTTTTTCTCGTCCGGGTACTCCATTCGAACATGGTAGATGGTTAACAGCTTCTCGAGGAATATTTGCTTGAGAAGTGTGATATCCTGGAAGGTAAGAGGAGCGTAATCGAGCTGTCCGTCTTTAATTTTTGAATTGAATATTTTATCAATCAAATCGGAAAGTGACTCTCCATTAATGTCCTTTAGACTTCTGGAAGCTGCTTCGATACTGTCAGCCAGCATCACCACGGCTGTTTCTCTGGTCGAAGGAACCGGGCCGGGATAGGTAAACTTCGAGGCATCAATCTGCTGTTCCGGGTTTTCATTCTTCGACATCAGGTAAAAATAGCCTGTCTTGGTTGTTCCATGATGAGTCCGGATGAAATTGATAATCATCTCCGGAATCTTGTATTTTTTTGCAAGCGCTACACCGTCGGGTACATGGTTCATGATGACCTGAGCGCTCTCTTCGAGCGACATTTCTTCGTGGGGATTAATCCCCTTGGCCTGGTTTTCGGCAAAGAAATGTGGCGCTTTGGTTTTCCCAATATCATGATACATCGCACCTGTTCTGACAAGTAACGGATTGCCACCCAGTTTGGTAATGGCATCTTCAGCGAGGTTGGCAACCTGCAACGAGTGTTGGAATGTTCCTGGTGCTTCTTCAGCCAGTTTACGCAACAGGTTTTGGTTCGAGTAAGAGAGTTCAATCAGCGTCACGTCCGATACAAAGCCAAACGATTTCTCGAATATATAAACCAGCAGGTAAGTAATCAGCGTTAATACGGCGTTACCTACAAACCATCGCATCTGCATCCAGTTGATGGCATCCCAGTTTCCTTCCTGAATGAGGGAGATACCAATGAATGCAAAAACGTACGTTAAAAGAATAAACACAGATGTGATTACCAACTGGCCTCTTCTCAATAATTTATCCTGGCTAATCACGGCAACTGTTCCGGCCAGAATCTGTAACAGGACAAATTCGTAACCGTTAGGTACCATAAATCCAACAATCAATGCGGCGATGGTATTCACAAAAATAGCCAATCGGGCATCCAGAAAAGTCCGGATTGTGAGAGCCAGAACCGTAAACGGGACGAGGTAAACGAGCTGCGGATTCGTAGAAACGACCAGTCGACAGAAGTAGATCATCACGACGGTCATCAAAAGGGTAAAAGCAATATCTCGTTTTGAATTCAATAATTCGCGACGTATGTTGAAAACAAACAGGAAAAGCACCAGCACAAGGAGAAGGATAAACATGGCTTTTCCGGCCAGTACGCCATAATATTCTGTCGAGTTACTACCAAGACGGTTTTCGTAAGCTTTTTGCAACGATTCCAGAATCCGGTAGACATCGGGAGTCACCAAATCACCTTGCGAAACGATGCGTTCGCCTTCCTGAACCATTCCCCGCGAAGTTGAGATATTGTCCAGTAGTTTTTGTTTTTCAAAATCGGTCGTTTTTTCATCGTATACCAGGTTGGCGTGTATGTAAACCTCCGGATGCAACTTGACCAGTAGCGGCTGCCACGAGGGATATTTATCAGCCAACTGCTGCTGTCCCGATGAGAGGTAGTTATATGCTGTTTTCAGGGAAAAAACAGAGCCCAGCGGCACTTTGCGTCCGACATGATCTTCCACAAGCATCAAATCACTTTTCCCTTTTAATGCAGCGTAGTCGGAAATGCTTTGCTCTAGAATACCCCGTTTGAAAACTTCCTGGTAAAGGCTAACCAGTTGATCTTTTACTTCTGTATTTGCGGTTGTTTTCGAATCGGCGGATTGCTCCAGGTTGTCAATCCGGCTTTTCAGTTTTGCAATTTGCTCTTTACCAATTGAATCCTGGTAAGTAAAATACGGAAGCTGGGCATTTAGAACGGAGTCGCGTTCTGCTTTGAGTTCGTCATCACTTTTCAGAACCGCAAAATCGAAAGGGGCGATAAGCGTTTCGTGCATCCAGGGACGTCCCTTTTGAAACTCATATTTAAAGCGAGCTTCGCCCGGAAGTGCCAGATAGATCAGAATCGTGGTGATGACAAATAATGCTACCACGAAAGTTGTGTGCCAGAATGATTCTCTGGACTTTAGTTTATTTTCTATGTTCATGCTTACAAGCCTCTTTTCCGTTCCTCAAAATCACGATTCGATAAAATTTCTATCTTTGGGTTTAATACCAAAAATAATAATTATTTTGATGAGATACGGAATCTCCAATCTCAGTATAATACCGGTTCGGACAGAGCCGACCGAGAAGAGTGAAATGTGCACACAAGTTCTGTTTGGTGAACATTACGCCATTTTGGAAGAAACTGAGAAGTGGACCCGCATCCGGATTGAGCTTGATGGATACGAGGGATGGATTGACCGGAAAATGGTCAACGAAGTGGATAATACACTCATAACACAACTGCAGCAACTTCCTGCAGTAGTAACAACAGATGTATTCAATATTGTTCAAAGCTCGGATAGCTACAATAATTTTTTGATTGTCGCGGGCAGTTCCTTACCTTTTTATAATCAGTCGGATAAAACCTTTCGGATCGACGATTCGTTATATACAATAAAGGGAAATGTAACGATTGAATCGCCGCCCGATGTAAGAGCTACCATTATCGAAAACGCGTTGAAATATTTCAATGCGCCGTATTTGTGGGGTGGTCGTTCTCCTTTGGGCGTTGATTGTTCGGGATTGACACAGGTTCTGTATAAAATGGTGGGAATACCTATTCCGCGTGATGCATCGCAGCAGGTTCAGATTGGTCAGCATCTCAGTTTTGTTGACGAAGCACAACCAGGCGATTTGGCGTTTTTTGATAACGACGAAGGTTTAATTACGCATGTGGGGATCATCTGGGAGCGGAACAAGATTATTCACTCTTCCGGAAAAGTGAGAATCGACAACGTCGACCAGTTTGGAATTTACAATGCAGAGACCCGAAAATATACGCACAAGATGCGCCTAATGAAGAGAATCATTGATGGTTAATTAAATTCGAATTTTATGAGCCATTTGCATTTCATCGGATACATCTTAGCCATTGTTATTGTGGCTTATTTAATCTGGCTTTATTCCCAAAAGAAAAAAGAGGAGTGAGCAATGATGAGATGGCGGAATTTTTTTGAATCTTTGTTGCGTTTGGATTATTTGTAGCAGAGAGTAGTTCGCATAAGTAAATATGATGAATTGCTCTCAAAGTAATGTTTTGTAATTATATGTCCTACACTTATCAATATCCCCGGCCGGCAATAACAGTTGATGCCATAGTAACAGCAGAACGTAACGGCGAGCAGTGGGTGCTGCTTATTCGTCGAAAAGCATATCCTTTTGAGGGAAAATGGGCGTTGCCCGGAGGGTTTGTGAATATGGACGAAACGCTGGCCGAATCTTGTCAAAGGGAGCTTGAAGAGGAAACCGCTTTAACCGGTGTGGCGCTGAAGCAGTTTTATACCTTCGATGCTGTCGATCGGGACCCGCGGGCCCGTACGATTTCGGTGGTATTTACGGGGCAGATTCCCGAACCTGTTCCGGTGAAAGGTGGCGACGATGCCCTGGAAGCCGAATGGTTTCCCATTATTTCGTTACCGGAAATGGCCTTCGATCACCGCGAAATTATTCAGAAATTTGTGATGGAGGTAATCTAGGCCTTCACTTACATCTATTCCTTAAAACACTCCTCCAGAATACTCAATGATTCGGGGCCCTCGTTGAATAGTAAATCGATAACAGACAGGTTGGGCTGAAATTCGAATTTTTCTTCAAATACCTGCGTGTAGGGCTCAGGAGAAAAGTGTGGGTCTGGTTTGCTTCTTCGTTTTTTAGGATGGATTACCTCGCGCAAATCGAGCATATCTTCCGTTTCCTCTTTTATGAACTCAGTCGACAGTTTAATCTGAACATCTATTTCCAGCAATTCCATCACTTTTTCCTGTATCTCCAAATTGAAATCTAACAGGTATTTCCATTTCTTTTCGTGAAAAAACGGGGCCAGTTCATCCTGGTAAAAAGGGAAAAAAGGAGAGTTGTTATAAGCCGAAACGATGGTCCGCCAGTGAAGTCGTTGCCAATCTTCTGCGGTAGCAATGCGGACATCTTTGGTTTTTACTTTTAGCTCCGGGCCTTTGTCAACCGGGATGCTTAGTGTCAGTGGTCCGTTTCCACCTAAAATCCGGCAGCGATTGCGGTACGTTTGTTTTGGGTAGTTCTCGTGTTGTTCAATAATTATTTCGGGGTAACGAAGCAGTTTTGAATAATACTGTACAGGTCCCAGGTAAGCTGTGGAAAGTAAAGCAGTATGTGTTTCGGTCATTGGAAAATATTCGTTAATCGTCGAAGAATGTACTGTTGGAATCGCCGCGAATCAGGTCGCCCTCATCTCTCTTTTTCTGTTCTTCCTGTTCCAGGTCTTCCAAATCCTGGCGGTACTCCAGCAACTGTTCTTCCAGTTCGTCAATGCGTTCTTTTAGTTGGCGGTTATCCTTTCTCAAACGTTGTTTGGCCGGATAACTGGACAAGGCACTTAACACCACGCCAATTAAAATTGCCGACAAAAGAAGCAAAACCAGAGGAATTTCCGGTATTTGCCAAATCAAAAATTTTACGGAAACGCTGATGGCATTTTGCAGAGCAAAAACAACCAGTATAATTCCGAGTATGAGTCCGGTGACTAAACCACGCTGCATAATTCAAGAGTTTTTCGTTACTCTAAGATACAGTTTTCCGCTTAGCTGATAAAAGAAGAATGGTTCTCTGTCAATTATTTTTCTCCGGTGAGCGTCATTCCCGGTGTCAGGCCTACTCGTTTAAAATCTGCAGTATTGATGGTTATCATTTCGTCCTTTTCCTCATCCGAGTCATGAAAATAGATGTTGTAATCGGCTCCCAGCGGCACCATTAAACGTGTGTGTTGTTTCGGCGGAATCCGGATGTCGAGGATGTCGTTGTACTCGTCATCCGACCAGAAAACATTGGTTACCAGGTTCACCTTCATGGTATCGTTGGAGTGATTATAGAGTTTGATTCGTTTAAAGGAGCGGGGAGTCGTTTCCGGTTCCATATCCAAATTCAATGAAGCCAGTGTAACAATGTTGAGCATCTGCAAAGCCACATCGCCTACGTTGATGCCGGTTCTTTTCCGGTGCATTTCTTTTTGTCGTTCGATACTTGCGGTATCATGAATGTATTGCCCGGTGGAGCAACTGTACAATATCAGGAGGCAGCAAAGAAAAATTAGGATTGGTTGTGCTTTTTTCATTTGTCAGATAAATTAGGATATAAAAAAGCCAGCAAATAATATACCGGCTTTTCCAAGAATGAATATGAATAGGGGCGTTATCTCACCTTTTTAAAGAAGCGGTTCCAGCGGATGTTGGCCGGGAACGGCTTGTCTTTGTCGAGCGACAACCAGACAAAAGACGCTTCACCGACAATATGATTCTCCGGCACAAATCCCCAGTAACGAGAATCAGCTGAATCGTCCCGGTTATCACCCATCATCCAGTAGTAATTCATATGGAACGTGTAAGAGTCTGCTGGTTGATCGTTGATGTAAATGGTGCTGTCCTTTACGGCCAATTTATTTTTCTCGTAAACACGAATAATACGGCGGTAGAGCGTAAGGTTTTTCAATGAGAGATTGATGGTCGCTCCTTTTTTGGGAATCCATATCGGGCCGAAATTGTCGACCTTCCAGGGATAATCTTTCGGGTCGAAGGGAAAAATATTCGGGTCTGGATTCCCCTCAGGTGTATTCATTCGTTTAACGGAAATCACATTCGTGAACTTCTTTAGCTTCTTAACGTCTTCGTCCGTTAGCGGAAACATGTACTGAGCACCATTTCGGTGCCGGTCTGCTTTTGAAATGTGCAAACGATCGAGTGCTTCCGGGTTAATGGCCGTTCCGTTGGTTGTTACAACATAGTTGTATTGTAGCCCGGAAATCGCTTTTTGCGGTTTCCCGTTAACAAAAACCTGACCATCCACAATCTTCAGTGAATCTCCCGATATAGCTACACAACGCTTGATGTAATTCTCGCGCTTGTCTACCGGGCGGTAAATAATGTCGCCGAAAGCACGTTTGTCAGTCCGTACCCGTTGGCGCCCATAGCTTCTGACCAACTGGTAATAACTTGTTTCCAGTTGCATTTTCACGGCAACGGTGTCACCTTCCGGGAAATTGAATACAACAACGTCATTTCGTTTTACGTGGCCAAAACCCTTTAAGCGGCGATATTTCCATTGAATGGCATCAGAAAAAGATTTCACAGATTGAGTTAATGGCATCGTATGCTGAACAAAAGGAAAAGAAACCGGCGTAATCGGCATCCTGGGGCCATAAGCTACTTTGCTGACGAAAAGGTAGTCGCCAACCAACATGCTTTTTTCCATGGAAGAAGAGGGAATGGTATAGGCCTGGATAAAGAATGTGCGAATAAAAGTGGCCGCAATAACTGCAAAAATGATGGCATCGACCCATTCGATTACCTTGGTCTGTTTTCCTCCCGGTGGATTTTTCTTTTTCCAAAAAGCCCAGTGCACTTTTTGCGTGACGTAGATATCGAAAATGACAATGAGGCCGAGGAACCACCAGTATATGCCAAGCCAGATTACCCACAAGATATAAACGGCAGCTACAAAACTAAATTTGAACCATTTGTTTGTCAGAATATTTCTCATTCGAAAATCTGTTTATCTCTTGAGTCAAGAGTGGTTGATGTTATTTGTGCATTATTTCGTCTCAGGGAATCGCTCCATGTGTGAAATGCCAAATGACTGTTTTATCAAATTGGTATTTACTCAGCCTCCGGAATTACAAAAGAGCGCATTTTTTAGTGTAAGTTCTCTAATCGGTGGATTTGATAATCACTTATTTATAACGAAAAAATACGAGAGGTTTAGGCAAAAAAAAGCCGGTACTTAAGGTACCGGCTTGGTCTGAATATTGATAAACAATTATTTTACTTTCTTGAAGAATCGGTTCCAGCGAATGTTGGCCGGGAACGACTTGTCTTTATCGAGCGACAGCCAGATGAACGATGCTTTACCTACAATGTGGTCCTCCGGCACAAATCCCCAGTAACGTGAGTCTGCCGAATTGTGGCGGTTATCACCCATCATCCAGTAGTAATCCATGTGGAACGTGTAAGAATCAGCCGGTTTATCGTTGATGTAAATCGTGCTGTCCTTTACGGCCAGTTTATTCTTCTCGTAAACACGGATAATCCGACGATAGAACGGAAGATCCTTCAGTGTCAGATGAACGGTTGCTCCTTTCTTGGGAATCCAAATCGGGCCGAAATTATCGACATTCCAGGGATAGTCCTTCGGATCGAATGGGAAAATATTCGGATCGGGGCGCCCTGCCGGCATATTCATTCGTTCAACGGAAATCACATTACTGAATTTCTTCAGCTTTGCGACATTCTCTTCAGTCAGCGGGAACATATACTGAGCACCGTTTCGATGCCGGTCGGCCTTCGAAATGTGCAAGCGATCGAGTGCCTCCGGATTGATGGCAGTTCCATCGGTGGTAACAATATAATCGTACTGAAGGCCGGG
Source organism: Prolixibacter sp. NT017 (assembly GCF_009617875.1). NCBI lineage: Bacteria > Pseudomonadati > Bacteroidota > Bacteroidia > Marinilabiliales > Prolixibacteraceae > Prolixibacter > Prolixibacter sp. NT017. Next base: position 2,522,169 of record NZ_BLAV01000001.1, on the reverse strand, counting down.
AATGACAATTTGCGGTTTGCCGTTAATGTAAACCTGGCCATTGACAATTTTCAGCGAGTCGCCTGAAATGGCCACACAACGCTTGATGTAATTCTCACGTTTGTCGATTGGGCGATAAATAATATCGCCGAAAGTACGTTTGTCGTGCCAAACCCGGTCGCGACCGTACATTCTGACTAACTGGTAGTAGCTTTGGGCCTGCATGTTGACAGCGACTGTATCGCCTTCCGGGAAGTTGAAAACCACCACGTCGTTGCGTTTCACATGGCCAAATCCCTTTAAGCGGTGATATTTCCACTGGATGGCATCAGAATACGATTTCACTGTTTTCGTCAGCGGCATGGTGTGATGCACGAACGGGAACGAAATGGGGGTATTGGGAAGTTTCGGTCCGTAAGCCGTTTTACTAACAAAGAGGTAATCGCCTACCAGCATGGTTTTCTCCATGGAAGAGGTGGGAATCGTGTAGGCCTCGATGAAAAACATCCGGATAAAGGATGCTGCAATGACTGCGAAAATAATGGCGTCAATCCATTCAACAGTCTTGGTCTGCTTGCCTCCGGGTGGATCTTTCTTTTTCCAGAAAGCCCAGTGTACTTTTTTGGTGATGTAGATATCGAAAATAACGATGAGGCCGAAGAACCACCAGTAAATACCGAGCCAAATAACCCACAGGGTGTACAATACGGCTACGACGGCGAATTTAAACCATTTGTTTGTCAGAATACTTCTCATTCGAAAGTGTGTTTATCTTACAGAATATGATGTGTTTCAATAGCATTTTAAGCCATTTCGTCGAGCAGGTTTTTCATTGACAAAATGCCTTTCCGGCCCTGGCAAAACTCAGCGGCCAGCACAGCACCCAGGGCAAATCCCTTGCGACTTTTGGCGCTGTGGGTAATTTCGATGTAATCGACTTCGGAATCGTATTTAACTGTGTGTATGCCGGGTACTTCGCCTTCGCGAATGGCTTCGATGGGTAATTCGGTAATTGATTTCGGCTCATCGATGGTCCAGGAATCGACCCGTTTGACCTCACGGATGATGTCTTCAGCCAGGGAAATAGCTGTACCACTCGGTGCGTCGAGCTTGTGCGTATGATGAACTTCAGTCATGCTCACATTGTACTGGTCGAATGCATTCATCATTCGCGCCAGTTTGCGATTCAAATCGAAAAACAGATTGACGCCTATGCTGAAATTAGATGCATAGAAGAAACAGCCTTCTTTTTCCTGACAAGCATTTTCTACTTCATTCCTGCGGGAAAGCCAACCCGTAGTACCACTTACTACCGGAACTCCGGCAGCAAAGCACAATTGGTAGTTATCAACAGCTGAATCGGGGGTAGTGAACTCGATGGCAACATCCGCTTTCTTCAGGTTCTCCTCAGTTAAATCGGCGCCGTTGCTGACATCAATTTTCAGGACAATCTCGTGGCCGCGGCTAATGGCAATCTCCTCAATTGTTCTTCCCATTTTGCCGTAACCGATTAGCGCAATCTTCATATAAAATTTTATCGAATTGGTGTATATTCCTTTTCAAGAATTACAAATATAAGATTATTGAGGAAAAGCCGGTGCGAATTATTGTTAAGGTAGGAATGGTTTTGCACCGTGAAGAAGAGGGATAGATTCCGAAGACTCTTTTCGGCGAATGCCATAAAAAAAGGAAACTCTGAATGAGCTTCCTTTATATCTGAATGTTTATTTCACCTAATCTGAAAAAATTTATTTTACCTTCTCAACAATGGCAGTGAATGCAGCCGGGTGGTTCATAGCCAAATCGGCCAGAGCCTTACGATTGATTTCAACGTTAGCTGCTTTCAGTTTACCCATAAACTGTGAGTAGGAGAGTCCTTCTACGCGTGCAGCAGCGTTGATACGCTGAATCCACAATGCGCGGAAGTGGCTTTTCTTTTTCTTTCTGTCACGGTACGCATACTGAAGACCTTTCTCGTATGTGTTTTTAGCAACCGTCCAGACATTTTTCCTGGAACCAAAGTAACCTCTGGTTTCGCTCAGGAGTTTCTTGCGACGTGCTCTCGACGCCGCATGATTTACTGATCTTGGCATAATTTCTACAATTTGAATAATGGCGGGTCTATTGTTTCAAAACCACTTAGTTGCTCATCATCCGGTTAGTAACTAATATTTTCTATCTCTGTTCAAAAGGAATGAAATACATTATTTCATTGCGAGAAGCTTCTTCACGGCAGCCTTGTCAACGTCGGCTACAGTACCCCAGTAAGTGAGGTTACGCTTCTGCTTAGTCGTTTTCTTTGTCAGAATGTGACTTTTGTACGCGTGCTTCCTTTTGATTTTTCCACTCCCGGTGAGTTTGAAACGCTTCTTAGCACCGGGATTTGTTTTCATCTTAGGCATTACAGTCTAATCTTTAAATTCGAATTACTTCTTCTTCTTAGGCGAAATAAACATGGTCATTCGTTTTCCTTCGAGTTTTGGCATCTGCTCTACAGCACCCAACTCTTCCAGATCTTGTGCAAACCGCAATAACAGAATTTCTCCCTTTTCTTTAAAAAGAATTGAGCGACCTTTGAAAAACACAAACGCTTTGACCTTTGCACCTTCCTGAAGGAATTTTTCTGCATGCTTCAGCTTGAAATTGTAATCATGGTCATCGGTGTTCGGACCGAAACGAATCTCTTTGACAACAATTTTCGTTGCTTTGGCTTTCAACTCCTTCTGTTTCTTTTTCTGCTGATAAAGAAACTTTTGATAATCGGTGATTCGACAAACCGGTGGCGCAGCTTTCGGGGAAATTTCCACCAGGTCAAGTTCCATGGCATCAGCCATGCGTAATGCCTCTCTGGTGGGATAAACTCCCGGATTTTCTACATTTTCTCCTACCACGCGAACTTCCGGAACACGAATTTGCTCATTCGTCCGAAAACTCAGTTTGTCTTCTCTTTTTGGCCTTGGGCCTCTGCCTCTTTTTACTGCTATGGCTAAATCCTCCTTTGATTAATTAGTATTACGGTTAACTATAAAAGGCTGACAATTGTTCGCGAACTTCTTTATTGACAAAATTTGCGAACTCGTCAAGTTGCATAGTTCCCTTGTCGCCTTCACCTTGTCGGCGAACGGAAACCGTATTTTCTTCCATCTCTTTTTCACCAACGATAAGAAGATAGGGAATACGTTTCAACTCGTTGTCACGGATTTTCCTGCCAATCTTCTCGTTACGTTCGTCAATTATGGCGCGAATATCGGAATTATTTAAGGATTCTGAAACTTTTTGCGCATAATCATTATACTTTTCGCTGATGGGCAAAATCACCACTTGCTCAGGTGTTAACCACAATGGGAATTTACCTGCGGTGTGCTCAATAAGAACGGCAACAAAGCGTTCCATCGAACCGAACGGTGCCCGGTGAATCATGACCGGACGGTGACGTTTGTCGTCGGCACCGATGTACTCCAGTTCGAAGCGTTCCGGCAGGTTGTAGTCAACCTGGATGGTTCCCAACTGCCAGCTTCGTCCCAGCGCATCCTTGATCATAAAGTCGAGCTTCGGGCCGTAGAATGCGGCTTCTCCCAATTCGGTAACCGTATTCAAGCCCTTCTCGTTGCAAGCTTCGATGATTGCACTTTCCGCTTTTTCCCAGTTTTCATCCGAGCCGATGTACTTTTCTGTGTTTTTCGGATCACGGAGTGAAATCTGAGCGGTGTAATCTTTAAAGTCAAGAGCTTTAAATATAATAAAAATAATATCGATAACCTTAAGGAATTCTTCCTTCAGCTGATCGGGACGGCAGAAGATATGGGCGTCATCCTGGGTAAAACCGCGCACACGGGTCAATCCGTGCAGCTCACCGCTCTGCTCATAACGGTAAACGGTTCCAAACTCAGCCATCCTAACGGGAAGGTCCTTGTATGAATGCGGTTTGCTGCTGTAAATCTCACAGTGGTGAGGGCAGTTCATTGGTTTCAGCAAATACTCTTCTCCATCAGCTGGGGTATGAATTGGCTGAAACGAATCGGCACCGTACTTCTGGAAGTGACCGGAAGTTTTGTACAGATTTACATCGCCAATATGGGGAGTAATTACCTGTTCATAGCCGAACTTCTTCTGTACCTTTTTCAGGAATTGCTCCAGCTGATCACGCAGCATGGCACCTTTCGGTAACCACAGCGGCAGCCCCAGTCCGACACGTTGCGAGAAGGTAAACAGTTCCATCTCTTTACCAATCTTACGGTGGTCACGTTTCTTGGCTTCCTCCAGCATTACCAGGTATTCCTCCAGCATTTTTTGCTTCGGGAAAGTGATACCATAAATACGTGTCAGCATTTGGTTGTGCTCATCACCACGCCAGTACGCACCGGCAATGCTGGTCAGTTTTACCGCTTTAATATAGCCTGTATTCGGCAGGTGCGGACCACGACAGAGGTCGGTAAAATTACCCTGGTTGTAAAGAGTGATGGTTCCATCCTCCAGCTCCGAAATCAGCTCCTGTTTGTACGGGTCGCCTTTTTCGGTATATTTTTTCAGTGCATCAGCCTTGGAAATTTCCTGACGAACAATGTCATTCTTTTCGCGGGCCAATTCAATCATTTTCTTCTCAATCTGCGGCAGATCCTTATCCGAAAGAACTTTTCCGTCGGGGAGGTCAACATCGTAGTAAAAACCATTGTCGACAGTCGGACCAATTCCGAACTTGGTTCCCGGATAGAAGAATTCAATTGCCTCAGCCATCAGGTGAGCCGATGAGTGCCAGAATGTTTCTTTTCCTTCGCGGTCGTCCCAGGTATGCAGCTTAATACTGGCGTCCTCGTTAATCGGACGCGTCAAATCCCAAACCTGCCCGTTTACCGAAATGGACAGGACATCCTTTGCCAGCCGGTTACTAATGGAGCGGGCAATATCGAAGCCGGTTACCCCAGGTTCGAATTCCTTAACAGAATTATCCGGAAGTGTAATTTTTATCATTTGTTTCTCTGTTTTCTTCTCAGCCTGCAAAGATAATCATAATCTCGACACTCCTAAAATTGTACTCCTGCTTAATTTTATGGTTTCATGAATTTTATTCCCTTGCCTACAACATACCCGAATGAGCGCTGAATTTTTATCTTTGGTGGTTAATTTATTTCGGGCACATTTTTTAGGTCTGGAAATTTGAGAGTTTGAAATAAGTAAACAGATATAATTTCATTAATCCAAAACATTATGCAGAAGCGGAAGAGTTTATTTTTTCTGGTATTATTGATGGTTTTCTTTGTCCCGCATGTTCAGGCGCAAAAGATTACGCTGGCCGATGTGGTAGCAAAAGGAACTTTCCGTCCCAAAACTGTAGAAGGATTGCGTTCAATGAAGGATGGTCTTCATTACACAACGCTTGAGAAAGGTGGAACGGAAATCGTGAAGTATAGTTATAAGACGGGCAAAAAAGTCGCGACGGTTTTGTCGGTATCCGATCTGAAAATTGATTCCCTGAAACAAATTACCGATTACGAGTTCAGTTCAGACGAGTCGCGCGTTTTGCTGATGACTGATAAGCACAAAATTTACCGGCGCTCATTCACTGCCCAATACTACGTATATAATTTTACCACCAAAGAAGTGACTCCGCTGTCGAAAAAAGGGAGGCAACAGTTGGCCACTTTTTCGCCCAACGGCGAGCGGGTTGCCTTTGTGCGCGATAATAACCTGTTTGTAAAGAGTCTCCGTTTTGGAACTGAACGGAAGATTACTTTCGACGGAAAGCGAAATCATATTATCAACGGTGCACCGGATTGGGTGTATGAAGAGGAGTTCGAGTTTAACAAAGCATTTGCCTGGTCGCCTGACAGCAAGAAGCTGGCGTTCATGAAATTCAACGAAGAGGCTGTTCCGACGTACAGTTTTCCGATGTACAAGGGAGAAGATCCGACATTAATGAAGAACCGTTTGTATCCGTCGAACTATACCTACAAATATCCGGTGGCCGGAGAACCCAATTCTACGGTTACGGTGCATGTGTATGATATCAAATCGCGGACAACGCTCGATGTCGATTTGGGAGAAGAAACCGACCAATACATTCCGCGCATTCGCTGGATACCTAATGGCAATGAATTGGCCGTCTTCCTGGAAAACCGGTTGCAAAACAAACTGGATATTCTGTTTGCGAACCCGTTTACCGGCGATACCCGTAAGGTTTATACCGAAGAAAACAAGCGCTACATCGAAACCGATTTTCTGGACAACCTGAAGTTCCTCCCGGACAACAAACACTTTGTGATTACCAGCGAGCAAGACGGTTACAATCACCTTTACCTGTATGATTTTAGCGGTATCAAAGTAAAGCGTCTGACTGACGGTGATTACGATGTGACGAAGTTCTATGGGTATGATCCGCACCGGGAGTTGTTTTATTATCAGGCTGCAGCCGAGTCTCCGCTTCGCCGCGAAGTATATGCAGTTAGTCTCGACAAGAAGAAAAAGTACAAACTTTCGAAAAAGGAAGGGACCAATGACGCGGCTTTCAGTAACGGCTTCAAATACTACATCAACTATTTCACGAATGTGAATACTCCGATGTACGTTATGCTTCACGATTATCGTGGAAAACTCATCAGGGTACTGGAAGACAATGCAGCATTGAAGCAGAAGTTGTCTAGCTATCAAATCCCGCAAAAGGAGTTCTTCACCTTTAAGAATTCGGAAGGAGTGGTGCTGAACGGCTGGATGATTAAACCGCTGAACTTCGACCCGAATAAGAAATACCCGGTAGTGATGACACAATACAGTGGTCCAAATTCGCAGGAGGTGCTCGATAAATTCAGTGTCGACTGGTATTCATTCCTTGCACAGGATGGCTATGTAGTGGCGTGTGTCGATCCGCGTGGAACGGGTGCAAGGGGAGAAGATTTCCGGAAATGCACTTATATGCAATTGGGTAAACTGGAATCGGATGACCAGGTGGATGCGGCCAAATATTTGGGCTCGTTACCTTATACCGATAAAAACAATATTGCCATCTGGGGATGGAGTTACGGCGGTTTCATGTCGGCGCTTTCGCTGGAAAAAGGAGCCGGCATTTTCAAAGCAGCTATTGCCGTAGCACCGGTTACCAACTGGCGCTATTACGACTCGATTTATACAGAGCGCTACATGCGGACACCAAAGCAGAATCCGAGTGGATACGATGACAACTCACCGTTGAACCATGCAGCTGAAATCAAAGGTAAGCTATTGCTGGTCCATGGTTCAGCTGATGACAATGTTCATTTACAAAATTCGATGGAATTTGCCGAAGCGATGGTTCAGGCTGGGGTGCAGTTCCAGATGATGATATACAATAACCGGAATCACAGTATTTACGGTGGGAACACACGAATGCATCTTTATACGATATTTACTGATTTCCTGAATAACAACCTGAAGAAATAAAAATGAAAAACCCCGGATAACTTCCGGGGTTCTTTTTTTTAATGCTGGCAAAAGCGGTCGATGTGCGGCAAATCGTTCTTAATGAATTTTTGTACAGCCGCATCAATATTGTTTTCGTCAGTAATGACAACCTCCACATTACGGGCCGTGAAGTCTTGATAGAGACGCTGTCCCATTCCTCCTGAAAGAACCGCTTCCACACCTTCCAGTGCTCTGAAAATTCCTTCATGTGAATGACCGTGATGATGGTCATGCTCATGCGAATGATGATGCTCTTCATCGTGGTGACGTTCATGCTGAATTTGCGAAGTATCCAGGCTGAAATGTTCTTTTGCGTGTCCTGTGAAATTGTTATCACGGATTTCTTCTTTTACGACCTGATAGTTCTCTATCTCGACGATTTTAAATTTTCTGGTTTTACCAAAATGGCGCGAAATGGTAACACCATCCATGGTTGGTATGGCAATTTTCATGATATTCAGTTATTTTAATTTCTGGTGAAACATTGTTGTCAATTGAAAAAAATGAAGTGAACAAATGTTCATAAAAGATTCCGATATTTCCAAATAAACGTTTCATTTTTTCAACAGAAAAGAGGGGCAAAACCAACTGGAGGAGTAAGTTTTTGGCGCTCTGAAAGAAAGGCGGGAGAAGCAGAAAAATGGCGGTATGTAAGGCGAAAATTTTGGATGAAAGGTTAGCAATAACTAAAAAATCATTTATATTTGCACCCGCAATTGCAAATAACGCAATGCAACACGTTCTGAGAATAAGAATGCCCAGGTGGTGAAATCGGTAGACACGCTAGTTTCAGGGACTAGTGACCGCAAGGTCGTGAAGGTTCGAGTCCTTTCCTGGGCACTTGTAATTCAACTATTTAGGGATATGCCCAGGTGGTGAAATCGGTAGACACGCTAGTTTCAGGGACTAGTGGCCGCAAGGCCGTGAAGGTTCGAGTCCTTTCCTGGGCACTTAAAAGCCGGCAATTATGCCGGCTTTTTTGTTTGGCACCTTCCTTGTGAAATCCGCAGTACTTCGTAAATTTACCGTTCAACGCATAGTGAGAAAAACATTCTTGATGAAGCAGATTTTAATACTGGTTGCGCTTAGTTTGGCCTTGCTGACAGGTTGCACCATGCAGGGAAAACTAACGAGGGCTTATGAAGGGAAGAAGTGGGAACAGGTACAGTTGTCAGAAGGAAAGCCTACTCGCGTAGAGAATCGTGCCAATGGTGAAAAGGTAATGGTTTATGTCCGTGAAAAGAACCTTGGGAAGGCCCGCATCAATACCGGAAGTTTTCAATATGATGAGTTTGCGAGTCCGCCGGCAACCAAAACGGAGACAACGCGGTTTTATGTTTCAAAGGATGGGACGGTAAAACGGGTCGAATTCGAACGGGATTACGAGCGCTAGCAGGCGAAAAAGTTGCAAAAAAGGGGAGGCAAACATGTTCATGTTTTCCAAAAATTTTTACATTTGCAACCGCTATTGAAAAATGCCCGGATGGTGAAATTGGTAGACACGCCAGCTTGAGGGGCTGGTGCCGGTTTTCGGCGTGCAAGTTCGAGTCTTGTTCCGGGCACACCGCATTTTTTGAAGCAAAAGTTCTTCATCACTTTCGAATATTTCAACAAAACGAAAGTGTACATTCTGCCCAGATGGTGAAATTGGTAGACACGCCAGCTTGAGGGGCTGGTGCCGGTTTTCGGCGTGCAAGTTCGAGTCTTGTTCTGGGCACACAACACCTGATAGAGAAAAGCACTCAGACCCCCGGGTTTGAGTGCTTTTGTTGTTTATACAAAATTATTTCGTGGGTCATATTTTGTCATTCGTGATGAAATGGTAAAGGCAATTGATTGAAGGCCCCGAAAATAGCGACTTTCTGTTTTCGGGGAAGAAAATCACTGTTTCGCACATCATTTGCTATGGTTCTTTGTTGAGTAGAGTAAAGAGGCAGAAGCCAAAATTTAAAACTGTGAACTAAGCATCGTTGCATTGAGCGATGAAAAAAGACGGGACTTATTACGATGGATGCTCATCTGTCCCAATCAGACGAACAAAGCCGGCGTGGAGTCCGGCTAGACTTAGCACATGATTACTTGTTGAAATCGGTTTAAGATTTTACTGAGAAGATAGTTGTTTTGGCTTGCTATCTTTCTCTCACAATCATCACCTTTTTACACTTTATGTGCTGAGATACATCCCGGTTTGTCCCATCAAAAAATTAAAAACAAAAAACATACACATTATGAAACGTAAAGCATCTGCCGTTTGGAACGGTACTATTAAAGAAGGAAAAGGAACGCTGACTACCAAAAGCGCAACACTCGAAAAGACCCCTTATTCATTTAACAGCCGGTTTGCTGACGGCAAGGGTACGAATCCCGAAGAACTGTTGGCAGCTGCACATGCTGGTTGTTTCACGATGAAGCTGAGTGGTGATTTAGCTGAAGCCGGCTATACTCCGGACCAGTTGGATACCGAATCGACGGTAACGATCGAGGATGGTGTCATCACTCTGTCGGCGCTGGTGTTACGGGCCAAAGTGCCGGGCATTGGTGAAGACGAATTCCAAAAGATTGCCAAAGGTGCAGAGGAAAATTGTCCGGTGAGTAAGGCGCTCAGTTTTGAAATTACACTGGACGCACACTTGGTCGGGTAAGCAGAATTAAAGCCTTACGAAAAAGCGGTGCCGTTTGAAGGTCACCGCTTTTTTTAGACGTGAATGTTGCTATCTACTCTTTTCTGGGGAGAGCGCTCCGGTTTAAAGCGAATGTCAGGAAAGCCATCGCTGGCATTTTCGATGAGATAATATGTGTGTAAGAGGTATTGTGTTGGATGATAAATTAATAGGATGTAGGTCGTATGTTTTGCGAATGGCGAAAAATTTCCTGTTTAGATATTTTCTCCACCTATTGAAAACATTTGTACTCCCTGTATTTGTCTTTTTCTTGAGAATTTAGCTGGCCGAATATTCTTCTAAAAACCTAATTGACGATGAAAGGGAAAATCATATATCTAAACCTGCTACTTGCACTTCTATTCGCTTCGTGTTCTTCTACACAGTATCAAGAGTTGAACGATGGCATTGTTGTGAATCTTAAACAGGACGGAAAAACGGCCACCCACAAGGTTCGTTTGCAGGTTCTGGGAGATGAGTTGATTCACGTTTCCGCTACTCCGGATAAAAACTTTCCAAAGGATTCGAGCCTGATTATTGTTCCCGGCTTGCATACTGTTCCTTTTACGGTGGACGATGAAGGGGATTCCATCCGGTTAAGCACGAAGAAATTAAATGTCATGGTCTCCAAAGCAGATGGGGGAATCAAATTCAAAGATAAAGAAGGCAAGCTTATTCTGGCCGAAAAGAAGGGGGGAGGCCGAACCTTTACCCCGATTGACGTCGATGGAACAAAAGGCTACACCATCCGGCAACTGTTTGATTCGCCGGCTGACGAAGCTTTTTATGGTCTGGGACAACATCAGTCCGACGAGTTTAATTACAAAGGGAAAAGCGAACAACTGTTTCAGTACAATACGAAGGTTTCGGTGCCTTTTATCGTTTCCAACAAGAATTATGGATTGTTGTGGGACAGCTATTCACTGAGCCGGTTTGGTGACAGTCGCGCTTACCAGCAGCTGAACCGGGCTTTTAAGTTATACGATGAAAATGGAAAGCCGGGAGGATTGACCGGAACCTATGTTTCGCTGACTAAAGCCAGACCCAACCTGGTACGCACAGAAGATTCCCTTTATTTCGAGGACATAAAAACCGTCAGGAATTTGCCGGAGAATTTCCCTTTAAAAAATGCCCATGTAACCTATGCCGGGGAAATTGAAGCACCACATAGCGGACCATATCGCCTCATATTATATTATGCAGGGTATGTAAAAGTGTACGTGGATAATAAATTGGAGGTGCCGGAGCGTTGGCGCACCGCATGGAACCCCAATAGTTACAAATTCACAGTCAACCTGGAAGCCGGAAAACGTGTTCCGATTCGTGTTGACTGGAGACCTGACGGAGGTAAATCGTATTGCGGGTTACAGGTGGAAACCCCACTTCCGAAAGATGAGCAAAACAGCCAGGTTTGGTGGAGCGAAATGAACAAGAAAATGGATTACTATTTTGTATATGGCAAATCCATGGACGAAGTCATCAAAGGCTACCGCACACTAACCGGAAAGTCACAAATTATGCCAAAGTGGGCGATGGGATTCTGGCAAAGTCGCGAACGATATAAAACCCAAAATCAAATACTCAGTACCCTGAAAGAATTCAGGAAGCTCAAATTTCCTATTGACAACATTGTACTCGACTGGTTTTACTGGCCGGAAACAAAATGGGGAAGTCACCAATTTGATAAGAGCCGTTTCCCGGATCCGAAGGCGATGGTCGACTCCATTCATGCCATGAACGCCTATATGATGATTTCCGTATGGCCCAAGTTTTATGCGACGACCAAGCATTTCAAGGAATTCGAGAAGCATGGTTGGATGTACATGCAGGCCGTAAAAGATAGTATTCGAGACTGGGTTGGCTCCGGTTATATGGGGTCATTTTATGATGCTTATTCGGCCGGAGCCCGGAAATTGTTCTGGAAACAGATGTACGACAATTTATACCCGTTGGGGATTGATGCCTGGTGGATGGATGCCAGCGAGCCGAATATTCTAGACTGTACTGATATGAAGTACCGGAAAGAGTTGTGCGGCCCGACGGCTTTGGGGCCTTCCACCGAGTATTTCAATGCATATGCGTTGATGAACGCCGAAGCGATTTATAACGGACAACGCGGGGTGGCTCCCGACAAACGTGTTTTCCTGTTAACACGTTCGGGCTTTGCCGGACTGCAGCATTACTCAACGGCTACCTGGAGCGGTGATATCGCTACCCGCTGGGAGGATATGAAAGCACAAATTGCAGCCGGAATGAATTTCTCCATCAGCGGTATACCGTATTGGACCATGGACATCGGCGGTTTCTGTGTCGAAGACCGGTACGTCAAAGGGCAGATGGTGTATAACCGAACAGGCAAAGTGGATGCTGATTACAAAGAGTGGCGGGAACTGAATACCCGTTGGTACCAGTTCGGTGCTTTTGCTCCTTTATACCGGGCACACGGGCAGTACCCTTATCGGGAACCCTGGAACATTGCTCCCAAAGGTACCCCTACCTACAATTCCATTTTATATTACACCCAATTGCGCTACCGGTTGATGCCATACATCTATACCCTGGCCGGAATGACCTGGTTCGATGATTACACCATCATGCGACCGTTGGTTATGGATTTTCCCGGCGACAAAAACGTTGAAAACATTGGCGACCAGTATATGTTTGGGCCGGCATTTATGGTCTGTCCTGTTTATACTTACCAGGCACGCAGCCGCAAGGTTTATTTCCCGAAAGGCACCAACTGGTACAATTTCTATACGGGAAAAATGATTCAGGGCGGGCAGTCTTTAACAGTGGATGCTCCGTACAACCGTATGCCATTGTTTGTGCATGAAGGGGCTATTATCCCGGTTGGACCAGCACTTCAATACAGCAATGAGAAGCTGCCGAAAAAGATTGTCCTGTATGTTTATCGCGGACAGGATGGTCATTTTACGCTTTACGAAGACCAAGGTGTAAATTACGATTACGAAAAAGGTGCTTATTCGAACATTCCGTTCAGCTACAACGATGCAGACGGAATCCTGACCATTGGAGAACGAGAAGGTCAATTCAAGGGAATGCTGAAGGAGCGAACATTCGTTATTGTCCCGGTAGGTAAAGAAAACCCAAAAGCTTTTGACCCCGATGCGCAGGGACAGCAGGTACATTATGACGGACACAAACTGACAATCCATGTGTAGAAATGGAAGTTGCATCCTACTTTTAAAGATACGGCATCAAGTAAATAATTGTGTTCCTGTTGTTCCTTGTAACGCGTAGGTAGTCATGCTTATGCTGAAAACTACTGGCTTGAATTCATCTACACAATTGTATGATTATTCCCGATTAAAGGTTAATCCCGATTTTCGGGAAGACAACTGAAATTGGTAACGGATGAAAAAAATCTTTATAAATTTCACGACCTGGCATGCCATGTAGTTTTTTGTACAAGCCAAAAGGTGCCTGAACCAAAGAACTTAAAGCTTTTGAAAAAGTATTCCTGCAGGCGGACGAATCAAAAACAATCGGGGTGAATGTAAAGGTCTCTGAACTGGCTTTTTATGATGAAACGATGAAAGGCTGGAATATTGAGGCTGGCGAATATATTTTGCAACTGGGGAATTCATCAGGAGATACTTCGCAATAGCTTTGAATAACTGTAAAGTAATTAGTAAGATAGGATGATTTAGTGAACGCCAAACTTAAATGAAAATAAACTTTCAATCATGGCCATTCTATATGGCCATTAAAACTTATTGTTCATATCTTGAAATGTTTTTCCTGCAATATAATGACGATGGGAATAAGACGTATTGAAAAACTATGGTGTCTGCTGATCTTAACTTTTACTGTTTCGTTTCAGGGAATAGGACAACCTTCGTATATATTTCATCATCTAACAACCGAAAACGGACTTTCCAACAGCAATGTTCAAGCCATTTTACAGGATAGTTTGGGCTTCCTTTGGATAGGAACAGAATCCGGGTTAAACCGTTACGACGGATACGGATTTAAAGTATATACCATGGCCCCGGAGTCGCCTAACTCGTTGCTGACAGACAATATTTTGGGTTTACAGGAAGATGGTCTTGGAAATATATGGATAAATAGCGGATACAGCTATGCGGTTTACAAAAGGGATAAGGATTATTTTGTCACTGATATTCCGAACCTGCTTCAAAAATTAGGCATCCAGGTCGATCGCAATTACAAAATCTATATAGACAAAAAGAAAGACCTGTGGGTGCTAAGTGAGCAAAAGGCGTTTTTTTATAATACCCGTAAAAAGAAACTGAAAGTTTTCGCGATAAAAGCCTGGATTGACGAGATCGTTACAACGGAGTTTAGCGACGACGGACATTATTTGTATGGCATCCTGAAATCGGGGAGGCTTTTGCAATTGGACAAACATACAGGGGCGCAGGTATTACTGGATTTAAAGGACTTTATTAAACCGGAAGTTCTTGCCATGTACAACAAAATATATGTCGATAGTCATAGTGGGGTCTGGCTCTATTCCGACAAGACCAACCATGTTTATTATCGGAAAAATCTTCATTCGGATTGGAAAGAATTAGTTCTGAATTCTTCTTTGAAAGTTCAAAATAATATTGTGCTGGATATACTGGATGATGATAACGGAAATATTTGGATAGGTACGGACCATGCTGGATTGTTTATTTATAACACAGTCAACGGTAAATTAACCAATTTACTGCATGAAGAGGTAAATTCCTCTATCGCATCGAACAATGTAACGTGTTTGTTCCGGGATGACAATGGGGTGATTTGGATGGGACACAACAAAAAGGGGATTTCGTATTATCATGATAGCTTTCACAAGTTCACGAACGTTGCCAATGCGGATTGTAAGGATGTCAGCGTGATCATGCAAGACCGGAAGGGCCGTGTCTGGCTGGGAACTGATGGAAATGGGTTGTATATGAAACAAGATGCCCTCAAAAGCCAAATGGAAAAAATTCCCATGCAGAACAATGCCATTGTCTCGTTAGTGGAGGATCGGAAGAGACGTGTTTGGATTGGAACCTACCTAAACGGTCTGTTTTGCTACGAAAATGGAAAGATTAAACATTTTACCAAGAAAAACAGTCTGCTGACCTCCAATGATATTTGGGGTTTAAAGGAAGATCGCTTTGGGAATTTGTGGATCGGGACCCTTGGGGGAGGATTACTGTGTTTTCGTGAAGACGGTGCGAATCTGGATTCGCTCATCATGGCTCCCAAAAACATAAGCTATGCTATGGATATGTACTACGATGGCGGGGACAAATTGTACGTTGGGACGACTTATGGGCTCGATGTTGTTGATATTACTTCCGGTAAACTCATTACTTATATGGGAAATTACCGGTGGACTCAGACATACAAGCAAATGTTGATAACAACGGTGTTTAAAGACAATAGAGACGTCATTTGGCTAGGGCACCAGAAAGGATTGACATTGTGGGATTTGAAGAAAGACACACTTTATAACTTTGATCAAAAAAACGGCTTGTGTAATAACATTGTTCGAGGTATTGTTGAGGATGGACATGGAAAAATGTGGGTTACAACAAGCAACGGATTATCAGTTCTTTCTGTAGAGCGTGATGCGCAAGGCGTGTTGAAAATTTCAAGCAGGAATTTTTCCACTAAGGATGGGCTTAAAAGAAACTATTTTAACAATCATTCTATTTGTAAACTCAGCAATGGAGATATTCTTTTAGGCGGGACCGAAGGGTATACCATTGTTAATCCAAATAAACTGACTGAAAAGAACCAACTTCCTGCCAAAGTAATCTTCACCGGATTGAGTGTGGAAAACCATATTATCGAGGTAGATTCACTGTACAATGGCAAAAAGTTGTTGAATCGCTCTATGGAGAAAACCTCTTCATTGACTTTTAGTTACAAAGATAAGATCATCGCATTTCAGTTTACTACCGGAGATTTACTTAACGCTGAAAGGGTAAAATATGCGTATAAATTGGAAGGTTTTAATGATCAGTGGATTACGACTCGGGAAAATAAAGTTGCATTTTCTTCATTATTCCCTGGTGACTATAAGCTTTTTATCAAAGCCTGTAATAGTGATGGTGTATGGAATAATGAAGCCACTATTTTGGATATTACGGTTACGCCCCCATTCTATTTCTCCGGTTGGGCAATATCAA
Source organism: Prolixibacter sp. NT017 (assembly GCF_009617875.1). NCBI lineage: Bacteria > Pseudomonadati > Bacteroidota > Bacteroidia > Marinilabiliales > Prolixibacteraceae > Prolixibacter > Prolixibacter sp. NT017. The sequence goes on along the minus strand of NZ_BLAV01000001.1, from coordinate 2,505,944 downwards.
TATACATAGTATTGGTAATTGGCCTGATTGTTTTTACTTTTTATCGAATCCGAAAGCGGCATCGGACAAAGCTGGAACGACAAAAGGTGTTGCTGGCGCGGGAACAGAAGGAATACTTGAACGAAATGAAATTGAGATTCTTCACCAATATCAGTCATGATTTGCGAACTCCACTTACGCTTATTCTTACACCTTTGCAAACGATATTGAGTGGTAAGGTTGAGGATGGTTTGCGAAGAAAGCTAAATACAATAAATAAAAATGCGGAGCAACTTCTGCAATTGATCAATACATTACTGGATTTTCGCAAATTAGATGTTGGAGCTGAAACTTTGCACCTGCAAGTGGGCGATTTCGTTAATTTTGTTAAAGAAATCTGTGTTCCTTTTAATGCTTACGCGATTGACCGTAAAATGGACTTTTCTTTTTCCAGTGAAATTGAAAAACAACCCATGCAATTCGATCGGGACAAAGTTAAAAAGATATTATTCAACTTACTTTCCAATGCATTCAAATACACACCCGATGGAGGACGTGTTAGTACTCATGTTTTCCGGGAGGAAGATCAAATATGCGTTAGTATCTCTGATTCCGGACAAGGTATCAACGATTCGGAGAAGAAATATGTCTTTGAACGATTTTTTCAGGCCTCACAAAAACAACAGGATAAAACCGGCAGTGGAATAGGCTTACATATTGTAAAAGAGTACGTTCAAATGCACAAAGGAACGATTGAGGTTATGGATAATAACTCTCAAGGTACTGTGTTTACTTTTAAGCTTCCAATTTTAGAAGCCGACGGGATAATTGAAGAATTGGATGCCGAAAAAGAGCCGGCAGAAGAATTAATAGAAGAGTATGACGACCAAAATCATCCAACCAATCCGGTATTGCTTTTTGTTGATGATAACAAAGACTTATGCGAGTTTATGGCAGATAACCTATCGGATGATTACACTGTGTTGGTTGCCTTTAATGGACAAGAAGCACTGGGGATGTTGGAAAAGAATGACGTTTCCATTGTTATAAGCGATGTGATGATGCCAGTTATGAGCGGAACGGAGCTTTGCAACCGAATAAAAACAGACGTACAATGGTCGCATATTCCGGTTATTTTGCTGACTGCCCGTACGGCCGAAGAATATCAAATCGAAGGTCTGAAGTTGGGCGCGGATGATTACCTGACCAAACCATTTAATTTCAATGTACTAAAACTGCGCATCCGAAAATTTATGGAATGGACTAAAAAAAGTCACCTCTCCTTTAGCCAGAAAATGGATGTCTCTCCTAGTGAAATCACGATAACTCCACTAGATGAACAGTTAATTGATAAGGCAATTAAGGTTGTGGAAGAACACATTGAGGATGTAGAATTTTCTGTTGAGGCTCTTAGTGCTGCCGTTGGTCTTACCAGGGGGCATTTGTATAAGAAGTTAATGAGCATTACAGGTAAAGGGCCCGCTGAGTTTATCCGCACAATTCGTTTAAAACGCGGGCGCCAGCTTTTGGAGAAAAGTCAGCTACATATAGCCGAAATTGCCTACGCAGTCGGCTTCAACTCCCCTAAAAGATTCTCTGTAAACTTCAAAAATGAATTTGGTCTTTCTCCTTCTGATTATTTGCGCCAATTAAATAATCCCGAATAAGACATAGATGTCCTATATGTGGCATACCAATAAACCGGATCAACGCAAGTATCCTGGTTATGTCAATAAAAAGTACACGTCGCTGGCCAATTCGGATGGTACAGATGTAGCCGAGGCTAACGGACCGGTTAATTTCATGATCGGTTAGTTTCATGATTATGTTTTCCAGAGAACAGGCAACCGGTGCGTTTATGTTGTTCCCGGATGATGAACAATTACAGGTGCCTGGCGCACATGTTTTGAATGACGGGGTAACAGGCGTCCAGGGGGCCCGTGGTGACGACTGGATGAAAATGATGATACGAAGCCTGACTGAAAATACGCTACAGCTTATTCTTGTCGTTGATGGTGGCACTCTTCGGGAAACCCGGAACAATGTTGCTATAGACTATAATGATTCTCTATAAACGAGTATAATTTGTTATTTGGCTGGGAGACAGGTTGTTTTTAAAACGATCTTTCTCTTTTTTTTGGTGTGATTTTTCAAATAACACATCACCATCCCTCATAAAATACATGGCAGCCCCTCTGTGGATGTTGTTGGATCTAATTTGCGGCTGATTTCGAGCTGACTAAAAGCTAATTTTAATAATCCAAATTTATGTTGTATGAAAAAAACGTATAGTTTTTTAATATGGCGTGGGGCTGTAATTAGGAGTCTCTATGTCATTTTATTAGTGGTAATATGGGGCGTTCCTACCTTCGGACAAAACATTGCAATTTCCGGGGTCGTAAAATCTCAGAGCAATGGAGAGTTTTTGCCTGGTGTTAGCATTATAATAAAAGGCACAGATCGTGGAACAATCACCGATGCTAATGGAAAATATTCATTGGGAGATGTTCCCGGAGATGGTGTTCTCGTTTTTTCCTTCGTGGGGATGAAAAGGACCGAAATAAAGGTCGATGGGAGAAGGAAAATAGATGTTACAATGGAAGAAGAGGCTATCGGACTGGAAGAAGTCGTTGCCGTTGGCTATGGTTCGGTAAAACGAAAGGATGTTACCGGCGCGATATCATCTGTTAGCGCCGATGAAATCACCCGGACGCAGCCGGTAACCATTGAGCAATCCCTCCAGGGAAGGATTCCGGGGATGGTGGTAACGCAGGCGTCCGGACAGCCTGGGGGTGGGGTATCAGTGCAAATTCGCGGGATAACCGGCTTTAGTAGTTCTGGCCCCTTGTACGTGTTGGATGGGGTGGAACTGCAGGGAATTGCTTCCCCGGGAGACTCTTACAGAACCGGTACAAACCCTCTGGCCGGGATAAATCCTTCGGATATTGAATCGGTTGACGTGTTGAAAGACGCGTCCGCCACAGCCATTTATGGATCAAAAGGTACTGATGGTGTTATTATTATCACAACCAAAAGAGGCCGGATAGCCCCTCCTAAAATTACCTATGAATTTTCTGCCGGTACGCAACAATTGACCAGAAAACTTCCGGTGATGAACCTGCAGGAATTTGCCACCTTTGTCAATGCACGGAATGCCGGTATTGGCTGGGGGTTTGACGAACGGCCTGAGCTGGCTAATCCTAAATATCTGGGCAAAGGAACCGACTGGCAGGACGTCATGTTCCGGAACGCTCCTACATCATCACACACGCTTACTATGAGCGGAGGTAATAAGCGGACCCAGTATTTGCTGTCGGGATCTTACCAGAGCGAGGAAGGGATTGCGTTAGGCTCGAAGTTTGATAGGATTTCGTTCCGTTTAAACCTGGACAATAAAACGACGGACTGGTTAAAAATAGGCTCCAGTCTTCAAATGGTAAATATCGATGAGAATATCAATAGCACCGTCAGTAGCGTAGTTCGGGCAGCGCTGGAGCAAACACCTGATATTCCGGTACAGAACAACGATGGCAGTTGGGGAGGCTCTACCAGCACTGTTGGTTGGGTGGCTCAAAAAGTAAACCCTTACGCAATCGCGTTAATTAATAAAGATGAGGTCAACCGGAAACAGGTTTTTAGCAACCTCTACGCCGAAATTACCTTTGCCAAAGGCCTGGTGCTGCGCAATGAAGCTGCCGGGAATTTCACTATAGCCACACAGGATATCTTTCAGCCATCCTACAAGATGGGGAACCTGGAAAGACTTATAAGCGAGGGCTCTTCTGACTTTAGTGAGGGCGTGTATACCTCGTTAAAGAATTACCTTACCTATTCCCACCTGTTTGCCGAAAAATACAGTGTAAAGGCCATGGCCGGACATGAGGCATCTTTGGATAAATCGCAAACGTTAAAAGCCTCCCGTAAAAATTACCCATCCAACAATGTGCAGGTCATTGATGGGGGCGATCCTACAACCGCAACGAACGGGGGGGCAAAAATCCATAGTTCTAAAGAATCGGTTTTTGGCCGGTTGAATTTGGGGATTAACGATAAATACCTACTTACCGGAAACATTCGCGAAGATGGGGCATCGATGTATGCCGAAGATAACCGCTGGATTTTGTCATACTCCGGCGCGTTGGCATGGAAAATCAATAATGAGAACTTTTTGAAAGATTCGAAAGCTGTTAACGAACTGAAGCTGCGCCTGGGCTACGGGTTGACCAACAGGCAGGCCGGGCGTAATTACGTCTACACGTCAACACTGGCCACCGTGCCGACCGGTGTAAGTACGGTATCGCAGCTTACCCAAAACATTGCAAACCCCGATCTGGAGTGGGAACAAACCGAAAGTTCCAACATTGGACTTGACGGAACGTTCTTTAACTGGCGATTGAATTTTTCGGTCGATTTTTATCTGAAAAAAACGGACGGGCTGGCCATGCAAACATCGCTGCCCATGTACTCCGGAACCGCAATTAGCTGGAGTCCAGGAGCATTGGACGCACCATGGGTAAACGTGGGTTCGATGGAAAACAAAGGATTTGATTTCAGGATCAGTTCCACCAATATCAAGGGAAAGAACTTCACCTGGAAGACAGACCTGACTGTATCGCGTAACATCAATACGGTATTAAAACTGAATGCTGAAGGGGCGCCGATCATGGGCCAATACAGTAAGACGGTGGTTGGACGGTCCATTGGCGATTTTTACGGGTACGTTGTTGATGGCGGTGTATTTGCATCTGCCGTTGATGTTTACGGCGATGAAGAAAAGGGCATTAAGCCCCACGCCAGGCCATCGAAAAATGGCGAAATACTACCATTTGCAAATGCCTCAGGTAGTATTTGGTACGGCGACCTCAAGTTTAAAGATTTGAATGGTGACGGAATAATTGATGAGAAGGACCAAACATATCTAGGTTCGCCAATTCCGAAAGTGCAACTGGGATTCAACAATACGTTTACCTATAAAAACTTCGACTTAAACATGTTTTTCAGTGCCAGTATCGGTAATAAGGTATTTAATCAGTTGCGCGTTACTGCTGAAGATCCACGATCAAGTTATGGCTATTTCCGGACATTAAACAATTATGCCAAACTTGAATTAATTGATCCTGAGGGCTCAGATACTGATCCTTACAATGTCATTGTTACTAATCCCCACACGGAAATCCCGGGAGTTCGAAATGACAATACAAACGATAACATGAGGTTCTCCGACAAATTTATAGAAGACGGGTCTTTTGTAAGGTGTAAAAGCATTTCATTGGGGTATAATTTCTCCAGGGACCTGCTGAAACGGATCCACATCAATTCTTTGCGGGTTTATGCGAATGTAACCAATGCCTTTATTATCACAAACTATTCTGGTATGGACCCTGAAGTTGGTTCCTGGGACCCGATTAATGCGGGTATTGATAACGGGTACTATCCTCAGGCCCGGAGGTTTACATTTGGCTTAAACATCACCTTGTCGAAATAAAAAAACGAATGCTATGAATTTAAAATCAAAAATATTTTATCCGGCGCTTTTGGTTGCCGGGCTATTGGCCTCCTGTAATAAGGACTTTCTCGATCGTCCTCCACTATCGCAGATCAGTACAGAAAACTTCTATCAAACTACTTCTGATTTAAAGCTGGCAACCGCTGCTTTATATGCGGGTGCGCCCTGGTCCGAATATACGTATACCAGCTATTTGACTATTGGCGATGTAATGAGTGGAAACATGGTACTGGGATATAATGATGATGCTGTTCAACTCAATACCTTTTCGGTTACTGGTTTAAACGGAGCCGTAGTTGCCAATTGGAGAGGCATGTACAAGGTAATCGCCCATTGCAATACCACGATTAACGCAATCAATGCTAAAACACCAAAATCTGTTCCCGAAGCAGATAAAAATGCGGCTCTTGCCGAAGCCAGGTTTATTCGTGCATATGCTTACTACAACCTGGGGTTGTTATGGGGTGACGTTCCTATCATCGAAGACAATACCAAACTAATTAGTTCACCTTTGGTTCCCCGCAACCTGGTGAATGATGTATACCGGTTTATTGTAAACGACCTGACGTTTGCCACTAGGAACCTTCCTGAAGCAGTGGGTTCAGACTGGGAGCGCGGAAGGGTGACCACATGGTCTGCACAGGGGTTGCTGGCTAAGGTCTATTTATCATGGTCCGGTTTAGCCCCGAAAAGCATCGGGAAACGCGATCAGGCGCTTTTAGATAGCGCCAAACTATACGCCGGCAATGTTTGTAAAAACAGTGGCCTGGAATTGATGGATAACTATGCCGATCTGTTTAAAACCGAGAATAATTATAACGACGAAGCGCTGTTTGCATTGCGTTGGGACCCCACTACCAGCGGTTGGTTTGAGGGCAACATGTTGCAAATTTATTCTCCGGGCGGTACAGAAATTTCTGCCGACGGACAGGCCGGTTGGTTCGGAATCCGACCTACTTACGATATGTACTTGCAATACTCCGCGGATGATACGATCAGGCGCAAAGCAACCTTTATGCTGAAGGGCGATTATTATCCGGAGTTAAACGCGGCCGGCGGCGGATATACTTTTACCGGCGAATCCGGATTGAAGAAACACATCATTGGCACAAAGAAAGACAACAATGTCCCAATCATGACGTTGACTTCATCTGCCGAACACAATGCCTTGCTGCGACTCGCGGATGTGTACCTGGTTTATGCCGAAGCAATTCTGGGTAACAACAGTTCAACTTCAGATGCTGATGCGCTGATGTATTTTAACAAAGTCCGTACAAGGGCCGGGGTGCAACCGGTAAATTCAATTGATGCCGATATCCTGCTAAAAGAAAGAAGGATCGAGTTGGCAGCAGAAAGTCAGTATTGGGGTGATTTGGTGAGCCTTTCATACTACAACCCACAGAAAGCCATCAGCCTTCTGAATGGAGGAGAGCGTGTTCCCTTCACCTATAATGACGGAGTTGCGGAACCGGAGAATCCCTTTGGCGTTATTACACCGGCTACCGCTAATTCATTCAGGCTCCCGATCCCATCATCTGAAATAACGGCTAATCCAAAGTTGTTAGACGCACCCGTACCTTATTATTAGTATAAAAGAAAAAATTAGCAACAATGAAAAATAGAATAGATAAATACACCTATTACTGGCAGGCAATTTTTCTGGCAGCGGTGATCCTATTTGTGGGCGCTTGTCAGAAGGATAAAGTAGAACCACCGGTTATTACGGGTGTCGTAAATTATGCCGCTTCTCCCAATGATACGGCTGTTACCACGATACAGACCGGCCAGTGGGTCGTTTTGTTGGGACATCACCTGAGTGGAGTTAGCCAGGTGTATTTTGGCTCTGTACCTGCTAAAATTAACACTGCACTTTTTGCCGATGAAAGTCTTGTTGTGCAATTACCTGATATCCAGTTTGAATCAGTTCCGGCAGATGAACTAAATACCGTTACCGCAATCAGTGAAGGGGGGACGGCTACATTTAATATCAATATTATTGGTGTACCATTGATCTCTCGTGTGAGAAATAATGAAGCTTCTCCAAATGATACGGTTGTTCATGTGTTGTACCCCGGTGATGAAATCAATATTGTCGGATATAGCCTCCAGAATGCCACAGAAATATTATTTCAGGGTATTGCTGCCGATTTGAGCAAAGTGGTTTATACCGACACAAGCGCAATCGTCCAGGTTCCTGCTGATTTATCGGGTTCCCAGGCTTCGCTGGCAAATACCATTACTTATTCCACCGCGGTTGGGTCAACTAATTTCTCCATTAAAATTGTTGGTCCTCCGGTTATATCATATATCTCATTAGAGGTACCCCATGAAGGTGATTTGGTTCATTTATACGGATATAACTTTACCTCAATTCAAAGTTTTACTTTCGCTGGTACAGAAATAACCGACTACGAAGTATCGGCAGATGAGTCTGTTCTTAGCTTTGTTTCACCGGCTTTGTCTCAAAGCGGTCCGGTTGAGATTATAACTCAGTCGGGTTCATTTACAACTGCTTATAATGTGAATGACATTGCGTTTATAAACTCCGGTGGCGTAGGTATTTTGGCCAACATGGAGTGGGGCGACTACTTCGGCTGGGGCTGGGGTAATGGCGATGTGAGTCTTTGGAGCTCAGACCCCAATACTACAGGTTGGCCTTCCTATAATACTGAATATGGTGTTGGTTACAGTATGTACCTTGTCTATAAAAGCGGTCCTCTGGAAGCCGGAGAAGATGGTTATCTTGAAGGTTGGGGAGGAAATCAAATTCTTATCAACGATGCCGGTGGTCAGTGGGTACCAACTGAGAACCTGGATGATTCCGGCGACAATTGGGCCATGAAATTTGAAATGAAGGTTATTAAACCATGGAGCGGAGGTACGCTTTGTATCAGAACAGCAAATGCTAGTAATTATATAGCACGATACGAACCGTGGAAGGTATCAGCCAGTAAGACTATTCCCGTTACAACTGACGGGTGGCAAACAGTAACTATCCCGTTATCCTCGTTCCGTCTTGATGACGGTGAAGGTGATCCTATTTCAAAAATCACGGATATAGTCGGTAGCTCAGGAAAGACATACTTTAGAATTTATCTTCATAACTATCGCAATTCAACTACAGACAATTTTGAAGCTGCCTTTGACAATTTTAGGGTGGTAAGACGATAGCTTTTTTTGTTGTGGACAGGCAGGAGACTCCTGTTTGTCCCCAACTTTTTTAATAAATCGGTTGGTGCTTTTGCCCGACAGATTTCTATTCTTGAATTATTCATTAACTTTTTATAGTAAAATGATGTTTAGATTGTTACAGAAAACTTTAATTTTTCTAAGTGTCCTTCTGTTTTTTGTTTCCTGCGAAGGCACAGACCGGGTGGATCCCATCCTGACGGTTTCTGTCAGTGAGCTTACTTTTGAAGCAGAGGGAGGGGAGTCAACGATAACGATAGAATGCAACGATTCCTGGAGTACAAGCAATTCTGTGTCGTGGTTACAGTTAAGTCAACTTTCAGGGAGTGGTGGAAGCAGTAAGATTGAATTGTCAACGACGGTTAACAGTACAGGAGCAACCCGCTCGACGACCATTGTCGTTAGCTCTTCAAACGGCCAATCTCGCCGGATTACAGTTTCGCAGCCCAGCCAATTATTCCCTTCTTACAATACATCGCCACAGGCGCCCGACAATACTGGAATGGCCAGTACAGCAATGGAGTTGGCAGCAAAAATGAAACTGGGCTGGAACATCGGCAACACGATGGAAGCTCCCGGAGGAGAATCAGGCTGGGGAAACCCTGCTATCACAGAAGACTATGTGAAATTTGTCAAGCAGCAAGGTTTCAATGCGATTCGCATTCCTTGCGCCTGGGACTGGCACCATGTGGTGGACAAAAAAACTGCACGCATCGATCCTGCGTGGCTCAACAGGGTAAAAGAAGTGGTAGGCTATTGTGTGAACAATGACATGTATGTGCTTCTAAATATCCATTGGGATGGAGGCTGGCTCGAGAACAACTGTACACCGGAAAAAAAGGATTCGGTAAACGCCAAACAAAAAGCTTACTGGGAGCAAATCGCAACGGCCATGCGCGATTTTGACGAACACCTGATGTTTGCCAGTGCCAACGAGCCGAATGTAGATAACGCAGAACAAATGGAAGTACTACTTTCCTATCATCAAACTTTTGTAAACGCAGTTCGCTCTACAGGAGGAAGAAACAGCTATCGGGTGCTTGTAGTTCAGGGGCCTGGCACGAATATTGAAAAAAGTAATGATCTGATGGACATGCCCACGGATGAGATTGAGGGGCGTTTGATGGCTGAGGTACATTTTTACAGTCCTTCTCAATTCTGCATATTGAATGAAGACGTCGACTGGGGTAAAATGGCTTACTACTGGGGTAAAGATTATCATTCAGATATTGAGCCTGAACGCAATGCTACCTACGGAGAAGAGGATGCAGTAGATCAGTCGTTTAGTTTGGCAAAAAGCAAATTTGTAGACAAGGGTATCCCGGTAATCTTGGGTGAGTATGGTGCTTACAGGAGGGGCAATACCCAAAATGTACCTAAAGAATTGGATAAACACAATAATTCAGTGGATCATTGGATCACTTATGTAACAAGAAAAGCATTAGAAAATGGCTTAATTCCATTCTGGTGGGACACTGGCGGCGTATTGGATAGATCAAATTATACCGTAAAAGATCAGCGGACGATTGATGCTATCATGGCAGGAGCAAACCAATAAAAATCAAATTAAATAAGACTATAACTCATCATCGTATTGAATGAGTTTAAAAAATACAATTTTTTTAGTTTGGCTACTCGTGGGGATGAATACTTCGGGGATTGGAACATCTGACCCGCTGCAGGCATAGCTTCAATCGTTGAAGAAGTAAAATTTTCAATATAAAGTTCCTAAGCTGATGAATTTAAATCTTCAATTTCAAAGCAAAAGATTCAAATAAGTTGCGCTTTTGAAATAAAATAACATGTATACACAATGAAAAAAGCAACCTATTCCCTTTCCCTTTTTTTGCTTGCAGTCCTTTTTATTGTCAACTGCAATGCTGCAACCAAACCGAAAGTCTACCAACTGGAATCACCTGACAGACAAATTGTTTTGTGCATACAGGCTGGTGCCGATTTGTCCTGGACATTGATAAATGCCGGCGATACGATATTGGCGCCGTCATTGATTTCGCTTCAATTGGCAGACGGAACGGCTTTGGGCCGAAATGTACAGGTAAAATCAGCCAAAAGGCTTTCAGTCAACGAAGAACTAAAAGCAATCAATTACCGGAAGGATAGCGTCACCGACAACTACAATCAGTTGACCATAACGTGTAAAGGCGATTTTGGTATCATTTTCAGGGCTTACAACGATGGGGTGGCCTATCGTTTTTATTCTTCAAAGAAAGGAGGCATCGTCATTGCCAACGAAGATGCGAACTTCAACTTTAAGGCAGATTATAAAGCCTGGGTGCCTTATGTTCGCGATTTGCGTGAAGGAGACCCATTTGAATCGGCATTCGAAGCGGTGTATGACCATATTCCTTTGTCAGATTTCAGGGCAGACTCGTTGGCGATTCTGCCTCTCTTGGTCGATTTAGGGAACCAGAATAAAGCCATGCTCATGGAAACCGATCTGGAGGATTATCCGGGGATGTATTACAAAATAAATGACCCTACAAAATTTGGCGTTCATGGTATTTTTCCAAAATATCCTTTGAAAGAACGGGTAGGTGGATTTGACAGCCTTGATTTTGTGGTCACTAAAAGAGCTGACTTTATCGCTAAAACGACAGCCCCTCGTGCCTTCCCGTGGAGAATCGTTTTCCTTAGCCATAACGATAAAGAGTTGGCGGACAATGATATGGTTCAACGGTTGGCTGCGCCGTCCCGCATTGCCGATGTTTCGTGGATTAAGCCCGGCAAAGTGGCGTGGGACTGGTGGAACGACTGGAACATTTCACATGTCGATTTCCGCGCAGGCATAAATACCCCGACCTACAAATATTACATTGACTTTGCTTCGGATTACGGAGTGGAATATGTGGTGCTTGACGAAGGCTGGTACAAAGGGCACGATGTGATGACCCCCTCGGATAAGATCGACCTGAAAGAAATTCTGGCCTATGCCAAAAACAAGCATGTGGATATTATCCTGTGGGCATCGTGGCACGACTTCGATAGGGTGAAAGAGCAAGCGTTTGCCAAATATTTGGTCATGGGCGTCAAAGGATTCAAGGTCGACTTTTTTGACCGCGACGATCAACTGGCGATGCACTCGTGCTACGAATTGGCCGAAATGGCGGCACATTACAAAATGATCCTTGATTATCATGGCATGAAACCTTCGGGCCTCCAATGCACATGGCCAAACGTGCTGAATTTCGAGGGCGTGAAGGGCATGGAAAACGTCAAATGGGCAACCGACAATGTTCCGCCTTATGATGTGACACTTCCGTTTATGCGCATGATGACCGGCCCGATGGATTACACACCCGGCGCCATGCGCAACGCAACAAAGGCAAATTTTCACCCATCGAACTCAATGCCAATGAGCCAGGGAACCCGCGTCCACCAACTAGCTATGTACGTGGTGTTCGAAGCGCCATTGCAAATGATGGCCGATAATCCGACAGCCTACCGGAAAGAATCGGAGTGTGCGCGGTTTATTGCCAAAACGCCGACTGTATTCGACCAAACGAAAATATTGGATGCCAAAGTATCAAAGTACATTGTAACAGCCCGTCGTAAAGGTGATGACTGGTATGTTGGAGCAATGACCAATTGGGACAGCCGTACGCTTAGCGTCGCCCTCTCTTTTTTACCTGAAGGCAAATACAAAGCCGAGATATTCTGCGACGGGGTGAATGCAGACCGCGATGCTACCGACTACAAACGTGAAATCAAAATCGTTTCCAACAAGGATAAAATTGAAATGAACCTGGCACCGGGTGGCGGATGGACGGCCAGGATTGAGAAAATTAAACCTTGAGAAACAGGTATGAACTGTTACTGATAAGTGTTTGAAAACCATCAGCAAATAATGGAATGACAATACGTTTATGAAAAGTAAAATTAATATTCGCAAAGTGGCAATTCTATTGGGCGAAGGCCAAAATTGAAGGCAATGAAGTTGTCGTCTATTCCGATGAAGTTGCCGAACCGGTAGAGGTGCGCTATGCCTGGGCGGATAATCCTGAATGCAACCTGGTGAATTCTGCAGGCTTGCCTGCGGTGCCTTTCAGAACGGATGACCGGAAAGGAATTATTCAAAAATAAAATGAAATTAAAATTTTTAAAATTAGGTTTATGAAAAAGCGTTTCATCATACTCACGTGGATGGTATTGATGGGCGTTGTTCCATCGTTCCGGGCAAATGCCCAGTATCAAATTCCTCAGAAGTTAAAGTGGTGGTACAATGACCGTTTTGGTATGTTCATCCACTTTGGTAGCTATTCGTATTTGGCGCATGGCGAATGGGCATTTAGTGTTGAACACTGGAAAAAGGCCGATTATCAGCAGCAAGTCTCGTCTCATTTTAATCCATCGAAGTTCGATGCCAATGAAATTGTTCAACTGGCAAAGGATGCGGGCATGAAGTACATTGTCATCACCGCTAAACACCATGAAGGTTTCAGCATGTGGGACACCAGAGTGAAAAGCTTTAAGGATGTAACGGGCAAAAAAATGTACAGCCTTCAGCGTTTTACACCTTTCGGGAAACGCGATGTGCTGATGGAGCTAAAAAAAGCCTGCGACGCCGCCGGCATCAAATGCTGTCTCTATTATTCCATCCTTGACTGGAGCCATTCTTCGCAGGAGATTAGCCATATCAATGGCTCGACTTACTCAACCATGAAGTCGGATTCGGCCCGGACGGCCTACATCCGGGATATGAAAGCGCAATTGAAGGAATTAATTGACCGCTATCATCCCGCCTCGCTTTGGTTTGATGGTGATTGGACGTACAATGCAGGCAAGCCAACCCTTGAAAAATGGTGGACGAAAGCGGACGGGATCGATCTGTATAATTACTTGGTGAAACTTGATCCGAACCTGGTGGTCAACGAACGGGTGTGCCGCAGTTTTGGCCTGGGGGATTATGAATGTCCGGAACAAAATGTACCCGACGCACCGTTGGATCGCCAGTGGGAAACTTGCCAAACGATGAACCACTCGTGGGGCTACAATAAAAACGACCATGACTACAAATCAACCAAAGCGTTGATCCAGGAATTGGTAAAAGTAGTTTCACGTGATGGAAATTACCTGCTCAATATCGGCCCCAAAGGAGATGGAACCGTTCCGGAACAAACCGCCGACAAGCTAAAAGCCATAGGAAAATGGATGGACATTTACGGTCAAAGCATATACGGCGCTACACGCAGCCCGTTTAAGACTGAACCCGAATGGGGTTTTTATACCAAAAAGAAAGGCAAATTATTCGCCCATGTATTTTCGTGGCCTCAGGATGGAATTCTTTTAGTTCCGGCACTTAAAAATTCCGTTACAAAAGTGTATTTGATGAATGATCCCGACAAAGCGCTTGATTATACAGTCGAAAACGGGAATATTCGGATTTCGTTGCCGGCAAAGGTTCCGAACAGCGACGATTCTGTGGTTGTTCTTGATGTTCCTACTGACAAGCAGTAAGAAAGCGATTTGCTGAGGTATTGGATCACTGTGAAATGGAGATTTAGGTGTTGTAAAATATTAAGAAATAAGTTCTAAGAACCACATGAAAAAACTGGCGACTAAAATTGCGTTGCTGTTCGCCCTTTTTGTGAGTACTGCAAATGCACAGTCATACAAAATGACGGATATCGGAGTGAAGGCTGAAATTGATGCCGTAAATATTGAAATTCAGTTTTATACTCCATCTATTGTAAGGGTTCTGAAATATCCACAAGGGAATGTTTGCACAAAGCAGAGCCTGTCGGTTATAAAAAAACTGGAGAAAGTTGCATTTCGTACAAAAAAAGTTGGAGATAATCTTGTTTTGACAAGCAAGTCGTTGAGCGTTTCGATTAATATGAATAGTGGTCAGGTTAGTTTTAATTCAGGAAACCAGCTGCCATTATTCAAAGAAAAAGCAGGTACGACATCATTTACCGTCATGAATGATGCGGGAGAAAAATCATACACCGTGTCTCAGTCCTTCGAACTGGAAAAGGATGAAGAAATCTACGGATTGGGCCAGCAGCAACAGGGGAAAATGTCGAAACGCAACGTAAGCCTTAAAATGGTACAGGGTAATCTCGATGATTATATCCCGTTTTTTCAGTCAGTGAAGGGCTATGGTTTGTTTTGGGACAACTATTCGCCCACTCAATTTGATGATAACAAGGAGGGGACGACTTTTAAGTCTGAAGTAGGAGATTGCATCGATTACTATTTTATGAACGGGGGTAACGCCGATGGTGTGATTGCTTGCATGCGCGACCTTACCGGTCAGGCACCCATGTTTCCGTTGTGGACATACGGATTCTGGCAAAGCCGCGAGCGTTATAAAACCCAGGATGAGTTAGTTGATGTCGTGAAAAAATACAGGGAACTCAATGTGCCTTTGGATGGAATTATCCAGGACTGGCGATACTGGGGGAACAATTATTTATGGAATGCCATGGAGTTTCTTAATCCGGGATTTCAGGATCCTCAAAAAATGGTAGATGATGTTCACGCGCTTAACGCTCACATGATTATTTCAATTTGGAGTTCATTTGGGCCAATGACAAAGCAATTCCGTGAGTTAGAGAAAATGAATGCCTTGTTCAATTTTAAAACATGGCCTGAATCCGGATCCGAAAAATTCCCTGTTAATAAGGATTATCCTTCCGGCGTTAAGGTTTATGATGCTTACAATCCTAAAGCACGCGATTTATACTGGAAATACTTGAATAATGGTATCTTCAAATTGGGCATGGATGGTTGGTGGATGGATTCGACAGAACCCGATCATTTGGATGAGAAATCAACTGATTTTGATAATAAAACCTATTTGGGTAGCTTTCGGAAAGTGCGGAATGCTTATCCGTTAATGACCGTTGGAGGAGTTTATCAACATCAGCGCGAGGTAACTTCCGATAAACGTGTTTTTATACTTACCCGTTCTGCTTTTGCAGGTCAGCAACGCTATGGTGCAAATACCTGGTCGGGCGACGTTACTGCATCGTGGGAAACGTTGAAAAATCAGATCTCTGCGGGCCTTAATTTTTCACTTTCAGCCATACCCAACTGGAACTCGGATATTGGTGGCTTCTTTCTGCAAAAATTCAAAAATCCACTCGAAAACCCCGATTACAGGGAGTTACAAGTCCGTTGGATGGAGTTCGGGGCTTTTTGCCCGATGATGCGTTCGCACGGCGAGGGATACCCGCGAGAGATCTACCAGTTTGGTAAAAAAGGCAACCCTACTTACGACGCGATTGAAAAATATATCAACTTAAGATATAGCTTATTACCATACATTTATTCGACATCGTGGCAGGTTACAGCCAATCAGTCCAGTATGATGCGCGCGCTGGTAATGGATTTTGCCGCCGACAAACAGGCAATAAATCTCAATGATGAATTTATGTTTGGTAAATCGTTGTTGGTAAGCCCTGTAACTAAACCTATGTATTGGAAAAATGTAGCAAAGGGAAACGATTCGGTTAAAGTGGAGGATTTTAGTTCGGTAAAAACAAAAGAAGTTTACTTGCCGAAAGGAACAGACTGGTACGACTTCTGGACAGGCGAAAAAGTAAACGGCGGTCAAACCATCCAAAAAGAAACCCCGCTGGATATTATTCCGCTCTATGTAAAAGCTGGTTCAATATTACTGGTAGGGCCAAAAGTGCAATACGCTACCGAAAAGAAA
The DNA here is from genome assembly GCF_009617875.1 of Prolixibacter sp. NT017. Lineage (NCBI taxonomy): Bacteria > Pseudomonadati > Bacteroidota > Bacteroidia > Marinilabiliales > Prolixibacteraceae > Prolixibacter > Prolixibacter sp. NT017. Next base: position 2,489,589 of record NZ_BLAV01000001.1, on the reverse strand, counting down.
TGGAACAGTCTTGAAATCCGCATTTATGAGGGAGCAAACGGTGAATTCACACTCTACGAAGATGAAAATGACAATTATAACTATGAAAAAGGGATTTATTCAACCATTCTCTTTTCATGGAACGATAAACAAAAATCGCTTACAATACATAAACGAAATGGTAAATTCCCGGGTATGCTTGAAAGTAGGTCGTTCAATATTGTCATCGTTAGTCCTGCTCAGGGGCATGGTGGAGAATTATCGACGACCCCGGATAAGCTGGTTACATATGACGGAAATAAAGTTGTTGTGAATTTTTGAGATAAAAAATGGAATGAAACTTAGAAACTTGATTGGAATTAAGAGTTTACCTAATGGATGATCCGGACAAAGCACTTGATTATTCCGTTGAAGACGGGGAAATACAGATTTCGTTACCTGCGAATGCCCCTGACGGTGACGATTCCGTGGTTGTGCTTGATGTTGTCGGAGTGCTCTAAGCTGCTGTTTTTTAGTGAGAAAACAGATGTGCGAACTCACACCCGAAATAAATAAAAGTACCACACAAACCATTGATGGGGTGACCGCGAATGCTCTCGGGTTAAAACAGATGTCGTATATAGGGGATGGTGTTGATATTGAGAAGCATATGAAAAATATAGGGTTTTACATCAATATGGATGGTGCCCGGATTTTTCATTCGGGCGATATAAAAATGGATAATTTCGAAGATTACATGGCCCAAAGCGGGAAGTGGAAAGATCCGGTAGATGTGGCATTTCTTTACTAAGAGCCGTTAAATGAAGGGAAAGCAGATTTGGATTATCTGAAAAAGACCTTAAATCTGAAGTATATTGTTGTCATGCATGTCCTGCGCTCCCTGTACCAGGAATGGTCGGAAAAAGTCAATCCGTTGAAGTCATTTGATTCAAATATTCTGCCATTCCGGAACTCGTTTGATTCGAAGCTGCTGGTCATAAATCAAAAACATCCCTCTTACACTTATTCAAACCAATAAATACAATGAACCTGACAGACACACAAAAAAATTACCGTTATTATAAGAAAGGAATCCCGGCAGCATTGCTGCTCATGATCGTTTGTATGTTGAGCTGTACACAACAGTCGGTCAACATTGAGCGAAAGCAATTATTTGATTCCAACTGGAAGTTCTTTTTAGGCGATACCGCCGCTGCCAGTTCCCTGGATTTTAACGATGGAAGCTGGCGCACGCTGGATCTCCCGCACGATTGGAGCATCGAAGGGAAAATAAACCATTCGAATCCGACCGGGATGGCCGGTGGATATTTTCCGGCGGGCATTGGCTGGTACCGGAAATCCTTCAACGTTCCCAATGCATGGAAAAGCCGGAAAATTTCCATTGAATTCGGCGGTGTTTACATGAATGCCGAAGTCTTCATTAACGGTAAATCGCTGGGCGTTCATCCCTACGGTTACACATCATTCAGCTACGACCTTTCGTCGTATCTGGATTTTGGTAAAAAGAATATCGTCGCGGTGCGGGTGGATAACTCACAACAGGTCAACAGCCGGTGGTATAGTGGTTCGGGCATCTACCGCCATGTGTGGTTGAGGATTACCAATCCGGTGCATGTGGCTCAATGGGGAGTTGCTGTTACCACTCCCGAAGTGTCGGCGGATAATGCAACCGTTCAACTAGAAACAGTTGTCCGAAACGAAACCGGTTCGCCGCAGCATGTCAGTATAAAAACCGACTTGTTGGCTGAAAATTCGAAAGGTGTTGCCGATGATGAAGCCGAGGTGGAATTACCTGCCAACAGCGAGAAAAAAATCACCCGGTCGATTCAGGTTTCAAATCCGATGCTCTGGACGCCGGAAACGCCCAATCTGTATACAGCTAAAATTCAGGTTTTAAAAGAAGGTCAAACCATTGACGAGACCAAAACCACCTTTGGCATTCGCTCCATCAAATTCACGCCTGAAAACGGGTTTCAACTGAATGGCAAAACCGTCAAACTTGACGGTGGCTGTATCCATCACGATAACGGCTGTTTGGGGGCTGCCGCTTTCGACCGCACCGAGGAACGCAAAGTAGAGTTGCTGAAAGAAGCAGGCTATAATGCCGTTCGAACTTCCCATAATCCTCCCTCCGAGGCTTTTTTGGATGCCTGCGACCGGCTGGGGCTACTGGTGATGGACGAATCGTTTGATTGCTGGACCGTTGGTAAAAACAAATACGATTATGCCCGATATTTCGACAAATGGTGGCAGCGCGATTTGGATGCCATGGTTTTGCGCGACCGGAACCACCCATCGGTGATCATGTGGAGCATCGGTAATGAGATTCCAGAACGAAAAGAACCGCAGGCTGTTGAAACGGCAAAGATGCTGGCTGGCGAAATAAGAAAATTGGACTCGACCCGCCCCATCACCTCGGCTATTGTAGGCTGGGGAAACGATTGGGATGCTTTCGACCCATTGATGGCGGCACACGATGTTGCGGGGTACAATTATCATTTAAGCAGCGCGCCTGATGATCACCAGCGGGTGCCCTCCCGCATCATTGTTCAAACGGAATCATATCCCAGGGATGCTTTTGCAAATTGGCAGTTGGTGAAAAACAACGACTACGTTATTGGCGATTTTGTCTGGACAGCGATGGATTATTTGGGTGAATCGAGTATCGGACGTTGGTATTACCCGAACGATCCTCCGGGCGAACATTGGGAGGGCGACTTTTTTCCCTGGCATGGCGCCTATTGTGGCGACATCGACCTGACCGGATGGCGGAAACCCATTTCACACTACCGCAACATCTTGTGGAACGATACTGAAAAGCTCTACATGGCCGTTCGCGAACCCAATCCGGATAATGGCGAGATCAAACTGACCTGGTGGTCGGTATGGCCAACCTGGGAAAGCTGGACCTGGCCGGGCCACGAAGGAAAGGACATTCAGGTAGAAGTGTATTCCAAATACCCCAAAGTCCGGTTATTCCTCAACGGGAAACTCGTTGGCGAGCAGCCGACAACAGAAAAGGAGGAGTACAAAGCGACGTTCACTTTACCTTATTCACCCGGTACATTAAAGGCTGTTGGGGTTGAAAATGATCAGGAAGTTGAATCGACTACGCTGCAAACAGCCGGTGAAGCTGCAAAAATGAAACTAACGGCTGACCGGAAAGAAATTCGTGCAGATGGACAGGACTTGTCATACATTACGATTGAAGTTACCGATAAGGATGGGATTATTCAGCCAAACGCCGACAACCGCTTGCAGTTTAGCATTGAAGGCCCGGGTGTCATTGCGGGTGTATGCAATGGCGACATGAAAGACACGGATTCGTATGTTGGCGATTCCCGGAAATGCTGGAAGGGGAGGGCGCTGGTTGTCGTGAAGAGTACTCGTGCAGCCGGAGATATCAAACTTACGGTGTCATCGCCCGGGCTAACAGCTACCAGCGTCAAGCTGACCAGCACAATTTATTAATACAGAGCCGATTTTTCACGAACGTCTATCGATTGTAAGAAGGATAACGAAAAAATGAATACACTTAAAAAGACTTTGAAAATAGCAAGTTTACTGCTTGCTGCTTGCACGTTGAGCCAGTGCAGTCCGAAACAAACGGAACACATCAAGAATGTTTATGAACCAACCTGGGAATCGCTGGCTAAACACAATTCCGAGCCGGAATGGTTCAAGGATGCCAAACTTGGAATCTATTTCCACTGGGGCGTTTACTCCGTGCCTGCGTACAGTTCAGAATGGTACCCCGCATGGATGTATTATACCAACCTTAAAGAAGGACAATGGGGTGCTGATGTTCACGATTACCACGTTAAAACTTATGGGGCCGACTTCAATTATCATGATTTTATACCGATGTTCAAGGCTGAACATTTTGATGCTGCACGGTGGGCTGACCTGTTTCAAAAAGCAGGGGCCAAATTTGCCGGACTTGTTGCGGAACATCATGATGGTTTTGCGATGTGGGACAGTGAAATCAATCCGTGGAATGCCGCTGCTATGGGGCCTAAAAGGGATATCACCGGGGAGCTTTTGTCGGAGCTGAAAAAGCGCGGTATGAAAACCATCACGACCTTCCACCATGCCCGGAATTTGCAACGGTATGCCAACGATAGTAACCATTGGGCCAATAGTGGCAATGTTGGTTGGAACAGTCATTACGCCTACGATCCGAATGGGATTACCAGCACCAAAGATGAAAAACTGAAATACCTGTACGGGAACATACCGGCCGATGAGTTTTACGACCGTTGGCTGGGGCAAGTGGACGAGGTTGTCGATAAATATGCGCCGGACATGATTTGGTTTGATTCGTGGCTGGATATGATCCCGGAAAAATACCGGAAGGAAATGGTGGCCCACGATTTTAATACAGCGGTGAGCCGGGGACAGGAGCCTATCGTTTTTCATAAGCAGGAAGACTTGCCGAACAGTGTTTCCCTGGTTGACATTGAACAAGGCGGGAAAACCAATATTCCCAAAAAGTACTGGCTGACGGATATCACCATTAGCGACGGTAGCTGGTGCTACACCAAAGGCTTGAAGTACAAGAAGGCCGATTTGATCATCCGCAATATGATTGACGTATGGAGCAAAAAGGGAGTGGTGCTGTTAAATGTGTCCCCGATGGCAAACGGCATCATTCCGCAAGAACAGCAAGACGTTTTAATGACCATTGGAAAATGGATTAACAAACACGAAGAAGCCGTCTATAATACACGAGTCCACTCGATTTTTGGCTATGGAATTGCTGAATTTGAGAAAGGACATTTCGGGGGGCAATCAGCTACGATGAAATACACCAAGGATGATGTCCGGTTCACCAAATCGAAAGACGGAAATACCTTGTACGTTTATTTATTGGGCTTGCCCGACCCGAATACCGAAATCGGATTGGAACATGTATTTGAAACGAACCCAAACCAGGAGATCAAACGTGTTAGCGTGGTTGGAAGTGGCGTTGAGCTGAAATGGTCGGTTACCGGAAATCAGTTAATGGTTACAACGCCTGGTGCAGACGATATGGATGAAATTGCAACCGTTATTAAAGTTGAATTTATTTAATATCACCCGATTACTTGTCTGAACTATCGGGCAAGTCGTCCGGCAAACATCTTTTATATGAAAAAATACTTAAAAACAGGAATCAGGGAACGGATATTAATTCTTTTGGTTTTAACCCTTCTAGTGGGCAGCATAAATGCCCAGACTGCCATGATTAATGTTCAGGCAAGAAACACAGCAAGTTTAGACGGAAAGTGGACGGTGATACTTGACCCTGCCGGGGCTGGTGACTACAGGCAAGTTTGGCAGGAAAAGAAGCCACAAAAGAAGACGGACTTCGTGGAGTATTCGTTTGAAGGCGGCCCCGAACTGAACGTGCCGGGTGACTTTAATTCCCAACGATGCGACTTGACATATACAGAAGGGACGGTTTGGTACAAAAAGGAGTTCCGTTATTCAGTTCCGGAAGAGAAAAGACTTTTCCTTTATTTTGGGGCGGTTAATTACCGGGCAGACGTATATTTGAACGGTAAAAAAATCGGCAGCCACGAAGGTGGATTTACCCCATTTCAATTCGAAATCACAAAAAAAGTAAGAAACGGTGCTAATACAGTAATCGTCAAGGCCAATAATAATCGGGTAGGGAACGGTTTGCCGGGCTATGGCTACGACTGGTTCAACTATGGCGGAATCACACGCGATGTCGATTTGATTGAAACCAACAACACCTACATCGATGACTATTCCATTCAGTTGAAAAAAGGCAGCCTCAAAGAAGTGCTTGGCTGGGTTCATCTGGATGGAACGCAGGCCGGGCAAGCTGTTGAAGTAAAAATTCCGGAACTTAAGGTCGATTATAAAACCAGGTCGGACGAAAACGGGCTGGCAAAAGTTGAGTTTACGGCCGATTTTCAACTCTGGTCGCCTGAAAATCCGAAACTTTATCAGGTAATTATCAAAAGTGAAACAGATTCCGTTGCGGATCAAATTGGTTTTAGGAGTATTGAAGTTCAGGGGGGCAAAGTGTTGTTGAACAAGAAGCCGATTTTTCTGAAAGCGGTCAATATTCATGAAGAAAATCCCTACAAAGCAGCAAGGGCCTATTCGGAGGGCGATGCTGAAATACTGCTCAACGCAGCCAAAGAACTGGGATGCAACCTGGTTCGGCTGGCCCACTACCCGCATGCTGAAAACGAGGTGAAGAAAGCTGAAAAAATGGGTTTGATGGTGTGGGATGAAATCCCGGTGTATCAGCATATCGAATTTGCCGATAGCGTGGTTCCTCAAAAAATGGAAACCATGATGAAAGAAATGGTTCGCAGGGATAAAAACCGTTGTGGCGTTGTCATCTGGAGCCTTTCCAACGAAACCTATCCCGGAACGCCCAACCGCAATGAAGCCCTGATTGAACTCACCCAAAAATGCAGGGCGATAGATTCCACCCGGTTAATTGTCCACGTGATAAATACCCAAGGCTACAGCAACAACACCTTTAACGTATGGGATCCGCTTTATAACTACTCCGACCTAATTGCTCTCAATGAATATATTGGCTGGTACATACCCTGGCAAGGAAAGCCATCGGATACCAAATGGAAGATAGCATGGCCCGATAAGCCGGTGTTTATCTCGGAGTTTGGCGGTGGCGCTTTGTATGGAAGCGATGGCCCGGCAGACGAAGCGGGGCAATGGAGCGAAGACTACCAAAAGCAAATTTACATCGACCAGACAACGATGTTCAAAACGGTTCCTAACCTTTGTGGCGTGTGTCCCTGGATTCTGTTTGATTATAGGTCGCTGGGCCGTATGAACCAGCTTTATCAGAATGGATACAACCGGAAAGGACTGATCTCAGAACACGGAGAAAAGAAGAAGGCCTGGTACATTATGAATGAATATTATAAAAGAAAATGAACATGTTACATTTGAAAAAATTAGTGGTGGCATTGATTTGCGTAATTGCCACAACCGGCAGTTTGTCGGCGCAAATTCAGGTAATTGACATTTGGAACGGGAAAGTTCCCGGAGCCATTCAAAGTGACGAATTCAAGCAGAACGTTGATACAACCGAAGGTTGGATCGATAAGCATGACATTACCACTCCCGACCTCTACTGTTATCCTGCCCCTAAGGAAAAGGCAACGGGTACGGCAGTCATCATTTGCCCGGGCGGTGGCTATGCAGGGCTTGCGATCCGGCACGAAGGTTTGTTGGTAGCCCAATGGTTCAACAGTTTTGGGGTAGCCGCTTTTGTATTGACGTACCGTCAGCCTGATGATGCCATCATGGAAAACAAATCAATCGGCCCCATGCAGGACGGGCAACGAGCTATGCGCATTGTCAGGCGCCATGCCAAAGAATGGGGCATCAATCCGGACAAAATCGGAATCATGGGTTTTTCTGCAGGCGGACATGTCGCATCCACCGTTTCAACCCATTATAATGAAAAGGTGTATGATGCCGAAGATTCAACCAGCGCCCGGCCCGATTTCTCCCTACTGATCTATCCGGTCATCTCCATGGATTCAAGTATTACCCATATGGGTAGCCGCGTGAATTTGCTCGGCCACAATCCTACACCGGAACAGGTGAAGCATTTTTCAAACGAGCTGCAGGTCAATGCGCAAACGCCGCCGGCATTTTTGGTGCAGTCGATGGATGACAATGTCGTTCCTGTGCGGAACAGCATCGTTTATGCGCTGGCCTTGAATAAGTACAAGATCCCCTGTGAACTCCACCTGTACGAATCGGGCGGACATGGATATGGTATGGCTCCCGGGGGAAGCACTCAATCTACGTGGCCCGAAGCCTGCCGGAAATGGATGGAGGCGAGAGGCTTTTTAAACAGGAAATAGTCAGGTTTCATCCTTCTTTTCTTTATTGAGTGAGAGTTAAAATCAGTTTGACCCGACGCCGAAGACAGGTTACTCAATATATCATACTCATTCTTAGTTATTCATTGGTGTTTTGCACGAGAATTCCGGAAAGCGGGTTGGATAAGAAAAGATCATGACACCGGTCAAAGGGTCACTTTGACGAGTCCCGATTCCCATCGGGATTCGTTTTTTTTGTCAAGTTCCCGGAAGATTATCATCTTCCAACAAAAGCAAGGAAACAATTATACGGTAGGCTCAGGCTTTATTACTTGTTAACATAGTAATTGTTTCTTAAGAGCCAAAAGGGCAAGAAAGAGTAATAGTCATTTTCCGATGTTCGTGTCAAACCATTGCGGTCGAAACGAGGGACATTTTCCAGTCATCCACATCATTTCCAGTCTACCACATCGCCCTCAGGCGATAAGTGCGTGGGCCGGAAAAGACAAAACGATGACGCGGGGGAGGATCATTTTGACTTGTCCTGTCAAGTGCCGGTGTACTATTCTCATTTCGGTTACAAACCCCCTCGATTAGACTACATGGGTGGCATTTCCTCTTTTGATCTTTGTATCGTTGTTAAATTAAAAGGATTACACAATGACGGATCAAAAAGAAAATACAGCAAATGCTGTTAGCAATACAGAGAAAGTATGGTTTATTAGCGGTTCATCCCGCGGGTTTGGACGCATATGGACGGAGGCAGCTTTACAACGTGGCGACAAGGTTGCCGCCACGGCCCGAAAGCTGGAAAGCATTGCCGACCTGAAGGGAAAATACGGCGAAAATGTTTTAACACTCCGGATGGATGTTACCCAACCCGACCAGGTACAGTCTGCCGTGAAAGCGGCTCACGATCATTTCGGACGGTTGGATGTGGTTTTCAATAATGCCGGATATTCCCTTGTGGGGATGATTGAAGAAGCAAGTGCCGACGACATCCGGGCACTCTACGAAACAAATGTACTGGGACCGGTTTCGGTTATACAGGCCGCGTTGCCTATCCTGAGAAAACAGGGAAAAGGACACATTGTGGGAACATCGAGTGGTGTTGGCCATTTGGCCTACCCGGTGATTGGCTATTACTGCTCTTCCAAATGGGCTTTTGAGGCCATTCATGAGAGCCTTGCGGCAGAAGTAAAACAGTTTGGTATCGATGTCACTATCATAGAACCGGGGGCCTATGCAACGGAATTTGGCAGTCAGGATTCTATAAAATTTGCCCAAAGCATTGACTGGTATAATGACTTTAAAGGCCAATTTGTCGAGGGCTTAAGAAAGATGGAACAGGGTGATCCGAAAGCAACACCGGAAGCGATATTTGAAGTGGTGGATGCCGAACAGCCACCGCTGCGTTTGTTTTTAGGCAGTCATAATTTGCCGGAAATCAGGGAGGCTTACGCACAGCGTTTAAAGACATGGGAAGAGTGGGAAGCTGTTTCCAATGCAGCACAAGGATAAATCTACAGTTCCCCGACAACCGGTATATATGGCTATATCGGTTGTCATTTTTAATACGCCAATAATCGAAGTTGTAAATGATTATCTTTACGGAATAGGATATTAACACCGTGCTTTTTAAGAAGGTAGATCGACACTTTGGGCAAATTAAAAGTTAGAGAAGATGAAGAAAGATGAGAATGCCCCGCGTAGATTGGAATCGCTGTCAGATGCATTCAATGCTTTGGGCCTGGCTCCTCAGCATCCGTTGATTGCACTGATTAACGGTATCGATAAACCATTAAATATACAAGCCCCCGACCATCGTCATGTCCTGAACTTCTATAAAATATCTTACAGGCCTTACCTGGGCGGGACATTGAAATACGGGCAGACGTATTTTGACTTTAACGATGGAGGAATGTTATTTGCTGCACCCAACCAAGTCATCGGCAGTGACGAGGAGGAAGACAGTACAATTGAAAATGAATGTATCAATCAGCAAATCACGCTATTCATACATCCCGATTTCTTGTTGAATTATCCGCTGGCCAAAAAAATCAGACAATACAACTATTTTTCCTATGCTGCGGATGAAGCCTTGCATCTGTCCGATAAGGAGAAGGAGGTCATTACATCTATTTTCAGGATTATTGAAGATGAGCTGGAAAGCCGCATTGATGAATTCAGCCAGGATGTAATTGTCTCTCAAATTGAGTTGTTGTTGAACTACGCTAACCGTTTTTATAAAAGGCAATTCATTACGCGAAAGTCTGTAAACAGTACATTACTGCAAAAGCTGGAAGAGATTTTAGACGAATATTTCGATTCGCAGGAATCCTTGAATCAGGGCATTCCGACGGTCCAGTACCTGGCAGCACATCTGAACATTTCTCCCGGTTACCTAAGTGATATGCTGCGTTCGTTAACCGGACAAAGTGCACAGCAACATATTCACAACAAGTTGATTGAAAAAGCGAAGGAGAAGTTATCTACAACCACCCTGACGGTGAGTCAAATTGCTTATGAGTTAGGTTTCGAACATTCGCAGTCGTTCAGTAAACTGTTTAAAGCAAAGACCAATCTTTCGCCGTCTGAGTTCAGACAGTCATTTAACTGAATATTGGGAAAGTTACAGATTCTGAAGCATATAGCTGTAACGTCCCAATGATTCTGAAACCGGATTATTTCTCTCCTTCCTTCTATGTATCTCTGGAGGCGATAAGTGTGAAGGCTCGTTAAGTCGCCGGGGTAGGCCTTGTTAAATCAATCGCATATTCCCCGGTAACGCCCTGCTATCGGGGAATGTTCGAAACAAGGTTTTCCACTCATCCCAACCCTTTTTTATGATTAGCGAAGGGCTCACGACACTGCGAATTTACAAGGCATCATTTCCAAAAACAATCTGGATGGGGTGAGTAGCTAAAAATCCGGCCAATGAGCGCCATTCGGGCTGATAGGTTTGCCGAGACTGACAGGTGTGGGAAAACGACAGAGAACCGGTCGTTTTGTCCTGGTGGAGCCAGTCATTGCAAACCCTTCCAAACGAGAAGCATTTCTCACCTCCGAAAGATGAAGAACTTTCCTGACGAAGATGAAGAACTTTCTGTGTGAAGATGAAGAAGTTTCCCGACAAAGTTGAAGATCTTTCCCTGGCGGGATGAAGAAGAAATTCCAGTGTTCGTGAGTTAAGCTTCCCGCAGCCGCGAGATACGCATCTCCGTCCCTGAAAAAATTACCTTACTACTACCAGTCACATGAGGTTATCAGGTTTCTTCAAAAATGGTACTAAGGATCCTCTGCAGATGGTTATAAGGTTTTACTCCATGTAGTACTAAGGATCTTCCATTGGTGGTTACGAGGTATTGTTCTTCGAAATTTGTATTCATGGTGTCTGAGGCAATCAAAATTTCTCATTCCCCACATTGCTTCAAGGCGAAAAGAGCGGTGGCCGGTTCCTGATGTACATCCGGAATAGCCCGGGCCTGCCCCCGTGAAATAGATTTTGATTACATGGGGTAAATGTGACAAGTTCTCCTACAGATATTTAGCCTGTCGACTGCCTGCTCGATTAGCAGCATTTGTTTATATTATCTCTCTAATTTACCCAACTCTGCTTTAAAATCTTCTAAAGATAACTCGCCTTTTGAAAATTCCAGATTCAACAAATAGTACTTTTCACTGGCACTTAACGGTTTTTGGTATATTCTCTCCAATATTTGATCTTCATCAGCAGGAGGTTCTAATATGTTTTTTTGCTTATAAAATGCCTCAAAATATCGAATACCGAATTTTCTTTGAGAAGCCGCATCAATATGTATAAAGTCTGGATTTGAGGTAAGCCCTTCCTCTGTAACGAAATAGCTGTTCGGGTTTGTTTTTGCAAAATCCAGCAATGCTCTATTTACAATTGGAAATGCTGAAAAATGCTCACCATATATTCCTTTAGTCAAAAAATTACCAAGCCCACCTACGATAATTGGAAGCTCCGGATCGTTAAGTTCATTACGAAATGTCTGCACAATTACTGAAAACTTTTCTTTATAGTGAATTGCTTTAGCCGGGTTCGAATCATTTTCCCCTTGATGCCAAAGAATTCCTGCCAGCTTGCTCGTTTTTTGAGCGAGTTTTACTTGTGAAATCGCATGTTTAAATAGTAGGCCATCAATTGCCCAATCATCCAAACTAGTACCTCCGTCAGCACAAGGTATTAAGCCAATCTCTTCTAATTGATTTTTCATTCGCCACGCAGCAGCAAAAGAGGCTGAAAGTCCGATACCTGCATTCGGGCGGTCATAATTAATTGGTTCTACCATTGTCTGCCACTTGCCGTTACGAAGCATTTTTATTTGTTCATCAAAAATGAGGGGTACGTCTTTCAGAAAACCACGTCCCGCCATATTTGATTGCCCCACCATTAAAAAAGAGTGTAACATTTTAAAAGAATTATGTAACTAAAATCATTTTTGACAAAGTAATAGCGTTATGTTTTACTCAACATTGACCTATGTCAAAATCGAATCATTTGTTTTTAATTCTACTTAATGTTTCTTCCCTTATATCGAGATATGATGCTAAGACTTTGTTTGAAACTCGTTGGACTAAAGCCGGATTTTCTTTTAGAACCAAATCGTAGCGTTGTTTTGCGGTTAATGTTACCAGTTGTTCAATCTTTTTATTTTGAAATGTATATGCCATTTCCAACAATTTCTGGTAGAAATCTCTCCAATGATTTATTTCGTCTATTAATCGGTAAAAATCGTTATAATTAATCGCTAACAACTCTGTATCTTCAATCGTTTCAATCATCTCGAAAGAAGACGTCCGGTTTACGAAGCTGGAAAAAGCAGTTCCTATGGAGCCCTCAAGGTTTATAAGTCTTGTTTTCTCACTACCTTGTTTTGTAATAAAAAATGTTCGAATACAACCTTTAGTTACGTAATAAACTTCCTTACATATCTCACCTTGATTCAGTAGTAGGGCATTCTTATTAACTTTTTTGTATTTAAAAGCACGACAAATCACGTCAAGCTCTCGCTCATCAAAATCTGCAAAAGTTTTTAAAAGACACTGTAGTTGTTTGTTCATTTTGTATTCTGATTAACGGTGACTTTACATACTCAAATATCAAACAATTTTAATGTTTTATAAAATTCAAAGTTTGCTCTGGAGGTACATGGTGTGGTAAAGTGTCGCTGCTAACGGTTTATGTAATATTTGAAGTACAATCCTCATTGCTTGGTTAAAAATGCGTAAAACGCCATATTATGCTTTTAATTTTACACTCTGTGTGCGGGCAACATGAACATGTGTACACTTAACAATAAATTTAGCATGAGATTATTCCGGTGGGGACACTCCGTTAAATAGGGTTTTTGGCCTTGCAACAAAAAAGTGGACAAAAGGATAAGGGTTATGCTACCAACTGTTTTCCAAACTCCATCTTTAAAATGATGAAGAACTTTAGGCCTAAAGATGAAGATCTTTGTGTGGAAAGATGAAGAACTTTCCTGACGAAGATGAAGAACTTTCTGTGTGAAGTTGAAGAAGTTTCCCAACAAAGATGAAGAACTTTCCCTCACGAGATGAAGTTGAATTTCCAGCGCTTACGAGTTGCGCTTCTCGCGGCCATGAGATGCGCTTCTCCGGGCCAGAAAAAATTACCTTACTACTACCAGCCTCATGAGGCTATCAGGTTTCTTCAAAAATGGTACTAAGGACCTTCCACTGGTAGTTACCTTATCCTTTCAGTGGTGGTTGTAAGGTTAGGGTTTGCGTATAAGCTTTTGTCAGTCTCTGCGGATACTCTCCATTTTCCCGTGCACCGGTTCAATTTACCTGTCAGGGTATCGCTAAATCTTTCAGTAAGTAGGGCCTGTCCAAGAATAGTGTGCCCTGCTCCATGCTGACTAACTTTTGCGGTGAACAAGCCTTGTGATAATATTCGTATCGGTTCTGGGGTGAGCATTGAAGGGGGATACAATTTTTTAAAGCGTATTTTGACTGGTTTAATCCCACTTCTGTCCGGCTTAGAATAAATAACCATTGACAATCATCTAATTTTTTAAATTTGGATAATGGAAAAAGCACTATTGAAAAAATTATATATATTCTCGGTTTTTGGGTCGATTACCGCAGGAGTCCTGGCGCTTGGGATTGTAGTGGTATCACAATTTTATTTTATCAAAATTGTCATTCCTTCTTTTTGGGTGTACGACTTTCTGTTTGCATTGATTGTGGCAGGAGTTGTTTTCACCATTTCTCTGTGTTATATCTGGATTACAAATTACCTCGGAAAAAGACATAAGAATTTCTCCGGGCTTCATCAGATCAAAGTGCTGGGGATAAACAGTCTGTTTTCATTAATTCCCTTACTGACAGGTGGATTACTTATAAACTTGCTGGGAAATCAAATAGCCGCAAAAATTGGAAACGATGCTTCCGGAGAGTTGTATTTTTTGTCGCAACAACAGCATCCTAAAACTCTTTTTGTTGTTATTTTATTCATTGCGATGCTCATTTTTGTGAATTTAACAACCCATTTATTGCTGTATTTCATGCTTGTAACAGATTCAGTGGCAGCCCTTGAACTCGAGAATACCCGTCTTAAGATGAAAAATATGGAAGCGACCTATTTGCAACTAAAGCAACAAGTCCATCCGCATTTTCTGTTCAATGCCCTAAATACCCTGAAATCTCTGATTCGAAAGCAACCACATCAGGCCGAGATCTACCTGAAACGATTATCTGATTTTTTGCGCACATCGGTTACCTCAAATGATGATAAATTAACCGAACTCAGTAGCGAATTAAAATTTTGTACCGATTATCTGGAGCTTCAAAAAGTCAGGTTCGGAGAAGCACTACAATTCTCTATAAATATACCTGACGAGGCACAATCGGGTTTTGTTCCGGGGTTTTCAATACAACAATTGCTCGAAAACGCCATAAAGCATAATGCACTCACGACAGAACATCCGCTTTTCATTGAATTGAAATATGTCGGCGGTTACCTGGTTGTCAGCAACAATAAGCAAAAGAAAACCGTGAATGGGGATACTTCCGGAACTGGCTTAATGAATCTGTCCGAGCGCTATAAAATCATCTCCGGAGATGAAATTATGATAAAAGAAGATGATGAACATTTTTCGGTACGCATTAAAGTTTTGAGCCATGAAAATCGTCATAGTTGAAGATGAGTCCTTTACTGCCGAAGATTTGAAAGATAATCTTTTAACTGTAAATCCGGAAATCCGGATTGTGACAACTCTTAATTCTGTCGCAAATGCAATTGCCTGGTTTAAGAATCATGAACACCCGGATCTTATTTTCAGCGATATTCAATTGGGTGACGGTTTGTCTTTCGAAATTTTTCAGGCTGCATCGGTTTCAACACCGGTTATTTTTTGCACTGCATTTGATGAATATGCCGTTAAAGCATTTAAGGCAAACGGAATAGATTATATTTTGAAACCTTTTGACAAAGCAGATATCGCAGCTTCACTGAAACGGTACAGGGAACTTGAAAATAAATTTGCCGGTAGCTCATCGCAACTCGAAACAATGCTTCAACTCTTTAAGAACAAAGAGACACAACATAAGAAAGTTTCTGTTTTAGTGTATTATAAAGACAAAATACTGCCGGTAAGGGTCGATTCAATTGCTGTTCTTTACCTCGAAAATAAAATTACCCACCTGATCACTTTTGATCAAAAGAGTTACGCGATCAACAAACCGCTTGAAGAACTCGAAAAAATTGTAGGAATCGATTTTTTTCGTGCTAACCGGCAATTCCTTATTCACCGTAACGCAGTAAAAGAAGCCGCACAATACTTCGCCCGTTCACTTTCCGTAACACTCTCGATTCCGTTCAACGAAAAAATTAAAATTAACAAAGCAAAAGTTCCTGAATTCCTCGACTGGCTTGCCGGTGAATAATACACTGCCGGTGAATTTTCAGTCCCCGATTTGTCCGGTTCAGTTACAACCTTATTTCTTAACCGGCTAGTCTCGCCCAATTTTGTTCCATCGAATTAATCATAAACCAGATGGAACAAAAAGGGAAAAAGAAAAAAACAGGAATAATTGCGGGCCTTGCTGCTGTTATCTTAATTGCTGTTTCGGGAACTGCATGGCTCCTTGAGAGCAACCGCTATGAGTCTACCGATAATGCTCAAATTGACGGAAACATCGTAGCTGTCCGCTCTTCTGTTACAGCTTATGTGGATAGAATTAACTTCACCGACAATCAACTTGTAAAAGAAGGCCGGTTGCTGGTTGTTTTTGACACAACCAAATTGCAGGAGAAAGTGACACGGGCCGAAGCAGCTCTCGAAAATGCTAAAGTCACCAAATTAATTGCCCAAAGCAAAATTGCCGAAGCCAGGTATACCGCCGAATCATCGTCACGGAAAACCGATGCAGTAAAGCAAAATGTACTGGCGTCAAAAGCGCGTTTGGATAAAGCTGCGAGTAATTTTAAGCGCATCAATGCTTTAGCGAAAATAAAAGGAGCGACAGCCGAACAGTTCGACGAAGCAAAGGCTTCGCTCCAGGTTGCAAAGTCGGATTACGAAAAGAACCGGAGTGACTGGCAATCAGCATTGGCAGAATTAAAGAATACCCAACTTCAGGCAGAAGCTCAGAAGAATGCATTAAAACAAGCGCAGGCAGACATTAAACAGAAACAGGCCGATTTGGATATGGCCCGGTACGATTTACAGCACGCTTTTATTAAAGCTCCGTGTAGCGGAATAGTAACTAAACGAGCCATTAATGAAGGAGAACTGATTTCTGCCGGGCAATCGCTTTTTGTAGTGATCGACAACCGTAAGATATGGGTCAGTGCCAATTTTAAGGAAACCAAACTTTCTGAAATTAAAGAAGGCCAACCGGTAAGAATTAAAGTTGACGGCTATCCGGATTTGAAACTGACAGGAAAAGTGGAATCTGTTTCGGGGGCTACGGGAGCCAAATTCGCTTTGCTGCCTCCTGATAATGCCACCGGAAACTTCATAAAAGTCACTCAACACGTACCCGTTCGCATCTCTCTGGATTCGATTGCCCCGAAAATTCGCAAGGAGCTTTTCCCTGGTCTCAGTGCTTTTGTGAAAATCAAGATCAATTAAGCAGACATGGAAGCAATAGCTCAAAAAGAACAACCGGTAACCGGTGCCCGCAAATGGATACTCATTGCTACCGCACTGGGTTGTGCACTGATGGAATTGATTGATTCTACCGTTGTAGGCGTAGCTCGCCCGGCTATGATGGGAAACCTGGGAGCAACATCAATGGAAATAGCCTGGGTGGTTTCGGCCTACGCCATCGGAAACCTGATTACCGTACCGCTTTCAGCCATGTTTTCTAATCTTTTCGGACGGAAAATTTACTTTACCGCTTCGGTTGTTCTGTTCACATTTTCGTCGCTGATTTGTGGAATGTCTTCCAGTCTGTGGATGCTAATCTTATGGCGGTTTTTACAGGGACTTGGAGGCGGGGCCCTGCTGGCAACAGCTCAAAGTATCATCGCCGACAGTTTTCCACCCAAAGATTTGCCTTTTGCTACTGCTATTTTTGGTGTTGGTTTAATGATTGGCCCGGCCATCGGCCCGGTTATTGGAGGATACATTGTTGAGTCATTTACATGGAACTGGATATTTTTTATAAATGTGCCTATCGGTATTCTTGGCACCATTTTCTCCTGGATGTTTATTCCCAATCTGGCAACTGTAAAAAAAATCACAGAAATCGATTGGTGGGGAATCGGATTTCTTATCATCTGGGTTTGCGCATTGGAATACTTTTTCGAAGAAGGCAGTGCCAATTACTGGTTTGATAGCATAAAGATTACTGTTTCCTTTGTGATTGCAATTGCGGGGCTCATCGCCTTTATCTGGAGAGAATTAACCTGCATCCAGCCTGCAGTCAATATTAAATTATATAAGAACTTAAACCTGGCGCTGGGACACCTCATGAACCTGATTTTGGGAATGATGGTTGTTTGCATGTCCTTTATCTTCCCTCTTTTTGCCCAGGACACCCTGGGATGGACAGCTATTAAACAGGGAACGTTCTTTATTCCGGTTGCGCTGTTTTCAGCTGTATTTATGATGATCGTAAGCAAAGTCGTTTTGAAAGTCATCAGTATGAAAACATCCGCTATTATTGGAATATGCATGTTTTCATTGTTCCTCTTCCTGCTTTCATTTTCAACTCCGGACTCAGGTGAACGAAACTTCTTTGGTCCGTATATTCTGAATGCCGCCGGAAAAGCATTTGTGATGGTTCCGTTAATGTCATTGGCACTGGTTGGCCTGAGAGGTGAGGAACTTGCACAGGCAACCGGTTTGTCGAATATTATGCGGCAACTCGGTTCGGCCATTGGTGTAACCCTGATTACGCTTTATCTAAACGCTCAAAATACATTCGTAAGCTCGAATCTTGTCGGGTATATCAATAACTACAACGCTGTATTCACAAGCCGAATTAGTGCATACACTCAAAAGCTGATGAGTGCTGGTTACGATGTTATGGATGCAACCCACGGAGCCTATGCTCTGGTGCAGTCTGCTGTAAATAAACAGGTACAAATTTTAAGTTACGACAATGCCTACCTTGGAATGGCAGTCGTTCTGTTGATCAGCATTCTGGTCATTCTTTTTATTAAAAATCCGAAACAATGAAACATTTAATCATCACATTGATATTTGTCATCCTAACAATAGTGGCACAAGCTCAACCGGACACTTTGAGATTATCGGTAGAGCAGGCAGTGGAAAATGGCTTAAAAAACCGGTTCGACCTGAAAGCCAGCCAATACAATATTTCGGTGGCGCAAAATCAGGTGACAGAAGACAGGAAACAATGGTTGCCTGAAATTTCAGGAAGCGGAAACCTGACCTACAATACACAAATGGAGAAAACAGTTGTTCCGGCAGGAGTGCTCGGGAATGATGCACCAATGGCTGTCTCTCTCAGCACGAAGTACAATTCGGTTTACTCCCTTTCGCTGAACCAATTTGTTTTCAATCCCTCACTATCTGTCCAAACAGGTTTGAGTAAAAATGAACTGGAACTGGAAAAGGAAAAGACGCGGGCTTCAAAAATTGAAATCAAAAATCAGATTAAAGAAGCTTATCTGAATGTGTTACTCAAAAATCTGCAAGTGAAAATGGCAGAGAACGATCAAAACCGTTACCGGGAATATAAGAAGCTGGCCGAAGGCGGGTACAGCTATGGAAAAATGCTGGAGAATGATTATTTACGGGCAAAACTGGATTACGAAAATGCCAAGGTAACCACGCAAAAACTCGTGCAAAATTATAAGCTGGCTGTAAACTACCTGAAATACACAATGAATATAAAACCGGAAACCCTGATTATCCTAACCGACAGTTTAAGCTCATTAGCTGGCCCGGAGGTTCGTTTGCAGAACCAAATCAATATCGATAATCGAACCGAGATGAAACAATTGCAATTGGAGCAGCAAAACGACAAACTGCAAATAAAGAATGCGCGAAGGAGTAAACTTCCAACCGTTTCAATCTTTGCCAATTATTCACAGGAATTTCAAAACAATCATCTTCATTACGGCGGAAAACAATACTGGAATCCGTATAGTTATATCGGGGTTAAATTATCGGTTCCGGTTTCGGCTCATTTCCGGAAAAACAACCGCATCAGGAAATACCATATTTTGTCGGAGCAAACAGCAATGCAGCTTCAACAAACAAAAACAGATATCTCTTTTGAAATAGAAAAAGCAGGGATAAAGCTGAATAATGCTTTGAGAAACATGAAAATCACGCATAAAAATTATAAGCTGTCCGGTCAAATCTATGAAAACCAAAAACAGCAGTATCAGTTAGGCGGGGTCAACTACGACCATTTACTTGATACCGAAAAAAGCCTGAATACTACTGAGCAAAATTATATACAAGCGGTTTATGATTACCTGATAGCAAAGTTGAATTATGAAAAGGCATTGGGAGAATAGCAGATATTGGTTTGAACAGTCATCGTCATCTTACTTTTTATAACTGCGGTTTCGGTAGTGAATATTTATATTTTTCGAAATGAAGCTTTAATACCGTTGCGGTCGGAAAAGGTTGATATTTCAAACAATGACATCACACGGCCATGGTTCTCCCGGCCCGTGCTATCCCCGGTTTCGATATGCATCGGAACCGGGACTACAACCCCGTCATCCTTTCAGGATTTTTCTCCGGACCGTTGGGGATGGTACTTTTGTTGCAAATAAAAGTACTTTAATGGTGTAGTGGGGGGCGTGTAAAAAACCCTGCGTTTTCCGCCCTCTCCAATCCCCTGCGGTAAAGAAATATTTCCCTGTTTACTCCTTTCCAATCCACTGCGCGCCCGTTGCCAATCCGCTGCGGCAAGGATTTTTTTCTTCCCGCAGAAAACTACTGCCAGTGGAGGTGTTTCTATATTCTATTTCTTTATATCGCCTTCAGGAGATATGACCGGCCTGTGATTTGGGAACTTTGCGTCAAGGCAAAGTTCCGGTACAACCACCTACAGCAGCTCTTCTCATTGTGTACATCCCATTAAAATATTTTGTTAACTTCGTTATACTTAATGCTCAATAACGTGATGAAACAAAATACCTGGTCAAAACAAACTCCAAAAGGTCTTATCTTATGCTAATAAGGGCCGGAAGGAATGCCTTTTCGTCATGAGGAAGTAACAGGCAAGCCACGTTTACAACAACGTAACCTAACAATTAAAAAATGAGAAAAATTATTCTGTTCGGACTTGTTTTAATGTCCTCGTTGTCTTGTATGGCGCAGGATAAGATGTATGAGATTCATGGTAAAGTGACCAACTTCAATGGCGTCCCGATCGACAGTGTGACAATACGGCTGATGAATAATAAATTCGAAGCTGTATATGAAACATTATCGAATGAGGACGGTGATTATTTAATGAACGTAAAGGAAGGGGATTACTATTGCCTGTATGCAATCAGGTTGAGGGATTATAGGGTGCGTAAACTTGAGTATTGGAACTGGAATGTTCCGGTTCATCAAAATATGACGATTAACCCGCAGTATGATCGAATGGAAATATACGGCATCAATGCATTTGAACCACAGGTAACGCCGCAGGAAACATATATGATATATTTCAGGCCGATGAGTTTATCCAAATCTCTTCAGCTCGTATCGGACCAGAAAATTGAAAAAAAATCATTCGAGGATGCTGAGCGAACGGAAGAATTGTTAGATAAATCCGACAAGCTGATTAATATTTCGCCCGACAGTATTACCCAGGATGAGTTGACGATTGAAATAAACGGGATGCCATCAAAAATAGTAGGGATTAACAAAATAAGAGAATACGCGAGGGGATTCTTTATGTATGGATATTGTGTGCAGGTTTTAAAACCTAAACAGAATAATGAGGCATTGTCGGGATATGATTTGATTTCTGTTACGCTAAACTCTGCTGAAACCGGGGAGATTGGAAAAGGTGAGGCTTTCGTAAGGAGATAGTCATTTCCCTCAATCGCCGTTAGGCGATAAGACTCGGCCTGTGATTTGTATTGCGGTAACGGGTCTAACCGGATTTTACGGGGAAGGCTAATGGAGCGATGCCTGTTTGAAGCCGACGCCAGGAGGCAAGTTTGCGTCGCGGGACAAAATCCGGTTTGGGCACCCGTCGCGACACAAATCCTAAGCCTTGTTCTTTTCGTTCTTTTGGAACAAGCCAAAAGGACATGTAAAAGAAAAATCACGGGGATACTATTGCGTCAAGGCAAAAGTACAATCATAAGTATGAATCCTTCAACTACGTTTTTCTGAGTTTTTCCAAAACTCAAATCCCATCTCCAAAAGAGATGAAGAACTTTAGGCCTAAAGATGAAGAACTTTGCGCCGAAAGATGAAGAACTTTCCTGACGAAGATGAAGAACTTTCTGTGTGAAGTTGAAGAAGTTTCCCGACAAAGATGAAGAACTTTCCCTGGCGAGATGAAGAAGAAAATCCAGAGAGACGCTTATCGCAAACTCACGAGATGAGCATCGCGCGGGAATGAGAAGCGCTTCTTAAAGCATCAAAAGGAAGAGAAGATATTTTAAAAAGGTAAATCGTCTTCTTCGTCTGAATGTTCGCCTAGGTCATACCAACCAGAAAGCTGTAACCAACATTTGAGGCTTTCACCTGCTCCAAATGAAACCCACCGTGCCAGCGAAACCCTTAATAATGTACCTGCCGGAATTATTTTTACAGCTCCTTCAAATCCTTTGAATTTAATTTTTCTTCTGCCATTTGAGGAAGGATAAAAATACCTGATACTGTCAAACTCCCTGTGCCTCCATAAATCTTTATCACTAATCCAGAAGCCAACGCTGTGGTCTGGAATACCTCCTCTTTTGTCGATATAACCACTGCCATTTTCAGTCCATTGAATGAGCCGGTCAAACAGATTATCAGGATGACCTCTCCAAATAGGAATATTTCTTTTCTCGATGAAGTCTTTTATCGTTATGCTGTTTTTTAGTCTTCCTTTGCTGATGCGATTTTGTACTATTACATCTTCAACATGGGGTGGAGTATTATTTGTTCGTGGGGAATATTCAATTTCCCAGGCTTGTCGGGGTTCGAAATCGATATCTTCAGGTTGGTTGTGGCCGTTTTTATCAAGTAGTCTGACATAGCGCCCTTCCATTGTTAAGCCGCCTACACAAACTTGATGGTGATTCATTCTGGTTTTTGATAGAATAAGAACAATTTCTTTCATAAGTGAGTTGTTTTGTATCCGAGTTTCTCCAATTTGTCTGTCACAATTGACCTATGACAAGCCATTGGATTTTCCTCTACACAAAACAAAACAACCTTCTTTGCTCCATCATCTTCTAACTTGTCAATGAATGAGTCAAAATCAAATTTACTTAAAATGCGATCTTTATAAACGACCGTAAATATTTGGCTCAATTTGTTCCTGGTCCTTTTTTGCGCCCCGTCTTCTTTATCAACTTTCTTCTGAAACTCCCTTATTTCGGAAGTGGGAGCCAGGGATTGAAAATATTTATATTCTATAGCCAGGTCCTTCAGCTTGGACTGAAGACGATTGCTATTAACAAAAGCATATTTTGCCCCTCTCAAGCCTCTTCGTTGTCGAATATCGCAAAAGGTATCAATATTGTTTTCGATAAGCTTCCTAAAATATTCTTCCTCTGTGGAGTTATATACTCCAATGGTGAAAAATTCCATTACATATATGATTTCCTTGAAGTAAAGTCTGGTCCATTACCAAAAAGGTCAATTACGCCGTGTCCTTTGGTTAGTTCTTCCATAACTGTTTCCTGAGATTTGAAGTATCTCTCAGAAATAATGTGTTTTAGCGAAATATCTTTTTTGAGCAGTTCCTGTCCGATTAATTTACTTCTGTGGCATTCTTTCGGGTTGGTTTCACTGCACATAATAGCCAAAGGGATTTTTTTATCGTTTGCCGTAATTAGTCTCTCTAATCCCTTCTTGAAAAAATCTTTTTCTTTTATTCGCTCATAAACAACCTTGCCGTTAAAATCGTAACAACTTGGGTCGTTAGGAAGGCCTCCGAGCGAATCACCGAGATAAGCATAGGTTATTCCCTGATTTTCCAGTTCTGATTTAAGAATAGGCTGATTAAACTGGGGATTCCATTTCGAGAAAGGTTTCGACCTGATATCAAGCAGGAAATGGATGCCGAACGCTTTTAATTCCTTAATAAAAACTTCGATCTCCTTGCTTCCATGACCTATTGAATATATTGTCGCATCTTTCATACAGCCAATTTACAAAATCTGTATTATTTTCTTTTCAACTGCATGTTAAATATAGAGAATGAATTCCTGATTATTTTAAATAGAGTGTTTACAACTACCAGCCTCGTGAGGTTATAAGGTTACTTCAAAAATGGCACTTAGGATCTTCAACAGTTAGGTGTAAGGTCCCACTAGGTTATCACATAATCTCATTTTCCCGCCTTCCAAACCCCATCTCCAAAATGATGAAGAACTTTCTGTGTGAAGTTGAAGAAGTTTCCCTACAAAGATGAAGATCTTTCCCCCGCGAGATGAAGTTGAAATTCCAGCGCTTACGGGATGAGCTTCCCGCGGCCGCGAGATACGGTTCTCTCCAAAGAAACGCCTACAACAATTGTTCATGTCGAGTACTTCCTTAAAATATTTTGTTAACTTAGTAAGGACTAGCTATATTAAGTGAACGTGGAATAAAATGTAGGACAAAAGGAAATCACTTGCTATCTGCAGATCAATCAGATATGAGTGTTTGTAAAAGAATATAATAGGACTAACGCTTATCAAAATATCGTTACTATTTTTGACTAAATTTGATAAATTAAGCAAGCAGAAATAAAACGTCAATGAACACAAAATTTTTTACCAACGAAAAAGAAAACACTTTACTTCGGAGATTTGCCGGAGTTTTTGAACATATCCCCGACATTGCTTTCTTTGATGCGCTAGTTGGTTATTTTAGAGCATCTGGTTACTTTGCAATTCGTCCTTACCTGGACAAGGTTCCAAATATTAGAATATTGGTTGGGATTAATGTTGATAAGATTATTGCAAAATATCACTCTCAAGGATTACTTTTTAAGGGGGACCATCAATTTGCACTAGAAGATTTGAACAATTCAATAAAAGATGACATTCAGAATTCTGAATACAAGAAGAATATAGAAGATGGCATTAAGCAATTCTTAAGCGATGTTGTAACCCAGAAAGTCCAAATTAAAGCACATCCACATCGTAAGTTACATGCAAAGATCTATATTTTTCGGCCCGAAAATTTCAATGAATATACCACCGGTGAAGTTATAACCGGTAGTTCAAACCTTACCGATGCCGGGCTGGGAGGGAAGGAAACCTCCAACTACGAGTTTAATGTAGCTTTAAGAGATTATGATGATGTAAAGTTTGCATCCGACGAGTTTGAAAAGCTTTGGGCAGAAGGAATAGATGTATTACCTGTCGATTTTGAAAGAATTAAAAAAGAAACTTATATAAATGATGAGTTTACACCCTTTGAAGTGTACATCAAATTTCTGATTGAGTATTTTGGCAAGAGCGTAGATTTTGACCCAAATAGTGTGAGTGATTTGCCTGACAATTTCAAGCGTCTTTCATACCAGATTGATGCTGTTGAACAAGGTTTTGAGTTACTAAAAAAGCATAATGGTTTCTTTTTGGCTGATGTTGTAGGTTTAGGCAAAACAGTAGTTGGGACTTTGATTGCAAAGAAGTTTTTTTACTTTAATGATTTTCCATCGCATATCTCAACTATTTTAGTCGTTACACCTCCTGCGTTAAAACATAACTGGCAAGAAACTTTTGAAAGTTTTGGATTAAAGAACTTTGAGATAATTACTAATGGAAGTCTGCATAAGGTTAAACGACCTGAGAAATATGATCTGATTTTGGTTGATGAGGCACACAAGTTCCGTAACGACACATCAGAAGCATACAACGAGCTTCAAAAGCTTTGTAAAGCTCTATCTTCCCGACGGTTGAAGGATGGAACCAAAGCTCCTAAAAAAGTTATACTCATCTCTGCCACACCACTTAACAATCGTCCAGCTGACATACGTAACCTAGTATTATTATTCCAAGATGGTAAACGTTCAACATTGGAAATATCGAATCTTACCTCATTTTTTAGTCGGGCAATTGAAGATTATAAAAGAGCACAACAATTACCACTGGAAGAAGCAAGAAAAGAGGTCGCACGGATTTATGAAGTTGTCAGGGAAAAGGTTATAAAACCACTAACAATCAGGCGAACTCGTACGGATCTGAATGAACATGACGAATACAAGAAGGACCTGGAAAAACAGGGCATTAGATTCCCTAAAATTGAGCCTCCAATTAAAGTATTGTATCAGTTAGAACCTGACTTAGAAAAATTATATGACGATACAATGGCTGTACTTAGTGAGGAAATAGGCGGACTGACCTATAACAGGTATCAAGCACTTAAATATTTGATACCGGATAAGAAAGAGAAATATCAGAATGCGGAATTAGCTTCCCGGCAGCTGGCATTTATCATGAAAATACTGTTAGTAAAACGCATTGACAGCAGTTTTACCGCATTCAAAGGTTCATTAAGGAGGTTTCATGAAGCAACCGGTGCAATGATGGCTATGTTTGAAAATGGCAGAATTTATATTGCTCCAAACCTAAATGTAACGGAATACATTGTAGATGAAAGAGAAGAAGAATTGATAAACAAAATTTCGTCTTTAATGGATACAGACCCAACGATTACTATCTGCGAGCCTGGCGATTTTCTCCCTGGGTTTTATGAAGGTTTAGAAAAAGATTATCAAATACTCAGCAGTTTGGTTACGCGTTGGAACGAAGTTGAAGTGGATCCTAAGTTCGATAAATTTTATCATGAATTGCAAAATGGGTTACTCAATGCAGAACACAATCCGCAACAAAAATTAGTTATATTTTCAGAATCAAAAGAAACAACGGATTATCTACTTACCAAATTGGAGGAAAAGGGACATTCTGATGTGATAGAAATCAATGCAGGAAATCGAAAACACAAAATGCCGGTTGTCCGTGCCAATTTTGATGCAAATCTACCTTTAAAGGAACAAAGAGACGATATTAAAATCGTTATTACCACAGAAGTATTGGCAGAGGGTGTAAACCTTCATCGTTCAAACACCATAGTAAATTATGATACGCCTTGGAACTCAACAAGATTGATGCAGAGAATTGGTAGAGTAAACCGTATAGGTTCGGTAGCAGGTAAAGTTTTTATCTATAATTTTTACCCAACTGCCAAAGTTGATAATGATATTGCACTTCGCAAGAAAGCTATTACAAAATTACAGGCATTCCATTCTGCTTTAGGTGAGGATTCTCAAATTTATTCGACGGAGGAAGAAGTTGAAACTTTCGGTATTTTCGATAAAACCATCGAAGAATCGAAGGACGAACGTTTGGCTTATTTAATGGAGCTTAGAAAGTTCAAGAAAGAGAATCCGAAAGACTTTTTGAGAATAAAAAATATGCCATTAAGGGCTCGTACAGGCAGGAAAAACAGTCTGTTAAATAGTGGCACATTAACATACATAAAAAGCGATAAACGAGATGCTTTCTCATATGTAGATAAAAACAATGAACTGGCTGAATTAACCTTCGTTGAAACTGCAAAAGAATTTAAAGCCTATATTGACGAAAAATCTATTGAACTACATGAAAACCATCATAATCACGTAAATATTGCAATCGAAGATTTTAACCGGCAATTAGAAGCCGATAGAAAAACAGAAAGTGTCGTTGATATTACACTTAGTCCTCAGGATAAAAATGCGCTTTCATTTTTGGCAGCGTTTATTAATATGCAGGAGGTTTCAAAGGAACAGAAGATATTGGTGAAGTTTGCCCAGGAAGCTATTCGTGTTCATAAATTTAACCAGTTGCCAAAGAGAGTGAATAAACTGGCGAAAGCTGTAAAGAAGACTCCGATGCGTATTGATATAATGATTGAAAAATTATTTAATATCCTGGGAGAATTCCCATTATGGAAAGAAGAAAGTATAGAGACAAAGACACAGGCTTTGTTGCCAATAATTAAGGGGGAATTACCCGAAATAATTATATCTGAATCATTTACGAAATAAGAATATTAACCCATGGATAAGCAACAGTTACAGAAACTTCTTCAAAAAAAGTATAGCAGAGACGAATGGAACTCTTTGTTATCCGACATTTTTCCATCGGTTAATCTTTTGAAAGAACCAGAAAAAATTGAGGTAAGCAACAAAAATGTTAAATCCTTTCATCAAACTGGTTTAGTTAGGTTGAAAGACGGGAAGAATTTGGCTGTTTTTGAAGTGATACTGGATGATGGCATCAATCTTTTGCGTAATAGAGTTGCTTTACGAAATCTTACCACACGTTATATCGATGAAGCTAACAATCATGGGGTTCTCGTAGTATATGATCAGGGGAAGGAGAATTATCGTTTTACATTCGTTTCGCAGGAATCAGGATTTAACGAAAAAGGAGAATGGGCGACTTTTGAGACAGCATCAAAGCGTTTCACCTACCTCCTGGGTGAGGGAGAAAGTTGTCGTACGGCATCCGAGCGACTGGCACTGTTGGCAAGTAAAAAAACTTCCGCCGGATTAAGTGATGTAATTGATGCATTCTCTGTTGAGCAATTAAGTAAAGAGTTTTTCTCAAAATACAAGGCACACTACCAAATATTTGTTGATTATTTGAGTGGTTCCAACTTTAAAAAGTCAATGTTCAGTGGCAACGACAAAGTAATCCGCGACTTTGTCAAGAAAATGCTCGGTCGTATTGTTTTTCTTTACTTCCTGCAGAAGAAGGGGTGGTTAGGGGCTTCTGATGAAAACTATTCTGATGGAGACAAAAGTTTTATGCAAACCTTTTGGGAAACCTCCGAAAAATCGGAAATATTTTATAGTCAACACCTCACACGTTTGTTTTTTAAGGGTTTAAATGCAACCAGTCGTGAAAAGGATACATTTGTAATGCCCGATGGTAAAAAGGTAAAAATACCCTATCTCAACGGAGGTTTGTTCGAAAAAGACAAAAACGAACCGGAACTGCTGACATTTCCGCCAAATCTTTTCAATAGTTTGTTTTCGTTCTTCGCTGAATACAATTTTACCATTGATGAAAATGATCCCGAAGAACATGAAGTAGGTATCGACCCCGAAATGTTGGGGCATATTTTTGAGAATTTGCTGGAAGGAAATAGGGACAAAGGAGCCTTCTATACTCCAAAGGAAATTGTTAAGTACATGACTCAGGAAAGCTTAGTCGAATACCTGAAAACCGGTTTGGAAAAGAAAAATCAGGGATTATCCTACGACGAAAGTAATGCTTTAAAATATTTTGTTCGGTACAAGTTAAAAGGTGATGAAATTCCAAGAGAGGATTTGAAGGAAGATATTGCCCGTTTCTATCAAAACCAACTCCGTTTTGTACAGACTTATGGTTCGCAAGTCAATAAATTATTGGATAATGTAAAAATATGCGATCCTGCTATTGGCTCCGGAGCATTTCCTATGGGGCTTTTGAATGAGATATACCATTGTAAATTAATCCTCAATAGCACCTATTCATTAGAAGAACGAGCCAGAGTAAAAAGACATATTATCGAAAATTCTATTTATGGGGTGGACATTGAAAAGGGCGCGGTAGATATTGCCCGGTTGCGGTTTTGGCTCTCTCTTATCGTGGATGAAGAAAAACCTTCCCCTCTCCCAAATCTTGATTACAAGATAGTTCCGGGAGATTCGTTAATCAGCAAATACAAAGATCAAGTTATTAAGGTAAACTGGCTGGTTGAGGAAGGCCAACAACAAAGCATTTGGGGAAACGAAAATGAAATAGAACTGAAGAAATTGCTTACAGATTTGAGCACTCTTGAGAAAAAATATTTTTCCGAATGTATTGAAAGCAAAAGCAATATTAAGTCTGAGATAAAAAATAGAAAAATTGATATTCTCGTCAGTCAGCTTGAATTAATGATTGAAAAAGAAGGCATTAAAGAAGAACCATTAAAAACCAATTTTAAAAATAAGACAAGATATAACAGCGCTATTGAAAAGTGGTTAACAACAAAAGGGTGGGGGAAAACTATCCAGGAGCTTAAGGGATTGAAAAATAATCCTGAAAAGCCGTTAAACTACTTTGATTGGACATTAGATTTTCCTGAAGTTCTCAATCCTGTCCTAGCAGGAGATAATAAAGGGTTCGATATTGTGATTGGCAATCCTCCGTACATACAACTTCAAAAGGGTGGTGGATGTTTAGGCGAACTTTATAAACCAATGAACTTCGAAACTTATGAACGAACCGGTGATATTTATGCTCTGTTTTATGAAAGCGGTATAAAATTACTTAAAAACAAGGGAATTCTATGTTTCATAACTTCAAACAAATGGATGCGTGCTGGTTATGGAAAAAGCTTACGGAATTTTTTCACAAAGAAAAATCCTATTCGTTTACTCGATTTAGGTGCTGGTATTT
The DNA here is from genome assembly GCF_009617875.1 of Prolixibacter sp. NT017. Classification (NCBI taxonomy): domain Bacteria; kingdom Pseudomonadati; phylum Bacteroidota; class Bacteroidia; order Marinilabiliales; family Prolixibacteraceae; genus Prolixibacter; species Prolixibacter sp. NT017. The sequence goes on along the minus strand of NZ_BLAV01000001.1, from coordinate 2,459,733 downwards.
TTAATACAGCTACTGTTGACACTAATATTTTGTTAATTGAAAATAGTAATCCTAAAAGAGATACAAAGGCAATTACAGTTACAAAAGGAACTAAATTATTACAACTAACCGAAAGTGACTTTATCAATTTTAAAAATTTGACAGAAGAAAGTTGGGTAATACTTTCACCTATCGAGCAAAGTATAAAAGAAAAGATTGAACGTATTGGTACACCATTGAAAGATTGGGATATTAATATTAATCGTGGAATTTTAACTGGTTACAATGAAGCCTTTATAATTGATGGAGCAACGAAAGAAAGACTAATAAAAGAAGATCCAAAATCTGCCGAAATTATTAGACCGATTTTACGTGGCAGGGACATAAAAGATATCGTGTAGACTTTGCCAATTTATGGCTAATTAATACACATAATGGAATTAAAGAAGAAAAGTTAAAGCCAATAAACATAGATGATTATGCAGCAATAAAAAAATACCTAAGTTCTTTTGAACCTAAACTTTCTCAAAGGGCTGATCAGGGAGACACTCCTTTTAACTTAAGAAACTGTGCTTATATGGAGGATTTTTTTAGACCAAAAATAGTATGGGGAAATCTGTGTTTAAGCTCTCAATTTACTCTTGCAGATGAGGATATTTATCAATGCCCATCACCAATGATTACGCCTGGTAATAAATACATTTTGGCCGTTTTAAACTCCCAGTTGCTGATTGGTATATTAGAAGTTTAGGTGTTACCGTAATGGAGGTTATTTTGAATACAAACCTATGTTTATTGAAAAAGTACCAATCCTCAATTAGATAAAACTCAGCAAGAGCCGTTTAATCATTTGATTGATAAAATCGGAACTGCCAAAAATGAGGCAACAAGAATCCAATTGAGATAAATAACTTGGTATATAAGCTTTATGAGTTGGAAAGTTGTGAAATAATTATATTGAGAGTAAGATACCAACCTACTGACTTTCGATAAAACAGATTTCTTTTTTGTCGAACTCATAAATCTCATATATGATATGATCAATTTCTCGTTCTAAACCATTTGAATAAGAATTAAGAATTTCGTCAACTTTCTTATTCAAAGAAGACCATATTGTTCTGAAGGTTTTGCAATTGGGATTTTTTCCAAGTATAATTTTTGCATCAAGTACCCCCAGAGTCAAGTATTGACACGTATTTAGAACATAGATATTTACCAAGCTTAGAGTTCAGAATTGAAAGAATTATCTTTAAATCATCTCCAGTAGCAAAAAAACATGTTTTATCAGTAATGTAATCACAACTATTGTCGAAGCAAAATCTAGGAAATCTTGACTGTGTTTTTCTGTGAATCCTCATGGTTTCTGCCCATACTATTTTTGGTCTAAAAAAATCCTCCCAATAATTTGCTCCCCAACGTTGCAGTGCGTACCATTCATAGCGGATTCCTGTTTCTGCTTTATTACGCTTGGATAAACCTTCCTTAAATTGTAACAAATACCTGTAAATTGCTGAATATTCGACCCTAAAGGCATCTTCTGCTTTATTCGAAGCTCCTTTTATTGATGTATCTTCATGAAGAGGAAAGTGCCATGGCACAAATAGTAAATAGAGGTCAGAAAAATTAATAGAATATCGCTTTATATCACGCCCACGTAAAATCGGTCTTTTTTTTTATACTGCATTTTAAAACTTTATTATTATGATTTACGGATATATCAGAGTTAGTACAGACAAACAAACAGTAGAGAACCAGCGATACGAAGTCGTAGAATTTTGTAAGCAAAAAGAAATTTTTGTAGATAAATGGATTGAAGAAACTATTTCAGGTACGATTGATTTAAACAATAGGCGTTTAGGAAAACTCATAAAAAGAATGAAGAGTGGTGATATTTTGATTTGCACTGAGTTATCTCGCCTTGGCAGAAACTTATTAATGATAATGAGTATTTTAAATGATTGCATGCGTCGTGATATTCGTATTTGGACTATTAAGGACAATTTTCGGTTAGGCGACGATATAAGTTCCAAGGTATTGGCTTTTGCTTTTGGTTTGGCAGCTGAAATTGAACGCAATCTCATATCACAACGGACCAAGGAAGCCCTTGCCAGAAAAAAAGCAGAAGGAGTAATTTTAGGTAGACCCAAAGGAAGTAAGTCATCGAAAAAGAAACTTACGGGAAAAGAAAAACAAATAATGGAAATGCTTGAAGCTGGAATATCATATAGTGCAATAGCACGGTACATGAAGGTGCATCGGCTAACTGTTTCCTCCTTTGTAAAAGAACAGAATTTATATGTAAAATAACAATCCTTGCTATTTTTCGGTACTTATAAGATGCAAATGGGTTTACTAAAGCCCTGGTAATATACCCTAATATACCAGTGGTCTAATTCATGGACAGATCTTTGTTTTCAGCTGGAATTAAAAAAGATTCACTATGATGAATAGATTGTCTGGATTACGTATAGTGAAAACCAACGTTTGTTTTTTGAGAAAAGGTGCGATACCAGAAATCAGTCTGATGAAAATGGTCTCATCACTATAATCTCTAGATCGGCTCAGAGACGTTTTTCGGAGGCGAACAGCAACGTATATGCCAAGCAAGCGCCGCTGGCTTCGTTTTTGTTTTCCGAGACAAACCTCAGAGGTTCTACAATCTTTGAAATTGCTGAATCACGCTATTTTATATATACTTTGTCCGGTGGTGTAGACTTCTATCTATATTCTGGTTTTAAGTATAATTTATCCTTCAAATGCTTTGTTATTAAAGGCCCTATCAAGTTCGTTATCCTTTCGTAAGAATTAAAAAACTTGTTATATTCATTTTCGGAAACTCCCACTTTAAATTCACTCTTGTTATCTCCGTGGGCTATTCCATTTCTCTTCTTAACAAATTCACTCACAAGCCCCATTATTCTTAAAAAATCAGTTCTATTAAGACCTAACCTCTGATGAATTCCTAAACTATATAGAATCTTATCAATAATTTCAGGTTTTAAATTAGATTCGGTATGGACAATTGACGTTTTGTTAAGATAATCAGAAGATAAAGGTAATTCAAGATATTTAGCTTTGCTAGCTTCAATATTTTCAAGTAGCAGTACTCTGTTTGAAATTTTCCGATGAGTTTTAGAAAATTCATCAGCTGGAATTATCCACTTGTTTGAATCTTCATAGGACAAAAACTCCCTGTTTAAACCTGATGCGCACAATACATCTATTACTTTACCGACTTCTATCTTTGATTCATTAATTGCATATGCATAAGTTTCAAATGAATATCTGAAAAACCCCTCAAAATGAGCGTATAGTGAAAGAATTAGACTTTTCCGATATACATTCCTCTTTTTTTCAGTATCAGACGGATTAGAACCGTTTATGTTGTTTAAAATATTTGAAAGAAATGTAATTTCTTCATTACGCCAAGCAAGGTCTTTTTCTATTGTTTCTCTTAACTCATCAATGTCAGAATCTGTCATAATACTTCCTTAATCACTGATTCTACCGCATCAATTCTTTCATTTAAATATTTTAGATATTTACTGCCACTTGTTCTTTTCTCTTTCTCATTCTTTGTAATTTCCTGAAACTTTTTACTATTCTTCAGCTTGGCAAATTTTGTCATCAATTTCCGTATAATTTCGGTGTTGTCAATGGACAACTCATCTATGTATTTAGACACAGCTATTGAAAAAGCCTCGTAATGGAATGCCAAAAATTGTTTTTGAAATCCTCGTTCAGAATAATGAACAAATATTGCTCCTTTGGGAAGAATTTTATTTAAAAGTGCAAAGGTTTTCTCAAAATTAACTTTTTCTGTCTTGTAATCGAATTCAACATCTTTATCAGCAATTTGTTCCGAGAATTGAGTCATATAATCAGCTAGAGTTCCCTTAAATTTTTGAAGGTTAGCATTCTTTAACGTAAAATATCGTAAAACCAATTCGTCATCAAATTGCTCGTTAATCTGTTCGTCCATAACATAAGAAATTGCCTCTTTAAAATCTTTATTGTTTTTTAATCTTTGAATAAAATCAATGAAAGATTCATCAAGCAGTCTAATAGTACTATTTCTTATTTCTTGAGCACTTAGTAAAGAACCACCTGTATTTAGGCGCTTAAACATATCATATTTAAGGCGTTTCGGACTCTCCTTTCTTATAATTTGCATCCTCACGTAACTCCTTTTTACTTTTATTCTTAATGCCGGTGATAAATTGTCAAAAGTTAATCCATTTAATTCTTTAACAATATCACAATTTTGTAATTTGAGCTTGTGATTCTCTGGATACCTACCTCTACCAAGTATCCCCATAAAGTGAAGGAAAGATGAAATTCGTTGTAGACCATCAATCAAATCATATTTTCGAGATTCGGTTTCTATCACAAAGATTGGAGGTATTGGTAGTTCCAATATCAATGACTCAATAAATTGTGATTGTTGAGTTTCCGACCATCTAAAAAGTCTTTGATAAACTGGCTTAATTTCTAATTCATCCGGATACATTGAAGCTATTTCTCCAAATGAGATATCAATAGCTCCTGTAGTAGCAGTCAGAGTCTTTGTATCAATTATATCAAGTAATCTGTCATTCTCCATATTGTAAATCTAATTTTCTATTCACATTGTGTTGAGCGATAACTTCGTTGAATTGCATCCAATTTTATTGTTATCGGGGGCATCTGATAAATCCTTATTTTTTCCCCTCTAACAATTTCTCCATCATGGCAACTTTGTCCTTTTCAGCAGCCAATAAACGCTCGTAGAGTTCCACTAATTTATCGATTGGATTGAAAGTGCAACGGTAATTGACAGATGAAGCATTGTCATGGTAACTATTGGCGATGATATTGAAGGTCGCCTCATCGTTTAGGTTCTTAATTGCTTCTACAGGAACCTTCAATACTTTGGCCACTTTTTCCAACATTTCGTCTTCAATCACTTCCTTCTGTTCGAGTTTGGAGATGGATTGTTGGGTCAGGTTGAGTTCACTGGCCATGTATTCCTGCTTTACGCCCAGCATTTCGCGCAGTCGTTTGATGTTTCGTCCGTGGTGAACTTTTGGAGAAGGGGCGGTATCTGTAGTATTCATGATTAATATTTTGTAAAGTTTCTTGGTACTATCAAAGATACAAATTAATCCCGCTGGTGATACTTCTTCGGAGTATTTTACAACGCTAAAGGTGTATGATACAACCACTAATTGTTAATAACCTCCATTCAAACCGGTTACTTAGCTGAAGTTTTTAAGACAACTGAACTAAGTGTAACCAATTGATTCCATGAACCCTTTTCATCCTAATCATACTTTTTCTAAGAGGCCGCCACCTGCAAGGCGGTGTGTTCAACTCAAAGCCCGCCTGCCGGGGCGCTGGCTCCGGCAGGTTTTTGGGGTGACTTTTTTGCCCCACCTAACCTCCCCAAGTCGGGGAGGGACAGCTTCGTTCAGAGTCTCAGCGAAAAAAGAGAGCATTTACTCCTTGAGGCAGCAGAATGGCAAGGCAAAATATTTAAGCATCTGCGATGAATAATATCACCGGCCCAAAGTCTCCCCAGGTGGGGAGATTTAGAGGGGCAACTAAATACACCAAAACATGTATCCTGTAAACCAAGCATATATCCAACCCAATCGTCCGCCCCCGCCAGGGTGGTGACTTCAGAATTCAGATGGCCTGCCGGGGTGTTGCGTCTCCGGCAGGCATTTGCCCCACCTAACTCCCGACACTTCGGGACCCACATCGGGGAGGGACAGCTTCGTTCGGGGCTGAATCAGATTAGGTTGGAGCAGGGTTCTCTTGAGGGAAGTCTGAAAACATAAAATAGGGGTACCGGACCTTGAGAAATATCACCGGCCCCAGGTCTCCCCGTCCCGAGATTTCGGGAGGGAGCTCCGAGGCTTCGGAGAGAGGGGCGGGTGTAATGGGAAACCCCTGTCGGGAAAAACCACTGTCAGGGTAAACCACAGTCGGCGAAACCGCTGACAGGGTAAACTACGCCCTTTTCCTAACGAAATTTTTTCGATTCGAACGCTTAATAATCAATCCTTTAAAACAACCATTTCTATGAAAAACAAACCAAAAGTCAATTTCCGGGCACGGAGCGTATGCCTGCTCCTGCTTTTTATGTGGGCTGCGGGAGTTACTCCGCCGGCGGCAGCTACGCCGGCCACGGCCCAGGAAACAGTAAAAACGGTAACCGGTAAGGTGACCGACAGCAAGGGGCAGCCGCTTCCCGGTGTCACCATTATAATAAAAGGTACTACGCAGGGCACCATTACCGATGCAAACGGCAACTATCGTTTGCCGGAAGTGCCCGGTAACGCGGTGCTGGTCTTCTCATTTGTGGGAATGAAAACACAGGAGCTGGCTGTTACAAACCGCAGCTACATAACGGTTACCATGCAGGAAGAGCGTTTGCAGCTGAATGAAACCATTGTGGTGGGGTACGGTAGCCAGAAAAAAGCCGATTTAACGTCGGCCATTTCCACCCTGGGCCCGAAAGAAGTATTGAAAGCTCCGGGCGGTGTGACCGATGCTTTGCAGGGGAGTATCGCCGGAGTGAACGTATCGGGCGGGAAAATCCGCATCCGTGGGACCAGCTCTATCACCGGCGGTACCGATCCGTTGTGGGTGGTCGATGGAGTAATCGACGGGGCCATTCCCAACGAAGACGAAATCGCCTCCATACAGGTGTTGAAGGACGCAGCTTCCTGTGCCATTTACGGGGTGCGGGGGGCCAACGGTGTCATCCTGGTAACCACAAAGCAGGGACAGCCCGGCGCGCCGAGAATCCATTTCAACGCCTACACAGGCACCGAAACACCGGCCAAAAAGCTGAAGATGATGAATGCCTATGACTATGGCGTTTATGTAAACGAGCTTTATTACAATGCCTCCGATGCGGCCTCCATTGCCGGCGGGACCTGGAACCAGACGGTGCCGACCCACAATGCGAACCCCGGTAAGCCACTGGCCGATACCCGCTGGTGGGACCAGTATTTCAGCCGGACAACCACGCAAAAATACGACCTGTCGGTCAGCGGCGCCACGCCATCGTCCAAATACCTGTTTGGCGTAACCTACAGCCACGACGGGAACGAGATGGATTCGTACGAGAATGAATTTCAGAACATTTATTCGAACATACAGGGCACCAAAGGACGGTTTACCTATGGCGGGCAACTGCAGATAGGATATAACCAGACCGACCAGAATACAGGGGCCTCGCTGATGAACATGCTGATGCTTCCGCCTAACCTGCCGGTATATAATGAAGACGGGAGTTTTTACAAAACCGGCATTAACGAAACGGACGGGAACGACCTGTCGAACCAGGCGTGGTACCTTCATAATGAGAAAGAGAGAAACCGTTCGGTGAGCGCCCGGGGAAATGTATTCGGCGAATTCAGAATATTCGACTGGTTAAAATACCGGGTATCTTATTCATACTCTTTTGCCCGGAACAACGATGCCACCTTTACCCCGGAATACGATTTGGGAGCTTCGCGGCAGGATTACAATTCGCAGTCGACCACCAAGGGCGGAAGCCGGCACAAAATTATCGAAAACCTGCTTTCGTATGATAAAACACTGGGTAAACACTCCGTTTCCGGGGTGCTGGGGGTGACCTCTGAGAAATCGGTATCATGGTCGCTGACCACGGCCGGTCACAGCGATGAGCAGACGGATTTCGGTCTGGAATCGAAGTTCACCGATTCGCAAACCATCAGCAGTTCGGAAACCGACCTGGCTTATTTCTCGTACCTGGCGCGGTTGATGTACAGCTACAACAGCAAATACATGTTTACGGTTAATTTCCGTGCCGATGAGTCGTCGAAATTTGCGGCCGGAAACCGCTGGGGGTATTTCCCGTCTTTCTCGGCGGGCTGGCGGATCAGTGAAGAGCCGTGGATGAAAGAGGCAACAGCCGGCTGGCTGGACAACCTGAAAATAAGGGCCACCCTGGGCTGGATTGGAAGTGCGAATGCCGTTGGGGCGTACGATTACCAGTCGGTGGTGGAAACCAATAACCGGTATTACACGCTGGGGGCCAACCAGGGCGATAATGCCGCCGATTCGAATGTACCGGCGCCGCTCCCCGAATCCATTGCCAACAAATCGCTGACCTGGGAAACCACCCGGGATGCAGGCGTGGGGTTCGATATGACCTTACTGAACAGCCGACTGGATATCACCTTTGACTACTACAACCGGAAAGTGAGCGATATGCTGCTGGATGTGCAGCTGCCCGAATCGAGCGGGACAACCAATTCGGTCCCGATGAACGTCGGCAGTATGACCAACCGGGGGATTGAATTCTCGGCCACCTACCGGCAGCCCATCGGTGATGTGCGTTTAACGGTTTCGCCGAACTTTTCGCTGTACCGCAACAAGGTGAACAGCCTGGGTGACAACGAATCGCTGGCCGGCGGGAGTATTGCCTCCGGGGCAAATGTCACGCGGACCGTTGCCGGGAAGCCGGTTGCACAGTTCTGGGGCTACAAAACCGACGGACTGTTTAAAACGGACCAGGAAGCAGCAGACTATGTGAACAGTAAAGGGGAACGGTTGCAGCCTTCGGCCGCGGCCGGCGATTTGAAGTACGTCGATGTGAACGGGGACGGCGCTATCACCGACGGTGACAAAACCTTTATCGGTTCCTCCCTGCCCGACTGGTCGATGGGGCTGAACATTATGGCCGAATACAAAGGTTTCGACCTGTCAGCGCTGTTCCAGGGCGATTTTGGTTACGATATTTACAATAACTGGAAGTCGGAACTGATGGGCGGTTATTGCGCGAAGAACCAGATGGCGGAGATGAATGACCGTTTCCGGGCTACCGATGTAACCTTCACAACGGCCGGGGGAGAAACGATTACTCTTCCTGCCAACACCCATACCTCAGTACCGCGGGCGGTATTAAACGATCCGAATAACAACCATACCAATGCTTCCGATTATTTTGTGGAAGACGGGTCGTACCTGCGCTGTAACCGGATAACGCTGGGATATACCTTATCGTCCCGCCTGGCAGACAAAGTGAAGATGGAAAAGCTCCGTATTTATGCGGGGGTGAAGAACCCGTTTACCATTACCGGCTATTCCATGTTCGACCCGCAGGTACCCGGCAACGGTTCCACCCTGAACCGGGGAGTCGACGGTTCGTACTACTGGTCGTCAGATACCTACTGGAGCCGGCGGCAGTTTTTTGCCGGTGTGCAACTAACCTTTTAATTCACCTTTAAAATTTTGAATCAGATGAAACGAATCAAATTATACTGCAGTGTCCTGGCGGGAATACTCCTGCTGTTATTTACAGGATGCGAGCCGGGGATGGAGTATGCGAATCCCACGGCAGAGAGTGATGCGACTTATTACAATACACAGGAGCATTTAATTTATGCCGTGAACGGGGCTTACAATATTCTTCAGCGGGGCGGGTGCTGGGCCCGTTGCATGCCATTTATGCTGAATGCCCGGAGTGACGAATATGCTTTTACCAGTGGGGCAGCAGCGGGTGAACCTTCATCGGCCAGCCTGTCGGAGTACACGGTTCAGGCCGATAATGATTTTATGTCGCTGACATGGCAGGATTTATATGTGCTTCAGTATGCAGCAGATTTTGCACTGGAAAAGCTGGATGCCAACCAGGATAATGCTTTTGATTTGAGCAATACGGATGACAAGGCATTGTATGACCGGCTGAGAGGGGAGGCGATTTTCCTACGCGGATTGAGCCGTTTTTACCTGGTGTTTTTCTGGGGCGACCAAATTCCCGACAGAGATTATACAACAACCGGGGGTGAAGATTACACCCTCGGGGCGTCGGAGCCGGGAGTCATTTACCAGAAGATGATCAAGGATTTTCAGGATGCCGCCGGTTTGCTCCCGGTCCGTTCAGTTGTTTACGCCGATGAGGCTAATATCGGGCGTGCCACCAAAGGGGCGGCTCTGGCTTACCTGGCGAAGGCCTATATGGGGCGACCTATCCTGGATGGTACGGCCGGTGCCGGCGATGCTGAGTGGGGTAAGGCCAAAGAAGCCTTGAAAAAGATTATTGATTCGGGCGAATATGAGCTGGTAAACAATTACCGTGACAACGGCTCAGACGCCAATGAAAACAACAAGGAGTCGATATTTGAAGTGCAGTTCTGCAAAAGTCTGGATACTGACGGTTACAACCCCGTGGCTGACGGAGATATCGGCAGCTGGACAATATCGGGGCAAAATACCTGGCGGCAGATAGAACTGACATCCCCTAACTCAACCGAATCGGGAAGATGGTGGAACGGTCAGCCATCATTGGCTTTGTATGCCGAATTTGAGCGTGACGCCAACGGTAACATCATCGACCCGCGCGCCTACCAGGGGTTGTGGATTCCCGACGGTGCCAGGTTCCTGGGAAAATCGGGTGAGTGGATTGGCTACGACGACCTGTTCAGCGGGGGTACATTTGCCAACTGGAAAGGTAAATGGTTCGGGGTACGGAAATACGGCGAAGATGGATTTGTGAGCGATGCGGGGAAAAGCGGCATTAATGACCGGTTAATCCGCTATGCCGATGTTTTATTAATGTATGCCGAATGTTGTATAGAGACGGGGGACGAGACCACCGCTCTTACTTATATCGATCAGGTCAGGGCGCGGGCAAATAACGAAATGGTGAACCCTTCGGAGGCGGACCAGGAAATGTTTTATACAGAAGGCGAAGGAACGCTCCCTTCCGGGGAAGAGTTAATAGCTGCAGCCCCTACATTAGGCCGGGTTGTTGCCGACGATGGAACAGTCATTCTTCCGGGCACAACGGTCAATACGGCCCGTCGGTTACTTAAGCACGAATATTCGGTTGAATTATACTGGGAAGGGTGGCGTTTCTTTAACCTGATGCGCTGGTATAACAATCCCAATGATCCGGATGCAGCTTCTATGCTGGACAACCTGGTAAATAAAAATGCAGTACAGGTGGCCCAGACTGGTTTAACCGGGACGGCAACCTTTAACTATGCCAAAGATTTGCGGGTGCCGGTTCCTTCCTCCGAATTATCGACCAACCCGAATATGGTGGGTAATGCAGCCAATTAAGCGGGGAATCAGCTTATGAGTTGGGGCATTTGAATGAAAAGAGAAAACAGAAAGTGAGGCAGGTGAAAAAAGGTTGATTCTGCCATTGGGGTCCGGGGGTGGAGGTTGATTGGTAGGGGACCGTCTCCAGCGGAGGGGAGTGGTCCCCATTCCTCCATTCAGGTTAAACGGCCCCGGCATTGAAAGTGGTAATGGAAACACCTGCTGAAAAACAACAAAGGGTTTTTGCCCGGCTACAAGGATATGTGTACAGAAAAACATGCTGGTCGGTTTAGTTAGGTTTGAAGTCAGCATGTTGAATTCCACCCGGAAATTCTGTTTTCAGCATATCTTTTGGAAGGCCGGGTGAAGCCCTTTTAAATTCGGGTCGCGAGGCGATGTGAATTCAAACGGTGGTGGTGTTTCGACCGCAATAGCGATGACGTTGATAAGAGCGCAACAAGAAACCCTAAAATCAATTAACAATGAATAATGTGTAATGAATAATTAAGAGGTGAAAGGTTCAGGTCTGCAGTCTAACGTCTTTCCTTCAACCATTCATGTGCGGCGCAACAATGTATTCGTTCCAATTCGGGCCGGAATGTGCGCCTCTGCTCGCTTCGGAACATCTAACCCGGGGTGGCCCCTCGATATACATCTCGTGTTACCCCGTGCTTTGTGCTTTCAGGCCTTCAGCCTGATGACGACAGAAACGTGGATGCCATTACAAGGCCAACGGTCTTACAGCAATAACCCCTGGCAACGCCATGGGGCAAGGACGTCACCTGCCACCACACAGCGGTCGCGCGATAACGTGGATTGAAAAAGAGAATGTTGTTTCGCCCGCAATGGCTCTGTCGTTGATAAGAGCTCAACAACAGAAACAATCGTAACGATAGTAACGACAGTAACCATAGCAACCACAGAAACCAACAACCGTCCTCATAACAACATCAACGGAATTGCCCGTAGGGCATCAGGTATTGTAGCCAGGGTATTGCATTCCACGCCATTACACCGTAGGTGTTATTCCTGACAACTCATTGAACCGGATGGAAAAAAGTATATCCCCTACGGGGAAAACGCCCTCGCTCAATGACCCGATGCTACAATACAATAACCGCTACGCGGTATTTGACCTTTACGTGATGGAGACCATTGGGCTAAATCCACGGGGCAATTGAGCTCCGGTTTATTGGGTGGTGTAACATCTGGCAGAACTCTGAAGGAGTTCAAGCTCCGTAGCCCGGGGTAAGAAACCGTGAGGTTTAGCCACCCCGGGTTGGCAAGTACGCGCGGTCACAGCGGTCGCGTGATAACGTGAATTGAAAAAGAGAAGGTTGTTTCGACCGCAATGGCTCTGTCGCTGACAAGGGCTCAACAACAGAAACAACAGAAACAACAGAAACCATAGTAATCATAGAACCCAACAACCGTCAAAGGTCGCAACCAGCGCAACCTGAAACCCTAAAATCAATTAACAATGAATAATTAAGAGGTGAAAGGTTCAGGTCCGCAGTCTAACGTCTTTCTTAAAACTTAATACTTAACACTTAACACTTTTTTCAACAACAGTAACCATCAAAATACAAGGGCTTTCACCTGGCCGCGAAGAACCGGAACAAAAAAGGCATGCCTGTTGGTTCAGTTAGTTTTTAGGGTTAAAGACGGGCATGTACTTCAACGGTTTTAGTGAGACTTTTCCGGGAATGATGCTTCCGACACGCATCCATTCATCTCTTCCGGTTGGGTGAGGCCCTTTAAAATAGTAGTCTCGATAATTAGGTTCAAAATGTTGAATGAATTGACTTATCGCCTAAATAATGCCCGCCAATATAACACCCAATACTACGGCAGCAGTAACCCGGTGATTGATGGTTTTGGCTCTGGAGAAGTCATTGTTGGTAATCTCCTGGCTGTTTTCTCCGATATAAGGTTTATCTACCCATTGGCCATGGTACCGGTTGGGGCCTCCGAAACGGCAATCGAGAATACCGGCCAGTGTCGCTTCGGGCCACCCAGCATTGGGACTGCTATGGCGGCGACCGTACCGAACGGCATACTGTAATCCGCGAAACGAAAAGGAGACCATGGCCATGATGAATGCCGTTAACCTTGCCGGCAGATAGTTGGCAATATCGTCTAGGCGGGCAGCAAAGCGGCCAAACAAGCGGTAGCGCTCACTTTTGTAGCCAATCATTGAATCAAGCGTGTTAACCATCTTGTACGCGAACATCAACGGGATGCCTCCGATAGTGTACCAGAATAGGGGAGCTACTACACCATCGCTGAGGTTTTCCGACATGGTTTCGAGTACGGCCGTCCGGATTTGCGACGGCGACAATTCATTTGTTTCCCGGCCTACGATATAGCTTAGTTGCTTTCTTCCGGCTTCGATACCTTGTTTCTCTAGTGCGTCTATTACGGCTCTACTCTCCGAAATGAGGCTTTGGTTGGCCAGCCCGAGCCAGAAAAAAACTACTGACCAAATACCGGCGATTACCGGCGATAGCTGGTACAACACAGAGCCGGCGATAGAAAACAGTAACCATGTTCCGGGTACGAGAACCAGAGTTAGGAAAGCGCCTGTAACAATGCGGTGTTTTCCCCTGTTCAACCAACGCTCCCCGCGGGCAATCAGGTAACCGAATCCCCTTACGGGATGAGGAAACCAGCGGGGATCGCCTGATAACAGGTCGAGCAGGTAACCCAAAATGGGAATGGCTGTGGTGTAGGCTATGCTTTCCATTGTTTCAGAGCTTCGATGAGCAGTTGATTTTCTTTTTGGGTTCGAAGCGAGACCCGGAAGTGAGAGGAATCCAGCCCCCGGAAATTTCCGGCATCACGTATGAGTAGCGAGTATTTATCCTGTAACCAATGCTTTAACTCGGAAGCCTTACCTTGGAGTGTCTGGCCCAGTAAAAAAGGACAGCTTGTCGGATAAAACGCAAATTCCGGTAGTTGCTGTAATTGTTCTCTGAAAAGGTTGGTTTCCTTTTCCAGTTTTTTCCTGTCGGGAAGAAGTGATTGATGATTTACCGCGATGAATTTCCCGGTTTCCTGCGTCATCGTTCCCAGTTCCCACGGCTGTGCAAAGTGTTTTAGCTGAGCGATGATTCCCGGATAGGCCACTACATAACCCAACCGGATACCAGGCATGGCAAAAGCTTTGGTCAGCGAACGGATGACTACCAGGTTGGGATACTTTGGCAGCAGCGGAAGCACGGAACACGGTTGGAAAGCCAGTGGTTCGTATGCCTCGTCTACTATTACCATGGTTTGTCGATGTGTCTTCAGCAGTGTTTCAATATCGACAGACGGGAGGAGGGAACCATCGGGATTGTTGGGATTACAAAGCCAGATAACATCCGCATTGGGCGAAGATTGAGTTGACAGGCTGTTTCTGTGGAAGTATGTTAGTTGATGGTTATTCAGGCGGCAGGCATCTTCATATTCCGAAAAGGTCGGAATATGAATAGCAGAGCGCTTTCCTGTGTAAAGTCTGGCCAGCCGATAAATCAATGCCGTTGCGCCATTCCCGGGAAAAACCTGTTCCGGCGATATGTTATGCAAATCGGCCAGTAACCTCGTAAGTTCTGCGGCATCCGGTTCGGGATAATGAGCTAAGCGGGGGATTTGGTCCTGCAAATGTTCGGTTAAACCAGGCGGCAGTCCGCCGTAATACGTATTGGAGCTGAAGTCAGCCCTGAGTGAAGTCCCCCTGAAATTCTGATCATCACCGTGCCCGTGAATCATTGTCCCTGGTTTTCATGGGTTACCAATCGGTAAAACTGATCCATATCGACATGCTTCCGGATGTGCGTGGCAAGTTTGTCGTACTGCTTTTCTTTAAAAGCCAGGTAGTCGGGAATGGGTTCCGAAAATCCGGGACTGACCGTCTTTAGTATTTGTTCTACCACCTCGCGGTTATCGAATATGCCGTGGAGGTAACTTCCCCAGCAATGCTCGTTGAGCAGACAGCCATCGCGAGTTCCGTCTTCGAAGCAGGCTACCGGTTTTCCACCGACGAGAACAGTCTCTCCCATATGAATTTCGTAGCCGCTGTTGGTTAAGGCTTTCCCTTTCCGGTAGGCAAACTGTCGCTGTCGGGTAATCTTTTCACCGGTCAGGGTAGTAGTTACCGGGAGTATTCCGAGTCCTTTCACCGACCGGACTTTGCCTTCCACACCTTCCGGGTCATGAATTTCTGTCCCCATCATTTGATAGCCGCCGCAAATGCCATATAACGGTTTTCCGTTTTGTGCGGCCTTTACCAGTTCGTCGGCCATGCCGGTGCTTTTCAGGTAGAGCAGATCGTCGATGGTATTTTTGGAGCCGGGCAGAATAACCATATCGGCTTCACGTATGGCTGAAATATCGTGTGTAAAGTAAAGATTGACGCTGCTGATTTGCTCGAGAAGACTGAAATCGGTGAAGTTAGCCATGCGGGGAAGCAACACCACTGCCACATTGATTTTTCCCTGAACGGGATGATGTCTTTTCAACGCCAGCGGAACAGCGTCCTCATCTTCAATACGGATGTTACGAAAGTAAGGAATGACTCCCACCACCGGTTTCCCGGTAATCTCTTCCATTATTTTTCGGCCTTCGTCGAAAAGAGACATGTCACCCCGGAACTTGTTGATAATGATGCCGGCAATCAAATCGCGTTCTTCGGGAGGCAGCAACATCACCGAGCCGTATACGCTGGCAAAAACGCCTCCCCGGTCGATGTCGGCAACCAGGAACGTGGCCGCGCCGGTTTGCCGGGCAATCCGCATATTGGTGATATCCTTGTCGCGCAGATTGAGTTCTGAAATACTGCCCGCACCTTCCATCACCACCGGATGATATTTCCCGTTGAGGTAATGCCAGGCTTTCATTGCCTGGTTAAACAGGTAGTCGCGATCTGTTTCCAGGAAATAGGCTTTTGCCGACTGGTTCCCGATAGGCTTGCCGTTCAGTACCACCTGTGAATGTTGATCGCCGGTGGGTTTCAGCAGGACCGGATTCATTTCACTCCGGCAGGCAATACCGGCCGCCTCAGCTTGCACGGCTTGTGCCCGGCCAATCTCCAGTCCCTCGGGAGTGGCATAGCTGTTCAGTGACATATTCTGCGCTTTGAACGGTGCCGGACGGTAGCCATCCTGTTTCAGTATCCGGCAAAATCCGGCGGTGATGATGCTTTTCCCTACATCAGAACCGGTTCCTACGAACATAACGGGCTTCAATATTTTTTCCATCTCCATCTATTCCAGTTCAAATAATTCCAATCCGCCGTAAGGCGGGGCCGGCAAATCCCATACACCTTCCGCACTCATTCCTTTTAATAACCCGGCCAATACCCGGAAAGGACCGCCGTGTGTTATAATGACTGCACCGCCGGCGAATTCTTTGCGGTAGCAGATAAGAAAGTCACGTACGCGGCTATACAGGTCCGGATAACCTTCGCCTCCCGGGCAACGGACTGTTTGATAACGGTCGAACCAGTAACGCCCTTCTTCCAGCTGTTCTATCTCCTCCCAGCGACGGCTTTCCCAGTTACCAAAGTCAAGTTCAGTGATTCGTTGATCGAAGTGGATTTCCCTTCCGGGGAAGAGTGCTTCGGCCAGCATCCGGCAGCGGGTCAACGGGCTTGAAAATACCGAAAAGCCGGTAAACGGACGAACTTCGCTCTTTAGTTTCTCTGCTTCGGCAGCAAACGTGCGATCGGGAAGAACATCCGTTTGTCCGTAAATCGTCCCTGCCGGTACGTCAACGCTTGTATGTCTGATTAATACCACAGTTCCCATGGGCTATCCATTATGAGCGGCCAGCATGACCAGGTAAAAAGTTATTTCTGCCAGCTGCTGCGAAGCTCCCAGCGTATCGCCGGTATAGCCTCCGATGTGTTTTTTCAGGTAACGAAAGAAGAACACTATCCCGGCTGCTGTTACTGGAATTACCCAAAAGATGCTCCATTCCGGCAGAAAAAGCAGCGGAATGATGGCAAACAAGCCGGAAAAGAAGAGACGGGGCCATCCGATGCTTTCTGCAACGGGTTTGGCTTTTGCGTCGGTTCGTTGTACGTATTTCCCCACTTTGATGAGCCAGACCGGGGCCCAGCGGCTAAAAGCATGTCCGGCCAGCATCGCGAGCGGAATGAGCCGGGCGTCGATATTCGACAATACCGAGAACTTCATTAGTAACATCAGGATAAGTCCGGCGCCGCCATAGGTTCCTAACCGCGAATCTTTCATGATGTTCAGTATTTGCTCTTTTCCGTATCCGCCACCAAAACCGTCGCACATATCGGCAAAGCCGTCTTCATGAAAAGCGCCGGTAAGTAGAATCGTTGCGACCATACTAAAGAGAATAGCTACTGTTGCCGGGAACAACATTTGTGCAGCCAGGAAAATCAGAGCTGATACGCCACCAACAATCCAGCCAATAAAAGTAAGCCAGGTTGTTCCCCGGCTTAAATATTCCGGATGGTGCTCGAAGAGGAACGGGACAGGCAACCGGGTATAGAACATCACGGCAGTTAGAAACGCTTTGATTTCGTTTTTGATCATACCTTATTTGGATGAAACACCGACTTCGTCGAAACTGGCCATTTCGTTAATAAATTTTGTTGCCGAAACCAGGAGGGGATAAGCCAGGGCGGCTCCGGTTCCTTCACCTAGACGCAGGCCGAGGTTCAGCACCGGTTCCGCTTTCAGGTAACTTAACATCAGCCGGTGACCCTTTTCATCGGATGTATGGCAAAATATCAGGTTATCAAGTACTTCCGGTTCGAACTGGCAGGCTGTTAATGCAGCTGCTGTGGCAATAAAGCCATCCACCAGGACAACTATGCCCAGGCGTGCTGCTTCCAACATCCCGCCACACATCATGGCAATTTCCAGTCCGCCGAATGTCGCCAGCGTTTCCAGTGGCGTTTCCGTTGTGTATTTTTCTGCCACCTCTTTCAACAGCCTGGTCTTCCGATCCAGTGCCGCATCCTGCAACCCGGCACCGCGGCCGGTACACGCTTCGATGGAATATCCGGTGAATTTATGCATCAGCAACGAAGAAGCAGATGTATTTCCAATGCCCATTTCGCCAAATCCGATGACGTTGGAACCTTTTTCGAAAGTTTCGCGAACCAGTTGTGCACCCTGTCCGAGAGCCCTTTGGCATTCGTCCATTGTCATGGCCGGTTCATGGCGCATATTCCGGGTTCCTCTGGCTATTTTGGCCCGGATAACAGGGCCGTCTTCCGGAAAGTCGAAATCGACACCGGCATCGACGATTTTGATCTGAATATCATGCTGGCGGCAAAATACGTTGATCGCAGCTCCGCCCTTCATGAAATTCATGGCCATTTGCCAGGTCACTTCTTTGGGGTAAGGGCTAATCCCCTCATCGGCCAGCCCGTGATCGGCAGCAAAAACAAACATGGCCGGATTTTCCAGTTTGGGCGAAAGGGTTTGCTGAATTAATCCGAGTTGCATGGCAATTCGCTCCAGTTGGCCGAGCGAACCGGTAGGTTTTGTTTTGTTGTCAATTTTGTGTTGCAGTGCTTGTATTAATTCTTCTTTGGTCATGATAATTTATCTTTTGATAGTTACTTTATTTTTACCGGAATACCGGAAACCATGAGGTAAACCTCGTTGGCAGTGCGGGCAATAAACTGGTTCATCCAGCCTTGCAAATCGGCAAAATGGCGGGGCATTTCCTTGTCGGGAATAATCCCCATGCCAATTTCATTGGAAACGACCAGCAGGGTAAAGTCTTGTTCGATCAATTGTTTCCATTCGGCCTTTGCCTGTTCCAGTGATTGCTCCGTATTGAAATCATTATCGACAAAAAAATTGGTGAGCCAGAGGGTAACGCAATCGAGCACAACAACTCTTCCTGTTAAGTCTGGTTGACTCAGGTATTTCTCTTCTTCGATGGTGGTCCAGTGTGACCCCCTGTCGTGTTGGTGACGCTGAATTCGCTGACGAAATTCCTCGTCCCAGACGCGGGCAGTTGCAACATAAACAGGGCCCGGAGCAAGCTCCTCAGCCTTTTGCTGGGCAAAGGAGCTTTTTCCGGAACGTTGACCGCCGGTTATGAAAATGACGTTAGCCATGTTGTCCCGTTTTCTTCATTTGTTAAAATCTCCAGGTAAAGGTTCCTCCAACCGAACGGCCCGGCATCGGGTAACCGTCTTTCTCGGTATATATCTCATCGAGCAGGTTGGATACAGTAACACCAATCGTATAGTTCTCCGCGAAGGCGTACGAACCGGTCCAATCGAATACCAGGAATTGCGGATGTTTCAATACAGAATCATTGATGAGTGACGGGCGGACGGCTGTTCCATCGGCCGTGGTATATGGAATGACTTCGTAGGTGGTGTAGTCGTACGTGTACAGCCAGTTATCCTCATACCTGTGCCCGATATAGCGACCTGACAAACGGGTTTGCCAGTGTTTAAAATCGCGGTATTCGATTCCGAAGTTGGCATTGGCTTTACGAACATACTTCAGATTGGACTTCACGTCGTTGTCTTCTGATTTGGCATGTAGCAAATAGGTGGCATTGGCGAAAACACGCAACGACCAGGCATAGTCAGAACTTGCTCCGAAGTCGTAAGCAAAACCAGCTTCCAGTCCGTTCATATGTTCCTTACTGGTATTTTTGAAGGTA
Organism: Prolixibacter sp. NT017; assembly: GCF_009617875.1. Lineage (NCBI taxonomy): Bacteria > Pseudomonadati > Bacteroidota > Bacteroidia > Marinilabiliales > Prolixibacteraceae > Prolixibacter > Prolixibacter sp. NT017. Next base: position 2,440,032 of record NZ_BLAV01000001.1, on the reverse strand, counting down.
GTGTAATCGGGGTTCGACCGGTCGTAGTCAATCATATCCAGATGATGTGTGTCGAAGTAGGTCAGACTTCCACTCAAACCATTATCACGGTTGGCATAGGCAAAGCCCCCGTCGAAGGAGCGTGATTTTTCAGGTTTTAGGTTTGGGTTCCCTTTGTAATTATACTTTCCGTACGAAGAGGAATAGCTGTAACTTCCTGCTTTCTGAAAGGCATCAGGCGAGTGGAAACCGGTTCCGTACCCGGTGAAAACACGCCAGTTAGAGGTGATCTTGTACTGTGCGGCCAGGTGCGGATTGACCACCTGGTGATTTTCGGAAAGAGCATCGGTTTCCATTTCCGGCGTAGCGAAAAGATGGAAATTGATGTTGTCGTAACGCAGACCGGCTGAAACCTGCAGTTTGTCCTGTAGAAAATTCAGGTTTCCTTCGGCGAACACACCCAATGCACCGTTGCGGTAATTAGGCTGATAAGGAGCTGTTCGCTCACCGACGTCTGCCCATCGTTTCGATTCGTACTGCTTGTTGTTCCAATCGATACCGTAAACCAGGTTGTGTTTTCCCAACAACCATTTATCGGTGGCCATCACTCCAAACTCCTTATAAACGTTTTCTGTTTCCACGAAATCGTTGGTTCCGGCAATGTTGTAATAGTTGTTTACCTCGCGGCTGAAATAGGGCGAAACCGAGAGTTTGTGACGATTTCCGTTTACTGCCACATTGAGTCCGTGTGACCAGCGGGTGATATCCTTTTTGCTGTTGCCATACACACCGTAAATTGTTCCGTTGGTCATCACATCGCGACCGGCAAAAAGCCGTTGATAGTAGTTGGCTTCCACCTTATCGGAGAATTGGTAGCCCAGTCGCAATCCTTCGTTGTATTTTTTATACGAAGTATTCGAATATTTTTTGTCGAAAGTGGAAGGATCGAGGATCTCTTTTTCGATGGCTGAGCGGTGTAACAAATTGTTCTTTCCGGTTTTGTAATCGCTGTTTTGACCCAGTCCGCTCAGGTTCAGATCAAAAGACAGTTTTTTTGTGAGGCTACCGCCGATATGGCCTGAAAGCTGGGAGGTATTGAAAGAGCCAAAACCGCCACGGACACTTCCCACTAGTTTACCTGTACTCTTGGGGGTTACCAGGTTAATGACCCCACCCATGGCATTGGTTCCGTACAGGGAAGAGTAGGGGCCCTTCATGATTTCTACCTGTTGAAGGTAACCAGTGCTGAGAGTTCCGAAGTTTTCTGTTCCAGCCGGAATTCCGTTAATGAGCAGCACGTTGTATTTGTTATCCGTCGAGGGAGCAAAACCACGCATCCCAATACTGGCTTTGATGCCGGGGTATTCGATAATATCGACTGCCACCGTATTTTTTAATAAATCGCCTACATTATCGGCTGGTGAAGCTTGTAAATCGTTCTTTGTCAAAACATCGATTTTGCGGGGAATATCTCCCAGCTTGGATTGTGAGCGCGAAGCATTCACAATTACCTGTTCCAGTTGGTAGTTCTTTACCGAATCCTGTTTCTGAGCTTCTGCTGCCGTTACCCATAGTGTTACGGCTGCAGCTAATAAAATGCCTTTCATTTTCCAAAATTTAAGTTAAACAGTTGTTTAGCATAAACCCTGGGAGTTGCTTGCAGCAAAGGTTGATCAGGCCTTTATCACAACGCTTTTATCCCGAAAGCTTATAATGAGCGAATCTGGCAGGCAGGTCTTCTGGCTTGTCCGTTCCTTTCCGGCCTTCCCGTCCTGTGTACATCAGGGCAGTGACCAACTGGGGAAAGAAATGTATTCCGGACTTACAGCTGCGGGTACAGCCCCGGATTCTCACCGGGTTCCCTTTATCCCCTTCCGGGGGAACACCCACATTCGCATTAATTTGCTGATGATTTAATGTGTTGTTATTTCTTCATAGATGATTTTGTTTTCTGTTTGATGGGATATTTTCTTTTTGGTATTCCGGTTGTTCGTCGCATTCCGGGAAACCGGGAACACAAAGGGCCTTCCGGATAATGGATTTTCGGTAACAGTCACATCGGTTTTATACGCCTCTTTTACCTGGTGCCTCGTTAGCACTTCACCTGGTGTTCCTTCGGCACAGACCTCACCGTTTTGCATCAGAAGCAAGTGCGTACAGTATTCTGCCGCCAGGTTGAGGTCGTGGACTACCATGAGTACCGCCAGATTCAGTTCTTCATTCAACTGCTGAATAAAATCGAGTATCTGTACCTGGTGCGCGATATCCAGATGGGCTGTTGGTTCATCAAGGAGCAGTAGGTCGGGTTCCTGAACGAGGGCCCGGGTGATGGCGACCAGTTGTTGTTCTCCACCGCTAAGCTCGTTTACTGCCTGATGACGATATGCCCATACACCACTTTTTTTCATGTATTTTTCAGCAAGCTGCTTATTCTCCACACAACTTAATCCAGACAAGAGTGACCGGTAGGGGAGTCGTCCCATCATTACGTAATCTTCCACTGTAATGAACCCGATATCGTTTTTTTGAGTCACAACGGCCATGTGGCGGGCGCGTTCTTTCAGGTGCATCCGGTTGAATGGTTTAGCTGCCAACTGAAATGCTTCGGCACAGGCTGGCAGATCACCTGCGATACATTTCAATAATGTTGTTTTACCTGCACCGTTGGGGCCTATAATACCCGTGAAATCGCCCTGACGAATGTTTAGGGTAATATCTTTCAGCCGAAAGCCATTGCCGTAACCTGCCGTCAGTTTTTTCAGTTGTAATACCGGTACAGCATTGTTTATATCTTCCATCCTTTATTCTCTTTTTGTTGTAACCAAAGAAATAAGCTGCCCCCTAATAAACCGGTGATGACTCCAACCGGTAGCTCGTTGGGTTGAATAATCGTTCGGGCAATGGTATCGCTTGCAGTAAGATAAATGGCTCCCGCAATGAAAGAGGCCGGAAGCAGTAACCGATAGTCGCTTCCGGTTAGCCGGCGCATGATATGTGGAACCAGTAATCCGACGAATCCGATGACTCCGGCCACGGCAACCGATACACCTGTTAGCAGGGAAGCCACGATAAACAGCACCCGTATAGTCCGGTTGGTGTTTATACCTAGATGGCGTGCCGGCTCTTTGCCCAGCCGGAGTGCATTGAGGGAATGGACAAACAGTGATGTAATCAGCAACCCACTCACAGACGTGACTGCTGCAATGGTAATTAACCAGGGCGAAGGTTCATCCAGCGAGCCCATGGTCCAGAAGACAATCCCATGCAAATCCTCAATCCGCGAAAGCGCCATGATAAGCATGAGCAATGATGAAGTGATGAAACTAATCATTACCCCGGTCAGCAACATAGATGTTATCTGCACATTTCCTTTTCGGAGACTAAAGAGGTAGATGACAAGGATGATTATCAACGCACCAGCAAAACCGGCCAAAGGATTGGCAATACTCCCGATCGTTGTCTGCAACCGGAACATCAGCGCCAGGCACACGCCCAGTGCAGCTCCACCTGATATGCCCAGCGTATAGGGTTCGACCAGCGGATTACGGTAAACTCCTTGCAGAATCAGGCCCGACAGACTCAATGCTCCACCCACGGATATCGCCAGTATGATTCGCGGTAGTTTGAGCAGGCTTAGAATCTGGTAATCCATAACCGGTTTTCGATGCAGAAAAATTTCCGGTATCTGCCAAACAGAGATATTCTCGGTCCCCAGCGAAAGCGAAAACAGGATGGTCAGCGCCAGACCTGCCAAAAGGAGCAGGAGGATTGTCATCCAGCGAATATGTCCGGTCATGTTTGTCATATTAAAACTCAATACCCTTGCGGGATGTAATACCTTCATCGTACGGATGTTTTATCTTTCGGATGTAGCTGACATAATCTGCAGCTTCCATGACTGCCTCCGTTGCCCCGCGTCCGGTAAGGACCAACTCCACGGAATCCGGTTTGTTTTTCATTAGCTTGAGTACTCTTTCTTCGTCGATAAAATGGTCTCTTACCGCAATATTCAGTTCATCCACAATCACCAAATCGAAGGTTTCTGAAGCAACCATTTTTTCTACGTGTTCCATTCCCCGAATAGCATCATCTATCAAAGCTTCCCGTGGAATACGACGGCAGCAGCCCGGATGGCCTTTGGCAAAAGAGTATACTTCGGCTCCCAGTTTCTGCAGGCTTTTAATCTCTGTGTACCCATAGACTTCCGGATCTTTATGAAAGCTGATATAGCAAACGTTGAGTTCGTGCCCCAGAGCACGTGTGGCCAGACCTACAGCGGCAGTCGTTTTTCCTTTCCCTTCTCCGGTATAAATGTGAATCAATCGTCGTTTAGTCATGTTGTTTGTTCTTTTGATGTTGATGAATTAGGTTGTCTACTTTTTCCAGTCCGTCGATGAATGAGACCGGGGTTGGACTGCATAGCTGGTAAGAGTCGACAATGAATACTTGGTGGTTCTGTACTGCCTTCAACTTGGGGAATTGTTCCCAGCGCTTCTTTTCTTCCCGGCCGGCGATTCCCATGGTGACAATGATGATGACATCGGGGTTTTGGCGCAGCACTTCCTCCCGGGAATAGAGACCGCTGGTTGCATCGTGTGCAATGTTGCTGCCGCCGAGTTGTGTGATAAAATCATCCAGAAAGGTTCCGCCAATGGCAGTAAAGAGCGGTTTGGTCCCGATCTCCATGAATACAGCCGGATGAAAAGTTGGAGTGTGTTTGCTACGCAGTGCATCCAGGCGTTCTTTTGATGCAGCCACAATCGAATCGGCACACTTCGTCTTTCCCAGTCGACTGGCCAGACGCATAAACTGCTCACATATTTGAGCGTAATTGAGGGGCTGCGGAAATACCTCCACTTTCAGTCCCATCTTTTTCAGTGTGGTTATCGTTTCCGGTGATGTTAAAGAGGTAGCGACGACTAAATCAGGTCGGAGCCGTACTACTTTTTCTACATTTACTTCCATGGCTGTGGCCACTTTCTCCACGTGTTTTGCTGCTTCCGGTACAACACAGTAACGGGTGTCGCCCACCAACCGGTGGCCGCTCCCCAGGAGGAATATCTCCTGGGTCAGCGACGGAGCCAGTGATATAATGCGTGTTGGTGGCTGGTTTCCCAGGCATACCGATACCCATAGAAGCAACGGAAGGATGCTGACAAGTTTTTTTTGCATGGTTTCTTAACGTTTAAACAAGTGGAAGAAACCAGTGATTATCGCCGGTATAGGGCTTTCCGCGGGTGAACGCAACCGGCTGTTCAAAGATGGGGCCATCAAACACGAAAGAATGGTATTCTCCATTCTCGCCACACGGATCGATTCCTTCCAGTTCTTCCAGCATTGAGAAAAACGAGTTATCGAGTAGTTGCCCCAGCCATTCTTCTTTTCCGACCCCTTGTCGCACCGAAATCGTCAGGGCTTTGAATCCCTGGGAGACAAATTCCATTGCCAGTGAACGGGTGTTTTCATTCCAAAGAGGAAAAACCGGTATAATGCCCGATTCGCGGCATACCCTTTCAATCCATACCCGGTGGGCTTCCAGGTAAATGTCACCAAAGATGCCACCTTCAATACCGTCTTCCTTCAGCCGGGCAATGACCTCTTTGAGTTTCGTTTCATAGTTTGCGCGTCCGGTAGGTTGGAAAAACACCGGAATGTTCATTGCCTGTGACTGCCGTTCAAGCAGTCCGCGGTTCAGTCCGTGCGAAAGAGAACGCAGTCCGTCCTCCGCACACATGTTCAGCAGACAGGCAACTTGATGCTCTTTGCCGGATAAAACCCGGTGTAAGGCAAGCATACAGTCTTTCCCGCCGCTGAACGATGAAAATAATTTCATGGTACAGCTCATTTGGGCCGGCATTAGCCAACCGATTCAACAAATGAGGAGAAATACAAATACAGTATCGCTTATGACGCTGTATCCGATACTTTCTTCCCGAAGTCTCGAATAATTATTGTGTAAATGGCAGGTCTTCTGGCTCTCCCCGTTTCAGGCGCCTTCCCATCCCCGTGTTAGCGGGACAGTGGCAGGGTATGCCTGGAACATCGTTGGGGATTACAGCTGCGGGTACAGCTCCGGAATTTCACCGGATTCCCGTTTTAAGACTATTCCCGAATGGGGAAATCGTCACCATAACTTCGAGCAAAGGTAAAGAGATTTTTTTGTTAAATGGAAATAAAATGGGAAAACAACTGCTTGTATTTTTTTAATGTCAGGAAAAGAATGATGACAGAAAGGAGCAGCCCTGAATTTTCCCGAAAATAGAATAAAACAGTTGTTTTTTTCGTGATGCTCCGGTTGTACAATGAGAGAATATGCCCACGACGCTACATTCGGTTACCCGGTATTCGGCGCCGGTAATTGTAACTACCCGTGTCAGGTACTTATAACTACCATTGGCTGGTAGTTAGTACTACCGGGAGCAGGAACTGGTAACTACCCACGGCTGGTAGTTAGTACTACACGCAGCAGATCCCTATAACCATTTTCGGAAAAGGATTACTACCATCTGCTGGCGATCCTTATATTGTGCTGGAGCATAACCAACACGAGGAAAAAGAGAATGAGCTTGCTGATATAACGATAAGCGGATACCACCAGTTTGATGTTTCATCAGTTCTTTAATAACCCATCGTATCAAATAATCAGGGGCATCCGATTGATTGGAGATCCTTACAGCCAAATTTTTTGTCCGTTTATCGGGGCGATAAAGAAAACAAAGACTGCCGGGTTTCGGCTTTACTCTTGAAATTTGGAGGAGCTTGTAAAGGAAATGTAATCATAACTTCTGTAATTGATAATACACCCCGGCTTTTCTTCCCATTGGATGTTGCTATTTTTAGTTGGTTCAAATTTGCATTAGCGCATTCATGGAATTTCCAGCTAACAACGAATTAATAAGCCAAATCAAAAAAGGCGAGTACAAGGCATTCGAGGTGTTATTTGGCCGGTTTTGGGAAAGGTTGTATGCCTTCAGTTTCAAAATGACTTCTGACCGGGAACTGTCTCAGAATATTGTTCAGGACATCTTTATCGATGTGTGGGAAAGACGACATGTTCTGGAGATAAGGAACATTGAAAGTTATCTTTTTAAGGCTGTTAAATTCCAGGTTTTTAATTATTACAGGGATAGGAAGATGAATCGTGAGGTTCTTCAGGATCGATTTGAAGATTACACTTTGGAGCATCAGGAAAAGTTAAATCATGACCTCCTGAGCAGATTGGAGGAGTCGCTCAGAAAACTACCGGAGAAAAGAGGTGTCATTTTTCGGATGAGTAAAATACAGAACTTACCCGTTGACGAAATTGCTTGTCAGCTGAATCTTTCCAGACAAACTGTGAAAAATCAATTATCCCAGGCATTTAAACAGTTAAAGGCCGACCTTCACGAGTCCTGAACGTTCACTCCCGTCTCCTTTTTCACTTCGGCTATCGTCACCCTTTTTCCCGGTTCATCTTAATGTAGATAAATTGTAACAAAATGGAATGGTACAGATAGCTTGTTCACGGTACCTAACAGTAAAAAGTTTACTGAACAGTATTCATGAAGAATAGGAAACACCGCCTGGACGAGTTGATTGAAAACTATCTAAACGATAAGCTCACTCCAAAAGACAAGAATTTGTTGGACCAGTTTACTAAAAATGTTTTGAAAAAAGCAGACTGGGACAAAGAAACGATGGGAAACAAAGCCGATATTGCTTCAGGTATTTGGGGGAGTTTAACGTGGCAACTTCATCGCAGACAACTTAAAACGATCCGTCGTCAGCAAGCTCGTTGGAGTATTTCTATCGCAGCCTCCATCATCCTGATTGTCGGGCTGGGGGTTTGGTTATACCATCCTGGTCCTAAACCGGAAGTATTTACAGTGGAAACGAATAGTAAAATGGATTCCCTAAAACTTCCGGACGGTTCGGTAATTTTTTTAAGTCCTCACACAACGATCGCCTACAATAATCGATTCAATGTCAAAAAACGTAAGGTTAAAATGTTGAAAGGGAATGCATTTTTCAGAGTTGTTCATAATGTAAAAAAACCTTTCGAGATTATCTCCGGTAACCTTAAAACTACTGATTTAGGAACCTCCTTTAATATTCACATGGGAAGAAACAGTTGCCAGGTGACGGTTCACACCGGAAAGGTGAATGTTTCGACCGGTAAGAGCAGTGTGAACTTAATTGCCATGCAAGAGGCCTGCTATTCTGCTGACGGAGAAAAATTAATCGTCAAAAACGTTGGTGCAGCTGATATAAGTCCGTGGTATAGCGGAAACACTACGCTAGCCGATCAAAGTCTGGAAACGATTCTGAGTTTTTTGGAGAAGAAATTTGGATTGGTGGCTATCCGGGTAAATCCCCATTCGCTTAAAATGAGAGCTACTGTGTACATTCCCGGCGAAGCAAAGCTGGAACCCATTCTTCAACAAATAAATTATATCACAAACTTAAAACTTGAAATTCATGGAAAGATAATCAGCAGTGAAGAATAGACCGGACGGCCTTATACTTATAAAGGAGTCGGAGACACAAAATGTAAAGACAAAAGAAAAAAAGAACCGTGATTGCGCCCACAATCACGGTTAAGATTCAAGTACTTATAAAATAAATACTTAATGACATGTTTTCAAAATTAAACCATTTTACCATTAAATCAGCATGGTTTGTGCTTTTTTCGCTAATTGCCATTCCGAATGGTTGGTCGAATACGACGAAAGCTTCAGCCCGGAGTATTGATTTGAAAATCGAGAATGCCCGGTTGACGAATATTTTTTCGCGCCTGGAGAGTATGACCGACTACCGTTTTAGCTATGGTCAGGAAATCATTACCGATCAGAATACCTACACGCTGGATAAACGTAACCAGACTTTTAAGGTGCTGATGGATGGACTGGCCCGGCAGGCGGACCTGGCCTACACAATTAATGGCCGCCTGGTTATGGTTAAGAAGGAAATGGCTAAAGATGCCGCAAGTCAACAGGTCAAAGCTGTAAAAGGGAAAGTAGTTGACGAAGACGGCCAACCGCTTCCCGGAGTCAATATTGTGGAAAAAGGAACAACCCATGGTACTATAACCGACCCGGATGGGAACTTTAACTTTACCCTGAGCGGGGTGAGCCAGACGTTGGTTTTTTCATTCATTGGATATGAGGAAGTTGAAAAACCGGCATCCGCCTATCTGGAGGTTCGAATGAAACCGGAAAGCAAAGACCTTAATGAGGTGGTGGTAGTTGGCTACGGTAATCAGGCAAAGAAGGATGTTACCGGCTCCATCTCGACAATAAAAGCGAAGGATTTCAAACAGGGAATTAATACTTCGGCCGATAATCTGCTCCAGGGGAAGATGGCCGGCGTCCGGATTATCAACTCATCCGGTGAACCTGGAGGTGGTGTAGATGTGCAAATCCGCGGACTTGGTTCGATTCGCAGCGGAAGCACGCCGCTTTTTGTTGTCGACGGAGTGCCTCTTTCGAATAGTGATGTTACTCCTACCGGAGGAAATGTGGGCTTTGGTTCTTCGGAAGCCAAAAATCCACTGAATTTCTTAAATACCAGCGATATTGAATCGATTAATGTGTTGAAAGACGCTTCGGCAGCCGCCATTTATGGTGCCCGGGGTTCCAACGGCGTGGTCATTATAACCACCAGGAAAGGCCGGAAAGGAGAGCCGTCGCTTACCCTCAATTCATATACGGCGCTGTCGGAATTGCCTAAAAAGATTGATATGCTTTCGGCCAATGGATATCGCAAAGCAGTTGGCGATGGCAGTCCCTATAATCATGGGGCGAGCACTGACTGGCAGGATGAGGTTTTCAGAAAGGCAGTTACCACGAATAATGAACTGTCTTTTTCGAAACAGACCCAATCGGGACGTTACTATGCATCGCTGGGACATATCGACCAGGAAGGTATTATCCGCAACAGCAACTTCAAGAGACTTTCAGCTCGCCTAAATGCGGAGGAATCATTTCTGGACAATCAACGCCTGAAGATTAAGATGAACCTGGCCGTAAGTAAAATGGATGAAAATGGAGTTCCGTCAAGTGATAATGCCGGTTCAGACGGCCAGCTCATTACCCACACACTGATGGCCAATCCAACCCAACCGGTGTTCGATAAAAATGGTGATTATACCAATTTCAATCTAACCCAGAACTTTAACCCAATGTACCTGCTTTATATCTATGAAGATGAAACCAGTACATTCCGGGCGGTCGGTAATATCGAAGCTTCTTTCCGTATCGTTAACGGGTTAACCTATAAAATCAATTATGCCATCGACCGCGCTTCTTCTCAGCGGAACACAACTATTTACAAAAACGAGACTGTTATCAATGCTGCCGGTATTTATAGTCAGCAAAATCTCAGCAATCAGAGTGAACTTATTGAACATTACCTGACGTATGGATTCCTGAAGGGAAGACATAAGCTGGACTTGCTTGGTGGGTTTTCGTATCAGAAGTTCAAAACAGAAGGCAGTGGTTTTTCCATTCATGGATTGAATAAAAAAGGCGTTGGTGTGAAACCAAAATATAATCCGGATTACAGTGGTTATACCTCTTCTGACATATATGGAAATGCACAGGAGAACGAATTGCAGTCATTCTTTACGCGGGCCAATTATGCATTTGATTCAAAATACATGCTGACCGCTTCGCTAAGGGCGGATGGTTCGACCCGTTTTGGTAAGGATAAGAAATATGGCTATTTTCCCTCTTTTGCTTTAGGATGGAATATCTCCAAGGAAAACTTCATGACCAATGCTTCAATGGTTGATAACCTGAAAATCCGGGCAAGTTGGGGACAAACGGGAAATCAGGAGGTTCCCAACAAAATCACCAAAGCAAGCTATTCACTGTCAAGTGGAAATGGGTATCATTTAACAGAAGGTTCAGTGACTAACGGCGTAACGGTTAAGCGGACTGCGAATCCCAATTTACACTGGGAGGTCGTTACGCAATACGATTTTGGAGCAGATTTCAGCCTGTTCGATAATAAGCTCTATGGTTCGTTTGACTATTATAATAAAACCACGACCGATGCCATTCTGAACATTCCGTCACCGGTGTTGAGTCCCACCAACAACATTTGGAAGAATGTGAGTGCTAAAATCATTAACAAAGGTTTTGAGTTTACCCTGGGCTATAGGTTAATTAACAGCAAAAATCTAAACTGGAGCGTAGATGTTAACGGAACAACACTGAACAACGTAATCCGGGATTTGCCGGTTAGCGAAATGTACTCGGGTTCCATTTCCGGGCCGGGGCAATCGGGCGTGATGGCCAATATTTATAAGAGCGGTTATGAAATTGGTTCGTTCTATTTACTGAAGCACATTGGATTCAATAACGACGGCTCAGAGATTTATCAGGATACGAATAACGATGGGAAAATTGACGGAAAAGACCGTGTAATCGTTCAGGGGGCATTGCCCAATTTCATGTTCGGTTTGAACAGCCAGTTAAATTTCAAAAACTTTGATTTTTCCTTTTCCATTATTGGCCAGACCGGTGCTTATTTGTTCAACAACACGAATTTCACGGCAGCTAATATCAACAATCTCCAATCCGACAGGAATGTCCTGAAGAAATATTATGACTCAGGAGCCAATCCATCCAATTCTCCCCAGATATCAACCTATTATCTGGAAAAGTCGGATTTTGTCCGGTTAAACTCTGCGCGGTTGGGGTATAACTTCAATACCAGCAGCATCAAGTGGCTGTCGGGGTTGAATATCTACTTAACCGGTCAAAATCTGTTGACGCTGACCAATTATACCGGATATGATCCACTGGCCAACGCCAACAAGTCTTCCGGAGGTAACCAGTCGGTTGGCATCGACTATACCAGTTACCCTAACTCAAGAACCTATATGGTGGGCCTTGCTTTACAATTCTAATAATGGGTTAGGCATGAGAGATAGATCTTCATGCAGAAGAATGAAGACAATCGATGCATATTTCGCAAAACAGGATATGAATAAATATTATAAACAAATGAAATTCCTTACTAAAATGAAAATAAAGAGATTTCTGGCATTCCTGCCTGTCATATTCGTACTTGTTCTGGCCAGTTGCACCAATCTTGATGAAGTGTTACTGGACGAAGAACTCAATACCGGTAATGCAACACCGGATGCCAGCCTGGCTGCCGCCTATAACCGAATGATTTCGGATGTGTTTGTCGACCACGCTCACTTGTGGGGAATGCAGGAATACAGTACCGATGAAGCTATGCTTCCAACCCGCGGCAGCGATTGGGGTGACGGTGGTCGCTACCGGGGTATTCAGGAGTTCACCTGGGGAGCTGATAATCCGCTGGTAAATGACAACTGGAATTCGTTAACAAACGGAATAACCCGTTCCATAACAGCTATTCAGACGATTTCTCAAAGCACAGATGCGTCCAACAAGGCTATGTATCTGGCAGAAGCAAAAGCACTCTGGTATTTATATACTTATTATACACTGGATTTATATGGACAGGCACCATATAAAGATCCCATGGCAAATGATGACAACGTGAGGGCTGTTCAGGGAGCCTTCATCGATACATTGATTACCGGTGTAGAAAAAATTGTTCCGGACTTGGCTTCTTTGGGGGAAAATTCTTCGTATGACGGACGCTTTACCAAAGAGGCTGCCTATGCTTTTCTCGCAGAAATGTATATGAACCGGGCCGTGTTTCTGGATCGTTACAATACCTCGTCAAATTTCAATTTCACAGAAGCATCGGTGAAGAATAGTGGCAAGACGGATATGGACATGGTGATTGAGTATACCTCAAAATTGATTAGCTCCGGGAAATTCTCCCTGGAAAAGCACTATTTCGACAATTTTGCCATTGACAATACAAACGGCTCTGAGCTCATTTTTGTGGCGCCGCAAAATGTAGACGATGGTTCGGTTACCGGGCAGAACGATTTTGTATACATGCCCATGGCCCGCGCACAACACGCTTCGGAAGACGGTATGAGGGGAACCAACGGTAGTTGCACCACTCCTGACTATTACGCCACCTGGAACAATAACCATGATGATCCCCGCTTTAAGCAGAAATATCAATACACCGACGGAACATGGTTTTACAACGATAAAGCGCAGGATATCAAAGAAAGCACACTGGACGCTGTGCCGGGAACGGACGGTTTACCGTGGTTTCATTTTAACCAGGGGTTCATGGTTGGGCAACAATATGGCCCGACATATGATGCAAACAATAAATTTGTTCGCGAAACCATTGGTGGGGAGAATTACATCAACGTGACGGCGCTGGAAACCGATAAGAATGATAGTATGCTGGTATTCTCTCCCAATCTCGACTTTGCTTCGGGAACCATTCTTCCGCAGAACAAAGTTCAGCAAGGTGTACGGGTTTTCAAATTTGAGTTTGACCCGATTGATAATAACAAAGGCTCGGCTCGATTTGACATTCCTATCTTCCGGCTGGGGTACATGTATACACTTCGGGCCGAAGCATATTTCCGAAGTGGCCAACCGACAAAAGCACTGGCTGATATCAATATACTTCGAACCGGCAGAGTGAGAACCCAGCCGGCTGACGAAGGAGGTGATATCGCCGGAAAGGCTATCTCATTGAGCGATTTGACGGAACAAGGACTTTACAACGAGATTTCCTATGAGAACTATTGGGAAATGAAAAGGCGTCCGGAAATGATTCGGTTCGGGACCTTTGATAAAGCATACACCGGAAAAGAAGCAACACAACCGTATCGTCGGGCGTACCCTATTCCCCAGGATGTTATTGACGTAAGTGGCGATATATTCTCTCAGAATAAGGGATATAACTAAGCACGCTAATTTCGCATAGAGAAAGCGGCTGTCCTCTTTACAGGAACAGCCGCTTTTGTTTGCTATTCTGTATAATTTTGAGTGCCCCTGAGGTTTTAATTACTTTTCAAACGACTTTTCTCCAGGTATTCTTTATAGCAGGAGGGACAGTCGCAACCAATCAAATCGACACCCACCTTACGGAATAGATTCCAGTAGGGAACAGATTGAGCGGGATCGGCAGGCATCCCCCAGAATCGAATCATTTTTCCCTGTTGATGACAGGAGTCTACGAGTTCGCGCAGCTTATTATATTCGTTGGCGCTGATGGCCCCTTTGCCTCTCCAGGAGAAATAGCGGTTCCAGTTATCGCTGATAAGAGGGAAAAGAGAGGATGGCTCACGATGCGAAATATCCGGAATACGCCCGTCGATAAAAACATACCGATCGGACTCCTTTTTTAGTTGCTCAACGGGCCGGTTCCCTGACAAAATAATAGTGATAGCTTTTTTTTGAATCTTTCCATTCCGAAAATGAGTGAGCATTGAGTGATAAGGTTCCAACACTTTCTTTAGTTGTGCATAGGTCGGTTCAGCGCTCGTTTTGATATCAACCAGTAAAATGATGGGTGAAAATTTTCCGGGTGCTTTTTGCACTCTTTCCCACAACCGATGCAGGTAGAGATTCACGAGCGTTCGGGTATTTGTTAATTCTGATGTTGAATGTCCTACCAGTATTTTTCCTTTTCCCAGAAAAATATCGGCTTCAACACTGACCATTCTGCCTTTTAGCGCATCCGCCAGAGGATGAGGTTGGTGGTAGTCATTGTGCGAATGTCCGCCTTTGAACATGAGTTTTTGGGCGTCGGCTTTTTGCACGAAAACTGTTAAAGCAAGGAAAAGAAGCGTGATGATACTATTCTTTTTCATCTCGTTTTTGTTTTCTATTTACAAAACATAAACCGGCTTCCTGATAAGAATAACTTTATCTTTTTATTACAGATTTATTTCTGGTAGTTCATGCGAATGGAACGCCGCAGGAAAAGTACGTGACTGCAAACAACACTTAAAAGAGACGAAATGCTCCAAGAGAAATCGGGATACTCTAAAAGAAAATATACCTAGCGGTAAAACCGGACAGCAAGGAAGGAGTATCAAGATAAACTTCCTGTTGCAGCTCGTAATTTGTATAGGTGCTAATAAACTTTTTAATCTGAATGAAGAAGTGGGAAAGATGGCGAGTGTCGTTCCTCTGTTCGGTTAGGATTGCCCGAGGAGTGGTTAGAGCTTTTATATCGGCTTACAATAGAAGCTCCTTTGGGTGTGTAAATTACCTGTTAGATAGCAACTTGAAGCTAAGTTGTGGTCCTAACAAAAACAGTTGCGATGAAAAAAAGCACTTGAAGGCGGGGATTGATTGCGATAGCCATCCTGCTCAGCTCTTGTTATACCCAAATTTCACTAACAAGTGGTTCTGACGGGAACAATAAAACATACAATGCGGAGTATCTTTTTGAGCATGACGGTTTCTTTAAAATCAATTGTATTGCCGGCTTCATTGGGAGTTGGGAACCTCTGTTAATTCATGGACTTTTTCAATCATTTTTCAAAAAAAAGCGATGACGAATCAAAATACATACAAGAAGGGAATTGTGTATTTGATTGATTGTCAATTCTCTTTCGGGCTTCAGGGATTGAATGAAAACGCAAATCCCGATTTGTCTATGTTTTTGAACAATTTGTCCATATGTAGATATTTAAAGGAACCTACCTTCAGCCTGGATTGAACTTAAAATTCATTTTCTATGAAAAAAACTAAACTAAAATTATTGGTGTTAGCCATCTTCTTTGGCATTTCACTTAACACCTTTGCGCAAGCGCAACAAATTTCCGGTGTTGTGTATGACGAGCACAACAATACCATTCCGGGAGTTACGGTTGTAGAAAAAGGGACAACTAACGGAACCGTGACCAACAGTGATGGAAAATTTAACCTGACGCTCACGGGAAAATCAAAATTACTGGATTTTTCATTTGTAGGTTATAAAACTCAGCAGGTACCAATTACCAATCAGACAACTTATGCCGTTCATTTGGTACCATCAATTGTTAATCTTGACGAAGTCGTTGCCATTGGGTATGGCTCTGTTAAAAAGGGCAACTTAACGGGAGCAGTGAACTCAGTGGATCACCAACGATTGGAAAAGGCAAATAAAGTAGATGCTATTTCTGCATTGGAAGGCCAATCTGCCGGAGTTGTCATTCAACGTACTGACAACAAACCGGGTTCAGGTGGGTTTAACATTCGTATTCGTGGTGCCAGCACCATCAACACGAACGAAACAGCGAGCCAGGGAGGTTATAACCCTGGACAAAACCCGTTATTTATTGTTGACGGAATCGCTGTAGATGACATTTCATTCTTAAACCCGTCGGATATTGAGAGAATGGATATTCTGAAAGATGCTTCGGCCACAGCAATCTATGGTTCGAGAGGTAGTAGCGGGGTAGTTTTAATTCAAACAAAACAAGGTAGAAAAGGTAAATTAAGAGTTAGCTACAATAATTATTTCGGTTTCAAACAGGCATACCACCTGCCCAAAATGTTAAATACTGATGAATATGTGCAATATCTAAAGGATGATGTTGTGGGTAATCACTATGCTTCCGGAGATTACAACTTCACTACCGCTGATGTGGTATTATCGGATTACCTGGATCCGGAAGAGTTACAAAATATTGCCGATGGCGTTAATACCGATTGGGTAAAACTCATTCGTGTTAACGGATATCAAACCAACCACACGCTCAACTTAAGTGGCGGAAATGACAAAACCGTTTATTCAGCCAGTATGGGTTATACAAAAGATAACGGAACGGTTAGGGGCGAGAACTTTACCCGTTACAATGTTAAGGCCGACCTCTCTTCTGATATACTTAGCTGGTTAAACCTGAGTATTGGAAGTTATATGACTTATGCTATTCAGAATACTGGTAGCTGGGAGGCTTTCAGAAGTGCATACCGTTTGAAACCAATTGGTCGTCCCTACAACGCTGATGGCTCTTTGCGTTTTTACCCACTTTCGAAAGAAACACAAGTGACAAATCCACTTTTTGAACCATCTAATATTACCAAACAAACCAAATACTTACAATGGTTAGGTAATATTGCCATAAAATTGACCCCGGTAAAGAACCTGACTCTTACGTCTAAGTTTTCGCCGAATATTAAATTCACCCGTTATGGTGAATATCGCGGACTCCACTCAAAAAGCGTAAGTGGAAATCCTTCCAACAGAAGAGCCCAGGTAAACAATTTCAATTACCTCTCCTACACCTGGGATAACATCATTAATTACAAATTCAAAAAAGGCATCCATGATTTCAATATTACAGCTGTAATGTCAAGGTACATGGAAAATAATGAAAGTTATTATACTCAAGTAAGGAATTTCACAACTGACAATTACCTGTTTCATAATCTGGGAGCCGGCCTTAGCATTCGTGATGTTTCAAGTGGTTACAGCGAACAAACGCTGGAATCATATACCGGCAGGATAAATTATGCTTTAAACGACAAGTATTTGTTCACCTTCACCGGTCGTTACGATGGGTCTTCTATTCTTGCGGATAATAACAAGTGGGCATTTTTCCCTTCTGCTTCTTTTGCCTGGAAGTTGCTTGATGAAGGTTTCATGAAAAATCAAAAAGTGTTATCCAGTGCCAAATTCAGGTTAAGTATTGGACAAACAGGTAACAACGGAGAAGGGGGCGGATTGGCTCCTCTGGGTTCTCAATCGTTACTTGGCAGCAGTGCAACCAACCTGGGAGGCACATCAGTTTCTACTGCCTATGTTACTGGATTGGCCAATAAAGACCTGACATGGGAAAAAACAACGGAAGAAAACGTTGGTTTTGACTACGGTTTTCTCAATAACCGCGTCTTCGGTTCAATTGATGTTTACCACCGAAAAACTACCGGAATTATCTTTTTCACGCCGCTGCCTTCGGTTACGGGATTCAGTGGAACGTATAATAATGTTGGAGAATCAAGTAACAATGGTGTAGAAATATCATTAAACACTGTGAATGTTGATAATGGTAATTTTAAATGGACAACCAACTTCAACTTTGCCAGTAACAAAAACAAAATCGACAAATTATACGGTAACCTTGATGAAATTCAGTTTAATGTTCAAGGAACTAACCTGATTAACAAAGTAGGCGAACCTATTGGTTCAATTTACGATTATGTGTACGACGGAATTTGGCAATCAAATCAGGCTGCAGAGGCTGCCAAGTATGGACAAAAACCCGGACAGGTAAGGGTAAAAGACCTGAATGGCGACGGGCATATTACTCCCGGGAAAGACCGTAAAGTAATTGGTCAGGTAACTCCAAAATGGACCGGAGGTATGACCAGTTCCATGAATTACAAAAATTTTGATTTCTCCTTTTCGGTAATTACCAGCCAGGGAAATAAAATCTCGAGTACGTTCTACTCAAACACGGTATTCCCTTACGATGAAAATCCGTCAAGATTGTTTAATGCTGCAAAAGTAAACTACTGGACTCCAAATAACCCGACGAACGACTGGTATCAACCAGGAAATGGCGGGCCTTATTCCTGGGTATCTAAATACAAAGACATTTCTTATACAAAAATCGGTTACATAACTTTAGGCTATAAAATTCCTGACGACATTTTGAAACGTGCCCACATTGCTGGCTTAAGAGTTTATACAACCGTTCAAAATCCATTTATCTTCACGAACTACGGGGGATGGGATCCGGAGAATGCCGGTAGAAATTCATGGGGTGAAGCATTTATGTCCCGCACATATATGGCAGGTATCAACTTAAGTTTCTAAACACTAAACGATTCTAAAAATGAAACATACAAATTATAAAATACTATTGTTACTACTGGCTTTGAGTTTTTTCACAGCCAGCTGTACCAGTTTCCTTAATGAGAAGAATTACACCTCGCTATCACTGGAAACTGCAGCATCCAATCCGGAGACATTTGATCAGTTGGTAGCGCGTGTGTATGAATTATCACGTGAATATACTACTTACTATACTTCCGACATGTATTATAGCCTGGAGGATCTGGGTACGGACGTCGTAACACGCGGATCGCTAATTTTAGGAACCAGTGATTTAAACGATTATGTCAACCTTAACTCTACGAACTGGACAGTTAGCGTTTACTGGACTGACCAATATGCAATAATCGCAGCGGCCAATACGGCAATTGATAATGCCGACGTAATTGAAGGGATTGACGATAGCACAAAAACAGTTGGCATTGGAGACGCTAAGTTTTTCAGAGCTATGTCCTATTTTAATTTAGTGGTCAATTACGGAGGTGTTCCGTTAGTGGTTAACCAGGTTACAAGTGCCCAAAAAAAATATGTCAGGGCTACCGAAGAACAAGTCTACGCACAAATAATCAGCGACCTTACCGATGCATTATCGGCAGTACCGGAAGATCCTGCTCAATACGGAAGGGTTTCAAAAGATGCAGTAAGACATCTTCTGTCAAAAGTATATTTAACAAGAGCTTACAAATCATACGCTGCAAGTGACGATTTTTCAAATGCGGCCAAGTTAGCCAAAATAGTGATCGCCAATCACCCGCTGGTCCCTTCTTTTTCAAGTTTGGTTAGCATTAATAATCAACGTAATTCGGAAGTGGTATTTGCGTACCTGTTCGGTACCAACTCGGTAAGCAGAGGTTGGGGTAACTCAAAGCACATGATGTATAAATTCAGGTTTTACGATTATCCCGGCCTGTCAAGAACCGTGCAAGGCCTTGGCCCGATGCCCACTCCATTTTATTATTCCCTGTTTGACGACGCCGACCAACGTGCTGCAGCGACCTTTTCCAGGGTGCTGTATGCTACTAAAGAAGCAACAACTACATTAAACGGAGAAACGGTTAACATTCAAGTCGGAGACACTGCAATGTATTTCCCCAAAGTAGCCTGGAGTGATGCCCAAAGAGCCGCGGTACCTTATAAGGTTATCAATCCGGATGAATACTTCACAAGTGACGGAATTACCAATGTACACTATCCGATATTTAGAAAATTCGACGACCCGGATGTAGCGTTTACACAACCTGACCAACCTTCCAACGGAGAAAGGGACATGGTTATCATGAGAAGTGGTGAAGCTTATCTGATTGCTGCGGAAGCTTACCTTGGTATGAACGACAAGGCAACTGCAGCTGGTTATCTTACCACACTGCGGGCAAGGGCCGGTTTAACAACTCCTGTTTCTCCTGATGATGTTAATCTTGACTTTATCCTGGATGAAAGAGCTCGTGAATTAACCGGAGAAGTAAACCGGTGGATGGACCTGAAAAGAACCGGCAAACTGATAGAACGTGCTTTGGCACATAATCCACACGTTGCTTTTAACCATGCAATCGACGAACACGATTTGCTCAGGCCGATACCTCAGACCGAAATTGATAATAGCGGTGGTTCTATTACCCAAAATCCGGGTTATGAATAATATCTCGAATAACAATAAGCATTAAGTGTTATGAGAATATAGGCGAAGTATTTTTCACTTGCCTGTATTCTCTTTTAATTCGCTATTGCGAGACTTGTAGTCTTCCTGTCTAATAAAGCCAGCATGTATTTCAGTAAAACAAACTTTTTAATACGAAGCAAACTTCTGTTCTTAAGTTTATTTGCATTGGCATGCAATGAAAAAATACCGGAAACTGCTTCTAACGAATTTGTTGATAAAGTATATCCGCTACTCGACACTAGAAATTCGAGGTGGTTCTTCTTCTCATCAGCCTGCCGTCCGTTTGGCATGGTGAATCTGAGCCCCGACACTGAAATTAATGGAGCATGGAACAGTGGATACCGGTATCAAACCGATACCATTAAAGGATTCAGCCACATACATGCCTGGCAGATGTCTGGTTTATCAGTCATGCCCGTAACATTAGATAAAACAGAAAACACAAAAATATTTTCAGATTTTTACTCTCCTTTTTCTCATAAAACTGAGATCGTTACTCCGGGATATCATTCTGTTGTGTTAAACCGATATAACATCAAAGCCGGGTTAACCAGTACCAATCGAGTTGGTTTTCATAAATATACCTTTCCTGAAAAAGATATTCAAAAAGCGATTTTATTCAACCTGAATACCCTTTTAGGCCCATGTAAGAACACTGCCGGATATCTAAAAAAAGATAACAACAAGGAACTTTCCGGCAGCCTGGTAATGGCTCCGACACACCGACGTATAAAGCCCCTTACCCTGTATTTTAAAATTAAACTGGACAGCCCGATCACTCGAATTGAACAAGATAGTGCAACACACAATTACCTGGTTCTGTTGAAACCTTCAGTACAAAATGTACTCATGAAAGTAGGTATTTCATATACCTCTGCCGAAAATGCATCGCTTAATTTACAAACAGAACTGCCGGGCTGGGATTTTTCTGAAATTGTGAAACAATCTCAACAGGTATGGAACAAAATGTTGGGAAGAATTCAGATTGAAGGAGGAACAGCAACCGATCAAAGGAGATTTTACACGGACCTTTGGCATGCTTTGCAAGGACGAAGAATAATAAGTGATGTAAACGGGGCCTATCCGGATAATACGCAGAAACAATTCCGCATTGGGCAAATACCACCGGACAAGAACGGGCACCCCCAATTTAACATGTACAATTCCGATGCCTTTTGGGGTGCGCAATGGACACTTAACACGCTCTGGGGACTTGTTTATCCTGAAATCATGGAAGACTTCGTTCATTCGCTCATGCAATATTATAAAGATGGGGGACTGGTTCCACGGGGACCTTCCGGTGGCAATTATACGTTTGTTATGACGGGAGCTCCGGCAACACCATTCATTGTAAGTGCCATCCAAAAAGGAATTGTAAAAGACAGTTTAGAATTTATTTATCAGGCACTAAAGAAGAATCATCTGCCGGGAGGAATCATGGGCAAATCCGGTTACGAACATAAAACGGATAAGGGCGGAGGACTGAGTTTTTACATTGAAAAAGGCTATGTGCCTTACCCGCTTCCCTATAAAGAAAATTTTGGTGCTCATGAAGACGGGGCCGGACAGACTCTGGAATATGCGTATCAGGACTGGACTTTGGCGCAACTGGCAAAAAAACTTCATAAAGACGACGATTATAACTATTTTCTGAAACGCTCCTTCAATTTCAAAAATATCTTCAATCCATTGTTAGGATGGATCGTTCCGAAAGATGTAAATGGAACGTGGAAAGAAGACTTTGATCCTTACCAGTACGAAAATAGCTTCGTAGAATCCAACTCAGCCCAGTCAACCTGGTTTATACCTCACCATCTGAAAGAATTAGCCCGTTTAATGGGCGGCGATTCAATTGCGGTAAGAAAACTGAATACCCAATTTATGGAAGCCCAAAAGCTCGGATTTACTTCAGGAACTTCCCATGCGGCAGAACTTCATCCGGAATACAGCCATATTCCGATAAATTACGGCAATCAGCCTTCTATGCAAACGGCTTTTATTTTTGATGAATTGAACCGCCCCGATTTAACCCAGTTCTGGTCGCGGCAGGTTGTAAAAAGAGTTTTTTTCCGGTTTATCAGAAAATGTTGGATACAATGGCGACGAGGATCAGGGACTAATGGGAAGTCTGGCTGTGTTAATGAAAATTGGATTGTTTCAAATGAACGGCGGAACAGAAGAAAACCCGGCATACCAGATTGGAAGCCCCATTTTCGACAAAGTCATCATTCATCTGAATCCGGAATATTATCCGGGAAAAACCTTTGAGATCGAATGCAACAACAATACCCCTGACAATGTATTTGTGAGGACGATTCAGTTAAATAATGCGCCTGTAAAATTGTATGCAATAACACATGAGGATATTGTAAACGGAGGGATATTAAAACTGGAAATGGCTAATAGCAGGCCGCCAACGGAACTTGTACATAATTGACTTTATAACTGTGTGAAACAAGGTTATGAAAAATATAAAATACATTCTTTTAATTTGCTTTATCGCGCTTTTACAATTGGAGGCAAGAAGCCAAAACCATCAATTTGTAAATCCTCTGATTGGCTCTGAAGGGCCGGGAAATGTGTTCATTGGACCTTCGTGTCCTTTTGGAATGATTAAGCCCGGGCCCGACAACGATGTACATGCCAACAGTGGTTATTCAGCCGATACAACCAAAGCCATTTACGGATTCAGCCAGGTGCATGTAAGTGGCACGGGCGGAGGAGCCAAATACGGCAATGTTTCGGTAATGCCCATTTCCGGTAATTTCGAATCGGTTAAGCAGGAATCGTTTCGCGACGATGAAAAAGTTCAGTTGGGTTATTACGCTGTCCGGCTAAAAAAATGGAATATCAAAACCGAAATTACGACGTCCGACAGAGCCGCCTTTTACAAATTCAAATACAGCTCGGAAGGGAAGAATGCCGTAAAAATAGATTTGGGAAGATACCTGGATGAAACCGACATAAAAAATGGCCGCGAAACGCAGCAATTTGTCGGTTCCGAAGTGGAAGTAGTTTCCGATACCGAAGTGCGGGGCTACACAAAAGTCAGGGGCGGATGGAACAACGGCAGCGCCTATACCGTTTATTTTGCAGCTGTTTTCGACCAGCCATTCAGCAGTTTTTCTACCTGGAAACAGCAGAAATTCTTTCCCAATCAGGCAACGCAGGTTGACGACGGAAGCAAAACCGGGGCAATGCTCTTTTTCAATCATCTAAAAAACAAATCGCTGAATATGAAAATTGGCATTTCATTTATCAGCAGCCTGAAAGCGAAACAAAACATTGATAACGAAATTGCGGATTGGCAATTCGATAAAGTACTCACCGAAACGCAACAAAAGTGGGATAAGATTTTGCAACGTGTAGAGGTCGATAAAGATGCTTCGCCGGAAAAGAAAACCATGCTTTATACAGCATTGTACCATACTATGTTAATGCCGGTTGACCGCACGGGAGAGAATCCTCTTTGGGAAAACGATGGCCCGTATTACGACGACTTTTACGCTATTTGGGACACTTACCGGTCTTCGAGCCCGCTGATAACCTTGCTTGATCCGAAACGCCAGGTAGCTATTATTAACGCGCTGATAGATATATACAAACACGTTGGTTACATGCCCGACGCCCGAAGTGGAAATTGCAACGGAAGAACGCAGGGCGGCTCTAATGCCGAAATTGTGATTGCCGATGCTTTTGTAAAAGGACTGAAAGGCATCAACTACAAAGAGGCACTCAATGCCATGTTGAAAGATGCCATGTATCCTCCGGGTGGCAATGAGGAAAAAGAAGGCCGGGGTGGTTTGGTCGACTACAACCGCCTGGGCTATGTTTCCACTGACTATGTACGCTCCGGAAACCGCACGGTGGAATACTCTTACGACGATTACTGCTTAGCCATGGTTGCGAAAGGAATCAAGCGAAACGGTGAATACTGGCGTTTCATTAAGCAGTCGGACAACTGGCAAAACCTGTGGCGAGATATTGAGAACAATGGTTCGCGAGGCTTTATTATGCCGAAAGATGCGCAAGGTAAGTGGGTGGATAGTATTCAGTGTCGTGTTAATAATGGCCGTATTAATTATTTGAAATATACGCCTTTGTCGCAAGACTGGCCCAATTGTGTATGCTGGTGGTGTGGTATTTTTTACGAAGCCAGTTCATGGGAATATTCCCTTTCAATTCCGCACGATGTGGCTACGCTCATCAAAAAATCGGGAGGAAAAGAGGCTTTCTTAAAACGATTGAATACGTTTTTCGACAACGGGTATTATAATGTTGGCAACGAACCATCTTTTTTAAGTCCCGATTTATACCATTGGATTGGCAGACCGGACTTAAGCAACGAACGCATTCATCAGATTATCGATGCAAATTACAACAGCAGAAGAGACGGAATTCCCGGGAATGATGACTCCGGTGCCATGTCGTCGTGGCTGGCATTTCATATGATGGGCCTATATCCCAATGCCGGGCAATCGTATTACCTCATTAACGCTCCTTATTTTAAAGAAACAACGCTGCACCTACCTGATGGGAAAGATTTTACTATCAAAGCAAAAAACCTGTCGGATAAAAACAAATACATAAAAGCAGTAACACTTAACGGGAAACCTTACGAGAAAGCATGGATTGAACACAGCGATATTATAGCCGGTGGCACTTTGGTTATTGAAATGGGACGAACACCATCAGAAACATGGGGAAAGAACCAACTTCCGCCATCGAAACCGGATGACAACAAAATTTAAAGCAAACACTATGGTTAACAAATCTTTTCCTGTAAAAAAACGGCTGTTACGTGTTTTGCTGTTTCTTGCAATTATTAGCGGAACATCAGGATGTAAAAAAGATACTCCGACACAACGTGATTTGTCGCCTGCAGAAGCACTTATCAAGCGCGTTATTCCGAAATATGCTTCCGATTTCATTGCTGAAACGAAGGCGTCAAAAGGTGAAGAAGATTGGTTTGAAATTCAATCAAAAAACGATAAAATCGTTTTGCGGGGCAATAACGATGGTTCTGTCGCTTCTGCTCTTTATTATTACCTGAAGAATTATTGTCATTGCCAGGTAACCTGGAACGGGACCAACCTAAACTTGCCCGCTAAGTTGCCGAAGGTTGAAGGAACTATCCATAAGGATACGCCTTACGAGTACCGGTATTATTTGAACTATTGTACGTTCAATTACAGTATGAGCTGGTGGAACTGGGCTCGATGGGAAAAAGAGATCGACTGGATGGCTTTGCACGGAATCAACATGCCGTTGGCAATAACCGGCGAAGCCTATGTTTGGGACGAAGTTTATCGTTCGTATGGATTTACCGATGAAGATTTGAATCCGTTTTTTAGTGGGCCGGCCTATTTTTCTTGGTTCTGGATGGGCAACCTCGATGGCTGGGACGGACCATTACCCATGAGCTGGAAAGAAAGTCACCACGACTTGCAAAAGAAAATACTGCAACGCGAACGCGAACTGGGCATGAAACCCGTACTTCCGGCATTTACCGGCCATGTTCCGGCTTCATTTAAAAAACATTTTCCGCATGCAAAGCTAAAGCGTACCAACTGGGGAAACGGTTTCGGCGATACCTACATTTTGAATGCCAACGATCCGCTATTTGCTGAAATCGGGAAAGAATTCCTGGAAGCGCAACAAAAAATATACGGAACCAACCATTTATATTCTGCCGATACGTTTAACGAAAACGAACCACCTTCAGACAAGCCTCAATACCTTTCGGAATTAAGCAGTAAAGTTTTTGAAGGAATGAAAGAAGCCGATCCCGACGCCGTTTGGGTGATGCAGGGTTGGTTGTTTTACAGTCATCGCCAGTTTTGGAAAGCTCCGCAAATAAAAGCATTGCTTGAAGCTGTTCCCAACAATAAGATGATCATTCTGGACCTGGCTGCCGAAATTGAGCCGGTATGGAAGCGCACCCATGCATTTTACGGCAAGCAATGGATTTGGAACATGTTGCACAATTTCGGAGGTAATATCAGCATGTTTGGCCGTATCGAAAATGTAGCCACGCACCCTGCTGAAGCACTAAACGATACAACTTCGGGACAAATGAAAGGGATTGGCTTAACCATGGAAGGCATTGAGCAAAATCCGGTTTTGTATGAATTAATGATGGATAATACCTGGCGAAACACACCGATTGACCTGCAATACTGGCTGAAAAGCTATATCCGAAATCGTTATGGTGAGACGAACGCCGAACTGGAGAATGCCTGGAATATTTTAGTGAAAACGGTTTATAACGGAAAAGTAATACGCGACGGAGCCGAATCAATCATTGTAGCGCGGCCTACATTTGCAGGCTATCGTCGCTGGGCACGAACCAAACTGAATTATGCTCCGGAAGATCTACTTCCTGCCTGGGACTTATTCGTGAAACAAATTCCGGAATGCAAAAATTCCGACGGATTTCGATACGATTTGGTAGATGTCACGCGTCAGGTTCTGGCGAACTTTGCCTTGCCTGTACAACAGCAAATGGCGCTTGCGTACAGACACAACGACAAACAAAGTTTCAGGAAATACAGCATTCAGTTTCTGGATTTGATCGATGATATGGATCGCCTGCTTGCCACCCGCAAAGACTTTTTGCTGGGCCCCTGGCTTGCCGACGCCCGAAGCTGCGGACAAACTCCCGAAGAAAAAGCACTGTACGAAAAGAATGCCCGCGACCTGATTACACTCTGGGGAGACGACAACAGCCCGTTGCACGAATACAGCAACCGACAATGGAGCGGATTGTTAAGCGATTTTTATAAACCGCGCTGGATACAATTTATCGACAGTGTAACTAAAAACTGGGGACATTTCGACCAAAAGAAATTTGATGACGACATAAAACAATGGGAATGGAACTGGGTACAAAGTCACAAAGACTTTCCAACAGAAGCTCAGGGAAATGCAACCCAGGTTGTGAAAGAGTTATACAAAAAGTACCGCGCTCAAATTATTCCTTTAACAAAAATTCAACCTAAAATAGATTACAACTATTAATATGGAAAATACTATCACACAAAAACCGCAACGTTTCCTCTCGCTTGACGTTTTCAGGGGAATCACTATTTTTTTGATGATTATTGTTAATACTCCCGGAACAGGAGCCCATTTGTATCCATACCTCGTTCATGCCCATTGGTTTGGTTTTACTCTTGCCGATTTGGTGTTCCCATCCTTTTTATTTGCGGTTGGAAATGCCATGAGCTTTTCGATGCTGAAGATGCAAAAAATGGAGCCGTCGCAGGTATGGGCAAAAATTGTAAAACGAACTGTAATTATTTTCCTGTTGGGTTATCTCATGTACTGGTTCCCGTTTTTCACTTTTGGTGCCGATGGGCATTTTATGTGGAAACCCATTGACCAAACCCGTATAATGGGCGTCCTTCAGCGCATTGCACTGGCCTATTTCTTTGCATCAATTATATTTTATTACCTGTCAGAAAAAACGGCCTTAATTATTTCGGGCGTTATTTTGCTGGCGTATTGGGCTATCCTTTACATTTTCGGGCAACCCGGCGCCCAACTCGAAATGGCTTCCAATGCCGTTACCCGCTTCGATATGTCGGTTCTGGGATTGGGGCATATTTATAAAAAGGACAGCATTCCGTTCGATCCTGAAGGTTTATTGAGTACCCTGCCTGCTATTGTAAATGTAATTGGTGGTTATATCGCCGGTGTTTTCATTCAAAAGAAAGGGAAATCGTTTGAAGGTATTTCTAAACTTCTGATGGTTGCTTTCGGCCTGATTGCACTTGCCTTTTGGTGGAACCTGGTTTTCCCATTTGCTAAAAAATTATGGACCAGTTCATTTGTGCTTTACACCATCGGCTGGGATCTGGCGATTATGGCTGTTTTGGTTTATGCTATCGAAATCAGGAAAATCAAATTTGGTATTGAATACTTTACAATTTTTGGTAAGAACCCGTTATTCATTTACCTGTTCTCGGAGCTATTTTATGTCGTGCTGCGTATGATCCCGGTTAATGCGCATCAGGATGCATTTGAGTGGGTAAGTGAACAGATCTTTCAGCAAATTTTCCCCGGTCCGTTTGGAGCCCTGGTAACCGCGTTCGCTTATGTAATGGTATGTTGGTTATTAGGTTGGTGGCTGAATAAGAAACGCATCTACATTAAAATTTAATGTATTTGAAGTTTTTAAATTCCTTATGGAAATACATGTCGTGTGATTAGAAGATACCTCATATTCAGACATAATTAACCGGAACAAATGAGCTAAAATAATACTGAACCATGCAAAACATTTCAAAGTTCTATTTCATAATCATCCCGTTTTTACTTTTTCATACAGGCATTTATGCTTCTGATATTTCGGTACAATTATCAAATTCCAACAAGGGGTTTTCACTTTATCGTTCCGGGAAAAAGCTCGTTGAAGTTGAAAATATTCAATTCGATTTCAGAAATGCTGATTCGGTAAAGGTGATAAGTAAGACAGAGCAACAAATTGAACTGCTTACCTACTATCCGTGGATAAGCCCGAGAGGAACGGAAGAAACAGTTCAAAAGCAGGACACACTTTGGATGAACATTGATACGAACTTTATCCATGTTTTTGCAGCTCCGAAATGGGCACGAGAGGTTCAGATCGTTTTAAAGGATCTAGGCGGAAATTACTATGGTTTGCAGGAAACACTTTATCCCGACAATAAAAAATCGCCCAATCTGCGTCATACGACTATGGATGTGGAGATACAGCCGGAATCGTATCGTTACCACGAAAACTGCGCTTCAGTTCATTCTGCCTTTTTTTTCAATTCACTGGGATATGCCTCCTTTTTCGACTCGTTCAGTTCCGGGCAATACCGTCTGGCTCAGGAAGGAAAAACCGTTCTCACGCATAACACAGGAAAATTGAACTGGTACATTTTTACGGGCAATTACAAAACTATTTACAACGATTACTATTCAATTATTGGTACACCCAAATATGTGCCCGACTGGTTTTGCGGTCCGGTAATTTGGAGAGATGAAAATACGGGGAGCAAGCAAATTCTGGATGATGCCAAACGATTTACAGAGCTACACATCCCGATTACAGCAATGTTTGTGGACCGTCCGTACAGCGATGGCGCCAATGGATGGTCGAAAATGGATTTCAGCGCTCATTATTCTCATCCCGAAAAATGGATTAGCGAACTAAATAACAAATACGGAGTTGAGTTGATGACCTGGGTCGCATCTGCCACATTTGGAGATACAGATTTCCCCGGCTTGCTGGCAGGAAAAATGTGCTATTTCGATTTGACAAATAAAGACGCAGTTGCCGAATTTCACCGCAGGTTAGAAAGCAATCAGTATGAATACGGGGTAAAAGGACACAAATTAGACCGTGCGGACGAAACTTTTCCGCTTCCGGAAGATTGGGCTGACAAAACCGATGATTATTCAAAACGAAATAAATATCCCTATTTGTATGCAAGAGTTACCGATAGCCTGCTCAATCAGGCCTGGGGCCGCGACAATGCAAATTTTGCGCGTGCGGCTTATCAGCGGAGCCAGCCTTACCTGACAGCCGTTTGGGGTGGTGATGTACGGGCAAACTGGGACGGACTGGCATCGAACATATCCAATGCCATGCGCTGTAGCTTCATGGGATTTCCTGATTGGGGAACCGATGTGGGCGGTTATCTTGGCGAAGGATATATTTCGCCGGAGCTTTACACACGCTGGCTTCAGTTTGGTTTATGGACAGGATTTTACGAAATAAAACTTGACGGATCGGGTGGCAGAGGCCGGGAGCGTACACCCTGGCAATACGATGAGGCATTTCAAAAACGCTACGCGCAAATCCTGACTGAACGTATGAAACTTATTCCATACATCTATTCCATGCTGAATAATTCTGCTGAAACAGGCCCGCTAATGAAACCCATGGCCATGGTTTATCCCGAAGACAAACGTTTCACAAATACCTGGGATCAATACATTTTTGGGGAAGCTTTTTTGGTGGCCCCCTTGTATTCTGCCCAAAATAGCCGCAAAGTTATTTTACCCGAAGGCAATTGGTATGACTTTTACTCCCACAAAAAATACACCGGCGGGCAAACGATTGAAGTTACCAAATCCATGGAAGAATTTCCGGTATTTATGAAAGCGGGCTCAATACATGCCGAAGGCCAAATTATTGCGGGAAACAGTAAAAACTGGCAGAAAACAAAAAACTACGTTGATCTTTATGTTGTTGCCGGAGGTAGTTGTTCGTTCGACCTTCTCGACCCGGCGTCAAATACAAAAACGCACATTAGGGTAATAAAAAGTGGCGACAAAAATTACGAAGTTCACATTCCTGCAAATGCGTTAATTCAAAACCTGTACGTAATATCAAGCGATAAACTTAGCAGGGTAACCAAAAACGGGGAAAAGAATAAATTTGAACTGGCTGGTACAGCAAGTTACTGCATAAAAAATGTTTCCGGCTCTTCGCTTGTTTTAACGTTTGAATAAAACGAATGCACTGACTTTGTTATTGGCTAATTTTAAAACCACATTTATCGGGGATCGATATATTAGACAACCATGAAAAATAGCATTGATAAAATAAGACCATTCAACTTTCTGCTGACATTTCTATTCACTCTTAGTTTTATACCTGCCACGGTTAAAGGAAACGAAAAACAAGCTTTCCCAATTGTATCGAAGGGCAACACCACAAGTTTAGTTGTATTTGGGAATGAGCCCCAAGTGGTGCATATTGCGGCCCATATGTTTGCCGGAGATGTTCATAACATAACGGGAAAACACCCCGAAATCATTCATGATATACCACAAAAAGAGAACCGGATAATTATTGCAGGAACCATCGATAAAAGTAAATGGATTAACAAGCTGGTTACCGAAAAGAAAGTAGACATTTCGACAATTAAAGGCAAATGGGAAAGCTGGACAATGCAGGTGCTTGAGAAACCGTTTCCCGGGGTCAAACAGGCTTTGGTAATTATCGGTAGCGACCGTCGTGCCACGGCCTACGGAATCCTGGAGTTATCGCGAATGATGGGCGTTTCGGCCTGGGAATGGTGGGCCGATGTAACTCCAATCCATAAAAAAGAGATTGTACTGAACATGTCAAACAAAACCTACGGTTCACCATCAGTAAAATACCGTGGTTTGTTTTTAAACGACGAAGATTGGGGACTACAACCCTGGGCTGCCAAAACCCTTGAGCCTGAAACAGGCGATATCGGGCCAAAAACCTATGCCAAAATATTTCAGCTAATGCTCCGCCTCCGCGCCAACACAATTTGGCCGGCCATGCACAGTTGTACCAAAGCATTTTATACAATACCGGGGAATGCAAAAACGGCCGACGATTATGCCGTTGTTGTCGGAACATCACACTGCGAACCCATGCTTTGCAATATTAACGAAGAATGGAACAGCGAGAGAATGGGAGAGTGGCGCTACGATACAAATGCAGATGCCATTCGAAAACTGTTTAACCGCCGGGTTGAGCAAACTGAAAATTACGAAAGCATTTACACTATCGGGATGCGTGGCAAACATGATTCGCCGATGGATGCTAAGAATTTATCCGAGCAGGACCGGATTAAGCTGCTGGAAAAAGTAATTGCCGACCAACGAAACATGCTTGAAAAAGACAAGCACGAAAAAGCATCTTCCATACCGCAAGTATTTATTCCGTACAAAGAAGTGCTTGACTATTACCAACACGGGCTAAAAGTACCGGACGACGTAACAATTATGTGGACCGACGATAATTACGGTTACATCCGCCAATTGAGTACGCCCGGGGAACAGAAACGTGCCGGGGGAGCAGGAATTTACTACCATGCCTCGTACTGGGGGCG
Organism: Prolixibacter sp. NT017; assembly: GCF_009617875.1. Lineage (NCBI taxonomy): Bacteria > Pseudomonadati > Bacteroidota > Bacteroidia > Marinilabiliales > Prolixibacteraceae > Prolixibacter > Prolixibacter sp. NT017. The sequence goes on along the minus strand of NZ_BLAV01000001.1, from coordinate 2,407,875 downwards.
TCCGCACGATTATTTGTGGCTCAGTACCACACATCCGCTGCTTATTTGGGAAGAAATGCACAAAGCTTACCAAACGAATGACAACAATATGTGGATCTTAAATTGTGGCGATATAAAACCGATGGAGTACAATATTGAGTTATTCATGGATATGGCATGGAATATGAAAGCCTTTTCCCGTCCCGATTCTGTTGTAAACCATCTGGAAAAGTGGTTAGGAGATATATTTGCTCCGAAAAACGAAAAAGAGCTAACACAAATTATGCTCGATTATTATCATTTGTGTTTTATGCGCCGTCCTGAATTTATGGCGTGGAGCCAAACCGAACCGGTTACGAAGCCACAGGAAACGGAATTCACGCAAATAAGATATGGTGACGAATTAACCCGGCGTTTAAATGCCTGGACACAGCTGGCTGACAAAGTAAAGGAATTAAAATCGACGATTCCGGCCGACAGGCAGAATGCTTTTTTCGAATTGGTCGATTATCCGGTAACCGGAGCTTCATTGATGAACCAGAAATGGCTATACCACTACAAGAACGAGTTTGCAGCTCAACAGGGAAGAACAAGTGCAGGGCAATTCGCGAAAGCGTCAGGCAATGCTTATAAACAAATCAAAACGGAAACTGATTATTACAACAAAGGCATTGAAAACGGGAAGTGGAATAAGATGATGAGCATGGCTCCCCGTAACTTACCGGTGTTTTCCGAGCCCTCGTTCTCACTGCCGCAACCCGACGCAAAAGCTAGCTTAGGCCTGGCACTGGAAGGTTATCAAATGGAAGTAAACCAGGATATTCCCAACGGTTATTCCAATGTTTTGCCGGTTTTAAACGAATATTTAAAAGATTCGGCGTTTGTTGATGTTTTCCTGAAAGGCAACGGAATAATAAACTGGAAGGCTGTTCCGCAACAACCATGGATCCATTTATCTGTCAGCAACGGAACATTGTCAGGCAATGACAATAAAGGGGAACAACGCATCTGGGTAAGTATTGACTGGAACAAAGTTCCTCAGGGAGAAAACACCGATGAACCACCACTGGGGCATGATTATCAGCTTATTCCACCGTCATATAAAGTAAACGGCAGCATTCAGTTTGTAACAAAAGATACGACACTTGCAATTGGTGTTTCTCTGTTCAATCCCGAATTCAAATCGCTGAACGATTATAAAGGGTTCGTTGAAGCCAATGGCTACGTTTCAATTAATGCCGGAGACTGGACTGCCCGTTACCCCGGGAAAAATGCCAACTGGAAACCCATAAAGCACCTTGGTTACTCCGGAGAAGTTATGCTTGCTCTGCCATACCAGGCGGCATCTGTCTCCAATCCGGTGCAAATAAAAGAACAAAGCCCTTGTTTGGAATACGACTTTTACACATTCAACAAAGGTGAAGCAAACATCCGGGTACAGGCTTTACCCACTCACTCGTTATACAAAGGCAAAAGTGTTCGCTGTGCCGTTGCTGTAGATGATCAGGAACCTGTAATAATTGATTTTAAAACGGTAGGGCGCAGTGAAGAGTGGAAGCAAAATGTGCTGAAAAATGCAGCCGTAAAATCGGCACCACAAATCATTAATCAGCCTGGGAAGCACAAACTCAGGATTTGGATGGTTGACCCGGGAGTTATGGTCGACAGAATTCTCATTGACCTTGGCGGATGGAAAGAAAGCTATACGTTTCCTCCCGAAACAAAATCCAGAAATTAGTTAGTTTTACAAATCAAGTTGTTATTATGCTGAAATGAGACTACGAAATTGTTTATTCCTTCTTTTGTTGCTCCCGACAACTGTTTTTGCCGACAGAATAAAATTGGAGCATTATTCTGATGACCAGGGTCTGTCTCAAAATTCAGTACGGCACATTGTTCAGGACAATACGGGTTTGTTATGGATTGGTACTTTTCTTGGGTTAAATAGTTTCGATGGGAATACATTTACTGCTTACACCAGCGAAACTTCAAAGCATAACAGTCTTGAAAATAATGACATTACGGCTTTGGTAATGGATTCCGTAGCAAATCAATTGTGGATTGGCACCCGCAAAGGATTAACCTGCCTTGATTTAAAAAAACAGGAATTCACGACATTTTTGCACAACGAAAATGACTCCAATAGTCTTCCGGACAATGAGGTGAGGGCTTTGTTCTATGACAAATTCAACAGAATGTGGGTTGGAACAAAAGATAGCGGTCTTTGCATATTGAACAGAAAAACAAATGCTTTTTCGAGAGTTGACATAGACGGATTCAATTATGTAAAGTCTATTTATGAAGATTCTTACGGGTGTTTATGGATTGGAAGTAACGGTACAGGTGGTGTGGCGCAAATTCGTTTTAATAAAGACGGTTCTATCAATAAAATTAAAACCTATACCTTAACAATTCCGGGCTCAACAGAGATCAATCCGTATGTCAATTTTATTTACCAGGACCGCAAATCAGATATATTCGTAGGAACACGTGAGGGCCTTTACAAATTGAATAAACTGGAAGATAAATTTTATAATCTTTGGATTCCGGATGCATCAGTCAGAAATATCCTGGGGCCTTATTTTAATTGTGTAGCTCAATCCCCGCAGGGAAAATACTGGCTGGGAACCCTGGGCGGATTGATTGTTTGCGACCATTTGGAAGATATTACTACCGGAAATTACAGATGGTATTATTCTGACCTGTCTGACAATTCATCATTGGTCGATAATTCCGTTTCATCATTGTTCTTCGACAAATCCGGGGTTCTGTGGATAGGGACCGAAAATGGTTTGGATAAATTTGACCGATACAAAAATCAATTCAAAAATATTAGAAATATTTCTTATCTGATTAATAATAAAATACCAAGAATAAGTGGTCTGGCAGAAACATATGATAATCATATTATTGTATCAACCCACGATAATGGATTGTTCATTGGCAAAAACAACAAATTTTCGGTTCTGAGCCAACAAAACAAAAGCATTGCCAGCATTTACACTCCCGATGGAAAAGTATTTTATTGCGGTCTGTGGAATGGTAATATAATGATTTATAATTATCCGAAGAATAGTTATCGCACGTTGGATTTAGGCTTGGGAGAAACCCTCACGCTGGCTTTTGTTAAGTTAAAAGATGGAACAATTTTTATTGGTTCACATGGCAATAAAGCTGTTTTGCTAAATCCACATACGCTAAAGTACAAAACAATACTTCCCACATATTTCTCAAAAGTTATTAGTAACCAAGCCGTTTCTGATAGCACTGGAATGATATGGATAGCAACCGAATCGGGAGTTGTCAGATATAATCCTTATGATAATAAAGTTCGTACCTATTCTGAAAGTAAATCACCTGACGGAGTACTTTTTCATGATATTGCCAAAGATATAGCGATTGACCGTAACGGAACGATTTGGGTTGCCACTACAACCGGGTTGTGTTATTACAAGCCTTCCGAAGACATTTTTATACACATTAATTCGCCCGAAGAATTACGTGATGAATGGATTACCGACATTCGATTTAGGAAGAACAATGAAATGTGGTTGAATTTCAACAATAATAAAGTCGGGAAATATGACATAAAAACAAAACAATTGAATGTTTACCGGATTAACAGCGGAAACAGACTGGATATTTTCAGTAACAGGGGATTCTTATTGTTTAACGACTCTCTGATTTATGTTCCGGGTAAAGAAGGTATTATATATTTCCCTACAAATATTACAAACGTATACAAAACCGCAGGATTACCTTTTATTAGCGAAGTGAAAATTCATGGCAAAGTTATACATCCGGGAGATACCATTAACGGCCATGTGATTGTAAAAGAGAACATAAATTACTCGAGGAAAATGGTCCTGGATTATAGCAACCGTAATTTCTCGCTTTCATTTTCTTCTCCGTCATATGTTGATGTAAAACTGAATAAATTTCAGTTCATGCTGGAAGGCTTCGATAACAGCTGGATTAATGCCAATAATAATTCCCGGAACATTCAATATACCAATTTATACCCGGGTAAATATGTGTTTAAAATAAAAACACAAAACAGTAATGGGATATGGAGTCCGGTTTCATCATACGAAATCAGAATTAAACCGCCGTTTTGGCTAACTTATAAAAGTCTTTTGTTGTACCTCGTCGTTCTTGTTCTGACTTTTTATTTGATTCGTTCACAGACAAAAAAGAGAATGCTTCTGAAACAGGAATTAGTTCTGGAAAAGGTAAAACGGGAAAGAGATGACAAGTTAAACAACGAGAAGCTCCGCTTTTTTACCAATATTTCGCACGAATTACGAACGCCTATATCTTTAATTCTTGGGCCTGTCAAGCATTTGCTCGAAGAAAATAACTTGACTGATGTTCAGCGTAACAAAGCAGAGTTAATCCTGAAAAATTCGAACAGGCTGATGTACCTGATTAATCAATTGCTCGATTTCAGAAAGGCTCAAAATGGTGAATTCAAACTAAAAGTCATACAAACCGAAATCCTGCGACCTACCCGTAACGCCTTTAATTCTTTTAAAGGATTGGCTTTGGAGAAGCAGATAAGCTATAATTTCACGTGCGAGAGGGGCGAGGTAATTGGTTGGATAGACGTTGACAAATACGAAAAAATATTGTACAACTTGTTGTCAAACGCGATTAAATTCACGAATAAATACGGAAGTATCGATCTGTTTGTCGATGTAAAAGACGATGAATCGCAGCATTTGATCGTTGAAATCAGCGATGATGGAATCGGAATTCCCAGGGAGAGTCAGACGAAAATATTTAAACGCTTTTACCAAACGGAACAAAACAAAATTGAGAATACCGGGTCAGGGATTGGCCTGTCGCTGGTTGACTCGTTAATAAAAGTGCATAAAGCAAAGATATTTGTAAAAAGCGAGCCGGGTGCGGGAAGTACATTTACTATTGAAATACCGATAAATAAAGATAATTACGATGCCAGTGAAAGGTTCGATGTACAAAAAGATTTTATTGACGAAAGCCCGGGTAAGGCAAAGAAAATCGTACAGACAACGGACATAAAGAAGAAAATTCTGGTGATTGAGGACAACAAGGAACTCCGGCAATTTATTAATGAATATTTATCCGACACCTATAAAGTTTACGAGGCCGAAAATGGAGAACAGGGGTTACAGCTTTGCCGGCAGATAAAGCCCATACTGTGTGTTTCAGACATAAAAATGCCGGTGATGGACGGTTACAAATTCTGTGTCAATTTGAAAAAGGATACTTCAATCAGCCATATTCCGGTCATCCTGTTAACCGCATTATCAGATAATGAAAACGTGATGACCGGCTACAAATTAGGTGCTGACGGGTACATTACCAAGCCATTCGATCCCGCATTGTTAAAAATAAGAATTCAAAACATTATAAAATCCAGGATAGAGCTTAAAACAAAGTTTTCGGGCGAAATCGAAAGCAACATTGCAGTCCTTTCTCACTCACCGGTTGACGAGGAATTTATCACCCAATTAAGCAATATAATTGAGGAAAATATCAATAACCCCGACCTCAAAGTGGATATGTTATGTGCAGAAATGGGAATCAGCTCTTCCAAACTTTACCGAAAAATTAAAGAACTTACTGATTTAAGCCCGAATGAATTTATTCGAACATTACGTCTGAAAAAGTCAGCGCAATTATTAAAAACCAGGAAATATAATGTGTCTGAAGTGTCATATTTAGTGGGGTTTAACGATCCACTTTATTTCAGTCGCTGTTTTAAGAAACAGTTTGGTTTTTCACCCAGGAAGTATTTATAGATGTACGCTTCACTTTTTATGACAGGCAAAAACGGAATGAAACCAGAAACTGACTGTCATCCCATTTTAGGTACAGCAAAGTCCGTATGGGGTGAGTAGATAAAAACCCTGGCCAATGATTGTCTTTCACGCTGACAGGTCTACCGAGGTTGTCAGGTGTGGAAAAACGACAGAGAACCGGTCGTTTTATCCTGGCGGAGCCAGTCATTGTGGCCCCTTCAAACGAGAAGCGTTTCTCATCTCCGAAAGATGAAGAACTTTGTGCGGAAAGATGAAGAACTATCCTGACGGAGATGAAGAACTTTCTGTGGAAAGTTGAAGAAGTTTCTGTGAAAAGTTGAAGAAGTTTCCTGACAAAGTTGAAGAACTTTCCCTCGTGAGATGAGGAAGAAAACCCAGCGAGATAAAGTTTTCGTTGTTGTGAGAAGCTCATCTTAAAACAGGGAGAGCAAAAACGCAATTTTTTTTACAACAGAAAAGGCATATCGTGTCTTTGTTAGTTAGGTAGATCCGGTGAAATATTTTGTTAATTTGATGAGGGGTGACGACCAACAAAGCGAAAAACTGAAAACAGCTGTAGACATAGAAACAGCAAAAGAATTGAAGAAGTGGTTGAACGAGAATTTCCGGATGAATTTTAAAAAAAAGTAAACGCAAAAATAGTTTATGATGAGTCAATAAAGCCACTTTTCCGAAGAACACGGTAGAATTTTATATTTTAGCGTTGTTCTATGACAAATGGTGGGAAATTGGTCAATTCCTGTACATTTGTATGACTCAGAGGGCAATATGGTAGATTTTGAACAGAGAATCATCGCTAATTTAAGGAAAGGAGACGAAAATAGTCTTCGTGAGTTATTTGATATGTATTACAAGCCCCTGTGTATGTTTGCCTTGAAGTTTGTTGATTCCATAGAACAAGCTGAGGATATTGTTCAGGATACCTTTATTAATTTATGGAACTCCCGTAGCTATAGTAACATTCATTCCAACATAAAGGCCTATTTATTCGGGGCAGTTAGAAATAATGCGCTGTACTTTATCAGGAAAGAAACCAAATTTAGGTTTGAAGAAATTGATAATCATGTTCAGAAGCTTACAGAAGACGAGTTACCGGAGGATGAACTAACCGAACTAAAGGATCGTCTTTTAAAACAAATTGAACAACTGCCACCAAAAGGAAGAGAAATTTTCGAAGCAATTGTCTTCAAGGGTATGAAATACAGCGATGTGGCAGAGTTGTATGGTATATCTGTGAATACTGTAAAGACGCAATATTCAAGATCTTTATCTAAATTAAGAGAATTTCTCCATATTCTTATCTTTTTGTTCTCTTAAGAAAAAATGATTATGCTAATTAGTAAAAAAGGTCTGCGAGCCTACTGCATAATTGTTTCCTTCTTTTGTTGGAAGTTGCTAATCTTCCTGGGACTTGCCCTAAATTAAGCCATACAACTAATTTGCCCAGGGGAGATACCTGCATTTAAGATAATTAATTTTCAAATAACTTACATTGTGTAACGTCGACTGGTTTAATGGTTCTAATTTGAAATGAACTACTTTGCAATAATGCTGTCGAGACATCTATTGAATTATCTTTCGAATCGATGCAAGCATCGGAGTATTGAACTCATTTGTCCCGATATACTCTGTAACCAGGATTAGTTTGAATATCAAGTTGCAGTCCGCCATATTCCCACAATTCTTGTTCCACGGAATAAAAATTCAAATTTCATCTAAAAAAAGTCATGTTTTTGTCACCCAATTACAAAAATGTTGCATCCCTATTAAAAACGCATAAAGATGGTTCGACCAGATTCAAATATTTATCTGTTGATAACTAAATACAGCGAGGGAGACATTGCTGAAGAGGAATACCATGTTTTGAAAGCATGGATGGAAGAAGATGCTGACAATAAGAAAATCTTTTCAGAATACCTGATTTTCCTTAAAAATGCACGAAGAGTCCGTTTTTCTGACAGAGTTGATAACGAAATAGCATGGGGAGTCATTCAATCTCAACTCAGGAAACGAAAATCATTCAACATAAAATTATATCTTAGGTACGCAGCTGTGTTTCTGATGATGGTTACACTAACCGTTTCCTACCTGAAGCTGAATCAAAAGAATGCAATGGAATCAAAGATTGCCGATAATTCCTCGATACAGCCAGGAAAACCAAAGGCGATACTCGAATTGGGAGATGGTCGCATTGTTAATCTGGAAGAAATTGGCGATTCTGCAGCCATACTGGCTGCGGGAACTAAAATTCAGAAAAGGGATGAAGTTGTCGATTACCGCAATGCAAAACCTGAAACTGAAATGATGAATACGATTCGTATCCCGAGAGGTGGTGAATATCATTTAGTTTTATCAGATGGAACAAGGGTTTGGCTTAATTCTGATTCAGAGCTTACTTTTCCGATGCGATTTTCGGGTAAAACACGCGAGATTTCATTAAAGGGAGAAGCATACCTGGAGGTCGCGAAAAATAAAAATTTTCCTTTTGTGGTTGATGTAAAGGGGATCTCGGTGACAGTCCTTGGCACTTCTTTTAACATAAAAGCGTATGACAAAATTGAAACGACTTTAGTTGAAGGAAAGGTCAGTATCCATACCGATGCCTCACAAGATGTTGTTCTGACGCCCAACGAGCAGGGAGTGGTGTCTGAAGATCACTCCAAGGTAATAGTTAAGCATGTGGACACCAGGCTTTTCACTGCATGGAAAGATGGGGTATTTGCATTCAGGAGCATGACACTTGAGGAAATAATGAGAACCTTTGAACGCTGGTACGATGTGAAAGTCACCTTCGAATCAGACGATTTGCGAAATCGCCGTTTTACCGGAAACCTAAAGCGATATGAAGACATCACGCCTCATCTTGACATGATTGGTATGACAACTGATGTCGACTTTAAGATTTCAGGTAATAAAATAGTAGTCGTTAAGAAGAAATAAACATATAATTCTAATCAAGAGAAACGGGAAATGTGTCAGCATTTCCCGCTAAATAAATGCATTAGATTTTCTAATACAAATTGTAAAAACATCACAAATTTATGAAAAAACGATGTGTAATCAGCCTTCTGGAATATATTTCAGGGGTTAAAAGGCTGTTTTTATTTATGAAGTTAACAGCAATTATGACGCTACTTTTCTCCGTTACCACTATGGCATCGGTGTATTCGCAGAGTACAAAATTGTCTGTAGAAGTGCATAATACCACACTTGCAGAAGTATTTGAGAAGCTCAGCGCTCAAAGCGATTTCCAATTTATCTATAATGATGAAGAAGTGGCAGTCGTGAAGAATATTACCGCAAATTTTAAAAACCTTACCGTTGAACAAATTCTGGATAAAGTTTTAAAAAACTACGACCTAAGCTACAAAATTGTCAATAATGTAGTGGTTATTACACCTGCTCCCGGGAAAAACAAATCAAACAATAACAGTGAACCGGATGAGCAGAAAAGAATTAAATTTTCGGGTAATGTAAGGGATATCGAGGGCAACCCCATTCCTTTTGCGGCGGTGGTAATCAAAAATACGAATATGGGTACGGCCACTAACGAAATGGGTAGATTTGAATTTGAGGCCAAAGAAGGTGATTACTCAACATTGGTTGTGTCAAGCGTTGGATATCTGAAAAAAGAAATTGCAATCGGTAATAAAACCAATTTCGATGTGGTTTTAATGCGGGATGTAGCTGGTTTAGATGAGGTTATGGTAACTGGTTACCAGACAATATCGAGAGAACGTGCAACAGGTTCCTTTGTCAAACTGAAAAGCGACGAAATCGAACAAAAACGTTTAAGCAATCTGGGCACGGTGTTGGAAGGAGAGATTGCCGGATATAATAATGGACTGATCAGGGGAGTAACTTCAATGCAAGGACTGACAACCCCTTTGTACGTGATTGATGGTTTTCCTGTTGAAAATACGCGTTACACATCGAATGGAACTTTGGTTGAAAACCTTCCTAATCTAAACCTGGAAGATATTGAAAGCATAACAGTACTTAAAGATGCCGCCGCAACTTCAATTTATGGTGCCCGTGCGGCTAATGGAGTGGTTGTAATTATGACCAGGAAAGCAAAAAAAGGAAAAACGAATGTGAGTTTTTCTTCGAGCCTTACTATATCTCCTTATCATTACTATACCACAACCCTCACAGATGCCAGCGATATAGTTGAGCTTGAAAAAGAATGGGCGGCAGGCAATCCGCAGTTGCAGGCCACTGATGGAAGTGCCGCGTCTTATGCCCAATCGCTACTTTCCAATGCTGTATTTACAAGTCGGGGCATGCAATCAATTTTGAATTATTATGCTGGAAACCAATCCCAGGCTGAAATGAACAGTCAGCTCAATGCTTTTAAAGGCATGGGCTACCAGTATTATAAGGATGTTGAAAAATATGCCAAACGAAACAGATTCTTCCAACAATACAACGTTAGCCTGGGTAAGGCTACGGAACAGAATAATTTCATGGCATCGGTAACCTATAAGAACAACAAGTACGAGGATATCTATTCGAATGATGAATCCGTCGGTATTGATTTACGGAACACCACCGAGGTTACGAAATGGTTGACGGTAGATTTTGGGCATTATTTTAATTATCGAAACGGCAAAACTCAAACCTACGACCCACTGAATCCGGGTTTTGTTTATCAACCATATAATCGTTTGGTTAACGATTCCGGCAATCCTTTTGTCTCGACTGCTGAATCCCGTTTGAGCGAATCAACGATTGATGCCATTAACACATATGGTTTGTACAATATGGATATTAAACCGTTGGATGAATTGGGAATGAATTTGCGGAAAAGTAAAAATTTCTCCAACCGCAGTTATGCAAAATTGAATATCAAGCTTACCGATTGGTTAAAGTATACTGCCATGTTTCAGTACGAGTACGGGGTTGATCGGACGAACCAGCTGAAGAATAAAGAGTCGTACGCTGTTCGAAACCTGGTTAATCAAATGGCATCTTTAAATTCCGGGACATTAGTTTACAATCTGCCTTACGGGGATATTTACAACGAAGTTCAGCAGTACTCCAATGCCTACAATTTCAGGCAACAGTTGGACTTCAACAAAACTTTCGCAAACAAACACGATTTGACGGTGATCGCTGGAACAGAAACCAGAAATTCGAAACTGGAATATCGGGGCAATACCTTGTATAATTATGATCCGGAAATTTTGAGTTTCACTCCGGTTGACCAAAATACGCTGACTAGTTTGACTGGTTCAATTTTAGGGGGGACTAACATGAATTACAGCGATTTTGCCGTAATACGCGAATTGGTAAATCGATTTGTTTCCATTTACGGAAATGCCGGATATACTTATGACGGGAAATATACAGCAACCGGTAGTTTGCGTTGGGACCGTTCGAATCTGTGGGGTACCGACAACAAATATCAAAATAAGCCAACCTGGTCGGTTGGAGCTGCCTGGAATATTTTTAAGGAAAATTTCTTTCATGTTTCCTCTGTCGATATGCTAAAGCTGCGTTTTTCGTATGGAATTGGTGGCAATATTGCCAAAAATTCCGCGCCTTACATGACTGCAAGCTATTTTCCCAGCTCAACAGTAGGGGGCATATATGGTTATGTAAGAAGTCGTCCGAATCCGCAGTTGTCTTGGGAAAAAACTGCTACAACAAATATCGGAGTTGATTTTGCAGTAATGAAACAGCGACTTTCGGGGACGATTGAATTCTATAACAAAAAAGGTTCCGATTTACTAGCGAATACCCAGGGCGTTCCAACCGAAGGTTGGGGATATTCAACCTACACCATTAATAATGGTGAAATGCAAAATCGAGGGGTTGAGGTTACGCTTAACGGGGAAATCATTCGGACCCGAGATTTTGGATGGAACGCAACGATTCGATATGGTTATAATAAGAACAAAGTTACTTATGTGAATGTAGAAGCCCCTGTTTATTTCCTCCAACTGGATTATCCAAGTGAGTTCCCAAGAATCGGAACGCCATATAATTCAATTTACGGATATGAGTGGGCAGGTTTGAGCGAAACCGGGCTGCCACAGGTTTATGATAGTGAAGGCAACGCAGTTACGAATCAACCTTCCGATTTGGAGTCGATTAAAAATTTGGGAACCACTGTACCAAAGCACAGCGGGTCGTTTAGCACATCGTTTCGCTACAAGAATTTCGATTTATCGGCATTGTTCATTTATCAGTTGGGGCACAAAATCCGCAACACCTACTTGCCAATGTTGAATAATAGTTACAGCAGTGCAGCCGGTGGATACATTACCAATATTTCTGTTGGGAATAATCGGATTAATGAACGTTGGCAGCAACCTGGCGATGAGTTGACAACCGATGTTCCACGCACCGTTTTCGAATATGATAGCGATTTTAGCTATGCATTGTACTCCATCTATTCGTATTCCAGTGTGAATATTTTGGATGCGTCAAACGTTCGTTTGAGCAATGTTTCACTAGCATACCATATTCCGGAAAGCTTACTGACAAAATTGAAATTACAGAGTGTTCGTCTGAATTTCAATGTGGAAAATGTATTCACGCTCGCGAAAAGTAAGGATGCCAAATATATGCTTGGTGGATACAGTTCGCCAAATTACGTGTTGGGTGTCAACGTAAATTTTTAACCCTAAATTGAATTAATCATGATAAAGATATTTCATAAAATAACCTTGCTGAGCGCTTTGCTCCTAACTTTAGGATTCACAGCATGTGACGACTATTTAGGAGTAATCCCTAAGGGAGAAAAAATTCCTGAAACCTTGGCCGACTTTGAAGCGATGATTCGTTATGAATACGGGAATCATCGGGTTGATGTAACTCAAGCTCTAATCCTGTTGAACGACCAGTGGGTATCTTCTTCTTCCTGGTCTTACTATCCGCTGTATAAAGCAAATTATTTTTGGGACGAAGCAGCTGACCGTGTTGCCTTAAACAACTCAGATGAAACAACTTATTATGCTAGTTACTCAGCTATTAATTCATTCAACTTAATCATTTCAAATGCATTAACTTCAACCGAAGCGACGGAAATTGAGAAACAAGAGGTTTGGGCCCAGGCAAAGGTTCTTCGTGCTATGACCTATTTCAATTTGGCAAATTATTATGCTGACACTTATGATGCGGCAACCGCATCCAATAAATTATCGGTACCATTGATCACCAGTGCTGATGTCAATGCCCCTTATACCCAGGTGTCGATCCAGGAGATGTACGATTTTATCCTGAAAGATATGGAGGAAGCACTTCCTTACCTGCCCAAAGTAGCCGCTACTGCTTTACACCCGAACCTCGGTACTGCTTACGCATTTTATGCCCGGGTGTATTTGCAAATGAATAATTACAACAAAGCATTGGAATTTGCCAATAAAGCGCTAGGCGAGAACGATGAACTTTACGACTGGACAACTTATTATGAGGAAAATAAGGATCAGATTACAAATCCTGAATCATATATTCGCACTGCATCACCGATGGGGTACGATTATGTCGAAAACTATTCTTTTCGTCATGGGAGCACGTACTATTCCTCTTCAGAAAAATCACTTACAACCGAGCGTGCAGCCACGTTTGAACAAGGTGATGCACGTTTTCTTTCACGCTGGAAATTGCGTACAGTTGGGACCGATACCTACTATTACGGAACTTTGCAGGGATACTTCAACTATGGCGGAATTACTACTGTCGAGGTCTATCTGATCAAAGCCGAATGCCTGGCCCGAGCCGGCGATATCGAGGGGGCAATGGCTGCGTTGAACACAGTCCGGAAAACCCGTATTTTGCCGGAATATTATGCCGACCTAACGGCCACAAGTGAGGCAGAAGCGATGGCAAATATCATTCAAACAAAACGGAATGAATTAATTCTCACACTCATCCCCTTTTGTGATATCCGACGTTTGAACCAAGAAGGGACTTATACCACAACACTGTCGAAAGTGGTTGATGGAGAAACCTTGACTTTGTCGCCCGATTCTCACATGTGGACTATGCCTTTTCCCCAGGGAGCGATTGACAATCCCGGAAATGGGAGTATTGTTCAAAATGTGGAAAAATAATAGAGTTATTAATTAAACAGCGCAAAAAAGTTGCCTAACAGGTAAGTTAATTGACTTCCTGTTGGGAACTTTTTGATGTTACTAAAGTAAAAAAAGATGAAAAATTCATTTATAAAGGTCTGGTGTATTGTATTGATCGCGTTCCTCGCATCATGTCAACAATCGAATACTGGTTATAAACTCAGTGGTGAGCTAACAGGTGCAGATAATGGTACAAAAATAGCTTTAGTCCCTTTTGCCATGTATGATGCAAAGGCTGAAGCAGAAACCACTATTGAAAATGGTAAATTTAGTTTTGAAGGCGAAGTTCCTGAACCACGTGAATACTACTTAGTATTGGGAAATAAAGAAGATTATTACCGGATAATGATTGAGAATACCTCAATAAAAATAAAAGGCAAGGTAGTAAAACACCCCGGAAAGGAAGGAGCTCCTGAAACTTCAGCCTTTAGTGAAATGGAGGTTTCAGGATCAAAAAGCAACGATTATTTGTACAGCCAGCTTGACGTAAGAAATGAGTTGGATAGCATGTATAACGCTATACATAAAGACTTTGCAGATGTTCAGGCACTTGTAGCTAAAGCTAGTAGAGCCAGAAATAAGGCTCTGATGGATTCAATTACGTCTCTTCCCCGGTATGCAGAGTTTGCTAAAGCTGATAAAAATTTCATAAATACGGTTGAAAAACGATATAACGAAGTGTTTGATGCCAACAAAGAGACTTCCTGGGGACCACTGCTGATGTTGAACCTGTATTCCTATCTTACTCCTGATGCACGTCCGACTTTCGAAAACATGTCAAAAGAGGCCCGGGAGAGCTACTATGGCAAAATGGTTGCTGAAGATTTGTATCCGGCCAACCGCACAGGTGAAAAAGTTCCTGGCTTTACGACCATCGATATCAATGGCAATCAAGTGAGTTTGAATGACCTCATTAAAGACAAAAAAGTAATCCTGATCGACTTTTGGGCATCTTGGTGTGCGCCTTGCCGCAAAGAGCTTCCGAACGTAAAAGCCAACTACGAAAAGTATGCTCCAAAAGGATTTGAAGTACTCAGCTTTTCAATCGATAAAGACCCGAAAGCGTGGAAAAAGGCAGTGGCAGAAGAAAACCTGAAGTGGCCCAACTTCAATGATCTTAATATTTCTACACTTTATAAAGTAAAAGCCGTCCCCACGATTTATTTGATTGACAACCAGGGACGTCTGATTGCTGAGGATATCCGCGGAGAAAAACTGGGCAAAAAATTGGAAGAACTCCTTGGAGACTAGATCCAATTAGTTGATTAACCGTCAATCAGGCGGACAGTATTGTTCGATCACCTTATAAATTGGCAACTGGAATTTTGTGCCTTTTTCACGATAGAAATGTCCCGAAGTACCATATGTATTTCAACTACTCTTTTTGAATAGCGTAAATCGAATAGGTGATTTGTCCCGTTCATTCATCTGGACGTGGTGCATATTATGAGGATCGTTGCCATGATGAAGGTGCTTGTAAGAATGCTGATATTCAGGTAAAAGTGTTGTGTAAATTACGAAACAAACAAAAAATGTCACAAACAGAATATTCAGAATTGTTAGAGCTACTGCATCAAGAGGTCGTGCCGGCCATTGGTTGTACTGAACCTGTAGCAGTAGCATTGGCTGTATCAAAAGCGAAAGAGGTTATCGATGAAAAAATTATTCGGTGCGAGGTTTATTTAAGCTCGAACATCATAAAAAATTCAATGGGAGTTGGCATTCCGGGTACTGGTATGATTGGACTGCCAATTGCAATCGCATTAGGTGTTGTTATTGGTAATTCGGAATATGGGCTTGAAGTATTAAAAGATTTGAATGCCGAGAAACTGGAAGAAGCCAAACAATTCGTTGACAGTAAACAAATCTTTGTCCACCTGAAAGAAGATGCTCCTGATAAATTATATATCGAAGCTTGTTGTTTTGGAGAGAATGCTCAATCCAAAGCAATTATTTGTGGTACGCACACCCATATTGCCTACGTCGAAGCAAATGACACTGTTCTTCTCGATGAATTGTCAGATAATGATCAACAACAGTTGGATACAAATCAGGTGGAGTTGAGCTTCAACAAGATTTATGATTTTGCGACAACAGCTCCTTTGGAAGATTTGGAATTTATACAGCAGGCTGCTGTATTGAATAAATTGGCCGCTGATGAATCCTCAAACGGCATTTTCGGACATTCTGTTGCACGGGTTATTCAGAGTAAATCGTACTTGAACATCATGGGCGACAGCGTTTACAATAAACTGGTGGCGGTAACAGCAGCCGCATGCGATGTTCGGATGGCGGGGGCTATGGTTCCGGTAATGAGTAATTCGGGAAGCGGAAACCAGGGAATTACAGCTACGTTGCCAGTTGTTGTGTTTGCCGAGGAGATGGATAAGCCCAAAGATCAGCTCATCCGGGCCCTGACGTTAAGTCATCTGATGGTTATTTATATCAAACGTGGCTTGGGTCGGTTATCCGGACTTTGCGGAGTGACAGTAGCTGGAATTGGTGCAGCATGTGGTATAACTTATTTAATGGGTGGAAATAGAGAACAGGTCGCTTTTTCAATTAAAAACATGATTGGCAATATTGCCGGCGTCATTTGTGATGGAGCTAAACCAAGCTGTGCGCTTAAAGTTTCGAACGCTGCATCATCAGCGACTTTTTCGGCCATGATGGCTATGGATAACAAGGTCGTCAGTTCACTGGAAGGAATTGCTGATGAGGACGTCGATAAAACGATAAATAACCTTAGTGCAATTGGTTCTGAAGGTATGACGGAAACCGACAAGATGGTACTCAATATTATGCTCAACAAAAAATAGGAAGATAAAATGAAGTTATTAAAGACAGTTTTGTTCTCATGTATAATGTTAATTATTGCATTGAGAGCAAGTTCTCAAATAGTAGAACCTGTAAAATGGACTTTTTCACAGACAAAGGTTTCTGAGGCAGAATATGATTTGCATCTGACTGCAAGAATTGACAATGGCTGGCATCTTTATGGCACCGAGTTACCTGGCGGGGGGCCAGTTAAGACATCATTCCATTTTGAGAACCTGGAAAATGTTGAATTGTCGGGTGATATTGTGCCTGACAAAGAATCCATTAACATGTTTGACCCTTCATTTCATCTTCAGGTAAACTATTATGAAACAGAGGTTACCTTCTCTCAGCGGGTAAAATTGACGGGCGGTTCAGGTTCTGTTAAAGGTTATGTTGAGTTTATGAGTTGTAACGATGAGACCTGCACTCCGCCAATGGATAAAGAGTTTTCTTTTAAACTAAAAAAAGAAAATACTTCGGAAGTAAAAACCACGAGCGATGATACAACAATCAGAACAGGCACGGAACAGGAGCGTAATTACTGGAACATTTTTATCCTCGCATTTTTGGGAGGTTTGGCCGCCTTGTTAACCCCGTGTGTTTTCCCAATGATTCCGATGACTGTAAGTTTTTTCACCAAACAAAGTAAAACCAAGGCGAAAGGCATCCGGAACGGAATCTGGTATGGAATCTCCATCATCATTATTTATGTGGTCTTAGGAACTGTTGTTACCGCAATTTTTGGAGCCGAAAGTTTGAACAATCTTTCTACCAATCCGTGGTTTAACCTGTTTTTTGCATTGCTGCTTTTTGTGTTTGCCTTCTCATTCATGGGGGCTTTCGAAATTATTTTACCCAGCAAATGGGTAAATACAATCGATCGTAAAGCCGACAAAGGTGGTTTGGCTGGAATTTTCTTTATGGCTTTTGCACTTGCTCTGGTTTCATTTTCGTGTACCGGTCCCATTGTAGGTGCATTAATAGTTGAGGCAGCACTTCGCGGTGGCATGGCGCCTGTTATTGGCATGATGGGGTTCTCGCTTGCACTGGCCGTCCCATTTGCCTTGTTTGCGGCTTTTCCCGGCTGGTTAAACACCTTACCAAAGTCAGGTAGCTGGCTGAATTCAGTGAAAGTCGTTCTTGGCTTCCTCGAATTTGCTTTTGCGTTTAAATTCCTGTCGATTGCTGATATGGTACTAAATCTTCATATTCTGGAACGCGAAGTTTTCATTTCGATTTGGATTGCCGTTTTTGTTGGACTGGGACTTTACCTCTGGGGAAAAATTCAGTTTCCTCACGATTCACCTACAACCAATCTTCCTGTTTCAAGATTTGTGTTAGGAACAATTGTTTTTGCATTTGTAATTTATATGATCCCGGGTTTGTGGGGGGCGCCGGTAAAACTGATAAGCGGTTTTCCACCTCCGGTTGACTATGCCGAATCGCCGCTTGGAGTTGGCAAGTTGCAGGTTCAGGGAGTAGCACAGTCGACAATAAACATTGACCCGGAAAAACATATTGGCCCTCATGGAATACCTCTTTACGAAGATTATGACAAAGCACTGGATGAAGCAGTAAAATCAGGGAAACCTTTGCTCATCGATTTTACCGGAAAAGGTTGCACAAATTGCCGGAAAATGGAAGATAATGTTTGGGTCGATCCTGAAGTGAAGAAACTGCTTCTTGAAGATTATGTTGTAGTTTCATTGTTCGTTGATTTGAGGGAACAATTACCCGAAAACGAGAAATACATTTCTGAAACAACAGGGAAGAAAATACGAACAGTTGGAAATAAGTGGTCCGATTTCCAGATATCGCATTTTCACCGGAATACTCAGCCGTACTATGTTATTTTAAATAAAGAGGAAGAACAATTGTCTGATGGATATAGTTATAATCCCGATCCACGAAAATTTGCTGCTTGGTTAAAAAACGGACTTCAGAAAAATTGAAAACAAATCATTGAAAAATCTGGTGGAATAAGAGTATTATCTGCCACATCTAATAAATCGTATATGGAATCATTGGATAACTATCTTAGCTATTGTTGCCATGATTTGTGTCGTAAAAGATAAATTGGGTCCTGCTATTCTTTTATGCGAAAATTGACTTGCAGTAAAAAGTGGCTTCCAATAACCGAATATCGGGAGGTAAATTAATGAGGACAAAGAGAGTGATTTCATCACAACGCGAAGCGCATCTCACCTTCGCGTGATGAAGAACTTTCCCTCGTGAGATGAAGTTGAAAATCCAGTGTTCGTGAGTTAAGCTTCCTGCAGTCCTGAGATACGCATCTCAGGACTGCGGGAAAAATCCTTTACTACTACCAGCCTCGTGAGGTTGTAATGTTCTGCTTCTGGTAGTACTAACTAACTGACTCCGGTAGTACTAAGTATTTTCCACTGGTAGTTATAAGGTCCTGTTCCGGGTAGTTACCTTATCCTTCCACTGGTAGTTGTAAGGTTGGGTTTTGGTTCAGAAGCCCCGGTTTTTTCCGGTCCTTCTCCAATCCCCTGCGGTAAAAAAATATTTCCCTGCGCACTCGTTTCTCATCCATTGCGCACTCGTTCCTAATCCGCTGCGGTAAGGATTTTTTTCTTCCCGCAGAAAACCATCACAACAGCTTTCCCATTGCCTGCATCCCTTTAAATTATTTTGTTAATTTATGATGACTAAACTACTGACCAGGTTAGAACTGACAGCGGGTTGCATTTTGATAACGAAGCCAGTTGGTGTTTGGTACGATTAAGTCGCATCCTAACCTGTCAGGTTTTTTGTTGCAGCATCCAAGACCACTGTCGGGGTCTCCGACCACCAACAGGGTAGCGGCCCATTTCCCATCAGGGGACACCAAACCCTGATGGTGGTAAAAGAACCGTTCGCAGTCCTGTCTGGTGAGGGAAAACAGGCTGAAAGCCTGAATTCCAAATCGGGTTTTCGATGACTTTTTACAAGGTTCGAATACTTCAGGGTGTTGCCCTGACTCGTCAGCACAAAGAGAAACCAATAGCGGAGCAAAAGTTTGCGGCTACGCTACAGTATAATGCTGCAGGCCGAAATAACCACGGTTTCGGCTACAACAATCATAGATCTGACTACATCCGTTTTCTGATTACTCTACAATTTTGTAGAAACCAAAAACAGTAATCATGAATATTGTAGTAACAGGGTCATTAGGACACATCAGTAAACCGCTTACCCGGGAGTTAGTAGAAAAGGGACATTCAGTTACCGTTGTCAGTAGTAATCCGGAAAGGCAAAAAGTCATCGGGGAGATTGGCGCTTCAGCAGCTATTGGCTCACTGGAAGATATCAACTTCCTGGTCAATACTTTTACAGGAGCCGATAGCGTATATACTATGGTTCCTCCTAACAATTACTTCGACCACAATCTCGATCTGCTGGCATACTATCGCCGGCTTGGTCATAATTATGCACAATCAATCGAACAGGCAGGAGTAAAACGTGTGGTCAACCTCAGTAGTATAGGAGCTCATACGGAAAAAGGCAATGGAATTTTACGTAATGCTCATGATGTCGAAGGTATTCTCAACAAATTGCCTTTGACAACAACCATTACACATATTCGCCCCACTTCTTTCTATTACAATCTGTATGCTTACGCAGATATGATAAAAAACCTGGACTACATCGCAGCCAATTATGGAGACGATGATATCGTTCCCTGGGTTTCGCCAGGAGATATCGCAAGTGCAGTTGTCGAAGAACTTTTGGCATTGCCTTCTGCCAGGAGCGTGCGTTATGTTTGCAGTGAAGAATTAACCTGCAACCAAACAGCTCAGGTTTTAGGCGAAGCGATTGGGAAGCCAGGATTAAAATGGATGACAATTACCGACGAACAAATGGAAAACGAGTTGGTAGCAGCAGGAATGAATCCGACCATTGCAGCCGGTCTGGTCGAAATGTATGCCGGTCTCCACAGCGGATTATTAGCAGAAGATTATTACCGTAACCGCCCCCGGTTGGGGAAAGTGAAATTGACCGATTTCGCGAAGGAATTTTCGAAAGCTTATTTTCAGAACAAATAACAAATACCGGAAAGACAAAACCATGAAGACAGTACTCATAACAGGAGCAAACAAAGGAATTGGTTATGAAACGGCAAAACAAATGGCACAGTTAGGGTACTTTGTTTATTTGGGTAGCAGGGACAGGACGAGAGGCTTAAAAGCGATAGCCAAATTGAATGAACAGGGGATTTCCAATGTAGATTTCGTCGAAATCGATGTAACCGATATGCATTCGGTAAAAAAAGCGAAACAAGAGTTGGAGACCCAAATTGAGGCTTTGGATGTTCTAATAAATAACGCGGGCATTGCCGGAAAGCAACCGCAAAATATATCTTCCGGCGATATGGATAATTTACGAAACGTATTCGAAACCAATTTTTTTGGTGCCGTACAAACAACACAACAATTCATTCATCTTTTAAGAAAATCAGATGAACCCGTCATAATAAACGTATCGAGTGAATTAGGGTCCTTAACACTTCATAATCGCGCGCAGGATAATCCCAATTATTTCATGTTCGATGCGTATAGTTGTTCCAAAACTGCCTTGAACGCGTTCACCGTGATGTTGGCGAATGAACTGAGAAGTACGGTTTTTACGATAAACAGTGTTTCTCCGGGTTATACAGCTACTGATCTGAACCAGCATCAGGGAATACAAACTGTTGAAGAAGGAGCCAAATCGATTGTAAGATTTGCCACCATGGGTAAGAATGGCACCACGGGCAAGTTTTTCAAAGACAAAGAAATACCCTGGTAACACAAGTGAACAAAACCATTGTGTTGAACGTAAACAGAAAATCAGATAGATGAAAAAGCTCAAATAAAAGATGAGTAAGAGCCAGGTATATAAAATTAAAACCATTAGTGAGTTTCATGAGCTGAGAGGGTTGCCTAAGCCAGAACATCCGCTTATCAGCGTGATTAACATGGAATCGGTGAGTCGTATTCACCGGAGCGAGCCGGAAAGTTTGATATTTGATTTCTATTCCATTGCGCTGAAGAGGAATTGTAACGCCAAATTCAAATATGGTCAGCAGCAATACGATTTTGACGAAGGCACCATGTTCTTCATGGCACCCAACCAGATTTTTGGCATTGAATCCCGTAAAAATGGAGTGCACAAAAGCTCAGGCTGGATGCTGCTTATTCATCCCGATTTCCTTTGGCACACGTCTCTGTCTAAAACCATTAAGCAATACGAATACTTCGGCTATTCTGTCCACGAAGCGCTTTTCCTCTCGGAGAAAGAGGAAGTCATCATCTCAGGCATTTTGCAAAGCATTCAGCAGGAATATCTGACCAACATCGATCAGTTTAGCCAGGACATCATCATCTCGCAAATAGAGGTATTGCTGAACTATGCCGACCGGTTTTATCACAGACAGTTCCTCACACGAAAAATTACCAATCACAAAATTCTGGGTCAGCTGGAGGAGATTCTTAACAACCATTTCAACAATGATGACCTGATGGAGAGTGGATTACCGACGGTTCAATCCATTGCCGAAACGTTAAATGTGTCGCCCAATTATTTAAGCGGGTTACTGAAGGTGCTGACCGGACAAAGCACACAGCAACACATCCACAACAAACTGATTGAAAAAGCAAAAGAGAAACTGTCGACTACCGATATGTCAGTCAGCGAAATTGCTTATGAATTAGGGTTTGAACACCCGCAGTCTTTCAGCAAATTGTTTAAAACAAAAACCAACTTTTCACCCCTTGAATTCAGGCACTCGTTCAACTAAAAAGGTGAATGGGATAGTAGGTATTTCATATTTTTTGTACGGATTTCGAATGACGGATTGGGAACAATACCTGTTCATCAGGACATACGAAAAATTACCTTACTACCGAAGCAATTTGTTAGCGGCATACTTGACGCTACTGACTAGATATATGTATAGTCCTATAATAAGTAAAGCCAATCTAAATGAATTTACTTCTGCAAACGATTTTTATAAGTCGAACAGATATATGGTTTATGACCATTATGATTATGGATTATTTAAAGACTCGATTGAGATCGGCTATAAAGGCAAAATGTATGTTTTAGTTTACCCGACAATGCATAAATACTCAATTTGCAATGGAAAGCTGACAATCGACTTTAGCAACAACCAATGCTACGGATTTTCGCCGCAAAAAATGGAATATAAAAAAGAAAAATAAAAAGCAGGCGATATGCGCAACGACTGGTCAAAGTAACCCGGGCGCAGGCCCCGTGAAAATAGTTACCTATTTCATATGGCAGGAAAGAGCTGAAATGGTCGTGTGCGAGGCAGGGATGTGGCGCGCAAAATCAGGAAGCGATAGAAGGAACAATCTGGTTGGACCCGACAACCGTCAGAATTGATCCTTTCGTACCCAAATAAAAGAATACACATAATAATTATCAGTACGATAGCTGCATATAAAACCCCTGAAACACTTGGCTTCAGGGGCTGAACTAGGATCGCAATATTCCATTGCGGGGCAAAGGTTGCTTTTGTGAGAGCACCTTCCATTTCTTTATCGGAACGAAAGCAGATATTTACCGACTTGATATTCTTGTCGATGCGCTCTGCTTTCGTATCGGACTCAGTACTGTTAAAGGTGATATTGAACGTACCCCGGTAACCCCATTCGGACAGTGTAGCTAACCAGTACAAAGTCTATAATAACCGCCTGCAGTTCATCGACGACCAGGAAACCGCAGCTCAGCACGGTATCTTGGGTTGTCATATTCCACTTTTGATACATAAAGTGTTTATTTGAAAAACTAAGTATGAATATGCAGCATGTTGAGATGGGGTTGGCGGTTGTCCATTTTACATTATCTTAAATAATTTGTGAATATATTCTGTACTTTTTCTGAAACATGAGTTTTTTTCACCGCCTCAGGGATTAGTGCGTAATTAGTATTGAATGTTTTTATCAGTTTGGCAAAGTTCTCCGGATGATAATTAATCTCTTGATCGGTCTGGTTTGTCAAAGAAATAATACCGGGAAGGGCATCCCAATTGTTCCAGTGGTTCTTTAAATACTCAACAGATAATTTCAACCGGTTCATTTTGCCAATCATTCCATTCAGGTTTACCTTCTCTTTAGGGCACTTGACCACTACTTCCAATTTCCGATCACAAGCGAAATCCGGCACACTGATATGGACAGTCAGATCATCCCCAGTATACCACCATGTATTTGCTTTCTTAACCGATGAGTAAACAACTTCGTTTCCATTAACCCAGACAGTATCGGGCATAACAGAACCAGGAAATCTAATCTCATAATCTCTGGATTCCTCCATCCCGGGAAAGGAGCCACTGCGAGGCATAACCGTTACTTTTATCCTGTCATCTGGCAAAGATTCCTTCTTCATCGCTGTGAATGCGTATTCTCCCTTTTGATATCCTAAATCATTTCCTGCATCCTCATAAAATTTGGTTTCAGAGTTCGCTTTGCCCGGGAAAACGTTGACGACTAGTTCATGTATCTTTTTTTCCAGATTATTGACTTTAGGATACATTGGAATAATCGAACCAGCTTTAACATAAACCGGATATTCACTTAATAAAAACTGCCGTTCAACGGTCTGACCACCTTTGAGCATTGTTCCTGTATTCCACTCATACCAATCATTTCCTTCCGGTAGCCAAACATTGACAGAGGAAAAGTCATTTTGGGCAGGTGTAGTGATAGGTTGAACAAGCAAATTATCCCCAAACATGTATTCATTTTGAAACGAATAGGCTTCAGATTTTTCAGGGTAGTCATAATACATTGGCCGGCACAAGGATATGCCGGTGTCATAATCCTTCCGGGCCATGGTATAAATGTATGGTACTAGGGTATAACGCAAATTGATCACGTTAGTTAAAGTACGACTGTATTTGTATGGGAAATTCCAAACTTCCTTTTTGATCCGGGCATCTTTTGACGAATGAGTCCTGAATATTGGGCTAAATGCACCGAACTGCATCCAACGGACATATAGTTCCGGGTTAACTTTTTGCTCGTCCTTTGGTAAACCAGCGAAATAATGTCCCCCCAAGTCATGACTCCAGTAACCGTACAGTACATTGGAGGCCGTAGCCGTGAAATAAGGCTGATAAGCCAATGACTCCCATGAGATAACTACATCTCCGGAGAAGCCAATCTGATAACGATGGTTACCCAGACCTCCCCAGCGGTGATAAAGCATAGGACGTTTTTCTCCTTTTCGTTCCATGTCCGTAAAAAAGCAGTAGTTGAGCCACCATGTATTACTCAAACCATCATATTTTTTGGAATACGGCCATTGCTGCCAGTCCAGCCACCAGAAACTCACCCCTTTCTTTTCCAGGGGGTGCAGGACGATGTTGAACAAATTGGTCATGTACTTTTTGCTGGCCGCTTCGAAAGGGATTGGCTTGTGTGCTGTAGTATCAAAGTCCATGGCTTTGGCAAAAGCAGGATACTGTTTTTCATCGGCAGGTATTCCGGAAGCAGGATGCAGGTTCAATGTAACTTTCAAATTCTGCTTTTTAACCCAGTTCAAAAATTTGCCAGGTTCCGGGAACAGGCTTTTTTCCCAGGTATACCCTGTCCAACCCGCCATTTGGCCAAACTCATCTTTGTGATCCAAACCTTTGGTTTTATGCCAGTCCATGTCAATCACCAAAACGTCCAAAGGGATATGGTAATAATGAAAATTCCCTACCAATTTCCGTAGTTCATCATCGGAATAGTTCCAGTAACGGGACCACCAATAACCGAAAGCATAATGTGGGGGAACCGGAACCTTGCCAGCTATTTTAGTAAACTCTAACAGGGCTTTTTTATAATTTTTCCCATAACCGATAAAATATAAATCCTGCTCCTTATTCCGGCGTGGTTCAACCCAATTCCAATCACTGTTGTCAAATAAAAAATTGTTCGAGTCATCGATCACCGTCCATCCCTCAGTCGAAAGTAGTCCATTCTCGATGGGGAGAGCTTTTCCGGTATTCACGTTGTATTTTCCTTTGTATCCGTCCAGTGTCCGGTAAGTTCCTTTCAGATTACCTGTGTTTTTCATGCCCGGATGCCAAACTGTTTTGCTTTTCCCGTCCAGATACGTAATCTCAAGATTATCTGCTGTGAACCGTCCCGTCTCTTTTTTGTATTTCAGGATCAGTTTACCGGTTGTTATTGTTATGTATTTGCCTTTTTCTCTTTTCTTGAATTGAGGAACAGGTAAATTCCGGTTGACAATAAAGAGAGTTGCTTGATCCGTAAATTGCCCGGTGCTGTCCCATTCCATACGGATCAGTTCAGGGGTCAATACGGTGAAACGTGCATTTCCTGTTTGAACGACAGCTTGACGATTCGCCTTCGAATTCCAGGCTTCATGTCCATATAGCTGAATGCTTAAAAAAATAAATAAAGTGAATAGTGCTTTCTTCATTGGTTGAGTTGTTTTCCGTTTTAAAATATTTTATCGAAAAATATGCCTTTAATTATGTTCGTCATAGAATTTAAATTGAAAATGCTGAAGCCCCACGTCGTGTAAAGTGTTTAATTTAACACACCGAACCTTTATCTATACCAGGATTTTCTCTTTATGAACTAGCGACAACGTTGAATTTCCTAAACTGATGTTCGAAAATTTCTTGTCAATTACTAGTTGACTATCAGTTGATTTTAAATGGTTTTCTTCAATGTCAATTAAAAGAGATATCCCTCAAAAATAAATGTGACATACCAATTAAATCGATTAATTTTGCCGATTAAACATGGGGTATGTGTTTCGTATTCAATTGTTCTCGAGAGTTTTTACCTTGATCTGATTTTCATTTTTCCAGTTCGAATAGACAATCCCTTTCTCTGTAACTAACCCAATTCGATAAAAACGTTTGTTTTCGTGCATCTTGCCTTCCACTTTTGCACAAGTTACTGTTACTTCGTTGTTCCCTGTTTTTTCAGCTGAAAACGAATCGACCGCATACTGACCGTTTTTATATTCAAATCCATCTCCTGCATCATTGTATAGCGTTCCCTTTGCTTTCATCTCTTTATTTAAGCATACTAAAAGAGTTAGTGAATCCGTGTTGTATTCCACTGTTGACTGGATCACTTTCCCGACAGGGATGATCGTACCTCCACGTTGTTTCAAGTCAGGCTGATATTCGTTTTTTGCCGAATTTTCGCCGACTAAATCAATAGTCCGCCAAATCCCTCTTGGCAGCTTTGGATCATTAGCCCATTTAGGCACTACCAAAAGATCGGCCCCCAAGAGAAATGCCTGGTCTTCCCGACGCAGATTCAGGTCACGCACATCGGCAAAGAAGACAGGGCGCATCACTGGCATCCCATCAATTGAAGCTTCGTGAAACAGCGTGTACAGGTAAGGAAGCAAACAATACCTTCTTTGTAGGGCTGTGCGGGATACCTTTTCTATTTCCTCACCAAAAGCCCAGGGTTCCTGGTTTTTACTGCCATCAACGGTATGTGCCCTGCTAAAAGGATAAAATGCACCCGTGGCAATCCATTGTCCAAAAAGTTCAGGAGTAGCATTTCCCAGGAAACCGCCAATATCAGGTCCGCTGAATGGCTGACCGGACAACCCCAGGTTCAGAACCATTGGGACAGACATTCGCAAGTGCTCCCAGGAAGCACTGTTATCGCCCGTCCACGCCGCCGCATAACGTTGTCCACCCAGGTAATTGGCCCTACTTAAAACAAAAGGACGCTTATCAGGATTGGCTGCTAAAATACCTTCACGCGAGGCTTTGGCCATCATCATGCCATACACATCATGATAGCGTAGGTGTATATCCGCGGGGTGTTCCTTTCCCCCGCGGTGAACATTGTTCACGGGCATTGTCCCGTTTGGCCCTCCAAAGACGGAAGGTTCGTTCATATCATTCCAGACACCGTCAACACCATTAGCCATATAGTTTTTGTACAACGATGACCACCACTTTTGCGTTCGTTCCATCGTAAAATCAGGGAAAACGCAGTCGCCAGGCCAAACCTTCCCGACATAGTTTTTGCCGGTGGCCGTTTTCACCCAAACGTCCCGTTTTGTCCCGGAGTCATAAACGAAGTACCCTTCCTCTTTTTTTACGCCAGGATCGATCATCCAGACTGATTTAAACCCTTTTTGGTGAAGGTAATCATTGGTCT
This sequence comes from Prolixibacter sp. NT017, assembly GCF_009617875.1. Classification (NCBI taxonomy): domain Bacteria; kingdom Pseudomonadati; phylum Bacteroidota; class Bacteroidia; order Marinilabiliales; family Prolixibacteraceae; genus Prolixibacter; species Prolixibacter sp. NT017. Next base: position 2,380,026 of record NZ_BLAV01000001.1, on the reverse strand, counting down.
CCCCGGGATTGGGAAAACGGTTCGGCGAAAACGTAAAAATCCTGTACCCATCCATGTAGTGGATGTCCATCCAGATAACATCACAGGGGATTTGTTTAACCCGAAAGGTATCAGCAATCTCTTTTACCCTGCTATCGGGATAATATGAAAAGCGACATTGCTGGTAGCCCAGACTCCAAAGCGGTGGCAGCTCCATCGTACCGATAAGTTTGGCCAAGGACTTCATAACTTTCTGTGGTGTTTTTCCTTCAATCACCAGTACCCGAAAAGCAGGTCCCTCAGATGAGAATAGAATACCCTCTCCTAGAGAGATTTCCTGTTTCCAGGTATTGTCGGCCAGTACACCAAAGGCCGTCCCATCCTGACGGACGCCCAACACCCATGGCTGGGTCTGATACATCCGTTGATTGAGATCCCTATTACTATAGGCATTATCTGTATTCCACAACACCTTTGTCAATCCATTCTTTAATAAAGAGCCTGTTGATTCGCCTGTTCCGTACAAATAGGTATGAGGATCTGTTTTGATGTAAGCCATGGACTTACCAAATCCCTCACTAAATTCAACTCTGACCTTCCAACTGTCAGGCAACGTATCTTGCTCTTCTGGCTCCTTTACCAATGCAAACGATGGCAAGTTAGCTTTCGGGTTGAAATCGTCGGGGTAAAACACTGCCACATTGGGATTAATAAGGGCTGCCCGTTCTTGGCCATATACGGAATTTGTCAAAAGGAAAAATCCAATCGTCACCAATTTCCAATAATTTATTTTCATCATATTGCCATTCTATTTGTTTTTTATCAAAAAATGCATTGAAAAGCTCACCAATTACTCTAGCTGATTTATTAAAGATGAGGGGCGATACAATTTATTTGTTCCACCCGATAATGTATAGAACACAGGAAAAAGGCCGATTTTATTCAATCTTTTTCCCAACGAATGTTTTTATTGAAGGCAACAATATTACCATGTCATTGTAACCAACCTAACCTCCCTGCAATTCTGGTTTTGCAAACGACGCGTTGAAATATGTTCGCGGCCTCTATCTCTGAATCAAACCTCAAAGGAGAGGGCATTAACCAAGAAATCTCAATGTATTCAGTATTAGGGATATTGCTCTGTTTCCGGTTAACTTGTCCTTAGTGAACCTCGTCTTCAATCATAGTGTTGAAAAACTTTAATGTTCCTATTTCCTGTTCGCTAAGCTAAGTGTACTAAAATCAATGAAAGCCATAACGCATATATGATCATCTCATTGGATTTTTTGAGCAGAATGAGAATAATAGAACGTTTAGGCCGCAATCAGTTAAAAAATTCAGGACCGGACAACCAGCCCTGAATTTTGTTTAGCGTATTTATTGCTTTTCGAACATAATCGTATATGGCCCCGGGTCCAGAATATTGACCGCTATTTTATAATTGCCAGCTTCAGTAATCTTCCATTTTTTATCAGGATTTCCACCTTTTACCAGCTCAAGGGTAGTTTTTGAAAGGTCGGTTTCTCCATCTACAACCGGCATAAAATAATCACAGCCCCAGTTTCCTGTAGCGGTTGCGATCTTAAATTCTCCAACAGTTAATGGCCCGATCCATGTAAATACAAATGGATCATTCGGATCGACAGTCATTGGAGTGGGATTGTCAATATCCCAACCGGCAGGCGAAGCATCACCAACCAAATAGAGATTTTCATATAACGGGATGTTATACACTGGGATATCTTTGGATTTCTCGCATGCTGAAAAACCAATAACCATGAACAAAAGCATTGTCAGTGTCAATATTTTATTTCTCATATGAATAACGTTATCTATTAGACTTCAATAATCTTCATTACTTATTGATCGTACCCAGGATTCTGCTTTAGTTGAGGTGAAACACCCAATACAGTCAGACCAATAGGATATATTTCTGTATGATTATCTGGGTCTGCAGATTTATCCCACCAGGTCGAATTAAACTTACCGAAGCGAATCAGGTCAGTGCGACGACGCCCTTCTCCCAGAAACTCACGCCCCCACTCATCAAGCAATTCCGACTCCGTTAATTTGCTTCCATCTTCAGGATATAAACTAGCAGAACCTGCCGGATAATAACGTTTACGTACCACATTCAGAAGCTTTTCAGCTCCGGCTTTGTCTCCTTTCCTGAATTTACACTCGGCCAGGTCATAATAAATCTCAGCTAAACGAATTACTGCGTAATCAGATTCGATTTTATGAGAATCGGTTGTTTTATAGAATGGATATTTTGCGAAACAAATGCCTGAATTTTGATCGGCATGATTCATATTTGAAGTTAAATCTGCAGGAACTACCCCGGGTTTCAGATCATTAAACCAGCCAACCTGATCCCGAATGTAAAGGTTATAACCTTGGGATGTTGTGACAGTATCTTGTCCTTCATTATATGTTAGATAGCCATACAAAAACATCCCTTCACGGGTGTTATTTCCCAGATTTTTGTATAGTTTCAGGCGGACATCATCCGGGTAGGCCTGAAATTTCATAAAAGGCTGTCCCAGGTTCGATGTAAAGTCGTAAGGGACCCCGGATACATCGCGACCCGGTTGCAGCGTATACTTTGGATTGGAAGTTCCAAAATCTGTGAATTCAAAATATTTGTTAACATTATATGGGAACGCCCACCAATACATTCCTCCGTCGTATTGCCAGTGTGTACGACCAAATGACCCAGGGAAAGCAAAAATTGTCTCGTCACACAAATCATTGTTCCAGTCGTAAGGAGCATCCCATCGGTCTGCAATTGCATATGTTCCGTATTTGCCATCAATTATATCCTGGCAAACTTTCGCACAATCGTCAAAGTGATCAACTCCGATATAGACTTTTGCATTCAGGTAAAGACGTGCAAGTAAGGCCATCGCTCCTGCCTGGGTCCACCGGCTGGTAACGATCTCAGGATAGCCTTTTTTGCCTAAATCAGTTACCGACTCCTTAAGTTCTTTCTCGATGAAGGTGAAGGTCTCTTGAGGTGTGGCCTGCATAGGAGCCTGATCTGCACCTTTAGTTGTTTCGACAATGGGAATATTTCTGTAAAGATCGAACAACCTCAGATAATACCATGCCCGCATCGTTCGAAGTTCAGCAATCAGGCTTTTTTGTTCTGTGTTACTCATGTTGAATCGAGAGACATCCAATGCCTTTATATCTTCAAGGGAGTTATTCGCCAAAGAAATTCCAATAAAGAGGTTATTCCAGGCGTCGTTGCAGAAATCGTCCTGTGAAGTCCATGTGTGATTGTGTAGACGAATGTATTTACCTCCATCGTACCAATCTCCTTGTCGGTTAGGAGTCATAATCTGATCTGCAGGATTCTCCTGCATAAAATATTGAGTTCCTTGTATCGTCCAGTATCCATGTTCAAAACTCCTAAGGAATGAGCGGTAAACGTCATCCTTTGTCTGGTAAAAATTATCGGAAATAATTTTATCATAAGGTGTCTCCACCAGATCGGTACAGCTATTTATTAATATGCCCCCAAGCAGGAAAGCCAATAGCATATATGTGAATTGATTCTTCTTCATCTGTTTAAATATTAGTTGAGTTTAGAATGAGATTTGAGCTCCCAGCAATAACTGCATTGTTGTGGGATAATAGGATTTTGATGTGTTAACTCCTGGAGTTAGTCCATTGACCGGATAAATTTCCGGATCAATGCCGGAAAAGCCGGTGATTTTGGCAAGATTTTTTCCAGAAGCATACAACCGTATCGAATTAAAGTATTTTGAATTCGATTTTATGGTATATCCAATATTTACAATATCCAGCTTCACATAATCCCCTTTTTCAAGAAAATAGTCACACAACACTTTATCACCTTTGATTGCATCATTTTTTCCATAAGCCGATGGCAGTACGTTCGTATTAGGTGATGATTGGAGACCGTAGTAGAATTCGTGGATATTAAAAATATCGTATCCGAATGCGCCACGGAAGTAAAGGTTCAAATCCCAATTTTTATATCTAAAGGAATGATTCATGCTCGCCGTAAAATGTGGCAATCCATTTCCAACAACCTGTTTGTCATCATTGGTTGCTTTATTGGCCTGAATGATTTCGCCGTCTTCGCTGTAAACCAGCATATTTCCGTTTTGGTCAACGCCGGCAAATTTCCACATATAAAAATTACCGATTCGTTTACCTTCTTGCAATCTTTGTGCCGCGCCGGGGGTTCCAGGAGCCGGCAAACCTGCCATATCAACATAATCCTGTCCCTGAAAAATATTGTTGGAAAATGAGAGGAATTTATTATCGTTGGTTGCTCCAACGAGTCCTATACGGTAGCTAAAGTTCTTTTTGCTGATGGCTTTAACATTCAAATCAATTTCCAGACCGGTATTGCGCATGGAACCAACATTCGCATAAGTTTGGGCCTGCGGGTTGGGAGGTACCGGTGCATTATACCAGCCCAAAAGATCCTGTTGCGTTCTTCTGTAGTAATTAATACTTCCCTGAACGACGTTGTTAACTAAGGCAAAATCGAGGCCGATGTTCATATTTTTACCTTTTTCCCACTTTAAATCGTTATTGGTATTGTTTGCTGGCCCCCATACCTGGTAATATGAGCCGTTAAATAAATAATAACCATACCCGCCATAAGTTGATAAAGAAAGGTAATTGCCAAAATTTTGGTTTCCGGTAACTCCATAATCTCCTCGCAATTTGAGATCATCAATCCAGTCAATACCATCCATAAAAGGCTCTTTGCTGATTCTCCATCCTAAAGATATTGCGGGAAAATTTCCCCATTTATTGTTGATCCCGAATTTTGAAGAACCTTCACGACGCAGACTTGCTGTCAATAGATATTTGTCGGCGAAAGAATAACTGATACGACCAAAAAAAGCGATTAACTTCGAATCTTCCTTATAACTCCCCATGCCGTTACGGCCTTCAACCTGTTGGTAAAGCCCGTCACCCAGATTGTTGTAAGTAGTTGCATTTGACGTGAAATTCTTGTTATCAGCCGACATCCCCTCTTTCATGAAGTACTGGTAAGAATAACCCACCATCGCTTTTAATGAATGCTGATTTGCAGTGAAAGAATAATTTGTCAGCCATTCCAGGCTTCTTTGGTCATATTTGTTATAATTGCGACTGGCTTCTCCTTGATACCCATTCTGTATCTCAGTTGTCATGTTCGACGGTTTAAACCAAAAATCGAAGTAGTCTTTAGTGCTTTGGGCCAACGTAACTTGAGAGTTAAGTGTTTGTGTAATATTTAGTTTAAATGTTCCATCCCAGTCTAAAAATTTCGCTTCGGAGCCACTTTGTTCCAGTTTTTGTAATTCGACTGGGTTAAACTGTCCATCACTACCGGTAATTGAATAGTACATCGTTGGATCATCAGGATCTTTAACCGGGTAAGTTGGATTCAACGTTAAACCTTGGGTAAAAACATCGTTGTTTGCATTGTCAAATTTGACATAGCGAGGAGCTATGTTAAAAGAAATTTTGTAAAGGTTGTTTGGATTCATAAAGTTCAATGCAAGACGTGCTCCATATTCTTCACGGTCTGAACGAAGATCCAGTCCGTTGGCTTTACGATAATCTACTGTTCCCCGGTAGTTGGTATGATTGTTTCCACCGGATACAGACAGTGTATGACTTTGCGTAAATGAAAAATCCCGGGATACCTCTTTCAGCCAATCCGTACTTCCTCCATAATCAGGGCCTCGGTTATTTTTCAGGTAGTCTGCTGTTGTCAACGGTTTTAGCTGATTATTAGGCAGACCAATAGAACTATATCCATCGTAAGTTGTAGTTATGGCACCACTGTGACCTTTTTTGGTTGTCACCAAAATTACACCGGCACTACCCCTGGTTCCATAAATGGCGGATGCCGCTCCGTCTTTTAATACATCAATTGAGGCAATGTCATTTTGATTAATATTCTCCAGGTTTCCTCCTGGAACTCCATCAATTACAATAAGCGGGTCACTTCCTGCGTCACGTGACGAAACACCTCGAAGTTGTATGCTTGGATTAGCATTGGGATTGCCGTCTTGTGTGTTTGTAATCGAAAGCCCTGAAACCAATCCTTGAATAGACATGAGTGGATTGATATTTCCGCTTTGAAGCAACTCTGCACTATTCACATGGGATACAGCACTGGTCAGTTCTTTTTTGCTTATTGTACCGTAACCAATGGCTACAACTTCATCCAATCCAACGGTTTCTTCTGTCATTACTACATCGATGGTTTTCCTGCCGGAGACCGGTATTTCCTGAGCTTTCATCCCAATAAAAGAAAAGACCAGAGTCGCATCAGGTGAAACACTGGCAAACGAATAATTCCCATTAACATCGGTAATCGTGCCCTGAGTGGTGCCTTTAATGACAATGGTAACGCCGGGAAGAGGAGTATGAGAAGAGTCGGTTACTCGGCCAGAAATAGAAGTGTATTGCTGAACAGTCGCAGTTCGGGCATTTGAAAGTACAATGTTATTCCCGAAAAAAGTGTAATTAACGTTTTTACCTTGAAACAGGATATCAAGTACTTCTTTTACCGACTTATCTTGTAATCGTATATTCACACGAGAATCAAGATCGACCTTTTCCTTGTTATAAATAAATCGAAAATCAGACTGTTTTTCGATGTCCTGAAGTATGGATTCAATACTTGAATTTTGGACATCCAGAGACAGTTTTGTTGTTTGCGCGAGCGAATTACCCGCTAATGCCTGCATAAATCCTAAAAAGAACAAGAATATAGTTAGCTTCATGGTTTGCAAAATTTTCCTGGAGGGATTTGCATAACAATTCTCCCTCATCGGTGTTTTTTTCATAGATTTGAATCTTAGTTGAGTAAATAAATTCAGAATTTGGAACTCGCTAAAAGTTGGGGAAGTGGTTGTGACACTTCCCTTTTTTTTAGTTCTAATAATCTAGATTTAGTTTTAGTGATTTGTTACATAGGCAATTATTTATTTTGCTTTTGTGATAATAACCTTACGCTTGGATAAATGACCATCCTGGTCTATTTTCCTTTCCTGGATTGTGTAATCAATGCCCATTGTGAGTTTCATATAGCGAAGTATTTCATCCAGGTTCTCGTTTTCTAAAACAGCTCTGAATAACTGGTTTTTGTTTACATTATCATTAACTTCGAAATCAACGTTGTAAAATCTGGATAACTTCCGTATTACTTCATCGAACCTGTCGTTCATGAATATAAGTTTCCCCGATTTCCATGATATATAGTCCAGAACATTTACTGTAGACTTGATATAGGTGTTGCTTACCGTATTTAATGCTAATCTATCCGACGGAAGTAAAATCTCTTTTAATTTATGATCTTTCGCAGTGACTTCAACTTTGCCTCTGGCAACGATTACCTCGGCTATCGAATCGTTTTTGTAGGATATCACATCAAAAGCAGTCCCTAATACTTTTACTTTTATTTTGTTGGCGTCAATAACAAAAGGAGAATTTGGGTTTCTCGCTACATCGAAATAAGCTTCCCCGCTTAATGTAACATTTCTCTTGGCTCCAAACCGGACAGGATACTTAATCACTGAGCCGCCATTTAACCAGCCAATTGTTCCATCAGGAAGAGAAAACTGTGTTCTGGCACCCAACGGAGAATGGACTTCTACCCAAGCTCCATTGAGAATAATGTTGTTCGAGCTGAAATAGTACAGAGTAAAAAGTAATACCGGTAAGAGTAAAATAGCTGCCACTCTTGAATACAAATGCCATAATTTCTTCATCCGGCTCTGTTTGTTCAAATCGAGTAGGATGTGATGATTGATTCGATCTAATATAGGATCAAGATTTTGGGCGTTTGGGGGTGGTTTTGAGATTGTCTCGTCCCAAAATTCTTTTAGCGTTTCATTTAACCCGGAAGCATAGTGTATGTCGTCAAAAAACTCATCTACACGGATCTTGTCGTTTAATGAAAAACTTCCACTTAAATACTTTTTTAATACGTCAGCGTCGAACTTCACTGTTTTTTGTGTTTTCTTATAATATCCACAAACACAAAAAAAGTACTATTCGTGAATAAAATTAAAGGCGATAAAATAAAAGAAAGAACAAAAAACCAAGCTCTCCATTACTTTTAGCTGCTTCGGAACGGAGGAACTTCATAGCAGAAACGAGTTGGTTCTTTACTGTTTGCTCTGAAATATTGAGGAGTTTTGCAATTTCCGCATTCTTCAAACCGTCCTTCTTACTCATGATAAATATTTTACGGCGGGAAAGCGGCAGTTTTTCAATAATCCCGTCAACATATTCGAGCAGGTTCTGATATTCAAGAACGCTAAGAGCTGATGTGTGATTGGTATGGAACTCCAATACAATATCTTGTTTGTATTTCTCCTCCTGGAGTCTTTTCCGATAAATTTTCTTCGTTGTATTCAGTGCAATCGTATATAGGTAAGATTTAATAGACAGGGTCGGGTCCAGCTCTTTTCTTTTTTCCCATATTTTTAGAAAAACATCTTGTACAGCTTCTTCGGTCTGGTGTTCTTCTTTCAGTATACTAATGATGAATGAAAACAGAGAAGGACTATATTTTCGGAATAGCTCGTCAAAAGCATAATGGTCATCTTTTCTGATGGCAGCAACAAGCTTTGCATCTAATATGTGAGTTTTGTTTTGCAGGTTGGTTTACTATTGCTTTAAGTAGAGTTACTTGCGCGAAAGTACAAAAAAAAGTGGATCAATGATAATTTTTAAAATTTTACTTCAAGGTATAGTCTCTCCTCCAACGCATCCATATACTCACAAGTTCTTGAGTCAACAATCCTTGTATAAATTGGGATGTCTTGATTGAAATTTTTCTCAATAATAATATCATTTTCGCTGCCTTGTGGTTAAAAAGGATTTTTCTCTCGATTGTTTCCCGCGTATCACTATCGGGAAGTAATTGCTGATGTTTCCGGGGCCTTGTAGGATTCTTTGCCTTATTATTCATTCACTAAGTATTAAATACAGGCTTAGGGAATGAGTAATCATACTCCATTGTGAATTATACTGATGGATTGACAGCCCTTTCATCCATTTCGTCACACGGAGAGACACCTCTAGCGTGACAATACCATAGTGATGCGGTACCAATTCCTGAAATTTCCGGTTGATGCTAGGCCCAGATAAGGAACAATAAGCAAAATCTGCAATTTTCAAAGTTTTGTTTTCCAGTTTATTATACATATGTGCAGGTTTTTTGCACATACGGTAAGGTCGCGGTGGAGTAAAATGGACTAATTCGTTCAAGCTTGTTCTTTTACGCCGATTCAGCTGTAGAAAACTTGAAGATGAGAAATTCCGCGGTTCATCTCAAAACATTTCCTTAGTCCGAATCGGACCTTAGGACGGGGGTAGGGAAAATGATTTACAGTTATAGTGGAACTAAATTAGTAAGCGAAGATTAATCCTTCAGTTCAGTCCGGGAAGCGTACCCGAAGGTGATCGTGTAGGGCATTCTCCAACCGATGTCCGAGCAGGATAACAGAAGGATATAGTTCAAGCAGCAGTCCCGGGAATTTACCTTTTGGCAGAATGCAGGGACCGCAATGGTTCGTTTTATTTTACCTGTCGATCGTTGACCTGAGCGATGAATGTATGAAGCGCTTATTATGCTGTTGTGCTTTTCCGATAGACAGCTACCGGCATACAGAACCTGATTTTATGAAACATGTAACCTATTAAATTAACGATTCCATGAAGAACAAAGGAAGAAGATGCTCCCGTATCCGGGGGACTTTTATGCTTGTATTTTTACTGGCTTTCCTGGGGGTTGCACCCCTGCAGGCTGGAACTCCCGGTCAAATGGGGGAAAATGCTCAACAATCAGTCCAGACCGTTAGAGGGAAAGTGACTGATGCAAAAGGACAGCCACTCCCGGGGGTGACGATTGTGATACAAGGAACGACAACCGGGACAACGACCGACATCGATGGGAAATACGAACTGAAAGATGTTCCGGCTGATGCCGTTCTGGTTTTCTCGTTTATTGGAATGAAAACACAAAAACTTGCCTTGAACGGAAAGAGTCAGCTTGACGCCATGATGTCGGAGGATACTATTGGTCTGGATGAGGTTGTGGCTATTGGTTATGGTAGCGTTAAAAAAGGAGATGTTACCAGTGCTATTGCATCTGTAAAATCTGACGACTTTGTCAAAGGTGCGGTGAACGATGCCGCCCAGCTTATCCAGGGTAAAGTGGCCGGATTGACTATTACTACCCCATCAGGCGATCCAACCGAAGGCGCTGTTATCATGCTTCGCGGTAATGCTTCGCTATTGGGAACTTCCGATCCGCTGGTTTTGATTGACGGTGTTCCCGGAAGTCTGTCTACTGTTGCCCCCGAAGATATAGAGTCCATTGATGTATTGAAAGACGGCTCCTCCACGGCCATCTATGGAACGAGAGGAACCAACGGGGTGATTATTGTGACGACGAAAGAGAGTCACAAGGAAATGGCTCCAACTATTGAGTATTCTGGTTATGTATCCCTTTCAACAATTAGCCGTAAACTCGATTTTCTCAACGCTGATCAGCTCAGAGAGAAATGGAAAGAAGGCTATACGTTCACGGGAGCGAACCTGCAAGATTATGGTGCAAATACCGACTGGTTGGATCAAATTACGCGGAAGGGTATCAGCAATGTACACAACGTCATTTTCAGAGGTGGTAGCAAGAATACCAGCCTGACAGCATCGATAAATTACCGACACAATGAGGGAATTTTTATCCGGTCTGACAACGACAAATACACAGGACGAATTGCGGTCAACCATAGCATGTTTGACGGTAAACTGCAGGCCAACATTGAAACGATTGTAAGTGAACAAAAATACTGGACCGGAGGAGACGGTTACAGCTTTAATAAATACGTCTACCGTCAGGCACTGATCAGGAACCCTACCGAACCCGTAAAGAATGAAGATGGTACCTGGTTTGAAAGGGATGTTTATTTCTATGATAATCCGGTTGGTTATATTGAAGAGTCAGACGGTGAGAACCGATACCGAAATGCCCGGTTTACGGCAGGGCTGACATTCAAGCCGATCGATGGATTAGCACTTAAAGGAATGTATACGCGGAAAGGAAACTACAATATCCGTGGGTACTATGAGACGAAAAATCACGTGTCGAACACCAAGTATGGTGCCGGCGGTTATGCTTCCAGGGGAACAGACAACTATGTGGGCAATTATGCTGAGTTAACAGCTAATTACAAGAAGATTTTAGGCCTTCATACTTTTTCGGTTCTCGCCGGATATAACTATGAGGACAATATGAATGAAGGTTTCTGGGCTAACAATAAATATTTCCCAACCGATTCGTATACCTATAACAACCTGGGTATTGGTAGTGGATTGCCCAAAGGTGAAGCCGGAATGGGGTCGTACAAAAACTCAGATAAGCTGATTGCCCTTTTTTCGCGTGCAAGTTATAACTTCAATAACAAGTATCTGGTGATGGCCAGCATACGAAGAGAAGGATCTTCTAAATTCGGAAAGGACCACAAGTGGGGAAATTTTCCGGGCGTTTCAGTCGGTTGGAGATTAACAGAAGAAAGTTTCCTGAAAGACGTTACCTGGCTTAGCAATCTTAAGCTACGTGCCGGATATGGTATTACTGGTACCAATGTACTCGATTCATACAACTCGTTGAGTAGTTTGAACTATAGCGACTATTTCTATAATAATGGTCAGTGGGTACGCAAGCTGGTTCCTGTTCGGAATGCCAATCCAGATCTGCGGTGGGAGAAGAAAGAAGAGATAAATGTAGGTCTCGATTTTGCTTTGTTTAATGGTCGTGTTAGCGGTGCACTCGACTATTATCACCGTCTGACCAAGGATGCTTTGTGGGACTACAGTGTTCCAACACCTCCTTACCTTTACGGCACCATCACAGCAAACGTGGGAGAAATCGAAAACCAGGGATTTGAAGCGCTGGTTAACGTGATTCCCATTAAAACCAAAGGATTTAATTGGACTGCCGGTCTTACTTTTTCAACAAACAAGAATAAATTGGTTTCACTATCGAATGATAAATTCCAGACGACGAATGATTTCTTCTATGCTGGATATACAGGTGAGCCTATTCAGATTGAGACACACCGGATAAAAATCGGTGGTCCCATTGGTGATTTCTATGGATTGAAGAGTGTCGGCATTACCGACGATGGTATCTGGATTATTGAAAAACCTGATGGGACGCGTATTCCGGCAACCGAATCGTCCACTGACGACCGGCAAGTGCTTGGAAACGGTATTCCAAAGTATTATGCCAGTTGGAACAATACATTCAAAATTGGTCATTTCGACATTAGCGTGAACATGCGCGGTGCTTTCGGTTTCCAGATTCTGAATTTCTCCCGCATGTTCTATGAAAATCCGACCATCGGTTACAACACCCTGACTTCAGCTTACGATAAAGTATATGGAAAAGCAGTGTTGCAGGATGTCCAGCGATTTGTCAGCTATTATGTGGAAGATGGTGATTATTGGAAAATTGATAACGCGACATTGGGATATACCTTTAATCTGCACAACAAGAACGTAGTCAAGAATTTACGGGTTTATGTCTCCGGACTTAACTTATTGACCATAACCGGATATAAGGGGGTTGATCCGGAAGTGAAACAGACAGGCTTGTATCCCGGGGATGATGACAGGGACAAATATCCAACAACCCGAACCTATACTTTTGGTCTAAATCTTACTTTCTAATTCGAGTGTTATGAAGTATAAATATACAAAGTCAGAAAAATATCTGAGAAGAGGTGTCATCCTGTTCTCTTTAAGCCTGCTGCTCTTCACCAGTGGATGCTTCAATCTGGATGAGCAGGTTTATGACGAAGTAACAGAATCCACGTTTAGTGCAACAGACGATGACATCATCGCCCTAATGGCGTCGGGATATACCCCTCTTCGTTATATCATGGGGTGGCAGGGACTATTTGACCTACAGGAAGAGCCTGGCGATGTAATGGTCACGCCGACCCGTCCCAATGGATGGGATGATGGAGGAACCTATAAACGTATGCATTTTCATACATGGGATAATCAACAGTGGCAATGCCGGAATACCTGGTTGACTTCCTACGAGGCCATTAATAATATTAACCGGGTAATGATGCAGATCGACGGTGGTTCACTTCCTGTGACCGAAGCGCAAGCCGTTACTATCAAGGCAGAACTAAGAGCTTTGCGTGCATTGTGGTATTCTATCCTGTGCGATACCCATGGTAATGTCCCTCTTGTGATTACTTACAGTGATGAAGTGCCTGAACAGAAGAGTCGCAAGGAGGTTTACAATTTTATTATTAGCGAATTGAAGGAGGTTATTCCCAATTTGCCATCAGAAGTGAACCAAAGCACTTATGGACGCATGACGCAGTGGGCGGCCTGGCAATTGCTGGCCCGCATGTACCTCAACGCAGAGGTATATACCGGTACCGCTGAATGGGACAAGTGTATTGAGGCCTGTGACAAAATTATCGCCAGTGGAAATTTCGAATTGGAATCTGATTACCGAAATGTATTCAAGGTGGATAATGAAAATTCCAAAGAGATCGTTTTTGCTGTTCCGTATGACGACATCTATGGAACTGGTTGGAACCAACATATGAAGCAGTTGCTTCCAGTTCACCGATATGTATTCAACATGACGGCACAACCATGGGGTGGTTCCAGCGCCAATCCTCAGTTCATCAACAGCTACGAACCGGGCGATAAGCGTTTCGACGATACCTGGCTACATGGCGACCAGATCAATGCAACCGATGGTAGCGTCGTAATTACCCTGGTCAATAAAATGCCCAGTATTTATTATTGTGAATTCAATGAAGGATACCGTGTTTGTAAATATGAAATTGCTAACGGCTGTAAAAGCAATATGAGTAATGATTTCCCATATTTCCGTTATGCCGATGTATTGATGATGAAAGCCGAATGCTTACTGAGGACCGGAAAGAGCGATCAGGCAGCAACCATTGTTTCTGAAGTACGAGCACGTGATTTCGACGATCCGGAAAAAGCAACAGTTACCGGAGCCGAATTGGAAGGAAATACAACCATACAATATGGCACACTGGATGAAAACGGAAATATCGATAATCCGGGTGATCAAACACCGGTTCAGTATGGTCGTTTTCTGGATGAGCTGGGATGGGAGTTTGCAGCTGAGGCACGACGTCGTACCGATATGATTCGCTTTAGTGTGTTTACGACCAAAAGCTGGTACAATCACACTCCCCAGGGCGATTATACCAAGTTGTTCCCGATAGGTTTGGAAGAACTGAATACCAATCCGAACCTCAAACAAAACCCGGGATACTAAAAGAAATTCGTTGGATGTTTTTATAGGTTGGATGATTAGAGCAGATGAAATTGACCTGGTACCGGAATTCTGTGTATTAAATAGTACTTTTCATAAGTATCAGCCCATATTATTTTAGGAATAGCATCAATCATGTTAAGCTAAAAACTCAATAGCGTTTAATCGTTTGTTTTAGTTCTTTCCGGGCCAGGTCTTTTCTCTGTTTTAACTGTCCAATCGAAGCTTATTGTATTATAAGCGGATGATTATTAATTGTTTTGACGGGTACCTCTTAAGTAAGAGTAATTTTTAGGTTTATAACAATTTTCAAGAAGAACGGGAGCACAAGGCATATCCCGTCATTACTTACTTTGATGATCCAACTCACCTGATTTATTCAGATGGGTTGGCTGAATCAGCAACTAAAAATCTGTAGCATAATGAAGCAAAGACTAAGTCTGTATGTCGTTCTGGGATTTATCCTGGCATTGACTAGCCCGGGATATACACAAACCTATGTTCCTGAGGGGAATGACGGGAATGTGATGAAAATAAAGCCGGAGGTAGAAATCAAGGCTTATGCGTTTGATTTGAGAGATGTACAGCTCAAAGAGAGTATTTTCATGGATGCCATGAAAGCAGATGTAGCCTATCTGAAGGAACTGGATCCGGACCGCTTTTTATCTCAGTTCAGGACACATGCAGGCTTGAAGCCCAAAGCGGAAAAATATGGTGGTTGGGAAGATGCCGGATTGGCTGGTCATTCACTGGGACATTATCTGTCGGCATGTTCCATGTATTACGCCCTTTCGAAAGATTCGGTGTTCCTGAATCGGGTAAATTATATCGTCAGGGAGTTAGCGGCTTGCCAGAGAGCTCGCGGAACCGGCTATGTTGGAGCTGTTCCAAATGAGGACATGGTATTCTACAAGGTTGCGCTGGGCGAAATCAAAACCGGTGGCTTCGATTTAAACGGAGCCTGGGCACCTTGGTATACACTCCATAAAATAATGGCCGGATTGATGGATGCCTATATCTATTGTGGCAATCAGCAGGCAATGGATGTGGACGAGAAAATAGCAGACTGGACTCACCGGGTGTTGAGAGGACTGACAGAAGCAGAGCGTCAGAAAATGTTGCGGTGCGAGTACGGCGGAATGAGCGAGGCGCTGGTTAATCTTTATGCCTTAACAGGAAAAAAAGAGTATCTGGATCTTTCATACAAATTTCATGACAATTTTGTGCTGGATTCCCTTGAGGCGAAAGTGAATGTCATCCCAGGGAAACACTCCAACACCAATATCCCCAAAGTAATTGGTTCTATTCGACGTTACGAGTTGACCGGAGACAAAAAAGATAGCATCGCAGCTGGTTTTTTCTGGAATATGGTTGTACATCACCACACCTATGCTCCGGGAGGAAATGGAAATTATGAATATTTCGGTCCGGATGATGTACTACCGTTGACTGATAATACCATGGAAACTTGTTCGACATACAATATGTTGAAATTAACCCGGCACCTGTTCTCCCTTCGACCGACCGCAAGGTACATGGACTATTACGAACGAGCCCTGTATAATCATATCCTTTCTTCGCAAAACAGGAAAGATGGCATGACTTGTTACTTCACTCCGTTGAGGATGGGAACCAAAAAGGAATTTAGTGATGAATTCAACACGTTTACCTGCTGTGTGGGTACCAGTATGGAGAATCACGTTAAGTATGAAGGCGCGATCTACAGCCATGGTTCCGATGGGAGTCTGTTTGTCAATTTGTTTATTCCGTCAGTTCTTAACTGGAAAGAGAAAGATGCCCGGATCACGTTGAATACACGCTTTCCCTATTCCGACCAGTTTTCATTGACAATACAGACGAAGAAGAAACAGAATTTTCCGCTAAGGATAAGAAAACCGTATTGGGTGAAAGGTCAATATACCGTGAAAGTTAATCATCGAACACTGAAAAATCCGGTAGTTGACAAAGACGGATATATAACGATTACCCGAAACTGGAAAAACAACGATCAAATAACGGTAACCTATCCAATGGGAATTCATGCGATGTCACTTCCGGATAACCCGAAACGGGAAGCTTTTTTCTATGGTCCCATCCTTTTGGCAGGTGACCTGGGAAAGAATGAGCCCAATCCAACCGATGGAACTCCCGTGTTCCTATCGGGAAATGAGTCCCCGGCACAATGGATAAAGCCAAAGGACATCAATGACCTCACTTTTGTCAGTACAGGAACTGGGGAGCCTCACGATGTGACATTTAAGCCGCTGTACGATTTTACCAATGATTATTACAGCGTTTACTGGGATGTGTTTTCTCCTTCGGAGTGGGAAAAGCAAAAGAAAATATATAAACAGCAGGAACGTCATGCGCGCGAATTGGATGAGCGGACAATAGACTTATTCCGGGTAGGAGAGATGCAGCCGGAACGCGATCATCATTTCTCCGGCGAGCATATTTTTACGGGAGAGAATCATACTCGTAAATTCCGTCTTGCTCATAGTGGCGGTAACATGCGCTTTACCATGAAAGTAGATGATAAGCTTCCCAATCAGATTGTTCTGACCTACTGGGGTATGGATAATCGTTCCCGCCATTTCGATATTCTCGTTAACAATGAAAAAATTGCGACTGTCGATTTGAATAAATATAAGAAGAGCCAATTTTATGACATACCGTATGATATTCCCGAGGAACTGACGAAAGGGAAAAAGTCGGTGGAAGTTATGCTACAGGCCCATCCTAAACAGCAGGCGGGTCCGGTTTATGGAGTGCGAACTGTGAGAATGGAGTAATGATTTATCCATAAATCAAATACCTCAAATTTATTTATCCAATCATGGTGGGTAATCCAGGTGATTACTCATCATGATTTTGAATTTACCAGTAATTAGGGATGAATACCGAACATCAATATGCTTTTCGGCGAAGATTAGTCAACTACCAAATAAAGTAATGAAAAGTGCTATCCTTTACATAGAATTGGTTGCCATTTTCTTTCTCATTTCTGGTGGGACTGAGCCAGTTTCTTGGAGTAAGGGGATTACTACCGACACAGGCAATCCGTTGCTCCCCGGTTATTTTGCCGATCCGACAGTGAAGAAGTTCGGAGATACGTATTATATCTATGCCACCACTGATGGTATCAAACTTGCTTCAGGAGAACCCCAGGTTTGGATTAGTAAAGACTTTGTCAACTGGTACAACTATGAGATGGATATTCGGCTGCCGAAAGGACTGACAAACTGTTGGGCGCCGGATGTGGTAAAGGCGAAGGACGGACGGTACTATTATTTTATGGGAAACTGTCAACTCGGCTGTAATATTTACGGCTATGTGTCGGATTTGCCCGTTGGACCATGGAAACCGGTCAACCATGGCAAACCGGTTATTCCGATTGGTACGGGCTTAAAGAATCTGCCGGCACTGGATGCTCAGTTTCTGAGAAATGAAAATGGAAGTATTTCTGCCTTTTTCGGAACCTGGTGTAGTTCATTTGGTGGCATGGGCTGGGCTGACATTGATGCCACTACGATGGATTCAGTCTGCTCTGCGGGCTATATACCAATGAAGCAAATTCCCCACGCATTTGAAGCGGCGTGCCCGTTGAAGCGTGATAGTATCTGGTTTCTGATGTATTCTTCCGGCGATTGTCGTTTGAGCAGTTATGCTGTTCATTATGCATGGGCCCGTCACCCTCACGGACCCTATATCTATGGTCAGAATAATCCGATCTTGTCCACAAATGAAAAGAAGATGGTTGACGGACCAGGACATCATTCCGTATTAAAGGAGAACGGACACTATTATATTGTCTATCATCGGCACGATAACCCTCACAGCACCGGTGGAGAGTTTCGGCAGGTGTGCGCTGACAAATTGAATTTCACTGGCACCCATAGAATAGCAAAAGTAATACCTACTTCTGGCGGAGTTGGTTATTTGGGAAAAAATCAAGTTCCTTTTGCCAATTTGGCTAAGGGAGCTCGTGCTTCAGCGTCCTCTTTTTGTCATTTGGTCTCCCGCCCTACACGATACATGCCCGGGGGAGTTGATTACTCTTTCCGTCCCCAATATGCTATCGATGACAATAATGGAACAATATGGAAAGCTGGTAACGGGAAATTGCCTCAATCGCTGGTCATTGATTTAGGACGTGAGAAGCAGGTCAAACGAGTTATGACACAGTTTGAATATCCTACCTACTACTATCAGTATAGGCTTGAGGTTTCTTCAGACAGTATGGAGTGGAAGGTCTTTGCAGACCGGACCGACAACCGACAAAGCGGTTCACCGATGATTGATGACAATGATGAAAATGCCCGTTATATCAGGATGACTGTGACGGGAACAGAAAAAACAGGAATGTATGCTGCCATTTGGAATATAAAAGTATACGATCATCTTTTTGCTGTGCCGCCTTGTCAAAATGCGGAGAGCAAAGAAGGACCTGGAGTTGTCGGCAAAGGTGAGTTGCTGGTAAATCTTAGTGCAAACGGGGAAAAGCGAGGTGTACTTAAGTCCCCAATCAAAAATAAGGGAACTCTGTCCGGTCGATTTGAATGTGTCGGCCAACCTGAGGTTCGGAATATTGATGGAGTTAAGGCTTTTTTCCTGGACGGGGAAAGCTGGTTTACTCTTTCCCGCGAGGCTCCTGAGAGTTTGAATTGGAATGCACCTTTTACGGCCTCTGTTTGGATGAATAGTCCAGACATCGGTTTTGGAGAATGCCTTTTAACCTGGACCTCGCGCCGCAATATGTTACAGGCGTCATATGCTGCTTTGATGTATGGAAAAGGTTCTTGTGGTGCTGCGGCTCATGGTGACGGAGCTGTGGATTTGCCGTTTGATTCAGTTCCGGCCCGGGGAAAATGGCACAATTTGGTATTGACTTTCGACGGAATGTGCGAGTATGAATATGTGGACGGAAAGCTGAATAATCAGCAACCGATCTCACTGTTTGTCCGGAGCAGCAAGATTCTGATTGGTGCATCCGGAGATCCCGTTGAAAATTTTACCGGTGCAATGACCAACATTCGGTTGTACGACCAGTATTTTACGCCTAAAGAAATTGGCGCATTGATGGAGGAATCGAGACCTGGCGGTGTGAAGACTCGTTTTTCGGAGGCAGAAGACAATAATATTTAACCATAGTAAAGCAAACGACATGATTAAACCACGAATCAACAGGATGTTATTAATAGCTCAGGGGGTGGCGCTTTTTTCGCTTCTGGCAATAGGATGCTCTCAGGCGAAGAAAGAAAAGGAAAAAGCCGGTACATTAGGTTTGAAAGACGGATTTCTCGAGTATACAACGCCCACAATTAATTTTGAGTTGGTCAAGTCTTCTCAAACGATTTCAGAATTGAAGTCAGCAGGAGCAGAAGGTTTTGACTTCACTCCGCACGATCGACTGAAATCAAGAAACGGCGATGGTTTTTATCATTTGGGAGATATTACATTGCGGGTAAAATCAGATAGCTCAGCAACGTGGAACACGTATTCGTCAGCGTCGAGAAGAAAGCCGGTTGAGGCATTCACTACTTCGGATAAAAATATATTGGCTGCAGCCGATTTGAAAAAGAGCTTTCCGGCCGATTTCCCGCTAACCGTTGATCGTCTGTGGGAAAAGAAAGGTGACCACCTGTTGCTTCGGTTCGACTTGAAGAACAAAACAGACAGAGCTATCGAAATCGGAGCGCTCGGATTACCCATGATTTTTAATAATGATTTGACAAAGAAAACATTGGAGCAGGCTCATGCCGAAAATGTCTTCTACGATCCCTATATCGGAGAGGATGCCGGATATCTTCAGGTCACCCGTCTCAATGGCAAAGGGCCGGTATTGCTGGTTTTACCGTGGAAGAAGTCGCCGTTTGAGGCCTATCGTCCCTTATTGGATGACCCGACGCCCCGGGGAACAACCTTTGAGGGGTTTTATGAATGGACAATTCATAGCAAGGCTTATGCTGAAAAAGAATGGAAGAATGCTAAGCAGTGGAATCATCCTACATCAAAAGTTTTGAAACCCGGTGAATCGTATAGTGTCGGAGTAGAGTTTGTCCTGGCAAAATCGATTGAACATATAGAAGATGCTTTGCAGCACTATCAACGTCCGGTAGCCGTTGGGATTCCCGGTTATGTCATTCCGGAGGATGTGAAGGCCGAATTGTTCCTTAAAGCGAATGCAAAGGTGCAAGAAATTAATGTGGAGCCAGCCAATGCATTGGAGGTGAGATATGTGTCTACAACTTACGCCGGTTGGAAGAAATACAGCGTTCAGGGAAGAAAATGGGGGAGAGCCCGGTTGACGTTGACGTATGATAACGGAACCCGGCAGACCATTAATTATAAGGTTATTCAACCGGAATCTGAGCTGGTGGCTAATAACGGCCATTTTTTGATGACGAAACAATGGTACGAAAATAAAGATGACCTGTTTGGCCGAAGTCCTTCCGTTATAAGCTATGATAATGAAGCGCATCATCAGGTAACGCAAAACAGCCGGGCCTGGATTGCCGGCCTCAGCGATGAGGGCGGAGCGGGAAGCTGGCTGAATGCCATCATGAAGCAGCTGGTGGAGCCCGATCCTCAGCAGATTGCCAGGCTGGAGAATTTCGTAGATCATACCATATGGGGAGGAATTCAATATAGTCAAGAAAAACACAAGTATGGAGTACGAAAAAGCATGTTCTATTACCAGCCCGATTCCACGCCCGCCGGAACGTACAGTGATACGATTAACTACACAACCTGGGCTGCCTGGCCGAAGAAAGAAGCGGAGTCGGTAGGACGGTCGTATAATTATCCTCATGTCACTGCTGCTTATTGGGGCATGTATCGGTTGGCCCGAAATTATCAGGGGCTGGTAACGCAGAGAAGCTGGAACTGGTATCTGGAGCATGCATTTCATACCGCGATGGCGATGGTGGAACAGGCTCCCTACTATGCACAGTTCGGCCAAATGGAAGGAACGGTGTTTTTACTAGTGTTGCATGACCTGAAGGCTGAAGGAATGATGTCTGAGGCAGGTGAGTTGGAAAAGGTGATGAAAGCCCGCGCGGTACACTGGGATTCGTTGCAATATCCTTTCGGTAGTGAGATGCCATGGGATTCGACCGGGCAGGAAGAGGTATATATGTGGTCCAGTTATTTTGGTTTTACAAAGAAGGCCGTGGTGACCATCGACGCCATTCTGGCCTATATGCCTACGATTCCGCATTGGGCGTACAACGGTAATGCGCGTCGTTACTGGGATTTTCTTTACGCGGGAAAACTACAACGCATTGAGCGAATGATTCACCATTATGGTTCCGAATTGAACGCGATTCCCGTGTTGCATGAGTACCGGAAAGAACCTGACAACTTATACCTCCTGCGCGTTGGCTATGGCGGTTTGATGGGAGGAATTTCTAATATTACACAAGAGGGATTTGCTCCCTGCGCTTTCCACTCATATCCTTCAACTTTGAAGAATGACGGGCTTTCCGGTGATTACGGTTCTGGATTTTTCGGATATGCCGTGAATACAGGAACCTATATTGTCAACGATCAAAAATTTGGATGGCTTGCCTTCGGCGGAAATCTGGAGAAAAAAGACGACTGGATCACAACCGAAATTACAACAGCAGCGAAATCCCGAATTTTTATTGCTCCAGCAAAGCTGTGGTTGACGCTTGATGCGGGAACCTTCCGTAGCGTAAGCTACAACGTCAAAACCGGAACCGTTAAAGCAGAACTGGATGCTGCCAATGGCTTCACTCCAAAAGCATTTTTACGCGTTGAAGGTTCGAATGGAGAAAGGCGTAATGTGGGGAGATTCAACAAAAACAGTCGGGGAGCTTATGTTATTCCATTAAAAAATAACCCACTGGAAATTAGTCTGTAAACGGATGGAATAAATATGGAACAATGAAAAAGAACAATCTTAACTCAGGTTTGATATACGCTTTGGTATTGATACTGGCAATTGTCTCATCGGTTCATGCCCAGGATTCACAACCCGGAAAGCTGGCACTTACTCCACCTATGGGATGGAACAGTTGGAATAAATTCGGATGCAATGTCAGTGAAAATCTGATCATGGAGATGGCTGATGCAATGGTTTAGACAGGCATGCGGGATGCCGGTTATCAGTACATCGTTATTGACGATTGCTGGCAGGTAGGCCGTGACAGTGCGGGAAACATCATTCCCGACCCGAAGCGTTTCCCGTCCGGGATGAAAGCGCTGGCTGATTACATTCACATGAAGGGATTGAAGTTCGGAATTTATTCCTGTGCGGGATCTTTGACCTGCCAGGGGCGTCCTGGTAGCCGCGGTTATCAGTTTCAGGATGCTCGTCAGTATGCTGTTTGGGGGGTGGACTATCTGAAATACGACTGGTGTTCGAATGACGGTCAGGATCCGAAAGCTGCCTATAAAACAATGAGTGATGCGCTGAAGGCATCGGGAAGGTCCATCGTTTTTTCCATTTGCGAATGGGGCGAAGGTAAACCCTGGAAATGGGGAGAAGGAATAGGAAATCTTTGGCGTACAACAGCTGATATACGTGATTGTTACCACTGTACCTTCGACTGGGGAGGCCTGGGCGTGCTCGATATCATCGATAAACAGGCAGACTTGTGGCGGTATGCCGGCCCTGGGCACTGGAATGATCCTGATATGCTGGAGGTCGGGAATGGAGGAATGACTTACGATGAATACAAAACGCATTTTTCCATGTGGGCCATGTTGGCAGCTCCGTTGATGGCTGGTAACGATTTGACAAAGATGGATAAACAGACGCGGGAAATACTGACCAATTCCGATGTTATTGCTGTCGATCAGGATTCGAAAGGCGAACAAGCCCGCAAGTTTATGGATTTGGGTGAATATGAGATATGGGCTAAGCCGCTTAGCAACGGAGAGATTGCTGTTTGTTTTCTCAACCGGACTAACCAGCCCTGGAAACTCAATTACGACTGGACAAAGCAGACCATGTACTTTGTGCGGGACGTAGATTTACATCAGCGTGTATATGGCGTCTATGACCTTTGGGAGCACAAGACAATTGGGCAAACCAACCAGCGGCTAAAAAGAGAGATTCCTGCCCATGGGGTACTAATGGTGCGTCTTTCTCTAATGAAAAAATAAGTTACTTATTCGGATGATAAACAAACGATTAAATGAAAATATAATGAAATATTTACTGCTTGCTATTCTACTCGGCTTTTTATCTCTCGTGCCTGCAAAAGCTCAGGTAACAAAGGCCGATTATGCACGTGCTGATTCTGTTCGGGAATTTGCTCATATGGTCTACAATTCACCAACTGATGGAGGGTGGATAGGCAAATCGAACGTCTATTGGTACCGGGTAAGAACTAAAAACGGAATCGAATATAAACGGGTCGATGCTGAACATGCAGAAGTGTCTCCGGCTTTCGATCGTGCCCAACTTTGCGAGAAAATCAATGAGCTTTCTGATAAGTCTCATCACCCGGATTCGTTGGATCTCAGAAGGCTGAAGTTTGATGATGCCGGCAAATCTGTTTCTTTCCATCTGGATGGCTATACCTGGGAGTACAATTTGGACGATTATATGCTGAAGAAAACAGGAAAAGTTGAGACTCCGGAATCTCGTTACTGGGGGAATACCGATGGTGAGTTTAAGGCTGATCCAATTATTTCTCCTGATAGTAGCAAGGTGGCTTATATCAAAGAGTATAATTTGTATGTGAAAGACCGGAATACCGGGACGGAAGAGCAGTTAAGTTTTGATGGTTCTGCCGGCGAATTCTATTCAGAACACCTGGTATGGTCTCCCGATTCAAAGAAAATTGCAGTAAATAAGGTGCGTCCCAACAAGAAGCACTATATCTATTTTGTAGAATCTTCTCCGAAGAACCAGCTTCAGCCTATTCTGCATAAGCGGGAATATCTGAAAGCAGGTGACGCACTTCCCATCCGGAAACCTTGTCTCTTCAATGTTGAAAAAGGTCGGAAAATTCCGGTTAATTCGCAGCCATTCGAGAATCAATTCTCCATATCCAATTTAAAATGGTGGCCCGACAGTAAGGCGTTTACCTTTGAATTCAACCAGCGCGGACACCAGGTTTATCAGGTGGTGGAAGTCAATGCCGAAACCGGCGGCATAAAGGTTCTCATTAATGAGCAAAGCAAAACCTTTATTGACTACAGCGGTAAACACTATCTGTACGATTTGGACGGAACGAAGGAGATCGTCTGGGCTTCTGAACGAGACGGATGGAATCATCTTTACCTCATCGATGCAAATACGGGAAAGGTAAAGAACAAAATAACCAGTGGAGACTGGGTTGTGCGAGGCGTGGTCAGTGTGGACGAGAAGAACCGGAAAATTATTTTCGAAGGTAGTGGTAAAAATGAAGGAGAGGATCCCTATTTCATCCATTACTATTCGGTTAATCTTGACGGAAAAAAACTTAAGGATTTGACTCCGGAGAAATTGAACCATCATGCATCGTTTTCGTCGGATAATAAATTTTTAATTGATACCTATTCGACGGTTGATACTCCACCGGAAACGGTTCTTCGGAGGGCGTCCGATGGAAAGATTTTGAAGGTACTCGAAAAAGCTGATATCTCTGAATTGTTGGCGCACGACTGGAAAGCGCCGGAAGTATTTGTGGCCAAGGCACGTGATGGTAAAACCGACATCTGGGGAAATATTTATTATCCGACGAACTTCGATTCGACTAAAACATATCCGGTCATCGAATATATTTATGCCGGCCCTCAGGGATCGTTTGCGCAGAAAAGCTTTCGTCCATACATGTACGCATTCTCTGGTTTGGCTGAACTGGGATTCATTGTGGTGCAAATGGACGGTATGGGAACATCCAATCGGTCTAAAGCTTTTCAGGATGTTTGCTTTAAGAATCTGAAAGATGCCGGTTTTCCTGATCGGATTAGATGGATTAAAGCTGCCGCTGAGAAGCATCATTTCATGGATACAACTCGTGTTGGGATCTTCGGTGGTTCGGCGGGCGGTCAGAATGCGATGGCTGGTGTGCTTTTTCATCCCGAATTTTACAAAGCGGCTTCCTCATCCTGCGGATGCCACGATAACAGGATGGATAAGATGTGGTGGAACGAGCAGTGGATGGGCTATCCGATAGGAAAAGAGTACGGGCAGTGTTCGAATGTAGCCAATGCTTACCGTTTGAAAGGCAAGCTTTTACTGATTGTTGGGGAAATGGACGATAACGTTGATCCAGCCACAACCATGCAGGTTGCAGATGCATTGATCAAAGCCAACAAAGAATTTGAATTGGTTGTCCTGCCGGGAAGCAATCATACATTGGGAGGTGATTTCGGAGAACGGAAGCGGAGAGAGTTTTTTGTTAAAGCTTTTTATGGGGAACTACCACCCGATTGGAACCATGACTAAAATAGAGAATAAGGCGATGCTAACTCTTCTCAGGGAACCGGTCGTCTTATTCCACTTACGAACCTTTTTATAAATCAAATAGCATGAAAACAGATAAAAAACAAATGGGACGCAAACTCATATTCTTCATTCTTGTAATCGGGTTGGGTGGAATGTTATACGCAGCTGAAGGATGCCAGCAAAAGCAAGGTGACATGCCGGTAATTACCGCCCCTCCGAAATCATTAAAACTGGATCCATTTTATAAAAAATACATGGATGCCAATGGTATTCCCGTTATCAGTTCCTGGCGTGTGCCGGATTCAGCCTTGGTACAGGCATGGAATATCGTCAGGTTCATGACCAACGATTTACCCCCGGCTGTGCTAAAACAGATGCAAAAAGTTGGAGCCAGGGTAGGAGTGATGGCCCGGTATGAAGGGACAACCGATATTCCGGAACATACCCACTTGGCAAAAGATACAACACTTAACTGGGACTTGAGGGCACGTGGCCTTGGAGGTGATATGAATCTGCCGCTAACGACTTGTGCTGAAGAGAATTTATTATGCTACCAGATTGATAAATACCATGCTGAAGATATCTTAATCCATGAGTTTGCCCACGCCATTCACCTGATTGGTATCGCACCGGTTGACAGCACATTCAATAAAAAACTCCATAAATACCTGGACAATGCAGTCGCAGAAGGTCGGTTTGATAACACATATGCACAAACCGATATTTATGAATACTGGGCTGAGGGCGTTCAGGATTGGTTCAATGTAAACGCTGAGGTTGAGAAGCCGGATGGAAAACATAACCAGGTGAATACCCGGGAAGAATTGAGGTCATACGATCCGGATTTATACAACCTGATTCATCAGTATTTTTCTGATTTCAAAGGAAGTCCTTCCTGTCATGTGGCGCAAGATAAGTACCACGTGGAATAAGGTGTTAAAAGAACCGGGCCGGTTGAGTTTACTAGCAAATACAACGGGAGTGTTATCCGAAACAAATACGTGGTAATTCAGAATTGTTTTTACCGTGTTGATGATATTAAATTTTAATTTTGGTACTGAACAACGGCATTCCACTCAACTTAGGGGAGTAATACCGTCTTCACACGCAGTAGCATAAACTGAACTAACAGATGATACGCTTTTCCACATGGAGTGAAATGAACATTCGGAGGAAGAAAGGAAGAGTCTTTTTCAAAGGGCTCGTTTCTCTCTGTTGGTTAGCGTATGGGGTTTTTAGTTCCCTCAATGTTGTTGGAAACGATGAAACTCTGGATTTTTATCATTACACCAACGAGGATGGCCTGCCTTCCTCGTATGTAAAGAGCATTGTACAGGATGCAGATGGATTCATCTGGTTGGCAACGCGTATATCCATTTCCCGTTTCGATGGAAAGCACTTTCAGGAATTTCCGGCTTTTGACGAAAATGGGAAGCCGGTAAAGATTTTCAGTGACAAGCTTTTTCTTTCACCTGATTCCGTTTTAATTGCCCGGACTCTTCAAGGGCTGTATTACTATTACCATGAAGACAAAGAATTTTTCAGTCCTTGCCCGTTGTTGAATGATTTGGGAAGTACTCAGGCGCTGACTCCCGGAGTTTGCGGATACTGGTTCTGTCAGAACAACCAGGCCTTTTTCCTCGATCAGCGGACTGGAATGAAGGAGGCTTTGAGTGAAAAGATTCCTTATTTCCATCCGGACAAAAATACTGGGTTCTTGAATGTTTTCGTTCGAGGAAAGCGACTGGTTTTAATGTCGAATCAAGGATTGTTATATATCATCGATACGAATAAGCACCTTGTTCGCAGCCTCAAAATTCCCAAAGAACTAGGCCCTTACCAAACTAACTTGCTCTATGTCGATGCGGAATTAAATGCCTGGATAGGAGAGTCGGATTATGGCCTGATACGTATGAATCTGAAAAGCGGCGAGTCGTTCTTCTACTCTCAGCAAGAGAAAGGACAGCATCACTTACCTCACAATCTGGTTCATTGTGTTGCACAGGATCGGATGGGAAAAGTTTGGATTGGAACGGAGGCTGGTCTGGCGATTCATAATCCAAACAAGGATAAACTTAGCCTTTACAACTTCAATATATCTGATCCCAACGGATTAAATACCGATCCGATTTATGATGCCTTTTGCGATAGAAATGGAAATATGTGGTTGGGAACTTACTTTGGTGGCATCAATTTTTGGAGTGGTGAAAATAATTTCTTTCGTACCTGGAGTTCCGGACTAAACAGGTGGCAGCTTAATGGTAATGTGGTAAGTTGTTTAACAGAGGACTCAGAGCATAATCTTTGGATTGGGTTGGAAGATAAAGGACTGGATAAGTTGGACGTTTCGACTGGCGAGGTGACTCATTATTCGAAGAACAATGGTTTGTCGTATGAAAACCTACATGATCTGATCTTCCTGTCAGAGCATGAGCTTTGGATTGCTTCTTATACTGGCGGGATTAATATTTTGAACACCAAAACAAATCAATTCCGATACCTAAACCGAAACAACACGCCGGGACTACCTTCTGATGCGGTATATGCCTTTATGCGGGTCAGGGATTCATTGTATATCGGAACCTCCGAAGGCATTGTTATTTATGATATCCGAAATAAGAAGTTTTCACGACTAAAGCCCCGGATACTTGGGAGTATACAGTTTGAGAGTTTGGCACAAACCAACCATAAGCTGTGGTTTTCATCTAGCCAGGGTGTTTATTGTTATGAACCGTCACGGGATTCGCTTTATAAATTTGATAAGATCCCGGAAATGCAATATATCAACTTTGTGAAGACCGATTCGGAAGGGAGAGTATGGTTCGGCGATTGTTATCAGGGACTTTGCATGTATAATGAAAAAGATGGAGGAGTTACCTACTTCAATAAAGACACCGGTTTTCCGGTTTCGTGGATTTTTAGTCTGGAAGAAGGCAGGGACGGATGGTTCTGGGCAAGCAGTGACAACGGATTAGTCCGTTTTTCGCCGGAAAGAAATGAAAGTATTCTTTACGATAGTAATTCAGGAATTCCATTCAACCAATTCAATTACAGGGCATCTTTCAAAGACGGGGCTGGGAATATTTATTTCGGAGGTAACAACGGCATGGTTTCTTTTAACGAAAAGAACGATACCCGGGCGAATAGACCACTGCATGTTGTTTTTACTGGTATGCAATTATTCAACAAGCCTGTTCGTCCAAAAGAAGGCGGTGTTCTGGAGGAATCGATAAATAAAGTGCGTCGCCTTGTCCTGGATTATGATCAGAATGTCTTTACGCTGGAATACTCTGCATTCTGTTATTCTTCGGGAGGAAGCTGTCAATATGCCTATTATCTGGAAGGTTTTGAGAATGAATGGAATTATGTAGAAGGGCGAAACTTTGCAACTTATACCAACCTTAGTCCCGGAACTTACACTTTTCATGTAAAAGGGTCGCTCGATAATATCAAAGCTGCAACCAACGAACGAACATTGCAAATTATCGTTCGACCTCCCTTTTGGTTGACCAACTGGGCCTTCTTCGTGTATTTTCTACTTGCCATACTGTTTTCTTTTCTGGTATTCAAAGTTGGTAAGAACCTCGAGAAGTCAAGGGCAATGGTGGTGATGGAGCGTCGTGAAAAAGAACATGCCGATGAGATACATAAAGTCAAACTGGAATTCTTTACTAACATTTCACATGAACTGAAGACGCCGTTAACGCTGATTCTGGGGCCGCTTAATCGTATTATGGAGGAAGAGAAACTGAGTCCTGCGTTCCGGAAACGACTTATCGGCATTGAGAGGAATGCTAACCGGCTGTTCCAACTCATCAACCAACTTCTGGAATTTAGAAAAATCGAAAACGGGAAAGAAGCGTTAAAAGTAGCTCAGTGCGACATCCGGCATTTGATGGACGAGATTTCAAGTTCGTTTGATAGCACTGTCGAGTCCCGGGATATCGATTTTGTTGTCCTTCATCCGGAAAAGGAGGTGCCGGTTTGGATTGATGCGGAAAAAGTAGATAAGATTATTTTCAACCTTCTTTCCAATGCTTTCAAATTCACTAAAGAGGGAGGGAGGATTGAGTTTTCGGCCACGTTGAGAAAGCGTGGCAATCGGATGACTTCTCCGGATTATGACATGGTTCTATCGGTTTCGGATTCAGGCAAAGGTATTCCTCCCGGGATGTTAGACAGTGTATTCGATCGTTTCTTTCATGTCGATGGAGAGCATGTGGAACACGAAGGTTCCGGCATTGGTCTGGCGTTTGTGAAAAGTTTGGTTCTGTTGCATAAAGGCGAAATTCAAGTCGATAGTGAGTTGGGGAAAGGAACTGTATTCACTGTCAGGATTCCGATAATGAGATCGGACTACAGCGAAGCGGAAATTGTAACCTGTGAGCCGCAATATATTCCTCCGCATGGAGTTCAAATCAGCGTAAACGATAATCAACTGGAAAAAGATTTTCCCGGTGAAGAAGGTGGCAACCGGAAACCATTGATTCTCTTGGTTGAGGATAACATCGAGCTAATCAATTTTATGAAGGAAAGTCTCGAAATAAATTACCGTGTTATCACGGCTCTAAATGGTCGGGTTGCTATCAAACGGCTGGAAAGTACGACTCCGGATTTGATCATCAGTGATGTGATGATGCCCGAAATGGACGGTTTTGAATTTACTCACAGGCTAAAGACCAATCTGGCGACTTCACATATTCCTGTAATCCTTCTTACCTCGAAAAGTGGAACGGAAAACCGGCTAGCAGGATTAAAAACGGGAGCGGACTACTATATTGAAAAACCATTTTATCCGGCTATTCTCGAGCAAAATATCGGGAATATTTTAAGTACCCGGAAAAGGCTGATAGAGCGGTTTAAAGACGATGCCTATATTCAGGCCGGAGAGATGGTTCATTCGGAGTCAGACAAGATTTTTATCGAAAAACTGACCTCCATAATAAAGGCCAACCTTGGTGAGTCGTCTCTTGATGTATCGTTTCTGGTGAAAGAAATGGGGGTAAGTCGTTCGTTACTTCACATGAAGTTAAAAGGCTTGGTGGGGTGTTCTTCAACCGAATTTATCCGTGCGGTACGCTTAAAAGAGGCAGTCAAATTGATTGCCAGTGGAAAATGCAATATCTCGGAAGCGGCATACGAGACTGGATTTTCTAGTCCGACGTACTTTACCCGACGTTTCAGGGAGTTCTTCGGAAAGTCGCCAAGGGAATATTTCAATAGCTGACGGGGGGAGGAGAGCCGGAGGTTTAGGGATGCAAATTATTCGTCTTTTTATTTCCGATGTACTGGAGAAATATTTATCTTAAAAGCGCTTATTCATCGTGTAAATGAATGTACTAAAGATATATTCCACACTTTACCACAATTCAGGCAAATGCCTTTATGAATGTTGGATCAATTAGTCTCCCCGGCTAATCAATGATAGACATTTGTCTATTCTTCTGCTTCTTTATTTACCTGTAACGATCTAACATTCGACTCCAATGAAGGGGATCATTTTTGATATCAAGCGTTTTGCTGTGCATGACGGCCCCGGTATTCGTACAACTGTTTTTTTTAAAGGTTGTCCGCTGCGATGCCTGTGGTGCCATAATCCTGAGAGTATCGATCCGAATCCGGTTTGCGTCAGAACTACGGCCTTATTAAACGGACATGAGTTTACTGACGAAAAAATGGTGGGCTATGAAATTTCTGTAGATGAGCTATTCATTGAATTGCAAAAGGAACAGGTATTCATGGACGAATCGGGAGGTGGAGTGACATTTTCCGGCGGAGAACCACTGCTGCAAAATCGGTTTTTGGAAGAGGCGCTGCAACAATGCAAGAATCATGAAATGCGCACTGCTGTTGATACTACTCTATTTGCGCCGTGGAAGGTCGTAGAACCGGTTGCTCGTTTAGCTGACTTGTTTTTAGTCGATTTGAAACACATGAATGCTCGCGTTCATCAGGAATTTACGGGTGTATCCAATCGGCTGATATTGGAGAATATCAGAAAACTGTCAGCATTAAATGTACCGGTTCGCATTCGTATTCCGATGATACCTGAAATCAGCAATACAACTGAGAATATAGCACAGTGCATTGATTTCCTGAAAGCGCTGCCTCATCCGGTTGAAGCAGTCGATTTGTTGCCGTTTCACAATACAGCTAAAGAAAAGTATAAGCGATTTCATCTGGATAATCATTTTGTCGATAGTCCATCGATGCAGAAAGAGGAATTGTTCGATATCAGAAATCAGTTTGAGAAAGCTGGTTTTGAGGTAAAAATAGGAGGATAAAAACCGGACTCATCACCCGGTTCGATGAACGATTTAAAAACGTCTTATTTCCGAAAATAATTAAAACCGAATTTCATGACACCGAGAATAAAGAAATTACGAGAACAAAGTCTGAATGCCGTTAACCGAATTTCAGCCGAGCGTGCTTTGCTCATCACTGAGTTTTATCAAAGTCATCAGTCGTTGGGCGATTCCGTCCCGATGGAGAGAGCAAAGGCATTTCGTTATATTATGCAACGCAAGGCGGTCTGCATTAATGAGGACGAACTGATTGTTGGCGAACGGGGACCTGCGCCCAAGGCCACACCAACCTATCCGGAAATTACCGTTCACTCATTGCAGGATCTGGATATTCTGGACACCCGGGAAAAAGTGTGGTTTCGGGTGGATGAGGAAACGCGGGAGGCGTACAAAAACATCATCATTCCTTTCTGGGAAGGGAAATCGAATCGCGATCGCATCATGCAAAATATGCGCCCGGAATGGCATGATGCATTCAATGCCGGAATTTTCACAGAGTTCATGGAGCAGCGCGCTCCGGGCCATACAGTAGCGGGCGATAAGATCTACCACAAGGGAATGCTGGATATCATTCTGGATGTGAAAGAGAGTCTTGCGAAACTCGATTTCATGAATGATCCGAAAGCATTTGATAAACAGGAAGAGCTGAAGGCGATGCAGCATACCGCCGAAACCATTATAATTTATGCCCGGCGTCATGCCGATAAGCTGGAAGAGTTGTCGAAAGCAGAGACGAATGCGGTGCGAAAAGCAGAGCTGAAAGAGCTGGCCGGGATTTGTCGCAACGTACCGGCCAACGCCCCGCAAACATTTCACGAAGCGTTGCAATACTATTGGTTTGTTCACCTCGGAGTGGTAACCGAACTGAATCCATGGGATTCCTTTAATCCAGGACGTCTGGATCAGCATCTTTATCCCTTCTACCAAAAGGATTTGGCGGAAGGTCGTCTGACGAAAGACCGCGCGATTGAAATACTGGAATCGTTCTGGGTGAAATTCAATAATCATCCGGCTCCGCCTAAAGTGGGCGTAACAGCCCAGGAAAGTAATACATACACCGACTTTGCCCTCATTAATCTTGGCGGGGTAAAAGCAGACGGTTCCGATGCCGTGAATGAGCTCTCCTATATTCTCCTCGACGTCATCGAAGAGATGCGTATCCTTCAGCCGAGTTCGATGGTACAATTGAGTAAGAAGAATCCGGAGAGCTTCATCAACAGGGCGGTGAAGATTGTGAAAACGGGATTTGGACAACCTTCGATCTTTAATACCGACGCCATTATTCAGGAACTTACGCGGCAGGGGAAAGATTTGATTGATGCCCGGAATGGAGGCGCCAGCGGTTGTGTCGAGACAGGAGCCTTTGGAACCGAGAGTTATATTCTGACAGGATATTTCAACCTGCCGAAAATATTAGAGATTACCCTGCACAACGGTTTCGATCCGCGGACCCAAAAACAGATTGGTTTGCAAACCGGCGAGCCGCGCGAATTTCGCTCCATGGACGATTTAATGCAAGCCTTTGGCAAACAGGTTAACCATTTTGTCGATATCAAGGTCAAAGGGAGCAATATTATCGAGAAGATCTTCGCTACTCATATTCCCACGCCTTTCCTATCTCTGATTATCGACGATTGCGTGTCTTCCGGAACGGACTACATCAACGGAGGTGCCCGTTACAACACCAATTATATTCAGGGCGTTGGAATGGGAACCATTACCGACTCGCTGACCGCAATTAAAAAATATGTGTTTGAAGAGAAGACCTGTTCGATGGAGTATTTTCTTTCGGCATTAGAAAATAATTTCGGGGGAACCGAAGATTTCCACTATCAGTTGGTGTATAAGACACCGAAATACGGTAATGACGATGACGAAGCCGATGCCCAGCTGCGACAGGTATTCGAAATATATTACGGTGCGGTAAATGGACGCAAAAGTCCGCGTGGCGCTGATTACCGCATCAATTTATTGCCTACAACGTGCCACGTCTACTTCGGTAGCGTGATGCAGGCCAGCGCCGATGGCCGTATGGCCGGAACACCTGTTTCCGAAGGTATCTCACCGGTACAGGGGGCTGATCAAAAAGGCCCGACATCCGTGATCAAATCAGCGGCTAAAATCGACCATCTGCGAACCGGTGGTACCCTGTTGAATCAGAAATTTGCGCCTTCTTTTTTCGAAGATGAGGCGGCAATTCAAAAAGTATCGAGCCTGGTGCGTAGTTATTTCCGAATGGACGGACACCATATCCAGTTCAACGTAGTAAACGCCGATACTTTGCGCGATGCCCAAAAGCACCCGGAGAATTACCGCGATCTTATCGTGCGCGTTGCCGGGTACAGCGATTATTTCAATGACCTGGGAGAAGATCTGCAGAATGAGATCATCCGGAGAACAGAACATGAAACATTTTAATAACTAAAAATAGTAAGCGTATGACATTTCCCATTAAAACGTACACAAACAGACGAAAAGAGCTGGCCCGAAAGGTCGGTTCCGGTATTATCCTTTTATTGGGCAACGAAGAATCGCCCATGAACTACACCGATAATACCTTCCCATTCAGACAGGACAGCACCTTTCTGTACTATTTTGGTATTGACTTTCCCGGCTTAGCTGCAGTTATTGACATCGAAGCACAGCAGGAAATCGTTTTTGGGGATGATTATACGATTGACGATATTGTTTGGCGAGGGCCGCAGCCCACTATTGCCGACAGGTTGAGCAAGGCTGGCGTAAAACAAACATTGCCTTTGGCGAAGTTAGCCGGAGTGGTCGACGCAGCCATGAAGAAAAACAGAAAAGTCCACTTTCTTCCTCCTTACCGGCCGGAAAACAGGATAAAGCTGATGCAATTGCTTGGTTTGCCGGTGGCAGAACAGGAGGCCAACGCTTCTGTCGATTTGATTCGAGCCGTGGTTAGTCAGCGGGAGATTAAAACAGAAGAAGAAATTGGACAGCTGGAGCATGCGGTAAACATTTCGGTCGATATGCACATCGAGGCCATGCGAATAGCCAGGCCGGGCATGCAGGAGGCTGAAGTGGCTGCCCGTTGTCACGAGGTGGCTTTGGCGGCCGGAGGAGATATCGGTTTCCCAATCATTGCTACTATCAACGGGCAAACGCTTCACAATCACTATCACGGCAATACCATTAAAGAAGGCGACCTGTTGCTGCTTGATGCCGGAGCCGAAAATACCATGCACTACAATGGCGACCTGTCGAGTACTTTCCCGGTGAGCACCACATTTTCAGCTGAGCAGAAAGATATCTACCTGGCTTCATTGCTGGCATACGAAGCCGCGATTGCCGCGATTGCACCGGGCACTCCATTCCGTGACGTGCACCTGGCAGCTTGTCGTTCCATTGTCGATTCATTGAAACAGATGGGGCTCATGAAAGGCGACGTCGATGAAGCCGTTGAAGCAGGTGCTCATGCGCTGTTCTTCCCGTGCGGTACCGGTCACATGATGGGACTCGATGTGCACGACATGGAAGATTTAGGTGAAGTGTGGGTCGGATACGATGGTCAGCCAAAATCTACTCAATTTGGATTGAAATCGTTGCGATTGGCCAAACCGTTGCAGGCTGGTCATGTATTTACCATCGAACCGGGTATCTATTTTATTCCTGAATTGATGGACTGGTGGCAGGCGAGCGGAAACTGCAAGGAATATATCAACTGGGACATCGTTGGTAAATTCAGGCACGCCGGTGGTTACCGAAATGAAGAGAATTTCGTGGTAACTGAAGATGGATTCAGGCGGCTGGGGAAAGCCAAGCCGAAAACGATAGAGGAAATCGAGATGCTGCGGTATCAGTATTGAAAAGAAATTTTGATTGGAAGAAGGCTGTCTCAAAAGGGCGGCCTTTTTTTTGCAGCATACCTGTTTCTACTTGTGGCGCAAAGCATCTGCCGCTCGCAGATTGCTCCCGCATGGTGGCGGCATCCATCTGCCGCTCGCAGATTGCTCCCGCATGGTGGCGGCATCCATCTGCCGTTCGCAGATTGCTCCCGCATGGTGGCGGCATCCATCTGCCGTTCGCAGATTGCTCCCGCATGGTGGCGGCATCCATCTGCCGTTCGCAGATTGTTCCCGCATGGTGGCGGCATCCATCTGCCGTTCGCAGATTGCTCTCTCATGGTGGCGGCGTTCATCTACCGTTTGTAGATTGCTTTAGCATGGTTGCGGCGTTCATCTACCGTTTGTAGATTGCTCTTGCATCATTGCGGCGTTCATCTACCGCTTGTAGATTGCTCTTGCATGGCTGCGGCACCCATCTACCATTTGTAGATTACTCCCGCATGGTTACGGCGCCCATCTACCATTTGTAGATTGCTCTTTCATCGTTGCGCGAAGCATCTACCATTTGTAGATTACTCTCGTCTCTTCTGTATTTAACTAAAATGATTCGTTTTTACTAAAAAATGATGCGCATCTATGTTCGAAAATTCGTTGGTGAGCCTTAACATGAAAAATGGGTTATCCGTTGGAGCCGGCTTGTTGGTTTCGGAATTCGGTAGGCGTGCATTTTTTTATTTCCTTAAACTTCCGGTTAAAATTGGACAGATTGCTAAAGCCAACTTCCAGTCCGACCTGGGAAATGCTGGTATCTTTCTGTTGCAATAGTTTACATGCC
This sequence comes from Prolixibacter sp. NT017, assembly GCF_009617875.1. Classification (NCBI taxonomy): domain Bacteria; kingdom Pseudomonadati; phylum Bacteroidota; class Bacteroidia; order Marinilabiliales; family Prolixibacteraceae; genus Prolixibacter; species Prolixibacter sp. NT017. The sequence goes on along the minus strand of NZ_BLAV01000001.1, from coordinate 2,343,350 downwards.
TGGGCAATTCGCAACTCATTCAGGAACCTGATGTAAGATTTTCGCGTTCGTTTTTTAAAATATCGGCAGAATGAATTGACCGTCATATTCGATACTGCTGCCACCTCATCGAGGCCGATTTTCCGATGGTATTCGTTAATCGTAAAACGGTAAATCGCATCTAATCTTCTCCCGTCGTCTTCGTCGAAATCATGAAAGGTGCCGGCTGAAGCCAGGGATGCGTGGCCGGAGGAAAGTGACAGGACATCCAGTATTTTTAGCAAGATAATCAGTCGATCCACATTGTTGACCGTAAACAGCTCCTTCATCAATTTGGACACGGCCGTGCGGGCATCTCCTTTTATTCGCAAACCATTTTCAGATTCTTTGAAAAATTCATTGATGTTGCTCATTTCGGGAAGCGATAGAAACTTCTCGCCCCAAAATCCCCAGTCAAAAAATACCGAAATGGAATGCGCTTCCCGGATGCTGTTCGTGCGATAGTATTGCGGGTCACAACGAAATACATGAGGTAGATCGGGCCCTATCAGGAATAAATCACCAGGCTCGAAGGGGCCAATATAATCACCAACGATTAGTTCTCCTTCTCCTTTGAAAATTAACGTCAGCTGAAATTCAGGATGCTGATGAAGATTGTCGTAGAAATAAGGTTGACGATCGGTTTGTAACCGAAAGGATTCATGAACTGTTTTGGGAATTTTAAAAGGAAGAATCTTCATTGCCTGTAATATAAAATATTCCTTTAAATATACCCGATGTATTGGTAATTGCAAAAATAGTATTGATAGTGGTTAAGATATGTCTCACAAATCGGCTGATTGACGTCTAAGTTTGTGATAGATATAAATACCAATCAATTATGGAAGTTTCATGGAAAGGAGTTTATCCTGCGATTACGACAAAATTTGCCGGTAACGATGAGCTGGATAAAGACAGCTATCTGAAGAATCTCGAATTTCAACTGGAAGCCGGGATTGACGGAATCATTCTGGGCGGCTCTCTGGGAGAAGCCAGCACATTGACAAATGAAGAGAAAGATCAGCTGATTCGCTGGACCAAAGATGCGGTGGGTGACCGTATTCCGGTTATCATGAATATAGCGGAACAGTCTACCCGGGAAGCGATGAATGCGGCGGCCCGTGCAGAGGCGCTGGGAGCAGACGGTTTGATGTTGCTTCCTCCGATGCGCTATAAAGCCGATGGAATGGAAACTGTCCGGTACTTCAAACAGGTTGCTCATTCCATCACGTTACCCATCGTGCTATATAATAATCCGGTTGATTACGGCATTCTGATTACCATCGATATGTTCAGAGAGCTGGAGGAAGTGGAAAATATCAAGGCCGTGAAGGAATCGACCCGGGACATTTCCAATGTTACCCGCATGCGCAATGCTTTTGGTAACAGGTTCAATGTCCTCACCGGTGTAGACCCGTTGGCACTGGAAAGTCTTCTGATGGGGGCCGATGGCTGGATTGCCGGTTTAGTTTGTGCTTTTCCTCGTGAAACGGTCGCCATTTACCGGTTGGTGCAAGCCGGCCGATACGATGAGGCCCGAACCATTTACCAATGGTTTTTGCCCTTGTTGGAACTGGATATTTCACCCAAGCTGGTTCAAAACATCAAACTGGCAGAGTCGATGGTTGGGCTGGGCAGTGAATATGTTCGGGAACCCCGTTTACCGTTGACCGGAGATGAACGCAAGACCGTTATATCCGTAATCGAAAAGGCGTTGGAAGCAAGACCTGTGTTGCCAGACTACCTGAATCTTTAACCCATAAAAAAGTGATTATGTTGGATGGAAAAAACCGAATCGGCTTTCAGGCTTCTGCCGAAGGAGATCAAACATTCAAAGTATTTAGTCCGGTAAAAGGCGACCTGCTTCCGCAGCTTTTCTATGCTGCTACCGCGGAAGAGCTGAACAAAGCGGTTCGTAAGGCTAAACAGGCTCAAAGAGTTTATCGTACAAAATCGAACGAAGAGAAAGCTTCTTTTCTACGTGCTATCGCCGATGAAATAGATAATCGCGCAGAAGGAATTATTAATACCGCAGCATTGGAGTCAGGACTAACCAGAGGTCGACTAACCGGAGAGTGCATGCGGACCACGAACCAGTTAAAGTTGTTTGCACAGGTGGTTGAAGAAGGATCCTGGGTGGAAGCTACCATCGATCCGGCTGATCCGAAACGAGCAGCACCTAAGCCAGATATCAGGAAAATGTTGGTCCCGTTAGGAATTGTTGGGGTTTTTACCGCCAGTAATTTCCCTTTGGCATTTTCAACGGCGGGAGGCGATACGGCATCGGCTTTGGCTTCAGGAAACGCTGTTATTGTCAAAGCGCATCCGTATCACGCCGGAACCAATGAGTTGGTTGCCAATGCCATTTTGGAGGCTGCCAAAAAAACAGGCATGCCCGACGGAATTTTCTCGTCGCTAAACGCTGTGGATTTTTCTATCGGACAGGCTTTAGTTACTCATCCCGATATAAATGCGATTTCTTTCACCGGGTCTTTCAGAGGAGGAAGAGCATTATATGATTTAGCCCAAACCAGGAAAGATCTTATCCCGGTTTTTACAGAAATGGGAAGTATCAACCCGGTTGTTATTCTGCCGGAACAGCTGGAAAAGAAACCATTGGAACTGGCCCAAACCCTGGCTTCGTCCATTGTGCTGGGTTCCGGACAATTTTGCACAAATCCCGGTTTTATGGTAGTCATGAAAGGGAAAGGACTGGATGAACTGAAATTAAAGTTGAAAGAATCCATCGAAGCATGTATACCCCAGTTGATGTTGCATCCGAATATTCGTGTAGCTTATGGGGAAGGGCTGGATAAATTCAATGCTTTCGCGAATTTCAAAACATTGGCAACAGCGAAGACTGAACCAAAGGAAAACGAATCGGGTGCAGCGATAGGCTACATGGCTGCTAAAGATTTTATCCTCAAGCCTGCACTGGCAGAAGAGGTATTCGGTCCGTTTTCATTATTGGTCGAGTGTGATGATGAAGATGAAGTTCTGGAAGTCCTTGAGAGCCTAAAAGGTCAGTTAACGACTACCGTGATGGGGACGGACAATGATGTAAAGACATATCAGGATATTGTTGACCGTCTCAGAGATATTGGCGGACGATTGATCTTTAATGGAGTTCCAACCGGTGTTGAAGTTGGGTATGCCATGCATCATGGTGGCCCGTATCCTGCCACAACGGATGGCCGCTTTACTTCTGTTGGAGTGGATGCGGTTAAACGGTTTGCCAGGCCGGTGGCTTTTCAGGACGCCCCGGATGAATACCTACCTCCGGAGCTAAAGAACCGGAATGAGAGAAATATTTGGAGGAAGATCGACGGGCAATTGTCCCGGGAGTCCATTACATAACCCGTAAATTGTCTGTTATGGTTTCGAAAACCTTTTTTTGTGTGGATGCTCATACCTGCGGTAATCCCGTTAGGGTGGTAGCAGGTGGCGGCCCGGTATTGTCGGGAAAGAATATGTTTGAAAAACGTCAGCATTTTCTGGACGAGTTTGATTGGATACGTCAGGGACTGATGTTCGAACCCAGAGGCCATGATATGATGTCGGGCAGTATTTTATATCCTCCGTCAGATCCGGAAAACGATGGGGGGGTGTTATTCATTGAAACGAGCGGTTGTTTGCCGATGTGCGGACACGGAACCATTGGAACCGTTACGGTTGCGATTGAACAGGGACTGATTATTCCGAAACATCCGGGAAACCTTAACCTGGAAACTCCTGCCGGCCTTGTGAAGGTACTTTATACAATGGAAGGGAAAAAAGTACAAACAGTAAAGCTTGTTAACATACCATCTTTTCTGGCTGCTGAAAATCTGAAAGTATACTCTTCACATTTAGGAGAACTAACATTTGATGTAGCGTATGGCGGGAATTTTTATGCCATAGTTGATAGTCAGGAGAATTTTTCCGGGATACAAAACTTTTCTGCGGGAGAATTAATAACTATGGGAAGAGAAATCCGAAAAAGAATTAACGAAAGCTACCAATTTTATCACCCTGAGAATCCGCAAATATCAGGTGTATCGCACATTCAGTGGACCGGGCAAACGTTGACTGAAGAAGCTCACGGAAGGAACGCCGTATTTTACGGAGACAAGGCTATTGACCGCTCACCGTGCGGTACCGGCACTTCTGCCCGAATGGCACAGTGGTATGCCAAAGGAAAACTGGAGGAGGGAGACACGTTTATTCACGAGAGTATAATCGGCAGCAGGTTTATAGGAAAAGTTGAAGGTCTGTCTCAGGTAGGAGGCTTTTCGGCCATTATTCCATCAATCGAGGGGTGGGCCAGGATTACAGGCTTCAACACCATTACAATTGATGAGGATGATGATCCGTATGCGCTCGGCTTTCAGGTTATATAATCGAAGTTATCTTATCAGTTATAAATGAAGGGAAAAGTAATTGTTGCCGGTGGAGGAATTATTGGACTGTTTTCCGCCTATTATCTTCATCAGTCAGGTTACCAGGTTACTGTTGTGGACAAAAGAGACCTGTCCGATAGTTGTTCCTATGGTAATGCCGGTTTGATTGTGCCCAGTCACGTTATTCCGTTGGCATCGCCCGGAATGGTTTCTGCTGCCGTGAGATACTTGTTAAAACCGAATGCACCTGTGGGGGTGAAGATGCCCCCCTCAATGGATTTTTTGCAATGGTCGTGGCGCTTTCTGCTAACAGCGAACAAGCATTCCGTGAGAGAATCGTCGGTAGTTTTAAATGAGCTTACAACCTTCAGTCAGTCGTTGTATCAGCAGTTGTTCGACGAGAAAGCATTTCCTTTCCAAATGAATGAGAAAGGAGTGCTGATGATTTGTCAAACCCGGCGGGCATTAAAAGAAGAGACTGAAGTTGCTGAAGTTGCCAACGGACTTGGAGTAGTTGCAAACAAGCTGTCGGGTGAGGAGCTCCGAAGCATGGAGCCGTCGTTGTCTGTAAACATTCCGGGAGGAATATACTATCCCGGCGATGGAAATATTGTTCCTGGCGAGTTGATGAAAAGCCTGATTGCCTGTCTGGAACAGGCCGGTGTAACCTTTCTGCGTAATGCCAGCATAACCTCTATTGGGAGCGACCATGCCGCAGTAATCAACGGCGAGAAGCATGCATTTGATGCGTTGGTTATTTCAGCCGGTATTTGGAGTAACGAGCTGTTAGAGTTAATAGGTAGCAAAGTTCCGCTTCAGCCCGGCCGTGGCTATAGTTTTGACTTTCCCCATGATGCTGAAGTTGGTCATCCGGCCTTGTTGGTCGATAGCCGTATTTCTGTAACACCATTTCAGGGAAACATTACAAGATTCGGAGGTGTAATGGAATTGGGGTATTGGAATCACCGTGTCGTAAAAAGAAGATTTAGTGAGATGGTCCGTTCGATTCAACGTTGCTATCCTTCGTTACCTCCCATTGCCCCGGAGACGATTGATGTTTGGAGCGGACACCGCCCCTGTTCATTTGATGGATTACCATACATTGGGCGCATACCGGGAAATGAATGCGTCTTTTTAGCAACCGGTCATTCCATGTTAGGCATTACTTTGGCTCCGGCAACAGGTAAATTGATCAGCGAATTGGTCGATGGACAACAGCTTTCTTTAAATCTGTATCCATTTCGTGTTGGTCGGTAGACCACCGTTAAAGCTGTATTTATCAATCTTCCATTTTAATGTTGATTTTTATTGGAGTCCGATTGCGAATGGCATGTCTTTGATATGCGTTGTACAATTTTTGTTCTGTTGTAGTGAGTCGAGCGCAACCATAGATGAAAGTGAATTTGTAAGTGCTTGAACGATAGTTTTTTCTTTTTTTTCTTTGAGAGGGTGTCCATACGAAAGCCTCTTTGTTTGTCTTGCGCATCTTTTCGCGGTTTTCTGCCATGAAAAAATATTTTTCTAAGCACTTGTTTAAATTTTCACGCCAGGAAATTTACATCCTCTGGATTTTTTTGTCAGGGAAAACTACAAACTACACTATCATACACTGTGTCATGGTATGAACCTGATTAAATTGTCTGCTCAGAGAAGGTGGTATTCAAAAGTGCGCTAAGATTCTCTAAAAAATATTTCTATTTTTAAAGCTCAACTCATTCCAATCTTGAAATTCGGGGCTTTAGCAATGGTGCAAAGAATAAGGAACAAAGACTACTTTTTATGGAAACGGTTCAAGGATGGAGATGATGAAGCTTTTTACTGGCTTTATGATCAGAATATCGATGCGCTTTATTCCTTCGGCACCCGCATTTCGAAAGACACCGAGTTTGTCAAAGATTGCATCCACGATTTATTCCTCGATTTATACAAGTACAGACACCAGCTTTCCGATACCGATTCCATCCGGTTTTACCTTTTCCGCTCCCTAAAGCGGAAGATTCATAAAAAAGGAAAGAAGCTCCTCTCCATCATGTACAATGAAGATATTATTCCGACACGGGAACAGTTTGTCCCGGGTGCCGAGAAAAACATAGTCGAACAGGAGACAAAGGACGAAAACCACATGATACTGGGAAAGGCCATGGAGAAACTGACCCAACATCAGAAAGAAGCTCTTTTCCTTAAGTTCGATCAAAACCTCTCGTATCCCGAAATTGCCGATCTGTTGGGGATATCGGTCGAATCGGTGCGGACCAATATTTATCGGGCCTTGAAAACCCTTCGGGAATGTATTCAAAAGGAGAATCCTTCCTTTTACCTCATTCTTTTTGGAAAATTTTTCCCGTGTTAAAATATTGATATGTAATTGTTTGTTGGTGAACTTTTTGAAAAAGTTACATTTTTGTGTCTATGTTTTTGAGATTTCCTCCTTTGATTAAGTAAAGGACGAATATAAATGAAGGAAAAATCAAAAATAAAGGCAGAAGACATCCTGATGCAGGATGGCGAGCCTTCCGATGTACTTTACGGTAAAAACGCAGATGAAAGTGAGGAGGATGTTCGTGAGCGACAGCTGGCTCGACGGATATATCATTACCTCGTCAGTCATTCGAAAACATCGTTGCCGAACGATGAAAAAACTGTTTTAAAAAGTCAGATTGTTGATTCGGTCAACCGGTATCGCCGGTCCAGACGGGTTCGGGTTTGGTCGGCTGTAGCGGCCGTATTAATAATCGGTTTTGGAGGAGTGTTGTGGTACAATCAGGGAAATGAAACACCTGCTGTTGTCAAATTTGCTGAAAATACTTCGGTTACCCGGCCGGTAGGAGATACCCGTCTGATTTTGCAGAATGGTCAGGAAATTCGCATCGACAAAAAACAGTCGAAAATCCAGTATGGTCAAAACGGTAAGGATATTAGTATCGATGCCAGTCAAAATGTTAAGCAATCGCTGGAATCGAAAAAAATTGTGTACAACACCGTTGTTGTCCCGTATGGAAAAAGAACAGAAATCACCTTATCGGATGGCACCAATGTTTGGTTGAACTCCGGCACCCGATTGGTGTACCCGGCTGTTTTTGCCGAAAACAAGAGAGAGGTTTACATTGACGGAGAAGCTGTTTTTGAAGTGAAACATTCCGATGTGAAGCCATTTTTAGTGAACTCCCGTGACTTTACTGTAAGAGTGATGGGAACAGTATTTAATGTCAGTGCCTATTCAGATGACCAGTATTCAAGCGCTGTTTTAGAGCGCGGAAAGATCGAACTCAGTTACAAAGGAAGTTCCATTCTGCACAAGGAAAAGGCTCAACTTGCTCCAGGTGATATGGCGATTTACGATCCGAGTAAAAAGGAAATATCAGAAAAACGTGTGAACCCGGCCGATTATTTGTCATGGCGAATGGGATATTATGTATTTAGAAGTGAAAGGCTCGATAATATACTGAAGAAGCTGGCCCGATATTACGATGTGAAAATTATGCTCCAAAATACGGAGTTGGGAGAGCAAACATTCTCAGGTAGTTTGGACTTGAAAAAGACACCTGAGGACGTTTTGAAAGTAATCCAAAAAACGACTCCGATAACCTTTTCATGTACAAAAGATCAGATAATTATTAACTAAAAACTATATCGTATGACTTGATGAAATCAGAAAAAAAAGTTTGCGGATGCGCCAACACCCGCAAACTAGTAACTAACATCGCATAAGTAGATTAGCAATATTAATTTAATTCAAGGAGGTTAAATCTATGAAAAAAAACCACAACTGTGCGCATTTTTCTCATTTATGTGTACACGCATTTAGAGTTATGAAACTAACGATATTTATTCTTCTGTTTGGGATAGGAAATATTTATGCATCCAGCTCGTATGCACAAAATACGACACTATCGCTCCATTTGGAGAATAGTACAGTAGGTCAGGTGTTTGACCGAATCCAACAACAGAGTGAGTTTATTATTTTCTATAAGGATAATCAAGTTGATGTCAACCGAAAAGTTAATGTTAACACGGAAAATAGCTCAGTCAATAAAATACTGAACCAGGTTCTTGCCGGAACCGATTTAACCTATCATATTTTCGACAGGCAGATTGTCATTGGTCCCCGGGATGAGATGAAATCGAAGAGCGGAAACGAAGATATGCAATCGCCGCAACCTGAAAATAAAACCATTACCGGGAAAGTAAACGATGTAAAAGGTAAACCAATTCCCGGGGTAACCATTATTGTAAAAGGAACGACGCACGGAACAATTACAGATGCGGACGGAAACTATAGTTTGACCAATGTGCCGGTCGGTTCTACGTTGACTTTTTCTTTCGTTGGGATGAAGACAGTTGATGCAGCCCTGAACGGAAAAACCTCGCTGGATGTTGTGATGAAGGAAGAATCTGTAGGGCTGAATGAGATAGTTGCCGTTGGTTATGGTGTACAGAAAAAAGTAGATGTAACAGGAGCACTTTCCACAGTAGATGGTGATAATATTGTGAAAAAGCCGGTTGCGCAGGTGTCGAATGCGCTGCAGGGAGTTGCACCGGGTATTACCGTAACGCAAAGTAGCGGACAGCCGGGTGCCGATGCCGGTACCATCCGTATCCGGGGAGTTGGTACATTGAATAACAACGACCCATTGGTTTTGGTCGATGGGATGGAATACAACATCAATGATATTGACGCTAATGATATTGCTTCTGTATCAGTATTAAAAGATGCTGCGGCTTCATCTATTTACGGTGTGCGCGCCGCAAACGGGGTGATTTTAATTACAACCAAAAGAGGGAAAGACAACCAGATTAAAGTTTCCTACAATGGATATGTTGGGGTACAGAAGCCAACTAAGTTGCCGAATTTTGTAGGGGCACAGGACTACATGAAGTTGGTCAACCAATTAAGTTTGAACTCGGGTGGAAGTGCCAAGTTTACCGATGCAGATATTGCTGCTTACAATGATCCGAATCGAAATAAGGATCAATATCCGGATGTGTACTGGATGGATGAAATTTTACAAGGATCCGGAATTCAGGAGCAGCATAGCGTAGCGATTAGCGGTGGTAGCGATAAGGCGAAATTCCGTTTTTCGACCAACTACTTAAATCAAAAAGGCTTGGTGAAAAAGGCCAATTTTGAACGTGTAACGGTTCGCCTGAATTCGGATGTGACTATCAGCGATAAACTGAAATTCAATGCGGATGTATCAGGTAATTTCTCTGATCGTAGTGAGCCGCAGGGAAATACCGGAAATACCGGTGACGGTATTTGGTTCCAGTTTAGCCAGGCTATCATGTCCAATCCGACACTTCCGGTTAAATATTCTGACGGAACCTGGGGTGTAGCCCGAGGTGACGGCAACCCGGTTCGCCTTCAATCCGACGGAGGTTCTTATAAATACAATGATGATGTATTTAGTGGCAATTTCCGCTTGAGTTATAAGATATTGAAGGGGCTGGAGCTTTCCGGTAGTGCAATGCTGAATTATGACGTTACGAATAATACATACAACGATAAGGCATTAACCTACATTAATTTCTTTACCAAAAATGAAATCGTAAAAGGTTCAAACCAGATTAGCAAAAAAAACTATGGAGACTTTTACTATAATCTGCAGTCGCTGCTACGGTACAATGTTTCAGTTGGAAAAAGCAATATAGGATTGTTAGGTGGTATCTCCAAAATAGACGATAACACCAATTATCTGTACGGATACCGTAATAACGGCTCGTTGAATGTACTCTCCGAACTGGCGGGTGGCGATCCGGCTTCGCAAAAAAACAACGGGTATTCATATGGCTATGGCCTGCTTTCCTATTTTGGGCGAGTGAATTATTCGTATAATGATAAGTATTTGTTTGAGGCCAATATACGTCGCGATGGCTCATCCCGTTTTTCGAAGTCAAACCGGTGGGGAACATTTCCATCTTTTTCAGCTGGTTGGCAATTGTTGAAAGAGCCTTTCATGGATGGTATTAATTTCATGAGTGAGCTGAAACTCCGAGCATCGTGGGGACAATTAGGAAACCAGGAAATTGGTAATTATCCGTACCAATCAGTAATGGTCCTGGGATATGATTACCCGTTTGGCGGTAGTCTGAATCCGGGAGCCCGGATAGAAACAGCTGCCAATAGTAACATTAGCTGGGAAACAACAGAGATGAGCGATGTTGGTTTGGATGCCATGTTCATGAAGGGAAAAATGAATCTCACCTTTGATTACTATGTGAAGAATACTAACAATATTCTGTTAGAGCTACCGATTCCCCAAACGGTTGGTCAAAATGCACCATACCAGAATGCGGGTAGTGTACAAAACAAGGGTTGGGAATTCTCTCTCGGATACAAAGGTGCTATACAGCAGAAGTTTAAATACAATGTGCAGTTCAATATTTCTGATGTAAAGAATAAGATTACCGATCTGAAAAATGCAGATTGGGAAAGTTCGAACAATGACAATGTGATCCGGGCGTTTCATGTTGGTGAGCCTATTGGAGCATTCTACGGATATGTTTGTGATGGTATTTTCCAAAGCCAGGATCAGATCGATAGTCATGCCACCCAGCCGGGTAATGTTGCTCCCGGTGATTTGATTTATCGGGACCTGAACCACGATGGAAAAATCGATGCTTCTGATCGTACCGTTATTGGAAGTGATATTCCACGGTACACTTATGGATTGAACATCAATGCAACCTACAAGAATTTCGATCTTTCTGCCTTTTTCCAGGGAGTAGGAAAAGTCGATGTGACAACGGTTCAATCTAACAGAGCGCCCATCAGTCAGGACGGTAATTTCAAAAAGTTGCATCTCGACAGCTGGACACCGGGCAACACGAGTGCTTCATTTCCAAGGTTAACATCCTATTCTCATAACTATGTTTCTTCCTCATTCTGGATTAAAAGTGGAGCATACTTAAGACTAAAGAATCTGCAGGTTGGCTACTCTCTTCCGAAATCGTTCGACCGAACCGTAGGTATTGACAGATGCCGTTTTTATGTGTCAGGCCAGAATTTGCTTACCTGGTCGAAGCTGAACAAGTACGGCATCGACCCGGAGAATCCTGATGACAGTCGCTACTACCCTCAGGTAAAGGTATTTTCTTTAGGCGTTAATGTGGACTTTTAAAATTGACAATCATGAAATTGAATATATATAAATACAGCTTCATTCTGCTGAGCCTCTTTTTACTGGTTGCCTGTGATGAAAGTTTTCTGAACAAACAACCAACCGATTCTCTAACCACCGACACCTACTGGGTCAACTCCGATAATGCCGTGCAGGCTGTTACAGGCTGTTACCGCTTCCTGGGAGGTGACGATTGGTGGAGGACTTTTCTGACCTGTGCAACCGATGATAGCTATGCCTGGTCCAACTGGCCATGTGATATCATGTATGCCGGAAACGGAAGTGCAACAACAACGTTAGGTACTTTCGACCATTTTTGGAAATTCATGTATCAAAGCATTGCCAATACCAATAACGTTCTGGCCAATATCGGCAAAGTACCGGATATGAATGCGGACTTGAGAAATCAACTGATTGGCGAGGCCACTTTTATTCGCGCCTGGTCATATCAGCAATTGGTAGGTCTCTATGGTGACGTTCCGTGGATTACATCACCGCAAACCAACCCAGATCAATATGACGTCAGCCGAACCAGTGCCAGCGTTGTGATGGATTCAATCTCTGCGCAACTCGCGAAGATTGCAGACTATTTGCCGGTTTCTTATTCCAGCGATCAGTTCGGGCGGGCTACAAAAGGCGCAGCACTGGCATTGAAAGCGAGAATTGATTTGTATAATGGTAACTATTCCGATGCTGCAGCTACTGCCAAGAAGGTGATGGACATGAACGTGTATACGGTTGACCCGGACTACACGAGTCTGTTTAGCGGAACGAATGAGCATAGTTCGGAAATCATCCTTTCGGCCCAGTATACCGATAATTACAAGAGTGCTTTGGCCACATGGATTGGAGGCCCGACAATCGGAGGTTGGTCAGAAATCGTTCCATTACAGTCATTAGTAGATGCTTACGAATGTACCGACGGAAAAACGATCGATCAATCATCACTGTATGATCCTCAGCATCCGTTTGAAAATCGTGATCCCCGTTTGAAAATGACTATTGTGGTGCCCGGTGGCGTGCTGAACGGCGATACCATTGATATTACGGATCCGAATTCAGCCGATGGGCTGGGTAAGAACAATGCTTCCTATACCGGTTACTATTACAAAAAATATATTCCGGCAACGGTTGATGGCGGTTGGAGCGGAAACTCAACCAACGATATGATCATTCTTCGTTATCCGGAAGTATTGCTTACTTATGCCGAAGCAAAGATTGAGATGAACGACATCGATCAATCGGTTTATGATGCCATCGACCAGGTCCGGGGACGTGCCGATGTTAATTTGCCGCCGATTCCAACCGGCCAGTCGCAGACGGCGATGCGACAAATCGTTCGACAGGAGCGCAGAGTTGAATTTGCGGAAGAAGAACAACGTTTGTTCGATATTCGTCGTTGGAAAATTGCCGAAAACGTTATGCCTGGTGATGTGTATGGAATTTTGAACTACTGGAACAGTGCTCGTAGTGACTACCAAAAACATGTATTGGTAGAGAACCGGCAGTTCAATCCGCAACGCGATTATCTATGGCCGATTCCGCAAAGTGAAGTCGATTTGAATAAGAATCTGACGCAGAATCCTAACTGGTAATTTTTCTTTTTAGCATAACAACTGGTTCATCTCTGTTGCAAAACGGAGATGAGCCAATTGTCTTCACCGAAATGATTTAAAGTGAACAAGATGAGAAGACAATCTTCAAAAGAAAAGAACAAGCTCTCTTTCATATTTAGCCAATTAGCTGTCTCATTATTGCTGTTGGCATTGTTTTCCTGTCAGCAGGAAAAAGTAGTTCCACCCAAACCGGTGCTCCCGGTGCCGACTGAACGGCAACTGCAATGGCAGGAAATGGAGGTAAATGCTTTCATTCACTTTTCAATCAATACGTTTACCGATAAAGAGTGGGGATACGGAAACGAATCACCGAAGTTATTCAATCCGGTTGGTTTTAATCCCGACCAGTGGATGAAGGTGTTGAAAGAAGCAGGCTTCAAGGGAGTTATTTTGACGTGTAAACATCATGACGGTTTCTGTTTGTGGCCATCGAAGTATACCGACAGAAGTGTTAAGAATAGTCCGTTTATGGGAGGACACGGTGACGTTGTCAAAGCCGTCTCGGATGCTTGCAGGAAATACGGATTGAAGTTTGGTGTTTACGTGTCTCCCTGGGACAGGAGTAGAGCTGACTACGGGAAGCCCTCATATATCCAATATTATCGAAACCAACTAAAAGAACTCTTCACCAATTATGGCCCAATTTATGAGATGTGGTTCGATGGGGCCAACGGCGGTACGGGATATTATGGTGGTGCTAACGAGAAACGGGAAATTGATCGGGCTACCTATTATCATTGGCCCACTACTTTGAAGATGATTCGTGCCATCCAACCGAATGTGCTTTTCTTTAGTGATGCCGGGCCGGATATTCGCTGGTGCGGAAATGAACAGGGATTCATGGACACGACGAACTGGAATACCATCACCACAGATACCTTGTATGCCGGGAAAGCCGGTACAAGTAAGTTGTTGGAAACCGGTTCCCCGGATGGGACCAGTTGGGTTCCGGGCGAAGTGGATACATCGATTCGTCCCGGGTGGTTCTATCATCCGAAAGAAGATTCGTTGGTAAAAACACCAGAGCAACTGTTTCATATTTACCTGACATCCGTGGGGAGAGGTTCTAACCTGTTGCTGAATGTTCCGCCAGACAGGGACGGCTTGTTCAGTAAAAATGATGTTAAATCGCTTTTAGGCTGGAAGAAATTGATTGACCAAACGTTTGCCAACGACCTGGCTTTAAACTGCAAAGTAAAGGCATCAGAGGTGCGGGGCAACTCGTCGGAATATGCCGGCAAAAATGTAGTCGACGGAAATAAAGATACCTATTGGGCTACTGACGATGGAATAAAAACAGGAACGCTTACCCTCGATTTAGGCAAACCGAAAACAATCGGTTATGTCACGTTGCAGGAATACATTAAATTGGGGCAGCGGGTTAAATCGTTTACTGTTTCAGCATGGACTGACGGACAATGGAAGCAAATAGCTGAGGGAACAACCATCGGGTACAAGCGGATATTGAAATTCAAACCGGTAACGACAGACAAGGTGAAAGTCACTATCCTCGACTCGAAAGCTTGTCCGGTCATCTCCAGGGTAAGTGTTTACTAATATTACTCAGGTACCGGAACAGATAATTTTATGAAAATGAAAAATATAAGTCTTGCAGGTCTCATTGCGCTTCTCCTGCTATTAAGCAATTTCACTCGTGCCAGCGCCCAGGATGCCACGGTGACTATTCGTGGAGGGGAATTTATGCAGAATGGCCAGGTACTGAAGATTCATTCCGGAGAGATGCATTATTCCAGAATTCCGAAGCCCTACTGGCGACACCGGTTACAGATGCTGAAAGCGATGGGAATGAACACCGTTGCGACCTATGTTTTCTGGAATTACCATGAAACATCGCCTGGTGTGTGGGATTTTAAAACCGGAAATCATGATTTGGCAGGATTTATCAAATTGGCAGGTGAAGAAGGCTTGAATGTCATTCTTCGTCCCGGTCCGTATATCTGTGGCGAATGGGAGAACGGAGGTTTTCCCTGGTGGTTGCAGAATAATCCTGAATTGCAACTGCGTACCAATAATAAAGCGTTCCTTGATTCGTGTAAAACCTATTTTACGCATTTGCATGCGGCGCTAAACGGGCTGTTTGCCGATCAGGGCGGTCCCATTATTTTGGTACAAACGGAGAATGAGTTTGGTTCCTATGTTGCACAGCAAAAAGATGTGTCCGCAGCCGATCATAAAGCCTATAAGATGGCGATCTTTCATTTGCTGAAGGAGAGTGGTTTTCCTGCGCCTTATTTTACGGCTGATGGTGACTGGTTGTTCGAAGGCGGTGCCATTCCGGGTGTTTTACCGGCCGCCAACGGGGAGAATGATGTTGCTAATCTCAAAAAGGCTGTCAACAAATATCACGACGGTAAAGGTCCGTACATGGTCGCAGAGTTTTATCCCGGTTGGTTGGACCATTGGGGTGAACCGTTTGTCCGTGTTGCCACGACGAAGATTGTCGAGCAGACAAAGAAATACCTCGATGCAGGTGTGAGTTTTAACTTTTATATGGTTCACGGGGGAACAAACTTTGGATTTACCTCCGGGGCCAACTACAATGATAAGCATGACATTCAGCCGGATCTGACCAGTTATGACTATGGTGCACCGATTAGTGAAACGGGTTGGGCGACTCCGAAATACATGGCTATCAGGCAAACCATGCAGCAATATTTGCATCAAGCTTTGCCTCCGGTACCTGAAAGAATACCAGTAATGAAGTATGCTTCTCAGCCATTAAAGGCCCACATGGATGCTCTGAACTGGTTGACACAACAACAACCGGTTGTTGCCAATCAGCCCAAAACCTTCGAGGAATTGGGACAGGGGTACGGCTATGTTCTTTACCGAAAGAAATTCTCAGATGCTGCATCAGGGACACTGAAGGTAGATGGCTTGCGTGATTTTGGGGTGGTTTATGTAAACGGGAAGAAAGTAGGAGAGTTGAATCGCGTATTCAATAAATATGCGCTGCCTGTTCAGATTCCAGCTAATGGAACACTGGATTTATTAGTCGAAAACCTGGGGCGTATCAATTACGGCGCCGAACTGATTCATAATAAGAAAGGAATTATTTCACCGGTCAGTTTAAACGGCTCCGAGTTAACCGGACATTGGGAAATGTTTAAAATGCCACTGAACACTACTCCGAAGGTAGCAAACGAGCGGGTGGAAACAGGAAAACCGGCTTTTTATCGAACGACATTCAAAGTGGATAAACCGGCAGATACGTTTCTGGATATGTCCGACTGGGGGAAAGGTGTGGTATTTGTAAACGGTCATAATTTGGGACGCTATTGGCATATTGGCCCACAGCATACTCTTTATGTTCCCGGATGTTGGTTGAAAAAGGGAGCCAATCGAATTGTCATTTTTGAACAATTGGGCAAGAAGCCTCATTCAACTATTTCATTCACCGATAAGCCCATTTTAGGTGAGAAGCAGTGATGGGAATTCTGCCCCAATAGTGTGTGTGGTTAAAAAATAAAATATAAACAGATGAAGTTGATGATAAGGATGGTCTGGCTATTCGTAGTGGTAGCGGCGTTGAACGGATGTAGCACGAAAGAAGCTCCGCAGCCGGAAATAAACATTGTTCCCAAGCCTGCCAAGATGGTTCAGGAGAAAGGTGTTTTTGAGCTGAACGCAGAGACACCAATCGTGGTGAATGAAGACAGTGCAGAAATAAAGCAAATAGCTGGATTTCTGCAGACACATCTCATTGATTTTTACGGGTTAAAGAATAAAGTTGAGGTAGGAGATCTTCCGGTTGACAAAACTGTTTTCATTAGCCTGGATAAAAGTCTGAATTTGGGCAAAGAGGCCTATACACTTTCCATCAATCCAAAGGGCATCGTTTTGAAAGCGTCCGCGCCGAACGGTCTGTTCTATGGCGTTCAGACGCTCATTCAGCTTTTGCCGCATTCAAAAAAACAGTTGGCTCAGGTAACGTTCCCGGCGGTGCAGATTGACGATTCACCACGTTTTTCGTGGCGAGGTATGCATCTCGACGTTTCGCGTCATTTTATGCCGGTCTCATTTATCAAAAAGTACATCGATTATATAGCGATGAACAAGATGAATGTATTTCACTGGCATCTTACCGATGATCAGGGGTGGCGGATTGAAATCAAGAAGTATCCGAAACTGACACAGGTAGGAGCGTGGCGAAAAGAAACGCTGATCGGACATCCCGGAAAAAACAATAAATATGACGGAAAACGTTACGGCGGTTTCTACACGCAGGACCAGATTAAGGAGATTGTAGCTTACGCGAAGGCACGCTATGTAACGGTCGTTCCGGAAATAGAAATGCCGGGACATGCTATGGCCGCACTTGCTGCCTATCCTGAATTGGGATGTACCGGAGGTCCGTACCAGGTGGGGACCCGGTGGGGAGTGTATGATGACGTTTACTGTGCCGGTAAGGAGAAGACATTCAAATTTCTGGAAAATGTGCTAACCGAAGTAATGGCACTGTTCCCCAGTCAATACATTCATATTGGTGGCGATGAGTGTCCGAAAACACGTTGGAAAGCGTGTCCTTATGATCAGGCCCGGATGAAAAAGCTGGGGCTCAAAAATGAGGAAGAGCTGCAAAGCTATTTTGTGCAACGCATTGAGAAATTCCTGAATGCCCACGGGCGGAAGATGATTGGCTGGGACGAAATTTTGGAAGGAGGTCTGGCGCCCAATGCGGTGATTATGTCGTGGAGAGGTGAAAAAGGCGGAATTGCCGCAGCTCAGGCACACCACAGCGTGATTATGACCCCCGGCGGGTATTGTTATTTCGACCACTACCAAGGAAAGCCGGAATCGGAACCGATTGCTTTCGGTGGTTTTACGCCACTGAAGAAGGTGTACAACTATGAGCCGGTGCCCAAAGAACTGGCTCCCGATGAAGACAAATATATTTTAGGTTCGCAGGGGAATGTGTGGACCGAATACATGAAGACGCCGGCAAAAGTGGAATACATGATATTTCCTCGTATGGCAGCGTTGGCCGAAGTCCTTTGGTCGCCAAAGGCAAGCCGCAACTACGATGATTTCCTCAAGCGTATGCGGTCCGAGGTTAAGCTTTATGATGCCTATGGAATTAATTATTGTAAAGATGCTTTCAAGTAAAGCAGTTTACTTATTCGGATTTAAAAAATTATTCTTTCGCATAGAGTAATTACGATAGTATCGTAAACCAAACAGGCCCGTCAGGTTATTAATCTGGCGGGTTTTTTGTTGAAATAGGCGACTGTGTTTTTGGGGATTTGCCATTTAAAAACAACCAACTCAGGACGACAATCACGGAAAAATCAAACTTGGACTATTTATTTTCTTTTAGGATGATATCAGAAAAACGCACAAGAGCGAATTTTGATGCAATAGTACGTATATGAGTGTTATCTTTTTGTCTAATAATGCGGTAGGATGTAGGTCGTATGTTTCGCGAATGGCGAAAAGTTTCCCGTTCAAATAATTTCTCCACCCATTGAAAACATTTGTACTCCCTGTTTCTGCCTTTTTCT
This sequence comes from Prolixibacter sp. NT017, assembly GCF_009617875.1. Taxonomy (NCBI): domain Bacteria; kingdom Pseudomonadati; phylum Bacteroidota; class Bacteroidia; order Marinilabiliales; family Prolixibacteraceae; genus Prolixibacter; species Prolixibacter sp. NT017. Next base: position 2,324,697 of record NZ_BLAV01000001.1, on the reverse strand, counting down.
TGAGAATTTAGCTGGCCGAATATTCTTTTAAAAACCTAATTGACGATGAAAGGGAAAAACATATATCTAAGCCTGCTACTTGCACTTTTATTCGCTTCGTGTTCTTCTACACAGTATCAAAAGTTGAACGATGGCATTGTCGTGAATCTAAAACAGAACGGAAAAACAGCCACCCACAAGGTTCGTTTGCAGGTTCTGGGAGATGAGTTGATTCACGTTTCCGCTACTCCGGATAAAAACTTTCCAAAGGATTCGAGCCTGATTATTGTTCCCGGCTTGCATACTGTTCCTTTTACGGTGGACGATGAAGGGGATTCCATCCGGTTAAGCACGAAGAAATTAAATGTCATGGTCTCCAAAGCAGATGGGGGAATCAAATTCAAAGATAAAGAAGGCAAGCTTATTCTGGCCGAAAAGAAGGGGGGAGGCCGAACCTTTACCCCGATTGACGTCGATGGAACAAAAGGCTACACCATCCGGCAACTGTTTGATTCGCCGGCTGACGAAGCTTTTTATGGTCTGGGACAACATCAGTCCGACGAGTTTAATTACAAAGGGAAAAGCGAACAACTGTTTCAGTACAATACGAAGGTTTCGGTGCCTTTTATCGTTTCCAACAAGAATTATGGATTGTTGTGGGACAGCTATTCACTGAGCCGGTTTGGTGACAGTCGCGCTTACCAGCAGCTGAACCGGGCTTTTAAGTTATACGATGAAAATGGAAAGCCGGGAGGATTGACCGGAACCTATGTTTCGCTGACTAAAGCCAGACCCAACCTGGTACGCACAGAAGATTCCCTTTATTTCGAGGACATAAAAACCGTCAGGAATTTGCCGGAGAATTTCCCTTTAAAAAATGCCCATGTAACCTATGCCGGGGAAATTGAAGCACCACATAGCGGACCATATCGCCTCATATTATATTATGCAGGGTATGTAAAAGTGTACGTGGATAATAAATTGGAGGTGCCGGAGCGTTGGCGCACCGCATGGAACCCCAATAGTTACAAATTCACAGTCAACCTGGAAGCCGGAAAACGTGTTCCGATTCGTGTTGACTGGAGACCTGACGGAGGTAAATCGTATTGCGGGTTACAGGTGGAAACCCCACTTCCGAAAGATGAGCAAAACAGCCAGGTTTGGTGGAGCGAAATGAACAAGAAAATGGATTACTATTTTGTATATGGCAAATCCATGGACGAAGTCATCAAAGGCTACCGCACGCTAACCGGAAAATCACAGATCATGCCAAAATGGGCCATGGGCTTCTGGCAAAGTCGCGAAAGATATAAAACCCAAAATCAAATACTCAGTACCCTGAAAGAATTCAGGAAGCTCAAATTTCCTATTGACAACATTGTACTCGACTGGTTTTACTGGCCGGAAACAAAATGGGGAAGTCACCAATTTGATAAGAACCGTTTCCCGGATCCGAAGGCGATGGTCGACTCCATTCATGCCATGAACGCCCATATGATGATTTCCGTATGGCCCAAGTTTTATGCGACGACCAAGCATTTCAAGGAATTCGAGAAGCATGGTTGGATGTACATGCAGGCCGTAAAAGATAGTATTCGAGACTGGGTTGGCTCCGGTTATGTGGGGTCATTTTATGATGCTTATTCGGCCGGAGCCCGGAAATTGTTCTGGAAACAGATGTACGACAATTTATACCCGTTGGGGATTGATGCCTGGTGGATGGATGCCAGCGAGCCAAATATTCTCGATTGTACCGATATGAGGTACCGGAAAGAATTGTGTGGCCCGACGGCTTTGGGACCTTCCACCGAGTATTTCAATGCATATGCGTTGATGAACGCCGAAGCGATTTATAACGGACAACGCGGTGTCGCTCCCAACAAACGTGTTTTCTTGTTAACCCGTTCTGGTTTTGCCGGATTGCAGCATTACTCTACGGCTACCTGGAGCGGGGATATTGCTACCCGCTGGGAGGATATGAAAGCACAGATTGCAGCCGGAATGAATTTCTCCATCAGCGGTATTCCGTATTGGACGATGGACATTGGTGGTTTCTGTGTCGAAGACCGGTACGTAAAAGGTCAGATGGTGTACAACCGGACAGGCAAAGTAGATGCTGATTACAAAGAATGGCGGGAGCTGAATACCCGTTGGTACCAGTTCGGCGCTTTTGCTCCTTTATACCGGGCACATGGGCAATACCCTTATCGTGAACCCTGGAACATTGCTCCGAAAGGTACCCCTACCTACAATTCCATTTTATATTACACCCAGTTGCGTTACCGGTTGATGCCTTACATCTATACCCTGGCCGGGATGACCTGGTTCGATGATTACACCATCATGCGACCGTTGGTTATGGATTTTCCCGGCGACAAAAACGTTGAAAACATTGGCGACCAGTATATGTTTGGGCCGGCATTTATGGTCTGTCCTGTTTATACTTACCAGGCACGCAGCCGCAAGGTTTATTTCCCGAAAGGCACCAACTGGTACAATTTCTATACGGGAAAAATGATTCAGGGCGGGCAGTCTTTAACCGTGGATGCTCCGTACAACCGTATGCCTTTGTTTGTACATGAAGGGGCTATCATCACGGTCGGGCCTGCACTTCAATACAGCAATGAGACGCTGCCCAAAAAGATTGTCCTGTATGTTTATCGCGGGCAGGATGGACAGTTTACCCTTTACGAAGACGAAGGTGTCAACTATGATTACGAAAAAGGTGCTTATTCGAACATTTCGTTCAGCTACAACGATGCAGACGGAATCCTGACCATTGGAGAACGAGAAGGTCAATTCAAGGGAATGCTGAAGGAGCGGACATTCGTTATTGTCCCGATAGGAAAAGAGACCCCAAAAGCTTTTGACCCTGATGCTAAGGGAATAGAAGTAAACTACGACGGACACGAGCAAACCATCCAATTGTAGTGGGAGTCCGGTATTGAAATGAAAATTTAAAAGTCTTGATAGAATGAAAAAATTGATAGGGTTGAGTATTATCGGCTTCCTGGTGGTAATGTCTTCATGTACCCAAAAAGTAACCCGGGTAGTCTGCGTAGGCGATAGCATTACGGAAGGTTACGGACTGGCGGTTCAAAGTAAAACAGGATATCCGGTGGAACTCGACAGCATTCTTGGTCCCGGATATACGGTACTGAATTCGGGGCGAAGTGCTACTACGTTGCAGAAGAAGGGCGATTTCCCGTACTGGATTTGCAAGGAGTTTTCAAATGACTTTGTTTTTCGACCCAACATCATGGTCATTATGCTGGGGACAAATGACACGAAACCTCAAAATTGGAATGCCGTTCGTTACGAAAAGGATTACCAGGCTTTGATTGATACGTTCAGAACGATACCGACCCATCCGAAGATGTATTTGTGTTTGCCGGTTCCCGTGTTTAAAACGAAGTGGGGAATTAACGATTCGACCGTTGTGAACGGAGTGATTCCCATTGTTAAGAAGCTGGCCAAAACCAATCATCTGCCGGTGATTGACCTGTATCATGACATGTTGAATCAGGGGGCGAACTTTACTGATAGCATTCACCCGAACGAGCACGCAGCCAAAGTGATGGCCGGATTCATTGCAAAAGAGATTGAAAAGTAAAATTCCAAATTTACTTGTTGCGCAGAGGCCCGGAGAAATTTCATGTTTCTTCGGGCCTCTCTGTTAAGTCTCGTGTCCGACGAAACAGAAGAAATTGTTAAAGATGAATAACATCTGATGACAAAATCCGGTGAAATCAGATATTCAAATAACTTTGTGAGCCATCCGACGCTATGCAGGTATACTGTTGTAGCAGCCTGAGAAATATACTGCAAAACGAATTAAAAAAACGGCACCATGAAGTTGAAATACGGAATGAATCCTTACCAGGATTATGCGGAAGTTATTGATCAGTCAAACGCACTAAGCTTATTGAACGGAAATCCAAGTGTCATCAATGTGTTGGATGCCTTGAATTCCTGGCAACTGGTGAAAGAAGTCAGCCAGACACTGAATGTTGAGTGCAGCACTTCTTTTAAGCATGTAACGCCCTCCGGTGTGGCTATTTTTAAAGACTTAAGTGACAACGAGAAAAAAGCTTACCTGATCAGGAAACCTTTATCGAAACTGGCTGCGGCATATGCCCGGGCAAGAGGAACCGACCGGTTAGCTTCGTTTGGCGATTTTATTGCTTTGAGTCATTGTGTCGATAAAGAGACAGCGCAATTGGTCAAATCAGAAGTCTCCGATGGACTTATTGCACCGGAATTCACAGATGAAGCGCTGGAAATTCTGCGTTCGAAGAAGAAAGGCAATTATGTGATCTTCCAGATAGACAAAGATTTTGAACCCAGCGAAATAGAGTCACGGGAGATATTTGGAATCACCATCAAACAAAAGCGAAATAATCTAAAAATCAACGACGAGCAACTTTCCAACGTAGTAACCGAAAATAAGGACATTCCGTCGGATATTCTCACCGACTTAAAACTCGGAATGCTGACGTTGAAATATACGCAGTCGAATTCGATTTGCGTGGTGTCGAATGGTCATGTCATTGGTATCGGTTCCGGTCAGCAGTCCAGAATTCTCTGTTCAGGACTGGCATTGACGAAAGCAAATGTCTGGTACCAGAAGAGTAAAATTGATTATTCGTTTTTAGAGCAATTTGAAAACAAGAAACGAACGGATCTGGACCAATTGATTGAGCAGGAGAGGCAAGAGCGATTTGTAGATAAAATCCTGTTGAACGAACTGCCAAACACCTGTTTGCTTTCCGATGGATTCTTCCCGCAAAAAGACAATATCGAGCTGGCCCACCAGTATGGCATCAAATACATTGCTACTCCTATGGGCTCCATCCGGGACGAGGAAATCATTGAGACAGCCAACAAATACGGCATGACCATTATCAATACCGGGGTAAGATTGTTTCATCATTGATGGTTGACTGTAAAACCTTAAGGAGCAATAAGATACAGCGAATTCGCTAACTGAGACGGGGTACATCGAATGATGTTGACCCCGTTTTTTATTTTCTGAACTGTCGCAAACGATTGCTCTTGTATTGCAATGCATAGCGGTAATGGTCCCACGTTTTAGGAAACTTAAGGGCCTAACGGGAATTAATCATGTTAAATACCGGTTTTAACACAACTCTTTCGTCCCCTCTGCTGTTATCAAGAACAAGTATAAATAGCCAAGACCATTTTTCTTCAGTATTCTGAATGACCCCGTATTTTTCAAAGACTAGCCTAACGATAGGAACATTTAAAAACAGAGTTATGACAAGAAGAAAGATTTTAGTTTCGTTGATGACAGTCTCATTGGGCTTGTTTATTTCGATGAATGTGGCGAAAGCCCAGGTGGTCAGTAAAACAAAGATGGCAGGAAAGGTCTCTGTGACAATGAGGGTTTTACCGGCTGAAACCTATCAAGGCGCCAACGCGGAGATGAAATGGGATGGTGGTGCCAGTGCGGTAACTATGAATAGTACTCCAAAGCCCAATCACCATCTGGTTGCCTTTTTAAAAGAAGGGGGCAAACCTGTTGAAAACGCTTCGGTGATGATTAGTTACCGCGAGCTTTCTCCTAAGAAAAGTGATTGGAAATCATTACCGGTGTGTCGCATGCATGTGGCCGGAAAAGGGATGGAGACCGCGCATTTTGGTAATAACCTTTGGCTGGCAAAGGGCGAGTACGAAGCCCGTGTAACGGTCAACAAGAATCCGACGGTGACATTCCGTTTCGATTTAACAAAATAAAATTCGCGTGCATTCCACCCGGGGATGTAATTAACTTCGGATCGAGCATCTTCCAATATTTTTTCCAATCGCTTTACAGTTGAATATTGAGGTGGATTTGAAAAAGTGGTAGTCTGATTGATTTAAATACAAGGAAAGCTCCGACCAGTCATCTAGGTTGGAGCTTTTTTTATGCCAAAACATCACATTCATTTGCATTCGTGAAAAAAACTTGCCATTAACTGTTTTAGCAATTGTTTTCAGCAAAACAGAGATGGGGGGCAGAGGGCTCACTTTGAATTTGCTCATATCAGAATCATTGATTATACGGTCTTTTCGGCTTCGAGGTATGTGGCAAATGCCTCAATAATTTATCGGAACCGGGCCATCTATCTAAACACGATGTCACCCAAACACACGAAATGTGTTGTTGCCTCTACCTGTTAAAGGTGACTGTTTTTCAGTATTTTTTCTGGAGATAAAACCTGCTACCGCTCCCTATTTTCAAAACGTCTTGTCTCTAATTCGGAATAGAATACAATTCAGCAAGCAATTTTTACAGTTGAAAGGGTAAAATGCCGCTTCACGGAAATTCACTTTTGGATCTGTCTGGTGCACGATATTTTAGCGATGGAAACTGTAAACAAATGAATAATGGTTATTCCCAAAACAGTCTTTTTTATGGTGTTCCTGTGTTTATGCACAGAATTGTCGGCGGCTGATAGAAATAAAGACATGGGAGGCTGGAAACTTTCACGGGAAACAGAAGGCATCTCCATATATTATCGATGGCTGAATACCGATTCATTGAGAACACGTGAAATGCGTGCACAATTTTTTATTCACGCTAAAATTCCGGCGATTCTGCGGCAATTCACCAAAGTAGAAAATTATCTCTCCTGGGCCGTTGGAATTAAAGAGTGCCGGATAAAAATAATCAACGATTCAAGCTGGGTGACCTATGCATTAATGGACTATCCATGGCCGATGAAACAAAAAGATTTGGTGACACGGCACGTTGTTAAAAAAAGCAGGTCAGAAACTGAGATCATTATTTATGCTGAACCTAAGGCTTTTCCTCCCAAAGAGGGAATCGAGCGGATGCAGAATTATACCGGCGAATGGAAATTCGTTTCGGCAGGTGAGGGGAATACCCTAATTGACTACAGGGCTGTATCGTTCACTAAACCTGTTTTCCCAAGGTTTATACTGGATCCGGTTATTCAGAAACTTTTCATCGATTCTTTTCATGAATTAAAATATTTGGCTGAGACACAATGAAGATTCAAATGCTAAAAATAGATGGGTTAAAACGGTTGTTCGTTTTAGAGGGCGATCCTAAGGTTGTTGCGCGTGGTTTTGCACTTGGTTCATTTGTCGGGATGTTACCATTTCCCGGATTTCAAATGTTGATTTCGGCTGTATTGGCTTCTCTTTTGCGTTTCCATAAGGGGGCAGCTATTGTTGGGGTTTTTAATACAAATGTTGTTACCGGTGTATTTGTTTTTGCTTTCAATTATTGGTTAGGCAAGAAAATTCTCGGAATCGATTCTTCCTTTCACATTCCGAAGCATATAAATATAGGTTTTGCAAAAACAGTAATTGAAGCCGGTTCTGATGTATTTCTTTCACTCCTTCTGGGTGGGTTTATCACCGGTATTTTGGCCATGTTTTTAGGTTATTATGTTTCACTTTCCATTTTAACAAGAAAGATAAAATCCAAAAATGAAGATTGAAAAATATACGCTTATTACCGGTGCTAGCACAGGCCTGGGAAAAGAATTAGCCCTGGAGTGTGCCCGGTTGCGGAAGAACCTGATATTAACGGCACTCCCCGGTGAAGAAATTAATCAGATGGGACCGGATTTAGCCAGGAAGTACCAGGTACAGGTGAAAACGTTTGAACTGGATTTAACGCAAATTGGGGCAGTTGAATTTTTGGTGGATAGAATAGACGATCTCGAGATTGAGATCTTAATTAACAATGCCGGCGTTGGTGGAACACAATCGTTTTTGGAGGCGACACCTGAGTATATCGACCAAATTGTTATGCTGAATATGCGGGCGTTGGTTTTGTTAAGCCGGTTGCTTTTACCGGTTCTAAAACGACAACGGAAAGCGTACATTTTAAACATCGCAAGTATGGCTTCATTTGGGCCGATGCCGTTTAAAACGGTATATCCTGCATCGAAAGCGTTTGTATATTCTTTTTCACGTGGATTGGGAGCCGAACTAAAGGGAACGGGAATAACGGTAAGTGTGGCGCATCCCGGCGGAATGCGAACCAACGCCGAAGTTACTCGCCGGATAGACAGCCATAACCGGTTTATTCGTAGCACAGCGCTATCCACTGCAAAAGTTGCGCAAATATGTATACGGCAGCTGCTTAAAGATGATGAGTTAATAATTCCGGGGTTCATGAATAAATTAAGTTGGCTAATGTTCAAAATTGTTCCGGTTTGGATGCGTTTGAAAATAATGCGTATTTCACTACAAAATGAGATAAAAAGCACGAAACAAATTGCTGGAAATATTTGTAAATGAATGTACTTGTAACAGGAGCAAATGGATTACTTGGGGCACATGTTGTAAGGAAACTGGCCGAACAGAAATTTGTTGTGCGTGCGATGGTGCGTGAAGGCAGTAATCGTAAAGCGTTGGAAGGAGTAACCTGTATACTCTTTGAAGGTAAGATAACCGATAAGGGCGATGTGGAACGAGCGGTTAGTGGTTGCGATTATGTTATACATGTGGCCGCTAAAACTTCCCAGTCACCTTCAAATGTAGAGGCCTTTTACAAAACCAACATTGAAAGTACCCGCTACCTGATTGACGCCTGTTTGAGGTGCAAAGTGAAACGTTTTGTTTTTGTTAGTTCGGCCAATTGTTTTGGTAACGGTGCTAAAAGTGCGCCGGGTAATGAGCAAAAACCCTTTATGCCCTGGCTAAAAAAATCGGGCTATGCTTATAGCAAATTACTGGCACAGCAAATGGTTTTACAGGAAGCAAAGCAACAACTGAACGCAGTGGTGGTTAATCCAACTTTTATGATTGGAGATAATGATACAAAACCAAGTAGTGGCCGAATATTTTTCCATGTGCTAAAAAAGCCTGTAATCTTTTATCCTCCCGGAGGGAAGAATTTTGTAGACGTGGAGGCAGCGGCACAAGGAGTGGTGAATGCTATGCTTAATGGAAAAAGGGGAGAGTGTTATTTGCTGGCCGGCGAAAATCTTTCCTATCTTGATTTTTTTAAAATGGTTAAGGGTATCGTAAATCAAAAATCTGTTTTTATTCAGATTCCTTCCTGGGTACTTAAAACTGCCGGTTTTGTTGGAGATATTTTGGAACATGTATTTCATATCCCTAATCAACTTACCGGCGTTAACGCAAAGATGTTGTGTGAAGATAATTTTTACACCGCTCAAAAAGCGATGAATGAAATTGATTTTGAAATAACTCCAATACATCAATCAATAGAAAAGGCTATCTTGTGGTTCAGAGAAAATAACTATATCAAATAAATGAAAGGGATAAGGAAGTTTTGGCTTCGTTTTTGGGTGGTTTTTCTTATTCAAACCATTATAAAAAGTTTTGATGAGTCTTTCCCGTATGGACCCTTCGAATTGAATTTTCGCAGCCTGGTGTTTACCCTTTTTTTTGTGTTTTATGGCCTGATAATTTGGAAGATTGCCGATTATTTCAATGGCTTTTTTCAACACTGGACAAGAAATATAAAAAGAGTGGGGCTTAAAATAGTTATTATTACCTGTTTACATGCTGTTCTTGGTTTTATTCTTGTTGCTTCGTTAAACCATTTCTACCGCTTGGGTGATGTTTACTTCTTTGGAAATGCGGAGGTCTGGAGCAAAAACTCATTTCTGAATCCTGAACTAACTGTTCCGTTGACGAGTATTTACCTGTTAATTCTTGCATTCGATGGGTATTACGAAATGCAAAAAAACCTTCAGAATGAAATACTAAAAGCAAAAGAACTGGAGAAAGAAAATATTCTGGCCCAATACAAAGCATTGAAGGCGCAGATTGAACCTCATTTTTTATTTAACAGCTTAAGCGTGCTTTCATCACTCGTTTATGAAGATGCCGACCTTTCAGCCGATTTTATTGTGAGAATGTCCAGAACACTTCGTTATATTATTGAAAAGAATGAGTTTCATTTGGTAAAACTGTCAGAGGAATTGATGTTTTTGGAAGCCTATTTTTTTCTTATTAAAACACGGCTCGATGATGGTGTTTTTTTGGAAAACAGGCTGGACAAATCCTTTGCTGAAAATACTTTTCTTCCTCCCGTTACACTGCAGCTTTTGGTGGAAAATGCCATTAATCATAACAAATATAATCCTGAAAATCCGTTGAGAATTACGATTAGCAAAGAGAATGATTTTATTGTGGTAAGGAACAATTTGAATCCGCGCGATGCGAAAAGACTTTCCACACAAACGGGATTAAAAAATCTTTCAAAAAGATACGAATTGGTATCACAAAAGAGAGTAATCGTTAACAAAACCAACGGTGAATTTGAAGTTAAAATACCGGTGTTAAATTATTCCGATTATGAACGTTTTAATATTTGAGGATGAAAAACATACAGCACTCCGATTAATTCAATTGCTTGGGAAATATGATTCGGAAATAAAAGTGCTCGATGTAATCGGTTCGGTCAAAGAAGGTATACAATGGTACCGGAATAATGCTTTTCCGGACCTGGTTTTTCAGGATATTCTTTTAAACGATGGCGATTGCTTTGATATTTTTGAAGAGGTAAAAGTGAAAACACCAATAATTTTTACAACCGCGTACAATGAATATGCGTTGCGTTCCTTTAAGATGAATAGCATCGATTATATTGTAAAACCTTATGATTACGATGAAGTTAAAGATGCGATGGATAAGTTTCGGAATTTCAGGGAAATGTTTCTGCCGCCTGAAAGCGAACTGATTAAAAGGATCGTTCTCAATGAAAAACCGGAAATAAAAAAGAGGTTTTTGGTAAAACTTGGCGATCGCTACCGGTCGATAAAAAGCGAAGATATAGCCTGGTTTATTTATGATGATGGATTGACTTTTGCAGTTACTTTCGATAATACCCGTTTCCCGGTTAATTATTCCATCGACCAGCTTTCATCACTACTCGATCCTGCACTGTTTTACCAGGTAAACCGGAAATACATGGTAAATATTGAAAGCATCCGAAATATTCACACATGGTTTAACAGTCGCTTCAAAATCGAAATAACTCCCAATTCGGAGGAGGATGTTATTGTAAGCCGCGAGCGTGCTAAAGATTTTAAACTTTGGCTCGATCGTTGATTTTTTATTGAGAACCCTTCCCGCTCTTTCAATTATCCACATCATTTTTCATTCTCCCACATCGCCGGAGGCGATAAGTGTGAGAGACCATTTCCGGTTTCCATCAGAGGGCGTTCTTCCGGAACAGGCTAGAAGAAAGAGCAAAAACTTCCAACAATGAGCATACATACAACCAGATTTCAGTTCCGGTTCGCTATTTCTAGTTCATGTTTATTAGTTTTCGGGACCACGGTTGGCGGTATGCTGATAACAATGGTTCGGGTCAAGAACCTGCAACATTTTCATACCCTTTTCAGTCGAATAAAAGGTCAATCTCTTAAATAAAGACAGTCTGTAAAGATTGTTGTTATAGTACTGTAATAAAGGATAAGATCATGAATAGAAAATCATACTTTTTGTTGCTGGTGACAGTGTTTCTGATGAATGTTCACGGTTATTGTCAATATCATTTCCCGTTTAGGAATGACAAATCTTCGATATTAGCCTATTGGTACAATTGCAAGACCGATTCCGTTACAATATCAGCATTAAATGCAACTGGGTATTTTAATTCAACACTTCAGGTTTATGGCCCTGCAATGGCCGATTCATTTCAGGTGAGGGTAGACGTTTTTCTTTCCGATAGTACCGTGGCTTACACACATACTTTTCAGATAAAGGAGAATCTTTCGGCTATAGAAACAGGTTATAAAGTTGATTTCATAAATGGGCATTTCCGAATTATGTCTTCTGTAAAACAGCTGAAATCCCTACCTGCTTTGATCAAGGTTCGCATTTATTCATCTCGCACTACCCTGGAGAAAAATATATTTCCCTGTTATCATAAGGTGTATGGACATATAACAGATTTTAATGATAAACCTTTAAAATCATTTATCTTGATTAAACCTGATGCATTTGAAGATGCGTGTGGGGTTTGGAGTGACAAAAATGGGTATTACGAAATTGAGTTGCCGGAGAGGGTTTATAATGCGTTTTATATTAACGATGGAAATTATAAGTCAACTACGTTGGAAGCCTGGTCCTGGCATATGGTTATTGATAACGAACAACAACTGGACTACAAGATCGGAACCGGCGAAGTATATAATCTACATGTCTGGCCAAATAATGGCGGGTATAACTCACTTTTTTTATCCTTTCGGCCAATGGTTCTGAAAAGTAAAGACCCTTCGCATTTAAGCCAAATGGTAAATGAAAAGGAATTTAATTGTATCGATATTGCTCCTGAATTGAGTATAAAGGATTTTAAGATTACCATAAACGGGGAAGAAACAGAGATTTTCTCATTACAAAAATATTTTGAAACAGGTAAAAATATAGCAATGCCTGCTTATCTTATTCAGGTGAAAAGACTTAAACCTACTTTTGGGAAACAAACGATTTGCGTTGAGTACAATAAGCCACCAATAGAGAGCAATGGAAAAAAAGCAGTGCAAAACAGCATGGGGTACTTCCAGTTTTATCCTAATTATTCCGGAATGTCTGCTTATTATTAATTCAATATTCTTCATTGTGTTGACGCCCAGCATTACCGCGAAGAGATGAATGTGGCTCTCGTCAAAGTCGCCCGGGTAGGCCCTGTGAAATCAGTTGCATATTTCACTGGGCAGGAGCGAGCGGGAATGGTTTTGTGCAGGGATTAAGGCATGTGTGCCCGAAAAGACCAAACCATGACATGGGTAGAAGGAGCACTTTGATTTGTGTCCCAACGACCGTCGGGATCATTCTTTTGAAACAATTGTTCTCTTTCGTAATGTTCCGGTTGTATAATGAGAGAATACGCCCACGACGCTACTCCGGTTATCCGGTATTCGGCGCCGGTAGTTGTAACTACCCGTGTCAGGTACTTATAACTACCGGTCGAGGGATAAGGTAACTACCCGTGGCTGGTTGTTAGTACTACCGGAAGCAGATACTGGTAACTACCTACGGCTGGTAGTTAGTACTATCCACTGCAGATCCTTATAACGATTTTCCTCTGATCCTTATAACCTTTTTCGGAAAAGGGTTACTACCATCTGTTGCCGATCCTTATAAGGATCTTCATCTGATCCCTATAAGGGTTTTTTATGGGGGGGTTGTAAGCAGTTTAATGACCGGGATGCAAATTTGTTGTGCCGGATGTTGCCAAAAATGAAATTTTAATACCTTTGCCTTATCTCGTTAGGGGTGTCTGCCGGAGAAATGGCAGTCTGAGATTATACCCTTTAAACCTGAAATGTATCATAACAGCGGAGGGAAACGAGGATTGTATTTGTCGATTCATTTGATAGAATAGATACAAGCCGTTTCGCAGTTCTGCGGAGCGGCTTTTTTATTGAATGGATGGAGAGCAGACGTGCTCGGTTCAAATGCATTTTCCTGAATCCGGTTGTTAATGGTGCTCAAAAATTAAGAACTATGATTGATGCAAAATCCATTAGCACTGATTTGAAAGCGGTACGGGAGCAATCGCCCCTGGTACACAACATCACCAATTACGTGGTGATGAATAACACGGCCAATGCCTTACTGGCCGTAGGGGCTTCCCCGGTGATGGCCCATGCGCCGGAGGAGGTAGCCGATATGGTCCGAATCGCCTCGGCGTTGGTGATCAACATGGGAACACTTAGCCGGCACTGGGTCGACGCGATGCTGTTGGCGGGAAAAGCAGCCAGGGAAAAAGGTATCCCTGTTGTTTTCGATCCGGTTGGAGTAGGGGCTACACCTTACCGGAATGAAGTAGCCGCCCAAATCCTGGAACAATGCCGGCCGGATTTTATCCGGGGCAATGGCTCCGAAATTATGGCTTTGGCCCATGCCAAAGCACGGACGAAAGGGGTGGATAGTACAGCGACTAGTCGTTCGGCGCTCGATAGTGCCAACGAACTGGCCAGCCGGAATGGAGCAGTCGTGGTGATCAGCGGTCCGGAGGATTTCATCACGGATGGAATCCGTGTTCACACCATTAAAAACGGCTCCCTTCTCATGCCGAAAGTGACCGGGATGGGATGTACGGCAACAGCTGTGATCGGCGCTTTTGCAGCAGTTAACAGCGACGCATTGAAAGCGGCCACGCATGCCATGGCCGTGATGGGAATTGCCGGCGAACTGGCCACTGATAAGTCCTCCGGTCCGGGTTCATTACAGCTTCAATTTATCGATACGCTTTACCAGCTATCGGAAGCCGATATCGCACAAACTTTCCGGTTATGACTTCCTTCGACTTAAGTCTGTACCTGGTAACCGATCGGGAACTGTCCAACGGTCGCTCGCTTAGCTATATCGTGGAGGAAGCGGTAAAGGGAGGCGTGACCATGGTTCAGCTACGGGAAAAGGATGGCACGACCCGCGAATTCTATGAACTGGGAATTCGCATGAAAGCTTTGCTCGATCCTCTACACATCCCGTTAGTTATCAACGACCGGCTGGATATTGCCCTGGCCGTAGATGCAGATGGATTACACATTGGGCAAAGCGACATGCCCTGGCAGGTGGCCCGCGGGATTTTGGGTAAGAATAAAATCCTGGGCTTATCGGTCGAAACGATGCAACAGGTAGAGAAAGCCAACCGGATGGATGTGGATTATATCGGGATTTCACCGGTGTTTGCCACATTGACCAAAACCGATACGCTGCAGCCGTTTGGTTTGGAGGGGTTAAAAGAAGCGACCTCCCTGTCCCGGCATCCGGCAGTAGCCATCGGAGGGATCAATCTGCAAAATGCAGCGCAGGTAATGGATAGCAGAGCCGACGGTATTGCGGTTGTTTCAGCCATTTCGTCTGCCGATAATCCCCAACAAGCTGCCAGAGAACTAAAATTAGCCATTAAAAAAAGAGTACCCAATGAAATGGAGTGAACAGGCCTGGAAGGCCAGTGAAGAAGTATATGCAGCCATTTTAAAGCTGCCCTTTTTGCACGAATTGATGAACGGCACGCTGCCGAAAGAGAAATTCTTTTTCTACCTGCAGCAGGATGCGCTCTACCTGGCTGAATATGGTAAAATACTGGCGGGCATCGCGGCCCGGTTGGACCGGAAGGAATGGCGGGAAGCCTTTTTGCATTTCTCATCCGATACGGTAGCCATAGAACAAGCCCTGCATCAGCTTTACCTTAACGGGACAACCAATCATACCGAACCGACTCCCTCTTGCCAGCTCTATACCGGATTTATGTACGGGCAACTGACCGGGGCTTCCATCGAAGAAGTGGTGGCATCGGTCCTGCCTTGTTTTTTGGTATACAAGAAGGTTGGAGATTATATCCTGGTGAATCAAACGGCCGGGGATAACCCGTACCAGTCATGGATTGATACGTACGGAGGTGAGGATTTTGCCCTGGCGGTGGAACAGGCCCTTTCGATAGGAGACGAATTGGCTGTTCGGAGTACGGAAGAACGCAGGGTTGGTATGACAAGAGCGTTTATGAAAGGATGTCAGCTGGAGTGGATGTTTTGGGACAGTGCCTGGAGACAGGAAGCATGGCCCGTTTAGTGAATCATGAAAACCCATGAAAAATGAAACTCAGGGAAATAGGTGAATTCGGTTTTATTGAACGATTTTCACCGGAATTCAAATCATTGCTCACACAGAATGTCACCGGGATTGGTGACGACTGTGCCGTTCTGCCCATGAACGAATCGGAGGACCTCCTGGTCACGACGGATATGTTGGTGGAAGACATTCATTTTCTTCGGGAAGGGATCACTCCCCGGCAACTGGGATATAAATCGGTAGCCGTTAACCTGAGCGATATTGCCGCGATGGGAGGTGAACCGCTGGGAACATTTCTTTCCATTGCTATTCCTCCGGAAATAGAGGTCGAATACCTGGATGAACTCATGAAAGGGTATCGTGAAATATCGGCAAAATACAAGGTCCCGTTACTGGGGGGAGACACCACCCAGTCAGTCAAACACCTGGCGATTAATGTCAGTGTACTGGGCAAGTGTCCAAAGGGAATGGCGCGTCTTCGTTCGATCGCACAAACCGGTGATGTGATTTGCACCACCGGGTACCTGGGCGATTCGGGAGGCGGCCTGAAGGTTTTGTTGGAGAAGGTAGCACCGACTACTGACAGCAACTATTTACTGAACCGGCACCATTTGCCCGAACCACGTCTGCCCGAAGGGCGCTTCCTGCAAGATTTTCCCGGCGTACATGCCATGATGGATGTATCCGACGGGATTGCATCCGATTTGAAGCATATCTTAAAAGCTTCCGGTAAAACAGCCCGGGTTCATCTTGACAAGCTTCCTGTTTCCGAGAGTTTGAGGAAGGTTTGTGAAGATCAACGCTGGAATGTTGAGGAGCTGGCTACCGGTGGAGGAGAGGATTATGAATTGCTTTTTACGGTTGAGGGGGGACAGTTGGAAGAGTTGCAGGAAGAATTCCTCCGGAAATTTAATCAACCGGTTTACCCGGTCGGAACCATCGAAGAGGGAGAACCGGCTGTTCAATGGTTCCGGAATGGACAAGCAGTCACCTTTGCCAAAGGCGGGTTTAATCATTTTTTGTAATCCAACGTATGTGAAAACATGGAGTAACCTATGCAATACAAACGAGTTTTAACCATTGCCGGAAGCGACCCCAGTGGCGGGGCCGGCATTCAGGCCGATCTGAAAACCATGTCGGCCTGCGGATGTTTTGGTACGACAGCCATAACAGCTATCGTTGATGAGAATACAGTAGGTGTTTACGGAGTCCATCCGGTGCCCATCGATTTTGTGAAAGGGCAAATCAAATCGGTGGTGGATGATATCGGTGTGGATGCAGTTAAAATCGGGATGCTGCACTCTTCCGAGTTGATTTTAGCCGTGAAAGAAATGTTAGTCCGTTACGGGATCGCGAACATCGTCCTTGACCCGGTGATGGTGGCCACATCCGGAGATAAGCTTTTGCAGGATGAAGCCATATCGACTTTGCAAAACGAACTGATTCCCATGGTACGGGTGATAACGCCCAATATTCCGGAAGCAGAGATTCTATCCGGCAGAACCATTCGAAAACAATCGGACCTGCCGGAAGTCATTAAAACTCTTTCCTGTAACGGAACGGTTTCGGTCCTGCTCAAAGCGGGGCACCTGAGTGAGGAAGAGTTGGTCGACGTGTTTTATAATGCCGAAACGGATGAAATCATTGAGCTACGTTCGAAGCGCATTATGACCCGGAATACACATGGAACCGGATGTACTTTCTCCTCAGCTATTGCCTCTTTTTTGGCACAGCAGCTTCCACTGAACGAGGCCATAAAAGAAGCGAAGAATTACATGAACCAGGCCATTGCGGAAGGTTCAAAATACGAAATAGGGAAGGGACATGGTCCGGTTCACCATTTTTATCATTTTTGGAAATGAGTTATGAAGCAGAAAATTGAGGCAGTAATTTTTGATATGGATGGAGTCATCATTGATTCCGAAGCCATCTGGAAAAGGGCGGAACAGGAAGTCTTTTCATCGGTTGGCGTGGAATTGTCACCGGAGTTGTGTGAGTTCACCGAAGCAATGACCACGGCTGCTGTTACTCAGTTTTGGTACGAGCGGTTTCCCTGGAAGGAAAAGTCGTTGGCAGAGGTCGAGAACAAGGTCATTGAACGAGTGGCCGGTTTAATAAGGCAAGAAGGTAAGGCGATTGATGGTGTGGAGCGTTTTATCAGGAAAATAAAGCAACAGGGATACAAAATCGGGCTGGCGACCAATTCGCCTGCTCTATTAATCCCGGTTGTCCTGGAAAAGCTGGGGATCAGCGATTATTTCGATGCAATTGCCTCTGCCGAACATGAGCAGGAAGGGAAACCCAGCCCCGCGGTTTATTTATCAGTCATTGAGAAATTGGGACTAACACCGGACGCTTGTGTGGCCATTGAAGATTCCCCATCAGGACTGATGGCGGCGAGGAAGGCAGGAATGAAAACTATCGCCATTGTCAATGATGCCCATGCAAAAGCGGAGTTCGGAATAGCCGATTTGATTGTCAATCATTACGGTGAACTGGATTTAAAAACTGAAAATTATTGATTAGGAAGTCGAAGTCTCAGGTTCAAACCGTTTTTGTTGTTGGCAGTTTACCCGGTTGATAATTTTAACAGCATTTCTCCAACGTGAGTCTTGCTGAAACTTGTACAAGTTCGATAACGTAATTTAGAAAACCAGCACAGGCAAATGAACGTACTCGAATTTCCGGAACAGAAAATCCTCGACAGACTTACCAATGTGGTTCAAAATCAGAAGCGGGATATTGAGTGGCCGAATGTGGTGGCAACTTCGTCAAAGAAGCAATACGAGAAATCGGTATTTGAAAGTTCACTCAGCATTTTGGCTAACAAGAGAGGTACAGCAAATATTTATACAAACAGACGGAGTCTTAAGGTTTGCGAACAAACCTTTTATGTGTGTAATCCATTCGAATCGTTCGATTACAAGATTGACTCGGAAGAGCTTGTTGAAACATTTAATGTGCATCTGAATTATGATTTCTATACGGAGGCCATGCATGCTCTCTTGAGTTCAGACGAACAACTGCTGGATTGCCCTTTTGGGGAGAATACATCTTATCGGTTTATTAATCACCTGCATTTCAAAACTCCGCATATGAATCGGATGATTGATTCTTATCGGGAAGAGGAAGAAGAGACTTTCCTTGTCAACATTCTGTCGGGTTGCCTGCATTCGGACCATAAAGAGCGAAGCAAAAACGTCAATATTCCGGTAGCCAAAAAATCGACAAGAGAAGAGTTGTTCCGACGAATGCTTATTGCGAAAGACTATATCTACAGTCATTACAACAACCCTGGATTATCAGTAAATCACATCTCCAAATTAGTGGCGATGTCGGAATTTCATTTCTTGAGAACCTTTAAAAGCGTACATGGAATTTCTCCTTATCAATACATCAGGGGAATCAGAATCGAGAAAGCCCGGTATTTAATCCGGGAAACCGATATGCCCATTGCCGAAATAGCCTACTCTGTTGGTTTTCGCGAACCTAACGCCATATACCCGGTCCTAAAAAAGGAGTTGTCGAAAACACCGCAAAAATACAGGAGAGAAAATAGCAATTCTCAATAGCTACTTTGTTCTGGTCCGGCTTTACATTCGTGGAAAACAATGTAATTATGGATATTCAACTGATAAGAAATGCCACCGTAAAAATTAAATTTGGCGAAAAAACCTGGCTGGTCGATCCGTTCCTGGGCGATATGGGCAGTCTTCCTCCCTTTGCCGGGAAATCTCCTAACCCTGTAGTGCCTTTGCCTGTACCGATATCAGAAATACTGGAAGATGTCGATTATGTATTGCTCACTCATTTACATCCTGACCATTTTGATGAGAGGGCACGGCAGGCAGTTCCAACGTCAGTTCCGTTTGTTGTTCAGCCAGCTGATGCGGAAGCGATAAAAGAAATGGGATTTTCGAAGATAAACGTCATTGACCAGGAAGATCAATTGGGGATGGTAAAGATTTCGAGGGTAGGAGCTCAACACGGTGATGGCGAGATTTTAAAGGTAATGGGAGCAGTTTCGGGGTATATCCTGGAAACAAGAGATGAACCGCCATTATACATTACCGGCGACACCGTTTGGTGCGATTCGGTTAAAGAAACGTTGGACAGGTATAATCCGGGTGTGGTTATCTGCAATGCAGGAGGAAATGTTTTTTTACCCGAGGACAACCCGTTCAGAGAACAAATTTCCCTGAAACATATTCACCAGGTTATTATGGATGAAAAACAGGTATTGAAACTACTGACCTACAGGGAACAAATATCGGTAGTGGCTGTTCACATAGGAGCCCTGGATCATGAAACCGTTTCGCGGAAGAGTCTGAAGGAATACCTGCGGACCAGTGGAATAGATATGAGGCAGGTTTATGTGCCGGAAGACGGGGAAATGATTAAACTTAATTAGTATTTATGGATAACAAAAAAATATACATCATCGGAGCCGGAGCAATAGGAAAAGCTCTGGCTGTTTTTTTGCAGAGTGAGAACAGGGATGTGGCGCTTATCAGGGGGCGTGAAGATAATATACCTGCCAAAGTAGAACTCATCACAGTAACCAACGGGGAAAATCAGACGTTTCAGCAGCAAATAACCACCACCACCTTTAGCAACCTGTCTGCTATCGATGGTATTGTACTGGTTACAACCAAAGCTTTTGCCAATGAAATGCTTGCCGCGAAACTGAAGAACAAGAAGGGCCGTTTTTCGATTGTTTTGCTTCAGAACGGGTTGAATGTCGAAAAGCCTTTCGAAGATTTCGACCAACTCTATCGGTGTGTGCTGTTTTCTACCAGTCAGATCGTCAGTACCAATCAGGTGTCGTTTAAGTCGGTTACAGCTTCTCCTGTTGGAATCATCAATGGAAAGGAAACAGTTCTGAATTCCATCGTCGGGCAAATTAGTACTGTTCATTTTGCATTTAGAAGCGAATTCAATATTGTGAAATATGTATGGGATAAGGCCATTATAAATTGTGCCTTCAATTCAATTTGTCCACTGCTTGAAGTTGACAACGGAATCTTTCACACGAATCCGGAAGCCCTGGAATTGGCGGAAAGCATCATTGGTGAATGCGTAGCGCTGGCGGATAAATTGGGTATCGTAGTTCATTCGGGAGAGATAAAAGAAAAGCTGTTGCAGATAAGCCAGCGGGCAGAAGGACAACTTATTTCAACTTACGAGGATATCAGAAATAACAGGAGAACTGAAATTGAGAGCCTGAATCTTGAAATGGCAAGACTGGCTGACGAAGCAGGCGTACCCGGTCTGGTGACGAATACCAGGCTGCTGGGAGAAATGATACGCATAAAATCAAAAATCCGAATTGAACAGATAAAGACTATCTGAAGCGATGACCGTTGTGGTGGTACTCTGGGGACGAGGAAAAAGGACATATAAAAGTCCCTGAAAACGCTCTTCAGGGGCTGAATTAAGACCACGATACACTATTTCGGATGGTGATGGATATTTACCCTTACATTTTTCATGTGTTTATTGATAACAACGCAAATGTTCACGCATTTGGCATTTCCTGTAATAGTTCAATCTTTCTGTTTTTGTGCGGGAATCCGGGAAGTGGGCTGGAAAGAACAAAACCGTGAAGCGGACGGAAGGGGCACTTTGACCTGCCGTTTGTCAGGAGGACAGAAAACGAATTTATTACTGTTTTTTTTGCAGATATCGGGATTCAGAGTACCTAAATCCCGATATTTTTAGAGTTAAAATCTCTGCGGCTTCATGGCGAGGACTTCACGAGGTTTTGAAATTTTTCGGGTTTCGTTGTTTATGTATGGAATCCTTGCGTCTAGATAGTGTAGTAGTTTTGGCACATTCGACGTTGATGCCGCAAAATGGTGGTAGTAAATCAAAAAAAAGTATCGAACTGAGCATATTAATTAGTTTTTACTATTTTTGTATCGAATATTACAATAATAGATGAAAGGGAGACCGAGTATATTTCGAGACAAAGATATAATTCTGAAGGCCCAGGAAGTGTTCTGGGAACGAGGTTTTTGCGCCACTTCGTTATCGGACCTAAGTAAAGCGACGGGGGCTGGGGCAGGGAGTTTATATAATACGTTCAAGGGAGGGAAAAAAGAGCTTTTTAAAAAATCACTTCAACAACGGAGAGAAGATTTTAATGATTTCAAAACCAAGCTTGAAAACAGCGACACCCCGATTGAGCTAATCAAAGACTTTTTTCTTAGTGTGGCAGTGGCTTCCGAAAAGTCCCATTTAAAAGGATGTATCGTGGCAAATACAATTGTTGAAATGACTTTCGTTGACGATGAATTGGAAGATGAAGCAATTGGGATTTTGAGAGAAACGGAGGAGTTGTATACAGCTATTATTTGTGCGGAACAGAAGAAGGGAAATATCAAATCAAAATTACCGGCAGATTCTTTGGGAAAATTTTTAATTACGCTTTGGTGTGGAATTAATTCATTGAGAAGAATTTATCCGGACCAGGAGATACTAAGGCGACAAATTGAATTGCAATTACAACTAATCGAATAAAATTTTTTTATTTATTTTTTTAACAATCATTACAAAAGAAGAGATGGATTTACAACTTGAAGGGAAAAGGGCTTTTATTAGTGGCTCGACACAAGGCATTGGATTTGCGATAGCACAACAATTATTAAATGAAGGTGTTTCCGTAACAATTAACGGACGACAAGAATCTAAAACTGAACAAGCAAGGGAAAAACTACAGAAGCAATATCCCAATGCAAGTATTTCAGCGCTATCAGCAGACTTTTCAAAGAAAAATGAAGTTGAGAAATTACTCCAGGAACTGACCGGTGTCGATATCTTAATAAACAACGTGGGCATATTTGATGTGAGAAATTTTGAAAATATATTGGATGAAGACTGGTACAACGTTTTTGAAGTAAACGTAATGAGCAGTGTGCGTTTATCGAGACATCTGCTACCACAGATGCTCAGTAAAAAATGGGGGCGAATCATCTTCATCAGCAGTGAATCGGGTGTGAATGTACCTGAAAATATGATTCATTACGGAATGACAAAATCTGCAATGGCAGCTATCGCCAACGGACTTTCAAAACTGACGAAAGGAACAGAAATTACAGTTAATACGATTTTGGGAGGACCGACTTATTCCGATGGGGTAGCAGAAGTCGTTGAACAGATAGCAGAAGCTCAGAATATTGAGCTTGAACAAATGAAAAATGTAATTTTAGAACAATCAAATTCGCACATTTTGTTACAACGGTTTATTGACTCAACTGAAATAGCAAATTTGGCCACCTATTTATCGAGCCCTTTATCAATTGCTACAAACGGGGCAACTCTAAGAGCAGATTCGGGAGTGCTAAAAACAATATAACCCCGACCGCTAACATCCGTAAATAGCAAATAACAGGGGGGGAATAGTCGGAAACTGATAAGCACCGGATTGAACAGGGAAGGAGAAGGGCCCGCGCATTTATTGAAAACTGTGTTGGGTTTTTCCTTCCGACAAAGCTTCCCGGTATAACTGAGCCCCCGAGAGCGCCGTTAGACGAAAAATGAGTGGGCTCGTTCCCGATGCACACCGGGATAGACCGGGCAGCCCCTGTGAAATCAATCACATATTTCACAGGGCAGGAGTGCGCGGGAATGGTTTTGTGCGGGGATTCCTGGAAGTGGGCCGGAAAAGACAAAAACAATAAACATCACCATTTCGGCTTATAATTTTTGGCCTCGAAGTGTATGGCGGCAACGCCCCGAGACTTCGAGGAAAGCGGATTTTACTACCAAGGCCTGTAGAGCGATACCTGTTTTGAAGCCCACGGTAGGAGGCAAGTCGGCTTCGTAAACCTAAGGGATGTACATCGGAGGTAATTCTTTTTGTTGGAAAAACGAAAAGAATCGGATTAATTCATAAGAGATGGCCTGGACAATGTAATTAAGATTATATTAGAAAACCGGACATTGTTGAATGGGTAGAAAAGATTAAGTCGAAGTAGTAATCTTGAAATAACTCTAAATCGGACACTAAATCAATGCAAGAGATTTTAATTCATTACTTACAAGAGAGCTTTGAGTTGTCGGCGGATGAAACAGATGCCATCCAATCCTTGTTTACCCCTTTGAGCGTAAGTGAGGGAAGCATTTTATTGGATAAAGGGCAAATTGCAGATTTTATTGTCTTTGTTGCAGAGGGCGTCATGAGGATGCATGAATTTGATCAGAAGGGGAATGATGTAACGAAGTTCTTCTTCAAAGAAAACCAATTCGTTACCAACCTGGATAGCTATCATACCGGAAGGCCTTCAGAATTCTGTATACAAACCCTCACGCCATGCAGGCTTTTCATCATTAAAAAGAACGATACATTGAAAATCGCCAGATGGCCGGAAATTTTTAACAAACTCGTTCAGAAAGAGCTTCATAAAAAGGTTCAGGATCAATATTACCTGCGAAATCATAATGCCCGGGAAAAATATGAACGTTTCATCCGGCAAGACGGCGATATTGTGAACCGGGTTCCGCTACAGTATATCGCTTCCTACCTTGGTATCGTTCCCCAGTCTTTAAGCCGAATCAGACGGTCCGTTTGATTACTTCACATTTGTTCAGTAAGAAGGTTCAGCTGTTCTCTACTTTCGATAAAAACAATTGAAATTATGAAAGCAGCAATTTTGAAATCATTTGGTACACCTCTCTCTGTTGAACAAAGCGAAACACCAAAACCAGGAACCGGCGAAGTCATCGTAAAGGTCGTAGCAGCTCCTGTTCCGCATTACGCAAAAGAAGTTTTTAGCGGAGAACGCAGGTATTTATTAGGCCTGCCACTGGTTCCCGGAGCCGGAGCTGTAGGAAAGGTACTGGCTGTGGGGCCGGACTCTACCAGGTTGAAACCCGGAGACTGGGTTATATGCGACCCCACTGTTCGTTCCAGGGACGATGCTATTTCTCCTGATATTACATTGCAGGGCTTAAGTGCGCGGGGTGAAGGAGGCCTGAAGTTACAGCAATACTATCGTAATGGTTCATTCGCCGAGGAAATGATGGTTCCTACCGAAAATGCCATTAAAATTGGGGAAATAGCGCCTGACGAAGCTTCTGAATGGTGTGCGATCAACACGTTCCTTGTACCATTTGGCGGCTTGTTATCTATCGGGCTGAAGGCCGGAGAGACCATTGTGATTAGCGGGGCAACAGGCTATTTTGGAAGTGCTGCTGTGACATTGGCGTTGGCCATGGGAGCGGGGGCCGTGATAGCGCCCGGACGAAATCAGGCTGTTTTAGATGAATTGGTTACACGTTTTGGCAAAAGAGTAAAACCAGTTACCCTTACCGGGGAGGAAAGTTTGGACATCGGAAATATTCAGAAGGCTTCACCAAATCCAATTGATTGTGTGCTGGATATTCTGCCTCCTTTTGCTGATGCTAAAGCCGTTCGGACAGCAATAATGACCGTCAGGGAATATGGCCGGATTTCTCTGATGGGCGGAGTGGGTATGCTTGGTGGTGACGGATTAAATTTGTCCTACCCGTGGATAATGCGGAATTCAATCACAATAAAAGGGCAATGGATGTATCCGCGAGAAGCTCCGCAGCAATTAATTGCTATTGTCAAATCGGGTTTACTCTCCCTGGGGCTGTTTACCATATCCGAATTTAATCTGGACAATATTAATGAAGCGATTGAACACGCAGCAAATGAAAAAGGAGCATTCAGATTAACGGTCGTAAGGCCTTAAATTATATCGTATTTGGACTTTCGAATATTGTCAGAGCTCGATTTCATTTTCCGATGTTTGTATCATACCGTTGCGGTCGAAATCCAGGATGACATTCATTCCATCCTTTACAGCCTTACCAATTTCTCGATGATTCTTCGATGGCTAAATCGACTACCGGTGGATGTGAAACAAATAGGGATAGAAGCCGTTTAACTTGAGTAATAGTAACAATTGACCAATAGTCATCGACATAGAAAGGTCGCCATGGGAAGCAATCTTTGCTGGTTCCTTTAGTACAACCATTTTTATGTTAGCCGTTATTTACGGATTTAAGTGAAAGGAAGCTATTTTGAGATATATACGCTTGTCGACATTCATTTTTTGTATGGTGCCAGCCATGGGCCCCGCTATTGTCATTCGCCCGAATGTTCCGGACTCCAGGTATCTCATTCCCGAAAGCGTATTCCCGGCACTGGCCGATTTGCTTGGTGAGGGGCAGGGAACGCTGATCGCACCGCACTGGGTAGTGACTGCTGCACACGCTACGCAGGGATATTCCCTGAGCATGGTAAGGATAGATGGGAAATGGAGGGAGGTCTCTCATGTTTTTTTGTATCCAGGTTTTAAGGAAGAATACCACAAGGCTAATCAAGCAGCAGAGCATCCGACCCTGGAGAATTGGCCGGTCATCAGGTCGGCAATGGAGTCGATGCATAACATTGCTCTCATCGAGCTGTCGAAGCCTGTTGAGGATGTTGAGCCAGTAGCACTATACCTGGCTCCGGATGAAGAGGGTAAGATTGTCGAGATTATTGGCAAGGGTGCAACGGGGAACGGCAACGTGGGTGAATATCCGCACTCTCCAGATCGGGGGAAGTTACGTCGGGCCTACAATCGGATTACGAAGGCACACGGCCAGTTTTTGGACTATCGATTCGACTGCGACCCCGAGGCTCTGCCGCTTGAGGGCGTATTGGGCGATGGTGACAGCGGTGGTCCGGTTCTTATTCAGGCAGACGGAGAGTGAAAATTGGCCGGCTTGTCAGACTGGAAACACTGGCCTAAGGGCCATTCCACATTCGTAGCCGGTGTTTGGGGGGCAGGTCTTCTCAAATTCCCGCATTTCCTACTATGTAAAATGGATTAAGCGCATCATGAAAGCTCATTCAGACCATACAAGAAACAAAGATGTGAGTGATAAAGGCTAATGTTTAGCTGTGGAGTCAGGAATCATCAAATCATCAGTTCGAGGAAAATAAGGAGTCGATAAGGCAGACGAATGCCGTTGAAATGGTGCAAGGCCCTAATTGTTGAAGCGGGTTGAAAAGCAAAACAAGAATTAAAGATTTGGAAAGATGACAAAAATTACCGTGGGTGCTGATTGCGGAAATGCTCCGAAACGAGAGTTTCTTAAGGAGATAAATATCGCCTTTGCAAAAGGGAATGAAGATTTTCTAATAGATAGTGTAACCGACACGATTGTTTGGAACATGATTGGCGACAGAATAATTGAAGGAAAAGAAACTTTTAAGAAGGAATTAGAGAAAATGAAGGCGGAGAAAGTGTCAGAACTAATCCTCGATCGGATTCTGACACACGGGAAAGAAGGTGCTGTTAGTGGAGTTATGAAGATGCAGAACGGAAAAACATATGCTTTTTCGGATTTTTATGAATTTAGCGGAGCGAAAGGTGTCAGAGTAAAATCAATAAGCTCATACATAATTGAGATTTAATAAGAAAAGAATAAGAGTATGAACCCCAAAGGAATCTGGGCGTAAGGTCTCTTCACTCGTATCATAGTTTTGTGAGTGGATTAGACTGAAAAGCAATTCTTTTCAGTCCTTTAAAAGGAATAAGCGCATTACATTTACATCTGCGCAATGGGTAATTAAAGTAGAACTGTTATATATTAGAAAATTATGAGAGACATGATGAATTGGATTTTAGAAAACAGTTTTGATTTTGAAGGAAGAGAAGTCCGGTGGGGAGTAAAGGGAAAAGGGAATCCAATCATCTTTGTTCATGGCACCCCATGGTCATCCTTCAATTTGAGACATTTGATTAAAGGATTAGCAGAAAAATATCAAGTTTATTATTTTGATTTGTTGGGTTATGGACAGTCAGACAAGTCAAATGGTGATGTTTCCTTAGGTATACAGAACGAAGTTTTGACTAAATTAATTGATTTTTGGAAGCTCGAGAGCCCTATCGTAATTGGACATGATTTTGGAGGGACTACAGCATTGAGAGCTCATTTAATAAATAACAAACACTACGAAAAACTAGTAGTTATAGACCCTGTCGCGATTTCTCCGTGGGGTTCTCCTTTTTTTAAGCATGTAAATAAGTACGAGCAGGCTTTTGCCGGGATGCCTGACTATATTCACGAGGTTATTGTTGAGACTTACATCAAAACCGCTGCATATAATGATTTGAATAAAGAGACTATCAAAGGGATTGTGGAGCCCTGGCATGGCGAAAAAGGAAAAGCTGCATTTTACAGACAAATTGCTCAGGCCGATTCAAAATATACTGATGAAATACAAAATAAGTACAAGAACATAAAGATTCCGACTCTGATCTTATGGGGTGAAAATGATACATGGATACCTGTGGAAAAGGGCATAGAATTGAGCCGATTAATACCGAATAGTCAGCTAAAGACAATTGCTGAAAGTGGTCATCTTGTCATTGAAGAAAAGTATGAGGATTTGATCACAGAAATTATAAAATTTATCGATTAATGTTCCATGGCATTGGTTTATAAGAGATTTCGGGTGAATGCTCAACGCTAAGTTTGGTAATCCGCTCAAGCATCATCTCAGATTGAAAAGTAATACTCCTGCAAACCGCTACTCCTTGTAGCCTGGATTGTAGTCAATACCGAAAACTATTTCGAAATGAAGAATTTCATTATTATGACTAAAAAAATTAAGCGTTATGCCTACAAATGATGAAAAAACATATGTATTTATTCCTGGCGGATGGCATGGTGGATGGGCATTTGATCCAATTACTGAAAGATTAAGAGAGTTAAAAAAGAAATGCTATTCGTTGACGTTACCTGGACTCGAATTGGAACCGATTGAACAAAATAGGATTATTAATCTAACTACACATATTCAATTCGTAGCCGACTTTTTATTAAAAGAGAATATCAGTAATGTAATATTATGCGGGCATAGCTATGCAGGAATGGTTATTACCGGGGTCGCAGATAGAATTCCTGAAAGGATATATGCGCTTGTTTATATTGACGCGTATGTCCCTAAAAATGGAGATTCTTGCTGGAGTCTTACGAGTGAAGTATACCGACAAAGTTTTATAACTGGAGCGGCCAATGATGGCTTCACTGTTGCAGATCGACCGGGCGTAGATAATCGAAGAAGACCACATCCCTTGGCAACATTCATGCAGGGTTTACATTTGAATGGGAATTACGAACGAATTATTAATCGTACATTTATTTATCTCAGTGGGTGGGAAGGTACACCTTTTACAAAACAGTACGAATCTCTGAAAGATTCTCCAGATTGGCATGTCGAGACAATTAATTGTAGCCATAATGTGATGAAGGAGCGTCCTGACAGATTAACAGATATTTTATGCAAATTGGACGATGAAGGTGAGAATAGAAGTATTAGAAATCCTTGAAATAGAATACAACAAACCGCTAACAATGGTGTAGTGCATGCGGGTTTTAGCGTTAGCGAGCGATTAGTGCTCTATAAAAAATTGGTCTAACCAGATCGGAAATTACTTCGCACTCCTGCAGACACCATAATATAAAAGTGTCAGACTGTGCAAAAGCTTAATAGACTAATCAAACATAGTATGTTTAAAACAATTCCTGATAGCGGACATCTTGTCATTGAAGAAAAATACAATGAACTGCTCACAGCGATCAATGAATTTATAAAATAAGACCCTATAGCATTGAATCACGCAATATGCCTTCCGCAAGAGATAGACATATTTTCTTCCAACAGAAGCTCCCTGCGAACATCATTCAATCACGACAAAAGAAAAATAAAAGCACTACGGTTATAACCACGTTGGCATTATTGTGAACTAACAGGAATCAATAAGACCCAATAATGAAACGATATGTAACTTCCGATATGAACAAACGTATATTGTTCGTAAACGGTGCGGATGAGGTGTTTTTGTTGTGTGTAAATGTTGATAGTTAGAATTTAATTTGGTGCTGGCGGGGCTGCATATTCATTGCCCAACTATACCGGGATTTGCATACTTAGTGCCCGTTTGAGGGCGGCGAGAATTGGCTGTCGAAGGTTATGAGAGCCTGATGTTGCCAAAGGATACCGTCATAAGGTTCCCAATGCAGGCTAGGATCTTTCTTTGCATACCCGTGATGATGAAACAGTGCCTTTCGGTCATTCGACCCTACATAAAAGACTCCTTCCACAATCCACCTGAGAAAAATCGATAAGGGAGGTCATCAGACAAACAAAGCAATATTGCTCGTAGCTAAGGATATTGAGTTACTATGAAAATTAAAGCTTACGCTATAAGAAAGAAGAACGGAAAGGCAGAACCCTTTTACTATGAAAAGACAGTTGGTAAATATGAAGTTCTGGTTCGAATCACGTATTGCGGTATGGCAAGAGGTGATATTCAATCCATAAACGATGACTGGGGTGATACCAAATTTCCTTTGGTTCCGGGGCACGAAATTATTGGTGCAATTGAAGAGACCGGTGAGGAAGTAACAGGTTTAAAAAATGGCGACCGGGTTGGCATTGGTTATCAGCAAGCGGCCTGCTTTGAATGTGAATTCTGTAGACAAGGAAACGAGCAATTTTGTTCGAAGCAGAAAGTAATAGCAGTGGATTGCTACGGTGGCTTAGCTGAGCATATTATTGTTGACAGCCGGTTTGCGTTTAAACTTCCGTCAAAACTTGTTTCGGCAAAATCCGTCCCCTTGATGTCTTCAGGGCTGACAGTCTACTCGGGAATTGCCAAAGCTAAATTATCAGACAAATCAAAAGTTGCTGTTCTGGGAGTTGGCGGACTCGGTCATCTGGCAATTCAGTTTCTTTATAAAATGGGACATACCGTTTCAGCATTTTCCCACTCTCCCGGAAAAAAAGAGATGATAAACCGGCTCGGAGCGGAATATATCGATAGTTCGAACAAAGGAAGTTTATCAGATTATGATAAAAGTTTTGACTTCATCCTCTCAACATTAAACGTTGATTTTAATCCGGATACCTATTTGAGGATGCTCAAACCAACAGGAAAAATGTGTCTGGTTTCCCAACCTCCAAATAGACTTTCAATTAATGCGGGTTTATTATACGATTACGCCCAACGCACTGTTTACGGAAGTTATATCGGCAGTCGCAAAGAAACGATGGATATGTTAGCCTTTTCAGAAAATAACAATATCGAAAGCGTAGTCGATGTTATGCCGTTCTCAAGAATGAATGAAGCCATAGAAATGATTAAGAAGGGTAACGTTTCGATGAGATTAGTACTGGAAAATTGGAAATGAAGATGCAATCAAGGGAGAAGATAATAAAGTGCTATAATGGTACGGCGGATAACTATGCAGCTGAACGCATTGACGAGCTATCAAAAAAACATCTCGATCGTTTGTTGTTGCGTGAGTTTGCGTCGAAAAACAAAGATAAGGGGCCATGTGCCGACTTTGGCTGCGGACCAGGACAAACAACAAAATTTCTGTATGATTATGGCCTAAAAGATATCATTGGCATCGACATTTCCTCCGGAATGAATAACGTTGCCCGGGAACTTTTTCCGGAAATCAAATTCGAAATTGGAGATCTTTTGAACATTTCTTACCCTTCAAACTATTTTGGAAGTGCTCTCGCATTCTATTCGATTGTACATTTCGCCTATGACCAGGTCCGGATTGCGTTCAGTGAAGTTAACCGGGTGCTGAAAGAGAGAGGACAATTTTTATTCTCTTTTCATGTGGGAAACGAGACGGTACATTTTGATAAGGCAGGAGATGTGGAGGTGGATGTTGATCTGTTCCTCTTTCCGATCGAACAGATCATCGAATTACTCCATCAAACCGGATTCAACATTATTGACGCTTTGGAACGCCATCCCTACGAAGGAACAGAATGGGCAACCAGGAGAGCATATATCTGGACTGAAAAAAAGTGAAAAATAATCATTCAAAATGTCCAATCCGGAAAAGTGAGTCGTTACAAGGTTAAACAAGTTGTTCAACTTTAAAATTCAAAAAAGATGAAAAATTTCTTATTAGTGTTCAGGTACGATACTAAGGCATTGCCCAAAGGCTCACCGGAAGAAATGCAAGCCATGACAAAAAAATGGATGGATTGGATTGGCGGAATTGCGGCCCAAAACAAACTGGTCGACAGAGGCAACCGGCTGACGTTTGAGGGCAAGGTATTAAAGCCTAACAACGTAGTTACCGATGGTCCATATACCGAGGTCAAGGAACTGATTGGTGGTTACACCATTATCAAATCAGATTCGCTTAATGAAGCCACAAAACTAGCATCGGGATGCCCGATTTTAACGATTGGTGGCAGCGTAGAAATAAGGCCGATCAACGAATTATAGTATTTATAAAGTCGTAGCAAACCCAAAGCCTTTGTATTTCTACTTAGGCTTTATTCAATTATGGAACAGCAAGAATTAATACCACATCTGTTTCGGACAGAATACAAAAAAATCATTGCAGTACTCTGCAAACATTTTGGTATGGATCATATCGGGATGGCCGAAGATATTGCAAGCGATACATTTTTAACGGCATCCGAAATATGGAGTTTGAAAGGCTTGCCCGAAAATCCAACTGCCTGGTTGTACATGGTCGCCAAAAATAAAACCAGGGATCATTTTAAACATATGGCAGTTTTTACGACTAAAATTATTCCCGAAATAGGAAACACAAAATCCCAGCAAGGAACCAATGTTGATTTATCCCACAAAAACATAAGTGATAGCCAATTGGCCATGATTTTTTCCGTCTGTAATCCAATAATTTCAACGGAAGCACAAATCGGTCTGGCATTAAACCTTCTT
Source organism: Prolixibacter sp. NT017 (assembly GCF_009617875.1). Classification (NCBI taxonomy): domain Bacteria; kingdom Pseudomonadati; phylum Bacteroidota; class Bacteroidia; order Marinilabiliales; family Prolixibacteraceae; genus Prolixibacter; species Prolixibacter sp. NT017. The sequence continues at coordinate 2,292,424 of NZ_BLAV01000001.1, read as the reverse complement.
TGTGGGTTTGGCGTGAAAGAAATAGCCAACGCATTCCTTACCAATAAAGAAGTAATCTATAAGCGACTTCAAAGGGCAAAGGAAAAGCTCAAAAGTGAGAATGTAAAAATTGAGGAACCGGCGTTGACAGAAATTGATGAGCGATTGGATACGGTTTTAACCACGCTGTACCTGCTTTTTAATGAAGGGTATTATTCGGCATCGCAAGACACCTCGATTCGGGCGGAATTTTGTGCCGAAGCGATGCAACTGAATAAGATGCTTTTGGAAAATGACATTTCAAATACCCCACCGGTAAATGCACTGTTTTCCCTAATGTGCTTCCAGGCATCGAGATTGGAGGCAAGAACAAATAAGAACGGTGAATCTGTTTTATATGAAGACCAGGACACTTCGCTTTGGGATGAAGCATTGATTGAAAAGGGCAAATATTATTTGAATGAAGCATTAAAAGGCAATCGATTATCGAAATACCAGTTAGAGGCTGCCATTGCTTTTTGGCATACCCACAAAGAGGACACACTGGAAAAGTGGGAAAATATTTTACAGCTTTACAACAAATTGCTTTTAATTGAATATTCGCCCATTGCGGCCTTGAACCGTACTTTTGCGCTTGCCAAAGCCAATGGAAAAGAAGAAGCCATAATAGAGGCTGAAAAGATAAAACTTACGGAAAATCATTTGTACCATTCTTTATTGGGCAATCTCTATACGGATATTGACCATTCAAAAGCATTAGAACATTATCAAACCGCTCTCAAATTGGCAAAATCAACTTCCGACCGAAAAACGATCGCAAAAAAGATTACCCAGTTGACCGGAACAAAAAATAACGACGATTACCAAAAATGATACAATGATGGCAAAAATGACAGTGATTTACAAAACACCAAAGAACATTGAATCTTTTGAACGCCATTATTTTGATGTGCATATTCCATTGGCAAAACAATTGCCTGGTCTCATAAAATATGAAATAAATGATGGAGCGATTTTCTCAACTACAGGACATTCGTCCTATCGAATTGCCAACTTGTATTTCGACTCAATGGAAGCAATGAAAAAAGCTTTTAGCTCAGAGGTTGGACAAAGGTGTGCAGCTGACAGAAAGGTTTTAGCGCCCAGTGGTGATGATGTTCAAATTTATGTTTACAATACAGTTGACGTATAATATATTCCTGCAGGTTATATAGTAAATAGTGGATTACAGACTAACAGAAGGGTTCCCAATGATAAGTATTCCAAATTCAAAAGAAGAAACGCTGCACTCGAAAGATAATACCATTATTAGTTACCGAACAATAGGCACAGGTCCTGCGGTTATTGTTATTCCAGGCGCGTTGGCTCTTGCTAAAGACTTTGATAAGTTTGCTTACGAGTTATCTCATCATTTTACGGTACATACTATCGACAGACGGGGCCGGGCCGAAAGTGGCCCCAGGGGAGAAGATTACAGTATTATCAAAGAATGTGAAGATATCGAGGCTTTACGGGAGCAAACTCAGGCTAAATATATTTTTGGTCACAGCTTTGGCGGATTTATTGCGCTGGAAGCTGCCAGAAATAACAAATACATACAAAAAGTGGCTGTTTATGAGCCTGGTGTGTCAATCGACCAATCGGTAGATATGAATTGGGCTTCAGAATGCGAAACCCAATTATCTCAGCAAAAATACCTGGATGCATTTATTTCGTTTGCACAGGGGATAAACCCCGAAACAACAGGCAAAGCACCAAGGTGGCTTCTTAAGATAATCCTGCCAATTGCCATAAAAAAAGCGGAACGACAACAAAAATATCATCTTCTAGCAGGTACTATTCTTGAGCATGGAGAAGCCGCCCGATTAGATAATACTTATGAGAATTACCAGGAAATTGGAGCAGACGTATTACTTATTTCGGGCAAAGATGGCAATGCAACTGGTGCCGGGCGTTCTGTTTCTCATTTAGCTACAGTCGTGCCCTCAGCAAAGATGGAATTATTTCCTAAACTTGACCATTTTGGCCCCGAGAAGAAGCCCAAAGAAGTTGCAAAAAGTGTTTCGTCATTCTTTTTGGGAATTTAGTGATACTGGTAATAAATGTAAAAGCCGTTTAGAAGCAGCATGAAAGATCGCTGGCAGACACTAAAAATGGAATTAATACAATTAAAAAAACGACCATATGCGAAGAATTGTTCCTAATATTTATTCAAACGACATAGAAAGAAGTAAGGAATTCTATAGCGGGTTCTTAGAGATGAAATTGGCGATGGATATGGGGTGGATTTTAACATTTGTATCCAAAGAAAATGCGACTGCCCAAATTTCCATTTTCCGAAATGATGAGAACAAGGCTTTAAATAACGAGGCAATATTTCTGTCAATTGAAGTTTCAGATATTGACGTGTGGTATGAAAAAGCCAGAAAACAAAAAGTAGAAATTGTATATCCGATTACGAACGAAAGTTGGGGAGTGAGGCGATTCTTTGTAAAAGACCCCAATGGAGTAACTATTAATTTACTAAGCCATATTAACACAAATTAGTAAGAGGCTTGAAAACAGGACGTAAATGAGTAAAATTAATTATGGAATAGATGCCCCTAAAGTGATTGCGAGACTTATTATTATTGGTGTTTTAATAATACTTATATCCATTTTATTCCCGGCTATCGACATTAATGGAATTAAAATCTTTACGCCCGGATTTATCTGGTGGGGAATTTCATTAGTCCTGACAGGGATATTAATGGTTTTGTACTCAAAATTTGGGAAGTTCAAGCATCGGGACCGTATCCTGAACAAGATAAAATGGAACGGAAACGAAAAGGTATTGGACGTTGGCACTGGCCGGGGATTATTGATGATCGGTGCGGCCAAAAAACTGACATCGGGCAAATCAATCGGTATCGATATATTTGATACAAAGGATCTGACCAAAAATTCCATTGAACGGACAAAAGCCAATGCGCAACTTGAAAGGGTGGATAAAAAAGTTGAAATCCTAAAGATGGATATTCTCAAAACTGATTTTCCGAATGACTATTTTGACGTAATTGTTTCAAACTTGTGTTTGCATAACGTTAAGAAATCCAGGGACAGGAAGGCAACCTGTGCTGAAATTTACAGGATTATCAAGCCAAAAGGAACAGTGATCATTTCAGATTTTATACACACCAGGGAATACACGAGAAAGTTTCGGAGTCTCGGTATGCACGTTCAAAAAGAAGGTCTCTATGTTTTTGACACCTTTCCACCTTTGACAATTATCAGAGCAAGTAAAAACTGAGTAGCAGCGTTAATACTTTGACAACGAGTTGATCAAATGACAATTCAATAAACAATAAATCAAAAATGGAAACAAAAATGAAATTAGAATTGATAGAACAAAACAGAAAAGTGGTTGACAATTTCTTTGTAGCACTCGAAACACAACAATTTGAAATGCTCAGGGATGTATTTGCTGAAAATGGAAGACAAATTAATCCCTATTCACCTGAGGGATTCTCCAAAAGTTTTGATGGCATAGATGCTATCTATAAACAATATAGCGGACTTGTTGCCAACTTTGGACAAATGCAGTTTCCCAGGCAAATTTTTGCTACGGAAGACCCGAATTTCTTTTTTGTACAATTTAAAGGCGTGATTGAAATTAAAGCTGGAGGTAAATATGAAAACGATTACCTGGGAACTTTCAAACTCGAAAATGGAAAAGTAATGGAATACACAGAGTATTTCAACCAGATAGTTATGGCAAAAGCTTTTCACATCGACCTTAAATAATAAAATTTTAAAAGTGAAGAGCAGGCACTAACAAGTTCTAAATTGAAAAGAGTAGACGAGTGGACAGCACCTTTGTAAAAACTGTTCTGATTTTGTTCTTTAAAGAACGGTTTTGTGTGAGGTGTCGGGGATTTGGGCAGGAAAGAGCAAAACCGTGGCGCGGGCAAAAGTACATGTAAAACCATATGTAACACCTTTCTACCAGAACATAGAAAAATTTAACCATGACAGTTCCAACTGCGTTACAGGCCATATTAAAAGACTGAATAGCCCGACTTTTTACCAAATGGTAAATCTTTACAAATAATGCTTGCTAACTTTGTATCAATGAAAGAATTGATAGACTATATATTGCAGTTTGGTACCTTGAACAAACAGCAGATCGAACTGATTTCAAGAAAAGCAACGGAAAAGGAACTTCCCAAAAATGAATATTTGGTAGAAGCAGGAAAGATGTTTAACGAGGTTGTCTACATTCGGGAAGGTATTGTGCGTATTTGTTATTACAACAATAAAGGCGATGAAATCACCAAGTATTTTATCGACGAAAATCACCTGTTTGCCAACCCGTACAAGGGCGAACCTATGACGGAATACATTCAAGCCATTACAGATTGTAAACTCATAATATTTTCTCAACCCGATTGGAACGAACTTTCCAATACAATAGTCGGTTGGGATGAGATTGTGAATAAGATACGTCAAAAAGGGTTAACGGAGAAATTGGATCGAAGAAGTTCCTTAGTTGCCCAAGATGCCACAACACGTTACCTGACATTTTTAGAGAAATTTCCCACGCTGACCAATCGTGTCCCGCTTTCATACATTGCTTCCTACCTGGGAATTACACAACAGTCATTGAGTAGAATAAGAAAGAATATCCACTAACATCGCTTTTTACCAAATGGTAAATGCTTTCATGATGAGCTGTGGCAACTTTGCGGTATCGAATTTTAAAACAAAATGAAATGAAGAAAGCATTCATAACAGGAGCGAATAAAGGCATAGGCTTTGAAACGGCCAGACAGCTATTACAAAAAGGATATTACGTTTACCTGGGAAGCCGAAGTTTTGAAAACGGACAGAAGGCCCTGGAACGACTAAAATCTGAAGGATTAACGAATGCAGAAGTTATTCCAATAGACGTGACCGACGAAGATTCAGTAAAGAATGCACGGTTAGAAGTCGGCAAAAAAAGCGAGATATTGGATGTTTTAATCAACAATGCAGGAATTAGCGGAGGCATGCCACAAACAGCGCTCAAAGCAAGCATCGACCAATTTAAAGCTGCATACGAAGTTAATGTTTATGGTGTTGTTAGAGTTACACAGGCTTTTATGGATTTATTGCAAAATTCGCATGAACCACGTATCGTAAATGTGAGTTCAAGTCAAGGTTCTCTTACCTTACATACCGACCCCAACTACAAATATTACACGTTTAAGGGCGCCGTATATCTTTCTTCAAAAGCAGCTCTGAATATGTATACCATCAATCTTGCTTATGAGTTGCGTGACACCAACTTTAAAGTAAATGCGGTAAGCCCGGGATTTACCAAAACCGATTTTAATAACAATCGGGGAATTGGCACTGTTGAAGATGCAGCAAAGCGAATTGTAAAATTTGCTGTGATTGACCAGGACGGACCGACAGGCAAATTTTTCTGCGAAGAAACAAATCCGGAAACAGGCGAAATTCCCTGGTAATTTAACATTAAACAATGTCTTAAGGGGAGACTACCTTTAGCGGAAAGGACGAATGGTTTACCTCCTGTAGTGCCCGGTACTTTTGGGCTTGTTCCAAAAGTACCGGGTATCCGCCTGCATCAGCTTCTCGCTCATCGTACTTTCCTAACAAATTTTTTTGCTAACTTGCTGGGACTGATAAAATGATGAAGTAAAATACTAATCCTTTAGTGAAAAATGGACAACGGACTCTGAATATAATGCTTTATAAATGTTATATACACGATCGTTGGCAAGCATTTAAAAGAGAACGCTGAGATGAGTAAAAAGAAGTTACCGGCAGGTCAGTCTTATCTGCTTATGTTGGGCTCGGCTGCTTTAATTGCTGTGCGATTTCAGGAAAGAGACTACAATGAGTGGGGAAGCTTTGATTATCTTATCGTAGCGGTGTGTACATTAACAATCATTTTCTCCATCATCTCGCTACTTGAGAAAAAGAATGAGCCCAGGGACTATTAAGAAAGCTGAACGGAGATTATCTAGCCGAAGAAAGCCAGTAATTAATAGGATTACATCTTGTAGGAAACAAAATATTTGCTCGCCTCCTACACGATCATTCTAAATTCTCTACGGTGCAAAATCAATCTTCAAGTACCGGTTGCTCATTTTCATGTTAGGAAATCCTCATCCTCTCGCGCAAGGATTTTTCCCACTTCAGGGGAACTTGTATTTATCTTTTGTGGAACTCAGGAATCAGATTCGTTCCCTGGTTTTTTGAAACCTATGGGATTGCGGGGGCCAGCTGCAAGTTTTTGTTTCATGGCCAGTTGGGTTAAGGCAATATAGATGTCATCGAACTTCTCTTCATTTTCTTCACTGATCTCTTCCAGGGCCTTTATACGTTCCTTAAATTCTGCCAATTCATGGGAAAGGGATGAAGGAGAAGCCTGGAGTATATATTGTCGGACAGAAACAAAGGCGCGCATTATGCCCATATTTATCTGAATTGCCATTTTTGAGTTGAGTACACTACTTAACATGGCTACTCCTAATTCTGTAAAAGCGTAAGGTTTACGTCTTAACCCCATATTAACAGAATTGGTTATCACAATTTGTGATTTCCAATTCATAAATTCTTCATCCGTTAATTGAAACATAAAATCTTCAGGAAACCTTTCGATATTGCGCTTAACGGCCTGATTTAGTACACGTGTTTCTACGCCATACATTTCAGCGAGACCTCTATCCAACATGACCTGTTGGCCGCGTATTTCGTATATTTTACTTTGAATAGCCTGTAATTCCATCTCTCAAAATTTTCCGCAGGCAATTGGGGGCCTCCGTCATGTTATATAGGGTGATTTGTCTCAAGTGTCTGTCTGTCAGTGGATGCTAATTTAACAAAAACTTTTAAATTTCAGTGTTTCCATTTGTGATTTTGCCTGAAACATATTAAGGTTCTGTATTTCTCCGGAACATGCTTTCTGAACTCAGCAATTCCCTACGGTAAAAAAAATCCCTGGTATCTCTTTCCAATCAATCTCCCTAAATCACCATAAGACGATAAGTGTGTGATCCTGTTCCCGAAGTCTCGGGATTGACAGGGCAGACCCCGTGAAATCAGTTGCATATTTCACAGGGCAGGAGAAAGCGGGAATGGTTTTGTGCGGGGATTTTGGAAAGCGGGCCGGAAAAAACAAAACCATGACGCGGGTAGCAGGAGCACTTTGACTTGTCTCTGCATAGGTCGGAAGAGCAGGGAACTATTTTATTAGAGTTTCTTATTTTGATGCAAATATTGGGATGCTGAATACCTAAATCTAAATATTTTTAAAGTTAAAATCCCTGCAGCTTAGTGACGAGTGCTTCAAAAAGACATCACGGACTAATAAAAATCAGAAATACAAGCTTGCTGTTTTATTCCGTTGTCGTTATCTATTCGAATAATGTTTTGATAAAGAATAAACCCAAATTATGGGGGTTTTTAATGAATAAAAGTATAATGGCGGGAAACATGTTAATAGGGAGCAAGTTTGCTTTTATGCTGTCGCTGGAGATTGTGAGAGTACAAACAATAACAGATGAAGCGTCATCCAAATGGAAACAATAAGTTTTACCAGGCAGTTACCTTGAATAGTTGATTGCCTCATTGGTGAAAAAATCATTTATTTTCTCAATGGCCAGGCTTTCATATCTTATTTGCCGGCCATTCCCTGCCTTATCCTGGTAAGTGTTTCTCTCGAAAGTCCAAGATAAGAAGCGACCATGTGTAGGGGAATCCGTTGGTAAATGTCGGGATGGGTTTCGATGAAGTGCAGGTATTTCTCCTCGGATGTTCCGCTAATAGTCATGTGCAATTGGTCTTGCAGTGTCAGAACACTCTCCTTAAAGAGGTCCTGATTATACTTGCCCAGGTGGGGAATTTGTTCGTTCAGATAATGAAAATCCGCGCGGTGAAACAATACTACCTGGGTGGGTTCAATTGCATCAATGTTGTATTTTGCCGGTTGTTCTTTGAAGTAGCTTTCCGGGTCGATGAGCCAGTTGCCGGCATCGATAAAACGCAGGATATGTTCGGCCCCGTTTTCTCCTACACTAAATGTACGGAACAGCCCTTTCGTCACGAATGCTTTTTCATTACATATTTCGCCTTCGCGCAACAGGAACTCTTTTCTGCGGAGCTTCCGAACGGAACATCGGCTTTCCATTAGCCGTATTTCGTCTTCCGTCAATTCCGGGATGGTTTTCTTAATGTATTGCTCAAACAGTTCAAACATAAACGCAGAAATGAAGGTGAAATATAAATTTTAATCCGATGGGAGCAAAATTGCGTCATATGACCTTGCTCCGAGGACCGGTAAAAAGGGAAATTTGTCTGTAGATTTCATTAACTAAAAAACAAAAGTATGAAAGTATTTGTAACCGGGGCATCCGGATTTATTGGTTCAGCCGTTGTGAAAGAATTGCTGGACGCAGGCCACGAAGTTTTGGGACTGGCCCGTTCGGCAGAATCGGCCCGGATGGTAGAGGAGGCAGGTGCCACCGTTTTGAGGGGGGCGTTGGAAGATCTGGATATTTTAAAAGAGGGAGCAACGCAAAGCGACGGAGTGATACACACTGCTTTTAGTCATGATTTTACCCAATTTGATAAATCGGCTGCAGCTGACAAGGCGGCCATCGAAGCAATGGGAAACGCCCTTAAAGGAACGGATAAACCGATTGTTATAACTGGCGGAACGTTAGGCTTACCACTAATTGACGGGTGGATTACTGAAGATTCAGTTGCGCCGAAAGAGTCGCCCCGTTTCTCCGAAAGTGCGATGATGTCGCTGGCCGAAGCCGGCGTTCATGCATCAATTGTGCGGTTGGCTCCGAGTGTACACGGCACTTATGACAGGGGATTTCGGGCAGGCTTTGGATTAATCATCGTTGAAACGGCTAAACAGAAAGGATTTGCAGCTTATGTGGGAGACGGAAGTAATCGTTGGTCGGCTGTACATCGGTTGGATGCCGCCCGGTTATTTCGTCTGGCACTCGAACAGTCGGCAGTCGGCGCCCGTTACAACGCAGCCGGCGATGCAGGAATCACGATGCGCGAACTGGCGCAACTGACTGGCGAAAAACTTGACCTTCCGGTAAAATCGATTTCACCCGAAGAAGCAAAAGAATACTACAGTTGGATGAGTTATTTTATCTCTTTTGAAAGTGCCGTAAAGATAGATGAAACACGCGAACAATTGGGATGGGAACCTGGCCATCCAGGTCTGTTGGAGGACTTGCGAAAAAACTATTTTTAGTTTTTCGTTGAATTTGATTAAAAAAGCCATACCAGATTTTAGGTATGGCTTTTTCAGTTTATAAAGCTTTTCGGGAATCAGAATTTATCGTGATTTCATTGCCAACCATCCGTGGAGACAGATATGACGAATCTGATTTGTAAAAAAGCCTCCCGGAAAAACACATAGAGCGCCTCCGTACGCCGGGTACATTCGTTGGAATATTTTGTTAATTTAGTCGAACTTAACGACAGTAGAAAGAACACCTTTCCATAACGATCTATAAAAAATATGTGCATTGCATTTACAGCTGCGTTACAACTCGTTGTGAAAGCAACATTATATAGAATGTGGATCTTTGAAAAAAGGTGAGAAATGAAAAATTTAACAAATTCAACTATTGATAGACAGAATATCCTGAATAACAGATTTGCACTTGGAAAAATTCAGGAATATATCGGTATTCCAGGAATGCTATTTGAAGGTGAATATAGATTTACTATCCAAATGGTTGCTGAATTTTATGGAGTTGATGAAAGAACTGTTAAAAGATATCTTGAAAATTTTGACCAGGAATTAAAGCACAATGGATATATTTTAAGTAAGGGTAAACAGCTAAAAGAATTAAAGTTACAATTTGATCATGTCATAAATGTCCCGAGCAAAACAACTCAATTAGGACTTTTTAATTTTAGAGCATTCTTAAACCTTGGAATGCAATTGACTGAAAGCGAAAATGCCAAACTTCTTAGGTCAAAGATATTGGATATTGTAATAGAAACTATCAATGACTGGACCGACAGGCACATTTTTCTGCGAAGAAACAAATCCGGAAACAGGCGAAATTTGTACCTGGCAATTCAATCAATGTTTTATTTAAAAGTTTATCGTAATGAAAGTCGTTAATAAGATTTATGTGAATGGAAAGTTTGTTGCCCCTCAGGGCAAAGAGACCATACAAAATGCCATACAATTATAGAATAAAACTGTCGACATTTAATAATAACTATATATCTCTAGGCCGATTTATCTGTATTCATTGGTAACATTAACAAACTCATCAATAGCATTAGAACTATCCTAAGCAAAACTGTTTCTCATCCGTAATACAAAGCCGTTATTTAATTAAGAGAGGAATTACAGAAATTCATTTCTTCTTTATTAGCTCTCTGTGCTGCTTTCCCCAGCTCTCCATTGCTTCCAATACTTCGGTAACACTAAGGCAGTAATCCGTAAGCGTGTATTCTATTCTTGCCGGATAGTCGTCATAAACCTTTCGGGAAATCAGTTCATTTTCTTCTAAATGTTTTAATTCTTTCGACAGCACCCGATTTGTTATTCTCGGAATAGATGACAGATTTTGAATAAATCCTGTATTTGAACACAATCCCATGAGATTGTGACACAGCCATGCTTTTTAAATGCCCCAACTTTGTTTCATAATTTAAAAACAATGAATATGAACAATCATCAGGAAGTTTTGGCTGTGGATTATCAGCAGCTAAAGGAAGGAAGAAACAGGGTTTATTTTATGAGCCAGGGGTATAAACTGGCCGGGGATTTGTATCTGCCAAAAGAATTTGACAGCGAACAAAAGTATCCTACCGTTATATACACACGTGTTGGCACACAGGTAAAAGAGCAAACCGGGGCAACTTATGGCAATAAACTCGCGGCAAAAGGTTATGCCTTTTTTGTTTTCGATCCCAGGAATTTTGGTGATAGCGAGGGCGAAATCAGAAACTACGAATCAATTCACAACATGGTTCCAAACACCACTGATGCGATAAGCTTTCTGCGAACTTTAAAATTTGTTGACAGAGACCGGTTTTATGGTCTGGGAGCCTGTGCCGGCGCGCCTTACATCTGCAATGTGGCCATTGGTGATGCCCGCATAAAAGCAGTGGCCACACTTGTAGGTAATTTTGATGCAGCAGCCAGTTTGTTTGGCGCTTACCCGAAAGAAGTACTTGATAAAATGCTTCAAACAGCAGCCGAAGCAAAACAGAAATATTACGAAACCGGTGAATATGAAACCGCGCCTATTTTTGGCGGAATGCCTTTACCTCCGCCTGAAAATGCACCAAAAGCAATGAAAGACGGATATGAGTATTATTTCCTTAGGGCAGGACAAGACAAATGCCCTAACTATTCGACTGATTATCCGACCGTAGGTTTGCCTGTGGACCCGTCAAGAGTATTCATGAATCAGGCAAAGTTCTTTACTACACCGTTTCTGGTTATTGCGGGCAGTGAAGCGTTTACGCGCGACATGGACAAAGAGGTGTATGACATGGCCGCAGGTGAAAAGGAATGGATGGTAATTGAAGGAGCATCACACATGGATTTGTATGATGTTGACAAGTACCTTGATCCTGCGATGGACAAAGTGGACGAATTTTTCAAAAAATACTGATAATGTAAAGAGCGGATTGTTTATACGAAATAATCCGCTCTCCAGTCATTGTTGCCACAATCATAAATTTCACACAAAAAATGAATTAATTGATATGAATAATCAAAGAGTATGGTTTGTCACCGGAGCTTCAAAAGGAATGGGATTATTACTAACAAAATTATTATTACAAAAGGGCTATAAGGTTGCGGCAACATCAAGAAACTTACCTTCCTTAAGGTCAAACGTCGGTATAGAAAGCGATCATTTTCTTCCCTTGAAATTAGATATTACGAATAGTGACGAAACGAAGCATGCAATTGATCGCACAGTTAAATATTTTGGTGGATTAGATGTTATCGTTAACAATGCTGGTTTCTCATATATCGGCAGTTTGGAAGAATTGACAGATGAAGAGTTTAGAAAAGCATTGGATGTGAACTTGTTTGGAACAGTAAACGTAATAAGAGCATCGATGGCACAATTCAGGAAACAGCGTTCCGGTCGTATTATAAATATAGCTTCTGCCGCGGGATATATTGCCGGACCCAATATCGGGAGTTATGTTGCATCTAAATTTGCAATGGTAGGGCTCACAGAGGCATTGGCTTTGGAAGCAAAGCATCTTAATGTCAAGCCTACAGTCGTATTGACAGGTTCTTTCAGAACGAACTTTTTAGACGAGGGTTCTTTGAATTATGCAAAAAATCCGATTCCTGAATATGAAAGTGGAAATACTTATAAAAGTTATGCTGAAAGAGCAGGGAGACAACCAGGTGATCCGGAAAAATTGGTTGGAGAATTAGTAAATCTGGCAAACATGGAGAACCCTCCGGTTCATTTAATTCTGGGACCCGACAGTTTTCAAATGATCATGAATAAGCGGGAAAATGATTTAGAGGAATTCGAGGCCTTTAAGGAAGTATCATTATCGACAAATTTAAAGTAACTTACCTACCCAAAGCCACGTTTTGGTTACCTACATTAAGCAATATGAAAATTGATAAACCATATAAAATAAAATCAATATCCGAATATTACCGGTTGTTAGGCGTTGGCAAGCCTCAGCATCCTTTAATCGGGCTGATTAACCATGAAGATATTCAGAATTATGCTGATGAAAAACTCAAAAATAAAACCTACGATTTTTTTACCATAAGCCGGAAAATTAATTATACAGGTACCATGAAATATGGCCAGCATTACTATGATTTTCAGGAAGGAGCAATGGTTTTTCATGGGCCTAACCAGGTAATTGTTTCTGAGTTGGCGGAAGATGTGAACCTACAGGGCTGGACGATGCTGATACATCCGGATTTTATAAGAACTTCACCATTAGCTGCGAAGATTACTAAGTTTGGCTTTTTTTCCTATATGGCCAATGAAGCGCTTCATCTCTCTGACAAAGAAGCAACGACTATTGAGGAGGTAATGGATACAATACGAAAAGAATACAGTTCAACGATAGACATTTACAGTCAGGACATACTTATCTCACAAATAGAATTGCTGTTGAATTACTGTAGTCGTTTTTACAACCGACAGTTTATTACAAGAAAAGCAGTAAACAATGAATTGCTGATCAAGTTTGAAAAACTGGTCAATGATTATTTTGAAGGTGACAACCTTTCTTTAAAAGGAGTGCCATCGGTTCAGTACTTTTCCAGCCAATTAAATATGTCTGCCAATTATCTGAGTGATATGCTTAGAAATCTGACAGGTCAAAGTACACAACAGCACATCCAGGATAAACTAATCGAGAAAGCGAAACAACTACTTACCACTACCAACATGACCATTAGTGAGATTGCTTATGAATTGGGTTTTGAATATTCGCAGTCGTTCAGTAAACTGTTTAAGGCAAAGACAAAACTTTCGCCTTCAGAATTCAGGCAGTCATTTAACTGACAATTGGGAAGTCCCGATTTTAATATGTTCGGTTCTAAAAACTAAGTTATTCCTGTCCATCAGCCGGAATACCCGCCAAAAACCGCTCCCACAACCCCTTCCCGGGTGACTTTGACGGGCCCACGCACTTTTCGCCTGCCGGGGCGTTCCGACCGCATCGGGGTGAGGTGTTCCATCGCATAAGGTGAGCATATAAGATATGCCGCATGGTGGACGCTCCACTTTTGCAGTTTTCCATCTTCACATTTTCCCGCCAACTGATTATGAAATCCTACATTACTTTGGGAGTAGGGGAAGGGCCTGACACTTTCGCCAACCTGCGGAGATCTCTCCCCAATTCCCTGCCGTGAAAAAATAATTCTCTAAGCACCGGTTGCTCATTTTCACATTAGGAAATTTACATCCCCTGCGGCAAGGATTTTCTTCCAGTAGAAAACAGTATATAGTCAGTATTTTAAACCCTTCGAATTCGAGGGGTTTAAAAAGGAGCCCGGCCTGTGAGTTGGCGTCGCGGGACAAAATACGGTTTGGGTACCCGTCGCCATACAATTCGCAAGCCTTGACCTGCCATATGTCGGGATTGGTACTTTTATGACAAGTCCCCGGAAGATTAGCATCTTCCAACAGAAGAAGGAAACAATTATGCGGTAGGCCCACAGGCCTATTTTTACTAATTAGCATAATCATTGTTTCTTAAGAGGTAAAAGGACAAGGAAGAGTAATAGTTTTCCGATGTTCGTGTCAAACCGTTGCGGTCGAAACCCAGAATGCTCTTCAATCATCAACATCACACGACCGCTGGAGGCACCCGGACCTTCATATCTAAAATGTCCATGTATTTGATATTTCCCGTAATAGTTTACTCTCCCTGTTTTTGTGCGTGAATTCAGTCGACGAGATGGAAAGAACACCTTTGCGTTCCGATATAAGAGAAATAAACACGCTACATATACAACTACGTTAGCTGCTGTACAGACAAGTCCATTGCAAATACAATACAGTTTTATATATTTGCACCTCGATAAAAATAAAAGGTATAATAAAAATGTGATTAATAATTTCTTTCAGACAAATTAAAACCAATAAGTCATAGACGGTTTGCTTATTTGCTTCATTCTTAAAGAAAGAAATTATGTTATACCTACAAAGCATTTCATATATACATCCTAATAAGGATTTACTTTTTGAGAATATATCTTTCTCAATTAACAGTCTTGAAAAAATCGCATTGATTGGCAACAATGGGGTTGGTAAATCAACATTGCTAAAAATAATTGCGGGTAATCTACAAGCCTCCGAAGGTCAGTTTAAAGTCGAGACTGAACCGTATTACATACCTCAAATATTTGGACAATTTAATCATCTGACTATTGCTCAGGCGTTAGGTGTTGAAAAAAAGGTTACTGCTTTTAGAGAAATCCTGAACGGAAATGTGTCGGAAGAAAACTATGCATTGCTTAATGATGACTGGACTGTTGAGGACCGTTGCAATCAGGCCTTGGAATACTGGCAACTAAACAATTTAGACCTGGACCAAAAAATGGAATCCCTAAGCGGAGGACAAAAAACAAAGGTTTTTTTGGCAGGTATTTCTATTCATCAGCCAGAATTGGTCTTAATGGATGAACCGAGCAATCATTTAGATATTATAGGAAGGCAACTATTATACGACTTCATTCAATCTTCAAAATGTGCTATGATTATTGTAAGCCATGATAGGAAGCTGCTTAATCTTTTGGGTTCGATTTATGAATTGAGTAAAAAGGGGATTGTTGTTTACGGAGGTAATTATGATTTTTATGTTCATCAAAAACAAATAGAAAACAATGCTTTGAACCAAGATATTCAAAGCAAAGAGAAAGCGTTGCGAAAAGCGAAAGAAAAGGAACGTGACACCATAGAAAGGCAACAAAAATTAGATTCGCGAGGAAAGAAAAAACAGACTAAGGCTGGCATGGGTAAGTCAATGATGGACAAGATGAAAAACGATGCCGAAAATAGTAGTTCCAGGCAAAAAAATGTCCATGCTGAGAAAATCGGTGGTATTTCTCATGAATTACATGAATTACGTTCGTCTGTTCCCGAGATTGACAAGATGAAATTTGGGTTTGATAACTCGAATTTGCATAAAGGTAAGATATTGATTACCGCTACGAACATTAATTATGGCTACGGGTCTAAATTCTTATGGGCAGAGGATCTGAATTTACAGATAACCAGTGGTGAGCGCATTGTGCTACATGGATTGAATGGTTCGGGTAAAACAACCTTAATCAAATTGATTTTAGGAGGTTTAGAACCTCAGACGGGGACAATTTACAGGGCAGACAGCAAGGCTGTATATATAGACCAGGATTATTCTTTAATAAATAATAGTCTGAATATTTACGAACAAGCCCAGGAATTTAACACCACTGCATTGCAAGAGCATGAAATAAAAATAAGACTTAATCGATTTCTGTTCTCAGCAGAGACCTGGAATAAATCATGCGGAGCGTTAAGTGGCGGAGAAAGAATGCGTTTAATGATTTGTTGTTTGACCATTGCAAACCAATCACCAGATATTATTGTTTTAGACGAACCAACTAATAATCTTGATATTCAGAATATAAAAATTTTAACCGCTGCAATCAATGAATATGAAGGTACGTTGATTGTTGTTTCTCATGACGAAACATTTTTGGAAGAAGCGAATATCCAATATACCATTTCATTGAGATAGATATTTTCCTTGCTTTCGGCGAGCCCCTAAATGGATACTCCTGGAGAATGGACTTTTGAATAAATCAGATTGGACTTTTTAGAAAACCGCATCGGCTAAAAGCACGCGAAATTTGTATCTGACAATTCAATCAATGTTTTACTTAAAAGTTTATCGTAATGAAAGTAGTTAATAAGATCTATGTGAATGGAAAGTTTGTTGTTCCTCAGGGCGAAGAGACCATGGATTTATTTAATCCGACAAATAACGAAGTAATCGGGAAAGTAATTTTGGGGAATGAGGATGATGCATTAAGTGCAATTGCTGCAGCCAAAGAAGCCTTTCCGGCTTTTGCAGCATCAACGGTTGAAACCCGGATGGATTACCTGCAAAAATTGCATGATGCAGTAATGTACAGGGTTTCTGATTTGCAAAAGGCAACCATCGAGGAGTATGGTGCCAATGTTGTTCGCGCTCATTGGTCGAATCATTATGCCGCGCAGATATTTCTTGAATTCAAAAGACTCCTGGAGACATTTGAATTTGAGCGGACCGTGGGAGAATCGAAAGTGGTTTTGGAACCGTTGGGAGTCACTGCCATCCTTACTGCATGGAATTCGAATTCGGGATCAATAGCCGTGAAACTAGCCGCAGCAATTGCTGCCGGGTGCACTACGGTGATCAAACCAAGTGAAATGAGTGCTTTGCAAACGCAGGTGTTGATGGAGTGTTTCCATGAAGCAGGATTGCCGGCGGGAATCATTAATGTAATAAACGGGCGCGGAGAAATTCTCGGACCTGTCTTATCGACGCATAAGGATATCGCCAAAATTGCCTTTACCGGATCGACCCAGGTTGGTAAGATTATCGCAAGAAACGCAGTTGACACGATGAAGCGTCTGACATTGGAATTAAGCGGGAAATGTCCATACATTATTCTGGATGATGCTGACTTGTCTTCTGCTGTGCCAATGGCTGTAAATGCCTGTTTTAATAACAATGGGCAGGCTTGTATCTCGGCCTCAAGATTGCTCGTTCCGGAAAAACAATTAGAGCAGGTAAAGAAACTGGTTTTGGAAACGGTAAAGGGTATGAAGGTGGGTGACCCCAATGACGAAACGACAGCGCTTGGGCCGCTTGCAAATGAGAAACAATATCAGAGGGTTCAGCATTATATTCGAGGCGGTCTGTCTTCCGGAGCGGAAATGCTTATTGGGGGCCTGGGCAAACCTGAAGGACTCGAGGTTGGAAATTTTGCTAAACCAACTGTTTTTTACAATGTTTCTAAAGATATGGAAATAGCAAAAGATGAAATTTTTGGTCCTGTACTTTCCATTATCGCGTATGCGACAGAGGAAGAGGCTATAGATATCGCGAATGACACAGACTTTGGCTTGTTGTCCTATATTAACTCATCGGATGCGGGACGAGCGTCGTTAGTGGCATCAAAATTAAAAGCAGGGAGAGTGCTGATTAATACGTTGAAGCATGATCCAAATGCTCCGTTTGGTGGTTTTAAACAATCGGGCCTTAACCGGGAAGGAGGTATTTACGGTTTGGAAGCCCAATTGGAACCCAAAGCAATCATAAGTTGAAGCTAATATGAATAGAGATGTAAAAACAGGTCAGCATAGCCGGCAGATACTTTATGCCTGTTATGCTGACCGCCATATTGAAGGCGAAAATTTCATTTCGGACCATGTTTTTAGCTATATCATTAGCGGAGAACAGGAAATGTGGATCGGCAATAAGACTTACCATTTCAAAACCGGAGATATTCGGTTTTTTGCTAAAAATCAGCTCGCCAGGTACGTTAAAAAGTCAGTTAATGAAGAATATCGGGCGCTCTCGGTTTATATTGATGAGTTCACACTCAGGGAACTTGCTGTCGAAAATAGTTTTGAAATCAACGCTGAAAGTTTAGGTAAAAAGCTTTGGCTACTGAAGCCAAATAATTACCTCAAAGCGTATATCAAGTCACTTAGCCCTTATATCGATGGGAATTTGCAGAACAGCGAAAACATAACCCGCCTGAAGGTTAAGGAACTGGTAAATCTTTTAGTCCTTTTTTATCCCGATATAAAGGCAACTTTGTTCAATTTTAGTGATCCGGGAAAACTTGATCTGGAAGGTTTTATGAATGAACATTACAGATATAATGTGGATATTGGACGGTTTGCCTATCTAACAGGACGAAGTTTATCCGGTTTTAAAAGGGATTTTAAGAAAATCTTTAATCAGACGCCTGGCAGGTGGCTCGTTGAAAAGAGGCTTAAAGAAGCAAGGTATCTCATTCAGGAAAAGAACAAAAGGCCCGGTGAAATATATCTCGGTCTGGGATTTGAGAATTTGTCACACTTTTCGACTGCTTACAGGAAAGCGTATGGGGGTGCCCCTACCAAAATCGATTAATAAAAAATGTATAGTTCAGGCTCCGATGAATTCCAATATGTTAGATCATACGATTGATTTCTTGTCTGAAGAGTTTGTTCGACTTTGGAGTGCGACCTGGTATTGTTGAATAGAGAAGACTTTGCTGGGGGCTTCTCTATCCTTTTTATATAGCAGGATTACCTTCCTACTATCAGCCCACATGAGGTTGTCAGGTTTCTTCAAAAATGGTACTAAGGATCTTCTGCTGGCAGTGATGAGGTATTGTTCCTTGAAATTTCTATTCAGGGTGCCTGGGGCAATCAAAATTTCTCATTCCCTCTATCGCCTCAAGGCGATAAGTGCGTAGGCCGGTTCCCGACGGTTATTCGGGATAGCCCGGGCAGAAGGATCGCTTTGACTTGTCCTTTTGGAACAGATCAAAAGAACATATAAAATAGCCATGAGTTAAATTGAGGTCCATAAAAAGCCCCTGAAAACTAGTTCCAGGGGCTGAATAAGGATAGTGCTATCCTAACGCGGAGCGAAAGTTGCTTTTGCCAGGGCCTCCTTCATTTCCTTACCGGGACGGAAGCGGATATTCACCGACTTGATATTCTCGGCGGTACAATCCGCTTCGGTGTCGGCACCGGCGCTGCTCAGGGTAATGTTAAACGTACCCCAGTCGCCCATGCGGACCGAGTAGCCGTCCAGCAGAAAGCCAATAATGACCGACTGCAGTTCGTAAATGACCAGGGAAGCCTCGCCACGACTCAGCGTGGTGTTTTTGGTGAGCGCTTCGGCGATGGTTTTCTCATCTTTCAGTTCAACGCGGCTGGGCACGATGTACCACTTCTTCGCCGCTTCGGTATCCCGCGGGTTGACCCGCTGGATCTTCGAATATAATATAGACATTGAATCTGCTTTTTAAATGTTCAAATAAGCGCGTCCTACCTTAACAGGGAAGATGGCGCAAATAATAATTGATAGTAGAATCGGAGTTTCCTCTTGCAGCAGTGGGGGAACTTCAATAAGGAGATTGGTTATAGAACCGGGGCTGTCCCGGTGTGCAGGAAGGGGCCTTTGTGCGATTAGCAGGCCCGTGAGTCCGTCTCCGGAAATCCACTCACGAAGAACAGGTACCTGCACGGATGGGGGCAGTGTGATCGCAAGTGGATGACGATTTTTAGTATAGGTCTCATCATCTGGTGGTCTGAATCAGGAAGAAAATTAGTGAATTTCATCCATATTCTACTCCTGAAATGCAGAAAAGTGTATCAAAATATTAAGATAACGACGAGATAAAGAACTCGCCGAATTGAGAAGCTTATCTCACCTCCGTGCGATGAAGAACTTTCTTCCGTGAGATGAAGAAGATTCCTCACAATATGCAGAACGTTCATTTGCTAAATAGCTATTTTGTTTATTCTGATATTGAAGGAGCAAGTCATCTGATAATAACTTTACTGCAGAAAATTTTACCAAGGTAGTTTACTTGTAGAAAATAAATGCCATTTAAATTGCTTGGCAAATTAAGTCTCATAACGTTCGATAAATTGACATCTTTTATTAACACAACCTTCCCGGTAATATCAAACAATTGAAGTTTTGCCATTCCATTGAGTGAATTGTTCTCTATTCGGATGTATAGAAAATCGGAACACGGGTTAGGATAAATTTTGAGAAGCTCATTTTGTACCACATTTCCAATTCCTGTACTGGAATTCCCTTCAAGAATTACATTAATCGTTGCAATAGATGATAGTTTCCCTATTCCATTATCGGTTACTTCTATTTTTAAATTAATTGTGTCAATTTCACTCTTATTTAAATTTATTGAATCATTCACGAAAAGATCACCAGTTAAATTATTCATGACTAATAAATTTCTTTCATTACCTGAAAGTATTTTATATTGTAAGCTGTCACCTTCAGTGTCGGATGCAACAATTTCGCCAACTAATGTGCCAATTGGTGAGTGTTCAATGACCGAAAATGTTTGATCCTCGAATACTGGAGGAGTATTGCTAAGAATTATAAAGTCTTGATTGAATTTATTTTCAGACAATTGGGTAAACACCAATGTGTCAGGAAGGATAGTTTTCCCATTTTCTTTAGGAATAAGAGAATAATCTCCAGCCTTAAGACCAGTAATGTCATAACTTCCATCACTTCTTACTGAAATTGTATTCTCAATATCTCCTATAACCTGCAATGTTACAGGAATATTAATTTCAGCGCTCTTTGAGTTATCTTCTTGACTGAGCATATTCCCGGCAATGCTGTAATTCACCATTGAAGCATCATCCAAAACTTTCAAATACCAACTTTGCTCATCTTTTCCTGCATCATTTTGTGCTTGGATAGTAAATAGATAAGGATTTTGAGATTTCATAGGATTAAGCCAGGTAACAACTCCGGTCTGATTATTAATAGTCGCACCAGTTGGAGCGTCAAGTAATGTCCAAGTAACTGGCAAGGAACCAGAACTTAATACAGGAACAGGACTGACATAGGTAGATCGTGCTAACTGATCATGGTCAATGATATCCATAATTTGTGGAGCAATTATGGAGTTTTGACCTTCTCCTTTTAGTAGACATGAATAATTGTCTAGTCCCGAGAAATTAACATCTTTGACAAAACTTCCACTTGTATTGGGCTGAAATTTAACTTCAATCTCTTCTTTTTCACCGGGGTTCAAGTTAATATCTTTGCCGTTCACAATAAAAAAGGGACTACTAACATTCAAATTGCAATTAACCAACGAATTGCCGTCATTTAGAACAACGAATTTTTTATCTGAAGTCCCACCAATACTTATCCGACCAAAATCAATAACTGATGGTGTGACTACTAGTTTTGGTGTATCATTATCGATAAAAAAAGTCATGCTGTCGGAAACGATCTCATTCTGTATTCCATTATCATAGGAAATTGCTTGAGCATATATTTTGTATTTGCCAGGCACTGTTGGTAGTTTGATTATTCCTGTGAATATACCATCTCCTGCCTTGGAATCGCCTTCATTTCCTCCATCATTAAATGTCGAAAATTCAAAATCTTCATTTCCTTTAATATATACTTTAATATTTGCATTTTGCCAGGGGGCTCCATCTGAATACGCATGTACTTCGACCAGTTGGCTTGAATTTGGTTTGAAATGTTCATTAGTACCAGCTTGAATAGTCAGTTTTCTTGATAAACTAAACTTGGAATATGTACCTCCCAATTCCATTAGCTCAGAACTCGTCTTTTCAATTCTGTTTACAGTATTTTTCAATAAGTCTACAATGCATAACTCATATTCTTTGCCAACATCTCCAAAAGAACGATTACTGGAAAAACCAATAAATCTACCAGAAATTGCAAACGGGTCAGAATCGTCTTTGTCGCTATTAAACAAACATTTAAAATTTTCTGAACTTTTCAGTGAATAGAAATATATATCATCACCTAGATTTGAATTGACATACATGATTGTATCCTTATTTTTCCATATAGGATAATAATTGTTATCTGATTCATTGCCTTTTACCAGGGTGGATATGTTTCTGCCATTTTCCATAGTGCAAATATCTCCAGTTGTGTCTCCTCCAATAGTGTATGTTTTCCAATAGGTTATGATATTATTTGAAATATCAGGAGAGAAATTTGGGCCTGAATATTCAAAACTATCATGTAATATTTCTCTCCTTGATGTGGTATCTCCATTACTTGAAATAATCCAAATGCCCCTGTTTTTTTTGTAAATTATTGAATCACCCAGCAGATTAAATTTTGGATCCTGACCTTGGTCAATACATCTGAGAGTATTATCTGCTAAATCATACACATAAACATGCATATTTCCCCATTTCAAATTATCTCCTTTGGGGATAGCCATAAAAGTCAAACATGAGCCATCTGGATTAAATGAAGGATTCATTGCGTTACCTAGGCTCAAACCATTTTGCGTTAAATTGAGTTTTTTCTTTTCTTTTTTCTCCAAATCAACGATGTATATCTGTCCATCATTCTCATCTACTGGAGTATGCAA
Organism: Prolixibacter sp. NT017; assembly: GCF_009617875.1. Classification (NCBI taxonomy): domain Bacteria; kingdom Pseudomonadati; phylum Bacteroidota; class Bacteroidia; order Marinilabiliales; family Prolixibacteraceae; genus Prolixibacter; species Prolixibacter sp. NT017. Next base: position 2,269,788 of record NZ_BLAV01000001.1, on the reverse strand, counting down.
GGAGCGATTATCACTATCAACATGATATGCAACTCTTCCCTTTATTTTATTAAAAGCCAAATTTTCATCACTTATTTCAAATCCAGTTTGCCAGTTGTAGGTATCTGTTGGTATATACTTATTTGCACCATCATTGAAGGTAAGGACTCGTGTTTTCCAATAATATGTACCTGCAGATGTGGGAGTGAAATTGAAACTAAATGTCACTTTCCCATTGCTTCCAATGTTCTGTGAGGTACTGATTTTGTGCCAGCCATTAGAGGACTCATTTTTATCAACATAAAGCTCTACCTCCACATCCCGTGAAAAGGATAAATTGTTTTTTACGGTTACCTCCATCGTAACCGGTTGGTTCAACAATGCATTGGACATGGGAAAATTATTGGAATACATATAGGGCCAATTACGCATGAAAGTAACTGATGTAGCGGCAGAATTTAATTTAACACTGTCGTTACCCCAGAACTCATTCAATTTCTCATCACTGTATACTTCGTATTTGTAAGTACCGTAATTTAATCCTGTGAAACTGGCTATGCCTGAGGTATTGGTTAATTTCACAATCGTATTGCTCCCGTTATATAATTTTACCAAGGCGTTTTCAATGTCCGCCCCGCTAATATTCTTCACCCTGATATCGAGGTTACCGGTTTGTTCATTTGCTGTAAATCCGGTTTGCCAGTTGTATGAATCTGTTGGAATATATTTGTTTGAGCCATCATTGAAGGTAGAGACTCGTGCTTTCCAATAATATGTACCTGTAGTTGTAGGGGTGAAATCAAAATTAAATGTCGCTTTCCCATTACTCCCAATATTCTGTGAGGTACTGACTTTATGCCATCCATCCGAGGATTTATTTTGATCGACATACAGTTCTACCTCCACATCCCGTGAAAAGGATAAATTGTTTTTTACGGTTATCTCCATCGTAACCGGTTGGTTCAACAATACACTGGATATGGGAAAATTATTGGAATACATATAGGGCCAATTACGTGTGAAAGTAACTGATGTAGCGGCAGAATTTATTTGAACATTGTCGTTGCCCCAGAACTCGTTCGATTCCCCATCGTAGTACACTTCATAATTGTATGTATCGTAATTTAATCCAGTAAAACTGGCTATGCCTGAGGCATTAGTTACTTTTGTAATTGCACTGCTCCCGATATATAATTTTACCGAGGCATTTCCAATGTCCGCCCCATTAATATTTTTCACCCTGATATCAAGGTTCCCAGTTTGTTCATTTGCTGTAAATCCGGTTTGCCAGTTGTATGAATCTGTTGGAATATATTTATTTGAGCCATTATTGAAGGTAAGGACTCGTGCTTTCCAATAATATGTACCTGTAGTTGTAGGGGTGAAATCAAAATTAAATGTCGCTTTCCCGTTGCTCCCAATGTTCTGTGAGGTACTGACTTTATGCCATCCATCCGAGGATTTATTCTGATCGACATACAGTTCTACCTCCACATCCCGTGAAAAGGATAAATTGTTTTTTACGGTTACCTCCATCGTAACCGGTTGGTTTACCAATGCATCGGATATGGGAAAATTGTCTGAGTACTTATAGGGCCAGTCTCTCGTAAAATTTCGTGTAAGAGTTGGTTCTCCTAGATAGAATCTTTCATCACTTCCCCAAAACTCTTTTGTTTCTCCAGTGTAATATACTTCATAAGAATAAGTACCATAATCCAATAATGCAAAAGTCACTTGTCCAGTACTATCGGTATATCCGGTTTTTATAGGATTTCCGTTATTATCATAAAGAATGACATATGCATTTGACACAGTAGAACCGTTTATATTGTGGACATTTACATATATTGTTGCAGCAAAAGTCTTAGCCAGTACTAAGTTCAAAAATAGCAGTAGTATAACCTTTGTTTTCATTTGTGGCGCATTTAGAAGAGCTATTTAGCAATGTTTCATATACAGAATATCATATTTCCATGTAAAGGAAGTAAGAGAGCTATCGTGACAAAAAATTAAGATATAGGGAAAGAATACTCCCCGTATCAGTACAGTTCTTAGATCTCTTATAGTAACCTAATTATTGTTTCAGCCAATAAAATAACGCAAAAATAAATGAAGTTGATATGTTGTTGAAACATATTACTTTAATTTTTATGTTAGTAAAATCTTGATCCCATTCATAGATATCCTATAGGTTCAATACAATTTAATATTGTAATTAATCCTTGTGTTGTGAGACTTTTGAAGACTCACTTGAAAATAAAAGCAGCATTAACAAAAAACATGAGTCCAAACCAAAACGCATCTTACCTCCGCGAGATGAAGAACTTTGCACAGAAAGATGAAGAACTTTCTTCCGTGAGATGAAGAAGAAGTTGCACAAAGATGAAGAACTTTCCCTGGCGAGATGAAGAAGAAAACCCAGCGAGATAAAGTTCCCGCTGCCGTGAGAAGCACATCTCAAACCAGGAAGAACAAAAATGCATTTTTCCCTTATCGAAAACCACCGACAATAGCTTCCCCCTTTGCCTACACCCCTTTAAATTATTTTGTTAACTTAGTGAGAATTAACGACCAATGAGATGAGCGTAAAGCAGTTAATGTATCGGAACGGCTAACCATTTTTTAGCCGTTCAATTGAAAAAAATGATTCTCCATGGCAAAAATCAACGTAAAAAATACAGCTGTAACGGTTGTTTCGATAGATGATACCGATTATATATCGCTTACCGATATTGCCAAGTACAAAACAAATGACACGAGCGCAGTAATTGGTAACTGGATGCGGAACCGGAATACGATAGAGTTTCTCGGGATATGGGAAACATTATACAATCCCGGTTTTAAACCCCTCGAATTCGAGGGGTTTAAAAAAGAGGTCGGGTTGAATGCCTTTCAACCCTTGCTTTTACTCTAAACCTACCGTGATCTTGACACAAACCACGTGTGCTTTTACGGGAAACCATACCTGGTCTTGGGTGTAATCTGTTCTGGTTTTGTTTTCTCTCCAAAAGTTCCCGTCGCCGTGAGAAGCGCATTTCAAAACAGGGGAAAGACAAAATTATTTTTCTGTCCGTGTGATAAAAGTAATTCGATGAGTGAGTTTGAACCTGTTAATTCTGTTTAGTTCTCTTTGCATGGAACGAAATATAATTTCCGGTGTATGACTCCGGCTTACTAATTAGGTTCCGGGAATTTGACCTTCATTTTCCATGGCAGTTGATTGATTCTGTTTTTGGTAAAATCTTCGATCTCATTAATCATTGCTGTAAAGGCGGGAGAATCGCCATAAATCATTTGTTCCTGCATCGTTTTATAATCTTCCTCCCATGCACTCATAAACTTCGGGATCGGGACCGGATTAAGTGTTTGCGGCTGGTGGAGATTGTAATTGATGCCACCTATTCTTGTATGCAGGTACCTGTGTCTTACAATGGTTTCATAAAGTTCTTTGTTATTGATGGCTTCCAAAGCAAATTCACTTTGTATAATCTGGTACACATCGTATAAATGGCGGCTTAATCGTTCGACCCGGATTCTGTCATGCGGCCTGTGGAATTCCTCATGCAACAAAAAGAGTTTTTCAAGAAAAGTTCTTTCGGGAATAGCCGTAGGAATTTGAATGGGAACTTCGGCAAATTCCGAACCACGATAATGATGGTCCAGCAGCGAATCAAAAGCCTGGGTTTTATTTGGCTCCTTCAATGAACTACAGCTGATTTCGAGTAATATTCTCGGTTGTATATATCCCGGATAATCGATGACATTTGGGTAGTAAATTTCCACCTGGGCCGGGTCGGCGTCACTTGCCTCCGGTTTAATATACTGTAACGTTATATCTGTCAATCCATTTTCTGTAAACCGGGTTTTCAGGTCGTGAATGAATTCGTCTGAAATATACTGTCCGGTTTTCTTTCTTAACATCTTTACCCCGCTTCTTGTCAACCCGCCATCAAATCCTAAATAAGTTCTGTCAAATGCCAGATCGATATCTTCAGAGAACCGTTCAATTAGCCCCCAGGCTTTGCTTAATGAGGTGCCACCTTTAAAAATCAGATAACTGCCAACCGGCATGCTGAAAACGGTTGACAATGTTTGCACGACCCACCAGTCTTTTTCTACTGCATATGGAGCCATGCCAGTCTCTTCGGCAATTTGCGTATAGGCCCTTATTTTAGTCTGTTTAGGTATGTTGTACCAGGTAGTACTCATTCGGTTTTCTGTTTGGTCATATTATAAGGCTTGTCGCATAATTGTTCGTATCCATTCGGGCGCTAAACGAATATCGTGTTCTAAGCGATATTTATCTTCGTTTTTGAGATGTGTCAATACGATTTGTTTCTCTTCTTCAGTTATATTGTCTTTGCCTATTTCTTTGAGGGCTTGTATAACCAGGCTGCTAATCGGGCCAATGGCAGACAAATTTTTTGGGCTCGACTTCTTAAATATAATTTTGCGCTTTCCCAATACAATTTTCCGGGCAGCGCCATCTGTCAGGTAAACTACGTTCATAGGAACTTGTGTCGATAGCCCTAATGCATTTAAGGCTAAGATGCCTGTTGGGACAATGCGTGCCCTATCTCGTTTGGCGATGGCTTTGGCAATTGTTTCAGTACCGGGTTTTACCGGGCCCAAAACAGGATCTTTTTCCAACCGGGCATAAATGCCATGCGCAACACGCGAAATTTCTTCTTTCTTAACAAGACGTTCCAATGCTTTTGCAACGGTTCTGGTGCTACCAAAACGCAAAAAGTCTTCGATGAAAAAAAGCGAACCCCTCCTCGCTTTTTTTATTTTTGTTAATATCTGTATTTCAGTGTTTGTTGGCATGTTCTTGTGTGATATCTGTCGTAAATTTAGTAAATATTTACGACATTTCTGGAGAGTAAATTAGGGCAAAGGCAGAAGCGTAAGTTGCTAACGTCTTTCAATAGAGACATCACTCCAGAGAGATAAAGTTCCCGCCGCCGAGAGATACGCTTCTCAAACCAGGGAGAACTAAAATGCATTTTTACTGCAGAAAACAGTGTACTACAATTTTTTCCCAGGATACGCATTTCAAATATTTTGTTAACTTAGTGAGCATTAACGACCAACTAAATGAAGATGAAACAAATTACCAGGCTAAAGCAACTCATATAAAGGTTTTTTTCCATGCTAGTATGGGCTGTAAATAACACCTTTTTTATCACGATATAAGAAAAATAAACGTATTGCATTTTCAACTACATTATAGCCAATTATGAAAAAGATGATAACATATATTCTTTTCTCTTTTCTTGTTTTAAATGTAATGGGACAAGAAATTGAATTCTTATCAATTGAGGAGGATATTTGTAAACCACTTTTATTTAGTAATGACATAGTTTTCAGTTATCGTACTAAATCATGTGGCTACATAAGTGCTTATTTAAAAAGTACAAATTATGACTTTGTCTTATTTACAAATAAAAAAGAATATTTTGGAGAAGGTAAAATTCATATTTCGCCAAATGATTTGACAAGATGGATTCGAAAAAGCAGTTTATATAATACCAGATTATTATTAACTCATACTTCATGTAGAAACAATAGAAACACAGAAAACTCAACCCCATTAAATATAAAAGTTAATGCACCATATGGAACATCACTTTTGGAATATCCACAAAAACCAAATTTGTTAAATACAAATTTAAAAATAAGGATAAAAAAAGTTAATCCTGCATCATACCTGTATTTTACTATTGGGATTGGATTGTGCATTGGGAGTATAGCTTATGCAGTTGAAAATAAAATATTTGAAACAGATGATGATAATATTGCTGTCAATACAGGATTACTTCTTGGGGGAGGAATCGGTCTTATATCTTTAGGAGGAAGTTCATATTACAAATACAGATATATACCAGACGTACAGCAAAATGATTTAAATGAAAGAAGAAATAGATACCTTATATCAGAATGGGAAATGCAATATAAACAAGTTGAAAGACAAAATAAATTAATAAAAAATACATTTACGATAAGAATATTACTCAAATGAATGAAACTTGGTTCAATATCGCTGAAGCTGCTGTTTCCCCAAGCAATATTTTGGGGACATTTCTAATTACATTAATTTCTTCTGCTATCATTGGTGGTATTTTCTATAGATCTATTAGAAAAGCAACAAGGGATGCTGTGCTTGGATTCTTAATATCTGAGATTATTCTTCTTTTCATTCTTTTTTCTGTAAAGGATGAAGTCAAATCCGAGAGATTAAAATTCATAAATGAATCGATGCTTAGTATTGACCCCAATTCTTTTAAATGTGAATATACAGACGTTTATATTTCAAATTGGAAAACCGGCATGAAATGCATTTTAAAATGCCCCAAGGAAATAGGATACTATATTAAAACTTGTGAAATGCTTGAAAAGGAGAATGATATAGAATCAGCAGCAACGTTAATTGAGCTGGGAATGGACTTTATCAAAATATCACCACCGCCAACACAACTTTGTGAAAAATTACAACGGTATTACGATAAATTACCAGATAGGCCAAAATTAAATAAAGATTGTATAAAAATTCACTATTAAATAACTGGTTATAACACGTGGTATTAGGCATGGCTGGGTTTGGCCCTATTCGACACGGTTGAATCTTGTGTCTGCCTCAGTTTTGATCGGACAATCAGACTCTCGTTTGACCGCGACGCCATCATACCACTACCGTTATATGCACAAATGTTAGCATTTAAGCGCCTACTGAAGAATTAACGATGTCAATAGAATTTCCTAAAGAATTTTCAATACCGGTTCAACCTTCACATTGGTTTTTGCAGAAGTGCTGAAAACACCTCCACAATTCTCCTTGACGAGGCATTGGTTACACTCATCAGCGTAATGTCTTTTCCAGTCGGAAATGCTGTTGGCGGCAAACGGCCATAGGCGAGGGGACAGGTTGCAGAGAGGGACATTGTAAATGCTCACCGGAATGTTCCAGTTGGAAAGGAATTCCACGCTTTCTTCCATCTCTTGCATTGTTAGGGAATAATCAATGGTTAGTTGATTCCAGTTGTGCAATGCATTGCCGATGCCTTCCAGGCCCATAAAAGCAACGTGTGAAACAAAAGGCAGGTTCTTGTATATGTACGACGATAATTGCTTCAATCGTCCAACCGTCGTTGCATTGAGTAGTACCCTGATTTCGATTTTGGCTTCGGTGGTGGCCAGGTTGTACAAACCGTTCATGGTTCGGTAAAAACCTCCTTTAAAATTAACCATCCGGTCGTGGTCGTCCGGGAAATCGGAGTACAACGGCACACCAAACAAATAACGTTTGTCTACCAATTCTTTCAGTGATTCAAAATAGCGCTCATTCCCCAGAAGTATACCGTTAGTCAGCACCTGAACATTTGTTTGAGGAAGCTTTTCATTCAAGAGCTGGAGTGTATGAAAGAAATATTTCTCTGCCAGTAACGGCTCACCACCGGTAATACCTATTGATTCACAGCTGTCATCGAGGCATTCGATGATTTGTTGGTTAATCCAAAAAAAGTAATCGAAATCACGGCTTTTGACCGGTGGTTGCGGACATGATATACAGTTGCAGTTACAGTTTTCTGTAATGAATAGAGCATTGTCGTTTCGGCCCTTGCTGTGGTGTATTTCAACACGACCGGCTTTGTTCACCCGCACCACATCGCCTGTCCGGAATTCAGGTAATGTTCGTTGCTTAATTTGTACCTGGTGGTGATATTCCGTTATCGTCTCCCCGGAATGCACGCAAACCTTGCCATCGTACAACGGATTTTCCAAAATGGCGCAATTTCCTTCCTTGTCAATGCTGGTTACTTTGCCTACGAATTCATCATAGGGCAGGGAAATATCTGTTCCGGTGAAGACTCTTTCCATAATAGTTTAGTTTGCTAGCCATGATTGAAATATCCGGTAATTCTCCGGGTCGAGTGTTTTCTCGATGAGGTACTTAATCAGGGTTTTGTTCTTATGGCAAAACTCCGATTCCGGACGGTATCCTTCCATGTCACCGGTTTTCAGGTAATTTCTTACCGGGTCTGCACCACAATATACCTGGTAGGCACAGTCAGAGCATCTGGCCAGCGATTCATTCGACCAGTGTTTGGCTATCTCGGCGACTTTAGGCCCCGAGATAATCTTTTTGAGTCCATCGTTTACATGACCAATTCTGAAGAAGTGGTCGCCTTTCTCCACCATCATACGGGCCTCGTCGGAAACATATACATAGCCGTCGTAATTGTAAACCAACACGCTGTTGATGATTCCGGCCGGCGATTGCAAATCGACAAAACCGGTACTGAAGGGTGTCAGAATTTTCCGAAGTAGTATTGCGGCATAATCTTCAATAAAGACTTCACCGGCCCGATTGAGTTCAAGGATGTACTCAAAACCTTCCTTATATAAGCGAATGAAGTCGTCGGTGCTGTAATCGGCTATATGGTTGTTTACAGCATACCCAAAAGGATTGATTTCCCGGAAAAAGATGTTTCGGAATCCCTGTTTCCTGTATTCATCAATAATTTCTTTCGGGTGTGGTAGCGAATGAATGGTTGTTGTCATCAAAGCCGAAACGTTTTCCTCACCCAAAATCGATTTTGATAGGTTAATGCCCTTGATGACTTCCCGGTAGCTGGCATCGGTATGGAACTTTCGGTTCCGGTTGTGAATAGCTCCCGGACCATCCAGTGAGGTGGAAAGCAACACATGATGTTGTTTCATGTATTCCAATTTCACTTCATTCATCCCGATGGCATTGGAGCAAATGACAAAGGAGATGTTCTTTTGGTGTTGCTTATTCAGCAATTCGGCGTATTCAATGGCCGATTTTACCTTGTCGAATGCCAATAGCGGTTCGCCTCCCTGGAACTCAATAGTGATATGCTGGGACGGAGATTCAAAAATCATCTCCACCGATTTTTTTACATCCTCCCAACTGATATCACAGGTATTTTTGGTTGAATTGATACTGCTGACCTGGCAATAGGTACAAGCCTGATTACAGTTCAGGGTAACGACGATAATGTGCAAGGCCGTGAATTCTTCCAGGAAAGATTTCTTGGTTCTGTAGCGTGTAGCCAGGATATCCATATCAGCCGGATACTTGCTTTCCGAGATAAAATGATTTGAAACGAGGTCTTTAATCAGCGATTCATCCGTTAATTCCCGGTATACAATTTTCTCAGCTGTTCCTTGTTCAGTAATCAGGAAATCGCCAAACAGGTTAACGAGTATCTCTTTATCGTTGAATTGGTCGAAATGAAACGGCAGAAGATGATAATCGGTTGTTTTCACAATTCGGAAGTTAAAAGCTCATCAAAATTGATTTCCTCATTGGAGAAATGAAAGAATGCCTTCATGATAATCAAATCCCTGACGTTTTTTGTTTCGGAGAGAACCACCGAACGGGTTTTGTAATCGACCAACGATTGGCGAAATTTTGCTTCCGTTGAACGTAGTTCGTCTTCTGTGAATAGCTCTCCATTTCGTTTGGTGAGTTTCACTTCATAAATTCCGTTATGGTGAGTCACTTCCGAAATGAAATCTTTCCCCAGCCAGTACAATGCTTTATGAAGGACTACTTCGTCATAGACTGAAGCATCTATTTGAATAATCATGACTTATTTCTTTAGTGCTTTAACGGTTTTCGGGCCGACTATTCCATCTTTGGGCAATCCATAGTCACCCTGGAATTCACGAACAGCCTTAATTAAGACACCTTCGTATTTCAATTCGCCTGTGGGCGTTGTATCACCTTCGATGGTGATGTATCCCTTCTTTTTCAGAATGATAACCAGTTCAGTGACATCGTGTCCTTCAAAATTGGGTTCAATGGTTCGATCTCCGAGCGAATAGTGAGGATGAGATAATGTAATTCCACTGGTCCCTGACACGTTTGAGGAACTACTTCCTCTGATAATTGGTGTATAGTTGTATTTGTAAACCGTTTTGGTAGAGTAGGAATTACCGGTGCTGTAAGATGAAGAGCTTGAACCGGAACTTGACGGAGAGGAGTAGGAGCTGGAATAGTGGGAGCGGTGTGAGGCGTGGGACGCATGTGACCGGTGACTGTAATGTCCCGAAAAATCCCAGCTGCTTCCATCAGAAGATGGTTTTAATAACAGCATAGGAGACTTACTCCGGGTTGTTGTGGCATTGGCGAGTATATCCGATTCATTTATGTTATCAGGTTGCGTGTTGTTCGGCGTAGCCGTTTTAGTGGTTACCAAGGGCGAAACAACCGCTAAGAACACATTGCGCAGTGCTTTGATGTAGTTTGTATTCATGACCTTTTGGTTAGGTTGTGAGACTTCATAATTCTGTCGTCTGCCGTGAGACGAAACTCGTAACAGTTTTTGGTTCCCTAAAATAACGATTTTGACTTGCTCTTTAGTATATTGTGATGATTTTATGATGATTAGTTGTGAACAGTCAAATGTTTATACTCATCAATCAAAATACCAAGAGGTTAGATGTTTTAAGTCCTACATTAACAGTAACCTGACAATTTCTTGTCACGAAATGTTACTAATATATCATTTTGATAATTATTACTAAATTAATAGTCAGAAATAAACGAACTAGCTGATGATATAATAGAACCAATGCAGAGCATTTATGATCGTATTCCAAGAATAGTTCAATGGATATCCAAAAATTATAAGGCATAATTTAAGGATCTGGTGAATACAATTTTTGAATGCTCATTTTATGTGGGTTGGAGCTTAGTCTTGATTCAATTAATTAAACATTTTAGCTATGAGTATGAACCTCCTTTTTCAAGAACAACAGGTTGATTTGGATTTCGATCAGTCTTTTAATCAATCACTGTATAAGAATAAGTTAATTTACCACATTGGTAAGGAGAGGGGAGTTCTGCATAAGTACGATCACCGTGATTACAAAGGGTATGAGTTTGTTTCCATAAGCGGATGCAAATACTTCCTTTCAACATTAAAAAGTAAATATCCGGACAATTATGATGCTGTTTTCTTTGTAGATGTAGAGAAGTATCCAAGACTTACTTTGGATGTATTATCTACCTGTGAAAAGAAGATTCTAAAAGCCAAATTTCCCGAACCATCACAAGTGCAGACTTCATGGGACGAAGTTTTTAGCTACAAAAAAGAAGATGTTAATACACTGGGCGAAGCAATTAAAGGACTACGTCCACCACAAATAGGTGCATTACATGCTGTTCAGGCTCATTGGAGTATTTCTAAAAGTGCTGCAATTGTAGTTATGCCAACAGGTACAGGCAAAACCGAGACTATGCTTTGTCTTACAATTGCTGAAAAATTAAATAAAGTTTTGGTAATTGTTCCTTCTGATTCTTTGAGAACTCAAATATCAGACAAATTCAGCAAACTTGGGATATTGAAAGATGATGATTTTAAAATTGTATCAAAAGACGCTTTGAATCCGGTAGTTGGAATTTTGTCTTCAGCTTTTAAGGATTTAAATCAGGCACAGAAATTTTATCGGAAGTGTAATATCTTAATTGCAACTAACTCAGTACTCACTAAATGCAAAAAGAATGATCCGCAAATTTTTGATTTTATCACGAATACCTCGAACTGTTTGTTTGTTGATGAGGCACATCATTGTGAGGCGACTACCTGGGACAATATAGCATTGAAGTTTGTCCATCAAAGGAAACCTGTTTTAAAATTTACAGCTACACCTTTTAGAAATGATAAGAAAAGGCTTAAGGGAACAACCATCTATAACTATCCATTGTCATTGGCACAACGAGACGGTTCTTTTAAAGAGATAAACTTTGTCCCGGTGATTGAATTCAATGACAAAAAAGTACATCAATTAATCGCAACCAGAGCCGTAGATCAGTTAAAGAAAGACATTCAAGAGAAATACGATCACGTATTAATGGCAAGAGTTGATGATATTAAAAAAGCTGAAGAGGTATTTGAAATTTACAAGCAGTACTATGAATTTAATCCGGTCTTGATACATAGTAAAACCGAAAAGAAAGATGAAATACTGGAAAGAATCAAATCAGGGCAGCACAAAATAATTGTTTGTGTTAACATGCTTGGCGAAGGTTTTGACTTACCTGAGCTAAAAATTTGTGCTTTACATGTCATACACAAAAACATTACAACATCAATACAATTCTTTGGTCGATTTACCCGAAGCTCAAATAAGAATGTTGGTACTGCAACCATAATTGCCAATATTGGAGACAATAAACTAAAAGATAATCTGCTTAAAAAGTTATATGCAAAAGATGCAGACTGGAACAGAATTTTAAGAATATCAAACGAAGGAAATGTTGAAGACTTAAATAAGGAAGAAACATTCTTCCAAAAATTCATCGAAAATGAAATCCCATATAAAATTCCACTGCGCAATATTACTCCTGCATTAAGCACTGTTGTATATCAGGTTAATTACACTAGTCCATCATGGAGACCGGAAAGACACAAAGAATTTTTTGAAAAGAAAAAATCTCAATCAGTATTCGCTCTGCACGAAGAAAAGAACCTTCTAGTAATAATCAGTCGAAGTCAGACATCTGTAAAATGGGGAATTATTGACGACTTAATCAATAACATTTATGACTTATTTATTGTATATTTTAATCCCGCACAAAAATTATTATTTATAAACAGTTCCAATAACAGTAGTCTTTACGAAGAGCTGGCAAAACGAATAATTGGTGAGCAGATAAATCTTATCAATGAAGCTGATATTTATAAATCACTTCATGAGGTTGAGCAATTGGAATTATTTAATCTGGGTGTAAAACCCATTTCGGAAGAGTCAATAAGTTATACGCAACTTTTCGGTAGAAATGTGGGCGAAGCTCTAGATGATATTACACGTAAAACAAAATCAAGCGCAAACCTTTTTGGGAAAGGATTCTCTGATGGGGAGAGAATGACGATTGGATGCTCCTCAAAAGGTCGAGTTTGGTCCAGAATGATTAAAACAATACCTGAATTTTGTGATTGGTGTGACGGTATTGGACAAAAATTAATCAACTCAGATATTAATGTTGAAAATATATTTCAGTTCATTGCAAAACCTTTAAGAGTACCACCATTCCCAAAGGAAGCAAAGCCAATTTCTATTATGTGGAATGATGAAATGTTCTATAGTGATTCTGATTTTTATATCAATGGACATTCTTTTCATAACTATAAAATCAATCTTGATGTTGATAAATCCCAAAGCAATGAACTATACTTTTCAATCTCTGACTCATTAGGTTTGTCTTCCGAATACAAGTTGGTTTTAGAGGAAAATAAAAGGACAAAGGGATATTATTACAACAAGATAGCTGGATACGATTTGACCTTTTCATTTGGCAGAAATGAAAGTTTAAGCGTTCAAGACTTTTTTGGTGATTTTCCACCAATTATTCGATTTGCCGATTCTTCGAAAATGTACAACGATATTTTCTTTGAATTTAAATATCAAAATGAAGCATTTAACATCGAACGAATTGTTACTAAAGATTGGATTGCAATGGGTGTTGATATTACCAAAGAGTCACAATTCAACAAGTCAAAAACAGTTTTACGGGAAGATTCAATCCAGTATCGGATGATTAAGGAGTTAGAAAATGATGAGGACTACAAAATAATTTTTGACGATGACGATAAGGACGAGGTAAGTGATATTATTGGCATCAAATATTTTGAGAATAGTTATTCAAAAATAATTTTCGATCTATATCATTGTAAATTTTCAAAGAAGGATACGCCGGGAGCGAGGATTGATGATTTATATACTGTCTGTGGTCAAGCACAACGTAGCTTCCATTGGAAGCACAAAATAGAGAATCTGGTTCATCATATTCAAGAACGGGAAAATCATAGAATAAATAAAGACAAACCAACTCGTTTTTCCAAAGGTGGTTATGATGAGTTGTTCATAGTCCAAAAAATGGTTGAATCAGGAATGTGCAATATTCAATTCAATATTTTTATTGTTCAGCCGGGGGTATCCAAGATGAAGATTTCTGAAGAGCAGTTAAAGTTATTAGGAGCAACAGATATGTTACTTAAAAATACTGGAAATGAATTCAGTGTAATTATTAGTGAATAAGATTAAAATTGGAGAACAATACACTAAAACAGCAAAGTGAGATTAGAAAAATAAAAAGCCGTTAGAGAAGATTTTTTCTTCGTCTATTTTGATTATTATATTTTAATGACACGGGAAAGTGTTGATTGTTTTATTCTCTCAAGTATTTACAATCTGTTTTTGTATTTAATAAATCGATAAGTTGTTCCTCTGCAGACTCTGAGTGTAGACCAAGTTTAAATGTTGCGTTGCTTGAGTAAAATACATCAAAATGATTTAATGGATGTTTATGTTCTTCTCCCTTTTCCTTTGCCTCTTGATAGCTCTTTTCGTCTCTATCATAACGTATGTATCCATCTTCGTTTAAAAGTAATTCTCTAAGGAATATCCAAAAATTATCATCAAATTCATTCTCATAATCATAAATTGGTTCAATAAAGTCGAGACTGCACTTGTCTTTGAAAGAGTCGCAACTGATAGTTGAAATAGTATTGGAGATTAGTTGAGAATCAACTTCTAGATTATTTTGAAACGAAAAATGTAATGTTCCCTCAATTTCACTGACTAAAAAAGGGAAAACAATTGAATAATGCTTTCCCTCCTTAAAGAAAAATAATCTACTCATCCTATCTACTAATAAAACCAATTTACCTGTAATATTTGTTTTTGCAATAGTAGGATTCGCAAGCATATATCTTGTCGCCTCCATCAGAATATCTATAACTTGCAACTTAGTTTTTACTCTTTCTTCAGGAAAGAAGAGTTTTTGAGCAGATAAACTTAGATCGAATTCATATCTTTTCATTTACAATAAAACTCTTTATTTGCATTGATAAACTTTATCGTTTTGTCTTTGTCAAATTTTTCTATTTCAGCTTGGAGTAATGCTTTTTCGAGCTTTTCCCTACAACTGGTTTTAATCTTTAACTCTCTAAAAATGAGATTTAAGAATTCCTTATAAGACATACTGGATTCACTGTGCAGAGTAATTAACGTCTTTCTTATTTCTTCTTTTTCCTCACCGGTCGGTTCAATAGTCTTTATGTACCTTTTTTCGTTTATTGTTTCTAAACCTTCTTGTTGGAATTTAAGTCCATGATTATTCTCGACAAGGAGGTAGGACTGAATAAATGATCTTGTAAGCATTGTGTATAATATATTCCTATATCTATAACTATCCTTGATATATGCAGTAACACAAATCACAAAGGGAAACTCCAAGCCTTTCACATTATTAGGATTTGTTATGTATAACGAGTTTTCTTCTTTTGTCTTTGATTCATAAGCTCTATTCACCTTCCAGCCTAATTGTTCATTAATGCTGTAACATAAGGAATCGATATATTCATAAATTCTCCTGTTATCATCTAGAATGATGATGGCAATATCGCTTGGAGAAACGGTGGGGTTTTCGCTTTGTATATTTTTAAGAATACGTAATATATGTGTAGTGTGAGTCGAACCTTGACCTTCAATGATCATACTTTGTGTGTTTGATAAGTCTAAATCCTCAAACCTTCTTATTGGCTCACGAGATAGGTGTAACTCTCTTCCCTTATGTCTGGTCATATTATAACCTATTGCTTCCCAGTATTTATCTTCAAACCAATTCAATTTTTTTTCTTCAAAAAGCCCCATGCCAATCGCATGGGCAAACATAAGCGTTCTTGGATCTGTCCTATAGCACCTATTTAAGATGACATCTACTTCTAGTTCTGTGTCTTTTGTATTTTCAAAAATATCTTGAAAAATATCTCCAGCGACATATACCTTTTCTCTTGCAATTTTCTCACATAATTCAAAAAATACTTTTGGAAAATCTTGCCTCTCATCAATCAGGATGTAATCAAATGCAAACTCAAACTCATCTTCTTCAATTTGATTTATATGCTCGAATACTTGGTTGAAGATTCTTTCGTAATCAGTAATTGGGCTATATCTAAGAAAAGGGACATTGTAAAAATGACATAAATAGCTGTATAGGCCTGAATTCTTATCTTTTTGTGTACCCCAGGCTCTGTCAACCCATAATCTTGAATTCCATTCTATTTGTTTTTCGACTTTCATGAAATTGAAAAAGGAGGGAATTCTTTCTTTTAAGGTGTTGGCTAATGCAATGTTGTGACAAGTAAAAAATATTTTAGAATTGTCATCTGATATATAAAGTTCTTTTAGTTTATGTAGTAATAATTCTGTTTTTCCCGTTCCAGACAGACCTTGTATTGCGACTGTTTTATTGTGAAAATCTTTATAAATAAATCTTGTTTGATCTCCATCAAACAAGATGATGTTCCTTTTTACCTTTTCAAGAAGAGTTGCTGGAACTTCAGCACCAATTTTTTCTATGTCATTTATGCTTCCAATCAATAATGAGATCAATAGTTCGCATTTTCTTTGTAAGTCATTACTTAATTTGTGCTTCTCAAATAAATCATCAACATCAAATTCAGTATTAATTACTTCTTTAGCTGTTATTTCCCTTTTCCAATCTCGTGGCCTACCAATATGTTCTTTATAATTATACTTATCAGAAATAGAATTCAAATCCTCAACAAAATCTTCATAGAAGATCTCAAAATCTTTTCCATTATTTGACAAGTCAAGAAATATTATTTTATGCTTAGGAGAGAGTATTACAATGACATCTTTCTCATATTGGTAATGATACTTTTCTCCCAAAGGTGCAGTTAAAAGGTAAATTTGCTGATGGCGATTTTCTTCTGCGTATTTTGCGATTTCATTAATAACCTGTCTGTTAATGTCGTTTTCTTCAATGTGATTATAAAACAAGCTGTTATTGTTCATTCTTATTAGTTTAATTTTAGTGCACCAGTTTGATATCTTTATGAGCGACAGTTGTTTGTAAACACCATTAATAATATGGTTTCTTCTCGAATTTATTTTTTGCCGACCAGCTCCAATAACTGGTCAATCTTGTCTTTTAAGTATTTGATTTCCTCTTTTAGGGTTGCAATTTCACCATCTTTCGCAGCAAATAGTTTCTCTAACGTTTCTTTTTCAATTCCGTAGTTATAGATATTACCAGTGCCAAAGCCTGAACCACTACCTGCCTCTTTAACTTCCTGATGTATAAAGATGCCGTCTTGTCTTATTAGTTCTTCCATTGGCGTTTCTAATATTTCTGCAATTTGAGCCAATCGTTCCAGATCGAGTTTGGTTTCGCCGTTTTCCAGGTTTTGGTAAGTCCGGATGTTCATGCTCAGCTTGTCGGCCATATCCTGTTGGCGCAAGCCTTTCAGTTCGCGGTGCTTTTTGATGTTGTAGCGGGCAGTATCCATAATATCCATAGCAGTCAGAATTTTGTGTTCAGTAATGACTTATTTAATTTTCTACTGTTTTCAGCCAGTGTCCGGGTAATTATATTTTTATCGAAAGGTCGAGGTGTCCTCCCAGCCCTTGCTCGATAATTCTCCGTAATGTCGAGAGCCGGACATCTTTCACATCATTTTCTACTTTCGATATATATCCCTTGTTGGTACCGGCTCTCTCTGCCAGTTGTTCCTGCGTAAGTCCTTTCTCGAGCCTAATTTGCCGGATAAGAACTCCCAGTTTGAATTCTTCGAAACCGCGTTCAAACTTCTCTCTTTTTTCCGTTCCTTTTTTGCCGTATTGTTCATCGACAAACTGGTCGAGTGACTTCATGCTACTTTTTTCCTCTTTCTTTTTCATACTCGGCTTTTATCCTTAATGCTCTCTCTATTTCCTTTCTCGGCGTCTTTCTTGTTTTCTTCTGAAATCCATGAAAGAGCACAATGAGTTGTCCTTCATCAAAACAACAGAATATACGGAAGATATTGCTTCCCTGTTTTACCCTTATTTCATAAAGTCCGTCTGTATCTTCCAGGTACTTTAAATAATCTTCCGGAACTTGCTGGATCGTTTCGATCAGTTTTAATGTCCAGAGAATTTTCTCCTTTACCTTGCGTCGCTGTTTTTCATAAAAATCAGTAAAATAATCTTTGAATAAGAAGACCGACCTTACTTTGGGACTTTCCATAACTTCAACTACAAATTAATAAAAAGTTGTCCAATAAAGCAACATTTGTTTTAATCAACTAAGGAGGTTAACTCTGAATCGTGGTTATATCGGCACTGCGATCAAATCTCCTTATCTTTTTCTGTATTGGCTTATTGGCTCTGTTTGCATTCTATTTGATTGATTTCATATGATTGACCATCCATTATGTATACGACCGGGTCTGTTTTTGAAATGATAAGCCATTCTGAACTACCCGTAGCAGTACGTAAGGAATTCTTACATACTGATTCCTCATATAACCTCTTTTTATCATTTGTTCCGTGTATGACGATTTTTCCCTGGTTCATGTAATGGTTTAGTTGTTAGTTGATACGAAGAAAAGTTTCGTATCGCACGAATCAAACGTGTTAGCTACTTCGCTGATTAACAGGTATTGTCTTGTTATCTTTGAAAAATTAAAATTAGTAAATGTTATTATAAGAATGAAGGAAAAACCACACCGGATGCAAAATTTCCGGTTTGGGAAATAAAACATAACTTTGCGAAAGCTAACATAGATTGTTAAGGCATTCGCACTTGGTGTCTCAAACCGAAAACTGGTAATTTTCAATAGGAGAGACGATAAGTGAAAATGCCCGCGTCATATCTTCACGGTATTGGCGTGGGCCTGCTTATCTCCTATGGGTATACCAGTACCTCGGTTTGGTAAGTCAGGTTCCACGCCTTTTCTTTTGGCCTTACCCGTACTTACCGTTTTCCGGAATGCTGCCTGCCGCAGCATCTTCCCGCAACGAGACACGAATGAGTTGTAAAACCATAAATGAATCGTGTCATGAACCCTTTTTATCTTAATCATACTTTTATTAGGAAACCGCCACCTGCAAGGCGGTCAGTTCAACTCAAAGCCCGCCTGCCGGGGCGCTGGCTCCGGCAGGTTCTTGGGGCGGCTTTTTTGCCCCACCTAACCTCCCCAAGTCGGGGAGGGACAGCTTCGTTCAGAGTCTCAGCAAAAAAAGAGAGCATTTACTCCTTGAGGTAGCAGAATGGTAAGGCAAAATATTTGAACATCTGCGATGAATAATATCACCGGCCCAAAGTCTCCCCGGGTGGGAGCTCCGAGGCTTCGGAGAGAGGGGCAAAAAGGAAACCACTGTCAGGGTTTGCAACCACTGACAGGGTGAATGAAATTAAATTAAATACACCAAACCATGAATCCTGTAAACCAAGCATATATCCAACCCAATCGGCCGCCCCCGCCAGGGCGGTGACTTCAGAATTCAGATTGCCTGCCGGTGTGTTGCTCCTCCGGCAGGCCCTACCTGGAAAGCTGTTGGTACACGAAACCTGTCAGGTTTTTGGAATCCTGACAGGTTGAAACAATCACCCCTAAATCCCCTAAAGGGGACTTTGGGCCGCTGTTTCAAACATGGTTACTGTTGACTTGGTACTTCCGGTTTGTCAAACAGCTGAAAAATATCACTGCCCTAACGCCTCGCTACGAACTTCAAGTCCCCTTTAGGGGAGACAGGGGTGGTAAATGGGTAAACTATGTCCTTTTGCTAAACAATTCAATAACCGAATCATCCAAACTAAACAACCATGTTCCTAATCAATCATCAACTAACCAATCCAGAGCGATGGCCACCTGTAACCGGGTGGCCGTAGTCAGCCCGCCTGCCGGGATTTCGGTTCCGGCAGGCTTTTTTTCACCCCTATCCCGAAGTATCGGGACCCTGAAGGGGACTTTGGGCCGCTGTTTCAAACAGAATTACCGTTGACTTGGTGCTTCCGGTTTGTCAAAACAGCTGAAAAATATCACTGCCTAATGCGCACTACGAACTTCAAGTCCCCTGGGTCCCGAAGATTCGGGATAGGGGTGGCAATTGAGAAAACCACTGTCAGGGTTTACAACCACTGACAGGGTGGAAGAAACACCAACTATTCAAACATAAAACCAAACGAATGAAAAAGAAAAGAAAATTACACGCCTTGTTATGGCGAACCGTCCTGCTGGTGCTGTTTTTCCCGGCAGCCGGTTTTAGCCCGTTGCCGGCCTTGGCGCAGGAGAATAACCTAAGCGGGGTACTGGGCATCATCAGCCGGGAAGGGTACCGGAGTATCACCGGTACGGTAACCGATACCCAGGGGCAGTCCCTGCCCGGCGTGAGTATCCAAATAAAAAATACGGCCATCGGGACCATCACTGATGCCGAAGGGAATTACCGCTTCGCTCATGTCCCTGAGAATAGCGTATTGGTCTTCTCGTTTATTGGGATGCAGAAACAGGAGATTCCTGTGAAGGGAAAAACCGTTGTGAATGTCGCCATGCGCGAAGGCACGGTCGACCTCGAAGAGATTGTGGCCGTGGGGTACGGTACCATGAAGCGGTCGGATATCGCCACCGCCATCACCTCTCTGAAACCGGCTGAGTTCAACCGGGCTGGAAACCGCGATGTGCGCTCGCTGCTCGAAGGCAAGATTGCCGGCCTGACCGTTACCCGGACCGGCGGCAGTTCACCCACCGAGGGCGTGGCCATCCAGCTGCGGGGCGTTGTTTCGGTGAACGGAAGCCGGTCGCCACTGGTGGTCATCGACGGGATTCCGGGCGGCAATGTCGATCTGCTGCGGCCCGAAGACATCGAATCGATAGAGGTGCTGAAGGACGGTTCGGCTGCTGCCATCTACGGTTCGAGCGCCAATGCAGGCGTCATCCTGATCACTACCAAAAAGGGAACACAGGGCGCGACCCGGGTGGAGTACGCTACGTTTGTTACGCGGTACTATCAAAAGAACACCCCCGATTTCCTGGATGCCGGCCAGTTCCGGGCAGCCATGGCCGGCCTGGGGTACGATGAATCGGCCTACGACCGGGGCGGCAACACCGACATGTACAACGCCATCATCGACGACGAGAACCTGTCGCAAAGCCATAACCTGTCGGTTTCGGGCGGAAATAACAATACCGTGTACCGGGCATCGGTGTATTACAACAACCTGAACGGCATTGCGCTGGACAACGAGCGGGAACAGTACGGCGCCAGGATGTCGCTGCAGACAAAGGGGTTTGGCGATATGCTGACTTTCCAGTCGAACCTGGCCACTAACTACAACAACATGAATATGCTGGGTAACGAAGGATGGGAAGCGGCCGCCAGGGCCAACCCGACCAACCCGATGTACAACCCCGATGGCACCTTTTACGAAGACATGGCGTCGGACGAGAATAAATATGCCCGGTTGCACCAGCAGAAGTACAAACGCCTGCAGGAAACCACTTCGCTGGACGCCAAAGTCATCCTCGAACCGCTGACCGATCTGAAACTCTCGGCTTTCGTCAGTATCCAACGCGACAACTATAATAATAATGTATACTACGACAAGGCTTCCCGGGTGTCGGTCAACAGTTTCAACGGCGACGGGTACGCTTACAAAAGCTCGTATGTGAACACCCAACAGGCTTTCGAACCAACGGTTGAATACACCACTGTGCTGTCCGACTGGCACAAGTTGAACGCCGTCGGCGGGTACAGTTACCGTTACCGGGTGGAAGAAAGCTTCGATGCCTCCAACAAAGGGTTCCTGAACGATGCCAGCCAGGAGAACGACCTGGGCGCGGGGAGTTACCTGGTGGACGGAAAAGCCGGCATGGGCAGCTACAAGGGAGACGAAACACTGGTTGCCTTTTTCGGACGTATCAATTATGTGTTCGCCGACCGCTATGTGGCGCAGGTTTCCTACCGCCGGGAGGGTTCATCCAAGTTCGGGGCCAATAACAAATGGGGAAATTTCCCGGCCGCGTCGGTTGCCTGGAACGTGACCAACGAAGAGTTTATGAAGAATGTGCCGGTGCTGTCGAACCTGAAACTGCGGCTGGGGTATGGCGTTACCGGGAATTCGGGCATCGGTCCCTACCAGTCGCTGGCCACCATCGGTACCGGTGGTTATTACCTGAGCGACGACGGCTCGTGGATACAGACGTACGGGCCCAGCCGGAACCCCAATGCCAACCTGAAATGGGAAACCAAGAAGGAGTGGAACCTGGGCGTCGATGCCGGGGTGTTGAATAACCGGGTGACCGCCGCGGTCGACCTGTACAAACGGAAGACGGACGATTTGCTGATGACCGGGGTCACTTCGGCCATCCCGGCCAACATCCACTCTACTTATACCACCAACATCGGGGTTATTTCCAGTAAGGGGATAGAGGTGACACTCAATACCATTCCGGTTTCCGGGAAAGATTTCACCTGGAAAGCCGACCTGGCGGGGAGCCACACCTTCTCGAACACCCTCGACAAGTTCTCGAGCAATGCAGCCGACTACATCGAGTTTGGCGGCATTGGCGGGTACGGTGCCCTGGGGAATGCCGTGCGCCTGTATGAAGGATCGGACGTGGGCGATTTCTACGGGAAACGTTTTGCCGGCTTCGACGAAAGCGGCGAGTGGCTGTTCCGGAACAAGGAAGGAGAGAAAGTGAGCGGAGGGGAAATCACCGAAGAGGATAAAACGGTGATTGGAAACGGAATGCCGAAGTATTACCTCTCTTTCTCCAACTACTTTACCTACAAAAACTTTGACCTGTCGGTTTCCTTCATGGGAAAATTCGGGTTCGACATCCTGAACCGGCAGAAGCTGGCCTATGGGAACCTGAAAACGCTGGCTTCGGGGTATAATGTACTGACCGAAGCGGTCGAATCGGGCTTCAATGCCTCTTACCAGTATTCCGATTACTACCTGGAGAACGGGAGCTACGTAAAGCTCGACAACATCACGCTCGGGTATTCTTTCCGGGGCCATCGCCCCAACGTTCCGTCGCTGAGAGTGTATGCGACGGCAAGGGACCTGTTTACCATCACCGGGTACTCCGGTGAAACGCCCGAGCTGAACGATACGGGCCTGTCACCCGGTATGGCCGCCTATGTCGGTACCCCGGTTACCCGGAGTTTCACACTCGGTTTAAATGTTCAATTTTAATCAGTAACCAGATGAAGAGAAATAACCTGTTCATATGGTTGGTGCTGGGGCTGCTGGCCGCGTGTACCAACCTGGATGAAACCGTATACAGCGACCTGACCACGACCAACTTTTATACCACCCGCGATGAAGTAATGTCGGCGGTTCTGCGTCCCTACACCCACAGCCGGGCGGTATTTGCCTGCCAGTCGCGGGAAAACTGCTGGCGGTTAAACGAGTTTTCGGCCGACCAGCTGGCCTGGCCCCAAAAAGGCATCCACGGATACGATGATGCCAAATGGATACAGTTTCATTACCACACCTGGGACTATACCCATTCCTCGCTGAAAGATTGCTGGAACCTGATTTTCCAGGGGCTGGGCTATTGCAACAGCGGCATCGAAGGGTTGGAGGCCCGCGAGGCGGAAGCCATGGGGATAACCGAAAACGAAAAGGCGGCCTTCGTCGCCGAGCTGCGGGCCAACCGGGCTTATTATTACCTGGGGGCCATCAACACCTTTGGCAATGTGCCCATTGTGACCAAAGTGGCCGAGCCGGAATACCCGGCAACGAACACCCGGCAGGAAGTATTCGATTTTATTGAAACGGAAATGCTGGCGGTTATCGATGACCTTCCGGAGATGACCAGTGCCAATTCCGGCCGTTTCACCCAAATTGCCGGCTACGCGGTTCTGGCCGATTTGTACCTGAATGCGGAAGTGTGGACCGGTACGCCCCGTTGGGATGACTGCATCACCTGGTGCAACAAGATACTGGCCGGGGAAGGAGGCGCCCAGCATGGAACACTGGAGCTGGACAACGACCTGCTGACCCCTTTCTGTAACCAGAATACAGAAAAGTCGAAAGAGAACATCCTGGTGTTGTCGTATGACTACCAGGCGTCGGACAACCGGTGCAACTGGGCCAGCGACTTTTACCATTTCGCCCAGAAATACATCAATGGGGGAGACCGGAACGGGAACAACGGTGTGGTAGTCATCCCGTCGGCTTACGATGCTTTTGACGACCATGACCTGAGGAAACAGGAGTGGATGCTGATAGGCACCCAGTATAGCTATGATGACCCGGCAACCCCCGTGAACGGGACGGTTGAATATGCCGGGGAGCCCCTGGTGTTCGTTAACAACATCCGGCTGAATAAGTCGGGCGGAACGGAATCGAGCATGATTACCGGCGAAGAGAACAGCGGTGCCCGGTTCAACAAGTACCGTCCGGGCGCTTACGAGGACGAACACTATTGGAGCAACGACTGGGTACTGTACCGGTTGACGGAGTTTTATTTCATGAAAGCCGAAGCGTTGATGCGTAGGAACAACGGGGTGGCCACAGCAGAGGCGGTGGAACTGATCAACAAGGTACGCCAGCGGGCATTTACCGCGGAAGACTGGGCCACGGGTGATTATGCCTATACGCCCACGACCCTGACCCTGGATGAGCTGCTGGCCGAGAAAGGGCGTGAGTTTATTTTCGAAGGAAAACGGCGGACCGATTTGATTCGGTTTGGCAAGTTCCTGACCGGGACCTGGTGGGACCACGAACCCACCAACAGTAAGCATCTGGAATTGTATCCCATTCCGTTTGCCCAGTTGTCGGTGAACCCGAACCTGGTTCAGAATGAGGGTTACCAGGTGGCCAACTAAGGAACATCTGATTAAAAATAGTGCAAGGGGCCGCGAACCCCTGGCAGCAGGGAAGCGCAAGCCGGTTCGCTTTTGGGACTTGTAATGGAGGTGGCTTGTCAAGGGGTTCGGCTTTTTTGGGGAAAAGCCGGCCTCTGCTTCCCGTTTGCTGCAGATTGGTGGTAGCATTTAAAAAGGAGAAAACAGAAAGTGGGGACAGGAGGGATGATAGGCCGTTCGGCTTATTTGGACAAGTAGTAGTGAAGCTTGAATGGCAGGGGGCCGTTCCCCGAGGTTGGAGCGGTCCCCGTTTCTCCTTGCCAACAACCATCCTCATAACAACATCAACGGAATTGCCCGTAGGGCATCTGGTATTGTAGCCAGGGTATTGCATCCCACGCCATTACACCGTAGGTGTTATTCAATACAACTCATTGAACCGGATGGAAGAAAGTATATCCCCTACGGGGAAAACGCCCCGGCTCAATGACCCGATGCTACAATACAATAACCGCTACGCGGTATTCGGCTTCTACATGATGGAGACCATTGGCAAAAACCACGGAATAATTGAGTGCCATCCAATCGGGGTGGTGGCGTAACATCTGGCAGCACTCTGAAGGAGTTCAAGCTCCATAGCCCGGGGGCAGAAACCGTTAGGTCTGACCACCCCGGATTGGAAAGTACGCCCAGAGCGGTCGCGTGATGACGTGGATTGAAAAAGAGAATGTTATTTCGACCGCAATGGCGATGCCGTTATCCTCCTCCAGCGGAAGACACGTAGCGAGGTGCGGCATTTTTAAACAAATGTATTGGTTCTTTTCGGTAAGAATACGGGAGCACCATTCTGCACTAAACCACTTAATCCTGCTGTTGGTTGGCGAACTTTCCCCCTTTGGAGGGGGAATTAAAGGGGGAGGAAGTTTTCGACCGCGATGGCTCTGTCGTTGACAAGAGCTCAACGACAGAAACAACAGAAACCAAAACACGTCAAAGGTAGCAAGTAGCGCAACCTGAAACTAGAAATTTTGAAACCTTTAAATCAATTAACAATGAATAATGTGTAATGAATAATTAAGAGGTGAAAGGTTCAGGTCCGCAGTCCAACGTCTTTCCTTCAGCCATTCATGTGCGGCGCAACAATGTATCCATTCCAATCGTAGCCGGAATGTGCGCCTCTGGTCGCTTCGGACCATCTAACCCGGGGCGGCGTCATCCCGGTTCCACCGTGATTCCTTCCCCCGGGCTTTGTGCTTTCAGGCCTTCAGCCTGATCACGACAGAAACGTGGATGCCATTACAAGGCCAACGGTCTTGCAGCAGTAACCCCTGGCAACGCTATGGGCCAGGGACGTCACCTGCCACCACAACGCGGTCGCGCGATAACGTGGATTGAAAAAGAGAATATTGTTTCGCCCGCAATGGCTCTGTCGTTGATAAGAGCTCAACAACAGAAACAATCGTAACGATAGTAACGACAGTAACCACAGAAACCAACAACCGTCCTCATAACAACATCAACGGAATTGCCCGTAGGGCATCAGGTATTGTAGCCAGGGTATTGCATCCCACGCCATTACACCGTAGGTGTTATTCAATACAACTCATTGAACCGGATGGAAGAAAGTATATCCCCTACGGGGAAAACGCCCCGGCTCAATGACCCGATGCTACAATACAATAACCGCTACGTGGTATTCGACTTCTACATGATGGAGACCATTGGCAAAAACCACGGAATAATTGAGTGCCATCCAATCGGGGTGGTGGCGTAACATCTGGCAGCACTCTGAAGGAGTTCAAGCTCCATAGCCCGGGGGCAGAAACCGTTAGGTCTGACCACCCCGGGTTGGCAAGTACGCACGGTCAGAGCGGTCGCGTGATGGTGCAGATTGAAACGGGAAGGTTGTTCTGACCGCAACAACGGAGGCGTTAATGAGAGCGCAACCTGAAACCCTTAAATCAATTAACAATAAATAATGTGTAGTGAATAATTAAGAGGTGAAAGGTTCAGGTCCGCAGTCCAACGTCTTTCGCCTTTCCTTCAACCATTCATGTGCGGCGCAACAATGTATCCATTCCAATCGTAGCCGGAATGTGCGCCTCTGGTCGCTTCGGACCATCTAACCCGGGGCGGCGTCATCCCGGTTCCACCGTGATTCCTTCCCCCGGGCTTTGTGCTTTCAGGCCTTCAGCCTGATCACGACAGAAACGTGGATGCCATTACAAGGCCAACGGTCTTACAGCAGTAACCCCTGGCAACGCTATGGGCCAGGAAGTCACCTGCCACCACAACGCGGTCGTGAGGTGGTGCGGATTGAAAAGCAAAGGTTGTTCCGACCGCAACAACGGAGGCGTTAATGAGAGCGCAACCTGAAACCCTTAAATCAATTAACAATAAATAATGTGTAGTGAATAATTAAGAGGTCAAAGGTTCAGGTTTGCAGTCTCGGGTCTGTCGTCTTTCTTAACACTTAAAACTTGACACTTCTTCCAACAACAGAAACAACAGTAACCATCAAAATGCAAGGGCTTTCACCTGGCCGCGAAGAACCGGAACAAAAAAGGCATGCCTGTTGGTTCAGTTAGTTTTTAGGGTTAAAGACGGGCATGTACCTTAAAGGTTGTAGTGAGACTTTTCCGGGAATGATGCTTTCGACACGCATCCATTCATCTCTTCCGGTTGGGTGAGGCCCTCTTTTAATGAATGCCAACCAAGCTTCCAGCTCTGAGGTTTATGTAATAGTGACTTGTCTTAGTCAATACCTATTTTTTTTGAAAAATCTGTTAAGCGGGTGAAAGAGGAAGCACCTGAAAACGACTAGTAAAACAGATATTGATTAGTTTTGCTAAAAAAATGTTGCTTAAGGTTGCCCTCCTGTTGTCGATGATGATTCAAATCGGTGCTGCTGTTATCGCCATTGGTTTGATTCGTCGCACCCGTTATAATGTATCCTGGATATTAATATCGGCAGGATTCGTTTTAATGGCCCTTCGGCGATTATTTGATTTCTCGACCCTTTTCTGGGAAAACCACCTGTTTTCCGGAGCTGATGTGAACAGTTGGATGGGAATTCTGATATCGTTGCTGATGTTTATTGGGGTGATATTCATCCGGCAAATATTCAATTTTCAGCAGCGGATTGATGAACTACGAAAAGTGAGCGAAATGAGGGTGTTGTCGGCTGTTATTGAGGGAGAGGAAAAAGCCCGCCAGAATTTTGCCCGTGACCTGCACGATGGTCTGGGACCTCTGTTATCCTCTATTAAAATGACAGCCAGTGCCATTGATATAACGAAGCTGGATGAAGCAAACCGGCGGATTGTGGAACGTACCTGTCAGACTTCGGATGATGCCATTGTTTCGCTGATGGAAATATCCAATCATTTGAGTCCGCACTTGCTGAAGAATTATGGCTTGACCAAGGCCCTGGAGACTTTTGCAGCCGGCCTTTTGGAAGGAACTTCCATTGCGTTTGCCATGGATTCGGAAATTCGGGAAAAACGATATGCCTATAAAATTGAAATTACCCTTTACCGAATTGTATCGGAGTTACTGAACAACAGTCTGAAACATGCGGCTCCCTGCAGGATAGCGCTTGAAATTAAGGAACGCGGTGGCAAGTTGTTCCTGTCTTACCAGGATGACGGGATTGGATTTGATCCTGCAGCGTTGGCGATTGAGCCGGATTCCGATAAAATGGGACTCGACAATATCGGTTCACGCATAAAATCGCTTAATGGTGAGATGGATATTCATTCTCGTTCCGGAGAGGGATTTAACCTGACACTTCAAATACCTGTGAAATGAAAAAACTGAATATATACCTGGTTGATGATCATGCTTTGTTTCGTGAAGGACTACGCTTTTTGTTGTCGGATATGAGGGCGGTCGGAACGATATATGAAGCGGAGAACGGGGAGCAGTTTATTCGGATGTTGCTTGATAATCCTGCAGATTTAGTATTGCTGGATATTGAAATGCCGGAGATGGGAGGAATTGAGGCGGCGCAAAAAGCTTTAGCCATTCAGCCGGATTTGAAGATCATTGCGTTGTCGATGTATTCGGACGAGAATTACTATTTGAGCATGGTTGATGCCGGGGCCCAGGGATTTCTGCTGAAGAATTCGAGCTTTGATGAAGTGAAGCGGGCCATCACCGAAGTAGCCGCGGGAAAGACGTATTTCTCAACTGAAATATTACAGTCCATTTTGCAAAGCATGAAAAGCAGGAAGGATGAATCGAAGGACAATGAACTGACCGGGCGGGAAGCAGAGATTCTTCGCCAAATTTGCAATGGATTGTCGAATAGTGAAATTGGTGAATTGTTATCCATTAGCAAGCGAACCGTCGATAAACACCGGGAAAATTTACTGCAGAAAACACAGTCGCGGAATACGGCCAATCTGGTCATCTATGCAATCAAAAATGGTTATTACAATGTGTAAATACGTATAAAGACGTAGTATCTTAAATACGTATTTGTACTGTTTCAGTAGTACAAAGGGCACGGTAATTTTGACATCGATTACCAAACCCGCAAAGCATGTACAGGAATAGTAACGCCGGCTGTTTGAAAAATATCAGCCGGTTATCGGTCAAAAGTTCCCTTTTTCTTTCAATCATTTTATTTACCAAATCTTTTGCATGGGGCCAATTGCAGGTAGATGCACAGTACCGGAACCGTTTCGAAGTGAGAGATGGTTACCGCCTGCTGACATCTGATGGAATGACCCCAGCGGTTTTTATTTCGCAACGAACCCGGCTGTCGGTTCACTATGCAACTGACGGCTTAAAAGTGACGTTCACCCCCCAGGATGTCCGCGTCTGGGGTGATGAACAACTTGCCAGCTCCACCGGCGTATATGGCGATGCGGCTTCGCTCGATCTGTTCGAAGCTTTTGTTGAGATTCGAACCGGAAGTGCTGCCTGGTTTTCCATCGGCCGCCAGCCGTTGGTTTATGACAATCAACGTATCCTGGCAGCCCGCAACTGGAACCAGAACGGATTGGCCTACGATGCCATGGTCTGGAAATGGCAGTCCAATAGCTGGAAGGTTCATGTGGGAACAAGCTGGAACTCTACCGGCGAAAATATTTCGGATAATTATTATCCTTCTAATCGAATAAAATCGTTGAGTTTTCTCTGGCTGCAACGTATTGTGTCAAAAGATTGGCAGATCTCGTTTTCTCATGTAGCCTCAGGTGTCACCCGGTCGGATGCAGATAATCACCTTTATTTCCGGCAGACAACCGGTGTTTATTCGACCTGGGGGAAAGAGAATTGGCAAGCGAAGGGCAATCTCTATTACCAGTTCGGAAAAAATCGGACCGGGACTAATGTAAGTGCTCTGTTGATGGATGCCGAAGTTACTTACCGGACAAGTCAGCTGATCCCGGGAATCAGGTTGAGCTATTTGTCTGGGAACAGCCAAACCGGGAGCGGACAGAAAACGGATCACCTGTTTGATATTTTGTACGGAGCCCGTCACCGTTTTTTCGGAGAGATGGACTATTACAGGAGTTTCACCACACAAACGCAGCAGGGGGGCCTGGTCGATTATCATTTCTTCATCAATGGCAAACTTTCAGCCAAAACAAGCCTGACCAATACCTTCCACTATTTCCGGCTGGCCCAAACCAATCAGGATACTCCAACAAACAAGAACCTGGGGTGCGAAAACGATTTCGTAATCAAACATCAACTGACGGAGTGGGGGGCTTTGGAAGGAGGATACCTGTTTTACTGTCCTTCTCAATCGCTGAAGACCCTGCAGGGAATTTCCAATGGCCGGTTTTCACAATTCTTTTACCTGCAACTGACCCTTACTCCGACACTTTTTCGAAACCAACAATCCAATATATAAGCATGATGAAAGCAGAAAAACTGAGTGTACTACTGGTTGTAATTATTTTGCTGTCGGCTTGTTCTTCCGGTAGGAAAAAAGAGCAAACGATTAGCTTGTCAGGTGCTTTTGCCCTGTACCCGCTGGTGGTTAAATGGAGCGAAGAATACCAGAAGGAGCATCCCGGTATCCGGTTTAATATCTCGGCCGGAGGAGCCGGGAAGGGGATGGCCGATGCCCTGTCGGGAACAGTTGATTTGGGTATGTTTTCACGGGCGATTTCGCCGGAGGAGAAAGCTAAGGGTGTTTGGTGGGTCGCGGTGACCAAAGATGCTGTGATACCTACCGTGAATGTTGCGAACCCTGTTTGGCCCGTTATTCAAAAGCGGGGGCTGACCCATGATGAACTTCGCCGGATTTATGTAACCGGCGAAATTACCCGCTGGAATCAATTGCCCGGCATTTCCATCGATGAAGCCATTAATGTCTACACCCGTTCCGATGCCTGTGGGGCGGCCGGTACCTGGGCGGCTTATCTGGGGGGCCGTCAGGAGGACCTGAAAGGAATTGGTGTGTTTGGCGATCCGGGTCTGGCGGATGCCGTGGTGAAAGATGAAAAAGGGGTGGGGTACAACAATACCATTTACCTGTACAATGTAAAGACGGGTCGTAAGAACCCCGGTATTGAGGTTATTCCCATCGATGTGAACGGGAATGGAATAATCGATGCCAATGAGAATTTCTACGATACGTTCAATCAGGTTTTGGAGGCTATTGGAAATGGAGCATATCCTTCGCCGCCGGCGAGAGATCTTTACCTGGTAACGAAGGGCAAACCTCAAAAGCAGGCGACGCTCGACTTTTTGAAATGGATTGTGACCAAAGGACAGGTTTTCGTATCGGAAGCTGGGTATGTGCCATTGCCGAATGAAGTGCTGGATGAACAGGTATCAAAACTTCAACAGTAATCTCCGGATTTGGGTAAGGGAAAAATAGCACAGGTGAATCAAAGAGGAAGAATGCCATGAACAGGATCAGACGAATTAGCGATTTATTGGTTAATATATGGATGCGTGCCGGACTTTATTTGCTGCTGGCAATCCCCGTATTGATTGGTGTGGGGCTTTATTGGAAGGCAGCACCGATAATTGGTGGACATTCGTTGAGCGATCTGTTATTCTCGCGGCAATGGTTCCCGATGAAAGGGGAATTCGGATTCATGCCCTTTATCTACAGTTCCGCTTATGTCACGGTTCTGGCATTTATTCTCTCAGCCCCGTTATGTCTGTTTGCCGCCATCTATCTGACCCAGTTCGGGAAACATCGTTTGCTGCAGGTGATGCTGCCGGTAATTGATATTTTGGCGGGCATTCCTTCGGTGGTGTACGGAGTGTGGGGCGTGCTGGTGATTGTTCCCGCTGTCGCGGAATATCTGGCTCCTTTGTTCGGAGTGGTCAGTTCGGGTTATTCTCTTCTTTCGGGGGGAATCGTGCTGGCGGTGATGTGCATTCCGTATATGTTGAATATGCTCATCGAAGTATTTCAGACTATCCCGGTAGGAATGAAAGAGGCATCGTTGTCGCTGGGAGCAACGCACTGGGAGATGGTGAAACATGTGATCATCAGGAAAGGTTTCCCGGGAATTCTCTCTGCATTTGGCCTTGGGATAGCTAAAGCTTTTGGCGAAACCATTGCCGTGCTGATGGTGGTAGGAAACACCCTGGATATTTCGGTTTCACCGTTTAGTTCGGGGTATCCGTTACCGGCATTAATTGCCAATAATTACGGCGAAATGATGTCGATTCCTGATTATGATTCGGCATTGATGTTTGCCGCGCTACTGCTGTTTGTGATTATTCTGATCATCAACCTGTTTTTCAGGTATTTTATTCATAAAACGGAAGAGATATGAGAACGTGGAAAGTTTGGGAGCAACGGCTTGTCAGGGGAATTTCATTTCTGGCGGCTTACTCCGTTATCTTCATTCTGTTGTTTCTTCTCTTTGTGGTATTTAGCAAAGGGCTCAAAGCACTTTCGTGGGAAACGATTTTTCGTTTGCCAAAAGGGGGATATTATTTCGGTGGCGAAGGAGGGATTCTGAATGCGATTGTTGGCTCATTTTATCTTTCGGTGGGGGCAACAGTTCTGGCTGTGATTATCGGCGTGCCGGCGGCGCTGTTCATTAATGTGCAGCTCATCCGGCTGAAAAGAACGCAAAATACCATCCGTTACCTGCTCGATGCCTTGTGGGGAATCCCTTCCATTGTTTACGGAGCTTTTGGCTTTACATTGATGTTGCTGTTGGGCCTGCATGCTTCTTTGCTTGCCGGAATTATCACCGTTGCCCTGCTGATAACGCCTATCCTGGTCAGAGCCTTCGACGAGGTGCTGAAAACGATTCCGGTGGAACTACAGGAGGCCTCTTTTTCCTTAGGTTCTACTAAAACGGAAACAGCGCTGCGGGTCATCTTTAAGCAAGGGCTGGCTGGATTTATCACGGCTTTGCTACTGGCGTTCGGCCGGGGAATCGGCGACGCTGCTTCGGTGCTCTTCACAGCCGGTTATACCGACAATATTCCGGTTACGCTCGATGAGCCGGTGGCAACATTGCCGCTTTCCATCTTCTTTCAGCTCAGTTCCCCGATTGAGGAGGTCAGGGAAAGAGCCTATGCTGCAGCGGTGGTGCTGACATTTTTCATCCTGCTGATTAGTGTTTCTGCCCGGTTTTTATCGAAACGGTATGCTAAAAACATCATCAAATAGAAAGGCCATGATTACTTATCCTGTTTTTAGTTATCAAAAAGCGAAAAGAATGGTCAACCACCAGGAGAAACAGACGCCTATCATCGAGGTGAAGGGATTAAATGTCCGTACCCGGGAAGGGGAAATACTGAAGAATATTAATCTGAAAATTCCCCGGAATAAAATCGTGGTACTATTGGGCCCCTCCGGTTGTGGGAAAACCACTTTACTGAAAAGTCTGAACCGGTTAACCGACTTACACAAGGAATTGCAGGTAAGTGGCGAGGTATTGATTGACGGAGTCGATATTCTGAAGGTTTCCCGCGACTTGCCGGCTATGCGACAAAAGATGGGCCTGCTTTCGCAACGGCCGTTCCCATTGCCGGTTTCCATCTATCGGAATGTAGCCTATGGACTAAAACTGAAAGGGATTCGTGATAAGGAGTTGATCGCTCACAGCGTCGAAACCAACCTGAAACGTGTCGGGTTGTGGGATGAGGTGAAGGACCGGCTTAACAGTCCGGCCAACAGTTTATCTATCGGGCAGCAGCAGCGTCTGTGCCTGGCAAGGGGACTGGCGGTCAAACCTGCCATCGTTTTGGCTGACGAACCGACCTCGGCGCTGGACCCGATTTCGACCAGGATTATCGAGAACCTGTTCAAAGAACTGAAAGAGCATTACACCATTATTTTGGTGACGCATGTTCTCAGGCAGGCATTACGTTTGGCCGATCATGTGGTGTTTATGTATTACGGCGACATCATCGAGCAGGGCCATCCCGACGATATTTTGAAGCATCCCAAAACCGAAGTATTAGAGAAGTATTTGGTTGATGGGAACTAGCTGATGACTAAATTCCTCAAGGAATCTAATTGTCAATTACGAACAAAAAAATCCGAAAAACAGACCGCTCTGTCATTCGGATTTTCCATCGAAAGATTCGATAACGACGTATTACTCACACCCTGAAGCGCCACGGGCTTCCACCAGCAGCTTGTCGGTAACGGCGGTTAGTTGTGCTTTCAGTTTGGCCAGGTCTGCGTCGTTTTGAATGCTGACACTCTTGGTGGAAGAGACACAGGCGCTGGTGATGATTTGGTCCAATACGTCACCGCAGTCGGTGCCGTTGCACTGGTATTTCGTGTTGTCGTAGGTCCAGTAACAGCTTTGGTCGGTACAGCAGGCGCTGGCGTCAATGGCTGTGTCGTCGGGACAGGTGGCACCGGGATTGCTGCAATACTCGTTTGAGTCAGAGGTGCTGCAGGCCGTGAAGGCCAGTGTTCCGAGCAGGGCAATTGCGAATAGTTTAGTTTTCATATGATTGTTGATTTGGTATTACAATTGAAATTCTTTCTCCAGTATCTTTTTAAAATTTTCGTACGAATAGTATCCTTTGTAGGCCCGGTTGTTCATTACAAACGTTGGTGTCCCGGTTAATTTGTTGGCCCGGAATTCGCTCACGTTGCCCCGCAAGTAGGCGTAGTTGTCGTTGTCCAGAATACACTCGGCAATCACCGGGTTGTGCTCCATGATGGTATCCAGCAGGTCGTCGAACTTTGGGGTAAATACCACTCCCGGATTGACGACCAACAGTTCATGGAACTTGTCGTAAATGCCATAACGACTGATACAACTGGCAGCTTGCAGCGCATTCAACATCTTCGGTCGTTCGCCAAAATCGAGCCATTTCACCACCAGTTTCAATTTGCCTGTGTCCAAGTAGTTCTTCTTTAATTCCGGATACGTCCGGGCGAAAAAATACCGGCAATAGGTACACTGGTAACTGGCATACATAAAAACGGTTGCCGGAGCAGCTTTATTGCCAAAAACCACATCTTCGGGCTTCTCTGTCACGGTATTTTTCAGCGTCACCGGTTGGGGAGCTTTGCTGTTGTGGCAAGCCGCGAACAGGAGCAAGCTTAAACTCAACACCAGGTATCTCTTCGCTATTTTGTTCATCTGTCTATTCATCTGTATGGTATGTCACCAGGGCCGGGTGGAACCGCATGTTCACCATTTGTTCCTGCAGGTTTACTTTAGCCACCATATTGGTTCGGTCTCTTCTGTTGTCTAAACCGGCCTTCTCTTTACCATTCTCGTATTTCGAAACCAGGTAAATCGAAGTCCGTCCCTTCGTTATATCGTCCGGATCGTCTTCGAACCCGCTATCCCGGGCCTGTTTCCGCAGATGTGCCCTCGATTTACTGGAAAGCACTTCACCCAGGAACATCCGGATATGATACGCATAATCTCCGCCAAAACTATACATTCCTAAGAACATGGCATCGAATGACGAGCTACGGATTTCCGTTTTGGGAACATACAGTTTATTTTTGAACAGGAAGATGCTGCTCTTCAGGGTACTAAAATAGAGTTGGTCCATATGCTTCAAACCGACGCCGGGAATCTTCTCTACTTCCATCACCGGTTTCACGTTCAGCAATGCCCCTTTTTCAATGGTCAGGTCGCCTTTCAGCATGAGCGAATGATAGATCGGCTCGAAGTTTTTATCCAGCACAATCTTTCCATCCATTTGGGTCGAAATGATTCCTTTCACGTGGTCGGAGGTGAAATCTTCAATCTGGATATAGTTGTGCAGTCCGTCGGCCATTTGCGAAACATTCATCTGGTCGACGTTGGTCTTGAAGTACATATCCATTTCGCCGTCCGGATTCAACTCAATTTTCAGGGAAGTCAACGCTCTGCCGCTGTAGGCATCCATGGCCATGCTGTCGAGGACATAGTAGTTTTCCTTCACCAGGAATTTGGTGTCGACGTTGGTGAACAGGTTCGTTCCGTATTTTAACTGGTTGGCATGAAAGGTACCATTCACCTTGTAGGTAAACTTCATGGTGTCGGCAGGCTGTTCCGGTTGCGTTGAAGATGCATTGAGTGAATCGCTCTTCAGGAAGCTGTCGATTAAAGCGTAATCGAGCGAATCGACACGGAAATCTCCGTGAACAGTTAATTCTTTTGGGGTATTCAGGATGGCTGCCGTATAGATATTTGAAACCGTTGTGGCTTGTGCTCCAAAATTTAATCCCAGGTATTTCCCGTTTAGTTGACCAATCCTCAGGGTGTCGTTTTTATAGTTCAAGTTTCCCGACAGGCTTTGAACACACATCAACGAATCGGGCATATCAACGATAACATTTCCGAGGGCCAGTGAAAAGTTGCTGCGGTCAAAAAGTACATCATTGAGCTGGCTGGTGATGGAATCCAGGTTGAGTTTGGCTGCCGAATGAATGTTCGCCGAAACCGTTCCGGACAATCCGTTGGCCAGTGAATCGGGCAACATCGAATACACTTCGGCCAGGTTCAGCCTGAGCTTTCCATCGAGCGAATAATCCGGTTTCATTGGATTACTCAGGGTACCTTGCAGTTGAACATCGCTGCTGTCTGTTTGCAAATGCAATTGATGAATGGCCAGTTGAAGGCTGTCGGGTTGGGTGAACTCACCTGTTATATCGGAATTCAGGTCCAGATATTTCAATTTCAGATGATAAGCAGGAACCTGTGCGGACAAGCTGTCCAACCGCAGGCTCCCTGGTTGGTAGTGCAACCTGCCGATCAGATTTCGAACCGACAACAGGCTGTCAACCGCTACATTGACATTGGAAGCCTGCAGATCAAGTGTGGTGTTGGCCGCAACCGAGTTGATAAACGGGGCGGTTAAGGAATCGGGCAATGTGCCGTGACTCGAAAGACTGGCCCGAACATTTCCGTCGATTCCCTGAACGATCGAGTCCGGTATAAAAGGTTTCCAGTCGCTCATCGCAAGGTCCAGCTTCGAGTGGAAGGAATAGGACAGGCGCTCCAGGTTTTCAACCGTACCCGTGAGACTGGCTGCGCTGTTGGCGGCCCGGAAACTGAGAGAATGGATGTTCAGCCGGGTTGTCCGGTTATTGTTTGCCGATCCGTTGGTTACATTCGCATTCAACGCAATGTTGTTTATCTCCGGGTATTCGCCGTATTGCACCCGCCCGTTGTAAAGTTGGAGGGTGGCATCGACATGCGGCAGTTGGACGGAGTCGGTTAAGTTGCCGGTGACATGGGCATCCAAATTGAGTTTTCCACCCGGTTCCTGAATACCATATTCTTTTAAATAGTTGGAAGGCAAATATTGAGTCAATCCTGCGATATTCACATTCCGGGCCTGAACAGCCAGGTCGGCCATCAGGCTTTTGCTGATGTTGATATAGCCTTTCAACGCCATTTGCGCGTTATCATCCACATCGATGTCGGCCTGCTGAACAGTCAGCGTGTCATCCTTGTAGTTCATATTGAATTGAATGGATGCGCTCTTCATTCGCTCTAGCCGGGTTTCCCGAGCATAACCGTTCGTCAGGTGGGCCAATCCGGTAATTTGTCCTGAATACTGCTGATTGTCAATCAATCCTGATAAGTTCAATTCATTCACCAGCAGGTTGCCCCCGGCTTTCAGATGGTCATCACGGTAATGGCATCTTACATTTTGAAGTTGAAGAGTTTCAACATTCAGGTAAATAGAATTGGACGATGTATCGATTGCTTCTGTTTGAGTGGTGTCTATCAGAAAATCATAATTGCTCTTTCCCAGACTATCCACCCGGTAGAATGCATCAGCGTTTTGTATTTCCACCTTTTTTACCTCGAAAATACCTTTCAACAGAGGTTTCACCTCGAACGAAACATACAGGTTTCCAGCATTGAGCAAGGTATCCCGGGAATTTTCCAGTGTATCGGGGGAGCTAATCAACAGATTTTTACACTCGAGGGTAGCTAACGGAAATCGTTGAATCAGGGAGAACTGGATATCTCCAACCTGGATGGGAATATCGGTCGTTTTACTGACCTGATCCAAAGCCAATCTAACGATTCGATTCTGGGCCAACCCGGCCACAACAACCAGCAGGATGACGAACAGAAAGATCGAAAGCAACGTATATAAAAAAATCTTACCGGCCTTTTTCATATTGGGACGAGGTTAGGCAGATGACGATAGGTAAATCAATCAATTCGATTAACAATCATGTGTTTTTTGAACGACTTACTACAAATGTAAGGAATTCGGGTAGAACATATGTTAATTAAATTGCGGTGTTTGTGGCTAATGGTAATTTAAGGTTTCTGAGGCGTTCAGCTCTTCACGACAGACATTTGTTTTATTCGTGGTATCCTTTGATGATTCCTCTTTCTGATTGCCTGATGAAATCCAGAATCTTATCCCTTTCTACGGTCTGCTTGAAATTGTTTTCGATAAAGCTAATCGCATAAGAAGTATTCCGTTTTTGCTGAAAAATAATTCGGTAAATTTCTTTTAGCTCATCCAGTTTAGCCAATGTAAATCCCTTTCGTTTTAAGCCGACCAGATTGATGCCAGCGTAGTAAAGTGGTTCCCGGGCCGCGATGATGTAAGGAGGAATATCCTTGTTGACCTTGCTCAGTCCGCTGACCATGCAGTGTTCACCGATTTTCGAAAACTGGTGAATTCCGGTTAGCCCGCTGATGTTGGCAAAGTCATCCACAATTACTTCTCCTGCCATTCCCACGCTAAATCCGATGATGCAATGGTTTCCGATTTCACAGTCGTGACCGATGTGGGCATTGGCCATTATCATGTTGTTGTGCCCGATTCGTGTCACTTTCTTGGTATTTGTGCCTTTGTTGATGGTTACCGATTCCCGGATAATATTCCGGTCGCCGATCTCTACGGTGGTATATTCTCCCTTGTATTTCATGTCTTGCGGCAGGCCTGCTAATACAGCCCCGGAGTGAATGTGACAATGCTGCCCGATTCTGGCACCATTCAGGATGGATACATTGTTTTCGATGATGGTATGGTCGCCGATTATCACATCATCCTCAATAGTTGTGTAATTACCTATCGTGACATTTTTACCGATGATGCTTTTTTTACCGATGGTTGCATTCGTTGAAATCATTGCTCTTTATTTGCGTTAATAAGAGCAAAGGTGGCATGAATGCATCTTAATTTTCTTGATCTCAGGTCAATTAATGGAGGCCCTTATCCGGCTCAGCGTCTCCTGGCTGACATTCATAAGTGAGGCGATATGCTTTTGTTTGGCTTTTTGGATCATCAATGGGAACTTCTCCAGTATGTAGCGATATTTTGCCTGGGCCGACATGGAACCAAACACGAAATGAAATTCATCAAAAGCGGCGATTGAAATTCGGAGGAATTTGACATGAAAGGCTAAGAATAAGGGGTGCTTCAGCAGCTTTTGTTCGTTTTTATATGACAGGGAATAAATGATTGTTTCTTCACATGCCTGCAGGAATTCAACCGAAGGTTCCTGCCTGAAATAGCTGAACAACGAAGCGACCCAGTGGGTGTCATAATAGAGCCATTTGGTCAATTCAACACCGTCGTTGATGGAAAAGCGTCGCACCAGTCCGGAAGAGATAAAGCAGATTTTGGAACATACCTTTCCTTCTTCGAGAAGAAATTCATTCTTCCGGTAGGTTTCTTTCACGAAAGCATTTTGAATGGCTTCCTCAGTTTCCGGGTCCAGTTCCTGGTATTGGTTGATGAATCGGATGAGTTCTTTCATTGTTCCTGTTGGTTGCCTTTAAAATGCCGGTTATCGATATCTGTTTTCAAAAGTATTTAAATCGGGAACAAAAATGAAAAGGTAGCTGATTGCAACGGAGGATACGCAAAAATACATACCGGTATTTTGTAAATTGCCGGTATGAACCCCGAAATGAGTAAACTAATCGACACCATCCGGAACGTTGCCTCACTGGATGATAATACGGAATCAGCTATCCTTGAGAAATTCAAAGTTGAAGAATTGAAGAAAGGGCAAATTCTGTTAAAGGAGGGCCGTATTTGCAACAAACTCTGGTTCATTAACTCCGGAACGATTCGGCAATATATGATCATCGATGGGGTGGAGGTAACCAAATGGTTTTATATCGACCATCAGTGGGCAACGTCGCACTATAGTTATTTTGAGCAGGAACCGGCATTCGACTATCTGGAGGTTTACGAAGACTCCATCGTCTGTTCCATTACCTATGAAGATGAAATGGAACTGTTGAACCATCCGCCTTATCAGAAGTACCATGTTGTATTGCTGAGACATTACCTGGCCAGTCTGAACTATTTCATGAAAAACTACAAGCAAATGACTGCCGACGATAAATACCGGTTCTTCATGGAGAATCACCCGGAGGTGTTGCAACGGATCAAACTGAAGGATCTGGCATCGTTGATAGGAATCTCCCAGGAGACGTTAAGTCGGGTGAGGGCAAAGCTTTAATAAAGTTTAGTTGTCTCTAAATACTACTTGAAATCTCTTGACGGGAAAAGTTGTCCCTGGATAGCCTTTCCGGGAGGAGCTTCTTTTGTTGATATCCGCTTATGAACCGATCCGATATCGCGTCCCTCGGTGTCCAGACTCATCAATTCATTCAGGTTATAGCAAGTGTTGACCACCACATGGATGACTTCACCTTCGATCTGTAGTTTCCCTGACACCATAAGCAGCCGGGATTGAAGAATCTGTTTGCGGTATTTCTCGAATGTTTTCGACCAGACAACGAGGTTGGCAAATCCGGTTTCATCTTCGATGGTGATAAACAGCACGCCTTTGGCTGTACCGGGACGTTGCCGGACAGTGATCAAACCACAAACTTTCACCAATTGCCCGTTCTTCATCGAGCTTAATCCTGCCGTAGGCGTAACCTGCAATTCATTTAGCTTTCGCCGAAGAAAACTGACCGGATGGGCTTTCAGCGAAAGCGAGGTGCTGGCATAATCCTGCATTACGTGTTCTCCGAGTGTCATACGGGGCAGTTCTGTAGCGTCCTCTTCGGTGCTTTGCGAAGGTGTTCCTTTAAATACCCCGGTGGGATGGTCATGCAGGGCCGAAACTTCCCACAATGCCTGCCTCCGGTCGAGTCCAATGGAGCGGAAAGCGTCAGCATCGGCAAGCCTTTCCAATGCGGATGGCGGGACATCTGCATTCATCAAATCGTTGACGTTTTGGTAGGGAATGTGTCTTCCGGATACAAGTGCCTGCATATCGTCTTCGTGTAAGCCTTTCACCTGACGGAATCCCAGCCGGACCGTACGGTATTGTCCTGATTGCTCTTCCAGTGTATTGTCCCAATCCGAATGATTGATATCCACCGGTCTTACCTTTACGCCGTGCTTGCGGGCATCCATCACAATCTGTGCCGGCCGGTAGAAGCCCATCGGCTGGCTGTTGAGCAGTGCGGTGGCGAATACGTCGGGGTAATAGCACTTGAGCCAGGAGGACACATACACCAACAACGCAAAGCTGGCTGCGTGACTTTCCGGGAAACCGTAACTTCCGAAGCCTTCAATTTGCTTGAATACGCGGTTGGCAAATTCGAGGGTATAGCCGTTCTTTATCATGCCATTGATGAGTTTTTCGCGATAACGGCTCACTTTACCTTTGGCTTTAAATGTGGCCATGGCTCTGCGCAAACCATCGGCCTCGTCGGGAGTAAAACCGGCTGCAACAATGGCTATTTCCATCGCCTGTTCCTGGAATAGCGGAACACCCAACGTTCTTCCCAGGATACCTTCCAGCTCTTTCGATGGATATTCTACAGGTTCCTCACCATTTCGTCGTTTTAAATAGGGATGCACCATGTCGCCTTGTATCGGACCGGGCCTGACGATGGCCACTTCGATGACGAGGTCATAGAAATTACGCGGTTTCAACCGGGGAAGCATGGACATCTGCGCCCGGCTTTCAATCTGGAATACACCAAGTGTATCGGCATGGCCAATCATTTCGTACACCTTCGGATCGTCCTGTGGAATGTTGGCCAACGT
The DNA here is from genome assembly GCF_009617875.1 of Prolixibacter sp. NT017. NCBI lineage: Bacteria > Pseudomonadati > Bacteroidota > Bacteroidia > Marinilabiliales > Prolixibacteraceae > Prolixibacter > Prolixibacter sp. NT017. The sequence continues at coordinate 2,227,761 of NZ_BLAV01000001.1, read as the reverse complement.
CAGATCCAAATCGTAATGTTGCTTCGCCAGGTCGAATGCTTTGCGAATACAGGTCAGCATGCCCAACGCCAGCACATCTACTTTCATGAAGCCCAGTGCCTCGATATCGTCTTTGTTCCATTCAATGTTGGTACGGTCCTGCATGCGGGCATTCAGAATAGGGCACAGCTCGTGCAGCTTACCCCGCGTGATAACAAATCCGCCTGTATGTTGTCCCAACTGTCGCGGAAAGCCAATGTACTGGTCGGTTATCTCCAACACCTTTCGCAAGTGTGGATCATTGTGGTTAAAACTATTGGTGGGGATGGCTTTCCCCGTGAACCAATCTTCGGTGAACTCGTGTGCCGATTTGGAAAGAACGTTGATGGCATCGGTGGAGAGCCCCATGGCTTTTCCCACATCCCGTACGGCTCCTTTCCAATGTACCTGCGTTACCGTTGCGACAATGCCGGCCCGGTCGCGGCCGTATTTTTCATAGATGTACTGCATAATTTCCTCCCGGCGCTCGTGCTCGAAGTCCACATCGATATCGGGGGGCTCATTACGCGCGTCACTCATAAACCGGGCGAACAGCAACTTGAATTTGGAAGGATTCACCGATGTGATACCCAGGCAATAGCAAACGACTGAGTTAGCGGCTGAACCGCGTCCCTGGCACAGGATGTTCCTGGATCTGGCTTCGCGCACATAATCATATACCGTCAGAAAATAAGAGGCATAATCCTTCCGCCCGATAAACTCCAGCTCCATTTCAATGGTCTCCTTGATCTTCTCAGGAATCGTTCCGTCGAAACGCTCTTTGGCTCCTTCCCAGGTGAGGTGAACCAATTCTTCCATCGGTGTTCGTCCCTCGCTGGTAATTTCTTCCGGATAGAGATATTTTAATTCATCCAGCGAAAAACGACAGGCATTGGTTATTTCCTGGGTGCGCTTTATGGCTTCGGGGTACTGCCGGAAAAGGCGCTGCATCTCTTCGACAGGCTTCAGGTATCGTTCTGCATTTTGATGAAGCCGGAAACCTGCCGTGTGGATGGTGCATTTCTCCCGGACGCAAGTCAGAATATCCTGTAGTTCCCTGCGTTCCGGCGAATGGTAATGTACATCGTTGGTTGCCACCATCGGGATTCCGAACCGGGCTTCCAGCTGGGAGAGGCGGAACAATCTCTTTTGATCATCCCCCGTGTAAGTGAAACTAGCTGCAAGATACAAGTCGTTTCCCAGCGCTTCTTTATATTCTTCCAACGCCTTGACAAATTCCGGTTCGAAATCAAAATCCTCATTGAGCGATGCCGGCGGTATCACGATGAATTTCATATCCCGGGTGTATTGGAAGATATCGGCTTTGTACAGATGACATTTCCCTTTTTCTGCACGAAGGTTTCCTACTGAAAGAAGTTCGGATAAACGGGCGTAAGCCGAAATGCTCGTCGGATAAACCAGAAGGCTCGGTCCATCCAACAAGTCGAGACGGCAGGCGGGAATGAACCGGATATGTTTCCCCCGGGCTTCTGCATGAGCGCGAACGATTCCCGCCAGGGTATTGCGGTCGGTAATAGCAATCCCTTTATAGCCCAGTTCTTCCGCCTTTTCAATCAGCTCCTCCGGATGCGAACCTCCCCGCAGAAAGGTAAAGTTCGAAGTCACCTGTAGTTCCGTATAATTCATCATCTTGTACTTTCCTTAGGCGAAAAATCCGTGAAGAAACCATCGGGGTTCTCCATTGCCATATGTTCCAAGTCTGAACAGCCAGTAGCGTGCGCCATTTTCATCTTCAACGTAGTAGTAATCTCTTGGCGGTCCCGTTTGGAGCCACCATTCCTGTTCGATCCTTTCGGGTCCGTCGGCTTTGGCCACTTTGATGAGGTTGCCTTTGTACCGGAAATGTAGTGGCGGATAATCGGGGAGGGCCACCATCACCTCGATAGGTTCGGGATGGGGCAAAAGATGAAGCGGTCTGGGGCGATCAGTTCTCCATGCTGTCTCTGGTTCTTCCACCAGGGAGGAAACTTCCTTTATCGAAGCTTCCGGCCAATGGTGTTCCTGCGGAAGATAGCGGTGAATAGATTTCATTCCTACCTTGCCGGCAATATTGTCCAGCAATTCAGCAATGGCTGCATGGTCGCTATTTCCCATGCTCCATAAAGCTTCCTGCGTTTCGCTGACCTCTTCCACCAACGTTGCTTCCAGCACAAACAGTTCGATTCCGAGAGCCGGTTCTATTTCCGGTATTTTAAGTTCGAATAACTTGAAGAGGTGGGCCGCATTGCGCGATGCCCGGTTTGTTCCGATGCTAATTTGCTCGATTTTACCGTCAACGCGATAACCTTTGAAGGTACCGGTTCGCATGCCTTTCCCTTCGTTGAAAAAGCGTTCACATAAGGTGTCCAGTAAGCGTTGAAGGGCAATCTCAATTCCTTTGGCCGTTCGAATCGGTTCCAGGGTAGGCAGCCACTCCTGATAGAGTGGGGGAGACTTAACCGGATTCAGAAGCTCCGGTTCGGTTCCCAACGCCTGTCCCAGCCGGGTAAGTAGAACATCACCAAAACGTCTGCGCAGATTGGTCCGGGGGATGCGGTTCAGCTGCCCGATTTGTCTGAAGCCAAGCTTTTCCAGACGTTGCAGAATGGAGTTATCCAGTCGTAAAGCCGCTGGGGGAAGTGAGCGAAGAGCTTCGGATTGCCTTCCGGGTTCAACGATGGCACCGTTTTTACCAAATCGTGCCATGGCCCATGCGGTACCGATGGTATCAGCGATGGCTGCCTTTACATCGTATCCACCTTTGCGGAGGCGAATGACGATCGACTTCAGATAGGACAGTTCTCCTCCCCATAAGTGCGTGCAACCGGTTATATCCAGCATCAGGCCGTCGGGCGGATCGATGGCAGGCACGGGTGTATAGCGGAGAAACCATTCTGCCAGATCCTTTAGCAGTTTATCGGTTGTTGCCGGATCGTCGGGGAATACTTCCACCGAAGGGAGTATGGCCCGCACGTCAGCTACGACCATGCCGGGAGCAATGCCTTCCTTATCTAAAGCCCGGCTGGAAGTTCTGACCAACATCCGGCCGTGTTCGGGAGCATACAGCAGAAAAGGCTTGTCCCGAAGTTCCGGATGGAGCCTGACCATCCGGTCCGTGGTCAGATGACGAAACCATATGGACAGATACCGTTTAGGCATAGTGTCTTTCCTTTCGTGGTAATCCGGGCTCCGAAACAGCTCGCATGGGAACAGTGATATGCCTGAATACGCCATTTTTCCATTCGAACTGCCAGCTACCGGGCTGACCGTTGCGAATCTTTTCCAGTTCTACTTCCCAGCGGGGAAATCCTACTCCGGGAAGTCCGTCAATTACCAGGCTGGGTAGCGGTTTGATTCTCCAACGGGATACCGTGGCCAGTGTATTCTCCTTGCGGGGAAAATAGTGGTGCAAAAAGCCGGTGACCCGACTATCTTCCACGGCCAGTTGTAATCGCCTCGACTCCGCAAAACTGATGTCTCTCAATTCGGCCACTACCGCTGCAAGTGATTTGCATTTCAACGCTTGCTCCATGACCCATAGAGCATCTTTATCCCGTCTGACGTCGATAAAGATGATTCGATGCGGTTCGATTCCGAAAAATTTCAATGTTGACGGAAACAATCTTCGCCCGGAGCTCACCCACAGGCAAATTCCGTCCTGCTTCATGAGTGTGCTCAATAGTCCGGAAATAAAGCCGTTGGTTGCAGAGAAACTGGTCTGGGTAGGACTAATGAACTCGTGCACCGCCCCAACAGGAAAAGTACCTCCCGGAAATGCCGCATTCATCGGTCCCAGGCCGAAATCAAACTGGTGACTATCCGGCCCCGAGCTGAACCCCTCCATTGCAAGTATCTTCTCTTTCAGCTGCTTGATAATTTCTTTTTTCCCAGCCAACTCTTTCATAATTAAAAATAATTACTAAATTTGTTATTATTAATAACAAATCACTGTTTCTAAATATAACAAATGAGAAGCAGATCGCAAAAAATATTTTTCGCCGGAAATATCAAATTTCTCCGGGAACGGAAGAAAATGAGTCAGGAAGCTCTTGCTGCGGAACTGGGATTAACCCGGGCCAAACTGGCGGCCATCGAGGCCGGTAACACGAAGTCACCGCAGCCCGAAGATTACCTGAATTTTTCGGAGTTTTTCAAGATAAGCATCGACACGTTATTAAAAATTAACCTTTCTACTTTGGGAGAAATAAAGCTTCGGGAACTGGAGGCCGGAAATGATGTGTACATCCGGGGAGGTAACCTGCGGGTATTGGCCATCTCGGTAGACCCATCCAATAATGAAAATGTGGAGTATGTTCCGGTAAAAGCCAAGGCAGGATACATGGCGGGGTACAACGACCCGGAGTTCATCGCATCGCTGCCGAAATATTCCCTCCCAAACCTGCCGGCCCAGGGAACGTTTCGTGTTTTCCCGTCTACCGGCGATTCCATGCTGCCGGTTCCGGAGAATAGTGACATTATTACGCAATATGTGGAGGACTGGACAGTCATCAAGCCGGATACGCCTTGTATCGTCATCCTGAAAGGGCAGCAGGATTTTGTGTTTAAGATGGTGACAGTAAATAAGGAAGGTACAATCCTGTTGAAGTCACTTAACTCGATGTATGAGCCTTACACTGTCGATGCCAGCGATGTGATGGAAATATGGCGGTTCTATGCCTATACCAGCAAGGAGTTTCCGGAAGCCCGGTCAGAAATGACAACGGTATTAACGGCCATCCGAAATCTGGAGGAGAAAATCGAACAGCTGCCGGGTAAGCCTAAAGAAGACGCGAAATAGGAAAAGCGCAACAGGTAACAAAGGCATTTCTGTGAAAGAAAAAGCCTGATACATCCCGGTATTGGGCAACTTAAAACTGAACTGTTATTTATGTAAGTCGCTTATTTTTCCGTAAATTTAATAGGGAGTCAGGCCACAGAGCACACTTCTGAAAGCGATATTTATTCTTCCGGGAAAGATTACAAGCGGTAATACATCCTCTATCACCACCCTCTCAGGGGATACTTCAGGTAATTTCTCAATCAAATCGATACTGCTATGAATAAAGATCAAATAGCCACCATGGAAATGTTTCTGGCTGTGGAGAAGGTTTGCAGTGAGTATCATTCCCTTTGGCGTAACCACTACGGGTTCCGTTCGGCTTTTCATCTTTTTTCCGGGCGTTTGCTTTACATCCGGCAAATTGTCCATAAAATGGAATCGCTGTATGTTTTGCCGAAAAAAGATTCAGCTATTTTCAGGAAACGGCTGGAGGAACTGACCATCAGGATTTCCAAGAATCTGCTGGTGTATGCATTAACGCAGGATGATCACAAGTTGATTGACAAACTGGACTATCTTTCGTCTGATTTTAGTGAAATTACCTGTGACGATTTGTTGCGTAAAAGCCAGGATATATTGGATATCAGTGTGCAGCATTATAGTGAACTTCGTACTTATTTTATTACACTGGCGCATTTGGCTGAAATGGAAGAGAACATCGAGAAACTGCGTTATTGCACCGGAGGGGAATCAATCACTATTCAGACCCGGGAAAAGCTTTACGATAAACTCGATGATTTGATTCTGGAGGCCAAGAAAGTGTTAAAAGAACATCTGGATGCCCAGTCGATGATGTTTCGCTGGGTGAATAAAGACTTTTACGAAGCTTACAAAAAAGCCCGGGGAATACGAACGGCTTATTCTATCCCGTTGCAGGGAACTGTTATTGACGATGCCACGCATCTTCCGGTAGGAAATGCGGATATCACCATACGGGAATTGAAATTAACCCGGCATATATCACCACTCGGGCATTTCCGGTTCTATAATTTACCTCCCGGACAATACCATGCAAAGATTCATAAGTATGGCTATGAAGACAGTGAGGTAGAAGTAGAGGTACAGAAAGACGAAGGAACCAGCGTGGATATTTTGGTTCACCACATCTGATTCCTCCGTTAAAATCTTTACTAACTGAACTTATTTCTGGTATTTCAGCAGTTTTTCCAGTAAATCACCGGCGGTGTTCACATCCAACCGTTTGGCAATGATTTTTTTGTTCTTATCGAGAATGTATAATGTAGGAGTGCTGTGTACATCATACAGTGCGTGAAAGTTGGAAATCATATCCGGATCCCAAACATTAATCCAGTCGTACAATCCGTGATCGTCGATGAATTTCTGCCAGTCAGCCTTTTCGTCCGGTTGAGTTAAAACGGCATACACTTCCACTCCTTTCGGATGCAATTCCTTGTAAACCTTGTCGTACAAAACCGGGGTTTGTTCTTTACAGTGGTTACAATCGGGTTCCCAGAAATAAAGAATCGTGTATTTGGCGTCCACCTGGTGCAGACTGAAATACTGACCTTCAGCATTGGGAAGTTTTAATTCGGGCGCCGTATTTCCAATCAGATTGGGGCGTGTGACATATACTTTATTCCTGATTTTGGCCATCATGGTCGAATCGGCCCAGCTTGCTTTTCCATTCAGGAAATAAGCATCGGCAATCTTCACAAAAACCTTGTCCATTCCCATCACCTGGGAATTAGCACTATGTGTCAACACGTAATCGGCCATGAACCGGAACACATTATCGTTGGCTTTTGATTTGTCAATCAACTTTTTGGCCGGACCAATAATCGAATCGGGATTTTGTATCAGTACTTTGTCGAAATAGGTGTCCAGCCTGTTTTTAATCAAAGGCGTGCGGATCAGGCCTTCCTGAGCAAAGTTGAAGTTGTCCCAGAAGTGGTCCCTGCGGAACGCATATTCTTTTGCCCACTTCACGGAATCGGGATTGGAAACCCTGGCGGGAACATTGATTTTTCCCGGTCGGGGAATAACCATGAAGCGCATGAAATCAGCATAAAATGTTCCTTTGTACTTATCGGCTTGTTTGTCCCAGTAGTTTTGCATTTGATCATTCAAGGCCATCATCCTGTTGCGAATTTGCTTCGCAGAATCGGGATTGGAATGGTATTTCTGCATTTCCTGTTGCAGGTTCATCTGTATTTTACGCTGTTGTGCCAGAAAGCGCTGATACTCCTGAAATGCTTCTGTTTCCGGGGCACCGGAAAAATTTTGACTTTCGCCGTTTTGAAAACCACCCGAGATAGAGAAGGTCTGATCGTTTCCTACCAGAAAATCGAAATAATGATCTTTATCGAGATACAGCAGGTAAAAGCCTTTGTCCAATGGCGAATCTCCGGCTAACGTAGCACGACCCTGTGCGTCGGTTTCAGTGGAATCGACCCGGAAAATCCGGTCCCCATAATAGCTGGCCAAATAAATACGTGTATCTTTCTGCTCAGGTAGCGAAAGTTTTATTTGGTAACCTTCGGCAACTACCACTTTGGCAGCCAATAAAAATGCCACGAGTGTGAGTGGCAGATATTTTTTTATGTGAAACATTTCAGTTAATTTTTGCATGATTGCGAATCGGATTTCGGATTTGCAACTTAGTAAAAACAATTGCAATTCCCATGATTTCAATATTGATTCCAAGCTTTCAGAACAATTGTCTCCTGCTGATTAAAACGTTGCATGAGCAGGGTGTATTGTGTGGAATCCCGTTCGAAATCATTGTTAGGGAAGATAGCCCTGTTCCGGCTTTCAAACTCAACGAGGAATTTTGGTTTGCCCGAATAGAAACCTCATCCGTAAATTTAGGCCGGGCTGCTAATCGTAATCGCCTGGCAGAGATGGCACAATATCCCTACTTGCTTTTTCTAGATGCCGATGCGGAGATTTTCAACCCAGAGTTTTTGAAGAATTATATCGCTTACGCCGATGATATGGATGTGGTATGCGGCGGAACAGCTTATTTTTATGAGCCGCCGGCCGAAAAGGACAAGCGACTACGGTGGAAATATGGGATACACAGGGAGCAGGTATCTTCAGCAGAACGAAACCAGCGGCCTTTCGATTCGTTTTCGGCCTTCAATTTCCTGATAAGAAAAGAGCGGTTTAAGACGATTCGTTTTTCAGAAAAAATATCCCGTTACGGGCACGAGGACACACTCTTAGGTCAGGAACTGAAAAAATCGGGAGCAAGTGTTCTTCATATTGACAATCCGGCTTTTCATACGGGAATTGACGATGCGGCTACGTTTCTTGCGAAAACCCGGGAAGGAGTTGAAAATCTTGCCGAACTGATGAAGGCCAATATTGATTTCGATTCATTAGGTGTAAAGATTCTGCGGTACTTCCGTTTTCTGAAAAGATTGGGATTGCATAAGTTGATGGCAAACCTGTACCAGAATTTTCATGTAAAATGGGAAAAGCAATTATCCCGGAAAGGTGGACCGTTATGGTTGTTCGACTTATACAAGCTCACCTATTTGTTCTTCATAAAAAAAGCCGGTCGGAAACCGGCCGGCTGAAAAAGTTTGCATTCGAATTTATTGCATTAAGGAAATACTTCCGTAGCGGCTGGAAATATCAACCTTCGCTTTGGGAGCACTGTCATTTCCTATGACTCCATCTACTTCGTAACTGGTATTCTCTTTCATCCGGTTCAACCGGTTACTGTCGGGGTGTTTCAGGTTGCAATACTGGACCTCTCCGTGAAGGTAATACGAGGCATCGGGAGCAATACCCAACTTGATGCTGGCATATTTGTTGGTCACGTGGATGCTGTCAAATCCGGCCGGTATTTCGCCAATTTTTATGGCTCCGTAGCCGTTGTCCAATTGCAAAGTAGAATTCAGTTTGTCTGCTTTGATATTGGTGTACATCGATTCGGCAATCAAGGTATTGAGTTCACCCAATTCGAAATCGTCGTAACGGGAATCGGCTTTCAGGTAATCACAATTGTCCACTTTCACGACTGAGTAACGACTGTCGACTGTCAGTTTCTTTCCTTTAGTAAGGAATAATTTGGAATAGCGCAAATCCGTATTCAAGTCGTCGGTTTCGTCAACCTGAGCTTTGCTATAAGCAAAATCGAAGCTGAGCGATGGCGAATTCAGTTTTTTAGCAGTAAGATTACCATACTTGATTTCGAATTCACCTTTCCCGGTCAGGTTATTCATCGCAACATTTCCGTAGCGTTGCTCAACCTTCAGGTCACGGTCGGCCGGAATGGAAATATGGTAATCGATGCTGAATGTTTGCCGGGTTTTAAAATCCGACGTAATATCCGTTTCAGCATACACCGTTCCGCCGTCCTGATGAATGGAGACATCGATTTTATTCAACAACGCTTTGGCTTTGTCTTCCGACAGACCTTCGACCCAGATATCGACATCGACTACAACCGAGTCGCTACGAACATCGTCGATGTAGATATTGCCAAATTTATTGTTGATATTCAACGCCTTTACCGAGTTAATATCAAAACTCTGGTACACTTTCTTGGTTGTTTTCTCGGCAAAAGCCTGACTCGCAAAGAGAATAGCTACCAGAAACAGTAAGTTATATTTGAACGTTTTCATGAGATGATGATTTTTTTTGTATTGATGCGTTTTTTAAATCGTTGAGTATCGTATTAATAATTGCCAGTTTGGTTTGGTAGTGCTCAATCATGGCATTTAAAATTCTCTCGTCTCCCGGATTGACTTTCAGCTCTTTTTGCAAATTCCGGTAAAGGCTGTCCATTTCGGTCAGTTCTTTTTGAATCTCTTTTACTTCCTTGGGTGACTCAACCCCCTGGTTGGCCATTTTTTGCAACTGACTGATGCCGTCGTTAATTCGGGCCGTGTAATACAACTGGGCCTCATTGAATTCCCCCGGAACTTCTTCCGTTTGGTTCACGGCCTGGCTTTGGTCTTGCGCCGGATGGAACCAATACATTACCAGGTTGGCCGATAGCAACAGGATGATGGCAACTGCTGCCACCCGGCTAAACCGCGAAACAAATAACTTCTTCCGTTTGGTTTTTCCTTCGGCTTGTGCCAGTCGGTTCTGGAAGCGTTCGAAATGGCCTTCTGCAGGTTCTTCCAGAAAATCGTCCCTTCTATCCTTTATTATTTTCTCCAGATTGTCCATAATCAGATGATTGCCACGTTATTTTTACTTCTTCTGTTTATCAAAATCTCTTTTAGTTTATTGCGTGCCCGCAGAAATTGCGAACGGCTGGTAGCGTTTTTAATTCCCAAAATCTCGCTCACTTCCTCGTGGTCGTATCCTTCAAACAGAATGAGTGAAAGCACCAACCGGTAGCCATGTGAGAGTTCGTTCATCGCCTTCTTTATTTCGTCGACCGAAATATTTTCTTCCACTTCGGGTTCGCTGCCATTATCTGGTAACCTGTTTTCGTTGGCCGAAAGTTCATTGAAGACCATCTTCCTTTTTTTCAGGTAATCGATGGAATGATTAATGACAATTCGTTTCAGCCAGGCTCCGAAGCTTACTTCGCCCTCATAAGAATTTATTTTTCTGAACGCTTTAAGAAAAGCTTCCTGCATGACATCTTCCGCATCTTCTACATTGCCGACGATTCGCAAACTGGTATTGTACATTGCCTTGTAGTACAGTTTGTAAATCTCGAACTGAGCTTTGGCATCGTTAAGCAGGCAGCGGTCAATCAGGTGCTGATGAATATTTATCGCTTTTCTTTTCAATTTACTTTATCCTTCTGTTTGAATGACGAGACGATTTCAATTGTGTTGCATGGTGGAAACATAAAATTCATATTTTGAAACAGGGTATGCAAGAATTACCGCGAATATAACAGGAGAAATGGCTATTTTTGTTTTAAATAGACTAACTAATGAAAGATTACGATCACCGGATGCATACGGCCGAGCATATTCTGAATCAGACGATGATGCGCATGTTTGGTTGTAACCGGGCCTTTGCCAGTCACATAGAGCGCCGGAAATCGAAATGTGATTACCGGTTTAACCGGACGCTCACCACGGATGAAGAAAAAGATCTTGAACTTCGGGTGAATGAGGTTATTGCCTGGAATTTGGCAGTAGCATACGAAATGGTCACATACGATGAAGCGGCGGAGCGCTATAACCTGGACCGGTTGCCGGATGAAGCCATTGATGAGGAACATTTGCGCATTGTGCATGTTGGCGAATACGATGCCTGTCCCTGTATTGGTGACCATGTTAATGAGACAAACGAAATTGGTACGTTTCATCTAATCTCCACATCTTTTGACGATGGTGTGCTTCGGGTTCGGTTTAAACTCAGCTAACGAATGGGTTCGTTTTCAATTTGTACTTTCCTGAAACGTGATAAGTCGCTTGTATTTGTTGATAATATTTTTCATTAAATTAAGAAATGGGGTTCAAATTTTTTAAATTTGGTTCAGACCCTTAATAAATATTGAGAAGAAACCATTTTACGTTGTTATTGCAACTAACCTTGATAAAAATGAGAAGACACTTTACTCTGCCGGGATTACTTCGTGCCACGATGATGCTTTTATTGTTTTCTGTTTCGGTCGGTGCGGCTGCCCAGGAGCAGGACAGTACGCAGGCAAAGCCGGAAAAGTATCATATCAGTCAACCCTGGTCTTTTTACATTAACGGAGGAGCCACCAATTATTTTAAAGCGATAAATAATGAATTGGATCCTTACTTCAATGCCTATTTTAACGAAATCACTCCGTTTGTGGGAGCAGGGATTCAACGAAAAATAAACGATGTATTTTCTATCGAAACGGAATATGAGTTTGGTTTTGCCCGTGCAATTGGCAACGATTATTCTTATTATCACGATATCAATCTGAACGGGTTAATCAATTTTACCAACCTGCAGGCAAAAGATGTTTCGCAAAAACGATATGCGTTTTATGGCAAAGTAGGAGGTGGTGTCAATTTATTCGAGCCTTCTCCAAACATTGTTAAGCCTAAGGACAAATACAAGATTTCGTATCAGGTTGGTTTGCTGTTCGATTATAACCTGACGCATCACCTGGGATTCCGTTTGGGAGCATCCTGGCGCGGACTGGATTCTCAGTATTATGAAGGAGGAAACGATAAAGATTACAAGTGGTTGAGAAATCCGAATTACCTGGTCGGTGAAGTCGGCATCGTTTACAAGTTTGGGAAAAGAAGAGGAGAGAAGACAGCGGAGTATATGCTTGATTTAGATAAGAAATTTGGTTTGAAGGAGGTTCCACTCGCTGTGAATTCGGAGAAGAAACTCTTACCGGGACACGAGTATCATTTGGATATCAAAATTCAGAAGGGTGATTTGAGTACGCCGGGTATGTTGAATATTCCGCTGCCGAAAGGTATATACGCATGGGATGATTCGACAAAGAGTTACACCAAGACAGATATTCACGTAGATTATCCGCAACTGCCCAAAGGTTCAATCATGATGTTGAGCTATAAGATTCTTCCGCTGAAAGATTATAACGGGGCTCAACAGATTGATGGGCATTTCGGCTTTTACCGCACCGGCGACGATAACGTAAAAATAAGTGGTCATTTGTATAAGGACGCTGTTTATCGTTTTGCTGTTCAGGTTGGCGCTTTTGCCCAGTACCATTACACGGCCGAGGAATTGGCGAGAATACTTCATCTGACAGAACCAATTAAGAGCGAAGAGCAGGACGGTTACCTGAAATTTACGTTAGGAACTTTCGATACTTATCCGGAGGCTGAGGCTTTCAAGAAGCGCATCCGGAGAGATACGAAGATAAAAGATGCCTTTGTGGTTGGATATAAGAATGGCGTTCGCTTACGTTCCATTTCTGGCGAGTTCCACGGGGTCTACGATGATGAATAGTTATTACATCTGGTTCGGGTCGTTAAGCAGTGAAATACTTTCTCCGAAAAACGGGTAATTCTTCCCGTGGGGGCTCTGAACCGATAATTATGAGATCCATAAGATTAAAAGAGGCTGTCTCGTTTGGGACAGCCTCTTTTTTCTTGAATCATTACTCGTTTTTTAGGGAGTATATACCTTACCGGGGAAAAGGTCCGACAGGATTGAAAGAAAGTCTTGACCTTTTTTAAAAAAGTCCGGACTTTTTAAAATTACGTCTTGACCTTTTTCGAAAAACATCAAGATCTTTTAGAAGAAATGTCTAAATGTTTTGTTTAAAATGTCTTGACGTTTTTAAATTATGTCTTGATATTTTAAAATAAAGTCTTGACAAAAATTATTTATCTCTTGATGTTTTGTTGACCCGACGAATGCTAAAGAAAAAAGTCTGTCCACTTGCTTTTTGGACAGACTCTTTCTTGAATATTTGCCTTTTTATTCGATAAAACAAATTTCCTATTATCGTATGACGATTTTACGTGTCACAATCTTTGGATTTTCTTTGAAGAATATTTTAACAAAATACACTCCTTTAGGCGAATTGGTAAAGTCATATTCATGAATTCCCTGGTCGATTTGGCCGGAGTATAATAGCTGACCAGCCATGTTGGTGAATTGCATATCCATCATTCCTTCGGCAGGAGCAATGACTTTAATGGAGAAAGCACCATTATTTGGGTTCGGGAAGACAATTACATCGGAGAAGTCAGAAGTACCCAAATCGCCAGCGGTGAATTTTCCAAAATCACTGGTCGTGAAGGTGAAACTATGAGTCACCGGGTTGAGTTCACCATCGAAACGCGGCCACATTTGTCCGTTATTCTCAAAGAAACGCATGGCGTAAATTTGAGTTGAATCACCAAAAACTTCTTCCGGTGCATAGTGAAATGTGAGGTCAGCTTTGGGATTATCTACTCCGCTTACCTGCACATCCCAGTATTTTTCCAAGTAGTTTTGCGGACTGGTATTAGCGTCCAGTTTTTCCGGTTTAACCGAAAGCATAACGATACTACTGCTGTAAAAAGTACCCGATTCCCAGGCAACATCTACCGGAGAATAATGTGCGCCTTTTGATGTACTTCCTACCGGGAAAGTAATATCCTCTTGCTGCGCCATACTTTTAATCATCCGGCCGGTTCCCGAAGTGACGACCATTGACTGATCTCCCGGTGTTCCGGAGGTAACCGCATTTTTGTACAGGACTAAGTCCTGGTCGCCGACATCGATGTATCCTTGTTGAAAATTCAAATCGTTGATAATACGAACATTGGTTTGCAGAAGCGTTGTTCCTGTTCCGTTAAGCTCCAGGTTGTATACCAGAAACGGGTTGGATGAATTGCTGCTGATAACCTGTGTTCCTGCTCCTGTCAAAATCAGGTATCCTTCGGATATACGGAACAGATTGTCGGAATGATTAATGATGTCACCCGAAATGCTGAGATTTCCGTTTAGCTGAATTTTGGGAGCGATATTATTGGACGGCTCACTAAGCATGGAACCCTGTATATTCACGTCAGCGCCTTTGGTAATCACAATCTGTGCACCACTGTTATGAAAAACAGCTTGCTGTGCATCTGCTTGTGTTCTCACAAGAAGTGAACAGGCAAAGAGGAGTGTTATGTAGATGAGTCGACTCATTACTGAATAACGAATTTCCGGATTGCGTAAAACTGGTATTTGCTTGATTTCAATTGACCTGCAGTGATAGCTGTTCCGGTTGAACCATCGAATGCTACGGCTTTAGATGCATCAACTTCTGTTGAAGTCCAGTAATAAGCTGACTGGATAAATCCTGAGGGCAATTGGGCTTGTGCCGCATATAATAAAGCCATTTCCTCTTGAGAGGGTAGGTACCAGTCTGTTTTTAGTTCGTACGTATAACTTGCACAGAATGGTGCAGCATAGGTCGTATTACTTGCCAGCGCTGTATTGATCAGTGATGTATTGGATGATCCGTCAATGCTGGTTGCACCAATCATCTGGTCGATCGGTCCCCATTCAAGGCCATTAAATACCTGTTCTGCGACAACATAAACCTCATTGGTCGAGTTGTTGATATAGAAGATAATACCACCTTCCAGTTTATTTCCAACTTTGATTTCGGCAGGTCTGCCGGTATAGGTCATCCAGTGAGAACCGTTATAGTAAAGAGGTTGGTGTAGCGAAGTACAATATACCATCAAACCTTCAGCGGGTGAGGCTATGGCATCAATTTGCGCCAGCGTCATTCGCGGAGGAAGAAAACCTTGCGTAGTGGAATTTACTTCCATAATGGCTGATGCTTCCGGCTGAGTTGTTGCTCCGACCGTTACTTTACCATCTGTAGATATTTTGTTAAAGCCGCTAACGGACTTATCGCTTCCGGCAACGATTGCTTTATTCGCTTCTACGGTACCGGCAGCGCCAAAGTCAGCACTGGAAACCGAATTGTTTTCCAATGTCTGTACACGAGTGTCCAAACTGGAAATATTAGACTGATTGGTTTGAGCCGTTGTAGTAACCGCTGTTACAGCCTGATCGAGCAAAACGTCAGCGTTATTCAGGTCAGTTGCACTGGTGATAACGTTAGTTCCGGCATTGGCGGTATAACTACCGTCGGTTCCCAATCCAGCGCCGGCCTGAGTATTATCCAACTCCGCTTGAATGTTTGTAGTCTGTTGCTGTACATTAGCTACATCTTGAGAGAGTTGTGATACATCCTGATTGTTGGTTTGGACATCAGCCATTACTGAGCTGATAGCCTGGTCCAATAGATTATCAGCGTTATTCAAGCTGGTGGCGGTTCCAATATAAGTTGCGCCACTGTTAGCCGAATAGGTCCCATCGGCATTCAAGCCGGCTCCGGCTTCAACCGCGTCTATTTCGGTTTGTGTGGATGTATTAGAAGCAAGATTATTGACCTGCGTTTGCAGATTCGAAATGTCAGATGTATTTGTTGAAATATTGGACGTATTTGTGGCAATCGCATTTGTATTGTTGGTAACCCGTGTGTTTAAGTTGACAAGGGCTGCACTGTTTGTCGCGGTGGAATTGGTAACCGTAGTCAATTGATTATCCAACAGTGAATCTGCTTCATTCAGTGAAGTAGCTGTCGAAATATACGTAGCAGTCGGATGATTAAGGTAGGCGCCATCAGTTTGGTTCAAACCTGCCCCCTGACGAGTCGCAATTATATTTACCATATAATTGGCATTGGTACCGGGTTGCTGGGCTATCGCTGTAAAAAGATCATCTATAACTTTCAAGTTTTTATCCAATATAGAGTCGGCACTCTTGTATGATGTTGCCTTGTCTATATAATAAGCGGAAGTCTGCGGAACATATTCCGTCGATGAAATACTTTTCCAATCAGCAGCAGCAGCATCCCAATAATATAATCCAATGTTGGGGTAAAGCGCCGAAGCGGTTTTGTTCCATACCAACAATCCTGTGGGTTTCGTTCCAGCAACCGGATCGTTTGGAGCAACCAGGTCTACACGGGGGATAAGCAGACCTTTGGTGTTGGAATAAATATCCAGAACTGCTGTTGAGTCCGGACTATGAGGTTCATCACTTACTGAAACATTTTGAGCCACAGTGATACCGGGGGTGAAAAATAGAAGTAACCCGAACAACAACAAGTAACTTACTTTCTCAGAATTTAGGATTTTCATGCTTCCGTATTTGTGAATTGGGTTAGTCAAACTGTGAAACTTCTCGAATTTTGAGCTTGCTAACATAACATTTTTTTGGTAATTCAGAATTACCCTTTGCCTTTAATAACGTACCATAATGTCAAAAATTATGTAATTATGACGCGAATTAATAAAAAGCAAGATTTAACAGGTTAGCCATTGGAGATAATCTGGTCAGCTCAGTAATCAGAACCTCAGTTGTTTCGCGGTGTGCAGAGAAAGCAATAGTCATAAAATGGATAAATGCGAAGTGTGTAAAAAAAATTTCCGGAGATGTTTTCTACTTTTACAGAAGTGAACTGAAAGTTGTCATTCTTCATCAATAATAATGGTTTTGAGGACAGTTTGACTCCTTAAATGAAGCAAAATTCTGTTGAAATAATGTCTAATTTGAAAATATATAAAGCGTCGGCCGGGTCAGGAAAAACGTTTCAGATAACACGTGAATATCTGAAGCTTATTTTTCAGGAATCAACAGCGTACCGGCATATTTTGGCCGTAACATTTACCAATAAGGCTACGGCCGAAATGAAGGGCAGGATACTTAGTGAACTGTATCTATTGGCTAGCGGACAACCTTCGCAGCATCTGGATACATTGACGACGGTTTCCGGAAAGACGGAAGAAGCTATTCGAAAAAACGCTAATCAAATCTTAAAATCGGTTTTGCATGATTACTCGCGTTTTTCTGTCAGCACCATCGATAGTTTCTTTCAGCGGGTAGTACGCGCTTTTACACGGGAAATCAGGCTGCATGCCTCGTTTCGAACCGAATTGGATCACCGGGCAATTTTAGAAGAAGCAGTAGAACGTCTGTTTCTCGGTATCGATGACAACGAACTGCTTCGGGAGTGGTTCCTCGATTTTGCCGAGCAGACGCTGCAAGTTGGTCAGAACTGGAATTTTAAGCAGCACATTCTCGAGCGGGGAAGCGAAATCTTCGGTGAAGCGTTCCGAACATTTGATGACGAACTGATTACCCGAATGGAAGACAAGGAATTTTTGGCTGATTATGGAAAGAAGCTGAAGAAGATTACCGAGGAGTTTGATGAGCGAATGGCAGACATCGGCCGGAAAGGGATCGCTTTGATGACCCGTCTTGGTTTGAGGCCGGAGTCCTTCAAATATGGCAAAACTTCATTTGCTTCTTATTTTCCAAAATTAACGGAAGGGAAATACGAACCAGGTGCCCGGGTCTTAAAAGCTGTTGACAATCTCGATGATTGGTCGACCAAAACGACAGAGTCGGCTGTGAAGAATGCCATTGATGCAGTATATGATGAAGGATTGAACAGTCTGCTAAAAGAAGCATTGCAATACTACAAGGATGAATTTCCGAAAGTAGAGTCGGCAAATGCTGTTCTTCCCAACTTATATACATTAGGTGTTTTAACCGATTTGGCCTCCAAAGTCAAGGAAATATCGCTGGAGAAAAATATCCTCATTTTGAGTGATACTGCTCAGTTGCTAAACAAGGTAATAGCAGGTAGCGATACGCCGTTTGTTTACGAAAAGATGGGGTCGGTTTACCAGCATTTTATGCTTGACGAGTTTCAGGATACGTCGCGAATGCAATGGCATAACCTGAATCCGCTGGTGGAGAATTCCCTGGCGGAAGGCGGACAGAATATGGTGGTAGGGGATGTGAAGCAGTCGATTTACCGTTGGCGGAATGGAGATTGGAATCTGCTGGCTAACCAATTGGAACACGATTTTCAACACTACGGGCTCGATAAAGTAACACTCGGCACCAACTGGCGAAGCACCAAAAATGTTATCGACTTTAATAACATCATCTTCCGGCAGGCCGCTGAGTTCCTGCAGGAAGATGTAAACACTCAACTGGAATCTGCCGGTGATATTCTTGAGAATAAAGGAGATTTTGAAGATTTGATAGCCAAAGCCTATGCCGATCATTTTCAGAAGTGTGCCAGAAGTAAAGGTGATGAGGGATATGTGCGCATCGACTTAATGGAGAATGAAGGAAACAAGGAAGATTTTCGGCAAATGGCCATCGAGAGAACTATTTCAGACATCGAGAATATGCAGGAGCTTGGTTATGAGCCCGGCGATATGGCTATTCTCGTCCGGAATAAACGGGAAGGTGCAGAAATAGCCCGGGCTTTGCTGGAGAAAAAGCTGGCCAATCCCAATACATCTTACAGTTACGACGTGATTTCAAATGATTCACTGTTTGTGGGTAATGCTGCTACCGTGAAGTTTGTATTGAATTATTTTCATATTCTGGCCGGGCCGAAAAATAAAATCCGGGAAGCGGAGATGATACACGAGTTTTTCTTCTACCTGCTTCCTTCCATGTCACAGCAAGAACAGGCGTTGTTAAAAAACGAAGGAAAACCACAGCTGGATTTATTTGGAGCGTCCAATTCGGAGCAGGATGAAATGGCTGCTTGGTATTTCGATTACATGAATAACATGCCGGCACTGTTTAAGCCCTGGCTGGGAGATGAAGAAAGTGTTGCTTTGAAGAATGAACTGAGGGGATTGCCGCTGTACAACCTGGCCGAACGGTTGATTCGTGAGTTCCGATTGAATGCTATTTCAGGGGAATGGCCGTATTTACAGGCGTTCCTGGATATTTTGCTGGATTATACGCGAACAGAATCGGCCGATATCAACTCATTTATCGATTGGTGGGAGAGTACTGGGTTTAGTAAAACGATTAGTGTAGCGGAAGAACAGAATGCCATTCGGGTGTTAACCATTCACAAATCGAAGGGATTGGAGTTTCCGGTGGTCTTTATTCCGTTCTGCGACTGGCCGGTTTATCCCGACCCAAAACACGCTCCGCATTTGTGGTGTAAGCCTAAAAGCGAGCCCTTGAATGAACTGGCACTCGTTCCGGTGAAGTATAAAAAGAATCTGACCAATTCGTTGTTTGCGGAAGAGTACTTTACCGAGATGTTGTATAGTGCAGTCGACAATCTCAATTTGCTTTATGTGGCGTTTACCCGTGCCAGAAATGCTTTGGTTGTTTATGGAGCGTATAATCCCAAACTCACGAAAGGAGTGGGGAATTCGATGTCAGGACTACTGCAGCGTATTTTCGAAAACCCGCCGTTGCTCGATTCGGAAGACCGGCAGCATTATATCGATATTGCTGATTTTTGGAATATGGAAACCAAGTCTTTCGAGTTGGGAGTGCTCCAACCATCTGCACAGGAGAAGTCAACCACTGATTCGTTTGCCCTAACTAATTTTCAGTTGGGCGGAAAAGGAGATAGTCTGAAAATCCGGTTGCATAGTCAGGATTACTTTGAAATAAAGCCCAGCAATAAGTTAGAGAAAGTGAACTATGGGCAGTTGATGCACGAGATTTTTGAAAATATCATCACGGCAAAAGATATCGACAAAGCGTTGAGTCGAATGTTGTTCGAAGGAAAGATCGAGCAAGCCGAATTGGAACAGCTAAGAAGTGAGATTACTGAGAAGCTGGAAGATGATACCGTTCATTCGTGGTTTGATGGTAGTTGGAAAGTTCTTGCAGAGCGGGATATCCTTCGGGGAAAAGAACGGACCCATCGTCCCGACAGGGTAATGATGAAAGAGAACCAGTTAGTCGTAGTTGATTATAAGACCGGAAGCGAGAATGAAAAGAACCGGAAACAAGTAGCAGGCTATCTGATGGATATTCGTAAAATGGGATACACCCAGACGAAGGGATACGTATGGTATATTCAGGAAAATAAATTGGTTGAAGTTGATTGAATTTCCGACAAAAATTAAAACGTTCAAATAAAACTCATGATACAGATATGAAAAAAATTGTCAACCCATACGCGAAGGATACTTCCGGTGAATATCATTGTTTCGGCTGTTCACCCAGCAATCCGATTGGTTTGAAAATGCATTTTCACGAAGTGGAAGAGGGAGAAGTGATGTCGAAATGGATTCCTGAAAAGAAGTATGAGGGCTACCTCAATGTTTTGCACGGCGGAATCCAGGCAACCATGCTGGACGAAATTGCCAGCTGGGTGGTGTACACGCAATGTGGAACAGCCGGTGTTACTGCATCGATGGAAGTAAAATATCAGCAACCGGTGCTGATTGATAAAGGTGAAATCACGTTGAAGGCGAAATTGGTCGACCAGAACCGACGGTTGGCTACCATTCATGCGCAAATTATCAATCACGAAGGAAAGGTCGGCAGCGAAGGTACCATCAGGTATTTCCTTTTTCCGGTTGAAAAGGCAAAGGAATCGATGAATTATCCCGGTAAGGAAGCCTTCTTTGAGGATGAGGAGAAGTAGCTGTTTTAAGGAATTTTAGGAAAACTTTTATCGGCTTAACACCTTTATCGACCATCTTTGTAAGTAAAGAGAGGAAAATTTTTTTTTCATACATTTTGGTCAGGCTTGGTTAAAGGAGGCAGGGAATTGCAGGCAGCAATTCCCTTATTTTTTGCCATCTTTTTCAATAGTTGAATTCCCAAAAATATTCTTGTCCCGCTCTTCTTTTTCATTGTTGGTGTTCATTACCTTTGTGATTAGGTTATTACCGAAAAAATGGTGTAATTATAACGAAGAAAAAATAGCGTTGTGAAAAAGGGGTTTTTGCTTTTTATCACGATGATTTTGCTGGCGGGCTGTCATCGGGGAAACAGGCTGCTTTATAAAGCAGAGAATTATAAAGTTTATGGTAATCGCGTTGTACAGGGTAAGTACAAGGCTAAAGTTGTTTCGCCTACGAAAATGACATCTGATTACCAGAGTCCGGCCAATGAGAATTTCCCTAATTTCATTGAATTCAAGTTTGCGGTAAACGGAAAAGATAACGAGTTGCCGGTAGGGGTGAACCATACTTTTTTGTTGACTCCCGACAAAAACGGCGTGGTTAAGCTGCCCATGATTGAATTTGGCCAGAAAGGCAAGGATGAGACGCAATCGAATCCAACGGGTAGTTTGCCTGCCAACACCAAAATGGAAATCAGGCTCGATGCGCGAAACCTGATGAAGGATTTCAAAGAGAAAGGATTCCATGAATTTTCGAACGGTAGTCGCATTTACAAGGATGATTTTAAGGGGATTTTCATAGCGGGAAATTTATCGCCGTTAAGCTGGGATTTCGATAACCTGGCAACCCGCAAGCAGTTTCAGCTAACCGATCCGGATGGCGACGGCATCTATACCATCACGGTAGTGATGAATCCTTACGAACCTGAAAATTTTACGGCAAAGAAATGGAGTCTTGAGAATGATATTTCCGACTATCCTCAGTTGCACTCCGATATTCCCTTAGTCGATGCCATGTATAACCTGTCGCTCGATGAGACGGTAAAAGATATCGAGTCTGACGGAACGTTCCGAACCGGTGAATCGTGGCCGGGCGTATGGACGCGCGATGTGAGTTACAGCATTATTTTGGCGTATGCTTATCTGGAGCCGGAAGTAGCTAAAACCAGTTTGATGCGAAAAGTCAAAAACGGCCGGATTATTCAGGACACCGGAACAGGAGGTGCGTGGCCTGTGTCTTCCGATCGGAGCATTTGGGCAACAGCTGCCTGGGAAATTTACAAGGTTACCGGCGATCAGGAATGGCTGAAAGCGATTTATCCGATTATAAAAAACAGCGTTGACGACGACATTAAAACTCTGCTGAATAACCGGAATCACCTGATGATGGGGGAATCGTCGTTTCTCGATTGGCGCAAACAGACTTATCCTATTTGGATGAATGGTGTGGACATTTCTCAATCACGATGTCTCGGAACCAATGCAGTGCACTATCATACGCTGACGCTTCTTTCCCGCATGGCAACGATGATGGGTGATACAACGAATCGTTATGAGCAGTTGCCTGATTCCATCAAAGCAGATATGAATAGCCAACTGTGGATTCCGGAAAGAGGATATTACGGCCAGTATCTTTATGGTCGGAATAATTTCTCACTTTCGACCAGAAGTGAAGCGCTCGGGGAAGCCTTGTCCGTTCTGTTTGGTGTAGCTGATACGGCCCGGGTGCGGTCTGTTTTAGAAAAGACGCCTGTCGTCGAATATGGAATCCCAACCATTTACCCGCAAATACCCGGAATTCCTCCGTACCACAATAACAGTATCTGGCCGTTTGTGCAGGCATACTGGAACTGGGCGAATGCCCGTTTCGGGAATATGGCCGGGGTGGAACAGGGGCTTGCTGCACTTTACCGACCGGCGGCCCTCTTCCTGACCAACAAGGAAAATATGGTGGCCGGAAATGGTGATTTCAGAGATACACAGGTTAATTCCAACCGACAGTTGTGGAGTATTGCCGGCAATCTGGCGACGGTTTACCGTATTTTCCTGGGAATGAATTTTCAGGTAGACGGGATAAAGTTTACTCCCGTTGTTCCCAAAGCCTACCGGGGAAGTTTCGAAGTGTCGAATTTCCACTACAGGAACATGGATCTTTCCTTTAAAGTCAAAGGTTTTGGTGACGAAATCAGCCATTTTTCCATTGATGGGAAAGAAAGGAAAGAGCATTTTCTATCGGGAAACCTGAGCGGGAAGCATCAGGTTGTCATTGAAATGAACAATGAGATTCAACATGAAGGACGCATCAACCTCGTTACCAATCGGTTTTCACCGGCTGCACCAGCGCAGGTGAAACTAACGGGAGAGTATCTCACCTGGCGACCGGTAAAAGGAGCAGACAGCTATACAGTTTACCGGAACGGAAAATTCTTTCAGATGGTTAGTGATACTTCGGTACGAATTCCATTAACAACCCGGTTAGCAGAATACCAGGTGGAAACGCGCGGAAAAGCAGACAATTCATTTTTAAGCCAGCCAGTTGACGTTATTTCGCCACGAAGAGTGGTTAAAGTTGAGGCCGAAACAGTCGCATCAAAATCATCGCTCGATTATCATGGTTACAGCGGAAATGGTTTTGTAGAGCTAACGAAAAGTAAAAGCCGGAAACTCGTTTTCCACTTCACCGTAAGCCACACCGGAAAATACACCATCGATTTTAGGTATTCAAACGGTTCAGGACCGGATAATACCGATAACAAATGTGCCATTCGTTCGGTAAACGTCGATAATCATTTTGCTGGAGTAGCCGTTTTCGCGCAACGAGGGAAGGATGAATGGTCGAATTGGGGATGGAGCAATCCGATTCAGGTAGAACTGAAAGCCGGCAAAAATACGTTGACGCTATCGCTGGAAGATTTCAATGAAAATATGAATGGAGAAGTTAACAAGGCCATGCTCGATTATATGCGGGTGCGTCCTCTGTAGAGGAGACAAGAATTTCAGGAATCATAAACTAAAATTAAATCATAATCAATGAAGAAGTTGTTGCTATTACTGGTGTTGCTGGCATTTCAGGTTGTGGCATTTGCTCAGCAGGGCACTGTAGTGGAGAGTCTTTCGATGAAAAGTGACCTCCTGAACCGTGATGTAAAATATTCTATTTACCTGCCGCCGGGCTACGATGATTCACAGCGTGATTATCCGGTTCTTTATCTTCTACACGGATACTCTGATGACGAAACCGGCTGGATTCAGTTTGGCGAGGTTAATCGGATAGCAGATGAAGCCATTGACAGCGGTTCGTGTTCGCCGATGGTCATTGTTATGCCGGATGCCAAAGTAACGTGGTATTGCAACGACTATCAGGGAAAAGATCCGTACGAGGATATGTTTATCAAAGAGTTTATTCCGTTTATCGAATCGCAGTATCGCATTCGTTCAAAGAAAGAATTCAGAGCGGTTGCCGGATTATCGATGGGCGGCTATGGTGCACTGATGTATGCCATGAAGTATAATGATCTGTTTTCTTCGTGTGTCGCGTTCTCTTCCGGAACCTTCACCGATAAGGAGATTGTGAATATGCCCGATAAGAATTACACCATGTTCTTCGGCGATATCTTCGGAAAGAATCTGGAAGGTCAGGCCCGTATCAGCAAAAACTGGATTGAGCACAGCCCGCTGCATCTGGCTAAAGATATTCCGGCTGAAAAACTTCGCTCGGTAAGGTATTACATTGATTGTGGCGATGACGATTTCCTGTATAAAGGAAATTCAGCACTGCACGTATTATTGCGCGATTTGAAAATTCAACACGAATACCGCGTTCGCGACGGCTCGCACAGTTGGACATACTGGCGTACCGGATTACCGGCCGGACTGAAATTCATTAGTGAGTCTTTTCATCGATAGAGAAAAAGTTTTAACATATTATGGCCGCTGATAAGTTGTAACAACTTAAGCGGCTTTTTTTTGCTTTGTCGCCAGGCGTTTAATTTCTGTTAATTATTATTAAATTTGAGAAGATCGGACTGCCCATCTTCCATGAATTTTTACCGCTCAACAGGTAACCATTTGATAGAGAGCAGGATTAAATGTTAGAGCAATGAAGGTGAACCTATTAACGGGAATGTTGATATTTCTCTTCCTTATATTGGTAGGAGAAAAGCTTTATGCCGACGGCGATGCAAAAAAGGATTTGCCGGAGCTGACTGATAAATCAGCACTGACCGACCGGGATAAAATTGACATGTTGTTGAATTCGTGTGATGAAAATCTTTATTCCGATCCGCAGACAGTTAGGTTGCAGCTTCCCGGAATTTTGAGCTACGCCACGCGTGTAGGTTACGAAAAAGGTATTGCTGATGCCCGGCAATACTACGGTATTCTATATCAGCAGGACGGCGAATTGAGTCAGGCAATGTCTTCATACGAAGAGGCTCTGGCTATTTATGAAAAAATTGGTGATGAGCATGGTGCGGCACATGCGCATAATAACATCGGAAGCATTTTTCACCGAAAAGGAAAATACGTCAAAGCACTCCAGAATTATCAGGCAGCACTATATTACTACGATGCACATCACGTTATCCATCCGCTGATTACGACTTTGACTAACATTGCGAGTACTTACATCACTAT
The DNA here is from genome assembly GCF_009617875.1 of Prolixibacter sp. NT017. Classification (NCBI taxonomy): domain Bacteria; kingdom Pseudomonadati; phylum Bacteroidota; class Bacteroidia; order Marinilabiliales; family Prolixibacteraceae; genus Prolixibacter; species Prolixibacter sp. NT017. The sequence continues at coordinate 2,202,448 of NZ_BLAV01000001.1, read as the reverse complement.
TGGTTTGATTAATGAGGCTGAAGACTATAATAAGCGCGCCCTGGATTTAGCTGAGAAAAATGGATTTAAAGACAAGCTAGCAACTAGTTTGGTGAACATGGGCGTAATTTCGTCGAAGCGGCATAAGCTGACTGAAGCGAAACAATATTATGCACGAGCGCTCAATGTATACGACGAACTAGATAATCAAAGAGGTGTTGCCAACTGTTTGCTGAACATTGGGGTCATTTGGCAAAAACAGGGTAAGATGCCGATTGCGTTTGAACATACTCTTCAGGCAATGGCCTTATTTAAAGAGATGAATGATCATAGCCGTATTTCTCAGTGTATCAATAATATTGGTGTTATTCTTGAAAAAGTAGGTTCCTACGAAAAAGCCATTAATTATTATTCGGCTGCTCTCAAGATTGTTGGTGACATGGGGGTGAGCAATGAAGTAGCCCGGATTTATAAGAATCTATCGAAGGCTTATGCCGGTTTAGAGAATTACAAGGAAGCTCTGTATTACCACGAAAAATACAAGTCGTACAGTGACTCGGTTATCAGTCTGGCGAAGTCGCAGCAAATTGCCGAATTGCAGACGAAATACGAGACTCAGAAGAAAGAGCAGCTGATAGAACTTCAGCAAGCTAAATTGGAAAGGCAAAAACTGTTGGGGAATACTTTGCTGGGACTAACTATTTCTATCCTTCTCGTTGCCGGATTGATTATTTACGCTTACGTTCAGAAGCGTTTGGATAATGAGAAAATCACGCAACAGAATACCGAGATTGCCCGGCAGAATCAAATGTTGGCGATGCAGAAAAATATACTCGAGGAACTGAACCAAACCAAAGACAAGCTTTTCTCGGTCATTGGTCACGACCTGAGGGGACCGATCGCTAATATGCGCTCTATCTTCGATATGGTTCTCGAAGATGAGTTTACCGACAGGGAAGAGCTCTTCGATGTGATGAAGGTGTTGCGCGACAAAACCTGTGACACGCACAATCTGCTGGAGAATTTGCTCTATTGGTCTCGTTCGCAACAGGGACGAATAACACCCAATCACGGAGTTGTTGACCTGAGTGAGTTAGTTGAGGATTCACTTGACCTGATTAAAGCCGATGCCAAAGTAAAAGGCATCGATTTGGAAATTAAGATGGAAGGAGCTGTACTTTCGTATTGCGATGCGGATATGATAAATCTGGTAATGCGAAACCTGCTCAGCAACGCTATCAAATTTACGCCGTCGGGTGGCCGCATTATTCTGGAAATAGAACAGAGTGACCAGAATATTAAGGTGGCCGTAAGAGATACCGGCGTTGGTATTCCGAAAGAAAATATTCCCAAGTTATTTGATAAAGAAACCTATTTCACGACGTATGGAACCAACAAGGAGAAAGGCTCTGGCCTGGGCCTGAATCTCTGCCGTGAATTTGTGGAAGCCAATAACGGAAACATTGCTGTCGATAGTCAGCAAGGGAAAGGTTCGGTTTTCTACTTTACCTTACCATTGGCAGGTTCACGTCAGTTAGCCGACAGACAGTTTTCGGACGTTTAGTTCTCCGAAACTTACAGGCTTCTATGCAGAATAAATGTAATGATTACCGGCACCAATATCGTCAAAACAATTCCGCTGAAAAGCGATATGATGGCATAATCTTTTCCTGAATAGCGGGTAATAATTGGCAAGGTTGTATCCATCGCGGTAGCGCCACCACTCATAATGCCGGCCAGTTTTCCAAAATACTTGACAAACAAAGGTGTCAGCAACAACGTAGCTACTTCGCGGATGATATTTGAAAGCAAGGCCATCACGCCAAGTGTTTCGCCGTGCATTTGTGTAATGAAAATACTGGACAGGCTGTAATAGCCGTAGCCGGCACCAACCGCCATCGCTTCTCTGATAGTTAAGTTGGGAAGAAACAGCGAAACAAGCGTAACCCCGATAGCTGTTCCCACCATAACTCCGAGCGGTACCAGGAAGATTTTTAAATTGATGGTCTGGATAACCTTCCAGGATTTTCGATCGGCACCAATGCCAATTCCCACCAGAAACATCAGTATGTACAAAGCATACATGCTGAAATCTGTTTTTAGTAGAATCTCCGGAAGTGAATCCGTGACACCCAAAATAACTCCCAGTGCGAAGAAAGAAAGAATGATAAGACTGCCTTTCATGGTTTAGTTGTTATCGAGGTGAAAAAATACACGGTAAATTATCCATCCTGTGGCGATACTTCCAGCCAAAGCACCAACAGTTAGAAGAAGCGCTTGCAGGCCAATGGAATCGAGGCTTTGTATGACTTTTTCATTCGTCCCTACACTGACACCGAGTAAAAACAACAACAGATAGATGGCCCACGATATGAGTCTGTCGTTGACTTTCATTATCGATGGAAATTTCCCCAACCACAGTCCGGCCAAGATACCGGCAACCATTAAGAGTAAAACTGTAATCATTTGCTCTTTTTTCAATTTCGACCGGAGGCAAAGATAATACAAATCAATCCTTCCGGGAAAACGCAGTAATTCACAACGGCTTTGAAGGTAACGTTGTATGCTGTCACGAAAATATTTTTGAGTTTTTCACCGGAAGGTGAACCTTTTAAAATAGCCTTTGTTAACCTGTTATCCACGATTAATTAAGCGTTGTTGATTTATTTTTTGATGATTGAAAGTACAAGAAGTCATTAAAATGATGTGTACGATCTAACCATGGTATTCCGCCTTTAACCAGATTGGAAACCATGGTTTTTTTTATTTGCTTCTGTCATTATTTCCAGTTAGTAAAATCCCTTTATTTACGGCCTTTCTCATTCCTTTTTTGTACCTTTTGCGTCGGATTAGTTCTCGGGTAATCTCAAACGATTCGGCTAAAATCTATCAATGATGAAGAGGATGAAGTTATTTTTTACGGTGATATTAAGTCTGGCAACCCTGGTTGCTTTTGGACAGGAGAAACGCCCCGGTGTTTTTTATGGTGACGCGCAATATGGTACCAATCACTATATTCTGGATTTGAGTTGGGAGGGATTGCACAATTTTCCTGTTCAGGCACTTTCACCGAGCATTCGGGTACTGATTCTCGATCACAATAATCTGACGGAAATTCCCAATAACATTACTGCAATGAAGAATCTCAGGGCGTTGTCGTTGAGGGATAATGATTTGCGGTCGGTGAACAAGGTGCTTGAACTATGTGAGAACCTGGAAGAACTGTATCTGAATGATAATCCGAATTTGACGGAATTGCCTTATACGCTTTCCAATTGTAAAAAACTGAAATTAATCGATGTCAGCAATACAGGCATTCATCAACCACCTGCCTGGCTAAGGGGAATGAAACAGCTCTATTACTTTAAGTACACAAAAGTAGAAAGTGGGGATAAAAAGAAATAGCTACCGATTTAGATACTGCAAAACCAATAAATACCAAACGTCACAACCTATGAAATGGATACTTACGTTCCTGGTTTGGACCAGTTTATGTATAACTGGATTCGGTCAGGAAGTTGCCCTGAATGAGATTAATCCTTCCTTATTAAATCGGCCATGGAGTGCAGGTTGGATAAGTCATCCGACAGCTTCGCCAGTGGATTATGGCGTTTATCATTTCCGAAAGAGTTTCGATTTAGCCAATGTTCCCGGTAAGTTTATTGTAAATATTTCCGGCGATAACCGGTATCGCTTTTTTGTCAACGGAACCCCGGTTTGCGAAGGTCCATCGAGAGGAGACATCGAGCATTGGCGTTTCGAGTCGGTCGATATAGCTCCTTATCTCAGGAAAGGAAAAAATGTTTTGGCTGCCGAAGTCTGGAACTTTGCACTAAAAAGACCGGTAGCGCAGTTTTCGCTGATGACAGGATTCATCGTGCAGGGAAATTCTTCGAAAGAAGAGATGGTGAATACTAATTCATCGTGGAAAGTGATGCAGGATAAAGCGTATAGTCCGGGAGAAGATCCGGGAAGGTTGCTCCACGCGTATATTGTCGTTGGTCCGACCGATGTGGTTGACGGCTCCCAATATCCATGGGGTTGGGAGAACATTGACTATGACGATTCCGCGTGGAAACAGGCTAGCCAGATGAATAACGGTCAACCCAAAGGAATCGGAACGGAAACTTCCTGGACTTTGACTCCACGGGAAATTCCATTCATGGAAAAGAAACAGGAGCGCATGAAATCGGTGAGGAGAAGTGAGGGCATAAGTGTCCCGGATAATTGGCTTCAGGGAAAGGCACCTTTAACCATTCCGGCTAATCACAAAGTTTCGATTTTGATTGACAACGGTGTTTTGACGACGGCTTATCCTCAGTTATTTGTAACAAAGGGAAAAGGAGCGACTATCAAAGTCAGCTATGCCGAAGCACTCGTCGACGAAAATGGACAAAAGGGTAACCGCGACGATATTAAAGGGAAAAAGCTGCTGGGATATACCGATGTTTTTCTTCCCGATGGCGGAACGAATCGCATGTTCCGGCCGTTATGGTTTCGGACTTACCGCTACATCCGGATGGATATTCAAACAGGCGACAAACCGCTGACCATTAACGATTATTACGGAATGTTTGCGGCCTATCCGCTGGTCGAAAAAGCAGCATTCGCTTCCAGTGATTCGACATTAAAACAAATTTGGAAAGTCGGTTGGCGAACAGCGCGTTTGTGTGCCAACGAAACCTATTTCGATTGTCCGTATTACGAACAATTGCAGTATGTGGGCGACACGAGGATACAAGCTCTGATTTCGTTGTATGTGTCGGGTGATGACCGGCTAATGCGCAAAGCGATTCAACTGTTTAACGATTCCCGCTTTTCAGAAGGCTTGACAAGAAGCCGTTACCCTTCATATTTGCCGCAAGTTATTCCACCGTACTCACTGTTTTGGGTCGATATGGTCAATGACTATCGGATGCTTCGCAACGATCCGGCTTTTGTTCGAAGCAATCTCTGGGGAGTCGAAAATGTAATGCATTGGTTTGAGCAGCGAATCGATCCGAAAACCGGTTTATTAGGGAAAGTCGAATATTGGAATTTTGTTGACTGGGCTAAAGAGTGGGGCTGGAGCAGAGAGTCGCAGATGGGAGGAATGCCGGCCGGTGGTTTTTCTGGCCAGAGTGCCATGTTGACGTTGCAGTTTGCCTACAGCGCACAACACGCTGCCAAAATTTTCAAGCAATTCAATGACACTTGCCTTTCTCAGAAATATCAGGAATTAGCGGATAACCTTGTGAAAGCAGTCCGCCAAAACTGTTGGGACGAATCTCGGGGATATTTTGCAGACACGCCGGAGAAGAAAGAGTTCAGTATGCATACCAACATCTTTGCTGTGCTGACCGGTGTGATTGAAAAAGGCGATGCGAATAGCTTTACTCGAAAGTTGATGAGCGACACTTCGCTGATTCAGCCGACGATGTATTTCCGGTTTTATCTGACGAAGGCGATGAAGAAAGCAGGTTTGGCTGATGAATACCTGAATACGCTTGGTTTGTGGCGTGACATGTTAGCAAAAGGATTAACCACCTTTGCAGAGAAGCCCGATCCGACGCGCTCCGACTGTCACGCATGGAGCGCCAGTCCTGATTACGATTTGCTGGCGACGGTCGCTGGTATCGAGCCAGCTTCTCCCGGCTTTCAAACAGTGAAAATAGAGCCGGCGTTGGGCCCATTGCAGTTTGTCAAAGGTAAATTCCCTCATCCGGACGGAATGATTGAATTTAATTTGCATAGGAAGGGGAAAGAAGGAATTACCGGACAGATTGTTCTGCCGGCAAACCTTACCGGTTTTTTCCGTTGGAACGGAAAAGAAATAAAGTTGCATTCAGGAAGTCAGGAGATCAATCTGTAAGAATTAGCAGATCAGAAAGAGTAGTAGACAGCAAGGTTCACGGCATTAATTCGGGGATTGTAGCCGGAGTATTCGTAGATTATCTCTGCATCGATGCCGAGCCAACGTTGCTTTATCTGAACGAGGTCGAGGTGAAATCCGCCACTGAAGCCGGGGCGCAATTTGGTCGATTCTTCGAGATAGTCACTGGTTCGTTGCATCAAATCATTTTCGTTAGTCGAATGGAATTTGGAGAAGAGCACTTCGGCCAGAATACCTGTCTGCAAATGCAAGCGCGATAATTTTCCCGGTAGGGGAGTAACAACCAGATTGACGCGTGGCACCACCCGAAGGTCTTTGCTATCAAAGGTTGAACGCCAGTATGTCGTTACATTTTTCCAAGTCGAATGTCGGTAAGAAAGCCAGATGCCGGGTGATATTCCTATCACTGTACTGATCTCCCGCGTGTAATCGGCCATCAGGTAAGGGCCGCGGCGGTCGATACTCCGCTCGAACAATACACCGGCACCTATCCTGAACCTATTTCTTCCCTCTGGAGTTGTTTGAGCACTCAATCTTGCCGAAAATATGATTAAGATGATGGTTGTCAGATAAATGGTTAGTTTCGAGCGATTCATAAGCTACAATTAAGCCAATTGATCAAAAAGTAATCCGGATTAAAAATAACGAAATCGTTGAAATTACCTGCTAAGCAAACAAAACAAGGCCTAAACCGTTATAGATCGATAGAGAAAAGAGTAAGATAGTGTCTTCACAAATCAATTGAAATTAAACTGTAAACACATGAAAAAGTTATTTCTTTTATCTGCATTATTCATTGCAGGACTAACCATGTCGGCTAATGCGCAGGTTGTAAAGGACCATGCAATTGGTTTGCGTTTTGGAGGCGGAAATGGTTTTGGCACTGAAGTGTCCTACCAGCACGGTTTATCTAATTTGAATCGACTGGAATTTGATTTGGGTTTGATTTCGCACAGCGATTACACAGCCTGGGGACTCACCGGAATTTATCAGTGGGTATGGCCTTTGGGCGATGGTTTCAACTGGTATGTTGGTCCGGGTGTTAAAGTTGGCTCGTGGGATTACAAAAACAGTTATACCGGAAGCGGTAGCAGTGGATTTTATCTGGCTGCAGCCGGAAATGTCGGAATTGAATATGCATGGCCGTTTGGCTTGCAACTTGGATTGGATATGAGACCGGAACTGGGATTGGTAAATCATGGCGATAATTTTGATTTTAACCTGGGACTTGGAGTCCGTTACCAGTTCTGACGTTGTAGAAAATAATAGCATGACAAAAGAGAGAGATGCCGTTTTAAACAGCATCTCTCTTTTTTATTTCATCCAGTGTTTTCAGGAATTTTCAATCATATAAATCAACTCCTTCACAATATTATCGGTTCCTTCGGCTATTTGCGCAATCGTTGCATCGAGCATGTAGCAGGGCGTTGTGACCAGTTTGTACTTTTCGTCGATAATGATTTCCCCGTGGTCGGTGATGTGGTGGGCACCTCCCATTTTACTGATAGCTTCAGCGGTTTCCTGGTCTTCGCCAATCGTAACGTCAACCTCGGGTAGGACACGTGCCATCAAAACCGGAGAGATACACAATGCTCCGATAGCGAGGCCTTCGTCGACAGAAGCTTTGATGACTTTTTCAACTTCCGGATCCACACTACACTCCGGACCATCGAATGCAAAAGTGCAAAGGTTCTTGGCTACTCCGAATCCTCCGGGAAAAACAATCGCGTCGAAATCGTCGGGAGAGAACTCCGTTAGTGGTTTGATGTCGCCCCGGGCAATTCGTGCTGCTTCCACCAAAACATTGCGTTTTTCCGGCATTTTTTCACCGGTTAGGTGATTAACAACCTGGGCTTGTTGCTTATCCGGAGCAAAACATTGATAGGTCCCGCCGGCTTTGGCAATGGAAAGCATCGTCAACGTGGATTCATGGATTTCGGCACCATCAAACACCCCGGAACCGGCTAGAACTACCGCAAACCTTTTTGTCTTCATTGAATATAGATTCTGGTTTTTCAGTAAAGTTAGTCTATCAGGGCTAAGTATGAAAGAGATATGGCTTACAAACGGCGGTTTCTGGTTTCATCTTTTCTTCTTATTTGTATAATTATGTGGGTTTACGGGTATAAACAAACAAATTTAACCCGGATGTATTTCTTGCATCGAACATTTTAATCTAATTTCGGTTTATCTAGTGGTACTTTGAAGTATCATAAAAAATAATGAATTAAAGAATGTTCCCGGTTTAATAGGGATCGTGTGAAAATCAAAATAATCAATACACATGAAAGAGAACGCTGAGAAAGTAACGTTTGCCGGAAATCCGGTGACACTTGTAGGAGATGAAATAAAAGTTGGACAGAAAGCTCCTGAATTTACCGTTGTCGGAGCCGATTTAAGTCCGGTTAAATTAAGTGATTATGCAGGGAAAGTGGTGGTAATCGCCGTTTATCCTTCCATCGATACCGGTGTTTGTGCCGCACAAAATCGTCGTTTCAACGCCGAAGCAGACAAGTTGGGTGATGCGGTTGTTCTGTCGGTATCCTGCGATTTACCTTTTGCTCAGAAGCGCTTTTGCGGAGCAGAAGGATTAGATAATATCGTAACCCTGTCGGATCACCGCGATACAGACTTTGGTCTGAAATACGGATATCTGATCAAGGAACTGCGTTTGCTGGCCCGTGGAACAGTTATTATTGACAAAGACGGAACCGTTAAATACGTAGAATTCGTTTCGGAAATTACGAATGAACCCGATTATGATGCAGCTCTGAATGTGGTGAAAGAACTACTTTAATTGCTGAATTGATAAGAGATAAAAGCTGGTTGGGCATGAAGAAAAAACTTCAGCCAACCAGCTTTTTTATACCTGTTGTTACTTCTTTGCTACACCTATTCCTGGTATTTCATCGGAAAGAGCATAAACCGGTTCCAAAAATTCGGGACCTCCGATAAATGGGTCCTGTGCCGGTTCTAAATGCGGGTCCAGATCAACAAATCGAAAGCCGCCAAGCCCGGCAGCCAAATGTACTGCACATCCCAGTCCCAGCCGCGATTCAATCATACAGCCAATCATTAGTTCCATATTGGCACTTCGAGCAATTGCGGCAATATCCAACGCCTCTACGATTCCTGATTTCATCAGTTTGATGTTAATCAGGTCGGCGCATCCGGCCCGCACCACTCTAATCGCATCGGCTGCCGTAAAGACCGATTCGTCTGCAGCAATTGGAACTGAGGTGTGGTCCTTGACGAACTTCATCCCACGCAAATCATCCTTCCTCACTGGTTGTTCGAATAGCTCCGGTCGAATATCGTTCTTTTTCAATTCGCCAAGAAAGTAAACTGCATCGGCCGGAGAATATCCCTGGTTGGCATCCAGCATGAGGCGGCAGTTCGGGGCACCGTCTTTTATCGCCAGTAACCGGTCGATATCTTCTACCAGGTTTTTACCAACTTTCGTTTTTAGCGTATTGTATCCTTTGCCGGCGAGTTTGGCAGCATTTTTCCGGGCCGTTTCCGGCGAAACGATATCGATAGTATAGTCGGTTTCAATTTTGTTTTCGGCTTTGCCCAGAAAAGTATACAGCGGCGTATTCAGTGATTTGGTAAAAGCATCGATTAAAGCCATTTCGATGGCGCTGCGAGCTGTTACCTGGACGCCATACACACTTTTCAGGTGTTTCGATATTTGCCGGAAATCGGCCACATCTTTCCCGATAAGGAAGTTTTGACAACTGTTGAGCGTGGCCAGCGCAGTAGCCTGGTTTTCTCCGTTTACCGGTTCCAGTGGAGCCGCTTCTCCATAACCTTCCATGCCGTTTTCGAGGCGGACGATGATGAGCACATTTTCCATTTCGTATTTCACTCCGGTAGCTATTGTAAAAGGTGCATCCAGCGGGATGTTGATGGTTTCGATGAAAACCTCTTTGATCGTCGTGGGTGTCATATTTTTTCTCTCCATTCTTTTAATGTGTGTAAAAGATGATGAATTTGTTCTCCGGTATGCGTGCTCGATATGGTAATTCGCACAATGAACTGGCTTGTTTTTACCGGGTAATCAACCGCAGGGGCAACAATTCCGTTTTCTTCGAGGTATTGAGATAAAGTATTCGCAGTTTGCTTTTCGCTGAAATAAAGAGGAATAATAGGCGTTATTCCTTTCGTTGTCGAAAACGCCAGTTCTTCAATTCCCTTGCGGAGAATTCTGGTATTTTCCATCAAACGGGTTCGCAGTTCCGGGCGACTCATGATTTGCTTTATTGAAGATAACCCTGCGGCAACGACAGGTGGTGGCAAGGCGGTAGAAGCGCCGTAGAAAGTTGATTTCTTCCGGATGTTGTCACTGAGGTCTTTGCTACCGGAAATAAAACCGCCATAAGAGCCTATCGCTTTGCTCATCGTTTCACTTTGAAACAAGCCAGGCGCAGAATCCAAATGAAAGTGCTCAGGGGTACCCCTGCCATTTTTGCCAAGAACGCCGGTCGCATGAGCATCATCTACAATCAGCAGCGCTCCGTACTTTTGCGCCAGCGAATAGAGTTGGTCGACAGGAGCGATTTCTCCCGTAAGGGCAAATACACCGTCGGTTATAATCAAGGACTTCTTTTTCGACGAAGATTTCAATAATTTCTCCAGGTGGTTGGGATTGGCATGCTCATAATATTCCACACATGAGACGTCTCGTGGAATACCGTCTGTGATGCTGGAATGAGCCATCGAATCGACGAAGATGGAATCGTAACGTTCCCTCAGCACATGAAGCAGAATTTTATTTCCCATGTATCCGGAGGCAAATACTACCGCATCTTGCCGAGATTTGAATTCAGCCAGCGTTTTTTCCAGTTCCAGGTGAATATCCGACGTGCCGGTCGTTTGCCGGGAAGCGGCGAAGTTTACCCCATATTTTTTGAGAGCATCAATTGCGTCATTTACCAGTGTCGGATCATTGGCAAGTCCCAGGTAATTGTTTCCGGCAAAATATGACAACGTCCTGTCATTTAACCTGATCGTTTGACCAACTCCGCCGTTTAAAATATTCATGTGTCGAATTTTAGATGTAATACGATGACCGGAAAACAATTCAGTTTGCACTGGTATGAATGTAAGTTATCATACCAATATGATGAAGTCAAATATAGGAAAAAGAAGCCAACATCTTAGTGTAATGCAGGTTTTCTTACCAGGAAGCAGCTCTTTTCCTGAGCAGGAACAAAAGAAGTAAGAAAGATTACTTTTCCAGTAAATCGCGGATAACGATCGAACCGATAAAACAACCAAATGCGGGTGGCATGTAAGAGATAGTTCCGACAGTCGATTTCTTGTTCTGCGATTCCTCGATGATGAGCTTTGTTTTGTCGACGTCCTCGGGCGAAAACACGACTTTGATTCCTTTATTGATGTTTAGTTTTCGCAGTCTTTTGCGAATCATTTTGGCCAGGGCACAATTATACGATTTCGAGATATCGGCAACCCGAATTTGAGTCGGATCCAATTTACCGCCGGCACCCATGGAACTCACAACCTGAAACTGTCGTTCTTTTGCCAGGTGCAGTAAATGCACCTTTGGCGACAATGTATCGATGCAATCAACGACATAATCATACGGATGGGCATCGAGTACCTCTTCCATTCGTTCTTCTTTCAGGTACTCGTTGATAATTTCCAGTTCAACATCCGGATTAATGTCCCGAAAACGAATCCCCATAACTTCAGCTTTGGGCTTTCCTTCGTTGGAAACAAGCGCCGGTAGCTGACGATTCCGGTTGGTCATTTCCACAGAATCTCCATCCACAATGGTCATTCGCCCCACACCTGCACGGCAAATGGTTTCAGCAGCGTAAGCACCAACTCCACCTAATCCAACAACTAACACATGTGCTCTCTGTAGCTTTTCAATTCCAGAACTTCCAACGAGAAGCTCTGTCCGTTTGTACCATTTCATTTCAGGAAAAAATTATGCCCGGACAATGGGTCCGAAGATTTTTTTTAGGTTGCCAAAGATATGTATTTTCAAATCTTCGGGAGGCATATTATTAAGAAGAGCAACTTCGTTGTAAATCTCTCTGATATCGACGTTAGTATCATCGGTTTCAATGAACAGATTCTCTATCGGAATGATTTCAATCGACTCGCGAAGTTTAGCCCGGCGGTCGAGTAGGCGGGAGCCAATGGAAAAGATGAAATTCTTTTTTAAAAGTTGTTGCGTGGTTTGGAGATTGCCTGTATAACCGTGCAATATCCATGGAGTTGAGGTGTTTTTTTTTAATCGCATCACATCCTGCCAGCATCTTACACAGTGAATGATCAGAGGCTTTCCTATTTTTTCAGCCGCTTCGATGTGAAGTTGGAAAATCTCTTCCTGAATAGCAAGCGAAGTGTGAATGGAACGGTCGAGGCCAGTTTCACCAATGCCGACAATATATGGATTTCCGATGTTGCGCTCCAGCATTTCGCGCGCTTCGTCCGGCGTGAACAGATGGGCATGCCACGGGTGTATGCCTGCAGTTACAGGATAATTCAGCGATGGATTCTGCTCGAAGTCCTGTAAGAACAAGCTTTGCAGCTGAAATAGGTCTTCCTGTTCAACCGCGTCGTGTGTATGGATGTCGATATAGGGAACAGGCACAACTATGCTTTTTATCAAATGTAATGATTATTTTCGGATAGAATTAACCAGAAAAGTAGATTAGGGATGACTAAAATTGAAATTTCCGTTGATTTGAAATCGCGTGTACCTGAGATGGTTCTGGGATGCATTGAATGTGATGTACAAATCGAACCGTCGGGAGAGGAGCTGTTGAACAGGATGAAGGAAACGGAAAACAGGATTAAGGAGGACCTTCCATTAAACAAAATCAGTCAGAAGAGTGCGATTCAGGCATCACGAAAAGCTTACAAAGCATGCGGTAAAGACCCGGCACGTTACCGCCTTTCGGCCGAAGCTTTGACACGACGGGTTGTTCGTGGCCTGGGACTTTATCACATCAATAATATTGTCGATCTGGTTAACCAGATTTCACTCGAAACAGGCATATCCATCGGAGGTTACGATGCAGAAAAAATCGAAGGTGACATCCAAATGGGAATTGGAGAAAACAACGAACCGTATCAGGCAATTGGACGGGGAGAACTGAACATCGAATTTTTACCGGTTTTCCGTGATGAGGAATCGGCGTTTGGAAGTCCGACAAGCGATTCAGAGCGAACTTCAGTTACCGATGCAACCAGGCGTTTCCTGATGGTGATCATCGGCTTTTCAGGTAGGGAAGAAACTGAAAAAGCGATGGAACTAGCTGCTGAGCTATTGACTCGTTACGGCAAGGCTGAAAATCTCGAACGCTGGATTGTTCAATAAGGGTGTGCAAAGAAGATAAAAGGACTATTTTTGCGTGAAACAATATAGATAGACTAAAGCAAAAAAATGAAGAAACTTACCGCATTTATATTACGTCTCCTGGGATGGAAAGCGATGAGCGGAGTGGCTCCGGAATCGAAGTGTATTATTCTGGGAGCACCGCATACCTCAGCACTTGACTTCGTCATTTCGTGGCTCTACTATACCAGTGTGGGGGGAAAAGCTTATGTAATGGTGAAGAAGGAATTTTTCTTCTGGCCAGTGGGATACATTGTACGGTGGATGGGAGGTATTCCGGTTGACCGAAAAAAAGGGGCTAACGTTCTGAAGCAGGTTGTGGATGAATTTAAAACACGCGATTACCTTCATCTGGCGATTGCCCCCGAAGGAACCCGAAAGCCTACAGCGCGCTGGAAAGGCGGATTTCATACGATGGCCCGTTTGGCTGGTGTTCCGGTTTATTTGGGCTATTTTGATTGGGGCAAAAAAGAAATAGGCTTCAATGAAAAATTTGAACTATCCGATGACCTGAACGCCGATCTGAAACGGGTACGTCAGTGGTACAAGGACAAAGGTGTGCAGGGAAAACATCCGGAGATGTTTAATACCGGAGACGATTTGGAATAAAAAAAGCAGCTTATGAAAAACGGAAACGACCTTCGTATTACACTCATACAACCCAACCTTTACTGGGAATCGCCACAGGAAAACCGGAACCATTTAGAGGAAATGATCGATTCGATTGAGGGACCGACCGACCTGGTTGTCCTTCCGGAGATGTTCATCACCGGTTTTTCGATGAATGCCCTGACTTTGGCTGAACCGATGGATGGTGACACTATGCAATGGATGAAGAAGAAAGCTGCCGAATTGGATGCAGCGGTATGTGGAAGTGTTATCACGGAAGATGCCGGAGGTCGTTACAACCGTTTGCTGTTTGTTCAACCCGATGGAAGTTATGCCACTTACGATAAAAGGCATTTGTTCCTCATTGAGGGGGAAATAGGTGTTTTCGAACCGGGGAAAGAGCGGGTGATAGTTAATTTCAGAGGATGGCGAATTGCTTTGTACATATGTTACGATGTGCGGTTTCCCGTTTGGTCGCGTAACCGGAAAGATACCGATTTAGCCCTTTACGTAGCCAATTGGCCGGCTTCTCGGACGCAGGTGTGGAAAACACTGCTAAAAGCCCGCGCTATCGAAAACCAGATTTATGTGGCCGGTGTGAACCGGGTTGGCACTGACGGAAATGAAATTGATTACTGTGGCGATTCGCTGCTGGTAAATCCTCGGGGAGAAGTGATGCATCGACTGGAGAACCGGGAAGAAGTTGTTACAGACACATTATCAATGGAAAGCCTGGAAAACTTCCGGATAAAATTCCCGGTAGGAAATGATGCTGACGATTTTCGGTTGCTTTGATTTAGATAGAACTGGTTAGCAACAACCGGATAATAACGACCGAAATAAACGCCAGGGCAACAATCATCAGTGTTCCCAGCTGCTCAATGGTACGACGGTGAAGCATGATTTCGTTGGGAAGTAAAGTTACTTCTTCTCCGGTTAACGCGCCCAATGTCGCCCGGGACAGCTTGTAGAAAAAGAAATTAGGAATAAAGTACACCAAGCCGGGAACCAGCAGGAATATAGCTTTAAATTCAGCTGCATAATGATGCGCGAAGGCCGGAAAATCTGCAGGCAATTGAATAAAGCGACTCGAGTAAATGGCCACGGCCATATACATGCCTGTAAAAGCAAAGCCAATTATTGACAGAAATACGCCCCATTTTGCCGTCGCATGCAAATCGCGCAAAACATAATCGGCCTGTTGATAATCCTGAATTTCCATGAGAAATAATTTGGTTTAGAGGAATTAATCTAAACTTACAGAAACGCAGGGTAATAGTCAATATCACCTGCTCAAAAAACGCACGTTATCAACAGCTTGTTAACAAGTTTTTAACGAGATTTCAACGAACGATCGCTGGCGAACACCACACAATGATCTTCGCTGAATTTTTATATAAATTCCTTCCTTTTGTTTTTCCGAAATCTGCTGAATGATTTGAGGTTGAAGTAGGAGAGTTTGCACTTAAAACGATTCGTAGCCCAAAATATTTTTGAGATGGCTGTTTTCTCTTCGCAGTATACTTCTACTTATAAAAACTAATCATTTAGTTGCAAAACTAAAATATTAGTTTTACTATTGTGAATAGATTTCCATGCGCAGGAAACAGGTTATAGAAAAAATCGAAAAACTGGATAATATGAAAAAGGAAAAGAGATGGGGCATACCGCCCTGATTTTTTTATCTCGACTAACTAAAAAAATAGTTTGAAATAAATAACGACTTCGGTACCTTTAGCCGAAGGAATAAATGTTATTGAATAATAGTCAACTTACAATGAAAGAACTGACAAGAGCAGAAGAACAGGTGATGCAACTACTGTGGGATATGGACAAGGCGTTCGTACGCGATATCATCGACGAAATGCCGGATCCTAAACCAGCCTACAATACCGTTTCCACCATCGTCAGGATACTGGAGAAAAAGGGTTTTGTCGATCACAAGGCATACGGTAAATCGCACCAGTATTTTCCCATCGTCAGTAAAAAGGAGTACACCCGTTCGTTTGGGAAGCGTTTTATGCGGAACTATTTCGATGGTTCATTCAAGGAGATGGTTTCCTTTTTTGCCCGGGAGGACAAACTGGATATTCACGACCTGGATGACTTGCTGGAAGAAGTCCGGCGCGAGATAGATAACAATGATGAAAAGACATCATGAAGTAATAAATGATTGACAACTGACTTTAACTACTATGAATACGTATATTAACTTCATAACAGAATCGGGAATAAGCCTCGGCTTACTTACCCTTGTCTATTTCTTTTTTCTCCGCAAAGAGACGTTTTTCCGGTTAAACCGCGTGTATCTTATCGTATCAGCTATCTTTTCCGGTATACTTCCATTGCTTCACATTCCGGTATTCCTGAATTCGGCATCGTCCAATCTGGCATTAATTGCCAGTGGACCGCGCGTACTCGAAGCCGTAGATGTGTACGGTGGAGCCGGAACCGATACATCCGGGATATTTCTTTCATTGCCTCTCATCGGTCTGATATATTTTAGTGGCATTCTCTTTTTCACGCTGCGTTTTACCTGGAAGCTGGGCCAGATGGTCTTGTTGGTTCGCAGTGGCGAAAAACGCAAATACAAGGGCCTGACCATTGTCCGTCTGGGATTTGAAACATCAGCTTTTTCGTTTTTTCGCTGGCTTTTTGTTGGCCGCGATTTCAAATTCGGAACTGAGGAAAGCAATCATATCCTGAAACACGAGATGGTGCATATCCGGCAACGGCATTCCGTCGATGTTTTATTACTCGAATTGGTCGTTCTGGTACAATGGTTTAATCCATTCATCTGGTATTTGCGCCGAGCTGTTAGGGAAAACCACGAATTTCTGGCCGATGCGCTGGTGGTTAACAAGGGCATTTCGCCTGTACGTTACAAAGCCATGCTGATTGAACAGGTGACCGGCATTCAGCTTCAGGTTGCCAATAACTTCAATTATTCCTTACTAAAAAGCAGAATGAAGATGATTTCAAAAATAAAGTCCCCTCGTTGGGCCGGATATAAATACTTAATTGGATTAATGACCATGCTGTTGCTGGTTGTGGTTTTTGCTTGCGAAAAAACGTCAGAGCCATCCACTGAGCAAGTTGCTATAAAATCGGCGAAAGTTGATAGCCAGCCGTTGATGATATTGGACGAAGTTACAGTTACAAAAGCTGTGATGGATACTCTGAATCCAAAATCAATTTCTCATATTGATGTGGTCAAGAGCAAAGAATCTTTGACTCCATACGCAAAAAAATACGGTCAGGATCGGGTGAAAGATGGTGTTATCCTTATTTATACAAAAGGTTTTTTGAATGAACCCACTGAAACCGCTGTAGAGAAAAATGCCAGTATAACCGGGCAAAATGCCAGTGATAATAATGCAGAATACAAGGGAGATCCTGTATTCTTCATCGTAGACAAAATGCCTGAATTTCCCGGTGGTGATTTGGCACTTAGAAAATATATTGCTGCCAATATTCACTATCCGAAAGATGCTCAGGAGAAAGGAGTTCAAGGCAAGGTTTACGTCAACTTCATCGTTACCAAAACAGGAGCTGTGGGAGGAGCAAAGATCGCTCGTGGCATTTCTCCTTCGCTGGATGCTGAAGCATTGCGGGTTGTAAACAATTTGCCCCAATGGACACCCGGAACCCAAAGAGGAGAACCCGTGAACGTACAGTTCACAGTGCCAATCAATTTTGTATTACAGTGAATAGCCGGGCATCCCATACCCGAATTTAGGGTGGTGGTATCGCAATTTCACTTGCGTTGAAAAACAGTTGAATAAGATAAGAGGAGATGCCGGAGCGATTAGTTGATCAACGGCATCTCTTTTTTCTTTAAATCCCCCGATATGAATGAGAAACTGAAACAAGCAGCTTTGTGTCTTATTTTTCTCCTTGCTTTTTACCTACCGGCTACAGGACAAAATGACGACCTGGCTTATCTCCTTTATCAGGGAAAAACAGAACAGGTGATTAACCGCTTACAGCCAAAGCTTGAGGCGGGAAAGTTGGCTCCGGAGTCATTGCTTTTGTTGGCGCAAGCCTACCAGAAAGAAAAGCGATATAGCGACGTTTTAGACGTTTTGAAGAAGGGACCGGAAACTGTTCAATCTTTATCGTTGCAGGCCGAAGCCTATAGTATGCTCGGAAATCTTCCGGCAGCGGTTACCGTTTACACAAAAATGCTCACGACCGATCCTGACAACAGCGAAGCTCAGGTGGATTTAGGAAAACTCTACCTGCAACTCGATCGTGATTTGGATGCATTATACATATTCAAAGATTTAGCGACCCGCGATTCGACAAACTTTCTTTTTCGCCGGCTGTATGCATTAAGCTGTTACCGGACTGACCGGATTACGGATGCCGTTGACAACTATAAGTGGGTTATTGAGAAAAATCCCGATGATCTGGCTTCCTTGTTGAATTTAGTCAATATTCTGCAACAGCATAAGTTTTATGGGCCTGCCATTGATTACATTGAGAATGCGCTGGAACATTTCCCGGATAATCTTCTTTTGAAGAAGAAAGCAGGAGAGCTGAATTTTTTGGCAAAGAATTACGAAAAAGCGGTAGACTACTACCAGTATGTATTGCCCGCTGATTCTTCCTATATCGTGAAAAAGTATTATGGCATTAGCCTGTTTTTCGAGCGAAAAGAAGATCAGTCTTTAGAGCTTCTTCAAAGGTGTTACCAGAAAGTGAAAACCGACGACATGGTGGCCTTTTACATCGGGTTATGCCTAAAGAGAAAAGCCGAATACAAACAGAGCGCCCATTTCCTGGAAACAGCCATCAAACTGGCCACGCCCGGCTACCTGTCGGATTTTTATCATCATTTGGCCGATGTGTACGACCGCGACCGGCGTTTTCAGGATGCTATTGATGGTTATAAGAAGGCACTCGAATACGACTCAACGCGCACACTGGTATTGTTCGACATGGCTACCACGTATGAGGAGTTCAATAACAACAAAACCATTGCGTTAGGATATTACCAGGCATACCTCAAACGCATGGGCGATTCCGACAATCCCAATGTCGATTATGCTTTGAAGCGTATCCGGAGAATCAAAGAAGATCTTTTTATGGATCAGTAAGAAAGGGCTTTTGAAAAGTATTTTTCAGCTGGTAAAAAATTAGTAGCTTTCGAACAGCTGGCGGGGTGAAGGATTGGACAGACTCTTTCTTTCCCCCGTTTTAGTACACAGCGAATGCACAAACTAATCAAACCTTTTATTTCTATGAAAAAATCACTTGTTCTGATCGCCTTTGGTATCGGCCTGATCTTCGCCGGATGCCAGTCAACTCAAAAGAAGCAAACAAAGACCGAAAACGTCGAGGTTGAGGAAACTACCTGTGCCGGTCAAGCCGGATGTGCGTCTGATTGCCTTTCGAAACACGAAACCGAAGCCTTGAATACACTGACCGCTCAGGAGAAAGCCGATGGTTGGCAATTGCTCTTCGACGGAAAGACGTTGAATGGATGGAAAGGTTTTGCCGGCAACGATATTTCCCAGGGATGGGTGGTTCGTGATGGTAGCCTGATGTCGCTTGGGAAAGGCGGCGATATTGGTGGTGACATCATTACCGATAAGCAATACGAAAACTTCGAACTCAAGCTTGAATGGCGAATTTCTCACGGTGGCAATAGCGGTATTTTGTATGGTGTGATTGACGATCCAAAGTATGGCGCCGTGTATTATACCGGTCCCGAATACCAACTGCTCGATGATGTCGGTTTCCCGGAAAAAGTGGAAGAGTGGCAGCTGACCGGCGCTAATTACGGAATGTACACGGCTGATAAATCGAAAAAGAAACTGCAGATGGTTGGGGGTCCTGCTTTCAATACGGCCCGTATTATCGTGAACGGCAATCATGTGGAGCAGTGGCTGAATGGTGAGAAGGTAGTCGAGTTTGAGCGTTGGACCGATGATTGGAACAAACGCAAGAACGAAGGGAAATGGAAAGATTATCCGGATTACGGAATGGCGAAAGTCGGCCATATTTCTTTGCAGGATCACGGTAGTTACATCTGGTTCCGGAATATTAAAATCCGCGAACTTTAATCTGCTAATCAAACTAAACGTAAGATGAAAAAAATAGGAATACTACTGGCAGCGGTAGCGCTGTTCAGCGGATTTATGCTGCCTTCCAAAAGCATTTCTCTTTTCAACGGGAAAGACCTGACCGGATGGACGGTTTACGGAACCGAAAAATGGTATGTCGATAACGGCGAGCTGGTTTGCGAAAGCGGTCCCGATAAGGAATACGGTTACCTGGCCACCGATAAGCATTACAAGAATTTCGATTTGACGCTTCAGTTTTTGCAGGAGAGCAACGGCAACAGCGGCGTTTTTTTCCGGTCGACCATTGAAGGAACCAAGATAACCGGCTGGCAGTGCGAAGTTGCTCCTCCGGGACACGATACAGGTGGAATATACGAATCCTACGGACGTGGATGGCTGGAGAAAATTCCGGATGAAAAGGAAGATATTCTGAAAATGGGAGAGTGGAACACGTTGCGTTTGCGCGTGGTTGGCCCAACAGTGGAAACCTGGCTCAACGGAAAGAAAATGGTGAAACTGACAGATGAAAAAATCGGGAAAGCCAACGGTTCCATTGCGTTGCAGATTCACGCCGGTGGCGGAATCAAAGTGCGTTGGAAAAATATCGAATTAAAAGAACTACCATAAAAGAAAAGGGGCTGTTGAGGCCCCTTTCTTATTTTCTGGTTTCCCGGAAGGAAAACTTATTTCAAATCGCGGGTACTTTCCATCAGGAATTTAACACTGTCCTGGCAGAAGCCGTGTTTTTCCCGTTCGATGAATTCATAAATGATGCCGGTAAAGGGCGTGGGTTTGGTGAAAACCTGTGTCAGGCCTTCGCAGCGGATGGGCTCATCGGTTGTAAATTCCATCAGCCCCTTCTCCTTGAACTCTTTCATCTTAGCTTCCACCGATTCCACCTGGTAGGCGATGTGGTGAACGCCGCCAATTCCACCATTCTTCGAGGCTACCCACTCTTCAACCACCGAATGGTTTTGGCCGTCGGAAATGAAGATTTCGGGTGCCATATGGTATTCCAACCCATCACCTCCGGGAATATCCCAGGGGATGCCACTTTTCAATTTTTCGGGTGGCAGCAGCACCAGGCACTTGGCAGTCGAGCCATCGTCAAACTTAATTTCGAAACCGTCCGGTAATTCCGGATCGATTGTGTAACCGAATCCTTCCGTAAAGAATCGTGCTGTCTCAAAGCGGTCGCGAACGCGATAAGCAATGTGATCAATTCTCATGATAATGCTCTTTTTGTTTGCAAGGAAGTTACAAAATACAAAACCAGCATAACAGGGGATTTGTCAGGTATAGTGGATTTTTTTATCCGAAATAAAACCTCTCAAAGAATCCGGTACCCAAGAATAAAAGACAGTTTGCTGTATTTGGTATCCCAGGACATAGAGCTACTTAAAATATCGCGGTTCCCATAATACCGAAATTCAGAACTCAGTCGTTTGTATTGCGCACCTAAGCCTACGGTAAAACTATTTCCCGAAAGGATTTTGTAGAGGCGGTCCTGATTGGTATACGTAATGGTGGAATTGAACGGAATATCGACAACCATACCTCCCCGGAGGAAAAGAAACGACTTTTTGTTTAGTTGGAAGCTGTATTTTAAACCCATCGGTATTTCCAGCGATTTGTATTCAGCATCTACATCTCTCGGCAGGTAGTAGGTTCTTTCAATTACTTCGTGACCTGAATAATGTTGATAGGTCGGTTCCATGAAAATACTCCACTTATTATGACTAAATGGGAGGAGCATATTCAATTCCAGTCCAATCCGGTAGTTGAATTTGCTTCCAAAGTTCACATCAATCAGGTTCGTCTCGCGGCTGTCAATTGACATGGTTGCCATCTCAATGCCAGGTGTAATCGTCAGGGAGAAAAGTTTTTTCTTTTCCGATAGCGTATAATCGGTATAAGACTTGTTTACACACTCATTGTAATTACGGAAATAGTCGATCAGGTCTTTTGCCTTATATTGGATGGTTTTAATGATATTAATAGAAGTTTCAGGACACCTGACATTCTTCCATAGCTGTGCCGTAAAATCTCTGTTCCTGAAAATTCCTTTGTCACCGTTGATATATTCCTTGTAGATTAATTGCTCTATCGGCTTGCTTGACGTGCTGTAAAAATAACGGATAAGACTACTGTTTTCATAGTAGTAGAGCGATGCTTCTCCCTTAACCAGGATTTTTAAGAATACGGTATCGGTCTTTAATTCAGGTTCCCGTTTTCCGGATAATGTCGAAACATCGCCGGAGGAGTAATCGATATCGACGACAGCTCTTATATAGGCTACCTTATTATCAATTCCAAAAGCTTTGGTATTCTTTAAGTCTGCGATTTTCGTTTCATCATTCTCACCGACTCTATACTTCACTTCTGTAGGGTTATTCTTCCAATCATTGTCTTTAATGTAACAATTAATCCTTTGTTCATTGAGATTAATGAGATATCCTTTTTCGAATTTTGTTTGGCTGAAACTGCTTATTGAAATTGTGGTAAGCAAAAGAAAGACGATAGTTTTCATGGGTCATAGTTTTACGGGTTATGGGTTAGTTTTATTGATGAATGAGTAAAAAATTGTCATTCGATGATGCACTGATCTTGACTCGGTTTTTGCGGAAAATACGCAGATTTCAGTCGGTTCAAAAAGTATACTGTCTTAAAGCAACTAGTTTGAGATATGCGTAACGATTAAGTTCCATATTTTTGAGTAAAATAAAAATGACTTATGTCAAATTTTAGTCACCGGTTTTCCTGCGTATAAGTTTTCAAATCGCTATAATCATCTTAATTTTGATGGTAGCCGAACGAAATCTGAATCTATGGATACCCTTCTGATTACCGGAATCATTTTATTAAGTGGTTATGTTTTCGGTCAGGTGTTTCACCGGATTGGCCTGCCAAGGGTAACCGGCTATATTGTTGCCGGAATTGTATTGAATCCAAGAATATTTTTCATTGTACCTGATGTTTTCCCGCTGCATGTACGGCCGATAACCGATCTCTGTCTCGCTTTCATTACGATGGAAGTGGGAACCTCATTGACCATGCCCAAATTGCAACAATTGGGACGTTCGATTATTTCCATCGCTTTCGCCGAATCGATAATGGCTTTTTTGTTGGTTGGGACGGTGCTGTATCTTTTCCTCTATCTCACCGGTTTTGATATGGGTGCGGCGTATTTGTTGTCGTTTAGTGTGCTGGTTGCTTCACTGGCCGCCCCCACCGATCCTACCGCTACGTTGGCTGTAATGCATGAATACAAAGCCCGGGGAAAAGTGACTGATACCATCATGGGCGTTGCGGCATTGGATGATGCCATTTGTATCATCATCTATTCGGTAGCCATTAATATGACTTCTTCCATGCTGGGCGACACTTCGGCCAACTTAGGAACCGGGTTGCTGACATCGTTGAAAGAAATTATTTTCAGTGTAGGAGTGGGCGTTGTATTTGGTTGGATCTTCAATTTCCTGGCGTATAGACTAAAGATTGTCTCCGAAGGGGCCTACATTATTCTCATTATTGGTGGCCTGGCATTTTGTTTTGGAACTGCCCGTACGTTGGAAATCGACGGGTTGCTTTCGGCCATGGCATTGGGGCTGATGATTGCCAATTTCAATCCGCACCGGCATATTATCAAGAAAGTAATGCAACGATACACCGAAGAGCTCATCTTTCTTTTCTTTTTCACCGTTAGCGGAATGTATCTGGAGTTTTCCGTCGTATCCGGCGTTTTATCTCTTATTTTATTGTTTGTGGTCAGCCGGGGTGTTGGGAAATTTGCCGGCGTATACGTGGCATCACGCCTCACACACCGGTCGGCAAATGTGCGCCGTTTCACTATCGGAGGTCTGATCCCGCAAGGAGGGATTGTGATTGGATTGGCATTGGCCGTTCATGCCACACCCGAATTCGAACCTTTCGCGAAAGCACTGTTGGGGACGATTATGGGCGCAACCATTATTCACGAGATTGTTGGCCCGTTGCTTTCCCGCTTCTCGTTAAGAAAGGCAGGTGAAACCAGACCGGCCCAATAGGTATAAAGCGTTTTCTGACCGTTTGGTAATCGTTTGTATGTTGCGTAGCAAAAAGAGTGGAAAAAGAATATATAATGGGCTGGCAATTTGGCTGGAAGCATTCCGGATTGTAAACGCCGACCGGAAAAGGCGACTCCCTTTGGAAAAAAAACTTATTTTTGCCCCATAAATGAGATATTCCTATGGCCAACTTTACCAAAACAGAGTATTATCTTGAATCGTTGTGTTGCGGCACCCGGTTCAATGATGGTAACTGGGAATTGAGCTGTCCTGAGAACGAAACTCCATCCCTGATTAGGGCAATATATGCGCAAAAACAATTACGTGTACGTGAAGAACTTCCCGGCTTGTACAAATACGCCGACTGGTTACCCATTAACCGGGTACTGGATGGTTCCGGGGCACCTGTAACGTACAAAAGCGAAGGATTTGCACGTGAGCTCGGATTGGAGAACCTCTATATCACCTTCAACGGTTACTGGCCGGAGAAAGGTGCAGTGATGAATACCGGCAGTTTCAAAGAGTGTGAGGCATATTCGGTGTGCGCCCGGACCAATTACAACGAAGACAAGACCATGGTTGTGGCTTCCGCCGGAAATACAGCCCGTGCATTTGCCCGTGTTTGTTCGGAAAATAAAATCCCGTTGTTATTGTGTGTCCCTTCCGATAACATGAAGGCGCTTTGGTTCAACGAACCGATTGACCCGTGTGTGAAGCTGATTGCTACCGAATCGGGAGGCGATTATTTCGATGCGATTCATCTGTCGAACATTGCCTGCGAGATGGACATTTTCTTCCCGGAAGGAGGAGCGAAGAATGTCGCCCGTCGTGATGGAATGGGAACAACAGTTCTTTCAGCCGTTACCACTATCGGGCAAATACCGGATTACTATTTTCAGGCAGTGGGAAGCGGAACCGGAGCTATTGCAGCATGGGAAGCCAACCTGCGTTTCATCGAAGACGGACGTTTTGGTTCGAACAAGATGAAGCTGATGGTTTCGCAGAATGCACCGTTTACCCCGATAAAAGATGCGTGGGAAGCCGGTTCGCGGAAAATGCTGCCGATGGACGACGTTGTTGCCCGAAAACAGGTGGAAGAGATTGACGCGAAAGTGTTGTCGAACCGGAAACCTCCGTACGGAATTTCAGGTGGCTTGTATGACGCCATGAAAGACGCCGGAGGCGAGGTACTGGCTGTGACGAATGAAGAAGCTGATTTAGCCAGTACATTATTTGAACTGAATGAAGGTATCGATCTGGAACCGGCTGCAGCAGTAGCGGCAGCCTCACTCATTCAGGCCGTTGAGGCAGGGAAATTGGAGAAAGATGCGATCATTATGCTGAATATCACCGGTGGTGGTATTCAGAAATTCCAGAAGGAGAATAAAATTCAGTTTATGAAACCGGATTTGGTTTTCCCGGTTGACCCGGACCCAAGAATGGTGAAGGAACAACTTCAGGAACTGTTCTTGCAGGTTTGAAGAAAACATACTTAATATCGATATAAAGCCGTTGCCATCGCAGCGGCTTTTTTTATGGAAATTGAAACCTACCGATGTACGACCGGCAGCATCAAAGAGTTTTTCCGGCAACGCCGGATAGATATTCTTCACCCCCAATCAATTTTGGGGCGGGGAGCTCCACCCTTTCGAACAACCCCGAAGCGGGTTGAATTCATTACTGCTTAGAAATCACATTTTACGAATCGAAATCTTCCTGTTAGCCCCCTCCGAGTGTGTTATTCTCCTATATTCAACTCCTTTCAGAGTTGCTTTATTTTTTGGGCTTAAATCCTCCGGTTTCGCCGGAGGTGATGAATATTTATCCCTGACGGGAATTCCTTTGCAACACGGCCACAATATATCGTGGTCCTACCAGGCCAGGCACTAACGCAATATCGAAGCAAAACAACAGTAACGACAGAAACAACAGTAACTAGAGTAACCTCAAAACCGAATCAGCAACCACAAGTGTGGTGCTACGCATTCACTTCCTGTTGTGAGTTGTGGTGAATCAGGTTTTGGTACGGGTACGGAATTTCGATGCCCTCCTGGTCGAAACGCTCCTTGACTCTTTTCAGCATATCGCATTTCATCACAAAGGCTTTGCCGTTGTCTTCGGCCCACAAGTAAGCACGCAATCGTACGTACCAGTTTCCTAATTCAATGACACGGACACGCACCTCGGGTTCTCCATCCTCTTTCTCTTCGTCTGTCCGGTTGTCGAACAGATTGGGATGTTTCATCGCTTCGTCCTGAATCAATGCAATAGCATCATCAATATTCGAATGGTAAGCAATGTCAAATTCTACCTGCGAGCAGATTTTAGCATCGGCAATACTCGAGTTGAGGATGGTTTCCGAGCTAATCACGGAATTGGGAATAATGACGCGCCGGTTCTCCGGATTCCGGATAACGGTATGCCGCAACGTAATATCTTCGACGGTGCCATAGTGGGTATCGCTGAGTTTGATAAAATCGCCAACACCAAACGGTCTGAAAATAACAATGAAAATGCCACTCACGATATTGGAGAATGCCTGCTGCGATGCAAAACCCATGGCCGCCGCAAAAATACCGGCACCGGCCAGCATGGTACTTCCCAATGTGCGTAAACCGGGAATGATGAAGAAGATACCGATAACCGCCAGCAGAAAGATGAGGAAGCTAATTCCGTTCTTCAGGAAGTTATAGTTGGTCGGATCGAGTTGGATGCGTTTAGCAGCCCGCTTAAACGAACGGGTGATCAGCATCCGGACAATCTTCGAAAACAATACAGCCCCCACCAGGATGGCCGCAGAGATCAGGAAGTACTCAATGGGTTTCATATCATTCTTATAATGGTCGCTAAAAATCCGGAAAATATCCCGATTCTGCAATACGGCGACGATAATGAGAGAAAAAATAATTTGCTGTATGAAACTATCCCATCAGCGCAATCGGTAACCCTTAAGTCAATGAGTAATTAGAAATGAAAAATGAACAATTAAAGAACGAATGAACTACCCCGCTGCAAGCAGACGGGGTATCAGAAGAGAGCCAACTGCTGAGCTTTGTGCAATGCCTTGTACTCCTTTTCAACACCTTGTTCTCTGACATATTTCGAGATAATGTCTTCATTGCCATGTTTTCCTACTGTACTTACATAATAACCATCAGTCCAAAACTCCCCTCCCCATAATTGTTTCTTTACTTCAGGATGTTGTCGGAATATTTCTCTTGCTGTGATGCTTTTCAATATCTTGATTATCTGTGTTGGACTCTGAGTCGGAACTGATTGAACCAAAAAATGTACATGGTCATTGTCGGTTCCTATTTCCAAAAAGTATATTGAATAACGTTTTTCTATCTCCAAACAAATATTTTTCAGACTTTGATCAACCTCATCACTAAATACGACTCGTCGGTATTTTGCTGGGCATACAAAATGATACATCAAAACCGATACATTATGGGATTTGTGGATGTATGTACTTTCACGCATACACAAACTTACTAAATTTACGCTGCAAGCAGCGGGGAACTAACCCCTAAGAGATTAGACTGAACCTTAGGGTTCGACCTGAAGCCAATCTTCACACTTAAAACTCTCCTAACAACAGAAACTTTTTTAACAATTTAACCACAGTAACCGCGAAGCGCGACCTGAAACGTGTAATGTCTATCGTCTGCAATCTAATCTCTATTGTCTTGAGTCCGGTATATTTCTTGCTCAAAAACAGGGAAAAAAGCACGCTTTATTTCGTAAATTGAGTAGAGATTAAATTCAGACACAACAAACGCCAATAAAAAACGTCTCGTATGAAAAAAATGATGAAAGCGCTTTCGCTGATAATTTTTCTCTGTTTTCTGATTTCAGGTATGGGAGGAATGAATCAGGCGAAAGCCCAACAAAAGAACGACAGAAAGTCGTTAAAAGAGTCGACGCAGGCCGGACAGAAAGAGAACGCTTTGGAGGAGAAGTGGGAATTAACCGAAATGGATGGAGAAGCGGTTGATGAGATTTTCCCGCACAATCATCCGACCATCGAATTTAAAGTGAAGGAGAACCAGGTAGCCGGATTTGCCGGTTGTAACCAGTTTAAAGGGCAGCTGGTGCTTGATGAGTCATATATCAAGATCGTGGGAGTTGTTGCGACCAAAAAGGCCTGTCCGGCGTTGGATGAAGAGGAGGAATTCCTGGCTATTCTACAGGAAATCGAGCGGTATGAACTCTCCGGAAAGGAACTATCACTGTGGAGCAATGGCCAGCTATTGCTCAAATTCAGGAAAGCTGAGTGATTTTATGGCAGGATGAGCTGGACCCTTATTCATGTTTCTTGAAAAACGATAGTCGTCGGGAGAGGAGAGAAGCGGCGACTTGGCTTAGTACGTATGTGTTTGTAGTTAGTCAGACACTTTGGTCTATAATACCACTAACAACTTTTCCCTGAAGTTTAACTTTCTTTAATAGCTATTCAAATCAGTTAACAGAAAAAACGGACATCTTTGTAAACAGGAAAAGCAAGTTTTTTTCATAGGAATCTTTAAGTTAGGTTAGTTTGGTTTAGTTAGGTTAGGTTAGTTTATTAAAGTCGGGTTCCCAGCCCGACTTTTTTATGTTTTTGCGTTTCATCTCCGGTGCTAATTCGTGATAATCAAAATACTTTTACAGGAACCTGAATTCTCTGTGACCGTTCTTAGTCCAAAACAACAAATGGGAAATGAATAGGGATTTCCAACCGATATTTTTGTGCCAATAAACCGATTTCGGATAATTGCATTTGGATGGTGTTTGTAAAGACGCCCGATTCGGGCACAAGTGCCCAATTTGGGCGTCTCTACCGTCTATTTAATTATCTGTTGGAAACCGTTCGAATTTCTTAAACGTATGCAGCGATTCATCCCAATTCGCTTTCTTTGAAATGAAGATATGACCATCCGGTATTTTGTCCAGTTTAGTATCCAAACTTCCTGCAGGTACCACTAACAGCTTGCCTCCCATTTGTAAATTAGGAAGTGCCGAACCACAAGTTGTGCAAAATGCTTTTACATGGTCGGTGTCCGCTAGTTGAAAAGTCTTAACTTCGTCTTCACCTTTTATCCATTCAAGCTTTGCTGTTGTTGAAAACAGATTGGCTGCATGAGCGGAACCCGTATCTTTCCGGCAATATCCACAATGGCATAAATAAAAATCTTCGAAATCGCCTAGTACCCTAAATTGAACAGTCCGACATAAACATGAACCTAAATATTCCATCGGTTAATACCTCCTTTTTTTAATTTCCTAATCCAATAAAATGGTTCCCCACTGGTAACCTGACTAGTGGTAAAAATACAGTAACCATAAAAATCGTTAGCACAGCAAAAAATGATATCGTTTTGGTTATGGTGTTATTTCTTTAAATAGATTTTACTTTCAAAATTTTCAATAACCAATTTTGTTTTTGAAAGTTTGAGAATTTTATAATGCGCATCCTGTTGCCCGACATTTAGTGTTATCAGGTTTTCGTTTTCGTCAAAAGACCATGTTCCGCTTTGAACCAGGTCGCCTTTACCTGCCTCGAATACACCATCTTGCTTAAAAGACATTCTATCAATGGTATGGTCCTGTTTCCTGGTTTTCGTATTGATGATTTTTGAAATTTTCCAGCTTCCCAGTAATTCTGTTGGAGGTGTGGAAGACGTTAATGTGAAAAAGCTGATCAGGAGAAGTAAAAGTAATTTTTTCATAGAGATAGTTGATTACAGTTTTCGGTAACTAATATAGAAAATAAAGACAGAATAGAGAATCCGCCGTGGAGACGCCCCCGAACCGGGCGTCTCTAACAATTTGGGCGTTTCTACATCCAACCCGTCGCCCGCGTTTCATCATTCACCACATCCCCGAAATAACATTCCCGGTTTTCGTACAAATCGTCACGAAATACATGGCATTCGAACCATAATCCCAATGGGACAAACGTGTCGAGGGGATTCGGTATCTGTTCCGGAATTTTTCGGTCATGGCAGGTTGAAAAATGGGTTTCAATACACAGCATTGGCTGAATGTAACCTCTAATTTTCCTTCATAATTTTATTCAGCCGGGGTTGTATAATCCAGACACCAATTACCATGTAGAGCATCAAAATAAATTCAGTTAAGTAATCTGAAAACCTTTGTTCTCTTTGTTTTTCTTTTTCCTTTAATGATTTAGCCGAAATGATGCATATTTTGATGCCGGCGATCAGGCCGGGAATTGCGCTCAAAAAAAGAACCAATCCGTTTAGGGTTCTTGAAGATGAAGAACGGGTTAGCATCTCATGGTATTCGATTGCATATGGTACAGCTGAAATCAGGAAAATAACAGACCAGATATTTAGTTTTTTAACCGTTCCGGAATCATTTTCATTTAATACTTTTCCAATGGCGTAGAGCCAGCCGAATATAGGTCCGAAGTAAATGACAAAAGAGAGAATCCAGAAATCTGAATTCACGAAAAGCAATGCTTGAATTGAACCTAGAATCCAAATCAAAAAAATCTGCCAATGTTTAAGTTTCAAAAATAGTTTCATTCTTTGTTTTCTTGTGCGACGAATTTATAGAGAAGCAATATAGGAGATGACAAATATTCCAATCATTAAAAGTCCAAAGAATACATATCCTATAATTGTTCTGGTTTTGTTTTCGGGTAATTTCAATTCATATTTAATAGCAATCAGATTATACTCCCGGTCGGTTAG
Organism: Prolixibacter sp. NT017; assembly: GCF_009617875.1. Classification (NCBI taxonomy): domain Bacteria; kingdom Pseudomonadati; phylum Bacteroidota; class Bacteroidia; order Marinilabiliales; family Prolixibacteraceae; genus Prolixibacter; species Prolixibacter sp. NT017. The sequence goes on along the minus strand of NZ_BLAV01000001.1, from coordinate 2,171,795 downwards.
ATTTCGTATTTCAGGTTTTTTCTTAAATCGTTTTTCAGATACCTGCATAAATCCGAATAGAAGAATTCCGGTCATTAGGAATCCGATTGCAAAGACATAAGGAAAAGCCAACCTGGTTTGCAAATAAACAGAAAGTGCTACTCCTCCAAAGAAGAGTGGCAGACCAATCCAATGTAACTTACTTTTAACTTTTGAGAATAACATCATTATCTCAACAACCGAATCATCGTCTTTTAGAATACGCTCAATTTCTGTTTTAAACCTGTCATCTCCGGTTTTAATCTTTTTGTCTGAAAAGAATGCAACTGATTCGTTGATTTCTTTTGGTGAAGTATATAAGTTGGTTAAGTCAATGCTTTCAGTTGTGCTTTGACATTTAACAACTAATTTGAAAGAGCTGCTTGAATTAAAATTGATTTCAACATCCCGAATGCTATCCCATTTGTAAACCTTTTGTTTCCGTTTGTCATGTATGCCAATCTCGTCGATGATTAATCGGGGCTTCCTGGCGATGACTCTTTTAACAACCAGGGAGAGTAGGAATAGAAGAACAGCGACCGGAATAAGCAACCATAACTTTGGCTCTTTTAATTGTGTGGAAACAACAATTGTCAAAACAACGATATACATTGTTTCTCGTTCTCGGGTAATTGACTCTTTTATTTCAAGTTTTTTCATAACCTGGTCGATATGCTTAATCGCTTTTCCATTTGGCGCCTGATGGTCACTTATATATGTTCAGGCAGCATCTATCCAGGGGCTCAAAATTGCAAAAGCGAAACAGATAATGCATCTCTGAATTAATACTACTCTCTTTTTTTAGATTCTTTTTCTATCCATAATACAAGTAATGTCAAGGCCAGGCAAATCAATGCCATTAGCGGGGCAGCATGTATTGCTTCACGCCATGTTAGCGGTTCAAAACTTCGCATTGAACCACGATAATTTGGGCCCCAGATTATCGACGAAAAGAAAAAGATGAAAAACAAAAAGAAAAAGTAAGCAATATTTTTGATTAACTCTCTGGAATTAGGCAACTTCATCATAACTTCAATTGGAATAACTAATGGTAATCATCGGGTTAAATATATTTCAACTGCTTCAAATGACTTTTTATTTTTTTTCTTGTCGAAGCTTTCAGTTATAAGAAAGTTTACTTTTTTACCTACTCGAATTAACTCTTTTCTCGCTTTTACAGAATTAAACCTAAAAAAGTATGAGTCCTTACCATTTTCTGCTTTGATGAAACCAGATTTGCCGTTTGGTAGAATTTTGTTTATAGTTCCTTTTAATTTCTCTTGGGTACCATAAATGATTTCGTTCCAAATTTTTTCAACTGAACGTTTTTGATTTCTTAAATCAATTGTTTCTTCCGTGTTTAATTTAAAGAATGAAGCAAGCTTTTGCTGTCCCGCATCAAGTCTTGAATCATTTGCTTGTTTTATTGCAATAACTAATTCTGCGTGAGATTTGGCGTGTTCAAGCTTATTTTGTTTATATAATATTCTTGTCAAATGAGTGTATAGATTGACTTTCATTAAATCATCGCCAAAATTCTTTGCTGCTTTAAGCGCAAAATCTAATGATTTTTCAAAATTTTCTTGCTCAAAATATATCTTGGATAATTCATATTCAATAAACCACTTTTCACCTTTGCCTTTATCCAACGATTTTAAAATCTCCTCCGCTTTTTCTGAATCGCCTAATTCAACATGACACAAGGCAATTCGTCTTTTAAACCAAATTGAATTATCGTAATGAAGCTGATTTATATTTTCAAGTGCATATTCAGCTTTCTCCATACATTCTGAATATTTCCCTTCATTAAATAGTAAAGTAATCATCAAGGAATAGTAGTTTTCGAAATCGGAAGCTAATTTTCTTTCTTTGCCTTTTAGGTCAATAACCTGTTCTCGTTGGGATAATTTCTCAGGATCTATCTTATCAATCCAATAGCGAATTTTTAATGTATTAAAGTTTGGTCTTTTATAATGCTTTAAAACCTTAAAAACACCTATTGTAAAAGGACATGGGATTGTGTTTTGTTCAGTAATATCCTGCTGACCATTTATTTCAAAAATTCGGTCTAATGCTCCTTCAATACTATCTATATCAGATGATTCAAAAGTGCGAATGTATTTGTCAAAATATGCCCATGTAAGATTATTTGCTAAATTTTCAAAATCATTGTATTCTGATATATGTTTCTCAGATATTTCAATTGACTTATCCAAATTACCAGTCTTTTTTAACGAATGCACATAGCCCCAGATATCCCATTTGTTCAACACAGTGTCAGGGTCATTATATGCCACGTCATAATGAGGAATAGCTTCCTCAAATTTCATTTGTTTTCTTAATTCATTCGCCTGCTGCAAGTGGTTTTCCATGCTTTTCAATAAACTGGTTAAAAATATCTTTTATTAAATCGTAGATTTCCGGATTATTACATTTTATGGGATAAACAGTTGTAATAAAGCCTTCCGAATTTAAAAATATATCAAAAATAAGAATTGCTTCTTCTTTTTTCAGAACAACTCTATCAGCATAATTTTGGGGCGTTACAGAAACAACAGATATACCTTTTTCTTTTAATGTATCGTCTAAAATATCAAAAAGTTCTTTTATTATAGAATCGCTAAATTCAGAAGTTCCAGAATTTGTTGCAATGATTTCACCGGATTTTAGATTGTTCAAAAAATCATCAATTTGAGTTCCAAATTCTTTGGGACTATATGTTGCAACATTGTGTTTTTTGAAGCGGTTTTGTTTGTCATACCAAATAATGACTTTTGCTTCCTCGCTGTTTTTCCCAGTAAGTTGATAATGTTCTGCGTAATTTTTATGGTCAACTTTTTTCACGGAAACATTTAAGGCATCAAGTTCAGAAGATAACCAACAATAAAAGTTAAATAGAAAATCTGAGACGGATTCAAAGGAAATAGGTTTATCACGTAATTCAATTGGTGTATCGTCTGTAAATGGGAAAAACTCTTTTTTATCGTCTGTCTTAACTACACTCGCATGATTATCCTTCCAAACCATTTTGATATAAGGCGTAATCTGTGGCGTATTCACTAGATATAATCGTTTCTTAGCACACCCAATTCCGGAATAAACCCACTTGAAATAACCTTTATTGTCGGTACCCCTATCATCGCCTTGATTCAGATTGAAAAAAATGTGATTCCATTTATACGATTGTGCCCTATGAACTGTAATTGCGTAACCATATCTTAAATTAACAGCGTTGACATATTTGTCGTGATAAACGATATCTCTGTGTATTTCAATTCGACGATTACGCCAGAAGTTATTTTCAACTTTTCGTAAGCTCTTTTTACTTGTTTCAAGTTTTGTTTTTACTTTTTCACCGCTGGCAAGTTGTTGTTGAAGTTTATCAATCTGGTGTTGTAAAGTTTTGTATTGTTCTGAGGCAATAAATTCCTGCCATTCTTTCGAGGTTATTTTTTCTTCCTTAATTTGAGAACTGACTTTTTTATTTATATAGGCTTGAATTGCAATGTATTCTTCTCGATTGATTTCATTGGCAGTGGAATTCCAGTAATTCTCAAATGACAGAACATTGACTTCAAGATTTCTTTCAACCAATTTCAATTTAAGCTCCCTGAAAAATAACTGAATTGTTTTTTTGCCTTTGAATGGTTGTGAAATATTTACTGTATCATTCGACACTGTTAAAACCTCTGCAAATTCACCCTTGAAAATTTTCTGTGGTACAGCAAATGGATTGTCTGGTGCAACGATTACATTGTTATTTATAATTACTATATCACCCTTTTCAAGTTCAGCATTTCTATTGAGAACTTTTGATCTAACCCAGTTATTCGATTCCAGAATATTTTCATTAGAAAAAGCCAAAATTTTTGTGTTATACAATTCTTCACTGAAATGTTTTCGCATTGCTTGAGCAAGATTACCATCAGATTTAGCGACTTTAACAACATCTGAATCGACTAGGTTAAGTTGATTGTATTGGTCTTTTATTATTTGATTTCGAACACTAAAAGCTTGTTTAAGAATATTTGTATTTGTGGGTGGGTATGGTTGTATTTCAATTTCTCTGCAATTTAAAGAATATTCACTTTGCAAGTAGGAAGCACAAAGTGCTGATTCTTCATAACTGCCAATCCCTAAACGATATTTATCACCGATGAATAAAATTTTTCGATTTGTCTTCTCTGTGTTAACATAGGTAAGTAAGTCTGCAAGTAATTGTCCTGTTCCAAATTGAATTGTAGGGCTTATAAAACTTGCATCGGAGATATGATGTGCTTCATCGATGATGTATAGAAAATTCTCCGAATCGTTATTCTCCCTTATATTAAAAACTAATTTGGTGTCAACTAATTCAGGTTCTTCCTCACTCGAATTTTCTTCTAAATCGTCTTCGTCTTCGTTTTCAATTGGAACTTCGATTTGTTCAGAAAATTTGAATATATGACTGTAAAGACTCCCTACGGATTCAATCTGCTTGCGTACATTACGTGCTATACGATTATTCGGAGCTAGTACCTGCCAGCCATTTACCGTGTCTTTGGGAATGTTTTTTATCAGATGATTAATTAAAAATGTTTTTCCACATGAATATGAACCAGAAAGGACTAATGCGTTTTCTTCTTTGTTATTTAAGAAATTTTGAATTTCAGCGAATATTCTTGACTGCTCATCAGTTAAATGATATTGCTGTTCCCTAGACTGTTCTTCAGATTCATCTGATATCGAAGTTGCCTCTTCTGGATTCCATAAGGTTGTACTAAATAAGTGCGCTAAACGCTCTAAATCACCATCGCTTAAATTTATTCTTGTTGTGGTAATGTCTTCAAGTGCAGATGTAATAGAATTTTTGTCTTTAATAAAAAACCAATTTCGTTCTAGTTCTGGAATATCACCTCTCAACTGAACTGGGTTTATGAAACAGACAATACAATCAATAAATTTTGTGTGAAATTTTGAAGCCGTTGAAAGGAATTTAGATTTATGATAATTCAGGTAATCACCAAGCTTTAGTTTATGATTTTTAAGTTGCACATAGGGATTAACTTGATTACCACCTTTAACAACGATATTTCCCCTTTTCCAACTCTCAATCTCAAAATTATTTGATGCTGGTAACTTTATTTCACCCTCGAAGTTTTTAAAATCGATAATATTAAATGAACTCCCCGTAAGAAACAAAGCATCGGGAGCAACCCTGTTGCCATCTTCATCAAGTATTACAGGATTTCCTATTAAAACAGCATGTTCTTTTCGGTTATTATAAAGCTTTGTTAATTCAAGTGCCAATTGCCTGAAAAAAATATTTTCATGAACGTGTTCAAATTTATTTCTATAGATTTTAATGGGCATATCTTTTTTTCTAAATTACACAATATCAATTAGAATGGTTAATGTGCGTTGGCTTTCCTTATTTGTTTTTTGTTTTAGTAGCAAATTGTCAGTCGTTTTTCTGTCTTTTATTTGGCGGTAACTAGTATTTATCAATATTGTTGTTATATATCCATGCCGGGAGGTATTGTGTACATTATTACGTTGAATCTTCGAAGGCTCAACTACAGAACTCTTTATCTTTTTCATTTGATGCTTTGACGCATGGGTGTAAGTTTCTGCTGTCTTACTCGATTTGAGTTTCATATGGTCTGGTCTGTTTTCATTTTGTTGGTTATTAAGGCACTTCAAGTTATTATTTTTTTTGAAAAAACTTATTGTTCACCAAATAAAACCTGCATATAATATCATACCAAAAGCCCCGCACTCCGCGGGGCTTCTCGGTAGCTTAATTTTTGGTGAGAGCAATGGTAAGGTCGGTGGTTTCGCCGGAGTTCACTACAATGTCGAGCAGTTTCTCGGTGTAACCGTACTTACCGGCTTTCACCTGGTACATGCCGGGCTGCAGCTGGCGAAGTCCGTTCACCACATAGCGAACACTCCCCACCAGATAGCGGAGGCTGCCCACCACTTAGCGGACGGTCCCCACCAGTTAGCGGAGTCTGCCCACCGCTCAGCGGATAGTCAGCACCAGTCAGCGAAGTCCGCCCACCACATAGCGAGCACTCCCCACCAGTCAGCGAAGTCCGCCCACAGCCGTTTTTATTCAACGGTGTCAGGGCTGAAAATAATGATGTCCCGGTTTGTTTTGAATGGTTTGCGGAGGCATCGAAAAATCATGCGCACGAAATAAAAAATGATGCCTATGAAATTTGAACAGGGTAGAATCCTAACTATCCCTGCATTATAGTTGGCCTTCGTGTTTGAACTTGGTTCCCGGTCTGGTAGGGCCACGATATATCGTGGCCGTGCGGTATCTTGGTTTCAGGTTGGGGGGTGTGGTTAGGAGAGATTCTGCTGTCAGTAGTTTAAATTGAATTTAACGTAACGATTCCTTAGATTCGTTAAGGCATTTTGACCGATGCGAGATTACATTACTGTGATGAACCTGGCTAATGACCGACAAAAATGATAAAGGAGTTTTTTCGTTACCTAAAACATCCTTCGTATATCAGGAAAGAGCCTGTTGATGGATTGTACTTTTTCCTGCTGATTTTCTTGTATTTTCTACTTGTCATTCCGGCAGCTATTCCTGCGCATATCTGTGTGCAGTTGGAGGGCTTAAGCAGGTCGGAATTCGACGATCCTTTCTGGCAGCTGTTTATCACGGTCGTATTCCTGGCGCCGCTTTTCGAAGAAACCCTTTTTCGGATGTTGCTGCGTCCGCTGAAACAAAACCTTTGGGTTTTTTCCATTATCATCATCGGGCTTTCTGTTTTGCGCTTGATCAAGGGCGACATGATTCTGGGGATCATCTTTGCCGTTTTGGGAGTCGGTGTCATTCCTTTCTTCTCATCGCCGGTTTACCGGAAGAAGCTGCAGCGCTTTATCGTTCGTTATTTTCCCTGGTTCTTCTATGCGAGTGTGATGGCATTCGGATTTATCCATGTCACGAACTTTCATCCCCTGAGTCTGGAAGTGCTGTTGCTGGCACCGTTTCTTACGCTACCGCAGCTCATCATGGGAACCTTGTTGGGGTTTGTCCGGATGAAATACGGCATCATCTATTCTATGCTGTTTCACTCCACCATCAATCTGATTGGGTTTATGCTTTCCGGTGCGCATTTGTAGCTTCGCGGTTACTCTTGTTACTATCGTTTCTATTGTTAGAGAGTTACAGGTTTCGAAAGAGCCTGTTCCGGCAAACGTCGGAGACAAAGCAATCTCTCGAAAGCAGCATCCAACAATGGCTATCTTTAACTGTTATAACTACCTGGATTCATTGAGTAATCCTTCTTCGAAGGAGGACACACGCGGGCTAGAGTTCCCCAGTTAACAGTTGAGCCCCCAAATTTGCCGTCAGGCAAAGCGTGCGTTGGCCAGTCAAAGTAGGCCGGGCAGGAGGGAGCGGGAATGATCTTGTGCGGGTATTCAGGGATGTGGGTTAGAAAAGACAAAATCATGACGCGGGCAGAAGGATCACTTTGACTTGTCCTTTTCGTTCTTTTGGGGCAAGCCAAAAGGACAAACAGAAAATGAAATAAACTATCAGGTACCCTTGATACCAAAGATTGTTTCGTCACTCCTATGTCATTCCTCGCAATGACGAGAAGAAGATCATTCCCAATTTGTTGGGAGGAACATAAAACAAAAAAAGAGGCCTCGTTTCCCTGACCTCTTTATTGTTCTTTTCTCATTGTTCATTACTCATTGATTTGAGCTTTAGAACCATTTCCGTTTCCGGAACATAACGATGCCGATGTAGGCAGCCAGGCCGGAGAAGAACAGGATGGCCGGGAACGCCCAGGCCGAGTTCTCCATGAAGTTGGGTACGTTCATCCCGTACAAGCTCGCAATCAAGGTCGGGATCATCAGGATGATGGAGATGGAGGTCAGCTGCTTCATCACCACGTTCAGGTTGTTGGAGATAACCGAAGCGAAGGCGTCCATCATGCCGCTCTGAATGTCGGAGTATATTTGCGCCATGTCGATGGCCTGTTTGTTTTCAATCACCGCGTCTTCCAGCAAGTCTTCATTAATCTCGGTGAGGGTATTGCGTCGAGAGTTTCGCAGCTTGGTCAACACAATTTCGTTTGAGCGGAGGGAGGTGATAAAGAAGACCAAACATTTCTCCATCTTCAGCAACTTGGTCAACTCCTTGTTCCGGATCGATTTCTCCAGGTCCGTTTCAATCAACGAAGTCTGCTGATTGATGTATTTCAGGTAACGTAAATAGGTGGTAGCCGACCGCAGGAACAGTTTCAGAATGAAATTCAGTTCGTCGTTCACCTGCTGGTAAGGCTCGCGGTAGAGCGACGGTTGGTGCGAAGGCAACACCTCGTTCTGCACCGAGCAGAGGGTGATGGTGACGTCCTGTGTCATGAAAACACCCAGCGGAACCGTGTGAAAAGGCACACCGTTGTTCTGATTCTCGATGGGGATACGCAAAATCACCAGCGACCAGTCGTCGTCGTTTTCCAAACGCGGACGCTCGTCCTGGTCGAGAATATCCTTAACAATGTCATCGGGCATGTTGTACTGGTCACGCAGCGCAGTAATTTCGTCGGGAGTGGGATTGGTCACGTTAATCCAGCATCCTTTTTCTGCCTGGGGTAGTTCTACGTAACCACCAAAGCTTCTGAAGATTTTAATCATTTTTCGTGCCTCCTTATTTTTTTCATTAAGAAAGGCACACGACGTCCGGCCTCTCCTAATGCGAGGTTATACCAAGTTCCTGTCTATGATACGGGCCATCGTCCATATGATACTTGTTGCTTTGTTTTGCGCTGCAAAGGTAGGAAACTATTCGGCATGAGCCCTATTCCCGGTAGGAAATATCTTGTTTGGCAACAAAAAACGGGGTAACCGACTGTGGCGGAGTCGTGAGCAAACAATCCTTCTTTATGGATGACCGGGCGCGTGTGGAATAATGAAAATATCGGTTGCTATCGTCGAAAAAAGAGTGTCAGGTTGTAAAAAACCGGTGAATTTAAATTATAAATAACGAAAAAAAGGGGGTGTAAACTGACAATATGTTTATTTTTGCTGGCAATATTCTTGAAAATGGATCGGAAAACCTCTTCGGTTCAGTAAAGCACGAAAGCAAAATTGATTAGTTATGGATAGGAATCCCTTGTTTCGCAAAAAACCGATAGCACTCATCATGAAGGATGCTGCCGGGAGCGGAGAAGAGACACACATGCGGCGTAATTTGTCGGTAGCCGACCTAACGGCTTTTGGTATTGCCGCCATTGTAGGAGCCGGAATTTTCAGTACGATTGGTACCGCAGCAGCGCAGGGCGGACCCGCCGTTTCGCTGTTGTTTGTTTTTACGGCGGTGGCCTGTGGTTTCAGTGCCATGGCCTATGCTGAGTTTGCGTCGTCCATTCCCATCAGCGGAAGTGCTTATACGTATGCATATGCCAGCTTTGGCGAACTGGTGGCCTGGATTATCGGCTGGGATTTGATTATGGAATATGCCGTGGGAAACATCGCCGTGGCCATTTCATGGTCGGGTTACTTCACCGGGCTGGTGCGGGGGCTGGGCATTCATATTCCCGAATTTCTGAGTGTCGATTACCTGAGTGCCATGCGCGGTCATGCCGAAGCAGTGAAAGCATTGGCGGGCGGTCAAACGCTCGATCAGTTGAGTTTCCATCTGCAGGAAACCTACCTGGCCTGGATGCATGCACCGCAGATAGGAGACTTCCGTCTGATTGCCGATATCCCGGCGTTGGGCATCGTGCTGTTCATTTCGTACATGGTGTACCGCGGAATTCGTGAAGCGAAGATTACAAGTAACCTGCTTGTTTTGCTGAAGCTGTTGATTCTGATGGTGGTCATCGGCGTCGGTGCTTTCTATGTGAAACCGGACAACTGGAGCCCGTTTGCTCCCAACGGAGTCGGAGGGGTGCTGAAAGGAATTGCGGGTGTCTTTTTCGCCTACATTGGTTTCGATGCGATTTCGACCACGGCCGAAGAGTGTAAGAATCCGCGCCGCGATTTGCCCCGTTCCATGATTTATGCCTTAGTCATTACTACCATATTATATGTAACGCTCAGCCTGGTGATTACCGGGATGGTTTCGTACAAGAACCTGGCCGTGAGTGACCCGTTGGCCTATGTGTTCCATAAAAATCACCTGGAAGCCCTGTCGGGTATTATAGCTTTGGGAGCTGTGATTGCCATGGGAAGTGTAATGCTGGTATTCCAGGTAGGGCAGCCACGCATCTGGATGAGCATGAGCCGTGACGGTTTGCTGCCTCCGCGCTTCTCGAAACTGCACAAACGGTTCCGCACACCGGGATTTGCAACCATTGTTGCTGCGACCATTGTGGCCGTGCCGGCGTTGTTTATGAATCTCACGGAAGTGACCGATTTGACCAGTATCGGAACCTTGTTTGCTTTTGTGCTCGTATCGGGCGGTATTCTGATTATGAACCCGCGTGGAAAAGACAAGGGACAGGGCGGTTTCCGGATTCCTTATGTCAACAGCCGCTGGTTTCTGTTGCCGGTTTGGGCTTTTGTTTTGGTGGTGATGTTCGTTTCGGAAGATATCGCTTTCAGCTTTGCGTCTTTAGCAGAGGTCGAATGGCCTGTCTGGATTTTTATCGTGGTTGCGGTGGTCCTCACCATAGCCGCCATCGTGAGGCAATGGTCCATTATTCCGGTTATCGGGTTGTTGATTAACCTCTTCCTGATGTCGGAACTGGGTGTGACCAACTGGCTGCGCTTTGTGATTTGGTTGATTATCGGTCTGGTACTCTATTTTTCTTACGGAACAAAGAAAAGCCGCTTACGTAACATGGATATTCAGGAAACTGTGAAAGAATCCTGATTTTCAATCGACAGTTGCTACGTGTTCGGTAAATTTTCGGTTACTTATGATGACTAAAATCGGTAGCTATGAAATTGATTCGTTTTGGAGAGCGGGGCAAAGAAAAGCCGGGCGTCCTGATTGACGGTGAACGGTACGATTGTTCCGCGAGGTTTAATGATTGGGATCACACTTTTTTTCAGCATGGCGGACTCAACCTGTTGCAGAAGCTGGTTGACGAAGAAGGCGATAAGTTGCCCGAAGTGAATCCGCACGAGCGATGGGCGAGTCCGGTGGCCCGTCCCGGAGCTATCGTTTGTGCCGGCCTGAATTATGGGGATCATGCGAAAGAGGCCGATATGGAGGTCCCCTCCGAACCGATCATTTTCACGAAAGCGACCAATACCTTATCAGGACCTTTTGACCCGGTGGTGATCCCACCCAACAGCATCAAGACGGACTACGAAATTGAACTGGCGATTGTCATCGGAAAGAACGCGCTCTATCTGAAAGATGAAGCGGCCGCCTTTGAATGCATTGCCGGATATACCATTGCCAACGATGTGTCGGAAAGGGAATTTCAGCTCGAAAGAGGAGGGCAGTGGGTGAAAGGAAAATCCTCGCCGGGATTCACGCCGTTGGGGCCTTTCCTGGTCACTCGCGACGACATTGCCGAGCCCCGTAACATGGATTTACAACTCACCGTGAATAATAGTATTCGCCAGATAGGGAATACCCAAACGATGATATTTCATCCGTCGAGCCTGATTTGGTACATGTCGCAGTATATGAAGCTGGAGGCTGGTGATGTAATCCTGACCGGAACGCCGCCCGGCGTGGGAATGGGAATGAAACCGCCTCAATACCTGAGAAACGGTGATAAAGTGGAATTGACCATTGAAGGCCTCGGAACACAGGAGCAGGTGTTTGTCGATTACAAGCCGTAATACTTGTGCCCGTTATCAACGGAAAATCAGGAAGAGAATAAAACAGAGCAGCGCCACATTGATGGACAGGAGCCAGGAATAGAATAATTTACCTGTCTTTCTGGTTTCTTCGCGCGTCGTTTTTTTGTAATGCTTCACGTACGAGTAGATGAACAGGTTGATGAAGACGAAGTGCCTCCGTTTGTGAATTCGCTCGTTCACGTAGTCGAAAATTAAAATGGCTGAAGCGATGTAGACGATAACACCTGCCAAACCGATGACTAATAGAATTATTTCCATGACGTTTATGGTTAATCAGACGAAAGTTTCAAACCGGTTTGATAAGAGAGAGTTACGCATGTTTTTAGTCTTTTGTCAAGAAAAGAGGTAGGTTGCTGGAAGGCATTTGTCGTGGTTGCTGCAAAAGTACCGGGAAGCCTTGTATACCGTCCAAATAACATCACCAATTATACTGCACCTTATCTTTTTCGTACCACATTAGTTTGGGACTGGATGGCTGCTTGGGGGCAGGCGGCGCGTTGTTTTTGGAGGGAACGTATTTTTGTTCCATTTCGTGAAGGTATTGCATGGTGGTCGACGAAAACGGGGGATAGTGTTTCTTGTCCTTCAAGGCAACCCGTTGATAGAGGCGGAAAAAAGCAAAGGGATTGGCCGTTTGTTTGATTAGCGTGCGTTTGCCCATCTTTTGCATAATGGCGTTGGCCATGAAGTACCCGGTGGGATGACCGTTCATGGGAATTAAATCCTGTATGATTTTGCGGTCGCTGTTGGGAACTGTGGCCATTTGGGTAAAGTACCTGTCAAGCTGACGAATGGTTCCCGGAGCTTTATCCAGGTAGTACTGATAGGACTTAGCCCAGTCGCAATTGGAGAACAATCCCTTCTTGAGGAAAAACTTCTTTTTATCGATCAGGTCGGCAATGCCTTCGGTTTCTAGTTGGGTGAGCATCTGCACCATCGGGTAGTCAGTTTCATCCTTATCGGGATAATGGGCATTTTTGATTTTGTCGCGGTAGATATGATACGCTTCGTGGGCCAGCAGATAGGGGAGATACGAATCAAAATCCATGCTGAATACCAGGTCGATGATAATCCCGGTAGGTGCACGCGTTGTGGTGTTCTCAAAAACAGCAAACGACACGGGGGGTAAGGAGTTGTCCAGTTGGAAGCTGTCGGGCAGGAAACTCCGGGCCATCGACAGGGCGGTTTCAATGAGCTGTTCTTTCTGTAACTTGATTTGTAACTCCTTCAATTTCTTTTCTTTTCCCTTGATTTGCAGGTAGTGTTCCAGGAATTCCGACTGTTGGTCATTCTTTTTCAGCGCTTTGTTAAGAGCCGAATCCATCGAAGGCATAAGGGCTAGCCGCAATTGATGTTCAAAATTCTTTTGTGAAAATCCTCCCGCAAATAGTATCTGGTAAGCCGGGCTATTGAAGAGGGCGTTCCACTCTCCGGGAGGAGGTTCTTTATCTTTTATCAACGAGGATTCGATTTGCCAGAATGGCTTCATTCCCGAGAAATCGATAGAATTATTTCCGATGATTTGGGCGTATAGCGATGCACTGAACAATAGAAAGGTGAAAAGAAAAAGAATTCGAATTTTCATTATTCCCTCATTATAGTCGCTGCAGGATGGCGTTGTTCAATGCTTCTCAAAAGAAGTTCTCAGTATTGATCTACCAAATATTTTATTTGATGATGTAAATATGATAAATTATATTGGTTTAGGGAATGATTACGATACGAAAAGCCTTCAATTTTAACTTAAGGTGAATATAAAACAGCAACCGGATTTATTCAAAGATGTCAATACCCGTTTATTTTGTGCGATATCATGGTGAAGTTAACCGGGCGTTATCATTTTATCAAGACGACTCCGTTCGTATCAGGTTCCGTTTTCGATTTCATATTTTTGCGGCAGAATTGCTGGAAAATAGATATATTCAATTGGTTTTACTTCGATTAGCAAAATGTGGCAAGAGCTAAAAAATAAAATTTGGTACGAATCGGTTCGGCAAACTTTCTGGCGCTATCCCGATCGGCTGATGGCGATGAAAGCTACCATTGCGATGGCCTTACTGTCGGTGCCTTTTGTTCTGACCGGTTATGCCTATTTCGGAGTAACGCTGGCGTTGGGTGCATTGGCAGGAGCTTTAGCCGAAACTGATGACCATCCCAAAGGCCGCATCAAAGCGTTGGTATTGACGGTGCTTAGTTTTGCCTTGTCCAGTGCTTCCGTTGAGATTTTACGTCCCACTCCCTGGTTGTTTGCGGTTGGTTTGGCAGGTTCCACCGTGCTGTTCATTTTGCTTGGTGGCTTAGGCGAGCGTTACCGTGGCGTTAGCTTCGGTGCGGTACTGATTGCCATCTATACGATGCTGGGAGATTCGCTGCGGCCTGCACCTTACTGGCAGCCCATTCTCTTACCAGCGGGTGCGTTAGGGTATGGTTTGCTATCACTGGCATTGTTGTACCGTCATCCCTGGCGGTTACTGGAAGAACAGTTGGCGCGTGGTTATTTAGCCCTTTCTGCGTACCTGGAAGAGAAAGCCCGCCTGTTTCCCAGCAATGCCGAAAAGCAGACGACTATCCGCCATCGGTTGGCTTTGCTGAATATCGAAATGGTGAATGCATTGGAGCGCACCAAGGAGGTGTTGAACAGTTATGCCGATGCCCTGGACGACCAAACGGAACTGGTGCCGTACCTTCGCCGGTTCATGTTGTTGCAGAGTTTGCACGAACGGGCTGCTTCTAGCCATGAGCGGTATGAACTGTTGAGCAGCACCCCGGATAACCAGGCTTTGATGGAAGGCTTCGGGCAGTTGTTGCTGCAACTGGCACAGGCAACCCGGCGATTGGCAGATACACTGCTCACCGGCGTTCCCTACCGGCATCCTGTTTCGCTGAACTGGATTGTCAATGCCCTGAATGAGCAGTTGAAACAGCGCCCCGAATCAGGAAAGCAGGGACTTTCGCTGTTGTTGCATAACCTCACGCAATCGCACCGTTCGCTCCTGAACCTGAGTGATATCTCTCAACGAAAATACATTCCCCGGCTGGCCCGGGATACCCGTTCATTGTGGGAGCGCCTGAAAGCACAGTTGCACTGGCGTCATCCCCGGTTACGCCATGCTGTTCGGCTGAGCACCTGTTTTGTGATTGGCTTCGGATTGATGCAGTGGCTGCATATCGAGAAGGGCGAGTGGATTTTGCTGACCAGCCTATTTGTCTGTCAGCCCAGTTACAGCGAAACCCGTCGTAGGCTGTTTCAGCGTATTCTGGGAACGTTTATGGGCGTGGCAGCCGGGGTAGCGATTGTGCAGATTCTTCCCACACAAATGGGGCAACTGGTTTTGATGCTACTGGCCGCTTTTTACTTCTTCTTCTGGTTACGGAAGCGTTATTACATTGCCGTTATCTTTATCACGATGTTTGTTTTGGGCGCTTTTAATCTCCTGTCGGGAAAAGGCGTTGCCATGATGGGCCCGCGGATGCTGGACACAGTGTTGGGGGCAGCTCTGGCAATTATTTCCGTCAGGATACTCTGGCCCGACTGGCAATACAAGCGGCTACCGGCTTTGATTTCCGAAGCATTGTCGAAAAACACCGCTTATTTCAAAGCCATTCTAAAAGAATACCGTCTGTCGGAAGAAGATGATTTGGACTACCGCATCGCCCGAAGGCAAGCTCACCAGGCAGATAACGCGTTGGCGATGGCGTGGCAGGATATGCAGATGGAACCCCGTAAGCAACAACGTTTCCGGCAGCAGGCCTTCCGGCTCACGTACCTGAATCATGCGTTGCTGTCCTATCTTTCGGCGTTGGGTGCGCACCGCGATATTCAGCAGTTCATTCATCCGGAAATGGAAGAGTTTTCTGCCAACATTGAAGAAGCGCTGGTGGAAGCCAGTCAAATGCTGGCCGGTTCGTTAAAGGGTGAACCCACCTGTCATATGGAGCCCATACTGGTTCGTCTTCGCGAACGGCTTTCCGAGATGGAAGACGGGACCAACCGGCAACAACTGGTTCTGCTGTTCAACGTGGCAGAAGTTACCGACCAGCTGCTACAAACTTCGACTGATATTTCCCGTTAGGCAGGAGGCAGGAATATTTCCAGACTTTCTTCGTAAAAGCGGGTCAGAAGTTCCTGCTGATTTTCAGCTTTAACAACATCTGAGAGCAATAGTACCCGGTGTGTCTGATGGTCCGTCAGCCACTGTCCCGGCGCATCGGTATGCCGGTCTGGCACTACGTCTGGTTGGTCTTTTCGCAAAATCACGTAGAAGTGCGGTTCTTTGATTTCTTTCCCCGGTGCCGCCAATCCAATGGAAATGGAGCGCAGCAGTTCGCCGTGTGATTCACGTCGCATGGGAATCATGGCTTCGGTGTTGAAATGCTGCGGCCACGTCCTGATTTCGCCGGTATGCTCGAACTTTTCCATCACTTTTTCCAGCACCAGGACGGTGTTATTGCGCAAGGCGATATTCTGCCAGAGCGCATGCCCGGAATGCTGGCCAAACGTAAACTCATCATCCAGTTTAGTTGGGTGCTCCCGGTCTACCGGAAACTGAATGACCTCGTCGTCCAGCTGATGATGGTGTAACATCGCTTTGAAGCGTTTGAGTACCTCCGTTTTGGTTAACTCGGTCAGCGGAACCTTTTTCAGGATATGCAAGTATTCATCCAGAAAGATGAGGGTAAAGCTGGTGACGTCGAGCCCCACATGAAAATACTCGTGATGTTGTTTGATTTTGTCGCCGTAGAAGAAGCCATCGTGGTGCCATGACATGCTGCGGTGTTCGTGGTGGTGATGTTTCTCGATCAGGTGTTCGCCGGCCAGGGCAATGAACTGAACAGCATGGTGCAGCTGGTACATGGCTTCCAGTTCGTCTTTTCCAAAGGGTTTTAATATCGTCCAGTTGCTCATAGTTTCAATGTTTTAGTGTGGGTGCTACGACCGGAGGCTGTTTTTCCGGTTAAACCGGGAAAGTGAGGGGAATCTCCGGCCGGTAAATATCAATCGGACCTTTTAAGTGTCCCGGATATATATAATAGTAACGTTTTCAGGATATTAATTGTTGATGAATCGGGCGGCTAATTATCGGCGCTCTTCTTCAGTTTTCATGATTTATTTTTTATTTCATGATGTGGGTGATTACATTTGTCAGGTTATCAATTAGCATGAATTCTATGCGTACCACTTATCGTTTTCTGATGTATGTACTGACGCTCGTATTTATCAGTGGCTGGGCAGGATGCAAACCGACGCCGAATGGCTTTGAAATCCGTACCGGTGATATTCTGTTTCGGGGAGCTGCCGACGCTAATTTGTCTCAGGCCATCGACAAGGTAACGCAAACCGGAAAGGCAACGCATTTTAGCCACATGGGAATTGCCGAAGTGGCGCCGGATGGCATTTATGTGTTGAATTCGGAGCCGAAGCACGGCGTGTTCCGTCAACCGCTCGATTCTTTTTTACATTCTGACGGGGAAAAATCAGAAGTGGTAGCGTACCGGTTGAAAGCTCCGTTCCGGAAGTTCATTCCGGAAGCGATGAAACGGGCAGAGCAATTGCTCGGACAACCTTACAACTACACGTATATTCTTCCGGATACGGGATATTACTGCTCTGAATTTGTGTATACGATATTCGCTCCCGATTCGGTTTTCAAACTGAATCCCATGACTTTTAAGAACCCGAAAACCGGGCAATTCGATTCGACCTGGGTAGCTCATTATCAAAAACTGGACATTGCTGTTCCGGAAGGAAAACCCGGTTGCAACCCAAACGGAATGGCCGCTTCTGATAAACTGGAACGATTGGGTGAGGTTAAACTAAGCAATGTAAAAGCAACTAACTAACCAATAAAACATCATGACGAAACTGAAGGAACTGGCGAAAATGATCGATCACTCCATTTTACACCCCACTTTAACGGATGACGACCTGAAGCGGGAGTGCGAAGTGGCCGCGAAATATGATGTGGCCTCGGTCTGTGTGAAGCCATACATGGTAAAACAAGCTGTTGAATTGCTCAAGGATACCGGTGTACTGGTCGGCTGTGTCATCGGTTTTCCTGCCGGGAATTCCACCATTGAGGTGAAGCGCTTTGAAACTGAACTGGCCTGTTCTGACGGGGCTGTGGAAATTGACATGGTCGTCAATATTGGAAAGGCTTTGCAGGGCGACTGGGATTATATCCGGAAGGAAATCCAGACTGTTACCGATGAATGTCACTACCACGGCGCGATTGTGAAGGTGATTTTCGAAACCGATTTTGTTGCCAAAGAAGAAGACATCAAACGGTTGTGTGAAATTTGTACCGAAGCAGGTGCTGATTACGTGAAGACGTCGACCGGCTTTGGCTTTGTGAAAGGAGCCGATGGAAAATACAGCTATGAAGGGGCAACGTTGAAGAACCTGGAGCTGATGCGAACATATTCCGGGCCGAATGTGAAAATCAAAGCGGCGGGCGGTGTTCGAACACTCGATCAACTGTTAGCAGTGAAGGAAGCCGGCTGTACCCGTTGCGGAGCAACTGCGACGATTTCTATGCTGGAGGAAGCCAAAGAACGGTTTGGAGCCTGAAACAAAATAAGAAAATCCCTGAAGTAATTTACCTCAGGGATTTTGGGTGTACAGCGATTAATTGATTATTTCTTTTTAATCGACCAGCCGGTTTTTAGTCCGAAAATGAACCATACCAAGACAAATGCGCCGGCAGTAAAGACTGTGTCGCCAATCACGCGCAACCAACGGAGGGTTTGCATGGGCGGATGATTCAGGAATTGGGGTGAACGGGCATACCAAAGACCGTACTTCACACTGGCCCAGGTTTGCATCAATCCAACCGGGAGAAGACTGATAAGCACCATCAGCAGCAGCCCGATGTTGAGTGTCCAAAAGGCAAACTTCAGTTGCTTTTCCTTCCACTCCGGTTGAAGATTCATATCACGCAAAACGAACAACATCAGACCGATACCCAGCATGCCGTAAACACCGAACAGAGCAGCGTGGGCATGAACCGCCGTCGTGTTTAGTCCCTGCATGTAATACAGTGCGATGGGAGGATTGATGACAAATCCAAAGATTCCTGCTCCGACGAGATTCCAGAACGCCACTGCCACAAAGAAATTAATCGGCCATTTATAGGTCTGAATCCAACCGCTGGCTTTGCTCATTCGGATATTATGATAAGCCTCGAAACCTACAAGAACCAGCGGCACGACCTCCAGGGCGCTGAATGTCGCTCCAATAGCCAGAACGGCCGTAGGAGTTCCGGCGAAATAGAGGTGGTGGAATGTTCCGAGAATACCTCCTGAGAGGAAAATAATGGTGGAGAACAGCACCGTCGCCGTAGCCAGCTTCGGTTTGATCAGTTGCATGCGGACAAAAAGGAAAGCAATAACAACTGTAGCAAATACTTCGAAGAATCCTTCCACCCAAAGGTGAACCACCCACCAGCGCCAGTATTCGGCAATGGAAAGATTGGTTTGTCGTCCCCACATCAGTCCGGCACCATAGAATGCCGCGATAGCAATAGACGAGATTAGGAAGAGGATCAGCAGCTGTCGGTTATCCGATTTCTTGGTAATGGCTGGCCAGAGGGCGCGTCCCAGCAGAAAGAGCCAGATAAAAAGTCCGGCGAAAAGGAATATCTGCCAGAAACGGCCCAGGTCGACATATTCGTATCCCTGGTGACCGAACCAGAAGTTTTCGACCAGACCAAGCCGTTGCATGATTCCCAGCCATTGTCCAACCAGTGAGCCGACGACAATTACCAGCAGCGCAATGAAAAGAATGTTAACACCGAGTTTTTGGTATTTCGGCTCGTGCCCCGACACGGCTGGTGCCATGAATAATCCGGTAGCCAGCCAGGAAGTTGCAATCCAGAAGATAGCCAGCTGCAGGTGCCATGTTCTGGATATGCTGTACGGTAATACTTTATCGAGGGGGAGTCCGTAAAAGCCCAATCCTTCCACACCATAGTGAGCCGTGATGATTCCCATGGCAATTTGTACCAGGATGAGGAGGGATACAACCCAAAAGTATTTCAGTGTTGCCCGCATCGAGGGTGTAATGTGTTGTCCCGAGAGGGGATTGACTTTCGGAACTTCCGTGAAATCTTCTTCCTCGCGATTCGAAGCATAATACCAGGCAAGCAGACCAATTCCTGCCAGCAGTAGTATCACACTGAATCCGGTCCAGATAATCAATGAACTGGTCGGTTTATTGTCAATTAGTTTTTCGGGCGGCCAGTTGTTGGTATACGTGATTTCCATTCCCGGGCGGTCTGTCGATGTGGCCCAGGTAGCCCAGAAAAAGAAAGCATTCATTTCGTGCATCCTTTCCGGGTCTTTGACAGTTCCGGGTGGAATACTGTAATCTTCGCGGAGTTTTTGGTATTGAGGACCATCCATAAACAGACCGGTGTATTCTTTGCTGATTGCTTTAACTGCTTCGGCCTGAACGTCAGGAATGGTTAGCACTCCGGTATTTTCATCATACCGGTTTTTCCTTATCAGGTTTTTCAGCCGGGCTTTAAGTGCCGCTTTGTTTTCATCGTTCAGAGCGGCATAGCCTTTTCCATAGTCGGTTTCGGCCCATTTATTCAGAATAAAAACAGCCTCTTTGTGTAGCCAATCGGCCGTCCAGTCAGGCGCTTTGTAGGCGCCGTGTCCCCAAACGGTACCCAGTTCTTGTCCACCAATGGATTGCCACACATTTTGCCCATTCTTAATGTCCTGGCCGGAAAAAAGAGTTTCTCCACTTTGCGTAACAACTTTTTCAGGTTCGGGAGGTGCCTTGCGATAAATTTCTTCACCGTAGTAGAGTAATACACCAAATGAAATTACCATGACAAGGATAAATCCTGCCCATAATCGTTTTGTGTTCATTGCAACAAGTTTTATGAGTTGGTGTGAACAAATGTAAAAATATAAAAAGACCTTTTAATCCTTTTAGAAGAAAAATACATATTTTTGTGTCGTAAATAATTCTGAACGATATGAAGATAACGAGTGATTCAAACGTAGGAGAGATTGTACGTGAGAACTTTAAAGCAGCCCAGGTGTTTGCTTCTCACCATATTGATTTTTGTTGTAACGGCAATCGTCCATTGAACGAAGCAAGCCGGAAGGCTGGTGTAGAACCGGAAATTTTGCTGGAAGAGTTAAATGCAGCACTGCTGGAAAACGATCCGGATGCTGAATATTTAAATGCACTGGCGTTGGATAAACTGATTGACTATATTGTCGACCGGCATCATACGTATGTGAGGAAACACATTCCGGTTTTATTGGAGAATCTGGAGAAGATAGAGCGAAAGCACAGTGAACACCATCCCGAGATAATTGAGATCAAAAAATTATTCGAAGGTTCAGCTGGCGATTTGACGATGCACTTACAAAAGGAAGAAATGGTTCTTTTTCCTCATATTAAGCGTCTGGAAGCGGTAAAAAAGGGAGAAGTTCCTTATCAGGCGCCGTCATTCGGGCAGGTAGAAAATCCGGTTGCAATGATGATGCAGGAACATCAAAACGAAGGAGAACGTTTTGAAAAGATTGCTAAATTATCGGCCGGATACAGTATTCCGGATGACGCCTGCAATACCTTTCGGGTAACTTATCAGCAGTTGGCCGACTTTGAAAAGGATTTGCATCGGCACATTCATCTGGAAAATAACATACTTTTTCCGAAAGCCATTGAACTGGAACAGAAGATGGCGGTTAAATAGATGAACTTTTATATTAAAAAATGGTAGGAAAAGCAGCTGAATACGCCATCAGGGCCTTGGTTTACATCTGTATGAAAAATCTGGAAGGGAAAACGCCCGGCTTTCGTGAAGTAGCAAAAGAAATTGAAAGTCCGGAACCCTACACCGCCAAAATCTTGCAGACGTTAGCCCGATCGCGTGTACTTTCTTCGGTGAAAGGCCGGGGAGGAGGATTCTTTTTCAAAGAGCTTACCCCCGAGGCCTCACCTACTCTGTATGATGTCATCAGCCAAATGGGAGATGCCCATATATTTACCAGTTGCGGATTCGGATTAAAGCATTGCGACGACACACATCCTTGTCCGATGCATGAAGAGTTTCTTCCTATCCGGGACGGATTTTATCGCCTGGTACGCAAGGAGACAATTTATTCCCTGGCTCAAAAGGTGATGAAGCGGGAGGCCGTCATTAATCGATTAATGAATTAACTATATGATGAATAAACGCATTGCATTTGCACCCATCATCATTCTGATGTTTTGGGCTGGCTTCGTATGTGCGATCAGTTTTATGGAAGCCTGGCTGAAATTCCAGGCGCCGGGTGTTACTCTCCCCATTGGATTGGGCATCGGAAAACTGGTTTTTACGGGATTAAACCGGGTGGAGATTGTGCTTACCCTGTTGTTACTATTCTTTGTTAAGCGGAACTTCGGATTTTTAAAGGACAAGTTGACTTTTATGGTTGCAGGACTTGCAGTGATTGTTGCCGTCCAGACGTTTGTTCTTTTGCCCGTTTTGACACACCGTGCGGTTGAAATTATTAATGGCGCGCAGCCCACCTCAGATCCGGCACATTTTGTTTATATCGGGCTGGAGGTCATTAAAGTTATTCTCTTGTTTTCAACCACTTTTGGTGTGGTTCGGAAACTGAAGCTGGAAATTCACAGCAGTTAGCTGTTTACACAATATTTATTTCGAAAGCCATCCGTAGTGATGGCTTTTTTTGTTTGTTGGAGAGCAACTGCGGCATAGTATAAGGTGTGTGTACTGGTGTTGTTTCCGGGCGCTTGTGTTGTGGTAGAAGGATACAATAACTTTCAAATGAGAATTAGTTAGTCTATTCTTTAACATGTTCTCCAAAAAAATTAAAAATTTATTTGTAAATAATAAATGTAAATATGACATTTGTTGCACCAATAAAGCTCAACTATGCCATATACTGATAAGGAAAGGTTTCATTTGGCCGTCGACTGTGTCATCTTTGGTTTCGACGGCGAACATCTCAATCTACTTCTGTATAAACGTGATTTTGAGCCTGAAAAGGGTGGTTGGTCACTCATGGGGGGATTCCTCCAGAAAGAAGAGACTCTGGATGACGCCGCTTATCGGGTACTTGCCCGTATTACAGGTATGCGTGACATTTATATGGAGCAGTTGAGTGCATTTTCTGAAATCGATCGTGACCCCGCAGCCCGTGTCGTTAGTATGGCTTATTACTCTTTGATTAATATTCAGGATTACCGCGAAGACCTTTTGAAAAAGCATGGTGCTCAGTGGTTCTCCATCAATGAGATTCCCAACCTGGTATTCGACCACTCGGAGATTGTTGATAAAGCATTGAGGCGTCTGAAAAGGAGGGCAAAATACCAACCCATTGGATTTGAGTTGCTTCCTGAAACATTTACGATTACTCAGTTGCGTTTGTTATATGAAGCCATTTACCAGGAAAAACTGGAACCAGCCAATTTTCGGCGGAAAATTATTTCCATGAACTTACTGGACCGATTGCCAATAAAAGATATGAGCAATTCGAAGAAAGGCGCTTACCTGTACGCTTTTAACAAAGAGCGATACGAAGAGTATGAAGCAAACGGCTTTTCGTTTGAACTCTAACGGAAATTATTTTTTAATCTGGATAAAAGTCAAAACGACCTATAATATCATCTAAAAGTAAATTGAACCAATTAAACAATTAAATCGTAGATTATGGCTTTATTAGACTGGCTCGTATTGGGAGGATTCTTCCTGTTGATGATAGGGATTATCGTCTGGGTGATTAGACAAAAGGACGATACCTCATCTGATTACTTTTTGGCAGGTCGCGATGCTACCTGGATCGCGATTGGTGCATCCATTTTTGCATCCAATATCGGTTCTGAACACCTGGTAGGACTGGCCGGCGCCGGTGCTGAAAGTGGAATGGCAATGGCATCGTGGGAGATGCAGGGATGGCTAATTCTAATGCTGGGATGGTTGTTCGTTCCGCTTTATGCACGTAGCGGTGTGTATACCATGCCTGAATTCCTGGAGAGACGTTACAATTCCAAATCACGCTCTTTTCTGTCCATCATCTCACTGGTAAGTTACGTGTTGACAAAAGTGGCCGTAACGGTTTATGCCGGAGGTGTGGTTTTCAAAAGTGTGTTCAATATTCAGTACATAACTTTATTGGGCTATCACGTCGATTTCTTCTGGGTGAGTGCCATTGGACTGGTGGTGATAACCGGTTTGTATACCACCTTTGGCGGAATGAAAGCCGTGCTGTATACATCGGTGTTACAGACACCCATCCTGTTAATCGGTTCCATAGTGATTCTGGTTACCGGTTTGCACATGCTGGGAGGCTGGGATCAGCTGATGGAGATTACCCGCGCAGCCAAAACGGCTACCGGCGACAGTATGGCCAGTGTGATTCGCTCGGCCAACGACCCGGAATTCCCATGGACCGGGGTGATATTAGGGTCGGCTATTATTGGTTTCTGGTATTGGAATACTGACCAGTATATTGTGCAACGTGTCCTTTCGGGAAGAGACCAGACTCAGGCCCGCCGCGGTTCTATTTTTGGTGCCTACCTGAAGCTGACTCCTGTATTCCTTTTCCTGATTCCGGGTATGATTGCTTTTGCATTGAATCAGAAAGGATTGATTGACCTGAAAAGTAGTGATGCAGCATTTTCGACGCTGGTGAGAGTATTATTGCCCGCTGGTTTTCGTGGTGTGGTAGTAGGAGGTATCCTGGCGGCTCTGATGAGTTCCCTGGCATCGCTTTTCAACTCTTCAGCTATGCTCTTCACGGTAGACTTTTATAAAAAATACCGTCCGAATGCCCCGGAAAAACAGTTGGTACGTGTGGGACGAATTGCCACGGCAGTGATTGTGGTTCTGGGTATCCTCTGGATTCCGGTTATGAAAGGTATGGGGCAGGTGCTTTATCAGTATCTGCAGGATGTTCAGTCGTTGCTGGCTCCGGGTATCGCCGCCGTATTCCTGTTGGGGGTTGTTTCCAAAAAGACCACTCCGGCCGCTGGTTACTGGGGATTGGTTATTGGCTTTTTCCTTGGAATGATGCGTTTGGCTATGAAGATATTTGCCAGCTCATTCGATCCGAATAACTTCTTCTTCAAGTTCATTGTAGCGCCAAACTGGTTGCACTATGAGATTGCCCTGTTTATTGTTATTATTCTCCTGATGGTGATCATCAGTTACTTCACTGAAGGTAAAGATCCGGCAAAAATCAAAGGACTTTATTTCCGTTCTGCTACTGCCGAGGAGGTTGCTTTGACCCGTGCCAGCTGGAATAAGTGGGACGTCATCAATTCATTAATAGTAATTGCCTTTATTATTGGATTTTATATCTATTTCTGGTAAGAAATAATTTTTCAAAACAAGTAATATTATCATGAAAGAACTCAATCAAAAAGTTGTTTGGTTCGTCACCGGAAGCCAGCATTTGTACGGCCCGGAGACGCTCAAGCAAGTTGATACAGACTCCGAAACAATTGTAAAAGGTTTGAATGCCTCCGGGAAATTGCCTGTAGAAGTGGTTTTCAAACCGGTGGTAAAAACCCCTGACGAAATACTGAATATTTGTGTAGAAGCGAATTCAGATGCATCGTGTATTGGTGTAATTACCTGGATGCACACCTTCTCACCCGCAAAAATGTGGATTGCTGGCCTGAAGACATTGAATAAGCCTTACATGCATTTGCACACGCAGTTCAACCGTGACATTCCGTGGGATGAAATCGACATGGATTTCATGAACCTGAACCAGAGTGCACATGGTGGTCGCGAGTACGGTTTCATCAATGCGCGTATGCGAAAGAACCGGAAAGTGGTTGTTGGTCACTGGCAGGATGAAAAAGTGCAGGAGAAAGTAGGAGCGTGGTGCCGTACTGCCATTGGCTGGGCCGATTCGCAGGGACTGAAGGTAGCCCGTTTTGGTGATAACATGCGTGAGGTAGCTGTTACCGAAGGCGACAAAGTGGAAGCACAAATTAAATTCGGTTGGCAGATCTCAGCTTTTGGTGTCGGTGATTTAGTAAAATACGTCGATGCAGTAAGCGATGCTGATGTGGATGCATTGGTGGAAGAGTACAACGAGTTGTATGATTTAGCGGACAACTGCAAAAAAGGCGGTGAGTATTACGAGAATGTTCGCGTACAGGCCCGTTACGAAATTGCGTTGAAACGTTTCATGGAAGACGGTGATTTCAAGGCATTCACCACGAACTTTGAGAATCTGACCGGACTTTCACAGTTACCGGGACTGGCTTCTCAGCGTCTGATGGCTGCCGGATATGGTTTCGGTGCCGAAGGTGACTGGAAACAGGCTGCTATGCTGCGCATCATTAAAACGATGTCAACCGGACTGAAGGGCGGTAGCTCGTTCATGGAAGATTATACCTACCATCTCGATCCGGCAGCTCCGGCCGTTCTCGGTTCGCACATGCTGGAAATCTGTCCGTCGATTGCTGTTAAAAAGCCAAAGCTGGAAGTACATCCGTTGGGAATTGGCGGTAAAGATGCTCCGGCCCGTCTGGTGTTCGATAGCGAAACAGGCGATGCCATGAACGTGACGCTTATCGATATGGGCAACCGTTTCCGGGTAATCGTTAATACGCTGGATGTAATCGAACCTTACCAGGATTTGCCCAAGCTTCCGGTAGCCCGTGCGCTGTGGAAGACACATCCAAACCTGGAAGATGGTGCAGCTGCCTGGATTTATGCCGGCGGTACTCATCACTCGGTTTTCACCTTGGCACTCACGCCTGAATTTGTGGAAGATTTTGCTGAGCTGGCCGATGTGGAATATATCCTGATTGACAAGGATACCAAAGTGTCGGAACTGAAGAAAGAACTTCGCTGGAACGAAGTGTACTACATGCTGAAAGGCGGAATCAACTGATTTAGCGCAAAGCGGATAAAATTAAAGTAGCGGTCCGGAGGCTCTGGCTTTCTGGTTTTTGAGGTTTTACGCTCCGGACCGTTTTCTCAACCTTAAAAAAGTTGAATCATGTTAGAGCAGTTAAAAGAAGAGGTTTTTCAGGCGAATCTGGATCTGGTAAAACACGGTCTCGTGATTTTTACATGGGGAAACGTGAGTGGCATCGACCGGGAGAAAGGGCTGTTCGTTATCAAGCCGAGCGGTGTGGATTATTCGGTGATGAAAGCCTCTGATATGGTCGTTGTGGATATGGATGGCAATGTGGTGGAAGGAAATCTGAAACCGTCGTCGGATATGCCCACGCATCTGGTGCTTTATAAGGAATTTCCGGAAATAGGTGGGGTAGTGCACACCCATTCCACCTATTCAACTGCCTGGGCGCAGTCGGGAAAAGCACTCCCAATTATCGGTACAACACACGCCGATTACTTTGCCAACGACATTCCTTGTACACGCGATATGACCGAAGGAGAAGTTTTTGGTGAGTATGAAAAAGAAACCGGCAATGTGATTGTGGAGACATTTGCCCGGCTGAAGCCGATGGAAATTCCCGGTGTGCTGGTGAAGAACCACGGACCGTTTTCGTGGGGAAAAGATGCGCACAACGCGGTTCATAATGCAGTGGTCATGGAAGAGATTTCCAAGATGGCAACCTTTGCCTTCATGAATAATCCTGATCTGACCATGAATCCGCATTTGGTGAAGAAGCACTACGAGCGGAAGCACGGTAAAAACGCTTATTACGGCCAATAAATCATTTCCGGTTTAACCGGAGGACGAACCTTTAGAAAATCGTTACATCATGACAAAATACGTTATAGGGATTGATTACGGAAGTGACTCGTGCCGTGCGTTGGTAGTGGATGCCAGCAACGGAAAAGAGTTGGCGGCTGCCGTAAGAAACTATCCCCGCTGGATGGAAGGCAAATATTGCGATCCGGCGAAGAATCAATATCGTCAACATCCGCTCGATTACATTGAAGTTCTGGAAGCATCGGTAAAGGAAGCGCTGGCCAAATGTCCGGCTGGTGTGGCTGAAAACGTGGTGGGTATTTCGTTCGATACCACCGGAAGTACGCCCGCTTTGACTGACGAGAACGGTACTCCGTTGGCACTGCTACCGGGTTTCGAAGAAAATCCGAATGCGATGTTCATTCTCTGGAAAGATCATACAGCCGTAAAAGAGGCTGATGAAATCAACAAGCTTTCGAAAGAGTGGGACATTGATTACGTGAAATACGAAGGCGGTATTTATTCATCGGAATGGGTGTGGGCGAAGGTGCTGCACGTACTTCGCGAAGATGAAGCGGTAAAAGCCAAAGCTACTTCATGGGTGGAGTACTGCGACTGGCTTCCGGCATTGATTACCGGTACTACTGGATTAAAAGACCTGAAACGCGGTCGTTGTGCCGCTGGCCACAAAGCGATGTGGGATCCGGAATGGAATGGTCTACCTGACGAGAAGTTCCTGACCACACTAGGACCGGAACTGGCCGGTTTACGTGATAATCTTTTCGATGAAACCTATACTTCCGATGCGGCCGCCGGAACGCTTTCTCCCGAATGGGCAGAAAAACTCGGTTTGTCAACCGATGTTGTCGTTGGCGTGAGTGCCTTCGACTGCCACATGGGAGCGGTTGGCGCTGAGATAACGCCGAACACATTGGTTCGTGCCATTGGTACTTCGACTTGTGATATCCTGGTGGCTCCGTACGAAGAGATGAAAGACAAGCTCATTCCGGGTATTTGCGGACAAGTTGATGGTTCCGTTATTCCGGGAATGGTTGGTCTGGAAGCAGGTCAATCGGGATTTGGCGACATTTACGCGTGGTTTAAAAATGTATTGAGCTGGCCGCTGCAATTCCTCGATGATGAGGAACAGCGGAAAGCTATCGAAGATAAAATCCTGCCGGTGTTGTCGGAAGAAGCTGCGAAGATTCCGGTAGAGGAATCGACCATTGTGGCTACCGACTGGCTCAACGGTCGTCGTACACCGGATGCCGACCAGACCGTTACCGGAACCATTGCCGGTTTGAACCTGGGCTCATCAGCTCCGCGTATTTTCCGTGCGCTGGTAGAAGCAACAGCCTTTGGTTCACGTGCCATTACCGATCGGTTTGCTGAGCATGGAATCGAAATCAAAGAAGTAGTTGGTATTGGCGGTGTGGCCAAAAAATCGCCCTTCGTTATGCAGACCATGGCCGATGTGCTGAATATGCCGATAAAGGTGTCGGTATCGGAGCAGGCGATGGCGCTGGGAGCTGCTATGTTTGCTGCGGTTGCCGCGGGAGTTTATTCTTCAGTGGAAGAAGCGCAGGCGGCTATGGGACAAGGTTTCGAAAAGACCTATTATCCGATTGCTGAAAATGCAGCGCAATACAACGAGATTTACAAAAAGTATATTGAATTAGGAAAACTTTAATCTTTCGCAATAGAAACCGTTTTGAGATTAGAAAGGTCCGGTAGCGGGTTTTCCCGTGCCGGACCATACTATCAGAACTGGTTCAACCAGACAAAATCAAACGCAATCCAATTAGTTAAAACTAAAAACGAATTAAACATCCAACCATGAAGCATTTAAAATTTGGGGTAGTTGCCCTGCTTTTGTTGTTCTCAGCAAAACTGATGGCCCAGGAAAACCGGCTAACGGTATATCCTGACGAAGCTAAGACAAAAATCAATAAAGAAATTTACGGCCAGTTTGCCGAGCATCTCGGTCATGGTATCTATGGTGGAATTTATGTAGGAGAGAATTCGGATATCCCGAACATTGACGGGTATCGTACCGATGTGGTGAATGCACTGAAAGCCATGAAGGTTTCGGTTATTCGCTGGCCCGGCGGTTGTTTTGCCGACACGTACCACTGGAAAGATGGAATCGGACCGAAAGATAAGCGCCCATCCATTGTGAATGTGAACTGGGGTGGAGTAACCGAAGATAACAGCTTTGGTACGAATGAATTCCTCGACTTCTGTGAGCTGGTAGGAGCTGAGCCATATATCAGCGTGAACGTTGGTTCCGGAACTGTGGAGGAGGCCTCTCAGTGGGTTGAATATACAACTTCGAACAACGATAGCCCGATGACCCGCCTTCGCAAGAAAAACGGACGTCAGGATCCCTGGCTGGTGAAATACTGGGGCGTAGGAAACGAATCGTGGGGATGTGGTGGCAACATGACGCCCGATTATTATGCCGATCTGTTTAACCAGTTTTCGACTTACATGTGGGGAGCTCAATATAAAATTGCAAGCGGTCCCAATTCCAATGACTACAACTGGACAGAAACTGTGATGAAGAAAGCGATGCGCCACCCTAACCTCATTCAGGGCCTTTCGCTACATTACTATACGATTGCTCATACCTGGAGTAATAAAGGCGATGCGACCGGTTTCAACGAAGATGACTGGTTCGCCTCAATGAAGAAAACGCTTTACATGGACGAGCTGATTCGCCGTCACTCTGCCATCATGGATCGCTACGATCCGCAAAAAAGGGTTGGCTTAATTGTCGACGAATGGGGAAACTGGTTCAATGTAGAACCCGGAACAAACCCCGGCTTCCTGTTCCAGCAGAATACCATGCGTGACGCGGTGGTTGCAGGTGTGAACCTGAACATCTTTAACGAACATGCCGATCGCGTAAAGATGGCTAACATTGCCCAGATGATAAATGTACTGCAGGCAGTTATCCTGACCAAAGACAAGCAGATGGTACTGACGCCCACTTACTACGTATACAAAATGTACAGTGTACATCAGGATGCACGCCTGGTACCGATGAACCTGAAAAGCGCTTCTTATACTTACAAAGGCGACAGTATTCCGGCCATTAGCTCTTCTGCATCGGTAAAAAATGGTGTATTGAGCATAACTCTTTGTAACTTGGATCCGGAAAAGGCCGAGTCGCTGGAATGTGATATTCCTGGTGTGACATACAAGGAAGCATCCGGAAAAATTGTCGATGGTCAGTCTATGGATTCATACAACGATTTCGGTAAGAAACCGGAAGTAACCATGAAGGACTTCGCGGTAGCAAAACCAAAAAACGGTAAGCTGAGCATTACGCTGCCGGCGCATTCCGTTGTATTGGTCCAGTTGAAATAAGTATAACGCATTTCTAAAATATAGCACCATGAAAACGAGTTTAACAATTCTTTCTCTGGTTTTGACGGTTGTGATGATGAGTTGTCAGCCGCAATCGAAACCATCGGTATTTACGCCGGCCGTCCAAAAAATTAATCCCGAAAAATTCGATCAAACGGTCGATGGTAAGCAGGTCAAGCTGTATACCCTTGTTGGACAGAATGGCATTGGACTGAAAGTGACCAACTACGGTGCCCGTATTGTTGCACTTTGTGTGCCCGATAAAAATGGAAAACCGACGGATGTGGTTCTGGGTTACGATAACCTGAATGACTACATCAACCGTCCGCAAACCTATTTCGGAGCGGCGGTTGGTCGTTATGCCAACCGTATTGGTGATGCAAAATTTACGCTCGACGGCGTAAACTACAATCTCGTTGCCAACGATGGTATGAATAGTCTGCATGGTGGTCCGAAAGGCTACTTTGCCGTGGTTTGGAATGCCAGGAAACTGAGCGATTCCAAAATTCAGTTTACCTATCATTCTCCCGATATGGAAGAAGGTTACCCGGGTGATTTGGATGTTACGGTAACGTACGAACTGACTCCGCAAAATGGACTGAAGATTGATTACAAGGCAACCACCGACAAGACAACGGTGCTGAACCTGACCAATCATTCGTATTTTAACCTTTCGGGAGAAGGTTCCAAAACCATTCTCGACCATGTGATGATGTTGAACGCCGACAGCATTACGCCGGTTGATTCTACGTTGATTCCGACAGGCATCATCGAATCGGTTACCGGAACTCCGTTTGATTTTACAAAACCGACGCCGATTGGCGAGCGCATCAATGCCGATAATACGCAGCTGAAGTATGGGAAAGGTTACGACCACAACTGGGTGCTGAATAACAAAAGCAGCAATGTCGCATTGGCCGCAACCGTATATTCTCCGGTATCGGGGATCAAAATGGATGTGTTAACCGACCAGCCCGGTATTCAGTTCTACACCGGAAACTTCCTGAACGGTCAGGAGATTGGCAAATCAGGAAAGCCCTACGAGCATCGCAGTGCTTTCTGTCTCGAAGTGCAGCACTATCCCGATTCTCCGAACAAACCACAGTTCCCG
Organism: Prolixibacter sp. NT017; assembly: GCF_009617875.1. Lineage (NCBI taxonomy): Bacteria > Pseudomonadati > Bacteroidota > Bacteroidia > Marinilabiliales > Prolixibacteraceae > Prolixibacter > Prolixibacter sp. NT017. Next base: position 2,139,865 of record NZ_BLAV01000001.1, on the reverse strand, counting down.
ACTACAACATTAAAGCCGGGGCAAACCTATCAGCATGAGTGTATCTACCGTTTTTCGGTAATGAAATAAAAAATTGTGTTTTAGTGGAAGTCTGATAAGACTTCGGTATTCAGTTAGTGATTATAATTTATAATCATCAGGTTTAGATTAGGCAGGTTGGAACTTTCCGGTTTCAACCTGTTTTTTTTATCTCTTTCAATACCTCCGGTGTTGGTTTTTCGTTTTCCGTTTTCCCGGAAAGCAATTCTTTTATCTCTGTCAGCATTCCTGTTTCATTTTTCGTCTGTCCGGCTGGCTTTCGCGGCCTTCCTGCCCGGCAGGAAGGCCTCCTGAGCTGCAAAGGCCCCCCAAAAGGGTCTATTCAATGAACTGTGTCAGTCTTAAATTTTTCTTTTTCAAAGCCCTTCAGTTAAAAACAGGGTTTTGGAAAAGAAAAAATTATTCAGGATTCATTCTCTCTTCATATAGTATTGAAAGTTGAGCTAACGTATTTTTCCAGTTCTTAATTGGCCTCGACCATTTTTCTGTTATTCTTATTGTTATCAGGTACAGCAGCTTTAACAGAGCTGCGTCGTTTGGAAATATTCTCTTGCTTTTGGTGATTTTACGTAACTGGCTGTGATAACTTTCGATGATGTTGGTGGTGTACATGAGCCTGCGGAGCTCATAGGGGTAGTGGAAAAAAGTACTGAGTCCGTCCCAGTTATTCCTCCATGAACGAATGACAGCAGGGTATTGCTTCCCCCATTTTTCATCAAACTTGTCCAGATTCCTTTCCCCTTCCTGGTAATTTAGAGCGGTATAAATTAATCGCAGGTCAGCTACAAACTCCTTGTAATCTTTTTTACGTAAATATTTAAAGGAATTACGGATTTGGTGAATCACACATAGTTGAACATCGGTTTTGGGAAAGATACTTTCGATAGCTTCTTTAAAGCCAGTCAGGTTATCAATGCAGGCAATCAGGATGTCTTTGACTCCCCGGTTCTGAAGGTCGCTCAGCACCTGTAACCAAAATTTAGCTCCCTCTTTCTCACCGATATACATCCCCAGTATTTCTTTTATGCCATCCTGACCGACTCCGAGAACATGATAAACTGCTTTGTGAACAATCCTTCCTTCACTACGCACTTTGTAATGGACTGCATCGAGCCATACAATCGGATATAAAGCCTCCAACGGACGGTTTTGCCACTGGTAAACCTCGGGCATAATACGGTCGGTTATTGCGCTTAATGTGGCCGGAGAAAGTGTGATGCCATATAAATCTTCCAGGTGTTCACAAATGCTCTCATAACTCATCCCTTTGGCATAAAGAGAAATCACTTTGTGATCGATTCCATCTCCCAGGGTCAGCTGCCGTTTGCGGACAATCTGCGGTGAGAAGCTGCTTTCACGATCCCGGGGTGAATCGATTTCGATTTCGCCAAAACTTGTTTTTACCTTCTTTGTCCCCTTGCCGTTACGGCGATTTTGCGTTTCACCTTCCTGTAGATGGGCGTCAAGTTCTCCATGAAGGCTTGCATTTAGCAGCCGTTGCAATAACGGAGCCAACACCCCGCCTTTCCCTTCAAGCTTCTTTCCCTTTTTCAGTTGCTCGATAGCTTCCTTCTCAAAGGCTTCATAGTCAAATTTCTGTTCCTCCATAATGCTACAAGTTATAATTTGTTATTCAATTATTCCTTGACACAGTTGGCTGAACAGACTCCCCCAAAATCCTGCAAAGACTACAAAAATAGCAGCAAAGACCTCCCTAGAGGTTGCAAAGACAGCAAAAATAGCTGCAAAGAGGGGTAAAACCCCTGCAAGAGATGACAAATTGTTTGGCAGGGAAATAAATAATTGAGCAAGGAACATAAAAATTGAGCAGGGCAAATAAATTGAACGGCAGTGCTACGGAAAAGTAGCAAAATGTCAAATTTTGATGTTTGGCTACTAAAAAGTTAACCTGACAGGCTTTTGAAACCTGTCAGGTTTGTGTTGTATCGTTATAGAAAAACTTCTCTTTTTATTCCGGATAAATGGGCGGAAATCGCTTATTCGGCATTCGAAATTAGCCTTCAGAGAAGGTCTTCATCTGGTTTCACTGTTTTACTTACCGAAAACTGAATACGAGAAGGTCAAAGTCAGCATTCTGTTTTTGTAAATCTGGCCATAATCATTTTTATTGCCCATTCCCTGGTCTTTAAAGCCCCTTATATAACAGAGAGAAGCATCTAATTTTTGAGTCAGGTGGTAGCCTGCACCCAGTAGCCCGTTAAATTCCGGTTTCTCATTCACATAGTCATAATTGAGTAACCAGGATGTTTCTATTCCTCCTTCGATAAAGAACTTTTGTACGGGAGTAAATTTAACTTTCAACGGAACGACAAGGTAATGCTGTGGGTATGTTTCTTCAACGGTTTTATAAGCATAACCAGTTGTGGGATTCGATTCATCTGGTATTTCAAAAGCCGTTTTGTTGGTTTTGTATCTGTAACCAACGCCGAGCGAAGCGGAGAACAATTTTCCTATTGGATAGGAGGCATAGGCTCCTCCTCCGGTTGAAAAACCATTTTTTTTGACAGATGTTCCTTCAGGAAAAAATTGGCTTCCTTCGACGTATATTCCTGCCCTGAATTTCGACTGCGAAAAGGAGACAAGACTAATCAAAAGGAAAACTGTTGTAATTGCTAATCGTTTCATGGTAATAATATTAGTACGTTAATATGTGAATCATCTGGCGGTGATAGCCGGCAAAAATTCCAACGCCGTTATTGATGTTGGAATAAACCTCAACAGGCCCGGAATAGGGATTGAGTCGTTGACTTATTTGCAAAATATAGGTACGGTAGTACTCGTAATAATCGATGCTTCCTTGTGTTACTTCGAGCCAGTACTCAATACCGGGTTTGGATCCGTAGTTGTACTGCATATCGTATTTGAGGTTCGGGTCGGCATAAAGCAATCCTGCTTCTACAACTTGCTGTCCCTGGCCAAAAACCGTATTGGTATCGTATGAGATATTACTTGTCCGGTTGTCGTTGGCAAAGCATTGGGTAGGCTCGAATGCGGCATATTCTCTTTGCTTGACAGTTTTCTTTCGGAGTTTTTCCCTAAGCATGTTGTAGTGGTTTGTTATTTCTGTGTATGCTTCTGTACCATTGAAGCATTTTTCAAATACATCCCGGGATATTTGCCATTGGTCTGCAACCTGCCGCAGACGTGTGGCCGCAAGTGGAGGTATGCCCTGCTGTTCCAGCTCTTTTACAGCAGAAGAGGGGAGAAGATAACGGTTGTAGCCTGACTCAGGATTAAATTTTTTGGCGCGAAAGACCATATTTGCATCGGGTACCGGCTTTTCAAAACGGACTGTAAGGGGGAATACATCGTAGTCCAGCAAGTCATTCGGATACATGTAGGTGAGCCAGTTAATTGTGAAATCGTCCACTTTTGCTTTTACCGGAAGTGGGATACTGCTTTGAGCGTTTATTTGATCATATCCCGGTACATCTATTTTTAGTGTATATACTTTACCGGCGACCGGTTTTTGTTCCGACTGGTAATGTCCAAATTTTGTATAATGTAAGCGAATGATTGGATCGGTTCCAGATGCTATCTCCACAGTGGCATTTTTTATATAGGTATCAATATTTTGGGTCATATTCTTTGTTGTAAGCAGAACAATGTCCCAACCTTTCTCGTCGGAGAATAATCCCTGTACAACAATTTTTTTTTCGTTGTTTTTTATGTGAACATCCATATCGCGGGTACACGAAAAGAACAGGAGTATGATAACCGTAATAATTGATGAGACTCTTATATACGTACAACACTTTTTCATGAGACTAGAATTGAATATGGTAACTGATGGATGGGAGAAACGGAAAAATGCTTATTTGCCTGTATTTTTGGTAGCCATTGGGCGCAGTATATGGATAATACATATACGGATTTTGACGAGCATATACATTGTATACTCCAATTTTCCATTCGCGTTCGTATGATGTTCGTTGTTTTTTGAATGTCAATCCGATGTCGAGGTGGTGAAAAGCGGGAAGCCTGCTTCCGTTGTAATTATCGATGTATTGAATGCGAGCGGGATCTTCCACATCTTTACCGGTGATAAAATCGGTAATTGTATAGTTTACCGGTCCGGCAGCCTGATAATTTATCTGAGGTATAGTAGCAGCTGTTCCGGATTGGAAAGTCCATACAGCCGATAATTCAGTTTTTTCTGATAGTTTGTAAATCAGACCAACATTGATGTCATGCCGGCGGTCGAATTTGAACGGAAATGGTTGGCCATTGTTGATGGAGGCAAATTTGCGTCTGTTCCACGAAAGAGTATAGTTTAACCATCCTTTCAGTTGATTTTTTTCGTAGTTTAGATGTTGCTCGAAACCCCATGCTCTTCCGGTACCGGTTTCAACCAGGCTTCCCCAGTCTTTGTATATGTCCATAAAGCTGTATCCTGCCTTATAATTAATTACACCTTTCATTGTTTTGTAGTATGAGTCGAAAGAGTAGTTCAGGTGATTATTTACAGAAGTATTGATTCCTAAGGCAATTTGCGTGGAATATTCGGGCGGTACATTTTTGATGGCAGGTACCCATATGTCGGAGGGGAGACCGATACTGCTGTTCGTGAGCAAGTGGATGGGTTGTGCCATTTCATCGTACGACAGGTTTATACTGTACTTTGGCGATGGGGCAAAACAAAGGCTTACGCGGGGCTGTAAATAGGTAAACCATTCTCCCTGCAATAAATAGAAGTCGTATCTCAGTCCTCCGTAAATCGTTAGTTTTTCATCCGGCGTCCAATGGTCGTCAGCAAACAGGGCCAGCGCTTTGTTTGAAGTCCATCCGTTTCCTCTTTTGAAGGGAGTTTCGTCGTTCCTCGAAATTTCCTGTTTGCCGGGGACAAACCCGTTGACCTCAGCATTGCTGCCAAATTGTATCTTATGTTGATTGGTTAGGTACCAGTCGAAAAGGAACTGAAGTTTGTTGTTATTAACAAGTGTGTTGTATCTAATATCGGTTTGTTGTTTCTCGTTCTTATTTGCTTCTGTTCGAATCTGCCTGTAATTATTGTGAATGGTATATTGAAATAAGCCCGAAGAGAGCGTGGTGTTGAGGAACAATTTATTTCCAACCTGGCTATTCCACCGAATAGCCCCGATCTTATTTCCCCATCGGAGATCTACCTTTGTCCGCTGTTCGGATGTGATTTCCCGGCCCTCCTGACCTGTAAAAGTTTCATCTTGGAAAAAACGGGAAAACATCCGGTCACCACCGGTATAAAAGCTAAAGTAAAGCCTGTTTTTCTTGTTGAGATCAAAATTAAATTTCAGGTTGAAGTCGTAAAAGTTGAGTCCCGGAACAACGGCACCGTCATCAGACGATTGTTTGTTTATTTTGGCTGCACCCGTGACCAGTACATCAAGAAGAGTTCTTCGGGCAGAGATTAAATACGATGATTTTCCTTTTTTTATGGGACCTTCGTGTGTGAATTTTGATGAAATAATGCCGAAAGTGAGATTGGTTTTCTGCTTATTTTTATTGCCTTCTTTCATCCGTACATCAATCACCGATGATAAACGGCCTCCGTAGCGTACGGGGAAGCCTCCCTTATAAAAATCGACGCTTTGCAGTGCTTCGGGAGTGAAAACAGAAACAAAGCCGAACAGATGAGATGCGTTGAATACGGGTACTCCGTCTAATAAAATAAGATTCTGGTCAGGACTTCCGCCGCGCACAAATATACCGGCGCTTCCTTCGTGCCCTTGTTGCACTCCTGGTAATATAGTCAGGCTTTTTAATACATCCTGTTCGCCAAGAAATCCGGGGAGTGCCTCAATGGATTGCATGGTGATGTGTTGGTGTCCTGGCAACGAGGAATCAAGATTTTTGTTTTTTGCCGAAACCTTGATCTGCTGTATTTCATTTTGGCTGCTCAACCTGAAATCGATGGTTGTATCTTTTTGAACAGCTAGGTTCAGATGTTGTGGCTGGTACCCAACATACGAGATGAAGAGGCTAACTTTCCCGGTAGGAACTCTCAGGGAATAGAAGCCATAATTGTTGCTTAGGGTACCCTGCAGTGAAGACAGGTTGTAAATGGTGGCGCTATTTAAATTCTCAGAAGATATGGAATCGCGGATATAGCCTGAAATGGTTGCATATTTCTGAGCATCGACCTGTTGGTAAAAGAAAAGTAGAATTAGCAGAATGTTGCGAAGATGGCTCATATGATAAACCTGAAGAGAATACCGGAACAAATTGAAATAGGTGCCCCGGTATTCCATATTTTAATCGATGTTACTTATTGAACAACAAATTTTATTGGATCGTTTTCCGTTCCAGTCTTCCTCGTCCATATTTTAAAATTAATGAGTTCTACAGTCGGCGCGATTGGTGCTGCCGGCGGATTATCACTAACTATCCGGAAAGGATACTGGGCTGCATACAGTTTTATGAAATGATTGGAAAGAGCCTCTGAAGGCTGTTTCAAGGTGGGGTTTGAATCGGAATAATTTACTTTTGGGTAAGTGAAATTTTCTTCCGCAATATGATTCCCTCCTATTTTTACTGCATAGTCTTTGTATGATAAGTGGGTCTGATAATCTCTCCATCCGAAAATTCCTTTCTTCTGTTGGTGGCAGTATATTTCATATTTTACTCCATCGGGTAAATCGACCCATTTAAAATCATGAGCATCGGGAATATAGACACGTTTGGGAACTTTAACGACATCGTAGCTTAAAGAAACCGACAATTTATATTTACCACTTCTTTTTTCCGTCTTAAAATATTTCCCATAACCATCTACGGAAGCAGATTTCAGAAGATTCCCAAATTGAATGTATTCAACATCTGCCGGTGATGCTTCACCTTTTCTTACCAAGGAAAGAAGTTCGGGAGTTCCTTCGTATATAGCAATTCCTCCGGCTTTATTAAAGGCATAGAGAATGTCTCCAATTTTTACAATGCCATCTTTGTTAAGAACGGATGCCCAGCTGTAGTTAAAAAAAGGATAATCCATGCATGAATCTCTTTTACTAAAGTAACCCTCAGAGGCAGCTGCATTAGCTTTCTTTATGAACGAAGAGTAGTCGTTAGTGTCGAAAATTTCATCATTCAGTTTAGCGCGGTAGGTTCTGGCTGATTCAAAGTGCATGTATTCTTCCCATGATATTTGCGATGAAGCATCTTCCTGATTCTTTATTTGTGCGATACTATCTAGTGTTTCTACGTTCTTGAATGCCAGATAGCCATTTTCTGAGTACACATTGGGTTCCATAGCGTTTTTCTGTAGTAGTTCACCAGGGAGTTGACTGTCTACGTCATCCTTTTGGCAACCAGTGAAAAAGGTCGATAGTGCAGCTGCCATGCACAACAAAACAAATTTTTTCATTTCTTTGTAGAGTTTTAATGGAGATGGAAGCAGGAACTTCCGACTCCGGATTATTAAAATACCTGTTGTAACCCGGTTCTTGTTATAAGGGCTGGGTTACTTTTTACCCTTGTTTTTATAATAGAGAAGTAATATGAATACTGAATGGTATAACATATCTAACTCTTTATAATAGTTTTTGTTTTATTTCAGAAAATGTCTATTCTTGGTTGAGATTCATTTAGGATGAATTGATAGAGCTAAGGTAGTTATTATTTCCAAGCATACAAGGTTTGTTCAAAAAAATGAACTTTTTTTTGGTGCTATTTTATAAAATTCGATAAGTATATATATGAGGTCTTTCGAATAGTTGTATATAATTATTTTCATATATAGTTTAAGTATAATTGTAAAACCATATTTATATCCTTCTGTTTTGTGGGAAAAACGATATAGCAAAAGATATGACAGAAAAAGCTTCCTAAGACTGCCAAATTCTTCAGTGAGAAAAAGCCTTGTAGAAACTAGTGAATTGTTTTGAAAGGAAGCAAAAATGAGAGTCGGACGTAATAAATCTCGCTAAGACGAACAAAATGAATGAGGACTAGTAAGGTGTGACAAAATGTTCGTTTTTTACTTTTGAACAAAGAAAAGCCTGACAGGTACTGAAAACCTATCAGGCATGTGTGTTTATCGTTAGCGGAATACTTCCGTTACTCAGGATAAATGGGCGGAAACTGTTTGGGGTCGGTTTCACTCATCATCTCGTATACAGCGTCAAACACATCTTCGGCATTCGGGTTGGAGAAGTAATCACCGTCGGTTGAATAGGCCGGTCGGTGTGATTCGGCGGTAATGGTCTTCGGAGCTGAGTCGAGCTGGAAATATCCGCGCTGTTTTTCCATTACGTGCTGCATCATGAAAGCCGTGGTCCCTCCCGGTACATCCTCGTCGAAGAAGACGATGCGGTTGGTCTTCGAAAGCGACTTACCAATAACGCCGGTTGTATCGAACGGTAACAGCGTTTGCACATCAATCAGTTCTACACTAATGCCAAAGTCATCGAGTTGTTTTACTGCTTCCTGAGCAATGCGTACACAAGAACCATAAGTTACCAAAGTCACGTCGGTTCCTTCATGTATAATTTCCGGAATACCGAGTGGCACTTTAAACTCACCGAGGTTCTCCGGACATTTCTCGCGAATGCGGTAACCGTTGAGTGACTCGATCACCAGTGCCGGGTCATCCGATTCCAGCAGCGTGTTGTACATGCCGGCTGCCTGGGTCATATCGCGCGGAACGCAAACATGAATACCGCGAATGGAGTTGATGATCATGCTGAGTGGTGAACCGGAGTGCCAGATACCAATCAATCGGTGACCACGGGTACGGACAATCACCGGTGCTTTTTGAGCGCCGGCGGTACGCCAGTGCAGCGTGGCCAAATCGTCGCTAAGCGTTTGCAGCGCATACAGGATATAGTCGAAATACTGAATCTCGACAATGGGACGCATTCCGCGCAAAGCGAGGCCGATTCCCTGTCCCAGGATAGTCGTTTCGCGGATACCGGTGTCGGTTACCCGGAGTTCGCCATACTTGGCCTGCATGCCTTCCAGTCCTTTGTTCACATCACCCAATGCGCCGGTATCTTCGCCAAAGGTGACCAGCAGCGGGTATTTGGCAAAGAGTTTATCGAAGTTGCGCAGCAGTACTTCACGGCCCGGAATGGTTTCCGATTTATCGGTAAAAACCGGCGGAACTGCAGTCGATTTAACGGCTGCAAAATCCGTTTCACTGTATAGTTTGCTGCTGTATCGTTCGTGGTTTTGTACGCCTTGTTCTTTCAGCCAGTTGGAAAGCTGATGCTGAAGGCTCCGTTTGGCCGGGCACGTGCGGCAAACATTCCGCATGATTTTCCGCGCCGAGCTAACCGTATCCCTGCGGATGGGATACTTTAGCTTTTTGAGCGAATTGGTGATGGAATCCACTACATCGCTTCGGGAGTCGACACAGCTACAGGAGCGGCCTTCAACGATGCGAACCAGTTCGTCGCGTTCTTTCTGCACCGGTGTTTTGATGTTTTTCCAGGCTTTGTCTTTCGCTTTCCGTGCAATATCTTCTGCCTCTTTCTCGAGCGATTTTAGTTCTTCTTCAGTGGCAATGCCTTCCACCAGCAACCACTCTTTCATCTTTACAATCGCATCGAACTCGGTTTCCCATTTCAGGCGTTCCTTCGGCTTGTAACGCTCGTGAGAACCCGATGATGAGTGTCCCATCGGCTGAGTCAGCTCATTCACATGAAAAAGAACCGGAATGTGTTTTTCTCGGCAACGGGCAACGCCTTCTCCGTACATTTCAAGCAGGCGGGGATAATCCCATCCTTTTGCACGGTAAATCAGGATTCCGTTCTCGTCGTTGTTTCGTTTTTCAAAACCACTCAACACTTCCGAGATATTGGCTTTGGCAATCTGGTATTTTCCGGGTACGGAAATACCGTAGCCATCGTCCCACACCGAGAGTGCCAGCGGAACCTGCAACACTGCCGAAGCATTGATCGTTTCCCAAAAATGTCCTTCGGCCGAGCTCGCGTCGCCAATGGTACCAAAAACCACTTCGTTACCTAAATCCGAAAACTGCGTGTAATCGTGTAGTTCTTTGTTGTTCCGGTAAAGTTTCGATGCGTAGGCCAGTCCGACCATGCGAGGCATTTGACCGGCAGTGGGAGCGATGTCGGAGGAAGTGTTTTTTTGTTCGACCAGGTTGAGCCACTGGCCGTCGGGAGTTACATTGGGTGTACCATAGTGGTTAACCATGGAGCGACCGGCATTGCCCGGATTGGCTTCAGCATCCGTGTCGCCGTACAATTGTGCAAATAGTTCTTCGGGAGTGGTCATCCCGGTAGCCAGCATAAACGTCTGGTCGCGATAATAACCTGAACGCCAGTCGCCCTCTCTGAAAAAATGGGCGGCTGCCAACTGAGCGATCTCTTTTCCATCTCCAAAGATTCCGAATTCGGCGTTACCCCTTAACACCTCCTTGCGTCCGATAACACTGATTTGCCGGCTAAGGTGGGCCAGCTTGTAGTCATTCAGGATATCTTCTTTGGACAAATTTTTAAGAACTTTCCCATAAGGGATTTCTAATGTTGACATATGAGCTTGCTTAGTATTTTCTTTCGACGTGAAAATTATAAAGATTTAATCTTAATAAAAGAGACAAATATCACGCTGCCCCATTTTTTTCAGGTTTAACCTATATTCTTCACTTAATATTCGACTCAATCGTACCATAAATACAAGAATTGATTAAGCTTTTTCCAATCTGAAAACAACGAATGTTTCATTTCGTTCATTTGTCCGAAGCAATTTCTTTCGCGCAGACAGGGTAATTACCAGCAGGGAAATGTTTTATTAAAAGCAGAATTAAGAACGAATTCAGTTTTGGGAGTATAAAGGGGAAGTCTGTTCCGACTCATCGGATTCCGAAATAGGTGAACAGGTAGGAGGCAAATTCTTCCGGAGAATTGACGGGCTTTTCTTCTGTTGCCTGGCCGCTTTGAGAGATTTTGAGTGTGTCGTCTGTCAGTGTAATGCGGCCGTTGTTGGTCGGTTTTGTAATCAGGCGGCTTTTTGTGAAAGGCGACTCCGGGCTGGTTTGATGATACTGGCACATGGCTTCAAATTCCTTGAGTTCCCGCTGTCTGTTTTCGAATATGTACACTGGTTGCCAAACATTACCTTCCTGCTTGCTCACCCGGTAGTAAATTTCTTCATACCGGTCGATCCGGAAGGTACCTCTCTCATCGTTTTGTGGTTTCGTTGTGTCGAGCTGCAAGGGCGAAAAAGTGAACTCACCGAAACCGACATCGGCCAGGTAGTTTTTTCCATCGATGGTGGCTACAATTGCCAGGTGGTCGTACTCGGGAGCGTATTCATTGTCGTGGTAAACACGGGCAGAAATTCGTCGGACTTTGAAGCCTAAATGCTTCAGCAATTCATAAAACAAGCTGTTCAATTCGTAACAGAATCCTCCCCGGTGTTGATCTATGACTTTGTTATAAATATGATCGATGTTAAGTTCGATAGGGACGTTTTGATGAATGTCCAGGTTTTCGAAAGGAATATGGAGTAAGTGCATCTTTTGCAATTGCGACAAAACAAGTACCGACGGTGTTAGCCGCTCATTGTATCTTATTCGCTCCAGATACGAATCGGGGATAATTGTCATGTGTTGTTAGTTATTTATCGTATCGGAAATATAGCAATTAAATTTGTGCTGCAGTTGCTGGAAGCCTGGATGGAGGCACGTCAGAAGTTCTGGAGAATTTATTCTATCGTTTGACGAACTTTTATTAACTTTCAAAAAGTTTTTGAAACCAAAATTGTATCCAAACCATACAAAAATTACAGTTCATTTGAATGAGTTGTGATTATCTGTCAGTTTTTTAAGGTTGATATTCTCTTTTTTGAGTAAACTAACTGCCGCTCATGAGATTATTGCTGAAAAATAGGTTTTTAATCGTTTTTCTTCCGGTTTTCGCTATCCTGTATATGCTGGTGGGGGCAATCACGTGGTATGTTTATGTTGATCAAAAGGAGCGAATATTAAAAAATACAGTTGCCAACTATTCTTACTATCTGGAGCAGCGAAATAACCTGATTCTCGCTTTACTGTCGCCTACTGTATCTGATATTAGTTACTTAGCGCGGCAACGCTCGGTACGAAAATATTCGGGGGAAAAGAGGGACATCGAATTGCTGAAGGAAGACATGCAGTTAATGGCAATGAGCAACCAGGACTACAAACAGGTAAGATTTATTGGACCAGATGGGAGAGAGCGAATTCGCTTTAACTGGATCGAGGGAAAGCTACAGAGTGTACCGGATAGTGTTCTTCAGGATAAGAGTGACCGCTATTATTATCGGAATGCACTGGAATTAAAGCCCGGTGAGATCTATGTTTCCCCCATCGATCTGAATATAGAGGGCGGTCAAATTGAAGTGCCATATGAGCGCGTTATTCGTTTTGCTACGCCGGTGTACAGTTTGAAACAAAAGCTGTTAGGTATTATCGTTATCAACCAGTATTTAAACGGATATTTCAGCCAGTTGTCAGGCGAGAATAAAAAAGTGAATAAGCATTTCATGTTTTTGAATACTGACGGGTATTGGCTGATGGGCCCTCCGAACTTTCCTGTTTTCGGTTTCATGTTCAACAATCTGGCGAATCAGAATTTTGCACATTATTTTCCGAATGCGTGGGGCACCATATCTTCACAAGCTGCCGGCTCGGTGTACAATGATAACGGGCTTTTTGTTTTCCGGCATGTTTCGATCGCCAATGATTTCATCAATGGAAAGCAAAATAACCTGAATAATCTGATTTCAGATCCTCAGAATGATTGGGTATTCGTGGCTCATTTAAAAAAGACAGATATAGCCCAGCTATTACATCTGCGTGTGCTGCTGTGGAGCGCACTTTTGCTATCGGCCCTTGTTCTTTTCTTTATCACCTACTTTATCAGCCGGTATCGATATAAAGAACAGCTGTATATCGCCGAATTAAATTCGCTGAATGAAGTGCTGGAGGACAAGATTGACGAGCGCACCCGGGAGCTAACCGAGGCTAATCGTGAGCTTCAGAGTGTCAATGAAGAATTGGAATCTTTTTCCTATTCGGTTTCACATGATTTACGTGCCCCCTTACGGCATATTTCCGGATTTGTTGATTTACTGGTAAAGAAGAATCAGGAGGAACTGAACGAAAAGGGAAAAACGTATTTACGGTATATCAAAGAGGCGAGCAGTGAGATGGCAAAGTTGATTGATGACCTGTTGAATTTTTCCCGTATGGGAAGAGCCGAAATGAAAATGGTTCGGTTCGATATGAGCTCTTTGGTCGGAGAAGTTCAAAAAGCAATAGAGCGTGATAATAAAGAGCGCGATATTCGTTGGCATATTGAATCGATGCCGGAAGTGAAGGGCGATTACGCGTTGCTTCGGCAGGTTTGGTATAACCTGATCAATAATGCAGTTAAATATTCTTCGAAAAAAGAATACACTCAAATCGATATAACCTGTGAGGTGGACGAGAACCAATATGTGTTTTCAATCAGGGATAATGGAATTGGGTTTGATATGAAGTATATACATAAACTGTTTGGTACTTTTCAGCGACTTCATTCGGATGCCGAATATGAAGGGACAGGTATTGGCCTGGCCATTGTACGGAGGATTGTTAACCGGCATGGAGGTCTGACCCGTGCAGAAGGAGCCCCCGGCGAAGGAGCTGTTTTTTCATTCAGTTTGCCTAAAGCATAAACCAACAAAAAGATGGAAATTAAAACGGTTTTATTGGCAGAAGATAATCCCCGGGATGCCGAGTTGACCCTGGAGGCTCTGAAGGAGAATAATCTGGCAAATGACATCATTTGGGTGCAGGATGGTGAAATGGTAATGAATTACCTGTTGAAGGAAGGCGAGTTTGCTGACCGGAATCCGGGACTTCCCGCCGTTGTTATTTTGGATTTGAAAATGCCCAAGATGGACGGAATTGAAACTTTAGCCGCTATTCGGAGTAATGAAAAACTGAAATCAATTCCTGTCGTGATGTTAACGTCATCGCAGCAGGAGGAAGATTTGGTGAAAAGCTATGATCTTGGAGTAAATGCCTATGTTGTAAAACCGGTCGATTTGGCTGATTTTATGGAGGCTATCAAACAGCTGGGAATGTTCTGGGTTGTTGTGAATCAATCACCTAAAATTTGAATGGCTGGCTATGGATGTAAACGAACCAAAAGATAAGCTAAAGGTGCTCTATCTGGAAGATGACGCTTACGATGTTGAGATTATGCGTGAGATTCTGGACGATTCATTCGATGCGGAAATGTACAATGTTGATAATCGCGATGACTTTTTAGCAGCACTGCGTCACGATGAGAGATTCGATCTCATTCTTTCAGATTATAACCTTCCCGATTTCGATGCCACTGGAGCATTGGACGTTGCGTCTGAAATTTCTCCGATGGTACCGTTTATTTGTGTTTCCGGAACGGTTGGGGAGGAGAAAGCTGTTGAGCTTTTAAAGCAAGGTGCTACCGATTATGTGTTGAAAGACAGAATGGTCCGGTTGGTTCCGGCTATCCGGCGGGCATTGAAAGAAACAGAGGAAAAGCGGAAACTAGCGGAAGCGCACGAGAGGTTAAAGAGACAAAATGAAGAGTTGTATCTTGCTAAGATAAAAGCCGAGGAAAGCGACCGCTTGAAATCAGCTTTTCTGGCCAACATGAGCCACGAGATCAGAACACCGATGAACGGAATTCTTGGTTTTTCAGAGTTATTGCTTGCCAACGATGATCCCAAAGAACATGAAACTTATGCCGGGATTATCCGGGAATCGTGTGACCAACTTCTCTACTTGATCGATAACATACTCGATTTATCATTGATTGAAGCGAACCAAATCCAGGTGAAGAAAGGGTTAGTCGATCTGGAGAAGTTGTTTATCTATCTCTTTTCGATGTTTGAACTGAAGTGCAAGAAGAAAAATATCAAACTGAAAATGGTTCCGGTTCCGGAAGAAAGCCGGTATATCACTTCCGATATTTCGAAGCTCAAACAAATTCTGACCAATTTGGTAGGAAACGCTGTGAAGTTTACACACGACGGCTCTGTTGAGTTTGGTTTGAAAGGCGACATGCATAGCCTGATATTCTATGTGAAAGATACGGGAATCGGAATTCACGAAGATCATCATCAGTTGGTATTTGAACGCTTCAGGCAGGTGGAAGAAGGAACTACCCGTACTTACGGCGGAACAGGTCTCGGCCTGTCGATTGCTAAATCGTTGGCTGAATCGCTGGGAGGATATATGTGGTTCGAGTCGGTACCCGACGATGGTTCGGTTTTCTATTTTTCACATCCGTTAAAGAACAGGCAGATCAAGGATAAAATCAGGCTGGCTAAAAATCCGGAAGTCGACTACAGTGATCTCACTTTTTTAGTTGTTGAGGATGAACGGAATAATTTTATTTACATCAATGAATTACTGAAAGACACAGGGGGACGGGTAACGCATGCATCGAATGGTCAGAAAGCAGTGGAGCTTTGTCGTACCCGCTATCCGTCCTTCGATTTGATTATCATGGATATTCGTATGCCGGTGATGGATGGTTTGGAAGCAACACAGCGTATTAAGAAACAGAACGATGTTCCGGTCCTGGCTTTGACAGCCTACGCGCTGAATACTGATCGGGAACGTATTTTGGCTGCCGGATGTGATGATTATCTATCCAAGCCTTTCAAAAAGAAGGATTTATTGGAGGCCATAAATAAACTGGTTAAACAGTCGTAAACCGGAAGAAATGTGCAATAGAAGATTTGAATCAGTTAAGAAACGATTGATTTGATGGAATTCTCTTTAAGGTAAGCTAAATCTGTACTTCGTAAACTCCCAGTTTGTTGCGTATAATATTCTTTACCACAAATGCTCCTTTTTCAGGAATATCCTCTACTAAATCGAACTGTTTGCAATCATTGTGAAGGGCCGAGAAAATCAGCGTTATCCGGTGAATCTTCTTCCGGTCGGGAACGGAATGCCAATCGGGATAAAGCGCAATATTCCAGGCATCAATCAATTGACTCCTGTGGTTATTTTCACGATCGACAAGGTAAGTAGTTGGCCAGATACGCACCGGACCAATGACGCCGGAGAGTGTCCCGGGAAGGATGGTACATTGCAGAATAATCTGTCTCTCCTTTTCCGTCTGCTTCAGAAGTTTCAGGGAGTGAGGCCTCGATATCAACCGGAAACTATCCAGTTCTTCGTTAGCGACCCGCGTTTCCTGCTGGTGGCTGTTATGGGGGGAGAATTCCTTCATATCCTAAAGCTAAGGAATTTAGATCAGGAATGGAAGAGCTACAGGTCAGGAAATGCCATAATATCCTGAAAAAAGACCATCTTTTAACAATTGGATACCTGTTCTGTCTCGAAATTTTCAGTTTTACTCTAGAAAGGAAATGCTTTTAAATGGTACGTAAGCCCGATTGATACCAGCATGTAAGACTGTGGAGAAACTGGTAGTCACTTCTTAAATTGGCAATCTCCCCGGCTATTTTTCCCTGCCGGTGCGGTAAGAGTCAATTGCGGTAATGTGTTTGATATTGAATGATATGCTAATAATTCTTTCGCTGTCTCTATTCAGCAGCAAGCTTTATAAATAGTGGCAATGATGTTCTGCGTCAGCAAGTGAACCATTGTTTATCTGTAACAATTTTGCGTTCTTTACCCTGGAAAAGGGAAAACTAATTTGGTAACTACAGCATGTCTCTATCCGGAATGGAAAGGATTCATATTTTATGGGAGCAAATTGTCCAAAAGGATGATAAAGAAGCTTTTGCTGAACTTTATAACCTTTTTATCGACGATCTGTATCGCTATGGAAGCAAGTTGAGTCCGGATGAAGGCATGGTCAAAGATTCCATCCAGGAAGTTTTTCTCGATCTGTACGACAAGCGTAAGAAATCCAACATCACCAGAAACCTGCGGCTCTATCTGATTGTCGCATTGAAAAGAGTACTGATAAGAAAACTGCAAAAGTATCGCCGACTGGAAAAGCGTGATATTAACGATGTGGACATGTTCGAAGTGCAATACAGCTTCGAAGAGCAGTATATGGAGGAGGAGGCTAGTACCCTGGTGTTGGAAAAGGTGAAGAAGATTATTACCGACTTACCAGCCAAACAAAAAGAGATTATTTATCTGAGATTCAATCTGAGTCTCGAGTATGCTGAAATTTCCTTGATGCTGGGAATTTCTGTGGAATCTGTCAGAAAGCAGGTCTACCGTGCTATTAAGTCGGTTCGCGAGAGCATCGATTACCCCGATTTACTTCTGCTCCTCTTTCTCTCCTATCATACGAATGGTTCTCCCCATACGGCCTGAAATGACTGCTATATTAACTCAATGTTTCGAAGGGGGTGTGTTGTGTCTTTTCGAATTTTCATGTTGTTCTGCTGTTGATTTTCTGAGGTGCTAGCCAAACAGTGTTTGTTTTTTTCCTGATCTGAACGCTTTTAACCGGGGGGAAATGAAATACTCCATGATATCCCATAATTTTTCTCTCTTTTTATTGTTTTTAAAATACACATGTAATCAGTGTGTTATGGTTGGATTATGAAAAAAGTATTTAGTTTCTTAAAAAAAAGTTAAAAAATCCTGTCCATAAAATGAAGTTGGCTGTCCCTTCTATTAAAAGCATAAAAGTTAATGGACAAGATTGGTCAGTTTTTAGAAGATAAACGCTTTATCGATTGGGTATTTCATCCCGATGAAGACATCGAACGCTATTGGGAGAATTACCTTCGGGAGCATCCGGAAGAGAAAACCAATCTTCTATTGGCCCGAAAAGTGGTTGGAAAGTTTCGCACCATCGACAGTGACCTTTCCGAAAGTCAAAAGATTATGCTTTTCTCCGGTATTCTTAAGGAAATAGAACGGAGACAATCTGGTCGCCGGACAATTAAGCTGTTTACTGTTATTTCGCGTTACGCGGCAGTAGCATTGCTGTTCTTCTCCATTGGTGCATTACTCTTTTACCGCAAGGATAACCGGGATCAACGCTTTCTTACCGAGGAAATTTCAGGTCAACCCTCGGGACCGATGACAACACTGATTCGCCCTAATGGGCAACACATCAAATTGGCAGAAGATAAGTCGACTTTTGCCTATCAGGCTGGCAATAAAAAGCTGGTGATTAACGATTCCATCCAGGTGGCATCATCGGAAAGCACGCCAGGCAAAAAGAACAATGAGATGAATCAACTCATTGTTCCTTACGGGAAAACATCCGAAATGCTGTTATCCGACGGAACGAAGATTTACCTGAACGCTGGCAGTCGCCTCATTTATCCTGATGTATTCGAAGGAAAGCATCGGGAAGTATTTCTCGTTGGTGAGGCATATTTCGAGGTACATAAAGATCCCAAACATCCGTTTATCGTACAAACGACCGATATCAACGTCGAAGTTTTGGGAACTCACTTTAATGTCTCAGCCTATCCTTCTGATAATGTATACGAAACAACACTGGCTGAAGGAAAAGTGCGCATTCGCCAAAACAACGCCGGGCTGTTTGATAAGTCGATTGATTTGGTTCCGAACCAGATGGCGGCCTACAATCGCGATAACAAGGAAACGAAAGTCCGGCATGTGGATGTGGAAAACTACATCCTTTGGAAAGACGGCATGCTGAAGTTTGCCAGTTCCGACTTTAACCGGGTAACCCGAAAACTCGAACGCTTTTATAATATCCGTATCACTTTCCAGGATCCGATGGTCGGCATGCTGAAGATTTCAGGAAAGCTGATGTTAACGGAAAAGAAAAACGAAGTGATGGATGTGTTGTCACAAACCGCTTCAGTGAAAATAGTTCAAATAGGAAAAGATAATTATGAGATAATGAAAAATTAGGCTGGTGAGGCGGCATCCTCATCCAGCCTAAGATTAGCAAATTCTGTGTATAACCTACTAATTGTACAAAATTATGAAAAAAACGCGATTAGGGCATATCTTATGCCTGAAAAGTAATCGTACAACTTTTCGAAAGATGAAATTAACCTTACTACTAACTTTTCTTGTAGTTGTGGCTTTCGGAAAAAGCTTTTCGCAGGAAAGCAATCTGACATTCAATTTCAGAAATGCTAATATACGGGAAGTTCTCAAAGCCATAGAACAATCAACCGACTATGTTTTTATTTACAAGGACGATTTGTTCGATTACTCCAAAAAGTATTCCCTGAACATTGAAAATAAAAATATCTATGATGTTTTGGAGCAAATCTGCGCTGAGACCGGCGTCGCTTATGATATTCGCGACCATCAGGTGATTCTCAGGGAGAGAGAAGCTCCTCTACAGCAGTCTGCCCAGCCGCAGGAAAGGAAGGTATCGGGTGTCGTACTGGACAGTAACGGAGAACCCATACCCGGTGTCAACGTACGGGTGGTTGGAACCACTACTGGTACAATAACCGATGCAAACGGGAATTTCAGTATCAATGTGCCTTCAAAAACCAGGATGCTGCAATTCTCCTTTGTTGGGATGAAGACCAAAGAGGTGGACATCACCGGGAAGAACATGCTGAATGTTGTGTTGGAAGATTCGGCTGTATCGC
Source organism: Prolixibacter sp. NT017 (assembly GCF_009617875.1). Taxonomy (NCBI): domain Bacteria; kingdom Pseudomonadati; phylum Bacteroidota; class Bacteroidia; order Marinilabiliales; family Prolixibacteraceae; genus Prolixibacter; species Prolixibacter sp. NT017. The sequence goes on along the minus strand of NZ_BLAV01000001.1, from coordinate 2,120,320 downwards.
TGAACGAGATTGTGGCGGTTGGATATGGTATCCAGAAAAAGCGCGACCTGACCGGTTCGATTGTATCGGTAAATATGGGGGCGGTCGAGAATTCAAAAGTAAAAGATGTGATGTCGGCATTGCAAGGCCGCGCAGCCGGTGTTCAGGTGGTTTCCAATTCTGGAGCTCCCGGTGATGGAATCACCGTAACTGTTCGTGGGCAATCTTCCCTGAACTCGGGAAACAGTCCGCTCTATGTTATCGACGGAGTGCCCGTTGAGACCAATTCATTATCCCAGTTAAACGGATGGAATTCACACGGATTAAATCCACTGGCCGATATCAACCCGGCCGATATTCAGTCAATAGAAGTGTTAAAAGATGCCGCTTCCACTTCTATCTACGGTGCCCGAGCTGCTAACGGTGTAATTTTGATTACTACCAAGCGCGGACAAGCAGGTAAAGCGCAAGTAAGTGTCAACGCTTCTATGGGGTACAGTAAAATTACCCGCTTCCTCAGTGTCTTGAATGCGACGCAATGGCGTCAGGTTGTTACCGATGCATATCGTAACCTGGACTATTACAACGGGGCAACAACTCCGACAGAACCAAGCTGGACGGTCATCGATTCACTCAGCCCTCGCAACAACGGCGATGTTGACTGGCAAGATGTAATGTATCGTACTGCTAAACAAAGTCAGGTAGATTTTTCGGTTGCCGGAGGAAGCAAAACTTCGAAGTATGCCTTCAGTACATCAGTATTGGATCAGGATGGTATTTTCCTGGCTTCAAATTACAAACGAATTACTTCCAGGTTGAACACCGATTTTACGGTTTCCGATAAAATGAAAATCGGTCAGAGTGTTTCCTATACGCATGGTGTTAACAATCGTATTAATGCCGGTGGTACCGGGAACAACAGCCTGGTGGTCTCTATTTTGGTCAGGCCTCCGACATATTCGTTGACCTTCCCCGATGGTTCACCCATTAACTATTTCTTTGGAAAACGTAACCCGGTGGCATTGGCCGAAGAGGTTACGCACCTGAATACGACAAACCGTATCATTGGTAACCAGTATTTGGAATACGAACTTCTCAAGGGATTGAAATTCCGGGCTAACCTGAGTCTCGATTTCATTAATATGAAAGAGGACGAATTCTATCCGACAACCGTCGATTACCGGGCAGGATACAACCGCGGAGCTGTTCGCTCTACCAATAACCTGACCTGGGCAAACGACGACTATCTGACCTATACCAAGTCGTTCAACGATGTGCATCACCTTTCGGCCATGGCCGGATTTAGCACGCAGGAATGGAAAACAGAGGTAACCGGTCTGGACGGAATGTACTTTGCCAGTGATAACATTCATACGCTGAATGGTGCCGGTACCATTTCCAATCAGGCCGTCAACGTAGCCTATGGACATAGTCTGGCTTCCTATTTCGGTCGTTTGACTTATGACTATAAAAGCAAATATCTCTTCGAAGCAAACTTCAGGGCCGACGGTTCATCCCGTTTTGGTAAAGACAACCGTTTCGGTTATTTCCCATCAGCCTCAACTGCGTGGCGCTTTTCGGATGAGCCGTTTGTAAAGGATCTGAACTTCTTTGACGATGGTAAATTGCGTTTCAGTGTTGGACAAACCGGTAACGAAGCCATCGGAAACTATACTTCGCAGGGAGAGTTTGCTATTGGGACCAATTATCTCGATAATTCCGGTGCATCTCCAACCGTGATGCCTAACTCAGCTCTGCACTGGGAAACTACGACACAGTATGACGCCGGTATAGATTTGACGATGCTGAACAACCGGGTATCCTTCGTCGGCGATGTCTATATCAAAAATACATCCAACCTGTTGTTCGCTGTTCCGATTCCGGAAACGACCGGGTTTAACTACATCACTAAGAACATTGGTAAAATTCAGAACAAGGGGCTGGAACTTTCGCTGACGACCTACAACTTTGTGAAAGCCTTTAAATGGAATACAAGTTTCAATATCAGCTTCAACCGAAACAAAGTTGTCAGTCTTCCCGAGGATATATTGACGAATGGTTTTATTCAAAACGGTTCATACCATATTCTGAAGGAAGGCGAACCCATCGGTGTTTTCTACGGATGGAAATCAATGGGCGTTTATTCCAGGGATGAAGACAATGTTGACCATGTACGAATGGGATCGTCCAACGGAAAAGAATTTATGGGCGGCGATGTAATTTGGGAAGATCTGAATGGTGATCACATCATCGATGATAACGATCGGCAAATTATCGGAAACGCGCAACCCAAATTTACGGGTGGTCTGAACAACGAGTTAAGTTATAAGAATTTCAGTTTGAATGTTTTCTTCCAGTTCTCTTACGGAAATGACATTTACAGTAACCTGAATTTCATGAGGAACTGGGTAAATTCATATAACAACGTTTCGACCGATGCATTGAATCGCTGGAGAGAACAGGGTGATGTAACCAATTACCCGAAACCTACCCGCGGCGACCCAATGAGAAATACCAACCGGGTGTCCAATCGTTGGATCGAAGATGGTTCTTACATCCGTTTGAAAAACGTTAACCTGGCTTACGATTTTCCTAACGTGATTACCGACAAGTTGAAAATTAGTGGCTTACGTCTTTATGTAACCGGACAAAACCTGGTGACATGGACGCATTATACCGGATACGACCCGGAAGTGAGCTCATATAGTGGTTTGCAGTTAGGCATCGATGATGGAGCTTACCCACAGAGCCGCACATTTATTATGGGTTTAAATGTTAAATTTTAATTCCGGAGGCAATGAAAATGAAATATATCAAATTAACTGTCGCAATTATACTTCTGTTCCAGGTGGTAGCCTGTACAGATAATATACTAGATAAAAGCCCGGTTAGTAGTTTTTCTGCTGAGGGATTTTATAAAACAAAAAGTGATGCACAGGCTGGAGTCTATGGAATCTACAACGCTGCCCAATCCGTTTTTAGAGTTAATTTCGCTTACTGGGGCGAAGGACGGGCAGACAATGTGCAAACTGACCAATCCGGAGAAGGATTGATTTTGATGCAGAATAACCTAAGTGAGTCAGCGAGCTCTGCTGATTGGTCAACATTATATAGAATGATTAGTCGGGCAAACTATGCCATTAAATACATTCCCGATGTATACAAAGACGATCCGGGTGGTGGTACACAATTAATTGGTCAGGCGAAAGCTTTACGTGCACTCGCATACTTCTATCTGGTTCGCGTATGGGGGGACGTCCCGTTAATCACCGAACCTTATACCTCTACTGATCAGGATATTTTCGTGACAAAAACGGATAAAGAACAGGTTCTTGATCAGATTGAACAGGATCTGACGTATGCCGCTACCAATTGCGTTGAAAAATTCAATAACGAAAAGGACCGGATCATGGTTACGCAGGGAACGGCGAATGCCTTGCTTACAGAGGTCTATATGTGGAGACACAAATATAGCGAAGCAGTTGCTTCATCTCAGTTGGTGCTGAATAACCCTTTGTATTCATTAGTCTCGAATATGGATGACTGGGGAAAGATTTTCACCGACGGCTATTCAAAAGAAAGCATTTTTGAAGTTGGCTATAACGATGAGCAAACGAATCTGCTGCGTGTTCTTTATGCACTTGGATCGTACGCCATTTATACGCCTTCCGAAAAATTTAAAGCTTCTTACGAATCGGGTGATCGGCGTATTCCCTATGTGTATGATACAACCCTTTCCGATCCGAAAGCAATTTGGAAGTTTTTGGGTAAAGGAGTGAACGATGAAGATCCTTCCAAGTCACATCAGGATATTGTTCTTATCAGGCTGGCCGATATCATGTTGCTCCGCGCCGAGGCTTTAACGCAACTCGGAGGTGCAGAGAATATAAATGAAGCTCTGAATCTGCTAAATAAAATTCGGACCAGGGCAGGATTGCCAGCTTTTAATACGGAACAGGAAGCTGCTGACAAATATGGTGACTTGGAGTCTGCCATTTTGCACGAAAGATCAATCGAACTATGTTTTGAAGGTCACCGTTGGTTCGATCTTGTCAGAACCGGACGAGCTATTTCTACCATGCAACCTATAAACGGGTTGAGTGATGAAGGAAACCTGGTTTGGCCTATCAGTACGAGCGTTTTGAATAAGAATCCGAATATGGAGCAAAACGACTATTACAAGTAGGTCTTTGTTAGGCAAATAACAGTTCATGAAAGTTAAAAATGAGTATAATGAATAAAAATAAGATATATTTCTTTGGGGCTTACCTGGTAAGAATAATGGTGGCTTCAAGCTTGCTCATGCTGGTTCTTACACGATGCGAAATTCAACCAGACTTTGAGTATCAGCACAGTTATACGGATCCGAATTTGAACATGACAGCCTGGGAGTATATTCAGCAACAAGATTCCCTGTCATTCTTGAAGGAAGCCATTACAGCTACCGGATTGCAGGATATGTATTCCGGAGCAGATAAAAAAACATTTATCGCTCCTCGCAACAGTGCATTCAGAGATTATCTGACAACCAATAATTATAGCAGTATCAGTGATATCCCGGTACCGATATTGAAAAACATCTTGTTGTATCATATTATTCCTCAAAAGATACTGTTTACGGATAGTACATTTTATACGGTGAATTTTCCGGTTGCTTTTGAGACCGAGAACGGTCAACAAATGTATTTATCCCGGAATAACAATTATCAGGGAGTGATCAACCAGGGAACAAACCAGAGCTGGACGATTGTAACCTCTAACCTGGAACCCACGAACGGAGCTATCCATATTTCTCCTGCTCTTGTTTACTATTCGGCGGTAACCGGTACGACGGATATTACAAATCCGTCGCTGGAAACCGATACCATTTATGCTACGCAAGACACGTATATCAATGGCGGTACAAAAGCCGATCAGAACTTTGGTTCCGATATTCTCATTAAAGTGAAAGATGTAGATGGCGCCGGAGATTACGACAGAAGAACGTTCCTGATGTTCGATTTGAAGGACATTACTAAAACCGGCAATTTAAGACAGGCTTTCGTCGATGTGGGTGTGAACTTCACGCATGGAAAAGGATTACGTTTGAGTTTGTATGATGTTCCGGATACAACATGGTCTGAGACTTCGATGACCTGGAACAATGCTCCCGCTTCCGACCCGAATGAGATATCACATCTGATCACAAGCAAGGTTTCAGTGTTTAGCTGGGATTGCTCCGATTATGTGGCCGGAAAACTGCAGAATCCCGGAAAAATTTCAATTAAAATTGATGGTGAACCAGGAGGAAACGAAACCAACGATCTCATTTCGAAAGAAAATCCCAAAAATGTACCACCGATGCTGATTTGTGTTTTCTCTTCGGGTAACAGTAACCTCGCAATGGGCACAAATACCGGGTTCTCGGTTGAAAACGGAGGTTCCGCAGTTCTGAAAAGCAGCGAACTTGAGATGAGTGGAGCCGCTCCGGCCGACATTATCTATACACTTGAGTCTGCTCCTTCAAACGGATGGTTGATAATGGGAACACAAACATTGACCGACGGCAGTAAATTCACTCAGTTAGACATTGACACCGGTAACATTGTGTATGTACATTCCGGTACCAGTTCGGCTGATGATAGCTTTACCGTATCTGTTGAAGATAGGGATGGAGGTAGCATTAATCCGTTCGATGTCGCAATTACTGTTCAATAATTAATAAAATTAGACTACAGGAGCTGAAGAGCTCTTGTAGTCTAATCCTAAATTCTTGTAACATGGTAAAGTACATGCTACTTATATTTCTGTTCGCCTTTGTTTCATGCAAAAAGGAAACGTCCGGTGATTTACCTGTCCAACAAGGAGCAAGGATAATCTCATTTGCGGGATACGACTGGGTGGTTGAAGACTCGAACGATAATACAGTAGGGCCTGGGCCTAACTATTTTTCGAATTCCGAAGACAATGTTTGGGTCGACGATCAGGGACGGATGCATCTAAAAATAACTCAACGTGACGGAAAATGGTATTGTGCAAAAGTCTCGCTTTGGAATACCTATGGTTATCACAAATATGTTTTTTTCCTGGATAGTCGCGTAGACCAACTCGACAAAAATGTAGTCGCCGGTTTATTTGCGTACAAGACTGATGTGCAGGAAATCGATATTGAAGTTTCCAAATGGGGAGATGCGAACAACGATAATTGTCAGTTCGCCGTTCAGCCCTCTACAACTGCGGGTAACAAAGTGAGATTCAATCTGCAGTTGAAAGACGATTACTCAACGCACTTTTTCGACTGGCAGAAAGATTCAATCAAATTTGGCTCATACCTCGGTGAAAGCTTAACGCCCCCGCAAGAAGATGTGGTAAAAACCTGGACTTATACCGGAGAAGATATTCCAACATCTCAGGACCTGAGATTAAAAATCAACCTTTGGTTATTTCGCGGAAAATATCCCAGCGACAATCAAAACAACGAATTGATTGTGAGTGATTTTAAAATATTATGATGAAGGTAGATAATCACGGTCACTTCGAATCCGGCGCCTGTCGACGGTGCGATTCATAAGACGAAGGACGTGGTCTGTCTCGACGAGTAAACTCTGAAATGGAATCTTTCGCATAGAGCCAGTTAAACAGAGGTTTATAAGTATCCGGGGAGGCATCTGTCGAAACCATTGTATACGAATTGACAGTTAGCTTGTTGGATGGTGATGTTTTCTTCCTGATGATAACCGATTGAAAATTAGGTTGACAGTAGCAAAAACATACGAAAGACGGAACGTCTTTCCCGGTACTTTTTTTATTATCTGTTTGGGCTTAGCTCCTTTGGTATTGACTAACAGCATGGTTCATCATGCAAAAAACCACCAATCATTGTAACTTACCGGTTGGTGACAAACCATTGGAAATGATTCCTGTAAAAGTTAAATCATTTGATTTTTCAATATGAAAGAATTTGAAAACCTGGACGTGCATGTTTATCCTTCACGGGAAGAGATGGGACAGGCTGCCGGGGCTGATGTGGAGAAGCAAATTGTTGCTTTGCTGGAGAAAAAGGAATCCATTCGCATGGTATTTGCTGCCGCTCCGTCGCAAAACGAGGTGCTGGCTTCGCTGGTTCGTTCCACAAAGATTGATTGGCAGCGAATTACCGCATTCCACATGGATGAATACATTGGGCTGGATTCGGCAGATTCTCGCTCGTTTGCCGGCTTTTTGAACGAAAGGATATTTCAGCAGGTACCCTTCCGGGAAGTACATTTGCTCGATGGCAATAACCCGGAGGAGACCATTGCCCGCTATTCGAAGCTACTGAATGAAGCGCCCATCGACATTGTTTGTCTGGGCATTGGCGAGAACGGGCACATTGCCTTTAACGACCCCCCGGTAGCCGATTTTAATGATTTGAAGCTGGTGAAACGGGTGACACTCGATTGGGCTTGCCGGAATCAGCAGGTGAACGACGGCTGTTTTCCCACGTTGGAAGAAGTGCCCACTGAGGCGATTACGTTAACCATTCCGGCATTGATGCGGGCAGACTATTTATTCTGTGTGGTTCCGGGAAAAACCAAGCGTCAGGCGGTGTATGATACCCTAAATGGTCTGATTACAGAAGAGTGTCCTGCTTCGGTTCTCCGAACGCATACCCATTGTAAGTTTTACTTCGATGAGGATTCGTTTGGCCGCGAGCAGTACAACTGATAGTTCAAAAGCCGAACGTGAATCGTTTTCACTTTGGCAGCCAATAACAAGGTACTAACCTGATACAATTATAAATATGCGGCCGGGTTCAATCCGGTCGCTTTAACTGACTCAATCCGTCGTATGGATAACAGGCGAAGACGATTTATCAAAAATATGACAGCTGCTGCGGCTGGTGTGACGTTGGGAAGTATGGCATACGGAAATTCTTCCACGAATGCTTTCAGCCGGAAGGCAAATGGTGATAAGGATAAGCAGCCGGAAGCACAATTCCCGTTCTACCCATACGTGAAGAAATACAATTTTGGCGATTACTTGCCGAAAGATCAGGGTGGAAAGTTTATTCAAATGCAATTAATCGATTCGGAGAATGACCACGTGATTGTGGAAGCCATCCGGAACGGCCTGCTGCAGCGAGTATATGGGGATCCCATTGGTTGGGGAAAGCTGGAAAAGACGGAGCTGGAGAAAAGTGTGTGGCTCAACCGCTTTTACTACCTGCCGTCTTTTGCCCGGCTTTATTATTTGTCGGGAGATCAGAGTTACCTGGAGGATATGATGAAGTTGATTCGCGTGTGGATACATGACAATCCGCGGGTAACCGATCATCCTACTTCGAAATACAACTGGTACGATATGCAGGTGGCCTGGCGTTCCATTCATCTTTCGTGGTGCTATTACCTGGGAGGTGAGGGATTGTCCGATGCCGATAAACAACTGATTGAAGATACGCTGAAAGAGCATGCCCTTGTTTTGGCGGAAGGTTTTGGTCAACAGAAGCTCAATGAATTCAACCACCAGGCGCACGGAGCTTTGGCAATGATTTACCTGGGGATTTTATTTCCCGGGTTACAGCAGGCGGAAGAGTTGAGAACCGGTGCGCTTCGGATTCTGGAACATCATATCAATTTTGCCTTCTATCCCGATGGCGGGAATGTAGAGCAGATGTTCGGATACTATCCGTTCGAAGCTTCCATTTTCAGAGATACGTATTTGTTGTGTCGTGACAACGGCGTGACGCCGCCTAAAAATATTTTGCCGCTTCTGCACAAGATGGCCGACTATCTTTTCGAGGTAGCACAGCCCGATGGCACCATGCCTCCGGTGAATGATTCTTACCCGATGCCGGTGAATCCTACCGAGACCATCATTCGCGAAGTCCTGAATGAAAAGGCGAACGCAGATAAAAAGCCGGGTTCCTATTATCTTCCCGAAACGCAAATCGGGGTGATGCGTGCGGACGGTTCCGGTTTAACGCCCTGGTATTTGCTGGCCAATCCGGCCAGGACAATTGGTTCGCACGACCATGCCGGGCGACTGGGCTTTGTGCTTTGGTATGGTGAAGAACCTGTACTGATTGACAGTGGGTGCAGTAACTACGATAATCCGTTGATCGTGAAATGGTATCGTACATCGAGAGCACATAACACCGTACTGATTGACGGAAAACAGGATGCTGCGACTTCGAGTGATAGACAGTGGGTCGGAAAACGGCAGACGAAGAACCGGATTACCGATTGGGAAGAAAAGCCTGACTATAAGTTAGTGAGAATGGTTTCCCCGGCCAGCGACCCGACTAATCCGAACGTACAGTGGACCCGTAGTCTGGCCTTTGTCCGGAATAAATACATGTTGATTCACGATCATTTCAAAGCAGTAGAAAAACATAACTACGAGCTACTGCTTCATTTGTTGCCGGCGGAAGTGGAAACTCACGGTGCCCGGAAAAGTGTGTTGCTGAAAACCGATCAGCCGATGGCTATCATTCCGGCGAATGCAGATTCCTACGATGATTTGAGTGTAGGCAAAGGGTATGTCAACATCGAAGGGATGGACAAATTCGCACCCATAGTCTCGTATTCTACTTCCGGTGCCGATACCCACTCGGTATTGCTGGTGGTTCCGGGAAAGGAGAATGCTACGGAATGGAACGTGAAGCAGGAACTGCTGGCCGATGGTTTGGCGTTGACAGTGGAAGGTCCTTCGGGCGAAAAAGACACCATTTTATTCCGGAAGCCGGGCGCTTCGTCCGTTAGCTACAAAGGACATCAAACGTCCGACTGGATGGCCGTCTTTTAGACTTCGTTGAACACCGATTGAAATGATAAATACCAAAACATAAAAGTTCGTAAACTAAACAACGACTGATGAAACGCTTGAAACAAAAACCGATTTCCGCAGCTGCGCTCTTTGCATGGCTGACCATCATTATTCTTTTCTTCCCCGGGGCGTTCGCTTCCGCGGAAACGCAAAAAATTGCCGATAAGGCGAAAACGGAAGCTGTTAAACCTTTCCCGATAAGGGGATTTCACATCGATTTGCGGATTGAAGTGATGACCATGCCCGCTTTGAAGGCTTTCGCCAAAGAGTTGGCCGGGATGGGCATCAACACCCTGGTGATGGAATGGGAAGCTTCCTATCCGTATGAAAAGCACGCAACGATTTCCAGCAAGTACGCTTACACGCGCGAGCAGGTCAAGTCGTTTGTGTCCTACTGTGATAGCCTGGGTATCGATGTCATCCCGTTGCAGCAATGTTTCGGGCACGTGGAATACATTTTACGGCATGCGCGGTACAGTGAGCTGAGGGAATCAAAAAAGGATATCTCGCAGGTATGCCCATCGCAGATAGAAGGTGACAAGAAGCTGTTCACCGATCTGTTTGCTGATATGGCATCGCTGCACAAGTCAAAATACATTCACATTGGTGGCGACGAAACCCGGTTGTTGGGGCATTGTCCCATCTGCTCGGCCAAGGCTGCAGAAGAGGGGAAGGGCAAATTGTTTGCCGATTACATCGCCGAGATGTGCAAAATTGTGGTAAGCCTGGGGAAAATCCCGGTGCTATGGTCCGATATCGTGTTGAAGTACCCCGAAGCCGTCAAACAGCTGCCCAAACAAACCGTGTATGTGGATTGGAACTACGGTTGGAAAATCAATCACTTCGGCGATATTGGCAAGTTACTCGACCAGGGACTCACGTTCTGGGGCTCGCCGGCCATTCGCAGCCATCCCGATAACTGGTACACCACCGATTGGCAAAAGCATTTCAATAATCAGCACGATTTCATCCCGTATGCCCGAAAAGCCGGTTACCAGGGAATGGTCATGACCTCCTGGTCCACTTCAGGCGTTTATGGTTTTACCTGGGATACCAATTACGAGGTGATTGATATGCATGCGATTCGTAATGTCTATCCGTTGTCCGGCTTCCACATCCTGGTTGCTGCCTATGCGCAGTCGTTGAAGCAGGCCGAGCCGCTCAATCCGGAGAAGTTTGTGGTGCAGTATGCACAGGACCGCTTTGGTTTGACCGCAGCAGAGGGAGAGAAGCTTTGGAAAATACTGCTCGTCTCCCCGAATTTAGTAAAAGTGGATACGCCGGAAGATGTGGCGAAGCTTGACTCCATCAGGAAGAGTGTTGACGCGGCGAAAGCGATGATGGCAACACTGACTCCGAAAGATCATCAGAAAGAGTTCGCTCATTTGCGGCTGATGCTCGACTTAAGGGACTTTTATCTGGCCTTTAAACAAGTGGAATCAGTCTATGAATCGGATCAGTATAACCGGGAGATGGGAAAAGTGATATTGCCGAAGCTGAAGAAGCTGTTGGATGAATCGAAAGACCTGAATGCCCGCTTCGCCGAGTTGAACAAAGGTTTCCTGTATCCCGATGAAATCAAACAACAGAATCATATCCGGAACGAAAAACTAAAAAACATATACGAAGCCGTAGCGAACGTACGGTAATTATAAAACGTTAAATATGAAGAGATACCTGGTATTGCTGATGGCCGGAATGGCCTTGTGGATGAATGGAATGGCGCAGAGCAAGACGGCCAATTTCCCGAAGAAGGTAGTGTATCCGAAAGAGATGCCTGCGAAGAAGAACTTTTGGATCTTTATCATGGCCGGTCAGTCGAACATGGCGGGGCGTGGCGTAGTGGAGCCGCAGGATACCGTTCCGAATCCACGCATTTTAGCGATGAACCTGCAGGATAAATGGGTCGTGGCAAAAGAGCCGTTACACCTGTATCAGCCCAAGGTAACGGGAATGGATTCCGGCCTTTCGTTTGCACGCGAATTACTGAAACATGTGGGCGATTCCATCACGATCGGGCTGGTTCCAACGGCAGTGGGCGGCAGTTCCATTCAATACTGGATGGATGATTCCATATTCAATGGCGTCCACCTCTGGAGCAATTTCAAGGATAAGACCGGAACGGCGATGAAATACGGCGTGGTCAAGGGGATTCTCTGGCATCAGGGCGAAAGCGATGCCTTCCCGGCCAAAATACCGGTATACAAAAAGAAAGTAGAGACGGTGCTGACCCGTTTCCGCACATTCATCGGCGATGATTCCCTGCCCATCATTATGGGAGAGCTGGGATCATATACGCGTCCACCCTTACGGGCGAAAAGATGGGCGGAGATCAATGAAATTGTCAAGACCGTACCGAATGATCTGAAAAACTGCTACGTAGTTCCTACGAGCGATTTGACCTGCAACCCCGATTACATCCATTTCAACAACAAGTCGCAACGAATATTGGGGAAACGGTACGCTGACAAATACCTTCAGATTAGCTCCGGGAAGCAGGAGACAAAATGATGCTTCGTTCACGATAGTAAAAACAACCATAAAAGCATAATAACAGAAAGGCTAACCCATGCAATTGATTGACTGGATCGTTTTGGCGATGTATTTTTTGGTGCTGGTGGTGATCGGCTTGAGCGCTTACCGCAAAGTGAAGAATTCGGCCGATTTCTTTACCGCCGGCGGAAAACTGCCCTGGTGGCTTTCGGGTGTTTCGCACCATGTGTCGGGATACAGTGGGGCGGTGTTTGTGGCTTACGCCGGAATCGCCTATACGCACGGATTTAACCTTTATATCTGGTGGGCCTGCGGTGTGGGCCTGGCTACATTGATGGCTGCCTTGTGGGTAGCGCCGCGTTGGGCCAAGCTACGCATCAAGACCGGTATTCAGTCGCCTACGGAATACCTGCTGGCCCGGTATAACCTCACCACGCAGCAAATCATCGCCTGGAGCGGAGCCATTATCAAGGTATTTGATGTGGGAGGCAAGCTGGCTGCGATCGCTGTATTATTGAATGTATTTACCGGCACTTCGCTGACGGTTGGAATTATTCTGGCCGGAGGTGTGTCATTGATGTACATTACCATTGGCGGCTTGTGGGCGGATGTGTGGAACGACTTTGCCCAGTTCATGATTCAACTGGCGGCCGGAATCACCATGTTTGTGATGATTCTCGGAAAACTGGGCGACGGGTTTTCGGGAGTGTTTACGCTGTGGCACCGGTTGCCGGAAGCGAACTCGCATTTGTTTAACGATCCCTACACACCCGCGTTCGCTATGGCGATGCTGGTCATCGATTTCTTCAGCTATAGCGGCGGAACCTGGAACCTGGCGACCCGTTTCATCTCCTCTTCTTCGGGAGGTGAGGCCCGTAAAGCCGGTGTTTTGTCGTCGGTCCTCTATTTTGTGTGGCCGTTGATTCTGTTATTCCCGATGTTTGCGGCACCGCTCTTTTTTAAAGATTTGGCTGACCCAACGTTATCCTATGGTATGATGGCCATGAAGTTCCTTCCGGCCGGATTGCTCGGATTGGTACTCGCTTCGATGTTTGCCAACACGTTATCGATGACTTCTTCCGATTCGAATACCGTTTCAGCGGTGATTACCCGTGATATTTTGCCCGTGGCTGTTCCGCGTGTACGGAATTTTACTCCGAAACAGGCGCTTATCATGGCACGAATCACCACCTTTTCGTTTACCTTGTTTACGATCATCGTGGCGATCAACTTCCGGCACTTTGGCGGAGTATTCGGCCTGATTGTTTCCTGGTTTGCCTCGTTGTTGGGGCCGATTGCTATCCCGATGATTCTGGGATTGCTGCCGGTGTTCAGACGGAGCGGAAGTACCGCAGCCATTGTGTCTATCATTGGCGGATTGCTGGCTTTTGTGGTCACGAAACTGCTGCCTGATTTCTCCCTGGCGGGAGAAGTGGCGACACCCATGCTCACCTCGTTGGTGTTGTATGTGGTAACCGGATTTCTGATTCCCGGTGACGAGTCGGCGAAAGCGGATGAACTGTTGTCGGCACTGAATGACGAAGCGAAATAAAAAGATGACAATGAATGGATAGATAAACCAGCTGTTTAGCTAACGATAATACCATGAACCAATCAAACGACAACCACATGTACCTCGAAGGCCTCGATTACCGGAGCGGAAAACTGGTGCACATCGGTATTCGCGACGGAAAGATAGCCGAAGTGATTCAACTTCCGGAAGGGAAGGGGAAACACCCTTTTATCGCGCCCGGTTTAGTGGACTTGCAGGTAAACGGTTACGGCGGTGTCGATTTCAATACCGCTCCGTTACTGGCGTCCGATGTTTATCGTGCGGTTCAGTTGCTGGCGGAGCAAGGCGTAACGACCTTCTTCCCGACCTTGATCACGAATACCCCGCAAGCGATTTCCGAAGCGCTGAAAGTGATTGTCTCCGCCTGTCATTCGTACCCCGATGTCGATGCAGCCATTGGCGGTATTCACCTCGAAGGGCCGTTTCTATCGAAAGAAGAAGGCGCTCGCGGGGCACATGACCCGGAGTTAGTGCGAAAACCCGACTGGGACTTGTTTCAGCAGTGGCAGGAAGCCGCTGAGGGACGAATTAAAATTATCACCCTTTCGCCGGAATGGGAAGGATCGGAAGAGTTCATCTCCCGTTGCAGCGAAAGCGGCGTTGTGGTGTCCATAGGCCATACGGGGGCGACACCGGAACAGATTGCCGGAGCGGTTGCCACTGGTGCACGGTTGTCGACGCACCTGGGGAATGCCGCTCACCTGATGTTGCCACGCCATCCCAACTACATTTGGGAACAGTTGGCACAGGATGCGTTGTGGACCACCGTCATTGGGGACGGTTTTCACCTGCCCGAGTCCTTTCTCAAGGTTGTTTTCAAGGTGAAGCCCGAAACCTCCATCCTGATAAGTGATTGTACCCATTTTGCCGGTTTGCCGCCGGGGAACTACCATAGTCATATCGGCGGAGATGTGATTCTCAGCCCGGAAGGCCGTCTTTGCATGGCCGATCAACCGAAATTGCTGGCCGGTTCGGCGCAATCGCTGCTGTGGTGCGTTAATCAGATGGCAGGGAAGGAATTACTGACGTTGGAAACGGCATGGAACAAAGCCTCGCTCAAGCCGATGGAGCTGTTGCAGGGAGAATCGCAAATACCTTTCCGCAAAGGTTCGCCTGCTGACCTGGTGCTGTACGAACAAACCGAAAAAGGGATGGAGATTGTACAAACCATCCGGGCCGGAAAGGTCGTGTTTAACCAAACAAAAAATGAAAAAGATGAAAACTAACTGGATTTTTCTGGTCGTAGCTGTCCTGTTTCTTGCCGGATGCGGGAACAAAACCAAAAAGACTGTAAATAACGACCGGATGGTCGACGGTACGCGTATTATTCACTTCTCCGGCTACGACTGGCGGGTGGGGAACAGCAAAGATACAAGGCAGGGACCGGGTCCCAACTACTTTTCTGATTCCAAAGAGAACGTATGGCTAGATGACAGCGGGAATTTGCACCTGAAAATTACCCACCGCGACGGACGGTGGAACTGCGCCAAGATTTCCCTGCTGGAATCGCATGGTTACGGAACGTACATCTTTCATGTAGCCAGCCGGGTAGATGGTTTCGACAAGAATGTAGTTGGAGGGCTGTTCACCTATGCCAATGATAGCTCCGAAATTGATATCGAGTTTTCGAAGTGGGCCAAAGACACCACCGAAGATTCGCAGTTTGTGATTCAGCCAGGGTGGCATCCGGGCAATCATCACCGCTATTATCTCGATCAAACCGGGGAGCAGTCGACGCATTGGTTTAACTGGCAACCTGACAGCGTGGTGTTTGCCAGCTATCAGGGGAACGTCGGCGATAATCCACCGGTGGATCAGCTGATGACACAATGGACTTATACCGGCGCCGACAATCCGAAGCCCGGCAAGGAGGCTGCGAAGATCAACCTGTGGCTGTACCGCGGAAATCCTCCGACCGATGGCAAAGAGGTAGAAATGGTCCTCTCCGGCTTCGAATTCCGGAAGTAAATCCAACCGATAAACGCTATGCACATGAAAGAGATGAACGGTACACCGAAGCGGCAGCGCCTGTTGTCGCTTGATGCACTTCGTGGGTTCGATATGTTTTGGATTACCGGTGGGCAGCGGGTCATACATGCCCTGGCAACCCTGACCGGATGGCCGCTGTTTAAATATTTACACGGGCAGATGGATCATGTGAAGTGGGAGGGTTTCCAATTCTACGATTTGATATTCCCGCTCTTCCTGTTTCTCGCTGGTGTTTCCATGCCTTTCTCCTTTGGGAAACGGCTGGCCCGCGGTGATTCGAAAGTAAGCATCTATAAACACGCGTTTAAACGGATGATGTGGCTGATTGTCCTCGGAATGCTATACAACCGCATTCTCAATCTCGACGCTGAGCATTTCCGGGTGGGAAGTGTGCTGGGACGCATCGGGATTGCCTGGTTCTTTGCCGCCATTATCTACCTGAATACGAACCTGCGCGCGCAGATCATCTGGTTCTGGGGCCTGTTGCTGGCGTATTGTCTCATGATGCTGTACATTCCCGTTCCGGGATTCGGTGCAGGCGTGCTCACACCGGAAGGAAACCTCGCAGGCCTTATCGATCGTCTGCTGATTCCGGGTACGTTATACATGAAAGTGATGGAGCCAGAAGGTGTTTTGAGCACCATCCCCTCAATAAGTACGGCGTTATTGGGTGTTTTTGCCGGGAGGTTGCTTATTTCAGAAGATGTTCGTTTGAGCAAGCTGCGGAAAGGGCTCATCCTGATTGGTGCGGGCATTGTATCGCTGGGACTCGGTGAATTGTGGGGATTGTGGTTTCCCATTATCAAGAAATTGTGGACCAGTTCATTCATGCTCTATGCCGGCGGATGGAGTCTCATCCTGTTGGGGGTGTTTTACCTCATCATCGACGTGTGGGGCTTCAAAAAGTGGGCATTCTTCTTCGTGGTGATTGGATTGAACCCCATCACCATCTATTTAGTGCAGTACAAAATCGTCGATTTCGGCAACATGCGCAACTTCTTCTTCGGCGGATTGATGCATCTCACGCCCCATCATATCGCGGGGCTCATCGGTGCCGTCGGGTACGTAGCCTGCGTGTGGGCGTTCCTGTACATTTTGTACCGGAAAAAGATATTCCTGAAAGTATAAAGGGAAAAGAAAAAAGATGTTTGGTTAGTAGTAAGCAGTGAATCATGTAACGTGTTCAACACCTGTAGTTGCCCTAGCCTCCCGTTCAGGGGAGCCCCGAGAAATCGGGGGGTGGGGGTGATTGTTACGGTGGGCTTTCTATCCGAATTCACCATTTGTATTCTCTTCCCCATCAACCCATAAAAAACAAAACGGTTATGAAAACAATGAAATTCATACTGGCCTTTTTCATCCTCGCGGGCGTTGCTGTTTCCGCGCAGGCGGAGATCAACATCATTCCGCGTCCGGTGAGCGTGGTGCCCGGCAACGGTACCTACACCCTGACGGAGAAGACGGCCATTGTTTCGGGCGAGGCAACCCAATCCGAAGCCGCTTACCTGGCAGGTATCCTGGCGAAAGCCTTCGGCGAAAAGCCGCACATTAAAGCGAAAGGCAAAGGCATCGAGCTGAAGCTGAATGCAACCCTGAAAGACTCGCTGGGCGACGAAGGTTACCTGCTGAAGGTAGAGCCCAAACGGATTGTCATCGAAGGGGCGACCCGTACCGGCGTATTTTACGGCATCCAGTCGTTGCGGCAGCTGTTGCCACCCGCATTTGAGTTCCATCCCGAAAAGGGAAAAAACGCTGCCGTTCCGGTGGTGGCCATTGCCGATAAGCCGCGGTTTGCATGGCGGGGATTTATGCTCGATGTATCGCGTCATTTCAAAGGTGTGGATGTGGTGAAGAGTATGCTCGACCAGATGGCGCTGATGAAAATGAACGTCTTCCACTGGCACCTGACCGATGACCAGGGATGGCGCATCGAAATCAAGAAGTATCCGAAACTGACGTCGGTGGGCGGCTACCGGAAAGACACGCAGGCAGCCCGCCACAGCGACAAACGCGAAGGGAAGCCACACAGCGGTTTCTATACGCAGGAGCAAATCAAGGATATCATCGCCTACGCCACCGCTCGGCACATTCGCATCGTTCCGGAGATTGAAATGCCCGGTCATGCTTCGGCGGCCATTGCGGCTTATCCGTGGCTCGGGGTGTTGGGAACCACGAAAGAGGTTCCGGTGAGATTTGGCAAGCTGCCCGACTCGTTTAACATTGCCGATCCGCGCGTTATTCAATTCCTCGAGGATGTGCTTACCGAAGTTTTCAACCTGTTTCCCGGTAAGGTGGTCCATATCGGGGGTGATGAAGTGATGTACGACGCGTGGAAGAAATCGAAAGCCATGCAGGCGTTGATGAAGAAGGAGGGACTGACGTCTCCCGCCGATTTGCAAATCTGGTTCACCAACCGCATCTCGCAGTTCGTCGATAGCACGGGTCATCGCATGATGGGATGGAACGAAATCCTCGGCGATAACGTGCATGAGTGGCAGGATTCGGCCGATACGCAGGTAAAACAGACGCTCGCCAAATCGGCTATCATCGAATTCTGGAAAGGGAGCCTCGATTTGATCAACAAGGCGGTTTCGAATGGCTACGATGTGGTGAATGCTTACCACCGGATGACATATCTCGATTATAACTATAAAATGATTCGGCTTTCGAAAGCCTATTCATTCAATCCCATTCCTGAAGGACTCGACCCGAAGTACGATTCGAAGATATTAGGCTTCGGTTGCCAGATGTGGAGCGAATGGATTCCCACCACAAAGTCGATGGATCTGAAAGTATTCCCCCGGTTAGCCGCTTACGCTGAAGTAGGCTGGACGCCGCTGCCCGATAAAAACTATCAACGCTTTCTCGACGCCCTGCACAACATGGAACAACGCTGGCAGCTGGATGGTATCGATTACCACAAAGGAGAGGAATAGCGAATATTCAACGATATAAAATGCAAAACACGCAGAGCCGGGTAATTTCCCCGGCTTTGCTGTTATGGTACGTTGGTTGATGACCGTTTTTCCCGCAGGGTCACGACATGTCGTGACCGTTACCACGCGCTATCCCCAGATATTTCCGGTGTTTGTCATTCGGCCACGATGTATCGTGGCCCTACAGCGTTTGTGATATAGGGTATGTGCGTTTGCATTGTAGGGGCAGGATATATCTCATTCCAGCAACCAAATACCATCCATCCGTCAGTACCCGGCTTACAACTGGTAAGTTAGTTCCGTTGTTTTGCCCGAATGAATTTGAAACAGTACCTGCTTCGAGTAGTACCTGTCGGCAATGGTATAGTGATAATTTAAGTAGTAGTTACCCGGGTTCAGGTCTTTGACGGTAAGCACTCCCTCGAACAGGTTTTTATCGAGACCGGATATCGCCGTCGACGTGTTGTTCTCGAGGGTAATGGTATAGTCAATAACCGGGAGATAGTTGTTATTGGGTTTGAAGTTCACTTTTAATGCGCCGGTTCTTAGGCTTACTTCGTCTTTTTTGCAACTGCTGAAGGTAGCCAGGATAGCTACGAAAATCAGCATCATCTTTAAGGTCGTCTTGTTGGTCATTTTATTTTTGTTTTTATAGTTGATGTGATGCAACGATGCGTTCATCCGCTTAAAATCCTGTTATGCAGGAATCGACGGAAAACGATATCGCTAAAAACCTAAGTTAGTTCGCTGCCTGGTAATCGTAATGGGTTACCGGTAATGCGGTTTACCCAAATATAATAAATATTTATCCGGTTAACGAAGAGATACAAAAGTTTTAGGACGTATCCCGTAGAGGCACGACATGTCGTGACCGTTGCAACGCGCTACCCCCAAACATTTCCGGTGTTTGTCATGCGGCCACGATGTATCGTGGCTCTACAGCGCTTGCGATATAGGGTATGTGCGTTTGCATTGTAGGGTCAGGATATATCCTGACCGATTCACTGCCCGATTGCCGGTAATTTTAGAAGTTGGGTGCCCGGCCACGATATATCGTGGCCCTACATCGTTATTAGGTTGCCTTTGTAGCGTTCAGTTCGTCATTTGCAGCGGCCCCAAATCCCCTTTAGGGGACAGAGGGGTGAATACCACGATATATCCTGGCGCTATTGCGACACGACGTTGAAAGCTGCTGTCATTTATAACGCTAATCACATCTATCCACGATAATCATCGAAGCCTTTAATGGAATGGGGACCTAAGCCTCCCCGTTTGGGGAGGTTGGGTGGGGCAATGAAGCACCGACAAATCATTGACCAGCACCTGTCCCAACCTTACACCAACCTATTCATAGTGATACAAAATAGCAGAGACAAGGCATTGCCTTGTCTCTGCAGTTATCGAATATTGTTTGATGTCTTCCTAGCTTGCCGGCGGATACTGATCAATCAGTTTGTTCTGTTTGGCGGCAGCTTTCAGGAAATCCTTTACCGTCATGGGTTTGTACCCGCGCGAACGGTTCAGGTGACCTACTTTGAAGAGCAGGCTCTGTGATTTGAACAACGCTTTGTACAGTTTGAAGATGGAAACCTCGGGGTCCCAGCCGCTGATGGCTTCCGAGCCGGCACCGTTGATTTCGATGATGGAAAATCCTTCGCCTTTTTGCAGCAGCTCGGTCGATTCGAAGCGCACATCGAAGCGGCCAAAGTAGAACTCCGGCATGCTTTGCGCGATGGCATCGATGCGGGCGCTCAGCTCCGGCGTAATCAAATGACTGGCATCGCGGTAGAGGCCGCCTACGCGGATACTCCCGATAAACGATAACCGAATCAGTTCACCGTCGGCCGGTACCATGTCGAGGTACTGCTTCTCGAGGCTCATGTGCTCGGTTTTTCCGCCCAGGTAATAATCGGCATGGGTTTTCATCCGCGGGTTGTTGCGGATGAGGTCGCGCAGGGTCGATGTTCCGTCGCCATACACATACGGGAAATAGCGCAGCGTCACCGAAATCACCTTACCGTGTTCCTCGCCGGGGTACCGGACGTAGAAGATACCCGCTTCGCCGTCGTGTTGCACCGGACGCTGCAGTAGCAGTTTTTCCCCGGTAGGGTATTCATTCAGGTAATGAAGCAGGTGTGCATCCTCTTCCACGAGGCGCACGCCGTATCCCTGCCAGCCCACGTCGGGCTTCACCACGACCGGGAACTCCAGGCCTTTTTTCTTCATCAGCGAAAGCGCGTCCTGCAAATCGGCATCCACGCCCTTGCCGTTTCGTTCGAAGGTCACAAACTCGGCCACCCATTGCTGGTGTTCGTCGCCAACCTGTTCCATGATATCGCTCTTCGACTCGCCCCAGAAACCACCGGTTTCAATCATGGGGTTCGATACCGTGGGCAGGGTCAGTGAGCGATAGCGCGCCGAGAGGAATAACCAGCGTAATCCGACCGGTAAATAAAATAATCCGTTGGGGAGGCGTTCAGCCAGCGAGACGAACCTTTTCAGTCCGTCGGGTGACGGCATCCCGGTATGCCTGTTTTTCCGTCCGGGCTTATATGTTTTCAGCATTTTCAAAAATGAGGGAGCTTCGTCGTCGTCGAGGGCCCGTTCGGTAACCTTGGCGAACTTCGGTTTCAGCAGGCTGGTGGAGGCGAATACAATAACGATGATGGCGACGAGTATCCACGCCCAGTAGTTCAGGTGCACCAGCACCAAATCGCCGAAGACAATCACCAGCGTGAGGGCGATGGAGGTATACACGCCACCGGTGATGGCCGACAGAAGGGTGAACCGTCCCAGTGGAATTTTAAACCAACCACAGGCCACGAAAGTAGGGAAGAGGAGGCCCGGTGTAAGGCGGCACATGATGAGTACCTTTGTCAGGTTCGATTCAATCCAGTTGTGGAGGCGTTCGACCTTGGGGCCAATGATTTTGCGACGCAGCCAGGCGTTCTTTTGGGCAAACCGTCCGAGGAGATAAATGAATACATCGCCGGCGACAATTCCTGTGAAAACGGCAGTATAGACCAACACGAGCGGTACGTGATGTTCGACACGCGAGAACCCCGCCGCCAGTATGGCAGCATCCTCGTGGATGAAGGTCAGGAAGAATATCGCGAGAAAATGCTTCAACCATGTGAGGTTAAAAAGCGTCATCGTCATATCTGTATCGTTAAGGTAAACCCTTTTAGTTGGTTGGTCGCCGCCAAAAGCGCGACTTCCACCGGAACTAAAATACTCAATTTGTTTTATTATTTAACAGGTAAAAGTTGAAAAATGCAGTAGGCCCGCTGGCCCTTCATTACTTGCCTGTTACCCCATTAGACAGCCGGAGCCGATGTTTTGTTACAGTTTGGCAATACATTCTTCCACAGTTTTTTCGGCCGGATGCTGATGGAAACCTGTTTTAGGGAAAATTCCATGATGACACTGATTAATGTGATTACGCAGATGGGTTGCATTGCGTCTCTACGGGCGCTTTGTTCTGAGGTGCTGCAAATCATTTTAGATTTCATTCCACTTCTTGAAATCAAGGATTTTGTTATCCTCATTGTTCTTTAATTCATCTTCCGGGTTTTTCGTCAGGTAGATAACTTCGTTGTCTTCGAGAACTAAAAGCTCATTTCCCTCGAAAATGTCTGTCAACAAGTGAATCAAGGTTCTTAATTCATCATCTATTTCATAAGCTCCGTACAGACTCATATGGGTATGCCAACTGCAATCACCATTTGCATTATCAAAACCGATTGTTATTTCCATATCCTGCGTTGAAATCCAGAACAACTGCGTCTTCATTGGACTTGGTATCTCGATAATGAGTACATCATCGACATACCTAACGAACCTTTTGAATTCCGGGAATCGAGTTAGCAATCCGGTTTTAATAATATCTGAATATTCCTGTTGGCTTAATTTATTCATTTGGCAATGATGAGGTTTCTAAGCTGATTTCTAGTCCTGATATTCACGACCAATGCACGTTTCAAATTCTTCAATCAACTGTTTTAGGACTTCAAGGGGTAATTGGCAATCGGTTGAGTTAAACTGAATTTTTCTCAATTTATCATTTCGAAATATCTCAGCGATGAATTGATTTTTGTCGGCATTGTGCAGCTCAATTCCAATCCCATCTCGTTGAAGATCGCTTGCAATAATGGCTTTGTAATTGACATTATCTATTGTGACTTGCATAGGCTATGATGTATGTATGTCTGTTGATGCTTCTTTTCAAATTTAACAAAATGAATCAATCCCTGTCGCGGACATTTCATGTTTTTCAGAATGGAGTAACTGTCTGAACCGGGATTACGCTGATTAACCAGATTGCGCAGATTGGGGGCGGTGGTTTTTCATTTGCGTCATTATGATTCAAACAAGAGAGGCGCAAAGCATTGCGTCTCTACGGGCACTTTGTTCGGAGGTGCTGCAAATTAATGGGGGGTGTGTCGCTTATGTGTGCTTCTTCATCTGTGCAATCCAATAATCTGCGTAATCCAGGTTCAGATAAATGAGCCGCAAAGCATTGCGTCTCTACGAACGCCTTGTTCGAAGCTGCTGCAAAATCATTGGAGCTGCTGCAGCTTATGTGCAGTGTCTTTTAATCTGTGTAATCCTTCAATCTGGTTAATCCGGGTTCAGACGATTTCATCAGCATAATCCATTAATCTGTGTCATCGAGGTTCAGACAGAGAGCCGCAAAGCATTGCGTCTCTACGGGCGCTTTGTTCGGAGGTGCTGCAAAATCATTGGAGCTGGTGCAGCTTATGTGCAGTGTCTTTTCATCTGTGTAATCCATTAATCTGGTTAATCCGGGTTCAGACAATTTCATCTGTGTAATCCGGGTTCAGACAGTTTCGTTGTATTTCGAATTAAGCAATCTTTTAAACTGCAAACTTTTGCTGCCAAAATTAATGAGTAATCCTACCTCGATACGATAAGCTTCCAGGTAGTTTTTAGCTTGCGCCAGATGAACGTCTTCCAATTGAGTGATAGCTTTTAATTCGACTGAAATTTGTTCTTCCACCAGGAAATCGACACGGCGGGTCCCGATGTGTTCCTTCTTATAATAGATAGGCATTTCAAATTCCCGGTGAAAGTTCAATCCCATGTTATGCATTTCGATTTCCAGCGCCCGTTGATAGATGACTTCCTGAAAACCGTTTCCCAATGTCTTGTGTACTTCCATGGCAGCGCCGATAATGTCTCGGGTAATTTCCTTGTATTTGTAGGTTTTGGTCATGGTTATTGGGTTTGTGGTTAATTGTTGATTTATAAATTTAACAAAATCAGCTGCTTCAAGCGTACTGCTATGGTTGCCTATTCAGATATTCATCTTCTTTATTCGTTTATCCCTTCCCGTTAGGTAGACGAAACTAACCACGGCGAGGATTAAGCTGATACTAATCATTTCCGGTGAGCCCAGAAACATATTGAAGCGTTCGGGCTCGGTTATGCTGGTGTTCGTTTCGACAAAATACAGCCGGTTCCCGAACATCACCATCATCCATCCGAAATGCAAGGCCCACGAGTACCCGATATGCCCGTTGAGAACGATTAGGCAGTTCCGCACGAAGGCTACCAGGAACAAGGTGGTTAGTGTTGTTAGTTCGAGCGTTCCCCGTTGCAGGAATATCCATCGGTAGAAGGCGAAATGAGCGACAGCAAAGAAAAGGGCCAGGCCGCCAGTGGCTAATAGCGAATTGATTTTCCATTTGCGAACAAGCAGATAGAATGGAATCGCGCCCAGGATGACCTCTTCGTTGAGAATGTAGAAGATATCGTGGAAATAGTTTCGGCAGTCGGCAAACATAATGGCCGCCATATGTCGGCTACCGATGTGTTGAATGAGTAGGATGGAGGCGACAATCACGATGAACGTCAGCAGAACTGTTTTGTGGAAGGTGGTGTGAGATATTTTGGTACCGGTCACCCGGCGAAACTGTTTACCCCAAAGGAGGTAACTGAAAAACAGGATAAGCGCCGTCCCGATGGAGGAGTACCACCAACCGTTGAAATAATAATAGGAAAAGAGCAGGTAAGAGCTCAATAGCAGGATGGTCAATATGGAATTCTTTATCCACTTCATCAGGACAGAATTGGTTTTATCTGTTTGGTCAGTTTGTTTCGTCAGGCGCGTTGGCCATCAGCCTGTCGATGAAATTATCCAGGCTGTACTGTTCATGGTTTTTCTGAGCAGCCTTTAATGCTTCCTGGCCCGCCTCTTTCAGTGCCTCGATATTGGCCGGCGATGCGTCAGCCATATCTTTTGCATAGTTTCTTTTATCCTGCGGAACATCGACGCGTTTGTAGTTGTACTGATGTTCTTCGGCCAGCGAGCCAAACAACCGTTTCATCTGGTAGTCCACTGTATCAAAGCTGCCGTCCATCATGATGTCGGGCATCGATTTGGCCCACTTGAGCAGTCCCCAGTTGCCGCTTTTCTCCGATGCCGGGAAATCGACCTGTCCGCCGCCCGTCCCGATGGAGAGTATCAGCATCTGGTCGGCTGAGGGATAAGTCACCTGCGGGAAGACGGAATTCCGGCATTCGGCGTACCCGCACATGGTCGGGTTGTTGGCATACACACCGCCGTCGATGTTCACCATCTCCTTACCGGTGACGAGATTTTTAATCAAGGCTGAGGGAAAGTACGTAGGAGCGGCAGAGGTGGAACGGGCCACATCTTTCACATAGAACTCCCGTTGTTTGTGTTCCGGTTCGCGGCTACTGAAGAAGAAAGATGATTTGGCAGCCAGGTCGTACGTGGTCACGAGACACGGCTTCACTAGTTCACTCATCTTCAGCTCACCAAACTCTTCGGCAAAGATGGACTCCAGGTTCCGGGCGGTATATTTGCTGGCGTTGTACAACTGACGCAAACCAAACCACGGATAGTGTTTGGAGGCATTGAAGATGCGATAGCCTTTTTCGGAATAAAACTCCAGAGCCTGTGACGCCTTGTATTTGGTCTTCGGCTGGTCTTCTCCTTTTTCCGGATTGGGCGTCAGGTAAAAGCAGGTGAGGATTCCCCCGGTGCTGGTCCCGATAATAAAATCGAAGAGGTCGGCCAGGCGGGCATTCGGATTACCGCTCTTTTCGATGTATTGGTTTTCGATGTATTCCAGAACCGTAGCCGGAATCATGCCGCGGATACCGCCGCCATCGAGCGATAGGATGCGCACTTTTTTCATGATAAGGTTAATTGGTTGGAGAGTAAATTTATTGAATTAATGCTACTAAACCAACTTGCCTCTTTTGTTATTATAATTAGAAAATGAATAGAAAGTCTAAAGTTTAGTCCTTATGCCGGAGATACCTGATATGTCCCGGCAGGATAAAAGCCACCAGCCAGCCAATGGCCTCCACCAGCAGTTGGTCGGTTAACGACATCATGGATGCGACATATGCCAGAATGCCAAAGATGATGCCTCCTGCAAGAAGTAAGGGATACTTTAGAATGCTTCCGCTAACCACAATCGCAAAGGCAATAATGACCATGAAGATGGGATGCTGCAGTTCGAAATTGATCTGTTGCAGTACGTTATACTGAATGAGGTTAATGAGCACCAGGCTGACAAACAGGGAAACCCAAACGTACCGGATGTAAATTCCCTGCCTGGCTACTGGTTTAGCCTGACGCAGTAAGTAAAAGATCGTGATGATGAAAGCGACCGCTCCCAATACGATGCCCAGGTTTCCCAACAACGATTGTGTTCGGGAAGCCATCAGAATCTTTTGGGTGAGGTAATTCATCGCATAACTATAAAACATCACCCAACCCCAAAGGATGAGTAGCGCTCCGGGGCGGAATACAAAATGTTGAATAAGTCGTGATAATCCGGAAAAAACTTCAATGGGCTGCTCTTCCTGATGTTGTTCTGATTTCATGGTTTGCTGATTTAGTTGTTTGTTGATCAAAGAACTAAGTTAGCTATTTTCCTGATATGACGTAGCTATAACAAAGAGAAAGCCCTTCCCGTTTGCCAGAGGCGGGGAAAGGCTTTTATCTTGTTTTTTTCGTTCTGTTACGAATTTCTTTTCTGCGAATAAACCCGTTTCCGTTTGGGGCGGTCGTTTCTTCCTTCGTTGTTGTTCCGGTTGGTTTGCCGCTGGCGCTGAAACGAGCGTTGCGATTTGGCCGGTTGTATGGCCGGCGCTTCGCCTTCCTCACTCAAATACGGATGTTCTGCTACCACCGGAATTTGCTGTGCAATCAGTTTCTGAATGTCGCGCAGGTACGCTTTCTCTTCGGTATCGCAAAACGACATGGCCATACCACTGGCGCTGGCCCGTCCGGTCCGGCCAATGCGGTGAACGTAGGTTTCGGGAATGTTCGGCAGGTCGTAATTGATAACCAGCGATAATTCTTCCACATCGATGCCGCGGGCGGCAATGTCGGTCGCCACCAAAACGCCCATCTGGCCGCTTTTGAAACTCCCCAGCGCCCGTTGACGCTGACCCTGTGATTTATTCCCGTGAATGGCTCCTGCATCAATGCCTGCTTTCCCCAGTAACCTGACAATCTTATCCGCTCCGTGTTTGGTTCGGGTAAAAATCAGGGCCGAGTCAACCGGTTCATTTTTGAGCAGGTGCACCAGCAATTTGGGTTTGCCCTGTTTGTTGACGAAGTATACCGACTGTTCTACCTTTTCGGCCGTAGTTTGTTTGGGCCGAATAGTGACCTTCTGCGGATTGCCCAGCAGTTTGTTCGACAACTTGACAATATCCGGTGGCATGGTGGCCGAGAAGAACAGCGACTGCCGTTTCGCCGGCAATTGAGCAATAATCTTTTTAATATCGTGGATGAAGCCCATGTCCAGCATTTGGTCGGCCTCATCCAGCACCGAGTATTCAATATCTTTTAAGGAAATAAATCCCTGGTTCATCAGGTCGAGCAACCGACCGGGCGTGGCGACCAAAATATCGACGCCTCTTTTGAGCGTTTGAACCTGCGGGCCTTGTTTTACGCCGCCAAAAATGACTGCATTCCGGATACCGGTATATCGGCCATATGTCGAAAAGCTTTCTGCAATCTGAATGGCAAGTTCCCGCGTGGGAGTAACAATGAGCGCTTTAATTTTGCGCTGTCCGTTATGTTGTTTCCTTTTTTGATATAGATGCTGCAGGATGGGAATGGCGAAAGCGGCAGTTTTGCCGGTGCCGGTCTGTGCACAACCGAGCAGGTCTCTTCCTTTCAATAAAATGGGGATGGATTGTTCCTGAATCGGGGTGGGTTTCGAATATCCCTCAGCAGCAAGCGCTTTCAGGATAGGTTCAATAATCTCTAATTCTTTAAATGTCATATATTTTCTGTAGATCAAGGTGGCTAAGGTAGTGTAATTAATCGGATTTAATGTAACCAGTAGATTAAGGTAGGAAATTGGTGAAGTCTGCTGTTTAAAATTGCTAGAGACGGGAAAGGTGAAAAACGGGGAGTAGGTGAATAGTCACAAGGTTTTCACAAAAGTGCACAAAGCCATTTATGTTTTTGATATATTCTCTGAGCGTTCAGTGGCTAATAATTTTGACGTATACCACACCCATCGTCATTAAAAATATGATTGTGGCTTTCAGAAAAAAACAGCTTTCAGAAATAATACGTTTCTCTTCTTGTCTTTATACGGTTCTCTTCAAATCTTTATACGGTTCTCCATACTACCTTTATACGGTTCTCGTCGAAGCTTTATACGGTTCTCATTGAAGCTTTATACGGTTCTCATTCGAGCGTTATAGTTTCCCGGCAGAAATTGCATATGATCCATCGTCATTATAAGGACTAGATTGAGAATTTCAGGAAAAAAGCCGGGATGAAGTGTCCCGGCTTTTGTGTGTTTTATGCTAATGCGTCGTACATGACTTCGATAGGGTGAATGGCTTTTCGGCCTGTGCCGTCTTTGATGTGGTGGCGGCAACTGGTTCCGGGAGCGGAGATGATGGTTTCGCCGGCTGATTTCCGTACTTCCGGGAAGAGCACCATTTCGCCAATCTGCATTGATAGCTCGTAGTGTTCTTTTTCGTAACCGAATGAACCGGCCATTCCGCAGCACCCCGATTTGATTTCGCTCACCTGGTAATTGGGCGGCAGCGAAAGCATCTGCTTGGTTGGCGTGGTTGAGGCCACCGCTTTTTGCTGGCAGTGTCCGTGCAGTTTGATGTCGCGCTGGGCCGTGGTAAACTGCTCTGCCGTGATGTTGCCTTTTTCCATTTCACGCACGAAGAACTCTTCGAATAACAGGGCATTCTCTCCCAATGAAACCGCAGCCTCGCGCAATGACTCTTCTACCAGTTCGGGGTATTCGTCCCGGAAGGTAAGGATAGTCGACGGCTCGATACCAATCATTGGGGTTTTCACCGAAATCTTATCCTTCAGCATGCGCACGTTGTCGTTGGCAATTTTCTTTGACTCACGCATGAATCCTTTCGACAGGAACGTCCGGCCGCTTTCACGATGTTTCGGAATCTCTACTGAATAACCCAGTTTTGTCAGCAACAGAATAGTTTTAATACCGATGTCCGATTCTTGGTAATTGGTGAATTCATCGGCGAAGAGATATACTTTTCCTTTCGAGCCTTCCGGTTGCCGGTTTTTGTTGGCCCAGCCCTTTAATGTTTTGCTGGTGAAGGCAGGCATCGAACGTTTCGGATGAAAACCGATGAGCCTTTTGGTGAGGCCCATGTTCATGTTCCAGTTGGCCAGCGGCGCAACCGCTGAGGCCAAACCGCTCATACGGGGTAACCAGGCGATCAGTTTCGAGCGAAGCGGCGCTCCATGCTCGTCATAATAATATTGTAGGAATTCGGCTTTGAATTTCGCCATGTCGACGTTGGAAGGACATTCTGCTTTACAGGCCTTACACGAGATACACAAATCGAGCACCTGGTATATCTCCGGATGGTCGAGCGGCTTATCGTTTTCGGAATGGTGCAGGAATTCCCGCAGAATGTTGGCGCGTCCGCGCGTTGACTTGTCTTCGTCGCGGGTAGCCATGAACGTTGGACACATGGTTCCACCTACGACTTCCGATTTACGGCAATCACCCGAACCGTTACATTTCTCTACTGCCCGCAGGAAGCCTTTCGTCGACGAGAAGTCACTCACGGTTTCCACTTCCGGGTAATGGTTGTTGAGGTTATACCGAAGGTTCTGCGTAATCGGCGGCACATCCGTAATTTTTCCCGGGTTGAGAATATTCCACGGGTCCCAGGTTTTCTTCAATTCCTTGAACAAGCCGTAAATTTCGTCACCGAACATGAATGGGATGAACGAACCACGCAGGCGGCCATCGCCATGTTCTCCCGAAAGGGAACCCCGGTATTTCTTCACCAATTCGGCTACATCCTGTGCCAGTGTGGAATACAGCTCCTGATCGTTTTTGTCTTTTAAATTGAGCAACGGACGCAGATGGATTTCCCCGGTAGCGATGTGCGCATAGAAAACGCATTGCAATCCGTGACCGTCGAGCACCTGCTGGAACTCGGCCATGTATTCAGGTAGTTTGTCGGGACTAACCGCTGTGTCTTCAATGACGGTCGTACTTTTCCGGTCGCCCGGAATATTGGAAAGCAATCCAAGACCCGCCGTACGCAGGTTCCAGACCCGCTGAATCTGCTCGTCACCAAAGATGAGTGGAAAGTGATAACCATAACCGGCGTCTTCCATATCTTTCACAAGCGCCTTGTGGATGGCTTCGATCTCTTCTTTGGTTTCCCGCGCAAATTCAATTACCAGCACGGCTTTCGGTTCGCCTTGCAGGAAGAACCTATTCTTGCGTTGCTCGATGTTCTCTTTGGTACACTCAATAATAATATCGTCCATCATTTCGATGGCACCCGGCTGGTGTTTCAGCGCTACAATATTTCCGCGGAAAGCATCTTCCAGTGAAGAAAAGTGAGCGGCAATCACGCCTTTTACTTTCGGTGGAAGCGGAATTAAATTCAGCTTGATAGAGGTTGAGAACGCTAGTGTTCCTTCGGAGCCGGCCAGCAGTTTCGCTATATTAAATGGTACACCGTTACCGATAAACGGGTCGGTATCCATCAGAATATCGATGGCATAACCCATGTTTCGGCGGGTCACACTCTTCTCCGGGTACACTTCTTCTATTTTCCTGCGGGTATCTTCTTTCTCCAACATCTCTTTTAACTGGAGGTAGATCTTCGTTTCCAGTTTTTCAGGGTTACCGGCACACTTGGCTTCAAATTCTTCTTTGCTCAGCGGACCGAAAGTAACTTCGGAACCATCCGCTAAAAAGGCTTCCACTTCCAGGATATGGTCGCGCACACTTCCGTAGATGAGTGAGTGGAGGCCGCAGGAGTTATTGCCCAACATACCACCGATACGGCAGCGATTGGCCGTTGAAGTCTCCGGTCCGAATTGCAACCCGTAAGGTTTCAGATAGAGATTCAATTCCGCCAGGTTAACACCCGGTTCTACACGCACCCACTTTTCGTCCTGGTTAAATTCCAGGATGCGGTCCATGTGCTTTGAAATATCCATCACGATGCCGCTGCCCACGACCTGTCCGGCCAAAGATGTTCCGGCAGCGCGGGGAATGACAGAGAGCTGATTCTCCCGGGCGTATTTCAAAATTCGACTGATATCGGATTTATTCTTCGGTATGGTAACAGCTATCGGCTTTTCCCGGTAGGAGGAAGCATCGGTTGCATATATGACGCGATGTACCTGATCGGTAAATAGTTCGCCCTCCAATTCACGGGCCAGTGATTCGAATGGTTCGGTACTTGACATGTTTTAATGATTTGGTGAAGCTAAGATACAAAAGATCGGACACGCGTGGTTTAAATTATTTATACTCATTAAACGCTTTGAAAATTAGGGATAAGAGTGTGGTTTTGGTAGTTTTGTTTTAGAATTGAAGTTGTCATACAACCTACCAAAACGTCGTGAAATTGAATATTTAACGAGACCATTTCTAAAACATGACGAACAAACCTGACGATGTGAAAAAAACGAAGTAGCTTGAATCAAATGAGAATGAGATGGTAAAAACCCAACATTCGTTTGAATAAGTTACCATTCATTAACGAAAACATGACTTTGTTACATTTTAAGGACAGGCTATTTTCTGTAATTTTGCAGTAATTTTTGAAGATTGAAGTCAAAAGTTTTAAACGACATATAGTAAATGGAATTATTGAATCAGATTAAAGAGCAGGCCCGGAAGTTGAACCGGACAATTGTCCTGCCGGAAGGAGAGGAGATTAGAACGCTAAAAGCCACTGACATTATCCTGAAAGAAGGAATTGCCAAAATCGTGTTGTTGGGCGATCCGGGTAAGATTGCACACGAGGCGGAAAAGTGTGGCGCGAAAATCGAAGGAGCCGAAGTCATCAATCCGAAGACGAGCGGCAAACGCGATATTTATGCCGATATGATGGTGGAAATCCGGAAGAAAAAAGGTTTGACCAAGGAAGAGGCGTTGGAAATGCTGAATGATCCGTTGGTGTATGGTCCGATGATGATCAAAGCAGGCGATGCTGACGGCGAGATTGCCGGTGCTATTAACGCAACCGGCGATGTGTTGCGGCCGGCGTTTCAGTTCGTAAAAACCATGCCCGGTGTGAGTGTGGTATCCGGAGCTTTCATGATGTTTTTGAAAGACAAATCATTTGGTCACGATGGCGTGCTGGTATTTGCCGATTGTGCCGTAATGCCTGATCCGGATGCGCAACAGCTGGCTGAAATTGCGGTAACGACAGCCAAAACTGCCAAAGCCATTGTTGGATTGGACCCCAAAGTTGCCATGCTTTCATTCTCGACCAAAGGAAGTGCCAAACATGACCTGGTGGACAAAGTTGCCCAGGCAACCAAACTGGCACAGTCGATGGCACCCGACCTGAAAATTGACGGTGAGATGCAGTTGGATGCTGCCCTGGTGAAAGAGGTAGGCGAACTGAAAGCTCCGGGAAGTGAAGTGGCTGGTCAGGCCAACGTGCTGGTATTCCCGGGACTGGAAGCCGGAAACATTGGTTACAAGCTGGTGCAGCGTTTGGCTGGTGCCGAAGCGGTTGGACCGGTATTGCAGGGAATGGCTGCTCCCATCAACGATTTGTCACGCGGTTGTTCGGTAAGCGATATTGTGAACATGGTGGCCATAACTGCTAATCAGGCACAATAATTAAGTAGTAGTTCGGATTTCCCGGAAGGGGAAAGTCTACATAGATATTTCATATTTGATTTCGATATAAAATGGCAGAAATTCAGGTCGAGCCCATTGAACTTTATGGACTCAGTCAAAAACAGCAGATTAAGACACTGTTTTCGAAAATTGGAATTGTTGGATGCGGCAGTGTAGGGCAGAACATTGCCCGGATTGCCAGTGTGTACGGCATTGAAGTAGTTTTCATCGAGCTTTCGGAAGAAAAGATTCGGGAAGCGTATGATCAGATGAGCAAGGTGCTCGATCAGCGTATCAATAACTGGGGGATGACCCAAGGCGAGAAGAAGGCAATCATGGCTCGCATCAAGGGAACCCTGGATTACAAAGAATTGGCTGATTGTGACTTTGTCATCGAAGCGATTCGTTCTCAGTCTCATGAGGAACGTAAAGTGGATGAGCGCAAAGAAGTTTTCCGTCGTATCGAGGAAGTGGTGAGTCCGGAGTGTATCATTGGTACCAACTCGACGACCATTATTATTACCGAGCTTTCCTCGGAACTGAAATACCGCGAGCGTTGTGTGAGTCTGCACTTCTTTGTGCAGTCGCCTGAAGCCCGTGTATGTGAGGTGGTAAAAGGGTTATACACGTCGGAAGATGTGTATGAGAAAGTGAAGAAGTTTGTTACAATGGTGAATCGACTGGTGATTCCGGTAGAAGAAGCTGCCGGCTTGATTTCGATTCGTCTCTTTTCATCGTTGCTGAACGAAGCTTGCGAGGTACTGATGGAAGGCGTCGGAGAACTTCCCGACATTGACAAGGTGATGAAAATTGGTTTTGGAATGCGGTTCGGTCCGTTCGAACTGGCCGATATTCTCGGACTGGATAAGATGGTTCGCTGGATGGACAACCTGTACAGCGAATTTGGCAGGACCAAATACAAACCTTCTCCCATTTTGAAACGATTGGTCCGTGCCAAGCGCATGGGCCGTGAGGTCGGTGCAGGATTCTATACCTACGACGAGGATGGGAATATTATCGATAACGGGCATTTCAAAACATTCAATGTTTAATTCGCTGCGGCGGAGTTTTACCGGTAACCAGGCATGAATCCCGTGCTGCCGGAACAAAAAGAAAACAATCAAATGAAGATATTAGTACTTAATTGCGGAAGTTCATCCATCAAATACCAGCTCTTCAACATGGCTGATCAACTTGTGCTGGCCAAAGGTGTTGTAGAAAAGATTGGTATGCAGGGCTCTTTCCTGAAACATGAGAAGGAGTCGGGCGATAAGGTCAAGTTTGAAGGTGAAATTCTCGATCACAAAATCGGGATTGAATATGTGCTGGGTGTTTTAACTAGCCAGAAACACGGATGTCTGGCGGGTCTCGAGGAAATCAATGCGGTAGGCCACCGTGTGGTTCACGGAGGAGAGGCCTTCAAAGGCAGTGTTTTCATCAACGATGAGGTGATTGAAGAAATGGAGCGATGCGTAGAGCTGGCTCCGTTGCACAATCCGCCTAACCTGAAAGGTATTTACGCCATGCAGGCGCTGTTGCCCGAAGTTCCTCAGGTGGGCGTATTCGATACGGCTTTCCATCAAACCATGCCGCAGCACGCTTACATGTACGGAATTCCATATGCGTTGTACACGAAATATGGTATTCGTCGTTACGGTTTCCACGGAACCAGTCACCGCTATGTGGCACGACGCGCTGCTGAGATTTTAGGTCTCGATCAGGAGAACTCGAAGATTATCAGCTGTCACCTTGGAAACGGAGCATCAGTTTGTGCCGTGAAAAACGGAGAATCAGTCGATACTTCCATGGGATTCACGCCGGTCGAAGGTTTAATTATGGGAACCCGAAGCGGAGATATCGATTTGGGAGCTGTCACGTTTATCATGGACAAAGAGAAAATCGGCACCAAGTCGGCTTCAACCTTGTTTAATAAACATGCAGGAATGTTAGGAATCAGCGGCGTTTCGTCCGACGCCCGCGATATCGAAATTGCTGCATTGGAAAATGGTAATGAACGTGCCCAGCTGGCCATGAAGATGTATGATTACCGTATCCGGAAGTACATCGGTTCGTATGCGGCAGCCATGGGAGGCGTTGATGCCCTGGTGTTCACCGGAGGAATCGGCGAAAATGCTGACGTCACCCGTGCAGGAGTTTGTGAAGATTTGGAATTCCTCGGCATCGAAATCGATGAAAACCTGAACAACGGTCTTCGCGGAAAGGAACAGGTCATCAGCAAAGAAGGCTCACGTGTAAAAGTGATTGTCGTCCCAACCAACGAAGAGCTTGTGATTGCTATGGATACCGAAACTATCGTCAAGAATCATTGATGAAGCTAAATATAAAAGCGTCGGTTTAAAAATGCCGGCGCTTTTTTCAAACCAATAAATCAAACCAAAATGAACATCCTTGTCCTGAACTGTGGAAGTTCGTCTATCAAATACCAGCTGCTTTCGGTTCGCGGAAGCGACAACTTGATGGCCAAAGGCATTCTCGACCGCATTGGTATCGAAGGAAGCTGTTTGCTGCACAAGGTTCCGAACCAGGAAGATTACCTGGTGAAGACCGAAATCAAAAATCACAAAACCGGTATAGGGCTTATCCTGAAGACGCTTACCGATCCGGAGGTCGGTGTTTTGAATAAGCTGGAAGATATTGAAGCGGTAGGGCATCGCGTAGCGCACGGAGGTGAAACATTTACCGAGGCCCGCATCATCGATGAGGATGTGAAAAAAGGCATCCGCGACTGTTTCGAACTGGCTCCGTTGCACAATCCTGGCAATTACGATGGAATCAAAGCCATGGAAGAGTTGCTCCCCGGAGTTCCGCAGGTAGCTGTTTTCGACACGGCGTTCCACCAAACCATGACGCCGGATGTTTACCTTTATTCATTGCCCTACGATTATTACGAGCGGTTGCGCGTTCGTCGTTACGGTTTTCACGGAACCAGTCATAAATACGTGGCAGAGAAAGCCTGTAAATTTCTGAACCGCGATATCAGAAATCAGAAAATCATTACCTGCCATTTGGGAAATGGAGCTTCTATCACAGCGATCAACGGAGGCAAGTCAGTTGATACCTCCATGGGATTTACTCCCAACGAAGGGTTGATGATGGGAACACGAAGCGGTTCCATCGATCCGGGCGCGCTGTTGTATATCGGCTGCCGCGAAGGAATGGACAGCAACGAGTTGAATGACATGCTGAACAAGGAGAGTGGCGTGAAAGGTGTTTCGCAACTTTCGTCCGACATGCGCGACTTGGCTACAGCTGCCCGCGAAGGAAACGACCGGGCGCGACTCGCATTGAAAATGTATGCTAACCGGGTGAAGCAGTACATTGGTGCTTATGCTGCCGAGTTGAACGGTCTCGATATTCTGGTATTTACCGGGGGAATTGGCGAGAACAACGATTATGTACGGGATTTGGTCTGTCGGGATATGCAATACCTCGGGGTTATTTTTGATGAGGAAAAGAATATAGGGCTGCATGGACAGGATGAAATCATTTCCATTCCGGGTTCTCATGTGACGGTGATGACCGTGACCACAAACGAAGAACTGGTGATTGCCCGGGAAACATACAACCTTGTTAATGTAGAATGATTTTAAATTAAGGATATTTCCTTTCGAGATTTTCAACGAAAGTTTTGAATTGTAAAGCCCTGCCACGGCATAAGAGAAATTTTCTTATCCGGCCGGGGCTTTTCTATCATCCTGAAAGAAATAGTTTAACAGCATGTCAGGTCAGGCGAAATCCTAACATTTCATAGGTTTTGAGATGTTTTCATTTCGTAATTTCAACATGTGTAAACGGATAGATAAGTTCTGAAGTCATTTTGTGTAGTTGATTGTTATGATACGTAGGAGATAATGACAAAAGCTGTCGCCGTTTCGATGCGAACTCGTTTAATGAAATTTGCTAAACAGATTATTCTATGGTAATTAATCGACTGGAAGATCTTTTTGAGGCCGTAAAAGGCCGTCCACGGCGCAAGTTAATTGCGGCATACGCCAATGACCAACACACGATTGTAGCCATCAGTAAAGCCATCGATCTGGGATTGATTGACGGCATTTTAGTGGGAGATAAGGAAGTTATCCAAGAAGTTTGTCGTCACGAAAATATTTACCCGGCCAAGTTTACCATTGTTCATCAGCCCAACGATCAGCTGGCTGCTACTGAGTCGGTGACAATGATTAACAACGGTGAAGGCGACATTATCATGAAAGGCCTGGTGAGCACTGATAAATTCATGCGCGCCATTCTCAACAAGGAAAATGGACTGTTGCCTCCGGGTGCGGTTTTGAGTCACGTAACTGCAATGGAAATTCCTAATCATCCCAAACTGCTTATTGCCAGTGATGTGGCGATTATTCCCGAGCCGGATTTGAAGCAGAAAGTACAGATGATTAACTATATGGTACAAACGGCTACTGCTCTGGGAATAGAGAATCCGAAAGTAGCTGCTATTGCACCAACTGAATTGGTATTACCTGGTTTGCAGTCCTGCTCCGAGGCAGCGCTTCTGTCGAAAATGAATGAACGCGGCCAGATTAAAGGCTGCGTGGTTGATGGTCCGTTGGCTTTGGATGCAGCTGTTGATGAGGAAGCAGCGCAAATAAAAGGAATCAAAAGTCCCGTTGCCGGGAAGGCTGATTGTCTTCTGTTCCCCGACCTGAATTCCGGTAACGTATTCTATAAAACCAATACCAAACTGGCTGGCGCCGAATCGGCTGCTTCATTAGTTGGTGCAAAAGTGCCCGCTGTGTTGGCTTCCCGCGGCGATTCCATCGAAACCAAGTTATATTCGATTGCTTTGGCAGCCATGTTGGCTAAGTAAATTATACAGAACATGAGAGATATAAATATTTTGGTCATTAATCCCGGTTCAACCTCTACTAAAATTGCGGTGTACGAGGACGTCCGGTGTATTTTCCTGAAAACACTTCGTCATTCAAAAGAAGAGCTCGACCAGTATAAAACGGTAACCGAACAGTACGAATTCCGGAAAAACGCTATTCTGGAAGAACTGAAAGCTGACCGCATTGACTTGAACAATATGGCAGCGATTATTGGTCGGGGAGGACTGACCTATCCGCTGGAGTCCGGCGTATACGAAATTAACGAACGGATGGTGGAGCATTGCAAAGTCGGCATTAGCGGAATGCACGCTTCGAACCTGGGTTCGATGATTGCCTACGAGTTGGCGCAGGAAATTCCGAATGCCATGGCACTGACTGCTGATCCGGTAGTGACTGACGAGATGAATGACATTGCGCGGGTAAGTGGACATCCCAACTTCGAGCGTCGGTCCATATTTCATGCCTTGAACCAGAAAGCGGTTGCTCGTCAGCATGCGGCCAAGCTGGGCAGACTTTACAGCGACATGAATCTTATTGTAGTTCATTTGGGCGGAGGCGTTTCTATCGGTGCGCACAACAACGGTCGCGTCATTGATGCCAACAACGCGCTCGACGGTGAAGGACCGTTTTCTCCGGAAAGAAGTGGCACGTTGCCGGCCGGTCAGTTGGTCGATATGTGTTTCAGTAATAAGTACTCGAAAGACGAGATCAAGAAAATGATTACCGGTGAAGCTGGTTTTGTCGCTTACCTTGGAACTAACGATGCACGCGATGTGGAGATGGCCGTGAACGAAGGCGATGAGCGTGCTATTTTCTACCACAATGCAATGGCTTACCAGGTTTCAAAAGCGATTGGAGAAATGGCTACGGTACTGAAAGGTCGTGTGGATGGTATCCTGATCACCGGTGGAATGGCTTACGATAAAACTCTGATGTCGCTGATTCGCGAACGCGTCGACTTCATTACTCAGGTTTACATTTACCCGGGACAGGATGAAATGAAGGCATTAGCCATGAATGCGCTGAACGTGGTACGGGGTGAAGCAAAAGTAAGGGTTTACGCCCGCTAGGTTAAGGAAAACCTACGATACATTAAAAAAAGGTTGTCGCTGCGTTAATAGGTGACAACCTTTTTTATATTTAATGGTTTCATATTATTTTAGAACCAAACGATATTTCTGCCAACATGGATACCTATCATCTTATCATAGTCATTTGTCTGATTGTCATTACCTCATTCATTTTTAATGTATTGAGTAATAAAACCAATATTCCCAGTGTTTTGATGCTGATTGGACTGGGAATGGTGATGAAATATTTCTTCGACTTGTCTGATTTTCAGGAATCATTCATGCCAACGTTGGAACTATTGGGTGTCGTCGGTTTGATTATGATTGTGTTGGAAGCGGCATTGGATTTAAAGCTTTCGCCCGAACGGTGGCCGGTTATCTGGAAATCGACCTTAGTGGCCTTCCTCACATTGAATATAACTACTTTCGGTTTTGCCGGAATGATGATGTTTGTTATTCAGGGACTTGAACTCACCGTAGCCCTTTTGTATTCACTCCCGTTGGCTATCATTAGCTCAGCCATTGTTATTCCCAGTGTACACAAAATGACGCGTACGCGTAGGGAATTCATGATATATGAAAGTACGCTTTCCGATATTTTCGGTATTATGGCTTTCTATATTTTACTGGAGAATGCCAATGCGAACGGTTTCTGGGAAATAGTCGGAAATGTGACGGCTAACCTGAGTCTTACCGTGTTGATTGCTTTCATCGGTAGTTTTATCCTGCTTTATATTTTTCAGAAGTTGGTGGTCATCAAAACGAAATTCTTTTTGTTTTTATCGCTGCTGATCCTGCTGTATGCCGAAGGAAAAATTTTTCACCTTTCTTCGTTGCTCATCATTCTGGTATTCGGGCTGGTATTGCGCAACCAGTTTCTGTTTATCCGCGGAAAATTGTCGAAGTACTTCGATCACCAGGCCATTGGTGTCCTGTTCGACAGTTTTAAGATGATCACGGAAGAAACCTCCTTCTTGGTCCGGTCATTCTTCTTTGTGGTGTTCGGTATGGCTATTTCCATTGGCGATGTGCTGAGCTGGCAAGTGCTGTTGCTTAGTTTCGCCTTCCTGTTCATCCTCTACATGATCCGTTTTGTCATATTCCGGACCGTTGTCGGCAAAAATATTCTTCCCGAAGTTTTTATCGCTCCTCGTGGATTGATTTCCATCCTTCTTTTCTTCGATATCCCGGAAGCATTCAAAGTACATGAGATAGAAAGCGGAATCCTGGGAATCGCCATTCTGGTTACCAGCCTGGTGATGGGGTGGGCGCTGGCACAATGGCGCACCCGGATGAGCACAAGCACTGAAGATTAAATCCCGTTTATTGAAGATAATTTATTGTTTGGTTGGTGGTTAGCGACTCTTTTTCTAAATTGGTTGCTGAAAAGGACGAGACAATGCAGTTATGAGGTGCTTTATCGTGACCCAATATCCCGGGTCGGATATCTATACACCCATATACAGTAATTTAAAAGTGACGCGTTTAGCGGAAGAAATTTTCGCCTGTGAACTCATTCTGCATGAAGATGATAAGGCATGTGAGAGACAGGGAAGAGTGAGTTCAAAGTTTATTTCGTTCGTTTCACAGGAATGACAGGTAGAAGCCAATAGACCATTTTCGAAGGTTACAAAGACCGGAAATTGAGACAATAATTCAGATATTTTTCAGGTTATTATACT
This sequence comes from Prolixibacter sp. NT017, assembly GCF_009617875.1. NCBI lineage: Bacteria > Pseudomonadati > Bacteroidota > Bacteroidia > Marinilabiliales > Prolixibacteraceae > Prolixibacter > Prolixibacter sp. NT017. The sequence goes on along the minus strand of NZ_BLAV01000001.1, from coordinate 2,079,812 downwards.
AAATAAGTATTATATCGTATGAGGAGAATATTCTTGCTTTACCTGGCAATTGCTGTGTTTTCGCTGACAAGCTGCCACCACCATCGCGAACCTGCTGTGAAAGTTACCGGGCAGTTAAAACAATGGCATACTGTTACTTTAATGGTCACAGGACCGTTAGTTGCTGAGTTTTCAGCCGACAATCCATTTCTTGACTACTGTCTGGAAGCCACTTTTACCAATGGAAACAAAACGTATGTAGTACCGGGCTTTTTTGCAGCCGATGGGAATGCTGCCGAATCAGGAGCGGTGTATGGGAACAAATGGGAAGTTCGGTTTTGCCCCGATAAAACCGGCACGTGGAATTACAAAATTTCGTTTGTAAAAGGCCGAAACGTCGCCATTGCCGATAAAGCGGATGTGAAAGGGGAAATGGTCAATCCCAACGGGTTTGAGGGTAGTTTTGAAGTTGCCCCGACAGATAAAACCGGACGCGACTTCCGGGCACAGGGACGTCTTGAATACACCGGCGGACATTACCTTCGTTTTGCGGGTTCAGGAAAATACTTTCTGAAGGCAGGTGCGGATAGTCCTGAAAATTTTCTGGCATACGCAGGATTTGACGATACCTACAAGCCGGGACAGAAAGAGACCAAGACGGGAGAAGCGGACTCCGGTTCTGCGTTGCATGAATATGAACCGCATGTGAAAGATTGGCATGCCGGCGATCCCGTTTGGCACGGCGACAAAGGAAAAGGAATTATCGGTGCATTGAACTATCTCGCTTCGCAGGGAATGAATTCTGTCTATTTCCTGACCATGAATGTGCAGGGTGACGGTGATGACGTGTGGCCCTGGTCGCGCAGAAACGAGCGTTACCGCTTCGACTGCTCCAAACTCGACCAATGGGAAATCGTTTTCAATCATATGGATTCGCTGGGGATTTCGCAACATCTGGTGACGCAGGAAACAGAGAATGAGACCTTGCTCGATAACGGAAATACCGATGCGCAACGAAAGTTATACTACCGTGAACTGGTTGCCCGCTTCGGTCATCATCCGGCTTTGATTTGGAATTTAGGCGAGGAAAACGGCCCGGCAGACTGGACGCCGAATGGGCAAAATGATGCTCAGCGCAAGGCGATGGCGTCTTACCTGGCTCAAATTGATCCTTATCATCATCCGATTGTGATTCATACTCATTCCGATAATACCAACCGGGACAAAGTATTGATTCCCATGCTCGGATTTAAATCTTTGGACGGCGTTTCGTTGCAGGTAGGTAACCCGTATGACGTTCACCAGGTGACAAAGAAATGGTGGCAGAATTCCGATACAACCCAACACAAATGGGTGCTTACCATGGATGAAGTTGGTCCTGCGTGGAAAGGCGCTTTACCTGACCGCAACGACGCACAGCATGATACGTTACGTCACCAATGTTTGTGGGGGAGCCTGATGGCTGGCGGAGCAGGAGTGGAGTGGTACTTCGGATACAAGTTCCCGAATAACGACCTGAACTGCGAAAACTGGCGCTCGCGTGAGAACCTGTGGAAGCAGACGAAAATCGCTATGGACTTTTTCCAGCAATATGTTCCGTTCCAGAACATGCAGCCAGCCGATAACCTGATTATTACCAACGACCGGGAGCAATCCTATTGTCTGGCTGATGCCGGAAAAACATACGTGATTTACCTTGGTGAAGGAACAACCTGGTCACGCTTTAAGGTGAGCCATCCGGGAGAAATCTATAATGTCTCATGGTTCAATCCGCGTACCGGCGGTGCCTTGCAAAAGGGAACAATGGAAACGACCACCGGAGACGGTTGGATTGATTTCGGACGTGCTCCTTCCGACGGCGATAAGGATTGGGTAGTGTTGCTCCGAAGAAAAAGTTAATCTTACAACGTAGCCCAGATGCGTGCCAGTGAGTGGCCCGGGGCTTTGATATCCAAATCGAGGAAGTAGCCGAAAGGCGTTTGCGCTGTTTGGTATTCAGCATTCTGCAGACGTTTTTCGGCTGCGTCGAAAATGGCCTTGGTAAATTCGGGCGAAGCTTTGGATTCCGACAAGTGAGCAAATGAGTGCAGAACAATATACTGCGTGTCATTTTTGCGGGCGGTCCATTTCAAATGGTTCACCAGTTTTTTCTCACGGCTGGCCACGGTTTTCTCTTCGTCGCTTTCTTCCATCTGGATGAAAGCAACAATACAATTTTCGTGGGCTGCACCTTTTTCAATGGTTTCCACTTCTTCCAGATTCTTAATGGCAGGCTCGTAAGCGAACCGGTCGGCATAAATAACCAAGACTTTCATAATAAATAATTTGCGCTTTTCACTACCGGTGAAGAAATATCACCAGCAAGTACGATTTGGTGGATAAAATTAACGATTCCGGTAAACAAAATAGCTATGTGCGTGAAAAGCGACCGTTTTTGATTAACGAAGTTTCTTATATTTACTTTTATAAATACTTCCCCTTCTATGAACAGGCATGTGATTCTCATTTTACTGGCTTTTGGATTGGCTCTTTCCCCGGAGGTCATGACGGCACAGATTTCCTATGGAGGTCAGCCCGCTTCCTTTTCTTTAAAAGAAAAAGCGGCTGCCATGGTTCCGGTGGTTCAGATGGAGCATGTTTCCAACCAGCAATTGATGAGAGCTGAGCCCAAAAGTGGATTACGGCTGAAGCCCTACAAGTTTGCTCATACTTTCAACGTCGATATCACTCCTAAAAATTCTGGAAACTGGACGGTTGCCAGTGACGGCACAAAAATCTGGAGGGTAAAGATTTTATCGCAGGGAGCTTATTCACTGAATCTCATTTTCGATCGGTTTAAGTTGCCCGATCACGCTAAACTCTTTATTTATAGTCCCAATCATCAAAAAGTGTTGGGGGCCTTTACGGCGAACAATGAGTCGGGATACGGAACATTCGCTGTTCGTCCGTTGGCCGGCGATGAAATGGTGGTAGAGTACGATGAACCGGCAGACGCCGAGTTTTCGGGTGAACTGCGTATTACCAAGGTTAATCACGATTACAAGAATGCATTTGGCGACCGGCCGCTGGGACAAGCAGGTTTGTGTAACGTCGATGTTTATTGTACCGAAGCCGATGCGGATTATATCGCAACGCAAAAGCAATCCGAGGTTCGTTTAATTATTGCCGGAAGTGAACTCTGTTCCGGAACCATGGTGAACAATACGTCCGGGGATGGAACCCCTTACTTGATAACGGCGGGCCATTGCATTGGCTCAAAATCCGATGCTGAGCAAACCGTATTCTATTTTAATTATGAAAGTCCCGATTGTGGTCTGAGTCGGGGAAGCATTGACGGGTATGTCGATCAAACCGTTTCTGGTTCTATACTAAGAGCGCGCTCTGATTCGCTGGACTTTGCTTTGGTTGAAATGCAAACCATGCCTCCGGCTAATTACCGGCCCTATTTTTCGGGTTGGAATAACAGCGCTTTACCTCCTTCACGGACTTTTGTCATTCATCATCCCAATGGAGATGTGAAGAAGATATCGCGTGACTATAATGCTCCGGGCGTCGGCTCCTTTTCGACTAAATACATTTCCAATGCTTTTTGGCTCATTCATCGCTGGGATGTAGGAACGACCGAGGCCGGTTCTTCCGGAAGTGGATTAATAATTGATAATACCGATCATCAGTTGATAGGAACATTGACAGGAGGTGCAGCTACCTGTGCTGATCCGGTAAATGACTATTTTGCCATGCTGAATAAGCAATGGAGTTATTATAGTGCCGACACCATGCGACTGGCTACCTGGCTGGACCCGAACAATACCGGTAAAACGTTTGTCGATGGTTTGGACCCTTATGCAACAAATCCCAATCCGTGCGGGCTGTTTTCCAATGTTCAGTACGGCGAAAAGTATGTAAAGCAAAAGTTGTCAGACAATTCAGGGTATATAACCGGGAAAAATTCATTGGGGATTACCGCTTACGCTGAAAAGTTTGATCAATCGACCCAGGCTGAATTGCAGGCGGTGGCTATCGCTTTCAGTCAGGCAGCTACCAGTCCGATATCCTCGGGACGATATTTCAATCTGAATATGTATGATGCCGATCCGGCAACAGGTTTGCCCAATCATGTCATTGCAACACAGGTGGTTTCGATAAATACTTTGCAGGATTCATCGATGAATTACATTCCGTTGACAAATCCAGTAACAACCACCGGTACGTTTTACGTAGGTTACGATCTCGATTACAATAATATTCAAGACAGTATTGCTGTTTTCAATGCACCAGCCCGTGATGCTGTGACGAATGGGGTAAACACGGCTTATGCTTTCTATAACGGGGCGTGGGTTCCCTTCAATCAGATTTCGTCCATTGGCATTAACACTTCTCTTCTAATTAAAGCACACGCTTGTTCAGTGCTTGGGCTGGATGTCGTAGATACGAATCTTCATGATAAACAGTTCGAGGTTTATTACCCGACCGGTGGATTGAATAATTATGTGTATTTGCAGAACAACGGACCGGAAGGAAATGCTGTGGTATCGATTATGGACATGATGGGAAGAACGTTACATCAGGAGGTTCGCTACCTGACGAACGAACCGGTCAGGGTTTCCATTGGTGATCACAATTCAGGAATTTACTTTATCGCTGTAAAAACCGACAAAGTCAGAGAAGTGATGAAAGTCCGGTTAAGAACCGGACGATGATTTTTCGTTAACGAAAGTTAGGCTTACCTTTGGGAAAATTTTCACCGGATGCTTCGTAAACTCTTATTTCTGGCCTTATCCATTTCATTTTTATTTTATGGATGTAAATCGAAAAAACACCCTTCACCGGAAGGGAAAAGTACATTTGTTTCTACGTCAGCGAAATATGCCCGGGGATTTACGATTGAAGATTTTAATACCTACGAAAAGCTGACGGTTCTGAATCCCTGGCAGAAGTCGTCCGGTGTTTCCTACAGTTATTATCTGGTACCCCGAAATCGAAAAATACCGGCTTCATTGCAAGGCAAGAATGTTGTTCGCACGCCCGTTCGGCGGGTTGTGTGTCTTTCTACTACGCAGCTGGGCTTTCTCGAAGCGCTGAACGAAACTTCCTCGCTGGTCGGAATTCCCGATATTAACCTGGTTTCCGATTCGTCTATCATTCAACGATATCACAATAAGCAGTTATCGGAAGTTGGCTATGCGCAGGGACTGAACTACGAACTGTTACTAAGCCTGAAGCCTGATTTGGTGTTAACTTACGGAGTAGACGGCGAAGTAAGTGCCCAACTGAATAAATTGAAAGATTTGGGCGTTCCGGTGATGTTGGTGGGAGAGTACCTGGAAAGTACTCCGCTGGCCAAATGCGAATGGATAAAGTTCATTGGAGCGATATACGGAAAAGAGGCAAAGGCAAATAAATGGTTTAACCGGATTGACAAGAATTATCAGCAGATTAAGAAGAAAATGGCTGATGTAGATTATCGTCCGAAGGTGTTGACGGGTTTGCCCTGGAAAGATAACTGGTGGATGGCCGGAGGAAAATCCAATTTGGCCAATCTGATTCACGATGCCGGCGGCGAATATCTTTGGCATGAAAACACCTCGCGAAATGCTTTTGTGGTGTCTATCGAAGATGTGTTCATGAAAGCCAAATCGGCTGACTTCTGGATTAACAGCGGAACAGCCAACTCGATGAAGGACTTGCTATCTGTCGATAGTCGTTTTTCGTCGTTACCACCGGTAAAAAAGCACAATGTTTATAACAACAATGCCCGGGTGAGTGCCGGAGGCGGAAACGATTATTGGGAAAAAGGCGTTGTCAGGCCCGACTTGATTCTTAGGGATTTGGTCCGCATTTTCCATCCCGATAAAGAGAACGACGGAAAATTGTATTTTTACCGGCAATTAAACTAACTGATGGAGCAAGCAAAAGAAACAAAGATGAAACGGAGTTTTCGTCCGGACGGGGGCCTTTTTCTTCTGGCTGTTCTGGTGATTGTATTCTTTGTGCTCGATCTCTTCATCGGTTCGTATCATATTTCCCTAAGTAATATAATAAAGGCGCTTTTTGCTCCCGGTCAGGTTGATTCGCAACTTGTGACCATCGTTCGTCAATTTCGTCTTCCCAAAGCATTGACCGCTTTACTGGCGGGAGCAGCACTGTCCGTTGCCGGTCTGCAAATGCAGACGGTCTTCCGGAATCCATTGGCCGGACCGTATGTGTTGGGCATCAGCTCCGGAGCGAGTTTAGGTGTCGCTTTACTGGTGTTGGGCGCCGGAAGCTTGTTTGCAACCGGAGCTTTTAGTGTCATGGGAGCGTGGTCGGTTGCCGGAGCAGCCTGGATTGGTGCAGCGGTGATACTCATGCTGATTCTGGCCGTTTCAGCCCGGGTAAAAGACATTATGACCATTCTGATATTGGGTATTCTTTTCTCCGCTGCGACTTCGGCGATCGTGAACATCATGCAGTATTTCAGTAGCGAATCGATGTTGAAATCGTTCGTGGTTTGGACCATGGGAAGTTTGGGTAGCGTAACCAATGCACAGCTTCAGGTATTGTTACCCGGAGTTTTGTTGGGACTGTTTCTGGCCATTATTTCTGCCAAGCTACTCGATGCTTTTTTGCTGGGTGAAGATTATGCCCGCAGCATGGGCATGAATGTGCAACTGGCCCGCGTATTGATTTTTATTTCGACTTGTATTTTGGCCGGAAGTATCACAGCATTCTGTGGCCCCATTGGCTTCATCGGTATCGCCGTGCCGCATATCGTGCGGATGGCTTTAAAAACGGCTCGCCACCAACGCTTGATTCCAGGTACGATTTTGCTCGGTTCAGCAACCATGCTTTTCAGCGATATCGTCTCACAGCTTCCCGGTTCGGAATCGACATTGCCTATCAACTCGGTGACGGCACTACTTGGAATTCCGGTGGTCATCTGGATTATCTTAAGAAATAAAACAGTAGGAGCCCTGAGTTAATGAGTGACAGCAAGACCATAAAACTGAACCGGGTATCGGTTGGTTACCGCGATTCGCGTGGCAAAGAGCGTGTTGTCAAGAGCCACATCTCGCTTGGCGCTGAAAGGGGAGAGCTGGTGGCACTCATTGGAGGTAACGGCATTGGCAAGAGTACGTTACTTAGAACATTAGCCGGTTTCCAGCCGCCTATATCCGGCGATATTTCCGTTTCCGGAAAATCCATCGCTTCCTACCGGGAAAAAGAACTGGCTACGATGCTGAGTTTTGTTTCCACCGAAATCATTCGGGTTGCCAATCTTTCCGTGTTTGAAATGGTAGCTTTAGGACGGTTTCCTCATACGAACTGGTTTGGAAAGCTAACCGAAGAGGATCGTCAAATAGTTAACGAGTCCATTCGAATGGTTGGACTGAATGGATATCAGTCTCGGCCCATCAATCAAATTTCCGACGGCGAAAGGCAACGGGCCATGATTGCCCGTACCCTGGCTCAGGATACCGATATCATCGTGCTCGACGAGCCAACCGCATTCCTGGATGTACCAAACAAATATGAAGTTGTCAGCATCCTTCACCACCTGGCACGGGAGAAAAATACGACCATTATTTTCTCAACCCACGATTTGAACATCGCTGTCAGTGAGGTTGATATGATTTGGCTGATGCTGCAGGATGATGTGGTTCAAGGAGCACCGGAAGACTTGATTTTAAACGGACAATTTCCATTGCTGTTCCAAAAATCGGATCTGGTTTTCGACATGGAAAAAGGCGATTTTCGTATCAAACGGCATCCAAAACTGACAGCCCGATTGAGAGGAACGGGGACCGAGTTGTTGTGGACACAGAAGGCGCTGGAAAGAAACGGGCTGGAAGTGAACAATGATGCGGATACCGAAATAGAAATCACCGTCCGGTCAGAACCGCCTTGCTGGCAGGTTCGAACAACAGACGGTGAAAAAACATTCTACTCGGTTTATCATCTATGCCGGTATTTACGTGAACTGTAATTGGTTCACTTTTGCGCCAGCAAGGGAGCAGTAGCTTCCAGTGGTTGGTCCTGCATATTGGATGCATGTTCCATCAGCAACAGCACGCCATGTTTCTCCCATCTCAAACGCAGATATTCCAATTGTCTCAAATCGGTGGCATAGTAAGCTCCCTGACGGAAATCGACTTTTTCGAAGGGAGTATTGGTTTCTTCGTTGATGGCCGTATTCCAATCATTGGCCATGTGCCTGAGAAAGTCTGAACGGCGGAACATCGTTTGCAGGGCGCCATCGTTATAACAGCGGCGTGTATCGAGGAATCGTACCTCATCCGGCTGTGAACCGTATCCGTATTCCATCCGCAGAAACGAAGCCATCAGCAGTTGCTGACCGTCGATGAAATACGACTGTTTCATCATACCTCCCTCTTCGGAACTGGACTCCTCGATCAGGAATAGTTTATCATGGTAATACCAGGCTGTAATGTAACCTTCGGTATCTCCAATCAGCCAGTGCTTAACCAGTCGTTGGGTGGCAGGGCTGTTTTTAAGGGATGTCTCGATTTCGATCAGCTTTTCAGGGGAATTTTGGGGGGAAGAATAATCATCCACAACACCGGCTTTCCCGGGGTAAGCAAAAAGAAATATAAAGACCATCATCCCGGTTATGGCTCTTTTTTTCATCATTGGGGTTTTAAAAGATGCCCGTTAGAATGATTGGCTTGAATGAGTATAGCCACTTAGTTTCCTTAGGTTTGAAAAAAGTTACGGCAAAAAGGAGGCACAATGCCAGAAAATCATTTAACAGTTATTAACAATTTCGGCAATTGTTAGAAATATATTGTTCAATTGCAAGGAAATCAAGTGATAGCGACGAGGTGATTGTTAATTACTTTTCGGAGTTGGAAGAAGAATATTGCATTATTATGTCAATAAATTCACTTGGATTGAAGCGTCCGGTCTGACGAAATTTCTCCCAGCCGTCCATTCCGACAATGATATACATCGACTGGTTTGCCTCTGTCTTAAAACGTTTTCTGATGGTTTCGAGTGCTTCAGGAGTTAGTTGTGCATGTAATTTCCCCGTATTTTTTCCTGTTAAGTCAATGAATACCAGTTTGTCCTGCTTGAACCGCTGAAAATTTTTGTCGATGGTTTGCTGGAAAGCCGATTCTTCTTTTACCGGATCGGCTTTTAACTGATAGAGCACGACCACATTTTTCCACAAGTAAGGTTTTAAAGGATTGGAAGCCACAGTTGTGCTGGGGCGAAAAATGAAGAACACAGTAAAGGCAAGGAGTAAAAGGAAAGGCTTATTCGGCATAACAGGTGTTGTTCAATTATTTTGAAAAGATACTAAATTCGGCAGATATTGTATCCGACGAATGTGTATTTTAACGATTGAAACGGAATCGTCATCATATTGCGGTAGTTGTTTGATATGGCGAACTGTTTCAACGAAAGAATCAATCAACCTCTAAACTAAGCTTATGTCGAACCGATTGTTTGTACTCTCATTTATTATTTCGATGTCTGTTTCGGGATGTTATCAACGGAAGAATACGACCATTACCGAAAGCAAATCTCCAACATTCAAAAAAGAATTAAAGCAGCTAGTACACCAGCCCAAAACTAATAGATCAGGTATGGTTCACTTTCTTGGCGGAACGTTTATGATGGGCTCGGGAAAAGGCTTGTCGAATGAAAAGTCCGTTCATCAGGTAACGGTCAAATCCTTTTATATGGATAGAACGCCGGTAACGGTTGCTGAATTCAGGCGGTTTATAAAAAGCACCGGTTACATTACCGATGCTCAGAATTTTGGAAATGCGGGTGTATTTAATTTTCAGAAAGGTCAGTGGGAACTGGTTCGGGGAGCTATCTGGGAATATCCTTTTGGACCCGATGGCCCGAAGGCTCCCGACAATCATCCGGTGACACAGGTTAGTTGGAACGATGCTTTGGCTTATGCCGAATGGGCCGGAAAGCGATTGCCGTCAGAAGCGGAATGGGAATATGCAGCACGCTGTGGCGGAGAAAATAAATCGACGTACAGCTGGGGTGACAAATTGATTGTCGATGGTAAATATCAGGCCAATGTGTGGCAGGGAAACCAAATAACAGATCGACAGGGAGCTGATGGTTTCGTTTATACTTCACCGGTAGGTTATTATGGTGAAACTGCTTGCGGCCTGACTGATATGGGCGGTAATGTATGGAACTGGTGTGCCGATGTTTATGAAGCTTATCCAGGCGGTGGGTATACCGTTCAGCCCAATCAGAATGTGCGCGTCATTCGGGGTGGTTCATTCTTTTTCGATGTCAATGGTGCCTACAGCTATACCGTTTCGGCACGGTCGATGAACTCGATTGAAACTTCGTTATTCAATATGGGGTTCCGGTGCGCACTGAGTGACGATTGAGAGTTAGCAGAATAGAAGAGCAAATTATCTATACGTCTTATTTGATAGAAACATGTCTTTAGAGGTATATAACTTATTAAAATCCTTGTGCAGCTCCGGCTATATTCCTATCTTGCCCATGGTGTGAAAAGGGAGAGCTACCTGATAATCAGGCGAGCTGTCCTTTTTGTGTTTGTTAGAGGTAATGTTTAAACAATTGCTCGTCCGATGGTTTAAAGTTACTTTATAATTTAAATTATTGTTGTATAAATAGTATTAGACTCAGATCCGAAAAACAATCGACCATGAAGATTAAACGAGTAACACCACGCGAATTATTATTTTTTCTGGCAGGAGTGCTGATTGTATTCCTGTTGGTGATTGCGTGGGAATGGAATGACATCAAGGATGTGATATCCAGTAAAGGAACGACCGATATCGAAAACATTCATTACAGAGAATAATTTTTCATTTAGAGAACATTTTTCCTCCCAAAAAAACTGGCAGCGAGTTGCCTGGAAGTTTGGACACGTTTTATGTATACCTTCCCCGGATGTATCCCTCCCGATATGGTACCTCTTTGTTTCCTTAAGGAGTACTCCATTGTCTTGTAGGTATATTAATGGATTTTTGTTAGGTATGGACACAAATGATAAAGTCGGGCTGACGTCTGTCTGTGCCGGGAGGAAAATATTTGTTCTTCCGGTAAACAATCGTTATTTTCCATTTATAATCTGCTGTTAGAAATCATTGAACCTGGCTGAATGGAAAAAATTCTGTTTGTCATGAATCCTGTTTCCGGAGGAATTGATAAGGATGAAACAATCCTCCGCATTCACTGGCTTTCGGTGAAGGAGAAATTTGACTTCAAGTTTCGGTACACAACCGGCGAGAATGATGATGAAACGTTGCAAGCCGAAATAGACTGGTACCGTCCTGACAGAGTTGTTGCCTGTGGTGGTGATGGGACGGTTTTGCTGGTCGCCAGAAACCTGATAAACACTGACATTCCGATAGGTATTTTGCCGTTGGGGTCGGCTAACGGATTGGCGACCGAGTTGACGATTCCTGAAATTCTTCCTGAAGCGTTGGAACTGGCCGTAAAGGGGCAGGTTTCACGACCGGTTGATCTCCTTCGCTTTAATGAAAAATATCTGGGAATTCACCTGGGGGATATTGGCGTTAATGCGCTCATCGTGAAAAACTATGCTCAGTCGGGCGACCGCCGGATGGTCGGATATGCCAGGCATCTTTTCCGGGCTTTTCAGGAGAGCGAGCAGATGCAGTATACTATCAAAACGCCCGGGGAAACCTTCCGGAAAGAGGGCTATATGCTGGCGTTTGCCAATGCCCGGAGGTTTGGAACCGGTGTTTATTTGTCGCTGAATGGCTCGATGTCTGATGGGCGCTTCGAAATATGTAATTTTCAGGAAATACAGCTCGAGGAGCTGATCAATCTCGGACTAACCAAGTTTGAGCTGTTTCTCGACGAAGAGATGTATTCTGATGTAATCAGCTGCAAAGAGGCGGAAATTGAAATCGATCGGGAAGTTGATTTTCAGATTGACGGAGAGTACATCGGGAAAGTAGACCACTTAACTATATCGACGATAGAGTCAGCTGTCAGGATAATTGTACCAGGAGGTGAAGATGAGGAAGAAGAAACCGGTATTGCTTAGTTTTCATGCCATTTCAAACGGTAGCACAACCCTTGTGTTCGGTCAGCTTATCTATAGTTATTACCGGAAGTTTTCGTTTACGGACTATTCCCGGATGGAAACCTTTCGCCGAATTGCTGCATTGTATCTGGCTAACCGCTGTCAGGGATGCAAAGTGCAGTTAGTATTCGACTCGGCCACAATTGAAATGAAAACAGACCGGAATGGACTTTTCTTTGGTAAACGGAAATTCAGGAAAACACCAACATGCCTGAAGGAGGTCCACATTCTGGGAAATACCGAAGTATATATTCCGGAGAATTTATTCACCCGGCAGGTTCGTCATCTCGATACACATACCCTGGTGATTTCAGACATTGACGATACGTTGATTCACTCCTTTATTTCAAAAAAGCTTTTGAAATTTAAGACCTTAATGCTGACCAGGGTCGAAAAGCGGAAAACCGTGGATAACGTGGTTCGATTGATCAACCGTTTGCACGAAAATGGGGCAGCACTGTTTTACCTATCGAATAGCGAACAGAATCTGTATCCGTTGATTTACCGTTTTCTGCGGCAGAATAACTTGCCACCCGGTCCCGTTTTTCTGAAACATTTCCGGAAAATGCGTCATGTGTTGACGGGTAGAAAACTGCCACGAAAAGATTTGCATAAGCTGGAAATTCTGGAGGAGATCATTCAGCTTTTTCCGGCAAAAAAATTCATACTCGTAGGAGATAACACGCAAAACGATTTAAGCATTTATATGCAGGCCGCTACCGATTACCCAAAGCAAATCGACGAGATTATCATTCGCCGGGCGGTGGAAAGTGAACGAAACCAACGGATTGTCGATCGGGTAAGTAAAGAGTTGAAAGCGCGGGGAATTGGCTTACATTATGCCGGAAGCTTTCCCGAAAACCTGTTGCAGTAACCCCGCACTTCGATGAATTGTATTAATTTCCTATCTTTCACTGGTCATTGATAAATGGCCACCTAAACGGAAACTAAACCGGCACTCTCCTTGCCAGCGATGCGTGCCAAACTTTCTCGGGTATGCGAAAATTATTCCTTTTCCTTGTATTGATGAGCTTCATTTCCGGTTGCGAAAGAGAAGAGGAGTTTTCACTTGAGTGGACGCCCGGTCCATTTACAGTAAATCCCGATGCTTCGCCTGAGGCAAAACAGTTGCTGCAGCTGTTATACGATGTTAGTGGAAAATATACGTTGACGGGACAACACAATCACCCGGTGTTTATTTCCGGACGAACAGAGGAAGCCAAAATGCTGACCGGTTATTATCCGGCCGTGTGGGGACAGGAATTTGGCCAAAGTCTTCCCAATTCACTCGATGGCATTAATTTCCGGCAGCGAAACATGGAAGAAGCCATTCGTAAATATCACGAAGGTTTCGTGATTACCCTGATGTGGCATGCCATCCGTCCGATTGATGACGAGCCCGGAACTTTTGATGATAATGTGATGGCCAAAATGACCGATGCACAGTGGAATAAACTCTTAACGCCCGGAACCAGGTTGCACAAGCGCTGGTGCCATCAGGTTGATGTTATTGCGGGTTATCTGGCCGAACTTCGCGACGCTGGTGTCCCGGTTTTATGGCGCCCGTATCACGAACCGAATGGTGACTGGTTTTGGTGGTGTGGCAATCCCGAGAGATACAAAAAGCTTTATCGGATGTTGTTCGACCGCTTCGTCAATGTACATCATCTGAATAACCTGATTTGGGTTTTCAACGGAACCGAAATCAGAAACAACGTGAAGCCGTATACCGATTTTTATCCCGGCGACGATGTGGTAGATGTATTGGCAACCGATGTGTACAGCGAAAACTTTCAACGCTCCGATTACGACAATTTACTGAAGCTGGCAAACGGAAAGCCTATTGGTTTAGGCGAAGTGGGGAAGTTGCCGCCACCAGATACATTGGCTAATCAGCCGAAGTACTGCTGGTTTATGTGCTGGAGTGGTTACCTGGCCGAAAAGAATAAAGCGGCCGACATCGATGCGGTGTACGATGCTCCCAACACGCTTACGCTGACCGAATGGAAAGAATTTGTCCGGGAACATTCTGCACCAAACTAGCCTTGCTCTTTTTTAACGATACTCAATCCCAGCCGGATCTTATGGTAAGGAATCTCACCGTTTAATTGCTCATAAACCGGTTTCAATTCATGTTTCAAGCCAGGCGTGAGCAAGGCTTCTTCAATCTGCTGCAACTCCTTCCTGTCGAGAAACTCATGCAACGAAATATCGTAATCGCTCTCGTACAAATAGGCCAGATGGGAGCAAACCGTTACAATATTCAGGTTTAATCGTTCGGCTATTTCTTCCGGCGTATATCCCTTTTGCAGGAAGTCATACGTTTTTTGATAACGGTTGGTCGACTGCTTTTCATTGGTTTTGCCAAACTGGTTGAAATCCATGATGGCGCGAATGAAGATGACTCCAAACTGCTCGTACTTGAATTCACCAACACCCGAAATCTGCCGCATAGCAAATTCAGTAGTCGGTTTGGATGTTGCCATTTGTTTCAGCGTAACATCGGAGAAGATGATGTAGGGCGGAACATTTCGTTCGGCAGCCAACTCTTTCCGGACGGTTCGCAAGTGTTCAAACAATGCATTGTTCAGCTCTTCCACTTTCGTTTGAACCTGTTGTTTTCCCTGTTGCTGTTGCCAGCGGTTTTCCGCTTCTTCGGGGGAAACGAGGTTGATTTTCTTTCCGTCGAAAAGAACATCGCGGCTAAGCAGCGTTAATTTCAATTTGTTACTGTCGTTATAAGCTACTTCGAACAAGCCCATGTTGAGCATTTGAAGCAGGTATTCCTGCCAATCCCGGTAGGAAATATCGCGGCCGGCGCCATACGTTTTGATTTCAGCCCAGCCGTTTTCAATCAGTTCTTTTCGGGCTGACCCCCGAAGAATATCAATTAACAAGCCGGAGGAGACTTGCTCTTTTACCCTGGCAATGGCAGAAAGTGCTTTCTGTGCAATGACCGTACCGTCGAAAACAGCAGGCGGATTCTGACACACATCGCAATTGCCACAGTCCTTATCATACGCTTCGTTGAAATAATTGAGCAGAACTCTTCGCCGGCAGGTTCGCGCATCGGCGAACTGTTGCATGCGTTCCAGTTTCTGCGTCAACAAATCCTTTTGCTTGCTCTCTTCGATGAACTGCTTCAGCGTAAGCACATCCCGGTAGGAGTAAAACAACAGCGTATCTGCCGGAAGTCCGTCGCGCCCCGCGCGTCCGATTTCCTGGTAATAGCTTTCGAGGTTTTTCGGGAGATTGTAATGAATCACCCAGCGAACATTCGGTTTGTCGATGCCCATGCCAAAAGCGACTGTAGCACATACAATTTGTACCCGGTCGTTGATAAAATCATCCTGGGCTGTTTGGCGCGCTATGTCGGTCATGCCGGCGTGATAACTCACCGCATTCAACCCCTCACCATTGAGTTTGTTCGCCAGCTGCTCCGTTTGTTTCCGGCTCAGACAATAGATAATGCCGGCCTGGTTCTTTCGTTGTGAAATGAACCGTTTGATGTTGGCAAATTTCTCCCTTCCGGGAAGAACGGAAATGCTCAGATTTTCGCGGTCGAACGAACTAATGAATGTTTCCGGGTTTCGCAGGCCCAGTTGCTGCACAATGTCGCTTCGAGTGATGCGATCAGCGGTGGCAGTTAAGGCAATGATGGGCGCTTTGAATTCGCGCGAAAGAAAGCTCAGCTGCGTATATTCCGGGCGAAAATCGTGTCCCCACTGCGAAATACAATGCGCTTCGTCGACAGCAAAGAGGTTGATGTCGATGGTTTTGATTTGGCGGTAAAAATCCTGCGAAAGCAGTTTTTCCGGCGAAACATACAGTAACTTGATTTTCCCGGAAATCACATCCTTGAAAATTTGAACCGATTCAGTGGCCGAAATCGTTGAGTTCAGGTAAGCTGCTCCAATACCATTGGCGCGCAAAGCGTCTACCTGGTCCTTCATCAGGGAGATGAGTGGTGAGACTACAATGGCTGTTCCTTTTTTGACCAGTGCCGGCAGCTGGAAGCAGAGCGATTTTCCACCGCCAGTGGGCATAATGGCAAGGCAATCGCGACCATCGATCAACGACTGAATAATCTCTTCCTGTAAAGGCCTGAAGGTTTCGTAGCCAAAGTATTTCCTGAGGGTTTCGTATATCATGGATGTGAAAAATTCCCAAAGATACAATTCCTGATCTGTCTGGAAATGCCTTCGCCTGTTTTTCTCGAAAGTGAGTTTTGTTAATCGTCGTAACGTCCGGCAGAGAAGTCAATCATCGCCTTCATTACCCCGTCTTCATAATTGGCAACGGTGGCGTAAGCTTTGTCGGTTTCTTCAAACGGAAAATGATGGGTAACCATGGGGGTAACGTCCATGGTACTATCGGCAATCAGGTCGAGCGCCGGGCGGGTAAAGCCATTCTGGCGGCGAACATTCTGAATAGTAATTTCCTTACGGCGAAGTTCATCGACCGGAAAGGACCAGTGACTAAATTCCGGGATTCCAACAATCAGCAATGTTCCTCCGGGCTTTAAAAGCTGAATCGCCTGGTCAACGGCTTCTTGTTTTCCACAACATTCAACGACGTAGTCCAGCTGTAACGGTTCCAGTCGGATGATTTCGCTCACGATATTCGTTTCATCCGGATTGCCCGTCCAGTTGGCACCGGTTTCATGGGCAATTTTCAGTCGGTGTTCCAGTTTGTCGGTCACATATACTTTTGCTGGTTCCTGAACCTGAGCTGGTAGCAATACACTCATCCCGATAGGTCCAAAGCCCAGAATTCCAATGGATTTTCCTCTTAAATCACCAGCTAACTTGGTTGCGTAGTAACCGATAGCCAGCGGCTCAGAAATAACGGCTTCATCGAATCCCAGGCGGTTGTTGATGGGAAAACACGAGCCTTCAGGAATGACGATATATTCAGACAGGCAACCTTCAGCCTGACCGGGATTGCCCAAAAATTTAAGATTGCGGCAGGTATGCGGTCGTCCGGCTTCACATTGATCGCAATGCCCGCATGGCATCGCCGGGTCGATAGCAACCCGATCGCCAACAGCAACATGCTTCACACCTTTGCCAACGGCAGCAACAATGCCAGCGCCCTCGTGACCGGGGGTAAACGGATAGGAGATAACCTGACTTCCGATACCGCCTTCTTTGTAATAGTGCATATCGGAACCGCAAACTCCCACGCGTATCATTCGTATCAAAACGTCTGTATCATTGGCAATCTCCGGCATTGGCCGTTCCTGTATTTCCATCTTTTCTTTACCGGTCAATGCAAAGGTCTTCATGTATTTATTCATGGCGATAATATTTCGGTTTTCATTATTGCCTCTCTTAAAAAAGATATTTTTACCTGTACCGGAAGAAGAGTTGAAAACTCCATTTGCCGGATATCAGCAAAAAATATATTTCTCGAAAAAGGCGTCTTGATGTATTTGGTACCTGTCAATCTTAATCGTTATGATTAGGATAAGGTATGAAAAAAGACGCAATATCAAAGCATCCGGCCTTGAAAATTGCGTCTTGAAATATTATCTGTTATAGGAAATCATGAAGAAACCCGCTTGCCAATCGTTTCCATTTCCAGTTCTTCCAGCGATTTGCCTTTGGTTTCGACTAACGCGAAGTGATAGAACAGGAGGCTCAGCAACGTAGCGGCGAAGAAGAAGGCGAACACCCATCCGACGCCAATTTTGGCCGATATAACCGGGAAAAGCAGTGCAATCACAAAGTTGAAGAACCAGTGTGAGAAAGAGCCGATAGCCGCACCTCTTGAGCGGACATTGTTCGGAAACATCTCCGATAGGATAACCCAGATAACAGCTCCCTGCGAGAAGGCAAAGAAGGCAATGTATCCAACGAGGTAAGCCAGCAATTGGTATCCCGCATAGTTACCGGTGATATACGACCAGGCAAATAATCCGAGGAATACCGACATACCTGTTGCTCCGACATAAAGCAAAAACTTACGTCCGAAACGATCGATGAATATCATCGCGATGATGGTAAATGCCAGGTTCGTGACGCCAATCAGTACCGACTGGAACATCGCGGACTCACCGGAGAAACCAGCCACCCGGAAAATATCGGTCGAGTAATACATGATGACATTGATTCCGGCCATTTGGTTAAACATCCCAACGGCAATTCCAATGAGGACCAACTTCAGGTACGGAGGTTTAAACATGAACGAGTATTTCTTCATGACCTCCTGGTTCAGCGAATCCTTGATTTGATGCATCAGGGTTTCTGGATTTTCGTGCGGATTAACCCTCCGAATAACGTGAAGTGCTTCTTCAACACGTTCCATTTTGACCAGCCAGCGGGGACTTCTTTCGATGAAGAACAACAGCAGGAAGTAAACGCCTGACGGAATGGTTCCGGCCAGGAACATCCAGCGCCAATTGGCAGCACCTATGCTATCGATGATGTAATTGGAGAAGAACGCCAACAAAATTCCGGATACGATAGCCAGCTGGTTGGTGGCCACCAAACGACCGCGCAATTTGGGTGGCGCAATTTCCGAAATGTACATGGGAGTCAGTACCGATGCACCTCCAACGGCAATTCCCCCGATTAAGCGGGCCGTAATGAAGACGGTGAGATTGGTCGCCAGGCCGGCTCCAATCATCGATAGCAGGAACATCACAGCCATCAGTTTCATCATTTGGCGCCGGCCGAAAATATCGCCCGGTTTTCCGATGAACAGCGCGCCAATGATACAGCCAACCAGTGCCGTACTGACGACCACACCTTTCATGGCTTCGGAAAAACCAAAGAACTGCTGCACGTAAAAGATGGTTCCGTTAATGACGGCAGTTTCGAATCCGAACATTAGTCCGCCCAGGGCCGCCACAAAGGTGACGAAGTACAAGTGATTTCTCATGATTTGGGTAAGTCTATTGATTAAGCGCTTTCAATATAATGATTTTCGGAACAATGGGCAGAACACTTTGGGAGATATGATTTTCAGTAAGATGAATATTTATTCAAAATAAAAACCTGCTTCCAGTGAAAACAGGTTTTAGTAAACGCGTAAGAACAATTATTTTATTGCGGGTACTCTTGAACGTCTTCGTCACAATGCCATTCTTCGGGACAGAATCTTTCGGTTTCCGAAAAGAAAAAGGCAGCTTCTTTCATCGCATTATCGTCACTATCGGAGCCATGAACTGCATTGTGCGAAAGCGACTCGGCAAATAATTTCCGGATGGTACCTTCGTCTGCTTTTTCCGGGTCGGTGTTGCCGATGAGCTCCCGGAATTCGGTTACAGCGTTATCTTTTCTGAGAATGGCAGCCACAATCGGACCAGATGACATGTAGGTAACCAGTCCGTCGTAAAAAGGCTTTCCCCGGTGAACTTCGTAA
Organism: Prolixibacter sp. NT017; assembly: GCF_009617875.1. Taxonomy (NCBI): domain Bacteria; kingdom Pseudomonadati; phylum Bacteroidota; class Bacteroidia; order Marinilabiliales; family Prolixibacteraceae; genus Prolixibacter; species Prolixibacter sp. NT017. Next base: position 2,060,401 of record NZ_BLAV01000001.1, on the reverse strand, counting down.
AATTTGGCAGCCTGCCGGGCCGATAATTTCGTTAGTTTAAGCGCTTCCACCTTGAAACCGTGTTCAGTAATCATTCCGAGGATAGGACCAATTAAATTCCGGCGAACGGCCCCCGGCTTAATCATTGTTAGCGTAGTATTTCCAGCCATGTTGATAAATTTAGTTGCGAATAGAAACATCCGTATCACCGATGAGTTCACCGGACACATTTATTTAGAACGGATGACAAGCGATATTTTTGCGAGAAAATCACTCCGATTTCTCTTCAATCAAAATTAGGAAATTGCGGAAACTGACCGTCAATAATGAGTTGCTGTTAAACATAGTATCGATAAGTTGAAGAAATGATTTTATCCGAATTTTTAAAGGTCAATCCGGAGAACGTCCACTGAAATATTTCAAAATGTGCAGGTACGAAACAACCAATATTCCTATCTTTGCGTCTTACGTTTAAAAAGAGGTCAATTTTGAAGAGATTATCCCCTGAAACAATAGCGAAAGTTAAGAAAGTGTTGAGTGAAAATGTCCGGGACATCGTGATTATTCCACATGTAAATCCGGACGGTGATGCTGTTGGTTCCTGTTTGGGATTGTGGCGCGTTTTAAAGAACGCGGGTTATGCTCCGACGGTCATTTCGCCGACTGATTATCCTGCCTTTTTGAAGTGGGTGAGCGGTACAAATGAAGTGAAGGTATATGAGCATGAACCGGATGTCAGTCAGCAAATTCTTGAAAAAGCTGATTTGGTGTTCCTGCTCGATTTCAATGCTCCCGACCGGGCCGGAAAACTGGGACCACTCATTGAGAAAGTGACCAGCCCGATTGTGTTGATTGACCATCATCCCGATCCTGCTGATGTGACGGAGTTGATGTTTTCGCATACCGAAGCCAGTTCGACCGCCGAGTTGGTTTACCGCTTTGTCGAAAGTCTCGATTTATGCGAATACCTCGACAAAGATGCAGCGGAAGCGTTGTTTACTGGTTTGTCTACCGATACCGGCTCTTTCAGTTATAACGCTTCGTCACCGGATATGTACGAAGTGGTGAGCCGCTTGCTGGAAAAAGGAGTGGATAAGGACCGGATTCACGATTTGATATACAACAATTTCTCGGCCGACCGGATGAGACTTTTGGGATACAGTCTGGACCAGAAAATGAAAGTATTCCCGGAATACCATGCAGCGTACATTTCGTTGAGCATGGAAGAGCTGGAGCGTTACAATTTTGTGCCCGGGGATACGGAAGGATTTGTCAATTATCCGCTGTCGATTAAAGGCGTTATTTTCACCGCGTTGTTCACCGAAAAGGAGGACATGGTAAAAATATCGTTTCGTTCGAAAGGAGGTTTTCCCACCAACGAATTCTCCAACCTGCACTTTAACGGTGGAGGTCATATGAACGCCTCAGGAGGAGAATCGAAGTTATCGCTGGCCGAGACCGTTCAGAAGTTCGAAGAGTTGTTACCTGAATTTTCTGCTAAATTGAAAGATGAGCACAGGAAACTGGGAAATTGAAATCGGGGAAAGGAAATGGGCTAGATGCACCGAATTTTAATAAATTAGCGCTGAATTTTTAAATCGGTCGGAAAGGAAATTGGAAAGACCGTTAAGCGGAAGTTTGAATAGTTAACGAATGAAATATATGAAACGTAGGGGTTTAAAGTTTTTATTGCTGGCTGTTGTATTGGGTGTAGGGTTTGTTTCCTGTAGCAAGACAAGCCGTCAGAAAGCCAGGGAACTGGAATTGGAATTGCGGGATAAGTACGTAGCCAAGTATTATCCGGATGCACAGCCTACTCCCTCGGGACTTTATGTCATCAAAGAGCAGGATGCTCCTGCCGGGGCGGATTCCATCGCCGTTGGTGACCAGGTGAAAGTATTCTATACCGGAAATTTGATCGAGAGTACCGATTCTACCGGAGTTCAGGACGGGTATGTTTTTGACTCTTCAGGTGATTACGAACCATTTACTTTTACGGTAGGTGCCGGATCGGTAATTACAGGCTGGGAAGAGGCTATTCTGCAAATGAAAGAAGGCGAAAAAGCCGTATGGATTATTCCATCTACGTTGGGGTACGGAGGAACGCCGCAGTCAGGTGTCCCCGCGTATTCGACACTCGTGTTTCATGTCACGGTCTACAAAGTGATAAAGAGTACCTCCAATCCGGTGATAATCGAACGACAATTTTAAATACTGACCGCGGAACTTCACCGCGGTTTTTTTCAATCCATAAACTGACGACGTGACGCGCACGGATCTCATCAAAAAATTGCTGCCGGGTTTCATTCCGCTTTTTGTTTTTATTCTTGCGGATGAAATCTGGGGAACGAAAATCGGTATTGCGGTGGCGGTAGGCGTTGGACTGATCGAGCTAATCGTAACCGGAATCAAGGAGCGCAGGCTCGAAAAGTTTGTACTGATTGACACCGCTTTGCTGGTCGTGCTTTCGCTGATATCCATTCTGCTCGATAACGACATCTTTTTCAAGTTGAAGCCGGCTTTGATTGAATTGATTCTTTGTGCCGTTTTGGGTGTTTCGGCCTTTGGGAAACTGAACATCGTACAGATGATGGCCGGCCGTTACATGAAGGATGTCTCTTTCAACGAACAACAACAGGCGCAGTTTCAGCGGAATCTCCGGAATATGTTTTGGATTTTCCTGGCACACACCGGTCTGATTATTTTCTCAGCCTTTTACATGAGCGAAGCAGCCTGGGCGTTCATTAGCGGCGGATTGTTTTACATTATTTTCGCGGTCTATTTTGTGATTGAATGGTTTCGCAATAAGCGGCAGCAGAGAAAAATGCCGGTGGTTGCTGACGACGAAGAGTGGTTGCCGGTAGTCGATGAGGAAGGGAAAGTCATTGGGAAAGCGCCCCGATCAGCTTGTCATAATGGTCAGAAGATTTTGCATCCGGTAGTGCATCTTCATGTTTTCAATCCCAAAGGACATATCTATTTGCAAAAGCGGCCGGAAGACAAGCTGGTACAGCCCGGTAAATGGGATACAGCCGTTGGCGGACACATCTCGTTTGGCGAATCGGTTGAAACGGCTTTGAAGCGTGAAGCTTACGAGGAAATTGGTTTGACTGACTTTCAGGCACGCCCGATGGCCAGTTACAAATGGGAGACCGACGTGGAAGCCGAGTTGGTGTACAGTTATACTTCTTACGATTACAAAAAAATCCGATTACACTCGGACGAAGTTACCGAAGGAAAATTCTGGAGCCGTTCACAGATCGAGAAGAATCTGGGCAAAGATGTATTTACACCTAACTTCGAATTCGAGTTTAAGATGATGGAACAGTTGCGCGATCAGAACAGCGCATTGGCTTGATTTTATTGGCTTTGTGCGGGAAATGCCTTTTGACAAAAGGAGATAATCTCTTGTCGGCTATCCAACAGCAACTTTTGTTTCTCTTTCGGTAGTCCAAATCGTAAACGAAGCCGGTTTCGAAAAATCTTCCATCTACGAATGAGCCGGTAAGCAAAAACACCGCTCAGCGGCATCGCGATAAGATAAAGCACTTTCCACCATCCGGGAAACAGTCGTCCCAAAGTCAATAATCCAACCACATACATGGCCGAAAATGCCAGCATTCCCAACACGAAGTAGAAAGAACTGCGCATCTGCGAATCTTCAATTTTGTTGTTTACGTGATTTTTTAGAAGATAATGGGGAAGTGCATGGTGCAACCAACCAAAAGCAATGACCGGAGATGTCAGCAGAAAGCCAACAGCAGTGAAAATTGCCTGAGCCGGCGTGAGCAAGTTTTTATTCAGTGCATCTTCTTTTATTTTTTGCTTGTGCTGTAACCTTTCGTATTTCTGTACTTTATCCGTAAGCAACTGAAGAAAAGAATTGTCTTCTTTGGCAGCGGTTTCCAGTTTCTGAATGGTCAGTTGGTCCGCCCGAAAAAGATTTTCCCATACATCAGGCAAAAGATTTTCTTCTTTGAGCATAGTTGTCCGGTACAAACGACGAATCGTTTCATACAGTTCGTAATGTTCGGTGTCCCGGATGTCAATCATCAACGGCGACAATTTAGCCCGGAGAGCGTCCCGAAATTCCAGTTGCGCCCGTTGCGGATTTTCCCGGTAGGAAGACAGAAACTCATTTATCTGTAACGGTTTTCCGTAGTTGATTTGAAGAATGGATTGAGGCTCCTGGTAATTGCTGTAGTATATACCTACCGGGATGATGACCAAATCTTTTCCTAATCCACCACTTTCTTCTGCCTGAAAAGCGATACGGGGAACCGCTTTTTTGAGGGGAAGCAAAGTCCGCTTATCGGTGTGCCGTGCTTCCGGAAAAAGGCAAAGAGGCGTGTTGTGCCGGAGAATCTCGATGGTTTGCCGGAATGTTTTTTCATTTTTTCCGAGGTTCTCTACTCCGTCACGAATCCGGTAAACCGGGATAATCTTCAGAAAACGAAGAAAGGGACGGTTTGTGGCGCTTTTAAATATATCCGCCCTTGCCAGATAAATAATCTGCGAGGGAAGCGTGCAAACCAACGCCAGTGGGTCCATTAATGCGTTCTGGTGGTTTGGAGCAAAAATGATGGGTTTGTCTTTAGGGATATTTTCTTTTCCGGTTACGATAACCTTCCGGTAGAAGAGACGATGGGCCGTTTTGACAAATCCTCTGACCATATCATAACCGATGGAATAGCGATAAATCTTACCCATAATTTACCTATTTTCCTTCCGCGTGGCTGTGATGGTGAACATTTACCAACTGTTCTGTCTCTGCTTCGTCGGTCACCGGCTTTCGCGACCAGAACCACGACAGGCTCAAACCGGAGACAATGTGCCAGATGCCCCACCACGCAGCAATGATGGCCATTCCGCCAAGTTCCATGTCGGGTGGAAATATTTTGGGATTGAAGATGAGTGCCAGTCCCAGTCCGGAATTTTGAATCCCTGTTTCGATGGCAATGGTTCGCCGGTCGGTCTGCGGCAGTTTCATCAGGCTGCTGGCGCTGTATCCTGTCACCAAAGCCAGAGCATTGTGAATTAATACGATGATGAAAATGAGATGAATGAACTGAATGAAGAATTCGAAATTCTTGGCCAGCGCAATCACCACAAAAGCGATGAAAATACCAACACTCAGCTTCCGGATAGGACCGCGTATTTTAACCGTTAAACGCGGGAAACGGCGGGCGAAAATGAGTCCCAGTACCAGTGGAATACCCAATAGAATGAAAACGGTTTGGAACATTTGCCCGGAGTCGATGTGCAACGGACGCAGTAGCGCCTCGGCATCGTGGCGGTTGTAAAAGTGCGTATAAAGGCTTCCCCAGAAGGCAAAGTTCAATGGCGTCATAAAAGTAGCTGAAAGGGTCGCAATAGCTGATAAACCGATAGACAGCGTCGTATTTCCCTTTGCCAGCGAAGAGATGAAATTGGAAATGTTTCCACCGGGGCAGGATGCTACGAGAATCATTCCCAGGGCCACGGTTGGGGTAGGATGCAAAAAGAGAACCAGCAAATAGGTCAGTGCCGGCAACAGCAAGAACTGAGAGACGATTCCTGTTAAAGTCGACTTCGGTCGGGTAATAATTTTGCGGAAATCGGAAATATGAATATCCAGCGCTATACCAAACATGATAAAGGCGAGTGCGATATTTAGTGCCAGAATGCCGGCCGGACTAAAATGCAATCGCACATGATCCAGAACTTCCAGAGAATCTTCAAACATTGGCTTAGACTTTCAGTGCCCAAATATATTGATTTGTGGCCAAAATCAAACGGCTGTTGTTAAGCAGGTACAACTATCGTATTTGAAATCAGTCTTTATGGAGCAGAAAAATCGCCGGTCGTTTATGCAGTTCAGGCAATCCTTTTCTCCATTGTGCCACCGTCTGCGTTTTGATGTATTCACTTTCCAGTGTGATGTCGGCGGCAATGCAAAGCCGTGTTTGGTCGTGACAAGCCTGCAGGATATCTTCCAGCAATTTCATGTTCCGGTAAGGCGCTTCAATGAAAATCTGCGTTTGGTGTTCGGTGGCCGAACGGCGCTCCAAATCTTTGATAGCCCGCTGCCGTTCTCCTTTCGGGATGGGAAGGTAGCCCACAAAGGCAAAGTTCTGTCCGTTCATTCCGGACGCCATCAGCGAAAGCAAAATAGAAGAAGGTCCAACCATCGGAACTATCCGGATATCTTTTTCGTGCGCCAGTTTCACCACGTCGGCGCCCGGATCGGCTACACCGGGACAGCCGGCTTCCGAAATAATGCCGGTATCGTTTCCGTTTAAAACGGGATGCAGAAAGCGTTCAAGCTGTTTCCGATCGGTGTGTTTGTTCAGCTCCATGAACTCCAGCGCGTCGATGTCGATATCGCGGTCCAGCTTCTTCAGGTAGCGGCGGGCAGTACGCACGTTCTCTACGATAAAAAAGCGAAGTGAACGCACAGTGTCCACCAATGTGGCGGGGACAACATGGCCTGGCTCAGTATCGCCAAGCGTAGTTGGTATAAGGTACAGATTAGCCATTTTCTTCATGGGCGCAAAGGTAGCGAAAAACAATATTTTCGCCGGCTTGTTTGTATGGATTGAAGTCGGTAACCGAATTTATGAAATACGTTCTCCGCTTTTTGTTTCTCCGCAATACCCAATTTTCTCTCGCAGTTATTGTCGGTTTACTCGCTCCGGCGGGTGCGGAAACATTACGACCGTTGGTTTTACCGCTTCTGGCCATTGTGCTGGCTTTTTCCCTTACGGGGATAACCCTCAAGGAATTTTTCCCGCTGCGCAATCTCATTCGTCCCATGCTGTTTGGTATCTCAGCCAGTTATTTGGTGTTGGGAACGCTCATTATTTTGCTGGCCTGGTTATTTACGCCCGACAAGGAACTCTTCTGGGGATTTGTGATCATTGCAGCTGCACCGGCCGGAACAGGCGTTATTCCGTTTGCGTTTATTCTTCGCGGCGATGTGGCATTTGCCGTGTTCGGTGTACTGGGCAGCTACCTGGCGTCGTTCATCCTGATTCCGGTGATGCTGATGGTTTTCGCTCCGGGCGTTTCTGTTTCCCCCGAAATTATTGGTCGTATTTTGGTCATCCTGCTCGTTATTCCCATGGTGGCTTCCCGCTTCCTGCTGGCGAAACCCATTCAAAAGCCGGTGTTTTACCTTCGCGGGAAGGTTGTCAACCTCGGATTTGCCCTGGTCATTTATACGGTCATTGGCTCCAACCAGGATGTTTTCTTAACCGATCCAATGTTGCTTTTACCCGTGGCTGCCGTCACTTTTTTTGCTACTTTTGGAATCAGCCTTGCGGCAGATTGGGCTTTGAAACGCTGGGCAAAGAGTTTTAACGGACCGAAGCAAATCAGTGGAATGTTGCTGGCTTCGCTCAAAAATAACGGATTTGCCATTGCTGTCAGCCTCACCTTGCTGCCGCCGAGGGGCGGAATTCCTCCGGCCGTTATGGGGATGATGATGGTGCCTTACCTGATGTACCTGTCATTCCGCTACCGCGAAAAGTCGGGAGGAGCGTAAAACGTAAAATTCAACATGAAAATAACATTACTGGGAACAGGAACTTCGCAGGGAGTGCCGGTAATCGCCTGCAATTGCGAAGTTTGCCGTTCAACCGATTCGCGCGATAAGCGCTTACGAAGTTCGATAATGATTGAAGACAACGGCACCTGCATAGTGGTGGATGCCGGCCCCGATTTTCGTCAGCAGATGTTGCGGGAGAAAGTGCAGAATATCGATGCTATCTTGCTAACACACGAGCACGCTGACCACATCTTCGGTCTCGATGATATCCGTAGTTTTAACTGGGTTCGGAAGGCACCCATTGATATTTACTGCGAAGCGCGCGTTGATAAGAACCTGCGCTCCATCTTCGACTACGTTTTCTCGGAAGAAAAATATCCCGGCACGCCTCAGATGAACCTGGTGCCCATCGATGGTTCAGTTTTGACCGTTGGTTCGCTCGACATCATTCCCATTCGGGTGATGCACCACCGGTTGCCGGTTTATGGTTTTCGGGTGGGGAAATTTGCCTACCTCACCGATTTTAGCACGATTGCTGACGAGGAGTTGGAGAAGCTGAAGGGAGTAGAGGTGGTAGTGATTGACGCCTTGCGGAAAGAATCGCACATTTCGCACCTGAGCCTGAGTGAAGCCATCGAGATCGTTGGGAAAATTCGTCCGCGCAAAGCATACATCACGCACATCAGTCACCAAATGGGATTACACAAAGATGTATCAGAAGAGTTGCCCGATGGTGTGGAGCTGGGATTCGACGGCGAGATACTGGAATTTGATTGAGGTTACCGGTTATTTGTTCGCTTTATGCGGATACGGTTTTGCAGGAACGGTAGCAGAACGACAAATCCGGCGGTGAAGAAGACCATGCCGGCAATGGCCAGTGCGGAACCCAGTGAGAACTGGTCGGTGTACCAACCCAGGAATGGTCCGACTCCTGCAAAAATGATTCGAATGATAAAGCTGCGTACAGACAGCACGGTGGCCCGGTTGGCCGATGTGGTGTACTGAATGATGTAGTTCTTTAGGATGGGCGTGGCAATTCCCCTCACAAAGTAGAAGACCACCAGAATAGCGATACCCCAGGCCGTCATGTTCTGACTGATGGCGATATACGAACCGGTAATAAATATGAGGATGAGAAATACCGTATTTTTCCGCCCTAGCGCATTCTCAAACTTGTAAGCAATCATCGAAACCAGTCCGGCCAACAGGTTCAGAACCGTCCAAAGCACACCAAACATCGAGAGCGGCAGTGCTATTTCCTTAAAGAAAGGCTGCACGAACCAGGCCATGGTGAGGGTAGCGGTGCCAATAACCGAAGAGTAGAGGATGGCTGTCCGCAGCGGTTTGTTTTCGATCAGCGAATGATTGACCACCTGGAAAATATCTTTCCAACCGGGTTTCGCGTGACGGTCGTCGCGCGGAGGTTCTCTTAGCGAAATGGCCGCCGGAACGCCTGCAAAAGCTACCAACGTTTGGGCATAATAAGGGTAACGCAAACTGAGTGTAGCCAGCAATCCGCCCAACACGCCGGCAATGGCTTCGGCAAAGTTCCCGATGGAGGTTACACGTCCTTCCAGTTTCAGGTATTCCGATTCCCGTTTTTCGGCTTTCAATGAGTCATACAACAAAGCTGAATCGGAACCGGAGATAAGACTTTGTCCAACGCCCAGAACCATTTCGGCCACTAAAAATTCGCCAAAACGGTACGAGAAGCTGTAAATGCCAAAGCCAATGGCACCCATGACTGTACCGGCTACCAGCGTGGTTTTTCGTCCCCACACATCGGCAAAGTAACCGGAAGGTATTTCGAGCAGAACGATGGCAACCGAATAAATGGCCCGCAGGAAAAACACGTCGTGCATGCTGAGGCCGTTGCTTTGGTAGAAGGGGACGACAATGGGCATCACCAGCATGAACCATTTGGCGCACTTGATGATGTAAAGCCGGAAAATATTTTGGCTGTACGAGCTCCCCATGACGCGTGCAAAAATAACGAAGCTTCCGGTATGGCCAATTAAATTAGTATGATCATTCCCGGGGGGCTATGTTGACTATTTTCGTTCATACATATCGCCTGGCTCTGGCCAGGCAGTTCTTTTAGTCTGGAGAACGTACCTGGCTGGCTACAGGCTGTTCATTTGAATTAAATGGAGCATCTGGCTGCCGCCAGGTTGTTCATTTGAATTGAGTGGAGTATCTGGCTGTCGCCAGGTCGCTCATTTAAATTAAAAGGGGCATCTGGCTGTCGGCAGGTCGCTCATTTAAATTAAAAGGGGCATCTGGCTGACCACAGGCCATTCATTTGGGTTGGATGTAATACTTGGCTGGCGGGAAGCAATTCATTCACGCTGCAATGAGCTGCCTCAGTTTCGGGGAGTACCAAATTTGTTCCTGAGTTGGCTCCTCAGTTTCCGGAGGTATGAAATCAGCTTGCATATTTTACGCCTCAGTTCCGGGGAGGTGTTCATCACACTGCAATGAGTTGCCTCAGTTCCGGGGAGGTGCTCATCACGCTGCAATGAGCTGCCTCAGTTTCGGGGAGTACCAAATTTGTTCGTGAGTTGGCTCCTCAGTTTCCGGAGGTATGAAATCAGCTTGCATATTTTACGCCTCAGTTCCGGGGAGGTGTTCATCACACTGCAATGAGTTGCCTCAGTTCCCGGGAGGTGCTCATCACGCTGCAATGAGCTGCCTCAGTTTCGGGGAGTACCAAATTTGTTCCTGAGTTGGCTCCTTAGTTTTCGGAGATATGAAATCAGCGGTGTAAGCGGGGATATTTGTTATGAAAACGAAAACCAATGCCCAGCATCAGGTAGTTGGGCTCATGGAAATCTTTCAGGTTGTATCCAATGTGAATAAATGAGCTGCGGGTAACAGCAATTTTGAGTGCCAGCACCTGGTAAACCGATTTGAGGTCCCCCACATTGTTCAGTACGTTCACGCCTGTGCCCAGGTTGATGGAGAAGTAGGGCATTACATATTCCACCCGTCCGGAAATTCCCACCGACCATTGCCGGCTGAAGGAGGGAGTGATGAATACGAACCGTGGGGGCGGTGGCTCGGGACGAAACAGTGTGGCACCAGACGAGAAATTGTTAGCGACATCTTTGGCATACACATTGGCACTGCCATCGTACACACCGTCGACCGATAACCCGGCCCTGAGTTTGTATCCGAAATTGTACATGGGGGCAAAACTGAAGCCCAGTACCGTGTATTTACGCGGTACGAGAACCTCCATATCAGCCGCTGCTACTCCTTTCCAGCGCCAGGCCCCAAACAAAACCATATCATAACTAACATGGCGGGGGAATGTGGGAATAAGGGGTTGATATGGTTCAGGAAGTGAAAGAGAATGCTCCCTGTTTACACGATAAACCAGTCCCATTTTCAACCCGATGGTATTCAGTCCGGCGTTGGGATACTGTGTGTTTCCGTTGGAAAAATGAGTAAACGAGACCCCGCTGGTCAGATCGAATTTTGGAGAAAGTATCCAGTTCAGGTACACACCTGCGTTGATGTAGGCATTGAGTTTTGAGCCAATCATGGTGTTGTACGGATTGCTTTCCTTGTTGTAAGGTTGCCACCCGAATGATAACCCGAAATTCCATTCGTAGTTAAGTGAGAGCTTCGGGGTGAACTGACTTATCTGCGCACCCTGAAACAGGTATAGTGCCATGGGGTTTCCCAAATATTTCTTATCGCCAAAAGTATACCATGACAATCCGGCTCCCTGGTAGGGTTTTCCGAAAATCCGGCTGTAAGCCGAATGGGAATCGAACTGGAATGAATATTTCAGATGGGCCGAGAATGATTTTTGGTAGCGGGTGCCCTTCACATTTTCGCCATTCAGAAACGAGTTGGTGAGGAAAATATAATTCGGGTCAACTTCAATGCCAATTTGATGAATAAGACTATGTGGTTTTTGGGGAACGCTGCGAAGGTGAGCAGTTGTATCGGTGGTATCGGCTTTGCAAACCGGGTGCGAATTGCGGCTCCATCCTTCGGCCGATGCCCTGTCAGACAAGAAGAGTGTGATGCTAAAAAGAGCGATTGTCTTCCACCAGTATATTTTACGCGTTACACACCGTCTCATGTCTTCTGTTTACCGTTGATTGTCGACGGCTTTGTGATCTTAATGCGTCCAATCAGTCCATTTAGTCATTTTAAAGATATAATATGTAAAACGCAAAAATAAGCTATCATTCTTTGACCGAGGAATAATATGAGCGCAAATTTGTTAAAAGATCACAATTATTTCTTGAAGAACACGATCAAGGCAGGTATTTGCATCCGATATGTCCGGGGGATGTTGGATTGGTAAGAAAAAAAGAATGCCATACCTCTTCGGCATAGCATCTCTTCTTATTTCTGTTCAAACCGGACCGGTTACCTTTCGGCTTTCCAGCCCACATGTTTTTCAATGGCGGCAATCATTTTCCCAGCGATGTCCTTGTTAGTCGCCGACTCGATGCCTTCCAGTCCGGGCGACGAATTGATCTCCAGCAAGAGCGGTCCCTTTGCCGAACGGATGATGTCTACACCCGCCACTTTCAGGTTCATGGTTTTGGCCGCCTTGATGGCGATGCGTTTTTCTTCAGGCGTCACTTTCACCACCGAAGCCGTTCCGCCCTGGTGCAGGTTGGCCCGGAATTCGCCGGGAGCAGCTTCCCGCTGGATAGACGCCACCACTTTGCCATCGATGACAAAACAGCGGATATCTTTTCCGTTGGCTTCCTTGACAAACTCCTGAACGAGAATGTTGGCATGCAAGCTCTTGAAGGCATTGATGACACTCTCGGCTGCCTTTTTGGTTTCGGTCAGCACAACGCCTTTCCCCTGCGTACCTTCCAGCAACTTCACAATCAAGGGCGAACCACCTACCATCTTAATCAAATCAGAGGTATCGAGCGGCGAGTTGGCAAAACCGGTCGTCGGAATTTCCAGACCATTTTGCAGCAACAACTGCAGCGAGAAAAGCTTGTCGCGCGACTGACTGATGGCTGCCGCCGAATTGAGCGTAAATATCTTAAGCGCCTCGAACTGGCGGGTCAACGCACATCCGTAGAAAGTCTGGCTGGGCCGGATGCGTGGAATAACCGCATCCAAATCATTCAAAATCCGTCCTCCCCTGTAGTGAATTTCCGGATTGGTGGCATCGAGCTTCATATAACAGTGCCGAATGTTCAGGAAATGCATCTCGTGGCCACGCGCTTCGCCGGCTTCCATGATGCGCTGATTGCTGTAGAGGTTGGGATCAGAAGCCAAAAGCCCGATCTTCAAACCTTGTCGAGCCGGCTGATTTGGCTGGTATAACTCGTTCAGGTGTGCCGTTGATTTCTGACCAAACAAAAAGCGGGCTTCGGGGTCGACCAGCATACGGCCGCTCATTGCCTCACGTCCGAGCAACATGCGGTAACCCATTGAGTCGCGGTTGGCCAGCGTCAGTTCAATCTCCCACGATGCCTCACCCAACGCTACAGATGTTTTAATCACATATCTGCGCTCGCTGATGCCGCTGGAACTCTTCACCGTACGGCGGTCGACGATTTCTGCCTCACAATGAACGGAGGTCTTTCCGTCATTCTGAATAGGAGGAATGTCGAAATTCACCCACGGTATACCCTCTTTCTTGAAAGGCTGAATGTTGATGGCATGAATGGAAGAGGTTTTAGCACCGGAATCAACCCGGGCTTTAATGGCCGGAATGTTTAAATCAGGAAGAGAACACCACTCTTCGCTTCCAACAATAATCTTGTTTTCGTTTATCATGTTAAATCTTCATTCGATATTCAATTCATATATAGTCTGTAAATTCAGATTTTTTGCCTGAATATCGCTCGTCATCATATTGATAATTGGTTTTTTATAGTCGTTTCCCAACGACTGATTTGCAGGTGCAAATAAATCTTTTTTTTGGATTTCATGCGTGTTTTACGTTACCCTTACCATAAAAATGCTTAATTTTTTTCGCGCTTTTTCGTTTTTTCCCTTTACGGGAAACCAGGCGAGAAGTTCATCATCCGGACAATTCATTTGATTTAACCGATATAAACCTTCAGATAATGAGAAAATTATTTTTGCTTCTTCTGTTTCTTTCCAGTTTTATGAATATGTCAAAAGCTCAAACACCGGTGGTGCCGGAACTCACAAAAGAAAAGGCAGCGCAGTTTGCCGATCTGGTCCTGAAGAATGTCGATAAGATTTATCCGAATAAAATCAGTCATACCATGAACGGGCCCCAGGATGCGCAAACGCCTAACCGGTTGCATCCTGCTTTTTATGGTTGTTTCGACTGGCACTCAGCTGTGCACGGTCATTGGTTACTTGTTCGTTTGTTGAAAATGTATCCCGACTTACCACAGCGAAAGCAGATCATCGATGTGTTGAACCGGCATTTTACGAAAGAGAATATACAAACCGAGGTTGCCTATTTTCAGGCACCGGGGCGTGAAAGTTTCGAACGGCCCTACGGATGGGGATGGCTGCTCAAGCTTCAGGCCGAATTGTTGACCTGGGACAATCCAAACGGAAAAGAGTGGGCGAATATACTGGCGCCATTGGCGCAGGAGATCGTTCAACGTTACCATTTTTACCTGCCGGGATTGTACTATCCCATTCGGAGAGGTGTTCATGAAAACACGGCACTGGGATTGTTGCTGGCGCTCGATTATGCCAAAGTAACCCGGGATTCGATATTCGAAAACTTACTGAAAGAAAGAGCGCTGTTTTATTATGAGAACGATAAAAATATACCAGCGGCCTGGGAACCGGGAGGTGATGATTTCCTCTCGCCATCACTTATCGAAGCCGATTTGATGCTGCGCGTTCTCGATCGGGAAGCTTTTCAAAAGTGGTTCTGGACTTTCCTGCCACAAATCCCCGAATCGTTGCAGCATCCGGCAGTCGTCAGCGATCGGGCCGATCCCAAAGGAGTACATCTCGATGGTTTGAATCTGAGCCGTGCCTGGTGCATGTTCGACATAGCGAAGGAATTTCCGCCGGAGAGTGTGATGGCTCGTCAGTTGATTCAAATGGCCCATCAACACGCCGCCGATGCCTTGCCACATGTGTTGTCGGAAAACTATGTTGGTTCGCACTGGCTGGCTACCTTCGCCGTTTACATGTACGATTCGATGGGGAAGATGGATTGATTTAGTGTTTGTCGGAAAAGTTTTCTGATAATAAGCAAATGTCACAACATGTTTTTGAAACTCATATTTTGAGACGGCTGAATATTCAAATCTGTTACATTTGCCGATGTTAAACTAATAAATCCAAAGGCATGAATCTATATTTTCCTGAAAACTACAAGCCACTTCTCGATTTGAAGAACACGGAGAAGGCTATCAAGTTTGTGAAAGATTTTTTCCAGGAGAACCTGTCTGCAGAACTGAGACTACGGAGGGTGACGGCGCCGCTTTTTGTTTTGAAGGGAACCGGCGTAAATGATGATCTAAACGGCGTTGAACGACCTGTTTCGTTTCCGGTAAAGGAATTCGACGATAAAGAGGCGGAGGTTGTCCAATCACTCGCCAAATGGAAGCGCATGATGCTGGCGAAATACGGCATCCCGGTAGGTTATGGAATTTATACCGACATGAATGCCATCCGGGCAGATGAAGAACTCTCGAATATGCATTCACTGTATGTCGATCAGTGGGATTGGGAGAAAGTGATTACCTCGGAACAGCGGTCGCTGAATTTTCTGAAAAAAGTGGTTCGGCAGATTTATGCTGTGTTGCTGCGGACGGAGTTTATGGTTTATGAAAATTATCCCAAACTGAAGCCGTCGCTACCCGAAGAGATTACGTTTATTCATGCAGAAGAACTGGCGGAGCGTTACCCAGATTTGACTCCCAAAGAGAGGGAAGACGAAGCCGCCAAATCCTACGGAGCGGTTTTCATTATCGGGATTGGCGGAACCATGGCGAATGGTGAAGTTCACGATGGAAGAGCACCGGATTATGATGACTGGTCCACGTCCAATGAAGACGGATATAAAGGACTAAATGGTGACATCATTGTTTGGAACAGTATACTCAACCGTTCCTTCGAATTGTCGTCGATGGGAATTCGGGTCGATAAGAAAGCACTTGAAAAACAGCTAAAGCTGACAGGCACGGAAGACCGCAAGCAACTATTATTTCATCAAAAACTGCTGAAGGGTGGATTGCCACTTTCCATTGGCGGCGGAATCGGGCAGTCGCGGTTGTGCATGTATTTCCTCCGGAAAGCGCATATCGGTGAGGTGCAGGCCAGTTTGTGGCCGGAAGATATGGTGCAGCAGTGTGCTGAGCATAATATTGTATTGGTTTAAGGAATAAAATCAGACAAAATATCCCTGTTTCCCTTTAGAGAACGGGGATATTTTATATATTTGCAGCGCAAAATAAAGGATGGTCTGGTAGCTCAACTGGATAGAGCAGCAGCCTTCTAAGCTGCCGGTTGCGGGTTCGAGTCCCGCCTGGATCACAGAAACCTAAGAACTTCGCAACTTAATTGATGCGGAGTTTTTGTTTTTTATCAGCCTAGATGTAAAATTCGACCGGGAGCATTAAAATAGGTTTGATATCTGTATTCCAAAGAACCACCCACTCCAAAAGCTGTTTTTGCCGTTCTGAAGCGCTCTTTCAATGTGGTTGGTATTGCTTGCGATCAGAATTTCTCCTGTTGTTTTTTTCAATGATTTTTGAGGGATGAAATAGTTCTTGGAAATACCACCTCTGAGACTGATATGTTTAAACAGGTCATAATTTAATCCATATCTCATGGTTAGTTTAAGCCCTTGAGTTGTCAGTTTTTTAGAATCGTGTATTGAGGTACTGCTGGCATCAGTCCAAAATGTAAATTTCTTGTTCAATGGAAAATTGCTTCCCAGCCCATATCCAAATCCGAGCCTGTTATTTCCTGCTGACAGATTAATGATTGAGTATAGTCTGGGATTTCCGGTCTTAAAATTGAAATCGATTGGGAAGGTTTCGTTGTGTGAGAATTCAAGTGAATATTTACCGTGTTTCACAATGTTTATCAAACCTACCTGAAAGCCCGTGTTGATAGTATCAGCGATATTAACCAGCCCCAATTGCAGACCGTTTAAAGCTTTCGTTGTGTTTAGAATCGTCGTTATCTGAACTCCCTGGGTTTTATTTCGGTTTAGGTTAATTAGCGAGGAAAGCTGCAAACCGTTTATCTCTGAACTCTCATTGTATAGTCCTGCGAGTTGTAATCCTCTGACCGTTTTTTTCGAAATGTTGGCTACCCCTGTAATTTCAACTCCTGCTACATCATCCTTGTCGATGTTAATCACACCGCTTACCTGAGCTCCGGTCACTTTTCCTTTGGCTACATTAAAAACACCGGCAACCTGGGCTCCATTGACGGTCTTCATAGCAGTGTTTGAAACGCCACTGATTTGCCCCCCGGAAATAGTACCCCGCAGGGAGTTATATACACCACTTACCTGGAAACCGTCGACATTGCTGAGGTCCATGGTATAAATTCCCGAAAATTGTGTTCCATGTACATCACCCAAAACAACGTTGGCAATGCCCGCAGCCTGGAAACCCTTGGCTTCTTTCTGGATAATATTGGCAATTCCACCAAACTCCGCCCCGCTTAGCCCTTTTGAATAACCGGCCAGGATATTGAAAGAAGCATGGTTGACTCTTAATCCTTTGACAAAAGAATTGGTTCCGGCTTTGGGTAAAAAAGAAAACTGCACCGGCATTATTTTCTCGGTATTAAGATTGGAGGAGGCATAAATTGCTTCCGGAGGTACGAGTCTTTGCACCAGTGATAAGTTTTCGAAGTCTTTCAGTTTCAGTTCTGCATCTTCCGTTCCGATGGGAGTCAGGGCGGTGGGAGAAGGTTCCCTTCGTTGCAATCTCAAATCGATTCTCTGGTTTCCCGGGGTAACATATATAATCGTGTCTTTATACGAGCGAAGTCTAACAAAAAGGCTGATGTTTTTATCATTTGTGTCAAAATCAAAGGCAAATGAGCCGTCTTTTTGGCTAATGACCAGCTTTTCATTTTCCGGGTCATAAACAATGGCAGAGTCCAGCGGAGCGTCTGAGCTATTGGCGATGTGACCAGTGATTTGGAATGAATTTTTCGCTTCGCTTTTTGGTGTACTGTTGATGATGATATGATTCTCGACTTGCTGGAACGTTGCCTCGTGTTGAAACAGCTCCTTTAGCGCATCGCGGACTTTGATATCCCGGGCTGAGAGAGACACCGTTTTGGTTTGGTCGATATTGTCGGGATTGTAAGCAAAAAAAAAGTTTCCCTGTTTTTCAATGTCTTTGAGTATCTCGCCAACGGTTGTGTTCTGAACATTAATAGTAATCCTAAGATTCAGCAGATTTTGCGTTTTTGCCACTTGACTGATAAGCAAAAAACTCAGAAAGAACAGAATGAAATGCTTAATCTTCACTTTTTTAGGGTAATATAATATTCATGATTCGATTTTTCATACCTCAATCCGTAGGTTTGCCCAATTACATTCAGAATTTCGTTAATGCTGTTGTCTTTAAACTGAGACGTAAAGCGCAAATTTGTATTCACTCCTTCATCAATACGAAAGCGGACTGGGTAACATTCTTCAAGATTTGAAAACACTTTATTCAGCGGCACATTATTAAAAATAAGTGTTTTGTCGATGCTGAAGAATTCGGAAGGATTTTGCTTGGTTTCTCTAATCCGGTAATCATTGGCAGGGATAAAGCCACTTTCACCTTTTCGGAGAGTTATGAAATTGACCTTAGGTTTCGTAAGCTTCACAACACCGGAGAGGACGTCAACATAAACGCCGTCATTTCTTACTACATTTACCTTAAACTGTGTCCCAAGAACCTCTACCTGGCCATAAAGAGTTTCAACGATAAACGCATGCATCGTATCTCTTTTTACATGAAAGAAGGCCTTTCCGCTCAGGCGGGCTGTTCGGATATTTGATTTTTTATTAAAAAAGTAGTCAAGCTTTGAGCCAGGATTGAGAATGACCTCCGTTCCGTCCGGCAGAACTTCCTTTTGAGACTGATTGTCGGCTGTAAATGTTACTTTGTCAGACTTTTCCGGAGTGAAGAGGAAAAGAGCAACAATTAGGATGGCAGCGACCGCTCCCACGTAAGGCAGAATGATTTTGTACATCGGTGTACGAAGCCTGGATTCTACATTCTCCCATGCAACATCGGGGTTTGGACGCTTTCTTTCATCAGTCGTGCTGTTCAACCAAATGGTCGCGAAACTTTCAAAATAAGCCCGGTTCTGCTCCGATTCTTCCATCCATACGGAAACCATTTCCTTTTCGGTCAAAGTTGCTTCGCCCGACAGAAATTTGGCTAATAAAGCATCATCGATATGTTTCGGCGTGTTATTCACATTTTTGGCTATGTAATGTTTTTTCAATTGTGGGTTGCGCCCCGTAAAACAAGGCAAATAAAACCAACGGAGATTCTCCTGCCAGTTCCGTTCTTAAACTGGAAAGTGCTTTCCCCATTTGGTTCTCGACGGTTTTTATCGATATTTCGAGCTTTTCAGCAATTTCCTTATACTTCAATCCATCCATCCTGCTCAGTAAAAAAACTTTCCGGCGTTCGGGCGGTAATTTCTCAATCGCTGCTTGAATTTTAGCATTCAATTCTTTTCCGATCAGCAGTTCATCCAGGCTCTCTCCAACATAATTTATCTCATCTTTATTAGCTATTTCATAATGTCTTATAACGTTTTTGTGTTTTAGATAATTAAGAGCCGTATTACGTACCATTTGATACAGATAAGCCTTAACGGAGGTTGCTATGGTAATTCTCTTTTTGTCAGTCCACAACTTGAAAAACACTTCCTGGACAATATCCTCACTCAGACTGTAGTCCGTTACAAAACCATACGCATAGGCACACAGAATTGAATAGTGTTTTTTAAACAATATTTCGAAACCAGATTTTGTTTGCCAATTAGTACCGGTAGCTTCCATTCAAAAGGATTGTAGCTGCGAATCGATCTCAATATTGAAACATAGCAATTGTTGTATAAAAATATGAGAAAAACCGATCCGCAGCAACAATGATGATTTTGGTTTTTATAACTTGATTACTACTCCCGCGTTTGCGCCAATCCATAAGGAGGTTGTGTGATAACGGCCTTTGCCTTCAATAATCGAATAGGGGATCCGGAACGGATCGGTCGTCTTTTTGCTGTTCTTTTCAATATAACAGTTGAATGTCGGTCCGATTTTTAGCGCGATGTGTTTGGTCAAATCGTATTGATAATCCAGATTAGCTTGATTCAGGAAATCAGGTATGTATTTAAAATCATGCTCAAAGAACTGAGTAGTAATGAGCTCGAGATTGATTTTGTGCTTAGATGTGATATTAAAGATGGTTCCAAGGCCCGCCCCAGCACTGTAAAACTGCGTACTGTTACGAAAGTTAACGCCAAACTGAAAAATGGTATATAGCTTTTCGACTCCCATTTTGTAAGAAATCTGGCTGAACAATCTTTCATCTGTCGACAATTCGAAAGCATAATAACCATCCCTAAAAATGTTAATCACCCCGAGAGGTATAATGGAGTCACTCACTGCCTGTCCAATATTGACAACGCCTAACTGGAATCCCTTTCCTCTTGGTGTAATATTCACCACTCCAATTTGAGCTCCTTTTACACGTTTCGTAGCAATATTAATGGTCGATAGCTGCAACCCTTTTAACGTTCTGGCGGAATTGAATACACCCGAAACCATTGCTCCGTTTACATCTTTCCGGGTGATGTTTGAAAGGCCCGAAACGACAACGCCGGAACTGTTTTCGGTAGTTGTGTTGCAAACTCCGGCTATTTGCCATCCTTTTTGGTTTCCCTTCACCATATTACTTACTCCGGCAAGTTGCACTCCATTCATTGTTTGGCTGGTGTCCGCCGTGGCCTGGATTATTCCAGTCGTACTTTTAGCAGCAACGATGTTGAAAACCCCGGCCAATTGAAAGCCGTTCACATTACCTTTAACAATATTCCCAACAGAACCTAATTCGAAGCCGTTCACACCACCAGTCATTCCATAGATAGTATTGAATGAAAATTTATAATTGTGGTCAGTTGAACTGAGGCCAGAGGAGCCAATGGGGTAGAAGAATGTCAATTGAGCTTTCTTTTCGGTCTGAGCTTCAGATTTTTTTGCAACGATCAAAAAGAACAGCATCGTGGCTAATAAGAAATAAATCTTGTTCATTTTTTCCCTTTTACGTTTTTAATTCTTTTGTCGATGCTGTGACAACTTCCTTTTAAAATCCCCCTATCGAAAAGGAATTTTTTTGTTTATGGAAAAGATAATATGTGCGGTAAGTGTAATGTGTTGTTCTTCAGGGCGAAGTTTAGCGACGTTTTAGAGTATCTTAAGTATTAGAATGAAAATTTCATCGCAAATCGGTCTGCGCTTCTGGATTTGGCTCAAGAAAAGTCCAAGTTTTATAACTCGGACTTTTTTTGTATATTTTTATGTTATCTTGAATTGATAGTTTGAAGTGAATAACGCTAACTGCCATTAAATGAGAAAGGATTCAAAAAAAAATCCTGAAAACTAAACAATAAAACATTCAAATAAACGTAATATCTTTGAGAGAAATTAAAATCCTTCTTCGCCGAAAAACCATTCGATTATGAAAAAAATTCAGTTTAAAATAGCTCTCATCACTTTATTTCTGGGGTTAAGTGGCTTGCTAAAAGCTCAGGAAGTGGATGTTGCACAACTTCAGCGCAAGGCTGTTTCCAACGATCCGGTAGCACAATTTACACTGGCTACGTATTACGAAGCGGGGCATGGAGTAAATCGAAATGCGAAAGCAGCCCGGTATTGGTATTTCAAATCGGCGGAAGCCGGTTACGAAAAAGCGGAGTACCGGCTGAGCCAGTTGTACCAGTTCGGTAAACTTGGTCTTTCGCAAAATATCGACAGTTCAAGGTACTGGCAGAAGAAAGCCGGATACGATGGGAACCTGGATGCCCAGAAGGAGCTGTTTCATCATTTTGATAAAGTACAGCCGGAACAGGAAGCCGCTCTTTACTGGATGCGCAGATGTGCCGAGAACGGCGACAGCGTATACATGTACCTGTTGGCGAAAGCATACGCTGACAAAAAGTTTGGGGAAAAGGATGCGGATGCTGAATCGTATAACTGGTATCTGAAGTCGGCAGAAGCCGGGTACCGGTTGGCGCAGACCGAAATGGGAAATATATACCTGATGGGAATCGGCCGGAAAAAAGATTTCGGACAGGCGATGGACTGGTTCAAGAAGGCTGCGGAGCAAAACGAACATGCTGCCTTGTACAACATAGGTACAATGTATGAAAAAGGGGAGGGCGTAGAGAAGAATCATCGGCGGGCCTTTAGCTATTATAGAAAAGCCAGTGAAAATGGAGATGTAGTAGCCAAATTTTATATTGGTGTGAATTACGTGTTGGGTGACGTTGTCCGTCGGAACCTGAAGCAAGCAGCGAAATATTTCAATGAGTATTATGGGGAAAGTGATGATGAATTCCTCAAAAGTGAAGCGTTGAGATATTGGAAGCGATATAAACTGGATGACTTCCTGAGTAAGAATGATGAGCGTTACATCGATTTAAAAAAGGAAAAAAGGGCAGACAAACCACGAAAGAATTCGCTTTTTTAGATATTATTGGTTAATAAATCTTCAAGGACGGCTTTTGCCGTCCTTTTTTTGTTTTTCCGGATTCCGTTGACCGAACCTCAGTTTTTATAATGATTCTAACCGGATATCTGTGTTTTAATCATTAACTTAAGCCTATTCAAACCAAAAAAAACAGATTGAAATCATGGGAAAACGTGGAATTGACATCCTTAATCTGGATGTAGAAAAACTCATTAAAACATTAAATGAAGCATTAAGTGAAGAATGGCTGGCATATTATCAGTATTGGATTGGAGCCCGGGTGATAGAAGGTCCCATGCGTAGCGAGGTAGAACCGGAGCTGATGATTCATGCCGACCAGGAATTGAATCATGCTGTTATGGTGGCCGACCGTATTGTGCAATTAGGCGGAACACCGGTGCTGAACCCGGCGGAGTGGGTGAAGCTAAGCAAATGCAAATATGAAGAACCGACCGATCCGTATATCGAATTGGTGCTCAATCAGAACCTCGATGCTGAGCGTTGCGCCATTCAGCGGTATAAGGACATAGCCGATTTTACATACGGGAAGGACCATACAACCTATCAAATGGCCACCACGATTTTGAATGAAGAGTTGGAGCACGAGCAGGAGATTGAGGATTGGCTGGCCGATTTGGAAAGAATGAAACAAGATTTTCTCAAGTTACGTAAATAGCTGAAAACACTTCCCAAACTTGAGATAGTGGTCATTTTCCTACGGGAGAGTGACCATTTTTCTTTTACGTCATCCTGGTATGAGTAGTTCTTGTCAGGAAATTCGGTGGTAGCCAGTCAGTTCGAACCGGAAATAATCCAAATCTCCTTCCGGAAGTTTCCACGAAACGGTTCCTTTAAACGGTATCATAAAACCCGCTGCATCGCGGTATTCTTCCATCTGAGCCATCCATTTATCCAGCTCGAAGTGACCGTGTATTTCGCGGTAGCGTTTGGCAGTAAACATTTCTACCTGCCCCAATGCATTAATATGAAATACGCCCTCCGCAGTTGTATTACCTGCTTTGATCACTGCCATGGCTGAATTCTCGTCCATTGGGTGCCAGGTTATTTTGTCGCTCAAAAAAGCTGTGGGATACCAAACCATTTCACCCAGGTAGCGCATAAGCGAACCCTGATCGATTTCGCGGGTTTCGGCAATGGCCAGATTGCGCAAGCCCAAGAAATTGATGCGCATACTTCCTTTTTTACCATCGAACATATCTCTTACCAGGATGGGAAATGTATTGGCCCGCCACAGAAATCCGGGCTTCGTTGTTGAGACAAATTGCTCCGCTCTGAACGGCATCCATTTCTGTTCTTTGTCCGTCCTGATTTCGCCCTTCTGGCTGATGCGCAGACGCAGCAACTCTCTTTTATTCACAACTCCGGCATAATTCAGATAGCGTTTGACAGGTTCGGGAAGCCCATTAAGTTTGTCGGCCCGAATCACTCCTGGAAGTGAGCTTTCATCGGCTGACATCAAGCGGTTTACTTCCCGCGATATTTTTCCTCTGAACACCAGCGAACCGGTGAGAATAACCAACAGTGACAAAACAACAATTCCGGCAAGAATCATTAATACAATGCTCATACTTATCGGGTATTTAAGTTCGACCCGATCAAAGTTAAAAGGAATATAAGGAAAGGCAAAAAGAGTGACGAGTCTTTGTTAAAATAGTTTTTGATTGAATCTGATTCTTTTCGGGTTAAAATTTTCAATTCAGGATAAAAAGGAACCCTCTGTAAGTCTCCAGTTATCTTACAGAGGGTTTTAGGTATAATAATATAATAATGGGGTAGCAACTTAATGGCTGAAAATTGAATTTCAGCTTATTTTACACCGATTAACCGAATTACATTGGCACATCCGTTATGGAACGGCCCTTCCTGCAATTCGATTTCTTCTTTCCATGTTTTCAATTCGCCTAATTCCTGAAAATCATTTCTCAATTCTTCTTCCGAAAAAAGCATCTCGATATCTCGCGGACCACCTGTGCGGTTATGAATCTGTTCTTTCGAGAAACCTTCCAGAATAAATGTGCCACCAGGTTTCAGAAAACTCAGCATTCGTCTGTGCCTTTGCGTTCTGTCAGCAGCTGAAGCGTGGGCATACACCATGGCAACGCAGTCGAAATGCTCTTCGGGCATCAAAACCTGGTTGTATCCGGCAAGTTGGTATTGAATATGAACACCCTGCTGTTCGGCTAACCGCATTGCCTTTTTCCGGCCTTCGGTACTGGTGTCGAATGCAGTTACTTTCCATCCCTGCGATGCGGCATAAACCGAATTCCTTCCTTCACCTTCAGCCGGCAATAAAAGTTTTCCCGGGGTTAGCTTTTCCAGTGCTGCCCTGAAAAACTCATTGGGGCTGGTTCCATAAACATATTCTTCAGCTGCATATCGCTGATCCCACATCGTACTGCTCATCTTTCCGTTATTAATCGTAGAGTGATATTATAGTAACCTGAAGCTTTCAAAAAGGTTGACCGGAATTCGTTAAAAAAGGTGAAGGAATGAGCACAAAAAAGCGGGCAAGAATTTTTCCCGCCCGCAGTCAATTCAATGGGATTATATTTCCGGAAATTACAGAATATTTCCCGCTTCGTCCATTTCAGCTTTGGGGTTATATACAATTTCGATCATGAATCCATTCGGATCACTAACGTACCCACGGTAGCCGCCCCAAAAAACGGTCTCGGCCTCCCTGACTACTTTGACTCCGTGCTTCTCGAGTTTGAATATCACATCGTCAACTTCGGCTTTTGTGCGGGTATTATACGATATGGTAAAATTACTGAAACATTTTGCACCGGGTACCGTCTCAGCATCGCTGGCCAGTGCTTCAACCGGGTACAACGCCAGGATGAGGCCGTTCAGTTTATAAAAAATAATATTTCCGGTACTTTCTTCTGTTTTCTTCCATCCCAGCAGATTGCTGTAAAAATTCTCTGATTCTTTCAGATTTCTAACGCCGAGCGTTATATACGAGATTCTTTGTTCCATGATATGTGTTATGATTTAGTGTAATATTGGTTGTTTCAAATATCTTCAGCTTTCGCTTTCATCTCATATGTGGTCGGGTTTTTCCACGGTTAGCTGGTTGCGTACTTCGCCGGTATTGACAATTGTTCCGGGCTCGAAAAGCAGAATGCTGACTTCTTCTTTTGCTATTGGTCGGTGTTCAACTCCACGCGGGATGATAATCAGTTCTCCTTCATGAACCTCAATTGTTTTATCCCGAAGCTCCATGGTAAACGAGCCGTTGATGACCATGAAAAGCTCATCTTCGTTTTCATGGCTATGCCACACGAAATCTCCCTGGAATTTAACCACCTTCACCTGTTGGTGATTAAGTTGACCGATTACCTTTGGGCTCCAATGGTCGCTAAACTTGGCGAATTTTTCTTCTAAATTGATTTTTTCGATTTGAGACATTCCCAAATTTTTTATTTTCACCTATCCTCAATTTACATACACCCAATAATTCCATCAGAGGGGTATTCTCATCACAAATAGTCCGATTAATATAATAAATACGCGTGAGATTAAAAATCGGAAATCGCATATTGCGAAGATATCTTTTACTAAAGACGCTTCCTTGGCAGGAAAAAAACGAAAAACCCGGCTCAATGGAACCGGGTCTTAACTTCGTATATCGTAATGAGTTTAATCGAGTAATCCCCGGTTCTTCAGCAGCGGTTCAATTCCCGGTTCTTTTCCACGGAAGTTGACGTAGAGATTCATCGCTTCGTCCGTTCCTCCACGTTCGAGAATTTGTGTGCGGAAGGCAGTCGCAACTGTCTGGTCAAAAATGTTACCAGCCTCTTTGTATGCTTCAAAAGCGTCTGCATCGAGCACTTCGGCCCAGATGTAGCTGTAGTAGCCGCTTGAATATCCGCCTGAGAAAATGTGAGCGAAGTACGTTGACTTATAACGCGGAATGATTTCACCAATCAAACCAATTTTATTCATCGACTTCGTCTGGAAACTATTGACATCAATATCCTGTGGCTCCGTAATGGTATGATAATCCATGTCGAGGAAAGAAGCAGCCAGGTACTCAACCGTAGCAAATCCCTGGTTGAATTTACCGGCTTTCACCAGTTTGTCAACCAGTTCCTGCGGAATCACTTCTCCGGTTTTGTAATGACGGGCATACATCTTCAGCACTTCGGGTTGCGGTGCCCAATGCTCCATAACCTGCGATGGAAGTTCAACGAAATCGCGTGCAACGGCTGTTCCGGACAACGAATTGTAATGTGAATGTGACAAGAGTCCGTGCAAAGCGTGACCAAATTCGTGGAAAAGCGTCTCAACCTCATCGTAAGTCAACAATGCCGGCTTATCACCCGTTGGTTTCGAGAAGTTGGTAACAATCGAGATAACCGGACGAACGTCTTTACCTTCCTCGTTAAAGTGTTGTTTCCGGTAGCTGGTCATCCAGGCACCACCGCGTTTGGAAGCACGCGGATAGAAATCCATATAGAGAACGCCAATTTCAGAATTGTCTCTGTCTTTTACTTCGAATACCTTGCAATCAGTATGATAAAGCGGCATGTCGGTAAGCTCGGTAAATGTCAGACCATACAGCTTGTTTGCTACCGCGAAAGCTCCTTCACGAACATTATTCAGTTCGAAATAGGGACGCAACTGCTCTTCATCCAGGTTGTATTTGGCTTTTCTTACTTTTTCGGAGTAATACCACCAATCCCAACTCTGCAGCTTGAAATCGTCACCTTCTTTGTTGATCATGGCCTGCATATCGGCACGTTCTTCTTCAGCGCGTTTCAGTGCCGGTGTCCATACTTTTTCGAGCAAAGTATAAACATTCTCCGGTTTCTTAGCCATGCGGTCGTCCAACAAAAAGGCCGACCAGTTGTCGTAGCCCATCAGGTTCGCTTTCTGCAGGCGCAGATTCACCATTTTATTGATGATGGCCTTGTTGTCGTGCTCGTTGTCATTGTTTCCGCGGTTGTACATGGCTTTGTACAATTTTTCGCGCAAATCACGACGCTCTGAATAGGTGAGGAAAGGTATCCAACTCGGCTTCTGTAGGGTAAATACCCACTTACCATCCATGCCGGCTGCATTAGCTTCTTCCGCTGCAGCGGAAATAACCGATTCCGGTAATCCGGCCAGGTCGTCCTGGTTGTCGATGACCAGTTGGAAGTTGTTTGTTTCAGCCAGCAGGTTTTCACCGAACTGCAGCGAAAGGAGTGACAATTCCTCATTGATTTTCTTCAGCTGCTCTTTCTGTTCGCGTTCCAGGTTGGCACCGCCTCTGACAAAACCTTTGTATGTTTCTTCTAGAAGTTTCTTCTGTTCCGGCGACAAATCGAGTTCATCTTTCTGGCCGTAAACACTCTTGATGCGGGCAAAAAGCTTTTCGTTCAGGTTGATTGCATCGCCGTGTTGTGAGAGCAACGGAGCGACTTCTTTGGCAATTGCCTGAATCGAATCGTTGGTGTTCGCGCCCTTCACATTGAAAAATACATTGGCAACTTTGTTCAATAGCTGGCCGCTGTATTCAAATGCCTCGATGGTGTTGGCAAAAGTTGGTGCTTCAGAATTGTTGACAATCAAATCTATCTCGGCATTTTGCTCTTCCATTCCTTTTTTGAAAGCAGGCAGATAATCGGCATTGGTAATCTGCTCGAAAGGAGGAACCTGGAAAGGCGTATCGAATGTTTTGAAAAATGGATTCACTCGCTGCACGGGTTGTTTGTTTGCTGAGCACGACAACAGGAATACTGCTGACGCAAGCAGAATTAGCGTTTTACGTTTCACGTTAGTTAAGGTTAATTTGTTAATACTGTTAATTTGCCCGAAAAATAGCAAAATACCCTTATTCGTACAATGTGTTTTAGAGGCACTGGAGCAAAGCATTGCCTGTACCGGGGAAGTTCACAGAACCTTTTGGGATAGATAACCAGACGGTTCGAAATGGTTCATCTCTTTCTCCAGGTAAAAAACAGTTGTCGTTAATAAACATTTTGTACAGGAAAATCATTTTATTAAGCAGGAAGTCATCAGATTTATTGGTCGAAAACGTAAAACCAGTTATTTTCAGCCCAAATTTAATGGTAGAAGCTAATTGGTCTTTCGACGGAATTTTGTTGAAGTAATATTTGCCCGAATGGACATTTTCAGGCGCATTCATATCCACCGGTTTTTGGCATCGCTTTTTTTGATGTTGATAATTGCGTTCAGCTTTGGTTTGGACACAAGTTATGGCATGTTACCCACGACTGCCGGAGGTATTGTAAAATCCGGCTCATCGGTCAGTGAGGCGCCTTTAAGTTTTCTTGGTCTTGCGAATCTTGACAGACAGCAGCTATACGACACGTTGATTGTCGTTATTTTCCTGCTTCTGTTTTTCATTCTGCTTACGCTATGGTTGCATAAACAGCGGCGTAAGCTGAAGGCGATGAACATTGTTCTAGCGGAACAGCGTTCGGAACAGGAAATGTTACTGGCTGATAAGCAGAAAAAACAACGTGAATTGAGCCATTTGAACCAGGTTCAGAACCGGATTCTTTCCATCATTGGTCACGATTTACGAGGGCCGTTGTCCAGCATGTACGAAATCTTTCGAGCCTATGCCACCGGTGACATGAAGCTCGACAAACAGGAGTTGGACGTTTTCATCGAGGAGTGTTACCAGCAAATGGGATCGGTGTATTTTCTGGCAGAGAATTTACTCTTCTGGGCAAAGAATCAGCATGATGGGATTGAGTCGTTTCCGGGGAATTATTCATTGCATAGCATGGGAGAAGAAGCC
Organism: Prolixibacter sp. NT017; assembly: GCF_009617875.1. Classification (NCBI taxonomy): domain Bacteria; kingdom Pseudomonadati; phylum Bacteroidota; class Bacteroidia; order Marinilabiliales; family Prolixibacteraceae; genus Prolixibacter; species Prolixibacter sp. NT017. The sequence goes on along the minus strand of NZ_BLAV01000001.1, from coordinate 2,031,450 downwards.
ATTAGTTTGCTGCAGCAGGTTGCGAATGCAAAAGATATCAAAGTTGAATTGGATATCGACAGGAATGCCCGCGTGCATTGCGATTACAATCAGATTAGTTCTGTTTTGCGAAATCTTGTCAGCAACTCTATCAAATTTACGAACCGCGGTGGAACCATAGCTGTATCCAGTCGCGAAATAAAAGATGAGCATATCGTAACGGTCAGCGACAATGGTGTGGGGATGGAGCAGGACAAGCTCGATTTGATGCTCAAACAGCACATGGCATACACAACAAAAGGCACCGATAACGAATCAGGAACTGGTCTGGGTATTAGTCTGATATCGGAGTTCATTGAAAAAAACGGAGGAAAATTAATAGGTTCAAGTCGTCCCGGTCACGGAACTTCTTTTTCCTTTTCGTTACCCATTGCTACCACAGAGAATGTCGATGAAGTCGAACTTCCCAACGAGGGGTAAGAATCTCTCTTTTCGAAAATTTACGTTATTAACTTGTTACTTTTCATAATAAGCCTGTTAACACTTTCTCCGGGTCATCCGAATTTTATATCTTGAATAAAAATTCAGAACGACCATCAACCAAATTATGAAAAAGAATACACTGTTTTTCCTCATCCTGATAGCAATCCTTCCGGTACGCGGCCAGCAGGTCCGGAATGGTATTAATGCAGATCAGTTCGGAATCGCCGGAAAGAAAGATGCCACACCGGTTATTCTGAAGGCCCTGGATGCTTGTTACGAATCGGGTGCTTCTCGATTAACCATTCCGAAAGGAACTTATCATTTTTATCCCGATTATGCGCTGGAAGAGTATCTGACTTTGACGGGCTCTTCTAACGGACTGAGACGAATTGCTTTCCCGCTGTTCAACTTCGAAGACCTGATTATTGATGGTTCGGGTTCAACTTTTATTATCCATGGGATGATGTTGCCCTTCGAGCTTCAGGAATGTAAGAATATCAGTATCCGGAATATAAATATTCGGTTTGTGTCCTCTGTTTGGGGCGAAGGAACAGTCAACGAAGTAAACACGGAAGGGCATTTCTTCACTGTCGAAACCAGCCGGGACGACAGTCTGGAAATAGCGAAAGGAAGGCTTTCGATGAAAAGAAACGGAGAAAACCTGCCTGTTAAAGTTGTGGGGTGGCTCCGGACTGATGCTTCCTGTCACTGCTCGTTTTGGCCATCTGACTTGGGAACATCGGCTAATGTGTCAATAAAACCGTTGCGTTACGGGAACTTTTGGATAGAAGTCCCTCCGAATCAAATGCCCAAAGAAGGATGGAAAGTAATTTGGAAAGCGGATAGCGAGCGATTGGAAACTGAAATCTCGCCTGCATTTCATCTGACTGGTTCCAATGGTGTTACCTTATCTAATGTTTCGGTAGTTCACGCGCCAGGTAAAATAATGGTTGCTGAGCAGTCGGGAAATATTATGCTGGACAGGCTGAATGTGCTACCCGATAGCCTGGCTGGACAGAGATTGTCGTCACTGGCCGGAGGTATCCGTTTTATTGGGTGCCAAAAGGAGATTGCCGTAACCAATAGCCGTTTTTCGGGAATGATGGGAGCCGCCATATCGGTATCCGGACCGACGTTGAAAATTATTAAACGAATAAGCAACAGTGTTTTTGGTGTCCGGCAGGTAAATGAAAAGCAATGGGGCAGTCAGTTTGCACAGGTTGGAGACACTATTCGGTTTGTTAATCCAGCCGATCTCACTATTCGCGATAAGCGAGTTATAACACGGATTCGAGACCTGAATGAGCAATACCAGGAATTATGGTTCGACCGGGCGCTTCCGGAAACGGTAAAGCAAGGAATGTTACTGACGAATATTTCGCGACAGCCGGAAGTTATTCTGCGAGGGAACCGGTTGAATAATATGATAGAAGACGGTGTTCGGTTGCAGACTTCGGGGAAAATTACGGTAGAGGGCAATCACATTCGGTCGGGAAGACATGGCATTCAACTGGGAGGCGAACTGGCGTCGACATTTCAGCCGGTGACATTGAACCAGGTGTTTATTAAAAACAATACGTTGAGACGATGCAATTCAGCAAAGGGCAATAGGGCCATGATTTTGATTGGTCCGGTTCTCTCAGATGCATCGGCTGACACTACCTTTGTCCACCAGGATGTCACCCTGGAGGGAAATACATTTTATAGCGAAGGCATAAGTATTTTAGATGCTACTTCCACAGCCGGGTTGGTCATTCGTCAAAATACGGTATTCGATCCAAAATCAGTGAAGATGAATTATCCGGTAATACGCTTACTGCATTGCAAGAAGGTCGGCGTTGTCGGGAACCGGTATCTGAACAAGCAAGAAGCGTTTATACAAGCTGAAGAGGTGACGGATTTACTATTCTTCAATAATGAAGGAATTAAGTCTCCATAATCATATGTTTCTGTAAGCTTATTTCTAACTAACGAATCAACCAAACCATGAAAACAAACCGACGAAACTTCCTATCGGTCGCCGGACTGGCATCCGTAGGATTGTTATTGCCATCCATGAAGCCGGGAATGCCTTCCATTCCGCAGAAAACAAGAGTTAAACTGGCGGTGTCGACCTATTCGTACTGGCACTTTAAAGAGCCAAAAGTGTCAGTCGATACGGTGATCGACAAGGCGACCCGGTTAGGAATTGAAGGTGTCGACGTGCTGCACCGGCAAATGGACAGTGAATCCAAATCCTATCTCAATAAGCTGAAACGCCATGCGTTTGTCAACGGAATCGATTTGGTTTGTTTGTCCATCCATCAGGATTTTGTTTCACCCGACGAAGAAGAGCGGGAAGAGAATATTCAACATACACTTCGCTGTCTTGAAATTGCTGCCGATATGGGAATTCCCAGTATCCGGCTGAATTCCGGAAGGTGGGGAACGCGTAAGTCATTCGACGATTTGATGGCTCACCGGGGGCATGAAGAACCGATTCCGGGCTATGATGAAGACAATGCATTTGGCTGGGCAATTGATAGCATTGAAAAGTGTTTGCCTCGGGCCGAAGAATTGGGCGTAGTGATGGCGCTGGAAAATCACTGGGGCTTGTCCAGTACTCCGGAAGGCATGTTGCACATTAAGAAAGCGATTGATTCACCGTGGCTGGGATTGTTAATGGACACCGGTAATTTTTTGGAAGACCCTTATCAGAAACTGGAAATGATAGCACCTTACACTGTTTTTGTTCAGGCTAAAACATATTTCGGGGGAGGCGAGTGGTACACTCTCGATTTAAACTACAAACGGATTGCCGAGATATTGGAAAATGTCGGTTATCAGGGATATGTTTCGCTCGAATTCGAAGGAAAAGAGCCTGCAGACGAAGGGGTTTCAAAGAGTATCTACTTACTTCGGGAAGCATTTCACTCCTGACATTTTGTGTGAGTAAAAAGCAAAAAGGGTGCGACTCCCGAAGAAGCAGCACCCCAAAAAAATGGTAGAATTATTTGTAGAAGCATAGGTAAAACGTGTACCTATCCTTCAATATTGTCTTAGTATGCTTTCTTATGTGATTTTTTATTAACAAAATACATTGAGTCGATACCAAACTGCCTGTTAATGTGTTAAATTGAACGGAAATATTTTTTCATTCAAATTTTCCATCCCTTACGATAAGTGTGCTTTACCCATTCATTTGCCATTTCAGCAGCTGATAATTCGTCCGTCCAGTCCGTGTGAAACTGCGGTTGTCCGTCAATCTTTTTGTACTGATGGGATGTGATGATCTTAAATTTATCGTCAGGTGAGATATTGGTAAACTTCATTTCATCACCATCCCAATGAAGTGGTCGGTTGAGTGCCTGCAACCGGATGGCGAGGTTCCCCATCAAAACCATTTCCGAAAGGGGGCCGGCGTATTCAAAATTCGATGATGTTAGTTCAGCACCATCTTTGCCTTTCATACACGCACGTACCCATTGCATTTCGTGCCTACCTCCGCCGAGCGGGTCGTCAGCGTATCGCGGAAGATCAACCTTTGTAATCGGTTTCTCATTTCCCGGTAATAACAGTTTCCAGTCGCGGCCGTAATAATCGCACACCAGTTTGCCTTTGGAGCCGATGAACAAATTGCCACCGCCCCAGCCACCCATGGGCTTGCCGTCAGGTAGCTCTTTTGGTCGGGGAGGCATTAATCCACCGTCGTGCCAGGTTACTTTCACTTCCGGGAAGTTGCAGTATTCTGTGTTTTCCCTTGCGGGAAAAGTATACTCAACCCGCGACGCTTCCGGTGCGCTTTCCGTATTACAAATGGTTGAACTGGCTTCAACGACAACAGGATATTTTAGCTTAAGAGCATAAAACGGTACATCCAGAATATGACAGCCCATGTCGCCCAGGGCGCCGGTTCCAAAATCCCACCAGGCACGCCAACTCCATGGCGTATATTCAGAATGATAGGGACGAAAAGCTGCCGGTCCAATAAATAAATCCCAGTCGAGCGTTTCCGGAATCTTTTCTGCCTGTTTGGGGCGTTCCAGTCCCTGCGGCCAGATAGGGCGGTTGGTCCAGGCATGTGCTTCCCGGATATCTCCCAGAATTCCACTTTGTATAATCTCAGCCACTTCGTAAACGGTATCATCAGAATGGCCCTCATTTCCCATTTGAGTCACTACTCCTGTTTGCCGGGCCGTTTCTGTTAGTAAACGAGACTCGCTGACGGAATGCGTCAACGGTTTTTGCACATAGACGTGTTTCCCTGCTTTCATCGCTGCCATTGCCGCAATTGCGTGTGTATGGTCAGGCGTGGCTACAACGACAGCATCAATATTCTTCTGCTGTTCCAGCATTTTTCGGAAATCCTTAAAACGTTTGGCTTTCGGATACTTTTCGAAAACCGGAGTGGCATAATCCCAATCGACATCGCACAAGGCTACAACGTTTTGTCCGACCATGTTTTCCAGGTTCACCTTTCCTTTTCCCCCGATACCTATGCCGGCAATATTCAATTTATCGCTGGGCGCGATGTGGCCAAGACCGGAAATAGCATGACTAGGTACAATTGTGAATGCAGCAGCTGATCCGACAGCCGTTCCAATAAATTTTCTTCGCGTAACATCATTGGATTTTTTCATGGTTTAGTGTTGTTCGTTTAGCACATTAAATATAAAGATTTCAAATTGAATGATATCGGTTTCGCGTAAAAGACCGGGTGGTACCGTATTAGAGTTTTGCTAAAATTAAGGTTTGTAATCGTAAGTGTTACACTTAAACAGGAGCATAAAGCTTAAGAGTGATGTAACATTCAGGAACTTTAAGTATCATAAATTTGTCATGTGATTATGATTCGTTACCGGCAACATCATCCGGTAGCGCAGGCAGATGATGCAAGAACTTATGAAAGAGGATGCCAGCTACGTTATTCAAAGAATTAGAAAATGAGTAGAAACTCAGTGACCATATTGTTTACGGTTGCTTTGGTTTTCGTATATACCACTGCTTTCGGACAAAATCCGGATATCGATATATTGAAGGTTGTCAATCTTAACCGAAATACCGCGTTGGATTGGCCATTTAAAATTATTTCTGCAGCAGCTTTCCCGGTTTCTTATGGAATTCCGTTGATGATCTTGATGGCGGGCTACCGGGTAAAGAAACGGATTTTAAAGCAGAAAGGTTGGTACATGGCAGGAAGCATGCTCCTGTCAGCCATTGTTGTTAATATTCTCAAATATACATTTCAGCGGCCGCGCCCCTTTATTAGTTATCCGTTTATTGAAAAACTGTCGGCTGGCGGAAGTCCGTCGTTTCCATCGGGCCATACGTCCGATGCTATGGCCATGGCAATGGCTCTCAGCCTGATATTTCCGCGCTGGTACGTCATTGTTCCTTCGTTTGTTTGGGCAGGTTTGGTTGGTTATTCACGGATGGATCTGGGGGTGCATTATCCTTCGGATGTATTGGCGGGTGCCATTGTCGGAATCGGTTGTTCTCTGGTAGTTTACTGGGCTTTTAAAAAGTGTTCGGCGAAAGCCGGACAACCCGTTTGGGCATAAAAAAGACTGCCCGATCTGGACAGTCTGAACTCAATATTGTGTAGCCAAGCTTTTATTCTTCTTCATCATCTTCGAGTGGCTCCAGATCGTCAGATTGGTCTTCATCTGCTTCATTATTAGATGCCAGTAGCTCATCGTCATTCAGCGGGCGAAGATTATCCGGGATTTCCTCTTCCTGTCCAAAATAGGGGAATACATCCATGATGGGGCTTTCATTGACTGCGTTGATTTCAAAATCAGCCATCATTCCCTGCATGTTTTCCACGACCTTTTCGTAGGCATCCCTAACGGTTTTGGCTAAAATCAGAACGTATTGTGCAGTCCGTTTTTCTTTACCTTTCTCTTCATCGATGGTAATGAACGATACTTTTGCTTTAAACCATCGGTCGCCGTCTTCCGACGGAATAATTTCAGCGATATTGGTCTTGGCAATTTTCGTAACCGTGAATTCACCACTCACCATCGTCTCCAGCTCTTTATAAATGCGGCTTTCTGCTTCACTAAACGATACAGCATCCAGAAGATAGGCTTCGTTGACCTTTTTCTCCCGGCCGTTTTCGTCAATCTTTACATATTTTGCTTTACACTCGAACCACGTATTCATATGCTCAAAATTTTACCCAACAAAAGTAACTTTTTCAATTCATCAGACCGTATGCTTTGATGAATAAATATCTGATTACCGGATAATGAGCAGTAAGCATGTTGGTTAACCGGTTTTCTGTCGCATATGCGCGCCGTTAGGTTCAGTGTTTCTGTGGTATACCCAATAATTGACGATAGTTATATATTTATCTTAATTGTTGGTTTTCAGATAAACAAGTGTTAATTTTATTAACACTCAACCAAAAAATAAACCAATTTAAATCGAGATTTAGCAATGAAAAAAACATGGATTTTACTTTTAGTTATTGCCGGAGCCCTTTGTTTTTCGCAGCCAACGCAGGCACAGGGCTTTCTAAAAAAAATGGCTAACAAGGCCTTGAAAAAGACTCAGGAAAAGGCCGAGCAGCGTGCTGAAGATAAAATGGATGAACAAATTGACAAAGGGCTGGATAGGGTAGAGGATTCGTTGGAAAAAAATAAAACAGATAGTGCTGCCAACGAAGAAGGGGAGATGTCGCGGGAAGCCAGGCAACAGCAGCGAATGCAACGGGTGATGAAGAGTCTGGGAATGTCAGGTGAACCGGTTCCAATAGAGAAAGCGTATGATTTTCAGTATTCTACTACGATGGTCGTTAAATCATATAAAAAGGACGGATCTTTGGAAAGCGATGCTACGCTGGTCACTTTTATGAATCCCGGCAGGCATAACTTTGCTTATGAATTTGAAGGCGGCGACATGGGGGAAGACTCAAAAGGAAAAGGGATATACATTTTCGACTACAAGAATAAAGCTACCATTATTCTTTCCGATCAGGACGGAAAACATACCGGAATAGTGTATGGGCTTGATTTGATGACGAACATCGATTCATTATATAATGCCAGTTCGGATATGGAGACAGCGCCGGCAGATATGTCTGCAATGAATCCTAACCTGAAGAAAACAGGACGTACAAAAACCATTGCAGGATACAAATGCGAGGAATACGTGTATGAAGATGAAATGGATAAAGCCGACTTCTGGATCTCGCGGGATGTAAAGTTGCAGACACGTGATTTGATGTCCTCGGTATTCAAGTCGTCGATGTATGCCAACGGTATGCCCTGGGGATTCCTGATGGAGAGTAATTCGCTCGATAAAGAGACCGGTGAACGTACATCTTTGAAGGTGACAGAGGTGAACAAAAACCGAGATAAGAAATTTGTGATGTCGCAATACCAGATAACAAATATGGGGTCATTCAAAATGCCTCAGACTGAAGAGAACGAGGAGAAATGATTATGTAATATTTTTAACTTTTTTTATGATAAAATCCTTACCTGATGCTTTCGGGTAGGGATTTTTTCTTTTTGCTTTGCTGCATATGGATTGTCAATTCCAAATAATATCGGAAACTCCTGAACAAAGAGTCGACAATTCAGTTTCCTAATAAAATCAAAATTCCTGTCATGAAACTAATACATTTAACGCTAGTCCTGTTGTTCCTGATGGCTGCCCCGGCGTGGAGCCAGACCGTGGTGCAAGGGAAAAAAGTCGATGAGTCGGGTAACGATGTTCTTCCCTGGAACAGAATACTCAGGCCAGCCGGAAAGCAGATTTACTTTGGCGATAAAGGTCTGGAAAATCACGCGCTCGATGCAGCCCTGTCACCGGATGGTAAATGGCTGGCAGTTGAAGAACGGTATAGCGTGGTTTTTATCGACACAAAAACTGATGAAATAGTTGATACATTGCCCATAAAATCGCGGTCGGAATTAGCCGGGGCCATGAGTACGTATTCAGGTATTATTTGGCATCAAACAGGCAACTCACTGGAGGTATTTTGGAGTGCAGCGACAAGTGGAGGAAAGTCTTATGTCATTCGGGCAAGCTGGAAAAACGGGAAGGCCGGAATTACAGACTATTTCTCATATGATCCGTTACCACCGGCAAAAACCGCTTTGCCTAACGAACTGTTGATTCGGAAAGAAAACGGAAGAGACTACCTGTATGTCGTGCTGGACGGTAATAACGAACTGGTAAAGCAGGACCTGGAGACCGGAAACATCATATGGCGAAGAGATACCGGAGTAGCACCTTATGGTATTGCTGAGGCCAAAGGCAAACTCTTTGTGACCAACTGGGGAGGCCGATTGCCGCTGGGAGACGAGGATGTTGTGGCCGGTGTGCCATGGGGAGAAGCAAAAGTAACATTGAATACCGGAGCAACGCGCGAAGGAAGTATCTCTGTGTTCGATCCGAATAGCGGCCAGTTGATACGTGAAATAGTTACCGGCCTTCATCCTAATGAAATTGTTGCTGCTCCGAGAGGAAAATATATTTACGTCACCAATTCCAACAGCGATGACGTGTCAGTTATCGATCCGGTTGCCGATAAAGTGACTGAAAGCATTATGGTTCGGTTGCAGCCCGGCCTCAATAAATATTGGGGCGATTCGCCGGAAGGTATAGCCGTATCGAAAAACGGAAAATACATGTACGTGGCAAACGGTATGGACAATGCGGTAGCAGTTGTACACCTGGGAAAACATGCATCAGCGCGTGGTATCGATCAGAAGAGCAAAGTCGTTGGATTTATTCCGACAGGCGCTTATCCTTCATCAATTACCATTTCCGACAAGAAAAAAATGTACGTCACCAATATTGAGGCGATGGGAGCTCATGTGGGATTGGAGCAGGGACCAGAGAAAACGCTGGCGTATAATTCGCACCATATGCTGGCGTCGGTTTCTGTAATTCCTATGCCGGACAAGAAGGAGCTGGCAGAGCACACCAACACGGTAATTGCAGTTAACGATTTGGCAAGAGTTAAGTTAGCGGAATTACCGCCCCGTAAAGGTGTTGAGCCGAAGCCTGTCCCTGACCGAATTGGAGAACCATCGGTATTTAAGCATGTCCTCTATATTATCAAGGAGAACCGGACCTACGATCAGGTATTAGGTGATGTAAAGAAGGGTAGAGGTGATTCGACACTCTGTATATACGGACGTAAGATAACACCGAATATGCACCGGCTGGTCAACGATTTTGTTCTGATGGACAATTACATGGCTTCCGGAAAATGTTCAGCCGAAGGGCACCAGTGGACGGATGCATCGATTGTAACCGATTATGTGGAGAAAAATGTGCGGGCCTGGTTCCGGAGCTATCCGCATGTTCAATATGACGCGTTAGTTTATGCTCCCACCGGATTTATTTGGGATAACGCGATGAAACACGGAGTATCAGTAAAGATATACGGTGAAGCAGCTGTTCCCGAATTCGATAAGTCACTTGGCTGGAAAGACATATATCAGAAGTTTGTGAATGGCGAACCATTCCATTTCACCAATAAGACCACGGTAGGACCGGTTGAACCGATTTTGAGCAAAACCTATCCAGGATATGACCATCATGCCATACCGGATGTGATGCGTGCTGATGCCTTCATTGAAGATTTGAAGAAGTACGAGAACATGGAAGGAGACTCTCTTCCGCAATTGATGGTAATGGCACTTCCGGCCGATCATACTGCTGGAACTCGTCCCGGATATCCAACGCCCAGGGCTATGGTTGCGGACAATGACCTGGCGTTGGGCCAGATTGTAGAGGCGTTGAGTCATAGTCGGTTCTGGTCGAATACCGTTATTTTCGTTACCGAAGATGACAGTCAGACTGGTTGGGACCACATTTCAGCTTACCGGACAGTAGGAACGGTTATTAGTCCGTATTCCCACAAAGATGAAGCAGTTCATGCAGCATATAACCAACCTGCAATGGTTCGAACCATTGAACAGATACTGGGACTTCCACCGATGAATATTCAGGATGCCATAGCTCCGACAATGGATGCCTGTTTCGATCAAACGCCCGATTACACTCCATACAAATCGGTGAAAAACCAGATTCCGCTTGACGAGATGAATGCAGCACTTTCTTCCCTGAGAGGAAAAGCGTTGCACTACGCCAATATCAGTATGGAGCCACAATATGATCATATCGATGGGGGAGATGATGACCTGTTGAATCGCATTTTATGGTTCAGTGCAAAAGGAAAAGTTCCCTATCCCGCCCAATTGGCCGGGGAGGATAATGACGATGACGATTAATGTGAAGAATATTATATAGTGTAAAGGAGGCAATTAGCCTCCTTTCTTTTTTACGAAAAGCGAGTTAACGTAAACTTTATATAAAAATATTTAATCGAGTATGCTCAGTTCTCAGAAGTGTTGTACATTTGTTAGTGAGTATTAACTAACAAATCATGTATACCGAGAGACAGTTGGAGATTATACACACGGGAATCAAGCTGATTGCCGAAAAAGGCCTGCAGGGTTTGACCATCAAAAACCTTTCGAACGCTATTGGTATTTCGGAGCCGGCCATTTATCGGCATTACAAAAACAAGAAAGAAATCCTGGTGAATATCATCGACTTTTTTTCAGGGTCAACAGAATCAAGCATTACCAGGATTGCGCAAAGTGATTTATCGAGCTTTGATAAGTTGCGGCAGGCCTTTGAATTTCAGTTTAGCCGGCTGCAGAAGAATCCGGCTTTGATTTCAGTTATTTCCTCCGAGGAGATTTACCATGGCGAAGATTACCTGAAAGAAAAAATTAGAGACATCAAGCTTTTGGTCGCAGAAAAGTTGGAAGAAATCGTCAAAGAGGGGCAGATGAAGAAAGAAATCCGGGACGATGTGCCTTCTTCACAAATAACCATCATGATAATGGGCGCGATGCGGATGATGATGATGAAGTGGCAGTTGTTTGAGCAAAAAATAAACCTCATAGAGGAAGGCTCAAAGATTCTGGAAAACGTGTTGATGCTCATTTCAAGAAAAGAATGTTGAAATAACAATTGGATGAATTAACCAAGTGATGGATTGGTTTAAAAGTAACAGGGATGAAAATAGTACATCGAAATCCGTGGCTCAGGTCCATTAGCGGAAAAGAAGTGGACTTGCAATATCTATATGAGAACAAATCGCTGCAAATTCTGCAGTTTGATTTACAGCCAGGCGAAAGCATGGGGCCGAAAATTCTATCATGCGACATGCTCTACTACGTTGTAGAAGGAAATCCTACCATCCGGTTAGCCGAAGACAAAATGATTGGAACCAAGGGGATGTTGGTCGAATGTCCGGCACACCTGGTACATAGTATCAGCAGCAACGTGGGCGATACTATCCAGGTGCTGGGAATCAAGGTACCGAAGGGAGAAGAGAAGGAGCATTTCCGGAATCGGTTTTTTTATGAAATGTAAGTTAGTTAGTATTAACTAATGTTAAAATATAAGAAGTTCCAGACAGAACAGGACGAAGAGATTGTGTGATGAAAAGTCTGTTTAAAAGCTGGTTGATTGCGTTCGGTTTTATCGGAATCGCGTTCATGCTGACTAATTCAAAAGTATTGGCACAGGAATCGCCATCGCCGCAAAAATTAATGTCGGAATATATCGGAATGGCCCATTCGCCTAGTTATATAACATTTAAGCAGGGAATTGGAAACCTGAATTCGCTGTTGTTCGAAGCGGTAATCGCTCCGTACTACCTGGTGAATTTGTCACACGACGGCAAGTGGGCAATGGATATTTCTTTCAAAGGAGTTATCCGGATGAGGGATGAGCGTTCCTATCCGATAACCACGCCGAGTTATATGCCCAGTATGACAGTATACCGTAATTTGGGGAACCCCGATGTATATAAAGGTGAATTGCTTTCGTATTTAACTCTCGGCCATCATTCCAACGGGCAAAGCGGACCAGTGTATAATTCTGACGGGACCTACAACACTGAAAACGGCAATTTTGCAACGAATTTTGTCAAGGCCGGATGGATACTGATCGACGACCAGTCGAGGGGCAACCAATTGGTCCCGGAATATTTCAAGTTTGGATTTGAGACTCATTTGCTTAATTCCGAAGGACTGGTAGACGGTTACGGTCTCTTCCGGCTCAATTTCGACTCCGAACTGAAGAATTATCTGGGAGCAGTTAGAAGCCTGATTTCTGGCAACGACTACCGTGAAAGCAAACCGGATAGTTATTTCTCTCAGAGCCAATTAAGGTACCACATGCATTTCACGTGGATCATTGACAATCGTTCACCGGAAAAGAGGTACGATTTATCAAAGCAATTTGATTTTTCGTTTCGGGTGGCTTATCATCCCAAATTGCTGAATGATATATCATTGTTTGCTGAATATTACTACGGACAGGATTATTACAACATCTATTTCAATCACGAAATATCGGTTTTTAGAATTGGCCTGATGGCGTCGAATTTTCGTATTCGATAAGCAGGCAGAAATTGCAACCGGAAATAAAAAATTAAAGCAGATACAAACTAGTAACTTGGTATGAAAAACTTTATTTGGGATAACAAATATTTCCTTGCACCACTACTAATGTTTTGGATAATATTGGGCTTTTTGTTACTCGCTTATGGCTATCATGACAGTTTTCTCGTTATGAACGGTGTTTATTTCAAATGGCTCGATTACCCTATGCTGATTTTGACATGGCTGGGAGATTCCTTTTTCCTTTCAGCACTAATGTTGCTGCTTTTTATGCGAAAGGATATGAATATGGTACTTGTTGCCATTGCCAGTGTGATTATTACCGGCTTCATTGCGCAGCTCCTGAAGCATTGGGTGTTTTCCGAATGGGACAGACCTTTAACAGTTTTTGAAGGAAGGGATATGGTGCATTACGTGGGGAATTACATATTGCATAAGTACAGTTTTCCATCAGGGCACAGTACTACCACAGCAGCTGCCTTCACAGTAATTGCGTGGCACATCAGAAAAAGAAAGGTTATGCCCTTTATTTTAGGGGGGCTGACCGTTGTTGTATCCTATACCCGGATTTATCTTGGAGCTCATTTCCCGGGCGATGTATTGGCCGGGAATCTCCTTGGTTTCGTTGGTGCCTATTTCACAATCCGGTATATGGGGCCAGTTATACGACATTATTTCAACCGGATTTCGAAAAACAAACGCCAACGCTGGGAGCGGTCATTGTGGTTCGCTGCGGTAATTGTAATGGTTGTTATGTTTATCCATCCTTTTAAATAGTTGTTGGCGTTTTCATCGCTACTTTATCTGTAGGATAAAAAAAGGCAGCCTGATAAACAGGCTGCCGACAATCCGTATTGGATTAAGGAATAAAAAGGCAAAAATTGGATCGAATTTAGGAGCATGATCCAATGTCTTCATAAATATTTTCACTTGATTATGCCTTGGTCCGGTTATTCAATTCTGGCAAATTGCAATAACCATCATAAAAGTAATGAAATATCTCGGAATATACAATAATCTTTTTCTTTATTCGTTAATAAATATTATGTAATATCGATCGATTTATGTATCGTGAGTATTACCGGTCATAAATACCTATATTTAATTGTAGATATTTGTATTAGTGGTTAAAAAACGTTAAATTTCAGTTGATTGCTAATAAATTATGCAGTTTCATCGTTATAAGTTAATGAGGAATTTGCATTTTTGCTTAGAGAAAGCAACTACTCAAAACCTTAAGAATTATTGACGGAGCATTTTGTTTAGCAGGCTTGAGTCATTCCGGAACCCCACCATTATCCTGAATGCATACGAGTCAGTGATTCATTAATGCATCTGTTTCTTTTTTTTAATAGCAAAATCCCCTTTGTATTAAAAATAATCACTTGTAAACAAAATCTTATGGTTATGAAAAATCGGATATTTTTGTCCGCAATTGTTGCATTGGCAGCTGTAGGAATGTGGAGTTGCACTCAGAATTCCGGCGGAGGGGCTACTGACGTCGCTAATCAATCATTAAAGGAAGCCATCAACAACAGTGCAGATCAGGTCAGTACTGCCATGAATGACATTAGTAGTTCTGATGGCTACAAAGTAATTACCTCAGGGAACAGTAACTTGAAATCAGCAGACGCTTCAGTTAGTGATGACGAAATGTTTTCAGACAGCATCACGTTGGCTGATGTAGCCGGAGTTTACGAATACCAGGATTCTGTGCTGAATGAAATGCACTGGGGCTATAGCTCGTACATGTACAATCACTTCAAAATGACGGCCGATACTTCTTTGTTTATTATTAAACTTCCTGAAAAATTGGCCCTCCATCATCCGGAATATTGCTTCTATAAAACGAAGCAGGACACGGATTCTTTAGGAAACAACTTTGTCATTACGACATCAAAATATAAGTATAAATACGCCTATCCAGGTGGCTTGAACTACAGCCTCGGAAGTGACATTGCCGTTTCTGATACTGCTGTTGGTAATCTCGACATTGAGTGGTCGATGAATGGCATGCACAGACATCCGTACAATTACGCGTCGACTTTTACTTTCGCCAGCGGTTATGCAGTAAGTATGCAGGCTGAGAGGACCGATACCACTAAGCTTTATGATTATAACCTGTCAGACGGAGATCAGACGATTTATGACGAAATGGTTAAGTGGAGTAAAGACACAGGTGCCGACACGTACACGAAGGTACACTCTCTGACGATTGGAGATGTGCAGATTGTGCATACCCGCACAGCTGGCTCTGATTCGCTGGAAGTATACAAAGGCGGAGAGCTTCAGCAGAATGCTACAGTGACTGTTGTAGACAATAACAGTAGCGAGAATGACAGTGACGCTGAATACACCACTTTCTGTAACAAGTATCGCGATTACCAGATTACTTTCGACGACAGCACAACAGTACTGTTATCTGACTTGCTCGGTCCAACGCGAGACACCATGAGTCAGTTGTTCACATCTATGCACGAAATGAAGTTTGCCACACACCTGGTAAATTACATCGCATGGAATGTTTACTTCCGCGATAAGATGAAAATGGAAGACAATTAATATCCAATAAAATAGATACTGAAAGATCCGGCTTTGATGCCGGATTTTTTTTTGCTCAGGATATTCATCAAGTACACTTTATCAATCGAATTTTAGAAGCTTGAATCAACTACCGGAATGCGGATGAACAAACTGAGATTTGAGTGGTTTGTTATCAGTAGATTAAATTCTTTCTAAATAAAGATGCTTCTAACAAATATTACACTAATTTTGAGGCATTATTAATAAGCGGTTTCCGGACGTTGACAGATGCATCATTGCTGGTTGTGAAAAGTGTTAATAACCAGCAGAATGAATCTCTAATGAGCATCCTTATCTGATTGTCTGGAGAACCGGAAAATTAAAAAGGTCATTGCTTGCAAGACCTTAATTGTCAAGTTAAAGATACTATGAGTAATACATTTGGTTCGGAAATGAAAAATGAGTTTCGGGCTGTGAATAGTGAGAGTGTCACACAGCAAAAGAAACAGCTGGACTGGATAAACAACCACTTAAAAGGGGAAAGTTTTATTCCCGGAAAATACTTCGTGCATGCCGAGCAGCAACAAAAAGGCTCAGGCGATGGAAAAATATCGGTGACCATCCTGTATGGAACCCATACGGGACATAGCGAGGATATTGCATACCGTCTTTTCGACGTGGCGGAAGCTTCAGGCTTCGAAGCGGAAATTTTCCTGATGGAAGAGTATAGCTACCCGGAAGTAGCCAATGCCCAAAATGTGCTAATGATTCTTCCCACGCATGGTGAAGGCGATCCGCCGGTGAACTCGGTTGATATGCTGGCGTACCTGAGAAGCGATGAATGTCCATCACTGGATGGTGTTAACTATGCTGTGTTGGCATTGGGCGACAAAATTTATAAAAGCTACTGCAAGGCCGGAGTCGATTTCGATGAGGTGATGAAAGAGCGGGGTGCCAACAACATTTTGCCCATCGTAAAGTGTGATGTGGATTATGAAGAAGACGCCTCTAATTGGATTAATACAGTATTGCAGGTTGTCAGGGAGGTTAACGGTGCATCAGGTGGAGAGTCTGTGGCCGAAGTAGCCGAGGATACCAACGCAAAAGATACAGGATATTCAAGGCAGAACCCTTATTTCGCCCGTGTGAAGCGGAAAGTACGCTTAACAGGCGAAGACTCGCTGAAGGACGTTTATCACGTAGAGCTCGATATTGCCGATTCCGGATTCACATACGAGCCAGGTGATAATGTTGGGGTCTTTGGAAATAATCCGGCTGAATTGGTAAAAGGTATTCTGGAGCATACCGGTCTGGATGGTCAGACAGAGGTCGCTTTAAAAGACTGGTCGCTTCCGCTGGAAACAGCGTTGCGCAATCGGTTGGAGATAAATGTTCTCACAAGTCACATGCTGGCCAGCTATCATGAGCTGACCAACAATAAAGCGTTAGGTGATTTGCTGGCTGATGAGAATGAGCTGGATGAATATTTATATGGCCATGATGTGCTGGATATGTTGATGGATTTCCCGGCCAAGCTAACCGCAAGTCAGCTGGTGAGTGTTTTGCCCGAGTTGTCAGCTCGTTTGTACTCCATTGCATCTAGTCAGAAAGTTTATCCGGATGAAGTCCATATTACGGTAGTAGCGGTCCGTTACCGAAACCGTGATCGCGACCGGAAGGGAACGTGTTCAACATTCCTGACCGACCGGATTGAAGAAGGAAGCTGGATCCCGATTTTCATCGATCGCAATCTTGGCTTCAAAATGCCGGAAGAGTTGGATGCACCGATGATCATGGTGGGAGCAGGAACCGGAGTTGCACCGTATCGAAGCTTTATTCAGCAGCGAAATGGTGACCATGCGCCTGGTGATTCCTGGTTATTCTTTGGCGATCAACACAAGAAAACTGATTATCTGTATCGCGAAGATTGGGAAAACTACAGACAGCAAGGGATTCTGACAGAGCTTTCACTGGCGTTCTCACGCGATCAGGAGCAGAAAGTGTACGTTCAGCATCGAATGATAGAAAAGAGCAAAGAGCTATACGATTGGCTGCAAAAAGGTGCTTATCTGTACGTTTGTGGTGATAAAACGCACATGGCCCATGATGTTCACGAAACACTTAAAGCAATAGTGGCTTCAGAAGGCGGTCTCGAGCCCGAAAAGGCAGAAGACTTCCTAAAGGAACTGAAGAAACAGAAGAGATACCAAATTGATGTTTATTGATTGATATTTTGCTGCCAGCCTGGTGCTGGTCTTGAAAAGGAGAGTCGTTTGGCTCTCCTTTTTTTATGCCGCGATATTTTCAAGGATGGAAGTTGTATCTTTTCATCTTCATGAAAATGAACTAATTTAGATTGACTGGAGTGTGTATTCGTTGTTGTAATTCGGTCCTGAAACCTAAAAAACGCCGAAATGAAACATCCACTCAAGCATTGGTTCGCGCTTATTTTCCTTGCAGGGTTCTTTCTTATTCCTCAGCAATTAAGTGGCCAGGGATTATACACAGAACCCGAAAATGAACTGGACCGGAAAGTCCAGGAGTTTCTCATTGCGCACAAGAATAGTTGGCGCGATATGACGGAAAACTGCTTTTCAAACTCATTGTCGACAATAACTATAAAAATGCTGTCGAAATAGGAACTTCCACCGGCCATTCCGGAATATGGATTGCCTGGGCTTTGAGTAAGACAGGAGGAAAGCTGATTACTTTCGAAATTGATGAACGAAGATATCGGCAGGCACTCGAGAATTTTAAGGCTGCGGGTTTATCAGACTATGTTGAAGCCCGGTTGGGGAATGCGCGGGAATTGGTGCCCAAACTAAAAGGCGAATATGATTTCGTTTTTAGCGATGCCGATAAAAACTGGTATACCAATTATTTCAAGGTGATGGCGCCAAAGCTGAAAATTGGCGGTTGTTTTACTGCACACAACATCAGTAAGCATGGTGGATATTACGGCACAGGCGAATTTCTCCACTATGTAGAAAGCCTCCCCAATTTCAAAACTTCGGTAGACGATGGCGGAGGAGGTGTTTCCATCAGTTACAAAACAGCAAAACCTTAAATAGTGCTTTCGCAGGAAAATCATTTGCTACGACGGAAACTGGGATTGTTGGCCTTATTGAGTATGGTGGTCGCTAATATGATTGGTGCCGGGATATTTACGACTTCCGGAATCATAATGGCCCAATTGCGAAACCCTTATCTTCTCATCCTGCTGTGGGCATTCGGAGGATTTATTGCTTTGTGTGGAGCTTTGGTGTATAGCGAACTCGGCGCGGCCATGCCCGAAGCCGGAGGCGAATACGTCTTTATTTCCCGTCTTTACCACCCGTTGCCCGGATTTCTCAGCGGCTGGATTTCGTTTGTTGTTGGTTTTTCGGCCCCGATAGCCGCTTCTGCTATTGGTTTTAGCGAATATATCGTAGAAGCAATCCCGGCGGAATGGGCGGTAGCACAGTATCTGTCACAGCTGCTTTTTCTAAAAGCAGTTGCTGTTGCGGTCATTCTTCTTTTCACATTGGTTCATATCCGGGGAATAGAAGGCAGTGCGCACTGGCAAAACTTTTTGACTAGTCTGAAAGTCATATTGATTGCCGCGTTGATTTTGGCTGGCTTCATCTGGGGAAAGGGGAGTTGGAGTCATTTTTCACTGGAACAAACAGCAGGAGATAGTCCCGGTTGGCGAAGTATCGGTCTTTCGCTTGTATGGATTATGTTCGCCTATAGCGGATGGAACGCCGCCACCTATCTGGGAGGCGAAGCATTTCATCCGCAGAAAAACATACCGCGTTCGCTGATTTTTGGAACGATTATCGTCATTTTACTGTACCTTTCCCTGAACACACTTTTCATATATGCCATCCCTCTCGAAAATTTCCAGGGAGAGGTAACCGTTGGAGCAACGGCTGTCATCCATCTTTTTGGCAATAGTGCCAAATACATTCTATCAATTCTGATTGCCTTCGCTTTGTTTTCATCCATTAGCGCCTTCATTGTTCTAGGGCCACGTGTTTACTATGCTATGGCAAAAGAGGGCTACTTTTTCCGCTTTGCAGCCCGTGTGAGTCCCAAATACCATGTGTCGGTACGCTCTGTCATTCTGCAGAGCAGTGTATCGGTAATAATGGTTTTAACCGGTACATTCGACCAAATACTAACCTTTATGGGATTTGCCCTCGGAATCTTTCCGATAATTGCTGTATTAGGCGTATTCCGTTTACGTAAAACGAAGCAACCCGATTACCGACATCCCGGTTATCCCTTTATTCCCGTCTTTTATGCTTTGGCAGCCTTGTGTATGCTCGTTCTGACTGCTATCGAACGTCCTCTAGAATCCTTTATAGCCATAGCAGTCGTTCTTATCGGCATCCCAGCTTTTTTCCTTTTCAGGAGAAAGGAAATCTGAATCTGTTGAGGTTTTGTGCAGCAGTGGAAATAATTCTGTTAGTATGCTATTGTGCAGTTATATAGTTGGTTGCAATTGGTGTTAAGTAGTTTATTCATAATTATTGAAGAATCAGGCGATAATAATAATTATGAATGGATACCTGTTTAGTTCTGTAAATCAATCATTAATATTTGTATTGTTGTGTTTTCAGGTATTTGCCGAGGTAACAATACAGAATTCCTTCAGCCAACCTGCGCTAAAGAGATTTGTTGTATTAAACAGATAAGAAATTATTGTATAAATATAAGAATTTCAATATGTTAAAGTTTTAACAGAATTGATCGATTTTGGGAATAATCCATTTTTTTTGGTGTGGAAATGGCATACATTTCATTGTTATTTAAACCAAATAAAAATAGTTATGAAAAAGTACATGTTCATTTCAATGTTCCTTTGTTTTCTACTAGCAGCTCTGAATCTGCCGGCTGAAGATTCAGTAAGGATTCCTCTGATAGGGGAGAAAGCACCGTCTTTTACGGCACAGTCAACACAGGGATTGATCGAGTTCCCACGCGATTTTGGGAGAAACTGGAAGATTATCTTCAGCCATCCCCGGGATTTTACCCCGGTTTGCTCTTCGGAGATTATGGTTCTGGCCCAGATGCAAAAGGATTTTGAGGATTTGGGTGTCAAGTTGATGGTGATTTCATCCGACACGCTCATGCAGCACCATAATTGGGTGGAAGCTATGAATGAGCTTCGGTATAAAGACCAGGCCCCGGCCAAAATCAACTTTCCGTTGATTGAAGACAATCGCTATGTCATTGCCCGGAAGTACGGGATGTTGCATCGACCTGTCAGTACTTCGGAATTTGTGCGCGGTGTGTTTGTTATCGACGGAAAGAATATTGTTCGCGCTGTGTTCTTTTATCCTCATAGTATAGGTCGTAATATGGACGAAATCAAACGCACCGTTATGGCCCTCCAGACAACCGATAAAGAGAAGGTGTACACTCCGGCCAATTGGCACCCCGGTGATGACGTTCTCGTTCCTTATTTTCCGTATACAGATAAGGAGTTAAAGGAGAACCCAAGTATTGCCGACAGGTTTTACAACGTTGGTCATCTGATGCATTTCAGAAAGGAATAAATATATTAAATCAAACCGGTGAAAATTCGAATCTTTTCACCGTTATCTCTCCCCTCAAAAAACTCCCACTATCCCTGACAATACCGGTTTTTAAGGAGTTTGTTTTCCAGGACAGGAAAATATCCGGTGATTCCCACAGCAAAACTTTTGGCATTTCATTTCAATTAATCCCTGTGACGGTCTTGATAGAGAGATTACAGGTAAACTATGTATCGACCTAAAACACTCCTTGTGTGCCCGGGAGCCCTGCTGAATAGGCGGGCTCCCTTTTGTTTTACGGCTTTTGCTCATTAAGCGGATAATTGCTGCTTTCTGTTATTTTTGTGTTGAGAAAGGAACCTAAACTCTTTCTGCCACGCACTAAACAGAATGAAAAAAAATCTTACGGGAGACCGCTTCACAACGTCTCAACATAATTTCACCGCTTTTCTTTGGCATGCGGCGTTTCTGGCGTTCGCCCAAAATTTTATGGACATCGACACGGTAATTCCCGCCATGCTGATTGAAGCAGGTGGAAATTCGGTCCATGTCGGTATCATGTCGGCCATTTTGCTCGGAGGTTCGAGCTTTACGCAGATTATTTTCGCCCCTTACCTGAGCAATCAAGCACACAAGAAGAAGTTTCTGCTGTTAGGAATCAACTCGCGAATATTGTCATTGCTGGGGCTGGGCCTGATACTTTACTTCTGGCAAGCGGGCAGTGGTTTTCCCATTTTATGGATGATATTCCTTTTCATTACGTTGTTCGCGTTGGGTGGAGCTTTTGCCAACATTAGTTACACCGATATTCTGGGCAAATCCATCGAACCGGTTGCCCGAAAGTCTTTCTTTTCATCCAAGCAAATCATCAACGGGACCATTGTACTCTTATCGGTTGTGGCGGCCCGGCAAGTGCTCGTGTCGAGGCCATACCCGGTAAACTATGCGTTTATGTTTTTCATTGGATTTGCAGCGCTGTTTATCGCTTCGCTGGGATTCTGGTCGATCCGTGAAACAGTTCCCTCACAAACACGGATATCAGGAGTACGTGAGTTTATTGATGTAATGAAGCAGGAACTGAAGACCAATCCACGGTTAAAGTACTTTCTCGGTTTCATCAATACACAAGGCATTGCCATTGGTTTTCTCCCTTTTGTCATTCTGTACGCAAAAGATATTTACGGTACCGAAAGCAGCGATACCGGCTTCTTTTTAATTAGTAAAGTGCTGGGCAGCGTGGCTGTCTCGATGCTGGTATTTGCTTTCCGGAAACACGTTCGTTACCGGTATCTGCTCTATTCCAATGTTATCCTGGCTCTAGTGATGCCATTGCTCATCATGCTGCCTGGTGGAAGACCGTCATTCTTCCCGGTATTTATCATCGGCGGGGTAGTGTACGCCATGTATTCCATTGCCATGAATGGCGTATTGCTGGAAGTATCGGGCAATGATAACCGGGCGTTGTATGCAGGATTTGCCGGTGCTGGTAATATCATTCCCGCTTTGTTTCCCATAGTTGGCGGGTGGCTCATCAGTCAATTCGGATTCACGGTATTCTTCAGTTTGTTTATGGCCATTGTTTTTTTCTCGCTCTTCTTTGTTTACAAGATTAACTGTCAGAAATAGTAGTACAGTAGGAGCGATTACAAGTGTTTTTAAACAAGGTTGAAACTCCAACGAAGTACATTACTTTTGTCCCCCGGACATAATTTGACGATTATGAAATATCATCGTTCGGTTGGCGGATTCATCAGTATTTGACAACGGGCTTTTCTGTTTTATCTTCAGCGCAAATTGAAGATTTTTCGATTGCCTGATAGCCAGTTACAGGAACCTTATTTCATTCCGCAGGATGAACGTGTGCTCCAGGTTCAAACTTATCAAAATAGAATAATATGCTTTATTTCATGATTGAAGGGACGTTTTGCGACCCGCTTCCGGTTGAACAGGAAGAGTTGCAAAAGTTAATCAAAGAACACCTGGCTTATTTGCGAAAAGGATTCGACCAAGGCTGGATACTTTTCTCGGGACCCAAAGTGCATTCCGGCGGAGGCGTTATTCTGATGAAAGCGGAATCGAGGACGGAAGTCGATGATTTTCTGGAAGGTGATCCGTTTGTCAAAGCAGGAGTACAAGAATATGATGTAGTCGAGTTTCGCTTTCACGACGGCCAGGAAGGGGTGAAATCCTGGTTCAGCTAGTTCTTTGGAAGAATTTAAAATTCAGAACAGATTTATGACGATCCACAAATCAAGCAAATACTTCATCGCTGTCACCTCTGTGTTACTGGCTTTCCTGACAGCTCTCTCTCCATTTGGTATTGATACATATTTGTCTGCCATGCCGGTCATGGCCAAATCGTTTGGTGTTAGCATTCACCTGATTGAGATTACGCTGACGGTATACTTTCTGGGATTTGCTACCGGGAATGTATTCGGTGGACCCTTGTCTGATTCTTTCGGTCGAAAAAAAATAGCGTTAACCGGCGTTTTACTATACGGATTATCATCAGCCGGCATACCGTTCGCTCCCAATGTTGAGATGGTATGGCTGTTAAGAGCAACACAGGCATTCGGTGGAGGTTTTGCCTCGGTGACTGCCATGGTTTTTGTGCGCGACTGGTTTGAGGGAAAGCAAGTGGCTAAGCTGGCGACTCTTATAGGGATGATCATGATGCTGGCTCCGTTGTTTGCTCCCGTCATTGGTTCGTTTCTGCTCGACTGGGGAGGCTGGCATTCCATCTTTTTCTTCCTGGCCAGTTATGCGTTGGTATTGTTTTTCATTTTCCTCGCGGTGATGCCCGAATCACGTCATCATACCCATTTGACACACAGGGTAACCAAAGAACAATTGATCGGGAAATACCGGATATTCTTCAGCCATCGGCGGCCGGTTCTGATGCTCATGACCATTAGTTTTGCTACGGCAGGTATGTTCACCTTCATTACCAGTTCGTCATTTATTTATATTGAATACTACGGTTTCACCCATCGTGTGTTTCCGCTGCTTTTTGGTTCGAATGTGGTTTTGTACATCGCGTTGTCGTTGCTCAATAATTGGCGGTTAAAAAATAAGGAGCCCGAGCAAATGATGAAGTTGGGGCTGGTCATTCAATTAGTTGGCGGTGTTCTGATGCTGGTTGGTGTTTCGCTTCATCATCCGCCTTTCGCGCTTGTTTTCGGAGCTATTGTTTTGTTTGTGGGCAGCCTGGGATTGATATTCGGTAATGGTACGGCAGTAATTCTAAATCTGATGCCGGAGATTAGCGGCTCGGCCAATGCCACCATTGGGGTGTCCCGGTTCATTTTGAGTTTCATAGCAGGAACCATTCCGGCGTTATTTCAATCCGGAGACCTGGTTCCTATCGGCGTGGTCATGTTTAGCTTGTCACTACTGGCCAACTTGTTTTACCTGTTGTTTAAGCGAAGCTGAATCCCTTCTGTTCTACTTCCCGCAAGTGGAAACAAAAGGTTTGGCCGACTGTTTTAACGATGACTACCTGAATAAACGACCCAAAAAAAAGTACACTATGAAATACAGAAAACTCGGAAAAACAGAAGAGAAACTATCGGCAGTGGGACTGGGCTGCATGGGAATGAGCTTTGCCTACGGACCTGCCAATGAAAAAGAGAGTTTGGCTACGCTGGACAGGGCATTGGAATTAGGAATCAACTTCCTGGACACGGCCGATGTATACGGCAACGGGGCCAATGAAGAATTGCTTTCTAAATTATTGAAGAATAAGCGTGACAAAGTCTTTTTAGCGACCAAGTTCGGATTTCGTTTTCCGGAAGGAACCGGCTATGTGCCGAATGCCAACGGAGCCTACATCGATTGTTCCCCAAGGTGGATCAAGCAGGCGGTAGAGAAAAGCCTGACAAGACTGGGCATCGACACCATCGATTTGTACTATGCGCACCGGGTCGATCCGAATGTGCCCGTCGAAGAGACGGTAGGAGCAATGGCTGAGCTGGTGAAAGAGGGAAAGGTCCGTTACCTCGGTCTTAGTGAAGCTTCCGCTGAATCGATACGCAAGGCGAACGCAGTACATCCCATTCAGGCGCTGCAAAGCGAATATTCACTGTTAACCCGCGATGTGGAGAAAGAGATATTACCGACTATTCGTGAATTAGGAATCTCGTTGATTCCCTTCTCGCCGCTGGCCCGTGGACTGATGACTAACAAACTGGATGTTTCCGGTTTGACCGATACCGACTTCCGGAAGTCATTGCCCCGCTATAGCGGAAAGCACTGGGACAACAACCAGAAACTGGCAGCAGCTTTTGCCGAATTGGCTGGAGAGAAGGGATGTACGCCTGCTCAGCTGGCGCTTGCCTGGGTGTTGGCTCAGGGCGACGATATCATCCCGATTCCGGGAACGAAACGTATCAAATACCTGGAAGACAATGCCGGTGCCGTGGATGTCGAACTTTCCGGCGCTGATTTAAACGCGATTGAAGCACTGCTGAAACAGTATCCCGATATTGGTGCCCGGTACAGCAAAAAACTGGCCGACCAGGCATCGAAATAAGCCAGTAACGGTAAAACAATTGCATGTCGCCTGTCGGTTCTTTAATAAGCGGCAGGCGATATCTTTGATATTTCGGGTAGGCTGACTTTAAAAATCGTACCCTTTTTCAGATTGCTCTCCACTGAAATAGTTCCGCCATGGCGTTTAACCAGCTCCTTGCACAGCAATAGTCCCAGGCCTTTGTTTCCTGTGTGCCGGCTATTCTCATTATTTTGGGGGAGAGAAAACAATGTAGAGAGTTTTTCCGGAGGTATTCCTGCTCCTGTATCTTTGACATGAATTTCCAGAAAACCATAATTCTTCCTGGCGGAAATGGTGATAGAATCATCCTTACTGGTAAACTTCATGGCATTGGAAACCAAGTTCCTTATTACAGTTTCAAGCATATACGGGTCAGCGGTCCATTTTACATCGTCTTCTACCTGGTTGGATAGAAGGATGCCTTTTTCACTCGCGACACTTTGATAAACCGAGTAAACTTTTTCTACCATTGGGTGAACTTCAACCTCTTCCGGGTGAAATGGCATTGTTCCTGACTCTACTTTTGACCACTGTAGCACATTATTCAGAAGCGAAATAAGATTTTGAGCCGTTTCGTAGATGGTTTTTGCATAGGGATGGTCGGTCTCTTCGACCAGTAAGTCGGCAAAACCAATCACCGAACTCAGCGGAGACCGAATGTCGTGTGAAAGGATAGAAATAAAACGATCTTTTGCAGCGAGTGTATCCTGTAGTTTCTCCCGGGATTTTTTAAGCTCTTTCTCATATAGCTTACGGGGTGTAATATCGAGCAGAGTGTGTAGTATCAGTTTTTCACCCGATATATTTATCGGTATTCCTTTATAGAGGAAGCAATAGCGTTTTTCATTTTCTATTTCGTAGCAATGTTCCGTCGCTTTCTCTTCGTAGTCCCCATTAGTGGGTGCTGAACTGTTTATGCGTAATTTTTCAAGTATTGACCTGGCCTCGTTGGGGAGCAAAATACCAAATTGACGGCGGAACGTTTGATTGACATAGGTAATCTCACCTGTGTGCGGGACTGCGAGAGCCACTGCCGACGGTATATTCTCCAGGATGACCTTGTAACTCTCCTTCCGGCGGGCTAACTCCTCATTTGCATTTTGGCGTTCCAGAATTTTCCTCCGGACTTGCCAGGCAAAAAAGAAAATCAGGAATAAGTTGGTCAGTAAAACCAGGATACTTACCGCCATCGCGCGATGGAAGGTTCTGGTAAAAATCTCCAGACGGCCTTGCAGGATCTCTTTTTCCCGGCTGTGAAACGCAACGATGCTATCATCCAGCATTTTCAGGTATCTCAATTCCGGAATGACAATATGCAGTTGGTTTCCGTTCAACTGGCCGGGCTGGTATCCATCCGGCAATGATGCTTTTTTGAGCGAATCGTTTAATAGCACAGTAATATCCTGCAGCCTTCGAATCTGTTCCGAATCTTTCGCCATCCGACGGACGCTGTTCAGTAGCTGTTCAAAGTTCGCGATGTGTTCGGCGGCGGAATCGCGTGCGAGTGAATCCTTCGAGAGGTAAAATTCGAAATAATGATTCCGGGCAGCCGTTAATTGCGATTGCGCGCGAGCCATGGATGCCATAATATGATGTGTATAAGGCTCAAGCTTCGAGGCCTCCACGTAGTCGCGTGTGGTAAATATCCAGTAGATGTCGATTAGTAAGAAGACGATCAATGTCAGACCGGTTTTTCCTAAAGCGAAGAAATTAAACCGTTTTTTAAGTCCGGGGGGACGCAAATTCATTTTTCTACAAGCTAATGAGTGGGCCGTTAATAGTTGAAAATGTATGGAGGCTAAATAATTGGGGCTACATCTAAATTTTAAGTCGGCTGCAAAGGAAAAATATTTTTTGTAAAAAAACGCTGATTTGTGACAAATATTTTAGTTACCTATAGCACTTGGTGGATATCGCTGAACAAAGAAAAGAAGGGGGCCCGGGAAGGTATTGAAATTCAGTAGATATTGAGGAGCAAAAAGGTTTCAATATTTCCGAATATTCATGCGGTAATGCTGGGCCCCCATGGAAATAAAAGGCAATTAGGAGCACGTTAACCCATCGAAAAACAAAATTGCAATCGGGATGATCACATGCTACCTGAAAAAACAACGGACAGTTTGAAAGAATATTGCCGTTGTTTACCAGTCAAAGCCCCCCAGAAATATCGTCGCTGTTGTAACTTTCTTGTGGCAATTGTGTTACGCTGTGAAAAAAAAAGCATTTTTCTGTAATGTTCCTTCGTTTCCCGGTCAGGTTCGAAAGGGAAGGGTGAAGGTAACGGTCGTTCCCTTCTTAAATTCCGATTCCAGTTCAATTGTTCCACCGAGTTTTTCGACATACCCCTTGGCGATTACCAGGCCCAGTCCAAGCCCTTCGTAACTGCGGGTATAAGTGCCGTCCGTCTGTACGAAGGGACGAAAAATCTTCCGGCACGCACTTTCATTCATGCCAATGCCGGTATCTTCTACAAAAAAATGAAGCATTTTGCCATTCGGGCGGTAACCAAATCGCACCGAACCGCTATGGGTATATTTAAAGGCATTGTTGAGCAAATATCTGACCACGGTTTCCAGCTTCTCTTCATCGGTTTGCACCAATGCCTGTTCATCAGACAAGCCGGGTTCGAGCGATAGAGCAAGTTGTCTTTCCGATGCGCGTTTTTTAAACCGTTGCTCCAGCTTTCGAAGCATTAAATTAACGGGGACTGTTGAAGCAACTAATTCAACCTGGTTGGTGTCGAGCCGGGAAATCTCCACGATTTTCGTGATGGTCTTCAACATCCGTTTGCCGCTTTGCTCGATGATATCGAAAAACTCCTCTTTCTCTTCCCTGGATAAATCGGACGATTGCAGCAATTCGGAAAATCCAAGAATGCTGTTCATCGGGGTACGGATTTCGTGACTGATGTTGGCCAGAAAAGCACTTTTCAGGCGGTTACTTTCTTCCGCCTTCTCCTTGGCTTCTACCAATTCGTCAAACATCCGCTTTTTCTCGGTGATGTCTTCTTTAATGGAAACGAAATGTGTTATTTGGTTAAGGTCATCCTTAACCGGTGATATCAGTACTTTATCCCAAAACAGCTCGCCGCTTTTTTTCCGGTTTTGAATCTCCCCGTTCCAGACTTTCCCGCTTTTGATGGTTTCCCACATCTCACGGTAGAACTGATTGGTATGAGCACCCGATTTGATAATACGCATCGTTTTGCCCACCGCTTCGTTGGATAGATATCCTGTTTTCCGGGTGAAGTTCGGGTTGACAAATTCGATCACTCCTTCTGGATCGGTAATGACGATACTAATCGGACTCTGTTCGATGGAGGTGTTGAGTAACTTTAACCGTTCCAGAATTTGTTTCCGTTCGGTAATATCGATATTGACCCCTTTCAGACGGGCCAGTTGACCATCTTTAAAGTAGGGAACGATATTATTGGATAACCAAATTGTTTGTCCGTCTTTATCGGTTATTCTAAAATCAAAATCTGTGGGTTGATGGGTTTCCATCATTTCCTGATTGGCCAATTCAACCAGTTTCCGGTCTTCCGGATGCATTCGATTCATGAAATATTCAAACGTAGGCGCTATTTCTCCCGGAACTAAATCGAACAAGCGGAAATTGTTTTCCGACCAGGTCGTTTTGTTCTTTACCATATCGTATTCCCAGTCGCCCATACGGGCAATTTCCTGCGCTTTGTTTAGAGATTTTTCACTTTCCTCGACCTGCTGTTGCGCTTTTAACCGTTCTGTTACATCGTTGATGAGGGCGAGCTTGGCATTGCGGTTGTTGTATTTGACTTGATGATTGGTTATATCAACATCGATAATCTCTCCGTTTTTCTTTCGGTGACGCCAGATCCCAGCTTTGTTGTATCTCTGGTGCTGGTTCTTCACTGCTTCAATGACATTTTCGATATCTGCTTCCGGCCGAATATCTGCAATAGTCATGTTCAGAAGCTCTTCCCGGGAGTAACCATACTGGCGGACGATGGCTTCGTTCACTTCCAGGAAGCGGAGGGTTTCTTCATCAAAAATGACCATCGGTTGGGGATTGTTCTGAAAAAGATATCTGTACTGTTTTTCCCTTTGGCGAATTTCCTGCTGAGCGTTTTTCTGATGGGTAATGTCGGTAATGGTACCGACAAAACTTAAAAGCTTCCCGTGACTATCACATTCAGGAACGGCATCGCCCAAAACCCATACCACCTGTCCGTCAGGCCGCAGAAAACGGTATTCGGCAACCGACTCATGCGAGGATTCACTATCGTCCGACCAGCGGCGCAACAACCAGTCGCGATCATCAGGATGAACGGCTTCCATCCAGCCGTATCCGGTAGCTTGATTTAACGGCAGCCCGGAAAGTTCGCTCCATTTAGGGTTTACATAGGTGGTATAGCCATCCGGACGGGTGCGGAAGATTCCAACGGTAGCCGCCTGCGCCATCGAATGGAAGCGCTCCTCACTACGTTTAAGTTCTTCTTCTGTTTGTTTTCGCTGGGTAATATTGGTTGCGGTGATAATCAGTGCATCCCGGTCGTTCCAGACAATGGGTACTGATGTGTAAGTAAACCATACCGTTTGACCATCGATGGAGGTGTAGCGAAATTCGGATGGAGTGTTGGTTGTCCTGCCGGGTTCTTTCAGTTCTTCAATCCATTGATCCAGGAGCCGGTTCAGGTCACCTCCGGTGGTAATCGACGCCATCACGGGGTTTTGATAGAGGAATTGTCCATCCTGGTAGATTAGTATCGCTGAGGTGGTGGTTTCAGTCAGCTTCGCAAACCGGCTTTCGGAGGCCTTCAGTTTGCGGGTCCGTTGCCGCACCTTCTTTTGCAGAATCAGGTTAAAGGCTAGTATGGTCAATGCGATGCACCCAATAACCAATGCTACCTGACTGTAATAATGGGGGCCACGCTGTGTGATTTGTAAATCGTCTTTATTGCGGGGGAGTATCTGGTACACATCATCGGGTTCAGAGCGGCTATCGAACTGAGAAAGCAGGCCTGTGACCTCGATTACCTCTCCAGCTTTGTACTTGTCGAACAACGATGTATCGCGATGTTTCCAGTCTTTGAAAACAAATAGGGTATTGTTGCTTCCCTCACCGGGGGCGATGAGCAAATAATGTCCCGCGTCGTTCACGCCTGTATTAATGATTCGTCCTGAAATTTTTACCAGGCTTCCTTCCAGCTGTTCATAAGTAGCACTTTGCAGAGAAACGGCTTTGGGTACTCGTCGGTTAATGGTATCGCAAAAGGTAAATATTGGATGGATTATCTCCGTGAGCCCGTGATATTGGTAAATACGCCCGGTTACCCGGAGGCTGTCGCCGGCATGAATCTTCGGGCCATTGTATTCTGGTTGGTAGATAAAAATACCTGCCGAATGGTCCTGAAGGGCAATAAACAGGTCTTGGGTACGCAACACTCCGGAGCCAACCGTTACCCGTCCGGCTACGGTGACCACATTCCCCAAACGGTCGGGTATGTAATTACTATCGATGTCAATTTTGGCGTTTGCGATGGAAATCAAGCCCCGGTTTTGCGTGTTGTCCGCAACGCTATTCAATGGTACCAAACATACCAGGTAAAGCACAACATATACCCCCAGCCACATCCTCCTACTCATAAACACTCCACTTTTCTACTTCTCAATATTTTTATGTTCTCTCTTAAAACAGAACGCAAAGCCACCGCTTTTTATTACAATTTCATTGCACCTCTTATCACGTTAGCAGCAATCACAACTATTACGTCGATAGCCGAATTTACCGGCGGTGCTTTGGAAACAATTTTTCTGTTGGGGTAATTACTACGTTACCGCAAACGGCTAAAAATACACGGTGAAGGCTCAACGTCCTTAAAATAGCTCCAAAAATGAAGTGGCAAAACTAAAGAAAAATCAATAAATCAGTGTGTTTAGTTATTATTGGTCGAAATAGCGAAGAGGTGCAGCTTAAACTTTACAAGCAGCAATCGCTCTGTTTTTCGACGGTATGAAGGTGAATGGCAGGGCGTGTTTTTATTTTAAAAATAATCTTTCTAAATAAGGAGCCTGGGATTGACAAACGAATAACTATTCAATGTGTTCGGTTGCTGATGTCTGGAAGTCTCCTCCTTCGGAGCAATACGATAGAAAAAGAAAGCCGCAGCGGGTAACTCGTTGCGGCTTTTTATTAACCTTAAATCCATATGGCATATGGCAATGCCAAAACAACAACAATTTTACACATCAGGCTTCTTCTGCCTCGGCTTCATCCTTTTGACTGCGGCCGCTGCGAATGGCCAGGGTATTCTGGTAGTACCTGATTTTTTCGTTCAACTCGCTCACAAACTTTTCCACGCCATCGGCAGCTATCTCCAGCGTAATAGCTGCGTTAATGCGGTCGACGATTTTGTCGTACAGCGGGTCCAGTTCCTGACGTACTGATTTAACATTACCATTGGGGCGGCCGGCCATTTCGCTGTTACGCAGATTGAAAGTCGTGGCAAATTCCTCATTTTGAGTCTTCAGTGCTTCCACCCAAGAGGTCAGTCCGATTTGGGCTACATGGGGTGCATACGTTTCACCCTGCAAATCATTCACGAGACTTTGCACAGCAGCGGTTTCTTCGTTGTAGGGAAGTTCGCGCACATTTCCGTGCTGGTTCATCAGCCGTTCCAGTAAGGCCGCGCTTTCCACCTCTTCATCGATGGGGCTCGTCAACGTCGACTTGATACGGAAGTTAATGGCGCTCCAGGTATTATCGCGGCGAATATCCAGCAGGCTCATCTTTTTTGACAGGCTGCTGCCGTCTTCAACCCCGATAGCGATAGCCTCTTTACTTAGCACGTCAGTAAAAGCGGGAAACTGGTTAACCACGCCAAGGGCTTCGGGAGTGGTCGCCGTAATCATTTTACTCAAATCGGACATGAACTGGAAGTGTTCCTTGTTGCGCAGGTAGCGCAACGTAAAATCAATAATTTGTTCCATAATTTTTGTTCTTGGTGATAAAATAAGATAGAAGTTACGGCTATCTGTTTTATGAGGCAACAGAAAAAAACATGTTTATGATCATATAATAAGGTATAAAAGAGCATGCAGGCGTTGAATATCCATTTTGTGGCTGTGATTTAGACATAATCTAAATAATTTTTAGATGCAACGGGATTATCGTTGTCGAATGAAAAACCACAGTGACGAGCCAGCTTACCCCGTGGTAATTCGCAAAAAACGAGCGCGGATTTTGGCGCCCGCGCGCCAGGGCACAAGAGAACGCGCTTGTTTTTTGGTGCCAGCGCGCCAGGGCATGAGAGAACGCACGCGTTTTTTGGTGCCCGTGCGTCAGGGCGTGAGAGAACGTAGGCGGATTTTGGTGCCCGTGTGGCAGGGCATGAGAGAACGTACGCGTTTTTTGACGCCCGCGCTCCCGGACATGAGAGAACGCGCCCGGTTTTTTGCTCCGGTACAACGTATGTTGGTAATTTGATGCGAGACCAGTGAAATGCCGGCAGTGGCATTCGAATACCGCGTAGCGGTTGCCGTATTGTAGAGAGCAGAATAGAAACGGATGAATCTTCCCCGTAGGGGATACATGGATATACGGATGCCTGGCGGTTTACGAATCAATTTGTGTAACACCTACGGCGTAAAAATATCGCTGGTGGCAATGTTAAGCTACAATACTGTATGCCCTACGGGCAATGGTTACAAACAAATCGGGGCAGATACGTATCGACAAAAACAATCCGAAGCTTTTGCTGATAAACGTGCTGCCGGTGGCGAAAAAACAACGCCGTCACCCTTGCGGTCGGAACCTGGTTGGCTTTTCAATCTGCTGCATTGCGCCGCCGCTTTTTCGCTTCGCATGTAGCACCGGGTTACACCCGGCGTTATTGAACTTCAACCCCCTTCGGGGTTTGGAACGCTTTTCTTTCTTATCTATTCTACAATAGTGTATGCCTTACGGGCAATGGTTCGCGTAGGTAGGTAATCCGATGAAACCCGAATGAAATGCTAACAATGGCGTTCGAATACCGCGTAGCGGTTCCAGTATTGTAGAGAGCAGAATAGAAACGGATGAATTTCCCCGTAGGGGTTACACGGATATACGGATGCCTGGCGGTTTACGAATCAATTTGTGTAACGCCTACGGCGTAAAAATATCGCTGGTGGCAATGTTAAGCTACAATAGTGTATGCCCTACGGGCAATGGTTACAAACAAATCGGGGCAGATACGTATCGACAAAAACAATCCGGAGCTTTTGCTGATAAACGTGCTGCCGGTGGCGAAAAAAACAACGCCGTCACCCTTGCGGTCGGAACCTGGTTGGCTTTTCAATTTGCTGCATTGCGCCGCCGCTTTTTCGCTTCGCATGTAGCACCGGGTTACACCCGGCGTTATTGAACTTCAACCCCCTTCGGGGTTTGGAACGCTTTTCTCTCTTATCTATTCTACAATACTGGGTGCCCTACGGGCAATGGTTACAAACAAATCGGGGCAGATACGTATCGACAAAAACAATCCGGAGCTTTTGCTGATAAACGTGCTGCCGGTGGCGAAAAAAAGACGCCGTCACCCTTGCGGTCGGAACCTGATTGGCTTTTCAATCTGCTGCATTGCGCCGCCGCTTTTTCGCTTCGCATGTAGCACCGGGTTACACCCGGCGTTATTGAACTTCAACCCCCTTCGGGGTTTGGGACGCTTTTCTCTCTTATCTATTCTGCAATAGTGGATGCCCTACGGGCAATGGTTCGCGTTCGTTGGAGATTTAGTGAAAATTGAATGAAATGCTAACAATGAGATTCGAATACCGCGTAGCGGTTGTAGTATTGTAGAACGGAATGTAGTCAAGATAACATTTTCCCCGTAGGGGATATACCCATATTTCCGGTGGAAACGGATAAAAAGTGTAGCGAACAGGAATATATTGTAAAATGAAATAGCTATTTTCGATAAAGTTAAAAAAACAAGAGAGCTAAATTGTTCCCTTTTACCATGTTATTGCAACCCTTAAAATCACAGGCTAGAACAGCAGGAGATAGGTCAGATGTGTTGTTGATGACTGACTTGTTTATGGTAATATATTGGAACGAACAAAAACGAACTTACTTATGAAATCTTTTCGCAAAATCATCATCATTACTTTTTTCATATACTGGGGCGGATACATCGGTGCGATATATCTGTTCAGCCTGTTTGGTCATATGACGTTTGATAAATCGGTCGTTTGGACCGGTTTGGTTTCGGCGGTATTTTTCGAGGTGATATACTGGGGCCTGCTCTGGTTTACCTTCAAACCGAAACTCAGGTACATCGAGGCGGCTTCCAATGCCAAGCCGGAGTTCCGGGATACCCAAACCCTGGAAGTGGCGGTGCCGGATGCCGGTTTCAGTGTGACGCGTTTGCGCGAAATCCTGCCGCCACATGTGCATGTGACGCATATGGACGAAGAAGCCGGAGTGATGAAGTTCCGGACACCGTATAACCGTAAGGCCTGGGGAATTCTGACCCATGTAGCCTGGCAGCAGGGGAGTGGTACGGTGGTTCTGTCCAGTTTTCCGATGTCGGGATACACAAAGACTGCCACACGGAAAGCAAAAGAACAAAACGAAGCGCTCGCTCAATTGGTTCAGGTATTAGATGAGCAGGAAGACGTGTAACGCCTACGGCGTAAATGTGGCGCCCGCGGTCACTGTTGCTACAATACCGGATGCCCTACGGGCAAAGGTTCCCATAGGTAGGTAATCCGATGAACCCCGAGTGAAATGCTAATAATAGCGCCCGAATACCGCGTAGCGGTTGCCGTATTGTAGAGAACAGAATAGAAAAGGATGAATTTCTCCATAGGGGATATACAATAACAAATCATAACTAACCGAATGAAACCTTATGTGAAACTAATTGTGACCTACTTCTTTGTGCTGCTGGGAATGTTTCTCCTGCTGCGCCTGTTGGCTGTGTGGCTGCTTGGGCGGCCGATGGACGCGCCGGTGCTGGTCACCGGGATTGTTTGGATTATCCTGTTCAGTTTGATTTACTGGGGAGTCCTTATCCGGGAATTTAAACCGCGGTTGGATTACATTCAAAGCCCCGGGACACAACCACCTGTTTTCAAGGCAACGGTTACCAAAGAGGTCGAAATCTCCAATAACAGTTTTTCATTTCAAAAGCTTCATAAAGAACTGGTTCGTTTTTACGAAGTAACGTACGTTGATGAAGGAGAGCGAATCATGAAGCTTCGGGATCGTTTTTCCATGTCGTCGTGGGGGGCCTGTACATTTATTCATTATCAAGAGAATGAAGGAATTTTGCTACTAGCCAGCTACCCGATGTCGAACCGGACAATGAAACAGGGAGGAGCCGGACGAAAGCAGAATGAGTCCATTGCATTGCTCATTCGCGATATGAACCTGTAGCCTGGGTCATTCGTTGCCATGTAGAAACAGCGGGGAAGTATGCTAAAACCTTATCGAAAACTCATTGTTGTCTACTTCCTTATCCTGTGGGGAATTTTTGTGGTCTATCGGATATTGAGAGCTGCGTTCACCGGTGAAGTGGTCGATTTTTCGGTGTTGGCAACCGGTACCCTTTGGATCATCGTTTTCACTGCCGTTTATTGGGCGTACCTGGTCAAGCGATTTAAACCCCGTTTGGATTATATCGAAGGGCCGGAAACGGAATTTCCGAACTTTCCTGAAGTAATGATGAACGAGGTGGAATGGAAGAAGGAAGGTTTTCCGCTTGAGCGGCTGCGGGATGAATTGGCGGCCCGGTACGTGGTGACTTATATAGGAAAACAGGACCATATCATTAAAATCCGTTCCCGGTTTACAATGCGTTCGTGGGGCGCTTGTTCGGTTATTCGCTGGCAGCCGGAACGGGAAGTCGTTAAGGTGGCCAGCTACCCAATGGCGAATCACACTGTTCGGCAGGGGCGAGAGGGGAAGAAGCAAAATGGCGATATTACCCGGATACTGCAATGGATGCAGACGAAAAGAGAGGAATCAAAGGGTTTTTGACTCCTCTCTCTTAAAAAACTGTCCTGAAAAATTGATTCTCTTTCGTTTGTTCCATTATTCGTTTATTATTTCCATCATTTCGGCGTAACCTGGCATTTCACAGTAATTTTCAACCCAACCATCAGCCTCAATACCTCCAAGAGATTTAATGCGGTTCCAATCCCGGCAAGCACCTTCGTCGTCTCCCAGTTGATAACGGGTCAAACCGCGCAGGAATAACAAGGGTTTGCTATCTGGTACGTAAACCAGGCCCTGGTCAAAATGCTGAAGGGCTCTCTTAGGTCTCTCTTTAATCAACAGCAACTTATTTCCACGTTTAAACTGGACGGTGGCCTTGGTCATCAAGTCATTTGTTTCCATAAGTTTGAATACCATACTGAATTCTTTATCCATCGGCACAATGTTTTCGTTGTTGTATCCCGGTTTCCACATGCCGTCGGTACTTTTCAGTGCATTGATAACCTCGCCATCGATGCTGGCAGACACGCTGTTGACTACCTTGAAATTGGTGAGTGAACCGTCTGGCTGTACAGTAAACCGGACGATTTCTTTTCCCTCTCTGAAAGCCTCGATATCCGCTGCCGGGTACTCGACACGATTCTTCACATATTCTGAAAGTAGAGAGGCTCCGATAGTTTTGTCACTATTGAAGTAGAGAGTGGCGCTTTGAACGCCCATAAACTCTGGAGGTGAAACTTCCACCTCTTCCAGCGTCTTGCGGCCTTTTTCGTTTTGACTGAAAGTCAGCCCGGAAATGGCCAGACATAGAATTAAAAGCAGAAATTTTTTCATAAAAAACGGTTTAATGAATACTAGGAATTGGAGTTTACTCTGTGCTCTGTCGCGATACAAATTTCTGACGAAAAAAATCGGGAGAAATAGCACTTATTTGTCATTGTGTTGTCTATTTCTGTCCCATAATACGAGTTAAAAAGGGATGAAAAGTATTGGATGTTCGGAATAGACAGGTTAAAACTAAATGAATCTAAATAACCTATTGTGGACAACCGTACTATTTTTTTGGGAAAATTATGTCGAACAAAAAAGAGGACTCAAATAGGCTTTGAATCCTCTTTAACTCTGTCCTGGTTAATTGATTTTTATTTGTGTGTTTCATCATTCATTAACGGTTTTCAACATTTCGGCATAGCCTTCCATTTCACTATATTTATCGAGCCATCCGTCGGCTTCAATTCCTCCCAGTGATTTTACCCGTTTCCAATCCAGGTAAGCACCGTCTTTGTCGCCTAGTTCATAACGGGTCAAACCGCGCAGGAATAGCAGTGGTTTGCTTTCCGGAACATAAACCAGCCCTTGATCGAAATGCTGAAGAGCCCGCTTCGGTTTCTCTTTAATCAACAGCAATTTATTTCCGCGTTTGAACTGCACGGTTGCCCTGCTAAACAAATCATTGGTGCCAATAATTTTGAAGACCATGCTGAACTCTTTTTCCATCGGCACAATGTTTTCGTTGTTGTATCCCGGTTTCCACATGCCGTCAGTTGTTTTCAATGCATTAATCACCTCGGCATCGATACTTGATGATACGCTGTTGATTACTTTAAAATTGCTCAGTGTACCGTCTCGATTAACAACAAACCGGATGATTTCTTTCCCTTCATTGGTACGGTCAATATCAATTGCCGGGTACTGAACTTTTGTTTTCATGTAATCCATCAGCAGCGAGGAATGGGTAGTTTTTTCATTAAGAAAGATAGCTGCGTTATGAACGCCAACAAACTCAGGAGGTGCAACTTCCACCTGGTTCAGAGTTTTGTGGTCTTTTTCTTGCTGACTGTAGGCAAGTCCCGAAATGACCAGACACAATACTAAAAGCAGAAACTTTTTCATAGTAAATGGTTTTAATGAATACTAAGAATAGGAATGTTTTATCTGTCACTAGGCAAATTTCTGACGAAATACCTACGGAGAAATAGCACGCATCTTTCAATATCTGGTGAATTTCTCCCTTCGGAAATTCAAGTTTGGAGGGACTAATTAATTGTAATAACTTCAAAAGGTTGTTATCTGTTTCTATTTTAAATTGGTCTAAATAGTGTTAAAACTAAGGCGAGACGTAGATTGATCAGAAAAATTAGGGATGAACGGTTCGAAAAAAGAACAGGTTTTTCATCACTTTTATCAGAATTTGCTTGACTTTGGAAAAAGCAAAGTCAATGGTGGTAGGAACCAATGTGTTTCAAGTCACCGACAAGTCGACGGCGAATCCGGGTTTGTTTTGAGTCGGGCTTTCCTGCCATTGGGGAGAACGATTGTTTCGGGTAAGTAGGATGGATAGAGCAGCAATAAAAATAAGAGCGAGAACGATGACAATGTTTCTTTGCTTCTTGTTCATTCGGAACAATTTTAACGAGCGTTTTCGTTTGTTTCTGAGATTTCTTTTTCGGAATTCTCCGGGGGCATAGCCAAAATAATTGTGAAAGCATTTACTGAAATAGGTTGGACTTCCAAAGCCAACCCGGTACGCTACTTCCGATGCGGTAATATCTTCTTGTAAAAGAATTTCATTGGCCTTTTTCAGACGAATTTCCCGCACAAACTGGCTGACGGTTTTGTGTGTATTTCCCTTAAGCTGACGGTAGAGTGTGGCATAACTCATCCCCATCGCGTTGGCAAGCTCCTCTACGCTAAACTGCTCGTTCGTCAGGTTTTCTTCTGTTATACGAGTTACCCGCTCGATGAAGGTTGGTTCCATATTGACCTGGTGAGATTCCAAATCTGTCTTTTATGTCACATGCTATTATTTAAAATTAATCAAACCAATACCCAAATTCAATCTTTTCGAACCTAATAGCAATTTTAAAGCAATTTAGTGATGAACAGCGGCTTGAAATAATCTTTCATCATACGCGGATCGTCAATAAAAACAATGCCTCCGGAACATGATGTTGTATTAGTTCCGGAGGCACTGTTTTTTCGAATATTTAGAAAAAGTTTGAGCTTTTGCTGAAATATTACCTGCTTTTTTTGCAAATCGATTGAGAGTCTGACAAAATAGGCTGCAGGTGAAGAGCCTTTTAAATTGAATTCACGTCCGGTATTCAAGTAGATAGAAACCAGCACTTTCCGGTAGCTTTCAAATACATTTCTTTTCGGTTTAGGTAACGATTAATAGAGGAATCTGAATAGTATGCCTTAGGGAATCAACGGTGGTACCATACACCATGTCTTTAACTCTTTTGTGTCCATGTGAACCTACCACCAGAAAATCGATATCGTTTTTGGTGATTAGTTTGCTGATCTCCGATGCCGGATCACCAAATCCGATTTGTGAATCGGCGTTGTAGCCCAGTTCTTCCAGGCTCTTCTGGTAGGCTTCCAGGTTGGCAGCATCCAGCTGTGTTTCATAGTCCATCGACTTATCGCCATGGTAACGGGCCGCAGCACTCTCCACTACGTGAATAAGCGTATAGGAAGCTGATTTGCCTCCCTGAGACAATGCATTCTGAATAATCTTTTGCTCATTACCGGAAAAGTCGATGGCAATACCGATGTGCTGATATTTGACGGGCTCTGTCAGTTTAAATACTTCGGCTTTGCCATGTGGCCACTGTTTCTTCTTTTTCTTGGAAGAGGTAAAGAGCGGGTAGGCGAAGATAAAAATCAAGAGAGCCAAAACTGCAACTGCCAATGGGACTACAATCAGATAAATGTATATTTTATCGTTTCCGGAATTGGCAACCCATTTAGCAATCTCGTCAATGACCATTTTGATGTTCAGGTAAACGATCACTGCAGCACTTATCCAGGCCAGGACTTTAACCCACAATTTGATGGTGAACTCCTTCATTGTTTTCCTGTCTGAGGTGAAGTGGATGAGCGGAATCACAGCAAAC
Source organism: Prolixibacter sp. NT017 (assembly GCF_009617875.1). Taxonomy (NCBI): domain Bacteria; kingdom Pseudomonadati; phylum Bacteroidota; class Bacteroidia; order Marinilabiliales; family Prolixibacteraceae; genus Prolixibacter; species Prolixibacter sp. NT017. Next base: position 1,991,111 of record NZ_BLAV01000001.1, on the reverse strand, counting down.
CCCAGTTGAAGACTCAATACAACCTGGCTTAATATCAGAAGGCTTCCCAGTGCATCGCCTCCGAAATATATAATGGTGAAAAGTGCAGGTATAATTGCCAGTAAGCGGGTGATTAACCTTCGCAACCACGGCTGAATCCGCAGATTCAGGTGTCCTTCCATCACAATCTGTCCGGCCAGTGTGCCCGTAATGGTCGAGCTCTGTCCCGCTGCAATCAGTGCGATACCGAAAAAGGTGGGAGCTGTTTTTCCAAACAGATGGTCCAATAATTTAGAGGCATCTTGTATTTCAGCAATATGGAAATAACCATTTACATAAAAAGCTGCAGCCGCCAGAACCAGGATCGCCGAGTTAACCAGAAAGGCCATGTTGAGAGCAATCGCTGAGTCGACGAAGTTGAATTTTAAGGCCGCTTTCAATCCCTTTTTCGACCGGTCGATTTGTCGGGTTTGCACCAACGAGGAGTGCAGATACAAATTGTGCGGCATCACAGTCGCTCCGATAATTCCAATAGCGATGTACAGCGCGTCACCACTTAGTTTGGAAGGAACGAAGCCTTTCATTACATCGCTGTATACCGGGGAAACGATAAACATTTCAACCAAAAATGAGAGTCCTATGACAGAAACCAGCGCAACGATAAACGCTTCCATGGTTCGCATACCTTTATTCATCAAAAAGAGCAGCAGAACAGTATCGAGGGCTGTCAGACCGACGCCCCAAATCAGTGGCAGTCCGAAGAGCAAATTAAGACCAATGGCCATTCCGACAATCTCCGCCAGGTCGCAGGCAGCGATGGCAATTTCGGCCAGTATATATAGCGGAATATTGGCCCATTTAGGGTACAAATTTTTCGAAGCCTGCGCTAAATCCATTCCCCTGACAACTCCCAACCGGGCACTAAGCGATTGCAAAAGGAGGGCAATTAAGTTCGACATCAGCAAAACCCAAATCAGTTTGTACCCAAATTCCGAACCTCCTGCGATATCGGTAGCCCAGTTCCCCGGGTCCATATAACCCACACTAACCAGGTATGCAGGCCCGATAAACGCTAAAATTTTTCTCCACCCTTTCTTATCGGTTCTGACCGTTGAATGTACTTCACTTAGTGATTCCGTTCTCATATATTGCTTGGTGTAATTGCATGTTATTTGGAAGACAAAAGTATAGAGTTAGATTATTCTAACAAAATTATTTTAATCTTTTTATTACTTTTGTTTCGAATATTGAAGAACTATGGCCTCTGTAACCGAAGAAAATTATCTGAAAGCTTTGTTCATACTTGTCACAGAACAAGGAATGGCGACGATTTCTGACCTGAGTAAATTGCTGAAGGTAAGCCTTCCCACAGCGAACAGTATGATTAAGAATCTGAAGAAGCAGGAGTTGGTAAATTACGAAAAATACAAGCCACTTTCGCTAACTGAAAAGGGAAAGAAAGAGGCGGCTCTGGTTCTCCGTAAGCACCGGCTGACGGAAATGTTCTTGGTAAATGAGATGGGATTTGGCTGGGAAGAAGTCCACGAAATTGCGGAACAAATAGAGCATATTAACTCACCTATTTTTTTCGACCGAATGGATAAATTGATGGGGCATCCAACCATCGATCCCCATGGCTCTCCGATTCCAGACAAGGACGGGCATATTGCCGAGGAGGTTTATGAGCAGCTCAGCAATTGCGAGCCAGGAGAGAAAGTTCGATTAATAGCGTTGGCCCATTCTGCTTCTGATTTTCTAAAATACCTGAACAATCGTGATTTGTCGTTGGGGGTGGAGATGAGAATAGTTTCGATTGAAGCCTATGACGGAAGCATGGTGGTTAGCTACGATAATCATCCTGCAGAAACATTAACTCACCCGGTTTGCGAAAAGCTGAGAGTTGAAAAGGTGGGCTAATTGATTTCGCAGCCTAAACAACGGTTTGGTATTCTCTTGAATTAGCAAACAAAGAGGAGCCGACAAATAATGGCGACTCCTCTTCCCGTGGCTGTTGTTTAAAACCGAAATCTCCCATATTATGCTCAATTTATTCCTCCATAATTTCTTGCATTTCGGCATACCCCTTCATTTGGCAGAGGTTATCCAGCCATCCGTCGGCGTCGATGCCACCCAGTTCTTTAACCCGGTTCCAGTCCCGGCAGGCGGCGTCTTTTTCACCGAGCTGGTACTGCGCAAAGCCGTGCATAAAAAGTAATGGCTTGCTTTTTGGCACATATACCAATCCTTGTTCGAAGTGACGAAGAGCTCTTTTCGGTTTATACTTTAACAATAGTAATTTATTTCCCCTTCTGTACTGTGTAGTAGCTTGAGCAGTTAAGTCGCGTGTGGTCGCGAGCTTGAAAACCATACTAAATTCTTTTTCCATCGGTACCAGTTTTTCATTGTTAAAGCCAGGTTTCCACATTCCTTCTGTGGTTTTCAATGCATTAACAACTTCTTCATCAATAGCCTCTGAAACACTATTAATTACAGTAAAATCAGTTAAGGTACCGTCGGGTTGAACAACAAACCGGATAATTTCTTTTCCTTCCCGGTTGCGTTCAATATCGGTTTCCGGGTACTTAACATGGTTCAATATGTATTCGCTTAACAGTGTTGGGTGGGATGTTTCGCCATTCAAAAGATTTGTAGAACCTTTTATGCCAGTGAATTCAGGTGGAGATACTTCCACTTGTTCCAGTTCCGTATGGCCTTTCTCGTGTTGACTGTATACCAAAGCCGAAACGAGCAGGCACATAAATAGCAGCAGAATCTTTTTCATGATAGCAGAGTTTTGGTGAATACTAAAGTGGAGTGATTAGACTATACAAATGTCCGACAGGAATCGGGATTGGGAATAGCAAATAACGGGCTGAACATGGCCAATTATGTGCTTCCATTGTGATAATCGGTCAAAAATTTAACGAATTAGGCAGACCGTATTGTCTTCGGGATATCTATTAAAACCTTTGGATGAAATGATTACTTTGTTATGAGAATGGCTCTTTTCAGGATCGGAATTATCGTGATTTATTAAAGCAAAAAAGAAAAGGGCAGCTATTATTGCCAAAGCTATGATAATTAGAAAATAGTGTATTTTGCTTTTCAGTTTTCGGGATAAAGAAGAAACGAAGCCGTATCTTTTTTGTATCTCACGCTTCTTGAATTCAAGAGGAGAATAGCCATAATATTCGTGGAAACACTTATTGAAATATGTAGGACTTCCAAAACCTGTCCGGTAAGCAATTTCTGACGCAGTGACGTCTTCGTTTAACAATATCTCCTGTGCTTTTCGCAATCTGATTTCGCGGATGAACTGGCTAATCGTTTGATGTGATAAGGATTTCAGCTTTCGATAGAGTTTGGTATGGCTCATATTCATAGCGCTGGCAAGGTCGTTGACATTAAAATGCTCGTTTGTCAGATTCTCTTCGGTAATTTCTGTCAGTCGTTGAAGGAATATTTGGTTCATATTATGATGATGACCGTTCATACATTCCTTGCACAAAAATTGTAATGGGATAGAAGTTAGCTAATACATCGTTAAATATCAATGTTTTATGAGTATGTATTTTGCTTTTGAAGGAAATAGTGATAAACAGCCGATTAAAAAAAATCGACAAAATCGGCATCCCAATCAGGCAAATAAACCTTACCGAAGGTGTTCACTGAAGATTGTAGTATTCGATGCTTTTTTGAAATTGGTCACTGCGTGAGAATAAAAAAAGCCAGCTTGTAAAACACAAACTGGCTTTTGTTGTCGGGGTGAAAGGATTCGAACCTTCGACCTCGTCGTCCCGAACGACGCGCGCTAACCGGGCTGCGCTACACCCCGAACTTTTTGTCAGGTGACTGATGTCGTTTGACGGCTGCAAATGTAAGGGATTTTCGGTTTTTCGCAATACCTTTTTTCGAAAAAAAAACATGCTATTCCGCACTACATTGATATTGCAGGAAATAGATAACATAAAATTTTCTAATCGGAATATTTGCAAGAAGAAGTCGGTGGTGAGTAAAAGAGCCTGAACCGCTCAGCTAAATTTTTCACGGTAGTAATCTACTTTGAAGTCTTGAAGCGGAGTGGGGGAGTCAACATACTTGTGTTGATTATCTTTCCATATCTGCGTTTGCGCCCAGGCACGGTTGGCCGCTCCCGAAGGAGAGTAAAGAACGGTTAGTTTCACTGGTCTGCCAAATATATGGGGAGAAAGCATCACCTCACGATTTTTTCGAATCTCTTTGGTGATTTTCATCCCCAGGATATCGACATAGAAAAGTTTGAAAGCATTGTTTTTCTGAAACCCGCTGGTAAAGAAGATTTCACGAATTTGAGATTGCCGGATTTGGTCGATTAATTCCCAATTCAACCGGGTAGGAATTAAATCCTGATCCAGCGCCGAATCATTTGTCCGGACACATTCCCGGATGGTATCGCTCATGGCAATTCGATGTTTCTGTAAAAAGTTAAGAATGGAGTTGAGTGTTAGTTCCGGTCCGAAATCATCCGGAAAAGCTTGCTGCAATAGTTTCCATAAACTAAGCCGGTTGCCATAGAAGAAAGGGAGTTGGAATTGCGACTTGTCGTGCGGATGGATGGTACCCACGATCAACTTCTCAGCTTCCGGCTTCACCGGATATTTGTCGAGGTACAAATGTCGCGTTATTCTTTTCATTTCGGTCTTTTGGGGCTTTAGCTGAAGAAGGCAAGGTAGTTAAAATCAATAAAACAGTGACATATTGTATTGTGCACATTTATTGGCTCCATCCTTTCGGAATTATTGGAATTATGCTTAATATTGGAAAGCTTCCGGCCGATGAATTCTCAGGTTCTTTGCTTAATTCATTCAGACTATATGACTAATAAATCTAAAATAACAAACCGATGAAGCGATTTATGTTATTGATTCCCATCATTGCTCTTTTTTCCTGCTCAACGCCCCCGGCCAATGTTGCCGATATTGGCGTGTTCAATCAGGCTACCGACATTGGTAAGGTAAAAATAAAAGGAAGTACGGTTTACAATGCGGAAACGCAAACCTATACCTTAACAGGAAGTGGAACCAACATTTGGGGAACCAGCGATGAATTTCAGTTTGCCCGCAAAAAACTGGGCGGCGATTTCATCATGACCTGTATGGCTCATTTTAAGGGTGAAGGTGTTGATCCACACCGAAAAATGGGATTGATGTTTCGCAGTGATTTAACCGGTGGTTCGGTCTATGCCGACGCTGCAATTCACGGGGATGGGCTTACTTCGCTGCAATATCGCCCCGAAGCAAATGCCGAAACAAAAGAAGTAAAAGCGGAACTTTCTGCTCCTGATGTGATTCAACTGGAACGCCAGGGAGACACAATTATCATGCGGGCAGCGAAATTTGGAAATTTGTTGCAGGAAACCGGCCGCGTTGAGCTGCAATTGCCCGATACGGTATACGCCGGCTTGTTTATTGGCTCCCATAATCCCGATGTGTCGGAAACTGCTGTGTTCGAGAATTTCCGAATTGATGTTCCGGCTGCGGACGGAGTCGACGGATACCAGAATCTTTCGCCTAGCCGTTTGGAATTGTTGGATGTGGAGACAGGTCACCGCAAGGTTATTTATACAACGAATACCCATATCGAAGCACCTAACTGGTCACGTGATGGCAAATTCCTTCTGTATAACTCGGATGGCAAAATCATCAAATTTCCGTTAGATACCCTTAATCCACAGGTTTTAAATACCGGTGTGGCACAGAGTTGCAATAACGACCATGGTATTTCATTTAACGGAACCATGCTGGCCGTTTCCAGTCAGACCGATTTAGGTGACGGAAAATCAGGTTCTATCATATACACTATTCCCATCGAAGGGGGAGACGCTTTCCGGGTAACCGATAAGGCGCCTTCGTACTGGCATGGTTGGTCGCCCGACGGAAAAACACTGGTATACTGCGCCGAACGAAATGGCAATTACGATGTATATAGCATCCCGGCCACCGGCGGAAAAGAAGTCCGTTTGACAACTGCGGAAGGGCTGGATGACGGACCGGAATATTCACCGGATGGAAAATACATCTACTTCAACTCGGTGCGTTCGGGCCTGATGAAAATCTGGCGTATGAAACCGGATGGAAGTGATCAGGAACAGGTGAGTTTTGGTCCGTATAACGATTGGTTTGCACACATTTCACCGGATGGTAAGCGTATGGTATATGTTTCGTATCCACCAACGGTGGCACCGGGCAATCATCCGCACAACAAGCGGGTGATGATCCAGATGCAGGATACAGATAGCAAGGAATCGAAAGTGATTGCTTACCTTTACGGCGGACAAGGTACCATGAACGTGCCTTCGTGGAGTCCCGACGGAAAACGTTTGGCTTTCGTTTCGTTTACTTACGGCGATCCGGAAGAATAATCTTCACGATATTTATTAATGAAGTACCCTGTCCGTGAATAAATCCGGACAGGGTATTTTTGTAGATAGCCCATGAAACAGCATAGTATATTTTCACTCCTTTTTATTGGTTTGTTTTTGAGTATTTGGCCACTGATAAGTGTCGCTCAGAACTCGGATGACGTGAATGCGATAATTAATATTGGCGCCAGTCATTTCCTGCCAGGACAAGCCGTCAAAGTAGACATCAACCTGAATAATCATTCTTCCGGTTTGATTAGAAGCCGGACACAATTGAAGATTGTGAACCAGGGCGGCATGGAGAGTTGGAGTACGTTGTTGCGGATTCCGTTGAAAGCTAACCAGCCTTTCCATATTCCCATGATGGTGAAAGTTCCCGAAGAGGAAGGAAAGTATGTTTTACGTGCCTGTGAAGAGGAAAGTGGTGATAAGCTGTGTGAAGATATTCCTTTCGACGTTTTCAAGCCGGAGAAGTCCCAAAAGATGTCGAAGATTATGGTCTATGTTCCCGAATACGAAACTTCTTTGAAGCAGTTTGTGGAAGAACAGAACATCAAAGCGCCGTCGTTTAGCTGGGGGCAATGCATGCTTTGCTCATACCGGACCTGGCAACGCCTGAAAAACGGTGATTCGGATGTGAGTGCTGAAATAGAACGGGCTTTACGTCGCAACATGTCGGTTATTTTTCTCGATTTTGGGCCGGCAGAAATGCCTGATGTAGATCAGCAGGAGATCGATTTACCGTTCCGGATTTCCGCCTATTTTTCAGGCGAGGCAAAACCGGAAACCAGCTTTTCTATTATTTCGAAGAGCAAGGAGCTTAATTACCATTTGCAAGGTATGGAAAGTGGTAACTGGAACGGATTTGATAAAGTTACTGTTCCTCCGGTGCGCATGTTTCTGAAGGTAAAAGGCGGTACCACAAAGCATCTCATTCAGGCTGGAACCAATCCATACAGATTCCCCGTTGTTTCGATCTCTACCGGCAGAGGTCATGGAAAAGTCATTCTCTCTCAATTATTGACGGACGGGCGGCTGCTCAATCTCGCAGGAAAAATACAAGGGCTGAAAGGTGAATTTCACTATGACCCATTGACGGTGCAGCTGGTGCTGAATCTCATTTCGATGTCAGTTGATAATAGTTTATTGCAGGGAGCCAGCAATTAAGTCATTGCCTAATAGTTAAAATGTTGAGTCATTTCTCCTGAAAAGGAAATAGATAAATGTGCCTACCGGGAAGAGAAAAAGAATGACAATGGCCCAAAAAACGCGGGTATTGTAACGAGGTGTTCTGGTAAGTAAATCTCTGATGGCTGAAATAGTTAAAGTCAGGAAGAACAGAAGGAGTAATATGGCGATTAGGGTAGTCATTTCATTCAGTCGACTTTAACTGTAGCGTAAACAAGCAAAGGAAAGTAAGGTTTGCTTTGGTAAACGTAATGTCGTCACTTCTATCTTATTTATTATCAGTCTTATTAAGCTAAGGGGTATTTTCCTTGCGGAGGCTTGCTTAGCAGAATGTAAACCTGCAAACGTGCTGCGGGGATCATGTTTTTTCCGATTGGAAAAAGGAATGGCGGTGCTGATGTCCAGTGTTAATATGGCCACACAAATCCGGAACAAACGGAGTGTACTTTCCTTTCAGTGAAACGAATTAAAACTTATTCCAGTGAATGATTTCGGAAGCTTCTTTCCGCTTTTTTGTCGGAATAACCTGGCGTTCTACAGGATAACCTACCGGAATTAAAGCAATGGGCTCCAAATGGCTTGGGAGCTCGAAAAAATCAGTTACCTGCGATACGTGAAAATTGCAGACCCAGCAGGTTCCCAGTCCGAGTTCAGTTGCAGCCAGTGTGATATGGTCGACTGCTATCGCGACATCAATATCGGTATGGTCCTTTCCATCTTCCTTTCGGTGCCAGCCCTGATGATGGTCGCCCAGAACAACAATCACAGCGGGAGCCGTGCGGAACCAGTCGCGGTGATACACGGGATAAAATTTCTCGAGAACGTCCTTATCGGTTAGCACGATGAAATGCCAGGGTTGGAAGTTAACAGCTGACGGAGCCATTCGCGCTGCTTCCAGGATAGCTTCCAGCTTTTCTTTTTCAACAGGAGTTGCTGAAAATTTCCTCACAGAATGACGTTGTTCTACCAATTCGATAAATTGCATATCCAGTCGTTTTTGGGCGTGATGTGAACAAATATACAAAGAAAAGTTTCCGTCAGCTATTCCTGACCGTCATGTATCAGGTTGTCTGCATCCGATAATAATTTCATTCGGCGGTAAACTCTAAATAACATATAGATGATAAACGGAACGAAAAGAGCTAAAAGGATCTGATTACCTGACATCAGGATAAAATCGTATAATCCGTGAAAAGTAAAGGGAATTAAAAAAGCATATCCAAGGAAAAGGCGACGGGCCTGAGGATAAAATTTAGCCAGGCTGAGGTGAAATCCCATTAATACGCCAAACATAGCATGAGCCGGAACTGCAGTTAGTGCTCTGGTTAACCCGACAGAAAGTCCATCAGAGCTGCTGAAAACGTAAAGCAGGTTCTCGACTAAGGCAAAGCCCATGGAAACGAATACGGCGTAAACAATCCCGTCGAATCGTTGATTGAACTCCCGGCTGTGCCACACCAATAAGAAAGAAGCAATAAACTTGAATCCTTCTTCGGTAGCTCCGGCTACGACAAATGCCTGGTAAAACGTGTTCCAATAACCGGTGAATAGCGGACCGAACATCATCAATACTCCTTCTACCAATGTAACCGGCAGTACGCTGATAACCCCAAGCAGAAGTCCTCTGGCTAACAGATAGAAAGGCTCTTTCTCGTATTTGTCGCGCCAATAGATGTAAAACAGAATAATGATTACCGGCGCGATGGCCAGAAGTATCAGGTGCATGGCTAAGTTTTAATTGAAAACGGAAAATACGCATAAATGAAAAAAGGACGGCAAAGCTGCCATCCTTTTCTTCTATAATCAAGTCAATCTTTATTGAAATTCGACCTTACAATAATTGATGCCCAGCGCATCGTAGCGTTTCACTTCGTCCTGCATGCGGTTCATGAAATCGTCGTAATTGCGGGTGTCTTTGGGTGACCAAACCACTTCGGCCAGAGCAGCAATCCGTGGGAAAACCATGTATTCAACACGCTCCGGAGTTTTCATGTACTCGGTCCAAACATTTCCCTGGGCGCCCAGAATGTATTTCCCTTCTTCTGCAGACAACTCTTTGGGAATCGGTTCATACTCATAAACCTCTTTAAGCGGAGTGAGACCGCCAATTGCCAAAGGCTGTGTTTTGGGATCGGCCTGGTAGTGGTCGAAGTAGCAGTAGTTCCCGGGGGTCATTACTGCATTATGATGTGCCTGGGCTGCAGCGATACCGCCCTCTTCGCCACGCCACGACATGACCGTTGCATTAGGAGCCAATCCGCCTTCAAGAATTTCGTCCCAACCGATCATCTTTTTGCCATGTTCATTCAGGAATTTTTCGATACGTTGCACGAAATAACTTTGCAGCTCATGCTCGTTCTTCAGTCCTTCCTTTTTCATGCGGGCCTGGCAGTAGGGACACTTCTTCCATTGTGTTTTTGGACATTCATCGCCACCAATGTGGAAATATTCGCCCGGGAACAAAGGCATAACCTCTGAAATAACATCTTCGAGGAATTTGAAGGTGTTTTCCTTTCCGGCACAATATACATCGTCGAAAACGCCCCAGGTTGTTGCTACTTCATAAGGACCACCGGTACATCCCAACTCGGGATACGACGCCAGCGCTGCTAAAGCGTGTCCGGGAAGTTCGATTTCAGGAACGACGGTTACATAACGGGCTTTGGCGTATGCTACCACATCTTTAATCTCATCCTGGGTGTAAAATCCACCGTAAGGTGTTCCATCGTATTCGTTCGATTCGTGGGCATGCCCGATGAGCGTTTCTTTCCGCTTCGAACCAATTTCTGTCAGTTTCGGATATTTCTTGATTTCGATACGCCATCCCTGATCTTCGGTGAGATGCCAGTGAAACACATTCATTTTGTTCATGGCAATGTAATCGATGTACTTTTTCACGAAATCAACCGGCATAAAATGACGGCCAACATCAAGGTGCATGCCTCGCCAGCTGAATCGTGGTGCATCTTCAATTTCAACGGCAGGAAATACAGCTTCCGATAGCTGTTGACGAGAAGGTGGCAACAACTGGATCAGGGTCTGAACGCCATAAAACAGGCCATTCGGCGCAGAAGCCTTCAGCACAATTTGTTTTGGAGTTACCGATAGATTGTAAGCTTCTTTCCCCAGGTTGAGACTTTTGTCGATGCCGATAAAGATCGCTCTCTTTTGTGGCGAGTCCGCTACATCGACAGAGGCCTTTAATCCATAGAAATCGGAAAGATGATCCGTCAGAAACCCTGCAATCTGCTTCAGTTCCGGGTTGTCTTCGTTAACCAGAATAGGCGTTTTCTCATTCAGGACAAACACGCCATCCGCATTGACAACCTTGGCCGGTTCCGGTACAATTTTAACTTCAGACCGCGCGTGTTGTTTGGTTGAACATCCAACCATCGCAGCAAGAATAACCAGCATAAAGAATCCTTTTTTAAGTTTCATCTGTCTGTTGTTTAGTTTCCAGTTTTAATAAATGTGGGATATCATTCGGAAGTTAATACATGTAGGTATTTTGGATTAATGCAAAGGGAGCATTTCATCGTCGTCAGGTTTTGTGTTAGTTGTGGGTTAAAGCTACAAAGAAGATTTTTTATGTCATAATATGTGTGACCAGTTTCAGAAAATATATTGAATGCCAATATTAAGCCGGTTTTAAAAAATAGGAATTTGTCCGATTTTTATGTTGAGATGTTTGCATTTTTGAAATCATGTCCATATGTTTGTCAACACATCATACATATTCTTGGGCAAAGAAGATGTTTGATATTATGAAGAAGAGTGGAGAGATTAGGCTCTGTGAAGCTCTGGCAACCGGAAACATCTATGGTGCCAAAACCTAATCATAATAAACAGCAGAAAAATGAAAAAAGAACAAATCATTACACCAAAATTTATTGCCGAGGTAACCATTTACACCTCTGGATTGATGACTGCTTCTTCTATGATGCCCAACATGACTATGGCCATGCGATAGCCTTCAGGCATATCCGTGCTTGGAGGCATTTCCGACCGGTCCATTCCGGACCATTTATCATCTGAAACATTTTATTTTCTTACACCTTTTATTAAGGATATCTATGCCGAAGATTGTCGTAAAATTCGGCGGATCGAACCTTAAAAGCAAGAGTGACGTACGCCGCGTGGCGAACGTTATCACGAACTACGATGAGCCTCTTGTGGTTGTAGTGTCCGCCTTCTATGGAGTTACCAACTATCTGATTGAATCGTTGGAGAAAGCCCGCCAGAATGAAAAAGTGGCTGGCGAAGTAAGTCGTTTTCTTTTTCAGCTGAAGAAAGAAGCGTTGGAAGAGCACCCGATTGAAAAGGATTTGCTTGAGCGCATAGAGAACCACATCCGGGAATTGCTGGATGAGCTGGAAAATTACCTGCAGGGAATCGCCCTGACAGGCGATGCTTCTCCGGCACTAGAAGATTTGATTCTAGCATTTGGCGAGCGTTTGTCTGCCGTGTTTCTGCAGGGCGTACTCGAAGGTTACGGCGTTGATGCCGCGTATGCGTCGCCCGAAGATATCGGGTTGGTTACGGACGGAGAATTTGGAAGCGCTTCCATTGATTTTCAGAAAGCCACGACGCAGGTAAGAGAAGCCCTTTCGGGAAACCGGATTTATGTGGTTCCCGGATTTTATGGCGTTTCAGATGAAGGAAAAGTGACACTGCTGGGGCGTGGTGGAAGTGATTATTCGGCAGCAGCGCTTGCTCGTTGCGTCGGCGCATCGTCGTTGGATATCTGGAAAGATGTAGATGGCTTTTTAAGCGCCGATCCGAAGCTGGTTGACGAGCCGGTACGAATTGAGCGATTGGCCTACGCAGAAGCAGCAGAATTGGCCTATTTCGGTGCAAAGATTCTGCATCCGCGCACTGTCGAGCCATTGGTCGACCCGCATATTCCTATCCGGGTATTCAATATCTATGGTGATTTGGACGTAGAAAAGCCGCTTTCTATCGTGAACTCTGACCAAACTATTCGCGAAGGTGTAGTGAAGAGTGTCACTTACAGCGATGAATTCGGAGTATTGAAACTAAAAGGTCCCGGAGTCGGATTAAAACCAGGTATTCTGGCTAGAGTAACAACGGCTTTGCATTTGGCTGGTATCAACATCAGTTCCGTTATTACGTCGCAAATCTCCATCAATATTCTTTTAGCTAAAAAAGACTTGCGCAACGCGTATGCGGTTGTTAGTGCTGAGGAGTTGCCCGCTGTTAATGAGTTGTTGATCATCGAGAGAATATCGGTTATCGCAGCTGTTGGCGACGGTTTAATCGATAATTACGGAATTGCGGCACGAATCTTTTCATCCATGGCAAGTAAAGGAATCAATGTTGTGATGAGTTGTTCGGGGGCATCGCCCGTTGTCAGTTATTTTTTGGTCAACCGCGATGACCGTTCCAAAGCGGTGAAGGCCGTTCACCAGGAATTTTTCGAATCAAAATATATTACAGTTTAAAATCATTTCCCGGCCGGGAAATTGACACAATACGACTTGTCGGTGTCATACGAAATAGTGATAAATCAATTATTAATTATAAAAATGAGCATTATGAGTCAGGGAAGTAAACACTTCGAAACATTACAAATTCACGCAGGGCACGAGCCGGATGAATCATCTTTATCGCGGGCTGTGCCCATTTATCAAACCACATCCTACGTTTTCAACGATTCGGAGCATGCCGCCAACTTATTTGGTTTGCAGGAATTCGGGAACATTTATACCCGAATCAATAATCCGACAACGGATGTGTTTGAACAACGCATGGCTGCCCTCGAAGGGGGAGTAGCAGCTCTGGGACTTTCATCCGGGCATGCGGCCCAGTTTGTTACCATTACCACCTTGTTGGAGCAGGGCGATAACTTTGTGACTTCACCGTTCCTTTATGGAGGTTCGTTCAACCAGTTCAAAGTATCGTTGAAAAAACTGGGTATTGATGCGCGATTTACGAAAGATTTGAAACCGGAGAGTTTTGAAGCGTTGATTGATGAAAACACCAAAGCGCTTTATTTCGAAACCATAGGTAATCCTAGCTTTGCCATCCCGGATTTTGAAGCGGTTGCAGCTGTTGCCAAAAAGCACGATATTCCGGTGATTGTCGACAACACCTTTGGCTGCGCCGGAAAGCTGTTCCGCCCGTTGGAGCACGGCGCTAATATAGTTGTTGAATCTGCGACCAAGTGGATTGGAGGCCACGGAACTTCTATCGGTGGAGTGATTGTCGATGGTGGAAATTTCAACTGGAACAACGGCAAGTTCCCCGGGTTGACAGAACCTTCAGAAGGATATCATGGTTTGCGCTACTGGGAAACGTTCCAGAACATTGCGTTCATCATCAAAGCTCGCGTGGAAGCGCTTCGTGATTTTGGACCGGCACTGAGTCCGTTTAACGCATTCCTGCTATTGCAGGGACTAGAAACATTGTCACTTCGGGTCGAGCGTCACGTTGAGAATACGCAGAAACTGGCTAAATGGTTGTCGAATCATCCGCAAGTGGAATCAATTAGCTATCCTGGTTTGGAGAGCCATCCGGACCATGGTTTGGCGAAAAAGTATCTGCCTAACGGTGCCGGTGCTGTGCTTTCATTCATCGTAAAAGGTGGAAAAGAAAAAGCCCGCCAGTTTGTCGACAAACTTGAGTTGGTTAGTCACCTGGCGAATGTGGGTGATGCGAAAACACTCATCATCCAGCCTGCTGCTACAACTCACCAACAGTTGAGTGACGAAGAACAACTGGCAGCAGGAGTATTACCCGCGTTGTTGCGTGTGTCGGTTGGTATCGAACATATCGACGACATCATTGCTGACTTTGAACAGGCGTTCCAGTCACTTTGATTTGGAAGCGGCCGAATAGGAATATATTGCAGGATTCGTTATTTTCGAGTCCTGCAATTTTAACAACAAAAACAGAGTGAAATGCCTTTAAATTTGCCCGATAAACTGCCAGCCATCAAAATGCTCAAGAAAGAGAACATCTTTGTCATGAGCAAGAGCAGGGCTGCGCATCAGGATATCAGGCCGCTTAGAATTGCGATTGTTAACCTGATGCCGCTGAAGGTGAACACAGAGACGGATTTAATCCGACTGCTGTCAAATACTCCTTTGCAGGTAGAAATTGATTTGCTGCAGCTTGGCGGGCATACTCCGAAGCATACTCCGGCGGAGCACATGCAGGCATTTTACCAGCGTTTCGATGCGGTTTCGCAAAACAACTACGACGGTATGATCATTACCGGCGCTCCGGTGGAATTGTTGCCGTTTGAAGAAGTTGATTACTGGAATGAACTGAAAGCAGTAATGGATTGGTCGGTTCATCATGTGACCTCTACTTTGTTTATTTGCTGGGGAGCACAGGCCGGTCTTTATCATTTTTACGGAGTACCGAAGCATCTACTCGAAAAGAAGATGTTCGGTGTTTTTGAGCACACGATGACCAGCAATAAATTGCCGATATTCCGTGGTTTTGACGATATATTTTATGTTCCCCATTCACGGCATACCGAAACCCGCCGGGGGGATATTGAGAAGATTCCTGATTTGAAGATTGTTTCGTCGTCAAAAGAATCAGGCGTGTATATGGTAATGGCGCGCAAAGGGAAGCAGATTTTTGTGACCGGTCACTCCGAATATGCTCGTATCAATCTCGACTTGGAATACAAACGGGATTTGGCCAAGAATTTGCCCATTGAAGTCCCAAAGAATTACTACCCGAACAATGACACCTCAAAAAAGCCGTTGATGTTGTGGCGTGCGCATTCCAACCTGTTGTTTTCCAACTGGCTTAATTACTACGTATACCAGGAAACACCGTTCAACCTGAAGGATATCAAATAACGGTTAATCCTCTTTTCTGGATAGGCTCTTGATTTCTTCGGCGAACTTCTCCGGTCGGCTGATGATCCGCGTATTTCTCGGATGTTTGCGTTTGTAGTGTTGCGCTTCTTTTCCCGTGACAAACAACGTAGACGTGCTCACCCTATGGGAAAAATCTCCCAGAAACTGTTCGAAATCACTTTTAGGCGTCGAAGTTATGATCGCGGTAAAGTAGTAATCGAAGTGGAACGATTCGGCAATGGTAAGAATGTCGGAAAGTGGAACAGACTGTCCCAAATATAGGGTGTGATGCCCGTTTTTCCGCGCCAGGTAATTGTAAAAGAGTAAACTGAATTCGTGATTTTCGCCTTCCGGCAGAAAGAAAATTCCGGAAAGCTTTGCTTTACCATCAGCCTTAGGAAGCTTGTCCGTTTCAATAATTAACTTCTGGCGTAAGAAATTAAACATGAAATGCTCTTGTGCAGGAACAATGCTGTTGGCCTGCCACAAGGCACCAATTTTCTCCATTAAGGGAAATATGTATTGGTAAATAGCCCTTTCTACACCGGCTTCCTGTATCAACGATTCCACTTCCTGCTCCAAACTGTTGATGTCGAGCGAAAGCATATGAAAGATCAACTTCTCAATGCGGTCGTTGGTATCCTCGGGTTTCGAACTGGCCTTCAGTGCATGATTATACAGTTCCTCTTCGGAAAGTGCTGCAATTTTCGAGATTTTAAAGCCACGGTTGACCAGCAGCGAAATGTTGATGATTTTCTTCAAATCATCGTCTGTATATCGACGAATATTGGTATCTGTTCGTTGCGGAATCAGAAGACCGTACCTTTTCTCCCAGATGCGAATGGTATGTGCTTTAATTCCGGAGAGATTCTCCAAATCTTTTATCGTATAAGTTCCAGGCATTGCTTTCAAAATGAGGTTAGGCTAAAGATAAGCATTTTGAATAAAAAGGCCGGAAGAGATTTCCGACCCTTACATTTGATCAACCAAACGTTTATATATTAAGGAACGATAACTTTATCGATAACGTGAATGACGCCGTTTGTGGCTTGCACATCGGTGGCCACTACGTTGATGTCTCCATCGATGGTTACTCCGCTTTCTGCGACAGCAATATCCAGCGACTTGTTCGAATTAAGAGTGGGCACTGAGCCTGATGTGAGTGTGCCGGAGAGTACATTACCGTTTACCGCATGAGCTGTAAGAATCGGAGTCAAATCTTCAGCAGTGAGGTCAGTTGCTCCGGAAATACCCAGCTGGGAATAAAGCGCGTCAAAAGCTGCGTTTACCGGGGCAAAAACCGTATAAACATCGGAACCGTTAAATGCGTCGACGAGATTTGCCTGTGAAAGCGCAGCAACCAGCTGTGAAAATGCGGGATTGGAAACAGCGAAGTCTGCGATTGTCTGAGGCAAAAGAACCTTGTCAATGACGTGTATCACTCCGTTGGTTCCAAATACATCGGTTGCTACCACGTTCGATTGGCCATTCAGCATCACATTTCCATCTATCAGCCGGATGTACAAACTCAAATTGTTATCATTGGCCATTGATAAGGTAGGAACGTATCCTTCTGCTACACTGGCCGCAGGAACGCCTGTTCCGAGAACATGATAAAGCAAAATGGGAGTTAAATCTTCAGCTGTCAGGTCATCAAGGCTTGACAATCCCAAGTCCGACAGAAGCGATGCAAATGCACCGTCAACTGGTGCAAATACGGTAAGATTGTCACCATCTTTCAGTGCATCAACCAAGTTGGCTTTGGTAACAGCAGCAACCAGCGATGAAAAAGAAGAATTCATAACAGCATGGTCAACGACCGTTGGAGGCGTCAGCACTTTATCGACGATGTGAATCACACCATTGCTGGCCTCAATATCAGCTGTTGTTACATTCGAGTATCCATTAATTCGCGTAACATTTCCTTCCGGGAAATATAAACTTACGTAATTGTCCTCGGATGCAGGCAACATGGATGGTGAGTATCCGGCCGATAAATCAGACGACATCACGCGCGAGTTAACTACATGGTAGAGTAGTACATTGGCGAGTACTTCTTTAGGTACTTCACTCAAAGAGGCAAAGTTGTTGTCAGTCAAAAATTGGGCAAACGCTTCGTTAGTAGGTGCAAAAACGGTATAGTTTCCCGATTTGGTGAAAGGATCAACTAAGTCGGCAGCCTGAAGTGCTGCAACGAGGCTACTTAAGTTTTCAGTTCCGATTGCCTTTTCAGCAATGGTTTGTTCCATTTGTGGTTGCTCTACCGTGGTGGTATTATCATCATCGTCTTTACAGGACATAAAGACAAAACCTAAAACCAACATCGTGACTAAAAGTCTTGAAATTTTAATTGTTTTCATAACATGCAGTGTTTGATTAGACGTAAATCGTTTTCATTCTGCATGTAATACGCACAGAGGAATAAAAATGTTTAAGGAATAATGAAAAAAATTAAACAAAAATATATAATATTCTGAAAATCAGTAATTAAAATTTTTATTTATTTCTCGAATTATGTTTTCTAATCCGTTGAATTTGATTTCAAGCATCAACTCAAGCATTTTACCCAATTTTCC
Source organism: Prolixibacter sp. NT017 (assembly GCF_009617875.1). Taxonomy (NCBI): domain Bacteria; kingdom Pseudomonadati; phylum Bacteroidota; class Bacteroidia; order Marinilabiliales; family Prolixibacteraceae; genus Prolixibacter; species Prolixibacter sp. NT017. Next base: position 1,973,130 of record NZ_BLAV01000001.1, on the reverse strand, counting down.
TTTCGGGAAACCTTTTTGCTTAAACCAAACCAAATAAGGCTCGGGTAAATCAACCAGCAAACGTTCTTTATATTTTCCAAAAGGCATGCGGGTACGGGCCAGCTCAAGCAGTTCCCGGCGCTGCTGTTCAGAGTTAATTTCCATGGCTTTCATGATGTTTGGGCAATCGGGGCAGGGACCAGTTAAAGCGCACACTTAAAATGCGGATGGCAATGATCACCAGTATCGTCGATAGCACGGTAAATGATTCGGAAAGTGAAGTGAATTTGTACAGAATAATGAAGAGAACTCCACCAGCAAAACAAGCGGTAGCATATATCTCTTTATGAAAAATGAGGGGAATCTCGTTACTGAAAACATCGCGGAGTATGCCACCGGCTACAGCTGAAGCCACGCCCATCATAATAGCCATAGGGATTGGAATTCCAATCATAAGCGCCTTTTCAAGTCCGATGACCGTAAATACACCAATTCCGATGGTATCGAAAAGAAATAACGTTTTTCTGAGCTTTTGGACAAAGTTCCTGAAAAGGATGGTGAAAATAACTGCTGCTACAATGATATAGAAGTAGTTGATGTCCTTCATCCATGATACGGGAGTAATTCCAATCAAAATATCCCGAAGCGTTCCGCCACCAACTGCTGTAACAAAGCCAATAAAAAGGGCCCCAAAGAGATCAAATCGTTTCTGCATAGCAGTATGGGTTCCGCTCACAGCAAATACGAATGTACCGGCTAAATCGAGAAAATTAATCATGGTAAGTTAGTATCAGATGCAACCGCAGACGAATCCGTCGGCCAATCCTTCCAGCAGTTCGTCAACTTTTTGTTTTTCAGCATCTGTATTGTGACAATCCAGACATACGGGTAACATCACCTGGGGATGAATCAGCAGTAGTTTTTCTTCCTCCGATGCCTGACAAACAAAACAGTCTTTAGAGCTTTTATTAGGCATATGGATTAGTTTATTCCAAATGAAATATCGTCAGAAGAGCCGGAAGTCTGGACGTTAATCCGTTCCATAACAAATCTGCCGGTGGTTCCTTCTTCGTCGATGCTATTCCCGGTAATTTTCCCTTCATCGGTAATTTTTCCTTTCCAGGAATCCAGCTCATAAGTTATATCCTGGTTATTGAAGAGAATCTCACATGACTTGGACTTCATTGAAACGATACGGCCGGTAACGGTTCCATAAATTTCCTGTCGGACAATAAATGTCTCTTCACCTTCAATCTGCTCGGCAAACTGAAGTGTCCCCGATAATCTGGAACCTTTTTGTTCCAAATCAACGTATCCGCTATCGGTACCGTAGCCAAAATCTTCCGAGAACAGCCATCGTCCTGTTATATCAATCGTATCCGACATACTTTCCTAATTAATTCGTGAAAATAAGCAAATTTTCGATTCGAGCTAAAGTCAGATTTCCGGCATAGCTTATAACAACATGAAGAATATTTCGTTTGTAGTAAAATTCGGAGCTATTGAAAACGCAAAATTGTGCTTTTATTTTGCTGTGTTTTTAGGACGAAAGGGATGCCCTCAATGATTGAATTTAACGATATTTTGTAGTAACTTGAAGCCAGATAACCCCCAGATGTGTTATGAAGAAAGAACTCACAAAATATTTTCATCTCGCAGCATTTTTCTTGCTGATAGTAAATTTTCAGGCCAAGTCTCAGACATTATTATCAGGTAATTTATCTGCAGGAATTACTACTCCTCAGGTTGTCGATCAAGATAGTACTGTTGATGGGGCTTCCCGTTCTGCACTATACAAAGTTCCGGATACTTATGGCGCTGATTGGAAAAAACATGTTGATGAAATTCTAAACAAAAGGCCTTATCCTGACACGATTTATGTTGATGGGGTAAAAGTGCTTCTTGCCTTAAAGCCTATTCCTTCAGTGCCGTCAAAGCGATTGTCAGCCACGCCTGATTCAGTCCTGAATAAATTAGGCAATTTGACATTTCGCAAGAAAGCTTTTCAAAAAATGATGCTTGAAAAACTGGTGTCTTTGATAAATGAGCAGAAGCAAAAAGAGAGTGAAGAAGCACTGAGTGTCGAAATTGATGGATTGGTTGTTGATGAGACGCTCTCGAAGGTAGGACGCGATTTCTATGAGTCTTTTTATTCCAAATGGGTGGCACCAGTAGATGCCAAAGATTATACTCTTTTTATCAAAGAAAGTCCACCCCGAATGAATCGGGTGATGGTGTCTATTTATGTGAATGACGATGAAGTGTTTTCTTCATATCTGTCGCCACGTGAGGAAATCATAAATGCCTATGCCGATTATGCAGTTGGACAAGTTCAAAGTTACCTTAAGCAGAGAGAAAATGTTTCGCAGACATTAGAAGATCCGGATATGATGGGGAACGGAATATATTGATATTTTCAATTTACCATTGAGATTTTTCCCACATACGGATAGTTGAATAAGCTTCGAAAAAAGCTCTTTAAAATTTCGATTTCTGGATTTATTCTAAGTTTTATAAGGGGCAACAAAAATATTTGAAAACATTCGTGTTTTTTTTGAAAAGCACACAGCCACAATGTTTAAGGTTCTATAATAGGTTTATACTGAGCCTGAACTATCAACAAAAAAGGGAACTACCAATTAATTAGTTCCCTTTTTTGTTGTGTTTTTTCCTAGATATTAAACATTATCTTACTGCCTCTAACCCAATTACCAATCAGGCATGTCTCCCTGAATAATTTGTTCAGTGGCACCGGAAATGGAGCCATCTGTATTTGTTTGCAAGTAGGCTGTATAGATGTTCCGAGGGCCAATCGTTCCTATACCTACTGAATACGTAAGACCGACCCCTGCCGCTAAAATTCTGGGGTTGAATACACATTCTCCTGCACTAAGCCCAAGGTCAATTTCCTGTTCTCCTGTACCATCAATGTTGATTTGATATAGATGAGCATCAATCTGGGTTCCATCTGCGAAATCTTTAGTGGAGTGGGTAAAGTAAACCGTTTGGCCATCAAAGGAGAAAGTGGGAGAGTCTGTTCTTCCTGGCTCGTTTCCGACCAACAAATGCATATTGCTGCCGTCATCATCCATGACATATATCTCCGAATCATAAATGTTGTCGCCAACGGTCTGAACGACAATTTTATGTCCATAACGAGACCAATCGCAATACCAAAAATTGCGCCCGGCAGGAGCTGTAGCAATCACTGTGGCATCATAACCTTCCTTGTTAACCTTAATTAACTGGTTATTGTGAGGATAAATAATGTAACCACCATCTGGTGACCAGGCAAAACCAGTACCGTTGTTGTTGTAGCCTGTTACAGGCTTGTCTTTTGGCGATACCTGTGTTAGATTTCTGCCATCAAGTGTCATCGTATATATCAGATTCTCCGTACTCCGGTTCGAAACAAAGGCCACTTTGTCCTCTGTCGGAGACTTTCTGGGATACCAATCCTTTGCAGGGAAATCTGTTATTTGATAGTTGATCTGTGTGGTACTATCGTACGAGAATATCTCATAATTATTATTGAAAACTTTCGCATAGACCAGAAGGTTCTTAGGTACAGCCTGAGTTTGAAATCTCCGGTTGCTTGTTTTCCCAATATAAGTACCTTCTGCTTCAACTTTTAGATACCACAAGTATGATGTGTTGTATTTCAGTCCATTTACTGTATACGAAGTATCTCTGGTATTGGCTACCCATGTTTTCTCTTCCAGCGTTGCAGCATTGATTGTTACTAAACTAACATCAATAGGCGAGTTTTTATAGGTTGTATCATTAAATTGCCAGGTGAACGTCAAATTTACCGGTTGATCTACAACACCATCTGACGGATTTTTTAATGTAATGGCATCATCAGCTGGATTAGTGATAGCATCTTTGGGCAGATACATACTAATAGTGCTTGTCTCCTTTTCCGTTACAGTTAGCTTTTCGGTGGTACTTGTATATCCATCCTTCGAAGCAGTTACTGTTACATCTCCAGACGGAACTTCCTCGATGGAAAAATGCCCTACAGAGTCAGTATAAACAGTTTCTGAGGTTGGAGAAGTCGTTATCTTGACATTTCTAATAGGTGCATTATCATATTCGCTAATAATGGTTCCTTCCAGCGAACCATAAAGAACGACATCATATGGCTGTTCTTTACATTGCCATAAACCAAGCGAAACTAGTATTAATAGAAGGAATTTAACAAAAGAGTGTCTTTTCATCGCCTATCCGGGGGTTAGATGTTACTTGTTAGATAATAAGCCATTATATTTAGCATTCAAAATCCGCCGTTTTTTAATTGAAGTGTCATCGGACCGTTAATCTTTATAGACATGCCGTTGAGTTGATTATAGCCATTCTCCTGAATTTGCAGGTTGCTGCCACTTCCTGTTTGGGTTATGTTGTAAGTGCTTCTAAGCATGCTATAGTCGGATAACGAGGCGTTAAGCGTATGCTGGTTTCCTTTTTGCAAAATATTTCCCTCGATATTATTGCCCTGAAGATTCAGCTTCAGTGTATTGCTGTTCCCTTGCTGAGTAGCATTGGTCGTCAACCCTGAGCCGTTAATATAGAGGGCGGCATTATTGTAATCACCATATTGATTAACGGTTGTATTATTTAGGTAAGATTCAACGGACTGATCTTTTATTAAAGCATTATTGTAGTTTCCTTTCTGATTAACTTGAGCCTGAACCGACATTCCCTGAAGTGCCATCTGTTCGTTAATGAACAATTGCTGTTGGGCCAATTGCTGATGAATTCCATCATCCTGTCCTTGGGGAACATTGTTCCGATTGCTCTGAGCCCAGCTTGTTCCGGATATAAATAAAAACACCAGAATAATGAATATTTTATCTAAGTTTTTCATGGCTCTCATTTTTACATAAGTTACAAAAACTCCGGCTTAATATCAATCAAACTTATTTTCTTTTCTTATTGAAATCAAGGTACAAGTTAAGTCCTAGTTTGCCTCCAATAAAGTAGTCATTGTAGTAACCGTGATTGATTCCGTCCAGGTTGTCATTCAGTAAGTAGTTACTGTTAACTTCCATAAAAAGTCCAATATCATTCCTCAATAAATACTCCATTCCTAGTCCGCCTTTCACATAAGGGTAAAACTTATCGGTATAAGCAACACCCGTTCCAACAGTAAAATATGGAGAAAAAGAGCGCTGTGGAAAAATATTGATACCATAATTCAGTTCGGTATTGACCATCGTTGTTTCAAAATATGGTCCGCTTTTAAGTTTTCCAATTCCTGCTGTAAGCGACAGAAAAGAAGCGTGTTTTTTGGGCAAATAGTATAGTCCGAAGCTACCACCACCATTCAGCCCCGTTTTCCCCCAATCACTTTGGAAGCTGTAAGCATTGGCCGAAAAGTTTAAGGCAAGTTTATTGCGTCTTTGCTGCAATTTATTTCCCCAAAAGTTTTCATCGTCACGTTGATCTTTTTCTTTTAAATATTCAGTAAAAATCGGAGCCTCTACATCTTCCGGATTCTTTAATTTCCAAAGGCCATCAAATACTCCCTCCATGATCAAATCCAATACAGCTTTCTCAATAGCTTCCTGTACAGCGATATCCGTTGGTTCATTGTAGGTAAAACCAGACTCTGCTTCCAGTAGCTTATTCGTTGCAACATATTTAAAAACACCGGCACTTATTTCTTGCGATAAGATCCTTTTGGAAACATTAACAGACTTCAATATCCGACCACTATTGGTCGAAATAGCCCGGAGATATATGGATACTCTGTCTTCTCGATATTGTGTATTCGCTCCAATACCCAGGTATCTGGCTCCAGCTCCGCCTGTAAGAATATTGTAGTCGTAAGAAATAATGCCACCCTCCAAAATGACACCTGCAAACAAAAGAGGGGGAAGAGAAGGCTCATTACTCCCGGTCTGCTGTGAGTAGTTCATTCGACTCGAGTTAATAATTTTACGTTCGTTTAACAAGTTTGCTAAACCTTCTCGTTCGATAGGGACAAACCACTTCGAATCTTCTAACGCTTTCAATAAAATGGATGTGGCACCTTGCGTGATTGCAGTAGACCAGGAAGAACCATAATCCGTAGCCTTATATTGTCCTGTCTGATCTCTGAATTTATATACAGCCGCTACAATTGGTTCTTCAGGTGCTGGCAGTTCGGCAAATTTTGATGAGATCCTCGTATCCTGACCTATCCGGGCAGGAGTAGGAGCCATGGGTTGATTAAAATAAGCGTTACACGAGCTGAGAACAAAGCTGGCAGTGAGTACTATGACTAGTTGTACTTTTTTCATGGGGGAAGATTCGGTTAAAACTTTTATTATTGCACTTATTGGTTTGGAATTGTAATACTGGATTGTCCCCCGGATTGAGTATCCAAAATATTAATATCGACTCCTTGTGCCCCTTGTGTTATATTTATTTGATAGTTACCTACAGTATATTGTCCATTTTGAAGACTAAAATTACTGCCAAACTGTTCCTGCAGAATCTTGCTCGCAAGTTGGTTTAATATTTGGTTGTTAAGATTGTTGGTGAAGTTATCGAGTGTTGTCTGTGAACTGGCAGCACTAGTGGCCGTTGCCTGTTTTTTCTGCGCGTCAGCAGAATTTAATAACCAGCTGTAATTGTATGTGTTGCCACCGAATGCCGGATTAACAGGTGTATAAACAAAATCCTGTGCACTTACTATGAACGGCATGAAGCAGAGCCATATGAATATTATTCTCTTCATAACATTTGACTTAATAATCAGTATATACTAAAATAACTAAATTTATTTGACTTTAGTGTATGTAATACTAAAGTTGTCAGAATAATTATTTCGCTCAAATTTCATGGTATGAATCGCTTGGGTCACCCACTGAGATTGTGTATTGTATCTAAAATCAACAGAATCTGTGTAGGCGAAATCCATATTCATGTAACCATTCGGTTTAATTCTCCACTTATCAAATGGCAATGGGCGTTGAGTTGAGAATAGGTGGTAGGTGTCTTTGGCTCCCTGTTCTAAAACTGTGTGAGTCTCAATAGGAACAGCAAAGCTCATAGTTGGCAAGGTTTTATATTGCGTTATTTTTTGGTCTTGATCTTGAAAGAATGTCTTCCCATAGAAAGGGAAAAGCATATTTAGATTATTCAGAAAAATTTTGGGAAACACATCCGATGGAATTATTACCGTTCTTAGATTTTCCAGCGATTTCTTTACATTGGTCTTGTTCAACGGCGCAACATTGCGGGTCGGGAGTGCATTTAAAAACTCATCAATCATCGAAATATAATATGCCCTGATGGTTGCAATATTGACAATGGATGCCGGAACACCTAAGTTGCTGAAGCGGATAAGTAATTTAACTTCTTTCCCTTTATTCCATTCCTGAAACCAGTCAACCATCGGCCCGGGGAAATCCTGAAAAATATTAACGGGATACCCCGTTGCATCCCATTGTAATGTAAAACTCGAATCAGTCTTTGCTATTACGGTTAACTTTTCAATATCACTATATTGACCACTCCATGAGAAATCGTTGCTCCTGAACATCCGCTGAAAATCAGTCTGATATGCTACGGTTGTATTAACGTTCCATTGAGGCGTAAAAAGAATAGTTGGTCTTTTTTCTTTTTGTGCATATGTTTGATTAATAGCAAACAACAGAAAAATAACTGCTCCTGTAAACCTTATTTGACCCAATGTTATTTTCATTGCTCTGTTTTTAATTAAAGAAAGCTGCCTGCCGAAGCAGGCAGCTAAGACCCAAAATCAGTTATGATTTATCAATATAAATAATTCGTATGAAAATTGGATCGAAAACTAAGTACTAAAGAAAAAAGGTGATTCAATTATTGGAGAACAACTGATTGGTTCATCAATCCCATTTGGGTAACAACAGAGTTGTGATTCATACCGCTGGTTTCCTGTACGCTTTTGTTACCAAATCCGTACTGCTCGAGAAGGACTGCGTTGTTATCACCACAAACTTTCTGGATTGCTTCGTTGTATGAAGAGAGTCCGAAAAGACCCTGGCGAGCAATAACTGTGTTGTTATCACCATGAACTTTCTGTGCCAATTTGTTAGCGTAACCTACCTGATGACCTGCAACTGTATTGTTGTCTCCGTCAACCTGGGCCATTGCTTTGTTTCCAACACCATACTGTGCAACGATTGCTTTGTTGCCGTTACCGTCGATGTTTAAGAATGCAGCATTGTAAGCACCAAAAGCCTGAGTGATAGAAGCAGTGTTGCCGTGACCTTCGATTTTAATACCGGCAAGCATGTAGTCACCATACTGGCTGATAGATGCTTTGTTAAAACTACCATCTACATAGATACCAGCCATCACCGGTGCGAAATCTACATTATAAGAACCGGCATCAATTGACTGACAGCATGCCAAATCAATAGCACAAGTGTTGATTGTGAAACAACCTCCGGCAGGATCACCTACATTAGAAATATCAAAGAATCCCATGCAAGCACTTGCCCAGTCAACATGGATATCCTGACCTGCAACATTCTTTTCACCAACTTGAGTAATGGCAGTATTGTTAAAGCTACCATAAACTTTGATTGTTGCGTCGGTACCACTACCTTGTTCATAGTACCAACCACCACCGGTTGCGCCAGTTTGGTCAATCAAGGATTTGTTGAACATACCTACTTGAACCACGGTAGCATCACCGTAGGAGTTCTTCTTGTTTTGAGGACCATTTCCTTTTTTAGCAAATGAAACGCTCGCGATCATTACCGCAACTAAGAGTAAAATTACTTTTTTCATAATTTTCAATTTTAAGATTGGTTTATAAAAAGGAGATTTTGGGTTTTAAGTATTTTTATTAAGATTTAATCTATATTAACGTAATACAATTTATGAACATCAATTCTAAAAAGCAATAGCTCGAAAGAATTTTTTAACTTATTTATTTTTTAGTAAAAGAGTTGTAGTGTTCACTAGCAGAGACAGGCCGTTAATTACAAAGTAGGCAATGGCATCTTCAATTCTCTCTAATGTAGTCGGATTGTTTTTCCCACCATAAAAATGGTTGGAGGGTGGACCCTCGGAACCTTCATTTTCAAACTGGTTTCCATACTGGGCAATTTCCTGGGGGAAGGAGGAAGTTTTGACCAAGAATTTAGGAACCAGCACCGTTAGATGCTTTGTCATAACCTGGTTTTAAAATTGGTTTTTGTTTTGTATTTGGTAACGCCAAGTTACGAAAGTCTAACCTTACGTGTCAAGATCTTTGACAAGAAATTTTATAAAAAAGTGGCTATCGGACATCGAGGGATAGGCTATAACCCAATAAAATCGCCACTTTGGGAAATGTAAAAAAAAAATCATTTTTTGCAAAATATTTTTCAAAAACATACGTTAGTAAGAGTGACGAGGACTGTTTGATCGATTTTCAATAAGCGAAATAATGCTTGTTTTGGGGTAGAGAATTGCTCAAAATTTGTTGTTTTTTTCGTCAGGGTTTACCAATATTGCAATTGAATCCACGACAGTCGTTTTCGGTTTTAAGATTGGTTTTTTGTATTTGGGTTTTAAAAGATCATTTGGTTTTAAACTGACTTCAATCTTGTCGTGGATTCTTTCGTTTGTAAATTTCCTCTCACTTTTCCATAAAATTTCTGTTTCTATTCTTTTTGAGAAACTCGCCTTTTATGAATTTCTGATGCCGGTATGTATTATATTTACATGACGAATGGAAATTTCAATCTAATAAAACGATATGAAGAGAATTATTGCTACTTCGGATGCCCCCGAAGCAATTGGCCCGTATAGTCAGGCTATTGAAGTAAACGGGACGCTATATATTTCCGGGCAGATACCGCTTAATCCTTTAACGAAGGAAATACCTGAAGGCATTACCGCGCAAACCGAACAGGTAATGGAGAACATTGAAGCCGTTTTAAAAGCCGCTGGTTATGGCTTTGATAATGTAGTGAAGTCGACTTGTTTTTTATCGGACATGGCCAATTTTAAAGCCATGAATGAGGTGTATGGAAAGTACTATGAAACAAATCCGCCGGCAAGAGCAGCTTTTGCCGTAAAAGAATTGCCGCTTGGTGTGCTGGTCGAGATTGAGACCATTGCCGTAAAATCGTAAAATGTTTCAGCAACGAAGAAGATTTCAGTACACAAAATAGATATTCAATAAAAAAAGCCGTCAAAATTTTGACGGCTTTTATGTTGTTTGAAAATGTAATGTTCGGAAAGAATTTAATCAATAATAATGTTTTATAAGTTATATAAACTTACTCGGAAACAACTTCAAATTCGAGTTCGAAGTATACTTCGCGGTGCAGTTTAATTTTCGCAACATGCTTACCGACTTCTTTAATAGCGTCTTGTTTGATGGTAATCTGTTTGCGATCGATGTCGAAGCCATTTTCTTTAAGAGCTTCAGCAATCTGAATATTGTTAACTGAACCGAAGATTTTTCCGGTGGTACTTGTTTTGGCACCAATGCTGATCTTCAAGCCTTCGAGTTTGGCAGCAACTGCCTGAGCTTCTTCTTTCAGTTTCGCTTCTTTGTGAGCGCGCTGACGTTGATTTTCACTCAGTACTTTTTTTGCCGATTCGGTGGCTACAACAGCGTGTCTTTGCGGAATGAGGAAGTTACGTGCATAACCGTCCTTTACATTCACAATATCATCTTTGCTACCCAGGCGGGGTACGTCTTGAAGCAGAATGATTTCCATAGTCTTACCTCCTCCTTTTTTATTTCAACAAATCGGTTACATAAGGCAGCAAAGCAATCTGACGGGCTCTTTTTACGGCCTGCGCTACTTTACGCTGGTATTTCAGAGAAGTTCCGGTGATACGACGGGGAAGAATTTTACCCTGCTCGTTCAGGAATTTCTTCAGGAATTCCGGATCCTTGTAATCTACATACTTGATTCCGTTCTTTTTGAAACGGCAGTATTTTTTCTTTTTGATTTCGACTGACGGCGGGGTCAGATACCTGATTTCGCTTGTATTACCTGCCATAGTTTAGTTCTCCTTTTCTTTTTTCGCGTTTACTTTGTTTCTTCTCTTTTCGCTGTACTCTGCGGCATATTTTTCCAATTTTACTGTCTGGAAACGAATGACACGCTCGTCGCGACGAAACTCAGTTTCGAGCTTGTTGATAAAAGCCGGGTCGGCCTTAAATTCGAAAAGGTGATAGAACCCAGTCGATTTTTTCTGAATGGGGTAAGCCAGTTTTTTTAATCCCCAGTGTTCTTCGTGGAGCAGTTCACCGTTGTTACCGGTAATCAGCTCTCTGAACTTTTCAACCGCTTCCTTTATCTGGGCTTCAGATAAAACGGGAGTTGCAATGAAAACGGTTTCATACTGATTCAACATACTGTTTCAGTTTTATTAATAATATTTGTTTTAAAACCGCGCAAATATAGGAACTATTTAGATGAAATCAAAGATTGTATTGGTTGATTTCGCTTCCGTTTTGGGCTAATGAAAGCCACTTGAGTTTATTCAGCAAAGTGTCGTACTTTTGAGGCCGAAATCAAAGAGTCCTATGTTCCGGAATTACCGCTCATACTATAAGAATATATTGCACCTTGCATTTCCTCTGATGCTTTCGCAGGCAGGACAGGTGGTGGTACAGCTGGCCGATTCGGTGATGGTCGGTCATGTCGGCACTCCGGACCTGGCCGCTGCGTCGTTCGCCAGCAACCTTTTTTACCTGGTGATGATGTTGGGGATGGGAATAACATTTGGTCTTACGCCATTGGTGGGGCAATCGTTTGGTCGTAACCATTTCCGCGAAGTGGCGATATATTTTAAAAACAGTCTGTGGTTGAATTTTGCTTTCACGGTAGTGTTGACTTCTGCTTCGTGGGGAGTTTCTTATTTGATGCAATACATGGGACAGCCCGCCAACGTGGTTGCCCTGGCGATTCCGTATTTTAGGGTGCTGACTATCTCCATGTTGCCGTTTTTGTTGTTCTTCACGTTTAAGCAATTCGCCGAAGGGCTCGGAAATACCCACATTGCGATGGTGGTAACGCTTACTGCCAATGCTTTAAACATTTTTCTGAACTATATCTTGATTTATGGTAAGGTAGGATTCCCGGCATTGGGCTTGCTGGGAGCCGGTTACGCTACGTTAATCGCCCGAATGGCTATGCCGGTCATGATGGCTTTGTTACTGTATTTTAAGGGGAATTTCAGAAAGTACTTGTTGTTTTTTCCTTCGGTTCAAACGAGTACACAGAAGATGCTCGAGTTGCTTAAAATCGGTTTGCCAATTGGCATACAACTGGTACTCGAAATCGTTGCATTCAATTTTGGCGGAATCATGATGGGATGGTTGGGAGCCGTTCCGCTGGCAGCGCACCAGGTTGCATTGGGACTGGCGACTATGACTTTTATGATTTCCAATGGAATTGCCATGGCAACTACGGTTAGAGTGAGCAACTGGATGGGAGCATATCGCCTCAAGGAAATGCGGATGGCTATTGAAGCTTCGCGCCACCTGGTTTTACTTTTCATGGGATTCTCGGCAGTTGTATTTATTGTCTTTCGGAATTTTCTTCCGATTCTGTTTACGCCCGACAAGGCAGTTATCCATCAGGCGACGATTCTGCTGATTGTTGCTGCTTTCTTTCAGATTTTTGATGGGTTGCAGGTTGTTTCGCTGGGATGCTTGCGAGGAATGGCCGATGTAAAGTATCCGATGTACATGGCTGGTATTTCATACCTGGTAATTGGCATACCAGTCAGTTACTTGTTTGCATTCGTTCTGAACGTTGGGGCGGCAGGGATCTGGATTGGTTTTCTGGCTGGTTTGGCTTCCGCCGGAATATTGTTTTACATCCGCATTCGGTACAACATCCGGCACATTGCAAAATAAAAGCGGGAAGAAGAAAGTTCCCGCTTCATTAGTTTAGCATAGCTAGGTCAGAAAATGCTGTGGTTTTAGTAAAAGGTCTGAACCTTCAGATTCAATCAAAATGCTCATCAGGTTTAGCAGTAGCTAATTTAGCACTAATTATTAATTTTTGTTAAAAATGTTAATGTAATTAAAACAATTACTCTCCATTTGATCCTGTAGAATGTGTTTAACGTTCACATAAACAGTGAATAATATGACGTTTGTCAGCGATATGTTTTTCAGCATATGTGGTATAGAAGACCAATTTGTCTTGAATACAAACGATTTACGGTCGTTTGTTCATTTTTTTTCAGAGTGATTGCTTTCAATAAATGACTTTTATTAGCGATTTGGATCGGCAAATTGCCTTATTTTGTAAAGGAGGTACTTAATTTGTCTCCGCGAATGGATTTACAAAAATCTGTCCGGACTGGTAGAAAAAAGTCAATCATCAGATAAAGAAGAAATTCATGAAAGCGATAAGAAAAAGCAAACCGGAAAAGGGCCTTTGGCTCGAAGATGTTGCCATCCCGGAAGTGGGGGTTAACGAAGTATTGGTCAAAATAAAAAAGTCGGCCGTCTGCGGAACCGACTTACATATATATAAGTGGGATGCGTGGGCGCAGAAGACCATTAAAACTCCCATGACCATCGGGCATGAGTATGTTGGAGTGATTGCAGATAAAGGCAATGAAGTAACTCATTTTGAAATTGGAGAGCGGGTAACGGTAGAAGGTCACATCGCTTGCGGATATTGTCGGAACTGCCGTCGCGGACGGAAACACATTTGCGACCATACAGTGGGAATTGGTGTGAATCGTGATGGTGGATTTGCTGAATACGTTGTTGTTCCTTCGGAAAACGTGCTGAAAATTGATGCCCGGATTCCTGATGAGATTGTCTCCATTATGGATCCACTGGGAAATGCAACGCATACGGCACTGTCATTTCCCCTGATTGGTGAAGATGTTTTGGTTACAGGTGCTGGCGGTCCCATCGGATGTATGGCGATTGCCGTGAGTAAATTTGTTGGCGCCCGAAACGTGATTGGTACCGAATTAAGCCCTTACCGGCGCGAGCTGGCAATGAAAATGGGTGCAACCGAGATTATTGATCCGCGCACGGAAAGCCTGGAAAAAGCGATGCACGACAATGGCATGGTATCCGGTTTTGATATTGGTCTGGAAGTTTCCGGTTCGCCCGTTGCGTTCGATACCATGATTAAGCACATGTACAATGGCAGTAAAATCTCGTTGTTGGGAATCTTGCCTGATACTACGCAAATTGAATGGGATAAAGTCATCTTTAAGGGAATAACCCTGAAGGGAATTTATGGCCGGGAAATGTATGAAACCTGGTACAAAATGGAAAAAATGTTGCTCTCGGGCCTCGATATTTCCCCGGTTATTACGCACCGTTTCCATTACACCGAATTCCAGAAAGCGTTCGAAATCATGGAAGAAGGAAACTGCGGAAAAATTATTCTCGACTGGGAAGACTAAAAAACATCTATTTTCGGGTAGGGGAGTATTGGAGTGAATTCCAATTTTATTAAATTTGCCACCCGAAAATTGCCACTTTAGCTCAGTTGGTAGAGCAGCGCTTTCGTAAAGCGGAGGTCGTGGGTTCGAGTCCCATGAGTGGCTCTCGTGAAAGAAAAGTCTGTTGAATATTCAGCAGACTTTTTTGTTTGTCATCTTCTACGCATTCTGTCTCTGGTCTGGTATCCTTTAATCTTATCCTTGGTTATTTTTCAGGCTTTCTGTTTTCTGCATGTAAATGTTGGGAAGGTTTTCTTCTTAAAGGAACATATGTTCATACACTTTATTATCTTTAGAAAGACCAGAATTGGATTTGAGCTGATATTACAAAGCTTCCAACCGCAAAAAACCAGACTTTATGAAATCGAACTTGCGTTTTGCTTTAGCTGTGAATAACGAACATATTTTTGAATCGCAACATTTTGGCGATGCGGATATCTACCTTTTGTATGACTACCGTGAAGGCAAAATAAATTTCCACCGGGAAATATTGAATCCTGCCAAAGACTTGCAGCATAGTGCAGATCACGGTTCTCCGGAAAAAGCCCGGTTGTTGACAAGCTTATTCCGGGATGAAGAGGTTGATGTTCTTGTTTCCAAAAAGTTTGGTGGTAACCTGAAAAGGATCAATCAGTATTTTATCCCCGTCATTATTTCGCTCGATTCGCCTGAAGAAGTGTTGGAAATTCTGCAAAAACACCTTCACTGGTTGACGGAAGAACGTCGTAAACACGTTGGCTCTTTTCAGCTTTTTCAGATTAATCAGGGAATCCTGAAGTCTTCAGTACGGCAAGATAAGCCGGTGCATCGTAAAATGTTTTTTGATGAATCTGAAAGAAACTAACCGGGAGAAGTATGAAAGAATTTCTCAGTTGATTGGAGAACAGCGCTACGGCGAAGCGCTCAATGAATTAAATGATTGGGAAGAGAATCATCATCAATTCCCGGAAGGAAAGATATTACGAAGTCAACTGAAAGAAATCCTTCGGTACCAAAACCTGGACATCTACGCTAATACCAATCTTTTTATGGACCCGTGGTTTGACGAATAAAAAATCCCCGAATAAGCTCCTTAGCAAATCCGGGGAATTTTCATATCACCGTTTTAATTACAAACTCTTAATCTCATTTACCAGCGCCTGTAACGAATCTTTGGCATTACCGAAGAGCAATCGTGTTTTCTCTCCAAAGAATAGCTGATTTTCAATTCCGGCATAACCTTTCCCTCGTCCGCGCTTCATCACAATAATATTCTTCGCCTCATGAGCATGTATAATCGGCATTCCGGCAATGGGACTACCGGGATCAGTTAACGCTGCAGGATTGACCGTGTCGTTCGCACCGATAACAACTGCTACATCTGTACTGGGCATATCCGGATTGATGTCGTCCATTTCCACCAACTGGCTGTAAGGAACATCCGCTTCCGCCAACAGTACATTCATGTGTCCGGGCATGCGACCGGCAACAGGGTGAATGGCATACCGCACGTTGACACCTTTCGACGACAACAACTGGTCAAGCTCGTGACAGACATGTTGTGCCTGGGCAACGGCTAATCCGTAGCCGGGAATAATAACCACATTCTGCGAATAGCTTAACAGGATGGAAGCATCGCTTAAGGTAATTTCCTTCATCGTTCCACCTTCGGCTTGCGCGGAAGAAGGACCTCCACCAAAAGCTCCTACAATCACATTGAGCAGGGAACGGTTCATGGCGTTACACATCAGTACAGTCAGGATACTTCCGGCCGAGCCAACCAAAATGCCGCCCAGAATCATCGCCTGGTTGTTATAAATAAAACCAGCCATGGCCGCTGCAATACCGGTAAAACTGTTCAGCAACGAAATCACGACCGGCATGTCGGCACCTCCAATTGGCATCACAAACATGACTCCATAAAGAAGCGAAACGCCGAAGAGGACGTAAAGCTCCCAGCTGAGTTCTTCGGTACTTTTTCCGGATACGAGCATGTACACAAACATGGCTACGACAAAAATGAGCAGCGCAATGTTGACATACTTCATGATACCGGCCCTAATATCCTTGATTTTGCCGTCCAGCTTTCCGTAAGCAATCATCGAACCGCTAAAGGCGATACTACCGATAACAAGCCCCAAAAGGGTGACCAGAACAAGCCGCACATCGGTGATGTCGGCATGAGGAAATTCCAGTAAAGCAACTAATGCCGAAGCCAAACCTCCGGTGGCATTGAAGAAAGATACCAGTTGTGGCATAGCGGTCATTTTTACGGTCCGGGCTATGTACCAGCCCAGGACAGTTCCAACGCCAATCGATACGATAATGATCCAGATATTCGTTAAGGCAATGCCTTGTCCATCTGCATTTTTATGCAGAAACATGGTTGAAATCATGGCCAGCAGCATACCGGCTCCGGCAATAATGTTTCCCCGACGCGCCGTTTCGGGATGACTTAGCAGTTTCAGTCCATAAACAAACAAGAGAGCAGCCAGCAAATAGCTGAGCTGAAGCAGGGTTTCGCCCATTGTAAAGGGCGTACCGTTTAGTGTTCCGATAATCTTATCCATATCGATCGCTTATTTCTTTTTCTTCTTAAACATTTCCAGCATTCTGTCCGTCACCACAAAACCTCCGGCCACATTGAGTGTGGCGAAAATGATGGCAAAAATGCCGAGTACCAGTTCGATGGAAATATGGCTCGTATCGGCATGACCGACCAGGATAATTCCCCCGATGATGATAACACCGCTGATGGCATTGGCACCCGACATGAGCGGCGTATGCAACACCGACGGTACATGCGAAATCACTTCAATACCAAGAAAAATAGATAGAGCGATGACAAAGATGACTTCTTTGTAGGTATAGAAATAAACTAATACTTGTTCCATATTATTCATTTTTTACTGTCCAACATCGACTTAACCCGCTCATTGATAACTTCACCGTCACGAGTTATACAGGTTCCTTTAATAATCTCGTCCTCAAAGTCGAGCTGAAGCTGACCTTCCTCATCAATCATGAGAGCGAGAAAATTGGAGAGATTCTTTCCAAACATTTTGCTGGCATCCGTCGGCATTTGAGCAGGATAATTAGATTGTCCCACGATGCGCACACCATGATGTTCGACTATTTCGTTGTCCTTCGAAAGCTCACAATTTCCACCAGTGGAAGCAGCTAAATCGATGATGACCGACCCGGGCTTCATCTTTTCCACGACATCGTTGGGAATTAAAACAGGGGCCTTCTTACCAGGAATTTGCGCCGTCCCAATAACAACGTCGGCTTTTATGGCTTTCTCGTTAATGGCTTCCTGCTGCCGTTTCTTGAAATCTTCAGTCTGTTCAACGGCGTATCCGCCGGCTGCAGCATCCTCACGGGCGCCTTCCACTTCAACGAATTTAGCGCCGAGGCTCATTACTTCCTCTTTAACGGCCGAACGCACATCGAAAACCTGAACCTGGGCTCCCAACTTGCGGGAAATGGCGATAGCCTGCAGTCCGGCCACGCCGGCTCCAAGAATTAGTACATTGGCCGGACGGATGGTTCCGGCAGCTGTCATAAACATCGGGAAAAAAGAGGGAAGGAGTGAAGCGGCTTCCAGGACAGCCTTGTAACCTGAAACTGTTGCCATCGACGACAGAACATCCATGGCCTGGGCGCGTGTAATCCGGGGAACCGAATCGAGACTGAAGCTGACGATTCCTTTCGAAATGAAAGCCTTTACCAAATCGGTATTCCAGAGCGGATTATACTGGCTAATCCAGAGCTGCTCTTTTTTCAGACTTTCAACTAAATCGGTCTCAGGAGGTTGAATTTGTATCAGGACTTCCGCTTTTTCCAAAACTTCTTTCCGTGATACAACCTGGGCACCAGCCTTTTTATAACTTTCATCATTTTGATAAGCTGTTTCACCGGCCCCTTCCTCGACGAAAATTTCCACTTTTCGTTCTATCAGGCCTGAAACAACTTCGGGCAACATGGCGACCCGTTTCTCTGAACCGGTCTCCTTCAGTAATCCAATTATCATAAGTTGCTTATTTAATGGATAGTTTCTTTATGAACGTACTAGTTTTCATTCGGTTTGACAACATATTGTATAACAGGAAATCGCGGGTTTCGAAATTCCCTGAAAAAGCAATAATCAATATTTGATGAACAGAGAAGTTGAAAGGAATGGTTAAATGATGATAATTACTTTTTCGTATAACAAGGAAAGAAAGTTCCGCACAGACTGCTTTTTATGAAATAGAAATGAAAAAATGGTTGCAGGGAAGGAGTATTTTTAGAAAAACATGGAAAAACACAAACGAAAAAAAAGTACATTTGCCCTGTTCATTTTAATGGCGGCAATAGCTCAGTCGGTAGAGCATCAGCTTCCCAAGCTGAGGGTCGCGAGTTCGAATCTCGTTTGCCGCTCATGAAAAAAGCCACTTACATCGATTCTCGTTGTAAATGGCTTTTTCTTTGGCCGCTGCTCTCAAAACGCTCTCCAGTCACAACCGCATTTAGCAATCGAAATCACTTTGCGTAATAAAGGGCTGTTTGGTTTCTTCGCTTAACCGGTTAAAATAAACCGCTGCCTTTTCATTTTCTTTTCGATGGCTGAATAACAGAAAAAGATCGAGGTTGACTGTTTCGCGGTTAACCCGCATATATTCCTCCTGCGATATCAGCGAGAGCTCTTCAATTTCGGCAGCTGTTGGATGGTAGTCCCAAACTGTTTCCATAACTCCTCCTCATTTTTAAATGTAAAAAATGGTTTTGTGTCTGGAATCCAGTCGGCTTATGGGTTGTAAACGAAAGGTCGGTGTTCGTTTCTAAAATAGAAAAAAAGCTGAAAGTTGATTTTACGAAAACAACAATTATTCTTCGCGGCAACCAAAAGTCTGTTCCAACTGCAGAAATGCTGCTTCAGTTGCCTTTTTGTCATCCAGTCCGCTCTGCATGAATAAGCTAATGGTTTTTCCTTCGCAATTCAGACAGATAATTTCACCCTCCATTTTGTCACCGTTAACCAACGTGGCATATTTCGACCGGTAAGCTTTCCGTCCGGCAAAAGTGACAGGCTCGATGGCAGTAAATTCAATACCCGGCTGCCGATAAATATCGGCGGCCCGCATGTTCTTTTTGTGCGAGTCGATCACCACATCCGGTTCGATACGTGCATTTAGCCAGGTGACGGTAATCACTCCGGTGGCTTCTTCTGTGTTATGCTCTGCCGAAAAATAGTGTCCGTCTTTACCCACGGGTTCATCCGAAATAATTTTCCAGTCGGCTGGAAGACTGAACGATACTCCGTCTTTTAGGAATTGTATGTCGTCTCCCGAAGGAGTTTCAGCGAAAGCGTTGGAAAGTAATAATGTAAAAACAGCAAATATGGTTGCCAGTTGTTTCATGAGTCTTTTGAATTTTGATGATACAAATATGATGAACCTTACCGGGAAAACGTGACAGTATTAAGAAAATTTAAGATAATTTGAACGCTGCCAAACGGTCCGGATTTATAATTTGGCAGGGCATTTGTTCATCTCACGATGTTATGACAAACATGAAAAACTAAAAACAAAAAGATATGATTTGGATTATTTTCATCGGTTTTGCTCTATTGAGCTGGTTGGTAAGTTACCAGCTGAAAAGCCGCTTCAAAGAATACAGCAAGATTCCAACAGCCAACGGAATGAGCGGACGTGACGTGGCTGAGCAGATGTTGCGGGATCATGGAATTCAAGGGGTAAGGATTGGAACCGTTTCGGGGCAGCTAAGCGACCATTATAATCCTGCCAACAAAACAATTAATCTGAGCCGTGATGTGTATTACGGTCATAGTATTGCAGCTGCAGCCATCGCAGCTCACGAATGTGGACACGCGGTCCAGCACGCCAGAGCTTACGAGTGGTTGGGCTTACGCTCGAAATTGGTCCCGATTGTGAGCGCTACTTCAAAATACACGATGTGGATTTTGCTGGCCGGTATTTTTACCGTTCAGCGTTTCCCGGCCATCATGCTGATCGGTATCATCCTGTTTGGACTAACTACGCTGTTTAGTTTCATTACCCTTCCGGTAGAAATTAATGCCAGTAGTCGCGCTTTGGCCTGGTTGAAAACAACGGGTATTACAACGGTTCAGACTCAGGGAAAAGCTTTTGATGCTTTAAAATGGGCTGCATATACTTATGTCATTGCAGCTTTAGCATCCCTGGCAACTCTGGTTTATTATATATTAATATTCATGGGAGCCCGAAGATAAGACAACAATGTGATTATGTCCTTTTATAAAAGTAAAGGCCTGTTTCTGTTAAGAAGCAGACCTTTTTTTTTGCTGTCAGACATGTAGTTGCTTTGTCTTATCAGCCTTTTCAGGATTGATGACGCGGGTATTGCCGCCTTTGTCAAGAGACAAATCAACCGGATCATTGCTTTCCCAGGAACCGCAGGTAAAATCAGGAACTTCGATGGAGTTGGACTGATTGGCAACCGACCATTCGCTCAATGGAGCGATAACACTCCACAATGCTGCATCATATACATCCTGATCAAGCGGCAGTCCATTGCGCAGACAGTCAATCAGGCGCCAGTCCATGATGAAATCCATGCCGCCATGTCCGCCAACTTCTTTGGCCATTTCACCAACCCTTTTTACAATTTCCGGAGTATATTGATCTTCAAACTTTTTTAACTCCTCCGGTGAAGCCCAGCGATGTTCAACAGAGATTCGCTGGGGATTCGGCCATTTCTGAGCGGTTGCCTTGGTTCCGGTAATTTGATGAATACGGGAGTAAGGACGGGTAGAGGTTACATCGTGTTTTACGGTTATGGTTCTTCCTTTAGCCGTTCGTATCGATGTGATATTGTGGTTTCCCCGGTATTCTTTGCCTGCAAATTTCTGGTAAAATGAATCTTCTTCGGCCAGTTCATTAGCCAATTTTGCCATCTGAAAATCGTTGGTTTGCATGGCTGTGAGGTATTCCATCTTATCACCACGATTAACATTCATTACCTGACAAACAGGTCCCAGGCCATGCGTAGGGTACAGATTCCCGTTACGGAAGTTTTCCTTTAACCGCCACATATCCGTGTACGCGCCGTCTGATTGCTTATTGTCCTGTGGCTTGGCAAAATTCATCCCAAGCAAAGTATGCAAATAGGCTCCTTCCGCATGAACAATGTCACCGAAATAACCTTGCCGGGCCATATTCAGCGTAAGCAACTCGAAAAAGTCATAACAGCAATTTTCCAGCATCATGCAATGCTTTTTCGTCCGCTCCGAAGTTTCGACCAACTGCCAGGCTTCATCTACAGTCGTCGCAGCAGGAACCTCCGTGGCTGCATGTTTCCCGTTTTCCATGGCATAGACCGCCATCGGCGTATGCCAACTCCACGGCGTGCAGATGTATACCAAGTCTAAATCACCTCGCTCACATAATTTCTTCCAAGCGGATTCATCGCCGGTGTATGTCGCTGCTTCCGGAAGTCCCATCTCATCCAGTGTCTTTTGGGAAGCTTCAACTGCTGCAGGTCGTTTGTCACACAGCGCTTTGATTTCAACCCCATCAATGTGGGCCATTCTGACAACAGCGCCGGAACCGCGATCGCCAAGACCGATAAATCCGACGCGCACCTTCTCCACCTTCGGAGCGGCATACCCCGACATATTAAATCGCTGTGTATGTTTCTTGTTGACAGCCTCTTCAATTTCGGGAAGAGAACTTATTGGAGTTGTGTTTTGGGTTTCTTGTTGGCAGGAAGCCATTCCGCCGGAAAGGATGCCGGCACTGGTTATTCCCGCAAGGCGGAAAAAATTTCTTCGGTTAGTTTTCATTACCTAGTCGTATCAGTTTGTGTTAGTTTCAGTCAGTAACAGGTACTAAGATCCAAAAATGAAAGTAATAAAAGAAATGATTGCCTAACTTTGCGCCGTTTCATTTTAACTTAAATAATCATTTTATGAACAAAACAACTGGCAAGCGCCAGGCATCCGAAGTGGTGACGTTCAAAAAGTGGGGTCGGAAAGGGTACTCCGCCTTCAGCAGCCTGCACAAAGTAGTGCGCATTGGTTCGCTGGGAGTGATGTATCTCCTGCACGCCTTACCCTCGAACGCAGCAACCACTTTTATGGATGCCCGCCGCGACACCCTTGACCTGACAAAGGATACCCATCCGGTCGGCGAGGTTGTGGTGAGTGCGCAGCGTGCCCCTGTAACCTTCTCGCAGGTGGCTCGTGTCGTTACCGTTATCGGGAAGGACGAGATTGAGGCTGCTCCGGTTCAGAGCATTCAGGACCTTTTAGAGTATGCCTTAAATGTTGATGTACGACAACGCGGAAATTTCGGCGTCCAGGCTGATGTCAGTATCCGCGGTGGTTCTTTCGACCAGGTTTTAATTCTTCTCAACGGCATCAACATCACCGACCCACAAACGGGTCACCACAATTTAAATCTCCCCATCAGTCTCGATGCAGTAGAGCGCATCGAAATCCTCGAAGGGCCCGCATCCAGGGTTTACGGACCCAACGCCTTCAGCGGAGCCATCAACATCATCACCGGAACCAGTGACCATTCGAACGTGAAAGTGCGCGCAGCAGGCGGACAGCATGGCTATTACAATGCCGGTTTGTCGGGTACGTGGGTCTCGAAGCACATGAAAAACTTCGTGGCAGCTGATTACCGGAAATCCGATGGCTACATCAACAACACGGATTTCAACATCGGTGAAGGATTCTACCAGGGGAAAATCATGACCAATGCAGGTAACCTGGAAATCCAGACTGGTTACACCAACCGGGGATTTGGAGCCAACAGTTTCTACACACCTGCTTATCCCAATCAGTACGAGCGCGTCAAAACCACTTTCGCGTCAGCTAAAATGGAGACCGGAAAGGTTGTGCATTTTACGCCTTCGGTGTACTGGCGACGGAACCAGGACAAGTTTGAGCTTTTCCGTGGGATGGTTGATGCGCCTTCGTGGTACACACAGCACAATTATCACCTGACCGATGTGTACGGAACCAATCTGAATGCCTGGTTTACTTCACCGTTAGGGAAAACGGCATTTGGTTCCGACTTCCGGAGTGAAAACATCTGGAGTACCGTATTGGGAAAAGATTTAGACAAACCAATTAATGTGCCGGGAGAGGATGGTATTCAGTTTACGAAATCTGATTCCCGGACCAACTTCAGTATATTCCTGGAGCATTCGGTTTACCTGAAAAGCTGGATGTTCTCGGCCGGACTGATGACTAACTGGAACTCGCAACTGGGCATGAAATGGAATTTGTATCCCGGAGCTGATGTCAGCTGGAATTTCAGCAAAATAGCCCGTTGGTATGCATCGGTGAACAAGTCACTTCGTATGCCAACCTTTACCGATTTGTATTACAGTAGTCCTACAAATGTCGGAAATCCCGATTTAAAACCGGAAGAAGCAACCACGTTGGAATCCGGAATTAAACTGGAACAGAAAGGTTTGATAGGTCATGTTTCCTGGTTTCACCGTTGGGGAAAGAACATGATCGACTGGGTCCATCAACCCAATGAAACCGTCTGGCATGCCGAGAACCTGACGAAAATAAATACCGACGGAATAGAGTTTTCAGCGCGGGTCAGTCCGGACCAGTTGCTGGGACAGAAAACATTTCTTCATTATGTGGAAGTGTCCTACGCCTGGATGAACCAGAATAAGCAGAGTGGAACTTATGCGTCGCGCTATGTGCTCGATTACATGAAGAACAAGCTCGATATTGGTATTTCGCACGCCATTTGGAACCATTTCGGCGCCAACTGGCAGTTCTCTTACCAGGACAGAAACGGTGCTTACACCCAATGGACCGGAACCGGCTACGGACAAGAAGTCGATTACAAGCCATTCTGGTTAGCTGATGCCCGTTTGTACTGGAAGAAAAAAGGAACAAATATCTACATGGGAGTCTCCAATCTGTTGGATAAAACCTATTACGATTTTGGAAATCTGGTACAGCCAGGCCGATGGATTCGCTTTGGAATTACCCAGCAAATCGATCTCTGACAAGATATAAAAGGATTCAGTCCGGGATGTTGGAAAAAATACGTTCCGGATTGAATCCACTGAACAGATATCAGCGTTTTACGCCAATTTATTTACTATATTCGTGCACCAAAAAAATAAGAAACGAAGCATATGTTAAAAGGAATTTTGGCGATTTCCGGTCAGCCCGGACTTTTTAAAGTAGTATCCGAAGGAAAGAATAACATCATCGTGGAATCGTTGCTGAACGGTAAAAAGATGCCGGCATTTGCCAGCTCTAAAATTAGCTCGCTGGAAGATATTGCCATTTATACTTCGCAGGAAGATGTTCCGTTGAAAGAGGTCTTCAAAAACATCATGGAGAAGGAAGATGGTGGAAAAGCCATTAGCCATAAGGCGTCAACCGAAGAGCTTACCAATTATTTTGCTGAAGTTTTGCCTGAGTATGATCGCGACCAGGTTTACATTTCCGATATCCGGAAAGTGATTCAGTGGTATAATCTCCTCCAGGAAAAGGAGCTGCTTAACGACGAAGACGAAGAAGAGTCAGAAGAAAGCGAAACTTCGGAAGAAGCTGATGATAGCAAAGAATAAGACTTACCTACAGATAAAAAAGAGGGCATTCAGTTTTGAGTGCCCTTTTTTATTGCAGAAATTTTTCGAGCACATGAAACAGATCCTCAAAATCGAGTGGCTTGGAAAGAAAATCATCGGCACCCACTTCGAATGCTTTCTTCCGATCCTGCTCCATGGCATTAGCCGTTTGGAAAATAATCGGAATGTCGTTCTGTTCTTTTCGCAGTTTTTTTGTCAAATCAAATCCATTGATATCGGGAAGACGAATGTCCATTAGGATAGTCGAATATTCATTGTTTATTAAATTGCTTAATCCTTCGCTTGCGTTTTGGGCAAAATCTACATGGCATCCTGTCTCTTTAAGCAGTCTTCTCAAAAGGAAAAAATTACTCCGGTCATCATCAATCAACAGAATTTTCTTGCCGGTCCAGTCGTACATTTCCGGATCAAAAGCCAGATCATCAGGCGACGTATTTTCGTGGTTGTGATCCGAACCGGAAGGGAAGGGGAGTGTTAGATAGAAAGTGGTGCCTTTACCAACTTCCGAGGTAAAATCGATAGTTCCACCGAGCAGTTCAGCAAAACCTTTCGCGATAGACAATCCCAGACCGGTACCCCCGTATTTATTCAGATGCGTGTCCTGCGCTTGTCGAAATCGTTCGAAAATAGCTTGCCGTTTGTCATCCGGGATGCCGATTCCTGAATCCTTCACAAAGAAGCGAATCTGCGAATGGTCGATAATTTCGTAACCAAATTCAATATCACCTTCTTCAGTAAACTTAAGCGCATTGTCAACCAGGTTGATAATGATTTGTCGTAACCGACCTTCGTCACTGTAAATAAAGCTCTCGTGGCCTTCTAATGCCGTAGTAACTGACATACTAACTTTCGAATTCGAAAGACTGAGCTTCGGCTGGAAAAGTTTGTACAGATCATTCAGCATCCGGTTAACCGAAAAACGATTGCGAACAATGTTAATCTGGCCGGCTTCAATCTTCGAAAGATCGAGGATGTCGTTAATAATCGTGAGCAGCTTATATCCGCTTTGCGTGATGTTTTCCAGGAAGTCCTGCTTTTCATCCTCACCAATATTCGACAGTTTCAGCAGTTCGGCAAAGCCCATAATTCCGTTTAGCGGCGTCCTGATTTCGTGGGACATGTTAGCCAGGAATGCCGATTTCAATTTGTCGCTCTCTTCCGCTTTTTCCTTGGCCACCAACAGTTGCTGTTGCGCCTCTTTCATGAGCGTAACGTCACGCGATACGGCCAAAACGGAAATAATCTTGTTGTTGGTCGAAAACTCGGGCGTCAGGCGCCACAGCATAATGACCCTTTTCCCTTTTCTTTTATGATGCGTCTCGATGTGTTTCGATTCGCCGGATTTCAAAACATAATCCAGCGTTTCCTTCCATTTCTTTCGCTGGCTTTTCTTCCATACTTTTTCAGGAAGTGGTTGGCTCATGATGTCAATGAGGCGGAGTTGGAAAAGTTCTTCTGCCTGGCGGTTTAAGTACGTTACCCACTGATGGCTATCGTAGCGAATGATGGCATCCTGATTGTTTTCGGCCAGGCTTCGGAACTTTTGCTCATTAACCATGAGCGATGTTTCTGTCATTTTTCGTTCGCTAACGTCTTCCAGAATGGCCGCGATTTGATTTCCCTGTAAAGGATAAGCTGTAATTTCCAGGTACCGCCCTGTATCTTTAATGAAGAACTCTTCCCGGATAACCGATTGGCTTTTCAGGATTTCTTCGATATAAGGGAACCAATAGCGCGACTGCCTTCCCATTAAAGTGGAAGCAAGTTTGCCGGCATACTGAGTTCGGGAAATGCCGGTTACTTCTTCAATTGCTTCATTGACTTCAGCAAACTGAAAATTTTCAATGCGGTCGTTTTTATCTTTTATTACATCAATGATCATAAAGCCGTTGCGCATGTGCGAAAATAAGGACCGGAAGCGCTGTTCGCTGGCTTTCAGCGATTCGCTGATGGAAGTCTGTGTGGTGATATCCTCAATCATACACACGATATACTGAACGTCATTGCTATCGGATTTGATGGAGGAAGCGGTCACCTTCAGCCATAATGTTTCAGATTTATCCAATCGGTAAGCTTTGGTCATCACAAGCGAATCGGTTCGGCCGACAATCAACTTTTTCAATGCCTCCCGGGCATCGTTCACGTCATCCGGGTGCATGTGCCGGGCGATGTAATTCATGTCAATTCGTTCACCGCGGGCATTCAGAATGCTGACAAACCGCTCATTCCACATGAAAAGCTTACCGTCGCCGTCGAGAATAATGATACCCAACGGAGCATTTTCAAAGATTGAAGAAAGTCGATTCTGACTTTGTTTTAAAGCGTTTTCAGCCAATTTCCTGTCGGTGATATCCAGTAGTGAAGTAAGAATGGCGTATACATGCCCGGCATCGTTCCTGAGCGGCGTTATAGCCACCAGCCCAAATAACAGATGACCATTCTTGCGCTCGAGCCTTACTTCGCGGGTGATTTCTTTTTTCTTTCCCTGAAAAATTTGTCCAACGTCGAAAAGCAGTTCGAAATGATCGTCAGGGTGAATGATTTGGTTCCAGTTCATTACTTTGAATTCCGCCTGAGAATATCCCAGAATGGAACAAGCCTTATCATTTACTTCGGCAAAAGAATGATCCGCTAAAGCAATAATATTTCCAAGAAGACTGGTGTCGAAGAATTTACGGAACTTTTGCTCTGATTCGAGCAGTGCGCTTTCGGCCAGGTTTTGTTTGGTAATATCCCGCAGGTTGATTAGCAGGAGGCGCTGATTATTGACTTGCACCAATGTGAGCTGAATTTCAGCATCAAACAAATACCCTTTATGACTTAGATGTTCCCATCTGAATACCAGTTTCTTTCCGGACAAAGCGTCTTGAAAAATGGTCAGTGCCTTTTCCCTGGAAAGTGCGCCATCCGGTTGCATTTCAGGTGATAATTCCCAGG
Organism: Prolixibacter sp. NT017; assembly: GCF_009617875.1. Classification (NCBI taxonomy): domain Bacteria; kingdom Pseudomonadati; phylum Bacteroidota; class Bacteroidia; order Marinilabiliales; family Prolixibacteraceae; genus Prolixibacter; species Prolixibacter sp. NT017. Next base: position 1,945,203 of record NZ_BLAV01000001.1, on the reverse strand, counting down.
GGAAACGCCCGATTAACGCCTCACGTTCCATCTCAAACAGCTCGGTAGTTTTGCGATTACAGTCCATTATTTCACCCGATTCCTTCAAAAGAAGAATGGCATCGTTGGACATTTCGAATAACCGACGGAACTTTTTTTCGCTTTCCGATTGCTTTTCTTCAGCTTTTTTCAATGAGCTGACGTCGCGTGAAATCTGGAGAATATAAGGCGTTGTCCCGTTGTCGGACCAAATTCGTGTAAAGCGGGTATCCATGTGGTGAACCGAGCCATGACGATCGAATACACGGTATTCGGCAACCGAACTACCTGACGATAACGCCTGACTGATCGCATCATCATATGCAGCTTTGTCCTCAATGAAAACAAGCTTGCGTTCCAGCAACTCCTGTTGCTCTGATTCATCAAAGCCCAGCGATTGGTAGTAAGCCGTATTCACCAATACTTTCGTTTGGTCTTCTTTCAATAGAGCAATCCGGTCGTTTGCGCTATTAATCAATGCACGATAGGAGGTTCGGTCTTCTTTCTGCGTCGCGTCAACGGTAAAAATGTCGGAGATGTCCCTGATGGCGCCGGTTATCACTCTTTTCTTATCAGGAGCCAAATCCAGCCGGACATTTTCCTGTACCAGCAGAATACTTCTGTCTTTTCTGACAATACGGTAGTTGAGAATCCGGTCCATCCCGGGTTTTAGCAGAGTGTGCTGGCGGTCTATGTATTCCAAATCTTCCGGGTGTACAACGGTGTCCAGGAAAGAGTAGAACCGTTCGTCGGTTTCTCCACGCCGGTATCCGGTGATTCTCAGCAATTCATCCGACCAATATCCTTTGGAACCGTCATCTTTGAAATACCCTGTTCCGGTTAGGTCGTGAATCTTCTCCAGTTCTTCAATCTTATTTTCCAATTCGGCTAACCGGGCCCGAAGTTGAAGGATATCACTGCTTTCCGCCATCTGTTCGTTTTTATGGTAATTAAAAGTAGCCAAAAGGGAAGTCTCAGCAAAATAACCGCGAAAAAAGAGGCGCTACATTTTAAAAAGGAAAGTGAGAGTTTTGACGACCATCAGGCATTGTCCCTTTTCCTACCGGGAAAACGAATTCGTCGGTCCGTAGTCCATTTCTTTGCCCGTCGTGTTCATTGCGCGCGGTCCGGAGTAGTTTTCTCTGCTCGCTGAGTTCATTTCTTTATCCCTGACTGACTTTGCGTCATTCCCGACTGTCATTGCGTCATCCATCGAGTTCGTTTCTTTACTCCTGACTGCCATTGCGTCGCTTCGTACTGTCACTGCGTCAGTCTCTGAGTTGTTTGCACCATACGCGATGTAGTTTTCTTTCCGTTCTGTGATGTTTTCGCTCCGTGCGAAGTAGTCTGCATGGGGAGGCAGGTAGTTTGCTTCAAAACCGGAGCCCACGTTAGTTGACGAACCGATAAAAAACGAGGCCGTCTCCTTCGAAACGGCCTCATTAATCATCAATGTGGTAGTATACGATTACTGAATGTTCTTCGCCAATACATTCAACAGTTTCTGGAAATCTTTCTGGCTATAGCCGACAGAATCGAAAATAATTTTCCCGGCCTGATCGATGACGAAGGTGCGGGGAATATACTGATCGGCAAACAAGCTAAAGATTTTCCTTTTCTCATCGGGAATGATTGGGAAAGTGTAGTGATTCTCCTTCTTAAACTTATTCAGTTCCGCCGCTTTCTGTTCACGACCGAAAACAAACAGGGCAAAATTGGGATTGTCCTTGTATTTGTCCCATATCTTTGTCTGAACTTCAGGAAGTTCTTTCCGGCAAGGAGGACACCAGGTGGCAAAAAAGTCAACCACAACGACCTTACCTTTGAAATCGGAAATAGAGACTTTTTTCCCGTTTTGATCGTGAAATTTGAATTCAGGAACCGGTTGTCCCGTTTCTACTTTTGTTCCTTTTCCATCGGCGAAAGCCAATGTGGCGAAGGCCAGAAACAGGCTGAGGAGGATGGTTTTTTTCATCTGATTTATTTTAATGAATATCCATCAACTAAATCATTAGTTAATGATGGAAATTATCAAAGATTCTGCTTAATGTAGTTCGTTACATTTTCTTCAATACGAGCTGCAACATCGCTGGCTTCAGCTTTCTGAAATTTGTCGCCGGTGATTTTTTCAAACAACTCAATGTAACGATCAGAAACCTGGTTGACAAACTCCTCATTCATTTCCGGTACTTTCTGGCCTTCCTGTCCCTGGAAGCCATTCTCGATCAGCCACTGACGCACGAATTCTTTCGAAAGCTGCTTCTGTTTTTCGCCTTTGGCCAGTCTTTCTTCATAGCCATCTGCGTAGAAATAACGTGACGAATCAGGCGTATTAATCTCGTCGATCAGGTAGATTTTTCCATTTTTCTTACCAAATTCGTATTTGGTATCCACCAAAATCAATCCTTTTTCGGCCGCCATTTCCGTTCCCCGCTGGAATAATTCACGTGTGTATTTCTCAAGCAGCACGTAGTCTTCCTCGCTTACCAGTCCCTGCGTCAAAATTTCCTCACGGGAAATATCTTCGTCATGGCCTTCGTCGGCTTTGGTGGTAGGCGTAAGGAGTGGTTGATCAAATTTCTGATTCTCTTTCATTCCTTCAGGGAGCGGAACGCCGCACAACGAGCGCTTTCCGTCGCGGTATTCGCGCCATGCGTGACCAGTCAGGTAACCACGAATTACCATCTCTACTTTGTAAGGCTCACACATATGTCCAATGGTGACCATTGGGTCAGGAGTCGCGATTTTCCAGTTCGGAACAATGTCTGAGGTTGCATCCAGAAACTTGGCTGCAATCTGATTCAAAACCTGTCCTTTGTAAGGAATGCCTTCAGGGAGCACCACATCGAAGGCAGAAATGCGATCGGATACAATCATTACGAGGTGGTCGTCGTTGATGTTGTACACATCGCGTACTTTTCCCTTGTACACGCTTTTTTGTCCTGGAAAATTGAAATCTGTCTGAATAATGGCTTTACTGCTCATGTTGATTAAATTTAACGGTTTTTATAATACTCATTTCGATTTATCGTAATGGTCGTATGCATCGACGATGTCGCGAACCAACCGGTGCCGGATAATGTCACCTTTGTCGAATTCGATGATGGAAATTCCCTCCAAATCCTTTAAAATTCTTAGTGCTGTTATCAAACCTGATGGCTGCTTTTTCGGTAAATCAATCTGTGTAATATCGCCGGTAATAACATACTTCGTATTCAGTCCCATTCGGGTCAGAAACATCTTCAACTGCGGAATGGAAGTGTTTTGCGCTTCGTCCAGAATAACATAAGCATTGCTGAGCGTACGTCCACGCATAAATGCCAGCGGTGCAATCTGTATAACCCCGTCCTTCAGAAATTCTTCCAGCTTTCGCGGAGGAATCATATCGAGCAGCGCATCATACAATGGTTGCAGGTACGGGTCGATTTTTTCCTTCAAATCTCCCGGTAGGAACCCCAGATTCTCGCCAGCTTCCACTGCCGGACGACTCAAAATAATCCGCTTGATTTCACGGTTTTTCAATGCGCGAACGGCTAAGGCAATGGCCGTGTAGGTTTTTCCGGAACCAGCCGGTCCGATGGCAAAAATCAAATCGTCGTTCTTTGCCTTTTCAACCAGCTTTCGCTGATTGGGAGTACGGGCACGGATGGGTTTTCCGGAATTTCCAAAAAGCAAAATATCTTCCTGACCGGGAAATTGTTGCTCAATTGTCTTCACAGCGTCCATCATAATCTGATGAATGCTTTCTTCTGACAAGGAATTGTAGTGGTAGTAATGGTCAAGGACCAGCTGAAATTTGGTGGTAAATTCCTCTATTTCCGCGGGGTCACCTTTTACTTTAACATTGTGCCCGCGGGCTGTGATGATGAGTTTTGGGAAGTAGGATTTTATCAGTTCTATTTTACTGTTCCTTACTCCAAAGAAAGAAGTATGTTCTACGCCTTCGAGTTCAAAAATCTTTTCGATCATAAACAGTTATTATCACCTTTCTGAGAGGCACTACAAAATAAACACTTTTTTTCGTGTTGCTGAGGTAACGGCCCGACAGATTAACCCTACACAAGAATTTGTTAACTTCGTTCGCAAATCAAAACTCGGTAAAGCCGAATTGGTTCAGAGAAAATGAATTTTATTACTAAAAAATAATCAATACATGGCGAAGAAAGAACAGCTGGAGGCCTTCGGAAAGTTGCTGGATATTATGGATGAGCTTAGGGTAAAATGTCCATGGGACCGCAAACAAACCCTTGAATCGCTTCGCAAGTTGACCATTGAAGAAACATACGAACTGGGAGATGCCATCATTGAGCGCGACATGGCGGAAATAAAAAAAGAGTTGGGCGATATTCTGTTGCACATCGTCTTTTATGCCAAAATCGGTGATGAGATGGATTCGTTTGACATCGAAGACGTGATCAATTCGCTTAACGAAAAGCTGATTTACCGTCATCCACACGTATTTGGCGATGTTTCAGTAGCAAACGCTACCGAGGTGGAAGAGAACTGGGAAGCGCTTAAACTAAAAGAGAAAGGGCGCAAGAAGAAAGTTTTGGAAGGTGTGCCGGCTTCGCTTCCGGCATTGATAAAAGCCAATCGTATTCAGGAAAAGGTGAGGGGAGTAGGCTTCGACTGGGAAGAACGCGAACAGGTTTGGGACAAGGTGAAAGAAGAGTTGTCGGAAGTTGAACACGAAATGAGAGCAAATGATCAGGCCAAACTGGAAGAGGAATTTGGTGATTTGCTTTTCTCGCTGGTCAATGCCGCCCGATTGTACGATATCGATCCGGAAACAGCGCTGGAACGGACCAACCGTAAATTCATTCGTCGTTTTAATTACCTCGAAGAAAAAACACTGGGAAACGGGCGCTCATTGCACGATATGAGCCTGGAAGAGATGGACCATTACTGGGAAGAGGCCAAAAAGCTTGATAAAAAGTAATCGTCGTAAATATTTGATCAAAAGAAAAGCGGCCCCCGAGAGGACCGCTTTTTTTAGTTGTTATTGTTATTTTCCAAAGCTTTGGGTGGTTCTGTCGGAGAAACAATTTTGACCACCATCTTATCTTCTTTGGCATTGTAATCAATCGTTATCGTCGAGCCATCTTCAATTCGGTTCTGAATAATGGCTTCGGCCATTTCATCTTCCAGGTATTTCTGAATAGCCCGTTTCAACGGACGCGCGCCAAACTGCGGGTCGAAACCTTTTCCGGCAATAAAATCTTTCGCTTTCGCTGTGATTTTAAGCTTGTAATTCAATGCTTCAACGCGTTCAAACAATCCTTTCAACTCAATGTCGATGATCTTGCTAATGTGCTCTTTCGACAAGGTGTTAAAGAGTACCACATCATCCACACGGTTCAGGAATTCCGGTGCAAACGCGCGTTTCAGCGCCTTCTGAATAATGTATTTGGCGTGCTCGTTCTCTTCTTCCGGCGATTTCCTGATATTGAATCCCAGTCCCTGACCGAAGTCTTTCAACTGACGGGTTCCGATATTCGATGTCATGATAATAATAGTATTCCGGAAATCGATTTTGCGGCCCAAACTATCGGTTAAGCGTCCTTCGTCCAGTACCTGAAGCAACAGGTTGAACACATCAGGATGCGCTTTTTCGATTTCGTCGAGCAGTACAACCGCGTAGGGTTTTCTTCTGACTTTCTCTGTCAGCTGTCCACCCTCTTCGTAACCGACATATCCGGGAGGAGCACCAACCAGACGCGAGACGGAGAATTTCTCCATGTATTCGCTCATGTCAATACGAATCAATGCTTCGGTTGTATCGAACAGGTATTCAGCCAGAACCTTTGCCAACTGGGTCTTTCCCACACCGGTCGGACCTAAGAAAATGAACGTACCAATCGGTTTATTCGGATCTTTCAGTCCGGCACGGTTACGCTGAATTGCTTTGGTAATTTTTGTCAGCGCTTCATCCTGTCCAATCACATTCGCTTTCAGGTCGGCCAGCATGTTTTTCAGCTTTTTGCCTTCTGCTTCGGCGATACGCTGTACCGGAATACCCGACATCATGGAAACCACATCGGCAACTTGTTCTTCGCCAACGGTTTCACGATGACTTTCCAGCTCTTTTTCCCAGTCTTCCTTCTCTTTGTCGAGGTTGGCCAGCAGGTTTTTCTCCTTGTCACGGAAGCTGGCAGCCAATTCAAAATTCTGGCTTTTTACTGCCTGAATTTTTTCATTCCGGGTGTCTTCAATTTCTTCTTCCAACTTCACAATCCGGTCGGGAACCGTAATGTTGGAAATATGAACGCGGGATCCCGATTCGTCCAGTGCATCAATTGCCTTATCGGGAAGATGCCGGTCGGTAATGTAACGGGTCGTCAGTTTGACGCAGGCGTCAATTGCTTCCGGGGTGTACATTACGTTGTGGTGATCCTCGTATCGTTCTTTAATATTATTAAGAATCTCGATGGTTTCTTCGATGCTGGTTGGCTCAACCATCACTTTCTGGAAACGACGTTCCAGTGCACCGTCTTTTTCGATGTGCTGACGGTATTCATCCAGTGTGGTGGCGCCAATACATTGAATATCACCACGTGCCAAGGCCGGTTTCAGCATATTGGCTGCATCCAGCGAACCGGTTGCTCCGCCGGCACCAACGATGGTGTGAATCTCATCGATGAAAAGAATCACGTTGTCCACTTTCGACAGTTCATTCAGGATTGCTTTCATGCGTTCCTCGAACTGACCGCGGTATTTGGTACCAGCTACGATTGAAGCCAAATCGAGGCTAACCACGCGCTTGTCAAACAGTACTCGTGAAACTTTCTTCTGCGCTATACGCAACGCCAAGCCTTCAACAATGGCCGACTTACCAACGCCCGGTTCACCAATCAGTACCGGGTTGTTCTTTTTACGACGACTCAGCACCTGGGCAATCCGTTCAATTTCTTTCTGGCGGCCAACTATCGGGTCGAGACTTCCTTCAACAGCAGCCTTGGTAATATCAATACCGAAATTATCGAGTACCGGTGTTTCTGTTTTGGGCGAAGAACCTTTGGCACTTCCCGAACCACCTGCACCGCTTCCGCTGCCACGACCACCATACATTTCATCCTGGTCGTCGCTGTCTTCCGGAAAATCGGATTTGTTCTCTGTCTTCGAAAGGTGCTCCAATTCCGTCTTAACGTCATCGTAACCGAGACCATAGTCGTTAAACAGTTGACTTACCAGACTATTCTGGTCTTTCAGAATAGCCAGGAGCAAATGTCCGGTACTAATAGTCTGTTCGTTGAGTGAACGCGCTTCGAGGTACACTATTTTGAGGACCTTTTCGGTGCTTTTCATCAACGGTACCGATGCGTCAGGTTCTAAAGGTTTGTCATTAATAACTGCTTTTTCCACATCCTTTTTAATGCCGGAAAAATCAATTCCCAGCTGGGTCATGATATCAATAGCTACGCCTTCACCGTCCCTGAGAATACCAAGGAAAAGGTGTTCCGTACCAATATGCTCATTCCCCAACCGGATGGCTTCTTCACGGCTGTAAGAAAGGACGTCTTTTATTCTGGGTGAAAATTTTGAATCCATACTCATCAGCTAACTGTGTTTGCAATTGCTTATCAAATACTGTTCCGGGTCATCCGAAATTACTAAAATAGCTATTATTTCAGTTTTTTCATGATGTTTTAGCCAAATTAACAACCGACCGTACATGCATGTTCAGTGGATTTGTACTGTAAACGAGAAACTTTACCTATTCATAATTTATTACCTGCCAAAATAGGTAAAGTTCCTGTCTTTTCGTCATCAATAAGCGCAAATAATATGTAAAGCAGTTACTTGGATTCGTCAGTAAATTGAAGAGCAAATAATTCACAGAGATACCTATATTTTACTATTTTTGTGTGACCTTAAAAGACACGTTAGAAATTTTTAATTTAAAATAAATGGCTGACGGAGAAAAGATAATTAAAATAAATATCGAAGAGCAGATGAAATCTGCCTACATCGACTACTCGATGTCGGTAATTGTTTCAAGAGCTCTTCCGGATGTTCGGGACGGGCTGAAGCCTGTTCACCGAAGAATCTTGTTTGGGATGGGAGAGTTGGGAATCTACTCCAACCGCTCGTATAAAAAATCAGCAAGGATTGTTGGTGAAGTGCTGGGTAAATATCACCCTCATGGTGATTCCTCGGTATATTTTGCCATGGTTCGTATGGCGCAGCAGTGGTCCATGAGATACCGGCTGGTTGACGGACAGGGAAACTTCGGTTCAGTTGACGGTGATAGCCCGGCTGCTATGCGTTATACCGAGGCCCGTCTTCAGAAACTGGCTGAAGAGGCGTTGGCTGATCTGGACAAGAATACGGTTGATTTTGCACCCAACTTCGACGAGTCGTTGAAAGAACCCACCGTTCTCCCGGCCAAATTTCCGAACCTTTTGGTTAACGGTGCATCAGGTATTGCTGTCGGGATGGCAACAAATATGCCGCCGCACAACCTGACCGACACCATTGAAGCGATCAATGCTTATATCGACAACCCGGACATCGAAATGGACGAGTTGATTGATTTGATCAAAGCACCTGATTTCCCGACAGGAGGAATCATTTATGGCTACTCTGGAGTGCGCGAAGCATACGAGACGGGTCGTGGCCGGATTGTAATGCGTGGTAAATCAGAGATCGAGGTAGCTCCGAACGGAAGAGAAAAGCTGATTATTACAGAGATTCCATACCTGGTTAACAAGGCTGAATTGATTATTAAAATCGCTGACCTGGTTAATGAAAAGAGAATTGATGGAATTGCCAATGTAAATGATGAGTCGGATCGCAAAGGAATGCGCATCGTGGTAGATATCAAACGCGATGACATGGCCAGTGTGGTGCTGAACAAGCTTTACAAATACACGCAGCTGCAGTCGACTTTCAGCGTTAATAACATTGCGCTGGTTAAAGGCCGGCCACGCATGCTGAACCTTCGAGACCTGATTCACTATTTTGTCGAGCACCGTCACGAAGTGGTTGTGCGTCGCACACAATACGAACTGGATCAGGCGGAAAAGAAAGCGCACGTTTTGCGCGGTTTGATCATCGCAATCGACAATCTGGACGCTGTCATCAGTTTGATTCGCGGTTCTAAAACACCGGAAGAAGCGAGAGAAGGTTTGATGACCAACTTCGAGTTGGACGAGATTCAGGCGCGCGCTATTCTCGATATGCGTCTTCAGAAGCTGACCGGACTTGAACGGGATAAGCTGCACGAAGAATACGATGAGCTGATGAAGCAAATCGAACATCTGAAAGATATTCTGGCCAACGAGCCACTTCGGATGCAGATTATTAAGGATGAATTGGCCGAAATCCAAAGTCGCTACGGGGATGAAAGAAAAACGGAAATCATCCATTCAGCGGAAGAATTCAACCCGGAAGATTTCTATGCCGATGATGAGATGGTAATTACCATTTCGCACATGGGATACATGAAGCGTACGCCGCTGACTGAGTTCCGCACGCAATCCCGAGGAGGCGTTGGGTCCCGCGGTTCAACAACCCGTGATGAAGACTTTCTCGAGCACATGTTCATCGCAACGATGCACAATACCATTCTTCTGTTTACCGAAAAGGGTAAATGTTTCTGGTTGAAAGTATATGAAATTCCGGAAGGAGCGAAGGCTTCCAAAGGCCGTGCTATTCAGAACCTCCTGAATATTGAACCGGATGACAATGTCAAGGCTTTCATCAATGTCAAGAATCTGAAGGACGAAGAGTATATTAATAATAACTACATCATTCTTTGTACCAAGAAGGGAGTTATCAAGAAGACTTCGCTTGAAGCATATTCCCGTCCGCGTCAAAACGGTGTAAATGCCATTACCATTCGTGAAAATGACCAGTTGCTGGAAGCACGTCTGACCAACGGTAATCACGAAATTATGATGGCGGTTCGTACCGGAAAAGCCATCCGTTTCCCCGAAGACAAGGTTCGGGCCATTGGTCGTACAGGGGCCGGAGTCCGCGGAATTACACTGGGAGGAGAGAACGACGAGCTGGTTGGTATGGTTTGTGTAGAGAATGAAAGCGAGGATATCCTTGTTGTTTCCGAAAATGGATTCGGAAAGCGTTCTAAGATTGATGACTACCGGATTACCAACCGGGGAGGTAAAGGTGTTAAAACGCTGAATGTTACCCCGAAGACCGGATCGTTGGTAGCGATTAAAAGCGCAAGCAACGATGATGACCTGATGATCATTACCCAAACAGGAGTGACCATTCGTGTTCCCGTCGAGGATATTCGGATGACAGGTCGTGCAGCTCAGGGAGTTAAACTGATCAACCTGAAAGATACCGATAAGATTGCATCCGTTGCCCGGGTGAAGGCATCCGAAACTGAAATTGAAGCTTCAGACGATGCATTAGATGCTGATAGTGAACCTGATGGTGAAGTGTCAGAATAATTGGTTGGAAAGTTTGTACTTTCTGAAAAATCAAGCAAATTTGTAATTAGCAAAATGATAATCAATTCAAACATGAAAAAAGTATTTTTTGTAGCCATTTTACTTCTTGCGGGAACTACTGTATTCGCGCAGAAAGGTAAAGTATCCAGCGCTGAAAATTACAAGGAAAGCGGAAAGCTCGACAAAGCTTTGGAGACAATTGAGTATGCGGTTAGTCCGGATAATCCAAAATCTGACAAAACACTTGATTGGCCTCGTACCTGGGAAGTTCGCGGTGAAATCTATCAGGCAATTTTCGCCTCAAAAGACGAAAATTATAAAAAGCTGAGCGACAATCCGTTGGAGGAAGCCTACAAGTCATATATGAAAGCTTTGTCATTGGATGACAAAGGCCGTTATACCAACAGTATCAAAATTAAGCTCACATTCCTGATCCAGGATTTGACAAAGGCTGCTGTGAACGCCTTCCAGGCAGAGAAATATGACGAAGCGACCAAGTACTTCGAAAACATTCTCGATGTTGAGAAAACCGATATGTTCAAAGAAGATACACCGGTTGATACAGTAATTATTTACAACACTGGTTTGGCGGCAACCAATGCCAAGCAGTACAAGAAAGCAATTGATTACTTTAAGCAGTGTATCAAGTATGACTATAACGGCGGCGCTTCTTATGGCCAGATCATCAATGCATACGAAGCAATGGGGGATACCACCGCTGCTGTTAATGCAATGAAAGAAGGTTTCGAAGCTTATCCGGAAAGTCAGAATATCCTGGTGTCTCTGATTAACTATTACATGTCGAAAAACAAATCAGAAGATGCCATCTCGTATCTTAACAAAGCAATTGAGAAAGATCCGAAAAACCCGACGTTCTATTTTGCTAAAGGAGCTGCTCTCGACAAACTTGGTCGTTCCGATGAGGCACTAAAAGCCTACCAGCAGGCAACGGAAGTAAATCCGAAATTTGCCGACGCTTATTACAACATGGGTGTGGTTTATTTCAACCGTGGTGTAAAACAGCTGGAAGTTGCTGCGAAAATTCCGCCGACAGAACAAGACAAGTACGAAGCAGAAAAAGCTAAGGCTGATGTCCAGTTCAAAAAAGCAATTCCTTATATGGAAAAAGCCAGTACGCTGAATCCGAAGGATCGCTTTATCCTGGAACACCTGAAGAATTTGTACTACCGTCTGAAAATGATGGATAAATTCAAAGAAGTGTCAGCAAAGCTCGACAGCTTGAAGTAATCTGCAAATAAAATATAAGAGCAGGGAGGCCAAATCGCTTTCCTGTTTTTTTTATTTATGTAAATAACATAATATTAATTATAAGACAAGCATATTAAAAAGTGAGTAAGGAGTGAATATTAACAGAAATAAATTCACTCAACATAACTTAGCACTAAAAAATATCGATTCAGGCGGCTTTCTTTGTGTGTCAACGTGCAGCTTTTAATAAATATGAAAATCTCATTGAGATAAAATGCCAGCGAATAAACAAAATTGTGTGGATTACGTATGTAGTAGCATGAAGCGGACTATTCTCATTATTGGCATTATTTGGTTTGGAATGTTTACATCCCAGGCACAAAGTCATAAATCGAAACAAAGCAAGCAAACTACTATGGTAAAAAAGAGTGACAAAGAATGGAAAGAATCCTTGACGCCGTTGCAATATGAAGTTACACGGAAATCAGCGACTGAAAGGCCATTTACCGGTGTTTACTACGATTTCTATCAAAAAGGTACGTATCACTGCGTTTGTTGCGGTGCTTTGCTGTTCGATTCCGATTCCAAATTCCAGTCAGGTTGTGGCTGGCCAAGCTTTAGCGATATCGCTAATAATAAAAACATCAAGGAAGTAAGAGATACCAGTCACGGTATGATTCGAACGGAAGTACGCTGTGCGCACTGTGGAGCCCATTTGGGACATGTTTTCAATGACGGCCCGCCACCAACCGGCCTGCGTTACTGCATTAATTCAGCAGCCTTAAAATTCATACCTGATACAGCGGCTGAATCCGGAAAATAAAAAACATCGTCTCAGCAATCTGTGGCGATGTTTTCAAATGGTGTTACGTAATAACATGTATTTCATCAGGATAAGTTTGTCGAATAATAATCTTCCAGGCTCAAATCAATAATCTCGTTGAGATCGGCAATGATTTTCTTTTTGGGAGTTTTACTGAACGACACGTCATTTTCCTGCTTCTCGCCAATAACTTCCTTCAGAAGATACATGGCTTTAATCATTTTTCTCAATTTCTCTCTCTTTCTTCTCATAACTCAAGGGATTAGAGGTTAACAATATAAAGTTACGGCCTTTCAGTCAGAGAGAAATGAATAAAATTGTTATGTAAAGGTTAAATAAATATCACAGAGGCTCCTACTCCATATCAATGGAACGGGTAATGTAGCCTGAATAATCCTTAATACGCGGCTTGTATTCTTTGTGAAACAGTTCCGACGAAATCAGAAAATCTGCAGTAGAACGGTTCGAAGCCGTTGGAATATTGTACAATACAGAGATACGTAACAAAGCTTTCACATCCACATCGTGCGGCTGTGGTTGCATCGGATCCCAGAAAAAGATAACCATATCGATCAAGCCTTCACAAATCATTGAACCCAGTTGCTGATCGCCACCTAATGGTCCTGACTTTAAGCGGGTTACTTCTGGTGGGACTGCATCATTTTCAATGCATTTCTGGTTGATGGTTTCCTCTACCAATCTACCCGTAGTACCGGTTCCAACCAGCGAATGCTGAGCTAGCTCTTTCCAGTTGTAGCTAACCCATTCAATCATATCTTTTTTCCGGTTGTCATGGGCAACCAGCGCAATTCTTTTCTTCTTTTTCATTATTTGTGTCATTATATCCTGATTTATTCCACACATGCGGTAAATCCTGATATTATTTTGTCGTAAAATTAATAAATAAACATAACATCGGAGAAGAAAAAATGCTTACCAAAACTTCAACTTATCCTGAATAAGCAACATAATCCCCGATTTGTGTTCATATTCTCTTAATGAGTACTTGTCGTATTTCTGTATTCTGTTTTCACGGATAATGGAACCAGCCAATTGGGCGTACTGGCTTTTTTCCGAATACCGACTCAAATATGGCAGCAAATCAAGTGACGAAGCGCCTTCCCAACGTTTCTTCCGAAACTTCTTGTAATACGGAACCCGGGCAATAGTTAGGTAATAGTTGCTGATGGACTGAATGTAAGAGTCATAGCTCTTGAGGTAGACCGTCCGTCCATTACGCTTGTATTTCGAAGCGATACGCGAATCGTCACTGCTGAACGACCAGACGCCGAAAATATTATTTCCCTTCCGGAAGAACCGGGACGTACCCCAACCCGATTCCAGTGCTGCCTGTGCAATTACCAGGCTGACAGGATGCGGGTAAATCCTCCGTTTCAGTACATTGACAGAATCTATCCTGTATTTCGAGAACATACGATGAAGGAAAACAGTGTCGGCCGGAGCAATCGGGTCACCTTTTGCTTTCCGATCCTCAATGTATTCAACATGTCGAAGGTCTTCCAGCAACCGGTGACGAACAATCAGAACTGCCGGAAGCATAAACTGAATAAACTTTTCCTTACGAATCTGTGGATCGAGGTCGGTAAAGTCGGGAACTCCCTGGTATTTAACCGGAACAATAGTGGAATCGCCGGGTGGAATAATGCTGTCGACGCTGGTAATGTTTTCCTCCAGCATCTGTATGTTTCGGGTTTTGAATTCGGGTGTTCGGGTTAGTAAAGCAACTAATATCACTATTCCGGTAACAACAATAACTTGAAATAGTCTGTTTCTTTGCCTTAGTTTCATAAGTTGAATATATGCTACAAATGTAGCCTAAATATACGAATACCATGCCAGAGAGAATCTCCCGTAGCATGGTATCGCTTGTCTTATCAATAAATTGTATCTCGTAATCAGCTAAATGACTTCTTCAGGTCAGCTACCCAATCTTCGATACGTTTATTGGTTTTACGGGCCTGATTTTCCTGATCAAGCGCAAGTCCTGCAAATTTGTCACCCCGAACACTTCTTGAGCTTTCGAAGTTGTAGTCATCAGCCGAAACAAACCCAACGAGCTCAGCGCCCTGCTGTTCCATCAGTTTGCCCAAAATGCCGATTCCATCGCAGAAATTCTCCGGGTAATTAACCTGGTCACCCAAACCATAAATGGCAACTTTTTTGCCTTTTAGGTCCATATCTTCGATGGCTGGCACAAATTCATCCCAGTAATTGGGTAATTCGCCGTCGAACCAAGTTGGAACGCCCAGAATCAAATTGTCATATTTCAAGAAAGTCTTCTCATCCACTTCCTCCACATTGATGGCCTCGATGCCTTTTTCGTCAAAAGCTTTCTGTATTTTCTCGGCCACTTTAGCGGTTTTCTGTGTATGGAAACTATAGAATAATCCTATTTTTTTCATTTTCTACTAATTAATCTTCAACTAAAGTTTTAGTACTTGAGCAATTTGGCCATCGCATCGTAAACCTTATCATCGTTCGGAAGAATGGCTTTTTCCAGAATACGGTTAAAACCAACCGGTGTGAAGGTTGAACCAACGCGTTGCACCGGACCATCGAGGTATTCGAACGCTTCCGACGTAATGGTCGCGGCGATTTCGCCACCAAAGCCGGCAAACACTTTATCTTCGTGAACAACAATTGCCTTGTTGGTCTTCTTAACCGATTCGAGAATGGTTTCCTTATCGAGCGGAATCAGTGAACGTAGGTCGATTACTTCTACGCTGTAGCCTTCTTCTTCCAGTTTGTTGGCTGCGTTAAGACACATATGGGTTGTATTACCATAAGTAATGACAGTCAAATCGGAACCTTCTTTGCGCACGCGCGCCTTACCAAATGGTACTTCAAACTCTTCAGGGATTGGCGTAGCGGCAATCGGTGAGTTATAAAGCGCTTTCGGTTCAAGGAAGAGCGTCGGTCCTTTGGAACGAATCGATGTACGAAGCAATCCGGCAGCATCGTCAGCAAACGACGGGTAAACAATACGGATACCCGGGAACGTCGATAAAGCACCTTCAATGGTCTGTGAGTGGTACAAACCACCGCCGATATATCCTCCCGAAGCCAGTCGAATGGTCACATTCGGAGAAAATTTACCGTTGGTTCGCCAGTACTCGTGTGTCATTTCCACAAACTGCTCCATAGCCGGCCAGAAATAGTCGGCAAATTCAGCCCCTTCGACCACAATACGGATATCCTCTTTGAAACGGGACATTCCGTTGGCTGTTCCGGTGATATAATCCTCAGCAATCGGGCCGTTAAACACGCGTTCAATGCCGAATTCCTGCTGCATTCCTTTCGAAACATTGAAGATACCGCCTTTGTCTTTGTTGGCCATATCTTGTCCCCAAATGAACGTATCGGGATTACGACGGAACTCCTCTTTCAAAGTGCCATTCAAAGCTTCGATTAGTTTCTTTTTATCGCCGTCTTCGTTGTGGGTTCCGTCAGGGTATTTTTCTGACACGTAGGGCTCGGGAAGTACAAAATCGAAGATGGATGCTGGATCCGGATCCGGAGCTTTCAGCGCCTTTTTATGCACATCCTTAACTTCCTGTAAAGCCTTATTGGTCAATTCATCCAGTTCCTCTTCCGTGAAGCGGTTGTAACGAAGCAACATCCTGCGGAATTTGCCCAGCGGGTCGTATTCCGACACATAATTCAACTCGTAATCGTTACGATACAGTTCGTGACGGTCGGAATTCGAGTGTGAATGAATACGCACGCAGTTGGCCTGAACAATCACCGGCATCTGGTTCTCAATCGACCACGCTTTTGCTTCAGCCATGGCATTCATCGAATCGAATACGTCCTTACCGTTACAATGGATGATACGCAGATTTTTGAATCCGGTGAAGTTATTAGCCACTTTCCGGTTGGCCGTCTGGTCACGTTTCGGAACCGAGATTCCGTAACCATTATCCTGTAAAACGAATATCACGGGTAGTTGCTCGTTCGAAGCACCGTTGATGGCTTCATAAACGTATCCTTCAGACACCGACGATTCTCCCTGCGAACTGATGGAAACGCCCTTGTGTTTGTAATAACGCATGGCACGTCCCACACCAACAGCATGAAGCGTATGGTTACCAGTACACGATGAAACGTTGTGAATGTTCCACTCGGGTTTACCAAAGTGGTTCGACATGTGCCGGCCACCCGAAGTAACATCAGTTGCTTTCGAAATTCCGTTCAGAATCAACTCCTCGGAAGTCATCCCAGCCGAAAGGTTGGTCAGCATATCACGGTAGTAAGGAAACAGGTGATCCGTTTCCTTATCGAAAACCTGACCAATAGCCAGCTGGATTCCATCGTGACCGGCATACGGTGCGTGGTACGACCATCCAATCGCCTGTTTCAGGTAATTGGGAGCCTTTTCATCAATAGCACGACCAACGGTCATTAGGTAAAACCACTTAGCCAGGGTCTCCTTATCGGTCTTCTTAATATGGTATTTCTTGGGAACTTCAAGTTCGTGAAGATTCTCTTTCATTTTATCTCCTTTTGTAATAATCTTTTATCCGTTTGTCAATTAGATTTCGCGGTTGGGATCATGTTCTTCCAGAATATCAGCCACACGGCGCAGGAATTTACCACCTAGCATTCCGTCAATCACACGGTGGTCGTATGACAACGACAGGAACATTTTATGACGAACCACGATAGCGTCGCCGGTAGGTGTTTCCATAACAGCCGGTTTCTTTTCGATGGTACCTACAGCCAGAATAGCTGTTTGCGGCTGGTTGATAATCGGAGTTCCGATAATATTACCAAACGAACCGAAGTTGGTAATGGCAAATGTTCCGCCCTGCAGATCGTCCGGCCCCAGGTTGTTCTTGCGTCCCAGCGCAGCCAGGCGGTTTACATCCTTGGTCAGACCAAGCAGGTTCTTGGTATCGGCATCTTTAATAACCGGAACCACCAGGTTATTATTCTCGGTAGCTACCGCCATACCAATATTTACATGCTTGCGCAGAACAATATTATAACCGTCAACCGAAGAGTTTACATACGGGAACTCAGCCAATGCTTTGGCAACAGCTTCCGTAATCAAGGGCATGAACGTAATTTTCTCACCGTATTTCTCCTGATATTCTCCCTTCACTTTGTTACGCCACAGCACCATATTGGTCATATCGGCTTCGACAACTGAAGTTACATGAGGTGCAACATGTTTCGATGTCACCATGTGGTCGGCAATCATCTTGCGCACGCGATCCATTTCCACGATGGTATCTTCGGCACCGATGGAAACCGATACTTTATGTTGTTGAGCCTGGGGAGCAGCTTTGGCTCCCTGTGCAGGTGCACTGGCCGCTGCGGGTTGAGCAGCTTTTCCGGAGCCACGGTTTTCGAGGTAAGCCAGAATATCCTTCTTCTGAACACGACCTCCCTGGCCACTTCCTTCAATCGATTCGAGCTCGTCAAACGAAACGCCTTCTTTATCGGCAATGCTGCGAACCAGCGGTGAATAGAACCGGCCCGATTGTTTGTTTACATTTCCTTGCGGAGCACCGGAATCTTTCGGTGTTTCCGATTTTTCTTCCTTGGCGGCAAGTTGTTCCTCTGCCTTTTTATCGGTAGTCTCTTCCGAAGAAGTATCATCTCCTTCGTCTTCCCCATCCATTGAAATCAACATAACAACTTCCCCAACCGCAACCAGGTCATCTTCGTTGTATTTAATTTCTTTTACCTTACCGGCAACCGGCGAGGGAATTTCCGAATCCACCTTATCGGTAGCAATTTCGAAAAGAACATCGTCCTCTTCAACAGTATCGCCCTTTTTGACAAACATTTTGGTGATTGTAGCCTCCTGGACACTTTCACCCATTTTGGGCATCATCACTTGAAAATCAGACATTGTAATTAAACGGTTTTATGGTGAATGATTATAAATCAATTTTTTTTTCACCTCCTTTAACACACTAAAGCCTGAAAGGTTTGAAAAGGGTTCATTCTACTTTAAAAAAAATGCACAAAAATGTAATGTGGAGATATCAATTCAAAAAAAGAGCACCAAAATGTGGTGCTCTTTTCAATTCGATTATATTGTGTATTAATTAATTGCCAACATATCTTTAGGACGGTGATATTCGAACAAATTTTGGTCGGGCCACTCTTTTACCCGGCGGCAAATGCGGTCCATTAAGTGGCTCAGGTCCCGTGTAAAGTTCGGCCCTTTCCAGCTACTTGTGTTCGAAATGATCACATATTCAAGACCGTCCGGACGACGTTTCATGATTGCAGCTGTACCGGGCATGCTGCCGGTCCGCCACCAATAGCCCGAAGCTGTTGTCCCGCGCCACCCGAGTGGTTCGAATCCTCGGGGATTGGGCGTTGTCATTTCCCGGATGCTTTCAGGCGACAGAATGTCCGGTACACCGGGAAAACCATCAATGACCACCAGTAACTTCATCAGTTCAACAGGAGATGCGACCCATCCTCCCGCAGAACTAAGCAACGTAATATCGTTTCCACCGTTGGATTTCGGAAGAATCAGTCCCGAACCGTCGCAGGCCGTTACCGGAAGCGAACCCCGCTGTTCGTAATATTTAACTTCATTCGGATATTTGTCCTTATAAGTATTATGCCCGATGTGCATATCGGTAATCCCGGCAGGCAACAAAACATTGGCCCGTACATAATCTTCGTACGACATTCCGGAAGCACGGGCAATCACTTCGCCCAGCAACACAAAGCCCAGGTTCGAATACGAACTCATGGTACCCGGCTTGAAATGCAACCGGTGGCTGGTAACAAACTTTAAATAGGTATCGATGGTCGCCGGAAGCGGATCGCTCACTTTACGGGCAATAACATCAGGCATGAACATCGGGTCGCCATATTTCTGAGTCCAGCCGCCAGAGTGATTCAATAATTCCCTTACGGTGATATCATTCATACGACGGTCGCGATATGGCATATACTTTTCGTCGTTGATAACGCCGTCCTTGCCAAACACCTTTGAGTCGAGCGATAATTTGCCACTCTCAATGAGTTTAAAAATGGCCACAGCTGTGATCAACTTAGAAACACTGGCAATTCTGAAAATGTTACGAGGTTCGGTAATGACATTGTTTTCTTTGTCGGCATAACCGTAGCCATGTGCAAATACCAGCTTCTCGTCCTTTACCACAGCGATGGAAACACCACGCAGTTCATTCCGTTCCATAAACCGATCGACCGTACGCTCGATGTAATCGGAATATTCAAACGTCGATAAATCGTTGGTCAACCGCTCATTAAGCGGTTTCATATCTGGAACCGAAAAGCTGTGTTTGGGAACACCCAGGTCAGAAAAGCCGGGTGTAAAGTCGGACATGACAAACAGTAATGCCAAAATAGATCCCAATAAATACCTCATAGGCACTGTTCTGGAAATAATATTTCGAAAATTCACTAAAATATCGTAGCACAATTTAATAACGTGCGCAATTTTATAAACAAAAGCCTGTTCAAAAAACAGGCTGCATGTTATATAACGTTAAAATTCATTAATTCGTATGTTTACAAATGTGGTTACACTTATAAACTCCCCACTAAGTCAGTAACCGATTCAATTTTGTGACGCTTCAGATAATCCTCGATTCCTTCCACAATCTTTACCGGAGCAAGCGGGTCGACAAAGCCAGCAGTACCCACCTGGATAGCAGAAGCACCCGCCAGCATAAACTCAACTGCATCCGCTGCATTCATGATACCTCCCATGCCGACAATCGGTATTTTCACCGCCTGAGCCACCTGCCACACCATCCGCAGCGCTACAGGCTTCACAGCCGGCCCTGATAATCCGCCGGTAATCGTGGAAAGCAATGGCTTGCGCGATTCAGCATCGATGGCCATAGCGAGCAATGTATTAATGAGTGAAACACTATCAGCACCCACATTTTCCACCGCACGGGCAATCTCCTCAATGGAAGTTACATTTGGCGACAACTTCACCATCAGATGCTTATCGTAAACTTTCCGTACTTCACGGACTACGGCCTCAGCCGACGGACAGCTAGTTCCGAAAGTCATTCCGCCTTCCTTTACATTCGGGCAGGAAATATTCAGTTCGATACCAGGAATATGCTCCAGTTCGTTAATCACTTCGGCACATTCCACGTATTCTTCCACGGTAGAGCCCGAAACATTCACCAGTACATTGGTCTGAAATTTCTCAAGTTTCGGGTAGATATACTCGGCAAAGTACTTTACTCCACGATTCTGTAAACCCACCGCATTCAACATACCGGAAGGCGTTTCAGCTGAACGCGGATAAGGATTTCCCTGGCGTGCATGCAAGGTTGTGCCCTTGACCACAAAGCCACCCAGTCGGTTTAAGTCGAAAAAATCCTCGAATTCCAGGCCGTACCCAAATGTCCCGGAAGCCGTCATCACCGGGTTTTTCAGGTCGAGATTGCCTATTTTGACACCTAAATCTACCATTTCAAATCCTTTATATTAAACACCGGTCCGTCCGTACAAACACACTGATGACCGCTGGTGGTATCGGTTACACAACACAAGCACACCCCAAAACCACAAGCCATTGTATTTTCCAGCGATACTTCACAAAAGACATCAGCCTCAGCAGCTTTGGCCGCCACAGCCTCCATCATTCGCTCTGGTCCACAACTGTAAACTCTATCGAACTTTTGTAAACTTTCCTTTAGAGCCGGATGGTCAGTCACCCGGCCTTTCACACCTTGCGTACCATCTTCAGTCGTCGAATAAACCTCTCCACATTGAGCAAACGAATCCAGTTCCATCAGATCATCCGAAGTACGGGCACCAACCAGAGCATGGATATCCACATCAAGGTTGCGTTTTTTCAGTTCCCTGGCGAAGAAAAGTAAAGGAGCGATACCAAAACCACCGCCCACAAGCAAGATACGTTCGTTCTTTTCGGGGTAAGAAAAGCCATTTCCCAGCGGAAAAACCACATCGACCTCCTCACCTTCAGTCGTTGATGTCAGCACATGCGAACCTGGGCCGACATCTTTAATAAACAAAGAGATAGTATTCTTTTCGTAATCAACCCCGTAGATAGAAAACGGCCGGCGAAGGAACGTACTTTGTGATTTCTCTACACGAACATTCACAAACTGGCCTGGGGCGATCTGTTCCAACTTGACGGGAGCCTGCAACTCCAGGAGATGATGGTCCCGGTTAAGTTGGATATTCGATAAAACCCTGAGGTTCTGAACAGTCTTATTCATCATCTTGAGCCACTATTTGAAGGGCAAAGATAGCCGAAAAAACTATTTTGAGGGTTTGTATGCTTTAAAAGTTTTGTCGGAATAAAACACCACGATACGTTCGATTTCGCCCGGGCCGTCATCCCAAATGTCCTGTACCTCTTTTTTCGATGCATAAGAGATTGGTTCTTCCGATTGGACCACTGACGGTTCGTGAATAGGTTTCTGCGTAATTTCGGGACCTTTCGCCTTCTTTTGAACCGGTTCATGGTTGGTTGTCGGAGCTTCCGGCTGCCTTGGATCAGTGAATAAGTCACTACCCGACCTGGTTGATTGCTCTGTCATGTTTCCTTCGCCAAGCAACAGCCACCGAGTGCTCAGTCCGGGAAAAGCAGCGATCATCTTCTGAATAAACGAAGCGCTGGGGTTATTTCGCCCGTTTAGCACATGTGAAACACTGGAGCGTTGCACTCCAATCCGGTCGGCAAATTCAGCCGGAGACAAATGTTCACGTTGCAAAAACTCATTGATCCGTTCCTTCATCTGTTTACAGTTGAATTTTGGTAATTGAGTGAATTCACATTTAGCAGTCAGCTCTTATCGATACCGAAATGTCATTTATCTGCGACCACTCATTTGTAAACTCTATCTGTGACAAATGTAATAATACAGAATCGAACAAGCAATAGATTTAATTTACACATTGCAATTTACAATTGTATTTCCTGAAAAAATATTAAACTACGTGAATACAAGATAATTAAAACATCATGCTTACTCACATACACACTAATGTATTGTTTTACTATACTTTATTCATACACAAAGAATATCCGGAATATTGAAATGAAATACTTAAAGTATTGGTAGTAATTATCTGCATTAATTACTGGTTTATATAGTATTACGTATTTAAATATACAGTATCAATAGGGTTTGAAGCCCATTTGCATACAAATGTATCTAATTGTTTAAAGTTTAGCTTTTAAATTTACTTTTAAAGCATTGATTTAGTGAACTTAATGTATCACAAATATCAATGAATAGTTACGAGCAGTGTCTATTTACAAACAGACACTGCTCGGGTTAAAAAAAGTGAATTTAGATTCGTTTTATGTAAATTCTGATTGATTACATTAGTAAAATAGATTCTTAGGTTACAAATGTTGTAGAAATACTTTGTTTACATATGTATCCATGCCTCTGATTGACATTTGTCTTTTATACTTATGCTGAAGAACAGTAGGAATGACTATGGGAGTTGTTTCTTGTAAACCGGAAATGGTGTTTTTCAAGGAAAGGAGATCCGGTTTCAACGTGTCAACTGGATCGATAAGTGGAAATTTAAGCAAACTGGCAACTCAATCGGCTTGAAGCTCTTATTTGGAAACCGTTTTCGCTCTATCTGTATAGATATTAATTAGCTTGTAATTAAACCAGTACAATGAGATTTAGGTGTCATAAACCTGCTGAGAATTGCATGTTTCCGAGTCCGTCCGGTAATGATGCGGATTTTTAGGCGCAGGAATCAATGAATCAGACTTTGGATGACAGCGGCTTAATAAAAAGAAGAGCTGTTCATCACAAGAAAATAAACTGCTCCCTGATTTGGTCTTTCTGAAAAACTACAAAGCTGAAAAATTAATGGAGAAAATGACATCGACACGGTAGTCATTTAAATCGGGCATGTAACTATACCTGACTCCCAGGTTGGCCGGCGCCTTAAAACGAAGGAAATGACAATTGGTTGTCACTTCTGCCCCGTAAGATTGAAAACTAAAATTATAGTTGATTGTCTGGTTGTTTTGAGAAGCGAGTGCCTCTGTCCATCCATAATCATAAAAACCGCGCAGGTTGATTCGCTTCAGGTAAATCCACCGACCCAGGTTCCAGTCCGGATACAGCAACGGCAGCGTATAATCGGTTCGAAGCGTAAACAACTGTCGGTTGGAAAAACTCTTGTATCCGCGTGGGTACAAAATCAGGTCCGACAACATATTCCCGGTTGCCGATAGCTCCTTCCGCTGGTAACCACCATAAACCCGGACACCATGATGGCGGAAAAATCCCGGTAGGTATTCATACCCCTCAGCCGACCATGCTGTACCATAATCCAGGTTGCCAAAAGGCGTGTGCCGGAAACTGAAATCCACGATCTGTCCCCAGCGAGGCTGCAAATCCCGTATACTCTGCCTTAGTAAGTTATGAAAATACAGCCGGTAAGTAATTGGCACAATGCTGCCCGAAAAAAACTGAGAAGGCGTAGTCGAATTGTGCTGAATACTCGTAAACTCCATTTTTGCTTCCGGCTGAAGGAGCCGATACCACTTGCCTCTTGACAAATCCAACGGGATCCGGGCATCCAGATCTATGTTCCACTGATTCCAGGAAAAATCGACCAGCGAAGTATCCGACCGGACCACCTGGCCGGCCTGATTGGTATAATTGGTTACCTGGTAATACTGTGATTTCTGCTTTCCGAAACTAGTCTCCAGTTTAAAAATCGGAAACCAGCCTTCATACTCCAGGTTCGCATACCACTTACCCTCTTTGTCATTCACCGAGTAATCGTAACCAAACTGGGCAATCATGCTACTTAGTTTGTTCTGCGACATGACCGAAACCCCCGGATGGATCGTATAATCCGTCGTGTTCACATAAACCGGCGCCCAGCTGTGAATATTGAAAAGATGTCCCAGTTTGCTGTATTTAGTTGAAGGGTACAAAGCTGAATCAGGCTCATTCAGCTGCACAGCCCCCTGTCCCTGTTCTGCAATCGTCTGTGCAGGTTCCATATGAACCTCTTCCTGCTGTGGCGAACTCTTCCAAAGCAATGATTTCTCGTTTGCCTGAACCGCCCGGAAACCATCGGCAGAATAATCGGCATACAATATTTTTTTACGGTGGGGAGAAAACTGAATATCCCGGATACCAAAGCGTGAAGATGTTACCTGAAAGTTTTTACCGGTCGTCAAATCCAGCGCAAAAATATTATCGATGCCTGTTTGGGCCGAAGCATAAAACAAGTAATTCCCTTGTTGCACCGGCCGGCGGATTTCCACATACGAAAAAGGCATCAATGTTTTGAGTTTGCCGGTCGCTACATTCAGCTCGGCGAGTGTCTTCCCTTTGTCGCCCAACACTACCGTGAAAATATGTTTCCCGTCCTGGCTCCACGAAGGTGTCAGAAACAATTGCCCGTCAGGAGCCGGAAACGATTTGATGATATCGCCATTTTCCGGCGAAAGCAACAGAATAGAACTCTGGTTCGCACTCCCCACTTCCACGGCACACAAATGTTTACCATCCCTGGAAACGGAAGGAGCCAGCACTTTTTCGTGGTAGCGGCGTTGCCACGCTATTCCCCGGTTGATATTATATACTCTGAGCAACGAGAATTCCCGGTGCTGCCAGCGCACATCCGATTTCTGTTCCACCCAGTAAATCCGGTCATTTCCGTATGTCACCGATTCGCGAAACCAGGGACCCGGTGCAACCAGCTTGTGTTCTTTGCCATTGGGTTCAATCAGAACAAACCGATCGATATCGTTGATGGAAGTTTTCAGGGCAACGACCGTTGAATCATTCACATAATAAGGATACCGGTAACTCGTAAAATACTTTGGCTTAGCCGAAAGAACCTGAACCGGAGTCAACTCGTTCAGGCTATCCTGATGTTGCCATTTGGCTTTCAGTCCGTTGAATATCTCGTGATACAAGCCAATCTTATTTTCTTCGGTAGCCAGTTTCAATCCCTTATCGAAAGCCGTTAGCGACAAAGGCTGCCGGGCTACACGGTCCAGCACACCGGCCCACACATCCGCACCATAACGGCTACGGACTCCAGCCACTAGTTGGTAACCCAATTCATAATGATCAGGAATAAAATTTTTATAAGACCCGAGATAAGCCTTGTCATATGAATAGATCTTTTTTTGCAAAACCTGCGCCCTTAGCGGCATTTCGAAAGAAGGAAGGCGTCCCCGACCAGCATGTGAAAGAGCTGTTTCGGTCGAAACGGCATCACCTTCCAGAAACCAGAAAGGTAAATAAGCACCAACCACTGCAGCTGCAGCCTGCTGACCGAGAATTACCTTAAAAATACCGGGCAGCTCCTCACCGATTTTATCAATCTGCACCACATGCCGGAACTCGTGAATCGCCAACTGTTCAAGCCATTTCTGTGGATAAATATCCTGCGATGGCGTAGGGAACATTTCGACCCGGGCAGGTGCCCAGGCGGCAAAACCATTGGCATGAACGGTTTTCGTATGTAAAATGACAGAGATTTTTCTTGGTTGATGTTTCAGCGTTTCACTGGCATAGCCATAAACCTTTTCCAGGATATAGGCCACCTGCTGAGCCTTCTGCTCAAAATCATCCGGGTAAATTACCTGGAAATTTGGTGTATTGATTTGTCGCCAGTGAATCGAAGCAGGATCCTGCCCATTAACGTAGTATTGACCATATGAAGTCAAACTGCTTACCAGCAGGATGATAACCACGATAAATCTCCTCATATTCAGAATGATTTACACAATCGATAATAAAAATTAAGATGTCAGATTCGCGCACATTTGGCTGTTAGCCATTCTCTTACCGGAGTAGAAACCAACGGTCCGACTTCCTGCAAAACAACGTGGTGATAATCATTCAGCCATTCACGCTCTTCTGTTGTTAACAGTTCGGGAACTACAGCACTCGTATCAATCGGACAACGAGTCAATGTTTCAAATTTCAGGAATTGCCCAAACTCCGACTCATTCCCGGGAACACAAAGAATCATATTCTCCGTACGGATACCATACTGACCAGTTTTGTATATGCCAGGCTCGTTCGACAAAATCTGTCCCGGCCGGATAATTTCCGGATTCAGGTCCTGCCGGATGCTCATTGGTCCCTCGTGCACATTCAGAAAATGTCCAACGCCGTGACCTGTTCCATGTCCATAATCCATATCGCTGTCCCACAACGGCTTTCTGGCCAGAATATCCAACGCCACCCCACGGGTTCCTTCCGGGAAACGCGCCAGACTTAAACCGATCATACCCCTCAGCACCAACGTAAAATCGCTTTTCTGCTGTTCCGAAAGCTGACCGACAGCAACAGTCCTTGTGATATCCGTTGTTCCGTCAAGGTACTGACCTCCAGAGTCAATTAGCAGAAAGCCTTCCGGCATCACTTCCTTGTCGGTTTCTTCGGTCACACTATAATGAACAACCGCACCGTGGTCGGCATACCCTACAATGGAATGGAAACTTTCGCCGGCAAACAAATCCTGCTCAGCTCTGAATTCCCTCAGTTTTCCGTCGACTGTCAGCTCGGTAATTTTCTCTTTTCCCAGGTGATTCTCCAGCCAATACAGAAAGTTCACCATCGCAGCGCCGTCGCGTACATGCGCCTTTTTCATTCCTTCTATTTCGATCGGTCCTTTAACAGACTTCAGTAAGTTAGCTAAAGATGAAGCTTCTACGATTCGGCATGATTTCGGAACCGACTCGAACAACAAAGCGCTGGTTCGAGATGGATCGATCAACAACGTTTTATCCGCTACATTCTTCACGAAAGAGAGAAATTCGTCATAACCACCGATGCGAATGCCTTCCAACTCCAGCTTTTCAGCTAAGGCACTGTCAATCTTTCCTTCCGGCACGAAAAGATGCGCCTCTTCCCTGTTGATATATCCGTAACCGACAAAGACAGGATTGTAATCGATGTCGCTACCGCGAAGATTGAAGATCCAGGCCAGTTCATCCAGCGCCGTTATCACCATTCCGTCCGCTTCTTTTTCCCGCAAACTATTTCGCAACATTGCCAGTTTTTCCTTCCGGGAAGTACCGGCAAATTCCGGCATCAGCTCATAAGCCGGTGAGTTGGGCAGCGATGGTCGGTCTTCCCATAGTTCACTGACCAGATCAATGGTAATCTCCAAAGTAATGCCCTTCGCACCCAATGAAGCTTCCAAACTACGTTTTTCGCTTACAGAAATTGTCAGTCCGTTGATGGCAACTTTACTTCCTTCCGGAAGCGCTTTTTTCAGCCACCCGATGTAAGGCACGTCGCCCGGCTGGCGAAGATCCTTCACCAATTGAATGCCGGTTCCGGCCAATTGCTCTTCCGCCTGTAAAAAGTAGCGCGAATCGGTAGAGAGGATGGCTTCTTCCTGCGTAACGACAACCTTTCCATAGGAGCCGGTAAAACCTGAAATCCATTCTCGTGTATACCAATATTTCGGGAGATATTCACTCATGTGCGGATCGGTGCCGGAGATAATCCATGCATCGATTCCACGCTGTTTCATCAAATCTCTTGCAGCTGCAAGACGTTCTGGTACAGTCATTTTATTTTGTTTTCAAGATAGAACTCAATAATATTTCGCATGCTGTCGGAACACAATTCCTGAAAAGGAACAGTTTTCAGATCATAAAATTCGATGGCTGAAATATCGTCTTTGGGATGCGCAGAATCCAGATCATCCACCTGGCAAACAAAAGCCATGTCGAGCGTAAAAACGCTGTAGCCCGAAAAGACATATTCGTTGGGAAAGGACGTGAGATACTGCAAACCGGTAACTGCAATTCCCAACTCTTCATTTATTTCTCTTCGAACCGCCTCTTCTGCAGTTTCCATTACATCGACAAAGCCTCCCGGCAAGTCCAGCATTCCGCGGTTCGGTTCAATCGCTCTTCGCGATAGCATCAGCTCACCTTTCGAATTAAAAATAAGACAAGCCACCGCAGCCGAACTATTGACGAAATATACGAAGCCACAATCTTCGCAGGAAAAAGAGATACCCTCTTCCCTACTATTAAACTGGCTTGAACCACAACGGGGACAATGATTTATGATTTTGTGAGGATGTGTATCAGACAACATAGACAATAAACTTAACAATAAGTTGGGAGTTTGAATGAGAGCTCCGTTTTTATGGAATCAATTTGCGGACACGCATCCAATCGATGACCAGATTTCGCCATTGGTCGTGCGGTTTTCCGCTAATGTGCATTCCAAAGCCATGCCCGCCTTCCGAGAAAATATGCATCTCAGCCGGCACCTTGTTTTTCCTCAGATCCATATAGAACTCAACACTGTTTTTGGGAGGAACAACATCGTCATCATCCGCCAGAAAAATAAAAGTAGGCGGAGTTTGCGGAGTTACCTGCAGTTCGTTCGAATATTTTTTGACCAATTCCTTTGACGGATTCTTCCCGAGTAAATTTTCCCGCGATCCCAAATGCGTCCAGGCTTTATTCATGGTAATTACCGGGTAACCCAGAATGGCAAAATCGGGGCGGCAACTCTCCTTCGCTATTGCATCAGAGGCATCCGGCTTTCCGGTGTCAAAATGCGTCTCGGCTGTAGATGCCAGGTGTCCGCCAGCAGAGAAGCCTGCAATTCCGACTTTATTCGGGTCAATCCCCCACTTTTGGGCATTAGCCCGAACCGTTCGGATGGCGTGTTGCGCATCCTGCAACGGAATCGTTGGATGACCATACGGCAAACGATACTTCAATACGATACCGGCAATTCCACGCTTCTGCAAATATTTCGCAAAATCGTATCCCTCGTGATCCATGGCCTCAATCCAATAACCACCGCCAGGGCAAATGACCACGGCCGTTCCGCTGTTTTTTTCCTTTTCCGGAAGATAAACCGTTAGTGTTGGTTCGGAAACAAACCGAACCCTTACGCCATCAAAAGTTTCCTCAGGTTTGGGCGAAACATTGGGACCGGGAACCCCATCAGGCCAAAGCTTTAAAGTTTCCTGCGAGAAAGAAGGCTGTAAACTAAACATAAACAATAGGGTAAGTAGCAAGAGATTCTTCATAACACTGGATTTGCCATTAGTTTTTCTGCTTATTGTATGAAGCAGATTGTGAGTATCCGAACGGAAGCCATAAACTTATTTTAAATTCTTTTAAAAACAGAATATTTGTCCACAAACATAGACTCATTTTTAACCAACGAAATCGGGAGGTGTAACAATTTTTAACTTAATTTTGCGGCCATGGAACTGGAATTAATCTGGAAAGGATTCATTATTGGAATTGCTGTCTCCGTTCCCCTAGGACCAATCGGAATGCTTTGCATACAACGTACAGTGAACAAGAACTGGCGTTCCGGTATGTCGTCGGGGCTGGGAGCTGCAACGTCTGATACGATCTATGCGATTATTGCCGGTTTCAGTATGACGATGATTATCGATTTCATCACGGCACACTCCATCTATTTCGAAATTTCAGGTGCTATTATCCTTATTCTCCTCGGACTGCACATCTTCAAATCCAACCCGTCGCAGGAGTTGCAAAAGTTCAAGAAGAAAGGATCGACCTACCTGCAGGATTACCTTTTTACGTTGCTACTGACCGTTTCCAACCCGATGGCCGTCTTTGTTTTCATCGCCGTATTTGCCGGTTCTGGACTGGCATTGAAACTGTCAGCGCCGATTAAATCCTTGATGATTATTACCGGCGTTTTTGGCGGGGCATCGAGTTGGTGGTTTGTGTTAACCGGCCTGGTAAATCTGTTTCGACACAAAATTAATCTTCACATGCTGTGGTGGGCCAACAAAATCGTCGGCATCATGATCATCGTTTTTGCCGTAGCTTCGTTTATCTATCTGCGGTTCGACTGATTATTCTCCCAGCCTTTCGCGAAGAATTTCTTCAAATTGATCCGGAATTTTACACGGCCGGCCTGTATTAAAATCCATGAAAGCCAGTACCACTTTCCCTTCGTTGATCAATTCCCCAGCCTCGTTGTAAATTTCAGAGACCAACGGAAACTTCACTTTGGGCATTTCCTTAATAACGGTACGAATCGTCAGCAACTCGTCGTAATAAGCCGGCTTGTGGTAATTAATATGGAGTGACCGCGCGGGCAGAAAAATCTTATCCTCTTCCTCGAGCAACCGGTACGATTTGTATATTTCACGAATCATATCCGTTCGCCCGATTTCGTAAAAGCGAGGGTAATTGCCATAATAAACCACGCCCATTTTGTCGGTGTCGCCGTAACAAACCCGGTATTGGGTGTCGAATGAAAACATATTGCTTTACTTGATAGGTGAATCAGGCTCTTTGGCCATGTGATTAAAGGTTAACTTGTCGAGCAACGAAGGAAAAAACTTGCCCAGGAAAACGGTAAATTTTCCTTCCACGAAAGTGAGAATCAACTGCCGCTTCCTTTTTTTTACCGCATTGGCAATGTGCAGGGCACACTCTTCCGAAGTCATC
The DNA here is from genome assembly GCF_009617875.1 of Prolixibacter sp. NT017. Lineage (NCBI taxonomy): Bacteria > Pseudomonadati > Bacteroidota > Bacteroidia > Marinilabiliales > Prolixibacteraceae > Prolixibacter > Prolixibacter sp. NT017. Next base: position 1,914,296 of record NZ_BLAV01000001.1, on the reverse strand, counting down.
ATTTTCTCCTCCTTCCGCGGAGTTTCCCCCTGGGCAGTTCCATTAGCGGTAAGCGCCGATTTTCTTACTTCGGAAGCAGTAAAGCCCGGAGCGGCGACCAGCACATGTAGTCCCTTTTTCAGGTTCTCGATGCGAACCGTATCCAAAAATCCGCGAACGGCAAACTTCGAAGCCGAATAAGCGGTTCTTCCCGGTAGGCCCACATGGCCCGCAATAGAAATCACCCCAACCAGCGAACCTTTGCTTTCGAGCAAATATGGCAAAGCATATTTGGTGCAATAAACTGTCCCGTAGAAGTTCACATCCATCACCTTATGCATCACTTCCAGGTCCATATCCTGAAAATTGGCCCGCATGGAAATGCCTGCATTGTTAATCAGTATGTCGATGTGCCCAAAGCGCGAAACAGCCTGTTCTATCAGGTTCTTACACTCCTCCTCGACCGAAACATCCGTTTTGACCGAAAGAATTTCCGTACCCGGAAGCTCTTGTTCCAGTTCCTGTAAACGATCAGTCCGGCGTGCTCCCAAAACCAGTTTCGCGCCGCGTGAAGCAAATTCCACAGCCAGTGCTCGTCCAATTCCGGAAGAAGCTCCGGTAATAATTACCACCTTATTTTTCATTGTACAAAAATCCGAAAGTTAGGAAACCGGAACTGTCTTTTTCCGGTTTGTTTTATGGTAAACAAAAGTATGTTTTTTTCGCAAACCGGTCGTTTTTGCAAGTTTAAATGTGGGATAAAAAGAAGGGACATACTTTTAATCGACCTGAATCCGTTGTATTTTTAGATTATTATTTTAGCCCCAACCTGCAATTGTGTAACCATAAAAAGCAAGCACGTGAAACAAGTCATTTTAATGTTCCCGCTTATGGCTATATTCCTATTTGCAAAAGCACAGGATCCGCATGCTGAAATTCAGAAGCAGGCCGAGAAATTCCACAAAAAAATGGAATCGGCGATGAAAGACATGCGGGATGAGATGAAGCAAACCTCCGGTCAGGAAGCCGAGCCGGGCAATCTGGTACAGGAACACCAGAAACTTCACAACAACACGTCACAAAAAGAGATTGAATTCCGGGTAAACCGGAAAATTGACCAACTGGAGCTGTCGATTAACGGACACAGCACCATTGGCAATATGGAAATCGAGCTGTTGACGCCCGATGGAAATAAAATGGCCAGCATACACATGAAAAACGGAAATTATGCCAGCTGGTCGCGTGTGGTCAATGTGAAAGAGAACCACTCTGAATTTACCGGCAACTGGAAATTTACCATCAAAACTGAAAATGTTACCGGTGAGTTTACTTTGCGGGCGAATGGGAATTGAATGGGTCTCAGAAGAATAACGGCAAGATCGAAAATCATCGGTCAATTAGTGTCAATTTTTTGTGATTCATCTTTTGCATAAAAGAAAAATGACCGTATATTTGCACCGCCTTTGAAAAACAAGGGTACTACAAAGGATGACTGAGTAGCTCAGCTGGTAGAGCAACGCCCTTTTAAGGCGTGGGTCCTGGGTTCGAGCCCCAGCTCAGTCACTTTTCAGAAAAGCTTCTCCGAAACGGGAAGCTTTTTTTGTTCACCCCATTTTCCCGCTGTCGCGAAATCGCGGGTTTTGATGCAAACCACACCGCCACTCATGCAAAGAACAAACCGAATGATGCAAACTACTCCGAGCTTCGCGCAAAGTACCTGGCGACTGACGCAATGGCAGCGCCGACTGTCGCAAAGTCAGTCGGCTGTAAAGAAATGAACTCAACGAGGCTCGAAAACTACTCCGTCTTCAGAGAAATGAACTCAACGAGACACGAAAACAACTCCGCCTTCAGAGAAATGAACTCGGCGAGGCACGAAAACCACTCCGTCGGCAAAGAAATGACCCCGGCATGCAAAGAAACAAGCTTTGCAACAGGAGAACTCCTCTTCCCGGAAGGAAAAATGCCGTACGCAACCTTAACGCTTACTCATTTTTCGGAAGGGAGAATAAAACACGCCGGTAACCGGATTGAAAAATTTCAGTTAGTTTTGTACCACCACTAAACTTTGGGGATGCGACATTGAAACCTATGCAACGAAATCTGGATGCAGAAATCTGGGAGCGCTTTAAACGTGGCGATGAAGAAGCCTTTTCCTACATTTTCGACACGTACCACCTGGCGTTGTGTGAGTACGGACAGCGTTTCACGTCCGATGAGTTTTTGGTTCGCGATAGCATACAGGATGTTTTTTTCGAATTGGCCCGAAAAAAGGATCGACTCTCTCCCACTGATAACATCCTTTTTTACTTACTGAAATCTCTGCGAATAAAGATTTTTGCCAACATCCGGAAGTCTCACAGAATAGCCGAAACAGAACTGGATGATGAACGTATCGACGCGTTCCGATTGAGTTATTCAACGGAAGTTAATCCGGAAGAAAAAGAGCTTCGCCTTGATTTGGTAGCTGATGCGCTCAATCAACTTCCTCCTCGTCTGAAAGAAACCATTTACCTGAAATTTTATAAAAACCTGTCGAATAAAGAGGTGGCGGAAGTAATGCAGGTGAATTATCAATCGGTTGGCAACAGTGTTCAGAAAGCGATAGCTAAGCTGAAAAAAATATTAGATACTTCTTCGGAATCCATTTTATTATTTCTGCAGACAGCAATCCTCTGATGTCCTTTCTATTGCAAAACTAGTTGTTCCTGTCTCCAATCACATTTTCTGCAAAACATGTTCTACAGCATGAAATAGTCAGGGGTATATTCTGAGCGTAACTGCTTTTTCTTACAAAGAGCAATACGAACACCATGAAGAAGGAAACCTCTGATCATTTGTTTGACAAGCAATTTAAGGAAAGCCTGACGAAGGATTCTTTAAAGAAATTTCCGGAAGAGAAAACAAAGGACAAAGAATCGGCATTGGCCATGCTGATTGGCTATGTGCTGAAATGGAAAAGAAGAGAAATTGACCACTCACATATTGCAGAAAAAGATTTCCAAAAAATCAAGCACGAGTCCCTTGAGATCTTCCGCCGTTCAAGTTCATCTGGCTTTACCATCAGGCGACTTCCCCGTATTGCAGCAGCAGCTTCCATACTAATTATCCTGGGAGTAGCGAGCTATTTGCTTGGCGAAAAGCACTTCTTCTCACCTGGCGATATGCAAGCCCAGGTTATTGAATTCAAAACACCGCGTGGACAGCAGTCGGAGGTTACACTTCCCGATGGAACGTTTGTGGCGCTGAATTACGATTCCAAACTGAAATACCACATTTCGCCGGACAAAAAACTACAGGAAATCGAATTGGTTGGAGAAGCCTATTTTAAAGTGACACATAATAAATCACGCGTATTCCGGGTCATCACCCCCAATATGAGTGTCAACGTGCTGGGGACACAGTTTGACGTACGAGCATATCCGGAAGACAACCGAACGGAAACCACGCTATTGAAAGGAGTTGTGGAAATTAAAGACATTCCGCAGAAAGAAGCACCGGTGATGCTCAAGCCCGGCGAACAGTGGCGGTACGATAAGAGCACAGGAAAGGACAATGTGATACAAGCCAACACCAATTTGGTGACCACCTGGCGAACCGGAGAATATCATTTTAACCGGCAACCGTTAAACGAGATAGCCAAAACGCTGGAGCGGATGTACAAAGTAAACATACACTTCCGGGATGCAGAACTGGGCAAAGAAGTCTTCTCGGGAGCCGCCTACAAGGACGATAATATTGAAAAGTTCTTTGATTTGGTCAACCTGACGATTCCCATCAAAGTACAACGCGACAGCACTGATATATGGATTGAACGGAAATAAAACAATAAAACCGGGAAATGTTGGAGCACTTCCCGGCTGTTAAATTAAACGAATAGTTGGAGCTATTCATTTGTAGAACTTAGCATTACAAATCTATGAAAAAAAAGTTTCGATTGCTTGCCTTTCCGCGGAATGGCATGATTAAACTATGGTTAATTATGCGACTAACGTTCGTCATTTTACTTCTAAGCCTGATGCAGGTATCAGCCAGTGTTTATTCGCAGGAAACCCGGCTTTCGGTTAACCTCGAAAACACTACGCTGGAAAGCGCTTTGAATCAGATTGAACAGCAAACCCAGTTTGTTTTCTTTTACAATGCCGACCAGATTCAGTTGAATGATCGGGTTAGCATCAATGCGAACGAGAGTAACATCGAAGACGTTTTGAACCGGTTGTTTGAAGGAAAGAACATCAGCTACAAAATCATCGACCGGCGCATCGTCCTCTTTCCGAAAGGCAGCAACGACGAGCCCTCAGGCACGAAGCAACAACAGGCACATCCACTAAAAGGAAAAGTGACCAACCCCAAAGGAGAGCCGATTCCCGGCGTTACCATTGTTATTAAAGGCACAACCAACGGAACCATCACCGATTTTAACGGAAATTACAGTATGGCTGATGTTCCGGTCGAAAGCACATTGGTATTCTCTTTCGTAGGAATGAAAACCAAAGAAATTGTTCCTACCGGTGAGCCTACATTGAATGTCGTGATGCAGGAACAAACCATCGGTCTGGACGAAGTTGTTGCCGTAGGTTATGGTTATCAGAAGAAGAAGGATCTGACCGGTTCCATCGTTACCGTGAAAACACAGGACATGGAATCACTTCCCGTGCCAAGTGTCAGCGATGCCTTGCAGGGACGTGCAGCCGGTGTTCAGGTTATCTCGCAAGGTGCGCCCGGAAGCGACGCAACCATTCGCATTCGTGGTATGGGAACGATTAACAACAACAACCCATTGCTGGTCATCGACGGAGTTCCCACGACAAGCGGACTCAACCAGTTAAATATGAATGACATTGCGACTGTTCAGATTTTGAAAGACGCTTCTGCTACCGCGATTTATGGTTCACGAGGTGCGAACGGAGTCGTCATTATTACCACCAAGAAGGGCGAGTCCGGCAAAGGCCAGATAAACGTGGACTATAGCTACAGCATTCAGGAAGCGACCAACATGATTAAAGTGTTGGATGCGTCACAATTTGCTGCACTCCACAACGACATGATGGCCAATGCAGGTTTGGAACAGAATCCGGCGTATGCCAATCCATCTTCCTTAGGCAAAGGAACCGATTGGCTGGGAGCTGTTTTTAGTCCTGCCGGGATGAATAATCTTTCTGTCTCCTATTCAGGCGGAAGCGATAAGTCTAATTATTACGTATCCGGAAATATTCTGAACCAGGACGGAATTGTTTTGAATACCAACTACAAGCGTTACACGGTCCAGTTTAACAGTGAATCTCAGGTATTCAAGAATGTCAAATTCGGTAACCGGCTCACGTTGAATCACGACATCAAATCCAAAGGTGACTACAACATCGGCAACACCATTAAAGCATTGCCGACACAGCCTATTTACAATGCAGATGGAACCTATGCGGGGCCTGAAGGACGCCCGTCATGGGATGGTGATATCCGTAACCCTGTTGGTACAGCCAGGTTGATTGATAATTCAACGAAAGGATACAACGTTCGGGGTGCAGTTTATGCCGAAATCACCTTGCTGGATGGTTTGGTATTTAAATCGAATGCAGGTTTGGAAGCCAATTTCTGGTACGACCGGACCTGGTCGCCCAAATATGACTGGAAACCCAATCCACAGGATCAGTCTTATTTATATCAGTCTTCCAACAAGAACATTACCTGGGTTTGGGATAACACACTTACTTACAACAAAACGTTCAAAGATGTGCATCATTTGACGGCGATGGTGGGAACCAGTGCCCAGGAAAACCGCTTTGATTTCATGAACGGTTCCATTCAGAACTTTGCCAGCGATCTGACGCAGCAACTGGCCAACGGAACCGACCAGGTGACCCTTGACGGGAATGCTTCTGAATGGTCGCTTCTCTCCTACATGGCGCGGGTGAATTACAACTACGCAGACAAATACCTCGTTACTGCCACCGTTCGTCGCGATGGATCATCCCGGTTTGGTTCCGGAAACAAATGGGGTATTTTCCCGTCAGGTTCGGTTGCATGGCGTATTTCGCAGGAGAATTTCTTTCAAAACATCCACTTTGTTGATGATTTGAAGATTCGGGCAGGTATCGGCTTTACCGGAAACCAGGAAATCGGAAACTATTCTTTTGCCTCGAAACTGGAGACGGTAAAATATAACTTCAACGATAACATTGTCAGTGCCGTTGTGCCGAGGATGATGCCCAATCCCAATGTGAAATGGGAGTCTCAGGAGCAAATCAACCTGGGGTTTGATGCAACAATTCTGAATCAGCGAATCAACATTACTGGTGACGTTTATCAGAAGAATACCAATGACATGTTGGTTCCTATGTCGGTTCCGATTTCAACCGGTTATTCCGATGTAGACGTTCCGTCTATCAATGCCGGTAAAATGGAGAACAAGGGAGCTGAGCTAACAATTTCCTCCCGGAACATTGACAAAGGTGATTTCAAATGGAACACAGATTTCAATATCTCCTACAATGAAAATAAAGTGACCAATCTGAATGATTCCATTCCGATGACCACTGGTAGTTTCAACTTCAATTTCGCGGCAGCACGTATCGCGGAAGGACAGCCGGTAAACGAGTTTTACGGATTCGTAACGGATGGAATCTTCCAAAATCAGCAGGAAGTTGATAATCATGCCGTGCAGGTTCCCGGGTTGGATCCTTATAACCGCACCTCAGCCGGTGATATTCGTTTCAAGGACCTGAACAGTGACGGTGTTATCAATGATGCCGACCGCACCTATCTGGGAAACCCAAGCCCGAAATTTATCTTTTCACTTAATAACACCTTTAACTACAAAGGATTTGACCTTTCGATCTTCTTCCAGGGAGTGCAAGGAAATAAAATTCTGAATGTCAATCGTGTTTGGAGCGAAGGAATGGCTGTTGCAGTTAATCAGACAACAGAAACATTGAAACGTTGGCAAAAAGAAGGCGATCAAACCGATGTTCCCCGCGCCGTTTTCAACGACCCGAACAAGAACACACGTCCTTCCGACCGTTGGATCGAGGACGGTTCGTACCTGAGGTTGAAGAACGTGGTATTTGGATATACTCTTCCGGAAAATCTGACTACGAAATGGGGAATCAACAAGTTAAGAGTTTATTTCGCTGGCTCAAACCTTTACACGTTAACCAACTATACAGGTTTTGACCCGGAAGTACAGGATAACGGCCTGGGATCCGGAACGGTTAACGGTATTGACAATGGCTTGTATCCGGTGACCAAAACATTCAGTTTCGGCGTCAACATGAATTTCTAAACGGAAAAAAAGATTCAACCATGAAAAAATATATCATTCTCATATTAGTAACGTTCATGAGTGTTGCCTGTAGCAAGGACTTCCTGGATAAGGCACCGCTCGACTCTATCAATACGGCGAATTTCTTCCAAACAAAAGAAGACGCCATCACTGCCATCAACGGTGCTTATCAACCACTGCAATGGCCGAAGTTGTATAACATGCGCATGTGGACTACTGACATCATGGCTGGCAACAGTATTGTTGGTGCGGGTGGCGGAACCGATGGCATTGAAACACAAGACGAAGCCAATTTCGTTACCACGACTGATAATCCCGGCGTACTCGATCTTTGGCGTGGACCGGCCCCCGGTATTCTGCGTTGCAATATTATCCTGCAGAAAGTTCCTGATATGAACATCGACAAGGATCTGAAAAACCGGATCATCGGAGAAGCCAAATTTTTGCGTGGACTGTATTATTTCATCCTGGTTCGGTTCTTTGGTGATGTTCCGTTGATTACAGTCCCTCAGGAACCCGGAGACGACCTTCGTCCGAAGCGAACCGACAAAGCCAAAGTTTACGAGCAGATTATTGCCGACCTAACTGATGCAGAACAGTTACTTCCACCCCGCTCAGAGTATTCAGGAAACGATATCGGTCGTGCATCAAAAGGTGCAGCAGCTGGCTTGCTGGCAAAAGTATACCTGACGCTTGGACAATGGGACAAGGTGGTTACTTTGGCAAACGAAGTGGAATCACTGGGGTATGCACTCAATCCTAATTATGCCGACAATTTCGATGTAAATAATAAGAATTCGGTCGAATCACTATTCGAAATTCAGTATACAGGCAATGCCGGAGAAGGTTTCTGGGATAACACGAACCAGGCTTCCTGGTTGAGCACTTTTACCGGTCCGCGTAATTCCAACATGGTAGCCGGCGGTTGGGGATGGAACCAGCCGACCCAGGAATTTGTCGATTCATACGAACCTGGCGATCTGCGTAAAGATGTGACCATCTTGTATGATGGCTGCCCTCAGTTCGACGGAATGGATTACGATCCGGGTTATTCTACGACCGGATACAACCTTCGTAAATTCCTGGTAACCAAATCGATTTCTTCTTCATATGACAATAGCCCTATGGATTTCCCGGTCCTCCGTTATGCCGATGTTTTGTTGATGAAAGCCGAAGCACTGAACAATTTGGGAAAAACCACCGAGGCGGAAGCTCCGCTGAATGAAGTACGAGCCCGTGCCGGATTACCGGCTGTTACCGGTTTGTCGCAAGCCGATTTCAAAGCAAAAGTACTTCACGAACGCCGTATGGAGCTGGCATTCGAAGGTCAGCGCTGGTTCGATTTGATTCGCGTCGATAATGGCGATTACGGGTTGAACTTCCTGCATTCTATCGGTAAAGTGAATGCTACCAGCAAATTCCTCTTGCTGCCCATTCCGCAAAAGGAAATTGATGCCAACCCGAACCTGACACAAAATCCGGGTTACTAGAGCGGAGTAGAATAAACTGAATCGTAATTCAAGGAAAAGGACAGAGTTATATTCGAACGATTCTTTTGCTAACAACAAGGGAAAGCTCTGCCCCTTTTCAATTAAATCAATGAAACATGAAAAAATTCAATATCCATATATTTCAGCGGAAACGAGCCGGGTTAAATATTGGCTATTTGACGCTGGTCGTTTTGTTAGGTATATCCTCGGTGTTCATGATGAACTCATGTACCAAGGACGAGCCGGTTAATATTACTATGGGAGAACCGGTAGCCATATCAACATCAGCCGACAATGTTGTGCTTTCGCAGAAGAATGACGCCAACGTAGCGGTAAGCATTAACTGGACAACCGGCAGTAATCAGGGAACAGGGAGTTCCATTTCCTACACGCTCGATATTGATCAGGATGGCAACGGATTTGCCAATGCCAAATCGTACAACATGGGTAAAGCGGTATATAAGAGAGACTTTACTGTGGCAGAGCTGAATGATCTGCTGTTGAATTACTGGGGAATTCAACCGGGTACAGCCGTTAGTTTGGAAGCCCGCGTCACCGCTAAGATAGCTAATGAAAATGTACCGGATGATGTGACTGAACCCATTAAATTCACGGTAACACCCTACGAACCGGTATCCAGTACCCTTTACCTGATTGGAGACGCTTCGCCTAACGGCTGGGACGCCAACAATGCAATAGAGATGACACCGGATGAGAACGATCCGACTACCTTTACCTATCAGGGAACATTGAAGGCCGGAAATCTGAAGTTCATTACTACATTAGGTTCGTTCCTTCCTTCGTACCAAAAAGGGAAAGATGACAACACCCTCGTGTACCGGACAGATGACACACAGCCGGACGATCAGTTTACCATTGCAGAAGATGGTATATACATTGTGAAACTGAATCTGGTTGATTTGACGATCAGCATTACCAAACAACCCGGTCCTCAATATGATAAGCTCTACCTGGTTGGTGATGCCACGCCAAATGGCTGGGATATTGCAAATGCCACCCCAATGGTGCAAAATCCTGATAATCTCTTCCAGTTCACCTACGATGGAGTTCTGACTCCCGGAGAGTTTAAAATTCCTGTGAATACAAACACCGACTGGAATCAGGATATGTACATGCGTGATCCATCCGATTCAACGAAGATCTATCTGCACAACGGAGGAGATCCCGATGACAATAAATGGACGATTTACAATGAAAACCAGTACCACGTAATGGTTGATTTGAAGAAAATGACCATTACTATCGAGCCGTTGAAACTCTACATTGTGGGATCGGCAACTTCCATTGGATGGGATATCACCAATGCGATTGAATTGACGCAGGACCCGAACAACTGGTATATTTTCACATTCCAGGGAGATTTGGGAGAAGGTGAATTCAAATTTCCGGTCAACCGGAATAGTGATTGGGGCCAGGATATGTACATGATGGATCCGAATGACCCAACCAAAATGTACCGTCACATCGGTGGCGATCCGGATGATAGTAAGTGGACTATTTCGGCAGCCGATGCGGGAACATATACCCTTACGCTCAATGTACAGGATTTAACCATCGATATTCAAAAACAGTAGTTTAATTAACCGGCAGGGAGCAGCACTCTCTGCCGGCTTTTACCAAATTCACAACGAACGGTATTCCATCGTGCAAAATCGTTGTTCAGTAAGTTAACCGAAGATGACTGGAATTAATCGAATCTATTACCTACTTATCGTATTTATACTAGCAGGTTGCAGTAAATCGGAAGCACCGGCTCCTTCACCTGATGGACCGGATAATCCGACGACCAACACTGCGGTAAAACTCTCAACCGACAAAGCTTTGTATCATCCCGGCGATGTGATACAGTTTACATCTGACAAAGCATTAACTTCCTCGACTAAAATCAGATACCGGTATCTAAATGAAGTTATTAAAGAAGAAGATTTTTCCGGGAAAACATGGCAATGGACAGCTCCGGACAACGATTTTACCGGCTACATGGTGGATGTGTACGAAACGGTAAATGGAAAGGAAGAGGTATACGGAAGTATTGGTGTAGATGTCTCTTCCGACTGGACACATTTCCCACGATACGGTTTTCTTTCTGAGTTTTCGGGTGATGTGACTGCTGATGATATTGATTCACAACTGGCAAAACTCACACGCTATCACATCAATGGTATTCAATACTACGACTGGCAGAACAAGCATCACATGCCTCTAAAGATGGATGGTTCTCAACCCGCAGCTGAGTGGCAGGATATTGCCAAACGCGATGTCTCCTTCGACGTGGTGAAAGGTTACATTGACAAAGCGCACGAATACGGTATTGCTTCCATGTTTTACAATTTACTCTACGGTGCCTGGGACGATTACGCTACAGATGGCGTTTCCGCCCAGTGGATGCTTTATAACGATGCGAATCATCAGAATGTGAACAAGCACGACCTGGATAACAACTGGGCATTGAGTGACATCTTTGTCCTCGATCCGGCCAATCCCGACTGGCAGAAATACATCGACGATCAAACGGCATTGGTATATCAGTTCCTTGACTTTGACGGCTGGCATCTGGACCAGTTGGGCGATCGGGGAACAGTCTACGATTATAATGGACAGCAAGCTGACTTGCCATACGGATTCAGCTCGTTCCTGAATAATCTGAACCAACGTTTTCCGAATAAGAAAATGGTGATGAATGCGGTCAATCAATATGGTCAGGCCAATATTCTGTCGACGCCGGTTAAATTTGCTTACACCGAAGTCTGGTCACCCAACGATAAATACGAGGATCTGGCTAATATCATTCAGGACAACACTAAAATGGGCAGAGCAGGAACTAAAACTGTTTTAGCCGCGTACATGGATTACGACAAAGCCAATTCTACCGGCTACTTCAATACGCCCGGGGTTTTAATGACCGATGCCGTTATTTTCGCTTTCGGCGGAAGCCATCTGGAATTGGGAGAACACATGCTGGGCAAGGAGTATTTCCCCAATGACAACCTGCTGATGCGAACCGACTTGAAAGAGGCGTTGACTCGCTATTACGATTTTCAGGTTGCCTATGAAAACCTGCTACAAGGCAACGGCGATTTCAACACACCATCGGTAACTTCGCTCGACGGACAAATCAACATCAACAACTGGCCGCCGCAAACCGGAAGTGTTACCGTAACCGGGAAAGATTTGGGCTCAACCCAAGTCATCAACCTGCTGAATTACATGGATGCGACCAGTCTGAACTGGCGGGATGCATCGGGAACACAACCTTTTCAGCGTGTAATAAAAGACCTGTCGCTTCAAATTGAGACAACCAAAACAGTAAAAAGGGTCTGGTACGCTTCACCGGATTACCGTTACGGTTCATCCGAAGAGTTGGCATTTAAGCAAGACGGTTCTACCCTCACCTGCACCGTACCAGAAATGCAGTACTGGGGAATGTTGGTGATAGAATATAATTAGCAGATAAACCCCAAATTCCATATAGAATAAGTAAAAAAGTAGAAGGATCATCGGTTCTTCAGGAGGTGTTTTGCCTTCGCGGAATCGAATAACATTAGAAGAATGAAGAAACGAATTATACAGGCAGTTGCCTTTCTTTTCCTCTTAACAGGAATTGCAAAAGCTTCAGATATTGTTCATCCGGGGAATTGCCGGAGTTATTCTGTCGATGGAAATACGGCTGTTTTCAGTTGTGAGAATAATATCAAAGTACAGATAAAGGAAGTTGGTCCGGGAGTCATCCGCATTTGGTATGATACCGACGATTTTCATCGAAATAATCAATCCTTTGCAGTGGTAGCCGACGAATCCAATGGAAATCAAAAGCTGAATATATCGGAGCAACCACAGCATTACGAAATTTACACCGGCGATTTAATCATCCGGGTACGAAAAGCTCCATTCCATATCAGCATTTTCGATAAGTACCAGAAACTCCTGATGGATGACTATCAGAATCGTGGCTTTGAGATGGATTCCACGCAAATGGCCAGCTACATCAGTCTTCGTCCAGGGGAACGCATCTACGGACTGGGCGAAAAGAATGGTTCCATCAACCGGGTTGGTCACCAATTTAAAATGTGGAATAGCGACAATCCTTGTTACCAGGTCGATAAAGACCCGTTGTACAAGAGTATACCCTTCTTCATGAGCAGTGAAGGGTATGGCATTTACTTCGACAATACCTTCAAGACGACCTACCATTTCGGCACTGAATCAGCCGATAACTATTCGTTTGCTATGCCGGGTGGAGAAATGATTTATTACTTCATTTACGGTCCTTCCTATAAGCAAATCATTGGCAGGTACATGAACCTGACCGGCCATCCTATCATGCCGCCTGACTGGGCGCTGGGATTTTCACAATCGCGTGGTATGCTGACCAACGAAAAGCTCACGCGGGAGATCGCCAACGGATTTCGCAAGCGCCAAATTCCATGTGACATCATCTTCCAGGACATTGGTTGGACCCAATATTTGCAGGATTTTAACTGGCGAAAGGAAAACTACATGGATCCGGTGAAGATGTTAGATGATTTGGAAAATCAGGGATTCAAAGTCATTGTCTCGCAAGACCCTGTTGTGTCACAGGCTAATAATAAACAGTGGAACGAAGCCGATTCACTTGGCTATTTTGTAAAAGACATCCGCACCGGGAAAAGTTATGACATGCCCTGGCCGTGGGGCGGAAACTGTGGCGTGGTCGATTTCACCAATCCGGCAGTAGCCGACTGGTGGGGCAATTACCAACAAAAGGTCATCGACCAGGGCGTTCGTGGCTTTTGGACCGACATGGGCGAACCCGCATGGAGTAACGAAGAGGCGACAGACCGCCTTAATATGAAGCACTACCTGGGTATGCATGCCGAAATACACAACGTTTTCGGGCTTACATGGGACAAAGTCGTGACTGAAGAATTCGAAAAGCACAATCCCAATACCCGCATTTTCCAAATGACCCGTTCGGCTTTCGCCGGAATGCAGCGGTACACCTTTGGTTGGTCAGGCGATGCCGGCAATGGTGAAGATGTGACCAAAGGCTGGAAAAAACTGGCTGGGCAGATTCCCCTGGCTCTTTCCGCTGGAATGGGCGGCATTCCTTTCTGGAGTTGCGATATTTCGGGTTATTGCGGCGATATAACCGATTATCAGGCGGAAGGAGAACTCTATACCCGATGGATACAATTCGGGGTATTTAATCCCATCAGTCGGGCTCATCACGAAGGAAACAACGCGGTGGAACCCTGGCGCTTCGGTCCTAAAGTAGAGGCGATTTGCAAAAAAGCAATCGAACGGAAGTATCAGCTCTTTCCTTACATTTATTCGTATGCACGAAAAGCGCACGACACAGGCCTTCCGTTAATGCGTGCCCTGATGCTGGAATATCCGGATGATCCGGAAACCGCCGACCTGAACACCGAGTTCCTGTTTGGAAAGGAATTGTTGGTGGCTCCGGTTACGGAAGAAGGCGCTGCATCGAAAAAGGTATATCTGCCCGAAGGCAAATGGATTGATTTTGACCATCCTGAAACCATTTATGACGGAAAGCAGTGGATCGATTATCCCGTCTCGTTGGAAACCACGCCCCTCTTCGTCCGCAAAGGCTCTATCGTTCCCATGATGCCGGTAATGCAATATATCCAGCAAGAGCCGCATTACCCACTGATCCTGCATGTTTATCCTGCATCCGTAAATAAAAGAGCCTCTTTTTCGATCTATGAGGATGATGGCCAGAGCAATGACTACAAACGCAATATCTTCGCCGAAAGGCAACTGGTTTGCAGTACAACCCGCGAAGCATACACGATTAACTATTCACTTAAGGTAGAGAATGGTTATCATATTACTCCCAGGGAGTTAGTATACCGGCTTTATTTAAATGAAGCTCCTCATTCCATTCTTACACAGAGTGGTAAGATGAAGAAGGTAAAAGAAGCCTGGAATTCTTCTGAGAAACATGCTTCAAAACGTTCCCTGTGGTCGTGGGACAAAGAAACACGGGTTTGTACTATCTATATCCCAGCTAATCAGGAAGTAGAACACATAACCATCGAGAAATGAAAATCAACGAACTAAAGATGAAACAACTACTGATAGTTTTCATGGGATTGCTTTTAGCGGTAATCTCTTCTTCTTGCCGGAAAAAAGAGAAAATATTGTATCAAAGCTCTGCGTTTACGGTTTATTCCGACCGTGTGGTTCAGGATAGTTTCGTTGGTAAGGCACTGTCGAACACACACATGGCGACCAACTACAAAAGTCCGGCAAAGCAGGCTTTTAGCCCTGTTATTCAATTCAAATTCAGTATCAATGGGAAAGACAATGAACTGGACTACAACGTTAACCACACGGCTGATTTGACTCCGAATGGAGACAAGCCTGTTGTTATCAGCACCGTTTTTGGACAGAAAAGCAAGTCTTCGGTTGGTGAAAGCCCGACTAAGAGCCTGCCGGAAAATACCAAAGTTCAGTTCAATCTCGATATGCGTCCGGTGTTGAATGCCTTTAAAACAAAGGGTTATTACCAGGACGTTTATGGAAATAAAATCTACCGGAAGGATTTTAAAGGCGTTTATATCGCCGGAAGTGCTTTTCCATTGAATTGGGATTTCGAAAACCTCCCAAACAACAAACAACTGGAACTCACTGACCCTGATGGTGACGGAATTTATAGCGTTCAATTGGTTTTCAACGCTTTTGATCCCGATGCGCACGTCAGGCCTGAATGGAAACTGAAGAACAACATCGCTCAATATCCGGTTTTTAGTAGTGAATCTCCGTTACTGAACGCCATTTACCGGCTTTCGCTGGACGAACTGAAACAGGACATCGAAGCGGACAGCACATTCCGTACCGGCGATAAATGGGGAGGCGTCTGGACCCGGGACATCAGCTACAGCATTGTGTTGTCACTGGCTATGGTGGAACCGGAAGTGGCTAAAATCAGTTTGATGAAGAAGGTCAAGGACGGTCATATTATTCAGGATACCGGAACCGGAGGAGCCTGGCCCGTATCGTCTGACCGCGTGGTGTGGTCGTTGGCTGCCTGGGAGATATACAAAACCACCGGTGACAAGAACTGGCTGAAAACGGGCTACGAGATTGTCCGAAACTCCGTAGAATGCGATCAGCAGACCATCGTCGATCCGGCAACCGGTTTGATGCGGGGAGAATCATCGTTTCTCGATTGGCGGAAGCAAACGTATCCACGCTGGATGCAGCCTGTTGACATTTATGCCTCGATGAATTTGGGGACGAATGCCATTCACTATGAAACGCTCAAAGTACTCGGCCAAATGGCCAATGAACTGGGCAAAAACGCCCCGTGGACTGCCAAAGCCGATTCGTTGAAAGAAAATATCAATGCACACCTCTGGGAAGCGGACAAGGGGTATTATGGCCAATATCTTTACGGCCGTGACTTCTTCAGTCTTTCTCCACGCTCGGAATCATTGGGCGAAGCGTGTACCTTGCTTTTTGGCATTGCCGATTCATCCAGAAGCCGGTCGGTACTGGAAAATACGCCGCTTCTGTCCTATGGAATTCCTTGTATTTATCCACAAACACCAGATATTTCGCCGTACCACAACGATGCCAGCTGGCCTTTTGTGCAGGCATTCTGGACTTTGGCTGCAGCCAAAGAAAAACAGCAAAGCATGGTTGCCTACAGTTATGCAACACAGCTTCGGGCCGCCGCTCTGTTTCTGACGAATAAAGAAAATATGGTCGCCGAAACAGGCGATTTTGCCGGAACCGTGCTTAACTCCAGCCGTCAGTTGTGGAGCATTGCCGGTCAGCTGGCTATGACTTACCGGGTTATTTTCGGCCTAACGCCGGAAACAGACAGTTTGCGCTTTCAACCCGTGATTCCTCAAAACTTTGGCGGAACCTACCAACTAGACAACTTTCATTATCGGAAATCAATTTTATCATTGACTGTTAGAGGTTTTGGCAATTCCATCTCATCTTTCTATTTAGATGGGAAACAGCTTGAAAATCCTGTTATTCCCTCCGGTTTAACCGGAAAACATACCATTGAGATGACCATGAACAACCATCCAGACGGGCCAGCGGTGAAGATGGCTCCTTTTATTACCGCTCCTGATACTCCGGAGGCGAAGCTCAAGGGAGACGTTTTGACATGGAATTCCATTGAAGGAACTGCCAACTATCGAGTCATTAAAAACGGAACGGTTATCTCGGAAACAAAGGATACCACAAGCCTGATTTTGAAAAAGAGTGTACCTGCAACATATCAGGTTTCAGCAGTGAAAAATGACGGAACTTCATCGTTTTTAAGCCAACCGGTTGAAATACAGCCAACATCTTCTTATATAGCGGTTCAGGCGGAGCATTTCAACTATCACTTAAAGAAAAAAGTAAGTGGTTATAAAGGTGATGGTTACGTTGAATTTAATCTGGACCAAACGGAGCCTTTTAGTTTTATGATAAACTTGCCTTCTACAGGAAAATATCGCATCCGTTTTCGATATGCGAATGGCAGTGGCCCGGTGAATACCGACAATAAATGTGGTATCCGCTCTTTCTATGTAGACAATCAATTTCAGGGAGCGCTGGTTTTCCCGCAAAGGGGGAAAAACGAATGGTCCGACTGGGGATGGAGCAATACGGTGGGAGCTACGCTGAAGAAGGGAAATCACCATTTCCGCATTCAATTTAACGACTGCAACACCAACATGAATGGTAAAGTTAACCGATTTTTATTAGATGAAATTCAATTAGTTAGTATGCTATAATGAAACAGAACACTAAATTGAGCGGAGGAACGAACATTCGCGTCTCTGTTCAATTTGAATGATTAACCGAAAGAAACAATGCTGATCCGGCCAAGGTTGATGTCCTGGGCTTACTTCTGCTTCTTTATTTTCTTATTAAGTTCAACTAGCTGGTAAACAACGAAAAAGAAAAAGCCACTTCCAGCAAATTAGGAAGTGGCTTTCTTCGCTTTATTGAAATTGTTCTATTTTAATGGATCAGCTCCGAGCGTACCGTACAGTTCGTCGATGTATGCGTCCGACTGCACATGAGTCAACTCTTCCCTGGCTTTTTTCAATTTTGTTTCAAGGTCAAGTTTCTGCGCAGCTTCTTCCAAATTCTCACGACCAAGTGCATCTTCCAGGTATGTGATGGTTTGGTTCCAGAACTTAATATCCCTTTCCTGCTTCACTTTCAGACGATGTTTGTACCAGTCGCTGTTCATCACATACTCGCGGGTAAACAACTGGCGAACATCGGGATGTTCACGGTCCTTACCTTCGTACTCACCATTAACCATGATGGATACCAGCGCCTGCAACGGCGGACACAGTGCTTCGTAAGTACCGTCCGTCATCAAACCTTCGGCTACCCGTTTTTGCGTAATGGAAAGGTTTTTTAGCGAATGCACGAATGTTTCTTTATCCTGCATTTCGGGCCGCAACATGTCTTTCGTAAAAACCGCATCGGGATTATTGAAAATACGGCCGAGGAAATGGTGAACGAACTTGATAGTGATTCGGTAGCCAAGCAGACTTGCCTCAATCACTTCTCCCTCGTATTCAATATTCTCTACTTTTTCAAGATATCCGTTCTTGATCAGGTATTTCGGGTCACGCTCTTCGACTGACATGCGCGAAATAATCTCCGGCATCAGTAAGCTGATATCGTGGTCGACTTTGTATTTCGGACCTACATAACCAGCTGCCGATGAAAGCGGCTCATATCCCGTAAGAATATACGACAGTAGTGCATTGTTCAGGTCGGCTGCTACCAACAGGTTGTTGAACGGACCTTTCGTCAGCGCACCTTCTGAACCGAAACCGGTGGTAGACGGCGATTTACCAGTAATACTACAGATAAAATCGATGAACAACTCCGGTAATTCCTGGTAATGAATTGGGTTGTAAATGGCCAACGGTGGAACGTTATTCTTCGGATCGGCTGGGTTATTTCTACGTCCCGGAAGAACACTATTCACCGGAAGGTAAAGCGGTTTACTTGTTGGAATCTTGCGGAAAATTCGTTCACAAACTTCAGCAAGGTATTTATCCGTCGGCTCTACCAAATCGGGACGAACCTGCAGGTAACGCGGATTCTGAGACGGAACGCCGTTCACCAGACGAGGTTCTGACGGAACCACAAGGTAATTGGGCTCATCATTTTCCAGGAAGTTGTTGATCAAATCCTTCACAGGTTGGGTGTAGAAGTCAAATCCAATGGTGTCCTCCTTTATCTCTTTAACCTGTTCTCTTGTCAATGGCTCGAAGTTCGATAGGAATGTATTCGGGCTGGCAAGGTCGCTTTCCGCTTGTTTATCGTATCCTTTAATCACGCAATCATCCGGACGTTGAAAGAGCCGGGCTTCGCAGTTGGTCAGCAATTTCACGCTGGGATTCGAATATTGCAGATTCAAATCCGTCAATTGATCTGTTTTTACAATGATGGACGCGGTAATGTCATCTTCAACCTGCACTTTTTGCGCCGGATAGAAATCCTGACGAACCTGGAAAATGCGCCATGAATTGTCGAGATCGTGACCTACGCGCAGATAGTTGGAAATCAGCTTTCGCCCCATGAATTTCAGCTCATTACCCGGGCTTCCGTTTATCTGGTCGACCGAGAAGAACTCGCGCCAGTGCTGGTCCCATTCGTTGTGATAACGACGTTTTACGATGTAGATCAAGTCTTTAATCCGTTGTGGAACAGACTGCAACCATAAGTTATATTCATCGGAGTATTCGTCGGCAGGTGTCAACAGTTTAATGACAGAGCCTAACGAGCGGGTCGAATCGAGAATACTGCGGGATGGTTTTGTATACTGATATGGTTCTTTGAAACGGTTGGAAAAATCCATTTCCATGATTTCTTCCACCATATTCAAGTCTTTCTGCAAATCATCGGAAACGATCACCGAGCCCTGAATCATGGCATCTCTAATGGATTTTGAGATTTCCGATTTTCCACCACCGGACACGGTACAAGGCTTGTGACAAAGTGTTCCTTCGGCTACTGCACCGGTGAGGTGCCAATGGTGACCATTCATTCGCTTCCGCATTTGTATGCGGTAGCCTGACGGCAGAATATAGTGTTTTGTCGGCAGCAGCTTGATGCTGTGATTGCTGTTGCCATTTGCCCAGCTGACCGATTGTTCGAAGATATTGAACTCAGCGTTTTCGGGAATGTAAAGAATATCCGGGTTATTCTTATCGATACCATACCCTTCCGGTTGAACATTCATCAAATCGCTGTAAAGGCTGGTCATTTCCTTAAATGTAAGATTATTGGTAGGCAGACGGTCATCCAGCATGAATCGTTCTCCTAAATCGTAGCTTTGGAAAGCAAGAGCTCCACCGGCATGTTCTTCTTCGCAAAGTCCGTATAGGTTGGCTGAATAACTGATTTGTGTCTTGACCTCTTTTTTACAGTAACCGAAGTAGTTGTCGGCAATAATGGTTACCACAACTCCCCGCTCGTCACGAGCCGTGATTTTAAATGCGCCTCCGTCGTTGTACAGCTCATTCTCATCTTTCCAGCACATTCCGTCGCGACGCTGCCGTTCGGTAGCATCATCGTAGTGCGGAAGTCCCAGGTCTTTTTTCTTCATGTGAATGAGATGTGTCGCCAGAATTACACATCCCGAGTGGCCTGTCCATGTTTCCGGATCGAGAGCGGCATCATTTTCAGGAAGATTCGGGTCGCCGGCATTACCAAAAATGGATTCGACGAAATCGAGGTTACTAATCAGGTTTCCCGGTGCCAGAAAGAGCACTTCCATCGCCTTTTCCTTTGTGAGACCCGGAACTTCAGGCACAACAACCGGACGCAACATCAGGCTTAAAAACAGTTCAGCCTTATCTTCCTGGTCCGAAGTAAATGGGAGTTCCATCAGATCTTTCGGTGGATCCAAAGCCGCTTCCAGCAGCTTGGCAAATGTCTGTTTCGGAACCGCTTTTTTATCGTTCGGAACCGGCAAGCCACCCTCTACCACGTGAAAAACGCCTTTGGTAGTGCGTTTGTCATGTTTCGGGTTGTGCAATATTCCCTGGGCTGTCCGGTACGACCGAACAATATCCGTTTCGTAACAATCCTTATTCGGGGAAATAGACATCATGCGGGCCAAGCCATGCGTGTCGAGCACAAACGAATTTCCCGGGAGAGAAATATTTTTTTTGCCGGGTACTTCAGCCAGGTAATTATTCAGGAAGGTCTGAATCCGTTTTCCGATTGGAGATAAATGACTGGACAGCAAACGGGTTTGTTCCTTGTAATTATCCAGCAACGGGGTGGCTATGTCTAAAAACTGAGCCGTTCGTTCATCCTGGTAATAAGGAAACCCAAGCGCAGCCAACTTCAGATTGATGTACTGAATCTTCTTTTTCTTGTTGACAGTACGTTTTTTCGTATCAATACCAGCGCCATAAGTCTTTCTCATCGTCAAATCCTTTTATTATTAGTAATCAAACTACCAAATTTACAAATAAATCATCCATTAAATCCTTACAATATGTACAACCAGCAAGGTTTTCGAAAGTTTTAAAATAGGGATAATATACGGTGATTTGAAAGCATTCAAAATTGGCGTTCTACACTATACTTTTCTCTCTTGTCTGTTGGAAAAAGAAGGTTTCTTAATTAACATATAAGCGTTAATTAAACACAGATTTTCCCTTCAATAAACAAAATTCACTATTCCTCAATTTTTTTCAACCTCTACTGCCCTAAAGTTGTTAAACCGGAGAAATAACCTGAAAAAAGAATTTTAAACCATTCAATAAAAAAAGAAACAATGGCAAAACTGGTATTGGTCCGTCACGGACAATCCCTTTGGAACAAGAAAAACGTATTTACCGGCTGGGTTGACGTCCCGCTGTCAACTGTCGGAATTGAAGAAGCACTGAAGGCTGGTGAAACGCTGAAAGATCTCGAATTCGACGTGGTTTATACTTCGGTACAGGTTCGTGCCCTCGAAACCGCTATGATTGCGATGGCGAAAAACAAAAGCGAAAAAACTCCGGTAGTGGTTCATCCCGATGGAAAAATGCACGAATGGGGCGTTATCTACAGTGAAGAGATGAGCAAGAATGTCATCCCGGTTTACCGCGACTGGCACCTGAACGAACGCTACTATGGTGAACTCCAGGGAATGAACAAAGCCGAAACGGCTAAAACCTACGGCGACGAGCAGGTTCATATCTGGAGAAGAAGCTATGACGTTCCGCCGCCAAACGGTGAATGTTTGCAGGATACCGCAGAGCGGACAATTCCGTTTTTCAAGGAAAATATTCTGGAAAAACTGAAAGAGGGTAAAAATGTACTGGTTTCGGCTCACGGAAACAGTCTTCGTTCTATTGTAATGTTTATTGAAGAACTGACAAAAGAAGAAGTGCTGAAACTGGAAATTCCCACCGGCGTTCCGTTGCTGTTCAGCTACGAAAACGATAAACTTACCCGGGAATAATTGACTTTTCCGGAACAAAATATAAGGCGGACATGGATTTCATTCCTGTTCGCCTTTTTAATTTCACTGTTCAACTTTTTTGATGCATTTAGATGATTTCCCTGAAAAGAACCGACTCCGAAAACAAAGAATTTATTCAGCTCGTGACATTACTCGATGCCGATTTACGGATACGCGATGGTGACGAACACGCGTTTTATGCACAATTCAATAAAATCGATCAAATCAAACATGTAATTGTAGCCTACCGGGATGAGAAGCCTGTAGGTTGCGGCGCGATAAAACCGTATGATGGCAGCACGATGGAAATCAAGCGAATGTTTGTCCTTCCGGAACTGCGCGGAGTCGGTATTGCGTCTCAAGTTTTGAATGCTTTGGAAAGATGGGCCGCGGAACTTGGATATGAAAAATGCATTCTGGAAACAGGTGTGAAGCAACCCGAAGCCATTGCGCTGTACACCAAAAACAACTACGACCGTATTCCCAACTACGGACAGTACAAAGAGGCAGAAAACAGCGTATGTTTTGAAAAGCAATTGAAATTACCTGAATAATGCAGTATGAAAAGTCTGTCACATCTTATGCGACAGACTTCGTTTTCAGGTTTCTGTTCTGAACCTGATCCTTATGAAGGGTTTGTCTCTTTCCCGATCCATATTAAAACGATGATTCCCAACCGGGCGATCAGGAACACGATCAATCCAAATATGGGCGCCAATAAGGAGACCTTCAGCCCGCCAGCCAGTAAGGCCATAGAGACATCACCAACTTGTTGAATAGCTCCAAAAGCCTCAATTAAGCCAATCGTTTGTCCGAGAAATCCCCAGACGACCGTAAAAAGACCAATGGAACCAATAAGGGAAAGTGTTTTCGGGTTATTTCCTTTTTCCAAAAATCCCTTTACGATAAGAACCAGTATCAGGATTAACAAGAATAAGATAACGAACATGAAGAGCGGACCTCCTTCGATAAGTTTTGCGAAAAATGAAGACATAATTTTTTGTTTTTGGTTGAACACTAAACCAAATGTACCATGGTCTCTTGCTCAGAAATATTTTTTGCGACCAACGAACAGTCAACGCCGGTTTTCGACCAGATAAGCAAGATAAAACGAATTTTCCGGGTTATTTCTGCAAAATCAGGATATAATTTGGTATTTCGTCTATAAAAAACCGCAGATTCAGCTAAAATCCCTATCATTATCGTCATGTTTCAGGGAACAACCATAAAATTTCGGTCGGTATTGCTGCATACCCTGTTTTGGGTAGCAGTCTGGTTTTTCTATGTCTACTTCTTCAGTTATAAAACCAACAATATTACCTACGTGACCTGGTTTGCCAGTTTTCTGTTGCCTGTTACTATGACTGTCACCTACTTTGTTGTTTATTTTCTGATTCCAAGATATTTACTAACAAAAAAGTATTGGCGTTTTGCTCTCTACGGTATCTACACTTTCATTCTGTCGACCTATCTGATTGTCGTGACAATCATGGCAAGCTTTATTTTTCTATCCAATATCCACATCTCCGACATGCCACTGATGAGTCGCAATTACGCATTCATCCTGATTTTGGTTTACTTGATTGTCGGTATCATCAGTTCGGTCAGTTTGCTGAATAATAACTTTCGCATACAGTCGCGCAACCGGGAATTGGAAAAGAAAATACTGCAAGCACAATTGCAGTTCAAGGAGCAGGAGCTGGAATACCTGAAAAAACAAATTCATCCGCATTTTCTGTTCAATACACTGAATACGCTCTATGGCTTCGCTTTAAAACAGTCGAAGCAAACCCCGGAGATCATTCTGAAACTGTCCAATATTCTGGATTATATTCTCTACCAAGTAAATAAACCACGCGTTAGTTTAAGCGAAGAGATTCTGCACGTAAAAGAATACATCGATTTGGAGAAAATTCGTTTTCAGGATACTTTAAAAGTCTCCATTCAGGCAGCAGAAATCGAAAATGACGTACAGATTGCTCCCATGTTGCTGATTCCCTTTGTGGAAAATGCGTTTAAACACGGGAACATCGTGGATGGATTTCTGACTGTTAATATGACGATCGTTTTCAAAGACGGACAGCTGCGTTTTCATATTCAGAATACAACCCGAAACCACGTTGAAAATAATGGAAATGGTGGCATTGGCCTGGAGAACATCCGGAAACGACTCGAACTGAATTATCCTGAACGCCACGAATTGAAAATTGAAAAAAACGAAAACTGGTACACAGTTGACCTGACCATAACCGATTTAAAGAGCTAAAAATGTCGAAAATCATTCATTGCATTATTGTTGATGACGAGCCCATTGCCCGCGAAATTCTGGAAAGTCACCTGAAGAAAATTGACTCTATCCACATTGAAACCAGTTGCAAGAATGCGCTGGAAGCTTTCCAGATCATCAACTCGAAAAAGGTCGACCTGGTCTTTCTCGACATCAACATGCCCGACATTTCCGGCCTCTCGTTTGCCAAATCCATCAACCGGAACATCAAAGTCATTTTTACTACCGCTTACCGGGAATATGCAGTCGATGGCTTCGATTTACAGGCGGTGGATTATCTGCTCAAACCCATTTCGTTTGAGCGACTTTTCCAGGCAGTCAACAAATATTTCGATGAAAATCTCGCCTCGATTCAGGACAATGCAACGGAAATGGAAGAAGAGCAAAGCGACTTCATTTTTGTTCGGTCCGACCGGAAGATGATCAAGGTAAATTTTAGTGATATCCTTTACATCGAGAGTCTGAGCGATTATCTGAAGATTCATCTGGATGACAAAACTGTTTTGACCCGGGAAACGATTACCAGCATTGAAGGAAAGCTGCCACAAAAGGATTTTATTCGAACACATCGGGCCTATATTGTATCACTATCGAAACTCGATTCTTTTACCAACGAATACGTTGAAATCGGTCAAAAAATGGTTCCGGTGAGCCGGACATACAAAAATGCCGTGATGAACAGGTTGGAAAACCTTTAAAACTGTTTTCGGCGCTGCTTCTTCGAATAAATAATATATTCCGTTAACAACAGAAACAAGGGAAATACGATACTAAGAACAGATTGCGTATCCAGGCCAATCACATTCCCTCCATTAATGATGTTAAGCGAACGAAATACAAGGAAAATAATAACTCCCAGTGAAATACTTTGCAGAATTCCAAAAATCCAAAATGCCGTTGTTCTCATAACTATCAGTTTAGCGATTGAATCAGCAAGTTAAAGTTTCCGGCTGAAAGTATGCAAGTTTGATTGACAACATGTATTTATGTGCGAAGTGTAGGTCGCAGATAAGGGATTTTCCTTGCCTGTCGATCTTCATAAATACTGCGAAAAGATACGGTGTGAGAAATAATTTCAAAAAAAATCAGCTGTTCTGAGTTTCTGAAAAAAAAGTAGTTGACGGCATTGAAAGCGTTTATTTCTGCCCTGTTCAGAATCCTGCTTTTGATTTTTTAACAAAAGATTCTACATTTGCAACGCCTTTGAAAAACAAGGGCACAACAAAGGATGACTGAGTAGCTCAGCTGGTAGAGCAACGCCCTTTTAAGGCGTGGGTCCTGGGTTCGAGCCCCAGCTCAGTCACTTTCTTTAAAACGTTCTTTTTCGATTAGATTATGGCAGAAAATTGAATGAATTTGGGCCATAAGAATTAAAAAATATTTTCAGTTTTGCATTTTTACGAAAAGAAAATATATTTGCACCGCCTTTGAAAAACAAAGGCACTATAAAGGATGACTGAGTAGCTCAGCTGGTAGAGCAACGCCCTTTTAAGGCGTGGGTCCTGGGTTCGAGCCCCAGCTCAGTCACTTTTCAAAAAAGCCTCCTCTGCCGGGAGGCTTTTTTGTTTCTCTCCACTACTACGCGGTTGAATTCGCCTGTTTAGTTATCATAACTTGCATTACCTTTTGCAAGGTCTAACTGCCGACGTTAGATTCTCGTCGTACAAAAAATAGTTAAACAATTTTGGAGCTTTTACATATAATTGTTTTACTGCGCTTTAGGTCAGCACTTCTTCTGTCATTATTGAACTAGAGCATCGTCTATACCCCAAAGTGTATAAAAATGTTTCATTTGAACTGTAATTTAGAATAAATCTTTGATATTTTTCTTTATGGAAGTATATCAGTGATTTATGTCATTTATTATTTAGAATAAGTTCAATTTAACGAAAAGATTCCCCTCCGTTCGTTTGCTAAAACAAAAAACTTAGGATAATTTTGATAGTACATTTGATCAACCAAACACGCATTTTAGTCAATCAACACGAACTTTAATCATCAAAAACCATGACACAGATTCAATTTCAAAACACCTTAATCAGTCTGGAAGACCGGTTGTATCATTTCGCCCTAAGTTTAACAAGTGATCCGGAAAAAGCGCAGGATTTGCTTCAGGAAACTTACCTGAAAGCGCTTACCTATCGTGACAAGTTCCGGACGAACACTAATTTCAAAGCGTGGATTTACACCATTATGAAGAACACCTTCATTAATGACTACCGACGCAATGTAAAGGCGAAAAAAACTTTTGATTCAGCCAACAACAATTTCCATCTCACTCTTTCCAAGGATGTTCATTACCCCGCTCCCGATTCGATTCATGCGGAGAAAGAGATTTACAAAAAGATTGACATGCTTGAGAAGGAATTCAGAGAGCCTTTCCAGATGTTTCTGAGCGGTTACAAGTACAAAGAAATTGCCGAGAAACTTGATTTGCCTTTGGGTACCGTCAAGAGCCGCATTTTCTTTACGCGTAAGAAACTCAGCAAATGGTTAAAAGATTATGCAGTTTAATTAGCTGAACAATAAGTCTTCAATTTTTCTTCGAGCCCGGTGTAACAATAGTTTCACCGGGCTTTTTGTATGCATGCCAGCGATTGATTACCTTTAATCATCAAAAAACATGAATGATATGACAAGTATTGCAGTACACCTTGCCGAGGGATTTGAAGAGATAGAAGCGATTAGCATTATTGATGTTTTGAGACGTGCACGTCTCGATGTAACAACTGTTTCCGTTACCGGGAAGAAAGAGGTTAAAGGCAGTCACAACATCCCGGTTGTAGCAGACAAACTATTCGAGGAAGTCAATTACGATGATATTGAGATGATTGTATTACCCGGAGGTATGCCCGGAGCGCGCCATTTAAACGAGCATGAAGGCCTGAAAAAGCAGATAAAAGCCTTTGCAGCTGGAGACAAGCCGCTCGGAGCGATTTGTGCAGCGCCCATGGTTTTGGGTGAACTGGGGCTTCTGGAAGGTAAGAAAGCGGTTTGCTACCCGGGATTTGAAAAACACCTGAAAGGTGCTACTGTTCTGACGGAACCGACACTGCAATGCGAAAATATCATCATGGGAAGAGGCGCCGGTGTTGCCATTAAGTTTGCGTTGAAAATTGTCGAATTTCTGGAAGACAAAAAAGTGGCGGAAAAGTTGGCAGAATCCATGCTCGTGGAGTAATCCGCACCTCACATACGCCCCTGAAATTACAGATGGCATCTCACACGAGGTACCATTGTCATATCTACCTCCTTTCATAAGTTAAATAATTGTAATAAACACAAAATGGTATTTAACGTTTTTTTACAATGTCCCACCTTTTATTAATTTTCGGGAGATTTGTATCTCAATTTTTTTAGCCTAATCAATACTAAACGCATCATGTCAAACCCTAACCAGAAACTTACCAATGCACAGGCAACTGCGCTGTTAATTCTGCGCGTTGTTATCGGCTGGCATTTTCTTTATGAAGGTATCACCAAGCTTTTAAATCCCAACTGGACATCCGTTGGTTATTTGATGGATTCCAAAGGATTTCTTTCCGGATTTTATCATTCACTGGCAGCATCGCCCAAATTACTTCCGGTTATCGACGCGCTGAACGAGTGGGGCCTTGTTCTCATCGGCACCGCTTTGATATTGGGGTTATTTACCCGTTGGGCCATTTACGGAGGAATGTTGCTGTTGGCGATGTACTATTTCTCTCACCCACCTTTCATCGGATTGAAGTACGCTCTCCCGTCAGAAGGCAGCTATCTGTTTATCGACAAGGTGGTTATTGAATTTTTTGCTATGTGGGCATTGTCCCTTTTTCCTGCCGGGAAAATTGTCGGATTTGACCGGTTGCTGGTAAAAACAAAGTAGAACTAATTTTCAGAGAGGAACGAACAATGAGTGACAAGAATCAAACTCCGGAAAAGGAACAAAACGAAAATAAAAAGAACGTAGGCCGCCGCGATGTTATCAAGAGTCTCGCGACGGTTCCCGTATTGGGAGCTTTTGCTTACGGTGTATACAAGAAGAAACAGTATGATCGGCTGCTGAGTAATTCCATTACCAATGAAGTAGGTATGAGTTACGAAGAACCTGCAGCCACTCCCCCTTCGGATGTGAGCGGAAAACCACTTCGCGTTGGTTTGATCGGATACGGTATCCGTGGAAAGATGCTGGCCAAGGCGCTGGGTTTTGCTCACCCCACCATGGTGGATGAGTGGAAAAAAGGCGCCATGACTAACAAAGACGACAAACGCTACGAAGAATTTCTTCAGCAGGAAAACCTGGGTATTCAGATTACCGCTGTTTGCGACATCTTCAACACCTACGAGAAAATGTGTGCGGAAGCAGGTGCCAATGTCAACCGGGAAGGAACCGGCGGAAACATGGGACCCATGCCGACAATCTACAAGAACTATCAGGAGCTATGCGCAGCACCAGAAGTGGATGCCATTGTCATTGCCGCTCCCGATCACTGGCACGGCCCGATGACCATCGAAGCAGCTAAGAACGGTAAGCACGTTTACTGCGAAAAACCGATGACCTGGACAGTAGAAGAAACCTACGAAGTTAGGAAAGCGGTGAAAAAGAGCGGAATTACCTTCCAGCTCGGTCATCAGGGACGGCAAACCGATAGTTACCAAAAAGCCAAGGAAGCCATTAATAAAGGCGTTTTAGGCCCCATCAACCTCGTGGAAGTGACAACCAACCGAAACACGCCAAACGGCGCCTGGGTCTATCCGATTCACGAGGATGCCAATCCACGTACCATCGACTGGGAACAATTCATTGGTCCTGCCCCCTGGCATGAATTCAGTCTGGAACGTTTCTTCCGCTGGCGCTGCTGGTGGGATTACAGTACGGGCTTGTCGGGCGATTTGCTGACGCACGAGTATGACGCCGTTAACCAGATTATGAATGTGGGAATTCCGGAATCAGCCATGTCGACCGGAGGAATTTATTTCTACAAAGATGGACGGACAGTACCGGATGTATTGCATACGGTGTTTGAATTCCCAAAACAGGACTTATCATTGGTTTACAGTGCTACTCTTTCCAGTCAGCATCAACGCGGAAAAGTAGTGATGGGACACGATGCCTGGATGGAGCTGGGACAAACGCTGACCATCAATGCAGATGTACAATCGACCAAATACGCCGATAAAATCAAGAAAGGAATCATTGACCCGGAACTGCCTATTTATTCTTATATTCCCGGTAGGAAAAATGTGGACGCTGTAACCTCGGCCACCGAGAAGTATTTTGCCGGAAGAGGCCTGCTGTACACCTATCGCGGCGGAAAAAGGGTTGATACGACGCACCTTCACATGAAAGAGTGGGTCGACTGTATCCGAAGCGGTAAAGAGCCCAGCTGTAACATCGATCAGGGATTCGAGGAAGCCATTACCGCTCACATGGGGACACTTTCGTATAAACATAACAAAAAAGTGTTCTGGGATGCTGAAAATGAAAAAATCATCGTGTAAATTTACATTCTAACTAACACTATAAACCGATTTAAAATGGGAACAAGACGCGATTTTCTTAAAAAATCAGCCATGCTCACAACCGCCGCTATGGTAGCACCCACAGTTCTTTCATCCTGTGGGAAAAAACAGAAAGAAATTGGCCTGCAGATTTACACTGTTCGCGATCAACTGAACGAAGACCTGGAAGGTACGCTCAAAAGAGTTGCAGAAATAGGTTACAATTCTGTTGAAGCAGCTGGCTATGCCAACGGTCGTTTTTACGGTAAGGATCCGAAAGAATTTACCAAGATGCTCAACGATATGGGCATGAAGTTTCTGTCGAGCCACACTGTATTTGAGCCGGATGTAGCTGATGAAGTTTGTGCCGCTCATGCTGAGGCAGGATGCGAATACATTGTTTATCCGTATTTGCCGGGACAATTCCGTGAGAACCTGGATGGATACAAAAATACGGCTGACAAGCTCAATACACTCGGACAATTTGCCAAAAAACATGGTCTTCAGCTTGCTTATCACAACCACAATTTTGAGTTTGAGCCAATGGAAGGTCAAATTCCGATGGACGTGCTGCTCAGCAATACAGACCCGAACCTGGTGAAAAGTGAGCTGGATTTATACTGGATTACCAAAGGCGGTCACACGCCAATTGAATATTTCGATAAATTTCCCGGCCGTTTCGAACTATGGCATGTGAAAGACATGGATAACAGCCCGGAACAATTTTTTGCTGCGGTTGGTACCGGAACTATCGATTTTAAATCGATATTTGAAGCAAGTGGAAAAGCAGGAATGAAGCATTTCTTTGTAGAAGAAGATCGTTGCAAAGGCGATATCTGGGAAGATTTGAACACCAGCTTCACGTATCTGAATAATGCTAGTTTTGTATAACGAAATAAGGTCCCGCCGGATTTATTTAAATCCTTCTACTCACCTTACAAAACAAAAAAAGCCCGGCGGGGCTTTTTTTTATGCCCTGACGTTGGGCTACATATTTCTCAGTTTGTCCAGCTGTGTTTTTGGATACGACTCGTCAGGTTTCAGTGCGAGTGCTTTTTGGTAGTAAAAACGTGCAACCGACAAATCTTTTTGGTCAAATGCATCATCGGCCTTTTTCACGAACGAACGAAAACGCGCTTCATCTTCTGAAGCATGCTTTTGCTGAACCGCTTTCTCCACGGCCACCAGTTGCTTTTTCGGGTACTCCTCTCCGCTCTTCACTTTCAGCGCCTTCTGATAATAGAATTTCGCCAGTGTAAATTCTCCTGTTTTCAGGCTGGCATCGGCTTTACTGATGAAGCCCTGGTACTGACTTTCTCTTTCAGCCTGAAGCTCTGTCTCAATGGCTTCATCGCAGGCAGCCACCTGCGTTTTCGGATATTTCTTCTGAGGCTTGTATTTCTGCGCTTCAAAATAGAAGAAACGCGCGACCGTCCATTTCGATTCGGTAAAAGCAGCGTCCGCCTTTTTGATGTTCTTCAGATACAAATCCTCTACGACACCGGTATAATGGAAATTCAACGTGTCTTTTTCTTCCTGATAAGTCGAATGTTTCTGCTTCTTCACCTGTTCAGCCAGCGCTTTTTCTTTCCTCGCTTGTTCAGCCAGTAAAGCATTAATCTCATTCACTCTCCGAATCGGATAAGTCTCCCGAGGTTTCACCTTCCCTGCGTCGGTATAGCTTTGTTTGGCCGCCGTCAGCTGATTATCTTTTGCCTGCTGATCAGCCTTCGCAATTAAATCATTGTATTGCTTATCCTTTTCAGCCTGCTTTTTCTCAGCCAAAGCGCGTTGTTGTTGCAACTGCTTCTGTTCAGCGAATGCCTTTTTAATCTTTTCAAGCATTGTTGCCGGGTATTGTGCGTCAGGTTGCAACTGCAGCGCTTCGTTAAAAGCAGCGATGGAGCCGTCGTATTGTTTCAGTCCGAACAGACTATCGCCTTTGGCCACAGCGGCTGAGAACTTTCGTTGATTGGCCTCCGCTTCTGCCTGTTTTTTGGCTGCTTCCGCTAACGCTTTTTGTCGCGCAGCTTCTTCCTTCGCTTTTTTCTGGTCAGCCAAAGCATTTAATGCATCCTGAATTTTCCCCAGCATTTCCTGCGGATGTTTAGCATTGGGCTCCAATTGCAGTGCCTGGTTAAAAGCGGTGGTTGCATCCGCATATGACTGTTGTGCAAACAAGCTATCACCTTTCGAAACGGCTGCATCATACTGTTTTTGGCGGGTTTCCGCCAAAGCTTTTTGCTGCGCCGCTTCTTCTACCGCTTTCTTTTGTTCAGCAACTGCTTCTTTTATTTTCTCCAGCATCTTTTGTGGATGCTTTGCATCAGGTTGCAACTGAAGTGCCTGATTGAATGCTGTTGTAGCATCCGCATATGACTGTAAAGCAAATAAGCTGTCACCTTTCGAAACGGTCTGTTCAAACTGCTTTTGACGAGCTTCGGCCAACGCTTTTTGTTGGGCGGCTTCTTCCTGGGCTTTCTTTTGAGCAGCCAAAGCTTCCTGAATCTTATTCAGCATCTCTTTCGGATGCTGAGCGTCCGGCTGTAACTTCAGTGCTTCATTGAAAGCATCAGTTGCATCGGCATACGACTGTTCGCCAAATAACTTATCACCTTTCGCAACAGCGTCATCAAACTGTTTTTTTCGGGCTTCCGCCAGCGCTTTCTGCTTAGCTGCTGCTTCCTGTGCTGCAATTAGGTTGTTCACCTGCGTGATCTTAGCCTTTGCGTCCGGATTGTCCGGCTTAATTTTCAGTGCTTTGTTGTACGTATCGATAGCATCCCGATAAGCTTTGTCAGCTACCTTATTATCGCCGTCAGCCATTAGCTGCTTAAACTCTTCGGTTTGCTTTGCCTGGTCCTCTTTTAGCTTAATTTGCTGGCCAAGCAGTTTAATCTTGTCTTTAACGAAATCATCTTTCGGTTTCAGGTCTGCCGCCTGCTGATATACGGCGATGGCCTCGGATAATTTACCAGCTTCCTCCAGTGTTTTGGCCTGATCGAGTTTCTTTTGGTAGGACTTGTCGGCCAGCTTGGTCTTTTCGTCATCAATCTTCTGACGAATCTGCATATCGTTGAAATACGATTCCGAATCGAAGTTATCCACCTTGGCCGAATAGAATATTTTCCCTACTGGCTTCTTAGAAAATGATGGATCGATTTCCGGAACAACCTTAAACAAGGTAACAACAAACTGAATGGGAGGAAAATATGGGTCGCGCGTAATTACCTTTTCAGGGATAACCGTCGTCAGAATCAACATTTTGGGATAGAACCCATCTCTTTTGAAAAAAAGCTGGTAATTATGCTGGTAGGGTAATTGGAAGTCAAACTTTCCGGATGATTCTACTTCTATCTTTTTTTCGATTTTGTTGTTGTCGGTATTCAGTACTTCAATGGTGGCATTGTCAAATCGACCTTCATCCAACCGCACCTTTCCACCCACTTCTAATATTTGAGGCTTCTTTTTTTGGGCATGAACAAACTCCGGAAATGACAACAACATCATCACCAGTGACAAAGGAATCAATGCTTTACGAAGAAAAGTATAGATATAGTTCATAAATGCGGCTAAACCGGATAATACAAGAGACATAAAAGTAAGGAAAACTTTAATTCTACCGAACAAAATATTATCAGGAGTTTGAACTTCGGTATCTTTATTAACATCAATGAAAAAGCGATGAGTAAGTAAAAATACCCTTTTTTTGTAACGATAATTCGCAGGATATATTATATTTCACAGAGCGAATAATCCAACAACTAACTAATCTTATCGATTTTGAATGAAAACCAACAAGACCTAGTCCGACCGGCTTTGTGGCAGGCCCTACTGCCGATTGTATTCCTGATCATCATGCTTAGCATGAATGTATGGTTTTTTGAAGACACGCTGGCGGGTGCCAATCAGATTGCTCTTTTGCTTTCAGCTGCCATTGCTGGGCTCATTTGTCACCAGCTGAAACGTAGCTGGACGACCATACAGGGCCGTATACTGAAGAATATTAGCTCAGCCATGCCATCGATGCTCATTTTGTTGTTGATTGGGTCGCTTGCCGGCACCTGGATGATTAGCGGTGTGGTTCCGGCTATGATTCACTATGGACTGGATATTATTTCGCCCAAACTGTTTCTATTCTCGGCAGTAGTGGTATCAGCTATTGTTTCGGTTGCCACTGGAAGTTCCTGGTCAACTGTTGCCACCATTGGAGTGGCATTGCTGGGCATTGGAAAAACGCTCGGATTCAATGAAGCAGTTGTGGCTGGCGCCATTATCAGCGGGGCCTACTTTGGCGATAAGATGTCGCCCCTCTCCGACACCACCAACCTTGCTCCCGCCATGGCCGGCACCGATATCTTTACGCACATTCGTTACATGATGTATACCACGGTTCCCACGATGATGCTTACGCTTATAATCTTCCTGTTTATGGGAATCACCCACGATTTCACCCAGGCTACCATCAACGTTGACGACGTTCAGGCGGCCATTGAAGGAACTTTCAACACAACGCCACTGCTGTTTATCGTTCCAATCACGTTGCTGGTCATCATTATAAAAAAAATGCCCCCGTTGCCCGCACTTTTCATCGGAACCATTCTGGGAGCGCTGTTCGCTGTTATCTTCCAGCCACAAATCATTCACAGTGTATCAGGAGACTCGGGTATTTACCTGAAAGACGCCTATATAGCTGTCATGCAATCGATGTTCGGTGATATTACCCTGACGACCAGCGATGCTGCGGTAAACGAACTGTTACACACTTCCGGAATGAGTGGGATGCTCGATACCATCTGGTTGATTCTATCGGCGATGGTATTTGGCGGAGTAATGGAAGCCGGAGGTTTGCTGAAGCGTATTACTCATGAGATTCTGAAATTCGCCCACAGCACAGGTTCTCTGGTGCTCTCCACTGTCAGTAGCTGTATTTTTTTCAATTTTACTGCTTCTGATCAGTACCTGGCTATTGTGGTTCCCGGACGCATGTTTTCGCAAACCTACCGGGAAAACGGTCTTAAGCCGGAACTCCTTAGTCGTACGCTGGAAGACTCGGGAACCGTTGTTTCGGTACTGATTCCCTGGAATACCTGTGGAGCCACACAGTCGCGGGTATTAGGCGTTCCTGTTATCTCCTATCTACCTTATGCTTTCTTTAACCTAATCAGTCCGCTAATGACGGTTCTGGTTGCTTACCTTAATTTTAAAATACGGCGCTATACACCAGCCGAGTTGCAGAAAGAAGGAATCGAACTTACCGGAAAATTGAAACGATAACTCTCGTCCCTACCGGAAAAAGAAAAGGCTGCATCAAACGAGGCAGCCCTTTGTATCTTGCTATATTTTTAAAATCGTTATTTAAACAGCTTATTCAGCTCGTTGCCCAGCTTTTTAGCTGCGTCCTGAATCTGCTTTTTGGATGATTTTTTGAACTCCTGCTCTACCAGTTTTTTGGCATCATTCAGATCAACTTTGACATCAGGCTTCTTGAATGTACCTCCAATGGTCACTCCCACCGGTAGTTTTTGAATATTTTCCGTTCCGGGTACAAAGCCCAGGTATTTATTGATATCGCCGCTTAAATCTCCTTTATTAACTTTGAAATCAATCTTATAATCCAAATCCTGACTGACAGTTTGGTGTCCGGAAACGACAGCCTCCTGGCCGGCAATTTTCGTTTTGAAGGGCGAAACATCCAAACCACCATTTACGATTTTGAATTTCGTAGCAAAATTATCGATATCTACCTTGTCGAATTTGTTCTTCTTGAAATACTTACCGATTTCCTGGAACACCTTCGCTCCCACAATCTGAATGTTCGATGTCGAAACATCACCATTTCCGTTAAACGATTGGAAAACAGGTTCCATATTCTTATTCAGGAAGCCGGAGATTGACATGCCGGTACTAAACTCTCCTGTACTGTTCGATGCAATGGGCAACATCGTGCGAACCGTCGATAATGAACGATAAGCCTGTGGAATATCAAAGCCTTTTATCTTCAGGTTGAAATCAAATTTCGGCTTCTGAGGTTGTGGAGTTTCATATGAACCCGCCATAGTGACCTGACCGTTCAGCATATTCATATTCAAACCATCCAGCAAAAGTTTTTTGTTCCGAACGATAACCTGACCTTTTGTTCCGGTAATCACCATCTTATCGTACAGAATTCTGTTGATATTGGCCTGCATCGTAAAATCAATATGGTCGGGCACTTCAATGGCCTCCATTTTGTTTGTATCAGTCTTCGTCGTATCCGTCGTTGCCATGCTGGCCATCAATTGATTTACATCCAACAAATTGGAATTGACGTTCAGGTTTCCTTTTAAGGTCTTGTCCTTCAAAATATACGGCCAGTAATTCGAAAGAGAACCAGATGCTGAAAAATCGGAACGCCCCATATTTCCTTTCAGCGAAGCCAATGAAATGGAACGTGAGTTCATGGTCATATCCGCCGAGGAAATGCTAACCGGCATGGGCAAATCTTTCGATGCCATCCGGAAGCGTTTCAATTGAATTTTCCCTTCCGTTTCAAACTTGTCGTACTGCTGTTTGTCGATAGCCGAGTAAGGACCGTCAAATTGAACTGAAGCATCGAGCAGGCCGCGAATATCCATCGAATCCATCGGTAACGCCTGAGATACAGTGGCAAAATCAACTTTACCATTCAGCTTTCCTTTTAACTGCATGTCGCTCATTGGGTGAGCAATGGAGAGGTTCGCCGAGACCGGATTTCCGGCCGCGTTCGCTTCGAATTTATTCACATCTACGGTCATCAGGTCCAAGTCGCCCTCCGGCTTTTTCACACTGGCTGCCAGGTTGATATTCTCAACAGCTTTGGGCAGATCCGGATATTTCAACCAGCCATTGTCCAGCTTCAGGTCAATGCCGAACGCAGGGTAGCTGTTTTCGGTATATGCTCCTTTTACAAAACCTCCGAACGCCACATCTCCTTTCGTTTGAACACCTTTCAGGTACGACTGGTATTCTTCCGGCACAAAGCCCAGCAATTCGTTGAATCCTGAGCCTGGCGAACTGAATTTCAGATCGAAATCATAACTCGAGTCGGCCAACGCAAAGCTTCCGTCGATTTTCAACGGCAGTTTATTGATATGCGTCTCGTTTTCAGCTACCGCAAACTTCATCTTATCGAAATTAGCGGTCAAAACTGTTTTCATATCGAGACTGATATCCTTCGCATAACGGCTGCCCTGGTAATCGAAGGTGATGTTTTTCACCTGAGCATCCGTCTTCAGAGTACTGTTGGCACCGTCCATCGTTCCCGACAAATTGAAATCACCGTTATTCATCGAGAAAGACATCGGCGTTGATTCATCGGTATAGCTCAGCGATAAATTGTGCACCGAAATCTTGTCGAGGTTTAGCTGCATCTCTGATGCGGTTGTATCCGCAGTCGCCGGCTGTTCGCCCGGCGTTGTAATATCCCAGTTGCTTTTGCCAGTCTTATTCACTTTGAGTGCCACCTTCGGGTTGTCAACGATAATCTCATTCACGTCAATTCCCTCATCCATGTGCCACAGGCTCGACAAATTAATGGTGGTTGCCACTGAGCCCACACTCACCAACGTATCGTTGGCAAAATCACCTTTCCCGATAATTCGCAGCCCGTTCAGTTCGGCATATACCTTGGGAAAGCTTTTGAACAACGACAGGTTGACACCATCGAGCTCCACTTTGGCGTCGACCATCTCATTAGCCTTATCAAGCGCTTTCTTGTAAATCTGATCTTTAAAAATCAGAGGAACGGCAATCATAGCAGCCAATAAAACCACCACAACCACACCAATAATGATGAGTGCTTTTTTCATATCATCGTTTTTTATTTATCCATATTTCTCTCATTCCGGCTAACCGGAAAACAAGCGAAGTTTTGAGAGTCACAAAGAAATAAGTCTGGTTATTCCGCTGTCTGTCTTTTACTTCAACAAAGTATTACGCAACAGGTTCAGGGCCGATTGTGACGAACGAACGATGTTTCGTCCCCGGTCATTACCAAAGTTATATTTTTTTGAAATAACTCCATCAGGACCGGCAACCGCTATCCAAACCAGGCCAACCGGTTTTTCCGGCGTACCTCCTGTTGGCCCTGCTACGCCGGAGGTAGCCACGACATAGTCAACGCCCAACACTTTGCGGGCTCCTACAGCCATCGCTTCCACGACCTCGGCGCTAACGGCACCATGCTCGATAAGCATGTTCTCCGGGACACCGAGCACTTTTTCTTTTACCCCATTTGAGTAAGCTACTACGCTTCCGCGGAAATAATCTGAGCTTCCTGCATCAGACGTAAAAAAGTGGGCAATGTTTCCACCTGTGCAGCTTTCCGCTGTTCCTACGGTCTGGTTGCGTTGCTTCAACAACTTGCCGATATTCCCGGTAAGAGTTTCATTCTCGAAACCGAAGATGTGTTCAGGAATAATTTCCAGCAGCTCTTCCACTTTTTCATCGAGCACCTTGTTCATCATATCCCGGTCTTCGCCGGAAGCGCTCAGTCGCAGCCGGATGTGCATCGGATTAGGCAAATAAGCCAGCTTGATGAACGAAGGCAGATTGTCTTCCCAATCAGCAATACGTTCAGCTAACATGGATTCCGGCAGGCCTTGAGAAAGCACCGTTCGGTGAATAATAGGCGTGGTTTTAAACCGGGTACGAATTCGCGGCAAAACCTGCTCGCTGACCAATGTCTTCATTTCGAAAGGAACTCCGGGCATAAAGACAAAAACACATCCGTCTTTTTCCATCCAGAGTCCGGGAGCCGTTCCCATCCGGTTGTGTAGCACAACTGCATTTTC
The DNA here is from genome assembly GCF_009617875.1 of Prolixibacter sp. NT017. Lineage (NCBI taxonomy): Bacteria > Pseudomonadati > Bacteroidota > Bacteroidia > Marinilabiliales > Prolixibacteraceae > Prolixibacter > Prolixibacter sp. NT017. The sequence goes on along the minus strand of NZ_BLAV01000001.1, from coordinate 1,875,502 downwards.
CGGCACTAAAGCCTGATCGCGGTTCAGGCCATTCATTTGTACTCCGCGTGGCGCGAGCAATGCTTCGATGTGTTTGAGCACATTTCCATCAGAAACCAAATGAGTGTCAAAGAACTGGCAAATAGCGTCTTTGGTCCTGTCATCTTTTGTTGGTCCTAAACCGCCGGTAATGAGCACTAAATCAACATTTCCCGATGCATCGGAAAGTGTTTCCAGCATGTGATCGTGGTCGTCTGATATGCTGGTAATCTGCCGGACAGCAATTCCTTCGTCGTTAAGTTTTCTGGCCATCCAGGCCGAATTGGTATCGATAATCTGTCCGATGAGAATCTCATCGCCAATGGTAATTAAATCTGCTTTCATCAAGTATTATCATCTGTTCAAGGGGCTAATGAAACCAGCATAACCGGTTTCATTCCTCAGGGTTAAATATCGGTCTAAATTACGGAAAACAACGTTGCGTTCATCTTCAGGATGCCATAAACTTGGACCATGGTTGCTTACTATTAACATCCTTTAGCACGAATAAGCTAATTTCTGAAATCCACTCACCGATTCGCCACTTATGCGACATAAAAAAACCTGTCTGGTTGAATTTCCAGACAGGTTTTCGTGTTGAGCCAATACAACTAGTCAATCCGGATGGCTGCACCGCCGCCCGGTTTTAATGTTATTTCAAGTGGTGTACTGTTATTCACACGTTGCGAAATAACCATATAATCATCTCCGCGCCGGTCTGCATTCATTCCGTCAACGAACATCTGTGCCTGATGCTGGCCTTCGCTGATAAAAGATAAATCAATCCTGATGGTACGTTCCGTCCAATTATTCAATGCACCGATGTACCACGTGTTTCCCTTTTTCCTGGCCAGTACAACGAATTCTCCCAGCTTGCCGTCAAGCGGAATCGTTTCGTCCCAGGTAACCGGCACTTCCGACAGAAACTTCAGAATGTCAGCATATTTCTCATACTCGGTCGGAGCATCGCAAAGCATTTGTAAAGGAGCAAAATAGCAAATGTACATACCCAACTGCTGACAACGCGTTCCGTAGCTCATTGGCATACTGTACGAGGTAAAGAACTGTCCCTTGGCAGCGTTCCGCATGGCACCCGGGGTATAATCCATTGGGCCGGCCAGCATTCTGATATAGGTAATATCAACGTTGTGCTCCGGCGTATCGGGTGTGGTAAACTTGTTGTACTCATTGCCCCTGACCGATTCAAAATTCAACATATTCGGATAGGTTCTTTCCAAACCAGTAGGTTTCGAACAACCATGATAGTCAACCAGTAAATGGTGTTTGGCGGCCTCGGCGGCCAGACGTTCATAAAAATTGATGGCGATCTGGTCATCGCGGTCGATAAAGTCGACCTTTACACCGGCCACGCCCCATTTTTCGAACAATGCAAGCGCTTCATTCATTTGCCGGTCGATGGTATGCCATACCGTCCAGAGCAGTATCTTGACACCTCTTTTACGGCCATACTTCACCAATTCCGGCACATCGATTCCCGGTTTAGGCAGTAAAATATCAAACTGATCGGACCAGCCTTCGTCCATCAGCACATATTCGATGTGATGGCGCGCTGCAAAATCGATGTAATACCTGTACGTATCCATATTGATACCGGCCCTGAAAGTGACCCCTTCCAGGTTCCAGTCATTCCACCACTCCCAAGACACTTTTCCAGGCTTCACCCACGACGCATCAAATTGTGCTCTCCGGGCGAGCCGGTACACGATATCGTTTGCTGCCAAATCCTTGTCTTCCGGAGCAACAATTAACACTCGCCAGGGAAATTCCCGTGTACCCGATGTTTGGGCCAGGTAATCGGCTCGTTCCAACACCTTAAGATTGAAGCTTCCGTGATCGGCTTTTTCTACTTTTTCCGGGTAAGCCGGGAAAATGCCGTTGAGATACGGACGACCATTGTTGTTGTCATAATGCGTCAGGTAGATACCGGGATAATCGTATAAATCGGCTTCGGTAACGGCAACCTTCAAATTCTCTTCATCAACAACTATCGGAACAGATGTAAAGTCTTTCTCTTTCAATGACTGGATAGGCGCTTTGGTATAATTCTTTTCGTAGGAAGTCTGGAAATCGCCAACCTGGTGCGAAATCAGCTGGAAGTTTTTGGGAAACCGGTATTCCACTTCTTCGCCCTGAACTTTGACATTTCCTCTGAAATCAGTTTTCCATCGATAAGCTATCCCATCGTTATAGGCTCTAAATATAACGGAGTATTTCCCCCCGAATACCAATTCCAACTCGTTGTATTCATCCGGAATTTCGCTCCGAAACCACCAATAAGGCTTGATGACAGAGCTATTGGAACGAGTCAATTGACTAATAACTTCGTCCTGAAAACCGAGTTTCTGATTGTTGACTGTCAAACTGAGCGGCGAGTACCAAAGAATATTCTGGTCGTTATAATTAACCGCGTAATAAAGTTTATCGGTTTGCCGGAAAGTAACGGTAATCCTCCCGTCGGGCGAACGGAGTGATTGTATATCGGCAGCCTGCAACAACGAAAAACTGCACAACAATATTAAGGAAAGCAGAATCTTACTCAACTTCATCACGTCAGGTTTAATTGGTTAGCAACTGCCACAAATTTAACGACTTCGGAGTAAACTAATGTGAATAGTCTGAAATAAATAGTAGATAAACTATAGATTTTTTCTAATCCAGACCTTTGAAGCTCTTCAGATAACTGGCAAGTCGGTTCATCCCCTCTTCGAGGTTTTCCAGAGAATTAGCGTAGGAAAACCGGAGATAACCTTCGCCGTTCGCGCCAAAATCAATACCCGGAGTCACACCGATGTGTGCCTTCTCCAGTATATCGAAAGCCAGTTTATAAGAATCGTTTGAAAGATGGCTGGCGTCTACAAAGATGTAAAAGGCTCCCGTCGGTTCTACCGGAATGGTAAATCCCAGTTCGCGCAAGCTCTTGATGAGATACCTGCGCCGTTTGTCGTAGGTATATCGCATCCACTCAATATCCGGTCCGCTTTTCTCCAAAGCTGCTATTCCCGCCCGTTGAGCGACCGAATTGGCGCAAATAAAAAGGTTTTGTTGTAATATTTGTAGATGACGCATGTATTTTTCCGGCGCAATCAGATAGCCCAAACGAAGGCCGGTCATGGCATACAACTTGGAAAAACCATTCAGCACAAACGCTTTATCCGTATATTCCAGGATGGAATGTGCTTTCTCGCCATACACCAGACCGTGATATATTTCATCAGAGATAATGAACGGAGAATATTGAGCAATGGCCTTCATCGTTTCCGGAGTCAGTAGATTCCCGGTAGGATTCATTGGCGAATTAATGAGAATGGCCCGGGTTTGATCGGTGAGTTTTTCACAAATACCTTCCGGAGTATACTGAAATCCATTCGCTGCATCAACAGGCACAGTTACCGGTTTTCCACCTGCATAGGTCACAAAATTAGCGTAACAGGCATAACCGGGATCGGAAAGTATTACCTCGTCTCCGGCATTCAGCAGCACGGACAGAGCCAGAAGAATTCCGGGAGAAGTACCCGATGTCACCAGGATTTGTTCCGGCTTGACCGAAACATTATACTCCTTCTTATAATGACGGCTAATAGCTTCGCGCAATTCGGGATCACCAAGGCTGTGCGTATAATGAGTGTAGCCACTTCGAATTCCGGTTTCGCATGCCTCTTTCACACATTCCGGTACGTCGAAGTCGGGCTCCCCTACTTCCATGTGAATGACGTCGATGCCTTGCTTTTGCAGTTCGTTGGCACGTTCCAGCACCTCCATCACGATAAAGGGCTTTATTTGGTCTAACAGACGGGCTTCCATGCTTAATGGCTTTGATTTGGTTTGATATGGCTAAAGTTACCCAAGTTTCCCGCAAGGAGAATAAATTATCATAATTTTCTTGGAGGAAATCGTCAGAAGTTAACTGCATATAATCATATTATAGTCATCGGAACAAACAAAAGCCATTCTTTAGGGAGAATACTACTTATAAGATGAAACCAATCGAAGGCGTGCTTTTGGATGTGGCAGGCCATTATTCCCGACCTGATAATTTCAATCTTACCGTGAAGAAATCAAAACAACCGCTCATCAATATCACATAAAAAAAGCGTTGAAATCACCTTCAACGCTCAAATATGGATGGTAAAAACCATTTATCGCAAATCGTACCCAAACGGATAAAAGCCCAGTCGCATCAGTTTAAAATGCTGCAGGCCGAATGGGATGCCGATGATAGTGACACAAAACAGAATGCCGAACAGAAGATGAGTAACCGCGATCCAAAACCCGGCCAAAATGATCCATATAACATTCAATAAAAATGAAATGACCGGGATACTTCCGCCGGTTGGTACCACACGTTTCCCGAAAGGAGCCAAATGAGCAATTCCCAGCTTGAATGCCTGTAATCCCCATGGAATTCCTACAATGGTGAGGCAAAGAATCAACCCGCCCCAAAGGTATTCGAAGAAGATGAAAACGCCTCCGAATACAAACCAGATGATATTACCTAAAATACGCATATTTTAAGGGCGTTTGGGTTCATAGTAACAACGCTTAGGCGACACGATGTTCCCCTCATCTTTCAGCTTTTTCAGGGCTTTGTCGACCATCTTTTTATCAACGCCGGCGCTTTCGGCTATTTCGCCACTCTTGAGTGGACGACCGGCTTCGTTCATGGTTTGCAGGATTAGTTCGCTGATTTCCATTGGTTAGATTATTAGAGTTTTGAAATGCTGTTCATCAGAAAATGATCCGCCAGAACCAAGGCAGCCATCGCTTCCACAATGGGAACCGCCCGGGGCAATACGCAGGGATCATGACGGCCTTTGGGATTGATCGTTACATCTTTTGAAGAACTATCGACTGTATGCTGTTCTTTCAACAAAGTAGCAATGGGTTTAAACGCCACCCGGAAGTAGATATCTTCGCCGTTGGATATTCCTCCCTGTACACCGCCGGAGTGGTTCGTTTTCGTCCGGATTTTGTCACCATCTTTCACGAAAACATCGTTGTGTTCCGAACCGGACAGACGTGTTCCGGCAAAACCGGAACCATACTCAAAGCCTTTTACTGCATTGATACCCAACATGGCGTGGCCCAAATCGGCATGCAATTTATTGAAAACCGGCTCACCCAATCCAGCAGGAGCTCCTGTCGCTACACATGTAATAACGCCGCCAACCGTATCGTGATTACGTCCGGCTTCTTCGATGCGGGCAATCATTTTTTCCGCTGTTTCCAAATCAGGGCAACGAACAATATTTGATTCGGTTAAACCGAGATCGAGTTCGAGGTAACTTTTGGGCACTTCCACTTCGCCTACCTGCGAAACATACGCCTGGACATTCACACCAATATTCTGCAGCAATTGTTTGGCAACCGATCCGGCAGCTACACGGGCAATGGTTTCACGAGCAGAGGACCGTCCACCACCACGGTGATCGCGGCGTCCATATTTCTTGATGTAGGTATAATCGGCATGAGACGGACGAAATACCTCCCTGAGATTATTGTAATCATTTGAATGCTGATCCTTATTTCGAATAATAAAGCCGATAGGTGTTCCGGTGGTTTTTCCTTCAAATATTCCCGAAAGGAATTCAATCTTGTCTCCTTCTTTTCGTTGTGTGGTAATATGCGATTGTCCGGGTTTGCGACGGTCCAAATCTTTCTGCACCTTTTCTATATCCAATTCGAGGCCGGACGGGCATCCGTCGATAACGCCGCCGATTGCTGCACCGTGTGATTCTCCAAACGTGGTTAATCTGAAAATATGTCCAAAAGTGTTCATAGGCTAAAATAAGAAACCCGGGAAAGCCCCGGGTTGATAAAAATACGTTAATTTCTTTATTTCAAAAAGAAAATGTTTTCACGATTTGCTTAGCAGCCGCAACCTCCGCCGCCGCTTCCGCAACCACAACCACCGCCTGCATGTGCATGCTCGTGTTCGTGCTCATCGGTGCTGCAACTTCCGCTACCACAACCGCCGCCGCTTCCGCAGCCACAACCGCCCTGGTTGTATACAGCAGCCAGTTCTTCAGCTGTTGCATCGCGTACTTCCAGAACTTCACCTTTGAAGAACAAATCTTCTCCGGCCAGCGGATGATTAAAATCCATACGGACCGTATCTTCTTCAACAGCCAAAACAATTCCGTTCATGCGCTGTCCTGAAGTAGACATCATCGGAACGGTATTTCCCGGCTTCACCAGTTCGCTATCAAATTCACCGTTTACTTCGAAAATGTGCTTCGGCAGATTGATGATAGCCTCTTCGTTCACTTCTCCATAAGCATCTTTTGCGGCAATTTCCACATCGAATACAGCTCCATCAGAAAGACCGGCCAGACGTTCTTCGAACATCGGCAGCATTAATCCGGCTCCGTACAGAAATGTCAATGGGTTTTCTTTTCCCGCAGTCTCAAATACTTCTCCTTCCTTCCCGTCTACTCTGAGTTCATAAGTGAGGGAAACCATTTTATCTCTAGCGATTGTCATAATAAGCTATTTAATACAAATTTTGCGTCGTACAAAGAAAGCATGAACTATTCTATCATGCAAATATCACCTATCAAAAGTGCGTTAATTTAGATTAAATTTAACACAAATAATGACATCAGGGTAGCTATTTAATAACCAATAGCCTCACCGTCCTTTCTCGATTCCGACGCACCGTAATAAACACCGTTTTTAGCATCGTACATAATTGCCTGGTAACCACCATATATTCCGTTCTCATATCCAACACGATGACCACGTTGCATTAAAGTGCGAATCGCTTCGTAACCAAAGCCGCTTTCCAGCGAAATTCGTCCCGGACCATCAGCTGGTGTACCTGTCGGCGAAGTAGAGCCATCGTGACTGATGCGTGGAGCATCACCGGCTTCCTGCAGTCCCATTCCAAAATCGATGATGTTCATCAAAATCTGTACATGTCCCTGTGGCTGAAAATCACCGCCCATCACCCCGAAACTCATGAAAGGCTTACCGTCTTTGGTAACGAAAGCGGGAATAATCGTATGGAAGGGCCGTTTACCTGGTTCATAAGTATTGGCATGTCCTTCTTCCAGGTTGAACAATTGGCCACGATCCTGCAACATAAATCCCAGTCCCGGAGGCACCATTCCGGAACCCATTCCCCGGTAATTCGACTGAATCAACGAAACCATATTTCCTTCATCGTCGGCGGCCGTCAGGTAAACCGTTTCTCCCTGACTGATTTCACCCGCTGAATATTTCCCGGCCCTATCGGGACGAATAAGTTTCCTGCGCTCTGCCGCATATTTTTCTGAAATCAGCGTTTCCACCGGTACTTTGGCAAAATCCATGTCGGCATAGTATTTAGCGCGGTCCTCGAAAGCCAGTTTCTTCGCTTCGGTGAAATAATGAATGTGGTCGGCTGAGCCAAATCCCATCGACGCGATATCGTAACCTTTCAATATCTGGAGCATCTGTAAAGCAGCAATTCCCTGTCCGTTCGGCGGAAGCTCCCAAACATCGTATCCACGATAATTCACCGAAACGGGGTCTACCCATTGCGAATGATGCGCAGCCAAATCTTCATACGAAAGGTAACCACCCTGTTCCTGAATAAAATCGGCAATAACATGCGCAATACGGCCTTTATAGAAAGCATCGCGGCCACCTTTGGCGATTTCGCGGTAGGTATTGGCCAGCATCGGATTGCGGAACACTTTCCCTTTATATGGCGGCTCTCCATCCGGCATGTAGGTCTCTTTTACATTCGGAAATTTTTTGCTGAAATATTCTACGGAACGGCCAAAGTAGTAGCCAATTATTTCTGTAACCGGAAATCCTTCCTCCGCATATTGAATTGTCGGCTCCAGAATGTCTTTCATCGGAAGTTTACCAAAACGGTCGTGCAACGAAAACCACCCGTCCACGCAACCGGGAACCGTTACCGGAAGCGGCCCGAACGGCGGTATTTCTTTCAATCCTTTTTCTTTAAAAATCGCCAGGGTTAACGCTTTCGGCGAACGGCCGCTGGCATTCAGTCCGTATAATTTTTTCGTTTTGGCATCCCAGACAATGGCGAACAGATCGCCTCCCATTCCACTACCGGTCGGTTCCATTAATCCAAGAGCTGCATTAGCTGCGATAGCCGCATCAACAGCCGACCCTCCTTTTTTCAGGATATCAATTCCAATTTGTGTCGCCAATGGCTGACTGGAACATACCATACCGTGACGAGCCATCACTTCAGAGCGAGTAGCAAAATTCTTACCGGTTATCCGGTCCTGTGCAAACAGTGAAATACTTATCAGGAAAAGCAATACAAGAGAAGCAAATTTCTTCATCATTAGTTCGGTTTAAATTGAACGGGAATTTAAAGAAATTCTGTCAAACGATAGAAAATCAACAGGACAAACAAAAAAAGCAGGTGTCCCGGAAAGAATTCACCTGCCTTTTTTAATGAAACTTTATGAACCTAAAAAAAGCTAAACAGTCCAAACTATTTACATCGCAATATATCTTGTTAAAAATTATTCGTTTTCCGCGGTATCCTTTTGTTTTGCTTTTCTCCTGAACCAAAGAAGAACAATTAGCGCAAATAACATCAAGCCGGATATCAGAAGAATACCACTGCCGGAGCGTTTTTCGAGTGGTTGTATTGACGCCTGCGCCAAACTTTTTTCTTCACCGTCAATTGACGAAGATTGTGCCTTCTCCTGTTCTGTATTTTGAGTCTTCGTGTTCTCTGTTGCTGCAATGGCTTCCTGTTTTTCAGTTTCGCCTGTCACCTTTTGGGCAGAGTCTTCGAACATTTTCTTCGGTTCAACTTCTGCGGTTTGGGCGGTGGTCTCAGCAGAATCTGGTCGAGTTTGCTCAGCCAAATTTTTCGTCTCGTTTGTGATAGTATCTCCGGAAGTCTTCTGAACAGAAGCCGATTGATTTGCCTGAGTTTCCAGCGCATTGTCTGCTGTATCCGCTGTTTCCGGAGACGCAGCAATTAATTGTTTGTCCATGCTTTCTTTTCCGGCAACTTCTGCCTGCGTGGCTTTTTCTTCCTGCTTAATAATTTGCTCTTTCAGCGACGCTATTTTCTTCAGAACAATGTCATCATCTTGTTTTAGGCTCGTGGCTGTCTGGTATTCGCTTACCGCTTCAGCCAGATTTCCGCTGTCTTCCAATGTTTTTGCTTTCTCCAGCTTTTTCTGGTATGTCGCAGCCACTTCTTCATCTATCTTTTCCCGAATCTGCTTGTCGTTGAAATACGATTCCGAATCAAAATTATCCAGCTCAGCTGAATAGAATATCTTCCCAACCGGTTTCTCAGAAAATGACGGGTCAATTTCCGGCATTTCCCGAAACAACGTAACAATGATTTTGATAGGTGGGAAATACGGATCCCGCTTCAATACTTTCTCAGGAATAACGGCATTCAGGAGCAATTTCTTGGAATAGCATCCTCTGTTCTTAAAAACGAAGTAATAATCGTGTTGAAAAGCCAACTGCAGCGCAAATTTGCCGGTTTCATCAACGGTCGCAGTTTGATTTAGCTCATCGCTGTCTGCTTCGTAAACCTCGATGATTGCGCCGTTCAGCCCACCTTCGTCTGTGCGTAATTTTCCTTCAACTTGTAAACCCGGTATTTCTTTGTTTTTTGCGCAGGCTATGTCGGTTAGTAGTAAAAGCCCGAAATTCAGCATCAACAATAATATACTGACACGAAATGACATAGGAAAAGTGTTTTTTGGTTTGGTTAAAATACCGCACTTTCCAACGTCACTAACAACCAACACCTTGCGATATTTCATTTTTATAACGAAACTGGGTGTCGCATTATTATATTGCTGATAATGAATCTTATTGATTAATTTTTACAACTACCATCCATCGATGAAAAATCAGGGCAACAAAAAAGGCGGAAGGCCCGCATTTAGGGGACATCCACCTTTTCAAAGTCAAGTATGTTAAGCAGGAATAGTATAAGCTAAACAGTTACAAAAAAAAGAGTTCTATTCCTGCCGGTTGATGATTCGCTACTCTCCTTTCGATACCATGTCGTACCGAAGGTTATCCAAACAAACGTAAGATGGCGTATTGATGCCATAGTTGCCAACGTCGGAAGAGCCAAAACGGAAGGCCAGTTTGTTCACTTTTCCCAGACTGCTTAAATCTACTTTGGTCCATTGGTCGACAATGTAATCCTGTGTGTTATCCGAAAAGCGGTAATCGGCCAAATAAAATTCTACGCTTCCAATCGAATCTCCTGCTGCATCGTAACCAATAATGTCGACTTTGAACCAATCGGGATCGTTTCCTGTGTCGCCGCCGAATTTCTTGCTGTAAGCATCTCCGTCTTTCATCGAAAGCGCCGAATAAGTATCGTTACACAACTCAATGCTTTTCAGTTGGTATTCCTTCTCATTCTGAAATGAAAAATACGCATCGCCTGAATAGGAAGGGTAAAATATGGCAAATGTGTTACCGTTGTTCGCTGCATCGAACACGCTGTATTGATTGCCATAGCCGGCTGTTTGCGTATCATTCAATGTGGAATAGGCAAAGCTGTCCCACGTCGAATAATCGGCGTTGTAATTGTTCGGGAAAACCATATCGCCCGAAGTAAATTCGCCCGAGGCGTCGCTTCCGTTCCAGTAGCCTGAAGAAGGTGTCTGCAGGTCTTCAAAATCGATGGTTTTCGTTTCAGTAATGGTTTCTTCCGATTTGTCGCAGGCAGTAAAAAGCAAAGCCGAAGCAATTGTTGCGATGAACAATCCGTTTAATTTCTTCATGATTAATCCTTTTTTGTCGTTTGATTTACGTTGATTCTGAGGTCATTTTGAAGTTCACTGATGCACGAGAGGCATAAGCATGCATCGTAGTTTTCCCTGAGCGTTTCGCACAACGCGGCGGGCAATCTTTCACGGGCACACCAACATTTCTGAATTTCGTCGTCTTGACATTCGAAGGTGGACCCACAGCGCGGACATACGTTTCCCATAATAATGACATTTAATTAATGGTTGTTTCCGGCTTTCTTCCAAATGTGAAAAATGAATAACAATTGCTTGCAGTTCATTTTTGCTATTTATCCCGAAAGCAAAAATTAGTTGTTGAATCGTGGCAGGTCTTCTGGCTCACCCGGGTTTCCTGCACCTTCCCGTTTCAAACTGAAACAGTGGTTATGCGGATCAGGAAACCCATTTAATTACGGGCTTACAGCTGCGGGAACAGCTCCGGATTTTCACCGGATTCCCTTTTCATTTTCGTCCTCCCGAACGGAGGTTGAAAAACCAAAATTCACGTCAAAGATATACGACATTTTCAAAATCTGATCATTTTTTAACAGGATATTTTACTTACTTGTGGGCGACAATAGCATTTGATTTTTTACATACGACTAAGAGATTTTTGTTTATGACTACCCCCCGGACGATGAAAAATCTGATCAGGTTTACTGTGATCGGCGCAATCATTATTATCTATCTGATTTTGATTTCACAATTTCATTGAAGCAAAAGAATTCAATGCGAATGGCATGTTTTTATGTTTCCGAACGTCCATTTTTAGTACTTTTAGTTTTTTAAAATGTGAAGAAAATGACTTCGGAGAAGACCCGGAAACGCATACTGGAATTAAGAGAGCAACTCGAACAGCATAACTACAACTACTACGTTTTAAATCAGCCGGTCATTGGCGACGAAACTTTCGATCGTTTGATGAACGAACTCATCGAACTGGAGAAAGAAGCGCCCGAGCTGAACGATCCCAATTCACCGTCACAGCGCGTGGGAAGTGACATCAACCAGCAGTTTACGCAGGTGCGTCACACCTACCCCATGCTTTCGCTCAGCAACACCTATTCCGAAAGCGAAGTGCAGGAATTTGACCAACGTACCCGGAAGCTCGTTGATGAGCCGTTCACCTATGTTTGTGAGTTGAAATTCGACGGAACTTCCATTAGTATTACATACGAGAACGGACAACTGGTTCGTGCGGTAACCCGCGGCGATGGCGTTCAGGGCGACGACGTGACGGCCAATGTGAAAACCATCCGGAGCGTACCGCTCAAGCTGAAAGGTGATTATCCCGAAAAGTTCGAGATACGCGGTGAAGTATTGATGCCTTTTGCTTCATTCGAGAAGTTGAACGGAGCTCGTGCTGAAGCCGGTGAAGCGCCATTTGCCAACCCGAGAAATGTAGCCTCAGGAACGTTGAAGCTTCAAAATTCGTCTGAAGTAGCGAAGCGCAACCTCGACGCTATATTCTATTACGTATTGGGCGACAACCTGCCGTCTGATGGCCATCTGGAACTATTGGAGAAAGCGAAGAATTGGGGATTCAAGATTTCCGAACATACACGTGCCTGTAAAACAGTCGATGAAATTTTCGATTATCTCCATTACTGGGACGAAGAGCGGAAAAACCTTCCGGTGGCAACCGATGGTGTCGTCATCAAAGTAAACTCACGACGAATCCAGGAAGAGATGGGCTACACAGCCAAATCTCCCCGTTGGGCCATTGCATATAAGTTCAAGGCCGAACGGTTGGCAACCCGTCTGAAAGCCGTCACTTACCAGGTGGGACGAACCGGCGCTGTTACGCCCGTCGCCAATCTGGAACCTATTCTGCTGGCCGGAACCATAGTGAAAAGAGCTTCGCTTCATAATGCCGATATCATTGCCAACCTCGATTTGCACATCGACGACCAGGTGTACGTAGAAAAAGGCGGTGAAATCATTCCCAAAATTGTGGGTGTCGATACCAGTTCCAGGCAGAACGATGCGGCGAAAGTCGAATTCATTACCAATTGTCCGGAGTGTGGAACCGAATTGAAGCGTACAGAAGGCGAAGCAGCGTATTACTGTCCCAACGAAAACGGATGTCCTCCCCAGCTGAAAGGAAAGCTTGAGCATTTCTGCAGCCGTGGTGCCATGGATATCGAAGGTCTGGGCAAGGAAACGATTCGGTTGTTTTTCGACAAAGGCTTATTGACCGATGTGGCCAGTATTTACGATTTACCGGAAAAGCAGGGGCAAATTCTGGCACTTGATTTCTTTCAGGAAAAATCGGTTAACAACCTGGTAAACGGAATTGAAAAATCGAAGCAGCAACCATTTGAAAAAGTCCTGTTCGGTTTGGGAATCCGCTTCATTGGTGAAACGGCCGCCAAAAAGATTGTCCGTGCCTTTGGTTCGATTGAAAAGCTGGAAGATGCCCCGCTGGAAGAGTTGATTGCCGTCGATGAGATTGGTGAGAAAATGGCACAATCCCTCCAGAATTATTTTGACGACGAAAAAAACCGTATTTTAATCCAGCAATTACGCAAGGCCGGACTCACCATGGAAGTTGATGAAGATTCCCTCCCGACCTCCGAGAAGCTGAAAGGACTGACGTTCGTGATTTCCGGGAATTTCGGGACCTCGCAACGCAGAAAAGAGTTGAGTGAACTAGTCGAACAGAACGGGGGAAAAAACGCCGGCTCTATTACCGGGAAAACAGATTACCTGTTGGCCGGAGACAAAATGGGACCCTCGAAAAGGGAAAAGGCCGAAAAGTTGAAAATACCCATCATCGATGAGCCGGAATTTTTAAAAATGATTGAATCGTAAGACGCGAATAGAAAACAGATATGAAAAGTAAAACGTCGCAATTAAAATCAAACACAATCGAGAGAAGTAGGTATTCAAATTGAAAATATTTTTAGCTGTTTACTTACAAATCGTAAGTATAAATATTGTAGCTCTTCATCTTAAATAAGAATAACCAATCAACGAATTCGTAAATTTGTCCCAATATGTTTAAAAAAGCGCTCCAAACTGTTACGCTGAAAAGATTGCATAAAAAGTACCGGAATCCAGGGCGTAACGTGCTGGTCCATACTTTTCACACGGCGAAAACTGCAGCCATTCTGTGGTATCCCGAAGATGACGGAGCAATGGAGAGTTACGAACATATGAGAAAAGTTCTGACAGAGCACGGCATTAGTACCCGGGGACTGGCGGTTGTCAACTCGGCCGAGGAAAAGGAAACGTTCAGTAAAGCGTCACATTCGCGCTTTTTTACCGGAAAAGAAATCGACTGGAAAGGAGATCCCAAATCGGATGATTTGAAGAGTTTTGTCGATACCCGGTTCGATTTGCTTCTGGACTTGTCTATTACTGAACTGTTACCGCTCCAAAGCATATTGGTTGACTCGGTGGCGAGTTTTAAGGTTGGTTGGAAAGAGCCGGAAAACAATTTCTACGATTTGACCGTAGAAATCTCAGGGAAAAAGAATTGTCGTTATCTGACCGAACAGATTATTCATTATTTGGAATACATCAATCGAAAAGGTTAAGATTTTATGGGACAAAAGTTTCGCGGAGCAGGTGTCGCCCTCATAACACCATTTAAGAAAGACAGTACAATTGATTTTGACGCACTTGGGGAATTAGTGGAAGATATGATTTCCGGAGGCATCGACTTTCTCGTTGTCTTGGGAACCACGGCCGAAACAGCTACGCTTACGGCAGAAGAAAAGAAAAGCGTAGTCGATTTTGTGGCTGAAAAAAATGCCGGCCGGCTTCCTATTGTCGTTGGCGCAGGTGGAAACAACACCAGTGAAGTGGTTGCCGGGTTGAAAGATATCGATGCCGGCAAAGTCGATGGAATCCTTTCGGTTGTTCCTTATTATAGTAAACCCACACAGGAAGGCATCTATAGGCATTTCATGCAAATTGCTGAAAACAGCCCCGTACCTGTTATCCTTTACAATGTACCCGGTCGTACCGGAGTGCACATGGACGCAGCCACGACCATCAGACTAGCTGAAGCTTCCGATAAATTTGTCGCTGTGAAAGAAGCTTCCGGCGATTTAAATGAGCTGGCAATCATTCTTCGCGACCGGCCTGAGAACTTCTCGGTCCTTTCGGGAGATGATGGTTTGACGGTTCCGGCCATTTCCTTAGGTGCCAATGGCGTTATTTCCGTTATTGCCAACGGATTTCCGGGAAAAGTCGCGGATATGGTACATGCGGCGGTCAACGGAGACTTCCGGAAAGCTTCTGCCCAGCACATGCAGTTTTTAAACCTTTTCAATCTTCTTTTTGTTGAAGGTAACCCCGGAGGGATTAAAGCGGCATTGAATGTCAAAGGTAAAGTAGAGAACGTTTTACGCCTGCCCTTGGCACCAATCGGCGAAATCATTTACCGGGAAATTACCGAAGAAATGAAAAAGATCAACGGATAGCTGACGAGTAATCGTTATCTTGCCGGACCAAACGATATGAGATTTACTGCCTTTTATATAATCATACTGGCGGGCCTGTTGCAGGCTTGCAGCCCTCAGGTTTCCCGGCAGGTGCAGGAGGAACCGGAAATGCAAACACCCGATCCGGCATTGAGCATTGTCTATTTTCCGTCCAAGCTTCAGCACAGCCTGTTTAATTCCGTCTGGCTGAAGGATGTGAGAAACGATTCCACGGCAGACCGACCAGTATGCATTGTTGGCAGTATAGCGATTCCATCTTCCCTGGGAACGTCTCCCAAAGCAGTTGTTCCCGTAGTGGAAGCCAAACTGGCGGGCTCCGGATTATTGCGGGTGATTCATGGTGGAGACCGAAGAGCCACGCTTTTTACAACCACCACGCTCCCATCGGAAAGCGCACAATTGAACTGGGCTGCCAACCAAAAGGCCGATTTTCTGTTAACCGGCGAGGTCGTTCGCAAAGCCGGAAACGGAAAATACCGCGTCCATTACCAAATGAAGTCGGTACCTACCGGGAAAAAGGTCTGGGAAGATACGGTCACCATCGACATGCAGTAATCAACGACTGACCCGGAACCAGGGTTGGTAAAAATCCTCTTTGTTATACACCATGGGCGTTCCGTTCCACTGTGTTACTTCACAACCCGAAGCTTCGCAGATGGCATGTCCGGCCGCTGTGTCCCATTCCATGATGTTGCTCAAACGCGGGTAACAGTCGGCGGTTCCTTCGGCCACCATACACATCTTCAGGGAGCTGCCGCGAATAATCACATCCACGTTTTCTTTACCCTTTTCGGCCATCAGCTTGTTGAAATATTCTCTTGTTTCTGTATTCATGTGCGACATACTACCGACCAGCGTGAATTTTTCATGCTCATCTTCCAGCGGAAGCGGAACTCCTTTGGCAAATATCTGCTCCACCGAAAGCGTATCGGCATTCGCTGTGCGATAAGCGCCTTTGTCAATGCTGCCAAAATAGAGATAGCCGGAAACCGGAACATAGATGACTCCTAAAACGGGCCGGTCTTTATCGATCAGGGCGATATTCACGGTAAAGTCATCTCCGTTGCGAATAAACTCTTTGGTCCCGTCAAGCGGATCAATCATCCAGAAATAATCCCACTCCTGCCGCTCTTTATAATCAGGGAATATCTCTTCCTCACTTAAAAAGGGAAAGCCATACGGAGAAAGCATCTCGATAATCACTTTGCTGGCTTCTTTGTCAGCCAACGTAACCGGACTGTCATCTTCCTTATACTCCACTTCCAGGTCTCTCGAACGGTGAACTTTCATGATGGCTTCACCGGCCTCCAACGCTGCACGAATGGCAGGTTTCAACATTGATTTGGGTTCGAATTTCTCCATAGCATATTTTCAAACCCGGTAAAGATAGGAAAGTTCAACTGCCTGCCCAATTCGCTGTTCATCTAATGGAGATATCATTTATCTTTGCACCTGATGTACGCCATAATCGATATCGAAACGACCGGAACCAGTCACCGAAACGGGAAAATTACGGAAATCGCTGTTTACATCCACGATGGCCGGCAGGTGACCGATTCATTCGTCAGCCTGATCAATCCGGAGTGCTACATTCCGTACAACATTACCCGGTTGACCGGCATCTCCAACGAGATGGTTGCGGATGCACCCAAGTTCTACGAAGTGGCCAAACAGCTCGTGGAAATCACGGCCGGGAAGATTTTCGTGGCGCACAACGTGGCATTCGATTACAACTTTGTCAAGGAAGAATACAAACGGCTCGGGTACGACTACCGTCGGAAAACCCTTTGCACCGTTCAGCTCAGCCGGAAGTTACTGCCGGGGCACCGCTCCTACTCGCTGGGAAACCTCTGCTCCGATTTGAATATCTCTATCAACGGTCGTCACCGGGCCGGCGGCGATGCGTTTGCTACCGTGAAACTGTTCGAGATTTTGATGCAGCAGAATAACGAGCAAACGCAGAACCTGTTTTCGAATGCACCCAAAGAGCTTCCGAAAGAAAAGCTCGAAGCCCTTCCCGGGCAAACCGGTGTTTACTACTTCCTGAATGACTCTGGAGAAATCATCTATATCGGGAAAAGCAAGGACATCCACCAACGGGTTCTTTCGCACCTGGCCAACAACAGCACAAAAAAGGCCATCGAAATGCGCAGCAAACTGGTGGATGTCGACTGGCAAATTACCGGCAGCGAGTTGGTTTCGCTGTTGCTGGAATCTGACGAAATTAAAAGTCACCAGCCATTGTACAACCGGGCACAACGGCGTACCCGTTTTCATTACGGCTTGTTTACTTATCAGGATGAAGAAGGTTACCAGCGCTTCGAAGTCAGGAAAATTATCGATGGCGAATTGCCGCTCACCAGTTTTTATTCAGCCGCTGAAGCCAAAGAATACCTCCACGATTTGGTTGACCAATACCAGTTATGCCAGAAACTCTGTGGCCTGTACCAAACCGATGGAGCGTGCTTTCACTACGAAATAAAAAGTTGTAACGGTGCGTGCATCGGTGAAGAAGCGCCTGATGATTACAACCAACGAGCCGAAATGGCGGCTGCTAAGCTTCAGTTTCGTTCGCCCAACTTTTTCATCATGGAAGAAGGCCGCCGGAAAGGCGAATGGGCGATCGTAAAGGTGCAGAACGGACGCTACACCGGCTTTGGCTATGTCGATGAGGAGAGCTCAACCGAAGGCGTTCAGGCTTTGCACGACTGCATCTCTTCCCGGCAGGACAACCGCGACACCCAGGGAATCATTCGCAGTTACCTGAAAAAGCATCCGGCAACGCGCATCATCGAATTTCGTACGGAAGAACAAAACTAAGCCTTCAGGAGAAGTCTCATTTCCTTCAGGACGGTATGAATACTCCCACACAGTTTAATGAATACTACCAGTAAAACGCTCAACGCGCAACGCGAAATCGTTGAAGCCACATCAGAAGTGCTCAACGCTACTCATGAAGTCGTCAACACTACTTAAGAAACGCTCAAGCCTACTTCAAAAATGCTCAACACTACCCAGGAAGCCGTCAATACTACTTCGGCAGTGCTCAACGCTACTCATGAAGTCGTCAACACTACTTAAGAAATGCTCAAGCCTACTTCAAAAGTGCTCAACACTACCCAGGAAGCCGTCAATACTACTTCGGCAGTGCTCAACGCTACTCATGAAGTCGTCAACACTACTTAAGAAATGCTCAAGCCTACTTCAAAAGTGCTCAACACTATTCAGGAAGTCGTCAACACTACTTCAATAATGCTCAAGCCTACTTCGTAAGTGCTCAACACAGGTCTGGAAGTATTCAACGCTGCCGGCAAAACCTTTTTACCCCGCCTCTAAGGCTTATGATGTTGTGTTGACGGTTTCTTCACCTGCCTTGATGGGTTCTGACATCGTGTTGACGGCTTCTTCACCTGCCTTGAAGGCTTCTGACATCGTGTTGACGGCTTCTTCACCTGCCTTGAAGGCTTCTGATACCGTGTTGACGGCTTTCCAACCTCTCCCAACGACTTTTCCTCCTGCCTTGACGACTTCGCTTCCTCTCCGAAACACTTCTCCGGTTGTCCTGAACCGTTTTCATGTTCTCCTGACAAGCTTTTCATCTGTCCTGAAAGGATTTTTACCTGTTCTGAAGACCAGTCTGGCAGCCCTGACGCCATTTGCCTGTCTCCTGACGAGCAGCGCAGGAGCCCTTCATCTATCTGGTGATACGAAATTGCAGTGGTGGGCTCTCCTGACGGCTGAGGAAGTAGTCCCAACCCCTTCCCCGGTTGCACCAGGAACATGTCATGGCCGAATAATTTTTTTGTTAACTTAGGTGAGCCTTAACAACCAATAAAATGACGACAGAACGAAGCCTATTGATAAGATTAAGAATTCACTCGGCAGACCGAATACAGAAGATACCAAGGGTACACATAACACACCCATATTGGAAATATTGGGTACTTTTAGTACACATATAAACTAGTTATAGGGCATTTAAAAAAGACACAGAAAAATGGGAACATGGAGTGAAAAAATAAAAGATAATGATACTACATTAGATATTTATTCTGCATTTTTTGACAGATACAATTCTGGAGAAAAACCTGATTTGATTTCAAAATCAATTAAAGTTGAATATGCAGATTATTTTAATGACTCTGATGACAGAAACAACGCTTTGATTGGATTGGCTCTTGCTCAGTGGGAGACAAAATCATTAGAACCTGATTTGCATAAAGAAATAAGTGATTTGGTTAAATCGGGTAAAGACTTGATTATTTGGAAAAATCTAGGAGCTAATGAAAAATCCCTAAAAAAGAGAAAAACTGAACTAGATAAATTTTTAAATCAAATTTCATTAGAGAAAAACAAAGCTAAACGGAGAATTAGACCAAAAATAGAATTTTCGACAAACGTATTGGTTAAAGCAGTTGCTCCTGATAATAAAAAAGAGTTAGTGATTCAAGAGGAATTTGGAAATGGAAAATATATTCACACGAGTGGAATCATGACTTGGTTTTCTGGTGGTGGAGCAGGAATTATATATCACAATAAACTTGGTGGAAAAGTAATTGCAAACTGGTCAGACAGTCAGACTGTTGAGATTATTCATGAAATAGGACTTAATTTTACTAAAAAGGAGACTAAATCATATTATTGTGGTGATGAGGTAATGATAAAGTACAAAGAAAAATAAAAAACGCCCTATAACATTTTATATATTGCATAGCGGTTTCTGTGGTGTGCGAAGCTCGGATTCCCGCCTGATTGTCTTAGTCCGTGCCGGACAGACAATCACCCGCAATCCGCTACGACAACATATAATTTACCGTTATGGGCAAAATGAAGAGCGACAGTGCAAACATGAAAATTTCACGATAGATTGATAATGAAAGAATTAAGAAACAATATAGGATTTGATTTAGGTTCAAGCAAATTTCGATTTTACAAAGAAGGCAAACAGATTGGTGAAATTCCCGCAAGACTGGAACTTGATGGCGAAAAACATGAAAAACTTGTGATTAATGGTAAAATTGCAGACTTTAATGGAACAGAGACATTATTAAGACAGGAAATCAAGAAAATCCAAAAACCAGTCCTCGGATTTTTGTACTTGCCATTTAATTCTCTTGTGTCCGTACCATCTGATATGAATGAGGTTGCATTGAGAGCATTTCGTGATTCAATGGAGCATGCTGGTTCGAAAACATGTTTTATGCTTAATGATTGTTTTATAGCCGCTACTGGATTAGAAATAGATATTAAAAACTCGACTTCCATGATTGTTGATTGTGGCGCAGGAAAGACAAGCATTACAACAATAAAAGGATTTGAGATAATAAAAAATGACATTCTTGACATTGCAGGAATAAATCTTGACGAAGCAATTCGAACCTATTTAAGTAGCAAGTACGACCTGATTGTTGACTTAAAAGTAGCCGAAAAACTAAAAATCGAGTACACGGATTTTAGAGAAAATAAACAAGTTGATAAGACCGTCAGAATTACTGGACAAGTAAAACAGACTGATAGTATCAAGGATATTAAAATTCAAAGCTCAGAGATTACAGATTGTTTAAGAAATGATATTGAACTACTTGTCGAGAGGATTATTCGCCACTTTGAAAATTTAGAGGATTCTGTATCAGAAAAAATTAAAATGACAGGTGTTTATCTAATCGGTGGCGGATTTAAACTAACTGGGTTAATCGACTTGATTTCTAAAAAGCTTAATGTAAATTCAAAATCATACGGATTTAGCAATGATTATATGAAAACTGGACTTCAGAAAATTCAAGCTAATCCAGGAGAATTAATGAGATACATGATGATTTAAAAACATTCAGCCCATAACAATAAATATAGGTCATTTGGCGGATAGTGCTAAATTTGAGCATGGTAACATTTAATAAAACATATAGCGGTTTGATACTTTGGAGCTTTGAAATGCCAAACGCCCCATATTATTACCGTTAGCACCAATTATGGAAGAAGACTACTCAAACAGGCAAATATCTAATTGAGGTAATAAGAAACTATATGAGAGAACGAAAAATTTATTACTCAAAAACAAATAGCATAATAAATGTGATTCTGACTTTAGGAATCTTAATTACCGGGTTGGTAAAGATTAAAATAGAAGGACAATTGTCTGAAGTTTTAATGCTATCAATAATTGGAATTTTTCTTTGTTATTGGATTTATCGGAATATGAAGCATTTTTTTCTTCGTAATCCTGTCGTGACTTTAACGGATGACTTTCTAAAACATAAAAACTTTATTTCTGAATGGAAATTCATTGAATCAATTGAGATTTCGAGAGGTTTCTTCCCAAGTGTAACAATTCACTACATTGATAGTAAAGTCAGGGACAGAAAAATGAAATCGTTGAGATTTCAGCTGGATGAATTAAAAATATCAAAGAATGAATTTGAAAAGCTTTTAAAAGAATATTATAAATAACTGGTGCTAACAAGTTGTAATATGGCAGGCGGGGGTTTTAGCGGTTTGACAAGTCAAACCAGTATTTTCACCTCCTGCGGGTCTGACAGGATTTCTGTTGGAAATCCCGCCCGACCACATACAAGTGACCGTTATGCTTAAGCTAAAAGAAACCGCAAATTCATAAACAAATAGACAATGAGAAAACATTTTTTGATACTTCTATTAATTTTTAATTCATTGATTCTCTTTGGTCAAGATATTAAAAAAGACTATGTGATTTTGAGACCACAAAACAACTCATCCAAGACTGATACAATATTTGGTGAAATTATTTTTCCTAAAAACGGAATAATTACAAAAGCTAAAATCATTGTAAACAATGAGAAAATGAAATACGCCCCAAATAAAGTAATTGGATTTAAATCTGGAGAAAGATATTTTGCAAGCGTCCCTTATAACTCGCATGGAAATGTATTTGCAGAAAGAGTTGCAAATGGCAAAATGAATTTATGCTATTATGATACAAATCCTAATGGATATAACGGAGGACTTGCAGGAGCAACTGCGACAAGTCTGACAAGTTATTATTTTATAAAGTTGGACACAATGGAAAATTATTTAAGAGTTCCTCATTCAAGAGAAAAAGCCAGAGATGAGATTTCTATCCTATTTAAAGACAATGAAAGAATTTACAATCAGATATTATCAGAAGATTTTAGGGTATGGAAATTACCTGACATAGTTAAAGAATACAATGACAAAAAATAAAGCCTAAGCATAACAATTTGCAAATTGCATTGCGGGTGCAGTGGTGTGCGTTGTCTCTGCTCCTTTCCTGACCGGTATACACAAAAAAAGCCGGTCGACAAATCAACCGGCCTGTATTTTAAGATTCAACGACTCTTATTCGTCAAGCTTGTCAAGAGCAAAAGCATAAGCACCCAGCGAAATGGCGCGGCTTGCCCCAATACGGCTAATTCCTACAGCCAACATCGGCTCCGGGTTGTACACCACCGTTTTATCGCTTTGTGGCACCTTAATTTCGACTGCTTTCTGATGAAATAAGGCTGCTAATCCCTCTTCGGTATCGGCACTCACCACTTTCTGTACCAGGCGCGGCATGGTTTCTCCGCTGGGCAAATCCAGGGTACTGTTCATCTCACCTAATGCTGCCGGCATAATCAGTTCGGCAGCACCAGAGAGTCCGCCTCCAATGACAATCAAACCATCGAACGTGGTAGCCAGGTGCGTCAATACATCACCAAGCGATTCTCCTACCGAAGCAAACGCTTTCACCGCTGCTTCACTGTTCCCGGGACGCATTCCTTTAGCTATTTCGAAAATGTCCTTCGGTGTCAACTCATCTGCATTCGCGTCTCCGCTGTACTCGCCGTAATGACGTTTCACCGCACGGATGGAAACACCGTCTTCGGCACACCAATTGGCGTTCAGTTTATTCCGGTAGGCATAAATCTCAGCAGCCATGGCATTGTCGCCAATAATGAGCTTGCCTTCGCGTACCAAACCGCCACCCAAACCGGTTCCCAGCGTAATTCCTACCAGGTTGTGGTATCGTTTGGGCGAACCTGCATCTTCCAAGCTTTTATTAATTTCGGGAAGAAAACCTCCCAGGGCCTCACCATACGCATATAAATCGCCATCGTTGTTGATGTAGACGGGCAAATTGAATTTCTCTTCCAGGAACGGACCGAGCGCCACACCGCCACGGAAACCGGGCAGGTTCACCAAATCGCCAATAATTCCGTTGGGATAATCGGCCGGACCGGGAAAAGCGAAACTAATCGCTACCGGCTCTTCCTGCAGTTCTTCTTTCACCCGGGAAAAGCCATCGACCATGTTGGCCAGACTTTTTTCCAGATTGTCTCCGTTAGAAGACAATGTAATGGGTTCAACAATATTTTCGCCGCCGCGAATGGCTGAAAAGACAAAGTTGGTACCTCCGGCATCGAGTGTCATCACCACACGCTTGTCATCAAATAAGTTCATTGGTTTACAGTTTTTGTGAATTTCGGAGGTTGAAAATACAAAATTCCCTCTAAAACGTGTCAGCATTTCAGTGGTTTGGAAAGTCTTTAAACAAAAAAAGGCCCGGAAAATTCCGGGCCTTTTTCAATTCGGTATTATTTCTTACATATCCAGATTTTTCTGAATCAGCTCCTTCAGTTGTTTTGCCTGCGGATCACTCGGATCGAGTTTCACAGCTTTATCAACATAAGGCATAGCGGCTTTGAAATCAACCTTTGCTTTCGCAACCTGTGCTTTGTACTTGTCGTCGGTTGTTTTGTACTTGCCGGCTTTTACATCGTTGGCAGCAGCCTGCAGAATAGCAGCACCTTTTTTGTAGTGCGCATTTCCTTCTTTCAGGTAATAAACGCCCAAAAAGGATTTGATTTTCTTACTATTCGGGTACTTCTGGAGGCCCGTTTCAAGCGTTGACTCAAACTTGGCCATGTTATTCAAGTGCCGGTAAGAGTTGGCAATGTACAAATACGCGTACTCAGCTTTGTAACTTGCGTCAGCCGCCATGGTGAAATACTTGATGGCTTTGTTCCACTTCTTGATTTTGTAAGCAGAATACCCCGTGTTGTAAATCATCACATAATCCGGATCCTGGTCGCCCCAGTTGGCAATAGCTTTCTCGAAATTGGTAAGCGCTTTTGCATAGTCCTTCGAACGCAAAGCTTCATTTCCCGCATTTTTCGATGCGATTGCATCCGCCTTTTGGTCCTGTGCAAAAGAGGTTGCCAAAAATCCTACACTAAAAATTAAAACAGCGATCAGTTTCTTCATTGTTGCTCCTATTTTTAAATTATCTATCAATTATGTTCTATAGAATGCTATTAGTAAGCTCAAAAATAATGATTTTAAAAAAATATGAAAGTAGTTACATGTATATTTTTCGTCCCCGCTTCATACACTTGGCCACTGAATATAATAGTATCTACTCATAAATCTTATGTAATTATCGGAATCTCCCTCTAAAAACAGACGGGCAATAACCATAAAACAGAAATCAGGGGTTGTACCGGTCTTTGTGGTAAAACTTCAATATATTCTGAATCATATCGATGTATCCTTTGGCATTTTTATTTTCCGGTTCAACCGATACAACCGCATTGAAGCAATTGAGGGCCTTTCCCCACTCCTGCATTTTGTAATAGCTCATTCCCAGAAGCATGTTGACCGTCGAATCCAATTCATTGATCTCATCGTTATTCAGTAACGAGAAAACCTCTTCCAGTTCGCCCCGCTCGTATGCTTCTTTCGCTTTTGTCAATTTCTCATTCATAGGTTGGAATTTCAATTACCCGTTTTCCTGGCACAATGTGTTACGAAAACTGTGCCATATTTTGTTTAATATAGATTTACTATTCAGGATTTGAGGTTGTCGGCGCGCCCAACAGACAGAACACCATGCACATTGCGTAATTTTTGGATTAGAAAATCGAGGTGCTCCAGGTCGTTTACATACACCCGCAAAGTTCCTTCGAAATTGCCGTTTTCGGAATTCACCGATATTGAGCGCATCTGCACGCCGACGTCTTTGGAGATGATGTGGGAAATATCGCTGACGAGTCCCATTTCATCTGTCCCGGAGATGTGGATGGTCGTCTGGAATGAGTTCCGTTTCCCGGTATCCTTCCACCGGGCCCGAATGACACGATAGGGATAGCGTTCGAACATCTGCGGCGCATTGGGGCAATTCATCCGGTGGATTTTAATTCCCTCGCGAATGGTCACAAAACCAAATATGTTGTCGCCGAAAATCGGATTACAACATTGCGCCAACTTGTAATTGATGTTCCGGATGTCATTATCAATCACCAGGAAATCGCCGCCGGTGTCGAAAGTCAGGTCTTTCATGTCCGAAGCAGGCAGAATTTCCGATAACTTGTCTTTGGTTGTCTCTTCCTCTTTTTTGCCGGTCAGAATATCCTTAATCTCCAGCGGCTCAATTTTCCCCACCGAAATATTGTAGTACAGATCGGCGGCTAGCTTCAGCTTGTAGTGTTTTAACAAGTCGCGGATGACTATGTCGTTGTAATCTATCTTCCAGTTTTTCAGCTTACGCAGCAGCATCTCTTTACCATTATCGGCTTCCTTTTTCTGCTCCTCGTTCAAACTGGCCTTGATGCGCGACTTGGCTTTCGAAGTCACCACAAATTCGAGCCAGTCGAGCTTCGGCTTCTGATTGTTGGAGGTTTCTACCGAGATATGGTCGCCGTTTTTTAGCTTATGCTTCAGCGTTACCATCCGGTCGTTCACTTTTCCACCGGTGCAGTGATCGCCTACAGCCGAATGTATTTCATAGGCAAAATCGAGCAACGTAGAACCTGCCGGCAGCTTTTTCAGATCACCTTTCGGTGTGAAAACGAAAATTTCGTCTTCGTATATATTCACCTTGAACTCCTCGATGAAATCAACCGGGTTCAATTCGGGATTCTCCAGTATTTCGCGGATATTCTTCAGCCAGTCGTCCAAATCCGAAGAGCCTTTCCCTCCTTTGTAACGCCAGTGAGCCGCCAAACCGTTCTCAGCTACGTCGTCCATCCGGCGCGTACGGATTTGTACTTCCACCCAACGTTTTCCCGGTCCCAGCACCGTCGTATGAAGTGACTCGTAGCCATTGGACTTGGGAATCGTGATCCAGTCGCGCAGGCGTTCCGGGTTTGACTGGTACTCTTCGGTAACTACCGAGAAGGCCTGCCAGCAATCCGACTTCTCATCTTCCGGTTTCGAGTTTAAAATAATACGAATGGCAAACAGATCGAATACCTCATCGAAATCGACTCCCTTCTTATTCATCTTGTTCCAGATGGAGAAAATCGATTTGGTGCGGGCTTTCATCTCAAAATCGAAACCACGTTTTTTCAGCTTTACTTCGACCGGTTTGACAAACGCAGAAACAAAATTCTTTCGTTGTTCATCCGTTTCCTTCAACTTATCGACGATGTGCTGATAATCTTTGGGATGTAAATACTTCAGCGAAATATCCTGCAACTCGGAATTGACCTTATACAGTCCCAAACGGTGAGCGAGCGGGGCATACAGATGCATGGTTTCATGCGCATGCTTCTTGTGCACCGAATGCGGATACCGGTCGAGTGTACGCATATCCTGCAGCTTGTCCGCAATTTTAATCAGGATAACCCGCACATCGCCCGAAAGGGCCAGCATCAACCGCCTGAAGTTTTCACTTTGCAGGGCCAGGTTATCGGTCTTGATGCCATTTATTTTAATCAGGCCGTCGAGTATTTCGGCCACGACTCTGCCAAATAGCTTTTCGATTTCCTGCCGGGCTTTGGTTTCTTCCTCTTCGGTGTACACGTTGTGCAGCAACGCTGAAATCACCGAATCCGACGCCAGTCCAATTTCGTTGGCAGCCAGGCGCGCTACCGCGATGGAATGCAAGATAACCGGGTCGCCATTCGACCAGGTTTTGTCGCCAATCTTCTCCCGCGCGAGTTCAAAAGCACCGTGTACCTGTACCAGTTCCTTATCGCTGAAACTGCGGGAGCAGGCAGTAATCAGTTTGTTATACTCTTCTGAAATAAGTTCGTTAAAGCTTTCCGTCACTTGCTGTCAATTTACAAATCCGTCACTGCATAAAATTAGCAAATATGGGAGGAGAAAGGAAATCCTGTTTTCATTTCATCGGGTCGGAACTAACCGGCGAAGTCCTGTAATTATCGGTTTTCGGATATCCGCCCGGGGTGTTGTAAACCCCACCGTCATAAGGGTTTCCAAACTTACTGATACTGAATTCGGCCTGCATGCTAAACTTGTCGGAAAACTTATAACCGACAAACAAAGAGCTGCCATAATTTGTCAGATTCTTCACGGCCGGATTCAACTCATTTTCAGACTGGAAAGTGTTTGAAACGAATCCGGTTCCACCCAAGAATAATTTTTCGTTAACAGCGTAGGTTGCCTGCCCCAGTAAAGACGCATAGTAATATCGACCACTCATTACCGGAAATTCATTCAGATAGTAAGAATAAAGGGGCATATCCTCAAAACGGGTCACTCCCATGGTTCCCAACATATCGATGCGCCAGCGCTTATGAGGCGAAAAACTAAATCGCGGAGCCACATATTGATTGAAGCCGTATCCATGCTTAAAATTGGTAAATACCGACGTCCCTACTTCAACACCAAAGTCATGCGGCATGACAGAATCTGTTGGCGATTGCTGCAATTGAAGCGACAGAGGCACTGATATTTCCGGTTTCTTTACCGACAATGAATCAGGCTCTCCCGCCAGGGTCGTCTGCACAAAAATGGCCATAAACAGCAGCGTCAATATGCTATATTTCATCCTCATAATCATTAGCTTATAATACGCACCGCAGGGTCAAAAATATCCCAGCCTCAAGATTGCAAATATCCTTCATCTTTCCTAACAAAAACCAGACCATCAAGAATCTGAACAGGGGGTTTTATTTTTTGATAAATTGCCGTAACTTTTCTCAAAATTTTGCCCTTTATCGATATCAATCTTTAACCTAAACAAATATTCCATGATGAAAACTTTACTCTCCCTCCTAAAGGTATTTACTGTGATGAGTATTGTATTGCTCTTCAGTAAATGTACAAGCGACCATGGTGTTCCCGTGGATGAGCCTGTAAAACAAACTATCCCTCAATCAGATGCATCAGGATATCTGACACAAGTCAATGAAGTTATCCATTTCCGTCCATTCGACGGCCAAACGAAATCTGCTAATGTTAATACGGTACAGGGACTCACCCTGGTTTACAAGGCGAATGTCAGCGCACCTGAGGCCGATTTGCCGTTGAGTGCCTCTTGCCTTTACGTTAAAGATGACATAGCAGTTATAGGCTATAACGTTCAGGGAACCGAATTTGGCGGTGCGTTTCAGATTATCAAATTTAAAGAAAAAACCGAGCAGGTAGAAACGGTTGTATCCAATCTGCCAGTCGACGTGAACGACATCATGCTGAAGGATAACATCGTGTATATGGCCTGTTCCGATCCGAAAACCGGCGCAGCACTTTATACCTATAACTTAACTACATCAGAATTTACCCGCGCTTTCATTCTTTCGAAATTGCTGGAAGGACAAACGGTTGCTTCGGCTAATGGTTTGGTTTTATCAGATTCGGAAGCCATGTTGTCTGCCGGAAATACCAATGGTGGTCTGTTTTGGGTTTCGGAAGGAACCGAAGGTTTCAGTGGCCTTAACTATTACGGGGCTACTTCAGCCAGTTCGATAGCGATGAGCCCCGATGGAAATCACCTTGCCTTGTTGGTCGGTGGTAACGAAGGCGACAAAGCCAGTCTTATTTTGACCGGAACCGACGGTACTTTTGAGAAGAACATTACACTGTCGAGTGAGCCGGTAACGCATCAGAATGTTGCAATCGAAAATATGTACAGCGGAAAGACCAAGGCGCGTTTCATTACTAATAATGTGGTGATTGCCACATTGGGAAGCCAGGGAGCAGTGGTCGTTAATCTCACTACTGATGAGATTCAGTCTACCCCGCCTTCGATGTTACACGCAGGAAACACGAATAGCTTTGCTTTCGACGACAAATTCGTTTACTACGGTAATGGCGCCGATGGCTTGTACCTGGCCCGTTACAATACCGAAAATCCTTCGTTGATGGTATACCCGGTATGGGTTTGGGATACGCAATCCAGTGCCCCTCCGGGATCGGTCAACGACGTAGCATCCGATGGTTCGAAGTGGATAGTCGTCGCCAAGGGGCTTGACGGCGTGCACATCTTGAAATTCGTTGATGACGGATGTGGCTGCAGTTTCTAATGGCAGTGCACAGAGTACCGACAGAAGAAGAAATAAACAGTACTAAGCAATCGATAATTCAGCAAAGAACTCAGGCCGGTGAAAATCCGGCTTGAGTTCTTTTATAGGAGCCCAACTAACAAAATGAGGAATGAGCGTTTCGTCGCCGCATTTATAAAAATTGCCGCGAAAGCTTTTTCCTCTTTCCAGTCCAATCATCGAAAAAGGAATCTCAACCGTTAGGTTCCAGTCCGATAGAACATCTTCAGGCGGCAATGCATCCGGATGTAAACTGGCGTTGCGTCTAATCAATGCCAACTCTTCCGTCTGCAAACGCCGCCTGCTCTTACGCTCTGCTCCAACCGCAGACAAACAAACGCCCAGCGCGTTAAATTCGAAATTGCGGTAATTTTCATTCTCCTGAAGAAAAAACTCCACGCACGAATCTTCGTAAACCGGCTCCTGGTCGTTTCTGTTGACAGCTCTCACGTAATCCTTACGAACTACATAATGCAGGAATAACGAATGACCGGAATGTCCCAGGTATACATCAACTTCCGGTTTGTGCGGAAATTCTTGCCAATTGATTTGCTGAAGCTGAAGTACCAGTCCGACTTTCGGAAGTAGTTCACCAGCATTTTTCGTAGAAAGTGCCGGAAGATATGGAATCGTTGGGATAATCATCATGTTCGGTAATTTAGTTTGCGCAAGCTACGAAATCCATTGGGTACAAAAAAGCCGGAAAACCTCTATGACGATTTTCCGGCTTCAACAAGATCCATTTAACTCATTACTTCCTTACAGAAGCCTCCTTGTGTACCCGCTCCAACTCGACGGTAAAATGCCGAAGAATGGGGGCTTCATGGGTAATACTAAATCCATGTTTTATCTGGTCTCTGCGATCGTATACGTTCTTTAGTACCGCAGCTACATAATGCATATGATTGTTGGTATAAACTCTCCGGGGAATAGCCAACCGAACCAATTCCAGTGCCGGATACCGGTTTTCCCGCGTATGCGGATCACGATCGGCCAGCAATGTTCCAATCTCCACGCCACGTACTCCACCTTCGAGATACAGTTCTACTGCCAACGTCTGAGCGATGTACTCTTCTTTCGGAACATGTGGCAGGAAACGTTTGGCATCCACAAAAACAGCGTGCCCGCCGATGGGGCGCTGAACCGGAACGCCATACTCAATGAGTTTGTCACCCAAATATTTTACCTGCTGGATACGAGTATCGAGGTAATCGAAATCAACCACTTCCTGAAGGCCTACCGCCAATGCATTCATGTCGCGGCCGCTCATGCCACCATAAGTGACGAAGCCCTCGAACATGATGGTGTGCATCGAGCATTTGTCTACCATCTCTTTTTCCCGGAAGGCCATAAAACCGCCAATGTTTACCAAACCATCCTTCTTCGAACTCATGGTCATTCCATCGGCGTAGGAGAACATTTCGCGGACAATTTCCCTGACAGACTGATTACGGTAGCCAGGTTCGCGCATTTTGATGAAATAGGCATTCTCCGCAAAACGGGCTGCGTCGAAAATAACGGTCGTGCCATATTTCTTCGCCATTTGGTACACATCCTTCAGGTTCTGCATGGAAACAGGCTGTCCACCGGCTGTGTTACAGGTAACTGTCACAATAATCATGGGAATGCGCTCTTTCGGTTTCGAAATCAGCACATGCTCCAGTTTAGCCAGGTCGACATTCCCTTTGAACGGATGTTCTTTGGTGGTATCGTACGCTTCTTTGATGGTACAATCGACTGCATCGGCATGACGAAACTCGATGTGACCTTTGGTGGTATCGAAATGTGCATTACCCGGAATCAAATCTCCTTTTTTAATCAATGATGAAAACAGCACATTTTCGGCTGCCCGTCCCTGGTGGCTGGGAAGGAAATAATCGAATCCGGTAATATCTTTAATGGTTTCTTTCAGATGAAAATAGGAAGAAGAGCCGGCATAACTCTCGTCACCGGTCATAATAGCTCCCCACTGCTGATCGCTCATAGCGCCCGTACCGCTGTCGGTCAGCAAGTCAATAAATACCTGCTCGCTACGAAGATTAAATAGATTGTATTGGGCTTTTTTTATCCACGCTTCACGCTCCTTCCGGGTACTTTTCCGGATAGGTTCCACCATCTTAATTTTATAGCTTTCTGTAAAAGGTAAATCCATCTTAATTTGAGACTTTAGGGTGTTCAGGTAAAATCCGGCTTTCGCCGAATCAATCATCTAGAAGTATTAGAATGCGATGGATTAACAAAAGGAATCCCTGTTCTTCAGATTCCTGTAGAGCTGAAACATCAGCCACAATATGTGAATGGACATTTTCATGTTAACTCCCTTACTTATGTTACAAATATAGGGAATGCAACAGCCGTCGGGGGGAAAAGAAGTCGAAAAGGGTAATTCCAATTTTTATTTTAGCGGGTGTTCTTCAGCATGGGGTTGTCGCGAAAAATAACGGTCGTTTCCGTATATCACATTGATTTTTCCCGGCAGGATCTCCAAGGTATAATGTCCTCGTTTTAGGGGCTCTCCGTCCGATTCACCTGGGATAGACTTATCCGATTCAAATCGAATCAGACGTGCTGTGTGGGTCGTTACATGCTTGTCCTTTATAAAGCTTCCGTTGTATAAACCGGTAAAATTTCGGAGTATTCCCCACAACCCTATCCGTCGGATGACTGTTACCTGAAATTCGCCGTTGTCGGGAATGGCTCCGGGAGCCTGCATCATGCCGCCACCGTTGAATTTCCCGATGCCCACACTGGCACTGAACAGCACTGTTTCAAATGGTTTCTCATCGACAAAATAACGCAACCGCCGGCTTCGGTACGACAAATAACTGGAAACCAAACTCTGAACATACACCCGGATACCCGACTTGCCTCTGTCCTTCAAACGGTTGGCCCGGGCTGCTGTCATCGCATCGAAACCAAAACCTGCCATGTTCATGAAATACCGTGTAATCGTTTCATTGGGACGACGAATGGTGATTTTTCCTACATCTTGCCGGATAGTTTTGCCTTCCAGAATAATTTCAATCGCCTTTTTGTATTCATCCGGTATCCCGAAAGTGCGAATCCAGTCGTTTCCGGTCCCAACCGGTATCATCCCGATAGTCACTTCTTCAGGTGGACAAGTATCCTGTTTAAAGACACCATTCACCACTTCGTTCAGCGTTCCGTCGCCTCCGGCCACGATAATATTCCGGTAACCGGCTGCTACCATTTCACCCGCAAGGGAAATTGCGTGTTGCGGATAGTCGGAGGTCACCATATGGAAATTGATTTTGTGCTTCTTCAGCAACTTCATAATCTTTCCTTTATCGTGCGCTCCCCTCCTGCTTCCCGCATGCGGATTGAGAATAACCAGCCAGTCAGATTGTACCATTTTTTCGAAAATTATGTTTCGAAGATAGTAAAATTGAGATCAAGCAAGCAGAGTGGAAAATGTGTTATGCATCATCCGGGGAATTCCGGCTCATCTTGTCGAGGAATTCATCGATAAACAGATTCATGTGGTCAAAATGGGAGCCTTCCCAGAATACCTTTCCGCAGTCGGTGCAACGATAAAAGCGGTCAAAATAGCGGCGCGTTCCCGTTTCCAGCCTTTCCTGCACTTCTTCTTTGGGTACCTCAGTCATTGGTCCGTTACATTGCATGCAGCGTGTAAAGGGACGAATGGCCCGAATAAGGCCAAAATGTTCAATCACCTCTGAAAGCTGCTTTTTGGATTGCTGCGAACGAAGCCAGTAGCCTAATTTCACACGATTGTATTTGAGAATACCCAGGTCGCGGGTCAACACAATCCGGTTCTCCGCTTCAGCAATATCAGCAATCACATCGTCATCCATCCGATTACGGTAAAGGGTGTCGAAGCCCAGCATACGAAGATACTTAGCCAGTTTTCCCAAATGCACATCGAGGATAAAGCGGACCTTGTCGGGCAACTCCGGCCGAAGATGAATAACGGTGCTATCGCTTAACAACCCGGCTACCGGATACACATTTACCAGGTCGCCGGCGGCAAGTGATGCATCAAACCCAACCGAATGGCCATTGACGGTCAGCACATCAATCTCTACATGCGGAATACCGGCCGATTCGACCGCGTCTTTCACTGTTTGCCCCAAATGAAGCCTCGCCCGAAATGGTTTTTGCCGGTAATCGGGCGGCAGAAAGTCATTCAGGTGACCAAAGGCACGAATCCATATGAAGGAAAGTTTACTCATCGGATTGTCTTGTTACCAAAGGTAAGAAATCCTTTTTCGGGATACGACAATTCACTTTTTAACTGCTAAGCGAATGACTTTACGTGTCATTTTTCGGCTTCAGCAGAAAAAAATAGAAAAAGCCTTTTAAATTTGCAGCCGGAAAATCATCAAAACACAATATCTGTAAGACTATAACGTATGGGACGCGCCTTTGAATACCGCAAGGCCAGGAAGCTGAAACGCTGGGGCACCATGGCCAAGACCTTTACCAAACTGGGAAAAGAAATCGCAATCGCTGTTAAATCCGGTGGCCCCGATCCGGTAGCTAACTCACGCCTTCGCGTGTTGATTCAAAACGCCAAAGCGGCCAACATGCCCAAAGACAATGTTGAACGGGCAATAAAAAGGGCTGTATCGAAAGACCAGGACGATTACAAAGAGCTGGTTTACGAAGGTTACGGACCGTACGGAATCGCCGTATTGGTAGAAACCGCTACTGATAACCCCACCCGTACCGTGGCCAATGTGCGAAGCTACTTCAACAAATGCAACGGTTCACTGGGAACCTCAGGTTCGGTTGAATTCATGTTCGAACACAAATGCAACTTCAAGGTAAAAGGCAAAGAAGGTCTCGACCTGGAAGAGCTGGAGCTGGAGTTGATTGATTTTGGTGTACAGGAAATATTTGCTGAAGACGACGACATTCTCATCTACGGAGATTTTGAATCGTTCGGGCCAATCCAGAAATACCTGGAAGAGAACGAATTTGAAATTGTGAGCGCTGAGTTCGAGCGTATTCCGAACGATACCAAAGAATTGAACGAAGAGCAGGTAGCCGAGATTGAGAAGCTACTGGGCAAGCTGGAAGAAGATGACGATGTTACCAATGTCTTCCACAATATGAAAGAAACAGAGTAAACATCTCTTCAAAAAATACAGTTAAAAGCCCTGAGTAGCATTGCATATCGGGGCTTTTGTTTTAATTCTCATCTATATATAAAACCTAAAATCACGTTCAAATTTAATAGGCGGTTTTCATTACTTCACCAATCGCTTCGTACAACTCAGCTTTTTTAATCGGTTTCGCGATATAGCCATGACATCCGGCTTCCAATAACTGGTCACGCTCCTCCAGCATGGCATAGGCTGTTTGCGCTATAATCCGGGTAGTTATACCCTTTTCCTTTATTTCCTGAAGACATTCGTATCCACTTTTCACCGGCATATCGATATCCAGCAGCACCAAATCAGGCTGGCTCTGTTCCAGCATATCCATCAAAATTTGCCCGTTGGAAGCATGTTTTATTTCTGATACCCGGTTCTTCAATAGCTCCCGCAAATACATATATGAATTCCGGTCGTCTTCAGCAATTATAATGCTTAGTCCCTGGAATTCATCAACCTCACTCCCGGCCTTCTTCCATTCAGGCAATGTCTCTTTCACCGGTTGGTACGGAACAGTAAAACTAAAAGTAGTCCCGATATTGGGTTGCGAAGTAAACCAGATACTCCCGCCCAGAAGTTCCACAATACCTTTGGAAATGCTTAGCCCCAAACCAGCGCCTTCATGGTGTTTATCTTCATCAATCTGCCTGAAGCGTTCGAATATGATTTCTGCCTTTTCAGAAGAAATACCGAGCCCTGTATCCTTTACATAGAATTCTATAAAATTGCCATCTTCTGTTTGTTTCTGAACGAAACCAATCGTAACACTTCCGTCCTGTGTAAACTTCAAAGCGTTACTCATCAGGTTGTCTATCACCTGTTGCACCCTGATGCCATCGGTATGCAAACGAATGGCGGCGGCATCTTCGGGGAGTTCCAACATCAAATCCAGGTTAGGATTGCTGGTGACCCATGCCGATTTCTCAAAGGTGCGGTAACTATTTTCAAGCAGCTTTGCAGGTTCGCAATCAGTTTTGTTTATCCGCAACTGTCCTGCTTCGATTTTTGAAATATCAACAATATCATTGATAATTTGCAGCAGGCGCTTGCTCGAATTCTGTATAATATCAATGAAGTTATCGCGCTCCGGGTCGTCGGGCTCCAACTCTCCAAGCAAATTGGAGAAGCCCATGATGGCATTCATCGGGGTACGGATTTCGTGGCTCATGTTGGCCAGGAAAATGGATTTCAGCCGGTCGCTCTCTTCCGCTTTTTCTTTTGCCCTGAGCAACTCCAGACCGGTCAGGACCTCCCGGGTAATATCCTGCAGCGTACCATGGCGCCTGACAGGGTGTCCCTGTGCATTGTATTCCGTGATGTAGCGCTGCTCGATATGCTTTATCTTGTCGTTCTTAAGAAGTAAGCGATGAGTCACTTCACTGTACTTTTTACCGGGCTCGGAAAAGACATATGAATTCTTCACTCTTTCTCTGTCGTCCGGATGGATCAGCTGAAGAAATTTATCAAATGAAATTTTCAGAATCTCATCATCCAATTCTATAATCTTGCCAATGGCTTCTGAGAAGTGCATGTGCATCGATTCTATATCCAGCTCCCAGTGTCCGATTTGTGCCAGCGTTTGCGCTTCTTTCAACTTCCGCTCGCTTTCCTTCAAAGCCTCCTGTGTTCGGTAAAAATCAGTCATATTCCGGGCGACTCCGAGCACGCCTATCAGGTTTCCTTCCGAATCCCGCATGGGCGTTTTAATCGTTTCAAACAACGCATCATGGCCATCATCGGCGTAGGTCACCCATTCGAGGTTGGTCTGTGCTTCGTCTTCCTCAATGGCAACTTTGTCTTTTTCACGGAAGAACGTAGCCAAATCAGCCGGAAAAAAGTCGTAATCCGTCTTTCCGAATAATTCTTCTACCGGAACTCCCATCAGGCGTTCAAATTCATGATTGCATGATAAGAATCTCCCTTCTTTATCCTTCAGCCAAATCAAATCGGGGATGGTTTCAAAAAGCGTTTTAAGCTGTTTTCGCTCGTTCTCCAGTCTTAATTTGGCTTCTTTCCTTTCGGTGATATCTCTGACGAACATCATATGCGCCGGACGCCTGTTATATGTCAGTGTACTCGCGGTTAACTCGACAGTGATTAATTGACCATCTTTATGCTGAATAACCGTTTCGTAATTCGTTGGTACATCCTTTCCGGTGGTCCGTGCAATGTAATACTGTTCCAACCGGGTACGTTCAGAAGGCGCAATAAATTCGAGGAAATTTCGGTTAAGTACTTCATTTCGTCCATAACCAAAAGCCTGTGAGATCATGTGGTTGGCAAACTGAATCAATCCGTCCTGAAGAATCACGATTGTGTCGCCGGCCCCTTCAACCAACGTCCGGTATTTTTCCTCACTTTCGTGAAGGGCATTCCGGGTTTGCCAGTTTTTATTCTGCTTCAGCATCAACTTTCCCAGCAATACATTTCCAATCGGATAAACCGTCAGGAGCGGCAATGCCAGCTGCGATAGCGTCTCCCAACGCACACTGGCAGGAAGCAAAAGTGAGCAAGCCAACATGGACATATGAACCACTACCCCAAGAGAAAGTAACTCCAGAAGTTGATTGCTGCAAAACCAGTTGGGACGGAGTTCGCGCCAAAGAATTCCAATGGTTCCGGAGGAGATGATAACAGCTATCCCCATCCATAGTCCGGCACCGCCTTCAAGTATCCGAAACACTCCGGTAGCAATCATGGCAATAACAGTGGGAACCAGTCCAAAGAAAACACCGGATATGGAAAGCATCACCGAGCGCGTGTCGAAAACCAGACCGGGTTTCATGGTCCATTGCGATAACATCAGAATAATCCCGATAGCTCCCAGAATAACGCCGGTAATCAGTTTATCGGAGATCTTTTTTGAGTTCTCTTCTCCCACCCACAGGTAATCGTAAAGCATGCTGAAGGCCAGAAGAATGGCTGTATTTTGCAACAGCGCTACCACAATCGAATTATTCATCCTCGTATCACTTAGTCAACAGTGCGACAAGATAACCTATTTATCAATCTCCCAAAAGAATATCTCTCATTCAGCCGATCTGTATTCTGTCACACATTCAGTTTATCGTCGGGTTAATTATTACAAATTTATAACGATGAAGGAGTGAATAAAATTGTCTGAAGCATGGACGAACCCCGCTATTCAATTATCTGAGCTGGGCCAAAAACCAAAACGTAAAAAGTGGAGCAGTCTAAAACCGGACTACAGAAAATTCTTATCGAGAAATTCCTGAAATTTCTCTTTGTACTGGTCGCTTACCGGGATGTAGACTTTACCAAAAACGATGCGGTTTCGTTCGATGGTTTCGATTTTTGCCAGGTTGACAATGTACGAGCGGTGTACCCGCATGAAGAGGTCCTCGGGCAACTTGGCATCCAGTGCTTTGAGGGAGTTGAGTGACAGAATGGGTTTGGCTTCATTCTGTACGTGCACTTTGATATAATCTTTCAGGCCTTCGATATACAGGATATTATCGAAGTTAATGCGCCGGATCTTGTATTCTGACTTGATAAAAAGATATTCATTGTTGGCCTCGATTTGCGTATGCGCCTGGTGCTCCAGGTTGAACATATTCTGCGCTTTGATAGCGGCCTTCAGGAATTCCTCATAGCTGAAAGGTTTCAGCAGGTAATCGACCGCATTCAGTTTAAAACCTTCCAACGCATATTTTTCATAGGCGGTGGTGAAGATGATTTTAGGCGGAGAAGTCAATGTGCGGGTAAACTCGGTTCCCGATAAGTCGGGCATGTGAATATCGAGAAACAACAGGTCGACCTGCTCGTGTGCCAAAAATTCCATGGCATCGAGCGGATTGTCGAACGTATTCACCAGTTCCAGGAACGGTGTTTTCTGAATGTAGCCCTTGATCAGTTGCAGGGCAAGAGGTTCGTCATCGATAGCTATGACCCGCAGATTCATTCTTTCGGTTTTTAGGTTGATTTCAAAGACAATTTCTTTAAGACTCGCTAATCTGAATAGTTAGCAGTACCCGGAACATCTCATCATCCTCATCGATTTCCAGTTTATGTTTTCCCGGGTAAAGCAGCTTCAGGCGTTTCCGGGCATTTTCCAGACCTATCCCTGACTCCTTTTCTTTCAGTTTCCCGGAAAGCACTTTGCTGTTCCGGCACATGAAATTAATCTTCCCTTCATCAACCTGCAGTACGATGTCGATGAATGATTTTTCGCGGTAGCTGATACCGTGCTTAAAAGCGTTTTCGATGAACGGAATAAACAACAATGGCGACACGTCGATACTTTGGGTCTCTTCCGGAAACGAAACATTGACGGTTACCTTTTCGTTGATGCGCAATTTCATTAAGTCGAAATAGTTACGCATGAAGCTAATCTCTCTTTCCAATGGGATTAACTCGCTCTCCGATTCGTACAACAAGTACCGCATCATGTGCGAGAGTTTCAGTACTGCCTCTCCCGCATCGTTCTGATTGAGGCTGATCAACGAATAGATATTGTTCATGGTATTGAAGAAGAAATGCGGACTAATCTGGCTTTTCAGCAGGGCCAATTCGGAATTCAGCTTAGCTTTTTCCAAATCTTTTCGTTCTGCTTCATTCTTTGCCAGTTTACCCATTACCCGCAGCCCCATAGCAAATCCCGAAACAAGTATGCTCGTCACTAAATAAATGTAAATATGGAATTCCCGTGGCGGTGGTTTCGGGAAGTTATTCTTCTTCCAGATTTCCCGCATGGCCTCCATGAACCGTTGCTCATCTGCCGTCACCAACAGGTGATTTCCCCAGTCGCTCACCCAGTAAAGTGCAAAAACCATAACCGATATCAGCAGAAAGTACATCCATTTCCGGTCTTTCAGGAAGAACCGGGGAATCAGCCAGATGTAATTGATGTAAAACACTGC
The DNA here is from genome assembly GCF_009617875.1 of Prolixibacter sp. NT017. NCBI lineage: Bacteria > Pseudomonadati > Bacteroidota > Bacteroidia > Marinilabiliales > Prolixibacteraceae > Prolixibacter > Prolixibacter sp. NT017. Next base: position 1,835,979 of record NZ_BLAV01000001.1, on the reverse strand, counting down.
TGCATACACCGCCGTGTTGAAGTAAAGCCGTCCCGACATCATTCCGCTGCGCCCCCAGGCCAGCATCATCAGGTACTGTGGCAGGAAGAAGAGGAAAATCCAGGCCAGCACATGCAACAAAATATGCAGGCGATTACCGGAAAGTACTTTTCGTTTCATCAGTTAAAGTTTTTACCCGTGCCGTCCAATTTGATTTCTACAGCACGGGCAAGGATTTATCTCCTGAAGTCCCTAAGATAGCAGAATTTACTCATACCGGAGGGCATCAATCGGATTTAAGCCGGCAGCCTTACGGGCCGGATACCAACCGAAGAAGATTCCGATAGCGGAACAGACCAGGAACGACAGAATCACCGAGCTAGACATCACATACACCGGCCACCCCATGATGGAACCGACCAGATTGGAAGCCAGGTAGCCCAGTATAATCCCCAGTATTCCCCCGATGACACTCAGCAGAACCGATTCGATGAGGAACTGCATCAGGATATCGATACCGCGGCCGCCGATGGACATCCGCAGCCCGATTTCACGGGTACGTTCGGTCACCGACACATACATGATGTTCATGATACCGATACCGCCCACCAACAGCGAAATGCCGGCGATGGCACCAAGCAGGGCTGTCAGTACATTACTGATGGATGAAAAGGTACTCACCAGTTCCGATTGGGAGAATACCCGGAAGTCATCGTTGTCGTTGCCGGTCAGCTGATGTGATTTGCGCAAGGCGTTTTCCACTTCCGTGATGGCTACATCGGCTTTTTGTTCGCTGGCGGCCGACATGCTGATTCCCTGAATATAGTCGATGGCCAGAATTCGCTTCTGCACGGTCGTGTAAGGCGCCATGATGATATCATCCTGGTCACGGCCGAACGAGTTCTCGCCCTTTGCGGCCAATACACCAATGATCTTCATCGGGACTTTGTTGAAACGGATATTTTGTCCTACCGGGTTGGCATCTTTCCCAAAAAGCTTTTCTACCACCGTTTGTCCTACCAGGCAGACTTTACCCATGGTTTTGATTTCGCTTTCGGTGAACATACGTCCGCTCGACAGGTCGTACTTTTTGATGTTCAGGTACTGGTCATTGATACCAAATATCGATGTCGGCCAGTTTTCGTTGCCATACACCACCTGGCCGCTGGCCCGCAGTTCGGGCGAAACGGCTACAACATCGGGGCAACTTTTCTCTATCGCGGTAATATCTTTTAGTGTCAGCGACTCCGCATTCGAGTTTCCCAGCTGCACGCCTCCTCTTTCCTGGGAAGCAGGCATCACCTGGATGAGGTTGGTTCCCATGGACGACATCTGCTGCTGGATGCTTCGCTTCGAACCTTCGCCAATGGCCAGCATGGCAATCACCGAGGCCACCCCGATGATGATACCCAGCATGGTTAAGAATGCCCTGAATTTGTTTCTTCGCAAGGCATTGATGGCTATTTTGAATAGATTGGAAATATTCATGTCGCTAAGGGTTTAAAGTGAAACATCCACATCCTCGTCGGGAGGAAGGTTATCCAGCATTTCCTGCGCGCTCAGCCGGTCAGTCACCGGATGTTCGCCTTTGATCAGGCCATCGCGGAAAACAATGTTCCGCGTGGTAAAGCGGGCAATGTCCGGTTCGTGCGTTACAAAGACAATGGTTTTGCCCTTGTCGTTCAGATCCTGGAAAAGGGCCATAATTTCGTAAGAAGTACGGGTATCGAGGTTACCGGTGGCCTCGTCGGCCAGAATCACGACCGGGTCGTTCACCAGCGACCTGGCAATGGCGACCCGCTGTTGCTGTCCGCCCGACAGCTGATTGGGCATGTGGTGCATCCGGTCGCTCAGTCCTACGGCATTCAGTGCCTCCTTCGCGCGTTCTTTCCGCTCTTTACTGCTCACTTTGCTGTTGTAATACAACGGGAGTTCCACGTTCTCCAGCGCCGAGGTTCGCGGTAGCAGGTTATAGGCCTGAAAGACGAAGCCCAGCTTCCGGTTCCGCAAACCCGCCAGCTCATTCCGATTCAGATCGCCCATATTGATGCCATCGAGCTGATAATCGCCCGAACTCGGCTTTTCGAGACACCCCAGGATGTTCAGCATCGTCGATTTACCTGAACCGCTGGCTCCCATGATAGCGACAAACTCTCCTTTGCGAATCTCCATATCGATTCCCCGTAAGGCGCGCACGGTCACTTCTCCCACATGAAAATCCTTGTGCAACTGATTGACCTGTATGATGGTGTTGTTTTCCATTTCTTTACTTTTTATTCTTGTTTCGTCGCCCCGGAGGTGTCGGCATGAACGGACTCCTGGCTTCTTCCGATGAATTGTCTGCCAGTTTCTTCTCACTCATCGACAGTACGACCTTTTCTCCTTTTTTCAGACCGGAAAGAATCTGCACATCGGTTCCGTCGTTGATGCCGGTTTTTACGGTTACCGGATGGAGCATCACACCATCTTTCACCCATACATGTTGCTCTTTCTGTCCGTTTTCGTCCTGTTTTTCACCGGAAGGTGACAAGGTTTTCCCTTTGTTGGGTTCAATTGCCATCGCTGCTTTACGCGGACGGTCGTTTTCAGGAAGTTGGCTCATGTAGGCCTGCATCAACTTTGGATCGGGTTTGAACAATAGTGCCTGGACCGGAACTTTTAGTGCATCGTTCGATTCCTTTACGAAGATGGTGGCGCTGGCCGTCATTCCCGGCAGCAATTTCTTGTCGGGGTTAGGAGCCGAGATGATAACGGTAAATGTTACCACGTTATTGGTCGTCACCGGCTCTAATCGTATTTCGGTTACCGTACCCGCGAATTTCATATCAGGGTAAGCGTCTACCGTGAATTCCACCCGCTGACCGTCCCGCACCTGGCCAATATCGGCTTCGTCCACGTTGGCTTCCACCTGCATTTGTGTGAGGTCGTTGGCGATAGTGAACAGCGTCGGGGTGTTGAAACTGGCGGCAACGGTCTGCCCTTCGTCAACGGCACGGTTGAGTACGACGCCATCAATGGGCGAATAAATCGTCGCGTAATCGAGGTTCGTCTTACTTTTGTCGTACCCCGATTGAGCGCTGATGACGTTGGCTTTGGCCTGCTCGTAATTGTAGACCGCCTGGTCGTAATCGGTTTGCGAAATCAGTTGTTTCTCGTATAAGGGTTTCAGCCGTTCGTAGTTGGCCTTTTGGTATTTCAGTTCCGCTTTTGCATTGTCGAGCGTAGCCCGGGCCTGGTCAAGCGAAAGCCGTAATGGTTCTTCATCGATTTTGGCCAGCACCTCTCCTTTTTTTACATGCGAGTTAAAATCGACATACAGTTTTTTGATGCGGCCCGAAACCTGCGTACCGACTTCTACTGTTTGAATGGCCTGAAGGGTTCCGGTGGCGGTTACCGTATTGCTGAGGTAACCGGTGTCGGCCGTAGCCGTCTTGAAATCGATGGTTTTATCCTTGTCTTTCATGACATTGCTCACCAGCAGCCCGCCTATGGCAATCACCGCAATGGCCGATATAATAATTATAGTCTTCTTTTTCATGTGTGTTGATATTATAGGGTTAACGGTATTCCCGAATAGAAATCGAGGATTTTATAGTCGAATATCAGGGTGTATTTCGATTGCAGCAGATTGCTCTGAGCGGTAATCTGATTGGTTTTCTGTACCAGGAAATCCACCGAGTTGATAAGTCCCTGGCGAAACTTTTCTTCGGCCACCAGGTACGACTCATTGGCTGCGTCGTATTTCTCCACGCTGGCTTCGTACTGAATCTGTGCCGATTTCACGTCGGTACAGGCCTGCTCAATCTCTTTCCGCAACTGGTTTTTCACATCGATTTCCTGTAGCTCGGCATTCTGTGTCCCGATTTGCGCCAGCTCTACATTCGACTTGACCTGCTTGTTATCGAATATCGGGATGGACAGGCTCAGTCCCACCGAAGGCGTCAGCTTATCGCTGAGCTGGGTGCTGTAACCCGAACCGGTCAGCAGGCTCGAATAACCCGTATTAACTCCGGCATCCAACGACAGTTTGGGTAGATATCCCGCTTTGGCGATGTTCACGTCAAGGGCAGCGCTCTGCTTGTTCAGCTCCACACTTTTCACTTCGGGTTTAAAACCCAGGGCTTTCAGGTAAACATCCTGCGGATTGGGGCTGCGTTGCTGATTGACCAGCGAATCGAGCACCGGGCGCACCACGTGGAAGTTATCGGTAACCGGAAGCTCCATCAGCTGCATCAGGTTCAGGCGGGCAATGGCCAAATCCTTTTCGGCGTTCGCCAACGTCAGTTTCTCACTGGCCAGCTCCGATTTCACCTGCAGGTATTCCGACTGGGAAATCACCCGGAGCGATAGCTTTTCCTTGGCCAGTTCTACCTGCCCCTGTGTCGACTGAATCTGGTTTTGGGCATTGGTCACGGCTTCCTGCGCATAGAGCACCTGCAGATAGGCGTTCAGAATATTCAGGCTCACGGTCTCCTTATTGGTCTGAATATCGTAGTTGCTGCTTTGCAGGTTCAAATCGGCCTGCTTGATGGCATTGGTCAGCTTCGAGCCGTTGAAGAGCGTCAGACTGGAGTTCACACCGTAGTCGGTGCTGTTGGCCCCTGCGTAATTATCGTTAATGCCGTTGCTCTTGCTCCAGCTGAAATGCTGATTGACCGATGCATTGAGGGATGGCAGCTGATTAGCTCTTGCCTGGTCGGCATAAACTGTGTTGCTTTGGTAGGTTAGCTCACTCCCCCGCACGGTGACATTCTTTTTCAATGCATACTGAATACAGTCCTGCAAATTCCAGTGGATCGAGTCGGCCGGTTGCGCCGAAACACCCGAATTGGAGAAATACAGGATGATGATTCCGATGATGGAAATATGCCTGATGATTGTTCTCATGCTTTCGCGTTTTGATTTTACCGAAAGGTAGTTTCCGGCAAAGCCGATTGAAAGCAGAATAGACCGGGCCAGGGATTTTATCGACGAAGGGAAGGATTTTATCGAAGGAAAATTACACGAAACGAAGTTCGACGAAGCCAATTGCACTTCGAGGTTGCAGGGAAGCAGAACAATGAATTCCCGTATACTGCCGATAGCTCCCGGCCACGATATATCGTGGCCCTACCTGCCCGGCAACGGACGGAATATCGAAGCCGAACAACAATAACGACAGGAACAACAGAAACAATTCAAACCGCGAAGCGCAACCTGAAACCTGAAACTTGAAATCGTCCAACGTCGAATTTCAAAGGTCTAAAGTCACCTCCTAACAACAGCAACCGCGAAACTCATCCGTGGAGGTTTCTTAACACTCTTTCCAACCTGAAACTTATCATGTCTTCTGTCTCTCCTCTCTTATCTATAATTAAAACCTGCTATACAATACCCGGGAAAAGAGATTTTTTTTGCCCATATTACTACCCCATTCGTGTAAAGCGAAAACACCGCTGATAACCGGTGAAATGCAACTGCCCCATTAACGGGAACGCTAAAACCTGTGTAATGAATCAAAATGCCAAAACCAAAAAGGAACTCATCGTTGAGTTGCAGGAGCTGCAACAGAAATACCAATCGTTAAAGAAGGAATACGACAAAAACATCGCGGGTCGGAAGCAGGCCGATTTGGATTTGCAGAAAAGCGAAGAGCGCCTTCGCGAAATTAACAAGACGGATTGGGTATGGGAGGTCGACAAAAATGGCGTGTATACCTACACGTCGCAAACCGGCATCGATATGTTCGGCTCTTCGCCGGATGATATCATCGGGAAGACCCCGTTTGATTTTATGCCGCCGGAAGAAAAGGAACGCATCGCCCCGCTGTTTGCAGAGATTGTCGACAAAAAAGCTCCCATTAAGGATATGGAGAACTGGGTCATCACCAAAGATGGTGAATTACGCTGCGTTCTCACCAATGGCGTTCCCATTCTCGACGAAAAGGGAAATTTAAAAGGCTACCGGGGCGTCGACCGGGATATCACCGAAAGGAAGAAAGCCGAAGCCGAAATCAAGCGCATGAATGAAGAACTGCTGATTAGCAATGCCGAAAAAGACAAATTCTTCTCCATCATCGCCCACGATTTGCGCAGCCCGTTTAACAGCTTTCTGGGCCTGACCCAGGTTATGGCGGAAAACCTGCAGGACCTGACCATGGAAGAGATACGCAAGTTCTCGTTAACCATGCGCGACTCGGTTTCGCACCTGTACCGCTTGCTCGAAAACCTGTTGCAGTGGTCGCGCATGCAGCAGGGAATGATCCTGTTCAACCCGGAAATCATTCCCCTCTGCTCCATCATCATCGACAGCCTGGATATTTTAGCAGAACCGGCCCAGGCCAAAGAGATTGAGATCACCTGTGCCATCCCCAATAACCTCGAGGTATTCGCCGATGTAAATGTGGTGCAGACCATCATCCGCAACCTGGTTTCCAATGCGATAAAATTCACGCCCCGCGGCGGAAAAGTCGACATTGCAGCCCAGGTATTGCCCGACCGTTTTATCGAAGTATCCGTTGCCGACACGGGAATTGGGATGGACCGGGAGATGCTGGACAAGCTGTTCCGCCTCGACGGGAAAGTCAACCGCGAAGGAACCGAAGGAGAAACCAGCACCGGACTCGGTTTGATTCTCTGCAAGGAGTTCATCGAGAAACAAGGTGGAAAGTTATGGGTGGAGAGTGAGGTAGGAAAAGGCTCTGTCTTCTATTTCACCCTGCCTTTTGGCGAAGAATCGGAAAAGCGCAACCTGGGCGAAAACGGAGCCATTGTTTCCGAACCGGACGATGAAGACGGTAACCTGAAAGTGCTGATTGTTGAAGACGATGAAACATCGGAGTTAATCATATCCATTGCCGCGAAGATGTTTGGCAACGAAATTGCTTTGGCAAAAACCGGTGAGGACGCGGTGATAATTACCCGCGGCAATCCCGATATCGATTTGATTTTGATGGATGTGCAGATACCCGGTTTGGATGGCTACGAGACGACCCGTCAGATACGGGAATTCAACAAAGATGTCGTCATTATCGCCTTAACCGGCTTTGGTTTTACCGGCGAACGCGAGAAAGCCATCCAGGCCGGATGCAACGACTACTTCTCCAAACCGGTGAACAAGTACAAGCTAAAAGCCGTCCGGCAGAAGTATTTCAGTAAATAAACGAACGATGCTCCACCCCTATATCCTGGCAGGTTCTCGCAACCTGTCAGGATTTTTTTGTATGTCCCTACGGGACAATTTAATTCAGCCCAATGGCAACGCCTTGGGGATATGACAACCATCATTTCCTGCGCCCTGCAGGGGCCGGGTTATCATTAATGCTACGCCATTACCATTGCGGTCGAGACAGCGATTCTTTTTCAATCATAGCCGTTGTGCTACCGCATATACGTTCCGTTTCCATAACCCGGGGTTTCGCCCCGGACTGAAGTCAGTTGGCCTTTCAGGCCGAAAAAAACATACACCAAATTTTGTCTGATGGATTTGGAACAGCCCCCTTGCCGGGGCGTGCCATCACCAACAGAGCGAAGCTCGATGAAAGCCCGGAGCCCTAACCCGATGTAATTTCGCGATCTAAAAACTTTATGGGAGCCTCCCAGCCGTATTTTTTCGATCTGAAAACTTTTTGGTCGATGTCCAGCTATATTTTTCCGATCTGAAACGTTTTGGGAAGCACCCCAGCCAAAAATTCCCGATCTAAAAATTTTTAGGGACCTATTCCAAACCTATTTACCGACCTAAAACTTTTGGGGAACCCGAACAGAATATTTTTTTCGATCTAAAACTCTTCAGGGACCAATTCAGAACCTATTTACCGACCTAAAACTTTTTAGGGGCAAAATCCGGAATGATTTACCGACCTAAAAGTCTTCAGAAACAACTTTTGGAGCAGTTCGCCTCCCTAAAAGCTTTCAGGAGTGAATTCAGAATCAACTCGTCGACCAAAAAAATTTTAGAAATACGATCGGGAGCGCTTGACCGGCAAGAGAATTTTTGGGCGACGCGATCAAAATCAGTTTGGCCCGTAAAATTCCTGACGAACCTGGCGGGAAAAAATTTTCGTTTGTCGGATTTTTCAGAGGACGAACGGTTGCCTATGTTTAAAAGGAGGGATTGGATAGAGAGTGATATAGCACTTTATTTTATTGGGATTTTGCTGTGTTTTATTTTATATGAACGTTGGGGTGTTGAAAAGTTATTGGGTGAAGGACAATGTCGGATACGAAAAGAAAGTGGTGAATCGTTAATTTAGAGAACCAGTGAAACAAAAAGATGAAAGACAATCTAAATGGTACCGAAAGATTGGGTTATATCCCTTAATTTTGAAATAATAAGTCACTATAAAGCAAAACAAACGTTAACCCTCTAATTGAATTTCAATCAATCTACTTCATGAAAATCAATCACATCGACCATATCGTCCTGACCGTTGCCAACATGGCGGCAACCATCGAATTTTACACCGAAATACTCGGTATGGAACTGGTGGTTTTCGGGGACAACCGGAAAGCGTTGTCGTTTGGAAGGCAGAAAATCAACCTGCACCCAAAAGGCAAAGAGTTTGAGCCCAAAGCCTCCGCTCCCACCTGCGGCTCGGCCGATATTTGTCTTATCAGCACCACCGCCATTGAAGAGGTACAGGCCGAACTCATCAGCAAGGGCGTAAAGATTGTCGAGGGCATTGTGGAACGGACCGGCGCAACCGGGAAAATCCGCTCGCTTTACCTCCGCGACCCGGACGGCAACCTGATTGAGATTAGTAATTATGCGTAAATTTTTGGAAACACTCATCTTTACCACATGAACAACATCCTCACCGGCCTTCGCGAAGAACTGCAAAGCAATGCAACTGAAGAAACCCGGATATCGGGGCAGCGATTCTTCAAGGGAGAACTAAAATCGTACGGCGTGAAAACGGCGGTCGTCAGTAAAATCAGCAAAGAGTACTGGAAAGAGCTCAAAACAGAGAGCAAAACCGATATTTTTGCCCTGTGTGACCAGTTGTGGCAGTCGGGCAACCTGGAAGAGTCATTTGTAGCCTGCAACTGGGCTTACTCCCTTCGCAAACAGTACGTTCCGGAAGATTTCATTGTGTTCGCGAAGTGGATAACCAATTATGTCAACAACTGGGCTTCGTGCGATACATTGTGCAATCACACCATCGGCGACTTTGTAATGATGTATCCGGAGTTTCTGGCGCAACTAAAGGCGTTTGCGCGATCTGAAAACCGCTGGGTGAAACGCGCCGCTGCCGTTTCGTTGATTATCCCGGCACGAAGAGGTCTGTTTTTGGAAGACATACTAGCCATCGCGGACATTTTACTCCTCGACACGGACGATCTGGTGCAAAAAGGTTACGGCTGGATGCTGAAAGCCGCGAGTCAGGCCCACCAGCAGGAAGTATTCGACTATGTGGTGCGCAACAAGGCGATGATGCCCCGTACAGCGCTTCGGTATGCTATAGAGAAGATGCCGAAGGAGATGAAAGCGGTGGCGATGGCGAAATAGAAGAGGTTTCAGGTTGGGCTTCGCGGTTCCTGTGGTTTCTTTTGTTACTGTTGTGGAAAGAGTTTTTAGGTGGTAAGAAACCTCCACGGATGGACACGGATTAAATTCACGGATACACACGGATGAGTTTCGTGGTTGCTGTTGTTAGGAGGTGGCTTTAGACCTTTGACGTTTGACTTTATATCCTATACCTTACTCCTTACACCTCTTCAATTATTCATTACACATTATTCATTATTAATTGATTAAAGGGTTTCAGGTTGCGCTTCGTGGTTGCTGTTAGATAAGCCCCCAATCGCCCACTCTCCACTTCACCCTTTCTCCCATTCTCAGCTTGAGTTTCCGTTGAAAATACTATCTTTCGTTCGCCTGAAAAATGGCGGTTTACTGAACGATAATAAACAAAAACCTCTGATACATGCAGTTATTCTCATCCATCCGTTTGATTCGTATTTTGCCGCTTGTAGTGGCCGGAATCATGGGCTTCGCTCCGATTGTCAATGCACAAAACAGCCCGGTGATAGCCGACGGCGCCCAGTTGAAATTGATTCCCGGCAAGTTTTCCTTTACCGAAGGGCCGGCAGCTGACGCCAAAGGAAATGTTTATTTCACCGACCAGCCCAACAACAAAATCTGGAAATACAGCACAGCCGGCAAACTATCGGTTTTTATGGACAATGCAGGACGTTCGAACGGAATGTATTTCGACCGGAAGGGGAATCTCATCACCTGTGCCGATTTGCATGACCAGCTTTGGTCGATTTCTCCCGATAAGAAAGTAACCGTGCTGATAAAAGATTTCAAGGGACACCGGCTCAACGGTCCCAACGACGTATGGATTGCCCCAAAAGGCGGCATGTATTTCACCGACCCATACTATCAGCGTGACTATTGGAAACGCAAAAAACCAGCAATCAAAAAGCAGCGTGTTTACTACCTCACGCCCGACCGTCATAAGGTGATTATTGTTGGTGACGACCTGGTGAAACCCAACGGCATCATTGGCTCACCGGATGGCAAACAGTTGTATGTCGCCGATATAGGCGCCAACAAAACGTACGTGTATCAGATTGAAAAGAACGGTCACCTGACCGACCGGAAGCTATTCACCGACATGGGCTCGGATGGCCTCACGCTCGACGCGGAAGGCAATCTCTACCTCACCGGAAAGGGTGTGACCGTCTTCAACAAGCAGGGGCAAAAGATTGACCACATTGACGTGAAACAGGACTGGACAGCCAATGTAACTTTCGGTGGACCTCATTTTAAAACGTTGTTTATTACCGCCAGTCATGGTTTTTACAAGCTGCCGATGAAGGTGAAAGGAGCAGGAGCAATGAGAAATGAGGAATGAACAATTATTAAATAGTTACAGATTGTGCTCCGCGGTTTCTGTAGTTTCTGTGGTTCCTGTTGTCGGGCTTCGTATTTCGGGTTACAGGTTGCGCTTCTACTTTGCTTTTGCCTTTGGCCCGTTTTCTTTTGCTAAGAAAGAAGACACCAGACTCCAGACGATAAAACTCAGATAGATTACTCATTATTCATTAGGCTGAAGGCATGCACGCAATTCGTATTTTCATTGTTGGCTGCCCTCGGCCGTTAGCCGGATTGTTAACCTTGTTGCCTTTATCACGTTAAAAGGCTAAAACCTACACACCTGAAACATGAATAAAGGACGTTTGGAAGCCTTCAGCGACGGAGTGCTGGCGATTATCATTACCATTATGGTACTGGAAATTAAAGTACCCCATGGTCATGAGCTGGCTGATTTGAAGCCGCTAATCCCGGTATTTCTGAGTTATGTACTGAGCTTTATCTACGTGGGAATCTACTGGAACAATCACCACCACATGATGCACACCGTGAGGCGGGTGAATGGCAGCATTTTATGGGCCAATTTGCATCTGCTTTTCTGGCTTTCACTCATCCCGTTTGTGACGGGCTGGATGGGCGAAAATCAATTCAGCCCCACGCCTCTTGCCTTGTATGGGGTAGTCCTGTTAATGGCTGCGATAGCCTATTTCGTCCTGCAAAACCTGATCATCAAAAGTCACGGACATACTTCTCTTCTGGCAAAAGCCATTGGAAAAGATATCAAGGGGAAAATATCGCCGATATTGTACCTGATTGCCATCGGTTCCAGCTGGTTGAGTCAATGGCTTTCCGGAGGTATATACATTCTTGTCGCCCTCATCTGGCTGATTCCTGATAAGCGGATAGAACGGACAATTGCAGAAACCTCTTCCAAACATTGATGTATTCGATTTCTATCCGAAACGAAGAGCTCTTCTTGTGATGTCCCCTGCAAATTGTGTAAGTTTGCCGATTCATTTCAGAATGTAACCGCGAACAAAAACAGAACTCATGTCTTTTAAAGGAATTATTTTCGATTTGGATGGTACGTTGCTCGATACCATCGAAGATATTGCCGATTCGATGAACCGGGTGCTCAGCGAGAACAACCTGCCCACCCACGATAACGAGGCTTATCGGCTATTTGTCGGTAGTGGTATCAGAAACTTAGTAAGGGAAGCTTTGCCCGAATCGCAACGGGATGAAGCAACCATCCGGGCTTACTTCGAAACAATGTACAGTCTTTACAAGAAAAATTGCGTTAACAAGACCCGTCCGTACGATGGGGTTACCGATTTGCTGGACGAACTGTCTGCCCGCGATTTAAAACTCGCCATCCTTTCCAACAAAGCCGATGAAATGACGCAACAGACCGCCAGAACACTTCTTCCCGAAGAGTATTTTACCATCATCGCCGGGCTGACAGATGAAAGTCTGAAAAAACCCAACCCGCAGAAAGCGCTCCAAATGAGCAAGGAAATGGGGATCGACCCGAAAGAGATGATTTACGTAGGCGACACGGACGTGGATATGCAAACTGCCAATAACGCCGGAATGTACGCCGTTGGTGTTCTGTGGGGTTTTCGGGGTGAAGAAGAGCTGCGCGCCAACGGTGCGAAGAAAACCGTTGCACATCCTTCAGAGTTGATGACATTACTATAGCAATCGTCAACGTTTTTCTCTTTTGCTTTCGGGTTCTCTGTTAAAGTTCTTAATTTCAAGGGAAATAACTTCTTCCGAACCTGAAACGAGAAATCATGCCGAAAGCTGAAGAGATTCTTGACGGACTACATGCCATTGCAAATGATTATGTCACGCTGGCTAAAATCTGGCATCTCCTTTTCTATATTTTGATTGTCGCCCTGCTGGCTGGTTGGAAACCTTCGAACCAGTTACTGGCAAGCATTTTGTGCCTTCCGTTGCTGACGGTAGCTCTGCTGGCCTGGATGAGAGGAAATCCCTTTAATGGAACTTCGTTTACCGTTTTGGCCATCATAGTCTTCATTTTTAGCATGCAAATATCTGGTTTACCTGTAACTATGTCGCAAAAGCCGTTTGTCGTAGCCGGAATCCTCATAATGGCTTTTGGTTTGGTTTATCCCCATTTCATCGAAACCAATTCTCACATCGGTTATCTGTACGCCTCGCCCGCTGGTTTAATTCCCTGTCCCACCCTGTCGGTTGTCATTGGATTTCTATTGGTTTTTAACGGGTTGAATTCAGCCTACATCTCATTGGCTTTCGTCATTGCCGGACTCTTTTATGGTTTGTTTGGCTTACTGAAGCTGAAAGTACAACTCGACCTGTTCCTGGTAGTCGGGGCCGTTGTGTTATTGATCAAATATTTTTCGCTGAACTGAACTTAAAGAATATAATTTACGTAAGAATATTCAATCACAAACAAAACACCCTGATGATGCTCAGATATATCATTAAAGTACTGCTAACCTCTATCCTGATTGTTACCATTTCGGAAGTTGGAAAACGCAACTCGATTATGGCGGCCATATATGCGTCGCTTCCGCTGACTACGTTTTTGGCTATGATTTGGTTGTATCTTGACACGCATGACGTTGGAAAAGTTATGAGTCTTTCCTGGAATGTTCTTCTGGCTGTTATTCCCAGTTATGTCTTTTTAATTTCCTTTCCCCTGTTAGTCAAAAGTGGGCTCAGCTTTTGGATTGCCTTATTTCTTTCCGTGATCTTTACCGCCCTGGCATATTGGCTATATGTGATGACATTGAAATATTTTGGCATCCATATCTAATCAATCGGAAATTAACTCCAACTTAAAGAAACCGCCGGATTTCCTCTATTTGTTTTGTAAAGAGTTGGTAAATCCGGAGAGGCACTTAATTTTAAGGACAAAAGCAAACGGGCTCCATATCCGGATTAAATAGGTTTGGATTTAACAGCCCTTACCAATCTGCTGCCTTATGATGCCTTTACTAATTGTCCTGACGGGTGTTCTCCTGCTCCTGCTGTTGATTACGGTGTTCAAGCTCAATGCCTTTATTTCGTTCACGTTGGTTTGCCTTTTTGTTGGACTGGCCATGGGGTTACCTCTCAATGCCATTATCGATGCATTGAAAAAAGGAATGGGCGAAACGCTCGGCTTGCTGGTGTTGATTCTGGGATTTGGAGCCATGCTGGGTAAACTCGTGGCCGACAGCGGTGCGGCACAGCAAATTACTCAAACATTGGTCGGAGCCTTTGGTTTGAAGCGAATCCACTGGGCCCTGATGTTAACCGGCTTTATTGTCGGTATCCCCATGTTCTATTCCGTCGGCTTTGTCATCCTCATACCCATCGCCTTCACCATTGCCGAGGCAACGGGGCTTCCTTTGCTCCTGGTCGGGTTGCCTATGCTGGCGTCTCTTTCAGTAACACATGGCTATCTGCCGCCACACCCCGCTCCCACGGCCATAGCAGCCATGTTTCATGCTGATATCGGTGATACCATGATGCTCGGTTTGCTCATTGCCATTCCGGCCATCATCATCGCCGGACCGATACTCTCTCCCCGCTTCAAAAAAATCAAAGCGAAACCGCTGGCGGATTTTACCGGCCATGAAGTATTGGACGAAAAGGATCTACCGTCAACATTCATCAGTATTCTGACCGCTCTGATGCCCGTTATTCTGATTGCTTTTTCGGGAATAGCAAATCATTTCATCCCAAAAGAAAACGCCATTTATCCATACATTGAAGGCATTGGGAATCCAGTTCTGGCGATGTTGCTCTCCGTACTTTTTGCTATTTGGTCGTTGGGCGTCCGTCGCGGAAAGCGTATTCCCGACATCATGGACCGGCTGGCACACGCTGTATCCAGTATCGCTATGATATTGCTGATTCTGGCGGGAGCCGGAGGTTTAAAAGAGGTACTGGTCGCCAGCGGCATCAGTGAGTATTTGGGAGAATTGCTCCGGCATTCGCAGATGTCTCCGTTGTTCCTCGCCTGGCTGATTGCCGCGGTCATTCGGGTGTCAGTCGGCTCAGCCACCGTAGCCGGAATGACAGCAGCTGGGATCGTTCTTCCGTTGGCATCGCTACCGCACGTGTCGCCCGAACTAATGGTACTGGCCATTGGTTCAGGAAGTTTAATGCTGTCGCACGTGAACGATGGTGGCTTTTGGATGTTTAAAGAGTACTTTAACCTTTCGGTGAAAGAAACCTTTATGACCTGGACAGTAATGGAAACGACCATTTCACTGGTCGGTCTGGCAGGTGTTTTTATCATCAATCATTTTATATAAACCAAACTAAGATGAGCACAGTAGAAGAAAAAATTAAAGCACTGGGACTGGAATTACCACCCGCTCCTCCGTTAGGCGGCATCTATCGTCCGGTCGTTATTACCGGCAACCACCTTTATGTTTCCGGACAAGGCCCGCTGAAAAGCGACAAGCAATTAATCAAAGGGAAAGTTGGACGCGATTTAACGGTGGAAGAAGGTCAAGTCGCTGCCCGTCAGGTAGGGCTGGCTATGTTGGCAACCATCAAAGCGCGAATCGGGGATTTGGGGAAAATCAAACGTCTGATTAAAACGCTGGGAATGGTCAACTGTTACCCTGAATTCGAACAACACCCCCAAGTCATCAACGGTTTTAGCCAGTTTATGGTCAATGTTTTTGACGAAGAAAACGGCAAAGGTGCCCGCAGCGCCGTTGGTGTGTTTCTTCCCGGCAACATTGCTGTGGAGGTAGAATGTATTTTCGAACTACACGAAGAAGCCTGATATGTGGTATTCTGTTACCAATGAATCATCTGTTTTTACGCCGTCCGTGTTGCTTTACCCTGACCGGATAGAAGAAAATATCAAGAGAATGATTGCGATGGCGGGTGATGTCAAACGGCTGCGTCCGCATGTGAAGACTCACAAGATTGCCGAGATTATTCAGCTACAGGTGCAGATGGGAATCCGCAAATTCAAATGTGCGACGCTGTCGGAAGTAAAAATGGTGGCTGAAAACGGCGGCGAAGACATCTTGCTGGCTTATCCGCTGCTCGGTCCGGCAATTAACTGGTTTCTGGAATTCACCAATCGTTTCCCGAATATCACTTTTGCCGTCACCATCGACTCGCTAGCAGCAGCCCACGTGCTCGACACCGCGGCTTTTCAGAAAGGCCAAACGGTTCGGGTTTTCATCGACCTGGACACCGGCATGCACCGGACCGGAATCATTCCTGGTTTGGCCGAAATTATAGTCGATTTTATTCATGGTAGTAAAAATCTTCGTTTTGCAGGTTTTCACTTTTATGACGGCCATGTTCATGAAATAGACTTAGCGGAGCGGAAGGCTCATATCGACCGTGACTACGAAAGCGTCGCTCAGCTGGTGAAGAATGTAAAAGAGAAAGGGATCGACGTGGAAGAAATCGCTTGCGGCGGGACACCAACATTTCCTGTGCACGTGCAATATCCGGAACGGACGTTGTGTCCGGGAACACCCATTCTTTGGGACGCGGGCTACACCGAAACCATCCCCGACCTCGACTTTCTGCCGGCTGCCGTTATTGCCGGAAGAGTCATCAGTAAACCTCATGGCAATGTCTGCTTCGATTTGGGTTATAAGGCATTTGCGTCGGAAATGCCACATCCGAGACTGCAATTTCTCGATTTTGAGCCCGGAGAAGTGGTCAATCACAGCGAAGAACACCTGGTAGTAGCTCCCGACCGGGAAGAGGATTTTGAGATTGGGGAGCTGGTCTACGCCCTGCCAAAGCACATTTGCCCCACGATGGCGCTGCACGAAAAAGTGTATGTGGTCACCAATCACCAGGTAACCGGAACCTGGGACGTAACCGCCCGAGAACGAATTTACTAAACAGCTAATAGATAAATGAAAAACGACAAAATATTGTGCTTCGACGCTCACCTGGACATCTCAATGAACGCCATGGAGTGGAACCGCGACCAGCGATGGACGGTTGAACAAATCCGCGAAAGCGAAAAAGGCATGACCGACAAACCCGATCGCGGCCGAAACACCGTTTCATTTCCGGCCTTACGGGAAGGAAATGTTGGGCTGGTGGTCGCTACTCAGATTTCAAGAGTCGTGAAGCCGGGAAGTCCCATTCCGGGCTGGTATTCACAGGAGCAGGCCTGGGCGCAAACACAGGGCCAGTTGCAATGGTACCGTACCATGGAAGAAGCCGGCGAAATGAAGCCGATTGTAGACAGTCAAACCTTAGATGAGAGTCTTGCATTGTGGGAAAAACCGGATGGGAAAGCCCCTGTTTGCTATCTGCTTAGCCTGGAAGGTGCTGATTCCATCATTTCGATGAATCACCTGGAAAGAGCTTACAACTATGGCTTACGGGCCATTGGTCCGGCACATTATGGTCCGGGAGTCTATGCCAACGGAACGGATTCTTCCGGCAGGCTAAACGCAAAAGGGGTCGAACTGCTGAAGACCATGGAAGAACTGGGTATGATTCTGGACATGACCCACCTGAATGACGATGCCTTCTGGCATGCGCTGGATATATACAAGGGAAGCATTTGGGCCAGTCACAACAATTGCCGCCATTTTGTTGACCATAACCGGCAATTCAGTGATAACATGATAAAGGAACTCGTTAACAGAGATGCGATTATTGGTGTGGCACTCGATGCGTGGATGATGGTGCCTGACTGGATTCGTGGTGTTTCCACCCCCAAAGACCGGAATGTGACACTGGACATCATGGTCGATAACATCGATCACATCTGTCAACTAGCCGGCGATTCGCTGCATGCGGGGATTGGCAGTGATTTGGACGGAGCCTTTGGTAATGAACAGTGTCCGTACGACCTCGACACCATTGCAGACATACAAAAGTTACCGGCCTTACTCAAAAAAAGAGGCTTTAATGATGAAGATGTGCAAAACATCATGCACGGGAATTTCATTCGGTTTCTGCAATCGTATTTTGATTAGGCGTAAAGAAATGACTGGTTTAATTTGGTGCTGTTTTCAGGAATAGAATACTGAAACAAACCGGATAGTGTGTATTTGTAATGGAAATCTGACGCCCCCAGTTAGCTTGTGAAATGCTGATTTCATGAATTATACTTACCCATGGTAGGTCAATATCATTCCTTTTGTTCGTTTTAAGCAATACACAATAAATAAGGCTACACTACGGTTATTAAATTACAGATGAGTAAATCTGGACTATGGTGCAATGAACGAACATAAAAAAGCCTGAATACAAAGCCCGACTTTAAACCGCTACTCCTATTATCCATACATGAATAACAAATCTTCATACATAGAATTAGAGAAGCAAAACGAAGAACTCAATAAAACGAGTAACAAACGTCTGAAACAGCTGCTCGAAAATTCGTTCGACATGATCGTGCTGTTAGATTCGAATGGCATTCAGCATTATGTAAGCGAATCCTGTGAGAAGATTCTGGGTTATCGTCCCGACGAACTGATACAAATACCGGTTATTGAGCAATTGATTCATCCCGAAGATCAGGAAAAAGTATCTCTTGCCTTTCAGGATATTATAAAAAATTCGACCAACGGAGGGACGCAGTACAGACACAAGCATAAAAACGGAGGCTGGGTTTATCTTGAGGCTGTTGGTTCCAACCAAATTGATAATCCACTGATTCAATCTGTCATCCTGAATGTCCGTGACATTACGGAACGCAAGAATGCAGAAGCTGCGCTGATTGAGAGTAAAGCCCGTTTAAGCGAACTCAATGCCACCAAAGACCGTTTTTTCTCCATTATTGCCCACGACTTGAAGAGTCCGTTCAACAGCATTTTCGGGTTCAGCGAACTTCTGGTCGAACAATTGGCCAGGAAAGACTACCAGGGAGTTGAAAAATTCGCCGCCGTCATCAATCATTCCTCTAAGCAAGCGATGGATTTACTGACAAATTTGTTGGAATGGGCACGCGCACAAACAGGCAAAATTGAATTTAATCCGGAATACATCGAACTGGTAACCTTAGTTAATAATGTTACTGAATTATTTAATGATTCAGCACAGCAAAAATCTATCACCATTTTCAAAGACTTACCTCACAATATTCCTGTTTTTGCAGATAGATACATGGTTGGTACGATTTTGCGGAACCTGATATCAAATGGAATTAAATTCACTCATCCAGGAGGAAAAATACGCATCCGCACCGAACAAAATGAGAATCAATTAACGGTATCGGTTACCGATAATGGTGTTGGGATTGAAAAAGAAGCCATCGACAAACTGTTCCGGATTGAATACAGCTATTCTACAACTGGTACAGCCAGGGAATCGGGAACCGGGCTCGGATTATTACTTTGCAAGGAATTTATTGAAGTGCATGGAGGTAAGATATGGGTGGAATCTGAACCAGGAAATGGCAGTACATTTTGTTTTACGCTACCCATCACTTAACCGGGCGGTTATCTGCTCGAACAAATTATGCAATCGCAAATTGAATACAAAATAACGGTTGGTCTCTCCTTTACGAAAAAAAGCTCCCCTGTTCAGTACAAGGGAGCTTTTCTGTTCATTCATTTTTGATTTTTAGAACATCGGCAACACCGGTTTGGTACCCATGATTTCGTCAATCCGGTCTTTTACCTCCGGCGTAAGTTTCGGATACACCTCCAGAGCCTTCAGGTTTTCTTCCAGCTGCTGTTTCCGGGTCGCACCCAAAATAGCAGTCGTCACATTCGGATTACTAATCGTCCAGGCAATTGACAGGGTAGCCAGTGAAGTTCCCAGCTCATCTGCCACATTCTGCAGGTTACGGACCCTTTCAACTTTATCGTCGTTCAGGATGTTGTTTTTCAGCCATTCCATCTTTTTGTCATCCAAACGGGAGCCTTCCGGGATACCATCGTTGTATTTTCCCGTAAGGAGACCCGAAGCCAGCGGGCTCCAGATGGTTGTTCCCAAACCGACATCCTTGAAAATCGTCAGGTAATCTTTTTCCAGTTTGGTGCGCTCGAACAAGTTGTACTGCGGCTGCTCCATGGTTGGGCCAATGAGGCGGTACTTTTCGGCTACCATAAACGCCTCCATAATCTCGGCAGCGCTCCATTCCGATGTTCCCCAGTAAAGAATTTTTCCCTGTTGAATCAGGTGATTCATCGTCCAAACCACTTCTTCTATCGGTGTTTCCTTATCGGGACGGTGGCAGAAATACAAATCGAGGTAATCGGTTTGCAAACGCTGCAATGCTTCGTTACAGGCTTCCACCAGGTGCTTGCGAGACAGACCGCGTTGCGTCGGCTTGTTGTCTTCGCCATGAATACCAAAAAATACCTTGCTGGACACCACATACGAAGTACGGTCCCACTGTTTCTTCTTCAGGACACGTCCCATCATCTTTTCGCTTTCGCCCATGGCATAGGCTTCTGCATTATCGAAAAAGTTGATACCGCGGTCATAGGCCAGTCCCATCAGCATATCGGCTTTGCTGTCGTCGATTTGCTGATGAAAGGTCACCCAGCTACCCAGCGATAGCGTACTCAGTTTTAATCCGGATTTTCCGAGTCTTCTATATTCCATTGTTTTTATATTTTGATTTTATAAAGGTTTCGAATGAAATCCCTACCGGGAAAAACAAAACGAAGAAAGGAAAGGTTCAGAAGGCATACAGGAACGCCTGTAAAAGAAAAACTCCCTGACGGATACATCCCGACAAAGAGCTTTCACAAAATATTTCGATAATTGTCTTCTCTTATAAAACCTTCGGCAGATTATTCATGAAATACTGTGTGTTCTTCACCTCGTATTCTTCCGGCGCCTTTTTCCAATCCATGTCAATGCGGACAACCGGAGAAGACAACAAAGCGCCAATCTCATTTTTGGTCAATGTTATCGAACCACTGTAGTAGGAAATGTTGTAGTTGTCGAAAAAGTGGTCTTTAAAGCCCGGGTTGTATTGAAATTTCAACTCCTGACCACTCGCCAACACAAATGTTACGTCTTTCACATCTCTCATGAAACCAAAATACCGATTGGCATCTCCAACGGCTGCAGCCCATTCCAGTTGAATGGATATCACTCCTTTTTCATTCACACACTCAGCACTACAACGCATCCGTCCTTTTTCTTCGCCAAAGAAACGGGCCAGTCGCGGACTGGAAACATCGACGATTTGCTCTTTCAGCGTAGAATCAACCCGGCTCGAATCAATCTTCATGGACCAGGAAGCCTGTTTAGCTGCTGGTGCCGGAGCAACCGCAGCCTGCTGTGGCTGAGGATTGGGATTCGGGAGCGTATCTATAATCGTTTGTCCTTCGTCGTATTTCCAGGTTCCGTTGGGAAACAGCAATACCTTGTTACCGGACGCAGTAGTCGCCCTGATTTGAGCCGAAACCTTACCGCCTACCAGTAACATCAACAGAAAAGCAATAGCGTAAAATATTCTCATGGCAATGAATTTCCGTCTAAAATACAAACTTTATCCGCTCATTCGTCCGGAAAACGCAGATTACTTACCTGCCAAATGTGCTTTTAAATCTTCCACAAACGGCAGCAAATGATCGACGGTAACATGTTCCATTACCACAATTTTGAACCAGTTCGGCGCGTGGTGACTATCGGGAACCAGACCATATTTTTCGACCAGTTCGACCGGAATACTGGCGGCCCGCATGGTCACCAGGTTCGATGACGGATTTCGGTAAAAGGGCACATTCAATTCTTCCAACTGATTACAAAGCCATTCGGTGCGGTAATTCAGAATGTGAATCTTCTCAAACCAACCGTGAGGGCCGTAAGTCTGCAGAATCATCCAAACGGCGATGGCATTGGCGCCGGAACGGCTTCCGATGATGGTAGCGTCCATTCCCTGAACATACTGCGCCTCCTCGGTGGTAGCATATTTCATCCAGCCTTTCCTGATAAGAAAAACACCGGTACCGAACGGAGCCTGCACCATCTTGTGTGCATCCAGCGTGAATGAGGTAATCTCCGGATTCCGGAAAGTCAAATCCTCATCGGCCGTACTGAACGGATAAACGAACCCACCATATGCACCATCGATGTGAATCTTGTATTCGACGCCGGCTTTTTTCAGTGCATTGACATAGGTATCGATTTTATCGACCGAACCGAACATGGTGGTCATCATATTCGAAACCACAATAAAATAGCCGATTCCGTTGGCTTTCGCCTCCTCCAGCTTTTGATCCAGCACTTCGGGTTGGATTTCGCGGGTGGTATCATCGACGGGAACAGAAATTACCGGCAAGTTCATGATGTTACCGGCTTTCGGCATCGAGTAGTGTGAATCGGCCGAGCAGAGAATAGCAATCTCACTGTTCTTCGCTCCTTTTTCGCGTAAGAAAAAATTGCGGTAAATCCAGATAGCCTGCATGTTGGCTTCCGTTCCTCCGGAAGCAATGTAACCATCCTGTGCATCCGGCTCACCTTTCAGAATATCTTCGGCTACCAGCGCAATTAATTCGCGCTCGATCTGCTGCGTTCCGGCAAAAAACTGCTCCGAATCGCCCAATGTATGACAGCCAATATGGTTCGGATTGTGCACCATGGCCGACAGAAACGGCGCATCTTTCAGGTAAGTGGCATCCTGGTTAAACACATTTTCATCGAGGTGCGAAGCCGGAATTCCCAGCGTAGTTCGCTCTTTATAATTGACATTCCGGTTCAGGGCGCCAAATACGCGCTCCCTAATCTCATTTCCGGTTAGCTTTTTCCAATATCGCATAGTCCAATTTTTATCCGGAACAAAGATAAAGAAGCAAACAACGAAGGGATGTGATGGATGTCAGAAAAACGGATGATTGCTCAATTCTACCGGTCTTCGCTGTAAACTGCTTCCCGTTTTTCCTGCCGCCTGTAGTGATTATTCGCCAGGTACGAGCGGTAAAAATTGAAGATTCCTCCCGTTAAAAAGAAAATACTGCCTACAATGTATTCCCAGGCCATGTAGCTGTAAAGCTTCTGCTGAAAAGCGGTTTGCTTGTGACTCCATAGATAAGGAACCGAGGCCAGTAAGAAGATAACAGCCCCGATGGTGAAACAGATGGCAGTGGCATTCATTAACTGAAGGGTAAACAGCGAGCCGGCCTGGATAATCTGAATGACATTGATGAAAGCCCCAACCAGGAAAAGCAGGCTTCCCCAGATAAAACACCAACTTCCGGCCACAACAAAATCAATTTGCGAAAGAAAAAACAAACTCCCGACGATAAACAGCACCGTTCCGGAAACATAAACCACAGCGGCAAACAATTCTATTCGCTCCCAAAACGAAGCATTCTCGCGGCTTCGCAGGTAAGCAGAAGCTTCGAACAAATCGTGAACCGTCACAATGAGGTAAACCAGCGAGCCACCAAAGAAGATCCACGCGCCGGTATTGGCATAGTGCGCGTACTTCGGCAGGAAGAAAATGCTGCCCAGAACAAAGGTGAGCCCGCCCAGCAAATACAAAACCGAGTTGACCGACTCCCAGCTAAAATGCCTCGAGCCGGCGGGTTCGTCAATAAAAAGATTGTGTTGTCGGGGGCGATTGGTAAACAGATGCGGCATACCCTTGGCTGATTTTCTATTTTCTGGTCTGCCAAAGTAATGAAATGCGAACAATTCGCCGAAAGAAAACTCGATTGATGGGTTATTTCTTCAGCATTTCACCGGTTCTTAAATAATGGTTGATAGCCTTCTCCCACCAAATCATGCTTCCGCGGAAACTGTCTTCGAATTTCGTTTTGAGCCACTCATTTTTCTGGTCGTTCAAGGCAGTATACTGATAAGAAATCCGGGATGTGGTTGTTCCGTCTTCCCTTCCGTTTAATCGGATATTGATTCGAACAACCTCTTCTTCCGGGGTAACCCGGACAAATTCGATTTTGAAGTTGATTTTATCATAAACCGTCACATACCAAATGGTGTCGTGCTGACCGTGATGTGGCGTCGAAAAAACGCAACCCTCTTCTATCAACCCCGATTCCGAGTGAATCATGGTGTAATCCCAGCCGTCAAGCCAGTCTTTTTTCCTTACCGGGCAGAGCAACGGAAAGACCTCTTTCGGTGCGGCCAGGTTAATTTGCTGGTAGGTTTTGGATACCTGAATTCCCTGAAATTCCATTTTTATCAGTATTAGTTACCAGTTATAAAGCTTTCAGCGTGTAAAAACCACCTCCATAATCAACTCATAACCGCCGCCAACCACCGGGTACTCCATTTTCAGGATGACTTTGTCCTCACTCACCCGGGTAAAGGTTTGTACCAGCAGCGTGTTGTGCCAGTTCATGGCCAGGGTATCATCATCCAGGAACTCACAGGAGGCATCCAGGAAGTTACCCGAATTTTCGAACCACCAGTAGCGGTAAATCTCCGTTTTTTCGTCCCAAGCAAAAATTCCCTTGGCCTCGCCGCCGGAGGCAGTGGCATAATCGAACACCACGTAGCGGCTGTTCATCTCTTTGGTAAATTTACCCACGCCGGTGTCGGTTCCGGCCGAGCTCAAACTGCTTTCCGGGATGGTGTAAGCCAGGTTCCATTCGCCAAGTAAAAAGTTAAAACGGTTCATCATTCGTGCAGGCATATGAGGTTATTTTTAATTGATTATTACCATGAATTGGTGGCCGGTGAAAGCGCTTTCGGTCCGGCTGTTATCGTATCGGACACAACCGAAACACCTTTTCTGTGCGACAGCTTCCGGTTGCGGTCCCACGTTCCGGTTCATCTTCCGGCGCAACGTTCGTTTACCGGCGCCCGGAGTTGATTTCTTCAAGCCGCGTGTTCGTTGCGCGGGGGCCGGAGTTGTTTTCCTTGCTCGCCAAGTAGTTTGCGCTGCGCACCGGGTAGTTTTCTTTGCCAGCCGGGTAGTTTGCGCGGCTCACGGTGTTTATTTCTTTGCCGCCGACTGACTTTGCGTCACCCGATGCTGCCATTGCGTCAGTCGCCGGGTAGTTTGCACGCCCCGCGATCATGTCTGCGCCATTTCGGTTCATCTCTGCACCAGGTTTTACGCGGTTTTCGCTGCCCGGGGCCATCGGTTAAATGGTCCACTGCAGCCCCAGATACGAACTAAAGATACTCGCATGAGCAACACTGTGCCCTACTGAAAACAGCAAATGGGTTTTCTCACTAAAGTTAACAAAACCTCCCAAATCGAAACCTGTGGTCGATTGGCTTTCGTCTGTACCGGCCGATTGGAAGTAAATTTCCCCGCCAAGGGTCACCGTTTTGGAAAAATCGTACTGCATCTCCCAGCCGGCAAACGTCGAATTCCGGTTTCCCGTACCCGGATTAATCTGGTAGCCCACACCCCCGTAGGTCGTTAGTTTGTTCCACGACTTCTGGGCCCACACCGGCAAAAATGTTTTCACCTTGCCGTTGCTAAACGTGTTGTTCTTCACGGTAGGAACTTCCACAATCGGGAAAACCCCCACTTGTGGCCGGTTCTTTGTTTCTTTCAGAAAACAATACTTCATCCCCAGTTCGGTATCAGCATATCCAAATTGCGTTTGTTGGTGCGAGTCAGTTGAATAATTCAGCGGAACCAACAGATGAACCTGCATGTGAGGGATAAGGCCATAATTTACTTCAAAATGAGGAAGTGTCCCGGACCAGGATGTGGACTCATACGTGCTGACGGAAGATACATAGTATTCCCAATGCCCTAATGGAACCGGCACGGGATCGTCAGTCTTGAAAGGCGGACCGGCATAAGCCTGATAACTTCCTGAAAATAGCAATATACACGCACCAACAACTGACCTTTGAACTCTTCCTTTCATCATATTCTATTTGCTAATTCACATTCAAAATCATCTGTTATCTATCAAAGTATTAAATGGATTTCAACTACACTATCTTCCCGTAAAGGATGCACATTAAAACAAGACACCTGTCCTTTTATGCAACAAATTGAATTTTGTTTCAGAAAACAACTCCATCCGCCCTTGTTTTAAGTTCTTCTTTGAAAAGCTCTGACAACACATTATGTGCACTTGGCATCGATGATTTAAATAACAACCAATAAATTTTGTAGTTGAGCGACCAAATGAAAGCCGATAACATCCGGTTATAGGAAATAACAATTTACAATTTGCATTCCTTATCCTGCAGCCTTTATTTTGTATTGGAACTGAAGAACCCAAAGCCCGTCAAACGACTTTGCTACCATCCGCTAACCAATCCTGTGAAATTAAATCTGCTTGCACTGAAACCGGTTGTTTATCAATGACCCATGTTGAATTATTTAATTTCAAATACCATGAATCGCAGAATCGAAAAAGGAATTAAAGAAGTAGACGCAGCAACCGCCTACGAGAAAATCAAAAATGGTGCTATCTTGATGGACGTTCGCGAGTGGGAAGAAATTGACCAGGTTGCTTTTGGCGTTGACAATGTAATGGTGATACCCATCAGCGAATTCGGCACCCGGCTGGACGAAATTCCGCGCGACAAGGATGTAATTGTCGGTTGCCGGAGTGGTTCACGCAGTTACCAGGTTACCTGGTTCCTGACAGAACAAAATTACAGCAACGTTATCAACCTGAAAAACGGAATCATCAGCTGGGCACAAAGCGGACTTCCGATCAACGTTCGGGAAGCAGCAAAATGAAATTCAAATCCTGATGGTCTAATAACATCTCTGACTCAACATTATAAACCATGATTTTACCGTATGTCTATGCCCTCTTAAGCGGATTATTATCGGGCGGCGCCTTGGGAATGACCGGTGGCGGCGGGTCCATTCTGGCCGTTCCGTTATTGGTTTATTTAGTTGGTCAGGATGTTCACTTAGCCATCGGAACTTCATTGATTGCTGTGGGTGTCACCTCGTTGATTTCATCGGTTAGTTACATGCGGCAATCGCTGGTGAAGTTTCGTATCGCCATTTACATGGCCGCTCCGGGTATTGTCAGCACCTATTTGGGCGCTTTGCTCAACAAGCAGTTTAAAGGACCGGTCTTGCTACTCTTCTTCGCCCTGTTGATGATTTATATTGGCTACCTGATGACCCGGAAGAAGGCAGGTAACCCGGATGATCCAATTGAATCGGGGGGCATTAACTACTACCGGACTATAGCATTGGGCTTCGTAACCGGATTTGCCAGTGGCTTCTTTGGTGTGGGTGGCGGCTTCCTGTTGGTTCCGGCTCTGTACCTGGGTGCCCGACTGAAAATGAAAGAAGCCATTGCCACTTCCCTTTTTATCATCTTTCTTTTCGGAACCTTTGGACTGGCCAGCTATCTTATCCAGGGACGAGAGGTTAATTTTTTGATGAGTGCTGTGTTTGTTGTCGGAGGTTCGTTCGGCGGAATTATTGGTGCCTGGTATGCTAAACGGCTCAATCAGGCGCGGCTTCGCTACATCTTTTCTATTTTTATTATCCTTATCGGAATAGGAATATTTGCCCAAAACCTACTGAAGCTGATGTAATCCGGTTGCCCGGAATTCACATCTCATCTATTTTCCATCCATTCCCGTTCTGTGCTTTGCCCGAAAAGTCTTATTTTGACAGGCAAAACTAACGACCATTGGAACACTCACTCATCGTTACGCACGGAGAAGAAACCATCTTTACCAGCAATGAGCACTGGCTGCATCCGCTTTTCGAGCTCGAAGACTTTCTGAAAGAGAAAAACATTCCCTCTTCTGAACTTCTCGTGAATGATAAGATTGCCGGAAAAGCAGCGGCCTGCCTAATGGTTCGTTTGGGAGTCACTCGCTGCCATGTCGAACTGCTTAGTGAAAGAGCCATTCCGGTATTCAAAAAGCACGGGGTCGAATTCTCGTACAACACGTTGGTAGAACAGATTCAGTGTCGCACGGAAGACCTGATTACCGATTCCATGAGTATTGACGATGCTTATCTTTTTCTGCGCAAGCGAGCCGGACGTGTTCAGGGATTGCCCGTCAAAATTGAAAACCTGACGGTAGATATTGGTCGTAAGAATATCCTCGAAAATTTAAGCCTGGAGCTGGGAAGAGGCGAACAACTGGTTATTCACGGTGCCAACGGTACCGGGAAAACTACGTTGCTGCGGACCTTGCTGGGTTTTCTTCAGCCCGTGCAGGGAACCATTCGCGTAGGAGACATCCTCGTGGGAAGCAATGATTGGCGCCACAACCGGAGCCTGATTGGTTACGTACACCAGGAAAATGTGAAAAATACCTTCCCCATTTCGGCAGAAGAAGTGGTTGCCATCGGATTGAGTGAGCGGAAACTTTCGTCAAAAGAATTAAACTACCGTGTCGAACTGGCCATGCGGCGAACCGGCTGTTTTCATCTGGCCAAACAGTCGTATCACAATCTTTCTGGTGGAGAGAAACAACGGGTTTCACTGGCTCGTTGCCTCAGCCAGAATGCCCGCGTGCTGCTGTTCGATGAACCGACTTCATTTCTCGATTCAGGAGGTAAAGAAGACTTGCTGCAGTTGCTGAGCGAATTGAGCTCGACCGAAGCACCAACGATGATACTCGTCTCGCACGAAACAGCCTGGCTCGATCAGCTGAACTGGCCACGCAAAGAGTTAAAAGGAGGTCAGCTATGTTAGAAATGCTTTCGCTCCCTCCTATTCTGAAAGGATTGCTGGTACTGGCTTTCGCCGGATTTACCTTTCCGGTAACAGGCGTCTATCTGCTGCGCATGAACCTGCTGCCGCTGCGCTTCATGCTGATGCACGGCGCTATTCTGGGAGGTGCCATTGCCTTGGCCATGCAGTACAATCCGTTCTGGACGACTATGCTGGTGAACCTGCTCATGGTACTGCTGATGACCAAAACGTCGCGCTCCATGCAGGTCGATACCGGGCAAATCAGCATGTTCATGATGGTCATCTCCATTTCACTGGCTTTCATCTTCATCTATAAATTCAATGTTCCGGCACAGGACACTCTCTCATTGCTTTGGGGAAGTTTATTTGCGCTTAGCTGGCATGAAGTAATTGGCGTATTGGCATTTTCAGGCCTTTTGCTGGCTTTTCAGTTTCAATACAGGAGAAAGCTTCGTGCCGTGTTTTTCGATCGCGAAATCGCCTTCTCTTCCGGTGTAAACGAAGGAAGATTATACTACACCATCATTCTGTTAACGGCTATTACCGTTGCTGCTGCCATGAAACTCATCGGTGCACTTCTGCTCGATGCCCTGCTTCTTTTGCCGGCATTGATTGCATCACTTCATGCCAAAAGTTTGCGCGGAGTTATCATCTGGTCGTGCCTGTGGGGTGGTATCTTTTCCCTTTCGGGATTTTTCCTCTCACTGGCGATAGATATTCCTGCCAGTTCCGGCGTTGCACTGATGGCTTCCGTTGTCTTCATCATCATTTACCTGAATCACAAACGGTTTAAATCATAAATCAATTCACATATGAAATTCTCACCAACCCGTTGTTTCCTTGTTTTGCTATTGCTGATAGGCTTTTCATTTTCCGCGAAAGCGCAGAATGTAGTGGCCACCAATGCCTGGACCGCAGCTTTCGCTGAAGCTGCCGGAGCGAAGAATGTCACCGTGCTCGCTCCTTTTAAGATGCAACATCCCACCGAATATGAGTTACGCCCGGGCGACATTTCCCGCGTGATGAAAGCCGACCTGATTATTTACGCTGGTTACGAAACCATGCTCGACCGGATGCGCAAAGGCTTACACGTAGATGAAAACAAAATGCTGCAGATCGATACACGTTATGATTTGTCAACTCTTCGGAAATCGATCGTGAAAATTGCAGAAAAGCTGGGAACCACAGAGCAAGCGGAAGCCAACCTCAAACAGATAGAAACGGTCATCAACCAAGCTAAAGCAACACTGAAGCAGGACGGAATGCTCGAAGAGCCGGTTTTGGTTCACTTTTTCCAACGGCCGCTGGCCAAAGAGCTCGGATTGAAGATTGCCGGCGTTTTTGGCCCGGCTACCCCTGAAGCACGTCAAATTGCTGATATGGCCAAAACTCATGCGGTGCTAATCATTGACAATGCACACAACCCTGTGGGAAAACCGTTGCAGGAAGTACTTCCCGATGCGCGAATGGTATCGCTGCTCAACTTTCCGGGAACGCATGGTACCCAAACATTAATGGATGTGATTCGCTACAACGTGGAGCAATTAACGCAGGTTTCATCAGACCTGAAAAAGTAGCTCTTCTCTTTCGATCATTCGCACACAATCCGTCCGGACGAAAAATTTACCATCGGATTTTTAAATAAAATTCTATTTTTGACAAAAACAGAAACTAAACTGAATTGATATAAACATGAAGAAATCACTTAGTATCCTTTTCACCTTTTTCCTGGTTAGCATGGCCGCCACGGTTTTCGCGCAGGATGTTACGGGAGTTTGGACCACGATTGACGACAAAACCGGCAAACCGAAGTCGGAGGTCAGAATCTATAAGAAAGATGGCAAGCTGTACGGCAAAATTATCAAGCTTTTCCGGGAAGACCCGAATGCCGATCCGCTTTGCGATAAGTGTAAGGGAAACCTGCACAATCAACATATTCTGGGCATGCAAATCATTAACGGCCTGACGCAGAACGATGATGGACAATGGGTTGGAGACGACGGAATTATGGATCCTGAAAACGGAAAATTCTATGATGTAAAAATCTGGCGTGAAGGCGATATTCTTCGTGTACGCGGCTACATCGGGTTTCTGTATCGCACGCAGGAATGGGAGAAAAGTTGAAATAAGAAGAGAGACCTCAGACATAAGATTTTAGACATCTCTTAAAAATAATATGAAAAACCCCGGCATCAAGAGCGAGCCGGGGTTTTTTATTTGATCTTTTCTGTGACACAAATACTATGCAGCAGCCAGCTTACCTTCTTCACCAATATTTGAAGAGCGAATAAAACCACTTTTGCTCAGCAACCAAACAATAACAAATCCCCAAACAAAGTTCGATGACGCTGTTTCGATAAAGTGAGCCAGCCGGACTTCGGGAACCATCAAAGCATTGGGCAGCAGATGTTGAGCATTCATTAACAGAGCAAATAACAGTCCAACCATCAGCGCTTTCATCCACATACCGCTTTTCATAGCCAGCATCACCGGAATCGCGATGGCAATCCATACCAGTCCTCGAATTATCTGCAAAAGATGCAATTTCGAGAAAACGAACGAGCCAAGTTGAGCGATAAAAGTAGGTTGTGCTTCCAGGCCATCATACAAAGCTCTTACTTCGGGCACCCGCCAGGCAATGAAATAGCCGGCCAATTGGTACAGAAAGGGATAAATCACAACGCATAGCAGAGCAATGTTCACCCAAAACATGTTTCCAATTGCCGGTCTTTCCGGTTGCGTGTCCTCCTTTGGTTTCCAGTTCCCGGAAATAAGTACGGCCAGCGGACTCCAGACAAGAGACAGAATGATTCCGGTAAAAATCATCGACCAGGCCAGGTTGGCCGGCATTTTCAGATATCCGCCGAAAAACAATGCTTCAACAGCGCTCAGTGCAAACTGGATGACAAATATTTCGAGAGCAAGCAATCCCGCCAGTTTCCATCTCCGCCAGTTGGAATAATACATTAATGCATACAAAAGGGCGGTATGAATGAGACAAACAGCAGTCATGCGCATTAATAATTGTCCCGCATCAACATCCGGAGAATTCAGTTCAAAGGGAAATAATTGACTTCCAATTCCTAAACCGATGCTCCAGACAATCTGCATCAAAATGGTCAATAGCAACAATTTAGCTATGACAATTAATTTTGTTTTCATTTGTTTCAGGTTTGATTAATTGTTTGTTATTCATTACTATCGGAAAGGTTCTTTTCAATCTTTTTAAAAACCTCCAGCGTATGATCCAGTTCTTCGTCCGACAGGTTTCCCAACGCCTGTACATAAATCTCACCGGAAAGCATCACCAACTGATCCTGCAGGTTTCGTCCGCGATCGGTCAGAAAAATACGCTTGGCCCGCTTGTCATCCACATTATCCAGGCGCCGGATTAGATCGTGCTTGATCATATTATTGACAACACGTGAGATAGTTGTCTTATCGCGCTGACTTCTGTCAGCCAATTCCTTGATACTGATCCCTTCGTTGTACCACAATATGGTCAACAATGAAAACTGTTCAGGTGTAATATCCAGATTTTCTTTACGGAAGACACTTTCCACATGTTGGTGAACTTTTCTGGCTATCGCCCCCAACTGGAATATGAGGTTGTCATCCAATGATTTCGGAATTCTCATGATTTTTAGATGTATATGCAACTAAATTACAGCATCTATTTGATAAATGCAATACATATACGCAAAAAAATCCAGCTTCGGGCCTGATAGACAGGTGGAAGCTGGATTATGAGCATTGATTGAGAGAGGGATTTTATCTATTCCCTGTTTCGGGCCAGAAAATACAGTGCGATAGGACGGTAAGCTGCATGCGCAAACTTCGAGAAAGCGAACAGAATAACCAGTTCCATTGAAATGATGGTGTGAATCATAAAAATCACTTGGCTCAGCGTTTCACTCAGATTAAACGAAACGGCCACTTCCATCCAAAAACCAGTTAAACCAGCAATCCAAAGAAAGAACAAGAACATCCAGTCTGCCAGTTTAGTGGCCTCGTACGTTTTTGTAGGTTTGGTCATGCGGTAATACATGGCCAGCGATGTTCCGTAAATCAGGAAAAGTCCGGAAACGGTACCCAGGATGCGTGATGGCAACCAGATGATTGTTGCCGGATCTTTAAACAGGAAGTCGAGAATAGTGGCAAACAGGAGGCCGATAAAGCCCCACATGATTGACCAGTGCGCAAACCACGGACGAACCAGGTTGGGTTTCGTACTCCAGTATTCTCCCTCATCGGTTGAACACTTTTGATATCGTCCCATGGTTCCAATCTCGGTCAGTACTTCGCCAATCGACTGAGAAACTGATTTTTTGGTTTTATTTGAGTCTGTACTGTGTTTACGGTTCAGTCTCCGACTCATACTGAAAATGCCCAGAAGAGCCGTTAATCCTGTAAAGGAAAAGACAATCAGTCCCATCAAGTGAATGACCGCATAAGGCATCCAGCTGAAAATCCAGCGCGATACCGTGAAGTCCGGCTTCATGGTCAGTAAAAAGAACCCCAGAATCGTTGCCAAAACGAGGGTCAGCAGGATGGAAAACGGATTGCTTTTGAAAATGAGCTTCGTGATACCTGAGGGCTCATAGTTCGCAATTGCATAGCGGCGCAAACCGGCCATCAATTCACCCGGGTCGGCCTGACGCGGACAAGTTGCCGAACAATCTCCACAGTGGTAACACATCCAGAGCTCCTTGCTGCTCAGAATTTCTTCTTTCATTCCCAGCATGCTGTAGCGTATCATCATTCGCGGAAAACTGGCATTTTCTTCGGTCAGGCTGCAAACGGCCGTACAATTACCGCAGTTGTAGCAGGCGCTGAAATCGACAGCTCCGTACTTTGCAATATCTTTTGCCAGTTTTGGATCTACCTTTGACATAAGTGCTTAGTTCTTTTGATTCAAGTGATAGTAAAAATACTCGTCCATGTCATCGATCTCACCGGTCACTACATCACCATACTTTCGCATCGACATCACATAATAGGTCGCTTCATGGGCGGGAAGTTCAGTTGCCTTAGCGATTTCAGGAATGGTTTTTGGGCCTTCCTTCAATGCATCCTTGATCAACTTCTTCATTTTATTGTAATGCTTGATATTGGCTTTCACCTCCTCCGAAACCGTCCTTTTTTCCTTTATTACCTTGACGGTACGTTGTTTCTCTCCTGCCATTTTATCGGGTATTAAAGAGTTTACAATTGGTCGTTAATAATCACTCTCCTTGAGAGCATCAATCATTCCTTCTATCTCGGAATTGGTATAGCCTGAAAGCTCGATGGCATCAGTCGGACAAACCGGTAGGCACATTCCACAGCCTTTACAGTTCGATTCGTTCACTTTCGCCACCTTCTTGCCGTTCTCTTCCACAAACTCGAAAGCACCGAACGGACAAGCTGCAGAACAGCTGTCACAAACCTCACATTTTTCCGCATCGACTTTCGCCATGATGGGCTCCAATGTGATTTCCTCACGCTTCAGCAACGAATAAGTCTTAGCAGCCGCAGCCAGCGATGATTTCACCGTTTCGGTGATATTCTTCGGTCCCTGGCAGACACCGGCAATCAAAACACCGTCGATGGTCGTTTCCACCGGGCGCAGTTTGGGGTGAATTTCGTTGTAGAACTTATCGCGGCCGTGCGGAAGTTTCAGTGTATCGCCAATGGCATCATCCTTCCGGGGAGTCATTCCCGTTACCAGAACCACCAAATCAGGCTCAATTTCCAGCTCTTTTCCGGCAGTCAACAAGTCATTCACCTTGACAACTGTATGTTTTCCGTTAGAACTAACTTCAGGGAAAGTATCTTCGGTAAACTGAATGTAGATATCGCCGTTTTTGGATGATTGCTCATACAACACTTCCTGTTTTCCGTACGTCCGGATTCCACGATTAATGTGGTAAACCGTCATATCCGGCACTTTTTCACGCACTTTAATAGCACTGTGAACAGCTGAGGTACAACAGTAACGCGAGCAATATTTATTTTCACCTTCCGGCTGACGACTTCCCACGCAGTAGATATACGCCGTGCTCCGGATTTTCTTTCCGTTGATTACTAAACCCTTACCCTTGCTGAGTTCCAGGTGACGCTCCAGTTGTGGTAACGTGATGACATTGTCGTAATCGCCGTAACCGAACTCTGATTTTTCCGGCTCATACGGGTCAAATCCGGTGGTAATCATCAACGAGCCTGTCTGAAGCGTAATACGCTCTTCTTCCAGGTTCAAATCGATGGCATCGCTCACTTCGGCACATTTACCGCACTTGGTACAGTTGACAGCATCAATGGCAGCTATTTCCGGGAACTGGCCGGGATGAAAGTTCATCAACGCCTTTCGGTTGGTTAAACCGAAGTTGAATTCATCGGAAACCTCCTCAGGGCAAACCTGAATAGCTTTCTCAATTGTCGAAGCATCAGCGTCTTTCTTCACACCGCGCGAGGTGATCTTCACTTCAATCTCGAAGTTACCAACACTCCCTTTCTTGGAAACAAGTTCGGCACCAGTGAACAGATTGATATTCTGACGCTTCTTTACTTCCTGATAAAGATTTTCTACAACTGATTTTCCGGTTTCTCCCGGAAGGAAAAGCTTGCCCCACTGCGAGGTACGGCCACCAACGTAATGTGATTTTTCAATCAAATACACCTGCGAGCCCATATCGGCCAATTCAATGGCAGCTTTCATCCCCGCTACACCGGCACCAACAACGGCTACCACATTGTGAGCAGAAATGGAAACCGGGTCCATCGCTACTGAGTGTGAAACCCGCTCAACGGCAGAACGCACCAGCGAAATAGCTTTCTCGGTGGCACCTTTCTTATCGTCAGAGTGAGCCCAGGAGCTTTGTTCCCGGATATTCGCGTGAACGTAGTTGTATGGATTGAGTCCGGCCCGTTCGGCAACTGCCCTGAATGTTAAGAGGTGCAGCTTTGGAGAGCAGGATGCCACTACAATGCCGTCGAGCTCCAGGTTTTTGATGTCCTCAGCGATTTCCTTCTGTGAGGAATCGGCACAGGCAAAAATGGTATGCTTGGCAATGGCAACGCCTCCCATCTTTTCAGCTTCTTCTCTGACCTTATTGACATCAATAACGTCGGAGATATTACCGCCGCAATGACAAACGTATACGCCAATCTTGTTCTTCATGCGAAAATATATTGATTGTCAGGAAATCCTTACCAGGAAATAGGCCCAACAATATTTAATTCATTATTCAAGTAAATCAATCTTACTAACACTGAATCAAATCATTATTCAGTCAATGCAAGATAGCTGGCAGCTTCGGATGATGCCGAGCCAGCTGAAAGGATTGAATCCGGAATGTCCATCGGGCCGGAAGCCGCTCCTGCCACAAACACACCTTCGATGTTGGTCATTGCCGGACGTTTCAGTTCATCGATTTGCTTCACGTAGCGATAGTCATCGAATTCCAGCTTCTGTGTCTTGAAAACCTGTCCGATTTCATCGTTGGCCAGAATACCTACCGAAAGAACAACCATATCGTGTTCGACCTCCTTCACCTGGCCTGTTTCAATATCATCGTACCTCAAAACGAGGTTTCCGTTTTCCTTCTCCGAAATTTTACCGATTTTCCCTTTTACGAACTCAACCCCCATTCCTTTAGCTGTTTCGTAGAATTCGTTGAATCCCTTACCAAACGAGCGAATGTGCAGGTAATAAATGGTCACATCGGCCATAGGCAATGCTCCCATCAGCAATTGAGCCTGCTTGATGGAATACATACAGCAAACCTGCGAACAAATGGGATTTCCCACGGTATGGTCTCGTGAACCGGTACAAAGTACGTAAGCGAGGTTGTCGGGCATTTTACCGTCACCCGGGCGTAAAATCGTGTTGAAAGGACGTGTAGGAGCCAACTCACGCTCCATCTGCATGGAAGTGATAATGTTTTTGTATTTGCCGTAACCGTAGCGCGGCATTTTAATTGGGTCGAACAATTTGTACCCGGTAGCGACCACTACACTCTTAAATTGATAAGTCTTCTCTTCCGGCTCTTGTGAGAAGTCAATGGCATCAGCCGGACAAGCCCGTTCGCAGGCACCGCACAATGAGCAATTTTCGATATCGATGGCAGCAATACGCGGGTTCGCAATACTGAACGGAACAAACACCGCTTTCCGGCCAACCAGATTAAACTGGTACTGATCCTTCACCACAACAGGGCAAACCGGCTCACATTCCTGACAGCCTGTACAAGCGTCTTCCTTTACATAACGGGGTTGGCGTAAAATACGCGCTTCGAAATTCCGTTCGCCTTTCTTTTCGACTCCTTTTACTTCACTACCGGTAAAGATGGTAATGTTGGGATGCCGGGCCGTTTCCGACACTTTGGGTGTGGTAATACACGCTGCACAGTCGAGGGTAGGAAAAACCTTACTCAGCAGAATCATTTTGCCGCCAATCGAGAGTTCCTTCTCCACCAACAGCACCTTATAGTCCATTTTGGCCAGGTTCAGCGCTGTCTCTTCACCGGCGATTCCACCACCAATAACCAGTGCGTCGTATGATAAAACTTCGTTCTCCATGTTACATTTCTATTGTAAAATATTCCGGTTACGCCGGTACTTTGGAAAGGGCTTCGTAAAACGATTTCATGTGTTTTACGAATGGTTCGGCGCATACCGAACACAAAGCAGCCATTTTCAGCCGGGCCGGTTCAATCCCCTTAGCTTTCATCATCTCGTGTGTCTGGGCAATAATCGCCGCGGTTTTGTCCACGCAACTTTCACCGTATGAACAGTCGGTCCCGTCGGCTGCAATGAAAACACCGTCAAAGCCCTGCTCAAAGGCATGCATAATCCAGCGGGATTTAACGGAACTTGAACATCGTAACGGAATGGAATAAATGGTTGGCGGGTAGTGCATTTTCAACAACCCCGCGAGGTCAATCGCGGGGTCGGAAATCTTTTCCGTTGAAAACACTAAAATTTTAGGAGCTTTATTCGCCATTTTAGTTTTTCGTTTTAAAGCTTACGCTTTGCGTAGATAAATTTTGAAAAAGCCTGATTCTTCAACGGTGCCCATGTATTCATGGTTTTTCTTGGTAGCCCATTTGGGAATATCCTTCTTGGTACCTTCGTCAGCTGATAATATTTCCATTACTTCGCCTGATTTGATTTCAGCGATGGCTTTTTTAGCAGCCAACAGCGGTCCGGGACAAGCAGTACCACGAGCATCAACAACTTTGTCTGCCTGAATGGCAACTAATTCTTCCTGTGACATAACTTTGAGTTTTATTATATGAATAACTGAATAGCACTCTCTTCCGCGTCAGCGAGATAGGTTCCAACCCCGCAGTAATTCAGGTTCGGATAATCAATCATCTCATCCTTACTGAGTCCCATCAGGTCCATCGACATCTCACAAATGTTGATCTCGACACCTAACTCTCCCGCGGTTTTTAGTAAATCATCCAGAGAGGCTACATTCTTTTTCTTCATCAATGACTTGAGCATGGATAATCCGGCTCCGGCCATGTTCATTTTCGAAAGCTTCACGTCCGAGGTTCCCCTGGGAAGCATGGCTCCGAACATTTTAGACGTCAACTCCTTCTTCTTTGCCCTTTTCTCTTTATCGCGTAAAGCGGAAATGGCCCAGAAGGTGAAGAAAAGCTTGACTTCCATATCCATGGCTGTGGCACCGGTGGCAATAATCATTGCAGCCAGGAGTTTATCGAGTTCACCTGAAAAGACGACCATCGAAAGTTGATCCTTCTTTTTGGTGGCTTCGAGCTGCTTGATTCGACGTTCCAGTTCCAGTATTTTCTCTTCGTCAACTAATTCCATAACTTATATAAATAAGTGTACGTCAGATTCCTGGGCGGCGGTGATGTATTCACTGATACCCACGATATCGTCGACTAATTCATTAAAATCCTCCATTTTCTCGGCTCCCCAGATTTTTCCGGCCAAACCACACACATGAATTTTCACTTTGGTTATTTCTTTGGCTTCGCGGAAAAACTCCAGCCAGGGATTGACATTCAGTTTCTTCAGCGAATCCAGAAATTCCTGTTTCAGCTGAGGATTTTCAGCCATTTCCAGTTTTGTTGCGTCTGCAGCTACATCTTTTCTGAAGGCACGCGCTCCTTGCAGAAGCACGTAAATATCAACATCCATGTCATCGGCTGCTGCACCCGTCAGTACCACACCAGCTGCAGTGAGCTTATCGATACTTCCGGAAAAAAGCGCCATGGTCATTCTTTTAGGCATGATTCTCTTGCTTTAATAATTATGTAAACATTGACATATTAACAGGGGTAAAAGTATAGACATACGAAGTAGGGTGAAAAGAAATCGGTGTGAGGTTTATTTTGTTTCGGTGTGACATCGATCACATTTTTTTGCTAAATTTGGCGTCAATAAGGTTTAGCAATAGTATTTATTACCATGAGTCAGTGTCTGTGCCTGAATTGTAAAGTACGTTCGGCGGCAGCAAACCACCTTTCGATAGATGAGCTTGATCTGCTGGGAAAACGAAGTGTCGAAGTCGAGTTTGACAAAGATGAAGTCATTTTTAAGCAAGATGCATTTGCCAGTAATATTGTTTACCTGCGCGAAGGAATTGTCAAGCTGGTCATGCGCGGACACAACCGCGAGCAAATCCTGAAAGTAGTAAAAGCCCCCACCTACCTGGGCATTCCAACCACCATCGGCGACAATGTAAATAACTATTCAGCTGTTGCACTTACGCCGGTATCGTGCTGTTTTATTGACCGGGCGACTTTCAAAAATTTTGTGGAATCAAACGGGAAGTTTGCTTACGAAATACTGACCACCATCAGCAAGATCGAACTCCGACAATTCCAGAATTGTGTCAACCATATTCAAACGCAAGTGACAGGCCGTGTTGCCGGCATGTTGCTCGATTTCTCCAAAAATCTTTACGGCAGTAATCACTTTCAGTTGACCCTGACCCGCAATGATATGGCCGATTTGTTGGGAACCTCCAGGGAAACCGTTAGTCGTATTTTGACTGATTTCGTAACGGAAAAACTGATTGAGGTGCACGGAAAAGACATCACCATACTGAGTGACGAAAGGCTGGAGAAAATCAATCTCGCCGGTTAGTTCTCACCTATCTTTTTGTCGATTACGACATAAATTCCTTCAAAAGAGTCCTCTAATTAACGCAGCTTAACAAAATATAGCAAGCTTTAAGACTTCTGCGTCCGTCATTTTTTTGCCCCACTTGTTCAATATAGCAAAACACAATGCCCTTGCGGGCAGAATGCAAATATGATGGACTCAAAAATTCAGATATCATGAAAAAGAACGTCTTAACGCTTCTCGTCATGCTCATTATTATGACGTTTGGCACTTCTTCGATGGCAAGCACAAGCAGTATCAAAAGAGCACAAAAAGATACGCTCTCATCAATGATGTACCCGCCTCACATGATGGGACCCGGTGTGATGCAACCCGACATGATGCGCGCCCACCAAATGATGCACCATGGCCATAGTTTGATGATGTCACGCTACCAGGGACCATCCTACCCGAAAGTGATGAAACCCTATTTGTTCATCGTGAATCAAATACCGGAATTGCGAATGGAGCTTTCTCTTTCCGACAAGCAATATGAAGAACTGGTAGACCTACGAACAGAGTACCTGCAGAAAAAGGATGGACTGGAAGGCGAACTCAGTAAAATGAATCAGTTGTTACACAACGAATTATTGAACAACACAGCCAATAAAGCCGTGAAAGAGCAACTCAGCTCAATAACTGAAACGAAAGCCAGTGTGATGATGGCTGCCTATTCGACGGTTCAAAAAATGAGAAACCTGATGAAACCTGAGCAACAGAAAAAGCTCGACCATATGATTTCCAAAATGCTAAACGAAAGAAAAGCAAATCGCAATGACCCCAAGTTTTATCAGAGGCCATACTATGAATAAAATGAGACAATGATTCCGGCCACTGGTTGTACATCCCGGCAGTATGTTTCTCGTAGAAGCATCTGTCGGGATTTTAATTTTCCCAAAAGAAAACCTCTATATAACTAAATATTAATCAAGCAAATCACTATTTTTGGATAAACCCAAACGAAACCAACTGTTATGAAATGCTTCCTTGCTTTACTCTTATGCTGTTTTCCGTTGATTATCAATGCACAAGAATTACAATTAGTCTGGTCTGACGAATTTGACTATGAAGGACTTCCCGACTCCACCAAATGGAATTATGAAACAGGATTTGTTCGAAACAACGAAGCACAATACTACACAGACCATAGACTGGAGAATGCGCGCGTGGAAGACGGCAAACTAATTATTACAGCAAGGAAGGAACCCTATGAAGGTGCTGAATACACTTCGGCCAGTTTAAACACGAAGAAAACTTTCAACTTTACTTACGGAAGAATTGAAGTACGGGCCCGCCTTCCGAAAGGGCGCGGAGTGTGGCCTGCCATCTGGACACTTGGAAGTAATATTGACAGCATAGGCTGGCCTGCCTGTGGTGAAATCGACATCATGGAATATGTCGGCTTCAATCCCGATACCATTTATGCCAATGTTCACACCCGCGATTATAATCACAATCTGGGAACCGGAAGGGGTGACAAAATCTGCCATGAACATCTATCAGAAGAATTTCACGTATTTGGCGTTGACTGGTACCACGACCAACTCATCTTCTCGATAGAAGGAGTGCCCTATTTTACCTGCAAGGACAATGGTGAAGGTGAAGGCGCCTGGCCGTTCAACAAACCGCAATTCTTACTCATCAACCTGGCCATTGGCGGTTCGTGGGGCGGTCAGCAAGGAGTCGACGATTCGATTTTCCCGGCCGAATACCAAATTGACTACGTGCGGATTTACCAGTGGAAGGAATAAAAACACCAGCTACTTTTTCAGATTCTTCAAACGAGCCAGCAAAGGTGGATGCGAGTAATGGAAAAAGACATACGCTTTGTGTGGCGTCAGATTACTCAGGTTTTTCACCGAAAGCTTTTTCAACGAATTCCCCAACGCTTCAGCCAGTCCATAACTGGCAGCGAAACTATCGGCCTGGTACTCATTTTTCCGGGAAAAGACATTCATCCCCATCCCGATAAGGAAAGAAAGCGGCGTATACAAGATTCCAAAAGCGACCAAACCAACATGAAAGCTCGCCTGATGAGCACCTAACGCTAACGCAGGTTCTGGTCGCCCGACAACCAAAGAGAAAATATATAGCATGACCGCCGTATTCAGCAACGACAACAGAAGGCCGGAAACAATGTGCTTCTTCTTGTAGTGGCCAATTTCGTGAGCTAAAACAGCTACAATCTCTTCGTTTTCCATTTCATCCATCAACGTATCGTAAAGCACAATTCGTTTCTTCGCACCAAAACCTGTAAAATAAGCATTGGCTTTCGTCGAGCGTTTGGAACCATCGATAACAAAAATGTTGTCCAGTTTGAATCCAGCTCTTTCAGAAAAGCGTTGAATAGCATCACGTAACTCACCGTCTTGCAGTGGTTTCTGTTTATTGAAAAGTGGAACTATCAATGTCGAATAGAACATGGTCATAAACAGCGAGAAAGTCGTAATGACAATTAAAGTGTAAACCCAGAACATTCCCTGCGTCTGCTCATATATCCAAATCACCAGAGCCAATAAACCACCACCGATCACTGCCGCAAGCAACAAACTTTTGATGTGATCGAAAATGAAAGTCTTCACGGTAGTTTTATTAAAACCGAACCGTTCCTCGATAACAAAGGTGCTGTACCAACCAAATGGCAAAGTAAGGATGTCGGAAGCCAAGCCAATAACGCCGAAAAACAACAGTCCCAGCCAGATTGGACTATTGGTCCATTCGCGTAAATAATTATCGAGCCAGCCAAAACCACCCAGGGCAAACATTAAGATAATAACCAGAAAACTCAGGGAGGCAGTAATCAGTGAAAAGCGACTTTTTACCTTTTCATATTCCTGCGAACGGGCATATTGCTCTTCATTGTAAATTCCTTTCAGTTGATCGGGAAGTTGAACCGACAAGGAATTTGAATTCAAATATTCAAGATAACGTTCAAATAGAAAATCCAGAACAATGATTATCAATATGATGTAATAGACAGAATTATGCATCAGTCGCGAGAATTAATTTGTGCGGAGCGAATGTACAAAATATCACCTTCCACCGCAACCAGACATCAACCACCAAACTGTTTTTTCAGCTTTCGCTCTTGCTGCAGGCGTGTGGCGAGGATATTGATATAGTCCATGCACTTCTGTTTGTGGTCCTCATTGTCGTACACGTGATATGATTTGGAAACCCACTCAAGCGCCAGTTCAATATGCCCCAGCA
Source organism: Prolixibacter sp. NT017 (assembly GCF_009617875.1). Classification (NCBI taxonomy): domain Bacteria; kingdom Pseudomonadati; phylum Bacteroidota; class Bacteroidia; order Marinilabiliales; family Prolixibacteraceae; genus Prolixibacter; species Prolixibacter sp. NT017. The sequence goes on along the minus strand of NZ_BLAV01000001.1, from coordinate 1,793,350 downwards.
TTTCACACGCCAAAGCCATATTGAAAGTTGCTTTCGCCCGGATATTTTTATTGTCACTCTTCGACATTTTAGTCCAGATTTCAGCAGCTTCTTTCCACTGATTTTTCGTTGCCAGAGTATCAGCCTTCTTCATTTCATCGTTTCCCGAATAATAAATCAACCGGTCAGTCCATTTCCAGGAAGGTACAAACAGCATTGCTACCCTGGTACCGTTGTTTTCACCGTAAGTGTCAAGTACATCCACAAAGGTCTTTGGATACCGGTTATTTTTCTCATAAGCAATCGACTCTGTCCGGTTGGGAATCCAAAGCATGGTATCCGTATAGATTTTCCAATAGGTCTTTGAATCTCCAAGAGCGTTGAAGAAACCCCAGCGGGAGCCGAGAACAACCTTTTTTACCAACTGAGTCTTTTTACTGTTATCGCTTAACCAAACAGTATCAAGTGCAACCAAAGTCTGGACTCCAAGCGAGTCACAATAGGCCGACAACTTTTGACGCAATATGGAATCGGGCAGCAACAGTCCTTTCGGCATAATGTCTAGCCCGTTGGAAACTACTTCAACATGGTTAAAATACCGAACACTATCTGTCTGTGATTTAAATCCTTTTAAGGTTTCTGCAGCATATCGGTCTACAATGCTGTCTGCATTCGTTTTGAGGTCAGTTTCATCTGCTTTCTGAGTTCGGTGAAAGTCAACAATAGCCAGGTCCACGATGCTGTCAGGCAAGGAAACTGTAGCCGGTTCCATCACCTGCATGTCGACAAAACCAAAATTATTTGTGGTATAACATCCCGAAAGAAAAAATAGAATCAACAGACTAGTTAGTAGACTTTTAGTGGTCATTATTTTATTTGTTGGTTTAGTCTTGAAATTTGTTTTTGGCGAGCCATCAAAATCGCCAGATATTGTCCGGCAACTGGCCCGTACCGTTTTCCGTCCATTAATTTCACTGCCTTTGATGCCCAGCTGACCGCTAAATCAATTTGGTTCATCATTTCAGATGCAACTGCCAGATTAAGTTCCGCGATACCACGGTTCCTCTCGTTGGAAACCGAAGCCAGCTTATTCCAAATGGCAGCGGCTTCCTCCCATTGGTTATGTTGCGCCATTTGCGTCGCTTTCTTCCATTCATCGACCGAAGGTGTAATAATCCTCCGGTTCGCTGTCGCCCAGAAAGGCCCCATATGACGGGCGTATTGTTCTCCGGCAATTTGGGCTGCCATTTCCACCGCCGCTGTCCGGTCAGGGATTTTCTTACTCAAATCAAGAACGCCGTCCTGGTTATACCGGTCCCAAACCAACTGGTCTGTATAGCCAAAATGGTCGACGGGTTTTTCTTTTCCCGGTAGGTAAAGAGCCCAAAGTGCGTTGATTTTCACAGTGGATTCGCCCGATTGATCTCTCATGTCGGGTGTTGTTTTGGAATAGAAGTAGCTGAGCATTTCTAACGCCACCAAGCCGTCAACGTGGCTTTCCTGGCAAACTTTGGTAACGAAGCCCGGAGAGAGCGGCAAAACATGCTTACCGCGATGTGGTCGAATTGCATTGAAAGGATAAGTCACAATCGTATCGTAGCGACCGGTTGCCAGCAATTTCTTCTGAAGACGACCCAATGCCGACTGGACTGCCAGGCTATCCAGCCCTCCATTTTCCTTTTCAGGAGCTTTTTTTAGCTTATAATTGTAACTGAAGTAATTCCCCAGTGTATCGACGTTATATTTAAAATTTCGGACTAAAAACGCCAAATTCCGCTTTTGGGCAAGCAAGTTAACCTTACCTGATTTCAACACTTCAATAGGAACCGATTGCGTGGTAGTGCATGAAGCAAAAATCAGCGCACTGGCCATTATCGCCAAAATAAACCGACATGTTTTCATGATTCAAGGTATTTATTTTGACCGGCGAGATGAGCCCCCTACCTGACCGACAACTAATCGGTCTCCTTCTCTTCGTCGATCTTGTTCAGTAATTTTCTTCGTTTATCCAGTATTCTCAGGTATTCGTCAGTTTGATGCCGGTAATAAGTCTTGTACGACTTAACACCCCATTCGATTGCTTTTTCGATATGGCCGTTCATTTCGTTAGCCAATGCCAGGTTAAACTCCACTTTACTCCTTCTGCCCTTCGCCCCCTCATCAGCATACTGCTCCCAAATCTTTTGAGCGGCTTCCCAATCTCCCTTTTCTGCCAACGGTATGGCCTTATCGATATCTTTTTTGCCGGTCGTAAACAAACGCCTGCGGGCATCTTTCCATTGAGGCGCAATCTTTTTTGCCAAATCTTGCCCCGTTACTACTCCTCCCTCGATCAGAGCTTCCTTAATGGACGGCAGCTTGTAATACATCTCCTCCGCAGTATATCCGTATGAGTCCCAAAAAATCGTATCCGTGACGTCGAAAGTCCTGATTCTTTCGCGGTGTTTCGGATCATAAAGTCTCCATCGGGAATGATAAGTTAGGTCCAAAGCTCCGTAATAGGTCTCTACCATGTTTCCCGAAAAATCTTGCTCATAACCACTATCAAAATCCGTATTCACTTCCTCGTTAAAGCTTTCCAATACTAAAAGTGCATCGGTATTGAAGTTTTGACACATCGTTGCCACGAAATTCCAATCCAACGGTTCCGGACTAATCGTCGCCGGAAGGTAATTCGTCAAGTTACTCTCTTTGGGAATCACCACGTCGAACCGGCCTGAATTGAAAAGCTGATGCGCTGCGACCTGAATCACTGTGTCAGCCGCAATACTGTCACGAAGGGTCGTGTCCAGTTCTAAATGCCGATTGGCCAGCAATTGCTCCAGGGAATCGCGATCCCAGTTCTTAAAGTCCGGCGTCATACTCCGGTTGAAAACCGTCAGGCTCTGAACAGAATCAGAAACAAAAGTAGGCGGCGGCTGCAACAACTGAATATTGATCGTGCGAACTGCCGAACAACCACCAAGCAGGGAAACACCTGCCAGCATGAAAAGAAAATAAAATACGATACGGACTCTATTCATTTGCAACCTATTCGAGAATTCTTAAAATTTCAAATATTCTATATTCAACTAATATACAAGGCATTTATCCAAATCAACAAAACAACTAATTCAATACATTCATTACCTGATGAAAACTGCTTTTTCATCAATAACCGCCCCAGTAACGACGCAAAAACCATTCAACAGCCAACAGGGCGATTAAAAGAAACAGAACAAACTCATACCGGATAGCATCCATCATCACCACCTCTTCTGTTTGCTCACTTCCGCTCTGCAGTAGCTGCTTTTTCAAATCCGGGAATAACTGTTCCAATTGATTGGCAAAATATGCTTTGCCTCCCGAATACTGCGCTACAGCCGTCATCATTTGCTGATTGGCTCTTGTTTCCAACATCTCCGTTTGAGCAGCCATCACCTCAAAGTTACCGGATTCTTTCAACGAGTCAGCTCCGACCTTCGCGGCAGCAGAAAAATGATAATTTCCCGGTGGCAAATGGCCGGCATTCAACTCATAACCGTCATTACCTTCCGTGAAAACATAGTGAAACAGCTTGCCGGAAGCATCTGTCAAATCCAGTGTAACCGCCGAATTATGAACCGGTTCGTATATGGCATTAAACAACGTAACCGAAAAATGAACCGCTTCGTTGGCCTGTACCATTCGGTTAAAGTGAACATTGAACTGATCTTCATTTCGCTTTAACGCCAGATACCGTGCCGTATTAACAATCCAATCATTAAAAAGAGCTTTATCTCCGTCGACTGACCGCGCCGAGATACGCCACCTCCAGATTCCTTCTCCATCAAAAACAGCTTTTTTAACACCATTCTGCTCACCCATGATCATGGCCGGTTTCTCCTCTCCACTTCCCGATTGGTAAAGCAGCGTTTCCATAAAAGGCTCTGTTTCGACCTTCCCTTCCGGGATAACCAGAGGCGTTTGTGCGCCCAACCAATCGTTCAGTCGTATATCGGGATGAAATAACCCAAAGCCGGGATTAACCTTCATCTGGACATCTGTCAGCTGCTTATTCTCACTAACAATTTTCATACCAGCATTTAACTTATTAAAAGCCGAAATACTGCTTTGTGCTCCCAGAAAATACCAGCGGGAAGTTCTGGAATCGATAAATCTCTTTAAGTCAGATACGCCAACACCTTTTGATTCAGGAACCTGATAAAATATAAGTAAATTAAATTTCTCCGGAGAATAGTCATCAAAATGGCCAAACGGAGCGACCACAACCTTGAACTGTGGATCAGACTCCAAAGCCTCTGTAAGCGCACCGATATCGGGATGTGGCGCCCCAGCCAATATCAATATTTTTCGCTGGCTGTTCAATACATCAACCGTGAGTACGCGAGTATTGTTAGCAGTATTCTGCTCTCCTGAAACAGGGCTTAACTGAATTTTATAATGTTGCAATCCCGGCTTTTCACTTTTCAGCCGAAAGGATTCCCTACGAAAAACAGATGCTTCCGTAATTGGAACGGTTCGTTGTTCAATCACCTTTCCATCGTGGGTAATAGAAATGCGGGTTTGCCCCGATTTCAATCCGTTTCCGGTTATCTCTATCTCTACCGGAAATGCCTTCCCCGGAAAGGCCGTTGTATTCGCCCGCACCTGGCTGATGCGAATGTCGCTGTGTACTGTTGTATCACCTTCGATAACCGAATAAACAGGATATCCCAGCGTCCTTACAGTGTTCACCGGATTTTGTCCGGCGTTGTAAATTCCGTCACCAACAATCAGTATAGCAGTCGGTTTTTCGTAGCCATGCTGCGCCGCAACCGACTGAATAGCATCTGAATAATCAGACAAATTACCTTTGTAATCCGGAGCAGTCCCCTCCTGAACAGAATCGGCAAACAGGAACCATTTCAAATTCGCTAAGCCCGAAAGATTAGAAGCAATTTGCGTTTTCAGTGAATCCAGCGTGGAGCGAATCTTCAGCGAATCGGGATGATTGAGCATGGAAGAGGAATTATCCTGCAGCACCAGAACTACTGGTTTGTTCTTTATCTTTTTCTTCAACTTAACAACAGGCGAAAGCAGCAACACAGTCATCAGGAAAAGTACAGCAAACCGTAAGCCCTTTAATGTCCATAGTTGCCAACGCCCCAGATTTTCAAACGCAGAAGCATGACGGTAGAGCAAACGCATCAGAAACCAGGCAAAAGCCAGGCAAAGAAGGATGAATATTTCGGGATATGCTGTAGAGAAAATCACACCTGTCAATCATTCGTTAAGACACAAAAATAACAACAAACCATCATTCCAAACATAAAAAAGGGCCACAATCTCCGCAGCCCTTAAGTATCAATTCAAATCAAACATGTAATTTACTATATTTCAATTCAATCCTTCGAATGAAAAACCAAAAGCGGAATCGTTGTATGAAACAGCAGTTCGCGAGCCACACTGGGTTTCAGGATAGACGTAATCAAATTCCGCTTATGCGTAGTAAGTGAGATAATATCAATCTCTTTGTCCTTGATATATTGCTCGATTCCCTTCACCTGGTTGTCATTTTTGATCATGTCGAAATCCATCGGGACGTCTTCGGGAATCCCGGCATATTTCTCTTTGAAATGATTTAAATCGTAATTGGCAAATGGGTTCTCACCAGATGTATCGATGTGTACCACGTGCACATGAACATCGAGCGGGCGGGCAATATTCAGCAACATCCGTATCGCCGGACCATCCGATTTGTCAAAGTTGGTCGCATACATGATGCGCTTGAACATCTCATCCTTGTAAGTTGATTTTTCCGGAATAGCCAAAACCGGGATTTTAGCTTTCTGAATAATCTTGGCTGTTACACTACCGTACCAATAGTCGGACCGTGATTTTCCTTTGGCCCCCAGAATGATCAGATCGAAGTTCTCGCTGTCAGCCAGTTCCAAAATGGTCTCTTCAGCAATTCCTCCGACCAGCCTTGTGGTCAGGGTGATGTCCAACAAATCTTTTTCTTCCATGTAAGCCCGGAGGTCACTCACAAACTTGGTCATTCCCCTCGTAGCATGTTCTTCGATTTCATGAAGTGCATCGGTCACACTACTCGGATAGATGTATGTATTGTCATATCCCCACGGACTAACAATCGGGTTGAAGAAGGCGTGAACCAACACCAGCTCGGCTTTCTTTTGTTTGGCAACATGAACGGCATATTTTGCGGCATTGAGCGCGAAAGAGGAAAAATCTATCGGTACCAGAATCCTCCGGATGGCAGAAACCATATCATCGGGTTCCTGAAATTCGGGCCCGTACTTTTCGTTTACCTGGTCGATGATTTCCAAAGCTTTCTCCACATCTCCTTCTCTTACCTGAAGTTCAACCCGGTTCTGGGCTTCGGATCGGATAGCATATCGTAATCCCTGGTTCAGGATGCAGCTTTCGATACCGGCCGAATCGAGCCAACCTTTCATCAGGTAAGCGCGGTGCAGATAGCTAAAACGGGCAACGGTAACTAACTTATCAGTCATAGCTTTAGAATTTAGAGTTTACGAACTTGAATGGCCGCAACTGGCTTTCGACAAAAGTGAAGAACGTTGCTTTTGGCTTTGCCCTGCGGCTACTATAAATTTAACAAAATACATTATGAAAATCAACTGAAAACGAAGAAAGAAAACATGCTTTATTCATTTCAATCCTTTGGTTTTTCAGGTTGTTCAGTTTACCATAGCACGTCGACAACGAGAAGTCTTCCCAGTAAACATTTGTTTTCCCAACCTTCTATTTTCTAAACGAAAACCGACTAAATCTGGTTGAAAATCAACGCTATATTTAACAATATTTAGCTTGTCCTCAAACCAGCTCAACGAAATCAGAACAACAAACATATTATGACATATCTTATTGCATGTCATCAACTTAAAATGGTTACATAAATAAGAGAATTAATAACTGAAGATTCAAAAAGGGACGGCATCAATCCGCCCTGAGCGAGATGCTGTTGAGAATTTTCTCACCGAGAAAAAAGTTCTTGTCCTGAAAACTCACAGACGGTAGGTGTAGGCCAAACCAGTAATGAAATCCCGGTCGGGTTTAGACACATTGATTTCGTGCTGTAATCTGATAAACAGACCAAAATGATTCCTCTTATTCAATGAGAATTTGGTTCCCACAGTGTATCTTACTTTGTTGAATTCACCGGCTTTGTCTTCCGGCAACTGGTAGTAAAGCTCTCCCGAGAAATAAGGGTCCCAACGACTATTGGAGATATGGTACTCTGCCTTGATTTTTTGCCTCAGAAACGCACTGGCATCGTTACCACCTGCAATAAAATCATCTTCGTTGGTAAAACGCAGGCGATAAGAAAACTCCATCTGCTTAACATCCTTGCTCAACTCAGCATCAACAATAAAGCGATGAAGCGTTCGCCAGTCATTGTTTTTATCGCGATCCCGGGCAAAGCGATACCCCGCTCCCAGGCTAAACCAGTCTGAAACATCGTATCCGGCACCAATCTCGGTAAAATAGCGCCCCAGACTCGGAGTTTCATCCGAAAATCGAAACTCCTCGTTCAATTCAAATTTCCATTTGTGAAAATCTTTACGGATGCCAGCACTGGTCCACACACCATAATTATCGGCTGCAACCACTGGCCTGACACCAAACAGGAAAAGAATCATTCCTGCGAAAGCAATCATCTTCTTCATAGTAAAAGTGCTTAAGGCTTTCGGGAAGCTTTTTCCTGATAAGGGTGGTAAAAAATGGTAATTTCGGCTGTATCGCGAAGAAAGTTGATATCGCCAACTTCGATTCGATTGATTTTCAAACCCGTTCGTTCCTCCAGATCAGCCAACAATGCACCGTAGTTTTCAGGCTTTATCAGCTCAATCCGTTCGTAAATAATCTTCTTCTGTGTTTCCTGCCGATACGACCACAAACGCTCCATTGCCCAGGTTACAAGAACGATGGCAACGTTGGTCATAAACAACTCTCCATAGCTGATTTCCGCTCCGGCAAGGGCATTAATAACCGAAATAGCGATAATCACAAAGAGGAAAGTCATCTCTTTGATGGGAATGGTATCTGTACGGTAGCGGAGAATCCCAAAAACAGCAAACAAGCCCAGTGCAAAACCAATTTCCAGCTTTACACTTTCCAGCAGAAACGAGATGAAGAATACCGTTGTACCGATGAGGATGTAAGTGAAATAGTACTCTTTCCGCCGTGAAATCCGGTAGTAAAGATACCGGCCAATAATCGTTATTACGAGCAGGTTGAACAGAAACCGGAGTAATAACTCCAGCGTATCCGGCCCGTTCAGCCACTCGATGCCAAACATGCCGGTGACGGACGAAACCAAAGGAATGGATGTAAGTAAATGCGCAATGGTAGTCATGATAGGTGTTTAGTTAGTTTATTCAGCAACAGAATCTTCTGCTTCATTCGGTTGATTTTCGTGTCGGGATACAACATCGAAACACCGATGCAGTATTTTGAAAAGCCAACAGGCCTGATTCCGTGTTTTCGCAGAATGTGGGTAAAACCGGCATGTCGGCTGAACTGCTCCTGCTTTAGTTCAATAACCGACACATCGCCCAGTGCTTTCCACTCTTCCTTATCAAGTGAAAAATGAATGTCCGTATCAATCGTAATTCGCTCGTTTACCCTTTTATGAATCAACGAAATTCGATTAAACTTATTGTAGAGTTTCGTTTCCAGATCTTCCCGATTATAAGGCGTTTGTTCCGACACAAATTGATCTTCCACCTCATTTTCTTCCGGAATTCGTTCTTGTCGCGAAATGCGTTTTTTAATGGTCCGGCCGCGGTTCAGTTTGAACTTCGATTCCAGAAAGCGCATTCCCGTCAGAGGATATTCCCGGAAACGGACTTTGTAACGATTTAATTTACCGTTGACATGCGCTTTAAACATGGCAAAATCGGGCGTATCGAGATATTTTGTCCGGTAAGGCAAATTTCGGACTCCATCAATACTAAGCACCTGGTAATCCGACCATATTTCCGACAGGATCTCTTCCAGTTTATCTACAGAAACCACAAACTTCGAATCCACCCGATTCATCAAACGCGCTTTGTCTGCATCATTCAAACTAATCGGCTCAAAATGATTAAGTAATTGCTGCAAATCAACTGACATTCCTGACCATTTTTTATCACTCAAAGATGCCTGATTTATTTAACATCAGGAAAAATATTAAGGAAAATGTAATAAGAAAGAAAAGAAACCAAACGGAAAAATGATTCTTCACATAATTCACCAGAACACCCCGGCTCTGATTATAAAGAAAATCACAGCAAACCGCCCTATCCTCTGGTTTTATGCATGTAAAACATGATGATATTTATAAAAGTTGTTTTTGAACATAAAAGGATTGGGTGGCTGCCTTTGAAAACTTTACTATTTTGCGCACTCAAATAAAGAAGCTGTTTTATTGTTCGGGATAACCGGAAGCATTAGAAATAATAATTATCGGTTATCTTTTCATAATTCAGATTATTCCATAACTTAGTTAAAGTATTGGTAAGTCGAAAAATATTCAACATTGTTTCTTAATGATGGCTGTACCAAACAGACAGTCGTCGGTTTTTATGCTTTGGTGTTTTTAGTTTATGATTAGGACAAGAAAGGGGACTGAATTACTTCAGCCCCCTTTTCGTTTTACTGCAATCAAGCGTTTTATTTCGCTTCCGGAATTTTAGTCAATACTTCAACCAGTAAATCCCAGAACTTAGTCACTGTTTCAATTTCAATCTTCTCATCAGGTGAATGCGCTCCCCGAATGGTGGGGCCGAATGAAATCATATCCAACGAAGGGTACTTTTCCAGGAATAATCCGCACTCCAATCCGGCATGAATAGAGCGAACAATGGGCTCTTGCGTAAAGAGTTTGCTGTAAGCAGTGCGGGTAATCTCCATGATTTCGGAATCGGGATTAGGAGTCCAGCCCGGGTAACCATCGCTGTGGCGAACTTCGGCACCAGCCAGCTGGAAAACCGATTTAACCATGGCAGCTGCATCCTCTTTGCCACTGTTCAGGTCGCTACGCTGGCTGGTAGTTATCTCAATTTGATTTCCTTCCTTGAACTTCACCGAAGCCAGGTTAGTAGACGTTTCCACCATTCCCGGCATCCGGAAACTCATTCCCAACACGCCATGCGGACAAGCATACAATGCAAGCAACAACCGACGCTGAGTATCCTCATCCATTACCGTTGGCGGAGCCTCCGTGCTTTCCAGATCAAGCTTCAGCTTCGGTTCAGTAATCGCCAATTCGTTCTGTAACGTTGAACGGAATACATTAAAATCAGCGGTTAATTGTTCCTTTTTACCCGAAGGCACCAGGATAATACCAAATGCTTCACGTGCAATCGCGTTACGCAGGTTTCCGCCATCAAACGAAGCCAGACGTGCTCCATATTTCTGTGTAGCGTCCCAAATGAAGCGGTTCAAAATTTTGTTGGCATTCCCCCTGCCTTTATGAATATCATCGCCCGAATGACCGCCTAACAATCCGGTTACCGACAATTTAACGGCAAACATCCCGGCAGGAGAAGCTTCCGGTTGATAATTGAACGTAGCAACAGTATCGACGCCACCGGCACAGCCGATGAACAACTCCCCTTCGTCTTCCGAATCAAGGTTCAAAAGAATCGAGCCGGTCAAAAATCCAGGCTGAAGTGCAAATGCACCAGTCAGTCCGGTCTCTTCATCTACCGTGAAAAGGCTTTCGATTGGTCCATGCTCGAAATCGTTGACCGTGAGAACCGCCATGGCAGCAGCCATACCAATTCCACAGTCGGCACCAAGTGTCGTACCTTCGGCCGTCACCCATTCTCCGTCAACATAGGCTTTAATAGCGTCTTTCTCGAAATCATGTTCGGTATCTGAATTCTTTTCGCACACCATATCGATATGCGACTGCAGAATCACCTTCTTGACTTTTTCCTTTCCGGGAGTAGCCGGTTTGGAGATTAAAACATTTCCTGCCTCATCCGTTTTGGCATCCAAATTATGTTTTTCAGCAAATTCCAGCAGGAACTGAATAATCTGCTCCTCCTTTTTCGATGGCCTGGGAACCTGGCAAATGTCTTCAAAATAGCCCCATACAGGCTGCGGAGAGAGCTTATTTAACTTTCTCATGGAAATAGTATTTTTATTTTCGTTATGCAACGAAAGTACAAATTCGACGGAAAATGACGGGAATCAATCGCTAAAATTGTTAAATTGGCCAACGAAAATAAGACAAGACACAAGACAATAGCATATGTAATTTATCCGTTTATCTCTACAAACATTAATTTTTAATCTTATGAAACGACTACTTCTGTCATTCGTATTGGTGGCTCTGACCACCTCACTGTTTGCTCAACTCCCGATTAGCCTTGGTATCAAGGGAAGTATTAACTCTACAAAAATTACGACCGACAATGCCATTGCCGGCGCATCAAGCTACACCCTCAATGACCTGAAGGCAGACGCAGCCAACGGCTTCAATGTGGGTGCATTTCTGCGACTGAAACATAATAAGGTTTTTCTTCAGCCTGAATTGCTGTACAGTGTGCAAAAAGGAAAAACAACTTTCGATGGTTCAAATTTGGATCCAAATTCGACTACTGATGATTTCCAGGGAGCTGTTACCCAGCACATGGATGTTAAATCGATCCAAGTTCCGATATTGTTGGGAGTAAAAGTTCTTGATTTGAAAGTTGCCTCTGTCAACCTGATGACTGGCCCTGCTATGTCATTTATTCTGAATGGCAGCGAAATAAGCTTCAACAAACAAAGTGGTGTAGCTGTTGACCCAAGTCTGTACGACCCGAATAACTTTAAAAACAATACCTGGGACTGGCAGTTGGGAGCCGGCGTTGATGTAGCCATGCTCTCTTTTGATGTCCGCTACGCTTGGGCTTTGACCAATGTTTCGGAAGGTGTATCCAACAATGACCCGACAGTTATTGGCTTTAAAAACAAAGGCAATTCACTGATCTTATCGCTGGGCATCAGATTGTTCTAAGAAAACATTTCATACTGTTGATATAACGGCCGGATTGATTCCGGCCGTTTTCTTTGTATGCCTTACCGAAAAAGGCGTGCAGGTAATCACATTTTGTTAAAATATTATATCTTCACATTTCGAAGATCAACTGAACCTGGATTTTGAATTTCGAAGTACTCATAGTATTTGTTGTCCTGGCATTCATACTGGTATCCCTCTACTTTGAGATACTGGGGCCATCCTTTACGTTCGTCATTGCCATCTCGGTTCTGGGCGTTTCACGCATTCTCACCCCTGCTGAAATCCTGAGCGGCTTTGCCAATGTGCAGCTGGTCGTCATTTTGCTACTGCTGCTGCTTGGCGATATTTTCCGGCAAACGCCCATCATGGAAATGCTCTTCGATAAAGTCTTCAAAGGAGCGAGAACCTACAAAGGCTTCATGCTTCGAATGATGACACTGGTGGCCGGTTTTTCGGCTTTTTTGAACAATACTCCGTTGGTAGCCATCATGATGCCCTATGTGCACAACTGGAGCAAGCGAAACAACACTTCCCCGTCCAAATTATTAATACCGCTTTCGTACGCAGCCATTCTCGGAGGTTGTGCCACATTGATTGGTACCTCCACCAACCTGATTGTAAACGGCATGGTTCTGGACCAGGAAATCATTCCAGGCCTGCCTTCGCTCGACATGTTTGATTTCTTCCCGGTAGGTGCAGCCATGGCGGTCATCGGTATAGCCTACATGCTTTTGTTTAGCAAGAAATTACTTCCCGAAAGGAAAGATGCCATGTCGCAGTTCCGGTCGCGTAACCGCGAATATATTCTGCAGACACAGATTAACGAAGGTTCTCCTCTTGCGGGAAAAGATATCCGGAATGAAAATCTCGATCGGTTGAAAGGTTTGTACCTGGTAGAAGTGATTCGTGATAACGAACGAATCCCGGCCATCTCGCTCACCACACAGCTTCGCGTCAACGACCAGCTGGTGTTTGCTGGTGACACCGAAACCATTGCTGATATCATTACCCAAACGGATTCAGGACTCTCCTTTCCAACGTTAGGATCGCTCCAGGAAAGTAAAAACAGTGAGGTGGTGGAAGTGGTCATCTCGCATAACTCTTCCCTTATCGGGAAAACCGTAATGGAAGCCAATTTCCGCGGACGCTACGATGCAGCGATTATCGCCATCCACCGTAACGGAGAACGTATTTCGGGTAAAATCACTTTCCAGAAACTGAAAGCCGGTGACGTTTTGCTGCTCTTTGTAGGTAAAAGTTTTGAAAGCCGGTCGGCCGGAACACTTGACTTCTACTACATTTCCAAAGTAAAGGCCCACAGAAAACTGGCCAAGTGGCAGTATTTTGTTCTTTTCGGAGGAACCGGGCTGGCCATTCTGCTCTCCGCACTGCGGCTCGTGCCGCTCTTCACGTCACTGCTGGTGCTCATCATTCTCATCAACATGCTCAAGATCTATCCTCCCAAAGACATACCGAAGAGCATTGATTACGAGCTGGCCATGGTGATTGCTTTATCGCTGGCGCTGGGAACCGCCATGTTGAAGACTGGTGTAGCCGAAATGCTGGCCAACAGCCTTATCTCCATATTTTTACCTTTCGGGAAAGTGGCTCTTTTGGCGGGTATATTCCTAATAACGTCATTATTAGCGAATCTCATAACTAACAAGGCGGCAGTCGCGCTAATATTTCCCATTTCGCTGACGATGGCATCCAACCTGAGTTTACCTCCGCAACCGTTTATTTTGGTCGTAGCATTTGCCGCTGCTGCCAACTTCATGACGCCCATCGGCTACCAGACCAACTTGATGGTTTATGGTCCGGGAGGTTATTCATTCCGCGATTTCTTCAAGATTGGATTTCCGCTGACGATACTTTACATGGCCGCAACGGTAACCATTTTGGGGCTTACTTACCTTCGGTAATTACTCATCCTGCCCGATATTTCCGAAGTACTTAACAGCAAACAACGTGGTATCGTCACGTTGCTCGAGGCGGCCACGGAAATTCAACAACGAATCCAAAATGCGTTCCACCATGGCTTCCGGTTCAACCTGTCCCACCTGGGCAATTTCATAGCGAAGCCGATCCTGACCGAACATCTTACCGCTCTCGTTTTGCTCTTCGGTTACTCCATCGGTATAAGTAATCAGCATTTCGCCCGGCTTGAAAACCATCTTCGTTTCATCAAATGTCTGACGAGGCATCACACCTACCGGGATTCCGTGTGAATGTTGCAGCTCCTCTACAGCGCCATCACGCCGGAGGAGGTACGGATGCGGGTGGCCAGCGTTGCAATAGGTAAATGTGCCGGTCGATATTTCAAGTACGGAAAGAAAAACCGTAACAAACATATCTGATTCAGCATCAGAACACAACTCTTCGTTCAGACGCTCCATGATACTCCCGACCTGAATATTGGCCGTGGCAATTCCACGCATCAGCGTCCGGGTCATTACTGAGAACATGGCCGCCGGAATGCCTTTTCCCAGCGTGTCACAAATGGAAATGCAAAGTTTATCTTCATCCAGGAAAAAGACATCGAACAAGTCGCCTCCAACCGAGCGGGCCGGAATAAGTTTTCCGAAGCAATCGAATTCTTTCCTGTCGGGAAAAATCGGGAAGCGCGAGGGCACAATACTCATCTCGATAGAACGAGCCAAATCCAGCTCCCGGTCCAACTCTTCCTGGTCGCGGCGGCTCTGAACCCACCGGGCATGGTAGTTCTCCATCCGCTGTTTCATATGTGCCAGACCTCCCGCCAGCACCTCAAACTCGTTTCCGACAACTTCCAGCGGCTCACCTTCCTCCTCCATAATTCGGCGCGCTTCGTCGGCCAACTGCGTGATGGGAGTTGTTACCGAGCGGGAAAGCAGAATAGTTACCGATACCATCACTCCGGTTCCTATTAAAACAAGAAACATTACCAGTATAATTACCTTCCGCAACTCTCCCAATAATTCGGAATAAGGAACCAACACCATCATCAACCAACCGTTCTCGGTTACCGGCCAATAAACGGCCGTGGCACGTCTTCCGCCGTAGCAGGCAGGATTCAACAACGTTCTTCCACCCACTCCACGGGAAATAATTCGTTTTATCTTACTCAAGTCGCCCAGAGAAAAACAGTGACTCAGTGTATCGACATTCTCATTCAGAAAAGCGGGTTGCGGATGATAAACCACCTTCCCTTTCGAAGAAAACAGAATGGGAAATCCACTCTTGTAAATTTGAATTCCGGATAACTCGTTGTAAACATCCTCCAATGACATCACCGAACAAGCGATGGC
This sequence comes from Prolixibacter sp. NT017, assembly GCF_009617875.1. Lineage (NCBI taxonomy): Bacteria > Pseudomonadati > Bacteroidota > Bacteroidia > Marinilabiliales > Prolixibacteraceae > Prolixibacter > Prolixibacter sp. NT017. Next base: position 1,778,083 of record NZ_BLAV01000001.1, on the reverse strand, counting down.
TGGTACTTCCTTCCCGTTTTTCTTCACATGAAATGGAATAGCATAAGCAATACATTGTGTTTTATGCCCCTCCACCCAGAATGGGTCGGACCAACCTGCCTTACCGGAAACAAACACCTGATGATACCAGTCCTGCAACTGAGTACACATTGGCAGGTCACTATCCGAGCCGATGATGGTTGAGTCTTTTCGGTAAAAAAAATGGTCAACTTCTTCTGAACTGTTGAGATTTTCTTTCAGCTGGACAGCTTCCAGATGAGGATTTGACTTTAAAACGAGCTGCAGCAGATCTTCCATCTCCTGCGCACTATTCATCTGCTTAGTGCCTGATTCAATGATTTCTGCAGATTTACGTGCATGTACAACTGCATCGTTTACCAACAACGAAGCCGTGTGTGTGACCGTCTGGGCACGGTCGGCCAGTCCGTCTAGAATGGTGTCGCGGGTAAAGCGGTAACCGATGGCTACAATCAGCATGGTTAGCGTAAACCCTGCCAGTAAGAGATAGAAGCTTAGGTGAAAAGCTATATTTTGATTTTTCATAGAAATCGAATTGACTTTTCTAAAATTATGAAAATCAAAATTAACTTCAAATTATAAATTACTGCATCCAGACCCGGGTACCGGCAAACTGGCAGGAATGTGCTGCAATTTTAGCCGCTTTTTCTAGTGCAGGCACAAAATCGTGCAGACGATGAAGGTAGTAAGCAAATGCACCATGAAAAATATCTCCGGCCCCTAACGTATCGACGGGTTCGACTTCAGGAACAGGAAGTTCCACTACATCAAAGCCATCTTTGTACAAAATAGGCTTCCCTCCCCGGGTAACAGCCACGTGGTGAATTCCTTTCTCAGACAGGTAACGAAACAGCTCATCTTTATTGTTACACCACGGCGGCATAAATTTTTCGGAGCAGATGGCATAATTTACATGCGGAAGCAGTCGTTCCAAACCATCTTTCCAGCTTCCGCCATCCAAAATGACGGGAATATCACGTCTCCGGGCTTCGCAGGCAACCTCTGTCGCTTTTTGAATGTAAAAGCCATCGAGAAGTACAAAATCGAACTGATTGTCCTCCATCAAGCCACGGCTATCGAAACTGATATCATAGTCGGCCGGATGGTTGGTGAAAATCGTTCGATCACCACTGTCTGATGTTGTTACAACCGAGGCTATAACCGGCTTTTCTTCAAGATGAGCCGCCAAATCGTGATGTTCAATGTTGAACTTACGTAAATCTTCCTGTAAAAAAGATTTGAAAGCATTTTGACCAAAAGCGGAAACCAGATGGGCTCTTCCTCCCAGGTGAGAATAGGTGACAGCCGCATTCGTAGCAGGGCCACCTACCAGAATATCGGGTGCATCGGGCGATTTAACTTTATTGTCAGGTGTAGGAAACTGATCAATAATGTGATGAATATCTATCGTGGTCAAGCCTAAGAATAAGCCTTTCATGATGTAACAAAAATGATACAATTAAAATTCAGCCGCGAATATAGAAAATAAAAAGGCCGCCAATCATGACGACCTTACTAAACTGCATCAAAAACATATTTTTTAACAACAGCCTTAAAATTTATAGAAAATTGTGTTCAAACGATCGAAATATTTCTACACCATTTCACATTGAACCAAAAAAAAGGGCCGCCCAACGGCAGCCCTTCATATAGAATGCTATTCAATTTCGGTATCAGGTATTCATTCCACCGCAAACATTTACCACCTGTCCGGTTACATAGGAAGAAAGATCGGATGCAAGGAAAACGCAGGTGTTCGCTACATCTTCCGGAGTTCCGCCCCGACGCATCGGGATTTGTGCTTCCCATGCTTTTTTCACGTCTTCAGGAAGTACGCCGGTCATTTCGGTAATGATGAATCCGGGAGCAACCGCATTGTGGCGAATACCCCGTAAGCCCATCTCCTTGGCAGCTGACTTAGTGAAACCGATGATTCCTGCTTTTGATGCAGAATAGTTACACTGGTTTGCATTTCCCGAAACGCCAACAACTGAACTCATGTTGATAACGCTACCTGAAGCTTGTTTCCACATGACCGGCTGAACAGCTTTGGTGAAGTTGAAAACCGATTTCAGATTCACGGCGATTACCGCGTCCCACTGATCTTCAGTCATTCTTTTCAATGCACCGTCTTTCGTGATTCCGGCATTGTTGACCAAAATATCAATGCGACCAAAATCTTCAGCGATTTGCTTTACAACCGTTTGAGTTTCCTCGTAATTGGCAGCGTTGGATGCATAGCCTTTTGCTTTTACACCCAAAGCAGCAATCTCTTTTTCGGTTGCTTCAGCCGCTTCGTTGATTACCAGATCGGTAAAAGCAATGTTGCAACCCTCTTGTGCAAAACGCAGTGCAATGGCTTTACCGATTCCTCTGGCAGCACCGGTAACAATGGCAGTTTTTCCTTCTAAAAGTTTCATGTGTTCTATAGTTTACTTTAATGGTCATCAAGAAATGCCCACATTTCTTTCCGGAAAGTAACCGGAAGGATTTTGTTAACGAAAAACAAAAATATAAATCTTTCCTAAGGATAAATTTTCAAGTGATCATTTCTCGGGATAAATTCATCCATATTGCATCCAAAATTGTCTTTCGCAGTAAAATTCGAACTTACGCGTTGAAAATTCAATCGACTATCAACTGACTTACCCGTTGCAACAACTCTGGAAGTACCTCACCTGCTTTCCCTTCCAGAAAAATGTGTGTAATCTGGTTGGTAAAAGGCGTTGTTTCCGGATTGATCTCAATAATGGTCGCTCCGCTTCGGGCCGCTTCGTAGGGAACCATCGAAGCCGGCATCACCTCGCCGGTCGTGCCAATCACCAACATCACTTCCGCTTTGCGAGCTGCTGCAAACGACTGATCGTACGCTTCGCGCGGAATACCTTCCCCAAAGAAAATGAAGTCAGGTTTCAAAACCGAACCGTCTTCGTGACAACGTGGTGGAAGTTCGCTCATATCAATCTCGGTAGCAAAATGACGGGCACCACAACGCGGACAAACCACCCACTGTGAATTACCATGAAACTCCCAAACTGTTTTGCTCCCCGCTTCCTGGTGCAGATTATCGATGTTTTGCGTGATCACACTTTCGAGCCAGCCTTTTTGTTCCAGTCCGGCCAAGGCAATGTGCCCGGGGTTGGGTTGGGCTTTCCCAAAGAAATCGTAAAATATCTCTTTGATTTTCACCCACGAATCGTGCGGATTCGAATAGAAATAGTCCAAATCAAGTACTTTCGGATCGTAACGGCTCCAGAGCCCGTTTTTCCCCCGAAAGGGAGGAATTCCACTCTCCACGGAAATGCCGGCTCCGGTAAATGCCACTGTATAGCCCGACTCTCGGATGAGCCGGGCCGCTTTGTCGAGATAATCAATCATATCTAAATCATTCAAAAAGGTCAATCAGGATTTTTCCTCTCCGGCTTCAGGTTCCTTTTCCGGATTTATCTTTTGTTCCGGAAACAGAACACGCGTTTGCGGAAGATATTCAGGATAGTTCTTTTGGACAAATTCTACCAGTTTTTCTCTGACCAGTACACGCAAATCCCAGGCTGTTGGTGAATCGGAAGCACTGACCAGCGCACGTAATTCCAGCGTATGCTCTTTCGCATCGGTCACCTGGAGCACGTTCACTTGTCCGTCCCATAAATCGGTATCGTTCAGAATTTCAGTCAGCGCCTCCCGCATTTTATCGACAGGAAAACGATAATCGACATAAATGAAAACCGTACCCAGAATTTCAGCCGTTGTCCGCGTCCAGTTTTGAAACGGCTTCTCGATGAAATAGCTAATCGGAAGAATGAGACGCCTTTTATCCCAAATACGAACCACCACATAGGTCAGGGTAATCTCCTCAATCCAGCCCCACTCATTTTCTACAATCACCACATCTTCCAAGCGGATAGGCTGCGTAATGGCAATCTGGAAACCAGCCAGTATCAGACCAATACTTTTCTGCGCTGCAAAACCAATAATAATTCCTGCTATTCCGGCGGAGGCCAGCAAACTGACACCCAGTTTGTGAATCTTGTCGAAACTCATCAAAGCGATGCCGATGGCAATCACCAGCACAATGGCGATAAGCAGACGTTCGAAAACCCGGAGCTGCGTATGCATTTTCCTTGCCTTCAGGTTGTCCTTCGTGTCCAGGTTATAGCGGCGAAGCAATATCGAGCGAATACTTCGGATGGCGTTGATGATGAGCCACGTAACCAGAAATATGGTAAGTAACGTATAAACGTGCTGCAAATCGAAAGGTAGTTTCTTTCCCATATCCATCAGAGGCTGAACGGACAACAGCACTAACAAAGCCGCCAAAAAGGTCAGCGGACGGGTGATACGGGTCAGCGTTTGAATCCATCCGGCATCTTTCTTCTCATTCAACCGGCGTTTAACCAGGCGAATAACAAGGTGAGCACCGAAAAAACCAACAACCAGGCCAGCAAGCAACACCAACGCATTCAGGTAATTATTATCGAACATAAGAATTCAGGTTTTTACTAAAGTAAACAATCCACACCGATAATGTTTTGATACAGCTCCGCGAAAACGAATAGTTTAAGAAATATTTACATGCCGGCCCGCGACAGGTTTTTAAATATTGTCCGTATTTTTACGAACAAGTAGCTATTTCACTATTATGAAGGAGAACATGATCAAAGATATTTTTACGGAAGAGCAGCACCGGTTGGCACGCGTCGCCAAAGCTCTCGGGCATCCGGTACGCATTTATATACTCGACCTGCTATCGCGCCAATCGTGCTGTTACAGCGGTGATCTTTCAGAAGAGCTTCCCATCGCCAAGTCTACCCTCTCCCAGCATCTCAAGGAACTGAAAGACGCCGGTCTCATCCAGGGAGAAATCGAAGCGCCCAAGATCAAATACTGCCTGAACCGCGAAAAATGGTCCGAAGCGAAAATCCTGTTTGAAAAGTTTTGGAATGAATAATTCTGTTCGTATTTTTACGAACAACGAATTAAAACCAAAAAATCAATGGATTTTCAAAATGTAAAGCCCATCCACATGGACATTAGAGTCCTGGGAACGGGTTGCCCCAAATGTCGGGCGCTGGAAAAAGCAACCAATGACGCCGTGGCGGAAGCCGGATTGAATGCTACAGTCTCCAAAGTGGAAGATATCGTGGAGATTATGAAAATGGGCGTTATGACAACACCGGCACTGGTGGTTGATGGAAAAGTGGTCGTAAAAGGGAAAGTACCGTCGGTTAAGGAACTGAAAAAGCTACTAATCCAAAAACACTAAACATGAAATCACCGAAAATTGCATTCGTTGCTTTGCTTGTATTCATAGCAGGGACCTTCACCTTTTCCCAAACATCAGCCAATACGTCCAAAGCACCGGAAAAACAAGCCAAAGTAAATGTCTATTATTTTCATTTCAATGTGCGCTGTGCTACTTGCCGTGCGGTCGAATCGGAAGCACAAGCTGACGTGAAGGAACTGTTTGGCAACGACGTCAGTTTCGCTTCCTATAACCTGGATGAAAAAGCCGGTGAAGCAAAAGGTAAAGAGCTGGGTGTTTCAGGCCAGACACTTCTAATTGTAAAAGGAAACCAGCAATTCAATATCACGACCGAAGGTTTTATGTATGCCCGGACCAATCCGAAAAAGTTCCGGCAGATTATCGAGGAAAAGATTAAACCGTTGCTATAGCGATGGAAGAATTTCTGAGCAGTCTTTTGGAAAGTAGCTCACTTCCGGTTGTTACGGCATTGATCCTGGGATTGATGACGGCTATCAGTCCCTGCCCGCTGGCCACCAATATTACCGCCATCGGGTTTATTGGCAAGGATCTGGAGAACCGGAAGAGGGTATTTTATAATGGACTGGTCTATACGCTGGGTAGAGCCGTCGGTTACACCGACCTGGCTTTCATCATTTTTTTGGGAGCTGACCAATTGGCCCTTTCGGGATCTTTCCAACGCTACGGCGAGAAAATAATTGGCCCGTTGTTGATTTTGATTGGCCTGTTCATGCTGGATATTCTGAAAATAAAATTCCCCGGAATGGAAAAGCTAACCCGGCATTTCGAGGAAAAAGGCAACAAAACCTACTGGGATGTTCTCCTGCTCGGTGTTTTGTTTGCGCTGGCTTTCTGCCCTTACAGCGGTGTACTGTACTTTGGCATGCTCATCCCGTTGACCATTAGTAGTGCTTCCGGACTGTATCTTCCGGTCGTTTTTGCCATTGCCACCGGCATACCTGTCATCATTTTTGCCTGGCTCATAGCCTTTGCCATTTCGGGAGTCGGCACCTTGTATAACCGGCTAAAAGTTTTCGAAATTTGGTTTCGGCGGGTTATTTCGGTCGTATTCATCGGGGTCGGTTTCTATTATGTGATGACGGTTTACTTTTAGGAAAATGGAAAAGAAATGAGAGAAAAAGTAATTGCACTGAACCGAAATATGCATGGCTGGTTGTTTCCGGCGATTCTGTTACCACTATGGATTGTTCTTTACTGGCAGCTGAAGCACGTAGCCGATTTTTTCATCGATGATGTGTTGGGAATGGCAACCGGTAAGCATCTGACAGAAACCCTTCGTTTTTTCATCTTCGAGGTGCCCAAGGTGCTGTTATTACTTGTACTCATCATCTTTGTAGTTGGCATTCTTAGAACGTATTTCACACCGGAGAAAACAAGAAAAATACTGGAGGGAAAATCCTTGTTTACCGGTAACATTCTGGCTTCACTGCTGGGAATCGTTACTCCTTTTTGCTCCTGCTCCGCGATTCCGCTGTTTCTGGGCTTTGTAGAAACGGGTGTTCCGCTGGGCGTCACCTTCTCATTCCTCATTGCTGCCCCGATGATTAACGAAGTAGCACTCGTACTGTTGATTGGAATGTTTGGCTGGAAAGTAGCGCTCATCTACGTAGGAACCGGCCTTATCATTGCCATCCTGGCGGGTTGGATATTAGGAAAACTGGGATTGGAAAAGTATGTGGCGGAATGGGTTTATGAAGTAAAAGCCGGCCACAACGAAGATGCAGAAGGACGAGTACACTTTCAGGAAAGAATACAATCGGGGTACGAAGCAGTAAAGGAGATTGTAGGAAAAATTTGGATTTACATTCTCGTCGGTATTGCTGTCGGAGCCGGTGCTCACGGCTATGTACCCGAAAACTTTCTCGGTTCCCTGTTGGGCAACCAAAACTGGTATGGCGTTCCGGTGGCCATTTTACTTGGTGTCCCGATGTACTCCAATGCAGCCGGAATCATTCCCATTGTCAGTGTGCTTTTGGAGAAAGGCGTCTCTCTCGGTACAGCACTCGCTTTTATGATGTCGGTCATTGCTCTTTCCCTGCCGGAGATCATCATTCTGAAAAAAGTGCTTAAATGGCAATTGATTTCAGTTTTTGTCGGCATTGTTACCGTCGGCATACTCATCGTCGGATTCGTCTTCAATCATGTGATGTAAAACTTCCGGAACGGTATATTCGACTAGCTTTCAACGAAAAAAAATTAAATCATACCCAAAAATAGTTCAATAAACGTTTGCATTTCTCATAAAAGAATTAGCTTTGTAAGTGATTACTTACATCAAAGTCATGGAACGGCAAAATAGCGAAACAAGGCAAGGCCAAATCAAACAGGCAGTACTCGACATCATCTACACCGATGGTCTGAAGAACCTGTCGACACGCAATCTGGCCAAGCGTATTGGCATGAGCGAAGGTGCCATCTTCCGCCATTTTGCTACCAAGCAGGATATCATACTGTCGATTATCAACGATGTACAGACCGATTTCATAGGGCAGTTGCGAAAAATTGCTACATCTTCGCTGGAGCCGGAAGAACGTTTGCAAAAGTTCATTTGCTCGACAGTCCAATACCTGACGGACAACAAAGGAATTACCATGCTTCTCTTTTCTGAAGCATCACACAATAACGACGAGCAACTGAAATCAACACTTCGTCAAATCTTCAATAACCAAAAATCACTGGTTAACAAAATCTTTCTTGACGGAATTACCGAAGGAACCTGGGATGAAGAGATACCCGTTGAGAATCTCGCTATGCTATACATGGGCATTCCGGTATCACTAAACATTGAGCTGATACTCAACCGGGGAGAATCACAGGTTGACAATTTCTGCAAGAAGATGCTGAGTCTTATGCTTAAATTACTGAAGCGATAATTTTTTTGCATCTAATGTAAGTAAATACTTACTTAAACTTTTTAGTCATGTTGTACGGAATCGTTTTTTTCATCATCGCGGTAGCATCATTCATCTTTGCCATGCTGGGTCTTGGCGGAGGAATGGTGTACGTACCGGTCCTAAATTGGGCTGGTTTTGATATGGTTTCTGTGGCCATTCCGCTCGGTTTGCTGTTGAATGGCTTAAACACTGGTTTGGTCCTTATTCCGTTTGCACGGAAAAAGATGGTTGACTGGAAAGGCGGCGCCGTTATGGCTGTTACAGCTTTAGTCGCCTCGCCGCTGGGAGCCATGACCAGCGACAAAGTTCCGGTAGCTACGTTAAAAATCCTGTTTGCCATCATGGTTGTCGCGGCAGCTATTCGTATGATATACGCCTCCAAGATGGCTGAGCCGGACGAGATGATGTCCATGAAGAAGCGAAGCATCATCGGGTTCTTTGTCGGCGGTTTTGCCGGTTTCGTTGGCGGAATGCTCGGGCTGGGCGGCGGATTCATCATTGCCCCCATCCTTATGATGATGGGCTACAAAACCAAAGAAGCGGCAGCTACCACCGCGTTTGTCGTCACATTCTCTTCCATATCGGGATACCTGGGCCATGTTTCACAGGGACACATGAATTGGCCATTGACCATCATTGTCGTCATCGCCGTTATTATCGGCTCTCAACTAGGAGGACGGTATATGACGCAAAAGGCCAAATCGAAACAGGTAAAGGTAATTTATGCCATCGTTTTGCTGATAATTGCCGCTAAAATGGTGTACGGCGTCATCCATTAATATGCATCGTGTCATGAAGAGATTGAGATTATTAACATTGCTCCTATTCGTTGCTGTGGCCGTTCAGGCACAGGAAAACAAGGGTCCTCAGCTAAACGGCTACATACAAACCCGGTTTTCGAGCAATCTGAATACCACTTCGGAATTCATGGTTCGACGGGCTAAACTGTGGCTCAAAGGCGAGGTGCCGACTGCCAATTTCATTAGTTATAAGATGCAGGTGGTTTATCGCTCGTACAAGGACCAGAATTTCATTTTCCAGGATGCGTTGGCGGATATTCATCTAAAAGGAGACGGGCTGTTCCGGCTCGGACGGTTTGTGCCGGACTTCATGATGCAACGCATGCAGCCCGATTACCAAATTCCTGTTTTGGAGCGGGCATCTGTCATCAATGCATTGAATATGAACCCGAAGTACGGAGCCCGAATGATTGGACTCGAATACCTTTACAGCCAACCCGATCAACCGTGGCATGCCAGTGTTGGGTTGTTCAATGGAAACGCGGACAAACCCGGGCATAACAGCAACTCACTGCTGGTTACATCGCGTATAAACCGGAAATTCAATTTTACTGACAAATCCGATATTACTTTGGGCGGTTCGGTCGCCTACCGGAACATCACCAAAATGAGCCTGCCAACGATTTACACCGCTGACTCACTCCTTTCCGGAAACGATTTCCGCTGGGGTACAGAAGCCTTGCTCCATTGCAACCATTTCCATCTGCAGGCCGAATATATTCAGGCATTATTGAACAGTGACAAAGCAGACGGTTACTATCTGCTGGGCTGGTACGATTTCAATACTCATTACCAACTCACCGCTTTTACCGAAAAATACACGGACCTGAATTCCGCAACATCGGATCAGCCCTGGTATGGATTGGGATTCAACTATCTCATTACAGAAAAAACAAAACTGATGGCCGATTTTAAATGCAGCGATCTGAATCAGAATCCGGTTTATTCGGCCAATATCCAACTGCAGTTACTCTTTCGATAGGAAGTGTACTGTAATAGCGAATTGTCAAACTTAAAAATCAACATCATGATCAATCCACAAGAATGGCTCGAATTCGGGCAAAAGTTTCACGGACACAAATGTCCGGCTATGCCTATGGGACTGCGCGTTGGTGCAGCTGCCATGAACGCACTGGGTGTTGAACGCGCCCGCGACGGACAACTCATCGCTTTTGTTGACCTGGGCGATGACCACTGTGCTACCTGTTTTGCCGATGGTTTGCAGGTCATCATGGGAACCACTTTCGGCAAGGGAAACATTAAAAAAACACACAAAGGTAAATGGGCTGTTATTGTTGTCGACAAAGCCAGTGGCAAAGCTGTGCGGGTGACTCCCCGGGCTGAAGAGATGCTTGCCAATAAACAGACCTCCTTCTTCAAAGACTACCGTGAAAAAGGGATTCCGGCCAGTAAAGTTCCGGATGAAACGGTTGAACCACTCGTTAAAAACGTGATGAATGCTCCTGCCGATAAAATTCTGATCGTGTCGGAGGTATTTGATTACGATTTGAAACAGCATCCCCACAGCTTCAACAGCTTTGTTTGTGAAGAGTGTGGTGAAATGACGGTCATGGAATATGGCCGTATAAAAGGCGACAAAAAGGTTTGCATCGATTGTGCGGCTAAATAAAGATTTCTGCTTTTCATAATTTTCTGTCATACTTGCAAACCCGGTATCTTGAAAGGGAACACACCCAAGCAAATACCGGGTTTCTTCGTCCCTTAACTTTTGCACCTTCTCCTCTCCTTTTCTGCTAAAGGAAAAAAATTGCATTTTTATGACGTATAATTACGTCATTTAAATATTTGACGTATATTTGCGTCAAAAGAAATACAAGATGGTACAAAGTAAAACCGAACTATTCGAGCAGGAGCTCATCGAAAAGGCCGCACTTTTCAAGGCTCTGGCTCATCCGGCCCGGTTGCATATCCTCCGGTTCCTGGCTGCCACGCAATCGTGCATAACAGGTGATATTTCCGATGAGCTGCCCCTGGGACGAACCACCGTTAACCAGCACCTAAAAGAGCTGAAAGCGGCCGGTCTGATTACCGGGCACATCGAAGGGGTCAAAACCAAATACTGTCTGGACATGGACAATGTGAAACGCTTGCAGAAAGAATTAGGTGGCTTTATCGACGGTTTAAACATCGAAAATTATTGTTGCGAATAACCGATACAAATCAGTCATCCATTAAAATCCTCTCGACTATATGAACGTACTTATTTTATGCACCGGAAACTCCTGCCGCAGTCAAATGGCCCACGGTTTCCTTCAATCATTCGATAAACGCATCAACGTGCAATCGGCCGGAACAGAGGCCTCAGGCAAGCTGAATGAAAAAGCTGTAGCCGCCATGAAGGAAATAGGCATCGATATCAGCCACCATACTTCCGACCCGGTAGACAAATACCTGAACGACGAATGGGACTATGTGATTACCGTTTGCGGAGGCGCGAACGAGACCTGCCCCGCCTTCATGGGAAAAGTAAAACACCGTCTTCACATCGGCTTCGATGATCCGTCGCATGCTACCGGAACCGACGAATTCATTTGGGGTGAATTTATCCGCGTACGCGACGAAATTAAAGAGGCTTTTTACAAGCTGTATACCGAAGATATCAAACCTCAATTATAATTGTCATGCAAGTAAAACCTGAAGATTTAAAACTGTTGGTGCAGGAAAAATACGGCGAGATTGCCTCGCAGAGTAAAGAAACAAACCAGTCATCATGCTGCGGCGGAACCAGTTGCTGCGGTGATTCCACCTATACCATTTTCAGTGACGATTACACCATGCTGAAAGGTTATAATGCTGACGCCGACCTGGGACTGGGTTGTGGTTTGCCCACTGAATTTGCCCGCATCAAAGAAGGTGACCATGTACTCGATCTGGGAAGTGGTGCCGGAAATGACTGCTTTGTGGCCCGCGCCATCACCGGCGAAACCGGGAAAGTAACCGGCCTCGATTTTACTGATGCCATGCTCGAAAAAGCCCGGAAGAACCTGGAGAAAACCGGTTTCACCAATGTCGAATTTGTGAAAGGCGACATCGAAGAGATGCCGTTGCCGGAAAATACCTTCGATGTGGTCATCAGCAACTGCGTACTGAACCTGGTTCCCGATAAGGAAAAAGCCTTTAGCAGTATTTTCAGGGTACTGAAACCCGGAGGCCACTTTTGTATCTCCGATGTAGTGCTGGACGGTGATCTGCCGGAAGGCTTAATCAAGGAAGCCGAACTGTATGCAGGATGTGTATCGGGCGCGATTCAGCGTGAGCAATATCTTTCCATTATTGAAGAGAAAGGCTTTTTCGATATCAAGGTCGAAAAGAACAAAGCCATCACCATCCCGGATGATATCCTGAGCAATTACCTGTCGGAGCAGGAGATGGAGGAGTATAAGACTTCCGGAACCGGCATTTTCAGCATTACCGTTACCGCTAACAAATAATTTTAGATATGAATCAAGAAAAAAAACGTATCGGTTTTTTTGAGAAATATCTCACCCTTTGGGTAGCTCTGTGCATTGCGGGAGGAATCGCAATAGGCCGTTTTGCCGGTGACAGCATTCAATTTTTGAGCAAGATGGAGCTTTTTCATGTCAATATCCCGGTGGCGGTGCTCATCTGGTTGATGATTTACCCTATGATGTTGCAAATTGACTTTTCCAGTCTCAAAAAAGTTGGGAAACGACCGAAGGGATTAATTCTCACGTTGGTAGTCAACTGGCTGATCAAGCCTTTCACGATGGCTTTCTTTGCCTGGATTTTCTTTTCCAAGCTTTACTCAGCGTTCATTAATCCGGATATGGCCGGTGAGTATATTGCCGGTGCCATTTTGCTGGGGGCCGCACCATGTACGGCAATGGTATTTGTATGGAGTTACCTCACTGATGGAGATCCTAACTATACACTCGTACAGGTTTCGGTAAATGACCTTATTATTTTGGTTGCCTTTGTGCCTATTGTAGGGCTGTTGCTGGGTATTACCAATGTCCACATTCCTTATAATACGCTTATCGCCAGCATTCTGATATTTGTAGTCATTCCTCTGGCAGCCGGATACACCACAAATAAGCGACTCATTCGCCGCAAAGGCGAAGAATGGTTTAAGACTGTATTTCTTCCCCGGTTTAAACCCGTTTCCATCGTCGCCTTGCTTAGCACACTGGTACTGTTATTTGCCTTCCAGGGAACGAATATTACCCACAATCCGCTCATCATTCTATTGGTAGCGATACCACTGATCATTCAGACCTATTTCATCTTCTTTATTACCTGGTTTGGCGGCCGAAGACTGAAATTACCACATACTGTTTGCGCTCCGGCTGCAATGATTGGCGCCAGCAACTTCTTCGAACTGGCGGTGGCTGTGGCTATTTCCCTGTTCGGATTACAGTCCCCTGCTGCTTTGGTGACAGTTGTGGGTGTACTGGTAGAAGTACCGGTCATGCTCTCTCTTGTACGTCTTGCTAATCGCTGGAAATACTGATAAGATAATCTGAAGGCAATTGGTCCGATAGTAGAAATACCGGTGATGATTGCATTGGTGAATGTGGCCTTCCGGCTGAAGAAGGTGTATTTTGTGAGATAGCGAGTAGTTGTTTACAAGGGACAGTACGATAATATTGGGGATAAGGATTACGCTAATTTTTGCTAATTACACGAAACGAAGTTCGAGGAAGTCAATTGCTTCGATGTTGTGTACAAGCAGGCCTGAAGGGCCGCAAGCTCATAGCCCGGGGCAAGGAGGCACGACGCCGCCCCGGGTAACGATACCCCGGTAAACAGCGGCGCACGTTCTATTGTGGATCGGAATGGTGACGCTCTTGCGCCGCACACGCCGGCGTTGCTATGAAATGCCAAAAGCCCTTTCATGCTCTGAATTCGGGAGGGACAGCGCAGCCTGAAACCGGGTTAATGCGCGGCCACGATGTATCGTGGCCCTACCAGGTCGGCATCCATTTTGAATGGTTTAGCTCACCCTCTATTCAGATAATGCCTTTGTGAACTTTGTGCTTTCTTTGTGTTCCTTGTGGTTTATTTTTTTTACCACAAAGGACACAAGGCTTTACCGCCAGGAACACAAAGACGACGCATACATCGAAGCCGAACAACAGGAACAAGAGTAACCATAGGAACAACAGTAACCGCGCAGCGTAACATGTAAGCGTCTTTCGTCTCATGTCTTCAGAATTTGTATCTTTGTTCCCCTTAAAAAGGAGACCAGAAAGATGATCGATCAATCAACCATATGCGCCATTTCCACCCCACCGGGCGTGGGTGGCATCGCGGTAATCCGCCTTTCAGGACAAAAGGCCGTCGCCATTACCGAGGAAGTTTTTATATCCCCTAATCAAGAGAAAAAACTGGCCGACCAACCAGCCAACACCCTTCATTTCGGCACCATCCGCACCGGCGAGAAGATTATCGACGAGGTGGTGGTGAGTTTGTTCCGCGCTCCTCATTCCTTTACAGGAGAAGATGTGGTAGAAATCTCGTGTCACGGCTCGCAATACATACAGCAAGCTATTCTCGAACTGTTGCTCTCGAAAGGAGCACGCATGGCCGGTCCGGGGGAGTTTACCCAACGGGCTTTCTTGAATGGCAAAATGGACCTCTCCCAGGCCGAAGCCGTGGCCGACCTGATTGCTTCCACGTCTGCCGCTTCGCATAAACTGGCATTGAACCAAATGCGCGGAGGCTTCTCACAGGAACTCATCAAACTGCGTGGTGAATTGCTCAGCTTTGTCTCCCTCATCGAGCTGGAGCTTGATTTTAGCGAGGAAGATGTGGAATTTGCCGACCGTACCCAATTGCTCGAACTGGCTACCCGCATCGAGGAAATGATTGGCAAGCTGGCCGACTCATTCAAGCTGGGAAATGTCATCAAGAACGGCATTCCGGTCACCATCGCCGGCGAGACCAACGTGGGGAAATCGACCCTGCTGAATGCCCTGTTGAATGACGAACGCGCCATCGTATCCGAGATTGAAGGAACCACCCGCGACGTCATCGAGGATATCATCAACATCCGCGGTGTCAGTTTCCGGTTCATCGATACGGCCGGCATCCGGACCACCGCCGATAAAATCGAGAGTATGGGTATCGAGCGGACGTACCAGAAGATCAAACAGGCTAGCATTGTATTACTACTGCTTGACCTGACCCGCGAGCCGGAAAAATACCTGCAAAACCTGGAAGATGTGCGCCAGCATATCAGTCAACAGAACCTGATTATCGTCGGTAACAAAGCTGACCAGGTAGATGAGGGCGTTGTCCGAAAGATGCTAATGGACATTACCCTGGCCGATAATGAAGATATGGTCTTCATCTCCGCCAAGATGGGCCATAACATCGATAGTCTGAAGAGTCTGCTGCTCGAAACAGTCAATCTGGCGAAACTCAACAATGAAGAAGATGTGATTGTCACCAATGCGCGTCACTATGAAGCGCTCACCCAGGCCCGCGAATCCATTCAGCGCGTATTGGATGGCATCGAAAATGGTATTACCGGCGACTTCCTCTCGCAGGATATCCGTGAATGCATGCATTACTTGGGCCTCATCACCGGTGAGATTAGCACGGACGAGGTGCTGGGGAATATTTTCCGGAATTTTTGTATCGGTAAATAAAGGCAGTTTCAAGTGTTAAGTATTAAGAAAGACGCAAGACGGTAGATGCGAGACATGAGAGTGAACCTTAGACCTCTTAATTACTCACTACACATTATTCATTATTAATTGTTTCAAGTTGCGCCTGAAGGTTACTGTGGTTGCT
This sequence comes from Prolixibacter sp. NT017, assembly GCF_009617875.1. NCBI lineage: Bacteria > Pseudomonadati > Bacteroidota > Bacteroidia > Marinilabiliales > Prolixibacteraceae > Prolixibacter > Prolixibacter sp. NT017. Next base: position 1,762,307 of record NZ_BLAV01000001.1, on the reverse strand, counting down.
ACTGTTCCTGTTGTTTCTTTGCCTTTGCGCCAACGGTGCAAAAGCACCAGGGCAGGGCAACGCCCTGTTGCCGGGTAATGCGCAGATGGCCCAAGCCCTGAAAGGGCGGTAACCCGAATAACAACCCGGTTATTAGCCAATCATCCTTCTAACATTTATTTCTAATGAGCGACGGCGTTATTACGGTCGAAACAATCTTCCCATTTCAATCCAGGCTGGTGCGCGACCGTATTCACCTTACCACATTTTTGTTCCCATAGCGGCGCTATGGGCTTTTGCTCTCAGGCCGTTGGCCTTTCACGGATTCCGGGTACCTTCTTTTTTGCGCCAACGGTGCAAAAGCATTAGGGCAGGGCAACGCCCTGTTGCCGGGAATGCGCGTATGGCCTAAGCCCTGAAGGGGCGTAAGCAATTCAATCCCACATATATCGTTCGTCGTAATCAACACCATATTTTTTGAGGAAGGCCCGCAGCTCCTCCTGAAAGGTTTTCATTTTGTGATGTTCCTTTTGGTTGTTGATGTACTCTACAACCTTCTCTATTTCGGTGGGATTGACAGAGAAAACTCCGTAGCCATGTTGCCATTAAAAATGACGATAGTGTCCTCCTTTTGTCTTTATCCATTTCGAGGATTCTTTTTTCAATTGCTCAATCAGGTTGGCCTGGGTTATCTTTCGCGATAACGTACACAGGATATGAATATGATCATCGGTTCCTCCTACCCTAACAGGATTGCAATCCAAACCTTTGCAAATTCCTCCAAGGTATTCGAAAAGGGCGGATTGAATATTTTCACCGATCGTTTTCTCCCGGTTTTTAGTGCTAAAGGCGATGTGTAATACACCTTCGATAATGATTGTGGCATGGTGGCGTTTGTTTGGTTATTTGGCTGTTGCCCTTTCAGGGCAAGGTTTTTTATTTGGTTCATATCCCCATAGCGATGCTATGGGCTATTGCTGCAAGACCTTCGGCCTTGCTCCGTTCCTGTGGCTTTCCACCGGATATTGTTCTCAGGCCGTTGGCCTGTCATCGATTCCGGTCACCTTCTTTTTGCACCAACGGTGCAACAGCACCAGGGCCGGGCAACGCCCGGTTGCCGGGAAATGTGGAGACAGCCCAAGCCCTGAAGGGGCGTAAGCAATTCACCAATATCCTAAATCCCAACCTGCAAACCGTTTTTTAATATCCATCCATTTCATTGTTGTTATTGGATTCTGCTCCTACAGAGCAAATATTCCCGTTTATAATTTCATTTCAATGACTATGCCGCGAGTTAATGCTAAGCCCTTTCGCCCTATAAACAAATATCGTTATTTTCTTCAAACGTCTACTAACTTCGACTCCTACGCTAACTGCACAATGAAATCAGGGTAATAGCCAGAATGCGGTACACCATTTCCCACTCCCATCCCCTTCCTCTTCTCTGGTAACTCTTTTCGCCGTGTTGGCTGAAACGTTCTCATTGTTGGTAGAGTTATCCGCGGCTTCCGCGATCTTGGTCACCTTTCTGGTTGTGTTTGTCGCACTTCTTTCGGTGTTGTTCTCCTCTTTTTCAATGTGTTTCCCGCCTCTTTTCGTATTGTTCTCCTGTTTTTCGATGGTTTCCTCGCCTCTTTCGGTGTCTTCCTCCACTCTTTCGATGTTTTCCCAGCCGTTAGCAGTGTCTTCCTCGCTGTTAGCAGTGTCTTCCTCGCTGTTAGCAGTGTCTTCCTCGCTGTTAGCAGTGTTTTCCTCCACCGGAAAATTGACCTCCCCTAAAATAGCTTGACAGATTTATACTTAATTGGTGAGTCCGGTTGCTTGTTATTTCGTAACAACTGGATTCCAAATATACTTCTTTTTATCTTCCTGCCCGGTCCGTCGTTTGTAAGAGTAAAACCTGAAAACAGAGTTCAGATTGTTTCTAAACCCTGAAGTAGCCGGAAACTCTCTCTGTTATTCCTGTTCTCTCATCACAGGTTTTCTCTTACACCGGGTTCGTTCGACAGATTTTTATGTATCACCTGATTCACGCTTCAACGGATAGGACCGCTTTTTCCAGTGTTTCTTTAATGTTCCGGTTTGCTTATGTGCATCAGTGGGGAACATCATGTCCACACTACGATGCGGCCGTTTATGATTGTATTTGTATACAGCGAGTTTTACCGCTTCCAGGGCTGCGTGATAATCGGCAAAAGTGTCCTGTAAGCTGTACTCTCCCTTCAGAATACCATTAACACGTTCGGCTACCGCATTTTCATAAGGGTCTCCGTTTTCAGTCATAGATATGTTGATTTTAGCTCCTTTCAGGTAGTTCACGTAATCATTGCAGCAATACTGAATCCCCCTGTCGGAGTGATGAATCAGGTTCGGCTTTACACCTTCGCCGGCAACGGCCATTCTTAGGGCATTTAAGGCCCCTTCACTGGTCAGGTCGGGCCAGAGGCTCCATCCGACAATTTTCTTCGAATAGGCATCGGTTACCAGGGACAGGTAGACAAAGCCTTTTTCGGTTCGCAGGTAAGTAATATCACTGACCCAGAGTCTGCCTGAACTGACCAGTTCGATATCCCGGATTAGATTGGGATATTTACGGTAAAAATGGTTCGAATTAGTGGTTTTCGGGCCCCGCTTACGGCGCCGCACCAACAAACCGTGCTCCCCGAGCAGGTTGAAAAACTTGTCTCTTCCGTATTTGATGTTGTGTTCCTGTAGTGTGGAAGTCAGTAATAAAAGGAGTTTCTCTGCTCCCATGCGGGGATGTTCGCGGCGAAGTATTTTTACCTGCTTCAAAATGAACACCTCCTGCATTTGTTTTACTGAGTGACGCTTTTTGCTATCGTACCAGGCCTGACGGCTAAACCCAAACAGTTCACACAGTACCGATTTGGATACCAACGGGTACATGTGTGCCAGTACTTCTACTGTTTGGGGCCAGACTTTTTTCGAATCTCTAATTTGTAGTCCTGCTCAGCAATGTCAATCATCGTATTCAGGCCCACATTTTTCATCTTCGCCAGTTCAAGCTGTTTTTCCAGCTCTTTGATACGCTTCTCCAGCGCTTTTACATCTGTTCTTTCTTTTCCACTCATCGCCTGTAAAGATAAGTGAATATCATCGGAATAACGTTCCTGCCAGTTCCTGATAATGCGCCGGTACTGGGAACCTAAATCAAACCGGTCGCGTGCCTGCTGAAAACTCATCTTTTCTGCATCTATCTGGCCGACCAACCAGCGCCTGAAACTAACTTCGTAAGCATTGTAATTAATCGGTTTTTCCTGAAATCCTTCCATGTGATCGCTTAACATGGCCTCTTTTCCTTTCTTCATTTTCCTGACTTTTTACGTCAAGCTATTTCAGGACAAGACAAATGGCTGCTAACATGGGGATAACTGAACAGGGAAAAGTGCGATAAAGAAAAGGAGGAAAGTACACGCATACCCGTAATATTTATTGTATTCATTTTCGCAAAAATAGTAACAGAAAAGCACTGCAATGATTATTAAAACTTTGAAAATATTAACTTTTATATTAAAAAACATATAAAAAAGTGGTGCGATTGGGTTGCATATAGCGGTAAATCGTTGTAATTTCAAAAAGCTATTTGGTTAGCAACTAAGACAACCAATAAAAATTAATTAACATGAAAACTAGCTTTAATTTTAGCATGGGTACGCTAACTCAGCGTGCCGACCGTATCGATAATTTGTTAGAACGCGATGCGGAACAACTCTCCCCTCTGGGATACGATGAAACTTTCCGGACCAATTTCAAAACCAAGGTAACGGCCTTCAGGCAAATGCCGTCGGATAACTACTGGCTGGGACAGCAAACCCTGAAAACCGATGCGAAAAACACGGCCTACGCCCAGGTGAAAGAGCTGCTATCGACCTTACGTTTTCGCTGCAAATATGCCTTGGGAGAACAATCGGTCGAGTACAAAGCCATCCGGTTTAATAAGCTGAAGGATGTTAAAGCAGCCGACTTGATCAACCTGGCTAACCACATCTGTACCACCTGCCGGGAGATGCTCGACAAACTGGCTTCGCGCAACATTACCGGAGAGACGCTGACGGAAATCGAATCGGCGGTAACAGTCCTCGACGATGCTATCGATGAACAGCAAACAATGATATCGACCCGCGAGGCCAAAACGGTGGAACGCGAAAAGGCCGCTAACGATATTTACCAAACCATTTCGGAAATATGCGAGGCCGGCAAAGATATATGGGAAGGTGTAAACGAGGCCTATTATAACGATTATGTAATTTACGGCTCGAAAGACTCCATTGAAGAGGACGAGCCCGTGGAAGAAGGTGAAGAGACCGTAGATGGTGCCGCAACCGAATCGTAAACTCCCGATAGTGATTCACAAAAGCCCCGAAACCGGGGCTTTCTTGCTGTTTTTAGGGATGTGGGAAATGCGTATCCTGATTTTATTTTCCTGGTCAGACCAACGTTTAACGAAGAATTATCGCCAATGAAAAAGAAAGGACACTTCGCCAACTTCGATCATTTTCCGTACCGGAAAGAAATGATTCCCGAGGACAAAGTGGAATATGAACAGTTCTTCAAAAAGCTGACAACCCAATTCATCAACGAGTTAAAAGAATCGGAAAAGGTAAAAAGCTACCTGGAGAAGTATTCCGACCACAACAAAGAGGGTTTTATCAAGAGATATGTTAATTGGAAGGTATCTCTCGTAAAATCGTATAACTACTACATTGGTCTGCTGAGCGAGCGCGAGAGCCTGGAACTCCGGTACCAGAATTATGCACTGGAAGCGCTGCGGAGTATTCTGAAAAAGAAACTGTTCAACCTGGAACTGCAATGGCGGGCCGGACAAATTAAAATTGAAGAGGTTAAGATATCGTTCGACTTCCTGTACTGGCATCAAAACATTATGGCCTGCCCCTTTATCCCAATGATTACCCCGGAAGAAATCGTATTAATGAAAAGCTTTCTCTTGTCGCTCGACGATTGGTATATGGGAGACCCGTGGGATCTGCACATGTCGGATTACGGCCGTGTGATGGAAAAAGATGAAACCGGTGGCTATGCGTACATGCCCGAATGGTATGAGTATTACGACAGTCGTATGGGAACGAACCTGTTGCTTTTGTTGCCCGACAAGAAAGGGCCGAAAGAGGAAATGTACCTGGAACTGGCAAGGGAAAAGCAAAAGGAATCAACCCCAGCAAAAAAAGCTAAGCCTAAACCGCCAGAAAAACGCCCAATGTTATCAGGCTTCAGCAATTCCTACATTGAATTTGCCCGCGAAACAGAGACCGACCCATATATTCTGAAACTATTTGACGGAATGGAAATTCACTTGCGGAAAATAGATAGCGAGTCGGGTAATATGGAACTGGATGGTCCCATCAGTACGTTACAGAATGCCGACCGCCCTGTATACCTCGATAGTCAACTCGTATGGTACAAAGCGATTCACAAGGCCGCATTTCAGTATGAGAATCTAAAAGTGGCTGAAGCACTCGATCCGGTTTATGAACAATATGTTACATACAAAGAACTGGGCCTCTCGTACGAATCAGACGACAGGCATGATATTATCGGGACATTCAAAATGATACAGGATAAATGGCGGGAAGCCATATTGGATGCCCGGGAAATGTGTGGTGAGCCGCGTGATTTCAATTATTAAGGTCGTTCCCATAGCCATACAGGCGCTACAAAATTCCAATGACACGTTCACGGTAAACCGGTCACCACTACACAAACAACTCCAGAATCTCCTCCCCGGTAACCTTCCCGAAGTAATCGGTCAGGTTCACCGTTGAAAGGATTTGCCGGAGGTTTTCGGTTTCGTGCGGCACACCGACGAGCTTTTCTTCGAGCTCTTCGATGGGTTGCGATGCAAAGAAATCGCCGAAAATCTTCACGTCCTGAATGACACCCTTCTTCACATCCATGTGTAGTTCGATGAAACCCGCGGGTATCTTAATGGCTTTGTTAAAATCGTAGCTGGGTGAACCACCAAAATTCCAGTCCCAGGTGCTGTACTTTTCCGCGGCCAGTTGTTCAATTTTCGCTACTTCATCCGGTCTTAATTGGTGGATGGTTGCACTCTGTTCGTTCTCTTTGATGATTTGCCCGATGAGCAGTTCCTTGAACTTATCGACGGTGATACCTCCCGGGAAATAGTCGATTAGGTTTGTAACGCGGGCACGGGCCGACTTCACCGCTTTGTCTCGGAATTTTAGCGGATTAATTTTCAACGCCTCACTCAATACCCTCATCTCGGAGTCCAGCAAAATAGTACCGTGCTGAATCATCTTCCCTTTTCGGGCCAACTTGGCGTTACCGCTGAATTTCTTGCCGTCGACCACCAAATCATTCCGTCCTTCGAGTTTAGCCGGCACATCCAGGTTGTTCAGCAAATCGACCACCGGCTGGGTGAACTTAGAGAAATCGGAAAAATCGTCGTCACCGAGGGGGGTATGAAATGAGAAATTCAGATTACCCAGGTCGTGATACACCGCACCACCGCCTGACATCCGGCGAACTACCTTGATTTTGTTTTCCGTGACATAGTCGAGGTTGATTTCTGCCAGCGTATTCTGGAACCGTCCCACAATAATGGAAGGCGCATTTACGTAGAGCAGGAAGATCTCGTCGTTCGGATATGTATTCAGCAAATACTCTTCGGAAGCGATATTGAAATAAGCGTTATTTGAGGGCGAATCGATAATCAGCATGAATGAATTTTTTTGCAAAAATAGGAAGTTTCCGGGGCTATATGTAATCTGAAGACAAAAGGAATCCAGAAAAAGAAGAGTTCCTTTTTTTGTTTTTATACCAATTGGTATATATTTGTCATTGGTATGAAGAAATCGGAAAGGACAAAGCAGTTCATTATTGCGCAAACCGCCGCTATTTTCAACAAAAAAGGGTTTGTTGGAACTTCTATGGCCGATATTACCGGGGCCACGGGTTTAACCAAAGGGGCCATTTACGGGAACTTTGCCAACAAGGATGCGGTGGCGCTGGCTGCATTCGCTTTCAACTACGGACAGATACGAAAAACGGTTCATACCGGGCTGCAGCAAGCCGAAAATACCCGCGAGAAGCTGATGGCTTACGTTTCGTTTTACGAAGAGTACTACCCTACCATCTTTGAATGGGGAGGCTGCCCGATTTTGAATGCTGCTTCCGATTCCGACGATGCACATCCTGCGCTTTTCGAAAAGGCAAGTTCGGCACTTGAAAGCTGGCGTAACAATCTCATTTCGATCATTGAGGAGGGCCTTGATAACGGGCAGGTAAAACCAGATGTCGAACCCGAAGCTTTCGCCGATGTATTCATATCGCTGGTGGAAGGAGGCATCTTGATTGCGAAAACGCTGGGCACCGAAAAGCCCTTGTTGTCGAATCTGGAACAGCTGAAAACACAGATAGAACAAATAGTAATCTGAATAAATAAATTTTTTTAATCATGAATATACCAATTGGTATAAACATATTAAAGAAACAAAAACCAATATCCTTATGAAGAGAGTAGTTATTACCGGACTGGGAGCGGTAACCCCACTAGGCAATAATATTCAGGACTTCTGGCAAAATGCCGTTGCCGGGAAAAGTGCGGCCGCCACCATCACCCGCTTCGACCCGTCGAAATTTAAAACGCGGTTTGCCTGTGAAGTAAAGGATTTCAATCCGGCAGAATACCTCGAACGCAACGAAATCAAGCGCAGTGATCTTTTCACTCAATATGCATTGTACGCCGCCGCCCAGGCCATGGAAGATTCCGGTCTGGATTTATCGAAAATGGATCCGTTCGATGTCGGCGTTATCTGGGGGTCCGGACAAGGCGGAATGGGAACATTCGAAGAAGAGGTAACCAAGTATGTGCAAAACAACTTTGAACCCCGTTTCAGTCCGTTCTTTGTACCCAAGCTGATCGTCAACATGGCGTCAGGAATGATTTCGATGAAATACGGTCTGCAGGGAATGAACTACACCACTGTGTCGGCTTGCGCTACTTCCAATACTTCCATCATGGATGCTTTCAATTACATCCGGATGGGAAAAGCGAAAGCATTTGTGACAGGTGGTTCAGAAGCACCGATAACTCCGGCATCGATGGGCGGATTCAGTGCCCTGAAAGCGATGTCGACCAACAACGAACATCCCGAAGCAGCCAGCCGTCCGTTCGACGTGGACCGCGATGGCTTTGTGATGGGCGAAGGAGCCGGTGCTTTGATTCTCGAAGAATACGAGCACGCCAAAGCACGCGGAGCACACATCTATGCTGAGATGGTCGGTGCGGCAATGACAGCGGACGCTTTCCACATGACGGCTACTCATCCTGAAGGAATCGGAGCCATTAAAGCCATGGAGCTGGCGCTGGAAGAGGCCCAAATCAATCCCGACAAGGTAGATTACCTGAATGTGCACGCGACCTCCACTCCTGTGGGCGACCCGAGTGAAGTTACAGCCGTGCAAAAAGTATTTGGCGAAAAACCGCTGTTGAACATCAGTGCAACCAAATCGATGACCGGACACTTGCTGGGAGCAGCCGGCGCTGCCGAGTCGATTTTATGCATTAAGGCCATTACTGATAACATCGTGCCTCCCACTATCAACACGGTGAACCTCGATCCGGCCATCCCGAAAGATGTGCGTATCATTACCGGCGAAAGCATCGATGCCCAGGTGGATGTGGCCATGACCAACAGCTTCGGTTTTGGCGGACATAACGCTACGCTGGTGTTCAAGAAAATCTGATAATAACATTGAAAAGTTAGAAATGAGAAATGAACTTTACTCCCATTGTTCATTTCTCATTTTTTACGAATAAAACTGAAACAACTACCCTTCCGCCGGCACCACCATCTTATTATACCGGTTCCGGTACTCGACCGGTGTCAGACCGGTGATCTTCCGGAAGGTATTTCGAAAAGCCTTGCTATCGGTATACCCCACTTCGAACATTACCTCGCTGATGTTTTTGTGGCTGGTTTCGAAGTTGCGCTTGGCTACTTCCATCTTTACCCGCTGAATGTATTCCAGCACCGAATTGTTGGTCGCCCTTTTGAACCGCCGCTCAAAACTGCGCCGGCCGACCGATAGCTTATCCGCCAGTTCGTCGACCGTTATCCGATCGTCGATGTTTTTTTCGATATAATTCTGCGCTCTCCTGACCAGATCGTCATCGTGCTTCTTTTGGCCTTTGAACATGGCAAACGGTGACTGACTGTTCCGGCCGATATCGATGGCAAAATACTTGGATGTTAAGATAGCCATTTCCCTGCCGGCAAACTTCTCCACCAAATGAAGCAACAGGTTCCAGTACGAGTTAGCCCCGCCGCTGGAATAAATCCCGTTCTCCTCCGTCACAATCAAACCATCCTGTACATCCACCGTCGGGAACATTTCCCGGAACAAACCGGTAAAGCCCCAGTGAGTAGAGCATTTCTTTCCGTCCAGCAATCCCGTAGAAGCCAGCAGGAAGGCTCCCACACACAGGGAAGCCACCTCTGCCCCGTCGTTGTAGTGATCGATAATCCAGGGGAGCATTTCCTTATTGGCAGCTATCGCTTCCTCCATGTCGCCAAACAGGGCCGGGATGATGATCAAATCGGGTTGGTCGGCTTCTGGCAGCAACTTATCGGGACGAACAGAAAAACTCCCGTTCCCCAGTTGAACCTCTCTTTTCACTCCCACCAGTTCCACCTGAAACAAAGGCTCTCTCCCCGCCTCCAAACAAAACTGATTCACGGCGCTGAAACAATACTGCGGGTCGGCAATGGCCTGCAAAACGGAGCTCTCGGGAACCAGAATGGCTATTTTCTTCATATTGGTGTTTTTTGTGTATCCATGAAAAAGCTAACTGCGTATAACATCAAATATAAGACGTTCTTGTCGGAAATAGACTTTCATTTGTCGCTTTCGTACATCTCAGCTGCCGGTTGATCGCCGTAAGTTTGTACAAAACAACAGGATGATAGCAAAAAACTAAATAAGAACATAATGGAAACAAAAGCAAAAACCATCATTACCGTTCAGGCCATCATCAACGCACCGGTTGATAAAGTATGGGACGCGTGGACCAACCCAAAGCACATTGTTCAGTGGAACGCAGCATCGGATGACTGGCATACGCCCAAAGCGGAAAATGATTTGCGGCCCGGTGGACGATTCACCTCACGTATGGAAGCCAAAGACGGCAGTATTGGCTTCGATTTCGAAGGCGTATACGACGAGGTGAAAAACAACCAATTCATCTCTTACACCATGGAAGACGGCAGGAAAGTAGAGGTATCCTTCGGGTCGGGAGGTGGTGCGACAAGTGTAACTGAACGCTTCGAAGCAGAAAACACGAATACCATCGAACAGCAGCAATTCGGTTGGCAATCCATCCTCGATAACTTCAAGAGGTACGTGGAAGAAAATCACCCCTAAATCCCCTGAAGGGGACTTTAAGATGCTCCTTTTGGCGAGTTCCGATGGATATCGCGGAGGAGGGATAAAACAAAAAGTAAAAAGCTTACAAAAGAGCCATTATAACCAATAAAATTCATCACCATGTCAAAAGTGAGCACGTACCTTAATTTTCTTCAGGATACGGAGAAAGCTTTCAATTTCTATAAAGAAATCTTCGGAACCGAGTTGATGGAGCCCGGATTCATGCGCTACGGCGACATTCCCGTTCAGGAAGGAATGCAGCCCTGTCCGGAAGATGAAAAGAACCTGATCATGCACGTGGAACTGCCCATTCTCGACGGGCATCTGTTAATGGGAACCGATGTCCCCAGATCCATGCAATCGCAGATAACACAGGGCAACAACGTATACATTATGCTGCAACCCGATACCCGCAAGGAAACCCGGAAACTGTTCGATGCCCTTTCGAAAGGCGGAACCATTGAGCAGGAGCTGCAGGACATGTTTTGGGGTGACTACTACGGCAGCTGCACCGATAAATTCGGCGTGCACTGGATGTTTGACTGTACCGAAAAAGCAAGTTAAGTCCGTCATGGGAAAATTACACTCATTCCAATTCATAACCCTGAACGGATTTCTGAACGATCCCAACGGTGATTTCAGCTGGCACCGGCATGGTACCGAAGAAAACCAGTTCGCCTCCGATAGCATGCAGTCCGGTACGACTCTTCTGTTTGGGAGGAAAACCTACGAAATGATGGCTTCTTTCTGGCCAACACCAGCAGCTATGGAAAGCAGTCCGGAAGTAGCGCAAAAGATGAACGCCGCGAAAAAAATCGTCTTTTCGCGTACCCTGAAACAGGCCGGATGGGAAAACACGTTGATAGTCAACGATGCCGTGGAAGAAATGAAACAGTTGAAGAAAACATCCGATGGCAACTTCACCCTGCTGGGAAGCGGAACCATCCTGACACAGTTCGCGGAAGCCAATTTAATCGATCAATATATGATCATGATTGATCCGGTAGCCATCGGAGCAGGCTCGGCCATTTTCGGCGGTATATCGCAAAAGCTAAATCTGGAACTGACCAACGTTCAATCCTTTAAAAGCGGCGTGGTATTGCTTAGCTACCGGCCGTTGGTCCGGGACTAGTGTTCACACAGGAAATCATTCGCCCCCGACAAAATGTAAATATCATGAGAAAAATAACCGTCTTATCGATGATTACGCTGGATGGAGTCATGCAGGCACCGGGTGGCCCGGAAGAGGATACGTCAGGCAGTTTCAAATATGGTGGCTGGACGGAACCCTATGGCGACGAAATCTATGGTCAGGCAGTGCAGGATGAACTGAAACCGGCAGACTATCTTCTCGGTAGAAAAACCTTTGAGATATGGGAGGACTACTGGCCGCATCACGCCGATTTTTGGACGGGCATCAATGAGGGTACCAAATACGTACTGTCGAAAACCCGAAAAAAAACGGCCTGGAAGAACACCATATTCATTCAAAGTGTAGCCGATATCAAAAAGCTAAAAAATTCGACAGGTTCCGACCTTCAGGTCTGGGGAAGCAGTGAGCTCATCCAACTACTGCTACAAAATGACCTGGCAGACGAACTCAAAATCAAAATTCACCCGCTGACACTTGGCCATGGAAAAAAACTATTTGATAACGGAACGATACCCGCCTCATTTGAATTAATTGATAGTATCATTACTTCCACCGGGGTGATAATGGTCCATTACAAACGGGCCGGAAAAGTAAAGACCGGTCTTGTTGAAGTGTAAGAATAAAATAACGCTCACCTATAAAAACAGATAACATGAAAGATCAGATTACTCCCTGCCTCTGGTTCGACCACCAGGCGGAAGAAGCGGCACGTTTTTATACGTCCGTTTTCCGGAATTCAAAAATTGAAAACATCTCCTATTACGGAAGCGAAGGACAGGAAATACACGGACAAAAAGAGGGAACAGTTCTCACCGTCAACTTTCAAATCAACGGACAAAAGTTCATGGCGCTGAATGGCGGTCCCGTCTTCCAAATTAACGAAGCCGTTTCGTTTATAGTGAATTGTGATACCCAGGAAGAGATTGACTACTACTGGGAAAAGCTGTCGGCTGTACCCGAAGCGGAGCAGTGCGGCTGGCTGAAGGATAAATACGGCGTTTCGTGGCAAATCGTTCCAACCATCCTGGGCGAACTGATGAGCGACGCCGAACGCGCTCCCCGTGTGATGAAAGCATTTATGCAAATGAAGAAATTCGATATTGAAAGGCTGAAACAGGCGTAAGAAGAAAATGTGAAAAGGTTTCAGGTTTCAGGTTCAGCTTCGCGGTTTCAGGTTGAAAGAGTTTTAAGTGTTAAGTGTTAAGTAAAAGACACTAGACTCCAGAAATGAGACATGAGACGTTAGACGTTAGACCTTCGACTTTCGATTCTTTCATTGTTCATTATTCATTATTAATTTTTAAAGGGTTTCAGGTTACAAGTTGCGCTTTGAGGTTGCTATGGTTCCTATCGTTACTGTTGTTGGAAAAAAGACATTAGACTCCAGACATTAGACCTTCGACGTTGGACCTTCGACTTTCGACTCTTTCATTGTTCATTATTCATCATTAATTTTTTAAAGGGTTTCAGGTTCGGCTTCGAGGTTACAGTATTTCAGGTTTCAATAGAAGTGTTAAGTATTAAAAATTAAAGAAGATGAAAACAACAAAAATTATTTACTGGATTACCACCAGTTTGATCGTTCTGTTTGATGGTGTACTGCCCGCCTTTACTTTTCAGACCGATTTGGCCAAACAGGGAATTAGTCATTTAGGGTACCCCGAATACTTCGGTGTCATGCTCGTTTGCTTCAAAGTCGCCGGAGCCATTGTACTCATTCTCCCGGCATTTAAGGAACGTATCAAGGAGTGGGCGTATGCAGGCTTTACCTTCGATTTTATCAGCGCTGCCGTTTCTCACGCTGTCGTCGACGGGATAGGCGGACAAGCTCTGTTCCCATTGGTGGTGTTGGCCGTACTGGCACTCTCCTACTTCAGCTACCACAAGATGCAAACAGCCGTTTTTGCTTTCTCAAAATAATCCTGCCAGGATTACGGATTATAGGAAGAACGGATATCAAATTAACATGCGCCCCCACCTCCGGGGTCGTATAAGCACTTTAATTCCGCAATTGCTAACGAAGAATAAGAACAACAGATACAGATTTTTAAAATCAAGATAACGATGAGGAAATTAAAACTACAAATGCAAATGACAATCAACGGTTGTGTTGCAGGACGAAACGGAGAAAAAGACTGGATGACCCTAAATCCGGATAATGAACTGATGGAGTTTATGAGTTCACTCCTCGAGACCTCCGACACGCTCTTACTTGGCAGAAAAACGGCAGAAACGATTCTAAAATATTGGGAGGATACGGCAGCAGAAAATCCCACCCACCCATTTGCAAAAAAGATAGCTTCGATCCACAAGGTTGTTTTCACATCAACACTCGACAAATCAACCTGGAACAATACCACTTTGACCAAAGGAAATCTTAGAGAAGAAATTGCCGAGTTAAAACAGCAAAACGGGAAAGACCTACTTGTTTTTGGTGGTGTCAGTTTTGTTTCCTCGCTGGTAAAGGAGAGACTAATTGACGAGTATCATTTTATTGTCAATCCAACAGCTATCAGCAGCGGTGTTACTGTTTTTAATTCGCTAAAAGAAATACAGCGATTCACTCCTATACAATCCAGGTTATATTCCGGTGGCAAAACTGTTTTGAGTTACAAACCACGTTATGACTGACCCTTTTTTTTATTTGAAAATAAAACAGGCTGGTCGGATTCAGCGGCCACTACAAACGAAACAAGGGGGGCGTGCAGCGGCCACGACATGTCGTGGCCCTATGACGTTGCTGCCATTCGCAACGCTGGTGTACCATGGTAGGGTCACAATAAATCGTGACCGGAATATATCATCGTGTCGCTCTTTTTATTTGGCCATTGTTTTTACTATTTTGCCACCGAATGATTCACAAGGACAACATCGCTCCATTATTCTTAAAACTTAACACATAACACTTAAAACTTCGCCGCGCTGAAACCTTTCCAAAAAATTTCAGTTTATTTAGGTGTGGAAGAAAACAACGTCATAAAGGAACAACACACCATGCAGGAAACGCTCGATCATCGGCTGACAGAACGGAATATCAAACCCACGGCAGTGCGGTTGCTGGTATTGAAGGCGTTTATGGCGCAGGAGGCGGCTATCGGTCTGGCGGACCTGGAAAACCGGTTCGACCATGCCGACAAAACGACCCTGTATCGTACCCTGAAAACCTTCGAAGAGCACAAGCTCATCCACAGCATCGACGACGGGACGGGCGCCCTGAAATATGCGCTGTGCGAGGAAACCTGCGATTGCGCCCCGGAAGATTTGCATGTCCATTTCCTCTGCACGGTCTGCAACAAAACATTCTGCCTGAACGACACGCCCATCCCCCAAATCAACCTGCCGACCGATTTTAGTCTCGACAGCGTCAACATGGTGGTGAAAGGCCTCTGCTCCGACTGCCGGTAAAATCACTCATTTTCATCGCGCTTCACAACTGCTGTGTACTTTTGCAACCCGGTTGCACAGGCTCTCGCCGTATCTTTGTGTCCATAAGAAGAGGATACAACCATGAAAAAATATCAGCTGAAGAATCTCGATTGTGCCAACTGCGCCGCCAAAATAGAAGATGGCGTGGGCAAACTCAACGAAGTGCAATTTGTGAATGTCAACTTTGCCAACCTGTCGATGACCATCGAAACCGACGACATCGAACTGGTGCGGAAAAAGATTCGCGAGCTCGAGCCAGACGTCGAAGTCACCGATAACGACGATGCCCCGCAACTGATTGCCAAAAGCGAACTGGCCGAAAACCGCGGAACACTCATCAAAGCAGGTGTAGCAACGGCACTGTTAGTTTTGGGAATCATATTCAAGGACGTGCTGGCCCAAACACCCTACCACCTGGCGGAATATGCCGTCTTTGTCGCGGCGTGGCTCATCAGCGGCTGGAAAATAATTGCCGGCGCTGTCCGGAACATCGTCAAAGGGCGTGTTTTCGACGAGCAGTTTTTGATGACCGTCGCCACGCTGGGCGCGTTTGCCATTGGTGAGATGCCCGAAGCCGTTGCCGTGATGCTCTTTTACGTGGTGGGCGAACTGTTCCAGGATATTGCCGTGGGCCGCTCCCGGAAATCCATCAAAGCATTGCTGGAAATCAAGCCCGAATTTGCCAACGTCAAACAAGGGACGGAGATCCGGAAAGTGTCGCCTGAAGAGGTACAGGTGGGCGATGTGATTCTGGTGAAAGCCGGCGAGAAAGTCCCGCTCGACGGAACGGTGCTCGAAGGCAGCTCGTTTGTCGATACGGCAGCGCTGACGGGCGAGAGCGTTCCCCGCAAGGTAAATGCCAACGACGAAATTATGGCCGGCATGATCAACCAGTCAGGTTTGCTCACCATCCGGGTGAACAAAACCTTTAGCGAATCATCCATCTCGAAGATACTGGAGCTGGTCGAAAATGCGACGGCCCGGAAAGCCAAAACCGAGAAGTTCATCACCACCTTTGCCAAATACTACACGCCGGTGGTGGTTATCGGTGCCCTGTTGCTGGCCGTATTGCCGCCGCTGTTCATCGCCGGAGCCACCTTCAGCGAATGGATTTACCGCGCGCTGGTCGTGCTGGTTATCTCCTGCCCCTGCGCCCTGGTCATCAGCATTCCGCTGGGCTACTTCGGCGGCGTGGGCCGTGCTTCCAAACACGGTATCCTGGTGAAAGGCTCGAACTTCCTCGACGCTCTGACGCAGGTAAGAACAGTGGTCTTCGATAAAACCGGGACCCTGACCAAAGGTGAATTCAAGGTCACGAATGTCGTTACCGTGAATGGCTACGATGAGCAACAGCTTCTGGAATATGCCGCCATCGCCGAGTCGGGCTCGAACCACCCCATCGCCCAATCCATCCTCGAAGCCTGGGGAAAACCGGTCGACGCGGCCCATATTTCAACCGTGAAAGAGATATCGGGTCATGGAGTGGTGGCTACCGCGAATGGCAACACCATCATGGCCGGAAACGACAAGTTGCTGCACCGCGAACTCATCGAACACGATAGCTGCGATGTGGAAGGAACGGTGGTGCATGTGGCCGTCGATAAGACGTATGCCGGCTACCTGGTGATTGCCGACCGCATCAAGGAGGATGCCGCGGAAGCCATTCGGAAACTGAAGAAGCGAGGGGTGAAAACCGTGATGCTGACCGGCGACGAGACATCGGTAGCGCAATCGGTGGCCGAGAAGCTACAGCTCGACAGCTACTATGCGGAGCTCCTTCCGGAAGACAAAGTACGGCACATCGAAGCATTGCTCGACGGCGAACACAAAGTAGCTTTTGTAGGCGACGGCATCAATGATGCGCCGGTGATTGCCCGTGCCGACGTGGGCATGGCGATGGGTGCGCTGGGTTCCGATGCCGCCATCGAAACGGCCGACGTGGTGTTGATGACCGACTCGCCCGCCAAAGTGGTCGATGCCATCGACGTGGCCGGGAAAACGCGCCGGATTGTCTGGCAGAACATCATCTTTGCCCTGGGCGTGAAGGGCATCTTCATCCTCCTGGGAATTGCCGGTGTCGCCAACATGTGGGAGGCCGTTTTCGGTGATATGGGCGTAGCACTGCTGGCGGTGTTCAACTCGATACGCGTCCTCCGGGAGTAAGTTTTCGGGTTGTACTGCGCGGTTACTGTTGTTCGAAAAAAGACATCAGACTCCAGACATGAGACGATATAGAGCGATCTTTCGATTGTTCATTACTCATTTTTCATTACTAATTGTTATTGTCGTTTCTGTGGTTACTATGGTTCGGCTTCGATGGAGGACTTCTTTGTGTTATTAGTGGTAAAAAAGGCTCCACGCAAAGTGCGCGAAGTTTTCGCAAAACCACCAAAATGCGCCCCAACAAGACGCCGGTTTCCGCTTAGGTTGCGGTTATTTCTGTTGTTAGAAAGAAGACGTCAGACATTAGACACCAGACGGTAGACGATAAAGAGTGGCCTTTCGATTGTTCATTTCTCATCGTTCATTTTTCATTCAAAAATCCTCCTCCGGCCTTTGGCCACCTCCTCCGAAGAGGAGGACATTTGCGAGCTACAGCTCTTTCAGCAGCTTTTTCGTCTCGATTGAGTGTTTGTCCATGCCTGAACAACACTAGCTGAATTGCCCGTAGGGCATTTGGTATTGTAGCAGATAGCACCTCACGTGCCAACATACTCCGTAGGAGTTTCGCAAAAGGCTCCACGCTAAGACCGCAAAGATTTTCGCAAAGCCCCCAAAATACGCCCTAACGAGACGCCGGTTTCCGCTTAGGTTGCGGTTATTTCTGTTGTTAGAAAGAAGACGTCAGACATTAGACACCAGACGGTAGACGATAAAGAGTGGCCTTTCGATTGTTCATTTCTCATCGTTCATTTTTCATTCAAAAATCCTCCTCCGGCCTTCGGCCACCTCCTCCGAAGAGGAGGATATTCGCGAGCTACAGCTCTTTCAGCAGCTTTTTCGTCTGGATTGAGTGTTTGTCCATGCCTGAACAACACTAGCTGAATTGCCCGTAGGGCATCCGGTATTGTAGCAGATAGCACCTCACGTGCCAACATACTCCGTAGGAGTTTCACAAAAGGCTCCACGCAAAGTGCGCGAAGTTTTCGCAAAGCCCCCAAAATACGCCCCAACGAGACGCCGGTTTCCGCTTAGGTTGCGGTTGTTTCTGTTGTTAGAAAGAAGACGTCAGACATTAGACACCAGACGGTAGACGATAAAGAGTGGCCTTTCGATTGTTCATTTCTCATCGTTCATTTTTAATTGAAGAATCCTCCTCCGGCCTTCGGCCACCTCCTCCGGAGAGGAGGACATTCGCGAGCTACAGCAAAGATTTTCACCATTTCCACAAAATTATTCCCGAAGGGATAAACCATTCGTCACCGCCGGTGGACAACAACAACTTCGCGCAACCAAACGGAGGGGAATACAATCTATTAAAAAGTAAAATTCGAAACTTTAAATCTAACCAGCTATGAAAAACCTGATATTATGGGCGATTCCTGCCTTGTTTTTATTCACATCCTGTGAACAGGATGATGTCTTTCCCCGGATAGAAGATACCACACACGGTGAAAAATGGACGCTTCAAATAGGGAGTTCTCCAACGGAAGTGTACAACCAGCTTCAGGAATTAGGGACCGAAAAAGAATTCGATAATGTAGCCATTGTGTATAGAGAGCCTTATTCAAATCCCGAAGACATTCAGAATATTTTTGGTTTTTACCGGTCTGTTACCCTGGAAACGACATCGGGCGTTACGGAGCGGGCCCTTATCGAATTCGATCAAGACAAAGTGAATTCCATCGAAACAGGTGGCGCTATGCTCGATGCTGTTTCCGCATGGCCTAAGGATAAGCCTGACGAGATGGCCATCCACGTCGACGACCCAATTGACACGATGTATGAAAAGTTGCTGGCAATTTGCCAGGTTTCTCCGTACAGTGATTATCAGATTATCCTCCCCGACAAATCGCTGGACAAACCTTTCGACCCAGACATGGCTAATTATGACGAATGGGCGTTTAGTTTTACGGAAGATGTCAGTTCGAACATCGTCGGTAAATCGTCCGTCAGATTGTACTTCAGCAATCAAAAACTGGTGAGAATCAGAAACGAGTATAGCGAGAATGAGGTAGTTTATTGATATCCGGGTGGAGCTACGCAGTTGCTGTTGTTTGTGTTGTTGTGGGCGTTAACAATTGCCTCGTGGCATGGCTTCTTCCGGTTGATTCCATTCTAATAAACATCATCTCCATTGCGGTCGGAATGTCTTCACCGTTTCAATCTGCGTTGGCCCGCGACCGCTTTTTAATCCGACCGGATTATAACCTATGGCGATGCCATAGGCTATTGCTGCAAGACCGTTGGCCTTGAAACGAACGACAAGCGTTTTTATCATTGTCAGGCTGAAGGCCTGAAAGACCTCAGCCCGGGGGAAGGAATCACGGTATAGCCGGGATGACGCCCACGACGGTCGCCGGGACAGGCCCCGGGTTAGATGTCCCCAACGACAAAAGGCGTATTGGGCACCTGTCGCAATACAAATCCCGGACAATTCTTCATCATCAATGATGGTTTGTGGTAAATATTTCATTAAAAATAAGGATTGACAGCCTGCTGCAGCCTCCCTACTTTTACACTTCACTATTAATGAGGAGCGCCTATGTTTCCGGAATGTGTTAAATGTATCGTTAATCAGGCAGAGCAGTTACTTCAAAGAAATTCTGTCGATAAAGAGCAGGCTAATGAGGTTGTACTGGACCTTCTCCGCTTTATGGCCGGTGGAGAAGACGAGGCGAAGGCTGCTCCGGCTTTACCGGCCTATATGAACAATTTGCTGAACGATCGGTTTCGCATCGATACAGCCCTTAAAAATGAACGTCGTCTGATAAACGATCATCTTCTGCATCTGGAAGAGATTATCCGCGACAGCATTTCCCGGGCCACTCGTCCGGCCCAAAAAGCCCTGCAATATTCACTGGCCGGCAATTCGATCATGAATTACCTGAATCCGCTGGATGTGACAGAAGATGCCATGAGAACAGCAGCCGCCCAAATGCCGGTTATTGACGATTCGGACAGGCTGTTTGCCCAGGTGAAAAATGCCCGAACGGTGCTATTCATTGGTGACAAAGCCGGCGAAACGGTAACTGACAAACTGCTTATGGAACAACTAAGACATCCCCGGATGTATTACGCTGTTCGTCAAAAAGGGGTGCTGTACGAAGCAACCGTCGACGATGCCTACCAGGCCGGAATCGACAAGGTAGCCCGTATTATTGGAATTCCCGGCGATATCAAATCATTCAGTGAAGTACCCGAAGATACCGAAGCAGGGAAAATCTACCGCGAGGCAGATGTCATCATTTCCAAAGGAGAACACAACTTCTGGAGATTGCACCAGGAAGGAAAGAGGGATATCTTCTTTTTAGTCTCCGTGAACTGCCAGGTTGTATCCAAACTGCTCCACGTCCGGAAAGGGCACACCGTTGTGATGCACCAGGAACAGTACCGGCGAAGGACAGCCGCCCAGGAAAAGCGTCCGGCACTGAAACGCCGTTCCAACGACGCGGTTCAACAACAAACAATCTGCACACAAAATGTATTTCCGGGACCGCGATTCTAGAAGCACAAGCAATATTCCACGATTGTTTTGCCCCAAAACCTAACGTGCTCCCGATGAAACCGTCCCAACTTTTCCAAAGTTTGGAACTTTGGAAGGGTATGCGCCCCGAACATGTTTTGGGGTGTGCCGCAGGAAAATCACAAGGGGCTGTTTGGAATTTCACCTCTTTATTCCCTGAAGGGGATTTTGGGCCGGTGACAAACGGTTAAATTCCGGATAGTGCCCCATTGTGCATTGAAAATCCTCCTCCGGCCTATCGGCCACCTCCTCCGAAGAGGAGGACACATGCGCGAACTACAGCTCTTTCAGCAGCTTTTTCGTCTGGATTGAGTGTTTGTCCATGCCTGAACAACACTAGCTGAATTGCCCGTAGGGCATCCGGTATTGTAGCAGATAGCACCTCACGTGCCAACATACTCCGTAGGAGTTTCACAAAAGGCTCCACGCTAGGACCGCAAAGATTTTCGCAAAGGGCGCAAAAACGTCCACCGATGACACGGCTACACTTTCATAAAATGTCGCTGTTTCAAACCGGCTTAATAAACGATATAAAACGCCCTGCGATTGCGATGCGCTTCTCACCTCCGAAAGATGAAGGACTTTCCCGACGAAGTTGAAGAAGTTTCTGTGCAAAGTTCAAGAACTTTCCTGGCAAAGTTGAAGAAGTTTATCCGGCGAGATGAAGAAGATTCTCCGGCGGGGTGCCCCGTAGAGAAAAGTATGTCCCCCGAACATATTTTAAGGTGCGCCGTGTGAAAAAGTATGTACCCAGAACATATTTTAGGGTGTGCCGTGTGAAAAAGTATGTCCCCGGAACATTTTTTGAGGTGTCCCGTTTGAAAAAGTATGTATGCTTAACATGTTTTAGCCATCGCTGCGAAGAAAAGTATGTATGCTTAACATGTTTTAGCCACTGCTGCGCGAAAAAGTATGTATGCTTAACATGTTTTGACCATCGCTGCGAAGAAAAGTATGTATGCTTAACATGTTTGTGCCACCGCTCCGGACAAAAGCGAGTGTGCTCCGCAGCAGCCCCCTCCGGGTTTTGAAATGAACCTACGCTATTTCCAGGCAACTGAAGGCCGTTTCTGATTGACGGATACCTGTTTCCATTTTACATGTACTTGTTTCCGTTTTACCAATGCTTGTTTCCATTCAACAGGTTGGTACTTCCACTTGCCCGATGCTTGTTTCTTTTTCACATGTGCCTGTTTCCATTTTGCGGATAGTTGTTTCCATTTTTACCGTGCCTGTTTCCATTCTACAGGTTGTTATTGCCAATTTACCGGTGGCTGTTTCTATTTTACGGTAGCTTGTTTCTGTTCTGCATGGGGTTGTTCCGATTACAAACGCGGTGATTTACTTTTTTACCCGTGTTATTCCTACTTTTGACACATGGCCGATGTACACGACAAAGCAACCCGGAGCTACAACATGAGCCGCATTAAAGGGAAAGACACGAAACCTGAAATGCTGGTCCGGCGCTTCCTGTTTGCCAATGGTTTCCGGTACCGGCTGAATGTGAAAAACCTGCCGGGAAAACCGGACATTGTATTACCCAAATACAAAACAGTCATTTTTATTAACGGCTGCTTCTGGCACGGTCACAAAGGCTGCCGTTATTTTGTCCTTCCCAAAACCCGCACCGAATGGTGGTTGCAAAAAATCAAAGACACGCAGAAGCGTGACAAGGAGGCGGAAATGGCCTTGCAAGTGGCCGGGTGGAAAGTGATTACGATTTGGGAATGTGAGTTAAAAAGTAAACAGTTAGAGAAAACTCTTCTGAATTTACTTTCCTCCCTTCATGACTGACTCCTCCTTCCCTATTATATTTCCAGTTCAATTTGTTGAAAACTAATCCACGTTGTGACTCATAGTCCGTTGACCCATAATCAACATAGGGATAGTTTTAAGTCATGGATATTCAAAAGAACTTTGGACTAAGAATCAAAGAACTAAGGGCAGTAAAAGGACTTAGCCAGGAAGCGTTAAGTCATAAAGCTGAGCTTGATCGAACATATATCACTAGTGTGGAAAATGGAAAACGGAATGTTTCCATTCAGGCTATTCAAAAAATCGTCAAGGGACTCGATGTTTCATTCTCTGAGTTTTTCACCTCTAATCTTTTTGATGCCTGATGATTAAATATTCTGAAATACGAAAACGGTTAGAGTTCGAACAAAAAAAAGAACTTGATGATCAACTTGCCGGCTTCACACATTATCTACATAGTCCGCAAGAATACAGTCGTGACGATTATTACAAACCTCTGGAGGAACAACTTAATGGTTCGAAGTTAAACAAGGTTGAAGAAACAGCTTTAAAACTCCCTTTGAAATGGGATGTTCCTTTTCCTCCTCCTGAAGACCCCAAATTTACCTTTATCGATCTCTTTGCGGGTATTGGAGGAATACGGCTGGCCTACCAGTTAGAGGGTGGGAAATGCGTTTTCTCATCGGAATATAACAAGTTTGCGAAGGTGACCTATGAAGCCAACTTTGGAGAGATTCCATTCGGTGATATCACGAAGATTGACGAAAAGTTTATTCCCAATCACGATATTCTTCTGGGAGGCTTTCCATGCCAGCCATTCTCCATCGCCGGAGTGTCGAAAAAAAACAGTTTAGGTCGAAATCACGGGTTTCTTGATGAAACGCAAGGAACATTGTTCTTTGATATTGCCCGAATTCTAAAAGAAAAGAGGCCAAAGGCATTTATGCTGGAAAATGTAAAAAACCTTAGGTCCCACGATAAAGGAAACACTTACAGGGTTATACATAATACCCTAAAAGAATTAGGTTATAATTTACACGTTGATGTTCTCGATGGGAAGCACTTTGTTCCTCAGCACCGGGAACGTATAATTATTGTTGGATTTGATAAAGAAATATTCAACGGAGAGGAAAAGTTTGACTTTCCTGAACTACCGAAAGCAAACAGAACTATTGAAGAGATATTGGAACCTGAGGTTGCACCCAAATACACCCTGACAGATAATTTATGGAAATATCTGCAGGAATATGCAGCCAAGCATAAAGCAAAAGGCAACGGCTTTGGATATGGTCTAGTTGATTTTGATGGTATTAGCAGAACCATGAGTGCAAGGTATTACAAGGATGGAGCTGAAATACTTATTCCTCAAGGCCCCGGCTTAACACCGAGGCGACTCACGCCCCGGGAAAGCGCCAGATTGCAGGGATTTCCGGATGAGTTCGTTATTCCGGTATCAGATACACAGGCATACAGACAGTTTGGAAACTCGGTAGTTATGCCATTGATGAACGCAGTGGCTAAAAAAATTATTAGAGCAATATCATGAAAAAACTTCAGGAACTGTTTAGAGGTGTGGGGTTTAAGCGGGTCTCTTCTGTTGAAATCAATCCGTTGAAATCCAACCAACATGAGCTTAATGGAATTTCACCTTTTAAAAAGTTATTTGGAGTTGAAAAAAAGTCGTTCAAGGGAAGATTTATTTACCTACCTGATGATAAAGAACAGTTTTTTGAAGAAGAAGGAACCTGTACATGGTATGATGCAAGAGAAAACCATCCCACGAGGACAGAATTCAGGCTTTTTTACTCCTGTAATGGTATTTTCCAGAGAGCTAACGAAGATGATCTACTCATTATTTTATGGAAAAGTGACGATGATTTATGGCTCATATTAACTCCCAAAGATTCAACAAATGAGCAACAACTTATTTGGCTATTCGATTTGCATAAATTTAACTCCAATTACAGACTTGGGGTGACCAATGTTATTCGAGATAAAGATGAGGAATTTGCTCAAAACTATATTCTTGAGATGTTGGGTATTGAATTAGTTATTCCTAATGAACAGCTTTTGAATGAAATGCTGCTGAAATTTGGAAGTCATTTTCCGCCAACAGCTGTTTTTTCGGATTATGCAAGAAAAACATTGGAGAACATACCCGTATTCGAAGATCCTGATGAAGCACTCCTTGTGTCGTTCAAGAGAGAAGAATACCTTTTTAAACTTCTGGAACGATTCTTTGTCTCAAAAAAATTACAACAGGGATTTGGAAACGACGGGTTGGATGTAGATCAATTTATAAATTATTCATTAAGTGTCCACAACAGACGAAAATCACGAGCTGGCTACTCCCTTGAAAATCATCTTGAATATATCTTTTTAAGCCACAAAATTTTGTTTTCCAGAGGTGCGTTAACTGAAAGAAAAAGCAAACCCGATTTTCTCTTCCCCGGAATTGAATATTATCGTGATTCTCTATTTGACCCTACGTTTCTAAAGATGCTTGGCTCCAAAACCACAGCAAAAGACCGATGGCGTCAGGTTCTTTCGGAAGCTGATCGGATTTCCTATAAACACTTAATCACTTTGGAACCATCCATCAGTGTCATGCAAACCAATGAAATGAAAGCACATAATGTAAAATTGGTTGTGCCAACCAAAATAAAAACAACATACACCCCAGAACAACAAAAAGATATTTTATCGTTCTCAGACTTTTTAGAAATAATGAAAAGCAACCAAGAAAAAATTGGAATTATGCCTTAATCTCATAGCTGCTTTCTAGTAAATTTTATTTAAAATAGTGATTGAAGTAGTAAATCATAGATACCTATAAAAACCTAAACAGATATAAATAAGGATCCATAAGATGAGCACCAACATTGTATTAAATGCAATTGAGTCTTTAAATAACTACAATTTATGCTTCTTAAAATTTGTTTCTGCAAATGATTCGGGAGATACTGGAGGTCACCAAGATGGAATATATATTCCCAAAAATGCGATCCCCATCTTATTCGAAACACCTGGGCAAAAAGGCATGAATAAAGAGAAGTATGCTGCAATTGAATGGGCAAATGGTAAAATAAGCAAATCGAGATTCATCTATTATGGAAAGGGAAGTAGAAATGAATACAGAATAACAAGACTAGGAGCCAAACTAACAACTGGTCAATTATTTATTTTACTCAAAAACGAAAATGAGTATAAAGCTTTTTTGCTTGCTCCAGAAGACGGAGAAAAATTTCTAAAACAAGTATCTCTTGATCGAACTGATACAAACCAAATATTTAATACGGAAGACCTATTTCCCCTTAAGGCAAAGAAGAAAGTAGATTCTGTAAGAACTAAAATCAACGAGGGAATTTATCATATTAGGCCTGCAGGAAGACATATTTTGACCATTGGTCGAGATCTGATAAAAGACAATTATGCAGCCATCGTTGAGCTTGTAAAAAATTCTTATGATGCTGATGCTCGAAATGTCGAAATACTATTTTCGGCGATATATATTGGGGCAGAGAAGCATCTCAGAATAGTTGTTGCTGACGATGGGCACGGAATGGATTATGACACTGTAACTAATAAGTGGATGGTCCCGTCGACTAACGATAAGCTGATACGAAAATATAGTCCATCAGGCAGATTAATGCAAGGGAGAAAAGGAATTGGAAGATATGCTACTGCAATTTTGGGAAATCAAGTATTCCTTGAGACATACAATAAAAAAAGTGAGGCCACAACTGTATTTATAGACTGGAATGAATTTGAAGAGAAGGAGTATCTGGAAGATGTACCTATCCTGATTGAGAAATTTAACGTAGCTGGACCAAGCAAAACGGTTATTGAGATTACAGGAGAATCGGCTATGCTGAATAGCTGGACAAAAGAAAACATTGATTCTTTAATTATTGAACTTAAAAAATTAAAGGACCCTCGCTTTAGCTATACCGACGAAGATGAATTCAATATAACACTAAAATTTTCGGATTTTCCGGTTGAAGCTTATGACAATGGAACATACCAAATTGAACCGTTCCCACTCTTTGATCTATTTGATTATCGAATCAGCGGCACCATATCTACTAACGGCGTTGCGAATCTCACATATGAAAATAAATCTGTGGTAGGTATAATTCCAGAGAAATATGAATATCAAATCAAATTTCAGAAAAATGAATCTAGCTGCGGAGAAGTGAACCTTGACATAAGAGTTTATGACAGAGAAGGTGACTCTATACAGAATCTCATAGATAGAGGTCTTAAAGACACAATAACAGGACAAGCATTAGGACGATTAGAGGCCAGACGAATACTAAACGAAAACTGTGGTATTGGGGTTTATCGGGGCAATTTTAGAATAAGACCATATGGAGACCCAGGATACGATTGGTTGGAATTAGATAAGGCAAGAGTACAAAATCCATCTATGAAGATTGGTAGCAACCAAGTTATTGGATTTGTTGACATACAAGCGGAAGAAGAATCAGGCCTAGAAGAAAAAAGTGCCAGAGATGGTTTAAAAGAAGATGGTCACTATCAAGGATTGAAAAAAATTGTCTCAAGTGCGATAGTAAAACTCGAACAGAATCGATTTCAATTTAGGTCAAGAACGGGAAAGGGACGAAAAAATCAGACAGCCAATGAAATTGTTAATTCACTTTTTAATCTTTCTGATTTAAAAACAAGTATTGAATCAGAAATCGAAAACATTGAAATACCTGATGAGGTCAAAAGTAAAGTATCAGAGCTATTTGCAAGAAAAGAGAGTGAGAATACGGCTTTATCAGAAACTTTAAAAAGAAAAATTGCAGAATATGAAGGCCAAGTAACATTAGGAAAAATTGTTAATGTCATTCTTCATGAGGGAAGGAAGCCCTTTATGTACTATACAAATCATATACCTTTGATAAAATTGGAAGCTGAATCTTTGAAACAAAGTTTTAATCAAGACACACTCAATTCCGTGATCAAGAAAGTTGATGATATTACATTCCAATCTAAAATCTTAATAGACCTCTTTAAAAAGATTGACCCACTGGCTGCAAAAAGAAGAGACAACAAAGAACTATTCTCTGTTTGCGAGGCAATCGAAACAACAAGAAAGGTCTTTGAAAATGAATTTGGCAGAAATGGAATAAGTTTTCAACTGGATTGTGAGCCCGACATCTCTTTCAATGGTTGGAAAAGTGATTTTTATATCGTGTTCACCAATTTAATTGAAAATAGTATATATTGGTTTAGCGATTCTGAGCTCGATAAAAAACAAATTAGTATTGATGTGACAAATTTAGGAGGATTACTTAAAATTAATTATTACGATAACGGAATTGGAATTGAACCCAAATTTATTGAAGATAGTACTATATTTGAGCCAGGCTTCTCCACAAAATCAGGAGGGACAGGTCTAGGATTGTCGATCGCCGGAGAAGCAATGGAAAGAAACAATTGTCGTTTAAAAGCTGAAGATGTAGACAATGGAGTACACTTTATAGTTGAACAAATACATAACAAAAATGACTAACCTCGATTTACTAATTCTGGAGGATAATGATCAAGATTTTGATAGTATACACAAAGCAAATTTTGAAGTATTCAATCGATTGAATCCAGAAATCAACTTTATTTTTGAAGGAAACAGAGCAAAAAAGATTGAAGAAGCATTCGACTTACTGGCTAGTGATAAAAACTTTTATGCGGCAATAGTTGATCTAAAAGTTACAAATGAGAAAGCAGATGATGCTAAGGGTAACGAACTAATCGAAAAAATATATAAAAAAAACAGGATCCCAATTTTTGTTTATTCTAATAATCTCCCGCTACTGGAGGAAAAGTATAAAGATAATCAAAGTCAATTACTTAAGGCATATAACAAGGCAGATAAGCCTTTTAGTGAAATTTTAAAAGAAATCAGTAGTTTATATTCGCTCGGGTTCATTGATATACTAGGAAAAAGAGGACAAATTGATTCATTTCTAAACAAGATATTTTGGAATCATTTTGCAAAGAATCTGGAAAAATGGGAGTCCCACGAAGGAACCAAAGAAGAAAGAGAAAAAGTTCTCATTAGATATATAAGTGAGCATCTAAAGGAACACATGGAACTAAAAAAAGGTTCTGATCCGTTTGAGCATTATGTGCCTGAAGAAGCATACATCATCCCATCTATTAAAGAGTTTGTTTTTACTGGCTCAATTGTTAAAAAGGAAGATTTTTTTTATCTCGTTTTAAATCCTGCTTGCGACTTCGCAAACAATAAAACTGACTATATCCTCATTTCTAAGATAGATCCTAAAGCCTCGCTACTAACCAGCTCCATAAAAAAATACAATAAAATAGGGAACTCTAAGGAAGATAAAGAAAAAGCACAGAACCGACTATATAGCTTAATTAGCAATAGTTGCTCCCCTAGATACTATTTTTTGCCTAAAGCCAACAGTTTCCAGGGAGGCTTGATAGACTTTCAAAAAATTGAAACAGTAAAAAGAAAAGTATTCATTAATGAATATAAAGCAATAGGCACAGTAACAAGTTCATTCATGAAGGATATTACTGCCAAGTTTTCTTATTATCTTTCAAGACAAGGATCCCCCGATTTCGACTTGGATAAAATATTTAGTAGTTTGAAGCAAGAAGAATGAACTTCTTGCTTCCCTTCTGAATTTAATTTAAACAAAAAATGGTAAGCGATTAGTAATTAATATACCGACGCTGACTTTCTCTTTGCACACTATTATTACTTTCTTCCCTCTATCAGCTTCTCCATCATGGCGACTTTGTCTTTTTCGGCAACTAGCAAGCGGTCATACAGCTCTAATCACATACTACTTTGACATCTTTACGTTTAGAATGGTGAATCTTCATCTTCTATGATTTTTAATTCTCTTTCTTCTTCTTGCTCAATGTAATTTAGTTTTTCGACCGATTGATACCTTATTCTTAAATTCTTATCTAATCCTTTCCCAAAGAGATCAAAAACAATATTGATATTGTATCGGGCTGACAAAGAGAGCCTGATCCCGTCTGTATGAGCATTACTTTTTCCTGAAATCATCAAGAACGGTGCAAAATGCATAATTGGCTCTGTATTCATAGGTATATCATGCTCAAGACCTTTTAATTCATTTACAGTTCCAATAAAATTGAAAAGCAATTCTGGAAACGGAGTAAAATGCTTTACTTCGGCGAACGTAATGAGATTCTTATTTTTCACATAGCTGAAGGTTTTATTCCCTTGATAAAAGTCCTTTCTCGTTTCTATTGTTGATCTTTTTATTACAGTAATGTCTGGAGTAGTATAAATACCTTTTTCATACTTTGATTCTACGGCCAGATTATGGTGAATTTGAATATCATTATTAGATTTTGTGCCCAACTTAGCGCTAAAATAGGAGAAATTTATATGATTGCCACTTGTAGTACATTTATATCTGTATTTGTTTTTTTGCAAGTTTTGAACTTTAATGTCAAACCCCATATCTTCGTAATATTGAACTATATAATTAAAACAGCTCATCTCGAAATAATCACTGATCCTATCAGCATGACTATAAATAATGGAGTTGAAGCGTTTAAGAAAACCCTTAATTTCAGATTTAAATGATTCTTTCTCTTTAAATGGAGACCTCGACTTTTTCTTCTCATTATCAGACATCACTAAAAGATTCTTTGAAGGTGACAATTTTTCGAATAAACTCCTTGGTCTCTACATATTCGAATATATACTCTGGCAGTTGATACATTTCTTTTAGTCTTTTAAAATTAATAATTACGCCAAGGATTTTATTATTCTGAGTATAATCATAATTGAATTTCCCAATTTGGATTCCGTCAGAATCTTTAATCTTTGAAACTCGGGTATAGAATCTCGTGGCACTATCCAAACAAATAATAACTCTTTTATAATAGACTGTAAGCAATAGAATAATTTCTATTACTTCCGTATCTGAATCTAATTGTGCATAAAAATCGGTATTTGAAATAAACCATTTAGTTTCTTTAAGCCGACTATCAAATTCAGATCTAATTTTCCTCCTTAAATCAGAAGGTAATGGTTTGCAAAACTGGTCTAATATATCAATAGTATCCTGATGCATTGCCATTTATCGTATTTTCAGCTTACTGCCAGCCTGTTTATATATATACAAAACTACCCTATATTTTCAATATGCAACGCGTACCTCTTGTATTTCAAGACATCAAACGGGTTTGTAATTTCCGAATACAGCACTAGCTTATGCAGTACTTACTTACTCAATAACTGATCGATCTTTTCTTTCAAATATTTATTTTCTTCTTTGAGTAATTCTATCTCGTTGTCTTTTGCTTCCAGTAGTTTATCAACTATTTCCTTTTCGATGCCATAGTTGTATGTATTTTCACTTCCAAAATTAACGCCAGGCCCATTACCTCCTTTTTGTATTTCCTGATGGATATAGTACCCTTCCGGTTTGAGCAGCTCTTCCATATTGGTCTCCAGTATTTCGGCAATCTGCTCCAGGCGTTCCAGGTCGAGTTTGGTTTCGCCGTTTTCCAGGTTCTGGTACGTGCGGATATTCATGCTCAGTTTGTCGGCCATGTCCTGCTGGCGGAAACCTTTCAGTTCGCGGCGTTTCTTGATGTTCAAGCGGGCTGTATCCATGATGTCCATAATCGCAATGGTTTAGTATTCTTTTTACGGTCAATAAATAATGAGCACCATTCCCTCACAAGGGGACGGTTTATTTTTCAGACATAAAACTATCGATTTTTTCTTTACAGGCCAGCTCCGTCAGTTCGCGCAACTGTTGTACCCGCTCCGAAAGGTAGACCAAATCGTCGCGGCTGATGCTGTAATCCAGTTTGTAACGCGAATCGATATAAGCTTTCTTCAGCAGGGTAAATAACCGCTCCTCTTCTTCGGTTTTCCGGGGGAAGATGGTCTTGAACCGGTTGTCGAGCTTGCAAACTTGTCCGTTGAGTTTGTCGAGATCGTGCACCTTCGGTTTGTAATCGGTGTACACTAA
Source organism: Prolixibacter sp. NT017 (assembly GCF_009617875.1). Taxonomy (NCBI): domain Bacteria; kingdom Pseudomonadati; phylum Bacteroidota; class Bacteroidia; order Marinilabiliales; family Prolixibacteraceae; genus Prolixibacter; species Prolixibacter sp. NT017. The sequence continues at coordinate 1,730,875 of NZ_BLAV01000001.1, read as the reverse complement.
AAGCACACAGGCATAATACCGCTCGGTGGCCTGATGAAGCATAAACGCAGCCTGTCCCAGGTATTTTTTATTAAGCTTTGCTCTTTCGAAGTTGGTCTCGAAATCCAAATAGAAGATTTCAGCATTATCAAACCACTTATTAAAATAGAGCCGGGCTTTGCTTGTTCGTTGTTTATGGTCGAGCAGCTTGGGGGTTGCCAGTTGGAACTTCCCGCTGTCGTGCAGCATGATTCCCTCTTTTAGTACATCCATGAAGAAGTAACTGCCATCCTCAATCTCGCTGTTCAGGTAATCGATGCCGTGGAATATTACGTTGAGCGGGGCTTCCCTACCGGTATCGCGGCGCAGCTTGTTTTGCCAGCGCCGGTTGCTCTCCCGTTTAATGGCGACCACTTCGGTATCGAGCACCACCAGAATATCGTAATCGCTTTTGTATTCGTAGGTCGTGCCGTCTTCTTTGTAGCGGTCGTCTACCCAGTCGCCCCGGGCATACGACCCGAACAGGATGATCATCTCGGCCGGAAAGCGTTGCTCAATGGCCGTTACAATCTTCTGCAGTTCAGCTTGCTTGTCAGCGGGTAAATGGTCGGTGTTTGTTTTCAATGGGGCCTGTATTTTTGCGTTAACTAAGGTAAGGATTTATTGGAAATGAGAGAAGGATTGAAGGAAGGAATGAGGGAATGATTGAATGATTGGATGATTGGATGAGGGAATGAAGGAATGATTGGATGAGAGAATGAGGGAATGAGGGAATGAAGGAATGATTGAATGAGAGAATGAGGGAATGGAGTTGTTGGTTTCTGTTTTTGACGCTGTCAGGTGCTTTGCACGCTGACCGATCGGCGGTAGGTTTATATACCACCGTCAGGGTCTACGACCACTGACGGGGTGTGGGGTGCAGGGTTTCATTTCAGCTAAACGATTGTCTGAACTCCAAAGGCGATTGATTGGTCTTATTCTTAAACAATTTGCTGAATGATTGCGGATGCTCAAAGCCTAATGTATAAGCTATTTCGCTAACTGAAAGTTGTGTTGAAGTCAAAATTTCCTTGGCGTGTTCAATTAGCTTTTCATGAATGAGTTGTTGAGTAGTTTGTCCGGTGAGTTGTTTCAGACAGTCGTTTAAATACCGGGGTGACAAATTGAGTTGTGACGCCAGAAATGTAGCTGTTGGTAATCCTTTTTCCGTGTTGGTATTTTGAAAATACTCGTTCAGTATATCTTCAAGTTCACTCAACAGCTTACTGTTGTTCGGTTTTCTCGTGATGAACTGACGATTGTAATAACGGTTGGCGTAGGTAAGCAGCAAGTCGAGGTTCGCAATAATTACATCCTGACTAAAATTATCTATTGGCAGACTCATTTCCTTTTCAATCTGCGTAATAATATTTTCAATGGATTTTTGTTCATCGTCAGAAAGTATCAACGCTTCGTTGATGGCATAATCAAAGAAACCGTAAGATTTTATTTTTTGATACAGCGGATACGTTCTGAAAAAATCAGGATGAATGGATAACGTCCACCCTTCTTGTGGTATGTAGTCTCCTTTATCTAAAATATTTACCTGTTTAGGTGAAAAGAACGACATGACCCCTTCATCAAAATCATAATGCATTTGTCCGTATTGCATTTTGCATGGACAATCTTTTTTAAGGGTGATTTGATACAAATCTGAGATTAACCGGGTACGCTGCTCAATTTTCCGGTTAGGATAATCTTCGAACCGCAATAAGCTAAACAAGGGATGTTTGGGTTTAGCCACCCCCAACAATTGATGTTGCTGCTCAATTGACTTGATATGCAGGCTTAAAAATTCTTGTTTGCTCATAAATTCAAATTTAAAAATTATTTCCCCATTTGTTTTCTTTTGCTTTTGGCAAATTGCTTTGCAATAATTGTATTGGGTATCAGAGATAATATTTTGGTTGCTGCCGCATTTAAGCGTCCTGATACCTGAAATGTTTTTTTCTTTTCTAATGCACGTATCATTTCAGTGGCTACCTGTTCAGGTGTTTGTGTATTGGCTCCGGCAGTTAATACCTTTCCCCATTCATTATCGTTAGATGGCGTATTCATAAAATTAGATGTTGTAAGTCCGGGACAAAACAACATTACCTGTACTCCATAAGGTCTGCACTCTTCAGTCAGTGCCTCTGTAAATGAAAGCACGAACATTTTCGAAGCGGCATAAACACTCATATAAGGACTCGGGAAAAAGGATGCCATAGAACCTACGTTGATGATGCTGCCACTTTCGTTACTCATCATCGCAGGAAGAAAGAGATGGCAAAGCGCTACCATGGCGGAATTGTTTATTTGTAAAATTTCCAGCTCCGTTTGTAAGTCGTTTTTTACAAATACACCACTGGAACCCATGCCCGCATTATTGATAAGAATATTTACCACCAAATTTTTCTTTTTACTCTCATCGTAGATGTAGTTGGGTGCATGCGTTTTACTGAGGTCAGTTACTATATAGTCAGCTCCAATTTTGTGTTTGTCTGCTAACACACTGCACAGGTGTTTCAATTTTTGCTCGTTCCTGGCAACCAACAACAAATTGTGTTTTTTACCGGCTAACTGATGAGCCACTGCTTCACCTATTCCACTGGTGGCTCCCGTGATTAATGTTACTTTCATTTTTATCGATATTCGGGTTAAGTGCTCAAAGTTGGGATAATGGATTATCTTATAAGTGTTCAAAAGTCGGATAGTTGTGTTCAAAAATGAGGTTCGGTTTTACCTTGCTGTCAACTTATGTGTGATGATTGCCGAAACTACCTTATATCGACATTACAGGGGTAATATGTATACCCTGGTATTTTAAGATGCTTATTGAACCGGATTGGTTTCCTTTTCCGACACTGTCAGAGTGCGGACGGCAGGAAAAAAGGACATTTTTGAAGTGGTGTATTTGGCGTGGCATGGGAAAAGCCCTGACAGGGTTCGAAGCCGAACACGGGAATGAAGTTGCTGGCGTATTTCCGACGCTGTCAGGTGCTTTGCACGCTGACAGGTCGACGGTTGGTTCCTTTGACCACCGTCAGGGTCTGGCGACCACTGACGGGGTGTGGAGAGCGGCACAGGAGTGTTCGAAACCTTGTAGGAAGTTATCGGGAAAGCAGATTTGAAATATCAAGCCTTCAGCCTGTTTTTCCTCACCTGGCAGCGGTACCCGTTGGTTGGATTTTTATCTACTCACCCCATCCGGACTGCGTCCGAATGGCCCCTCTCTACAAGTAAAGATGGGCGGGGGCCGGTGATAGCATCGAAGTTTGTATTTGCATTCTTCCCGGCAGGATACCAGGTCGTTTTTGGAAATGATGCCTTTCGAATATGCAACAGCGTGAGTCCTTCTCTATGATTAGAGAAGGGTTGGGATGAGTAGAAAACATTGTTTCGAACACTCGCAGGGGCGGCAACCGGCTAAACGTACATTGGGCCAATACACTATTGATTCAATGTATGCACCTTTGGGTAAGCCACTTCCATCGGGCATACTTATATTGGCTGTTAGCCTTGGCGTCTTACTATTTATTCGATCTTATCTTTAAACCGCTCAATTGCTTCGGGCGCGACTGGAGTAAAGAAATTGACTAAATTTCCATCAGGATCCCTAAACAAAAGTGATCGGTTTCCCCAGGGCATTGTTACCGGCTCCTGTACCATGAAGGGCTTGATGAATTCCTCTAACCTGGCATAGTCATCATCGACATTCTTTGTTAAAAATTCAATTATTGCTGAACGATTTTGGGCTGCTTTTGCTACATCGTCACCACCGAATAGCTGCAACGTGTTGGTGCCTCCAATTGCCAGCGTCGCTGTTTGGGTTTTCAATTCGGCAAAGTCTTTCGTGTACCGTATTGCTTTTAGTCCGGTTATTTTTTCGTAAAAACCTGCCAGCTTCTCTACATCGGTGGTAATAATTCTGATTGAAAGAAGATTCATCATCATACTATTTTAAATTATTAATGAATGATACTTTACAGAGAAGCAAAAGTAAAGCAGGTCTATGACAAGGGTATGTCAGGGGTGGTGAAGTTTTTTTTCTTCTTTTCCAAATATTCAGCAAGCGTCAGTTTGTGCGGTTCAAAACTCAACTCAAGGAGTTTGATTTGAAGAATCCTGTCGAGCCTGAACATCCTGAAATCATTTCTTAAACGGCAATAGGCAATAAGCAACCAATCTTCGCGAAGGCTGTAATACAAAGCGAATGGTTCAATCTGTCGCAAGGTTTCTTCGTTACTGTACTTTGAATGATAGACGATTTCCAAAACGTTAAAAGAGGTCAGCGCATTTTGGATAAGCATCAGGTGATGACTCTGATTTGTATCCGGAATAATTGGACTGACAGCAATGCGGTTAGCTAACAACTCGGTTTTTTCTTTTGTTGCATTTTGCAATGCAGCCTGGACCTTGCTAACAGCTGATGAGAATTCTTTGCTAAGTGAAGAGTCCTTACTTTTTAGGAGCAATTGTTCGGCGGTTACTAAAGCATTTGCTTCATTTTCAGTAAACATTACCGGAGGAATCCGGTAGCCTTCCACCAAAGAATAACCTTTGCCTTCTTCTGTTACGACAGGAATGCCTGCCTGTTCCAACGCTTTTATATCGCGATAAATGGTTCTGATGCTTACGTTGAATTTATCAGCAAGTTGTGTTGCAGTTATAATTCGTTTTGTTTGCAGTTGCGTTACAATTGCTGTGAGCCTTGAAACCCGTTTTATATTGTTGCCATCCATATGATACTGTTTTACAAAGTTGCCCGGTGTTCCCGCAAAATACGAATTAATTGTGGCGGTGGTACGGCCGAGCGGGATTTCAAGCCGGGGGCAAGATTTCCGACGCTGTCAGGTGCGTTGTACGCTGACAGGTCTGACTTCGGTTGGTTGTGAGACCACCGTCAGGGTTTAGTAACCACTGACGGAGTGTGAAGCAAAATCCTGTTGGTGGTCGGAGACCCCGACAGTGGTTTTTGGGGCGGCAATAAAGGCACTGACAGGGTTGGAAGCTGAATACGGGAAGGAGTTATTGGTTCTCTGTTTTTGACGCTGTCAGGTGCTTCGCACGCTGACAGGTCGGCTGCGGTCGGTTGTGACCACTGACGGGGTAGCGGACGACAGAGCGTTTTATTCGATTAATTCCATATGCCATTCGTTGCGGTCAGAATGATCGGTTTTCCGTCGGTTACCACCAGGGTATGTTCGTGCTGGGCCATGTATCCGCCCCGGTTTCCCACCAACGTCCATTCGTCGTCCAGCTCGTTGGCATAGGTCGATGTGGTGGAAATAAACGTCTCGATGGCCACTACCGTGTTTTTCCGGAATCGTCGTTTGTCGGAGCGGTCTCCGAAATTAAGCAGGGCATCGGGCTGTTCGTGCAGGCTTCTTCCCACTCCATGCCCGCCAAGGTTTTTAATCACCTTATAACCTCGTTTTTTAGCTTCCTGCTCCATCAGATGCCCGATACCGGCTATCCGCACTCCCCCTTTTATCTGCTCAATTGCTTTCTTTAGAATAAATTTTGAAGCATCTACCAGGTTTTGATGTTGATGGACATCCTTCCCCAGGACAAAAGACCCGCCATTGTCGGCCCAAAAGCCATTCAATTCGGCTGATACATCGATATTCACCAGATCGCCTTCCTCTAAAACCCGCTTATCGGAGGGTATTCCGTGACAAAATTCATTGTTGACACTAATGCAGTTATAGCCGGGAAAACCGTACGTCAGTTTCGGTGCCGAGCGCGCCCCAAAGCCGGCCAGTATCTTTGCCCCGTATTCATCAAGCTCTTTGGTTGTCATGCCGGGCCGGGCAAACAGGGTCATCTCTCGTAACGTACATGCAACCGCTTCGCCCGCTTTTTGCATGCCTACCAACTCGTACTCTTTTGATATTGTCATTTGCTTTGTTTATTTCCTGATGCCGCTTATAACGTTTCAAACCACCCGATAGTTTGCACGTTTACCCAAACTATCGTTCCGTCAGTGGGATGTGATAATTATACCCGGTTGGTTTGCATTCCTGACGCGGTCATTGTTTTGAGCGCTAACAGGTCGCGGTCGGTTGGTTATAAGACCACCGTCAGGTTTTAACAACCACTGACGGGGTTTGGAACCCTGTCGGGGCTGCGGCTGTTCTTTTGACCACCGTCAGGGTCTGACGACCACTGACGGGGTGGAGATTGAATACTGCTATATATTGCGCTTACTATTTTTTTACTGTTTCATACAACCAGCTAAAAGATTTCGGTCAAACTCATCAAAATGCTCTATTACCGGGAAATTGAATTCGGAATAATTTTCATTGGTGGAATTTACAATGATAACATTTCCCACTTTGCTATTAATAGCAGCCTGAATGCCCGAGAAAGAATCTTCGAAGATAATTGATTCCGAGTTTTTCACCCCCAGTTTATTTATTGCCTTCTCAAATATATCGGGGTGAGGTTTCCCTTTTATTTTTCCATCATTATAGATAATATGCTCCTCAGCGAAATAATCGAGTAAGCCTAATTTTTCGATAAAGAAATCCACATTTGATTTTCCTGAAGCTGTTGCAATTGCCATCGGTATTTTTTGCGCTTTCAGGTAATTTAAAAATTTTGCAGCGCCAGGTGCCAATTTCATTTCGTGTCGCAGACACACACTTCTATAAATACGTTCTTTTTCTTCGGTACATTGTTCAACTTCCGGTTCGTTCAGCTTTCGTTTAAATAGAAATTCAAGTGTATCTTTCCCGTTCCTTCCGTGTATATATTCTTTCTTTTGAGCCATTGTCAGGCTAATGTTGTGGGTCTCCAGGTATTTATCCCACGAGATTTCCTGGTACTCCGAATCCCAGAACAATGTTCCGTTGAAATCAAAAATTACTCCTCCGTTTTTCATAGTCCTCTTTCGTTGGAATTTTTTATGCAACTGCCAATAACAGGCGCAACCTGCATGTATGTTTACTAAAACTACCACCAGTTATACCCATACGGGAGTGAGATGTGCAGCTTTTATTTTTTGTTTCAGGTTTGTAAACCGGGGTTGGCTGTTTTCCGAAGTCCCCTGACGTCTCCAAAAATACAAATTTAATTGCGGTGATGGTACTGCCGGATAGCATTGGGGGTGGTGAAAAAGGTCGGCAAGGGTTCATACTTCCAACACCGGTAAAAGCCCTGACGGGGTTCGGAAGTTGTTGGTTTGCTGTTTTTGACGCTGTCAGGTGCGCTGCACGCTGACAGGTCGGCGTCGGTTGTATACCACCGTCAGGGTTTAACAACCACTGACGGGGTGTGTCGGGCGCGTGCAAAATCAATTAGCCGCCTGTTTGATGCTCACGTGATCGAAATAGTCTCCGGCTTCGAGGCCAATGAGCATTGTTCGTTCGGCTCCTGTGTTGTTCTCTTTCAGCCGAACAAACAAGGTGTTTTTATCACGCCGTTCTACGATAAAAGCATCTTCATTTATGGAATACGCATCCGATTCGAGGTTGATATCTTCGCGGTTGTAGTAACTATAGGTGCTGTCCTGAAACGAAATTTCGTCGACCCACCACCAGTCTCCCTGTGTGTTGATGGTCACAGAGTCTGCCCGGGCCGTCAGCTCCACACTCTTTGTCGAGAGTTTAATAATGTCATCCCATTTTCCAATCGGGTTTTCATTGTCTTTACATGAACTCAGTATAAAAATACCGAATACCAGAACCATTGCTTTCTTCATCGTCATTCAATTAGGGTTGGTTTACATTCTGTTTTAGCTTCCTGTTTTTTTGAACTTCTTTTACCAGATGAATATGGTTGCCAAAAGGTTGCGATCAACCACGCGATACCCCGAAAGAGATTGCCTGTGTTTGTTGCGGTGCGAAATACCAGCTGGCCTCTATTTGCTCAAACCAAACATTATGGGTAAATTGGGCATGATGTTTCTTTTTGACCAGGGAACAGGTAGAACGTAAGTTATTTGCTTACGACCACGTAGAAGCAACATAACCGGTGCATCCGGGAGCAGGCAGCAGTGGTGGCCGGCAATGGGACACACCATACGTTGAACGAAAAACTGACGCCATGACAAAAAGTAAAGTTTTTGACCTCGTTCTTGTCATCGTGACAATCATCTTCCTGTCAATCCTGTTTACGGTGATTGACCTTTCCCCTTTGCAACACGACATGACGGCATACGATGTGGGCTACCAGCTGGGGCATTCCACAAACGTGATGTTAAAATACATGCTAAAGCTTACATTACTGCTGGGACTCGTGTTCCTGGTATTCCGGCTAAAGAGCAAATAGCGGCCAGTCATCAAAAAACGACCTTAACCTTTCCAACAAAATGATAAGACATTTGATGCTTGGGCTTTCCCTCCTGATATCGGTTCAGTCGGGAGCACAGACCGGAAGTCCGGCAAGACACTCCGGTTCGCTGCCAAACCTCAATGAGCGTTTTAAAGGCGGTGAAAATCAGCTACGGCTGTACCTGGGCGAAACGACCACTTACCCGGCCGAGGCCGTTGTGCGGGGACGCATGGGCCTGTCGATTGCCGCGGTGACGGTTACCCCGAACGGACGGGTGGCCGCCATTACCATCGTCAACTCGCTGGGCGATCCCATCGACAACGAAGTGACAAGAGTGCTGCGGGGAACAGACGGCCGCTGGCACAAAATGCAACCGAACTACGACACAGAAACTTTTTACATTCAGCTGCGGTTTCAGCTGGCTCATCACCCGTTTTACTCCCCCGATATCAGCGGGCCGAACATTATGGCACCGCTGAGCATCACGGCATCCGGGGCACCGGAAACGTCGACTCATCACATTCTTCCCGACGGCAAGCTGGCCCACCGCATGCAGGTCGCCATGGGGGCATCGGACTACGCGCTGGCGCTGAACCTGCTCGACGAGGCCATCCGGCGCAATCCGTACAACCTGGATGCTTACCCGATGCGGATTACCTGCAGCCGGCACCTGTACCAGCGCAGTCAGGCCATGAAAGATGTCCGGAAGCTGAAAAGGTTCATGAACCAGGAGCCCCTGGCGTCGTTTACCTCCGACAAGGATACGCAATCGAGTGCCCGGTAGCACATTGGTGTTTTGCACCCGATTTTGTTGAAAAAAGGCGGCATTTTGTCCGGGAAAGAGTGAAACCCTGACCATTGTTCGCCGTATTTTTACGAAGGAAAGTTACCAGACAGATGGCCCACTCCCACCCCGGGAGAAAAAAATTTCACAAAGACATAAAAAAAGTGAAACTGTGTGTAATGAAATGGTATGATATGCTACTGATACACCAGTTTGACTATGGTAGATTCAGGGATTGATTCCCAAACCTGGAGACAAATACCATCAACCTCTCTTAACAAAAAGCCCCACCGCCATGGGGCTTTCCTCATTTTTAACCACTATATATTCCACGGATAATCACAGATTAAATTAACGGATGTACACAGATGAATCGGTGCCATGGGTGGTCAGCTCTTTGCGCTCTTGGCAGAAATCTTTGTAGCCTTTGCGTGGAGCTTTTTTAATTTTTTTACCACGAAGAACACAAGGGTTGCACCAAGGACACAATGATGTCCACCGTCGAAGCCGAACAACAGTAACCATAGGAACAACAGAAACGACAAGAACAATATCAGTCACAGCAACCTCTGAGCGCAACCTGAAACCTTTAAAACAATTAGTAATGAAAAATGAGTAATGAACAATCGAAAAACCATTCTATATCGTCTATGGTTGAGCAAAGCGAAATCCCGACCGTGCGTCGGGGTCTAATGTCTCATGTCTTTTTCCAACAACAGGAACCGCGAAGCCTAATCTGCAACTATCCATGTGCGGCGCAACAACGCCTCCGTTCCAATCACTTCCGGAATGTGCGCCTCTTGTCGCTACGGACATTTAACCCGGGGTGGCGTCATCCCGGCTACACCGTGATTCCTTCCCCCGGGCTGAAGTATATCAGGCCTTCAGCCTGACAATGATAGAAACGGGAGAAACAATTAGTAATATGGAAAATGAGTAATGAACAATCAAAAGTCGAAAGGCCATTCTGTATCGTCTAGTGTCTCGAGTCTGGTGTCTAATGTCTTTTTTCCAACAACAGTAACCGGGACATCCAACCTGAAGTTCGTCAGGCATCTGTCGTTTTAGTCCGGTTAGACGAAAAATTATCAACATCCGGGGAACGCTAAAATCTTCCGTGAACGGTCTGTTTTGTATGGTGAATGGTTCGATCTGAGGGATAAACGGAAAAATATACCGGTTGACACGGAGATAAATCTGCCAAACACCAAAGAATTAGTTACTTAATTTCTTGGAGTATTTAACCGTATCTGATAATTTAGATGAAGAAATATTACTAACCAGAATTATTTAACACGACAAAACCATGACCGGAAAAAAATTGCGATTGGTGAATTTCCTGCTGGACACCATCATCTACCTCATTCTCACCCTGTCATTTATCCTGCTATTCAAAGACAACATCCCGCGGGAAGATGTGAAATGGATATCGGTGTTAGCCTATTTCTTTTACTATTTCCTGTTCGAACTACTGGTGGGGCGTACGCCGGCCAAGTTCATTACCCGCTCCAAAGTTGCGTCTCTGGCAAACACAGAGAACCGTTTCTTTTATCTGCTGCAGATTTTCGGACGTACTATCATGCGATTCATTCCGGTTGATATTCTATCCTACCTGTTTTCGTTCAGAGGACTGCACGACTATATTTCCAAAACGACGATAACCCGGTTGTAGGTTGCGTCGGCTCTCAATACTAACTTAATTTATATTGTTATGAAAAGAAAACTATTGAATGTAATCGGGATGTTGCTCATTGCTGCTACCCTGTCGAGTTGTGCTACTGTTTTCGGTGGTGCCGTTTCGGAATGCCAACGAACCAAACCGGCACCGGGTGAACCTGCCAGGCCGGTACGTGCCGTAGCTTTAGTCGCTGACATCCTCCTTTTCTGGCCGGGCGCCATTATTGACTTTGCTACCGGTGCTATCTACAAGCCATGTGACAACAACGGTAAATAATCGATTTTGAGAGACCAGGCGCAGATTGCTTTGGTAATCTGGCCTGGCTTACTCGCTTTTCACTTCTCTCCTTACTTTCGCTAACCTCAGCTCCATTTTTCCTTTCTCCCGCATTCCTTCTGTAAAAAAATTACCGACACCCGAAAAAGGTTAAAATCTTCCGTGAACGGTCAATTTTGTGTGGTGAATGGTTCGATCTGCGGGATAAACGACAAAAGCGAATGCTCACAGACAGGCAAAAACAGTCGCCTGTCCCACTATTTAGACAGCAATTTTTTTGTGTTTTTCATAATATCTAATATTTTAGATGCGCTAACAAAAAAAACAGGACACTGAAAACAAAAACTAACTTCCCCCGATTCAAAACCGTTAACACAACGAATATTCTATCTTAACATTTATCAATCAAAAAAAATGAAAAAACTACTTGTCTTTACCTTCGCGATGTTCGTGAGCCTGGCAGCATTCTCACAGACACATCTGTACGAAAATCCGAATTTTGATAAGATTGCTCAAAACCAGAAGATGATTGCCGTCGTGCCCTTCAAATCGACCGTCAAATTGCGGCCAAAACAGATGAAGGACATGAAACCCGACCAGTTGGCTAAAATGGAAGTATCGGAAGGCGAAGGTGTACAGTCGGCTATGTATTCCTGGTTCCTGAAAAGAGAAAAACGCGGCGAGTTAACCGTAAAAGTGCAAAGCCCGGCCATTACCAATGCCAAGTTGAAAAAAGCAGGCATTACCTACGACAATATGGATGGTTATACCCCAAAAGAAATTGCTGAAGCATTGGGAGTTGACGCCGTTGTTATGGGTACTTTCGAGACCAATAAACCCATGTCTGAAGGTGCTTCCGTCGTACTGGGGGTATTGGTAGGTTTTTGGGGAACCACCAATAAAGCGGTCCTGAACCTCTCCATCTACAACGGAGCCGACAACGATTTGCTGGTTAACTATAACAAAGCTGTTTCCGGTTCACTGGGTAGCTCAACAGAAGATTTGGTAAATAAACTGATGAGAAAAGCTTCCAGAAGGATTGCCTATACCAAAAAAGGATAACTCCTAACAGCTCACAAATAAGATATGAAAGCCTCTCTTCCAGAGGCTTTTTTTATGTGCACCGCCTTAGCTAATCCATGGTTTCAACCGTTACACCGAACATCCCGCCATCAACCGCTGTTTGAGTAACACAGAAACACAAACACACATCACATGATTACAGAATTGGATCAACAAACAGCCCTTGTGCTGATTGATTTGCAGAAAGGAATTCTGGCCGGTGACAAAGCGCATCCGCTGGAAGGTGTATTGAAAAATGCATCCGTCCTCGTCGATGGCTTTCACAATGCCGGATTGCCGGTCGTGATTGTCAACGTAAACCCGGGTGGCGCAGCGTGGACCCGTTCGCGGAAAGAAGCCCAGATGCCCGCTTCGAAGATGCCGGACAACTTTACCGAGATTGTCGATGAGGTCCCTACCCGGCCGGATGACATTTTCGTCACCAAACATACCTGGAACGCCTTCTTCGAAACAGAACTTTATGACGAGTTGCAAAAACGCAACGTCACCGGTATCGTTCTGGGTGGTGTTTCGACCAGCATCGGTGTGGAAGGAACGGCCCGTGCCGCCGCCGAGCTGGGCTACAACGTCAGCTTTGCCACCGATGCCATGACCGACCGGGTGTTGGAAGCACACAACAACAGCCTGCAATACATCTTCCCGCGCATCGGTGAATCGGGCACCACGACGGACATTCTGAACAAGCTTTCGCAGAAAGGCTAACATGGAGGAAGCCACCGACAAAGAGCAGTTAGACGGAAAATTATTGTTCCCGCTGGTGCTGGGAACCATGATGAATCCGCTTAACTCGACCATGCTGGCCACTGCCCTGACGACCATTTGTCACCAGTTTTCACGCGACGTCAGCGCCGGGGCTTACCTCATTACGCCCCTGTATGTCGCGGCCACTATCGGGCAGCCACTCATGGGGCGTCTGGCCGACATTTACAATCCCAAAATCATCAACCGGCTGGGATTTATTTTGGTGTTCATAGCCGCTCTTATCGGCGCGCTGGCTCCTTCATTTGCCTGGCTCATCGTATCGCGGGTTATTCTTGGATTCGGAACTTCAGCTGCCTACCCGTCGGCCATCGCCATTGTTTCGCACCGGTATCAAAGTCAGCAACGTGCCGTACCCGGCAGAGTGCTGGGAATTATTTCCGTCGCCAACCAGGTGAGCATGGTGCTCGGTCCAATTCTCGGTGGTTTCCTGACCGACTGGCTCGGCTGGCAGGGAATTTTCCTCATCAACATCCCGTGGGTACTCAATGCGCTTTATTTCTCCCGGAAAATTCCGTCTATAGAGAAGAAAGATTCCCGGTCCGTTCCGTTGCTGAAAAAGATTGATGCTTCGGGCGTAGCCCTGATGGCTGTATTTCTCATCTCCGCCATGTTTGTTTTAACGCAGCGCCCGTTAAACCTTGCCTACCCAATTACGGCTGTTGTAGCACTGGTGTGGCTTATTTGGCATGAAAGCCGCCAGCGCAATCCGTTCCTCGATGTAAAACTCCTGTGGAACCAGCCTTCGTTATTCTGGGTGTACGTCCGCACCACCGCCACTACCTACATTCTTTACCTGAGTTTGTACGCCATGCCGCAATGGGTGGAAGCGGTGAAGATGATGTCGCCATCGCAAACAGGACTCATCATGTTTCCCATGTCGGTGATGTCGGGCGTTACCGCAATCTACATCTCGCGGTCGACCAAATACCTGCGCATGAACCTGGTGGGCATTATCAGTATGGGGCTGGCCTGGGCCGGATTATTCTACCTTCACGAGGCTGTTCCCGTTTGGATACTCGTCGGCGTCATCATGCTGACCGGGGTAGCAGCAGGAGTCAACGGCATTGTCAACCAGGCGATGATTAGCGTGGAAGTTCCGCAAGCCAAGACGGGCGTATCCTTCGGCCTGTACCGGACATTCGGATATTTCGGTGCCATTATTTCGGGAACACAAATCAAGAGCGTTTTCCGCGACGGCGTCACCGATAAAAGTCTGCATCTCCTGTCAATCTTTGCACTGGCTTCGTTTCTCGTGATGGTTGTCCTCTTTTTCGGAACGCTGGTCCGGCACCGAAGGCAGTTGAAGGTAAGGTAATCGGTTTCAGGTTTCAGGTTGGGCTTCGCCGTTTCTGTTGTTGGAAAAAAGACATTAGAATCCAGATATTAGACCTTAGACGATATAGAATGGTCTTTCGATTGTTCATTACTCATTTTTCATTACTAATTGTTTTAAAGGTTTCAGGTTACGCTCCGCTGTTACTGTCCTTACTATTGTTGGAAAAGTTTTAAGAAGTGACCACTGACCATATACCTTACTCCGTATACCCTTATCCTATACCAATTCTACTTGCCTGTTCTCCCACTCTCATTTTCGGATTACAGGTTCAGTTTTCGAAAATCCGGATCTAACAAAACCTCTCCCATATTGTTATGGTTACCAAAATGAAAAAAGGAAAACAACATGAGTAAATCCATCTTAATGACCGGAGCCGTACTAATGGCACTGGCAGTGATACTGGGAGCATTTGGCGCTCACGCCCTGAAGAGCAGATTAGCAACCGATATGATGCAGGTGTACCACACCGGAGTGCAGTACCAGTTTTATCACGCCCTGGGAATCCTGATTATTGGTGTTTTGTACCGCCACTATCCTTCCGGGACGCTCAGCTGGTCGGCCATACTGATGACCCTTGGTATTGCATTGTTTTCGGGCAGCTTATACCTGCTGGCCGTTACCGGCATTAAATGGCTCGGGGCCATTACTCCATTGGGCGGAACCAGCTTCATCATTGCCTGGATACTCTTTTTCATTGCCGTTTGGAAGAAAATGGGGTGACAGAGAACAATGAAAAATGAGAAATGAACAATTAAAATACCAGGTGTAAGGGATAAGGTATAGGGTGTAAGCGTGAACTACGCGGTTTCAGATTATGGAAAGTGTTAAGTGTTAAGTGTTAAGTGTTAAGAAAGAAGACTCCAGAGGAAAGACGTTAGACATGAGACCTTTGACTTTCGCCTCTTTATTATTCACTACCCATTTTTCATTATTCATTGATTTAAGGGTTTCAGGTTTTGCTGGCTATGTCAAATCACTTTAAGATATATTACAGAGAAAATTTCGCTTTCTTCCGGTTAAGATTAACAATAATATGAAACTTGATTCGTTATGTTTAGAGTATAAACCTAAACGGGACACAAACAACTAATTGTTTCATATTAATTCAACAAAAATGAAAAAATCTGCATTCCTCGTCCTTGCTATTATTTTACCTCTTTTTGGCTTTTCCCAATCGTTCGATACATCCAACCTGCGCGTAGGCGGTGGTTTGGTATACGGAACCGATATCGACAATGTTGGTATTGACATCAACGGAGTCTACCAGTTCGACGAACAATGGGAAGGCGGAATTGCCTTTACCCACTTTTTTGAAAAGAATTATGCCAACTGGAATGTGCTGGATTTTGACGGACATTACATCTTTTACAGCGACAACAGCGGTTTGAACGTTTACGGCGCGGCCGGTTTATCAGTTACATTTGCCAAGATTGACATTCCCGGAACAACCTACACCGATCCCAATTTCGGAACCATCACGACTCCGGGCGTAACCGCTTCCGACAGCAACTTAGGTTTGAACATCGGTGCCGGTGTAAACTATGCCCTCACCGACCAGTTGAACCTGGCTCCGGAACTGAAAGTAACCATCGCGAACGGCAGTTATGTCAGAATGTGTGTCAACCTTCAGTACCGTTTTTAATACAAAAGATATTTCGCATAGGTGTCCTTGGGGTTAATATAAAAGGGAACCACACCCAACAAAAGTAACAGGGTGCAGCATTTTTTTGCTGCACCCTGTTCTTGTTTTAACAACCGACTACCTATCGAAACACAAGCCTGACCACTATACCCAATATGATTACTATGGTACCGAGTCCAATAACATAGTTTTCCGTATCATAGGTTCCACCCCAAGTTGCATCTAGGTTCCCCTCGATTTCATCTTGTAAGCTGGTTCGGCATCCCTTTAATAACCATCTAATAAACCCGCCTAACCATCGTGCAGTCTCAGGCATAGCTATTATTTTTCCTTTTTTGGCGGAGGAGAATCATGAAGCGTATGGATGTAGACATATCCTTTGACAAAACTCCCCTGTTTTCCCCAATCATCATAGCAGACCACGTGCGCAACGGAAGAATCTCTCTTGTAACCAAGAACGTACACACAAGTATCGTAAGGCAATGAAAGAGGTGGAAAATTGAAGACCGGATTGGGTTCCCCCGCCTCAATTTTTTGGTAGTACACTACCAGCGAATCAATAAACTCTTTTTTCTTCACAAATAAGACCGGATTGACAACGCCCCAATACTGCTGGTAACAGTACATTTTCTTCTTGTTCTGTATTTCTTCCCGATAACTTCTGTTCATGTAACGTCCTCCAACAATCCACAAAACAGCAATGACTAACAACAATACCAGCCCAAACCGATTAAGTATCTTATTCATTTGATATCTTTTCCTATGCATGAAATCAGATTCATTCGGGATAGAACAACTCGATGGACTTCATTCCCGTAGGTTTCAGATTCATTTTTTGTTCCTGCTGTCCTGTTAGTTTTTTTACTGCTTCGACTTTCTCCAACACCAGAAAATCTTTTGACGTATTCATTAAGGATATGCCCGGACAGATGCAATCTTTCCCTGATTTGCCAACGTTAAACGTATTCAGCACATAACGGAAGATGCCGGAGTAACGAATAAACGTTGCTTTCAACTGGTACAAAGTAAACAACATCTTGGGACGACTGTCCTGATAAAAAGCATTACTGCCGACAAATGTCTTACCCTCTCTAAATTGATATTTGTTGAATCTCACATAGTGCAAATCCACCAGCGAGTCCATCTGAAAAGGATCACTAAAATACTTTTCCGCCATTCCCAATTCCTTTTGTAAATCAGGATACTGCTCTAAAATATCCTGGTTATAGTCAATCCTGCTGAATAGAACAAACGTGTCTTTCCCATCGATAAAATAAGTTGGTCCCTCACAGTAAACCCCGGCAGAAGTTTTGTAGTACTCATGTACAACAACTCCTTCCATTTGCACTTTTTTTGCCTCCTGGGCTTTGCAGCTTACTGAAATAAACAGCAGAATGAAAAGCAAACGATACTGCATCATCTCAAAATGTCTTTTCGGTTTCGTTCTATTTGGGCAGTGTCGATTGGTCATAAGACTTGACAAACAGAATTGTATCCAGGTAAGTATATCTCACCAACTTGCTGACATCCCGAACAATTAAACTGTCATCATTGAGTTTTAAAATTACAAATGCGTAATCATTGTAGTCTTTTATGAACAAGGTATCCTCTGTGATATCAAATCGAAACCCCTCCCAGTATATATCACCATAATCGAGCTTGCTTCTCTCATTATCTGCATAATTAAATTCGACAAACAGACTGTCCCGAGAGAAATACCAACCTCTGCCTGTCATTTTATTTTCAAAAGTGTAATATGGATCCCAGTACCTGGCACTGTCCCCCGTCAGCAATTCGAAATAGCTTTTATGGCCTTGAACACGGGGATTTCCAACACAGGAAAAGTATCCGAGAATTGCCGCCAATAAACCAAATAACAACATTCTTATTTTCACCATACTATTTACTATCAAGGTTTTACAATTATCTCATCTTTAATTAGATCAAAATGTACAGCTCCATCTGTAAATTTTAGTTTGACTGAAAATCCCAAATATGTTCCATTCAATTGTCTCACTGCATCTTGAGCTTGTTTAGGAGTTATTTCCTTATTAAATAAAGCATTATTAAGAGAAGATGCAGCATATGAACCAGCAGCCTCTTTAAATCTACTGGACGTATCGAAAAAAGACATTACACTTGACTGTTTTGTTATAGCTTTTATCTCGCCAAAAGCGGTTCTTGACGTTGGATCTACCTCGTGCACGTGTTCATGAACATATGCATTTTCCATATTATACAGATTATTAGCCCTTGGATTCACATTACCATTTTTATCCACAGTAATCATATAACTATCTGATTTCACCATATATGCTGCAAATGCTTGCCCATCTTTTTGAGTATCGACGTCTAATACTCCAACACTTCTACTCTTCGAAACGCCTGCTTTATGAGCATAATATGTAGCCACCTTTGCAAGCATATCTCTATTCCTTATATTTTGTCTTGAATAATTAAAATCCGTAAGTTGATCAACAGATCCATTATTCATTATACGTATTTGACTTCCTGATTTTGAACTGCGGATATAATTTCCATTAAAATCAAAGAAATCATCTAGTCCGTTGGGATCGTATATTTTTACTGGATTATTTTGACCATAGCGATAAGGTGTTAATTCAATCGCGGCATCTGATTTGGGATCAACCCCATACCACATACTAATCCTCGGGTCATAATACCGGGCTCCGTAGTAATACAGCCCCGTCTCCTGGTCGAGCTCTTTACCGTTGAAGAGGTAACTGGTGTATTCGGCATCTGTCCGCTCTTCCACGAACGTCTCTCCAAAAGGAAAATATTCATCGTGCTGATACACTTCACCCGAAGCATCCGTAATGTAGCTTGAACTACCCAGATGGTCGGGATGGTAATAGAACTGCAGGTTCTCTACTTTCGTATCGGTGCTGGTCGAACTATTGGTCGATGTGCCCGTACTTACCAACGTACTGTTTTCACGGAAGTACTTCTTAATCCGCCCGTAGGGGATTTTGCCGCTTTTAAGGTGTAGATACAGCTCCGCCACGTGAGTTACAAGGAGAAGAGAAAAATCCTTTTGCCTTCTTATTTTGATGATTTGGAATGTAAAAAAAACAAATCGATAATACTTCATTAATTGAAGTCCTGCTACCCATATATTTCAAAAACGAATAAAACTCTAATATTATTATGTCAAGAACATAAAGGATGTAGTTCTCCTTAACGCCACAGTTAACGGGATTTGACTCTTTAAGCAGATATCAAGAAACCTATTATATCATTATATTAAAAGAACGATTAATAACACCCTCATTTTGAGTTGATAGCACACGATCAGGCAAGTTCGCAAAATGAAACAAGTCAATCCTTCGCGCCGAACTTGTCAGGATTATTCCTTCCGTTCTGTTCTTTTTATGTGTAGCTTTATCGGGATAAGAAACAATTCGTCTACAACATGTCCAACAGTTATTCTTCCTATTCCCCATCCAATCATCGCGGAGCACTTCTCGTTATTGATATGCAGGAAGGTTTTTTTACTGATCAGAATGAGCCGGTTTACCGACAAAAAGAGTTAATAGAAAATATCAACCAACTGACTGACCATTTTCGGAATAAGTATCGTCCGATCATTTTTATCAGACATACAGAAAAACCCGGAGAGGAACTGGTCGAAGGCAGCGAAGCCTGGAACGTTTGCCACCAACTCACCCAAAAAGATGACGATTATTTTCTGGATAAGAGAACGCCTGATTCGTTTTACCATACGGAATTGACTTCCATTCTGCAGGAAAACAGAATCGACACACTATACATTACCGGACTGCAAACGGAATACTGCATCGATACCACTTGCCGGAGTGCGTTTGCCAAAAACTACCACACCATCCTGGTACACGATGCCCACAGCACGTACGATAATGACTTCATGAAAGCGGAAGAGATTATCCGGTACCATCAAAAAATCATTGGTCGTTGGTTTGCGGCGTTGCAAAGCACAGCTGAAATTGCAGCCGGCAGGTAGCCTCCGATTTTGTTAATCTCCGTCAGGATGAGTACATTTAAAAGAACGAATATAAAATTCTGACCTATGAGAACCGGCATCATTTATGTTTCAGGAATCACCGGAGGTATTCTCTTGATCTTCCGGGCCATCGGTATCATAGCCGAATTCAGCGCCAATGCTTTTTTGTTTTACTCCGGCCTGTTCCTGCTATTTATCGTTTGCATACCAACCTATTTGTACGATAAACATCTACGCGACGAAGAGATCAAACAAATCATTGCATCGTACAAAGGCAAAAAGAAGAAACCTCTACAGATAAAGAAAGAAACCTCCGGGATTGAAGAATGGGGCATTAATAATCCGCCGTTTCGCGACCATCATTCTGGTTTGACCTGGGGAGGCGGTAACATTCATGCAACCAATGCCTCCAGAGGAACCAAGCGGAAGTTTCTGAAGAGAAGATGACAGGCAATGAATAGTGAGATGTGAACAATTAGAAATTCTTCTAAACTGATAGAGAAGTCAGGAATTAGAATTCCCGACAGACCAGGCGGCCATATCAATCCCAACTGTCCAATAACATAATGCCAATTTCTTGTACCGTTGCGATAAGATTTTATCTTTAAGCGGACCAATAAAAATAAACAAATCTGCGATTCCTTTGAAAATGAGACCTGAGGACTTATCAAACAAACCATCCCTGCAGTTTTTACCTTTCTTTTTTACCTGAAGCAGCGCCTCATTTATTCGGTGAGTCTTTGTCGGATCGTTTATTTTTTAAGGGTATAAAAACAGGATAGTATCCTGATAAGATTGCTTTGCGTTTTACCAGACGAATAACCTGCCGCGAAACGCCCGGGCAATTCATGTATGCAAATAATATGGGAATCCTCTAACCTTTAAAATAAGAATAATGAAAACTTGCTTCAGTCTAATATTTGTGCTGTTTCTACTCCTGACTGCAATCCAACAGGTCAACGCACAGAAAGAACCAAAAACTGGTCAAATTGACATTAATAACCTCAAAGCCACCCACTGCCCTATCGATTCGAATGCACATGCCTATTTCATTTTCGACTATGGAAAAGCCGACTTCGAATACATGGCCAAGAATGTCAGGTCGGATGAACCTGAAAGTAGCCGGACGGGCTTTCAGTTACACATCAACCGGCATTTCCGTATCAAAATCCTCGACAACGAAGGATTTGACTACGCCAACGTCGAAATTCCACTCTACCAGGGAAGACAAAACGAAGAGTTGTCATCACTGAAAGCGTATACCTATAATCTCGAAAACGGGAAAGAGGTAAAAGACAAGCTGAAGAACAAAGATGTTATGACAGAAGAAACCAGTGAACACTGGAACACGGTTAAGTTTGCCCTTCCGAATGTGAAGGCTGGTTCCATTATCGAAGTTGACTATACGATTCGTACAACCTACTTCTTCAATCTCCGCCCCTGGTATTTTCAACGGGACATTCCAACGATATACAGTGATTTTACCGCCATCATTCCCGAATACTACTATTACAACAAGACCCTTCGTGGTTACTACCCGGTGAAATTTGACCAGGATACACGCGCTCAAAAACTGACCATCACGTATCATCAAAAAGCCGAGGGAATTTCACAAAAGGCATACACGAGTTCCGGGACATTCAGCTACACCGAAAATATTTACCATTATACAGCTGACAGTATCCCGGCATTTCCGAAAGAGAAATTTCTCCGGACCGAAGAGAATTATATTTCCAAAGTGGTATTCGAACTTGAATACAGAAAATTTCCGCGGGAACCCATCGACTACTACACGACAACCTGGGCCGACATCGATAAAAACTTAAATGAGAACCAATATTTCGGGAAGCAGCTCAACAGCGCCGGTTACATCCGGGACGCAGTTGAAGAGTTGAAGAAAAGCGGTGCTGAAGGAGTGCAAATGATGAACCAGGCATTCGAATATATCAAACAGCATATTGCCTGGGATGGTTCCGAAACCAAGTATGCCAATACGACCTTGAACAAAGCGTTCAAAGATGGGTCCGGAAACTGCGCCGATGTAAACCTGAATCTTGTCAGGTTATTGCGCGAGCTGGGCTTCAAAAGTTATCCTGTCATACTGAGTACACAGGACAATGGTATTATTCATCCGTCGCATCCATCTATCAGTAGTTTCAACTACGTGGTTGCCATGGTACTCAGCAACGGTAAAGCCTACCTGATGGATGCCACCGACCGGGACGCCGAAGTCAACCTGCTTCCTATCCGCTGCCTGAACGACAAAGGACGAATCATTGGTGATGTTCAGGACAAGTGGATTAACCTGATGAACTACCAGCCCTTTACCATGACGTCCAGCGTTCTGATGATGATGGACAGCACGGCAACAATCAGCGGCCAGGCCAATATGAACCTGAAGGGGTACGGCGCTTACGAATTCAGGAAAAGAATCCGCAAATATGATTCGCCAGCAGACTTTATCAAAGCAATGGATGATAAAAACAAGTTGCAGAATGTCGACGGAATCAAAGTCAAAGGTCTCGACACGCTCTACCATAACCTAAACCTCACCTACAAATTTTCCGATAGCCACCTGTCGTCAAATCCCGGCGATATGCTCTACTTCACACCGGTAGTCATACCGTATTTTGAGGAGAATCCATTTAAGATCGAAAAAAGGGAGTATCCGGTGGAATTCGATCATCCTTACCATATTCAACAAGTTCAGACTTACAGGTTACCGTCCAATTACCAGCTTCAGGAAGCACCAAAGTCGGTAAAAATGGTTCTTCCGAACAATGAAGCACAATTTGTTTTCCAGATTCAGAACCTCGGAGGCAACCTGATTGTCAGTTCATCGTTGAACATTAACAAAAGTGTATTTCTACCGAGCGAATACGAATCACTGAAGAAATTCTTCCAAATGATGATCGACAAACAGCACGAACTGGTCGTACTAAAACACATTTAATGAAAACATTATTGCTCACTTTTCTCTGCACTCTTTTCTTCAGCATCCCGGTATTTTCGCAAAGCAGCCGGGATGCTGCTTCTATTCCCGACTCCCTGAAAAAGCACGCTGATGCGGTCATCCGGGAATACAAGGTCACCTACCAACGAACGGGCGTCGGGAGCTATAGCAAGGAAGTTCATTTCGTTGCGACCATTCTGAACAGCAATGGAAGAGACGAAGCTAACCTCGCTGTGATGTACGACAAAAACTCCAACGTTTCCCAGATTGGTGGAACCGTCTATGACGCGCACGGAAAAACCGTTAAGAGACTCCGGAATAAAGATATTCGTGATTTTGCTTACAACGAAAGCTATACGCTGTTCGGTGACAACCGCGTTAAGTTCTTCAGACCGGTGTATAAGCTCTATCCATATACCGCTGAATACTATTACAAAGTCAATTACAACGATTTGGTCGGCTTTGGTAACTGGGTTCCGGTTCCGGGTTATAACACTTCCGTGGAAAAAGCAGAAATGACGTTCATCACACCGGACAAGTTTCAATTGCGGCACAAAGAGCTAAACAATGATTTTGCCTTCAGCCAGACGACCGAAAAGAATGCCGTCACCTACCACTGGCAACTGTCAGGTTTTAAAGCGCTCGAATGGGAAAGACTCGCACCCGATTTTATGGATGTATTTCCGGCGGTGCTTCTATCGCCGGACGAGATGTCTTACGAAGGCTCAACCGGGAATTTCGCAACCTGGAAAGGATATGGTGCCTGGACATACCAACTTATCCGTGATCGGACTATACTGCCCGAGGAGACCATCTTAAAACTGGTCAGGCTGACTGACAGCATACCGAATAAACGTGACAAGGTAAAAGCAGTATACCGGTATATGCAGAAGAAGACACGCTACGTCAACATTGCGTTGGGCATCGGGGGATTTCAACCGCTCATGGCTGAAGATGTGGACGCGAAAGGATACGGCGATTGCAAAGCACTGAGTAACTACACCCGCTCGTTGTTAAAGGCCATCGGCATCGATTCGTACTACACAGTTATCGGCAGTGGCGATTACAAGCAAATCAAGTACCCCGACTTTCCCGGTGCCAGCCAGATGAATCATGCAATACTATTCGTTCCCCTCGATCAAGACACCATTTGGCTGGAATGCACCAATCAGCAAATTCCTTTTGGTTACATCAGTCTGGACAATGCCAACCGCTATGCCCTGCAAATTTCGGCAGACGGAGGAAAGCTGGTACGCACACCGAAGTATACAGAAAAAGAGAACCGACGGGACGCACACATTCAGGTCAACCTGCAAAGCAATGGTGCTGCATCATTCCAGCTGAATTCCAAATTCGAGGAAGGCGAGTTTGAAGATGTTTTCGGCGTCCTCCACTTGTCAGCAAAAGAACAAAAAGATGCCTTAACCCGCTGGTTGAATGTTCCCGGACTTACAATTCAAAACTTTTCCATGCGGGATATTTCTGCCGACACGGCCAAAGCAAAGCTGAATGTAAAAGGCGAAACCAGTCGTTACGCCATGCCTACCGGGAACCGGTTGTTCGTCGCCACCAATTTTTTAATCGAGAATAGTTTTCCGTCGCATCTTTCAACCAACCGTCAACTAGACATTTATCAGCGCACAGGCTATACTTACAAAGACACACTGACCATCAACATCCCTGACGGTTTTAAGGTGGAATACCTCCCGGCAAAGAGGGAACTGTCCTCCTCATTTGGTGATTACGAAATCACCTATGGGCAGAATGACAACAACTCCATTGAAGTAACCCGGAAAGTGGTCATTCACCGGGGAAAATACAAAGCCGATGACGTCAAATCCATCAATCATTTCCTTTCGGGTATCGCTACACAGGAACGACAAAAGGTGGTGTTAGTGAAGAAGACATAGAAACAATATTTTCAGTTCTAAAAAATCTCACAGCTTCTGTGGGATTTTTTTTATATCAGCATTCTTCGGGCACTCTGCAAAAAACACACCTCCTTTCAAAAAAAAATTCCCAAAACCGTAACTTTTCCATTTTCAGACAGTCTATTAATACAAACAGCGTACACTTCGAACAACTGTCATGAAAAAGTTTCTGATTCTATACATGCTGCTTTTGTTCACCGCCTGCACCGAAAACGGGGCACTTCATCACGGTCGGAAAACGGTCGACGACAGTTGTGTCATTGATGCAGAGACAAAGAAACAAGCTGTTTCAGGTCCGGGCCTGGCCATTTCCGTTATTGTCAACCGGGAAATTGCCTTACACGAAGCGATCATCTCAACCGGGGACGAGTTGAATGCTCAAACTTCCGTAAATAGAATCGCATCTGAACTTCCCTAGCAATTCTGCCGACAAATCAATTTTCCCAAAAGAAGTCCCGTTTTATAAATTGGGACGATGTCGACGGGGTTCCTACCTAATTTTGCTGACAGAAAAACAAACGTCATGCAAAAGTTTCTGATTCTATATTCACTTCTTTTCATCACAACTTGCAGTCAAAGTGAGTCACTTTATCGTTGCCTGAAACCGACAAAACGAACTCAAGTGACGAGTCTGGAAGCTCAAAATCCCCTCCCTGCCACATCGGATTTGACCACCTTCATTATTGTAAATAGGAAAATTGCACCGGCTGAACGTTTATCGCCCCTAACTGGACAGAATAGCAACGAAAACTTCATCAAACAATTGATAAACAATAACAAAGATCACATGCGAACATGGCGCCTTTAAGCAAATTACAACTCATTCGCATTCTTTTTCGCCCAATAAAATGAGACCGAATGAAAAGGGAAGTAACTTGCTCAAGTCACAAAGCAGAATCGAAAATAAAAGATTTTAATATCCGAATTACTCATAATGAAGCGAATAAACTCATTTCGGGAAAAGTCAGGATAAAATCATGTGCAAGTCCGTCTTCAAAGAAAAGCCAGGTAAGTTGGTAGCGAATCCGAAAAGTACAGACAACCAAGAGTTTTGAATCGAATATATATTATTTCAATAATTACATAAACATTCGCAGAAAATATACTCCAAAATTGAATAGATTGAAGAGCTGAAACGGAAAACAAAACGACTTAACAAAATGACTACAAATAGTAACATGAACACCGAAGAAACAACCGAAAAAGTATTATTGGCAGGTGCGACCGGGTACCTTGGACACTACATCGCGGAAGAATTGGTTCGGCGAAGTATATCGGCAAAAATCATTGCCCGTCGACCCGAAAAGCTCGAATACCTCAAAGGAAAAAACAGGGAAATCATAGGGGCAGAAGTTACCCAGCCCAAAACCCTCGAAGGATTATTTGATGGGATTACGACCGTCATATCCTCCATCGGTATCACCCGACAAAAAGACGGTCTTAGTTACATGGACGTAGATTACCAGGCCAACCTGAATTTGCTCAACGAAGCAAAGAAAGCAGGCGTACGAAAGTTCATCTACGTTTCGGCCATCAATGGAGATAAATACCGCCACCTGAAAATCTTCCAGGCTAAGGAAGCTTTCGTGGATACATTAAAAACGTCGGGGCTCGATTATACCGTGATGCGCCCTAACGGCTTCTTTTCAGACATGCGCGACTTTCTCGATATGGCAAAAGGAGGAAGGGTTTATTTGTTTGGAGACGGTCACTATCAAATGAATCCCATTCATGGTGAAGATTTGGCACGGGTTTGTGTCGATGCCATTACCTCTGCTGAACAGGAAATTGCCGTTGGCGGCCCGGACAACCTATCGCAAAACGAATTGGCAACTCTTGCTTTGAAAGCCTGGAATAAGCCGATTAAAATTACACATCTCCCCGACTGGATTCGTCGGATGACCGTCGGACTCGTGAGAACATTCACCTCATCCAAAACATACGGCCCCATCGAGTTCTTCCTCACACTTATGGCCGATGACCAACTGGCCCCAAACTGCGGGAAACATCACCTGGAGCATTTCTTTAGAGAAGAAATGGAAAGAACGAGGAATGGATAATAACATCTCGGCTCAAACGTTCGGACATAAAAAAAGCCTCACAAACCGTGAGGCTCAAAATCGTAATGAATATGTCGTTTAAACTTACTTACGCAAGTTTAACATTTACCGCATTCAATCCTTTTCTTCCTTCTTGCAAATCGAAGGTTACTTCGTCATTTTCCTGGATTTCATCAACCAATCCGGTTACATGCACAAAATACTCATTGTTTGATTCTTCGTCTTTAATGAAACCAAAACCTTTGGTGTCATTAAAAAATTTTACTGTTCCTTTATTCATTGTTATTTATTTAATACGCCGCAATATACGCATTGTATCGGAATTCCAAACATCATCTTTTGTTTTCTCTAAAATAATTTCACCAAAAAACATTTAAGCATTCATTATCAGTCACATAAAATTAAAATATTTTTTCCGCCGTTTTTTCTAATCAATTGTAGCATTGCACATTAATAATGACGCAAAAATCATAAAAACAACTATAAAAGAGTCCACCGGCTGCCGTTTTACAGTAAAAACCAGCAAAAAACTGAGCCAGTTTCGGAATTATTTTTCCAAATCGCTATTCATTACAAGGAATTAAGGTGTGAATATCGGTGACAGAAAAGGATAAATATAGACTAACAAAACAGAAATCTTAAACAGGATGATTGACCGTTCAAGAAATAATACAAGTCATAAAAACCCCTAATTTTGATAAGCTGCTAAAATCAGGAACACAGAAAGAATGAAAAACGAACGGTTTATCGAAGTTGCCAATCAGATGAAACTGTGGGTCGAGACTTATGGCAATTCAGAGAATGAAGCTTCTCTGTTTATTTCCGGTGCCGGTGCCAACAGCTCGTTTTGGTCAGAGCGATTGTGCAACCGTTTAGTAAATGATGGATTTTTCGTCATCAAATACGACCACCGCGATTTCGGTTATTCCTCCAAAATCAATTTCGAAGAGCATCCCTACGATGTGCTCCAACTGGCCCGGGACGCATTGTCCATCATGGATTCGCTGAACGTGGAGAAAGCACATGTTGTTGGCCATTCCATGGGTGGATTCATTGCGCAACTGTTAGCGATTCATTATCCTAAAAGAATCCGTTCCATGATATCGGCCTCTTCTTCAACAAATTCTCCCAAAGTTCCCCTGCCGCCGGATAAAACATGGGAGATATTTATGGAATGTCAACCACAAAACAACTACAATAAGGATATCGACGAATTTTTGCCGGTTTGGGAATATTTAAACGGAACGGCAACTTTCGATAAGGAGCTGGCAGTTGAATACACAAGGAACATATATGCCCGTCAGGAAATTACCGGACCACTGGGTGAATCGCATGTGAAGGCACAGGCCAACCTCACAGACCGGACCGAAGCGTTGAAGCATGTTAAAATACCGACATTGGTTATCCACGGTGAGGAAGATTACCTGGTCGATAAGTACGGAGGCATACAAACAGCCGAATGTATTGAAAACGCTGAATTGGTTTTAATTCCCCAAATGGGGCATATCCCATTCAATCAGGAAATTCTTTTACGATTTGAGAATGAAATCATCAGGTTCATAAACGAACACAGATAAGTTATACGACATCTCCCGATGATTGATTTAACGTTTCCTTGAACCCACGTCCGAAACCCTTTTCATTTTCCACACGTAACGGTAAACATATCGGGAAAAACAGCAAATTACACCTAAACAGCATGGAACATCAACTGTTTGACAACGAAGAGAAGAAGCAATATGAATTTCATATTGGCGAACTCACGCCCAAAATTGAATACATCAAGGCGCAGGGAACCATTTACCTGACACATACCGAGGTTCCTCCCGAACTGAAAGGTCAGGGAATTGGTATGGAGCTGGTCAGGCAGGCATTGGAAGACGTCAAAGAAAAAGAGCTTACACTTGTTCCGCTCTGTCCGTTTGTGGCCACCTTTATAGCGCGGAATCCCGAATGGAAATCATTGGTATTAAAAGGAGTAAATATTCGCTGATTATGGAGAAGGAAATCATCAAGTAATACACCAATGGTGAGTTAACTATCGTTTGGAAACCCGGACGATGCATTCACTCGGGCGTATGCGTAAAGACCCTGCCCAAAGTCTACCATCCCGGAGAGCGGCCCTGGGTAACCATCGACAAAGCCACCACCGCTGAGCTCAAAGACCAGATAGCTCAATGTCCCTCCGGAGCATTAAGCTATTACCTGAACAGCACACGGGAAGAATAACCTTATCCCCTCTCCAATTAAGTATAAATCTGTCAAGCTATTTTAGGAGAGGTCAGGCACGCGACCGGTTTGATTTAGGTTCCCAGTACCGGCGCATTATCAGGAACTGGCAGGAACGTTATTCCGATGATATTCACTTATCTTTACAGGCGATGAGTGGAAAAGAAAGAACAGATGTAAAAGCGCTGGAGAAGCGTATCAAAGAGCTGGAAAAACAGCTTGAACTGGCGAAGATGAAAAATGTGGGCCTGAATACGATAATTGACATTGCTGAGCAGGACTACAAATTAGAGATTCGAAAAAAGTCTGGCCCCAAACAGTAGAAGTACTGGCACACATGTACCCGTTGGTATCCAAATCGGTACTGTGTGAACTGTTTGGGTTTAGCCGCCAGGCCTGGTACGATAGCAAAAAGCGTCACTCAGTAAAACAAATGCAGGAGGTGTTCATTTTAAAGCAGGTGAAAATACTTCGCCGCGAACATCCCCGCATGGGAGCAGAGAAACTCCTTTTGTTACTGGCTTCCACACTACAGGAACACAATATCAAATACGGAAGAGACAAGTTTTTCAACCTGCTCGGGGAGCACGGTTTGTTGGTGCGGCGCCGTAAGCGGGGTCCGAAAACCACTAATTCGAACCATTTTTACCGTAAGTATCCCAATCTAATCCGGGATATCGAACTGGTCAGTTCAGGCAGACTCTGGGTCAGTGATATTACCTACCTGCGAACTGAAAAAGGGTTTGTCTACCTGTCCCTGGTAACTGATGCCTATTCGAAGAAAATTGTCGGATGGAGCCTCTGGCCCGACCTGACCAGTGAAGGGGCCTTAAATGCCCTAAGAATGGCCGTTGCCGGCGAAGGTGTAAAGCCGAACCTGATTCATCACTCCGACAGGGGGATTCAGTATTGCTGCAATGATTATGTGAACTACCTGCAGGGAGCTAAAATCGGCATATCAATGACCGAAAACGGAGACCCTTATGAAAATGCGGTAGCCGAACGTGTCAACGGTATTTTAAAGGGAGAGTACAGCTTACAGGATACCTTTGCCGATTATCACGCAGCCCTGGAAGCGGTAAAAATCGCTGTATACAAATACAATCATAAACGGCCGCATCGTAGTGTGGACATGATGTTCCCCACTGATGCACATAAGCAAACCGGAACATTAAAGAAACACTGGAAAAAGCGTTCCTATCCGTTGAAGCGTGAATCAGGTGATACATAAAAATCTGTCGAACGAACCCGGTGTAAGAGAAAACCTGTGATGAGAGAACAGGAATAACAGGGAGAGTTTCCGGCTACTTCAGGGTTTAGAAACAATCTGAACTCTGTTTTCAGGTTTTACTCTTACAAACGACGGACCGGGCAGGAAGATAAAAAGAAGTATATTTGGAATCCAGTTGTTACGAAATAACAAGCAACCGGACTCACCAATTAAGTATAAATCTGTCAAGCTATTTTAGGGTAGGTCAACCACGTAACGTCCGGTTTGTGTTGCTACATGTGCAGCATGACCTGCTATAGTTGCGGCGTGCGTTGCTTCAGGTCAGTCGTGCATTGCTTCACGTGCGTGACGGGTTGCTACAGGTTCGTTATGCATTTCTTCACGTCCGTCGTGCGTTGCTTCGCGTCCGTCGTGCATTGCTTCGCGTGGTTCACGTATTGCTACAACTACGAACCGTATTCCCGAAGAGGCAAACAGCATCACACAGCCAGATTCGGTAAAAAAAGAGGGCATCACCGACTTCCCGGAAGGGGATACATTCTTTAAAGTTGCTTAAAAATGACATATCATGAGAAAATTCATGCCCCTCTCCTCCTTTTCTTTGTAATTTTCTCGTCCAAAATCTATCTATTGTGGTGAAATCCTTTCCCGCAAGGTCAAAACCAGACTGAAAATCCTGCCTAAAACCAATGAATAATAACTCCATTTCAGGAGTTTATGTGCCAGTGGCAAACAATAAGGGTATCGGTTTGTTTGCATTGTTGCTTATAACCCGAAACCTGGATGACAAGATATTTATTCATTCATCAATGATTTAAAATTCGAAAAGAAGTATGAAACGAATTCTTTATCTCTTTGTGATGGTCTTCCTCTTTACTGCGGAGGCAGCGTTTCCGCAGAAAAGCGCGTTTACCATCGCCGATTTGTACAAAGTACGTCACGTGGGCTCTCCCGTAGTTTCGCCCGACGGCATGCGCGTTGCCTTCACGGTAACCGATTACGATATGCCGAAAGGTAAATCGATGACCGACATCTATGTGATGAACGCCGACGGCAGTGGCGTCACCCCGGTAACCACCGATCACAAGGGAAATTACGATCCCATCTGGACCAGCGACAGCAAAGACCTCTATTATGTGTCGACGGCATCGGGAGCTCCGCAAATGGTTCACTATTCATTTGCAACCGGGAAGTCGAAACAGGTTACCGATTTCTCGATGGGTGTAGACGCCCCGGTATTGTCGCCTAACAACAAACTGATTGCCTTTTCGGCAGAAGTTTATCCCGATTGCGGCGCCAACAGTGAGTGCAACGCCCGCAACGACTCGTTGTCACACAACGGTCCCATCCAGGCCTATGTGACCGATCACCTGTTGTTTCGTCACTGGACACAATACGCCAAGGGGAAATATTCCCACATCATTGTATTTAACACCGAGACCGGAAAATACACCGATGTTACCCCGGGTAAATTTGTATCGCCCGTGTTTATGCTGGGCGGCGGCGTAGGTTACAACTTCTCGCCCGACAGTAAAGAGATTTGCTATGCATCGAAACACGTTGAGCACCCCGAGGCATCGACCAACAGCGACCTGTTTGTTGTTCCGGTAACGGGAGGAGAAGCCAAAAACATTACCAAAACGAACAAAGCATGGGACGGATGGCCCATTTATTCGCCCGATGGCAAATACATTGCTTACCGTACCCAGAGTATTCCGGGATACGAATCGGCGAAATTCAACATCGCGCTCTATAACCGGGCAACCGGCGAAACGAAGATCATCACCAAGGACTTCGACAACTGGGTGGATGACTTTAAATGGGCTCCCAACTCCAAGTCGATCTTCTTCTCAGCAGAGCAAGAAGGAGGAGAACCGGTTTACATGGTCGATCTGGCGTCGGACGTTATCACTCCTGTTTCGGGACAGCGCTCCATTTACGGTTTCGATGTCGCCAGCAACGGATATCTTTACGACCTGGCTACCACCATTGACAAACCGGCTGAGCTCTTCCGCATGAAAACCAAAGGCGGAACCGAAGAACAGCTGACCAACTTCAACAAAGAGCTGTTGTCGAAAGTAGATTTCCGTCCGGCGGAAAAAATGTGGGTAACCGGTGCCGACAACAAGCAGGTACAGGTTTTCATCGTGAAGCCACACAACTTCGACCCGTCGAAAAAATATCCGCTCATCCTGAACGTTCACGGAGGACCACAGGGACAATGGATGGATTCGTTCCGCGGCGACTGGCAGGTATATCCCGGAGCCGGCTACGTAGTGGCATTTGCCAACCCGCACGGTTCAACCGGACGCGGACAGGCTTACACCCGCGAAATTTCGGGTGACTGGGGCGGCAAACCATTCGAGGACCTGATGAAGGTAACCGATGCACTGGCTAAACTGTCGTATGTCGATTCAACCCGCATGGGCGCCATGGGATGGTCGTACGGAGGTTACATGATGAACTGGTTCCAGGCCAAAACCAAGCGCTTCAAGTGTCTGGCTTCGATGATGGGACTCTACGACCTGCGTTCGATGTGGGGAGCAACCGAAGAACTTTGGTTCCCGAACTTCGACCTGAAAGGACAACCCTGGAATTCGGATCTGTACAAGAAATTCTCTCCTTCAGAATACGTGAAGAACTTCGCTACACCGACGCTCATCATCACCGGCCAAAAGGATTTCCGTGTACCGTACACTCAGAGCATTCAATATTTCAGCACACTGCAGACACTGGGCATTCCTTCGCGTCTGATCATCTTCAAAAACGACGGCCACTGGCCCAACCGCGTGAAATCGATGCCGCTGTACTACGACGCGCACCTCGACTGGTTCCACAAGTACCTGGGAGGTCCTGCTGCACCATATGATGTGCACAAAATGTCGCTCAACCAGAGCTTCACCGACGATAAGTAATGAGGAAATGAATGTTGTTCAGGAAGTTATTTTGATAGATTGGTAAAAAAGGAACTGTCAATCCTTTTAAATTCACCCCACCAAACTTCCCCAAACGGGGAGGCTTAAGTCCCCTTCATGGGTCCCGATAGTTCGGGATAGGGGTAATCTAAGGCAGAAGGTATTGACTACAGGAAACACAGTTACCAATGGACTTAACTTGCTGAACAACATTCGTTCTTTAGACCATAAGATAGCACCATAGACGAAAAAGCTGCACCGGCCAATTTCCTTTTTCAGGAATGTCCGGGCAGCTTTTTACTTTGGTGTACAAAATCTATGAAAAAAAAGAAATGTTCTGTTCAACCAGAAAATGCTATCGCATCAACCTGTGTGATTTGATTGTCTCCTGAGGCAATGGTTTAATGAAGCTTCAGAAATATACAATGAACGACTACTTCATTACCTTTCTCCCCCGGCATCGAGACAGACGAGCTTTATTTTTAGTGTAGCGCATACAAATATCCGTCGGCACTCCCGACATACAACACGCCATCTGAAACGGCAGGCGTGCTCAGCACCGAACCAACAGAATAGAGGCCTTTCATGGCTACCGCATGGGTCTGTGCATTATAACCATCTTTAAAAACCTTCCGGTAAAAGTCGTTGCTAATTCCACCATCAGCCGTCAACACGCTATCGCGATTCGCAACAGAAGCATCCATGCGATACTCCCATACTTTTTCTCCGTTTTTTGCTTTCACAGAATGCACCGTACCGTTAAAGCCACCGAAGTAGATCAGTTTTCCGGTTGTCACCGGAGATGAAAAGATGTATCCGGCAGGGATATCCTTGCTATAAATGGAATCACCGTTGATCGCATTCAACGCAATGAAACGATGCGTATCGGATGTGCCGTAATAAACGGTGCTATCGCGCACCAGCGGCGTGTTGATGACCCATGAATACCGGTTAAACCGTTTCCAGAGAAGCTTTCCTGTCATGCCGTCGAGCGCGTACACATGTGCGTCGCGGCAACCGAAGTAAATCCGGTCGTTCCAAACCACTGGCGACGATTGAATACCTGTCTGATTATAATTTACGGTATCCTTTCCGGTCTCAAATTTCCAAATCTCGCGGCCTGTTTCCAGACTGACTGCATGCAGGAACCGATCCCACCCGCCAAAGATGACCATGTCATTGTAGATGGTTGGCGCATTGTGAATCGCCTTCCCCGTCGCGACATGCCATTTCTCCATTCCCGTGTTCGCATCCACCGCATAAAAATTACCGTTACCACTTCCGAAGTATAATACATTCTCGTGCCATACCGGCGACGAAAGATACATGTCCCAGGGATCGGTAATTATTTCATTCTTCGGTTGCAGTCCCTGAACACCAGGCGCAGAGAAATGCTTTTCCGGTCCTTCGTTAAAACGCCACTGTAATTTTCCGGATGACCGCTCCAAGGCATAGAGATAACCATCGGAGCTGATAAAATAGACCGACTCTTCTGTTACTGCCGGCGAAGAGGCAACATAACCACCGGTTTTGTAACTCCACTTTTCCTTTCCGGAAAATTTATCAACCGCATAAAAGGTACTGTCGTTGCTACCGAAGTAGACATCCTGTCCAAAAACGGCCGGAGAACTAAACACATAGCCGTTGGTTTTGAATTTCCATTTCACGCCATGGAGCGTATCGATATCCGGTGACGCAAAATGCCCCGAATGTTGTGCGTCGCCGCGAAACATAACGGCCGAACGAGGATGAGTTTGACAAGAAATAAAGGAAAGTATTAAAACACTAATGATAAGAATTGAGTTGATTAGACGCATAGGTTTGAATTTGGATGATGTTAAAAACAGAAGACAGGTAACTGCACAAACACCCTGAATCATTCATCTTATTTTTCATAACTTTTTGCATCAGTAATAGCACAGTCCAAAATTCGCATTGACTATCCGAAATAAAAGCGTTAAATTAAGATAGTTAACCCAAATACTAACCCGGTTCGTAACCGATTCTCAAAACCGCGAACCATGCTTGATATTCTGCTCATCATCACTTTTGTGATACTCTTTGTGAAATTCTTTTCCTGGCTCTTCACTCCCACTTATCGTTCCGGCTACGGTTCCTGGCCGTCATCCAATTCGGTTACGGTCACGCTTCCCCATCCGGAGAAAACCAATCCATACCGTTTTTACAAGTACATCGAAGTGACGCCATATATTACACTAAAAGCAGTACGAAAAGAATTGCGCCGACAAAACATTGTTTTAAAACCAGAGTATGAGAAGGCAATGAATGATAAGATCCGGCGACATGTCTTCCATAACCCTTATACGTTCGAGGAATATTTCCACTGCGAATTCGACATCATCGGTATCCGCTTTCTGCAATGTTCTCCGGATAAGCTCAGCGCCTTTCGAATCGACCTGTGTTATCTGAAAGATGACAAAATAGCCGACCTGGATGACTTCGATTTCATTCCTCCTTATCCCTACAACCACAAACGGAAGTACCTCGAGATTATGGACGAATACTATTTCGATCCACAAAAGATATATGCCTCAACATTCCGGGAAATATGGAAGTGGCGCGACCAGATGAGCACTAGCCTGAACAACAATCTGGTCGCTGTTTGGGATGACGAAATCTTCACCCTCAGGGAACTATTGCGTTACCACGAAATCACCGATTATCACATTCGTTATATCCGTGTCCGGGAAATTGCCCGGGCGCATAACATGCCAGACGAACTGGGCCCGTTACTTAAACACGTGGAAGCCGACTTCGGTCCCGATCGGAATAAAAGTATTCTGGCCGCCATTCTCGCTTTCTCCATCCGCGAAATGGATGTCGATCTGGAGCAGTACGTACATATTCTGGAGCCCGAGAGAGATCTGTTTTCCGATATTCTTGCGGAAGAAAAAAACAAGCCCACTATTTAAGTCAATAGCGAAGTGTCCGGTATCTGTTGATACAGCGATTCCAGCAATTCTTTTGGTTCCAATGTTTCCAGGTATTTCCCAACCATCACCAGTGAAGGTCCCTGAACCCGCACGCTTTCCAGGCGCGTCAACACAGTATCGGTGGTTGCTGCCAAAAGTTGCTCCCCTTCCTGACTTACGCGATCGGCGATCATCAATGGAATGTTCCCAATACCCGCTTTCTCCATCACCTCCAGCAGACAATGCAACTTGGTCAGGCCCATGTACACCACAACCGTTCCACCTTCTTTAATCACCGACACCAACGGATCACATCCCGGCGTTTCGCCCGAAGATGTATAGCCACTGGTAAACAGCACCATCCGGCTTTTATTCCGCTCAGTCAGGGGCAACGCAAAGGCCGACGAAGCCGCAATCCCTGCACTGATCCCCGGAACTACCTCCCACGGGATACTTTCACTTTCCAGGAAACGAACCTCTTCCATACCTCGCCCAAAAATCATCGGGTCACCAGCTTTCAGGCGAACTACCTGCTTTCCTTTTCGAAAATGCAAAGCCATCTGCCGGTGAATTTCATCCTGTCGTTCCTGTGGATTCTGCCCATCGCGACACTTTTTTCCAGCATATATCTTTACGCAATCCGGCCGGGTTTCCTCCAGAATGCGTTCGTCTATCAGTGCATCGTATAGCAACACGTCAGCCTGCTGTAGTCGCTTCAGGGCTTTCACCGTCAGCAATTCCGGATCGCCGGGCCCGGCCCCGACCAATGACACCGGTACCCGTTCAATCATTCTCCTTCTGTTCATACAAATCCTCCAAAGCCGCTAACGGATTCCGGTAGGTAAACCGAAAACCGGTATCGATTAATTTCTGACTACTGACTGTTTTAAACTTCACATTTTCTCCTACCGGGAAATCGGGCAAACCGATGCCCTGCAGTTCTGCCGCCCGGCTATACAGCTCACTCCGTAAAGGATGTTCCGGCGAGACGATGTTGTAAACAGCACTATCTTTTTCCACTTCCGTGAGATGCAGGATGGCTTCTACCACATCATCGCTGTGCACCAGGTTAACCGGCACGTTTCCCGGACGGGAAGGATGGGCTTTCCGGATGAAATTTCCCGGTAAACGCCCCGGACCAATCAATCCACCGGGCTTCACCACCAGCGTCCGAAACGATTCTTCCTGAAGAAAAAGCTGTTCCGCCTGCCACAGCGCGATTCCTGAGGGTTTCTCCGGCCGACCGGATGTTTCTTCATTTACTTCACCGCCAGTTTCAGGATATACCGATGTGGAAGAGATGAAAACCACCCGGGGAATGCTTCGACGCTTCACTTCAGCAACCACCTGTTCCGCCAGACGGGGATAAACTTCCGTTACCCGCTCATTACGGGCCGGCGGAATACTGACCACCAGCACATCGCAGTTCCAAAAAGCTTCGGCGTTGGAGAAAATACCATTCTCCTCCACATTCACCCGGAAGGGACGAATGCCCTGTGCTGCCAGTGACGGAAAAACCGCCTCATCCCGAACCGAACCGTTCACAATGGCACCTTTTTTCAGCCACGCTTTTGCCAAAGAAGTTCCTAACCAGCCACAGCCCAGTATACTAATGTGTGTTATCTCTCTCATATTTTTAAAATGAAAGGAGCGCCGGCCGGTACTTTCCTACGGCCTCCGACCGGCATTCCAAATCAGTGTCTGAATTCTGCTCCTTCCTTAATTTCTTTCACAATTCCTGCACGAATAACAAAATCACCAAAGCGTTCGCCTTCTTCTCGTTCTTCAGCGTACTGTTTTAACAGCGGACGCAGCGTTTCCAGTATCTCTTCCTCTGTGAGCGTTTCGCGATAGAGGTTGTTCAGGCGTTCGCCGGAAAAGCCACCGCCCAGGTAGAGGTTATAATGTCCCAGCGATTTACCAATCAGGCCTATCTCTGCCAGCGAAGGACGCCCGCAACCGTTCGGGCAACCTGTCATCCGTATCACGATCTCATCCTGAAATAGTCCAACTTCGTCCAATAGTTTCTCAATCTTTGTAATCAGTGAAGGCAGGTAACGTTCTGCTTCGGCGAAAGCCAAGGGACAGGTGTTCAACGCCACACAGGCAATCGAATTGCGACGCAGTCCGGATAATTTCTCCTGAATGACGCCCCAATGCTGCAGTGTATCGGTAATTTTTTTCTTATCCTGTGGGGCAATGTCGCCCAACACTAAGTTCTGGTTTCCGGTCAGTCGGAAATCGCACAACCCCAGTTTCGCTACCTCCCGCAAGGCCGTTTTCAACTGGTAAGTCCCGGTGTTTTTCACCCGGCCGCCTTCGATGAAGAGCGTGTAGTACCAGCGACCATCATTCTCGTGCCATCCATAGTCGTCGCCGTTACGGGTAAACGTGTACGAGCGTTCGGCCTCCAACTCATAACCGAGTCTTTCGTGTAACTCTTTCACAAACCAGTCCAGGCCGTGCGAATCGATGGTGTATTTCAGTCGCGCCCGTTTCCGATCTTCCCGGTTCCCGTTATCGCGCTGAATCAACACAACTTTCTCTACCACGTCCAACACTTGATCGGGGGTGGCAAAGCCAAGCACATTTCCTACCCGCGGGTACGTGTCGTTCCGTCCAAAAGTAGAGCCCATGCCGCCGCCAACAGCGACGTTAAATCCGGCCAGTTTTCCATTCTCTTCGATGGCAATCAGGCCCACGTCCTGCGAAAAGATATCGGTGTCGTTGTTCGGCGGAATGGCGATACCAATTTTGAATTTACGCGGGAGGTAACGCTTACCATACAACGGCTCAATTTCCTGCTGCCCGCCAGCCACTAACTTTTTATCCAGCCAGATTTCGTGATAAGCCGGTGTTTGCGGCAGCAGGTGGGCGCTCAACTGACGGGCAATATCCTGTATTTCGCCATGCACTTTCGAACCGTAAGGATTTGGGCTCGCCATCACATTCCGGTTCACGTCTCCACAGGCGGCAATCGTATCCAGCAGCGACCGATTAATGCCCTGAATGGTGGACTTTAGCTTCCGCTTGAATACACCATGCAGCTGAAAGGCCTGACGGGTTGTCAACTTCAAGGTACTGTTGGCATGGGTATCGCTCAGACTGTCCATGGTCAGCCACTGCTCGCCTGTGGCAATACCTCCCGGCAACCGTACCCGGATAAGGAACGACCAGGCCGGTTCCAGCTTTTGTTTCTTGCGTTCCAGCTCCAAGTCACGGTCCTGCTGTTGATAAATGCCATGAAACTTCGATATCTGTTGATCGGCTGCGGCAATGGCACCGGTAATCGGATCGGCTAAACTCTCCGTCAACGTGCCCCGCAGATAGTTACTATCGTATTTTAATTTTTCCAGTTCGGATAAAACATCCCAGTTAATTTGCTCGCTCATTGTTTTTGTTTTGAGGTTAATATACATCCTGCTGGTAACGGCGCTGCTTCTTCAAATCTTTCAGGTACTCTTCCGCTTTTTCGGGCGTCATACCCCCTTCGGTAGCCACAATCTCCTGAAGCGTCTGATGAACATCTTTGGCCATGTGGATTTTATCGCCACACACGTAGAAATAAGCGCCCCGTTGCAACCATTCGTATAACTGACGGCCGTGTTCACGCATCCGGTGCTGCACATACAACTTCTCTTCCTGGTCACGCGAGAAGGCTACCGTAAGCTGTCCCAGCGATCCCTTTTTCAGGAATTTCTGCCACTCGGCCTGGTACAGAAAGTCGGTGAAGAATTGCCGATCGCCAAAGAACAACCACGAATCACCTTTCGCCTTTAGTTTTTGACGGTGTTGCACAAAGCTCCGGTACGGAGCAATTCCAGTTCCGGCTCCCACCATGATAAGTGGCGCTTCATTTTGTTCGGGTAATTTGAAGTTCCGATTCTTCTCGATGAAAATCGGAATCTCTGAACCCGCTTCTACCCGGTCGGACAGGAAGGTCGAACAAGCACCGTGGCGGCGACGGTCATGATTGTCGTAGCGCACGGCCGCAACGGTGAGGTGCAGTTCCTCCGGATGAGCTGCCTGACTCGATGAGATGGAATACATCCGGGGTTGTAGCGATGTCAGTACGGACACCAGTCCTGCAATTTCCAATTCCGCAGAAAAATCAGTCAGCAAATCGACCACATCATGTCCATAGAGATAGGTATCCAGCGCCTGCTCGTCATTCAGCAAATCACCCAGAATCTCATTGCCGGTCAATTCGCGGTAGCTTTCCAATACTGAGCGGTTCAACACCGATAATTCCAGGTGATGGCGTAAAGCGGTTTCCAGCGAATGCGTCCCGTTCTTAATCGTCACCTGCTCATTGCGGTCGAAGTCGGTAATCTCCAACACCTTCTCCACCAGTTCGGGCGGATTGTCGCAGAAAATCCCCACCGTATCGCCGGGCTCGTAAGTCAGTCCCGAATCACGAAGCAACAATTCCAGGTGATACACCTCTTTGCCGGAACCTCTTCCGCTCAGCTTAACCTTTTCAAGCACTTTCGCCTGAAAAGGGTGCTGTCGATCATAAACAACTGAAGGAGTCACATGATCCGAAACGGTTACGGACGCATCGGATACTATACCCTTTTGTTGTTGCAGGATTTCGAGCACGCCATCACTCCATTTGCGGGCATCTTCGTGATAATCCACATCACATTTCACCAACTCTAACAATCGGTTGGCGCCTTTGCCTTCCAACGCCACATCGAAATCGATGCCCGTTTGGCAATACTGCTTGTAACTGCGGTCACCCAATCCGAGCACGGCATAATTCAGCCCGGTCAATTCGCGGCAGCGTTCACCCTGCAGGTATTCCAGGAAGTCGAGCGCATTCAGCGGAGGTTCTCCTTCGCCATCCGTACTCACAATCACGAGCAGGTTTACGGCATCGGGTAACTCCTGCACGTCATAATCTTCCATCACGGTCGCCTCCGCATCAATGCCGAGCTCGCGAGCCCTTTCGGCCAACTGATTGGCCAATACTTCGCTGTGACCGGTATGCGTTCCAAATAATATCGTCAGCGGAACCTGCTGCGTTCCGGTTACAGCTGCGGCGGGCTTTTCGCCGGAAGCTTCCCCCAGGCCAGCCAGGTAACCGCTCAGCCATAACAGCTGATCGCGTTGCAAACCACTGGTCAAATCGCCAACCAGTTGCTGCTGTTTGTCATTCAAAAGTCCTAATAGGTTGCTCATACGTTAATTTCTGAAGTAATTTTTCTCAAGGAATTCTCTGATTAAATCACGAATAGCGATGGCCTCGTATACATTTTTTGAATCCGAGCCCACCGACACGCTAATGTTATCCTTCCGGTAAATAGCTGGCGAAACGAAGCGGCACAAATCAGGTTTGTCGTGCACATTGACCAGTACGCGTCGCTCATCGCCATCCCGACGAATTTTCTGTTCCATATCCGGGTCATTCAGGCAGACATACACCAGAACATAATCGTCGAGTATAGCGGGAGTGTAAGGCTTTTCGTGGCAAACGACTCCGGTTTCCCGGATTTCGTCACAAACGGTTTCGGCCAACACTTCCACATCGCGGGTAAACCGAAGCAATATCTTCAGTTTCTTCGCAGCATCGGGGCCACCGCCAATCACCAGGATTTTTCGCCCGGTAATATCGAGGGTAATGGGCAGATAGGTTTTCTCATTTCGACTCATCGCTGTTCGTTTTTAAATTTCGTACTCCGGTTTTTCATCGTGCTTCCCAATCCCAACACGATTCCACGCTCGCTCATGCAGAAAATAGAGGAACATCTTAGTAAAGACCTCCACACCGCCAATAGAAAGCGCAAACATGATTTTATGGGTAATCAACCAGGAAATCAAAATAGTATCGATTGTTCCCAGGGCCCGCCATGAGACACTCTTCAACAGACTACGGTAGGCTTTCTCTCTCATCGTCGTCGGTTATTTCCGGTTGATAATCATTCCGGCAGCCACTGTTTGGTGCGTATCCGGATCAATCAGAATGATGCTGCCCAATGTCCGGTTTTCCCGGTAGGCAATAGCAGGAATTTCTTCCTCCAGTTGCAGTGAAAGCGTGGCAATATCATTTACCCCGATGGTCTGCTCACCTTTGAGTCGTTCCAGATTACCGAAGTCAATTTTATCTTCCACCTGAGCCACCACTGCACTCGTCTCGCCGGTTACATGAGCGAGAATGTAAGAGCGGTTCTTTTGCAACGGCGTTTCACTAAACCAGCAGGCGTCAACTGACACGTGCCGAGTGTATCGAATTTTTGCTTCGGCATCCGCCAGAAGGTGACCGCGATTGAACAACTGTGCCCCGACTAACCTCAGCGAAACCGATTCGCCAGTCAATGCCTCCTGCTTCACTTCCTGATATAGCTCAATAGCTTCCACCGTGGTTTCTTCACCGGATGGATGCACACGCACCCTGGTTCCCGGACGTAATACTCCACTGCTGACACGTCCGGTGTAGCGACTGTCGCCATTTTGCCCTACACGTCCCTGAACCGGGAAAGTGAACAATTCACCGGCGTCGGGTACCCGAACCGGAATACTTTCCAGCAACTGAAGCAAAGAAGGGCCTTTAAACCATGCCAGATTTTCGGATTGCGAAACCACGTTATCGCCTTTTAGAGCACTAACAGGAATGAAAGTCACCTGTGCATTCAGCTCTTTCTTCACAACATCGAAGTCAGCAACGATGCGATTGAAGACAGCCTCATCATAATCAACCAAATCAATCTTGTTAATGCAGACCACGATGTGTTCAATCCCCAGCAGATTGGCAATAAAGGTATGGCGGCGGGTCTGCTCCACCACGCCCTGCTTAGCATCGATAAGAATGATAGCCAGGTCCGCTGTGGAAGCTCCGGTCACCATGTTCCGGGTATACTGCAAGTGTCCGGGTGTATCGGCAATAATGAATTTGCGTTTGGGTGTGGCAAAATAGCGGTAAGCCACATCGATGGTGATGCCCTGCTCCCGTTCGGCGCGAAGTCCATCAGTCAGCAGAGCCAGGTTCAATCCTTCCCCGGTACGGCTACTTACCTTTTCAAGGTCGGCCACCTGATCATCGAAGATGGATTTGGAATCGTACAGCAAGCGTCCAATCAGAGTACTTTTGCCATCGTCTACGCTGCCCGCGGTGGTAAAGCGCAGCAGATCCATATCGAGATAACTGTTATGTGTAATAGCTGATGTTGTCATGTGAGTTGAGTTGAATTAGAAATAACCGGCAATTTTGCGATCCTCCATAGCTGATTCGGAGCGCTTGTCATCGGTCCGACCGCCTCTCTCGGTCACGCGGGTGGCTGCCACTTCAGCAATGATTTCGTCAAGCGAAGCTGCCGGCGACAAGGTTACTCCGGTGCAGGTCATATCGCCAATCGTGCGGCAACGAACCTCTTTTAAAACCGGTCTTTCATCTTCCGTCTTCACGAGATAAGGAGAATCAGCCAGCAAAATTCCATCACGTTCGATGACCGGACGCTCGTGTGAGAAGTAAAGCGATGGAATGGGAATCTCTTCCCGCAAAATATACTGCCACACATCCATCTCTGTCCAGTTGCTGATGGGAAATACCCGGAAATGTTCTCCTACCGCATGATGCGAATTGTAAAGGCTCCACAATTCGGGCCGCTGATTCTTGGGATCCCACTGCCCGAAATCGTCGCGGTGCGAAAAGAAACGCTCCTTCGCGCGAGCTTTCTCTTCATCCCGTCGACCACCCCCCAGGGCAGCATCCACCTGTAATTCTTCCAGGGCATCCAGTAAGGTGACGGTTTGCAACTTGTTTCGGCTGGCATGAATGCCGGTCTCTTCAACCGCTTTTCCCTGCGCAATCGACTCTTCCACACTGCGCACAATCAATTGGCTGCCGCTGTCCTTCACTAGCTTATCGCGGTATGCCAGCGTTTCCGGGAAATTATGTCCCGTGTCGATGTGCAGCAGCGGAAACGGAATCGGCTCAGGCCAGAAAGCCTTTCGGGCCAGGTGAAACATCACGATGGAGTCTTTTCCTCCCGAGAAGAGCAACACCGGCTTTTTAAAACGCCAGGCCACTTCACGAATCACGTAGATTCCTTCGGCCTCCAGTTGTTGTAAATGGTTTAAACTCATCTTTTGATTGATTATGATTTACAATTTGGTTTTTGGTTTCCGCTGAGAATCGGATGGTCGGGACATAAAAAAAGCCCCTCTGCGATGCAGAAGGGCTTTATCTTTTCCTCAACCTTGTAAAGGTTTATCTTTTATCCTGAGGTCCACTTCCGCATACGAATAACTCTGCACATACACATCATCATGCTGCACATACACATATTCATATTTGAAGTGAAATTTCTCATTATTCTCGTTTGTTTATGCTCCCAAAATTAGATCATTTATTGAAATGACCTTTTCTTATCCGATAAAAAAATCGTTAGGGAACATAAATCAAAATAAAACCAACTATAAATCAATACTTAACCATCTTTATTTAGAACACCCCAATAAATACCTGAAACATAGATTGGCAACAGAGGCTTCCTTTTCCCATTTGCAAAAAACACTTTTATGTTCTGTTGTAACAGATAGGAAACAGATATTTAAGCTGTGACAATTTGGTATTCTGTGTGTTATCAATTAATTTAGTTAGCGAGATATTTAAATGTAACTAAATGAGCTACATAAAAATGAAATCTTCGTTTTCCCAATCTGACTCTTT
Organism: Prolixibacter sp. NT017; assembly: GCF_009617875.1. Lineage (NCBI taxonomy): Bacteria > Pseudomonadati > Bacteroidota > Bacteroidia > Marinilabiliales > Prolixibacteraceae > Prolixibacter > Prolixibacter sp. NT017. Next base: position 1,686,114 of record NZ_BLAV01000001.1, on the reverse strand, counting down.
CATCCCTGTCTCCTATTCAAATAACCGTTCCCGCTATATTTCTCCATTGCTTTGTTTCCGAAAATTCATCTACGCGATATCTCCTCCGTTTTAATGTAAAAAATAAAACTCATTTCCACACCCATTAGGTGCATCAGAAAATATTACGTGGAGACTGCAACCACAGAAAAAACGGGGCGGAACCGAAAAGCCTTATGAGTAGGACAACCTAAACAAAAAATTCTCATGGAAAATCAAGAAGCGCAGCAGCAGCAACCACAACAGACACAACAGCAAGTACCACAACCGCCTGTCACAATTTCCGACTGGTTTCTCACCTTGTTTCTGACAGCCATTCCGCTGGTTGGTATTATTTTGCTGTTTGTGTGGGCATTTGGAAGCAACACCAACCCCAGTAAGGCAAACTGGGCAAAAGCTGCATTGCTCTGGGCAGCTATCGGCATTGTTATATGGCTCCTCTTTATGTCAATATTCGGAGCAGCCATGTTCCACAAATGGAATTAGACGTTCTCCTATTGAAGACGTTTCGGAAATAATACTTTCCGGAACTATGCTGTTTTGATAATACCTTCTACTATTCCGGGAAGTGCCATCTACACTTATCCCGGAATAGTTTTGAATGATTTTAGTGGTAAAAATAACCTGCCAGGCTTTCCCGGAAGATCAACATTAGTTTAAAGAAGCAAAGCAAAAGAGAATAATTCCTCATCCCGAGAACAACTGATGAGGTTTTCAATGAGGTTGGTGAGCTCATTGAAACCGGTGACTTGATTCAACCAAACACTGCTCTGCTAAAAATTTCCGATCCAGACTCTGACAGGTTCAAATTAACCTTCTTAATTTATAGAACTTGAGGTTTATTCTTTCACGGTATTTACCGCCTTGGACTTCTCGGGCTCCTTATCCTGACGATGCGTTTTGTTTTTAATGGTGTTTCCCACGTCTTTGAACTCTTGCTTCACTTGTTCTTCCATCTGGCTGGAAATCTCATTGACTTTTTTCGCTAATCTTTTTCGTGTTTTGTATCCCTTGTCTGGTGCAACAAGCATTCCTGTAATGGCACCGGTTGCGGCGCCAGCCACAAACCCAACGAAAGTGCTTATACTCTTATTCATTTGATATTAAATTTTAGATTAATAAATTGATTTTGATAATATCCTAACGACTATTCCGAATTCCCTTAACAACTACCAGAACGAAAAGGACCACAAACAAGATGTAGAAAATAATTTTCGCTATTTTAATTATCTCTGCTGTAGGCCCGCCATAACTAACAATTCCGGCAATCGATGTAAGCAATAAAAAGGCAATAACGAGTCGCATCGAATCCTCATGGTCCTCTAAGTCAATTAAAACTTAAAGCCGACATAAAACTGCAGCACATTATTCTTTGCGTTTCCCATCATGTTGTGCGGTGTCGTGCCGTCTTTCGCTACCTGATTTAATCCAACATTATAGTTAACACCCAAGAGCATCGACTCTAAGTCAAACCCAACGCCGGCAGAAAGGCCGTAATCGAGCGCATTAAAATCTTTTCGGTCGATTTCTTTATTGGAGTTTTGGCTATAATAATTCAACACTTCTGTACTGGTATTGATATCGCCATTGAGCAGATAACTGACATATGGACCAAATTGAACATCAAAATTTTTGGAGAGATTAAACACCATCTTAACCGGTAAATCGATGTAATTGAGATTCACTTTTGTTTCACTGTTCGAAAAGGTATTGTTGTAATTATATTTTACACCTTTTACAGAATACAATAACTCGGGCTGCAGTGCAAACGTATTTCCTAACGGAATTTTATTATAAACGCCTGCAAAAAAACCGGCCTTCAGATTCTTATCATTTCCATAATCAACCGAAATACTCGACAAGTTAAGTCCTCCTTTCACTCCAACTTCTGATTCCTGCGCCCTTGCGACGGTCGCAGATAGCATAAGACACACGACTGCAAACAGAATTAACTTTTTCATCATACTTCTTTTTTTAATTTATAATCGTATCCAAAAAATCATGCTTTCTATCGAAACATCCTTTTTATATTGACATTTTCCGAAATAACCATGCCATTGTTTCATGTTTAAAAAGAGAAATATCCTATCCAACTAAAAGCTAGTAAAATAGCATTCACCATCAACAAAAACCGTCTCAGTTAAACTATCACTTCTCCGTCTAAAACAGTCCACAGAATGAGTCAATGTATCCACATTCCACATTTATTTGATTCGTATTAACCAGAGCAAAACCGGACACAAAGACACTTTCTGCCACCTTTATTTACTACAAATTGTACAACAGATTCCCAAAATTGTGCAAGCATTTCGGTTTTAGGATGATTAGTTTTGTTAATGAGGATTTTTAAATCATTAGCTATGTATTCACAAGATATAAAAACGATGAAAAAAATGGTGGCCGAACGTTTTAGTCCGACCACGTTCACCAATCAACCTGTTAGTGACGAATTGATAAATGACATGCTGGATGTTGCCCGATGGGCTCCCAGTTCGTATAACGAGCAGCCATGGAAATTTCTGGTTGCCCACAATGGAGACGAAAACTTCCAAAAAATTTATAATGCGCTAATGGAGGGCAACCAAAACTGGGCCGGCAATGCTCCCATCCTCGTCGTTACGCTGGCCAATGACAACTATGCGCGCAACGGGAAACCTAATCGGCACGCCTGGCACGATACCGGTATGGCTATGGGATTCTTTTTACTGGCCGGAGTGGAAGCCGGTGTCCAGGTACACCAGATGGGAGGATTCTTCCCGGAAAAAATCGAAAGAAACATTGAATTGCCCGAGGGGTACCATCCGGTCGCTGTGGCAGCCATCGGTTATACGCAAGAAACGGCAGAACAGGAAAGTCGCACACGGAAACCCGTTCGGGAAATACGACTTTAAAATAACATCATTCGAAAAAATAAAAGCCCCCGGAGCAACGCCTTGTTCCAATCCGGGGGCTTTTTTATTTTTATGAATCCAACTAAAGCCGACATGTCTAAACACAAACAGCATACAGTCACCTGTCCGCACTGCGGAGAAGAGTTTGCCAAAGCTGACTTACGCAGATATTGCAGCAACTGTTTTGCCTGTACCGGCTGTGAGCGTTACCTGTGTGCCGCTTGTGACGAAGTGATTGAAATCGTTCCCGTCAGACCACCTTCTTTCAAAACAAGTTCGAAAGGGCATCATCCGCGCACCGAATGACGCCCCCAGTGTTTGTAGTTCCGGAAATGAACATTACTATGATCCAGTACTTTCAGCATCCGTACTTTCAATGCATCGGTTACAACCAGTTCAAGAAGAGCCCATCCCCAAATCAAAGCGGCCAGTTTCCATCCCATGGCCGGCATCAGGAAACCATTGACAGTTATGAGTGTAGCAACGATTTGTGTACTGATAAAAGCAATCATTAATGCTTTGGAGGGTTTTACCGACCAAAAGTGTCCTCTGGTGCGTGCCATGAACACTGTCAGCTGTCCGGCAACCGATAATTTCAGATAGATAAACGGTTGAAGCACGGCATCGCTCAAATGCAGCATCTCTTTACCAACAAAAAAGAGGGCAAAGGTAAAGAAAACACCAACTACTCCCAGAAAAGTAGCGATTCCCAATGTAGTACGCATATTCCATTTGTCGGGTGTACGGGAATACCTCACATTGTCTACCGCGATGGTCATAATCGGCGCGTCATTCAAAAGAGCCAACAGAACAATCATCAGGGCAGTAACCGGATAGAAGTTAAACGCGATAATCGACAATGTGATGAACAACAGCACACGAATGGTCTCTGCAATACGATATATGGAATAGTTATTCATTCGCTGGAAAATCTTCCGGCTCTCTTTTATCGCGTCGATAATAACCGATAATCCGGGTTTCGTTAGCACGATGGACGCAGCCGATTTCGCAGCATCCGTTGCTCCGGCAACAGCAATTCCCACATCGGCTTTCTTCAAAGCGGGAGCATCGTTCACACCATCTCCTGTCATTCCAACGATGTGATCGTTATGCTGCAGTATCTCGACAATATGGTACTTATGTTCCGGGAAAACCTGGGCAAAACCGTTGGCTTCTTCAATCTCTTTCAATGCCATTCGTTCGGAAGGCTGCATGATGGCATCTGTGTTTTTGATGTTCCTTTTCAAACCCACCAGATCGGCAGTTTCTTTCGCGATAGCCGTATGATCGCCTGTTACCATTTTCACTTCGACTCCCATTTCCTGGGCTGTTTTGATAGTTTCAGCCGAGTCATCACGTGGCGGATCATATAACGGTATCATACCGGCATATTGCCAGGTTCCTTTTTCATCGGTGCGGGCTACGCCGAGCGCACGATATCCTTTTTCGGCGAAAGCTTCCACCTGATTATCGACTTGTTCTTTCACCTTACCAGGATTCGAGATAAGAGAAAGAATAGCTTGTGGTGCACCTTTGGCCACCTGATATTCCGAAGTGCCTTCTTTCACTTTCGCCTCGGTATGTTTGATAACCGGATCGAAAGGTTTGAAATCGACAACTTCAATGTCATTCAGACGCTTTTTATTTGCTTCTTCAGCTTTCGTTCGATCAATAATCGCCGTGTCAATCGGATCGCGGTCTTCCTCATTAGAAGCCAGCGTGGCCAGTGTCAATACGTCATTAACCTCGAAATTATCGAAAGGTACTACGTCAGCCAGAGTCAACTCATTTTTAGTAATGGTTCCTGTTTTATCCGAACAAAGAATGTCCATTCCGGCCATCTCTTCAATGGAAGCAAGCTTGCTGACAATGGCCTCTTTCCGTGCCAGCGCCGATGCCCCGACAGCCATCGTAACCGAGAGAACTGCCGGCATAGCTGCAGGAATAGCAGCTACCATCAATACCAACGCAAACTGAATAAAGTGAAGCATACTCTCGCCCCGGAAAAGAGACACGATGAAAATGAGCGAAACCAGCACGAAGGCAAAAACAATCAGATAGTTTCCGATTTTAATCACCGCACGCTGAAAGTGACTGGTCGTTTTCGCTTCCTGAACCAGTTTAGCCGTTTTCCCAAAGAACGTATTCATTCCGGTGGCAGTCACAATTCCGTTCATTTCACCTTGCTTGACAACCGAGCCGGAATAAGCCATTTCAGAAGCCTTCTTCTCAACCGGCAACGACTCCCCGGTCAATGAAGATTCATCCAGTTGCAAATAATCTCCTTTGGTTAACTTTACGTCAGCCGGAACCACATCGCCCAGCCGCAGACGGATCACATCACCCGGCACCAACTGACCGGCCGGAAGTTCGGCCCATTTACCGTCGCGGATAACGCGTGACTTTAGTGCCAGTTTCTTTTTTAGCAGCTCAATAGCATTGTCAGCTTTGTGCTCCTGCCAAAAGCCAACAATCGCGTTCAGTACCAGCAAGGCAGAAATAATCCAGAAGTCTTCCCAGTGATGAATAACAGCCGATAAAATCGCTGCAATTTCAATCATCCAGGGAATAGGTCCCCAAAAACTTTTCAGAAATTTGAGTACGGGATTCTGTTTGTGTTCATTTAGACTGTTAGGCCCGTATTGGCTCAGTCGATTCGACGCTTCTTCGGAGGACAAGCCTTTTTCGGAAGTTTGAAGTTTTTCTTTTAGTTCATCAATGGTCAGGTCATTAAGTTCCGATTCCACTGCATTGTTTCCGTTCATAAGGCATTCATTTTAAATCAACAGAAAAACAATTGAGCACAAAGAGTAGTTTACTTTAACCTGTTTAAAAAATATTAATAGAATTGAATTATTGTTAAGCTGAAAGGCATTTATCGGAGGAAAATGCCCTCTTCTTATCAGGAATCAGGACTCGATCCATTATCTTTGCTCAATAAAACACCAATATCATGTTAGTCCATCGTAATTTCATGCCGGAACTAAAATTTAGTGCTTCGCGCAGTAGCGGAGCAGGTGGGCAAAATGTGAATAAGGTGAATACAAAAGTGGAACTTCGATTCCACATCGAATCGTCCGGGTTATTGTCCACCGACGAAAAAGCCATATTGATACGCAAGCTGGCAAACCGGATGAACAAGGAAGGCGAACTGATACTGACCGAACAGAATGATCGCTCTCAACTGAAAAACAAAGAAAAAGTAATTGACCGGTTCTATCGCCTCATCAATCATGCACTTACACCACAAAAGCGAAGAAAAGCAACCCGTCCTACATTGGCTTCACGCCGCCGAAGGTTGGAAAATAAAAAGCAACATTCGGAGAAAAAATCACGCCGTCAACAACCCCCTTTCGATTAAACAACCGAATTTTTCACGCTGATAACATCTCAAAGATGGCTTAAACAAAGGGACTGAAGTACTTACTAACAATTGTTCATATCTCCTGTTTGTTTCTCGTTGATTTTGTTTTGCCAAAAACATTTGACAAATAACTGATTCGTCGTAATTTGCATTCATCAGGTGAGCGATAAAAGGTCGCGCCGGAAACAAGGAGAAGAAAAAAGTCACTTAATTGAGGCTCGATTCCGATCATCCAGGTTGCAAAACCTGCTTGTTGAAGGAGCTGAAGCCTGGAAAGCGAAAGGAGTAAAATCCAATCGAACTACCAGTCAGTCACGGATAAACGGAAACGTTCATTTCAAAACTGAATCTCAAAGCTCTACAGCAGCAACTCCGGTTAATGTTGCAGAAAGAAGATGAAAACAAGGAATCATTTCCCAAGACGTCTTCATCGCCTGTTGAACCGTTCTTCGGAACACGAAAACAGAGATAGCTTGAAAGATGCTTCGTCCGGGAAGGTAATCTTCGTGAATACCGAATGGACAGCTTGAAGATGATGTTGTAACAAACGTTGTCCAAAAGCCTCAGGTTACAAGAAAGTCTTCGGACAGTCATGTAGCCGGCCACAATAACCGTAACCTGACACTGTGAAGTGAAAACTTCAACAGCGAAATGGGAACTATTCCTCCGAATGGTTCCCATTTGTGTTTTATAGCCTCATCCTTCCTCCCCCCTTTGTTTTTACCAATTCTTTTCTCTCCAACACATCAACCATTTTTTCTATTTTCACGCCAAAATCTTAATCCGGTCAGGTGATGCGGCAACTTATCTCTATTCTTCTGCTGATAATGTTAGGAATAACATCAAAAGCAAAAGCCCAACAAGTCGATTTGCTTTATTTCACCGATGCCCATCGCATCTTTCCTGTAGAAGATGTTCCCGGCGGACGAGGCGGTGTCGCCCGTCTGAAAACAATAACAGACAGCATCCGGCAAGAAAATCAGAATACCTTCCTGATTCACGGTGGAGATTTGGCCGGAGGTGTTTTATTCGGAGGAATGTACAAAGGCTGGCCGATGATTCGGGCTTTTAATCAAATTCCGCTCGACCTTTGCAATTTTGGTCAGCACGAATTTGATTTTGGTTCCGCTCACGCCGCCTCACTCGTCAAAAAGTCCAAATTCAAGTGGTTTTCAACCAATCTTCAGTCTCCTTCTGGGAAACCGTTCGCCGATGTTCCCCATTACATCATTCACAATTTTAACGGCATCCGGGTTGCCTTTATCGGCTTAACAGACGCAATGAACACAACGTTAAATGACGGAGGCGTTGTCCAGGAAAATTTGAAGAAAGCCATATCCGAAGTTTTACCTCAGATAAAATCGCAGCACCCTGACTGGATTATTGCCGTTACACAAACCGACCTGGAAACCAACAGAAAATTACTCAACGCATTTCCTCAAATTGACTTCGTTTTTACGGAAGAAGAGCATGAATACAACAGCAATGTATTTTACCAGGGAAAACGCCCGATTATCGCTCCGGCGGGAAATATGAGTTCGGTTGCACATGTTATCCTCCGGAAAACAGGAAGGCCATCTGTCGAAATCATTCCGTTGGACTCAACAGTCTCGTCCGACCCGCAACTTCGCAAACTCGAAGTATTTTATCGGAACGATATGAATCAAAAGCTTTCGGAACCACTGGCCCGGCTGGAAGTTCCTCTCTCCTTCCGGGAAGGAATTACGGGTGAAAGCGCTACCGGCAACCTGATTGCCGATGCTTTTCGGGCGGCGTATCATTCCGATGTAGCACTCATCAATGGCGGAGGCATTCGCGCCAATGTTCCCGCAGGGACTTTCACACTGAAGTCTGCCCGTTCATTATTGCCTTTCGGGAATAAGCTATGCCTGGTAAAAATAACCGGAAACCAATTGGAGAAACTAATCAAAGCCAACGTGAACAGTAAAACAGGGCAACTCTTTCAGGTTTCCGGCATAAAATACACCTACCAACTGGAAAGTGATTCCCTTTCAGTTTATCGAAACGGAACTCCCCTACCTCCCAATGATTCAATTTCCGTCACGCTGAATAACTACATTCTGAACCGGACACCGAATCAATTCCAGAGAATCATCGGTGAAAATAATCCGAAAGCAATGTTGGATTACGAAGCACTCAAACACTACGCACTGAAAAATAAAGTGTTGCATCCCCAAAAAGAAGGGCGATTGACCATTATTAGCGAATAATTTTTCTCCTTAGCTCTACCGATTGTTGCTGAAGATCCGGCCCCAGCAATCCCAAACAATCAATAGAAACAAGGCCTACAAGCGTTATCAACAATTGTTAATATCTCTTGTTTGTTTTTCGTTGATTTTGTTTTGCTAAAAACACTTGCCTGATAAATAAAACATTGTAATTTGCATATATCAGGTGAGCGATAAAAGGTCGCGCCGGAAACAAGGAGAAGAAAAAAGTCACTTAATTGGGGCCCGATTCCGATCGTTCAGGTTGCAAAACCTGCTTGTTGAAGGAGCTGAAGCCTGGAAAGCGAAAGGAGTAACATCCAATCGAACTACCAGTCGGTCGCGGATAAACGGAAACGTTCATTTCAAAACTGAATCTGATGGCTCTGCAACAGCAACTCCGGTTAATGTTTGCAGAAAGAAGCCGGAACAAAGGATTTATTTCCTGTTTCACTTCATCGACTGTCAATCAGTTCTTCGGAACAGATAGACAGAGATAGCCTGAAAGAAGCTTCGTCCGGGAAGGTGTCCTCCCGGGACGCCGAAGGGACAGCTTGAAGATGATGTTGTAACAAACATTATCCAAGAGCCTGAGGTTGCAAGAAAGTCTTCGGACGGTCATGTAGCCGGCCACAATAACCGTAACCTGACACTGTGAAGTGCAAACTTCAACAGCGAAATGGGAACTATTCGTCAAAGAATGGTTCCCATTTGTGTTTTTATACGGTTCATTTGAAACTACATCACCCTTGTGATTTGAAATAACGTCGGGTCAGCACCTTCTTCAAATCACGCACGATAATCTGATGAGCCAATACCTCCATCTCATTATAATCGGGCAAATCCAAACCGGCCTGTGTAATTTCCCTTTGCGTAATATCCACCTGGTAAAGCACCGACAAAAGCCGTTGATAATCATTGGTTAGCAGATGACGAATCTGATCGACCAACTGCTCATGTAATTCGTGGTATGCATGATCCGTATTTCCTGAGAAAGTGATGGTAATGCCAAACATGGCAAAGTCCTTCATGATTTGCTCGGCAGTTTCCTGGACAACAGCCGTGCTATCGAGGAATCGGGCTACATTATCATTGTGTATATCGGGAAGATTCATACAATCGATTACATTTCGTTATTCCGTGGAAGTGAAGTAAAGAAAAATATGGCACTTTATCCGTAAAGTCCTCAGAGGATAATTTCCTGAATATTTCCGGCTACCTCCAGACCAGCATTTCGCCCGGTATCCTTAAATACTATCACCCTTCTTTTTCTATCGAACAGCTCCACATCAATGTTCGCAGTCATGCTTTCTTCAATCCTTCCTTCCATAAATCCATGAATAGGTGAAGCCAGCTCTGTAGCTTTTTCCCGACAGGCGCGAATCCCAAGCCGGTAGCTCCGATTTTCAATGATCAATTCAACCATTTCTGCTGAGACTGAAGACTTACGCAAAACCGACTTGTTGTATGTCGTAAAACGAATTAATCTCCCGTCCAACCACAAACCGGCTATGAATCCTACAAAAGCTTTTCGTATCCAGGGAATGTTCGCGACAGAAAGCTTCAGAGAAATTCCCGGACGGGAAAAATGGTTGCTTTGCATCCAGATATACGCACTGGGAAACGACCGTCCCCAATCCTTCTCAGTATAACCTCGTCCACCAAAAAAGTCAACAGATCCACCATTCCACTGCAGCTTCCCCTCGATGCAGTGATCCATACTGACGATTCCATGGTAACATTCCATAAAAGGCACGAACGCGTAGGGGCCCATAATTCCCGGCGAATACCAGGGCTTTGGCCAGGAAATCATACCCGAGAAATGCAATTCGCCTGAAAGGGCGGGCAATTCTAAATGTATTGTATCAAATGAAAAATGATTGCCGGCAATCGAGAATTGGAATTTTCGTGCCTGCGGCCGGAACTGTTCCGCATCGAAACGAAAGTATTCGGAAGTATGTTTTTGTCCGTCAAGAACCTGAATAAAGGCTTGCTTTTTTCCGGCTTCATCCATCGCAATACCCGGAATAACAGCAATAGCTTTAGTTTCATCTGCGCTAACCATCTTATAGTACCAGCCCTCGAAATAACGCCTTTTGCGCCCCCATCCCTGGAACCGTTCCGGATTGAAAAAAGCACACCACTTATTTATAATTAACATGAGATTAAAACTGGTTATGATGATTGTCAGACGAAAACGTTCTAAGCATAACTCTATCCATAAGAAGATAAGGAATGCGAAGGAGAAAATAAAGGATTTTTTCATGAACTCCCTACGGGTGAAGGATCTCAAATCCTATGCGATGAAAAAATGGTGTCCCTAATTCAAAAAAACAAGAATGAATCTATTTAATCATCCGTACGATGAATACTGGTTCCGGCTGAAATTCTGATTGGAAAATTCGATATATTTGCTCGCTTTTTTCGTATAACCGAATAGAGCTAAACATTGATATCGTTAGGTTTCATGAGGAAATAAAAGATGAACGCCTTAATTAAGTACCGGAACGATCTCGTCGAACGAAATCGTCTGGAATATGGTGTTTTTTACGACCAGCTGAAATGGCTGGGGCATTACGAAGCAATTGAACTGGAAGCCGAACGGGACCAAATCCTCGAACGACTAAAAGACAACATTCAAACCGGATTTAAGGAAACGAAAGTCGACACCAGAAATCTATCGCCGGGCTGCCGGCTTTGCGGTGCAGGCGAATGGAGCTGTCTTTTCATCAACAACCGTTGCAATGCACATTGCTTTTACTGTCCTGCTCCACAGGAAACCATTGGCGTACCGGAAACACAAACCATCGATTTTCACACACCGGAAGAGTATGTCGCCTACATAAAAAAGATGGGCTTCAAAGGCGTCAGTTTTAGTGGCGGCGAGCCTTTCCTGACATTCGAGCGTGTAAAAACATTTCTGAAAGCGTTGAGAGATGCATTTGGGAACGAGCTCTACATCTGGATGTATACCAATGGCATTCTTTCTACACCCCAAAAGCTGAAAGAACTCGCTGAACTGGGCCTGAATGAAATCCGGTTCGACATCGGGGCGACCAACTATAACCTAAAAAAGGTGAAACAAGCGATTGGCATCATTCCGGTAGTAACAGTGGAAGTTCCGGCCGTGCCTGATGAACTCGAGCAATTAAAGAAAGCAGTAAAAGAGTTGGCCGAAGCCGGGTTGTCGCATCTGAACCTGCACCAGATGAGATTAACGCCCTACAATCTGCCAAAGCTAATCGACCGAAACTTTCAATTCGCCCATGGCCCGAGAGTAACTCTACCCGATTCGGAGATTACGGCTTTAAAAATTCTGGAGTATACGAAACAGGAACAAATCAACCTGCCGGTGAATTACTGTTCGTATGCTTACAAAAGCCGTTATCAGAAATCGGGATTCCGCAATAAACTGGCTCCGTTTATTGTCAAACCGTTCGAGGAGATAACTGAGAAAGGATACATCCGGAATTTGGCCATCGTTGTTTCCGACTGGGTGCAATTCCGGCAACTGTTTGCTCAACTTCCGGAAAGCGAACAAGGTGAAATTCAAGTTAACGACAAGCAAGCCAAAGTACTGCTCAAAGCCAAAATACTGGAACACTTTCTTCCGGTTACGAAAGAGATATTGGTTTCGTACACCAACATGCGGCTGAGCGAGCAAACCGGTGATATTCCGGATGTGAGCCGCATCTCATTAACCTCTGCCCGCAACATATACATCGAATCGGGTTTTGTTGTGAATGATTTATCACTGCATCCGAATCAATCCAATATTCTACTGCAGCTGATCAACGCAAAACAACCGAAGGAGTGCTTTGAGGATGAACAACTCTTTATCGTCTGGCAACACGAACAAATTGAGGAAGGATTGCCGGAGTATTTTTGACGGAACGTCAGATTAAATTGCCATAAATCCCGGGATGGAGTTTTCGGTCTGTTTTGCAACAGAAAGACAAGCTTCATTCCGGTACAACATTGTGGTAACAGAACTACTGTCGGCCCCATTTCTAAGAATATCATCCGCGTTTATTACGAATGTTTCAGGAAATACCAACCTTTTATTAAATTGCGGAACTGAATCAAGTAAAAGCCGGCCTGTGAAAATCAGATTCACCAACTTTATCCTAATACTGCTTATCACTGTATTTTCAAGTGTTTCCGCATTTTCTCAACAGAAACAATACAACTTTGCCCAGATAAATAATACAAACGGGTTATCGAATAATCATGTTACATGCATTTTGCGTGACAAGCAAGGCTTTATGTGGTTCGGAACTACATCTGGGTTGAACCGCTATGATGGTTACTCCTTTAAAACTTTCACACATAATCCGTCCGACAGTACATCGATTGACAACAACATCATCGCGGCAATCAACCAGGACTGCGATGGAAAACTATGGGTCAGAACCCAAACTGACTTTAACGTGTACGATCCGGAAACAGAGACTTTCTCGTTTTCCAATTCTCCTGTTCTGCAAAAACACCCTGAATTCATTAATCATTTCATCAACCTTTTTACCGACAGTGAAAACCAGAGTTGGCTGATGACCAGCGGTTACGGGGTATTTCGCTTCAATACCCTCCATCAGGATATTGTTCCGTTAGAACATCTCGCCAATAACAATGGTGTAAAGGCAACCTCTGATGTGATTTCCATGGCCGAAGATTCAAAAGGAAACCTGTGGCTCATCCATCAGGATGGTTACCTGGAAATCAAGCCCAAAGGAAGTATGAAAGCGAAGATTCAGGCCAGCTTCCTACACGACCGGTATCCCGGGGAACAATTGGATTGTCGCATATTTATTGACAAAGATGACGATATCTGGATTTCGACACAGGACCATGCCATCGGCCTCTTTTATTATGAGCCTGCCACCGGAAAACTTGTCCACATCGACCAGGCTTCCAGGCCTACTCATACTAACACCAACATCATTACCGGTATCACACAGGACTCGGATGGCAACATCTGGATAGCCACCGACCACGGAGGCATCAACCTACTCGACAAAAAAGATTTCACCATACGCTACCTGACACACGAAACCTACAACGTCCACAGCATTGCTCACAACAGCGTCACGTCCATGTTCCGTGACAGCGAAGGGATTATCTGGATAGGAACCTATAAAGAGGGAATTAGCTATTATCACAAAAACCTGATCCTGTTCAACACCATCCGGTATACGCCTCAAAATGAAGAAGGGCTGAACTTTGGTGATATTAACTGCTTTGCCGAAGACAAAAAAGGGAATTTGTGGATTGGGACTAATGGCGGCGGACTAAACTACTATAACCGGAAAACCGGAAAATTTACCCATTACGTTCATCATGACGATGACCAGAACAGCCTCTCCAACGATGTAATTGTGTCACTGTTTATCGATCACGAAAACAAACTTTGGATTGGAACTTACTTCGGTGGCCTTAACCGTTTCGACGGGAAAAAATTCACTCACTACACCCACAATCCCAAAGATTCAACCAGTATATCCGATAACAATATCTGGTCGATATACGAAGATTCATTTAACAATCTCTGGATTGGAACACTGGGCGGCGGACTCGACCGGTTTAACCGTGATACGGAAAGTTTTCAGCATTTTCGTACCGGCGGTGCGAATTCCATCGTTTCCAATGTTATCATTTCTTTGGTCGAAGACAAACAAAACCGCCTGTGGATTGGCACGCCCGATGGCCTGAGCATCTTAAATACAAGAACCCAAAAATTCAGTAACCTGCTTCATACCGACAAAGACACCACGACATTGAGCAGCAATACGGTGAATTGCCTGTTAGCCGATTCGCGCGGATGGATTTGGGTAGGCACACCCGAAGGTCTGAATGTGTACGACGAGCATACCGGTCAGTTCAGGCGTATTTTGAAAAGTAACGGCTTACCGACGAACAACATTGTTTCAATAGTAGAGGACCAACAACACAATATCTGGCTGGGAACCATCAAGGGACTGGTTCAGATTTTCGTTAAAGGCGACCAGGTATCCGATTTTGCCGTGCGCATCAAACAGTATGACGACGAAGACGGGTTGCAGGCCAAGGAATTCAACGAACGGGCGGCTTATGTCACCCGCAATGGGCAGCTCTTCTTCGGTGGTCCGAACGGCATCAACTTTTTTAATCCCGAAAACCTTATTGAAAACAAAAACACACCGAAAGTGGTATTCACCAACCTGCAGGTTTTCAACCAAACCATCCGGGTAGGTGAAAAATTTAACCGCCGTGTGTTATTGCCGCAATCCGTTACCGACACCAAAGAAATCACGCTGAAGCACGCCGAAAACTTCTTCTCGGTAGCTTTCTCCACACTAAGTTATTTCCATCCGGAAAAAAATCAATTTGCTTACAAACTGGAAGGCTTTAATAACAGCTGGATTTACACCGACTGGAAGAACCGCCGGGCCACCTTCACCAACCTCGACCCGGGCGAATACACATTGCGCGTCAGGGCATCGAACAACAACGGCTACTGGAACCAGGAAGGCGCTACCCTGAAGATTAACATCCTCCCTCCTTTCTGGCAAACGATTTACGCTTATATCGCCTATGTACTCTTTGTTCTGCTCATCATCTGGCTGTGGCGCCAGCGGATTATCAGGCGGGAGCACGAAAAATTCGAGATCGAACGGGAAAAAATCAAGGCACGCCGCCTGCACGAACTCGACATGCTGAAACTCCGTTTCTTCACGAATATCAGTCATGAATTCCGCACGCCGCTTACGCTTATCATCACACCCATCGAACAACTGCTCCAAAAGGCCAGAGATAACGAGGAGAAAAAACACCTGCAGCTGATTTACCGCAACAGCCGGCGTTTGCTCAGCCTGGTGAACCAGCTACTCGATTTCCGGAAACTCGAATTCCAGGAGATTAAGCTCCGACCGAGCGAGGGCGAAATTGTCAGCTTCATTCGCGAAACCACCGAATCGTTTTCCGACCTGTCGGAGAAAAAGAATATTCATCTCTATTTCCAGACCGATGTAGAAAATATCACCGTGTATTTCGACCACGATAAGCTGGAAAAGATTCTCCTGAACCTGCTTTCCAATGCCTTCAAATACACCTCCGAAAACGGCGACGTACATGTGGATGTCCGTTTGAACGAAAAAGAACAGCCGTCCATCGAAATCAGCATCAGCGATACCGGTATTGGTATTCCGGAAGAAAAACAACAGCGCATTTTCGAGCGCTTCTTCCAGGATGACACCAACGGCTCCGATTACAACCAGGGAAGCGGCATCGGACTGGCGCTTGTGAATGAATATGTGAAGTTGCAAAACGGCACTATTACCGTAGAGAGCGAGCCAGGCAAAGGCAGCTGTTTCCGGGTGACGTTGCCATTGGTATTCGGCAAGGAAACTTCGGCGAAAGCTGTACAAGCAAGCTGGAAACGCCAACCGGCAGCTCAGCCTTCGGTAGTTATGGAGCCGGAAACTGCAGAAGAAAGCGAAACAACCGGCAAGCCGTCGAAAAATACCAAACCGGTATTGTTGTTGGTGGAGGACAACGAAGACTTCCGATTTTACCTGAAGGACAATTTCAAACTCACCTTCGAAGTGCTCGAAGCGGGCGACGGACATACCGGCTGGGAAATCGCGTCAAAATCGCTGCCCGATTTAATTATCAGCGATGTGATGATGCCGGTGATGGATGGCATAGACCTGTGCCGGAAAGTCAAGACTACGGCCGAAACCTCGCACATCCCGGTTATTCTGCTGACCGCAAAAGTGGCCGACAACCAGAAGATGGAAGGCTTCGATGTAGGTGCCGACGACTATATCACCAAGCCGTTCAACTTCAAGCTGCTCGAATCGCGCATCAAGAATCTGCTGGCCCAACGCCGGAAACTACAGAAAGCCTTCCGCAAGAAAATCGATGTCAGCCCCAGCGAAATCGAAATCACCTCGCTGGACGAAATCTTCATCAAAAAAGCCATTGATTTAGTGGAGAAAAATATCGCCAACAGTCAGTTCTCGGTACAGGAAATGAGCTCGGAGCTGGGCATGAGCCGGGTAAACCTCTACAAAAAAATCTCGTCGCTCACGGGAGAAACACCGGTGGAATTCATCCGCAGTATCCGGATGAAACGTGCGGCCCAGTTCCTCAAACAAGGCCAGTTCACCGTCAGCGAGGTTGCCTACCGCGTAGGTTATAACGACCCGAAATACTTCGCCCGCCAGTTCAAAAACGAATTCAATATGACGCCGTCGCAATATGCGAAGAACGAAGACGGGAAAAATTAGAGCTGCAATTTCCGCCTGCGGAAAACAGGCTTCCGCCTGTTGAGGTAACGCTTCGAAGTGTTAAGGTCGAGCTTCGAACTGGCACAAATTTCCTTCGAACTTCGCCGGTAGAGCTTCCGCCTCGATCAAATGAGCTTCGAACTTCGCCGGTAGAGCTTCCGCCTTGATCAAATGAGCTTCGAACTGCGCAAGTGAAGCTTCCGCCTTGGGAAAATGAGCTTCGGTGTGATGAGGTAAGGTTTCGGTGTGGTGAGGTTGGGCTTCGGTGTGATGAGGTTGAATCAGGCCTTATTTGTGTTAACGTTTTACAAAGCTTTCCCGGTAAAATTCACTCTCTGTTGAATGTATCCTCTTCCCATTTTTGGGGATTAATTAAAATATAATGACGAATTCGTTTATACGAATCATCGTTTCGTATGACGTGATCGTGATAATTGGATTGCCAATTTTTTACACCGGGTGTGTTGCGCAGAATGTTTATTTGTTTTGATGTTTGCATCTGAAATTTCCCTACCAATTTTGGAATTATCATTTTCCGCCGCTGTTTGCGGTATTGTTTGATCTGTTTGATATTGGGGTTTTGTAACGGGAATGATGGTAGAGAAAATTCATGAATTTTCTCTACGCTATTATCATCGAACAATAAAACGCCATTATCAAAATCGTAATCGCCCAATGTAATGATACAATGGATATAATTGGGCATTACCACCCATTCGTCCAATACGACCCGTTTGTGATATTCGGGAATTTTTTGAAATTCATTTTCGACGATTCTTCCGTATTCGGATAATCGCATTTTTTTTATTCAAAACATTGCCCAAAATACATTGATGCCCGGCAACACAAATGGTAATAAAGTAGTGTTCCGGTGCAGAATAGTCCCAAAACTGCCAGCGATTGGACGCTACCCGATATTTATTCCGGAATTTATCAGTCATATATGCATGCCTTCTTTTATTTCGGATTTAATTTTTCTATCCGTATAAATTACGTTGTCTCGTTCGGTAAATATCATTGGTAAGCATCGTATAGCACCCTAGCTTGAGGTCGCATTTTCCAACATCAAGAGCGAATTCCTCTTATCACCTTTCAAGCATGGAATCCTTATCATATTCGCAAAAATGATTGCTGACTTTGCCTAGATTTATCTGAATTGATAAAAAAAATCCCTCCGAAGAGGGATTCTTAAACACGACCAATTTAACTAAACCTATTCCACCGGTTCTTCAGCGACTTTACGGGCGGCGCTCATGCGGGCCACCACTTTGCTGAAAGTAAACTGTTCTTTTTTCAGTTTATCATCTTTGTAATAGGAGGAAGCAATTTTGCAGATACCAATCACTTCGTTGTAGATATCATTAAAAGCGGTAATAGCCTCTTCTGTGACCTCTTTGGTGGTAGCTTTCAGGGTTTCCTGCGAGATGTTTGCTGCTTTCAACTGGTTGGCATAACCAACAATCCGATCGAGCAATGCCTCGTTGGTTCCGTTGGCTATTATCTGTGCCCGTATTTCAGCGGTTAAGCCTTGTTTGAAGGCATACAGCAGTTCGATCAATGATTCCTGATTTCCTTTCCGGGCACTGGCCAGGTAAGTAGTAAATCCCAGATTTTTCAACATCGCAGCTGCTCCGGCACCAAAATCGACCTCTATTTGCCTTTTCAGGAAAGAGAGGTCGCGCAGCGCCGGCGCCTGAACTGCGGTTACCTGTGCAGTCGCCTTTCTCAAATCGAGCTTGGCATCTTTACCCAGATAGTTTTCGATGGCATTATCGATTTGGGTGGCTGTTGTTGTAACGTACGCCTCGTCCCAGTTGGTCCGGGCTACAGACAAATCAACCAGGTTGTCACTTAGCGATTGAACAATTGTTTCGGCAGCCATTAACATTTCAACGTCTTTGTACTTGTAATTGCGTGTGATTTTCATTGTTAGATTATTAGAGGTTATTAAATAAAAAGTGTCATTTCTGTTGGCTTGCTTAAAGTAAAGGATGAATCATCCCTGGTCGCAATTATACTCTGTGGTACTACTGCACCCAAAAATCCATTCTATCTACTCTCTCACGAAGATTTGCCTTTTGAATCGCTTGCTTTCGTATCCTGGTCGGTTGGCAAAATCACTGCTATATTGGGAAAAACAGCGTACTATGATAAATCACTATCTAATTTAATGAATATTTTTATTAAAATGGTTCTAAACTAAACCCCAGATTAACGAATAATATTCTGTAAAAGATTTCGGGCACAGGTTTGATACCAAGCATAGGCAAGCCTGGAAAGTTATCTGTTCTGATGAGTGTGATGAATAGGCCCTACTGAATATATCATTAACATTTCTCCCCGTTTTCTACACAATTATCGTCCGGGGTTAACATTTCTCCCCCACTCTGAAACATATCAATCACATGACCGAAAAAATGAATCGATACATTCGTTGGTAACAATTTTGCCGCAACGCGACATGAATGCGACAAACAACTAACCGGACGATTGACAGAGCTCATAATTTGCAACGAGATAACAACAGATTTTCAAGTAACTTTAGATAAACTACTAAATCAATGAAAACAACCCGTTTCTTTTCTACGCTTGCCGTTTTGTTCATCCTCACCTGTTCGGTGAATGCTCAACAGTTATACGTTGGTGCCAATTACCATCCGCACGACGATAAAAACATTGGGAAAATCAAAGACGATATCCGGCTTATGAAGGCTGCCGGCTTCAATGTTGTCCGCATGGGGCACCTGGCCTGGGACAGCTATGAACCGTCGGACGGAAAATTTGACTTTGCCTGGTTTGACAAGGTAATGGACCTGATGAACCAGGCCGGTATCAAAGTAATCCTGGATATTGCTGTACGGCCTGCTCCAATCTGGCTACACCACAAATACCCGTCGATTAATATAACGGATGCCAGCGGAAACATGCTCTATCCGAACCACCGCTACATGGAAGACGTGGGCGACCCGATGTATCAGAAGTATGCCCTGCGTTATGCTGAGACACTTGTGAAGCACTACGCCAACTACCCGGCGTTGCTGGCCTTCGGAATCGATAATGAATCGGGTGACGGTCCCATTTCGTACTCGGAAACAGCCCGAAAAAGGTTCATCTCCTGGCTGAAGAACAAATACAAAACCGTTGATCGTCTGAACGATGCCTGGGCCGGACAACGCTGGTCGAGAAAAATAAATGATTTTGATGAAGTGGGTTTTCCCGTGTCGGGTTCAATAAAAGGGGCCCCGGAACGCATGCTCGATTTTCGCCGGTTTGTTTCGGACGAAGTCAACCAGTTTCTGTTTAAACTGCTAAACGTAGTCCACACCGATGCGCCGAATACACTGACGAATACCAATGCCTGGTATTACAGCCCGATGAAATACTTTGACTATTCGAAGATTGCTTATTCGGGCAAAATGACTCGCGAAGGTTGCGGTTTTTATCCTGGAAATTCGTTAACCACCAATTGGGGCGTGATGAATGCCCTGTTCGGTATTTCCCGTATTCAGTTTGAAAGTGAGAACCCATTTTGGTGCACCGAGTTTACAACGATGACTGCCGTGCCCAATTCAATCCGGAAATCGGCTTATGCTACCCTAATGTATGGTAACCAGATGGTTTGCGGCTGGACCTGGCAAAGTATGTGGGGCGGTGAAGAACAGTACCTGGAAGGCATGCTGGACTGGGATGGAATTCCCAACCGGAAGTACGATGAGTATAAAAAGATTGCGACTGAATTTAAAAAGATTGAGAAATATTTTCCCTATAAGCTGAAGGCAGAAGTCGGCCTGGCATTCTCATTTCCCAGTCAGATAGCGAGCAGCGCATTTCCGGAAAAACACGACAGTCAGTTACAGGCTTGCTTCGACCTGTTTTTCCATCGGAACATGGATACCCGTGTTGTCGAAATCAGCAGAAGTCCATTGAACTACAAATTGCTTTTTGTTCCCGGCGTAGCGGTAATGGATAAAACCACTGCGGATAAAATACGGAACTTTGTAAAAAATGGCGGTACAGTAGTGATGACCAGCAACTCAGCCATAGTCGATACAACGGGACAGGTATTTAAAACGACTCGTCCGGGCATGTTGAGCGACGTGTTTGGCATTCGGCTGGGAGGCTACGAAGAGACCGAATCGCTGAATGAAATATCGCGGAAATCGTTTACCGGCAAAAAGATTGAGTTCACTTACAAGGGGAAAGCCATCGACACCGAATCGCCCCGGTTTGATATTATTGACCCTAAAGGAGCCAAAGTTCTCGGCAGCCTGACCAGTCTGGACAAGGATTACCCGATTATGACATCAAACCAATATGGCAAAGGAAGAGCCATTTATGTCGGTCTTCCGGCCAATGCTGCTGTATTAAATCCTTTGGTGGACGATTTGATAAATGAACTGGACATTCCCAAAGGTCCCGATGTACCGTCAGACGTAATGGCACGGCAAATTGACAAAAACCATTTTCTGTACCTGAATATAAGCGGTGAGCCGAAAGAGATTCCGATGAAGGGAAAATCGCGAAGTATTCTTTTTGATAAAGATTACTCCGGCAGTTTCACCATTGCGCCTTACGAGCCGGAATTTATCGAATTGAAATAGATAATTAACCGATTGACCTAAAACCACGAATAAGTAAAAGTACATGAAAAAACGTCACAACGGATGTGGTTAAGAATCATCAGATTTTCCTGAAGATTAGGAATATCAACAACACCGTCGACATGTTTTACAGTGCCGACGGCGTTAAATGGAATAAAATTGAGAGTTCGCTCGAAGTCTCCTCCTTGAACCATAACGTGCCGGGTGGATTCTTAAGTTTGCAAATTGATCTTTGTTCCATTGAAGATGGAAGTGTGAGCTTTAAAAATTTCAAGTATAAAGTCATACAATAGGCACATACTTGAAATAATGATAAAGTTGTGTATTTAAAAATAATCTGATTCAATATGAATAAATCAAATGGTATGGTTAGGTATCTTTTCTATGGAATAATTCTTTCAGTTAGTGTAATCTTTAGTAGTTGTACCCGGGTAAAACCTCCGGCCCCGTGCGGACCAGTCCCGTCCGAGAACCAATTGAGATGGCAGGAAATGGAGTATTATGCTTTTGTTCACTTCTCCCTGAATACGTATACCGACCAGTCATGGGGATATGGAAATGAAGATATCAATCTGTTCAATCCAACGAAACTGGACTGCCGTCAATGGGCCCGTATTTGCAAAGAAGCAGGGACGAAAGGAATCATTATTACAGCCAAACATCACTGTGGCTTTTGCCTGTGGCCATCCAAATACACGGAATATTCGGTAAAAAATGCTCCCTGGAAAAATGGGAACGGAGATGTGGTTGGTGAACTGGCTGAGGCTTGTAAAGAATATGGACTGAAACTAGGTATTTACTTGTCGCCCTGGGATCGGAACTATGCGGATTACGGGAAACCCGATTACATTACCTATTTCCGAAACCAACTGACAGAACTACTCACCAACTATGGACCAATTTTCGAGGTGTGGTTCGACGGGGCTAATGGTGGTTCCGGTTATTACGGAGGAGCCAACGAAACCCGCAAAATAGATCGTAAAACCTATTATGACTGGAAGAATACATACAAACTGGTCCGTAAACTTCAGCCCAATATTGTCATCTGGAATGACGGAGGAGATCGGGCAGATTTACGCTGGGTTGGAACCGAATCCGGTTCTGTTGGTGCCACCAACTGGAGTTTGTTGGATAGTACAGGTGAAGTACCTTACAACATGTTACATTATGGCGTTGAGAATGGAAATGACTGGGTGCCGGCGGAAGTAAATACATCCATCCGTCCGGAATGGTTTTATCACCCGAGCGAAGACAGTAAGGTTAAAACATTACCGCAGCTCATGGACACTTACTACCACTCAATTGGCCGCAATGCTACTTTACTGCTCAACTTCCCTATCATGCCTGATGGCCTGATTAATCAGAAAGACGAAAAGGCAGCATTGGAATTTGCCAAAGCGGTGAAAGAAGCTTTTGCCATCGATTTGGCTGAAAAGAAGAAAGCTGATGCTTCCAATGTTCGTGGTGATAGTAAGGAATTTGATGCTGGCATGGCCGTAGATGACGATAAAGACACCTATTGGGCTACAGACGATGGAGTGAAAAAAGCTTCTCTGACAATCGATTTTGGTAAGCAAACTACATTCAATCGTTTCCTGGCGCAGGAATATATCAAATTGGGACAACGCGTGAAAAGCTTCACCGTGGAAGCGTTGGTCGATGGAAACTGGAAAGAAGTGGCCAAAGCAACGACGATTGGATACAAACGTATCCTGCGTTTCCCAAGTGTAACCGCCACTCAGGTTCGTTTCAATATTACTGATTCCAAAGCTTGTCCGGTTATTTCCAATGTCGCGATTTACGATGCTCCACAAATCCTGACGGCACCTTCCATTATTCGGAATCAAGCAGGTGAAATCAACATTACTCCGGCTGATAAAGAATCGGAGGTATACTACACGTTGGATGGCAGCGAGCCAACTCCAAAATCAAAGAAATACACCGGTCCGATCCAAATCGGAGGAAAACTGCAAGTTAAAGCTATTGCCTACGACGCGGAGACAGGGAAAAGTGGCCCTGAGACTCAGGAATCATTCGATCTGCCCCGAAAGACATGGAAAATAGTGGGAGTGAATGATAAAAAAGCTTATGCAATTCTGGATGGAGATCCATCTACAGCCTGGCATCAAAGTAAAAAGAAAATGCCAGTCGATTTGGTGATCGATTTGGGAAAAGAAGAAAACTTGTGTGGTTTCAAATACTTCCCTGACCAGAGATTATGGGGACCGGGAATTATTACCAATTATCAGTTTTATGTTTCAAAAGACAATAAGAGGTGGAAACTGGTTAACCAGGGAGAGTTTTCCAACATTAAAAACAACCCGCTATGGCAAACTAAAAAGTTTTCGGTTGAAAAGGCCCGCTATATCAAATTTCGTGCATTAAAAAATGCAGAAGATAACAACAATATTGGGTATGCCGAAGTTCGGTTGATTACAAGGTAGCTTAGGCATTCAGAGAACAATAAAACGAGGTTTGAAAATTCTTTTTGTCATCAATTTATTTCATACGAAAAAGAGCAGGAAACCAATATCATTTATTCATATGAAAATCCCTCTTCGGAGGGATTTTTTACATGAAGCCCCAGGATTTCTTCTCCCTAACGTTATGATATAAAACGAGCCTTGACTCCCATATTGGTTGAAATCGCTTCCTAAACACACCGCAAAGAGCCATCAATAAAAACCACAAAACATCTGTTCTGATGACTGTTATGAAATGCCCTAATTGGTCATACCATTAACATTTCTCCCCATTTTATTTACAAATATCTCCCCCTGTTAACATTTATCACCCCACACAGAAACAAACCAATCCTATGGGCGGCTACGTGAATCGATACATTCGTCAGTAACAATTTTGTCGCAACGGGACATAATGCGGCAATCAACTAACTGGGTCATATGAAAAGTTTTAATCCAAACCTGCATTGGCTGCACGACAACGCGAATAGGGTTGTACATCTGTGCCTTGTCGTACCCGAAAATTCCTTCCGGGAAACAGCACCATACTTTGTGCACTGCCACTCCCTCTGTTTTTCATCCGTCAACCAGTATTCGCCTGCTTTTATCCAGCAAATCACCTGCGTTTACAGCCGGATACAAAAAATTCTGCAACAAACATTCACAAACGATTATATAGAAACCGGAAACAGTTGAGTTTTCGGTAAGAACTTGTTTTACACCCTTTTTTCAACAAAACAAATAAACCTATGAAGAATGAACAACTCATGAGAAAGTCGCTGACGCGATTCTTCTTATTTCGGAAACAAATGATTCAAATAGCACGAATCATGGCAGTCCTGACGTTGGTGTTCCTTGTCGTTCCGGGCTTTGCCCAAAATCAGCAGACTACCATCAACGGAACCGTAGTTGCTGCTGACGATGGTTCACCCATTCCGGGCGCTACCATTGTGATAAAAGGCACGTCAACGGGTACGGTATCCGACATCGATGGTCATTTTACGTTGCAGGCAAAACCGAATGACGTCCTGGAAGCATCGTTTATCGGGTACACCACACAAACCATCCCGTTAAACGGAAAAACATCGGTGACCATCACCATGAAACAGGATATTAAAGGACTGGACGAAGTGGTTGTAATTGGTTACGGTGTTCAGAAAAAGAAACTCGTAACGGGTGCTACAGCTTCTGTCGACGGTTCGAACCTTGAGAAAGAGAATACAACAAATGCTTTACAAGCCATGCAGGGAAAAGCCGCTGGTGTGAACATTACCTCAGAATCGGGACAGCCCGGAGGAGGCTTCA
Organism: Prolixibacter sp. NT017; assembly: GCF_009617875.1. Taxonomy (NCBI): domain Bacteria; kingdom Pseudomonadati; phylum Bacteroidota; class Bacteroidia; order Marinilabiliales; family Prolixibacteraceae; genus Prolixibacter; species Prolixibacter sp. NT017. Next base: position 1,660,978 of record NZ_BLAV01000001.1, on the reverse strand, counting down.
AAGTAAATATTCGTGGTGTGGGTACCATTGGCAACTCCAGTCCGCTGTATGTTGTCGATGGGGTGATTACCAACGATATTACCTACCTGAATAACTCGGACATTGCAACGATCGACATTCTGAAAGATGCTGCATCGTGTGCCATCTACGGGGTAAACGGAGCTAACGGCGTTGTTTTGATCACCACCAAAGGCGGAAGTGCCTCCGGCAAGAAAGGCGGTCAGATTTCGTTTGATGCTTACTATGGCCTGCAGAACGTACCCCGTAAGGTAGATATGCTGAATGCCCGTGAATATGCCACGATGCAAAACGAGGCAGCCATCAATTCGGGGAAAGCTCCTTTTTTCACTCAATCACAAATCAACGCACTGGGTTCCGGGACCAACTGGATGGACGAAATGTTCGTCTCAAATGTTCCAACTCAAAACTATAGCTTGTCGGCGAGCGGCGGAAGTGATATTTCCACTTATTCGCTGGGACTCTCCTATACCAGTCAGGGTGGTATCGTTGGTGGTTCGAAATACTCGAACTACGACCGTTACAACTTCCGCAGTAACAGTGAACGCAAGTTGTACGGCAACAAGCTAAAAGTAGGTGAACACCTGACCTTCTCTTTTAAGGATCAGCAAGGTATTAAGGATGGAGATATTTACAACAACAGTTTCCGTGGAGCTTTCAGCACTTCTCCGCTGCTAGCCATGTATGGTCCTGACGGGAATTTTCTGAACAGCCAGGATGAAACCGTTTACAATGGCGGCGTATGGTATGATGGAGAAACCAACCCCTATGCACTAATGGTACTCACCAATCAAAATAACACCAAGACACAAACCCTGGTTGGCGATGTATATGCAGAACTTGAACCAATTAAAAATCTGAAGATCAAAACGACTTTCGGTTTGAACTACTCGGCATCGGCTTACCACAGCTATTTGCCGGCCTACGGTCATCTTTCACTTTATTCGTATAACGATTACGAAACCATTACCCAGAGTAGCTCACAAGGTTATACCTGGAACTGGGACAATACGGTAAACTACACCTTCAATCTCAACGATCACAAGTTTGATATTTTAGGAGGTACCTCTGTTCGCAAGTACACCGGAAGCTGGATGAATGGTTCGAACAAAGGAACAACACTGTTTGGAAACTTCGATCGTGCTTATTTAAGTAACTCTGAGGTGACCACCATTACCATGAGTCCAAGCAGCGATGCGGCCGATGCACAAACGGTTACACATACGATTTCACTTACGGGTAATCAGAATGCAGTTTATGCACAGGAGTCGTTCTTTGGTCGTATTAATTATGACTATAAAGAAACTTACCTGGCATCGGTTGTGTTCCGCGCCGATGGTTCCACCATGTTTGCCAAAGGGCATCAGTGGGGTTATTTCCCATCTGTATCGTTGGGTTGGGTAATGAGTAACGCTCCTTTCATGGAGTCGACTAAGAATGTTATCAACTTCCTGAAAATACGCGGTAGCTGGGGTACCAATGGTAACGATGCTATTTCTGCCTTCAACTATCTTTCGCTAATCAAGCTGGATAATGCCCAGTACAACTTTGGTAACGACAATAGTACCCTAACACCGGGCTCCTATCCATCGACCATAGGTGTAACCGACACTAAATGGGAAACGTCGTACCAAACTGATCTGGGTGTTGATGCACAGTTCCTCGACAACAAGCTGAGTCTGAACGTAGATTTCTACAACAAGAAAACCAAAAACTGGCTGATTGCCGCACCGTTACTGGCAACTGCCGGAGTTGCCACCAACCCTTATATTAATGGAGGTGATGTCACCAATAAAGGTGTTGAAGTACAATTAAGCTACAACAATAAAATAGGAAGCAATTTCCACTATACCATCAATGGTTCGTTTTCGTATAACAAGAATGAGGTCAACAATATTCCTACCGAAGACGGAATTATCCATGGTGGTACCAACATGCTATTCAACAATGCACCCGAGTTTTTCCGCGCTTCTGCCGGAAATCCGATTGGTTACTTCTGGGGCTATAAAACCAACGGTATTTTCCAAACCGAGGCCGATGTACAAAACTACACCAGCAACGGAGAAGTACTTCAACCTAGTGCGCAGCCTGGCGATGTCAAATACGTCGATCTAAACGGAGACGGAAAAATCACGGCTGATGACAAGACCAACATCGGCGATCCGAACCCACACGAAGTTTTTGGTCTGAGTTTTTCCTGCAACTATAAGAATGTCGATTTCTCGGTAACAACGAATGGCGTAGCCGGAAATAAAATCGTTCAGTCGTACAGAAACGTTGCCAGTGCATATGGAAACTGGACCAGTGAGATTTTGAGCCGCTGGCACGGTGAAGGTACATCGAATACCATGCCCCGTGTAACACAGGATAATGCCAACTGGGCCAAGTTCTCCGACTTGTATATCCACGACGGAAGCTACTGGCGTATCTCTAATATTTCACTGGGCTACGATTTTGCCAAGTTGGTAAAATGGCAAAATCTCAGCGAGTTTCACTTCTATGTAGCTGCTCAAAACCTCTTCACCTTTACCAAATATAATGGCATGGATCCGGAAGTAGGTTACTCGGCAAAGGATGCCAACGGAGTGTACTCTTTTGGACAGGGTGTAGACTTAGGTTTCTATCCACGTCCAAGAACACTAATGGTCGGTGTTAATGTTAAATTCTAAACCTTAAAGAAGAAATAAATATGAAAAGATATAGGATTTTGTTTATTGCAATGATTGCAATGACTGCCTTCAGTTCTTGCAGTGATTTTCTCACGACCGACCTGACGGATCCGAAGAAGACCAGCGAGTCATATTACCAAACGCCTTCTGACGCATATACCGCATTGGTAGGGTGTTACAATGGATTGGATCTGATATGGAACGGAGGTGTTGCTTTTCCGGTTGTATCTGAAGTGCTCTCTGATAACTGTTTGGGTGGTACCGGCGCATCGGATGGATACGGCTATCAGTTGTTGGACGAATTTGATAAATCAGTATCTCCTTCCGATGTTTCCATTTATAGTGACACATGGAAACACTACTATCAGGCTATTTACCGCTGCAATACTCTGATTGACAAAATCGATCAGGTTGACTGGAGCGACAGTACGGCACTGAAGAATCAATACGAATCAGAAGCCCGATTCATCCGTGCTTTCTGCTACTTTGACATGGCGCGTCTATGGGAAAGAGTCCCTCTGGTTACAACTCCAACTTTGGATAATGTGGCACAAGCTGAGCCAGATTCAACCTACACACAGATAATGAAAGATTTGCGCTTCGCCGTTAACAATCTTCCTTCTACCAATTATGCCAATGTAACGAGTGGAAGAGTAACCAAATGGGCTGCTGAATCACTGTTGGCAAGGGTTTACCTGTTCTACAGCGGATACTATGGTAAGACCTCTATTGGTGGTGAAACAGCCCAGACAGCTTTAGCCGCTGTTGAAGATGTAATTGCCAATAGCGGTCACAGTTTGGTAAGCGACTATACGACACTGTGGCCTGCAGCTTCATTGGCAAAAGGCGTTTCTTATGCAGGGGAAGACAACCCCGAGGTGGTTTTCTCTATCAAGTATTCCTCCACCGGTGATTACAACGGCAACATTACAGGTAATACCTGGATGGTGATGGAAGGAATACGGGAGGAGTCACATTTCCCATACCAGTACGGGTGGGGAGCTTGCACAGTAGACCCGAAGTTGTACAATACCTTTAGTGCGGACGATAGTCGCCGGTTCGCCTCCATCATCAATATTTCAGAAGAATTTCCGGATTATTCCAAAGCGGATAAAACACGGGAGTATACTGGTTACTTTATAAAAAAATATAGTCCGGTTTGTGATTCAAGCGGAACGTCAGTTGTCTCAGACTTCCAGATAGGTCAGTACCAGGATTATTTCGCTATCCGTTACTCCGATGTATTGCTGATGGCAGCTGAGTTGGGAAGTCCCAACGCTGTTTCATACTACAACCAGGTATTGGAAAGAGCTGATTCGACAGCTACACCGGCCTCGTCGGTCAACGGGGATATGATCATGGCCCAGCGTCGGCTGGAGTTTGCAGGCGAAGGCATCCGCTACTGGGATCTGCTTCGTCAGGGAATCGATAAAGCAGCTAAGACAATTGCTGAGAACACCTCCGTTTCCTACCTGGATGATGGAGGAACATCTCCCAGTGCTTCACAGCTGGAAGCAAACATTAAAGCAACCAATGGATTTCAGCAAATACCCAATGACCAGATTACTCTTTCATCAGGTACATTGAAACAAAATGCAGGTTGGTAAGAATAACGGATCATTAAAACAGAATACAATGAAAAACAAATTCAAAATCTTATATACGTTATTGGGATTGACCTTGCTGTTTTCGGCCTGCACGCCGGATAAATACGAGCTTGGCCCAATGCTCTCCAAAAGCGATTTAAACTTTACGATAGAACCATCGGGTACAAATCCGAATGATATCGTTCTCACCAGTTTGACACCCAATGTGACTCCCCTGTGGACTACTCCTTTTGGACGTTCTATCAGAGTGATTGACACAGTAAATGTGGCGTTTCCGGGTGACTATACTTTTAAATACGGAGTAGAAAGCGCCGGTGGATATGTACAGGCCGATTCTGTTCAAGTATCCATCACAACACTCGACCAGAATGCAGTAAGCGGAGATTTATGGATCGACCTTTCGGGAGGTTATGGCGAAGAAAAAACATGGTACCTCGATCTAGATGCCAATGGCATCAGTAAGATATGGGCAGGTCCCATCTACTATTACGGAACCAACGATAGTTGGCTTTCGGTAACCGAGGGCGTTGCTGTTGGCGGTGATTCATGGAACTGGTCACCCGATTGGTCAGGAAACCAGTGGCTTTGCGCTGCTACCGATTTCGGTTCCATGACTTTTAACCTGAAAGGCGGCCCCTATGTACAAGTTGACCATACGTCCACGCCAGATGGAATTACGATGGGCGGACAACAATCGGGAACCTACATGCTGGATACGAAGAATCACACCATTACATTGAATGATGTGACATTGATTCATCCCATCAATTATCATACAACTCTGACCAAATCGTGGACCGGTAAGTTCAAGATTATGGCGTTGACACCAGACAAGATGATGATTGGTGTTCTTCGTGATCCGGTGATTTCCGGACAGGGAGCCTGCATCCAAACATTAAACTTCGTTAGCAAAGCATATTACGATTCACATTAGTCTCATCACAAGTAGCAGTTTAATCCGGGAAGGGCACTTTGCTCTCCCGGATTTTTCCAGTTCTTTAATTATCTGATAATAAAAACAGAAATGCTGTTCCAAAATATTTTGACGGTAATCGCTTAGGTTTATTGGATAAGTAATGGTACTTTTTACAATAAAACTTTTCAGTATATACAATGAAAATAGTCAACACTCTTTTTCTGCTGCTCGCTTTGCTTCTTGTAATAAACGGATGCAAGCAGTACCAGCCGCAAAGCAACCGGGTTCGAATTATCAGTGATTTCGACAACAATTGGAAATTCCACCTGGGCGATACAGCCAATGCCAGTGAAACTGCATTTAACGACACAAACTGGCGAAACTTGAACTTACCTCACGACTGGAGCATCGAAGGTGAATTTAGTAAAGACAATCCCGCCGGTGTTGGTGGAGGTGCCCTTCCGGGCGGAATAGGCTGGTACCGCAAAACCTTTTCTCTTCCAAAAGAAAATGCAGGGAAAATGATTTACATCGATTTCGACGGCATTTACCACAACTCGGAAGTTTGGATCAATGGTCATTATCTCGGAAAGCGTCCGAACGGCTACATCTCCTTCCAATACAATTTAACTCCCTACGTACATTTTGGCGACAGCACCAACCTCATTGCCGTGAAAGTCGACAATTCCGATCAACCCAACTCCCGTTGGTACAGCGGTTCCGGAATTTATCGGAATGTCCGCCTCGAACTCACCTCCCCGCTTCACATATCACACTGGGGCACACACATCACAACACCTGAAGTGAGTAACGAAAATGCATTGGTGCAGGTTACCACGCAGGTTACCAACGATTCGAAGGAATCGAAAAAAATTACGCTCCGGACCACCGTTTACAATCAAACCGGGACGGCTGTCGGAGAGACTAACAACGAGAAAGAAATTGCAGCGGGTGAAACAGCTTCTTTTGACCAGCAATTTCATATTCAGCAACCTGAATTGTGGTCGGTTAACTCGCCTACTCTCTATAAAAGTGTTTCGCAGGTTATCAGCAACAACAAGACCATCGATGACCAAACCGTTCCATTTGGCATACGCTATTTCAACTTCGATGTAAACAAAGGATTTTCATTGAATGGCATTCCGATGAAAATCAACGGCGTCTGCATGCACCACGATTTAGGATGCCTTGGAGCTGCCGTCAATACCCGGGCCATTCAGCGGCAGCTAAAAATTTTAAAAGATGCCGGTGTCAACGCCATCCGCACTTCCCACAATCCTCCGGCTCCAGAATTGCTGAATCTGTGTGACAAAATGGGTTTCGTCGTCATGGATGAAGCCTTCGACATGTGGAAAAAATCCAAAACAAAATACGATTACTCACTCGATTGGGACAAATGGCATAAAAAAGATTTAACCGATCAGATTCTTCGCGACCGCAATCACCCCAGTGTGATGATTTGGAGCATTGGTAACGAAATTCTGGAACAATGGGACTCCACCGGAACCAGTATCGCACGCGAACTGGCCGGTATTGTTCATCAATACGATACAACTCGTCCGATTACTTCTGCCTGCAACGATCCGCAGCCGAGCAACAGCATCATCAAGTCGGGCGCTCTTGACCTGATTGGTTTCAACTACCATCATCAGTTGTATGCCAGCTTTCCGGATTCTTTCCCCGGGCAAAAATTCATTGCCACCGAAACAATATCAGCGCTGCAAACAAGAGGTAGTTACGATATGCCGTCAGACAGTATCAGGCTGTGGCCCAAACGATGGGATCTTCCCGAAAAAGGAAATCCGGATTACACCTGCTCGTCTTACGATAACTGCCATGCACCATGGGGTTCGACACACGAAGAGACACTCAAGGTTATTGAAAAATACGATTTCCTTTCGGGACAATTTATCTGGACCGGCTTCGATTATTTGGGAGAACCGACGCCTTATACATGGCCGGCACGCAGCTCTTACTTTGGCATTGTCGATTTGGCCGGCTTTCCAAAAGATGCCTATTACTTGTACCAAAGCGAATGGACAGACAAGCCGGTACTGCATATCTTCCCGCACTGGAATTGGAAAAAGGGACAAGCAATTGATGTATGGGCCTACACCAACTGCGATGAAGTGGAGCTTTTCCTGAATGGGAAATCGATGGGCATTCGAAAAAAGACAGGTGACAAACTTCATTTGATGTGGCGCCTGACCTACGAGCCCGGCACACTGAAAGCGGTAGGCAAAAAAGATGGGAAAGTCATCCTCACCAAAGAAATTCAAACGGCAGGCAAACCAGCCAAGCTACAGCTTACGGTGGACCGTCCGCAAATCCATGCCGATGGTAAAGACCTGGCTTATGTGACCGTGAATGTAGTTGACCAAAACGGAACGCTGGTTCCACATGCCGACAATCTTGTTCATTTTAAAATTAAAGGTGAAGCCACCATTGCCGGCGTAGATAACGGAAGTGAGACCAGTCACGAGCCGTTCAAGGCCAATTACCGGCACGCTTTTAACGGAAAATGCCTGGTCGTCCTCCAATCCGACGGAAAAACCGGAAACATTGAGCTCACAGCCTCAGCAGAAGGACTTTCGGATGCGAAGGTGACGGTAACTGCTCAATAAAAACGGATAGGTAAAAAGCAAACAATCATTCAATGAAACAAAGAATAAACAAATGAAAAGGAAAAACCCACAGTTGTTAATTCGCAAGACCTTTACGATACTGGCTGCTGCGATTTTGGCTACGTTCAGTCAGCCTGTCGCCGCGCAATCGCTGGAATCGCAGAACGGATTACTCAACTCACCGGTGGACATTAGTCCCGATTTCTACAATTTTAAAAATACCTACTTTGTTGCCGACAGCTTGACGAAGTTCGATCCGGCTACCGGAAAAGGTACTGTCGAATGGCAGCGCAATGTCTACAAAACGCGCCAGGCTTTCGACAATATGCTGGCATTTTTGCAACCCGCTCCGGGCAATGAGTTTCCGGGCAGAGAATACGAAGCCAATCCGCATCTCCCATTCTCCATCGATTTTGTATCGGCACGCACCATTCGTATTCGGATGAACACGGGTTTTGTTGCCAAACCGGAAGGCAAATCGCTGATGCTGGTCAACGGCGTGGCTCCCGAAGCCAAACCGGGAATCTGGAAATACACCAAAGTCGACAACGGATACAAGTACACGAGTGCTTATGGTTCCGTAGTTGTTGAAACCCATCCCTGGCACATCAAAATCTACAATGCCAAAGGAAAATTGCTGACGCAAACCGATAGTCCTGCAGATAACACGGATACCTACACTCCCATTGTTCCGTTCTCGTTTGTCCGTCGTTCATCCGACTACTCGCGCAGTGTGGCTGCGTCATTTACGCTTTCGCCGAATGAAAAAATCTTCGGTTGCGGTGAATCGTTTACCAATCTCAACAAACGCGGTCAAAGGGTTGTGCTGTACACCGACGATGCCAACGGTACCCAGAACGAAGCGGAATACAAACCGATTCCTTTCTTCATGAGTAGCCGGGGTTACGGAATGTTTATGCACACGTCGACACCCATTACCTGCGATTTCGGCGCTTCGTTCCGTGGTGTAAATACGCTAATGATTGGTGATGATCAACTGGACTTATTCATCTTCCTGGGCGAACCGAAAGACATTCTCGACCAGTATACCGACCTGACCGGAAAAGCACCAATGCCACCGCTCTGGTCATTTGGTCTGTGGATGAGCCGTATTACTTACGATTCCGAAAAACAGGGCTACGAAGTAACTGAGCATCTCCGCAAAGATAAAATTCCGGCTGATGTGATCCATTTCGATACCGGCTGGTTCGAAACCGACTGGCGTTGTGACTATAAATTCTCACCGTCACGTTTTCCTTCTCCGGAAAAAATGATCAGTGACCTGAAAGATGACGGATTCCATATTTGTCTGTGGCAATTGCCTTACTTTGTTCCGAAAAATACGCTCTTCCCGGAAATCGTAAAAAAAGGACTGTATGTGAAAGATGCAAAGGGTAATCTTCCTTTTGAAGATGCGACGCTCGATTTCACCAATCCGGAAACCGTAAAATGGTATCAGGATAAACTGGCCGGCCTTTTGAAAATGGGTGTGAGTGCAATAAAAGTTGACTTTGGTGAAGCCGCTCCGCTTAACGGTATTTACCACAACGGTCGCACCGGATTCTACGAGCACAACCTGTATCCGCTGCGTTACAACAAAGCCGCACACGATATCACGAAAGAGATTACCGGTGATGATATTATCTGGGCACGCAGTACCTGGGCCGGAAGTCAGCGCTATCCGCTTCATTGGGGCGGCGATGCAGCCAACAGCAACACGGCTATGGCCTCTGAACTTCGTGCAGGTTTGTCATTCGGATTATCCGGATTTGCTTTCTGGAGTCACGATATTGGCGGATTTGTACAGAAAACACCGGAAGACTTGTATCGCCGCTGGCTGCCGTTCGGTTTGCTGAGCTCGCACAGCCGCTGTCACGGAGCACCTCCGAAAGAGCCATGGGCCTACGGCAAAGATTTCGAAGATGCTTTCCGCAGAGCGGATAACATGCGCTATCGTTTGATGCCGTATATCTACGCGCAGGCAAAAGAATGTACCGAAAAAGGACTGCCAATGGTTCGGGCACTTTTCGTTGAGTATCCGCACGACGCCGGTTCGTGGTTAGTGGATAACGAGTATTTGTTCGGTTCCGATATTCTCGTCGCTCCGTTGTTTGAGGACGAAAGTGGTCGCGATGTTTATCTGCCGAAAGGCGAATGGATCGATTACCAGACAGGAAAAGCTTACGAGGGCGGATGGCACCACATCGAAGCCGGACAAATTCCAGTCGTGATGCTGGTCCGCAATGGCGCCGTCATTCCGCACATCAAGTTAGCCCAGTCAACCAAAGACATGGACTGGTCGAAACTGGAACTGGAAGTATTCGATACGCACAACACCAAAGCCAATGGTTTGGTATGTCTTCCTTCGGATAATCTGCTACACAAAGTAGTGCTTTCATCGGATGGCAAGAACTACAAACTTGACAGTAATCCACTGGAAGGAAAAACAACTTTCAAAATTGAGTCTTACCACTCTTTCATTAAGAAACATCAATAAATAAAAACCAAATCCACCAGCTGTGAGCATTTCATGGCTGGTGGTTCTCTTTGGTACAATATCCCTTTTACCATTACTTTTCTTTCTATCCCGATAAGAACTGGCTTACTATGAAATCACATCTCATCTTGATGCTCCTGCTCATTGGGATTCTAATGGCAGGAACCGAAAAAGCACATGCGCAATACCAATACCCTTTTCAAAATCCTAACCTCCCGGTAGAAAAACGAATTGACAACATTTTATCGCTCATGACACTGGATGAAAAAATCAGCTGTCTGAGTACCGATCCCAGCGTTCCCCGCCTGGGAATTAAAGGGGCCACTCACGTGGAAGGCCTGCACGGCGTCTCCATGGGCGGACCGGCGAATTGGGGAAAATATGCCACTCCTACTCCCACTACGACTTTCCCTCAAGCTTACGGTCTGGCCGAAACCTGGGACCCGGCATTGCTCAAAAAAGTAGCAGCCGTTGAAGGGTACGAAACCCGCTATCTTTTTCAAAATCCAAACTACAAGAGCAAAGGCCTGGTTGTTCGTGCCCCCAATGCCGATTTAGGCCGCGACCCACGTTGGGGACGCACTGAAGAATGCTACGGCGAAGATCCCTTCTTCAACGGAACAATGGTCACTGCCTTTGTAAAAGGTCTCCAGGGCGACAATCCAAAATACTGGCTGACGGCCTCGCTGATGAAGCATTTTCTGGCCAACAGCAACGAAGATGAACGGACCTGGTCATCTTCCAACTTCAACGAACGACTTTTCCGTGAATATTACTCAGTTCCTTTCCGCATGGGAATTGAAGACGGAGGAGGCCAGGCTTACATGGCTTCATATAACTCGTGGAATGAAATCCCCATGATGGTCAACCCGGTACTGAAAAACGTAACCGTAAAGGAATGGGGACAAAAAGGCATCATCTGTACCGACGGCGGTGCGCTGAAATTGCTGATTACCGATCACAAATATTATCCCGATTTGGAAGAAGGAGCCGCCAAAGCCGTCAAAGCGGGCATCAACCAGTTTTTGGACGATTATGCTGATGCGATTCGGGCAGCTTTGAAAGACAAACTACTCACCGAAGCAGATATCGACCGTGTTATCCGGGGTAATTTCCGGGTGATGATCAAACTCGGATTGCTCGATCCACCGAACGATAATCCGTATTCCCAAATCGGTTTGAACGGCGAGCCTGCTCCCTGGAAGAGTCAAAAGAATAAAGAGCTGGTCAAACTGGCTACACAAAAGTCCATCGTTTTACTGAAAAACGATAACCAGACGTTGCCACTTCAAACCGGAAAAACCAAGTCGATTGCCGTGATTGGACGATTTGCCAACGAAGTGCCCGGTGACTGGTACGGAGGAACGCCTCCCTACACTATCACGCCGTTGGATGGCATTCGCAGTCGTGTTGGCGACAGCATTCGCGTTAGCTATGCTGAAGACAATACTGGAAACAAAGCGGTTGATTTGGCCAAAACATCCGACTACGCTATCGTGGTAGTTGGCAACCACCCTACCGGAGATGCTGGCTGGGCCAAGGTCACCAAGCCAAGCTATGGAAAAGAGGCAGTCGACCGCAAATCCATTATTCTCGAGGACGAAGAATTAATTAAACAAATCTATCGGGTGAACCCGAAAACCATCGTGGTGCTCATCAGCAGCTTTCCGTATGCCATTAACTGGACGGAACACAATGTACCGGCGATTCTCCACATGACGCATTGCAGTCAGGAAGAAGGAAGCGCGCTCGCTTCTGTATTGTTCGGCGATTTCAATCCGGGCGGACGACTGGTGCAAACATGGCCGCTGGCGGTCACGCAGCTTCCGCCCCGCCTCGATTACGATATTCGGAAAGGCAGAACCTATATGTATTTCAAAGGACAACCGCTCTATCCTTTCGGATTCGGCTTGAGCTACACCACATTTACATACAGCAACCTGAAAGTAAGTTCAGATAATATACAAACCGGAAAATCGTTAACCATTTCCTTCGACATTACCAATACCGGTAAACGTGCTGGTGATGAAGTGGCTCAACTGTACGTCCGTCATCTGCATTCGGAAGTGCAACGCCCCAAAAAGGAATTAAAAGGTTTTGACCGGATAACCATTCAGCCCAGAAAGACAAAAACCGTCAGCTTGAAGCTACGCGCCAAGGATTTGGCATACTGGAATGAAGTAAAGAAAGCCTTCACGGTTGAACCGGACCAAATTCAATTGCAAATCGGGAGTTCCTCGGACGACATCCGGTTAACGAAAGAAATACAAGTTACAAATTAAGCATAACAGAGGAGAAAGGCGTCGGAGGACGATGACCTGGGATTAAAGAACGCAACATGACTCAATTCAGAAAGCCAAAAGGAATTCAGACACTAAAACTTATTCCATTGATACTTGTGCTCGGAACGCTTCCCTTGACAAGCCACGCCGCCAAAAAGACAAAACAACAAAGGGAAGAATGGCACATTCCGACTAATTACCCAAAGGCTCCCGAATGGTTCAAGGACGCCAAATTCGGTATCTATTTCCACTGGGGAGTGCTTTCCGTTCCGGCATACGCCAACGATTGGTACGCGCGCAACATGCACATTAAAGGGACGAACGCTTACAAGCACCAGGTGGCTACGTACGGCCCACTGAATAAATTTGGCTACCAGGATTTTGTTCCCATGTTCAAAGCGCAACATTTCAACCCCGATCAATGGGCCAATCTGTTTGTAAAGGCAGGTGCCAAATTTGCCGGCCAGGTCGCTGAACATCATGACGGCTTTTCGATGTGGGCCAGTAAAATCAATCCGTGGAACGTGAAGGACATGGGGCCGCACGAGGATGTGATGGCCAAGCTGAGCAAAGCCATTCATGGCCGGGGACTGAAATTCGTCACGACCTTTCACATGGCCCGGAATCTGCAGATTTATGCGAATAATCCCAAAGCACAATCTGATACCAGCTACTACCCTTACAACAAAAACATGTTCACCTCGTCGACGGATCCGGAGTTGCGGATGCTGTACGGAAATATTCCTGCCAACCAGTTCGACAAAAACTGGCTGGGAAAACTGGAAGAGGTAATCAGCAACTATCATCCTGACCTCATTTATTTCGACGGTTTGCTAACCAAAATTCCACAGAGTTATCGTCAGGATTTCATCAACTATTACCTGAAAAGTGCTGCAAAAAATCACCAACAGGTAGTCATTACACACAAAGACGAGGACTTACCCAATCAGGTTAGTGTAAGAGATTTTGAACGGGGTCGTCCCAACAAGCTACTGCCCTACACCTGGATGTGCGATGAAACCGTTGGCATCGGCAGCTGGAGTTACGTGAAGGGACTGGCTATAAAGCCGGCAGCTGAAATCATTCACGAACTGCTCGACATCGTTAGCAAAAACGGCGTCATGATGCTGAATATCTCGCCAAGGGCGGATGGCATTATTCCGGAGAATCAACAAAAAGTATTGCTCGATATCGGTAACTGGTTGCATCAATATGGAGAAGCTGTTTATAATACCCGCCCTTGGATTGTTTTCGGCGAAGGCCCAACACGATTGAAAAAAGGCGGAGCATTTCAATCAAAAGTGGAGTATACGCCAAAAGATGTTCGCTACACCACCCGTCCCAACACTATTTACGCGACCGTACTGGGCTGGCCGGGAGCCAATAAAGAGATGGTTCTGACCGCTTTCGCGAAAAGCAAAATGGGAGGAAACCTGAAAATTGAAAGCATTTCTGTCCCGGGAGAAAACGATTCCACTAACTGGAAATGGAAAAAAGACGGCCTTCATATTGTCATGCCGGCTCAAATGCCAAATTCCATTGCTACCGTTTTCAAAATCAAAACATCGGGAAAAGCTATATTAAAACACATTATGTAAGTCACAAATAATGTGACCAGTAAGTTGAATTTCACATTTATTAACACCAAAGCGATTTCGAATGCATTAGGTTATTTTGTAATATTGACAATAAACCGAGCCAAGATGAAAGAATTCTTTCAGTCCCCGTTAAGTACACAATTACCTTACCCACAATAGATTTTAAATGTGACCACTAAAACAACAGATTTATACATGAAACGAAAATCGATTGCACTTCCTGTGCTGAGTGTGTTGATTTTGGGTGTGCTATCCTGCTCACAACCCAAGAAAAACAATGCACCCGCTTACGAGAAAAAAATTGACTCCCTGATTAGTCAAATGACTTTGAAGGAGAAAGTAGGAATGATCCATGCGAACTCGTCGTTTACTTCTGCCGGGGTTCCCCGCCTGGGTATTCCCGAATGGGTGATGTCAGACGGCCCGCACGGGGTACGCCCCGAACATGGCCGCGGATGGACATTACTGAACAACGGTAAAGATTCATCAACCTATCTTCCTACCGGCATAACCCTGGCTTCTACCTGGAACAAAGAGCTGGGTTACAAATTCGGAACCGTACTTGGTAGTGAAGCAAATGCGAGAGGAAAAGACAACATTCTGGGCCCCGGAGTTTGTATCATCCGAACGCCGTTAAACGGCCGCAACTTCGAATACCTGAGTGAAGACCCGTACCTGTCCGGACAAATGGCTGTAGGTTACATTAAAGGGGTACAAAGCCAGGATGTAGCTGCCTGCGTAAAACACTACCTGGCCAACAACCAGGAAACCGAACGCAACACCATCGACGTAGAGATGAGTGAACGTGCCCTTCGCGAAATCTATCTTCCGGCCTTTAAAGCAGCGGTTGAAGAAGGCAACGTGTACACCCTGATGGGCGCTTACAATAAGTTCCGCGGACAATTCTGTACCGAAAATAAATACCTGGTGAAAGATATTCTGAAAGGTGAATTCGGGTTCAAAGGAGTTGTGATGAGTGACTGGGGTGCTGTTCACAATACCATGGATGCATTAATGAACGGAACCGACCTGGAAATGGGTACCGACCTGACGCAAAAAACACCCGATTACGGGAAATTCTTCATGGGTGATACCGTTATCGGACTGGTGAAAAGTGGAAAAGTTCCCGAATCCGTTGTCAACGACAAAGTACACCGCATTTTGCGCGTGATGTACGAAACCCATGTAATGGGCGGTGGCCGCAAAAAAGGCGAGAGAAATACTCCCGAACATCAGGCGGTTGCTTTGAAGGTTGCTGAAGAAGGCATTGTATTGCTGAAAAACCAGGATCACGTACTTCCACTGAAGGAAGATGGTTTAAAGAGTGTTGCTGTCATCGGTGCCAATGCCGATCGCAAAAATGCCATGGGAGGAGGAAGCTCACAGGTAAGGCCTCCGTTTGAAATTACACCTTTACAGGGAATTCAGCAATATTTAGGCGACAAAGTGAAAGTCAACTACGCCGAAGGTTACAAAGTAGCCCGCGGCGAAAAAGCCGATCCGAAATTGATTGCCCAGGCAGTAAAAGCAGCCAAATCAGCTGATGCAACGATTTTGGTTGGCGGCTGGATTCACGGCTACGGCGGTCAGTGGTCTGACAACGCCTTCGATTCGGAAGGAATCGACAAACCGAACATGCAACTTCCGTTCGGTCAGAACGAATTAATTCAGGCTGTTCTGAAAGCCAATCCCAATACCATTATCGTGATGATGGGCGGTGGCCCGATGGATATGACCAGCTGGGTAGGCAACGCCAAAGGCATCCTCGAAGCCTGGTACCCAGGAATGGAAGGCGGAAAAGCCCTCGCCGAAATCATTTTCGGTAAGGTGAATCCTTCCGGAAAACTGCCGGTAACCTTCCCGAAAAAGCTGGCCGATGTTCCTGCTGAAAAGATGGGCGACTATCCCGGTAAAGACGGAAAAGAAGTATACAAAGAAGGTATCTATGTTGGCTATCGCTACTACGATTCGTACAATGTGGCCCCCGAATTCTGCTTCGGACACGGGCTTTCGTATACTACTTTCAAATACGACAGTTTGCAGGTTACGCCGGGTGACAAACAGGCAACTGTTAAAGTTAAGCTGACCAACACCGGCGATATGGCAGGTGGCGAAGTAGTGGAGGTTTACGTTCACCAGGAAAAGTCAGAACTGAAGCGTCCTGAAAAGGAATTGAAAGCCTTCAGCAAAGTATTTCTGAAACCCGGCGAATCAAAAGAAGTGGAGCTGACACTTCCGTCAAGCGCCTTCGAATACTACAACGACCAGAAACACCAATGGGTACTGGAGCCCGGCAAATTCGATATTCTCGTGGGAAGTTCTTCCCGCGATATTCGCCAAACCGGAACAGTGACTTTGTAAATTATTACTGTATTCAATATACAAAGCAGGGGGAGAATATTCGGTTATTCTCCCCTTTTTTTCTGAAAACCGGTCCCGCAGAACAGATTGCAAACCTTGCAGTGGAAGCCCGGCGGTGAGCAACTCCTATTGACTGCCCGACGTAAGCCCTATTCGTTATTTAATAGCCTACCGGGAAGAATTAGAAAAGCTTATGGTTGGCATAACAACTCATTCCCATTACTTCGCGCTCGTACCTTCAGGACCGCAATTCATGTTGTCTTCCTGGTAAGAAATATGACCAACATGGTTATTTATTCAAACAACTTAGAAACAGATACCGGCAACTTAGTTACTCATTCTGTCCACTTCGGAAACAATACCGGCAACTTAATTACTCATTCTGCTCACTTCGGAAACAATACCAGCAACTTAGTTACTCATTCTCCCCACTTCGGAAACAATACCGGCAACTTAGTTACTCGTTCTGCTCACTTCGGAAACAATACCGGCAACTTAGTTACTCGTTCTGCTCACTTCGGAAGAGATACCGGCAACTTGGTTACTCGTTGTAGCCATTTAGTTACTATTATTCCCGCCCCCACCACTTCGCCATATATCATTTTAAGCCAATATCTATACTTCGCAAATATTCAGCGATAAGAAAAATAACCTGATGGTAAAAAAAATGACAAAATGATTAAGGGCATTTTCAAGTCGGTTTGTCTTTAGAGTAGAAAGCACAAAGCAAGAAACGCTAAATAACTTAAGCCATGAAAACAAAACAGTCAATCATCAGTTTCGAAAACATGAAGGTATGGGTTACCTTACTTCTCTTCGTTTTCATTTCGGGAGCAGCCACAGCAGCCGACTCGTATCCCCGCAGCCAGCCGGAAGACAATCAAAACTACAAGACCTTCAAAGGTGAGGTTCGCGATAGCGAATCGGGAGATCCGCTGGTATTTGCCACACTCGCCATTGATGGAACCAACATCGCAACAGTGAGTAACTCCGATGGTGAATTCATTCTGAAGGTACCTGAAGACCAATTGGATAAAAACATTACCATTTCCTACATTGGTTATAAAAACAAACAGGTTCCTGTTTCCAGTCTGAAACCCGAACGGAACAAAATCGAACTCGATGTTTTAGCCGTTTCGCTTAGCGAAATCAAGGTCTTCCCGACAGATCCCGACCTGCTCATTCGGACTGTCATGTACAAGAAAAAGGACAACTATGTTGAAGAACCTTTGGAAATGACGGCTTTCTATCGTGAAACCATAAAAAAAGGATGGAGTTATGTATCGCTTGCCGAAGCCGTAGTTGATGTCTACAAACAGCCTTATTCTTCGGCCAGAGCCGACAAAGTCAGGTTATTCAAAGGTCGGAAAAGCACCGATTACTCGAAACTGGATACACTGGTATTCAAACTCCAGGGAGGTCCGTACACCAACCTGTTGATGGACATCATGAAAAATCCTTACATCATCTTCACCGATGACATGATTGGAAACTATGAGTTCAACCTGGCAAGCGTAACGCGTATCGACGAAAAACTGGTTTACGTTCTCGAATTTAAACCCAGGCCCGGTGCCATCGACGCGCTCTTCTACGGCAAATTATTCATCGATACCGAATCACTTGCCATCACCAGCGCCACGTTCAATATGGATACATCCGACGAACTGAAAGCTGCAGACATTCTCATCAAGAGAAAACCAATCGGGGCAAGAGTATACCCAACCGAAGCAGCGTACATGGTCAACTATCGTGAAAAGAACGGCAAATGGTACTTCGGATATTCCCGCGGCCAGGTAACGTTTAAAATCAATTGGGACAAGAAACTTTTCAACTCCCACTATGTATCGACTATCGAGATGGCCGTTACCGATTGGCAGAAAACTGAGGATAAACCGTTCCGCTCATCCGATCGAATGAAGATGAATGTCATCATGAGCGACGCTGTATCAGGTTTCTCCGACCCTGAATTCTGGGGTAAGTACAACGTCATCGAGCCGGAAAAATCCATCGATCAGGCCATCAGAAAAATACAGCGAAAACTGAGAAGGAATTAATATCAAACAGTAAGCTTAACAAACAATTAACTACTTAATTCCTGTTATTCGATTCCAGTAATACTCCCGTCGGTTTGCGACGGGAGTATTTTTTGTCCCGTCGCAGCCAAATGAGGGAAAAGCCTGACGGAAGATGTAGAGTTTTCGCGAAAAGTTTGCAATTTTGAGGTGAAAATGACTCATTTCGAATTATGGATTTCACACCCGTCATTATTAAAATCAGAAGGATTGTTCGCTCCATTAACCTGGAATCGAAGAAAGTACAGAAAGAGTATGGCGTGAGTATCCCCCAACTGCTATGCCTCGAATACCTGAAGGAAGCTCCGAACTACCAGGCAACACAACGCATGATTCGCGATCACATGCGTTTGAACTCATCCACGATGACGGGAATCATCAACCGGTTGGAGAAGAAAGGATATGTCGCCCGGCTTCCGAAATCAGGCGATAAGCGGGTCACCAACATAGCACTGACTTCCAGCGGCGAGCGGATATTGACACACACACCCGACCTGATGCAGAAAAGACTGGATGTAAAGTTGCGCAATCTTTCCGACGAGGAAATCAATAAAATCAACGGTGCCCTCGACACCCTCATCGATATGCTTGAAATCGAAGACATCGACGCCTCCCCTGTCCTCACCGGTGGCGAGGAAAATGTACGCGATTTCTGACGACAATTCCTCTTCGAACTAACTGTTTACAATTTACAACCTACTCAATTGTCAAAATTGAGTCAAAGACTTAACAGAAATTTTATATATGTTCTGCAGAACCTAATTTGCAGCCTGAATCCCAGACATTTTGGCCCCCTCAAGCAAAAACCACACGCCCACACTGACTTTCAGCTATTTAAAACCAAAAACAGAATCCTAAACAATCGTTAATTCAGACTAATATTTGTTAATCCCCCCCAAAAGGAATACTTTTGTCGCACAGAACATATCTAACACTTCAGTAGTTCTTAGCTGAAGCTGATGCCTTAAAATTTGAAGACATCATTTTAAATCAAACAATTAAATTATGGTTATTAGTAAAAGGAAAATTTTAATTACCGGATTACTATTGTTTTTAATTACCCCCCTATTCTCTCAAAACGAAAAAAAAGAAAAAAGCGTACAGATTGGCGGAGCACTCCGTTTCAACTACCGCTACAAATCCTGGGACAAGGCCAACACCGATGTCGGTGGTGACTGGGTGCTCGACATGTTCAGAATCAACGCCAAAGCACGTTATGGCAAATTATTCCTGAATGCAGAGTACCGCTTCTATCCGTCAGACTTCGGCGGTGGAATGTTGAAACAAGGTTTTGTTGGATACGATTTCTCTAAGAACACTCAACTCCAGGTGGGTGTCAACCAGGTACCTTTTGGCGATTTGCCTTACGCCAGTCACTCATGGTTCTTTAACCTGCCTTACTATATAGGTCTGGAAGATGACTATGATACCGGTATCAAACTGGTTCACTCAACCGACGACTGGGACTTTATGATGGCCTTCTATAAAAATGCAGAAGGCGGAAAAACCTGGAATACCTTTTCCGATGGTTCAAGCGGTTACGGTGTTGACCCTGCCCGTTACTCTTACGATGTAGCCGGCGACGATGAAGAACGTGGTCAATGGAACGGCCGGATTGCCCGTAAATTTGGTCACAGCGAAGTAGGTGTTTCGGCTGAATACGGTCGGTTATTCAACCATGTAACCAAAGGTAACGGAGACCACTACGCCTTTGCCGCTCACTTCGACGGAAATTTCCTTCCGAAACAGCAGCTAAATGTGAAACTGGAAGCACTTACTTACGCGTATAATTCAGATGCAAACACGAACACGGTGACCATGGCCGCATACAACTACACATACCAGGTTGCCAAAGAAGGCCAGGTTTACACGGCCGGTGTTGCGTATACGATTCCGATGAACTGGGGACCGTTTACCAGCATTCAGTTCTACGAAGATTATAACTACATGAATAAAAATGTTGATGGTTTCCTTGATACCCAGATGAACGTAGTTGGATCATTGATTTCGACGAAAGCAGGATTGTACACCTACGTTGATTACGCATCAGGTAAAAACCAGGACTGGTTTGGCCCATGGGGACACGGACTTGGTCGGGGTTCTGACAACGAGTGGCACTCATGGTTTAACATCAACATTGGTTACTACTTTTAATTAAAAGCGTATGACGAAAATTCTCATTGAAGACCTTTACCTGATTTTTGGAAAACACAGGGAAAAGGCTTTGAAACAATCTCGTGAAGGGAAAAGCAAAGCCGAGGTTTTATCGTCTACCGGATGTACTGTGGCGGTTACCAACGCCAGTCTGAACATCGAAGAGGGTGAAATTTTTGTAATCATGGGCCTTTCGGGAAGTGGAAAATCCACGCTCCTTAGGTGCATCAACCGGCTGATCGAACCTACAGCAGGCAAAATACTTGTCAACAACCAGGATATTACCCGGTCGACCGACAAGGAGTTGCTGAATATCAGAAGGAAAGAATTTGCGATGGTATTTCAGCATTTTGGCTTGCTTCCGCACCGGACTGTTCTGAGCAACGTTGCATTTGGCCTTGAAATTCAAGGGATTCCAAAAGAAGAACGTGAACAGAAAGCCCGCGAAACAATCGCATTGGTTGGACTGGAAGGTTATGAGGACATGAAAGTCTCGGAACTCTCCGGTGGGATGCAGCAGCGTGTAGGTCTGGCAAGGGGACTGGCCAACGACCCCGAAGTACTGCTGATGGATGAGGCATTTTCGGCGCTTGATCCCCTGATTCGCAACCAAATGCAGGATGAACTTCTGATCTTGCAGGAGAAAATGCAGAAAACCATCGTGTTCATTACGCACGATCTGGATGAAGCAATCAAACTCGGTGACCGTATTGCCATCATGAAAGACGGCGAGATCGTTCAGGTAGGTACCTCAGAAGATATTCTGACGGCACCGGCCGATGATTACGTTAAATCGTTCGTTGAAAAAGTCGAACGAGGTAAAATTGTAACGGCTTCCTCCGTCATGTTCGAAAAACCCACAGTCGCCCGCCTTAAAAAAGACGGTCCGGAAGTGGTCATTCGCAAAATGCGGGACGCTGGTCTGAAGACTATTCCGGTTATCCGGACCAACCGGACTTTTATCGGCTTTGTTCAATTGGAAGATGTTATCGAAGCGAAGAAAAAAGGCGCCAAGAGCATCGAAGAGATTGTCAATACCGAAGTCCATTCGGTCTATCCCGATACAACCGTGGAAGACATGCTGCCGATATTAACGGAAACCGATCTTCCCATTCCGGTAGTGAACGAGGAGAACTTCCTGTTAGGACTGGTATCGCAAACTTCCATCATTGTGGAAATGACGGGTAAAGATAAAGAGGAAATACAAGGAATCATTCAAAATGCCATTGACTTATGATCGACGTTGGAACCTATATAGAACATTTTATTAATTGGCTGACAGCCAATTTCTCCGGTTTTTTCGACGGCGTTAACTATGGAATGACCAACTTCATTGGCGGAGTTGAAGCCTTCTGGGTATGGATGCCGTTTTATGTCACTATTGCGTTGATGGCTGGCTTAGCCTTCTGGCGTGCCGGAATCGGCAACGGATTCCTGACTCTCCTTGGCCTGCTGTTCATCTACGCGATGGGCTATTGGGACCAAACCATGCAAACTTTTGCACTGGTGCTCTCATCAACTGTCCTGGCACTTGCACTGGGAATTCCCCTTGGAATCTGGTCCGCCAGAAGCCAGACAGCCAATCGGATCATCCGACCGATTCTGGACTTTATGCAGACGATGCCGGCCTTTGTTTACCTGATACCGGCCGTATTGTTTTTCGGTTTGGGAACCGTCCCCGGAGCTTTTGCAACCATCATTTTTGCCATGCCGCCGGTTGTCCGGCTTACCTCTTTAGGTATCCAACAGGTACCCGAAGACATTGTCGAGGCGACGAAAGCATTTGGTGCTACTTCGCGGCAGTTGCTGGTAAAAGTTCAGGTGCCGCTGGCAATGCCATCCATTTTAGCAGGTGTTAACCAAACCATTATGATGGCTCTGTCCATGGTCGTAATTGCCAGCATGATTGGTGCCAAAGGACTGGGCGAAATTGTCCTTCAGGGAATCAGCCAGTTACGCATCGGAATGGGATTCGAAGGTGGTTTGGCCGTTGTACTGCTGGCCATTATCCTCGACCGCATAACACAACATCTTGGAAAATCTAAATAATAAAAGAATATGAATTTATTACGAAAACTTACAATCATTTCAGCTGCTGCATTGATGCTGACTTCCTGCGGTGGTTCAAAGAAGAATAACTCTGAAAAAAGCGCTAAGAAGAAAGTAACCATTGCGATGGTGAACTGGGCGGAATGTATCGCTGATACACACCTGGCCAAAGTAGCTCTGGAAGCACATGGCTACAAAGTCGATTTGATTAACGCTGACGTAGCACCTGTATTCGCGGCTGTTGCCAAAGGCGATGCCAATGTTTTCATGGAGGTTTGGGGCCCGATTACACACAAACCGTACCTCGATAAATTTGGCGATAAAATTGAAAAACTGGGAATCGTCTACAAAGACGGTCGTCTGGGATTAGTTGTTCCACAATACGTTACCATCGACTCCATCAACCAATTGAACGAATACAAAGACAAGTTCGATGGCAAAATCATCGGTATTAACCCGGGAGCCGGTATCATGAAAATTACTCAGAAAGTAATTAAAGATTACAATTTGAATTACGAACTGGTTACTTCGAGTGAAGCCGGAATGCTTGCCTCATTGAAAAAAGCATACGACAAAAAAGAGTGGATTGTAGTAACCGGCTGGAAGCCTCACACCATGTTTGCCAGGTATAAACTGAAGATTTTGAAGGATCCGAAGAAAGTAATGGGTGAAGCAGAAACCATTTCGACTTATGCAACCAAAGGTTGGGCTGAAAAAAATCCGGAAACTGCTACTTTCTTCCGCAACTTCAAAATGAACGACGATCTGCTGGGATCATTAATGTTGGCTATAGAAGCAGCTCCCGGCAAAGAAGATCAGGCTGCAAAAAAATGGTACGACGAACATAAAGAGCTGGTTGACGGCTGGTTCAAGAAGCAAGCCAACTAAGTCTTTACCCGACGCAAACGTTAATAGCCGAAAGACTCTGATGTTTTTTGAGTACATGAATAAATTATACTGAGTAAAGACGAACTCTATTATCATTTTAAAATCCTGTCCAGGTAGTTGCCAAGCAATCCTGTTCAGGATTTTTTCATTAAAAAAGACCAATCACCCGAATTTCGTTCTATTTTTGATGTGGACGTCATAAAACAATCGCATGGATTACCGTTACCAGGTTTTTCTGGCTGTCGCCAATAATTTGAGTTTTACCAAAGCTGCACAGGAGCTGTACATCAGCCAACCAGCCGTTACCCGTCACATTCGCGAACTCGAAAACACATTGGGTCTTGCCCTGTTCAACCGAAAGGGAAACCGTATTACATTAACAGCAGCAGGCGAAATTGTGTACCGTTTTGCACAGAAAACGCACGTACTGTATGATGAGCTGCAATACGAGCTCGGTACCCTGAAGCAAACCTTCTCCGGTTCTTTACGATTAGGAGCCAGTTCCACTATTTCGCAGTACGTAATTCCCGAAGTAATTGCAGCATTCCATACCCGTTACCCCGATATTGAAGTCAGCCTAATCAACGGCAACTCTTTTGAAATGGAGCAGAAGTTGCAGGAAAACCGTATCGATTTAGCGATGGTCGAGAACTATTCCAGCAAAACTGATTTGCAATACGTTGATTTTTCGGATGACGAAATTGTAGTTATCGCGGGACATACCTGCAAATTTGGCCGGAATGTAAACGGCACACTCGCCGAACTTCAGCACATCCCGCTCGTAGTCCGTGAAAGAGGCTCCGGAACTTTGGAAGTCATTGAGCAATATTTAAAAAGTGCCGGTTACCCGCTCGATCGGCTGAATGTTATTCTTCACCTGGGAAGTACAGAAGCCATTAAAAATTTCCTTCCCCGCTTCAACGGAATCGGCCTTGTCTCTGTAAATGCCATTCAAAAGGAAATTCAGCTCAATACCCTGAAGATTATTCCTGTGAAAGGATTGAATATCAAACGAAAGTTCCGCTTTGCGTATCCCAAAGGGCCGTTAACCGGAAACGTCAAGTATTTTGTTGATTTTGTCAGAAACTATAACATGGCGTTATAATATATAAGAATTAAGTATTTGCTTTCATTATGACCTTCCGGTAGATTTGCTGAAAATCTACATTCATGAAAAAAGCACTGAGTCTCAAATCAACCTCTACATTTTTATACCGGGCCGTTCCGGCTCTTATTTTGTTTCCCTTTGTTTCGGCCCCCATTGCCTTAGCAGCCGGACTCACGTTATCCTTCTTTGGACACGAAGACGCCAAACCCGAAACCGGCAGAACAATTTCTTTTCTATTGCAGGCCTCCATCGTCCTCATGGGATTTGGAATGAACCTGGGAACGGTATTAACGGCTGGCATCTCCGGCTTCAAAATCACACTATTTTCAGTTGTCTCAACCATTTTGGTTGGGTTATTCCTCGGATGGATTTTCCGTGTCGACAAGAAAACCTCCTACCTGATTTCGGTAGGAACAGCCATTTGTGGCGGGAGCGCCATTGCAGCTACTGCTCCTGTTTTAAAAGCCGAAAACCGCCAAATATCCTTTGCACTGGCGACCATTTTCATTCTGAATTCCGTTGCGCTGTTCCTTTTTCCGGTTCTGGGACACATTATGCACCTTTCACAGGAAACCTTCGGATATTGGGCAGCTATTGCCATTCACGATACCAGCTCGGTTGTAGGTGCCGGCAGTGTTTACGGCCCTCACGCGTTGGAAATTGCGACTACCGTGAAGTTGACCCGCGCTTTGTGGATTATTCCGGTTACCATAATAACCGCACTGATAAATAAAAGTGACAATCGCATCAACATTCCGTGGTTCATTCCGTTATTTGTAGTAGCCATGATTGTTGCTCATTATATCCCTCATTGGAGCCATACATTTGCACATTTGAGCTGGCTGGGAGAAAAGGGCTTGTTGGTGGCGCTGTTCTTCATCGGAGCAGGAATTTCGAAAAAAGACATAAAATCCGCAGGATGGCGGCCCGTCCTGATGGGACTGGTTCTCTGGACCCTCGTTTCCGTCTCCTCCATCCTGATTCTCAATTAACCAAAAAATATGGAATGGGTATTCATCGCAATAGTCATACTATTTGCATCAGTACTGAAAGGTTTGACAGGCTTTGGCTTTGCCCTGCTTGCCATGCCTTTTCTGCTCATTTTTTATCCGGCCAAAGTAGTCATCCCGGTACTAACCCTGTTTAACCTACTTACTTCCACGCAGATTATTCTGAAAATACCGAACCTGAAACTGAACCGGTATACACTGAAAATTCCAATCTGGGGAGTTATCGGAACCATCCCCGGCGTGATATTGCTGAATTTCATCGAAGACCGTCCGTTCAAAATATTTGTGGGAGCAATGCTTATCATTGTCTCCGTTGCTTTTTTAAAGGGTTTTCGTTTTAAAATCAAAGACCCTTTACGTGGCTCGGTAACTGCCGGCTTGACCAGCGGTTTTCTGGGAGGTTTTACGTCCATCAGTGGTCCACCCCTTGCGCTTTTTCTCACGTCACTCAACGTTTCCAACGACGATTTTCGGGGCAAGTTCGCCTATTTCAATATTGCAACTGCTACGCTGGCCATCGTCGGATATGCATTCAGCCATATGCTTACCGTTGAAACATTAAAAATAACAGCCTTTCAGCTTCCCATCATGATTTTTGGGATTCTCATCGGGCAAAAACTCAGCCGGATTGTTTCAGTCAGTCTGTTTCAGAAAATCTGTATCCTGATTACACTGTTTTCAGGATTCATGACCTTGTTCAGCGTTCTGCATCCGCTCTGAAAAACCACCGCATTTTGTTAAAAAATCCTTCCATATAAAATATTTCGCTTGCACATCCGTCTACCCGAAAAAGAACAACTCAATGGAGGTAAGCACAAACACTGGCCAACAAAATAACAACCAATATTTCAACGCCAAGCTTGGTTGTCTTACCTTCTTATTGTCATAATGTTGTTAAAAAGTGTTTATGTGAATTCTTACATACTCCGCTAAATATTTAAGATTTAAGAAACATTACTGCGACTTACTTGTATTATTTTTGACCCTTCTAACAATAAGGTCAAAGAGAATAATAGAATGGTTCAGGTAAAACATACCGGAGGAAACACAGAGAAACTCAATCGAATAATTGAGGCGGCACAACGACGTTTCGGAATTTATGGTCTGGAAAAAACGTCCATGCGTGAAATTGCTTCAGATCTGGGTATCTCCAAAGCTTCGCTCTATTACTATTTCCCTGACAAGGAGCATCTTTATATTCATGTTGTTGATAAGGAGCACGATGAATTCGTCAAAAATCTCCGGCGAAATATGGAACAGTCAGAGTTTCCGGATCAGATGATCCGAAACTTTGTGAAAACCCGCATGGAACTATTCCGCACCTTTTTAAATCTCAGCCGATTCAAGATGAGTAACATCAGGGAATTCAAGTCACTCATGAATGATTCCTGGATTCGTTCCAAAACCAAGGAAATTCAGATTATGAGCGATGTACTGAGACAGGGCATGGAAAATGGCAGTTTCAGCAAAGATAATCCGGATGAGTTAGCGGAGCTTTTCATTGATATCCTTCGGGGGCTTCGAACCACTTTCATCAAAAACAAGGAATACTTCTTCCTCGACGATGAGGAATATGCAGTTTTGGTGGAGAAGACCAACCGCTTTACAGAAGTTTTTATACGTGGAATTCAGAAATAAAAAACAATAATAAATAGATGACAAGCGAGAACAAAAACAGGAAAAAGAAAGTCAGGGTATATCTTCCCCTGGCCATTGTTATTGTTGCCGTCCTGGGTATTGGTTGGCACTATTACAAAGAATATACGCATTACATTAAAACAGATGATGCGTATGTTGATGCCGATAAAGTGGCCGTGAGCGCCAAAATGATGGGCCGCGTTGAGAAAATGTACGTAAAAGAAGGCGACACAGTGGAAAAAGGAACACTGCTTGCTGAGCTGGACAGCACCGATTTGGTTGCCCGGAAAAACCAGACCGAAGCAGCTGTTGAACAGGCACAAACAGCACTGATTCAGGCACAGGCGCAGTACAGCTACAACAAAGAAAACCTGAAAGTGCTGAAAGTGAACCTGCAACGAAGCAAAGACGACTTTGAGCGGGGGAAAACACAGTTCAAAGGAGGAGTTATTCCACAGGAACAGTTCGAGCACCTGCAAAAAGCACACGAAGCTGCTTCAGCAACTTACCAGGCAGCTCAAAAACAACTACAGGTAGCGCAATCGCAAATTAAAAGTGCAAAAGCTGCCATCAATACAGCCAAATCGCAAGTGGGCGTGATTGAGGCTTCATTGGATAATACAAAACTTTACGCTCCTATCAGTGGAGTGATTGCCAAACGTTGGTTATTGCAAGGAGATATGGCGCAACCCGGTCAATCGGTTGTTACCATCTCGAACAACCACGACTACTGGATTACCGTTTACCTGGAAGAGACCAGCGTAGGTGAAATCAAAGATGGTCAACCGGCCAAATTCACCATCGACGCCTATCCGGGTGTCACCTTCTTTGGCAAGATTTTCTATATCGGTTCGAACACTGCTTCGCAGTTTGCGCTGATTCCGCCGAACAACGCTTCCGGAAACTTCACGAAAGTGACCCAGCGTGTTCCGGTGAAAATATCCATTGACAAAGCTGACAACAACGAAAAAATCAGTCAATTCAATCTGATGGCCGGTATGTCATCAGTCATTAAAATTATTCGACAATGAGCCACCCACGGAAAATAACGCTTGCTCACCGAATCAGGCGGATTCTCCGGACCAGAGACTCATCGTATCATCCCAAGAGCGAATTTTATCGTTGGTGGGTTTTGGGAAATGTCATGATTGGAACCTTTATGGCGGTATTGGATGCCACCATTGTCAATGTGGGGTTACCGAAAATCATGGCTTCGTTCGGAGTGAGCATCGATAAAATAGAATGGGTACTGACAGCTTACATGCTCGCCATGGCCGTCATGCTTCCGACCTCCGGATGGTTTGCCGATCGTTTTGGGCACAAACGCATGTATTTCTTCGGCCTGTTCCTGTTCACCTTTGGTTCCATGATGTGCGGAATGTCGGGCAATGAGGATATGCTCATTTTTTCCCGAGTTATTCAGGGATTGGGAGCAGGTTCGCTAATGCCTATCGGGATGGCAATTATTACCCGCGAATTTCCACCGGAGCAACGTGGAACAGCGCTTGGATTCTGGGCTATTTCAGCCGCAGCATCCGTTTCTTTCGGTCCGCTGATTGGAGGATACCTGGTCGATAATTTCAGCTGGAAACTCATGTTCGACGTCAATGTGCCGGTTGGGATTATCGGTATGGTGGTCACTATGATTATCCAACAGGAATACGTCAATCACCGGGTAGGAAAATTCGACTTAATAGGATTCCTGTCCGTCAGTATTTTTCTTCCGGTGCTGCTTTATGCTCTATCAGAAGGAAATGCAGCAACCAACAGCGAAGGCTGGCATGCTCCTTTTATACTGATCTC
Source organism: Prolixibacter sp. NT017 (assembly GCF_009617875.1). Taxonomy (NCBI): domain Bacteria; kingdom Pseudomonadati; phylum Bacteroidota; class Bacteroidia; order Marinilabiliales; family Prolixibacteraceae; genus Prolixibacter; species Prolixibacter sp. NT017. The sequence continues at coordinate 1,631,684 of NZ_BLAV01000001.1, read as the reverse complement.
TTTTGCCATTTCAGCCATCGCATTCACCATTTTTATCATTACTGAGTTAACGGTGGATAAGCCGCTGGTGGACCTGAAACTACTGAAGAACTACAACTTCGCAATCAGCAACCTGATCATGTTCATTTTTGGTATCGGGATGTTCGGTAGTACATTCCTGTTGCCCCTGTTTTTGCAAAACTCCCTTGGGTATACAGCGATTCAGGCGGGAGCCGTTTTCTTGCCTATCGGATTTATCCAGGGAGCAGCATCGCCAATTGCCGGTAGTTTCGCAGACAAATACAACGCAAAAATTCCCGTTGTCCTGGGAATTATCCTGCTGGCGCTTAGCTTCTATCTAAACAGTTTGTTTTCGCGGCTGACAGAGCACAACTACATTATGACTTCACTGTATATCCGTGGGCTGGCAATGGGTATCATCTTTACTCCGTTGAGTGCTATTTCACTGCTTGAGATTCCGAGGCACCAAATGGCGCAGGCATCAGGTCTGTTCAACGTAATTCGACAATTGGGAGGTAGTTTCGGTGTAGCAATTCTGGCAACCCTGCTATCTTCCCGGATAAAGTTTCATACCACGATCTATGGTGGAGCATTGAATGCAAACTCGGAAACTTTTAAGCAGGTAACTCACGGACTGACCAACTATATTCAGCATACTACCGGAAGTTCCCTCGGAACCGCAGCCATGCAGGCGAAATCAGTGCTGATAGGTCATGTAAGCAGTGAAGCATTTGTTCAGGGAATTGACGATGACTTTTTAATAGCGGCTATCATCACATTGATAGGAGGAATACCTGTTTTCTGGTTACATACAAGGAAAAAATTGGAAGCAAAAAATCGAGTGAATCATGATTAAGAAAAAGCATATATTACCATTACTCGTTGGCGTTGTGATGGCATTTTCGCAGCAACTGAGTGCACAAACTGAAACGGTTGCGATGGAAACTTCACCAACCGACTCGCTTTCGCTTGACAGCATCATCAGTAAAGTGGTCAGCAGTTACCCTTCGGTAAAAGAAGCGGAAGAGGCCATAAAAAGAGCCGACACCCAAATTGATTTGGCACGTTCGGGCCACTATCCCGATGTAAGTGTCAACGGCAGCTACTCGCATATTGGCCCTGTCACCAAATTCACGGTTCCGGGAATGGGCGAAATTCAAATGAATCCCAACGACAATTACTCGGCGACAGTTGATATCAGCCAATCCATATATGATTTCGGAAAAACGGCGGCTAATTTAGCTTATCAGCAAGAAAGCAAACAGTTGGGTAAACAAACGCTGGAACGGGTTAAGCAGCAACTGTCTATCCGGGCAGTACACACTTACTACAGTTTGCTATTTCTGCAGGAAGCCATCGACATCAAAAATGAGCAGCTGGCCAATTTGCAGCGTCACCTCGATTTCATCAACAAAAAGATGGCAACCGGTTCGGCAACGCAATATGAGGCGCTTTCCACGAAAGTGAAAATATCAGGAGTAAAAAGCCAAAAACTGGATATTTTGTCATCTATCCGGATTCAACAGGCAGTGCTCAATACCCTATTAGGTGAGCCCGAAACAAAGCACCATTTCGTCAAAGAAAAACTTACGGTCGATAAAACCCGGAACCTGAAGGCTGACACCATGATTAATATGGCAGTCCGCAATCGGGACGAGATGAAAATTGCTCGTGAAAAAACACGTTTGGCAGAGTTGAACCTGAATTTGATTAAAGCGAAGAATACGCCAAACTTAAAGGCATTTGCTTCGGCCGGAGCGAAGGACGGGTACCTCCCCGACCTTTATCAGTTCAAACCCAACTATGCGGTAGGTCTGGATTTGCATATCCCGATTTATGACGCTAACCGGAACAAGAACCAACAACTTCTCGCTAAATCGGGCATACAAAGTTCGGTTTACGAAACGGAGCGAATGCAACGTGAAGTGGCAAGCGATGTAATTAAAAGTTCCGCCAACGTCGAAACTGCGGCTCATAAGGTGCAGCAATTCAAACTTCAGCTGAAGCAGGCAAGAGACGCATTTTCACTGGCTGAAACCAGTTTCAAGGCTGGCTCCATAACTAACCTCGATTTGCTCGACGCCACCACTGCGGTATCGAACAGCCGGTTATTGCTGCTAAAATCAGAAATTGACTATGCACTAAGCATATACGACCTACAGGCATCCATTGGCGATCGCATGTATGAGTAACTTTCCGGAGGAGATTGTCCTCCACCAACGTAAGCGGAACCGTATCCTTCAGGGTACGGTTTTTTTATGCGTCCAATTAGCTCGTTGACGACTAAAAAGTTATTTGTGAAAATTCGCGGAAAAACTACCTTTGCACTATATTAATTTAGACCACATTTTAATAAGATGTTTCTCTACAATCGAATTAACAAAGAAGAGCTGAAGAAGCAATTGATGGCGGAAACGTTTAACCGGAAAACCATTTCGTTTTACCGTTATCATTACATCGACAACCCGGGTGAAATCCGTGATCAACTGTATCGTGAATGGTTCCCCCTGGAATGTTTCGGTCGTATTTACGTCGCGCGCGAAGGCATCAATACACAAATGAGCGTTCCGGAACACAACATGGAAGCCTTCCTGGAAACGCTGGCCAAATTCGACTTACTGAAAGACATCCCGATTAAATATGCCATCGAAGACGACGGCAAATCCTTTTACAAGCTCACCATCAAGGTGCGCCCGAAGATTGTAGCCGACGGTCTTGACGAACGCACATTTGATGTAACCAATGTAGGTAACCATTTGAGTGCGATGGAATTCCACGAATTAGCTGGTAAAGACGATACCATCATCGTGGATATGCGCAACTTCTACGAAAGCGAGATTGGTCATTTCGAAGGCGCCATTTGCCCGGAAGCCGACACGTTCCGTGAGGAAATTGAGATGGTGGTTGAACAATTACAGGATAAGAAAGACGAGAAGATTTTGTTGTACTGTACCGGAGGTATTCGCTGTGAAAAAGCAAGCGCTTATCTGCGTCATTTCGGATTCAGCGATGTGAATCAGTTGCACGGTGGAATTCTGGAATATGCACGGCAAATCAAAACAGAGAATCTGCAGTCGCGTTTTGTCGGAAAGAACTTTGTGTTTGACGAAAGGCTGGGCGAAAGTGTCGACGGCCAGATTATTTCACATTGCCACCAATGTGGAAAACCGTGCGATACACACACGAACTGCGCCAATAACGCCTGCCACTTGCTCTTCATTCAGTGCCCTGAATGTGCTGCTCAATACGATGGTTGCTGTTCAGACGAATGTCGTGATGAGAAACATGATCCGGAAAAGAATACCGGTGCACGGAAAAAAGAGTATCAATTCGGTAACCGGAAGAGAAATCGTGTCAGTCTCGGCTTGAAAAAGAAACTGGAGAGTGAGCAGATAGAACAGGAAACTGTTTCAGAATAAAATAGAAAACCACCTAGATTTCCAACATATCATAAAAGTTTAGCCCAACTTCCTCATCGGATGTTGGGCTATTTATTTTTTAAGCCTCTCGGCTGAATAATCTTCTTCTTATTCCCGAACGCTGGTTGCCAGTTCTACTTTCCGGCTTTTTAAACGAATGGAAAATAAGGTCATCACCAGTATCATCACCGCCAGGTAGAAAAACAAATTCTGATAACCTTTGATACCTTCTTCTGATGCAGTTATTGCGCCAATGATGGCACCTCCCAGCATCTGTCCAATACTGATAAAAATGGTTACCAATCCTTGCGTTGTTGCTCGTTCCGCTGCCGAAACTTCATTCAGCATGATGTAACGCAACGAACTGCCAGACGGAACGGAAAGTCCCAGTCCGATTAAGGCTCCAGCCAGATAGAAAAAGCTGCGACTTCCTTCCACTTCATGCATCAGGTAGTAACCCACAATAGCAATTACCAAACCAATCAGTATAACCAAACGTGAGCCAACCGCATCGAGCATGCGGCCAAACAAAGGCGAGCCAACTGCAATGGCCAGAACAGCCGGTAATAGCATAAAGCTGGCTTTCGCCGAAGTGACTCCGAATACATCGACCACGAAATCGGGAACAAATACAAATGATGCCTGCAAAACTCCTGTTCCGAAAGCGATGAGTGCCACCAACCGTATTTGCCGGCTTTGAAACATATTCACGCGAACCACCGGATTTTGTGCATCCTTCTCAACACGAACGAACACAAAAAGTAAAGCCACTGATGCCACTAAAAAGGGCAGAACCCGCATCGAAGCCAAACTACTGAAGAATCCGGAAGTGCTGGTACGGTTAATTCCCAGCGCAAAGGCGCCAAGTAAAAGTCCAAGCAAAACAATTCCTTTCCAGTCGAGCACCGTCGAGCTTTCAATTCTTTTGTTGGGCAAAATGCGGAAACTTCCCCAGATGATAAGGGCTGCAATTGGCAGATTGATCAGGAAAAGGTAGTTCCAGGAGAAGAACGACAGCATTGTTCCGGCAATCACCGGCCCGATAATGAATGCCAAGCCGAAAACCGCACCGATAAGACCGAGGATCCTCCCTCGTTTCTCAGGCGGAAACACATCACCAACTACTGCGGATGCAACCGGGAAAATACCGCTCGAGCCAAATCCCTGCACAGCGCGTCCGAGTATCAGCATATCGAAGGTATGCGAAAGTGCAACAATGAGTGAACCGATGGCAAACAAAAAGACGGAAAGCATGTATATGCTTCTTCGTCCAAAACGGTCGGAAAGCTTGGCAAACAGAGAAATTCCAACGAGATTGAACAACACATAGATGGAAAAAATCCATCCCAGTAATCGCTGACTGACAGCAATATCCTTTGAGATGGACGGTATGGCCGGCCCTACAATCGAAATGTCAAGGGCTCCCATCAGAACACCCACAAAAAGCACCAGCAGTATGTTTCGGTTACTGCGTTTATTTTGCTCCATAATAAAAAATCGTTTTTAAAATATTTTCAAAACTCCGCCAGTTAGGAATGGTCAGCAAACAACTTAGAGAATAACCGTAATGTTGCCTGAATGTTTACGTGCGTTCAGCGAAAAAGCAACAAACGTGAGTTGACTGCAAAGTAACAATATGTTACCAACCCGACAACACTATTTTTCTTAAGAAACACATAAAAAAAGCTGCACCCAACGATGCAGCTTTCTGTGATATTGTGCAAATTCGATTTACAACATCTCGAAGAAATCGTTTCCTTTATCGTCAACGATGATGAAAGCCGGGAAGTTTTCGACTCGAATCTTACGAACCGCTTCCATTCCCAGTTCGGGAAAATCAACCACTTCAACCGATTTGATGTTATCCTTCGCCAGAATAGCGGCTGGTCCACCAATCGATCCCAGATAGAAGCCACCGTGCTTTTTACAGGCATCGGTTACAACTTTCGAACGGTTTCCTTTAGCCAGCATAACCATCGATCCTCCCATGCTTTGGAACAGGTCCACATACGGGTCCATCCGGTTAGCCGTTGTCGGACCAAAACTACCTGACGGCATTCCTTCCGGAGTTTTTGCCGGTCCGGCGTAATAAACCGGATGATTCTTGAAATATTCCGGCATCGGCTCCCCTTTGTCGACCATCTCTTTGATTTTCGCATGAGCGATATCGCGGGCCACAATCAGTGTTCCTTTCAGATTCAAACGGGTTTTCACCGGATATTTCGTCAGTTCCTTCAGCACATCGGCCATTGGCTGATCCAAGTCTATTTCAACCGGAGGCGCCAGTTCCGGGGCTTTCGCCGGAAGGAAACGAGCCGGATTCTTTTCCAGTTGCTCTACAAAAATACCTTCCTCCGTAATTTTTGCCTTGATGTTACGGTCGGCACTACAGCTGACACCCACACCAACCGGACAAGACGCAGCATGACGCGGCAGACGAATCACCCGAACATCGTGCGTGAAGTACTTACCGCCGAACTGAGCACCAATGCCAAACTCTTCTGCCATTTTCTGCACTTTGGCTTCCCACTCCAAATCACGGAATGCCTGTCCACCATCGTTTCCTTCGGTAGGCAGATTATCCAAATCACCAGCCGAAGCCAGTTTCACGGTTTTCAGGTTTCCTTCCGCAGAAGTTCCGCCAATCACAATCGCCAGGTGATACGGAGGGCAAGCTGCTGTTCCCAATTCTCTGATTTTCTCTTTGACGAACTTCGTCAAAGATTCCTCGTTCAGTAGCGACTTTGTTTGCTGATACAAATAGGTTTTATTCGCTGAACCACCTCCCTTTGTCAGGAAAAGGAATTCGTATGAATTGCCGGGCTTTGAGTACACGTCAATCTGGGCCGGCAAGTTGGTTCCGGTATTTTTCTCTTCGAACATGGTATAAGGCACCACCTGCGAGTAGCGAAGGTTGCGGTCGCCGTAGGTATTGAAAATTCCCTTCGACAGGAATTCAGCATCATCCACGCCAGTGTAGACATCCTCGCCTTTTTTGGCCATCACAATCGCGGTTCCGGTGTCCTGGCAAGTCGGTAAATCACCACTAGCCGAAACTTCTGAGTTTTTCAGCAGCGTATAGGCAACAAAACGGTCGTTATCCGTCGCTTCCGGATCATCCAGAATTTTAGCCACCTTCTCGAGGTGCGCCGGGCGAAGGTAAAACGAAACATCAGCAATTGCTTCCTGTGCGAGCAATTCCAATCCTTTCGGGTCCACTTTCAGAATTTTCCGGCCGGCGAACTCTACGGTCGAAACATAATCTTTTGTCAGAAGACGGTATTGCGTCTTATCTTCCTTTACAGGAAAAGGTTTTTGGTACTTAAATTCAGCCATGATTTTATCCCAAATATTGTTATTTATCCTGAATGCTTCCGGCTATGCCGGAAGATTCGTATAGTTCATTGTAAAGCGTAACAAATATATACATAATGCAGTGAAGAATGAATCTCAACTAATCGATTCTCACCACATCAGTCGGTGCATGACGCGATGTCAACCGAACATCATATTTATCTGATATCAAACCAAATGACTCCATTGCCAACTCCGGTGTATTGTTCTCGGCCGAGATATGAGAAAGAAAAATGAGCCCCAGCTCCTCTCCTGCCTGCTCCTGCACCAAATTAAGTGCCTGTACGTTCGATAAGTGACCATTTTTCGAACCCACCCGCTGCTTTAAATAATACGGATACGGGCCATTCAACAGCATCGGCTCGTCGTAGTTGGTTTCCAGAAAAACCGCCTGGCATTGCGTGAAATGCTGCTGCAAATTTTCGCAGGGCTCACCAATGTCGGTAAACACTCCAATATGTTTATTATTTAGTTCAATCCGAAAGCTGCAAGGTTCGACCGCGTCGTGATTTTTCAGAAAAGAATGAACCGTAATGGAACCTATCATAACCGATTCTCCCGGCTTGAAAAACCGTGGACTGTTGGGTTGCACTCGACGGGAAAGTTTCAGGTATGTTTGTGCCGTGAAATAAACCGGGATGCTATATCGCTTGGAAAACACCCGGACGCCGCGCACATGGTCGGCATGTTCATGCGAAACGAAAACGGCTTTAATCTTCTGTAAGTCCAGTCCTTTTTCGGCCATTCGCTGCACCGCCTGTTTGGTCGAAATTCCCAAATCAATGAGCACAGCCTCCTTCTCGTTTCCTACATAATAGCAGTTTCCGTTACTTCCCGATGCAATAGCACAAATTTCAATCATCTCGCCTTTTCTGAAAATAAATGCTAAGATAAAACAGCCTGAGTGAATGTGCATGCTGTTGTTGAAAAATCACTTCGTTAAAATCAGTCAGAAAACAAATTTTCCCATATCCTTATATGCAAAAACGGGTTCTGACCGACTAAAATATTCATTTATAAAAACATCAATAAATTTTGCTATACTATGCTTATTTAGTCTGCATTACATTTTCACACGAACGGAAATATTCTGAAAAAAAAGACGTTAATTTATCATAAACCGAGCTCTTAGACCACCCAAAAATCATTTTCCAAAACCTGGACGACAATAGTATGAACCATTAGAATTGTTTGCGACAACAGAACATGAGCTCTGACAAACCGCACCTCTCTTCGATTGTTCAACAAGGATGGCAAAAGCTTTGCCGGCTGACATCCCTGTATATCAACACGTCTGTTCGTTTAACGGTTACCTCCACTCCTCACTGTACTAAATCCGTTGAAGCATCTCCTGAATGTTGTCAAATCAAAAGGCATGACGGATCAATTTTCGGCTACCTGACCATCGAAAGAGTAATCGAGTCCCACGACATTCGTCCGCTGACAACTCTAAAAGAGATGATTGAATCTGACTTAAAGACTATTTCCGAAGAGTCGGTTCATTCAATTTCATCTCCTGGCGATTCAACTCGGGGACTGGAAAAAATATTGCAAACATCACTGGAGGCCAACAACGAAGGCGTTTTGCTGCTGAATACAGATGGAGAAATTATCCATTACAATAGTCAGTTAATCAAGATGTGGAACCTGGAGCCTCTTGTTAAAAAAGATGCTTCAGCGGCCGAATTATCTGATTTCACAAAAAGTCAACTTATCAACTCTTCCCTGACAATAAAAGGATATTCGGAGAAGCCGGAAAGGTTTAGCAAGAACCAAAAGACGGACACGCTCTATTTAAAAGACGGAAGAACAATTGAACGCACTTCCCTTCCTGTTATAGAAAAAGAGCACACCATTGGCAGAGTTTTCAGCTACCGCGATATTACTCCCGAAAGACAAACCAGGCAAGAGCTGGAGGAAAAAAGCAACATCCTCGACACGATTTTCGATCAGACGCCTATCATCATGATGCTGGTGGACGAGAAGGCCCGGATTGAAAAGATGAACAAGCCCGGAGCTGAACTCAGTCACTTTGGTTCTGACTCCGATCTTGTTGGCAAACTAGTCGGCGATATCCTACATTGCGTCAACGCCTACCCCAATGCTTGCGGAACGACTCCCAATTGCAGGCATTGCGCCATTCGGCAAACACTCAATCGCACCATTCAAAGCGGAACAGGCGAATACAAGGTCGAGGGAACCATGCAGATCAAACACGGTAATGCAAACATCACCCGGCATGTATTGATTTCATCGGCAACCATACAAACTTCGGGAGAGAGAAAATACCTGCTGAGCATTGATGACATCACGGAAAGGTATTTGGCAGAAAAGTCTCTCATAGAAAGTGAAAACCGCTTCAGAAATTTATTTGAATACACTCCCATTGCCTATCAATCACTTGACAAAAATGGCTGTATCCTGGATATTAACCACGAATGGAGCAAACTCACCGGTTATTCACGGGAAAATATTATCGGGCAGCCGTTTGGGAAGATATTCAGTAACGAAACAAAAGAATTGTTCCCCGTTGTTTTTGAAAAATTTGCCAACGAAGGCTACATCAATGATCTGGAACTGGCGCTGGAACGAAAAGACGGGCAATTGATAACCGCTTTGGTCACCGGACGTGTTCAATATGACAAAGAGGGAAATTACCTACGCTCACATTGTATCTTGCTCAATTTCACGGAGCGAAAACAAATTCAAAAAGAACTAATTCAGGCCAAAGAAAAAGCAGAAGAAGCGACGCGCATCAAAAGTGCCTTTCTGGCCAACATGTCGCACGAGATACGAACCCCGATGAACGCCATCCTGGGATACGCCGAAATTCTGAATCAAAGCGTTACGAATCCCACACACCGGGATTACCTTTCCTCCATGCAATCGAGCGGGAAAGTATTGATGAATCTGATTAATGACGTTCTCGATTTCTCGAAGATTGACGCTGGAAAACTGGATCTAAAAGAAAGCCCGGTTGATATTCGTCTTTTGATGAAGGAAATTGTCGACACATTCCGGTTAAAAGCCTCGCAAAAGGGAGTCAGGTTGTTGATTGAGATTTCAGAAAGCACGCCCCGGGTACTTCAATTGGACGAACTCCGGCTTCGTCAAATCATGCTCAACTTAATCAGTAATGCATTAAAATTTACAGACAAGGGACACATCCGGATTGACGTTTCAACTACGAATCTAGGCGATACTTCTTCAACCATTCTTCTTCGTGTGGAAGATACAGGGATCGGAATTGCTGACAAGGAACAGAAAAAAATATTCGAGGCTTTTGAGCAAATCGACAATCAGGACAGTAAAATATACGGAGGAACAGGCCTGGGACTCGCCATCACACACCGGCTGATTAAACTAATGGGCGGCGAAATCAGGCTTGAAAGCAAAGTAAATAAGGGAAGCACCTTCTCTATCACCTTAGCCGATATTACCGTTGTAAAAGATGCAGATGAAATAGTCGGTCAGAAAAAATCAAATATCGATAACCGAATTCAGGTCGGCACCAGTATACTGATCGTTGATGACAATCGCGCCAACCGAAAAGTTACCCGTGAATTTTTCGGCGGAAGCCGGGTAAAAATTTCCGAAGCAGAGAACGGAGCCCACGCGCTGGAAATAATGAGACAAATGGAGCCTCAACTAATAATCATCGATTTAAGGATGCCCGGGATGAGTGGTTTCGAGACAGCCCGAAGCATCAAAAACAATCCGCAATGGCAAGATATTCCACTTATCGCCTACACTGCTTCCGAGCTGACAGCCGAAGAAAAAGAGCAATACCCCAATCTGTTCAAAGCGCTGCTTAGGAAACCGATAGAACGAAAGAAATTCCTTCAAACAGTTGCCAATTGCCTACCACCGGTTAACGAAAAAAACAACCTCCGTTTACAACATGGCAATGAATCCGCTTCAGCCATTTCAGAGGAAAATGAACACGAACTACTGCAAAAATGGAATAGCATGCAGAGAATCAGGCCGCGAAAGATGATGAAGGAGTTCATCGAAGAAATTACTGCGAGAACAGAAATAATGCACGACCCGGAATTAAAAAGTTATTTGCAAGAGTTGGAGCATGCATTTCACACGTTCAATATAGAGAAAGAAGAAACGCTCTTCCACGCCTTTCCGGAAATTATTGCCAGGCTAAAAACTGAAAAATTATGAATAACCATCACGCAAGAATATTAATCGTCGACGACAATCCACGTAACATCCAGATTTTAGCCAAGCTGTTGACGGAACAGGGCTATCAACCCGAATACGCCATGAATGGAGAAGAAGCGCTGGAATGGTGCTCGCTGGAAGTTTTCGACCTGATATTGCTGGATGTGATGATGCCGGACATGGATGGCTTTTCCGTTTGTCAGCAGATTAGAGAGTCAGATAACAACGCTGAGACGCCGGTGATATTTCTAACGGCAAAAACCGACATGGAGAGTATAAAAAAAGGGTTTCAAAGTGGCGGAGTCGATTATATCAGCAAGCCATTTGCCTTCGATGAACTGCTTGCCCGCGTTGAAACACAAGTGGAATTAAGCCTAAGCCGCAAAAAGCTAAAAGAGGTAAATCACTGGCTGGAAGATGAAGTGAAAAACCGGACCGAAGAGCTGGAAAGCCTCAATCAGCAACTGCTGAAAGCCAACGAAGAGCTGCACCTGTTGGACAAAGCCAAATCGGAGTTTATTCAGCTACTCAGCCATGAAATCAGGACGCCACTCAACGGCGTTCTGGGCTCACTGTCATTGCTCAAGAGCATTCAAATGGTTGGTGAGTCGAAGGAACTGGTAGAGATACTGGACTTATCGGTACAACGGCTCGAACGATTCTCTTTCATGGCTTTGGATGTCTCAAATCTTCGGTCACGAGGCAAACTGGCGTTGAACCGGGAAGAAACAGATTTAGATGAAATCGTTGAACTGGCTTTGGCCGAATTGTCTGATAAAATCAGATGTCATAACCTAAAGGTAATTCTACACCATAAACCAGAATTGGAGACTGTATTGACCATCGACAGAAAATACATCACCAAGGCGCTGATTAACCTGTTGGAAAATGCCATTTCGCATTCACCGGCCAACGGAACCATCTCCATCGACATCTGTAAAAAGAATCAGGTGCTACAAGTCACCATTAATGATGAAGGTGCCGGGTTCCCGGAAAAAATCATTGAGCATCCATTCAAACCGTTTTCCGCTTACCAACGTCACGATGCCAATTTTGGACTGGGACTACATTTAACAGAGTTAATCATGGAATCGCACAACGGGCAATTGCAAATTGGGAATAACGAATCGCATGGTGCTTTTGCCAGACTTATCTTTCATCCTGAATCGGCCCGGGTAAATGTCTAAGGCAATATCATCCATCAAAACGGAGTCGCTTCTCATTATTCCTTAATATTTTTTTCGAAACAAGGTAGGGTAACTCATGCCTCATTCGGTGTAAGGTTAAAAATCAATAATTAACCAAAACATCAATGACATGAGAAATCTTGCATTCGCACTTGTCGCACTGGCCGGTATCGCATTTTTTGGTTGTACCGAAAAATCGGCTGACCTCGAATCCACACCGGAAATCACTGATGCCCAACTGACCAAATCAGTTTCCACCATCATCAGCGATGAAAGTACCATAGAAGCCGTTTCGGAAGAAGTAAATTATGAAGTTGATTTTATTTCAACGGCTGAGTCTGCAATAAACGACTACTCCAGCACGCTCAAAAGTGCAGATCTGACAGAGGGCTATGGCTTTGGATACTATTATAATTTCCACAAACGGTATCGCAACGGTATTTGCCCGGGAGTAAATATCGCCATGGGAGATTCGGCTTTCCCAAAAACAATCATTGTCGATTACGGCGATAGCACAGTCCTGGCAAACGGTCGCGTACTAAGCGGAATCATTACCATTACCATTTCGGCCCCAATGTTTACCGATGGCGCCACCAGAACCGTTACGTTCGAAGATTTCAGTGTCGATTCCATCGGTATTGACGGAACAATCACCCGTGTTTACACTGGCGATGGGACGACTGAGCAAGTCTTCAGTTGCACCAGCGACCTGACCTTCACCATGCCTGACGGAACCACGATTCAGCGTATATCTGACAAAACCCGGACCTGGGTAGCCGGTCTGGATACCGAACTCGATCCGACGGATGATGTGATTGAAATAACAGGTTCAGTTCAGGTGATTGATTCGGATGGAAACGAGTACAGCTACGTCATTACCAGTCCGCTGGTTAAAACAGGTGAATGTCGTTTCATCACCGAGGGGGAAATTACCTACTCGCAAAACGGTGAAGTTTTCGCGGTAGTTGATTACGGTGATGGCACCTGTGACAATGTTGTAACGGTAACCACCAGCGATGGAACTACCGATATGACCATCCGGGAATTCTGCCTGTCACAAAAGCTTAGCTAACAAGTTTATCGTACTAAAAAAACCGCCATTTTGGAGTTCAGGCGGACAGCAGAGTTCATTTTTCATGCTCCCGGCAGCAATGCCGGGGGCTTTAAAGAGCAACAATTGAAAAGCGTTTTGTAAATTCGCTTATACTAAATAAGGTTCCTTTGACGCAAGAAGAATTTAAAGAATTATTCGACGCTCATTTTGATGCTATTCGCAATTATGTGTACTATCGTTCGGGCGACCCGGAATTAGCCACCGATATTGCACAGGATACGTTCATGCGGTTATGGGAGAAGAAATACCTGGTAAAGCCAGACAATATCAAAGGTCTGTTGTATAAAATGGCCAGCGACTTGTTTGTCAGCTCGTACCGCCGGCACAAACTGGCAGTCAATTTTTCCATCAAACAACATCATAATTCCCGTAACCAGGAAGAAAGTCCGGAAGCTCAACTCCAGTACAAAGAACTGGAGAAACGTTATGAAACCGCACTTCGGCGAATGCCGGAAAAACAACGAACCGTTTTTCTAATGAGCCGGATGGATGAATTAAAATACCACGAAATAGCCGCTAGCCTCGGCTTAAGTGTCAAAGCAGTTGAGAAAAGAATGAAGAATGCCCTGGCATTCCTGAAAAAGACGATGGAGAATTAAATGAAGAAGAATTTACCATATAACGACAACCAGTTCCACGAAGATTCGCCGGACCAGTATCCCAAAATCGAGTATCCGTATTCGCGCTCGAAAGAGGATGTGTGGGAAGCGTTTTCGAAGGAAATGAATGCCGGAAAGGAACCGGAAAAGAAAGTCAGAAGGCTGAATCCTTACAGGCTGGCTGCTGCCGCTGTAATCATCGTCTTACTGGCCACCACTGCATTTCTCCGGTTCTATAGCCAAACGGTCAATGCTCCGGCAGGCCAACATCTACTGGCACTTCTTCCCGACAGTTCAACGGTCAATCTGAATGCCGGTTCATCCATCACCTACCATCCTTACTGGTGGAAAATCGCCCGCACTGTCAAACTCGACGGTGAAGGTTTCTTTAAAGTACAAAAAGGAAGCCGGTTCGATGTCGTTTCGAAATACGGTGAAGTGACGGTTTTGGGAACCAGTTTCAACATTTATGCCCGCGGCGATGATTACAAAGTGACCTGCTTCACCGGAAAAGTTCGCGTAGAGTCCATCGTTACCCACGAGAATATTATCCTTCAACCGGACCAGCATGCATACCTTGAAAAGGACGGAAACCTGAAAGTTGTGCAGCACTACGATGTGAAACAATCGAATGCCTGGATGCACGACATGTTCATCTTTACCGGGACGCCCATTAAACTGGTATTCCAAGAGATTGAACGGCAGTACAATGTTCAAATCAAGGTAAGAAATAACCTGAATTACACCTATAGCGGAAATTTCACACGAAATATGCCGGTTATTGAAGTACTGCAGTACGTTTGTGAGCCATTTGGGCTTACCTTTGTAAAACAGTCAAAAAACGTATACCAGATCGAACAAAGCCACTAAACCGTGAAGCGAAAAATCGTTGTCGTCATTTTCATTCTTCTTGCTTTTGGAACTACTGCCTCCGCTCAGAAATACGAAATCAGTGCACAAAATATGGCATTGAACCAGGTTCTTATAGGATTACGTGACAAATACAACCTCCACTTTTCATTCAACGACAACGCTTTATCACAATATCATGTATCCGTTTCCGGCTCGTACAATACACCCGAAGAAACTATTGCAGCACTACTAAAAGGTCTTCCTCTAACCTGGCGAAAGAGGGGGACTGTTTTTATTATCCTTCCGGAAGAAAAAAAGCCGGAAGCACCGAAGACTTTCTCCCTTTCGGGACAAGTGCTGGAAGCCATCACACACGAGCCGCTCGCCTACTCCAACGTCCTGATAAACGACCATGGCCTGGCGACCGATTTGAAAGGCAGTTTTCATTACCTCTCTTCTACCGACAGTATTTTTCACTTGCGGGTTTCTCATCTGGGCCACTACATACTCGACACCGTTTGTGCCCCCGGAAATAACTACCGGTTTGTTCTCACGCCTTCCAGTATCGGCCTTAAAGAGATTGTTGTAGAAAACAAAGTCATCGAGAAAGCCACGCAAATTGGCAATGCGCCCGGAGTAATGCGTTTGAATCACCAGATTGTGCAATTCCTTCCGGGAAATGATGACAACTCAGTTTTCAATCTTCTTCGTCTGCAACCGGGTGTTCTGGCTGCCGGAGAACAATCCAACGGATTGATTATCTGGGGAAGTTACGAAGGGCACAGTCAGGTACTTTTCGATGGATTCACGTTGTGGGGATTGAAAAACTTCAACGACAACATCAGCGCTGTGAACCCGCTGGTAGTAAAAGATATTCAGGTGATGAAGGGTGGTTATGATGCACGTTATGGTGAACGGGTCGGTGGCATCGTCAACATTGCCGGGAAAAACGGTTCAACTTACAAGCCGGGGCTCAATCTGGCGCTGAATAATGTTACAGCCAACGGCATGCTGGAAGTTCCTCTTTCAAAAAAATCATTCATTTTATTGGCCTTTCGGCAGACCTATTACAATCTCTACAATCCCGATGATGTAAAATATACCGGAACCACCACTACCACAACAGGCGGCCAGGGACCGGGCCCTGGAGGTGGGCAGGGACAAAATTCTCTCAGCGTCAATGTACGTCCGGACTACACGTTTCATGACGCCAACATTCGTTTTTCAACGCGCGGCGAGAATGGCGACCTTTTTTACGTCAGTTTGCTGGGAGGTGAAGACCAGTTCAAATACACGCTCAACCGAACCAATACTCAATTCGATATTTCGAAATCGACACAGGAAGACAATCGACAGCTAGGCGGCTCCGTTTACTACGGAAAAACCTGGAACAGAGGAAATACCTCTAGTTTGACCATCGAATATTCCAACCTGGATAACAAAATTCGCAGCGACTACCAAAACCGGTTCGGTCCGGGAAGAGGACTCGCCAGCTGGACCAATTCCAATACCGACAACCAGGTTTCGCAGTTTTCTTTAAAGAATGCCAACCGTTTTGCCATCGATAAACTAAACACGTTGGAAACGGGCTTCGGTCTGTTTGCCGACCAGGTGAAGTTAGTCAACGACACAACCGAAATCAATCTTTCTTCGCAGGAAACGAACTTGCAGCGCCTAAACTTTTATGCACAGGACCATATTGCCCTTACGGGAAATGTTCAGCTAAAGGCGGGTTTCCGGTTCGATTTGCCATTTGACCAGCAAAAGTTGTTTATACAGCCGCGGGTTTCAGCCAGTATTCCGGTTAGTCAATCCGTGAAATTCAATGCGGCATGGGGCATTTATAACCAGTTCATCAGCAAGAGCACCGTAATTGACGCGGTCGGTAATTACCAATATCTGTGGTTCGGCTCCGATGGCACAGATGTCCCGGTCCTGAAAGCGACGCATTACGTGAGTGGCTGGTCGTTTCATGGCAAGAATTTCCTGGCCAGTCTGGAAGGATACTACAAAGATATCGACGGCTTAACACAATTCCGGACCGATGCCGAAACCGGGGTTCAAACCCATGTGCATGGAAAAGGACGAAGTTATGGTCTCGATTTGTTCCTGAAAAAGGATTTTCATGGGCATTCCGTTTGGCTTTCCTATTCATTAGGCAAAGCCGAAGAAAAATTTCTGACAGCGGATTACCAACGAGCACCGCAAGACCAGCGACATGAGTTAAAACTGGCCGGCATCATCAATCTCAAACCGTTTTACTTGTCAGCCAACTATGTTTATGGTAGCGGATTCCCGCTTTACACCGACCCGACCGATCCCAATTCGTATACCGAACCAGACTACCAGCGAACCGACGTTGCAGCAACTTACCGCTTTTCAACGGCAAAAATCAGCGGTGAAGTGGCCTTTTCTATCCTCAACCTGTTCGACAATTACAACGTCAAATACTCCACGTTCGAAACCGTGCCCATAGACGACACCAATACTCTCCAGATTAATACCGAATCAGTTCCTTTCTCTCCCCGGCTCTCCGTTAGGTTAACGCTGTAACTCCTATTTCTACTAACATCTACGAATCAATAGTTTGCAACGCCATCTTCACAACCAAATGTTGCAAAATGTTGCTTTTTATCGTTTTTCCCTGAACAAGTGTTAAACCACATCCCCACCAGCTAAAATATCCTAAAAATGAGACCACTAAGCCAACCCATTTCAGGAAACATTGTTTGATAAGCCGAAAAGAAGATAACCATGTCTGGAATCTACAAAACGGCGAACGAAACAAAGTTCCCGGAAGTATTTTTCTCTTCCGGATGACGAAGAAATAAACCTCCGGCTACCTGTCTCAAAAAGACAGGCCCACTACAATCAGTGATTAAAAGGATAAAGATGTTAAACTCAAAATTTCAGGGTCATGAAAAAGTTAATGTTAGCAGGTATGATTGTGCTGGCCTTTACCCTGCAGGCCTTTGCACAGCAAGAGATGAAAGTACAGGTACCGATGGAGAAACTGGTCATTGACCAAAGTCAGGTACCCCAGGTTGTGAAAACAGCTGTAAGAAAAGATGTAGCAGATGGGCAGCCCGTTCAGTGGCATACATTCCCTTATGTATTTAAAAAATATGGATGGAATGTCATCAATCCGAAGCTAGTCAAGAAAGACAAGAAACCGGATCAATACGAGGTCTACATTAAAACCAACCATGGTGGCCGCATCGACGCAGTTTACGGAAAAGACGGAAATCTGGTAAGAATGCGGGAAGTTCTGAAAAATATTGAACTACCGATAAAAATTGACGACGCGATTGCGAAAAGCCAGTACAAAGACTGGAACATCTCCAAGGATAAGGAACTGATAACCGTTGGAGGAGAGCATGTGAAACATTATGTGGTCAAACTGTCAAAAGGAGATCAACACAAAACCCTTTTCATCGATGAGAAAGGGAATTTCCTCCCACATGTTTAAATGTGGCTACATATACTTCATTCAAAACTGCAGATTCCGGGATGAATCTGCAGTTTCTTTTTCCTCACACCTTCCCCTTGTCTCAGGTCCGATTAACACTTCACAATGCCGATAAATCTTCCAACTATTCTTATCTTGTAAATAACCTAAGCCTAACTGCATCTCATGAAAGAAGAAATGGTATCCATCCTGGTCATTTTTGAAACGAACAGTAACCTGGTCGAACGATTGCGCAGCTTGCTAGAAGTACTTTGTGAAATTGCCCGGGATGAGTATAAATGTCCACGTTTCGAGCTCTTTCAAAATACATACGCACCTGAAAAGTTTTATTTGATGGAAACCTGGCAAGATCAAAAAACCTGGGAAAAATATATTAGTTCGCCGGAGTTCAATTCGGCTATGGAAGAAATAAATAAAATACTTGTGTACCCAATACAAATAACAATGTTAAACAAGCTTTCACAAGCATGACGGTTCCGGTATTACATACCGATCGACTGTTTTTGCGGGAAATGCAACCAAAAGACAAGGAGCCTTTTATCAATTTTATGACCAACCGGGCATGTACCCGGTACCTCATGTTCACGAAAGAGCAAAAAACCCGTAAGGGTGCCCGCCGATTGTTCGATTACATCCTGAACAGTTACTTATCCAACGAACCGGTATTAGCCCTAACCGTTGCTTTAAAAGACAAAGACGAGATGCTTGGATCCGTCGGAGCATCGCCATTGGAAACTCAAGGTGTGTATGAGTGTTACTACACTTTGTTTCCCGGAATGACCGGCCACGGCTATGCGACCGAAGCAACCCGAAGACTGCTTCAATACCTTTTTCAGAATAAAAACGCAGCCGAAATAAGAGCTTATATGCACCCCAAAAACAAGGCAAGTCAACGCGTAGCCCAACGATTAGTAATGGAATACAAAGGCCTCCAAAAGCACCCTGTTTTCCAAACCAACGGACTATTGTATGTTAGTTATCCCGATTAGCTAACAGCCTCCTTTCCGGAATTTGTTCATTATTCCTTCCCTGTTTTGATTTTCATGAAAAGAGTGTAAATTTATAAGGCACTGAACACAAGACAGAAATGGCTATGGTTTTTCGTTCAGACTAACTTTAACCTGGTGAAAACTCTCTAACTGTTGCAGCACTATCGCTGCTCCCCGGAAAAAAGCTATCCCACATAAAACTCCGGATGCCTCATAATGAGACCATATATGCACTTATAATTTTAAAATGTAACTTATGAAAAAGACAGCCTTTCATGCTTTCATCCTGCTCCTGACGGTAACTATGTTTGCCTGTAAACAGAAACCGGAAGAACCTCAACGCACGGTCAAGCAGTACTCAATTGACCAGTTTTACAAGAACAAAAACATTTTTGGCGGACAATTCAATTCCGACGAATCGAAATTACTGATATGCAGTAACGAATCAGGTATTTACAACCTATACGAAATCAACCTCGATGACGGAACGAAAAAGCAGATTACCGATTCCAAAGTCGAGTCCATTTTCCCGGTTGATTACGTTCCCGGAACCGATCAGATTATCTATTCAGCCGATAAAGGCGGTAACGAAATCAGTCATCTTTATCTGCTTTCATCCGATAGCTCGGTTGTCGATCTGACGCCGGGGGAAAAAGAAAAAGCCAGTTTCGCCGGATGGAACAAAGACAAAACAGAAATGTACTACCTGTCGAATAAGCGCGACCCGCGTTTCTTCGATCTGTATAAGATGAAAATCGGAGAATGGAAGCCGGAAATGCTCTATCAAAACAACGACGGTCTTGAAATCAGCGGCATTTCGTGGGATGAGAAATACCTGGCACTGGCACAAAACATCACCACCAGCGAAACCAAACTTTTCCTGGTCGATTTGAAAACCGGACAGCGTACTGAGATATCACAACCCGATTTCCCCGGAATTTATACGGCTTCCGGCTTTAGTAAAGATGGTAGCTCATTTTTCTACCGGACCGATGCCGATTCAGAATTCATGTACCTCGTGAAATACAACATAGCGGACGGAAGTAGAGAACCGCTTTATCAGAGCAACTGGGACGTAGCCTTCAGTTACAATTCGGAGAACGAAAAGTACCGGGTCATTGGTGTGAACGAAGACGCCCGTAATAAAATCATCGTTTTGGACAATGCCACCGGACAAGAGGTTGCTTTCCCCGATATTCCGGATGGAAACATTCTCGGAGTATCCATTTCGGATAATGAAGATAAAATGCGCCTTTCGGTCGGAACCTCCAAAGCGCCGACCAATATCTACGTTTATGACTTCGGCACGAAAGAACTGAAAAAACTGACCAACTCGCTGAACCCGGATATCAATCCGGATGATTTGGTTGCAGCTGAAGTGGTGCGCTTCAATTCATTCGACAGTTTGAAAATACCGGCTATCTTCTACAAGCCGATTAATGCATCTGCCGATAACAAGGTACCAGCCCTGATCTGGGTACACGGAGGTCCCGGAGGCCAATCGAGAACCGGTTACTTTGCTTTGATTCAGTACCTGGTCAACCATAATTACGCTATCCTGGCAGTGAACAACCGGGGCAGTAGCGGCTATGGCAAAACCTTTTACAAAATGGATGATCAGGATCACGGTGACAAAGATTTGATGGATTGTATTTACGGGAAGAAGTATTTGCAAACGCTCGATTACATAGACCCGGAAAAGATTGGTATCATCGGCGGTTCGTACGGTGGCTACATGACCATGGCAGCCATGACTTTCCATCCCAATGAATTTAAAGTAGGTGTCGACTTATTTGGCGTTACGAACTGGTTGCGCACGCTAAAATCGATTCCGCCTTACTGGGAGTCTTTTCGAAAAGCGTTGTATGCAGAAATGGGCGATCCCTTTACTGCCGATTCAGTCCGTCTTTACAACATTTCGCCGCTGTTCCACGCCGACCAGATTAAAAATCCGGTGATGGTACTACAAGGGAAAAACGATCCGCGTGTACTGCAGGTGGAATCGGACGAAATTGTGAATGCAATGAAGCAGAACAACGTACCCGTAGAATATGTCGTCTTTCCCGACGAAGGACACGGCTTCCGGAAAAAGGAAAACGAAATTAACGGTTACGGAAAAATCCTGACCTTCCTCGATACCTATCTGAAAGGTTCAGGCGAAAATAATACCGAGATGAAACAATAGGTTATTCCGCGCAGGCGGGTTTCATTTCTTTTTTCAACGCTGATTTTAATTCCATGATTTACGGTGACCACCTTCTACTGTAAATCATGGAATTATTCGTATTTTAAGTAGGGAAACAATTTCGGCGCATTCGCAAAAGCAAGCGTTTCCAAATTGAATTCACCACCTAACTAACCACACGAACTTATGGAAAATAACAGAAAAGAACCGGCACATAAACTTTTCGTGGTTTCGGGAGGTCGCGGCGTTGCAGGTCACACCATGGTTCAATCGCTCCTCATTCAGTATCCTGACAACAAAATTCAGGTTATTATCATTCCCAATGTCCAAAGCAATGAAAAAATAAAAGAGGCAGTCTTGCGAGCAAAGAAAGCCAATGCACTGATTACCCACACCATGGTTAATTCCGCTTTGCGTCATGAACTATTAAAAGCCTGCCGTGAAGAAGGCGTTAAGGAGATAGACTTCATGGGACCGCTGGCTAATTACCTGGAAGATAAAATCGGTTTGAAGAGTGTAAATGTACCCGGACTTTATCGCCGCATCAACGCACAGTACTACGATCGCATCGAAGCCATTGAATACGCCATGAACCAGGATGACGGTTTAAATCCGAGACGATTGAAAGATGCCGAGATTGTGTTGACCGGGGTTTCGCGGAGTGGAAAAACGCCCCTTTCGGTCTACATGTCGATGTTCGGATGGAAAGTAGCCAATGTTCCGCTGGTAAAAGGTATTGAACCTCCGGAAGAACTGTTTCAGGTCGATCCGCGCCGCGTTTTTGGTCTTTCCATCAACCTTACTTACCTGGTCGCCCAACGACATAAACGCCTTTCGCAGCTGGGCTATGGCGACAATCCAAGCTACACCGACAAACGCAATGTTTCCGACGAATTACAGTACGCCAAAACGATTTTCGACCGCGGCGGCTTTACCGTCATCAACGTCACCAACAAACCTATCGAAACCAGCGCCAACGAAATCATCGGACACATTTACGACCGGTTTGGCGAACTGGAACGAAAGCACCAAAAGCCTCCTGAAAATTAGCGCCGACCGGATGCGTCCGAACATCGCTCTCTCCTCAGTTGTTATCAGTACATAGTTCAGGATAGGTTTGACGACCATCCTCGTTAAACGAAGACAAAAATCTACGATATGAAAACAAGTGTGCAAATCGACGCGTCCAAACCCGTTTTGGTCACAGGTGGTTCAGGTTATGTGGCTTCCTGGATAGTAAAGCAGTTGCTCGACGACGGCTTCAAGGTAAGAACGACTGTTCGCAATAAATCAAATACGGCCAAATATCAGCACCTGCTGGATATGGCTGAAAAATCGAAAGGGAAACTGGAAGTTTACGAAGCCGACCTGATGAAAGAGGGCTCCTTCCTGGAAGCCATGAAAGGTTGTGAGTTGCTGTTTCACACCGCTTCGCCTTTCAAGATCGCCGGCTTCAAAAGTGCCCAAAAAGATTTGGTCGATCCGGCTCTGCGCGGTACCCGGAATGTATTGCTGTCGGCAAACATTACGCCTTCACTGAAACGCATTGTGCTTACGGCCAGCGTGGCGAGCATGTATGGCGATGCTATTGAATCGACCAATACACCCAACGGAGTATTTACCGACCGCGACTGGAACAAGACCAGCTCGCTGACTCACCAGCCTTACTCCTACTCGAAAACCGTGGCTGAAAAAGAAGCGTGGAAAATGGAAGGCGAGCAAGACCAATGGGAACTGGTGACCGTCCATCCCGGATTCGTGCTAGGACCTTCACTCACACCGCGAACCGATTCCACCAGTATCGATTTCATGCTTTCGTTCCTGAACGGAAAATACAAAACCGGCGTCCCGGATCTCACTTTCGGCTTTGTTGATGTTCGCGATGTGGCCAAAGTTCACATAGCAGCGGGGATGACCCCTACAGCCAACGGTCGTTACATTGCCGTCTCCGAGTCGAAAACAGCCTTGGAAGTAGCGCAGATTCTTCGTGAAAAATACAACGGGAACTACCCCATCCCGTCAAAACTTGTTCCCCGTGCTTTGCTTTACCTGGTTGGGCCAATGATGGGATTCAAATGGAAATACCTGAAAAGGAATCTCGGATATGCGGTAAAATTTGACAACTCTCCAAGCATTAACCATTTGGGCATTCAGTACATTCCGCTGAAGCAAACCATCGAAGAGCACGCCGAACAAATCATAAATGAAGGATTGCTGAAAAAATAAGCGAACACAAGATGTTTTAGGAACTTTTGCAAAATGCTAAGAACTCCGGAATCAACTGCCTGCCAGTTAGCCGGAGTTTCGCTTTTTCTCTCCCGGGAAGAAAACAAAACAAATCCTTTACAAAAGATTAGGCTTATTTAACACTTAAATTATTTAATTTTCGTTTTCTAATTAAAAATCAGGGCTTATGTCAACCATTCAGGAAATTATCGAACTAAGACATACGTTACACCAACACCCCGAAGTATCGAACCGGGAAAAGCAAACGTCAGCCCGAATCAGAGACTTTGTTCAACGCTATCAACCCGATAAAACCATCGACATCAGCCATACCGGAAAAGCTTTCGTTTTTGAAGGGAAAAACCCTGGTCCTACCGTGATGTTCCGTGCCGAACTGGATGCTCTGCCCATTTTGGAACACACCAACGTCCCCTATGCCTCTCAAAATTCTGGTGTTGCACATTCGTGCGGACACGATGGACACATGTCGATGGTAGCCGGTCTCGCTCCTTACATCGCCGAAAATCGTCCGGAGAAAGGAAGAGCAGTATTGCTCTTTCAACCCGCAGAGGAGGTAGAGCAAGGCGCCCGTGATGTTGTCGAATCGCCGGCTTTCGCCGAAATAGAACCGGATTACGTGTTTGCCCTGCACAACATACCTGGCATCCCGAAAGGAAAAATCATACTTCGACGGGGAACTTTTTCGGCTGCATCCAAAGGCATGATCATCCGGTTAACCGGAAAAACCTCACACGCAGCCGAGCCGGAGAATGGCATCAGTCCGGTGAGATCCATCGAACAAATTATCCGGGGACTGTCGGAAATTCTTGAAGATAAATCGGCATTTGCCGACCTCGCCCTCCTCACCATCGTGCACATTCGTATGGGCGAAGTCACCTTTGGCACCACGCCGGGTGACGCCGAAGTAATGGTTACCCTTCGTGCGTACGAAAACGATGATATGCAAAAAATGACCGGTCTGGCCGAACAGGTTGTTGAGAAAGCAGCCGAAAACGAACAATTGAAATTTGCCATTTCCTATGTAGAAGATTTTCCGGCCTTGGTCAACAACGACCAGTGTGTCGACCTACTGGAAGAAGCTGTCCGCAAAAACGGATTCGATCATGCGTACCGGGAGCAACCGTTTAAATGGTCGGAAGATTTTTCGTACTACACGAAAAAATACAAAGGTGGCTTCTTCGGATTGGGTTCCGGTCCCGACCAGCCGCAATTACACAATCCAGATTTTAATTTTCCGGATGACATACTTGGCAACGGTATGGCCATCTTCCAAACTCTTTACGAGAAGCTGTTAATTGAAAACAAGTAATTCATGCAGGAAACCTCTGTCATTACGCTAAAAGAAAGCGCCCTCATTAACAATGTTCAGTTTTTGAAGAAAAAACTGGGTAAAAACGTCAAAATATCTTCGGTTGTTAAAGCCAATGCTTATGGTCACGGCATCGAGCAAATGGTTCCCATGCTCGAAAAGGCCGGTATCAACCATTTTTCTGTCTTCAATTTCGACGAAGCTCAGCGGGTTTGCCGCAGCCTGACGAAAAAAAGCACCGTGATGATTATGGGTTACATGGGCCGGGACCACATGCGGGAAGCCATTGACAAAGGATACGAATTCTTTGTCTTCAATCTCGAACGACTGGAACATGCCCTGGAAGAAGCCCGCGAACTGAATAAGTCGGCCAAAATTCATCTGGAGGTTGAAACCGGCATGAACCGAACCGGGCTGAACATGAATGAGCTGATAGAGGCCATCGACGTGATAAAAATGCAGCCGGAGCATTTCCAGGTAAGAGGTTTCTGTACCCATCTCGCTGGTGCGGAAAGTGTCTCCAACCACGTTCGCATACAGAAACAGCTGAAACGTTACCGGCAGATGAGTGCTATTCTGGAAAAGAATGAAATTACTCCCACATATCGTCATGTGGCCAATTCCGCTGCTGCCTTCGTTTATCCAAACGCCCGCCTCGATTTGGTTCGTATCGGTATTATGCAGTACGGCTTCTGGTCGAGTGCCGAAACCTTTATTCATTATATCAATCACAAAAAAAACCGGACCGACCCTTTGCACCGGATTTTGGGCTGGGAAAGCAAAGTAATGTCCATCAAACTCATTAAGACGGGAGAATTCGTTGGATACGGCAACCATTTCCTGGCACAACAGGACACACTTATGGCACTTATTCCGGTAGGCTATGCAACAGGTTATAGTCGTTCGCTAAGTAACAAGGGGCGCGTGCTCATTCGTGGCCGTAGTTGCAACGTAATTGGAATCGTGAATATGAATATGGTTGTGGTCGACATCTCTGCCATTCCCGAAGTGAAACTAGGCGATCAGGTGGTCATCATCGGTCGGCAGGGCGATGCCGAAATCAATGTTTCAGCTTTCAGTGATATCAGCAATGCCCTGAACTACGAAGTACTTTCGCGGCTTCCGATGAATATCGAACGGAAAATAATTCCGGCAGAATAATCCCGAAACACAACCTGGCTTCGGTTCAAAAAATCGGGTAAACAGTAAATAATTAAATCCGATGCGCAAAGGATTAGGATCCTATGCTTATAGAATTTTTTTTTCACGGCATAAAAAAAAATTCTATAAGCATAAAATTCCGGCCTTTTAAAACCCGCTGAAACCAAGCTATTCAGAACATTGAAAAATACTTATCCGTAACAAGAGAATCGAATGTACCAAAGACACAAGGCTACTTCTGATTCACCAGATACAGTCCGGCGATTACCAGCAACGTTCCGGCAATCCGACTTACTGAAATATGTTGTTTGGGAACGCCCATCAATCCATAGTTATCGATAATGAGCGACAGAATAAGCTGCCCGGCCACTGCGGCTATCAACACGTTGGCCACACCGATTTTCGGGACGAACAGGATGACACTGGTAACGAATATAGCTCCCAGCAAGCCGCCAATCATCAGGTACGGCGGGACACCCTTGATGACCTGGAAAGACGGAAAACCAACCTGCATTAACATCAGAGCCGCAGCCAATGCGAGTGTGCCTCCGAGAAAGGAAATAAACGCAGCCTGCAACGGATGCGACAACATTTTTCCGAGTTGGGCATTAATGGCTCCCTGCCAGGCAACCAGGCTCCCCACAATCATTACCAAAAAGATTATCAGCAGTTTATTCATTCGTTTAGCAATTATTTCTGAATACTTCAATATACGTTTCAACCATCAAAAACGACTGGTTAAACCAACCAGATGCAGAATAAATTGTTCAATGGCTATAATTATTGGTTAAAAATAACAGTATGAATCATCTTCTCAGCTTCTCTCTCACTGTATTTATGGGATTTTTTGCCATCATGAATCCCATCACCAACATCCCGATTTTCCTCAGCCTGACGGACGAGGCCGATTTCCCGACCCGGAAACGGATAGCCAAGTCAGCCACATTCACGGCACTCATCATCGTACTCGCTTTTATCATCATCGGGAAATACATCTTCATGGCTTTCGGCCTAACGATTCCCGGTTTCAAGATTGCCGGAGGCATCCTGGTGTTTTATGTAGGATTTGAAATGCTACAATCCAAAAAGTCCACCATTCACCACTCCGACAAGATTACCATCGACGAAGGGATGGCCATCTCGCCACTGGCAATTCCTATTCTGGCGGGACCGGGAACCATTGTAACCGCCATGAACTACGTCACACAAAGCAACATCTGGCACATGGTAATTACGTCGGTTATTTTCGGTGTGATGATTCTTCTCACCTATCTCGCATTTGTGTACAGCGATTATATTTTACGATTGGTAGGCCATAAAATCATCGTGGTAATGAGCAAAATAATGGGACTCATCCTCGGAATTATCGGGGCCAACATGGTGACAGAAGGAGTTCGGATTGCATTCCACCTGGGCGGCGCATCCTAAAAGTTGGGACAAAAAAATTCCCGGTTTCCCGGGAATCAATATATTTATTTAGAAGATGTCTCGAGCTGACGCCCGGCCGGCACATCTTTGTGCTTGGGGCGTTTGGCCGGCGAAATAATCAACCGTAGCGACTGGTCGTAGAAGATGTAGTTCCACACCCAATTGATGAAGATAATGAGCCTGTTTTTCACTCCCACAATCGACATCAGGTGGACAATCATCCAAACCAACCAGGCCCAGAATCCTTTGAAGCTAAACTGGGGCAGGTCGACGACGGCTTTGTTGCGGCCGATGGTAGCCATGGTTCCTTTATCGTTATAGCGGAAGGGTTTGAGCTTTTCCCCTTTTTCCAATCGTAAAAGGTTTTTAGCCAGCAACCGTGCCTGCTGAATAGCCACCTGTGCCACCTGCGGATGACCGTGTGGATAATCCTTCGTTTCCATCGTTGCCAGGTCGCCAATGGCAAATTCATGCTCAAATCCCTTAATACGGCTAAACTCATCAACCATCACGCGATCGCGTTTGTCAATCAATTCCTCCGGGATACCATCCACCGGCATACCTTTTACACCGGCTGCCCAAACCAACGTGCTGCAGGGCAACTTCTCACCGTTCGACAAGGTCACCTCTTCGCCGTCATACGATTTCACGGCAATACCGTTGTAAACTTCCACTTCCAGCGACTTCAGAAAATCCTCGGCAGCTTTGTGCGATTTCTCCGTCATGTGTCCGAGCAATTTACCGGATGCCTCCACCACTGCAATTTTCACTTTTCGGTGATCAATTTCGTGGTAATCGCGCGGAATAATCCATTTACGCATTTCAGCCAATGCACCGGCCACTTCCACACCAGTGGGACCACCACCGACAATAACAATCGTTAGCAACTCCTGCCGCTTCTTTTCATCATCGATGCTCGAAGCCCGCTCAAAGTTCATCAGGATGTGGTTACGCAATGCCAGCGATTCCGGTATGCTCTTGAGGCCCCAGGCACGCTTTTGAATCTCTTTGTTACCAAAGAAATTACTCCCGGCTCCCATCGCATTCACCAGGTAATCGTAACGAATGGTTCCAACGCTGGTATGCACCACCTTCTCATCGAAATCAACGCTCTGTATTTCCGCTTTGCGAAAATGAACGTTCTGATTATCCTGAAAAACTTTCCTTAACGGGAAAGCAATGGCACTGGGTTCCAGACCCGCTGTCGCCACCTGGTAGAACAAAGGTTGAAACTGATGATAATTGTGCTTGTTGACCAATACGATCTGTAAATTACTTTTAGCCAGTTTTCGGGCAAGTGTAAGCCCTGCAAAACCACCACCCAGAATAACCAACCGCTTACCGTCGTAGCTTGGAATATTTGCACTCATATTTTGTTGAATTATTTTTTGTTTTGTGTCTTCACTTTATACCAACAATGCGAGTGCGAAAATTCCCGAAGACTATCCGTTTTTTAAGATGGATTTAACGTTCCGGTGGTTTTGAGCAAGGGATGATGTAGTCAGGCTATTGAATAAATTTTGCGAAAATGGTAGCCATATATAGCGAGGGTAATCGCTTCGGAGAAGTTTTCAGGACAATGAAAAATGGTCCAGACGAACAGCCTCCAATAATAGAACTGACCTTGTTTCAACACTCCCAAAACAAACATAGAACGTATTAACGCTTTTACATTGGCGAAGGTCATCTTTCTGTGAGTGTGCAGCCCCGTCTTATAATTCCGCAGAAAATGGCGAACCCGCTGATAATATGGTTTGCAGCTGTAGATTTCCTTCAGCACCCGACGGTATCCTTCCATCAGAAAATCGAGGTTCATCCTGGGAATGAAATTCATACTGAAGTCAGTATTGTTTCCTGAGCTCACATCCAGCAAGCGTTCCTCATCCTTGAGCCGCTGGTAGAGTTTGGTCTTCCTTTGTGCATTCAGCAAACCAACCATGGCTGTTACTATGCCACTTTGCTGAATGAATTCAATTTGCCGCTGAAAAACTGAAGGAGAATCCTGATCGAAACCGACAATGAAACCACCCGACACCTGCAATCCGGAATGCTGCATTCTGCGAACATCGTCGACCAGATTCCGCTGCGTATTCTGCATCTTGTTACATCCGGCCAGGCTCTCCTGCTCGGGTGTTTCAATTCCTACAAACACACTTTCAAAACCGGCCTGTACCATCAGCTTCATCAACTCTTCATCATCGGCCAGATTAATGCTTGCTTCTGTATTAAACCGGAAAGGATAATTCCGTTCTTTCGTCCAGCCAATCAACTTCGGAAGAAGGTCTCTCTTCAGTTTGGCTTTATTCCCGATGAAGTTATCGTCCACGAAGAATATATTCCCGCGATAACCGAGAGAATAGAGACTTCCGAGTTCGGCCAGAACCTGCTCTGTTGATTTGGTTCGCACTTTTCGTCCAAACAACGCGGTAATGTCGCAGAACTCGCAGTCAAACGGACAGCCTCGCGAATATTGGAGACTCAGCGTAGCATATTTCTTCATGTTTAGCAGATAGTAATCCGGAACCGGCGAAAGTGCGAGCGATGGAAATTCGTCTGTTTGATACAAATGCTGTGGAGTCCCCTGCTCCCAATCCTTCAGAAACCATGGCAAGGTAGTTTCCGCTTCATTCAGTACCAGGTAATCAATCATGGGCCACTCTTCCGGCTCACTGGTAAAGAGCGGTCCGCCGGCAACCATTTTCGTATTCAGTTTCTGACACATCCGGATGACATGTTTTACCGAGTGACGCTGAATATCCATGGCACCAATGAACACCAAATCAGCCCAGGAGACATCTTCTTCCCGTAAGGAAATATCATTCATATCGATAATCCGCTTTTCCCAATCTCCGGGCAATAATGCCGAAACTGTCAGCAACCCCAATGGCGGATTGGCCACCTTTCGGGAGATAAACCGGAGCGCATACTTAAAGCTCCAGAATGTGTCGGCACACTGCGGATTGACTAATAGTATTTTCATTGGATGATGGAATTATCTGTCGGGAAATAATGGAGATCGAGAACCAACCTCTTTGAAGTTAGGGATAAACAGGAAGGGCTTCAAGTGGGCAGGGACGAATGGTAGGGATAAGTGTCCGGTCTACCTCTTTAGGGATGAACCGGCCTGGAAAAGTTCCGGTTCGTGAAGTTTGCCGTAAATTTCGCGGAAAAGCGGAGCAAACGATCGGGAAACATGCAACTCGTCCGCAACACCGTCCAGATGGATGTGATATCCGTGCTGACTGCTTCGCATGCGGGTTACATACTTCATATTCACGATACAGGTCCGGTGACAACGAATGATATGCGGAAAGCGCTTCACCTGTTTTATGGCATTTCCCAACGTGTTCCGCACCATCACCTTCTGTAACTCGTCTCCTTCCTTCCAGTAAATCTCGATGTAGTTCTGAGCCGAATGAATCATCACCAAATCACGGGCATTCACCTGCGCGTTTCCCCTTTTGTATTTCGATGGAAAATTAATCATCACATCCTCTGAGTTCTTCATGCCGTCAGAAAAAGCGTCAACCGAATGAATGGTCATTTTCAACCGGCGGTTTTGATTAATGACAATCAGCAACGACACAGGAATGATGCTGAACAACAAAATCCGGATGAGCGTGGAAAAGTTCAGTTCATACAATCCTGTCAGGCGGGCATAAAAAAAGTAACCTACCGTGATGGTTAATAACATCCACAGGTTCCAGAGAATCTCGTATTTGATTTTCCATTTTCCCGAAAGGAAAATACCCGGGAAAAGGGCTGGCAACACCAGCAGGTTAACGCCAAGCGAAAAAAGCGTCACCAGGGCAAATCCCAACAACAGGTATACTTTGTCATACAGATCGAGAGCCGATAAATCAAGTGGTTTGTACAATAACAGGAAAAGAAATACAACCAGACTAATGCCGAGGATGATGCGCAGGTTATGCTTAAAATCGTCGTTAAACGGATACGGTTTGTTCAGGTAGTCAAGCATAGCAGGGTAATAAATGGCTCATTCAATTAAATATACGACTTTGAGAACGCTTTTAAAAGCGTTTAAAAATCCACTTTTAAACCGTCCATCAACAAAAGGAATTATTTGTTCCTGTTCAGGTAAAAAGGTAACTTTAGCTACAGTAAGCGAGCAAACGCTGACAGAAGATGAAATGAGGGCAAAATAAGGAGCTGCTAATCAAACAACGACCAACGGATGAGCAAGCATTTTTCCAATTCTCGTATCGGAAAGAAACTCCTGTTTATGACGGGTGTAGCCATTATCGTGAACCTGATTGCCGGAGTTACTGCCTGTGAGCTCTGGAAAGTCTTCCCTACCATAGAAATCCATAGCCTGTCGTACATGGCCAATGGCGACCTGGTCACTTATTACTCACTCATCAATCTCCTGAACATATTACTGATATTAATCCTGGCGCGCAACCTTTATTTCAAGCGGCTGCATACCCTCACTCCGTTCTCCGACGGCGTGCTACTAGGGATCATCCTTATCGTGTTCAGCTGGATTTTCAACATTCTTTACATGGAAGTGAGTCATCCCGGTCGTCCTATCCCGGACTTTATCATTGGAAAAAACCAGCCAGAAATTGGCATCGTCTGGCTGACAGCCATCAGCACTGCCACCATCAGCGGCTGGCTATACCACAAGCGCTGGAAGTCGAACGCCCACTTCTGGATGACCACCTTGGCGGTGGTAGCCATTCTCAATCTGGTAGCCCATTTGCTCACCATGGCCGGCGTTAACCTTTTCGACATCAAACCATAAAAGAAAAAAACCAATTAAGGATGGAAAATTGAGTCCCGAGATATCGGGAGAAAATCGCGCTTCGAGGCTTTTGGGAAGAATTATGAATTTTGAATGCTGCATTTTGAATTACGGCTTCGAGTTTACTGCAAAAGCTGGAATAGTGCGGCCACGATATATCGTGGCCCTACAACGCGGGCACAACCTGAAACCCTAAAAACAATTAGTAATGAAAAATGAGTAATGAATAATAGAAAGACCATTCTTTATCATCTAATGTCTGATGTCTTTTCTCTAACAACAGAAACAATTAGTAATGAAAAATGAGTAATGAACAATCGAAAGACCACTCTATATCATATAAGGTTGAGCAAAGCGAAATCCCGACCGTGCGTCGGGGTCTAACGTCTGGAGTCTGATGTCTTTTTCCAACAACAGGAACAATAGCAGCCTCAAAGCTAAACTGAAATATGAAATTTAAAAAAATCCGTTTCTGTTAAAATATCCGTTCTCCCCGTTCGTCTATCCCAATAGAAAGCAACAGTAAAAAACGAAGCAACGCGCGTGGCTCAAAAACTGAATATATCTGAAATCGTCAAATCATACAGCAGCCGGCTGACCGGATTCATCCGGAAGCGGGTGGAAAATGCGGAAGACGCTGAGGATATCCTTCAGGAAGTTTTTTACCAATTAGCTGAAGCCGACCGGTTGATGAAACCGATCGAACAACTGACAGCATGGCTGTTTACCGTTACCCGGAACCGGATCACCGACCGTTACCGGAAAAAGCAACCGGACCTGTTCGCCGAATTCTATTCCGACGACGAGGAAGAACAGGTAGTGGAAGAGTTTGGAGCCATTCTGGCCGACGACCAGGATTCGCCCGAGAACGAGTACATCCGTACGCTGGTTTGGGAGGAACTGGAAGATGCACTGGAAGATCTTCCGCCCGAACAGCGGGATGTTTTCCGCTGGACCGAATTCGACGGGAAATCTTTCAAAGAAATTTCCAAAGAAACCGGTGAACCGGTCAACACCTGGATATCGCGCAAACGCTATGCTATAGTCTATTTGAGAGAACGATTACAAATTTTATACGACGAATTAATAAACGATTAAAAACATACGATCATGATGCCTACCATGTCATACCGAAGAAAGAAGTTCATGTTTGCACCACTCTTTATTGTGATGCTGGCCGTAGTGAGCGCCGTCGCCATGTTACTCTGGAATGCTCTGATGCCCGACATTTTTCACTTACCGGAAATCACTTTCTGGCAGGCTGCCGGACTACTGATTCTGGCCCGTCTGTTCTTTGGCGGATTCCGCCCGCACGGAGGCTGGCCCAGTCACAGCTGGCGTAACAAGCTAAGGGAAAAGGTGGCAGAAATGACGCCCGAAGAACGGGAACGTTATTTCCGCCGGATACACAGCCGTTATCACCACTGGGGGCCCTGCCCCGAAAAGGAAAAATCATCAGAGAAAGATAGAACAGAATAGTCACTGTAACATGTCCGGAAATGGAACGAATGATTTTTAGAAAACAATTCAACGCACCGGCCAACGAAGGTGAAACCACGAAACACACCACCATCTTTAGTTTCGCCTTCCTGACCTTTATTCTGACACAGGAAAGCCTGGAGGTCAACTGGTCATTCTTTTTTCTGCCGGTGTAAAACAAAATTTCCTGTCAGCCGTATTCTTATAGATTACATTTCGGTTGTCACCCCTGTTCAGGGCTTAATTTATCGATAAGGAAACGTGGAAACCAGATTTTTAGGTTTCCTTTGCCAACCGAAGAGATTCCTGATATGCGTAAAAAAACAAAACGAGATAAGACGGCTCCCAAAAAGAAAGTCAACCTGTTTGCTTTGCTGAAACCGTACCGGACGATGGTCATTTTTCTGGTACTCTTTGCCCTGCTCGGAAACGGAGCCAACCTGATCATCCCGAAAATCATTTCACACGGCATCGATACGTTCAACAGCGGGCACTACGTCTTCCGAACCATCGCCATCGAGTTTCTGACAGCCACGCTGGCCATCTTCTTCTTCACCTACCTGCAGGCAGTTGTGCAGACGTACGCTTCGGAAAAAGTAGCACGCGACCTGCGAAAGAAACTCTCCGACAAGATATCGCGGCAGAGTTTTACTTTTATCCGCGAAAACAATCCGTCGAAGCTGCTCACCAACCTGACGTCCGACATGGATTCAGTGAAAACATTCGTGGCTCAGGCTGTGGCTTCCATTGTTTCTTCGGTGTTTGTCATTATCGGAACCTGTGTGCTCCTCCTCACCATCGACTGGAAGCTCGCCCTGCCGGTCATTACCATGATTCCCATCATCGGCTTTGCCTTTTACATGGTATTGAAACGGGTAAGGGTATTGTTCCGGCGCAGCCGCGAAGTAGTCGACTGGCTCAACAAGGTCATCAATGAAAGCATTCTGGGAGCCGCTATCATTCGCGTGGTGAATGCACAGCAGGCCGAATACCGGAAATTCCTTTCGGCAAATACCGAAGCGAAGGATTTGGGCATCTCCATCCTGACGCTGTTTGCGACTCTTATTCCGGTCATCACTTTCGTGGCGAATTTAGCGACCCTGACTATTTTGGCGCTCGGTGGCCACTACGTCATCAACGGAAGTATGACGCTGGGAAATTTTGCCGCCTTCAACAGTTATGTAGCCATTCTCATCTTTCCCATCATCGTCATTGGCTTCATGAGCAACGTCATTGCACGGGCGACTGCTTCCTATGAACGAATTGACAAGGTGATGAAGGCCCCTGAAACGGTCGATAAGGGAACCATCGAAAAGCCGGTAAAAGGCAATATCGAGCTACAGAATGTAACCGTATCCTACGATGATAAGCCGGCCCTGAAAAACGTTTCGCTAAACATCACCGCCGGTTCGCAGACTGCCATCATCGGCCCGACAGCCGCCGGAAAAACGCAACTGCTGTATCTCCTGACGGGATTGATTCATCCCAACGAAGGAACGGTGCTATTCGACGGGATTCCGCTGGACGATTACCGGAAAGAAACGTTCCATAACCAAATTGGATTTGTCTTTCAGGACAGTGTGATGTTCAATCTGAGCTTACGCGAAAATATTGCCTTCAGCGATACGGTAACCGATGAATCGCTGGAGAAGGCCATCGAAACGGCCGAGTTGAAAGAGTTTGTCCAAACGTTACCGAAGAAACTGGACACATTAGTTTCGGAAAGGGGAACCAGCCTTTCCGGTGGACAAAAGCAACGCATCATGCTGGCGCGGGCACTGGCGCTCAATCCGAAAATCCTGTTGCTCGACGACTTCACCGCAAGGGTCGACCAGCAAACCGAACAGAAAATCATCGGGAACGTACTGAAGAATTACCCCGATTTGACGCTGATTTCGGTTACCCAGAAAATCGCGCCGGTCAAACATTACGAGCAAATCATTCTCCTGATGGAAGGCGAAGTAGTCGCAGCCGGAAAACACGAAACGCTACTGGAAACTTCTCCGGAATACATGCAGATTTACCAGTCGCAGAAAAGCACCAGCCACTATGAAACAACAACATCATCATAAAGCGCTCATTAATGGCGGTACAGTGACAACGGACTGCCGCCCCGCCCCTCTTTACTGGTAGAGAGGGGAAATCCTGACACCTTCAGGATGGGGTGAGCAAAAGAAAACGAAACAGAAAAGTACTACATGGATTACAACCTCTATACATCCTCCGACGAAACCGGAAAAAAGAAATCAACATTTGCCTCGCTGAAGTCGCTGGTGGCTCACATGGTCGAAGAGAAACGCACGCTCATCACTGCGTTCATCGCCATGCAGGTAGCCGCCGCTCTCACCTTGCTGGGACCGCTGCTCATCGGGCACACCATCGACACGTATGTGCAGACGAAGCAGTTTCACGGTGTTCTGGTTTTCAGTAGCATCTTGCTGGTGATGTACATCATCTCGCTCTTTGCCGGCTACCTGCAAACCAAACTGATGGGCACCGTTGGGCAACGCATGTTGTTTACACTGCGCAACGCCCTCTTCAACAAGATACAGGAACTGCCATACGATTTCTTCAACCAGAATAAAGCCGGTGACCTCATTTCACGTCTGAACAACGACACCGACAAGGTGAACCAGTTCTTCTCGCAGTCGCTGATGCAATTTGTCCGCTCCATCCTCATCATGATTGGTGCCGGAATTTTCCTGCTCTCCATCAACCTTGAGCTGGGAGCTGCAGCCCTCGCACCGGCAGTTATCATTTGGCTCATCACCCGCTTTGCATCGCCCTGGGTGAAGAAGCGCAATGCCGTCAACCTGAAAAGCGTGGGGAACCTTAGCTCCGAAGTGCAGGAAAGTCTCAACAATTTCAAGGTGATTGTGGCCTTCAACCGCCGCGACTATTTCCGGAAACGGTTCGACGAAGCTAACCTGGACAATTACAACACGTCCGTGAAGGCAGGCATCGCCAACAATCTGTTCATGCCGGTTTACACCTTCTTCTCCAACATCGGGCAACTGGTGGTACTCACCTTCGGCATCTACCTGATCGCAACCAATCACTTCACCATCGGTTTGCTCATCAGTTTCCTGGCATACATCACCAACTTTTACAACCCGCTGCGGCAACTCGCTTCCTTGTGGGCCAGCTTCCAGGTGGCACTGGCGGCATGGGACCGTATCCGGAAAATCCTGAACATGGAGAACAACATGCCACTGCTCGAAGCCGCCACCAACGTTGAATCCAATGCGCTCCTCTCCTTCCGGGATGTGTCGTTTACTTACCCGAACGGAACCGAAGTACTGCACCACATCAATTTCGATTTAGAGAAGGGGAAAACGTACGCATTTGTGGGACCGACCGGTGGAGGAAAAACCACCACGGCGTCGCTCATTTCGCGCCTTTACGACCCGACCAGTGGAACCGTGTGTCTTGACGGAAAAAACATCGGAGCCTACACGCCCGAAGAACGTACCCGGAAAATCGGCTTTATCCTGCAGGAACCGTTCCTCTTCAGCGGTACCATTCGCGACAATATCCTGTATGGCAACGAAGCCTACCGGGAATACAAAGACGATGAACTGACCAGGCTCATCCACGACGCGGGACTGGAATCGCTGCTGGAACGCTTCGACCAGGGCCTCAATACAAAAGTCGACGTATCAGGTGATGGCATCAGCCTCGGACAAAAGCAGCTCATCGCCTTCATGCGCGCCGTGTTGCGGCAACCCGACCTGCTTATCCTCGACGAAGCCACCGCCAACATCGATACGGTAACCGAACAGCTCCTCGATGAAATCCTGCAAAAGCTGCCGTCACACACCACAAAAGTCATTATCGCGCACCGCCTGAACACCATTGCCAATGCCGACGAGATTTACTTTGTCAACTCCGGGGAAGTCACCCGCGCCGGCTCCCTCGCCGATGCCGTACAAATGCTGAAAGAAGGCAAAATGGCAAGCTAGAAGAGGGTTTCAGGTTAGAAGAGTTACAGGTTTCAGGTTAGGGAGATCGGTTTCTGTTGTTTCTGTTGTTGGAAAAAGACATCAGACTCCAGACATGAGACCCTAGACGACATAGAATGGTCTTTCGATTGTTCATTACTCATTTTTCATTACTAATTGTTTTTAGGGTTTCAGGTTGCACCGGCGCTGTAGGGCCACGATATATCGTGGCCGCACAGTACCCAGGTTTTCAGGTTGCGCTCGAAGATTTCTGTCATCCGTCAGGCTGAAGGCCTGTGATTCCACAGCTTGGGGGAAGGAGCCAACGACGGTAGTCGTGACTACGCCGCCCCAAAGGACAGAATACACGCGACAAACCAGAGGCGCACCCACCCGCCATCATTGAAACACCAACGCTCCTGCGTCGCAAATACAAACCCGGATTTGGGTACCAATGCGGTCAGGACATGTCCTGACCCTACAAGTCGGTACCATCCCCAACATCGCCGTCAGGCGATACGCGCGAGCCCGTCAAAGTCGCCCGGCCCGTCAGGCTGAAGGCCTGTGATTCCACAGCTTGGGGGAAGGAGTCAACGACGATAGTCGTGACTACGCCACCCCAAGGGACAGGATACACGCGACAAACCAGAGGCGCACATTCCCGCCATCATTGAAATACCAACGCTCCTGCGCCGCAAACACAAACCCGGATTTGGGTACAAATTCGGTCAGGACATGTCCTGACCCTACACGCCGGCACAATTCTCAACGTCGGCGCCAACAAAAAGATCCGCAATGAACTCCATCACCATTCCGCTCGAAACAACCACACCATTTCAATCAAAACCATCACACGAGCGCTTCATGCGCGCACATCCTCATCCCAGGGTGACGTCGTTCCTCCTTGTCCAGGGCTACTAAGATTACACCCCGCTGGGGCTAATTAAACATCCCGTTTAAGAGTAGAAAATCCGTGTCCATCAGTGGAGCCAATCTGTGTGAATCCTTTCTTCAAAGCAACCTCGAAGCACAATTAGCGTAATTAGCTTTAATTCGCGTAATTTGTATCTCAATCCCGCCTCCACAGCACAACATTCCACCTTCCCTCTTTAGTTTCACCAAAAGCATAAGAAAAACGTTAAAGAATCAAAACAATCCCTCCCTTATTCAACCTTTCGGCCCTTCCGGCAGTTTACACCAATGAACAACGCCAAAACAACATTCCACACTAAAAAGATAACTAACAAAAAAGACGTATCATGAAGTACAACTTATTAGGAAATACCGGATTAAAAGTATCGGAACTGTGCCTCGGCACCATGACCTTTGGCGGACGCGGCATGTGGACAGCTATCGGAACACTGCCGCAGGACCAGGTTAACTCACTGGTGAAGCAAGCCGTCGACGGCGGCATTAACTTCATCGACACCGCCAACGTGTACAGCGAAGGCCTTAGCGAGCAGATGACCGGACAGGCCATCCGCGATTTAGGACTGAAACGCAGCGACCTGGTGGTTGCCACCAAGGTGCGCGGCAAGATGGGCGAAGGTCCCAACGATTCCGGTTTATCCCGGAAACACATCCTGCAACAGGCCGACGAGAGCCTCCAACGGCTCAACATGGACTACATCGACCTGTACCAGATTCACGGCTTCGATGCGCTGACACCGCTCGAGGAGACCCTCGACGCACTTGACTCACTGGTGAAAGCCGGCAAGGTGCGCCACATCGGGTGCAGCAACCTCGCCGCCTGGCAAATCATGAAAGCGCTGGGTATCTCGGCCCGCGAGCACCTCAGTAAGTTCGTTTCACTACAGGCCTATTACACCATTGCCGGACGCGACCTCGAGCGCGAGCTGGTGCCGCTCCTCCTCGACCAGAAACTGGGACTGATGGTCTGGAGTCCGCTGGCCGGAGGATTGCTGAGTGGTAAATACGGCCGCGATGTGGAATCGGGCGAAGGACGCCGTGCCAACTTCGATTTCCCGCCGGTGAACAAAGACAAAGCCTTCGACATCATCGATGTGATGCGCGAAATCGCCACAGCCAAAGATGTCACCGTGGCACAGATTGCCCTGGCGTGGCTGTTACATCAACCAGCTGTCACTACCGTGATTGTGGGCGCCAACAAGCCGCAGCAGCTGGCCGACAACCTCGCTTCGGTGAACGTAGAGCTATCCGACGACGAACTCGCCCAACTCGACGAAGTGAGCAAGCTGGCCCCCGAATACCCCGGCTGGATGCTCGAGCGCCAGGGAGCCGACCGGAAATAACCCGTCGCTTCCGCAGAAATAGAATACCAAAACAATTCCATATACATCATCCCCGTCTGGTTCCGCCCGGATGGGGATTTATTTTGTTTCAGGTTGGAAAAAGTTTTAAGTTTTAAGGCAGAAGAAAAAAGACATGAGATGAAAGATATTAGACCTTAGACGACAAGAATGGTTTTTCGATTGTTCATTACTAATTGTTTTTAGGGTTTCAGGTTGCGCCAACGCTGTAGGGCCACGATATATCGTGGCCGCTCGGTATCCAATATTCAGGTTTGCACTTTGCAGCTATTACGTTCGTCAGGCTGAAGGCCTTCCCTGAAATCACATCAAAGCGAATCGGTTAATAAATATTTCGTTGCAACAACACAACACGAACCCACATCACAACCACTGGCCCAAAGTCCCCCGGGTGGGGGATTGAGGGGGCTAAAAGATATACGGGATTATTTCGATACCCATATGATGGCTAAGAATCCAAATTATGGACCTCATTTTACGAAGGCACCACACAAACAAACAACCCGATGATAACGGTTCGCCATTCAAAGCCCGAAGGGCTGATATGATTGTAGCCCGGGGTTATCACCCCGGGGCAGGATACGCGCCACAAACCAAAGGCGCACATTCCGGCCATCACTGAAACGCCAACGCTCCTGCGCCGCACACACAAACCCGGATTTGGGTACCAATACGGTCAGGACATGTCCTGCCCCTACACGCCGATACCATCCCCAACATCGCCGTCAGGCGATACGCGCGAGAGCCCGTCAAAGTCGCCCGGGCCGGCGGTGGCGGGATTGATTTTGTGCGGGAATTCTGGCTAGTGGGTCAGAAAAGACAAAATCATGACGCGGGCTGAAGGATCACTTTGACTTGACCTTTTCGTCCTTTTGTGTCAAGACAAAAGGACAAGAACGCCCGTCCGGCTTGAGGACAAGAAATAAATGCTGCTCCATCACCATTCCGCTCGAAACAGCCCCACCATTTCAATCAAAACCATCTCGCGAGCGCTTCATGCGCGCACATCCTCATCCCGGGGTGACGTCGTTCCTCCTTGTCCAGGGCTACTAAGATTACACCCCGCTGGGGCTAATTAAACATCCCGTTTAAGAGTAGAAAATCCGTGTCCATCAGTGGAGCCAATCTGTGTGAATCCTTTCTTCAAAGCAACCTCGAAGCACAATTAGCGTAATTAGCTTTAATTCGCGTAATTTGTATCTCAATCCCGCCTCCACAGCACAACATTCCACCTTCCCTCTTTAGTTTCACCAAAAGCATAAGAAAAACGTTAAAGAATCAAAACAATCCCTACCTCATTCAACCTTTCGGCCCTTCCGGCAGTTTACACCAATGAACAGCGCCAAAACAACATTCCACACTAAAAAGATAACTAACAAAAAAGACGTATCATGAAGTACAACTTATTAGGAAATACCGGATTAAAAGTATCGGAACTGTGCCTCGGCACCATGACCTTTGGCGGACGCGGCATGTGGACAGCCATCGGTACCCTGCCGCAGGAACAGGTCAACTCACTGGTGAAGCAGGCCGTCGACGGCGGCATCAACTTCATCGACACGGCCAACGTGTACAGCGAAGGCCTCAGCGAGCAGATGACCGGACAGGCCATCCGCGATTTAGGACTCAACCGCAGTGATCTGGTCGTCGCCACCAAGGTGCGCGGCAAGATGGGCGAAGGTCCCAACGACTCCGGTCTAAGCCGGAAACACATCCTGCAGCAGGCCGACGAGAGCCTTCAACGGCTGAATATGGATTACATCGACCTGTACCAGATTCACGGCTTCGACGCGCTGACACCGCTCGAGGAGACCCTCGACGCACTTGACTCACTGGTGAAAGCCGGTAAGGTGCGCCACATCGGGTGCAGCAACCTCGCCGCCTGGCAAATCATGAAAGCGCTGGGTATCTCGGCCCGAGAGCACCTCAGCAAGTTTGTTTCGCTGCAGGCCTATTACACCATTGCCGGACGCGACCTCGAGCGCGAGCTGGTGCCACTCCTCCTCGATCAGAAACTGGGACTGATGGTCTGGAGTCCGCTGGCCGGAGGTTTGCTGAGCGGTAAATACGGCCGCGATGTGGAATCGGGCGAAGGACGCCGTGCCACCTTCGATTTTCCGCCGGTGAACAAAGACAAAGCTTTCGACATCATCGATGTGATGCGCGAAATCGCCACCGCCAAAGATGTCACCGTAGCACAGATTGCCCTGGCGTGGCTGTTACATCAACCAGCTGTCACTACCGTGATTGTGGGCGCCAACAAGCCGCAGCAGCTGGCCGACAATCTCGCCTCGGTGAAAGTAGAGCTTTCCGACGACGAGCTCGCTCAACTCGACGAAGTGAGCCAGCTGGCACCCGAATATCCCGGCTGGATGCTCGACCGACAGGGAGCCGACCGGAAATAACCCGTCGCTTCCGCAGAAATAGAATACCAAAACAATTCCATATACATCATCCCCGTCTGGTTCCGCCCGGATGGGGATTTATTTTGTTTCAGGTTGGAACGGTTTCAGGTTTCAAGTTGAGCTTCGAATTTGCTTTGGTTGTCAGGCTGAAGGCCTGTAATCCCATAGCCCGGGGTAAGACATTTCGGTGCAACCGGAATGACGCCACCCCGGGTTAGGATACGCGCGACAAACCAGAGGCGCACATTTCGACCATCATTGAAATACCAACGCTCCTGCGCCGCAAATACAAACCCGGATTTGGGTACAAATTCGGTCAGGACCTGTCCTGCCCCTACACGCCGATACCATCCCCAACATCGCCGTCAGGCGATACGCGCGAGAGCCCGTCAAAGTCGCCCGGCCCGTCAGGCTGAAGGCCTGTGATTCCACAGCTTGGGGGAAGGAGTCAACGACGGTAGTCGTGACGACGCCGCCCCAAGGGACAGAATACACGCCACAAACCAGAGGCGCACATTCCCGCCATCATTGAAATACCAACGCTCCTGCGCCGCAAACACAAACCCGGATTTGGGTACAAATTCGGTCAGGACATGTCCTGACCCTACACGCCGGTACCATCCCCAACATCGCCGTCAGGCGATACGCGCGAGAGCCCGTCAAAGTCGCCCGGCCCGTCAGGCCGAAGGCCTGTAATCCCATAGCTTGGGGGAAGGAGTCAACGACGATAGTCGTGACGACGCCGCCCCAAGGGACAGAATACACGCGACAAACCAGAGGCGCACATTCCAACCATCATTGAAACGCCAACGCTCCTGCGCCGCAAATACAAACCCGGATTTGGGTACAAATTCGGTCAGGACATGTCCTGACCCTACATGTCGGTACCATCCCCAACATCGCCGTCAGGCGATAAGCGCGCGAGCCCGTCAAAGTAGCCCGGGCCAGCGGTGGCGGGATTGATTTTGTGCGGGTATTCAGGGATGTGGGCCGGAAAAGACAAAATCATGACGCGGGCGGAAGGATCACTTTGACTTGACCTTTTGGTACTTTTGTGTCAAGACAAAAGGACAAGAACGCCCGTCCGGCCTGAGGACAAAAGAAATAATAGATATCCATGAGATAGCATGAGACGCCAGCATAGCGTCACCCCATCCGGTGACGGATAAAAAATCCGCCCCACCATTGCGGTGAGGCGGACGGCTATACACTAGCCCCTAATAAGACAAACCAATAATGTCGTAACCCAAAGGTAGCTGGCCCGAAGGCCGGTATTATGCAGCCGGTTCCGGCTTTTTGCGGCGTTTCTTCACCTCTTCGTTATTCTCGGCGATAACGGTCGATACCGCTCTCACGAAATCGCCGTACAGCGCTTCATCCACATTCCCCATCGCCCGCAGGTGCACCACCAGTTGATTGTTAATAGTACGTACCATCCGTTTCTTAATGGTGGTCGCACTCTCCAGTTTCTTCTCCTTCCCCTTCTCGGTCTGGTACACCGCCCTGAAATCTTCAAAATCTTCCTGTGCGGCCTGCAGTTGGGCAATCAGTTCGGCTGTACCTGCCACCGCCGTGATGGCTGCCTGCAGCCCTTCCTCGCCCAGGTCGTCGAGCAGCGACTTCACCAGCGTAGTCTCGATATCATAGCTATCATTTACGATGGTCAGGCCGTATTTATTGAACACAACCATCAGCGTTTCCGCAGCCGCCCGGATAGCCGGGTCGGGATGAACAGTCTGTCCCTGCACGAACTGAAAGAGCGAGTGAATTTTATCATCGCGCACCTCATCCTTCTCCTCCAGCTGCGACTCCGCCTTCGAGCGGTCCACCGCTTTGGTGAGTAGATTATTTTCTGTCGACAGTCCGGTGATAATTCCGTCCAAATGGCTGTCGGTAGTTAGGTTGGCGTTATTGTACACCTTGATTATACGACTCGTAACAGCACCTACTTCCGTAGAGCGGCTATTAGAACTTATTTTCTTAAGCATGGTAGAAAATTTTTAATTCGACGTAAGAAAAGGTTAACTGAACCATTTTCAAAAATTTAGTTAGGGCTTCGACTGTCCGGTTGTTTAACTGATTACTAATTTATGATAAAATTATCACAATCCATTGATGTTCTTCGACATAAATGAGATAAAATC
This sequence comes from Prolixibacter sp. NT017, assembly GCF_009617875.1. Classification (NCBI taxonomy): domain Bacteria; kingdom Pseudomonadati; phylum Bacteroidota; class Bacteroidia; order Marinilabiliales; family Prolixibacteraceae; genus Prolixibacter; species Prolixibacter sp. NT017. The sequence continues at coordinate 1,587,173 of NZ_BLAV01000001.1, read as the reverse complement.
AACACATTCATTTATCTCCGCCTTTATCCTTTAGTCATTCGAATACTCGAAAAGTCCAACTTTCGCTCAGGGAAGCCGTTCGACAACTCGAAAAGCTCTCTTTTTGCTCAGGGAAGCCGTTCGAATACTCGAAAACGTTCACTTTTTGCTTGGGCAGGCCATTCGACAATTCGAAAAGCTCCACTTTTTGTTTGGGCGAGGCATTCGACAACTCGAAAGCCGTCCTTTTTCGCCAGCGAGGGTTTTCGAATACTCGAACGCCCCCACTTTTGCCCGGCGAACGTTTGAACAAATCTTCAAAGCGCAATTATTATGTTGATGATGAAAAAATGAGTACTTTCAGTGGCAAAATGAGGTGAAGACAATAATTATTAGAACCAAAGAAGGAACAAAAACATCGTTTCAATAAAAAATAACGACGTTGAAAAAATTCAATAGGCATTCATGATTAGAACTAAAAAACATTAATATGAACAAACAAAAAGAAACTTCTCTTTCAGTATCAAAAGTTTATATTGAAGAGCTTTTTGGATATTATACATACACTCTCCCGAATAGCGATGAACAAGACATATCCAAACTCTTATTAGTGTATGGCGATAATGGAACAGGTAAGACTACATTGTTAAATTTATTTTTCTATCTACTGTCTACTAAAGACAAAAGCGGTTATAAATCAAGCATTGCAGAGACTAAATTTAAAAAATTCAGTATTCACTTTAATAATGGCATTGAAATTGGAGCCTCAAGGGAGAATGGACAAAAAGGCTCATACGAATACTATATTTCTGAAAATGGGGAAAAAATAAAATCAGTTTTTCTTGTAGCAGATCAAGATAACGCTATTATGTTTGAACCTCAATCTGAAACAGGGATAAAATTTGATGAGATTATTAATTACATAAAAGGATTAAATATAGCTGCGTTCTATTTGTCCGATGATAGAAGAATACGAGACACAATCACGTCTGACAAACATTCCAGAAGTCAAACGAGGGATGCAATCAACCTTTATTTTAAAACCAAAATAGCTTCTCACAAAGATTTTGAAAGAGGTTCGAATAAAGAAAGCGACGATGAAAGCAGTATATCCCTAGAGCATGCAATAGAAAGATTGCTTGATTGGGTTAGAAGCAAAGTTATTTCCGGCTCAAAAGTTGGTGAAAAAAACTCCCAAGTAATTTTTTCTGACATCATAGAAAATTACATTACACTTTCTGATACAGAAACAACTACAACGGAGAAAAACATTCTGCTTGCAGAACTTGATAAACTGGATAAATTATTGCCTTCATATGTAGATTTAGGGCTAATAGATGAATTCGACACAAAAAAAATTCGCCGTTCAATAAAACAAGCACGAAAAACAGAACAAATAAAATTTTTAAACACAGTAATTTCACCTTTTCTTGAGGGCATAAATGCAAAACTGGAAGCATTAAAGGTAGTTGAAAAAACTATCAACTTATTTATAGAAACTGTAAATGATTATTTTACAAATAAGTCTATTAGTTTCAACTTAAATTCTGGATTTGACATAGAACAAAAAAACGGAACACCACTCGAGTTTAGTTGGTTATCTAGCGGGGAAAAACAACTACTATTGCTGCTTATTAACACAATAACTTCCACTGAAGTTGCAACTTTCTTTATAATCGATGAACCTGAAATTTCTTTGAATATAAAATGGCAAAGAAAATTAATTAAAACCCTATTAACATTTAGTGCAGATAAAAACATTCAATTTATTCTCGCTACGCATTCATTCGAGCTGTTATCTGCATATAAAAACAACACATCAAAGTTAATTGACCAAAATGTTTGATATAAAAAGAGAACTGGAGGAACTGGTAGCAATTTATTCTTTTGAAGAAGAATTAGTAGATATATATGTTGAGGGTCCAACTGACAAGTTCATAATCGAGAACTATTGCGAGTATAAAAGGGTCAAAGAAATAAACATTATTGAGATTGACACAATAGATTTATCCGAATTGCAAGCGAAATTTTCGGATTTGAATTTGAGATCTAATAAAGATAAGTTAATTGCATTATCAAGAATTTTAGATTTGAATAAAATTAGTACTAATATAACCTGTATTGTTGACAAAGACTTTGACGGTATTATCAATGAATTTGAAAAAAATAAACACTTAAAATACACCGACTATTCCTGCATGGAGTCATATTTTTATTGTCGCAGGCATATTGAAAAAATTATAAAAATTGGAATAAGGAATTTTCCAATCGATACTGACGTAATTCTAAAAGAAGTTAGCAAAATCCTTTGGGGACTATTTGTTTTAAGAATGGTTAATCACAAATTCGAACTAAATCACGAATTCCCCAAAATAGAAAATAACATGCCCATTGACAAAGTAACTGGCCTTTGCAATTTCGATTTTGACAATTATTTGTCAAAATACATAACCAAAAATGGATTAATGACAATCTCAACAAAAATACAGGAGTTCATTGATGAAGTTAGAAAAAAAATGGATCCTGATATTAAATATAATATGAATGGACATGATTTTATCAAAGTATTGTTCAATTACATTAATAAAATCAAGAACACTCCAAATTTTAAATTAAGTACCTTTGAAAGAGCTGTTATATTATCTATTCAGCCTGATTATCTAGAGGAATATGGATTGTTTAAAGCAATATGCTCCTAAGATTTTCACTACAATGGGGAAGTAAGTAAAATATTGTAAATTAAAGAAGGATAGCTCATTCTCAATATTTTAAGAATTCAATTGTTATTTGCAAATAGATCCATGCAGCGCTCTCACATCTACTACGCCAGTTACGGTTCCAACATGCTGGAGAGCCGGTTTCACTGCTACATCCGTGGCGGGCAGCCGGAAGGTTCTGCCAAAACACAGCCCGGCTGTTTCGATACCACCCTCCCCACGGAAAAGGAGAACATCACCATTAACCGGGAGCTTTACTTTGCCCGCGAATCGGGCAGCTGGCAACACGGCGGCGTGGCCTTCACCGGCACCGAACCCAATGAACAGGCCCACACCCTGGGACGCATGTATTTAATCACCGCCGGGCAATTCATCGACATCATCCGGCAGGAAAACGACTTCTACGGGAACCTGCACATCGACCTCGAAAAAGCCATCGAACAAGGCTCCCTCATCATCCACCCCACCTGGTGGTACGGCAACCTGCTCTACCTCGGCGACAAAAACGGCCATCCCATCTTCACCTTCACCCACGCCACTCCCCAGCCGGAAGCCATCAACCCGCCCGGCGAAAACTACCTGCGCACCATCATCAACGGCCTGAAAGAAGCCTACCACATGAGCGACAACGAAATCTACACCTACCTGAAGGACAAACCCGGCATCCGCGGCACGGACGTGCTGAGGGATTTGTAAAAAGGTTTCTTTTGTTGTTGTTGTTCCTGCTGTTAAAAAGTTTCAGGTTTCAAGTTGCGTTTTGAAGTTTAGCCTAATCGTACTCTCGATTATTCATTTCTCATTACTAATTGTTCATTGATTTAAGGGTTTCAGGTTCAGCCGTATTGTATTTTTTATTACTCATTTCTCATTGTTAATTACTCATTGCTCTGAAGGTTTCAGGTTAGGCTACGTGGTTGTTGTAATTATCAGTCTGAAGGCCTGTGATTCCATAGCTTGGGGGAAGGAGTCAACGACGATAGTCGTGACAACGCCGCCCCAAGAAGAGAGCGTATCCGATTTTCAAGAGGCGCACATTCCAACCAACATTGAAACGCCGACGTTCCTGCGCCACAGATACAAACCCGGAATTGGGTACAAATACAGTCAGGACATGTCCTGACCCTACACGCCGATACCATCCCCAACATCGCCGTCAGGCGATACGCGCGCGAGCCCGTCAAAGTCGCCCGGGCAGCCCCTGTGAAATCAAACTCATATTTCACAGGGCAGGAGTGAGCGGGAATGATTTTGTGTGGGAATTCTGGCCAGTGGGTCAGAAAAGACAAAATCATGACGCGGGCGGAAGGATCACTTTGACTTGACCTTTTCGTCCTTTTGTGTCAAGACAAAAGGACAAGAACGCCCGTCCGGCTTGAGGACAAGAAATAAATGCTGCTCCATCACCATTCCGCTCGAAACAACCACACCATTTCAATCCAATCTACCGCGCGAGCGCTTCATGTGTGCACATCCTCATCCCGGGGCGGCGTCGTGACCTCCTTCCCCCGGGCTGGGGGATTGAGGGGGCGAAACGATATACGGGATTATTTCCGATACCCACATGATAGCTAAGAATCCAAATCATGGACCTCATTATACGAAGGCACCGCAAAAACGAACAACCCAATTGTACCGGTTCGCCATTCTAAGCCCGAAGGGTTGGCATATCGGTAGCCCCGTCCCGATGCTCCGGATTGGGATGGATACCTCAGCACTGCAAAACTATTTCATCTACTCACCCCATCCGAATGGTATTCGGATTCCCCCTCTCTACTACGTAAAGACGGGTTCGGCTGGTGCTTCAATCAACGGTTGTTTCCAATCATTTACAGTAGGACTTTCGCGTCAGAACCGAGTCGCTGAAATCCTGCAGTGTCGCGAGCCCTACTCTATGTTAGAGAAGGGTTGGGATGAGTAGATATTGATTAGAAAGCGATTTGCCGTGAGTATAACGAATTGTCATTCTATTCAGATAAATCACGATTATTTGTATCTTTAAATTCATCTTTTCCTGAACGTTGGGCCACCACTTTCGGAACAGACGTTTTTCACCAATAGACAAACCTTAACCGAAAAGGTACGGCTCGCCTGCCCCACCGAAAACGGACGAGCCCAAACCAAACTACCAGCTTCCGTTATGGGAGCCAGACTGTTTCAGACAAACCAATGATCAATTGAATCGGCAAAACACCAAAAAACCGGACTATGAAAACAAACAACCGTCGTGATTTCCTGAAGAAAAGTATCATGGGCCTCTCCGGAACTGCCCTGCTCGCCTCGGGCACCAGCCTCGATGCCTCCGGAAAAACCGTTGATAACTCACCAGCTACCTTGCCTACCCGCCCGTTGGGCAAAACCGGCGTACACACACCACTCATCAGCATGGGGACCAGTGGCGTCACCTCGCCGGGATTAGTGAAGGCTGCTTACGAAGCCGGGGTCAAGCTGTTTTTCTCTGCCAACTACTATGGCCGTGGGAACAATGAAATCCTCGTGGGCGAAGGATTGAAAGGCCTGCCCCGCGACAGCTTCCTGGTAGGCACCGCTGCCATTCCCAATGAGATGAACAAAGGCGCCGGCACCCTGAACAGCGATTTTACTGCCGAAAAGTACATGAAAAGTGCCGAGGCCAGCCTCAAACGTTTCGGTCTCGAAACCATCGACTTTGTGCTATTGCCGTTTGCCTCGAAGAAAGAGACCATCCTGAATGAGGACGTGCTGAAAACATTCGAGCAACTGAAGAAACAAGGCAAGGTGAAGTATGTGGGCATTGCCTCACATGGCGGCACGGTCGAGGCGCTCAACGCAGCAGCCGAATCGGGCGTGTACGACGTGGCGATGATAGGCTACAACTACAAAACCCAGAATTTAGAAGAGTTGAACACCGCCATCAATCGTGCAGCGAAAGCCGGCATGGGCATCGTGGCCATGAAGACTACCGCCGGAGCCGCCCGCAGCAAAACCGGTCCGTCCATCAACACCGATGCAGCGCTGAAATGGGTGTTGCAGAATGAAAATATCTCTTCCATCGTATCGGGAATGACCTCGGTGGAGCTGGTGCAGAAAAACCTGAAGATGATTCAGAACCTGAAGATGTCCGGGCAGGAGATGAAGGAGCTGGGCATGACTTCCGGCTATGACGCCTATGGGCTGTATTGCCAGCAATGTCAGCAGTGCGTTCCGCAGTGTCCGCACCACCTCGACATCCCGACCATTATGCGCAGCTACATGTATGCTTACGGCTACAAGAACCTGGAGCAGGCCTGGCATACGCTGGCCGAGGTCGACCTGTCGGACAATCCCTGCCACCTGTGCGACGTCTGCAACGTCAATTGTGCTTCCCGCTTCGATGTCCGCAACAAAGTAATGGACATTGCCCGGCTGAAGGATGTACCGATTGATTTGTTGAGCGTATAAAGCATCCAGCCGGATTTGGTTACAGGTTAGAAGGGGTTCAGGTTGGGCTGAGCGGTTGCTGTTGTTTGTAAGAAGACATTAGACAGCAGACATTAGAATTTAGACCGCTTAATTACTCATTACTCATTTTTCATTGTTAATTGATTTTAGGGTTTCTGTTGTTTTGCTCTTATCTACGTCCACTCTATTCCGCTCGAAACAGCGTAACCTTTCCAATCAAATCTACCGCGCGAGCGCTTTTATCTCACACATTCCTCATCCCCGGGTTGACACCCGGGGCTACCAACATGTCATCCCTGCGGGATTAAAAAGGATATCATAGCGCTGCAGAAACAATATTTACTCTCCGCACCTTGCCTCCCCATTTGGGGAGGAGAAGAATGTTCAAGCCAGATGTCCATCGCGGACCGTCAGACGAGAAGGTTTGGGATGAATAGATAAACCGATTAAGCAACACCAGTGGCGGTAATCACTCTTCGTCATACATCCCTTTGGAATAAGGTCCTGTCACCATCACCTTCTTCATATCGGGGAAATGCACCACCTCGGCGGTACTGGCCGTGTCGAAATCGATGTACACCAGCTTTTCGGTTTCCGAGCCGTTACGGATCACGTGCGAGCCCTTTTCACCGGTAGGAAAGGTAATGGCATCGCCGGCTTTTACCGTTACATCGCCATTGATGGTGCGAACGATACCAACTCCGCTGATGATGTAAAATACCTCTTCGTTTACTTCGTGGTAATGATAACTGAACGCGCTGTGCCCCGGTTCCACTTCAACGAAATTCACCCGGCACTTGCTAACCTCTTCGGCAGGAATAACCGGTTTGATGGTGAATTCTTTTCCATTGCGGTTCATCTTCTGGCCTTCGATAGCATCTACGTTCTTTACTGACAGTTCTTTCATTGTTTTATCCTCCGTTTATTGATTGAGTGTAGCTCAAAGTTCAGGGATCGGGCCAATATGAGCAAGAGGGTTCGTTACGCACCTATCTGGTTAGAATTATTGATTTCCTGCCTTTTACCAAGACTATTTTTTTTCAAAAAAATTTCTCTGCATTTCAACTGTAACGTCTCAATCCGGATATTACTCTCTAAAAGAGATTTTTTAAATTTGAATAGCGTTAAAACAATGACATGAGAGAACTTGATATCAACTTCCCGACCTGTCCCGTCCGGAATATTCTGAGCCGAATGAGCGACAAATGGTCACTGTTAGTTCTAAGAGCATTGCAAAAAGGTGGCGTCATGCGCTATAAGGATTTGCACAACGCCATTCCAGACATTTCGCAGAAGATGCTTTCCAGTACCCTGAAGCGCCTGGAAGAGGACTGCTTGATCAACCGGGAAATGCATAAGGAAATTCCGCCCCGCGTGGAATACTCGTTAACCGAAACGGGAAAAGAACTAATGCCGGCCCTCGTGATGATGATTGAGTGGGCACGGGAACATTTTAATGAAATTACCGGACAACAGAGCGTACCTTAACAGGATTAAGATGCGCCAGCAAACAACAAACCGACATGAACCTAACTGACCTGGGCTATACAGCCCAAATGAAAACCATCAGAAAAGAGCTGCAACTTGAGCAATTCGAAATTGGCCGGGTTGTGGCCGAACACAAAGAACGATACACCGTCCGCACCGCTGACGGCGAATATGAAGCCGAAATCACCGGGAACATGCGCTTTACGGCTCAAGGCCGCGAGGATTTCCCTGCCGTGGGAGATTGGGTTGCCCTGACGGTTTATGATGCAGATTTCGCCATCATTCACCAGCTACTGCCCCGCTCCTCCGTGTTGAAGCGGCAGGCAGTCTCCCACTCCGGCGAAGTGCAGTTGATCGCCGCCAACATCGACTATGCCTTCCTGGTGCAGGCCGTCGACCGTGATTTCAATCTTAACCGCCTGGAGCGCTACTTAACCATCTGCTATTCGTCCAACGTCAGCCCCATTATCGTACTCACCAAAACCGATCTCATCGATGAGCAACAAATAATTGAAATAAAAGAGAGCATTAATCACCGCATCAAAGATGTCCCGGTACTGGCCATTAGCAACGAAACGCGCCAGGGATACGAGGCCTTAAACAACATCATCGAAAAAGGAAAGACGTACTGCCTGCTGGGCTCGTCGGGCGTGGGTAAATCAACGTTGTTAAACAATCTTTCGGGGCAACACCGCATGAAGACCGATGCTATCAGCAAAAGCACAAACAAAGGAAGGCATGTAACCAGTCACCGCGAGTTAACCATCCTCGAAAACGGCGGCATCCTCATCGATAATCCCGGCATGCGCGAAGTAGGCATCGCCGATACCACCAGCGGCCTGGAAACCACGTTTGATGATATCATGAGTCTGGCGCAACATTGCCGCTTCAAGGATTGCACGCACACCAGCGAGGCAGGCTGTGCTGTTCTCGGAGCCGTCGAAAAAGGCGAAATCGAGGAACAGGCATATGAGAATTACATGAAGATGGAACGCGAGAAAAACCATTTCGAATCGACTGTAGCCGAACGCCGGAAAAAAGATAAACAGTTCGGGAAAATCCTGAAAGACTATCAGAAGAAGGATATGAAGAATAAAGGGCGTTAAAACAAAAGGACCGCCTTCGAGAAAGCGGTCCTTGCTTTACAAATGATTTCGAACAATAATCAATGGAAAGCAGCGGGAGGATACAAGCAAGTTGTACCCTTCCCGTTGATCTTGTATGTTTTTTACATCATTCGTACGTTGAGCGTGTACATTACCCAAAGCGTTCCGCCTACGAAGATAAACAGCAGCAGGGCGGTAAACAGCAGGGCAATCACGTTCCAGCGCTGCGCCGACGAACGGTCGAGGTGCAGGAAGTAGTGCAGGTGTACCACCATCTGGGCAAAGGCTGCAATAAACAATCCCACAATGGTCGCCGTGCGGCTGAACGCTCCGCTCATAGCCATTCCGAATGATACGATGGTAAGCAGCAAGGCCAGGATAAAACCTACGACATAGGCTTTCGTGGTAATCTTGGCTCCCATCTCTTCGTTATGTGCTTGACTCATAATATGTCTTTTTTAATTTTTTACAATCAAATTCGTCAAAGGCGTTACACAACGTGCAACAGGTAAACAAAGCTGAATACGCCAATCCAGACGATGTCGAGGAAGTGCCAGAAAAGGCTGAGGCGCATCATACGGGAGCTGATGCCTTCGGTGATACCCGATTTGGCAATCTGCCCAATCATGGTAGCAATCCAGATGAGTCCGAAGGTTACGTGGGCACCGTGGGTTCCAACCAACGTAAAGAAGGCAGAAAGGAATCCACTGCGATCAGGTCCGGCTCCTTCACCAATCATCGAAATGAATTCGTGAATCTCCATCCCGATGAAGCCAAGTCCCAGCAAGGCGGTGACGATTAAGCCAATGATAACCCGTTGCTTTTTGTTGTTGTGCATGGCAATCATCGTAAAGCCGAAAGCCACACTACTCAGCAACAGGAACATGGTCTCAATAAACAGGTAAGGTATGTCGAACAAATCTTTTCCTGTGGGGCCGCCGGCACTGTTAAAACCGATTACCGCATAGGTCGAGAAGAGCACGGAAAACAGAACCAGATCGCTCATGAGGTAAATCCAGAATCCGAAAGTCCGGATTTCAGCATGATTGGGATGTTCCGCGTCTGCTGTATGTACTGCGTTTTGTGAAACGTTAGTATTCATTACTGTCTGATTTTTTAGTTATTCTTCTTTTCTTCCATGGCGGCGGCCAGTTGCTCGAAACGCTCGTCTTCAATCCGTTTCACTTCGGCAGCCGGAATAACATATTCCTCATCATCGTGTGATGAGCCGATAATCACGGTAGCGATGATACCAATCATGGCAGCAATAGCCAACCACCAGATGTACCAAACCATGGCAAATCCAAAGGCCAGTACGAGACCACCGATAATCGGTCCGCGAGCCACATTCTTCGGCATGTGAATGTCGTGATATTCAGCGGGACGCTGATAAGCGGTACCATTCTCTTTCATGGCCCACCATTCGTCTAGCTCATCTACTTTCGGAATCACGGCAAAGTTGTATACCGGAGGCGGCGAAGAACTCATCCACTCCAGTGTACGACCGTTTTCCCAGGAGTCACCGGTCAAGTCGACGTTTTTCTTCCGATCACGAATACTGATATAAATCTGAATCAACTGCGACAGAATACCGGCACCAACAATCAGGGCACCTACAGCAGCCACAATCAACCAGGGTTGCCATGCCATGTTATCATAGTGTGCCATACGACGCGGCATTCCCATGAATCCGAGTACATACAGCGGCATAAATGCTACAAAGAAACCGACAGCCCATCCCCAGAAGGCGCGCTTGCCCCACTTCTCATCGAGATGGAAACCGAATACTTTCGGGAACCAGTAGGCAAATCCGGCAAAATAACCGAACAAGGCGCCCGGGATCAGCATATTGTGGAAGTGAGCAATCAGAAACAAACTGTTGTGTACAACGAAGTCAGCCGGCGGAATCGCCATCAGCACTCCGGTCATTCCTCCAATCACAAAGAGTGTAAGGAAGCCCAGGACCCAATACATCGGTGTGGCAAACGTAATACGCCCCCGGTACATGGTAAAGAGCCAGTCGTACACTTTTACCCCGGTGGGTATCGCAATCGCCATCGTCGCTATTCCGAAGAATATATTCACATTCGTATCGTTACCCATGGTAAAGAAGTGGTGTAACCATACGGTGAAAGAAAGAATCATAATGGCTGCAGTCGCCCAAACCAGCGATACGTAGCCAAAGAGTTTTTTACGTGAGAACGTTGCTACCACTTCTGAGAATATACCGAAGGACGGCAGTACCACGATATATACTTCCGGGTGACCCCACATCCAGAACAGGTTGTTCCACATCATCATATTACCCCCCATTCCGTTAGTGAAGAAGTGCATGCCCAGGTAACGGTCGAGCGTCAGCAGGAACAGTGCACCCGTAATCACCGGAAACGACAGAATCATCAATACGTTTGTGGTCAGGGTTGTCCAGGTGAACAACGGCATTTTCATCCATGTCATGCCCGGCGCGCGCATCTTCACGATGGTCACCAGGAAGTTCACCCCACTAAGGAGCGACCCGACCCCCGCTATCTGGAAGGCCCACATCCAGTAGTCGACCCCCACTCCGGGATTATATGTTTTTTCGAAAAGAGGTGCAATTCCGAACCAGCCGGTATTGGTAAACTCCCCCACACCGAGTGAAATCATAATCAATCCGGCACCGGCAACCGTCAGCCAGAAACTAACCGAGTTCAATACCGGAAAGGCCACATCACGTGCACCAATCTGATGAGGAATTACCAGGTTCATCAAACCAATCACAAAAGGCATCGCCACGAAGATGATCATGATGGTACCATGCGAACCGAAAATCTGGTCGTAGTGATGCGGCGTCAGGTAGCCCGGATCAGGTCCGGCTGCCATCGCCTGCTGTCCACGCATCATAATGGCATCAGCAAAACCACGCAGCATCATCACCAGCGCCAGGATGATGTACATCACACCAATACGCTTGTGATCGACACTGGTCAGCCATTCGTGCCACAAATACGGCCACTTTTTAAAGTAGGTTATTAAGCCGATAATTATTAGGGCTAAAAACGTGGAACTAACCACGGCCCCCATGATGATCGGATCGTTGTACGGTATATCCGATAAGGTCAACTTTCCAAACATATTATTTGTCCTCCATTGTTTTAGTATGTACGTGTCCCGAATCGGACTGCATAATCATTGGACCGTGCTCTTCCTGCATTTTAGTAGAATCCTGCATTCCGTGCATATGGTGTGTATCATCCATATCGTCGGTCATTTTCATTGCGTGGTCGGTACCACCCATCCATCCCATGAACTGCATCATCACATGGTCGAACAGCTTGGGTGCAACCGATGAATAAGTCGTTACCGGATAGTCGGTATTGGGTTGGGCGAATTTCTCGTAGGTAGCCATATTCAATACGTCAGGCGATTGTTTGGCTTTTTCCACCCAATCTTCGAATTCTTCCTTCGAAGTAGCCACTGCATCGAAGTGCATGGTAGCATAACCGGTACCACTATACTCGATGTTCTGCCCCAGGTAAGTTCCTTCGTGATCGGCCTGCAGGTGCAATTTAGTCCGCATGCCGGCCATCACATAAATCTGACTTCCCAGCTGCGGAATAAAGAACGAAGTCATTACCGAAGCCGATGTCAGACGGAAATTCACAGGCGTATTGGCCGGGAAGACGAGATGGTTAACCACCGCAATGTTGTAGTCGGGGTAAATAAACAACCAGTTCCAGTCAGTCGAAATGACTTCAACACGAACCGGCTTCACATCCGACACAATCGGTTTGTACGGGTCCAGTTCGTGTGTTTTGACCCAGGTCAGATACGAAAGGGCCGCCACAATGGCAATCGGCACCAACCATACCACCAGCTCAATCTTGTGTGAGTGGGCCCAGTTAGGTTTGTAAGTTGCCTTTTTGTTAGAAGCGCGGTACCGCACCGAAAACCAAATGACCATAACAAAAACGGGAAGAACCACGATCAACATTAAAATAAACGCGATCTTGATCAGGAAAGCTTCCTCGCTACCGATTGGTCCCTTTGAATCGAGCACAACCATATTGCTACAACTGCTCAAAAGAACAGTGCCCAGTAACAATACCACTCCCATTAAAGATTTGTAACGATTTTTTTTCATCATTGAGTTCCTCGCAACATTTATAAAAGATTTAATCAATTTCATAGGACTACCATGTATCAACAGACATTTTCTTCAATTTTCGGTGGGCAAAAACAAAATGAATCAAGCCACTTAGCACCCAAACCAATAAAAACTGACATTTTTCTTCAGCCGGAAACGTAACTCACCCATTTTCAATTATGGTTATTCCCGACCATCCACTCAAACACCTATCAATCAATTGTTAAAATATATGAACTTTTATTAAATGATTTTATCATGCTCTCGTTAAACTACTTACCGCCACTTTTATCCGTTCGTGTACAACATGATTACAGTCATTTAACAATTTTAAATATGAAAAGTTAAATAACCTTCCATATTTTACAAAACAGTCGCAAATTTATTTTTATTTTGACTAAATAATGCAAGATAAAAGCAAAAGATTTGGCAGATTTGCCGAATAAAAAGTTTTAAGAGCAATTTACCTTGAAGAACTTTTTGAGTAACAATTGGTTTTATTGAGACATTTGTATTCACATGAAAAAGCTGAAAGACTTCATTAGCATACTGACTGAACTGAACAAGACACGGATCACTTTTGTGGTCACACTGACGACGCTGGCAGGTTATGTCCTCGCGAACAAGCACATCGACTCGAATGTGATTTTACCCATGGTGGGAATCTTCATTCTGGCGTGCGGCTCGGCAGCCCTGAACCATTACCAGGACCGCGACAAAGACGCACTGATGGAGCGTACAAAAAATCGCCCGCTGCCATCGGGACGAATTTCCGAACGAAATGTTTTGCTGATTTCAGCCATCGAGATATTGGCCGGAACATGGATTATTTATTTAGGCAGTAACCAGGAAGCCGCCATACTTGGTTTCATGGCCTTCATCTGGTACAACGGCATTTACACGCCACTGAAACGCGTAACCGCTTTTGCGGTAATTCCCGGCAGCGTGATTGGTGCCATTCCGCCCGCAGTAGGTTGGGTAGCCGGCGGCGGTGCTCTGCTCGACATCCGGTTGGTAGTCCTCACCGTTTTCTTCTTCATTTCGCAGGTGCCCCACTTTTGGCTGCTCATGCTGAAATATGGTAAAGAATACGAAGTGGCCGGCTTTCCGTCTATCACTTCCGTGATGACACCGGTGCAAATCAAACGCGCCATCTTCATCTGGACCGTCTCTACAGCCATTATCGGTGCATTGATTGTCCTTTCGGGACTGGTGATTACCACGTTCTTTAAAATCATGGTATTCGCTGCAGCAGCATGGCTGATTGCCTTGTTCTCGCGACTGCTGCGCAAAGCCTATTTCGATTTCAACCCGTTCCGGTACTTCATGAGCATCAACTACTTTGTGCTGGTACTCATCATTGCCATGATTGTGGACCCGTTGATGTAAAGACTTTTGAAGTAATCGCCAGAGCTTTTTCAGGACATAAAACAACTGACAGGTAATACGACAGGAAAATGCACTTTTAATTGAGTGGCACATTGGTTTGCGTATAGAAATACGTATTTTTCCATATGAGATAAAATCTTACACCAAACACCGAATCATATGCGTGAACGTATGAAATACCTAATCATCGCCATATCGTTGGTTGCACTATTTTCATGTGGACAGAATAAGAAAATAAGTTCCACCAACCCTGTTAATTGGGAGGCAAGGACCATTAATCTTCCCAAAGAAGACTCATTGCATCATGGAACGACCTATTTACCCGTCTACTCCGAGGTCTATCAATCAAATGAAAACAAAACCTACCCGCTGACCGTAACGGTCAGTATCCGGAACATGAATCCGCAGGATACTATATACATCCTAAATGCCCGGTATTTTAACTCTGCAGGCCATCAGATCCGGAGTTATTTCGATAAGCCCATTTATCTGGCCCCGCTGGAGACCATCGATATTGTCATTGATGAAGGTGATAAAGAAGGCGGAACCGGCGCCAATTTCATCTTTGATTGGGCCATTGAAAACAACGATATTGAGCCCCTTTTCGAAGCAGTAATGATTTCGACTACGGGCCAGCAAGGACTTTCATTTATTACCAAAGGCATTAAAATTTCAAAATAAGCAATCAGTCCAAGCACTCGGCAGTATGAGAGAATATCGAATTAAAGAAATACCGGTCAAAAAACTGGTAGGAAAACGCATGACCATGTCGTTTGCAGAAAATCAAACCGGAGAGCTTTGGAAGAGCTTCATGCCTCGGCGGAGAGAAATTACAAATAACGTCAACCAGGACCTTATTTCGATGCAGGTTTATCCAGCCGGATTTTTCAGGAATTTCAATCCAACAACGCCATTCGAAAAATGGGCTGCAGTCGAGGTCAACGAATTTAATTCGGTTCCCGAAGGAATGGAAACCTATGTCCTCCCGGAAGGATTATACGTTGTATTCATTTACCACGGCAAGGCCAGCGATGCAGCCCCTTTCTTTCAGCACATCCTGGGTGAATGGCTTCCGCAATCGGATTACCAGCTAGATGACCGGCCCCATTTCGAAATATTAGGAGAGAAATACAAAAACGATTCGCCCTACTCTGAAGAAGAGATTTGGATTCCTGTGAAGGAGAAGTCTGAATAAAACCAACCGTTCCATCCTAACCTGATTAGTTCTCCCTGCTCAATAACCTGTTTCTACATCATCGCCGTTTCGTTGCTTTTCCGTATTTTGAATTGCTAAACCGAACACCGTAGCCAACCATTTTTTAATTGTTCAAACAGCTAATAACGCCGTAAGGCAACTATTCTGTCAACCCAAAAACGTAAACTATGAAAAAGTTTGGATTCCTTTTATTGATCGGATTATTACTTGCTTCCTGCAATCAAAAACCGAAGCAGGCAAACGAGACTGACGCACAAAAGCCGATGATGGCGCAGACTGAAGCACCGCGCGATGGTGTATTCATTCATATCACCCAAGGCTACGCTTACCCGCACCGGGTATTGATGCCGCTGAAAATGGCCGTCATGATGGCCATGGACAAAGACGTAGTAGTTTATATGGATATTCACGCTGTTGAACTCCTGGTGAAAGATGCGAAAGATTTGACCTATGCCGATTTCGAATCCTTTCAAACCTACGTAAAACAGTTGGTCGAAAAAGGTGTCCCGGTGATGGCCTGCCCTACCTGCCTGAAAATTGCCGGTTATACACCCGACGATTTAATGGAAGGCGTTCAGGTTGCACAAAAAGATAAGTTCTTCAATTTCACCAAAGGGAGAATAGTTACGCTGGACTATTAAAAGAATAAACGATATCAAAATACCCCCGGTGAGCAGCAGCATAAGCAGGCACCGGGGATTTTTGTCACCCAACCTGCCTCTTCCAATTCCAATATTTCCTACCAACAGAACAAAAGCATACCAAATCATTCCACCAACCGGACAACAAAACAATCTACAGGTAATCATTCAATCCGTTCGATTGTTTATCTTTGGTACCCATGGAGCAAATCTTCGATATATACCAACTCACCGAAGAAGGAGTCAGGGAAATAGCGACATCGGACAATGAGCCTCATCAGCATGATTACGAAGAGTTGCTGGTGGGAATGGAGGGGGCACTGGACCACTTCATCGACTACGAGTCCGTGGAAATCAATGCTCCGTTCATCAGCTTTGTCACCAAGGGAAAAGTACACCGGGTGGTTCCCAAGTTAAAGAACGGCCAATGCAAAATATGGGTTATCCGCTTTAAAAGCGAATTCATTCCGGAGACGACCTTTCAGCTCTACTCCTACTATCATGGCCATGCCAACGTGAAGATGGAATTGAATGGTTGTTTCTTCCGCATGCCCGATTTGTGTGAAATGATATATAATGAGACCCAACAACCTGAGCCGGCTTATGCCGTCATTCAACATTTGCTCAGTGCGTTGTTTATCATGATTGAATCGGAACGAAAGAAATTGTGCCCAACCGGTGAGACCATTCAAAAAACCCAAAATGTCACCTTTAAAAACTTCCTGAAAATACTGGAAGAGAATTTTCGTCGCCCGGAAGGCGTGGAATTCTATGCAGAAAAACTGTTCATGTCCTCACGAAACCTGAACCTGATTTGTCAGAATATTCTCAATCAAAGTGTTTCTGAAATCATCGAAACGCGAAAACTCATCGAAGCCAAAAACCTTTTGATTACGACAGACAAAACCATTGCCGAGATAGGCTTCGAACTGGGGTACCAGGAAAAATCTTATTTTACCCGGGTATTCAAAAAAAAATCAGGACAAACGCCCAGTGAGTTTCGTGACGAAATGCAACACCAAATCTGAGATTTTCCGCCGCGAAAACACACTTACAGCATCCTTTTCCGAATAGGACAACACTATTTCCGAATACTGTAACCCGCTACCCCCTTTGTCGAAGTAATTTTGAATCGTAGATAAAAACAATGTATCACGATTAAAAAAAAACGAAAAATGGCAACTGGAACAAAATGGGTAATCGATCCCGCACATAGTGAATTGATGTTTAAAGTAAAACATATGATGATCGCCAATGTAAAAGGCGAATTTCAGAAATTTGACGCTGTGATTGATGGCGAAGATTTTGCCAAATCGTCGGTTCATGTAACCGTTGATGCAGCCTCCATCTTTACAAACGAGAATGATAGGGACAATCACTTAAAGAGCGCTGATTTCTTTGATGTGGAAAACTATAAAGAGTTAGTATTCGAAAGTACTTCGTTTGAACAAGTTGATGATGAAGACTACAAGCTGACCGGTATGCTGACCATCAAAGGCGTTTCGAAAGAAGTAACATTGGACGTAGAATTTGGTGGAATCAACAACAAAGACCCCTGGGGTAACCAAAGAGCCGGTTTCTCTCTTAAAGGAAAAATCAACCGGAAAGACTGGGGATTAAACTGGAATTCATTACTCGAAACCGGAGGTGTTTTAGTTAGTGATGAAGTACGAATCAGTGCAGAAGTGCAATTTATAAAAAAAGAAGCCTAAAATTTTGATGAGTTAACGAAAAGGAGGAGCAATGAAGCTCGACGTATTAGATCCCATGATAACACACAACAGCACAGCGCTCATGCCTGTGCTGTTTGTGGGTCATGGCAATCCCATGAATGCCATTGAGGAAAATGAGTTTGTTGAAAGTTGGCGGAATATTGGAAAAACGATTCCGAAACCATCCGCTATCCTTTGCATTTCTGCTCACTGGGAAACCCGGGGAACTCTTGTGACGGCGATGGAAAAACCCATGACCATTCACGACTTTGGCGGTTTTCCGAAGACTTTGTTCGATGTGCAATATCCGGCTCCTGGAAGTACTGAACTAGCGAAAGAGACACAACAGCTAATTCACCAAACGAAAGTTGGACTGGACGATAAATGGGGCCTCGATCATGGAGCATGGAGTGTGATAAAACACCTATATCCAGAAGCGGATGTTCCGGTCGTGGAGATGAGTCTCGACTATTTCCAGTCACCTAAAGCCCATTACGACCTAGCCAGGGAACTTGCACCACTTCGCCGCAAGGGCGTGCTGATTATCGGAAGTGGAAACATGGTACACAACCTTCGCCGGGTAGCCTGGGATAAGTTCAATGAGAACTACGGCTACGATTGGGCTATCGAAGCCAATGAGAAAATGAAACGATACATTCTGGACGACAATCATCAACAGTTAATCAATATTCAGGCACAAGGAAGTGCTTTTCAACTCGCGATTCCCACCCCCGAACATTACCTGCCGTTGCTGTACGCATTGGCTTTGAAAGAAAAGAACGAGCAGATAACATTATTCAACGATCAAACAATGGCCGGCTCTTTGTCTATGACTTCCGTAAAGATTGACAAAGTCTGATAACAAAAACATTCAAGTACAACCAGATGATGGATACCGAATTTCCCTTACAACTACCGCTGAAGATTGACTGGAGTGACCTTGATTACTTCGGTCACGTGAATAACATTTCGTATTTCCGTTACATTCAAGCGGCACGCGTCAATTACATGGAGCACATTGGTCTGGTGGAATCGTACAGCACTGAAAAGAAGGGTCCTATCGTCGCTTCCTGCAAATGCGATTTCATACAGCCGCTATTTTATCCGGGCGACATCACCATCAGATCGAAAATCAATTTCATTAAGAAAACAAGCTTCGGCATTTACCACCAGATAATGAACGCCAAAGGAGAAGTAGCCGCTGAAGCACAGGACGTGATGGTGATGTTCGATTTCAATCAAAATACCAAGAGTCCGATCACTGCCGAACTCCGGGAAACCATCGAACAGCTGGAGAACAAAAAGATTGGGAAAAAACCGGAGTGAGGCAATACAAACCCACTCAATCAAAACCAATGTGCCGGTTCAGTTCGATAATATTCCCGTTCCAGTCATATTCCGGGATGCTCACATTGTTGGCATTGGCCGTCAGGCTGCTTACAACTTCCCTCTCCAAACCCTTATAAGGACCAGACGAAGATCCTTATAAGGATCGACAACAAATGGTACGAACCTTTTTCCGAAAAAGGTTATAAGGATCCGATACAAATCCTTATAAGGGTTTTTCCCTGATGGTTACCTTATTCTTTGGAAGATGGTCATAAGGATCTGCCACCGGTAGTTGTAACCTTTTGCCAGGATGATCGGGTTGCAGCTTTAAATACTGGTATGAAACCACGGTGGTTCTCTCCAAATAAAATTGGAAAAGATATGGTTCATCCGCCACAGACAACACAACTATTTATTAATACCCAAAAGACAACTTGGTAAAAATGTTCCACGAATTGACCTTGACCTCTCCTAAAATAGCTTGACAGATTTATAGCTTATTGGAGGTTCCGGCAGACGATAAATTCGTATTTACTGGAATCCCCATATACTTCTTTTTATATTCCTGCCCGGTTCGTCGCTTTTAATAACAAAACCTAAAACAGACTTGTGATTATTTCTAAAACCTGAAATAGCCGGAAATTCTTCCTGTTAATCCTGTTCTTTCATATGACCTCTCCTAAATCAGCTTTTTATTTCGCCGAGAAAACAAAACCCGACGTGATGGAACTAGACATCGACAATACGATTAAAAGCGAGTTCGACCAAAGAGAACTAACAGGAAAACTAATTCCCCTGGTCATCAACGTCACCGGGAAAGAACAACTCAAAGATGTGCTGACAATAGTGGAATACAAAAAACGCTTGAAATAAATTGAGAACCAGGATATTTTCCGAACATTCACGCGCGACCTATTTAAGCCAATAGTATGCAATTTCCTTCATAAGAAAATTCGATTAACTTTGACGACAATCGATCAGAACGTAAGTTCTGTTGGCAGGAGTTTTTGTGATGGAAGGGATTTTCAAACATAAAAAAGAAAACAGAAATCTGTGGACTGCACAGTTATTGGGATTGCTGCTGATCATTGCTCCCTGTTCCGTTCGAAATTTCTTACAACACGAATTAGGTGTAAAACCGACCAAAACACTTAATCCGCCCAAGAGGACGATAGAACAATCAGGCGATTGTTGCACAATATTAAATCAGGCGGAAACCGTAAATGCAGAGAATGCAGGACATCAACTTTCGTTCAAATCGTTTGCACCACTTGCAGATCAGTTCTCAAATGCCCGTATTGGTTCTTCCGCTTTTTTCCAGTCGCTAGCTGAGCAAAATTCGAGTCATCAAAATATTCCTCTCTACATTTTGTATAAAAGATTGAAGTACATAATCTGATTTTACCAGGATCAGTTAAATCTATTATATAAACACCTTGTTAAATCGTAAGTAAAAGTCATTGTGCCATATCATTGAGGCAAGGCTTTTCGTACGTCTCATACAGATGAGCGTAGAATCGCCTCCAATTCTGGTATTGGGAGAATAATGATATGTGCGAAGTTGCATCACTTATCGAAATGCAAGAGAAGGAATTCAACTCCCTTTTCCTTTGAGCGATATTAGTTAAAATCAGCTGATACCGTCACTGCACCACGATGTGTTTCGATAACAAATTGAAAGCAAAATGGAAACAAAAACAATCGAAATAAATAAGAACGCCGTTACGGTACTCCGAATATTGTTAAGCATGATCTTTATTGTAGCAAGTATCATGCACACATTCAAGGTTGAAAAAGTAGTTGACAGAATCAATCATGCCAGGTTCGGTGAACTGGGCTATCTGTTAGGTAAACCTGAAATTTCAGTAATTGCCTCAGGGATTGCTATGTTTGTTGCTGGCATTGCGTTATTGATTGGATTTAATACCAAATATGCAGCCATCGTTTTGGCTTTAATACTCATCCCGATAACCATTACCATTCAGGTCGGACAAATGTCAACCATTGGACCGTTGTTTAAGAACATCGCCATATTTGGAGGATTGATGTTCTTCGCTTTGAATAACAATTTTAACATCTTAAAAAACAAAAAAGCATGAAAAAATACATTGTCATATTAGTCGCTATTTTCACGTTCCTGACGGCAGGTAAAAGTGTGGCCCAGGTCCCCGTAAATTCAAACGTTAAAAACTACATCGTTCTCACCAGGAACATAAAACAATTGAAGCCAATCATCCTGGCAGCGGAGGATTTGGCAGCTGAAGACGGAAGTCAATTCGGTAAGTTCAAGGTTATCATTTGCGGTAAAACAATTACGAATGTCACGCAAATGGATAAGATGGCTCCATACCTGGAAATGGCGGAGAAAAATCATGTTGAATTATATGTTTGCGGATTGTCTTTGAAGAAATTTAAGATCGCTCCCAAAGACATGCCCAAACAAATTCATGTGACCAAAAATGGTCTCCTTTATGACTTTCAATTACAGAAAGAAGGATACATGAGTATCGAACTGTAAACACCACAGTTTATATAAAAAGTGCGCAGCAGGCCATTCTAATAAACCTGCTGCGCATTTCCACTCATTTCAATGAGTTTGCACTATTTCCGTTTTCTACGCTTATTGCGAGGAAACGGAATGCATCTGCGGGATGAAAAGACCGGTGAATTGCTATTTTGCCATCTCCACCGGATAGAGTAAGGTGAAAAACAAACTGCTTCCCGATAAATCTACCTCGCCCGCGTTAACGTATCAGAAGTGATGCAATTGGCCAATGGCCCACAAGGCGGATAGGTAAAAATCAACTTGTTATCCTGCTCTTCAAACGTACAAGTAACGTGGTATTCGATGCTGTCGCCCTCGACCAGTCGCAAATCCTCTATGGAGGAATATGGAGCTATGCTATCCACGTTGTCATAAGTGGCAAAGTGAGAAAATGTAAGTTTATCACCATCCACCTCATAAACTCCTTTACGTCTGAATTTGTACCCTAAAACTTCTCCCGTATTGACATCCTTCTCGATTCTTAGTATTTCGAAACTACTATCCTCACGAATATCATATTGCACCCGGGTTAGTTCATTGGGGCGGGCACTTGCTTTTTCCTTGTACCAGGTCCCAACTAGCTTTTTTTGGGTTGAATTCAATTCCAGGTCTTTCGAACATCCAAAAGAAATAATAAGCACAAATAAAACGGTAAAAATAAAAGCGAACCTTTTCATATCTGAATTATTTAGCTGTTAGGTATATGATTACAATCGATTTCCAGGTCGTCACCGAAAAACAGTTACTCTCAAAATTGTTCTGAAACTTATTTAGCCAGTTAAATTAAATATACAACATCGATAAGATGCGCGGTGTTCCGAAAAGGTTGCCTGGTTTTTGTTTTATTTTCACTTTCCCTATCTTCCCGCCCAAAACCAGAATAGTTATGCAACGAAAAGTATATTATCTCTCAACCTGCGATACCAGCAAACGAATCATGAAAGAAGTGGGTGTTGACGACAGCTTTGAACAGCAGGATATTAAATTCCATCCAGTTACCGAAGAACAGGTAGAGCATTTCTACCAGCAAACCGGAAGCTACGAGGATTTGATTAATAAACGAGCCCGCAAACTAAAAGATGCCCTGACTGAACATCCGGTGACCAGCGATGATGATTACAAAAAATTGCTGCTGATGGATTACACCTTCCTGAAACGCCCCGTCTTCGAAATCGACGGACAACTGTTTGTCGGAAATGCAAAGAAGACAGTGGAAGCGATTAAAGAGGCATTGGGACGATAATTAGCAGGCTTTTTAAATGACGTTGAAATAGTCTGTTACTTGGCAAAAAACTTAAACGCCTCATAAACAAGAAAAGCCGGCCAAACAATGGCTTTCAAGATTCCCAGAACGCCCATCCAAAAACTGGTGGCAACGGATATGAAATAGATGGCTGCTCCAATGAAACCCAGTCCATACACGGCTCCCCCGGCAGAATTGTTGCTTCGACTTTTTTTGCTCATGGTTATTCTTTTTAGCGTTGGTACAAGTTTATCTTCATTAATCTGACAACTATAAGTATTGACAAGATAGAGAATTAATCAGAAATACATTGTCATGAAAATGGTAAAACCGATGGTAATCTTTAGTTGTGAAGTGCAGTTATGTCTCATTGCTGAATTTTCTTTATTTCATCCAATAATCGTCCTTTTGTATAATGCTCTAGTGTCAAATTGATGGTTGTATCGTCTTTTGCATACATTATCCCGGTTTGAAGCAATGGAGGAGTGCCCTCTTGATAGAACAGAAGAAATAATTTCTTTTCTCTGGGAATACGCACTTTTCCCCTCCGTATACGATAGTCATAGAGTACCCGGTTCTGTTTAGGAGCTCGTACTAATAGATGCAAATCATTATTTTCAGGAGGTTTAAACCGTAGCTCGATTCCTTCTTTTCTTGGGAACTCATAATCAGTAAAAATGTACACGTGCTGACTATCGCTCAAAACTTCGGCCAAGTAATTCTTGAAAAGCTCAAAGTCACCGATAATCTCTTGTCCATATTCGTTCGAATAAACAAAGTCAAAATAAGCTTTCCTCTTTGCATATTCGTCTTCTGTTGCATCAAGAAAAAATGAGGAACCCGACTTTCTGCCGTTAAACATGCTATCGAACCTTATAGGAAAAACAAAAGAAATATCAACAAACTTTCCTCTGTGTAACCCCGGCAGCCATTCTTTTAGTCCTTTAACAAAATAAAACGCTATTGAATCACAAGTCGGATTCACTGCTCTCAGGACTCTTGTGTCTTTCAGCTTTCCGTCTTTGCCAAAAGTCGTCGACACATAAACTTTCTTGCCGTAACAATCAAGATCTTCCCAATCGACTTTTGAAAAATAAGTTGACATCTGGCCCAAAAAATCTTTAAAAACAGGCAATTTTTCAGACCATCCACCAATTACAGCCTCATCATCTCGGGGAATGGTATCATACCGAACTTGCGCTGATAGGTTGATAGACAACAATAAGACAAAGATTAATATGTTTCTTCTTTGTCTCATCATTTTATCAAAAAACAGTAAAATGTGTTGTTTCATAAGTAAGGTTTTCTACCTCTGAAAATACCAAAATTTCAGCTTTCACATGAATTTGCCCCTTACCTATTTATGAACAGCCCCGGCGGGAGAACAAAAAATTGGAGCATTTCAATGCTTGATATTGCAAACGAAAATTCCCGATAAATACGGTTATTTTTATGCTATTGAAAACTTCTACGTATAAGTTCAGAAACTTCTACTGTTCTTTTTAAAAACTTCTACTTAGAAGTGATCCACCTTTCTAAGTAGAAAGACAAAAAAAGAACAGTAGAAAGATGGAAAGAGAACAGTAGAAAGATTTGAGCTCATCTGTATGCAGCATATTAGTATACCATTGCAGAGTCATGCCCCTACTACAACAGATGAATTTGCTCGCACCGTAATACCATCCCGGCGGGATGGCATGTTGGTAGAATAAAAGCCCTGTCTCTTTTCCGTACGACCCCGGCCGGGGTCGAATAAACGCCGCCCTTTTGTTGCCTAACAATATATGACTCCCCCGGAGTCATATACATTCCAGGAATATTTTATTCTGAGAGAATGTAATATCTGAGGAGCAATTCCTTTTCTTTTCCATGCCCCATCAAACCAAATAACGAATCAACCGTTTACCTTTTGCAAACACATGCCGGAACATATTACCCGGCTCAAAAAGGAAATAGCACAATGAAAATATTGATTATCGGTGGTAACGGCACCATTGGCAATAAGGTAACCGCGGAATTGAAGAAACGGCACGAAGTAGTTGTAGCTGGGCGGAAAAGCGGAGATGTCAACGTGGATTTAGCCTCGGAAGGCTCTATCGAGAAGATGTTTCAGGATGTTCCCAACCTGGATGCCGTTATCTCCATTGCCGGCGCCACCAAGTGGGGCAATTTCGAGGACCTGACGGAAGAAGACTTTTACATCAGCATCCGCAACAAACTGATGGGACAAGTGAACCTGGTGCGCATCGGACAGCGCTACCTTAAAGATAACGGCTCGTTTACCCTAACGACCGGAATTCTGGGCGAAGACCCGGTGAAAGGCTCGGTAGGTGCTTCCATGGTAAACGGAGGAATCCACAGCTTTGTGATAGCCACTGCCCGGGAACTGAAACGCGGCCTGCGCATCAATGTCGTCGCTCCCGGTTTGGTGGAAGATGCCGCAGAACGACAGGGACACCTTTTCCCCGGCCATCTGCCGGTCACCATGAAACGGACCGTGAGTGGTTATCTTCGTAGTGTAGAAGGATACGTTACGGGAGAAGTTATCCGGTTGTATTAATACTGATGATAATTGGTCGGCATATGCCTGACATTAGCAAATTTCTTCCTTGTTTTCATCCCGGAGGGATAGCATGTTGTTAGCCTCATGTTTAAACGCATCACATGCGCCCCCATCCGGGGTCGAATCACATCATTTGTTCACCTTATCTAACAATATCCGACTCCCCCGGAGTCGAATAGAACGAAAAATAAAATCGCCTCGCTGAGACCATTTCCCGGCAAGGCGATTTTGTTTCTTCTGTTATTGCGGATGTGTCATCTCCAGTGGAATGACCCACTGGTCGAACTCCTCTTCCGACACGTATTTCAATTCCAGCGCTGCTTCCCGTAAGGTCTTCCCTTCCGCGTGGGCTTTCTTGGCAATCCGGGCTGCCTTATCGTATCCGATGTGCCGGTTCAAAGCGGTCACCAGCATCAGGTTCTTTTGGATATTCTCGTTTATCCGGGGCAGGTTGGGTTCGATACCCACCGCACAATGCTCGTTGAACGAGCGACAGGCATCCGCCAGCAGCGTGATACTCTCCAATACGTTGTGCGCCATCACCGGCTTGTACACGTTCAGCTGGAAGTTTCCCTGGCTTCCCGCGAAAGCAACGGTGGCATCATTACCAAACACCTGGGCACAAACCATGGTCAGCGCTTCGCTCTGCGTGGGGTTCACCTTGCCGGGCATGATAGACGAACCGGGCTCGTTTGCCGGAATATTGTATTCACCGATGCCACAACGCGGACCGGACGACAGCCAGCGCACATCGTTGGCAATTTTCATCAATGCCCCGGCCAGTGTGCGCAGGGCTGCCGATGTCTGAACCAGCGCGTCGTGTGCTGAGAGGGCGAAGAACTTGTTGGGCGCATTACGGAAAGGATGCCCGGTAATTTCGGAGATAAAATGCACGGCCCGCATGGCAAACTGCGGATGGGTATTCAACCCGGTTCCCACCGCTGTTCCTCCGATAGCCAGATCGTATAATCCGGGAAGCGAGGCGCGAATGCCTTCCATAGCGAAATCGAGCTGGGCCACCCAACCGCTCATCTCCTGTCCTACCGTTAACGGCGTGGCATCCTGCAAGTGCGTGCGTCCGGTTTTCACAATCGATTGATACAGGTCCGATTTATCAGCCAGTGTTTTTCGCAGCAACTCAACCGAAGTAAAAAGGCGCTTGTGCAACTCTTCAACCAACGCAATGTGCATGGCCGTTGGAAATGTGTCGTTCGACGACTGGCTGCGGTTGACATGGTCGTTGGGATGAACCGGTTTCTTGCTTCCCATTTCGCCGCCCATCATTTCGATAGCACGATTGGAAATTACCTCGTTAGCATTCATATTCGATTGCGTTCCCGAACCGGTTTGAAAGACCACCAATGGAAACTCACTATCCATCCGGCCGGTGATCACTTCTTCGGCGGCAGCCATAATATTGCCGGCAATATCCGACGGTAGCTCACCGAGTTCCTCATTTGCCTGCGCTGCAGCCTTCTTCACAATCCCCAGTGCACGGATAATTGGCGAAGGCCATTGAAAACGCTGGGTTCCGATTTGAAAATTTTGAAATGAACGTTGGGTTTGTGCTCCCCAGTAATGTTCGGCGGGAACCTGAATTTCGCCCATTGAATCGGTCTCTGTTCTGAACTTTTCCATTTTCTGTATATTTTGCACCGGACTTTTGTCTTCCGGCGAATTTCGTACGACATGAACTTGTATTTACTGAACAAACCGGAATGGCAATCGTTGAATAAACCAGTTGTCAAAAACATTTAAAAAGAATAGAATCATGTCATTTGATGAACGCGCCCGCACGTGGGACGACGACCCGGTAAAAACAGAGAGAGCTGCGGCTTTCGCGAAAACAATCATCGAACAGGTTCACCCCAAACCGGAAATGAGTGCCCTGGAATTTGGAGCCGGAACCGGATTACTCAGTTACCAGTTAAAGGAAACATTCGACACCATTGTACTGGTCGATAGTTCGGAAGGCATGATTGACGTATTGAAAGAGAAGATAGCGAAAGAACATCTCTCCCACTTTTTTCCGCTGAACGTCGATTTACTGGAAACATCACCGGACATTGGCCCGTTCGATGCCATTTATACCTTGATGACCATGCACCATATCGATTCTCTGCATGATATTTTGCAGGTATTCCATCGCTTGCTGAAACCGGGCGGAAAGTTGTGTATTGGTGATTTGGTAAAAGAAGACGGCAGTTTTCACGGTAGTGGATTTACCGGACACAAGGGCTTTGACAAGGACAAACTGTCGGGGCTGTTGAAGGAACACGGAATGACCCCGGTACATTACGAAATCTTCTACGAGCTGGAAAAAAAACGGGATGGTGCTTCACAAAAGTTTCCGCTGTTTTCGCTCATTGCTGAAAAGGCTGGCTAGGAAGTCAGGATAGCTTTTCGTTTTACTTTGTTTTTCATTCGTTAGCCACAGAAAAGCGCCAAAACACTGAACAATTCGCCGTGTTGTTTGTCGGAATTAATAGAAGATCGAAACAAATAACAAAAGGATAAAATTATGGATTTAAAAATTAAAGGAAACTGGAACGAATTAAAAGGAAAACTGAAACAGAAGTATGGCGATTTAACCGATGACGATTTAAGCTTTGTGGAAGGCAAAGAAGATGAATTACTGGGTCGCCTGCAGAAGAAATTGAATAAAACAAAAGAAGAAATAGCAGCCGAAATCAGAAAAGAGATTGAAGAGTTGTAAGGAATTTTCTCCGGTTCCCCACCGGAGTATTCCGAACAAATTTATATATTTACACGCCGGAAAGCACGAATCCCACCGATGCTGTCCTGCAGAACAGAAAGACCAAATTCCGGTTTTTATTCCCCCTCAATAATTGCATTTAAACCGTTGCCGGGAATTCCCTTACGGGAAAAAGACTGGTGATTAACAATCGCGGTAACGAAGAATGCTCATTCAGAAACAAAACTTTAAACAGGAGAATAAAACATGAAACGTATTACCATTTATGCATTGCTGATCCTGATGATTGGCTCGGTATCGGCCTGCAAGCAAAAAGCAAAGAAGGCCGATAATAACGATGTGAAACAGGAGATGAAAGATGTTACACAATCGATGAATCAAACCCTGGAACAGAAGAAAGCTGACTTGAAAAGCAAAGCCCAGGAATTACTCGATCAGACCAATCAGAAGATCGACCAACTTAAAGCCAAGATGGACAACCAATCAGATAAACTATCCGAAGATAAAGAGGACGCTTTGAAGAAACTGGAAACACAACGCGATAAACTGCAGTCGGATTTAGATCAATTGAACGATAAAACCAAGGAGCAATGGGAAGAGTTCAAGACACAGTTTAACCAGGATATGAATAATCTGAACCAAAGCGTGAAGGAATTTTTCGATAACGACAAGTAATTCGAAGAACGCAAATAGTTAAAAAAGCGATCAGTTAGCCGGAATGCAGCCATGCTCATTTCGGCTTTTTTGTGCTGTCTCAGAAACAACTCGTCAAAGCCGTGATCAAAAGTTAACGAGCCGTCCAACTTCCGGGGAAGCCGTGATCAAAAGTTAATGAGCCGTCCAATCTCCGGGGAAGCCATGATCAAAAGTTAATGAGCCATCCAACTTCTGGGGAAGCCGTGATCAAAAGTTAACGAGCCATCCAACTTCCGGGGAAGCCGTGATCAAAAGTTAATGAGCCGTCCAATCTCCGGGGAAGCCGTGATCAAAAGTTAATGAGCCGTCCAATCTCCGGGGAAGCCATGATCAAAAGTTAATGAGCCATCCAACTTCCGGGGAAGCCGTGATCAAAAGTTAACGAGCCATCCAACTTCCGGGGAAGCCGTGATCAAAAGTTAATGAGCCGTCCAATCTCCGGGGAAGCCATGATCAACAGTTAATGAGCCATCCAACTTCCGGGGAAACCGTGAGCAAATTCCCATGGGCCGGAAAACCCGACAGCGATCTCCCGAAAGGGACTAAACAATCTTCACCGCCAATGAAACCGGTTGATCGGACCGCCAAAGAACAACAACGCCGAAAGTGTTGAATTCCCCAAAACCTCTCGTTACCCGAAATAAGTTGACTGCTAATAAATGCTGAATTGTAAATTACAAATGTTTAATTGAGCTTCGAAGGTAATTTATAATAGGGTCTTCAGTCTCACTAACATGAGATACATTTCCAACGTTAGCAACAGCAGGAAATAGCGAAGCTGTAACCTGAAATTGCGCAACGGAACCGGTACAAAAAAACCGGATGGAGATTTCCACCCGGTTATGTTGCTCGTTACCGAAGAAATATTTACAAATAAGCAGATACTTTTTTCTCCAGTTTTACAATATCGGCACTGAATTTACGGATACCTTCGGCCAGTTTCTCTGTTCCCATGGCATCTTCGTTCAACATCCAGCGGAAAGATTTCTCGTCCAGCGTTATCTTTTCAATATCGGCATCTTTCGCATCTTCCGGACGAAGTTTCCGTTCGAGGGTTCCTTCTTTGCTTCCCAGTTCCTTCAACAACTTAGGCGAAATAGTCAGCAAATCACAACCCGCCAACTCGATAATCTGTTCCGCTTTGCGAAAACTGGCTCCCATGATTTCGGTCGGATACCCGAATTTCTTGAAATACGTAAAAATATCGGTTACGCTCTCTACTCCCGGGTCTTCCTCTACCGGAATATCATCCACACCCCGGTCCTTTTTGTACCAGTCGTAAATTCTTCCCACAAAAGGAGAAACCAGTGTTACACCGGCATCGGCACAGGCAATGGCCTGCGGCATACTGAACAGCAGGGTCAGGTTACAATGAATTCCTTCCTGCTCCAATATGCGGGCCGCTTCAATTCCTTCCCACGTCGATGCAATTTTAATCAGCACCTTTTCTTTGCTAATACCCACCTCATCGTACAAACGAATCAGTGTGCGGGCTTTCTCAATTGTTGCCGCGGTGTCAAAGGATAAGCGGGCATCCACTTCCGTGGAAACACGACCGGGGACAATCTTCAGGATTTCCCGGCCAAAATTTACCGACAGCTTATCCATGCAGGTGGTCAACTGTTCTTCCTTGCTGCCGCCATGCTCTTTTGCATATTTTACGGCATCCTGTATGAGTGAATCGTACTTCGAATCTTCGGTAGCTGCCAGTATCAACGACGGATTGGTCGTCGTATCCTGCGGCTTAAACTCTTTCATCGATTCAAAGTCTCCGGTATCGGCTACAACGGTTGTTACTTTTTTTAATTGTTCCAGTAAATTCATTTGGTATCTATTTTTTAATACGACAATCTTTCATCTGTGCCTTCCGGCATTTGTAATCTACAACAGATGTAGCCTCCATTGAGTTCGTTCTTCCGGCAATTCAGGATCTCAAAACCACCTGCAACCCGGAATGCCCACAAAAACACCATCAATCAGTTCGTTTTAAAACTAGTTGATTCATCCGGCAACGGGCATGATTTTTATCGCGTCTGATTCTATCTTCCTGCATTCTATACATAAACTTTTAATAATATGGCATACGAAGCATAAAACTCCGTAACTTATACATCGTCTAACTAAAACTACCATGAAATGAATATTTATGTTGGCAGTCTTCAGTACGATGTAACAGAAGATGAATTACGAAGTATTTTTGAAGCTTATGGTGCGGTTGACTCCGTGAAGATTATTATGGACAAGTTTTCCGGTCGTAGCAAAGGCTTTGGTTTTATTGAAATGCCTAATGACGAGGAAGGTGAACAGGCCGTCCAATCATTGAATGGCTCTGAGATTAACGGGCGAAAAGTGATAGTCAATCTGGCTACCGAGAAAAAAGCCCGTCCCCGCCGTTCCGGAGGTTATGAACAAAGGGGTAATTTCCGTCCGCGTCACTGAGGTTTTGCTTGGATTCAGTACAATTTTCCTTATATTGGCGCCGAATGCGGGATTTATGGGATTTCCATTGAACGCATTCAGATTTATTGATTAATAACAAAACGACAGGTTAGAAAACAAAAAGGCGGGACATTTCGTGTCCTGCCTTTTGTTCGTTTTATTGCTTATCCGTTTACCGGAATAACAGGCAAACGGGCTTTGGAGCTTTTATCTCGCTGGTGTAGGTAAGCATACCCGTTTCCGGATTACGGCGGAATGCCACAATGTTATCGCTGTTCTGATTGGCAACCAACAGGAATTTACCATCGCGAGACAACGTAAAATTCCGTGGTGTCTTTCCTCTCACTGATTCGGTTCCTTTTTCCGTCAATTTCCCGTTTTCCGGATTGATCGAAAAAATAACGATGTTGTCCAATCCGCGATTGGAAGCATAAAGGTATTTGCCATCCGGCGAAACTTCCACTTCGGCGCAAGTGTTTTCACCATCGTAATCTTTGGGCAACGTGGAAACCGATTCTTTTACTGCAAAGCTGCCATCCGGTTTCAAAACCACGCGGGTAACCGTACACCCCATTTCACTAATCACATACATATTTTGTCCGTTGGGACCAAAAGCAATGTGACGTGGCCCCGCCCCCGGAGCCATCGGAATTTTTGGCATTTTATATGGCACCAGTTTTCCGTTATCGGCATCGAGGCTGTAAACATACACATCGTCAGTTCCCAAATCGGCAGCGAAGATTCGTTTTCCATCGGGCCCGAAATACGAACTGTGCGCATGCGGTCCTTTCTGACGGTTTACATTGGGACCATGCCCCTCGTGCTGACTAACATCCAGCGCCTTGCTTATCGTTCCGTCTCCATCCAATTGAAAAAGCCCCACGCTTCCGCTGGAATAGTTAGCCGTTAATGCAAAACCTTCCGGATTTACACTCACAAAACAGGGATCCGCACCGCCGCTGGGTTCTTTATTGATAGCTTCCAGATTACCGGTAGTTTGATCTACCGCAAAAGATTCGATATAACCCTGGGTATTCCCGACTGCCGTATTTTTTTCCTGAACAGCCAGCAAGTAATTACCATCAGGTGTTAACGTAA
This sequence comes from Prolixibacter sp. NT017, assembly GCF_009617875.1. Classification (NCBI taxonomy): domain Bacteria; kingdom Pseudomonadati; phylum Bacteroidota; class Bacteroidia; order Marinilabiliales; family Prolixibacteraceae; genus Prolixibacter; species Prolixibacter sp. NT017. Next base: position 1,554,753 of record NZ_BLAV01000001.1, on the reverse strand, counting down.
CAAAAGATGGATTAACTGAAACTCCGGCCAATGCGTAGTTCTCCAGTTGTCCCGTTTTCGGGTCAAGCTCACAGCGATAAATTCCTTTACTATCGCTCCCGTCAGTGTAAGTTCCGATATAAAACATCATACCTGATTTTGAGTTTTCCTGAGCCACGCCCTTCATGGGTCCAGCGAAAACAGCCACACCGGCCATTAACAGGAGAAAGATATTTTTCTTCATGGATTCAGCATTTAAAATTCGTCTAAAGGTAGCGAATTTGTCCGGCTTCTATTCAGTCTGAATAAGGATGAAATTACTTACTGTTGAAAAAACAGGAATTGCAGGTTACTGGCTACTCCCTCGACATCCAAAAGAAAAGGACTGTCCCTGTCAAGACAGTCCTTTATCAAGCTTTGGTGATTAGGACAAGCTTTCGCTTGAAAAATAATTATGGCTTTTGGTGAGCACCCCAATTACGGTTAGCCCGGTTGCCCATGACTAATACCAGTTTGGCGCCGTTCATTAAATCCGAATGATTTAGAACGGGTTCGTCCAATGGTTTTCCATTTAGCTTTGCCGACTGGATATATTTGTTTTCATCGGAAGCATTTTTCGCTTCCAGCTCAAATGTTTTTCCGTTCGCCAGATGAATTTTCACATCGGTAAACAGTGGACTTCCGATGCTGTAGACAGGTTTTCCCGGCGTAACCGGATAAAATCCCATTGATGAAAACACCACAAACGAGGATAGACCACCGCCATCTTCGTCGCCGGGAACGCCCATCAAGTCATTTCGAAACCATTCGTGTAAAAGAGCGCGAACCAGCTTTTGTGTTTTCCACGGCTCCGCTGCATAATTATACAGGTAAGGAATATGGAGCGATGGCTCGTTGGCCATGGTAAACTGCCCCACGTTTCCGGTTTGATCCGGTAACTGGGTATAAAATTCGCGCTTCCCCCGCCCCATGGGCGTAGTAAACAAGGCATCGAGGTTTTGAGCAAACGCTTTTTTCCCACCCATCAGGTTAATCAGGTCCGGAATATTGTGCTGAACATCCCACCTGTAAGTCCAGCCGTTGTTTTCGTCATAATAATCGCGAACACCTACACCACCTGAAAAGCGGTAATCAAACGGCTCGATAAAATTACCTTCAGCATCTTTCGGATGGAAAAACTGCGTTTCAGGATTGTACAGATTCCGGTAATTGAACGAAGCTTTCAGAAAACGGGCAGCATCAGCTTCCTTTCCCAGCGTATCGGCCAGTTGCGACAAACACCACTCGTCATACGACGTGCCTAACGTAACTGCGACAGCTTGCCGACGCTCAAACGAATTTACTTCCGGAATCGTCTCCTTTTCGCCCGGCTTCAGCGCGGGGATGTAACCATGTTTCTGATAAAAAGCCGATAATGCACCGGCCGGTTTTCCTGACCACGGCGCCAATGTTTTTTCCGTAATTCCTTTTTTACAGGCTTCGTAAGCCTTTTCCAAATCAAAACCATGCAGGCCTTTCCGGTAAGCGTCCAAAACCGACGCTACACCATGATTGGAATTCATTCGGCGGCTGTCACCTGTAATTTCCGGGAAAGTCGGCATCCACATATGCGGCATTTGCTCCGCCATCAAGACAAATGAATTCAGAATATCGTTTTCCCTTTCGGGATTGACCAAAATCCGAAGCGGATGCAACGCCCGGTACGAATCCCAAATCCAGTCATCGGTGTAAAACGGCTGTCCACCATCCGAATGCACCAGGTGATCGAACGCACTGTAATAACGTCCGTCTTCCGAAATACAAACGGGACGTTCGTAGCAACGATACAGCGATGTATAGAATACTGTGCGCTCATCTTCCGTTCCACCCTGAATTTCTATCTTTCCCAACTCATCATTCCAGACTTTCCGCCCTTTTGACTGAAGTTCAGCGATGGTTTTCCCGGCTACTTCGCGGTTCATGTTTTTCTCAGCCTGTTCAGCACTGATAAACGAAATCCCATAGTGCAACTGCAATTCTTGTTTTCCTTTCGGGAAGTTCAGTATCAGACAAGCATTTTTCCCCGATGCATCGGAAGCAGTAAGCATTTTGCCGTCCTTCAGCACCGAAACCTTTTCCGGCCTTTCATCCGGAATGAGATACAAAAAGACGCGCGTATCGTTTCCAATCAGCTGCCACCCGGAAATCGCTTTCCCGTCCCATTTCATTCCGCCATTGAGCGAATTCAAAATTATTCCAGGCGCTTCCTCCTGTTCAAACTTCAAAGTATACATGGCCGATTGATGTGCTATGGCAAAATCAACATTGATTTGGGCTTCATCGAGATAAACCGAATAGGAATAAGGTGTAATCTTCTCCTGATCGTATGAAAAGGAAACAACCGGTTGGACATCTTTCGGGTTTCCCTGAAAAGGGCTCAGATTAAACGCCGAAGCACCACGATGACTCGTTACTTCGAGCGGCAAACCGTGGAGCCGGACACTCGTATAATCGGCCCTCTCAGGATAAACACGCAACAAGCTATTGGGCAGGTGTATGGTAGGATATGTGGGTACCAGCATATGACTGATGTTTCCCATATACGGATTGACATAATCAACCGGTGATTTGACTGCAGATCCCTGTTCCTGAACCTGAGTAACACATCCAACCATTAAAACAAAAATTCCAATAAGCCAGCCTTTCAATATTTTCATCGTGCTCATTTTAATAGCTTACAACAGAAACGGGGCGGTCTTTCGGTGCTGTTCCAAATTTCTTATTCGGCCGTTTCCCCATCACAAATTCGAGTTGACCACCGGAGATGATATCCTGATACGTAATATAGGAATGTGTATACGGTTTCCCGTTCAACCGGACAGACTGGATATAAATGTTCTTACCTCCTGCATTTTTTGTCGTCACCGTAAATTGCTTCCCATTAGCCAGGTTGATAGTGGCTTTTGCCAGTTGTGGCGAACCGAAACAGAATACGCTGTTGGCCGGATTGACCGGATAAAAGCCCATCGAACTGAAGAGGTACCAGGCCGACATCTGACCACAATCTTCATTGCCGGAATAGCCCGACTGTTGATCAGTATACAATTCATTCTGAATTTTGGCACTGTAAAACTGGGCTTTCCACGGTTCGCCAGCAAAGTCGTATAAGTAGACAATGTGGTGACTCGGCTCATTTCCGTGGGCATACTGCCCGATAAAGCCCGACGCATTACCGTTGACATCTCCAGGCTTGGCATTGAGCGTAAAGAAGGTATCGAGCTTGTCGACAAACATCTTGTCGCCCCCCATCATATCGATAAATGAATACACATCCTGCGGAACATACCACAAATACTGCCAGGCATTTCCTTCGGTGAATGGAAAACCGCCATTACCACCATATTTCAATGGATTAAACGGTTCAATCCAATTGCCGTTGCTGTCTTTCGCCCGGAAAAATCCGATCGATTTATCGAACAGGTTTTTATAATCATTGGAGCGATTCAGGAAAAACTGATAGTCGTCTTCATGACCGAGTTTCTTTGCCATCTGCGCTACGCACCAGTCATCGTAAGCGATTTCGAGCGTTAGTGAAACAGACTGGGTCTGCAAGTCTTCCGGGAAATAGCCATACTTATCCAGAATGTTGAATGGTGAATTCCGGTGCGAAGTCGTCGACGATGCCTTCACAGCTTCATAAGCTTTCTGGTAATCAACTCCCGGAATTCCCTTGAAGAAGGCATCGACGATAACCGGAATAGCGTGGTTACCAATCATGCAGTAATTCTCTTGTCCCCACAATTGCCAGATAGGCAAATAGCCATACGTTTTGTACTGGCGCAGCATAGAATTAATAAAAGCTGCGGTTCTCTTCTGTTGTACCAGCGTGTAAAAAGGATGAGCGGCCCGATAGGTGTCCCACAATGAGAACGTACTGTAGTGCTTTCCATCAGGCGCATGCCGGATACTGTTATCAGTTGCCAGGTAATTACCCGAAACGTCGGCAATGTTGTTGGGTTGAATAAACAAGTGATATAAGCCGGTGTAGAAAATCCGCTTCTGCTTGGGCGTTCCCTCTATGTCAACACACGAAAGCTCCTTATTCCAGCTTTCGTTGGTTTGCTCGACGATGCCGTCAAAATTGAAATCTTTTATCTCTGCTTTCAGATTCTCGCGTGCACCTTCGGCTGATACCGACGAAAGTCCCACCTTGACCAATAACGGTTGCGAATTATCCTTATCAAAATTCAACACCAACTTCAAATTGGAATTATTGGCTACCGGAATATTCTCAAAGATATTCCTTCCGGCTTTAAAAGCGTGCGAATGGAACGGACGGGAAAATTCGGCCCGGAAATACACTTTCCGGAGCGGAGCCCAGCCTGAAATAATACGGTATCCTTCGATGGTTTTCGAATCGACCACACGGGCCTGGGCTTCGATGATTTTGCAATAGCGATACGGACTGTTCCTGACCAGCGAATGATCAAGGTCAATCATCAGGTGAACCGGATCGGTATTCGAGAAAGTGTAGCGGTGCATTCCGCAATGCTCTGTTGCGGTCAGCTCTGCCTTAATATGATAGTCATCGAGAACGACGCTATAGTAACCGGGATACGCTTTTTCTGTCTCATGCCGAAATGCAGAACGAAATCCTTTTGTTTTTCCGTCATCGCTCCCACATTGCCATTGAATATCACCCTGGTAAGGCATGAACAAAAAATCATAAAGGTCAGGACAACCAGTTCCACTCAAATGCGTATGGCTAAAACCTACAATGGTTTTGTCGTTATAATCGTAGCCACTGCAAGGGTCGTCGGGATATTCTCGTGTATCAGGGCTAAGCTGTACCAATCCGAAAGGAGCGCAAGCGCCCGGAAAATTACTTCCCGATAGGCTTAAGCTATCAACAGAGCCAGTTCCAATAAATGGGTTGACATACTGCGTATATTTTTTTGTTGATGTTGGTGGAACGGAAGCAAAGCTCAATCCCTGCCCGATAAAAAGCAGAATTCCAATCGATAGAAATAAATGAATTTTTCTCATGTACATAGGAGAGTCTTTTATGAACTGTTTATTAATCATAGAGAGGTTTTAGGTATGCAGATTATTTCCGACGATCCACTGAAACTTTATGTTTCAAGTCGCCTGTCTCCTGATACGTAAATACTTCAGATGAGATACAGCTTTTATTCGTTACTGTTCCTGGCAAGGATATCAAAGAATGGGTAGAAAAGAAATAATGACACACACAACTTCAGTATAAGAGGACCATCCCCTAAAACGGGGTATGATCCTCTTCCTACTTACTGTATTCAATTATTTACTTGCATAACCTGCATTCTGGGTCAAATTCGGGTTACGCTGCAACTCGTTCAATGAAATCGGGAATACCAGGTCGGTTTCTTTAAACGTGGCTCCTGCTGCGTTCTGTGCGCCAATCAGGTCAACATAAGTTACTTCGCCGGGATTGGTTGCTGAGATAACCGGGAATTTCATCGTACGGACGCAGTCATCCCATATTTTGAATTCCAACGGGAATTCGCGGATTCTTTCAGTCCAGCAAGTTTCGATGAACTCCTGCTTCGACAACGCCATTAAGCCAGCTTTGATCTGGTCTTCTGTTTCACCGTTCATGTTAGCCCGCACTTGTATTCTGGCAAGATAGGTAGCGGCTTCATCCGTTACACCGTCAGTCTGAGCGATTGATTCAGCATAATCCAGGTAGGCTTCAGCCAACCGATAGAAGTTCCAGTCTTTTGTACCTTTTCCGGTATTCAATACAGCATTTTCATCGTAATAATACCAGCATCCCGCCTGTCCGTCGGGAGCTGTCCAGGTTTTACCATTATTCGGGTTGGTATAATTCCAATGGAAGAACTGGTTAGGTTGAATACGCAGATCATCGGTCGGATATACATTCAGGAACTGATCAATCGGTCCATAAACCCGCTCAAAAATCGAATAGGTTCCGAATACGGCTGTCGCCGAAGATGAAAATGCATAAGTTGGCCACCAGCTGCTATTGCTGATACTTTCATCATATTCCTGCGCATAAATAACTTCGTCCAAATCGTCAGTGGAACGCAGTTGATTGTACGCGCTACTTTCCGTCATGTCAGTATTCGCGGTAAGCGAATGAGGCGAATCGATAACCATTTTCGCATAAGTCTTCGCATTGGCATAATCACCCCGGTGAAAATAGACATCAGTGAGAACCATAGCAGCGACATACTTGGTAATCCGGTGGCCATTAGCAGCAAATGTTTTTGCCGGCAGAGCATCGATAGCAGCTTTCAAATCAGATTCTATCTGAGTATAAACCTGCGCAGATGCTGTTCTTTCGGGATAAAGATTTTCCAGATTGGCAGGCTCCAAAAGCAGCGGAACGTCGCCAAATGTTTTTACCAGGTAGAAATAATTGAATGCCCGGAAAAACATGGCTTCAGCGGTCAGCTGAGCTGCGGTTCCTGAATCCATGGTAATATTGGGAATGCTTGCGATGGCATTATTAGCCACGTTGATGGCATTATAACAGTTGTCCCAAATATCATCCGAAGTATCTGATATCTCGTTCGTATGTTGCTGACGCGTCAGCAAGCGGGAATATTTACACACCACTTCCTGTCCTTCGTAGCTGTTACTGAAATAACCGGTCAACATTCCGGTGATAGAAGCTTTGGGTCCGATGTAAGCACTGGAAGCATAAGATATGCGTCTGGGTGCCCCGTTTCGGTATAAGTAGTTTACGTTTGCCGTTGCCTGAGCTTCTGTTTTATAATAATCAACCTCCGTCAGTGCAGATTTGGGACTTTCATCGAGAAAGTCATTACACGACGTCATAAACAGAAGGCTCACTGATAAACATATTAATATCTTTTTCATAGTAGTCTTCATTTTGGATTTTAATTAAAATGTTACGTTTAGTCCCAATGTCCATGTTCTGGCCCTTGGATATGCGTAAAATGTCATGTTCTGTCCGAACTTGGCACTCCCCTGGGAAGTTGATTCCGGATCGTACCCGTTGTATTTACTGGAGCAGATCAAGAATGCATTGTTCACATTCGCATATAAACGTAATTTCGAAAGACCAATGGCTCTGCATTGCTTGTCAGAGAAGGTATACCCCAGTTGTATAAGATTACCTCTTAAATAAGAACCATCAGCAATCCAACCAGAATCCACCGTTGTGTTCTGTCCGGCATGTCCTGAATTTGTCAGATAAATGGCTTGTTCCATCGTATTGGGGTTAGTACCATTATACGCATCGTATAAAATGTTGGTCAAACCGTTGGTGATACCAAAACGGTCGTAGGTCGGGTGGTAAAATTGCTGCATCGTTTCTACACCCCAAACAAATTGCAGATCAACAGTTAAGTCAAAATTCTTATACCTGAAATTGTTAATGAGACTACCTGCCCAATCGGGCATTCCTTTACCGATAATCTCTTTTTCGTTAGTCCTCTTCGCCCTACCAATCTGGCTCTTCTCGCAGTTACCCGCTTCATAATCTTCAATGGTGTAAACACCTAACCTGCGGTAACCATAGAAACTACTCAGGTTTTCACCGACCCGCAAAATACTTTCTGAACCACCAACCCAATAATTCAACTCGATATCTTCATCGTTTTCGCCAAGGTGAAGAATCTTGTTTTTATTGTAGTTCAGGTTCAGTGTAGCATTCCATTGAAAATCGTTCGTGCGAACAGGCGTAGCATCCACCATGATATCAAGTCCCTGGTTTTGTACCGACCCGATATTTTTGTATATCGAACCAAAACCCGAAGACGTTGGCAACGGAGTATTCAGTAACAAATCGGTTGTTTTTTTGTGATAATAAGAGATATCGAAGTTCAGCTTATTTCGGAACAAACCTAAGTTAAAGCCCATGTCCCACTGTGCTGTTTTCTCCCATTTCAAATCCGGATTTGCCATCGAGCTAATATAGGAGTATGGTGCTCTCGAACCATCCAGTAACTCAGTTCCTGAGTCAACCGATGCTAACGAACGATAGGGCGAAATTTCAGAGTTACCCGTCAATCCGTAACTGGTATGAAGTTTCAGAGTACTGATGGTTGCATTGTCTTTTAAGAAGTCTTCCTGTGATACAATCCAGGCCAATCCCGCAGACGGGAAGAACGCATATTTGTTGTTCTTTCCGAATTTGGAAGAACCATCATAACGACCGGTTACCGTTGCCGAATACTTGTCATTATAGGTATAAGCAACACGCAGGAAGTAGGAATTCATTGCCCAATTTTCGTAATAGGAAGAGGGAGCTGAAGGAGTTGTACCGGCACCCATGTTATACCATTCAAAGAAATCATCACTGAATCCTTCGGTACGCGAACCATCGGAATTATATGTGCGCTCTTGCCACGAAAGACCTGCCATCGCATTCAGGCGGTGCATGCCAAATACTTTCTGGTAGGTTAAATAAGTTTCTTCCTGCCAGTAAAATATATTTTCATGATCGATATAAGCCCAACCGTTCGGCATGGATATGTTATTCAAAGAGATAGAAGAATACCCCTTGCTGGTTATATTGTGGCTGTCGATACCAAATTGAGTTTTCAGATCAAGACCATCCAGCAAATGGAAGGTTAAGGCTGTATTTCCGAAAATCTGTGTGTTGTACCTCATCCGTTTCTGTAGATCCAGAATCATCACAGGGTTCGACATTCCTTCGAATCCAAAGGTATCGGACATGGATGAGCTGGCAGAAGTAGTGTAATTACCATTCGCATCGCGCAGAGGTAACCAGGGCAACATCTCAATCATCGTACGACGAGCTTCCTGTCCGCCGCCTGTTTCCGGAGTATAACGTCCCCATGTATGGTTCACCGATAAATTAAGGGAAGTAGACAACCATTTCGTCGGATCGCCGTCAAATGCCAGTTTAGCATTGACACGTTTACTGTACGTATTATTAACAATACCCTCCTGATCAGTATAATTCAGGAAAGCACCGGCTGAAGAATTTTCACCGGCTTGCTGAATATTCAACTGATGATTTTGAGAAAAAGCGGTCCGGGTGGCTTCTTTCTGCCAGTTGGTATCATACAGCGGATTACCCTGTGCATCAAAGTAGTTCGGGTCAGTAAACCAATCCGTCCGGTCAAGCGACCAGTTGTAATCCATGTATTTGTTCTCATTTTCGAGACCAATCATGAAAGCGTCGGTCCACTCCTGCGCATTTAGCACATCCATATAACGGGCCATGGTACTCACGCTGGCAGATCCCTGGTAGCTTACCGTAGTTCCCTTGCCATGCTCTTTTCCGCGTTTGGTTGTCACCAGAATAACACCATTGGCACCACGGGCTCCGTAAATAGCCGCCGAAGAAGCATCTTTCAACACTTCAATACTCTCGATATCATTCGGGTTGATCAATCCAAAATCCTCCATCACAACGCCATCCACTACATACAAAGGAGCCGACGAAGCATCGATGGTAGACATACCTCTGATAACAACACGACTTGAATAAGCTCCGGGCTGCCCCGAGTTGGAGAAAATATTGACACCGGAAACCTTTCCTCTCAAATTATCCAGTGCACTGAAACTTTGGTCTTGTACCAATTCCTCGCCTTTTGCCTGGGAAATGGAACCGGTTACATCCTGCTTACGCATGGTACCATATCCAATCGCTACCACTTCCTGAATTCCGTATGTCTCCCGTTTCATGGTAACATCGATGGTTTCACGCGATTGCACTGCAACGTCCTGTGCCACCATTCCGATAAAAGAGAATACCAGCACATCAGAGTCACCAACATTGGATATCGTATAGTGTCCGTTCGTATCGGTAATCGTTCCGGAGGTCGTTCCTTTAACGACGATGGTTACTCCCGGAAGCGGGACTCCATCTTCATCCGTTACCGTACCATTTACATTGTGTTTATCCTGTTGTCCGCTTTGCGCTGTTTCAACAGCTCTTTTGGAAATCACAATATTGCGGTCAACGATTTGATATTTGTATTTCGATAAATCCAGTACCTGGGAAAGAATCTGGTCAATGCTGGCATTTTCTATCGAAAGACTATACCGCTTCGTGAGGTCCATCTGATCGGACTTAAAGAAAAAGCCAAATTCAGAAATCTTCTCTATTTGATCGAAAACCTGAACGATGTTGGCATTTTCAACCTGGAGATTTAAGCGCACCGCCTGTGAGTAGGTCTTCGCCGACAGGGTCATGGCGGAAAGAAGCAACAGGAATCCAGTTAGTTTCATGGTTAGGTACAATTTTTTTAGCCCGGGGCATAAATTGCCCGGGAATCTTCGAAAATTCTTCATAGATTTGAACTGTTTGGTTTACAATAGAGCAGTCTTATTTGCGATTCTCTGATATAGAGACTGCTCGGGATATTAAATTCACATGAACCGGGAAGGGTGCCACCCTCCCGGTTTTTTGTTGATTTAGTTGATAGTTAGTGCATAGGCAATCGTTTAATATTCTTGTTTAGTTACTTTTCTTTTCTGTTGATATCGTAATAATGTCAGGTTCCATTTTATTTTCCTGAATGCTGTAATGCAAATGAGTTGTGATATTCAGCATTTTCAGAACATACGAAATCGAAGTCGTCCGTTTGATGTTCGCCGTATACCGGTAATCTTTAATCACATCGTCAGCAAAACGGAAACGGACACCGTACCATTTCTCCAGCTCGTCGCAGATATCTGCCAGTTTTTCATTCCGGAAGACAAACTTACCATCCATCCAGGCAACGATGGTCGACGGGTCGATCTCCTGTATTGACATCCGCTTCCTTGCCTTGTCATATACAGCCAGTTCTCCCGGCTTCAATTCACAGATTCGCTTCAAATTATTACCTGAAAGAATCTCTGCACTTCCTTCGATAAGCGTTGTTTCGGTAACCTCATCATTGGGATAGGCCCGAACATTAAAACGCGTACCTAAGTCACGGACTACCATGTTTTCTGTCTGAACCGAAAACGGATGCTCTTCATCATGCGCTACGTCAAAACAGGCCTCGCCCACAAGTTGAACATTTCTCTCTTTCGAAGTCTCGTGATAAACCACTTTACTGCCCGAATTCAGCCAAATTTGTGTTCCATCGGGCAAAGTCATCTGTGAAATGCTGCCAATCGACGAAGCAAACTGCTGGGTAAAATCCACCTGCTGCTTTCCGGGCGACCAGAACTGGTGAGCCAACCATCCTACGGAGAGCAACACCGTAACCATCGCTGCCCGTCCAATCCAAATACGGGTCAGACTCCGGATTCCGTTTTTTTTCATTCCGCTAACCTTCTCCTTCAGATTTCTGTATTCCTCATCCAGATTTAGCTTTGGCTCTTTTCTGCCGGCAGTTGCTCTCACCCACAAACTTTTGGTCTGATAAAATTCCTCCTGAAAGGATTCATCAGTGGCCACCTCCTCGTAATAGGCTCTTTTCTCCTCCTCGCTTGCCGTTCCCGACAAAATTTTTGATAATAATTCGTCTGACATCAATTATTTCTATTTTCTTTCAATACAATAACTTTTCTGAGCCTCTATTCTCACACTGCTTCTGATAAATCCTTATGCGAAAGCAAATATTTTCACATTCTTTAACTATTAAACAATCAAGCCAAGGACAACCCTAACCGTGATTTCAATTTTTTTCTCAGATTTAATTCAGGAAATTGGTAATCACCAATAAAACAGGAAGGTAATCTTTCAATTCTTTTCGAAGATGTTTCAACGCTTTTGTCATGTGCGCCTCCACGGTTTTCACCGTCACATCGAGCGCTGCAGCAATTTCCTTATTGGATTTATCCTCAAACCGGCTCATGTAAAATACGCGCCGACAATTTTCCGAAAGGCCGGAAATTGCCTCTTCAATCTTTTCCTTTAATTCAGAAAATTCCAGGTATTGATGATCCATCCGGTTGAGAGCCTCATAATTGAAATGCATCTCCAGATATTTCATCCGGTCATGATGCACAGCCAGCACTTCTCTCCGCTTTAAACAGTTCAGGCAGTTATTCTTGGCAATGGTATAGAGGAAATTACGAATATTCGATTCAGTCGAAAGGGACTCACGAATCTCCCAGAGTTTCACAAAGGCATTTTGGGCAACCTCCTTGGCTTCATCTTCATCCTGAAGATATTCTTTCCCCAGGTGAAAAAGCATAGGATAGTACTGGTCAAAAATTGACCGAAACTCTTCGTTGCTAATGTTTTTTAATTCCCCCGCCATATCCCGGTTAATAAGTCCAGTTATCCGATGACGTTAAATCATGGCGAGTAAACTTAACAATTATTGCAAAATTTCTAATAAGATTTAATATCAAATATCAGGCAACGAAAGCCTATTGAGTTCCGGGAGACATTATAATCAGATAAATGGAGTCAGATTTCCAAATCAAACCAGCGTGAAATTATATCACATTTTCCATTCCCGTCTTTGTGATCAAATTCGCCGGTGTGCCGGTTGTATATGTAATCTTCCTTCCAAAGATGCGCATTGGCAACCACTTTCTCAAGCGAGTCCATAATGTAGTCCAGTTCAGTATTGGTCATGGTAGGATGCAATGACAATCGCACCCATCCGGGTTTCTCCGATAAATCGCCGCTATTAATTTTCTCAGTAATCCGATGCGACATTTCGCGATCTACGTGCAGTAAATAGTGTCCGTAGGTTCCGGCACAGGAGCAACCTCCGCGTACCTGGATACCGAACCGGTCGTTCAGCAAACGAACTACCATGTTGTGATGGATGCCCTCCACATAGAAAGAGATTACTCCCAGGCGTTCCCGGGCTTCCTGCGCCAAAATGAACACTCCGTCGATTTTGCTGAAGCCTTTGAAAGCCCTCTTTAGCAGTTCTGTCTCTCTCCCCTTGATTTTATCGATCCCCATTTGTTCCTTCAACCGGACACACATGGCAGCACGAATGGCCTGCATAAAACCGGGCGTACCGCCATCCTCACGAATTTCAATATCATCTACGTAAGTGTGTTCTCCCCAGGGATTCGTCCATTTCACCGTGCCACCTCCGGGATGATCGGGAATGCGGTTTTTGTAAAGCTTCTTATTAAAGATGAGGACACCCGAACTTCCGGGACCGCCTAAAAATTTGTGTGGAGAAAAGAAGATGGCATCCAACCGCTGCATCTCATTCTTAGGATGCATGTCAATATCGACATACGGTGCCGACGCAGCAAAATCGACGAAGCAGTAACCATCGTGCTCATGCATGATTTGCGCCAGTTCGTAAAAAGGGGTAATCACGCCGCTTACATTGGAACAAGCCGAGAAAGAACCAATCTTCACTTTTCGGTTCGCATATTTCTGTAGTTCGGTACGAAGGTACTGTGGATTGACCATCAGGTTCTCATCCGGTTCCAGCACCACCACATCGGCCAGCGATTCCAGCCAGGGAGTCTGGTTGGAATGATGTTCCATATGCGTCAGGAAAACCACAGGCCGCTCTTCCCGGGGAATATCGCAGAACTTCATCAGCTTTTCAGGAATCTTCAACCCCAGAATACGCTGCAGTTTAGCGAGCCCCGACGTCATCCCGAATCCGGTCGTAAGAATTACGTCATCGGCATTGGCATGCACATGTTTCTTGATAATCGCATGGGCCAAATGATAGGCCTGCGTCATCGTGCAACCCGTTTCCGATGCTTCGGAATGCGTGTTACCCACCATCGGACCGAACTGCTCCAACAGTTTTTCCTCGATGGGACGGTAAAGCCGGCCACTGGCAATCCAGTCGGCATACACCAAAGGCTGTTCGCCGTAAGGAGATTCAAAAGTCTGGTCGATTCCCAGTATATTCTTGCGAAATGAATCGAAGTATTCTTCAAGTTTGGTCTTCGTTTGTGTCAATGTCGTCGTCATAGTCGGTTGTTGAAACTTTCTAAAGATGGAAAAATAACCTTAATCTGTAATCCATTTTTCGAATGTTTTCCAGACTTCCCCATTGAAAAAGATATATTCCGGCTATTATTTATCGCATGTAATTTGAATTCTTCAATAGTTACCAAAATCTCTTTTGTCAATAAAACGGCTTGTTCTTCACCAAATTAGTCAACTGTTAAGCAGGCAAATCACAGATTTTTATTGTAGATTTAATAAGGTTTTGGCTTTCGCAGGCACGGCTGAGGAGAGGGCACGCCAATACACTTCTTCAGAGAAAACAATTAACCAATAAAACCAATTGATTATGGCAAAAATTGTCGTGCTGGGTGCCGGTATCTCTGGCCATACGGCGTCAACCATCCTGAAAAAGAAATTGGGGAAAAAACATGAAGTAGTAGTGATTGCTCCAAACACCTACTACCACTGGATTCCTTCCAATATCTGGGTTGGCGTTGGCCGGATGACGGTCGACCAAATTCGTTTCCGGCTGGATAAACGCTACAAAAAGGCTGGGATCATTTTCAAACAAGCCAAAGCTGTCTCCATTCACCCGGAAGGAGACAGTGAAATCGGCAAAGGATTTGTAATCGTTGAATACACAGGTCAGGACCGCGTTGGCGAAACAGAGAAGGTCGACTACGACTTCCTGATAAATGCCACTGGCCCGAAACTGAATTTTGAGGCAACTGAGGGGCTGGGACCCGATAAATTCACCGAATCGGTTTGTACCTTCGGTCATGCTGCCCAGGCATGGGAAAAGCTGCAGGGCTGCATCCAAAAGATGGAGAACGGCGAAAAGCAAAAGATTCTCATTGGTGTCGGGCACCCGATGTCCACCTGTCAGGGTGCAGCATTCGAGTATATTCTCAACGTTGCCTTCGAAATCAAGAAGCGCAAACTGTCACACATGGCCGAAATCAAATGGATTACCAATGAATTCGAGTTGGGCGATTTCGGTATGGGCGGCGCTTATATCAAGCGTGGAGGTTATATCACGCAGACGCGCACGCTGGCCGAATCGTTCTTCCGCGAACGCAACATCAGCTGGATTAAACGGGCAGGTGTAAAGAAAATCGAAGAGGGCAAGGTGCACTACGAGTCCCTCGACGGAACAACCGGCGAAGAAACGTTCGATTTTGCCATGCTGATTCCTTCCTTCACAGGACCGGGAATTAAAGCTTTCGCCAAAGATGGAAGTGACATGACCGATACGCTGTTCGCACCGAACGGCTTCATGAAGGTGGATGCCGACTACACCCCAAAACCATTCGAACAATGGTCGGCCGATGACTGGCCTTCAACCTATCAAAATCCCAGCTACGAGAATATCTTCGCAGCAGGAATCGCCTTCGCACCACCGCATGCTATTTCCAAACCGATGACCAGTCCGTCGGGCACGAAAATATTCCCGGCGCCACCGCGTACCGGAATGCCTTCGGGTGTAACCGGAAAAGTGGTCGCCCAAAACATTGCTGACTGGATTAGTACCGGTAAACCGCAGATGAAACACAAAGCCTCCATGTCCAAAATGGGAGCTGCCTGTATTGTCTCTGCCGGGTACGGAATGATGAACGGAGCCGCTGCTACCATGACGGTCTTTCCCATTGTGCAGGACTGGAAAAAATATCCGGAATACGGTCGTGATATTTCCTATACCATCGGCGAGGCCGGATTAGCCGGACACTGGCTGAAATGGTTCATGCATTACATGTTTCTGCACAAAGCCAAAGGCTATCCTTTCTGGTGGCTGTTACCCGAATAGAAATAGTAAAAATCAAAAGATATGGAAGAACAAAGTAACCAAACCATTGCATACTCCGAGGAGTCGTATCCACCGGTTCCCACACGGGCAACCCGTTTCTGGAGAGCATTCATCCCCTGGCAACTGTACCGCTGGGTAGTGCTAAACATCAAAATCCTCCGCATCGTCGCCGGAGGACATTCATAGGTTGGATTCGAAAGGCTGTCTGCTATCTCAGGCAGCCTTTTTCCAGTAGCAAAAGAGAATTTGCAATGAGTAATGTGTAATGATTAAAGAGATACACGGGTTGGGGTTATGTCGGCATGTACAAAAAGGCCTGAAGGGCCACAATTCCATAACTTTGGGGAAGGAAGAGCGGCTATCGCCGCGATGACGCCGCCCCAAGATTGAATGCCACGCATTTTAAGGAGGCGCACATACTGACTACAATTGAAATGGGAAGTTCCTGCGCCGCACATACCAGTGTATCTTTGACAGGATGGATAATGCGTAATGATTTAAAGAGTACGTGAATTTAGGTTCTGTTAGTATATACAAAAAGGCAGGCCTGAAGGGTCGGGTATATGTTTTTTATCAGATGACAAGAAAGAGGCATTAACAGTTGAAGCCCTTCAGGCTTCTATTGGGATATTCATTCTTTTTACTTGGGGAGGTGCCCCAAGCTTTATAATTTCAGGCCTTCAGCCTGACCAATAACAGAAACAACCGGAACTCTTCTAACCTGAAACCCGCCCCGTCAGTGCCACTTAAAAAACCGCAGCCCCAACGAAAAGAAGAAAACCCCGATAGCCGATAAAATCACAAACGGCAAAGCAATATCCGTCAGCCCCAACCCTTCATTAAAGATTCCCCGGATACCATCCGCCAGCATTGTTAGTGGCAGTTTCTGAATCACCGGAATACTCCAGTCCGGGAAGTTGTGGTAACTGAAGAAGATACCAGACAAGACCATCATTGGCATCACCACCAGGTTAATAAGGCCGTTGCCCACTTCGGTATTGGCGGTATGCGATGAAACGAAAATGGCGATTCCGGCGAAAGCCAGGTTACCTGCCATAAAAATGGCCAGCAGACCGGGAATACTTCCCTGAATGGTAATTCCGAAAACCAGCCAGGTAACCAGTACCAGCAGCGCCGATTCGATGAAATTCATCACAAAACGTACGGTAATAAAGGCAATCAGGAAGTTGGTCTTCTTCATCGGGGTAGCCACCATACGCCGCAGCAACTTCTTCGAGCGACGATCGATAATACCGTAACTGATACCCCACATACACGACATCATCGCATTCATGGCAATCAAACCGGGAACCAGGAAATCGATATAACGTGTTCCCGCTAACGTTAGCGGTTTGATTTCACCGTTGTCCTGCGGCGTATTCACCGCTTTACCGTTCAGAACGCCCGACAGCTTGATATAAGTCAGCTGAGCATCCGGATTACGCGGATCGAAATGATATTCCGGCTTTCCTTTTTGCTCGGTCAAAATCACATTTATCTGGCCGCGTTTCAGCAAAACCATCGCCTCTTTCCAATCGGTTTCCCGGAAAAGGAAGGTGGTATTTCCCATTTGCTTATCGGGAATCGTGTAGCTGTAACGAAACGAATCCGCTGCCACTTCCGGATTAGGCTGTGCCTCGGTGAGCAGGAAATGTTGAATAGACGAACTGTCGACCGATGCGTCAATGACCGCTACTTTGCGCACTACATCCGTTTTCTGCGTAAAGGCAATGCCCAGTCCCAACGACATCAGGATAGGAAACACAATGCCCCAGAATAGTACGCCCGGTTCACGAAGTAGCTCCCGGGAGTAAGAAAGCGTTAGTTGCCAAAGCTGGTGGTTCGATAGTCGGTTATTCATGTAAATGTCTTCCGGTTAACGTAGTAAATAAATCGTCGAGCGTTGTACGACGGCACTCCATATCCTGCAAATGAAGCCGGTTCTGTCGCAAATATTCCATGAATTCCGGCAGCTGAGTATTCATATCCTGCACCGCTACCTTTCCACTCCGCTGCATTCCGTTCCATTGCATTTCACCGATTTTGCCATTCGTTGGAGGCAAGGTTTCCGGACCATCTTTCAGCGAAAACTCAATCACCTTCTCTCCTTCCTCGCCCTTCAGCAACTGCTCCAGCGTTCCTTCCCGCAACACTTTCCCGTGGTCGACAATGATAATATAGTCGCACAACTGCTCCGCCTCTTCCATGTAATGTGTGGTCAGAATCATCGACGTTTCGGCTTGTTCTTTCAGCTTGCGCAGAATAGCCCAGATTTCCCGCCGGGCATTCGGGTCGAGGCCGGTGGTCGGCTCGTCCAGCAACAACACCTTCGGCTTATTCAGCAGCGAAATACCCAGCGCCAGCCTTTGCCGCTGACCGCCGGATAGGTTCCCCACAAATGCTTTGCGCTTCTCTTCCAGGGCCACCAACTCAATAATCTCCTCTACCCGCTCCTTTCCCAATCCGAAAAAGCTGGCAAACAAACGAAGTGTTTCGTACACCCGCAGCTTATCCGTAAAACGGGTTTCCTGCAACGACAAACCAATCAAATGACGAAGTTCATCCTCATGGTGCTTCCACGTCTTCCCCATGATGCGGATTTCGCCCTTGTCGGGATGACGGATACCCTCAATCATCTCCACCAGCGTAGTTTTACCGGCACCGTTCGGTCCCAGCAGCGCCACAAACTCCCCCTTCCCGATGGTCAGGTTCAGTCCCTGCACCGCATGAACCGTCTTGAAGGACTTGTGCACTTCCTTCACCTCAATCACCGGTGTATGTATGTTTTCCATAAGCAAAGCGTTTCGGTGATGTAAAACTAATTGAAATCAGGAACAATGAGCAGTGAAAAACAACTAATCTGACGTTGTTGCAACTCCATTCCGTTTTCGACCAATTACACCATCCCGACAGGATGAAAAACCTTGCTTTGCCAACACGGGCCTGAATACCAAAGTTTCCCGGACGGGAGCTTCAAGGGGCAATAATCGTCCAATAGGCAAACCGATTATAGCACAAAACATCCAATATTTCCCCGCAAGTGGGGCCCAATTAACAGAAGATTTTTATCTTTCCGTTTCCTGTAGAATTGCTAAAAAAGCTCCTGCTACAACAACAAACTAATGCTGATTATGAAATACACATTGTTTATCATCCTGCTAAGCATCGCCTCGCTGTGTCAGGGACAAACGCCCAAAGATTTCATCACCAACCCCATTGTCAACGGATATTACGCCGACCCAACCATTGTAAAGGCAGACGGCACTTATTATATCTACGCAACCATTGACCCCTGGGGCGGAAAACAACTGGGCGTTCTGGAAACGAAAGACTTCAAACATTTTCAAATCAAACACATCGACTGGCCCACCAAGGAAGCCTGCACCAGTCCTACATCAAAAAACTCGATGGTTTGGGCTCCTTCCGTGGTAAAAGGCCCCGACGGTAAATATCACATGTATGTTTCGGTAGGCAGCGAAATCTGGGCCGGGGTAAGTAATACACCGCTCGGCCCCTGGAAAAATGCCAAAGCCGACCATTCACCGTTAATCAAAAGTAACCGGTTTCCGGAGTATCATATGATTGATGCCGAGTGTTTCGTCGACGACGATGGACAGGTTTATTTATACTGGGGCTCGGGGTTAAACTGGGTCAACGGGCATTGCTTTGTTGCGAAACTGAAAAAGGACATGGTAACCTTCGACGGTG
This sequence comes from Prolixibacter sp. NT017, assembly GCF_009617875.1. Lineage (NCBI taxonomy): Bacteria > Pseudomonadati > Bacteroidota > Bacteroidia > Marinilabiliales > Prolixibacteraceae > Prolixibacter > Prolixibacter sp. NT017. The sequence continues at coordinate 1,535,452 of NZ_BLAV01000001.1, read as the reverse complement.
AACCACGCGATGTGACGCCACCTCACTACTTCGAAGCGCCTTACATGTTAAAACGCAACGGCCTTTACTATCTGATGTACTCGCATGGGAAAGCCATCGACTCTACTTATCAGGTACGCTATTCTGTTGGAAAAACTCCCTACGGCCCGTGGAAAGAAGGCAAAAACAGTCCCATTCTGTCCACCACACCCGACGGGAAAACAATTGGTCCCGGACACCACACTGTTTTCAAAGCAAACGGACAATACTATATCTTGTATCACCGCATTCATCCGCAGAACAAAGACTACGTTTTAAGACAACTGTGCATTGACAGTCTGAACTTCGATAAAGAGGGATACATAGAAAAAATTCATCCGCAGGGAGTGGCCGGTTTCAGGTAATGCGACTGCCTGTTCGACTTCCAATTTATCAACCGCCTCTGGGCTGTTCGGGGAAACATCCCGGCAAATAAACTACGTCCCGGAGGGACAGTTTAATTCAGCCCACGGGCAATGCCCTGGGTAAAAAGCCCACCTTACCACCGGAAAGTTGTTCTCAGCACTGGCCCAAACCCCTCTCTATTATTAGAAAAGGGTTGCGGTGAGTAAATATTGAAATGGAAAGTCAGCAAGAAATTTCGATGCCCCCAATTTCGTTGTTCATTTCCACTATTGCCACGCAGGGACACGATACATCGTGGTCGTGCAGTGCACAGTAAAATTAATAACTGCAGAGCGCTCCCTATCCTGACAGGTTTCGAAAACCTGTCAGGATTTGCTCAATCAAGCCCCGGCCAATTAAAAGCGCTGCAACCCGCGACCGTCCCCTCCCCGTTTGCGGAGGCCGGGTGGAGCTATTACCACGCCAGCCCTAAATAATCCGACTGCACGACTAAGCTTTGGCTAAAATCAACCATTCCAGCAAATAAACGCACTTTGAAAATCCAGTCATTCATTCCAACTCCGGCCCCGTAGGGCCACGATACATCGTGGCCGTAAAACACCCCTGGAAAGCAAGATCTGTCAAACAAGTCCATTAAAAGCGCTGCAACCCGCGACCGTCTCCTCCCCGTTTGGGGAGGCCGGGTGGAGCTATTACCACGCCAGCCCTAAATAATCCGACTGCACGACTAAGCTTTGGCTAAAATCAACCATTCCAGCAAATAAACGCACTTTGAAAATCCAGTCATTCATTCCAACTCCGGCCCCGTAGGACCACGATACATCGTGGCCGTGAAACACCCCTAAAAAGCCAAATCTGCCAAACAAGTCCATTAAAAGTGCTGCTATTCGCGACCGTCTCCTCCCCGTTTGGGGAGGCCGGGTGGGGCTATTAAACCACGCCAGCCACAAGTGTTCTTCGCCGGAGGAGGATTTCAGATAAAAATCATTCGCAAATCTTTCCCCAAATAACATAAAACTCTTAAATTCGATCACCAAACAAAATTATAACCATAAACACTTACACATGAAAAAAATAATCAAAGCATCAGCATTAGCTTTTATCGCTATTAATCTACTTTCCTGCGCCACCGGTATCCCTATTTCAAATACCCGTTCCGATAACAACAGTACCTACCGGGTACAGTATCTTTTCGAGCACGACGGCTGCAAGGTCTATCGCTTTCGCGATGAAGGCCACTACGTCTATTTCACCAACTGCAGCGGGGAAACCACCAGCATGGTAAAAGACTCCACCGGGACAACCCGCATCACCAACATGATTCGAAATCAATCGACCAATAAGTAGCACTCTTACTCCCTATCCTGAAAGGTTTTGAAAACCTGTCAGGATTTCCCCAATCAACGCCCGACCAATTAAAAGCACCGCAGCTCGCAAATATCCTCCGTTGGAGGAGGATTTTGCAATTAACCGCTGAAACACCAACCATCCATTTCTATTACACACCCCGTAGGGCCACGAAACATCATGCCCACGAAACACCCCTAAAAAGCCAAATCTGCCAAACAAGTCCATTAAAAGCGCTGCTATTCGCGACCGTCTCCTCCCCGTTTGGGGAGGCCGGGTGGGGCTATTACCACGCCAGCCCTAAATAATCCGACTGCACGACTAAGCTTTGGCTAAAATCAACCATTCCAGCAAATAAACGCACTTTGAAAATCCAGTCATTCATTCCAACTCCGGCCCCGTAGGGCCACGATACATCGTGGCCGTGAAACACCCTGAAAAGCAAGATCTGTCAAACAAGTCCATTAAAAGAGCTGCTATCCGCGACCGTCTCCTCCCCGTTTGGGGAGGCCGGGTGGGGCTATTACCACGCCAGACACAAGTGTCCTTCGCCGGAGGAGGATTTTAGATAAAAATCATTCTCAAACCTTTCCCGAAACAACATAAAACTCTTAAATTCGATCACCAAACAAAATTATAACCATAAACACTTACACATGAAAAAAATAATCAAAGCATCCGCATTAGCTTTTATCGCTATTAATCTACTTTCCTGCGCCACCGGTATCCCTCTTTCAAATACCCGTTCCGATAACAACAGTACCTACCGGGTACAGTATCTTTTCGAGCACGACGGCTGCAAGGTCTATCGCTTTCGCGATGAAGGCCACTATGTATATTTCACCAACTGCAGCGGACAAACCACCAGCATGGTAAAAGACTCCACCGGGACAACCCGCATTACCAACATGATTCGAAATCAATCGACCAATAAGTAGCACTCCCTATCCTGACAGGTTTCGGAAACCTGTCAGGATTTCCCCAATCAACGCCCGACCAATTAAAAGCACCGCAGCTCGCAAATATCCTCCGTTGGAGGAGGATTTTGCAATTAACCGCTGAAACACCAACCATCCATTTCTATTACACACCCCGTAGGGCCACGAAACATCATGGCCGTGAAACACCCCTGGAAAGCAAAATCTGTCAAACAAGTCCATTAAAAGCGCTGCTATTCGCGACCGTCTCCTCCCCGTTTGGGGAGGCCGGGTGGAGCTATTACCACGCCAGCCCTAAATAATCCGACTGCACGACTAAGCTTTGGCTAAAATCAACCATTCCAGCAAATAAACGTACTTTGAAAATCCAGTCATTCATTCCAACTCCGGCCCCGTAGGGCCACGATACATCGTGGCCGTGAAACACCCTGAAAAGCAAGATCTGTCAAACAAGTCCATTAAAAGCGCTGCAACCCGCGACCGTCTCCTCCCCGTTTGGGGAGGCCGGGTGGGGCTATTACCACTACAGCCCGCAAAAAACCAAGACATTTCAACAATAATTCCCGCAACTACTCCCTACCCATTTCTAATTATTCATTTTTTACCTACCTTGGGTAATCGAAGACATAAACCAATATGAAGACAAATCCTGGTAGTTTCTTCAATATGCTGACAAGAGTAACATAATTAAGTACACAATACATCTCGTCTGGGGTGTGTAACAACAACTTTTCAAACGTTAAAGGAGAAACAACAACAATATTGATATACACTAGTTACAGGCAAGCTAAATAAACAGCAATCAGTAAATGAAAAGTCTTAAGGAAACATATGATGAATGGAGATGGCTAACTTACAATCAGCTTGACAAGTTACTAATTCAATCAATGGTAACAGGACAACATCCTTTGCTGATAGGTCAAAAATATTGCGACAATATACATTACAAGAACTATACAGAGGAAAATTTAAAAAAATACGAAATAGGAGATTTTTCAGTTAGCCAAAATTTGATTGAATCATATGATAAAAAAATATATGCTGACGCAAAGAAAATGACAGAACAGCATTCAACATATTTCTTTGGCCAATTTTATTTCCTCAGGTCGGTTTTTATTGAAAACTGTTATATAGATATTACTTCTTTCAAAAAGAGAGAATTGTTGCAAACAATCAAAAGAAATATTATTTACTACCATTGGTGGGATAAATTATCTTTTCAAGAACTTAGTAATTGTATAACAGATAAACATTTTACAAAGAGTACCTGCAAATTGATTCCCAAGGAAAATCTTCATAAATATTTTAAAAACAGATTTAGGGATAAAACTGAGTTTGCAAATTATCTTTTAAGTCATTTTGAACCAAGAGAGGCGATGATAAACGAAATGAATGAAACATCTAGAGGTAGTGTTGTTTTTGATTATGGATGGCTATTTCAAAATGAATTTATAAAATCAATCCGAATTTTTGAAAACGAGTGTAGATTAGAATTTGATGAAAAAATTGTTGGTGTATTTTATAATGAGAACTTACTGTTTCGAGAAATAAAAAAAACATTTGAAAAAAAATACACGGTTATTTCTCAAGGTTCACCTGAATGGTTGGGTCTTCAAAGATTTGATATTTATTTCCCTGAATTAAATATTGCAATTGAGTACCAAGGAGAACAACATCAGCAACCCGTTGATTTCGGTGGCAAAGGTAAGAAGGTAGCTTTTGCACAATTTCAAGACAACCTGAAAAGAGACGAAGAAAAAAAGGTTAAGGCAAATCAAAATGGTTGTGAAATAATTTATGTATACCCTGATTACAATATTAATCAAGCTATAAGAGACATTAAAAAATCAATAAAAAAAAAGAAATTATCAAACAAAGCCAGCCTGTAACATACTGCGTATTGCATGGCTATTCGGTCTTTCAATGAATGGTAAATGATAAGTTTTAAATTTTTGCCCACGCGCTTCGGCTTTTAAAAAGACGTTTGGAATAGAACGATATGAAAATAGAAATTGAGAAATTAAATAGAAAATTAGCAAACGAAGTGAACGTTTTGCGAACACTAAAATTGTGTGAATTTCTAAACCAGTTTGATTTTCCGTCACTGTTTGGGGAAAAAATAAAAAAAGACGAATACAGCTCAATACATTCGATTTCACAACTATCGGAAATAGATGAACATATTGTAGAATTTGCCATAAATGAATTATTGAAGAAAAAATATGTAGATGTTAAAAATGACAAGTATAAAATAAATACTGATGGACTTGCCTATTTATATTTCAAGGAGTTCAAACAAGACCAGCTAGATTGGACAACCAATAATCCCATAAGAAAAATTAAAAATGTCTCAGCATGGTTATATCCTATTATTGCTTTAGTGACATTAGGGTTATCAATTAGGAATTGCCATAGATTAGATGCAGATTCAAATGTATCTATAAGCAAATTAAAGCCAAACCATGCAACAGACGTAACCAAGCAAATAAACAAAACACCTAGTATGGGTGATACTATTATAACAAATGATAGTACCTACATTTTGGAATAATTTAATAATAAATTCCGCCCTAAAAATTTGAAACAATGAAAATCAATACATTTAGTCGAGTGGCGTGGTAAGAAATTACTCTACGACAACATGTACCAACCGTTAAAACTAAATTCCCACATCATACAGATAAAAGAATACGACAAAACAATTCATCTACAGATTCCTTTATTTTTTAATTCAAATTCCCTATCTTAGCTATCGTTGGTATCAGACAGAGAGAGAAAATCCAAAAACACGAAGCAGACAGACCGGTTCAACCGGAAGAGGTACCACATCCACCGGTAGAATGACAGAAGCAGCAAGAAGAGAGGCTATGTTCTAAGAAAAAGAACGTCCGGAGCTGGATAAAAGACGTGCGTAGCGGGATAAAAACAGCCGGGACCGGGATAGACAAACGCCGTAGCCGGATAGAGATGCCCCGGACCTGGGAAGAACAGGTCGGGAGTAAAACAGAAAAGGCCGGGACCAGGGAAAACGGGCTCGGGAGTGAGACAGAAAGGGTCGGGACCGGAAAAAATGAGCTCCAGACCTGGGAAAAAAGGGTCGGGAGTAAGACAGAAAAGGTAGGTAAGTAACTAACAGAACGGCTTCACCAACGAAAATGATCAATTAACGAGTTATACATTCAACCTAAATCCATTTTACCATGACAACATCGTACAAAACAGACGCCGAAATTCTTGACCTGTACAACACCGCATTAACCAATGCCGAAAACCAGCCGGAAATTGCGGCTGCCATGGCCGAATTCGGGTACAGCCCCGAAATGCTTGCCGAAGGCCGTCAAATCCTCGTCTCAACACGAAATGCCTACAATTTCAACAAGAAGGAGGATGACGAAACCGTCGATGCGCGCGTCGACTACAAAGCGCGTAAAAAGGCGCTCTACCAAACATTCAAACGCGATCGCAAAAAGGCCCGTATAGTCTTCCGCAACGATGTGGTGACCCTGTCGCAACTCGGAGTGATTAAATCCATCCCTCATAGCTACGTCAGTTGGGTCGATACCATGAAATTCTTCTACAACATCGTTGTAGATAACGCCTCCATCGCAGGCAAACTGGCCCGGTTGAAACTCACGGCCGATGCAGCCACCGCTACCCTCGCCGACATCGAAGCCATGGAGAGCGCCCGCAAATTATACTACCGGGAAATGGGAGAATCACAGGAGGCAACCCAGGCTAAAGACGCCGCCTTCGCCGTTATCGACGACTGGATGACCGATTTTTACGACGTAGCCATCATAGCACTGGAAGATAAGCCTCAGTTACTGGAAGCATTGGGTGTGCTTGTACGTAGTTAGCTTTCTCATTTCACCTCTCAGCACACCTTCATCAGGCCGGCCCGGCAACTCCACAACGGGCCGGCTTTTTTATTCCTCGTCACATTTTCTAATTTTACCGTCCGCCGGAATTCAACACCGGATTTCGGAAACAGAAAAGAATAAGCATGAAGGTTACCTACCGACAAATTGCACCTGATGATAATGCTCCCCTGGCGGAGATGATTCGGAAAGTGTTCCGGGAATTCAAAATCGACCGTCCGGGAACCGTTTACACCGATCCCACCACCGACCACCTGTACGAGCTTTTCCAGGTACCGAAAGCGGAATACTGGATTGCTGAAGCCAGTGGCGAAATCGTGGGCGGATGTGGCATATATCCATCCAACGGTCTGCCGGAAGGATGTGCCGAGTTGGTGAAGTTCTACGTAGCAGCTTCGGTACGCGGAACCGGAATCGGCAAACAATTAATGGCACAGTGCATCGATTCGGCACGCGAACAAGGCTACAGGCAACTCTACCTCGAATCGCTCCCCGAACTGGAAAAGGCGGTAGGCATGTACAAAAAAGCAGGCTTTCGCCGATTGGAACAACCTGTCGGCGATACCGGGCATTACGCCTGCACCATCTGGATGCTGAAGGAGTTATAATTCCACAGTAAGAGATTATCGAAGAATGTTATTGATTATGATAATATTTTATTAAATTCAGGAGGTTATAATTCCTGTTCCCAACAAGAATTTTAACCGAAAGAATTTGACCAATAAATATTATCTGACCATGGCTAAAATCAAATTGGAATTCGAAAAACTCACTATTCTTCGCCCCAAAGAAAGATGGCAACTCTATTTCGTTATCGTAGCTGAACATCCAGAAGACAACGACAAGATGGTGCTCACGACCACGCCTGAACCATACATCCGGCTTACTCCTCGTCAAAAAAACGTGTTGAACTTTGTTCCGGAAGCAACCGATGACGGCGCTGATGGTTTATTTATTCTTGAAAGGGATATGCCCGAAGATCGTCGCATTAAAGTACGGGTTTATCTTCGCCATTGCCGGAAGCATACACGTAGTGCCGGTGAGATGCTCCAACAGGTAAAGGGCCAGCTAGGCAAGCACGCCTTCGATATTGTCGGCGATATGTTGGGTGCCGGAGCACTTCCCTGGCTGGTGATTTCAAAAGAAGCATTGCCATTAATCGGTGGCATTCTGCGAAGCATTAAAGACCGCGACTTCGGTTTTGTGTCGATGGACGAAGAGTTCGATGAGGAGTTTGAAACACAAACGGAACTCGACCGTATGAACAACTTCTCCACCGGTGATGCACGCATTGTTTGGAGTTGGTCGGTTGACGAATAATCCGAAAAAATAAAAGCTCAGACTTTGACTGCTCGTTTCATTCAACGTAAGCAATCAGAATCTGAGCTTTCTTTATGCCAAAACTCTGTTATTCTTCCTTTTCCACGAAAGTGATACCGTAATTCTCCAGTTCATTCAGCACTGGCTCGTAAATCTCCTTCCGATTGGGAATATGCACACCAGTCAAAGCTATTTGTCCGGTCATGACCATCTTAGTGGCAATGGCTAACGGCAATCCCACCGTCTTTGACATCGCTGTATGCACACAATCCTCGCCCAAAACAACCATCGAAGAAGTCATCTTCACCGGGTGTGCATCACCTTTTCGATTGTAAAGTAGCTTGTGCCACATCACCACCATGTCTTTATCCTCGGGCTCCATCTTCCATTTCTCCGAAAGGATATGTTCCAGAATCTGCGCAGGAGTAGCTCTTTTCAGGCCAATCTTTTTATCACTGAATAGCTCCAGAAATTCCAGCTTATCGATAATGTCCGAATCCTGATCGATGTGCATGTAGTGATACAGTTTCAACCGCACCGATGCTTCGGCATAATAGAGAAACGAGTTGATGAACTCCTTGTAGGTCATGTTCCCGGTATTCTCCATGAAGTACGTGTCGTCCGTGGCGCCCAGCTGTACGAAAATGTCCCACGCCCGGCAGTATCCCGGTCGCCGTAACGTTCCCCGGTAAACGGTAGGAACTCCCTGCAGGTTGTACTTGTCGATGTACTTCAACGAATCGCGGTTAGCATACCCCTCGAACTTTCCAAATCCCTCGATATCGATTACTTCGGTGCGCCGGAAAAGACGATTGTACGGGATGTACTTGTATTTTCCTTCCTGAAGAAATTTGGCGGGTCCGCCCTGCCCGGCAACCACTACATTGCGGGGATTCCAGGTGAATTTGTAATTCCACGGATTGTTGTCCGATTCAGGTGCTACCAGTCCTCCGGTAAATGACTCGAAATCGGTAATAGCGTGACCTTCTTGCTTTACACGATCTATCAGCCTCATGGCCGACATATGATCGATACCCGGGTCAACACCCATTTCGTTCAGAAAGAGTAAGCCTTTCGCCTTTACTTCTGCATCCAGGCCGTTTAATTCGTCGGATACATAAGAAGCCGTTAGCAACGACTTACCAAATTTGAGACAAGCCAGCGCCACCACCTGGTGCAACCGGGCCGGCAACATCGATACCACAATATCGGCCTGCTCAATTTCCAGGTTTCGCTGCTGCTCATCGAACACGTCGAAGACAAGAGCTCGGGTGGGCGGCGTTATTTTTTCCTTCACCAGGTTAATATCCTGATCACCTACCGTGATTTCCCAGCCAAAGGTAGATGCCTGTTCTTCCAGATACCGGATTAGCGTAGCAGAGGAACGCCCGGCGCCGATGATGAATATTTTTTTCATACTAAAAGACAATAGATATTAGAATCAAGATTTTAGACTCCAGACATTAGAATAAAGATTTCAGACCACAGCCTTTACGTGGAATGGAATTCTCCCACTCTCCCTTTCACCCTTTCTCATCTTCTCCTAATCTCCCCCATCTCACACACTCGTCTTCACACTATCACACACTTTTTCAATTCATGAGTTTACCCAATCTTCCAGGTATTTATACCGCTCCGTTAGCTTACCGTTTTCGGTAATGGTAGCCCGTTGGACAATACCTTCGGAATCATCGCCCAGTAAAGACGGCAACACACGGTTGATGAGGTTTTCGCCAAAATCGACAGAAGCATCGCGAGGCAGTTCGGTAGGCAAATTATCCACCGACATGACGGTAATGTTTTTCGGATTGGTAAAAGCAACTTCTTCCTGTTCCGTTACCGGATTGTATCCGTAAAACGGCTCATCGATGGTAGTAGCTCGCAACGTAGAAGGAATAGAACCTTTGATATCGCAGGTAATATCGGATATCACCCTGATGCGGAAATCCGGACTGCGCATATCTTCCGGGGTAAATAAAACCGGAGCATTCGGGTCCCAGTAAGCCGCTGAAATGAGCAAATCGGTAGTTTTGGCAAACCGAAGAAAATTACCTTCGTATTCCTGTGGATTTTTCACAAAATGTCCAAAATCAAAAGCGCTGCCATCTTTGCGTTTGTTGTAAGCATCCGGCTCGAGCTGCACATACACCGGCTCATCGACGTGGTCTGTAGCGAGATATTCTTCAATACTCACTTTCCGAATCTTCATCTCGTCCAGCATCTCCATAACGCCATGGGTAACTCGTCCACCACCGGTCACTGCTATTTTCAACGGAGGAAGTTCCAATCTTCGGGCTTCGGATTTCATCTCAGCCAAATCGTGGCACTCATAAGCAGGCTTCGGTTCAGGCAACTCATGACGGATGGTTAGCGCACGCAAACCTTTGTAACTACCAACCAGCCCGGCAAACCGGCCAAAACCAATCACACGCATTCCATTCGGCTCGGTTAATACTTCATAATCTATCAAACGAATTCGCTTTCGCAGGATTTCCTGAAGAAGTTTTTTGTTGTACGGTTGCTTTTTGATGGTGTGAGAAAAGAACAGATACGTTTTATCCTCCATCAAATCGGGGATCGGTACCTCTTTCACTCCCATCAGGATATCGCAATCACTCAAATCGTTGTTCATGGAAATGCCAGCGTCCAAATAGTCTTTATCCGGAAAACAACGGATGGGACTGGATTGAACTGTCAGTTCCACTTGCGGAAAACGTTGGGCGATTTCGAGACACTGTTCGGGCGAAAAAGGCACACGCCGATCGGGCGGTACTTTACCTTCTTTCAGGATACCTAGCTTCATTCGCAGAAATTTTATTCAGTTAATAAAAAGTTTGAACCGGAATTGGGTGATATAAACAGGCTCTAACAATAGATTTTTGGGAAATCCCCATCAAGATAAGAAAATATGCGTTGCTTATCATATAAAAAGCAACTTTCGATACAACTACACACGTTTGCAAAACCGGAGGCAGTACAGAAAGTTAACTGAACCATTCATCGTACTTTCTGCCTGCCGTCCGGTTGCGACACCAACGAGCTTGTCAAATGTATGAACCTGTCAAAATGCTACACGTTGAACTCGATTCCCTGAGCCAACGGTAATTCCGAACCATAGTTGATGGTATTGGTTTGTCTGCGCATATAAGCTTTCCAAGCGTCAGATCCTGATTCCCGGCCGCCACCGGTATCCTTTTCCCCACCAAAAGCACCACCAATTTCAGCGCCGGAAGTACCAATGTTAATATTGGCAATTCCGCAATCGGAACCTTCGTGCGACAAGAACCTTTCAGTTTCCAGCAGGTTGGTTGAAAACATCGCAGATGACAGACCTTGCGGAACGGCGTTGTGCAGTTCGATGGCCTCATCCAGCGTACTATATTTAATCACGTAAAGCAGCGGAGCGAACGTTTCTTCCTGAACGATTTCATAATGGTTTTCCACTTCGGCAACGCAAGGCACCACGTAGCATCCCGATTCGCAACTGGCGTCCTTATAAACTTCACCACCAAAGAGGATTTTGCCACCTTCGGCTTTCACCTTCTCAATAGCTTTGAAATAAGTATCCGAAGCTCCTTTGTCAATCAGCGGTCCCACATGGCTCTTTTCGTCCAGCGGATTACCAATCTTCAAGCCCTTATATACATTAATGAGTTTTTGCTTAAACTCTTCGTAAATACTTTGATGAAGAATAACGCGACGGGTAGATGTACAGCGCTGTCCTGTTGTTCCGACAGCACCGAACACGATGGCCCGAAGCGCCATTTCCTGGCTGGAAGTCGGTGTTACAATCACGGCGTTATTACCGCCCAATTCGAGAATGGATTTGCCCAAACGCTCACCGACCAAACGGCCCACTTTCTTACCTACGCGGGTAGAACCGGTAAAGGAGATCAGCGGGATGTTCTTATCGCTGAACATGTCATCACCCAGGTATTTCGAGCTGGTAGCCACTAGGTTCAGTACACCTTCCGGGATATCGTTACGATTCAGTACATCGGCCACAATGTTGTGAACGGCAACCGCACAAAGCAAAACTTTCGACGATGGTTTCCAAACGATCACATCACCGGCTGCCAGAGCAATCATAGCATTCCATGCCCAAACTGCTACCGGGAAGTTAAATGCTGAAACCACGCCAACAATGCCCAACGAATGATACTGGTCGTACATACGGTGCTCAGCACGCTCCGAGTGCATGGTGAAGCCATACAACTGACGTGACTGGCCAACCGCGAAATCACAGATATCAATCATCTCCTGAACTTCGCCCAGACCTTCCTGGTAAATTTTCCCCATCTCATAGGAAACCAAACGACCCAGTGGTTCTTTGTATTTGCGCAGTTCCAAACCAATCTGACGAACTATCTCTCCACGTTTCGGGGCGGGTACCTTCTTCCATACCTTGAACGCGTCCTTTGCCGTATCGATCACTTTCCGATAATCTTCCAGTGTTGCTTGTTTAATTTCGGCAATAGCTTTTCCATCTGCCGGCGAATACGACGTAAGTTTATCACCGGTAGTATCAATCCATTTCGTACCGGTACACAACCCCGGATTCACATCTTTGATGCCTAATATTTTCAGTACATCCTTCATTTCTTGCATACTATCTACGTTTTATGTTGTTATATATTCTCAGTTCATTTAAATGGTTGTTTCGCTTTCGCGGATCCAGTTCACCAGACCGCCCTTTCCCAGAATCTGCATCAGCTTTTCGGGCAGCGGATTGAAATGGAATATTTTCGTTCCGATATAAATCACGCCGGAAGCCATATCAACTTCCACACTTTCTCCTTTATGGAAAGCATTGACAGCTTCGGGTAACACAATAATGGGAAGCCCCTGGTTGATGGCCGAGCGGAAGAAAATCCGGGAAACCGATTTCACGATAACGGCACGTACACCGGCTTTAACCAAACCAACCGAAGGATGTTCGCGCGAGCTTCCGCAACCAACGTTTTCACCACACACAATGATATCGCCCAGCTTCACATTTTCAGCAAAGCGATCATCAAAGCCTTTAAATAAATGTGGGACAATCTTCTCCGGTTCCGAACTGTTAACCTCGTACGTCAAACTGCCGGCAAACATCTGGTCGGTATTCAGGTTATCCACATCCGCGTAGTTCCACACACCACTCTGCCGACGATTATCTCCGGGATCTATTACCACGGTTGCCGTCTGCTGCTTGTGATACGGAAACTTGTGCGCAGAGGTTGCCCTTTCGGGCGAAGTAATTTCACCACGCAAAGCGGAAGCGGCCACCGTTGCCGGCGATGCCAGGTAGATAGAAGCATTCTTGTTACCCATCCTTCCCAGAAAGTTGCGGTTAGCCGTTGAAATTACATTGATGCCATCAGCCGGAATTCCCTGCCCTGTTCCCAAACATGGACCACACGAAGGTGAAAGAACATTTCCACCTGCTTCCAGGAAGATTTCTACCAAACCTTCCTTCATGGCCTGTAGGTATATTTCACGCGAAGCCGGAGTTATCAGCAACTGGAATCCTTCCGGTATTTTATGCCCTTTTAGAACCGCTGCCGCTGCCCGCAAGTCTTCGATACGACCGTTGGTACACGTTCCGATTAAAGCCTGAGCAACCGGCGTTCCGGCTACTTCATCCACGCTCTTTACGTTGTCAACATGGTGCGGACAAGCCGTTACCGGATACAATTCCGACAGATTGATGGTGTACTCTTTCGCATACACAGCATCATCATCGGCCCAAATGGCTTTGAATTTGGCTCCGAAATATTCTTCCAGCCTTTCATCTGCCGGGAAAACAGCGTTCTTGGCCCCCATTTCCGAGGCCAGGTTCGCAATGGTCATCCGGTCGGCAACCGTGAGTGTTTTCACACCTTCGCCATGGTACTCTATGGACATGTAATCAGCCCCTGAAGAACCAATCATGCCGATGATATACAAAGCCAAATCCTTCGCATACACATGCTCCGGCAATTTCCCCGTCAGGGTAATTTTGATGGTTTCAGGAACGCGAAACCAGGTTTCACCCTGTTTCCATAACCCGGCTGTTTCGGTCCGGTCGATACCAGCTGCAAAAGCGTTGAAAGCTCCTGCTGTGCAGGTATGACTATCGCTACCAACGACCAACATTCCCGGCCGTGCATGACCAGCCATCAACTGGTGGCATATCCCCTGCCCCGCATCGTGAAAACTTGATACGTGTTGATCTTTTGCGAAATCGCGAATTTGCTGATAGTCGTTCGCCAGCTTGGCGTTAGTAGGTGGTGCGTTGTGATCGAGCACCAGCAGTAATTTATTGGGATCGGCAACCCGGTCGCCGCCCATCTTGCGGAATATCTTTTCGATACTCGATGAATTATCGTGCGACAGGATGATATCCGGTTTGGCAAACACAATGCTTCCAACCGGAGCACCCAAAATCTTTTCAGCAAACGTTTTTCCTGACATACGCCAAATTTTTAACGTTATACATGAAGCAAATCTCCCTTTCGGTAGATTTCCATTTGAACATCAGAGAATGGCTGAACCATAACGTTTTTACCGTTTTCCCTGTTGGTTATCTTACCGGTTTCAAATTCAACAGTAATCACATTACCATTCTGCAGATCCAGCTCTTCAACCGACTCATAAGTCATAATCGGGAAACCGGCATTGATGGCATTTCGCTCGTAAATAGCTCCGAACGATTCAGCCAAAACAGCCTGCACGCCCAACGACTTGAAACAATCGACTGCTTGTTGACGAGAACTTCCTGCACCAAAGTTTTTCCCGGTGATGACGATATCACCCGGTTTCGCTTTGGTGGCAAAATCTTCCCAGCCTTTCAGGTTGCCAAAGGTGTATTTCCCCATTTCCGACAATTCAGTAATCGCCAAATGCTGGTTATGGAAAATCATGTCGGTATCGATGTTGTCTTCGATGATCAACCAAACCCTTCCTTCAATTACTGACGGCTTTTCTTTTTCATTATCATGATGTGTTACCAGCACAGCTTCCTGCTTGCCATGTCCTTCCTCGAATAGTGAAGGTCGTTCCGGCAAATCATCTTCAGTGGTAATATGACCTGCTACCGCAGAAGCTGCAGCCGTAGCCGGCGAAGCCAGATAGACGTCGCCTTTGCCCTGCTTACCGGCAAAGTTCCTGTTTCCGGTACTAACGGTTTTCTCGCCAGGTCCGTTTTGTCCCACCTGACCCGCAGCACATCCGGCACATCCGGCATTGCTTAGCATAGCGCCGGCATCTTTGAAAATACGAATCAAACCTTCTTCCATGCAGGCATTCCACACCTCATCTGTAGAAGGAACGATTTTCAGGACCACTCCGGGAGCTACTTTCCGGCCTTTCAGAATCCGGGCTGCCGCACGCATGTCTTCCATGCGCCCGTTCGTACAACTACCAATGAACGATGAATCGATTTTGGTGCCTTTTACCTGCTCCACCGGAACCACATCGTGTGGTTTTCCCGGAAGGGAAATAGCCGGAATGAAGGTTGCCATATCCAGTTCGAAAGTTTCCGCGTAATTTGCATCTCCATCAGCAAATACCGGCTCGAAATCTTCACCGGAGCGCTCTTTTGCATATTGAATTACCTCATCCGATGGCGGGAAGAAGACCGCAATAGCTCCCATTTCCGTCCCCATGGAAGAGATGGTGATGCGTTCATCCAGGGTAAGTTTTTCAACTTCTTCGCCGTAAAGCTCTACCGATTTGCCCAACAAACTACTGGCACCGAAATGCTTCAGTAAATTCAGGACAATATCTTTGGCATAAATACCTGCCGGACGTTTTCCAATAAGGGTAATTTTTACCGACTCCGGAACCTTGAACCAAACGGCACCGCGTGCCCAGGCAGCGGCGATATCGCGATCGCCCATTCCCTGTCCGAAAGCACCAATAGCCCCCAGAATATTGGCATGCGAATCGGTAGAAACCACCGTTGAGCCAGGAACAGCCAAACCTTTGTCAATAGCCAGATGGGTTCCAATACCGGAATTAATGTCGTACACCCGGATATTGAAATCGCGGGCAAAAAGCCGGCACTTTTGCTGATTGGCAGCATATTTCTGATCCGAGCCAGTTGGATTACAGTCGAAGGTGAAGAAAGTTTTATCGCTGTTCTCTATGACCAGCTGGTTATCCACCAGATTCTTCACCACGTTTGCTCCTCCAAAATCGCGGGCCAGACGAACATCGATACTGATATCGACAATTTCACCGGGTTTCACCGACTCTTTTCCGGAATGATTAGCAATTATTTTCTCAATGATGGTCATCATTTCAATTAGAAATTAAAAATGAGAAATGAACAATTGGATAGAGCTTTCATTTTGCTTTGGAATTTTTTACGATGTAATACAGCATCTTTAGAAGTTCCTCGCAACCGGGCAACAAAGAATTCAGCTTTGCTTCATCAATGTATCCCGATTGATGCAGAAGTCGCAACCAATATTTTGTTTCACGAGCTTCTTTGTAAGCAATTCCCATCTTAGCAGAAAAATCTTTCTTCGAAAATCCGCCTTGAGCCTCCTCAATATTGGCACCAATGGATGTTCCCGATCTTAAAACCTGTTTGGAAAGAATGTACTCGTTCTTTTCCTTCATCAGATACCGGGACAACTCCACAATTTTAAGTGCGAAGGCAAACGATTTATCGACGACCTGATTTTCCTTCATTGTCCATTATTCATTTTGATTTTTCACTGTTCATTTTTCATTGCTCATTGCCTTAAAAGGAAGAAAGGTCATAAAATCAGCATGATGTACAATGTACGCCTCTGTAGTGCGTTTCACCATATCACCTTCACCCGCATGTGCCGCAATGATATGGCAGACTTCCGGTGGAACACCACAGGATTCAGCCAGCGAAACACCCGAAAACGGATGTCTCAACAGTTTGCCATATTTTCCCTGAAAGGAATTCCCGTTTTCATCCAGCTCGTATTCCAGAAGCTTGCCCACATCAGCCAGGATAGCGCCAGAGATCAGGACATCCATGTTGACCGGTAGCTCACTCTTGAAGAACTCGTTCATCTTCATGCCACTTTCGCGGGCAATGTGAACTACCGCCCGTTTGTGGTCCATGAAACTGACTTTCAGATCCGGTCCACAAAGAAGCGTGAACGGAATCCGGTGCAAATCTTCGGGTGTTAGCATGCTTCTTTCCAATGCCCAACGCCATGTTTCTGCGGTCTCGTCGCGGAGTTCCTCATCTTTAATCCAGAGCAGCTCCGGCCAAAGATCGTATACTTGTTCCAGATTGCTCATCACTTCAATTTTTCAATGATAGCATCGGCCATCTGTTGCGTCGAAGCGGCACCTTTTTCAACTACATCGGGCCGTCCCGACATCTTCATCATATCGTATGTGCGGACTTTGCCCTCGGCTACCACTTCCGCGATAGCTTTCCGGATTTTGATGGCCTTGTCATTTTCACCGAGATGATCCAACATCATGCAGGCTGATTCAATCATGGCAATCGGATTGACAATCGACACATCGTAATCGGCATACTTCGGTGCGGAACCATGCGTCGGCTCGAATACAGCCACTTCGTCGCCCATGTTGGCGCTGCAGGCAAATCCCAAACCACCAATCAATCCGGCAAAACCGTCGGAGACAATATCACCGAACATGTTTCCGGCTACAATCACTCCGTAATCTTCCGGATTCTTGGTCAACCACATCATCTGAGCATCGATATTGGTATTCCAAAGAGCGATATCGGAATATTCCTGCTGAATCTCTTTCGCCATTTTGTACATCATTCCCGAAGTTTCACGAATCACATTAGGCTTCTCACAAAGCGTTACCGACTTGTAACCATATTTCGCAGCATGAACAAAGGCGGCGCGAAGAATGCGTTCAGTCGCTTTTTTCGTAAAGATTCGGGTCGAAACCGATAGCTCATTCCGGGGAACCGAACCGAAGTTCTTCACAAACTTGGGATGCGTCATCAATGCATCATAAACTTTGTCGTCCGGATCACTCCACTCCACACCTCCGTAGAGGCCTTCTGTATTTTGACGGAAAATAACCACATCCACTTCAGGTTCTTCGACGCTGTTTTCCTTTCCGCGACGAATGAAGTTGAGCGGATTTCCCTTATAAGTATGGCACGGACGCATGCAGATATCGAGATTGAAATGCTGACGCAGACCAACAATCGGGCTTGAATACACCAGGCCTTTTTCCCTCAACTCGGGCGAAAGTTCGTTAAGTGCTTCTTCCTTCGGTTTCGAAGTAATCGCTCCAAACAATCCCACTTTGTGCTCTTCCAGAAGTTTGATAGTACGCTCTGGCAGCGGATTTCCCTCTTTACACCAAAACTCCCAGCCAATGTCACCTTCTACGTAATCGGCTTCAAATCCGGCTGCTTCCAGTACCCTGATGGCTTCGGGAAGGACTGTCTTTCCAATGCCGTCGCCCGGCATCGCTACGATGGTTCTTTTTGCCATAGTCAATTGATTTTTTAGCACGCCACTGATTTTTGGCACTCAGAGGCGTTGCGCTCGTTTGTTTTTAAATCGGCTTGGTCGCTAATATTGGTTCAATTTTCTGTTTTCTTTTCTTCGACCTGCCGCACCACGTCAATCACAGTTCCGTCCACCCACTTGATGGCGGCGATAATCTTATCTGTGAACACAGGTTTTTTCGGTTTTCCGCAAATCCGTTCCGCTTCCTCCTTCAACTCTTCAATGGTTCGAATAGGAAGACCGGAATCTTTCGCTTTTTCGATTAAATCCTTCCGCAAAGGATTAATAGCTATGCCCCTTTCAGTCACAATAACATCGATAAGTTCACCCGGTCCACAAAGCGTGGTTACTTCATCCACAATCACCGGAATGCGGTCACGGAAAAGCGGCACCGGTAAAATGACCGTTTTGGAGAAGAGGCAATTTTGCCATCCCCCAAGTCCGTGTAATAACCTCCCGTCGGAGTGTGTTACCACATTAGCATTGAAATTCACATCCACTTCGGTAGCACCTAAAATCACCACATCCACCAGACCGGCAAAGTTTCCTTTGCTGTGGTAGTTGTAACTGGTAAATGGACTGGTCCAGGTATGATTAGGATTATCGCGCATGGAACGAACACCTTCCAAATCAAACGTCTGTCCGTCGAGTATGTACTCCACCAACCCTTCTTCCAGCATCTCCACCAGGTATTTGTTGCTCCCACCACGGGCAAACCGCGCTTTAATACCTTTCCGGCGCATGATTTCACCAAAGTAAATCCCGATGGAAAGGGCGGTTCCTCCGGCTCCTGCCTGAAACGAAAATCCATCGCGAATGATGCCGGTTGCTTCACAGAATTTAGCCGTCACCTCCGCAATCAGCAGTCTGTCTGGGCTTTTGGTAATCTGCGTTGTTCCGGAAACAATCTTCTCCGGAATACCGATTTTCTCCACTTCAACAGTATAATCCGCATAGTTTCCCTGAATTTGCCACGGCACACAGGGAAATGGCACCATGTTATCAGTTACCACGATAACTTTATCAGCATACTGCGAATCGGCTAAAGCAAACCCCAGCAAACCACTCGCTGATGGTCCATTCAAGCCATTGGCATTACCAAACGGATCAGCACAAGCTGCACCAATCACGGCAATATCGATTTTCACTTCACCGTCCTGCACCGCCTGGTAGCGTCCGCCATGCGAGCGCAGAACAGCCGTTTTTTTCATTTTACCTTCCGAGCAGAACCGTCCCAACGGTCCGTTCATGCTTCCTTCGATGTGGCTGATAGTACCATCTTCCAGATAAGGAATCAAATGAGCATGGCACGGAAAAGATGCTGACGGATACCAACGAATATCTTTTACGCCCAGCTCCTTCACCACATCAAAAACCATGTTGGCAACCAAATCACCGTCACGAAAGTGGTGATGCGTCGAAATGGTCATACCATCTTTGAGCCCGGCTTTCAGCAGCGCTTCTTTCAACGAAGCAACCTGTTTATTTCCATCAGCTGGGTAATCGGCATTCGTCGGAATTACAGATGCATGTTTTTTTCCTTCCGGACGATATTTCCCCACGCCCATAAAAGGAACCACCGGCTCTCCGTTTATTTCAGACGGAACCAGCCGTCCGACTGCGTTATATATCAGATCTTCATTCATGATTTTCTCTCCAATTGGTTGACAGTTTACCCGATTGAATGGCCAGTTCGATGGTGTGAACAGCACGTTTCACCACAGGGGCATCAATCATTTTCGAACCAAGGGCAACAACGCCCAGGCCTTTTTCCCTGGCTTGTTCGAAAGCCTCCATAATGCGTTTAGCCTTCTCAATTTCCTGTCCATCGGGGCTGAAACCTTCGTTGATAACCGGAACCTGACGTGGGTGAATACATCCCATCCCGGCAAAACCTAGCGCTTTCGATTCGAGCACGTTATTGCGCAACGCCTCCATATCATCAATTTCGGAGAAAACCGAATCGATCGGCTGAACACCAGCAGCACGGGCAGCATTCACCACTGCGCTGCGGGCATAAAAGGACTCTCTTCCTTCAGCTGTTCGTTGAGCTCCCAGATCCGCTGTATAATCTTCCAGACCAATAGCCAACACAGCGACATTCGGCGAAGCTGATGCAATCTCATAGGCGTTCACTACGCCCAAGGTGCTTTCGATAATCGGCATCAGGTAGATATCGGTGTTTTCCTGTCCCAATATTTTTTCGATGCGCTCTTCGACTTGTACAATCTGTTGGGCATTTTCGCACTTGGGGATCAAAATCAGGTTTACCTGTTCGGGAATGATGTAGTCCAGATCTTCGAGCCCGGCAGGCAGTTGATTGATACGAACCATCCTTTCGGCATCACCAAAATCAACAGCTCGTAAAGCATTACGAACCAACAATCTGGCCTCGACCTTTTTGTCCGGAGCTACCGAATCTTCCAAATCGAGAATGATACCGTCACTTCCGTAAATACCGGCATTGAGCATGAGTTTCGGATTATTTCCCGGTAGGTACAAACGGGTTCTCCGGGTTCGATCGCGGCGGGTCCGGTGAAGATTTCTTGTTTCGACTGGTAATAAAAAAGATTCTTCCGTTCCGGTGAGTTCGCGAATGGCTGACTCAAGACGTGCTGCGGTGACAAACGGCAAGGCTCCTTTGTCTTCAATTTCGACAAACACATTCCGTAAATTGTAGTGAATCAATACTTCGTGACAAAGCTCCCGGATGGAATCACCATACAGGCTTTCAACTTTGCTTTGTAACCGGATTTCAGTTGCCTGTTGTTCAGTTTTGGTCATCTGAACAAAGCAGTCCGAGCGTACGCTGTCTCCACGGTTTCCGGCTGTTGCAGTCATGGGCATTTGGGTTAATGATTGACTAATTAATTATTCAGTACCCTCCTACTGCTGCTTTCCGTCAATTTGGGTGCTAAAATCGACTGAAAAGTTAGCCAATTAAATTCCTGAAAATCCTGATAGTTATCAGGGGTAACCCCATGTTAAACAGCATACACAAGATTGTCGAAAAACATATAATATATCCCGAATAAGATTATCACGCACGCATTTTATTTATAATTGCATCCCGATAAAATAACATTCCGAAAGTCACTTATATCTATATGTTCCTGATGTAAAATCAAGAAGAATTCCTCTCTATCTGAACTTATTCTAAACCATAACATTTTTTAGGTTTTCTTCATGAATATTAAAGCAACGAATCCAATGCATTACAACATCTTCGCAGTAGAATTCTTTCAGTAAAAACCGAACTTTTATTATTTATGAGAGCATTGCTACTCGTTGCTATTTTACTTATTACCAGTACAGAATTGTTTGCCCAAAACAGGCCCGATTCGACCTTCAAGTTCTCCGGTTTTATTTTCGACAAGGACTCCATCCCCGTGGAAGGTGCATATGTCATCAACTACCGAACCATGATGGGTATGGTAACAAACCAGGACGGCCATTTTTCGCTAACCTGCCAACCCGGCGATTCACTGATGGTTTCTCATATCTCCTACGAAAGAAAAATCATTAAAATCAAAAGCTATAATATCATTGCTCCACCACAGGCATATTACCTGCATTTTGCTGCACACGAAATGAGTCCGCTTATTATTCAGCAGAATCCGAATAACATGAAATATTTTGCTAAAAACATCGACCTGATGAACAAGCAAATCAAGAAAATGATTCATTCGCTGGGACCACAAGGAGGTGCACCTTCGGTCAATATGTCCACTAATCCGGCATTGGGCGGAGGCGTCGGTGTCAGTTTTAGCCTGGCAGAGGTCGCAACCATTTTCCACAAAAAGAAAACACCCGATGACATCCGAAGGGAAAAAGCCATTCACGAAGCACACCGTACCATGATTCTCGATTCTCTACTGCGCGTCGGTGTTTACCGCGAAGGCATGGTCGACAGCATTATGGTCACGCGAAACTGGGATTAATCCTATTTCAATTTCATCGTTTGTTTTCAAATCACTTTCGTAATTTTATTTCGGTAACCCGAAAAACAAACTTATGAAAGCAACAGATAACGAATCCATTCGTAACATAATCGCTCAAAGAAAAAAAGCACACCAATTCTACCAGAAGAATTCGAAAGTCTACCAGACTTTTGTCGAAATGGAACAACGCACTTATCAGGACGGGGCGCTCGCTAAAAAACACAAAGAACTTATAGCTACCGGAATTTCTGTTGTTATCAATTGTGAATCGTGCATGGAGTGGCACATCAAACAAGCCATCGATTCCGGTGCGTCGCAGGAGGAAATTATCGAAGCCATTGAAGTAGGAATCGAGATGAGCGGTGGCCCCGGTACCGTTTCGGCGCGATTTGCCATGGATGTTCTGGATTTTTACCTTCATCAGGAGAATGAACGAACCGATCTTACATAACT
The DNA here is from genome assembly GCF_009617875.1 of Prolixibacter sp. NT017. Lineage (NCBI taxonomy): Bacteria > Pseudomonadati > Bacteroidota > Bacteroidia > Marinilabiliales > Prolixibacteraceae > Prolixibacter > Prolixibacter sp. NT017. The sequence goes on along the minus strand of NZ_BLAV01000001.1, from coordinate 1,512,731 downwards.
TTTTAAAAGTTGTCTCCAAAGATCGGAAATTGCTTAGATTTAGACCTGGAAGTACGAATTTTAACCTATTGCATATGAAACTGAAGCACCTTTCTACTTTGTATCTGATTGCCTTTTTGCTACTTGGCCTCTTTTCCTGTAAAAACAAACCAACGGCCAAAGAAAACAACTCCGGCCAAATTGCCGTGATGGCTTATTATGCCGGCGATGCCAATAAAATCGACCAGTATAACCTTGGCGAGGTTACGCACGTCATCTACAGTTTCCTTCATCTGAAAGGAAATGAGCTGGCCTACGACTCTCCGGAGGATAGTCTTGGTGTAGCGCATTTGGTTGCCTTAAAGGAAAAATATCCGGACTTAAAAGTCATGATTTCACTCGGTGGCTGGGGCGGCTGCAAAACCTGCTCCGAAGTTTTCTCAACTCCAAAAGGACGCAAGACTTTTGCCCTTTCGGTGAAGAGAATCCTTGACAATTCCGGCGCCGATGGACTCGACCTGGATTGGGAATATCCCTCCATCGAAGGATTCCCGGGCCATCAATTCCTTCCGGAAGATAAAGACAACTTTACCGCTCTTGTTACGACCCTGCGAGAAACGCTTGGGAAAAAGGCAATCATTAGCTTTGCAGCGGGCGGTTTCCAGCAGTTCCTCGAAAACTCCATCGATTGGAAAGCAGTAATGCCGGAAGTCAACTACGTAAACCTCATGTCGTACGACTTAGTAAACGGCTACAGTAAAGTGACGGGCCATCATACGCCGCTCTATTCCAATACATCGCAAACTGAATCGACCGATAACGCGGTGAAATACCTGGAGAAAGCCGGAGTTCCTTCCAATAAGATTGTGATCGGTGCAGCTTTCTATGCCCGCGTTTGGAAAGGCGTGAAGAATGTCGATAACGGCTTGTACCAGGCCGGCGTTTTCAAACAAGGTGTTGGATATGACAAGTTTGATTCTATTTTATCGCCACAACAAGGCTTTAAGGCGCATTGGGATAGCGTAGCACAGGCTCCGTACATGTATAATGAAAAAGACAGCTTGTTCGCTACTTACGACGATCCGAAATCGGTAGCCTTAAAAACAAAATACGCCATTGATCAACATCTAGGAGGTATCATGTTCTGGCAGCTTGCCAACGATAAAATGAAGGATGGTCTGCTGGATGCAATCTATAAAGCCAAAGAAACAGCAGAAAAATAAAACTCATTATTAGTTGAGCTCCAAAACGCATCGATTTTCTTCGGTGCGTTTTTTATTACTCAAATGGCAACGCATATGATTTTACATCACAAACAAATGATTTGAAAGAGGTTATCACAACACCTGTTTTCAGGCATCTTTTATGTTGAATGCATTCCGGTTCATTTCACTATTTTTAACATCGCTGGTCGCCCGACAGGCTTTCCGGCGTGAACACGATTCATTAACCGACAAAAAAGTGAACCCGTGAAAAAACAATCGTTTTTCCTCTTGACTATGATCATTCTACTGTTTGCTCCTGCTATGAGTCAGGCACAGGCCGGTAGTCCAATTCCGGCAACAACCGTAAATGACGTCCTTCAGAAACTAACCGAAAAATATGGTGACAGCACCGCCGAACGAATGGAACGCGGTGTAAAGCATGCCGCTTCGTTATGGCGAAAAGATGACGGTTCGGCGAAAGAGTTTACCTCATTTTGCATGGATAATTACATCAACGATGCCAGCCAGCGTGAGGCTTTCTTCAAGAGAGTCAGCCAGTACATGGAAGCGCTGAACGGCCATTTTGATGAGATAACACTTGCCTTGCAGAAAAATGTGCAGTTGGCTACCGGCCCAATGCTTCCCATAGACAAAATGTTCGCCGGCTACTCGGTCGGCTCGCATATGCTGTCGGACTTCTACCGGAACAAAATTGCATTTGCCGTTGCGCTCAACTTTCCTTACTATCCGTTAGCTGATAAGGAGAAATTTGCGCCAATGTGGAGCCGTGAAGAATGGGCTTACGCCCGATTGGGTGATGTTTTCTCTGCGCGTGTTCCGGCTGAACTGGAGCAAGCTTACGCCGAAGCGAACAGCAATGCCGACCTTTACATTTCGGAATACAACATCGAGATGGGACATTTGCGCACCGACGACGGCCAGCAACTGTTCCCGGACGATATGGTACTGCTGTCGCACTGGAACCTTCGCGATGAGATTAAGGCTGATTATGCTGATAAAGCAAAAGGTCCGAAAAAGCAGGATATGATATATGAGGTTATGAAACGAATCATCGACCAGGATATTCCCGTGAAGGTAATCAACAATCCGGCTTACGAATGGAAACCGTTTGCCAACAAGCTTTACAGCAACGGTAAGGAGATTGCTTTCAAACCAGAGCCAAACACCCGTTACCAGCAAATCCTGAACAATTTTCACGCTTTACGTGCTATTGATGCTTATTATCCGGACATGGACACGTACATCAAAAGGAAGTTTTCGGGGGAGATGGAAATTCCGCAGCCGGAAGTGGAAGCGCTGTTCGATACTTATCTTCGTTCTCCGGAACTGAAACAAATCGGTGAGCTAATTGCTGAACGACTGGGACGTCCGCTTCGTCCGTACGACATTTGGTACGATGGTTTCAAAGCACGTAGTTCGATACCTGAGCAGACACTCAACGAAAAGACAGAAGCATATTATCCCGACCCGAAAGCTTTCAAAGAAGATATGCCGAACCTCCTGAAACAGCTGGGCTGGTCAGATGAACGAGCAAACTTTATCGCTTCGAAGATCGCTGTCGATCCGGCCCGCGGTTCCGGACATGCCTGGGGCGCACAGATGATTGGCGAAAAATCGCATCTGCGTACACGCATTCCTTCTACCGGAATGAATTACAAAGGATACAACATTGCCGTTCACGAGTTCGGCCATAATGTGGAGCAAACGATTTCGCTTTACAACATGGACTACTACATGATGCACGGCGTTCCGAACACCGCATTTACCGAAGCACTGGCGTTTATTTTCCAAAGCCGTGATTTAAAACTGTTAGGTATTACCGACGATAATCCTCAGGCCAAATACCTGAATGCGCTCGATAATGGCTGGTCGCTCATGGAAATTATGGGTGTGGGAATGGTTGATATGAAAGTGTGGAAATGGCTGTACGCGCATCCAAATGCTGATTCAGCCGAATTGAAAACGGCCGTTATTAATATCTCGAAAGACGTTTGGAATACATACTTCTCGCCGGTTCTTGGGACGAAAGACGAGCCGATTCTGGCGATTTACTCGCACATGATTTCGTATCCGTTGTATCTGCCGGCTTATTCATACGGTCAGCTCATCGAGTTCCAGCTGGAAGAATATTTGAAAGGAAAGAATTTCTCAGACGAGATCGATCGCATATATGAACAGGGCCGCCTTACACCACAGCAGTGGATGGAGGAAGCTGTTGGACAAAAAATTTCAGCTCAACCTGTTTTGAATGCAGTGGACGAAGCCCTGAAAGTCATTAAATAGCCTGCTTTTCCATACTAAAACAGGGCATCTCCGCTGAAGAAGGTGCCCTGTTTTATTTTACTTTTATTCTTTACTAGCCTCTACCCTGATAATGAATTCCGGCGTGTTCCCGAATACTATCAAGTGTTTTCATTAGCTCAAAACTTCGGCTGTAGGGCATCACTTCACTCTCTTTTTTGCCTTCATCCAGACACTTCATCACTTCCACTGCTTCCAGCTTCATACCGCACTCGTCATCTTCCCAGGTATAACGAACCGGATCAGTTCCCCGCGAACGGGTCTCCAGTTGTTGATGTAAAATTCCTCTCCGGGTAATACGTAGTATGCCTTTTTCACAAAAGATATCGCACCCCGGTCCCGAAGCGGTATAGAATGAGGAATATAGCGATGCAAATACACCTTCCGGATAGTCGAACCGCATGGTCAGGCTGGTATCGATGCCGCGGTCAGTTAGGGCAGCCGATGCAGATATATCTTTCGGAGAACCTAAAAACCAAAGTGCATCGAACACGGCATACAGGCCGATATCCAATAATGAACCGCCACCCAACTCCGGATTGAAAAGTCGTCCCTGCGGATCGTAAGGAGCTGTATTAAATCCGAACCAGCCATGCAGGTACTGAATTTTCCCCATCTCGCCCGATTCAATAATCTCTTTCGCTTTGCGATACGAAGGTTGAAACGGGGTAACAAAGGCTTCCATCAGCAATACATCATTCTTCCGGGCCACCTCAAACATTTCAATCACCTCTTTCAAATTCAGCGAAAGCGCCTTCTCGCATAACACATGCTTTCCCTGATTCATGCACATAATGGCATGCTCTGCGTGGTGCGAGTGCGGCGAAGCCACATACACCACCTCCACATCCGGCTCGGCAGCCAGGTCTTCGTAGCTTCCGTAAGCTTTCTTCACATGAAAATCGGCTGCAAATTCGTCCGATCTGGCCTGATTACGTGAACCGACCGCAACTATTTCAGCATTATCGAGGGTTTGTAATTCCGTAGCAAATTTTCGGGCAATCCGTCCGGGAGCAAGAATTCCCCATTTCCAGGTTTTCTTCATAGCTAATTTTGTTTTGCATAAAATTAAAAAATCAGCGATGAATCCCCAAAGTTAGCTCGGGTGAAACACATGAACATCATCTTGCTACTCTTAGCCGATAACTCCCAACTCAATGGATTTTTATGCTTCAAATTGAACACTAAATCTCTTCATCCTGTTCTTTAATAGAATGAAATACTTCCAGACCAACCATTTTCATTCCTAAACATTAAAAACATTAGCTTATGCAGGAAATATTCAGCAGTGACTTTTGGACCAAAGCCGCCACCACTCTTGTCGACTGGGCAATTAATAATGTTCCGTCCATTATCATCATTATCCTACTCTTTTTGATAAGCATGCGATTGCTGCATTTTTTGGTTAACAAGCTACACGGGCTTATCCTAAGAAGAGCCATGAAAGGTGATAACCAAAGTAATTTAGAAGCCGAAAAAAGGACCAACACGCTGATGGGGATTGTTCGCGGCGCCGGGAAGATTATTATCTGGATCATCTTCCTGATGATCTTACTGGGCAAATTCGGAGTCGATATCGGTCCCATTCTGGCTAGTGCCGGAATCGTCGGACTGGCTGTGGGTTTTGGTGCCCAGGAATTGGTTCGCGACTTCATTTCCGGTTTTTTCATCTTGCTCGAAGATCAAATTCGCATCGGCGACGTAGCCATTATCAACGGAACCGGCGGTGTCGTCGAAAAGATAGAGCTGCGTACCATTACCCTGCGCGACTTTTCGGGTGTGGTGCACATCTTCCAAAACGGAAAAATCAACTCGCTTTCGAACATGACCAAAGAGTGGTCGGCCATGGTTTTCGACATCGGCGTTGCTTATAAAGAAGATGTCGACCAGGTGATGGATATTATGAAGGAAGTAGGTGCCGATATGCAACAGGACAATGAATTCAAGGACAAAATTCTGGAACCGATTGAGGTTGTCGGGCTCGACCAATTTGGCGACAGCGCGCTGGTAATTAAAGCCCGGCTGAAAACACAACCGATTCAGCAGTGGGCCGTTGGCCGCGAATACCGTCGCAGGCTGAAAATAGCTTTCGATAAGGTCAACATCGAAATCCCGTTCCCCCATACCACTATCTATTGGGGAGAGGAAATCGCCCCGCTTCAGCTGCAGCTTAACAAAGCAGAGAAACAAATGAGCCAGCCGGTGAACAATTAATCGACCGGGATGCAGAAATATTTTGATCGGGATGAAAATATTTCTGCATCCCGATCAAAATAAAAAAGGATCGCGGAGGAAAATCAATGGACTCCGTAATCCTTTTTTTGAGTAGTTAAACAGCTATTTCCTGCGAAAGCAGAAGCTATTTTTTTCAATCACGAAAACGTTTCAGCAAATCATCATAAGCATCAATGCGACGATCGCGCAGAAACGGCCACCAACGGCGCACATTTTCCGAACGTTCCAGATCAACATCAACCAACAAATTGGCTTCCGAGTCATTTGGTGCGATTGTCAACAGTTCCCCCTGAGGACCAGCCACAAAGCTATTCCCCCAGAATTGAATTCCCTTGGTTTGTCCGGAATGATCAGGCTCATGCCCTGCCCGGTTCACCGAAATCACCGGAAGTCCGTTTGCTACGGCATGTCCGCGCTGCGAAATCATCCACGCATCGAGCTGACGTTGCTGTTCGTCTTTCGGGTCCGAAGATTCCCATCCAATGGCCGTCGGATAAATCAGCACTTCGGCGCCAGCCAAAGCCATTAAACGGGCTGCTTCGGGGTACCATTGATCCCAGCAAACCAGCACACCTAATCGTCCAACCGATGTATTAATTGGCTCAAAGCCCATATCGCCCGGGGTGAAATAAAATTTTTCGTAATAAGCCGGGTCGTCGGGAATGTGCATTTTCCGGTATTTCCCGGCAATGGAGCCATCTTTCTCGAAAACCACCGCCGTGTTATGATACAAACCGGGCGCCCGCTTTTCGAACAGCGAAGTGACGAGCACGATGCCATGCTCTTTCGCCAGTTTACTGTAATGTTCCGTCGACGGCCCCGGAATCGGCTCAGCCAAATCAAACTGACAAGTCTCTTCTGTTTGGCAGAAATAGAGGCTGTTGTGTAACTCCTGCAATACCACCAATTCAGCGCCTTCTTTCGCGCAAATGGCAATATTTTCCGTCGATTTATCGATGTTACTCTGAATGCTTTCAGAATTCTTCTGCTGAATCAGTCCGGCTTTTATTGTCTTACTCATAACTCTCTGGATTTTCGAATTCTCACAGCACACCTTCCGGAAACTGCATCGTCACGCAGTGCAGCGAACCATGCTGTTTGATTAGTGGCAAGCAATTGATACCAATAATCTCTCTTGCGGGGAAAGCGTCCTGCAGTATTTTTTTGGCTTCCTCGTCCTTATCTGTTCCGTAAAACGGAAGGAGAACGGCATTGTTCATGATCAGAAAATTGGCATACGTAGCAGGCAACCGGTCTCCATCATCGTATACCGCATCAGCCATAGGCAATGCCAGCAAACGATATGGTTTTCCATCCAACGTTGTGAACGATTTCAATTCATCTTCCATACGCTGCAAGGAATCAAAATGCTCATCTTCCGGATCGGTACATTTTACATAAGCAATGGCTTCTGCATCACAAAAACGGGCCAGCGTGTCCACATGACTATCGGTGTCGTCGCCGGCCAGATAACCATTGTTCAGCCACAAAACCCGTTTCAAACCGAAAATCTCTTTCAGCAAGTGCTCAATTTCCTTTTTGTTCATGTGTTCGTTCCGGTTGGGCGACAACAAACATTCAGCCGTTGTCAATACGGTTCCTTCTCCATCCGATTCGATGGCACCACCTTCCAGCACAAACTCCAGAAAGTTAGCATATCCGGCATTTGCCGAAAAAGCTTCTTTGCTAAACAAACGACGGGTAATTTGATTATCATGATTCGACGGAAACTTCTGGCCCCAGCCGTTAAAACGGAAATCATATAATATTGGGGCACCATCACGAAAAACCGTAATGGGACCATGATCTCGTGCCCACGTATCATTCGACGGCACTTCATAGAAATGCACGTTGGCAAGATTAATGGCTGCCAGCTTTTCTTTTAACTCTTTCGAATTCTGGCAAACAATCACCAACTGTTCACGCCGGGCAATTTCATTCGCTATCGCGATGAAACTCTCCTCTACTTCGTCCAGCATTTCCGACCAGTCGGTTCCGGCGTGAGGCCAGGTCAGCATCACTCCGCTCTGCGGATACCATTCGGCCGGCAAGAAAGTATTTGCACTTGCTTTCATCATGGCACAAATGTAGAATTTTTCGGTTATTGCTTATCGCTCTGAAAAGCGGATAATACCTCTTTCAGGAACGTATCATCACTGAAATGCTCCAACGAAAATCCCAACCGAACCACCACCAGCTTTTTCGATGGCATGATGAAAATACGTTGTCCCCGGTGACCATCGCAGTAAAACATGTCTTCCGGGGCATCCGGGATTGACTTATCTCGGTTCAGCCAGAACTGAGCGCCGTAGTTCCCTGTGGAAGCAGGAGCCGGTGTCCGGGTGTATTTTACCCACTCCGGAGAAACAATTGTATCGCCCTGCCAAACGCCGTTATTCAGGTACAACAGACCAAAACGGGCCCAGTCGCGAGCCGTAGCGTAACCGTACGATGAACCAACAAAGTTCCCGGCCGCATCGGTTTCCATGAGCATACTGCGCATCCCAATTTTGTTAAATATTTCCTTGCGGGGAAAATCCAAATATTTGTCGTCGTTGCCAATAATGTGACGAATCATTCCCGAAAGGATATTAGTCGTACCGGAAGAATAATACCACTGCGTTCCCGGTTTCACACCGTAAGGTGCTTTTACTGCGGCTTTGTATACATCTCCTTTTCGGTAAAGCATCACGGTTACGTCCGATACATTCCCGTAGTCTTCGTCCCATTTCAACCCGCTGCTCATGTGCATCAGGTTGTTGACGGTGATATTTTTTCGCTCGTCATTTTGCCACTCAGGGATGGGTGCCGGTTCATTCACATCCAGTTTACCTTCGCGACTTAACACTCCGAGCATCGTATTAATAATACTTTTGTCCATCGACCAGCCCCACATCCGGGTTTCCGGGGTAATGCCTTCTTTGGTCCAGTATTCCTCCCCAACCAATTGATTCTTATAAACCACAACCACAGCTGCGGTCCGTTTCAAATCTTCATCACCGTGATCGAAAGCATCATCCATTGCTTTCTTCAGTTTGGTGTAATTAATCTCCGGAAATATGGTATCCTTCAGCTGGTCTCCGTTCGGCCAGGCTACTTCAAACGGATCGGCTGGTTGCGGAGCTAATTGCTGATGCGATTCTGCTCTCACTTTACTTTCCGGCATATCGCCAACCAGCGTACAGCCCAGTCCCTCGCGGTAAACGGCAGTCTGATGGGCCATTCCCAGGAAGGAAGTCGTTACGGTCTTCTTCTTGTAATCAATCTTGCTATGTGTGTATTTCACTATGGAATAGTCCAAATCCTGTGCAATCACTTGATCTGCATTTCTGTGAGCGACAAAAACTCCGGAGGCCAAACATTTAGCTCCGTATCCCGTCGCGATATAAAATCGTGGATACTGCCAGGCAACCAATGCTACCAAGGCAAGAACAATCACAACAGGAACAATCCGTTTCAACTTCATATGTCAAAATTTTATGTTTCAAACCAAAGATAATGATAAATCCGTGACCGCTTAATGAGTCATCACACAACAAATGCATCCCAATATTCTTACTATCGATTTTTTTTTAATTTTGAATTTCAAATTGCCAGGCAAACCAAAGATTACATGAAAAAGGCACAAACCTTCCATTTAACTGAAGTTACCGACGCACCAACCCGTAAAGAATTTCTGACACTTCCGGAGAAGCTTTATGCCCAGGACAAAAACTGGTCGCACCCGCTTGATAACGACATCAGGGAAATATTGGACCCGAACCGGAACAGGTTGTTAGCTCACGGCGAAAGTCAATGCTGGATTTTGAAGGATGACACCGGTGAAACAGTTGGTCGAATCGCTGCCTTTTATGAAAAAGAATCGTCCGACCAGAATGAGCAACCGACCGGAGGCGTAGGTTTTTTCGAGTGCATCGATAATAAAGACGCTGCTTTCATGTTGTTCAACGCCGGAAAAGAGTGGCTAAAAGAACGGGGAATGGAAGCAATGGACGGTCCGGTTAGTTTGGGCATGCGCGATTCCTTCTGGGGTTGTCTGGTTGATGGATTTCATGAGCCTGTGTATAACATGCCTTATAATTTCTCCTACTACCGTGAATTATTTGAGGCATACGGCTTTCAGGATTATTTCCAGCAACATACCTATTGGAGGAAATTTGAGCCGGGAGGGTTGCACCCGGCCATCCGAAGGCGCGCCGATTACCTGCTTAGTCAACCCGAATATCAGGTAAAAATGATAGAAAAAGGCAACAAGCAATTTGCCTACGACTTCAAGGAAATTTATAATAAAGCCTGGGCAGAATTCAACGGGATCAAAGGACTGACGGACAAGGAAGCCATGGAGTTGTTGAAATCCATGGCACCGATAATGGACGAACGACTGGTTTATTTTGCCTATCATAACAACCAGCCCATCGGCTTCTTCGTCATGATGCCGGATATTGGGCAGATTATTCGCCGCTTTAAAGGCAAATGGAATTGGTGGAATAAGCTGAGATTCTTCTACCATCTGAGAATGGCCAAATCAATTGACCGCGTCATTGGACGCATCTTTGGTGTTGTTCCCGAATTTCAGGGAAAAGGCGTGGAAGGTGCAATGGTGATTGCCTTTGAAAGGGAAGCCATGAAACCGTCATTCCCCTACAAAACCCTGGAATTAAACTGGATTGGTGATTTTAACCCGGTGATGATGAAAGTCGCTGAATTCATCGGTGGTAAAATTTATAAAACGCACATCACCTACCGCTACCTCTTCGATCGCACAAAGGAATTCAAGCGGGCTCCGAAAGTAAACATGCCGAAAAGAAAACCGGCAACCACTTCTTCCTGATTTTCCCGTCAATTCCTACTTTTGCAAAGATGAATAGCAAGAGCGTACTTCTCGGAATGAGCGGCGGGACGGACAGTTCGGTAGCAGCCATGCTATTGAAAGAGCAAGGATATGAAGTGACGGGCGTAACCTTCCGAATGTTTGACAATAATGATCAGGAACCCAAATTCATTGCGGAAGCAAAAGCATTAGCCGAGAACCTTCAGATTCCCCACTACGTGATGGACATCCGGGAAGCGTTTGAGCAAACCGTTATTCGTTATTTCGAAGGTGAATACCTGGCGGGAAGAACACCGCACCCGTGTGTATATTGCAACAATCACATTAAGTGGGAATACCTCGCGCAAAAGGCGGACGAACTTGGCATCAACCATTTAGCAACCGGCCATTACGCCCGGGTCATTCAAACAAAAGATAAATTCTTCATTTCGCGCGGGAAAGATCCTGATAAGGAACAATCCTTCTTCCTTTGGGATTTACCACAGAAATACCTCGAACGAATCGTCTTCCCGTTAGGAAAATTGAATAAAACCGAAGTGCGTGATATGGCGGCCGACAGAGGTTTTAAAAAGGTGGCTGGAAAAAAGGACAGCATGGGTATCTGTTTTGTTCCGGGCAACTACCGGCCTTTTCTAACACAAAGATTAACGAACAAACAACTTCTTCCCGGGCCCGGAAATTTTGTTTCAACTACCGAAGAAATAATCGGTCGTCACAAAGGATACGTCTATTACACCATCGGGCAACGACGGGGTTTGGGCATTTATCTGAACAAGGCACTGTATGTAACCGCCATCAGGCCCGAAGCAAATGAAGTCGTCATCGGAAGCCGGGAAGATTTAATGACCGACCGGATTTTGTTGAAGGACTACCATCTGGTTGATTTAGAAGTAGCGCTCAATAATGAATTAATAACCAGGATTCGATACCGGAAACAAGCCACTCCCGCAACTCTTCATATTCTGAACCAGAACTACCTTGAAGTAAGACTTTCCGAATCCATTGTCAGGGAAGCTGCCGGACAAACAGCTACGTTTTACCTGAACGATAAAGTTTTAGGAGGTGGCTGGATTGTTGACGAAATACAAGAAGATTAAAGCGAAACTCCTTTATTCATGATTATTCCGGGCATTGGAATCAATTCGTGTAACACCGCCTGAGACAATGAACTTCATAGCTTCGGCCGGAGGAATTTCCAATCTTTTCACCCGTTCTACCGGAACAAAAAACAACTCACCTGCAAAACTGTAGGCTAACGGAAAATACACTGCCACCTTTTCCTCCAGGCCAATTTCTTCCAGCGATTCCTGGGTAATAAACCCAACTTTCCAGATATCTTCGGACTCACTCATCAAAACCATCACCGGTGAATTGAACTTCTTTTCCTTTCCCACAAATGCTGAAAACAAGTCTTTCAGCGAAGAGTAAATCAGGTTCAGGAAAGGTGTTCTCTCTAAAATTCCATTGAAAAAATTACGGAAAGGTGTTGCAACAATGCTTTCACCAACAAAACCGAGAATAACCAGCAAAACGAATATGATGAGGATTCCCAGCCCGGGCACACGAAAACCAATCCAGTCGTCGAGATAGGTGCTCAACAGACCGTCGGTGATATCAAAAATCTCAAAAACAAAGTAAATGGTCAAGGCCAGCGGTGCGACCATCAAAAGGCCCTGTAGAAAATAGGTGACCAACTTTTTCATTGCTTTCGGCTTTTACAGTTTTAGAGGCTGCAAAGTACGAATTTGCGCCTGTCCAAACGCTCTCTTTTCGTTAACAATGCAATAAGTTAATAACATCCATTCCGTCAAAAGTCGATGGTTGTGATGCCTAAAAGCGTTAGGATGTTTATTTTTTAATCTACTTTCTTTCAGTTACTGAAGATATTTGGCATATTGCATATTGTAATACAACGATTTGTGATGAAGAAGAATGCCCCGGAAAAGTGGATAAAGGCCAAACTGACGGCAGGATTCCTGATTGTATTTGTGATTGCTCTTTTGTTTTTCGGTATCAGCTATGTAAGCGTTGTTCGGGTAATCAAAAACCAGTCATATAACGACAGCTTCCCCCAGAAAATGGTACTTCTCAACAGGGTGCTTTCGCAAATGATTGAAGCGGAAGGATATGGCCGGATATACGGTATCACAGAAGATCCGAAATTCAAGGAACTCTACCATAATAAGCGCGACTCTATCGAGATATTGGTAAACGATTTGCACCAGTATTTTAACGATTCGCTGGCGTTAAGTCAGATTGACACCATCCAGGGATTGTTCACCGAGAAAGAACAGTTGATGGAAAGTCTGATTCAAATCAACATCATCAATCAATACCGGAAACAATACGGAGAGTTGATCAGCGTTATTCCTGACACACTTGAATACGAAATCACTACGACCAAATACACCTCCACATTTGTCGACTCTATGGAGAAAAAAGGGGCTCCGATAAAACGCAACACGCTTCAAAAGCTTTCCGATTTCCTTACGGGAAAAAAACCGGAACCGACAAAGTATAAAGTTCCGGTCATAGAGCAACGGGTCGATTCATCAAAAGTGAGTCACGTCCGGAAAGATTCCACGTTAATTCAAATCAAGCGGGAACTATCACAATTCCAGGCACAGCAAGCCAGATTTAACAGAGCGCTGAGTACCCAGGAGCAACAACTGGTTAAGCTCGACAACCAGATTATGAACAAAATTCGGGAGGTTGTACAATCGCTCGAAGATGAAGCTTTCCACATGTCCGCTATAAAGAGCCAGGAGATGGAGCAAATGCGGGGAAAAACCTTCAACCAACTGATTTACCTGGGAATTTCAGCGTTAATCATTTTTGCCTTATTCATTCTTTGGGTCAACCGCGATATTTTGCGCAGCCGCCGCTTAAACGATCAGTTACGCTCGTCGAAGGACAAGGTAGACGAATTGCTGAAAGTAAAAGAGCAATTCCTGGCTAACATGAGCCACGAAATCCGCACACCGCTTACCTCTGTCATTGGCTTCGCGGAATTACTTTCTGAAGGATTAGCCGACAAACCTCAGGCTGAAATGGCCAAAACACTACTTAGCTCAGCTCGTCACCTTCACCGGATGGTAAATGAGATTCTCGACTTTTCGAGAATTGAAGCCAACATGGTCAACCTGAGTGAAGATGAGATTGAAGCGAACGAGTTGATGAAAGAAGTCTTCGAAGAGATGAAGCTGGCTGCCCAAAACAAGAAAATTGGTTTCAGTTTCGAAGTCGAAGAAGGATTGCCCGATTTCAGTACCGACCGGATGCGATTAAAACAAGTGCTCATCAACCTGGTTGGAAACGCCATTAAGTTTACACAGGAAGGATACGTCAAATTCGTTGTCAGACGGGAAGATCATAAACTTGCCTTTGCCGTTACCGACACAGGTATTGGTATTCCGGAAGATCAAAAAGAGGAAATTTTCGAAGAATTCTCGCAAGTCGATAACTCGAAAACAAAACAAACCGGAGGCACAGGCTTGGGACTCTCGATTAGCCGCAGACTAATTAAATTAATGGGAGGCGCTATTTGGCTGGAAGGCGAAGAAGGCAAAGGAAGTACGTTCCATTTTACCATTCCGCTGAAAGAAGGTACCGGCAATGAACTGAAGGATGAAGTCATAACGCCCGATTTCCTTACCGGGAAGAAAGTGCTTTGTATTGATGATGACCCATTAGTGCACCAACTGCTGGAAGCACTCATTCGTGATATGAACGGTGAAAAAACTTCGGCCTACACACCTGTTGAAGCCCTGAATTACCTGAAAAAAGAGACTTTCGACCTGATTGTTTCCGACGTACAAATGCCGGATACCGATGGGATTTCGTTAGCCAGAACTATCCGCAAAGAATTCAGTTCGTACACGCCGGTTTTGATTCTTACTGCCAACCTGAGCGAAAGCCGCATGGAAGAGATTTCTCAGATAGAAAATGTGTGGGCCATGCCGAAACCATTTACCCGTATTTCTCTGGCCCAAAAATTCCATTCCATCCTCAACGGAAAAGATATAGAAGACCTTGAGCAAAAAGAGAGGGCGCAAGCAAGTTTCAGCCTCGATGAGATCAAAACCTTTTCAGGCGATGACGATGGATTATTGCGTACCGTAACCGAAACGTTCATCCTCAACGCAGACGAGAGCATTGCATCGCTGAAAAAAATGGAGAAAGAAAATGATGTTCCGGGAATCAGGAAAACAGCTCATAAGATGTTGACCGGCTTCCGGCAATTTGCCATTTCAGATGGAGTCGTTATTTTGAAGCACTTGGAAACAGCGGAAGATGATCCATCCAAGCGGGATACCATACGCGCATCCATTATTGCACTGAGCCAGTTATGGAATGATGTCAGGACAAAGATCAACGAAGAAGTATTGTCTTAGAGCTCGATATCGTACAAATGAAGTTTATTGTACAGCGTTTTTCTGTCAATACCCAGCAATTTGGCTGTCTTGGTTTTGTTGTAACGTGTTTTCTCTAACGCCTGTAAAATCGCCTCTTTCTCGGAAATATTCTTAATCTCTTTCAGGTCGTTAACCGGTTGAGCATTTTCCGGATAGCTTTTCACAGAGTTGTTGCGGTAGATCTCTTCAGGAAGTACTTCGCGGTTGATTCTCTCGTGCTTACAAAGAAGAACAGCTCGTCGAATAACATTCCTCATTTCGCGCAGGTTGCCCGGCCAATCGTATTGATTAAAAATACGTCGAACCTCATCGTCAAATCCAATTATCGACTTCCCGAATTCTGCTACTGCATCTTCCAGGAAGAATGCTGCAAACATCATCAGGTCACCGTCTCTTTCATGCAAAGGCGCTAAAGTCAACGTAAACTCATTCAAACGATGGTATAAATCTTCGCGAAAGCGACCGTCGTCGACAGCTTGTTTCAGATTCTCGTTCGTTGCTGCAATTATCCGTGCCTTTATCGGGAATTCGTTATTTCCACCTACTTTCCGCCCCATTCGTTCCTGAATAGCCCGCAAAAGTTTCATTTGTACATCGTAGGAAAGATTTCCAATCTCATCGAGAAAAATAGTTCCCTCTCCCACTGCTTCGAAGTGACCGGTCTTATCGTTCACAGCCCCTGTAAACGAGCCTTTCACGTGACCAAACAATTCGCTGGCAGCAATATCGGGATGCAATGCTCCACAATCGACCGCTACAAACGGTGCTTTTTTCCGTTTACTCAACTCGTGAATCCGGCGGGCAACATATTCTTTACCTGTGCCACTATCGCCAATAATCAAAACAGAAATGTCGGTCGGCGCAACCACACGGATATGCTCTTCTGTTCTTTTGGATTCTTCACTGCTTCCTACCAGGAATTTTCGCCCATTCTGTACAGGTTCTTTTGTTTTCTTTTCCTGTGTTTCACGCTTTTTCAGTCCCTCTTTAATAACGTGAAAAAGCTCGTCGGAATTAACAGGCTTGGTCACATATTCAAACGCCCCCAGCTTAACAGCTTCGACTGCCACACGTATATCTGAATAGGCAGTAATGAGGATAACGACCGTGGAAGGCGCTAATTTCTTGCTCTCTTTTAACACATCAATGCCAGTTCCATCAGGCAAGCGATAATCGGTTAAAACCAAATCATAAGAATTCTTTGCCAATGATTGACTGGCTTTTTCATAGTCATGTGCTGTATCGGCATCGAAGCCTTTTCGCTTTAAAAACCCCTGCAATAACATGCAGAAGGAGGTATCGTCATCAACAATCAGTAATCGGGGCATGTCCATCAATATCAGGCAAAGATTATCGGTAAAAAAAATCGGTTCTCGAATAAAGATAAAATTTTTAGCTCGAAACCCTTCTATTCAACGCTCAAAAGGTAAATGATAATATACAATTAAAAAATAAAAAAGCGGATTGTTCAAACAACCCGCTTTTATGTGAAAAACTTTAAATCGGTAGGATTCCTGACCTACCTTAGTGAATTCTCTCAAAACCTAATTTATAAGAACGCTTGACGTTACTCTGTTTAAACAATGGGAGCAGAATCGGCAGCCATCCCCCTTTTTTATGGCTGCCTTCATCTTTTCCCGGTCTTTCATGAGCAGTCAATAAACAATTTTGTGCCGTTAGTACCAGGATGAACAACCGGGTAATATCCCACCATTACACCGGAAGTTTTTATATTCCTGTTATTTCCGACACATCTTGCGATAATAAACCTAAACCTAAATTCTGAATGTGTCGTCAATAGAAGCTGCCCCACAGCGGCCAACCGTGCCAGGAAAACCACCCGGGAACAGCTTTGACTAAACAATACAAGTATGAACGGTATTTAGAAATCTACGATTTAAAGTTTGTTCTTGAACAGTAAATGTCCGTCGTGTCTTCACAATTGGTTTTTTATTTATTATTGGAATTTACTGTTCTAAAGCTTACCGGGTTATGATTCCGGCTCATACTTACTACCATCCTCATTGTACATGGCAGTCATGCTCTCTCCATTTAACTGGAGAACAACTTTATATACTTTTGATCCATCTTCAGTGGTTGCAACGAACCCCTGACTGATTTTGGCATCTTTGTAGTCGCTGGCAACAGCTTTAGTCACCGCTTCGGGCAAATCTGCTACATCGACCGAAATAAATTTGAGGTCGGATTGCATTACAAAAGATGAATTCGTCGTTTTTGAGACTGAATTGGCAGCATTAGCAACATAACCAGTGCCAAGCGCAAAAACTAAAACCAATGGAATTAATACTTTTTTCATAACTAACTCGTTTTTAATACAATTGTTAATATTTAGAAATTTGCTGGTGATTTGAGTCTTTTTATTTAATTGATTTGATAACGTGAGCCATCTGCATTAAACATAATCGATTCTTCCTGGCCTTCCACGTTCAAAATCACTTTGTACATTTTTGTTCCATCACTCAAATTAGCTACATAAGCCCCGGTAATCGTTGCATCTTTAAACTGGTCACTTACCGATTCCTTAATTGCCTGAGGCAGTTCGCTGACGCTAATTTGCCTGAAGTCGGGCTTTGCCCAAACATTTGTTATTTCCAGACTACCCGAAAAAACCGGGCTGGCATTTACTGCATATATTGTGGCCATGGAAAAAAGTATGGCTACGGTAAAAAATAACTTCTTCATATCCCCTTTTTAAAATCAATCTCCTCCTCAAAAATTATTTTCTATTGCCCTCATCAAAATTCAACCGTCCCTACCTGGAATATATTTACTTCCATCTTCCTTGTAGTAATTAACTTTAGTGCTTCCTTCTACATTCAGGAACAGCTTGTAAATAACCATTCCGCAGGGAAGACGACTTTTGTATGCCTGTGATATCGACACCTGGCGATATTCACTCTTAACAGCCAGACTGACAAACGCCGGAACGTCTGATAATTCAATACGGCTAAAATCAATTTTGAACTCCATTGCCATTTGCCTTCCGGCAGAATCATTCTGCGCGAAAACCGGCTTACCAGGCATCAGCGAAAAAACAGCAATCAATCCTATGGCGGACAACAATCGCATATTCCTCCTTTTTTATTTAATTCTGCAATTGAGCAACATACCTTTCGCCATCAGCTTTGTAAACTACATTGTTGATGCCTGACGTCGACCTGAAGGTCAATCGGTAAACCAGCATTCCGTTTATTGTTCCTGTAATTACCTGATTTGATAAACGGTATCCGGTCAACTCTTCAGCAACCGATTCCTTCACAGCCATCGGCAAGTCACTCAACCGGATAACCTCAAAAACCACTTGTTCCACCGAAGAGTCATTCGTCGAATGCTCATTTTCTATTTGTCCGGTAATACCAGCTGAGGAAACCGGGAGCAAAAGAAACTCTATGGAAGAGTGATTTTTCATGTTAATTCATTTATTAATTCAAAGTATCTGCTTGTCTTCGGTACTACTTATAGAAAAGGTTGTGCCAAAGTCAGAGAGACAGGAACCATAAATTCTGTAAAACACATTATACTTGTGGATTACACTGAATACATTTTTTTAAGGAAACAATTATGATAACACAAGCTCAAATCAACATGTAGAATCAATTCCACAGTTTGAGTACACAGCTTGTGGATTTAAACTGGTTTGTAAAGGAAGGATATAGTCAAAATAACAGTAAGAGAATAATACACAGCCTTATACATGATTAAAATCAGACTTTTATGCTGCCGTAAAACAGAAATGTTAAAAAACATCTATACGATTCACTTATAACCAGTTAAACACATATCGTTTTGAAAAACTGTCATTTGAAGGCATTAAATCGAAAACTACACCCGTTACATCAACATATATTGATAACTGGAGCCGTATGCTGTATAACCTGTTTGCTTTTTTCTGTTCAGAGTAACATGTAAATTGGCATTACTGAATACCGAATAACACGATGATATTACAAATAAAGTGAACCACCAAACAACAAATTTAAACCCAACTAGAATGAGTAGAACTACAGAATTACAAACAGTTAAATCTTTTCAGGAACAAAAGAGAAGATTTAAGAGCAGGATTGTGAAAGAGATCATCAGTAAAGATGAAAGATTGACGGAAATCAGAGATTTCTGGGGAAAGAGTCCGAAGGCGTTGACCGAAATACTGATTGTCCATGAACTGGATGAGGGAATAACTTTCGACTACACGGATCATTATAAGATCCCGCCGTCAGTCGACGCTGAAATTGAAATGATTTTCAAAGAGATCTTTTTATCATAGGCCGGAATTATCCGGCTTTTTTTGTACTTACACCTACTGAATAGTTTTCAGTTCCGGGAAGATATGCGTCCATCTATTGCCTTTTCATATTAACAGCCCACTAGTGGCCAACTACTTCGTTTGTCCAGTGCTCTTATAAGGTTTCGATAAAAGGTGACGTATCGCCACTCCTGGACGATAAAACAACATCCTGGGGCCCGACCAACGCATTACTTCACGAATTTTTTCGCGCATTGCAAGTTTGTAGCAATGGACCAGACATTGTTTGCAAGCAGGCTTTTCGTCACTAAACACACAATTATCCAATCGTTTTTCTGCATAATCGAGCAGTTCTTGGCAATCAGAACAAATTCCTCCCACTCTATGATTTTTTCGACAATACAATTCAACCATGAGGGTCACAATCTGCTTTTCTTTCACACGTTTTCCGGTCATTAACAAAGCTATTGCTGAAAAGTAAATTCCCACCGAACCAAGTCCGGCGGGAATAAAAACGAATTAACCTCTTAACTACTTCTTGTACTTATAAATTGGTTTTGATCATGGTCAACAGCATTTTAAATGATTCAGTTGCTTCAACGGCATGAGTAATATTGGAAGGAAGAATGATGGCTTCCCCCGTTTCCAACTCTGAATTCTCACCACCAATAGTAATTGTAGCTTTCCCTTCTACAACCTGTACCAGTGCATCGAAAGGTGCAGTATGAGGACTCAGCCCCTGCCCCTTCTCGAAAGCAAATAGCGTAATGGTACCGGTCGGTTCTTTGATGATGGTTTTACTGACCACCGCTCCTTCAGCGTACTCAATGCCGGAAGCAACGTTAAACTGTTTTCCCTTTTCCATAATTTACAAACTCATTTTGATGAGCCCGACCGGCCCCGATTTCTCCGCTATCCAACTCACTATCCATTCCGGGAAACCGATTGAGTCATCATCTTCACTTTTCAATCCAAAAACTGCAGTCCAACCTGCTTTGCTATGCTAAACCAATCAAAAATTGAATATTTCTTTAAAAGGCTTGGTTTTTATAGGCCGGCCGGAGAAAGAATACTCCGACCGGCTTTTATTAGCCAATCAACCTAAACTTAACCCATGAAAACCTCAATATCTTCGTCGACTGTTTTAATTCCTGCAATTCCAAAGTTTTCTACCAGTACATTTGCCACGTTTGGTGAGAGGAATGCCGGAAGTGTCGGGCCGAGATGAATATTCTTTACACCGAGATAGAGCAGCGCCAGCAACACAATCACAGCCTTCTGTTCGTACCACGCTATGTTGTATGCAATCGGCAACTCATTGATGTCATTCAGTTCAAAAACTTCTTTCAGTTTCAACGCGATTACTGCCAATGAATAGGAGTCGTTGCACTGTCCTGCATCCAACACACGAGGAATACCACCGATATCACCCAAAGGCAGCTTGTTATAACGATATTTGGCACAACCGGCAGTCAGAATGACGGTTCCTTCCGGAAGTTTATCGGCAAATTCGGTGTAGTAATCGCGGCTTTTCATGCGACCGTCGCAACCAGCCATTACAAAAAATTTCTTAATAGCACCGGTCTTAACTGCATCAACTACTTTATCAGCCAGCTGCATCACCTGGTTATGCGCAAATCCGCCTACAATCGTTCCGGTTTCCAACTCTGTCGGTGCAGCACATTTTTTCGCATGTTCGATAATTTCAGAAAAATCTTTCGGTTCACCATCTTTCCGGGGTGCAATATGTTTTACTCCGTCGAAACCAGCTGCTCCGGTAGTATAAACCCGGTCTTTGTACGAATCAGCAGGAGGAACCAAACAGTTAGTTGTCAGCAACACCGGTCCGTTGAACGCTTCAAATTCCTCTTTTTGCTTCCACCATGCGTTACCGTAGTTACCGACAAAGTGTTCATACTTCTTGAAAGCCGGATAATAGTTAGCAGGCAACATTTCGCTGTGCGTATAAATATCCACGCCGGTTCCTTCAGTTTGCTTCAACAATTCTTCAAAATCTTTCAAATCGTGACCGCTGACCAAAATGCCGGGATTCTTTTTTACGCCAAGATTTACCTCTGTAATTTCAGGGTTACCATAGCTCTCTGTATTTGCCTGGTCGAGCAATGCCATCACGTCCACTCCGTACTTTCCGGTCTCCATCGTCAGGGCAACTAAATCGTCAGCCGAAAGAGTATCATCGGTAGTTGCGGCCAACGCCTTTTGCATGAAAGCATAGAGCTCTTTTTTCTCGTAACCGAGATTAAAAGCGTGCTCAGCATAAGCGGCCATTCCTTTCACACCATAAACAATCAACTCACGCAACGAACGAACATCAGGATTAGCAGTTGAGAGGATTCCCACATTAGCTGCTTTTTCCTCGAAAGCTTCCAGTGTATCAGCTTCCCATGTTAGTGATTCATGATTCGAAGAAAGTTTTCCACCTTCTGTTTCGAAGCGGTTTTTCAATTCGGCACGCAATTTTAACCCTTCCCGAATTTTCTCTTCGATCTTATTCTTGTCGAAATTAGCGTTGGTAATCGTCATAAACAGGGCATCAAATACAAATCGATTCGCCGGTTCCCATTCAATTCCCATTTGGCGTGCTTCGTGAGCGTATATCGATAATCCTTTGGTAACAAAGACCAGTAAGTCCTGCAAGTTGGCTACATCATCGGTTTTTCCGCAAACACCTTTGATGGTACAACCTTCGCCTTTAGCGGCTTCCTGACATTGAAAACAAAACATACTCATGATAATTCGTTTTAAAGATTAAGTTTTATGATTAACTGTTGATTTAAAATCACTTTTACGTTCTTCTATACCCACTCTTCTTCGAGAACTTCGCCCCGAATACTTACCGTAATGGCTTTTACCGGAACCTTTCGGCTGGCTCGAAGCGTAGCCATTTGAACCAGCTGCTGTAAGCCACCGCAGCAAGGCACCTCCATCATCAGTACAGTGATAGTGTTCACTTTCGCTTCATTAATGAGAGTGATTAACTTCTCCAGATAAATCTCCTTTCCGGAATCCAGTTTGGGACAAGCAATAACCAACGATTTATCTTTCAAATAATTTTGATGGAAATCACCCAGTGTAAAAGCTGTACAATCTGCTGCCACCAGCAAATCGGCACCACGGAAGTAAGGAGCTACCGGGTTGATAAGATGCATCTGCACCGGCCATTGACGGAGTTGAGAAGCCAATGAACCATTCTCGCCTTTAGGTGCCAATTTCAACTCTTCCGGATTAAAAACAACGGTTTGAGAGCTTGGACATCCTCCTCCACAACTGCTTCCGTTTGCCGGCTTCGGCTCGGCGTGAACAGCATCCTTCACCGCCTGAACAGAAAAAGGTAAATTCTCCTCGTTTTCCACCAAATACCCCATTCCCTGTTTCAGAAATCCTGTCTCATTGTGTTCACGCAAATGCTTCAGATGAGCCACCACCGTATTAAAACCTTTGCTCACCATAATCTCTATCACCTTCACCTCATCGTACGGTTGCGCTTCTCGATTTTCAATCGTAATAGCTCCTTCCGGACAGTGTCCGATACAAGCTCCCAAACCATCGCACATCAAATCGCTGATTAGAACTGCCTTCCCGTCAATAATCTGCAATGCACCTTCGTGGCAATTAGGAACACAAAGACCACAACCAGTACATTTCTCTTCGTCTATATGGATGATGTCGCGTTTCATATTTCGTTTTCTTTATTGCTGTTGTTTAAATTTTACACTACAAATGTAGATGGGCCCTTACCGGGAAAGTGTAACAGCTGTTACAAATCGGTATATTTGTATAAAAACTTTTTGAGATGAATACAATCCTGGCGCAATCACCCATATTCAAAGGGCTTCAACCAACAGAAGTAGAAAATCTTTTGGGCGAGGTTCCACATCAGATACGACATTTCCACAAAGATGATTTACTGGCCGTAGCCGGAGAAGAAGTGAAAGCAGCGATGATTCTTTTGGAAGGAAAACTTCAGGGTGAAATGGTTGACTTTAGCGGAAACAGCCTGAAAATAGAAGAACTGCTGCCCCCACAGATGGTTGCAGCCGGTTTCCTTTTTGGAAAAAACAGCCGCTTCCCGGTTAACCTATCGGCCATGGATGATGGCAAAATGCTCATCATTCTGAAGCCCAATTTTACGCGACTACTGAGCCTTGACAATCGAGTATTGAATAACTTCCTGAACATTATCAGCGATAAAGCCCAGTTTCTTTCGAGAAAAATCAGTTTTCTTAATTTTAAAACCATTCGTGAGAAAATCGCCTTCTTCCTGTTACAACATTATAAACCAGGATTCCGGAATATTCCACTGAAGCAAAACCAGCAAAGTCTGGCCGAAATGTTTGGTGTAACCCGACCATCGCTGGCCCGAACCATCGGAGAACTTCAACGTGAAGGGATACTGGAATGGCGGCGTGGTGAAATTGAAATAAAAGATGTAGAAGCACTAAAAAAAATACTGCAGTAAAATCCGACCTCATTATTAGCATATTCACCGATAAACACCATTTATTAGCATATATACCGATAAAAAATTTTTATTGGTGAATTTACCGATATTATATATTTATCAGTATATTTACCAATAAATTGATTAATTAGAACTGAAGAATGCATTAACGAGATGAAAAACAGAGCAACCATTTCATGCGATATCATCTCTTCAACAGCTTTGTCTGCAACGAATCGCGATTTGCTTTCAACAAAGTTGAAGGAGCTAATGACTGACCTTACACAGCACTTCGCAAACCAGGGATTCTATGGTCGAATTCTGAAAGGTGATTACATCGAATGCGCGTTGGATGCTCCGGAAACAGCCCTGCGTGTGGCCCTACTCATCAAGACGTTCATACGGGCAATCGAGTTACCAACATCTAAAGAAGAAAACAAGCGCATAAAATACTTTAAAGAACATGGCGTGCGTGTAGCCATTGCTGTGGCTCCGTTGGAGAACTATCAGCCCCTGAAAGGTATCATGGACGGGGAAGCCATTTACCTGTCGGGAAGAGCGCTAAACCGGAAAGACACACACGACAAGCAAAAGATCATCATCAAACGGACACTATATTTTCTTTCAACCGATTTGGCAGTTCAACGTTTATATGAAACCATGCTCGAGATGCTGGATGTCATTCTGGCGCGTTGCTCGGCCAAACAGTGTGAAGTAGTATTTTATAAATTGCTAAACAAATCAGAAGTGGAAATCGCCAAAATTCTACAAAAGAATCAGTCGACCATCAATCAACATTCTACAGCTGCCGGCTGGAATGCAATTGACCGGGCGGTTTCGTACTTCGAAGAAAACATACACTGACATGATGATTACCCTCCTATTCCTTCAGCTAACAGCACACCTGGTAGCCGATTTCCTTCTTCAGAGCGAACACTGGAGTTTGCAAAAGGAAAAGAAAATAATCAGCAAAATTCATATCTGGCACATTCTCATTGTCTTTGCCTCATCCTGGCTTTTTTCATTGCAATTAGCCTTCTGGTCAGCTGCACTTGCACTTACGGCATTGCATTTCTTTACAGATGTGACGAAGAGTTTTATCAGAATTAAGTGGAACAAAGATTGGTTCTTTATCGACCAGTTTACTCATATCATAATCATTACAGCAATCGTCTGGTTCTATGTTGATTCGGACATAAACCAACTACCAGTTCTCATCACTCCGCGAATAGCTGCCATCATATTTGCTTACACGCTCTGCGTTAAACCATCCAATATTATTATCCGGTATATCTTCAAATACTTTTCGGTGAAAGCGCCTGTTGAAACAGAAGAAGAAAACGGAGGCGGCTTACCCAATGCTGGCAAACTGATCGGTATCACCGAACGTCTTCTTGTACTCACACTAGTCTTATTGCAGCAATATTCAGTAGTTGGATTTATCATTGCTGCCAAATCCATTCTGCGCTTTAGCGATGCTCAAAAGACAGAGTATGTATTAGTCGGAACCTTGTTAAGTTTTGGAATCGCCATATTGATGGGGGTAATGGTCAGTTACTTTTAGCCCCGCGATAGCCCTTCCAGCCAATTTTCAATCATCTGGCGGCCATCCGGCGTCATGATAGATTCAGGATGAAACTGAATACCCCACACAGGATAACTACGATGACGCAAAGCCATAATATTTCCGGTTTCGCCCCGGGCTGTAATTTCCAGTTCTTCCGGGAAACCAACATCATCCACCGCCCATGAATGATAAAGCCCGGTTTCAAAAACAGATGGGATATTCCTAAAAAGCAAATCCGGAATCAATCTTTCTGTCCGGATAACTGTACCGTGATAAATAGCATCTAGATGTTTTAGCTTTCCTCCAAAAGCTTCGGCAATAGCCTGATGCCCCAAACATACACCCAATATTGGAATTCGTGGTCCCAGTTCACGAATAATTTCACTCATCAACGGCGCGTCTTCAGGTAATCCGGGCCCGGGCGAAAAGATGATACCATCAAAGTCAGCTGCCTCGCAAAGGGAAATTTCATCATTTTTTCGGACAACCACATCAGTTCCTCCCGACTGCTTCACCAACTGCGCCAGGTTATAGGTAAACGAATCGTAGTTATCTAAAATCAGCACCAGCATCGGGAAAAGTATTAGTTTTGATACGCAAAACTACACCATTCTTTGGCATGAGTGAACACTTCGCAGAAAAAATGAACAGACTGGCTGTACAACATAAGCCATTTTTATTCGTACACGACTTCGACCTCAAAGCTCCACTAATACTTACACTTCCTGAAGCTGAAAATCGGGGTGTTTTGTTCGAAATTAATGGACAACGCAATTTTCAGCCAGTTTTTCCCGCGAAAAAAGCAGTACAGTTCGAGAAACATCCAATTTCGTTTTCGGATTACCGAAAAGGCTTCGACAATGTAATGCGTCATATCCGGCATGGTAATTCATTTCTCACCAACCTCACCTTTCCCACTTCAGTGGAAACTAATTTGTCTTTCGAAGATATCTTTCACCGGAGTAAAGCGCCTTACAAATTGCTACTTCCCGGGAAATGTGTGGTGTTTTCACCAGAGACTTTTGTCAAAGTCACCAACGGAAAGATTTCCTCTTACCCAATGAAAGGAACCATCGATGCGAGCATTCCCAATGCAGCCAGCCAAATTCTGAACGACAAGAAAGAGACAGCTGAACATAACACCATCGTCGATTTGATTCGAAACGATTTATCGATGGTCGCAAAAAATGTGTATGTTTCCCGCTTTCGATACATCGATGAGGTAAAGACCCACGAAAAAACGCTGCTCCAGGTTAGTTCGGAGATTTCAGGTGAACTCAGTTCTGACTATCATTCCAACATTGGAAACATCATATCTACATTGCTGCCTGCAGGCTCCATATCCGGTGCTCCAAAACAAAAGACAATCGAAATCATTAAGGAATCGGAAATTGATGAGCGCGGATACTACACCGGCGTATTTGGTATTTTTGATGGACAAAATCTGGATTCCGCTGTGATGATTCGTTATATTGAACAAAAAAATAATCAAATGATATTCCGTAGTGGCGGAGGCATCACCGTTTTTAGCGAGCCGGAAAAAGAATACCAGGAAATGATTGACAAAGTGTATGTGCCGATTCATTGAAACCATATGTATCCGAAACGGGGAGCCCGAAAGACTTTCGTGGCACAACACCCGGTTGAACCGAACTCGCAAGGAGGTATTCAACCTGGACGCGGAAATCGATTTAACCAACAATCTGAATATTCCTGCGGAAGCGAAAAATGGCCTGTTCAAATGCCGCGTTACCTACCGGGAAACTATCGAGAAAGTAGAGTTTGAGCCTTATTCAATTCGCCCGGTGCATTCTCTTCGCCTGGAGAATGCCGATGATATTAATTACAGATACAAATATGCTAATCGCGAAAAGCTGCAAGAATTATTTTCTCAGCGCGGTAATGCAGATGACGTACTGTTAGTCAAAAATGGCTTCATTACCGACACGTCATATGCCAATATCATTTTCCGGAAAGGAGACAAATGGTTCACTCCTGATACGCCGCTGCTTCGAGGCACTCGTAGGGCCTGTTACCTAAAAGAAAGTAAAATTGAAGCGATTCCTATTCAGCCGGAAATGTTATCGGAATTTAACGAAGCACGCATCATCAACGCAATGATTTCGATAGAAGAATCGCCCACAATTCCCATGGAAAATATAAAGTGGTAAGTATTTAGCGAAGAATAATTTCACGGATAACCTTACGACCTACGTGGTTGTTCATCGCATCTACAATCTGGTGCCGCATCATGAAGAGTTCGTTGCGCACAATCGAAGAACGGAGATGCACATACAACACGCCATTTTTGATATAAATGTTGGTGGTCGCACGCGCAATCGTTTTTCCAATAATGGTTTCCCAGGAATTAACGGCTTCCACCTCGGCGAGCTTGCCATCCATCCGCGATTCCTTCAGGTATTCCTTAATTACACTACCTAACGATTGTGTCTCACTTCTGCGCATCTGGTTTTCTGTTTTTTTGCAGATATTCTTTATTTCAAAAGTATAAAGGGAAAATCACAATAGCACCTTCGGTCGCTAATTGTTTTCAACAACTTTGGGTTCACCGCCATTATTCCCATTCTCGGTTACGGCTCCATCGGTTACCCTGAAAATACGATAATCGGCTCCTACACGGGGAATAATCTGGTCGAGATGTTCGCGGTTGGTATCGGTAATAAAAATTTGTCCAAATGTGTTTCCGGAAACCAATTTGACAATCTTCTCCACTCGGTCGCCATCGAGTTTATCAAAAATATCATCGAGAAGAAGAATCGGCATGGCTTCATTTACCGAACGAATAAAATCGAATTGTGCGAGCTTCAAAGCGACCAGATACGTCTTTTTCTGGCCCTGCGACCCCATCTTCTTCATGGGAAAATCGCCCAACTTCAGCTCCAAATCGTCTTTATGAATTCCCACGGAAGTGAATTGCAATACTCTATCGCGCTGAAGCGTTTCCTTCAGTTGCCCTTCAAAATTGCCTTCATTCAACTGTGACTGATAATCTAAAGTCACCTGCTCATGCCCGTCCGATATGAAGTCATAATATCTCTGGAAAATAGGTTGCAACTCTCCCAGAAATTCTTGCCGGCGCTTATTAATCTTTTCACCTAACATCACCAGTTGTGCATCCCATACTTCCAGGTTATCAGGCTCAAATACACGATTGGCAGCAAAGTATTTCAGCAAGTTATTACGCTGCAACAATGCCCGGTTGTACCGAATCAACTGATCGAGATACTGGCGATCGTTTTGCGAAATCACACTGTCCATGAACTTACGACGTTCGTCGCTTCCGCCCATAATCAAACTCGTGTCCGATGGAGAAATCATTACCAACGGCAACAAGCCAATGTGCTCTGACAGTCGTTTGTACTCTTTTTTATTGCGACGGAATTTCTTCTTCTGCCCCTTCTGAAATCCACAATAAATATTCTCATCCTCATCCAGACGACTGTACTGTCCCTGCAATACAAAAAACTCTTCCTCGTGACGGATATTCTGCGAATCGACAGAGTTGAAATAGCTTTTGCAGAAGGAAAGATAATAGATCCCATCCAACAGGTTGGTTTTCCCCACACCGTTGTTCCCGATGAAACAATTCAGTTTGTGTGAAAACTCCAACTCTACCTGCTCGAGGTTCTTAAAATTGATGACAGATAATTCCTTTATGTACATGAATGAGTGTGATTGAGGGAAATAATCCGGCTACAAAACTAATAAATAATCGTCCGGAACAGTTGTTTGCCGATTCCGAATTAATATTCAATCTGTTTTTCAATTACTTAATCAGAAATGTCCCAATGAATTTCTTTTGGCACCGACATTATATTTTTATGATCAAAAATATCAATGGTTCCTGAAAAAAATTTATTTTTGCCTTCACGTTTACACGACCTGAAAATAAAGACATAATAAATAAGATGAGTAAAGGAAAAAACAAACACACCGGCGAAAACCTGCAGGAAGTTGAACACGCGTTGACCTCAACTGAACAATTTTTTGAAAAGAATCAGAAAATCATCACTTACATTTTTGGTGCGGGCGTAGTTCTAGCCATTCTCTTTCTGGCTTTCCACCGGTATTATAAAATTCCGCGTGAGAAAAAGGCACAGTCTCAGATGTTTGTTGCCGAACAATATTTCCAGAAAGATTCGTTCAACCTGGCTCTTAACGGCGATGGTAACTATCCCGGATTTCTCGACATTTTAGATGAATATGGAAGTACCTCTTCAGGTCATCTGGCACGTTATTATACCGGAATCTCTTACCTACATCTTGGTAAATACGAGCAGGCCATTGAATATCTTGATGATTTCAGCACCGACGATCCGCTGATTGGCCCGATTGCCAAAGGAGCTACCGGTGATGCATATGCCGAACTGGGTAATAACGACAAAGCAGTTAGCCGCTACATGGACGCTGCCAATATGAACGACAATCAATTCACCACACCTATTTACCTCATGAAAGCAGGCAATCTGTATGAAACCATGGGTAAATATGATGATGCATTGAACGTTTACAAAACGGTAAAAGAAAAGTACCCGGAAAGCAACGAGGGACGTCAGATTGACAAATATATTGCCCGCGTTGAAATCCTGGCGAAAAAATAAAACGAATTAGTTTTCGATAAAGCAATCCCCTTCGTTTGGAACGGAGGGGATTTTTTATCTTTGCAAAAATCCTGAAAAAATGGCTACAAAAGATTTATCTGCATACGACATGGAAAAAGTTCCATCGGCCGAAAATATGAAATTCGGTATCGTAGTATCGGAATGGAACTATGAAGTAACCGGAGCGCTGGCTCGTGGTGCTGTTGAGACATTGAAAAAGCACGGGGCAAAAGACGATAATATTCGGGTAAAACACGTCCCCGGAAGTTTTGAACTAACCCTGGGCGGTCAGCTTTTTGCTGAAAATACCGACGTAGATGCTGTTCTGTTGCTCGGTTGTGTGATACAGGGAGAAACCCGACACTTCGATTTTATTTGCCATGGCGTTTCGCAAGGTGCGACTCATTTGAACATGAAATTCAATTTGCCGGTAATTTTCGGCGTTTTAACCACCGAGAATCAGCAGCAGGCCCTGGACCGTGCCGGCGGCAAACATGGCAATAAAGGCGACGAAGCAGCCGTTACTGCCATTAAGATGGTTGCCTTGCAGCGTGACTTCGAAAATGGCGAATAACAAAACTCAAAAAGATATTGCATTAAAGCTGTTCAGATTGAGCAGCTTTTTTTGTGACATATATTCTGCGTAAGCATAAAGAAAAAAGAGCAGCCCGCTTGGACTGCTCTTGCTATTTTATTGAGAATATCTTCGATTATTTCTTCGGTGCTTCCATACCACGCTGGCGAGCCATATCTTCCAAACGTTTCTGGAATTTCGACTTCTTCGCTGGTTTCTTCTGCTTAGCTGTAATCTGCTTGCGAATCTTATCTTCATCGATAGCCTTCTTGAAGATGAACATCTGCAGGAAGGTCAGCAACAGCGACAGGAAGTAATACAAACTCAAACCTGCTGCGTAGTTGTTGAAGATGAACAGGAACATCACAGGCATCAAGTACATCATTGTTTTCATTCCCGGCATCTGCTGTGTTCCGGCCGCGTTCATCTCGTTATTCATCTTAATGTAGAAGACGTTGGTAACGGTCATCAACAGACAGAACAGACTCACGTGATCACCATAGAATGGAATGGTAAACGGCAAATGGAAAATTGAATCGTACGATGAAAGGTCGTGAGCCCACAAAAAGCTCTGTTGACGTAACTCGATCGATACCGGGAAGAACCGGAACATGGCAATCAGAATCGGGAACTGAAATACCATGGGCAAACAACCTCCCATGGGATTCACCCCGGCTTTCTTGTAAAGCGCCATCGTAGCCTGCTGCGATTCCATCGCCTTATCTTTGCCATACTTGGCCTTGATCTCGTCAATCTCCGGTTTCAATGCACGCATTTTTGCCTGCGATAAGTACGACTTGTATGTAAACGGAGAAATGATGAGCTTGATGTAAATGGTCAGCAACAGAATGATAATTCCAAAATTGTTGATGTATCTGCGAAGGAAATCAAACGCCGGAATCACAATAAATTTGTTAACCCAACCAATAATTGTCCAACCCAGGTTCATCTCCTGATCAAGCTGAAGCTTGTACTGTTTAAGGACATTGTACTGGTTCGGACCAAAGAACATCTTCATCGGAACGTTCTGCGTCTTGGCATTGTCAACCGGAATGGTTACATCGGCCGAGAAATCTGCCAGGTAGTTCGGATTATCTTCAGTTTTGTTGCTTTTAATTTTTGCACTGGTGAAGCTGTTATCGGCAATCAGAATGGAAGAGAAAAACAGCTGCTTAAATCCGATCCACTTCACACTGGTCGTCAAATCCTTACTGTCAGACTTGGAGGAGCTCAGGCTGTTCACCTCATCTTGATGATATTTGTAATAGATAGTGGTGTAACGATCCTCTCCATATTTTGACTTTTTCTCCTGGCGAGGAACGTCAATAGCCCAGTTAAAGCTCATATAAGCATTACCGCCGATCAATTGACTAAGTCCCTGCGAGCGAATATTGAAATCCATCATGTACGAGTTGTACTTGATGGTATAAACATATTCGATGAATTTGCCATTTCCAGCGTTTACACGCATCGTCAATGTTTTCGAACCTCCCGGATGGTCTTCGTTAAAATTGATACGCCCTTCTTTTCCTTTCGGAACTTTCGGGCCGGATGCAACTAAGCTATCAGAGCTTACTGAAGGTGTAAAATACAGTTTGTCAGTTTCAATGCTTCTGTTTTGTGAGAAGAAATTCAAACCGAAACGGTTGGCATCACCACTAAACAATACCAATGGTTTGCCGTCGTATCTTTTATAATTTTTTAATTCTACCGAATAAATCCGTCCCCCTTTCGTGGAGACCTTTACTTTCATCAGGTTATTTTCCAGCGTAACGAACTTCTCAGTTCCGACAGCTGCATCGCCAAAGGCGCCATACTCGTCTTTCCGGTTTTCACTTGCCGGTACAGTCTTCGCTGCTGTTGTTGAATCAGCTTTTTCCTGTGGCTGTTGAGTGGTCGTAGCTTCCTGAGCTTTTTTCTCAGCAATACGTTGTTGTTCGGCCTGAACCTGCTCAATTGAGTCGCGCTTGCGCTTGGCAGCCTCGACTTCTTCCTTCGAAGGTTTATTAAAATAACTGAATGTAATCAGTATGACAAAAATGAGAACAAGTCCGCTAATGGTATTTCTATCCATAGGAGTCTTTTACAACTATTTAATTATTTACTTCTTATTTTTCAATACAGCTGAAACAAACGCAACAAACAACGGGTGCGGTTTCAGAACCGTACTGCTGTATTCAGGATGGAACTGTACACCAACAAACCATGGATGTTCCGGGATTTCCATAACCTCGACCAAACGGGTTTCCGGATTAGTTCCAACAGCCTTCATACCGGCACTTTCAAAATCTTTTAAATATTTATCATTGAACTCATAGCGATGGCGATGACGTTCATGAACTTTTCCTTTATTGTACGCAGCAAAAGCTTTAGAATCTTTTTTTAATTGACAGGAGTAAGCACCGAGTCGCATGGTTCCACCTTTCTCGATAATGCCCTTCTGCTCTTCCATCAGGTCTATAACCGGATACTTGGTGGAAGGGTTCATTTCGCTTGAATCGGCGCCACACATATTGAGTACATTCTGTGCAAACTCAATTACCGCGATTTGCATTCCTAAACAAATACCGAAGAATGGAATTTTGTTTTCCCGTGCATATTGAGTGGCCAGTATTTTTCCTTCAATACCACGATGTCCAAATCCAGGTGCCACCAAAATTCCGTCACATCCTTTCAGCTTACGTTCCAGATTCTCCTGCGTAACGCGCTCCGAATGAATCCAGGCTATATCCACTTCAGCTTCATTTGCAGCGCCTGCATGTATTAATGCTTCGGAAATGGATTTATAGGCGTCATGCAACTCCACGTACTTTCCAACTAGGCCAATCTTTATTTTTTGTTTTGGATTTTTGCAGCGATGCAGAAAATCATTCCAGGCTTCCAGCTGAGGAGAAACACCAAGAGGCAGTCCCAGTTTCTTCAACACGATTTCATCGAGCTGCTCTTCCTTCATCTTAATCGGCACCTCATAAATCGTAGGTACATCAATCGATTCAATCACAGCTTCTTTTTCAACGTTACAGAAGAGTGCCACCTTACGCTTAATATCTGGTGTCAACTGATGTTCTGTACGCAACACCAGCACATCGGGCTGTACTCCGTTTTCAAGCAACATTTTCACAGAGTGTTGAGTGGGCTTTGTTTTCAGCTCGCCAGAAGCAGATAAATAAGGAACGAGCGTAAGATGAACGAAAAGCGCATTCTCACCCAACTCCCATTTCAACTGCCGAACAGCTTCGATATAGGGCAGCGATTCAATGTCACCAACCGTTCCACCAATCTCCGAAATCACAACATCAAATTTCCGCTTCGAGCCGAGATATTTGATATAGCGCTTAATTTCGTCTGTAATATGAGGAATAATCTGAACAGTCTTACCCAAATAATCGCCCCGGCGCTCTTTGTTGATTACTGATTGGTATATACGGCCGGTAGTAACGTTATTGGCTTGCGAAGTAGGTGTATTCAGAAAACGTTCATAATGTCCCAGATCCAAATCGGTTTCTGCACCGTCTTCTGTTACAAAACACTCTCCATGCTCGTACGGATTCAATGTTCCGGGATCGACGTTAATGTATGGATCAAGCTTTTGAATGGTTACCTTGTATCCTCTGGATTGCAATAACTTAGCCAAAGAAGAAGCTATGATCCCTTTCCCCAGCGAAGAGGTTACACCGCCGGTCACAAAAATATACTTCGTTGCTGCCACGTTCCTATGATTTTTTGAGCTTTTTTGAAAGTATGCAAAGTAACGAATAAAATCTGAAGAGGTGAAGTCTAAAATTAAATTTAGGGTAAATCTGAGCATGAAAAAGCCCGTTGCCATTCAGTAACGGGCTCTCTTATACTTTATGTAAATCTACCGGGATTCTTCTTCCAGTCCGTCAATGATTTCAATTTTCGATTTCAGGTAATTGATTTGAGAGGTTATGCGATCAATTTTCGACTGGACATTGTCGGCCAGCGACTGAGCGCCTTCCGAGTCACCAAAGAAGCCAATGTTATTTTGCAATGTTCCCAAATCGCTTTCCAGCTGCTTGATGCGCGAAACATTACGGTCGCGTTCGGTATTGATGCGACTCCATCCGCGCGGAATGGTCATCCAGTGTGCCATCTTGTTCCGGAACTTGTACAGGTTACGTTCCTGTTCGTCCATTTCAATTTTATCGAATTGCTCGTTGATGGCGTCCCGGAACTTCGATTCCACATCATCTTTTCTCCGGAAAGGTACGCGGCCGGTCACCTTCCAGCGTTCCTGAAATTCCGCTAATTTAGCAACATCCGCCTCAACATCTCCGGAAGGCTTGAAATTACCAACCTCCTCGAGCAACGCTTTCTTAGCTTTAAGGTGCTCTTCCTGCTCATCCGTCATGCCAGAGAAATGCGAACCTTTTCGGTTGAAAAACTCGTCACAAGCTGCGCGAAACCGCTTCCAGACAATGTCACTCTGCTTTCTTGGTACCGGTCCAACTGCCTTCCATTTCTTCTGCAAAGCAATCAACTTATCGGTTGTGCCCTTCCAATCAGTACTGTCTTTTATTTCCTCTGCCTGTTCACATATCTCGATTTTCTTCGCCAGGTTCTCGTGAAGTTTTTCCTTGCTCTTGGCCCAGAATTCACGTTTTTTCCTGAAGAAGGTATCGTTGGCAGCACGGAAACGTTCCCAAACTAAGGTGTTATCTTTTCTGGGAGCAAATCCAATGGTTTTCCATTCTTTCTGAAGAGCAATAATTTTCTCAGTCATCTCATTCCATTCACGCGGATTGGTCGAATCGAAAATCGCAAACTCCTCGGCCCTCTCGCAGAGCTCAACCTTTTTCTCCAGATTCTCTTTTTGTTTGCTCCGCTCCTCTTCAAAATATTCCTGATATCGTTTGTTGATAACAGTCGTTGCTGCTTTGAATCGCTCCCACAACTCTTGCTTATTTTCCCGTGGCACAGGTCCAATCTCACGCCACATTTCGTGCAGTTTCTGAAGCTGACGGAACGTTTTTACCGCATTGGATTCGTCTTCAGCTAACAGTTCAGCCTTTTCACATAATCCAATCTTCTTATCCATGTTCTTTTTCAAATCAAGATCACGGAGTTCGCGGTTTATCTTAATGTAGTCGTAAAAATTCTCTACATGATGATGGTAATTCTCCCACAGGTCTTTCACTCTTCCCTGTGGAACCTGGCCCAGCTCACGCCAGCGGGCCTGCAGTGCATTAAATTCCTGAAAAGTCGCATTTATCGACTCTTCCTTATTAATC
Source organism: Prolixibacter sp. NT017 (assembly GCF_009617875.1). Lineage (NCBI taxonomy): Bacteria > Pseudomonadati > Bacteroidota > Bacteroidia > Marinilabiliales > Prolixibacteraceae > Prolixibacter > Prolixibacter sp. NT017. The sequence continues at coordinate 1,477,003 of NZ_BLAV01000001.1, read as the reverse complement.
AACGCTTTCAGCTCTTCTATAATCTCCAACTTCTTCTGATAATTTTCCTCTTTCTGAACCTCTTGCCTGCGATGATATTCGGTTCTAAGATTTTTAAATTCTTTCAGAAGATCTTTCAAGTCGTTCTCATACGGCTCGGACTCAGGATGAAAATCTGATTCATTTCCTCCTTCAGCAATAAAAGCTTTCTTCTGCTCTTCCAGTTCCGTATTATGCAGCTTGTAAAAATTGGCTTTGATAGCTTCTACCTGGGGGCGAATATCCTCACTGATACCATTGGGAAGAATTTTCCGGAAAGTATTGATCAGTTGAACCTTGTTATATCCCGAATAATCGACAGAGGCCTTATCGACAGCCTCTTCGTCACTTTCATCCTCCTCTTCGTCTTCATCAACGTCGTCAGGGTCTTTCTCCAGATCCATCGACTCATCCTCTGAAATACTTTCCGTTTTTTCAGTGCTCTCTTCTTCTTTTGAGGTATTTTCTTCCGACTTTTCTACAACAGGCTCTTCATCTTTTTTGACAGCCTCTCCCTCCTCTTTATTTTCGTCGACCTCGTTCGGCTCCTTCTCCAACTCCATGGATTCATTCTCTGAATTATCCGCAGGCTTTTCGGGAGCTTCTTCCTCATTGGGAGCACCTTCATCCGAGATATCTGCAACAGTTTCGTCGTCAGAGGCTTTTTCATCGATATTTTCCGATGAAGACACAACTTCCTCTTCTGCAAGCTGCTCTTCCGGATCGTCTACCTGCTTCTTCTTTTCGGGTTGCTGTTCATCTGCGTGTTGCTCATTGTCAACCGGCGTTTGTCCCTCTTTCGAGACTTCTTCATTTTCTACCCTCTCGTTCAAATTACGAGATTCGTCGTTGTGCTCTGGCATAGCCGAGTTTTTTAGTTCGTTGGACTCCATCAATAATCGAATTTGACCCAAAACACAAAAGCACTTAAGCCTTTGTTATTCTTACGAAAATATAGAATTGGGGGTTAATCCTCAAAGAAAATAAACATATATTTTGAATTTAGCAAAAAGAAGGGGGCTGCGTGATTATTTCGCAGCCCCCATAATTCAAAACCTAACTTGCTATATTACTGTTAACCAATCTTAATTGTTCGAGGTCCCTTATCAATATTCTCTTCACGTTTCGGCAATCTGATTTCGAGAATACCGTTGTTAAAGCCTGCAGTGATGTTTTCAGTATCAACCGAATCAGGCATCGAGAAACGGCGAACGAAGTCTCCTGCTACAAACTCGCGGGTGGTATAACGTGCCGCTTCCTGTTCTTTTTTTGCAGATCCGCCTTTAATGGTGAGAATTTCTTTCTCAAGATTTATATCGATTTGTTCTTTGGTAAAACCAGGAGCCACCAATTCGATGACAAACTGATCTTTTTCTTCTTTCACATTTGCTTTCGGACGACTTGAAGCAAAGCTGTCGTTCCAAACCGAATCGTTAAACAATCTGTCCAACAAATCATTATTTGATTTCATTTTCGAATGTGCGTTCGGGTAAGTCATTAAGTTCAACATGATATTTTCCTCCTTATTACGTTAATTTTTTCAATGTTTTTTCAATTTCTGACCTACTTTATTCAAACGATATACCATTCCATAAATCTTATCAATTTCAAAACAAACAATGCCACATTGACATCCCTATCGGATTTATTGCGCCATTATGACACAACTACACAAAATCAAGCAGACAAAAAGGGTAATTGAAAAGGAGTATTGAGATACTCAAAGGGGAAATTCTACATTTGTAGAAATTTTTGAGATAATGCGCATAGATATCATCACCGTTTTGCCCGAATTGCTGGAAAGCCCGTTCGGTCACTCTATTCTCAAACGAGCTCAGGACAAGGGATTGGCTGAGATTTACATCCACAACCTGAGAGATTGGTCGACGGATAAGCACCGCCGGGTTGACGATTATGCCTTCAGCAAGGAAGCCGGCATGGTCATGATGGTGGAGCCCATCGAAAAAGCAATTAACGAGTTAAAAAGCCAACGCGAGTACGACGAAATAATTTTCACTTCGCCCGATGGCAAACGTTTCAAGCAAAACGATGCCAACCAGCTTTCGCTGAAAAAGAATATCATCATTCTTTGCGGGCACTACAAAGGCGTCGATCAACGGGTGCGGGACAACTTGATTACCCGTGAAATATCAGTTGGCGATTTTGTCCTTACGGGAGGCGAGCTGGCCGCAGCTATTATTGCAGATGCAGTTGTTCGACTAATTCCCGGCGTACTTTCCGACGAAACTTCCGCCTTAACCGATTCTTTTCAGGACGGATTGCTTAGCCCGCCGGTTTATACGAGACCAGCCGATTATAAAGGTTGGAAAGTTCCGGATGTGCTCTTGTCAGGAAACGACCAGCTGATTGAAGACTGGAAAATGGAGCAGGCTTACGAGAGAACGAAAAAACTCCGCCCCGATTTACTCGAGAAACACGACGACGAATAAAGATTTTCTCCACAGCATCCCGGTTCTAATTCCCTGAACCGGGATTTTTTATCCACGCCGGCAAATATTTTTATAAGGACAATAACGGCAGGTCTCTTCCTTCTCGGTCTGAACAAACGGAATGCTTGTATCGAAGATTTCTTCAAGAAGACCAACTAACTTTTCTTTAAATACATCCTGATGCTCGACATAGTTGACCGGCAAATTCCCCAACTCTTTGCTTGTGACCGTTGGCTGAAAATCTTTTTCAAATATTCTGCGCAAAGCATAAATACCAGTTTGAATAATCCCTTCCGATTTCCTGTTGGCATAAACAACCGAAGCATAAATCAAAGTCTGCAGGGCAGCTTTGTTCCGGTTCGACTTTTCCCGATCGAATAAATCATCCAGCATAGTGAAACTGAGATCGGCCTTTCCTGTTTTGTAATCCAGAATTTCGAGAACTCCATCCCGCTTATCCATCCGGTCAACTTTTCCTCCGACAAGAACCATTCTCTCTCCATCAGTTAAAGGGAAATCAGCTTTGACCTTGTTCTCCAGACCTTCAATGGTAAATGGTGCTCTCTCTTTATCCAACGCAAGCACCTGCCTCACATATTTCTTTACAATTTCTCCTACCAGCCAGTTGCGTCCGCGAAGAACAACGGCCTCGGTATTGTCCCCTCCTTTGAAATAGTTTTTCCGAAACGACTGAAGCAGTAAATCCTGAATTCTCAGTTCATCGTCTATCAAGCCCTGAATATCATCGGCACTCAATTCCTTTCCGAGAAATGGAGTATACAAGGCCTCCATCGTATCGTGAAACAGATTCCCAAAAATCCGGGCGTCAACTTCTTCGGTTACTTCATCCGGTTCCTCCAAACCCGCACTGTAGCGAAAATAGAACTGCAACGAACATGTCAGATACTTATCGATCGCGCTCGGTGAAAGCGCCCTTTCGCCTTTAAGATAAGGCTTCAGTGGAGCCATTACATCTTCTGTCTTCTGAACAACAATCGGCACAGGCGAAAGCGAGGAAACCTCCATCGAAACACTCGTTTCCTTAATATCCAGCGGAGTTTCCATCTGCAACTGGTACAAATATCGGCTCTTCTCACCGACAAAAAGTCCTTCGGTACCCGAATGATAAACGAACGTCACATTCTCAGCCCGTTGAAGCAGCCGGTAAAAATAATAGGCATACATAGCGTTCATTTCTTCAACGGACGGCAGACCAAAACCACGCCTCAGGTTGTAAGGAATGAAAGAAGCTTTCGCTGAAGTTTTGGGCATAACGCCGTCATTCATCGACAGAATGACCAGATTACGGAAATCCAGCGTTCGCGTTTCCAGGATTCCCATCACCTGAAGTCCCTGAAGCGGTTCTCCCTCGAAAGGAACCGTAATGCCTCCCAGATATTGTCCCAGAAAACGGAAATAGGTTTCTCTTGTTAAAAAGTTCTCATCCCCGAGAATTTTCTTACCACCGGTTTCCAGCACATCCTTCAGGCGGTTGACGGCCAAATAGAGCTGGAACAAATATTCTTTATGTAACTGATGCCGGTTTTCGCTTTCATCAGAGGGCAGCTTTGTAAACACCGAGCGAAGAATTTCCAGAAAGTAATCCGAATAGTCATCAATCGTTCGCGGAATTTGAAATATCAATCGCAAGAACGGGGATTGCTGTAACCTCTTCGCCGTAAGGTAAACCATGTTTTGCGAAATAATCTCCTCTGTCAACTTTCGGCTTAATTCCGGCTCGATTCCCGAAACCAACTGGTGGCCCAAAAGCGCCAATACATTTTTATAATAGAAAACCGACTCTTCGTGACGCCGGATATTTCGCTGTAGTTCGATCAACTGATTTACCAAACTATAGGCCGGACTGGCATTCACCGGAAATCCCATTGTCACATTCACCTTGCCAATTTGCTCCGGCAAGGCCCCTAACACGGGTAAAAGCAAACCTTCGTCGCACAACACAACCGCTGCATCATCAAATTGCCGGTCAGGTGTCGGCACTTTCATTAACTGGTTCGACGCTACCTGGGCCTGTCCAACCTGTGAAGGGACGTTGATGATTTCGATTTTGGGCGGATGCTGCATAAAATCAGACTCGCCACCTAACGAGGCCGCCTGCGGGAACTTCTTCAGGTTTTTCCTCATAAACAAACCAGCCTCCTGCTGCGGATCATCCAGATAATAACGGTCGTAGTCCCAAAAAAACTTTGCTTTCCCGGTTTCACGGAAGAAGGAAAACAAGATCTCTTCGCATCGGTTCAGCGCGTTGAAACCGGCCAGAATAATGTCTCCAGCTTGCGCTATCTCCAGCTTCTTTTCCTGAATCTGCCTGGCCGTTTCACGGTAAACCATGCCTTCGTAAGCAATTCCCTCATTCAAAAGCCGCTCTCTGAATTTCTCATAAATAGGGAAAAGCGATTGCCAGATTTGCAGAAATTCCTCTTGATTCGGTGTCTTATCGCGGTTGCTCAAGCTCCGCCAAAATCCGGTGATATGTTCCCGGCTCTCATCATCAAAGTCCTGAAAAAGCAGGTCAATCTCTTTCAAATCGGAAATGTTCTGAAAAAGACCGGCCGCATCGACATTGTACTTGTCAATATCGTCGAAATCGTTCACGAGCATATCGCCCCAGAAATAAAAGTCATCGAATGATTCACTGGAACCTGTAACTTCGCGGTAAATTTCATACAGATGAAACACGAGTGTAAGCGGATCGGCCACGTACCAATCGGTCTGACTGGCGAAGAAATCGCTGATGGTAACAATCTCCGGACTGAAAATCGGTTCGGAGACCAATCTATTCAGATAACTATTGAAAAAAATACCGGCTCTCCGGTTTGGAAAAATGATTGTTTGCTCCGAAATTTTGTCTCCGTAAACCTCATATAAATGGGCAGCCAAACGCGCTAAAAATCCCTGCATAAAATTTTTATCAATTAATTCAGAACTATTTAAATCTTTATTGGTTTTCACTGGGAAAATAAGATGTGGAAGTGTAAAGTTGATACTTTTTTATCAATCCTCACACCTTCCTTAAAAATCATCAACGAAAGTTTAAAATTTTACTGAACATATGTCGGTACATCTTTGTATTATTTTTATCATCAACTTATGAATAACACTAACATGGACAAATTCTCACAGGTTGGCAACCAAGAGATTGGGGCGATAGAGGACCTATACAAAGCGTACCTTGAAGATCCGGAGAATGTGGATGCAAGCTGGAAAGCATTTTTCAAAGGTTTCGAATTCGCCCGGCAATCTTGGGCAGAAGCCGAAACACCTGAGGATTGCAAACACCTGGACAAAGAGTTTAAGATTCTGAACCTTATTCACAATTACCGACAACGAGGACACCTGTTTACCCGAACCAACCCTGTACGGACACGCCGGACTTACTCACCAACATTAGATATTGAAAATTTTGGGTTAAGTGAAGCTGATCTGGACATTGTTTTCCAGGCGGGAAATGAAATTGGCATTGGGCCGGCATCGCTGCGTGATATTGTAGCGCATCTCGAAACAACGTACTGTGAATCAATCGGTGTGGAGTACCTTTTTATGCGAAAACCAGAAGTGGTTAAGTGGCTTCGCGAACGCATGGAAGGGACCAAAAATCAGCAGGAGTTTACCGACGAGAACCGGAAACACATTTTCTACCACCTAAAACTGGCAGTTGGTTTCGAGAACTTCATTCACAAAAAGTTTGTCGGTCAGAAGCGCTTCTCTCTCGAGGGAACCGAAACTCTGATTCCGGCCATGGACGCCATCATCGAGCGCGGCGCAGAGCTGGGAATCGAGGAGTTTGTGATTGGAATGTCGCACCGCGGCCGGTTAAACGTGCTGGCCAATATCGTTGAAAAACCTTACAAGAATATCTTCAAGGAATTTTACGGGACCGAATTCGAAGAAGGAATTGCCCTTGGTGATGTGAAATATCACCTGGGTTACGAAAACGAAGTTACCACTGACCAGGGGCATAAAGTGAAGTTAAATCTTCTTCCCAACCCATCGCATCTGGAAGCGGTGGCACCATTGGTCGAAGGCGTTGCCAGAGCTAAGCTGGATCATGAATATGGTAAAGACTTCAAAAAACTGGCTCCGATTGTCATCCACGGTGATGCCGCGATTGCCGGTCAGGGAGTCGTTTACGAAACGGTACAGATGTCACAGCTTAAAGGCTACAAGACCGGAGGTACCATTCACATGGTACTCAACAACCAGGTTGGTTTTACTACCAACTACCTCGATGCCCGTTCAAGCACATACAGCACCGACGTAGCCAAGGTTACCCGTTCTCCGGTATTCCATGTTAACGGCGATGATGTGGAAGCCCTCATCTTTACCATTAAGCTCGCCATGGAGTTCCGGCAGCAATTTGAATCCGATATTTTCATCGATATACTTTCCTACCGGAAGTACGGACACAACGAAGGTGACGAACCACGTTTTACACAGCCTACACTGTACAAAGCCATTGCCAGTCATCCCAATCCACGTGATCTCTACGCTGAAAAACTGATACAGAAAGGTATCATGACCAAAGAAGAGATCAAGAAGGAAATTGATGATTTCAACCAGGCGCTGGAGGTAAAGTACGAAGAGAGTCAGCACATACAAAAACTTCGTATCGAGCGATTCCTGCTCGATGAATACAAGAATTACCGTTTACCGGAACCGTCCGAATCGGATCACGATACCGACACCGGTTACGATATTGACCAACTGAAGGCGGTTGCCGAAAAGATGAATACCCTTCCGGACGACAAGAGCTTTTTCAGAAAAATTATCAAACTTCTCAACGACCGGAAGAAAGCAGCATCCGAAAACCGGCTCGACTGGGCCATGGGTGAATTGCTCGCCTACGCAGCATTGTTGTTGGAAGGTCATCCCGTTCGCATGGGCGGACAAGACAGCGAACGCGGTACATTTGCCCATCGGCACGCAGCTCTGGTGATGGAAGCAACCGACGAAAAATACTTCCCACTCAAACACATTGGTGAAAATCAGGCTCCATTCCATATTTACAATTCCCCGCTAAACGAATATGCAGCGATGGGATTCGAATATGGCTATGCTCTCGCCTGTCCAAAAGGATTAACCATTTGGGAAGCGCAATTTGGTGATTTCAGCAACGTAGCACAAGTAATCATCGACCAATACATCAGCTCTGCCGGTGAAAAATGGGGAATGATGAATGGTTTGGTACTCATGTTACCACACGGTTACGAAGGTCAGGGCCCGGAACACTCCAGCGGTCGTATTGAGCGTATGCTAGCGCAGGCTGCCGGTAATAACATGCAGGTGATGGTCCCAACCACTCCTGCCAGTTTATTCCATATGTTACGACGCCATGTCAAGTGGGATTTCCGTATACCAATGGTAATTTTCACGCCGAAAAGCCTGTTACGTCATCCCAAAGTCATATCTTCTTTCGAAGATTTGGCAAACGGAAGATTCCAGCCGCTTATCCCGGATGATACGGTTAAACCCGGAAAAGCTTCCAAGCTGGTATTTACTTCCGGAAAGATTTATTACGAGTTGCTGGAACGACGGGAAGAACTGAAGAAAAATGATGTGGCGATTATCCGCATCGAACAACTGTACCCGTTTCCGGCCGAAGCCGTCAGGAGTATCATCTATGAAAATAAAAATGCCAAAGGCAAACTTTGGGTTCAGGATGAACCTGAAAACATGGGAGCCTGGCCATACATTGCCCGCAAATATCCGGGCCTGAATCTTGACGTGATTTCCCGGCCCGAGAGTGCCAGTCCGGCCGGCGGATTGATGGAACAACATAAACGACGCCTCGAACGAATCCTGGAAGCCGTTTTTAAATAAAACCCCAAAACAATCACAATTCATCAAAAAAGTACCAAAAAGATGATCATCGAAATAAAAGTACCGAGTCCGGGTGAATCCATCACCGAAGTGGAAATAGGAAGTTGGCTTGTTTCTGACGGTGATATAGTTGAGAAGGACCAGGAAATAGCAGAGATTGAATCAGATAAAGCCACCCTATCTCTCATTGCAAGCGAAGCGGGAGCAGTGAATATTAAAGCAGAGGAGGGCGATTCCATCGAAGTCGGCGCCGTTGCTTGTACCATCGATACGGACAAAGCGGGAGAAGCTCCGGCTAAGCCAAAAGAAGAACCTAAGGCTGAGGAGAAGAAAGAAGCTCCTGTAAAGGAAAAGAAACCCGAAGCAGAAACGAAGAAACCGGAACCACCCAAAACTGAGAAAAAGTCTGAAACGCCGAAGTCTTCCGGAGACGATGTATCTCATGTGAAAACGACTCCAGCAGCCAAAGCCGTTATGGAAGCCGAAGGTTTATCCGTCGAAGAAGTACTCGAAGGTTTGCGTCGTCTTTCCCGTAAGGATGTGGAAACCGCCGCCGATGCCTTAAAAAACCATCCGGCAATGCAAAAGCCCGAAGCGAGTCGCGAAGAGGACCGGCAAACAATGAGCTCACTGCGTAAAAAGCTCAGTCAGCGTCTCGTTTCCGTTAAAAACGAAACGGCCATGTTGACCACGTTCAACGAGCTGGACATGACTAACGTGATGCAGTTGCGCAAGACTTACCAGGAAAGATTTGTTGAAAAGCACGGCTTCAAGCTGGGATTCATGTCCTTCTTCACCAAAGCGGTCAGCGAAGCGCTGAAGCAGCATCCGGGTGTTAATTCCATGATTGAAGGAGACGAAATTGTCACGCCCCGTTACCACGACGTAGGTATTGCTGTGATGACGCCCAAAGGGTTAATGGTTCCGATTGTCCGCAATGTGGAAACCAAGTCGATTCCGGAAATTGAGCTGGAGATAAAAGAGCTGGCTGCCAAAGCCCGTAACCGGAAACTGACCATCGAAGAAATGACCGGTGGAACGTTTACCATTACCAATGGTGGTGTATTTGGTTCGCTCATGTCTACGCCCATTATCAATCCGCCGCAAAGCGGAATACTGGGAATGCATGCCATTAAAGAGCGGCCTATTGCTGTAAACGGCAAGGTGGAAATCCGTTCAATGATGTACACCGCCCTTTCGTATGACCACCGTGTTATCGATGGAAAAGACTCCGTGGGCTTCCTTGTTCACCTGAAGGAATTCATCGAGAATCCGGAGAAATTGCTCTTCGGCGGAAGCTCGCCCGAAGAATTACTGCTGGACTTGTAAATATTGCAACCACTATATGATGCAAAAAGCGGAACCACAAAATGGCTCCGCTTTTTTATTTGCTGAATCCTTTTTCTATCGGGTAATCGTAATTGGCACACACCTTTCGGACACTTTTCCTTCTATCGTTACCGAAGTCAGCCAAACTTCAAAATCGCCTGTTTCATCACCTGTATCGAACGAAACGTGAACCTTATTGTCTTCATCCGCCGTCAAATCAGAGTTCCAATACAACGTATTTCCCATCATTGGAATATTAGGTGAGCCAGCTCCTTTCACATCAGTTAGCACATGTGAACTGTCAGCTTGATCGAGCGTTTGAAACTCAAGGAAGAAAGAACTTTCCGGCAAATCAATCCCCGCCAAATCGTCTTGTCGCGATTTCATACTGATAATCCCTCCGTAAATCAAATTACCACGCTGGTAGGTAGCATTAACCACATCAATGGATTTGATTCGCTCCGGAGGAATGGAGAGAATATTATTCATATCCGACAAGGGCACTCTATCGAGCAGTACCAGTGGCGGATAGAGGCGCAAATCGGAATGGTCGCCCGCAACGAAGAACCGGGGCACTCCGTGATGACGAACCACTACAACGCTGGGAACCAACTCGTAGAAAACCTCTTCAAGCGTTGGCAGCTTGATGTATTTATCCAGATCAGTATGAAAAACCGGCTTTCCAAAGAAATATTCTTCATTCTTCTTAGCTTTCATTGAATCAGGCTTGGTTCTTAACCTAAAATTATTGGCCAACTGCTGACTGATCATCATCCGCTCCGCCATCTTCCTCTCAGCCGGAGTCAACCGAAATTTCATATTAGGAACCGCCAACCTCCGCTGAATAAAATCATTATCAACCAATAACTTGCAGGGAACACTGTCTTTTTCGACCGACATAAATAATTCCCGGTTACCATACTCATCCAAAATAGCGAAGTGGAAAGTCCCGTCTGAACGACTGTAGGTTCCATGAAATTTGCCTTCGCCACCTAAAACTGAGAGGTTAATCCGGGCGTAAGCCACAGGTTTTCCAGTATTTCGATTTACAACCCTGCCGTTTACACTCACTCCTCGTGTTTCCGGAATGAAGACAATCGTATCCCCGGCTACTTTATCGTAATCCGGATCGCGAACGGCCATCTGTTGATGATAGGGCACGTGACTCCCCTTCCGAACGACGGAAACGGTTGTTGTACAAGTTGGATCATTTGCATCAGGGAGCGACAAAGCAAGCGAAACATCTTGCCTCCTTTTAAATGTTTGATGGGCGGTCGAATCTCTTTCCACCTCCCAATTTCCACCGGCATCGCTCTTCAGGGAATCGTTTCCCGAAACCACTTCTTCTGAATAGGGATTCAGAATTTTCACCATCTTCCAGGCAAATCCGGAAGCAGGAAAATTACGCATCCAGCGAGTATAAGCCATTACGTAATAGTACCCTGAAGGAATTACCTCGGGAATGGTTATTCGACCGTCTGCTCCATTCTCTCCGAATGTAAACTTCTCTCGAACAACCGGATTGGCATTCCCATCGATCAACTCCACATACAAAACCTTGCTCCATTCCAATGCCGCCATCTCCGGATTTGACAAATTGCACGCTTTGAAATACAGGTCCTCGCCGGCCACATAAAAATCGCGATCTGTAACGAAAGCAACCTTTTCATTCTGGGCAGGTTCGTCAGCAGCGCGAAGATACCCGGGAAGAGCAATAACCAAAAGTGCAACGGATATTACCAACTGTTTTATAAAAGTTTTTGTATTCATATTCCCTTTATTTTATTGCCAATAAGAAGGTCTGACATTGGTGCCCCCGCGCTTCAAACAATCAAAACACTGTTGATCCGAAGCCACTTTAATGATTGCTCCCGACGGAAGAATAAAGTTATACATATATACTGGATAAGAAGAAGGTGGGTATGGCATCAGATCATCCCTGATTGATTTAATGGTATCGGAACTACAAGAAATCTGTCTCGCCGGATCAGGTGCAGGACCAACAAAAATTCGCTTCTTGCTAACGCCACTGGCAGCAAAAAACCCGAGCACTATTTTACCCGGATTGGACACGCAGGTTATATTTCCCCGAATCATATATGGTTGACTTTCAAACAGCCCACCTGTTTGCTGCGTTTGTTTTTCCAATCCATTCCAAAACTCATAAGCCTCTGCGGATAGAGAGTATTCTCTGACCAGCAGACTATATCTCCACATCAACCGATCCGATTGCGTTGACACATAGTTCAGCTTATAATTTTTCAATACATCTTCAGCCAAATCGCGTGTCGTAGCAGCGTATATTCCCGGTACTTCCTTTGTCATCCAACAAGTGGACCGGTTGTTCTCAAAATGATAATTCAAATGTAATGTACCATCCCACATGGCTGCGACGGTATAGGGAGAATGATACTCCCAGGTTTCCTGCATACTCCAGCGATAATATTGAGTTTTGCCACTGGGATCACTGGTATTCACATAAAATTGATACCCTTTTAAGCCGTCCGGATTTTCCGCAGTACTTTTCGGCTGATAACTGGCTGTCAAACTATCAATAGGAGGAGCTGGTTGCAGTGTCTGGTAATCGGACTCATATACATCGCCCTTGTTATCGATCACCCGCAACATATAGCTGGTTCCATATCCCAAATCACTATTGGTTATATTGGCAACATATTTGCCTCCTCCTTTCCCTGTGTAACGAATTATGTTGCCCTTATCATCGACAACAGTCACCGAACATCCATTCTCGGGAACGTAGGTAGAGTCGGTGTAGGGAGTCGTCCTGGAAACAGTAATCGTTTGGTCACCCGGCTCATCCGTCAACGTCCCACTGATAACCAATAAATCAGTGTAATTGGTTACCGGTGGATTAAATGGCTCCACACAACGCTGCACAATCACCCCAACTATAGCCACAGCAATCAACATCACATATCTTTTTTTTACCACCATTATCATCTGTTTAAAACCTGTTTTTACATTTCTTAGCAGGAATTGCGCCTTAATTGATTTATTTACCACTAGTTAATCTCGCCAAAAATCCGGTTTCACGTTTGTGCCTCCACGAACCAAACAATCGAAGCAACGCTGATTGGAAGCTATTCTCACTACTCCACCGGAAGGTAAAATAAAGTAATACATATAAATAGGGTAAGCTGTTTGCGGATAAAGCATCAAATCACCCGTTCCTTTTATCGTATCAGAAGAACATACAATATCTGTTACCGGATAGGCAGAAGAACCGACAAAAACTCGTTTTTTACTGACTCCACTCGCGGAAAAAAATCCAAGTGCAATCCTATCCGGATTTGAAATACAAGTAATATTTCCGGTAATCATGTACGGTTGCGTTTCGTATAATCCCCCCGTCTGTTGCGTCTGTTTTTCAAGCCCATTCCAAAACTCATAAGCTTCAGCCGAAAGCGAATATTCCCTTACTAAAAGACTATAACGGAATTTTAGTCGATCGCTCAGCGTGGAAACATAGTTCAACTTAAAATTCCTCAACACATCTCCCTCCATGTCGCGAGTGGTGGCAGTGAAAATACCGGGGACTTCTTTCGTCATCCAGCAAGTTGTTCTATTATCCTTGAAAAAGTAATTATCGTGTAAGACACCGTCCCACATGGCTCCAACTTTGTATATCGAATGGTACTCCCAGGTTTCTTGCATACTCCATCGATAATATCTTGTTTTGCCACTGTGATCGCTTGTATTCACATAAAACTGGCACCCATTCAATCCATCAGGAAATTCAGCCGAATATTTAGGCTCATATCGAGCTGTCACACTATCAATTGTTGGAGGTTGCGTTAATTTTTGGAAATCTGATTCAAATACATCACCACGATTATCGATTACCCTCAACATATAGGACGTTCCAGTTTGTAACTGTTCCTTATTAAGCTCAGCTATATAGTTTCCATTTCCAGCGTCGCTCAAATCATAAATATTTCCTGCATCATCCAAAATGGTTACAGTACAACCGATTTCAGGTATAAATGCCGAATCATTAAGACTCGATGTTCGGGATACCATCACCCTCTGAATCCCGGGTTCATCCGTTAGTGTACCATCGATAACAATCAGATCGGTATACTTTTCTACAGACGGATTAAATGGTTCGACACAATAATGCAATCCTCCCATCATCATAAAGATGACAAGCGCTCCTATCAGGTATTTCTTTCCGGATTGCATCATTTACTATACCACAATTATTTATTATCCATTGGTTTTCTAATACTTCCAAAAATCAGGTTTCACATTCGTCCCTCCTCTTTCGAGACAATCGAAACAGCGTCTTTCGCCTGCTGCCATGTGATACTGACCATTCGGCAAAAGAGTACCTTGAAGATAAACAGGAAAAGAGGAAGCGGGATAACTTTCGATCGGATTTCTTGGGGTTATTTCATCCAAATTGCAAACCATTTCAACAACTGGATCAGGGGCTGGTCCCACAAAAATCCTTTTCTTACTGACTCCACTTACAGAAAAAAAACCCAATGCAACTTGGTTTGGATTAGAAACACAGTTAATATTTCCCCGAATCATGTATGGTTGCGTTTCATAAAAACTACCGGTCTTTTGAGTTTGTTTTTCCAAACCACTCCAAAAATCGTATGCTTCCGCCGAAAGGGAATACTCCGTGACCAATACACTATATCGCCACTTTAATCGTTCACTTTCAGTGGAAACAAAACTTAACTTGACATTCTTTAATATATCCCCAGACATATCACGAGTTGTCCCGGTAAAAATGCCTGGAACTTCCAGCGTTTTCCAACATTTGCTTCTGTCGTTAGGAAAAGAAAAGAAATGCAAAGCTCCATCCCACATAAACGTAACTTCATATGGCGCATGATATTCCCAGGTTTCTTCCATACTCCAGCGATAATAGCGTGTATTGTTGGTCGGGTCACTAGCATTCACATAGAACTGGTATCCTTTCAGGCCGTCATAATTCTCAATGGTAATCTTTGTCTCGTATCGGGCGGTTACACTATCAATTTTGGGTGCCGGTTTCAGCTTCTGGTAATCCGATTCAAAAACTTCTCCATCATTCGCGATTACTCGCAACATATAAGCTCTTCCATATTGCAGATCGCCTTGGTAAAACTCAGCTTCATATTTACCATTACCTTTCCCGGCATAAGAATAGATGTTTCCCTCGTCATCCTGAACCGTGACAGTACATCCATTCTCTGCGATAAACTCAGCATCATTATAGTTAAAACTACGCGAAACAGAAATTACCTGTGTTCCCACCTCATCAGTCAATGTACCATCGACGACTAACAAGTCGGAGTATTTTTTTATTTCAGGGGTAAAAGGCTCCACACATCGCTGAAACAAAGCCCCTCCAACCAATACTGCCAGTAACAATACGTATACCTTATTCACTCGCATAGTTACCCAATTTAAAGTTCCAGGTAAGTGTCAGAATCGGCACACCGAAAATAGATTGTTTGTATCCCTGAATGTTGCCATCCACATTTTTAAAGTACACTGAGTAAGCATTTTTTCTTCCCGTAAGATTATATACACCGACCATCCAGGAACTGTGAGCCAGTTTTTTAGCGACCAGGTTTCCTTCAATATTCAACGAGAGGTCAACACGGAAATAATCGGGTAACCTATATTCGTTCCTGAGAGAGTAGTTCAACACTTTTTTTCCGTCGATGTAATAAATAGCACTCGGGTAGGTTATTGGACGACCGGTGTAATACACCATGTTGCCGGAGAAACTCACGCGGCGGCTCAAGCGGTAATTGGTAACCACATTCACCGAGTGAGGAATATCGTAATTAGCCGGATATTCTTTTCCTGAATTAATCTGATCTTCAGGGAACTTACTATCTACTTTTACCCGGGCATGCGAATAGGTATAGCTGATCCAGCCATTCAGTTTTCCGGCTGTTTTACGCAGCATCAACTCCAATCCGTAAGCATCCTGTTTTCCCTGAACCACGTCGGTTTCAACCCAGCGGTTTCCAATTAAATCAGCACCGTTTTTATATTCAACCAAATGATTCGCCTTCTTGTAATAAGCTTCGATAGAGGTTTCCAAATGCTTATCGGGAAAGTTCCGGTAAAAACCGGCACTAAACTGATCTCCGATCTGAGGACTAATGTGCGAATCAGTCAGCTTCCACTGATCGTTCGGAGATAACGCAACCGTGTTGCTCAGCATGAAAAGATACTGACGCATCCGGTTGTAGGACAGCTTCACTGAGCTGTTTTGTCCCACCAAATAATTCAACGCCAGTCGCCATTCGGGGCCATGATACGATTGAATAATATCACCTGATTTGTAACCTACTGTGTCGACAACCGTGTTCTCATCCAAAGGAGCATCGGGATAATAGTTACGAACTTTATTGGGCCCTAGATAAGCGTAATAGCTGTATCGGATTCCGGCATCCACAGTCAGGTTCGCTCCAATTTTCCATTCATCACTTAGGTAAAGAGCATCCTCTGTTCCATATTCCCTTCCAAGGTTGGTATAATAACGCAGCGATTCATTTCCATAAGGATTCAACGCCCCCCTGTCGAGATCGTAATAAATAGCAGAAAGACCAAAACGTAGCAAATGGTTCGGAGCCACATTGTAATCAAAGTCGCTCTTCATCTCATAATGCCCTATCGAATAGTTCTTCGTATAAGCATTCAACGGATCTTGCTCCTCAGTATTAGCATAGGAATATTCTCCGAAAGCACCACTGAATGTGCCCGTAAAACGTTCGTTGAAAAGGTGTCTCCAAAGTAGTGAGCCTCCTTTATTGCTGTACTTGAAGTGACTGTTGGTAGAAAGCGTAAACCTATCGTGACTATAGTAACCGAAGAGTTGGATATGGTTGTTCCGGTTTGCCTCAAGGCTGAAGTTGGTCGCAATATCGTAAAAACCGGCATTGCTGTTTTTCAAATCAGGGTCTTTCAGCCGTCTTAAAATCCAGTCGGAATAGGTCGAACGCCCACCGATGACAAATGAACCTTTGTTTTTAACCAGCGGCCCCTCCACCGAAAGCCTTCCGGTAATCGGGCTGATTCCGCCACGTGCAGTAAATTTCTTACTGTTGCCTTCGCGGGTCGAAATATCGAAAATGGAAGCCAGACGACCACCAAAACGGGCCGGGATATTACTTTTGTAGAAAGAAAAATCCCTTACTATATCCGGGTTAAACGCCGAGAAAAAACCAAACAAGTGCGAGGTATTAAACACCGGAACCCGGTTAATGTAGAACAGGTTCTGGTCGGCAGGACTTCCACGCACATTCAACCCGGAACTACCTTCACCAACCGATTGAACCCCCGGCAACATACGAGCAACCTCCAGCAAATCGCTTTCGCCCATTACTACCGGAATTTCCTTGATTGCTTTCACATCCAAACGCTGAAATCCCATCTGGGTGCCGCGCACGTTGTGAAATTTATTGGCTTCAATTACCACTTCTTTCAAAGGAATAATGTCCTTCTCGAACTGGAAGTTATAATGGGCATTTTGCCAAATCTGCAGGTTATAAACCTGTTTCTGCATTCCCATGCTACCCAACTGAAGCGTATATTTTCCGGGGGGCACCACCAGACGATAATACCCCTGGGCATCACTGACGACGCCGTCTTTCAATTGTTCCACGTAAAAAGTTGCCCCAACCAATGGTTCTCCACTTTCAGCGTTGGTTACACGTCCGGTAAGATACACCCGCTCGTTTGGCTTTTTAATGTGTTCCCGCCCAAAAACAATCGTCTTATTCTTTTTCTCCTTGCGCCCCTCCAGGTAGCGCTTTTCAACTTCCGTAATGCCTCCTTTTTGGCTTTTACCGCCAGAAGCTTCTATCAACTTGTCGGGTAAAGCTGTAACCATGTCCCTACCTTTCATCACATAAATGTCGCGATAGGCATCGATATAAAAACGAAGATCCGTACCCAGAAAAGCACGGTGCAAAACTTCCCTCATCGACAAGTCCGAACCCGAAGCGTGCTCCAGTTGGATATTCTGCACCCAATCTTTGCGATAATAGAAGTGAACCTCTTGTTGAGATTCAACCTTGGAAACAAATTGTTCAAACGTTAATCCGTTATAATCTCCGGAAAATACGATATCGTTATCCTGGTTTTGCGCCCTGAGTTCAGGCACCAGCATACACATTATTACGATTCCCCAGATAATGCTGGTAATTCTCATGCGTCTTTCAGGATATTAAGCAGGTTATTAAAGTCTTCGTTAGAAATAGCTGAGAATGATTTCCTGTGTGCACGGAAATACTTCTTCAGCTCTTTTTTCTTATCAGGAAAAAGTTTTTTTATGGCTCCCCGGTTCCGGATATCAAATACCTTTCCATCGCGTTCGAAGTAATATTTGCGGTAAGCTTTTGTATAGGCATAGTGATTGGTTTGTGTTCCCTGGGGGATCTTCAGGTATTTAATATACTTGATTAACCAGCGAAATCCTTTGTTCCCGACCACCTGATAAAATGATGCAGGCAACCGATCGTTGTCAATCCACTCAAAAGAATAACCACCTTCAAGAGTAAAACTATGAATAAACTCTCGCCGCAAAACAATCTGACTCACGCCTCCAAATGAATTAATTACTTTCAGCACGAGCTGCTGATCAGCGATATCATATTTCAATTCAACCGGAGAAAAATTATCGTTTTTTACCTTTACGGAACCACGGCGAAATGTATTTTCTCCCATGAACGGGTATCCCGTAGCATTATAATGCAGGTTGATGTACAAAACTCCGTTGACCAGCAGATCATTTAAGCCATACATCTGGTCATACTGCTCATACTGCTTTTTCAGATTATCAACCGAAGCCTTCTGGGCCATTAAATAAAACGGCAGACAAAGCAATAAGAGAGGCAGTACTCTCCTTAAAGAATAAAACAACATTTAGAATCTTTAAATCAGTTAGTTACAATACACACAATATAAAACCTCAGTGGTACAGATTCTCTCCGCTTCCGCTAATTCAATTTATGCGGGAAAAATCGTTTCAGTGTCTGAAATGCTTTTGATAGGCGCATTTTGGATTTATGAAATTAGTGAAACAATTCGTTTAAACAAAGAATTTTCAAAACATAACTAACATAAAATTAAACATAAGGAAAAGATGAATAAAATGGCCGCATACGTTTTATTTATACGGCCATCTTCTAGATATCTCCAAACAATTATTTTATTTCCAACGCACCATCCATTTCTTTATCAATGGCAGGACGACCTGTTTTCATCCATTTCGGTTCTGCAGTTCCTTTCAGGTAATGGTCGAAGAATTGTTTCATCCGGATAGACAAATCCATTCTGTCGCCCCAGCTATCAGCTTTCAGGTTATGCGGCTCGTCATTGTAGCTCAGCATCCAAACCGGCTTATTCAGTCTGCGCAGTGCCACAAAATATTCAATACCTTGATACCACGGAACTGCCGTATCATGATCATTGTGCATCATTAGCAGCGGCGTTTGAACCCTGTCGGCATAGAACAACGGCGAATTCTCGAGGTAGCGCCACGGTTTATCCCACAACGTTCCTCCCAAGCGACTCTGGGTATGCTCGTACTGGAACATTCGGCTTAAACCGCTTCCCCAGCGAATACCGCCATAGGCACTCGTCATGTTGGCCACCGGAGCACCCGCCATGGCAGCAGCAAACAGGTTGGTCTGCGTCACCAGGTAAGCCGTTTGATAACCACCCCAGCTTTGTCCCTGCAAAGCCATGTGCTTCGCATCCACAAACGGGTATCTATCCATCAACGCTTCTACCCCACTCATAATGCAGTTGTAAGCGCTTTGTCCCGGATAACCGACGGTATAAACGATATCGGGAACAAAAACAAGGTAATCGTTGCTGGTGTAAAACGGCTTATTAATGATGGAACGGCTCGGCCCGGGAGTCCAGTAACGATGGAACGAGTCGGAACTCCGTTCATAGAAATAAATCATCATAGGATACTTTTTCGACGGATCGAAATTTTCGGGCTTATACAATATTCCCTGCAACTTCACTCCATTCAGATTGGTCCAACTCACCAGTTCTGCGGAGCCCCACAGATAATTCTTCTGCTGCGGCTCGCCATCCGTTTCTTTCTGGTAGCTGGCAAACCGGTCATCTGTTTTCCAAACATCGGGGTAGTCGGTGAACGATTCCCGCGTGAATATGATTTGCGGGGCATTTTTTGCTTTCTCGGTTTTCCGGAACATGTAATCATCCCAAACCAACATATCGGGCACAGCCTCCTTATTCATCCGTAAGGAAGCATAACCAGCCTGCTTGGTTTCTTCCTGGAAAACCGAAAGCAATGCCGGAATTTTCGTCGAAATATATTCTTCATCCGGATTCAGTTTCACATACCGGAATTCCATCTGATGCTTGCGTCCGTATCCTTCGGTTAGATTAACCGGTTTTTCCTTTCCCGATGGATCAAGACGCCAAATGTCATATCGATCATACACGAAAACATACTTATCATCTTTGCCCCATCCGGCAATCCCATAAGGATAAGCCGGTGTTGGCATATCGTTCAGTTCGTCGTACATCGGCACCTTTACCGACTTCGTCAGCGCCAGTGTTTCCAACGTTTTCGTATTCACTGAATAGTAAGTACTATCCTGGTAATTGTAGTAAACAAAGTAATGCTGAGCCGGTCCCAGGCGTCCCCGCCTAACACCTTTTACCAATAACTTCCTCTCTCCGTTCGCGATATTAACCAGGTAAAAATCCGAGCGCTCCAGGCCAGTCCAGGACATCGCTCTTTCGTAAGGTACAGGGTCGATACCGACCGCATACGCCTCTTCTCCGGTTCTTTTTGTCCGAACCGTTTTCAGCTTTTTGTCCGCCAGCTGGGTAATTGTTTTTTTCTCTACATCGTACACGGCCAGATAGGTGCGCTTCTTCTCGCTTTTCAGCTTAATCTTCTGACGGGGCTGCAATTGCTTATCAGTCCATGACCAGATATCCAGACGGGCCTTTTCGCTTTTCATCAACGTGTCCTTTGGCTCCGGTTCCGGTTTCGGTGCCGAACCAAAATACAGGCGCTTCCCGTCTTTTGAGAAATCCAACTTCCCATTTCCCGAAGGAGCCCAGCCTTCTGGCAAAGTCGCGGTCAACGTATCAGCAATTATCGATGGGGCTGCATCAACTTCTGACAGGTACAAACTATAAGTTTTGTTTTCAACCGTATCTTTCGATAACAGGAAAGCTCCGCGGTCACCGACCTCACTGATGGCAATCTCGCCCGGGAATCCTTTCCCTGAAAAGGCAATGCGCCTTTCTCCACTTTTGGTATCAAAATAGTTAACGGATGCCAGGTTTGCTGTCGAATCTTTCTTTTCTGTCGTAAACATCAGCGTATTTCCGTTTTTCGACCAGGCATACTCTTTTACATCGCGAAAGACCAACGTATCAGTCAGGCCCGGCTTGACAACCACCAGATTGCCCGATTCCTTTTTGTCCTTCTTCTTCTTTTTGTCCCCGTCGGGTTGATCTGCCTTCGTTGAATCAGCCGGACTTTCAATCTTTCCATCCGACATAAATGCCACCCAACCGGCTCCTTCTTCGGGAATTTTAAACGATTCAGCCTTGGGATACTTTACCACCTGATGGGTTTTAAAGGAATAAATCCCGATGGAATCCTGCGGCTGCTTATCCTTCTTGAACTTCTCCACTTCCGCCTCGCGACGGAGCGCCAGCTGAGGTTTAATTTTAAACGTCACGATGGAACTGTTTCCGGACAACTTAGCATCGTATCCCCGGGCAATGGTGTCAATGCGGCCGCTTGTCATATCCTTCACAACGAGATTGCCATCCCCGTGGCCCGGGTTCAGTTCGTAAACCAGGTACTGCCCATTCTCCGATATTTGCGGCTCACGAATGTGCTTCCAGGTATTAAAATTAGCGGTGGTCAATGGTTTCTTCTCTTGCTGAGCATATACGCCGGCAGCAAACCACA
Source organism: Prolixibacter sp. NT017 (assembly GCF_009617875.1). Taxonomy (NCBI): domain Bacteria; kingdom Pseudomonadati; phylum Bacteroidota; class Bacteroidia; order Marinilabiliales; family Prolixibacteraceae; genus Prolixibacter; species Prolixibacter sp. NT017. The sequence continues at coordinate 1,455,409 of NZ_BLAV01000001.1, read as the reverse complement.
CGAGAAACAAAGAAAGAAGTAATTTTTTCACAAGTAAAGATTTTTCCAGTTTCAAATTCGAATACACACGTTTCCTTCCCTGCAAGGGAAACAATAAAAATATAAAAATTAGCAGAATCAGGCAGCATACCAACACCCACGCTCTTCACGGATCTCCGGATACAACAAGAGAACCGTCATTTAGATTGATTATGTTATAAAACAATCCTTTTCACCTTAAGCACTTCAAATTAAGCAAGTACCCCTATGCTTCAAATTGATATCTCTCTTTATGCATACAAAACATGCTATAAAACGTATAAAACAATGAACATTATGTGGCTTTACACACTTCTAAGTTTATATAATTCTACGTATCTTGAAGAGAAAAGGCCTCTGTTAGATTCAATTTAAAACAGGCCGCCATAGCGGGATTCACAATAGCATGTAAAACAATACTGAGCTACAACAGAATTGCATTGTATAAACACTTAACCTGACATAACATGAAAAACTATCTTCTCATATCCATCATGGCCCTGGTCGTTTTTGCTGCCTGCAAGCCTGGTCATAAAAAGGAAGCACAGCGAAAAGTTGCCATGGAGACCGACACCGTTATTTCGATTCCGGCCCATACGGTGAATGTATACTACTTTCACGGCGACAAGCCCTGTACAACTTGTCAAACTGTAGGTAACGCTACGAAAGAAACGGTGATGAAATATTTTGCCGATTCGGTAAACGTACATTTCATCGATGTGAACATTAACCGCAGGCCCAACCGAAAACTGGCCCGTTATTACCACATTACGAATACGTCTATCGTTATTGCCGGGCGCGAAGGTTATGACAACCTGACGAAAGAGGCTTTCGATTACGCAGTTAAAGAGCCCGAAAAATTTCAGGGACTTTTAAAAGAAACTATTATGCAACGGGAAGAGTATAACAGATAATAATCGTAACCATACCCATTCATTCCCCTATTGTTTGTTCACAACAAACGGCAGGGGAATTTTTTGAGAAAGACTACAGCCAGCCCTTGCGATGGAAATACCAAAGGGTTAAAACAGAGGATGCCAGCATCAACACAATGGCAAACGGATAACCAAAACTCCAGCTCAGTTCCGGCATAATCCGGAAGTTCATGCCATACATACTGGCAATTAAAGTTGGCGGCATAAATACCACGGCCACCACCGAGAACATCTTGATGATTTTGTTCTGCTCGATGTCAATCAATCCCATCAGGGTGTCCTGCAAAAACTCGAGACGTTCGAAGCTGAACGCCGTGTGTTCCAGCAACGACCCTGTATCCTTCAGCATGATGCGCAAACGTCCCTCCTTCTTGTTCACAAAACGCTCGCTCTTCAGGATAGCCGACATCACCCGCTGCTTGTCCATAATATTCTCACGCAGCAACATGGTAGCTTCCTGCAACTGGGTAATTTGCAGGATGCTCTCTTCGTCCAAATCCCGGTCGATACGGATCTTTTTACTGATTTGATTGATGCTTCGTCCCACGGCCTCCAACAGATCGGCATCATAGTCGATACGCACATCCAACACGAGCAGAAACAAGTCGTATCCGTCCATATCGGTGACCGATTGTGCCTGAAGACGACTGTACACATTCTTGAAAGAGTCGACCTTATCGTAGTGATAGGAAAAGAGGATCTGGTGCTTGATGATGAAGGAAACCGGCATGTAATCGTATCGTCCGTTTTCCATTTTCATGTAATTGGAGTTGGCAATAATGGTATCATCCGTTTCGAAGTAGCGGGAACTACTCTCGATCTCTTCGGCTTTTTGCCAACTCAGCAGCTTGATGTTGTATTGGCTTTCGACTTGTTTTCGTTCCTCAGGAGTCGGGCTTTCCAGATCAATTCCGATAATCTCTTTATCGCCAAAATCCGAAATCGAATCCCGGACTTTCTCCATATGAACTCTTCCATTTTCCTTATACAGGAATGTAATCATAAGCTGCAGGATTTGTTTATTAGACAAATACCCCTTTACATGCCGGCCATCAATCTCCGGAAAAAAACGACATCATAAAACATCATTTTACAGATTCACAGCAGGTCTGAACCGGGCTACACAAAATTAATAAATTCGGCGGGGCGAGCACTACCCTGCCTCTTCCTTTTTCCGTAACCGAAAAAGGTTTACTCGTTGGCAAACCCGTATAACATCGCGATATCTTCGGCCCAGGCTTCCGTGTTAGGCGTCTCCAAAATAATGGGAATATCGTCGAAACGGTCGTCCTGCATCATCCGGCGAAAAGCCTCCTTCCCGATAAAACCTTTGCCGATAGCGTCATGCCGGTCCACACGGCTCCCCAGTTCTGTCTTCGAATCGTTCAGGTGAATGCCTTTCAGATATTTCAATCCGACAGCCTCGTCCAACTTTCGGAAAGTCTCTTCATAGCCTTCATCGGTAATCAAATCGTAGCCGGCAGTAAAGGCATGACAGGTATCAATGCAGACGCCCACGCGGCTTTTGTCTTCCACCTGGTCGATGATTTCCGCCAGCTGCTCAAACGAAAAACCGAGGTTCGTTCCCTGTCCGGCCGTGTTCTCGATTACCGCCGTCACACCCTTCGTTTTCTCCAGCGCCAGGTTAACCGAGCCCGCAATCTTCGACAAACATTCTTTCTCAGAAATCTTTTTCAGGTGACTTCCCGGATGGAAATTCAACAACGACAAGCCCAACTGTTCGCAACGCTGCATCTCGTCCAGAAAGGCATCCTGCGACTTTTTCAAACCTTCCTTTTCGGGATGCCCCAGGTTAATCAGGTAACTATCGTGCGGCAGGATGTGCTTCGGATCGTAGCCGTACTTCTTACAGTTGGCTTTGAAACCGTCGATGTTTTCCTGCGTTAACGGTTTGGCCACCCATTGCCGCTGGTTTTTGGTGAACAAAGCAAAGGCTTTCGCCCCGATGGCATGCGCATTCGCCGGTGTATTCTCCACGCCTCCTGCTGCACTCACATGTGCTCCAATGTATTTCATCAGTTTATCATTTATTTTCAATTGCCTGATGGAACTAGTCCCGACGTTTCGGGACTCGTTTCATATTCTTAATTTTCTCCTTTAACGAAAAACAAAAGACAGCCCACAAGCTATCGTCAAATCTGTTTTTCTTTCATCCTGATAAAGGATTAACAAAATAAAAAGTTCGTTTCTGTTAAACAAAATAATTAACAATGTATGTAAGGTCTTCGCCTGTTGTCTGCTTTACAAAGGCCAGAGACACTCTCGATTTTGTAAATAAAAAGGAAAACACCATCTTGGCGTCATCAAATGATTATTTGAGCAAACCAAGATGAAAAAGAATCTATTCCTGCTTATCCTGCTGACTGCTATTCCGTTTTGGAGCAGTGCACAGCAAAACAATCAACAAAACAACCAGAAAAAAGAGATAAAAACCGGATGGAATATGGGCGCACTACCGGCCATTTCGTTCGACAGCGACCTGGGCTTCCAGTACGGAGCGGTCGTCAACTTCTTCAATTACGGCGACGGCAGCAATTACCCCAACTACAACCATTCGTTGTATTTCGAAGTTTCGCATTATACCAAAGGCAGCGGAACTTACCGTTTCTACTACGATTCGGAAGCATTGATTCCGGGCATCGAGCTGACCACCGACCTGAGTTACCTTCCTGACCAGGCATACGATTTTTACGGCTTCAACGGCTACGAGGCTGTGTACAATAAAAACTGGACCGACGACAAATCACCTGATTACCGTACCCGGATGTTTTACAAATTCCATCAGAAACTCTTCCGGTTCAAAACCGATATCCAGGGCGACTGGGGCGATTCGAATTTCCGCTGGCTGGTCGGTTTCAACCTGCTCAACTTCAACATCAGCTCGGTGGATGTCGATAAACTGAACAAGGGAAAAAAGGAAGCCGACAAACTGCCGCCGGTGAGCGAGCAGCCCGGACTGTACGAAAAATACCAGCAATGGGGAATCATTTCGGCAAAAGAAGCCAACGGAGGATTTGTTCCGATTGTGAAAGCCGGACTGGTGTACGATACCCGCGACAATAAACCGAACCCCATGCACGGCATCTGGGCGGAAGCCGAACTGGCCACCGCACAAAAATTCATGGGTGCCGAAAGCAGCTTTACCAAACTATCGATTACGCAACGCCAATATTTCACTATCGTGAAAAATGACCTGTCGTTTGCCTACCGCATCCAATGGCAGCAAACCATTGGCGGTCACGCGCCCTTTTACTACCAGCCACAAATTATTGCTTCTGCACTCCGTGGCTCATCCTCATCGGGATTAGGAGGTGCCAAAACACTGCGGGGTATACTGAGGAACCGCATCGTGGGCGACGGGTTTGTGATGGGTAATACCGAACTGCGCTGGAAATTCGCCCGGATGGAGAAATTCAAGCAACATTTCTACTGGGGCCTGAACGGATTCCTCGACTTCGGCCGCGTGGTGAAGAAGATGGACATCCAAAACAAGATTTCCAACATGAACGAGCCGATGAACCAGTATTTCAATTTCGGTGCTGAGAAGATGCATTACAGTGTCGGTGGCGGACTGCGCCTGGCCATGAACCAAAACTTCATTGCAGCGCTGGACTACGGTATTGCCCTCGACAAACAGGATGGTGATTCGGGTATTTACATCGGTCTGAATTACCTCTTTTAGAAAAAGCATTTTTACTACGACATACCATGATTGGGTTCGACAACGGCTTGTTCAGGGAACTACGGGTTATCTCGGTTCCGGTCACCAGCATCTCCATTAACCGGGGATACGGGGCCTTTGAGTTTTTTGAAGTCATTAACGGAAAACCGTTTTACGGGGAGCGGCACGTCGAGCGCTTCAAACATTCCCTCCGACTGTTGAAGCTGACAATTGATTTCCTGCCCCGTCTGCCGAAGACTATAGAGGAGATAATCCTGCACAACCGCATGGAACACGGTTACATCAAGATGTTTGCGCTGCCCCATACACCACGCACCGGAGACTTTTATCAGGCTGCCCTGTACATCTTCCCAACGGAAATGCCACAGTACGCACCATCGCTCTATGAGCAGGGAGCCCATCTGGCGTTGAAAGAGTTCAGCCGTTTTCTGCCGGAAGCCAAATCGACCAACTACCTGGCCGGGCAATTCTGGGCCGATGAAGCGACCGACTCCAGAACAGCAGACATTTTGTACCACAATGGTAAAACGGTTCAGGAAACTTCGCGTGGAAATATCTTCACAGTGAAAAACGGAAAGGTTATCACACCCAAAGAGAACATTTTAAAAGGAGTAACCCGAAGCATTGTTTTGGACATTCTCCGGGGACGCAAACTTAGTTATCAGGAGACTGAAATCAGTTTAGAAAATCTGATGACAGCCGATGAAGTGTTTCTGACCAGCACCACCAAACGAATCATGCCCATTGTGCAGATTGACGGAGGAACCATCGGCAACGGGCAGCCGGGAGCCATCACCCGCCAAATCATGGATGAATTTCAGCGGATTAGGAAAGATTACTGATAACCGCGAATGCCGTTTTATGAATACACTGCTATAAGCCGTGCGTTCATGGAGACGCAAAGCATTGCGTCTCTACCATATGCCGATATCACTAGCCGGCTTTCGGTTGAAACGACAACTTTTTCTGCAAAGACGTATACGCAGCCAACTTGTGGCGATACCCCAGATTCAATGGCAATAAAGCCCGGAGAACGGTTCCCGTATGCAGATATCCGGATGCTCTTCTCACCCGCTGGATAATGCGATCGTACCGGTAAAATTGCTGTTGGAGCCAGGCCGTCCCGTTATGCAGCTCCCTCACACTCATGTTCAGTGGCTGGTGTACCACATGGAAGAAATCGTAGTGACTCCAATCCTTGTCGAAGATGCGGCCTTCACTGTCCAGCTGTTCAAAAAGCGGCGTACCCGGAAAAGGTGTCAAACGGGTAGCCTGAAGGACCTCGATATTGGCTTCCAACAGAAAATCGAGGGTATCGGCAAATACATCAGGCCCCTCGTGGTCGCTGCCGAAGATGAACCCTGCAAAAATGCCAATACCGGCCCCATGAAGTTTCTTCACTGCTTCGAGGTAATCCACACGTTTATTGCCCAATTTTCTCCAGCTTTCCAGGCTCTGCCGCGAAAGCGACTCAAAGCCGATAAACAGTCCCCGACAACCGCTCTGAGCCGCCAAACGAATTAATTCCTCGTCTTCGGCAATGCTGATGCCACATTGGCTATGCCACCGCTTTTTCAAAGGAATCATGGCTTTGAATAATTCCCGGGCATATTCCTTGTCGAGCGCAATGTTATCGTCCATGAACAGCACTTCGCGGCCCAGGCCTTTCAACTCTTCCACCACTTCGCCTACCGGCCGGGTACGCAGCTTGTATTGGTTAAAACGTGCCACCGAACAGAACCCGCACCGGTTAAAACATCCGCGTGTGGCCTGCAATGTATTGGTGGTAATGTAGGCCCGCTGGCGGAGCAGGTTCCGGTCGGGTACCGGCAGGCCTGTCAAATCGACCAGCGGACTTCGGTAGAATCGCTTCAACCGGCCATTCATGTAATCTTTCATCATGTGGGGCACGTTGCTTTCGGCTTCACCAATACAAACAGCATCGGCATGCTGAATTGCCTCGTCCGGCATGAACGTAGGATGATAACCACCGAAAATAACGGTCTTGCCTTTTGCCCGGAACCGATCGGCAATTTCGTAAGCCCGGGGTGCATTATAGGTCATGAACGAGATGCCGATGATATCTGCATCGTCATTAAAATCGACCGGCTCCACATCTTCGTCAACAATCTTTGTTTCAACGTACGAAGGCATGGAAGCAGCCACATACAAACTGGCCAGCATGGAAAATCGGAACACGCCGGAATTAGCCGGACGTTGATGGACGCCAATGCGCCACAACGGAGAGGTGGGATTAATCAGGGTAAACTTTATTTGGGATCCCCGATGCATGGCTGTAGGTTTCGTTTCTGTAAAGTTACGGGACTTTCCGACAGGAACAGATACGGGATTCATAAATATTCAGGGTCCATCCAATCGCACGGTCGAATGAGCATGGTCACCTGTCAACCATGCAGCAGAAGAGGCGCAAAGCATTGTGTCTCTACGATGAAGACATTCGGTTTTTTTGTATCTTTCCTCTCTGACAAATAAAGACTAACTCAACTCACCAACCTGTTCTTATGAAAAAGACGTACCGATTCAAGAAAGCGTTTGGTCCGGTAGCCTCCACTTCCGGCATCATTGTTTTTTGGGCGGGAGTAGTGGCCAGTTATTTTTCCCTTACCGGATTAGCCCTGGTATTTATCGGCGCCTTCCTGGGGTTCACCAACACCAGCACCACCATCGATTATTACAACCGGAGAGTAAAATTCAGCAACAACCTGTTTGGACTGATACGCCTGGGAAAATGGCACGACATTTACTGGGACATGCAACTCCACCTTGTAACATCGCGGGAAGTGTTTACCTCATACAGCCGGGGAAACCGCTCGCTGGATACCGAAGTAAAACAGACTTTTGTCGAGCTGTACGACGCCAAAGGGCACTCCCTCCTACCACTGAAAAGCATCGGTAAAAACGAAGACCCGGAGAAGGAACTGGAACGGTTGCGCCTGAGCCTCGGATTAACGACGGAACCAGTGTGACCAGGAAAAAGAAAAATAATGGGTAAACCCAATAAAAGAAACGGCGCCCGAACCAAATTCAGGAATTTCCTGAAAAGGTTAGTTTGGCCCGTCACCCCGATGACGCTAATAACCGTTGGTGCCTTACTGATTACAGCCTGGGCGTGGGTTCTCTATTTTATCGACAAACCATCCGAAGCCATCGTGGTTGCCGTCACCACTACCCTAATGTTTTTGGTTGTGACATTATATGTGGCCGACCGACTATTAACCAGGATTCTCCCCTACAAGAGCCTTGTATTTGGCGAAGTCATACTCGCAGTCATCATTTTCTTCTTCTACTCATTCCAGGGCAGAACCGTCGATATCAACTTTCACACGGACAAAGATTTCATTGTGGTCCTGTTCGATTCGAAAGAAAAGTCCCTTTCGGATTTCCAACGCAGCGGAATTTTCAGCAAAGAGCTGAATGTGCACGACACCCACATTGTGCACCTCGACAGCTCATTGGCTTCCATCAACAACCTGCGCATCAACGAACCGGCCCAATGGAATACTTTTTCACAACATGAAGGCCGAATCGAAATAGGCGGTCAATCCATCCGATACATTTTAAGCTCAGACAATCGCACCAATCCATATCTGCACCGGAACCCGCAACCGCATATCGACAGCCTGCTGAACCTGGCAATTCATGAACTGAAACCGGCTGGAGAAAAAGATTAACCGGTTCTTATACGATGCATTGCAAAAACATGCCGAAGACGCAAAGCATTGCATCTTTACCACATACCACTGTCGCCAACGCAGCAATCGGGGCCGTCCGGGCAGTATTCATCTAACTCTGATACTCATCTTAAAAACTGCAAAACCGCCCCAAATGAAACGCCATCCCTGACAATTTTTTCGCTAACTTAATGGTTGCTAACAGCCTACAAAATGAAAGCAGAAAAAACAATCCTTCATCATCCGATTACCCACGTAAGAGAACAGCCGCAAGTAAATAATTCGGCCGAGTCATCAACATTATTTTTTGACGAATCAACCGAACAGATGCTCTTTCGTCAACCTATTGGAATTGGAAGAACGCCGGCTCATGGAACTGAACGGAAAATAAAAACACCAACCTATGAGCAAAGTCCGGAAAGGTGAGAAGGTCAGAAAGTCTAAATAACGATAAATGCATTTTAATACTCTAACCGGATAGAAAACAAATAGCAATGGACACCATCATTCTAATCGCTTTTTGCTTTGGTTATGCATTAATTGCCCTTGAAAACAAGGTGAAAATCAACAAAGCAGCTATCGCCCTGTTAACAGGAGGCTTCATTTGGACAGCGTATATTCTATTTAATTCTAATTCAGAAAGCATTGTTCAACAGTTGGTTGAACACATTGGGAATATATCACAAATTATTTTTTACCTGATTGGTGCCATGACCATCGTTGAATTAATTGACTCTTATAACGGGTTTGATGTCATCACAAAGCAAATTAAAACAAGTAACGAGAGGCAACTTCTTCTGACCTTAAGCGTTCTTACCTTTTTTCTTTCTTCCGTTCTTGATAACCTAACCACTACGATTGTCATGGTTACCCTTATCCGAAGACTACTAAGCGACCAGAAGGACAGATTGTTGTTTGTTGTCATGATTATCGTCGCGGCAAATTCCGGAGGAGCCTGGACTCCTATCGGTGATGTAACGACAACCATGCTTTGGATTGGTGGTCAGATTACAACCGTTAATATCATGCGCGAATTATTTGTCCCCAGCCTGGTCAGTATGCTCGTCCCGCTATTATTAATCTCGCTTATGGTTAAGGGGCAGTTTAAAAGAATGGATAATACAAATCAACAATCAAGTATTCTGAACTTTGAGAAACGAATCGTCTTTTTTACCGGAATTGCAGCTCTAATTTTTGTCCCCGTTTTTAAATTCATCACCAATTTACCACCATTCATGGGAATGCTGACAGGGCTTTCTGTGTTATGGATTGTAACAGAACTCTTAAACAAAGACAGATCGTATGAACATAAAATAACCGTAACAAATGCATTACGCAAAATAGACATCCCGAGTGTTTTATTCTTTTTGGGAATTCTGCTGGCTGTTGCAGCACTTGAATCGACTGGTTTGCTCTCCAATTTAGCTGCAGCACTTAGTAAATCAATTGGAAATCTTAAAACCATCGCCATTTCCATTGGCATGCTTTCATCTCTGATAGACAACGTCCCCCTGGTAGCAGCATCGATGGGGATGTACGATTTACATTCATTTCCAACCGACCATTATTTTTGGAAACTGATTGCCTACTGTGCCGGTACCGGAGGTAGTATTCTTGTTATTGGCTCAGCAGCTGGTGTTGCTGCCATGGGAATAGAGAAAATTGACTTCTTCTGGTATCTCAAAAAAATAAGTTGGATTGCCCTTATTGGATATTTATCAGGCGCTTTCCTGTATATATTCATGCTTTAATCACAAATGTTATCCTACGCCATTGCTCACAGGGTTGATAACGATTCGGAGGGTAACCTATAACATAGTCTGACCAATACAACTGCTACAATTTTACCACCCCAAAAAAAACGATGCATGATGTTTCTGTCATGATCCCTCATTGTAGTAGCAGCAGCATTTTTTGTGCAGGGCAGAGACGTCATGCAAAGTCTCTACGGCCGAACTTCCGGCTTTTTCGTACCTTCCCTATTCAATTCCGAAAAAACATGCAACCGGGTGTAATAATCCGCGATGTAAGCCACTAAACAAAGAAAAGAGAAAATTTGAGCAGCGATTTTTATACAGCCTACATTCTTCCCTATTCGGCTTTGATCATCAAGATTTGCCGGGCGTATACGAATACGCAGGAAGATTTTGAAGATTATTACCAGGAGGTATGCCTGCAAATCTGGAGGACGCGGGAAAAATTCCGCAGGGAGTCGGAATGGAGCACCTGGGTCTACCGGATATCGCTGAATGTTTGTTTGACTTTGCTGAAGAAGAAGAAAAACAACACGCAGCATTTTGCTTCCGATTATGTACCCGAAGAACAGACAGAGGATAGCCGCGCTTTTGCTGACGAGAATCTGAATGTGCTGTACGATGCCATCAGGCGGTTCTCGGAAGTGGATCGAGGCGTTATTTTACTCTACCTGGAGGAAAAATCTTACCAGGAAATCGCGGATATCATGGGTACGAATACCAACAACATTGGCGTACGCATTAACCGGATTAAAGAACGATTAAAAAAATTGTTAGATGGAAAAGTCAATTGAAACCATTTGGAAAGAAGGCTTTTTAGAAGCCAATGCGTTGGTGGCCCCCAAATTAAATAACCTGTACACGCAGAAATCGATACACATCGTCGAGAAGTTCAAACGTATGTTTCAAACCAACTTACGGGCCATTGTGATTGGGGGCGTTGTCATTTTGGGCGCTTCTTTTGTTGTCGGGATACCCGTCATGGGCATCATGGTGTTTTTGATTGCCGGTGCCGTCGTATTGGTCAACCGCATCTTACAGAAAAGGCTTATGGAAATCGAGCCGAATGTGAGCAGCTACGAGTACGTCAAATCGTTTGACCATTGGTTGAAAGAGCAGATTGACATCAACGCCAGGATGGCCCGGTTTTACTACCCATTCTTCTTCCTGTCGATGGTTTTGGGCTTTTGGTTCTCCGACTACCTTCCGTTGGTAACGAGACATCTTCCTTCCATTTATTTCGTGAACGGAATCCCGGTATTTTGGTTGTTGGGTGTGCTCATCATCATGGGGATACTCTACGCTGTTGGCGGACGGCTTTACAAATGGGACCTGCAGATTGTGTATGGCCGGGTATTGAAAAAACTGGACGAAATCCTTTCGGATATGGATAAACTGAGGGAGTAATTTTGTCGGGTTAAACGCTACCTCAGAAGCGCTCAAGCCTACCAGAGAAGTCATCAACGCTACTTCAGAAATGCTCAAGCCTACCGGATAAGTCGTCAACACAAACCCGGAAACGCTCAACACTGCCTAAGAAGTGCTCAACACTGGTCAGGAACTCGTCAACACCACTTCGGAAACGCTCAACGCTACCTGAAAAATGCTCAACACTAATCAAAAAGCGCTCAACACCGATTGGGAAGCCGTCAACGCTACTTAAGAAGAGCTCAACACTAGTCAAAAAGTGTTCAACACTGCCGGCGCAGCCTTTGTTGTTTGCCTTGAAGGCTGCTACCGGCGTGTTGACGACTTTTTCGCTTATCATGACAACTTCTCTCCCAGCCTTTAGCATTTCTTTACCTTCCTTGAAAGCTTCTGATGTTGTGTTGACGATTTCTCCGGTAGCCTTGAAGTCTTTCCAACCTCTCCTAACGACTTTCCCTCCTGCCCTGACGGTTTCGCTTCCGCTCCCAAACGCTTTTTAGGTTGTCCTTAAACCTTCGCATGTTCTCCTGAAGACTTCTCCAGGTGTCCTGACGAGTTCCCGGGTACTCCTAAATGCTTCGGAAGTTGTCCCAACCAATTACCCGGTTGCACCAAGAACATATTCATGACTGAATAATTTTTTGTTAACTTGGGTGAGCCATAACAACAACTCATCAATTGATATGAGAGAATCAAAAACGATATCGATACATATTAATAAGCTGCAAATGTAAAATAGCGACGACATTCCAAGATAACAGTTAATTAGGATAAATGGACTTTAGAAAAACAGAAGATGTAATAAACGAGATTAAATCACTCATATATTCCAAGGGATACATTTATACCCTTTGCATGATAATATATGAGGACTTCCATATTATTCTGCAAGAAATTCACAAAGTAGATTTTAGGTCTCGACTAAATAAAAATGAGGTTTCTTTACTAATTGGCTTTTTAATACAGAAGCAAATTGATTTTACCTTACCTGATAGCCCTCTTGATGTAATAAAATTGAAAGAAAAGACATATGAACTTATGAACGAACTTCATATGTCCCTTATGACTCCATTCTTTGAGAAAATGCAAAATGCTCCTCAAGAAAAATCAGAAAACATAAATCTTAGAGCAGCAATGAAATCATTTTACGGTGATGACAACATGTTCATTGAGCCTATTTTTTATGCAAATGATGGAGTGTACGATTTCCAATATACAGATTTCTTAGAGAGAAAATATCGCTATGATAAGCAATGGCTAATAGAAAATAGAAGCTTTGATTTTAATAAAACCAAAGTAATACTGCAAAGAATAAAAGATGTACTTCAAAAGAAATCCAAAAAAGTTAATTTTTTCAGTTTAAAAGAAAATCTGCCTGAGATAATAGAAAAAATAAAAGAAGATAATCCATCCGAAAATATAGAAGAGCATTTAAAACAAGTATTACCTGCATATGAATTTTATCAATATGTCAACTTGTTTTTTGATTCGTCCGAACATGATTCATCAGTTGATTTTAGCTCTTTACCAGATGATGCGTGGAAGACATTTTATGAAAACCTAATTGAGTTATTTGTTATTCGTAGAGAAGACTTTGACCACGAAGTAAATATCAATTCATTTTTAAATAACTTTTCTATTAAAATTAATAAAGAAAAGACAAACACTCAATTTAAGCAAATAGGCGATTTCAATCTTTTTAATGCTCAGCCAATTCTACAAATAGATAGTGAAAGATTTTTTGTTCCAATAACCTTTAGTGTATTCGAGGCATGTTATGAAAGTCCTTACTATTGGATGCTCCAAGACAAAACTTATAAGGACATTCTTGCGGAAAACAGAGGGAAAAGTGGTGAGGAGATTTCATTTGAATTCTTGTCAAACGTATTTGGGAAAGAAAGAACTTATAAGTCTGTTAAGATAATTACGAAAAAAGGGAACGATGATACAGATATTGATGTGCTATGTATTCTTGGAAGTAAAGCTTTATGCGTACAAGTAAAATCAAAAAAACTAACGGAGTTTTCGAAAAAAGGAAGCTTTGCACATTTACAAAAAGATTTTAAAGGAGCTGTACAAGATGCCTATGAACAAGGTATTGTTTCGCGTAGCAAAATTTTGGCAAGGGAATCAAAATTTTACGACGAAAATGGGTCGGTAATCGAATTATCTGAGAGCATTGATGAAGTTTATATCATGGGTGTTACATCTGAGAATTATCCTTCACTAACTCATCAAGCCCATACTCTTCTAGAAAAAAAAGATGATGAACCTTTCCCTTTATTCTTGACTGTTTTTGACCTAGAATTAGTCACACATTATCTAAGTAATCCATATGACCTTCTTTATTACGTTAGACAAAGAATTGACCTAATGGATTATTTTAGAGCTGAAAGCGAAATGATTTATTTGGGTTACCATTTAGAGAATAAACTATGGAAATTACCAAATAATGATTTTGTATCGCTTGATGCCGATTTTGGTGGTGCAATTGATAGAAACTATTATCCTTTAAGATTAGGTGTTGATATCACAGACGAAGGTGATTCTATAAAAAATAGATGGAAAAATAAGGATTTTGAAATATTGTGTAATCTGCTTGCTAAAGCAAATGAGCCTAAGGTAACCGATATTATTTTTGCATTGTTAGATTGGGATGGACCATCAAGAGATAATTTAACGAAATATATTCGCCAAATTAAATCGAAAACAATTCAAGACAATAGATGGCATAATTTTTCAATGCTTTCAAATAATAAAAATGGAGCAAATTCTGGAGTCACATATGTATCTTGGGAAAATGACAATCCCGATGAACTGTTTGACCGTCTATTAACACTTAGCAAAGCTCGAAAATATAAAAGTAAAGGAGATATATGGATCGGATTTGGAAGTCTAAGAAACAGCCCACAAATAATTGATACATTTATCTTTAACAACTACAAATGGCAATTTGACAAAGACCTAGAAGAGGCAACAAATATTTTATTTAAGGAAAAAGGACAAGGGACTGTATTTAACCTTGACAAGAAAATAGGTAGAAATGATAAATGTTATTGCGGAAGTGGATTAAAGTATAAAAAATGCTGTGGTAAACTTAAACAATAGTGTCCCAATAGATAACATTTTATATTTGCAATGGCAGGAAAAGTAATAAATTTTAAAATTTATAGCCCACTCAAACATCATCACCTTTTAACAACTGAATCTTCACACGCATGAAAAACTTCGAAGGAAAAACAGCATTGATTACTGGTGGAGCATCCGGTATCGGGAAGCTGATGGCGGGCATCCTGTTGGAACAAAAGGCCAGGGTCATCATCTGGGACCTCAACCCCGAAGGAATTGATGAAACCATTGGGGAGTTGTCTGCCCGCGGTTCCATTACCGGCTACCGGGTGGATGTGGCCAACGTGGAGCAGGTAAAAGAGACCGCTCAAAAGGTTAAGCAGGAACACGGTGTGGTGGATGTACTCATCAACAATGCCGGTATCGTTGTCGGGAAGTATTTTCATGAACACACCACCAGCGACATCCTGAAAACCATGGAGGTCAATACCAACGCCCCCATGCTGGTTACCCGTGAGTTCCTGGGTGATATGATGAAGCAAAACTCGGGACACATCTGCAACATTGCCTCTTCGGCCGGGATTGTCTCCAACCCCAAAATGGCCGTGTATGCCGCCAGTAAATGGGCCGTTACCGGTTGGTCCGACAGTCTGCGCCTGGAAATGAAACAGCTCAAAAAGAATATCGGCGTGACCACCATTATGCCCTACTACATCAACACCGGCATGTTCGACGGAGTGCAATCGAGAATCCCGATTCTGAAGCCCGAACCGACGGCCCGCCGAATTATCAAAGCCATGAGAAAAGGGAAAAAGATGGTTACCTTCCCGCGTTACATTTACCCGCTCACCCGCGTCAGTCAGGGGCTGTTTTCGACCAACGGCTTTGACTGGCTGGCCAGCCATGTATTTGGAATTTATACAACCATGGAACATTTTAAGGGACGCAAATCATAACGTTTTGAGTAAAACACGATGAACGATACAGCTGAACAGATCATTGTTGAGAAACTGGAGAGCCAGCGGGCTTATTTCTCCACCCACGAAACGCGGGATATCCGTTTCCGGTTAACGCAGTTACGCAAGCTCAGGCAAGCCATCGGGCAATACCGGGAGAAAATAGAACAGGCATTGTGGGACGATTTGCACAAGTCGCCCGAGGAAGCCTTTCTGACCGAAATCAGCATTGTGACGGGCGAAATCGATAACCACATCAGGCACTTGAAGAAGTGGGCCAAACCGAAAAGGGTTCCCACACCTATTCAGTTGTTACCATCGTCGGGTAAAATCATTTACGAACCGCTGGGAGTAGCCTTAATCGTGGCCCCGTGGAACTACCCGTTTCAGTTGTTGATCAATTCGCTGGTGGGCGCCATTTCAGCCGGCTGTTGCAGTATATTAAAGCCATCGCCCGATGCGCCAACCATTGCCCGCGTGATGGAAGAGATGATTCACGAGCATTTTGCCCCGGAATATGTGAGTGTTGTTCAGGGAGGAAGAGAAACCAACACCCGCCTGTTTGCCCAACGATTCGACATCATCTTCTTCACCGGCAGTCCCAAAGTGGGGAAAGTGGTGATGGAAGCCGCGGCCAAACACTTAACGCCGGTGGTGCTGGAACTGGGCGGCAAAAGTCCCTGCATCGTTGACGCCGACGCGAATATTGATATCGCCGCCAAACGCATCGCCTGGGGAAAGTTGATCAATGCCGGGCAAACCTGTATCGCTCCTGATTACCTGCTGGCCCACCAATCGGTGAAAGACGAGTTGATGGACAAGATAGCCGAAAACATCCGGTCGATGTATGGCCCCGACATTCAACAGAGCCGGTTCTATCCCCGCATCGTCAGCCAACGGGCCATGGAACGGCTGACCGGACTATTGGAGCAGGGAACCATTCATACCGGCGGCGAAGTGGATGCCAGCGAAAAATACATCGCTCCCACCATCATCGATGATGTGTCGCCTGATTTCATGGTGATGCAGGATGAAATCTTCGGCCCCATCCTTCCGGTGATGACATTCGAACACATCGACGAAGCCATCGGATACGTGAATAAAAACGAAAAGCCCCTCGCCTTCTACTATTTCGGCAAGAATAAACAGGCCAAAGAAGTTTTGTCCAAAACCACGTCCGGCGGAGGCTGCATCAACGACACCCTGCTGCACATTGCCAATCATCATATGCCCTTTGGCGGCGTTGGCAACAGCGGTACCGGTAACTACCACGGCCGGGAGAGCTTTTTAGCATTCAGTAATCAGCGGTCCATCGTCACCTCGCCTACGTGGATTGACTTGCCCTTCAAATATGTGCCATTCAAATACTTCTGGGTGCTGAAGAGGATATTGAAGTGAGAACTTTTACTGAGTAAATAAAAAAGCACCAAAGAGGCTCTTTGAAAACCCGTTTGGTGCTTTTCCCGCAACTGATGTTGCCTATTATTTTTTGGGCGCCAGCAATTTCTTCGAGAGAGGTTTTACCCAGAGCGTTTCGAGCAGTACCGAAATCAACACGGTCATAATCGTGGCCGAGAGAATTATGTCGCCCCAGTAAATCAGCGTTTGGTCATGACTCATAAATCCGATATTGAGGGGAATTGCCGCCAAAGCTGCCGGAACCACTCCCCTGGGGCCTTCCAGTGAAATAAACAAATATTCTTTCCAGTTCCATTTTTTCAACGGCACGATAGCTAAGGCAGCAATGGGACGGGCAATAAAAACAACCCCTAAAGCAATGATAGCGCCTTTTAGCAAGGTTTCGTTGAGAACGGAAATATTAACAGTGGCACCAAACAAAATAAAGATAAACACACTGGCCAGGTCCGAGATAATTTCGTTAAAGTGCATCTCCTCATCAACGAATTTATTGAATCCTTCGTGTTCGTTCCATTTCTTAAACAGGATGGCGTGGTTTCCGAAGACAATCCCTATGATGGTGGCCACCAGGTATCCCGATGACTGAGCAGCTTCACCGACCAGGAAACCTCCGAATGCGATGGAAATACCAAAAATCTGAGGAAACAGTCCCGGTTTCAGCCAACGGATGAGCCAGTATCCGAGCACTCCCATTCCCAGTCCCAGCG
This sequence comes from Prolixibacter sp. NT017, assembly GCF_009617875.1. Classification (NCBI taxonomy): domain Bacteria; kingdom Pseudomonadati; phylum Bacteroidota; class Bacteroidia; order Marinilabiliales; family Prolixibacteraceae; genus Prolixibacter; species Prolixibacter sp. NT017. Next base: position 1,437,728 of record NZ_BLAV01000001.1, on the reverse strand, counting down.
CCAGGGATGAAATAATCACATAGAGGAAGTAAATCACTCCGGCCGGATAAATGGAGGTGTACTGTGCGATATTTTCGATGAGATGCGCCTGGTCGGCATGCGGAGCCACCATGGCAATGGCCAGGGTACTCAACACAATCGCCAGCGGATCGTTGAAAATGGATTCGGTGACAATCACGGTTTTGATGTTCTCATCCACCTTGTTCTGCTTGAACAGGGGAATCAACGTAGCCGGGTCGGTGGCCGCCACAACGGTTCCGAAAAGCATTCCGGCTCCAAAAGGAAGGTTGAACAGATAAGAGAACAAGAAGCCACTGACGGCGGCTGTTAGAATCATCCCGACGGTAGCCATTATCCCAATGGTTGCAATGTGCTTTTTAATCATGGACCACTTCAGGTTATGCCCCTCTGTATATAAGATGAGGACCAATCCTAACACACGGGCATAGTTAAAAATGGTGTGTCCCTGGTCGTTCGGTATCAATCCAAAAACAGGTCCAAATAAGAAGCCCAGAACAATCAGTATCGGAATAGAGGAAATATGCACTTTTTCACTCAGCAAAAACGCAAAAAATCCGAGCGTCATGACGGAGATAATGGTTAAGTCAATAAGATCTGTATGCGACATTTTATGGTTCTTTAATCTGGTTATTTTACAATTATAGAATCATCCGATTCCGGTATTTGTTATAACAATTGTCAACTCAAAAAATCAGGGTACAAATATAAAAAAGCTCGTAGATTGTTTCTAAATAAGATGGCTATTTTAAGCAAAAATGTTTTTAAGCACAGTGCATACTCCCCAACCTACAGGTTTGTTAACCGAAATACATTAAATTTTAGGTTTCTGAATTGAATAGCGAACCTTACTTGAAACAAAAAAAAGTGTTTCCCTAAAAAAATGGTTCCCAATATTATCAGGCAAGTGGTAGCGTAAACCAGAACTCCGAGCCCTTGCCTTCTACACTGCTTACATGAATTTCGCCACCATGCATTTCCACGAACTCTTTGCACAGGAACAGTCCCAGGCCGGTTCCTTTTTCGTTACCAGTACCAGGAAGGCTATCGATGGTCCGGCTTTTGAAGAGCTCGGCCATTCGTTCCGGAGAAATACCAACACCGTTGTCTTTCACCGAAACTTTCACCTGCTTCTCCTTCATTTCGATTGACAGATCGATGGTTCCGTTGGGGTTGGTAAACTTCAATGCATTGTTCAGCAAATTGACCAGCACGATCTGGAGCAGATTCTTATCGGCATTTACCATCACCTCTGCACCGGCGTTAACGCGGAATTGAATCTCTTTCATCCGGGCCTGGTTGTCGAACATCGATTTCACATCGGTCAGCAATCCGCTCAAATCGAACTCTTCCTTGTACAATCGAATGGTATGTTGCTGTGAGCGGGCCCAGGTCAGCAAATTGGAGATGAAACGATAGGTCTCTTCCGAGGTTCGGCGAATCAATCGTCCGTTACTCTTAGCTCGTGCCACATCTCCTTCGTCCAGGTCCTCTATCAACAGTTCGCTTGTTCCCAACAGCGCATTGAACGAACTGACCAGATCATGTGAAACAATGGAGAGGATTTTATCTTTCGATTGGTTCGACTGCAACAGCTCGGCGCTTAACCGGGAGACGGTCCGGTGCCGCAGAACGAGAACAAGCGAAAGTACCAACAACAATACGATGATTATTATGGCATAAATCTGGTCCTTCTGTTTTGCCTTTAAATCCTGATGAACACGATTTAGCTGCTCTGTCATCTGAAAACGGTCCTTAATTTCGGACAAAGTTTGATACTGCAAAGCCGAAAACAACGAATCGTACGTGGCAACATAGTTTTGATAGTTCCCCGATGACTTACGAAACTCTTTTAACTGATGATAGAATTCGCCCTTGGCTTTGTATACCTTCAGAATATTTGGGGTAAGTTTCGATTTCCGGGCATTGACCAGGGCCTCATCCAGAATTTGTTCCCCTTCTTTCTCTTTTCCGGTTTTCGCCAACACCTTCGCCATTCCCAATTGGCTATCAATCTCACCCGTTGGATTTTTCCTTTCCCGGCATAACTTCAATGCCTCCTTAAAATAAACATAGGCCGAATCGTACTGAGCTTTGCGCAGAAAAACATCGCCCATTCCCTGCATGGAATAAGCCATGTAGTTCTTGTTCTTAATTTGCTCGTGCTTTTCCAGCGACCGGCGGAAATAATACATGGCCGAATCGGTCTGCCCTTTCAGGAACAATGTCCGCGCAATCTCCAGGTTGGCTGAGGCAATCCCGGTGGAATCGTTAAAGGTTTGCCGAAGAGCAATTGCCTTCCGGAAGTAATCAAGCGCCGTATTGTATTTCTCGTTAATACGGCTCAACTCCCCCATGTTGATGTAGCTGTATGCAATACCGGGTGCATTATGCAAACGCTCGAATATGGCCATCGATTTCTTGGCATACTCGAACGCCAGCGGAATATTTCCAATCTTGTAAAACGCATCGCCCAGGTTGTTGTACACATAAGCAATTTCCACCGAATCCTTCACCTGCAAACTAAGAGGCAATCCCAGATCGTAATACGATATCCCTTTCTGAATTTCGTACTTGTAATGCTGATACAGAACACCGAGGTAATTGTAGAGCGTGGCCAACTCTTTATCGTAGCCTTCCGCTTTGGCAATCTTTATCGCCTTCAGTCCATACTGAATAGCCTCGTCGGTATTCTTTTCCCGGTTCTTCCAACACCACGCCGAAAGCATCTTCACCTGTTCCAGCTTGGGCAGAGAATCAAGTTTTTTCAATTCACCGGACGAAATGGTTTGCCCGTAAAGTTGCGCACTAAATGCAAATGCCAGAATGTATATAGTGAAATACAACAGTTTCCTGTTCATAATCATGCTCCTAATTTACGGTAAAGATAAAAATTAAAGTTGTTCAATTAAACGGGATTCCTCTTAGCTATATTGCTGAATGAAAGTCTTTATACTAAAAAAACTTTCATCCGGATAAGGGTACAAAAAAAGGGATTATTGCTGTATTATCAGAATAATCCCTTTTAATCAACTACTTAAAGTTTCTTACCGATATAAAAAACATAGCCGTAATAGGCTTTGTATTTGTGGTACAACTGAATCTCGTGCCGTTGGTTGGCAATGAATTCTTCTGCCGCCTTATTTCCAGCGTTTTTCGTCAGAAAAGTTTCATGCGCTGTCTCCTGCGGCCGATAGAAATGTTCCGTCCAACAGCTTTCCGGAAGAATAAAGGTAGCTACCGGAACGTACCCGGCTTGTTGCATTTGGGCCACCTTACGGGGAATCGTGTCAATCTCCGGGTATGCATCCTGCCAGAATTCATCAATCTCAGTTGGACGTTCGTCGGTAAACCACGACGCCTCGGAAACGGCAAGGTATCCACCTTTCTTTAGAAATTGCCGCCATTCATTCAGTCCGCGCTCGAAGCCGATGTTATAGATAGCGCCTTCCGACCAAATCAAATCCAGTTCTTCTTCCTGAAAAGGAAGATCATCCATGGAACCAACGATGCCTTTTACCCGATTCTGAAGATTCAGTTTACGTGCATTGGCATTGAACAAGTCCACAAACCCTGGAAACAGGTCGATACCGGTAATTTGTCCGGGGGCATACTGTGCCAATACCATCGTCTGGCCGCCTGTTCCACAACCAAGGTCCACAATGCGGGATTCGTCCGTCAGATTGTCGACAAAGCTCAACGCCTTTGTTGTTATTTCAGGACTGCCGGGTCCTTGTCGTTCAACGGTGGCAAAATACTCGCAGATTAAATTCACGTCGAATTCGTGAATGGATTTATTTTCGTTACTCATGATGTTTAAATTTAAGATACCTGAAACCTCCGCACAAGAGAACAAATCTCATCTGCAGAGCATCAGAAAATGATTTATTATACAGACATGAAAATAACTCCGGCAGGAATGTGCCTGAGTCGTTTAAGGGATAACCCCGGCAGAACGCCTAAGGTTATTTACTTCACCAAATCCGTTTTTAGTTTAAACATCCAATGGTTTTAGACGAGATAAAGGTAAGGATTTTCCAACTATTGATTATCAACTCGATGTAGTTTATTCCCTCTTTTTCCCGGGAAAATGTAACGATTCGCCAATTGTAAGTCTAATCAAACAGAAACCGTGATTTAAAAAGTAAACTGATGAAAAAACCGATACGCTTCCTGCTCTTCCTAACCTTTGGTGTTGGCAACCTGCTTCTTCTTTTTAGCCGAATATTCAGTGACAACCTGAATGATTTTCTGTTGGGATTTTTAGAGGGGATTTCCATTGTACTCATTATCAATGGAGCAATATACCTTACCCGTTGTGCCATCAAGCGGAAACATCCGCTGAAGACCGACAAATGAGGTAAAACGAGAAGAAGGTTACCAGTTCTTCAGCAACTCGGCAATTACAAAGCCGAGGTAGTTACCTATGGCGTAGCCGATAATACCAACGGTCAGGCCGGGAACCACAATGCGGCGGTTGTGAAGCGCTCCGGCGACAACCGGAACAAAGGGCGGACTGCAAATCAATGCCGTGCTGGTGATGATTACTGTATCGGTGTCGATTTTGAAAATGCGTGACAGGATGACCTGCAAAACGAGCGAACCGAAAATTACCATCGAGACGTAGTAAAAAAGCGTTGGTGCGCCGTTAATCAGGTCGGGGATACTCACCATGGAAGCGACCACCACGCTAAACACCAGCACCAGGTACATGCCCAGCTCAAACGATTTCTCGATGCGGTTAAACGCTGGCACAAACGAAGCAGCCAGTCCCAACGTCGTAATCAGCAACATCACCACCGGCACCTGGTAGCTCTCCGGAAACAGGAAAGACGCACCTCCTGCTACCGCGAAAATAGCAACAGCCAACGCAAATGCCTTCAGCAACGGAATGTACTTATCACGCTTCAGCATGCCCCAGTAAGGGTCGGTTCCATCCAAATCGTTGAAATCACCATCGATAGCAGCGACTTTCGGGGTAACCGGCAACACCCAGTTAAAAACACGCTGCCCAACCGAAATCAGGAAAAAGAAATAGGCTCCCGAAATAATCAAGTCGCTGGTGTGCGTAATGAGATAATGCGTATCGTCTACTCCCAACATAAATTTCAGGGAAGCGAGGTTCGGCGTGCCCCCGGTATAAACGCCAATCAACATGCCGGCAATCTTCCACAAATCGTCCTCTTGTCCCCGTAACGTCAGGTAACCAATGACCACAACCACCGTCACGCTGAAAATACCAATTATCATCGCAATCATGGTACGCCGGGCCAAATGCATTGCATCCCTCAAATTGGAGGAAAAAAGCATCAGCGGAATGGCCAGCGGAATAACGATAGCTGTGATGGTATCCTGAATCGCATGGCTTCCTTCAGGTAAAATCGGCAGGTTACCCAGTAACAATCCGACGAGGTAAGCCACGACCACCGCACCAAGCTTATTGACAAACTTGTATCGATGATTCAGGTGCAGAACCAACAGCGGAGAAAATAAATAAAAGATAACCAACAGAATTTGTTTCAGGAGCAACATAAGCTTAAGTTTATGTACAGCAAAGTGGCCGTAAAAATAGGATAATATCCGCACTTCGCCTATTTCAAAAAGTCGCCGGGGAGTTGGCAGTGAACCTCCGGAGACATTTTCTGTTTATGGGAAGCACCTGGATATTATCGGTTATCAATTCTTTATCAGCAAAAAATTAACGTTCAAACCATCATGAGAACAGCAGTTATTGCCGGAGCATCCGGCCTGGTAGGTAAAGAACTTGTTTATTATCTTTCCGGTTCGCCGGAATATAGCCGTATTCATTTATTGGTTCGTCGCCAAATGGAAACTCCGGGCGATAAAATCATCGAACACCTGATTGATTTTGAACAGCTGGTGGATTTCTCCCTGGAAGAGCGCATCGACGACGTGTATTGTGCGCTGGGCACGACTATGAAAAAAGCCGGCAGCAAAGACGCTTTCCGGAGAGTGGACCTCGAATACGTCGTCACGCTGGCCAAAAGAGCCAAAGAACTGGGTGCACACCGCTTCCTGGTCGTCAGTTCCATGGGAGCCGATCCTAAATCGATGTTTTTCTACAACCGCATTAAAGGAAAAATGGAGAAGGCCATCCGGAAAGTCGGAATGGAGACCACGGTTATCGTCCGTCCTTCCCTTTTATTAGGCGACCGTAAGGAGAAACGGTTTGGCGAAGAGTTCAGTGCCGTGTTGATGAAAATTCTTCGCCCGCTCATTCCGAAGAAATACCGTGCCGTATCAGCCGGGAAAGTAGCCGGAAGCATGTATCACATGGCGCTAACTGCCAGTCCGGGATTGCACATTCTGGAATCGAACGAAATTCAGGATATGGAATAAGTTTCCAACGAAAAGAATCAGAAAGAATCAGGTTTTATAGAAAGACGGTGTGAAGATGGCCAGTACCGAAAGAATCTCCAGACGGCCCAGTATCATATTAAACGAAAGGTAGTATTTCCCAAAATCGGTTATTCCGGAAAAGTTGTTGGCGGGTCCCACCTTGCCCAGTCCCGGACCAATTCCGCCCAGCGTGGTAATCACACTACTTAACGCCGATTTATAGTCGAGGCCTGTGCTCATCATGATGATGGAACCAATCAGGAAGGTCAGGAAATAAATGAAAACAAAGGAATAGATGCTCAGGATCACACGCTCGCTAACCACCTGTTTATTGTACCGAACCTGGACTACGGAGTGGCGGCTTATCATTTTATGAAAGATACGTCGCGCATTCTTAAACATGATCAAATGTCGTGCGACCTTAATTCCTCCACCGGTCGACCCCACGCTGGCCCCGATAAACATGATAAAGAAGATCACCAGGATGGCCATGGGCGGCCACTGACTGTAATCAGCCGACGAAAATCCGGTTGCGGTAATGATGGAGACTACCTGGAAGAGCGATTGCCGGAAAGCTTCTTCCAGGTCGCCATGGTAAAAATGACGTACTTCATTCGCCAGAAAAAGAGAAACCAGGATGAGAATTCCCCAGTACAAGCGGAACTCTTCGTTTTTAAACACGGCTTTCCACTTTTTATGGAAGAAGAAATAGTGCAGTGAGAAATTCATTCCCGAAAGGGCCATAAAAACAATCAGCACATACTGAATGTACGGCGAAAACTGCATGGCACTGGTGTTCTTCGTAGAAAAACCACCGGTAGCCACCGTCGCAAAAGAGTGGCACACCGAATCGAACCAATCCATGCCGCCTGCCATTAGTAAAATGGTTTCGGCCACCGTCAGCACGAGGTAGATAAACCACAAACGCTTGGCCACATCGATGAAGCGGGGCTTGATTTTGTCGACACCGAAAAAGGAACCTTCAGCAATCATCAAATGCTGTCCTCCCACCCTGAAATAAGGCATGATGGCAATTACCAGCACAATAATTCCCATACCACCAATCCAGTGCGTTTCGGCACGCCAGAACAGAATGCCTTTCGACAATCCTTCGATGTCGACCAGAATAGATGAACCAGTTGTGGTGAATCCCGAAACCGTCTCGAAAAATGCATCGACAAAGCGGGGAATCGACTGACTCAGCAGGTAGGGCAATGTTCCAAACAATGCAATGAAAATCCAAACCAGCACCACCACCAGGAAGCTGTCCCGCAAACCGGGCTCTTTCACAAGGTTACGATAGGTCGACAGCACCATTGTACCGCCTGCTGCCAGCGTAATCAGAAATGACCAGGCAATAGCATACACATTGGTACCTCCATACAAAAGCGAGATGGGAATATCGACAAGCATGAACATGCTTTCAAAAATCAAAGCAATGCCCAGCGTATTGGTTACCAGTTTAAAGTTTATATCCTTCATTCAAATGTTTGCGATGAGTTGCCTGCCCGCTTAAATCAGCTTACTCCGATTAAAACAAAATTGATTAGAAAAAGCTTAATATTCTTGTTTTAACAATCGGGAGGCGATGAATCGGATAAATGCAAAGGGATATAATGATCTTTCCGGGGGCGAGAAGAGGCGAAACAAAACACACGATCGAACGCCAAACATCGCTCTGCCCCGACGGGAAGTGCAAAAGCGAGAGCATGCTGCTTCACTTCCTGAGTCACTTCGGTTGGGTTACCTGCGGTATCACCCAACAGCGCCCAAACCATAGCAGATTTCGCAGACTCTTTTTTTCCGTCAGATTGTCCTGAAAATTGAACATACATTTTAACTGTCACCTGCAAAACACAGATAAACATGACGAAAACAATACTATGTCGAATGAGCCTGCTTTTCATTTTAACGGCGCAAAAATAGAATATTTCCTTCCTATTCAAAGCCATCCATCTGCCTAATTTAACACTTAAATGGGTAAGATAAGATTAATTAAACATTGATTTAAGATTCAACTTCGTCAACACAATAAGCATAATGTTCGTTGCCTCCGAAAGAAATAACGAAGATATCCGCTCAATTTGTTCCGCGCATCAATAATTGGTAACTTCAAGGTTTATGTGAAACATGGATAAATGGAAAGAGCATGTTGTTCCATTTGCTGTTTTGTATCGACCATCTGATAATGAACGAATTTAATTTCCACATATGACAACAGAAACGGGTGAATCATTTGCCCTTTTGACCGGTGCCAGTCAAGGACTGGGGAAACACATGGCTTTAGAGCTGGCCAAAAGACAATTTAATACCATTCTGGTAGCATTACCCAACGAAAACATCCAAAGCATTGCCAAACAGTGCAGAGCTCTTGGGGTGAAAGCTTATTATTATGAAACAGACCTGACGAAGAAGGAGAATCTTTTGGCGCTCACCCACTGGCTTAATGAAAATTTCAACATCAGTATTCTCATCAACAATGCTGGTTTGGGAGGAACGGAAAGTTTCCATGAAACCAACGTCGATTTTGTCGACCGCATCATTCAGCTGAATATTCGCGCCACCGCCATGATTACCCACCAGTTGCTACCCAATATGATGCAGCAAAAGCAAGCCTATATCCTCAACGTCTCCAGTATGGCTTCGTTTTGTCCGATGGCTTACAAAGCCGTTTATTCAGCATCCAAACGCTTCATTCAACACTTTTCCCGCAGCCTCCATCAGGAGCTAAAACATAGTCATGTATTCGTCAGTGTTGTTCACCCCGGCCCGATGAAAACCAACAACGACGTCACGCAACGTATCAAACGACAAGGAATACTGGGAAAAATCGGACTGCTTTCGCCGGAAGAAGTTGCCAGAAGAAGCATTCATCAGTTGCTGAAGAAGAAATCGTTTATTCTGTTGGGCTGGAGCAATCGTCTGAGCTGGCTTTTCATGCGCTTTGTCCCGACGTGGATCAAGTTTCCCATGCTGAACCGGGCTTTCCGGCGCGAATCGAAATTTCAAATTGAATAGGAAGATGTATGCCAACCATATTAGTCACCGGTGCCAATGGTCTGTTGGCCACCCACATTATCATCGAATTACTTGAGAACGGGTACCAGGTAAAAGGCTTGTTGCGTAACCGCCGAAAGTTTCAATACCCCGCTCACCCGAATCTCGAGCTCATCGAGAGCGATATCACCGACTCTCCTTCCGTAAGAAATGCTTTAGCAGGATGCGAGTCAGTCATTCATGTGGCAGCGCTAACGGCTCAAAACTTCCTCCGTTATGATGCTTATGAAAAAGTGAATGTTCAGGCTTCCGAAGAGCTCGTCAAGCTGGCAATCGAAGCAAAAATCAAACGGTTCGTTTACGTCAGTTCAGCCAATGCGTTTGGTTACGGAAGCAAGGAAAATCCCGGAAACGAAACGACTCCCATGAAAGCCCCATTTACTTCCTCTTTCTACGCAAAAAGCAAACAGGAAGCACAAATGCGGGTTTTGACCTACCGGGATCAAATGGAAGTTGTAGTCGTCAACCCGACATTTATGCTAGGCGCTTACGACGGAAAACCCAGCTCCGGACAAATCATTTTCATGGGCTACCACAAACCGGTCATTTTTTATCCGCCGGGAGGGAAAAACTTCGTACATGTAGCCGACGTGTCCGAAGGAACCGTACGGGCACTGGAAAATGGAATTGCCGGCGAAGCATACCTCCTGGCCAATGAAAACCTCTCCTACCGGGAATTCTTTCGTCAACTGGCAGAACTCACCGAACGCAACCCAGTTCTGATACCGATTCCCAAATTCATGTTAATCGCAGCAGGATATCTTGGCGATCTGCTTCGTTTTGTCAACTACCCGGTCAGTTTCTCGTCCGTCAATATGCGGAGCCTTTGCTTACACAATTACTACAACAACGAGAAAGCGAGCAAACAACTGGGCATGACCTTTCGTCCGGTTAAGCAGGCAATAAAAGAAGCGGTCCAATGGTTCCGGAGTAAGGACATGCTCAGTTAATCCATTCAAATCCCAAACTGACCGGTTTCCACCCAGGCCATATTCAGTAACGACCAGAAATCGGTGGCCAGTTTATTCGTCACATAATCATAGGGCATCCAGCCGTAGCCTTGCTCACCCCAGGTTGCTCCCCACGAGTTCCGGATGAGTAGCGCACCCGTCGTGGTTTTATTGCACTTTGTATTCTTCAGTTTCTTGCTGTCGTCGTAACCAACCGCTACAATGGCATGTCCCCATTCTGCCTGTTCTCCCGGACACGGATATGGAATTCCACCAACTACATCACACGAATCAAACGAGGCAAATCCCCAGAAGCCAAACATCGAAGGGATTCCCGCCGCCAGGTATTTCTTCACACCAAGCAAGACATCATCCCCCTGAATATTAGCACCCTGCGGATCGTGGCAGAAATATTTCATCGCTTTGTAATCATCGGCAATGGCATACACAAAACTACCCGGCTCTTTATCGAACTCCGGTTTAGCATCCGTATAAGGCCAGAATTTCTCGTCCGGGACACCGCAAAGAACCAGCGCCCCCATGGTGTTTCGCAACCAGGCTCCGGTATCGCCCGTTACTTGCATCAGGTTTCGCGTAGTTTTATAAATAAACAGCCTCGATGCGTCGATATATTTATTGTTCGCTTTTTTCTCGAAATATTCAATAATTCCGGCTGCCGCATGTGCCGTGCATGCCCCCAGATTTTTCTGGTTTTCCACCGGAGAGCACCATTCCCGCAAATCAACTTTAGCAGGAAGCGCTTTCAACTCTTTTCCTTTCGGCAGTTTCAGCTTTTTAGCCATAGCAGCTATTTCCGGTTTCTTTTCGGTATAGTCCCGCAGATCGGGCAACGGCGGCAACCATCCGGTGCCAACCAACTGATTGGTCTCAGCTAATTTCACTTGTTTGTACGTTGCATACATTTTTCCTTCCTCCTCTTATCTGGTTATTTAATAGGGTGGATATAAACAGCTTAAAAAAAATCAGACTGTCCTCTGGTAAAAGGTTGAGAGAATGGAAAAGAATGTGGGATGAACAGTAAATATACAATTTATCGTACCCGATACCAATAAGATACAAAACAAACGATCGATATTCACTTATCCTTTATACTTTTATTCCAGACAAAAAGTTAACTGATGCTTCGATTCAAAACGGCCCGATTAAACATTCGCGATGTAGAAGAAAGTGACTTCAACGACCTTCTTCGCATCTACAACCGGAAGGAAAACATGCAATATGTTTCCGATGGCAACTATCGCTGGTCGAAAGAACAGCTTTCCAGGAAGTATCGAAAATTCAACCAACACATAAAAAATGGCTACGGCATATTCGCGGTAGAATTAAAAGATACCAACCAAATCATCGGTGAGGCTGGTCTGTTTAATTCCTTCGACAATTTATCGGTACTGGAGCTGGGCTACATCATCGACTTCGCTTTTTGGCAACAAGGTTACGGGACGGAGATTTGCCAGGGCTTAATCGATTATGCTTTTAGTACCCTGAAAACAGAACGCTTAATTGCCCGGATGTATGCAGCCAATCAAGCTTCGGTTCTCGTTTCCGAGAAATGTGGCATGAAGAGGGTCAAAATCGGGTTTACTTCGGATGGACAGGAGTTTCTAGAGTATGCTATCAAATGTTAGTTCAGTTTGAAACTCATTTCCCGCCTGTAATTTCACTCATCACATCCTGGCGGTGTTCAAGTCCCCACTCCACCATTACATCCAACACATTTTTAAAGCGGCGGCCCGATTCAGTCAATTCATACTCCACCGTTACCGGGATGGTGTTGTGCACTGTTCGTTTCACAATGCTGTTCATCTCCAGATCCTTTAACTCTTTCGAAAGCATGCGGGGTGTTATTTTTGCGATATCCCGCTCCAACTCTTTGAATCGTTTTTTTCCATAAAGCAATGAACCGATAATCGGCAGTTTCCATTTGCCACTGATGACATTCATCGTGTCGTTCACTGCCATCACATAGTTGCCGGAACACAATTTCACCTCGGCTAATACTGATGCATCACATGCCATAACCACTGAATTTATTGACACTATACTTCGGTATACCGGTATACTTTAGTATAGTAGTTACTTTTCGATAGCAAACATAGTGTATTTTTGCCTTTGTTTTTAATTGGTCTAAAAAAAATTACCATGAATTTAAATGATAACCTGAAATGGCGTTATGCCACCAAGAAAATGAATGGCAAAGCCGTTCCTGAAGAAAAACTACAATATATCCTGGAAGCCGCCCAGTTGGCGCCGTCTTCCTCAGGGCTGCAACCCTACTCGGTTTTGGTGATTAGCAATAAAGAACTGAAAGAGAAGATGAAACCGATTGCCTGGGACCAAAGTCAACTTACCGATGCATCACATGTTTTGGTTTTTGCCGCCTGGGAAAATTATACCGAAGAGAAAATCAAAGAGGTATTCAGCCGTACGATTAAAGAACGTGGTTTGCCCGAGACAGCGATGGATGCCTACCGGGAACGGCTGTGGGGCATGTACTCACAAATGCCGGAAGAGTGGCACTTCCACCACGCTGCCAAGCAGGCATATATCGCCTTTGGATTGGCCATTGCTGCTGCCGCTGAACAAAAAGTAGATGCCACTCCGATGGAAGGTTTCGACGCTGCTGCCATGGATGAGTTGCTCAACCTGAAAGAAAAAGGATTGCGCAGTGTAACAATTCTGCCGCTGGGTTACCGCGACGAAAACAACGACTGGCTGGTGAATATGAAAAAGGTACGTACGCCGAAAGACCAGCTATTTATCGAGCTGAATTAGAAAAACTTCGGGATGGTCGGATTATTTGCCAAACAGAATTATTCATCTTAATCCTTTGTATAGATATGAAAACAAACAAGATTATTTACTGGATTTCGACGGCTTTTTTGAGTCTGTTCATGCTCTTTAGTGCATACAGTTATTTGACCAACCCAGATATGAAAGCCGCGTTTGTGCACCTCGGTTTTCCTGGTTATTTCCGTGTGGAATTAGCAATTGCCAAGATTCTCGGTTCACTCGTACTACTTGTCCCGATGATTCCCGCATTGTTCAAGCAATTTGCCTACGCCGGATTTACCATCACGTTCGTGTCGGCTTTTGTCGCTCACACATCCAGTGGTGACCCGAGCTCGGTAGCCATTATGCCGGTTATTGCGTTGGCTATTCTGGCGGTTTCCTATTTGTTCTACCGGAAAACGCAGTTAAAAACTGCATTGAGCTAGTATCTTTTCGCAACATACGTTCAACCTTACAGGTTAGTACCTGAGGATTATTCATGTTACGGATGGAAAGCTTCGGCTTTTCATCCGTTTTTTATGACAGATGCACAAAAGAAGTAGCCACCATTCGTAATTTAAGACATTACAATATTGCATTTTGTTCCTTCGCTGTAGCTTCGTCGTTCCTTCGTTCTAGCTCCGTCCAAGCATTACGAGGCTGTCCCAAAAGTAAAATTGGACAGCCTCTTTTAATCTCTTAAAAACGTCACTATTTCAGAGTCATTATCCCGTCGTTCCCAATGCATTGGCAATGGCATTCACACACTGAAGGAGCGCGAAGAGGTACTGGTCTTCATCCGGAAGGTTGTCCTTTTTAGCAGCCCGCCATTTGCTGAGCAGCTCAATCTGCGCATCATGTAGGTGTGCCAGGGCTTCTGCACGAAGCATGGTGGAATAATAGTGATTCTTCCGGCGTTCATGAATGGGGATTTTCAACAGATCAGAAAGCATATTTTGGGTCAACTCGAACTCGGTTACCATCTTAGTCATCATCCGTTCCCGGACATCGGCATCTTCTACCAGGGCAGCATATTTCGCCATGATACGTTCATCGGTCGAGGCCAGACTCGAGTCGAGATTGGTCATTACATACCGCACGAAGGGATCGTATTTTACTAACTCACACAGTTTCGCATACTCCTCCTTATCGTTGGTCTGCATCTCTTTCAGCGTAGAGCCCACCCCAAACCAGCTGGTAATATTGAATCGCGACTGCGCCCAGCTGAATACCCACGGGATGGCCCGCAAATCCTCGATGGAACGCTTACCCGTACGACGGGCCGGTCGCGAGCCAATCTTACTCGATTCAATCACATCAATGGGAGTAGCCTGCGAGAAGAATTGAATGAAATCAGGATCCGAAATCAACTCATGGTAATAATACTGTCCGCGCTCTCCCAACTTGCGGAACAAACCGGCCACATCTCCATTCCCGGAAGGAAGAAACTTGTGCAACGCTGTCTGTGCAGTGACACTCGCCAGCATCAACTCGAGGTTGTAAGCCGCGTTAACCAGGTTGGCATATTTCCGCTCGATGGTCTCGCCCTGTTCGGTTACCCGGAATTGTCCGTTAATGGAACCGTATGGCAAGGTTTTGATGAACCAGTGCAACGGCCCTGAACCACGACTGATACTTCCTCCCTTACCGTGGAAAAACCGGACGATCACTCCATGCTTCTTTCCCACTTCTGTGAGATGGCGCTGGGCTTCATTCAAAAACCACGAGCTGGCCAAAATACCACCATCTTTGTTACTGTCGCTGTACCCGACCATCACGTCCTGATAGAGGGCATTGGCTTTAGTACGTTCGCGCTGCAGCTCCAGACTGTTCTTCACCACCGGATGGCTCAGATAGTCGTCCAGAATCTGCGGGCTGGCCTTCAGGTCACCGATGGTTTCGAAAAGCGGTACCACCGGCAGTTTGGCTGCCAGCGCATTGTTGTATTCAATCGTGAGTCCAGCTTCGCGCATGAAGAGGTAAACCGTGAGCAAATCTTCGGCATTTCGGGTCATACTGATGATGAGCTTACCAATGGAGCGTGAGCTATAGCGACCGATGTGATTCTTCACGACCTGTAGTGTCTCGACGACATTGCGTGCCTCGTTGCCGGTTCCAGAATGTTCCAGCAAAAACGGGCGATTCATCTTCAATTCTGCATCCAAAAACTGACGTTTGTCTTTTTGTTCAGCAAGTGATTCTGACCCGACATCCACGCCCAAAGACGCAGCAACTAACTGTTCCAGCGCTTTTTCATGGTACTGACTATTCTGACGAATATCGAGCTGCGCCAGATGAAAACCGAATACATTGAGCAGTCGCTTGCATCGTCCTACATCGACGTGTGCAATTTCGGGAATGCCGAAACTTTCCAGTTCCTGTGAGAGAATGTCTAAATCAACGACCAGTTGTTCGGAGGAGCGATACCGGTTTTCAGCATCTTCCAGTGCCATGTTGTATTCCTGTGTAACATCGATAGGCAACTTGTGCAGCAACAACATGACGTATGCTTTGAATATCTCGTTTTGGTTTTCCTTCAGCACCTTTTCTCCTGACGCCCCCAAATCTGAAACCAACTGCCCTAACCGTGTGGCAAACACTTCGCCGGCTCCGTGCAAACTGATATAAATACTCAGCTTTTGGGCCAGTGTGAGCAGCTCTTTCTTGACAATCACAAAGGCATGAATACGCAGTTTATTCAGCGTCATCCGGGTAATTTCGGGCGTTACCAGCGGATGGCCGTCACGGTCACCTCCTACCCAGTTTCCAAACGACAATCCCGGAAACAAATCAGTATCATTCAGCTTAGCTACATCAAATCCGGATTCTCGCCAGGCCTGCCGCAACCGCTTATCCAGAAATACCACGACGTCTGGGAAAACATTCGTGAAGTAGTGCAGAATATTATCGAGCTCCGACTCCAACCGGGGCTTTTCGATATAAATCTCATCGATGTTCCACAACCGGTGCAGAATTTGTTTGATCTCATCGCGGATATCCTCCCGTTCGATGTGGGTGTACATCTTGTTTTCACGACGAACCAACAACAGGTACAACCGGCGGTATTCCTGTAACACTACGGTCCGTTTTGCCTCAGTAGGATGTGCTGTCAATACAGGCTCGACCAGCACATTGGGCAATACTTCCAGAATTTGGTCTTCCGTGACTCCTTTTTCCTTCAGCAATTTGAAATTCGCTGACCATAATCCGTTAACCGAACTCATATCCCGATCTTCCCTGGCTCGCCGGCTTTGAACAGCTCCATTCACTTCAACCAGGTTAACCAGTTGAAAGCTCATTGAAAGCATGTGAATGTAATCGTTACTCAGAAGTACTTCTTCGGGAGGTTGTTCATCGGAACTAATCCAGGGAATGTAAGGAACAATATCCTGTTTGCCGCTCTCTTCGAGCACTTCGCGAAAGCAAATCAGCAAAAAATCCAAATCTTCATAAGGCCTTCCCAGCGCGTTCCTCACTTCGGTGAATACAGTTTTCATAGTCATCACAATTTACTACCGAACTAAACATCCGAAATAATGAACAGTTCAATACAAATTGAAAATAGAGTCTACAAAAAGCTGAATTAATGTAAGCAATATCACCACGACAGGTTCAATTTATCACTTATTTACAGCTAATTCGGTGTTTCAGGGTATGACAATAAAAGCAGGACACCAAAAACATTCGTTTTAGCAAAACATAAAAATGAATACCTTTGGTATTACTGAAAAAACAGACCATGGAGAGTCGTATTTACATCTGGCTAAACCGAAGATTTCCGCAAAATTATATTCTGAAATATCCTCTCAGAGGATTTCTGATACTCGTTTTATTTACGTTCCTTTTTGCACTCATTTATCAGCCACTTCGCTCCCACGGCACAGGAAATTTGACCTATGGGGAGACCATGGCCATTTACAGCGTGGTGGCAGCCCTGGGAGCCACACTGTGCATATGGCTACTAAAGGTTTTTCGGTATTTTTCAGGTATCGAAGAGTGGACACTCTTCAAAGAGTTGGTAGCCATTTTCCTAGTTGTGCTGGGCATGGGTGTCAGCATCTATTTGTTTGCCTTTGTCATTGAGCCAGCTGCTCCCCGATGGAATTTGGCCACCTTCTGGAATTCAGTAAAAAGTGCTTTTCTGGTGGGCATTCTACCCTTCTCCTTTTTCACGATCATTCACCTGAACCAGCTTCCCGGAAGAAAATCATCCCTGTATGGCTCCCCCACCGAAACATCCAAGCCTGAAACAACGGAGGAGCAAATTGAAATTGAATCGAAATTGAAAAAAGAAAAACTGGCTTTTTATCCCAGTCAGTTTTTGTATGCCGAAGCAGATGGTAATTATGTAGTTTTCTATCTTCAGGATGAAAAGGAAATTCGGAAAAAGATCATCCGTAATTCTATTGGCCAGATAGAAGAACAGTTGGCCAATCAACCTCGTTTCTTCCGTACACATCGCTCGTTCATTGTTCATCTGGATAAAGTATTCCAGAAGCAGGGAAATGCTTCGGGTTACCGACTAAAGTTCCATGGCGTAAAAGATGAAATACCGGTATCCAGACAAAACACGGCCCGGTTTGATGAAGTCTGGAAAAGCCCGAATGAGTGAGCCATCTTTGGTCTAAAACAAAATTCAATATCTTTGGGAGCAGAAGAAATCCGACGAATCCCTGTTTGAATGGAAAGGCGCTTTTATCATCGGCTCACTGGAAAATTTCCGAAGAATTACCTCATAAAATATCCACTCAGTGGAGCCATTGTCCTTGCGAGCTTCTCCTTCCTTTTTACCCTGATGTATGATCCACTTGAATTCCACGGCACACAACTCTATACATATCCTCAATTAATGGGACTCTACTGTGCTACAGCTGGTTTTGCCGATTTCTCGTTTGTCAGACTGATTCGATTGTTTCCCTATTTTAGTAATGAACAGGAATGGACACTCATCAAGGAGTTTACCGCGGTGGTATTCATATTACTGGGCGTCAGCATTGGAATTTTCGTTATTCAGTTTTTTATTGACCCCCAAATTCCGCAGTGGACATTCAGAAATTTTCTTGGTTCTGTGAAAAACGCTTATCTAATTGGCAGCCTCCCCTTCCTGTTTTCTATGATTATCAACATTTCAAATAAAATTCATCACGATAGTGAGATAAGTTTTTCTGCTTCCGGAACAAGTACTCCCTCACCTGACGCAGCGGAAGAGCTGATTCAAATTGAATCAAAACTGAAAAAAGAAACACTGGAATTTTATCCCAGCCAGTTTCTGTATGCCGAATCGGATGGTAATTACGTAGTGTTTTACCTACAGGAAAAAAATGAAATAAAGAAGAAAATCATTCGTAACTCAATTAGTCAGATAGAAAACCAGTTAACATCTCAAACGCGTTTCTTCCGGACACACCGATCTTTCATCGTCAATCTGGAAAAGGTTACCGGGAAGGATGGAAACACCTCGGGCTACCGCATAACTGTCGAAGGCCTTTCCACTGAAATCCCGGTATCGCGTCAGAATGTGGCCAAATTCGATGAACTTTACCCGTTCAAAGGCTAATTCAACTGTTTCCATTGGTCACAAAATTTTGTCACTCATCACACATTTCAACTGATTTAACAGGCCTTTCCGACCACTTGTCACAAATTCTTGCTGTGTACCCCAACTCTTTGGAAGGTGAAAAGGAGTTTCCTCAATTTGCATGAAGAATAACACGCAAAATTTCAAAAACCAGGAAACCATGACACAATTCATTATCTCCGAAAAGAGCAAAAAAGTCGTCTATCTTATGCTCATCCTGATGATCAGTTTTCAGAACCTATGGGCCCATTCCATCACTGGTCAGGTGAAGGATGGCAAAAGCGAGCAATCGATACCGTATGCTACCATATCGCTCTACACCACCAGCGATTCATCATTAATAACCGGAACCGTGAGCGGAACCGATGGGCACTTTGCACTCAGGCAGGTAGCTTCGGGCAAATACAACCTTCGCGTTAGCTTCATGGGGTATCAAACCGTAAACCGTACGATTGTTCTAACGAACCAGGAAGACTATCACGCGGGAACCATTCTCTTGCGGGAAATCGCCGTCAAATTAGGAGAAGGAGAAGCAGTAGCAATCGGCGAACGCATCAAAGCCAAAACCGAACCGGATAAAACGACCTATTTCATCAATAAGAAGATGGAAGATGCATCGAACACCGGCCTTGATGTGCTGAAATATGTTCCGGGCGTACAACTTGATTTCAGTCAAAATCTTTCTCTTGAAGGAAACCAGAACATTCTGTTGCTTGTCGACGGCAAAGAGCGCGATACGGGATTCATCCGGCAACTCGACGCCAGCCAGATCGATAAAGTTGAAGTAACCACCATGCCCGGCTCGAAGTATGATGCCAGCGTCTCCGGCGTCATCAACATCATTTTGAAACACAGGGAAACCGGCATTAATGGTTACGTGCACGGCGAAATACCGACTTCCCAAAATGTCGTCTATATCTTCCCGGGATACGGACTCAATTACGGTGGCAAAAAATTCAGCCTGCAAACATCTTACAGCGGACAGGTCAGTAATTTCCCCATCGTTAATAACAGCTACCGTGAAATTAGTAAGCCACAGCAAACAACTACCATTACCTCGCAGCAGGACGTAATGCAAAACAACTGGTCGCACCGGTTTAATTTCGGCATCGACTATTTCATGAACAAACAAAACCAGTTCAACCTCTATACCTTTTACAACCCCTATTCCAGTGAGCACAACGGCACAATGACCTTACAGTCGCAGATAAACCAAACACAGGATCGTTACTGGCAAGCGAAGAAAACCGACAACGACCGGAATCATAAGCTGTTTGGCTCCCTTTATTACAAACACCTGTTCCATCAGCCCAACCAGGAACTGACTGTTGATGCCAGCTATTACTACCTCACGGCACACAACGCCACGACCTACGCTTATGATTCATCTTCCGAAGGTGGTGCCTCAAAGCAAACCAATATCGTCAGGCCCCGGCAGCAGAACGCCAGCATAAAAATAGATTTCACCACTCCGCTTACCGAATATTTTAAGCTGGAAACCGGAATGAAAGATATATTAAAATCGATGACCGACCGGCAATCTGACTCGTTCCGCTACCGCGAAAACATTCTTGCAGGATACGGCTCGCTTTCTTTCGCGAAAAATAACGTTCAACTTAACGCCGGGTTGCGTGCCGAACACTCGACCAATGATTTCATCGACCATTTCACGCGTCACTTCTGGGCGTGGTTGCCTTCAGCTTCATTGAACTATCAACTCTCAAAAACAAAGAGTCTCAAAATCTCTTACCGGCGCTCCATTTATCGCCCCAATATCTATCAGCTGAATCCATATGTGTCACAAAACGATCCCTTTAGTTTACAGAGTGGAAATCCCTGGTTGAAACCGCAATTCAGTCAGGATCTCTTCCTCGATTATTCGATGAGGTTGGGAAATAATTTCCTTTCGACCCGCCTGTTTTACAACCAATCAACTCGTGTCATCAATTCACTGACTTTCGTGAATGATTCGAATCTGTTTGAAACAAACATTTACAACGCGGGAGAAGTCGAACAACTCGGGCTACAAATCAGCAGCGCACTAAAGCTGGGCAAGACCTTCGCACTTAATCCCTACCTGAAGGTATTCAGTAATTGGACGCACCCCAATGTAATTGCCAGGCAATACCAAACCGTAGCCAAACAGGAACTTAGCTATGAGGTGGGGTTATCAGCCATCGCATCCTTCAAACACGACTGGACTGCAGCTTTCCGGATGCAGTATTACCATCCCACCACCGATATCCAGACAATTCGTAACATGTCCGATGCTCTCTACTTTATTTCGGTTGAGAAAACCATCAAAAAGAAGATTAAGTTAGGTATCGTTAGTGGTTTGCCCTTCAAACGCTCCTTCGCCTATCACGGAGAGAAAACCCAGGGACCAAATTTCTATCAACGTTCTGTAGGAAGTGTTATTCTTCCGTCTGTTCCGGTTTGGTTTTCCATCCGCTACCAGTTTAGTTCCGGCAAAAAAGTACACACCATTCAACGGGAAACAGAAAAACTTGACCAGATTCCGAAGAAAGGATTCTAATTAACTGAAACGTTAAGAATTGAAAAATCATCCGGGAGGCAACGAATATTAGAAAAAGATAACTCTGCCTTCCGGGCCACTTTCCCCTAAACAATCCTTTCATTCCATTCGTTACCTTTACGCCAATCCAAACCAAAACCTGTCAAGCTTAAATCCATATTTTACAAAAACTAATAAACACCATAAACAAGAAAGCCACAGGTAATGAAAAAAATCTTGCTTCTCCCGATGCTGATTGCAGGCATCGTATTGACCTTAAAAGGACAACCTCCAACAGAACAACTCACGTCATTTGTCGATCCGTTTATTGGAACGGAAGGTGCGGGTAATGTATTCCCGGGCGCTTCGCTGCCGTTCGGAATGGTCAAGCTAGGCCCTGATTGCGGCGATAAAAGTTCCAATTCCGGTTATGTTCCCGGAGGCGTGATTCATGGTTTCAGCCATGTTCACGTAAGTGGAACCGGCGGAGGTCCGAAATACGGAAACATTCTGGTAATGCCCTTCACCGGGCCGTTTCAACCAGAAAAAATTCAATCACAACCAGCCAATGAACAGGCCAGTCCGGGTTATTTTGCCGTTGATCTGACTAATTATGACATCAAAGCCGAGATGACCGTCAGCAGGCGCGTCGGTTTTAACCGGTACACGTTCAGTGACACAAACGAACGCGGTATTCTCGTCGATGCTGGCAGCATGCTGGGCGAACACCATTGTTGCGGTGAAGCCCAACAGCTTATTGGCTCAGAAATCAATGTCGTTTCCGATACACTGATTCAGGGGTACACCCGCGTAAGAGGCGGATGGAACAAAGGTGGGGAATACACCGTTTTCTTCTCCGCCGTTTTCGATACGCCAGCCAAATCATACGGGACATGGAAAGGAGACGTGGCGTCCCCTGAAAAGGCATCAGAATACGATAGCGGAGAAAAAACGGGTGCCTGGTTCTTTTTTGGGAATGGAAGTAAAAAAGCCATTCAGGTGAAAGTAGGCATCTCTTTCATCAGTTGCGGAAAAGCACTGGCCAATCTGCGACAAGAAGTTCCGGGATGGGATTTTGAAAAAGTACATCAGGATGCTGTTCAAACCTGGAATAAGGTGTTGAATACAATTCATGTGGAAGGCGCTTCGGATGATATGAAAAAAGTTTTCTACACTGCAATGTACCACGCGATGCTGATGCCGGTTGACCGGACCGGAGAGAATCCGAAATGGCACTCCGATGAGCCATATTACGACGATTTCTACGCCATCTGGGATACCTTCAGAGCAACGAATCCCTTGCTGACACTCATTCAACCCAACCGGGAGAGAGATATCGTTCGCTCGCTGATTGACATTTACCGTTACGAAGGCTACATGCCCGATTCGCGAAGCGGCAATCAGACCGGACGTACCCAGGGCGGTAGCAACTGCGACATGGTTGTTGCTGATGCGTTCCTAAAAGGACTGAAAGGCATCGACTATCAAACAGGTTACGAAGCGATGGTAGAAGATGCTGAAATTCCACCCGGTGGCGACCAGCAAACCGATGGTCGCGGCGGCATTAACGAATATATCAAGTTGGGGTATGTACCCGCCGAATACGAACCGAAAGGGAAATCTCCGACACTACATACGCCCAAACTCTATGATCGGGCCGGAACGCGTACTGTAGAATATTCTGCTAACGATTGGGCCATTGCCCAAGTGGCTAAAGGACTTGGCAAAGAAGCCGACTATGAAAAATACCGTAAACGGGCGTCCAACTGGGCCAATTTATGGCAACGACAAGTGAACGATAGCGGCGTAAGCGGTTTCATCTGGCCCAGGCGAAGAGACGGTTCGTGGGTCGAGAATTTCTCTACAACGAAAGCTGGCAGCTGGGGCAATTTCTTCTATGAAGCCGATGCATGGGAATATTCTTTTTACGTCCCACAAGACGCACAGGCACTGATTGACAGTTGCGGTGGCCCGGAAACGTTCGTCAAAAGGCTGGATACTTTCTTTACCGGCCCAAACTACCGCGTCGACAACGAACCAAGTTTCTTTACTCCCTGCTTGTACACCTATGCCGGTTACCAATACAAAAGCAGCGACCGCATTCGCGATATCATCCAAAAGCATTACACTTCTGCTCGCGATGGGATTCCCGGTAATGACGACTCCGGTTCCATGTCTGCCTGGCTGGTTTTCAACGCCGTTGGTTTCTACCCTAACGCAGGACAGGATGTATACCTCATCACAGCTCCACATTTTCATCGTGCTGTACTTGATTTAGGTGATGGCAAACAACTGGAAATCATTGCCTCCAACCTTTCGGAGAAGAACCGTTACATCCAATCGGCAACACTGAACGGTCAACCGCTCAAAAGAGCCTGGTTCCGCCACAGTGAAATTGCCGACGGAGGAAAACTTCGGTTTGTTATGGGGCCCCAACCTTCGGACTTTGGGAAAGAACATTTACCTCCTTCCCTTTCCGATCCGGAATAGGCAAAAACTCTGACAACAATGCATAAAAAAGTCCCGCCAAAAGCGGGACTTTAAAATTTTAAATGTCTGAAATTTTCAGACTATGCTAGTTTCACATTGACTGCATTTAAACCTTTTTTGCCCTCCTGCAATTCAAACGTTACTTCATCATCCTCGCGAATCTGGTCAATCAATCCGGTTGAATGCACGAAATATTCTTTTGACGAATTTTCGTCTTTAATGAACCCAAAACCTTTGGCTTCATTAAAAAATTTTACTGTTCCTTTGTTCATGATAATTAAATTAATTCGGTGTAAGTTACGGCTAATAGTTGAGCCCACGCCCAATTTGGATATCAATCTCGAAACTTATTTTCCTGACATCATACAATCAGCTGGTTCACAAATTATTTTACACCCATTACCAATCAAAAAAAACATCAAAGCGAGGCAATCATTTTCTCCAGCTCTTTGCGGGTAAGTTTCAACTTCACCGCCAGAATTTTAAAAAAGTCATCCTTGGTCTCATGCCTCCACATAAGGTCTGCATTGGTCAATTGAGGATATTTCCTTTTCAGATCCATCTGAATGCTATTCCACTTATTGATATCAAAATCTTTACTCATTATTGTTCTTGTTTAAATAAATAAATTCCTGAAGGGATAAATCATGAAGGTTTTTCCGATGAGATTTAATAGAATCTGCCTCTTTCGGTAGGCAGATTCTGTTGACGGAAGCTGATCAAACAAATGATTTGATTTGCAAAGATACGTTAATCAGCCCAGAAATGTGATATCTATCCCACGTTATTCATTGATTCATCTCAACTTGCCAGTGAACATCAGCAAAAAAATTCCAGAGAATGAGCGCCTTCAATGCCAACTTATTGCTCCAGGGCTTTATTTATTTTTTCCACATCTTCGTTGGCCGGAATGAAGTTCCAGCTCATAAAATCAATTAACCAGCCATGATGAGAGTGGGTGCATTGTGAAATCAGCCTCAACTGCATGTGTGCACTGAATTGTTTAATAACAAATTGCTCTAGTACCAGAGCAGACTGACCATTTTGTCCAATTCTTACTTCCCGCCTCTGAATCGGGTATTCAAGAATATTCATTTCTTCAACGGTCTGATTCACCATATCGCCAAATTCCTTCTTGCCCATAAACTCGCCAGGGTCCGTACCACAGTAGAGTCCATCTTCCGCCATCAATTTCATCATGGCCTTTATGTTCTTCGCCATCAGTTCTGCATGGAAATTTTCCATCAAACGGGTGACATCATGCTTAATAACTGCCACATCCGCAGTTGTCAGTTCCTTAGTTTTCATTTCACCATTTTTAAATACCAGTTGAAAATGTCTTGTCTTTCAGCAATCCGGTTAGTACCCAACTATAGGTGGTGAGATTTGCTCCTTCTTTGTTCAATAAATCAGAAAAAGAAATCAGTTGCCTTAATGACGTTACACAACTGTTATTTAAAATTAATCCAAAGAAGAAGCAATCGCAATGTTGTCCGACAGGCAGGAGTATTCTGCCCAACTTTTTTCTTAATACTCACAATCGTCTCCAAACGTTGTATTCATTATCTGCTATCTTTAAAATCGCCATTTAACCCAATTCTGATTTTAATCTCAGCATACCATGAAACCAATTCGCATTCACTACCTGCAACACGTTTCGTTCGAAGGCCTGGGTTGCATCGAACAATGGATAACGCGAAACCACCATACTTTAACTGTCACCCGCTTCTTCGAAAACGATGAGCTTCCCTCCCCTTCCGATTTCGATATGCTCATCATCATGGGCGGCCCAATGGGAATATACGACGATGAAAAATATCCATGGTTAACCGAAGAAAGACTGTTCATCCGACAGGCCATCGATGCAAATAAAACAGTTCTGGGCATCTGTCTCGGTTCTCAATTCATTGCCGACGCGATGGGCGCCAAAGTCTATCCTAACCGGGAAAAAGAAATTGGTTGGTTCGATATCTCTTTAACCGATGATGGCCGTCAATCCAGGTTACTGAACGGATTTGATGAAACTTTTCCCGTTTTTCACTGGCATGGAGATACTTTCGAACTGCCATCAGGCGCAATGCATCTTTTTCAATCAGAAGGCTGCCTGAACCAGGCATTCCTTCGCGACAATGTGCTGGGACTGCAGTTTCACTTTGAAGTCACTTTGGAAAGCTTAACGGAAATGGTAAAACACGGGAAAGAAGAACTGACTGCGGGAAAATATATCCAAAGCGCAGAAGAAATTCTGGCTCACCAACAGCTCATTCCACAGAATAATGAATTGATGTTTACCATTCTCGATCGAATAACGCGGCATATCAACTAATTTCCATAAGATATCCGTACTTTCTCGTCTTTCTGCTAATCTGAATTTCGTAGCAGCAACATTCCATATCCATCAGTACACAACCACATGTAGTGAACGACACCTCAACACTTCACTTACTCAACTTTATTAAACCTATATTCAATTTTATTTATTTAAAAATAAAATATTTTCATATATTTGTTGAAATACTTTATTACAAATGGAGAAAAAGCTACCCATCGTTTGTCCGAGCTGTGAATCGGAGTTAAAAGTGAACAGCATGCACTGCGAATCCTGTTCGACCACCATCAGCGGGATGTTTGAACTCCCCCTGTTGCTGAAACTAAGCCGGAAAGAACAGGATTTTATTCTCGACTTTGTGAAAGCTAGCGGAAGCCTGAAAATCATGGCGGGAAAATTGGGTCTGAGTTACCCCACGGTCCGCAATATGCTGGATGATCTGATTGGTAAGATTGAGAAACTTCAAAACACACCGCAATCATGAACAAATTCCTCAATCCATTCCGATACATCGCCGGTGGCAAGTCATTACTGGCAGGAATAGTTGTTCTTTTACTGACAGCCATCACAGGATATTTCAGCCATACGCATTTTCCTGACCTAATTTCCATTAAACTTTCCCCTGCATTTCCCCTTTGGTATTTCGTAGCGCAGGTTTTCACCAACTGGCTGGTCATTTCTGTAGTGTTGTATCTACTGGCGCTTATTTTCTCATCATCCTCCGTGCGGATGGTTGATATCTTCGGAACCCAGGCATTGGCGCGTGCTCCATACTTTTTGGCTGCTGTCACCGGCTTTTTTAGTGTCATGCACAAATTTGGCCGCTACATCTTATACACCCGTTTTCACCAGGGAGAACCTATAGATTTAACTTCCACCGATGTCGTTTTGGTTGTATTCCTAATGATACTATCTCTTTTTCTTTCCATTTGGACCATTATCCTCATGTACAATGCTTTCAGAGTTTCAGCCAATGTGAAAGGAGGAAAAGCCGTGCCACTTTTCATTGTTGCTGTCATCATTTCGACGGTCGCAACCTTATTTCTTTCGAGATATTATCTCAGCCTGGTCACCAGATAATACACGATGTAAACCAATAGCCCTTAAAACATACATTACCATGAAAAAGAAAAGACGAGAAGACGAATACCTCAACACCATGAGCAAAGACCCGAACAATTGGAGAGGTCCGTTTTATGTCAATCGAAAAGACCCGCGACTTGTTGTTCCCAAGTACAATCCCGCACGAGGATACACGTTTAATTTTGCCAGTCCCTACGCCTATATCATCATTGTCGCCGTCATCCTGATTATGGTGGCAGCAAGCTATCTAAAATAATCGAACGCCATGAAAAAACTACTCCCTCTGCTTATTCTAACCTTAGCATATACTGGTTCTTTTGCACAAAGCAAAGCTGATACTTCCGAATCGGAAATGATACTAAGAACATCCACCGGGAATATTGCCGGAACCCTGACCGTACCTCAACAGGAAAAACCGATGCCGGTCGTTATTATCATTCCCGGTTCCGGCCCTACCGACCGGAATGGCAACTCGCCAATTGGCCTTCATACGGATGTCTACAAAATGTTGGCTGAAGGACTGGCAAAAAATAAGATTGCTTCGCTGCGTTACGACAAACGGGGAATCGGCGAAAGCAAAGCTGCCATGCCTGATGAGAATTCCATCCGGTTCGACACCTATGTGCAGGATGTGGTTGATTGGATAACGGAACTAAAAGCAGATAAGCGTTTCTCGAAGATTTATTTGCTCGGACACAGCGAGGGTTCCCTGATTGGCATGTTGGCCGCCGAAAAAAACAAGGTCGCCGGATACATCTCTGTTTCGGGACCGGGCCGCCCAATGGACGAAATTCTGCGCGAACAACTGTCCAACAAGTTACCTCCTCAGTTGCTCAGCGAATCGGATAATATCCTCGACAGTCTGAAAGCGGGCAAAACTGTTGCCAATGTTCCCCCGGCGCTGAATACACTTTACAGGCCCTCAGTTCAGCCATATATGATTTCCCACATGAAATACAATCCGGCTAAAGAAATTGCGAAACTGAAAATGCCCGTGCTGATTATCCAGGGAACCACCGACCTGCAGGTTCCGGTGAGCGATGCCCGGTTATTAAAAGCCGCCAAACCGGATGCCCAACTGGATATCATCGACAACATGAACCATGTGCTGAAGGAATCGGACAACGATCAGCAACATAACCTGGCTACTTACCGGAGTCCGGATTTCCCGTTGAAAGCAGGTTTGATGAACGACCTGGTGCAGTTCATTAAGCACTGACGAGTATAGCCCGTTTGTTTTTCCGGCTTTTCGAATTCATTGCTTCTTTGCGTGTAATTTCGCCCGAAGCATTGTAACTTAACTGTTTGGTTTCATAACCGAAGAGAATAAAAAACCAACAGTCATGGCCGGTGTTCGTAAAAGCAATCATTTTGTCAACCTGAATCTGAATGTTCGGGGATTAAATCAATCTGCTACCCTGCTCATCAACGAGCGCAGTAACGACCTCATCAAACAGGGCTCCACCGTTTACAAACTGGGATTGGGCCAATCGCCATTCCCTGTTCCTGAAAGAGTTCAGGAAGCCTTACGGCGGAATGCTCACCAGAAGGATTACCTCCCTGTAAGAGGCCTGATGAAACTCCGCGAGGCCGTTGCGGAATTCAATTTCAAACACCAGCGCATCCAATGCTCGCCGGAAGATATTATCGTCGGGCCGGGCTCGAAAGAATTGATTTTCATCCTGCAATTAGTTTACTATGGCGAACTCATCATCCCAACGCCCAGCTGGGTTTCCTATTCGCCCCAGGCACGAATTGTCGGACGCCATGTGAGCTGGATTCCTACCTCCGAAGTGAATGACTGGCGTTTAAGTCCCGAAAAGCTCGACCTGATTTGCCGGAACGATCCAGACCGGCCGCGCGTGGTTATCCTGAATTATCCCTCCAACCCGACCGGATCGACTTATCCGGTTACACGTTTAAAGAAACTGGCTGAAGTAGCCCGCAAATACAACATCATCCTCGTATCGGACGAGATTTACGGCTTACTCGACCATTCGGGCAATCATGTTTCCATTGCCCAATTCTATCCCGAAGGAACCATTGTCAGTAGCGGACTGAGTAAATGGGCCGGAGCCGGCGGGTGGCGTCTGGGAACCTTTACTTTTCCAGAGAATCTGCGGTGGCTGCAGGATGCCATGGCCATTGTCGCCAGCGAAACCTTCACGTCCACCAGTGCACCGATTCAATACGCCGCGATTACCGCTTTCCAGGACCACCCGGAAATTGACGAATACCTCCATCATTCGCGAAGGATTCTGAAAACCCTGGGCAATTATATGGCCGACCGGCTCAAAGCCAAACACATTACCATGCCTTCACCGAAAGGGGCTTTTTACCTGTTTCCCAACTTTAATTACTACCGTGAAAAGCTGGCGGTAAAAGGAATCCTCACCTCGTTCGAATTATGTGAAGCCCTGTTGCAGGAAACCGGCATCGCTATCCTGCCGGGAATCGATTTCGGGCGGCAAACCGAGGAACTCACCTGCCGGATGGCTTATGTCGATTTTGACGGCGAGTTGGTGCTTAACAAAGCGATGATTGAATACCACGATAAAGAACTCGACGAGGCCTTCCTCCGCACCTACTGCAGCAAGATGATGAAAGCGATCGACTCGTTGGAAGAGTGGTTCGACAAACTGTAGTTAATTTCGGGTTGCGAAAATCGGGCAAAAAGAATGTCCCCTGATGCAAACCTGATGTTCCATAACACCAATATCGCTGCAACCAATTAAGTCCTCTAGTCATCTGCCCCATATATAACCTGACCGATGAACCATGAAACGAACCACGCTAAAAATCCTCCTGCCGCTTTTCCTTTTAAGCATGATTTGGGCAGGATGTGATAAAAACAACGAACCGGAAAAACTTCCCTTGAATCATGCTAAAGGAACCATTATCGATGTTACCACCCAATGTTATGGCGAAGTTGTTTTAATAGAAGTAGACAATCCACAGGGAATCGGAACAGCAGGAACATTCAACACATTAGAGGAAGACACGAAACCATTGACCTATCAAAATGCAATTGGCGTACCATATTTCTCTAAAATCGGTATTCCCGATTCTGTTCCTCAAACCATCGGAACGAAACTATATTTTACCTACCGAGAATTAACAGAAGAGGAAAGACAAGATCCCTATCTGTTTTCGCCGAATCCTCCTGCACCTTGCTACACTCTTGTTGGCCCACCATCGGCCAAGCGTTATATCATTACCAAAATCATCAGTTACCAATGAAAACAACACTAGCAAAAATCAGTCTCTTGCTTTTTCTGTTGAGCATCATAAACACCGGATGTGAAAAGAGTCATAACAACGGAGATGAAAAAAGCGACACGGCATATTCCGGGCCTGTAACCGGATACATCGTCGGGTCATTTATTTGTGACGAAACAGATATCGAAAACGGACAGGCAACGGGGAACCAAACCGCCAGGGCTTATTGCATTTTGCTTGAGAACAGCGGGAATGCCAATTCGGAATGGCCAATGGATTTTTATACCTTTGGGTTATCCGACAGCCTGTATGCGATCCCCGAAGAACTTCTTTCCCCGGATTATGACGGGAGCAACTGTGGACCACACTTTTTTCCCGATAGCTTGAAATATTCCTATAAAATCAGCTTCAAATTCCAAAAGAACGATTCCGTTCATTTTGTTTGCGGCCCTTGTACGGCTATGGAGCTAAGTTTTCCGTGGGACGATTTTGACCAGATATTGGTGAGGGATGTAAGCAAAGAATAGTTTTTCTAAAAATCGCCCTCAATACGCTGACAGGTCTGTCGACGCTGTCAGGCTATCGAAATACAGGCTGAAAGCCTGGCATTCCAAAACTTGGGGCAACGCCCCAAGGACAGGCGCCATAGCGGTATCACCAGCCTGTAGGGCTGGCACACTTCATGATTGCAATCCAATGGGAAAAATGATAGTCGAAGCCCTTCAGGCTTCGTTCTTGTTTCGCATGAACATTTGACTTGGGGCGTTGCCCCAAGCTATAGAATTGGAGCCTTACAGGCTCATTGGAATCGCTGCAGTCGAATACCACTGTCGGGGTTTCCAACCACCGACAGGGTCACAAAAAAAAACCTGCCAGGTTTATTATCCCTGGCAGGTTTGCCTGCGGCCCATTTTCCAAATTCCCAACTGGATTGCCGGTTCGTTTATTCCGTTTCGGTAGTTTCGTCAGAGGCATCTCCATCGTCGCTTTTCCGGCCGTTCAGCTCGGCATAGGTCTTCCGGAGCTCGTCCATTTGTCCAAACAACTTTGTCAGCACATCCGAGGGGGTGAAGTTCACCGCCTGCTCAATAGCCGTACAAAACTGCTCGTAGCTCTTGGCTGCCGCGCTCTTCAAACTGGTAGCCGACGGCCCGTTTTCGGCATCCACGTCGTCGCGGTCTTCATAAAGCGTGTTGAATGCCGTGTTAGCTGTTTCCAGGCCGGTGAGCATATCGGCTATCCCGATGGTAGCCGCATCGGCTTTGAGGGCCTCGTTGGCGTTGTATTTCTCCAGCATTTCCATGAATACACCGGTTTCGGTGTTCATCGGCTTTGTATTGACATTCCAGTAAGGCTTAAAAAAGCTCTTCAGGTTTTGAGCCGCCGTCTTTTTCGCTTCATCGCGGCCCTTCAGAGCGGTGGAAATGTTTCGCTTGATTTCGGCAAACCGGTCGTCGCGGTCGGCATCCAGGTTAGCCAGTTGCTTGCTCACATCGTTCTGGCCCGATTTATTCATCTGTGCGCCCATCGCGGCGTTATTGGTTTCAAGTTTGGTAAAAGCAGCCGCGGCCACGGCACCAAAACCTGCTGCTACGAGTCTGGCACGCCCGATGGTCGAATTGTTGAGCGAATACAGGTCGTTAATCTTCAAACGGGCAACATACAATGTCGAAAACTGTTTTTCATCCATAATTTTAGCGTTTTAGAAAAGTGATATAGTTTGTTTAGTGTTTATTTTTTGTTGTTGAAATTTTCAGGAGGTCCCCACGTCGCCATTTCATGCTGTTGAAATTTTCAATTGGGTAATTTCTGACCGATTCATGTCGCTGAAATTTTCAATTGGGTAATTTCTGACGATTTCATGCCGTTGAAATTTTCAATTCGCTCTTTTGTGGCCATTTCACCTCGCTGAAATTTTCAACGGGTCCATTTGGCGCCATTTCTTGTCGTTGAAATTTTCAACAGCCCCTTTTTTCGATGCCGAAGCGGATATTCGATTTCATCCGGACGCCGCGAAACCGCAGTATAGCCGGGCAAAGTGCCAACATGCAGCTTATCCGTTCCGGGGTTGGCCGGTCAATGAACGCTGTAACGGTTCATCCATCCCGCGTTTCATTCTCCACTAAATTCCTGCTGATTTTATCTGTCTCCGCAAAACCGTGTACTGAATATAAATTAGAAAATTAACCTATCCCAATTTTTTTGACGAACATGCCGATCTTTTTGATGAACGTACGGATCTGGTATGTGAACGGTCGGATCTGATATGCGAACGGAAATTGGGCAACCTCATTTCCAGCTGTTTTGGAACAGCCCAAAATACGATTTCGAAAGAAATTAATTACATTGGAAACACTAAAATGACCGACAAATGAAAACGACTTTCTCCTGGTTAATTTTAAACATCAGATACCAAAGGTGCACATAACACTCCCGTATGGGAAATATATGGTAGTTTTAGTAGACATATAAACTAGTTAGCGCTAATATTGGAAAAATGAAACAACTGTCTCTCATAATTATAATAATCTCATTCTCTGTCATTAGTCATGCAAACGAGAAATTTGAGTTTAATTTTTCAATTAATCAGCAAACAGAAACTGACACTTTGAGAAATCCAGACAATTTCTATTATTTATCAGACTTGCCGATAAAACAAGTTGGAGAATTAATTTTAAATGACAGCATTTATCCTTCTGACAATTTTGTAACGTTCGCCTTGTTAGATACGATTTCTAGATGTAAAGAAAATGACCTTGAATTCTTTTTAAAGGTATCTGAGAAAATAATCAATGACGCTGACGGAGCACTCGCAGAAACAGTAGGTTCATATACAAGGAAATTCATTGAAAAGAGACCGACTGAATTTATAAATCACATTGACAAATTAAGCGAGGAACAAATCCGAAAATGGGCTGACTTTACTTTTTATGACATGTATTTCGCTTATTCCGAGGATGAACTCAAAACAAATTGCAAAAAGTTGGTTGATAGTTTGAAAAAAATCAGCACTACAAAAAGTGTCGCTTATTTCGAAAAGGAATTGAATACAAGAATTAAAAATGGAATATAAAATACTAGCGCTAACATTTTGTAATATGGCAGGCGGGGGTTTTAGCGGTCTGACAAGTCAGACCTCGTGCCCACTTTCCTGCGGGTCTGACAGGATTTCTGTTGGAAATCCCGCCCGACCACATACAAGTGACCGTTAGCGGTTATTAAAAAACAGAGTGTGTTAACAGGCAAAAACGATGAGTAAAAAGATTTGCATATTAATATTCTCTTTGATTCCATTACTATCAATGGGACAAAAGACTATTTCTGATTGGATAAACTTTGCCGATTTTAAAAATACAGAAATCAAAACCATCAAGCTTTTTGTACTTAAAAACGACAAAAAAATTCTTGTAGAAAAAATCGACTTAAATAATAAAGGCTTAGTTCTTAGAAAAGTGGAATATTGCAATTTTCTTTATGACCCATTAGACGATATTGAAAAAGAAATTTTTGAATATGATATTTCTGACACACTGCTAATCAGTCGGCGATATGAAAATGAGAATGGTGATACATTGAGGCTTTTCAAGTATACTTATGATTTTGATTCAATAGGCAGATTATCAAGCAAAGGAACTGAGGATTTTACTTATAACGAATTTGAACGTGAAAAATACTCCTACAATGATTTAGGATTAATAAGTAAAGAGAGAATCAATTTTTATAACACATCAAAAGATTCAATTAGACATTTTATTGATTGGGATTACTTATATGACAAATCAGGAAATCGTGTTAAAGTAACATTTGCTCCAAATGGGATTGCTGAATTTGAAAGGATTTATAAATACGATTCTTTAAATAATCTGACAAACTATGAAACGGAAGGCATTCATCAATGCGGAGACGATATTGACCGATATAAAATAACTTACAACTCAGATTCAAAAAAGATTCTAAAAGAGATTTGGAATGCATCTGGTGATAACTGGGCTTATGGTTATGAATATGACAAATCTGGAAAACTGATTGGCGAAGTAAGAAAATCAAGAAATGTGAAGCGAAAATACCGGAAAAATAAAGGTTCAGAACTACCACCTCCGCCTCCAATGTATACTCAAAAAATGCTTGAGAAAAACTATACAAACGAGTACAAATACAAGTTCTATTATGATTCTAAGGAACGATTGATTAAGGTGTCTGAAACTTTTTTAAAATATAATTTAATGACTGATTATCTAATTGAATATAAATAACAACCGCTAACATATTGTCATATGGCAGGCGGGGGTTTTAGCGGTCTGACAAGTCAGACCTTGTGCCCACTCTCCTGCGGGTCTGACACGATTTCTTCCAGAAATCCCGCCCGACCATATACAAGTGACCGTTGAATAAATAGCCAAAACATAAATGAATTAACCATGACCGACCAACAAATAAGCACAACCATTAAAATACTTTATGTGGCAGCATCAGTCATCATTATCGGGGGAGCGATTCTTCGGATTCAACATTATCCGCATGGAATGTTGATATCGCTCATCGGATTATTGCTCGGAACCATAGCACAAATTTTTGACAGAAGCAGAGCAAAAAGAAGAACCAAAGAGCTGGAAGAACAACTCAAACAACAGAAATGAAAATGTGTGGTAGCATACAGCAGAACTTCTGCCTGGCATCACGCTACGTCACATACAAATGACCATTAGCTTCGCATTAAAGATGAAACAAACCCTAATCATATGCTTACTCATTGGCAGTATTCATTCTGCGAATGCGCAATCTGCCAATAACAATGCAATTTATTCAACAAGCGGGTTGAGTTTCGGAAATTACATGGGAGGCGAAGTAAACCTGAATTATGTGTACCGGGAAAAATATTCTTACCGGGTTGGATACAGCGATTATCTGCGAAAACCCAAATCGCAACCGGTGGATTATTCATCGGGTTTGGCAAAAGCAATCATTTTCGGCACGGAGAATCCTCATGACCAAATAGAGAATTACCAAATCGCTGTCGGCGGGATATACAAACTAAATGAAACGGGTACCATACGAGCCAATTTATCCATTGGAATAGGTTATACCATCATAAAAGAACCTGAAAATTGGCAAAAGGTAGAAGGAACATCTTTGGTGGCGGAGAATTATACCTGGGATTATCATCGGCAAAACACGGTAAGCCTAATCATCAATCCCCAAATAGAATTTCCATTTACCAACATTTATGGCTTGACCATTTCACCCATGCTGCAACTCAATAAAGACAGAAACTACGTTGGAATTGGCATTGGTCAAATGATTGGAATATTAAGAAAACGAACAGAATAAGCGCGTAACACAATATCATTATATATTTCCTCAGAAGCAACCACAAATATGCTGAAACACATCTAACGTACAACTAAACTAACGAGCTATGAAAACACAAGTATCCTTCTTCCTGACCATTTTGCTCGTTGGCATGATGAGTTGCCAAAAGGACGACAAATCAGCTGCCAATGCTGGCATACACTTTACAAAGAATGAAAAGGTTTCGGATGTCATCGTGAGCTACGACGAGATTGTAGGCTACGATTCGACGCGGTACATTTTCCAGGTGACACCAACAGCCTGGAACCGGTTGAAAAAGGAAATCTCTCCCAGCTATCCCGACCCGCATTTCGCCTTTGGTGTGGCGCTCCATCAACAACTCATATATTCGGCGAAATATGTTCCGGGCTATTATTCATCGAGTCAACGCGACGTTATCACCTTCCTGCTGGTGGAGCCGGACCTGATTTATCTTAAGCTGGGTTACCCGTCCTCTCCCGGCCTTTTTACCGGGGAAGATTCACGGAATGATTCGAGGTTAATCGGGCAATTGAAGAAAGACGATAAATTGACGGAGATTGGGAATTGATGTGCAACTCCGACGGAGTCGAATAGATTTCCACATGGCCTTTCTTCTAAAAATATGTGACTCCTCCGGAGTCGCATCCGGTAAAACAACGTCGCGAAATTTCCCGGACAGGAAACAATATTCTTCACCATCGGTTTCATCGGCCACAGGCTGAAAGCCTGAAAGGACAAAGCCTGGGGCAACGCCCCAGGTATCCATCGAGAAAATCTTACAACCAGCCTGAAGGGCTGGCACCTATCCGTTCCGATATTGAACAAAAAAAAATAGTTTTATAAACGTTGAAGCCCTTCAGGCTTCATTCCTATTTCGCAGGGACCTTTGACTTGGGACGTTGCCCCAAGCTCTGGCATATGAGCCTTAAAGGCTCGAAGAAACATGGCTGAAGCCATTGGCAATTCAGAAAGGTGAACCCGTCAAACAAACTCTCC
This sequence comes from Prolixibacter sp. NT017, assembly GCF_009617875.1. Taxonomy (NCBI): domain Bacteria; kingdom Pseudomonadati; phylum Bacteroidota; class Bacteroidia; order Marinilabiliales; family Prolixibacteraceae; genus Prolixibacter; species Prolixibacter sp. NT017. The sequence continues at coordinate 1,401,012 of NZ_BLAV01000001.1, read as the reverse complement.
CGTCATTTGTTTGCATACAAAACTTCCACTCTTACCACCCTAAGAAACCGTTTATCAACTTTTATCGTAATCAAGTCATCAGGCTCGTGGTAAGTCTGTTTTCAAATTTAACGTTAGCGTGTTGCTTTACAGATTGTGAACAATTCAATACAAGAAGAATAGCATATGAGCCTGTTAAAAACCTTCAGAGTGGACCAAACTCAACCGGTACACCCCATCACTTTTATGTTCCTGTACATGCCATTTGGAATTTTCAATGGCTTCATCAGCGTGACCATGGGATTTCTTTTAACCAAGGCGGGCGTTTCGCTGGCCGGCGTTGCCTCGATTGTTTCCCTCCCTTATTTGCCCAACATTCTCAAATTTCTGTGGGCGCCGCTGGTCGATACTACCCTTACGGTGAAAACCTGGTACCGTATCGCCAATGTGGTGACCGTAATTGGTATTTTGGCAACGAGCGTCATCCCCCATAGTTCGCACTTCCTGCCCTTGTTGATGGTCGTCGTTTTTCTGACCGCCGTAGCCAATACCAACATTGCCATGACGACCGAGAGTTTAATTGCGCAGGAGGTACCCGATGAGCATAAAGGGCGCGCCGGTGGTTGGTTGCAAGCCGGAAACCTGGGCGGATTTGGGCTGGGAGGCGGTGCCGGAATCTGGCTGGCAGAAAGAATGCCGGCTCACTGGATTTCCGGAGCCATCATTGCGCTCGTCAGTTTGCTATGCGGGCTGGGTTTACTATTTCTGAAAGACCCGGCTCCGTTCAAGCGGGAAGAAACGTATGTGAAGACGATTGGGACGCTTGGCAAAGAGATTTGGGTGCTGGTGAAGTCACGGGGCGGGTTCTTAGCACTTGTCCTCTGTTTCCTGCCCGTAGGTTCCGGTGCGGCTTCGAATTTATGGTCGTCCATTTCCGGCGATTGGCATGCTTCGCCGGATGCGGTTGCCCTTGCCGTGGGAATTGTCGGCGGTGTTGCTTCCGCCATCGGTAGTTTATTAGGCGGATGGATTGCCGACAAGATGGATCGAAAGAAAGCCTATATTTTATTTGGATTGCTGGAAGGAGGCGCTGCACTCCTGATGGCGCTGAGTCCCCGCACACAACTGATGTTCATGATTTGGACGACCATTTATGCTATCACGGTAGGTTTAGCCTTTGCCGGATTTAGTGCGTTTGTTCTGGAAGCTATCGGAAAAGTAGGTGCAGCCACCAAGTACAACTTCTTTGCCGCCCTTTCGAATATTCCCATCTATTCGATGATATTTGTGGATGAATGGGCGCACAACAAATGGAGTTCAACCGGTATTTTGACGGCGGAAACCGTGATGCCGGTCCTGGGAGCCATCATATTCATATCGGTGTTATTTTTTGCCAGAATGAAGCCGGAGACCGTGAGCAAAGATTGATGAAGACAATTATTCAACCCACTTCGGGGTTGATGCGATAACGCGAATTCCCAATCCCCCAATTTCATTGGGGGTGATGAATGTGTATCCGGCGTTGCCGGAAAAGGTATCGATTGTAAAAATAAGCTGACAGGTTTATCTACTCATCCCAACCCTTCTCTAACATAGAGAAGGGCCAAAGACGCAGCAAATGAACGACAATCATCCGGGAGGGATAGACTATTCCTCAATTCCATCAGGCTTCTTTCCCAACATCGCCACCAGGCGATAAGAGCGCGGGCCGGTCAAAGTAGGCCGGGTCGGAGAGAGCGGGAATGGTTTTGCGAGGGAATTCAGGGATGTGTGCCCGAAAGGCAAAACCATGAAGCGGGCGGAAGGATCACTTTGACTTGCCTTTTTGGTTCTTTTGTGGTAAGACAAAAGGACAGAAACAAGACAATCACTTAACCCGCTTCGGGGGTGATGCAATAACGCGAATTCCTAATCCCCCAATTTCATTGGGGTTGATGAATATTTATCCGGCGTTGCCGGAAGAAATAAGGAGCAAGAATTAGGCTAAAGCCTATATAACCTTGTCCCTTGTCACCCATGGCTGAAGCCATGGGCAATTCAGGTACTCTTTGCATTCATCCCAGCTGGATGACATGTTGTTAGAAAATAAAATCCTCAATCGAACGTACGCCCCCGGCCGGGGTCGAATGGATTTCCCCCAGCCGCGTTCTAACAATATTTGACTCCTCCGGAGTCTTTTGCACAAAAACAACCTGAGATTATCCCGGAGGGATAGAATATTCTTCTCCGCCGGTGAAACCGGTGGTGTAGCAACGAACAAAGCAACAACTCCGGAGGAGTTGAATTAGGATGCTTATTCAACCTTCTTCGACATTCCCGGAAGAAATATCGAAAATATTAGGCTAAAGCCATGGGCAATTATAATTTATTCACCGCCACTTTGTAATGCGGATCTTCCAGTACGTTGACGTCGATGATTTGCTCGGCGTTTTTCAACAGGATTTTGCAATCGGGGCTCAGGTGTTTCAGGTGGATCTTCTTCCCTACTTTCAGGTAGCGTTCCGTCATCTTGTTCAGCGCCTCAATAGCCGACATGTCGACCACCCGGCTTTCGGCAAAGTCGATAATCACCTCATCAGGGTCGTTCAGTACATCAAACTTTTCGTTGAAAGCAGTGACTGAACCGAAGAACAGCGGACCGTAAATCTCGTAATGCTTTACGCCATTGTCATCGGTGTATTTCCGTGCCCGGATGCGCTTGGCATTGTCCCACGCAAACACCAGTGCCGCGATGATGACACCAATCAGAACCGCTACGGCCAGGTTATGGAAGACAACCGTCACCAGCGTCACCATCACCATCACTAAGATATCAGACTTCGGCATTTTGTTGAAGGTTTTCAAACTAGCCCATTCGAACGTACCGATAGCGACCATAATCATCAGTCCCGTAAGCGCTGCCATGGGTAGCTTTTCAATCAAACCTGCACCAAACATGATAAACACGAGCAACATCACCGCTGCCACAATACCCGACAAACGAGCACGGGCTCCGGAAGAGATGTTAATCAAACTCTGGCCGATCATGGCACATCCGCCCATTCCGGAGAAGAGACCGGTCAGGAAATTGGCCGTTCCCTGCGCAATGGCTTCCTTGTTACCGGAACCACGTGTCTCAGTAATCTCGTCGATAATATTTAGCGTCAGCAAACTTTCAATCAGGCCTACACCGGCCACAATGGCTGCATAAGGGAAAATGATGGAAAGCGTTTCGAGGTTAAGCGGAACCTCCGGCAGATGGAACGGAGGAAAACCTCCCTGAATGGAAGCGATATCGCCCACGGTACGAGTATCAATGCCCAACGCGGCTACAATTCCGAAAACGACCAGAATAGCCGTCAATGGCGCCGGAATGGCTTTGGTGAGTTTCGGCAAAAGCCAAATGACCAGCATGGTGACGAAAACCAGCCCCAACATGGTGTAAAGCGGCATTCCGGTAAGCCAGTGCCCCGTGCTGTCTTTAAACTGGTGCAATTGCGACATGAAGATGATAATCGCCAGTCCGTTGACGAAGCCGAAAATCACTGGATGTGGAACGAGACGCATCAGTTTTCCCAGCTTCAATACACCGGCCAATATCTGTATAATCCCGGCAAGGATAACCGTCGCCAACACATACTCCGGGCCATGTGTTTTGGCCAGCGCCACAATCACAACAGCAACAGCTCCGGTGGCACCGGAAATCATCCCGGGCCGTCCGCCCAGAATCGATGTAACGATGCCCATAATAAAGGCCGAATAGAGCCCGGTGAGCGGAGACAATCCCGCGATAATGGCAAATGCCAGTGCTTCCGGTATTAAAGCCAATGCCACCGTCAGTCCGGACAGGACTTCGTTTTTATAATTTACTTTTTGCGTTAATCCAAACAGATTAAGATACTTCTCCATGTCAAACTTTTAATCATACATTTCCTTGCCGGAGCCATTCAGCCCGGGACCGATTTCTACGTAAGTGCATGGATTTAATTCGTTAGATGGTGATCAGGTCAGGTTCCTTTCTTATTTAGAACGCGCAAAAATAAGAATATCCCACTCATTCACAACAAGCGGGATATTATGTAACGGTAAAGGTTTCCTTCGTTTTTCGTTACCGGAAATAAAAAAGCCGGCACTCAACGAGTTACCGGCTCCATATCTTAATTCTTGTATATCTTCGGCGGTCGCTTTAGTGCGCGAACCACCAATATTATTCCGGCCAAGACAAACGGGATACTGAGCAGCTGTCCCATATTCAGCAACATATGTGCTTCGAACGGCTCCTGGTCCTGTTTGATGAATTCGATGAAGAAACGGGCGGTGAACACACAAATAAAGAATACGCCCAACAAGAAGCCGGGACGATTCCGCTTGTCATCCGTTTTAAAATACATTCGCCACAGCAAGATAAAAGTTCCCAGGTAACAGAGTGCCTCATAAATCTGTGTCGGATGTTTGGCAACGGTTTCGCCGTTCCGCTCAAAGATGAATCCCCAGGGCAGTGAAGTCTGTACTCCGTAAATCTCTGAGTTCATCAGGTTACCGGTACGAATTAAAACGGCCACCAGCGCTACCGGCACCACGAGGCGATCCAATGTCCAGAGCATCGAACGTTTGGTAACAAACCGTGAATAGAGCCAGATGGCAATCAGGATACCGATGGCCCCGCCGTGACTGGCCAGACCGCCGTGCCAAACCTTCAGAATTTCCCACGGATGCTGTGAATAATAGTCCCATCCATAAAAGAAAACATGTCCCAAACGCGCGCCGACAACCGTGGCGATAATCACGTACATAAACAGACTGTCGAGCCACTTTTCGTTGGCATTTTCAAACTTGAACATCTTCTCCATGATGTAATATCCCAACAAAAACCCGGTGGCAAACAAAAGTCCGTACCAACGAACTGACAACGGGCCGAGATGGAAAATCTCCGGATTTACATTCCAATGGATGAACAGGAACTCATTCATAGTATGTGCACATTAAAAGTAAAAGCAGCAGGTTGCCCCTGCTGCCATATGAAGAACTAATTTATTTTCGTTTACACAACACCACGCCCGTGACATTGTTTATATTTCTTTCCACTTCCACACGGACACGGGTCATTTCGTCCGATTTTCGGCCCGTGGCGAACCGGTTCCATTTTCTTCTGTGGTTGCTGCTCTCCACCTTGTCCTCCGCCGGAACTCAGGCCGCCGGCTTCGCTCTTCTCTTCCTGGTACTGTGACCGATCGGTGTGTTGTACCGCCTGCGCTTCCTGCACCTGGTTCGGGTCGCTAATCGGAATATGTCCTTTCATCAGGGTAGAAACAACATTTCGGTTCAGCTTGTCCATCATTGACTTGAAAAGGTTGAACGATTCAAGCTTGTATATCAATAACGGGTCTTTCTGCTCGTAACTGGCGTTCTGCACTGATGTACGCAGGTCGTCCAGTTCGCGCAGGTGTTCCTTCCACTCATCGTCAATCGAAGCAAGGTTTACCTGCTTGGTATACGATTTCACCAGGTCCTGTGCCTCTGTTTTATACGATTTCTCGAGGTTGGTAACAATCTGGTAAACCTTCTGCCCATCGCTGATAGGAACAACAATGTTATTGTATATGTGCGATTTGTGTTCGTATACATCTTTAATGACCGGCCATGCCTGTTTCGAAATGATCTGCACCTTACGGGAATAATTGTCGATCATTGCTTTGTAAATCCGATCGGTAATTTCTTCCGGATTCTGGCTGATGAATTCCTCCTTCGTCACCGAAGTGTCGATGGAGAGCAGACGCATGGTCTCGAGACGGAATTCTTCGTAGCCATCCTGTCCCATCGGATGGAAATCGGCTACCAGTGCTTCCACCGAGTCATACATCATATTCAGCACATCCACTTCCAGGCGTTCGCCGAAGAGTGCGTGTTTACGTTTCTTGTAAATCACCTCACGCTGCGAGTTCATCACATCATCATATTCCAGCAAACGCTTACGAATACCGAAGTTGTTCTCCTCGACTTTCTTCTGTGCCCGCTCAATGGATTTGGAAATCATGGAGTGCTGAATCACTTCGCCTTCTTCCAGTCCCAAACGGTCCATAATACCGGCAATCCGGTCGGAAGAGAAGAGACGCATCAGATCATCTTCCAGCGACACAAAGAACTGTGATGAACCCGGGTCACCCTGACGACCGGAACGTCCGCGCAACTGACGGTCGACACGACGTGATTCGTGACGCTCGGTACCGATGATAGCCAAACCACCGGCTTCTTTTGTTTCCGGTGTCAATTTGATGTCGGTACCACGACCGGCCATGTTGGTTGCAATGGTTACCGTTCCTGGCTTACCGGCTTCCGCCACAATGTCGGCCTCACGCTGGTGCAACTTCGCGTTCAGCACCTGGTGATCGATACCCCGCATTTTCAGCATGCGGCTCAGCAATTCCGATATTTCCACGGAAGTGGTACCTACCAGCACCGGCCGTTCCTGCTTATGCAGTTTGGTAATCTCTTCAATAATGGCGTTGTATTTCTCTTTCTTGGTTTTGTATACCAAGTCTTCCTGGTCCTTACGGACAATGGGTTTGTTGGTCGGGATGACCACTACTTCCAGTTTGTAGATGTCCCACAATTCGCCTGCCTCCGTCTCTGCAGTACCGGTCATACCGGCCAGTTTGTGGTACATCCGGAAGTAATTCTGAAGCGTAATCGTCGCGAACGTCTGCGTAGCCGCTTCCACGGTCACCCGCTCTTTCGCCTCGATGGCCTGGTGCAATCCGTCGGAGTAACGGCGACCTTCCATGATACGACCGGTTTGCTCATCCACGATTTTCACCTTGTTGTCCATCACCACGTACTCCACATCCTTTTCGAACATGGTGTAGGCGCGCAACAGCTGGTTAATGGTGTGCACACGCTCCGATTTCACCGCATAACTCTGAATCAGCTCGTCTTTCTTTTCCAGCTTGGCCTGGTCTTCCAACGACTGGTCGTTTTCGATCTCAGCAATCTCTGCACCAATATCTGGCAAAATAAAGAAGTTGGGGTCTTCGTTGTCTTGCGACAGCACATCGATACCCTTATCGGTCAACTCAATTGAGTTCAGTTTCTCATCGATTACGAAATAAAGCGGGTCGGTAACAACATGCATGTTCTTGCTATTGTCCTGCATGTAGTAGTTCTCCGACTTCTGCATCTTAGCTTTGATACCCTCTTCACTCAGGTAACGAATGATCGCTTTATTCTTAGGAAGACCTTTGAATGAACGATACAATAACAATGCACCTTCATCACGCTCTTTCGAATCTTCCGATTTTATCTTTCTCTTGGCTTCCGCCAGAATTTGCGCTACCAGGTCACGCTGCAGTTTTACCAAACGCTCAATCGGCGCTTTCAGCTCTTCGAATAACTGGTCATCACCCTTCGGAATCGGACCCGAAATGATCAACGGCGTACGAGCATCGTCAATCAAAACCGAGTCGACCTCATCGACGATGGCGTAGTGGTGTTTCCGCTGCACCAAATCGGATGGGTTGATGGCCATGTTGTCACGCAGGTAATCGAAACCAAACTCGTTGTTCGTTCCGTACGTGATATGCGCATTGTAAGCAGCACGTCGTTCGGCCGAGTTGGGCTGATGCTTGTCGATACAATCAACAGACATGCCATGGAATTCGAAAATCGGTCCCATCCACTCCGAGTCACGACGAGCCAGGTAATCGTTCACTGTTACCAGGTGAACGCCTCTACCGGCCAACGCATTCAGGAACACCGGCAACGTTGCCACCAGCGTCTTACCTTCACCGGTCGCCATCTCAGCGATTTTACCTTCGTGAAGCACAATACCACCGATGAGCTGAACATCGTAGTGAATCATATTCCACTTCTGATCCGAACCGCCCGCTTCCCAGTGATTGGCATAAACGGCTTTATCACCTTTCATGTCCACATAATCTTTCGCGGCAGCCAAATCACGGTCGAAATCGTTGGCCGTCACTTCCAGCTGTTCGTTTTCAGCAAAACGACGGGCGGTATCTTTTACGATGGCAAAAGCGGTGGGCAATACTTCATTCAATACCTCTTCAATCTTCGTATCGATCACCTCTTCCAGTTTGTCGACCCGATCGTAGAGTTTTTCACTCTCTTCCAAAGGCACAGAACCACTTTCAGCCTGTTCCTTCAATGAAGCTATTTCGTCTTCTTCAGCCTTGATATACTCTTTAATCCTGGCTTTTAGTTTTTCTGTCTCAGCTCTAAGCTCGTCGTTGGTAAATCCGGTTACGCGCTCAAATTCACTTTTCACGCGTTCCAATACCGGCAAAATCCCTTTGATATCCCTTTCGGATTTATTACCAAAGACTTGTGTTAGAAATTTTGTTACAAATGCCATTATATCTTGTTCTGTTATTTTTTATGTTTACTTCTATCGCGAATCACTCACAAATTAAACTAAAAGTTGCAAGTATTGAAAACAATCCTTGCTTTTTTCAGCGAGTGAAATTCCCCAATTTTTTGCCATCACAGAACAAAAAAAGGAGAATACCGCCAAGGGCACTCTCCTCTTTACGAAATCAATATTTTCGGATGTAAAATCGCGATCTGATCAATTTCCCGCAAGATGGCAGAATTGCCTGGCGGGAATTGTTTATCAAGAACTATGCCCCGGCTGTCGGATCTGTAAATGAACGGTTGCCCATCTCCCGATCCATCATCAGCAAGCCTTGTCCTTCGCCATTGATCATCTTCAAATTATTCAAAATCTGATCAACCGTATTCTCCTCTTCAACCTGTTCGTCGAGGAACCATTGAAGGAAGCTTTTGGTTGCATGATCGGATTCAGCGATAGCTATATCCATCAGTTTATTAATGCGTTCCGTAACGCTTTGCTCGTGAGCCAGCGTCTTTTCATACACATCGATTACATTATCGAACTCAGCCGGAACTTCAGCAATCGGGTCTAAAATCACCCGTGCCCCCCGGTCGTTCACGTAATCGAAAAATTTCTGTGCGTGCGCCAACTCCTCCTTGTATTGAACCTTCATCCAATTGGCAAAACCTGACAAACCGACAGCTTCGAAATAAGCCGACATGGACAAATAGAGGTAAGCCGAATGAAATTCAGCGTTAATTTGCTCGTTTATTGCTTTATTAACTGCTTCTTTCAACATGATTAATTGATTTAAGGTTTATATATCCGAACCCAAATATACAAATAATCAGGCGGGCGCCCAGCCACGTTGGGAACGCATTTATTAACTCAACCGAGCCTTCAAGCCTTCAGCAAGTGCATTCAGGAACTGCTCGGTTGTCAGATAGTGTTCCGGTTTCAGATCTTTTCCGTGAATAGCCAGAGCCAGGTCTTTTGTCATTTTACCTGATTCAACCGTATCAACACAAACTTCTTCCAGTGTATGACTGAATTTGATCAACTCTTCGTTGTTATCCAGACGTCCGCGAAATGCCAGACCACGTGTCCAGGCATAAATCGAGGCAATCGGGTTGGTTGAAGTCGGGTTGCCTTTCTGGTGTTCACGATAGTGACGGGTAACCGTTCCGTGAGCAGCTTCTGCTTCCAGAATATCACCATCGGGAGTCATTAGTACAGAAGTCATCAGACCGAGTGAACCAAATCCCTGCGCTACGGTGTCCGACTGTACGTCGCCATCGTAGTTTTTACATGCCCAGATGAAGTTACCGTTCCATTTCAGTGCCGATGCCACCATGTCATCAATCAGACGGTGCTCGTAGGTGATGCCAGCTTCTTCGAACTGTTTCTGGTAATCTTTCTCATAAATATCCTGGAAGATATCTTTAAAGAAACCGTCGTATTTCTTGAGGATGGTATTCTTGGTTGACAGGTAAAGCGGCCATTTTTTCTGCAGGGCCATTTTAAAACAGCTGTGTGCAAACCCGCGGATAGATTCTTCGGTGTTGTACATCGACATTGCCACACCAGCTCCTTCGAAGTCATAAACTTCGTGAGTTACGGGTTCTGAACCATCTTCCGGAGTGAAAGTCATGGTCAGCTTACCAGGACGATCAACAACCATATCCGTTGCACGATACTGATCACCAAATGCGTGACGTCCGATAACAATCGGGCCGGTCCATTGCGGGACCAGACGCGGTACATTTTTCACGAAAATGGGTTCGCGGAAAATCGTTCCACCAATGATGTTACGAATGGTACCATTCGGTGATTTGTACATCCGCTTAAGGCCAAACTCTTCCACCCGCTTTTCGTCCGGGGTAATGGTTGCACATTTAATCCCTACTTTGTACTGCTTGATGGCGTTAGCTGCATCAACAGTCACCTGGTCGTTGGTAGCATCGCGGTGCTCAATGCCCAGGTCAAAATACTTGATATCAAGGTTCAAATACGGCAGAATAAGCTGATCCTTAATCATCTGCCAGATAATCCTGGTCATTTCATCGCCGTCAAGTTCTACTACGGGATTGGAAACATTAATTTTGTCCATGCCTGAATAATTTTTAATAGAGTAAATTAGATGTTTTACTTAACAAGAATTGACTTCTTTGGTTTGAATGTCACTCACATCTCAGGTTACGGTACATATATCTTTCAAGCTTCTCTTAACTGTCAAAATCGAGTCCGAACATCTTCTTAAACAGTGCCAGCGAAGGATTTTCCTCTACCATGGCCTGCCATTTTTCCGTGTCGGAATAAGGCTTACGCGGTAACGCATCATCACCTTCCGCAATCTGAAACTCCACTTCAATCCGTTCGTTCCGCAATGTTCTTCTCAGGAATCCCAGCAATTTGGGCTTCACTTCCAAAACCAGCCTTTCGCGCTGCGTCTCGTTGTCGAGCATGTAATTCACTGTCCAATCGTCGCCCAACGAGGGTTCGCGCGTCGATAACGCTGCATTCAACTGACGTGCCTCTACCCGCACCACAAACTCTTTCCACGCAGCCACCAACTGTTCTCCGGTAAACGGATGTTCTTCCGGCTCAGCCGCCTGCGTTGTCTTCTGTACCACCTCTTTTTTGTACTCACCGGAAGAAGTATTTCCCTTCAGCGCATTGGCAATCGAAGGCGTCGAAATACTGTCCCTCCGTGCTACCCGCCGGGTCTTTACCTTCCCGGGTGGAGTAACCGTCGGTGCGCTCGCCGGTCTGCTTGCTCCTGCTGGATTATTACCGACCGCTCCGTTTTGTGTTGCTGTACTCTGTTGCGGCTTCGCAGCTTTTTTGGCTGCCGGTGCCGAAAATATGGGTAAAAGTATCGTTGAAGCTACGCGTTCGTCAGCTCTTTTTTTTTTAATGCCTCTTCAAGCTGTGCAATACGGATGAGTGCGAGTTCCACCAGGAAGCGCTTGTTGGAGGAAGACTTGTATTGCATGTCACACTCGCTGGCCAGCCTCAAGCCTTCCACCAGAAATGGTAAATCACATGCTTTCGCCTGCTGGCTGTATTTCTCTTTGATATCGCCACCGACTTCGAGCAGTTCCACCGTCACCTGATCTTTGCAAACCAGCAAATCGCGGAAATGCTGACACAATCCGGCCACAAAATGGTGTCCGTTAAATCCCTTATCCAGGATTTCGTTGAAAATCATTAACACACCCGACACGTCTCCTTTCTGAAATCCGTCAATCAACCGGAAGTAGTAGTCGTAATCCAACACGTTCAGGTTGGCAATGGTATCCTGGTAAGTAATATTACTTCCTGAAAAACTCACCACCTGGTCGAAAATGGAAAGAGCGTCGCGCATCGCGCCGTCTGCTTTTTGAGCAATGATGTTCAATGCTTCCGGCTCAAAAGTGATTTGCTCTTTTTCGGCTACTGAAGCCAAATGCTTTTCGATATCCGTAATGCCAATCCGGTTGAAATCGAAGATTTGACAACGGGAAAGAATGGTTGGCAGTATTTTATGTTTCTCGGTAGTTGCCAGCACGAAAATGGCGTGCGTCGGCGGCTCTTCCAGGGTTTTCAGGAATGCATTGAAGGCGGCCTGCGACAACATGTGCACCTCATCGATGATGTACACACTGTATTTTCCAATCTGCGGGGGAATCCGAACTTGGTCAACCAAGGTACGAATGTCGTCCACCGAGTTGTTGGAAGCCGCATCCAGTTCGTGAATGTTGTAGGAGCGATTTTCATTGAACGCCATACATGACTCACAGGTATTGCATGGCTCTGTTTCAGCGGTAATATTCTGGCAATTGATGGTTTTGGCGAAAATACGGGCCGAGGTCGTCTTCCCTACTCCACGGGGGCCGCAAAACAGGTAGGCGTGCGCCAGATGACTGTTCCGGATCGCATTCTTTAGCGTGGCTGTAATAGAGGGTTGCCCAATTACTGAGCTGAACGTAAAAGGTCTGTATTTTCTTGCTGAAACAATATAATTCTCCATAAAAATTCCTCGGGTGCCAGATTTGAAATCCAAATATAGTATAAAATGGGAAACCATTTGTGTCCCGTTTTCGCATAAGTTATCAACGACTAAAACAAGCTTCTGGTTTACTGCCAGATGAAAATTACCGGAAGCAACTTTTTACCTGAGTTTATTGTTATTAAATCCGAAATAAAAACTGACAGGTTATGAAAAAATTCTTTTTGCTAATTTCCATCCTGACGATGACGCTCACCACATTTGCGCAGGAAAAAACCATTTACGATTTCAAGGTTACAGATATTGATGGACACCCATTTGATATGGCATCACTGAAAGGCAAGAAAGTGCTGATCGTGAATACTGCTTCCAAATGTGGATTCACGCCACAGTACAAACAACTCGAAGCCATTTACAGGAAATACGGACCCGACAAGTTTGTCATCGTTGGCTTTCCGGCCAATAACTTTATGCACCAGGAACCGGGTACCAATGCGCAGATTAAAACATTCTGTACCGAAAATTACGATGTCACATTCCCGATGATGTCAAAAATCTCCGTGAAAGGTGATGACATGGCCCCACTCTATCAATGGCTCACAGAAAAATCAAAGAACGGTGTGATGGACGCACCGATCAAATGGAACTTCCAGAAATTCATGATTGATAAAACAGGACACCTTGTCGGGGTTGCCTGGCCGCAGGATAAACCCGATTCAAAGAAGATTGTAAGCTGGATTGAAGGCAAAAACTAAGCTTTCGCTTTTACTGCTTCAGCATAACGTGTAAGTGCCCGTTCGCGGGCTTCGGCATGGACGACAATGGGTTTCGGATAGGACATGGTTCCATATTCCGGGACCCATTTTACAATGTACTCACCTTTTGGATCGAATTTCTTGGCCTGCAATTCCGGGTTAAACACCCGAAAATAAGGTGCCGCGTCATTTCCTGAACCGGCAGCCCATTGCCAGCCACCATTATTCGAAGCCAGATCATAATCGAGCAACTTACTGGCAAAATACGCTTCGCCCCAGCGCCAATCGATTAGCAAGTGCTTGCAAAGGAAACTGGCAACAACCATCCGCACGCGGTTGTGCATGTAACCTGTAGCGTTCAGTTCACGCATCCCGGCATCGACCAACGGGTAGCCGGTTCGTCCTTCACACCAGGCCTCGAACTGCTCTTTTTTGTTCTCCCAAACGATATCATCATAAGCCGGTTTGAAAGATCGGTGAACGACCTCCGGGAAGAACCACAAAATAACGCTGTAGAAATTTCGCCAAATCAATTCGCTCAGAAATGTATCGGAATGCTGCATAGCCAATGCGGTTACTTTGCGGATACTAACCGTTCCAAACCGCAAATGGACACTCAAATGTGACGTTCCGTTCCGTGCCGGAAAATCCCGCTCCGACTCATAACTTTTCAGCAATTCGGCAGGTAATTTACGGGGAGGAATCGGCACGTCCACCCGCGAATATTTCATTTCTTCCAACGATGGCATCGGTATTGGCATCGTCCTGAAAAAGTTATGGGCATACTTGGAAATGGGGGCGGGCACAACCATCGATTGATTCAGCTTTCGCAGAAACCGTTGCTTGTAGGCAGTGAAAACCGTATACGGCTCACCATTATCTTTTACTATTTCGTCTTTTTCAAATAAAACATGATCCTTATAGGTATGAAACTCCACCTCATGTTGGTTCAAAAAAGAAGCTATTTCTTCATCCCGCTGAAGCGTGTAGGGTTCATATTCCCGGTTGGCATAAACACTAAATATGTGATACGTTTCCATCAACGTTTTGAAAACGTCAAGAGGTTTTCCTGCGGCGACATAAAGATCGGAACCAAGGGTTTCCAGTTTTTCCTTAATACTCAGCAATGCATCATAAACAAAACCTACCTGGACATTTCGGTTCTTTTGATCCCGCTGAAATATTTCCGGATCGAAAATAAACACTGGCAACACATTTTCCCTGGTTTTCAGGGCATGCATGAGACCGATGTTGTCTTCCAGCCGCAAGTCGCGCCGAAACCAGAAAATACTAACGACAGCTTTCTCTTTTTTTCTCATCTCAAAACCTTTACCAAGTTATCACCCATAATAGCAGTGAAAAAATGGCCATCCGGTTTGGATAACCACTAAAATCAATACTTCCGTGCATTTGAAAATACGACAATTTAATCTAAAAAGAAACATATTTTTGTGCAGAATAGTTAATATCGTAACTTCAAACCGGTACAAAAACCGAGCGATCACAGGAGTAACACCTGAAAGTTTAATTTAAAAATAAGATTGATACATGACACATGAAAGGGGCTTTGCCAGCGACAATAATTCCGGGATTCACCCCGATATTCTGAAAGCAATGGCAGAAGCCAACCAGGGCCATGCTGTCGGCTATGGCGGCGACAAATGGACCGAGCAAGCCACTCAACTTTTTAAGAAAGAGTTTGGCAACGATACCGAAGTATTTTTTGTATTCAATGGCACTGGTGCCAATATTCTCAGTTTAAAATCAGCTTCCCGCTCATTCAATTCCATCATCTGTGCCGAAACAGCACACATCCAGGTGGACGAATGCGGTGCCCCGGAAAAATTCACCGGCTGCAAACTGATTCCCATCAAAACATCCGACGGTAAGCTGCGCCCGGACGACATCAAACCGGAACTGCATGGCTTTGGTTTCGAACATCATGCTCAGCCCGGAGTCATCAGCATCACACAGGCAACCGAACTGGGAACCGTATATAAAAAGGAAGAGATTCAAGCGCTAGCCGAATTAGCCCACGAACACGGTATGTACCTGCACATGGATGGCGCCCGTTTAGCCAATGCCGCTGTCGCACTCGACATGAACTTCCGCGAATTCACCCGCGATGCCGGAGTCGATATTCTCTCTTTCGGCGGTACCAAAAATGGAATGATGATGGGTGAAGCTGTTGTTTTCTTCCGTCCTGAGCTGGCTACTTTAACGAAATATTTCCGAAAACAGGCAGCACAGTTGAGTTCCAAGATGCGCTTCATCAGTGCCCAGTTTATTCCTTATCTGGGAAATGGCTTGTGGAAGGAAAACGCCACACACTCCAACCGTATGGCAAAATTACTCGAAGAAGAAATTCGCTCCATCGAAGGTGTTGAAATCACCCAACCAGTAGATGCCAACGGCGTATTTGCTATCATTCCCGGCGAATTGATTCCTGAGTTACAAAAAGAATTTTTCTTTTATACCTGGGATGAGCAACGCAACGAGGTGCGTTGGATGACTTCGTTCGACACCACCGAAGAAGACATTCATACGTTTGGAAATCTACTACGGCAAAAAATGAAAAAATGAGCATATTCCGGTACATTCCGGGCAATAATTACACCGAAGAGCAACGACAACTGGACAAGCGGATTTTCAGGCACAGCCTGTTCTTTCCTACTTTCCTTGTTGTCTTGCTTTGGCTAATCAGGTTATTCGAATCAGAATTTCATCTTGATTTGGTCCAGGGAGGAATCTATCCTCTTCATGTGAAAGGCCTGCTCGGAATCATTACCGCTCCTTTGGTTCACGGTAGCTTCAGCCACCTGATGGCTAATACCGTCCCACTATTTATCCTCACCGTCGCGCTTTTATTCTTCTACCGTGATCTGGCCTATCGCATCTTTTTCCTTATTTGGATTTTGTCGGGAACATTCGTTTGGCTGGGAGCACGGGAAGCCTGGCATATTGGCGCCAGCGGTGTCATATACGGACTCGCTGCCTTCCTTTTTATGAGTGGTGTCGTTCGCAACAATGTTCGCCTGCTCACCATTTCCATTATTGTGGTCTTCCTATATGGAGGACTGTTTTGGGGAATCTTTCCCATGAAACCGGAAATCTCATGGGAAGGTCATCTCCGGGGAGGCATATCGGGATTGGTTTTGGCAGTCGTCTACCGAAAAAAAGGCCCGCCTGAAGAGCAGCATCACTGGGAAGAAGATGATGATGAATTCGTTTCAACAGAGGAGAAGGTTGAAGAAAACACCATTTCGCCCGATTCAGCACAAAGTTTCGATGAGCAAGAACGTCCATCCTGAGCCTATCGGTATACGGCTCAATATCAATAAATAGTAAATAAAACAACGAACGTCAACCGAATTGGTCTGTACATCCAATAAATGTTGTATTTTTGCCCTCGTAACAATTAGCAATAGGAAATCTAATAAAAAGAAAGTTCTTACCCGATTATGATTAGCCGTAGGATCATCCGCACCAAAGTATTGCAGATTCTGTATGCCCACTTTACCACACCGGGAAAAACCATTAACCAATCAGAATCAGAACTAAACTTCAGCATCCGTAAAACATACGACCTTTATCACTTACTGTTTGCTCTGCTCATCGAAGTTCGCGATTTTGCCGAAGAACGACAGACTGCCGGAAAGCGTAAAAACATTCCGTCGTGGGATGATCTTCACCCCAATACCCGCTTTATCGACAACCGGATTATCAACCGGCTGAAAGAGAACGAAGCGTTGAATAAATACATCGAGGACAACAAAATCAGCTGGAAGAACAATCCGGAACTCATTCGAAAGCTCTACCTTGAGCTGGCAGAAGCGGAATTTTACAAGCAATACCTCACAGCCGAAACAAGCAGCATTCAGGCCGACCAAAAGCTTTGCGAACGTTTCTTTGCTGAGTTGGTTCTCAACAACGAACTTTTCGAAAGCGAGCTGGAAGAACAAAGTATTTACTGGAACGACGATTTGGATTTTGTCATCAGTATGGTCATCAAAACCATAAAGAAGGTAAAACAAGATCCCTCTCCGACTCTTCGTCTGCTTTCTCTTTATAAAGATGATGAAGACAAGGATTACACCGTTAAGCTGTTCCGGAAAACGATTCTGAAGCACGAAGAGAATCACAAAATCATCGAGTCGTACACCAAAAACTGGGATGTGGAACGTGTGGCGCTGATGGATATTCTTATCCTGGAACTTGCCATTACTGAGCTGACTGATTTCCCGTCCATCCCGATTAAGGTGACGCTGAACGAATATATTGAGCTGTCGAAATATTACAGTACGAAACGTAGCTCAACCTTTATTAATGGTGTACTCGACCGGATAAGCAAAGATTTCCAGGAAGATGGCCGCATTGTAAAAGCCGGCCGCGGACTGTTGGATGGAAAATAAAAATAGATGAGCCGTTTTACTATCTTCATTTACATTTCCGTATTGCTGTCCCTGGCGGGATGTCACAACCAACCAGGTCAGAAGAATAGTATTCCGAAAGATACAACAACGGTACAACAAAAGGGACCGGCCAAATTTGAGTTTCACGACGAAATCCATAATTTTGGTACCCTGAAGGCAGGAGAGGTCGTCTCTTTTTCCTTCCGTTTTGAAAACGCAGGTGGCAAGCCGCTTACCATCTCAAAAATAGATAACGAATGTGGATGTTTGGAAATTTTATATCCGAAAAAACCGGTTCAACCGGGAGAAAAATCCACAATTGAAGTTATCTTTAACTCCGATGGTGAATGGGGAAACCAATTCAAAACCATTGAGATTGAAACCCACAGCGGGTTGAAAAAGAAAATTGCCGTTACGGCGCATGTATTGAACGAACAATTTGAAAAACTGATAAATACAAAATGATGAACAACTTACTCTTTGTTATTGCACAACAGCAAACCAACCCATTGATGACCTTTCTTCCCCTGGTATTGATTATGGTCGTTTTCTATTTTTTCATGATCAGACCCCAAATGAAACGTCAGAAAGAACTACGAAATTTCCGCTCTTCGTTACAAAAAGGCGATAAAGTAGTGACTACCGGTGGATTGTATGGACGGATTGTTGAAATTAAAGACAACATTATCTTCCTCGAAATTGCCCCTAACGTGAAGGTAAAAGTAGACAAGAGTGTTGTGCTAAAAGACATCAGCGACGCACCGCAGCAAAAATGATAAAAGGCTGGTTCTTCCAGCCTTTTTTAAATTTTAGTTGGCCGTGATTAGAGAAATACGAACAAGGATATATAAAATCAAAAGATTTTTCCGTGACGAACATCCGCTTCGCCGCGACGGCAAACTGTTTATATTTCTCATCTGCTTTGCGATTTCGTCCTTTTTCTGGACCCTGAATAACCTCAGTAAGAATTACACGGCCCGTATCTCCTTTCCGGTAAAATATATCGATCTTCCTACCGACCAGAAGTTATCTCAACCACTTCCGCAGCGACTGGAATGTACGGTGAATGCTTACGGCTTCACCTTGTTGCGTCACAAACTCAGGTTATCTTTCTCTCCCATTTTAATCAACGTGAGTGAACTGAAGACCAAGCACAAAGTTTCAGAAAATAATCACTTTGGTTTTTCAGCTTCAACCGAAGCCAACCGGAGCATGATTGTTAATCAGATTAGTAACGAAATCCAGGTACTGAACATTTACCCGGACAGCCTCTATTTTAATTTCGACCCGATTGTTGAACGAAAGTTTCTGGTCAAACCGGAAGTAAATGTCACCCTGTTGAACCAGTACATGTTGAAACAATCTCCTTATACCACACCCGACTCGGTAGTGGTTAGAGGCCCCGAGGATGTTTTGGATACATTAAAATTTGTATCGACCCGGAGACAAGAATACAAGAATCTTTCACACAGCATTCAGCGAAATGTTTCAATCGCCGCAAATAATGAATTACAGTTTATACCCCGCCGCGTAGTACTGAATATTCCCGTAGAACAAATAACTGAAGGAACCCGCGAAATTCCGCTCGTCATCAAGCATGTTCCCGACAGCGTTGACCTGAAGGCTTTTCCCTCGTCCATTAAGGTTTCGTACAAGGTGGGATTGAGCCAATACGATCAAATCAGTGCTGATAGTTTCCAGCCTTCCATCGATTATGACAGCATCAGCACTTCGCGTCAAAAACTTCCGGTAACGATGGAAAAACATCCACAGAATATTATTTCGTACGATTACTATCCTAAGGAAGTCGAATTTATCCTGGAAAAGAAAAACAGCAACCAATGAAACAAATTGGAGTAACCGGCGGGATAGGCAGCGGGAAGTCTACTATTTGCGAGATTTTCCGTTTGTTAGGTGCGCCTGTTTATGAAGCCGATGCCGAAGCCAAAAAGCTGCAGGACGAAAATCAGGATATTAAAAAAGGCCTCATTAACCTGTTTGGCTCTTTTATCTATTTCGAAAACGGGAAACTGGATCGGAAGAAGTTAGCCGACTTTATCTTTTCCAATAAGTCGTTATTAAAGGAAGTCAACGAGCTGGTTCATCCGGTTGTACACGCACATTATGAGCATTGGCTGACGGTTAATGGTCGTGCCCCGTACATTATTTACGAAGCCGCAATCTTGTTTGAAAGTGGCTTTTACAAAAACATGGATGAAATTATCCTCGTAACGGCACCAGAAGAAACACGCATCGCACGGGTAGTTAGTCGTGACAAACTAACTTACGAGCAGGTAAAAAAAAGAATTCAGAATCAGTGGCCGGAAGAGGAAAAGAGAAAACTGGCTGACTACATTATTGAGAACAACAACTCGAACCTGGTAATACCGCAGGTTGTTGAATTGGATAAACGTTTTAAGAACAATGGGAAAATTCGCTAAATGGATTGGCGGCGGCCTGGGATGGACGGTCCTTGGCCCTATCGGAGGGTTAATCGGTTTTATTATCGGCTCGGTTATCGACAGTGCCGATGTAAATATCAATCAATACCAACATCCGTACGACCAGACACAACAACGCAAACCAACAACGCAGGGAGACTACGTGGTTAGCCTGCTGGTGCTGGTCGCAGCCGTTCTAAAAGCCGACGGCAAAGTGCTCCGTTCGGAACTGGATTACGTAAAAAGCTTCTTCAAGCAAAACTTTGGCGTTGAAACCGCTACCGAAGCGGTGAAATCGCTCAAAGGATTACTGGAACAAAACATACCGGTTGCAGAAGTCTGCCACCAAATCAAACGCCACATGGACTACTCTTCGCGGCTACAGCTGATACACTTTTTGTTTGGCATTGCAGCTGCAGACCGCGAGATTGATCCACGGGAAAAAGTACTAGTGAAAAACATTGCCTACTTCCTGGGGGTATCCGATGCTGATTACAATTCAATCGAATCTATGTTCATTCCCAGTACGGACTGGGCATACCAGGTTTTGGAGATACCTTCAACAGCCACCGAGGATGAAATCAAGAAAGCCTACCGCAAAATGGCCGTAAAGTATCACCCCGATAAAGTTAGCTACCTCGGAGAAGATGTTCAGAAAGCCGCTAAAGAAAAATTTCAAAAGGTTAACGAAGCCTACGAGGCTATCCGGCAGGAAAGAAAAATGGTTTAGGATTAGGGATTAGTTAGGCTACCGGTTCAGTACCTTATGAAAATATTACCAGAACGAGAACAGCCGCTGAGTATTTCAGCGGCTGTTCTTCTATTCTCTTAACCGCTTTGTTAGCTTGATGCCAAATCTTCGAACTCAACGTCAGAGTACTCTTTTAGTACATCCTTTTCCTCAGTTTCACGAGGTTCATAAGGCTGACGTTCCTGAATGTAATCGATAATCTCTGTAAGTCCATCCGAAAATTTGCCGAAATCCTCTTTGTACAGGAAGATTTTGTGTTTTTCGAAATGGTACTTGCCATCCTGATCAAACTTTTTCTTACTTTCCGTGATGGTTAGATAATACTCGTCCTTACGAGTCATTTTTACATCAAAAAAGTACGTTCTTTTTCCAGCTCTTACAGCTTTCGAATAAATCTCTTCACGAAACTTCTTATCACCTTTGTCGTGATTATCAGTTCCATCCTTTTTATCAATACCTTCCATATTCGAAAATTTTAATTTTCTGTGTATTGTTCGAATCTTTTCAAAATTATAAAAAAGAATTAAAAAAGCTTAAAAGAGAACATATTATGTACACCAAATAATAGGTTGTAAAACAGAAAATGCAATATTTATAACGAATATGGATAGTGAAGGCTAATTATCCTTCGCCTGTTGGTAATATTTTAAAGCCTCCGGTAAGTCCTGTTTTATTTGAGCAATCCGATGCGAATCAACCGGGTGTGTACTAAGGAATTCGGGCATCCCGCTTCCTCCGTTCGCCTCCATCCGCTTCCAAAAGTCAACTGCTCCTCGGGGATCATATCCGGCCATCGCCATAAACATCAACCCCATTTTATCCGCTTCCAGCTCGTGACTCCTCGAATACGGAAGGATAGCTCCCACCTGGGCGCCGACTCCATAAGCAGTCATATATATTTTTTTAGTCTCTTCAGGCTTCTGATCGATAGCTGCCGCCAATCCCATTCCGCCGAGCTGAACCAACATCTCCTGGCTCATACGCTCGTTGCCGTGGCGTGCTATAGCATGGGCGATTTCGTGTCCCATTACAACGGCCAAACCATTTTCATTTTTGGTAATCGGTAATATTCCGGTATAAACTACCACTTTTCCACCGGGCATACACCATGCGTTGGCTACCGAATCTTTCACCAGGTTAAACTCCCAGTTAAAGTCTTTCACCCGATCTCCTAAACCATTATCTTTCAGATATTGATCAACCGCCGCGGCAATCCGCTTTCCGACCCTCTTGACCATTGCAGTTTCCTGCTGATTGTTGGACAATTGATTACTTTTCAGGAAGTCATCGTATTGTGTCAGACTCATCGACAACATTTCAGACTCAGGAACCAGGTTCAGCTGCTGTCTTCCGGTTAACGGAACCGTTGCACAGGCAGTAAACAGAAAAAGGGAGAAAATCCAGGATAACCTAACCTGAAATCGGCTAACTTTCATTGGTGTCATTTTCATACTACGGTTATATTAAGCAGTGAATATTTTCAGTTTAGAAAACGTTTTCAACTCTGTTTCGGTTCATCTATAACGGATTAAACTACCGTGAAGAGCTAAAAAAAGAGCTGCCAGACAGACAGCTCTTAAAGTCAATATTTTTATTTCAAAGTACGCTACGAATAAATCTCACCTTTCGCAGCCAACAAGGTATTTTTCAATAACGATACACGGGTCATCGGGCCAACACCTCCGGGAACAGGCGTGATGTAAGAACATTTTTCAGCTACTTCATCAAATGCTACATCGCCTTTCAGCTTAAAGCCCGATTTCGTCTTATCCGATTTTACACGCGTGGTTCCTACGTCGATAACAACCGCTCCTTCTTTCACCATGTCACCTTTAATGAACTCAGGCGAACCCAATGCTGCAATCAGAATATCAGCGCTGGCACACAACTCTTTCAGGTTCTTGGTACGGCTGTGAGCAACCGTCACCGTGGCATTTATCGCTTTCTGAGACATCAGGACACTCAACGGGCGACCGACAATGTTGCTTCGTCCAACCACGACACAATTCTTACCTGACGTTTCAATATTATAACGCTTCAACAAATCCACGATACCATCGGGCGTAGCCGAAACAAAGCAAGGCAGCCCAATAACCATGCGCCCGACATTAATCGGATGAAATCCGTCCACATCTTTCTTCGGGTCAATCGCTTCAATAATTTTCTGTTCGGAAATGTGTTTGGGCAAAGGCAACTGAACGATAAATCCGTCCACATCCTCATCATTATTCAACTCGTCCACTTTCGCCAACAATTCTTCTTCGGTCACGTCGTCTTCGAAACGAACCAGGCTCGATTTGAAACCGACCTCGGCGCAATCCTTCATCTTGAAAGCTACGTACGACTCGCTTCCGCCATCGTGACCAACCAGTACCGCTGCCAGATGAGGAGTTTTTTTGCCATTGCTTTTCAGCACTTTTACTTCTTCAGCAATCTCGGCTTTTAATTCGGCCGATGTCTTTTTTCCGTCCAGTAAAATCATTGAAGATATTATTTTGATGATTGAACTTATCTTCTTTTTCCACGTTGCGCTTTAGCAGCCATGTTACGCACATTTCCGCCCTGCGAAACCATCTTCATCATTTTCCGGGTTTCCCCGAATTGCTTAATCAAACGGTTTACTTCCTGAATGTTCGTTCCTGAACCGGTAGCGATACGCTTACGACGGGAACCATCAATCAAAGCCGGATTGTCACGCTCATCAGGTGTCATGGAATAGATAATGGCTTCGATGTGCTTGAAGGCATCGTCTTCCAAATCAATATTATTCAAAGCTTTGCGCATTCCCGGAATCATCGCAGCCAAATCCTTCAGGTTACCCATCTTTTTGATTTGCTGAATCTGCGTCAGGAAATCGTTGAAGTTGAACTGGTTCTTCGCCAGTTTCTTCTGTAATTTGCGGGCTTCCTCTTCGTCGAATTGCTCCTGAGCACGCTCCACCAACGAAACGATATCACCCATACCGAGAATCCGGTCGGACATACGACTCGGGTGGAAAACGTCAATCGCATCCATTTTTTCGCCGGTACCCACAAATTTGATAGGTTTCTCAACTACCGTACGAATGGAAAGTGCCGCACCACCACGGGTATCACCATCGAGTTTAGTCAGAATAACTCCATCGAAATCGAGTCGTTCGTTAAACTCTTTAGCCGTATTCACAGCGTCCTGACCTGTCATGGAATCAACCACGAAGAGCGTTTCCTCCGGATCGATAGCCTTTTTAATGGCCTCGATTTCCTGCATCATCTGCTCATCGATGGCCAAACGACCGGCGGTATCGATAATGACCACGTCATTGCCTTCTGCTTTTGCTTTCTTAATCGCATTTTTGGCAATCTTGACCGGGTCTTTAACACCTTCTTCTGTATATACCGGAACCTCAATTGATTCGCCGACTACCTTAAGCTGCTCGATTGCAGCCGGACGATAGATGTCGCAGGCAACCAACAACGGGTTCTTTTTCTGCTTCGATTTTAAACGATTGGCCAGTTTTCCGGAAAAGGTAGTTTTACCAGATCCCTGCAAACCTGACATCAGAATCACTGACGGTGATTTCGTTAACGAAATATCAACCGTCTCGCCTCCCATCAGTTCCGCCAACTCGTCGTGAACGATTTTGACCATCATCTGTCCCGGCTTCACCGATTCGAGCACTTTCTGCCCGATGGCTTTGTCCTTCACACGATTGGTAAAATCTTTGGCTATTTTGAAGTTTACGTCGGCGTCAAGCAGTGCACGACGAACATCCTTTAATGTTTCGGCAACATTTATCTCGGTAATCTGCCCCGAACCTTTGAGCAGTTTAAACGATTTCTCTAACCTGTCGGTAAGATTTTCAAACATTTGTATTCCCGTTTTTTTGAGTGCGTACAAAGATAATGAATTGGCAGAATTAGGAAAATATAAAATTGTTCAGCTATGCCCTTTCATATTGCCGACAATTGGTAACTCATCTATACCAATTTGTCATCAATAACGCTGCCGCCAAACCCATCTAACACACTACTCATCAGAATACTAACCAACGCACCTTAGAAATAAGCAAACAATAAGTCAGACAAACGTGTAACGAAACGACTTTTCCGGCGTCCTTTTAAGATGAAAGCTAATCTGCGAATTTCAAACCATGAAAAAACCGTTTTTTCTATTCATATTTTTTCTCATTATAGCGAGTAACGTATTCGGACAGGACGTTCAGAAGAAACGCTACAATGCCACCAGACTTCAGTCACCGCTCACCATCGATGGAAATCTGTCGGAACCAGCCTGGCGATCCGGGCCGTGGGAAGACAGCTTTACGCAAAGGGAGCCATACGAAGGGAAAGCGCCCCGCCAGAATACGACTTTCAAAATTATGTATGACGATAACTTTATTTATGTTGGCATAAAAGCTTTCGACACCGCCCCCGACAGCATCGTCAGAAGAATGAGCCGGCGGGACAATCTCGACGGAGATTATGTGGGCGTTTCATTTGACAGTTATCATGACCTCCGTACCGCTTTCACTTTCCTGGTAACCGCTTCGGGAGTTAAATGCGATGCAGCTGTCAGCAACGACGGCGACAATGAAGATGACACCTGGGACCCGATTTGGTACGTGAAAACAAGCATGACTTCGTGGGGCTGGAGCGCCGAAATGAAAATACCTTTTACTCAGCTGCGTTTTAAAAAGAACTCATCTTCAGTTTGGGGTTTGGAGGCCGCACGTTACATCTATCGTTATGCCGAAACCGATTTTTGGCAACCGATTGCCCGCAATGCGCCCGGATTTGTCTATTTGTACGGAGAACTGGGGGGATTAAGCAACATTAAACCGAAGAAACAGCTCGACCTGACTCCCTACGTGGTGGCCGGAGTAGAATCGTACCCAAAAGAAGAGGGCAATCCATTTTCGACCGGCCACAAAAACCGGTTGAATGCCGGCCTTGACGGAAAGATTGGTGTAACCAATAACCTAACTCTTGACTTCACCATTAATCCCGATTTCGGCCAGGTAGAAGCGGATCCATCAGAAGTCAATTTAACTGCCTTCGAAACTTTCTTCCGCGAAAAGCGCCCTTTCTTCATCGAAGGAAAAAGTATTACCAGTTTCCCGTTAGGATTTGGTGACGGCGATCTTTCCACCGAGAACCTGTTTTACTCGCGCCGAATAGGACGCAGACCTCAATACGAACCGGACTTGCGAGACAACGAATACATCGACAGTCCGAAAAACACCTCAATCATTGGTGCAGCCAAATTAACTGGCAAGACGGAATCGGGTTGGTCGGTCGGAATCATTGAAAGTGTTGCCGCGGAAGAAAAAGCAAAAATTGCATACGAAGGAGAACAGCGGAAACAAACGGTAGAGCCTTTAACCAACTATTTCGTTGGACGTTTGCAGAAAGACTTAAACAAAGGGAATACACTGATTGGCGGAATGGTCACCAACACTTCCCGCCAACTCGATAATGTTTTGAAAGACTACCTCCATCGTTCGGCGACAACCGGAGGACTTGATTTCACCCAATATTTCAACGACAAAAATTACCTGCTCTCTGTACACGGAGCTTTTAGTAAAGTAGAGGGAACTAAAGAGGCACTACTGGAAACCCAAACCTCTTCCAGACATTATTATCAGCGACCCGACGCAACACATATTCATTTAGATAGCACAAGAACAAGCCTTTCGGGATATGGAGGAAATATCCAATTCGGAAAGATTGGCGGAGATCTGAAATTCCTGCTGGCTGCTATGGCTAAATCTCCGGGACTTGAACTGAACGATGTGGGTTACCTACGCTCCACCGACCAGATTTTCCAGGTTTTCTGGATGGGTTACCGTTTTAACGAGCCCAAAGGAATCATGCGGAAAGCCAATTTGAACCTGAACCAATGGAACGTATGGGATTTCAGCGGACAATACCTCAATTCCGGAGGGAATGTAAATAGTTACATTGAGTTTAAAAACTATTGGTCATTCCATTCCGGAATCAATTTCGACAGCGACGAGGTAGACAATTACATTCTGCGGGGAGGTCCGGGTATGATTGTCCCGGGAGGATTGAATATTTGGTACGGAATCGAGACCGACGAACGCAAGAAACTGAAACTATCCTACTTTGGAAGTAACAACTGGAACAAATACAACAGTCGCACCTCATGCTCGTATTCACCTGAAATTGAATACAGACCAAACAATACGCTCAATTTCAGTTTGGAGCCATCGCTGTACAAACAGAAAAGAGAGTTGCAGTATGTGGATGAATATTCAGTAAACGGGAATAATCGCTACCTGATGGCACATCTCGACCAAAAAGTATTGAGTTTTTCGATGCGTGTTAACATTAACCTGACGCCCGATCTAACCATTCAGTACTGGGGACAACCGTTTTTCGCTTCCGGAAAATACAACGCGTTTAAGATGATTACCGATCCCAAAGCCGATCGATTCTCCGACAGGTTCCAGCTCTATTCTCCAAATCAGCTGACTTACAACAATTCAGAGGAGATGTACTACATCGACGAAAATCAGGATGGAACTAATGATTATTCCTTCGAGCAACCGGACTTTAATTTCAACGAGTTTCTATCTAATCTGGTTGTTCGCTGGGAATATACGCCTGGTTCAACGGTTTATCTTGTTTGGTCTCAATCAAGAGATTATTCCGACAGCTTAGGTGATTTTAATTTGGACAGGAGTTTCGATAACTTATTCAACGGCAACCAACCGTACAATATTTTCTTAGTCAAATTCTCGTACCGTATCGGGTTACACTAAAGAAAAATCCCAACCTAAATTTTAGTGCGGGGATTTTTCTTCATGTATATAATTAATAACCTAAAAAAGCTTATCCACGGTCTCGATCACATCTTCAGCTTTAAATGGCTTACTTAAATAACCGTCCATCCCGATACTCAAACACAAATCAATGTCTTCCTGAAGTGCGTTTGCTGTCATAGCAACAATTTTTATCGGTTTTCCATTTTGCTCCGTCTCCTCTTTCCGTATCATCTTCGTTACCTCATAACCATTCAGTTGTGGCATCTGTATATCCATCATAATCAAGTCATACTCGTTATCGCGGTACATTCTCCAGGCTTCTTTTCCGTCTTTGGCCAGATCAATGGAGTCAGACACACACTTTAGTGTCAACATGGCAACCTTCTGGTTGATCACATTATCTTCCGCGACCAAAACTTTCAGATTTCTTTTCTTTCCGTTAATTCCTTGATTCGTCGGACGAGCAGCGTCAACGTATGATTCAGGCAACTGCTTACCAGTTACTTTAGCCATTATATTAAGCAACTGATCGAGTTTTATTGGCTTATTCAAATAATACTCAAAACCAGCACTTTGAACCTGCCCTCTCGGTAAAATATCGGAAACAGATGACAGTAATATTAGTTTAGTTGAAGCAATATCCGGGTCCTTTTTCACACGGCTGGCAAAGTCAAGTCCGTCCATCTCGCTCATCTGGAAATCAACCAAGGCGATATCGTAAGGCTTTCCCTTTGAAGCAGCACTCTTCAATTTCTTCAATGCATCCATACCACTGGAAGCTTCATCCGAAGAACAATCCCAGGTCTCTAAGTATTTTGAGAAGATTAACCGGTTGGTCCGATTATCATCGACAATCAACACCTTTACATTTTCCAACTCAATCACTTCTTTCGGCTGGTCGATGGCTACTTCTGCCGATGCTTTTTTAAACTTCGCGGTAAACCAAAAGACGGAACCCTGATTGACTTCGCTTTCCAAACCGATTTCTCCGCCCATCTGTTCGCTCAATCGTTTCGAAATAGCCAATCCCAGGCCGGTACCTCCGTACTTTCGGGTCGTTGAAGAATCGACTTGTGTAAACGAATCAAACAACTTTTCCTGGGCCTCTTTTGGAATTCCAATTCCGGTATCTTTTACCTTAAACAGTACTTCAACCTCCGAATTAACCTTCTGCAATTCCGCTGAAATAAACACCTCGCCGCTTTTGGTAAATTTGATAGCATTATTTGCCAGATTAATAAGCACCTGCCGTAACCGCACCGGATCACCAAGCACCATGTCAGGAATCGACGCATCGATATAAGTCACCAGGTCGATCCCTTTATTATTCGACTTTATAATCAACACGTCAGCCACATCCTCAACAATCTTGCGAATATTGATGGGCGTCGATTCCAACTCCATTCGCCCGGACTCAATTTTCGAGAAATCGAGAATGTCGTTAATAATAGCCACCAGGTTATTTCCCGATTTGGTAATTACGTCGAGATATTCCGTTTGCTCTTCATTGAGTTTTGTCTTTCTCAGAATATCTGCCATTCCGATTACTCCGTTCATCGGCGTGCGAATCTCATGCGACATGTTGGCCAAAAACAGGCTCTTGGCCCGGTTCGCCTCCTCCGCTTTATTTTTGGCTATTTCCAGATGCTTTTTAGCCTCAACTTCAATCGTGTTGTCTCTCGAAATACCAACCAGACCGATTATGTTCCCCTCAACATCGCGAACCGGCATCTTTGTGGCCGACATCCAACGAATGGTTCCATCTGCCAGTGTCAGTTTTTCCGGCTTATTGATGATTGGCTTTCCGGTTTGTAGCAGCTCTTTTTCATCAAGAATAATCTCTTGTATTTCTTTCTCTCTGAAAAAATCAGATTTGGTTTTCCCGATCGCCTCATCTGCATTTTCTATTCCAAGCAATTGGCCCATTGCCTTATTGATCCGGGTAAACCGCGATTCTGCATCTTTAAAATAGATACCGTCGGGTACACTATCCATCAGAATTCTTAACAACTGACGCTCATGCTCTAACCGATCTTCCATTTGTTTCCTTTCGGAATAATCTCGCGAAACGCCAACCAAACCAATAACTCGTCCATTCTTCTCTCTAATCGGGATTTTGGTTGTTGTCATATACCGAAGTTCACCGTATGCATCCACAAATTCCTGCAGTTTGTCCACAATTGCTTCTCCGGTTCTCATCAAATTCATATCATCCTGAAAAGATTGCTCAGCAAATTCGCGATCATGAAACTCGAAATCAGTTTTTCCTATGGCATCTTCCGGCTTTTCCAATCTCATCAGTCTCGCATGCGCCTCGTTTATACGGGTATACCTGGCTTTTCTGTCCTTGTAATAAATAATGTCGGGACTGTTTTTCAGGAATGTGTCAACCAGCTCCTGTTGCTGACGCAGTTTCTCCTCATACACCTGTTCCCTGGTTACATCCCGGGATATTCCAACGAGGCCAATAATTCTATCCGCCTGATTGCGAATCGGTATTTTAGTGGCCGTAACATACTTCAAGCCTTTTGCTGTAACAATTTTTTCCACCTGATTGACAAGCGGAATGCCTTTAGAGAACAACTCCTGCTCATCGTTTAAGGCCTGCCGGGCATGCCGTTTGTCAAAATAGTCGGCATCCGTTTTGCCAATGGCTTCTTCAGGTGTCTCTATTCCGAACAGGTTGGCTTGTGCTTGATTAATACGGGTGAATTCCGACTTTGTATTTTTAAAGTATATCGTATCAGGAATATTATCCATCAGCATCTGGAGAAAGTCCTTCTCCTTTTTCAATTCCGCCTCTGCCAGTTTCTGATCGGTGATTTTCTCATACATTCCCAGAATGCCGATGATGTCGCCTTTTTCATTGCGCATGGGAATCTTACTTTTCCGCAACCATTCCGTTTTCCCATCCCGGTTAAGGATGGCTTCCACGTAGTTTATCATGGACTGACCGGTTGAAAGTACCTCCCGATCCCTGGCAATATTGTTCACCGCTTCATCCGACGAGAACAAATCAAAATCGGTCAGGCCAATCACCTGCTCAAGGTTATTCAATCCGCGGTCACCAGCGAAAATCTGGTTGCACCCCATATACTTCAAACGGGCATCTTTCCAGAAAATGGCTGTTGGAATATGTTGTATAACCCAATCGAGATGCTCGCTGGTTTGGATTTCCCGCTTGCATTCGCTTACCATTTCCTTGAGCAAAATCCGCATGCTGTTTGGATTAAGCTCGTCAGAGATGATGGATACAAATTCAGGAAGTTCAGAAAGATCGTTGTTCCCGGAATTGTCGATTAGGACAACCTTGAACTTTCCGGAATACAGGATATCACGCATAGCTGACTCTTCCACCATATCCTTAAAATCATCGAGACCTGTGATGAAAAGATTCGGGTTGATACGCTGAATATCCTTAGCAAAAGAGGATTTATCATTCAAAAATACGGCACTGAACCCGGAACATTCCGAAACAGCATCCAGTATCTTCGAGACAATGGTAGTATCTATGTAAAAAACAGCAATCCTCTCCATAACAGCAACATGCTAATTGCGTAAAAAATGTTTGTAGTTAGTTCAATGTCCCCTTTTGTTCATTATTGAAATGAACAATCATTAAATGTTACTACTGTAACGTAAATATGGTTACAAATATTTCACCCCCTACGCAACAAAATGCTTATTTAGTTGTCACTGTTTTTCCATATTTATATTTAGCATAAACTAAATAGAAGGTTGCTAATATGTTAACTATATAATTGAGCCAAAGTGGCCATTGAAACGAACCACGAACCATATCGCCTTGTGCGATATATACAAACGTGAATAGAACACCAAAAGCCCACATCAGAAGAAATGGCCAGTTAAAGCTTGAAACATCGTGTGTGCGCCATGTTTGGATGACTTGCGGAATAACGCCGATACTAAGAATGATGTTTCCGAACCAGCCGAGAAATTCAAATAGATTCATATGTTAAATTTTTTGTTGCCTAAAGGTAAAAATTTTTCCACGCGGCAGTCATACTAACTGCTTGAGCTAAACACGCAGACAAAAAGAAACCCCGAAAATCCGCAGATAATCGGGGTTGCTTGTATGTTATAAGGTTCTTTACATTCTCTCTGGAACTTCGATTCCCAACAAAGAGAAACCGTTCTTAATGGTCTGGCCAACCGTCCGGGCCAGCACCAACCGGAAGGAACGCACCGTCTCGTCGGGTTCATTCATGATACTGTAATCGTGATAAAACTGGTTGAACTCCTTCACCAGATCGTAAATATAGTTGGCGACAATCGCAGGGCTATGGTTATCACCAGCTTCCTTCACAACAAACTGGAAACGGTTAACCGCTTTAACCAGCTCAATTTCCTTGGCATTGCAATCCATAGAAGGTGCCACCGCCGGAATGTCAATTCCTGAGTCAACAGCTTTACGAAGCACACTTTGAATTCGCGCATACGTATATTGAATGAACGGTCCAGTATTTCCGTTGAAATCGATGGATTCCTCCGGATTGAAAAGCATATTCTTGCGCGGATCGACTTTTAGGATGAAATATTTCAAAGCACCCAACGCCACAATTCGGTAAATATTCTTTTTCTCCTCCTCCGAATAGCCGTCCAGCTTGCCCAGTTCTTCCGATACTTTACGCGCAACGTCAATCATTTCCTCAACGAGATCATCGGCGTCGACGACAGTTCCTTCGCGCGATTTCATTTTTCCATGAGGAAGTTCGACCATTCCGTAAGAAAAGTGATACAGGTCTTTACCCCACTCATATCCCAGCTTATCTAACAAAATAGCCAATACCTGGAAGTGATAATTCTGCTCGTTCCCAACCACATAAATCATGTGATTAATATCGTAGTCCTGATAACGCATTTTGGCGGTCCCAATATCCTGGGTCATATAAACCGATGTACCGTCGGAGCGCAGCAGAATTTTTTCGTCCAGTCCTTCAGCCGACAAATCTGCCCATACTGAGCCGTCTTCCCGGCGATAGAAATAACCTTCGTCCAGTCCGCGAACTACTTCATCACGGCCAATCAGGTAAGTATCAGATTCGTAATATATCTTGTCAAAATCAACCCCCAACAGTTTATAGGTCTCGTCAAATCCTTGGTAAACCCAGCCGTTCATATCTTCCCATAGCTTACGGATTTCCGGATCATTCGCTTCCCACTTACGAAGCATATCACGGGCAGCCTGAATAGATGGCGCTTTATCCTTCGCCTCGTCCTCCGACATGCCACCGGCAATCAGTTCCGCAATTTCTTTTTTATACAACTGGTCAAATTTCACATAGTACTCTCCTACCAGGTGATCGCCTTTTTTCCCCGATGAAGCTGGTGTTTCTCCATTTCCCAGCGTCTTCCAGGCATACATCGATTTGCAGATATGAATACCACGGTCGTTAACAATGTTGGTTTTCACCACCTTGTTTCCATTGGCCTTCATAATTTCGCTAATCGAGAAACCAAGGAGATTGTTACGTATGTGTCCCAGATGCAATGGCTTATTGGTATTTGGCGAGGAATACTCAATCATCACCAGCTCCGACTCTTCGGAAACCGGAGAAAATCCATACTGCTCATTTCCGGCCGCCTCGTTCAGCTGATTAATCCAGTAGCTACCGTCAATAACCAGGTTCAGAAAGCCTTTCACAACATTGAAACCAGCAATTTCACTCACTTCCGCAGCCAACAAATTTCCCAACTCCTCGCCTGTCTGTTCAGGAGATTTCTTTGAAAACCGAAGAAAAGGGAAAACCACAACAGTTTTATCACCCTCAAAATCCTTACGGGTATTCTGAATTTGTATCTGGTCGGGATCTACTTTCTGACTGTAAAGTTTCTCAATCGCCTCAACGACTTTATCTCTGATGATGATTTCAATATCCATATCCGGGTAATTTGTCAATTCCGTTTTTCGAACCGCAAAGATAGAAAACCACCATGAAATTTCCTCCCGGGAAATGCGACTGATTGCCGCCAGCCATCATAATATGACACAAAGTTAAAGTTAGACCGAGTCGTCGTCAGAAAAGCGGGTTAACAGAAAAGCAATTTTCGGGTTGTTTCTAAAAGACATTCGCTTTTACTTTACCCTCATGGATACGTATGAAATCATTGCCCGGGCACTTAGCTACATCCGCGACCATGCCAACCGGCAGCCGACGCTAGACGACATTGCTGCCAGTGCCAACATAAGTCCTTATCATTTTCAACGGTTATTCACCGAATGGGCCGGAATCAGTCCTAAAAAATTTCTGCAGTATCTCACACTCAACTACGCTAAACGCTGCCTGAAGGAAAACCGTTCACTGTTTGATACGGCTCACCAAACAGGCCTTTCAGGAACTGGTCGCTTGCATGACCTTTTTATAAAACTAGAAGGCATGACACCCGGAGAATACAAGAACGGAGGTGAAAAACTCACCATTTATTTTAGTGTTCAATCTTCTCCTTACGGGAAATTTGTCGTGGCTTCAACCGACCGAGGCGTCTGCAACCTCTTTTTTATTGATGACGAAAATCCAATTACATTACTAAAACAGGAATGGCCGGCAGCCCGACTTATTGAAGAAGAACAGCCGATTCACAGGCAGGTAAGCGCTTTTCTATTTCAGGAAGAATCGAACGGCCCCATTGCTTTGCGGCTAAAAGGAACACCATTCCAATTAAAAGTGTGGCAGGCTTTGCTGCAAATACCTGAAGGAACACTGACCAGCTATGGAGTTATTGCCGACCATCTCGATGCTCCATCGGCCCAAAGAGCTGTTGGAACCGCCATTGGGAAAAATCCTGTTGGCTACCTCATCCCCTGCCACCGGGTCATCAAAGGCATGGGTGGAACAGGGGGCTACCGCTGGAACCCGGTTCGCAAACAAGCCATGATTGGTCGGGAAGCAGCACAAACTGGCCAGGATTCAGAAACGCAACAAACACTATTTTGACCAGAGAAGCACATTTTATTTTTATTTAGATTAAAATAGGATAAAAATTACCTTCTCTGTTTAAATTACAATATTTACAACCAACAGCCATAATCAGACCATTGCACCCACTCATTCCGCATTTTTTCCCATTTTTAGTTTATTTTTCATAATTTCAAGCTCATGTAGAATGATACTATGTGACCTCAATACTTGATTCTTATTTTTATTCAATATAAATTAAGGCATTTTCTGAAATCCAAACACTATTAAAATAAGATCGCATGGTACCAAAAATTCATTCCTTAGGAGGTTACATTCACGAATGTCAAAAAGGAATAGCCAACCCCGAAGCATTCTGGAATCAGGTCGCTGAATCGTTTTTCTGGAGAAAACGTTGGAATAAAACAGTTGAATGGGATTTCAAGAAGCCCGAAATCAAATGGTTCATCAATGGAAAGCTCAACATCACAGAAAACATCTTCGAAAAGAACCTGTATACCCACGCCAATTTACCCGCTATCATCTGGGAACCCAATGACCCGAAAGAAGAAAACCGTGTACTGACCTACAAAGAATTGCTGGCGGAAGTCAACATGTTTGCCAATGCCTTAAAGCGACTCGGTGTACGCAAGGGGGACCGGGTAGCGCTTTACATGCCCATGGTTCCGGAACTGGCAGTTGGAATGCTGGCTTGTGCCCGCATTGGTGCAATCCACTCAGTTGTTTTCGCCGGTTTCTCGGCACAATCACTGGCTGACCGGATTAATGACGCCGGAGCTACCGTATTATTGACAGCTGATGGCGGATACCGTGGTTCCAAAGTGACCCCGTTGAAAGACATTGCAGACGACGCACTGAAGCATTGCCCAACGATAAAAAACACAGTTGTCTTCAAACGAACCGGTTCATCGGTTAACATGAAAGAGGGACGCGATATCTGGTGGCACGATGTTATTCATGGCGAACCGGCACACTGTGAGCCGGAAGAAATGGATGCAGAAGATGAACTTTTCATCTTATATACGTCCGGTTCAACCGGAAAACCCAAAGGAATTGTCCACACGACCGGTGGATATATGGTTTATTCGGCCTATACTTTTAAAAATGTTTTCCAGTACGATCCGGGCGATGTTTATTTCTGTACGGCAGATATTGGCTGGATTACCGGGCACTCGTACATCGTTTACGGACCGCTGCTGAATGGTGCACAAACACTCATGTTCGAAGGAGTTCCTTCCTGGCCCGATGCCGGCCGTTTCTGGGACATTGTAGCCAAATACAAGGTGAACCAGTTTTACACTGCGCCTACTGCTATTCGTGCATTGCTTGCTAAAGGACCAGAGTTCATCGAGGGTAAACGACTCGAGTCATTGAAGGTTTTGGGAACGGTAGGTGAACCCATTAACGAAGAGGCCTGGCACTGGTACCATGACCACATTGGGAAAAACCGCTGCCCCATTGTTGATACCTGGTGGCAAACCGAAACCGGTGGTATCATGATTAGCCCGATTGCAGGCGTAACGCCAACGAAGCCTTCGTTCGCCACAATGCCGATGCCGGGAGTTCAGCCTGTTGTTGTTGACAACCAGGGAAATGAGCTGGTTGGTAACAGTGTGGAAGGAAACCTTTGTATCAAATACCCGTGGCCGGGAATGCTTCGTACCATCTGGGGCGACCACAAGCGAATGAAGGAAACCTATTTCTCCCGTTTCGAGAATATGTATTTTACCGGCGATGGTGTCAAACGAGATGAAGATGGATATTACCGTATTCTCGGTCGTGTCGATGATGTGATCAACGTATCCGGTCACCGCCTTGGAACCGCTGAAATTGAAAATGCCATCAACGAGCACCCGCTGGTAAACGAATCGGCCGTAGTTGGTTATCCACATGCTATTAAAGGGCAGGGAATTTACGCCTTTGTTGTTTGTGGTGAACTGTCGACCGGAGGAGAAGATGGTATCCGCAATTCGATTATGAAAGGGGTGACCAAAATTATTGGTCCCATTGCCAAACCCGACATTATCCAGTTGGTTCCGGGCTTACCCAAAACCCGTTCCGGTAAGATTATGCGGAGAATCTTACGGAAAATTGCGGAAGGCGATGCCTCTAATCTCGGCGATATCACCACGCTGCTCGATGAGGAAGTTGTCGACCAAATCATTGATGGTGCATTGGTTGATGTAAAAAGATAATTCAGGACACCTCATAAAACGAAAGCCGGAGTTGAAACAGCTCCGGCTTTTTTGCTTTTAACAATATTTTTTATTCCCGCTGCAGCGGAACAAACTGAACCGTCGCGAGGTTTTTCCTCTTGATTCGACCGTTTCGCTTAATGAGCAGCACCAGTTGCTGAAAACTTCCAGGCTGGCCAACCGGCATAATCAAGCGCCCATTTTCTGCCAACTGGTCAATCAGCGGACGAGGCACATGGTCGCCGGCTGCTGTAACCAAAATAATATCAAAAGGCGCATGCTCCGGCCAGCCACGATAGCCATCACCCTGTTTCGGGACAACATTGTCGTAGTGATGCTCGGCCAGCACTTTGGCTGCGTGCCGGGCTAAGCCGGGAATTAGTTCGATCGTATAAACTGAATCGACAATTTCGGCGAGCACCGCCGCCTGATAACCGGACCCTGTTCCAATTTCCAGAGCTTTCTTCCCTTTCGAAGGTTTTGTTTTTTCAGTCATCAAAGCCACAATGTAAGGCTGCGAGATAGTTTGTCCGTAACCGATGGAAAGCGGAGAATCTTTATACGCCTGATCGCGGTAAGCGTCGGGAACAAAATCCTGGCGAGGAACTTTGCGCATCGCGCGGATAGTTGGTCCGTCATTGATACCACGCGCAATGATTTGCTTCTTCACCATTTCCATTCGTTTGGCCTCAAAATCTTCCTGGGCACAGGCCATCAATGGAAAAATAAATATCAGTAGTAGTATGGTTATTAGCTTCATTCTATTTCATTTTGCGTTAAAATACGGAATTTCACTCTGGGAATCAAACATTGATTTCCACTCAGAAACATCGGTTTCAGGTTAGACTTCCGGTCTGTAAATTCCTTTGAAACTAAGGTTTTTAGTTCATTTCATCAGTATAATCCAACAAGAAATAATTACAGCACCCACGGCTGAAAAAACTAGTTCCTGAGATAAAAATACGCCTTCTTTCCCAAATCCTTTTTCTCAAAAATTCCAATTTAGCCATTAAGAGTTATCATTCTTCACTAACTTAACACGCCTAAAATCTAAAACCAGCGAAAGTGAAAACAATTGGACTTTTTGGCGGAACCGGTTGGGTTTCCACATTAGAATATTACCGTTACCTGAATCAGGGAATGAACGAACGACTTGGCGGCTTGAGTTCTGCACGCATTTTTATGCACTCAGTCAATTTTGCCGAATTAAACGAGCTCAGGGATAAAGGACCGCAGGAAGTTTATAATTACATCAAGAACAACTTATTGAAGCTGATTGACGCTGGCGCTGACTTCGTGATGCTGGGAGCTAATACGCTGCACATGCACGCAGAAAAACTGAAAGCTGAACTTCCGGTTCCCCTGCTCCACATTGCCGATGCAACGGGCGAAGCCATCCAAGCGAAAGGTTTTCGGAAAGTTGGATTGTTGGGCACCATGCGGACAATGGAGAAAAATTTCTACAAGAAGCGCCTGGCTGAACATGGAATCGAAGTACTGATTCCTGAAAAAGAAGAACGCGAATTCATCGACCATGTTATCTGGCACGAACTGGAAAAAGAAATATTCAGCGATACCTCGAAAAACCGCCTTCTTGAAATCATGAACGCGCTGGCTGAAAAAGGTGCCGAAGGAATGATTCTCGGTTGTACCGAAATCCCGTTGCTGATCCACCAGGAAGATACCAGTCTGGAGCTTTTCGACACACTAAAAATACATGCTAAAGCAGCTGTGGAATTTGCGTTGAAAGACTAATTAAACGACAAAACATTAGCTTATAGTGCCTACTTACCCCAGGCAACATTCCGTTTAAAAACGTTTAACAAACAGGTAATTATCGATAATTTTTCATTGTCTTAAAATTGCCTTTTCTTTGCGGCAAAAAGCGGAATGCACATTGACATTGAACCGAAATACACGGAGCAAATCAAACCTGCAGCTGTACCGCAGCAAACGGCCTTCTGGGCCAAAGTGAAAGAAAACCTGGGCTACGAAACCCGCGCCTTCGATATCAAAATCCCACAGTCGGAACTCAGCGTTGATAATTCTCCTTCGAACCAGCTAAAGCACGTAACCGACGACTTGCTGGTAGTTATGCAACAAGTAGGTGCAGACCACCAGGTTGCTTACATTCCTTATGGTCCGCTCGTGAACCCGGATGAAGATATTCGCGGATTGTACCTTGAAGAGCTATCCGAAAGCATCCGCCGGTTTTTGCCATCGAACACCATTCTTATCCGCTACGATTTGATTTGGGAATCGCCATGGGCCGACGACGAAAACCGGTTCAACGACCGGGATGACTGGCTGGGACCGCCGGAACCACACTACCAGGAAATGCGCGTTAACTTCAACACCCACAACTGGAACCTGCGCAAAGCTCCGTCGGATTTGCTTCCCTCCCATACCATTTTTCTGGACCTGAACCACAATCAGGATACTTTGCTTCAGCGAATGAAGCCCAAAACCCGCTACAACATTCGCCTATCGAAACGCAAAGGTGTGGAAGTAAAAGAGGTCAGCTTCGACAATCTCCCGGTCTGGTACGATTTGTACCGGCAAACTGCTATCCGCAACGGCATTGTTCTCGATGATATCAGCTATTTCCGTACCGTGCTCGAAACGCAGGCAGCGAATACCAATTCGCCCGCAGATGTGCATATGCTCTTGGCCGAATCAGACGGTGTTCCGTTGGCAGGTATGTTTCTGGTCATCACCGGAAAAAGAGCCACCTATCTGTACGGCGCTTCATCTTCTCACCACCGGAACATGATGGCTACTTATGCATTACAATGGGAGGCCATTAAAATTGCACGGCAGAAAGGCTGCACAGAATATGACATGTTTGGTGTAGCTCCTACTCCGGAGCCATCACATCCCATGCATGGTCTATATCGATTTAAGACGGGATTCGGCGGCGATTTGTACCACCGGATGGGTTGTTGGGATTATCCACTAAATGAAGAACAATACAAGTTATTCATGATGGCTGAACGCAATGCCCAGGGATACCATATCCGTTAATCTTCAACAAAATACAACGAACAACCGTAAGTTTTAACATATTTATTGAAAAATATGGGCTTTGCATTTGTTATACCTGAAAACAAACCAACAATTTTTTCCTAATTTTAGCCCGAAAACGTAAAAAATAACTCGCCTTTCAAAAGGCAAAACTGACAATAATAAAACGAATAACGAACAAAAGTAAGAAGTCGAAAAAATGAGAAAATGGCGCGTTGAAGATTCTGCCGAACTATACAACATCACAGGCTGGGGAATAAATTATTTTTCAATTAACGAGAAGGGACATGTTGTAGTAACACCGAAAAAAGACGGTGTTCAGGTAGACTTAAAGGAGTTGGTCGATGAACTTCAATTGCGTGATGTTTCGGCTCCGATGCTGATACGTTTTCCCGATATCCTCGATAGCCGGATCGAGAAGATGGAAAGCTGCTTTAAAATCGCAGCCGAAGAGTACGAATACAAAGCGCAGAATTTTACGGTCTATCCCATCAAGGTCAACCAGATGCGCCCCGTTGTTCAGGAAATTGTCAGTCACGGCAAAAAATTCAACATAGGTCTGGAAGCCGGTTCCAAACCGGAATTACATGCTGTCATTGGCGTGAACACCGATAACGACTCACTTATTATTTGCAACGGTTACAAAGACGAGGATTATATTGAGCTGGCTTTGCTGGCGCAAAAAATGGGCCGTCGCATTTTCCTGGTGGTAGAAAAGCTGAACGAGCTGAAACTGATTGCGCGCATTGCCAACCGTCTGAAGATTCGACCGAATATCGGTATCCGCATCAAACTGGCCAGCTCAGGTAGCGGCAAGTGGGAAGATTCGGGCGGCGACGTCAGTAAATTCGGACTAACATCCAGCGAATTGCTGGTAGCCATGGATTTCCTGGAAAAGCACAAAATGCAGGATTGCCTGAAGCTGGTTCACTTCCATATTGGCAGCCAGGTAAATAAAATTCGCCGCATTAAAATTGCCTTACGGGAAGCGGCGCAATTCTACGTACATCTTCATCTCAATGGCTTTCCGGTTGAATTCGTAGACATTGGCGGCGGGCTGGGCGTCGATTACGACGGAACCCGCTCGGCAAACAGTGAAAGCAGTGTCAACTACAGCATACAGGAGTATGTGAATGATGCCACTTCATCGATGGTCGACGCAGCCAACGAACACGATATTCCACATCCCAATATTATCACCGAATCGGGACGTTCACTAGCGGCCCACCATTCGGTACTTATCTTCGAAGTGCTCGAATCGGCAACATTGCCAAGTTGGGATGAAGAGGAAGATTTGCCCGAAGATGCGCACGATCTGGTGAAAGAGCTATACGAATCATGGGATATGCTAAACCAGCCGCGAATGCTGGAAACCTGGCACGATGCACAGCAAATACGGGAAGAAGCGCTCGACCGTTTTAGTCTAGGATTAGTCGATTTGAAAACCCGTGCGCAGATTGAACGGCTGTTCTGGTCCGTTGCCCGCGAGGTGCATCAAATGGCCAGCAAACTGAAGCATGTTCCGGAAGAATTGTTAAACCTACCGAAATTATTGTCCGACAAATATTTCTGTAATTTCTCGCTGTTCCAGTCGTTACCTGATTCCTGGGCTATCGACCAGATTTTCCCAATCATTCCGATCCAACGCCTTGACGAAAAACCGGACCGTTCGGCAACACTACAGGATATCACTTGTGATTCGGACGGAAAGATTAACAATTTCATTTCGACCCGAAACTTTTCTTATTATCTACCCGTTCATTCTCTCAAAGCAAAAGAGTCGTACTACATTGGAGTTTTCCTCGTAGGTGCTTACCAGGAAATTCTCGGCGATCTGCACAACCTGTTCGGCGATACCAACGCGGTTCACGTGTCGGTTGATGACAAGGAATACAGTATCGACCAGATCATCGATGGGGAAACGGTAGCCGAGGTTCTCGACTACGTGCAGTACAACCCGAAGAAGCTCGTTCGAACGGTAGAAACCTGGGTAACTTCATCGGTGAAAACCGGAAAGATATCAGCGGAAGAAGGAAAAGAATTTCTGTCCAACTATCGCTCCGGACTGTATGGTTACACTTACCTGGAGTGATAATTTCCGGCGAAAGCCGAAATAGAAGCTCTGTGGAAAAACGATAAAAGTGAAGATATACATCAAAAATATGGTTTGCGATCGTTGTAAGCTGGCCATTAAAAACCAGCTCAACGATCTGAAACTGGAGCCCATTTCAGTAGAATTAGGCGAAGTGGATTTTGGTGAAACAGAGCTCACCGCCGACCAAATGAAGCAGATAAAAACCAACATCGAACCCCTCGGTTTCGAACTGCTCGACGACAAGAACAGCACATTAGTAGAGAAAATAAAAACGCTCATCATCGAGTTGGTTCACCGGAACGACGAGCCTATTCAAATTAGGCTGTCCGATTATATCCGCAACCATCTCAATTACGATTACCACTACCTTAGCAACCTCTTTTCATCCATAGAGGGAACAACGATTGAGCATTACTACATTGAGCAAAAAATCGAAAAGGTAAAAGAGCTGCTGGTATATGACGAACTCACACTAAGTGAGATAGCCTACCAAATGGGATACAGTAGCGTAGCCCATCTGAGTGGACAATTCAAAAAAATCACCGGTTTAACCCCAAGCCATTTTAAAAAACTGAAAGACGCCAGACAGCGTACCCCGCTCGACAAACTGTAAATTGTATAACTCTTTTCAAAAATCCTGTAACATCCAAAAGGCCCGCGTGCACTAGCTTTGTAGCATAAATAAAACTTTATGCTATGTCAGCTTCAAATTACATAACGCAAACCTTTCCCGTTACCGGGATGAGCTGTGCGTCCTGTTCACTGAGCGTCGAAACCATCCTGAATGCAACAGATGGTGTGATAGATGCCAAAGTGAATTTTGCGAATGCCAGCGTCTTGGTAAAATGGGACGAACAGGTGATACAACCTTCCGCGATGAAGGCAGCCATTCAGGCAGTAGGTTACGACCTCATCGTGGAGGACAAGGAAACCGCCGGAGAAACGGTAGAAGAAATACAACGAAAAGAATACGACCAGCTGAAAAAACATACATTGGGAGCGGTTCTGTTTTCCATCCCGATTGTAGCTATCGCGATGTTTTTGACTGATTTGCCGTACGCCAAATGGATTGAACTGGCACTGACACTTCCGGTTGTACTCATCTTCGGGAAACGATTCTACATAAACGCCTGGAAACAGATGAAACACCGGGTGGCCAATATGGACACGCTGGTCGCTGTAAGTACGGGCATCGCATTCCTGTTCAGTCTGTTCAATACGTTATATCCCGAATTCTGGACCAGCAAAGGTTTCGAGGCACATGTTTACTACGAAGCAGCCGCAGCCATTATTGCCTTTATTCTACTTGGCAAACTATTGGAAGACCGGGCCAAATCAAATACATCATCAGCCATTAAGAAGCTAATAGGCCTGCAGCCTAAAACGGTTGTAAGGATTGCTGAGGACGGAACAGAAACCACCGTACCGATTAAAGATGTAGCCATTGGTGATATTTTGTTGGTTAAACCCGGCGAGAAAATCCCGGTAGACGGAAAAGTAACCTTTGGCAATTCCTTTGTCGACGAAAGTATGATCAGCGGAGAACCTATTCCGGTAGAAAAAACAGAAAATAAAGAGGTATTTGCCGGAACCATCAACCAAAAAGGAAGTTTCCGATTCAAAGCCGAGAAAGTAGGCGGAGAGACACTGCTGGCACACATTATTAAAATGGTGCAGGAAGCCCAGGGAAGTAAAGCCCCGGTTCAAAAACTGGTCGATAAAATTGCCGGTATTTTCGTTCCGGTCGTTATGGGAATATCAGTCCTAACATTCATCGTCTGGATGATTTTTGGCGGCGACCAGGCGTTTACCCACGCATTGCTGGCAGCCATCACGGTACTGGTTATTGCTTGTCCCTGTGCGTTGGGACTGGCCACACCAACCGCTATTATGGTAGGAATTGGCAAAGGCGCCGAAAATAACATTCTCATAAAAGATGCAGAAAGCCTCGAAACAGCGCATAAAGTAAATGCTGTGATTCTTGATAAGACGGGGACCATCACGGAAGGAAAACCGGTGGTTGCCGATATCATCTGGACTGAGAATGCAAATCAAGAGCAACTGACTCCGCTGCTGTTTGGAATGGAGAAACAATCGGAGCACCCACTGGCCAGTTCCGTTGAAGAATATTTCAAGAGTAAAGAAGTTAAAGGAACGCAGCCGGATCAGTTTGAAAGTATTACGGGACAAGGTGTAAAGGCCGCTTTCTCGGAAGAACACTACTTTGTTGGAAACCATCGGTTGCTGGAAGAAAATGAGATAAAAATTCCGAAAGATATTCAGGCGAAAGCCGGAAAAATGCAACAGGATGCGCAAACAGTCATTTTCTTCGCCAACGCGGAAAAAGTACTGGCTGTTATTGCTATCGCCGACCAGATTAAAGAGACATCGAAAGCAGCCATCGCGCATTTGCAGAACGAAGGTATCGATGTTTACATGCTGACGGGAGACAATGAGCAAACCGCTGAATCCGTATCAAAGCAAGTTGGTCTGAAACATTTCAAGGCAGGCATTCTGCCCGGCGACAAGGCCGATTTTGTGAAAGAACTGCAGCAACAAGGCAAAACAGTCGCTATGGTAGGCGACGGAATCAACGACTCGCAGGCTTTGGCTCAGGCTGATATTAGCATTGCCATGGGAAAAGGCTCTGACATTGCTATTGACGTGGCCAAGATGACCTTGACCACCTCCGATTTAAACAGCATTCCCAAAGCATTGAAACTGTCGAAACAAACCGTGGCAACTGTCAAACAGAACCTGTTCTGGGCATTTATTTACAATGTCATTGGAATACCAATTGCTGCCGGCGTATTGTATGCTTTCAACGGATTCCTGCTGAACCCGATGATTGCCGCAGCGGCCATGGCGTTCAGTTCGGTTTCGGTAGTGTCGAACAGTCTTCGATTAAAATGGAAATCACTTTAATTATTTAATCAATAACATAAAACTCAAGTAATCATGAATTTCACCGTAAAATACAAGACAAACATTAACTGCAACGGTTGTATCGCAGCAGTAACTCCTTCCCTAAATG
This sequence comes from Prolixibacter sp. NT017, assembly GCF_009617875.1. Lineage (NCBI taxonomy): Bacteria > Pseudomonadati > Bacteroidota > Bacteroidia > Marinilabiliales > Prolixibacteraceae > Prolixibacter > Prolixibacter sp. NT017. The sequence goes on along the minus strand of NZ_BLAV01000001.1, from coordinate 1,356,305 downwards.
GCTCAGATGCTATCGAGAAATGGGAAGTGGACATTAGTAACCCGGAAAAAATTCTGACAGTGGAACTGAAAGAAAACAATCCGGAAGTAGTAAAAGAGTTGGTACAAAAAGCCGGATACAACATCGAAGAGGTTTAAAAACCGAACATATCTGGCAAAATAATCAAGGCAGAAGATTCGTCATCAGCGGGTTTTCTGCCTTTTCTTTTGCATTAATTATCAGCACATAAACCCTTCATATGATTCTTAAAATTCACTTAAGATTCCGCTTCCCCCGACAGGCAAAATGAAATAAGTTTTAATTTAGACTAATCTCAATTAATAATAAGGGAAGTATGAGAATCAGAAGAATTCTTTTTATCGTCACACTTTTGCTGTCCGCAGGGCACTTGTCGGCACAGACCGATACCACAAATGTGCAGAGCGACACGACCAAGGTTCAAAACGATCTGCTCAATTCGATCATGACACCTCAGCAGGAACACGTTCAGCTTTTGCCGAAAAAGTATCCGTTTACCCAGAAACTTCTCTGGGGACAAAAGGGGCTGATGAGGAACTTCAAAGCATTTCAGCTCTCTCCGGAAGAGCGTGAGAAAGAACTGAAGATCCGACGGACTATGTTAAAGTGGCACCAGGCATTGGGCTTTATTTCCCTGGCGGGAATGGCTGCCCAGGGAGTCGTCGGGTATAAATTGTACAACGGCGACTACAAGATAAAGGGATTGCATGAGGGATTGGCCGCAGGAGTCGATATTGCCTATTTCTCGACGGCTGCACTGGCACTTTTTGCACCTCCTAAAATGCTGGACGAACGAAAAGGATACAGTAGTATCAAAGTTCACAAAATTCTGGCCATCGTGCACTTTACCAGTATGGTTGCCACAAACATTCTCGCCACACAACTTGAAAGCCATCCCAACCTAAAACCTTACCATCGGGCTGCTGCCCTAACCGCTTTTGGTTCCTTAGCTGCTGCTATGATTGTCATTAAATTTTAACCCATGAAGAAAATTATTTTATCAATGATGGTGGTTGCCATTACAGCAACCGTAGGTTTTGCACAGTCAACCTCAAAGATGATGTCCGAAACCCAAAAATCGTATGTACGGTATGCCATGTCGCACCCGTTGCACGACTGGGAAGGGACCAGCAAAAGTGTAAAGGGGGTCATTGTTGTAGACAACAAAACCAAGGAAATAAAGCAAACGGCCATTGCCATCAAGGTTTCGACTTTCGACAGTCACAATGCCAACCGCGATTCTCATATGATGGAGGCAACTGATGCTATTAAATTTCCGGATGTTACTTTCGCCAGTACTTCCTTTCAAAAAGACCAGCAAGGACAGGAAACCGTTACCGGAAAGCTAACATTTCACGGTATCTCTCATTCCATTACCGTCCCTATTGTGGAGAAAACCGACAGCAACGGAGAGATAGAAGTAACCGGAAAGTTTGACGTAAAGATGACCGATTACAAAATCGACCCACCGAGCCTTTTGGGAATGCCCGCCAAGGACGATATCAAACTGAATTTTGATCTTTTTTTTAAATAGACGCTAGTTCATACTTGATGTTTAGAAGGAATTCTGTTACGCATTAACAGAGTTCCTTTTTTTAACCAAAACATCAGATTCAATACAAATCTTCCATATATCGATCTGGTGTCAATTCAAACCCAAGTTTCTTAGTATTTTTTTCGCAGATACTTCGAATGGTACGCCGGACTTCCATCCCCATTTGTAACGAACCACAAACATATATACAGGCTCCTCTTCTTAGCCAATCGACAAACGTTTCCTGCAACTCTTCAATTCTATTCTGAACATAAACCCTGCGATTCCCATCACGTGAGAAGGCCAGATCAAGACGATTTAAAACACCCTGTTTCTTCCACTTTTTCAATTCATCCTCATATAAAAAATCCCGACTCACTCTTTTCTCTCCGAAAATCAACCAGTTATCATAATCATTCCGGAGTGATCGTTCTTGTAAAAAAGCACGAAATGGCGCGATCCCGGCACCTGCAGCAATCATAATTACAGGCACCCCCGACAGCTTGGGTAGTCGAAATTCTTCATTTCGCACCAATCGAAACCGCAACGAAGAACCAATTTCCAGACATTGAGTAAGAAGAGAAGAACAAGCTCCCCGACGGATTCTGCTATTTCGTATCGATTCAACCTGCTTTATTGTCAAATGCAATTCACCCGGTGTATTTTTAAAACTCGAAGCGATGGAATAATAACGGGTACGAAGGGGTTGCAACAGCGACACAATTTCCTCCAATCTAATTTTCGCCGGATAATCGACCAGAAGATCCAACAAATCAGATTTATTTATGTATTGAAGAAGTTTTTCCCTGGAAGACAGGAGTTTTGACAACATCTCATCATCAACAACTAGCTGGTATTCTTGAATAACCGATTCACTTAACCGGTTAATTTCGAGCTTTCGCCGAAAAAGTTCTCCGGCCAAATAGGGCTTTCCGTCCCACAGAATTACATAATCCCATTTAGATTCGAGATGGCTTAAAAGCTCCTTCACCAAATCATCGGAATTCTCAGGGATAATGCCAATCGTATCTCCCGGTTGATATTTCGTTCGACTTGAGTTAACTTCTAAAACAAGATGATAGACGCCATTTTCGCCTCCTTTATTTAAGCGGTATCTATTCTTAATAATTCCCTCATAAAATGCCGGCATATTTTCCTTCATTTCAACAACACTGGTCTTAACATCGTTTTTCAGCTGATGTAAAACGCCGGTTATCCATAAAACTGCATTTTCTCTGAAATCTATATCGCAATCGACTTGTCTGAAAATTGCTCGAGCACCTAATTCCCGGAATCGTTTATCCAGATCCTTCCCTGCCTGGCAGAAAAACTCATAGCTTGAATCTCCCAAAGCACAGACCGAATATTGCAAATGACTCAGAGCAAACGAACCAGCATGAAGCTCTTTATAAAAACGTTCAGCAACTGGTGGCGGCTCTCCTTCGCCGTATGTACTGATAACGATTAGAACCAGGGTCTCTTTTGCCAGATTCACTGCCCTATAGTTAAGTAAATTCTTAACAGAAGCATCGATACCATTCTTTTTCAATTGTTTTCCTAACTCTTTTGCAACAAAGACTGAATTTCCTGATTTTCCGCCATAAAGAACAACTACACCTGCTGCTCTTCGCTCCTCTTTCGTTCTAAGCAAACTTTTATATAACTTCTTCAACATGTCAATATCCGAATTAGAAAAGTGATTTCCGGCGGTTTCTATTCCGCTTTAACCACATAAAAAATCCCGTAACCGGAAGAGATGCCGAAATCAGACTGATAATAAACGCGATAATCTTACCCGCGATTCCACCAATAGCTCCCACATGAATATCGTAATTAGCGGTAATTAGTTTTTCACCAGCATTTTTATCGGCGTGTTTTCTTTCCTTCAGAACCTTCCCAGAATACTGATCAAACTGCAATTCATCGGTTTTATAATATTTTCCTTTTTCTTCCTGAACAAATACCTGAATTACTCCCAGACTATCAGCTGCAGGAACCATTCGAAAAACAGCAGCATCCGGATACTTTTCTCTTGTTTTAGCAAGAGCGGTATCAATGGCATGAACCTTCGCCCGACTGTCTGGCGTTGATTTCATCACACTCAAGTCCGGGGTTGCAGTCGTGCCGGCAACGAGCATATACACCAAAGCCTGAAACCATTTGAAGGACCAAATCATCCCGGTTAACGCAATAATCAAGGCTAAAATCAGGCTGTAAAACCCTAAAACGTTATGCAAGTCATAAAGTCTTTTATAAGCACTTGTCGTTTTTATCCATTTTATACGAAAAATATTCTTGGTCCGACGCCAATTTTTGGGCCACCAGAGAATAAGGCCACTGATGAGCAAAATAACGAAGATAAGAGTACTCCACCCCACAATCGGCTGTCCAACAGGTGTCCGGAGCAACAAGCTCCAATGCAGCCATTTCACAATATTGAAGAAATCGTATTTTTCATTGTAAACAGCCTTTTCTTCACCACTATAAGGATCTACATACATTGCATCGTAATGCTTCAAAATCCCAAAATAAGTGAGAGCCTCAGGATTGCTTTGATAACTGAAAAAAACCCAGCTCTTATCAGGATTGTTATAAACATTCACCCAGCTGATCTTTCTTTCCGGTCCAAAATCTTTCTGAGCTTTCTCCAACAGCTCGCTAATCGGAAGCACATTCCCTGCTTTATGTTCCGCATAAATAGCGTTATGCCTCTGCCATTCTGTTATCTCGGTGCGAAATACGTAGATTGCACCGGTAACAGAAATAACAAATACAACAAGCCCGGAAGCCAGACCTAACCACAGATGTATTTTTGACAAGATATTCCTAAACATCATTTTTCCACTTCTTAAAAACTCATATCCGACTTAGCTGAAAAAATCAAAGCTCTCCCCTGTCGAAACAGGGAAGAGTTGGTATTTACTTAAAACAATCCGAGCAATTAAAAGCGGTACCTCACACTTAAGCGGTAATTAATTCCAGGCTCGGTTTGCCAATAATAGAAATTTGCATAGCCACTTCCGGAATAGAGATACTTATCGAGCAGATTATTAACGTTCAATGCGACTGTGAAGGCATCATTCTTCCATGATACCGCTCCATCAAGTCGGAAATAATCAGGTAAAATCGACTCGTTATCAGCGCCCCAATTCCAGGATGAACGATCGATCTGATACTGGTACCCCAGCGATAGGCCCAATCCTTTCAGTCCTGAGTTTTTAAACTGATATTTCAACCAACCGTTGGTCATATGCTTCGCATGGCCTGCCAGCCGAGTACCCACCACCGAAGGATCGCTATCCTTCGTCACTTTTAGGTCGGTATTAGCGTAGTTCAGAATGACGTTCAGTCCTGTCAGAATTTCTCCTTGCAAATCAAACTCAACTCCTTTTGATTGGGCCTCTCCCAATTGAATCTGGTAATTGATATCAGAAGGATCGGTAGTCAACACGTTTTCTTTCGTTATCTTATAGAATGTCAAAGAAGACTTCCAGCGTCCGGCACCCCACTCCCGTTTTACTCCCGCTTCCCAATCATTTCCTCTGACCGGTTTGAATGCCTTACCGTTTTTATCGGTTCCGGCTTCCGGTATAAAAGCCTGATCAAACAGGCCATACACCGACGTGTTTTTATCGATCGAATAGCTAACTCCGGCGCGGGGAGTAAACACCCGGTCATCGGTGCCTGCGCCGTAAACTGACGTATGGTACGTTGTAAAACGCCCTGCAAGTGTCAAGCGCAATTTATCGCTAAAGAATCGAACTTCATCCTGACCGTACAAAGCAGAATAGCGAACCAATTGGGAGCCGGGATAACTTCCATTGTAAGCACGCTTCCGTATGCTCTGACTTCTATCGAAGACCGGAATTTGAGAAGTAGGTACATAATGAACAGGGTTGTGAATATCCAGCGGTGTATTCCCAAGTGCACCATGTTGAAACCAGTCGGCAAAATACTCTTTGTTTCCCATATCAAGGCCAACAAGAATGTGATGAGCGATTTTGCCCGTTTTCAGGTCTCCATTCAAATAGACCTGACCAAGCTTGGCTGTACTCAACGCATCCCAACTACTGAGTCCCCGGTAAATTAATCCAGCCTCTGTTACCGAATCGGGCCATAGCGAGCTACCAATTTGCTTGTAATGCAAATAGCCCAGTTGAGCAGTAAGTTTCCAGTTTTGATTCAGCTTTCGCTGAAAATTAAGAAAGAGGTTTTGCTCCCAAATATTCGTCGGATCAAGATTGGGTTCGGCCAAAGTGAAATTTCGCGGTAAGGTTCCCATGCCATCCGGCGAAAACACATAAGCTCCGCCAACGATCATCTGAGAATACTGGAGAATGTATTCAGCTGTTAGCTTTGTTCGAGCATCGAACTGATAGCTTAACGATGGAGCCACGGTAAAACGATTATTGTAGTCATAATCTCGATGCGAATTTTTCTCCATTCCCATCAAATTCAATCGGTAAAGCAGACGTCCATCTTTACTTAATTCTCCCCCTAGATCGGCTGTTGCCCGAAGCGTATTGAATGAGCCGACCATCATCGAGACTTCATTTTTTTTGTTTTTTCTCGGCTTCTTGGTCACCACATTATAGAATCCACCAGGTTCACCGGATGAGAGCATAAAACCTGCCGGTCCCTTCACGAACTCAATCCTATCGACAATTGACATATCTTCTGTCAACGGTCCCCAAGGCAAGTCAACATTCATACCGTTTCGAAATGCCGGCAATTTAAAACCTCGCATATTAATACGGGCAAAGTTTCCCCAGTGCTCAATCATTTGCGCTCCACTGGTATTTCTGGTAACACTCTCCAACATATCAATCGACTGCTGATCTTCAAGCACATCCCGGGTTATCACCTGAATATTTTGAGAAGCTTCCAGTAACGGAGTTTCAATCCGTAGCGCAGCAGAGGGCACATCGGTAACATAATCAGAATAATAATTTCCGGTTACTACCACTTCTCCTATTTCCTTGTTGCTTTTCTGCAGCCTTATTTCAGGAACACGGGTTACTTGTCCGGAGGCAACCTTCACATTCACTTCCTTCTTTTTCAATCCAATATGTGTCGCTTGCAATGTATAGGTTCCCGGAGCAATATTGCGAATGATATAATGTCCACTTAAATCAGTAACAGCTCCTTTGACAGTTCCTTTCAATCCAATATTCACAATTGCCCCATTATTCTCATCAGGAACAACAATACTTCCGGTAATGGTACCGGTCTGAGCACCTGCAATATGAAACACAGTTACAAAGAGCAATATAGATAGCAATTTTTTCATCGTATTATATTTGATTTTTTAGATTAGATTATACGACACAAAGCTATCCCATCAAACTAGCTGCAACAATCCCAAGATATGATGATTTTGACAGGCGAAACTATACCTACTTATGATGAACTTATAGAAATGATATTACCCAAAAAATTAAACCGCACACAAATCCCTTTTAAACAGACACATGCCAAACACATAAAACATTACTATCCAGAAAAAACATATGATTATTAAATTAAAAATTGAAAATAAACACACACTGACTCTTTATCCATTGTGCATGATTTCATTTACAAAACACAAACAATACAGGATAGTATCATACCAAGCGAAATAAATATTGAAAATACCTGAAACCCAAACCACAAAAAAGAGACTTGCCCGAACAAGCAAATCCCTTTCCTTACAAATTGCAAGTACAAATCTTATTTCACATCCACCCAATCAAAACCTATTGTCCCTTTCATTACTTTTAACCGTATCTGGTTTTCTCCTTTTTGGAAGAATAATCCCCCCAAATCAATCTCATTCCAGTCGGCTTGCTTCACATCGACCTCCTTCTTCACACCGTTCAATGTGATGGCAAATGATGCAGGCAATTGCTCTGCTTCCACACGGACGCTGACCAGATGATTACCTTCTGTGGCACTTTTTACAGTATAAGCTGTCCACTCCCCTTCTGTCAGGCTAATATACTGTTGTGAAACGCGTTGCTTCTTGTCAAAATTCATCACCTCAACCGGAACCGGTTCATTGGTGCGGTAATATTTCGATTTTTGGGTGGTGTCCTTCACGAAATAGGAAACATTATATCCATCCGGGCCGTAATTTTCAGCCTCTATCTTAACAGGAATCCTGCGGAAAAGTGAATTCACCACATCGGGGAAATAGACGCAGTTCGCCAGTTTGATATTTTGTAGCAGTTCGTCAAGCGCTTTTTGTGCAACTTCTTTCGATGGTTTCTCTTCTCCTTTTGAAAAAGCAGAAATCAGGTCCCAGTTTTCGGGCTTATTGATGGAATAAGGCGTATTTTCAGTATCCATCTTTTTCCAGGGCCAGAAGGACCAGCCAATGTTGTTCGCTTCAAAATACTGTGTGGTGGCCCAGTAAATCGCTTTACCCTGTTCGCCGGTCTCTCCTACCCAAACAGGAGCATTCAGCTCTTTACGTTTATCGAGAAATTGCTGAATACTATTCAAATGGTCAGGACGACTCCAACAGTAATAATGAAACTGGAAAAACATGTTGCTATCAAACTTTTCGGTGAACTCCGACCAGTTATTGGCCCAGTTATATCCTTCGACAACAATCATATGTTTCGGATCGACTTCCCGGATAGCTTTCGTCACCCGCTTGTACAAAGGCACCAACTGGTCTTTATACTTATCGGCTGCGCCGGTATTTTCCGGCAATGGCTCATTCAGTAAATCGTAAGCGGCAACCGTTGGATTATTCTTGTATCGTTCAGCTATCTTCACCCACAGTTTAACCAGCCAATCCTGATTCTTTTTATCCATGAAAAGCTCCGGCTCATTATTGGCACTGTCATCGATGTTTGCCCCGGTTTGTCCACCCGGTGCACCATGCATATCGATAATGACATACAATCCGTATTTTCCGCACCAGCTTACCAGCGAGTCCAGCAACTGAAAACCTTCGTCTACGAATTCCGGGTTATCGCCTCCGGTAAGAAAAAGCCTGGAATTAAGTGCCGGCCGAACCGAATTAAATCCTAACGCTGCAATTCGTTTGATATCCGCTTCCGCGATGTAATTTTGATGGAAGCTTTTCCAGAATTTGGCTGCCTGATCCGGTCCTATCATGTCGCTAACCAGCTGCTCAATTTTCCGGGGCCGGTCACCATTCTTGCCAAATTTCCACATATAGCCTTCCGGAAGCATCCAGTTTCCAAGGCCGACTCCGCGAAGAAATACTTTGTTACCGGCATCGTCCACAAAGTTGTGTTCATCGGTGTGAAGCCAGGCAAGTGATTTTTTTGCCGGAGTCGTTTCTTTTTTCTCCGCACATGAATTAAATAGCAATGTTGTAACAAACAACACTACTGTACTTAAGACGAGTAATTTTTTCATGCCATTAATGTTGGTTCATTGTTTTATCGGTAAAAAATTCAAAAGTCGCATCAGATTTCAACCAAAGATAAGAGAACAATCGATGAAAACATCGCTTCCGCATCTACCGCGGAAGAAAACTTGGCTATCAGTTTCATCAAGAAATGAAAAGAGAAAGCGTCAGTAGAGCATCCGTTAATAAAATTCATCAGCTCTCTTGTTTACTACTATCTGCAAGTAAACTCTGTTAAAATTTCAACGCCTATTTGTTACATAGGTTTCGAGCAAACACAATCGCTACCACACTCCTTATCAACCGACGATTGATATATCAATACATACAATCCCCAAAAATATTTCCACAAACCTTATCGTACTTTACGTGTTTTTTACGTATTTTGATATCTCACAAAACCTTTCTATCATTGTTTCTACTTATTCTTTTCTAATGCAGGACAACTCTAAGACATATTGCGATCGACTTATTAAGGGCGACAAAAAGGTGATTGATCGTTTATATGAAATGTACCATGCTCGCATTTTCCACTTTGCTTTGAGTTTTCTGAAAAACGAAGAAGATTCATACGACATTGTTCAGGAAGTTTTTGTAAAGCTTTGGGAGAAGCGTTCGTCATTCAGAAAAGACACCAACATCGATGCTCTCATGTTTACGATGGCTAAAAACACCATTCTCTCGGTTTTCCGAAAAAGAGCAAGCGAACAGAAATACATCGAATTTCTGGGCCATCACATGCAAATCAACACGGATGCCACATCCGAGCAAGTTGATTATTCGTTTCTAAAAGCGCAATACGAGTCCGTTATCCCCCAATTGCCCCCCAAACGAAAAGAGATTTTCATGTTAAGTCGCGAGAAAGGGCTTACAAACAAGGAGATTGCTAAACTCAAAGGGATTTCGGAGAAAACCGTCGAAGATCACATTACTAAATCGCTGGCCTTTCTGAAAAAGCACATTTCACAATTTGGTATTTGGGCGGCACTTTTTTATGCTCTTTTTATTGAATAGACAAAAACAGATAAACATCTCATTATATACCTATTACAACTAAATCCGGCAAACTATTCTCCCCAAAATCCACATCCTACTAAAAAAAACCGCCACAAGGAGCAGGGGAAAAATATCACGTTTGCGTTGTACTTGTAACAAAGATGAAAAAACTGCTCGAAAAATACATTGAAGGCGACTGCTCTGAACGGGAATTGAAAGAGGCAGTAGAGATATTGAAAGAGCCTTTTGTCAAGCCTGAAGTCAGGGAAGTGTTCTACTCTCGTTGGACAGAGTGTGAAGACAGCGAAGACGTTGACTCAAAAAAATCAGATGAAATCCTGCATCGGGTTCACCACCGGATCAACCTGATGGAAGAGCAACCATCCAAGCTAAAAAAAATCTACCTAGGCTTTTCAAAAGTAGCTGCCGTACTCATTATTCCTTTACTGATTGTAGCAGGCACATTCATTATACGTACCACCAATACGAAAAAATACCTCGCCCAAACAACCGTCAGCGTACCATTGGGAGCTACCAGCCAACTGCAACTTCCCGATGGAACCCATGTCTGGCTCAATTCTGGTAGTACACTCACCTATCCGCTTTCGTTTCGCAAACACCACACACGCCTCGTTGAACTGCACGGTGAAGGCTATTTCAAAGTAGCCAAGGACAAAACCTCACCATTTATTGTCGACATGGCCGATATGGATGTGAAAGTAACCGGAACGGTTTTTAACGCCCGGGCCTATGACGACGAAGCCTATGCAACAGTTGCCCTGGTAGAAGGTTCCGTCGAATTGGGAAGCGAAGCAAACAAAGGGAAAGAATTCACGAAATACGAAAGCCTCAGACCTTATGAAGTGGCTTTCCTCGATAAAAGGGACAACCAGCTGAAGATCGAAACCAAATCAGATTTGGACAAATATACAGCCTGGAGGGAAGGGCGAACGGTGTTCGACAACGACCCGATTGAAATTGTGGCGGACAAGTTTGAGAAACTGTTCAACGTAAAAGTAAAAATCGAAAGTAACGACTTGCTCCAATACCGCTTCACCGCCACATTTGTAAATGAAACACTTGAACGGGCACTAAAAATATTAAGCATCTCCTCACCGATTCGTTACAAAATAATTGAGGCAAAAAAAGACAGCAATGGGGCGTTTGGAAAACGAACCATCATCCTAAGTAAAGCAAACAACGCAATAAACTAAACTATAAATAAATCTGTAACCATTAAAAAATCTGATTCCTCATGAAAAAAAAATCAACCTAAATCCGGAAAAACTTGTCAAATGAACTAAGTCTGCGGTACATACTATTGAGATGCACCATCTTGATGCCGACAGATGCTCTCATTTACAAAAACAACCTGATATCTATGTAAAAAAAAGGAGAGTGATGGGACACCCTCCTTTCGATAACTATCTGCGACTAACAGGTAGTAAGTATTAACTATTAAATCGTTTAAATCTATGAAAAAAATCTTGAATTTCAGGAGGAGACTGCATATACCTCTTCCCGAACAAACGAAACGTATTATGAAACTTACGCTCATGCTGATATTTGGGACGATATTCAGTATTTACGCTAACAACTCCTATTCGCAAAGTACCCGAATATCCTTAAACCAGGAAAATGCAACCATTCGCGAAGTACTCAAGCAGATAGAAAAAAAATCGGAATTCTATTTTGCATACAACAACAAACTAATTGACGTAAAACGTAGGGTAAACGTCGACGCTGAGAATGAAAAGATCAACCAAATTCTTAACGCTATTTTTGCCGGCACCGACGTAACCTACACCGTTCTGGACCGCCAGATTGTGCTTTCATCGAAGAAAGCGATGGGCGAAACTGCACCTCAGCAGAAAGGAAAAACCGTTGCAGGTAAAGTGACAGATTCCAATGGAGATCCTCTGCCCGGGGTGACAGTGATCATTAAAGGAACCACCCAGGGTGCTATTACCGATGCAAATGGTAATTACTCCGTCGACAATGTACCAGTTGACGGCTATCTCGATTTCTCATTCGTGGGAATGAAGAAACAGGAATTATCCGTTGCCGGAAAAACAACCCTCAATGTGGAAATGCAAAGCTCGGCTATCGGCCTCGACGAAGTGATAGCTGTAGGATATGGTGTTCAGAAGAAAAAACTAACCACAGGAGCCAACCTGAATCTAACCGCTGACGAACTTAAGCAGCAGAACACCAGTGAACCACTCGTAGCCATTCAAAGTCAATCTCCGGGTGTTAATATCACACAGAGTTCTGGTATGCCGGGGGAAGGTTTTAAAGTGAATATTAGGGGATTGGGTACGATTGGAAACTCCTCTCCATTGTATGTTATTGACGGTGTTGCCGGAGGTGACATCAATAATCTTAATCCATCAGACATTGAATCAATCGATGTATTAAAGGATGCTGCTTCTGCTGCCATTTATGGTGCCCGTGCTGCCAATGGTGTTATACTGGTTACTACCAAGCAAGGAAAAAAAGGCAAAATAAAAGTTACCTACGATGGCTATTACGGTGTGCAGGACGTCCCAAACCTGGCCAAACCGCTTAATGCCAAGCAATTCATGACCATTTACAATGAAGAAAGAACCACCTCGGGTAAAACCGCAATCGACTTTGCCAGTGTAATCCCGGATTTATATCAGAAAATTCAGAGTGGACAATGGAACGGGACAAACTGGCTGGATGAGATTTACAACAAATATGCCCCTATTCAAAACCACGCATTTAACCTCGCCGGTGGTACTGACCAGTCAGTTTTTTCTCTCGGTTTTTCCTATTCTTCTCAGGAAGGAGTACTGGGTAAACCGGTTCAGCCTCAAAATGATAAATATACTGTCCGACTCAATAGTGACCATGTAATTTACAAAAACAACGGACTTGATATCATCAAATTTGGACAAACACTGAATTATAGTTTCCGCAAACGCTCTGGTATTGCCGTTGGAGGAATGTATTACAACGATATTCGTAACATGCTCGATGGCAATCCACTGGTTCCGGTTTACAATGACAAAGGTGAGTACTATGCCAATCCAGATTTACAGGCTTCTGGTCTGGCAGCTCTTTCTTCCAGACTATACAACCCCGTGGCTCAGATGGTACTGAACAGGGGAATGAACGAAACCAAAAACTACAACATAAACAGTAACGCCTATATTGAAATTCAACCAATAAAGGATCTGTTATTCAAAAGTAGCTTTGGATACCGAATGAATGCGAACAGTTATCGCAGCTATCAGCCTGCTTATGACCTTGCCGGTGATGTTTCGCTGAGTCCGGGGCGTATAACCCAGTCGTCAGGAAATGGTAGCAGCTGGACTTTTGAAAATACGTTAAATTATAAGTTTAAATTAAATCGTAATTCGTTTGATGTACTCGTTGGGCAATCTCTCGAAAAATGGGGACTTGGCTCGAACATGCAAACAACGAATGCAAACCCCACTTATGTAGGATTTGATTATGCCTATATTGACAACACCGATGGATTAACATCAGGTGTTACAAGCTTATCCGGCAGCCCGGATGACAGAGGTTCACTGGCTTCATTCTTTGGAAGGATTCAATACGATTACAACGAAACCTATCTGTTAACTTTAGTAATGAGGGCTGATGGCTCATCCAACTTCCCGGAAGGTAATCGTTGGGGATATTTCCCGTCTGTTTCTGCCGGCTGGGTGCTCACTGATGAGGGATTCCTAGAAGACAACAACATTGTCAATTTCCTGAAACTGAGAGCCAGTTGGGGACAAAACGGTAATTCGAATATCGATCCCTACCAGTATCTGAGTATCATCGCTTTTGATTCCGAGAACAACTACTCTTTCGGAAACGACAGAAATAAACAACAATTAGGAGGATATCCATCCATTCTGCCCAACAAAGATATTACCTGGGAAACTTCAGAGCAGTTGGATATCGGTGTTGACGCTTATTTCCTCGATTCCCGGCTTCAGGTTGCATTCGACTACTACAACAAGAAAACCGTCGACTGGCTGGTACAAGCTCCCATCCCTGAAATATACGGCGCCGGTGCACCATATATTAATGGTGGTGACGTAGAGAACAAGGGTTATGAGTTGTCTCTTCGCTGGAATGATAATCTAGGCGATTTCCACTACGGAGCTTACTTTAATGCCTCAAAAAATGACAACAAGGTTACCCGTCTTGCCAATGCTGAAGGAATTATCCGTGGTCCTGCCGGTATTATCTCCCAGGGTACTGACCCAATGTACCGCGCTGAAGTGGGTTACCCAATCGGATATTTCTATGGATATAAAATACATGGAATCTTCCAGAATCAGCAGGAAATCGACAATTGGACACATGGTTTCCTACAGGAAAACCCACAACCGGGTGACGTAATATTTGCCGATACAAACGGTGACAACAAAGTTACTCCCGACGATAAAACCATGATTGGTAATCCTCACCCCGATGTAAGTATCGGATTCGGATTCAATTTATCGTACAAAGGTTTTGATTTCTCCCTCAGCGGTAAAGGCGCTTTTGGACAGCAAATCATGAAATCATATCGTTCATTTGCCGATAATGAGTTCCAGAATTATACGACTGACATTCTGAGCAAACGCTGGACGGGTGAAGGCACTTCCAATTCATTCCCGCGTCTGACCGCAGGTAACAGTACCAACCGGATCAATATTTCTTCGATTTATGTTGAAAATGGGGACTATGTAAAAATACAAAATGTTACACTCGGCTATGATTTTAAACGGATAATGCCGGCTATGCCCTTCGGTCAGGCTCGCTTCTACGTGGGGGCCCGCAATTTATTCACAATAACCAATTATTCGGGAATGGATCCGGAAGTAGGTTATGGCGACGACCAAGGCTGGGTTTCAGGAATTGACCTCGGTTTCTATCCTACTCCGCGAACTTTCCTGGCCGGTGTTAATTTGTCATTTTAAAAAAACCTTAATCTGAGAATTATTATGAAAAAAATAATATATTTTATCGTTGCTGTGGTGATGTTCACGGGGTGTAATAACTTCCTGGACCAAAAGCCTCTTACCTTAAAAACCTCAGCAAATTTTCCACAAACGGCAGATGATGCCAAACAAATGATGGCTGGTATTTACACCACCATGAATAATGCTCAAAGATTTGCAGACCAAAGCTATTTCCTCGTTTGCCAGATAGCCAGCGACGATGCATTAGGTGGCGGAGGTATGAATGATGTTAAAGCTCAGGCCTATGAAAATTTCCAGTATTCTGACCCTGAAATGCTGAACCATGCATGGACAGAGGGATATACCGGAATTTACCGCGCCAATTATGCAATCGAGAATCTTGGCAACCTTGGTACCGACGTCATCAGCGAAAGCCTGAACAATCAGTATAAAGGTGAAGCTCTGTTTTTGAGAGCCTGGTTTTACTATCAACTGGCTACGCTCTTTGGGGACGTACCGCTTACAACAAATACAGAGCCTGAAAACCTGCCTGCTGCCACAAGCGAACAACTTTACGGGCAAATGGCTTCGGACCTGAAGACCGCCATCGAAATAATGCCTAACGTTCCTTATGACCAGATAGAAGACGGCAGAGTTACGAGATGGGCTGCTGAGGCACTAATGGCCCGGGTTTATTTATTCTATACCGGCTTTTATCAGAAAGATGCGCTGCCTCTTGCTGATGGAGGAAGTGTTACCAAGCAGAATGTGATTGACTGGTTGGGTGATTGTATTAACAACAGTGGGCACCATCTGGTAGCTGACTTCCATGAATTATGGCCCTATACAAATTCTGCCACCATCGGAGACTATAAATATATTCAGGACTACATGGACTCAACAGGAAAAAGCCTGACCTATGCCAGCGACAATGGTGCCAGGAATCCGGAGACCATGTTTGCCGAGAAATTTTCCAACTTTTCCGATTGGGGAGTCAAAAGAGGATACTCCAACCAGTACGAGTTATATTTTGCTTTAAGAGGTCTGCAACCTCTGCAAAATACCTTCCCTTTCGCCGGTGGTTGGGGACAGGGAAATTCTGTTCCGAAATCACTGGTTGACGAGTGGGAAGCTGATGAACCCAATGACCCCAGATTGTGGGCCTCCGTTATGAATATTGAAAAAGAAGTGGTTCCGTTAGGTTACAAAAGAGGTCAATGGGATTTTGTAATGGAAAGTAACTACTGGGGGAAGAAGTACAACGGCATTGCTGCCAAAGCTTCTGACGGAAGTATCAAAAACGACTACAGCGTCGTAATGTATGGCAATAACGACAATAACCAGCTCTCTCATACCGATGACTTGATCTTCATCCGCTATGCCGACGTTCTTCTAATGATGTCGGAGCTAACGGAAGATGCTCAGTACATGAATGAGGTCAGGGCACGTGCCGATCTGCCACCAGTTTCTTACTCACTTCAGAACATTCAGAAAGAACGCCGTCACGAGTTTGCATTTGAAGGACTAAGATGGAATGATATGAGAAGATGGGGACCCGCTTATGCAAAAGCTGCGCTCGAGAGCCAGGTTGGCGTTCCAATCTATAACTTTGGTGAACCGGCTACCCAAAAAGCGCTTAGCCCCAAAGGCTATAGCCAACGCTATGACGAAACAAAAGGCTTCTTCCCGATACCGCAATCGCAGGTAGATATT
This sequence comes from Prolixibacter sp. NT017, assembly GCF_009617875.1. Taxonomy (NCBI): domain Bacteria; kingdom Pseudomonadati; phylum Bacteroidota; class Bacteroidia; order Marinilabiliales; family Prolixibacteraceae; genus Prolixibacter; species Prolixibacter sp. NT017. The sequence continues at coordinate 1,339,747 of NZ_BLAV01000001.1, read as the reverse complement.
TCGGAAGGCAAATTACAGCAAGTTGAAGGTTATCAGAATGGCGAAGGACTGTACTCCGGCTGGAGTAATTAGCAAATAGAAATAGGTTAGTAAAACATTTAGGAGCTTAAATTGAGGTTGTCTCTTCGGGGGCAACCTCTTTTTTATTAAGTCTTGCATACTTATCTCAAGAGCGGCTTACTTCTGATATTGATGCTCCTTTTTATATTCGTGCCATTATCTCCACAATAACAACGGAATGATATCGAGTATACCATAACCTGTTCTCAACCACCGGGCTGACCGATTTCTTATCTTCAAGCGGAAAGGTTACACTTTCCCGGCCAATTAATCCCGGGCGTTTTTCCCGGTAAGGAAGAAAACATACATAAGAGATGAATTCTACTCGCCGGTGGAAAACTCGTTTGCACCGGCGATTTTTTTATTTGTAAATTCATCAATCCAAAAAAATAAATTGTACAAAATGATAAAGCAACAGCACATGAAACGCATTCTTTTTCTCCTCTTCGTAATTATTCCTGCATTCACGTTCGCTCAACCCACATTAAAGCTCCCGAATATTTTGAGTGACCATGCGGTACTGCAGGCTTCATCCAATGTAAAACTGTGGGGTTGGGGACATAGCACCGTTCCGGTGAAGATTGTTTGCAGCTGGAATCCGTCCGATACCATTACCACCATGCCGAAGAAAGACTGGACCTGGGAAACAACCGTGAAAACACCCAAGGCTGGCGGCCCGTACACGATTTCCTTCACCAGTGGCAAAAAGCAAATTACCATCCACGATATTCTGACCGGCGAAGTTTGGCTCTGTTCAGGCCAGTCGAACATGGAGTTCAACTACAGTTGGGGCTCTATCGACTCCGTGGATGTAAAGAAGACAGCCAACCGCGAAATTCGCTTTTTCCAGCCTTCTCACTCCTATGCCGATTACCCGCAAGGAAATACAGATGGCGAATGGAAAGTATGCGATGCCGCGTCGATGCCCAACTTCAGCCTCGTCGGGTATTTCTTCGGGCGAAAGCTGAATGCCCAATTGCACAAGCCTGTCGGGCTGATTGGTTCGTACTGGGGCGGCTCCTGCGTGCAGGCGTGGACCCCGGAAGAGGCGTATAAAGGCAACAGCCAGCTCCTGCGCGAAGCAGAAGACCTTCCGGCAGTCAGTTGGTCGCCCGTAGCGCCGACCGTTATTTACAATGCCATGATTCACCCGATTCTCAACTACAAAATTGCCGGAACCATCTGGTACCAGGGCGAGCAGAATACCGACAGGCCGCAGTACTACGGCGACCTGTTCAAAGCGATGATTACCAGCTGGCGGAAAGAATTCCGCAACGATTTCCCGTTCTATTTCGTACAGATTGCTCCGTGGAGCGGTTACGGCGGTTTGAGCGGAGCCATTGTCCGCGAGCAGCAAGCCTCGGCACTGAGCTTGCCCAAAACCGGTATGGTAACGGTTGGCGATTTGGTGGACGATGTGACCAACATTCATCCCAAATCCAAAAAACCGGTTGGCGACCGACTGGCGAACCTGGCCTTGAAAGAAGTGTACGGGTTTGATAAACTGCAACCGTATCAGCCGCAGTTCGCCTCGATGAACATCAAAGGAAACAAGGCTTTCATTACGGTTAAATCGATTGGAAAACTGACCGTGAAGGGGAGAACCATCGAGAGCTTTCAGGTTGCCGGAAGCGACCAGCACTTCTATCCGGCCCAGGCCAAACTGAAGAAAGACGGAACGATTGAAGTGTTTTCGAAGCAAGTAAAACACCCCGTAGCGGTACGTTACTGCTACACCAATGGCGGCATGCCCAATCTGTTCGACACCAACGGCCTTCCGCTGGAACCTTTCCGCACCGATAATTGGAAAGTAAAATAACATCTTTTCAGACCTTCAGGGTTTTTAAAACCCTGAAGGTCTCTTTTCATTAAAACCGGCTAACTTCCACTTCCAGTTGTTTCACCAGTTCGTTCAAACCGCTGTTCCCGGTTACTTCGGCCTGCATCGGCAGAAAGGTGAGCAGTTTGCGCAGGGCTTCCTCCAGCCCGGGACGGACCGATGTGGCAGCATCCACCTCATCGGCATTCGATTTTTGTGCGTTATAAGCCCGCAGCGTGGTTTCGAAATCGGTGTTGGCATCCTTCAGCAACGACAGCCATTCATCGGCGTGCATGGCAGCTAAATCGTCGGTAAACCCCGATTCGAGCGTCTCGGTTAAATTATGGATAATAGCCGACTCCGCTTCATAGCTCTGCTTAACGACCTGCTTCCCGTACTTATCAATCTCGTTCAAAATGGGTGTTGCCTTTGCCCCCAGTAACGGGTGCCGCAGGTAGTTCTTCACATGAATACGCAGGGCCGACCACATCCGGTCGCGGAAACTGTCTTTTTCCGCAATCTCGGCAGCACTTAGCACCGACTTTTCCATTGCGGCTTTGTATTCGGCATAAGCTTCCTCAAAGCGGCCAAAGTAAAAGTCGATACCCATTTCTTCGGTTTTCACCGATAAAATCAATTCATAAATCCGTTTACACAAGGTAAACAGGACATTGTTCTTCAAACCGGATAATGCAATTTCAATCATAATTCTAATTGTTTTTATTGAAGTTTGGTTATATACTAATCGGGATGTTATTCCCGACCACTGTTTTCAGTGCAACCTCCCCTCCGGAACGTTGCCGGAAAAAATCGGCAGTTCATCCGACCCTCAGGAACGTTGCCGGAAAAAACCGGCAGCTCACCCGACCCTCAGGAACGTTGCCGACAAAAACCGGCAGCTCACCCGACCCTCAGGAACGTTGCCGACAAAAACCGGCAACTCATCCGACCCTCAGGAACGTTGCCGACAAAAATCGGCAACTCATCCTACCCTCAGGAATGTCGCCGACAGAAATCGGCAGCTTATCCGACCCTCCGGCGAGTCAAAAACACAAGATGCCGGTATATCCGGTTGATTTTGGCTATCGTTTTATCTATAGCTTTTTCAAAGCCGGGTTATGCGCCGATCGTTCTCTCTTGTTACCACGAAAAACTACATGCTAAGTTGTCTGTCCCATGCCGGCGGGTTTGCCGGCTCTTCAAAATTTCAACAATCAACTTAAGTATTATATCGTTAAGAATCAATTAAAATAGAGGACATGCAGGGCCCATATGGTATCCGGCTACCGCGAAAAATACCGCAATGCTACGTATCGCCGGTCAATATTCGACTCTTTCGGGCTACCGGATAGGTATTATATCACGGTTTGTTAACCGGAATGATACCGTACCCGGATAGCGATTTCCCGGTAGGAGAATTCACCGGAAGGTGTACCACTTTTCGTGAAATGAATGAGACGAAGATGTAATTTATACACTTTCTCCCCCCACAATGGCCCGAAAATTCTACCTTTATGACTCCGGAATTTTTTATCATGCCCCTGAAAGCCGATCACGCTTTGTGACATAGTCAACACTAAAAAAGATAAACGGAACCGATAATACAATTCAAACAGATGAAAATCAATCGACAAAAAAAACTGATTTACTGGCCGCTACTCTCTCTGTTCCTGTTAGCAGGTTGCAACTCAAACACGGTCCTCAAAAAAGAAGTTCACGTGAAGAATACGCTGGATTTCAACCGCATTTCGGAAACGGTATCCATTCCCATGACGAAACTAAAAGATTTAACGGCTAAGTATTCGCCGAAAGATCTTTTGGTGCTGGATCCGTCGAGCGGAAATTACCTGGTTCGGCAGCTGATTGACGAAAACCAGGATGGTCAACCCGACGAACTGCTTTTCCAGGTGAGCATCAAAGCCAACGAAGAAAAAACGTACCAGATTATTGGCAGAGAAAACGGTGCCGAAGAACAACCACACAGCAAATACACGACCTTCTCCAGGTTCGTTCCCGAACGAATTGATGACTACGCCTGGGAGAACGATAAAGTAGCTTTCCGGACATTTGGCCCAAAAGCACAGCAACTTACCGAAGAACACAAGCCCGGCGGCACACTGACCAGTGGCATCGACCTTTGGTTCAAGCGAGTTAAATACCCGATTATTGATGAATGGTACGCAGGCGCCGTCGATAGTGTCGATTACTATAACGTTGATCGTGGAGAAGGATGCGATGCCTACCATGTTGGCTCGAGTCGCGGCGATGGGGGTATTGGCGTTTGGCAAGATGATAGCCTGCATGTTTCGAAAAATTTTGTCAGCTACAAGACCATTGCCCGGGGACCAATTCGTACCGTTTTTGAGTTGACCTATGCACCGTGGAGTGAATACAGGATTCACGAAACAAAACGAATTTCACTCGATTTGGGCTCGAACTTCTCCAAATTTGTTGTATCGCTGAAACCCGAAAAACCAGTTCCCAATATCACCATCGGTATCTCGATGCACGAGCGCAAAGGAGATGTCAAACTGGAGCCGAAAGAAGGCTGGTTCCGTCAGTGGGAAAAAGGAGCCGACTCCTTTGTCGGCGAAGGTGTCGTGGTTAATCCGGCTCGCGTGGACAGCGCCTTTACCCACATCTCACCAACCCCGGACCAAAGTCAGATTATGGTCGTTACGCAGCCTAACGATTCGGTACTTACTTACTATGCCGGGTTTGCATGGGTGAAAAGCGGACAGGTAAAGTCGGTTGAAGGCTGGGACGCTATGCTACAAAAACAGGCTGAACGCATTCTGCATCCACTGGAAGTGACAATTCAGTAAACAAATAAGCAACAAAAAATTAGCGATGTACCGTTGGTAGCCGAAGAAGCACCGATGGTACATTTTCTTTTTAAGAAGGGAACCCGTTTCCGTCCACACTTTCGGGAATCATTTCGACAAAAAGACAACTGATTTCCCTTTCCCGGAAATATTTCTCGGTTGCAATGCGATTTTTGGTAAAACCAAGCAGATAACCACCGCCTCCCGAGCCACACAGCTTTAACGTAAAATCATCAGTTTCCAGGCCATACCGGAAATGCTTCCGGAACTCCACCGGAATCATGGGACGAAAATAGTCGAGCTGAAAACGGGAAATGCGTTGCAGAACCGCCTGAACCGGATCGGTTTGAGCATGCAATAGAGCGTCTACCAGTTCATCAATACCGCTTACTAATTCTTCCTCGAAAACTTCCCGAAAACCGGGCCGCTGATGCTGTTCCATAAACCAGTTAACCAAATCGCCGGTTCCGCCCTGCTGTCCGCTGTCAATTAGGAAAACAGCATATTCATCGAAAAATTTTTCCGGCCAACCGGCTTCTACGCTGATTTTATCGCGGCTTTCGATCCAAACAGGCTTTTGTACGTACGACACCAACGGATCCAGTCCAGAGCTGGTTCCGTGATAAAACGACTCGATGACCGCCATTTGCTTCCGTATCTCCGGCAACGTCTCTTCTTCCGTATCCTGACCATACCGATGATACAAAGCAGCTGTTAAAGCGCCGGAACTGCCCACTCCGTATTGATTGGGAATATTTGATTGAAAATAAAGTCCGGTAGCCAAATCATCCCGGAAGGAAGTCAAATTTAAGAAGACCGGTGCTGCTGCATTTTTCTCCAGGAAACCAAGCAATTCCGCCAAATGTTGGTTGGAAATATGAGCCGCCTCTTTCTCGGCCGGACTCATTTTCCCGACAGGAAAGGCTAACTGACCACCGTATAGATTAAACGGAAGCGCCAGTCCTTTCGAGCCCGTAATAATGCTGTACTCGCCGAATAGTAATATTTTTGCCGGGAAACGCTTCATTTAATTTCCTCTTTATAGGGGCCTTCGCCAATTTCATCATCAATCCATTGCCTGTTTTCACAGAACGGAAGCAACTCCTCCTGAATAAATTGTTGCACCATCTCTTTGTCTTCGTCGCGATAAAGCAAATGCACATTGGGGCCCGCATCCAACGTAAAACAAACCATCAAGCCTGTTTTTTCGCGAAAAGCGCGAACCGCATTGATAATCTGAAGCGATTCGGGTTGCAACAACAAACCGTCCTGCGAGGAGGTCATCAGTAAACCATGCAACGACAATGCTTCACTCTCCACCACTTCAACAAAGGTCTTCTCATCTCCGTTCTGGAGCGCCAGCATCATACAGTTCAGGTGTTTCCGGGCCTGACGGTAACGACCTTCCGCAAAAGGATGATTGCTCATCAATCCATGACCAGCAGAACTTGAAACTTTCTTCCGGTCGGAATTAACAATCAAAATGGCATCCCGCAAATTTTGCCATTGTTCGGGAATGTCCTGCTCCAAAGGCGACGCATATCGGTCGGAAGAATCGGGCAACAAACCGTCTTCCCCCCAGGTGACCCAACCGCCATACACCGAGCGACAGGCACTCCCCGACCCTAACCGGGCCAGATGCGACGCACGACGAGACAAATCCTGAGTGGGAGGTTTTCGCAGTCCCATCTTTTTTTCCATATCGACTAAACAGAGCGTAATCGCACTCATCGAGGACGCCGAAGAAGCAATTCCGGTTGAGTGCGGAAAGGTGTTCGTACTTTGAAATTCCAGCTCAAGGCTTGTTAAATAGGGCATCTCCGGGAGTAATCGCCGTAAATAATTAGCCACTTTCCTTTCGAAAGCCTCATTCCGCTCTCCATCGAACCAATAAGCAACTTTCAAATCCTCGGAATCCGGCACGGGTTCATCAAGCCTCCGGTAACGAAGCTTTGTTTTAGTGACCGAATTCTTCAACGTCAAACTCAACGACGGGTTATTGGGCAATTGCTCGCCATGCTTTCCCCAATATTTAATCAAGGCAATATTTGAAGGACTAACCCACGTAGTCTCTTTCCAGTCACTCTTTTTATCAGCCATATGAAATCATTTCGTTAAACGGAAGAACGGTTTCATATCCCCGCTCTCCAAACCATTTTCTCACTTCCTCTTCCGGCCACTTAGTCGCTGCCAGAATGAAATCGCCTCCCCATGCTCCCAACGACTTGATACACCCCTCAAAATCGGAAAAGAGTCTTTCCTTCACAGGAATTTGCCCTGTCATTCCGCCGACCAGCTTTTCATGCTCATCCATCAAGGCACAAAAGCTATCCAAATCATCAGCCGCAGCAGTTTCGCCTGCAATCGACGAAATCCTCTCCAGTATCATTTCATCAACAGTTAACCCGGCAAACGCGTTTACTGCCTGCTTCGAATTTTTCTTTTCATTCAGGTACACCAACCACAAATTAGCTCCAAACGAAGGCCTGAATTTCGCGGAAATTACTTCCGGCAAATTATTCACCCTTCGATACAAAATCGGCCCTTTCGAACGGGCACACGCGACATCGTAGCCGGAACTGTGAAAGACTAGTCCATTTAACCGAAACGGGTCGCATTTGGCCCAATCGGCAATATTGGAAACCAATGAACTACTGGAACCCAATCCCCACTCGGGAAGAAATTCAAGGGTCGACCTGGCTTGCAAAGCTTCTTCCCTTTCCAGGAAACCAGCATGCAGTTTTCGGGCGGTCAGGAAAAGTTCCTTCAAAACACCGGCTTTCTGGCTATCTGTAGCTGAAATAACATCCAATGCGGGTAAACTAAAACGCGCTTCGAACCACTTCCCGGAAGGCGAAATACTTTCCCATGATAAAACGCCGGGTTCATTTCCTTCTAACACTTCCAGGTATTGCCCCAATCTGGATGGAAGAGCCAATGCCTCCGCACCACGAAGCACAGCATACTCACCCGTCAGCAACAATTTGCCGCGGGAATAAAATACTCTTGTGTTGGTTGTTTCAGCCATTGGTATTCCTGATGTGGTTCAGGTATTTTTCTACTTCTGCGTAAGCGATATTTTTAACACTGAAATATTGGGTGCATTTGCTTTTTTCTTCTGCCGTTGCTCCCAACTGATTCAGAATGTTGGTTAGGTGCATTTTCATGTGCCCTTGCTGAATGCCGACCGTTGTGAGCGATGCAACAGCCGCAAAATTATTAGCCAAACCAGCTGCCGCTGCAATCATCATCAATGTTTTTGCATCGGGATTCTCCAACAGTTCCAGCGCCAGCTTGGAAACCGGATGTGCTTTGGTCAGGCCGCCCACGGTTCCAAGTGCCAAAGGAAGCCGCAGTGTGTAACGAAACCGGTCACCGTCGATTTCGGCAAACGTCAGGCTGCGGTATTTTCCATTAGAAGCCGCAAATGCATGACCACAAGCCTCAACCGCCCGCCAGTCATTTCCGGTAGCTAACACAACAGCATCGACGCCATTGTAAATGCCTTTGTTATGCGTTACTGCCCGCGATACATCCAATTGTGCAATTTGGCTGGCCTTTTCAAATTTCCGGGCAAACTCTTCCGGCTTCAATTTTCCGCTAAACGGAGCCAGTTCGTCGATATTACATTCCACCCAACATTCCACCAGACTATCGGGCGTGTAGTTCGATAAAATCGACATGATGACACTCGCCTCGCCGTTTGTTTCCGAGTTATTCAACTCATCGACCAAAACTCCCGCCATGGTTTCCAGACACGAATTGATGAAATTTGCGCCCATCGCGTCGGCTGTTTCAAAGGAAACATCTACCTGGTAATAGTCTGCCAGTTCACTGGTTTTGTCGACCAATTCGACTGCGATGATTCCACCGCCCCGCTTCCGCATGCGAGCCGTTAAATCATGTGTAGCAGCCAGCATTTTCTCTTTCAGAAACGGGAAAGCAGCCTTCAAATCTTTCGATTCTCCGGACCAGGAAAAATGCACTTGCCCTTTTTTGACCATTCCGGATACGCGGGCCTGAAAACCACCTCGCGAAGCCCAGAACTTGGCAGCCCTGGACGCAGCAGCAATCACCGAACTCTCTTCAATCACCATCGGAACGATGTATGATTGACCGTTCACCACTACGTTGGGAACGACGCCCATGGGCATAAAGAAGTTCGTCAGGAAATTTTCGCTAAACTCTTCGAAAAGTGCTTGAGTTGACGGATTTTGATGCAAGAAATTATCAAGCACCGACCGGGAAGCCTCATCAAGTCCCAGCCGGTCCCATATTAAATCGATTCGTTGCGACCGGTTCAGTTTGGAAAAGCCACTGATAATCCGTTCGTTTTTCGTCATTCAGAATGATTTTCGTTAATCCGAAGAAATGCTTTGGCAATACGCAAACCTTTCAACTGGGCTTCCACATAATTTCTCAGCACCTCATATTCCCCCTGGCTGTATTTCAGAAAAGCAGAAGCCTGCGCATAGATAGCCGGCAATTTCGATTTTTCCGTTAGGTAGTAACCATCGAGGAAATTTTGTATACCGCCTGAAATGATCAGTTGCCGACACTTGATTTCTTCACCTCCATCTACCATTTGATTCACCGCATCGAGCATCTGCTCCGCGGACATGCCGACACGCACAAACGGCTCATACTGCTCTTTGTTCAGGTCGCTGTTGCGTTCCAGTTCGATGCGGGCAAAGTTGGTTCCGCCAAAAGCACCAAAATCAACCGCAGCCAGCGGAAGCTTCAAAAGCCGGAGTAGACTTTCCGGGCCAAATCCCTGCCCCACTTCCTTCACGATAACCGGGAACTGAACCTGCTCTAACAAGCGTTCCACCGTTTCAATCGGGGGATGCTGAATGAGGTTTCCTTCCGGCTGAAGCCACTCCTGCATCGGGTTGATATGGACAATCAATCCATCGGCACGAAGGCGTTCGACGAGCCGCTCGATTTTGTCTGTCTGCCCCTTATCCAGCAACTCTTCCACCTGAGCAATCCCCAGGTTGGTATAAAGTGGTTGTTCATCACCAATATCGATACGGACATCAAAATCGGAGAAATAGGTATCGTCATCCAACAGTTTGCGGCATGAGCCCAATCCCATTCCAAGGCCAAATTCGCCACAGGCACGCGCCAGGTTATGGTTGATGGTATTGGCCAGTTTGGTACCGCCGGTCATACTCGAAACCCAAACCGGAGCTTTTAGCTTCTTCCCGGCAAACGAAATTTCGTCCGGTTCGTCCACCGGATGTCCTGACAACATCGGTTCGTAGAAGAACCGCTCATCGGCAGCTATTCCGTTCATCTGCGATTGAAAAGCCAGCTTAATGTGATCCAGTTTGCGATCGGTGCCCATGTTTATCTGATTTCTTTGGAAAACAGTTTACGATTTTAAGACATAACGACCAATGACCATCCTCAGAATTTCGGAAGTTCCTTCACCAATCTGAAGCAAACGCTGGTCACGATAGAAACGTTCAATATGATTTTCGCGAAGCAGACCGTATGCTCCATGAACCTGAACGGACTCGTCGGCTACAAATTTGGCTACTTCCGAGCAGTACAGTTTCGACATGGCTGCTTCTTTACCGAAAGGTTTTCCGGCATCTTTCAGCTGGCAAGCACGGTACAGCGTATTCCGGGCCAACTCGATGCGCATAGCCATCTCGGCCAACTTGAAAGAAACCGCCTGAAATTCAGCAATCGGTTTACCAAACTGCTCACGCTTTTTGGCATGTTTCACCGCCATTTCGAAAGCACCCTGCGCCAGACCGAGTCCCATGGCAGCAATCGACAAACGTCCGCCATCGAGTGTGGCAAGCATAATCTTGATTCCTTCGCCACGTTTACCCAGCATATTTTCTTCCGGCACACGGCAATCGGTAAATTTCATTTTGCCGTTGTCCACCGAGCGCCACATCAGCTTTCCTTTCACTGGCCAGGTTTCGTATCCGGGCGTTTCGCGAGGGACTAAAATAGCAGTCAGCTCTTTTTTCCCGTCCTTTTCACCGGTGATGGCCTGCAAGGTAATACCGGAAGCAATTTCCGATGCGCTATTCGTGATAAACATCTTGGAGCCGTTGACAACCCACTCGCCGTCGACCAGTTCGGCACGCGATGCCACACCTTTAGCATCCGAACCGGCAGTAACTTCCGTTAATCCAAACGCCCAAAGTTTCTCCCCCGTACACAAACCCGGGATATATTTCTGCTTTTGTTCCTCTGTTCCGTACGAATAGATGGGTGCAATTCCCAGTGAATTGTGGGCAGCAATGGTCGCTGCCGGCGAGCTGTCCACACGGGCCAACTCTTCCACTGCAATAATGTACGACAACGTATCGAGCCCCTGTCCTCCGTATTCTTTGGGAATGGCAATTCCAAAGAGTCCGGCTTCGCCCATTTTGCGGGCTAAATCAACAGGAAAATGCTCGTTTTCGTCATGCTCAATTGCAACAGGATGAACCTCCTTCTCTGCAAAATCTCTGATTCGCTTACGATAGTCTGCGTAGTGTTTGGGCAATAATTCGTCCATAGTTAAATATCCTCCAGAATAATTAAAGGCATTTCGTCAGTTACCTGGCTGCCAACCTCTACAGCAATGGATTTAATTTTTGCTGCTCGGGGCGATGTAACGTGGTTCTCCGATTTCATCGATTCGATCACCAGCAATATCTCCCCTTTTTTGATGATTTGATTATGTTTGACTTGAATATCGATAATCTTTCCGTGTAGCGGCGAGCGAACTACCGCTTCATTTTCTGCCGTTCCCGGCTCTTCTCCGGCAGCTTCACCATGATAATCATCCAGCAAATCGGGACTGGTCAGATGAAAATGAAAGCCATCTGAGTCCAGCCATTTTCCGGCTACCGGATGATTTGACCAGAAAATTTCGTGGTTCTTTCCCTCCAGCGAAACAGTTAAGCGCTGCGTATCCGTTTCTTTCACCGAAACCGAAAATGTTTTGTCCCCAGCCTGCAGCTGAAAATGGTTTCCATTCCGGGAATGAAAAGTAACCGAAAAAAGTTGGTCGTCAATAGCTATTTCGACCTGATTTTTTATGCGATGGAATCCTACCTGTTCCCAGGTATCAGCCGCATTGTTTTGCTTTCGCAGAAAACCAAGATACAGATAGGCTGCCAACAAAACTTCCCGTGATACATTCTCGCGATTCTGCTGTAAGCCATCCAGATGTTCCTGCAGCTGTTCGCCAATAAAGGCGGTATGTATATCGTTGTTGACAACCGAAGTTTCTTTCAACAAATGTTTCAGATACAAAAGATTGGTCTTCGGGCCATGAACCGACAGTTCTTTCAGGGCATATTCCATCTTCGCCAATGCATCACTTCGGCTTTCGCCATAAGTGATAATCTTGGCAATCAGCGGATCGAACTGGCTGCCGGCTTCGTTATCCCCATCCAAATCAGTCTCCAGCCGGACACCATTTCCGGGCAACCGGTAAAAATTAACCGGTGCAGACGACGGCGCAAACGCTTTCTCCGGATCTTCGCGATAGATACGCACCTCGATGGCATGTCCTTTCAGCGAAACGTCGCTTTGCCGGAAAGACAGCGATTCACCGGAAGCAATTCGCAATTGTTCCCGGACAATATCAATCCCTGTCACTTCTTCGGTTACCGGATGTTCCACCTGGATACGTGGGTTCATTTCCATAAACCAGAAACGACCGTCGGGTTCGACCAAAAACTCGACAGTTCCGGCACCCGAATAGTTGGTTTCCTTCCCCAGCGATAAAGCCGCATTCAGGAGTTGCTCCTGCACAGCTCCTGGAAGATTGGCAGCCGGCGCTTCTTCCACAATCTTTTGGTGATTGCGCTGCAATGTGCAATCACGCTCGAACAGGTGAACCAGGTTGCCGTGACGATCACCTAGAATCTGCACTTCGATGTGACGGGCCTTTTCTACATAGGGCTCAACGTATACCTCGCCGTTACCGAAGTAATTGGCAGCAGCACGCGATGCCTGCGTAAGTTTCCCATTTAGCTCATCAGCCGAACCAACAATCTGCATACCCTTTCCGCCACCTCCGTGGGAAGCTTTAACCAGCAATGGATACTCCAATGCTTTGGCTTCACCATTTAACTGTCCGGCTTCCAGGGTTTGACCGAGCAAAACCGGAATTCCCAGTTGGTGAGCAAACTGCTTCGCTTCCATCTTATTTCCCATCAACCTCAACACTTCGGCATCGGGACCGATAAAAATAATACCCGCTTCGGCGCAAGCTTCCGCAAAACGGTAATCTTCAGAAAGGAAACCATATCCCGGATGAATAGCCTGTGCCCCGGATTGAAGCGCCGCCTGAATCATCTTTTCGATATTCAGGTAGGTATCATTAAGCGAACCTTCTCCGAGCGACACCGACTCATCGGCCTGGCGAACATGCAACGCGCCGGCCTCCTCCTCGGAGTAAACAGCGACCGTGGATATGTGCATGGAACGCGCTGCCCGGATAATCCGAAGCGCAATTTCGCCGCGATTGGCGATTAATATTTTCTCCAGTCTCTCCATCATCAAGGCCAGTCGGGAGTTCGTTTTTCTAAAAATGCGGTAATGCCTTCCTGTGCTTCGGGAGTTACTCTCACTTCCGCCAACAGTTCGGGCATTTTTTTCATATGTTCGTCCATCGACGTTCCGTCCGATAGTTCATTGATCAACTGTTTGGAACGGACCACAGCGCGAGGTCCACCTTTCAACATCTGCTCAAGCAACTGAAGGATGAACCTATCCATATCTTCTACCGACTCGAAAACCCGATCGGCTAAACCATTTTCATATGCCTCGTTCCCATTGAAATGTCTTCCTGAGAAAATCAATTCCTTCAGCCGCGAAGCTTTCATACGTTTCATCAGCAAAGGCGTAATACTGGCGGCTACCAGTCCAAGTCGGGTTTCACTCAACGAAAAGCGGGCATTGGACACTGTATAAGCTATATCACAGGCGGCCAACAATCCGGTTCCACCACCGAATATATTACCGTATGCTGCTCCAACGACTACTTTCGAACTTCGATAGATAGCCATTAACATGTGAGTGAGCAAGCGGCTGTCCTCCAGATTTTCAGCTTCACTTAGAGTAGCTGATTCTTTCATCCAGTTCAGATCGGCACCGGCACAGAACGATTTTCCCTCACCGCGAATTACCACAAAACGGTAAGAAGGCTGTTCCTCTGCCCATTGAAAAAAACGGTGCAACTCGACAATCAGCTCTCGGTTGAGCGCATTATGTACTTCACTTCGGTTTAACCAGAGGTTCAACGTTTTTCCTTCCGGTCTCACCACCAGGGTTTGGTAATTTTCCATAGATCAATGCTTACGCAAATCAATCAGGTTATGCAAATACAGATTTCTCTGTTCATCTCTTTTTGTCAATCCTTTCAACACTAAGCCTACATACGGTAAATACCTGTTTTGGGTTCACCGAACTTCCGGTTTAGTGAAACGGAAATAGCCAATCCCAGCACACTGCGTGTTTCGGTCGGCTCAATAATGCCATCATCCCACAACCGGGAAGTGCTGTACAAAGCACGACTCTCTTCTTCGAACTGACTGACCAAATCAGGTGCGCCGCTCTTTCCGCCTTTCTTGCCGATAGACTGTAGCACCTGGGATGCCTGCTCTCCTCCCATCACTCCAATACGGGCGTTGGGCCACATAAACAGGAAATTCGGATCATACGCCCGGCCCGCCATTGCATAATTGCCGGCACCATATGAACCACCAATAATCACTGTAAAACGAGGGACATTGGCCGTAGCCACCGCATGAATCAGTTTCGCACCATTGCGGGCAATGCCCTCCTGTTCATATTTTTTTCCGACGATAAAGCCGGTAATGTTCTGCAAAAACAACAACGGAATCTTCCGGAAGTTGCATAATTCGATAAAATGAGCCGCTTTTAAAGACGCCTCCGATGTTAGAAAACCGTTATTGGCAATAATGCCTACCGGGAAACCCATTATTTTGGCAAAACCAGTAATAATAGTGGTTCCGTAACGCTCCTTAAATTCCTGGAACTTGCTGCCATCGACCAATCGGGCAATGATTTCGCGCATCCTGACCGGCTTTTTCAAATCGACAGGAGCCAGACCATACAGATCTGAAGCATTGTATAACGGTGCTTCCGGAGGTGTTACATCCAATACCTGCTTATCGGGCAATGGCAAGGTTTCGATGATACTGCGGCACTTTTTCAATGCATCAATATCATTCTCCGCCAGGTGATCGGCCACTCCCGAAATTCCCGTGTGCACTAAGGCACCACCCAGTTCTTCCGCATCCACATCTTCGCCGGTAGCCGCTTTCACCAAAGGCGGACCTCCAATGAAAATGGTTCCCTGGTTCTTCACCATGATAGTTTCATCACTCATGGCCGGGACATAGGCACCGCCAGCTGTACAAGAGCCCATCACGACTGATATCTGCGGAATTCCTTCGGCTGACATACGGGCCTGGTTGTTGAAAATCCGGCCAAAATCGAACCTATCGGGAAATAATCTCGCCTGTTCCGGCAGAAATATTCCTCCCGAATCGACCAGGTACACACACGGCAAATTGTTTTGCATGGCAATCTCCTGTGCCCTGATGTGCTTCTTCAGTGTTTCGTGCACATAAGTGCCACCTTTCACCGTTGCATCGTTGGCAATAATCACCACTTCACGACCATGAATACGACCAATGCCAGTAACAATTCCCGCTGACGGAAACTGGTTGTTATACTGATCGTATGCCGCCAACGTCGAAAGCTCCAAAAACGGAGTTTGTGGATCGATCAGCAAACTGATGCGTTTACGCGCCGGCAATTTGCCTCTGTCCAGATGCTTTTTCACCGCGGGTTCGTGCTCACGTTCAACGGTCTGACGAAGTGCTTCCCGATAGGAACTCAGCACATTCTCATACTCCCCAACCTTTTCTTTAAAGTCGGGTGACTGCTCATCTATTTCGGATCTGATCTGTTTCAAAATTTGCCGCAATATAAGAGTTTCATGTCTTAAATAAATATAAAAGTTTTTTGTTCAATAAAATTTGTACAAAAATGGAACAAAAGGACAGTTTTTTATAAACAGATATTGAAAATCACCCTCATAAATCGAGACATGAGTAACAAATTGACTCAGACCACCTCAAATGAAGTAGAACAGATTAATGAGTTTGGGGATTACGAACCCGTGTTGCCAGCAAGAAGATCAATACAGCAACGGTCAAAGAAAACATTCCGGCATGATAATAACTTCCGGTTTGTGTTTTGCTCAGACTAAAAATCAGGGGAGCAACAGCGCTGCCAAAAACAATCATCGACATATTAAGACCGGAGATAGCCCCCAGATGTTTTCGTCCGAAAAAACGGGGAAACGCTACAGCCGTAAGGACGCTGTATATACCACTGACCACTCCGTTCCCTGCAATCAACACATAGTAGGCCCATCCGTTACCAAGCAAAATCAGGCCAACCGATGCCAATATTCCTCCAGTTGCCATGATTAAAAGAAGATATTTCAGCTTGATAAAGTCACTGATGTAGTTACCAACAATGGAAACAACAACCGAAATAACGGTTGCCGGAAGAAAAATTCCCAGGGCTTTGGATTCGTCCATTCCAACCGTCTTAAAAATGGAAATGATGTGGAAGGTTAACCCTGTAATAAAAAATCCATTATACATGTTGGCAATGGAAACGCCCCAAAACGCTATTGTTTTTCGAGCCTCCTGCAACGTAAACTGTTTCCGGTCCGGCTTAGGCTTCTCGTTCTCAGCTAAAGGTTCTGTTATCTTACCATCAGGCTCCAGTCCACATATTTCCGGGTTGTCCCGAAAGAAAACCAATACAAGGACTGTAAAAAGCAATAGCAAAACGGCCAGCCAACGCCACATTCCGTCCCATTCGAACCGGTTAATTCCCCAAGCCAGAAAAAGCGGTGCCAGCGAGAAACTGAAGCTAACGAAAGCACTGCTCAAAGCATTGGCCATCCCCCGCTTGTGGTCAAACCATTTCATGATCATATTACGGGAAGCCAACGTCATGACCCCCTGTCCGGAAAAACGAATCAGAAAAAATAGAAGGCTCATAACCACTACGGCAAAATAGGACAATGGCATAAACGTAAGTCCTTTCCCCATTAAAACGATAGCCGGAGAAAACGATGCCACTATCAAAGCAAAAGCCAGCATAATGGTCGCTCCGCTCATCACCAACCGAACTCCGTAGCGGTCATACCATTTTCCCGCAAGGGTAAGGAACAGCGAACTGCCGATGGTACCAAACATGTACGCCAAACTGAGTTGATCACGGGATACGTTGAGCTCACCAATCAAATGGTCGGTGAACACGGAAACGCCCATGGTTTGTCCCGGAACGCTGAACAGCATTCCCAATGTTCCCATTAGAACAATAAACCAACCATAAAAAAAGGGCCAGCGATTGGCCTGAAACGGAATTCTTGCGTAGTTCGGCATAGAAAATAGATTAGGATGCAAAGGTATGGAATTGGATTTCTTACGTGCATTTTTTTCCATCGACAGGCCCAGCATTAACGAAAGCTTTATAAGAAGTTTACTTTAGGTATATATTCGTTTCGAAGAGAATGACTAACTGCCTATTTAAGCGGAATAAATGCGGGAATTCTGTTGAAGGAATTATCTTTGCAGTAACTACATCAAACTTAAAACGAAAACATAAAAAGCGAATAAAAGGGAACGGGAATGACAATTTTTCCGGTAAATAAAAATGCATACTTAAATTCCTGTCCATGGCAACAAAACAACAATCCGGATTCAGGTATTACTACCACATTTTAGGATGGGTCCTTTACTTCGGGCTCAACTACATGTTGTTCAATACCTACTTTATTCGTTTCAATCTACCACTTCAACTGGTGATGTGGGGTGCAGTATTCGTTATCTTTTATGTGAACTATCTGTTTCTCATTCCTTATTTCCTTTTTAAAAAGCGATACGTTCTCTATTTGACTTTCCTGGTAATTGTTACGGGAACTATACTGGCGCTAACCTACACTATCAAGATGGACATGATGCCTCCACCAAATTTCGGAGATCGATTACATCAAATGCCATTTCATTCACCCGATATCACCTTTGGAGAACACAACGCACCACCGGGCGGGCCGCGAATGCGTGGCATCTATCTGGATCTGTACAACATGCTGATGTTCATCATGGCAGCTATCGGTATTCGTTTTTTTGAATTTTGGTCGACCGAGGAAAAGCACAAAGCGGAGCAGGAACGGGCACAAGCTAAAACAGAATTATCATTGCTGAAACAACAGGTAAATCCGCATTTTCTGTTTAACTCTCTGAACAGTATTTATTCGCTGGCCTACCGGAAATCGGAACTGACGGCAGAATCGATTCTAAAGCTTTCGGATACGTTGCGCTACATGTTGTATGACGCAGAAAAACATCATATTTCGCTGAAAAATGAACTGGAGCATATCCGGAATTACATCGAACTGCAAAAACTAAGGCTGACTGGTTTGACCGATGTTCAGATGAATATCCAAGGCGTCGTCAATAACAAACAAATTGAACCACTGCTGTTTATACCATTTGTGGAAAATGCGTTTAAGTTTGGTGCCGACGGTATTCACAAATCATTTATTCATATTTTCTTCGACATACACAACGATTCCATCGAATTCCGCATCATAAATAAAGTGGTGAACGAACATCCCAACGAAAGATATAAAGGAACTTCAGGCATTGGACTATATAACACACGAAGACGTCTTGAGATTTTGTATCCTGAAGCACACCTGCTGAAAACGGAGAAAAAGAACGGATTTTTCGAAGTACAGCTAATACTCAACCTGAACAAAAGTTAAGTCGTTGCGACAAAAACGAAACACCGCCGACCGCAAAATATTCCGGGCAACCGGAAAATTAAGCTGAAAGTTAAAGTAAAACATTAGCATATGAATTGTTTGGCAATCGACGACGAACCGCTGGCCCTGAATATTATTGAAGACTATGCCAATAAGGTTCCGTACCTGAACCTCATCGACAAATGCACCAATGCTTTCGATGCGCTGAACATTATGCAGCAGCAAAAAATCGACTTGATTTTTCTGGACATTGAAATGCCGCACCTGAATGGCATCGATTTCCTGCAAAGTATTGAAAGGCGACCATACATAATTTTCACCACAGCCTACCCCGATTACGCCGTTCAGGGATTTGAACTCAATGCAGCCGATTACCTGTTGAAGCCCATCGAATTCAATCGTTTTTTGAAAGCGGTCAACAAGGTTTACGGATTATATAACCTGCAACGGGAAGATGCTGTTAGTGTAGCCCCGGCTCCTCACAGAGAAAATACCGGGACACCCGATTACTTACTGATCAAAGTGGAATATGCTACTGTGAAAGTGGAATTCAACTCGATTTTCTATATCGAAGGATTGAAGGACTATGTGAAAATTCATAACGGCAACAAACCGCTGCTGACCAAAAGCACGATGAAAAACCTCGAAGAAAAGTTACCTTCGAATATGTTTACCCGTGTTCACAAATCGTTTGTTGTCAATTTGTCGCAAATCGAGTCTATCGAAAATAACCGCATTCTCATCAACGGAAGACGTATCCCGATAGGAAGCCAGTACAAAAACTCTTTCTTCGAACTAGTCGACCGGTTCCGGTTGTGATTAGTTGTATTTCCGTTTTTGGAACCAAACATCGTTCAGGGTAAAGTTGAAGTGAATTTTCATGTAGCGCTCCCTGATGAGATTGTTATTGGTTGTTCCCGTTTGTCCGCCTTCCAGCGAAATATTGAGCATACTTCGGTTGTTCCTTAACGGGATACCGATTCCGAACGTCATTCCCATCGAATTGATGGGCTGATTATCGATAATCATATAAGAGCCGGTATAGAATCCTCCCAACCGGTAATGCATCCTTTTGAACCCCCGATCAATCAAACTGGTTCGAGGCGTATAATCGAGTCCAAGTGAATACCTGGAATTGTCCTGAGTACGAATATCCGAATTGTTGAACGAAGCCGAAGACCATTTACTCAGGGTATAATCCAACGCTGCCGAAAAACGATTGCCCTGTTGAAAGGCCAAACCTACTCCGTACTGCCCGGGCATCAAATATTTCTGGTCCGAACTGTATGTCAAAGGATAGGTTGTGCTATTATACACCAGGGTCAAATCATAAGAAGAAACCAAATTGACCTCCGGACCGTAGGTCAATCCCAGGCTATACCGGTTTTTTCCTTTTTCGATGGCGTATTGCAAACCAAAATCGGCGTAGAGATTCCGGATATACTTTTTTGTGGTAACCGTATAATCCGAAAGCGACGAGTTATCACTTCCGGTTTCCACCTGGTTAATGGAGCCAAACAAAACTGAAGTATTTACACCAATGGAAAGATTCTTCGTCAGATGAAAAGCATTGGCAATATAAAACTTGTTGATTCCTCCACTGCCTGTGAAATTCCGGTTATAGGTAGTTCTCGTCCCCTCAATTATTCCCTGGGTATCTATAGTGTAACCAACACTGCTGTAGGGTATAATCCCCAACGAGGAAGCCCACCATGAATTCACACGAAACCCAAACGCGATATAATTGAAGTTTCCATCTATTCTGTCTTGGTTTGAGCCGGAGGATTTATAATCGGTATACTTCATAAACGCTCCAAACTCGTACAAAAACGACAAACTATCAATTCCGGAATAAGAAGCAGGGTTTAGACTGTTCAAAAAAGTACCGGAAGGAAGGGCAATCCCCGCTCCGCCCATAGCCTGATTTGTCCCAAATCCGGGAGCCTCAATGGTACCGGTCCCGAACATGGAATAGGGCGAAGAGGTGATTTGCCCGTTTGCACTAAAGGTAAAGAGTGTAAGTATAAGAGAAATTAATATATGATTCTTCAGCTTCATCCTGCTATCGTCGTTAGAAAGTCATGTAATATATCTTCAGTTTGGGTCCGTTTTCCACCTTCTGGTCGGCCTGAATAACCAACCCGTCGAGTCGGCTCAGGTACTGAGTCGAACCCCAGCTAATCAACAATCCGTTTTCGGTGTTATATAAACCGTCGCTGAATGCATTCTGAATAAAGTCGGTAATATCGATGGTGAATTTGGTATTTTCGTTATAGAGTTCATCCGAGGAAGGGGAAAGGTGTAACGTTGTTCCATCGCTTGACGTAAGGGTGCTGATCGCTGCGTTGACTTTATTGGTCTGGATTAGAATAAGAGAATCCGGAAGAGCCTGCGGGTCATATGTATTGACAACCGGGCTAAATTCCAACTCCGCTTTCATGATAATTCCCTGCTGATTAATCAGCTGAATATCATTCAGGCTAGGAAACCTCATTTTAGTCATTAACCCGGTTCCACACTGCACAAACGTTTCGCCATCCGTCGAGGTGGATGATATGTCTTCCCTCTGGGTAACCAACGATTTCAGCAAAGTTTGGCTCCGATCGGCCTGTATCCGGTTATAGGCCGGATCGACTGACGTATAGGGAAAGTCAGCGTAATAATCGTCCTGCCCGTCTCCATTGGCATTGGGCCGGTGATAATAAACCCGCATCGCCAGATTGGTCGCATCGGCCTTAAAGCCATAAACCACATTGCTTTCCGTAGTATCAGGAACAATGGCAAGGCCGTGAAAGTAATTGACTAAACTGGAACTGGAAGTCATATAATCGTCGTCACCTTCGTTCATTCTGGTAAAGAAATCCCTACCCAGCGCATCATCTATTGGAATGACCAATGAATCACTGGCTGCTGTTCTTTTTAAAAAGTGAACACTCCCAAGCACTTCCGAAGAATAAGGAGTGTTTCGGTTGTTATAAATTCCGTTGTCCCACTCGTTACCTTTCAAACGCTCTGCGATGGAATGAACCGTAATGGTTTGCCACCGGGTTGTGTCGCCGTAATAGTAGCCGTTGTACCGCAGAATCACGACGGTCGAATCGTAAACATTGTCGCTGCTTTCCGAGAATGAAGTGGGAATTCCCAACTCAAAATAGGAAGTAGCCGTTACGGTGCCCAGATTCGGATCCACGTAATGACCAACCAGTGCCGTTCCGGTATTGGAAGTATTCAGTGAATCAATTAATACAGTTGACATCTTAATTTGAAAAGTGTCAATCATCGTAAGTGTGGAACCCCCATCGATAAATTCGCTTCCCATCGTAAATTCGTTCGAACCCACATTGCAGGCTGTCATCATCCAGCTTACGCCGGAAACTACCACAGCACGGAGCAGCCATCGAAAAATCAGATGTTCAAATTTTCGGGGGATCCCGGTTCTCTTCCTACCTTTTTCAGTCATTCGCATATCAAATCTTCAGGATAATCTCGCGAACAAAGCAACCGAATAAATACCGTTCGAAAAACGATAATATACGAACACACAAAATCAGAAGACAAACGGCCATTTTTCTACTATTACAGCCTCCTTCATCCCCGCAAAACCAGTGTTTGACGTTTTGTCGACCAAATTCCTCTTTTTGTCGAGCAAGGCCGGCTGTACATCTACTTTGTTTTTAGCCCTGCCACAACAAGGCTATGTTTGCCTTCGAATGATTAACTGATAAAATGATTTCCCCGATGCGTAAGAAAAAATTCGTATGGTATTTTGCCTTCTTAGTGATTGCTTCAGGCACACTGGTTTCCTGCGGAAACAGCAGTGATAGTGAATTAATAGGTAATTCAGTGAAGTTATCCGATTTCGAGGGTGTTTCAAGAAGTGATGCGGTTGGCTTTACGATTGGCGACCGGGGTTACGTTGGAACAGGTTACGATGGTACCGACCGTCTGACCGATTTTTGGGCATATGACCCAGCTAAAAATACATGGATCCAATGTGCCGATTTTCCTGGTGAAGGCCGAAACGGAGCCGTTGGATTTGCTGTAGGTGATAAAGGATATGTTGGAACAGGTTACGATGGAATTGAAAAACTGAAAGACTTTTACCAATATGATCCGTCAACCAACACCTGGACCCAAAAAGCCGATTTTCCGGGAACAGCCCGTTATGGAGCCATTGGTTTTGGTATTGATTCATTAGGATATCTCGGAACCGGTTATGATGGCAATTACCTAAAAGATATGTATGCCTACAACCCGACAACCGATACATGGAAACACGTGACCAGTGTGGGTGGAAGTAAACGCCGGGATGCTGTGGCTTTCGTGATTAACGGAAAAGCATACGTAGGTACCGGTGTCGACAACGGCATTTACGAAGATGACTTCTGGGAATATGACCCGGCAACCGATACCTGGACGGAAAAAAACAGGTTGTCAGATGCAACAGCCCAGAGCTTCGACGACGATTACGCCATGACCGGTTCGAACCGTGTAGCATTTGCCATTGGCGACCGTGGTTTCGTTGCCACAGGCGGTCAGGGAGTAGCCGGAACCGATATCTGGGAATACAATTCCTCTACCGACCTTTGGGAACAGATACACGATTTTGAAGGAAGTGGCCGCACCGAAGCGGTAGGCTTTGCAATCGGTAATGTAGGCTACATCACTACTGGTCGCAGCAGTAGTTACTATTTCGATGATTTGTGGGGTATTCATCCCGATGATACATATAACGAATATGACTAAACGCAAAACGGTCATCATTTCTGAAATACTGATTGGACTGTCTATAGGAATTCTGTTTCTTATTGGAGTGCAGAAGCATGGAGCGAAAAGAGGATTCGCTGTACAGGTTGTCCGTTACCATAACGAGTGGGGTTACCTCGTTAAGCACAACGGGCAACCTGTCATCGAGCAAACCTACTACCCCGGTCTTCCGGGAAAGATAGCGTTCCAAAGCAAAGAAGCAGCACAAAAGGTTGGACAATTGGTAAAAGATAAATTGGAGAAAGGCAAATTACCTTCAGTACACATGAATGAACTGGATTCACTTCATGTTTTACCAAAGGGTTTTCACCAACCTCCCCCCGGTTTTAAGGCGCAATAATCAATCGAGACCCTTTTATTAGCTCATATATTTCATATCGATCCCGGCGGCAGTTTGTAGTAGTTCTGCCCCGGGATTTTTCTTTTCCCTTTCTACACCTCTCAGATTAAAAATTAAGATTTATTTATACTATTTAAGAAATCCGGACTGGTAATTTAACGAAGTTTGATAAGAACAAAAGTGCAAAAACCGACGAATAAGAATAGATGCATTCTCACAAATCAGTAAGAAAAGCACATTGGTCATCAAACAGGAGATTAACAGACACCTATCTAAATAGTCAACAATAAATCAAAAATGAAACTGATGAAACATCTATTTCTAATCATGTTCCTCTTTGCAGGAATTTCAACGTTTGCGCAACCTGCCAGTCAGTATCGCATCGTGAATAAGATTCATGTGCCCGGAAATAACTTCTGGGACTACCTGACTGTCGACTCACAGGGACATCTCTACGTTTCTCACGGTAACGTTGTTCAAGTCATTGACCCCAAAAACAGTAGCGTTTTGGGTACCATCGAAAATCTGGATGGTGTTCATGGCATTGCCCTGGCAGAGAATCTAAACAAAGGATTTATCTCCAGCGGAAGGGATTCGATCGTCGCAATCTTTGATTTAAAGACCTTAAAGGTGATCAAAAAAGTGAAAGTCACCGGCGCCAATCCCGATGCCATTTTGTATGACCCATTCAGCAACAAGGTATTTACCTTCAATGGAGGCAGTTCCAGTTCCACGGTAATCGATGCTGCTACTGATAAAGTGGTTGCAACCATTCCACTTCCCGGAAAACCCGAGTTTTCGGTCACCGACAAAAAAGGAAAAGTTTATGTCAACATCGAAGATAAATCGATGATAGCATGCATCGATGCGAAGGATTTAAAGCTGGAGAAAAGCTGGTCGATTGCCCCCGGAAAAGAGCCCAGCGGTCTGGCAGCCGATTTTGCTACCGGAAAATTGTTCAGTGTTTGCCATAATCATCTGATGACCGTGTTTGACCTGAAAACCCAAAAAGTGGCGGAGACATTACCGATTGGCAGTGGACCAGACGGCGCCGCATTCGATGAAGGATTGCACAGAGCATACAGTTCGAACGGAGATGGAACACTTACAGTGGTTGCCGAAGACGGAAATCATTTCAAGGTATTGGAAACGGTTCCCACCCAACGGGGAGCACGAACCATGTGTGTTAATCAGAAAAACCACCATATTTTCTTACCGACAGCCGAATTTTATCCATTGGCTAAAGGAGAGCGATGGCCGAAAATGAAACCGGGAACATTTACAATTTTAGAGGTATCACCGCGTTAATCGTTCCCAAAAAATAAATCCAATTAGAAAAGTCACTCAGCCCGGGTGACTTTTTTTGCATTAATGGAAGAATCTTTGTCCGGTACCAGAATAAAAACCAATCTTTTCGATTCACGCTTTTGGTAATAAGATCAGGACCGGCTGGAAGAACTTCCGAACGACTTTGTGAACGTTGTTTCTCCTTTGTGGGCTTTGTGGTTAGTTTTTCTTACCACTAGGGGCACAAAGTTTTCCACCAAGAACCAAAGACAAAAATTGTAGCGTTCGTTTTTTAGCGACTTTTCGGAAAGGTTAAGACCAACACCACCCCAAAAACAGAGAAAACACCAGCAAACAGGAAGGCGATATCTGGAGATAAACTCCAAAGTGAACCGGTTACGGCTGCGCCCAGGAAAGAACCGAAATACTGCAGGCTAACTACGATACCATTTCCGGTTCCCCGCTGTTCGTTATCAATATCGCGGTTTAGCAACATGGGAACGATGGTCGACACAGAAAAGGAACCCGTCATGAGAAGGACCGTTCCGGCGATGATTCCGGGAAACGATTGCCCGTAAAGCAACAGGAATCCAATTCCCTCCAACAGATAAAGAAAGAGCATCACCGGCTTGGCTTTCCCTTTCGATGCCAATCGTGAAAAGAAGGTCAGAAAAGCCATGGCCACCAAAATGGCCGGCGTCAGGATCATCCACATCTGACTGGTTTCGAGCTTCCCTTCCAGCAAAATGGGCAGCATAAAAAAGAAAGCCATCATCAAGAGGTTATTGACTGTGAGCAACAATCCCCGCATAAACGTTTTCCGGTTGAACACCGTTTGGCCTTTTTTCTTTTGGTGGTGTCTTCGACGCACATTCGGATCAACCTGCTTCGTCCCGAATAGTACCCAGATAAGGCAAATCACCATCAAACCAGCGGAAAAGACAAACATCCGGTCGACCTTCAGGAAAATGTGAATCAACGGCCCGATGGTATAGGACAACATGGTAAAGGTTCCCAGAACGGCTCCCAGCCGGGTCAGCTGCTTGTCACGGGTTTCGTCACTTGCCACCGACGATATCCAGGAATACCCTACCGTGACAATGGCACCACTCCCCTGCAACGCCCTTGCAAAAATGAGCCAGTAAACCGAGGGTGCATAAGCAGCCGTGAGCAATCCGGCAATCAGCATTAGCAGACCCGCTACCATCACCTTTTTGTATCCGATGCGATCACTCAGGGCACCGAACGGAATCTGCAACACCGCCTGTGTCAACCCGAAAATTCCCAATGCATAACCGGTCAGCCAAGGAGCTCCTCCTTTCAGGTTCAATGCATAAACCGACAGAAACGGAATGATAATGGACATCGAGAAAAGGCGCATTCCTAACGTAATGGAAAGAACAGAAGTGAGATAACGGGAGGTTTTGCTCATGGCAGGTCTTTTTCAGATATGCGTGAAACGCATCAAAATGATGGGACAAAGGTACTTCTTCCCTAAAAAGATTGAAAACCCAAAGATCCGATTTAAGCATTTGGTAACAGGATTAGCTATGTTCTCAATCTATCGGGTTTCCTTTAGCCTCATTATGTTCCTGTTCCGGTCTTACCCGGTTATGGTCACGTTGTTATCTCTGCAGTCCTACGTATTAACAAACTTATTCGTGGAATTCTGGTAGTACTGCTTCGGCAGATTCAACTCATCGAAGTAAGTAACCGTCAATCCGCGCAGCCCGTCGCTGGTCATATTGCCGTTAGCGTCGTAACCAAAGCTGCCGTTGTCACTGATTCTGTTGTAGGTACCGGAATGCGGCTAAGCCGGTTACCTGCATAGGTATAGCCTAAACTTTCCCGGTTGCTGCCTCCGGAATTCTTCCGGGTCAGGCTGGTGATATTTCCGTTTTTGTCGTACCCCACCGGATTCAAATCGTAGGCACTGGTATTGGCCCCGCTTCCCGAATAGGTGCCGTAATCGCATTGAAACTACTGAAGCTTTTTTAGGATAATAAGAAAAAATCTATTGCTTTCATTGATTTGCCAACATGAGATATTAAGAGCAAGTATGGCTTACAGAACTTGACTGATTTCAAACAAAGAACAAACAAAAAAGCCCGGCATTACCGAGCTTTCTATTTAAATTATAAATTAAAATATGCCTCTACTCTGGCATTTTTATCCATCCATCAGATGGTACATTCCAAAATTTAGATGAAGCTGGCTTATCTAGAAGGATTTTGCTGTGTTTTGGCTGTTCAGGATCAAATTTAATAAAGAATCGATGCTTCACAATGTTATCGTAGTCCTCTGAAACGAGTAGACTCTCTTTGTAGTGGATTCCAGAAACTGTATACTCATAATTAACAGTATAGCCATTTCTAAAATTCATTCCAAAATCAGTTACAATGCCAACAGTAAATCTACCATGTTTCTCTATTCGACTACTTGTCACTTCGCAATATAACATATATACTGCATAGGCAAGTACTAACACTACGATAAACGCAACTTTCTTTTGTTTATTAGTCATTATCATTCTTTTATTTTAGTTCCAGCGACACCTATGGTCGTTCCAGTCATTATCTCATAAAAGTATTTTTGGGCTTCTGTTTCAGAATTTCTTAACATTACTCCTGTTGCCTTATTTTTAGCTATCCCAAAACCATAACCAGCAACAAAATCTAATGCGGCTCGTTCCGGTGTTTTATTTAAACCAACAACATCAATAGAAACCCCTGTTCCTGGTTGCACTTTTACATCGATAGCAGCATCTATTACACTTCCTACACCAGGTGTTAAGAAAGCATCTGTGGCAACCGTGAGAGGGTCAATCTTACCATCATTTGCAATCACCTGAACTCCTGTACTAATAGCTCCTTTAAGAAATGCCCCTTCTGTACTAAAAATTGTGGCTGGAGCTAATTCCGGTGAGGCTGCTACCACTAAAGGAGCAGATACTATTGTCGTTGCTACTACAGTTGCTAATTTTACGCCGCTATCTGTTTTTTCCAAATTTGCACTTTGCTGTTCATTGTGCTGGGCAATCTGATCCATCTCTTCAGATGTATTGGCTCGACTCATATTCTTCATATTGAATCCTAATGCATTTGCCATAGAATTAATCCAGTCAGAAATAGAAAAAACTGAAGGTTCTTTGTCATCATCTGGTTCTTGACCATTCATCCCCATATAATCGATAAATCGGATTGGATTGTCGCAACCATAAAGATATGACGACTGAAAACTGTACTTCTCCGCAAGTGGATCAATCGTATGAAACCTCCCCAACTCCGCATCATAGAACCTGGCGCCGTAATCATAATTTTCAAAGAACTCGTCGTTTAATTCCTTACCGTTATAAAGGTACTTATTTTTGTCCAGATTGTTCTCCGTAAACAGACTGCCAAACGGGTAGTACTCAACCTCCTGGTCGACTACCGCCGTAGTGCCACTGTAGTGGAACGTTAGGCGGGTATTACCCAGGTGGTCTTTCAGGTAATAATAGTACAGCCCAGCCGACGGGTCGTAGTATCCTTCGGAAGTCAGCACCTTCTTCAGGGTGCCGTTTTCGTAAATAAAGGTACCATCGTAGAGCGTGGTAGAAGCAGTACCCGAAACAGTAGCTGTTTTGCTCCACTTATTACCCCCGGCATCATACGTGTAGTCGACCTTATTCGTGGAATTCTGGTAGTACTGTTTCGGCAGATTCAGCTCATCGAAGTAAGTGACCGTCAAACCGCGCAGCCCGTCGCTGGTAGCGTTTCCGTTGCCGTCATAGATGAAAGTGCCACTTTTATAGATTCCATTATACGTACCGGAAATGTGGCTAAGCCGGTTACCTGCATAGGTATAGCCTAAACTTTCCCGGTTACCGCCACTGGAATTCTTCCGGGTTAAGTTTCTGATGTTCCCGTTTTTATCGTAGACTACCGGGCTCAAATCGTAGGCATCGGTATTGGCCCAGCTTCCCGAATAGGTACCGTAGTCGGCTCAGATTAGTCAGTTCAAACTAATGCCAGCTAGTACGACCGTATTAAGATGGATAAAAAACTGATGAATGTTTTCTACATTTCTTTGGATTGTCCTTTAGGGAGTGCTAATTTTCTGTTGCACAAAGTGTCATAAAATAATATATGGGAGTTTCAGCATCTTCATAATGAAAACAAGAACTACCTCTACCTCCACAGAGATGATTTTCTCAAGTATTCTTAGGATACAAATGGTACACATAAAACAAAACCCGGCACAGTGGCCGGGTTTGTAACTCTGAATGTTTATTTCATTTTAAACAAATAGACAAATAATAATGGTTTATTTGTTTTTTTAGGTATAATCCAATCACCTTGAGTCATCATAAGGGTCTTTTCTATCAATTCATCATATTTACGATGGTATCCAATTCTTTTTCCTATTCGTATTTCCTTTATCTCGCCATTCTCAAGTAATATATATACCAATGCGGCTCCATTGACTTCGACAAAGTTTAATTGCTCTCTAAATTTACTTAAAAGTAATTCATTCAAAGAATCAATACCAAATTTATATTCAGGAACTTTGAAGGAAACGTCAATCTTATCCTTATTCAAGTCCCAATATACAGTAGAATCAATCTCATTATTTGTTTCATAGAATACTCCTAAACAAGTAGAATCTGCATCAAAGAAGAGTATGCTATCTTTTTTTTCTGCAATTTGTCCAAAGCTCAACTTCATTAAAATTGAGAATAGGACACAAAGAACAATGCTTTTAATAGTCATATCCAAGTCGTTTCATTACAACATTAGTACGTTTTTTGATTGCTTCATCCACACCTGGTTTTCCATGTCCGTGAGGCAATCCTCTTAAATAGAGAACAACATGTACAAACTCATGAGCTACACCAACAGCCCTATGATTTAAAGTGCCTTTTCCATTAATTATTACTTGAATGTTTCCATCCTGAGATCTTTTACCTGATAATGATTCATTACCGGGTAATAAAGTGACACCAAGATTTCCTTCTATTGTTTTTCCATCTCGTTCACCTAGATTTCTCAATTGTTGCGCAGTTTCTGGCCCAAGATCTCTAATATCAAAATCAGTCGGCGTTTGAAATTCATTGCTTTGAATGTTTCCTTCACTATCCTTATAAGTTTCTTTATCAGATATATTCACTTCCACCATATGTTCATTGCTTGCAATTTCATATAAGTCTTTGAGCACGATATCATCTGAATATTCAGCTTGATCTCGAAAGGACTCCGGATCAATAGTCCCGTTTTTAACGTCGAATTTAACATTTGCATTTTGGTCTAATGAATGGTAAATAGCCAATATCGCATCTGGTGTTGCCTGAATGCTATCGCCATTGATATCAATAAAAAGTACTGGATTATTAGCACCATATTGATATGGAGAAAAATCATAATACTTCTCAGCAAAGGCATCTTGCGTATGAAACCGTCCCAACTCCGCATCATAGAACCGAGCCCCGTAATCATAATTTTCAAAGAACTCGTCGTTTAACTCTTTACCGTTATAAAGGTACTTATTTTTATCCAGATTGTTCTCTGTAAACAGACTGCCAAACGGGTAATATTCAACCTCCTGGTCGACTACCGCCGTGGAACCGCTGTAATGGAAGGTTAGGCGGGTATTCCCCAGGTGGTCTTTCAGGTAATAGTAGTACAGCCCGGCCGACGGGTCGTAATACCCCTCGGAAGTCAACACCTTTTTCAGGCTGCCGTTCTCGTAAATAAAGGTACCATCATAAAGCGTAGTAGAGGCAGTACCCGAAACAGTAGCTGTTTTGCTCCACTTGTTACCCCCGGCATCATATGTGTAGTCGACCTTATTCGTGGAATTCTGGTAGTACTGTTTCGGAAGATTCAATTCATCGAAGTAAGTAACCGTCAATCCGCGCAGCCCGTCACTGGTCATGTTCCCATTTGCATCATATCCAAAGTTGCCGTTGTCACTGATCCCGTTGTAGGTACCGGAGATGCTGCTAAGTCGGTTACCTGCATAGGTATAGCCTAAACTTTCCCGGTTGTTACCTCCGGAATTCTTCCGGGTGAGGTTGGTAATGTTCCCGTTCTTGTCATATACGACCGGGTTCAAATCGTAGGCGCTGGTATTCGCCCAGCTTCCCGAATAGGTGCCGTAATCGGCTACGGTCAGCCGGTTCAGTCCATCGTAAGTAAAACCGTACCCTTTTTTGCTGTTGCCCGACAACCGCCACATGGTTCCGCTGATGTTGCCGTTGTACTGCGCTCCTCCTCCCAGGGTGCCGGTCATATCCGTGTTGTAATACAACTTCATGGCAAACAGCTTGCTGTTGCTTACCGTGGCTGTGGGGTTATTAATTTGGGTCAACCATCCGCGGATGTTATAGGCATAGTCGATGTCCTGGTAGCCGTTGTGAAGCTCTTTCTTCGACATCCGTCCCAACTCGTCGTAGGTAAACTGTGCAACGGTCGTCAGTGAAGTCGTGTTATAACCGTATTTCACATAGGTAGGCCGCCTCATGTGGTCGTAACCATACTCCTCGTTAATCGTAATAGCGGTCGATGACGAAGTTTTCCGGTGGTAAGTTTGCCGCTTAACCGGGTCGCCGGTAAAATTGTAAGCCGTCGATACCCGGTTGTAACCTCCTTCCGGGTTGCGCTGGAACTGTTGCAGTAGCCTACCGTACTTGTCGTAGTAGTTCACCGTATAAAGCCAGGCACCGGTATTCAGCACCTTGGTTTTCACTCCCGTTACCAGCCCTCTGACATTGTTCGTCTGGGTTTGATCTGTGTAAATCGAAGCGTAGGGATACCCCCACGTTGATGGTACAGTATAATTGTCGTAATACGTATAAACTTCCGAGGTACGTGACGCCGGGGTGTAATTGCTGCTGTTGCTCACATTCGTTCTCAGGGTGGCGTAGGCAGTCGATTCGGTACAAAGCCCTGCCTCCACCGGGCGGTTTAAATTATCGTACAACGTGTAATGATACCGGGTAGAACTCACCGCCCGCAATTTGGCATCCTGGCTCAATACCAACCGGTCACGCTTATCATAGATTAAGTATTCCCATCCCGCACCGGGAAGTTTTTTCTCTTTCATCCGTTTCCAGCCATCATATTTATACTGGTAGCACAACTGATCCAGTTCCGTGGAGCTAACACTTCCGTCATCGGCAGTTGCTTTCGGAGGAATGACGCAACATAACAGGTTTCGGTCGTTGTAAACATAGTACGTCGAAAAGGCGGTAGTACCTATGTAGCTACGTTTCAACACAACACGTCCCTGCTTGTCTTTATACTCTACCGTTCTGCTTGTGTTATCCGATTGCGCATTGTTCTCGTCCCAGGTAGTGGTCTTAAACAATGTCCCTGCCGCATAATAACCCGCAGACAGGTTCAGCACATCTGAAATATTTACCGTGTAGCACCTCACTTCATTTGCGCTATTGGTATCATATTCATAATTCACCGTATGCCCCCCTCCTGTCCGGTAGATATTTCCCGGGGCCGACACTTCCAGGACCCTGTTAAGCGGAGACGATTCGAAACGTTTCTGCGAATATGCATAGTCATCATCCGTTGTACCATAATAACCGGTCCAATCAGCGGCCACTGTATCGGAGGGAGCCGACAAAAAAGCCATATTCCGGGCCTTGCCAAAAGGCAAAAAATCCTTTGCCTGACGGCCATAAGTGTCGTAGCGGACAGGAGTGATCAAATCTTTACTCCCGTCGCCTGAAGCTTTGTAGTCGTTAGTTTGTGATAACCGTCCAAGACCATCAAAATACTCCAGGTGGGTGCGTTTTTGAGTATAGCTAAGCGGATCTACAGATGATTCAGTGGTTTTTCCTGATACAAGCACCGTCTCCGTTGCGATATAGTTCTGCGTTGAACTCTGACCATACGTATTTTCTATCCAGAAAATACCAATCAGTAATAGCATTAATTTATATCTTGTTCCCATTATATTTTTACTTAAAAAATTGCCATTTTATTGATTTATTCCACCAGACTGAGTAATATTTACTGTTTTGCTGATTCCCGGCACAGTAATGGTTATTGCCCCTTCCCGGGTGGTTGACGTATTGGCAGGACAAGTGATCTGTATGGTCGCATTACCACTGCCACGATGGATACTGGATACAATCCAGCTCATGCTTGAGCTAACAATCCATCCGCCATTGGAAGTCACAGTACACGATAACGTTTCTCCACTTGCATTAAAAACCAGCGAAGTGGGGGACACACTCAATTGCAAAGACGCCCCCTCCTGTGTAATTGTTACCGTTTTTGTAATCCCTCCGCCAGTCAGAGTAACTACTCCGCTACGGGAGGAGGTGCTGGTATTGGCAGAGCAGGTGATTGAAACTGTTCCATTGTTAACCCCCGAGGCAGGGTTCACCGATATCCATGTCTGGTCATCAGTAGCGGTCCAGGAAACAGTGGAAGTTACTGAACCTGACTGTGTGCCTCCGCTGCTATTAAAAGTCAGGCTCGTTGAAGAAATGGTTAAATCTGCTCCGGTTTCACCATAGTGATAGGTATATCTTTCCTTAATAGCACTGTCATCATCCTTGATCGTCCTTAACCGACCAAAGGAATCATATGCAAAATAAGTGGCAGTACCGCCCGGGTCGGTTTGAGAAGTCATGCCAACCAGGGGCTTGTAGGTATAGATGGTGACCATGTACCTCGAATCATTCATCAGCGAGGACAGTTGACTCTTCAGGTAATTAAGGTCCGTCTGGATATTACTGAAAACGGTACTATTGGTAAATATGTGACTCTGCACGGCTGTTTTTACCGATGAAGGAATATCTGCCTGGGCAATGTTTACAATCCTGGCTACCGGATACATACTGTTGTATCCCCACAAGTACGAAGTGGTTATCCCATTCTTATCGGTCACCTGTAGCAGGTTGCCATAGCTGTCGTAGTCATCGAAATGCATTCCCGGCTGGTAAGTACCATCTACCAGCATCGACAAATCAGAAGGCAGAAGATTGCTTCCGTAATTCTCCACCTGCCCGTCGACTATTCCGGATTCAACCTTTTTTTCTACTTTCAGCTTCACCTGCCTGTTTTCCGATATTAAAGAATTTACCACAGCAGAACTGGTCGTAATACCGGATGGGTGATCGGAAGGATAATAATAGTGGGTTTGCAACAGTTTACCATCACTTCTTCGTTTTTTTACCTCAGTCAACTGTGCGTGTACCGGATTGCCGTAAACATAAAAAGTGGTGTCAATAACATTCCCGTTATCATGATAATAGGTCTCCACACTTTCAGACAGGTAAAACCATTCACTTCGGATGATGCCCCAGTAAGGTGCCTTAAATACATCCAGATAATCCTGGACATTGTTTTCACTGTATTCCACCAAAAATAGCCCGGCAACTCCATGTTCGTTGGCATTATCGGAGGTATAGTGGTTTTCCATGGCATACTTCACATTTCCCGCATTATCTTTTTTGACAACTTTCAGTAGTTTACCCCGTTTGTATGCTTTACTGATGGATTGTGACAAGCCCGATACAACCTGGTCAGGATAAGTTGTGAAGTAGTACTGTGTACTACCGTTTCCCCCGTTTTCGCCCTCCTGTACCATTACATTTTGGTAGCCGATATAGCCGTCGCTACCGAATAACGGGGCACGATTTGAACTGGTCCTCCCGGCAAACGTACAAAACTGCTCATTAAACAAAGTTCCGGTAGGATACAATACCGATACTTCGGCCTGCATTGTACTAAAGTCATAATTGATAGGGCCGTAAATCATTCCACTGGACCGATCGGATTCATCGGCCATACGATAATCATACGTCAGTACTTTATCGTTCCCGTGACTGATTCCGTCGTATTGAACGGATCGTTTCAGCCTGTTCCCTCCTGCTGTCAGATTCTTATTGTAAATAATATTTCCGTTTGCATCCTTTTCGTAAGTTTTGTAGTTAACACTAATGGAAGCAGAGTGTCCCACAGTATAAACCTGAGCAGTGAGCCAGTAAACCCCTGCAGACAAGGCTAGCTCGGTCACTCCACTCGTATTATTCTGTTTGACACTAAATATTGGAGGAAACACTGATTTTACAGGGCTAATCCTCACTTCTCCTTCCTCTTCCAGGGGATAACCATTGTTGCTTATGGCAAAATTCACAACAACCGTCTGGTCATCGGCAAGGGTTATCATTTTATTCACGGCAAGGGTTGTCGAGCCTTCCGGTACGGCTGCGGTCGAAGTAATTGTTCCGGAAGCAACCGGTACAGACGGATTGGCTTCTCCCTTTACATACCCATAATCGTTGGGCTCATACGTATAAGATATCTCTCCTTTCGTCGGGAGTGTAACACTGGTCAAAAGTCCAAGTTTACTGTAATTAGCATCGGGATTCCGGTTTGCGTATCCCTGGAAATATGCATTATAAGAACTGTTGGGAATATTGGACGGCGTAAAGGTGGTGTTGGTCTTGCCATTATAAAAACCCCAGAAATCCTGTGATTTGGAAGAATAAGAAGGAACCGTTACACTCTCATCGTACCCGAATATATAAGGTGGTTTTAATACCTGTCCGTCACTTCCCGATTCAGTTACTCTTTTTAATACAAGCCGACAGGTTTCATTGTTACCGGTATTACCCAGATAATCATAATCGAAACTAAATTTCTTAACCCGCTTATTCTGAGAATCTTTTATGACAATTGAATCTAATGAACAGGAGTTCGATCCTGTGATTCTGTCACTTCTCGCTGTATTACTGTAGAATGAAATATGACAACTCCGGCTATCAATCGAACTTAACTTCCAGGTAGTTACAGGCATAAAAGTTGTTTCCGATACCGAATAAAACATCTCCGGACAACTACCGGCAAAATCTAACAGTTTGAAACGGGTTTCTGATATTCCAGGTAATTTGGCAATCGTTTCCGAGGTATAATTGAATTGTATAACATCACCGGTATTGGTAATTATCTCGCGGAGAAACCAACCGGAGGTGTAAGTCTCGGACTCCGCGATATTACTGGTACTATTAGAATATTCATAGGAAGTCCTTTCCATACCATAATTCACATCAGAGTCTCCGGTGATATGCCCGAAGATATATTTATTCCCTGCTTCATCCGTTATATCCCATCGGTTTGACGACTTATAGATAAGGTAATGTCTGTAGGGATTAGACACATAATTCCCATTATCAAGGTCAATTATTGAGCCTGTAAGGTTATTGGCACTAATAATATAGTCATCCGGAAGGCCGTCATATAATCCGTCGGCAAACATTCTTAATGTGTTCTTATCACTTGATATGCCCGAAGTAAAACTGCTGTATGCTGACGGATTTCCTATAGGATCGGGTATTCCCAGATAGTCCCGGACCCAATTATAGCCATAATCAGGGTCATCATCTGGCTTCCCCCGAACAATATGAGAAATCATACCTCCGGCATTGATACTCCATCCCAGTCCAAGCCAGCCGGCAACTTCTTCAACTTTAAAACCACTGTAATGGTACGAAAGATTGATCGGGAATTTAAAATCACCCTGATTGATTTCATAAACGGGGATATCAACCGATGGTAAGCCGTTGTACAGATTAACCTGGCTGAAATCAAGTTGCTGAAAAGAAGCAACAGAAGGTGAGGGTGGTATGATTACCGGATTGGTCAACAGGCTTTGAGCGTAACCAAAACGACAACTAAACAATACCACTAAAAACAATACAGTTAATTTAAATTTCATGAGTTTCTGTTCAGTTTTATTAAATAATAAGATTAATGTCATTCAGACTTTCCGGAAAAGGAAGAGCCGTTTCAAAAAACATTATCATAAGAAGCTTTTGTACTACCGGAGGCTTCATACAACTCCCCGCCTCCAACCCCTTATAACTACCAGACGAAGATCCTTATAAGGATCGGCGGCGGGTAGTACTAACTACCATCCGTAGGTAGTTACCAGTACCTGCTTCCGGTAGTACTAACTACCAGCCACGGGTAGTTACCTTATCCCTCGACCGGTAGTTATAAGTACCAGACACGGGTAGTTGTAACTTCCCGTTCCGGATACCGGATAACGGGATGTAACGCCGGCAGGAGGTTGTTAACCTCCTACCACGGCGATATCAGCATCCAGCCGGCCGGATGACAGCTCCTTATGGCCTTTCATTATCGACCGTACTTCCACATGATAATCGCCTGCTGCCAGGGCCGGGGCCAGAAAGTGCAGCTCGCCGGGTTTATTCAGTGATATCACCTCCACACGGCTCTCCGTGCCATCTCCGGCAATAAAGAAGATGCCCTGCGTAGGGTCAGCTGCATCGTACTTGAGGTAGCTGCCCCGCAACGTGGCCAATCCGCCCGAAGTGAGCTGGTCGTTCACACTGCCCGTAGCTGCATCCACCAGTTGGTCGATAACCGGACCCACCTTTTCGCCACGAACCTTTTGCGTCTTCACAGAGCCGACCACTTCGCGGAGTTCCGTTCCCGGGCTCAGGTTAAACTTAATACTGTGACGCGAAGGGTCATACGAATCGTCCAGACCGTTAAATACACCCTTAATGCTCATGCTCAGGTTAAATACAGGGGTCGTGATACTGTTGCCCAGGGCGGCCTGTTCACAAATCACTTCCCGTTCCATTTTCAGTACCGCCATAATATCGGTGGCAGTCAGGGTAGAGCCCCGTGTCAGCATCAAATCGATCAATGCATCCTGGTCGAGGCTGATGGCGTTCGTGGTAACGGCCATGTAATCGTTCGGATCGCTTGTCAGATGGTTCTCGAACAATGCGTAGTTCAATACATCGTTTTCCATTATCAGACTGGTTTGGTTATTTATCGATGCCTGTTGCGTGAAACGATCTCGTGGAAAGATTTTTCAGTCTTTTTACCCCTTCCCTAAAGGGTGAATCCTGAAAAATCAAATTTCCCTTTAAACTCCGAATTTCTGCGGGCAAAGCAGTAAACAGGATTCTTTCTGAATCCGATTCGTTTCAAACTACAGGTTGATTAAAATAGTTTGGTATATCTTTCACAGAAGGAAAACAGATTTCCTTCTATCGACAAAAGTTTTGAGAGGACGCGATTATTGAAACGTTGGAGATAAACACGTTCTCCGGATATCCCAATAACCGGATAGGTAGCATTAATAATGAATTGGCGGGAACCGATGATAGGCGGCCCGGGTCGGATGGAGACTTTTAACTTACTTTTTCATATCTTTGAGGTTTAGCGGGAACTGCAATTCCCGGTGAATAAATTAAAGGTTGGCCCTCCGGTTTTCCGGGGGGCTTTTATAGCTCTTTCCTTCATCTTTCAAACAAAGGACCTCTAAATAATACTGATTAGCGTACTCACCCCCGGATACACCGGCAATGAAATGCCAAACATAACGCCTTCATCCTCGATGAAAAGGATATTCATGACCGTTGATTCGCAATCACTTATGGAAACAGTTGCTGCAATTTTTTTTTCATCTGTCCGGCTTTTTATCAAAAAGGTTAAATAATTGGTTCTTCGAATATGTTTACGGCAGGTAAAAGCAGCAAGGTAGGCTTGACCATTAACATATTACAGTTCTTTATACCGAAAATTGCCTTTTGGTTACCCTTTTTTTCCAATTAATTTATAACAAAATTTACACAATCGTCATTCACTATTTCTATCTCCCTATTTTTCTGAATCTTATTGGCCATATTCGACATAAGGTGTTTCTTAGCATACTCATTTCGTATCAGAAAAATCAAGTTTTTTCACCCTGTATCCCTAAAGGGTAAAGCTTCATTTTTCTGTCTTCTCTTCCGTACCCCGGATGCACGATTGAATAAAACACCCTCCACATTCACAAACTACCCAATCATGGTATTTCCGATTTTGAACATAGGCAGGTACATCGCTACCAGGATAAGTGCCACCAATCCTCCCACAAAAACAATCATCAACGGTTCCAGGAGTGAACTCATCAACTGGGTATAGTGATCGATATCTTCGGAATACTGACTATGCAACTTCCGGAAAATGACATCCAGGTTATTGGTCTCTTCCCCCACTTTAAGCAATGCCACCATCCGTTCATCGAAAAGCGAATACGATGCCAGGGCTTCATTGAGCAACATTCCCTTGTAAATCTGGCTTCTGACTGAAACAAGAATTTCTTCCAACGGTAAAAATCCCACCATCTTCCCCACCATATCCAGTGCCGTGATTAACGGCGTTTTGGCCGAGGTCATGAGCGACATGAACTGACAAAAGCGTGCCAGATAGATTTTTAACAGCAACGGGCCCACAACCGGCACGTGAATCACCAGGGAGCTAAGGGTTCGAAGTACCTTTTTGTTTTGCCGGATAAAGAAAACGGTGACGCCGATGGAAATGAATACGAGAAGAATGAGCCACCAGTAGCTTCGCAACCCGTTCGAAATATCAATTACCGACTGTGTAAAGGCGGGTAAGTCTGAATTGAAGCGCTTGAAGGCATCGGCAAACAACGGGACAATGAAGTTCATCATGAAAATAACCACAATAACCGCCGTAATGAGGATAATGAACGGGTACGAGAGCGCCCCGAAAACCTGTTTCTGTAGTTTGATTTTCCGCTCGTAATAGTGTCCCAGTTCCCTGACCACTTCCGGCAGTTTCCCACTCTCCTCCCCGATTTTCACGCTATAATATTCATACAGCGAAAACTGTCCGGTTTGTTCCAGGGCATCCGAGAAGGAACTCCCTTTGATGAGCTTGTTCCCGATATCGGTAAATACCGCTTTCAACCTGACATTGCTCTCCTGGGAGGAAAACAACTCAATGGCGCTCTTCAAATCCAGACCCGCCTGGAGAAGTAAAAATATCTCGGCATAAAACTCCTCCTTCTTCCTGTCTTTCAGCAAGTGTCCTTTCGTTGTGAAGTATTGCTTTAGCAACGAAATATCAGCTCCCTTTTGCCTGTTGGCCTGACGGGTTCCTTGTTTGGAAACAGGCTTCCCTGATTCGATACTGGAAAGTTTAATCGCCATAACCTCTTGCCTCCCATTGTTTAAATTGCGGATAATCTTTGCTTAGTTGAATGGTATATTGCTCGTTGGTAGTAGGTACCTGGAAGGATAGGATGCGAACCAGTCCCTTTGTTCCGGTCACTTCTCCGATGTTCAATTCACGGCTGCTTAACCGGAATGTATCGACATGGGCACCGTAGCTTCTGATAATGTATTCGGGTTCGAATTGATAAGTAATCGTGCTGAAAGCTTTTTTTAAGGTTAACTGCTCATCCCACCAGGCCTCGTTGCTCGTACGCCAGTCGTTTGTAAGTTGGGTTTCCAGAAGCAGCACTCTTCGATCCTCACCGGCATTTAACCGAATTTGCCGGAAAAGCCGGTTGAAATTCATCACGGCCGTGAAACCTATCAGCAACAGAAGGCTGGTCAGCGCGATGGCGATGATCTGCTCCATCAGGGTAAATCCTTTTAGTCTTCTATAGATATTCGTTTGATTGCCTGAATCTCCATCCCTGAATTTGACGCTACTCTCCCCCGGCCCCTCTCTACACGTAGAGAAGGGAGACCGCCCGAAATAATGGCGATCGTGTGAATCTGATTTACTATATAAATGAATCCTGACCATTTCTTACCTCTTTCTTTCGTTCATTTCGTATCCCCGAAAGCACCATTAGGTAATAACGACAGATGCCATGGGCAGAACTTACACCACGAGGCTCACAAAGAAAACTCAAAGACCACTAAGTACTTTGTGCACTTTGTGAACCAGATCAGTGAACTTCCTGGTAAACAGAGTCCCCAAAAGCATGCATACATTATTATATCTATTCGGTTGTATCATCACTGTTTGTTTTTTTCAGTTGACACAATTGTCGCATCTTTATTTGGTAATAGACCGATAAAGCACCATTCATGTGATAACAACGGATGCCATGAGCAGAACTTATACCACAAGGTTCACAAAGAAAACACAAAGACCACTAAGTACTTTGTGCACTTTGTGAACCGTCTTAGTGAACTCTGTGGTAAACTGATCCCCGAAAGCATGCATACCTTATATACCTATTCTGTTGTTTCATGATCGTTCGGTTTTATCTGTTTCAGCAGTTGCCGCTTATACAGTACTTCCTTCTTCTCTTTTTGTATCGCCTGGTAAGTAACGATGTATAGCTTTTTCTTCTCACCGAATGGAGTCAATGTTACTTCGATTACCAAATCGCCATACTCTTCCGATACCGCTTCATAGGTGTTCTGTTCCTGTTGTTTTTCTACCAGGTTGTTGACAGCCAGATAAGCCCGGTGCCGGGAGTACAGCACGGAACTGTTCATGACCTGGTTAAACAGCACGGTTGTCAACCCGACGGCCAGAGAGATGAGAAAAAATCCGACCACCACTTCAATCATGGTACTTCCCCGGAGTGTATGTAAACGTTTTACTGGCATATCGCTACCTGTTTTAGTTGAAATGGTTGATCGGAAACAGAGAAAGAGCCAAATAAAGCAGGTGTACTGGTATTATCGATGATGCCATCGACAATGATATTCTCGTAAAAAGCCCGGGGCGTATCAATGACAAACCGGTTGCAGTATAACCGACCGTCGATACGGCCGGTAAAATGGACATCACCATTCACATAGACCGTTCCGGCCAGGTGATCGTCTTCATCCAAAAACAGCAAATTGTTCTTGTGCTCCTCATTTTTGCCGTTCAACGCTATGCCGCCGATGACGGTACTTTTTTTCCCAAATGTTATCTTCCCGGGCGTCCGGTTATTCAGGCAAACCAGAAAAGAGGGGTAGTTCAGCCGGCAATC
The DNA here is from genome assembly GCF_009617875.1 of Prolixibacter sp. NT017. NCBI lineage: Bacteria > Pseudomonadati > Bacteroidota > Bacteroidia > Marinilabiliales > Prolixibacteraceae > Prolixibacter > Prolixibacter sp. NT017. Next base: position 1,298,024 of record NZ_BLAV01000001.1, on the reverse strand, counting down.
CTTCCCAATCGTAATCTCTTTTGTGGCAAAAGCCTGAAAACGCCCTGTCACCTTATCCTCCACCCGAATCACCCGGGCTATCAGGATGGTATTCTCCAATTGGGCACCCGGAGATACAACAAGGGTATCCCTTGCCAATACAACAGCATTTCCTTCCAGCTGAACATTATCCAGGTAAGCAGAACCTCCGCAATTTATCACACAAGTCTTATGATGAAACGAAAACTGATGCAGGCCATTTCTTTCGACCTTGCTAAGCGCTATCACACTGTCCTGCTTTGTGAAGTCGCCATTCAGGTAGGCAGCCGCAAAATCCTGAAAATGTTCTGAAAGAGCCGGCAGCCGGGTATCACTGGGAGAGACATTTCCGTCTACCAGTTTTTCCCCTTCAAACGTCCTCCCCCTGATGTTTCCACTCCGTATTCCCAGATGGGGCAGTTGACATTTACCCATCAATGAACTCTGTCCAACCAGCGATAAATATTTATTCTGATCCGTCAAATACAGGGCGTAAGATGGTTCATCTTCAGCTGCCAACAACTCGGTGTATTCCTTCTCCATCCGGTGCCATTGAGTGCGATAATTCGCTATCCGGAGCATTCCCCAGGGGCGTACCCCTATCTCAACAAATACACTGTCTTCAAAAAGGGTAAGCTCTTTGGTTTCTTCTGGCCGAACAAGGGAAGGATCGGCATGCAACCACTCTGCCGCTGACTCAATTCGATCATTCAGTTCCACATTTTTGATATACTGAACATCCTCTTCATTCCACAACCGTTCCAGAAGAATAAAGAATGAGGACAGAACACTCAGCAACAGGAGGACCAAAATGGCAAAATATAGCGCACCGCCTTTCAACCCATATCCCGGTCTCTTCCTAAATGGCTTATCCCGATATGTTGAAAACAGTATTTTCATTTAAGCATTTACCTAGATATTTTTCATATTTAATGAATCCGTTATGCGAAACTCACTAAACCAAGAAAAATCAAGCTTTTTTACCCTGAATCCCTAAAGGGAAAACTTGATTTTTCAGGACTAGTCCTTTAGGGTCGGGGTAAACGAATTGATAGTTGAATCCGAAACCTGAAAAATGATTCTATACGGTTATTCATTTTTTAGAGGAATGAAACAGTCGATGAAACAAATGCTTTTTCGCTATCTTCTCTCCATTGCGGTACCGCTCCACCCGGACGGAGTCGTTACTGACAAATGTGATTTGTTTCCCATCCAGTTCACCTTTTTTATATTGCTCGATACTTGCCGGCTGTCCATGGAAATAAATCCGGCGCTCTCCATCCAGTATTCCCTTCCGATAGGTTGAAGATTCTGTCAACTTACCTGCCTTATCCCATTTCCGCCACAAACCATCTTTCAAGCCATCTTTGTATTTTCCGGAAATCATTAGCTGGTTATCTCCATCAAACTTCTGGTATAAACCGTCCAGCGGATGCCCAACGACCATTCCCTGTGTATAGTGAATTCCGCTCAGGTAATACCCAGCGTACATTTTGGCCGGATCTCCTTTTGCTGCTTTTTTATTTCGCTCAATCAGAATATTCGCTTCCACCGTACCATTGCCCGATACCACACTGATTTTCCGATGAGTGATTTCCGGGACATCGGAAGTTGACCGGCATGACGTGAACCATAAAACCAGAAAAAAAACAACCGCTAAATTTCTCATTTGACAAATATCTTTTATGATAAATCCAGTTAATTACCTATAGTCATAAAATCTGAAATTAACTCTACTCTCCCCCGTCCCTTCTCTACCAGTAGAGAGGGGAGACCGCCCGAAACCAGGGCGGTGGGGTGAGTCGTATCTCTAACACGAATGAATATTGACCATTTTTTGCCTCGTTTCTTACATTAAGTTCGGAATGGCACATATTCGGATATTTCATTATATCTTTTACTTCATTAACACTCTATTTTTCACGCACCCGGAACCATCTCTTTTTACCCTGGTTTTCCAGCTGAATAGAATCTTTCGCAATGCGGATCACAGTCAGTTCATGCGCTACATCTCCCTTATGCACCAACATATCTTTGGTCCCGACGCGAAGAAACCCCATGACCTTCGCCTTTTGCTTCTCACTCCTTACCATTCCCCGGTAGGTAATCACGGGCCAGTTAACCGGTTGGGAATGCTCATCGGTAGGCTGATGACTCACTTTCGTTTTCACTCTCCCGCCTGAAGCACTTTTTAAAAACGGATCGGGATAATTCAGAGACAGCTTAGGCTTCTCTTCGTTATTGGATACATCGATTTCTTTCGTCACCTGCTTTCTGAAAGAGGAGTTGACCTGTTTCCCATGCAGGTTCGTATAAATACGGTAAAATATCAATCCCCAGATGAGCAGGACCAACGGCAACAAAAGATAGATCAGTTTCTTATTCTTCAACATAGCAGTCAGGTTATTTCATACGATTAGTTGACCCGAACGGTGAGCGTATCGACGCTAGCCCGGGCTCCTACATTCCCCGCCTTATCGACTGAAAGAACAGTCCAGTAGTAGGTCGTCCGATCTGCTAAAGTAATTTGTGCCTGTTGGTCGGATGAAGCAACCGCATCCACCAGTGTCGACAAATTCTTATCGGAATAAACCTTTACCGTATCCTGTGCAATGCCGCTACCCGAATCACTGCTGTTCCATGCAAACTGAACCGACGTGGAAGCAACCGTAGCATTATTCTCCGGAGAGGTCAATACCGGAACGTTGGGCGGCGTTTGATCGATCACCATCGACTGAATGGTGTAGGAAGTTTCCGAGGTCTGATTCTGAGCCTGCACGCCCCAAAAGAACGTGCCTTCCGACAATGTTCCTTCATAGCTGGTTCCATCAACGCTGACTGGCGCTACGACCGTCTCTCCTTCCCAGGAGCCTTTGTATATGGCAATTTGGTAATTATCGGCATTGTACAAGGCATCCCACACAAAAGATATGTCAGTACTGTTGGTAATCTTTGCATCGTGCGGCGATACGAGCTGCACTTTTTGCCGGGTCAAATCGTCACTGCTGTAAATCGTTAAATGTGAAGAGGACCATCCGGACTGATACACACTATTCTCTGCTCTGACCCGCCATTCAAATTCTGCCGGGAATAAACTATACGTGTATTTATTATCCGTTACCAGGGTATCGAGTACTAAATTCTCTGCGTTGGCAAATGATGGAGTGACGATCTGTAATCGGTACGATGAGGCTCCTTTGACCACATCCCAATAAAAAGTCTGCGTAAGAATATCGGTTTCGACCTGATCGGCCGGAGAGACTAGTTCGACCGTACGGTTAGAAATATCGTCCTCGAAAAAGGAATCGCATCCTGCCATCGCAACCAACAATGTCATTCCCAGGATAGTATTCAGAATTCTATTTGTTTTCATGAGGTTCCTCGTTAGATATTGATTCTACAAGTTGAATAGATTGCAAAAAAATGGTTCCAAGCAACCGTTTCCGGTTGGTTCTTTTATCGACTTCCAATTGAAACTGTACTGAGCGAATCTTAGCCTGATGATCATTATTTTCCATATTCGAAATCACAGCCAGTTGCTTTTTAAATGCTCCCTGAAAATTCACATCGATGGTTTCGATCCGAATACCATCGCCATCAAAGACATGTTTTTGAGGAATATCCTTCAGAACAATGCCTGATTTGCTGCACAATTCGTTCAGTTCATCCATCACGAGAACCGAGAAATCCTCACTGTTGGCCTCTCCAAACATGTTGTTGAGTCTTTCGAGATGAGCCTTGAGTTCAGGAACCCGTGTGGCCATGTCTTTTAATTGCACCTGCTGGCTCTTCAATGTCCGGTATTCATGCAACAGGGCAAATGTTTTCGCAAATGTCAACCGGTAAGCCAGCCAGGCAAAAATGACCAGGCCGATCAGTGCCACTATGAATTTCCGTTTATTGGTCCAGTTGCTCAGCATAGCTTAAAATTTAATTTCCAGTTCAAAATTTCCCGTATGGTGCTTCTCGTCTACCGAATACGACACCAGTTCTACCTCTTTCACCCAGTTTTCACTGCGGATCTTTTTTATCCACTGGCTAATCGCTGTCATATGTCTCGAGGTTCCCTCCACGGAAATGGTCTTTTCCTGGTAAAGAATAGCTTTCCCCTCTTTCGGTTTTTGCATCAACGGCTGAAGCTCCATTTTGGTGAGTCGAATCGATCCCGGCAGTGTCGATGCCAGCCTGTCGGCATAAAATGAAAACCGGGTAGATACATCGTTGCCAATGTATTTGTCAACAAAGAATTGTTTCTTTTTCAACTTCGATTCCAGTCCGGACAATTCGGTGAGATAATTTTCATTGTTGGCTACCTGCATCCTTAATCCGGCATACCGGCCGCGCAAATTGTCCCAAACAAAGTAATTTACGGTCAGGAATAACAGCAGCACGCCCAACACAACGATGCCTCCCTTTTTCAGCAAATACCCGTAAGTGTACTCTTCCCGTGGCCTACCCAGCAAGGGGATATCATCCATATCACCAGACAAAAATTGCAGGCAAGCAGCCAAAAGAGCAATTACGCTTGAGGATACCAGCTCTCCTTCTATGGAATATGTAACACGCGACTCATCACTGTTGGCCAAGAACGAATGAAGCTTTCCATCCTTCAGGAGTAGCTTCCAACGTCCGGTGATGACCTCACTGCTTACAGAGGCCAGCAACGGAATGATTGCTGCCACAGGAAACGGCGCAAATTTCAAATCGACTACATTGACACCATTTTTTACGCAAAAATCGAGAACCGTCTGCAAGAGCTCCGTTCGCATAATAGATACCAACTCTCCGGTCCCATCTCCTTTTGCATACCGACGAACGATAAAGTCCGAATCATCTGACTGAAACGAGCTACCATTCTCCGAAACCTGGCCTTCGGACTCAGTATCCCTGATTAATATCCCGACGCCATCGAGATGCAGCACCACCGGGACATCCGGTTTGAAATAGCTTTTAACGGCATCCCAATCACGTTGACTTTCGGTTTGCGAAACAATTTCGATCTCCTTTTTGGTCCGCTTCAGTTCCATTGCCGAAAACCGCCAGTCATCACGGGTGAGAAACGTAATGCCTAACCCGATAACCCGGGACGTCCTCTTTAATATATGTCTGTCAAGATTTAACTTCAAAACGTCTTCCTTATTTAATGATCGTCGGTTTGATAAACAGATCCAGTTTCGACTTTGTATTGGATTTATTCCGGCTCGAAAATAACCACCTAATGATCGGTATTCTAGCCAGGAGTGGCAGTCCACTTCGGGTATCCTTCACTTCCTTCTCTTCCAGTCCTCCCAACAAAATCATTTCCTGATCCTTTACCCGGATGAGGGATTCGAATTTGCGCGAGACCTTTCCGGGAGGTGCATATTCAGAAATACGACTGGTAAAATCCGATTGCTCCACTTTGATATCGAGGGTCACTTCATCGTTGCCCGCCACAATCGGGCGGATGGTTAGCGCCAACTCTGCATTGACAGGTTTATAAGTGGTGGCCACCTGCGACTGCGTGTTGATGGAACCGTAAATGGTATTCATCTCTTCCTTGTAGTATTCGGTATTTCCGATACTCATCGTGGCTTTGTGTCCATTCAGCGTGGATAATTGCGGTGTAGACCGAAGATCGATCACCCCGTCTTCCTCCAGTGCTTTCAGCGTCATATAAAAGTTCGACTTCACTTTTCCCAGGTTCACCCAACCAAAGCCGTTCAGTCCATCAATCAAATTATTAATCGCTTTCGAACTCAGGGTCATATCAACCGATGGAAAAACAGTTCCCTTGGTCGTGACAGGCTTATCGGATAAACCAGCGGTAATTCCAGTGGCCAGCGCTTTGCTGTTTTTATTATCGATAATCAATACTTCAATCAGGATTACAGGGATCAACTTATCGACCTGATGAATAAACGTGGCCAGACGATTAACCCGTTCCTGCGGACCCGAGAGAATAATACTATTGATATCGGGATACTCCTTTATCTCCACACCGGTTTTTAGCTGCAACGGAATAATTTGAACTAACGAATCAACCGTACGGTATTTTAGCTGAATCATCTTCACATCCTGTAAAGCATCAATATTCCGTTTCCCTATCCAATAACGACCGTCAACAATTTTAAACGTCGCATCAGTGCCTGCAAACAATTCATCAATCAGCGAAGCAAACGAGATGCGATCATAATCAATCGACACTTTAGCTGTCAACGGTCCCAACAATTTGTAAGGTTGATGACATACATCAAACAGTTTTTCCACCACCTTGTCTAACGAGGCGTTGGCCGTATGTATTTTCACTGAATCTTTTGTTAACGCCTCAATATCAATGGTTCCGTCAGCAACAGAATGGACATTTCGCCCTGGTGGATGCGGAGTGCGTATGGCTGTCGGTCTCTTTGTCTCTTTGGGTTCCCAGACATAAAAACCACCATCCGTTTTGGTCACCGTAAAACTGTTCTCCATTCCCAGCTTATCCATCGCATCGGTCAGGGGCATATTCTGGATATAGGAACTAATGACTTTTTTACTAAGCTCCGGCGTCACAACAATGTTATTGCCTGTTTTCCGGGTAATTTCTTTGGCCAGGTCCTGTATCGGAACCTGCTCAATCGACATATTGACATGGTGGGAGAGCGTATCCAACTCTACTTTTAACCTGTCGGAAAGGGGTACCGGCGAGTGCTTGTTCTTTCGGATATTGATGATACTGCCTGCCGCCTGAAGATCAATGTCATAATTATCAACCAGGAATTGTAAAATATCCCGTACCCTGACGTGAACGAAATTGTTGGTGACCGTAAAATTGAGCGTCGGATCGATGTTGATGTTCAGGCCCGTTTGGTTGGCAACTCCTCGTAAAAATTCCTGCACCGGGGTAGCATTAACCGTGATATCGATGTTCTCATTGAGCGCCGGAATTTTATTGGATAACGAATCCAGTAATTGAATGACCGGTGTGTTCTCCGTTTGTCCAAGTACAGTTACTGGCCTCGCCATGAAAACCAAAACCAGCATCATCAGGGGTAACAGTAAAAAAAAGCGTTGTCGTAAATTCATATATCGGGATCAGTTCAGTACAGATTCTATCTGCACCAGGTTTAATCTTGTGTTCTTTTCATTTTCTTCTTCTGCAGTTTGCTCAACCGGAAAGAATGGAATACACCTCTTCCAGGGAAGTCGTTCCATCGACCAGTAATTGAAAGGCTTGATCAGACAATGTTTTAATTTTCTCCTTCTCATGATATTCGGTTGCATTCAATTCATTCCTGCGAATCATCTCCCGCAGATCATCATCAATCGTAATCACCTCGTACACGGCAATACGCCCGTGATACCCCGTATAAAAACACTCAGGACATCCCGCAGCCGTAAAATGGCTTTCCGGGAAAACTTCCGGCCGGTAGTTCCAACGTACATCGGTTGCTCTAAACGCTTCTTCTTTTTTGCAGTGCGGACAAAGTTTACGTACCAGCCGCTGCGCGATACTCAACTTTACGGTGGAAGAAATCAGGTAAGGAGGAATCCCCATATCGATTAACCGGGAAATGGTACCCCATGCAGAATTCGTGTGTACTGTCGATAAAACCAGATGGCCGGTCAGCGCCGCCCGAACTGCCATTTGGGCCGTATCTCCGTCGCGAATCTCACCGACCATGATAATATCCGGGTCTTGTCGCAGGAAAGTGCGGAGCGCACTGCCAAACGTTAACCCGATGGCCTCCTTCAACTGAACCTGGTTAATGCCTTCCAGCATATATTCAATCGGGTCCTCGATGGTTAAAATGTTCGTTTCATTGCGGTTCAGCAACTTCAGCGTAGCATATAACGTTGTGGTTTTACCCGAGCCGGTCGGTCCGCTAATCAAAATCAATCCGTTGGGATTTTTTATTCCTTCCAGGTATTTAGACAATTGTACTTCGCTAAATCCCAACCGGTCAATTTGGATCTGAGTAGCATCGCGGTTCAGCAAACGCAACACGACTTTTTCGCCATACAAGGTGGGTAACACCGACACCCTTAAATCGAACTTGACTCCTCCCTGCTCGTAAATGATACGCCCATCCTGTGGCAGCCGCTTTTCAGAGATATCCAGATGCGATTTGATCTTAATTTTATTCACAATGGCCGGATATTCGGTAGTAGGTATCACATACCGCTCTACCAGCTTGCCGTCGATGCGGAACCGGACCCGGCACCGCTCCTCGTAAGGTTCCAGGTGAATATCACTGCTCTTGATTTTGGCCGCTTCCTCCAGGATCATCGACAACAGATCCTTCGATTGGGAATTGAGCCATTCTACATTCTTCCGTTGGTGATTATTGGGATAGTGCCGGTTCAGTTGCCGGGTAATCCAATCCGATGGCACCGGTTTTAACGCCACCTCTTTGCCCAGCAATACCTCCAGCTCGTTTTGCAGTTGCGCAACATCTTTCTCCTCCTCATAAAAGAAATGAAGCTTACCATTGGTGTGTCCCGCCGGAATAATCCGGAGATACCATGCCTGGGCCGTCGATAACAACTGCCGGTGTTCGGTACTTAATTCAAAAACTTCCTGATAATCCATAAATCACCTTTCCAATGTATAGGTCGACCCAATCGACTTTCGTTCCCATCCATAGCAGGGAAAATTGGTATATAATCAGCCCGGCTGCCAGAAATCCGGCAAACGGTATTGTGGCATCTATTGACTTACTTATCCTGGTCACGATTATCCATACAAGCAGCGTTAAAAAGCTAACCAACGAAATGAACACCAGGTAACCGGCGAGCGTAAAGTTTACCCCGATGATGATGAGCATCACCACATCTGCCGGGCCAAAACCCGAAAACAGATCGCCGCTGTTCTTTTTCCCAAACCGTATCCAGGCCCACAAAACGAATACCTGTAACCCGATAGCCACCAGATTAACCGGCCCTTCCCAAAACAACTCTTTTCCGACCAGCAAATAACGTATCCCGGCGGAGAGTATGAACGCTGCCAACAGTAACAAAACCGGTATTTCCCGGGTACGGAAATCAGATACGGCAATGAGAAGCAAAAAGAGAACCGATAACAACAGCAACCCAACCATCAATCCTTGGTGACCTGTTTCAGGTTATTATCCTGGTCAATCTCCCAGACATTGAATACGCCGTCACCATCGAAATCAACCACGGCCGTAGCTTTCGCCTTGAAGGTATTGGCCGTTGCCTCGGTAATAGTTATCTGGTAATTGGCATTCCCTCCGTCGGTGACCAGTTTCTCCTGTACAAAATCGAGTTGGTCAATCTCATTCGTGTATTTCGAATGCAGGTAGAAATAATTCTTTTCCAATGTATACAGATGGTTCAACTGCATCTGCGCCTCCGTACTTTTTGCCCTGGATATCAGCGGCATCAGGTTAGGCAATGCAATCAGCAACAAGATGCCGATAATGACCAGAACAACTAACAGTTCCGGCAATGTAAAGCCTTTCAGCTTCCTTGAGGTGATGGAAAATTTGTTCATCGTATTTTGGTTTATTCGGTGGTTCTCTCCAAATGAAAAGAAAAAAGAGTTGGTTCATCCGCCACAGACAACGCAACTATCTATTAATACCCAAAAGACAGGAATTGTTACCCCCGTTTTTGTTAAAAAATCTCATTATTTGGACTGTTGTACAACCTGAAATTTCATTTTAAAGAAAAGATGAAAGCATTAGCTACCTTTTATCTTCACCCCCCGGGAATACGACTCTTTGTATATGTTTCCCAGGTTGTCAATTGCACCGGTTCCATTCAGCTCCCCTCTCCAAAACCATATAAGGACAAGACCAAAAACCTTGTAAGGATCAGCTCCAAATGGTACGAACCTTTTTCGGAAAAAGGTTATAAGGATCTGACGCAAAACCTTAGAAGGTTTTTTCACAAATGGTTACCTTATTCTTTGGAAGATGGTTATAAGGATCCGACACCGGCAGTTGCAACCTTTTGCCAGGGCGAACGGGTTGCAGCTTTAAATACTGGGATGAGACCGCAGGGTTTATTCGGTGGTTCTCTCCAAATGAAAAGAAAAAAGATATGGTTCATCCGCCACAGATAATTCAACTATTTATTAATACCCAAAATACAGGAATGGTTACCCTGCCTTTCATAAAAATATCTCTATTATTGAGCTTTTGTATAACTGGAAATTTCTTTGTAAAAATCGGCCATTTTTCGATAATAGATTATTTTTCTACCAAATAGCCCTATACTAATGATTACTCACAACTGATAAAACCATAGCTCACTAACAAACAAAATTTTAGACAACTACACAAATCTTTTCGTCTCAAGTGCCAAGTGTCAATAGCCAACACATCGTTAATAAATACCCTTTTCTTGTCGGCATAATTATCTACTTTTTCAATTAATGTTTCGGTTTTTTTTGTTAAAGAAGCCTCCCATTAATGAGAGGCTTCTTATCACTAAATAACACTTTTTCTATAGAGATCTAAATAGTCAAAACTATTTTTTTCAAAAGCTTCCTCCAAGGAGTCTATCCCATTTTCAAATTTAAAATCTCTTTCCCTTTTAGTAATTGGGATAAGCCAGTAAAACTTAACATTTTTTTTAATATCTGAATTTTCAAGGTTCGGCCCATCTAAATAGGGTAAAGAAATCAAACCATAAGAACAGGTCGATTTCTCAACCAAAGGTCTACCAAAATTTACTGTATGCCATAGATCCAAGAAATTGTTTGTTCTATGATAATAGGCAACAATAGTTAACAACTCAATATAAGTATCGTCTTTCTCTTTTGAAAAAAGATGTAGCTCAATGGGGTTTTTATCATCCATCTGAGACATGCAGCATGTTGCATAGGTCCACATCTTTCTTCTCTCCGTCGGTTCAAACTCTAAGATACAAAATTCATTTGGCAATTTTTGATAGGGACCATCCAACCACCTTTTTTCCGTAGCTTTCGCTTTCCAAAAGGACTCATAATGTGCCCTAATAGACGTTTTATAATCAATCAAGTCCATATTTCTTCTTTTGTTGTTTTGAATAGTGGGACATCTTTCCTCCCTGCGAATTTGATTCTCTTGTAGATTGTTTTTGCATTTTAGTTCTATCTTTTGCAAAGGCTTTTCTTTCCCCTGGAGTCATTGCGTAGCCTGGCTTTCCCCCGTTACCATCTCCTTCATAATAATGTTGCACTAGCGGGATAGTATGATCAACAACCTGATCTTTCTCTGCCCCTAAAACTTTTCTATCTGCCGCTGTAGGTGTTCTTCCATAATGTTTACTTCTATTATAGGCTTCCGTCGGAACTTGCACCTTATCACTGCCCAATTCCCCAACTCCACTTTCTACATTTTTTACAGGTGACGTCTCAGTTTCAACAGCATCGTCCGCACTAGTTGAAGAAGCGTTAGCGTTAATATCCTCTGTTACATTAACAGCATCAAGTGCAGGAGCCATAATCATAATTGTTTGATTAAATCCTCTAATCATATCCTCTCCCGGACTTGAATTTGTGTTTCCTGGATGGGGGGCTGAACGACCTGCCTTCATAAGCAAATTCAAATAAAAAGCAACAGCTTGCTCAAAAATTCCTGGTTCTTTCTTCTGAGGGTCACCAGCCAACATCCCATCCGGATCAATAAATCTAATGGGATTATCAAAACCGTATACATACGGGCTCCAACGTCTTGAGACTTCAGATTTGGGATCAACAACACTCCACCTCCCGAGTGCCGCATCATAAAACCTGGCCCCGTAATCATACCAGTCCAGTGTTCCGTTGCCAATAGCATCATCCTGCAGCTCCTTGCCGTTGTACAGGTACTTGTTGTCCGACGAACCTGCTATCTTCAACGCCATACCAAACGGGTAATAATCCGTCTGCTGGGTTACCGTACCCGAACTGTTCACTTCCAGTCGAGTATTACCCAGGTGGTCTTTCAGGTCGTACAAATACACCGGAGTCGAAGGCGTAGTCACCATTCCCTCTTCGTTCAGGATATATTTCAATGAACTTCCCTGGTACACAAAGTTACCGGCATAATACAATGCAGTACCAGAGGGTTGTATCTTCTCAACCTTTGTACCGTCGGCTGTGTAAATATAGGTAATGTTCTGGCTTCCCGCAATCACCTTCCGTGGCAAGTTCAGGTAATTATATTGTATATCTGTCAGACCCTTGTTTGCATCAGTCGTCAGATTTCCGTTTCCATCATAAGTATACTCCGTGGTTTGCGATACACTTTCGGTAAAGCCCACATTGTCGTTGGCCGAGTCGTCCACCTTCTTCAACTGATTTCCCTGATACGTGTAGGAAAGGTTGTCGATGGTGCCTGTTCCTTTCAGTGAACGACTCAAGTTCCTGATGTTACCATTCTGATCGTATAACGAAATATTTACATTGTTGGCATTCGCATTTGTAGTCAGGCTACTTCCTTCACCGTAGTCGGCAGCCGTCAGCCGGTTTAACCCGTCGTAGATAAAACCATAGCCTTGTTTTCCCGTGGGAGACAAGGCCCCACTGTTATACGGTGTGTTCCACACCATACCCGAGATATTTCCGTTATACTGTGGGTTAGCCGTTAGTCCCGAGGGCGTTGTGTCGTAATACAAGGCCATGTTCCATTTCTCCTTGCTGCTACTACTTGGGTTCACATCTGGGTTATTGATACGACTTAGCCACCCGCGAATGTTATATGAGTAGTTCAGTTCTTGTGCTCCTGCACCCGGTGCACCGTGTAACGTCTTCCTCTTCAGGTGACCCTGTTCGTCATAATCCAAAGAGGCAAGCGTCACTTCAGCATTGCTATTCAGTTTGTACTTGATCTGGGTCATCCGCCCCATATGATCATAGCTATAAGTTTCTAATACGGTATTGCTATTTCCAAGAAAGGCCTGTAAAGTCTTGCTCTGCAACACTCTCCCTGTAAAATCATATTTTGAACTGGTTACTTCATAGTTACCACTACTCTGCGGATAAAGATCCTTGAGAGTTTCAATCACACGGTAGCGGTCGTCATAATAGGTTGTAGTCAACAACCAGACTCCTGAAGTCGTCAGCTCATTTCCGTTCAGCACTTTCTTTCGGGTCCCGGTTACCTGGCCCCGCACATCATCGAAATAATAACTGCTGCCGGAACTATCACTGTAACCACTAACATTTGCACTAGAGTTAAAAGTCTTGCAGCCGGGGTAACTGTAACCATCATAGTAAGTCACACTCAGCAGATTGCTCTCCGATATGCCAAACTTACCAGAAAAACTGTTCGACAGCGTATAACCGATACCTGACGTACTACTATACTCATAATAGATTCCGGAATAACTGTCTAGGTAGGACTGAAGACTGGAACGACTATCTGAAAGGCTTTTAATCCCGGTCATCACCGGTCGGTTCAGCGCATCATACTTGATGAACTGCCACTGACCAAGCGCCCGCTGATTACTGTCCTGGCTGGCGACTAAACGATCTCTATTATCGTATACCATATACACCGGACCTTCCCCTGGCAACTTCTTCTCAATCATCCTCTTACGATCATCATAAGTATATTGATAACAATAATCCGCAAGCTCACTGCTACTTACCGTGTTGTCTGCCATAGCATCGGGAGTAAGAACAAAGCGGAGCATTCCCAGGTCATCATATACATATGCAGTACGCGATGGTGTAGAACCATTCCACGCCACCTTCATCACTATCCGTCCTTGTTTATCCTTGAACTCCTCGGTTCGACTAGTATTCGAAGATTGCGTATTGTTCTCGTCCCAGGTAGTGGTTTTGTATAGTGTTGCTGCAATATAATAACCTCCATCGGTTAGCACTCCATTCGTCACCTTCCATAACTTTACCTCGTTAGCTGCGTTAGTCCCATAAGCCTGCTTTACCGGATGCTGGCCAGGCTGCCATGCATATCCAGGAGCGCCTTGTTTGAGAACACGATTCAGAGGAGAACCATCATACTCTGTTTTTGCAAAAGCTGTGGTTCCATCGTTGCTACCGTAAAGTCCCGTATAATAACCTACCTGTCCCACTGAATCAGCAGAAACATAGGAACCATCAGAATTCTCTCCCGGGTATGCCAGAAATTTCATCGCTTCACGTCCCACTGCATCATAACGAACAGGTTTCACCAAATCATCTCCCATTGGAGATGCACCAACCCTTACGGTTTGTTTGGTGCGTCCCAAACCATCTATATACTGAACCGTGCCAATAGTCTTATCGTAAGTCAATTCGCTATTATGGGTTACCCCTGCGGTTTGTACCTCTCTGGTGAAAATATAATTCTCCGTTGAGGTTAATTGATAAGTGATGCCAACAAAATTTCTCAAATTAATCACGAACTCTGAATTAAAGCCTGATATCGGAACTCCTGACGGACCACTGACATACAATCCCCCACTCTGAATATAGGCAGTATAAGTATTTGCCACCAATCCAAGGTTAATATCCGGTAGTGCTGGAGTAGTATTTAAGTCTTTTATCCTTCCCGTTTTCATTGGGCACGACGCAAATCCCGCACTAAATCTCACATCCAACGTATCGTTTTTGATACTTACCGATACAGCTCCTCCACCTGATACCGCGCTTGTCATGAAATCAGTGAAGTACCAGGAAACGGAATAATCCTGAAAGACGTTGGCTAAGCTTATATTTGATGACAAAATAAGGACCAACAACAAATAAAACCTATTTATATATTTCTTACTCATAACTTATCCGCCTTATTTATAGTGATATTCGAAAGATTTAACAAAATTATAATCATTGTCTTGGATGGTCTCGAGCCTGCCAAAACTATCATAATCATAATATGTCTTCAGGCCATTCAAATCCATTTGAGAAATCATCCCAACCAGAGGCTGAAATACATACATCGTTGGCCAACATGAGGGTCTGTCAGATTTAAGTGCTGAAAACAACTGAGATAACAATGATTCAATATCTGACTGATTGGTAGCCTTTCCTAAGACATTTACAAAATTTGAACAAACAAAATCATCTCCCGTACCACTCACACTGGAGAACTGCGCATTCTCAATTTTTGCTACTACATAAGTGTTGTTGTAACTCCACAAATAAGTGGTCGCAATTCCATCCCTGCCAGTAACTTGTCTGAGATTACCATTACTGTCATAATTATCGCAGGTAAACTCTGTGGCAAAACTACCTCCATTATTACTAGTTTTAATGTTCGATAGTGCCACCAATTGACTACTGTTGAACAGACCAAAATTCCGCTCCATACTACTTATTTCATCTGTATTATGAAATCGTGTTTCTTTAACTATATCAGAAACATCGTGATTGGATATCATTTTACTGTAAACAGCTGTGCTGGAATAGTCACTTGGATAGTTATAAACTGTCTTTATTGAGCTTCCGTCGCTGGTATTCTCAGTTATTGTTGATTCAAGATATGTACCATCATATATACCATATGTATAATCGTATGTTTTTACTACCTTATCCGTTCCAGAATAATCTGTAACAATCTTTTTTTGCAGCTTTTTGGTACCGATAGAAACATAGGCATCGAGATAATCATAATACGAATCCATATGTACTTGAGAATAATATGTTCTATAATATTCAGCAGCCGAACCAACCCAATCATAACATTCAAGAGTTCCAGCTCCCAGAGAATGCTTAAATACATACAGTCCTGTTTTGGGATAGGACACTTTAAAGTCTGAATATTGGTAAACCGTTTTTTGCACGGTATCATTTGCATTATTGAGAGAAACTACTGACTTGAGTTGTCCTCGTTCCCAACTATTATCGACTGGATATTGATGACCAAGCTCAATAATACTATTCGCAGAGTAAAGTGGAGCATTATATACAAATGAATAAATCTTCTTTCCATCATCATCCGGGTAATTGCTTTCCTCAACAACATCATAAAATACCGGAGCCCCATTATTGTAGGTAAAAGGTATTATAGGATCGCTTGACAAGTTCGCTTCAGTATCATATTCCCCAACACCACATGCTCCAGACGGGTCGTATCCTACCGAACCTTTGACTTTTGTATACCCAAATTTCGAATAATCTAAGAATGGGGTTAAGTTCCTCGCAGATAAATAGCTAAATTCTTTTTTTATTGGTGAACTATTTGAATTACTCTTATATGCTAGACTTTTAACCCTCAATCCTCCAATAGTACTACCTAAAACATAACCAGGTAAATAATTATTTTCATATTCAAGTTCAAGCCAACCACCTGTAGGATATGTCACCTTATTCAATATAAATGCTTTCGTGGTCGAAGCAATCACATTCCTATCTCCTAAAACAAATGTAGGTATTGTAACATTGAACTGGCCAGGTACCTGGCTCGGAATCAATCCACTATTGTTCGCACCATTAAAATATCCCCAATAATCGACAGATCTATTGTTGCTTAGTATTGAGGAATACACTTCTTTGTATGCAGGTAACTTTACAGATTCATCGTATGAAAAGCTATATTGATCAAGCGTACTGGCACCATTTGATTCGATAACGTTTTCGAGTTTTAACCTTCTCTCATATTTAGTATCAACATTGAGCTCATCCGGGCTTACAAAATACCCCTGAGAAAATTTGGTTTCTTTTATTATCCGATCTGATTTATTGAGAACAATAACATTGTCCAATCTACGTGAACCGACATCAATTCTATCATCTTTCGTATGAAAAACAACACTCCCTCGCTTAAACACAATTGAATCCACACTTAGTCCAGTCACTTGCTCCTCCGGAGCAGAAGTATATGAACCAGTGGAATTCCAGTCTGTAACAATACCAGCAATATCCCCTGGTGCCGAGGCTACCGCCTTATAATAATTCATTGTTTCATGAGCACACCATGTAAAAACTGGTTTTTGACTATAATAGAAATCTACTTCATCAGCCGTGTTGTTGTCAATAATCTTTGTTGGTAAGTAGGATGACCTGAATGAAGCTCCACCGGAGCTTGTTGACACAGTCACTTCACTATTGGCAAAATAATATGAAATACCTTTTGAATCCGTAATAATAAACCCGGTAGCCTCCTGGCTCATATCGGTTGGTATCCGTTCAATTCGTAGTCCCAAATCTGAGGGAGAAGTTTGCAGCTCATTATTAATATCATAGAAAAACATCCCGGATTGCCCATCTACATTAAAATGATACTTCTCTTGTTCATTCTGTGCATACCCGTTTGATAGTTGCCAAACATAATCATAATTGTTGTGGAGTGTGGCAATTGCCTGGCTGGAAGAACGCACGGGAGCAGTGCGAACATTTCGGGAACCATAATAAGATTGTCCTTCTACTGAGATAGCGCCACCAAAGTTAAGTGACCAGCCCAAGCCAACCATGCTTGCTACCTCGTCAACTTTTATCCCTCCAGTATTATAAGAAATACTAATAGGAATAACAATTCGTCCTTGCTTTATTGTATAGATTGGAATATTAATATTCGCTGTCCCACTTGTATAATCAAAGGAAGCATCGGAGTATCTAAACAAACTGGAAATATCAGGCGATTTTTCAATAATTTCCGGTTTCTTATAAAATTCCTGGTTTACAGTCTGGGCTTTAGCGATAAACGGCAAAAACCAAATTACAACCCCTAATAATACTTTTAAGGGAGTCTTAATCTCGTTTGAATTCATATGTTACTTTTTGAAAATAGCGCTTTCTTTTTTGCAATAAAGTCTCGCAATGGACTTTTGATTTAATTATTTACATTACACAGCTCAATAACTCATTAGTATCCTGCTCGAATGATTTTCCCATCGCGAAGCGGTTAGCGATGCTGTCCTGTCGTGAAAACTAATAAGATTCTGTACTGAGTAGCCTCGGTAGTCTCCAGCCTTAAATGTTAGTACCAATATACGAGTAGTGAGTTCTACTTGTATACTCGCAGTAAATGTCATTTATGCTTACATAAGTCCTACAGTCGTATTATTACGTAAGACTAACAAATATGACCAGCAACATCAAAACGGAGTTCTCTGGACACGCAAGGAATGCGTACCTGGGACGAAATGTGTTTTCAACCTACTTTTTCATATCTTTGAGATTTAGCGGGAACGGCAATTCCCGGTTAATAAATTTTGTTGGGCCCTCCGGTTTTTCCGGAGGGTTTTTACTTTTGGCTAAAACATATCACAAGAACCTTTCCGACCAAAGCGATCTCAATTAATCGAAGGGTTGTAAATTCAATGAAATATATTTTAATCTGACAAACTAAATAAAAAGACTGGTTGCCTTTATTGGACCTGTCATCCGCCTAATAGCAGCAATTTCTCTTGGAACCTATTTTTCATTATTAAAACTTTAGCATCAACTAGGTAAAGCTGAATTAATTAATAAAAATAGGTTTATATCAGGTAAGATTAGTAAGGTAAGCTTGGTCATCAACATATTACAATGATTAATACGCTTACACTCGATTTGGTAACCCCCGTTTCTCAACTTTTTTATTTCAAAATTTCGCCAAACAACCATCAACCAATCTTATCCATTATATAACTGTGCTTTAGCGAAACTCTCCACGATAAATGTTTTTTAACACTCCCATTTATTTATCATCTTTTGAAAAAAATATTAGTTGAAATCTTCCTTACTTAAAAGATAGCGCTGTCTTAATAAAGACACTTTCCCTATCTGAACCATTTCCAAAATAAACCGTTTTCCTATTCTAACTATTAGTAGAATAATCGGATGAAGAAGATTGCGACATTGGGCCCAAAAGGAACCTTTTCGGATAAAGCCACAAAAATATTTAGCACTCAATTGAATGAGGAATATGAGATCGAGTACTACCCTTCCATTAAAAAAGTGCTGAATGCCATTGGCAATAAGTGCGATTACGGAGTTCTGCCCATCGAAAACCTGACCGAAGGTTTCGTATCTGTTGTATTGGATTTCCTGGTTTCATCGGAGCTTAAAATTGTCAGTGAGATTATGCTTCCCATACAGTTTTCATTTGTTGGAAAAGCAGCAAATCTAGAGAACCTACAGCATTTGTATGTTCAATACGTTGCCAAAGGACAATGTGCCGATTTTATTGATTCGCTGGAAAACGTGGAAATCATCACGACACAAAGCAATATGGAATCACTTGAAAAAGTAAAGGAGAGCAACCATGCCGATGGAGCTATTGTACCTTCCGATTCCTATTCCGAGACTGAATTTTCCCAGGTAATTGAAAGCGTAAACGATTACCCCAACAATGCCACCCGCTTTCTCGCTTTCACCAGTAATGCGACTATCGACAATTATTCTTCGGATGAAAATTATAGAACTTCCCTGATCGTTATTGACGATAACGACCGGGCCGGCTTACTGGAAAGTGTCATCGTCTCTTTCGCCAGACGAGACATCAACCTGACTGGTATCGTTTCGCGCCCAACGGGACAGGTTTTTGGCAAGTACCACTTTTTCATTGGCTTTGAAGGGCACATCCGGGAAGAAAGAGTGACCGCGGCATTAAATGAGATAGAAACAATGAACAAAATAAAAGTGTTGGGCTCCTATCCGAAATCTGGCATCCAGGATGAATAATGATGTTTCATTTCAAAAAATATTTCGAGATTCTTTCTGACGCATCCTTGAAAACATAACATTCGTTTTCAAATTATGATTGGAATCCCTTATTTTTATATTCTAACGGAATAAATGGGAACAAAAGCCCGACATCTCACATAGGAAAATAAAGGTTCACCGGTAAATCAAAATAAGTAAGAGAAAATTCCGAATGAGTATTCTGAATAAACGAAATATTGTCCTTTTGTTTTGCATGCTGACATTTTCCGGCGTGACTTTTGCGCAAAAGAATCCGCTTGAGCGACTCGATTTCCTCATTGGAGATTGGGTTGGCACCGGAAAAGGCTACAACAATACTCAATCGAAAGTAGAAATTTCCTTTTACTACATCATGAAAGGAAAATTCATTGAAATGAACGCGGAATCGAGGTTCGCATCTGGTGGAAAGAACGACAAAGGCCAGTTTCACCAGGAAAAAGGGTTTTTAAGTTACGACAAGGACCGTAAGCAGATAGTATATCGTCAGTTTAGCAACGACGGCTACGTAAACCAATACTACCTGAACGATACCATTTCAACAGCCCATACCTTGGTTTTCGATACGGAAAAAACCGAGAACTTTGTCCCGGATGGAAAAGCCAGATGGATTATTCAAAAAGAGGGAGACCGTCAACTAAGCACCTCATTCAATGTCGCTTTCCCCGAACAGGAATTCGTCAGTTTTGGCGTACAACAATTGACAAAAAATCCATAAAAAAGCCTGCCGGCAGGAACACTTCCCTCCGACAGGCTTTCACTATATTTTATGTTCTTTTCTTACCAGGAAAGAACCGTTTCGCCATTATTGGCATCCAGTGTCAGCGTTTGTGTGTTGCCTTCACCCTTTTGCAGGCTCACCGCTTTTCTTCCGACTTCTACTGAATTCATTGCATCGAAACCGTGCAATACAATCTCAATTTTGTTGAACTTCGACGTGTAATTTCCTTCGGCTTTGCCAATGGTAATTTTCTTTGCCATCGGATCAAAAGCGAATTCTCTTTTCAGGAAATGACCGTCCTGGTATTGGTAAGTCGTTCCGTCGTCTTCGTAATACAAATATTTATTGGGCTCGGAACCACTGTAAATATGCAGTCTCAGTATGCCATCGCCTTCTTGAGCCGTATTTTGAACGGTCGATTGCATCGGAATAATGGCGCCTGCCTTTACAAATACCGGCAAGTCTGACAGTGGTGCATCAACAATGACCGACTGCCCCCCATCGTATTTTTTGCCTGTGCTCTTGCGGTACCAAACGCCTTTCGGCAGATAAACCCGCCCGAAGTTCTGTTCGCTGGAAACCGGCGCTACGAGAATGGAGGGACCGAAAAGATACTCATCCTGGAAATCCGGGTTGTAAATATTCTTATCGAACGTGTAGTTGATGGCCAGTGACCGGGCAATTGGCATACCCGTTTCGTGCGCCTGGTAGAATGCCGAGTAAATGTATGGCAGTAATTGATAGCGCTCATCAATATACTTTCGTGAAATCGCTTCCACATCTTCGCCAAACGTCCACGGTTCGTGCGCTCGTGAGTTATACTCCGAGTGACTGCGAAAAAACGGAGTATAAGCGGCGATGGAAATCCAACGGGCAAACAATTTGCGATTCGTCGTTCCTCCCATAAAACCACCGATATCCGCACCAACGTACGGAACTCCGGCCAGTCCCATCGAATTGATAAGCCGCGAAGCCAACAGCATATGTTCATCGGAAGCCACATTATCCCCTGTCCAGATAGCCGAGTAACGTTGTATTCCGGCGTAAGCTGCACGGGTGAGCACCAACGGACGTTTACCATCCATCAGTTTGGTAGCACCCTGATAGGTACTGCGGGCCATTTGCATACCATAAACATTGTGGGCTTCCTCCATTGTCCCCTTGTGACCTTCCATATCGAATTCCACCAGATTGGGAACCATATTTCCCCACGAAGCCGGCTCGTTCATGTCGTTCCAGAATCCGGTAACGCCGTCCGCAACCAGTCCTTTGTAAAGATTTCCCCACCAGGTCCGAACTTTCGGATTCGTGAAATCGGGGAAGTTGCAGGTACCCGGCCAAACATCGGCGGACCAATTGGTTCCGTCGGGATATTTCACAAAGCAGTCGTTCTTCAAACCGCTGTCGTAAGCCCAATAGCCTTTTTCCTTCTTCACACCCGGGTCGACAATGGTCACGATATGGAATCCCATGTCTTTCAACGAATCAATCATGGCCGACGGCTTCGGGAAACGCTCTTTGTTCCAGGTAAACACCTTATAGGCGTCCATGTAATGAATGTCGAGGTAAATCACATCGGCCGGGATTTTCTTCTCGCGGAACGTGCGGGCCAGGTTCAATACTTCCGTGTCCGGGAAATAGCTCCAGCGACTTTGCTGGAAACCCAATCCCCAAATGGGTGGCATCTTGATTCGCCCGGTCAGGTCGGTGTATTCTTTCAGCAAATCAGCAACCGAATGACCCCCAAAGAAGTAATAATTCATTTCGCCATCGACCGCACCAAAACTGGAAAACCGGTTGTTCGATGCACCAAAATTGAACGTTGCTTTGTACGTGTTGTCGAAGAATATTCCGTAGGCCAATTGGTTATGCAAGCCAATATAAAATGGCAACGAAGTATAAAGCGGGTCACCGTTCGTGGCATAAGCCGGGTTGTCGGTGTTCCAGTCCACGTAGGCCGAACCACGACGATCGAGGTTACCGGTTTTCTCGCCAAGTCCAATGAACCTCTCATCAGGCTGCAGTTTTTTGTAACAAGTGGTTCCGGTTCCCAGCCAACTGATGCCCAGGCCCGGATCGTCTTCATTCAGCAACTTACCGTCTTTATTGTAAAAACGGACCAGTACCGGATTTTTATTCACCTCTACTTTTAACTCGCCGGTCGATAGCACCAGTTTGTCTTTTTCGTCCTTCACGGAAGTAAATTTTCCCGAAGGCTCTGTAATCACGGCATACGAGGGCGTTGTGCTAAACTCGTTCTGTGTGGCGCGAACCCGAACAACCTCCGGGCCATAAACCGTTAACGAGAGTTTGGCGTTGCCCGCCGAAATCAAAACGCCGTGTGGAGTTTCTTTCCAGGAAGTAAAATTCCCAATCTGTACACTTAATCTTCCTGCTGCAAATGATGGCATGCTCATAACGACTGCAAACATAACAGCAAAAATCGTTTTCCGGATTGTCTTCATGTGTTTTAGTTTATTGACATTTGGCAAACAAGACATATCGATTTCTGATACACATCGCATTGACATGCTTCAAAATTCAATATTTCCTTAATACCAGTATTCTCTTTTTCAGTGATAAACACCGGTAATATTCCACTAAGTTGTCTGGTTTGGCAGGTAGTTGGATGTGCCAGTTCTGAGGATCAAAATTAAGGCTTTGGCTGAATTATCTTTCATAATTTTAAAGAAACCTTTTCATGTGGGCCACACAAATACGCGGTTATTTTTCAGATGTATGTACAAACGGGTCGGTTCTCTTCGAATGTCAAAATAGCTCCAATTGCCCGTCATCCAGGCTCTTCCTCGTTTTCTTTTTGTCGTCAAACACCGTTCGTCCGCCAAAACCTTTCGACTCTTTTCGCTCCTGCTCAATATACTTTTCAAACTTTTCGGGATTGGGAACAAAATCCTTTTCAAGTTTGAACAGTAAATCAGAAAGTTTCTTGATGGAATCCTTCTTTTCGGTCTCCCCGATTTTTGCTCTCCGAACAGCATCCTGCAGAAAATGGATCGATTCGTCATAAACGGAGGTTTGCACCGGGAACGGGTGTCCGTCCTTTCCGCCATGTGCAAAAGAGAAACGAGCCGGATCGTGAAAACGCGAAGGTGTTCCGTGAATCACTTCACTAACCAGGCTCAGCGAACGCAGGGTCTTCGGGCCCAGTCCCCGCAGCAGCAACAAATCATCGAACTTCTCGAACTGGCTATCATAGGCCATGGCCAAAATCGTTCCGAGACGCCGCATGTCCACGTCCGTCACTTTTACATCGTGATGCCCAGGCATTAAAACCTTTCGGATTTCGGGTAACATCCTACCGGGATTTTCTTTTCCTACATTCAGAATTCCTTCACGGGAAGACGCAGCGTCATGCGCTGTCAGATTCAGTATCAATCCCTGATTGTGTCCAATAACCGATGTGTGCGGCTCATCAACAAAGGAAGATACTTTCTCCGAAAGCCAGTGATAGCGACGCGCCATGTTATTCCCCTCGTTCATTCCCTGTTGCACCACAGCCCAGTTTCCGTTCTGCGTCAGGATGAATGAATGCAGGTACAATTGAAAACCGTCTTGGAGCGCTGTATTGTCCACTTTTGCGGTCAGCTTACTGGTTCGCACCAATTCATCTCCGTTTAAACCGGTACGTTCTCCTATTTGCAGCAATTCATCGGGCGTCTTCCGCGAATGCTTTCCCCGACCTCCGCAGACGTAAATTCCCAACTCCCGTGAAACCGGATTCAACGCATGTTTCAAAGCGCCCATCACGGACGTGGTTATTCCTGAAGAATGCCAGTCCATTCCCAGTACTGCACCAAACGACTGAAACCAAAACGGATCACTGATACGCCGGAGAAACTCGTCCGGGCCGTATTCCTCAACGATCGCTTCCGTAATCGCCAGTCCCATCGTCCGCATGCGCTGGTATAACCATGCAGGTACCCGCCCGTAATGTAGTGGCAAATCAGCCTGTCCCAAACGTTTCATTCAACCAATGATTTAGATTAAAATCAATGCTACAAAGTTAAAAACGGTTCGCGTCAAAGCATAAAATTATTCAACCTCAAACACTTTCCCGATAAATTACCTCTAAATGATAGATTATAACTTCAAAAACAACAATGAAAAAACAATAATAAATATTTAAATAAACAACTAAAGGACAATTAATTATCATAAGATCAAACAATAACAAGCAATACTCCTAAAATATTTACCTGGACAATTAAAAATTTAGTCCAACGCATACAAAAATGACGTTTTATGAAATCAACTTCACATAATTCACATTAGTCACATAATAATTATATGATTAATCAAAGCGCTACGAGGCTCAAATTTAAAGGACTCATTTATCTGATTAACTTAACTAATATAAAGTATCATAGCAAATAACCCTCTTACTGGATCAACAGAATAACACTTTCGATAACTCATAAACCTCCTTTATCCATAATTTTAGATTTTCGATAAAACAGGCATTTACTTCTGCCTCATATAATTCTTAACTTTTATTTAGCTTTTTTTAAAGCCGAATCAATTTCCTAAACCACTTTCCATCCGATCAATCCTCATGGGACTGAAGAGGCGAAGCTATAAATCATAACTTAACTTATAGAATATTTATACACGTTGCACGAGCATGACTTTTAGCATGAATTCTCACGCATAGCCTGCCGCTAAAACAAATGCTCCGTTTTGTATAAAGGATTGACGAAAATGACAGTTGGCACCACATATTAAATCCTTTGCATTGTCGCTGTCCGGATCATAATCTCACTAATAACCTGTAATCCTCATGAAATTTCGTTCTCTTTCCTGGGCTGGGTTACTCCTTCTGCCCACGTTTCTCCTGTCATCATGTAGCACTCCACTTAAGAATATTACCTATCTATATAATTTAGGGAAAGCAGACTCCACGTTACAAACCGTTTCGCCGGATATTTACACCATCCAGCCCAACGACAACCTCTATATCAGTATCATCAGTGATAATCCGGAAGCCGCTTCCTTTTTGAATCTCTCCCAACCCGATCGTAATTATACATCAGAATCATCACTGGAACTCATCACCTATATTGTGGATGACAATGGAACTATTGTGCTTCCTTATTTAGGAAAGCAACAGGTTGGAGGTAAAACGACCAACCAGGTGCGAGATGACTTACAAAAGCAGATTAACAATATTATGGAAAATGCTTCGGTCTTTGTTAAACTGGTAAACAGAACGATAACTGTGCTGGGAGAGGTTAACCGCCCCGGCCAGTACCGGGTTAACAGAAATTCGATGACGATTTTTGAGGCTTTGGGAACCGCCGGAGACCTCAGCGATTTTGGAAACAGGAAAGATGTCAGAATTATCAGAGGAGAGGGCGAAGAAAGAAAAATAGCAACACTAAACCTAACTAACAGCGATATAACGCATTCAAAATACTTCTACATACTCCCAAACGACATTATTTACGTACAGCCCAAAAACCGCATCTACGGCGCTAAAACACTTCCTTTCGCGACTCTCTTTACGGCAATATCTACCGCCGTACTACTATATACTTCCTTTAGGCCTTAATCGTTCACTTCATACATAAGACCCAGAAGGAAATTTATACTTCTCTTAATAATTCGCCCAACACTTTCCAGAAAAGAGCACATACATAACGCATGAGTTGGTGTCAATATTTAAGACAATTTCCTCTCTTTTAATCATCTTCTTTTCTCCATTTTTAATAGCTAACTCAATTTTAACATACAAACCTAAATACAATGAAAATAAACAATTACCAAAATCTTGAGCAATTCATACTACCCCAAAAAACAATAAACTATCGAAAATATTTTGCTCTGCTAATCTCTCATTGGAAATGGTTTGTGATAGCAATAATCTTCACTTCTATTGGAATTTGGTTGTACTACAAGTACACCCATCCTATTTACGAAGTCTCCGCCTCAATACTGATTGAAGAGCAGCAGAACCAAAACCCACTAATCACAGCAGCAGATAAACAGCCTAACGTTTTCCAGGGATTTAGTCTCTTCAATGGAAACCAAAATATTGAGAACCAAATCCAAATATTAAAGTCATGGAGTCTTATTTACAATACTCTTGAGCATTTCAACTTTGAGGTCACTTATTCTGAAAGAGGTTTTTTCAGGACAACTGAATTATATCATGATCTACCTTTTGAGATTGAGTTTGATGATAGACATTCACAACTGATTGATACCAACTTTGACCTTAAGTTCCTATCTGACAATAAGGTCAAAATAAAAACAAAGAGTAGAAAGGCCATCCGTTACGACTATCTAAGAAAAACTGAATTATCCGAACCACATGCTGTAAATAATAGTCGAACATTCGACATTGACGAGCAAATAAAATCTGCCGATTACTCATTCAGAATTATCCCAATTTCATCTCTTCCTTTACAAGGGAGATACCGCATCAACTTTAACTCATTAAATGAGTTAACGAATGAATATTTGGAAAAACTAACCGTTTATCAGGTATCACTAAAGAGCAGTATACTAAAACTTAAAACAACATGTGAGAATACCGAAAAAGGGATTGCCTTTCTGGACATGCTTATGCGGGTTTACCAGGAACATAATTTAAAAAAGAAAAATACTATTGCTACTAAAACTATTTTCTTCATAACATCTCAACTATCGGAGGTTCGCGATTCTCTGAAAGCCTCACAAAAAATAAGAGAGCGGTTTCAAAGTAACAATCAATTACTTGATGTGGGCTACCAATCTCAGCAACTATTGGACCAACTCGTAAAGCTGGAAGACCAAAAAAACCTATTAGAAACTCAACATCAATACTACAAATACCTCGAGAATTACTTGCTCCAAAATGGAGATTTGGAATCACTCGTCGCCCCTTCCACAGTGGGCATTGATGACCCTCTTTTAGTGAATCTACTTCAAGATCTGAACCAACTGAATATTGAATTATCGACACTGGCAGCGACAGTTCATGATCCGGAGTATCCCAGGATGAGACAACTTCGGATCCAAATGGAAACGACCAAACGTACATTATTGGAAAACAGCAGAAGCATCATGCATCAATCTGAACTGACGCTTCAGGACATTTCCAAGCGAACTGACTCTTTAAGAAAACAGACAAGAAGCTTACCTGCTGTTGAACGAGACTACGTTAACATCGAGAGAAGTTATCAATTAAACAACAACAACTACAACTTTCTTCTTCAGAAGTTATCTGAAGCACAAATTGCCAAAGCCTCGAACACGCCTGATAATGAAGTCATCGATCCAGCAAGAATTATAGGAGATAAACCGGTCAAACCCAACAATATCAAAACAGGCATTGCTGCTTTACTTCTTGGCATTTTTTTTCCTTCAACGCTCATTATTATTAGAAACGCACTTGACAACAAAGTGCGAACGTTGGATGACCTAAAACTTTTGACAGATTCGCCAGTCTTAGGGCAAATACCCCATGACGAACAAGTTTTACCTAGTCAAATTCCTTTACTAGAACATCCTAATTCTCCATTGGGAGAATCGTATCGAGCTCTTCGAACAAAACTTAAATTTATACAAAATGGAAATGAACACAACGTAATTGCAGTGACATCAACCGCCGCAGGAGAAGGAAAAACCTTTACAGCTCTCAATCTTGCAGCCTCTTTCGCATTATTGGGAAAGAAAACTGTTTTTTTAGATCTCGATCTCAGGAATTCACGGATAGGGAAGAAGATGGGTTACGAAAGCAATAGAGGAGCGAGCAACTACATTCTCAATGAAATGTCTATCAACGATATAACCTTCAACACTCCACATCCTTATTTGCACATCATTCCAGCCGGAAGCATTCCCCCAAATCCGGGAGAGATGTTGGCTGACATCCAACTTATGGAGCTAACAGCTCTTCTTAAGCAAGAATACGAAACAATAATCATTGATTCAAGTCCACTTCTTGTTGCTGATGTTTTTCAATTCAGTAACCTATGGGATACACTTCTTTTTGTTACCCGTCAGGGAATTACATTGAAACCTGCGGCCAAAAGTGCTTTGCAAGAGATATCCAGTCAAAATACAAATCGCTTAGGATTATTACTTAATGACATATCCATTAACAATCAATTTGACCGTTACAATAACCATTCATATGGTTATGGATATGAGAATAACTACAAGAAAAAAATTAGCAAAGAGCTGAAACCTCAAAGACGCTCACAAAAAACAGAAGTCTAATAACCACTGAGCATCAGCCAAATAAATATCGTGGAAAGAATTATTTCAAAGATTTTAAAAACAGACTTCAATAAAAACGTTCTGATATTATCTGGTGGTACGGCCATTTCGCAGGTTCTCCTGGTGGCATTTTCACCTATTTTGACACGAATATATACTCCGAATGCTTTTGGCTTGTATGCTGTATTCCTGTCCTTAATAGCGATAATTGGCAGCAACATTTGTCTAAAATATGACTTAGCAATCATGCTTCCAAGGAAAGTTGAAGATGTATATAAATTATCTTACTTGGCGAACTACATAAATATAACTTTGTCCACAATCCTCCTCATCATAATCATCATCGGCCACAATTTCATTATGCCGTTGTTACATATTCAACACTCGAATATTTATTTATTCTTTCTTTTGCCACTAGCAATATACTTCGTTGGCTTCAACTCCATTCTGGTTAATTTAAACAATCGTTTAAAAAACTACAAACCCATGGCTGTCTCAAACATAGCTAAAAACGGCACCATGATTCCAATTCAAATTTTCTTAAGTTTCTTAAAAGCATTTTCCCTGAGTGGACTCATCATCGGTCAACTCGCTGCATACCTTTCAGGCAATAGAATATTGAAGATAAATTCGTCTTTCAGTTTCAGACAAATGTTCCAACATAAACTGCACGATTTTAAAAATGTCTCTTTGAAATATCGTGAATTTCCATACTACGCATTTCCTGCAGGAATAGCGAACTCAGCTAGTCTGAACATCGCCAGCCTCTTAATGACTTCGATATATTCGATAAGCTTTGTAGGTTTTTTTGCACTCGCATATAGAATCCTCAGTGCCCCCAGTATTCTCATAAGTCACAACGTTGCCCAAGTTTATTATCAAGAAGCCTGCGAGGAGATTCGAACGAAAGGAAATTGCTATTCAGTATTCAAAAGCACTCTCAAAAAATTGACGATTTTGGCAATTTTTGTTTTCGTCCCATTATTTTTCTCAAGTGAATATCTATTCCCTCTAATATTCGGGAATGAATGGAGTACAGCAGGAACCATTGCCAAATACTTAACTATTGTGTCTGGTGTCAGATTCATCGCTTCAAGCTTATCTTATACTCTCAATGCGGCAGAGAAACAAAAATTGAGTCTGGTAAACAACTCTTTTCTATTAATTACAAACCTGGTTATCTTCTATCTGGGATACATTTTTAAAATCGATTTTATCGATTTCATAAAACTGTACAGCCTCGGAATAAGCTTTTTATATTTAATATTCCTTTTTTCATTTTTCCTCATTGCAAAGAAAACACGAAAAATCCCGGAATAAATAATTTACCAAAAGTCAAAATGGAGAATTTCATATCCGTCATAACAACCGTCAAAAACGGCTCCAAATACATAATTGAGATGTTGGAAAGCGTTAAGAGTCAATCACACAATAATTTTGAACATCTAATTGTAGATGACGGCTCTACAGATGACACGGTAAATAAACTGTATGACTTTCAAATCCGGAATACCGACTATCCGCTTAAAATTTTTCAACCAGGCAATATTGGGCGAGGCAGAGCATTGAATTATGCCGTATCCAAAGCTAGAGGTAACTGGATTGCCGTTATCGATTCTGACGATTTATGGCATCCCGAAAAACTTACCATACAAAGTGCGATTGTACAAAACAACAACGTAGATGCACTATTCACTAATACACAACTTTTCAGTTCAAAGTCAGAAATCATTATACACGAAGCTAGTACTCCAGATGCATTAGTAATCCTAGGACTAGATAATCTACTAAAGCATAACAGATTATCTCATTCGTCAGTTCTTATAAGGAAACAGCTTTGCTGCTATGATGAATCCCGACATTCTCAATTTGATTATGAGCTGTGGCTGCGACTTGCTTCACAGAACAGAATCATTGCCAAAACAAATACAAAACTGGACTTTCACAGAATACACAAGGACCAATCATTTGAAAATACATCAGGGAAAAAATACTATTGGCGTTCCTTTAAATTGAAAACCAAATACACCTTGTCAGAGCGCCGAATTATTATACTGATGTATAACACTTTTAAGTTATTTTACGACCTCTTCCTACCAAGAAATATTCGTTTAACGGTTAGAAAATTACTTAATCCAATAAACTAACTCATGCTCAGCAACTTTACCATCGCATACAACTCTTTTTACTTTACTGTCGCGACCATTGTCTTGTTCTTAATACTGCTATTTTATAGCGACTACAACTACCGGAGACAGACAAATATATTTCTCATCATATCTACCTCTGTGCTTTATATCCTAATATTTGGAAGTAGAGATTGGAATATTGGAAGTGATACATACAGATACATATATACAATGAATAAATTCTCAAGTCTATCTGCACTAAAACTCTATCAAATAAGAGATTTCGGAATTTATAGCATTTCTGTATTTCTAAATACAATAACATCAAATAAGCAAGCAATTTTATATACCATGGCAATACTTTACGTGATACCGCTTGCATTTGCATTCATAAGTTTAAAAACGGACCATACATTCTTGTTATTTTTTTGCTTTGTTAGTTTCTTCTTTTTCAAAAGCATGGGGGCAAACATTTTGAAGCAGGGGGTTGCAATTTCATTCTTTCTACTTGCCATTGTACTAATAACTAACAATTACAAACCACACCTACCGATAATATTCATGTCCGTCGCGTTTTTGTTTCACGCCTCAATTCTCATCCCGATAACATTTTTTCTGGCATCTAAGTACATCAAAAAAGTTCAGATACCACTTATTGTCTACCTACTTGCAATTATACTCTCTTATTTAAATACCGATTTAATCAAATTCTTGAATTCAGTTCCACTCTTAAGTGAGCTTGTCAATGACCGATTACAAAGCTACATGCTGAGTACTAATATTGCCATATACAGAACCGGCTTCCGACCAGACTTTGTAATATTCAATTCGATATTTGTTTTGGTCGGCTTATATTTCTATAATCAACAACGCATCAAAATATTCTATCCAAACTATAAACGTTTCTTATTTTCATATATTCTAACCAGTTCGGTCTTTTTTCTCATGTTTCATATTCCTTACTCTGACCGTTTTGGTGTACTATCATGGGTATTTATTCCTTTTCTGCTTAGTCCTTTTCTATCTAAGTACGGAGAATACAAATACGGCCCTCTAAAGCTATTCGTCTTCAGTCTATTATCATTTATTCTTCTTAATATCGTCTATTTCAAAAACCAAATATAATTTTCTCAGAAAAATCTAAACATCCCCTTCTAAAACCAACTGAAATGAAGATTGTGATTATCGCCAGCAACGATTTCTCACTGATTAACTTTCGTAAGGAGCTAATCCTGGAGTTTCGTAACCGCGGCTTCGACATCGCTGCAGCTGCCCCATCTGAACTTCCTATCGTAAGTCGGGAGTTGAACCGGCTTGGTATCAAATATTATCCACTCACACTCCGTAAAAATGGGAGGAATCCGTTCAGAGACATACTTTTCTTTTTCTCGTTGTTGCGTATTCTCATAAAAGAAAGACCCGACTATCTTCTTACATACACCATTAAACCTGTCATTTACGGGAATCTGGCAGGTCGTTTTTTTAAACATCTGAGGCGCTATTCTATCATATCAGGTCTGGGATATATAGCCAGCGAAAGTGAGGTCAATTCCAGAAAATTGGTTTTGCGTATTATCGATATTCTCTACCGTGCAAGCCTAAAAAACGTCGATGGATTGTTCTTTCAGAATTACGAAGATGTGGCTTTCTTCCTGAAAAAGGAATATATCAATTCACCAGCCATAGCACAGGTAACCATGGGCTCAGGCGTTAACACACGATACTTTAGTCGGGAACCGCTGCCGCATGGTATTTTCCGTTTTCTGCTTGTTTCACGACTTTTACGCTCCAAAGGAATTGCCATTTACGCCGATGCGGCAAGGATCGTGAAAGAAAAGCATCCAACCGTAGAATTCGAAATACTCGGTGGTTACGACTTAAGCTGTGAAGACGCTATCACCCCCGAAGAGGTCCAGAACTGGGAACAGGAAGGTCTTTTTCACTACCGCGGAACCACCAGCGATGTGCGGCCTTACCTGAAAGACTCAACCGTTTTTGTGCTTCCCTCCTACTACCGTGAAGGAATTCCCCGCTCGATTATGGAAGCGATGGCCACAGGACGCCCCATCATCACTACCGATGCCATTGGCTGCCGGAACACGGTGAAACATGGACAAAATGGATTACTTGTGCAACCACGCGATGTGAAAGGTCTGGCCGACGCTATGATTTACATGGTGGAACACCCCGAAGAAGTGAAAGCCATGGCTGACAAAAGCAGACAAATGGCTGTGGACGTTTTCGAGGTAACCGAAGTTAATAAAGTGCTGCTCGAATACATGAATTTAGGAGTACATGTACCGGTATCTTTTCAAACCTTTGCTTGATTTTGTGCTGGCTTTGGCTGGTATTATCCTGCTTAGTCCTGTCTTCCTAATTGTACTTATATGGTTGACTATCTTGACCAAAGGCAATCCGTTTTTCATTCAGGAAAGGCCGGGTAAAAACGGAAAGCTATTCCGGCTTTACAAGTTCAGAACCATGAACAACAAACGGAACAAAGAGGGTGAACTGCTGGCCGATCACCTACGAGTAACCCGGACCGGCAATTTCCTGCGTAATTCCTCACTCGACGAAATTCCCCAGTTAGTGAATGTGTTGAAGGGCGAGCTGAGTTTAATAGGCCCCCGCCCGCTGCTGAAACAATATCTTCCGTTGTACAACGAACGCCAGGCAAAACGACATGACGTAAAACCGGGGATTACGGGTTGGGCACAGGTAAACGGAAGAAATGACTTAAGCTGGGAAGAAAAATTCGAATACGATGTGTACTACGTTGAGCACCTGTCGCTCAACCTCGATCTGAAAATACTTTATCTCACTATTACCAAAGTATTCAAAAGGGAAGGAATTTATGCTCCTCACCGCGAACGAATGGATTATTTTAAAGGAACCACCACATGATAATTAAAACACTGAAGGCCGGAACCGAATCTGATTTTCGGGAATGGCAAGGGTTATGTGCGAATATAACCGACTGCGACATTTGCTTCTACCCGCAATATGCCTTGCTAAGTGAAACAAATGACGAAGGAGAAGCAACCTGCTTTGTTTATCAAAAACATGATAATGACTATATCCTGTTTCCCTTCCTGAAAAGAAAAATCAACAACATCAGCTTGTTCTCCCAGCTCAGAGAAACGTATTACGACATTGTATCGCCGTATGGCTACGGAGGCTATCTTAGAAGCGACGGATGTACAACTCCGATTGACGATTTCCTCAAAACCTTTCATATGTATTGCCAGGACCAACACATTGTTTCCGAGTTTGTGCGTTTCCATCCCTGGTTGAAAACACACGAAGGTTGCGACATAGAAATAGATGTCAGCTTATACAACCAGGTCGTCGCCATCGACACAGCTAAAACTGCAGAAGAAATGTGGAGCGATTTCGATCGAAAATGCCGCAACCGAATCCGAAAAAGTGCCAAAGAAGGTGTCACCATCGAGATAGATAGTTCACCGAAAGCTATCGAAGTATTTCTACCACTATACACCGAGACCATGTCTCGAAATGAAGCGAATCTTTACTATTATTTCTCAAAGGATTACTTTCGAAACATGGTGAAACTGCTGGACGGTAACATCACCTTTTTCCACGCCCGCCTTAACCATGAGATTATTGCATCGATTCTTGTTATTACCGGTGGTGCATTTGCTAATGCTCATTTGGCCGGCACAAATACAGCCTATCTTCATCTCTCGCCCATGATGGCTCTCTTTCATGAAGCCGCCATTTGGGCCGGCAAACAAGGTTATCGTTACTTCATATTAGGAGGTGGTCGGTCATCTTCTCCTGATGACAGCTTGCTGAAAATGAAAACCAAATTTGCCAAAGAGACGATTTCGTTTCACACGGGAAAAAAGATCCACTTACCCGAGGTTTACAAAGAGTTATCGCACCTGAAAAAAATCCATATCCAACAAAACAAACTGGATATTCTACATACAGAATATTTTCCCGAATACCGAAATATTCGCTTTCACTCACCTACTTATTCATCTGCATTATAAAAACCGATAGTCATATGGAAACAGAGAGAGATAAAAACTGTCAGTTTGCACATGCTGAGGAGATGTTTGCCAAAGACCCCATCGGGTTACGAATCAACTTAGCCATAGTTGCTTTTCTACGGAAAATCAAATTTTACTTGTATTTCCGCAAGGTCAAATATTTTCTGGGATTCCGGACCCATTATTCCGGAGCATCCGCAACCCCCAGGCTCATTACAGAACCGAAACCACAAGTTGTCAAAAAACCAACGGGCCCGCTTAGACAGGGTGATTGGGTAAGAATCAAATCGAGAGAAGAAATACTGGAAACCATTGACGAGAATAACAAGCTGGAAGGATGTGTCGTCATGCCCGAGATGTGGCAGTACTGCGGCACCGAAACCAAGGTAGTCAAACGCGTTGAATACTTCCTTGACGAAGCCAACTACAAAATGAGGAAGATGCGAACCACTGTTTTATTGGAAGGTTTGCATTGTTCCGGGAAAATGCCCGGCTACAAAGCCGTATGCGACCGAAACTGCTTTTTCTTCTGGAAGGAAGCGTGGCTGGACAAAATCGATGCTCCGATAAACGAGAAGCCTCTGAACATAGATGCGAACCAATAAACAGATCAAATCGAAACGAACACAAACCTCAACAGATAAGCACAATGGAGAAGAAAATATGGTTATCATCTCCCCATCTAAGTGGCCATGAGTTGCAATATATCGTTGAAGCAATTCAGACCAATTGGGTGGCTCCTTTGGGCCCCAATGTCGATGAATTCGAGCAAGTGTTGGCCCGCTACAACCAGGTGCAGGATGCTGCAGTGCTAAGCTCCGGCACTGCAGCGTTACACCTG
The DNA here is from genome assembly GCF_009617875.1 of Prolixibacter sp. NT017. Lineage (NCBI taxonomy): Bacteria > Pseudomonadati > Bacteroidota > Bacteroidia > Marinilabiliales > Prolixibacteraceae > Prolixibacter > Prolixibacter sp. NT017. The sequence continues at coordinate 1,262,554 of NZ_BLAV01000001.1, read as the reverse complement.
GCCTTGATTATCCTCGGAGTAAAAACCGGTGACGAGGTACTCGCATCCACGCTTACCTTTGCAGCCACCATCAATCCGATTCTTTATCAGTGTGCTCACCCCATTCTTGTCGAAAGTGAACCCCAAACCTGGAATATGAGTCCTAATTGGCTGGAAACAGCCATAAAAGCGCGGTTGAAAAGAGGAAAGAAACCCAAAGTCATTATTCCCGTGCATGTTTATGGTATGCCAAGCAAAATGGACGAAATCATGGAGATTGCCAATTATTACCAGATTCCGGTAATAGAAGATGCGGCAGAAGCATTGGGCAGTCGCTATAACGGACAGGCACTGGGTTCTATAGGTGCAATGGGAATTCTCTCATTCAACGGGAATAAGATTATCACCACTTCCGGCGGAGGAGCGCTTTTATCAAACGATAAAAAATTAACAGCGAAAGCCCGATTCCTCTCCACACAGTCCCGCGATCCAGCTCCGCACTATCAGCACAGCGTTATAGGCTATAACTACCGGATGAGCAATGTAACAGCAGGCATCGGACTCGGACAAATGGAAGTCATCGACCAACGTGTTGTTCAACGAAGGAAAAATCAGCTATTCTATCGCAAATTATTTTCCGGTATATCGGGAATATCCTTCCAGGAAGAGCCGGACGCTCGTTTCTTCTCCAACTACTGGCTGACGGCTATTACTATCGATGATCGTCAAACCGGAGGTATCACCTGCGAGATACTTCGAAAAGCATTTGCAGCAGAGAATATTGAATCGCGACCACTATGGAAACCGATGCATCTGCAGCCGATCTTCCGCAGATATCCATTTTATGGTGACGGAACATCGGAAAGATTATTCCGCAAAGGACAATGTCTGCCCAGCGGTTCCAACCTAACCGACGAAGACCGGTTACGCATCGCTGGTGTTATTAATCGCTTATTCGACAGGAAAGAGATTCGCCATACAGCTATCCCATCCCAAAATACAGAATCACTAAAGTAAAATTCACAATCAAAAGATTATCAGCATGAAATAAAGCTCTACTCTTCCATTAACTGAAAGTTCTAAAACATTATACCAAACACTCCCTCCCTCAGGATAATGCAAAGAATTCCCTCATTATCTAATTTAAGTTACCTAAATTCGCTATGCTTCGCCTACTCCAAAAATTCCTGGTCCGACACATTGTCCCGCGTGGTCTGGTGTTAGTCATGGACCTGTTCGTCACTGCTATCAGTTTCGTTCTCGCTTATCTCCTCCGGTTCAATCTGGATCCCGCCGTTGTTGATATACAACGGGCAACGAGTCATTTCCTGGTTGCTCTTCCGGTTTACATCGGAGCCTTTCTGTTCTTTGGTTCATTCAGTGGAATCATCCGACATACAACTATTCAGGATGCTGTTAAGCTGGTTTTGGCCATGTCAACGGGAGTCACTACCCTGTTGTTCCTGTCCACTGCCGCGCGAACTTTTCCGGATATGAAATTCCTCGTGATTCCCTATTCAGTTATACTCATTCACTATTTCACCACCACTGTTTTATTGGTGGGAAGTCGGATGGCTGTTAAGGGAACTTACCAATACTGTTTTCTCCCGAGCAGCCCGCTCAAACGAGTAATGCTATTCGGTGCGGGAGAACTCGGACTCATTACGCTCAACGTATTGGAACAAGACCATATTTCTGGCTATAAAGTTGTTGGATTCATCGATGACAAACGAACCCTTAACGGGAAAACGCTCAACGGCATCCCCATCTATTCTGCCCGCCAGGCATTTCGTCGGGTGGTGAAAGCCGAACAAGTTCAGGAAATTATTATTTCTATCAATCAGCCCAATATTTCGCCGACGCGGAAAAAAGAGTTACTGGAAATGTGCCTGGATAATAACATCCAACTAAAACAAATTCCTGCCGTAAACGATTGGATGAACGGCCAACTGAATTCCAAACAGATCCGAAATGTCATGATCGCCGACTTACTTAGCCGAGAGGCTATTCATCTGGAAATCGACAAAATCAAGGAAGGCCTCAAGGATTCGATCATTCTGATAACCGGTGCAGCCGGTTCAATTGGCTCCGAAATTGTGCGTCAGCTCATGGCTTTCGATATCCGTCATGCCATTCTGTATGACCAGGCTGAGACACCACTGTATGATTTGCAAAACGAACTAAAAGTAAAATTCCCGAAAACTTCTTTCGACCTCATCATTGGTGACGTACGCGACCCGTTCCGCCTTTACCAGGTATTCAATAAATATCAACCCGATATCGTTTTCAATGCCGCAGCCTACAAGCATGTTCCACTAATGGAAGCACATCCTTACGAGGCTATTCGGGTGAATATCGGCGGAACACTATTGCTTGCCGATTTGTCGGTACAGTTCAAGGTGAAAAAGTTTGTGATGTTATCGACCGACAAAGCAGTCAATCCCACCAATGTGATGGGAGCATCCAAACGAATTTGCGAAATATACATTCAGGCATTATCCCAAAAAGAAGGTATTACCACCCAATTTATCACCACACGCTTTGGCAATGTACTTGGTTCTAACGGATCAGTTGTTCCGCTTTTCCAAAAGCAAATTGAAGAAGGAGGTCCCGTTACTGTCACTCATCCCGATATCACCCGTTTCTTCATGACCATACCGGAAGCTTGTCAATTAGTTCTCGAAGCTGGCTTCATGGGCAAAGGCGGCGAGATTTATGTGTTCGACATGGGTAAACCGGTGAAAATATACGACCTCGCAAAAAGGATGATCTCGCTTTCCGGGTTTGTTCCTGAACAGGACATTGCCATCAAATTCACGGGATTACGCCCCGGAGAGAAACTCTATGAAGAACTTTTGGCGAACAAGGAAAATACGCTGCCTACCCATCACCCGAAAATCATGATTGCCCAAGTTCGTAAGTATCCTTACGACGAGGTAAATGAAAGCATCAGAGGGCTGCTTGCTGCTGTTCAACTCGAAGATGAAGAAAAACTAGTCAATCGCATGAAGTTATTAGTTCCGGAATTTATTTCTCAAAACTCTCGATTTACCAAATTCGACAAGGAACAACCTGTTGGTCCGCGTTTAGAAAAAAGCAAAAGAAAGTCCAAAAAGAAAATACCAATCACCTGAAATACCTAACACTTAGAACTTAATTCTTCCCAAATACATCCTAAAACCAATTTCGTTGTCTGTCATCCGGAATGCAGCTTCCCAGGCTGCGTTCCGGATTTTTTTATGCTATTTTTCAGACAGAGCGACTTTCTGTTCAGATACATTCCACCCTTCCGCTACCAATCTCACATCTTGCATGTCGACCTGACCAAACTGCTGACTCAGATCTAAATTGACCTCCTTCTCCTCGCCTGGTAACAAAGTGAAATAATTTCGATTGAAAAAGACCGGTAATACCAACTCACCCTTTTTCTCATTCACTATTTTTAAACGAATAAAGAAAGCAGTCTCCTTGCCGGGATTCAGAATGTGCATGCTGTATTTTCCTTCAGCCGTTTTTTCCGTTTTCACTTTTACAGAAGTCGGTTTTAACTGATCCAGCTGCTCATACGATTTGGGATTCTTCGATAGCCAGTAGAGATTCTCATCAACGTCCTTTCCATCTTTGTCTTTCAATGTCAGCTTCAGAAAGTAAACTTCGTCTGGATCCTCAGCTGGCAGTTTTACTTTCTTCAACAACGTCACCGAATTCGCATCGACATCCGTTTTGACCGATTGCTCGCCCAACTCTTTCCCATGAATGGAATAAAGTGTTGTTATGGCGGTCAGACCTGATCGCTTAAACGGTGTTTGATTCACAACGCATGCCACAGAATCATTCAGATTCAACTGAATATGTACCGGTTGTGCTGCTTCTTTGTAACCAAAATATCCGCCGGTATAATCGAGATAGTAATCGTAGAAGAAACCCCGCAAAGCCGTCCACGGATTTTGATTTTTCCAAACCAACATACCGGTGTAATCACTCCACATCCGGAAGTTAAAACCTTCCTGAAGTGCCCGGTACTGCTCATAGCTCACAATTTGCGCCTTTCGGCAGAAATCGTTGATGTCTTTCACTTTCCCATAGCGGTCTGGGAAATCGTGTAAAGGAATGTATTTATGGTATTTCCACGACTCAGGAACCCGGTTACCTTTCGGTGGAACCAAATCCTTGGCAGGAATAAATTTCTTCAGCGATTCAATGTTGGTCATCCCAATGGAACCAATCTCCGGATTAAACGGATAAGATTTTGTTTTAAAAATCCAGTCAGGCTCCAGAATGCCATAAGGCCCGTCCCCATTTCCGCCAATCGTATTCCGCATCAACTGTGTCCCCGTCGATTCTTCCAGATAAAGTCGGGTTCCGTCCGTTTGTGGAATGACATCATCCCGCAATGCCGCATTGATATCATCAGCCGGCGTATATTCATTTCCACCGCACCACAAGTAAAGGCTCGGATGGTTTCTTAGCATTTTTATCTGGTCTTCGGCTGATTTCAGGAAGAGAGAATGATCATCCGGATAGGCATGCCGACGCACCTGCGATTCCTTTTTGAGCGGATCAGGCCAGCGACCGTTGCAATCGCCGGTTACCCAAAACTCCTGCCACACCAGCAAACCGTATTTGTCACAAGCATCGTAAAATTCAGGCCGTTCAGTGATGGAACCTCCCCAAACCCGAATCATATTCATGTTCATCTCTGCATGCATTCTAACTTCCGCGTCATACCGCTCCTTCGACAACCGCAGCATCGCATCCGACGCAATCCAATTTCCTCCTTTGATGAATATTTTCTGTCCGTTCACCAGAAATACTCGTGCTCCAACTTTCTCGTCAAAATAACTGCCTGTTTCCCGAATGCCAAATCTTACCGGCTGTTCATCAGAAACTTTTCCATCCTCCACGAAAGAAACCTTAAGCGTATACAAAGGATGTCTTCCCATTCCATTGGGCCACCATAGTTTCGGGTCGGTTACCTTTATTTCATCCAGACCAACTTCCTTTTCCTGGTAAGGTTGCAATGTTACCTTACGGGAATAAGTCTTCCCGTTAAGGGTAACCTGCAACACACCGCTTTGCTTGCGGTTCGTGGCATTTTTCAACTCCGAAGAAACCTTAACAAACGCAGGCTCCTGTTTCGCACCCGGTGTTCTTTTTCCGGGAACACGAGTTATTACATGTGGATTCAATACATCAACCGCGCCGGTAACCTCCAGGCTGACCTTGTCCCAAATTCCGGTATTGCGATCATGCATTGGGCAGATCCAATCCCAGCCGGCTGTGCATTGCATTGTCACATTCCGGGCGATGGTTCCGTCTCCGCCTTGCCCACGCGATGCATCACCTTCTGGCGAAGGAGGTTCGACCAATACCGCCAATCGGTTCACTTCACCCTGATGGTACAAACCGGTGATGTTGTATTTTTCCCGTAAGAACATTCCTTCGTGGGTATCCTTATTCACTCTTTTCCCGTTAAGGAAAATATTAGCCGCATAATTGATTCCCCTGAATTTCAACCAGACCTGTTCGCCCTGTTTCACGTTCAATTCAGGCAATTCGGTATAAAACCAATAGGTGTAATAGTCTCTTCCGACATCGTGAATGTCCGGTATTTCTTTGTTGTTCAAACCCACAAATGGATCGGGCACCAAATGATTGTGCAACAGCGTGGTTAACACGGTACCGGGAACGACAGCATCCATCCAGCCGGTGCGCTGATAGCCTGGCGAAGTAATCACAGTACCATCCACCCGGACGTCGACTTTTCGTTTGGCCACCCAGTTCGAATCCAGGCTAATATCATGCTGTTGCGCTTTCGCCGAAGGCAAATAAATAACACTGAAACACAAGAAAATAAACAGGAAATACGTTCTCCTCATAATTAGTTAGTTTAAGCGTACAAATGGATAAAATTCACGGAGACAAAATATGGAATCGACGGTGAATCCAAATAACATTTAAAAAGTAATTGCTTTCAACTTAACAGGAATGTCATACAGGACAGGGGTATTACGAACCCAATGGTTTTCAACTTTCTTAAGCAATATAAATAACGGAATCTCAACATGTAATACAACATATTTGCCATAACCCGAAAGGACTGTATATTTGAGGCGCATGTGCAAAAAAGAAGAGTAACTGCAATAACGTAAGGTAACCTATGAAAAAACAGCAACTTCACCTACAGGAGGAACAAGTTAATTTAGTTATTAACAGAATGTTGGCGATTGGAGGAGAATCATTGAATGTTTCGTCTGCCGGAAGCCTGCTGCGCGAAATCATTCTGGCATCGGAAACGGGCGCGACCCGGGAAGAGATGCTTCAGTTGATTTGCGGGATCACACATTTCGACACAAATGACGACCGCACTCAATCCATTTATAAAGCAGTCTGCGAAGAACCGTTTGAACAGACCTATCATCCGTTTGAAAATACAACGCTCATCAACCTAAGAAAAACGCTTGGTGATATGCCCGAAGGAGACTAAGCCGGGACATATTCAGCGGATTTTTTCACAGATGAACAACTTTTCCGGAGCGGGCACTCTCGCGGGCAGCATCCAATATTTCGACAACAATCAGGTTGTTTTCCAACGATGATAGATCGGTTGGTTTGACCATGATATCACCTCTTATCACTGCCTCAAACCAGGCAAATGGGTCGTTATAAGGTGCCGGCCTTTCGGAAAGCTCTTTCTTTGTCTCAGCATTTTCTCCTGCTAAGCGGTAGTCAAATTCATGCCGGTCGGCTGCAAACAGCTCCCCTGTGCGGCCATAAATCTGCATATCTTTCCGGCTGAAAGGCCAGTTCCACGAAGCCTGAATGATTCCCTGCGTACCCGGATAAGTTAGGATGATGGTCGCTTCGTCGTCCACGTTGGGATAAACATCCGGTTTCATAGTTTGCAACGTAGCTGAAACGGTCAGTGGCTTTTGATTTTTCATTAGCCAGGTAATGAGATTGGCTCCGTAACATCCAAAATCAACCACAGCCCCGCCCCCATTTTGTTTCGGGTCAGTCAACCAGGCAAGAAATTCCGGCTGTACTTTGATCTCCTTCGGCCCCTCGTGACCGTCACAAACAATCACTTTGCGAATTTCACCCAGTTTCTTTTCATCCACCGCCATTCGATAAGCCAAATGATTGGTTGGATACCAGGTTGTCTCATAATCAGTCACCAACTTGATTCCGTTTTCACGAGCCAGACAAGCCATCTTCTGTGAATGCTCTCCATTCACGGCCAACGGTTTCTCTACCATCACGTCAATGTGCAGTGGTGCACAAACTTCCACCACGTGTAAATGATCGAATATTGGTCCGAAAGCAGTTACACCGTCCGGCTTGGTTTGAATAACCATTTCCTCCAATGTTGGATAAACCATGCTCATCGGGAATCCATACTGTTTTGAATATCGTTCGGCCACTTCCCGGTTGCTTTCGGCAATCCCTACCACTTTTACATCACCTTTTTTCATCGCATCCAGAATCCACCCCACGTGACCATGAGTCAGCCCGGCAATGCCCAATTTTACGTGAGGCATTTTTTTCTCCTGTGCAGAACTTTGATTTACCATCAGTGTAAAAATGATTAGAATAACAGATATCAGTTTTCGGTTCATCGCTTAGTGGTTAGGTGGTGAAATAACAATAACCGAAATGTACGAAAAGAGACGGGGATCTCAATAAAAAAATGTCCGGCTTAACCGGACATAATTTTCACTCAAATATTTCGATTCGGCTATTTACCACCATTTGCTTTCAAATCATCCAAACAGTTTTGATCGAGCGTCGGAATTGGATTGGTTCCGAACAAATTCCCCACAACACCTCCGCTTTCAACTTGCCAATTCATCAAACAATTCGAATTATCGCAATGGTGCAGATGAGATGTGTCCTCATGATCGGTTTGCATCGGCGAACCATTGTTAACCAATCCCAGAACATGTCCAAACTCATGTTCATAAACAGTTGCTTCCAGAACATATCGCTGAGGGTCTGTTGGCTGAGCAGTTAATGATTGAATCGTCTTTTCAAATATGGCGACTGATGTGTTTCGATACGTGACCCCCAACACCTTCGATTTGTCCGTGTCTTCGGTATATCCGCCATCGAGAAACAAAAAATATCCAGCCAGTTTCTGACCTTCTGTAAAGTTGGTCCTATTGTTCTCTTCTATCTTCGCTATGTCATCCAGCGTGTACGTAGTCTTTCCTCCGGGCGCTATTTGCGTATAAATGAACGAAATTCCGGAAGGCTTATTCAAGCGGTTTTCCAGAAATGTTTTCAGTTTCGAAATTGCATCAGCGGTTGGTTTGTAACCATCCATGTACTGTATTTCAACAACCAGTTGAGTGTAAGTATCGGATGCCAGGAATTCATGTGCCGAAGCCCCCGGCCCAAGGTTATGATTGAATGAACCGTTGGCTGGAGCAAACGGATTGACGGAGGTTGAAGGCGCATTTGAATTGTCGGAAGAACACGCATTCAACACCAAAAGTACAGCAACCAAAAGAAAGCCGGATGTAATCTTCCGACGATATGGGTTAAGAGCAAGTTTACGCATGTTTTAATTAATTATCTATCCGGAATGTTAAACGGGATTTCATGTAAAAATGTTTTGACAGGAGATTGTTGTAAACTGAGAATGTTTATTTTCGGACACCAAAGACCGGAAATAACCAAAAGCAGAAATGATATGCCAATAGTCGATCTTTCCAAACCCATTCAGTACAACCCGAATGACCCGTGGTTTATGAAAGTAAAAGTTAAACATAAACCACACGGGAAAGCCAGGTGGCTGATCCGATTACTGGGACTGCCTTTTAAACTATTCCCCAAAGGCTTTACCGGATGGGCTGATGACACCATAACGAAAATGGGCGTTCATGCCACCACGCATATTGATGCCCCCTGGCACTACGCGCCAACGACCAACGGTGAAAAAGCCAAAACAATCGATGAAATGCCACTGGAACTGTGTTATGGCGACGGATTGGTTATCGACATGGAACACAAGGCCGATTTCGATCCCATCACGATAGAAGATATTACTGATTTCCTGACTCAAAATAATCTGAAACTCAAAGAGGGAATGATTGTCCTGGTCAAAACCGGAAGAGATAAATTCAACGGGACCAAAAATTTTCACAAAATCGGAACAGGCATGGGTGCCGAAGCCACCGGATGGCTGATCGATAAAGGCATCAAAGTGATGGGAATCGATTCGTGGGGCTGGGATCTGCCTCTTCCCCATATGATTGAAAAAGCGAAAGAATCGGATAATTCGGAGTTATTTTGGGAGGCCCACCTCGTCGGAAAAGACAAGGAATATTATCATATGGAACAGCTGGTCAACCTGGGAGCTCTCCCCTATTCCGGCTTCAAGGTCGCTGTTTTTCCATTGAAGATTGTCGGAGCATCTGCCGCACCTGCGCGGGTTGTAGCAATTTTTGAATAGGTGAAATATTAATTTGGTAACAGTTAATTATCAACGATGCATCAGCAAATCTACACCATCCGCAATGGCAGACCAGAAGAGTTTGATACTTTAGGTCAAATCATGGTCGAAGTTTATTCCCAACTGGAAGGATTTCCGAAACAATCGGAACAACCCGAATACTACAACTTGCTGGCCAACATCGGGAAATGGACGAAGAAACCACACACTGAACTTTTGATAGCCGTTTCACCGGAAGGTAAAATTGCCGGGGGCGTTGTTTATTTCAGCGATATGCGATATTATGGTTCCGGAGGCACCGCCACGCAGGAGAAGAATGCATCGGGCTTCAGGTTACTGGCTGTTGCGCCTTCCTTCCGGAAACAAGGCATCGGCAAACTTCTGAGCAATGAATGCATTCGAAAAGCCAAAGCTCTAAAGCAGGAGCAAGTAATTATTCACTCGACCAAAGCGATGCAAGTAGCCTGGAAAATGTATGAAAACCTTGGCTTCGAACGTTCAGAAGATTTGGATTTTATGCAGGAAGAGCTTCCCGTATTCGGCTTTCGCCTGAAATTAAAATAACCTCCGTTAAAGTCCCACGGCAAAGGTTTGGTTGATAATATTCGGATATTTAAGTACCTTATAAAGATAAAGCCAAACCAATAAACAAAAACAGTATGGGACTATTTTCATCGCTTTTGGGCAAAGCCGGAACCGTGGAACCGGAAGAGCTCTTGAAGAAATACGAAAAGCTTTTGATTGAAGGCGAAGGTATTGAACTCGGATTCAAACTATACCACGACGTATTCATCTTTACCACCAAACGATTAATACTAATCGACAAACAGGGACTAGCCGGGGATAAGGTCGAATACAAATCCATCGCTTACAAAAATATTTCGAAGTTCAGCATCGAAGCTCCCAATGCATTCGATCCGGATGCTGAACTGAAGATTTGGGTTGCCGGAGAACAAACGCCCAGTGTTAAGAAACAGTTCAACAAATCAGTGAATGTGTACGACGTCCATCACGTGCTGGCATCGTATGTATTGAAATAAACAACTGATACTTCTATAGCTAAATCTACTTCAGGTTTTATGAAGAAACTAATCGTTGTCTTCCTGACTTCATTGTTCTTTTTTTCTTCCTGTAAAACAGGAAAAGAAACGCGAATGAACCAATGGAAAGAAGAAATTCGGGAAACTGAGCAGACATTTGCCGAGATGGCTCGGAAAGAAGGTATTCCCAAAGCATTTCTCACCTATGCGGACGATAATGCAGTCATATTGCGCAATAAGCAATTAATCAAATGGAAACAGGCAATACAGGACTTTTATTCCCGACAAATAACACCTAAAGAACAAGTTAGTCTCACCTGGAAACCTGATTTTGTGGATGTTTCCTCATCAGGCGATTTGGGATACACCTATGGCAGTTATCAATACACTGTGACCGACTCGCTGGGAAACACGAAAACATCCGAGGGAATTTTTCACACAGTTTGGAAACGCCAGTCCGATGGTTCGTGGCGTTTTGTTTGGGATTAAATAAAGAGTTTATCCTCCTTTGATTGATAATTCATTCCCTACAACAACTTTTGTTCATTTTCTCCGTTCAAAATAAACACGGGGAGAAAAGCCCAAATTGGCTATATACCTTGGATGAAGTAGAATAACAGCAGATCGATTTATGACTCATTCAACAGAGATGAACAGTACGAATTTTAATTATGAACTTTATTTCGATTTGTCACCCGACTTATTGTGCATCGCAGGATACGACGGATATTTCAAGAAAATAAATCCAGCCGTTTCAAAGTTACTGGGATATAGCATGGAAGAATTGTATGCCCGCCCAATTAATGACTTTGTATATTGTGCCGATAAGCATGCTACGGATAAGGCACGGGAGGAGCTTACCAGGGCAAAACCACTTCTTCATTTTGAAAACCGGTATAAAACCAAAAGTGGTGAGATTGTATGGTTATCCTGGACTTCCTATCCAATTGAAAGTGAAAAACTAATCTTCGCTATTGCTAAAAACATTACTCATAAGAAAAGACAGGAAGCCGATCGAAGCGCTTTGCTCTCCCACCTATCCAGCTCCAACAACGATTTAAAACAGCTAACTTACACCACCTCACACGATTTGCGAGCGCCCGTTAACAATGTACTGGCGGTACTCGATATGCTTGATATTTCGAAGTTTACCGACGAAGAGGCTATTGAATTAGTTAAGATCTTAAAATTATCGGGCGAATACCTGAAAGAATCGTTGGATAATTATGTCGATGCTTTAAGCGAAAAACATCAGGCTCATTCCCGTTTAGAAGAAGTAAATTTGAGCGAAACACTGAACAAAGTGCGTAAATCGATACATTCATTAGTCGAGACATCCGGGACATTTATTCATGCCGACTTTTCAGCTTTGAATACCATCCGGTTTAACCGGACATATATGGAAAGTGTATTCCTGAATCTGATGACGAATTCAATTAAATACGCCAGATCCGATAGTCATCCGATCATTCATGTTCGTTCAGAAAAAGCCGATGGAAGAGCTCTGTTGACATTTAGTGACAACGGTTTGGGATTCGACATGGAAAAAGTGAAAGACAAAATTTTCGGTTTGCGTCAGAAATTTCACGACCATAAAGAAAGTAAAGGTATTGGATTATACCTGGTACACAACCACATTACCAGTCTGGGCGGAAAAATCGAGGTTGAAAGCGAACCCAACAGGGGAACCACTTTCACCATGTCCTTCAAGGCCTAATCATATCTGCACGCTCATCAAATACCTGAAATTAGTTTAATTTTATCCGCTGATCCTGGCTTGCGTCCTGGAAATATAAACACAAATAGATAAGATGATGAACAAAACAACGAGCTTGATTTTGGTTTTCTTTTTCTTCATCGCCGGAGTAAAAGCACAGCCGGAAAAGACAGATTACGGCAATAATCCCAGGGCTGGCCATTATGCTAACGTGAATGGAATACAACTTTATTACGAAACATACGGAAGTGGTGAGCCTTTGGTTATGTTTCACGGCAATGGAGGTTCCATTAACGCTTTCCGTAACCAGATTCCTTTCTTCGAAAAACATTACCGCGTGATTGCTATCGACAGCCGTTTGCAAGGAAAATCGGGCGGTTCTCCCGATACGATCTCCTACCGGCTAATGGTTTCCGACTTCAATGCCCTGATGGAACAGTTGCATGTCGATTCGGCCTTTGTGCTCGGTTGGAGCGACGGCGGTATCGATGGTTTGCTTCTAGCTATTGAACACCCCGACAAGGTAAAGAAACTGGCCATTTCCGGCGCCAATACGGTTCCCGATTCGACAGCTGTTCCTTATAAGGATATTCTGGATATGAGAAATTTTGTGGAACATGATAAGAAGGCAACACCAACAGTCATTGCTCTCAATAAGATGATGCTGTACCAGCCTCACATTTCCGATCAAAATCTTCATACAATAAAATGTCCGACACTGGTGATGGCCGGCGATCACGACATCATCAAGCCTTGTCACACGATTCGGATATTCAAGGCCATTCCCAAAGCAGAGTTGTGTATTTTCCCCGATTCGAACCACGGTGTTTGTATTCAACACCCGAAAGAGTTTAACGAAACGGTGGAGCGTTTTTTCAGGAAATAAAATTTCGACAACCCAAAACGGATAGAACATTCTTATCATTATTAAAAAAAGTTAAACAGGTGACGAAAAAGCTATCTCACCAAGTATACGAAAACAAAAGACATTATTACTTGTTCGTTTAATCGGCACGCCTTCCGAAAACGAATAAAAGATAATATCATGAATGTATCCGAGCAGCTTCTTCATATCTTAAAACAGGAAGGAGTTCAGCACATTTTTGGTGTCGCCGGAGATGCACTGAATCCGCTTATTTCTGCAATAGCAAAGCAAGACACCATCGAATGGATAAGGGTAAAACACGAGGAGAATGGTGCTTATGCCGCTTTTGCACAAGGTGAATTGGGCAACAATCTGGGTGTTTGCGCCAGCACGGTAGGGCCGGGAGCCCTTCATTTAATTAATGGACTCTACAATGCCAAAAAAGAACGCTCTCCGGTATTGGCCATCACCGGTCAGGTTCCGGTTGCTGTGCAGGGCACCAATTTCCACCAGGAAGTAAATCTCGAAAAGGTATTTGCCGATGTGTGCGGTTACCAGGCCATCATTCGCTCGCCTGAACAAGCGCCCAAAATTATCCTCAAAGCGATACGAACGGCGGTGAATGAAAAATGCGTTTGCCGGATTGAACTGCCGGCGGATGTAGCCATGATGGAAGCCGAAAGCGAAGAATACATTCAACATGCATTTCGCTCCAATTCAGTCGTCCTTCCTCCCGACACACAATTAGAAGAAGCATCGAAATTAATTGCCGATGCGAACAAAACTGGTATCCTTGCAGGAGCAGGTTGCCGGGGAGCTAAAGAAACCATAGAGGCATTTTCCAACCGAATAAACGCCCCGATCACTCACACGCTGAGAGCTTCGGACATTTTTGACCACTCGATGGAAAATGTGGTCGGGCTAACCGGTTTAATCGGCAATCCTTCGGGATACAAAGCCGTTATGGAACCCGATTTACTCATCATGCTCGGCACCGATTTTCCCTACACTGATTTCCTGCCAAAGGAAACCAATGTTATTCAGATTGATATACGTCCGGAAAACATTGGGAACCGAATACCTGTAACGTTGGGGCTGCACGGAGATGTTCGGGAAACGGTAGCACTTCTGCTGGAAAAATGCCCGGAAAAAGAAGACCGCAGTTTTCTGGAAGACCTGAAGAAGGAATTTCGCGAATGGAAGAAATCGATGGAGCAAAAAGCCGATGACAAGCGGGAGCTCGAGCCCATTCACCCGGAGATATTTGCCCGGAGCATCAGTGAGCAGGCTGCCGATGACGCCATCTTTGCACTCGACACCGGTACCTCAGTTATCTGGTCGTCAAACTTCATGAATTTTCATTCCGAAAGAAGAATGATCGGTTCGTTTAACCACGGCTCCATGGCCGTCGGTCTTCCCGCTGCCCTCGGCGCTCAATTTCAGTTTCCCGAAAGGGAGGTATGGGCGATGGTTGGTGACGGAGCATTCAACATGACCCTCCACGAATTTTCTACGGCTGTAAAGCACAATCTGCCCATCAAGGTCATTGTGTTTAAAAACGATGAGCTGAGCTTCGTTAAAATCGAAATGGAAGAAGTAGGTCTGGCGCCCAACCTCGACGCGCTGCACGTCGACAACTTCGACTTTGTAGCCTATGCACAACTTTGCGGAGGTGACGGCATCAAAGTAGAGCATGCCCGCGACGTTGAAAAAGCAGTGGCAATGGCCAAAGCTTCTAAAAAGCCTTTCATCATCGAAGCAATCGTCAACAGTGGCGAGTTGTCGCTTCCACCCCGAATTGGTTTAACCGAAGCGACCGGTTTCGGCCTTTCGAAAGTGAAAGAGATCATTCAGTCGCTGGGCGGAAACCGGAAACAATGGGAAAATCTGAAGAAAGAAATAGAAGGTTATTTTGACTAAAACACAGATATGAGAAAATCCATCACGCTGACAGTGATAGCGACCGTCGTTGTACTACTTGGGCTAAGCCTGATAAAATACCCGATATACACACTCATCGGCATTGTTGTCTTTTTCGTGGGTGTCGGCATTTACGATTTGGCACAAAAGAAACACTCCATTCTCCGGAACTTCCCGGTAATTGGTCATGCCAGGTATCTATTCGAAATGATTTCTCCCGAAATTCATCAATATTTCATCGAGTCGGATACCGATGGTAAACCTATCGACCGGAACCATCGGGCTTATATTTATGAGCGTGCCAAAAAACAAAACGAAACACATCCGTTTGGTACCGAACTTGACGTAGAGGAGGACAATTTCAAATGGCTACAGCACAGCATCTATCCGGCTCCAAAACTGGATAAACCACCCCGGGTTACCGTTGGCGGAAGTGCTTGTCAGCATCCATATTCAGCCAGCCTGTTTAATATCTCGGCGATGAGCTTTGGAGCGCTCAGCAAAAATGCGGTGATAGCACTGAACAAAGCGGCCGCTGCCGGAAACTTTTTCCACGATACCGGCGAGGGTGCTATTTCGCCCTATCACCGGCAGGGCGGAGACCTGGTGTACGAAGTAGGTACGGGTTACTTTGGCTGCCGGACCGATGACGGACACTTTTCTCCTGAAAAGTTCGAAAAACAAGCGGCTCTTGACGAAGTAAAAATGATTGAGATTAAGCTCTCTCAGGGAGCCAAACCAGGCCATGGTGGTGTATTGCCGGCGAAGAAAAACAATGAAGAGATTGCGCAAATCAGAGGAGTGGAACCTCACACCACGGTTCTTTCGCCTCCAGGACACAGCGCTTTCAGTAATGCCCGCGGTCTGCTGGAATTTGTTCAGCAGTTGAGAGAACTCTCAAAAGGCAAGCCGGTCGGGTTCAAGCTGAGCATTGGCAGCAAAGACGAGTTTGTTGAGATATGCCAAGAGATGGTTGAAACAGGCATCAAGCCCGACTTCATAACCGTTGACGGCGCGGAAGGTGGTACCGGGGCTGCCCCCATCGATTTCTCCAATTACGTGGGTATGCCCTGGGAATTGGCACTGGTTTTCGTAGTGGATACACTCCGGGGATTTAACCTTAAAGATGAAATCAGGATTTTTACGGCCACCAAAATATTCACGGCTTTCGACATATTCAAAGCACTCAGCCTGGGTGCGGATGTATGCAACTCGGCACGCGGTATGATGCTGGCGCTGGGATGCATTCAGGCACTAAAATGTGATACCAATGAATGTCCCACCGGCATTACGACCAATAAGCCTGGATTAATGAAAGGATTGGTCGTGGAAGACAAATGGAAACGGGTGAAAAACTATCAGTCTGAAACCCTCAATGATTTTCTGGAACTATTTGCTGCTGCTGGCTGTAGCAGCCTTGAACAACTACACCGGGGATTAATATACAAGCAAATACAGGGAAAAGTAAAAACGTACGAAGAGCTTTACCCTACAATTGAAGCGGGAAGTTACCTGAAAGAACACCATTGATATTCTGCAAGATAAAAGACACACCACATCTATAAAACAAGCCGCCGGATAGTTATCCGGCGGCTTTCGGCGACTTTTAAACGTTGTATTAAACCAAATAAAAATAGTCGCTATACCTTGTCACATTTCTAATGTCCATTCAACCATATTACTTTCAATGAATCTTAAAAGAGATATCGCATAAACTGATCTTCTATATACCTCGCAAAATCCATCTTCTCAAAACTGTATAATGAATAGAAATTGAAAAAAGATAATTAACCCGATCTTTTTGACGAACACACTGAATTTTTTGATGAACGTACATATCCGGTATGCGAATGGAAATCTTGAAGAGCAAAATGAGTCATCTTGAAATAGGTTGGCTTGAGTATTTTTAGATTTTTTTCTACTTTAGTCCTAAACAGCTAAATTTTGAAGCATCCATCAAATTGCTTGGTTCATCACAGAAACATAACAGATTAAGCGTATAGTTAAACATCTTCAACCGACAAACTATAACTATCTCATTCAAGACTTATGAAAAAAGAAATTCTGCAATTCGGAAAACAGTTCCTGCTCACCGCCCTCATCATGTCCCTTTGCTTACTGCTCTTCGATTTATGGGACCCGATGAAACAGATGATAACCGGAGACTTCGATTCAGGAAAGGACCTTACCTCTTACATTTCGCTAAAAACCGATATTCCGGTTATTGTAGCGGTATCCATTGTTATGGCCAGGGCCAGTATGCGCAGGAAAAAAGCCGCAAAAAAGTAAAACAACGAACCAAATCCAACACTATGAAAAAGTTATTATTTCTCTCAACGTTCTTGTTTCTATCAGTCATCGCCACAGGACAAGTCAAAAGAATCGCGGAACAATTTCCAATTACAACGATAAAATCCACTGAGTTTATTGCTGCCGACTTCCAACCTCAAAAAGTGAAAACAGCATATAATTTGGCGCTGAACTTAAGCTACATTCACCATATCTCACATGGCTTAAAAGACAAATGCCTGACATTGCCACTCGCAATGATTGACGGCAAACCAGTCCCCGAAAAAGAGCTAAAAAAGCTAAGGCTGGGTGGAATCAGCAATTATGACTTCCAGTCAGGAGCCATTGCAACAGCTCTTTTATGGTAGCCGCGGCGCCTACGGAATTTTTAAAATTGTATTGAAAGAATAAATGGCCAACTTATCTGCCATGAAAACAAAAATCGCTCACCTCGTATCCTTCGCCATTATCGGAATACTAATTTTCTTCATCTATCGTTCTTACTCCAACGAGAACGACTCGATGGTGCAACTCCACGCTTCCGCACATCTGGAGGGTCACCACATTGTGATTGCCAATCAGGATTCGTTTGACTATCTGCACATGCAACTAATGGTAAATAAATACTACAAGATAACCGGCTACAATCTGAAATCGGACGAAACGTGTTCCATTGGCCAGGTAGAGTTTTTTCTGAATCCCCGACGAAGAATGCCATTGAACGTGAAACCTGTGAAACTTTCCATTTGGTGCAATTTGTACAACGGGAAAAAAGGATATTTCACTGCGGATTTGAAGTGAACTGAAAAACAAAGAAAGAAAAATGAAGCCCAACAGCTCGAATTAGATAATCCTGGAAACGTATTTGGGTTAATTCGAATCATTCCTTAATTTAGGCTACACTTCTAACTAAACCTTCTTGGAATGAATCTATTAGCGCAAACCATAGCTGGGTCACTTCTGCTCGCAGGAAGCGGTCTGTCTGCTCATGCTGGAAATCCGCCAGCCACTCGCCCCAACGTCATCATTATTTATTCGGATGACCAGGGTGCCATCGATCTTAATTGTTTTGGTGCCACTGATTTAGTGACACCCAATATGGACAAGTTGGTAGAAAGCGGTGTCAAATTCACTCAGTTTTACGGAGCGCCAATCTGTTCACCATCTCGGGCAGGATTGCTTACCGGGAAAACACCACAGAGAGCTGGCGTTCCCGGTAATGTTAGCGCAAGAAGTCTCGAAGCCGGAATGCCGGGAAGCCAGTATACCATTGCCGAAATGTTTAAAGATGCAGGATACAAAACGGCGCACATCGGAAAATGGCATTTGGGACACGCCAAAGACAAACAACCGAATGCCCAGGGATTCGATTATTCATTTGGTCATTTTGTGGGCTGTATCGACAATTATTCCCATTTCTTCTACTGGGACGGTCCTAACCGGCACGATTTGTATCGAAATGGAAAGGAAGTGTTTTACCCGGGCCGGTATTTTCCCGACTTGATGGTTCAGGAAGCTTCGAAATTCCTGGATGAAAATAAAGACCATCCGTTCTTTATGTACTATGCCATGAATACGCCACACTACCCCTATCAAGGCTCGCCAAAATGGCTAAAATATTACCGGGAGAAAGGAGCGAAATACCCGCGGGATCTGTACGCAGCTTTTATTTCGACCATGGACGAAAAAGTAGGCCTGCTTTTGAATAAGTTGGAAGAACTGGGCTTACGCAAAAATACCATCATCGTTTTTCAGTCGGATAATGGTTATTCTACCGAGGAACGGGCGCATTTCGGCGGAGGAAGTGCCGGCGTTCTGCGCGGTTCTAAATTTAGTTTGTTTGAAGGAGGAATCCGGGTTCCGGCAGCGATTAGCTGGCCAGCCCGATTGAATGCCGGCGAGGTACGTAACCAGGTCGCTGTAAATGGTGACTGGATGCCAACATTAGCCGAGCTATGCAAAATCAAACTCGGCACCCATAACCTTGACGGGAAAAGCCTCGTCCCCATCCTGAACGATAAAAGGCACCCGACATTGCACTCTGCTTTCTGCTGGCAGAATGGAAAACACTGGGCGGCGAGAAATGGCAAATGGAAGTTGCTTGGCAACCCCGTGATTTCCGGAGAGAAATTTGCACCGAAAGATTCCCTGTTTCTGGTCAATCTGGAAACAGATCCGGGAGAAATGACGAACCTCACAACACAATTTCCGAAAAAAGTACAAGCGCTAAAACAACAGTTCGAAAGCTGGCAAAAACATAATCAGGAAGATTAGCGATTTTTTTTAGAAATCAGTAAACGAAGTTCCCATGGTTCCTACGATTTATTGGAATATTTATCAATAAGCTGTGCTTTCTCAGAAACATTTGAGATATTGCCGCCACCAAACGTGACTCAAAAAAAAGAGGAAAGTCATTAATTGATCTCAATTAGATCAATTTTCTCAATAAAAGAAATATGGAGTTTTTCAGAATAATTAAAGTAAAAACAACGGAACAACTCATTCAAAAGCACATACAATTAAGCAACCTCGAGAAGATTAGCAATGAACTATTTGCGATTAACAATCCCGAAGGTGATAAATTGAAAATTGGTGGAATATGGGGAGAATTTACATTGAGTATAAGCCAAATAAAGGGTGGAGTTCGATTTGCTCTTTTGGAGTGTCCTAATGCACTGTGCTGGACCATTACAACAGGATACCCACCCGACAGGGACTCAATAGTTATACATTTAACCATCAATCGTCAACGAAAACAGTCCGAATTCATTGATGAAATTAACGAGTTTTTAAACGATCATAGTTTTTCATTGGAAAAATTTTTTTCAGAATTACAGGAATGAATAAAATGAAGTGGGCGGGGTGTAGCTTGCGCTTTCAGGCAAACTGAAAATGATTATCTTTATTTGAACATAAGCATTAAATCACTCTCCTTTTCAGGAAACGTATGAAACAAAAAGTATCCCTGGTCTTGTCGGGTGGCGGAGCCCGTGGAATCGCTCACATTGGCGTAATTGAAGAACTGGAAAAACAAGGACTTGAAATCACCTCCATTGCCGGAACTTCGATGGGGGCACTGGTAGGTGGCGTTTATGCCCTGGGCAAAATGGAGGAGTACAAAAAATGGCTCTACACGCTCGACAAATTCAAGGTCTTCAACCTGGTTGATTTTACCCTGAGCTCGCAGGGACTCATCAAAGGCGACAAGGTGCTGAACAAGATGAAGGAATTCATTCCTGATGCCAAAATTGAGGAACTGCCCATCCACTATGCCGCTATTGCGGCTGATATTCTGAATAAGAAAGAAGTCGTTTTCCGGAAAGGAAGTGTATTTGAAGCGATACGAGCATCCATGGCCATTCCAACTGTTTTCACGCCTGTAAAAACAAAAAACGGTTTGCTGGTCGATGGGGGCATTATCAATAATATTCCGCTCAATCACGTTAAACGGGAAAAAGACGATCTCCTGATTGCCGTCAATGTAAACGCCGATGTTCCGGTAGACAAACCTGCCGTTTCGAAAAAAGAAGAGAAGAACAACCGGTCGGTTTACCAGGAAAAAATAAAGGAATTTTACCAACAGTTGCATCTTTCGTCATCAGACAACAAAGAAGAGAAGCTGGGATATTTCGATCTCATCAACAAAACCATCGCGATGATGACCTACCACATCGGGCAAGCCAACCTGAAAAATCACCCGCCGGATATCTTGATGGAAATATCACACGAATCTTGCAGCACGTTTGATTTTTACCGGGCTAAAGAGCTGGTCAGTATGGGCAGGCACGCCGCACAAAAAAGCCTGAAAAAGTACCGGGAAGACAGTTCTAAAGCTAAATCTCATTAGTTTCAATGATTTTCTGTTTTTATCTTCCGAAATAGATCTACCATTACATACCCAGTTGTCGTTTTACTAATGTAACCAAAAGGACATATTCTCAAAACCCACTCCACAATTTAAGACTCAGCAATGCAAATAGTCAGATAAGACCACCTGTTCCACAATTGCAAGAACAAATAAAAAAGATTAAATCTCCACTACTTTTCCTATTTCAATGAAAAACAAAAACGCAGTGTAATTCGAGATTACTACTAAAGAAATAGGAACATATTCAGCCACTTAATACTTTTGAGTCTCTACCATCAAATACATAATGAAAAATAAATACAATAGATAACGGGAAACTACGTTATAATATGAATGTCTGAAAGAGTAAACACTGGACAGTAACTCACCGCAAAAGCAATTATTAAGAACTGTAAATTAACTATGCAAGAAACATCGCAAATGAAATACTCGGTTCAATTGAGTTTCGAAGAAATCGGTCTGCCACCTTTTGAAGATATTTTAGTATTAGGGAAGAGATGCTCACAGGGGAAAATTGGTGTTAACAAATCATTTGAGTTTCTAATCCCAAACGAGTTTAAAATGTTTGAGATTGATGATGAAAACGTAGAAGCCGTATTTATCAACAAGAAGATTCTAAAAAAAATGGATGAGAACAGAATCATCAGGGTACTTCAGTCGAAAGTCTTCCCGTTTATATCCGATAATGAAATCTTAAAAGTAAATTTCAAATTGAAAATATTTTACGATGCAATTGAGGGAGAGTTCTAAATGAAAATTGATCAGTTCATAAACCGACGTTTTACAAGCGTACATCCCTACGACGGGATCAATATTATCGAGAGTAAATTATTGGAGAATGGGTTCCTGGTCGTCATGGATGAAAAAATGAATTTTTGTGGAATCCTTACCCCGACAGACCTAATTAGGCGCCCGCATAAAATTGTTATAGACTGCTTAACTCCCAAAGAGGCCATCGCAGCAGATGCAACTATAACTGACGCCATGGAAAAGTTCGAAAAATGCAAATGCTCCATTCTTCCGGTCCTCAATGGGGAAAATTTTGCAGGAATTATCTATAAAAACGAACTAATCAATGCTCTCAGGAACAAAGTTACAGAACTATATAAGCGTTCGATGATTTCAGAAAATATAAAAACGTCTTTTTTACAAAGTCTTTCTCATGAAATCCGCACTCCTATGAATTGGATACTTGGTTTTCTGGAAATCATTACGGAGATGGATGAAGAAGAATACCGACGAGAAGGGAGAAATCATTTGGAAATTGTACAAAAAAGCGCCAGCAAGTTCCTTCAGATCATGAACGACCTGATCAACATATCAATTATAAATTCGGGGGATGATATTCGGGTTGAACATGAGCTGATTGACATTGATGAATTGTTTAATGAGTTGAAAACATACTTCGAAAAATCAACTCCGATTTTACTAAACAGAGAAGTCCAAATAGTGATAAAATATGCGGAAACTCCATTCCGCATATACTCTGATGGAAACAAAATAAAACACATCCTCTACCATTTAATTGATAATGCCATCAAACATGCCCGAGCGCAAACAGTGGAAATAAACTATCTTATTTTTCAAAAAAATCTTTTACTCCAGGTTTCGAATCACGGACAGCCTATTCCTGAAGAACGACAGGACAAATTATTTGAAATGTTCGAAAAACAAGATATTAAAAACGAAGACTACATGAGCAGTGGTTTAGGAATCGGCTTATCATTGGTTAAAAAACTAACTGAATTGCTTGGTGGCAATATTAGCTTTGTTTCGAATGAATTACAGACCAAATTTTCCATTTCAATACCTTATGTCCAGGAAGCCGAATCCGGTCAAATTATCTTGTTACAACCGGTCAATAAAGAAGCTGGCACCCCAATTCTCCCTATCGATCTGTCTATTTGATATTTTTGTGATATCTTTGTTTGCCGCAAGAAAAAACACCAGACTATGCAAAGTGACCAAAATAAACTACGGTGGCAGATTGTTCTCATAATTGTAATGGCTTTTTTCGCCATCTGGAACCTGTACACCATTTTCATGAAACCAAACGTTTTACGGCACTACGGGTGGCTGGGTATTTCTGTTGCCATCATTGCGGGCACTTTCGTGATGAGGAAAGAAATAAAAAAACGGATGAACCAGAAAAAATAAACCGGAAGTCATGCTATGTTTCGATGGCTTCCGGCTCTCTTATTTCGTGTGGCTAAATATCCTTACTCCGATTCAATTTCCCGCAGCAATTCCCGGGCGGCATCGCGCAATGGCTTCTGTTTGACACGCCAAATCATAATACCGACACCCAGTCCCCCCACCAGACAGGCAAGATAAAACAACTGAAAATCCCATATCGACATCGAACCATCCTGATGCCCATCCAGCGAATGAAATACAAGGCCCATATCGACCAACAAAACAGGTATCAACGCATACAGCTTTTTGGGTTGGAATAAGCGGTAACGCTCGGCAGCTTTCTTCAACATCACCATCGTTGGCAGCCCGTAATCAATCGATTTATACTCATCCTGAAATCCTTTGAATATAATTGCAAACACAAGAAAACCCACTACATAACAAACACCTCCGACCCGGTCACCCCAGGTCAAATCATGGTCGGGATTCACAACAAACACCAGCAGGTATAGTAACGACATCCCGCCCATCAGCCATTGAAATATGCGCGAAATACGAACATTTCGGGCATCTTCTTTTTTCAAGCCTGACATCAATCTGTTGATATCCAGCAAGTGATTGTATTTATCGCTAATATTATTTTTTGTATTCATGACAGGTCTCAATTTTAACATGTAACACTCTTTTCCTGCCGTCTCCGACAGCTTTTCCAACATCATGCATCGCGAACAAGCTTCTCTTTCAGCTGATTCTTAATCCGGTGAATTTTCACTTTCACGTTCGGCTCGGTAATACCAATCACGTTGGCAATTTCCTTCATGGCCAATCCTTCCAGCAAAAGCGAAATCAGCGCTTTGTCGATAATCGAAAGCTGGTTGAGCTCTACCTGCAGCTGTTCGAACAAAGCTTCCTGTTCCAGTTTACCTTCCAGCTCGCTATGATCGTACAGGATATTCATCGCCGAACTGTCCGTGTTGATCATCAGTTTGGATTGCCGGTACGATTTTCCGCTGAAGCTGATGGCCGTATTAACGGCGATGCGATAAATCCAGGTATTGATCGACGATTCTCCCCGAAATTTGTCGAGGCTTTTCCAGATATTCACCAATATTTCCTGGTACAAATCCTTCTGTCCTTCGGCGTTGGAATGATAGTACCGGCAGATTCGCACCAACCGCTCTTCATTCTCGGCAATCAAATCTTTAAAGTGTTCCTCTTTGGTGTGCATGAATGTTGGTTTTGCTTATTTAGTCAGCCCGGTTGTAAAAGGGTTACATTTTTTCTTTACAGGAAATATCCTGCCCATCATGTGAGATATATCAACGCAATTTTAAGCATTCTTAAAGAAAGAGTCTCGGCCAGATTTAGTAAGTTTGCAGAACTCCTTTAATTTAAACAGTTAACAGGGGTGACAATAATACATTGATAATTAAATAATCTGCCGGTGTTTTTTTTCGGAGTATTATCGAACACATTGCCTTATCTTTTCCTCGTCGTTCTCTACGTCGTAGGATTGGGATCGTGGTTGTTGGGTAAACCGAATGTCGAAGAAAACACAGTAGATTCAATCGCGGCAAACACGATTAACATTGCAGAAGAAAGTGATGTAACTTCCGGGGATACCGTTCATTTTTTCAGTGACATTGCAGGCATTCATTTCGATCAGACAGAAATGCAAGTATCTGAAGAAAAGTCCTACACCGCTGGAATTGTGCATAAAATAGTGGACGCACCTACTCAGTTTCCGAAGCATCATCTCGCTTTCCGTTTATTCTCCCGGCCTCCGCCAATCTTTGGCTAAATCATTCCCAAAGTTCTTCCTTCGAGAAGAAAGTAATTGTTTGAATTATAATTGACCGACAGGACAGTTCGCCATATTCCTGATAATCTGTATTTTTGTATGGCAGTTGTCCACAAAGCAGCAACAAATGATTGGCCTTTTAGGTATCAGCCATAAGACGGCATCCCTGGACATCCGGGGACAATATACATTCCTGACAGAGGAAATTCAGCCTTTTTACGAAGAGGTGCAACAGGCTACGGACATCACCGACATGGTGGTGCTGTCGACCTGTAACCGGACGGAGATTTATTTTTCACAGAGTAAATATCCGTCAAAGAAAGCTTTTGAGCTCATCTTAGCGCAAGTCAACCAGTTTAAAAAACCGGAAAATTCACACGCCGAATATTTCTACCGGAAAAAAGACGAAGATGTTGCCCGGCATCTGTTCGAGGTTATTGCTGGTTTTGATTCCATGGTGATTGGTGAAGATCAGATTATTGGACAGGTGAAAGACGCTTACCTGCACTGCACCAAAGCCAACATGACCGACGCCGTGTTGATGCGGCTTTTCCAGAAATCATTCGAAGCAGGCAAACGCGTACGTACCGAGACTGCCATCAAAGTAGGTGCAACTTCGGTGAGTGCCGCAGCAGTCGAAGTTTGCAACAACCTGGTTGACGACCTTTCGCAAAAAAAAGTACTCCTCATCGGTGCCGGTGATACGGCCGGAATAGCACTCCAAAGCCTTGTAAAAAAAGGCGTGACCGATTTTTCAGTGAGTAACCGTACCCTTGAAAAAGCCGAACACCTGGCAAAACGCCACAACGGTAGTACCATTCCTTTTGAACATTACCCCAATCACCTGGCATCGCACGATATTGTCATGGTGGTAACTTCTTCACCTGAATATCTTATTAACCAGGAAATGGTTGCTACCGCGAAAAAAGAGCGGAACGGACACGAACAGATTTTCATCGATTTGTCGGTGCCCCGGAATGTGGAAGAAAGTGTGGGAACGTTACCCGGCGTGCAACTATTTGGTGTCGACGACCTGAAGCAGAACATTGCCGAAAATACCGAAAAGCGCTTGGTGGCAGTTGAAAGTGCCCGTCCCATCATCGACGAGGTGGTAGCCGAGTTCTGTGATTGGTATGCCAGCCGTTCGCTGCGTCCGGCCATCAAGGCTATCAAAGCCAATCTGCAGCGGGTCAACCAGGAAGAGCTGAGCGGTTACAAGAAGATTGATTCGGAAGATGTACAGCGCCAGGTAGATGAATACACCAATCATCTCACGCAGCGTTATGCCCGCATCCTGATCAAAAACCTGAAGGAGATTACCGACAATGGCCGCGACGCTGAATCGTTACGGGTGATTAACGAACTATTCAAGGTAAACGAATAAACCCATTCCGGCCCCGACCGGAATCAACCCGATGAAAGCTCTTATTTTATGAAAAATAAAACTGTCAGGATAGGAACACGCGGAAGCCAGCTTGCGTTGTATCAGGCGAATGCCGTAAAGGAAGCGCTCGAATCAACTTATCCGGACCTGCCCGTCGAAATCAAAATCATTCACACCAAAGGAGACAAAATACTGGATGTCGCCCTTTCGAAAATCGGTGACAAGGGATTGTTTACCAAGGAAATCGAAATGGCCATGGTGGCCGGCGAAGTCGACTTAGCGGTTCACAGTTTGAAAGACCTCCCTACTACCCTTCCGGAAGGATTGAAACTGGCTGCCGTACTCGAACGCGCCGAATACCGTGACGCACTGGTCAGCCGCGAAGGGAAAAAGCTGGATGAACTGACGACCGAAGATATTCTGGCCACATCAAGTCTGCGCCGCCGGGCTTCGCTCCTGCGACATAACCCGAATTTTCAAATCAACGATATTCGCGGCAACGTCAACACCCGTCTTCGCAAGATGGAAGAAGGCTACTGCGATGTGATGATCATGGCCGCTGCCGGTTTGCAGCGTATAGGCCTCGACGATTATATCACCGAAATCCTGGAGCCCGACCAGCTGATGCCGCCGCCATCGCAGGGTATCATCGCCATCGAAACCAAAGAAGACGATACCTGGATTAACGAACTGATGGCCGGCATCAACCACGAAGAAACCTGGTTGGCCGGAACCGCCGAACGTGCTTTTCTGCGCACGCTCGAAGGCGGTTGCCAGGTGCCCATCGGCTGCTATACCCGCCGGGAAAACGGGCAAATGACCATTACCGGCTTCGTATCATCAGTAGACGGGACAGAATACCTGGAGGATTCCCTCACGGGAAATGAAAAAGACGGTGAGCACCTCGGTATCCAACTGGCTACAACGCTGCTGGAAAGAGGCGGAAAAACCATTTTGCAGAATATTCGTCCGGTAGAATAGCAGAAAGAAGGAAACATGAGTCATAGCCAATTGCAACATAAGGTATTTATCTCCACCCGGCCCAAAGGCAAGTCGGAGGACCTGAAGCGATGGTTCGCCGCAGAAGGCGCCACGTTATTGGAACTCCCGATGATCGAAATCCAACCGGTTCCGCTAAGCGGAAAGATGAACAATACGCTGGAGCACCTGGACGAATTCGATTGGTTGGTATTCACCAGTCCCAACGGCATTCGCTGCTTTTTTGAACAGCTAAAAACCGTTCAGGGCAACTATTCCCTGCCGGGAAAAATGAAGATTGCCACGGTCGGAAAGAAAACAGCGAGCAAGTTGACACCATACAGCCACTCTGCCTGTTTCATCAATCACGGACAAACCGGCGATGAATTTTCGGAAGAGTTGTATGAGCAAGTTTCGGAAGGCGAAAAAGTGTTGCTGCTGGTTGGTAACTTAGCCCGTCACCTCATCGAAGAGAAACTTGCCGGCAAAGCAAAAGTCGAACGACTGGAAGTATACCAAACCGTGATGCCGGAAGTAATGAACGAAGATATTCTGCGACGTATTGAAGCAGACGATTACGAGCTGATCATCTTCACCAGTCCGTCGGGCATCGATAACTTCAGACAACTGACAAAAAATACGGTGGCATCTTCCGCTTTGCGGCTTGCCTGCATTGGGTATACCACAGCCAAAGCGGCAGAAAAACACGGAATCGCCCCCGTTGTGGTCGCTTCCATGAGTAATTCAGAAGGATTAATGGCCGCCATTGCCGGTCATTACAACATAGCATTTAACGAATAACATAAAAAATCAATTATTATGGCATTTCCTACCACTCGTCTGCGCCGTCTGCGCAAAACACCGGTTCTGAGGAACCTGGTTCGTGAAACCGTTTTAACCCGCGACGATCTCATCATGCCGCTTTTCGTTTGTCCGGGTACCAATGTCCGCAATCCCATCAAATCGATGCCGGGCAACTACCAGTTGTCGGTCGATCAGTTGGTGGAAGAGTGTAAACGTCTATACGGTATCGGCATCCAGGCCGTTCTCCTTTTCGGGATACCCGAACACAAGGACGAAACCGGTTTGGTAGCCTGCGAGCACAACGGCATTGTACAGCAAGCTACCCGTGCCCTGAAAAAGGCCGTTCCGGATTTGTACATCATTGCTGATATTTGCAACTGCGAATACACGACGCACGGTCACTGCGGAACAGTTGTCGATGGCGACGTAGACAACGATCTTACGCTGGTTACACTGGCCAAACAATGTGTTTCGCTGGCCAACGAAGGCGTCGATATGGTCGCACCAAGCGATATGATGGACGGCCGCGTAGGCGCCATCCGCCAGGAGCTCGATAAAAACGGTTTCCATAACCTGCCCATCATGGCTTACTCGGCCAAGTATGCGTCGGCATTTTACGGACCGTTCCGCGATGCCGCCGAAAGTGCGCCGCAGTTTGGCGACCGCCAGACCTACCAGATGGACCCGGCCAATGCCAACGAAGCATTGCGCGAAGTAGCGCTGGATATTGAAGAAGGTGCCGACATTGTGATGGTGAAACCGGCCTTGAGCTACCTCGATGTGATTCAGCGGGTGAAAACCAATTTCAACATGCCCATTGCAGCCTACAACGTGAGTGGCGAATTTTCGATGGTGAAAGCCGCCGCCGCCAACGGCTGGATTGATGAAAAACGAATTGTACGCGAGATACTGACTTCCATCAAACGCGCCGGTTCCGATATCATCATCACCTACCACTCGCAGGATATTGTAAAAGATTTGTAAGACAAGTCAAAGATTAGATAGTCTGGCTCCCGGGTTGTAAAAGCCCGGGAGTTTTTTGTTTTTAGCCATTGAGTTTTCAATTGCCCCGGGCTTTAGCCCGAGGAACAAGGGCCCCCCATAAACACCGGAAAGTTGTTCTGGGCACCGGCCCAATATCCCGAGAGGGATTAAACCATTCATCACCGCCGGTGAAACCGGTGGAACACCAATCTCCTTAATCTCCAACGCCGAAGGTGTTGAATTATTCAAGCCAACAATATCGTTGTTCAACCCGCTTCGGGGTTGTTGCAAAAAACGAGGCTTCTCAACCCCCAATTCCATTGGGGGTGATGAATATATATCCGGCGCTGCCGGAATAAAACACTTGGAAATAATTGGGCTAAAGCCCTTTTAGTATTGAGGGTCCCTCTGCCCCATGGCTGAAGCCATGGGCAATTGAATCTACCCAATTATCCGGCTTGACTCTTCTCCAACGTTTAAAACATTGGAAAAAGATTGCCTACAAAAAAAACCGCCCAACCATTTACGGTCAGGCGGATTCAATCTGTTGAGCAATATATCGAATCGAACGTATCTATATGTATTTAGTAACCAGCTACCGGCATCAAGCAGCAGCCGAATCATCATCGGCCAGGCGCTTTTTCACCACCGCATTATTATCGGCAATAATTTGCGTCAATGTGCCGGCTAAACCACCATATTTGGCTTCGTCATTCCCCGAAACAACCCGGAGATACGGCACCAGCTTTTTGTTAATGACGAGGACAAGCTGTTTTTTCAGTGTAGTAGCGTTAGCCGTTTTGCTATCCAGGTCCTTTTCGGATTCATAGGCTGTACGGACATTCTCGAAATCATCCTGGGCAACTTTCAGCGAAGCAATCAGTTCGGCACATCCCGAAACTGCAGCAACAGACGTTTCCAGGCTGGCATCGGACAGTTCTTCCAGCAACGAACCGATCAGCGACGACTCGGTTACATAATTCTCCTTGATAATTGACAAACTATACCTGTCGAGTATAGCAAACAGCTTCTCAGCGGCTGTCCGGACCAATGGGTCGGGATGACCGAGCGCTCCCTGTACCAAATTATACAGCAAGCGGAATTGATTATCGCGGACTTCATCTTTTTCATCGAGTTCCGATTCGGCTTTCGAGCGATTAATCGCTGTGAGAAGTTTCTTTTCACCCGCATCCACGAGGTTAAAAATGGTGGTCAGGTGGGCATCATCGGCTATACCTGCGCTATTCCAGGCATTGATCATGCGTTTAGCAGTGCCGTCTACTTCGGCATTTCTACTTTTGTTGTTAATTTTTGGAATCATAAATCTGATTTAAAAGTTAAATTTCATTTTTTGGTTTGTCAATCCGTCTGGTAAAACACCCTGTAATTGATTTATTACTTAACAGATACACTAATTTATGGTAAATATCCGAAAAATCATAGCTATTAGCCATTCTATTGTTTATCTGTAGTCGATTCAACTATATTCGCCCCTTTCAGTCCATTGCTTTTATTCGCTTCGCCATAAACAGGCTATACACAAACGTGCGTGCCACGTCCAATCCATTAGAGAAGCCTTGCACAAATGTGCGTGTGTCGTCTAATTCATTAGGAAAGCCATCAACAAATGTGCGTGCCTCGTCCAACTCTCAGGGAAGACGTACACAAACGTGCGTGCCTCGTCCAATCCATTAGAGAAGCCTTGCACAAATGTGCGTGTGTCGTCTAATTCATTAGGAAAGCCTTTCACAAACGTGTGTGCCTCCTCCAACTCTCAGCGAAGACATACACGAATGTGCGTGCCCCGTCTAATCCACAGGGAAGCCCTGCACAAATGTGCGTGGCTGAATCCACCAACATTTCACCCAGGTCTCACTTTCGTTTTATGATAAAAAACGTTACTTTCAATGGCGAAAAACCGATGGATGATAAGCAGAAAACCAAACGATGAAATCCAATTCACCAATGACTACTTTTGAAAGGACATAATAAGTACACGATACATCCCGGTATGGAGGATTAAGGACAATGTCAGACACACCTATTATGAACAATGAATTGTCTACAAGCTAGATATTAATATAAAAAGTTAAAATGAAAGAAATTTATGAAAACTATATCAAAGCACTGCAAGAAGAAGAAAAGCAGCAACTTGACGAAAACCAGGATTTAATATACTCCTTCATTGATTATTGTAAAGATTTTGGAGTTAAACTTTCATTAGGCAATTTTCATTACGACCGAACAATTGGGATAATAGCCGAATATCCAGAAATAGTAAAAAGTCTTCACCCTAACCTTAATGTAGATAAAGAAAATCTAGTTAATTACACTCAATTAGAAAACGAATTCAATCAAAAATCATTCAACTCTGGTTATTTCTACTCAAATAAAACAATTGCAATGGCAAGTCATTTCTTCAGAAGAAATTCCCGCAAGCATAATGGTTTTGCTCCACGTTTTATTGATATCTTTTGTTATACAAACTATCCTGAATGTGAAAAATTCATTTCCCTTGATTATGATCGACTAAGGGTAAACATTGACTCGACAATGTGTCTTGAGCGCGATACATGGTATGGTGCAAAATTTAATAGAAAGATAAATGAAATTCCAGATGGCATCGTGAAATTAAGGCCTCCTCTAGAATTTGACTCAATGGATATTGATATACACTTTGCGAATGCATATTCTTTAGATATTAAGTGGTATACAAGTAATAATATCAAAACTTTTCAACTAGAGGAGTTCAAGCAAGAAAACTCTCAGGTCAACATTGATGGCAAAAAATATCACCCAGTAAAATACCTACATGCGGAATATGATTTATTAAAAAAAACATTTAGACATTTCGATGGTGCTATTCATTTTTACACAGAAAGAGAATACTTAACAAGAAGGGATTCCGATTTAAACCACAATGACAAATTTGAATCACATATAAAGACGCTTTCAACTAAATTATTTAAACTTAATGGAGCAATAAGTATCGACAACTGGGTTGAACTATCAAGTCATTTTCTTACTGGTAATGCTTTAGTTTTCGAGTACTTTGAGGGCCAGCTACCATCTAGAATTTTGGAATTAATTGAGTTAATAAG
Source organism: Prolixibacter sp. NT017 (assembly GCF_009617875.1). NCBI lineage: Bacteria > Pseudomonadati > Bacteroidota > Bacteroidia > Marinilabiliales > Prolixibacteraceae > Prolixibacter > Prolixibacter sp. NT017. Next base: position 1,230,231 of record NZ_BLAV01000001.1, on the reverse strand, counting down.
AAATAAGAATTAGCATTCCTATAACACTTTGACAAATGCCATTGCTGGCATCTGCCAAGACTTAAGACTCATGCACCCCACTACGACTTTTCCAATTCCTGCTCAAATGAGTGATTTCGCCAATATCAAATACCTATCAGCCAACAGAAACCATTGCAGATGCCCCCAATCATTCCTAACTTGTTCTGTGAAAAGCAATCTGACAACAGAACCGAATGATTGAAAATGTATGATCCCAGCCGACACCACCGAAGAAGCATCCGTTTAAGGAACTACGATTACGCCGGGAAAGGGCTATATTTTATTACGCTTTGCACGGCTCAGCGGAAGAACCTATTTGGCCGGATTATCAACGGAGAGCTGTTGCTGAATCCATTGGGAGAAATAGCCAAGGAAGAATGGGCCAAAACACCCGAAATCAGGAATAATACCTCACTGGGCGAATTCATCATCATGCCCAACCACATGCACGGCATCATCAGCATCGATTATCAAATCAGCAACCCCGGAAAGGATGAAATCGGAAAATTTCATTCCCCATCCCACACCATCGGCGCCATCATCCGGGGCTACAAAGGAGCCACCACCAAACGGATTCATCAGCTCATTCGGGAAATAAAAGAAAGCGGCGGCGATAGGACGGGCGAATCGCTATTCGAGCCAGATACGGGCGAATGGCTATTCGCCCCAAAGGAAAATCCCACTTCTCAGGAGAGCGAATTGGCCGAATTGGATACGGGCGAATTTCCAATAGATCGGGCTAAGGAAGGATTGGATACGGGCGAATTGCAATTCGCCCCAACGGCGCTCCTATCGGGAGAGGGCTCCATCTGGCAGCGCAACTATTACGAGCATATTATCAAATCAGAAAAAGCTTACCGGAATATCTCCAACTATATCATCAATAATCCCGCAAACTGGAAGAAGGATAAGCTGAAATAATCGACCGGCCCGTACGGGCGAATCGCATTCGCCCGAAAAGAGAATACCGCCCCTAAAAAGAGCGAAGCGAAATCCGAACGGGATTCGGAGGAATTGGGCGAATATCAATTCGCCCCGACGGCTTATTCTCTATCATCTACTTTCCATCCTTCCCATTAAATTCCCCAGTCGACTGAAACAACAAAAATATTACAACCCCGAGCCGGCATATTTGTTATTTTTGTGGATTAAACGAGCGGAAATAAAATATCATATACATGGAATTTACCAAAAGCATACAGGCCTTTCAGGAAGCGCTGGAGTACATCCCCGGCGGAGTGAACTCACCGGTGCGTTCGTTCAGGAGCGTGGAAAGCGATCCGGTCTTCATCGAAAGTGCCCAAGGCTCCAAAGTCCGTGACATCGACGGCAACGAATACATCGATTATGTAGGTTCGTGGGGACCGATGATTCTCGGTCACTCCCACCCCGACGTGCTGAAGGCATTGGCCGAAACCATACAGAAGGGCACCAGTTTTGGCGCTCCCACCCTGCTGGAAACCGAAATGGCCAAACAAGTGCGGAAGATGATGCCGTCCATCGAGAGTGTGCGAATGGTGAACTCGGGCACCGAGGCCACCATGAGTGCCCTGCGCCTGGCCCGTGGCTATACCGGCCGCGATTTGGTCATCAAATTCGAAGGCTGCTACCACGGTCACAACGACAGTTTCCTGATTGCTGCCGGCTCCGGCGCTTTGACTTTCGGAACACCCAATACACCGGGCGTCACCACCGGAACAGCACACGACACACTCACGGCCCAATTCAACGATTTGGATTCGGTTGCCGCCCATTTTGAAAAACACGGCGACAACATTGCCGCGCTCATCATCGAGCCCGTTACCGGCAACATGGGCGTGGTGGTTCCGACGAAAGAATTCATGCAGGGCGTCCGCGACCTGTGTACAAAACACGGAGCACTCCTCATTTTCGATGAAGTAATGACCGGTTTCCGTGTAGCCAAAGGCGGCGCACAAAGCCTGCTGGGCATTGAGCCCGATTTAACGACCTTAGGGAAAATCATCGGTGGCGGATTGCCGGTCGGCGCTTATGGTGGTAAAAAAGAAATCATGGATCACCTGGCACCGCACGGCCCCGTTTACCAGGCCGGAACCCTTTCGGGAAATCCGCTGGCCATGGCCGCCGGATTGACGCAGTTGCGATTGCTGGACAACGACTCGATGATTTATGACGATCTGGAGCGGAAAGCCGGCATGCTGGAAGAAGGCCTGAAGAACAACCTCCGCAAACTGGATTTCCCGGCCGTGGTGAACCGCGTCGGGTCCATGTTTACCCTCTTCTTCACGAAAGAAGAGAAGGTGACCTCCTTTGCCGATGTGATGAAATGCGATACGAAGGTCTTCTCCGATTATTTCAAATACTCGCTGGAAAGCGGCATCTACATGGCGCCGTCGCAATTCGAAGCCGGCTTTGTTTCGGCCGCTCACAGCGACGAAGACATTCAGCGCACCATCGAGGCCAGTTACAACGCATTGCAAAAAATCAAACAGAAAGGCTAATACCCTGATGCAGACAAACCCGACCGAATCCACTTTATTACGTACCCTGAAAGGCGAACCGACCGAGCGGCCCCCGGTGTGGTTTATGCGCCAGGCCGGCCGTGTGTTGCCCTCCTACCTGGAGATTAAAAAGCAATACACGTTCTGGCAGATGATGCAAAATCCGGAAGTGGCGGCCCAGGTAACCCTCCTTCCGGTAGACGATTTAGGCGTCGATGCGGCCATCCTGTTTTCAGATATCCTGGTAGTTCCGTACGCTATGGGCATGGGCCTCGACTTCACCGACGACGGTCCTGTTTTTGAAGAGCCCCTCGCCTTCCGGGAAAACCCGGTTGCCGGCCTCTTTCCCGATCCGGCGAAACTGGATTACATCTACGCCGTGATTGACGAAATCAACCGCACCAAGCCGGCTAACATCCCGCTCATCGGCTTTTGCGGGGCACCGCTCACCGTGCTGTTGTTCATGCTGCAGGGATTGGGACGTAAAGGTGATTTCCCGGATGCGATTCGGTTTATTTACGAAAATAAGGAAACCACAAAGCAGCTGATTGACGCCCTCACGGAGATGTCCATCGAGTACATCAAGGGACAAATCGCCCATGGCATTGATGTGTTTCAACTGTTCGATACCCACGCGGGCCTGCTACCATTCGATGTTTACGAAGAACTCTTTTTGCCGCCCGTGCGGAAAATCGCGCAGGTAGTCCGCGAAGCCGGACTGCCGTTCATCTTCTTCCCGAAAGGAATAGGTACCGGGTTGGCCGGTATTTCACCCGAAGAGGCAGATTTCCTCAGCATCGACTGGCAAACACCGCTGACTACCGCCCGAAAACTGGTCCATTCCGAAATCGGGCTGCAGGGGAATATCGACCCGCGGCTGCTGTTTGCACCGCAGGAAGAGATCGAAAAAGAACTGAAAAAATACCTCCGCTTTGGCGCGGAAAATCAAAACTGGATTTTCAACCTGGGACACGGCTTTATGCCCGGCATCCCGTTTGAAAACGCCCGCTTTCTGGCCGACTGGGCAAAGAATGCCGACTGGAAACGGTCATAAATGCATCAAGAATGAATAACGAATTATTAGAAAAATACAACCGTCCGGTACCGCGTTACACTAGCTATCCACCGGCCAATTTCTTTACCGAAAGCTTTACCGAAACCGATTATCGGAAAGCACTGGCTGAGTCGAATGGCTGGGAACCGCAAAACATCTCGTTCTATTTCCACATTCCGTTTTGCCGGAAAATGTGTTTTTTCTGCGGCTGCAACTCCTTCCCCATGAAAAAGGATGAAACCGTGAAGCGATACATGGAGGCAATGAAGAAGGAGGTGGAAATGGTGAAAGAATACATCGGCCCCGGACGGAAAGTTTCCCAAATTCACTACGGCGGTGGTACACCCAACGCTATTCCGGTTCATTACCTGGAAGAGTTGAACCAGCTGTTGTTCGATAATTTTTCGTTCATCGAACAACCGGAGATTGCCATCGAATGCAACCCGGCCCATCTCGACGAAGAGTCGGTAAAACGATTAAAAGGAGCCGGATTCAGGCGCTTCAGCATCGGTATCCAGGATTTCGATATCGACGTATTGAAAGCCGTTAACCGGGATCCGTCCCAACTTCCGGTGGACGAACTGATTCAACTGCTGAAAGAGGGCGACGAACCGGTAGATGTGAACCTCGATTTCATTTACGGCTTGCCCAACCAAACCGTCGACAGCTTTATTTCGGCCATCGAAAAGGCCATCACGATGAAGCCCGACCGGTTGGTCACTTTCTCGTACGCCCATGTTCCGTGGGTGAAGAAGAGCCAAAAACGCCTCGAAATGATTGGTCTTCCAGGCAACGAGGATAAGATTGCCATGTTCGACCGGGCCAGCGAACGGTTGATTGAAAGCGGTTACCACGCCATCGGGCTTGACCATTTCGCGTTAGCCAACGACGAACTGACCATTGCCCACAAAGAGCGCCGGTTGCACCGGAATTTCCAAGGCTACTGTACCCGCCGGACCACCGGACAGGTTTACGCTTTCGGCGTATCGGGAATCAGTCAGCTGGAACAGGTATATGCACAAAACAGTAAATCCATCAACGATTATATGCAACAGGTGGAAGACGGTCACTTGCCGATTGCCAAAGGTTACCGACTCAACGACACCGAGCGCATTGTTCGCGAAGTGGTGACCGAAGTGATGTGCAACCGGCAGGTTCGCTGGGACGACATGGCTGAGCGCTGCCGCGTTTCGGAAGATTCCGTCCGGTCGGCTGTGGCCTACGAAGAAACAAAACTTGATGAGCTGCAAACCGATGGTCTGATTCAATTCGATAACGAAAAAATACACGTCACCGAGGAAGGAAACCTCTTCATCCGCAACGTGGCCGCCACGTTCGACCCGTTGATGGGCGGCGAAAATGAATCCAAGTTCTCCAAACCAGTCTGACAAATGAGCAATACACAAAATACCGATGTCATCATTATCGGCGCAGGCCTCACCGGTCTGACCACCGCCCATTACCTGAAAAAGCAGGGTAAAAATGTTCGTGTCATCGAAAAGAATACCCACACCGGGGGGGTGATTCAAACCGTACAGGAGGATGGCTTTACGTTCGAAACCGGGCCGAATACCGGAGTGCTGGGCAATCCGGATGTAGCCGAACTCTTCGAAGAACTGCAGAAAGACGTGACACTCGAAACAGCCGATCCAGCTGCCAAACGACGCCTCATATGGAAAGGAAAAGACTGGCATGCGTTACCTTCCGGCCCTATTTCGGCCATTAGCACGCCCCTCTTTACCTGGTACGATAAGTTCCGGATTCTCGGCGAACCGTTTCGGAAGAAAGGTACCAAACCGAATGAATCGGTGGCCGATCTGGTCCGTCGCCGGATGGGAAAAAGCTTCCTCGATTATGCGGTCAATCCGTTTATCTCGGGTGTATATGCCGGTGCCCCGGAATACCTCGTCACCGAGTTTGCCTTGCCCAAACTGTTCAACCTGGAACAGAACTATGGCAGCTTTGTGGGCGGCGCCATGAAAAAACGGAAAGAGCCCAAAGAGCCGCGGGATGAAAAAGCGACCCGCGAGGTTTTCTCGGCCAAAGGAGGTCTCGCGTCATTGATTAAGGCGCTGGAAAAGTCAGTAGGACTGGAAAGCATTACGCTGGGTGCCGAAAACACACAGGTTCAGCCGGACCGGGACGGATTCACCGTCACGACCACCGCAGATGGAGAAACACAAACCATCCGGGCACCCAAGGTTATTTCAACCGTTGGCGGACATGCATTTGCCGGTCTTTATCCATTTCTAGCAGATGAGGAACTGGCTCCCTTCCTGGAACTAGAATACGCGACTGTTTCGCAGGTCATCCTGGGATTTAAGAACTGGAAAGGAATGCCGCTCAATGCCTTTGGCGGCCTAATTCCCGCGAAGGAAAACAAGAATATGCTGGGTGTACTATTTACCTCGTCGTTCTTTCAAAACCGTGCACCGGAAGGTGGCGCTGTCTTATCGGTCTTCATGGGCGGTATCCGCCATCCGGAGATGATTGATTACAGTGACGAGCGAATTCAGCAGGTGCTGGAAAAGGAACTGGTCCCGATGATGAAACTGACGGAACTGAAACCGGACCTTCAGCACATTTACCGCTACCGGCACGCCATTCCGCAATATGGTGCCAGTTCGAAAGAACGCTTTGAGATGATCGATCGCCTGGAAGGAAAATATCCCGGGTTGATTCTGGCTGGAAACATCCGGAACGGTATTGGGATGGCCGATCGCATCAAACAGGCACGAATGATAACCGAAAAAGAAATTTGATGAAAGAGACAGCCCGGATAGCGGAGCTTTACAGCGAATTGCAGGAGAAAATGTGCGCCCGCCTCGAACAGGCCGACGGCAAAGCCACGTTCAGTCGCGATATATGGAAAAAAAACATTGGCGGTGGCATGACGCGGGTAATTGCCGGCGGAGATAAGATTGCCAAGGGAGCCATTAACTTCTCGCACGTGGAAGGCATCTACAGTGCCCAAATGGAAAAACTGCTTGGCGAAAAAGCTTCGGCATATGCGGCTACCGGGATCTCCTCCATTCTGCATCCGGTAAACCCAAACGCTCCGATTATTCACATGAACGTTCGCCATTTCAGTCTCGACAACGGCATACAATGGTTCGGCGGCGGCATCGACCTCACACCGCATTACATCGACAAAGCCGGAGCACAGCAATTTCACCGGAAACTGAAGGAAATCTGCGACCAGTATTCACCTTCGTTCTATCCCGATTATAAAAAATGGGCTGACGACTACTTTTTCATTCCTCACCGTGATGAAACACGGGGCGTGGGTGGTATTTTCTTCGACCGGTTAAAACCCACCGAAGAGGTACCTTTTGAAAAGTTGCTGCAATTCACCATCGATTTGGCGAGTGCGTACCCGGAAATGTACGCCAGACAACTGGACAAATATGCCGATAAGCCATTCACCGAACGAGAAGAAAAATGGCAGCGAATGCGGCGTGGCCGATATGTGGAGTTCAACCTGGTATATGACCGGGGAACCAAGTTCGGGCTGGCCTCGGGTGGAAATACCGAAAGTATTTTGGTGAGCATGCCACCGGAAGCCGTTTGGGAATACAACTACACACCGGAATCCGGTTCACGCGAAGCAGAAACCCTTTCGTTACTGAAAAAAGATATCGACTGGGTGAACTGTTTAACAGATTAACTTGTTTCCTAAACAAAAATTTAACTACCTAAAATTGCTTTCATGGCCGTAAAGAAAACAGCTGTTCTCCTGATGAATGTCGGAACACCCGACGAGCCGAAGGTTGGCAGTGTTCGTCGCTACCTGTTTCAGTTCCTCAACGACCGAAGGGTGATTGACATTCCCTGGCTACTGCAAAAGATTCTGGTGAACCTGATCATCGTTCCGTTCCGGGCCCCAAAATCGATGAAATTGTACCAGCAACTTTGGACTGAAGAAGGCTCGCCACTGGTTGTTTTTGCCAACAGCGTTCAGGAAAAACTGGAAGCACGCCTGCCGGGAGGTGATAAGGTATTCGTGGCCATGCGATACGGTAATCCGTCACTAAAAGCCGCTTTGAAGCAAATTAAGGAAGGCGGATTCGAGCGCATCATCCTGCTGCCCCTTTTCCCGCAATACGCTTCCTCCTCCACCGGAACTGCCATCGAAGCGTTCTGGGCGGCTGTACGGAAATGGAATGTCATTCCCGATGTACAGGTCATTAGTCAGTTTTACGACCGTCCAGATTTCATTCAAGCTTTCGCCGAACGCATCCGTGAACAAAAGCCGGAGGAGTACGACCACATCATCTTTTCCTATCACGGTCTCCCCTTGCGTCATCTCGACAAATCACACCCCGGCATCAGCAACACTACCTGTACCTGTCATGAAGCGATGCCGGCACACGGGACCTTCTGCTACAAAGCCGCCTGTTATGCTACTTCTCGCAAACTGGCAGACGAACTCGGACTCAAACCCGGTGATTATACGGTCTCCTTTCAATCGCGCCTATCGGACAAATGGATCAAACCGTTTACCGATAAATTATTAGAAGAACAAGCCAAACAAGGCGTGAAAAAGCTATTGGTGGCAGCTCCGTCGTTTGTCGCCGACTGTCTGGAAACCCGCGTGGAAATCGGCATCGATTACAAACGCTTCTTCACCGGCAACGGTGGCGAAACACTCACGATGGTGGAAAGCCTCAACGACCAACCGCTATGGATTGATGCACTGGAAGCCATGGTGAAAGAAAAGATGAACTAAAACCCAAGCTTATATTGACAAGATAATTGACACGGTTGTCAAAGTTTTTGATAAAATCCGTGTAATACACAACATACTATCACTTGATATACATGCCCTTATCGATAAGGGCATTTTTTTTGATTAACTTTTCCAAAGAATTAAGCTGGAAAGCTTCAGCACGAAATCCTGTTGAAGCACTGAGGTACGAATAAATCAAATCAGTAGCGACTGCTCAATTGAATCAAACAAACGAGTAAAATAGAAAAAAATGGATGTTATCTTTTTCAAACTCGCTTTACGGAATATTTTGAAAAACAAAATGAATTCCATTATTAATATTTTGGGATTCTCTATAGGAATTGCAGCTTGTCTTTTTCTATTTCTGTTTGTAAAATATGAATTTAGTTTCGATAAGTTTTTCCCAAACCATAATCGAATTTATCGGGTAGTCAGTACAACCAAGACTAACCGGGGCGTCTCATCATCTGCATTTGTATATTATCCGGTGGCACCCGATATGAAATCAGAAATACCTGGAATTGATGCATATTGTCGTGTGACCATGGAAAATCCTGCGAAGGTATATTCTGGTAACGCCCTTTATTCAATAAATAATCTTCGTTTTGCGGATGACAATTTCTTCCCTTTTTTCCATTTTAAATTGCTCACAGGAAATCCAACAACTGTACTGAACAATGCAGATAAAATTGTACTGAGTGAACATACAGCCAAACAACTATTCGGAAATTCCAACCCGATTGGTAAAACACTCAAATACAACCATAAATTACTCACGGTTACCGGAATTGCGGCCAATCCTCCTCGCAACACCCACCTCACTTTTGATGCTATTATCTCATTAAAATACATCGGACAAAGCGATGATTACAAAGGATGGGATGGCGGATGGACAATGCTTTCGTACCTGGAACTCTCAAAGGGCACTTCCCCTCAACAAATAGAGAAGGCATTTCCGGATTTTCTTCAGAAAAAGATTAATGACAAATGGAATCGTTCGGGGTGGTCCTATTCTGCATCATTGCAAAATATTGAAAATGTACACTTATCAGATGGCTCCATTCAATACGATTGCTCTTCAAATCGCAGCAAAAGCAGCATCTATATTATTGGCAGTATCACCCTGCTGATTTTATTACTGGCCATAGTCAATTATATTATTCTATATACCGCCCAGAGACTTGCAAAAAAGAAAGATTTGGGTCTTCTTAAAATCTTTGGTGCAGAAAAATACGCACTGATATTTCAGACTTTCATTGAAGTCCTGATATTAACAGCGACCGCTTCGTTAGTGGGAATTATCCTCCTTCAGGTGTTTTTACCTTTCCTGAATACCTACCTACAAACGACTGTCTCTATGCAGGAATCAGTCTTATCTATAGTAGTCTTTCTACTAATTATCATTTCTCTTTTATCACTTGTTGTCTCCTTTTTTTCATCAAGAAAAGTGATAAAAACAAAATCAATTGAAGCATTAAAGAATACAACAATGACGGACGTATCCGGAAAAATGAGAAACAGACTACTGGTTTCTTTTCAATTTGCCGTCGTCATTCTTTTGCTTGTTTCCGTTTTTGTCGTAGCCAGACAAAACAGTTTTTTATTGAATCATGAATTAGGTTTTGACAAGAATAATGTTCTTTCTGTCTACTCTGACGACGAATTCATCAACAATGAACTGAATGGGTTCAAACAGGATTTACTCCAATTAGCTTCTGTTCACGCCGTAAGCCTAAGTAGTCAGCCTGTAGGTAACGGATTGACCGCAAATGGATACAAATTGGAAGGAGAACAACAGCGAACTATCATAAATGCACTCTACACCGATGCAGACTTTTTTAAATGCTTCGACGTCCATATTATTAGAGGCAGAAACTTCAGGGAAAATAAAAGCCTCGACAAAAATGCCGTATTGGTTAATCAACAGCTGGTAAAAAGGGCCGGATGGAAAAACCCAATTGGTAAAGAAATTGACCGTGATGGAAAACTAAACGTGATTGGCGTCGTAAATAACTTCAATTTCAAACCATTGACCAGCAGTATCCAGCCATTAATCATCATGTCAAATCCATCGTGGGATGGATGGGGCTACCAGGTAGTTAACGTTCGTTTTCAAACAGCCGATATACAAAGTTTGCTCCATCAAATAAAGAAACTCTGGACGAACAGGTTTCCGGAAACTCCTTTTCAGATTTCATTTCTCGATGATGCGTTGGCATCCAACTATCAATCTTATCAGGCCCAGCAAAAGACTATTGGTTTTTTCAGTTTACTGGCTATGTTCATTGCCCTAATCGGCCTGTTTGGTCTGACCGTATTTACAACGCGCCAGCGTACCAAGGAGATCGGTATCCGTAAAGTTAACGGGGCGAAAGTTTCAGAGGTAATGACCTTGCTCAATATGGATTTTATCAAGTGGGTCGCTATTGCTTTCCTAATTGCCACGCCGGTTGCCTGGTTTGTCATGCATAAATGGTTGGAAAACTTCGCGTACAAAACCAGTTTGAGCTGGTGGATCTTTGCCCTGGCTGGCATACTGGCATTAGGAATTGCCCTATTTACCGTTAGCTGGCAAAGCTGGAAAGCAGCAAGGAGGAATCCGGTGGAAGCGCTGAGATATGAGTAACGAAATCCCGAATGAAGCGTCGCGGTAGAAGCATTGCGATATGAATAACTAAACAAACAAAATGCACAGATCATGAAAAAATTGGTTCTTATTTACCGATCGATCGCCAGGAATCTGAAACTCTCACTAATCAACGTATTAGGGATGGCTTTGGGACTTGTCTCTGCCGGCATCATTCTTGGCTATGTGCATCAGGAATTTAATTACGATTCCGAAAACCCGCATTCTCAGGAAATCTACCAGGTTATTGAGAAAGACGGCGAACATTTAAACTCCTATACCTATGCACCATTAGCGGAAGCATTAAAATCCAACTTCCCGGAGGTAAAAGCAACCACCCGAATCGGTTTTTTCTACGGATATCTGGCTTGCTCTGCCGGTGAAAATAAATTCAATGAAAACCAGGCCATTTTTGCTGATCCTGACTTTTTCAGCCTGTTTTCATTTCCCATGGTGAAAGGAGACAGGGAGCAATGCCTTCAAACACCCGATGCAGTCGTATTATCAAAAACTGCTGCTAAAAAATACTTTGGCAATAAAAATCCGATTGGGCAGCACTTACTAATCGGCGGGAATAATGAATTCACAGTCACCGGTGTTTACGACGATTTCAAAACCAATTCGAACTTCCGGGGGAACATCGTATTGCCACTAAAAAAGATATCTCAACTGACCCAGATATGGGTCGAACCAAGCTGGAAATACGAAAGTGATATATTCACTTTTGTCCGCCTGGCTGACAACACCAAGGTGCATGAATTCTCTGCAAAAGCGAAGAATCTTATTTCAAAATTCATCCCAAGCAACAAAAACGAACTACTACTGCAACCGTTAACATCCATCCATGTCGACCATAGGACAGCATGGGAATCAACGCCTCAGGCCAATGTGAAGTATCTGTACATATTAGTCGCTGTTGCGATTATCATTCTCGTCATTTCTGCGGCGAATTTTCTGTTTCTGTACATCGGCACCATGAGTCAGCGAAGTACTGACACTTCTATCAAAAAGGTTTGCGGCGCCTCAAGAACAACTCTGTTCAAAGAACATCTGCAGGAAGTTTCGGCCATGATGTTTCTCAGTCTTAGTGCGGCAATCCTCCTGTTTGTGTTCTATCGCGGTTACCTGACAAAAGTTTTTCCTCTCTTACCCAACATTAATCTTTTCGATTGGAAGCTCAGCATTATTCTCCTGATTACTGTATTTCTTGCGTCTTTATTACCGGCCATCTATCCATCCTTTATTCTGGCTTCACAGAAACCCGCCAGTATTTTCAGGAACCAGGGCATCTTCATACCAGGGAAATTCAAGCTGATCAATTTACTTGTTATTGGCCAGTTCCTACTAAGTATCATATTGCTTATCAGTACTTTTTCCATCCATAAACAAACGAACTACCTGGAGAACAAAAAGACCGGATATGCAAAAAACGAACTGTTAACCATACCGCTCAACATGCACATCGGTGAAGGAATCTACAGCGACAAGTTTGATGTATTTGCGGGTGAGTTAAAGAAGTATCCGGGGATTAAAAATGTAACGATGGCGTTCTCTTCACCCGCTTCAGTGGAAACAGATGAAGATGCTCCCAGCTGGGAAGGAAGAACCAAAGATCAGAAAGTAGAGATGAATTGGGCCTCGGTATCCTATGATTATTTCAAAACTCTGGGAGTTGAAATCGTGGAGGGACGAAGTTTCAGCCCCAGTTTCCCTTCTGATGTTACCAGTTTCGATACCCATAAAAGTGCTTACATTTTAAATCAAAGTGCAGTGAAAGCAATGGGCATCACCAATCCCATCGGTAAAGAATTTGAAGTATGGGGATTTAAGGGACCCATCATTGGTGTTGTTCGGGATTATAATTTCCGTTCGTTGCGTTCGGGTATTACACCCATATTTTACCAGATGAACCCGTTCTACCTGAATGAGATTATCGTCCGGATAAATCCATCTGATCCTGCTGTTTTATCTGACATCAGAACGGTGTGGGATAAATTTGTTCCGGAATATCCGCTGGAGTTCAAATTCGTCGACGACCAGATCAAAACCTTATACCGACCGGAACAAAACCTGGCCGGTACATTGAACCTGTTTGCCATAATGGCCATTCTCATTGCCTGTACGGGGCTTTTCACGCTGACTGTATTATCAGTCCTTCAACGTACCAAGGAGATCGGTATCCGCAAAGTAAACGGTGCCAAAGTTTCCGAAGTGATGACCATGCTCAACAAAGATTTCATTAAGTGGGTGGGGATCGCCTTTGCAATTGCCACACCCATTGCCTGGTTAGCCATGAACAAATGGCTGGAGAATTTTGCCTACAAAACCACTTTAAGCTGGTGGATTTTTGCCTTAGCGGGAATACTGGCATTGGGAATTGCCCTGCTCACCGTCAGCTGGCAAAGCTGGAAAGCGGCGACACGTAATCCGGTGGAAGCGCTGAGATATGAATAATTAGTAATTAATAATTAGTAATGAACAATGAGTGAAAATGAGAATGTAGTATTAACCAAGTCGTACAATTTTGCTGTCAGGATTGTCAAAATGTACCAGCATTTGTCCTCTAAAAAGGAGGAATTTGTTCTGAGTAAGCAAATTCTGAGGAGTGGGACTTCTATTGGAGCAAATATAGAAGAAGCGATTGGTGGTATCTCTAAAGCTGACTTCAGGGCTAAAATGAGCATTGCCTATAAAGAAGCCCGCGAAACTGATTATTGGTTAAGATTATTAAAAGATACTGATTACCTGAAAGTAGAGTCATTTAATTCGACCAGGAATGACCTCAATGAAATACTCAGATTACTGTATTCGATTGTAAAGTCATGCACGTAACAGTCAATTACTAATTATTGATTATTAATTATAAACGGCTGGCAAAGCTGGAAAGCGGCGACCAAAAACCCCGTAGAAGCGCTGAGATATGAGTAACTTTAATGAGAACCTAAAAATATGATCATGAAAACTCAAATCAAATTTAAAAAGTACACACTAGTTGTCATGATGGCAACATTGCTTTCGTGCAACGGATTTGCTCAAAAGGGCACTCCAACAATAATCAAAACCTTTGATATGAATCAACCGGGAACATTGAATTCCCAATCTTCCGGTGGAGGGATTGTCGTCGAAGGAACCGACCAAAACAAAGTGATTGTGGAGGCATTTGTCCGGAAAAACGGGAAGGTATTATCACCTACAGATCCGTCACTCGCTGATGTTCTGAAAGATTTCAATCTGGATATACAGAAAAATGGTTCGGTCATCACGGCAAACGTTGAGCGCAAACGAAATTTCAAATTTTGGAACAACGTCGGCATTTCTCTAGAGATCATCGTGCCGAAAGAAATGTCCTGCAATGTAGCGTCCAGCGGCGGTGGATTAAAAATATCAGATGTAGATGGGACCCATGACCTGGCAAGCAGCGGAGGTGGAATACGAATAGAAAACGTTACCGGAGCCACAAAGGCAAGTTCTTCCGGCGGAGGTGTTCAGGCTATCAATCAGAATGGTGATGTTCGCTTAAGCTCCAGCGGAGGCGGTGTAACTCTGGATGAAGGTCACGGAAGTGTTTATGCACGCAGTTCCGGCGGAGGTGTACGCCTGAAGAATGTGCACGGAGATGTGGATGCCAGTAGTAGCGGAGGCGGTGTAACTGTCACTGGTGAAACCGGAGCTATAAGAGCTACATCCAGCGGAGGTTCTGTACATGTTAACATCAGTAATTTAAGTAAGAAACTTTACCTGGCATCCAGTGGCGGTGGAGTTGACGCAACGATTCAAAATGGAGACAAGTTGGGTATGGATCTGGATTTGAAATCAGACAGAGTGCACATCGACCTGCATAACTTTTCCGGCACATCAGAAAAAGACCGGGTAAAAGGAACGATGAACGGTGGCGGAATCCCCGTTTACATGCATGCGTCCGGTGGAAACGTCAATGTGCAGTTTCAGGACTAAATTAAAGATAAAACTGAAAGGCAGCGACAAAATCAGACCGAATCAACACGATACAAATAGCTGAAAGAAATCATAATAAGAAATCAAATGCTCAACCTTTCCAATATCAAAATGGCCCTTCGGAATGCGCGAAAAAACAGTGCATTATCATTTGCCAAACTTTTCGGAATCAGCATCTCCTTTGCAGTGATTTTGTTCGCTGCCGGTTACGTCTATTACGAAACCAGTTTCGACAAATTTGTTCCCGACAAGGACAAGATTTTCCGCATTTACATGAAAGGAAACCTCAACGGAGATGAGGCTGATTATGCGGTAACCAGTGCCGCCATGGCAGAAACTGTGGTTCATGACATTCCGGAAGTTACTGAGGCAACGAGGCTCCGACCTGACAGAAATGCCGATATCCATTACCACGACGAGATAATCAAAGGCGGTCCGTTGCTCTTTGCTGATCCGAATTTCTTCTCATTTTTTCATCTTCCGGTTAAAAAAGCATCTTCTAATCTGTTTGGCTCGAAAAATGATATTGCGATATCCGAAAGTTTGGCCATTAAATTATTTGGCAATGCCGATGCCGCATTGGATAAAGTGGTCAAGTTGATGGACGAAGACTGTGTAATTACAGGTGTATTCAAGGATTTTCCCAAAAACTTTCACTTGCAATATCAGGTTGTTCAGTCCATTGAAAAATCCCAACCTGAAAAACAGGATCTAGGTTCTCAATCATACTATACCTACATCAAAACAAATACAGCAAACCCCGATGTTGATAAGTTGAGCTTTCAACTAACCAAAACCGTCTACACGCACAGCATGCCTGAAATTGATGGAGACAAAGCGAAAACATGGGATGATATGAAGGCGAATGATTCGCTTTATCTCTTTTATTTGGTGGAACCGCTAACAGCCATTCATTTCAGCAATCACAAATTCGACCCGGCTGTTACAGCCAGTAAAACATATGTATACGGGGCCATCATTCTGGCCTTACTGGTCTTGCTAATTTCATCTATTAATTTCACGAATCTCACCATTGCCAATTTATCCACTCGCCTGAAAGAGATTGGCATTCGGAAAACGACAGGTGCTTTTAGCGGACAAATTGCCTCACAGTTCCTGTATGAATCATTGATTTTCTGGACGATTGGATTTTTTCTGGCTATCTTACTCTATGAAGTGGGCGGAAAACCACTGGCTCATTATCTGAATCTGAGTGTTGAAATTTCGCCGATTTTATTGATAAAGATATTCCTGCTTACTTTCCTCGCGTTGTTGCTATTTAACATGCTAACAAATATTTTGCCCATCTACTATGTATCCAAAAGAAAGGTGCTCAATCTCTTAAAGGATGAAAAAAATAGTCACCACCGCTTTACCGTCAAGAACAGTTTTGTTTTCCTGCAATTTGCACTGTCAGCTCTGATCATTCTCAGCTCCATCATTGTGCAAAAGCAGATTAGCTACATGGTGAATAAAAACCGGGGATATGATGGCAACAACGTTCTCATGTTCAATCTGTACGGCATGAAAGATGCCAACCGCAAAAGCTTTATCAACGACCTGAAAACCTATGCCGCCATAAAGGATGTTACCACCAGCGATGTCAATTTCGGGAAAGATGACCCAGGCATGACTAGTGCATACTTCGAGACGCAAAACGAAGATAATTTTGTACACACTAGCGCCATGCAGGTAGACGATGAGTTCCTGAAAACATTTGGTTTGAAGATGAATCAAGGACGTTTTTTCGATACGAATCACCCTACTGACGATAAGGCCGTCATCTTAAACCAAACCGCTGCTAACGAATACAGAAAAAAAGGTTCTCTAATCGGGAAAGAACTGTTAATGAATAATTCCCGGTTTCGTATCATCGGAATTATTAGCGACTTCAACTATCGTTCGCTCTATCACAAGATTCAGCCCTTGATAATGCTGAGAACAGAAAACAACGGACATATCTTTGTCAAATACCGGACAAATGAACTATCCGATGTGATTGCTATCCTGCAGAAGCAATGGAAAAAGTACAACATTAGTCAACCTCTTCAATATGAATTTCACAACGCTGTCCTGGCTAGTCAGTATGGCAGAGATCAGCAGGCAAAAAAGCTATTACTCATTCTGTCCATCCTTTCGATAGCCATTGCGGCGGTCGGTTTGTATGCCATCAGTCTCTTTACCATCATCAGCAAAACCAAAGAAATTGGTATCCGAAAGGTAAACGGCGCTAATATCTCGGAGGTAATGACTTTACTGAACAAGGATTTCGCCAAATGGGTAGCCATTGCTTTTATTGTAGCTACACCGATTGCCTGGTATGTCATGAATTTATGGCTGGAGAATTTTGCTTACCGAACCGGACTCAGTTGGTGGATATTTGCCCTTGCCGGGATATTATCCTTCGCTATTGCTCTGCTCACGGTCAGCTGGCAATCATACAAGGCTGCAACCCGCAACCCGATAGATGCGTTGCGGTATGAATAAAAATAATGGACAATTAGAAATGAGAAATGAACAATCTTTCTCATTTGATTTAGCAAAATGATAACGACCTCAAATAGAACTATGAAATGATTGGATACTATATAAAAACGGCTTTGCGGAACATGCGAACCAATCCGAAATTCACATTGATCAATGTGGCCGGATTTGCATTTGCTATTTCTGTTAGTCTGGCTATCACTCTTTTTCTGTTAAAAGAAAATTCATACGATCGCTACAACAAAAACTACCGCCAAATCATCCGGCTCACCGATGCAAAAAAGAATTCCAGCGAAATCGACTACCGGGTAAAAGACATTCTTCTTCAGCATTTCCCGGAAGTTAAACATGCGTGCTACGTAGACTGTTACAATAACTCGGTTGAAATAAAATACGGAAAGGAAGGAGTTTATTTGCATGCGGGGGCCATGTCGGTTGATCCGCAGTTCTTCAATATGTTTTCCGTTCCGGTTCTTGCCCAGCAAACCACTACTCCTTTTCAGGATAAAAATTCGGTAGTCATCACAGAACGTACAGCTAAAAAGCTTTTCGGGAACCAAAATGCATTGGGAAAGGAACTGGAGGTTTATGACATCTATCCGGTAACCGTCAGTGCTGTCATCAAGGATTTTCCAGCCAATTCCAGTTTCACGGCCAACTTTATCCTGAATGCTCAGAACGATAATTTTAAGTTCAAGCAAGCTATAGGAAACTCAGACGATTTGAGTACGTACCGATGGCCTTTTGAAATCTATGTGCAACTGAAGAAGAATGAAAAGCCGGAGCAACTCATCGCGAAAATCAATGCGCACAAAGAATTGCTAAAACCGTATGTTGAAAAAGCCGGATTCCTGCCACTGAAGGATATTTATCTGCATGATCCAACCACCGGTGGGTCGAACCGGAAAGGGAATGCCAAATTGTTGCAACTGTTTGCCGCCATTGGTCTTATCATTCTCATTCTGGCCGTTATCAACTACATCAACCTCACGGTTGCACAGCAGGCCAAACGAACCAAAGAAAGCGGAATCCGCAAAACCATTGGAGCCAGTAGGAAACAGATCATCGGTCAGATGGTAGCCGAATCGACGCTGATAAGTCTTACCGCGTTTCTTATTGGGGCACTCCTGTTGCGGTTCATGCTTCCGATGTATGAAATTGCCTTCAACACGAAACTTGATTTCAACATTCTGTATCACTTCCCGAATTCCATTGTTCTTCTCTTTTCCATTCTGATTTTAGGATTAGTGAGTGGCATCGGTCCCGGAATTGTTTTATCAGGTATTAATCCGGTAAAGATCTTAAGTGGCACAACATTCATCTCCGGAAAGAAAAATTACCTGCGTCAGTCGTTGACCGTGTTTCAATTTGCCATCTCGGTGATACTGATCGTTTCGGTGCTCATTGTTCGGCGCCAGATTCAATACGTCAAACATCAGGATTTGGGATTCAATCAGGAACAACTGTTACGCCTCGACATTCCCTGGCTGAAGGACCAGGACATGAATAAAACGTCGGTCCTCGCGAGCGAACTGAAAAAGTCGCCTTACATCAAAAATGCGAGTGTAAGCCAGGGAGTCCCGGGAGATATCCGGTTAGACCTCGGATATAAAAACGAGTCTGTCCCCACCATCATGGCCGACAGTTCATTCATCAAAACCCTGGGGCTCCACATCATCAAAGGAAGAGTCCCGCAGACTAGCGATTTTGGTAAAGTTTGTCTTATCAATGAAGCAGGGTATAAACATTTCGGATTCACAAACCTGGATAACAAGCGTTTTAACAACTACGGAGGCTATGACATCATCGGTGTTGTCAATGATTTCCACTACAGTTCCATGCGAAAACCTATCGGGCCAGCATTTATCATTCTAGCTTCCAAAGGGTACGCAAATGCAATTAGTATCCGGCTGTCTGCTAACCACATTGGTGAAACCATGAAGTTTATTCACAAAACCTGGCAAAAAGTTATGCCAGGCTATCCTTACAAATATGAGTTCTACGACGACTGGTTCAATTCCATGTACAAATCCGAAGAACGGCTGGCACAAACCATGAGCATCTTCGCACTACTGGCCATCGTTATTTCGTGTATGGGTATGCTGGGACTGGCCATCTTTGCTGCTGAACGACGAACCAAAGAAATCGGTATCCGTAAAGTCAATGGCGCCAAAGTTTCAGAGGTAATGGCTATGCTGAACAAAGATTTCATCAAGTGGGTAGGCGTTGCTTTTATTATTGCAACGCCTGTTGCCTGGTATACTATGAATTTATGGCTGGAAGACTTTGCCTACCGAACCAGCTTAAGTTGGTGGATTTTTGCCTTTGCTGGATTACTGGCTCTGATGATAGCCCTACTGACAGTAAGCTGGCATTCGTACCGGGCTGCGACCCAAAATCCAATTGAGGCTTTGCGATATGAATAAAAATAAAGAAACGAAAATTGTAATCGCTCACATTCAAATTTGCGAATCATGATACGATACCAGATACGACTGATACTTCGAAATTTTAAAAGACAAAAGGGTTCTTTCTTCATCAATATGGCTGGACTTTCGGTTGCTTTTGCCTGTGTTATCCTGATTTCCATATGGGTGAAAGATGAACTGAGTGTCGATAAATTCCATAAAAACGATCAGCAACTTTACCAGGTACTGCAAAACCAACAATCAGGAGACCAGATCATCACACAAGGATGGACACCCGACATGCTAGCCAGAACCCTGGCAGAAGAAATGCCGGAGGTAGAAATGGCTGCCGCCGTTACTCCATCATCTTTTTTTGGAAAATTCGCCCTTTCAACCGGAGGAGATGATATTATAAAAGCAGCCGGACAATTTGCGGGAAAAGATTTTTTCAAAATGTTCTCCTACGGTTTAGTACAAGGAAACGCTGGACAGGTTCTGACAGATAAAAATGCAATTGTCATTTCGAAAAAACTCGCCATGGCTTTGTTCAACACAACGGAGAATGTCATAGGAAGAACCGTTACCTGGCAATTGCTCAATTTCAAAAAAGAAGTTGTGGTCTCAGGTATTTTCAACGGAATACCCAAAAATTCCTCAACGCAATTTGATTTTGTACTACCGTTCGAAGCCTGGCTTTCACTTTCGAAAGAAATAGGCCGGGGCATTCAGTGGGGTAACAATGCTCCGCTTACATTCCTCCTTTTGCATAAGGGCACGAATGTGGACCAATTCAATCACAAGCTTGCCGGTTTTATGAAAACCAAAATAGCAGGCTCAACCGATGTCCTGTTTGCCGTTCGATATTCCAGCGAATACCTTCACGGGAAATACGAAAACGGAATACAATCCGGCGGAAAAATAGAGTACATAAGGCTTTTCTTGATCGTCGCACTGTTTATTCTGCTCATCGCCGGAATCAATTTCATGAATCTGTCCACCGCTCAGGCTTCCCGCAGATTTAAGGAAGTTGGTATAAAAAAAGTAATGGGCAGCAAGCGAAGAGCATTGGTACTGCAATTCATGGGTGAAGCCGTTGCCATATCAGTACTGGCATTATTTCTTTCATTCGCCCTGGTTGCCCTATTCCTGCCTCAATTCAACCAGATTACCGGAAAACACCTAAGCCTGAGTTTTCATGCTGGTTTTATCCTGCCAGTCTTTATTTTTAGTCTGATAACCGGTATGTTATCTGGTATTTATCCCGCGTTGTATCTGTCCGGATTCAATATTTTAAATATTCTGAAAGGAGAATCTTCGAAATCTTTCAACGAGCTTTTGGCTCGCAAAGGACTTGTTGTCTTTCAATTTAGTATATCGGTCATTCTCATTGTTGTCATGTTGGTTACCTATAAACAAATTGAATTTGTCAGGAATAAAAATCTTGGCTACCAGAAAGACAATGTCTTATTCTTCAGCAAAGAAGGAAATATAGCTCAGAAACAGGAAGCCTTTCTATCCGAAATCCGAAAAATACCGGGAGTCATCGATGCGTCCACAATGGGTGGAAACTTACTGGGAAGTTTTTCAACAACGTACGGAGTCGGCTGGGAGGGGAAAGATCCCAACACCGATATACGGTTCGAAGCAATTCCAGTGGATTATCATTTACTTGAAACAATGAAAATTCAAATGAAGGAGGGGCGTAGTTTTTCAGATAAATACGGAGACGAAGCAAATAAGATAATACTGAACGAAGCGGCGGTAAAAGTAATGGGTCTTAAGCATCCCATTGGCCAGACAATTCAATTCTGGGGGCAGGAAAAACAAGTTATTGGTGTTGTCAAGAACTTTAATTTCCAATCACTACATAGTGCGATCGCCCCGGCAATTATTCGGCTGGACCCGGGCAAAACATTAAATGTGATGGTCCGGATTGACCACGCGAGAGAAAAACAGACTCTTGCCTCGCTTAAAAAACTTTATGACGATTTTAATCACGGATACCCGTTCGATTTCCAATTTATGGATGCAGCCTATCAGGCACTTTATGTCTCAGACCAACGAGTATCTTCCTTGTCTCGTTATTTCGCAGGCCTTGGAATCTTTATATCGTGCCTGGGACTATTCGGTCTCGCCACCTTTGCTGCCGAACAACGGTCTAAAGAAATCGGCATCCGTAAAGTGAACGGTGCCAAAGTTTCGGAAGTAATGGCCATGCTGAACAAAGATTTCGTCAAATGGGTGGCCGTAGCTTTTGTAATTGCGACGCCTGTTGCCTGGTATGGCATGAATTTATGGCTGGAAGACTTTGCCTACCGAACCAGCTTAAGTTGGTGGATTTTTGTCTTAGCCGGATTCCTGGCTCTGGTTATTGCTTTGCTGACAGTAAGCTGGCATTCTTACCGGGCTGCGACCCGAAATCCAATCGATGCTTTGCGATATGAATAATCTGACAATTAATCCGTAATATGCATACAACCGAATAATCAATTCCATAACCTGACAAAACGTGAAAAACCATGAAGACTAACAGATTTTTTTTACTGATTGCACTTCTGTTCAGCGTCCTGTTTTCGGCAGAAGCACAGCAAGCAAAAGTAATTGTCCCTGATTTGTCGACAGTTCAGGACAACCAGAAATGGTCAGCGTTTAACCACGGAATCTCTTATAACGGAAATGTGCACATGGATGCGAAACCGGGAGATGGTTTGCTCATTCTGAATGGTGTTGAATTTCAAAACGGCACCATCGAAGTGGATATCAAAGGGAAAAATGTTCCGGGGCAAAGTTTTGTTGGTCTGGCTTTTCATGGCGTAAATGACAGCACATTCGATGCCGTTTACTTCCGTCCATTTAATTTCAGAAATCCGGAAAGAAACACACATTCAGTGCAGTACATTTCTGCCCCACAATACGGCTGGTATAAACTCAGAAGCGAGCATCCGGGAGAATATGAAAATAATGTTACGCCTGTACCCGAGCCGGATGAATGGTTTCATGCAACGATTCAGGTTGCCTATCCGGAAGTGAAAGTTTATGTCAACCATTCATCTAAACCTTCATTAGTAGTTAATCAAATCAGTACACGGGAAAAAGGATGGATTGCCTTTTGGGTTGGCAATAATTCAGAGGGATGGTTCAAAAACCTAGAGATTAGTCCGGAAGCAAACTAACCTAACGCTTGATCAATGAATATCCTGTATCATTTCCATATGACCATCCGGACACTCAGACACAACCTGAGGCCCACTCTCCTTCTTCTCATTTCCATGTCGGTCGGATTGGTCACCTTCATCCTGGTTTCCGGATACGTATCCTACGAACAGCAATACGACCGGGTATTTCCCTATGCCGGAAATATTTATCGTATTACTACCGATTTATATTCCGATGGCAAACTTCAGATTTCCATCCCCGAATGTGAACGGGATATGGGAAGTTCATTGAAAAAAACGTACCCGGAAGTTACCGAAACCGGATTTCTGGCTCAAACCAATAATCCGCAATACAAAATCGGTGAGAATATTTTCAAGGATACCAAAGTCTATTTTGCTTCGCCGGGCCTGCTGAATATCTTCTCTTTTCAGCTGCTACAGGGTGATGGCTCCCGGGTTTTGACTGCTCCCTATACGGTTCTTCTATCGGAATCGACAGCCAGAAAGTATTTCGGCAACGAGAATCCGGTTGGCAAAACCATTACCAAATATCCGGCTTTTGAATACCAGGTGGTCGGTGTTTACAAGGATATTCCCCGGCAGGCGCACTTTCATCCCGATATGCTGCTGTCGTTTCACGACCAGATGCATCTTCCTCCTCCCATGAAAGCACCGTGGGGAGAAACCGATTTTTACACTTACCTGAAAGTACATCTAGGGACTGACTTGCAAGCTTTGGAGCAGAAGATGAACCAACTGGCGATGGCGCATAAAAAGGATTATTTCGAGAAAAATAACCAGTTGCATGTGTACCATTTGCAGCCGTTGAAAGATATTCATCTGAACTCACATCTGAAACAAGAGCTGCAAACCAACGCCCGAGCCGATTACCTGTACATTCTGCTCATCATCAGCTTGCTGATTGTATTGGCGGTCGGACTCAATTACATTCATTTTTCTTTTACCCGGGCGCTCAATCATGCCTCAGCAACCGGATTGAAAAAGGTTTTTGGTGCCAACCGGAAAACACTCATTGGGCAATCGTTGACCGATTCGCTCGTCATTCATTCGATAGCAACAGCAGTTGCTTTCCTGATCTGCATATTACTTCTACCATTTATCCAAAACCAGTTTGGCATCACGCTCGATTTCTCACTGCACAATCGGTTATTCTGGTTTGGTTTGGGAAGCATCCTCTTAATAAGCATGATTGTTAACGGCATTATTCCCGGTTACCTGATAGGACGATTCAGCAGTCTCGATCTGTTTAAACTCAAATACAAACCGCTGATGCCCGGTATTTCCTTCCGGCAATTGTTTGTCGTTGGTCAATTTGCCATTGTCATGGTCATTATCACTGGGATTATCGGCATCAACAAACAGGTGAACTTCCTGAAAGAAAAAAACAAGGGATTCAACCTCGAAAACACCATCGCCGTTAAAGTTCCTCAAAACTTCCTTCGAACCTCACAACGCATCAACAATCTGGATGCTTTCGAACAAGACCTTTTACGGAATCCCAGCATATCAGGTATTACACAAAGTAACCGGATGCCGGGAGAAACAGCTGCCTTTAACTTCAGCTTTGCGGAAAAAGGAACCGAACGGTCAGGAAAAGCAGCGGTTCTGGTGGCCGGTGTCAACTATCTCAAACTTTTCGACATCAAACTTTTAGCCGGAAACGATTTTGAGCCACACGCCGAAAATGTCGACGAAGGTTGCATCATCAATCAATCGTGCCTCAACTTTTTAGGTTATAAGAATCCGCAGGAAGCAGTGGGCAGAGTTCTAAAACTAACGGACGAGAGTGCCCTGCAAAATATCGAATTGAAAATCAGGGGTGTTTGTTCAGATTTCAATTTCCAGAATATGCGTGAACATCCCGGTCCGATGATTCTTTTCGACTGGACGAAGAACATGATATGGGGCAACTATTTTGTGAAGCTCAAGCAGGCCAATATAGCTTCTGTCATCCCGTTTATACGGAAGAAATTTCAGGCTACATTCCCGAATTATCCGTTCGAATACCTGATACTGAATGATTTTTACAATCAACAGTTTTTCAAGGAATATCAACTACTCAAAATGCTGCAGGCGTTTGTTCTGGTGGCCATTCTCATCAGTACCATCAATCTGTTTGCCATGGCCTGGTTTATTGCCATTGCCCGAACCAAGGAAATCGGCATCCGTAAAGTGAACGGGGCCAAAATATCGGAAGTGATGACGATGCTCAACAAAGATTTTGTGAAATGGGTAGCCATTGCCTTTGTCATTGCCACGCCGGTTGCCTGGTTCGCCATGAATAAATGGCTCGAGAACTTTGCTTACAAAACCAGTCT
Organism: Prolixibacter sp. NT017; assembly: GCF_009617875.1. Taxonomy (NCBI): domain Bacteria; kingdom Pseudomonadati; phylum Bacteroidota; class Bacteroidia; order Marinilabiliales; family Prolixibacteraceae; genus Prolixibacter; species Prolixibacter sp. NT017. Next base: position 1,204,981 of record NZ_BLAV01000001.1, on the reverse strand, counting down.
GAGTTGGTGGATTTTCGCGTTAGCCGGAATACTGGCCATTGGAGTTGCCTTGCTCACCGTTAGTTGGCAAAGCTGGAAAGCAGCTGCCCGAAATCCGGTAGAAGCATTGCGAAATGAATAGCAAAATCTGTCAAAAAATAAGATAGTAATCGTCTGATTATCATACACAGCCCCCAACAAAAGCAATAAACAAATCTCTGAAAATAAACTAACTAAATCGTACGGCATATTAATTGAATTGTGATTGTAGATGCTTTATCAAACCGATCTTAACCTGATTAATCTGCATTCAAATGAACGGGCTCAACTGGAAAATATCTCTTCGCAATCTCTGGCGAAATAAAACATTCACACTCATCAACGTTCTCGGACTTACACTTGGCTTCACTGCCTTTATCATCGTATTCCTGTTTATTCGCTACGAACTGAGCTGGGACAAAACCAATGATAAGTACAACCGAATTTACAGGGTGCAGCGGCATTACTCCAGGACCGCATTCGCCATGGATGGGAACGATATATCGCCCCACACTTATGCAGTCACGGCTTCCCTTTTGGAAAAATATCCGGAGTTTGAGCGGGTCACAATCCTTCGTGAAAATTCCGGAAAGTTTCTCTCAGCCGACAGGGAAAACCAGTTTTATGACGAAACGGGTATTTGTGCCGATTCCAACTTCTTTGATGTTTTCACCTATCACTTTATAGAAGGTTCCCCAAAAGGAGCCCTCAACGCTCCTTTTTCCATTGTGCTCTCACAAAAATTGGCCGATAAATTGTTTAAAGGAGAAAAAGCCCTTGGAAAATCAGTGACCGTTGAAAAGAAATTCGATGCGAAAGTAACCGGAGTATATACCGATCTTCCTTTCAATTCCAGTCTGCGGCCATCTTATATTATCTCTTTTTCCACGTTGAAACGGACGGTCAACATCGGACGTGACGATCGTTGGACGGGTGACTGCATGTGCTATGCCCTACTCAAGCCGGGAGTCGATTACAGACAGACAGAGCCGAAAATAAGAAACAGCCTCGCGGCATTTAAAGGCCTTGAATACGAGGAGCTACAACTTTGTCCGCTATCGAAGATCCACCTCAGCTTTAACAATCGGAACGATTATTTTATCGTCCTATCCTTGTTTGGACTGATTGGCTTCTTCATTCTTCTCATGTCGGCGTTTAATTATATGAACCTGACCATTGCCCAGGCATCAACGCGAGGCAAAGAGATTGCCGTAAAAAAAATCAACGGCGGCAACCGGTGCTCCCTGGTGTTCCAATTCCTCGGTGAAACACTTGTGTTGACGACCACTTCAATTGTGCTGGCCTTTATCATTACGCAACAAGCTCTTCCTTTTTATAATAGCATTGTACATACCCATCTCCATTTCGCCCTTATTCAAGACTGGAAAATTATGCTCCTGTTCATTCTCGTTTCTGTAGTTATAGGTTTGCTTTCAGGCGCATATCCGGCTTTGTTCATGTCGTCGCACAAAATCGTCTCACTATTCAGCGGTGAGTACTTTAAAGTTGGGAAAGAGAACTTTAGCATCCGAAAGATACTGGTCACTTTCCAGTTTGCCATTACCATTTTCCTTATATGCATTGGTTTGTTTTTTACCGCACAGATCCATTATATGACGAACAAAAACCTTGGATTCGACAAAAACAATCTGTTATATGCACGACTCACATCATCGGTGAACGACCTAAACTTCGAAGACTTGCGGAACCGACTGCTACAGCATCCCGAAATCATCAATGCTTCTATGTCAAAAACACTGCCCTTTGTCAATTTGGGCGGCGGCATGACCAACTGGGAAGGAGCAGCTCCCGATGAGAAAATTAGTTACCGTCCCAATTGGGTTACTTACGATTTTGTCAGGAACATGAAAATTCCGATTATTGAAGGACGGGACTTCTCCCGGGAATTTCCTTCCGATATCGATCATAGTTGCCTCATCAACGAAACAGCCCTGAAGTGCTTTGGCTGGAGCGACCCGATTGGAAAACGCATTCACAACGGCCAATGGACTGTAGTCGGTGTCGTAAAGAATTATATCTTCAAGGATATGCACAACGGAGTAGAACCCGTTGCACTTATATTAACTTCGGGCAAGATGTCGGGTGACTGGGTCTTTGCCTTCCGTTATACAAACGGAAACCGTGACAAAGCAAAACAAATCCTGGTCAACGAATTCAAACGGTCTTTTCCAAACGACCCGTTTGAATTCCATGATATCGACAACGCCTTCAAAAACGAGTCAACCTTCAAAATATACCATGTAATTAGAAATTCAACCCTGGTTTTCACGTTCTTCAACATCGCGATTGCGACTATTGGATTACTTGGTTTGGTATCATTCACCACTCTTCGCCGTAAAAAGGAAATCGGCATCCGGAAGATTAATGGAAGTTCCGTTTCCCAAATCTTCTACGCCTTGAATAAAGAGTTTTTTATCCTTTTGGGGATATCGATTTTAATCGCCTGGCCGGGAGCTTATCTTATTTACAACATATTTCCCGGAGCTTTTAAAATCGCGCTGCAACCCTGGATACCGCTCTTCTCGGTTCTAATCATTCTTGTCATTGTTGTGGTTACCACTGGTTACCAAACCTACAAAGCCTCAACACAAAATCCGGTAGAAAGTCTGAGATACGAATAAATAGCATAACATAATAAGATGTTTGTCGCTTATGCTATCAACAATTAGCCTTATTTAAATTCTGCAATATCGATTTATAAGAGGCTGCTATGTCCTAAAAATAACACGCCCCTTTTGTTGTTAAAAGAAAAAACGGTAGCTTTATTTCCAATTCGACCAAAGCATAGCTATCTAGCACACCAGCCTGCGCTTATACGTTAATCTTATCTTTCATAAGGTTTGAATAGTTTACATAAAATACCTATAAAATGAAGAAAAAAGCATTATTAATTTTGAGCTTCTTCCTGGTGCTATCAGTTGCAAAGGCTCAAAAACCATCTAATTTTTACACGACTAAACTTTCCAACGGATTGGAAGTACTGGTTATTGAAGACCACAGCGTGCCATTAGCTACCGTTGAAATCACAACCAAAAACGGCTCCTACACCGAACCGCCCGAGTTCAACGGATTAAGCCACCTGTACGAGCACATGTTTTTTAAAGCCAATAAAGACTATCCCAGCCAGGAAGCCTTTATGGCCAAAGTTCATGAGCTCGGTATTGTTTTCAACGGCACAACCGGAAACGAGCGGGTAAATTACTTCTTCACCCTTCCCAAGAGCAAATGGACGCAAGGTTTACACTTCATGAATTCCGCCATCCGTTATCCCCTGTTTCTTCCGAAAGAAATCAAAAAAGAAAATATTGTTGTCGATGGCGAGTTTCAGCGGCTCGAATCAAATCCCTTCTTTTTGTTATCCGATTCAATGAAGCATGTACTGTGGGGGGATTTATATTCTCGTAAAAATCCCATCGGTATCCATCACATCATCAGGACTGCTACACCTGAAAAAATGCATACCATTCAGCATAAATATTACTGGCCCAATAATTCCATGCTAATCGTTAGCGGAGATGTCAACCACAAAGAGGTGTTCGCTAAAGTTAAAGATATTTTCTCCAGTTGGAAACCCTCAGGTTTTGACCCGTTTAAGAAATGGCCCATCCCCGAATTCCAACCGCTTGATTCCACCAACTATTTTGTGGTTACATCACCCTACGCACGTGTTCCTATCATGATGTTAGAATGGCAGGGACCCGATACCCGTCGCGATGTGCATGACACGTATGTGGCCGATGTTTTCTCTACTATCCTGAGTCAAAACTCAAGTAAATTTCAAAAAATGCTGGTCGATAGCGGATTGGCCCTGCAGGCAAATGTTGGTTACCAAACACTAAAACATACCGGACCGATTAGTGCTATCGTCGTTCCTAATCCAACGAAAGTAGCCGCCTGCGCCGAAGCAGTGAAAAAACAAATTTCCATGTGGGACTCGCCCGACTATATTACGGATCAGCAATTGGAAAACGCCAAACGTCAGCTCGAAATTAACCATCTTCAAGAGTCGGATGTAACTTCCGATCTGTCGCATACGATGGCTTATTTCTGGTGTTCAGCCTCTTTGGACTATTACTACAATTACATCCCGAACATCAAGAAAGTGACCAAACAGGATCTGATTAATTATGTCGACAAATACATTAAAGACAAGCCCTACGCTGCCGGATTGCTGATTAATACCAAATCGGAAGCCCTGTTGCATCCTGCGACTTTTTGGAAGAAATAATCACAATTGCCATTATCAAAATTAAAACACTATGAAAATTCAAAAATATATATTCGTTATGTTGCTTGTGTCCTTATCACTGGGGGTACAGGCCGGAAATTCGGTAAAAGAAATGACGGTAAATGGCTTGAAGGTTGTTTTTATGCCGTCGTCGAAACAAACCGTTGCAGCGATTATGTTCTTCAAAGGAGGAACTGCAAACTATGATGAAAAACAGCAAGGAATAGGGGCGTTAACCCTGGCTGCTACTTCGGATTGTGGCACACAGAAATACGCAAAAGATGCCTTTAAGAATATGGCCGACAAATACGGTGTTAGTGTAAACGGTTCAGCAAGATATGACTACGGAGCCATTAGCATGGAATGCGTTAAACCCTATTTTTCAGAGGGATGGAAGTTGTTTTCGGAAGCTGTCAATCATCCCGTATTCGAGCAAAAAGAACTGGGCTTATTGAAGCAAAAGCTGATTGCCGGTATTCAAAACAGGAAAAGCAATCCGGATAATACACTGTCTGATATGTGTATGAAAAATACATTTCAGGGTACACGCTACGCCTACCAGGTTCCCGGAACGGTTGAAACAATGAACGCTTTCACACAGGATGATGTTAAAAACTATTACAACAAACTGCTAAATACCAACCGAATGGTACTGGTTGTTGTAGGAAACCTTAAAGAACAGGACATCAGGAAAATGGTCGAGAAGGATTTCGGCAACTTGCCATCAACTCCGGTTAAGCCAATGCCTGCAGCCATTGCAACCACCATCGATACCAACTCGCTGCATACCGAAAGCCGGAAATTGTCGACCAATTACATCCAGGGAATGCTGGGCGCACCAGCCTTTACCTCTCCCGATAGCTATGCTTTCCGGTTAGCTTTCAATATCCTGAGGAATAAACTATTCGAAGAAGTAAGGACCAAACGCAATCTGTCGTATGCTCCGCAAGCTTTCTCTTCCACTGGTTTTATTCCCTATTCTGCAGTATATGTCACAACAACCAAACCGAATGAAGCGGTAACCGTAATGGTGAACGAAATGGATACTTTGAAAAACGACGGCTTTACCGACGTCGATTTGAGAAATTCGAAAAGTGAGTATACTACTTACTATTTCATGGGAAAACAATCGACCTACAACACGGCCTACTCGTTGGGAGTTGCCAAAATAAAAGGTTCCATAGATATGACAACTCACTTTATCGACCACATTGATGCAGTGACATTGCCGCAAATGCAAAAAATATTCACCGAATATGTCAATGGAATTAACTGGAACTATCTTGGCGATGAATCAGTGATTGACAAAGACGTTTTCAATAGAAAAGTCGAATAGAAAAGCATCGTTTATTCAAACAAAGTCAGCCGATAGACACCCTTTCTGTCGGCTGATTCTTTTTTATAACTGCCAGTCGTTTTTATTTTTGGCTTTGCTGCTCACCGGTACGGTTTCCAAATGTTCGGCAAGGTTGCGAACCAGTTCATTAACCGAACCGTCCTCGTTTAACCCGAAACGACTAATGCTGGTGTTCTCCGGCGCATCCCAACGGGAGTAAGAACCATTGTCGAGATTGTGCAGCACTGTCCAAAAAGCGCGGATTAAACCTCCGTGGCTCATCGCAAACACCTTCTGTCCTTCGTGCTTTTCCTTTAGCAGGGAAAGAAAAGCATTGGCCCGCATAATCAAATCTTCAGAGGTTTCAGCTTCTTCCGGCAAATCCATCTCTTTCCAGTTTTTAGGAAACGGCTTTCCCTGCCAATCCGCCAGGTAACGTTCCCGTAAAAGCGGCTCGGAAATAATCTCTTCTCCGGGATGAAATTGAAGAACTATTTCCGTCGTCTTCATCGTCCGTCGCAGATCGCTGGAATATATCACATCGAACTCTTCATTCTTTAAATATTCAGCCAAAGCTCTGGCCTGCATCATTCCTTCTTCGCTGAGGGTTCCGGGAGTTTGTCCCTGGCAAATTCCTTGCGCATTCTCTACCGTCTCACCGTGTCTAATCAGCCAAAAATCAATCATTATTTTTCTTTTGCTTGTTCGCCAGCTAAGGAAATCAACATTCGTGTGTTAAGTGCAAAATTATCATCAACACTACCTTAAATCACGAAAAGTCCGCCACACGAAATCATTTCTTCTCTATACTTTTAAGCACTTCGGTGTAGTGCTGCATATCTTTATTATCCGGTTCCGCCAGGCGGTATATCGTCAGTATTTTCTCGAGGTGAGGAATATCTTTCTGCGCGGCCAACTGTTTGGCATACGAGTAACAAACAATGCCGAGGAAGCCCCCCAGACGCTTGTAGGCCATGCGCTGCATCGTATTCGGTTCTGTAGCCATTTTTTCGTGCAAAGCCGAAATCTCCTTCTTCCACCAGTTTTCGTCTTTCGAAAACAAAGATTGAAGGAACAGCTGCCGCCGGTTGAATTCAAACTGCAGGCTGGCTGTTAACTGCGACATTTGTTCCCGGTAGGCAGGCCGGCGGGCCAGTTCGTTTGTCAGGGTATCGAACGAACCAGCATTGTCAAAAGCTTTCACCGATGCCATGTTGCGGGAGATACAGGCAGCCTGCAACAGGGCTCCTGCTCCGGCCAAGGAATCGATTCGTACCTGCTGTGCTTTAACGTACGGCCGAATCTGCTGCTTATTGTCTTTTTTTCCGGATTGAGCCGACAACCGGAACCAGCCAAACACGTTTGTTAACCGGCTTTTATCCGGCCAGGCATGCGACGCTTCCGTCAGCTCGATATGGACGTTGGAAGGTGTCAAATCCGGCTTGAGAATATACTGAACCATCTCCGGGAAATTGAAATCATCCATCCCAATGAGTCCCATAACAGGGCAGCTTATAGTCGTCAGTTGGTCCGGACTGGCGAAAGCACCACAGGCCATTACCCCGTCAACCGGATGATTCGCCGCGTACCCCAACATCATTCGCGCCCCTCCGGAGAAACCAGCCAGGTAAATTTCTTTCCCTACCGGGAAACGTTTTTGCACATCGGCAATCAATTGCTGCATCTCCTCCATGTAGTGCGGGTCGTCATTCTGAATGAGATTGGAAGCCACCAACACAGCCGGATAAGTTGTGGCCGCTTCCTTCAAATGTTCCATTGCCGTTTGTCCCGAGCCATGCGGATCGATGGCAACCAACAGTGGTAAACGAGTATCCGCTGACGAACGGGCAGGAACAAAAACCTCGTAGGTATGCTCCGGGTTCGATTGGCAGGAATCGGTTCCTTCTACCGCCGGAACCGGTTTACTACTTTTATTAGTAGAATGGCAGGCAAAAGTGACGCCCGAAAGGGATAACACTAGGAATAATTGGACAACAGAAACAGGACGCATAATTCTCATCATGATTTTTTCGATGGCTAAAGGTAATCAAACCACACAAAGGAGATCCTTCTTCCGCCTGCCTAAATCCCCCTGCCACCAGGAAAGAAAAAGAAATATTAAATTTTCTCGCCCGCTTCCCAGTTTGTATTCTTATTCTAGTCCGGGCTTTCCATAATTTTCTAATTTCGCAGCCTGACTAATTACCTGCATTTCACAAGACATCCGAAACGAATAAACGGTTCGAATGAATGCTTTTTTAAGCTCCTCCTGGAACAGCTCACACTGTTACTGTTGAAAATTCGTAACTCCTTCAAGTCTTTGCACCGGGATGCGGGAATTTTAACTTAATTCTATGAAAATAAATAATTTCACCCCAAAAGTTTTAGCCTTTACTTTGGGACTTTTTGTAATGGCATTTGGCGTAGCCCTGTCGGTAAAAGCCAACCTTGGAGTTTCGCCTATTTCTTGCGTTCCGTATGTTTTTAGTTTGAAATATCCGCTGACACTGGGCGAAACCACCATCATTATGAATGTCTTCCTCATTTTGCTACAAATGGTATTACTGCGAAAAAGGTATCAACTGTTCCAACTGATTCAGTTTCCTGTTATCTTCCTCTTCGGCATTTTCATTGATTTTACCCTGCATCTCATTTCATGGCTTAACCCGGTCAGCTATGCAGGACAGGCTTCCACGTGCCTACTAGGTTGTGTTATCCTGGCATTTGGCGTGTTTCTTGAAGTAAAAGCAGGACTCACTTATCTGCCCGGCGAAGGTTTGGCAATGGCCATTACCCAAACATTTAAAATTGAATTCGGAAAGACAAAGATTGGTGTCGACAGTTCGCTCGTATTAATTGGCATCGTCAGTTCGTTAGGTCTTTTGTCCGGAATCAGTGGAATCAGGGAAGGGACAGTTGCTGCAGCCGTACTGGTTGGTTTTATTGTCCGGTTCCTTAACCGAAAGATTAACTTCCTTGATGTATGGCTGAATATTAAACCGGAAGAAGAAAAGGCAACCCCCAACAAGGATGTCAAAGGACCGGTTGCTCCCCACCTGGTAATTACCATTTCGCGTGAATACGGAAGCGGCGGTCGCGAAATAGGAAAAGCGGTGGCCGAAAAGCTGGGATTGAAGTTCTATGACAAGAACCTGATTGAGCTAACGGCAGGGAAAAGCGGTTTCACCCGCGAGTACATCGAGCAACACGAACAGAAATTGGCGCATACCCTGTTGTACGATTTGTACGAACAGGAATATGCCTACATCAACGAACGCAAACCTCCGCTGAATGCTTTATTCCTGGTACAAAGCAAAGTCATCCGCGAAATCTTCCGGAAAGAATCCTGCGTGATTGTCGGGCGATGTGCCAATTTTATACTGAAAGACCAGCCGGGCTGCGTCAATGTATTTGTTCACGCCAACGGCGAATTCAGGAAAAACAAAATAGTAAACGAATACGGTGTTCAGCCCGACAAGGCCGACAAGGTGCTGGAACGGACAGACCGAGAACGTTCGAACTACTGTACGCACTACACGGGCAAAGTATGGAACGACGCAACCAACTACCATCTCACGGTCGACAGCTCGCTGCTGGACATCGAAGCTACAGCCGACCTGATTGTCGAAACCGTGAAGGCGAAACAGCTGACACTGGCTTAACCGCAAATGATCTTCACCACCGGGCTTGTCACTACGCAGGTCCGGTGTTTTTTTCTTTTTCCTGGAGAGAATTACAGGGTAAGATTCGCGGCATTTGGGGCAATGCACACACCGGTACAATGAATTAACACATATTTTACCCCGAAGTGAACCACCGGACGTAATTTTGCACAAAAATTTCAATCGGTGAACACAGACAAACTAAAAGGCCACTCAGCCCTGCTTGCCGCCCTGTACCGGAAAGGACCTGTCACCTGACTGAAGTTCGCCCAGCCACTTTCCACGGGGGAACCGGGTGCCAACCTGCCATAAAACTACCTGCTTCATACTTATATCGTATCTAACAGATAATTTCCCCTCAAAATTTTAATCCTGATTATTTTCAATTTTAATTATGGTTAGAATAATTTTTAATCTGGATTAAATTATATTTTAATCAGGATTATTTCATAAATTAGTAATTATAATCAAAGTAAAATAACTAAACCTTTCTACCAAAACCATGGCACTTCAATACAAAATCATCTCGACCGTAAAACGCGGAGCAGCTGAGGATAACGTAAGAATCTGGTTTCCCAAGTTAACCGGCTCCCGTAAAATCGAACTGCAACAAGTTGCTGAGATAATGGAAAAACGCTCGACAGCATCGGAAGCTGACATTCAGGTGGTAATAACGGGCCTGGTGAATTTAATACCCGAGTTACTGCTTGACGGCAATACGGTAAAAATCGATAACTTTGGTTCCTTCCGGTTGCACGCAAAAGTGAGTACCGAAGATTCACCCGATAAGGTAACGTCGCGCAACATTAATGACTTGCGGATTAGTTTCCTTCCTGATAAGCGAATAAAGCAAGCGTTGAAACGGGCTAATTTCAAGAAAAAGAAGGAATAAATTACCGCTTCCGTGCACGAGACAAAACCCGTACGCCCATTAAAATAAAAATACCACCGGCCAGCCATGCTACCACCACATTGTCGTTAATGAGCTGTCCTCCGGAAAAGAAAATATAAAATCCGAGCACAGCCAGCAGACCGCCAATGGTAAAGTTGACATAGGCATACTTCTTCGAACTCCGTGGAATATAAATCCAGTGCGGATAGGTTCCTCCGGTAAAATAGCCATCTACATACATCTTACTAATCCATTCAAGATGTTGGTCGATGTAACTTCCGGTTTCCGTTTGCCGGTCAATCTTGCTCACCTGCCACATTTCAGTTGGGGTATTCCGGAAAGCGGCATAGTTGGGTGATAACTTTTTCAATTCGCTCAGACTTTCATCGACAGCGAGCAAATCTTCCCATTTCACGTTCCGGACGAAATCGCTTTCACTCCGAATCGCGTCGCGGCTCAATAGAAAAAGTTCGCCCCGGGGAGTCCGGTAGGCGAACGTCACCGGTTTCTTTTCGCGAACAACATGATACGTAGTAATAAAGGGAGATATGGAACGCATAATTTTCATAACCAATTGCTTTTAAGCTTTTACTAATTGCTACGAGTAGAGGCCCCGGTTAGGTTTCGGCATATACCGTTAAAAAGGAGTAAAACATGGTGAATTAGAAGTCGGCACAAAAAAGCCCCGGATATCGACTTTGTATCCGGGGCCAAATTCTTTTTTTTTGATAGAAACTTATTCGTCCCAATCGAGCCAGGCCGAAACCAGCCAGAAATTCATTTTGTCTCCCTCGCGGGGTTGTGCTTTGGGAATGCTGAAGGTAATCTGATGCGTGCCGGCTGCAATGGAATCCAGCGGAATAGTAACCGGTGGCACATCCGTTCCGGGGCACCAGTTGGAGCGCGAGTAATCGGACGAGGCGATCGGCTCTTCCATCTCTTTTACTTTGTATTTGCCCGCTTTCCAATCGAGGTATTGCACCTTTCGCTTTTCGAGCCAAACGCCGGAGCTCGGATTAAATCGCCGGAATGATGCACAGTCGGTGCGCCAGGGAATGAAATCGTATACTTTTTTCCCGTCCAGCGAGATGATGTTTTCCTTTTGCACAAACTCGTCACCGCCATCATCGCCTCCATGCCCTGTAACGATGTACTGCAAACGGACATTTTTTGCCCCTGACGGGATGTCGACATTCACATTAATGTTCTTCCGGGCAAAAATATCCGGGTACCCTTGCGGACCGATGTAATAAACGGTATTCAGCACCGGTTCGGCATGGGTTGGCTTTTGTGCGTCGCAGGGAATATCACTTTCGTCGAAGTCGAGCGTGGCACTCAGCTGGTAGCCTTCCTTCGTCCAGGTATCCACCCACACACCAATCCACACGTCGCCTTCCAGCTGCGAGATACGGTCGGTGACATCTTCTTTCCACTGAACTTCCTTCGCCCATTTGTCGATGTAAACCGGCTTCCGAGCCGATGTCGAATCGCTGTAAAAGCCTACGCCAAACGGCGTCATAAAACGCATGAGTTCAAGAACCGGCTGGTAATCGTCGCCAGCAACGATGCCTTGCAATCCTTCCAGTTCTTTTGCCGGCTCAGGAAAGCTCTTCTTACCCGTCCAGATATTCAGGAAGTTCGTCGACGAATTCTGAGGAATCACAAATAGCGAACCGGACTTGTCCCACCGGTCGCCATGTGATTTCAGGGTAACCGTTGCCGTTACTTTCACCGACCGTTGAAAATTAGGCACATGGATTTTCTCCAGCAACAAGCGTCCGTCACCCAGATGAATGATACCGTTGGCATCCGGTTGAACGCTGTCTTTTGGGTATTTTCCCGGCACAAAATTGACTACCTGGTTATCGAAAACCAGATACGTTTGGTCGCCTACGGCCGGTATTTGTTTGGGCCCGCACGACGATAGCAGCAATAGAGCCAACAGATAAAGAAAGCTTCTTTTCATAGGATTCAACAATTGTTTGGTTAAGAATATTACAATTCAAAATCGAGTTTTCGCACCAGTTCAATGCCCTCCGGCGTTACCTCGGCCTGCATCGGGATAATTTCAACTCCTTCCCGGTAGGCCTCTCTAAGTGCCTTACCATATTCCGGGTCAATCTCATCAGCCGGGCCAAAACGTTCTACATCCATGCGCTGGATAATGTAAAGCATCACCGCACGCATCCCCTGTTTCTTCACTTCCATTAGTGTATTCAGATGCTTACGCCCGCGGGTGGTTACAGCATCCGGGAAAAGTGCATCAGGTCCCACTTTCATGGTTACATTCTTTACCTCAATGAAACAGGTTTCTCCCTCTTTTTGCGCCATCACATCGAAACGACTGTCGCCGAATTTCACCTCCCGTCTCACAGTCTCATAACCGCTCAATTCGGGAATTCGGTTATTACGGACTGCCTCAAAAGCAATTTTATTGGGATTGTTGGTATTAATTCCGACCCAACGTCCGTCAATTTTAATCATCTCCCAGGTGAATTTTGTTCTTCTTTTCGGATCGTTCACCGGTGTAAGGTGCACCTCCGCCCCATCTTCCAGGCAACTTTTCATTGTTCCGGAATTGGTACAATGGGCCGTTACTTCAGTCCCGTCATCTAATTTTACATCAGCCAAAAACCGTTTGTAACGCTTAATTAAACGACCATGTACCAGTTCTTCTCCAAATCTCATGTATTACTGTTTTTCTCTTATTTGTATTACAACTACCGATATTTCCTCCTGATAGGCTAACGATATGTTCAAAACTACACAATACCTTGTTTTCCATAGAAAACTTTATAAAGTTTGTGCGTCCGCCCAGATACAGTTTGATGAAAAATTTACCTCAATCGCGGAGATTTTATTAATCAAAATGTTATTTTTTTGTGGGAAGACTGTTTTAAATCAGGAGAATGCCGTAACTTGAAGATGTACATAAATAAAATCTAACCCTTTTCAATAGCATGCTTTACCCCCAGACAACTGAAAGACGAATGAGACTTCATCCGGTTACATTACTCTTTTCAGGTCAGAAAGAGACAGAATCCAAATTTAAGAAACAGTATTTCAGCGATTCGTTACCACAATTTCGGTTTGCGTTTCTGCTGTTAACGATTCTGTATGCCGGATTCAGTATTGTTGACTACCTGTATATTCCCAATCGCTTAACAACGTTCCTGTTCATCCGGTTTGGTATTGTACTGCCCCTGATGGCCGGGACTTTGTTTCTTTCCTATTCCCAATATTTTGAAACAGTATGGCAGGGCTTATTGACCCTTTGTTACATTGTTGCTGGTGCCGGGATTAGTTATATGCTCATTCTCGAGCCGGAGAACTTTACTTACTATGGTGGTCTCATGCTGGTATTTGCCGCAGGGTACTTCTTCATTAAACTGCGCTTTTTATATGCTTCCATAGCCGGATGGATTGTACTGATAGCGTTTGTTGCTGGAAAACTCATTGCACAACAGACGTTCTCGGAACTATTGGTCATCTCTATTTTCTTCTTCACTGCTATGAATCTGATTGGCATGTTCGGCTCCTACTACCTTGAATACTACTCAAGAAGGAACTTCTTTCAGCATCAGCAAAATCTGGAGCAACAAAACTTGCTCAATGAGGCTCACCAAAACCGCGAAAAGGAAGTTCAACAGCGCACGCTCGAGCTCAAACAAAGAAATAACCGGTTGGAACACGAACTGGAACGCAGTCGGATTATCGAAAACGAATTGATTCGTGTAAAAGAAAAAGCGGAAGAATCCGATCGATTGAAAACAGCTTTTATCACCAACCTAAGTCACGAACTGCGGACACCACTAAACTCCATTATCGGATTTGCTTATTTGTTGTCCGACGACGATATTGAACAGAAAGAACGCTTCGAATACCAACGAATTATACATCAGCAAACTGACCAGATGCTCAGCCAGATCAATGATATCGTTGAAATTTCGAAGATTGAAAGCGGAAGATACGAGATCGACTTTGTTCAGTGCAATCTCAAAGATATATGCCTGGATGTTACTGAAACGATGAGAAAGCAACTGCTGCCTGAGGTCGGGCTGATTATTGATGAAAAATCGGAAAATCAAATCATTCCTGATGTTAAAACCGACTGCGACCGGTTGACTCAAATCCTGAAGCAATTGATTTCGAATGCGATTAAGTATACGCAAAAAGGAGAAATCAAGGTGGGATATGGCATCAACCAACGGGAGCGCCTGCTGGAATTCGATGTCAGCGACACCGGCATTGGCATTTCGGAAGAGAACCGGCAGAAAATATTCCAACGCTTCACTAAACTCGATCCGTTTGCCCAGGGAACCGGATTGGGACTTTCGATATGCAAAGCGCTTATCGAGCAAATGGGTGGCAATATCGACCTGGAATCGAGTCCCGGAAACGGAACGACTTTCCGGTTCAGTATTCCTTATGCACCTGTTGAAGCGCCGGTTAGTTAGCTCTGAGTTACCTTTAACCAGGCGCTGAATTGCGCATTATCAGACGGTGAAGCCATAGGCAAAATCCCTTCGACAATTTTCCCGTTAATTATTTTGGCTGGAAACCGAGACATTTGTTCTGTCATATCACGGTTGAACTTACCCGGTTTGCCAAAATTTATTTCCCAACGTCCTGCACTTTCAGGAGAAATCAATTGGCGCAATTTTAGCGTCAACGCTCCCATGTTGTAACGACAATTGATTTCCAAACAGGGATGCAACCGAAGGGAATTTTCTGCATCACGATAAAACAACAAATCAACTCCGAGCCAACCATGATATTGCCTCGAAAAATCACTTTCGGAAAGAGCCTCTTGCAACAAATGCCTGACAACCGGCAAATAAGTAGACAAAAAGCTAATCTCCTCAATCGAGAGACCGGGAGGTTTTTCACGAATATAATTCCCATGGTAACGTCCGGAAGCATCAGTTAAAAAAGAAGTCTGTCCGCGATAAGCAACCTCTCCCTTCCCTTCCGAATAGAATTGCAATGACAAATCGGCCACCTTGTCAAGCCTCGGTTCTACCATCACGAAGCCCTGCTGTTTCAAAAATCCTGAAATAACCTGATGATTCGATTGGTTGAACTCATTTTCTCTCAGCATTTGAATCCCCCTTCCTGAGGCACTCCATGGAGATTTTACTACCACCCGTCCCCACCGACTTTGCAACGCGATGATTTCATCTATTTCGGTGCAGGAAACCGGACATTTGTCTTCCGGTAACAACCAGTCGTTTTTCCCGACAACGTTTAAAACTTTCTTTAATACCCCGGCTGCTGCCTTCCGGCTGTATATATCACGAGAATTTTCCGTCCAATCGGCTACCGGCAAGCTTTTAAATTCGTTGGAACAACCATTTTTCAAAGGTCCCAACCTTTTGTGAACCGCAGGACTCCATCCCCACGGATACAAAAATCCTTTCGGTTGCTGACAAAACTTTTGATCAGTGAGTGCCGCATTTTCTTCCAGGAATGTTGGAAGCTCCTTCCCTGTTCTTTTCCATAAGTTTACAAAATCTTCAGAGGGAACTTCGTGAACCAAAACAACATCCCTGGAAGAAGCGAAGAACATCAGCAAAGTGCTCAAATCCTTTTCAAACTGAATCAATCGTTTGGGAGGCATATAATTGGGATCGCCATTCGCAATCGCCAGCTCATTCGTCGGATTATAGAGGTATACATCGGAAAACATGGAACAAAAGTACAATGATAAAACCAGAGTATCTCTCGCCAAACAATACAAGAGCCTTCTTCCTCCTCAACGCAAGAATTTCACACCTCAGGAAGAAAATCAAGACAAAACATCTGCTCTTTCAGAGGCTTTTATACAATTCATAATAATCATTTCTCATCCGGGGCAGGTCAAATCGCTCCTTTACAAGATTTCGGGCATTCTGCACAATGAACTTTGCATAATTGCCGTCATTAAGAACTTTGAGCACTCCTTCGGCTAAGTCGTCTTTATCTTTTATTTCAGTAAGGTAACCTGTTTCATCAGGAATAACAGCTTCTGCTATACCTCCGGCTTTGGTTGTAACCACCGGCACTCCCACAGCAAATGCCTCATAAATGGTTAAGGGAAGCCCTTCGTCTTTCGACGTCATTAGCAACAAACTCAACTCCGAAAATATCTGTGGAACATCTGTCCTAAAGCCGGCAAATATAATGTGCTCTTCAATATTTTTTCTTTTACAATAAGCTTGTAATTCCTCTTTTAGTTCTCCGTCGCCAACTATCACAAACTTTACTTTTTTATTGGTCTTCTGAAGAATCAATTCGGCGGTGTCAATAAAGGTAAAAAGATCCTTCTGCGGAGTAAGCCCGGCAATGTTCCCCACCAGCAAAGTGTCATCCGACAAATGGTACTCGTTTCTTAAAGCGCCCGCATTTTTCTGCGAAACAAAAAAGCTAACATCAATACTGTCATAAAGGGTTACCACTTTGTCCATATCTTTCGCAATACCTTTGAAAACATCTCTCACGGCATTTGAAACACAAACAATCTTATTGACTCGCTTATGGTTATACTTTATTCGCTTGAAAATATTCTTAGCTATCGGATTGTTTCTCTTTCTCGAATAAACCAGTTTAACGTCCGGATACTGTCCAATGATGAGCAATATTAATGAGAAAGCCCTTGAATCGTGAACATGCACAATATCAATTTGCTCATCCCGAATTACCTGCTTAATTTTCTTTCGGAAAGACGTGGCTAATTTCGTATCCAGAGGAGCCGTATAGTAGTTAATATTTCGGCTCCGACATTTTTCTGAAAGGACGGACCCCTCCTGGCAAAGAATAGTTTGTTGCACGTCTGTCATCGGCTCTAGTAACCCATGAGTGGTCAACATCTGCGCATCTCCGCCTCGCCACTCTTTGATGGTTGAAATATGTAAAATATGCATCTCACCCCCTATGAAGTTATCTTAAATATATTGTCTGCCTCTGCTCAAATAATTCGATGATTTTGTCGTAGTAGTTCTTCCATCCCAAAAATCTCCGGGATGCAAAGCTAAAATTATTTTGCATTCCTCTCCGCCAAAATAATTAACCTTACATTGGTAAGTCTTATGCCTTAACATACATTTGCATTATTTAGTAATGATTTCGGATTGACTTTTATGTATCAAATACTTGTCAGATAGGAAATTCATAAAAATTCAAAAGAGACAATAAATGAATCTCACACAATATATAGTGCTGATTAATTTAGAAATGAAAAAAATAATACCCGTAAAATGAAAACACCTCCTTTTTTGATATGCCATCATCCATTCGCCTCGGAAGACGAACCGGCTGAATTTATTTTGCACAATGCCCATCCCCGTTTTCTCGCGAAAGCGGAAGCGCTCGATTTCGAAGAACTGGAAACCCGCCCCGATAAGCCTTTCGGCGACGTTCTGTATATCAACAGTGAAGGAACGATGGAAATTTACCGACTGACAATCAGCGAGTTTTACGACCGGGCTGATGATAACGATTTTCTACAGGTATTGCTCCAGGGCGGACACGATTTCTATGTGAGTTACCTCGATCAGGTGGCTGAAGATGAAGGCGAAAAGCCCGGACATCCTGTTAAAGATTTCAACAAAGAACTTCCGGGATTGAAAATCCTCCAGGCTCCTGATAGAATCACATTGGTTTATAATGGCCTCGTTGCAGACTTTAACAGTGAAGAGGAACTGGATGAATTTCTCGAACAGGATTTAGGAATCACACAATCCATGCTCGATCAGGGAATCATCAACAAATTTGAATAAATTCCTCAAAAACATTAGCCCCCGGCATTTCATTCAAATGCCGGGTTTATTTTGCCTTAATCAACGCGATTACCCCCTCCTATCTGATTTTTCTGATATAAAAAAGATTGATTTCCTAATCCAAGTCCCCTTTTTTACTTTTCACAATCCTTACATTAATATTAAATATTTCATTTTTACATTACATTTTGTCATGCATTTGGCGGTTTTTTAAAGAAATATGTATATTTACAACAACAAAAGCTTTCAAAAAGAGTTATTATAGATATCAGATAAATGAATTATTATGTGTGGAATTGTCGGTGTATTTGACCTGAAAGTAGATTCGCAGCAGCTGCGACCACAGGTTTTGGAAATGTCCAAGAAGATTCGCCATCGCGGTCCGGATTGGTCCGGTATTTTTTGCGAGGACAAAGCCATTTTGGCTCACGAAAGATTATCCATTGTCGATCCTTCATCGGGGGGACAACCGTTGTACAGCAAAGACGGTAATTTGGTTCTGGCTGTGAATGGTGAAATTTATAATCATCAGGGGATTCGCGACCGCTACAAAGACTCATACGAGTTCCTCACCAAATCAGATTGTGAAGTAATTCTTCCCCTTTACCGGGAAAAAGGAAAAGAATTTCTGGAAGAGTTAAACGGAATTTTTGCCTTTGCTCTTTACGATAAAGAAAAGGATGAATACCTGATTGCCCGCGACCACATTGGTATTATTCCATTGTACATGGGCAGGGATCAGCACGGAAACTTTTATGTTGCCTCCGAGTTGAAATCGCTGGAAGGCGTTTGCAACAAGATTGAGGAATTTCTGCCGGGCCATTACTGGTCAAGTAAGGAAGGCGAAATGAAACGCTGGTACCAACGCGACTGGATGGAGTATGACAATGTAAAAGACAATCCTGCCTCCATCGACGAGCTACGCGACGCTTTGGAAGCAGCGGTTCACCGTCAGTTGATGTCCGATGTACCTTACGGCGTATTGTTGTCAGGTGGCCTCGATTCGTCGGTTATTTCCGCTATAGCGAAGAAATACGCGGCACACAGGGTGGAAACGCAGGATGAAAAAGATGCCTGGTGGCCACAGTTACACTCTTTCGCCATTGGTTTGGAAGGTTCGCCCGATTTGGCTGCGGCACAAAAAGTAGCCGATCATATTGGTACCGTTCACCATGAAATTCACTTCACCATACAGGAAGGATTAGATGCGGTGAAAGATGTGATTTACCACCTGGAAACCTATGACGTAACTACCGTACGGGCTTCCACTCCGATGTATCTCATGTCGCGGGTCATCAAATCGATGGGCGTAAAAATGGTGCTTTCCGGCGAAGGTGCTGATGAAATTTTCGGTGGCTACCTCTACTTCCATAAGGCACCCGATGCCAAATCTTTCCACGAAGAAACCATTCGAAAACTAAGCAAACTGCACTTGTACGACTGTTTGAGAGCAAATAAATCATTAGCTGCCTGGGGAGTTGAAGGACGTGTTCCATTTCTCGACAAAGAATTCCTGGACGTAGCTATGCGCCTGAATCCGGAAGAAAAAATGGCGAAAAATGGCCGTATGGAGAAATGGGTAGTTCGTAAAGCATTTGAGGATTATTTGCCGGATAGTGTTGTATGGCGCCAAAAAGAGCAGTTCTCCGACGGTGTAGGCTACAGCTGGATTGATACACTGAAATCAATTGCAGCTGAGGAGGTGACAGACGAACAATTGGCCAACGCCAAATTCCGTTTCCCGGTTAATCCGCCGATGTCGAAAGAAGAATATTTTTACCGGGCCATTTTCAGTGAGCATTTTCCGTCGGACCAGGCCGCTGCCTGTGTTCCGTCGGTACCGTCAATCGCTTGCAGTACAGCGGAAGCACTTGCTTGGGATGAGTCATTTCGGAGCGGTGCCGACCCGAGTGGGCGTGCGGTGAAAAATGTTCACCAACAGGCTTACGAATAATAAAAAATCTGACCCCAAAATTAGTTTATCAACAGCTGCCCGTTCCTGCTTCGGGTGGCTGTTTTATTTTTGAGGCAAGTCCTTTTCCATCAAAACACTTAATGTCCCGTCTATAATGGCTGTTCCGGTTTCACGGAAACCAACCTTTTGGTAGAATTTCCGGGCTGCCATTTGTGGTTCTGATGTCTCCAGGTGGAATTTCTCATAGCCACGCGATACGGCCTCATTCTCCAATTGAACGTATAATTCCCGCGCCAGTCCCGTTCCCTGGTAATCCGGATCGACACGCATTCGCTTAATTTCAGCCAAATGCCCGGTTGTTTTCCGAAAAGCTCCCATCGCCACAATCCTACCTTCTTCGTCGCCTACCAGGAAATAGCCATTATCGCCACCATATATCGTATCCAAATAGGGTAAATCATTGTCCCAAGGCCCTTCTCCCCGGTACATTCCAATAGCCTCGAGCGCTTTTTTATGCAATGCTACTACCTCATCGAAATCCTCGTTGCGGTACTTCCTGAATTTTACCATCGTGCTTTCTTCAATTAACTGGATTCACTCCTATTAAAGTCTATTTCATCCAGATTGTTTAGTCAACTGCCGAGAATGTTTCGATAGCAAACATTGAGAAAGTATTACCTGCATAAAACCAGAAACCCCTCCGATTAGTTATCAGAGGGGAGCACGGTTGAATACTAACAAAACACCCAAACTTGTTAATATTCCAACTCTTGACACTAAACAAGAGCTGCCGGTTTTTCTCCTGTCAAAAGAGGGTACCAGCGAACCCAATTCACATAAATATCAACATGCCAAAGATTTGCTACCGTGATATGCCCAATACCTGAGGTACACAAATCACCCAACCGGTAATCCGGCTATTGGACTTAATAACAGAAATACGATTGACGAATCGCCAAAAAGAGAAGAGGTTTGAGCCCAATAAATCAATTAGCGCTGTCTCCACGGCATTATCAGCATTTTAATAAAATTGCCAAAAAGAAAACCAATGATTGCCCCGACGGCCATACCCGTTCCAAACGGTATTTCGGATGATGCGAACAACTCCAAAACAAATCCGCTCCCGGCACAAAACGCAACCGTGATACCAACAATGCTGCTTTTTTTATCATTGACTGACATGATTAGTTCAATAGCAAGTAAAAAAATAATATGTTAGTTAGTTTTCGATAAATAAAAATAACACACTCTTGGATATTTAGCAAATTTAAGATAAGCTAGAGGGTTGTTTTTTGTCAATTTTCAACAACTTATTTTTCATAATATTATACGTTTAACGAAAGGATCCGCACATTCACGTAACAGATCAGTACGTTCATCAAAAATTTGGCTATTTTCTAATATTTTTTTTAACACACCGTTTGTAATCCCTCTAAGAAAAACAACAACTCAACAACTTGCCAAATTAAACTGAAATAAAAAAACCCCTCCGAACCAGATTAGTCAGGAGGGGTGGTCAAACGAAAATGGAAACATTTGAGCCTGCTACGCTTCCATTGGACCGATACTAAAAACGTTATTATGTCTGTCATCGATTATCTACTCTCTCATGCAGCCCTGAAGATGCATCAAAAAAGATAACAACTCTTTGCAATTACTATCAGCATTTATGAAATCATCCGAGAAAAAACTTAGTCATTCCCGTCAGACATGGTCTTAATAGTTTGTTTTCCTGAAGATAAGACAAGATATTCATTTTTCAAAATATTGTTTATAGAATATCTAAGATTGTTATAACACAGTAAAGAAATTGAATCAACGCCGTACCCTAATAATAACCGTTGCAGCTAGTACTTCTAAAAACGAAAGCGGAATCCCAGACAGGAACTCCGCTTATAAAAACCTAAAAACTTTGCGAAAAGAGAGATTGGCTACTTATTATTAAACGTACAACAACCTGATTTATTGATATGAATCAAAAAAAAATCAAGTTGGCACACATGGTAGCCTTATTTCAATAACCACATTGTTCCATTAATATTATCATCGCCATTGAATTGTCTCGCAACAGCATCCTGCACATTGGCAGCATTGGTGTTATATTCATCTTCGGGATACATCCAACGCACCGGAACCTGGCCATTATTTCCAACCGCACCGCCGGTCAGAAATTTTGGATATCCTGTTCGGCGATGGTTATAAAACTGTTCCCAGCCAGTCTGGAAATAAAACTGGATATATTTCTGCGTGATAATGTACCGAATACGCTCATCGAAAGTCGTAGCATTATCAAAATTAACCATTGGTTGATTCAGGTATTCAGCGATAGCATCATCTCCCAAATATGCAGCATATTTTTCTGCATACTTTCGGTAGAAAAGAAACGATGCTTTGATTCCTTCATTATAAAAGGCCTTTGCTTTCGCCAAATCGCCACCTTCAATCCAGCCACGAACCGTCGCTTCCGCCAGAATAAACTGCAGCTCTTCGTACCCCATCAATTTGTGAGGCTCGTTCACCGGGTCGTCAAAATAACGCGGATTCACCATGGAAACATATCCTTTGTTTCTCTCGTCGGAAATCGCACCGAATGTCAACGTAGGATCGGCACCACCATATGCGTCAAAATCGTTTACAGGAAGACCTGCAGATACAGCATTCGGATTCGGTTGACAGAAAACAAACAATCTTGGGTCCTGGCGGTCCTTCAGCAGTTGAACGAAAGTGGAATCCATCCCGACCGAGCCGAATTTACCCAGGAACTCAAAATAGCGGCTTCCCTTTTGGTCAAGATAAACCAGTTGGCCAGCATCGTCGATACTCTCCATCAACGGCTCGTTTTGATAGATATTCCGAAAACGCGCCGGAATATCCAACGTAGCATCATTCGCTTTATTTGAGAGGTTCATCAAAATACGTAACCGGAAAGAGTTAATCAGCTTACGCCATTTTACAGGATCACCTCCGTAGATAATATCTCCGTCAATATAGGTTACACTTTTCAAACCTTCATTCGCGGCTTTCAGTTCATCCAGCAAAGCCGGAATAATCTTCGATTGCTCATCGTATTTTGGTGCATATACCCCATCTGTTTCCCCTTTTAAAGCATCGGAATAGGGTATATCCCCAAACCGGCGGGTCAACTGGTAAAACTGATAAGCACGGAAGAAATGAGCCAGATAAGTGTATTCAGGTGTACCCTGCTTGTCTGCCTCTTCCATCATCTTTGTAATATTCCGAAGCTGATTGTAGCGGTCAAAATTATCGCGATCCCAGGTATAGTATTGTTCGTTGCTGGCCCCATCGGAGCTAACCATTACCCGCGACGCAAACATCGAACCGGTTCCCTGCCCGTCGAACGCATTCCATGCTATATCTTTCAACAGAAGTTTGGGATGGGTAACCGGAGCATTGTTAGGATTATCATTAATATCCTGCAGTTTCTCACACGAAAACAGCGTGCCGGCCAACAGGAAGAGTAATATCGATTTTTGTAAGAATTTCATGATTTGCATTGATTAGAATTTAACACCCAGTCCAAAACCAACATACCGTGCCGAAGGATCCTGCAAGTGATCATCATTACCAAAGTCAGGATCAATCAACTTTGCTTTTTTCCACATAGCGAGGTTCCGGCCAATCAGCTGCACATACGCTTCTTTTACAACCGTTCCGGCAAAAAGTGAGGAGCAATCGTACTTAATTGAAGCCTCACGGAGTTTGATAAAAGAAGCATCGAAAGTATTCACTCCTAACCCCTTCGCACGATAACCATACGTCATCGCCCAGTTAGAATACTTCAGTCCTTTCTCATTCCTGGCGAACACTCTGGTATCCGAAACAATATTACCGTCAGTGTCATACTGAACATCACCGCTGACCACGGCAACTCCGTCCGGAACATAGAGCTTACCTGCATATTCAGCATCGCGGTTGGCTACCGACTCCGGATGCTTTCCACCCCACCAGAGTTTAGCAACGGTAAGGGAAGGCATAATTCCGCCTACGCGACCATCAACCTGTGCGTTGAATTGCCAGTGTCCAACGGTAAACGTATTATTAAAACCAAACTGCCAATTCGCATTGAGATGGCCCAATTTCCGTGCAAACGGGTCACGGATAGGCAAACCACTCGCCTGATCGATAATAGTCTGTCCGTCGGGAGATTTTTCCCAAACAGTGGCATAATAGCTGTCTACACGTTCGTCTTTGTGCAGATAACCAAACTTATCAGCACCGCCGTAAATTTCGCTGAGCACCTTCTTGTTGGTAGACCAGTTAATCGCCATGTTCCAGCGCATTTTGCTGGTCAGTACAGGAACTACGTTCACCATCAACTCCACACCGGTCGTGTTATACACGTTGCCGTTTACCTTGCGGGAATCAAATCCGGACGTAATAGAAATCGGTAGATCGATGATTTGGTTTTCGTCTTTTACCTGGTAATAGGTCGCATCAATACTCAGCCGATTTTTGAAGAGTCCAATATTTCCACCTAGTTCCCATGACGTAGATTTAGCCGGCTTAATTTCACTGTTGGCCAAACCGGACGGATATGACATACCGGGAGTCGAACCATACATCGCAGTATTGGAGTAAGTATTGTACAGACTGTACACGCTCAAATCGGTCGATACCTGTGCCCAGGTTGAACGCACCTGTGCATGACTCATCCAGGAAGGTAATTTTGCAATGTTGTCGAAAACAAAACTACCCGACACCGAAGGATAGAAATACGAGTTGTTATCGACCGGAAGCGTCGATGACCAGTCGTTACGACCTGATACCGTTCCGTAAAATGCTTTAAACAGCTCGATGTTCACACTACCGTATACACTCCGGGTTGCCTTCTTTTCAATTCGGTTTTCAGCTTTCACCGGCCCCAGGCTGTTACCCAGGTTAAAAAGCCCACCTGTAATCAAACCATCCGTAGAAGCATATTGGTAGTCGTAATCGTAGCTAAAAGAAGAAGCTCCGGCAAACGCATCAAGGCTGAATTTATCGGAAAAGCTCTTCGTATAAGTTGCCAGAACATCGAAGTCGTAATAGTTCCACTTGGTTTTCCAGTCCTCAAAATTTCCCAGCACACTGTTCCCGTAATAGAGGTAACTTTTCGGTGTTTTCCGGTTTTCGTACTGAAAACGGTTTCGTACCGCACCACGCGCCTGTATAGATAAATTAGGCAGAAGCTGGTAATTTAGCGACACATTACTGTTGATAACGTTCCTGTCATAACCTTGCGTACATTCATAAGCCATGAAATACGGGTTATTGTACCACAGATAATTCCAGTTGGCCTGCTTGTAGTTTTCGCGACCTTTCATCCAGTAATCACGCATATCACGAACGTCAACATCGTAACCCATCCACACCACAATCGTGTACATGTGGTTCAGCGGGCCATAGCCGTGGCGAGGATAATTATCGGTGTACACTTTGTTATACGAAAGCTTGGCATCCAACGTCAGGTTATTCGAAATCTTATAGTGCGAGCTCATGTTGATGCCGGTGCTTTTCAACGAAGAGTTCGGCACCATACCTTTTTGATACATATGGCTTCCCGACAGGCGGACAGAACCTTTGTCGTTAGAAGAGCTGATGCTGAAATTGGAATTGGATACGATTCCTGTTTCCAGGAAATTCTTCAGGTTATCGGGATGCGAAACCCAGGGCGTTGCGACACGTTCGTACCGGTTCGAGTCATCGTATTTTGTTCCTTTCACCGGCCCTTTCCATTGAATCAGCTCGCCCGTTTGCAAATCTTTAATCGGGCTGTTCCACTGAACGATTTTGGTGCCCTGATCCAGCTTCGGTCCCCAAATCAAGTCGTCATCGTGAATACCGCCGCCGGCTCCATCGACAAATTTGTACTGTCCGTTGGAACCGTTACCATATTCGCTTTGCACTTTCGGAAAAGCGACAAATCCGGCGGAGAACATTTCGCTGTTGCTGACGGAAATATTCAGTTTCCCTTTAGCCGCTGTTTTTGTGGTAATCATGATAGCGCCATCTTTACCCCGTGAGCCGTATAAGGCCGAAGCTGCTGTGCCTTTCAGCACGTTAATGCTGGCAATATCATCACTCGAAATGTCATAAAAGTCAGTCGAGATAGGAATACCGTCCAGTACTATCAATGGCTTTTTCCCGCGAAGGAGAAAATCAGGTGCCTGAAATAAACCAGTTTTGGTGTGAACAGTCAACCCGGAAACTTTTCCCGCGAGGGTATTCATCACGTTCACATCTTCCACCTGGGTAAGTTGTTTACCGGTTATCTCCTGCGTAGCATACCCAAGGCGCTTCTTCTCGGTTTTAATCCCCAATGCGGTGACAACTACTTCGTCAATTGCTTCAGTATTTTTCTTCAGGACAACATTAATGGTTTTCTGTCCATCGATGGGAATTTCCTGAGGCTTGTATCCGATAAAGGAAAATACCAGCACGCCTCCACCCGGCGCCTGAATGGTATAGTTTCCGTCGATATCGGTTATTGTTCCGTTGGTGGTGCCTTTTATCACCACATTCACGCCCGGAATCGATTCTCCTTCCGGACTTTTAACAGACCCTTTTATTTCTGTTTGCGCAAAGGCCTGTTGTCCCGTAAGGAATCCCAGAAAGGCCAGAAACAGAAAAAGCTTTTTTTTCATATCTTTAAAACAGTTAATAAATAGGTTATTTGAAATAGCTTATTTGCATAAAAAAGGGGTTGTTGCAGCAACCCCTTTTGTTTATTTCATATTACATATCCTTCAGTTTTACCTGGTTAAATTGAGCTAGCAGCGCCTCCGGATTTCTCCTGTTTTGCTGAAGAGCATCCTCGAAACTTTGGCTTCTCTCGCTGAGGGCCGCAATGGCAATGGTCAGGACTCTTTCGAGACTTTTGCGGGCATTCGCCGAATTCATTTCACCACGCGCTACCTGTTTTGAATAGTATTTGTCAATCTTCCGGACGGCGTTGTATATCGATGGTTTGCGAATCACAATGCGCGTTGCCGGATTTCCCGGAGCAATCGGTTCCTTATCGGTATAACTTTCGTTGAACATATCCTTCAACGGCTCGAGTGGTGCGTCGAAACGCTCTCCATTTTCAACCGGAGACTTTCTCTTTTGATAACTATTCAGATCCGGAGAATAAAACTCCCACTTATAAGCTCTCGCAACCGCTTCCTTTTCTGCCGGATGTTTGGTTTTGAATTTCGTTCCGTTCGCATTTGCTGCAAAATCCTGTCCTAACAGCATATGCAACGGCAAGACGAACAGTAAAATCAACAATACCCCTTTCATTTCGATCAGTTTTAGTCAAAAATCTTTAAATCAGGCGGTAAAAACAGCATCATATACATCAGCCAGCATTATTTTTACCGGTTCAAAATTACGGCGGGAAAAACTGGAACGTATTAATTGCACCTTATTTAGTTATGACGAAAGCATTGAAAGGTTATGAAGAATCTATTTCAGAATTAAGTCAAAACTGTTAACAATCGATAGTCTCCATCCAAAACAGGTTGAAATACTCCCGAAGTAATTTTCTCATTTGCGCCAATCTTATTAAAACTTTACCCGGCTTTCCTCCGAATGGTTATTTTAGCCGCCAATAACAACAAACCAACTGTAGTATGAAGTCTTTCGCCACCTTGCTCACCCTTTCTATCGCGCTTCTGTGTATGGCCTGTCAGCCCGTTCCAAAAGCCGTCCGACCCGTCGAAGTGATTCCTCAGCCCTGGCAGCTGACCACCAAAGAAACGCCCGACTTCATTCTAAAGACCTCAACACCGGTTATTATTTCCGATTCCACCATGCTTCCGGCAGTGGAACAGTTGCGGCGTACAACCAAAATGAATCTTCCTGCCAGCTTTGCCAGCAGTTCACCTACCGGGAAGAAAGTCATCCGTTTTCAATACAATCCGGCGCTCGACTCACTCACCAACGAGGGTTACACCCTTTCGATAGATCAAAAACAGGTATTAATACAATCGTCCGGGGCAGCCGGGCTTTTCTATGCGGTCGAAACCATCCGGCAGCTTCTTCCGGCAACGGTGGAAAAAGATACGCTTCCGGCACTGGCGCTTCCGGCTGTCGAAATCACCGACAAACCCCGCTTCCGGTGGCGGGGCATGCACCTCGATGTGTCGCGCCACTTTATGCCCGTCGATTTCATTAAAAAGTACATCGACTACCTGGCCATGCACAAACTCAACGTTTTTCACTGGCACCTGGTCGATGGCATTGGCTGGCGAATCGAAATCAAATCACATCCCAGGCTGACCGAATGGGGCGCCTGGCGGGTGGTTAAACCGGGGAAAATGCCCTGGCAGGATTTCGAGGTATGGAAACCGGGCGATAACCGTCCGAAATACGGCGGCTTTTATACCCAGAAACAGATCAAAGAGATTGTTGCTTACGCGAAAAAGCGCTTTGTTACCGTGGTACCTGAAATTGAGTTACCCGGCCATTCCGAGGTAGTTTTTCAGTGTTATCCGCAACTGCTCGGCAAGGATAAAAACGGGAAACGACTGCCGAACACCGGTGTTTACTGCGCCAGCAACCCGGCGAGTTATCAGCTGCTGGAAGATGTCATCGACGAAGTGGTTCAGCTCTTTCCGTCGAAATACATCCACATTGGCGGCGACGAGGTGAATAAGAGTAACTGGAAGAAATGTGTTTCCTGCCAGAAGCTGATGCGCGAAAAGCATCTGACGCCCAACGGTCTTCAGAGTTACTTCATCAACCACTTCGACAAATACCTGAAATCGAAGGGACGGAAGCTCATCGGGTGGCACGAAATCCTGCAAGGCAAGCTCTCTCCCACGGCCAGCATTATGTATTGGGGCGGCGAAGACGGCGTGAAACGGGTACTCGACAAAGGCCACCCCACGGTGCTGACAACCGGTTCGGTGCTCTACTTCGACCATTACCAAAGCCTCAGCGATAACGAGCCCAGGGCATTTGGCGGTTATTCTCCGCTAAAGAAGGTATACGATTATGAGCCGCTGCCAAAAAATGCCACACCGGCTGATGCTTCGCGCTTATTGGGCGTGCAGGCCAATGTGTGGACCGAGTACATGCCCAATGCCAAACATGTGGAATATATGGTGTTTCCGCGCATGGCCGCGCTGTCGGAAATTGCGTGGCAACAAAAAGGAACCAAAAACTGGCACCGTTTCCAGTCCAAAATGGAACGAATGCTGAGCCGCTACAGGGAACTCAACATCAACTATGCACCGAGCGCCTACCGGCCAACCATTAACTTCTCGGTTAGCCCGGAAAATAAGAAACTGAAAGTGGACATCACCACCGAACTTCCGGCCGGCATTATTTATACAACCGATGGCTCAGTGCCAACGCTCAACAACGGCATACATTATACCCAACCGTTTTTGCTCGACCACTCCACTACCGTGAAGGCGATTTCGGTAAAAGACAGTGTTGCTTTGGTGAAGCCGGAAATCAAAAAGGCCATTGTTCACAAAGCACGGGGAGCGAAAGTGATATTGAAAAGCAAGCCAACGGCCCAATACAGCGCACACGGCGGACAAACACTGACCGACCTGGATTTTGGCGGCGACAAATGGGGCAACGGCAAATGGATTGGCGTCATTGGGAAAGATTTCGACGCCATTGTTCAGCTCGACTCGGTGATGAACGTTCACGAGGTGGGCCTGAATTGCCTGGAAGATTCGGGCGCCGGCATCCGCTTCCCGGTAGGCATGGATGTATGGTTATCGGAAGACGGGCGAAACTACCGGCATGTGAAAAGTTGGAAACAAGCCGAACCGGCGAACCCGAAAACATCGCCGGAAATAAAGGTAAAAACCATCAGGGTTGATTTCCCCGAACAGGCGTGCCGCTACATCCGGGTAAAAGCAAAATATGCGCATGTTCCGCACCAGGGCGTATTTATTTTCACCGATGAGATTGAGGTGTACTAGGCAAGGCCGGTGAGCGCCAACAAAACTGCACTGCAGCGACTTCCCGGGTAACCCGGAATGGTTCCTGCCAAACAGTGACGACCACCGGGGCAACAAAAGAAGGCGAATACGCCCTGTTGGAGATTCCTCCGGGTGCTGAAGAATGCGAACACAACCTGCGGGAGGTTCCTCCGGTTACTGAAGAAAGCAAATACACCCTGCAGGAGATTCTTCCGGGTACTGAAGAAGGCGAACACAACCTGCGGGAGATTCCTCCGGGTGCTAAAGAAGGCGAACACAACCTGCGGGAGATTCCTCCGGATGCTGAAGAGGGCAAACACAAACTGCAGGAGATTCCTCCGGACGCTGAAGAGGGCAAACACAAACTGCAGGAGATTCCTCCGGACGCTGAAGAAGGCGAACACAACCTGCGGGAGATTCCTCCGGGTACTGAAGAGGGCGAACACAACCTGTGGGAGATTCCTCCGGTTACTGAAGAAGGCGAACACAACCTGCAGGAGATTCTTCTGGGTACTGAAGAGGGCGAACACAACCTGCAAGAGAATCCTCCGGACGCTGAAGAAGGCGAACACACCCTGCAGGAGATTCCTCCGGACGCTGAAGAAGGCGAACACAACCTGTAGGAGATTCTTAATAATAAAACCAGATCGTCCGGTAATCGTGGATATTCTCGCCGCGCGAAGCCAGCTCTTCCAGGTAGTCGTAAATGGGCACATCCACGTAGTTATAGGGCGGAATGGGCTTGATATTCTTTTCCCACGGATGGAACTCATACACCCGGGAGCCGTCCGGCAAAATCATCACCAGGCGCCTGTCCTGGCCGGCACGCAGATGGTTTTTTCCCAAACGGGGAACATTAAACACCGGCTCATCGGTGCGGTCGAGGCCGGGCAGCAGACGAGCCTCTTCCTTTCGCTCCTGCAGAATGCGGGCAATGGGCACCATGTATTGCTTCGTCTCTTCCTTCCCTTTCATGTTGAAGGTGTAATACGGGTCGACACCGATTGATTTCAAATCCTTGCGCAGTTTGGCAGTTTCGAACCGTCGCGAATTCTCGACCGTAAACACCTGTTGGTTATAAACACTGATGCCCGCTTTCCGCAGTTTCTGGACAGCATGCATGGATTCAGGCGTAATTTCGTACGAATGTTCGAAATGCGTAACGATGGACAGGTGCAACCGGGGCGGCTGGTGATATTTGGCCAGCATGGCCACCAGCTCGTCCGTAAAACGCATGGGCAGAACCACCGGCGTGCGCGAGCCAATCCGGATACGGTAGATATGCTTCTTCTCCGAAAGGGTCGCCAGGATATTTTCAAGCTGCGCATCGCGCATCACGAGCGGGTCGCCCCCGGTAATCAGCACATCACCGATGCTCTTATGCCGGTCGAACCACGACAAGGCATTCTGTAACTTCTCTTTCGATGCCATGGCCCTTGGTTCGAGCACCCGTTCAATCTCCCAGTTTCGCTGGCAGTATACACAAATCTGCGCACAGGTGTTGTACGGTTTCATAATGGCAATCATGGGATAACGGCGGGTCACCAGGTCGACCGGAGAGCAATCGTGCTCACCCATAAAATCGAATGACAATTTTCGTCCCGGCCGGAGCTCGCTCATTTTATCCACGTACTCTTTGGGCGGAATCACCTGCGCCCGGATAGCATGATCGTATCCAACCGAGATTTGCGAATCCATCAGGCTAAGATAATAGGGCGTGATTCCGAAAGCAATATGATTCTGCACGGCACGGTCGATCGTTTCCTGCTGTTCGGCCGAGAGCTCAATCAAATCAGCCAGCGGTTTCGATGATCGAATCACGTTTCGTATCTGCCATGTGTAACTGCCCCAGTCTTTTTCAGTACCCTTGAAGTGCCGAAGGATGCGCGAGCGATTTTCGGTTCGCCAGCCAATCACTTCCTCTTCCAGTCCGGAAGGATATTTCTTGAAATATTTCAGCATGCCGGAACCCATTTCGTCGAGGATCTCCGTTCGCAAGTGAGCCGCCTCCCGGCCTTCCATTCGGAGGAAGTCGGGGATTCCTTTCTCCACCTCTTTATCTTCCAGGTAAATATGTGACTTGCCGGTTACGCCGCGAAAAAGGTTGATAAACTCCAGGATAAACCCGACCGATATCTTCTCTTTCAGCTCGGTTCGTTGATTCCGGGCTAATTTCCACAAACTATCCAGCGCCGAGAACTCGGTCCGAAACTCGTTGATTGGCCCAATGATACTGCGCAATACCCGTATGCACTCGCGCACAGTCGATTTTTCGAGAATATGCAGCTTATTGTCCAAATCGAAAACCTTCCGCTCGGTCCGGTCCAAATAGGCATAAAAGCTATCGCGGGCCTGTTCCAAATCGTCTGCTTCCGCTAAAATCCGGTAAATATCGTTATTGGCATCCCACAACCGTTGCAAATAGCTCTCATAATCGACATCGAAATGCGATTTAAACAGGCTTACATCATCCGAAAAGATATCATCCTGCACCTTGCTTCCTGCCCATTTCAATTTCGGTACTACCTGTTTTTCCTCTCTCCTGCCGACAGAACTTTTCCTCTTATTCACTGCATGCACCATGACGTAATCTTTAAAGGTTAGCAAAAAGAAATTTCCACCTAAACACTGCTTTATACAATTTACTATAAATCTGATGATAAAGCAATTGAAAGAGTACCCCTAAAATAATTCGTTTCAGCGCTTCGCGGGAAAAACCAGAACAGAAGAATCAGGCTTTTTGAAGCGCTCTTTTCCGTTTATAATGATGGTAGACAGGATAGCCGAACACCGCCAGCAGGATAACCGCTGTACCGGCATAAAAACCGCCGGTCATCTGTTCCGACTCGCCGAAGATAAAAAAGGCCAGGAGAATGCCGTAAATCGGTTCGAGGTTAATGGTCAGGGCAACAATATACGCGGACAACTCGCGCATCACGTCAACCTGAACCGCGAACGCAAAAGCCGTACAAACAACAGCCAGCAACAGTAAATAAAACAGGTCCATGCCGGTCATCTGCAGAGAGGAAAAGTTTAGTTGTCCGCTCACCGCCAGAAACACAGAGATACCGGCAAATCCGCCCAGCATCTCGTAAAAACTAATGACCGACGCGCTGTTATGGGCAATCAGCTTTTTATTCAGCACAGTGAAAAGCCCGGCCAGGAATGCTGAAGTCAGGGCGACTAAGATTCCAGCCGTATACTGTGTCTCGAAACGGAACACCATGTAGAGTCCCGCGATGATCATCAACCCGATAAATATATCGAGCAGGTTCAACCGACGGCGATAAAACAACGGCTCCAGGAAACTGGTAAACAATGTAGTGGAGGCAAGACAACCTAATGTTACCGAAACATTCGAGATTTTAATCGCCCCAAAGAAGGTAATCCAATGCGCCCCAACAATGAGCCCGACGCCCAGAATCTGCAGTAAATCCTTCCGGGAAACGCGAAAACTCTTCTTCCGGATACGGAAATAGAGATAAAACGAAACAGCTGCAATGAGCATGCGGAACCATACCAATTGCGGGGCTGGCAACGTAATCAATTTCCCCAAAATCGCAGTGAATCCGTATATCAGGACCACAAAATGCAACTTGAAATGGCTCCTCAGCGTTTCGCTTTTCATCGTCAGGTTATCTGTTTCTGCAAAGGTAATGCTGAATGGCAACTGCCAAAATAAATTTACATCCGGCAGACAAAATTTTATTCCTACTTCAGAAACTTCTCACGGCGCTGCAGATTGGTCAATCCGGCCAGGAGGAAAATCACGCTGCCAACGGCCAGGAAGATCCGGTTCTTTTGGGTAATCTGACTCCAGATTAACTCGTTCATATTGTCCGGAATGGAGAACGGATTCAGGAAGACATTCCACTGGGTACGACTAAGGACATCGCTCAGTATTAACAGCGCAATGCCGACGATGACCATGATAACCGCTGTTCCGTTTCCGTTTTTCACTACCGTTGAAACCATGAAGGACATGCAACCGAGGAAAACCACGGGGAACATCAGCTGAAATGACATGGAAAAAATGGGAAACGGCACCAGCGCATAGTAACCCAGCACGCAAAATACCATTAAAAACAGCCACACCA
Source organism: Prolixibacter sp. NT017 (assembly GCF_009617875.1). Classification (NCBI taxonomy): domain Bacteria; kingdom Pseudomonadati; phylum Bacteroidota; class Bacteroidia; order Marinilabiliales; family Prolixibacteraceae; genus Prolixibacter; species Prolixibacter sp. NT017. The sequence goes on along the minus strand of NZ_BLAV01000001.1, from coordinate 1,171,129 downwards.
GGACGAATATCATCACCAGGCGGACCAACCATACTTTGTACCGGTAATCGGGTATCCCGAAAAGGATTTCCAGGATACGTGCGTCAGCGTCGTTCTGAATGCCAAAAGCAGTAGGATAAAAGATGAGCAGCACCGCCGGGAAATACAAAATTCCATAAACCGACGACATGGTGTAGCCCGGCTCGTTAAAGACCAGATTAATGGCCAGCAGAATGTAAAAAACCAGCGATGCCAGGAAAAACCACAGGAACCGTCCGGCAAATATGATTTTCATGTTGTACCGCGCCATGCGAACAATCAAATCCAACCAGCGGTTTTTCACGATTCTATCGATATATCTTGTATTCATCTTCAAGCGTTCATTTAGTTGAACTGAATCAACTGTTTTCTTTCTGAATTCCTTTCAATAAGCACAAATAAGCCTCCTCCAGTACCGGTTTCACCACTACGGCATCCGGAGCCGGTTGAGTTGCAGAGATGTACCGGACTTTAATCTGGTCGCCATCGCGCATATGGTGTACTACCCGGTCTTTTCCTTCCATGGCATCAAACTCTTTTGCCGGAATCAAGAATTGCCAAACCAAGCCATCGGCCAGTTTCAGCATGTTGTTGGGATGACCCGTATAACGCAGTTCACCGCGGTTGATGACAGCTACCTGGTTACACGAACTGGAAATATCCTCGATGACGTGTGTCGAGAAAATGACCACGCGCTCACGACTCAATTCTACCAACAGGTTCCGGAAACGGATACGTTCGCGTGGATCGAGTCCGGCAGTCGGCTCATCGACAACCAGAATGCGCGGCAAGTGCAACAGGATTTGTGCTATTCCAATCCGTTGCTTCATTCCACCCGAAAACGAACCAATTTTGTCGTCTTTCTTATCCCAAAGATGAACAGCTTCCAGTACATATTGAACGCGCGCTTCACGTGCCTCTTTGTCGGACAAGCCTTTCAGCATAGCCTGGTAATCGAGGAATTCCCATGCTGACATATTTTCGTACGTACCAAATTCCTGCGGAAGATAACCAATCAGTCCCTGCAGCTCTTCGCGCTTAAGCTGTGTATCCACACCGTTGATCCAAACCTTACCGTAGCTTTGGTCGTAAATTCCGCAAATCACACGCATCATCGTTGATTTACCGGCGCCGTTCGGTCCCAGCAAGCCAATCATACCGGTACCTATTTCGAGTGAAACACCACGCAATGCCTTGAATGGATCGCGTTTGCGACCGATAACCGGGATTTGTTCGACCAGTTTGAAGAACAATCGGCGCAGGCCGGCAAAACGACCTTTTAACCGTTCGATGTTTACCTTGTCGCGATACAGTTTGTCGGCCGTTACTTTCACCGCCAGAACGAAATACCACAGCACGGCGATCATCACCACCGAACCGATGTTTTCCCATTTCAGATAAAACAGCACCAATGCCACTGCCGGAAGTCCCCAATACAGCAGGCGATGAATGATAATTCCCATTTTCACAGGCCGGTCTTTTCCGCTTTGCGCGGAAGAATAAGCCAGCAGCAGTTGTACTCTACGCCAAATGGATAACGACATCAGGAAAACAAAGTGCGCCATGACGAACATCCACCAACCGCTGTCGAGATAAGAGAACGTGAAATAGGTCAGGAAGCCCAATAGCGGCAATTCCCAGACAAAATCGTCGAAATCGCGCCACGAATGGTACGTTTTCAGTTCGCCTTTGCGTTCGCGAATGTTCCGGTTACCCTTCCATTCACGGATAAACCGGTTGCCTCGATCGTAAATCTTCACGAGGTTCTGTATCCTGATTTGAATCGGCACATCCGAATCGATAACCGTTTCGGTGGCTTTTCGCAGACTATTTTTCACGAACCAGGTAGTTCCCGGAATCAATACAGTCAATCCAACCAGATCGACCATCTGCCACATGAATGTATCCACTTTCGTGAAGATGAGAATACAGCCACCTACGTAAAGCAAAATCTGAAGGATTTGAATCCGGAGATCGAGCTTGCGCACCCAGTCAATCGCATTTTCCAGGCCAAAATAGAAGGTCGGTATGAAAATAAGCGTCAACAATGTACTGACGCTTAGGCCGCCGATTACGGTAATAGCGAACGGTGCACCAATTGCTCCGACATATTCATTATCGCCCATCGCCAGTGGCAGCATGGCCACGATAGTGGTAATAGCCGTAATCAGAATCGGGCGAATACGCGACATTCCGGCCGTAATCAGGGCGCGTTCTTTCCGGTAACCACGCTTCCGCAGAATACCGGTATAGTCAATGAGAATAATTCCGTTGTTCACAACAACCCCAAGCAATATCAGGAAGCCCGTTAAGGTATTTGCATTAAACAGGCTATTTCCGGTAAAAATGAGTGCAAGGAATGATCCGATGGCCGCCAACGGGATGGAGAACATCAGCACAAAAGGTGTAGACAACGACTCGAATACCGAAGCCAGAATCATCAGGATCAGGATAAAGGCCGCCAAAATCAGGAAATAGAACTCCTGCAAATCATCTTCTTCATGAATAACCTGGACAGCAACACCCGAAGGCAGGTTGTAATTGGCTACGATCTGGTCCACTTCCACGCGGTAAGCATCGAGCAAGGTCTTCGAATCCTGCGCCTCGTCGATGAAACGGTAGCGCACTTCAATCTGTTTTTCCTGGTTCACCCGGTCAATTTGTGCGTACCCGGAAGAGAAAACCACATCGGCTACCGACTGCAATTCGTGGGTGCCACCATTCGCATCAGTAATGAGCAAATGCCTTAAATCATCGGCCGAGCGTTCTTTCTTGTCCTTCGCGTCTTCATCACGAATAATGATATCGTATTCGTCGGTTCCCTGTTTGAATGGAACGTTGGTATTGATTTCCGGATTGAAGGAATTCAATTCGGAAGCGATATTGGACAAAGGAATGTCGTAAGCAGTCAGCAGCAGCGGATGAAACTCGAGATGAACTTCCGGCCGGTTGTCGGAATAACTGACCTGCACCCGGCGCATTGACTCCAAACTTTCGAGATAATACTGAAAATCGGAAGCCACATTCTTCATGGTTTCGAAATCCTGTCCTTTGATAAGAATGCGTTCCCAGTTGGTTCCCACTCCCAACAAACGCATGAAGCTGGTTCCGCCTCCACCAAAGGAACCGCCACCTCCGCCACCGCGGTTTCCGGCGGAAGCCGGTTCTTCATCGACACTTATTTCAGCGCCGGAAATATTTTCAACGCGATTTTCCACATCGCTCTTGATTTCGGCAATGCTCCGTTTGCTGGTCTTCTTGTAGTCGTCTTTCAGCGTAACTGTAACGACCGCGTTATCTTCTTCAATTTTACTAACCACATCCTGCTTTTCCTCAATCGGTTCGAGACGGCTTTCGATTTGTGAAACAACCTTGTCGGTCGATTCAAGCGTTGAGCCCGAAGGCATGGTCACATAAATCTGAAAATCGTTGGTCTCAACTTCGCTGAGGTTATTCACGCTCACCGCCAATACAATAAATATGGTCAGGAAAAAGAAAACCAGTGCACCGATAATCGTCCGGGCCGGACTTCGGAGCGTATTCTTCAACACCATCACATATCCCTGAATCAACGGGTTCCGCATGGAAACCTGGTTGAAGTTGATGGAGGTACTCTTCTTCCTGGAAAGGAAATAGTGGGCCATCATGGGCACCAGCAACAGCGCCACAAACAAACTGATGGTAAGCGTGGAAATGATAGAAACCCCCACATTTTTCCCGATAAGGCTAATCAGATAGTTGTCGGAAAAAAGGAAAGGCAAAAATACCGTGATAGTGGTCAGTGTAGCCGCTACAATCGAACGCCACACTTCTGTAGTACCCTGAATGACTGCCTTCGCCGGAGGAAGGCCCTGGGATCGTAATCGGTATATGTTTTCGAGCACGACGACGCTATTGTCGAGCAACATCCCGATGGCCAGCGCCATTCCCACCAAAGTCAGACTATTGATGCTGATATCGGCCGCGTAGAAGAAGTTGAACGCCGAATACACCGAAATGGGAATGGCCAGAGCAATGACCGAAACCAACTGGAAGTTTTTCAGGAAAATCCAGAGTACAAGCACGGCCAGAAGTCCACCCACCAGCGCCAGTTCAATAATCTGGTTGATGTTGTCCTCCATGGTTTGCGCCGTGTTGTTCTGGACAACAATCTCAATATCTTTCGAAGCCAGTTTTTCATTCAGCTTCTTAACCACATCCAGCGTTTTGTGCGAGACATCAATCAGGTTCGCCTGGGCATCGTTCACCAACCGGACTGTCACCGCATCCTTTCCGTTGACACGGGAATAAGAGGTCTCTTCCTTCACACCGAAATAAACATTCGCCACATCCTTTAGCAGGATGGGACCGTCGGCAATCACCAGGTTTTCCAGCGACTTGATATCGGTATACTCGGCATTGACATGCACGATGTACTGCCGGTTCGATTGATACACATTTCCGGCGAAAGCCCGGGTACGATAACTCTGGGCAATTTTACTCCGAATAGTGGCCGGCGTAATGCCATACGCCTCACACATCGCCTTCTTCAGTCGCACTTCAACCGATTTCTCCCGGCCACCATAAGCCGTTACACCCGCAACTCCGTCGATGTTCTCCAGCTCAGGTACAACCTCCTGATCAGTTTCATTTCTTACCCTGTCGACACCACCAGAACCGCGCACCTGAAGCTCCATGAACTGGTTGTTCATCTGGTCCAGATCCACCTTCATCACGGTTACCCGGAATTCTTCAGGAAGCGACTGTTTTGCTTCATCAATCTTCTCCTGCAGCTTCAGATAGGTATATTTGAAATTGACGTTCTTCTTGAACTCAACGACAATGGTCCCCCGTTGCGATTGTGCTGTCGACTGCAAATTCTCGATTCCCTGCATGGTTCCAATCGCTCCTTCCAAAGGAATGATGGCCTGGTTCTCCATGTATTTGGGGTCCACCTCTGTCTGAGTATTCACCTGAACGAAAAGCACGGGCAGCTCAGCATTAGGAAACAGCTCCATCGGGAGATTTTGCCAGGAGATATATCCCAGCAAGCTCAGCCCGATGAATAACATGCTGATAAGGGTCTTTCTGTTTATAATAAATTTCATTCGTTCGCAAGTTTAGCTTGTCCGAAGGCCTGATTCGGTGCCTTTCGGACCGTCCTTATCCCGGTATTCGTCACTCCTCTTCGTCGGTCACTGTATCCAGACTACGAATCGTTTTTCCGGTAAACAGATCGTACACACATGGAATTACCACCAATGTCAGAATGGTGCTGGTTACCAAACCTCCGATAACCGCCAATGCCATCGACGACCGCAACGAAGCGCTCTCTCCGAAGCCAAATGTCAGCGGAAGCAACGCTAATATCGTCGTCAAACTTGTCATGATGATCGGACGGATACGTTGCTGTCCCGCCACCGCGATAGCCTCCCGTTTACTCATGCCGCCGCGCCACAGTTGGTTGATGCGGTCGACGAAAATGATGGAGTCATTGACCGCAATTCCCACCAGCATAATCACACCGATTAGCGCCATAATATTGAATGGCTGTCCCATGATGAAGAACAGCAACACAGTTCCAACCAGCGAGAACGGAATAGTCAGCAGAATAACGAAGGGATGAATCAGCGACTCAAACTGAGAAGCCATGACCATATACACCAGAATAATGGACAAAAGGAGCGCAAACTCGAGACTATGCATCGAATCCTCGCGCTTTTGCTCTTCGCCGGCAATTTTGATTTTATAATCGTTGGGCAACTGCATGCCGGCCAATTTGCTGCGCATCTGACTCACAACTTTATCCAGCGGCACGTTTTTATCCAAATCGGCCATCACCTTCCCAATACGGTTTTGGTTAAGACGATAAATCTCTTTCGGCGAAACCGATTCCTTCAGCCTGGCGATTTCATCTAACCGGATAACTTGTCCGTTGCTGTTGAGCTCAATATTATGAAACTGACGTAAACTCATCTTTGGAGTATGAATAGTGATGTCGCGCATTTCGCCTCCCTTCTCCATCTGCCCTGCATCCTGTCCTTCCAATTGAGCAGTAATCTGGCTGACCACCTGCTCCACACTGAGGTTATGCATTCCGGCCATCAAGCGGTCGACTTCCACATCGACTTCCGGATAACCGTCTTCGATGTTCGTCCGCATATTGTACAATCCGGGAATATCCTGTACCCGTTTCATCACCTGCCGGGTGAGTGTATCAATCACGTTCAAGTCTTCTCCCTGCACTTCCACCACTACCGGCGCATCTTGCGTACCCAAAATGCTTTGCAGCGCTGTTTCATCCTGCACGAAGTTGACTTCAAACTGCGGATTATCTTTGTACCATTGCGAAACCGCTTCCACCACATTCCGTGAATTGTATTTCGCGTTCGGCTTCAGCACGACTTTTACCTCAGCCGTATTTTCTCCTTCAAAAACACTTTGCGTTGTTTCGGACAAATCAGAACCCGGACCGATGCGGGAATAAATAGACTGTACATTGTCGCCCAACAGTTCTTTCAGCAGAGCTTCCATTGAAGCAACTCCTTCCGACGTTCGCTCGAGCGGTGTGCCTTCGGGCATTTTTACCTCGATGGTGAATTCGCGACTATCGGCTTTGGGCATAAACTCGCTTCCGATAAAAGGATAAAGCAAAGCTGAAATAACCAGCAGAGCAATTCCTCCGCCAATCACCCACCACCGACGTTCCAAAATCCGCGACAGGAAAGTTCCGTATCCTTTTACCTGAACGGAACGAAACTTCAATGTTGCTTCTTTCTTCCGGTAGATGCGGTGATACATCATCGGAATCAGAAATATGGCTACCACCAGTGAGGATAGCAGCGAGAAAGCTACCGTCCACGCCTGGTCGCGGAATAACTCGCCTGAAGCGCCGTGCAGATAAACGATGGGCAGGAAAACCACGATGGTCGTCAACGTTGAAGCCGTGATGGCTCCTCCCACCTGCGCCGTACCAACGATAGCCGATTCGCGCACAGACAAACCGTTTTCGTGATTCCGGAAAATATTCTCCATCACTACAATGGCGTTATCGACCAACATACCGGCTCCCAACGCCAAACCGCCCAACGTCATAATATTCAGGGTTAACCCATTAAAGTACATCAGGTTGAAAGTGGCAATAATCGATATGGGAATCGCCAAACTGACGATAAGCGTGGTTCCAAATCGTCTGAGGAACAGGAACAACACAAACACAGCCAGTACAATACCGATGAGCAGGGTGTTCTTCACCTCATTAATAGCACTCTTGATAAACGTTCCCTGGTTGCTCACTACCGTGAAGTGGTACCCCGGAAGCGCTTTGGTAATCTTGGCCAGTTCTTCGTTAATATCCTGAACTGCTTTTACGGTATTGAACCGCGTTTCCTTGTAAATCGCCAACCCAATACAGCGCTTCCCGTTAACACGGACAATGTTTTCAGGCTCTTTATTCTGATAAGAAACATGAGCTACTTCCCGCAAGAAAATAGGCGCTTTCTGCATTGTCTCACTGCCAGCCACCGGCGCTTTATAACCGACAACCAGGTTGTTGAAGTCGTCGATATCGCGCAGCATGCTCACGCCTTTTACGATGTACTGCATACCGGTTTCGGTAATGGAACCACCGGAAATACTCCGGTTGAAAGCCTCGATCTTCTGACTCAGTTCGTCCATCGTCAGGTTGAAAGCTTCCAGTTTATACGGATCCGTGTCAATGCGTACTTCCCGCTCTTCCTGTCCCGCCAACTCTACCTCGGCGATACCTTCCAGCCGAATCAGTTCGTTCCGGATATAGTTTTCAGCCACTTTCCGCAAGTCATTCATATCGGTAATCGATTCGTTGGAAAGACCAACAATCATCACCGGCGCTGTATTCGGATCGTGCTGAGTAATATTCAGCTCATCAATTTCGCTGTTCTGCGAGTAGTTGGACAAAGCTTTCTGCAAATCCAGAAAAGCTTCGTCCATATCTTTTCCCCACGCATATTCGACCGTTACCTGCGCCGAACCCGTGCGGATAATCGAAGAAACCTGTGTGACTTTGCTTTGGCGGATGGCCAGCGCTTCGATGTTTTTCACAAACAGCGTTTCCATCTCTTCAGGCGGACGTTCACCCGATTTTATCTCCACGTACAGGCGCGGCGAGTTCAAATCGGGAAACAGGTCAATTCCCAGTCGTTGGTACGAGATGATACCGAGCAACAGGATTGCCAGTACCGCCATCAGCACCGTAACCGGATAATTCACCGAAAAATTCGTTAGTTTTCTCATAGAAATATGATTTTCCTGGTCAGCGGAAGCTGCCGGAATAACTACTTAACTACCTTTACTTTCGACCGGTTACGTAATGTCTCAAAACCTTTGGTTACTACCCGGTCGTTTGCTTTCAGGCCGGAAGTTACCTGCACCTCGTTCGCATTTTCCAGTCCGGTTTCGATAACCCGCTGCTGTGCCGCACCTTTCACGACGATATAAACGGTTTTTCCGCGGTTACCCGAAACGATAATGTCTTTGGGAATGACAATAGCACTATCTCTCCGCGCTACCTGTATATCAGCTTTCACAAACATTCCGGGACGCAGTTTCAGGTCGGGATTATCGATGCGAATTTTCCCAATGAACGTCCGGGTTTCGCTGCTCACAACCGGCGACAGTTCACTGATTTTACCCGAAAGGGTATCTTCCGGAAGGGTATAATTGGTAATATCAACGTCTTGTCCGACCTTCACGACAGAGAGGTTTTTCTCGGGCAGATTCACCTCCATATTGAGCGTGTTGTAATCCATCAGGGTAGCCACCGCTGTTCCTGAAGCGACACGTGTTCCATTGGTGTAATCAGGTAAGTTGACCAAAATTCCGGTAAACGGAGCCCGGATATCCATCTTCGCCAACTGCAACTGCGCGTTTTCGTAATCCTGCTTTGCCTGGCTCAGTGATACTTCCGAGTTTTTTACTTCACGAAGGGTGACGCCACCTTTTTCGTAAAGCGACTGCTGCTTCTCATGCTCCAACTTGGCAATCTCGTAATTCAGCTTCTTGGTTTCGAGCGAAACTCCGTTTTTGTATTCCTCATCTTCCAGCTTAACAATTGTTTGCCCCTTCTGCACCTTATCACCTAAACGGAAAGGGTGTCCGGTTTTCGGATTGCGTTGCAGGTAATAGTCACCGGCCATCTCCGTGTTTAACGTGGCTTCGCTTGCTGCCTTCGTCGTTCCAGTCGTGCTGACATACTGCACAATCGAGCTTTTCTTCACATCTTGAACTGAAACCGGAATGGCCAGTTCGTTATCCGTTTGGTTATTCTGATTGCCGCATGCTGCCATTACAGGTAAAAGAGCAGCGAGCAGCCATTTATTCGAGATCTTCATGTTTCAAGATTTTTCAGGAATGGTTATTTCGTTTGGCTATCGCGATATTCTTTTAGAAATTCTTCCGGTACAACCGATTTTTTTGTTTCGAAGTCGTATAGCGTCTGTACCTTCAGGTTCAGCAGCTCAATCCGGTAATTAATGAGCGATTGGGCATAAGCCATTTTCTTCTCCGAAAGCTGTGTTTGATACAAGTTCAGGTCCATACTACTCAGGTCACCATTCTGGTAACGCTCCAGGTTGATATCGTAAGTCATCTGAGCATTCTTCTCTGTGATTTTAGCAATTCCAATCTGGTTCTTCATGTTTTGAAGTCCCCGCACCACCTGGCGAATATCCAGTGTAATCTGAATTTTCTCGTTGTTCAGGTTCAGTTCCTGCGTTTTTATTACAGCTTGTTGCGCTTTAATATTCGCTTTCTTTTCCCCCCAATCCCATAACGGAATATTGAACGCCACATTCACTCGAGGGTTGCGCGTCGGATTTTTATACACATCCTTCAACTCCTGATTATCACCCAATAAACCGTAAGTAACATTAACACTCCCACGGAATTCATTGGCTGCCTTCACCTGAATCAGGTCGAATTGCGAGTTCTGCACGCTAATCTCCCGCTGACGAATCTCCATGCGGGAAGCCAAACCGTGCTGAATCGCTTTTTGCTGATCTACAGTTACAGGTTTCACTTCCACATCGGTCATCACGGTGATATCTTCATAAATATCCATGCCGATGTATTGCTTGAACTGGTCTTTGTAATTCTCCAGGGTTACCCGCTGGTTATCCCGGTCAGAGCGTGCTGTCTCCAGGTTCACCTCGGCCTGGTACAGCTCCTCCTGAGCGGCCAGTCCTGCATCCACCTTGTTTTTGATAATATCGTAACTCTTCTGAGTATTTTTGTATTCATCTTCTTTAATGTTCAGGCTCATTTGCGCCAGGTACACATTGTAGAAGAACTGGGATACATTCTTCTCCAGGTTCAACCGTTGCATGGCATAGCTCAACATGGCATCTTCGTTGTCCAGCTCCAGCTGTTTCAGTTCCATTTTCTGCCGGTTATAGGTGAACAACGGTTGTGTAAGACTCAAATACAAGTTGTTATAAAATGATTTGTCCCGAACACCTGTGTACTCACTGTAACTGTTTCGCCAGCCAAACTGGTTGTTAAGCGAAATAGTTCCATCTGTGAATAAAATCGGTTGCTCAACCGTAAATGTTCCATACGTTTGGAAATTCTCGGTAGTATTCCACTGTGAAATCAAATCGTTGAATTCCCGACTTTGGTTGTACTGGAGAGGGTTCAAACTCAGTGAAAACTGGGATTTCATTGATGCCCGCTTCGCATTAAGCGACTCACTGGTCCGTTCCAGGTTCAGCCTCGAGGCTATCAAATCAGGACTATGTTTTACGGCAATAGCCATAGCATCATCGAGGGTCAGTATTTTTTGCGCATGCAATGGCAACGTCACTCCCAGCAACAACAATAAAAAGAGATACTTTCGTTTATTCATGGATTTACAGGTTATTTTTCTTTGACCAGTTTCACAGCATCGGCATAAACGATACTGGCATCGGTTTTATTCGTTAATTCAATTTTCGCGGTATCAGGTGAGAAATAGTAAGCTCCCAGTTCAACCCAGCCGCCACCGGTGCTTTTAATATCAACCGCCGGATGATCTTCTCCATCATCGTGATGAATGGTGTAAGTGTATTCACCTTTATCCTCACCCCGCCAACGCATATTGATTTTCGGGACGTAGGCATATACGGTGTAGTACCCGGACTCCTTAACCGGAACGTTCCAGATAGCTTCGCGGTCTCCGGTTCCTCCTTTGGTGTAATACGCCGACCGAACCGTTTTCCCATAGAAATTGGTATTGGTCGTTAAGGTCCATTCCACCGGCGGACGCCAGAAGTTCAAACCTTTGTACTTCTGATCCTCGTTATCCACGAGCTGAGCCTCAAAAATCTTTTTCAGGAAACTACTCGACTCGGGTTGTATCAATTTAAATTCAGGATCTTCATTGTCAACAATCGTTTCATTTGGAGCTGTTCCGTCCTCATAATCGATCACCTCTTCTCCGTTAAACGGAGTCCGTTTTTCGTCCAGCTCAATTTTCTCAAAACGCTGCGTCAAAACAGACGGAATATTAGCTGATGCGAAGGTGTTGGTCATCATCATGCGGGGTTCTTCGTTGAGCAAGATGCCAACCCGTTTGGTTTGATGAGGCGCGATAGCAACAATCCGCTCCACCGTTTCTTCATCTCCGCCTCCACCAAAACGTCTTCCTCTCCGGCCCTGTCCTCCCAAACGGAAGGTAAATTTCACCACACCGGGTTCTTTTCCGGTATTCGACAGGTGGAATGTCACCATGGTCGGCGTGCGGTCGCCATCCTTTACTTTAACAGCTTCCACATCGGTTACCAGGTAGCCTGGCAGCTCTTTCGAATTGTACCATGAGGAAAGATAATCGTCGAGTTGCAGATTGAACGAAGAAGCCAGATCGGTTTTCAGATCATTGATACCGGTTTCCCGGAAACGGCTTTTCTCCAGGAAGGAGTTCAGCACATTGTCGAACTTATCTTCCCCGGCAGCCGCCTTCATCAGCGCAAACAGGAATTCACCTTTCGTTTGGATGATGTTATCCACTATATCCGGGTCCTCTTGGTCCTGCAATACCCGCGCAAACGATTTATCCTGAAGCTCCATGTTCCCACGCTCATCGCTCGACATTCCCATGAAATTACGCATGAATCCAGGCTGATCATCTGCCGTTCGTTCAACCAGATACGATTCGAGCACGCGATTCATGATAGGATACTTCGGCGAATTGATCTCATTCGCATAGGTGTAATAATCGGGAAATAGAAAATATGGATTCGGATTGTCATCAAAGTTCCGTCCGGGTCCTCCGAACCGCATACGGAATCCGCGGCCTTCATCCTTTGCCAGGAGAGCCCGGTTCACAAAATCACGGAACAGATTTTCCTCCGACTCCCGTTCTGTAACACTTTCATTGGTATGCCGGCTCCGTCGCTCCGCCCAGCGTTTCGACAAAGCGAAGTTCGCTCCGGAAACCATGTAACCACCCTCCGGCAGGAAGACCATTTCGGGTTGTACCTGCTCACGGGCAACCGTCCACAAATGCGAATAAGAGTAAAATTGTACCGGTACTTCCACCAGCTCGAGTCGATGAAACGGATACCGGAGTTGCAATTTCGCCTCGAACGTATTTTTCAAATCACGAATAACCGGTGCCAGTGAATCCTTCACTTCCGTGAAGAACTCGTCGAATCGGTTATGTCCTTTCAGGTAAGTTAGGCTGTACTGAACGCTGTCGACCGTGATGGAACGGGTTTGGTAATTTCCCATCACCAGCGAAATTTGTTGCAAAGGCTCTTTATCACGGAAAGTGATTTTACCGTCAGCCCCAATTGTTTTTTCGCCCTGCGACAACACTTTCAAACTATCGTTCGCCGGTTCTACGGTAAGTGAGAAACGAGTGAATTCCTTGTGCAACCAGCCCAATCCTTTTGAGGAGTAAGGAATTCCGGGCATCGGGTACCAGCGGGTTTCAGGAGTCAACAGCACATAATTGCTTCGTACAAATGCGTGCCGCTTATCGATGGTCGCATTGTCATCCAGGGTAATCTTATCGAGTCTTTCCCGGTCGTAATCCAGGTAACACAGCGACTCGTCAATGGTGCCGGCATATTGCACTTTTACCTGCAATGAATCACCCGGTGCGACAGCATTTTGCGGTTTAATTTTCAGCAACTGCTGATCACGTTCGTATCCGGCACCTTCCACATTTGTCACCTTCAAGCCGGGATTCAACGTCAGAATGATTTCTTTCACCGGTTCACTGGTCGTATTTTTCAGTTGCATATCAGCAGTAGCGGCAATCGAATTTCCGTTATGCTTCACGTCCAAATCACAACGGGTCATTTGCATCACCGGAGCGTTAGCGTACTGGTCATTCAATGCAATCATTTCCTTCCGGTGATTGTCGAACTGACTCACCCGGTTCACATAAAAAAATCCTAGTACCAGCGCAAAAATCAGCGAGCCGGCTCCGACAACGGTCACAACTCCGTTTACGGTTTTCGATTGATTCAACCGCTTCAGCAACAGAATGGTCAGACAAATGAAGCCAACACCGAGGAAGAAATAGATTCCGCGTTGCATCAGCAAGCTGTTCAGGTTACCAAAGCCCACGAAGTCGGACCAGGTTAGTGGCAACCGGTAAGCCATATAATCGAACAGGAAATGGAATTTTCCTTGCAGATAGAAAAGCGTTGCAGCGATATAGCCCAACAGCAGGATAAAGGTCAACGCTTGGTTCCGGATAACCGACATCAGTAAAAAGGCCAGCCCCAAAATGAACAGCAATGTAGGCACACTTACCAGGAAGAAATAGTAAAAATAGGGCATCAACCGAAACGCACTATAGGGCGAAATCAGGTTGAAAACGGCCACCATCACCAGCGCGACTACATTTAGCAACAAGAAAACATACAGGTTCCCCAGTGTTTTCCCGATAACGTAATCGGCATTCGACATGGAACGCATGTAGATAACCTCCGTGGTGTCGAGCTTTTTATCCCTTTTCAGGAAGTCGGATGCCAGAAAAATGGCGATAATGGCCTGCGCCATATTAATAATGTACAGGTTCATGAACGGAACCTTAGCAGGCAGCGCAACCATATCGTCGAACGGAAATCCGACTTTAGTTTGATAAAAGAGGTTGAAAAAGAAGACAAATACCAGCGCCAGGATGGCAAAAATCCGGAAAAACCAACTGCGGAACAGCGTTTTGGATTCGTATGTGGCTACGGTACGAATATGGTGAAGTGATGCCATGATCGTTGTTTCTTTAGCGTTAGGATTTTAAGATAATAACCGGCAGACCCTTATTCTTCATGCCAGCGTTGATTTAGTTCATGCTCCATGAAGTTCACGTAAGCATGCTCTAGGTTCGGTTCAATCTGTTCCCCGGCGTAACCATTCACGTCACGGGCAACCACCTGTACTTCCCAGCCGGACTCAGCCGGAATAGAAGATATAATGGGATACTTTTCCTGTATCTCCTGGTATTCCGTTTCGGTAGCCGAAATCTGCCACACATTTCCACGGGCCATTTCAATCAGCTTATCCGGAGCACCATGATAGGCCAGAGAGCCTTGGTTCAGCAGGGCCATATCGGTACAAGTACTGGAAATATCGCCCACAATGTGCGTGGAAAGAATGATAATGACTTCCCGCTCACTGATAGACGATAGCAAATTCCGGAAACGGATGCGCTCCTCCGGGTCGAGTCCGGTAGTCGGCTCATCCACGATGATGATTTTCGGTTCGCCAATCAGTGCCTGCGCAATACCGAGACGGCGTTTCATACCACCTGACAGCTTGTTGGCCATGCGGTTACGGGCTTCATACAGCCCAACCTCTTCCAGCATCTGTTCTACCGCACTCATCCGGGCTTTCCGTTGTTTGATACCCGCCAGACGAGCACTATAATCCAGGAATTCCCAGGTAGTTAGTTTCGCAAAGAAGCGGAAGTCCTGGGGCAGATAGCCCAACATATTCCTGATTTCGCGACGATGCTTCTGTAAATCGAGGCCATTGACCAGCACCTGCCCTTTCGAAGGTTTCATCAGGGTAACCAAAATGCGCATCAGGCTCGATTTACCGGCACCATTGGGACCGAGCAGACCAAACATGCCGTTTCCGATCTCGAGCGATACCTCTTTCAGAGCATGATTCCCATTCGGATAAATCTTATTCAGATCTTTAATCTCAATGTTCACACGTGTAGTTTTTGAAGTGTTAACAATCGATTTTGTATTAGCTAATTCTCGAAAAACGATCCCTGCGATGTGAAATACATTCAGATGTATAGCGCTGAATAAGCTTTTAGTCAGAAGCTTGCATTTTCACAGGAAAGGAACGTCTTAGAAAGATTAGTTTCTTTGATACTATTGGTAGTAAAAGGTTTAAAAACGTTACATAATAAATTTAACGGATTTTAAAGGTAATCATAATTTCATCTTTAACCACCTGAAATTCAACGAATCGATAAAAAGAAAAAAGAAAAATCAGCTAAAACACATGATTACAGTTGGTAAGCCGTATTTTTGCCCCGAAATTAAGATTAGACAAAATGAAACGAACATTAATTTCTATCATCCTATAATACACAAATGAGGATGGTTAAAATTGATGTGAGTTCCTGAATGTGTAGAGACTTTTTGAACATTCAGGAATCAAAAAATTTCAGACAGATGAAAACTGGTAAATATCTTCCTATATTTCTATTTTTTGCCGCCTTTTTCCTCTATACGGCTGGTATCCGCTACAATCCGATATACATTCTCGATGAATCGAAAAATGTGGAATGTGCCCGGGAAATGTTTACCCGTAACGATTTGATAGTTCCTACGTTTAATGACCGGTTGCGCACCGACAAGCCGCCATTGCACTATTATTTTATGATGGCCGCTTTCAAAGTTTTTGGGGTGAACGAATTTGCTGCCCGTTTCTTTTCGGCTATCATGGGAGCACTGACGTTGCTTATCACATTTTTGTTTACCCGAAAATATGCCGGAGAAAAAACGGCCCTGCTTACCTGGCTTATCCTTATCACATCGCTGAATTTCTCCATCGAGTTTCATTTAGCGGTCCCCGATCCCTATCTTATATTTTTCATGACGTTAACCCATTGGGCTTTTTTCGAGTTCTACCAAAAACGAACATGGCCCTGGCTCATCACGATGTACGTATCGCTTGCCTTGGCAATCCTCGCCAAGGGACCTGTTGCTCTTGGCTTCGCCGGCCTAAATGGGTTGCTGTTTTTAATTCTGAAACGCGATTTCCGCTGGCAGACCATCAAACAATTCCGCTTGCTTTTGGGAGTTGTCGTAACCGGAATCATAGCCATTCCGTGGTATGTTAAAGTTGGGTTGGCGACTAACGGTGAATGGACACGCCAGTTCTTTTTCAAACATAATCTCGACCGTTTTTCCAGCGAAATGGAGGGACACGGTGGCTTCTTCCTGTTGACCGCTGTTTTCGTCTTACTGGCCTTTCTCCCGTACACTGTTTTTCTTTTTCAGTCCTACCGGGAAGCATTTCGCCAACGCAAAAGCAACGACTTGATTTTGTTTGCAATGATTGTTTCGGTGGTCATCATCGTTTTCTTCTCGATATCTTCCACACAGCTGCCCAACTACCCCATGCCGGCTTATCCGTTTGTAGCCGTGCTCATTGGTTATTACCTCAGCAACGTCAAACTAAAAATGAAAGGCCCGTTATGGATCAATCTGGGCGTTGGTTTACTCATCCCGATTGGCGCTTTCGTTGCCATGAAACTGGATAAAAGTCTTGTTCCGGTAGCCAACCTGGCCTGGTTATTTTTGGTGATTCCTGCCGGAGCCGCATGGGCATTGTACGATTTCTACAAGCAACGCAGTCAACAGCGAATTTTCACGGCACTTTCCGCTGGTTGGATCATGGCCGGACTACTCTTTTTCCTGGTAGCCTTCCCGGCAGTAAACCGGCAAAATCCGGTACAAAAAGCGCTTACGGTGATGGATACCAGTCGCCCAGTTGCATTCTACGGACGATTTAATCCAGCCTTTGCCTTTGCCCTGAAGAAACACATACCCGAAATGAAAACGCCGGAAGAGGTCAGTACTTTCTTCCAGAAGCACCCGAATGGTTATCTCATCTCAATTACAAAAGTACAGGATGAATTGAAATCGCTTCCGCTAAAAGAGATTGTTCACCAGAAGGATCTGTTCGAAAACAAGACTACGCAGGTTTATCAATGGGTAAAATAGAAAGCTCAAGCCTGTAGGTTCATGCTTTCGCCCTTGACAACGAGGTACCAGTGATCGGGTTTCATTTCGTGTTTTAACAGGAAATACTGGCCATTCAGAGTCTCTACCTTGAAGTAATTGGCAGCAGGCCATTCGGCGTGACTGTCGGTCTGATACCAGCGATCGAGTATTTCTTTGATGTCGAAACAGATATTGCCCCAATAAAAACAAATGGGGTATTCGTCTGCTTTGTAGCCGGAATAACACTCAACCTTAACCGGTATCAAATCGTTCATCGTGCCAAACTAATTTTGGTCGTTCATCATCAAATCTCTTAGTTCCATCGCGTTTTTCACAGCATATCCTTCAAAATCGTTATTGAAGAATACCCAAACTTCTTTTCCCTCATTTATCCAGTTCTTTATTTTCGTTGCATATTCCTGTAACTCTTCCGTGCGGTAATCGGTAGCATACAACTTTACATTACCATGAAGACGGAGATAAACGAAGTCGGCAGTAACCACCTCGGCCCACGGATAGCGTTTCCCTGAATCGGCCATCACAAAAGCCATATTATTTCGCCTAAGCAAATCAAAAAATTCGTCGCGCAACCAGGAATCATGTCTTACCTCGATGGCAAACTGATACTCACTAAACTGTTCACCCAGGTAATTCAGAAAATCGGTTAGCCTGGGCAAATCATAATGTAAACCTGGCGGAAGCTGAATCAACACTGGCCCCAGACGTGTGGCCATGGTATCAAATACATCGAAGAAATTCAGCACAGCTTCCTCAGCATATAACAAACGTCGCTGGTGTGTAATAAAACGACTCATCTTCGGACAAAAGCGGAAGTTTTCCGGCGTGCGGTCCATCCATCCGGAAGCAGTTATCTTTTTAGGCAAGTGGTAAAAGCTGGAGTTCAGTTCCACGCAATCGAACTGTGTCAGATAATGTTCAAGGTATTGGGCCGGTTTCACTTCCGGAGGATAAAACACACCATTCCAGTGCTTGTAGCTCCATCCCGAAGTGCCGATATGTAAGTTATTGAAATCCATCTCACCAATCTTTTTTTTCGCCGCTACCGGTAAAGTTATGAAATCGGGAGGGGAATCTGTAATTCACCACCGGTGCATTTTGCAATCCCTTTCCACTGCCAGTAGCTCCGCATCAACAGAGCTGAATAGTAGAGTAATGAAAATCTGACAATTTCAAGATTTCAGCATCTCCTCAACAAGTTTTTCTGTCCGGTCTACTAAAAGCGCATAAGCTTTTTGCATCGCATCTTCAAATGTAGTCTCATCGTTTTTAATCGCCTCAACAGCAACGATGGGCAAATCGTTGATTTCGCCAGATGTTAATTCGCAAATACCGGACACAACGCCGAAAGGTTTATTGAATTGCAGAGCCCGTTCCATGGTACCCTTGACCACTTTTCCTTCCAGTGTTTGTCGGTCGAATTTTCCTTCGCCCGAGATGAGCATATCGGCTTCCTGCAGCAGCTGATCGAAGTGCAGAATTTCCATGATGGTTGTTATCCCTTTCTGTGGTTTTGCTTTCAGGAAAATCATGGCACCGGCTCCCAATCCGCCAGCAGCACCTGCTCCGGGAATGTTAGCCACATCAAACTTCCACTCCTGTTTTATCAATTCGCTAAAATGCTTCAAGCCACTGTCCAGCATTTCAATCTCTTCCTGATTAGCCCCTTTCTGCCTTGCAAAAACATACGCGGCTCCATTCGTTCCGTATAACGGATTTTCTACATCGGTAACCAATACAAACTCCGTATTAGCCACTTCCGGATGGACTTCACCACGAATGGACACAATCTTCTCCAGAGAAGAACCTATTGGCTTTAGTTCGTTGTTATTCTTATCGAAAAAACGGTACCCCAATGCCTGCGCAACACCCAGACCACAATCGTTCGTTGCACTGCCCCCCACAAACAGGTAAACTTTTCGGGCACCTCGCTGCAAAGCATCAATAATCATTTCACCCGTCCCTAGTGTAGTTGTGGAAGCGGCATGTTGTTCCTCTTCCTTCAACAACAGCAAACCGGAAGCTGAGGCCATTTCGATATAAGCCGTATCCTCCTGCAAACCGTACCATGCTTTCACTTTCCGAAATAAAGGCCCCGTCACTTCGTGATAAATTCGCTTGAAATGAAGTTTCGATTCGATGGTTTCCAACGTCCCGTCACCACCGTCGGCTAAAGGCAACATATCGACCTGTGCCAAAGGTATCACCTTCAGAATTCCCTCCTTAACGGCATTACAAGCCTCCATGGCAGTCAGGGAACCTTTGAATTTATCAGTGGCAACTAAAAACTTCATCAAATTAGCAACTTACCGTCTGTTTCTCCAGAATTTAGCTTTCTTCAATAATTTTACGAACGGTACTTCTGTAACAATTCCAGCATTTTCCGATCGAGCTGGTTACCGCGGAAGTTTTCGTATTCCACATCTTTCCGGCCTGAATTGAAGATACCGAAATCGCCCTTTAGGTTCCAGAGGCTCCATCCCCAGCCCATTTCACGCCACAGCGAAAGAAAGTCCTCCATCCAGCTCAGGCAGATTTCATGCGGAGTATATTTATAACATCCCCATTCGCCCACATGCACATTAACCCCTTTCTTCATCAACGGACGCCAGGGATCGATCTTTTCCTTTCTGAGCACTTCTTTATTCCAGCTTTTACCGTTCTTGTCAGTAAACGGCCAGGATGGCTCCGGCCAACTATCGGGAGTGTAACCGGGAACCCAACTCGCCCAGTAGTGTGAAACCTGCATCGGGTCGTAGCCACGACAACTCTGCACGAGACCCAGTTCTGCGATTTCCGGAACCGGATCGCGTCCCACATTAATTCCGTCAGCAAATATCAGACGTCCCTTGTCTTCCTCACGAATGGCTTCCACCAGTGCTCTAACAACACGAGCATAGTTTTCGTTCGATGTGACGGGAGGCTCATTGATTAGGTCGAAACTTAAACGACGGTTCGGAATTCCTTTGTAACGCCGGGCAATATAGCGCCAATGGTAAATGGCCGCCTCAAGAGCTTTCTCCTTCTCGGGCCCATAGAACAAATCGATGGGTTCCAGTCCCCGACCATTGATGCAGTAGCCCGGAATCCGGTGAAGGTTCATATTGATATGAACATTATATTGATGTCCGAAATTCACCGCTTGGTCGATATCAAGGAAGACCTTTTCGTTGATATCCATCCATTTGTCCACTTCCGGTTTTGACCAGTTCCAATACGACATGGGCAGACGGGCAAAATTGAATCCCAGCTCCTGCATCAGGGCAAAATCCTCTTCATCATATTTCCGGTTGGGTTGATTTCCCGAAAACTTGGCCAACAGATTAAAACCATACCAGCGGGGGATCTTCCCCGGGCGAATATCCCTTGCTTCATCGAAAGCCAAAGCACTGCCCGAAGCAAGGAGTGTTCCGGCTGTTGCCAGTCCGGCTCGTCTCAAAAAGTCGCGTCTTTCCATCGTATGTTGGTTTTGTTAGTTCAGCTTATCAGGAAATCGTCTTTTTCTACGCCTAACTTATATTTCCTTTCAGAATATTCCCTTCAGCATCGGTTATCAGGTAAGGCATCCAGTATTCCAACGCGGCAGGGCCTTCGGGAAGTTTATCCATGTGCAACAACTCAGCTGCAGTAAGCCAGCCACCGACGGACGCATCTTCCAACAGCTCCCTGGCTTTGTCAACATCTTTACGTACTCCCAAACCTGCGAGATAGAGCAACGCCTGGTTAAAACGGGCCATTTCATCGCCACTGTCAGCCAGTTCGGTTAATTGCTCCAGACAAGCTTTAAAATCAGGTCCGTTCAACTCTCCTTTTTTCAGGAAAGTGGCCTTATTCAATTTAGCCGCGCGCAATCCACCATCCGCAGCTGTGTTCAACCATTTCCAGGCATCCGCCGGATTGCGTTTTTCCAGTTCAGGCAAGACCAATAAGGTTGCCAACAGGTTAGCTGCCGGCAGGAATCCGTCTTTCGCTGCCGGCTCCAGAAATGAAATCGCTTTCGAATAGTCGGCCTTCTCATCTTCTCCCGAATACAAACGCCCCAGCATAAAGCGCGACTCATTATCGCCGCCATAGCCACCTTTGGCAAAACATTCGGCCGCCTTCACCGGATCGGCTTCCGTTCCTTCGCCATCCAGATAAAGTTCGCCAAGCGTTCGCCAGGCTTCAGAGAAACCACTTTCGGCTGCTTCGCGGTAAAGCGCAAAAGCTTTTTCCTGATCTTTCGGGACACCTTCGCCATAGAAGTACATTCCGGCCAGATTATATTTGGCTTCCACAGAGCCTTCCTCAGCAGCCTTCTCAAACAATTGAAATGCCTCTGAATAATTTTTCTCCAAACCTTCGCCCATGTAATAGAGCACACCAAGGTTATATTCGCCCAAAGCAAAACCACTGTCCGCCGCCTTCTGATACCATTTGGCCGCTTCTTCCAGGTTCACCTCAACGCCTTTGCCCTGATGATAGGCGTTGCCTAAATTATTCATGGCTTCCGGAATATCTTTTTCCGCCGCAAGGCGATACATCTCCACAGCTTTTTCCACGTTGGCATCTGTTCCCCGGCCAGCTTCGTAAAGCACGCCCAGATTAAACAGAGCCCGGGCATAACCTTCGTCGGCTGCTTTTTGGTACCAGTTAAATGCCTTTTCGGGATTTTTCTCTACCGTGATGCCATTTTCGAAGTAAACGCCTACACGGAACATGGCACCGGGCACGCCTTTCTCAGCCGCATCCATAAACCACTGGAAAGCTTTTTCCTTATCGGACCAATAGCTCAGTCCTTTCTCATGCAGAATGCCCATCAGGTAGGTAGCACGAGGATGCCCGGCTTCGGCCGAACGACTGAAATAATCGGCCGCAGCATGCTCGTCTTTCTCGGTGATTTCTCCGGCCAGGCAGAGACTGGCGTAGCGGTATTGCGCCTCAACGACCCCCTTATCCGCCGCACGTTTGGCATAGTCAACAGCTTTCTTCGTATTTACTTCAACATTCTCACCCTTTTCATACAGATATGATAACCGAAGCATGGCCTCGGCATTACCGCCCAGTGCAGCTTTTTCGAGCCATTCGGCACCTTCCGATTCTGCTTTTTCGAGGTATTGGTTCGCAATAATTTCCTGTGCTGGCGCATACCCTTTGTCGGCTGCCACCTGGTACCATTCGTGCGTTTCGCCCAGCTCGTCCAACAGGCGTCCAAGCAGAAACATGGCCTCCATAAAATTGGCATCGGCCGCTTGTTCCAGGTATTTCTTCGCCAGTTCGATATTTTTCTCAACCCCCAGTCCTTCGAAAAGTATTTTTCCCATTTTCATGGAAATATCAGCCGGCAGAGGATCATCAATTTTTGAGAACCAATGATAAGCCAGAGCATAATCCTGCTCCGTTCCCCTTCCTTCGTAATAGAAACGACCGACTTTACCGCAGGCTTCCGGATAATCTTTTTCAGCGGCTTTCAAATACCAATCAAATGCTTTTGACAATTTTACGGGCACCGACAATCCTTCTTCGAAAACCTCCCCGATTTTATACATCGCCGGAGCATAGCCGGCCTTCGCCGATTCGTACCAGTTATCAACGGCCTCTTCCAAATCGCGACGGCCGCCTTTCCCAATACGAACCAGTCGTCCGAAATTATACTTCGCAATAATGTCTCCCCGCTCAGCTCCCCGTTCATACCACTCAAAAGCTTTCTCATCATTCTCCTCGAGGCCGATGCCGGTTTCGCGCATTTCTCCGATGTAGTTACAACCATCGGCACCGCCCGCACGGGCCGATTCGAGAAACCATCGAACCGATTTAGTGGCATCTTTTTGCCGGTTCTCGCCCGTATAATACCACTTCCCAATGGTTAGGGCGGCATCCGAAAAGCCATTCTCCATCAACTTCCCGAAAGCTTCGTATGCCGTCTCCCATGAGTTCTCCTGCTCATAGAAGTCGAGGAATATCATTGCTGGCTTATAACCGGTAACGAACGCTTTTTCGATGCGTTTCAGGCCTTTTTCCGCCTTGCCTCTCTTCAGCAATTCCAGACCTCGCAGAAATAATTTGTTTTCGGGGAAACTATTTTCAGTCATTGTTTATCGATTTAACAGACTCTAAAAATAACGTAACCAGTTAACAGAATGAAAAGGTTCAGTAGAAATTCTGTCATGTTTTTTTTGAGAGGCTGCTTCTTCGTTCACCATCTTTCCGATAATTTCGTTTTATTTTTCCTGCCGAATCGTTGAAAGATTTGAAGCCAATATCCCAGTCCTTCTCATCCAATACAGCTTACAACAATGAATCATACTCCCATGACGCCAACCGGTACCAGGGCGTTGGTGGCCGGCCCACACCAGGGTGTAACCACCGGTGGGGATCGTCCGCTAAGAGGTGGGCAGACTTCGCTGAGTGGTGGGGATCGTTCGCTATGTGGTGGGCGGACTTCGCTGACTGGTGGGGACTGTTCGCTATGTGGTGGGCAGGCTTCGCTGACTGGTGGGGACTGTTCGCTATGTGGTGGGCAGACTTCGCTGACTGGTGAGGAGACTTCGCTAAGAGGTGCGGAAAAACCGCCCGGATGAAAAAAGATATTGGCCGCAGTATTGCGGATATTTCGAACAACCGGTTAATTTTACCCGAAACATCAGGAGCATGGAACCACTGAAAATTATTGACCGTTACTACCGAAAAAATACTCAGGCATACCAAATTCTGGTCACTCACAGTCATTTGGTTACCGAAAAAGCGTTATGGATTGCCCAGCGTCATCCGGAACTCAATCCCGATTCGGATTTTATTGCCGAAGCCGGCATGCTGCACGATATCGGCATTATTAAAACCCATGCTCCCGATCTCGGATGCCACGGCGAACTTCCCTATTTGTGCCATGGTTATTTAGGGCGCGAAATACTGGAAACAGAAGGCCTGAACGACCATGCCCTGGTATGCGAACGTCACACCGGAGTGGGCATTACGGCAGAAGAAGTGGTAAAGAACAAACTCCCTCTGCCTGAACGTGATTTTGTTCCGGAATCGGTAGAAGAACAAATCATTTGCTTTGCCGATAAATTCTTCTCCAAAAGCAAGGACCTGAAAAAAGAAAAATCGCTCGACGAAATCAGAAAATCAATGGGGCGGTTCGGACAGAAAAATATTAACCGTTTTAACGAATGGTGCGAATTATTCCTGTAAAACAGGAACAATAACAACAAAACAAAAGGCAGGAAATCTCCTGCCTTTCTTCCTTACCTAAACTTTCTATCAGTGACTATGTTCGTGCTCTGCCCCTTCGAAGTACAAAGCGGCAAATTTATCGACTACATCGTTCATCATCCCGATGTATTTCAAATCAGTAGTTTGCTTCGCCTTCATGGCATACACGCATAATTCGTGCAGTAGTCCCAGCATTTTTGTATTCTTCTTTTGTTGTTCAGGCTCGTCGCTCAACTTGATACGCTGAAACATAAAGTACTGTGTCGCGGTATCCTGTATTTTGGTTGCATGCTCGTCTTTATTGGTTACCCAACGAACCAACTGGTTATAATTAACAGGAGTTTCACCTGATAATTGGGTTACCATTTGCATACTTTTTTCCACTGTATGGATGTCTTCTTTTAGCAGCTGAATACGAAGCGAATCGCCATAAATTCCACAGGGAATTTCACAGTGGGCCTTCGCCTCACCCGAAAACATAGCAAGAAGAGCGAATAGGGTAATAAACACCAATTTTTTCATAATATCAGGTTTTAATCGTTAGTTAATTTGCGTACTATTAACACGGTAAGTCATTCATTGTTCAACAATAACAGAATACAGCTGTTTGAAAACAAAAAACAAAGCTTGGCACTAACTAAACGACAACGGGGACGCATATTTTTCTCATTAAGCCTGATAATTATCGGATTAGTGATTGCGTTTGTCATGCCTCGTTTCAGCAGACGAATTCTGATGTACCGCACACCGGGGTACGACGATTACAAACTTTTCGATAACCAGAAAATTGACACCGGTAGTGTTGAGCCATGGTCTGTGCTTCCAAAGAAAAGCCAGATTCCGCTTAGCGAAAAACAGAAACTCTACCTTGCAGCGGGCCACACTTTTAGCTTTGTAGTTGTTCACCAAAACCAGATAGCTGAAGAATACTACTCGCAGGACGCGGGTGCTAAATTCCGGCCCAACTCATTTAATCTTACGCAGGGAATTCTTTCCTTACTGGTCGGAAGCGCCATTCAGGATGGCTACATTAAAAGCGTCGACCAGCATGTCAGTGATTTTTATCCGGAGTTCTATGAGAAGATGAACCAGGGCATTACTATCCGGAACCTTCTGGAAATGACATCCGGACTACAACCTGCGCAAAATATGATCAAACGCTGGCCCTTTTCCCTTCAGGCTTATTATGCCAAAGACCTGAACAAACGAATCCTGAGAATGAAATCATTGGAGCCGCCGGGCGAAACCTGGCATTTTACCAGTGCCAACGCGCAATTGCTGGCCATGGTCATCGAAAGGGCCTCAGGTATGAAAATATCAGACTACCTTGAAAAGAAACTCTGGATTCCCCTGGGATGTGCTGAGCCGGCTCTTTGGTCGGTTGATGACGCCGGAAATGTGAAAGCATTTTGTTGCTTCTTTGCTACCGCGAAAGATTTAGCGCGTATTGGTCAGCTTATTCTGAACGAAGGCTACTGGGATGGCAGACAAATTGTATCGCGGGATTACCTCAGAAACATGATTACTCCGGTAGAAGGATTGCGCAATGCCGCCGGCAAAGAGGTTAACAGCTGGGGCTGGTACTGGTGGATTACTAATTACCGTGGGCGGCAGGTTATTTTCAGCCGTGGTCAAATGGGACAATACCTGATTATCGTTCCAAAAGAAAACATGATCGTTGTGCGTCAGGGCGAACTAGGCTCGCCCGATTTCACGCGCATCAATATTCCCGAACTATACCAGTTGCTTGACATTGCATTTCAAACGTCCGGCGTGGTTCTCTGAAAAGATATCCTAATTATTATCGTAGAAACTTTGACGTTTGTTCAGTTTCAAATCCTTCAGCAGCGCCGAACTGGCCCTGATGGTGAAACTGTAACTTCGGCGGTATCCGAACGGAATCAGGTTGAGAGACATCTGCCAGCAGTGCAGGTCGCGGAACACATTAAATTGCGTAAACGTCACCTGGTTGTTGCCAATATCGTAGCCCGATGAAAAGCCGATTTTCCACTTTTTCGTCAGGTTCACGTTACCCGAAAAATCGACCGTGGAAGTAATATTAGCATTTATGTCGGGCCTGGTTTTACTGTACCGGAAGCTGTAATCGAGGCGAACATCCCACGGCAAATTGAAGTCTGCATACTCTGGGTATTCCCCGGGCAGAATTTTTCCCTGTCCATCATCCACCGCTTCCTCGCCCGGGGTTTTCCCGTTCTTATCATCGTTTTTCTTCGACTTAAAAGAAAGGCCAAATGAAAGGTTTGCCGATGTCAGACGAGCTAACTTACCCGTCTGGTTCACTTCGAAGGTATTGATACGTCGCCCGTCGACCATGGCATACGGATCGAAAATAGCCCCAAAGTTGATGTTGGTTCCCGCCACTTTGGTCCGGCCTCGCAAACTGATGTTCGATAAATTCAATGAATCGGCTGCCAGATTATACGAGCCACTCAGCGAAAGCTGGTCGAGAAGCTTGATTTTTTTGTAAGCATCCTTGCTGGTGGTATCTTTCTCCGACTTCAGCTTTTTCATTTCCAGCGTATTGTTCAGGCTAAAGCCGATGGAACCGGAACGTCCGCTTCCCGCCGTACCGTAAAGGGCACCATCGTGATACGGATACCTGATTAATTCAGGTCTTCCAAGGGAGTCATAAACAGCCACAGTTCCGTACATGCCATAGCGAGGATCACTGAAATCGGGGCGCATACTGAAGCTGATACTGGGCGTCATCACGTGCCGGATACCCTTGATTTTGCTGTTCGGATTTTTCGGAACATACGTACCATACAACTTGGTAGACGCTCCCACGCTGAACGAATAATCGTAATCGCGTGTAAAGCCGTATATGGTATCGGTAACCTGTAATCTATTGGTATCGTAATTATAATCTTTCCGTATTTGTTTGGTGTACCACCGCTCGGTATAGTTAAACGACGGACTAACGGTAAAGAATTTCAATGCCTTGAATGAAGTGCTAATCGGGATATTCTGCTTAATTCCGTTTTCCCAGTCGGTAATAAAAGAGGAATTCAGCAGGTCGTATTCCTTCATGTTGGTCCGGTTCTGAATATCGGCCGTATAACTCACACCAATCTTCTCGTACCACTTTTCCCTCCCTGCACGGTTCTTCGACTTGAACGGATATATACGATTCATATTGATCGTCATCTGCGGCAGCGTCAGGCTAATGGTCGTATCACGACTGTTCTGCGAATGTCGCAGGTTAGCCGACATGGAAAACGGCGAATTTTCCCACCGCTTGGTATATGAAATACTCGACTGTTTGGTGTTTGTCAGGTAATTCTGTGTTGAATACGAGTTGTTTTGGTCATACGAACTGGTAGAGAAGTTCACACTGGCACTGAACGTCTGGTTTGGACTGGCCTTGGGGTCCATCCGGTGGCTCCACGTAATGGCAAAATCATTCTGCGTTTTGTACCCGGGAAGACCTTTGTCACCAAAAACGTTCTTGTAATATTTCAGGTCAAAGCTTCCGCTGAACTTGTATCGAAGCTTGTAATTGGTATGAAATTTTATTCCCCGGGAGCCTTTCGAATAAATATCGCCTCGAAGCGCCACATCGAAATAGTCGCTGGCCGCCCAGTAGTAACCGAAATCGCGCAGGAAGAAACCACGGTTCTTCTCTTCACCGTATGAGGGCATCAGAAAACCGGAAGAATATTTCGGCGAATTCGGAAAGAATCCAAACGGAATAATGGCAAAATAAAGTGGCAAATCCTCCACCACCAGATAAGCCGGACCAGTGATGATCTTTTTATTGGAAATTACCTTGGCTTTTGTCATTTCCAGGTAAAAGTGCGGATGTTCGGCATCACAGGTCGTGTATTTACCATTTTTCAAACAGTAAGTCGAATCGTTAACCAGTTTGGTTCTTTCGGCCTGTACATAACCTCCCTGCTGTTCGGTGGTCACACCAAATACAATTCCCTTTTTTGTTTTGAAGTTGTACCTAATCTTATCTGCCTGAAACTCTTCGGAACCTTGCTTGAAGTTGGGTTTTCCCTGAATGGTTCCCGTTGAGTCGGGCATACCGACTGCATACACTTCGCTGCTATCGAGGTTCAATTCGATGTAAGCCGCCTTTAATTGAATATCTTTATAATTGACCTGGGCATCACCATACATGAACACCTTTTTCCCGGTGATGGAAAAATCCAGCGAATCGGATGCTGTATAGGTGATTTCTGCGTCAATGGATTGTACTTGCTGTGAAGATTGCTGATCTTGCTGTTGATTCTGACTCAGCGAATCAGGAACCGAAGAAACATTGGTTACGGGCTGCAGCCGGGGATTCACATTACCCGAGCGCAACTGAGGTGTTTTCCGTTCAACCGGTTCCTGAGCATAAGCCATCAACGAATTAAACAACAGGATGACAAAGAAAAGATATAATCGATGATTTTTACCCAAAATCGTGTCTATTCAAATACGTTTAACCTACCGAATCAGCGATAAAATTATGTAGTGCAAAAGTAAAAAAACCTCCTTTAGAATTGGGGTCTCCCTAAAAATTATTTAATCTTTCTATTTTTGTAGTAGTTATGATAAAGCAAGCGACAAAATGTACATTATAAATTCCCTCTACCTCAATAAAATAAAAGATCTGAAAAAGATCGTCCTTCTCTTAATGGGAATGGCCGCTCTGTTCACGGAGCCCGCTTTTTCCCAGCCGGGAAACGATCCAAACTACAAACTGAAAACAGTTGTTTTGGACGCAGGTCACGGCGGTCGCGACCCCGGAGCCATGGTCGGAAAAAAGATGGAGAAGGATATAGCTCTCGGTATTATTTTAAAATTAGGTCATTATATCGAGAAATACATGCCGGACGTTAAAGTCGTGTATACCCGCGACGGCGATTTTTTTGTTCCATTGTACAAACGTGCTGAAATCGCCAACAAAATAAAGGCCGACCTATTTATCTCCGTTCACGCGAATATTTGTGGTACGCCGTCTATTCATGGTACCGAAACCTATGCGCTGGGATTGCACCGAACAGAAGACAACCTCGAAGTTGCCAAGAAAGAGAACAGCGTAATTTTGCTCGAGAAGGATCACACCACACGGTACGAAGGTTTTGATCCCAACTCCTCGGAATCATATATTATGTTTGAATTGGTTCAGAATGAATTCCTGGACCAGAGCCTGATGTTCGCTTCCGATGTGGAAGACCAGTTCAGAACCAGGGCTGGAAGACGTGACCGCGGCGTTCGCCAGGCGGGTTTCCTTGTACTCCGCGAAACATCAATGCCCAGCGTATTGATTGAAACCGGCTACATGAGCAACAAAAAAGAGCTGAACTACCTCGAAAGCGATAACGGAAGAGCCATTATTGCATCGGCCATATTCCGGGCATTCCGAAAATACAAGGAAACCATCGAGGCACGCAGCAAGTATCACACACAGCTTGTTGAAAACAAAAAGGAGGAAGTCAAGCCCGCCATCGACTCGTTGGCTGTTTCCAAACGGGACACTGTTGACCTGTATAAAGGAGTCGTATTTGCCATCCAAATCGCCGCTTCCAAACGAGAACTGAAACTCGAACCGGAGAATTTTAAAGGGGTCAAATATCTGTATCGAATCAAGACAGACGATATTTATAAGTACCTCACCAGTGCATCGACCAACGAAGATGATGTGCAGAATCAACTGCAAGAGATTCAGAAAAAGTACCCGGATGCTTACGTGGTAGCATACGAAAACGGACATCCGGTTTCCATGCAAAAGGCGCGAAGAAAAGTCGCTGCAGAAGCATCAAAGTAAAATAGTGCTTTTTTTATCAGGATTTTCCTTTTTACTTTTGTTTAGACTCTATATCAATCTTAGCCACGCATGAAAATTAGTAAGACCACAAAAATCGGTATACTCACTGTGGGTAGCCTCGCGATACTTATCTGGGGAGTCAACTTCCTGAAAGGACGTGACCTGTTCAAATCAGAGAAAATATATTACGCCCGGTATCATAACGTTGGCGGCCTCGAAGCCTCATCGGATGTAAGGCTGAACGGCTTCAAAGTAGGTTACGTCAGCGACATCTATTTTAAGGAAGATCGCTCCGGTGATCTCATGGTCAAACTGGCCATCAACAAGAACTTCGAAATCCCTAAAGGAACCGTAGCTGAAATTGTCAGCACAGACCTTCTGGGCTCACGTTCCGTAAAGTTGACGATGGGAAAAAGTCAGCAGTATTACCAACCATACGATACACTTCGTACTTCCGTGGAGGCTGACCTGAAGCAACAGGTAAGTGAGGAGTTAGCCCCGATTAAAGCAAAAGCTGAAAACTTGCTAGCCTCGCTCGATTCAGCGATTACTGTAGTTACCTATGTATTTAATGACAAAACCCGGGACAATCTGCGGGAAAGCTTCGCCCACATCAACAATACCATTCTTAATCTCGAACAAACATCCAGGAACCTGAACTTGCTGGTTGCCGCCCAGAAAGAAAACATGGCCTCGACCATCACCAATTTGAAAACGATAAGTGAGACGTTGAACAACAACACCGACAACATTAACAATATCATGAAAAATCTGTCGAACGTAAGCGACACACTATCAGCACTGCAGCTGCAAGCCTCGTTGAGCAAGTTCGACGATATGCTCACCAACCTGGATGAGATTATGACCAAAGTGAATAACCAGGATGGAAGCCTGGGATTACTGGTAAATGACCCGATGCTGTATAACAATCTTAACCGGATAACTCAAAACCTGAACCGGTTGTTGATCGATTTACGTCAAAACCCGAAACGTTTTATCCACTTCTCAGCGTTCGATCTGGGCAAAGAAATTTACCTTACCCCGAAGCATACTTCGCAACCTAATGAGAATGTGAAATTTAGGGTTCTATTGGTAAGCAGCACTTCAGCAATACCTATGGAATCAGCTCTATTTAAGCCATTTAATGATGTTGAAGAGGTCAAATCAGGTAAGTACTTTAACTATTTTATCGGGAATACCTCATCGATTGAGCAAATTAGAACCATTTTAAATAAGGCACAAAATGTCTTTCCCGACGCCTCGATCGTGGCATTCAAAAATGGGAAAAAAATCAGATTAGAAAGAGCGTTAAAAAAGGTTAACAAATAAATTTCATTCCAATTTCATTTTTTTTAAATTCGATAGCTGAATAAAATCGGAAATAGCCTCCCGGTAACCGAGCCTGCCGCATCACTACCGGGAAGATTCCAAAAACCAGCTTAGCGAATGAATTCACAAAAATCTACTTACCAAGATTTTGTGGCTCATGCTAGAACTCAAACAATTGACTACTAGATAGTTAATTTATTTTTGTTTTTTTACTTTTTTAATAAACTGAAGTCTAAACCGATACTAAAATGCAAGAGTCGATGGAATTTTTTTCAGGCTAATTTTTTATAACCTTTGTCTTGGGAAATGGAAATAATAACAAAGTTGAACTTCTTTTAAGCCTGCTGCCTAAATGAACAACGACCATGAAAAGGCCTGGGAAAATTGCCTCAGGATTATTAAGGACAACGTTCCTGCCATTAGTTTTCGGACATGGTTTGAACCTATTGTTCCGGTAAAATTGGAAGAGAATGTATTGACGATTCAGGTACCGAGTCCGTTTTTTTACGAGTACCTCGAAGAGCAATACATTGACATTTTACGTAAGACCCTGCGAAAAGAGCTCGGGACTGGGGCCAAGTTGGAATACAGTGTTGTGGTGGATAACAACAATACTGTTAACAGCAAGCCTTATACCGTGAAGCTGCCGACAAACAACAACAAGAAGATTAAAAACCGGCCGCTTTCAGCTCCCCTCACGCAAGAGGAAAAATCTATCAAGAATCCGTTCGTGATTCCCGGCATCCAGAAGTTGCACATCGATCCGCAACTAAAAATGGATAATACCTTCGATAATTTTGTGGAAGGTGAATGCAACCGGCTGGCCAGGAGTGCCGGTTTCGCGGTAGCACAAAACCCGGGAGGAACAGCTTTCAATCCCCTGATGATTTACGGTAATTCGGGACTTGGGAAAACCCATTTAGCGCAAGCCATCGGGATTGAAGTAAAAGAGCGGTACCCCGAAAAAGTAGTGCTCTACGTAAATGCCAACAAATTCCAGACACAGTTTGCGGAAGCGACGCGGAACAATAACCGTAACGATTTCCTGCACTTCTATCAAATGATTGACGTATTGATTATTGATGACGTGCAGGAATTCGCCGGCAAGGAAAAGACACAGGAAACATTTTTCCACATCTTTAACCATCTGCATCAAACCGGAAAACAGCTTATCCTGACGTCGGATAAGCCGCCGATTGAACTGAAGGGACTGGAACAGCGTCTTTTGTCGCGATTCAAATGGGGATTGACTGCTGATTTGCAGATCCCCGATTTTGAGACCCGCATGAACATCTTGCGGAAGAAAATCTACAAAGACGGTATTGATATACCCGAAGAAGTCCTCGAGTACATTGCTTCGCATATCAATACCAACGTCCGTGAACTGGAGGGAGCCTTGATTTCGCTCCTCGCCCAGGCAACCCTGAACAAAAAAGAGATTACGCTCGATCTGGCCATCAAGATGGTGAACAAGCTGGTGAAAAATACCCGGCGCGAAATCTCCATCGATTTTATTACAAAGGTAGTGTGTGACTATTTTGGTATGCCAATCGACAGCTTACAGGCCAAAACACGGAAACGTGAAATTGTACAGGCCCGGCAGATTGCCATGTTCTTTTCGAAGAGCATGACCAAATCGTCGCTGGCGTCCATCGGTTCGCAAATTGGCGGAAAAGATCACGCGACCGTGCTACATGCCTGTAAAACGGTGAGTAATCTGAAAGATACGGACAAAAACTTCAGGGTATACATCGACGAAATTGAACGCAAGCTGAAGATGTAATGCTTCATTAAGTGATTAAAAAAGCAGGCCTCCGGGTCTGCTTTTTTTTATATTTTCGTGTCCGTAAAATATCGCAAATCCATGCACTACCTGCTACTAAGTATTTTATCGTCGACGCTTATCTTTTTCATATTCAAATTCCTGGAAAAGTACAAAGCCGACCTGTTTCTGGTCATCCTGCTGAATTACATTACCGCGTCGGTATTAGGATTCCGGCTGGTTCCTCATTTGCCTTCGGTAACCACGATTATCAAAGCTGGCTGGCTGCCCTATGCCCTATTAATTGGTATCCTCTTCATTGCCATCTTCTTTTTGATAGCCCGCTCTTCGCAAAAGGCCGGGATTACCATTACGGCGTTGGCGGCCAAACTCTCGATGGTCGTACCCATTCTCTACTCCATCCTGTTCTTTGGCGAGCGGGTAACCATTTTCCGGATAATCGGAATTGTCACCGCCATCCTGGCCGTACTTTTAGCTATCTATAAACGAAACGGAAAAACCAACTGGAATGCCGTTTTATTGCCAGTCGTCATCTTTCTGGGTACCGGAGCTGTCGATTCGATGGTGAAATATGTGCAACAGGTTTATGTTCGGGGAACCACAACAGCGGTCTTTACCACTATCCTGTTCGCTACTGCAGGAATTATTGGCTTAGTGGTAACCCTCTTTAAACGTCCCGGCTGGAAAGAGTTCTTTCGTCTTCCCGTTATTGCCGGAGGAATTTTCCTGGGAGCAGCCAATTTCGGTTCGCTCTATTTCATGATTCATGCCCTTTCGTACAGCGGATTGGCCAGCTCGGTGGTTTTCGGTCTGAATAACATGTGCATCGTTGCCTTCTCTACTATTCTCGGCATGCTCTTCTTCCGCGAAAAGCTGAGTACTGTTAACTGGACCGGGATTATTCTCTCATTCATCAGTATCTTTATCCTCGTTTACATTTGATTCATGGAAACAACCGATACATATCTGACCATTGCCGAACCATCAGAAGGACTTTACAAGGATAAGGGTAGCAAGTTTATCGCTTACGCTTATCCCGTTTTCACGGAAGAAGAAATCAAGGAAATTCTGAACGAGCTAAAAAAAAGTCATCACAACGCTCGTCATCACTGCTACGCCTGGCGACTGGGAGCCGATATGGAACGTTACCGGGCCAACGACGATGGTGAACCTTCGGGCACCGCTGGTCGTCCCATTCTCGGACAAATTCGCTCGAAAGAGCTCACCAATATCCTGATTGTCGTGGTTCGCTATTTTGGCGGAACGCTGCTCGGCGTGAGCGGGCTCATTAAAGCTTACGGAACCGCCGCCGAAGATGCACTTGAGCAAGCCGAAATCACCGAACGCGTTGTGGAAGATTTGCTTGAAGTGAAGTTTGAATATCCTGCGATGAACGACGTGATGACCATCATCAAAGACGACAACCTGGAACAGCTGGAAACGCAGTTTGAGCTGTCGTGCCGCATTGTGCTGGCCGTGCGTCAGTCGTTGAGCGAAACCATCACCGAAAAGTTATCGTCACTGGAACAGACTAAGGTCGAATACATTGGGGTTCGATAAACAAATTGTGAATAAATTTTGAATTGAAATTGAAATATTTCAAAACCAGTTTCCCTATCTTTGTCTCTAATGAAAAAAGATCAGCCATTAGCAATTGATGACATTCGGTTGTACGAACCATTTCGCTTTCGAAATAAACTCAGGCGATGGGAAGGGCGTTCTCTTCATTTCTTCGCAGATCGATCATTTCGACTAAAGATATTTCTTTCAAAAGAAACCAACAGAGCCATTTTCAATTGGAACTGTTGGTTTTTTTTTGTCCGCAATTTTAAAACACCATTCAATAACTTGTAAACGTAGCTCCAATGAACGCACAAAATCTGATTTCAATTACCGACTTTTCGAAAGAAGAATACATGCGCATCATGGAATTGGCAGCCGATTTCGAAGCCAATCCCGACCAGCGACTTCTTGACGGAAAAGTGGTAGCCACCCTTTTCTTTGAACCATCCACCCGAACCCGCTTAAGTTTCGAAACGGCCATTAACCGCTTGGGTGGAGAAATCATTGGTTTTACCGATTCGTCATCTTCCAGTGTCACCAAGGGGGAATCATTGCACGACACCATCAAAATGGTGAGTAACTACGCCGACCTGATTGTGATGCGTCACCCGCTGGAAGGAAGTGCCCGTTACGCTTCCGAAGTGTCGGACGTGCCGGTCATCAACGCTGGTGA
This sequence comes from Prolixibacter sp. NT017, assembly GCF_009617875.1. NCBI lineage: Bacteria > Pseudomonadati > Bacteroidota > Bacteroidia > Marinilabiliales > Prolixibacteraceae > Prolixibacter > Prolixibacter sp. NT017. Next base: position 1,135,580 of record NZ_BLAV01000001.1, on the reverse strand, counting down.
CGGTGCCAATCAGCATCCCACTCAAACCCTGCTCGACATGTATTCTATCGTGAAAACGCAGGAGACGCTCGACAACATCAACCTGTTTATGGTAGGTGACCTGAAGTACGGCCGGACGGTGCACAGTCTGCTCATGGCGATGTCGCATTTCGACAACCCTATTTTCAACTTCATCGCTCCGCCGGAACTGGCCATGCCCAATGAGTACAAAATGTACCTTCAGTCGAAAGGCCTGCGCTATTTCGAGCACACTGAGTTCACCGACATCATCAGCGAAGCCGATATTATTTACATGACGAGAGTCCAGAAAGAGCGCTTCCCCGACCCGGTTGACTACGAAAAAGTGAAAAACGTTTACATCCTGCGCAACAAAATGCTGAAACACACCAAGGACAACCTGCGCATTTTGCACCCGCTGCCCCGCGTGAACGAAATCCATACCGATGTAGACAGCAATCCGAAAGCCTACTATTTCGAACAGGCCCGAAACGGCGTTTACACCCGTATGGCCATTATCGCTCATTTGTTGAACCTGAAATAATTCCCGAACACAATGAAAAAGCAATTAAACGTAAGTGCCATTAAGCAAGGTACCGTTATCGATCATATCCCCACCACTGCCCTTTTCAAAGTAATTTCCATTCTGAAGCTCGACGAATGCAAAGACATGGTCACCTTTGGAAATAATCTCGACAGTAATGTGATGGAAGGAAAAGCCATCATCAAGGTGGAAAACCGTTTCTTCAAAGACAAAGAGATCAATAAAATCGCACTGGTAGCACCACACGCCAAACTCAACACCATCAAAGACTACGAAGTGGTGGAAAAATACGTCGTCGAAATTCCGGATGAAATTCAGGATATCGCACGTTGCTTCAATCCGAAATGCATCACGAACAACGAAAATATCGACACGCATTTCGAAGTAATTTCCAAATCACCGGTAGCTTTGAAATGCCATTATTGTGAAAAAATCACCCATCAGGATCAGATGGATATCAAATAGAATTATCATCTTTGGACTTCCGGTTGAACCGGAAAACGAAATGCTAATTTTTTGATACTATGCAAACTGATTTTCAACATATCCTGAATGGCATAAAAACGCTGTTCGATGCATCGAAGAGCCGTGAGCAACTACTGGCCGACATTTGCGCCAAACTGAAAGAAGAGGTCTACCATTACGATTGGGTGGGCTTTTACCTGTTGAATGAAAGCAACAACGAACTAGTATTAGGTCCGTATGTTGGCAAACCGACGGAACACACCCATATCCCGGTAGGAAAAGGCGTGTGTGGACAGGTAGCCGAAAGCGGTGAGAGTAAAGTGGTGCAGGATGTGAGTGCCGAAAACAATTACATTGCCTGCAGCATCGATGTACAAAGTGAGATTGTGGTTCCGGTAATGAAAAACGGAAAATTCGTGGCCGAAATCGATATCGATTCGCACTCGGCCGGCCCGTTTACCGATGAAGATGAGCAATTTCTCGGAACCATTTGTAAAATGGTTGCCGAACGGTTTTGACGAGCTGACCGGATTCGGTCCTGAAAAAAAAAATAGAATTTTACCCGAAATGAAGGAGGCCCGTTGCCTCCTTTTTTTTCGTCGGAAACAAGCCGTCTGCGCCGAAACATAAAAGTATTACCTCAAAAACATGTTTGAACGGGTATCTTCCATTCAGAATAATCCTAAAACATGTTTGCTCAGACATATTCGGTTAAGAATAACGCCAAAACACATTTGCTCAACCACATTCTATTCAAAATAATGCCAAAACATACTTGCTCAGACGTATTCTGTTCAGAATAACGCCAAAACATGTTTGCTCAGACGTATTCTATCCAGAATAACGCCAAAACATACTTGCTCAGACATATTCTGTTCGGAATAACACCAAAACACATTGGCCCGGCATATTTTCGGACAAAAAAACAGCTGCTCCAATCCTCGTTCTACCTGCAAGTGCGCAAGTAAAAGGACTAAAACAGCTGTTTTTGCTTTTCTGTGGAGAACTGCCGGCTAACGAATGCGGTCGATGGAGCGGACCAGCGCCTCGTCGCGGCCAATGCTGCGAATAGCCAGGTATGTCAGCACCACAGCGATCAAGGGCATCACCAGGCTGGGTTCAAAGCTGAATTTTCCACCGAGCAGTTTGGCGCTGTGCGATGCGAAATAGTAGATAACGCCCGACAAGCCAATCATCAGCAGGATATTGAAAACCGACAGCCGAATCTGACGAATCCGTTTCTTGAAGGAGAAAATAGTAACCAGGTTCACCAGCACAATAATTCCCAGGAAAACCTGAATAGCAAGACCGCCGTAGAGAATCTCCGGGTCTTTGGCTCCCTGCAGGTAAATTCCCGCTTTGTCGAAAACGTAAATAGAACCGTCGCTCCCGACTATTTCGGCAAACGGCACAAAAAACAGGGCCACTATTAACAACAGTGCTCCCAACAGATAAATGGACTGTATTCGTTGTAACATGGTTATTCTTTTTCCTGCAAAATTAATCTTTCGCCGCTAAGCATCAACAGAAATCGACCGATTAGTTATTGTTCAAAATCAACGGCAGACCGTTATCTCCGGCACCAATCACAATCACCTTGGAGTTTTGTGAATTAGCCAATTCCAACGTCGCCTCAATACCGCGCTGCTTCAATATTTTATCCGTCAACGATTTATTGATGATATCGTTGTACGCGGCGATACCTTCAGCCTGAATCCGTTTCCGTTCAGCTTCGCTTTTCTCTTTCTCCAGACGGAATTGATAAGCCAGCGCTTCCTGCTCCTGTTTCAGCTTGCTTTCAATCGCCATTTTAATCTCGTTAGGCAGATTAATGGAGCGAATCAACAGAGCACGTAAGTCGATGTTATTTTGCTCCATCACTTTCCGGGCTTCATCGATAATAGCGGACTCCACCTCTGACCGTTTGGTCGAATAAATCTCCTCGGCAGTGTAGCGGCCCGCTACGCGCCTGACAGTTGAACGAATTTCAGGAATAATCAGCTGGTCAATGTAGTCCTTACCGAAGGTTTCGTGCAGGTATCCAATGCGATTATGAACCGGATTGAAACGAATGGAAACGTCCATTTTGATGGACAAACCATTTTTATCGAGCACGTCCATTGTTTCTTCACGCTTCTTTTCCTTCACGTCATAAACGAAGAGTTTGTTCCAGGGAGCAATCATATGGAATCCGGGGAGATAGACATGTTCCTTATCCAATCCCGTCGAAAACTTCCGGAAGATAACGGCGCGTTCGCCAGGTTCGATAGTAAAAAACATACTACTACTGAAAAAAACAACAACGACAACAACAATAGCAGCAAGAATAAGATAGGATCGTTTAAAATTCATACGGTTATTTTAAGTGATTAGTTTGAAATTTCTGTTTGAAACGAAAAATGGTCAGGTCAGTCAAAAAATACTGAAAAAGCAGGTAATTCGTGGCTTTGAAATTATGATTATTTTTCGATAGTTTTGGATATATAACAATTTTGAACAAATCTATGAAAAAAATAAAAGCATCTGAGCTTATTATCAATCCCGACGGGACTATTTTTCATCTACACCTCAAACCTGAGAATCTTGCAGAAAACATCATTTTAGTGGGAGATCCGGGACGTGTGAAGCTGGTTTCCTCATTTTTCGATAACATTGAATCGACATCCGAGAACCGGGAATTTGTATCGGCTACCGGCACATTTCGCGGCAAGCGGATTACCGCTTTATCGACGGGAATCGGAACCGATAATATCGACATTGTAGTAAATGAGCTGGATGCGCTGGTGAATATCGATTTGGAAACCCGTACCATCAAAGAAGAGCATACGGCGTTGAACATTGTTCGGATTGGCACATCGGGTGCACTTCAGGGCGATATTCCCGTTAACAGCTATGTTGCTTCGCAGCGCGCCATTGGTTTCGACGGTTTGATGAACTTTTACGCCGGACGTGAAACTTTTGCCGATGTCGAATTCGAAAAAGCTTTTAAAGAACACACGAGTTGGAACCCGCTGTTGACTTCACCGTACGTAGTCGAAAGCGATTCGGAGCTTTTCAGGAAGATTGTCGGGGAAGATATGGTACCGGGAGTAACTATTTCGGCACCGGGATTTTATGGTCCGCAAGGCCGCGAGCTTCGTCTGCCGACCGCTGATCCGGAATTGAACGACAAAATTGAGTCTTTCCGTTTTAACGGAATGAAGATAACCAACTACGAAATGGAGTGCTCGGCCATTTACGGACTGAGCCATCTGCTGGGTCACCACGCCCTCACTATTTGTGCCATCATTGCGAACCGCGTAACGCGAGAAGCGAATGAAAACTATAAACCAGTGATTAAAAACCTGGTGGAAACCGTGCTTGAACGAATTGTTATGTAAATCCGAACAATGGATAAGCAGTTACAGGCCATGATTTCGCTGCTGGAAGACCCGGAAAAAACGGTTTATGAAGCAGTGCTACAGGAGTTGATGGAAATTGACCCATTGTTAATTCCCGAGTTGGAAATAGCCTGGGAAAATGCCAACACCCTTCAACAACAGGATCGGCTGGAAAAAGTGATTGCGCACCTCCGGTTCCGCAAAGTAGCTGACCGTCTGAGAAAGTGGAATGAATCGGAACTCCCCTCCTTTCTGGACGGCTGGATCATTGTGAGTCAAATTCAGTATCCCGATCTGGACTCGAAAGACGTGGAGACCCAGGTGCAGCAAATTGTCACAGATGCGTGGCTCGAGATGAATGAGTCGTTGACTTCGCTCGAAAAAACCACCATCCTGAATCATGTGCTTTTCGAACTGTATCATTTCGATTTAAATGTGGCTAATTTTGGCGCGCCGCAAAACTGCTTTATCAACGATTTACTTTCATCAAGAAAGGGAAATCCGTCCACGCTGACCTTATTCTATTGCCTGATAGCCCGGAAACTGCAATTACCGATTTATCATTTGAATTTGAAGCGGGTATTGTTTTTGGGCTATTACGATCCGGAGATGTCGAAGGAAGCTTTTGGCACCACGTCTTCTCCGATCCTTTTCTACATCAATCCGGCAAACAAAGGAGCCATCATTGGTCACAAGGAGATGGATTACTATCTGAGTCGACAGCAATTGGAAATGGGTTCGGACATTATGATGGACGACCGTTTTTGTCTGAAAGGACTCATTGATAGTTTGCAGGATGCCTACCGGGCAACAGGCGATGAAGAGAAAATAAAACAGCTGGATGTATTAAAAGAGATTATCACCGCATAAAAAAAGAGCTTCGAAAATTCGAAGCTCTTTTTTGTATCTGGTATTGTTACTTATTTCGCATAATTCACTGCACGTGTTTCACGAATCACCGTGATTTTCACCTGTCCGGGATACGTCATTTCATCCTGGATTTTCTTGGCGATATCGTACGAAAGCTCTTCAGCCTCCTTATCAGTCAGCTTGTCACTTCCCACAATCACGCGCAACTCACGACCGGCCTGGATTGCATAAGTTTTCATAACACCCGGATATGCAAGCGCCATAGCTTCCAAGTCCTTCAGACGCTTGATGTACGACTCAACAGCTTCACGACGGGCACCCGGACGAGCACCTGAAATCGCGTCACAAACCTGAACGATTGGTGCCAGCAAGCTGGTCATCTCAATCTCGTCGTGGTGAGCACCAATGGCATTGGTCACAAGCGGCTTCTCTTTGTATTTTTCGGCCAGCTTCATACCTAGAATAGCGTGTGGCAATTCCGGCTCGTCATCCGGCACTTTACCAATATCGTGCAACAGTCCGGCACGCTTGGCCTGTTTCGGGTTCAACCCAAGCTCAGAAGCCATGATGGCACACAGGTTGGCGGTTTCGCGCGAGTGCTGCAACAGGTTCTGTCCGTAAGACGAACGATATTTCATTTTACCGATCAAACGAATCAACTCGGGATGCATTCCGTGAATACCCAGGTCGATACAAGTCCGTTTTCCAGTCTCGATAATCTCCTCTTCAATCTGCTTCTTCACCTTGTTCACGACCTCTTCAATGCGGGCCGGGTGAATACGTCCGTCTGTTACCAGTTGGTGCAATGCCAAACGGGCAATTTCGCGGCGTACCGGATCGAACGCTGAAAGTACAATGGCTTCCGGCGTATCATCGACAATAATTTCAACACCGGTAGCTGCTTCCAACGCTCGGATGTTACGTCCTTCACGACCGATAATACGACCTTTGATTTCGTCGTTCTCGATGTGGAAGATGGTAACTGAATTTTCCACAGCTGTTTCAGTGGCAACCCGCTGAATAGATTTGATAACAATCTTTTTGGCCTCCTTATTGGCAGTCATCTTGGCTTCATCCATAATTTCCTGGATGTACGACATTGCCTCGGTTTTGGCCTCATTTTTCAGTGAGTCGGTCAATTGAGCTTTTGCTTCTTCAGCAGACAAACCGGAAATCGATTCCAGTTGTTCCACCTGCTGTTTGTGCATTTTGTCCAGCTCTTCACTCTTCTGCTCAACCATTTCCATCTGAGCGCTCAGATTCTCGCGAATTACCTCTACCTCTTTCCGGGTAGTTTCAAATTCCTTCACTTTACGCTGCAACTCTTCTTTGCGTTGCAGGAAAGTGCTTTCGCGCTGTTTCAGTTTGTTCTCAGCACCGGTAATCCGCTGATTTTTCTCGTTGATATACTTTTCGTGCTCCGACTTGAGCTGAATAAATTTTTCTTTTGCCTGGAGCATCTTCTTCTCCTTCAGCATCTCGGCCTTGGCTTCGGCCTCGCCGATGAGTTTGTTTTTCTTTTTCTTAAGTGCCTTGTCCCAAACATAGTAGGAAATCACTCCTCCTAATATTAAGCCAATAACACCAGCTATGATTGTCATTGTCATGTCACAATTTATTAATAGTTCAATTTTACCAAAAAACCCGCAATTTCAACTTCTCTCAATCAAATTCCTTAATTGAAAGAAGACAAAATGCGGGCAAATATCATTAATTAAACTGACTTAATTAACTTTCCTTTTCCAGATATTCTGCTAAAAAATCGTTTAGTTCTTCCAGTTCTTCAACCAATGGCGAAATATCATTTCGTTTCTCAACTTCAAGCATCTGAATCACAAACTGCAAAGTTGCCATCGACAAACAATCCTGGCTGTCTTTATTGGCATAGCGCTGCTTGTATTGCAGTACCTTGTCGTTAATAATTTTCGCCGCCTTCCGTATCTTTTCCTCGTCGTTGCGGTCAATTCGCAACGGATACCGACGGTCGGCTATATTAATATTGATTGAAAGCTTATCTTCCATTTCAGCAGGTGGTATTACTTATTCAACATAGCAATACACTTATCTATTTCCCGCACTATTCGGTTAATCTTGATACGGGCATCGTGCGATTGACCATCAGACGCCAGTAACGACTTAGCAAATTTCAGTTGTTCGTTTCTTTCAGCCAACTCTTCGTTGCGACTGCTCAACAACCTGATTTGGTCCTGGAGTTGAACCTGTTCTTCCAGGAGACGATAGTTCTCACTTTTCAACGTTTCACAACGCCGAATAAGCTTATCGATTTTCTCCTTAAACTCTCCTAATAAAACAGTTTCGCGTTCTGTCATACTTCAGGATTTCCTACACAAAGTTAATATTTTAATCAAATCGAAAAAATTTCATTCCACATAATACTAGTATGGTCGGTGTAAAGTTTTTATTTTCGTGAGATAAACTGAAAGGGAAAGAGAATGAAGCTATTTACCCCGCTTTTTGTGCTGCTATGGATATGGTCATTTCAGATTTATGGTCAAGAGGCCCCTCCACCACCCGATGAACCACAGACGTTGATTCCTCCCATCAAACCGCCGATTTCCCTTTCGGGTAATTTTGGAGAACTACGCCCCAATCACTTTCATTCGGGACTCGATATGCGGACCGGCGGTCATACAGGCGTTCCGGTTCATTCGGTTGCTGATGGGTATGTTACGCGTGTTGCCATCTCTCCCACCGGCTATGGCCGTGCTGTTTATATTAATCATCCAAACGGAATCACTTCGGTGTATGGCCACCTGGAGCGCCTGATGCCACGTTTACAAAGATATGTAAGACGAATTCAGTATAAACGTGAACAGTTTGCTGTAAACCTTACCATTCCCCGTGATTCGTTTCCGGTGAAACAGGGAGATGTCATTGCCTGGTCGGGAAATGCAGGAAGTTCAGGAGGTCCGCATCTGCATTTCGAAATCCGTGACACACAAACTCAGCGCCCGCAGAACGGCTTGAAATGGCACTTCCCGATAAAAGACAATATGCCACCCAAAATGATTTCGCTTTACGCCTATTCCTTTCCTTCAACCGGCATGTACAATCACAAGCGATACTCAACCGTCTACTATTCGTCGGAATATCACCTGAAAGGAAATCCGGTTTTAAAAGTGAGCGGTCCGACTGCCTTTGGTATACAGGCTGTCGATTACCTGAATGCAAGCTGGAGCAAATGCGGTATATACAGCGCGTTACTGGTGGTCGATCAGGATACCATCTTCGGTTTTAAGATAAACGATATCTCTTTTACTGAAACGCGTTACGTGAACAGCCTGGCTGACTATGCCGAGCGCGAACGATACGGACGTTGGGTTCATCGGCTCTTCCGCCAGCCGGGAAATAAGCTCGACATATACACCATCGATAAAAACAACGGCATTGTCGATTTCACGGATGACAAGATCCACCAGGTGAAAGTAATTACCGCTGACGCTTATGACAATAAGTCAACACTTGAATTCCAGGTGCAAAGCACACCGCCCGATAGTACACAGCGACAGAATAACGGCGCCCGGATATTTTCGTACGACAAAGACAATTACTTTCAGGCAGATAACCTGAAATTGAAAGTACCTGCTGAAGCCTTGTATGATGATTTGGCATTTCATTTCAAGGAAGAAGCCACACCCGATGGATGCTATGCCCCCTTGCAGGAAATTCAGGATAAATATACGCCGCTACAAAAGCCTATTCGCGTGTCTATTAAGCCGGACAGTCTTCCTGATTCGCTGGAAAGCAAAGCACTGCTCGTCATTCTCGACCCGGATGGCCAGAAATGGAGCGCCGGTGGTGGATATTCCGATGGCTGGATCGTAGGTTATCCGCGCTATTTTGGAAATTTCAGCGTGGCAGTGGACACCGTTCCTCCGACGATTCGTTCGCTTAGTATTAAAGAGCACAAACACCTCGTAAATCCAAAGCACATCCGTTTCAGAATCAAAGATAACCTTTCGGGAATCGCAACCTACCGGGGCGAAATCGACGAAAAATGGGCACTATTTGCCTACGATCCCAAATATGACTTACTAACTTACACGATTGACCCGACCCGTCTGGAAATGGGAAAAACCCACCAGTTGAAACTCACGATTGCCGATGCAAAAGGAAATCAATCGGTATATACGGCAACCTTCTACAAATGAAAGAAAGTATTACCGCATTAGGTCTAATGTCAGGCACTTCGCTCGATGGAATCGACCTGGCATTGTGCCGTTTCGAACTTAGCAAATCGGGCTGGTCATTTGTCATCGAGGCTGCCGACACCGTTCCTTATTCTGCTGAATGGCAGAAAAAACTGAGAGAAGCGGAAAAAAGTACAGCGCAGGAAATCTTGCTACTTCATAACGAATATGCACGGTATACCGGAGAAGTCATCAACCGATTTCTGCAAGGAAAAACGGCACCGGAACTCATCGCATCGCACGGTCACACGATTTTTCATCAGCCTGAAAAACAGTTCACGTTTCAACTGGGAAATGGAACGATAATCGCTGCCGAAACCGGTATTAAAACCATTGCCGACTTCCGGAATATGGATGTAGCATTAGGGGGCCAGGGAGCTCCTCTCGTCCCGGTAGGCGACCTAATTCTTTTCAGCGATTATGAGTACTGTCTCAACCTGGGTGGCTTTGCCAACATCTCATACGAAGAAAAAGGACAACGCATTGCCTTCGACATTGGTCCCGCCAACATCGTGCTCAATTATCTGGCCCAACAAAAGGGACAGGAATACGATATGGATAGCCTCATCGCAAAAAGCGGACAGGTAGATAATGCTCTGCTGAACGAGCTGAATAACTTGCCCTTTTACGCAGAAAAACCACCCAAATCGCTGGGCAAAGAGTGGCTTGACGGCCAACTCATTCCGTTGCTGACGAAAAGTTCTCTATCGCTACCCGACCAAATGAGGACGCTTTATGAACATGTTGCTATTCAAATTGGCCAGGCCATCCGCCATCCGGGAAAAATGCTGGTTACCGGAGGTGGCGCACACAATCCCCTGTTGATGAATCGCATTGCCGCATGTTCTAAAGCAGAAGTCATTATTCCCGAGAAGGAGATCATCGATTTTAAGGAAGCACTCATCTTTGCCTTCCTGGGCGTATTGGCCAACCGGCAAGAAATCAACTGTCTTTCTGCTGTTACCGGAGCTTCCCGCGACAACACCGGCGGTACCATTCATTTACCATAAGACAGAGAAAACCTAACAAATATCATATAAAAAGGTCGTACAGTGCGCATTTGCCGCAGTAGCGCATTCATTTATTTTCCTATTTTTGTCAAAAACGAAAAAATTCCTTTCTATTATGCTGAAGAAAACGCTCTTACTGACTAGCCTGATTTGGCTGGCGCTGCAGGTTCACGTAGCCGACGCCTGTACCAACTTTTTGATTACCAAAGGTGCAACGGTCGATGGCTCAACCATGATAACCTACGCAGCTGACTCACATACACTTTACGGAGAAATGTATTTCTGGCCGGCAGCCGATCATAAGCCGGGCGAAATGGTCGATGTCACTGAATGGGATACCGGCAAATTTCTGGGAAAAATCCCTCAGGTTGCCCATACTTACCAGGTAACCGGAAATATGAACGAACATCAGCTTTCCATCGGTGAAACAACTTTTGGTGGCCGCGAAGAATTGCAACACCAACCCGGTGCCATTGTCGATTATGGAAGTTTGATTTACCTGACGCTTCAACGTGCCAAAACAGCTCGCGAAGCCATTAAGGTAATGACCAACCTGGTTGCCCAATACGGATATGCCAGCGAAGGAGAATCCTTCTCGATTGCTGACCCGAACGAAGTGTGGATTCTGGAAATGATTGGTAAAGGTGAAGCTGAAAAAGGTGCGGTTTGGGTAGCTCGTCGCATTCCCGACGGATACATTTCCGGACACGCCAACCAGGCTCGTATCACCACTTTCCCGTTGAACGACCCGGATAACTGCCTATACTCAAGCGATGTGATTTCGTTTGCACGGGAAAAAGGATGGTTCGACGGAAAAAACAAGGACTTTAGCTTTTCAGGAACCTACGCTCCCGTAAATTTCGAAGGCGCTCGTTTCTGCGATGCACGTGTTTGGGCTGGTTTCCGTAAAGTTGCCAGCAACATGGACCAATATCAGGACTATGCCATGGGTAAAATTATTCACGGAGCCAACGGTTATGCAACCAACCGCATGCCGCTTTGGGTAAAACCTGATACGTTGTTAACAGTAAAAGACGTGATGGGCATGATGCGCGACCACTTCGAAGGAACTGCTTTGGATATGACCAAAGATCCAGGTGCCGGTCCATTCAAACTGCCTTACCGCTGGCGTCCGTTGACCTGGCAGGTTGATTCGACGACTTACGTCAACGAGCGTGCTATCTCAACTCAACAAACCGGCTTCTCGTTCATCGCTCAAATGCGCTCTAAATACCCCGATCCAATTGGTGGCATTATGTGGTTTGGCGTTGATGATACCTATTCTACCTGCTATATGCCGGTATATTGCGGTATTCAGAAAGTTCCGGAACCTATTCGCGTAGGAAACGGCGACATGCTGACCTGGTCTGACAATTCTGCTTTCTGGGTATTCAATACCGTATCGAACCTGGCTTACCTGCGTTACGATTACATGATCAAAGACATTCAGAAAGTGCAGAGTGAACTCGAAACCAAATTTGTCGATTTCACCCCTGCAGTTGATGAAGCTGCCATGGACCTCTGGAACAAAGGCGAGCACGATATGGCCCGCAAATTCTTAACGGAATATTCCGACAAGCAGGTGAACCTGACAGTGAATCGCTGGACACAGCTGGAGCATTACCTGATTATCAAGTACAAGGATGGTAACATCATGAAAGAGAAAGATGGTAAGTTCGAGCGCAACGAAAGCGGTAAACTTCCGGTGATGCCAGCTCAACCCGGTTACCCGGAATGGTGGTACCGCAACGTGGCCAAGCAAACCGGTGACCATTTAAAAGAAAAATAAGCTGAACGCAAAAGTGGATTTTGGAGCTAATATTTTACGATTCAGAAAAAAATCCATATTTTTGCCGCGAAATTTCCGTACGTAATCTCTGGCAGAAAACCTGTTAATATTGCGTTCGTCAACTATCTAAAATAAATACGATGGATCTCATTAAAGTAGCAGAAAACGCATTTATAGGCGAACAGAAAGAACTTCCGAAGTTCGGTCCTGGTGATACCATCACGGTACATTACAAAATCCGTGAGGGTAACAAGGAGAGAGTTCAGAATTATCGTGGTACGGTAATTCAGATCAAAGGTTCCGGTTTGACCAAAACCTTTACTGTTCGGAAAATATCGGGTAACGTAGGTGTGGAAAGAATTTTCCCGTTCAACTCTCCTTTCATCGACCAGATTGATGTAAACCGGAGAGGTAGCGTACGTCGTGCCCGCTTGTTTTACCTGCGTGGCCGGACTGGTAAAAAAGCCCGGATCAAAGAGAAAAGATTCTAAGATTTACACTGTTATTAAAAAGGCTTTCCTATCGGGAAGCCTTTTTTTGTATACAAATAATTGGTTCCTATTTACGATTGGTAAGGGAATGATTCTTCCGAATAAAAGTCTTATATAAACAAGTATCCGACAGCTCAAACCGGATGAAATGTTTAAGAAAAGGATCAGGTTTTATCGTATTGTAAACGGGTTAAAATATCTAATTTAGCCCAAACAATTTAACTCAGACATTATGGCTTTCCTACCGAAAGAGCGGGTCTTTTCCCTGCGATGGTTCATCGACTACATGTACATCATTGTCGGCTCGTTTATTCTGGCCGTTGGATTTGTCTATTTCATCTCGCCCCATAAAATTGTTCCGGGAGGCGTATACGGTATTGCCATCATCGTGCACTATCTCACGCATGGGCTTTTTTCCTTCTGGCCCGAAGGTGTTCCCATTGGTCTTTTCGGATTAATATTGAACATACCGCTAACCTATGCCGGAATCAAAATTCTGGGTCCCCGCTTTGGTGTCAAAACCATTGTCGGATTTGTCCTGTCATCCGTTTTTATGGATGCCATAACCTACATGCGTGTAGACGGCGATGCACCGTTGGTTCACGATGTACTGCTCTCCTGCATCTTCGGAGGGGTGCTGATTGGTTTCGGATTGGGGTTGATTTTCAAATCGAAAGCAACTTCCGGTGGCTCCGATATAATCGCCATGATTATCGCCAAATACACCAACATGCCACTCGGACAGTTGATGATTTATGTCGACTCGACCATTGTTTTGATGGCATTGCTTGCATTCAAAGACTGGCAGATTCCTCTTTACAGCTGGCTGGTCATTTACATCACCGGAAAAGCCATCGACCAGACCATGGCCGGGGCCAATTACAACAAAGCGCTCATCATCGTTTCCGACAAACATGACGAGATAAAGGATAAGATACTGGTCGATTTGGAACGTGGCGGTACCTATCTGAAAGGCGTTGGCATGTTTACGAACCAGGAAAAGGAAATCATCTTCACGGTAGTAAGCCGGCGCGAAGTAGCCATTCTGGAAGAGCACATCAATCTGGTGGACCCGGACGCTTTTATTACCATCATGGACGCCAGTGAAATTCTTGGAGAAGGCTTCCGCTCGCTACGCACGAAAATGAGCGACCAATAGCATAAAAGCACATTACAAAGGACAACAGTTTACCTCTTGCTACGAAAAAAGGAACAATAAACGATGCTTAGCTGCACGTTATTGTTCCTTTTGTTTTCTATAAAAGTGACCTGTCTGTATTTTTCTGAAATGTGGCGCGTTCTAATTATTCCCGGCCTGAGGCACGAGGCATCTTACCCAATCCACCTCAAAGTAATGTGGTAGATTTTGGTGATGCACTTCCTCGTGCACGCTCGAAAGGAGATTCAGGAACATATTATCAAACGAAGAATCAACCTTGCTCTGATGAACCACGGCATTGTTGATTTTCCACGTTAGTGTTTGTCCGTCCCATTCGAGTCGATATACGTGAAACTTCTTAAAGTTCAATCCGGTAATCGTTTGATGTTGCCAAACCGGTTCTCCTTTAATTTCGCGGATAACTCCCATGCTCACCTCATTTTTGCCACTGCGCAGAATATCGATCTGCGGAAACGCTCCGTCGCCTTTCAACGAGAAAGCCGACACAATCTCGGCACACGGATTCACGCGTATCTTCGCCTCTATAATACCTTGTTTTATCCGGAAACTGTTGCCGGTATTCAACATCGAAGAGGTATATTGGAATTCTGCAGGAATCAATCCGTACTGTGGATTCCAACGCATTCCTTTCGACTCTTCCTTACGGGTAACAATCGATAAAATTCCGCCATGTACCTGGAGATTCTCTTCACCGTTCAGGCATTGCAACTCATCAGCTTGCGAGTAGTTGTTTCCAAAAACTTCCTTACCAGGATAAATCCCTGAATTCCAACGCTCGAAGTTAACGCCGTCGCGGGTAAACTCATCATCGAAAGCGACTTGCCACTTATCGAAAAAATTGAGCTCTCTCGCTTTATGCAAAGCAAAATATTTCTTAATCAGCTCACTGTTCTTCAGCTTAGCCAATTCCTGCTCCAGCTTAAAGTCTTCCGATTTCTCATAGCGCTTCTTGTCTTTCAGGAAGGCAACCCGCTCCCGGAAACCTTCGTCTTTCACCAGGTCTTCCAACTCGTTCAGCCGCTCAAGTTCCTTCGAATCGTGCACCCGCTGATAATTGAGATATTCGCCTGATTTGCTGAACTTATGGTAAAATTTGATTTCCGGATCTTTGCTTAATTTTTCATATTCCGCCAGCAAACGGTAATCACCGGTAGTTTGATAGCGCTTACTATTTTTCAGAAATTTCTCTCTTTCCAGGAACTCATCCGACTGCACCTCTCCGCGCAACTCTTCATAGCGCTGAGTCAGATTCTGTTTCTCAACCGTTTTCAGGTTACTGTACTCACCCGATGCGAGAAATTTCTCGTAACGCTTAATCTCATTTGGGTCCGAAGGCTTCTCTCCACTCTCCTCCGCTTTCATATACAACCGATAACTGTCGGAAGCGAGCGTGTTGTAATACGATTTCAGTCGCTTATCATTTTTCAACGCCTCAAACTCCTTTCGTTTGGCAGCTTCGGGAGAATTATTGTAATGGAGCTTCTCCACGTCTTTCCGACGTTTGGTAAACTCTGGAGTGGTTACAATTTCTTTGAGTTCGTTAAACCGGGCCAGCTTGTCGCCTTTTTCAATCTTTTTGAAGCGCGCCAGTTTCTCTGAACTCAATGTTTTGAAATACTGTTTCATCGACTTGGAACGACTTAAGTGTTCCAATTCACTCAGTATTTTTTGCTCATGGCTCCCTTCAAATTTCAATTGGGTCAGCTCTTTTTTCCGGGCCCTGAACTCAGCAGATTTTAGTTCAGCATCCAGCTCACGGTAACGAGCCAGTTCGTCCGATTGCTCCAATTCCTGCAGCTCATCGCGCATGCCCAGCAACTTGTTCCACTTTGCATCAATTTTTGCCGTACCCGGGATGAGTCCCAGCTTGTATTTCAAACTAAAACCTGACATATTTTATACTGATTTCGAGCGTGTAACCGGATAAACCGGCTTTTTTAATTAGCTTATGTTATCAACTATCTAACGTGAAAACGATTCAAATATTTCGTTTCGGGGCCACAATTTAGAACTTCCCTCTGATTTAAAAAGCTAATTTTGCATAATTTTAAATGGAAATCGAACGACCATGGCAACACAACTTCCCGAAAGTTTTACCCAACGAATGCAAGCTCAGTTGGGGGATGAATTCGAAGCATTTCAACAATCGCTTTCGGAAGCAGCTGTCAGTTCCATCCGGGTCAATTCAGCGAAAAGCAAAAATCCGGTAAACGGAAAAGCTGTCCCCTGGTGCCAAACCGGTTTCTATCTTGATGAACGTCCTTTCTACACGCTTGACCCGTTTTTACACGCCGGTGTCTATTACGTCCAGGAAGCCAGCTCCATGTTTCTCGAACAGGCTTTCTGTCAATTGCCTAATGAGCCATTAAAAGTGCTGGATTTATGCGGTGCTCCGGGTGGTAAATCGACTCACATTGTTTCTCTCCTTCCGGAAAACAGTCTGCTCGTTTCCAACGAAGTCATCCGCAGCCGGGCAGTTATTCTTTCCGAAAATCTGAAGAAGTGGGGAAATCCCAATATTATAGTCACGAACAACGATCCGAAGGACTTTGCCACATTCGAAGGTCAGTTCGATGTGCTGGTCGTAGATGCTCCATGCTCCGGCGAAGGTCTGTTCCGGCGCGACGAAAACGCCATCGCTGAATGGTCGCCCGAGAATACGACGCTTTGTGCCCAACGACAACAGCGCATTCTCGCCGATGTTTGGCCGGCATTGAAGCCCGGAGGTGTACTCATTTACAGCACATGTACATACAATCCGGGCGAAAACGAAGAAAACCTGAAATGGTTGAACGAATTTGCCGAAGTCGAAAATACTTCCCTTCCGGTGAAAGCAGATTGGGGCGTTACCGAAACAGAAGCAGCCGGGCTTTCGGGCTACCGGTTCTATCCGCATAAAACCAAAGGAGAAGGCTTTTTCATGGCAGTTGTCCGCAAGTTGGACGGCGAAACGTCCCGCATACCCAAAAAACTGAAGAGTGCTGCCTTCTCTGTTGCATCAAGTAGTGAGAAAGCTCTGGTTGAAGGCTGGCTTACCGGCGATAATCTCGACATATTCAAACTGAACGAAGCGCTGTTTGCTTTTCCTTCGAAATACGCTGCCGTGTTAACCTGGCTGCAAAAAGGCCTGCGGATTGTACACGCGGGCGTCAAAATCGGGGAACAGAAAAAGAAAGAGGTCGTTCCGGTACACGAACTAGCGCTTTCTCCCATCCTGCAAAGAGGCACATTTCCCGAAATCGAATTAACGCTGAACGATGCCATCAAATTTCTGCACCGCGATGAAATCCGGCCCGAAGCGAAAGAACGCGGCTGGCACCTACTCACCTACCAGGATATTCCGTTAGGATGGGCTAAAAACCTGGGCAATCGTTTCAACAGTAACTATCCAAAAGAGTGGCGCATCCGGATGGACATTACCGAATACATGGCCGGAAAACTGGAAGAAGAAAAAGCAAAGTTTCCGATAAGATAAACATTCGTAACAAGACGCCAGACAATAGAAATTTCTCCAAAATTCGGTTAGCGATCCACTCTTCCTCTGCGAATCGATGAAAAAATTGAGACGTTAAGTTAAACCTTCATCTGGAATCCTTATCCAATTACATGTCATTCAGACAATAGTGCAAAAGATCTACAATTCTGAACCATTCAACGTTTCACCTCAACTAAACACCGAACAATGAAAAAAAGAAGCATCCACTATTATATGCGAATGTTGCATCGCTATGTAGGCTATTTCGTATTAGGCTTTACCCTCATCTATTCCATCAGCGGAATCATTCTGGTTTACCGGGATACCGATTTCCTGAAAAGGGAAACAACGGTAGAGAGAAAACTCCCCGTAAATCTTGACGAAGCGGCATTAGGCAGCGAGTTACATATGAGAGGTTTCAAAATCATCAAAACGGAAGGTGACCTGCATTATTTTGCCAACGGCACCTATAATAAGGCCACCGGAATAACCAGTTACACGGTCAAAGCACTTCCTACGATTCTTTCGAAGATGAACTCAGTTCATAAATCAGTCAGTCAAAATCCATCACACCTGTTTGCCACGGTCTTTGGAATATTACTACTCTTTTTAGCCGTCTCGTCTCTGTGGATGTTCAAACCCCAAGCAAAAAGCTTCAAGAAAGGAATGATAGTCGCAGGCTCAGGTGTGGTCATTGCCGTTGTACTTCTGTTTATCTAAAACCCATTGCCATTCCATCAATTGTTGTGTAAGGGAAACTAAAAATGGAGGGGTGAGTGTCGTTTTTTCAAACCTGCACATTCCAGATCCATGTCGTAAACATAAGATTTACAACCTCATTCATTAGCCAATATTTTAAAGGCCAATGCCGGGGTACTGGTTGAAATTTCATAAATTTGAGTGAGAGACCTGCTAAGGCATTAACCAAATTAATTGCTAACGATGAAACATTCCCATTCTAATGCCATGTCGATGAGCCGCCGTTTCTTTTTAAAATCCTCTTCAGCATTGGCGGCATTATCATTTATTCCCAACAGCTTAAAAGCCTTCTACCAGGATGTCCGGGAAAAACTCTTCGTCAAAAAGCAGATGATCCCCATTCAGCTGGAGATCAATAAAAAACCCTATTCACTGACGATTGACAGCCGGGCGACGCTTCTGGATGTGCTCCGGGAAGAGTTAAACCTGACCGGCAGCAAAAAAGGGTGCGACCACGGTCAATGCGGTGCCTGTACCGTACACATCAACGGGGAACGGACCCTGAGTTGTCTGACCCTGGCGGTGATGGCCCAGGGAAAAGCCATCACCACCATTGAAGGATTGGCCGACGGAGACAACCTGCACCCGATGCAGGAAGCGTTCCTTGAGAACGACGGTTTCCAGTGCGGTTACTGCACTTCCGGGCAAATTATGTCGGCCGTTGCCTGTGTCGATGAGGGACACACCGGTTCCGTAGAAGAAATCAAGGAATACATGAGCGGTAACCTCTGCCGGTGTGGTGCTTACAACGGCATCACCAAAGCCATCCAACAAGTATCCAAATGAATTGTCCATGAAAAATTAACCCGATGAAACCTTTCGAATATACCAAACCCAAAACCGTCCGCGAAGCGTTATCCTCAGCAAACAAACATACTCAATACATTGCCGGTGGCACCAACCTGGTAGACCTGATGAAGAAAGAGATTGATGAGCCGGACCAGGTTCTCGACATTACCGCTACCCTGCCCGATACCATCGAAGAAAAAGACAAGGGTGTGGTCATTGGAGCCATGGTTCGCAACACAGCCATCGCGGATAACAAAGCTATCAAAGCCCACTGGCCGTTACTCGCCAAAGCGATTCTGAAGGGAGCTTCACCCCAGATTCGCAACATGGCTTCGGCCGGAGGAAACCTGTTACAACGTACCCGCTGTCCATATTTTTACGACTTGACACTTCCGTGCAACAAACGAAAAAATGGCTCCGGTTGCGGCGCCTTAAAAGGGAATAACCGGATGGGTGCAATTATTGGCTATTCCGATGCCTGTGTGGCCGTCCATCCCTCGGACATGTGTGTAGCACTCGCCGCTCTGGATGCAAAAGTCAATATCCGGAAAACTGATGGTTCGGAAGAGACGATGAACTTCCTCGATTTTCACCGGTTGCCCGGAAACAATCCCGAAAAGGATAACAACCTTCCGGAAAACGCCTTGATTACTTCCATCTTTGTTCCGAAGAACAACTTCAGCAAGCATTTCGAGTACCTGAAACTGCGCGACCGTGAATCGTACGCTTTCGCCCTGATTTCGGTAGCAGCTGCCTTGGATATGGACGGGAACCAAATCAGCGAGGCACGGCTGGCATCAGGTGGTGTAGCACACAAGCCCTGGCGCTGGACAAAAGCAGAAGATTTCCTGAAGGGAAAACAGGCAACTGCCGAAAACTTCGCCGAAGCTGCGCGAATTGCAGCTGAAGATACCGCTCCCCTATCGACAAATGCCTTCAAAGTTCCATTACTGAAAGGTGCGATAGAAACTGCATTACACACTTGTCTCACGAATAAAGCATAAGGTGATGAGCTACTTTTTTGACTCGAAAAACACGAAACAAATGCCGAAAGGTCGTGTGGAAGGGATTGCGAAGGTAACCGGCAAAGCAAAATATTCAGCAGAATATGATATTCCTGATGTAGCATACGGAGTGATGGTCGGAAGTACCATCGCCTCCGGAAGAATTCTGAAAATGCAGGTGGAAGAAGCGATGAAGGCTCCCGGCGTGATTGATATTCTTTCGCATGAAAACAAGCCTTATGTATCCGGTTTCTCCGGAATGAAAGAGATGCCGGACAATCGGTTCGGACTACCTATTTTCTATACCGACAAGGTTTACTACAACGACCAGCCCATTGCCATGGTGGTGGCAGAAACCATCGAGGATGCCATGTTTGCCGCTTCGCTGGTTAAAGCGGAATACGAGGAAGCAATACCCGAAACGGACTTCGCAAAGAAAGTCAAAGAGGTATCGCTGAAAGAGACCGAAAACGACCGGGGCAGCGTTGGAGCGTGGGAAGATGCTCCTTATATAGTCGACCAGAATTACACCATTGCGACGGAGGTTCATAACCCAATGGAGATGCATGCCACCATTGCGCAATGGAAACCGAATGACAAACTCCTACTGTACGATAAAAACCAGGGGGTCAACCGGGTGCAGTCGGTCATCAGCAGTTTGTTCGATATTCCAACGGATAACATTCATGTGATCAGCGAATTTGTTGGAGGTGGCTTTGGAAGCGGCTTACGTGTCTGGCCTCATACCATCGCTGCAGTAATGGCTGCCCAGCAGGTTAAACGTCCGGTGAAAGTGATGCTCACGCGTCCGCAGATGTTCACCATGGTAGGCTACCGGCCTGAATCGTGGCAACGGGTAAAACTGGGAGCCGATAAAGACGGTCAATTTATGGGAATCATCCATCAGGCCAGGAACAACTCTTCCAAAATACAGGGCTTCTCCGATGGAATTACCCGCGTCACCCGCAAAATCTACGGCTTTAAGAATGTGAAAACAGAGGAAGCCATCGTCGACCTCAACTTACCCATGCCGACCTGGAACCGCGGTCCCGGTGATACAACCGGTTGTTTTGGTGTGGAAAGTGCCATCGATGAATTGTGCCACGAGCTGAAACTGGACCCGGTGGAAGTTCGCCTGAAAAATATCGCTCCTTACGAAATGGAAACCGGTCTGCCGTGGTCGACCAACTATCTGAATGAGTGCCTGGAGAAAGGTGCCGAACTCATTGGCTGGAAGAAGCGTAATCCCGTTCCCGGTTCCCTGAAAGAAGGCGATTACAAAGTTGGTTACGGCGTTGCCGTGGGCATGTGGGGCTCCGGCCGTTCGTACACCGGCGCCTCCATCGATATGCAAAAAGACGGAATTATCACCGTTCGCACAGCAATGACGGACATCGGGACCGGAACAGGAACCGGCATGCAAAATGTAGCCCACACGGTTACCGGTATTCCCAAAAGCAAAATCAAGATCGAGCTTGGAGATTCAGACTTCCCAAAAGCCCCAAGCCAGGGAGGTAGCCGGGGAATGGCCTCCGTCAGTAGTGCAGTTTATGCCGCCAGTCTGGCACTGAAACAAAAGGTGGCGGGTTATGCATGGCCCGATAAAGATGCCAACGCCTTGAATATAGATGACATCTCGTTGTCCGATAAAGGCATTAACTATAAGGACAGTTTTGTTCCTTATGCCGATATTTTCAGTAAGAATAATCTCAATGACATCAAGGTCGAGGAATTTGCCGGACCGGGTGAAGAGCGCAAAAAGTATGGATTCTGCTCTTCCGCAGCACATTTCTATAAAGTGAAAGTGCACGAGAAAACCGGTAAAATCAAAGTCGATCGAATGGTGATTGTCGTCGATGCCGGACGGATTATTAATCCGAAAGCAGCCGCCAATCAAGTGATTGGTGCCGGTGCCGGTGGTATCGGTATGGGCTTGCTGGAAGAGCAGCTCGTCGACTCCAAAACCGGCCGGTTGATTGGAAACGATTTGGCAGGTTATCACTTTGCCGTCAATGCCGACGTGCCGCTCATCGAAGTTTCCTTTATCGGCAAACCCGACCCGAACATCAATCCGTCCGGAGCGAAGGGCCTTGGCGAAGTAGGCATCATTGGAGCAGCGCCGGCCATTGCCAACGCTGTTTTCAACGCTACCGGGAAACGGGTACGTGACCTACCCATCACGGTCGAGCGATTTTTCAACGCATAAATAAATTGGAACTGATAGAGAGGCCGGCAATTTTTCTGCCGGTCTTTTTTCTATGAAAGTCAATTAAAGTAACCTTACGGTAATAACGAAGAATGCGCCGCTCAGAAAATTTACCACAAGGATCACAAAGAACGCACAAAGTCCACAACGGAGTCCGGGTGTTTATTAAAAAAGATTCCCGTGACTGCATCATCTAATTTTTATAAATTGATTTAAAATTAGATGATATCCCAAAAAACTAACCTAAACGCAATGAATGAAAATGAATTGTCTAAAATTGCTTTTGAAGCAGGGCTTAAGGTTCATAAGGCACTAGGACCTGGTCTACTGGAAAGTGCTTATGAAGAATGTCTATATTTTGAGCTTTATAAGTTAAATCTAAGAGTAGAGAAACAAAAGGCTTTACCGTTAATATACGAAGAGGTGAAACTGGATGCAGGTTATAGAATTGACTTACTGGTTGAGAACAAACTCGTCTTGGAAATAAAATCTGTCGAAGCGTTGAATGATTTACATTTAGCACAAATTCTAACTTACCTCAAGTTGAGTCATAGTCGCCTTGGATTACTAATGAATTTCAATACTGTTTTATTCAAAGACGGAGTCCGGCGTGTAATTAATGGTTCAATTTGAAATGATGAATAATTCTTACCGAAGATCGATAACTCTACCACTGATAAGCTCGTCTTTCGGGCTCTGTTGAAAACTTTGTGCTTTGTAGTAAAAAACTAACCACAAGGAGCACTAAGATTTTTCACAACGTGGTCTTGGTGTCCTTTGTGAAAAATCTTCGTGTACTTTGTGGTAAAGTGAGTATCCGAATGAAAAATCACCGTTAACTTTCCTTTTCATCGAAGAAACAAGCATGTTCATCGAAAAAAATTGCCTGCAAAGCCCGGTTGAATTTACTTTGGTTACAGATTGTTTAACCACTAAATTCAATAGCCATGAAAACAAAAATGCTCCTGTTAACTCTCCTGCTTGCCGTAATCGTCAGCAGCTGTATCGTCAAGTCGCTTCATCCTTTCTATAAGGCAAAAGATGTCATCTTCAAAAAGGAACTGATAGGAACCTGGCTCGACCAGGAATCGAATAAATGGACCATTAAGCAAACAGTACATCATCCAGGAGGGCCAATTCCGGGCAATCCTGCCGATTCGTTGCAGAATAATTATTCGGTTTCGTATACCGATAAAGATGGCACATCGAAGTTTGTCGTCCATCTGTTTCAGCTCAACCACCAGCTATACGTCGATTTTTACCCGGACGATCTCAATGTTCCTGATCTAACCGCTTTCCATTTGGTAAAGGCACATAGCATTGCCCAAATAGGAATATCGAAAGACAGTTTGAGCATCAAATGGTTCAACGAGGCCTGGCTGGCTGATTTGCTTAAAAACAATAAAATCCGTATCTCACATGAAACTATTCACAAAAAGTATCAGGATGATTCCTATATCTTAACGGCATCGACGGATGAGCTGCAAAAGTTCCTGATAAAATACGGAAACGACCCGAACGCTTTTGTAGATAATCCCGGTGCTAAAGACAAGGAAGAAATCATGTGTTATTATTTGAAACGGGTACAGCCATGAGCTTCGACAAAATAAAAACGATCTACCGGAACAGGTTGGTACAACACATCCTGTTCTGGTTGGTTTCGTATTACGTTTTGCTAAACCTGTTTACCCCTTCCGGGAAAATTGAAAAGATTGACATTATCTATACGGCCCTGTTTCTAGCTACCATCATTCCCGGTATCTATATCAATCTATCCATTCTGATACCCCGGTATTTAAGCCCCAAAAGATATTTCCTTTACGGAATACTACTGGTAGCAGTCATCGCGACCTCCGCCGGTTTTAACCTGCTCTTTTTCGATAAATGGGTTAGCTACCTCTTACCTGGATACTACTTCATTTCTTATTACGAGTTCTTCGATATCATCAAATTTGTGGTGG
This sequence comes from Prolixibacter sp. NT017, assembly GCF_009617875.1. Lineage (NCBI taxonomy): Bacteria > Pseudomonadati > Bacteroidota > Bacteroidia > Marinilabiliales > Prolixibacteraceae > Prolixibacter > Prolixibacter sp. NT017. The sequence goes on along the minus strand of NZ_BLAV01000001.1, from coordinate 1,111,449 downwards.
TATTTATCGGGATTACCAGCCTGCTCAAGCTTTCCAAAGGTTGGTTCGAACTGTCGGAAGCCAAACACCGCCTGAGCCAGTTGCAGAAGGAAAAGGCAGAAACCGAGCTGAAAGCATTGAAGGGACAAATCAACCCGCATTTCCTGTTCAACAGCCTGAACAGCATCTACTCACTTGCGCTGAGCCATTCCGAAAAAACACCGGAAATTGTATTGAAGCTTTCCGACATCATGCGGTACATCATTTACGAAGCCAATGTCGACCGGGTTATATTATCCAAGGAAATACAATACCTGAAAGATTACATCGAACTGCAGAAACTGCGGACCGACAACCGGGCAACCATTACCTTTGAAATAACCGGTGACCCGGAAAATGTCCGGATTGCCCCGTTACTCTTTTTCCCGTTAATTGAAAACAGTTTCAAACACGGCATCAAAGGTGCTACCAGCCAATCGTTTGTTCATATCGATTTGCAGATGATGGAAGACCACGTTACCTTGATCGTGGAAAACAACAAGGGCATAACCGACGACGTGGAGAAAAAGGAATACAAAGGAATTGGATTAGCCAATGTGAAGAAGCGGCTTGAAATGATCTATCCCGGCGCCCATCAGCTAAAAATTACAGACGGTGAAGAAACCTTCAAAGTGGAACTAACCATCAACCATGTCAAATGAAAATCAGGTGCTTAATTGTTGACGACGAACCGCTGTCGCAGGATGTACTGAAGAAATACATCGCCGACAGCCCCATGCTCGAACTGGTCGACATTTGTTTCGATGCGTTTGAGGCGAACGACAAGTTGCAGAACGACGATATTCAGCTCATTTTTCTGGACATCAACATGCCCAAACTTTCGGGAGTCCGGTTCGTTAAAACATTAAGTAACCCGCCGCTGGTTATTTTTACTACCGCCTACCCCGAATATGCCATCGAAGGATTTGAAGTGGATGCAGTTGATTACCTCGTCAAACCATTCTCGTTCGAACGATTCCTGAAAGCCATCAACAAGGCGGCGGAGAAAATCAATTTCGCGAACATGAAAACAGCGGCAGGCAACCGGTTTATTTTACTCAAGGCAGATAAGAAGGTATACAAGGTCAATTTCGACGAGATAGATTATCTGCAGTCGTTTGGTGACTACATCAAAGTATTCACCACTGAAGAGTGCCTGGTGGTTCACGATACCGTCAAAAATATGCTGGAACAATTGCCTGCAGAAGAATTCCTGCGCATTCACAAGTCTTACATTATCGCGCTAAGCGAAATCCAGTACATCGATGGCAACCAGGTGAAAATAGCCGACCAGCTCATCCCGATAGGAGCTAATTACAAAGATGATTTGCTGAAAACCCTCGGAGAAAAACCGTAGGGTATAGAAAACAAACAGGGAACCAACATATCGTGGGGTTGAAATCCCTGTTCGACATGATGATTCCCTGCTTAAAAGTTAAGCTTATCGCTTAAAATTCCTTATTGCTTTTCAGGTCGGTCAGTTTGCCCTGATGGCACAACTGAAGTTCCCTCTTAAGTTCCGGTTGATTTCTTTTGGTCTGTTCTGCCGGGTCGAGACTAGTCAGGTCCGGTTTTCCCGCATTTACCCAGGCCGTGTACCAGAAATCGGCTGTTTCTATGATTGAACTCCGAAGCTGTTTCTCCACCATTCCGTTCAACGCCTTGTTGTAAGCCTTGGCATAGGCCACCGAATGGATGGGCTGATGATACTTATTTCTACGGATTTTGCCCGAAGCATCCCGCTCGAACACATCCCCTTTGAAGTGTTTCTTCAGTTCCCGGTCGGCCAGCAACAGCGTATCGGCCAATTGGTGCGAATGGCGGAGAATCTTCCACACCTCCTGGTGAATATTCTTGATATACTTCGCCTGACCGCAGTTGTAGTTGTATTGGTCACCGAACATTTCGGGCAGTTGCGATTCCCAGAAGGAATGAATCCCCCGTTGGCCGGTGAGCTGACCATCGTGGTTCACCGACGTATGCAACGGCATGTGGGCATCGCCGATATAATGCCCCAGGTCAGCCGCCAAAAACAGAATTTCGTTTTTGCTCTTTTCCTTAAAGGCGGTGGTCAACTTCTTCATCATGTCCTCAATGTACCAGGGCAATATTCCGTTCTTCTGCAGAAACTCCGGTGAATATTTCTCTTCTGCCTCCTTCAGGGTAGCCGGAAGACTATCCAACGCTCCATAGTTTTCCATGTCGATATAATGCCGGGGTTTTTCCGCCTGGTAACGCAACGTATATTTACGGATATCCGGAACTGTCGACTCCGTAGTCATGAAGTCGATATGATTGAAAAAGAAAGTCTGCATGGGAGCAGGAAGTGCTAACACCGCAGCGCGGTCGATGTGTTCGTGCCCAAAGGTTCCCCACGACATCAGGAAAGGTGCCAGGAAGACAAAGGGAACAATCCGGCTCCAGTAACTCTTAAAAAAACGTTTCATTCTTGAAAATTTATATCCATCGAAGATTTCTGGTTCCAAAACTAATCCAAAGTTGCAATAATCGTTCTCTATTAAGAATTATTTAAAATAATGGTCATCTCTATAACGCTTACGCCCCCTCCGGATACTCAAATCAAATTTACTGGCAACGAACTTATTAAGATAAGATATCCGAAGAGAAAGGGAAATAACGGGGTGAGGAGTGTGTCCACCTCATTTGTGACGAAATATTAGTATTTTGAGGCAAAATCAAACTAACAAGACGAAGATGAATCAGAAAAATCACAACAAAGGGATCAAACGTCGCGACTTTTTGAAGACCAGCGCTGCCTTTGCCGGTACCGCCATGTTCATGGGAATGGGAACATCCCGGTTATTCGGTGCGACCGGTCTGTCGGAAGTATCTATTGAAAATGTCACGCTGAACAATGGTGTGAAGATGCCCATCCTCGGGTTCGGAACCTACGGACTGAACGGTGAAGTATGCAAGGATAGTGTTGCCGATGCGATTTCACTCGGCTATCGTCTGCTCGATACAGCCACGGTTTACCGGAACGAAGAATTCGTGGGTGCCGGCATCAGGCAAAGTGGTATTAAGCGTGAAGAACTGTTCATTACCTCCAAGGTGTGGGTCGATGATTCGGGTTATGAAAAAGCGAAAAAAGCCTTTCAAACATCGTTGGACAAGTTGGGAACCGACTATCTCGACCTCTATCTCATTCACCGGCCACGCGGCGATGTAAAAGGTTCGTGGAAAGCAATGGAAGAGCTATATAAGGAAGGCAAAATCAGGGCGATCGGGGTCAGTAATTTCGAGCCACACCAGCTCGATGATTTGATGGCCGGTTTTGATGTTACGCCCGCCGTCAATCAAATCGAATCGCACGCGTTCTTCCAGCAGAACAAAGCCCATGCCTACATGAAGCCGCACAAGATACAAATGGAAGCCTGGGCTCCTTTGGCCGAAGGCCGCAACGGACTCTTCACCAACGAAACGCTGGCGGCCATTGGCAAAAAGTATAACAAAAGCAATGCACAGGTGAGTTTACGGTGGCATTACCAGCGAGGCATCATTGCTATTCCGCGCTCGTCGCAGAATGCACACCGGATGGAAAACCTCAACATTTTCGATTTCGAATTGACCGAATCCGATATGCGGACCATTGCCCCCCTCGACCTGAACAAAACGCAGTTCCCGGAGTGGAGCTAAGGATGTCATCCCTCAGAGGGATGACATCCTTTAAGAAGCGCCCGGTTCAATTACATAAAAAACCACATGAACTTACCTCCCTACGATACGTTCCCGAACATTTCGGGTGACAAAGTCTCCCTGCGACAAATTCTACCGTCCGATATTCATGCCATTATTGATATATCCTTCTATGACGCCGTCAAAGCTTCAACCACGGAAGAAGCGACGGAAATGCAGGAGAAAATCGAAAACGATTACCAGGAAGGTAACTCCATCCACTGGGGCATTATCGATAATGCATCCGGCCATATCGTTGGCACGTGTGGTTATTACCGGGGATTCTACGGAGGCGCAGGAGAACTCGGGTGTGTTCTGCTGCCTCAGTTCCGGGGACAAGGTTTTATGACCGCCGCCCTGCAACTGGCCATTAACTTTGGCATTGAGCACATGAAGCTCAGCCGCATCTGGGCGGCCACAGCAACCGAAAACCATAGCGCAAGAAAGCTATTCGAACGACTCAACTTCAAAGAGGTAAGAGATACACCGGACGGAGAAGTTGAGTTGGAGTTGGTGCGAGAAACATGATTGCCCGTCATAATCTACTCACCCAACCCTCTCTAACATAGAGAGGGGCAATTCAGACGCAGTCTGGATGGGGTGAGTAGAAATCATCAGCCAATCCATAATCGAAGCATTATACCGCGTAGCGGTTTGGGTATTGTAGAACAGAGGCGATAAGCGCTGACATTTCCCCGTAGGGGATGCACCAATCATCAATTCCGGTTAAAGGTATTTTTAATGTATAACTCCTACGGAGTAACCCACTTCAATTCAACGCTCGGCTACAATACCGGATGCCCTGCGGGCAATCGCTCTCTTGGTTACTGGTAAAGACGGATGATCCGAATCCGTCCCGGTTGGTTTGGGTAAACATCAACCGTCTCATCCGACAAAATCTTTTTCTACTCACCCAACTCTCTCTAACATAGAGAGGGCTTGAGACACTGCAAGTTCTCTACACTATAATTCCAAAATATAAGAATTTCACCAGCAAAGCTATTGGAACCGAACGTTGATGGAACCACCGGCCCCGCCCCTCTTTACTCGTAGAGAGGGGCAATTCAGACGCAGTCTGGATGGGGTGAGTAGAAGTATGCGGCCACTCAATTAGCCAGCGAATAAATTTCCACTCCGGTTCATCTCTTTTCTCCTGCCCGGCTTCTTCTCAGGCTGCCCTGGCATTATCTCCATTTGTCCACAAACCCGTGTGCATAAATAGCCACTGCCGCACATTCGGTTTGCAATAAGTTTTGTTAATTTGACCAGCATAAAACGGACTCCTGGAATTGAACCACATCAAAATGTGAAACCCGGAAGTCCGGATTGCTATAGACTCGACAGACCAGATTTAAAGTGATAAACAAAAATGATATATGATGAAAAATCTATTGTTCTTAGTTCTTGTATTCGGCTTTTATTCAGCATCTGCACAAATATCCTTCAGGACCGGGAATTCGCAGTTGGATTTGGATTTAAATGTCATCAATGCACATGCCAGTGCCGATTTTGGCACCTTTAAAGCAGATATGAATGTATCGTACAACGTTGCCGAAAAGAAAATCGACTATATGAGAGGGAGCTTACACATGGCACCTGGTGAGATATACCTGGCATTGGAAATCTCGAAGATAGCAAGAGTCCCGCTGGACAACGTCATATCGGCCTATAGAACCAACAAAAGCAGAGGCTGGGGTTATATTGCCCGACAAGTAGGTATCAAGCCCGGCTCAGCCGAATTCCATCAACTAAAGAATAATGCAGGTTCAAAGAAAGGGAATGGAGCAGGCAAAAAACCGTCCCATGCAAAAATGAAAAACAAGGACAGAGGGAATTCGTCAAAGCATAAAAAGCATTAACACTTTGCAGAGCAATGGCAGAGAAATAGCAGGCCCGACCGGACAGGGTCCAACGGGCTTTTCTTGTGCCTAAAAACCCTCTTCAAAAACTTATACGGTTCTCTTGTCATCTTTATACGGTTCTCATCAAATCTTTATACGGTTCTCCCTACCTCCTTTATACGGTTCTCCCTACCATCTTAATACGGTTCTCGTCGGAGCTTAATACGGTTCTCCTTTCCGCTTCCTCCTGAGAAAGGTAAAAAACGAACTGGAATAAGCAGGCAGTGACAAAGCACGAAGGGAAAGTCGGGAGGGAAAAAGGGACGAAAAAACTCCCGGAACTGGCGGGTTCCGGGAGTACATAAGTGGATTAACGAGGAGTGAACGAAGCCTTGGCAACGGCTTCTTTCATCTCCTTACCGGGACGAAACCGGATGTTCACCGCTTTGATTTTATCGGCGGTACATTCGGCCTCCGTGTCGACACCTTCGCTGCTAACGGTTAACAGGAACGAGCCCCAGTCGCCCATTTGCACCGTGTAACCATCGAGCAACGAGCTAATGATAACGGTCTGCAATTCGTCCAGTACCAGGCTGGCTTCTCCACGGCTTAAAGTCGTGTTCTTACTAAGCGCTTCAGCTATCTCCTTTTCACTCTTCTGCCCTACCCGTTGCGGGGTGATGTACCATCTTTTCGGAGCTTGCAGATCGCGTGGGTTTACACGCTGGGTCTTACTATATAATATAGACATATTAAACGTTTTAAAAGATTACTGGAAAATCCGGTGATAACCCGGAATTGATATCTTGGTTGGCAAAAAAGCAGGTTGGCTAGCGGCGCTCAGGTACTCCACTCACGACGAATAAATACCGGCATGGAATTACGCAATGTGGTCGCAAGTGGAGTTCGGCTTTCGATTTAATTGTCATAATCTGTTGGTTTCTTTCGGAATATAAATTAGGAATAATTCTTCAAATCATACCCTTAAACTGCCGAACAACATATCAAAATGTTCGAAAAATAAATCTTCTGCCTTGCTTTTACTCCGCCGTTTTCGTCCTTTTTAATGCTGGTTATCAACTTTAAGTTAATAAATAGCCCATATCATGCGATGGGGATATGGTATGTTTTTGCTAATTTGAACGTCGTAAAACTGGCGGATGAAATTAAGCCACACGATATGATGAAATCAGAATACTAGGAAAAATATCGATTCGATATAAAAGATTACTAACCAACACTAAAAAAATATGGCAGACAACGAAAAATTGAGAATGAAATTCAAATTGCATCAGCTAGAATTCGAGTTAGAAGGGGATCAAGAAGTAGTAAAAGAACAATTTGAAACCTTCAAGTTATTTATCACAAATGACTTGTTGCCAAAGATCAATGTGCAAACGTTACAGGAAGCCGAGCCGATAGAGGATAAACCTATTCCGCAGATAGAACAGCATGCCAATACTGTAATTGACCTGAATGAAATTCCAACTTTACAAGATGTAAAATTAAGAGACTTAGCCAAGAATGAAACGGATTGGCTGTTGGTTTATATTTACTATGCTTCTGAGGGAGGAACTAAGGAATTTACTCGTGCCAACCTTTTACAATTATATAGAGATAGTAATAGGTATACGGACAATAAAAGAAAGAGCTTGTCCCAATACATCAAAAATATTGTAAAAGCTCAGTACATTAAATCTACCAATGACACAAACTTTATCCTATTGGAGAAAGGAAAAATGAAAGCTCACGAAATATTTGATGGAAAATCGAAAAGCTCGATGGGCAACAAAGTCGTATCTACGACAAAAAAAATCAGTATAACCAAAAAGGAAAAATCAAATAGAAAGCAAGTCAGCGTAAAACAAGGATTTAAACTTGATCGCAACTTAAATTTACACCCAGAAGGGAAACAAAGTTTGATGGACTTCGCAGAGGGCTATAAGATGAACTCTATGAAAGAGCGTATTTTAGTCATAGTCTACTATTTAAAAGAAATTCTTGAATTGGAATCTATGAATCCAGATCACATTTACACAGGGTTTGAGAAATTGAATATTCGCGTTCCCAAGAGCCTTTATCAATTGATTAGCGATACTAAAAACAAAAAAGGATGGCTTGAATTTGACACGATGGAAAACATTGGATTATCCATACAGGGTAGAAACGCTATAAAATATGACCTAGCCAAACACGAATAGTGAATGAAAGAGCTTGAAACATTTATTGAAAAAGTTGAAGATTTTGACCAACTGCCTTCAAGTAAGCAAATAGATTTATTTGCTTATTTTCTTTTAATCAAAGAAAAAAAAGACGGCTTTATTGCTAAGGATATCTTAGATTGTTTTTTTTCGTCACATCTTCCACCATACTCAAATATCCCATCATACTTATCATCGAGATCAAAAGGTAAAGGGAAAAAGTTTATCAAGAAAAACAGTAACCGATATTACCTCGAAAGAACATTCAAACAATCCTTAGATGAACAAATAGGGGCTCCTGCTCTGCCCTCTGAGGTACATTCAAACTTTTTCCCAATAGAGTTATTCGACAATACAAGGGGATATTTAAAGACAATAGCCAACCAATCCCTAGCAAGTTATAACATAGGCATATATGACGGTTGTTCTGTTTTGACTCGAAAACTCATCGAGATTTTAATTATTGAGTGTTTCGAAAGGCATGGTAACGAGAGCCTAATAAAAAGAGAGGACGGCAATTTCTATTTCCTCAGCGACCTTATTGCGGAGTTTCTTAAAGAGCCTGCATGGAACGTTGGAAGAAATGCGAAAACCAGCTTACCTAAGATCAAAAACATAGGTGATAAATCTGCCCACAACAGGAGATACATTGCACGCAAGAATGACTTAGATGACATTAAAGATGACGTAAGAATTGTTATCGAGGAGTTGATTCACCTAGTTGATTATGAAAACTGGAGAAAATAACAACCGTACATAAAAAAACAACCAAACCCATACGCCATGAAACACACCGGTAACTTACTCATTCTCGCACTCCTCTTCCTGGTCTCCTGCCAGCAAAAGGCAGAGCAGCGGGGTCAATCGATGTACTCTTTCCCGGAGCAAACCCAATCGCGTTGGATTAGCTTTGAGAACCCGCACGGCGAAAAAGGCAAAGGCGGCATGGAGAACTTTGGGGCGAAAGGACATCCGCAGGATAGCATCGGCGCCGGCGCCACCCGGGTGTTAATGGACATCAAAGGCAGCGGCGTCATCAACCGGATGTGGGTGACCATCAACGACCGGAGTCCGGAAATGCTGCGTTCGCTTCGAATCGATATGTATTGGGACGGTGAAAGCAAACCGGCCGTCTCCGCTCCTTTCGGCGATTTCTTTGGCGTAGGTTTGGGCCGGATGACTGCTTTCCAGAATGAACTGTTTGCCGACCCGGAAGGGCGCTCGTTCGTTAGTTTCATCCAAATGCCATTCAAAACCGGGGCAAAGATTACACTCACCAACGAATCGGACCAACCGGTTTCGGCCCTGTTCTATGACATCGATTACCTGCTGACACCCTGGAAAAAGGACAACCTCTATTTCCACTGCTACTGGAACCGGGACACCGCCACCACGCCGGGTGTCGATTATACCATCCTTCCCGATGTATCGGGCAAAGGCCGCTTCCTGGGAACCAACATCGGGGTGAATGCCAACCCGGCCTACGGAGATTCGTGGTGGGGCGAAGGGGAAGTGAAAATGTACCTCGACGGCGATACAAAATATCCCACACTGGCCGGAACCGGAACGGAAGATTACATCGGTACGGCTTGGGGCCAAGGCCAATTCATCACGCGGTACTCGGGCTGCACCATTGCCGACAGTAAAAACAAGCAATGGGCCTTCTACCGCTATCACATCCCCGACCCCATCTATTTTGATTCCGATTGCCGGGTAACCATTCAGCAAATCGGGGGAGCTCCGAAAGCCCAGGTAATCGACCTGCAGAAAAAAGGAGCAAATCTGATACCGGTGACCATCCACGATGGCCGTACGCTGCATCTCATCTACAAAAAGGATACGGTAGTGAATCTGGCAGCCATCCCCTATAATGGTTGGACGAACTTTTACCGCTCCGACGATGTCTCCTCTACCGCCTACTTCTATCTCGATCAACCAACAGACGATTTACCGCCCTTAAAGCCGAGAGCATACCGGGTATATCATTTAAAAGCGGGTAAGGAATAAGAACATTTCAAAGCCCAACGTCAAACCAAATAACTTGATGTTTGCGAGTTTTCCACTACATTTAGGTTCCTAACTAAACACCAAACGTTATGGCTAAAAACTCACGCAGGCAATTCCTGGCCCAGACGGTACCCCTCACCATCGGTGCGGCGATGGGAATCACCCAGGCAAATGCGATGGGAAGCGCTACAGCTACTCCATCTGAAAAGAAGAAGAAAGTGGTAGTGGTTGGCGCCCATCCGGATGACCCGGAAACCATGTGCGGCGGCCTCATGGCCTTGTACGCCGATGCCGGGCACGAAGTGGTTTCGACTTACCTAACAAGAGGCGAAGCTGGTATCGAAGGAAAATCGCACGAAGAAGCGGCTAAAATCCGCACCGCCGAAGCACTAACGGCCTGCAAAATTCTGAAATGTCGCCCTGAGTTCCTGGGACAAATCGACGGAAATACCGAAATAACGAAAGAAAGATACGCACCCATCTATGATTTCCTGGAAAAGGAAAACCCGGATATCATTATCACCCACTGGCCCATCGATACGCACCGCGACCACCGGATTTGTTCCAACCTGGTGTACGATGCCTGGTTACGGATGAAAACCAAACCTTCGCTCTATTTCGGTGAAGTGATGACCGGCGCTCAGTCACAGAACTTCACGCCTACCGATTACATCGATATCACCAGTGTGATACAGCAAAAACACCAGGCTTGTTATACCCACGTCAGTCAGAAAGTCGACGAATGGTACCCGAATGATCATGCGAGAATGGAAGTATTTCGCGGAATGGAGTTCGGATGTGACTATGCCGAAGCATTTGTACAGCACGTAAGAAGTCCGGAGAATAACCTGAAGGAAACTTGATGATCCAACTACCCGTTTCTATTGCCCTTCGAAAGTAATGCACGGCATCCGCAACGTGGGCGATACAGAACTGAAATACCTGGTGATAAAGAAGTATCGGAAGTAATAGGGCTTATCAGGTCCCTGGACATAAATTTCACAGTTTACTCTACTACAATTAATAAAATGAAATACTTGCCAACCATCATATTATTAACGATAGTTGTACTCAACGTATTTTCACAGACCAATGAAACGATTAAACAAGATTCAACTAATTACGGTGAGTCGATCATAGATTATTTTGAAACTCCTCCTGAATTCCCGGGCGGGATGGATTCCTTGTGGTGTTTTATAGAGACTAATCTTAATTTCAATATAATTAATTCGCAGAAAGATTTCGGAAAAGTCTATTCGGTCTTTGTGATAAAAAGCACAGGGCAAGTATCAAGCATCAAAATAAATCCAGAATACACCCGCCGCGCTCCCGGATTTTTAAAAGACAGTATAATTGAAAACGAAATCAAACGGGTCTTACAGCTAATGCCACGTTGGACTCCCGCAACACAAAGAAATATTCCAATTAGAATAAGCTTTTCACTCCTTTTTCAAATCCCTTATACCGATTTTAAATGTAAACAGCTAAGTAATCCCACAGCCCGCTATTGGAAGGTTGATAAACCTGCCCGGTTCGTATATAAAGGCGTAAAAGATACCCGGAAAAGCATAGCGATGTTTGTCAGTGAACACATGATTTGGCCAAGTCAGGATGATTGTGTCGGGAACATCTTAGTCAGGGTATTGGTAGATAAAACAGGAAAGTTATCTGATTATACAATTATCAGAGGTCTTGATGGATGTCGCGGATTTAATGAAGAATCTTTGCGCCTGATCAAATTAATGCCTGATTGGACCCCCGCGGAAATTAATGGGAAACCTGTAAAATCATATTATATAATTCCGATTAAATTCATGTTTTAGCCAACACCTAAAATCTTTACTCCAACTTTCTCCATTTTTTTAAGTCCATATAACTAGTCAACTCCGTCTTTAAGCATCGTTTGATTTTCTTTCGAATGGTGAGTTTGCCAGGTATTGTCATCGTTCAGTCAGATGGTTGTCACGCCACACTTGCTAAAATGCAGGACATCTAACGTTCCACTCATTGTATATCCAATGTCCCAGTGTCGTTTGGGTCTTCAGGAGCTCTTTCACTGTACGGTTCAATATGAATCCCGATATGGGTCTGGCGCCCGAATTTCGCCCGAATCGACCTTTCGATGGCCGTGGCAATATGGTGCGATTCGACCACCGTCAACGTTTTTTCAACCTTGACGTGTGCCTCGATGGCGATGATATCACCAATCTTGCGGGTCCGTACCTGGTGAAAATCTTTCACACCGGGGGTCGTCCGGATAATCCCGGAAATCACCTCCTCCGTCTCGTCAGGCAGAGCCTCCTCCAGTAGCTCCCGGATACTGGGATGGGCAATGTCCCAGGCCACCTTCAGAATAAAAAAACTAACAATAACGCCCGCAATCGGATCGAGAACCCGCCACTTTTCCCCCAGCAGGATAGCCCCCGAAATGCCCAACGCGGTCCCCACCGAAGAAAACGCATCCGACCGGTGATGCCAGGCATTGGCAACCACGGCCCGACTGTTGACCCTTGAACCGATGATCTTTGTATACCAATACAAGCCTTCCTTGCTAACAATGGAAATCAGCGCTGCATATAACGCAATATAACCCGGTTGTTCGATGACGACGCCATGAAACGACGCCACTATTTTCCTGGCTCCGGTCCATAAAATCCCGATGCCCACAAACAGCAACGCAAAACTGATAAGCATTGTGGCAAAGGTTTCATACTTCCCATGTCCGTACCGGTGATTCTTATCCCTCTTTTTCCCTGAAATCCTCACAAAAACCAGTACGATTATATCGGTTATCAGATCCGACAACGAATGGACGCCATCGGCCAGCATCGCTGAACTTTTACCGACGACTCCAGCGACGATCTTTCCGGCTGTCAGCAGCAGATTGACTGCCGAACCAACCAATGTGACATGCTGAATGGTTCTGACTCTGTTCTGTTCCTCCATCGCAGACTATAATGAGTTTATCAACCTGACAGGTCTGAGAGCCCCGGACACAGAGGACCTGTTACCTTGACTCCTCACCCGGCTCATCCGGTTCTCTGCCAGGCATAACACTTTAGATGTAAATTTACGTTTTTTCGCTGTTAGGTGACGTACGCATGAGGTGAGTCTGCATACATTTAAACTCTCTTCATCAAATCCTTCAGCACCTTTTGAGCCAGCTCCTTCTTACTTTGGCGGCCATTCAGCCGGTAGCGGGCTGCCACCACCGGTCCGGTCAGTAATTGGATAAGGCTACTCAGGTTGCTCCATACCTTCGGAGCTACGCCGATGATTTGGGCGATGGTATCGAGGTACGTCAGCGTTTGCACCCGCATCGGATTGACTTTTCGTTCCTCACAAAGCTGACGGTGTTTCTCCACTTCCCTTTCCATTAACTCCGGAGACGGAAGCTGCGTATGCCCGGCAATCACTTCGGCAATGTACCTTCCCTGCATCTCGAGGGCCGGTAGAATCGGGCCCACAATATAGCACATGCCGCACATGGCAAGATTCGGCGTTACCGGAGAAAATATCTGCTGATACAAGGGAACGTAGTTGTTCTCCACTCCCGTGAAGGCCGGTTTCATAAAAGGGATATCAATCTGGTAGCCGGTGGCGAAAATGAGGGTATCCACCGTTTCGGTGCTGCCATCTTCAAACGTGACCTCATTGCCGGAAACCGATTGGATCACCGGCTTGACGTCCAGCTTCCCTTGTTCCAACCGTTTCAACAACAAATCATTCGGCACAAACCGTTGTTTCTCCAAATCGAGAGAGTGGTCGGGTGTCCCAAAATATTGCCGGATGGCCTCATCATCATACTGTTTGTAAGCCTTCATCAGCTTGCTTCGGAAAGCTTTTTCCCGCACTGCTTTCGGCAGGCTGGCCGACAATTTGGTCAGCTGCAAATCATACGCCTTGTTATCGATGAACCGGGGCACCAGCCACGACGGGCTCCGCATGGAGAAAAACGTCCCGGAAGCTACATCCGCTACTTCCGAAGCAATATCGATGGCACTGCTCCCCGCTCCCACGACCAGCACCTTCTTGCCTTCGAAGCTTTCCGGCGAGAAATAGTCCCGGCTATGCAAAACCTTTCCGGGAAATGTGTCCAGTCCGTCAATTTCCGGCATGGATACTTTCTCGTGGCGGCCATTGGCAATAATCAGCCAGTCGAATGTCTGTGTTTCGCGATTTCCACCCGATTCAACCTCAATAATAAACCGTCCGTCCGGTTGTTTGTCAGCACGAATAACGCTTGTATTGAATTGAATGTATCGGGTCAGGTTGAATTGTTCGGTGTAGCTCTTCAGGTAATTTGAAACGACTTCCCGCGAAGGAAAATCAGCGACCTCCTTTTCAAACGGGAAATCAGAAAAGGCCATCATCTGCTTCGAGGTATTGGTAATCAACGAGCGGTAAGCCGCCGTGTCGCATTCCTGCTCTTTTTCGTTGATCTTCCATAATCCCCCAAACCGGTCACTACGTTCAAAAACGACCGGCTGAATACCGTATTCCAATAAGCTTTTCAAACAGGTCAGGCCGGCTGCTCCGGCCCCGATGATGGCCACACTTTTCATGTGTTTATCTTTTCACTAATTCGTTTCTGTAATCGGCGTATCAACACCGTGTTTATTTATCTCCGTCACCCGGCAATAGTTCCTGAAGTTTCTTATCCATCCCCAACCCTTTGGCTATTCCGGCCACGACAAAAAACACCGCTTTTTGCAACCAGATAGGAATTCCGTATAACCACGTATCACCCAACTGCGCCAGTATCGCCATGTGAAAAATATTGGAAGGCGTTCCTTTCGGGGATGCTTTCCCGGCAGCCGCCAAGGCATGATTAAGCCGTAATGCTTCTTCGAATTGTTTGGCCGGCGTTACTTCCACGGTGTACGTCACTGGTTCGGACGATTCATTCCAGAAGGTATGCGGACATTCGGGTTTCACCAGGTAAGATTCGCCGGACGCTAGCGTTAATTGCTCTTTGTTCTTGCCGACAATCAGGTTGAGTTGCCCTTCCACCACACGAAAATGCTCACTAAAATGGCCGTGGTAATGATACGGCGCCCGGTTCATTTGCCGCGCTTTCATGGTACTGCGGATTTTAAACAGCTCGCCGTTGCTTTCCGCCGTACTGACCAATATTTCAACCTTCACACCCGTGACCGGGTTCTCCATTTTTCGTGTCATCCATTCAGGCTTGTTGTGCAAATATAGAAAAATCGGATAAAGGAGCTCGGCATCTGAATTCCGGTTTCAATCGACCACCAAAATCACGCTGTGTTCCATTAAATGTGCAGGCGAATAGTGTCCTTTGGGTTTTCTTTGTGTTCCTCGTGGTTAATTCTTTTACCACTAAGAGCACTAAGTTTTTCACAAGGCAAAAGATGAAAGGCCGAACAGCGTTTAAATTGACTACCGGTGCTTTCAGCCTCAGCAGTCAAACACCGGTATCTTCTTGTATCTTTATCCTGAAATAACGAAACCAACCAACATGTCCATTCAGTCCGAACTGACTCATCAGCTATACCATCAGGGCATCGATTTCGTGCAATTTGTCGATGTTTCGAACTTACCGGAAGAACAAAACATTGCACTCTGCACCACTTGCCTGCGCTGTCTGGTGATGTGCCCGTGGACGCAACGGTATGCACAACAACTCACCAAGTTTCGTTAAGAGACAAATGAACTTCTTAAAATTTCAAACAAATGTTTTCTTCCCATTTAAACAAACAAATCTTAGTAATAATTTGAGAATATCACCTAAAAAAGGTACTTTTCTCTAAATTTTACTAAAATTGACAATTGCAACCTACATAAAGAAACTTTTATCAGAGGAAGTATACTCTTTTTCATTGGAGGAGATTCGCCGGGTTATCGGAAAAACAGAAATTCCTCTAAAAAAAGAGCTCGAACGTTTAACGGAAAAAGGAGAAATCGTCAATCTCCGAAAAGGATTTTATCTAATCATAACTCCGAGATATTCTTCAGCCAAGAAACTCCCCATTCAGCTCTATTGCGATAAGCTTTTTAACTACCTGAAAAGAAATTACTATGTAGGTTTATTCTCAGCAGCCAGGTTTCACGGTGCCAGTCATCAACAAATTCAACGGGATTACCTGATGACTGAAAAACCAAAATTGAACGATATATCAAAAAATAATATTGATATCCGTTTTTTTACGACAAGTAATTGGTCTGACAAGAATATTCAAATAAAGAAATCAGATGCAGGAATTTATCGGATTTCAAGTCCGGCCCGGACCATTGTCGATTTAATACATCACCAAACAAAATTAGGCGGAATCAACAGGATGCTTGCCACCATTGAGGAGCTGACAGAGGAATTAACCCAAGATGATGTAGCGGAACTTTTAAGCTGGTATCCAAACAAAAGTACATTGCAAAGATTGGGGTTCCTCCTTGAGGAGCTCGAAATGTATGAGAACTATCAGGAATTGATATTTAATCACTTAAAACAAAAGAACTTTTTCCCGGTATTGTTAATTCCCGGGTCAAAAAAAAAGCCGGGTGCCGTGTATAATAAGTGGAAAGTAGACGTCAATGTGAAATTGGAAAGCGATTTATGATACCCAAGCCCTATATAGCCCAATGGCAGGAACAGGCACCATGGACTGAATTTTCGCAGGTCGAACAGGATTTGATTATTTCCCGAACGTTAGTGGAAATATTCTCGGACGATTTCTTACACGATAATCTGGCGTTCAGAGGAGGAACTGCTTTGCACAAGTTTTACCATCATCCTGCACCAAGATATTCTGAAGACATTGACCTGGTTCAAATCAAACCAGGCCCGGTAAAACCAATAATGGAACGGCTCAATAAAGTGATTACGTTTTTTGACGAGCCGAGAAACACACAGGTGCGGGGACATGGAGCAAGGGCTTTATACCGTTTTACATCGGAATATGAAGAAATAAGGATGCGGTTAAAGTTAGAAATCAACTGCAAGGAGCATTTAAATATATTAGGATGGAGCGATTTTCCCTTTGAAGTAGAAAGTGAATGGTTCTCGGGTAAGGCCAGGATACGAACCTATTCAATCAATGAATTACTGGGAACCAAGTTGCGTGCATTGTACCAGCGAAGCAAAGGCCGTGACTTATTTGATCTGGATTATTCAAGGCGAAATGTCGACCTGAACAACGAGGAAATCATCACTTGCTTTAAGGAATACACGTCGTTTGCAACTGGCAAAAAGCCGCCGAGCAGGAAGGAGTTTTTATTGAATATCGAAGAAAAAGAAAATAGTGCGGTGTTTACAGGTGACATGGAAGGCCTTTTGCGGCCTGGAGTTACGTACAATCAAAGTGAAGCTTTTAAATGGTTAAAATCAGAATTAATAGCACGCATTTAATTGAACCCACCGGTACATGACAAAGTTTTCACACAACCATTAAGCCAGTATCACTGCACCACCTGTCTGCGCAGTCTGGTGATGTGCCCGTGGACGTAGCGGTATGCACAACAGCCGGTAAAGGCATGTATGTCGTAAGAAAAAGTATGTCCCCCGAACATATTTCAGGGTGCCCCGCACCAAAAAGTATGTACCCGGAACATGTTTTAGGGTGCGCCGTTTAAAAAAGTATGCATGCTCAACATATTTCCGACATCGCTCCGGAGAAAAATATGTATCCTCAACATATTTCAGGGTGCCCCGTTTGGGAAAGTATGCATGCTTAACATGTTTTAGCCACTGCTGCGGGTCTATTCGGGTCTATTCGGGTCTATTCAATGAACTGTGCGAAGGCTTGATGAACCAACCACTGTCAGGGTACAAGACCACTGACAGGGATTTGGCTAACCGGTGGGGACCGTTCGCTGTGTAGCGGGCAGTTGATGTCCGGAACATTTTGGCCTTTTTTGATTAAATTCGGCCTTCATGGAAAGCCTTAAAAACACACTCCTCCTGCTATCGCAATATGGCATGGGCACCGGCGACGAAGCGCTGGGACTGCAACTGGTAACCAACTATCTGAACCTGATGAACGAAGAGGCGGAACCGCCCCGTTTCGTTGCCCTCTATAACGGCGGCGTCAAACTAATTTGTGAAGGTTCGCCGGTGATTGACATCCTGAAGGAGCTGGAGCAAAAAGGCGTGAAACTGCTGGCCTGCAAAACCTGCCTGCGGCATTTCGATCTGATCGACAAAATGGAAGCGGGAATCGCCGGTACCATGATGGACATCGTTCAGTTGCAAAAGGTCGCCGACAAAGTGATTAGCCTGTAACTGGCTTTAACCTGATGGTCGCAGGGCACCGATAACAGAAACGTTGATGCATTGCACATATCAGAACTCATTCTTTTATAAACATCGTTTGTCTGTCCTTTTGTCTTGCCACAAAAGGACCAAAAAGTCAAGTCAAAGTGATCCTTCAACCCGCGTCACGATTTTGTCTTTGCGAGCCCACATCCTCTAATCCCCGCACAAAATCATTCCCGCTGTCGCCGGCCCGGCCTACTTTGACTGGCCCACGCACCTTCCGATAAAATCGTTTTTATCCTGCATTGTGCGCAATATCTATTTAATCCCGTAGGGATGACATATTGGTAGCCCCGGGTGTCAACCCGGGGATATGGAATATAGGAGGGAAAGCGGTCGTGCGATGGTTCCGATTGAAAAGGTTGGGTTGTTTCGAACGCAATGGAGATGTAGTTTGTCCGTCCTTTTGCCTTTTAATAAAAAACGCTACTTTCAACGGTGGAAACGAAACCGCGAAGCAGGACATATGAAAACTCTGAGCAAGATGAGAGCCTCCCACCGAACGACGATGAAGATATGTTTGTGTCTTCTCCTGCCCTTTTTTTCCATTCATGCGGCCCGGGCACAGGAACGGGTGAAAGCTGGCGTTGAACTGGATGTGCTGCCTTATTTGACCGGAGGGTACTTTGGTGCCGCCTGGGCAGGGAAAGGACACTTGCGCACCCGGGCGCTTTTTGCCAAAGTGCATATGCCCGACTTTATCGTGCGGGATGGATTTACGAACAATACCATCCGTTCGTATGCCTTGCTGGAAGATTATTTTCTGAAAAAAGAACAGACCGGTTTTTGGCTGGGTGGCGGCCTTGTTTTGTGGGATGGAAAGATTCAAACCAACCAACGGCTCGAAACGGCATCGTATCAAACTTATCTTTTGAACGGAAGCATGGGGTATATCTTCAATCTTTCGCAGCGGTTTTATCTCAGTCCGTGGGCCGGATTGAGTCTCCGCGTGGGAGGCGACCGCCATATTCCGGTTGATAATAAAACCTATGACCCGCCACTCCTCGACCCGGAAATGTCGGTTAAGTTTGGATATCGGTTTTGAATGGCTGAGAAAATTGATCGGAAACTACTCTCACTGGTGTAACTTTGGGCCGCCCTGTTGGCTCTCCTCAACCTCGCTAGCAATAAATCCTCCGTGCCTTGCGTTTGTTTTATGATAAAAAATGCTAATTTGAGCTTCCTAAACGTGAGAAAATAATGGCATACAAAATCATAAAACAAAAGCCTGACCAAACGTGAGATATATTTATATCATGATTTTTAATGGTGCTCTTTCCAATCCTATTTGGAGTATAAATCGCGCCTCTTCTTGCCCCCAAAAGAAAAAACACACAAAATTGTAATTACGTTAGCTTATATTAAAAATACTACTGCCAAAAGTTCAAAACAACACTAATTAAAAATTCGATCACATGATTATAGGACTCATTTTAAGATACATAAAAACATACCAAGGGATAAACTATATTCCGATTACTTCTAAAGACAATTTTTGTGGTTTTGTCGGCAATAATGGCATTGGCAAAAGTACGATACTTGAGGCATTAGATTGTTATTTCAATGATAAACCATGGAATTACAACATAGTAACCAAACGAAGTGGGTTATCTGTCACCAAACCATTGATTACTCCAATATTTTTAATTGAAAAAGATAAGATTGGAGCAAGTAATAAGCCAGCATTTGAAGCTTTAAGTAACACCGTATGGACTATCACAGAAGATGATGTAAATAACGCTCATCGAGTCCATATTAAATCATTTCTCAATCAAAGGGAATTACTTTCAAGAGAATATAATTCGGATGACTATTTCCTTATTCCTTTAGGGGTAGATTATAATAATGATTGTGCTTTAAGCATTTTTAATTGTAACAAAACTGCACTAGCATTATTACCGGACTTATCTCCTGAAACTAATAGCCTAAATATTGACCAGTTAAATATTCTCAAACCGCTCATTGAAGAAGTAAAAAACGTATTTCAATATATCTATATCCCGAAAGACATAGATCCAACGACTTTTACTAAGCTTGAAACGACCGAGATTCAAGCTTTAATGGGCGAAAGTTTAAATGAAGTCCTTGAACAGAGGGTCCCGCAAACGCAAATATCTGAGATAAATAGAAGCCTAAATGATTTTTTGACTAATCTTTCTCGTGAACTGGGTAATTATTCTTTTAGAACTCCGACTGATAGGCAACAGAATCTAAGGAAGAATGACATTTATAGATTGATCATTGAGGCTTTTTTTTCTATTCGAAAACTTAATAAAAGAGAAGGAGAACATTGGCTAGAGATATCAAGTCTAAGTAGTGGCGAGAAACAAAAAGCTATAATAGAAGTTACCCACAGTTTAATAAAAAATCACAGGGAGAATAGTGACAATCTATTAATTGGAATTGATGAACCAGAAAGTTCACTTCATATGTCTGCTTGTTTTGAACATTTCTTAAAAATGAGTGAAATCTCGATTTCAACCCGTCAGTTTCTATTTACGACCCATTGGTATGGATTTCTTCCTATAATTGAAAAAGGAAGTGTTACTGCAATCACTAAACCGAACTCAAATCATCTCTTTGATTTAATTAGTCTTGAGAATTACCGAGAAATGGTAAAACAACAGATAAGAGAATCCCGAGGAGTTTTACCATACGATATAAGATTGAAAAGCATGAATGATTTCATCCAATCAATTGTATCTTCAATATTGGATGACAATCCTTTTAATTGGATTATTTGCGAAGGCAGTTCTGAAAAGATTTATTTTGATTTTTATTTCGCTGATTTAATAAATGGCTCCAATCTAAGAATTATTCCTGTTGGTGGAGCAAATGAGATAAAACGTATTTATGAACACCTAGTTGTTTCAATTGATGAGTTTAGACGAGAAATAAAAGGCAAAATTGCTTTTATTATGGACACTGATGCAGATTTGCTGCAGTTTGAAACTAACAATACATCAAATGTTTTCATTAAACGATTAATCAACAAGGAAGGAGATACACATCTTATTAATATTAATTCAAACCCTAAAGCACCGCCAACAGAAATTGAAGATTCTCTAAATGGCAAAGCATTCTACCAAGTTTTAAAAGAGTTTAAAAGTAATTATGAAGAACTCCTGTCATTTGTTGAAGAAGACGATACCAAAGAAGAGGTGGTTTCTTTTTATGCTTTAGACTTAAGACCAAGTGAATATCAAAACTTAATACGATTTTTTGATTCTGACAATAATAAATATGATTTTGCAAAAAAATACATTGACGTAGTAAAATCTGAAACAACCAATTACGAAGTCATGAATTGGATAACTGAAATTAAGGATTTTTTTAATCAATAATGTGAGCTAACAATTGCACATTCTATTACGGCTATTATGCTCAATCGTTCACCTATTTCAGATACGCCTACTACAACCGCTACTTCTCATCCAAATAGCTAAATTCCCGCACCAACCGAAAACCGGTTTCGTCGTTTCGCGTTGCTAATGATGGCATGCCTCCGAGGGATGACATCCTTTTTTGCCACCGCCAAAGCATTACCGATTAAATTTCTTTAACAAAAGAGTTGTAATGGAAACTCAACTTTTTTCCGGGCCATATGTCTCAGTATTATCATTCAGAACAATCTTGAGGAGACGAATATGAAAAGATTTTCAATGCCTGGTCAACTGAAATACATTCTTGCCATTGTGTTTTTGGCAAGCCCGTTTCTTTCCGGCAATCTACTGGCCCGGGATAACCATCACCATCCATGCCTGCAAATGAAGGATTCGACCCTGATGAAGCGACAGGAAATGATACACTCCCGGAGTCATATGGTGATGCCGTTCGACATGAATAAAGTCACCCATTACTTTATCAAAACCAACAACGGCGGCGTTTTACGGATCAAGGCAAAAGACCCGGCAGATACGTTGCAAATTTCGCTGATCCGAAAACACCTTCACAAAGAAGGAATCTTGTTTTCGAAGGCCAATTTTAAAGACCCAAAAACCCTTCACGGGATGCATATGCCGGGACTCAAAACACTTTCGGGAGCAAAAGGCAAGTTTACGGTTGACTATCAGCAACTGCCGGACGGCGCAAAGCTCACATTTGCTTCGAAAGATGCTGCCGTCATCGATGCGCTTCATGTATGGTTTGATGCCCAGTTGAGAGACCACGGCAGCGATGCCAAAAGTAAGGAATAGATACTGCTAAGGATTTGCGATGGTGGCCTTTTAAGGAAATCTTATCGGCTTGCGTTGGATGTTCAGGTTTAAGAATGAAATGCCTGCCAATCATGAACCGAGTTGCCCATAGGGCATCAGGTATTGTAACAGAAATATCGCATCGGAAGCCTTTACGCCGTAGGTGTTACACGTTATTATTTATCTAATCGGACCGGAAATAGGTATATCCCCTACAGGGAAATACCTGCGCTCGTTGGCCTGAGGCTACAATACTGCAACCGCTACGCGGTATTCGTCGGTGGTCATTGCACGAAATGGTCATTTAGAGGTTGGTGTGTACGTGTGGCGCAGGGACTTTATATTCAATCATGACCGCTCCGATGTGCTCGGGGGTGCGCCTCTGTCTCTGGCTGTGTTCTTATCCCGGGGTGGCGTCGTTCCTCCTTACCCCGGGCTATGAAGATTTTACCCCTCCGGGCCGAAAAGCATTTCGCCCCTTCGTCCTTCCCCGCAACGACGAAGCCTATCGGCGTAAATCCGTGAATAAAATCCGTAGCCATCCGTGGAAACTTACGACAACCGCTGCTTGTAATCCGAATAACTGAACTCCCGCATCAAGTGAAAGCCGGTTTCGTCGTTCCAGATACCGATAGCCGGATGGGCCACGCCGTTGAACATGGTCGTTTTCACCATCGTGTAGTGAATCATATCCTCAAAGACAATCGAATCGCCGGGTTGCAGCTCTTCGTCGAACGACCAGTAGCCCACAAAGTCACCGGCGAGGCAAGAGTTTCCGCCCATGCGGTAGGTCGGTTTGCCATCCACCGGGTCAAAGTGTGCGCCCTGAATACGCGGCTTGTATGGCATTTCGAGGCAGTCGGGCATGTGAGCCGTAAACGACACGTTGAGCACCGCCGTCCGGATGCCTTTGTTTTCCACTACATCCACCACGGTCGATTTCAGCACACCGGTTTCCCAGGCAAACGCACTGCCCGGTTCCAGGATCACCTGCACATCCCATTTTTCGCGGAAAGCTTTCAGGAGGTTAATCAAATGCTGCGTATCGTATCCTTTGCGGGTCATCAGATGGCCGCCGCCCATGTTCACCCATTTTACGCTGGGAAGGAAACGGGCAAAACGCTCTTCGAACGCCGCCAGTGTTTTCTCCAAATCAACCGAGTTCGATTCACACAACGTATGAAAATGGAGGCCTTCTACCCCTTCGGGCAACTCGTCACCCAGTTGTGATGATAAGATACCCAAACGCGTTCCCGGCGAACAGGGATTGTACAAATCGGTATCTACTTCCGAGAATTCGGGATTGACCCGCAAGCCCACGGATATCTTGCGCGAATAGTTTTTCACGGCCGGCAGGAACCGCTCCAGTTGCGAAAGGGAATTGAAGGTGATGTGTGATGAACATTCGAGCACCTCGTCGAAATCGTCCTCTGTATAAGCAGGCGAATAGGTATGCGCCAGCGACTTCATCTCCTCCACTGCCAAACGGGCCTCGTACGCTCCGCTGGCCGTTGCCCCGCTGATGTATTCGCGAACAATAGGGAAAGCGCTCCACATGGCAAAGCCTTTAAACGCGAGAATGATATCCACACCCGCCGCGTCTTTCACGCCCCGGATGAGTTCGAGATTTTTCCGCAACAAACCTTCGTCGAGCACATAACAGGGCGAAGGAACTTTACTCAGATCGATAGCCATAACTTAACTGCCGTAATTATTCAAATGAAGCAGCAAAGTTACGTTTTTCCCGGTAGGATAGAACAGGAAGGAAATAGATAAAAACAAACCGGGCACCAGCAACGACAGAGAGTAACGTTATAAAGCAGGAAGTCGTTGCGGCACCCGGTAGTATTGAATAGGCCTTTCGTAAAAATCGGGGTTGGGTTTTGATCAGAACGGTCAAATTGTAGCAGTCGCGTTTTTTCCCCTCCAAACCTCCCCGAAAGGGGACTTTAAGTCTCCCTTCAGGAATGGTTTTTAGGGGTCTAATCCAGGTTACTGTTAAATTCTCAATTCCAATCTTTTCAACCAGACCTTACAGAAAGTCCCAGGTGGTTCTATTTTACGTCCGAAAAGTACTTCATGAACTGGGCACGTTCGTAAATCATCGGTTTGTGCACGTTCTGCTGGCTCAGTTTGCCAATCAGTTCACTTACTGAGTTGTAGTTGTGTGCTTTCATCCAGTTGGTCATATCGGTCAGCATTTGCGGAATGATGCCCATTCCGTTTTTGTAGATAGCCGAAGCCAATTCCACTGCGTTGGCACCTACCAGTAGGTTCTTCAGGATGGTTTCTCCATCGTGGATACCGGTCGAAGCCGCCATGTCGCAGGCCAGTTTTCCCTTCAGGATGCCAATCCAGCGAAGGACCATGGCATTCTCGTCGGGGTTGCTGTAAATGACCGACGAGGTGATCTTCATCTTCTCGAGATCCACATCCGGGCGATAGAAACGGTTGAACAGCACCAGCGATGAAATTCCGGTTTCCGACAGTTTGATGGCAAAGTTGGCCATCCCCGAGAAGAAATTGCTAATCTTCAGGGCCACCGGAATGGTGATGTGCTGTTTGACGGCTTCCACAATGTCGAAATAGATCTGTTCGATATCGGTACCGGTATAGTTCCCGTCGGAAGGCATGATGAACATGTTCAGTTCGAGCGCGTCGGCACCCGCTTCCTGGATGCGGCTGGCAAATTCGGTCCACTCCGATGCCGACACACAGTTGATGCTGGCGATGATCGGGATGGACGTCTTCTTCTTGCTTTCGCGAATCAATTCCAGGTAATGGTCGATGCGGTGTTTTTTGGTGTAGAACCCGATGTAGTTTTCCACGTCGTCGTACGAGCCATACATGTTGTTCATGCGCTGCTCATCGATGTCCATCATGATCTGCTCTTCGAAAAGCGACTTGAGCACGACAGCTCCTGCGCCGTTGATTTCCAGCTTTACGACATTCTCAACCGAATCGGTCAGGCCGGAACTGGCGGCGATAATGGGATTGCGCAAATCCAATCCCATGTATTTTGTCGAAAGATCGGTCATTGTCTTTAATTTTTATAAGGTTGCATTAGAACTAACATATTCAAATTTAGGATTTCGAAAGCTACATGTAAAGCCTCCGCTTGCTCACCCCTAAATCCCCTGAAGGGGACTTTAAGCCGCCCCTTTAGGGGAGGTTTGGAGGGGTGAATCGCTCGGAGTTACCAATCGAAATTGTGATTTGAATACTTCATTCTCCACAACCTCGGTTAACATTATTTTTCAGACAAATATTTATCGATGCCCATGGCCGCTTTGTGACCGTTGGCAATACCGTGAATGACATCAGGTCCCTGGATGATATCACCACCGGCAAACAACCATCCGGCACTGGTTTGGAAATCGTCGTTTACGAGGATACGACCACGTTGATCCATATCCAGCTGCTCTTTGAACGCTTCCGGCAGGTAGGAAAGATCCATTCCCTGACCGATGGATTCAACCACCATGTCAGCCGGGAAGAACTTCTTCTGCTCTTCGTCGAACTTCGGAGCAAAACGACGGTTCTCGTCAAATACCGAAACACATTTTACTACGTGCAAGCCTTTCAGCTTATCGCCTTCGGTTTCGATTTCAACTGGTCCCCATCCCGGATCGATAACGGCGTTCTCTTCGCGGGCTTCGATTACCTCTTCCCGGTCGGCCGGCATAATGTCTTCCGATTCGAGCGAAGTGGCCAACACACCTACTTTACCGTATTTCTGTTTCTGCAAGCGGGCCAGCGAACGGGTGATATCCATCGCTACGTTACCACCACCGATTACCACGATATTCTCTTCTACCGGAACTTCTTTGCCCAGCACGATATCACGCAGCAAATCGACTGCCTGGTAAACTTTCGGATGGTCGGTTCCGGGTACGCGGGTACTGCGTCCCATGTGCAAACCGGTTCCTGAGAAGACTGCGTCATACTGGTTGTGCAACTCTTCCAGTGTGATATCCTTACCGATGGTCACATTGTATTTAATTTCAACGCCCAATGAAAGGATGTAGTTGATATCCTTGTCGAGCTGTTCGTACGGCAGACGATATTCCGGAATACCGAAACGCATCATACCACCGGCAGCCGGCAATTTTTCGTAGATGGTACACTGGTAACCCATGAGGGCCAGATAATGTGCAGCCGACAAACCGGAAGGTCCTGAACCGATAATAGCAACTTTCTTCCCGGTAGGTTGCAAGTTCTCGGTATTGAGAATTTTCTTGTACTCCTCTGCCGGGTTCTGGTCAGCGATGTAACGCTTCAGCCAGCGAATTGACAACGGATCGCCATGGTGACCAACGGAACAAACGGTTTCACACTTGTGGGTACAAATACGACCGCAAATTTCAGGCAGCGGGTTGGTATCGTACAGCACGCGCAAACCTTCGTTCAAATCGTCGTTACGGATGGCCTTGATGTACTCCGGAATTCCCATGTGAGCAGGACAGGTAGCCACACAGATACCACATTCCACACAACGGTCGGCTTCCTGCTCAGCTTGCTCTTTCGAGTATCCCTGTACGATTTCGATGAATGACTGGTCGCGTTTTTCCGGTTCCAGTTCTTCCATCGCTTCGCGTTTCGGATTGTACAGTTCGTAGCCGTTACCCGGTTTCTTGTAACCTTTCTCGCGGTTGTCCCACGATTTGTTCTCAGCTCCGGGTACGAAACGGAAACTATCCGGATCTTCATCTACCCAGGTATATTCGTTACTCAGCGAAAGCGAATTGGTGGTACAAACATCCACACACAGACCACACCAACAGCAGCGTCCGTAGTCTACACGGGGACGCAAACCACTGTCGCCATCTTTGGTATCGACACCTTCAACAGGCACCAGGTCGATGGCAGCATTCTGACAAATGGACTCACAAGTACCGCAGCCAATACATTCGCTGATATCATTCTTATGAAATCCCCGGTACCGGTCGGCGGCCTCACGGTTCAGCGGATCCTTGATGGTCACGGGTTCGCGGACCACATGTTTCCAGGCTGTGAACGGGGACAGTATATCATTTAACTTTGCCATAATTATCGTTCAATTTCAGGTGGATACGTATGCAATGAAACCATTAATCCGGCCACATCGGCGATGTTGGCATTCACAATCATCTTCTCGAGGAGGGCCACAGCGTGCGTATAACTCGGTCCGCGTACATTGATTCGGCGTGGGTATTCCGTTCCGTCCGAAACCATATAGTAACCGTACTCACCGCGGGTACATTCAGCGCGACTGTAAGTCTCGCCGGCCGGCACTTTCCAGTGCAGTACGTTCGGAGTTTTCGCACGGATGTCACCCTTATCGGGAATCTTCGTCATGATCTGACGAATCAAATCGACGGTCATCAGTAAGTCGCGACGACGAACATCAGCACGGGTGTAGATATCAGAATCTTTTCCTACGACCGGTTCGAAATCAAGTTCCGGATATTTCAGATACGGGTTGTCCTTGCGAACATCTTTGGCCACACCCGCTGCACGGGCATTAGGACCGGTAATTCCGAAGGGATTGATCCAGGCCGGGTCGATAACGCCCATACCAACGGTACGCTTCTTGAACACGGCGTTGTCGAACATTACCTTCTTCACGTCCTTCATGAACTTCTCGATTTCGTCGAGGTTCTCAGTCATCCGCTGACGGAAACCATCAGGCAGCAAACCGCGAACACCACCAGGCAGCATGTACATGTGATAAATACGGCCTCCGGTCAGTTCCTCAAAGCGATCCAGAATCAAATCGCGCAGGTAAATCGTCCATTGTCCGATGATACCCTGTCCGAGGGAACCAGCTTGTCCGCCAATCCATGCGAGGAAACTCTGCAGACGAGACATCTCTAACACGAGGGTCCGCAACCATTCGGCAGCTTCCGGTACTTCAATGCCGGCCAGCTCTTCCATCGCGGAAGCGAAACAGTACTCATTAAAATCGGGTTCAGGAACCGCTACACGGCATACAATCGGGAAACACTGAATGTATTTCCGGCGCTCCATCAGCTTTTCGAAACCACGGTGCAGATAGCCCACGTGTGTTTCGCAATCCATTACTTCATCGCCCAGCAAAGTCAGCTCCAGCGACATATTTCCGGTGATACCGGGGTGCTGAGGGCCGTGCCAGATTTTCATGAACTTGTGCGAATCGTAATCCACGTCAATCTTGCCCTCGCTATTTTTTTCGGGGAAGAGGGTTCTGTCCTCATTCCATTTCAGCAGCTTCTTACTCATTGGGATAAAGCTTTTTCTTCATGTATTCCGCCGGATCGTGTGTTTCGCGTCCCGGACGGGGGAAATACGTTTTCTCCGAATACTCTTTGGTATCGAAATCGCGCCGGTAAGGCGGAATTTCTTCCCATCCCTCGAGGATGAACGGCTTGTCCACGTCCGGACTGCCGGGGAAGTTGATACCAAACATTTCGCGCAATTCGCGCTGATATGTGCGAGCCTGCTCCCACAAGTGGTGGATGGAGTACATCTCAGGGTTTTCGCGGCTAATCATCACGCGAACACCCAAATCCACTTTCTTTTCAGGATGGTGAAGCAGGTAAGTCAGCTGAAAATGCTCGTCTTCAATCCAGTCGACTGCCGTAAGCAGCACCAGGTGAGCGAAACCTTCATAGTCCCTCAGGTGCGTAATCAAGCCAACAGCCACCTCTTTTGAGGCAATCAGAAAACCGAGGTTTTCCCGTTGCTGGTGATAGCTGACCACCTGAAAGTGCTTTTGCAGATTTTCTATAATCGTTTGCATAATCTTCTTTTTTACAGGTTCAAACCAGTTTACCAGTTATAATCGGGCATATCCCAGTCCTTGATGATTTTCTTCTGGTTGCCTTTGTACCACTCGAAGTTCTCGGCATACTTGTTGGCTCCCTCTCCTCTTCCTTCGCGGATGATATGCTTCAGTTTATCGAAACCGGCCAGCAATGCTTCCGGACGCGGCATACAACCAGCGATGTAAACGTCAACCGGCATGTAATGGTCGAGACGGTTAATGGTGTTGTAACTGTCCCAGTACATTCCGCCGTTGATGGTACAGCTTCCAAGCGCTACCACAAATTTGGGGTTCTGCATCTGTTCGTAACTGCGGACCACACGTTTCAGGGTTTTCACCGAAAGGTAACCGGAGATAACGAACACCGAAGCCTGACGGGGTGTCGGCCGCCACTGGATACCAAAACGGTAAGCGTCGAAACGGGGCGTCATGA
The DNA here is from genome assembly GCF_009617875.1 of Prolixibacter sp. NT017. Classification (NCBI taxonomy): domain Bacteria; kingdom Pseudomonadati; phylum Bacteroidota; class Bacteroidia; order Marinilabiliales; family Prolixibacteraceae; genus Prolixibacter; species Prolixibacter sp. NT017. Next base: position 1,081,998 of record NZ_BLAV01000001.1, on the reverse strand, counting down.
GCGGGCGCATTTCAATCGCACCACACCCGGTTCCGAAACCAAGCACCCAGAGTGATTCGCTTCGGGCCCAGTTGGCAAACTTTTCGATGATGCCACTGGCCGACTTGCATGATTTGGGACGCGCATCACAGAAGTAATCCTTCAACGGATCCACCTCAATTGGATTACCTTCCGGTGAGATGACGGTCCTTTTTTCTATATATTCTTTACCCATGTCAACTAAGCTTTAAAAGTATTTGACTACCAGGATGGCGGCCACCCCAATTAACAGCGGGATACCCAGGTACCACCGCACCGACTGGTCGACACGGAAACGCGGGTAAGCGATTCCAACAAATACCGACCACATGTATATGAAGAAGGTTTTGATAACCAGTTCGCCCCAGTTGGTAGCACCGCCAAACAGCAGGTTCATGAACAGGATGAGCTTGGCTGCCGGGAAAATGGCCCGGTTGAGCTGCAGGACACCCAGCAATGCTGAATGGTACTCGGTTGGCGGGCCAATCGGAATTTCCTGCGGTGCAATAACCACGTCGAATGGTGAGCGTCCCATCATTGCCAGGAACGACAGCATCATCGCGATAGCAGCCAGCGGATTGGTAAAGAGCGTCCAGTGAAGGATGCTTCCCTGCTGAGCAGCGACGATTTCGTGAATATTCAGGGTATGATACTGAACAGCCAGAGCCAAAACCCCCAGCGTCAGCGGAAGTTCCATGGCTGTAGTCTGTGCCAGTCCGCGTGAAACACCCAAAGCAGAATAAGGGTGACCACTTTCGCCGGCTCCCAGTGCCATTCCCAGTACACCAAAGAACTGGAAGTAGAGCACAAAGGTTAAGTCACCGGCGAACGAGAAGTTATCGAATACCGGCGAGCCGTAGATAACAGGCAGGAAGAGCAACAAGCCAATTCCTCCGGTTAACCGGAAAACCGGGCCAATGTAATACATGATCCCATGGGTAATCCGGGTACGGAATGTATAGTTCTTAATTAAGTCGATGTATGGCTGGTAAAACCGTATGCCATGCCGGCGCCCTACCCTGGCTCCAATCTTGCGAACCACACCGGAAAGAATCAATCCGTAGTTGGTCACAATAAACAGGGTGAGCAGCGCATATAGTATTTTCGTTACAATAGTTCCCATTTAAAAACCTCCAAATGATATTAGGTAGATGATAACGATGAATGCCATAATGTGAACCATATAGGTCTGTCCGTCACCGTTGTAGATTTTCCGGAATTTATCGCCTGCAGCGTGCGCCCATTCGGCAACACCTTCCCACCAGCCGGTGATTTTCGGTTCTACCAGAATACCAAGGGCTTTGCGGTAGTGCGCATAGAAATTATAGGCGTAATGTGAAGTTTCCGGTTTGAACGGACGCTCAGCAGCAAATACAATGTTGAACTGTTTCACTTTCTGTGCCCGGCGGTTATTAATGATTAGCCAAACCAGGGCGACCAGGAAGATGGTTATCACGATATAGAAGATGACCAAACCATTCCAGTAACCATAAGTACTGGTGGCATGCTGGCCGGTCCACTCCAGCGCTCCTACCGGGAAGTATGGCGTGATGATCTTACCAATCGGCTTGAGCAATGAGTTCGGGATAGCTGAGAAGTACAGCAATACGCCAATAATCATGTATTGCGGAACCAGCAACCAGAACGGAGCCTCTTTTACTTCACGATGCTCGTCCTTCAACTGACCGAGAAAAACGGTGTGAATTAACCGGAAGACATAAAGGAAGGCTACAATTCCTGAGAAGAAAATCAGGGCTCCCTGCAGGTACCATTGCTTCATCATGATGGCGTTGTAGAAAATCCACTTTCCGGAGAAACCGGATAACGGTGGCAAACCAGCCAATACGATGATACCGATGAGTACCGAGAAGAATGAGAACGGCATCCGCTTAATAAGTCCTCCCATGCGGTACATCTCTTTTGTTTTCACGCGCCATACAACTCCGCCAATAGCGAGGAAGAGCAACGATTTAAACATGAAGTGAGTCACCGAAATAGAAATGGCTGACAACCATCCCAGGTGCGACATCAGCGACAGACCGAACAGGATATAACCGAGCACGCCTACACTGGAGTAAGCCAGCAAACGCTTGGCATCTTCCTGGAAAGCAGCCATTAGGTTACCCATGACGGCGGTGATGGCACCAAGCCAGCCCAGCAGGTAAATCACGCTGACGTCTCCTCCAATCAATTGGTCGCCCATGGCCAGGAACAATGTTACCAGACCGAAAACACCAGCTTTCAGCAGGATGGCTGACACCATGGGAGAAACATCTGTTTCTGCTTCGGCGTGTGCACCCGGCAGCCAGATATGCAATCCAAGTGACGCGGTTTTCGTCATAAAACCAACTGCCAGCAGAATGAATACCCAGGTCGGATAAACCAGCACATGTGAAAGCGTACTCATATCGAGGTTGAACTGTCCAACCGAAGCGATGGCAAAACCAGCCAGCATCAGGTAAGCTCCTCCCATCGAGAAGATCATGTAACTCAACGCGTGCGGCATCGATTTCTTACCACGAATGATGAGGAAATAGGAACCAACGGTCATCACTTCCCATGCGTAGAAGAATGCGATGGTGGTTTTTGCTTCAATCAGGCCAATCAAACCGGCAAACATCATCAGGGCAAACGGATAAAATCCGCGACGCTGACCTTTGTAAGCATAACCGGCAATCAGGGTTACGATACCTCCCACCATGAAGATGGCGCCAAACACCGCTCCAAAACTGGAAAGTGTTGGGTAGAGGTAATAATAGTAGTATGCCATGGCCAGAATAGCCAGGGTATTTTTTACATACACCGGAAGGAAGTCAATCAGCACGAATGCCAGAGCGACCGCCAGCGGGATGTAGTTAATCACTTTTGCATAAGGATGAATCGAGCTAACGAAATAGCCAATCACGAAGGTGGCAGCTCCGAAGACAACTACCGGCAATACCTTGTTCCATTTTACTTCGAAAGAAGGCAGTTCCGCATTGTCCAGTTTCAGTGCATAGCCCAACCAGCGGAAGAGGTAAACACCTTCGAGCAATGAGCCAAGCAGCACGCCAATAATCCAGAAATACTGGTTTGAAGAAGCCAGCTGCAGCATCATATCCCATTTTCCGAAGAAAGAAGGGAACGGAGGGAAACCAATCAACGTGAAAACGAATACGCCGAAAAGAATCATCAGCAAGCGGTTGTTACGTAATACAGCCCACTCTTTGATTGACGAACGCTTGACGATTCCGGAAATCCAGAACAATCCGGCTTTCGCCAGGAAGTGACTAATCAAAATGCTGTACGCGATGAACGTAGTGCGATCACCCAGGAATTCAGAAAGTCCCAGGATGGTCACCAGCAAACCAACTTGTCCGATAGATGAATAACCCAACAAACGATTCGGGTTGGTTTGTTTCAGGCCCATCAGGTTCGAACCAATGAAGGTAGCCAGACCAATGCCGGCCAAAACCATATGGAACTGCGGAGTTCCCAGCGGCAACAGTTTGTACATCACGAAGAATGATGCAGTGGCTGTTCCGGCCGAAATCAATGCAGCAATGCCCGAATCGGCACTTTCGTATACATCCAGTCCCCAACCGTTAGCCGGGAAAGGTTTCAGTTCGAGTACAATGGAAATCAGTACAAAGAAGACAGCCACTCCAAATCCTTTCACCGAAAGGGAATGAACGGCCAGGAAATCATCGATATTCAGGGTACCGGTAAAATAGTACATGAAAATGATTCCCAGCAACAGGATTCCGGAGATAATTCCGGTGGCCAGCATGTATTTAAAGCCAGCGGCGATGGTCTTCAGGTTTTGACTGAAGATAATCAGACCGGCCGTTGCGATGCTGCTGATTTCGAGAAATACAAACAGGTTGAACAAGTCGCGGGTCATGATGATCACATTCAGACCGAGAATCATTCCCATCAGGGTGACATAACCGTTCGAACCAATTTTCTTCAACTTATCCCAAAGATAAACCGCTCCGAAAAATCCGGCCACGTTTATCAGGGACGTAAACAGTGCTTCCTCTTTTCCCATCAACAGGTTGATGGAGAATGGCGGTTGAAAGCCTGCGGTATAAATATACTCGGCAGCCCTGTCGTACAACCAGAAACCGGCCAGCCATTCGAGGGAAATGAAGGATGCAAAACCGAGCGCCAGCAGTGAGAGGAAGCCAGCCGATGAGTTCATTTTCTTACCAAACAAACCCAGGCCAAACGCAACTCCCAGCAACGTAGCGATGATGTAGATAGGTGCTACCATTTCAAGTCTTTATAATTTTGAATGTTCAACGTTTTCTTTTCGTTATGAAGCTTCATGGCGTAAACCAGCATCAAAGCGGTTACACCCAGGCCAATCACGATAGCTGTCAATACCAGCGCCTGTGGCACCGGGTCAACAATCTTATGTGCGGTATCGGTTTGCAGATCGGGCTGGTTCAGAATCGGAGCTGTCTTGTTTCTCACGTAACCCAGCGCCACAATAATAATGTGTGTGCCCGTGTCGAACAGTGAGAAACCGATCACCATCTTCAGGATATTCTTCCGGGTGAGAATGCCCCAGATTCCGATCAGCAGAATCAGGAAACCAACGACCAGACTGATATATTCTATACTAAAGAGTTGCATTTATCCTTCTTTTTGAGATTCTTTCAGATTACGGACGATACCGGTCAGTTCAGAACCAACTTTCAGTCCGATAAGAATGTAGATAATCGGGATGGCGCCGGCACTCAACAGCGTACCGAATTTTCCCATCGCCAGGATATGGTTATCAAGGAATCCGCCGGCCAGCAGAACACCTAACAGGCCGATGAAAACAAAGGAGATTCCCGAAATCGATTCAACCACCGAAATCACTTTGTGGCTGAAATGTTTCTGCGGTCGTGACAACAGCAGGAGCGCAAATGCCGATGCAATGACTGCACCTCCCTGGAAACCTCCACCCGGAGTTAAGTGTCCGTTGATGAAAATGTACACGCCTAAAAGCAGAATCATGGGAACCAGCAACCGTGAAGCCGTTACCAGGATTTCTGTCGATTTGAAGAAAACCGACCGGCTATCTTTCGTATAGGTTTCCGAAGCCTTCAGAAAAAGGCCGATAACCGCAGAGGCCAGAAACAGGATGGTTACCTCACCCAGCGTATCGAAACCACGGTAGGTAACTACCACCGCCGATACGAGGTTGGCTGCTCCCACCTCTTCTTTTCCGTAGTTGGCATAATGCTCAGCAACACCGGTCAACGCGTCTTTCGCTTCGTACGAGTGCAGAAGTGGAAAAATCGCTGCGGCAAATCCGAGCAATACCAGCAGTATTAAACTATTCCTGAGCATTATTTCGTCTTATTTTATTATACACATAGAAGAAAATGAGGGTTGTCAAACCACTTCCAATCGACGCTTCGGTCAGCGCCACATCAGGAGCAGCCAGCAACACGTACAGCACCGATGCAAACAGACTGGTAACACCTGCCGCAATGATGGCTGTTTTCAGGTCCTTATTATACACCGCGATGACAGCGGCCACCAGCATAATAATTCCCAGTACAATGGCTATAATCAGATAAATCATTGGGCATCGTTTACAGGTTCAACTTCTTTGTTTTCGATATCCTCTGCCAGACGGTCAACCGTTGTCTTATCCGAAAGCGGCACACCCGAACGATAAGCATTCCGTGCCAACACGTGCGATGAAACCGGGTTGGAGATACCAACAAACAGCATCAGGATGACCAGTTTTCCGACCCATCCGGGGAAAATGAAAATCAATCCCAGCAGGGTGAGGACAGTTCCGAAGGTTGACGCTTTGGTTCCCGTTTGGATGCGATTGTATAAATCGGGCATCCTGACCAGACCAAGCGCTCCAATTAAAAGAGCAATCGAGCCCATCAGGGTAATCACAGCGCCAATTATTTTCAGTATTTCCATATCACAAACTTTTTTCAAGGAATTTGGCCACAACAATTACCCCGATGAAACTCAGCAAGCCGTAAACGACAGCCACATCAAGGTATATAAGCCGGTTGGCGAAATACGATATCAGGGCAATCAGCCCGATGGACGCAATGGTCATTACATCGAAGGCAATCACGCGATCAGCGGTATTCGGGCCTTTGATGAAACGGTAGAGCGAAAGCAGTACCGAAAGCAGAATCAGCACCACGCTGATGGTAAGAATTGTGTTAACCATAAATCACCTCCAGGTATTTTTCGAATTTCTGAACAATGTCTTTCGTAGCTGCCTCAACATCCTTATCTTGTACATCGATCCAGTGGATGTAGAGGTACTTCTTCTCGATAGCCAGAGTAAAGGTACCAGGCGTAAGTGTGATGGAATTGGCCAGAATCATCCGGGCCATTTTTGATTTCAGTTTGGTCTTTACCTTCACAATCCCCGGGTTGATGGGAAGCTTTGGAGAAATCACCCGGCGGGTAACATCCAGGTTCGATTTCACCAACTCAAACGCAAAAACGAAGAGATAAATGAAGGTGTAAAGAAACGCTTTGGGGGTAAGCCGCATATCGGCAAACACGTCACAACGCGCACAGAAAAACATCGGAATAACCAGCGAAACGATTAAACCGGTGACGATAATGGGCGTCGTAAAAGTGCCGTTTAGCAACAACCAAAATCCAAACAGAATCAAGAAAGAAATTCCTATGTTCTTAAAATTCATTGGTTTGTTGTTTTATTTAATAACCTAAATATCTTGATGTAATAATACCTACATATATGGATGCTTATAGGAAATCGAATATGACATTCAGAAAGTCAAAAAACCAAACATACATATGTTGAAATAGCCTTGTGTACATCTGTAAATAGATGTATGTTTACGCGCGAATTATCACATGAAACGGAGAAATTGTAAGGAGCTGAATGATTGACAATAGCACAAAAACATCATGCCTTTTATGCCAGAATAAGTCAGCCTGTTTTGAAAAACTATCGGAAGAAGAGTTGCTTTCGGTCGATGAAAGACGGGTTGAATTGCACTATCGCAAAGGGGAAGTTATCGCCAAACAGGGCTCATTTGTCACCCATATATTATTCCTGAAAAAGGGACTCACTAAAATCTATCGGGAAATCGATAAGGACAATAACCTCATTCTGAATTTCTACCCGAGTGGCAAACTGATGGGGCTTTCGTCATTGTACATGAACAGCATCCTGCAGTTCTCCATTGCAGCTGTCGAAGATTCCGTGATTTGTGCCATGGATATCCACATTTTTGAGAAGTTCGTGCGCCAAAACGGTCAATTTGCGGCATCCATCATTCATGCCATCAACCAACACTTTGCACACCGTACCGAAAAACTAGTCTCGCTGACACAGAAGCAGATGAACGGCCGTTTGGCAGAAGCATTTCTTTTCTTCGCCGACCAACTTTACAGAAGCGATTCGTTTCACCTCTCTCTTACACGGAAAGATATCGCTGAATTTACAGGGATGTCCGTGATGAGTGTGGTACGGGGAATCAAGGACTTCAAAGAGAACGGAATTCTGGAAGACAGCAATGGCGATATCACCTTGCTGAAACGCGACATGCTGGAAAAAATCAGCCAAACCGGTTAGTCCACTATTTCCACGACTTTTTAATAATTAAATCAAAACCCGAGTTTGTCGCCTGATTGGTTGCCTGCAGATACAACCAACGCAGAATTTGGTATTCCAGGGTAATCTTTTCCGGCGCAATAATTTTAGTCTTCTTATCGAGAGCAAAAGTCCGCTGATACCCCAGGTACAGGTTCCTGGTAATGTATTTTCCAACGGTAACGCTGCTGGATGACCAGTTTTCACCTCCGGAAATCTCCAGCACATCGAGGTTGAGTGTCGACTGCAGCGCATCTTTCAACACCGACGACACCTGACCTAGCGCCAAATTCTTTGCCACACCGGATGCACTGTTCACGCTCGAGCTTTGTGCTGAAGTAAGCTGATTGGATGACCGTCCAAACAGAATATACGACAGGGCATCTTGCTCGGTAATTTGCTGACCATCGAGACGAAACTCAAAGTTTGGTTCAAGCGCTCTTCCGGTTATGTGCAGAGTAATTTTCCTCAGCTGTTTCTCTACGTCTCGGAAGGAATAGGCAATGGTAAAATCAACCATCGGGTTAATCTCATCGCTTCCCGTAAAGGTTAAACTACCCGATTCAAAATCGAATCGTTTGCCATACATCTTATAAAACCCGCGCTGCACACTTAGTGTACCAAAAAGATCAACCGGTTTTCCTTCCTTCACTGCACGTAAATCTCCTTTCAGTTCAAAGTTCATGTCCTTCCCTTTGATCCAGAAGTTTCCGGGAATGCTGACCGTAAAAGTTCCAGTCAGTTGACGATAAAAATCAACTGACTGGAAAGCTGAAATCGTATCATTTACAGTCACCTGTTTCTTACCGGTTGTATCCGTTACCGACGCATCGTTTATGGCCTGCACTAACAACGGCGGATTTGGATCGTTCGATTTTACCGCCATCCTGGCTCGCAGGGCATCTGCATTCAAGTGTGCCTCTTCAACAGTCAGATTTCCGGAGAATTTGGGCTGCTGCGGAGTTCCCTCCAAAAGCATATTTGTATTGATAACCGCATCCAGCAGGTCGGAATTGGCCACTGAGAATTTTTCACCACTGATATTCAAATGAATGTATTCCGGCTCAGCCCCCAATTGCGATTTCAGCTTCACATAACCATGCATTCCCAGGTATCCCTTTCCGGATTTCATCCCAAGGGTATCAATGGAGAACCGGTTTCCCTGAAGCCCGCTTCGTAGTATAATATTCCGATAGCTCAACCCGTACTCTTTATCGTCAAACTGCCCGTTATCAAGATGTACGTGCCCACCAATCTTGACATCGTCGATGGTATTCGAGAGCTGCACATTGGCCGAAAACAGTCCGCCAACTTTCATGCCCTGCTGAGCAATAAACCGGTTAAAACGTGCTATTTCCAGACTATCAATCCGCAGGTAACCATGCACCGGTTCGGTTTTCCGAAGCAGGTAAATGCTGTCGGCAAATGAAAGATGCAACGGGAGATCCAACTCCGCGGTCAGGAGAGAATCCTTTTCACCCAGCACACCCAACTGCAATTTCAATCTCTCATCCTGAAAATTCACATCAGCTGCAATTTGTTTCAGACTGATGGTGTCGAGCGCCGGCTTTTGAATATCCAGGAAACCCTGTATTTCCGGTTTGGTGCCACTACCAGTCAACCGGATTCCGGACGAAACAATTCCTTTTAAGTTTTGCGGAACACCTTTGAAAGGAGGAATTTGCGACAAATCAACATTATCGAGAGACAGGTTTAAATCTTCATTCCCATGAAAAGCGAAACGGCCGTCCAGCGCGATTTTTTGCTTAGCCGACGCCAATACCAGGTTCCTCACCACAATGGAATCACCGGACGGAATTATCGAAGTCGAATCGCTTCCTCCATTCCATTCCGAGTGGATCAAACTCAAATGGAGTCGCTTCAAATCAACCCGGAGAGCATTCTTAAAAAAGACGTTTGCTGCCAAATTTGCCTTCAGCGAATCATTCATCACCAAATCAACCTGATTATCCAGACGTCCATTTTTAAATTGAGTTTTCAGTCCTAACGATTGCATGGCAATACCGCCGATATCCATCGAGCTAGCCTGCAAATCGGCTTTTCCGCGGTAAAGACTGTCCTGAAGTAATGCCTGGACTTTTCCTGCCAGCACCCCCACTGTAATGGAATCATACCGGAGATGTTGCAGATCGATATTTCCCGCAAACCGGAGCGAATCAGCCGGACCGGTTACTCTTCCGGAAATGGTACCGGTCATTTTCGATGGCGGCAATCCGAGTGGTTTGGCCAGACTATTAATATCACGAGCCTGAACAGTCAACGAAAAGTCGTTACTCAAATGAATGTTCCCCTTCCCCTTCGCGAACAGATGAAAGGCCGGAACCTCGAAGAGCAGGCTATCCAATTGGTAATTGCCAGCATTGTAACGCATCCGGGTATGAAAATCCGTCACCGGTTGCCCCAACAGAATCGTATTGTTTGACCGTATTTCCGCTTGTGCTTTCAAATCGTTCAATTTCATCCCTGAGCCCTTCAACCGAAGATCCAGATTCACATCTGATTTCAAGGAATCTTTCGGCAGGAAATCAGCCAGGTCGACATGCCTCAACCGGGCATTAATTTGGTAAGCAGGATGGGTAAACAGCTCTTTAAGATGAGCTGTACTCTCTATCTTTCCAAGCCATGCATCCGCATTCAAACGAGCATCTACATTCCCGGCTCGTTTGTCCAGGTTCACGGAGAAATTTTTCACGGTATAACCGGAATAGTGAGCATCGTTTAACTGTCCATCCAGCTTAACACGATTGGTTTTTATGTCAAAGCCATCACCAACGACGGCAAAACGTCCGGAAATCAATGAATTCAACGTGCTATCTCGCGTCCAGGTTGCTGCATTGATACTGTCGATTTTTAGGTGAAAGTTGTACTGCGGATTCGTGCGCAAATCTTTGAACCAGCCCTCGAGGGCAAGGCGCTGCTGTGCCTCATGAACCTTGAGTTGCATCTGGTTTTGCTGCATGCCTCCTTTCAGCAAAAGCTGAATATTAGGCTTACCGTAAAGAGGCTGCTTAATAAACGGCTGCAAATCCGCCAAATCAAGCGGTTGAAAAGCCAGCTGCAAATCAGCTAAATTGAGTGAATCGAGCGGCAACATTCCGTTACTGGTCATCCGCGAACGAGTGGTTTGAAAGTGCAGATCGCTCCACTTCAACCGCCGTTTCACCATCTCCAGTTTTCCCGTCAGGCTGTCGATTACTGCATCCGGTTGTTGCGTTTGCAGGTGAAACTGCTTTAGATTTAGCGCCAAGTCTTCCGGTTCGAACCGGACAGATAATGCTAAGCTAAGCGCCAATTTGCGCGGAATAATCGCGACCGTGTCAATCGGGACGACCGTTCCCTGAAAGTCTTTCAGACGAAAGTCGGATATATTAACCGTCCAACTACTTCCGCTTTTCGATGTCGAATCCGGCTGCACTTTTGTCGCATCTGCCGGAAAAATGTGCTCCAGGTTCCAGGTCGAATCTTTTTTCTGCACAGCAAAAACACGAAGTTGCGCCAACCCGACGTAATCAACGTTCACGTTCTTTCGGAGGACAGACGCCAGAGAATATTTTACTTCCAGCTTTTGAAAAAACAACAATGTTGTATCATTCCGCGAAAGCGAAAAATTCGTCAGGTAAAAATCTCCCAAAAGGTTTCCCCGGATGGAATCGAGTTTCACTTCAGCATGCAGCATCTCGCTCCCTTTTGACGACACGACGGATGCCAGCCATTGATTCAGCATCCCGGTACGGATCATCAGCAGTCCGGCAAGAATCAGAATAATGATTCCGCCAACGATCCAGCTTACTATTTTCACGATTCTCCTTACCATATTAAAATGCCTGTCCGATAGAGATGAAAAACTGCGTTCGAAACTTATTCTCAAACACTGGTGTCGCTAAATCCAACCGAATTGGGCCGATAGGCGTCTTCACCCGAACTCCCAATCCGACATCATATTTGAGGCCTCCCAAGTTGTAGTTAAATGCTTTGGGCCACACATTTCCAAAATCCATAAAAGCGGCGCCTCCAAAGATTTCGTAAACCGGAAAACGAACTTCTGCACTTCCTTCCAGCACACTGTTACCACCAATCGGCACCCCATTCTCGTTTACCGGCGAAACCTGATTCCGGCCCCAACCCCTCAATGAGTTCGCGCCTCCGAGCAAGAAACGGTCTTCCAACGGACTTTGTCTGTCTCCCTTTATCGGCCGAATAACACCGGCCCGTAACCTTGCAGCAAACACCCAATTCTCGTTGAACGGAATATAGTGCCGGACGTCTGATTCTACCTTGACGTAGTGATATTTCGACTGAAAACCAACGCCCATGTACGTCACGTACGTGTCAAGCTTCCAGCCGTCGGTCGGATCGAAAACGTCGTTGGTTGTATTTCGGCTAACGCCTACAGTGATTCCTGATTTATTGTGAATCGAGTCCTGCGGATTGACCGTTGAATCGACGGCTGCCGCAGCTTTATTGGTCAGCCGGTCTTTTTCCAGCGAATACATCAAATAGCCGGCAGTACCGGAAGAAAATGTTTGCTGAAATGTGACGCCGGTTCCCAGCCGGTCGACTTCAAAACCGGTTTCATTTTCACGGATATAAAACGGGTTCAGGATAAAATCGAGGTTATCGCGAAAAATATCAGGCTGAATGAACTTGGTGTCAAAACTGAACGGGAGAAAATGAGAGTGCTTCCCATTGAAAATCAATCGCCGGGCGCCTCCCAGAAAATGTAACCGGGTAACTTCAGCCGATACCCTGATCCGATCTTCCGAACCATATCCCACTCCGGCCTGCAACGACCATCGCGGATTCTCTTTCAGATACACGGTAATGGGAATACTGTCGCCCTGAATGCTATCGGTCTGTGCCCGGACAACCACATAGCTGAACAGTTCGGTATCGAAAAGCTTTTGTTGTGTTAGCTGCAGCTGCTTTTGCGAAAAACGGTCTCCAGGAGAAAACTTGAGTTTGTTACGAATAAATTTCTCCGGAACCAGTGAATCTCCTTTAAGGGTTACTTTTCCGAACCAAGCTTTTGGACCCGGTTTCACCCGAAACCGGAGATCGACAGAATGTGCCGAAGTATCGACCTGAATATCACGCTTCACACTCACCAATGGATAACCTCTATTGGTATAAGCACTGGTCAGTTTGTCTTCCGACTGGTAAACATCCTGATCGACAAATCTTTTTCCTACCTTGACAGGAAACTTCTTTTGCGCGTCATTTATAATAGTTGAATCTAAATGCAACGAATCATTGTGTACTTTCACCTGATTAATGAGGTAAGGTTTCCCCTCTTTAATTTGGATCATGACAGTGATTCTCCTACCCACCCGGTTCGAATCCAGGGAATAATGAATCGCCGGATGCAAAAAACCATTTCGCTGATAATAGCTTTTCAACCGCTCGATATCGTCGTCAAGCGTATATTTAGAAAAAGTCGGCCCCGGCTTCCAAAACTGTAACTTATCGAGAAATGTCGGACTTTCGGTGTTCATTTGCCCGGCAAGGTCTTCGTTGCTCAGCGTGGTATTTCCTTCGAATACCACCTTCTTAACTACCGTTTTTGTTTGAGCGAATGACTCAAACGGCAAGAGAAGAATAAACGTCAATAAAATAACCCTGAAGACTCCCGGCATATAAGTGATTTTGATCGATTTCAAAAGGGTGAACCAATCGCTGAAGTGACGACAGTGAAACACTGCTGTAATCACCCATTTTAAACGGTTGAGACACTAATTTAGTTCAAAAAGTGCCAATCGGGAAATAGGCTTGAGAAGACTTGCTGAAAAATAAATGATGAAGCCAAAACCAGCACAAAAAAAAGAGCCGCCTCAGAATGAGACAGCTCTCTTATCTTATTATCGTCGAATTTTTTACAACTCCAAATCAACGTCATACAATTCATTCCATGGTAAACCGTGTTGGTTCAGTTCTTCCAGGAACGGATCCGGATCGAATTGCTCAACATTGTATACGCCGGGCTTTTTCCATTTTTCCTGCATAAACATCATGGCACCAATCGTCGCCGGAACGCCTGTTGTATAACTAACAGCCTGCATGCCAGTTTCCTTGTATGCTGCTTCGTGGCTGCAGTTATTGTAAATGTAATAAGTCTGCTCCTTACCGTCCTTCAATCCGCGGATACGACATCCAATTGAAGTTTCGCCATGGTAATTCTCGCCCAAATCGCCGGGATCGGGCAATACAGCTTTCAGGAACTGAATCGGAACAATCTCCTTCCCTTCGTACATGATGGGCTCAATACCAGCCATACCGATATTCTGAATCACCCGCAGGTGCGTCAGGTACTCCTGGCCAAAGGTCATCCAGAAGCGGGCCCGTTTGATGGTCGGGAAATTTTTCACCAACGATTCCAGCTCTTCATGGTAAATCAAATAGGATTCTTTCGGGCCAATATTCGGATAATTCAACGGCTTATGAATTTCGTGTGGTTCGGTCAACTGCCAATCGTCATTTTCCCAGTATTTTCCTTTCTGGGTCACCTCACGAATATTGATTTCGGGATTGAAATTAGTAGCAAACGCTTTACCGTGATCGCCGGCGTTACAATCGACAATGTCGAGATACTGGATTTCGTCGAACACGTTTTTAGCCGCATGCGCAGTGAAGATACTCGTCACACCCGGATCGAAACCGCATCCCAAAATAGCAGTCAGTCCCGCTTCTTTGAAACGATCGTGATAAGCCCACTGCCATTTATACTCGAATTTGGCTTCATCCTTTGGCTCATAGTTGGCGGTATCGAGATAGGAAACACCCGTTTCGAGACAGGCATCCATGATCGTCAAATCCTGGTAAGGAAGAGCGACGTTTACCACCAAATCAGGCTGAAACGAACGAATCAATTTCACCAGTTGCGGTACACTATCAGCATCCACCTGAGCCGTTTGGATCCGGTTTCCACCAATTTTTTCAGCAATCGCATCACATTTTGATTTGGTGCGGCTTGCCAGCATAATTTCCGAAAATACCTTTGGAAGTCCGGCCATTTTGTGAGCAACCACTGTTCCTACACCTCCGGCGCCAATGATCAAAACTTTACCCATCAAAAATATCTGTTTATTTAGGTTCAACAATTCTAAAACAGCGCAAAGTACGCATTTTTTCAAGGCAAAAAGATAGGGAATTTAAAACAAGAATGAAACCGCAGTATCCAGAACATCGACGGAAAATTGAACAAACAACGAAAGTCAACTGTCACAATTATTACCAGACAGTTACAATTTGTTAAATAGTCACTGAATTTTAATCAGTTAAAATATCATATAATCGAAAAAGTTACGTTGTAATGAAACACACCCTTTCAATTTAGTACGTAATTTATGGATGTCGGAGTGAGCAAAATGTTGGAAGAATGGAAGAATTTTTTGGATCATTCCCGTGACCCTGAGTTCCTGCTAACCAGTCGCGGAGAGTTGGTCTATTGCTCTCCGTCTGCCTTTCAAATTGCGAATTTACGTTCGTCTGATTTACCGGCAACGGCCGACAACTGGCTGCAACTTATCCACCATTCAGAGCGTGAAATCTTGCTATCGAAAGTTAAAAGCGCTTTCGAGACTACTTATGTTCCCGTTCCGAAAACTATAACAATCACCAACTCCAAAGGGGATTCCGAGAAATATTTTGCTGTTTCGCAGCTCATCTCATCAGCCGATGCTGATATGAATTTGCTACGGGTCACCTTGCGGGAAGATAAAACCCGGCAAAACCAATCGGATGAAAAGCAAGAACTGCTGGATAAAATTATCGAGTTGGTCAACGGTGACACTTCCCTCGACAGAAAATTAAATGAGTTTCTGCGCCTGACGTGTCCTCAACCGAATATCAAAAATCTCTTCATATACTTTAATCGAAAGAATACAGACAACCCGGTTTACACCTGCGCATCGGAAAAAGAGCAGTTTCAGATTGTGACAGAGCAAAACAAAGCGTTCATCAATATCTGGAACGAGTTGCTCTATCACCTGAAACCGGCAAAAGAGAAACTTCATATCCAACGCCGGGAACTACCGGAAAACATTGCTTCCAGGCTAAAGGAAAAGAGAATTGACGAGCTTTATATTTTCCCCATTGTACCACAAAACAACGTGGCTGCCTACCTGGGGATTATACCGGATAAACCGCTCACTTTCGACGAATCACTGTGGGAGGAAATCAGTCGTGTGCTTTCACTCGCCTGGCTTATAGACAACAAGCGCAAGCGACTTATTCATTATAAAGAGAAATTGGATTGGTTGCTAGACACTTCCGGACAATGGTATTGGGAATACAATCCATCCAAATCAAAGTTTGTCATCGATAAGCACTGGATGATAAAGTGCGGCTATGCGCAGAATCACTGGCCGAAAGAGGAGTTTATCCGCTATGTCCATCCCAACGACCGCGATGCGTTTATCAATCAGTTAGAACTTTCTTCTGAAACCCGCAACCAGTTTTTCGAGACTGAATTCCGTTTTCAAAAATCAAACGGAGAATACCAGGCGATTTGCTGCAAAGGAAAAACCATGTTCAGTCACTACTCGGGCCGCCCCCGGATTGTGGGCGTATTAAACGAAATTGTTCCATTCGAAACCGTACAGGAACGCTTCGAGCAGGTTTTTCAACTCAGTCCTTCCTATATGGTCATTACACAAATGGCTACCGGAATAATTGTCGATGTCAACCAGCGCTTCCTTGACCTTATCGGGAAAACGAAAGACAAAATAATTGGTACCGACTTTTTTAAGTTGGGATTCATTTCGCAGGAAACCCGTGAGAATATTCGGGAAAAATTGCTGCGGAAGAAAAAAGTTACCAATGAAGAAATCACCATCGAAGTCGGAGAGCAAAAAAGATTTGGATTGTATAGTGCTTCAATCTTCATGAGTGATGGAGAAATGCTGGTGCTGTCCTCTGTCCAGGACTTTACCGAACAGAAAAATATCAGCAACGAACTCAAACAACACCGGGAAAACCTCAATGAATTAATAAAGCATAGAACCGTTGAACTGAACAAAAGCAAACTTTATTACGAGACGCTCATACAGGAGATGACGGACTACATTTGTCACTCCCTTCCCGATACGACTATACTGTTCGTCAACGATGCCTATTGCCGGTACCTCGGTCAGCGCCGGGAGAATCTGATAGGAAAACAGTGGATACACTTCATCCCTGACGCTTCAAAGGATTACATCTATGAACAAATCAAAATAATTAAAGAAACCAAAAAGGTCCACACATTCGAAATCAATGTACCAGCAAGGAATGGGAAACCGGAAACCTGGGTACAATGGATCAACGTCCCGATTCTGGACGAAAACGGTGAAATAAGTGAGATCCAATCCAGTGGCCGCGACATAACCAACATCAAACAGATACAAGCCGAATTAAGTGAAGCCAAAGAGAGAGCAGAAGCGTCAGGAAGGCTTAAATCCGCATTCCTGGCCAACATCTCGCACGAAATCCGCACGCCGATGAATGTCATACTTGGTTTCACCAATTTACTTATTGACAACGATCTGGATGAGGAGGAACGCGAGGAATTTGCCGGTCACATCACCAATAATGCTAATTTGTTGCTCCGCGTACTCGACAATATTTTGGAAATCTCCCGGATAGAAGCCGGATCTACCGCGATTGAGATAGCACCGTGTGATATCAATAAAATGCTGGAAAATCTTTGCCTGGAATATGAGAAACTGGCAAAACCTGGCGTAAAAGTATATAGTCGTCCTTCGCTCAAAGGTCCTTTCTCCTTCATGACCGACAAAAGACGCATGAAGCAGTTGCTCACCAACTTAATGGACAACGCCGTTAAATTTACCAGTGAAGGACATATCGAATGCGGATACAAACTACATCCAACTAATCATAATTTCGATCAAATTGAGTTTTACATCAAAGATACCGGAATAGGTGTCCCTTCCGACATGGTTCCTTTAATCTTTGAACCATTTCGGCAAGCCGACAACAGCCTTACCAGGCAATTTGGTGGAACCGGACTGGGATTATCTATCGCTAAGAAATTAGCCGAACTACTGGGCGGAACCATGAATGTCAATTCAGTTCCGGGCAAGCAAACAATTTTTTCCGTTACTTTTCCGTTTCAACCTTCAAATCAGGAAACAACAAAAAAGATGATACATAATACTGCCGACAATAAGTATCACTTTGTGCCCGACTGGCAACAGCACAAAGTATTAATTGTGGAAGATGTGGAGTCGAATTACCAATACATTTACAGTGTTCTTGGTAAAACCGGAATCCAAATTGTCTGGGCTTCAGATGGCAAAGAAGCAATTGAATATTACAAACAGAATCCGGATATCGACATGATTCTGATGGACATCAAACTTCCGATTATGAACGGTCTTGATGCAACGCAAAAGCTCAAAAGACTAAATCCCGACATACCGGTGATTGCCGTTACAGCCTATGCCATGGCCGAGGATAAGGAGAAGTGCCTGGAAGCCGGTTGCGATGATTTCATTGTCAAGCCCGTCAACCGCTTTGAATTGCTGGCCAAGATTGAGAATCACTTCGAATCTCAGGAATCATAACCGGCTTTTGCAGTGTTGGAAACCTAAAAATAATCAAATAAAGAGTTGACCTAAACCAAAACAAGACAACCTAAAGGTATCCGAATGGCGTGGTATACTCAAAGCTTTTGATCGAGGAAAAAGTGCTTTATTTCAAAAACACTGAAAATAAACGTTATATTTGCACTGATTCTGATTTGAGATTAAGCGCACATATACTAATTCCACTTTCGCATTAGTTATTCACTGCTCTTTTTAAGATCCCGTTTCGGTACCGTTTTGCACGATCCGGCAGTAGCCTGCTGGAGACCGATCAATTTAACGAACCGAATTTCAGTAATCAACATACATCTGATGATTCCGTGTAACGGAAAAGACTTGTGAAACAAAGTCAGCTTTTACAATCGGAATACAACTAACCGAATTATTCGGCATTACGAAAGGAAAATACAAACAGTCAGGTATATTATCAATTAAATTTATTTATGGGTAGATCACAAGAAACTTTCAACAAAAAAGAAGTACGAAACAAAAAAGAGAAGAAGAGAAAAGAGAAAGAAGCACGTAGGCAAGCCAGAAAAGACAATGACAAGAAAAGCAGCCTCGACGATATGATTGCTTACGTTGATGAAAACGGTATGATTACGGATACCCCTCCGGATCCGGACAAGAAAACCAAGACAAAAGCCGAAGACATTGAGATCAGCATTCCTAAGAAAGAGGAAATGGAACAGCTCGATCCGATCAGGAAAGGAAAAGTGACCTATTACAACGATTCCAAAGGTTATGGTTTTATCAGGGATACCGAAACACAGGAGAGTGTATTTGTCCATGTAAACAATGCACTGGACGAGATCAATGAAGGCAGCAAAGTTACCTTCGAAGTAGAACCTGGCCCTAAAGGTCCGGTTGCCGTCAGGGTAAAATTGCTCGATCAGTAATTTACCGTAGCACGCGTTAGTTGGAACAAAGCACTATGGCTGGTTCACTGACTGTTTTCCGGCAAATAACTTCGTTTCTGACAACAGGAGACAACAAAACAACTTCAAAAAATAAGCCGTCACCCGAAAGACAATTCGTACCAGGTGACGGCATTTTTTTTGCACTAAACCTGACTGTTCCCGGTTCGCCAAATTACAAAGCCCACTTATTTCAGTTGAAAGCGAACTTTCATTAAATTCCCTCGTAATATTTTTCACGATTGGAAACGTTGTTCAATGGAAAAACAAGAGATTGCTGCGGCCCGACTAAAAAATCAACAAATCACTTCACCAACTGAGACATCTCCCTCTGAGATAGTGAAATGGCTTGGAGCCATCCAGGCACAGGATCTGCCCATGGCATTATGGGCTATCGGGCTAAGAACATTTGATTCAACTCATGATTCGGTACGAGAAGCATTCAACAAAGGAGAAATAATCCGCACTCACCTGATGCGTCCAACCTGGCATTGCGTTTCAGCTGACGACATATACTGGATGCTTGAGTTGACCGGTCCTCAAATAAAAACAGCACTCAATGGACGCCACAAATCTTTAGGCATAACCGATGGAGTGCTGAAGAAAGCGAAGAACATCTTCATCAAACATCTGGAGAAAAACGGCCCGTCGTCCCGCACCGAACTGGTGTCTCTGCTGGAGAATGCAGGCATTCCGAACGAAGATAACCGTGCAGCACACCTCCTGATCCATGCTGAGCTGGATGCAATTATCTGCAGCGGTCCCCTGAAAGGTAACAAGCAAACCTATTCTTTGCTGGAAGAAAGGGTTCCCAATAAAAAGAGACTTTCGTACGAAGAAGCTTTATCAGAACTCGCCATTAGATATTTTACCAGCCACGGCCCGGCAACGTTGGATGATTTCGTTTGGTGGTCAGGATTGAAAAAGAACCAGGCAAGTCTCGCACTTGAAATGACTAAAAGCCAATTACATTCAGCAACAATCCATTCGAAGGATTACTGGTTTTCCCAAAATCAAACGTTTTCCCAACCAGACAACGAATCTGTTTTTCTCCTTCCTGCATTCGATGAATTCATTATCAGCTATCGCGACCGAAGTGCCGTCATCCCTTCAGAACATTATAAAAAGGCTATTTCCCGTAACGGTTTATTCTGGCCTGTGATTGTAGTAAACGGACAAGTTGAAGGATTATGGAAAAGGACGATTAAGAGAGATAGCATCGACATCGCAACCGATTTCTTTCAGACAGTCGACCAATTTGTTATGTCACAAACAGAGAAACAGAAACTAGCTTTAGCTGATTTTCTCGGAAAAGAAATGAACAGCTAAACGATTTCTTTACACTCCCCATCATAAAATTAGGAAGTGGTCAAACTTTATTTATAAAGGAGTTGTTTTTTCATCAGGAGACCTGCCTACCCCAAGCTGACCTGGAATTAACATTCAATACTAATTAAAATTCAACGAGATGAAGAAAATTCTTTTTTTAACCGGTGATTTCGCAGAGGATTACGAAACCATGGTCCCTTTCCAAATGCTTGTAATGGTAGGATATGAAGTTCACGCTGTTTGCCCCGGCAAGAAAAAGGGCGAAACGGTTAAAACAGCCATCCACGATTTCGAAGGCGACCAAACCTATTCAGAGAAACCCGGACACAATTTCGCCCTGAATTACAGTTTCAAAGATGTTAAGGCTGAACAGTACGATGGATTGGTAATTGCCGGAGGAAGAGCCCCGGAATACCTGCGCTTGAATAAAGAGCTGCTGGAAGTTGTAAAGCATTTCTTTACTGCCGATAAATCCGTAGCTGCCATCTGCCACGGAGCACAGATTTTAACAGCGGCCAATGTTGTAAAAGGAAGAAAGCTGACTTGCTATCCGGCCGTTGGCCCCGAAGTAAATCTGGCGGGCGGCGAATACCAGGACATCCCGGTAACAGATGCTTATGTTGACGGAAATTTGGTTACGTCGCCGGCATGGCCCGGTCACCCGGCATTCATCCGCGAGTTTTTGAAAGTAATGGGCGCGAAGATTGAAATCTAGACCGCTCTACATAATAAATTTTGAGAGGAGACCGGTGAGACTCAGAAAGATGATTCTTGCCGGTCTTGTCATTCCCCGGAAATAAATCAATGCCGGACATTACCTATCTTTGAGCCGGTAATTAAAATAGATTATTATGTTTATTGCAGTCTTAGTATACAAAGTGCCAATTGAGGAGGTGGAAAAACACCTCAACGAACATGTTGAATTTCTGAAAGAACAATACGAGGCAGGAAACTTCATTGCTTCCGGAAGAAAGGTACCACGTACCGGCGGAGTGATCCTCTCAAATATGGACTCAAAAGAAGAACTTGAAAAGATACTGTCGCAGGATCCATTCCATATCAATGATGTCGCTGACTATGAAATCGTCGAATTTGTCCCTACCATGACAAGTAAAGAACTCGAATTCCTGAAACAGCGATAAAATGAATAAAAAAGACCAGAGTTGTTTGATCCGGATTAACATCCGGCCCAAACAACTCTGAAGTCTATCTTTGGAAAAAAATATTATTCAGTCAAGCCATTTCTACCTTCCCAATAAAAATGTAACCGGAACATCCAGTCGTTTGTGCCAGGAACGTTCCGAATGATCTGCACCGTCAAATTTCAACGTCTCCCAATTCGATTTGGAATATCCCCGCTCCCGCATGACACTATCCACTTTCTGTTGAAGAGGTTCATACATCGCATCGAGGGTTTCAGTACCATAATCGAAATAAATACGATGTGAATCCGGCGATGGCAGATGCTGTCTCATGTAGTCAACAAACGCATCGGGAATGGGATTATCTTTCAACGAAAATGTTCCAGGCCAATGTGTCGACATACAAGCTGCCCCACCAAACACATCCGGGTACTCACAAATTGCATACATCGAAATAAGCCCTCCCATGCTAGATCCCATCACGAAAGTATGTTGTGGATCGGTATAAGTAGAATACGTACTGTCGATGTACGGTTTCAACTCCTTAACCAGAAATTTCAGGTAGTTATCTGACTGTAATCCGATCGGGAATAAGGGTATGTTTTTAGCCTGCCACACTTTATGAAGCAATGAATCCTGGAAAGAAACCGGTAAAGACTCAAAAGGTTTCTGCGGAAAATAATCACCGTGACGGTCCTGTCCTGTATTCCAAATACCCACCACGATGCATGGTTCTATCTTTTTCTCACTCATCAGCTTGCTCACAACCTCGTCAACGCACCACGCTTGTTTATTCCAGGTCGTTGTCGAATCGAACAGCATCTGACCATCGTGCATATATAGCACGGCGTACTTTTGATGCTTGTTGTATCCTTTCGGAAGCCAAATATCGACATTGTGGGCTGCAATATAGTTTGACGGAAATTTAGTTATCCTTTCCATATGTCCGCTGCAGACTTTGGGCATTGGATCTCCATGAAGCAAATCGGCGTACCGCTTTTTCAAATCAACAAAGTCACGTATTTGTTTCCAGTATTCCTGCTGATTCTGAATATTTCCATGCCAATCCGGATCAGGCAACTCTTTCCGGGTTTCAGACCACGGCTTATTCTTAAAGAAATCCTCATCAATTTTGCTGCCTTTCAGTTGAGAAAATGGGGCCAGAAAAATATAACCATCAAATAACTGGCTCAATGTAAAATTGGGATAACCCATGCTGTAAGAACTGCTGTCGGGCAAATCTCCCCACGGTGTTCCAACCAGGTCAAAACCAACCGATCTGTCGTGATTCAACTGCATCAGCTCTTCAATCTTTCCGTTGGCAGGGGAACAAAGCGAGGGAGTTTTGCCCGGTTTATTGTAAAACGGGCAGTGCAACAAAATATTAAAAACCTTGCCGGGATAATTTTGGTACAACCGGTTACCCAGCCATTCTTCATTACCGCTTTTGTACTTCGTAAACGCATGCGCAACTCCCACCAGCAGCAAGGCTTTTTCATGCCGATCCAGCACCTCTTTTTTAACTATTTCAGCACGAAACTTATCCGGGGTTCCTTTATAAAAAACCTTCGCCATGTTCTCAGGTGTCCGTTGTCCGCTGAATCCCTGCCAATGATATTGGTAGCTGAGATTCAATATTCTGAATTTTCGGGCATTGGCAGGCAAGCTTCGATTGAAAGTCCACGCAGCTTTGTATATATTCTGGTAGGCCTTGTAAGCCCATCCAACATTGTAATAGTACATCATGTCACGCGCCACCTGAGGATTGTATTGTGGCGCTGTGATTAACGAATCCAAACGCGACTGCATTTCCGCAGCACCGAACTCCATTCCCAGGTTGTACACACCTGCCTTGTATAATTCAGGAATCAAACCGGCCACCATATTAAGGTTATTCTGCACGGCATGGTCCTCTCCCAGCATAACGATATCATACTTCAAAAACTTATGAATGATATAGTCTTCCGGACTTTCTTTCAGATATGAAAAATATTTGGCTGCTGAAACTTTCAGTGGCTGTGCATCGACCTGCTGAAGAAAAATGATCAGCAACAAAAGAATGCCTGATAATTGTTTTCTCATCTTTCGGATTTTAATGAACATCAAATCATGCTTACCTTATAACTCAATGATGTATGGAGTCAGCGGAGGAATATTCAACGAAGACTCAAAATTGATCTTGTCTCCCGTTAAAATGTTCGTTCCTTTTCGCACTCCTTTCAGTATCTCATCAAACCGCGTTACGTCCAGTGACTGAGCTTCGGTATTGTTGTTTAGAACTACCATCACTTTGTCGTTTCCCGCGATACGGAAGTAAACATATACATTGTTCTTGGGAACAAAATGCACCAACTTCCCGGATGCAATAGCTTCGCTGTTTTTCCGCCAGTTCAGTAACCGCGTGGAAAAGTCAAGCGCTTTTTGCTGTTCAGTCGTCAGGTTCTCGTCTTTAAAAACATTGACTGTATCGCTGGCCCATCCACCGGGCATATCTTCCCGGATAACTCCATCAGGCTTCAATCCTTTCATCAATATCTCGGTGCCATAATACCACTGCAGTATGCCGCGAGTGGTCGCCAAGAAACTCAGCGCCAGTTTTAACTGGTCATAATCACCATTTAAGTCTCCCAAAATCCGGTCGACATCATGGTTATCCGGAAAAATCATGTTCAATTCGGGGTGGCCGTATAAATAATCCTTCGTCAACGTATTAAAAACCTCACTTACATTGCCTCCTTTTTTGAAAGCACGAAGGGTAGCATAATAAAGGGGGAAATCAGTAATGCTATTTAAATGAGACCGATAACCATCCGGATTCGTTTCTTTTCTGTTCCAGTAAATTTCGTGCGAAACATCAGTTGCCCAGACCTCTCCAACAACAAACATTCCGGGATATTCTTCCTCAATACGTTGTCTCCATCTGGCAGAAAAAGTTTTGGAAAAATAAGGATAGGTATCGATTCGCAGGCCATCCAAATCGGCGTATTCCACCCACCAAATCGAATTCTGAATCATGTATTTTGCCAGAATCGGACTGTCCATGTTCAAATCAGGCATGTTGGTATCAAAATAGCCACGAACCTGGCTTTTCATATCCGATTTAGAAGCATATGGATCCGAAATTGTCGCATTACTAAAAATGCATCGGCCAATACTGTCCATACTATTAATCCAGGTTGGAGACGGCATATCTTTCATCCAGTAATGTACAGAACCACAATGATTAAACACCTGATCCATGATGACTTTCAATCCTTTCTGATGGGCAGCGTTGACAAACGCTTTGTAATCGTCATTTGAGCCGTAACGTTTATCGGTTTGGTAAAAATTCGAAATGGCATAACCATGATACGTATAAGCCGTCTGGTTGTTCTCCAGCAAAGGCATGGGCCAGATGGCTGTCATTCCCAATTTCTTGATGTAATCGAGATGTTCGGTCATTCCTTTTAAGTCACCACCATGCCGGCCGTAATTAATCGAGCGGTCAGCCTTTTCGGCATATCCGGCTACTGTATCATTGGTTGAATCGCCATTCGCAAACCGATCAGGTGTTATCAGGTAGATGGCATCATTCTCCCGAAAAGGAGTCTTAACGTCAGCATGCTCGCGACGTTTTTTCAGTTCATACGTTCGATCAATATTCCCGCTTTTTGTTCGAAACACAATGGGAAACTTACCAGGCTGAGCCGTCTTTGATACCTTCAGGTTGATAACCAGGTAATCTTTGTTCGGCATCGGTTTTATATTTGCCAGTTCTACTCCTGGTTTATTAATGGAAACCGAAGCTGAAGCAATATCTTTTCCGTAGACCAGTAATTGCAGTGTCGGATCGTGCATTCCTGTCCACCAGAAAGGCGGCTCAATTTTATCGACTCGTGCCTGTTGGGCAAAAAGGACAAACGAAGAAAATAAGAAAACGAAAAACAGTGCTGTTCTTTTCATTGGTTTAAAATTTGGAATTCGTTATTCATTTTTCAATCCTGCTACTGATCTGCAGTTCTCAAATACGAATAAACGACATCCAAAGAACAAAACGAACTCATTTTCACAGACAACCAAGCTCGAAGCACGAACGACAATTAGACCTAAAAGCCGGTTATTCATGCAATATTCCTGTTGTTTGTGAAAAACAGAAAGGCACACTGACCTTTTTGCCTAATTTTATCATTCAGAAAACTGAGTCGATGGAATTTTACTCAATTACTCAAAATATCGCCCGAAGAACCGGGATTCCCCGATGGGGATTGCATTTCATCTACTGGGTGCTATGGGGCTGTTTTTGGGGTGTTATGTGGGGCACCTTCGATAACAATTACGAAAAAACCTTCTATATTCAACTGCTGGAACTTCCATACAAACTCATTTTTGTTTACAGTATTCTCTATTATTTCATGCCCGTTTACCTGGAACGTCAGCGCTATCTACTCTTCATTTTATATTATTTGCTGATTCTGGCTTCTTTAAGTATCCTGGTAAAATTCACCTGGTACTTTTTCATCGAGTCCATTTATTTCCCCGAGCGCCCACACAGCATGCTCCGGCTGACCGATCAGCTGAATATTATTCTGACCCTCAATACAGCGATGGTCATCCCCTTTGGCATCAAACTAACTGAATACTGGCTGTTTCAGCAACAGAAAAGCAGTCGACTGGAAAAAGAAAAGCTCCAGGCAGAGCTAAAATTTCTAAGGACACAGGTCAATCCTCACTTCTTATTCAATTCTTTAAACAGTATTTATGCGCTTTCGCTGATGAAATCAGAACTGACTTCAGATACGATTGCCCGGCTGTCGGAAATTATGCGTTACCTAATTTATGAAGCAGACGCCCCGAGAGTGAGCATTGACAACGAAGTGGAATTCATCAAAAGTTATATCGAGTTTGAAAAAATCAGGTTAAACGAAGAGGTTGATATTTCTTTTTCTATGGTAAATGATCGCACGGGAACAATTCCTCCGCTACTCTTTATCCCACTCATCGAGAATGCTTTCAAACACCTGAAGGCTTTCGGAGCAGAAAAACCATGGATTGTCATCCAAATGGAGTTGAGCAACGAACGAATGAAACTTCTGGTGGAAAACAGCGCTGGCAATGTCTCCGTCAAAAAAGAAAATGGTGGTATAGGTATCAGTAACCTGAAGAAAAGACTGGAACTGCTTTACCCGAATCACTATGAACTTTCGCTAAAGCAGGAAGACGAAGTTCACTACGCTATGCTAAGCATTACTGACAAGGAACTTTCTCACCCCCAACCGAAATTGTAAATTACCAGTGAATGAAGATCAGATGCCTCATAGTAGACGACGAACCGCTAGCCCGTGCAGTGCTCCGCGATCACATCAGGAAAATCGATTTTCTCGAACTCGCGGGTGAATGCCGAAATGCACTGGAAGCCACTTCTGAAATACTGAAAGGAGGAATCGACCTGGTCTTTCTCGACATCAATATGCCGGTCATGTCAGGGATTGAATTGGCCAAACAAATCAAGGAAATGCCGACGCTGATTTTTACGACGGCTTATTCAGAACATGCATTGGAAGGTTTTGAGCTGGATGCCGTCGATTACCTCGTTAAACCCATTACCTTCAATCGTTTTGTTCGTGCAGTCAATAAAGCCGTCAAATGGCTTTCCAGGAATGATAACAGCTTAAAGGAAATGGAAGAAGCAAAAGAATCCGTCGCTCAAGCAGACGAGAGCTTTGCCTATTTCAAAGTGGAAAACAAAATGGTTCGTCTTATGCTAGCCGACATCATCGCGGCCGAAAGCCAGGGGCATTATGTGAAAATCTACACAGCAAAAGAGAATCACCTGGTTTATCAAAGCATCAGTCAACTGGAAGAGCGTTTACCTTCCGGCATCTTCATTCGCTGTCACCGTTCCTTCATCATTAACATTCGGCACATCAGGGCAATGACCTATCATCATATCGAAACAGATATTTTGAAAGTCCCTATCGGAAGAAGTTACAAAGCTTCAGTCCAACACATTATTGCGAAATAGAAAACATATATCATCTTGACGTTTACAAATCAACATTCTACCTTAGTAGAACGATAAACTTTCTTACGAACTCCTAATCATGAATACCATGCGAAACCTGTTGATTTCACTAATGATATTTCTGGGCATTGGTGCCATCGCCGGCGGCTTCGCATTGATTATTTCACCATCTGGTCAATTACTCGAATTGCCATTATCAATTTTGGAAAATTCACCTTTTCACAGCTTTCTCATCCCCGGAATCATACTACTTTCCATACTTGGGGTCTTCCCACTTTTGCTCGCCTTCGCTCTGGTGAAAAAACCCAAATCATCCCTGGCCTCCAAAATTAATTTCTTCACCGACATGCACTGGGCATGGTCATTCAGCATATATACTGGCTTTGCACTCATAGTATGGATACAGGTGGAAATGGTAATCATCCAGTCAGTTCATTGGTTGCACACATTTTATATGCTATATGCTGTAACCATTCTGTTTGTCGCTCTTCTACCACCTGTTAGAAGCAACTATAAACTTTAGCAAACAAAAATCATCGCTCTCCTTTTAACTCATTTTGATTTCTCTTCATACATCATCCCCTTGTTTTCCACTCCGAAAAGCATAATTTTGTGCCAAATTTCACTCGATGCAAATACTGTCTCCCAACGAATTTCTTGACAAAGCAGAAAATACTCCGGTAGTTGACGTTCGCTCTCCGGCCGAATACGCCGAGGGACACATTCCGGGAGCGGTAAACATTGCCCTTTTTGGGAATGAAGAACGAGCCGAAATTGGAACAATTTACAAGCAACAGGGAAGAACGGAAGCCATTGAGCGCGGTTTGGACATTGTTGGACCGAAGATGTCCGGGTTTGTGAAGGAGGCTCAAGCGTTAGCGGGTAATGGAGAATTGTTGGTTCATTGCTGGCGTGGCGGCATGCGTTCGGAAAGTATGGCCTGGCTGTTTGAGCGCATGGGCATTCAGTGTTTTACATTGAAAGGAGGCTATAAGGCATATCGCAATCTACTGCTGGATGAATTCGCCGCAATTCCAAACTTAATTGTACTGGAGGGATTTACTGGTAGTGGGAAAACGGAAATGATACAGGAACTGGCCCGCCAGGGCGAGCAGATTCTCGATCTGGAAGGGTTGGCCAACCACCGGGGTTCGGTTTTTGGCGGCGTTGGACAAGCCGACCAGCCTACCACTCAACAATTTCAAAACGATTTACTAGCAGCTTTGCGAAAACTCAACTGCGAAAAACGCATTTGGGTCGAGGGCGAAAGCAAAAGCATCGGGCACGTGTTTTTACCTGATCCCTTCTGGAAAGCGATGAATCAGGCCCGAATCATTGAAATAGAGGTTCCGGTGGAACAGCGCATTAAACGAGTTGTCAAGGACTACGGACAACTGGAAAGATCCAGAATGACAAACGCCATTAACTCACTGCATAAACGTCTGGGAGAAGAACGGACAAATCTCATTCTCGAGTTGTATCAAACGAATCAGTTGGAACAGGTGGCTGCGATGTTGCTCAACTACTACGATAAAGCCTACCGATACAGCCGGGATAAATACAAAAAGAGCTACGCAAGCATCGATTTGAGCGGAAAAAATATTCGTGAAGATGCCACGAAGCTGGTGAAGAAAGCAAACGAATTAAAATTATAGAAGGAAAATGGAAAAAGGTTCAGATAACAAAATACCAGTTGAACCCCTTAGGCTCACTCAATATTCGCATGGAGCGGGATGTGGTTGCAAGATTTCTCCAAAGGTTCTTCGGAACATTCTAGCCGAGACGAAAACCGAAGTTGACGATCCCAATCTGTTGGTTGGCAACGGAACACTTGACGATGCGGCGGTGTATGCCATCGATGATGAAAAAGTGCTCATATCTACCACCGATTTCTTTACGCCTATCGTTGACGATCCCTACGATTTTGGCGGCATTGCATCGGTGAATGCGATCAGCGACATTTACGCCATGGGTGGCAAACCTTTGATGGCCATTGCCATTTTGGTTTGGCCGGTAGACAAGCTTCCTGCCGAAACAGCGGGCAAAGTTCTCGAAGGAGCCAAACGAGCCTGTGCACAAGCTGGTATTGCCATTGCCGGCGGTCACAGCATCGATGGCCCGGAGCCTGTCTTTGGATTGGCCGTAACCGGAATCGCTTCGCGTGACCACGTTAAAAAGAACAGTTCAGCGAAAGCCGGATGTGAACTGTACCTTACCAAACCATTGGGCGTTGGCATTTTAACGACTGCACAAAAACAAGGTCTTCTGAAAGAAGAAGATTTGGACGTCGCCCGCAACTCGATGATTACGCT
This sequence comes from Prolixibacter sp. NT017, assembly GCF_009617875.1. Taxonomy (NCBI): domain Bacteria; kingdom Pseudomonadati; phylum Bacteroidota; class Bacteroidia; order Marinilabiliales; family Prolixibacteraceae; genus Prolixibacter; species Prolixibacter sp. NT017. The sequence goes on along the minus strand of NZ_BLAV01000001.1, from coordinate 1,052,093 downwards.
GAACAAGATTGGTCAGGAACTGGGGGAATTGGAGGGAGTTACGGCCATTACCGACGTAACCGGATTCGGATTACTGGGACACCTCTCTGAAATTTGTGAAGGAAGTAATCTGAGTGCCACTGTAGAATTGGCTAAAGTCCCGGTGCTGAATAATCTTGATTTCTATATCAAACATAAAACCTTCCCGGGAGGAACATTTCGGAATTTCGATAGCTACGGGCACAAGATTTCTCGTCTGACGGAAGAGCAAAAAGTAGTGCTGTGCGACCCACAAACCAGTGGAGGACTTTTGGTCGCGGTTGATCCGGTCCACCGGGATAAATTTCATGAAGTGACCGAGCGATATGGAATGCAGTTGGAGGCTTTCGGCGTTTTAACCGAACCGAAAGAATTTGTTGTGGAGGTAAAATAAGCCGGCGAAACAATCGCAACCAGAACTAACAACAGCCATTTCCTCCTGCCAATACTCCCGGATGGTGACGGCTGTTGTATTCAAACTGCAATGTGACATGCTCGATGCCATATTCATGATGCAGCAGTTCTTCGATTGTATGTCGTACTTCAATGGTTTGGCTGGTTGGAAGATCATTTTGCAGATTGACATGCGCTTCAAAATACAGACTGCCTTCGGATAACGCCCAGGAATGAAGATGATGCACGTTATTTATTTCCGGCAACGTTTCCAGTTTCTGCTTTGCTTCCACCAAATCAACTTCCGAAGGCGTAAACTGCATCAGCACGGAGGTCGACTCTTTCAGCAACCCTATGGTATGGTACAAAATATATACACTGATGATGACTGTCACCAACGGGTCGATCCAGTAAATCTGCCAAACCTCAATCACAATGGCACCAATAATAACAGCCAGCGAGGTAAGCGCATCGCCTAACAAATGCAAATAAGCAGCCCGAACGTTAATGTTACTTCCTTTGTCTTTTTGCAGAAGAAGCACTGAAATGGTATTCGCTATCAATCCAATAATTCCGAGCCACAACATAATGCCACCATCCACAGGAGTCGTGTCAGCAAAACGCTGAGCTGCTTCCACGATCAGGTAAACCGAAATCGCAATCAGGGCCACTGAATTGATGAACGCCGCCAATATTTCGCTTCGCCGAAAGCCAAACGTCTGACGGGGAGTACCCGGCTTTTTTCCAAGTCGGTAAGCAATCCACGCAAGCAACACAGCCACACCATCACTCAAATTGTGCAATGCGTCCGAAATCAGCGCTAAACTGTTAGAAAGAATTCCTCCCACAATCTGAGCAGCTGTTATGAGAAAATTCAAAATAATCGTCAAAAAAAGCTTCTTCCCGGTCATATTATCAACCGAAGCTTGCTCATGGTGATGATGGCTATGATGATGTGAACTCATATGAATGCAAATTTAAAAAAACCCCGGTTCCATCGAACCGGGGTTGTAACCCTTAAAACACCAACGCAAAGGAAATCAATCAAGAATTAAACCAACTAACCTAACTTAACAAACCATAGAAAAAACTACTGTACTCATTATCTGTAACGTAACGGGGGTGAAAAAGTTTATAGATTAGCATGAAATTTGCAACTGAGACTTAAAAATTTTTCCATGCTGAAAACTTCAACGAAAGTGAAAAACCGAGCTTGGGAAAACTTCAAAAGAACCATGCATAATCCTTCGATTTTTTCTATTTTCAGACAATTAAAACAAACTCAAACCTGAAATCCATGAAACAATTAAAACGACTGATTATTGCACTCCTTGTTATATTACCACTGATTGGCAAATCACAAAACGTAGTATTGAAAACTATCGACGATGTACGTTTTTCAAAAATGATACACGGAGAACGTTTCGGTCTTCAGAATCTTTCATTGAAAGACATTCAGGGCTCTCCCTTTCTAAACGACCAGTTTGTAAAGGGGACCGTCGTCACAACCAAAGGAGACAAATACGTTGACGTACCGATGCGATATGACCAATACCAAGATGAACTCCAGTTTGAGAAGGACGGAAAGCCAATGACATTTTCTCCAAAGAGTATCGTAAAAAGAGCCGAATTTGGTGACCGAACATTCACATATACCAGTTACCAGTTCACTGGTAATAAAACAAAAGAGGGATACTTCGAGATTTTGGCCGACGGTAATGTCAGACTCCTGGCACAGCACACCATCAAGTTCTTCGACAAAGAAAAGGAGAAACCCTACGTTGATCCAAAACCAGCCCGTTTTGACTGGCCTATGGAGGATTTTTATATTCAGGTAGGCACTTTTCCCGCTCAACATGTCACCAAGAAAAAGAATTTGCTGGGAGTTTTCCCGAAACACAAGAAAGAAGTGGCAGAGTATTACAAATCCAACAAACTGTCACCCAAAGACAAAGAGGATTTGATAAAGCTGGTTAATTATTACAATTCCCTGAACTAATACGCCCGATTAATGGACTATGTTCTTATCACTATCAGTGCCATCCTGATGTTGGTTGGCCTGATAGGTTGCATTCTGCCTGCATTACCCGGTCCCACCCTTTCCTATCTGGGCCTGGTTGTCCTCAGTTTTTCCGACAGGGTAACCTTTTCCACTCGGTTTTTCATCATCTGGGGAATTGTTGCCCTGGTGGTTACCATTCTCGACTATGTGATTCCTATCTGGGGAACCAAACGATTCGGCGGTAGTAAATACGGAGTCTGGGGCAGCATCATCGGACTGTTCGTTGGACTATTTTTCCCACCAATCGGCTTCATTCTCGGTCCATTTGCCGGAGCCATCGTCGGCGAAATGTACGCAGGAAAGCGCTCCAAAGAAATGTTTCGGGCAGGATTTGGTTCGTTCATCGGATTCCTGGTAGCCACTTTCATCAAAATTCTGATTTCAGGCACGATGTTTTTCCTGTTCTTTAAAGGACTTTTCTGGTCCTGAACAATTTTGACAGGAAAAAAAACGAATGTCCAAATCCGGAAATTTCAGTTTATTTTGAACTATATCTCTCATTGTAACGTATATAATAGTACCCCCTTCAATAATCCACGTTACAATATTCACTTATGAGAGGATTCATTTCATTTTACCGCAAACGCATTCTCAGGATAACAGAGTTCCTGGTAATTTTTTTGATTGTTCCGATTTTGTTGTTTACAAAGGTCATCGACGTCTCCTTTTTCCCTATACTTCTTCTGGGAGCAATTATTTTTATGATTCAACTCATCCGCGATCCATCTTTTCGTCTTAAGCGACTATGGAACTGGGGAAAAGCCAGAAAGTCTATCGGACGCATCCTTCTCTACTTTGTTCCGGTGGCATTACTCATGACGTTGGTCGTCTATTTCTGGGAACCGGATCACCTGTTTTACCTACCGAGAAATCACCCGTGGCTCTGGTTAGGGCTACTCGTGTCCTACCCGCTTTTCTCTGTCATTCCGCAAAATATTGCTTTCCGCGCTTTCTTTGTTCACCGCTACCGGAAACTGTTTCAAAGCAACAGCACCATTATTCTGGCCAGTGCCACCATGTTTGCCTTTGGCCACATCATCTTTCACAACTGGTTGGCCGTTGTTCTCACGTTTATCGGCGGCATTCTCTTCACCAAACGATACATTGAAACCAAATCACTGGTCGCCAGCATTATTGAACATTCTCTTTACGGCGTATGGCTCTTCACCTGTGGATTGGGCGTGTTTTTTACCGAACAGGTTGTATAAACCTATATTTAGGGAGAAAAAGCTCAGTTTAAAAACATTATCTTTAACGATGTAGTTACCAATTATCCAAAATTGTTGTGTGAACGATGTCTACCCCATCTGAAAACAAACTGAATATGAATCAACTGATTGAAAAATTTGAACGGTTTGTCATCTGGGCGATGCTTCTTCTTCTCGGAATCGTCGTCATCGTCTCGGTATTCGAGTTCGCTGTCCTGATTTTCAAAGTAATTTTCATTGAACCACATGAGAATGCTATCGCTTTCGACATCAACCATCTCGATTCAGTTTTTGGCTTATTTTTCAGCATCCTGATTGGACTGGAATTATTTGAAACAGTGAAAGTTTACCTGAAAGACAATATTTTCCACGCCGAGATTATCCTGCTCGTAGCTATCATTGCGGTTGCCCGAAAAGTCGTGTTGCTCGATTACTCAGACACAAAAGGCCTAACCATGCTGGGAATTGGCTTTATTATTCTGTCTCTGGCAACCGGCTATTATTTATTGAAAAAAGGGAACAGAATCAAAAATGGAAAGAAAGACGTGTAAGTAGTGGGGCTGCAGGTGTGCACAGCCCCATATACTCGGTTAGGTCCGGAATGGATTTTTTCACCTAATCCTCCCCCAAACGGGAACACGAGGTTAGGTCGCCCATATTTATTTATCCGGCTCCGAAGATAGAATAATTTTTACTTGGAACAATATTAAATATGAGCATTTTGGTTGCACTTATACCTGATAAAAGTTACGATATCTTCCGGCGTGCCGGCTGCAACCACTTCTCCTAAACGACTAAAAAACTGCACGTCCGGCTCATCCATGCATGCGAGAATGACGGGCTTTTTCATTTTGATAGCCATGCTCACTTCCGACGATGTTCCGGGGCCTAGTCCGATAGCAACAACCACCTCCGACGAAAGCACGTTAACAGCATTCCGAGCGTGACCGATGCCGGTAAAAACCGGAATTTCGACATATTCAGACATTCCCTTTTTATCACTTCCCGGAAGGATACCAACGGTTAATCCGCCAGCTTTGGCAGCGCCTTTCATTGCGGCTTGCATGACTCCTTCCGCCCGGCCACCTGACAATACAACGTAACCAGCTTTAGCTAGAGCCGCACCGGTTGCTTCTGCGAAAGCACAGACCTCTTTTCCGGCCGATTCGCCGGGTCCCATAATTCCGATAATCGTTTTCACTGAATTATTTTTTGATACCAGCAGACAGAAAAAACTATACGTCCAACAGCGTCACGTAATCCTTCAAAACCTGACTACCAGGTTCTTTTATTCTTTTCCCGAAATCCTCCAGCCAGGAAACCATGTCTCTTTCAGCCGCCAGTGATTGCAGGACAGGGAGAGCTTCCCGCATCATCAACGAAAGTCCGGGCATTCCTTTGGAAGCCAGGTAATCCTCTTCTGACTTATACAATGCACAATACATCGCTTTTAGTTCATTAATTCGACCAAAAGCTTCACGCGTAAACCCCGAATCACGCAATACGCGGAAATACTGATACAACATCTGCGGCTGCGAGATGGCATACTGGTATGAATGTTTAGTCGACGCTCCGTTAATCATATTAAAGGCAGCCTCTGCTTCCAATACATGTTTGGATTTGGCGTAGGCCATGGCCAGGTTGAACCAGTCGTGACGGGCATTGGCCAGCTTACAGGCTTTTTGAAAATAGTTGATAGCCTGATCAAACCGCTTCAGTTTATACATCGCCATCCCGGCAATCTGCAAAGCTTCCAGCCGAACTTCTTTGTTGGTCGATTTGAGCAACAAACGAACTTTACTGAAAGCCTCCTCGCGTTTACCATCGTGATACAACTGCCAGGCTTCCCTGATTTTTCGCTCGCGGTAATTCTTTCTGATATTTAGTGGCATAGGAATCTTTTTTTTAAAACTACAACCTTCTCAGCCGAGGTGAGCTACTTCGCTCTAGGCATGATTCGAGATATATTTGTCCAGCACTTCCTGCTTCATGTTACGCTCCATATTGAACGTTCCCTGCTCTTCTGCCAGCACTTCCCAGGTAATCTTCACTTTTCGGAAACAATTGGAGGCAACGTCCGGTTTTCCCAAATCATCATAAATCCAGCCAAGCTGATATAACATTTCCGACAGGATTTCCATTCCGGCAATACCGGGCTTCCACAGCTCCTGAAGATTCTTTCGGAATTCATTGTCTGAAAAAGAGAGATAATAATCCGGATCATTATCCAGCATGCCTTTCAAGGAGTCGGTCGCGTAATGCAGTGCTCTTTCGCTTTCGCCTTTATCGCGAAATCCCAGCAAAGCAGCAATCACCCGGCCAAGCTCTTCAAACTGGCGCACCAGAAAATCTTTACGTTGAATACCCATGGAAATGATATTTTATAACGAAAGTAAGGAATTTTTACCATGAAAATACCAGGGCCAATCACCAACTATTGGGGATACCTTAGCTTAGGTGTAGCAGGGGTAAGTTTCGAACCTGATCAAATGACCTTCGAACTTGGTTGGTTGAGCTTCCGCCTCGATCAAATGAGCTTTGAACTTAGTCGGTAGAGCTTCCGCCTCGATCAAATGAGCTTTGAACTTAGTCGGTAGAGCTTCCGCCTTGAGCAAATGAGCTTCGAACTTCGCCGGTTGAGCTTCCGCCTTGAGCAAATGAGCTTCGGACTTCGCCGGTAGAGCTTCCGCCTTGTGCAAACGAGCTTCGAAGTTACTTGCTTAAAAAACAGAGATGCCCAGTTTGGTCGTAAAACGTTCCAGCGCCTCCATGGCCAGCACCGAATTGCCCGACACATCCAGTTCGGGGCTCCAGACGGCAACACTCAGTAACCCGGGAATGATCCCAACAATTCCGCCGCCTACACCACTTTTACCAGGAAGACCAACGCGAAAAGCAAACTCTCCGGCCTCGTCGTACAAACCGCAGGTGAGCATTAAGGATGCCAAACGTTTGGAGCGACTTTCGTTCAGGATCTGTTCTCCGGAGTGAGGAACAATACCATGATTGGCCAAAAACAGCAGGCTGCGCGAAAGGTCGCGGCAACTCATCGATAGCGCACACTGGTGAAAATAAATGTCCAGCAGCTGATCCACTTCATGATGAATATTGCCAAAGCTCTTCATGTAGTAGGCCAAAGCCCGGTTCCGGTCACCGTGAATCCGTTCCGATTCGGCTACTTCGGCATCGTAATCAATCGCGTCATTCAGCGTTAGCATGCGCACAAACCCGAGCAGCGACTGGCGTGGATTGGGCAGAAAATCCATCAACATATCCGAAACCACGTGTGCTCCGGCATTGATGAACGGATTACGGGGATAACCGCCTGTAGTTTCCAGCTGGGTAAGCGAGTTAAACGGTGTCCCGGAAGGCTCACGTCCGACCCGTTTCCATACCTCATCGCCTTTTTCGCGAAAAGCCATGACCAGCGTAAATACCTTGGAGATACTCTGAATAGAAAACGGCACATCTGCGTCACCAATAACATATTCCTGGCCGTTCAACAGCGAAACCGACATACCAAACTGCCGGGCGGGAACTTTGGCCAAAGCCGGAATATAATCGGCGACGTTGCCCTTGCCATAAAACGGTTCTACCTCGCTGGCAATTTCGCTCAGTATAGCCTGTAAATCGATGTGCGTCATGAAATGCTAAATTAGCTGATTCACCTTTCCCGTAAAGGATTTTCATCTGTTTCTAAACAGTCTCTTTACAGGGAAAAAGCTGATATTCCCCCACCCTTTTTTTGGTGAAAAATCACTAATCGGAAAAACTGTATCGAATCTTGGGTGAACGATAATCTCTTGTTAAATTTAAAGCTGATCAAAAAAATAAAAGCAGATGTCGAAAATACCTACACGCGAAGAAGCAATGGAGTTGCTGAAGCAGTATAACGATTCGGACAGCCTGGTCCGGCACGGAATGGCCGTAGAAGCCGTGATGAAACATTTTGCCGAAAAGATGGGTGAAGACCAGGAAAAATGGGGCATCATTGGCTTAGTCCACGATTTGGACTACGAAAAATATCCGGAGCAACATTGCACCATGACGCGCCAAATTCTGGAAGAACACGAATGGCCGGAAGATTACATTCGAGCCATCATGAGCCATGCCTGGGGAATGTGCACCGATGATAAACCGGAACTCCCCATGGAAAAAGTGCTGTACGCCACCGACGAACTGACCGGACTGATTACCGCCGCAGTTTATGTTCGCCCATCACGCAGCATTCTCGACCTGACCGTCAAATCGGTAAAGAAAAAGTGGAAAACCAAATCGTTTGCTGCCGGCGCCAACCGCGAAGTCATCATGCAGGGAGCCGAAATGCTGGGCATGCCATTGGAAGAACTGATGGCCGAAACCATTGCCGGAATGCAAAAAGAAGCCGATGCACTCGGACTTCGCGGAGAGCTCTGATATTCTCACAGCATTTCCGGAAAGTTTCGACTAACTTAGTCTCATCATAACTAAACCAATACACCATGCATTTCAGAAAAATGGCAGGCGTTGTTCTGCTCTCATTGTTTTCGTCATTCGTTATGGCACAAAAAGATTATCAACCCACGCCCGGCAACCTGGAAGCCCGTCAATGGTTCCAGAATGCCAAATTCGGAATGTTCATCCATTGGGGCGTTTATTCCGTGTTGGGTGACGGCGAATGGGTGATGAACAACCAGCATATCGATAAGAAGACGTACGAAAAGCTTCCGGCTTTTTTCAATCCCATCGCCTTCGATGCTGCCGAATGGGTAAGAATAGCCAAAGAAGCCGGGATGAAGTACATCACGATCACGTCCAAGCACCACGATGGATTCTGCATGTGGGACACGAAGCTGACCGATTGGAACATCGTCGACCGAACACCATACGGAAAAGATGTACTAAAGCAACTGGCGGATGAATGCCACAAACAGGGCATTAAACTTTTCTTCTACTATTCCCAGCTCGACTGGTACCAAAATAACTATTACCCCAGGGGAAATACCGGTCATTATTCCGGTCGGCCGGAAAAAGGCGATTGGTATGCTTACCTCGATTACATGGACGGTCAGTTGACCGAATTGCTGTCCAATTACGGTGACATTGCCGGTATTTGGTTCGATGGCTGGTGGGATAAACAGGATGCTGACTGGCGGCTAAATAAAACATACAGCCTCATTCACAAACTACAACCGTCATGTCTCATTGGTAGTAATCATCATCAGGCGCCGAAACCGGGAGAAGATTTCCAGATGTTCGAAAAAGATTTGCCCGGCCACAACACAACCGGTTTTAGCGGCGAGTCGGAAATTGGACAATTGCCATTGGAAACATGCGAAACGATGAATCATTCATGGGGGTTCAACCTACAGGACAATAATTACAAATCAACGAAAGACCTCGTTCATTACCTGGTAAAAGCTGCCGGATACAATTCCAACTTCCTATTAAATGTAGGCCCGATGCCTAACGGGAAAATACAACCGGAATTCGTGAAAACACTTGGGGAAATCGGGAAATGGATGGACCGGTACAGCACAACGATATACGGAACCCGGGGAGGTCCTGTTTCGCCACATAGCTGGGGTGTAACTACCGTGAAAGACAACAAGGTTTTTGTACATATTCTCGATATGCAGGATACTAACCTCCTGCTCCCGGATTTTGGTAAGAAGGTGAAAAAAGTCTATTTCTTCGATGACAACACGCCGGTAAACTTTCAGCAGAACAAATTCGGAACAACGCTCAGTATTCCGCAAAACAAAAGAAAACCTTACGATACCATTCTCGTCATGGAAATTTGAAAAAGCATACATATGAAACAAAAAGAGGCTTTCCGCATCTGGAAAGCCTCTTTCTTTAATCGTTATATGCTGTTCAGTTACTCAGCTGGTTTATTTCCCAATAAAATCTGGTTAATCAATTTCTCGAACATAGCCTTGGTTTCCTCTTTGCTGCGAGCAATCCCGCTCGTCATGGTCGGTTTACCATCCATCGGGACCCACAAAAATGCAGGAATACCACGGATACCAAATACAGCAGCCAACTCCTGTTCTACCTGGGTATCGACTTTGTAAAACTGTACTTTACCGGCATATTTCTTTGCCAGTTCATCCAGAATAGGAGAAGCTTGCTTACACGGTCCACACCAATCGGCGTAAAAATCGATGATGCAAGGTTTGCTTCCTTCGTATTTCCATTCATTCGGATTTTTCTCATAGTTCATCACCTTCTCCAGGAACATGGCTTTGGTCAGCTTGACTGGCTGAACATCTGCGTCACCCTTCCCGTTACCAGGTACTGCTGCCATCACTCCCTGAGCCATAAAGGCAACCAACGCAACTAACACAAAAATTTTCTTCATAATACTTCGAACTTAATATCTTACTTTCTCATTCAGAAACGTCTCAATCGCTTCCAATATTGTTTTACATATCTACATTAATACATTTATCATGCCAAATATGTTCAGCCTTTAAATGCCTCAATGCGCTCTAAATCATCCCAAAATAACAAAATAATACCCGGGAAATCAACTCTCCCGGGTATTTTTAATGCTAATGACAATTATTTTTTTTAACAAAAATTCTTAGGGACATTAAAAACAGAAGATTTTCAGCTTTTTATTCCTGCATTTTTAACAGTTCTGAATAGAGATAATACCCACCGTCGAAAACAACGTGGGCATTAGCAGGTAATTGTTCAAGACCGGCAACCTCGACGAAACCATTATTCCGATATCCCGGTTCAACCTGAATGTGCCCGAAAGTAACACTCCCTGACTTTTCCGGATCATCTTCAGTATAGAACAGTATTGAATTGTTGTTTTCGTCATAAATCAAAGCAGCCTCCGGAACACATTTTGCCATATGAGCGTCCACCCGAATCATGGCAGCGACAAACATGCCCGGCAAAAGTTTATCCGGCAACTCAACAGGTTGGAGTATTACGTTTACCACTTTGGCTGTTTGTTCGACCATCCCACCAATTGCCGTCACCTTTGCAGCATAAGGCTTATCGCCCAAATTAGAAGGAATGAACATGACATTCTGTCCCACTGAGATTTGGGGAATATCCTTCTCCAAAACCGAAATCTTCAACACCAACCGGCTTAAATCCAACACTTCGAATAGCATCTGATCGGGTGAAAGGATTTGCCCGACAGAGAAATTAATTTGATTGATTATCCCATCAATCGGACTAACAACCGGGATTTCACTCTGAATACCATCATTCATCAATTTCTCAGGCTCAATGCGTAACAAACGCAAACGCTCGTGCAGCGATTGCGCGGTTGCCTTTTCCGACAGATAAGAAGCTTTCGCTTGTTCCAACTGCTTCCGCGAAGAAATATTATCGACTTCCAGTTGCTGCAGACGCTGATATTCTTTTTCCAGCATCTCCAGGGAGTAAACACTTTTCAGGTAATTCTCCTGCATCGTGATCAACTCCGGGCCGGTCAGCATAGCCAACACCTGTCCACGCTTGACTTTCTGCCCCATTTTTACATGAATGCGTTTCACACTGCCCGATGAAAAGGAATTGATTCGTGCCAGTCCATCTGGGGGTAACGCCACCATTCCCCTGGCCGGAATCACGTCCGACATATTTTTCTCCATCGGCTGACCAAACGTTATATTGGTATGGGCAATCTGTTCACGACTCAACTGCAACTGTCCGGAAGCGCCGGCTTCCTTGTTGTTACCGTTTTTATTTCGGCCACAGGCTGTAAAAATCAGCACGACTGTGGCAAGGATGATAAAAAGTTGATTTCTCATGGCTATTTTGTTTCCGGGGAACCCATTACTAAATTCAATTGTAAAACCGTCTCATTGTATTGCTGAAGGATATTGAGATAATTGAAATGCGACAGAAAAGCTTCGCCAGCCATTTTAGAAAATCCGACATAATCGGTTTGCCCCAACTCCCGACTCTTGACAGCAGCTTTCAGCAGTTCCCGGGCTCGGGGAACAATCTCTGATTCATACATATTCACGCTTTTGGACAGCTGCTGCAATTGCATAATCAGCTGCTTTTGAAGCGCCCAGTCTTGTTGCTGTTGCTGGGCTGCCTGATACGTCAGTGACTCACGCTCCAGCTTCAGTGCTTTGGTCTTCGACGTTTGCGACCAAAACCAGATAGGAATCTCGAGGCCGACACTCCAGCCGTCATATCCTTTGTTTCCATCGAAACTCTGATCGAAATACCCGACAGAGAAAGCCGGAGCCCAGTTGTTCCCGGCAACCTTGACTTCCGCATTTTTCAAGGACACATTCTGCAACATCATGCGATACTCCCATGATGTCGAAGCCGTATCGGGCAACAGACCAACAGGCTGAAAATGCTCCAATTCAGCAGTTACAGGCAAAATCCGTTCTTCGGAGTACAACAAGACCTGCAACTGTCCCAGCTGTGTTTCAAAATTTGTTTCGACGGCCAACAACTCTTGCCTGTACCGCAATGCTTCGGCTTTTAACAGGTTATACTCGCTGAGGCCAATGGCGCCACTTTTCAATTGCCTGTCAGCAGCTTTTTCAAGCGCTCCAAACAAGCTGTCACGTCGGCGAAGCAACCGAAGTTTCTCTCCCGCAATCTGGCTGCGAGAGTATAGCATCTTCACCTGCGTTGTCAGCATCGATTTTTCTCTTCCGAGCGCTAGTTCACTTTGACGGATATTTTCGTTTGCCAGGCGGGCATTGGCCCCGTACATCGTTGGAAATTCAAAGCGTTGCCGCACCTGAAAATTGTAGTCGTTATAATTGGTATTTATCTTTCCCTTGTCATACTGAAGCATAACCGGATCCAGTGAAAAAGATGATTTCTTCATCGCTTGCGCCCGTTTCACCATCATCGACTGCGCTTTCACCGAAAGGTTATTATTCAGCGCCATCTCCACTGCCTGGTCCAGCGTAACCGTTTGGGTCGGCTCCTGTGCCCAGCTTTTACCTACCGGGAAAAGTAAGAGCAGCAGAACAACCGTAACCACCGGTTTCTTTTTCCGTTTTAAAAGCTTCTTCCACTCGCCTGAATGAAACAGGTAATAAATAACCGGAAGAATCACCAATGTCAGGAATGTGGAGGTGATCAAACCTCCGATTACAACGGTAGCCAGCGGCCTTTGAACCTCGGCCCCCGCAGCTGTAGAAACCGCCATCGGTAAGAAACCCAATGCATCAGTTGAAGCCGTCAGCAATACCGGACGCAAACGCATACTCGTTCCTTTCAGTACACGCTCATAAATATCGGTTACGCCTTCCTGTTCCAATTGGTTGTAGTAGGATATCAAAACGATACCGTTCAACACCACAATTCCGAACAGGGCAATGAAACCGACACCAGCCGAAATACTAAAAGGCATTCCACGAAGGAACAAAGTCCAAACACCTCCCATAATCGCCAGCGGAATGGCTGTGAAAATCAGAGTTGCCTGTTTCAATGAGCTAAAAGCAAAATAAAGCAGGATGAAAATCAGCACCAGTGCGACCGGCACAGCAATCGATGAACTCTTCTTTGCCGATTGCAGGTTTTCGAACTGACCACCGTAGCTGAAATAATAACCCGGCGGCAACTTAACTCCGGCCTGCAGTTTGTTATTAATTTCGTTGACAAACGACTCCACATCGCGGTTCCGGACATTGATACCAATTACAATCCGGCGATGAGTGTTGTCACGACTAATTTGCATCGGGCCGTTCTCCATGGTTACGGTTGCGACCTGACTAAGCAGAATTAATTCGCCCCCCGGCTTATTAATCCGCAAACGCTCCAAAGCCCTGATATCTTTTCGGTAAGCTTCGTCCAAACGAATAACCAGATCAAATCTTCGCTCACCTTCAAATACCAAACCGGCTTTTTCGCCCGCAAATGCAGTCCGTATGACATTATTCACATCAGTAATATCGAGGCTGTAACGGGCCAGTTTATCCCGATCAAAACGAACCATCATTTGCGGAAGCCCGGTTACTTGTTCCACACGTACGTCGCCGGCTCCCTGCACATTCTGAATTATCGTCGCAGCTTCGTTTGCTTTCTCGAAAAGCAGATTCATGTCATCTCCGTAGATTTTCACAGCCACATCTGCTTTTACACCGGTCATCAACTCATTAAATCGCAACTGAATGGGTTGAGAAAAATCGAATGAGGCTCCGGGAATTACATCCAGTGCTTTCTTCATTTTGGCCACCAATTCTTCCCGATTATCGGCACTCACCCATTCCTTCTTGTCCTTTAAAATGATCATGATATCGGCATCTTCTACCGCCATCGGGTCAGTTGGAATCTCTGCTGTTCCAATTTTCGATACTACGGTTTTCACCTCCGGAAATTGATTCAGAAGAATCTTTTCAACCTGCGTAGTAGTTTTGATGCTTTGTCCCAGTGAAGCCCCCGGCGCAATGGTCATCTGGCAGGCCAAATCGCCCTCTTCCAGTGTAGGCATAAATTCACCCCCTAACTGTGAAAATGAGAACATGGTTGCCACAAACAAAACGATGGTTACCAACAAAACCATCACTTTGTGTCTCAACGCCCATTTCAATACCGGCTGATGTGAACGGTTCAAAAAATCAATGATCCGGTCGGCCAGGCTATGTTCTTCTTTAACCTTCCGGGAAAGAAAAACAGCGCTAATCATCGGCACATAAGTCAACGACAATATCAATGCTCCCAGCAATGCAAAACTGACCGTTTGCGCCATCGGCTTAAAGTTCTTTCCTTCAATGCCGGTAAAAGCAAGAATCGGCAGGTAAACAATCAGAATAATGAAAACGCCAAAAGCAGCTGAACGTCCAACCCGGTGCGTGGCCGTCGAAACAGTGTCGTCCATTTCGGCGGCCTTGAGTATTTTGCCGTTAAATCGCTGATGTAGTAAGTAGACAATTCCTTCTACCACAATAACGGCACCGTCGACAATGAGACCAAAGTCGATGGCCCCCAGGCTCATCAGGTTGGCTGTCACCCCGAAAATGTTCATCATAATGAACGCAAACAACATGGAAAGTGGGATAACCGACGCCACGATAAGTCCGGAACGGTAATTTCCAAGCAATAAAATCAGAATGAATATGACGATGATACCTCCTTCCAACAGATTTTGCTTGACGGTATCAATCGTTTTGGCAATAAATTGCGAACGGTCGAGATATGGCTCGATTTTCAATCCTTCGGGAAGGCTTTTCTGAACCTGGGTTATTCGTTTCCGAACCTCTTTGATTACCTGGGAAGTGTTGGCTCCTTTGAGCATTAAAGTGATACCACCGACTGTTTCTCCCTTACCATCTTTAGTCATTGCGCCAAAGCGCGGAGGTGATGAAAGTTTTACGACAGCCACATCCCTAATAAACAGCGGATAACCATTAACATTCTTGATAAGAATGTTGCCTATGTCTTTCTCGTCGCGCACCAGCCCCTCGGCACGGATGTAATACCGGTGCGGTCCCTTCTCGATATAACTTCCACCTGTATTTTCGTTATTCCGCACCAGCGCGTTGTAAATCTCGGTGATGGTTACATTCATTCCTACCAAATCGCGAGGCTTCACGGCGACCTCATACTGTTTTACCTCACCACCAAAACTGCTGATTTCAACGATTCCAGGGATTCCGGCCAGTTGCCGTTTCACGATCCAATCCTGAACTGTACGGATTTTCATCGGATCAAATGCCTTCTCATACCCTTTATCAGGAACCAAAACATACTGAAATATCTCACCGAGTCCGGTGGTAATGGGCATCATCTCCGGGGTGCCATATCCGGTAGGAATATCCTGTTCGGCCCTTTTGATTTGCTCACTCACCATCTGGCGGGCAATGTGCGTATTGATTCGATCTTCGAATACGATGGTTACCACCGAAAGGCCAAAACGCGAAATGGAACGAATCTCCTTCACACCCTGAATATTGGCCATCACTACCTCGATGGGGAACGTGATAAACTGCTCAACCTCCTGGGGTGCCAATGAGGGAGAAACCGTTGTTACCTGCACCTGATTATTGGTGATGTCAGGAACGGCGTCTATGGGTAATTTGGTAAAGTTGTAAATCCCCAATCCAATCAGAGCAAGGGTCAATAATCCGATGACCAACTTATTTCTGATGGAAAATTCAATAATTCTATCAAGCATAGGAACATCTGTTAGGCTAATTTCACAAACAATTATTCGACTGCTTTGACGAAACGTTCATCTTCTTCAACTTGTCGCTATCAAAGTTAGCTTCCGGAAAAGGATTCAAGCCAACAAGCAGCCTTTGGTTATGAGAGCTGATCATATCAGACCTCATTGCAGTTTTAGGTTAAAGTCCAGTTTTAGTCAAACAAAACACGTACATGTTTTCACATTTGCATTTTTCATGACAAACAATTGAAAACAAGCACAGTCAATAGAAAATTAATAATTTACATTCTGGAGTTCCTGTGGCGCAAACAAATAGTTCATTGCTAAAAACCAGCTTCCTGATTTGCTTTAATTCCGGGCAAAATTCTTTCATTATTAGCATTCGTTTGGTCAAGTTTCAACTACTCAATTAAACAAATCAAATAAGGAAGAGGGTTGTTAGGTTTAGAAACTATTGAACCAAAAGTTAAAAAATTTAGCATAACAATACAAGAGCTCAGGCTTATGTAGACTGATTACAGCAAAATAAAATAGCTGCATTGAGATAAAATTGCCAGTCCTCCGCCCTCAGTATCATGATAGTCATACCAAATGTTTTGCTTAATTTAGGTGAATAATAAATCGGAAACTGCAAAAGCAAGCACATCCAAACTACATACTTGCAGTCATAAGCAGTTAAACCACTTCGATAATTTATTGTTTCTGACATCGACAAAAGTTTAAGAGCCAACAGGTATGAAAAATCCACACATCAAAAAGCGCAATACCCGAAAAAAGAAAGTCTCTCAAAAAGCCGGTCTTCCACCTGGCAGCATGGTTTTTATTGGTGACAAACACGAAGAAGCCCCCGAACTAACCATCATCGATTATGACGCTTCGAAGTATGAAGTAAATACCAAAGCTACCCTGCAAGATGCATTGATGCGGAAAGAGACCAATCCGGTTAGTTGGATTAACATCGACCAGCTGCACGATGTGGAACTGATGGAAAAATTGGGTAGCCATTATGAGATACATCCTCTTTTGATGGAAGACATCCTGAATACAGATTTGCGTCCGAAAGTAGAAGATGAAGATGAGTATGTGATGCTGAGTTTGAAAATGCTTCAATACGAAGAACAAACTGACAACCTAACAACTGACCAGGTCAGTCTCATTCTCGGCAAAAATTATGTTATCAGTTTTAGGGAAAAGCCCGACAATATTTTTGAACCGATCATCAACCGCCTTTCGTCTTCCAAAGGAAGCATCCGTTCGCGTGGAGCTGATTACCTGTTTTATTCGTTGACCGATGTAATCGTCGACAACTATTTCACCATTATTGAGAATATCGGGAACCAGTTGGAAAAACTGGAAGAGCGAATTTTTAACCACCCGGGAGAAGATGCCCTGCAGGAAATTCATCGCATCAAGAGCGATTTACTACAGCTCAGGAAAATAACCTATCCGATTCGCGAATCGATGCGAAAGCTGGAAAACGATGATATTGATTTAATTGAAGACAAAACCCGCAAATATTTCACCGACATTTACGAGCACATCGTTCAAATTATCGAAACCATTGAGTCCTACCGGGAAGTTGTTTCCGGGCTGAAAGATTTGTATCTGTCAAGCATCAGTTATCGGATGAACAAAGTGATGCAGGTGCTCACCATTATTGCTACCATCTTCATCCCGCTCACATTCCTGGTAGGTGTTTACGGAATGAATTTCGAAAACATGCCTGAACTTCACTGGAAGTACGCCTATTTCGTGCTATGGGGCATCATGATCAGTATTGTGGTTATTCTCTTTTGGTATTTCAAAAAGAAAAAGTGGATTTAGCAATTGAGTCGAACGCATATTAAAATGGCTTTCATCTCCGGGATTCGTTGATTTTTGCTGATTCTATAATTCTCGCTATATTCGGTGCCGCGCCTATCGCTGTGCATAACCTGTAGTTTATGAAAAAAATAAAGATAGACCTCCACTGGCAAATTCTGATTGCTCTTGTACTTGCAGTTATCGTTGGTATATTTTTCAAACCCGTAGTTCCCTATGTGAGCTGGATGGGTGATATTTTTCTCAGGTTACTGAAAATGATTGTCATCCCACTGATTCTCACCTCCATTATTTCGGGGATATCCAGCATTGGCGGGCATGGAAATTTTGGCCGACTTGGTTTAAAAACCATTGCATATTATGTAGTAACAAGTATGTTGGCTATTTCGACCGGTTTAATCCTGGTCAATCTGGTAAAACCGGGTATCGGTGTAGATATTACAGCGATTGAGAATGTTGACAAGCTGCAGATTCAGCACAAAAGTTTCAGCGAAACGCTCATTGACATTGTTCCTGACAATATTTTCAAAGCAATGGTCGACAACGAATTGTTGTCCATCATTTTTGTTGCCATCATCATTGGGATATTCCTGGCCAAACTGGGAAGTCAGCACCGGCAACTGTTGGTCGACCTGTTTACTTCCGGCTTCGAGCTGTTCATGAAGATTACCATGTTCATCATTAAGCTGGCCCCTTACGGAGTGTTTGGTTTGATTGTAAAAGTAGTTGCAGACCAAAAAGATTTTGGCGATTTGGTATACCGGCTCGGAGCCTTTATGCTGACCGTCCTCGTCGCGCTGTTCATTCACGCTTTTATCACGCTGCCACTACTGGTTAAATTTGTGGGGCGGGCAAAGCCGTTTAAGCACATGAAAAATGTGACGACACCTTTGTTGACGGCTTTTTCCACTGCTTCATCGGCTGCTGCGCTGCCTTTGAATATGAACGACACCCACGAAAATTCGGGTGTTTCGGAAAAGATTACCAATTTCACGCTGCCGATTGGTGCCACGGTCAACATGGATGGCACTGCCATCTACATCGCCGCCGTCGTCATGTTTATCGCGCAGGCACAGGGAGCCGCCATGGGCTTAAAAGAACAGTTCATTATTCTAATCACGGCTCTGCTGGCCAGTATTGGCACGGCTGCCATCCCAATGGGCAGCCTTGTGATTATCACGATCTTGCTGAATGTCCTGGGATTGCCTTTTGAACTGATTGCGTTGGTTCTTCCGGTCGACCGGATACTGGATATGTTCCGAACCGCAACCAATGTTTGGAGTGACTCGTGCGGTGCGGTCATTATCGCCAAATCGGAAGGAGAAGAACTGAAAGTATAAAAAGAAAAAAAGCTGCCTTTCCAGACAGCCTTGTTCCTTGTTATTCTTAAAGTTTCTATTGTATAATCCTCCGCGATGATCTGGGATGAATGTGACGCTTGATCTCTTCCGGCAGATAATCTCTCGCCTTTTCGGGATGAACTTTCGCAAACACCTCTGGGCACGCATTCCAAATATCCTCCAGCGCCTCCCATAAATCATTTTCGGCACGAACGCTTTCGCTTGTACTAACCTCTTTTTCATGAATGGTTTCGGCCAAATCGACCTCCATACGTTGCAGGTTTTCAGACAACAACCGGAAGTCGTCAACAATTCGGCCCGGAAATCCACGTTCTGTTAGTTCAGGCAAATGCAGATTGATATACCGGATCAACCGGGAAATTCCTGATTGAACTTCCCAAAAACGTTTCTCAGATATTCCGTCACGTAACAAACTGATGTTACCATATTCGTCATCGTGCTCTTTGCTAACATCATTTGATGAACGCAAATACATCTCTGTAATATTAAGCAACGGACGAAGGTGTCCGGTCATTATCAATAACTTCTTCTGCTTTTCAGCCACTTTTCTGTCAAACAAATCCAAATCCGGCAACTCCCGAATGGCATTTATCCTTTCTTCAAGTGCTTCCTCAAACTCCTGATTAAAATCGGACGAATAATGCTCAAAGTCATCATGGTCCCGCTGATAAGTCTGATAAATATACTCAGCTACCAGGGGCATATCATCCAGCGTAAATTGATACTTCAATCGCGTCATCACAAGTAATCGTTAGTTTTTCCACATACTATTAAAGTACAGACAGGCTACCGGAAAAAACTCTCCTCCCCCTGAAAGAGAAACGAAGCCTGTCAAACACACTCCATCTCCATTCGTTTTCAAAAAGAAATCTGACAGGATTTATGCCGGAATAGAATAAAGAATCAACAAAAAAGATTGTCTGCCTTGAGTACAATCAAAAAATATTCAGTTTCACTGAAAACGAGTATTTATATGTAAAAAAATAAAAGGGAACGAAAGACCTGGGGACGTAATCGCCAATAACTTAATTAAGCTGCAAACAGTGAGTAAACTGTTTCAATTAACTACAGGAAGTAATAAATTGCCCAAAACTTATCGCATCATACAGTTGAATAAAAAACGAACGTCACCGGGATCTCGTTACCCTTTTATTTAATCTGGTCTATACGAAAGAACGCTAATTAATATTTCGGTTTAATCTGTTAGTTCTTAAATTTACGGCAAGCATTCAACAAAGTCAACGAAAACACGCAAAAGATGAAGCAAATAGCTTCCATTTGAGAATTTTCTGCATGCAGCATTGAAACCTCTTGCGCGGTTATACGTTATGATGAATGACCAACCAGACCGAGTTAGTCAAGAATCGTTAATTTTACGGATGGAACAGTTTATTAAAAATCTCCCAAAAGCCGAGCTACACCTGCATATTGAAGGTAGTTTTGAGCCTGAACTTATGTTTAAAATTGCTGAGCGCAACCAGCTGAAATTACCTTACGCCTCAGTGGAAGAGCTACGGAATGCATATCAGTTTACCCAACTGCAGGATTTTCTTGACATTTATTATGCAGGAGCTAATGTTTTACAAACCCGTCAGGATTTTTACGACCTAACCTGGGCATACCTGCAAAAAGCATATGACAATAAAGTACTTCATACCGAGATATTTTTCGACCCACAGACGCATACCTCGCGTGGAGTTCCTTTTCAACTGGTTGCTGAAGGGATTATCGATGCACTGACCGATGGCCGGAAAGAACTTGGCGTTTCGTCCAATCTTATCATGAGTTTTCTGCGTCATCTTTCAGAAGAATCGGCTTTCGAAACACTGAATGAAGCGCTTCCCTACCGGGATAAAATTATCGCAGTAGGTCTCGATTCGTCGGAAAAAGGTAACCCACCCGAGAAATTCGAACGGGTATTTGACAAAGCCCGGCAAATGGGATTTCTAACGGTTGCCCATGCAGGAGAAGAAGGTCCTGCCGAATATGTATGGGGCGCTCTCCAGGGATTGAGCGTTTCCCGCATTGATCATGGTAACCGGAGTCTGGAGGACAATGATTTGGTTGCCCTGCTTTCAGAAGAACAAGTTCCGCTAACCATTTGTCCATTGTCGAACCTGAAGTTGCAAGTTGTAAAAGACATGGCCGACCATCCGCTGAAAACCATGCTGGACAAAGGGCTGAAAGTGACTGTCAACTCAGATGATCCCGCTTATTTCGGAGGATACGTCAACGAGAATTACCTGGCCGTTACCAAAGCACTTGAGCTGAACAAGGACCATTTGTACCGTTTGGCACGAAATTCTTTTGAGTCGGCTTTCCTCCTTCCGGAAGAAAAACAGCGTTACCTGGCCATTCTCGATGCCTATTTTCATAACAGTAACCGGAAACTTTCAAACTGAAGCATCGTACAATCCGGTACATGAAAACGTCACGTTACATACGGTTTATTCCCGTTATCGTTTTAGCGGGAATCATTGCTTCATTTTCATTTCCAAAAAATGAAAATCATAGCAAACAGCCCCAAAAGAAAGCATCGGATATGAATGAAAAAGCTGAATACGATACTGCGACATTTGGTGAAGGTTGTTTTTGGTGTAGCGAAGCAATTTTCAGCGAACTGAAAGGTGTGAAGAAAGCCACTTCCGGCTATTCAGGAGGTACGGTTAAGAACCCAAGTTACCGGGAAGTTTGTACCGGGAAAACCGGGCATGCAGAATGTGTTCAGGTTATCTATAATCCCAAGGTCATTTCGTACCCGGAATTACTCAAAGTCTTCTGGGAAACACATGATCCAACTACGCTGAATCGCCAGGGGCACGACGTGGGAACACAATACCGATCGGTTATTTTCTATCACAACGAAAAACAGAAAGAGTTGGCCGAAGAATACAAGCAAGAGCTGAACAGTGCCGGTATTTGGGATAACCCGATTGTAACAGAAATCACAAAGTTCGAGTCATTTTACCCAGCAGAGAATTATCACCAGGATTATTACGAAAACAACACCAATCAACCTTATTGTCAGCTCGTTATTACTCCAAAACTGGAAAAATTCCGAAAAGTTTTCAAGGATAAATTGAAATAGAATTTTACTGCCTAGTCGATTACCAGATCCGACAGTGAACGTTTCGGAACATGGTGTACGCCGTCTTCATCACGGTAGTAACGTGTATCGTTGTCTTCTCCTACATCTTCAATCTGTATAACCTCTGCGGGCTTTCCGAGTGCAACAACATCCATGATGTCATACCGTTCGGGAATTCGAAAGAGTTCGCGCAATGCCGGTTTGTGAACAGCTCTTAGGACACATCCGCCCAATCCTTTATCGACAGCACCGAGTAGGATATTCTGCATGGCAATGCCATCATCACAAAAACACTGCTCTGCAATTTCCCGGTCGAGTAACACAATAATATAAGCTGATGGACGCTCTCCTTTTTTTGGGCCAGGCCAATCCGTCAGATAACTAGCCCATGCCAGGTGTTCGAAAACCTTTTCGTTCACTTCAGGTTCATGGCAAAGCTTATATTTCAATGGCTGTGCATTCCTTCCGGAAGCGGCATACCGTGTTAGCTCAACCAGATCAAGCAATACTTTCCGGTCGATCCGGAACTCCTCAACAAATCGCCGGTAGCTGCGATTCCTCATCATTAATTCCCGAAGCTTCATAACAATCCGTTTTCGTCAAATTTAAGCATTCATTGGGTAAGGCTCAAGGTTTTAGCCATACAATCCATCATTCCGATTTTTATTTACCTGACAGAATGCTTATGTTTACAGAGCATACGAATGTCTCTTTGACCTATAAGTATCTGATGGATATTGCTTTTCTGATCATCATCGGCATTTTTACCGGTCTTGTTACCGGCCTCACCGGAGCCTCAGGCGTTATGGTTGTGGTTCCTCTCATCCACCTCCTTTTGAAATTTACCATCCACGAAGCGATTGGTACCAGTCTCGTGGTAGATGTGCTGACACCATTGGCCATTGCTTACACTTTTTACAAGAATGGTAATATCGATATGAAGTCGGGTGGTTTTGTAGCGCTGGCTTCCATTATCATGGCATTGGTAGGGGCACGTTTCTCCGATAAAATCCCTGACCATGGGTTAGGTTCCTCTTTTGCGTCCCTGTTGATTATTCTTGCTATCGTTATTTGGATCAATGGTATTCGTCGCGATCGTCACCAGGACGACAGTGACGGACAAGATTCCGAAATTCCTGACATTCCGCTTTGGCGAAGCATAGCAGGAGTGTTATTGGCAGGTGGCAGCGGTTTCATGACTGGCTTTATGGGTGCAGGCGGCGGAACCAATATTCTGCTGATATTACTGTTTGTCAACAGATTTCCGATTCACAAAGCACTGGGAACGTCTATTCTGATTATGTCTTTAACAGCTGCGTCAGGAGTTATTGGTCATGCCAGCATGGGTAACGTTAACATTTCGGCAGGAATGACCATTGCGATGGCCGCTATCTTCACGGGCATCTTCTGCGCCCGTCAGGCAAGTAAAATCAGTGAAAAATCTTTATCGAGACTGATGAGCATCGTCTATCTTGTGTTAGGAATCCTGATGCTGACGATCCAGGTACAAACCAGCTAAAAAAATCCCCCTGACAGAAATGCCAGAGGGAAAGTCTTGTTTATATGTAACGGATTGCCTTTTCTCGATTAGGTTGTATATACTGAGTTGAATAATACATAATCTGTGGTCAAATCACTTCCCCAACCAGTTGCGGTAGCACGTCCGTCGTTCAGGTCAAGCTTAACATAGATGTGTGATTCCCGCAGAAGTTTCTTCATATAATGGCGATCATAATCCTGTGGAGCGCCTTTCTCCAATACCTTAATCTGCGTTTCTTCGTCTCCCAGGTAAAGATCCACTTTCTCATAATCGAAAGGAACACCTGCATTTCCTGCTGCGCAAATAATCCGTCCCCAGTTTGGGTCGCGACCAAACATCGCTGCTTTTACCAGGGATGAGTCCGAAATCGTCCTAACCAACTTCCGGGCTATCAACTCATCAGGAGCATGCGTAACCTGGTACTGCACAAACTTCGATGAGCCCTCTCCATCCGAAACAATCAGCTTGGCAAGGTGAATCATCATGTTTTCCAAATGTTCGTAAAATACCTTACAACCCGGATCTTTCTCTTTGGTCAGCATCTCGTTTCCAGCCATTCCGTTAGCCAATACAGCAACCATGTCATTGGTCGAAGTATCGCCATCAACAGTGATCATATTAAATGAACGATCGACCGCTTTTTTCACCAGGCGCTTCAATAGCTTAGGTTCAATAGCCACATCGGTTACCAAAAATGACAGCATGGTCCCCATGTTCGGATGAATCATACCCGAACCTTTGGCGATACCCCCCAGATTGACTTCATAACCATTTACATCGAACTCGATAAACCCCTCTTTGGCAAAGGTGTCCGTTGTCAGGATGGCATTAGCTACAAAAGAGCCGGCATTCGACTTATTCGTCAACTTGTCGACGTTTTCTTTAATCCCTTCCACAATATCATCGGTCGGGAAAGGTTCGCCAATAATTCCGGTCGATGCAACAAGTACCAAATCCTTGTCGATTCCCAGTTCGTTAGCATAGGTTTCAGCCATGGCTTCAGCACCGGCAAGACCTTGCTCACCGGTACAGGCATTGGCATTTCCAGCATTTACCACAATGGCTTGCGCCTTGCCGTCGGCAATATGTTTGCGCGATACCTTAATAGGCTCGGCAACCACCTGATTCTGCGTAAAAACCGCAGCTGCGCTGGCAGGCACTTCCGAATAAATAAGGGCCAGGTCACGCCGCATCGACTTCACACCGATGTGCGCCCCCCAACACTTGATTCCCCTTACATTCGTAATATTCTTAATCATTGTGTTTCGTTGTTTTGACTCCATCTTATGTTTTTTCTTTTGGCACTAGTTTTCAACAGATGCCTGAAAAGATTTTAGATTAATTGATTTAAAAGATTCATTACGGATTTACAGGAACTTGCTTCAGTCCAGCAGTTTCGTCCAGTCCTAACATGAGATTCATGTTTTGGATTGCCTGGCCCGCAGCTCCTTTCACCAGATTATCAATCGCACTTAAAACAATGATGTTGCCGGTTCGCTCATCGAAAGTTATGAAAATATTGCAATAATTCGATGCCCGCACATCTTTAATGGACGGTGCTTCCGGTGTAATCCGCACAAAAGGATGACCTTTGTAATACCGCAGATACAATGCATTCAGATCGGCTGTCGTCATCTCCTTAAACGGACGCGCGTAAATGGTCGATAAAATTCCCCGGTCGACCGGCAGCAGATGCGGTGTGAACTGCAGGCTAACCTCTTCCGAAGAAAGTTTATTCAGTGTATCCTGAATCTCAATGGTGTGGCGATGTTTCTTCAGGCCATAAGCCTTGAAATTATCATTTACATTCGGGAAATGCGTCACCTCTTTCGGCTTCACTCCTGCCCCGGTAACGCCGGTCTTGGAGTCCACTATAATTCCTCGGCTTTCAATCATTCCTTCGCTCAGTAGCGGAGCCAGTCCCAAAATGGCCGTCGTGGGGAAACATCCCGGATTGGCCACCAATTCGGATTGTTTAATGTTTTCACGATTCAATTCCGGTAAACCAAATACGGCGCTGTCGAAGCCCTCATGATAAACATGCTCCTTCTGGTACCATTCATGGTACACCTCGGGGGAATCGAGCCGGAAGTCACCTGACAGGTCTACGATTTTGAAAGGCTTCTGATGATATTTTTTGACAAAATCCATGGAAACACCATGCGGTAATGCCAGAAAAACCAGGTCAAGGTCAGTCTTTTCCAATTGCGAAGCGGGTTGCAGTACGATATCAACAATTCCCCGAAAGGAAGTATGAATATCTGAGAATTTTTCGCCGGCGCGGCTTTCGGAAGTAATCAACGCAATCTCAACCTCCGGATGGTTAACGAGAATGCGGACGAGTTCGGAGCCGGTATATCCGGTGGCTCCTATGATACCTATTTTTTTCTTACCCATGCTCTCTCAAGTTTTTTAACGAAATCTTCAACACCCTGAGCACCTCTTCGAGCTCCGGATAAGTAATGTTCAACGGCGGTACCAAACGCAGAATATTTCCGGCGGTGGCGTTCGCCAGCACACCATTCTTCAGCATTTCAGCCACGAGCGGCTTCGTTTCGAAATCAAATTCAACACCAACCATCAACCCTTTTCCTTTGATTTGCTTAATGGAAGGTTCATTCAATTCCGACAGTTTATCGTTCAGCCATTTTCCTTTTTCCACGGCTGCTTTCAACAGGTTCTCTTCTTCGATGGTCTGAATGGTCGCCAGGGCAGCGGCACAAGCCAACGGGTTTCCACCGAACGTGGTTCCGTGGTCACCATAGTTCAGCGCCTGGCTCACTTTTTCATTCGAGAGGATGGCTCCTACCGGAACACCGCCGCCAAGTCCTTTGGCCAGTGTCATAATATCGGGCTGTACGCCAAAATAGTCTTTCGCGAACCAACGGCCTGTCCGTCCCATTCCACACTGGATTTCATCGAAGATGAGAACCAGATCTTTTTCGTCACACAAGGCGCGCAAATCCGTAATAAACTGCTTTTCGGCTACGTTGATTCCACCTTCTCCCTGGATGGGTTCGACGATAATCGCAGCGGCTTCGTTATCCACCAGCTTTTTAACCGACTCAATATCATTGAAAGTGGCCTGAGTAAAACCTTGCGGGATGGGTTCGAATCCTTCCTGCATCGCCTTTTTACCCGTGGCAATGGTGGCCAGTGTCCGGCCATGAAATGAACCGCTCATGGAAATAACTGTTCCGCCATGTCCCTTGCTATGAGCATATTTTCGGGCAATTTTAATCGCTCCTTCTACCGACTCGGCACCGCTGTTGCTAAAAAACACGCGATCGAGGCCGGACATTTCTACCAGCCTCTGCGAAAGCTCCGCTTGTGGCCGGCTCAGGTAGAAATTGGAGATGTGAATGAGTTTCCCGGCCTGTTCGCGAATGGCATTCACCACGTTGGGATGATTGTGTCCAACGTTGTTCACCGCGATGCCAGCCAAAGCATCCACATAGCGGTTACCTTCCACGTCCCAGACGGTTGCCCCGTCTCCTTTCTCTAGAACAATCGGATATCGTCTGAAAGTTTGTAAATAATACTTCTGATCGACGTCATGATACGCCTGATTGTTTTTTAACGTCATGATTATTTGATTATAGTTGTGCCAACCGGGTTTTTCCCGATTAGGTCTGATATCTGTTCGGGTTGGGTTCCGTTAATAATACGTGCTGAACCGGCTCCGTCAGCCAGTGCAATGCGACAGGCGTCCATCTTCGGAAGCATTCCTCCCTGAATAACACCATCCTCAACCAATGACGGAATTTCCGCCACATGCAGTTTGTCGATAAGCGTTTCCGGTTTGTCTTTGTCCATCCGTAAACCGTCCACGTCTGTCAACACGATGTACTGCTCAGCATGTAATGCCCCGGCCAGGTGACCGGCAAACATATCGGCGTTGATGTTGTAGTCGTTTCCCTCTTCATCCGACGCAATACAGGTAACAACCGGGATGTACCCTTCATTCAGCAACTGTTCGGGCAACTGCGGATTGATATGTTTTACATCTCCCACTTGCCCCAAATCGAAACTATTCCATTTTCCATCAACCATCTTCCGGTGAAGGCGTTTGGTCGCAATGGCCATCTTTCCGTCCTTTCCGGAGAGGCCAACCGCTTTGTATCCCAAACGATTGACCAGACTGACCAGGCTTCCATTCACTTCGCCCTTCAAAGCCATTTCAACATATTTGAGGGCTTCGGGAGTGGTTTTGCGGTGACCGTCGATGAACTCCGACTCAACGCCCACTTTACCCAGAATGTCTTTAATAAAAGGTCCTCCGCCGTGAACGATGACCACATGATAGCCCTTTTTCGTCAATGAACACATGTGCTCCAGCACCTGCTTCTTCAGTTCATCATCGGTCATAGCATTTCCGCCGTACTTAAACAGAATCAGAGGCTTTTTCCTTTTGATCATAAATTTTAGATTTTCTTATTTCTGAATGCAATACTCATGCACTGATGAAAGGCAATTTTGAATCCGGTAATTTGGTCGATTTTCAACCGGTCAATTGAATAAAAACAATGCAAATTTACTAATAATTCGGCAGTTAGCCATAAGCAGCGCCGTTTGGAGAGGCAGGAAATTGCTGTAGAGGTATCGTTGCGAGCAGGTTACCGGAATTGAAATTTTTTCAAAAATCAGAGGATTTTCGGCCCAATTGGAACCAAATTCCAATAAAAATTGAAGAAACGAAAAAGAAATAAAATACCCCGAATCCCCCATCAAAAATGAAAAGGAAACGGGGTGAATATTTTAGTTGAAAAAGAAGTTTGATTTACCAGAGAAAAATCCAGGCCAGGATGACTACTCCGAGCACAATCCGGTAGTAACCGAAACTCTGGAAAGTGTGTTTCCGAATAAAGTTCATCAGGAAAGCGATGACCAGCAATGCCACAATAAAGGAAACGACAAAACCAACTCCCAACACAAGCAAGTCGTGGCTATTTAACGAAGCATGATGCTTCAGCAACGAGTAACCGGACGCAGCAATCATGGTCGGGATGGCCAGGAAAAAAGAGAACTCAGCTGCCGTTTTCCGGTCAGCTCCCAGCAACATGGCACCAATGATGGTGGCCGCCGAACGGGATGTTCCGGGAATCATGGCCATACACTGAATCAAACCAATGAGCAAAACCGTTTTGTAATCCATCGTAGCGACATCATGAAAACGGGAAGGCCGGTCTTTCCGGTCAATAAAAATCAGGACAAGACCTCCAATAATCAGCATCGTTGAAACCACAACCGGATTGAACAACTTTTCTTCGAGGTAGGAACCAAATGCGGCACCCAAAATCAGGGCTGGCACCACGCCGGCAACAGCCCGGAACCAAATATCAAAAATGCGTTTGTTCTCTGATATATTAAGGCTTTTGGGAATAATCTCCTTCCGGAAATAGTAGATAACTGAGAGGATGGCACCCAACTGAATCACCACATCGAACATGTTGGTGAAACTCTCCTCGAATGTTACGAACTGATTCGCAATAATGAGATGCCCGGTAGACGAGATTGGCAGAAATTCGGTAATCCCTTCAATGATTCCGAGGATAATGGATTTAATAATATCTGTCATGGAAAACGAAATTTTTCATTTGTAACTATTTCCGGTTACCCGAAAAAACAGCTTACCGAATGGAAGACCACCCAAAGCGCCGCCTAAAATACAAAACTGGAAGAAAAGATAAGTTACCCGGCCCAAAATTTAGGAAAGATTTAAGGCCAAACCATTAGAACAATTTGCGTCAATTGCTTTTTTTGAAAATTGTCGGAATAACAAGAACCTTTCTAAAACCTTTATGATCGTTATGAACATTTTCTATATTTATCGGCAACGTTGTCACGTTTCGGCAACGCAGACCTAATCTTCAACTGAATATTAATCCATTAAATAAAAATGATGAAAAACTTGCTTTTCCTGGTGCTTGTCTGGACTGTTGCGACGGTCAACGGACAGACTAACAGTCTGAACCTGATCCCGGAACCGGTTGACGTGGTTCCTGCGGACGGATTTTATGCCCTAACACCCGGCTCTTCCGTTTCCTACAATGCCGATGATGCAAAACATGTAGCCAACATGTTGGTATCAAAACTAAACACTCCAACCGGTTTCGACCTGAAAGAAGAAAAAGGCAGCAATGGGACGATCCAATTCAATCTGAACAAAAAAGCAGATAAAACATTGGGTGATGAAGGTTACACTTTGAATGTAACCCCTAAAGATATAGTCATTTCCGCCAATAAACCGGCCGGACTGTTCTATGGAATGCAAACCCTGCTGCAACTCTTCCCGAAAGAAATTGAAAGCAAAGTAAAAACAAATGCCGACTGGAATGTTCCAGCTGTTTCTATCACCGACTACCCACGGTTTGCCTGGCGTGGTTTAATGCTCGATGTCAGCCGTCATTTCTTTACCAAGAAAGAAGTCGAAGAATACATCGACCAGATGGCCCGGTTCAAATACAACACGTTCCACTGGCACCTGACCGATGACAACGGATGGCGAATCGAAATCAAATCGCTGCCCAAACTCACCGAAGTGGGTGCTTGGCGGGTAAAACGTTACGGACACTTCGGCGATCGTGAAGCGCCCAAACCCGGAGAAAAAGCAACCGAAGGCGGTTTTTATACCCAGGATGACATCCGTGACATCATCCAATATGCCAAAGACCGCTACGTAACCATTATTCCGGAAATAGATGTCCCCGGCCACAGTATGGCGGCCATTGCTTCCTACCCGGAACTTTCTTGTACAAAAGACACCAGTGTTAAAGTAAATCCGGGCTCAAGTTTTGCCAAATGGTACGATGACGGAACGTTCAAAATGTTTGTCGACAATACATTGGACCCGGCAAACGAAGATGTTTACAAATTCCTGGACAAAGTTTTCACCGAAGTAGCTGAACTCTTTCCCAATCAATACATTCATGTTGGCGGCGACGAGTGTTATAAGGGTTTTTGGGAGAAAGATCCGGGCTGTCAGGCACTCATGAAAAAGCTGAAGACTACCGATGTGGAAAAACTTCAGGGGTATTTCATGAACCGTGTGGAGAAAATCCTCGAATCGAAAGGAAAACGTCTGTTAGGTTGGGACGAAATCCTCGAAGGCGGAATTACCCCCAATGCTACCGTAATGAGCTGGCGTGGAATGAAAGGCGGCATCGAAGCAGCCAAAATGGGACACGAAGTGGTGATGACTCCTACCACCTACGCCTATCTTGATTACTGCCAGGGAGACCCAACCGTTGACCCGCCCATTTACGCCAATCTGCGTGTATCGAAAGCTTACAGCTTCGAGCCGGTGCCGGATGGCGTCGATCCCAAGTATATTCTTGGAGGGCAAGGTAATTTGTGGACAGAACAAACCCCGACCTTCCGGTATGTGGATTACATGACATACCCTCGTGCCTGGGCATTATCTGAAGTTTTTTGGTCTCCCAAATCAGCCAAAAACTGGAACGATTTTGCCCGACGTATGGAGAACCAGTTTTCGCGTTCCGATGTTGCTGAAGTGAATTATTCCAAAGCGGTTTATGATGCTGAAATCACCACCCAAAAAGAAAACGGCAAATTGATGTTGGTAATGAGCACTGAAATACCGGACCTGATAATTTACTACACCATCGACGATACCATGCCTGACAATTTCTGTCCGAAATATACCGGTCCCGTTGAACTACCGAATGGCCCAATTACTTTGCGGGTAGTCACCTACCGGAACGAAAAACCCATCGGTCATCTCATCACACTGAAGAGAAAACAGTTGGAAGAACGTGCCGGAAAATAAATAACAAACTCAACAAAATTGAACAAAGGGTTGCAGTAGCCATTGCGCGCTGTAACCCTTATTTTTTAAGACAAATTGTTGTTACAACAGATAATAAACTACTTTGACATTCCGTTATTATACATAACTTATAAAACATAACCCGAAAAACGAAGCACAACCATTGGTACAAAAATCACTGGAACTAAACATTTAAAAGCCATTACCCGTTAACGAAGCGGGAAAACAATAGCAAACCTCTACCGAAATTCCATTAGTACTTGAAAAACAGGCTTCTGATATTAGTTTATCTGCTTTTGACATTCACCGTCTACTCTGAGCCGGCAGTTTCACAAACTGAACGAAAAGCTATGTCCATTGGTGAAGCCAGAGCCGACCGAGACAGCAACTTCATCCCTGATCGTCTCGGACAGTGGGTCGAAGTAAGGGGGCGCGTTACGATTCCTTCCGGACTACTCATGAAAAGCCAGATGATCATTGCCCTCCAGGATTCCACCGGTGGAATAGTTGTCTACAACCGCAACTTCCCTGATTTTCCGGTAAAAGAAGGCGACAGCATTGCTGTGTATGGAAAAATAGGTCATTATTGGGGACTAACCGAGATAGATTCATCCAAAGTTACCATGCTCGATTCGCTACATCGAAGAATCTTACAGCCGATGAAACTGGTAACTCAGTCACTCGAACAAATGGAGGGGAGGCTTGTCAACCTGAAAGCTCGCATCGTCAACGAAGGACGAGGTAACCGGGGAGATTTTTTGATACTGGAATACGACAATGGAAAACAACAGATAAAGGTATTCAGCAGCGACTTCAACAAATCGCTGGTCGAACACTTCAGAAAAGGCGACGTTATCGAGATTACCGGTATTGTGGCGCAGCGGGACGACAGCCCTCTTCAAGACCAAAACTATGAAATATGGGTGCGAAGTAACAGCGATATCCAAATCGTTCAACACAATGCCGACTTCTATCTCAATATTCTGTTATTGGTTTCAGGCCTGGGCGTCATTGTTCTGCTCATTTCCATATTCCTGAAAATAAGGGTCAACCAGCGTACCCGGAAACTGCAGGAATCGGAAAAACGTTTCGTTGCCTTATTGGAAACCACGACGTCCGGAATTATCATCATCGCCGGTGAACGAGTGGTTTATGCCAACCATGCCCTGGAAGAAGTCCTGGGGTTCTCCCGGAAACAACTGATGTCGAAAACCGAGTGCATTAAAGTAGCCCGAAAGAAGCAAACTGAATACCGGTGTTTGTCGGATATTGTAGAAAACTTCGACAAAAATGATATCGAAACGCGGACGATTGTCAAGAGCATCAGCAAATCAGGAAAGCAAGTCTGGCTGGAATTGTCGCTAAGTGATTTTACCTGGCAGGAAAAATCAGCTATTTTAGTAACCGCCACGAATGTCACCCAGCTTAAAGAAACCGAGGAACAAATCGTAGAAATCGGAAATAATTACCAGCTACTGTTTGAAGAAAACCCGCAACCGGTATTTCTGTACGACCTCGAAACCCAAAAAATTACAGCCGCCAACGATGCTGCCATCAAAACATTCGGCTATTCCAAAAAGGAATTTTCTCAACTTACGATAGCGGACCTGGAACCGAAAGACAATTCGGCAGGCATTATGGAAGAAACCTCGAAAAAGTATTCGAAATTTCACCATGTGCACATCCGTCCTTTCTTGCTGAAAAGCGGCCAAGTGGCTTTTATGGAAACCTTCACACGAAGAATCGAGTTTTCGCATCGTCCGTCAGAACTGATTCTCGCTAACGATATTACCGAACATCTGGAAATGGAGGTGAAACTACTGGAAAGCGAACGACTATTCCATACACTGGTCAATCATTCGCCGGTAGGTATTTTTCGCACCGATGCAGAGGGAAAAACCATCTATGTCAATCCACAGTGGTGCAAGCTCTCCGGTATCGACAAGCAATCAGCTTTAGGATACGGCTGGTTGAAGGCGGTTATGCCTGAGGATATTCAAACGGTAAAATACAACTGGAATATCAGTGTCGAAAACCAACAACCCTCACAGGCAGAATACCGCTTCGTCAGGCCTAATGGGAAAGTTGTCTGGGTAATGGGAATGACCATCCCGGAATACAACATGCACCAGAAACTGGTGGGTTATATCGGAACAATTATCGACATAACGCAGCGCAAACAAGCCGAACTGGAACTGGCCCGCAGCCACAAACAAATTGAACAATACAACCGCGATCTCAAGCTGGCAAAGGACAAAGCCGAAGAAAGCGACCGATTGAAAAGCGCCTTCCTGGCGAATATGTCCCATGAAATCAGGACTCCCATGAACGGGATTCTCGGATTTTCGGAGCTGTTGCAGGAATCGGAAACCAACAGCGAACGCCTCGAATACATTCGGATTATTCACGAAAGTGGAACCCGCCTGATGACCATCATCAGTGACCTGATCGATATCTCCAAAATTGAAGCCGGAGAGGTGACCATTTACAAGCAGCAGGTCGACGTAGAAGAGGTGATGAAAGAGCTGCTCGATTTCTTTGTGCCCGAAGCCGAAAAGAAGGGCCTTAAAATCAATTATACCAGCGACCGGAAAAATGATTCTTCCATTCAAATTAACACCGATAAACTGAAGTTATACCAGATTTTAACCAACCTGATTAAAAACGCCCTTAAATTTACCCATGAGGGCGAAATTAACTTTGGTTACACCATTAAAGACAACCGGATAATTTTCTACGTGAAGGACACCGGCATTGGTATTCCAAAAGAAATGCAGGACGAAATTTTTGAACGCTTCATCCAGGCTGAACAAACCCGCACCAAAAACCACGAAGGAGCTGGTCTCGGATTGGCCATATCGAAAGCATATGTTGAAATGCTTGGTGGAGAGATTTGGCTGGAAAGGAATAACGAGGATGGCGCCTTATTCTTTTTCAATCTTCCGTACGAGAGCGGTGATCTGATTTAAAATCACCGTACCTCCGGAAAACAAACATGCTGGTTTCTCCATAAATACTGTCAAAATTCCTTTCCCTTTTTGTAATTTCAGAACCGAAAACTAACGAACAACATCATGAAACTAACGACACTGCTGGGTGGTTTGCTCATGCTTTTCGTGAGCACATCCGGAACCTTCGCACAATCAACTCCAAATCTGGCCGAAAAACTGGGCTACGACAAAAATGCCAAATTGCTAATCATCCATGCCGATGACCTGGGCTTGTCTCACAGCACCAACGCCGCAGTCATCAGTGCGTTTGAAAAGAAAGGAATTACCTCGGGAAGCATTATGGTCCCCTGTCCGTGGTTCCCGGGAATAGCCGCTTTCGCGAAAAACAATCCCAAAGTAGATATTGGCATCCATCTCACGCTAACGTCCGAATGGGAAAATTTCAAATTCGGACCTGTAACATCGAACGATTTGGTACCGAGTTTACAAAATAAAGAAGGCTACTTTTATCCGACGGTTGAAGCATTTGAAACAAATGCCAAACCAGAGGAAGTGGAGAAAGAAATGCGTGCCCAAATCGACCGTGCGATAGTTTTCGGAATCCACCCTACTCATCTCGATAATCATATGGGTTCGGTTATGGTAAACCCTGCTTTTTATCAGATACTAATTAAGTTGGGACACGAATACCGAATTCCTGTGCTAATTCCCAAAGATATGTTGCACGCAGCAGCTCCGCAATTTCTGGAACAGATTGCCAAAGAGAATATCATGGTCGACCATTTATTCATGCTGAATCAAGCGCCTGCAGAAGGGAACTGGCTACAGCCCTACCGGGAGTTTATTGAAAATATGCAGCCGGGCCTTAATCAAATCATCGTCCATCTGGCATACGACAACGATGAGAGCCGGGCAGTCATGATCCATCATGATGACTTTGGTGCGAAGTGGAGACAAAACGATTATGACCTGATGACCAGTGACGAGATGAAAGCTCTTCTCGAAGAAAACAATATCAAACTGGTTACATGGCGTCAAATCCAAAATGTCATGTATCCGGATAGTGAACAATAAAAGCCTTTCCAAGCAGATCAGGAGAATAATAAGTTTCTTTTGATCTGCTTTTTTTAAACAGGTCGGATTCTGTTTTCATTACGTTTCCAGATACTCCCCTCTCCTTCTTACTTCTGAATATCAACAGATTGCCAAACACCTCTTCAAATTTCAACTTTACGGGAATAAAGGTTATCAACACACTTGTCCGGATAATTCTGTAACTGTCGCATTTACAGGTCGGAAACATTTTGTAAATTATTATACCGAACTAAATAGCGATGAAAAATCAACAGAAGAATGTCTCCCCCGGACAAAGAGTAAATGGCACCCCGCATACACAAATCGGCTTGCTGATTGAAACCTGGCAGGGAGAAATTGTTGAGTATACGCCGCAGGTCCGCCAACTTTTCGGAGAAATTCCCGAAAAGGTCGATCTTTTTTTTGCCACTCCGGCCGATTACGAGCATTTTTCCAATCAGTTGGAAGATAATGGTCAAGCTAAACAGCTGATTCGCTCAACTGAAAATAAGATATTGCTAATTCAGGGAATCAGGTACAATGACTTGAACCTTCTTAGTATTGAACCTTTTACCCCCAAGTCACAAACAACACCCCAAAAGCCTTCAATAATTGACTTGCTGGAAGATTTTCCGGAGATCTACATGCAATATACTGCTGAAGGAAAGCTTGTTCATTTGAATAAGATGGGATACAAAAAGCTGGCGGTCTCCCCGAATTATCCCATACAGCAGTTAAACGTATTCGATCTGCTTACCGACAAAAGCAAACAAAAACTACACTGCCGATTAAAAGCAATGGCCAGGGGACAGGAATTCTGTCCTGTTGAGTTGGAATTTATTCACCAAAACGGGGGTATCATTCCGGTGCTGGCCCATTCACATTTGCTGAGTGAGGTAATCGGTGAAAAAGGAAATTTTCTGAGCATCCTGTTCGATATTTCTTACCAGAAAAAGAGTGAACGCCGCGTTGGTGCTATCCGCGAAAAGATAACTGTACTGGCACGTACGGCGATGCATTTCATCCGACTGAACAACACAGATGAAGTATTCAATTACCTGGAAAGTATGCTGAAACCTCACCTTCCGGGATATATTGCTGTATATTTAAAAGTTGACCAGAAAGACAAAAGTTATAACATTCATGCCATTACCGGCATCCCCGACAGAGTGATTGACAATGTAAGTGAAGAACTTGGAGAAAATCTGTTTCAGAAGAAATTTGATCTGACACGCGACATTCAGAATTTTCTATCCCACAGCCGGGTACAAAAACACAAAGATGGCTGGTCGTCCATCACCCGGCAGAATCTTCCGGAGGAACTAGCCAGTAAACTGGAACAAAAACTGTCCATTACCGATGTGTACTCGGCAGGAATTGTACAACAAGGCTCGATATACGGCGGTATTCATTTTCTGAAACAGGAAAGCGCAGCTCCACTCGAGCGAGAGTTGATTGAACCCTTACTCCACCAGGCCAGCATCATACTGCAGCAGCTGGCACTGAACGAGCATCTTCGGATAGCCAAACAACAAGCGGAACAAGCTATGCAGGAAAAAGCAGAATTCATGTCCATCATGGGACATGAAATACGCACACCACTCACATCAGTCATCGGATTGACAGACTTACTCCTCGATCAAAAGCCCAGCAAATCGCAGCTGAAGAACCTGCATACACTCAAGTTTTCAGCGGAAAATCTCCTGTTCCTCATTAACGATCTGCTTGATTTCAACAAGATAGAGGCAGGAAAAATTAAACTGGAGAAAACCATTATCGACCTTCCTGGTCTGGTGGAAGATTTGACAGGCGCTTTCGGGCCATCAGCCAAGCCGAAAGAGGTGGAACTATTATCCGAAATCGGTGAAGATGTTCCCCGCTGGATCAAAGGTGATAAAACCCGGTTAACACAGGTATTGAATAACCTGACCAGCAACGCGGTGAAATTCACAGAACAAGGGTCGGTCCAAATTTCGATTACAACCGAAAAACAGACCGAGCACTACGTTCATCTGAACTTTTCGGTGAAGGACACAGGTATCGGTATTCCGGAAAATAAAATAAGGGAAATATTCAAGCTGTACACCCAGGCCGATGTCAGCACGCAGAGAAATTACGGAGGTACAGGACTGGGCTTATCCATTTGCAAGCGCTTAGTCGATTTAATGGGTGGCAATATAGCTGTCAAAAGCAAAGAAGGCGAAGGTTCGGACTTCCAGTTCACACTACGATTCGAAAAAGTGCCGCCGGAACTCGTCATGCAGGATAAACGAAAGAAACGCCAGGCGGACACAGCAGAGGCAGTCGATTTTTCAGATAAAAGAGTGTTGATGGTGGAAGACAATGACATTAATTATTACCTCACCACTCAGCTTTTCAAAAAATGGAACCTCACCATCGACCGGGCAGAAAACGGCCTGGTGGCACTGAAAAAGATCAGTCGCAATACATACGATTTGATTCTGATGGATATTCAAATGCCGGAAATGGATGGCCTGGAAGCAACACTACACATCCGGAAACTATCGGATGAAAAAATTCAGAAGATTCCGATTATCGCACTGTCGGCCGCTACGATGGACGAAACCCGGCGTAAAGCACAGAGTGTTGGAATGAATGACTTTATGACGAAACCTATCAACCCGGCGGAACTCTATGCCAAATTGGTTCGCTTCCTGGTGACCACCCGTAACGACTAAAAAAGGGCACCGTTTCGGATGCCCTCTGTTATATTCTTCAACGAATCACTATTCAATTTTTCTGGCCATTTTCAGGCCTTCCGTTGTTGTGTAATATTTTGTAATCATATTCGGAACTTCCCAAGAAGGTAACTTTCCCTTCAGCAGATATTGCAAATATTTTTCGGTTACCTGGGCAAAATGAGCTTCATGCCCAACCCGATATTGGTCCGGAATAACCACTTTCCAGGAACGGTCTCCGGTTTTCTCCAACGACAAACCGGTTATCGGCATATCCTGAATCACAGCTTTTTCCAAATTACCGGCAAAGGTTCCCAAATCGACATCTGCGTGAGCCTCAACATACAAGGTTGGCTGATAATTTTCTTCTTCACCCTGCCGGATAACCAAATCGCAAAGCTTACCCCGCATAAACGAATAATGTGTGTCACCTCCTCCTTCGGGCGCCTCGTAGTTCCATTCTACTTTCACCCGCACGTTGACGTCTTTCAGCTGATAGGTCATTTCGCCGTTGGCCATTACCTCCAA
Source organism: Prolixibacter sp. NT017 (assembly GCF_009617875.1). Lineage (NCBI taxonomy): Bacteria > Pseudomonadati > Bacteroidota > Bacteroidia > Marinilabiliales > Prolixibacteraceae > Prolixibacter > Prolixibacter sp. NT017. The sequence continues at coordinate 1,013,470 of NZ_BLAV01000001.1, read as the reverse complement.
TTGGTTCTCCACCATGTACTTTTCGAGGTAAGAAGGAAAATCCGGCATACCGGTCACTTTTTCAAATTCATCCGCTGTAAGCTGCGTCGGCCAATGGCTTGACTTTAATATCTGTACGTCTTCAGACTTTAATGCCTGATTGGGGAAACAGGTCCACTGTACCAAATCGACCAAATGCGTTCCCACATCAACCAAGCCTTCTCCCTGCTGCTCTACATCAAAAAACCAGGCTGGCCGTTGCACCGGTTTCCCGGAAACGCGCTTGTAAAAATGATGAACGCTCTCCTCCACTACGGCAGGTTCATCAGGAGTTCCCTTCTGAAGTTCCCCAAAAATATCTGGAAGGCGAGACAGTTCTTTTTGCAGTCGCGTCGTAACTTCGTACCGTTCGGTCATGATATCGTATAACAACACGCCCTTCTCTTCCGCTTTTTTGAAAGCAGCTTTTAACTCCGAAAATTTCTGCGGCGAGATGACCATCGGTTTGTCGGCCAACACATTTAAACCGGCACCAACCGATTGACTGATGTATTCTGTTTTTGCCTGATTATTCCCGGCCAGAACAACCACATTTCCCGGTTTTTCTGCCAGCATTTTCTGCAGAAAGTCCGATCCGGTGAAAACGATCTCATTCCACGAAGTTGGATTTTCAGCCCGGTTATTATAGCCTTCCACCTGAGACAGGTAAGCCTGAACGTCACTCCCCTCGGGTGCAAACACATGAACGTCGGGCGAGATTTGCTTGTACATGGTCTTTTGTACCAGGCCGGCATGGAAGTGGCCGGGATCGAGCACCAAAAGCTTCACTTCTCCGGCAGCACCGGTAAAGGCACTCTCCTGTTTCTTCTCTTTCTGTGTAGAGCCACCACAGGCATACAATGCTACCAAAGCAGCCGCTCCAATCCATTTAAAAACATTTTTTTTCATTGTATCAGGTTTAGTTACAATTCGGTTGTTAGTATTGTTTCCGGAATGATATCGCCGGAGATGAGCTTCATAAAATTATCATAAAACAGAACAAGTTCCAATCAATGCCAGAATCATATTCCCTGATAGTCTTCTGTTTATAATTTTTGTAACTTATATTATCATCTCAAATCCAAACCATGTGCGACCGATATATTTTCGTGCAAAAGGCAGGCGTTATCCGGAAACGGTTTCAGGTTTTCGTACCCGAAAATATACAATGGACACCATCCTACAACATCGCTCCCGGAAAGTACGCCCCGGTCATCATTTCTCAGCAACCGGAAACGCTACTACACTACATTTGGGGCTCTGTGCCGTTTCCCACAAAAGACAAAAACCTATTCGTCAGCCATATTGACGCAAAAGATCTGGAATTGCCTGCACCTAACACTTCCATCCGATACCTCATTCAGCAACAGCGTTGCCTCGTTCCAGCCGATGCTTATATCCAGGGAACTAAGGGACATGGTTTAAGCAAACCATTTCTGGTTTATCTCCGGAAGAAGGCTCGTCCTTTTGCTTTCGCAGGAATCTATGACACCTGGCTGGATGAGATAACTGGTGAACTGATTCATTCATTCGCCATCATCACCACAACCGCCAATGAATTACTCCGAAGACTTCCGTGCGATCGGGCGCCGGTCATCCTCCTTCATGAACAAGAGAAAGCCTGACTCAATCCATCCACTCCGTTAACCGAAATAATGGCCATGTTACAACCCTTTCCGGCCGAGCACATGAATGCCTACCCCATCGCTCCTACCATTAAAAATCCACAGGCAGACGATCCCGGATTGATACATCCTGCAGGCCCGAGACTCCTGTCCGAAAACAAAAACTGATTACAACGGCTTGATCTTTATATTCCGAAAATGTACCTCGTTCCCATGGTCCTGCAACAGGATATGCCCATCCTGAAAGTTCCCGAAGTTCTTGTATTTTTTGTATTTACTGTAGGCGACCAGCGCATTCCACATCTGGTTATTCCTGACATATTCTACTTCTTTTACCCCATTTAAGAAATGCTTCACTGTATCACCGTGAACTTCTATTCTTGCTCGGTTCCAGGCACCAATTCCGTTGAAACGCTTCACCATCTGGGCCGGATCAAAACACTGAGCATTGGCCGGAATCAAATCGTACAAAGAGGCCAGTGTCCGGTTGCCATCAACTCCCAGCTTAGCGTCGGGATGCCGCTGGTCGTCCAACAACTGATATTCACATCCTATCGATGACCCCAGCCCTTTATTCAAACCGGTCTGCACAAAATACTTGATGCCGGAATTGGCTCCTTCGGTAAGTTTGAAATCCACTTCCAGCACGAAGTTCCGATAACGTTGGCTCGTAATAATATCGCCGCCATTAGCCGATTCTTTTCCATCCGATGCATTAACTGTCAAAACTCCATCCGCAATGGACCAACCCTTATCAGGAAAATCTTCACCACGGGCACTTCGCCAGCCATCTGTGGTTTTACCATCCCACAGCAATTGCCAGCCATGCGCTTTTTCCCATTCAGTGAGCTGATTGTTCAGGTAGCTCACCTGTCGCACATCAGGCATGGGTTCACGTTCCGCTTCCAGGTTATCCGTCATGATGCGAATGTTCCGCCAGCGAATTTGTTTGCCGGCACGCGTCTTATCATCGCCAATGGAATGTACCTGCAAAGCGATAAAACCTTCCGGAGTCATGTCATCCACCAGATTGGCACAAGGCACACCGTTTAACCAGGTCCGGATGGTGTTCCCAATGGCTTCGACCCGGTATTTGTTCCATTCTCCCTTTTTGAAAGCGGTTTTTCCTTTCGGATTATACTCCATCGGATAGAGCCAGCCACGACGGGCCTCGTCATAAATACCAGCTGACCATGCCCGATCCGAGTCATCACACTCTACCTGGTAGCCATGTACGCGGCCATTCTGATAATCCGGCGTACTCAAACTGCGAATCTGGACACCCGAATTCAGGCCTTCATCCATTTTCATTTCGTATTCGAGGATAAAGTCGCCATAATTCTTTTGCGTAGCTAAAAAGGAGTTGGGTGAGCCGGTAATCGTGGTTCCGATAATTTCCCCGTTAACTATTTCAAAGGGAGCTGTACCGTTTATCTGTTTCCAACCGGATAAATCGTTACCATTGAAAAGACTCTGCCAGTGACCATTTCCGGCGAAAGCCGGCGCAGATATCAAACAAAGAAGCAGGAAAAAAAATGTGCGTGTTCTCATGTGTTTGGTTTGTTAGTTGATTGGTTAGATGGAAACGAAAATAACAGAAAATCATCGTTTTCCAGTCTCCGAAACGATTTTTTCATTTACCATGAAGCAAAAAAGCAATTATTCCGGGTACGAAATAATTGCTTTTCACAATATAACAAAATGACTACTTAACTCCTTCAGACTGCTTGCATGGTAACCGCTTCGGAGGAAGCTGATTCCCCCTGCTTGTCAACGCTCTTCATAATATAACTATGCGCTGCGTTATCTTCTACTACGTCCTCATAAACAAAAGGTTCCATAGTTGTTTGCGGACGGTAAGGCATTTGTCCCACTTTTTCGCCATCACGCCATATTTCATACCGATCGAGCGGCGACGCACCGGCATAGGCCGTTTGCCAGGTCAAAACCGCCTTTCGGGTACTCCCTTCATTTCGTTGCTCAAGAGCCACTTCACGCGGAGCCGACAGCGGTTTTTGATTCATCTGAAAATAGTTAGTTTCACCATTTTTCACCACATTCGCCATCTTTTCAATCTTTTCCCGGTCGGATTCCGACAAGCTGTCTGGCTCGACCTGGGCAGAAGCCAGATTTTGCGTCAACTGACAATCGCGGTGCTCTTCACTGATGTGACCGATTCCGATAATGGCTGTATGAATGCCGGGAGTTGTGAGCGAATACTGAACCAGTGGAGTGCTGGGCAGCGACGCACTTCCTACAGTCCGAACCACATGTTCCGGTTTGTTCGACCAGGTAGCAGGCTTTGTATACATAGCACCATCCGCAAAAACTTTCATAGCAATGATTCCCATATTTTTGGCTGCTGCCACCGGAATCACATTGTTCTGCATGTTGAAATTCAGCTTGTCGTTAGCATTGATGGCCACCAACATACCGTCCAGCAGTTCGTATTTATCCCGCTGTATCATGGCCATCATCAAAGCAGCATCGTAGTGGCCCGAGAAACCGATGTGGCGAATCAACCGCTCTTCTTTCGGATTCAGCCCCGTCAGGTTGGTACCATCCCGCACATCGCGTAAAGCGGCTAAAGCTCCAATCCGTTCTGCATCCGGGTCCGGATTATCGAGGCCTTCATACACCGCATCCAATTCCTGCCAGGTCGATAAGCTATGAATCAACACCATATCGAGGTAAGCACCTTTCGGATAATTGCCTTTTCCATCGCCAAACATCTGCGAGAGCGAACGACGGACGTCATCCAGTGTTTTTGAACCATCGGGGCCATTGGTACCACTCCGGACACCTTCCACGTTATCGCCACCTTTTGCATAACGAAGGTGTGTTTTGGACGTCAGAAAGATATTCCGGCGAGCCCTTTCCCGGTATCCGGGCAAACCGGGAACCATATCCAGCTTGCGGAAAGCTTTTCCATAATTCATCTGGCTTGGGCCATATACATTCGATGTATCGTAATAATTCACGCCCAGTTTGTGTGCTTTCAGAATAATAGCGACCGGATCGACATCCGACGGCGTCCACTGAATGGATGCCTGACCGCCCAAACCAAGGGTGGTAACTTCAAAGCCCGTACGCCCGAATACCCGCTTCATCGGATTCTCGACAGCCAGACTGCCCCGACTGATATAAGGAATCATGGAAATACCAAAAGCGGCTGTTGCTGAAGTACGGATAAAACGGCGGCGGGAAATGTTTTTGGTTGATTTTGCTGCCATCATGAACAAGTTTAAGTTGTTTTTGAACAATGTTTAGTTAGTGCCTGCAAGAAAACCACATTTTTCAGGTCTTTGATAAGAAAATGTCAAAGACAAGGCTTTCGAAGTTTTTGAATTCAGGGAGTTTACTAATGGTAAATGACCGATTCAAAAACGAGAATAACGCAGTATCTGGCGTTTTCCTGCAAAGACTAGTTAAGCTACATTCCGGGAATTAGAGCCATTCGAACTTCGGCAGACGGGGTAAGTCTCCTCATCGTCATGCCTCGGTTGCTCTCTTTTATTTCTCTCCGGAGACTTCAACTTGTATGAACAACAAAAACACAGGAAAGGTTTACCTTGTCTTCTGTCAATCAAGACAAAGCATAAAAATCAGTACTATCAAAGGGATTAGAGAAATTCGGCTACCGGATGCTCTTCGAAGTAACGATATACCTCGTCATAGTCCTTGGTTTCCATCAGGGCCGCCCGCATGTGCGACGCATTAGGAAAATGATTAAGATAGATTTTATAGAAACGTTTCAGGATATTGAAGTTCTTCTTCCCACCCCAGGTTTGCTCGAAAAGACGGGTATGAAACAGGAGCATATCTACCCGTTCGGAAGGTGTCGGTACCGTTCTTCCAGGTTGAAAGAACCAGGGATCATGAAAGATTCCGCGTCCAATCATCACGCCATCCACACCAGTTTGCGCTACGCGATCCATTCCCTCCTGCCATGAATTCACATCTCCGTTTCCCAGCACGGGAATATTTACGTTGCGCTCGTTGCGTACCTGAACCGCTTTGGCTATTTCGTTCCAGTCGGCCTCACCATCCGATTGTTGTTTTTGCGTACGGCCGTGCAACGTCAACGCTGCCGGATGCGTATCGATTAACTGATTGATCCAACGTTCTGTTTCGTGCTGCCGAATCCCGGTCCGGGTTTTCACACTAACCGGAAGGTGTGTTCCTTCTTTGGCCGCCAGAACAATTTCCTGCGCCAGCGCAGGTTGGTCGATTAAGGCACTGCAGGCGCCCTGTTTCACGATATTCTTTACCGGGCAGCCCATGTTGATATCGAGACCATCGAAATCGTAGTTTTCGGTAATGAACTGCGCCATATTGCGGTAAATCTCCGGCGTTTTTCCCCAAATCTGGGCCACCAGCTTAATATTGAGTCTGCGTAGCAACTCACGCTCCGATTCATTCACAATCAATCGCTCACCAACCCTCTCCCTGCCTACCGGATGGTTCAGGCCTTCGACCGAAGTAAACTCGGTGAAAATCACATGCAACTTCCCCGGATCGGTCATTCTCATCACCACTTCCCGAAAAACCGTTTCGGTCACATCCTCCATCGGAGCCAGGCAAAATACGGGCTCCTCAAACCGGGTCCAGAAATTCTCCACTACTTGCTGCATGTCTCGAAAAACTAAGAATCAATCTTAATAACGGAATGCAAAAATAATCCATCCGCCCGAAACTGCAAACCGGAAGCGGGAACGAAGCGAAAGGTTGGGCTACGGACTACTAAGATTATACCCCCTACGGGGCTATGTTCGCAGCTCAAAACAACGAAGCCTCAGTAAACACAAGGAAAACAAAGGAAACACTGGGTGCACAATATGAATCAATGAATATGGCTGACATATGCGGCTCTGTCAGCACCAACCTGGTAGGGTCACGATATATCGTGACCGGACAGTAAACATTTACGGGTTGCGCTACGCGCTGTACCGTTTCTGTTGTTAAAAGAGTTTTAAGTCTTATGAGCTAAGTCTTAAAAAAATCCATAAAACGCCGTCATTGGTAGGGAGCAAAGAATGAACGACTGCGGCAATCTCTTGTTATAAATTTTCCAGAATGGCTTTCGACCTTTGACATTACAAGATTGCTTCCTCCCCAACGTGTGCCGGGACAGGCTGTAAAACACAATGTCGAACTACTTTTTCCTTATGCCTTTTAACATTTCCTTTTGCCTTTGCCTCTGCCTGAGCCTTCGTCTTTTCTCCCTCTCTCAACTCCACTCTCCATGCACCCTCAACTTCTCAAACTTCTCATCAGCCAGCTCGATAACCCTTTTTTGTTCTTCGGGTCCTGTTACGCAGCTGTCGATCAATTGCTGAAGTTGCTTACTTTGCTCTCCGATTCCGATGCCGGGATCCAATTCTTCATTGGTCAACTCACGAATCATCCGCGCCACTTCAGCCGATGTCGATTCGTTCGCTTTCTTCATATCCAGGTTCAAATAGTCAATCAATGCATTGAAACCACAAAGTGTCCGATCCAAAGCATAGGGCTCTTCGTCAAATCGCTGTCCGTCTAATGGCATAATGGGCATAATGGTCCTTTTTTAAGTTCTACCCGAAAATTTACTAAATAAGGGTAAGGATGGCAAATGGTATTCACACAAAAACCATTACACCTATTCGACTTTAACTTTTACTACCTCTAGTCTTCTGTCAATCTAAAACAGGAGATGCCAATAAACCTGAAATCTGAGACTCCAAACTATTTCAGCTGACTAGGTTCACTTCCTTACCGGAAATAAAGAAACATACCAGTTGATGAATCCACAATACGCAAATTCTGACAAGGGGTTATCACTTTCTTCCATCCGGCTTCTTTTTCCTTCTTTTATTTAAAAGCAATATCGATAAAAATTTACACCAACGCTACTATTCTATCTAATAGCAATTTCCGCTCCCTAATTGAGAACACACCTCAGCAGATATCTTTTAACACGCTATTCCTATCTGTTTTTTATATTGCATATAAATTAAACTGATCGATCAACATAAAGCATATTTGAATAAATGAAAAATACATTTTTGCATTATTTACGCAATTTAAAATGCTTATAAATATATCTACTTAACAAATAAAGTAAATTTGTCTCCACAATTTTTGATAAAAAATTTTGTTTTAGATAATGTTTGAGTGTTGACAAGGCAGCACTTCCCTATTTTGTATAGACTCTGTTTTTTGAAGCTTATCTCATAAATGGGACTGAGGAGGCGAAGCTGTATTCGCTGTTATTCTAAAACACCGGAAAAACAAGACAACTAACAAGTTTATAATCAGCAATAAATTACACTATCCTCCATTTCAATCTCATAAACACTTACACATTCTATCAACGCTTTACAACTTCGGCCAAATACAAAATCAAATTGCTATTCTTACTTTAATACCAGCCACAATGAACGGCAAACAAAACATTACAAGCCAGAATTTTACCAAAATAGTAAAGAAACTTAAGGCCACCGGACAAATCGATACTTATACACAATTTGCTAAAACAATAGAGTATAGTCCACAGTCACTTAACGAGATATTAAAAGGGCGACGGGATGTAACTATCGAGGTGCTACGCAAATTATTTATAACCTATCATATTGATCCGGCAGAAATATTTAATATTAAACCTTTTAATCAAAACAAAGTTAAGGACACGGACAGTCAAACATCACTGCCAACACATCTGTCACTCCAGACAATCAGACTGATTGAAAAGCTACAGACGTTCGAGTGGATGAAAAACTACAACAACCAGGAGTTCTACGATAACCTGCCTACATTCCAAATTCCATGGGAAGGCTCCCCCTCCGATGATTTAATCTGCATTCGCTACAACGAAGATATGATGCATCCAACCCTTCAATACAACGACTGGTTGGTTATTCGCAGCAGACAATCGGCCAAAGAACTGAGTATTGGCAGGATTTACATTATTCTGAGTTCGCATGGCCTGCTTATCAGAAGGTTGAAGAAAATTTCCGGCGACAAGCAGTTTCTTTTGTTGCAAAGCGACAACCTTTACCAAATCAAACAAAAGGTAGAGGTACAGGACATACTGGCAATCTATGAGGTGGAAGCACGTTTTACCCATACGCTTTCCATTCCATCGTGGGAAAACACCAGGCGGCTGAATCATCTATTGGAAGATTATCAGCTTCTGCGCTTAGCTCCCGGGGGGTTAGAAAAACGACAGCACTAACCATTCACTTATGTTTATCATTAACGAAGAAAATTCTCAAACAACCGTTATCCACCAGCATTTGAAGATCATGAAAACCGTATTCCGATTGATAGCAGCGGCTGGCCTTTTTATTCTGGCTTCGTGCACAACGCCGCTGAGGGAGATTACCTACCTGAACAACCTTCAGATCCAGGATTCAGTTATCCAGACCCATCGGGTAACACCTTACCAGATTAGGCCCAACGACAACTTATATATCAATGTCATCAGCGATAATCCCAAAGCATCAGCTTTTTTGAACCTGGCCCAGCCCGACCAGATTTACACCTCCGATGCAGCCATCGAACTCATCACCTACATTGTCGACAGCAACGGGAACATCGTGCTCCCCTACATAGGGAAAGTCCACGCAGCGGACAAAACGGTAGACAAACTGCAAACCGAACTGCAGGACAAAGTGAATACCATGCTGGCCAATTCTTCAGTGCTGGTCAAGCTGGTCAACCGCACCGTAACCGTGCTGGGCGATGTGAATCGTCCCGGGCAGTACACCATGCGGAAAAACAACATGACGGTTTTCGAAGCCCTGGGCCTGGCCGGCGACCTGAATGATTACGGGAACCGCAAAAAGGTACAGCTCATCCGGAAAAACGGGGATGAAGAGCAGGTGACCACCATCGATTTGACGAATGCAGACCTGCTCGCATCCAACAATTACAGTATTCAACCCAACGATGTTATTTACATTCCGCCCAAACACCGGGTATTTGGAGCCAAAACGCTACCGTTTACCACGCTGTTTACAACCATATCGACCGCGGTGCTGTTATATACCGCTTTCTCGAAATAGAAACAGGCACCAATCATTTATTCAACCGAAAGCCGACTCCTCAATATTTCGCATTCAATGAAAGAACAACAACCACAACCGCAACCGGTCTTCATGCCATTTTTCGAACAAGAGGAGAAGATCGATTTCAAAAAATATTTTTTCCTTTTTTTATCGAATTGGTACTGGTTTGTACTGGCTGTGTTTTTCACCATAGGGGCCGCATGGGTATACCACCGGTTCACCAACCCCCTTTATGCGGTATCAGCTTCCCTCCTCATCAACGAGGATAAAGGAAGCAACCCGCTGGAAGGTTCCGGCGGTAGTGGATCGCTCAACGCTTCCGACGTCTTTCAGGGCTTTGGGCTGTTCCAGGGCAAACAGAACCTCGAGAACCAAATCCAGATATTGCAATCATGGACCCTGGTTAGCAAAGCCGTTAACGAGATGAACGCGGAAGTCTCCTATTACGAAGTCGATATGGGGCTGGAAAAAGAGCTGTACAACAATGCCCCTTTCCGGATTGAATGGTTATCCCGGCACCAGCAACTCGTTGGCGCTACTTTCGAATTCGACGCCCAGCCCCACAGCGGCAGGTTCATCCTGAACGTGACCGGGGAAAAGCCTCGAACCTGGGATTTCCGGCACCGGCAAGCCATTCACCAATACAGCGATTACTCGGTCACCCTTCCGGTACGCCTAAATGAAGTGATAGAGAGGTCGGAGTTCGCTTTCCGGATCATCCCGGTCAATGGTGCTACACTGCCCGAAGGGACTTACCGCTTCCGGTTTAACACCCACGGTGCCCTGGTCGATTATTTCCGGCATAGCCTGACAGTAGCCACTGTGAACAAAGACGCCACCCTGCTAAATCTCAAAATGGAGTCGGCCACGCCTTCCAAAAGCATCAGTTTCCTGAACAAACTGATGGAGGTGTACCAACAACAAAACCTCGATAAGAAAAACGAGATGGCCACCCGTACCATCCAGTTCATCTCTTCGCAACTGGGCAGCGTCAGCGACTCGCTGACCGCTTCGGAAAGGCACCGCGAACAATTTCAAAGCCGGAACAATCTGCTGGATCTTTCGTACCAGTCGCAACAGCTACTCGACCAGATGGTCAGCCTTCAGGAACAGAAAGAGCAATTATCGACGCAAAAATCATATTACACCTACTTGCTGAACTACCTGAAATCGAACAACGACCTGAAACAGATTGCAGCTCCCTCTACAGTAGGCATCAACAACCCGATGCTGGTGTCGCTGTTGCAGCAACTGGCCGGACAAACACTGGACTTAACCACACTGGAAACAACGGTCATCGATAAGAACCACCCTACCCTTCAGCAGTTGCGTTCGCAAATCGAGGTAACGAAAAAGGCACTGATAGAAAACAGCCGGACCATGCTGCACCAGTCCAATATGGCCATCGGCGACATCGACAAACGACTGGCCAAACTCCACGGCGTAACGGAAAAACTCCCGGAAGTAGAACGGAACTTTGTGAACATCGAGCGAAAGTACCGCCTCGATAGTGATACCTATACATTCCTGCTCCAAAAGCTGTCAGAAGCCAAAATTGCCAAAGCGTCCAATACACCCGACAACGCCATCATCGACCCGGCTATGCTGGCGGGCAGTGCTCCCATCAGCCCCAACAAACGAATCGATTACCTGCTGGCGCTGTTCCTGGGACTCGCCGTGCCGGGCGCCATTCTTCTCATCAGCGATTGGATGGACGATAAAATCCGCAACGAAGAAGAAGTAAAAAAAATGAGCGACATCCCCGTGCTGGGAAATATTCCACACGCACCGGATGGCGATACGAAAAGAACATCGTTACTCGACACCCCCAATTCACCTTTGGGTGAAGCTTACCGGGCGTTGCGACAAACACTGAAGTACTTTATCAAAGGAAAGAATAAAACAGTACTGGCCATCACCTCCGCCGGCGCCGGAGAAGGAAAAACATTCTCGGCCCTGAGTACCGCCGCCTCATTTGCACTGATGGGGCACTCCACCGTCGTGCTCGATCTCGACCTGCGCCGTTCTACCCTGGCCAAAGAGTTGCATCTGCCAGGTCATATAGGCGTTTCATCTTACCTGGCGGGAACAGACGCCATCGATGATATCGTCTTCAGCAGCCGTCACCGGAACCTGAAAATTATACCGGCCGGAGAATTCCCCCCGAACCCGGGTGAACTGCTGGCCGATGAAAAAATGGGCGAACTCATTAGCACTCTGAAAGAGCGCTTCGATCGCATTGTCATCGACTCTTCGCCGTTGCTGGTCGCCGACCTGTTCCAATACGCTTCCTGCGTAGATGGTTTTATCTTTGTCGTCAGGCAGGGACTCACCCGGAAACCGGCATTGGAAAAAGCAATGACCGATTTGAAAAGGCATCAGTTAAAAAATATCGGTATCCTCTACAATGATGTTATGCAAAGCCGAACGAAAAATGGCTATGGTTATGGATACGGGTATGGGTATGGGTACGAATATGTTTACGGATTCGATCCGAGCGCTAAACAACGGAAAGACGGAAAGATGCGGATCAGCAAGTGGATGAAGGACAAGCTATCGAACGATGCCCGGCACAAAAATCAGAACCGGGAGAATTAAAGGCGAAGCTGGGCGGAGCGATATCCCAAACGTAGCATCCGGGGCGATAGTCTTTCTTAAAACTTAAAACATAACACTTAAAACTTTTCTAACGACAGCAACAAGAGAAACCACAGAAACGGCAAAGCACGTAAACTGAAATGACCGAAGTCTATCGTCTAATATCTGGCATCCTTCATCTTACAACTTAACACTCTCTTTCAACAACAGAATAATGTCAACGGAAAATTACCTGGTGCCTACCCGGGCTATTGTGACAACCTCTTTGCAGGTACATGAAAACCGGGGAACCAGATTATCCATACAGCTCATAGCAAAGGCGCTGGAGGCAGAATGGAAAAAAAACAGAATTCCCTTTTCGCTCCTCAGTTTTCAAGCTGGCCGCACCAACAGCTTCCAGGAAAAAGGAATACATTACGTTTGCTTCGGCAGACTGGTGATCACCCTGTTGCCCCATAACTACCTGGATGACGAGCACCGTCTGGAAATGTATGATCTGCTCGAAAGGCTCCGGTATCCGGTCGGAATGTTGTTGGCCTTTGGTGGACGAAGGTTGTTGGCCGAACGCATCTTCGCCCCCGACCACACGTCGCCGGTCACAAACAGGCAAACGTCGTACGGAAGAATGATGCAGAAGACGGGAAGATGAGAAGGTGAGCAAGGGAAAATATGTGAGTGGGCGATGGGAGAAAAGGCGAAGGCTCAGGCACAGGCGAAGTGGAAAAAATGAGCGAAGCGAAATCCCGACCTTGCGTCGGGGGTGAAAGTCAAAAGTCTCTCGCTGTTGTTGTTTCATGGATTTTCTTAACACTTAAAACTTTTCTAATAACAGCAACCTCTCTTCGGACGCTATATCTGTCATTTTTTTGAACAATAAGTCATTTTAGTCGAATATTTTTATTAACTTAATGATTCAAAAGGTTATGCCAACAACTATTTTTAACCAAATTAAGTGTTATGAATAATTTGATTTCGTTAAACCTAACGCCAGAAGAGGATGAGGCCATCAAACAGGCCATCTCCACATTAAACGCAACCCTGCTCCCGAAGTTAATTACACTAACCAAAGAGGAGCGCATTGAGTTACCCAAGATGGGTGATAAAACACTGGCCTTTACGACCAAGGCCAATGAATATACGGCACAGAATGATACACTGGTGCCTCCTTATTTTTCGGTCGAAGAATTCACAACCGACCTGAATGCAACAACCCGGCTGCGTGGGTATGAACAACAACTGGCTCCGTTGATGCAGGCACTCGACGACAGCATCATGGCAGCCGGTTCCGAGGCCTACCAGGCAGCGCTATTATTCTACAGCATCATTAAAACGGCAGCCGAAAATAACGTTCCGGGCGCTAAAGTCATCGCCGATGAACTAAGCCAGCGATTTAGCTGGCGGACGCGCTCAACTGATGAAGCGGCCGAATAGCTAAACCTGAACCGACCCGGTTTTTTGCATAACCTCCGGGAAGGTTTGTCGCAACGGGCAGAGAATGGGTGACGATGGGAAAAGGCGAAGGCACAGGCGAAGGAAATAGTTGAACGAAGCGAAACAAAAGTCGAAGGTCAAAAAGCCTGCAGTGAGCAACCGCGGCAATCTACTGATGTCAAGGCTTATACGTATTCATCCAACGAACGAAACCATCACAACAACAGTAACAGCGAAGCGTACCCCTAAAGGTAGGAAATTCCACCTCAGGGGTAGGAAATTCCACCTCAGGGGTAGGACGATGCACCCTAAAACAGGAAAAGGCTACCTAAAACATAGAAAAGACTACCCTAAAGGTAGGAAGTTGAACCCCTAAGGGTAGGAAATTCTACCTCCGGGGTAGGACGACGCACCCTAAAACAGGAAAAGGCTACCTGAAACATAGAAAAGCCTACCTCAAAGGTAGGAAGTTGAACCCCTAAGAGTAGGAAATTCCACCTCCAGGGTAGGACGACGCACCCTGAAACAGGAAAATTCCAGGTTAAACACAGAAAAAGCCTACCTCAAAGGTAGGAAGTTGGCCTTTCAAGATAGAAGGCTCAAGCCTAATTAGAGGCAATAACAATATCGAATCAGAACATAAAATGAATAACATCCAACCAATTTTACAAAAGATTGATTCCAATAAAGAAATTGTGGGAATTATCGGTCTCGGATATGTAGGCCTTCCGCTTGCTGTAAACTTCGCAGAAGCCGGCATTAAAGTTATTGGCTTTGACAAAAACCCTGACAAAGTTGACAAAATCAACCATGGCACCAACTACATCAAGGACATCCGAGATGCTGTATTAAGAGAAGTAGTAGATAATATCACACTAAGCGCTACTACAGATTTTAGCAGGATTAAAGAGTGTGATGCATTACTTATATGCGTACCGACTCCGTTGGATAAATTTCGGAAACCCGATATGAGCTATATCGAAAGTGCCTGTATTGATATCGGACGTTACATGAAGCCCGGCACATTTATCAGCCTGGAAAGCACCACCTACCCTACCACCACTGAAGACTTTATGCTTCCAATCATCGAACGGGAAAGCAATTTCAAACACGGAAAAGATTTTTGGCTGGCCTATAGTCCTGAAAGGGTTGACCCGGGCAACAAAAACTTTCATACCCGAAATACACCGAAAGTATTAGGTGCAATGACAAATGAAGGATTGGAAATCGGACAAGCATTGTACACCAAAGCCATCGATCACATTCACCCCGTAAGTTCGCCACGGGTAGCAGAGATGGTGAAAATTCTGGAGAACACCTATCGGCTGGTGAACATTAGCCTCATCAACGAATTAGCACTACTGGCCGGCAAAATGGATATTAACATATGGGAAGTAATAGAAGCTGCCAAAACAAAGCCATTCGGATTTCAGGCATTTTATCCGGGACCAGGAATTGGTGGTCACTGTATTCCACTAGATCCTTTTTATCTTGAGCACATCGCCAAGAAGTATGATTTTGATTTGAGTATGATACATGCTGCCGGCCATATTAATATGCGAATGCCTCATTACATGTATATTAAAATAGCCACTGCACTTAACCAGCACAAAAAAGCGGTCAATGGTAGCAACATTCTCTTTATGGGGGTTGCCTACAAACCCAATATAGACGATGAACGCGAATCTCCGGCACTGGAGATCATGGATATTGTAGCGCACAAGAGAGGTACTGTCTATTACTACGACCCCTATATCAATAATGTTAAAACCCCCAACGGCCTATCTTTTAAATCCATTGCTCTAACAGATGACTTTATTCAGCAGATGGATTGTATCGTGTTAACAACCAATCACGAGATTTTTGACATGAAACAAGTCAAAGAAAATGCTCCGCTTATCGTTGACATGAGAAATATGATAAAAGAGTCAAATGAGAAAACATATAAACTATAATAATTTTAGAAAATCACCAAGAAATAATATCGTTATTCCCTGAAGCACTATAGCCTCATACAAAATAAATAGTTACTGTTCCACAAAAATCAATACACTTGAATACTAATCCAAGCAGAAAAAAAGCAGTAAAGTGGAATTTAATATTTCAATATCTGTCATTTAGTCTTGGGATAATCAAAGGATTCTTGATTGTCCCGATTTATCTAAGCTATATTGATAAAGAAGTATATGGATATTGGCTTGCTACAGGTAGTATATTGGTCTGGATTAACATTATCGACCCGGGAGCAGGCATTGTTTTACAACAGAAAGTTGGCTATGCATTTGGAAAAAAGAATTTTGAAAATCTCAGTAAACTAATTGGCACCGGCATTATAATAGGTACAATTATTTGCGGCATAGCTTTAGCTGCAACTTATTCTCTATCATTCCTAATACCTAAATTAATTGGTTTTGAAAGCTTTGATCAAAAACAACTTATCATTAATGCTTTTAATCTAGGGGCAATTGGAGCATGCTTTAGTTTAATAGCTTCTGTTTTAAAAGGCATCAATTTTGGGATGCAAAACACCAAAATCCCAGGAATCATCGAAATTAGCTCATCATTCTCAGGAATAGTTGTAAACGTGTTGATGCTATATCAGGGGTATGGCTTATATTCAATTGCTTTTATGCTTCTGATAAACGGAGTTCTAACTTGCCTTGGAAATTTAATATACTTGCTTATATCAACATCAAAAAAACATATTCAAATTAAATATGATATTAATGACACCCTTCACTTATTTAGGGAGTTTACTTATACATTCTTTTCAAGATTAATGAATACGCTTACCAGCAATTTTGATTTAATCGTCATTGCTCGCTTTATCGGTCCGGAAATGGTAACCGTAGTGGAAATGACTAGGCGACCATTTAAAATTATCGAGGGCATGCTATATAAACCATCAGTAGTTCTTTCTCCTGCAATATCCCACTTACACGGAGAAAATGTCCCGGAAAAATTACATGACTTATTGATTAAATATTTTCATTATCTGATATGG
This sequence comes from Prolixibacter sp. NT017, assembly GCF_009617875.1. Lineage (NCBI taxonomy): Bacteria > Pseudomonadati > Bacteroidota > Bacteroidia > Marinilabiliales > Prolixibacteraceae > Prolixibacter > Prolixibacter sp. NT017. The sequence continues at coordinate 996,746 of NZ_BLAV01000001.1, read as the reverse complement.
GCATATTGCTTTGTAATTTCGGGCTTTATTCTGTTCAACAAAGATTTAGTCAGCATATGGTTATCAAAAGACATGTTTGCCGGTAATTTACTGAGCTTATTCATAATACTGGGGATTTCTTTAAAAGGCTTCTTTGCCGGAATAGGAAACCTTAACTTTTCGCTGGGGGATATAAAAGGGAGCAGCAAAACAATCGTTTTTCAAAATCTAATATATGTGCTATTAGTTATAGTTTTAGGAAAATTATGGGGAATCAATGGAATATTATTAGCGCTTGCTCCGGCTGTTTTATTTACTTCTGGATGGTACTATTTATGGAAATTCTACAGAACAGAAATATTGACTCATAAAGAGCTAAATTATGTTGTCAGAAATATCTCTTCTGCAATTATTATCGCCATCATATCTTACTACATCTCAAATCATCTAAATAGCACTTCATGGGTTCAACTAATCATCTCTGCATCTATCTATTCCCTTCTGTTCTTTGCATTTTTTTATTCCATATCTACATATTTTCGTGAATTACTAATAGGCTTTTTAAAAAAAATATACTAAATATGAAGGTATTATTCCTCTCACAAGGAAAACAAATCGAAGATCACCCAGGGTGGCAAGACGCCTTGGAAAAACTAAAATTAGAGGGTGAGATATCCGAATTTACGAACCTACCCTATATTGGATACGCTCAGAATCATGGGTGGGAGGCATTTTACAACGAAGTTGTGACTAAATGTAAGCAAGAAAATTATGACCTTGTTTATTTTCACTATTTTCACTTAAGAGGTAAACCGTCTCCTAAAAAATGTTTACAAAAATTACTGGCGCTTCAGAACCGTCCTGTCATTATAACGAGCTGCGGAGATGGCTTTTCGGATAATTGGAGGAGCCCTGGCTACCCTAATGATTTTAAAGAGATTTCGCAACTGGCAGATATTACATTCAGCACTCAGATCGGAAAAGCTGCAGACAAAATGCTAAAATGGGGAGCGAAAAATATTGTATATATCCCTCACGGCATGTGTCAGGTACGTTTCAAAGCACACAAAATAAATCCGGAAAACCACAATTTTGACTACGATGTTGTATTTATTGGAAGCAGAAATAAAGGTAGAAACTTCATGTCAAGAAATTGGAAAGCTGCAAACGAAAGAGAGAACTTAGTGAAGGCCCTACATCAAAGATATGGTAATAAACTTGGCTTATTCGGAAATGGCTGGAACTATTCTTCATCTCAGGGGCCAGTTCCTTTTAATAAACAACAACACACCTTCATGAAAGGCCGTATCATTGTCGGCGGCAATCCCTATTCTTATTCCGATTACTATGCATCAAACAGACCATTTTTTGAAATATCCTCAGGAATTCCAACCGTAGAACTTAGCGTTCCTCGCCTTAACAAAATATTTAGAGATGGAGATCATGTCTATTTCGAAAATAATTTCAAAGATTTAATAAAAAGAGTAGACCTACTACTAGACAAAGACCCCAATGAGCTTTATTCCCAAGCTGCCCAAGCCGGTCAATATATAGAAGAAAAGCACACTCAGTACCACCGAATGAGATTTAAAATTGATACAGCAAAGCGATATATACAAAATGACTACAAACTAAATGTTAGTTTTCCATTCTTTCTGCCAGAAGTAAATCTTGCGGAAGAATATCAATTCGCCGTTAAAACAAAATAAAAGAACCTTCCAAAACAAAGATATATCACTCTGATTAAAAAGAATTTTAAAATCGACAAAATGAATATTGGCATAGCCGGTCCAATTAAAGTATCATCGCTAAAGGATTATCTGGAAGACCTTAAAGACGGAGACCTAGAGCTCGGATTGGGCGGTACAGCTATAAATATTTTAGTAAAATCTTTATTAGAAGAAGGAAACAAATTAACTGTTTTTACCCTGGACCCTCGGGTCAAGGAAAAATACGCTATTGAGGGAAAAAATTTAAAGATAATCATCGGTCACTTCAGAACATCGAATAAAAAAACCCTCGATTTCTGCTATCATGAACACACGCAAATTAAACGTTTCATAGCAGAAGAAAAAAATAATCTGGATATCGTCAATGCTCACTGGAGTTATGAATATGCTATCGGTGCTATAAGGTCTGGTATTCCTCATGTTGTTACATTTAGAGACAATTCACCAACGATATTAAAACTCACAAAACATCCCTACAGGCTCACCCGGCTTTTCATGGACTTTTGGGTGAGGAAAAAGGCTAGAGCAATCTGTTACAACTCACAATATTTGAAAGATAGGATAAAGCGTCCTGGACTTATCATTCCCAATCCGTTATCAAATAACAGCATTCATACGAAACGTACCTATCCAGGAGAAAATCACATTTTTCACATTTTCTTTATTGCCAACGGATGGAATAAGATAAAAAATCCGGAAGCAGCTATTTCAGGTTTCAATAAACTAAAGAATGAAATTGCTCAAATGCAGCTGCATCTGGTTGGGCAAGATTATGAAAAAGATGGCTCCAATTATAAAACTGCGCAAAAAAAATTCAACCTGAACGACATTCATTTTCACGGAAAGGTATCTCACGAGCTTCTTTTGAAGATGCTCCATGATTGTGACATTCTACTGCACACATCGAGAGAAGAGAGCTTCGGAAATAGTCTTGTTGAAGCGATGGCGCAGGGAATCCCGGTCATTGGCGGAAAAAAATCTGGAGCTGTCCCATGGCTTTTGAATAAAGGGGAAGCAGGTTTGCTGGTCGACGTTGAGAGTCCAGATGAAATTTTTAAAGCTTTAAAAATATTGATTACTTCTCAAAAAGAATACGAAAAATATAGTGAAAAGGGGTTAGAAAATGTCCTACAAAGATTCACCCCAACAACTATTGCCAAACAATATCTATCATTGTATAATACAAGTTTGAAAACCGGCCTATGAAAGTGCTGCATCTTTTTAATCAAATCGAGTTTTCCGGAGCGGAAATCATGTATAGCAATGCTGCGGAATTGTTTCAACAAAACAATATAACCTTGTACGCATTTAGTACTGGAAAAGAAGAGGGAAACTACATTAATGTATTTAAAGATAGAGGTATTAAAACCTGGCACAAGCCAATAAATTTCTACCCACTAGCTTTAAAAGGAATTCGATACTACATCGCTCTGTATAAATTTATAAAAAGAGAAAAGGTTGATATTTTACATATACACAGGAGTAACTTATATTTCGCCGCAGCGGTTTCGCGGATGGCCGGTATATCATGTGTAAAAACGCAACACAGCACATTCCGAAACCGGTGGTTTACTCTCCCCATTGCCATTGTCCGTCGATTAATTTCACGAAATTTATTAGATGTAACTTTCCAAACCATTGGGGAAACGGTTTATAGGAATGAACTAAATTACTACAAAAATCCCTCTGTTCGAATAAACAACTGGATCGATACTGAAAAGTTTTATCCTGTAATAGACGCTCAGGAAAAAATTGCTATCCGCAAAGAATTAGGCATTCCGGAGGACGCATTTGCACTGATTTCAACGGGTAGTTGCAGCCATGTAAAAAATCACAATGACATAATAAAAGCATTGGCAGTAATTAAAACTAAAGCCAACTTTCTATACGTTCACCTCGGTAATGGATCATTGGAACAAGAGGAAAAAATCCTTGCAAAAGAATTGGGAATTGAAAAACAAATCCTTTTCCTGGGTACAAAAGAGAATGTACGGGATTATTTAATCGCTTCAGACGTATTTACAATGACTTCGAAATATGAAGGGTTAGGAAACGCAGCCTTAGAAGCGATGGCCTGCGGAATACCTTGTATTTTGTATAATATACCCGGACTACGTGATTTGGCTGTTGAAGAAAACAATAACATGCTTATTGAATCCAATTTTCAGGAACTTGCGCAAAAAATAATTCACTACCAAGAAAATCCAGTGGTAGTAAAAAAGTATGCTGAACACGCGCTAAAAAATGTTATGAGTAATTACTCCATGCAACGAAATGCCTCAGAAATCGTTTCTTTATATAAAACGATAAGGAAATGATTTCGCTAGTTGTATATAGTAAAAGAAAATAACCACCAAGCAAGTAGACTAATATTTCAACAATGAACGTGTTCCTCTACATAGGAATTGTTATCTATATATTTCTGACAACGACTGTTGCAGCAAAGCTTGGCATCGAGCATGTCGGTAGCTCCGCATCTATTATGCTGCTCCTTTTATTCTTGTATCGGCTAATCGGATTTAAAAATAAAAATTGGTTATATACTTCGAAAGGCGAAATATCGATAATTATAGTCTTATCGATTATAATTACCATCGAATTTATCCTAAATTATACAAGTGCCATAAGAAGTGTCATTTTCTTTCTCATGGTTCCAATGTTTCTCTCAATTTTATTAAGAGAACAAGGTCTCAAGACTAAGATGAATGTCTCCTATATTGTTCTTTTCTTTTTTATAAGCGAATGCCTACTGGCAATTTACGAGAGAATCTTTCAGATCAACGTTTTCCCTTATAAAGATACGATAACTGGGAATACTTCAATTGAAAGTTGGAGCTTTCGAAGTTCTGCATTTTTAGGACACCCTCTGAGTAACGCATTAAGCATTTCTATAATCATGGGATTCATTTTGACATCCAATATAAAACAAATATATAAAACCTCACTGTCTATACTAGGTTACATTGCCCTTTTAAGTTTCAATGCCAGAGGTGCTACTATAATCTGGACACTCATCTTAACATCGCACTTTGCTAATATACTGATAAGCAAGAAAACTTCAAGCACAACGAAAATATCCTACATTGCGATACTCATCATAATCATTGTTTCCATTTCTAGTTTGATATTGAATCATAATTTTGGGGGTCGACTTATACACCGAGACATTATAGATGGGAGCGCTATGACGAGAGTAAAGGTTTTTGACGCTTTTTCATTTATTAACAATACAGACTTTTGGATTGGCAATCCCAATAACTACATTCCCGTGATGGAAAAACTGGGAGCTGCCGGTGTGGAAAATTCCTATATTGTTATAATCATGAACTATGGACTCATAATGTCTGTTATATTGTTCTTCTATTTATTTTCATGGATAAAGAATCAAGTCCAATATCAGACTCTTTATAACAAGGCGATTATTATCGTCTCTTTTATTTTAGTTGGCTCTTTAAATAATGGACTTGCTGGCCCCAATGCCTGGGTCTTCTTTATCCTCTGCAGCCACTCATTTCCTTTTGTTTTTCAACCAACATTTAAACTATTTAATATATCAAAATCCAATCTCAACAAACCATACACATCTATTGATGCAGCACGTAGCAATTTTAATTACTTCTCATAATCGAAAAGACAAAACAATAGATTGCATCAAATCTATTAATGTCAGTAGCCAACACTTAAGGAAAAATCCGGACATTTTTTTAGTTGACGATGGTTCGAGTGATGGCACAAGTGAGGCTTTAAAAAAAGAATTTCCAAATGTATATGTAATTCAAGGTGATGGAAATCTATACTGGAACCGTGGAATGCATACCGCATGGAAGGCAGCCGTAGAAACAAAAATACATAATTTCTACTTGTGGCTGAATGATGATACGATTTTAGCCCCAACAGCATTAACAATCCTACTGCAAGCATCGGCAACATTTCATGATGAAGCCATTATTGTAGGAAGTACCAGCGCAACACACGATCCGTCGAAGATTACCTATGGAGGACGCACATGGAAAGGAAAGTTAATTCCACCGACCAACCAACCCATTGCCTGCAAATACTTCAATGGGAATATGGTACTCATTCCCCAGCAGGTATATCAAAAAGTGGGTATGAATGACCCGGTTTACCACCACTCTCTGGGAGACTTCGACTATGGATTGAGAGCTGCTAAAGCAGGCATTTCTATGATGATAGCTCCAGGAATTATGGGAACTTGTGATGCTCATGAGCAATTACCAACCTGGTGTAACCCGGAAAAAACTTTCAAGAAAAGATGGAAAGCATTCCGCACACCCCTGGGACACAATCCTGAGGAATATTTTATTTTTGAGCGTCGCCGCTACGGACTAGGAGTCGCGTGTTTTCATTATATCACGAACCATCTACGGGTTTGTTTTCCTCAACTTTGGAAAGGTTAATTTCCAAGTTATTAATTAAAAATAATCAGCCAAGTACTAAATCACACTGAATCAAAAACTAATAAGAATGTTAGCCCCCATTTGTCTTTTTACTTATAACCGACTAAAAGAAACGCAGCAAACCATTGCTGCACTTCAACAGAATGATTTGGCCGCTCAAAGTGAGCTATTGATTTTTTCCGATGGCCCAAAAAATGAAAATGTCCGGCCATCCGTAGCCGAGGTGAGAGAATTCCTGAAAACCATCTCCGGGTTTCAGTCTGTACAAATCATGGAATCTCCGGAAAACAAGGGGTTGGCTAATTCCATCATTTCAGGTGTAACACAAGTCATTAAACAATACGGAAAAATAATTGTCATAGAGGATGATTTAATTACTACCCCCAATTTCCTGCATTTCATGAACGAAGCTTTGGATTTTTATAAAAGCGATAAAACAATCCAATCGATTAACGGATTTACCCCACACATTAAAAAGAATAAAGAGGACGTATATTTTCAAATTAGACCGTTTTCATGGGGCTGGGCAACGTGGGGCGATAGATGGGATAAAGAAATTTTTGATAAGAAAAAAATCTGCGTTGAAATAGATTCGGATAAAACTATTTTAACGAACCTAAAAAAAACTTGTGGTGACGATATTCCGAAAATGTTAATGGATTCGCTTCAACAAAAGAACAATTCCTGGTATGTAAGATGGGTTTACGATCATTTTAAGAACCAAAAGTATTCTGTATATCCATCGTCTTCATTTATAAGTAATATCGGTTTTGGCGAGAATAGCACTCATTGCAAAGGAATAAATTCATACGTTTCTCAAAGTGTGGATATTGAAAAAACCGAATTTAAGTTTAAGGATTTTGATTTCCCAGATTCCTCAATTTCAAAAGAATTTTTAAAAAACTTCTCATTCATTAATAAGCTAAAACTTCGCGTTCAATTACTAGGAAGTAAAACCGGAAGAAACGAGCTACTAAGTGAACTCAAAATCAGAATTCATTAATTTCTATGATTAGAAAATTGAAACAACTAAGGAATTTCTACCTCTCTCATATTAAGTGGAGAAAATATGAAATTGGAAAAAACTTCCACGCAGGTCGTGGTGTTTTTCTCTGGGCCAAAAATAATATCACAATTGGAATTAATTTTTATATTGGAAAATACTCCATCATTGAGTGTGACACTAAAATAGGAGACAATGTTATTTTTGCAAATCACGTCTCTCTTGTTGGTCGGTATGACCATCACTACCAACAAATTGGAAAACCGACTCGTTTAGCAAGCCAGATTAGAGAAAAAGATTATAATTGGAAAGGCCTTTATCAAAAAACCATAATTGAAGATGATGTTTGGATTGGATTAGGTACAATCATTTTATCTGGAGTAACTATTGGAAAAGGGAGTATCGTCGCAGCAGGTTCTGTTGTTACTAAAGATGTTGCTCCCTATTCGATCTATGGTGGAAATCCTGCCAAAAAGATTAAAAATCGATTTGATACGGAAGAAGATTTAAAGGAACATATAAAGCAATACAAACTTCAAGGGTTTTAAAATAAAGTCCCTTTCTTAACTAACAGGAAGAGATGAGGTAAAAACAACTTATCAATTGATAAAACCGCCTAATTTCGTAGTTTTGTTTCCCGTTCACAGCCGTGAAACAACCGGAAGCAGGCAGTGCCCATTTGTAGAAGCATTTTCGAAACAGATGAAATTATCAACCACGGACCTTTACCACCAGTCGTTAAATGACCTGACTACTGGAAAACTATTGATTACCACCATCAATGCCCACTCGTACAACGTGGCGCAGCAAGACCCCGATTTTGTGGAAGCCTTGCAGCGAAGCGATGTTCTTCTGCCTGACGGGGTAAGTGTGGCCTGGGCAAAGCGGTGGCTCACCGGCCAACCCGTGAAGAAAATTGCCGGCGCCGACCTGTTTGCCTGGGAAATGAACCGGCTGGCAGCTGCAGGCCAGGGAAAAGTTTTCTTTTTGGGGAGTACAGAAAAAACGCTTGCCAAAATAAAAGCCCGGGCTGCCCGGGAATATCCTAAGGTGGAAGTACATACCTATTCTCCACCCTACAAGCCGGAATTTACGGAGGAAGACAACAGTGCTATGCTGGCGGCTGTCAACGCAGTGCAACCGGATGTCCTTTTCATCGGGATGACGGCCCCCAAGCAGGAGAAGTGGGCCTATCGACACAAAGAACAACTACAGGCAGGGCACATCGGATGCATCGGCGCCGTGTTCGACTTCTACGCCGGCACCGTCAACCGGGCTCCGCAATGGATGCTCAATCTGGGACTGGAATGGTTCTACCGCCTCATCCGGGAACCTCGCCGCATGTGGCGCCGCTACCTGATTGGAAACACGAAGTTTATACTCTCTATTATGAAGGAAAAAGTTCAAATTAGTAAGCATAAAGAAGAAAGACGCTAGACACCAGAGGTAAGAGCGTGAGAAAGTGTGAGCGTGTGAATGGGAGAGTTTCCCATTTTCTCACCTTCCCATATCTAAACTAAACCATCACTTATAAACAACAACTAACCTTCCGTTCCCAATCGCAGACGGAAAAAACAACCTATTTTTAATCAATTAGCCTTCCTCCTATGATCAAAGAACGAGAACCTATTCTGGAGAAGATCAGTGTCGCCAATCAGACGATGCTCAGTTTCCTCTCCTATGCTGGTGCCTTGACCCTGTACCAATGGTTCCTCCATCAGCCCGTCAACTTCACGAAAGAAGAAAAACTAATCGGATTGATTATCCTGCCGTTGTGGTTCCTACTGCTCGAAATTAAAGAGTTGGGACGTATGATTCGGACGACCGGTTATTTGGCCATCTTCCGTAGCTATGCAACCCTTACCATCATCGGAACGCTCATACTGGCTTTGCCGGTTTACCTGATTCCGCTGGATACCGTTAGTATTGATGAACTCCTTTTGTTTGCCATCGTCAGCACGTTTGTGTTGTACGTGAGCAAAATATCGTTCTATACCTTCTTCCGGTACATCCGGAGAAAAGGGTATAATTACCGGATGATCCTGGTGGTGGCCGACCAATACTCCGACCAACTCATCCGGCAAATCGCCGAAACAAGGGACTGGGGATACCGGATTTGTGGTATCATGACCGATGCCCCGGCTATCATCGACTGCTTTGGCGACGACTTTACCATCGTCTCGCCTAAGACCAATATGGATCAGTACCTGGTGAGCCAAACCATCGACGAAGTGCTCTACTGCAAAGGGGAAAGCGATCGCAACGAGATTCAATATATCCTGAACGCCTGTCGGGAAATCGGAGTCGTGTTCTACCTCCAATCTGAATTGAAAACATTTAGAGAGTTGAACCTACGTCTCACCACCCGGAATTACCAGCCACTGTTTGCCTATCAAAATATTCCGGAAAACTACTTCCTGCTGAAGCTCAAACATGCCTTTGATTTTGTGTTTTCATTAATCGTAGTCATCCTGCTGTCGCCTGTTTTTCTGCTCATCGCGATAGCCATCAAGTTTGACGATAACGGGCCGGTTTTCTTTTCACAGGAGCGGGTTGGACTGAATGGACGCCGCTTTCAGTGCATGAAATTTCGTACGATGGTAATAGAAGCCGAAGCGATGAAATTGCAGCTGGTAGGTCAGAACGAACAGCAAGGACCGGTATTCAAAATCAAAAATGATCCGCGAGTTACCCGCGTGGGAGCTTTCCTCCGGAAAACTTCAATGGATGAACTGCCTCAGTTTTTCAATGTACTTCATGGAGACATGTCGGTCGTAGGACCCCGCCCTCCCATCCCGTCCGAGGTAAAACAATATGAGCGCTGGCAGAATCGCCGATTGAGCATGAAGCCAGGTATTACCTGTATCTGGCAGGTTTCCGGAAGAAATAACATCCCATTTGACCAGTGGATGAAGATGGATTTGGAATACATTGATAAGTGGTCGCTGAAGCTCGACTTTAAACTGATTCTAAAAACCATCAAAACAATTTTTACGGCTTCCGGACAATAATAAACATATTATTTTGTTCGTTAACTATTCAGTACGAAAGAACCAAACCAACCGGACCGGGAATATCCGATGTACACAACGACAAACATAACAAGAACAATCTTCACATCGAAGCAGCAGACTTACGGATGTGTAATTCAATCTCCTTATGCACATTAAAACAATTGCTACTACACTGGCACTGCTTTTAGTTCTACCACTCACCGGCGCTGCACAGTCGTATACCAGCCGTTACTACCGGCCCCCGTTTAAGACTTACTGGGAAGCGGGACTCAGCGTTGGCGCCTCCACATACACGGGCCATATCGATAAAGAGAATCCCAACGCTTTGAAGAATCCGTGGAATACCACCATGGATCCAACGATTGGAGGTTTTATCGAATACCATGTCCAACGTTTTTTAGGTCTGCAGGTAGCTCTCTTTTCAACCCGGCTGACCGGTACCTGGAACGAGAACTATCCTTATCCGGTAAACTATGACCCGGCAAGAGACAAATTTCCACCACTCACCTTTATAACGGGTGTGACTTGTTATTCGCTTTCTGCGGTAGGCTACTTTAGTTCCTTTTTTGTCACTTCCAACCCCAAACCCAAACTGGATGTCTTTGCAAAAGCCGGCATCGGGCAGCTCACTACCAACTTGATTGACGCCTGGGAAGGTTTGCCACCGGATGACAACCAACGCCGGATGGTGTATCTTTTCTCAGGAGGCTTGAAATACCATATAGACGATCACTGGCGGGCCGGCCTGGAAGGACAGTGGAATTTGGTGAACACCGACCGGTTGGATGGCCTTAATGATTATCAAATTGAACAAACAGAATATTGGAAATACCCCTATTTCAAAGCCAAGGAGCATTTCATGACCATCCAGGTTAAGGTTAGCTATACCTTTGGAGAACAAACCAAATGGCGCTATTAAACCGGTTTCAGGTTGGAAAAATTGTTAATATTTAAGTGTTAAGACACCAGACTGACTTGCAACCTTTGACCCCAACACTGCGTCCGGGATTTCGCTTCGCTTAACTTTTGCCCTTTTCCTTTTACCTGCGCCTCTGCCTGTCCCTGATCCTTCTCTCCCTTTTTATTGTCGCAAGGCGGCGCAGGACCATTAATACTTCGTTCCACGTCAGTAGCTCCGTGCCCCGAATGGGTTCTACCTTGAGGCGGCGTCATCCCGGCTATCGCCGTTCTTCCTTCCCCAAAGTTTTGGAATGATGGCCCTCAGGCCTTTGACTTTTGCCTTTTCTCACCTTCTCAGCTTTTCAGCTTCAGGTTTCGCTCTGCCCAACTTTCGCCTTTCTCTTTGCCTCTGCCTTTTCTCTCTTTCTCCCAATCACCCACTCTCCGCTCCCCTATTCCCCTATCTGAAAGCATTATAAATCACATCCAACATTTCCTATTTTGAATAACTCCAACTATTTTCACAACATCCATTCATTTTAATAAATGACTATGTGCATGTGAAATGAATGGTTCCCCCTCTAAAACCGAACTTATGAAAAAGGCAGGAAATCTCCTTTTCTCCATGACCACAGCCGTCATCCTCATGACGGTTTTCGCTGTTTCCATAGCATGGGCCACCTTTATCGAGCGCGACTACGGGACAGCTACGGCTCATAAAATGGTGTACAACGCCGTTTGGTTTCAAATCGTTTTGTGGCTGGTAGCCATCAACATCTCCGGCAACGTATTGAAATACAATCTGGTCAACCGGAAGAAATGGACCATCCTGCTGTTTCACATCGCCTTTCTCTTCATCCTGGCAGGAGGAGCCATTACCAGCTATTTCGGCTACGAAGGAATGATGCACATCCGTGAAGGAGCGTCCTCCAACCAGCTGCAACTGAATGAAACCTACCTCACCCTGCAAGCCGATTACATGGGCGTAAAAAAATCGGCATCCAAAGCCATCAGCCTGACGCCGCGGGGTAACAACCAGTACACTGAATCACTGGAAATTGGCGGCATCAAAGTCCGGATGGAAACCGAGCTGTACATTCCCAATGTCGCCGAGAAACTGGTGCCCACGACGAATGGCATCCCCGGCATATCCCTCTTCATCATGGATAGTCGCAAAGGCGGACACGAAAGCGAACTGTTACAGGGAGAAGAAACCACTGTCGATAACCAAACCTACTCCTTCCATTCCGGGCAACCGGGTACCATCACTTTCAGTGCGAAAGACAACCAACCGGCATTCACCAGCACTGATACGGTGCTAATGACCGGCATGATGACCCGGGACACGACCGTATTGCTGCCCGGCGTCCTGCATCTGGCGAAGGAAAAGACCATCTATCGCATGGGCGGACAAGTGTTCGTTATCAAATCATTTCTTCCTTCGGCACAAAAAAGCATGACCAGCGTAGCAGAAAATAACAGCGGCGTGCAGGGACTGGTGGTTTCCCTCTCAACCGACAATCAAACGAAGAGACTCAACCTGCTGAATCGTGACGGTGAAGCCGTTCCGGTACAAACACAACTGGGCGACCTTAACCTCACGGCTTCTTTCGGAGCCAAATCCGTAGAGCTGCCTTTCTCGGTTAAGCTGAATGATTTCATCCTGGAACGCTATCCCGGATCGAACAGCCCATCTTCCTATGCCAGCGAGGTGACGGTTCAGAATCCCGACGGTTCGTCCTTTCCCTACCGCATTTTCATGAATCACATTCTGAAATACAAAGGCTACCGCTTTTTCCAGGCCTCCTACGACCGCGATGAGCGGGGCACCATTCTCTCCGTCAGTCACGACTATTGGGGAACATTTTTCACCTACCTGGGCTATTTGCTCATGGGAATCGGGATGGTCCTAACGCTGATGAACCGGAACAGTCGCGTGCACGCCCTTATCCGGCAAGGTGTTGAAATCAGAAAGCTGAAGCGCAATTCATTGGGGTTCATCATCGTTTTCGTCCTGCTGACCTCTGCTTTACCAGCTTCACTCAATGCCCAAACGCTTTCCGGCAGCAAAGCTCAACACATCAAAGAACTCAACTTGTTGCTGGTCCAAAACCGCAACGGACGTGTCGAACCGTTTTCGACTATTTCTTCCGCGCTAATGCGAAAGATTCATAAAAGCGAGAGCTACCGCGACATGTCTTCCACGGAAGTGATACTGGGCATGCTCGCCAATCTGGCGAAATGGCAACAGGAAAGATTCATTAAGGTCTACAACAAAGAACTGGCTTCACAACTGGGAAGCTCAGGCGAATACATCAGCTTTCAGCAGTTGTTTGAAAACGGCCGGTACAAGTTGCGGGAGCTCGCCAACAACGCCTACCACAAAGAGCCCGGCCAGCGGAACCAGTTCGACAAGGAAGTCATCAACCTCGACGAACGGGTGAATATTTGTTACCAGCTGTTCAATCACTCCTTTCTAAAGCTCTTCCCCTTACCGGGAAATCATAGCGATAGCTGGGTAACCGAACAGACACTGAAGCAAATCGGGAGCAATGAACATACAACCGAACCGCTGACGATTTACACCAACTATCTGCAGGCGGTGCAGCAGGCGCAAACCAGCGGCAACTGGAGCCAACCCGACCAATTACTCCTGGCCCTGAAACAATATCAGCTGACCAATGGTGGGAGCATCATTCCTTCCCAATCGAAAATCAGGATGGAGAATTTTTACAACCAGGCCAACCTCTTTGGAAAACTGGCAATCGTCTACGCCCTGCTCGGCTCGCTGCTGCTCCTGATTCAATTGGTTATCTTCTTCCGCCCGCAAATGAAAACGAGGCGCATCAACCTGGCCGGCATGGTGTTCTCGCTGCTCATCTTCGCTGTTTATACCTTCGGCCTGATTTTGCGCTGGTACATCTCGGGGCATGCACCCTGGAGCAACGGCTACGAAACCATGATTTTCGTGGGCTGGGCAACGGCGCTCGCCGGACTATTCCTTTCGCGCCAGTCGGGCATCACATTAGCCGTCACCAACCTATTGGCCGGTATCATGCTGCTGGTCGCGGGAATGAGCTGGCTCAACCCGGAAATTACACCACTGGTTCCGGTGCTGAAGTCCTACTGGCTGATTGTTCATGTGGCAGTAATTACCTCCAGCTACGGATTCCTCTCCATCGGCGCACTGCTGGGATTCTTGAACCTGTTCCTTATTATCATTCGAAATCCGAAAAACAACCAGCGCCTGAGCCTGCACATCCGTGAAATCACGGTAATGAACGAGATTACCTTAATTATTGGAATGATTCTCCTTACTGCAGGCTCCTTCCTGGGCGGAATCTGGGCCAACGAATCGTGGGGACGTTACTGGGGCTGGGACCCGAAAGAAACCTGGTCGCTGGTCACCATCCTGGTCTATGCCGTGGTGTTACACTTGCGGAAAATTCCGGGAATGAAGAACAACGCGATATTCAACGGTCTGTCGGTATTGAGTTTTGGCTCCGTACTGATGACGTTCGTCGGAGTAAACTATTATCTGTCCGGACTGCATTCGTACGCACAGGGAGAAGCACCGCCAGTTCCCAACGCCGTTTACATCACCGTCATTGTCATCGTGGGGATGATGGTAGCAGCTTACGTGAAGGAAAAGAATTCACCCCTTGCCCGATTGAGTGAGTAACTAAAAAACGAACTTATGTCGCCAAAAGCACACAAAATATACATTGGAACATTTGTCATCATCGTAGTGGTCATCACCGCTGCACTGACCATCGCAGGCTATTCCTACTACACCACGCCCATCGTTGACCGGTTCCATCATCCCGACTACAATCTGCTGAAACCAAGTGGTATTCTGGGACATGGCTACGGCATCGTGGGCACCTTGCTCATCATCACCGGCATCGCTACCTACATGATGCGCAAAAGGATGCGGATATTTTCGCGTTGGGGACGTTTAAAACATTGGCTTGAATTTCATATCTTTCTGTGCACTCTCGGAGCCATTCTGATTCTATTCCACACTTCCTTCAAGTTCGGAGGCATTGTTTCCGCCAGTTTTTGGAGCATGGTCGCCGTTGTCATCAGTGGTGTCATCGGACGTTACATCTATATTCAAATCCCACATACTATCGAGGGTCGCGAAATGAACCTGCATGAAGTACATTCATTGCAGGAGGGAATCGGACAGAAGCTCCGGACCGATTACGGCGTGGAGGAACAGGTTTTTGCTTCGCTGAAGGCAAACCGACGTGCCGCTATCCGGTTGCTGAAAAAAGAGTCGCGAAAAAAGGGCATGCGCGGAAAAGAGATACGCAAAGCCATCCGGTTGCTGAAAACAGAGGATAAACTGACTGGCCGGATCAAACGGCTGGAAAAGATGCAGAACCTGTTCCGGTACTGGCATATCGCACATCAGCCCTTTGCGTTGATTATGCTGATTATTATGGTTATTCATGTAACCGTCACCATATTATTCGGATACCGATGGATTTTTTAGTGGCAGAAATATGGTTGGAAAAATTAGTCTTGTATGGTGGGGTTTTCCTCATCATAGCCATTGTTTTGGGCATCTATTTACTGAAGCTGAGGCGGGAAACACGGCTTGCCGAATCAAAAATTGCGCTGGCAAAGAAAAGCGGCTTGTATGAGCCGGTTTCGCTGCATCCCGTCATTCACGTCAATAATTGCATCAAAAGCGGTGCCTGCGTTAAGGCCTGTCCCGAAACCGATGTACTCGGCATCCGGTCAGGCCGCGGAACCGTCATCAACGCCTCACACTGCATTGGACACGGAGCTTGTTTCCATGCCTGCCCGGTGGAAGCCATCACCCTGAACATTGGAACCGAAAAACGTGGCGTCGATCTGCCCCACGTCAGCCAGACCTTCGAAACTAACGTGAAAGGCATTTTTATTGCCGGCGAACTGGGTGGCATGGGATTGATCAAGAATGCCGTGGAACAGGGACGACAGGCCATCGAGAACATGGCACATCATCTCCCGAAAAAGCACGATGCCGCTTTCGATCTCATCATTGTGGGTGCCGGTCCGGCCGGAATATCTGCTTCGCTAACCGCAAAGAAACACCAGTTGAATTTCGTAACACTTGAACAAGATTCATTGGGTGGCGCGGTTTTCACCTATCCACGTGCCAAAGTGGTGATGACGGCCCCGATGTATCTGCCTCTTCATGGTAAGGTAAAACTCTCCAATACCTCGAAAGCTGAGCTGCTAAATCTCTGGATTTCCGTTTTAACGAAAAATGCCATCTCCATCCGGGAAACGACCAAAGTGGAAAGTATCGAAAAAGAAGGCGACCACTTCAAGGTAACTACTTCCCAAAACGAAAGCCTGACAGCTGCCAGAATATTGTTGACCATTGGACGCCGGGGAACTCCGCGAAAAC
Source organism: Prolixibacter sp. NT017 (assembly GCF_009617875.1). NCBI lineage: Bacteria > Pseudomonadati > Bacteroidota > Bacteroidia > Marinilabiliales > Prolixibacteraceae > Prolixibacter > Prolixibacter sp. NT017. The sequence continues at coordinate 980,295 of NZ_BLAV01000001.1, read as the reverse complement.
TAAGCGTTCCAGGTGAAGATTTGGAAAAGGTGCGTTACCGCCTGCTCGATCCGGAAATCATACAAAACAAACGAGTTATGGTCGTTGGCGGAGGTGACTCAGCGGTCGAATCGGCCATGATGTTGTCAGAACAAAATGACGTAACTTTATCATACCGCAGCGGAAGCTTCAACCGGATTAAACCGGGAAACGCTACCAAACTAGAAGCGGCCGTTGCCGAACAAAAACTAACCATCAAATACTTTACGAACGTAGCGGAGATTCAAGAGGAACAGGTCATTCTCAAAAACGGTGAGACCAACGAGACAGAAGTTGTTCCGAATGATCTCATTTACATTTTTGCCGGGGGTGAACTACCCACGGAATTTTTGAAGAAAACCGGCATCACTATCACACGAAAATTCGGTGATGTGATGATGAAACACTAACAACCTGACAAAGCCCATATGAAGAAGGTGCTCATGTGCATAATCGCCCTGATTGTATCGGTTCCTGCCGTTTGGGGACAGATATCTCCCGGCGAGTTAGCGAAGGCACATGCGAACCTGGAAGGCATTCGAAACTGCGTAAAATGCCACGAACTGGGTGACAAGGTAACCAACGAAAAATGCCTTGCCTGCCACACCGAAATTGCCACCCGTATCCAACAACACGAAGGATATCATGCTTCTCCGGAAGTGCAGGGAAAAGATTGCTCCAGCTGCCACAACGATCACCACGGCCGCGATTTCGATATGCTCAACCTCAACAAAACCACATTCAATCATAACCTAACCAGCTTTCAGCTTCAGGGAGTACACAAACGAACTGACTGCCAGGCCTGCCACAAAAAAGAATTCATCACCGATACCAAGCTGAAAGACAAAAAACTGACGTACCTCGGGCTTTCGCAGCAATGTCTTTCTTGCCACCAGGACTACCACCGAAAAACCCTTTCTGATAACTGTACGGAATGTCACGATTTTGAGAGCTTCAAAACGGTTCCGAACTTCCATCATAACCAAACCGATTTTCCCCTGAAAGGGAAACACGCGGAAGTAACCTGCGTTGATTGCCACAAAAAGGAAACCATCGACGGACAGCCGTTCCAGCACTTTGCTGACGTACCGCACGCCAATTGTACCAGCTGTCACGAAGATGTCCACCACAACAAATTCGGGCAAAACTGTACCCAGTGCCACAGTGAACAATTGTGGGCACAAATCAAAGGCATGGCCAACTTCGACCACAACAAAACCGGATTCCCGTTGCAGGGCCTTCATTCGAAAGTCGCTTGCCAGCAATGCCACAAAAACGATTATGCAGCTCCGTTACCACATAATCGTTGCAATGATTGCCACGCCGACTACCACAAAAGCGATTTCACACGAACGAATCCGGCTTCCGATTGTAAAGACTGTCACACGGTTAAAGGATTTCAATTCACCAATTATACCATCGAAAAGCATAATTTGAGTAACTTTAAGCTGAACGGTGCCCACATGGCTACTCCCTGCTTTTCCTGTCACAAGAAAGAAGATCGGTGGCGTTTCCGGAATATTGGCAGCAATTGCATCGATTGTCATCAGAACGTGCATAGTGGATTCATGGATGACCAGTACACGCTAAAGGACGGCTGCAACTCCTGTCACGATGAAAATGCGTGGTCGGAAGTATCTTTCGATCACAGTAAAACCGGATTTGCCTTATCAGGAGTTCACGCTCAAACCAATTGCGGAGCTTGTCACTATGCCAAAGGAGACAACGGAAAAACCATTCAACGGTTTGCCAAATTAAATCCTTCGTGCACCGAATGTCATCAGGATGTTCATCACGAACAATTCGCCAAATACGGCAAAGAAGGTTGTTCACATTGTCACGGATTTGACGACTGGAGTGCATCGAAATTCGACCATAACCAGTCGCGGTTCAAACTCGAAGGCGCTCATGCTTCTGTCAGTTGTGTCTCGTGTCATCCGCAAGTAAAATCGAAAGATGGTTCATATACCAAATACACCTATAAATCCATCGAATGCGCTACCTGTCACAACTAATATGGTTCCTGCTGTTGCCCGTTCAGTTATGGGCACAGTCGCCTCACGGAGACAACTTCAACGTTAAGTGTGAGGTGTGTCATTCTCCGGAAGGATGGAATCTGATTGAACATCCAAAATTTGACCACGATACCACCAGCTTTGCTCTGACCGGTACCCACAAAAGTGTAGCCTGCCGGCAATGCCATGTTTCACTGGTCTTTTCACAGGCACCGACCAATTGCAACGCCTGCCACAACGATATTCATGAAAATACCGTCGGGCCGGATTGCGACCAATGCCACAATACCACAACCTGGGCCGTCAACGACATCATGGAAATACACTTACGAAGCAGGTTCCCATTGACCGGTGCGCATACCATGGCCGATTGCTACGACTGTCACAAATCAATATCGTTGATGCGTTTCGATCCCATCGGGGTGGAATGTTACGACTGTCACAAGGAAGATTTCATGGCTGCGAAAAATCCCGACCATATCGCTGGTGGATTTTCGACCGAATGTACCGATTGTCATTTCATCAATGCCGTTAACTGGGCGTCTGAAGGCTTCAACCACGATTTCTTTCCGCTGACGGAAGGGCACGCTATTAGCGACTGTGCGGCCTGCCACCAGAATGATATTTTTACCGGTCTCTCACCCGAGTGCTATTCCTGTCACGCTCAGGATTACAATAATACCACCGACCCGGATCACGTCACGGCCGGGTTCTCACAACAATGCCAGGATTGTCACACGACGCATCCGGGCTGGAGCCCTGCCACATTTAACCACGACGATTTTTATCCGCTGACCGGTGCGCATGCCGACATCGCCAACGATTGCCTGAAATGCCACGCCAACGGATACAGCAATACACCCACCGATTGCTACGGCTGTCACAAAACGGATTACGACAACACCACCGATCCGAACCATCTGGCAGCGAATTTCCCGACAACCTGCGACGACTGCCATACCGATGTAGCATGGAAACCGGCGACATTCGACCACGATGGTCAGTATTTCCCCATCTACAGTGGAACACACAGTCAGGCCTGGACCTCATGCAGCGATTGCCACACGAATTCGAGCAATTATGCCGAATTCTCGTGCATCGATTGCCACGAACATGAAAAAACCACGACGGATGATCATCACACGGACGTGAGTAACTATGTGTACAACAGCGTAAATTGCTACGAATGCCATCCCAACGGAAGAGCTGGAGATTAGAGAAAAGTAACCGAAAAAACCTTGTTGATGATGAGAAAAGCAATCATCCCGTTCATGGTCCTGGTATTGGCTGGATTCTTCGCTAAAGCGCAGGAAACGAAACAGCTGACCGGAAAAGTCTCATACATCAGCGCACAACATGTTTACGTTCGTTTTACCTCTACCGAAGGAATCAACATGGGCGATACCCTGTATGTCAAATCTAGAGGAAAGCAAATTCCGGGGCTGGTGGTTGTACAGCGCTCTTCCATCTCGTGTGTAACGACCGTTGTTGGCAGTTATTCGCCCAAAATGAATGAGCAGATTCACGCCATTCTCAAGCCCAAAGCCACCATCACCGAGGAGAAAAAGCCTGTTCCAGTTCCCCGGAAACCCGTTGCTGTTACGCCGCAACCGGCAAGGGCACAGCCGAAGTTGATACAGGAAAAATCGCGGTTATACGGCCGTGTTAAACTGGCTTCGTACTCGAACTTCTCCAACACCGATGCAAAAAATCAGCAACGGATGCGGTATTCACTTTCGTTGAATCAACAGAATATTGGCAACTCACATCTTTCATTCGACAGCTACATCACTTACAATCATCGCACAGGTGGCTGGAATGCTGACAACCAAAGTATTTTCAACAGCCTGAAGATTTACAGCATGGCCGTAGGCTATAATTTCAGCAAGAATACCAGTCTTTGGTTTGGCCGGAAAATGAATACCAAAGTTTCGAATATCGGGGCCATCGACGGGCTACAGTTCGAGACCCGCGTCAAAAATTTCACTTTTGGTATTGTCGGCGGTGCGCGTCCCGATTACATGGATTACGGCATCAATACCAACTTGCCGCAGTTCGGCGCATATGTCAGTCATGAAGCGAAGGGAAAAGAGGGAATGGTGCAGACTTCGCTGGCCGTATTCGAGCAGATGAACGGTTCCAATACCGACCGCCGGTTTGTCTACTTCCAGCACAGCAATTCACTGCTAAAAGATTTCAATTTGTTCACTTCGGTTGAAATGGATTTGTACCAGGTAAAAGACAGCGCTCCGACCAACACGCTCGACCTGACCGGATTTTATATTTCGGCTCGCTACCGGGCTTCGCGCAAGGTGTCGTTTTATGCTTCGTACGATGCGCGGAAGAATGTGATTTACTACGAAACCTATAAAACGCTGGTCGACCTGATTACCGATAATGCCACGCGGCAAGGCGTTCGCTTTCGTGTGATGGTGCGACCCATCAATTACCTCATTGTTTCGGCGCAGGCCGGTTACCGTTCCCGGAAAGGCGACCCCGATCCATCAACCAATTATAACTTCTTCATTACGCACAGCAAAATTCCCTGGTTGGAGTCGTCGATGACACTGAACGTGACCAAACTAAAAACGAGTTACCTCGACGGTTTGCAATACGGCGCCAACCTGTCAAAATACCTGCTGAATGGGAAATTGTACGGGTCGCTCTCCTACCGCATCATCGATTATAGCTTTCTCAATTCCAACTCCGGCATCAATCAAAACCTGGCCGGTTGCTCGTTTGCGTGGTATATCATGAAAAAGCTGCAACTATCGATGAACTACGAGGCCACCATCGAAAAGAGCAACGTCTTCCACCGGATGTATTGGGGATTGAGTCAGCGGTTTTGAAAAGATCTTGCACGAAAGCTTTACCATTACATCTTACTCCGTACAAAGGTCAGCCTGGCTTTCTTCCTTCCAAAAATTGAGTAATTATCCTTCCTTTGACACCGGAAAAAAATCAAACCTCACATATGGCTTTGAACTAAAGACCGTCACTTTTTCATCACGAAAGTGAGCGATATAACTCTCTTCTTCATCATTGGAATAATAGGTTACTGATCTTCCTAAGTCGGTCATATACGCAAGAAACCTTCTACTCATCACAAAGTGATCCCCGTCACGAATTGTAACGAATAAATCTCCGTCACTCAGTTCGAATTCACATGTTAGTCTGGCTTCTACTGTCATCCACCTGCGTTTTTGTAGTTCAGCTAAGTGATCCATCACAGATTGATTAACATATACTCTTGTAAGATATCATACAATTTCGACATGAAGCTAATAATACCAATTAAAACTCTCGATATTTAAAATAACTTAACATTTACATTGTTACTTCTTGCTGAAGAAAGTAAAGGACCATCAGGAATGACAAAGGGAATTAGTAGTTAACTAATCATTCATTAACCGGAAAGAGTTCGATTTTCTCAAAAGGTCTGACAGGATCGAGTATGACTATTTTTCGTTCATTAATGCGGGCAATAAGTCGTCCATCATCTGTTTCTGAGAACAACGTGAAATTGCCTTCAATGGGGGCCGTGTATAACTTGAAGGCCATATTCAGAATAACCTCGTCACCATCGGAAATGACAATGACTAAAGCACTATCGATGAACTTAAAATCGCACTGAAATCCTTCTCTTGTCGCCCATTTATGTTTTTCCAATTCATATAAGTACTTCATACTCAATATGATTTTATATATAACGAAAAAACATAAAGGTTATTATGTACGGTATGTTATCAATTGAATTATGAAATCACCACCGAGAAAGAGCAACGTGTTTCACCGAATGTATTGGGGGCTGAGTCAGCGGTTTTGAAAAATAAAAAAGGCTCGAAAAGTCAGGCCTTTTATTTCTAAAGGAGAAAATCCTTTTTATGATACAATTCTACTACTCATAAGCTTTTCATAAAATTTCCTTCCGACCGGAGTAAGTTTCATTTTATACAGTGCAGGATTCTTAGAAAACAGAATATATTCTAAAATTTTCCTACTACTAACTCCATTCTCTTTCAATAACTCCATATCAAAAATATCCTCAACGCTTTCGCTTCCAGTTAAAATAATTTCTTCAAAAACTATCAAGCCTTCTTGCTTCAAATCTTCACTGCCCTTTTGTAATTCAGACCAACAGTAGCCATCATCTTTAATAACACAAAACTCAAGCGAAGTAAGTGATTCAATATCTTGTTCAATTAGTTCCTTATATAGAACTTTAAGGATCTTATCGTGTATCAAATTCAATTCAAAAGCCTCCATAAATAAGTTTTTATTTTAAAGATAACCATTAAAATCTATCTCTCTGAGAATACCCTAGACACCAAACTTTTCATTTGAAATACAAAGAATTACAAACTCAACTTTTTGACTTAAGATTATGAGTTCAGCTTTCCATTTTCTTAAAAGGAATAGTTGGAAGCACTCAAGCAAATCACAAAAAAGAAGAGAAGATAAATGCCCTCTACTTTCGGTACAAGGTGAAGGACGCTAACCCCCTTCCTGCCTGTTTCTCATCCCGTAATACAAGGCATTCAGGTAAATGATCTCAAGTACCAGAATAACCAATACACCGGCCAGGTATAATTGCCGGCTAAAAGGCAAATGAATTTGTGTGGAGATAAAAAACAGGGAAGCCGTAACCAATAATGAAATACTGACCGGTCGTTTTAATCCCGGCAACCGCTCATGAAATACCAGCAACCCCATCATCAGGCTGATAGAAGTTAAATAGGTGGCCACTGCATAGCCCAGCTTTTGCAAAGGTATTTCGTGATGGATTTCAAAAAATGAAGTAAAGCTAACGGCGATGAGGCTAAGTGATATCAGCGTCGGAATATATAACAGTTCCAGCAGTGTAGCACTGAGAAAACCGCTCTTCACCTCCATTTGCGCTACCAGTGTGAAAAATATCCACCAAAGGGTAAAAACAATGGCGATAGCAAGCGCAAAATTCAGCCAGGCCGTAAAATCCAGCTCTTCCATTTTACTGACCCCATTTACCACCCCCAATACCACTTCGCCAAAGATGATAATAGCAAATAAGCCCAGGCGTTCGAACATGCTTGACGAGAGTTTCAGATCGGTTGAGTTGCGACGCAGCATTATATGGGCAACAAAAGGAGGAGCATAATTACAAAGGATAACAACGGGAACAATTAGTTTCAACCATTTTCCCGGGAGCATCAGGCTCAAACCCATTAATGCAAAAGCAATCAGATAAAAAATGGTGTACGGCTTGTTGTACCGCCGGTGAGACTTATCGTAAAAACCTACACTCCACCACATATAGGTGACAAAGAGCTGCATGACCATCAACACAATCGTGATATTGAAATAGCCTTTTTCCGGCGACTGACCAATGACTACGGCCAGTGCCGCGATAATTATCATCTGCCAAAGCGTCATCAACCGGGTTCGCAAGCCCTCATTACCGTGCATGTCGTGATGCATACTTCCATTCAGCCAACCCCAGAAAATCAGGATAAACAAAAAGGCATATCCGATAAAATAATCAACGCTGATATGTTGAGCCAGCTGATGCGTGATCCTCGAAATGGCAATCACATAAACCAGATCATAAAAAAGTTCGAGCCAGCTTACTCTTCGTTCTTGCTGCTGTTCAGCAAATTTTCTGGGAGGTCCCCACCATGCTGCCGATCCGGTTCTTGCTTTCATAGAAATATCTTTTTAAGCGGAATGAATGGAAATAGGTTTCACAGGAACTAAATATACAATGATCTCATCTTTTGTCAAATACAGTCTCTTTTCCCTGGAAAGCATGGTTGTATGGAAAACTCGGCCGAGAGACATAAAAACAGCCACCGCTGTCCTGTCTCATTTTCCTATCTCACAAATTATAAACTAACTGATTGGTAATGCTGTAGTAAAAACGGTCGATGGGAATGACCGGACGAAAATCGTATAAACCATCGAAGGCAACTTGAAACTGAAGGTGTTTGGACATTTGGATATCCAACTGCATCGACGGAGCAATTCGCGGATAGATGATGTCTTTATCAGGAACAAACTGCAAATAATTGATGAACACGAAGTCTGAGTTATCGGTAAGGCGTCTGGTGAATTTAAAACTACTGTTGATTTTAATTTTGTTCCGCAGGATATATTGGTCAGCCGGATTAACCGAAGGATTGACAACGCCCGTATTCCATTTTTCCCTTTCATAAAAAATACCTCCTGACAGATAAATCATGGTCAAACTGTCTCTTTTCAGCTCGAAACGCAAATTGGAGCCCGCCAGCCACCGGCTTTTCATGCCCAGAATACCGTCGTATTGATATTGTGCATAAAATTCCGGGGAGATTTTCTGATTATAATCCATTCGATAGCGGAGGTGCGTATAGCCGGCATCCCACACGTCGGTTTTTCCGGTTCTTGTCAGGCCAAACTGCGCGAGGAGCATCAAAACATCTTTTTTCATGAAATAGGATGTAGACGAACTCGACGTAAAATGCAAGACATGGGTCTGCGATTCATTCAGGTCGAGGCCGGCTTTGATATTTCCATACAACTGATGTTGATGAATACTGTCGATATGGAGCGTCAGCTGATCCACATCCAATATCTGAGCATCAGCCATTTCCGGAAGAATCATTACCGACAACCATAAAAATACGGAAAACAAAAAAGCATAGATTTTTTTTGCTCGTCTACCCGAAATCATATCGTTCATTTAAATTCAACACCGACTACTGACCTGCTCCTTTTCGGGAATGTCCGGAACACGAGGTTATCCTGAGACATCGCCATCTGCAGTTAAAACAGGTTAGATCATTTTTAGTTCTGCTTTACCTGCCGGGCATCTCGTCTACTGTTTCATTAGGACAATATTATCTAAAAAATCGGCCACCGAGTATATTGCGGTCGGAGTTAGCAAGTTGCTAGTAAATTATTGAAAACTGAATAATTTTCAGGGAAACCTTCCGCTATTCACTTTGTGGCCTCGTTGTTAAGCCCTGGTATACCCGGGTATCGCGTTGATAAATATCGTCCCGGAATTGCATGTTCCCCTTTGTATCCGTCCAGGCGGTTAAATACAGCAGATAAACCTCCGGCTGCTTTTTTAAAACGACTTTGGTTGTTTGGCCGGAAGCAACTGTCTGGTCAATTTTTTCCTGATTCCAATCGTCCTGATTGCGTAACAAGTAAGCTGCCAGAGCTAACGGATGTTCCACCCGGATACACCCCGAGCTAAAAGTACGTTGACTACGTTCAAATAACTCCCGGTGGGGTGTATCATGAAGGTAAACGTCATATGGATTCGGGAATATAAATTTGACCGCCCCCAGCGAATTATCGTCGCCGGGTGCCTGGCGATATGCATACCTGGATACCTGTTCATCATTCCAGTCAATATCTTTGGGGTCTAGTACTTTTCCTGCCACGTCAGAAACGGTAATATGCTTCTCATTTAGATAATCGAGATTTTTCAGAACTTCCGGAAGAATATCGTTTTTCAAAACGGTAGACGGAATTGTCCAAACCGGATTGAAGACCAAATAGCGCATGGTGGAATGAAACACAGGCGTTTGCCTGTACGAACGTCCCACAATTACCGGGTAGGTTCCTACTCCTTTATAATTATCAAAAACAGATAGTGAAAAATCAGAGATGGTAACCAGCAGGTAATAAGAAGGCAAACGCTGCGGCAACCATCGCAAACGCTCCATATTAACCTGAATCTGCTTAATCCTCTCCTCCACCGGTACGTTCATCTCAGCCAGGGTTTGAGGTCCGATATTGCCCAACGCCTCCAGTCCATTCCTCTTCTGATAGTGGATGACAGCGGCTCTTAATGTATTATCATAAAAAGTTGAATCTGCATCTGTTATTCCGGAATAATCTCCGGTAACTGTCAATCGCCGCCTGACCATGGCCACTCTGTCATCACTCATACCGGGTGTAATCATTTTCCCGTCCGGAATGCGCTTCCATCCGCCGTTTGCTTCCATCCCGCGGTAACGCTGCAACTGGTATTTCAATCCGTGGTAATACGGTAACATCGAAATCAATTCAGCATAAACCTCTTTTATCGTCGTTCGGGATAAACGGTACAGGTAGTTCAGCGGATTTTTCTCGTTAAGGATAACATGCCATTGCGGATCGATTTTTACCGGGTCCGTTTTTCCCGTCTGAATATGACTAACGTACAACAGGAAAGCATCACTGAGCAAGATGTCCAGTCTGGCGCGATCATGCACATTGCGACTTGAAAGTAATGTTTTTATCCGTTTCAGGTGATAATCGGTTGGCTGTAGCCCATCAACATCGCAATGTTCCAGTTGCGACACAAACCCATTGATCTGCTTCGTTTTTACCCAATAAGGTGCATAATGGTCATGAAGATATGCTTTCTGTAATTCGGATATATTAAAAACTTTTCCTCCACCAACTAATGTCTGTTCACGTATCAGACATTCGATATTTGACTTTATCTCTTCATTCAGGTTGGCTGCTTGTACCCCCGATGAGACAAGTGCCAGGCCGATGGCTAGAATATAATACAGTTTCAACTTCATAAATTACACAACTGAGGAACGGCCTCAATATTAGCAAATTTTGAACCAATAAGAATAGCCGGGTATGGAAAACCCATCAAGAGTATTTTTCAGGATGAATAAGGTAAGGTACTATACCGTTTGAAGGTGAATAAAACAAAAACTGCAAGCTCCTATTGATGCAGAACTTGCAGTTTTCAATGTGAACCCAAGCGGAGAAGTATCGAACTTTTTAGTTGAAGATTATGATGCTGTATTGAGTTTTATGAATGCAGAAACGCAAAGAAAGAAACTCAAACTTTAATTGTCGGAACGATGAAAAGTAACTAACTCAGTAGTTATTTTTTTTGTATAGAAAGATTTTACGTAACTTTAAAACACTTACTCGAATTCAATTGTCAATGAATTGCATTAACCATCCATCCGAAACTGCTGTATCTCAATGTCAGGTTTGTGGTAAGGGATTGTGTGTTGAATGTACCAATAAGTTTTCAAAACCAATTTGCCCGGATTGTTTTTCAGATTCCCGGCAAAAGCAAAAAAGAACAGTTGTAGCTGAGATACTATTGACTCTTTTAATAGGATTGCCCATAGGTATTATCATTGACCTGTTGGTAACTGATACTTATAAAACCCCTGACAGCTTCTGGGAAAGCCATTTTTTCTTAATTTATATGGGGCTTGGCATTGTATCGGGATGGAAAACCTTAACACGGATAACGCCGCAAATATTTCTTTTTCTGCCGGTGCTGGGATGGGTGCTTTATTTTTTTATAAAGGCGGTCCTATCCTTGTTTGTCGGGCTGGTTGCGTTTCCTATACGGATGATAAGGAATTTGTCCCTGTTTTTTTAATAAGTAACATCCTGTTTATTAAAGTTGAAGTTACATAGATATGTAACTATTTTATCATTTCCAGCTTACTTGTCCCTTGTGCTTTTTTTTAGCAAGAAGTAATTCATTATAAATAATTCTCAAAGCCTATCTTACTATTACAATCCATTAAACTTTTGGCCAAGTTATTCATCGCCGTCCGGAAAAGTCAAGGGCGGCTGTTTTTGTTTGTTTTATGTTGCCAGCCGTCCTTTGGATGCGTTCAGTTTGTTTTAAGGAAGAAAAAACAAACGGACATGCACCCTTGACAAGTATCCATCCGGCTCAATTCGGTATGCCAAAATTTAATGGCGTGCCGGAAGCCAAAATAAATCCCAAAGGCATGGGTAACTTCAATGACTAATTTATTTTCGCTTAATGAAATTACAGTTTCTTATTCACGTAAATCAAAGTTGACGGATTTACCAAAAATTACCTGTTCAAAAGATGTATATGATTTGGTTTATCCTTCCTGGATTGTAGATATTGACCACCGCGAGTCGTTTAAAATATTGCTGTTATCGAGGGCAAACCGGGTAATTGGAATCTCAAACATGTTTACCGGTGGTTTGTCAGGAGTAGTTGTTGACCCAAAGCTGATATTTCAAACTGCCTTGAAATGTAATTCAAGCTCGATAATACTAATGCACAACCACCCAAGTGGGAACCTGGAGGCAAGTGATGCCGATTTAAAACTCACAAACAAAATTGTTGAAATCGGTAAAGTACTTGACCTTCCGGTTTTGGACCACATTATTTTTACCAGCGAATCGTATTATTCCCTCGCTGATAAATGGGAAATGTAGCGACCCTCGATAAATTAACGAAAGGCAACTGCCGGGTTGCCTTTCGTGTTAGCCCTTAAAACGGATAAGGATTCGGTCACAGTTTTCTGCTTGGTTGGGCTTTCACCAAATCCCCGTTTTTCACCACAAATCTCTGGTGCCTTCCCCCATTCTTTTCGAACAGCTCAACAACCAGTTGTTTTTTATCAGGGATGGTAAATTTCTGAAATGCAAAAACGGTACTTTCTGTTTCTTTACCCTTTACTGAGGTCAGAAGATTGTATGACCGAACAGGTTTTATAATGGTTTCTTGTATAGCAGTCCGCTTGACCACTTTTTTATCGACAATTTTGAAGACAAGGAAATCAATATCAAATGGGATAGCGGTGGTATTCCTGATTTCGGTATGCAGAAATAAAAGTCCGTTGTGGCTAAAAATCCCACGGAGTTGGAACTCAATGCCAAACTGTTTGCTATTAATATGGTTAATCCGCTTTCGGTTTGTTTTATGGATTTTCTCCATTACAGAACGAACGGCTTGGGGCGACTCGTTCCCCAACTCAGAAAGATGTACCTCTTGCGTATTTTCCGGTTTATTGCCCGGCTTTTTATTGTGAAGAAAATCTTTCATTTCAATGTTCAGCTTTTCGGGGTTTTCCGAATAGTTCACGATAAAGGAGTAAAAACTGCCTTCATCGGTAATCACTGAAAAGTTGGTTTCTTCTTTAAAACCATTAATGGCAGCTTTTATCCTGACCACATTTTCAGCGCCATCGGCTTTGCCTGCAATAATATTGGATGAGCCAAGGTCAATGTAGGAAACACCCGAAGGGAAAATAAGGTGTACCGTTTTGTCAAAGGTCACTTCGATACAATACGAAGGGATAACCCTGTCTTTTGAGATAACTTTGGTAAAACTGTTTTGGGCAAACGATGATAGTGTCAAGGTTACAAGAAATACAAATGTGAAGAATAACTGTTTCATGTTGATGGATTTTTGAATCATACAATCTGGTTTTAATTGGAAGGCATTAACAACAGGCGGTGTCCGGCTTTAAGGGTGACTTTAGGTGTCCGCAGTTTTTTTGAAACATACTGCGAAGCCCCCTGGATAAGACTCCTGCCTACATCGGCAGCCAATTGCTGACCAGCGGTTGTCCCCTGGTTGATGCTGATGCTTGTACCTGCGCCTTGTCCCATTGATGCGGTAACCTCTTTCAGGGCGTTGGTTTCCACAGAGCCGGGAATAAAAATTCCAGGCTGCCCGTCCGTGTCATACACCGAAATTTCCACAGGGATTATCCTGCCCCTGTATTCCAGCGAGCTGATGGTAATATCCAACCGTTCGCTCTGGATAACAGCAATCCCGGTAACCATTTCATTTCCGGGGATTATTACCCCTTCTGCCTTTATCGGTTCCAGCAAACGTATTTTTACATTTTGGCCTGAAACAATTATCTGGTCATTATGGATACAGGCTTTAATCGTATTAGAGGGAATTTTAACCTTGTTATCTCCTGCCGTATAAAAGCTTGTATTGAAAGGCTGGGAATATCTGTTTAAGAAAACGGAATCTTCCATTTGTTGATGAAGTGCGCTTGTTTCATTTATTCCCAGTTTAGCTACATGAACAAGGTTTTTGTTTTCCATTGGAAGTAATTCCATAGCCGGAACGCCTATTTGTCGCCGGTCCGTTTGCTGAATTTTTTCCTGTGTGTTAGGCATATACTTTGCAGCAAATTTGTAACTTTCCTCCATTAATTTGAGTTGTTGTTCTACCCGGCTGACACTGTCAGTGGTTTCTTTTTCTTCCAATTCTGCCTGTAACATTTCAACCTGTTTTTCAAGTTCCATTTCGCGTGAACCTGGCTTTGGATGGTTATAAAAACTGTTTAAATCACTGTTTACTTTTTTGTATGCCTCAGCCGATGACCGGATAGAGGATTGCGGTGCTTTTTGTGAGGCGTTTCCCCCGATGCTGCTGGTGATAATCCTGTTTTTTGCCGTGTCAGTCTTAACGCCGTAATCTTCGAGGGACAATGTTTGCCGGTTTTTCTTTTGCCCGAAAAGTTCCATCTCGTAAGCTGTTTTTTTGTCCCCGATGATTTCGTTTTTTGGTATCGGTAAATCGGTGTTCAGCCCTTTCTTTTCTTTCTCTTGCCGGGACGAAGGCATAAAGATAAAATACATTGCCGCTGCGAAAGCGATGAACATCATCGGGAAAATGACCATCTTTTTGCGCTTCTGCAGTTGTTCCGGGGTCAGTATTTTGCGTTGCCCCGTTTTATTGTTGTTTTTTTTCATTATTTGTGATTTTATGTGAAACCGTGTCCTTGGAGTTCTCCAATATTTTCAAAGGAACAATATGCTTTGGTTCTGAAAGTTTTGGCCCATTTCGGAAAATGTCCGAAACGGAACCCAAAACCAAAACAGTAAATACAATAAGCAAAACCCAAACAGTTAGCTTGCGTTGCCTTTGTGTAAGCTTTTCACAGGCATTCTTTAACCTGCGCCGAAAAGAAGTACTGATGCCGGATATTCCTTCCATTACAGGAATACTATCTGTCCCACGTTGACATATCTTCATTTTCCTTTATATTGAAATTTTCAATGATAAACCCGTGCGGGTTATTGTCGCTGCGCGAAGTATTGCGCAACCGGCAGGATGTAACCAGCCTGCGTTCAGTAACTGTCATTTCCCGGATAATATGTTGCCGTGCATAAACCGTAGCTTCGTAAGGATAGTTATTAAAGTTGCACGAAATGCTGTCAACCCATATCCTTTGGGTTACGTTGCCCGAAATCACCCGGTTGAAATACCCGCTTTCTACCAAGTCTTTGTAAATGGTAAAAACACTTTTGTCCGAGAGGTAAAAGGCACGGTTGATGTTGTGTTCAATGGCATCCTTGTCTGGCGAAAGTGTAAAAAAAAGTTCATGAAAACGCCTGATATGGTCTTTGGCCTCCACCGGCCTGTTTTGTGCCAAATCCTGCGAAAGGGCCAGTATCAGCGATTTTCCCTGGTCGAGTACATAAATTTTTTGACGCTGGGCCTCAGCATAGCTGTACGAACTCCAGAGAGCATAAACAGTTACAATTGTACTGGCACAAACAAAGATGATGGCGAACAGCCGTATCAGCTTAAAACTGCTTTCTATATTCTTTAAAGGTTTAAATTCCATAATTTTAAATGATTCGATTATCGTTTTAATATTTTTCCTGTAATATTCCCGGAGGCAGCGCCAGCCGTTCCAGATGCAACAGAAGCCCCTTTCATTGCAGCGCTGTTTACGTTTCTTCCATAATTTCCCATGCCACCGGCCTGTACAATCCATCCGGCCACACTTGGGATGGTAAAATACCCGACAATTCCGATAAGCATAAAAGTAATGTACACCCCGTCAGTACCCTGTGGGATATAGTTCGGGTCGGCAGCCATTTCTGCAATGTCTTTTTGAATCATCAATGCCTGGAGCTTAGCCAGCACGGAAGAAAAAATATCGGCCACTGGTAGCCAGAGGTAAATGCTGATGTACCGTGTAAGCCAGGTAACAAGTGTATTCTGAAAACCATCATAGACACTGAATGCAAATGCAATTGGCCCAAGAATGGACAGTACAATTAAAAAGAAAGTCCGCAGACAGTCAATTACCAAAGCGGCAGCCTGGAATATCAGCTCCAACAGATTGAGAAAAGCCTCCTGAATAGATTTTTTCAGGTTATACCAGCTTCGCTCGGCATACATTCCGGCGATGGTTACAAGGTCTTTTGGCCCCCATCCCAGTTCATCGATGGCCTTGTCAAATGCTTCATCACTCACAAGGTAAGCTTCGTCCGGGTTTCGCAGCATTTTCTCCCGTTCAATTGTGTCCTTATCCTTTTTCAGTTGTTCCAGGTCCAGCACCTGCGATTCCAGTATGCCGTTTGTCCCTCGCACGATTGGGCTTAATACGGCATTCATTGTTCCAAGGACGATGGTGGGGAAAAACAGGATGCACAGGCCAATGGCAAAAGGGCGTAGCAAGGGGTAAACGTCAATTGGTTCTGCCCGAGCCAGCGACTGCCATACCCGGTAAGCCACATAAAACAAAGCGCCCAGCCCGGCTATACCTTTGGCAACCGCTGTCATGTCCGAACAAAGGGGCATCATTTCGCTATAAAGCACCCGTAGCGCCTGGTGTAAATTGTCAAATGTATCCATAAACAAAAATTTTACCAGTACCGGTCTTCAGCATTTCCGTAAAGCGCCAGTATCCGTGCTTTGTCACCTTCCTGCTCTGCCCGGATGAGCGATATGGAAATGTTCTTGTTGGTATAGTACCGGGTGAGGTTCCGGTAATGTTTCACCGCGTTATAGCACCTGTCAACAATATCCATGCGCTCTTTATCGGTCATGGAAAGCCCGGTACTGCTAATGACGTCTTTCATCTCTTTAAGGGTAGCTGCCCCTTCTTCCAGTAGCTTTGTATAACCAAAGGCAATAGCTCCCAGCTCCTCTGCGGTGTAATATTTATCCTGCAACATCAACTCAAAAGAGCTGACATATATATCGGAAATCTCACCAATCATGAGCAGTGTTTGCTGTACTTTATAAGCGTCTTTTACAAGGTCGTGTACCGCTTTGAGTTTGTCGTAATACTCCTTTCCCTGCTGGTAAACTTTTTTTACTTCCTGAAAGTTTTTTATTACGTTGGATACCGTGCTTGATGTCTGTACAATCTCGTTGGCAGAGTTGACGATACTTTGTGCAAGGTTTACCGGGTCGGTAACCACAAACTGCGCTTTCAGCCCGGATGTGCCAAGCGCAATGAGCAGTGCGGATATCAATAATTTTGTTTTCATACATTGAAGTTTTAAATGTTAATAGGTAGAAGATTCCTGTTTGCTTTCGGCCAGCTGTTTGATGGCCATTTCAATGTTCCCGCCCAGCTTTTCCGTCAGGCGGGTGAGTTCGAGTTTTTCAGTTTCTTCGGTTGTATATGTAAAATATTCCTGCGCAGAAACTTCTGTGGCATAGACTGCGGACTGGACCCCGCCCAGTCCAACCCACACCTCCTTGTATTTCCGGCCGGGGTCGTTGTCCATGTTGATGGAAAGAATCTGTTCGCGTTCTTTTTCGGTCAATCCAAGCAATCCCTGTATTGCATCGAACTTGTTCATATACTTGCGCTGGTCGAGCAGGATTTTGCAATCCGAATTATTGATGATACTTTCCTTTACAATGGGAGAACTGATAATGTCGTCCACTTCCTGGGTGACCACCACCGCTTCGCCGAAGTATTTTCGGACTGTCTTGAACAGGTACCGAATGTACTCGCTCATGTTGGCAGAAGTCAGCGCCTTCCAACATTCTTCAATCAATATCATCTTTCGGATACCTTTCAGCCTCCTCATTTTATTAATGAAAGTTTCCATGATGATAATGGTCACGATGGGGAGCAAAACCTTATGGTCACGGATGTTGTCCAGCTCGAATACGATAAAACGTTTGTTGAGTAAATCCAGTTGCTTGTCCGAGTTCAACAGAAAATCATATTCGCCCCCTTTGTAATAAGGTTCGAGCACGTTTAGGAAATTATCCACGTCAAAATCCTTTTCCCTGACATTTTTCGAACGCAGTTCTTCCCGGTAATCTCCCCTGACAAACTCGTAAAAAGTATTGAACGAGGGAACGGTACTTTTATCTTTTTTTATAAGCCGGATGAAACTGTTCACAGCGTTGGACAAGGCCACTTCTTCCGCTCGCGTGGGGACTTCGCTGTCTTTTTTCCAAAGGGTCAGGATAAGCGTTTTGATGGATTCCCTTTTTTCAATATCAAACACCCCGTCATCGGTATAAAAAGGATTAAAAGCAACCGGGCTGTCTTCGGTATAGGTGAAATAAACCCCGTCTTCGCCCCTTGTTTTATAGTGGATTAAATCACACAGCCCTTTATAGCTGTTCCCGGTATCCACGAGTAAAATATGCGTGCCCTGTTCATAATATTGCCTGACCATGTGATTGGTGAAAAAGGATTTACCGCTTCCCGACGGGCCAAGGATAAACTTGTTCCGGTTGGTGATAATTCCCTTTTTCATGGGTAAATCGGAAATATCCACATGCAATGGTTTTCCGGTGAGCCGGTCAACCATTTTAATCCCGAACGGTGACAGGGAATTTTGGTAATTGGTTTCCCCGGTAAAAAAACAACAGGCTTGCTCTATAAATGTATAAAAGCTTTCTTCTGCCGGAAAGTCTGCTGCATTGCCGGGGATGCCCGACCAATAAAGGGTTGGGACATCGACGGTGTTATGGCGCGGCTGGCATCCCATCAGTGAGATTTGGGAACCCACATTGTTTTTTATCATTTTCAATTCCTGTGGGTTGTCCGACCATGCCATCACGTTAAAATGGGCACGTACCGAAACCAGACCCTGTGCATGGGCTTCGTTCAGGTACAAATCAATCCACTCCTTGTTTACAAGGTTGCCACGCCCATACCGGGCCAGCGACTGCATATTGCGCCCCATCTTTTCAAACCGTTTCAGGTTTTCTTCGTGGTTGTCGATAAACACAAACTGGTTATAGATGTGGTTACAGGGCAAAAGCAACCCTACTGGCGATGCAAACGACAGGCGGCAACTGCTCCTGTCTGTAGAGAGCCGCTCATACCGGCAGTCCGTGGCTACTTTCCCCGGTAAATCGCTCACATCCGAAAGGGTATGCAGACAAAGGGCATTGTCCCCGATATGCATCTGGCCGGGGTCGATACGCATGTCATTTAATACCGGTTTGCTGTTCTGTGAAAGAGCAAGATATTTTTCGATAATACCGCTCTCTTTTTCTGCACCTGCAATTTCCGCTGAGGAAAGCCTTTCCAGTGTTACGAACCCACTATCGTTCATAATGCGTTCAAACTGGCTTACCGCATCCAGGAACCGGTTTGCAGTTTCCTTATCGCTAACCTCCTTGGGGACGATAAAACCCCGGGCAAGGCTGTTGAACGTACTTTGCTGCCTTGAACGTTCTTTGGTTGTCTTTGTCAGCATCAGGTAACAATAGTGGTTCAGGAAAGGCCGTTCGTTAAAATGCCTCTGGAAGCTTCGTGAAAGAAAAGATATTTCTTTTGACTCCGGTATTTCCGGGGTATAATTTTCCTTGCAGAACCAGTCCTGTTTTAATACAACCGAATAATCGGGCAGTACTTTCAGGGCTTTGCACCACGCAGAATGCAATGTTTCATACCCGGCAGCGCTGATGGTAAAGAGTTCGGGCAACCTAACCCTGAAGGCAACGGTAATATCCGCATCTTTTGAAAGGATACAACCATTTTCCACCGCTAGCAGCGGGAATTTTTGTTCCAGTGTGCTTTTTTTTAAAATACTTCTCATTTGGATGAATGTAATTTTAATGCGATTGTTGTAACCTGGCACGACTTAGCAGTTTCTGAACTCTTCGCCGGTTTATCAACCTGCGGGGGTATCGTTTTACCGACTGTAGTTTCATCAGCCCATGGCTGCCGTATTTCCTGTTAAGGGAAAAAGTTTGCCAGATAAGCAATGGGGCGGTAATTAAAGTGAACCCAAAACAAGCAGTTTGCGGAACACCACTCATGTACATCACCATAAAAAGGATGATGATACCAAGCAGCCCACCGGCAAATATGAACAGGTACTGGCTTTTTAGCCCCTTAAATTCAACTGGCTTGTTTATGCCTTTGTTGATTGTGAATTCTGCCATGGCTTACAGGAAAAATGACCTTAAAATGGTAGCTGCCACAATCAGGAAAATACACGCCCCGAACCAGGAGGCTGCAACTTTTGAAGTATCCGGGTCCCCGCTGCTGAACTTGTTGTAAACTTTTACGCCCCCAATGAGGCCAACTACGGCACCGATAGCGTAAATCAATTTGGTGGCCGGGTCAAAGTACGAAGTGACCATCTGGGTAGCTTCCGTGATTCCGGCGCTGCCATCCCCCTGGGCCAGAAGACTGACCCAGGAAAGGACAAATACGAAAAACGAGATTACTTTTTTTACCATTTGCTTGCAATTTTATGCCGGGTAGGCTATACCCGGCGGTTAATACTTGCGCAAACCTATGGTTAAATTGAAAGGCGTTGTTTGGGTGTGGTTAAGGTTTCCCCGGTTGTCGTTGTTTGTCCGGGGGCGGAAACAGATAAGGAGATGATGAAAGAGAAAATGGCATGGGTAGGAAGTTCTTTGTTATCCTTCTTCTTTTAGCCTTTGTTCAAGCTCTTATACCAATAAAAGAAAGCTTCGGGATTCGTCTTTTTTAGTTTGTTGATTTTCTTAAATTCCTGTTCCTCAATGAGCCATTCCCTGATTTCCAACGGATTTTTAAACCTTTCTATTTTCTGGTTTTCCCCGTTATTTATTAAGGTAGTCAGGTAGGCCACTTTCGCTGCGGCTGTTATAGCTTCATCTATTGCAAAACGCTCAACCGTAAAATTTGTAAAGTTTTTAATCCCCAATTGTAGGTGATTGAATTCTTCTGATTTTAAGTTCCTTTCGGCGAGTGTGTAACAAGCTTCCCGGGTATCTTTTAATACATCATCCGTATTTACTTCCAGGTTTCGGTAGCCAATTTCTTCCTGAACCACTTTTGAATAACTGTTCCTGGTTACATCAAGGTCGGTTATCCTGTCAAATAGAAACGCAATATCGTATAGCTGTTTTATGATTTCCACCGGACGGTTCTTGGAGTAAAGGATACCGGTTGTTTTTGGTGCAAATGCGGTTAGTTTATCCCCAAGGATTGCTTCAAACGTTGGCAAAACAACCATTGTGTCTTCGCCTGAAGTTGCCAGCCAATTGTGTTTTAAAGGGTATTCCCTGGTTTGGGGATACGGGTCCGGAGCGTACAATAAATCCAGCAAAACAGGTTCTTCACGCCCATCAACAACGCTTTTATAAAACATTTTAAAATGGCCGACCGGTGCGCCGGGAATATGTTTCCTGTCGTTGTCGTCTTCCCAGCGGATAAACATATCCAACCCGCTTATCTTATCCAGGACGTCCCTGATTTTACTTTCCGCTTCAAGGATAATAATATCTATATCAATCGAAAATCGTCTGGGGGTTTCTGTTGCCAACAGCAATGCTGTCCCTCCTTTAAAAACAAATTCCAAATTATTCAACCGCAACTGTTCCAGGAAAGTCAAAGCATAAATTACTTTTTCAATCAGTTTTGGGTCAATGCGTTTCCCTAATTTACCTCTCAGGTTGGTAATCCATTCTATTGTATGTGATTTTCTATCTATCATAGGGTGTATAATATCGGCACAATCACTGTTTTTTTGCCAGACTTATATTAATTAGTTTTTCAACTTCATTTTCCCTGTTTCTGCGAAGGGCATAACGTTTCATCTTCAGTTCGTTTATTGCAAACTTTTCCATTGCAATATTCATAATAAACTCGGTTTCGTTTTGCTGTGCTGAAAAGAGGTTGGTGTCGGTCAACATGTCAACCAGAAGTTTTTCCAAAGCCGGAATGACTATCTTTTGTGTCTCCATTAAAGGAGCTTCTGAAACCAGGTTTTTGACAATAACAACTTCATCCAGATTTTGGATATACCTGTTAAATATTTCTTCATCCGGGTTCAGAAAGACATTTTTGAGCGTTTCATTGAGAAACCCGAAAACAGGTTCGGAAGCATCTTTTTCCACTTCGACGACCATATAATGTTTAAATGGCTGGTGTTGCATCAAATCGTTCAGCCAGGCGCTGTCCCATACACAAAAAATGATGTATGGAAACTCCCGTTTTATTTTGTTGTGTATTTTTTTTAAAGAGCTTGAAACTTCAGGGTTGAACAGGGATATGCTGCCCAACTCATAAATCCCCTTGGATGGGGTGCTGATTTTTCCCTTTTTTTTCAACTTCGACAAATACACGTTAATCGTATTATCAGACCAATGAGGAAAATCTTCCTTTATTGATGTGACAAGCTTTTGTTTGGAAAGCCTTTCACTTTCTCTGAAGTAATGATTAATATGTTGTTCCAGTGTTTCAGCCAAAATTGTTTTTGTTGCAAATGTAACACTATTCTTTATAAAACTGGCAAATTACGCAACTATTTGCCAATCTTATATCAATGTCCTTCCGCAAAAAACTTCACAAATATTTCCCTAAATCAAACCCCTTCACATCATCAGTTTTGAATTCTTGCCTGGCTGATTTTTTAAGTTCTGCCTCGCACCTGTCCAAAATATCGGCAACCTTTTGTTCCCCGCCTTCCACCTGGCTTATTAGCTGTTTAAGCAGGTCGGTTTTGTTTACCGTTCTGATTGTTTTAGCTGCTTTTATAATGTGAGCCTGTGACAATTCATGCAGGTGCGATTGTATGGATTCTGACATTTCGGACAGGTCGTCAAAACTGGCTCCCGTAGCCAGCACTGGGATAAGTTCAGTATCTTCAAACAGGAGTACGTCCTCTTCATTTTCCTCCTCATCTGGCTTACGTGGTGGCTCAATATCAACATCAATATTTAACCGGGCTTCTTCACGGGTGTAGAATACCTGTTCCATTTCATCTGGTGGAATCATACCTCGTTTATCTGCATTATCCTGGGCAGAACTAACGGTATATTGCCCCAGCCGGGTTTTACTTAGTCCAATAATGCTTTCGCCATTTTTCGGTGTTTCACCTTCAATTTCCACAGGTTTTCCGCCTTTTGTGCTATTAAACAAGAAATATCCTGCCCAAAGGATGCAACAAGCCACAATTACAATCACTGCAATATCATCTGCACCTATCATCATTGAAACGGTTGTTTGATATTCTCATTAAAAAGCCGGATAATTTCATCTTTAAATTGCTCAAAATGTGCTGCGATAATGGCTTCCACATAACCGCCTAAAGTAGCTTTATCCCCTCCAATGGTTGCCATTATGTTTTTGAGTTGGCTAATCAGTTCTTTACTGAGATATACCGTGCTTTTTTCACTTTCGCTTCCCCTTTGAATAAACGTATTGATATAATCGGATATATGGTTTTCCGGTACAGGGGCATCCTTTCTTTTTCGCGAATTATCTGCCGGTGGGTGGTTTTCATCTTTTTTGGGTTTGTTGCCCCCCGAAGCTACCATTTTCATAAACTCGTTATCATCAACTTCTTTCATAGCTTACAATTTCAGGTTTCCGGTAATTTCATTCAGCAATTCAACAATGTTGCTTCCTCGGGCCACTTGTTTGTCTGGAGGAAACAGCGTGGAGCGAAAAGGGCGTTGCCCGGCGCCGAGTATTTCTTTGCGGTAACGTTTGGAATCGGGGACCCTGGTTTTTAACAGGGGCAATTTCAGGTTTGCAATGCCTTTGGAGTAAATATCGTATAAAGCCGTTTTCTCCCGCTTATCGACAAGGTTCCAAAACAGGTACAACTGCTTTTGGGGGTTATCCTTAACCATTTCACTGATTGCCCTGGCGAAATTAAGGCTGCTTTCGAGCACCACCCGGTCGGCGCTTATGGGAACAAGAAATACATCCATCTCTGACAATAATTTATACATCCCTGAGGTGTTGACGGTGCCCGGAACATCGTACAATACCAGGTCAATTGTTTCTTTTGTCTGTCCAAGAAATTCTTTCACAATGTCCATCGCAGAATCGGCGGAAGCCTTTAAAATTGGATAAGCTTTTTTATCCAACCGGGTAAACTGTTCATAAGCAAGGGTTTTTAGCTGCCTATCCTCTGAAACGGTTTCTATTTCCCGTTCCCGCATTTGAAGGATACTGTATTGCGGGTAATCGCAATCCACTACCAATACATTTAACCCTTTCTCATAATGGAGATAACTTGCAGTTAATACGGTAAAAGTTGTTTTGCCAACACCACCTTTCTGGGTGGCATAAGCCATAAATAATGGTTTGTTCATTTGTTTTTCCATTGCTTTAAATGTTTATGGTTTTCATTAAATATTTCAATATTTGGCTGAATATTTATCGTTGTAAATGTGTATTCCAACAAGCGTTAATTCCATCAGGCAGATATTTATTCATACATTCCTTTAATTCTCTGTTCTTTTGTTCCATTGTCAGGATATTTCTTTGCCTGTCCATTTGCTCAGATAACTATCCGTTTCAATAATTAAGCTATTGCACATTTACGCACTTCTGCAAATGCGTAAATAAGTATTTGTGCAATCATCCACATGTTCATTTGTCTGGCAAAAAGCACATTTAACCAAATATTTTTCAAAGTATTTGTCCGCATACAAACACAAATACTCAGGCAAACAAAACTGAAAAAAGGCACTCTTGCCAAGCATTGGTCAAACTGGCCGGCTCTGTCTGTATTTGTCTATTTCATAGAATTTTAACCCTATTTACTTTTGCTGCCATGAATGGAAGTCGGGAACATTGGACTTTTGTCGGGAATTACCAACCGAACGATAGTGAAGGAATATTTGCGTCGGCAAATAGCAAGGTGTGTTTTGAGCCTCCCGAAATATTTTCGGTGGCTCAAAACTTCCGCCTCCTGGAGGCCGGTATTTTTGGCTCCGAAGTCGCAAAATTTTAAAAAATGAAACAATGGTTAAAGCTGAAAGAAAATACAAAGGAGGGCGCAAGCCCAAACCTGACCCGGTTGTGGCAAACTACACGGTCAGGTTTAATGCTGTGGACCATGCCCGTTTTTTGGCATTGTTTGAAAAATCGGGGATGAAAACCAAAGCCCATTTTATTGCCGCCCGTGTTTTTGATGAAAGATTTAAGGTAATCCAAATCAACAAGGCCGAACAGGATTATTACAGCAAACTAAGCACCTTTTACAGCCAGTTCCGGGCTGTTGGGGTCAATTATAATCAGGTGGTAAAAGCCTTCAATACGCATTTTACCGAAAAAAAGGCGTTGGCTGCACTCTATAAACTGGAAAAACTGACCATTGAATTTATCCGCCTAAACCGGCAAATCATCGAACTCACCCAAAAATACGAACAACAATGGTTGCAAAAATAAACATTGGTAGTTCTTTGTTCGGGGCTTTGTCTTATAACCAGGAGAAAGTGGATGCGGGGGAAGCCAAAATTCTTTGTTCAAACAAAGTGCTTTTGCCCACAGACAAATCCCTGACCCTGGCGTTTTGCATGAGAAGTTTTGAAAACCAGCTGCCCAAAGACATCAAAACGGAAAAGCCTGTTATTCATATTTCGCTGAACCCACACCCGGATGATAACCTTAGTGACGGACAACTTTCCACCATTGCGCAGGAGTATCTGGATAAAATGGGGTACGGCAACCAGCCTTTTGTGGTATATAAACATGAAGATATTGACCGCCGCCATATCCATATCGTATCGCTGAGGGTTGATGAAAACGGCAAAAAAATCAATGATAAATTTGAGTTCAGACGGAGTAAGGAAACAACAAATGAATTGGAACGGAAATACGGGCCGCTCCCTGCTGATAAACTAAGCCGCACTGAAACACCGCAACTCCCAATAGTCGATTACAAAAAGGGAAATATCAAGAAGCCAATTGCCAACCTTACCAAAGAACTAGCCGCTTCATACCGGTTTCAAAGCATCGGGGAATATAAAACACTTTTGTCGCTCCACAATATTGGTTTGGAAGAAGTCAAAGGTGAGTTTGACGGCAAACCCTATCACGGCATTGTTTATTTTGCTTTGGATAAAAAAGGGCGAAAAAAAGGCCAGCCGATTAAAGCATCTCTTATCAACGAAAAGGTAGGTGCTGAGTATTTGAAAAAACGTTGTGGCTACAATACACAATCCATCAAAAAAGCCAGACTAAAAGAAACTACGAGGCCGGTTATTGAAACTGTTTTGCGCATATCAAAAACACGGGAACAATTTGCACGGCAACTTCAGAAACAGGGCATTGATGTAGTATTCCGGGAAAACCAGGACGGACGTATTTACGGTGTGACTTTTATCGACCACAACCAGCATACGGCGCTTAACGGTTCCCGTTACGGCAAGGCATTTTCAGCCAATGCCCTTAATGAAAAATTCAGGCAGGAAACTTCCCAAAATACTCTCTTTGAAAGCCCTGAAATAAGGAACAAAGAAGAAGGGGCCGCAAACGGAATCTTCTCATTTATCGATTTCACCGGACAGGGGGAAAATTACGAAGAAGAAGCTTTTATCCGCCGGATGAAACGAAAAAGAAAACGCAAATAAAAAACGATTATGGCACAGGAAGACGATTTAAGGGCATTGGGCAAAATCATCGATTTTATACGGGCAGTCAGTATATTGTTTGTGGTCATACATTTTTATTGGTTTTGCTACGAGATGGTATCTGAGCAGAATCTGGATATTGAAGTTGTGGACAAAATACTGATGAATTTCCAGCAAACAACAGGCTTGTTTTCATCACCACTTTACACCAAACTGTTTGCCAACTTCCTGCTGGGCTTGTCCTGCCTTGGCACAAAAGGCGTTAAAGCCGAAAAAATCACCTGGACAAAAATAAATGTCAGCCTGGGTTTTGGCCTGTCCCTGTTTTACCTGAATTGGTGGATTCTGGAACTGCCCTTACCGGTCACAAGCAAATCAGCCTTATATATATTATCCGTTTCTTCAGGTTTTATCCTGATGCTGGTTGCCGGGACATGGATGAGCCGCCTGCTGAAAAGTAACCTGATGAAGGATGTGTTCAACAGCGAGAACGAGTCTTTTATGCAGGAACAACGGCTAATGGAAAACGAATATTCGGTAAACCTGCCAACCCACTTTGTTTACAACGGGAGAAAGCGCCGGGGATGGATTAACGTGGTCAACCCTTTCCGGGCTTCCATAGTACTGGGAACGCCCGGTAGCGGGAAGTCTTATGCAGTGGTCAACAACTACATCAAACAACAAATTGAAAAGGGCTTTGCCATGTATATCTACGATTACAAATTCCCTGACCTCAGCGAAATTGCTTATAACCATTTATTAACCCACTTAGACGGTTATGAAGTCAAGCCCAAATATTATGTGATAAATTTCGACGACCCGCGAAAAAGCCATCGGTGTAACCCTATTAACCCCGCATTTATGACAGACATATCGGATGCGTGGGAAAGCGCCTATACCATTATGCTAAACCTGAACCGCACCTGGATTCAAAAGCAAGGCGACTTTTTTGTGGAATCACCGATTATCCTTTTGGCAGCCATCATCTGGTTTCTGAAAATTTATCAAAACGGCAAGTACTGCACTTTTCCCCATGCCATCGAATTCCTGAATAAGAAATACGCCGATACTTTTACTATCCTTACCTCATACCCGGAACTGGAAAATTATTTATCCCCTTTTATGGATGCCTGGGAAGGTGGCGCACAGGACCAGTTACAGGGACAAATTGCCAGTGCTAAAATTCCGCTTTCAAGGATGATTTCACCTCAACTCTACTGGGTGATGACAGGCGATGATTTTACGCTCGATATTAATAATCCCGAAGAACCGAAAATACTTTGTGTAGGCAATAATCCCGACCGGCAGAATATTTACAGTGCTGCCTTGGGCTTGTATAATTCCCGGATTGTAAAGCTGATTAATAAGAAGCACCGGTTAAAAAGTTCTGTGATTATTGACGAGTTGCCGACGATATATTTCCGGGGGCTGGATAACCTGATAGCTACTGCCCGGAGCAACAAGGTAGCCGTTTGCCTGGGATTTCAGGATTACAGCCAGTTGACCCGCGACTATGGTGATAAGGAAAGCAAAGTTATCCAGAACACGGTCGGGAATATTTTCTCAGGACAGGTGGTTGGAGAAACAGCCAGGGTACTTTCCGAGCGTTTCGGGAAAATCCTGCAAAAACGGCAGAGTATGACCATTAGTCGACAGGACAAAACCACATCTATCAACACTCAACTGGACAGTATTATCCCGGCAGCAAAAATCAGTAACCTCACACAAGGAGTATTTGTTGGCGCGGTGTCGGATAATTTTGATGAACGGATTGAGCAGAAAATTTTCCATGCTGAGATTGTTGTGGATAATGAAGGGGTAAAACGGGAAATCGCCCGGTATAAACCAATACCTGCAATTGTTGATTTTACCGACAAGCACGGACAAGATATTTTGGAACGGGAAATTCATGACAACTACAAACAGGTAAAAAATGATGTCATCTCAATTGTGGAGAGCGAAATGCAGCGCATTCAGAATGACCCCGGGTTGGCACATTTGGTGAAAGCGGGTAAATAAATCAAATTTATCCAACTTTGAGTTAAAGCTTTTCTATCGAGAATAAAGTTTTTCCCGTAAACTGTTTGAGGTATTTAAGATATAAAATGTGCCTATTAGTATAACACCTTGTACACATAAGGGTACAATTTACAGGCTACACATATTCCAAAAACAGCTTCCAAAAAAGAAAATAAGGATAGAATTCCTGCAACAATAATGGAACTCAGATTTAGGCCAAGAAATGCGGTTAAAAAAATCACAAGACTAAAAATAAATCCAATACGTGCAGCAAAAATTTTCGGTCCTGCATTAATCAATTGTTCCTCAATGGGCAGCCATTTAACGATGCTTTTCGAGGAATTTCCTAAAATACTGTATTTTGAAAAATTACCGCTTCTCATTAGGAAGTCAACAGCCAGAAATGCCGGGATGAACCATTGGCCGGTAAATCCAAAAAGTATTAATAGCAAAACAGTGAAAGCGCCATTTACACGGGCTACTCTTTCATTTATTTTTTTATCCGAAATGGGACATATTGCATATGTTTTCATTTTCTTTTAATTTATTGTTTTTATTCCTTTTTTCTCATTTGTCGTAAGTTTTACATAACCCTGACACTTACTTTGGATTTTTATTTATGATAGAAAACTATTTTTCAACTTTTAGTTGTCTCTGATGATTGAACTCAAAGTTTCCCGATTTAATAAATTCCAGTGTCTGTTCAATGGTTGGCCGGTCGCCCCAAAAAGTGCCGGGATAAATAAACCTGACAATACCTTTTGGATCGATAATTACAGTTGTCGGTCGGTTAATGTATTCGGCATGAACTGAAAAAGCCAGCGGATCGGTGCCGAACTTTGCTCCAACTGTGCCTGCCCGGTCGAGCAGGTGCGGCCACCAAATTCGGCTGGTGTAGGCATCTTTGAACGATTCTTTTGCAAACCAGTATTTTGGTTCAAGCTCTTTTCCCACCATCACTCGTCCACGGTAAGTATCATGTATTTCAAGCGTAAATACCTGGGCACCTGCATTTTCAAAATCATCTTCCATTTCCATTAAATCGTGAAACTCGCCATGGCAAACGGGGCACCAGTCGGCAAATACCCAAATCAATACCACCCATTTATTATTTTTGTAGTTGCTTAATTGCCATTGTTTTCCTTCGGTATCGTCCAAAGTAAAATCAGGCGCAGCATCGCCAGGATTAACGGTTTCAAAAGTTGTTTCATCCAGCGCCTGCCATGCTTCCAGATTTTTTCGGGTTACTCCCATTCTATTTTCAATCTGGTAAATCGCCAGTTCGCACTGGTGTTGAACATCACGGGAAGGGTCGTTCTCTAATTTTTCCCTGAGCAAGTTTAACGACTGTTCCGATTCCATTTGCCCCAATGCAATAACCGCCTGCGACCGCACGATTGCAACCGCATCGTTTTTAACAACACTTTCAAGCTCGGGTATTGCCTGTGTAGCCCGCAAAATGCCCAGTGCCTTTGCACTAACCTGGCGTACATAGGGCGAGGCATGAACCAGTCCGGCTTTAATGGCAGCCGTTTCATTAAGTCCTGCACGCACCAAATCCCTGACCGCCAGCAACCGCACTTTCCAATCGTCGTTATCCAAATCGGCAATGCCATCTTTCTTTAAATCCCGGTCAACGGTCATCGAGTTTTCATCGTTTAAAGGATGAAACGGGTGTGCAGCAAGTTTGGAAAAGATACCCGGAACACTTCTGTTTTTTTCTTGTGCTTTGATATTCATACCAATGAAAACCTGTATTACTATAAGCGGAATAATTATTTTTTTCATTTCAGTCTTTAAAAGGTTAAAACCTTGGCATCACTTTTCAGGTAATCGGTCAGCGGTTTGCCCATTCCTTTTACCTCGAAATTGAGGTTTTTGAGCTCATCGACTACTCCATACGCTGTTGCGCAGGCAATACAGGCCTGAATTTCAACCCCGTCGTTTTGCATGGCTTTTAGCTTTGCCTGAATTTTCAGATTTTCGGAAACCATTTTTGCAGATGGCCCCCAAATTACTATTGTTACTTCTTTGAACCAACCGGCAGTTTTGGCAGCATGTGCATACATTAAAACCATTCGTTCAGCCAGGTAAGGATCATCGCTTGTCCAAACTATTACCAGTTTATCAGACGTGTTTTCGGATTTTTCTTGTTGCCCCATAACTTTTGTTGTATTAAAAAACAAAATTGTGGTTAAAATGGCTAATAAAATTTTGGTTTTCATTTGTATAAGATTTTTGATTTGTAAATAGTATTTCAATAATTATTCGTTAAAGACTGTAGCCAAATCTAGTAATCCATTGATGGTTTTAGTGGGTTTTATTCCCCACGTATCAAAAACAGCATCCGGACTTCGTTGTATCCATACCGAATTCATTCCGTAAGAAATTGCACCGATTACATCAAAAGGGTTTCCTGAAATGAGCCATGAAATGGTTTTGGACGATTTTGATTTTAGTAAAAAATGTTCATACACAGCAGGATTTGGCTTGAACGTTTTAACATCGTCAACACTCACAACATCTTCGAAAAAATGAAGGATGCCTGCATTTCCAAGTAAGCCGTTTACATCGGCAGCGCTTCCGTTTGAAAAAGCAAATAAACGCAAGTTTACCGATTTTAATTTTTCCAGGCTGTCGCGAACATCTGTGAATGCTGGTAAAACCTTGTATTCGCGCATTAAACGGTTCCTTTCTTCAGGTTGAAGATTGCATTTCAATACTTCACAGGTAAAATCAAGGGCATTTCTGTTGCATTCCGAAAAATCAACATAATTTTTCATCAGCCCCCGACGAAACGTATATTCAAGTTGCTTCGCCCGCCAGGAGTCCATAAAACTTATAGCCTTGTCGCCTACAAAAGTATGAACCAAATTTGAAATACCATGCGTATCAATCAAGGTACCGTAAACATCAAATGCAAGGGTTGTAGCCATTCGTAGTTAATATTATTGTTCGTTTTTCAGTTCTCTCAATACAGCCATTAAAAGGCCGGCGCTCAATCGAACTTTGTAATCAGGATTAATGTATTCAAATTGTATTTTCCCGGAAGTATCAACCACAAAAACAGACGGAACCGGAAGGAAGCCATCATTCAATCCATCCGATTTTTCATTCAACATTCCGGAGTATTTTTCAGGCGCTTTAAATGCTATTCCAAGCGACTGGATAAATTTTCCGTCGGCATCGGAATACAAACTGTAATCCAATTTATCTTTCTCATCAGTTGCCTGCAGGTTTTTGGGCGAATCGGGGCTTATGGCCACAATTTGATAGCCCAATTTAACTACTTCGCTTTGCACTCCCTGTATTTCTGAAAGATGGGCATTACAAAACGGGCACCAGCCGCCACGGTAAAACAACAGTACAGTTGGTTTTTCAGCTATAATTGCTGAAATCTTGTGACTGGTCGCATCAGGCGCTTTCAGTTCTGCTTCAGAGATGGTTTCCCCAATAAGCAATGGTGAAATATCTTCGGCTTTTTCTGCGATTTGGGCGCTTGCTGCAAAAACAGCAAAACCAAGGAAAATAAAAATAAGTGATACATTTTTCATTTTATTTATTTTAATGTGTTAATAATCTTCATTATTGCAATGAATTTATTTTGATTGTGGTTAAAGTTACCCTCGATAAGAAGATACTCCTTTTAATAGTATCCACTGGCAAGTCTAACTTTTGTGCAATTTCAATGAATTTCGAACCGTTTAGAAACATGATAAATGGAACACGATATTCATCAGGTAGTGAATCAATGCATTGATTAATATCAATAAGTGAAGGATTAATTTTCATTGATTTTTCATAAACTGTTATTTGCAGTCGCAAGCACTTTCGGGTGCTTTCCATTTAAAGTCTTCAATAACTTTATCAAGCGGAGTATGTGTAATGTGGTTCACGTAGTTGCTAATGGTTTTTTGGCCAATGCCAACCACCAGTTCCAGTACATTTTTTTGCGTGTAACCGGCAGCCAAAAATTTAGCAATGTCTTCTTCAGACGCCCAACCTCTTTTTTTCACTAAAAGCGCAGTAAATTGCCTGAATGTTTCAAGTTTCGAATCTTTCAATGGCAGGTTGGTGCGCAGGGCTTCAATCATTTCTTCAGGCAATTTATACATTTTACCAACCATGGAATGAATGGCCATGCAATAATGGCAACTGTTGTTATAACTAACCGTTAGCCAAACAATGTTTTTTTCAACCGGGCTTAACGAGGTGGCATCGAACAAATCGGCCATTTGCCGGTAGGCTTTTAATACTTCGGGCGATTCAGCCATTATTGCATACAAATTTGGGATAAACCCGTTTTGTTTTAAAGCTCCCGAAAGGGTTTCCTTTGAACCTTCAGGTGCTGTTTCAAGTGTGTGTAATTTAAATTCTGTCATTCTAATTATTTATTTAAAAATTAATTCTAAGCACATGCTTAGTAATATGATAAAAAATTTATTTGATTTGCTTTATTGCAACCGCAATAAAATCGGCTAACTGATTTTTATCCATTGTTTTTTTAGCTACTGAAAGACCCTGCATTACTCCTAGAAAAAAGCTGGCTTGCTTCTCTACATCTGTATTAGGTGATACTTCTCCCTTTGAAACAGCATTCAGTAGGACATTTTTTAGCATTTCACGGATAAAGTCGTAATACCTGTTAATTTCAATAGCAATATCTTCATCTTTATTACCTATCTCAGCAGCTGTGTTTACCACAAGACAGCCCCTCGAACTATCATTCTGGTTAACTTTTTGAACTGAATTTTGTAAAAATTGTTCCAGTTCAGCCAACCCTGCATCTTTTTGTAATAAGACCTGAAACCGGTGTTTCTTTACATATTCCCGATAATTTCGAATGGATTCAACAAATAGGTTTTTTTTGTTCTGAAAAGAAGAATAAATTGAAAACTGGTTAATGTTCATTTCCTTTTCCAACATCCTAACCGATGTCGCTTCGTATCCATAATTCCAGAAAACCTGCATAGCACGTCCCAATACAATATCATCGCTATATGATTTATTTCTTGGCATATTCAAATATTAAAACACAAAACTAAGCAATTGCTTAGATATATCCAAATACATTATATATTTCAAAGAAATTATTTTTCCCAGAATTTGTAATTGACAAGGTTTCAATAAGGAACACCTTTATTCCGTTGGTTTGTAAATGCTTGTACGTACCAGAGTAATTCGTCGATGAAACGGTTGGTTGACAATTCGATTCTTTCGTTTTTAGGATTCAGGCGGTCGTCGAACAATTCACCGATTACCGGAAATGGTAACATGGAAGAAATGGCTGGCATTCCCAATTCACCAACAACTACCCTGAGATGGACAGCCGCCCTCACTCCGCCAAATGAACCTGCAGAATAGGAGGCAATTGCAGATGGTTTAAAATAGTACTCCCGTTGAAAATGGTCGAGCATATTTTTTAAGGCTGGAGGTAAACTATGATTGTATTCGCCGGTAACTATCAAAAATCCATCGGATTCACTTAACATTTTTGAGATTTTTTCCATGGATTCCGGCGCTGTTCCAGGTTTGAATTCTTTATACATTTTGTCGAGCAGCGGAAGTTGATATTCCAGCGGGTCGATGAAATTCACTTTGATATTTCTTTCCTGTAGTTTTTGTTCGAGGTACTTTACTGCTTTTATACCTTGTCTGTCGGTGCGCACCGAACCATAAATAATACTGATTGTATGTTCCATATTTCTTTTTTACGAATTGTCGCTGACTCCACTCTTTCCTGACAAAAAATCTTCCTCCTGTTTCGATGGGCATTTTGCAGAACCATAAGAACAGTAAACACAACAATCTCCGGCCTTTGGACGAAAAACGGTTTTGCAGTTTTCGCATTCATAAAAAAACTGGCAGCCATCGGTGGGCATTTCTTCTGTTTTTTGGTAGCCACAATTGGGGCAGGTAAGGGTTGAAAATGGTGTAATTTCCATTATTCTTTTGTATTTAATAATTCCAGACTAATTTATTTTCACGCTGATTTCACTGATTTTCCCAGAATCGTATTCTACGTTTATCTGCGGTAACTGCGGGGAATAATTAAAATGTTTAACTGCCTGAATTTACTCAATTAATATAAATCTCCAAATCAGGGTGAAAAGTAAACCAGGCATAAGTAAAGTAGTAGCCGTTTTTTTAAACCTGACACTCCTGCAAAACCTTTCGATTGAATTATTCCTTATGCCCTTCATGGCCGCCGCCATGCTCCAGTATGTCATGGAGTGCTTCAACCGTATGTGTATAATCAACATAAGCTTCCACAAATGCCCTGCCTTGTTCTTTTGAATTATTTTTTACTTTGTTGAGTTCGGCTACTTTTTCGTATTTTTCACGAACCACTTTATCGATATGGCTATTCAATTTTACCAAAAAATCATCCACATTACTTTCGGCCAGGGCTTTATCGGTCATTTGAATAATTGGTTTGGTGGTTCCGGCCGGTTTTAATCCGGTGTAAGGAGCGCCTTCGGTTTCGCGGTGCAGGCGGACGAGGGTTTCAAAAAAATGCTTTTCAACAATGGCATAGATTTCCTTATCGCCATTTTTCAAACTGTAAGTTTTGCTGAACAAAGGCATGATTTCCTCTTCCTGTTCATCAGTAATCCATTTCAGCACCAAATTGACGTTATTTGTTTCGAGTGCTTTTTGGGCATCTTTAATTACCGGGCCATCATACGAATCGCAATGGGCAGAAGCGGGAAGTGCAGCAAATAACATTAAAAATAAACCAAATACAATCGGGAGCATTGTTTGCAATTTGCTTTTACAGGATTGAAGTCCTTTGAGACTTTCCGTTCTTAATTTAAACTCTTTTCTTTTCATGATAAAAATTTTTAATTGTTTCGAATTGAAATTTCTTAGCCCAAAAGTACAGGAAGATATATCGTTGTGCGACCTACTTTGTAATGTAGTACCCATTTAATAGGATTTTGAAGTCCCATGTTGTACAATGGGACTTTATCGGAAATGCAAATTTGTTGCTGAATAATAATCGTTTAGCGTTTACGCCTGAATTCGCTGGGGGTCAGCCCGGTAAATTTTTTAAAAACCCGGTTAAAAGCTGATTTGGAATTGAACCCGCACTCAAAAGCAATTCCGAGGATGGAATATTTCCTGAATTCAGGATTGGTAATCCTGGCCTTCACTTCATCAACCCGGTATCGGTTGACAAAATCGAAAAAATTACTGCCAATATTTTTATTAATCACCTGTGATAAATGATGCGGCGGAATATTCAGTTCAGCAGCAAGTTGCGGAAGGTTCAAATCAGGGTTTAAAAAAGGTTTTTTTTCAGCCATGTAAAGTGTGAGCCGATTGGCATACTCTTCAGCATCGGTCTCTTTTAGAGTTGAACCCGCATATTTATCATCTGGTTTGCTGCTTGTTACAAAGTGTCTTTCTTCGGAGTTCGTAAAAATCTCATTCTGCTTTAAGCCAAAATAACCAACCAGGATAATAAATACCGACAAGGCCAACGATAAACTGTTGGTGCAAAAATTCCAGGAAAAAAGATGAAAAACATGATGGATAGCTGCTGCAGCCATTAACAGGGTCCATACTGCCCCAAATGCATAAACCAGATTTCGCAACCATTGGAGGTTAATGTTTTCTGCTGAGGAAAAATTGTCAAAAATTTTGATATCCAGTTTTTTGAAAAGTGCAAGGGAAAGCAAAAAGTAAACCGGCCCGGACAGTGCGGTTAATATCAGAAAAAAGTTAAATACTGCTGACGAACCATGTTCCCCCACAGGGTGGTCCAGTCGGATTTTCCCGGCCCAGCTGGGGAAAAAAGAAACGACAATCAGGAATAAGTTGAATAATACAAAAGGCGTCAGGTGTAAAAAATCAGCAGGTTTAATCCTGTACGATTCAGTTACCAGTGCCCGGATATACCCGTACAGGAATGGCCCGTGCAATAATAACAAAGAGATAAATGCAGCCGATAAAAGCGGATAACCGGTAAACAACCAGGACGCCGACAAACCGTAGGTACCAGTATAAAATCCCAAATACAACAACCAGTAAATCAAAATTTTGTCGTGAAGCGCCTTATTTTTTTTCTGAACGAGCAATACCGTATAAAACAAGGCATTAAAGGCCGCAATAAAAAAAATGTATTTCATTTGCCTGAATTCTTAACTCTTGGTTAGGCAAAAATAGCTAATTATCTGCTGGAATCTATTTTACTTATAAATCTCCGTTTCAGGGTGAAAAGCAAACCACGCAAATGCAAAGTGATTGCCATGTGGCAACGGACGAAGTTCCTTTCCCTTCAATTTCCCTGCAATACATTTTCCTGTAATGCTCCAAACCGAGTTGGTTTCCTTATCAACAAAGCCCTTTTTTGTTTTATTGAAGGTGAGCAGTTTATCATCCAAACGCGGGTCAAAAACGGTAACAGAACCAATTTGTTTCGATTGGGCAATATTGTTTTCATCGAGTACCGATACTGTTTTTTCGGTATGAAAAAATACCACCGCCTGCCCCTCAAAATTGTCGTTTATTGCTCCTTTTTTGCTGATTTCTGAAAGAGGGTAAATTTTGTATTTTCCATCAACTTCAATATCGATTACCCGTTCCATTGCCGGAAGCCTGTCGTCAACCTCTCCATTAAACAAGCGGGGTTGTTTGTTTTCAAGGTTATCGTAGCTGATGTATGGATTGGTTCCGTATTTCCGGGAAATTCCTGTTTCAGTTGAAAGTACAAGTCCGTTGGGGTAGCTTTCAAAAAACTCGGCAATCGAAATGAGCATTGATGGAATAATTTCCAGTTGAGCGCCGGTTAATTCGCCCACCAGCGCTTCGCCCAAAAACTGCTGCCACCAGCTTTCGGTTTGGCGGTCCCACATTACCAGGTCGCTGTTGCGCAACATCCCTGAAACGCCAAAATCGAGAAGGTATTTTTTCCCTTCGAATTCAAGCCGCCGGTCGAAAACCAGGGCCGCGTTACACAGCGGACAATACGTAGCTGAAAACGAAACCCCGTACAATTCATCATTAACAATCTCGTGGTACATCAACACGCTGAGCGGGTAGGCTTTTGCTTGGCCGTTTATTTCGACAGCAATTACCGGCTCATGTTCAAAATAGGTTTCCTGTGCTCTTTCTTTTTCCCAAAATTTTGGGGAATCAATGGGCGGAATACCATCGGGTTTCATCAACGCAGTAAATTCATTAAGCGGCGCAGAATGTTTTGTGGTATCGGTTTTCCAGTTGAGCTCGATGTTTCGAGGGTTGTTTTGTGCACTCATAAAAAACGGGATTGAAATTAGGAACAAAGTGAATGTTTTCATTTTCATAGTTGTGACATTTTAATTTTTCCTTCGCGTCTTTGTGCCTTCGCGTGAACCTTATTCTCTCGCAAAGCCGCTAAGTCGCAAAGTTGTTTGTTTCTATCTCCCGCAGATTTCGCTAATTGTCGCAGATTTTTTTTCTGCGTTCATCTGCGCCATCTTCGGGAAATAATTCTTTGTTTTAGACCAATGCGACGTCTGTTATAATTTCCAATAATGCAGTTCCATCGTGGTGTAGCACATTTTTCATGGTCTTTTCCAACTCTTCTTTTTGCGTCACACGGATTCCCAAAGCCCCGCAACTATTCGCGAATTCAGAAAAATTGGGATTGTGCAGTCCGGTTGCAAACACATCAAAATGCCCGGCGCGTTGTTCTTTGGAGATTTTCCCAAGTTCGTTATTATTCAGTAAAATGAGCTTGATATCCATTCCATATTTTACCGAAGTGGTGAGTTCGGCCATGTACTGCGCAAACCCGCCATCGCCGGCCACTGCAACAATCTGCCGCTTGCCCCGTGTGGCTGCCCATGCCCCTAATGTGGCGGGAAAGGCAAAACCGATTGAGCCAAGGTAACCGGACATTAAAAAGCTTTGATTCCTGCTTTCAAAATATCTGCCGAGAGAATAGGCATTGTTACCAACATCAACACAAACCACTGCATCGGTGTCGATAAGCTTTGATAATTTATCGAAAACAGCAATGGAACTTATTCCTTTTCCACGGTCTTCGAGTAAACGTTTTTGTTTTTCTTCGCGCCAGATTTTCCAGCGTTTGGTAAGTTCGGGTCGTTGGTCAACTTTACTCAAATTACTTTCGAGCCTTTCCTTCATTAAGGAAACGGTTACCGAAATTTCGCCCCAAACCGGTGCGTCTATTTTATGAAATTTACTCAAAGCCATCGGGTCAAAATCAACCTGAATGGTTGGCTTTTTAGGTGTTATGCCGGTGTGGTTACTGAACGAAGCGCCCAAAACGATGAGCAAATCGCTTTCATTCATCATCCATGAAGCCACGGGCGTACCGCTTCTTCCCAGCACTCCGGCGGCCAGCGGATGGTTATCGGGAATTAACCCTTTCCCTTTAAACGTAGTCAATACCGGAGAGTTGAGCTTTTCAGCAAAACTGATAATCGCGTCCATATCGAAACGTGCGCCGTGCCCTACAATAATGACCGGACGTTTTGCATTTTCAATCAGGGTGATTGCCTTTTTGATACTTTCTTCCGGAGGTGTTATTTTTAGCGAACTGATGCGGCCCTCAGGGGTTTGAGCTTTCTCAGCGCCTGCCGGTATTTCCTGTACTTCATCCGGAAAAGTAAGGTGCGAAACATCTCTTTTCAGAATGGCATGTTTAAGAGCAAGGGTCATTAATTCAGCGTGTTTGCTGTTATTCTGAACCCGGTGGTTAAATTCGGCCACGGTTTGAAAAGCCCGCACCAAATCCACTTCCTGAAAATTTCCTGTTCCCACAACCTGTGTTGCCACTTGTCCGGTAAGGGCGAGTATTGGGGCACGGTCAACTTTGGCGTCCCACAAGCCGGTGAACATGTTGGTTGCGCCCGGCCCTGCAATGGAAAAACAAGCTGGCGGCTTTCCGGTCAGTTTGCCATATGCGCTGGCCGCAAAAGCGCCTGCTCCTTCGTGCCGGATACCGATAAATTTCAGTCCGCCCTTTTCTTCCTGTCTTCGCAGGGCATCTGCCAATCCAAGGTTGGAGTGCCCTACCATTCCAAAAACAGTGTCAACACCCCAGTTTACCATTGTTTCAGCCATAATGTCCGAAACCGTTGTTTCGTGAGGTTTTTCTTCAGGCACTCCCACATAAATTCCATCTGCCCGTTCTTCCACCATATAGGCTTCAACACCATCGTCGTAGCCCGGAACTTTGCCCGTGCAGGGATGATAATCCCACCCATGCCAGGGACAGCGCAGAATACCGTTTTCAATACTGCCTTCACCAAGCGGTCCTCCCTGGTGCGGACAACGATTGTCGAGTGCACAAATTTTTCCATCGAAATGCGACAAGGCAATTTGTTTGTGCCCGGCATTTACCGTCATTACACGGTTATCAGCCAGCTCGTTTTTACTTTCGAGAACTTTGTGCCAAATAATTGTTTTACTCATTCCTGAAATTTATTGGTCATTTATAATTGTTCTGCATGTCGGACATTCCATTCCGCTATTCCCTTTTATCAGTTTAATCCCGGTAAGGTTTGAAACCATAAAATCCTGAATAAAAGCGTAGTTCGCCTGATGATTATTTACATCAATTTGTTTGTCAACGTACAATTCACGGATTTGGTTGTCGAATTCCTGATGTCCCCAGCAATTGGGGCAAAGTCCTTCTGGTGTTTTTCCTTTGGTTTCTTGCGCAGGTTGTTTAAAGAATTTAATGAGTTTTTCAATCATAATCTTGTTTTTTTTTCTCCCGCTGATTACGCTGATTTACGCTGATTTTTATTTTTGGTGTACTTATTATTTCTGCGTTTATCTGCGCCATCTGCGGGAAACATTTATTGTTTTAAACCTACAATAATATTCCTGCATATTCAATTCCTGTTAAATGGTGCATGTCGTGGTTAAAGGTGACCAAATCTTCGCGGTTAAATTTATTGAAATCATCGTATCCACAAGCCCGGGAAACTACTTTCATCAGTTCTGTCACTGATATCAGAAAACTACTTAATTGCTTTGCAGAATTTTCAATAATTATTCGTTGCCTAAGGTTTTCTTTTTGGGTTGCTACTCCAACAGGGCAATTGTTGGTATGGCAGGCCCGCATTCCCAAACAGCCAATCGCCTGTAATGCAGAATTGGAAATGGCCACTGCATCAGCACCCAACATCAGGGCTTTGGCAAAATCTTCAGCGGTACGCAATCCGCCTGTAATAATAAGCGTAATATTTTTTGCATCCACTTTATCGAGGTGCTTTCTGGCCCTGGCTAAAGCAGGGATTGTTGGGACATTAATATTATCACGTAGTATTTTTGGAGCTGCCCCGGTTCCTCCCCCACGACCATCGAGAATAATATATTCGGCTCCGGCTTCGAGGGCAAAATCAATATCTTGTTCAATGTGGCTTGCCGCGATTTTAAAACCTACCGGAATGCCCCCGGT
Source organism: Prolixibacter sp. NT017 (assembly GCF_009617875.1). Lineage (NCBI taxonomy): Bacteria > Pseudomonadati > Bacteroidota > Bacteroidia > Marinilabiliales > Prolixibacteraceae > Prolixibacter > Prolixibacter sp. NT017. The sequence goes on along the minus strand of NZ_BLAV01000001.1, from coordinate 939,500 downwards.
TTGTTTCCTGACTTCGTTGGCAAAATCAGCAAAATCCTTTGCCGTGAATAAATCAGGAAAAGCAGCAGGACTAATAGCCGGTTCGCCTTCTTTCAAGCCCCTGACTTCAGCAATTTCACGAGTCACTTTATTTCCCGGCAGGTGTCCGCCAGTCCCGGTTTTTGCGCCTTGTCCACCTTTAAAATGGAATGCCTGTGCTTTTTTAACTTTATCCCAGCTAAACCCGAATTTACCGGATGCAAGTTCATAAAAATAGCGGGAGTTGTTTTCCTGTTCTTCGGGTAACATTCCCCCTTCGCCACTGCAAATTCCTGTTCCGGCCATTTCAGCTCCCTTCGACAAGGCGATTTTAGCCTCCCTTGAAAGGGCACCAAAACTCATGTCGGAAATAAATAGTGGAATATTAAGCACCAAAGGTTTTTTTGCATTTTTACCAATGGTTACTTTTGTATTTACCGGAACTTCGTCGGTTAAAGGGCGGCGGGCCAATTGCGCCGGTAAAAACTGAATATCTTCCCATTTGGGCAGCGTATTTCTGTCAACACCCATTGAGGCTGAAAAACCATGATGGCCAATGTTTTTCAACCCGTTTTTTGCCAGTTCTTTTATATAACCGGTATAAGGTTCGGTACTTTCGGGGTGGGTATCGGCATAAATTCCCTGGTATTTTTCGCGGTTAAAAGGTTGTGGGTATTTTTCCAGAAAAGATTCAATTTCAGTTTCATCTATCCAAACAAAATCCTCTTCAATTTTCGAGTTGAATTTATGAAGAACTTCTTTGTTGTTGTATTCCGAAACCCCGGTATCAAGGCGGTAATCCCAGCCATGCAGCCCGCAAATCAGGTTATTACCTTCTACATGTCCATCAGCCATCAAAGCGCCCCGGTGCAGGCAACGGCCATATAATACCGAAACTTTTTCATCGTAACGTACTATAACCAGGTCGAGTTCTTTTACTACGAAATGGACTGGTTGACGGTCTTTCAATTCAGAAAAAGGAATGAGTATTACTGGTTTTTTCATGTTATATGTTTTTCGCCCGCAGATTTCGCGGATTTGCGCTGATTATTATTTTTTGAGTTCATTTTATTCTGCGTTCATCTGCACCATCAGCGGGAGACATTTGGATGTATTATTTCAATTTTTTAATCAAAGTATCTATACCCGTTCTAAAAAAATCTTTCACCAAACGGTACTGCCCTTCGGCTGATTCTTTTTGTATAATTTCTGAAGTAGCGAGAACTGACCCGTTCCAGCCTGGCATCATCCATTTCCCGGCAGGTAGATTCGAAGGATTATTTGCGATTTCAACCGGATTTTCCGACCAGAAACTGATATAGAAGTATGGTTCAGAAACCATACTGTCGGGAATTGCCCAGCCCATCCCGATGGTTTTTGATGCAGAACCTTTTGCATTCCGGGCAAGTGTGGCAAATGTTCCGGTGTCGAAATGATGCGGCCAGATACGTACCGGTTCAACATCTGTGAATCCGGCGGCAAGTTCATTGATTATCAATCGTGCATTATTCCGGTAGCGAATGTTTTCGGATATTGCATCATCACTTCCAATTGCAAAATATTTACCTTCTTTTAAAGCATCGGTTGACAATTGGTAAGGTTGCTCTGTTTTTAGGCCAGAAATATCAATCCCGGAATTTTGAAGTTTGGTTTTAAACTCCTGAAATGCATCGCCAAATGATTTCCCATCCAGCGGGATTTCAGCCTGAGCATGCTGGTTTTTATCGAGAATTTGTATCGTAAGGTTTCTTAGTTTTACTGCTACCGACCATCCATCGGGGTGCTGATTACCCAAAAGTATTTCCTTTTCCGGAAGATACTGCATGTTAATGTTGCTTCCATCGGGCTTTTTGGGAATAAGATACCTGCCTGCCAGCGCAACAAATTGGGCAGCAAGGTGCTGCTGCCGCAAGTTGTTTTCAATTTCGTGGATAAAGTCAGCCGTTAATTGCTGCCATTTGTTTTTAACTTCCATAAAATAAATACTTTATTTTTCCCCTTAACTTTTTATTTTTCAGCTACAAACAAGGCTGCTACCACACCAAAGACCAGATGTCCGACTATGCTGCCAATGGCAATCAAAGCCATATTGCCTTCAGGTGCCGGAATTTCTCCAAACATGGCGCCCATAACTGCCATCGCTATTTGTGCGAAGACAAATGCTGCGATACCAAAAATAATTCCCTTGAGAACTTTTCCTTTGACTTTCTTAAGGATTGGCAACAGCAAAAAGACATACATCAGGGTAAAAATAATTCCAATCATGAAATGCATAACCCATCCAATAGAAACTGGGACACCCATCATTCCCGAAAGCATTTCTGCTGGGTTCATTTTAGGCATACCCATCATGGGAGCTACAAACATAATCAGACTCATAGCTGCAGTTCCGATAACTCCACCGATAACCGCTTGTGTAATTTTTGTCTTCATAAAAGTTGTTTTAAATGTTAATGATAAAAGGTTGTTTATTACAAAAAATTCAAGATACGAAATAACCGTCGTTAATCATTTCTTTTCCTGACAAATAAAGGTCGAAAACATATCCATACTATGATTTTAAAACTGATATGCTTAACAAAGTCTGTATAAGGAATTATTATTCTATTGCAAATTCTTTAACCCAATCGTTAACCGGTTTTTCCCTTATGATTTCCGGCGAATTAAACTGCACAATCCTTCCTTCGTTCATTATTGTTACAAAATCGCCCAAAGTGAATGCCTCTTTTAAGTCGTGTGTGACCATTACAAAGGTAATTCCCAGTTTTTTGTGCATTTCTTTGAGTTCGTTTTGCAGGGTTCTCTGGGTAATGTTGTCGAGGGCGCCAAAAGGTTCGTCCATCAGGATAATTTCGGGATTGGCGGCCAGCGCACGGGCAACGCCGGCTCTCTGCTGTTGTCCGCCACTTAGTTCTGCCGGATAAGACGACAGTTGCCTGTCGTCAAAACTCATTATTTCAGCCAACGAATTTACCCGTTTATCAATGCTTACAGCGTCATCACCTGAGATTGAAAGAACAAATCCAATATTTTGCTTAATCGTTAAATGCGGGAAAAGCCCTCCCTGTTGAATGGCATAACCAATATTGCGCCTGAGCTGAATTTTGTCCCAGTCAGCTAAATTCTTTCCCAGAACCCTTATTTGACCTGAATCCGCATCTGCCATTCCATTTATTAACCTGAGGAGCGTGGTTTTACCGCAACCGCTGGGCCCGATTATGGTAACAAATGAACCTTTGGGTATCGCCAGTGAAACATCACGCAAGACAGGTGCCCCAGCATTGTATGATTTCGTTACATTTTGTATGTCAATGATTATTTCCGCCATTCACTAATTTATTAACCCGTTTGCTTTTAAAAAGGTTAGTGCAACCTCACCGGGCGATTTTTTCTCAATTTCAACTTCATAATTCATTTGAAGCATGGCTGTATCATTAATCAGCCCTTCCAAACGTGAGAAAAGTCCGTTCAATTCCGGATATTTTTGTTGCGTTTCGTTTCTAATCACAATACCAGCCTGATAGGCAGGAAAAAATAGCTTGTCATCTTTCAATACTCTTAGTTTCATTTGCCGGATACGTGAATCCGTTGAAAAAGCATTAATTACATCCACCGTGTGGTTCTCAAGTGCCTGAAATTTCAGGTTCACATCAAGTTCTACTTTATTTTTAAAGTTGAATGGATAAATTTTATTCAATCCGATAAATCCGTCTTCGCGTTCGAAAAAATCGAATTCAGCGCCAAAAATGAAACTATTGCTTTGGTGCGCCAGTTCAGAAAAAGTATTGATATTTTTATTTTGTGCCACGGCTTCCGGAAGCGCCAGGGTAAACGTATTGTTAAAACCCAAGCGACAAACCCAGTCAAAATTGAATTGTTTCGCATATTCCGCTTTTAAAGCCGAGAACAAACTGTCAGGATGATTGATTTGTGGTTTTTTCAGAACAAATAACCATGCAGTTCCGGTGTATTCGGGATAAATATCTATTTCTCCTTTCAACATGGCCGGATGAATATTGGAAGTTCCACCGCCTATGCCAAATTTGCGGACGACCTGAATATCCGTTTTGTTTTCAATAAGTTGCGAAATGATTTCGCCTAAAATATATTGCTCGGCAGTGGGTTTTGTGGCAACAACAATTTTTTTGCCGGAGGAGTTACCTGGTTTTGACAGGAGCATGAAAATGAACAATAACGCAAAAATTCCCAATCCGAAATATTTCAGAAAACGACTTTTTTTATTCTGTTTTTTCGCTTTTGTTTTCAGTGATTTTTCGATTGCCCCGATTCCTAAATCGGCAGCCAGCGCCAGCAAAGCAACGGCGATTGAGCCTACCAGAATGAGCGAAGAATTATTGGTATTGATGCCCCGGTAAATGGCCTGGCCCAAACCTCCGGCGCCAATAAATGAGGCCAGTCCGGCGAGGGCGATTGTCATAACCACCATGGTACGAAACCCACTCAAAATGGTTGGGAAAGCCAGCGGCCATCGGATGCGTGAAAAAATCTGCCAGGGTGTGGCTCCCATTCCTTTTGCAGCATCGAGCAAAAGAGGGTCAACCTCGTTCAATCCGGTGTAAGTATTTCGGATAACCGGCAACAAGCCATAAATTATGAGTACGACCAGCGCGTTGCCATACCCAATACCAATAAGTGGTATAAAAAGCCCGAACATGGCTATGGATGGGATGGTATATAAAAAATTGACAGTTCCTAATATGGGGCTCCTGAATTTTGGTTTATACAAAATTCCAATCCCGGTTGCAAGCCCAATTCCGGTAATAATAACAATAGCGGCAAGGCTTAACAGAATATGCTGAATAAGCAACTCATACAAGTATTCGTGCCTTTCCTGAACTGTTTTTATTATTTCGGATAAAATGGACATTCTTTTTTTATTGCTCTGCCAGATTCATTTTCCAGGTTAATATTAATCCTTAATCCACAACGAATCCACAAAATAATTGCGCTTGTCGGTGAAATTCTGTACAACTTTAAATCCGCTTTCTTCTGCCAGCTTTTCAATGGCTGACAGGTCGAATTTCCGGGAACGCTCCATAAAAATGGTTTCCCATTGCCTGAAATAGAAATCCTGTTCAATGGCTCCGACATGCACTTTTTGTTCCGTTTTCGAAACCAGGTAACTTTTTACATCACCGGTTTTTGGGTCGTAAATGGTGTGCTGTTCAAATTGTGTGATATCAAAATCTGAATCCAGTTCCCGGTTCAGGCGAACCAGGTGGTTTAGGTTAAACCGCCGTGTGTGCCCATGCGGGTCGTTGTATGCATCCATGATTATTTTTGGCGATTTTTTCAGGTCGAAACCTATCAGCACCTTGTCTCCGGAATTTGTATATGCCGAAAGCTGATTTAGAAACGCATCTGTTTCTTTATCTGAAAAATTCCCAATGTTCGACCCAAGGAAAAGAATGATTTTTGGGATGGAAGCATGACCGTTCAGGTTTTTCAGTTTACGGAAATAATCTCCTGTTTTTGCTTCCACCAGTAAAGCGGGCAATTCGGTTTTCAGGCTTTCAACCAGCTCGTTGTTTGCTTTGGCGCTAATGTCAACGGGTGTATATTGAAAATTGACACCCTTTTCGACCATGTGCTTTAGCAGGATTTTGGTTTTCAATCCGTCGCCGGAACCCAATTCCACAAGGTTAAACAGTTTGTTGCCTGGGCAAATAGCAAGTGTAATTTCCTCTTTTTGACTTAAAAATATCTCGTGTTCGCAATCGGTGAGGTAATATTCAGGCATATTCATAATGTCTTGAAAAATAGCGCTGCCTGCATCGTCATAAAAATATTTCGACAACAGGTATTTTGGGTTTGAGGAAAGCCCTTTTAAAGTATCTGCTGCAATATCAGTTATAAGCGTCTGTTGTTCCATGATTTAATTATTTTGTCTCGCAAAGGCGCAGAGACGCAAAGTTTTTTTTTAAATTTCTTTATTCTTGGCGACTTAGCGGCTTGGCGTGAGGTTTTTCTCCGGCACTCCTGTTTCAAAAGGATTTTCCGGGTCGTTGCTCCATTCAAACCATCCACCATCGTAAACTGAAACGTTGGGCCAGCCCATCAGCCAGGCATTAAACCAGGCTTCGGAACCCCGCCAACCAGTTCCGCAGTAAAAAGCCAGATGCTTATCAGGTGTAATTCCATTTTTTTGCCATATTTCGTCAATTTCGTGAAACTCGCGCGTTGTGTGGTCCACGTTGCGGTAGTTTTCCATGTGGTAGGCATCGCTGCCACAATCCGCAAACACGGCACCGGGAATCCGGCCTTTGGCCTCGATATAATTGTACCCGCTAACTTCACCAATGTATTCGGGCCAGCTACGCACGCAAACCAACTCTGCATGCGATGAAGCCAGCATTTGTTTTGCTTCGGGCGTATCTACAGCAAGCTGAGGTTTTGCGGGTATTTTTACGCCAAAATCAGCCACCGGTTTTTTAGGTTCATCAGTAGTTACCGTTTCAAAACCGGCATCGTGCCACGACTGGAACCCACCATTCAATACCCGAACATCTTTAACGCCTGCATACAACATAATAAATGCATTGCGAATGGCACCAATATCACCGGCAGCGCTTCCCGGAAAATCGTCATCATTATCAGGGTCCATATATTTTCCGTATAAAACAACCGTTGTGTCGGCAGTAATTCCGTGTTCTTCCAATGCTTTTTTAAGTTCTTCAGGCGAACGCCGGTTCCAGGTTTCCGGGGCTTCAAGTGCAAGTGTGTCCATATCAATTGCACCAGGAATATGTCCGCTTAAATACGCGTCACGGTTGCGGTAATGCGAATGAATAACCACATAGTTATCATTGTCATATTCTGCCGGTTTTCCTCCTGAAATCAATTCATTTAACCAATTGGCAGAAACCAGATGCCTGTTACGTTCCAGTTTTTCCATTGGGAAACCAGGGTTGGTAGCCCATTCATTTACAAATTGATTATAAACCGATACGTTTTGATAACCTGATTTTTCAAACCGCTCAGCTACTTTTTGGGTTTCTTCCGACGAATACCCGTAAACAATGATTTCGTGTTCCGGAAGTATTTCTTTGCGGCGGACAATTTCTATCCAATCAATGTATTTTAACCATTTAGCCGGAAGACTTTTTGCTCCGGCAATGTGGCCGCCACGCTTTTCGTTTTTCAACTGCCAGCCGTTGTATGCTTCCACTGGGCGGGCATCTACAATTTTTAATTCATTTGTATTTAACAATCGCAATACTTCTGCTGTTGTTTTTTCAATAACCATAAAAAATGACTTCTATTAAAGTTGTTAAACTTAGTTTGTTTCTCCCGCTGATTTTCGCTGAACTCTTTTTTTAATTTTCTTTATCAGCGTTTATCTGCGCCATCTGCGGGCTATCGTTTTCTTTGTTTCTCCCGCTGATTTCGCTGATTTGCGCGGAAAGTTTACTTCTCCACTATTTCAACACCTTTCCAAAAGGCAACCCGGTTGGTTATACTTTTTGCAAGACCTGAAGGAGTTGGATAATACCAAACTGCATCGGGATTGGTTTTTCCATCCACCACCAAATCGTAATACGAAGCGGTTCCTTTCCAGTGGCAAACGGTGTGTGTTTCGCTGTCTTTTAAAAACTCTTTATTTACTGAGTCAACCGGGAAATATGCATTCCCTTCGACGTTGACAATGTCGTTACTTTCGGCAATTACTTTGCCGTTCCAGATAGCTTTCATAATAATGTTAATTTTAATTTGTTCGTAATTTACTAATTAATTGCCGGGTATCAGGAATTTTTATTCCTTCATTCTCTGAGTCATCCGTTATTACAAAGTTTTTTATTCCTTCGTTATATTTCTTCTGTTCTGGTTTAATCAGAAGCCGCAGCGACTGGTCGTAGGTAAAATAATTCCACGACCAGTTGAGGAATACAAACATGCGGTTTTTTACGCCCATGATGGTAAACAGATGCACAAAACTCCAAAGTACCCAGGCTACAAAGCCCCTCAGTTTAAAACCGGGGAGGTCGGCCACAGCTCGGTTTCGGCCTACTGTTGCCAACGAACCTTTGTTGATGTATTCAAACTTTTTCAATGGTTTTCCGGTTGCCAAACGTTTCAGGTTTTTGGCTAACAACCCGGCCTGTTGAATGGCAGTTTGCGCCACCTGCGGATGTCCGTTGGGATATTTGGGCGTTTCCATTATACAAAGGTCGCCCAGAGCAAAAATACTATCGAACCCTTTTACACAGTTTTCGCGGTCCACCAAAACCCGGCCTCCGCGGCCCAGACTATCCTTTGGCAAGCCGTTCAATACATTCGGCTTTATACCGGCAGCCCAGATGAGTGTTTTTGTATCGAACGAAGTGCCATCAGACAAAGTGGCTGTTGTTCCGTCGTATTCGGTTACCCTGATATTGGTGTGTACTTCAACCCCCATTTTTTCGAGGTATGTCCGCGACAGTTTCGACGAATGTGCCGACAAAGCAGCCAGCAAATTGGACGAACCTTCATATAAAACAATTCGCATTTTTTCCAAATCGATTTCAGGATAATCTTTCGGAAAGATATATTTTTTCATTTCGGCCAGTGCCCCGGCAAGTTCCACACCGGTTGGGCCACCACCAACAATTGCAATATTCAGGTATTTCTCCATTTTATCAGGCGAATCCTGGAGCAACGCTTTTTCAAAATTTTCGAGAATGGTGTTACGGATTAAAATCGCATCGGATGCTGATTTCATGGCAAGGGCATTTTGTTCTATTTCAGCCTGCCCGAAAAAGTTGGTGTCAGCGCCGGTTGCCAACACCAGAAAATCGTATTTCAAAAAACCGATATTGGTTGAAATTTCCTGTTCTTCTGGAAAAATCTGTTGCACCTCGGCTAAACGGTAATGAATGTTTTCCTCTTTTTGCAACACTTTCCGCAACGGAAAAGAAATGGCGCTGGGTTCGAGCCCAGCAGTAGCCACCTGGTACAGCAGCGGTTGAAACTGGTGGTAGTTGTTTTTATCTAACAAAACCAATTGATAATGTTGACAAAGCGATTTCTGAATAAACTTTAATCCGGCAAATCCGCCGCCGACTACAACCACGCGTTTTTTTGCAGTTTCAGGAATATTGGGTATATAATTTTTCTGTGACATATTTTAAGAATTTAAATTTTAATGAGTTGAATGATTGAAACCATTATCAGAACAATGCCAATAATGCGGTTTGTATTGGCCGAAAATTTTTCGGCGTGGATTGCCACTTTTGTAGCAAGGAAGGCATAACCTTTTAAAACGCCCATTTTTGCCAGCCAAACTCCGGACAGAAATAACAAAACCTCCGGAAATGTTGCTGGTAACCATTGCTTTGCAGAAAGCACGGTGGCAGCAAGCAGCCAAAAAAGCAACACTTGAATGCTAACAATATTTAGCAGAACACCTTTCATAAAACCGAATGATTTTTGCGTCTCTTTCCTGATTTTTTCCTTGTTTGTTTTGAACCAGAAAAAAAGGCCTGAAACCAGCAAAACAGCAAAAACGAAATACCGCACTACCGGGTTTCCTTCGAAAAATGGTGATAATTTTGCCCCTGCCAAAAGCGAAGCGAGTGCAAAAAAAACTTCAACAACCGAGGCGCCCTGGGCAATTTGTATTGCGCTGCGTGTATCGTTTTTCAGGGCCAAATCCAAAACCGAAAGGTTAACCAGCCCCAGTGGCACGGCGCCAATTGTTGTGGCCAGCGCGCCAAAAAGAAGAAATAATATGTATTGTGAAATCATAACGTTTTAATTTTATCTGATAGTCGTAAAAAATCCTGAAACCTGACAGGCAACGGAATTTATTCTGCCGGAAACTGCGCAGATTACAGGATTTAAGTTTTTCGAGTCAATCTAAAAAAGAAAACAGCCGTAATGGAGTTTAACTCGCGCAACAACTCAACTTCGAAATATCTTTTCCAAAGGTGATGGCGGCAAGTTTAATGCCTTCGCTTAAAGTTAGGTAAGGATAAAAACTTTCGGATAATTCTTTAACGGTGATTCCAAATTTAATGGCCATACTCAATTGCTGAATGAGTTCGCCACCCTCGGGGGCAACCACTCTTGCACCGATTAATTTGTCGGTTTCGGTATTGCGGATGAGTTTGATAAACCCTCGCATGTCGTTGGCGGCAATGGCACGCGGAACATCTTTCAGTTCCAGTTTTGAAACCTCAAACGGAATGTTTCGGGCTTTGGCTTCCGCTTCGTCCATTCCGGTGCCGGCCACCTGCGGGTCGGTAAAAACTACCCAAGGTAGCGACGAATAATCTGCCCGACTGTCGACTCCTGTAAAGGCGTTTTCAACGGCAATTCTCCCTTCGAAAGCAGCGGTGTAAACGAAGGCCGGGGTGTTGGACACATCGCCTGCAGCGTAAATATGGCGCAGGTTGGTTTCCATTTTGTCGTTGACCAGGATGTGCCCATTTGGGTCGAGTTTGAGACCGATATTTTCCAATCCCAATTTATCGGTATTGGGTTTTGTTCCGGTGGCAACTACAATTTTTTCAGCTTCAAACTGTTTTTGTTCGCCATGTTTTTCGGCTTTTACCTTTATCCTCGCGTTTTCTTCAGTAACGGATGTAAACGATAATCCGGTTTGAATATTCAGGCCTTCGCGGCGCAGGTGCTTCAGCAACTCATCAGAAATATCGGGCGTAAGTTTAGAAAGTACAAACGGCGAGCGCTGCAACAGGGTAACTTTTGTTCCCAGGCGGTGATAAGCCTGGGCAATTTCAAGCGCAATGTACCCGCCACCCAGCACAATCATTGTTTCGGGCTTCTTTTCCAAATCGAACAACGAAACATTGGTCAGGTAAGGCACATCTTTAAGCCCTTCAATGGAAGGCTCCAAGGTTGTAGCCCCGGTGGCAATCAGGAATTTTAATCCTTTAAAGAGCCCACCCCCGGCCCCTCCCAAAGTGAGGGGAGTGACCTCGATAGTTTTTTCATCTACAAATCTGGCCCAGCCTTCCACCATTTTCAAGTTTTTGAAATCGCTCACCACGTCCATGTATTTTTTTTGCTGAAGGGTTGCAACCAGTTTTTTCTTTCCCTGAATAACCTGTGCAAAATCAATGTCAGCGCCGCGTGGTTTTATTCCCTGAAAATTGGAATGGCTGGCATGAAAAGCGGTTTCGCCTGCACGGATTAAATTTTTGGAAGGAACGCAACCTACATTTACACAGGTTCCACCAAAATCCAAGCCGGCATTCACCATCAATGTAGTTAATCCTAAGCTCTCAGCTTTTATAGCTGCCGAAAATGCAGCCGAACCCCCGCCAATAATAATTAAATCGAAGAGCCCATCCCCGGCCCCTCCTCCAGAAGGGATTGGAGTTTCTGCATCCCTCCGGGATTCATTATGAATGATACTTGTGGGCTGACTTTCAGTTGCAGCATGACTATTTTCACTGCTGGTAATTTCTCCCGCCACTTTATAGTGGCCGGTGCTGTCGATGATGGCCGTGATTTCCTCTTTGCTGATTTTTTCGGGGTCGTACTCAAACTTGCCGGTACCCGAAGGATAACTGATATCATTAGCGATGATTCCTTCATTCCCCGAAAACTTTTTGGCTATGGTTTGCGCGCAGTGGTCGCAGGTCATGCCTTTGATTTTGAATTCTGTAAATTTCATACTATTTGTTTTTAAATGTTTTAGCAAATGCTTAAATAATGCTTCAAAAAAATTATTTAACCTCTTTTCCTGCAACTTGATAGCCGGTTGCGTTGATGGATTGAACGATTTCATCCTCCGAGGTTTTCGAGGGGTCGAATTTTATTTCAGCTGTGCCCGTTTTGTAATCGGCTTCGGCTTTGGTAACCCCGTTGAGTTCCTGCGCGGCATGGGCAACGTGGAGGTTGCACGATTCGCAGGTCATTCCTTCAACTTTCAGGTCGAGGGTAATGAGCCCGGTTGCATCCACAGTTGTCGGTTGCTTTTGGTTATCGGGATAGAAAACGTTGGAATAATAGGGAAAGGCCATCATCAGGAATGCCAACACGCTTGCGATTCCCAGAAACTTTTTAGTCTGTATAAACGGGGGTTTCTCCTCTGTTTCGCAGTCGCACTGGATTTCTTCTGCGGTTCGGGGTTTTAATTTTTGGTACCAGGCAAATGCCAGGACTAAAACAGTAATCCCAATTAAATATGGCCTGAAAGGTTCCATCCACGAAAATGCGGATGCCATTCCGCCAACGCCTGAAATAAGCGCCAAAACTGGTGTGATACAGCATAACGATGCAGCGATTGCCGTGAGCACTCCCACTCCGGCAAATTTGTTTGTTGTTTTCATCTGTTTATAATTGTTTGTTTTTAATGGTAACAGATGGAACTCCCATGATTATAATCATTTGCATTTTTGTGAAAGCCTTTCTCATGGTCGTTTCATACACTAACTTTATTTGAATTATTGTTGATGATGTGTTTGAATAAGGGTTGAAGAAGCGCGGTTTGTTCAGGTTTGAGCGAATAAAAAATGGTCTGCCCTGAGCGTCTGGCTTCAACTACATTTCCATCCTTCATTTTACGAAGGTGCTGCGATACGGCCGGAATACTCATTCCCAGAATATCCGAGAGGTCGCAAGGGCAAAGTTCGCCTTCCTCTTCCAGGAGAAATAGGATTTTCAACCGGACTTCGTTGCCGGCGAGGGCCAGCAGGTTGCTCAGTTCGGCTAACGTTTTTTGCGATGATTGCAATTTTTCCCGGCAATGGTTGATTTGCACGCTGTCGGCAAATACCCTTATACATGTTTGATTATTATCCATGATTTGTATGTTTTTTATTTACAGACAGGTTTCATTGAAATTGTTTTCTTATTTAAGCAAATACTTAAATATTGTTTTAAAAAAAGGGATTGTTATAAACCCTTAATGTTTTGTTGAAAAGCTTTTTCCAATTCGTCGCGTGCGGTAAGCCCGTTTTTGGTGTACACCGGTTTGCCGTTGTTGTACAGCGCCAGGTAAGGCACACTCTGGATTTTCATCTCTTTCACCAGTTTTTTGCTGGCATCCACGTTTACCTTTACGACGGTAATTTTGCCATGGTATTTTGTTTTCAGTTCTTCAACCATCGGCATCATGGTGCGGCAGGGCCCACACCAGGGTGCATAAAAATCAACAAACACGGGTTTTCCCGATTCGATAAACCGCGCCAGTTCTTCGTATTCCATTTTATTTTCGGTGTCGGGTTTTGCATCAGGGTCAACCGCTACCGGCAGGTTTTGCAATTCCCAGTCCATAATCCCGTGTTCAAGGTTATACACGTTTTTGTACCCGTTTTCAGACAAAATTTTAGCGGCTTTTTCGCTGCGCCAGCCGGTATTGCAGTACAAATAAATGGGTTCTTCTTTAGGGAGCATCAACAATTTTTTCCGAAAGTCGAGCGCGTAATAATTGAGTTGGCCTGAGTTGGCAATGTGCCCGTTTTTAAACTCGTTTTGAGTACGAACATCGAGCAACACACCGCCCGGCTTTTTTATCAGTTGTTCGAATTGTGCCGGGTTTACCTGTTTATAACCTGCATTTTGCGCAGTAACAGAAAAAAAAGATAAAATGGAAATTGCCATAATGAATACTATTTTTATCATGATTGTTATTTTTTAAGTTGTTTGGTGGAGTAGTCGTTTGAAAGTCAAATTCCTGACAATTAAGAATAAATTGTTTTTGCTTAAGGCCAATTTGCCGAAGCTATACCGATATTTGTAGCAACGGCAATTTAAGAAAGACAAGTGGTAAATCAAAAAGAGAAAATCTGTGTAAAACTATAATGAGTAGCCTTTAATAATTGAATTCGAGTGCCGGTACTGGAAACATACCTTTTAGGTTGCTTTTATCTGCAATTGGTGAAAGTGTAAAGGTGAAAGGCGATAATTCTGGAAGAGTTGTTTGTTTCTGAATGAACTGACATTATTTAATGGCGCTGGTGCGCTGATGTGAGCAACACTATAAAATTCAATTTAAAAGCAGCTATCCGGTTGGGATTTCCGGACCTGACAAACTACTGTTAGGGAACTTTTTTTATAATAAAGATTTGATTTTATCCACAATATCTTTTGCGACTTCACTTTTCGATTTTAAAGGATAATCCTTAATATTTTGCCCGTTTATGAGAATAGAAACTTTATTGGTATCATATCCAAATCCTTCACCATGGTTTGGGCTGTTAATTACAATCATATCAAATCCTTTTTTTGTTAGCTTTTCTTGTGCGTTCTCAATTACATTATCAGTTTCAAGGGCAAAACCAACTGATATTTGATGTGGCATCTTAATCTTACCAAACTCTGCTGCAATATCAGGATTCTTAACAAATTCAACTGTAGCAATATTTCCATCTTTTTTAATTTTGGAATTGGCCTGATGTTTTGGCCTGTAATCTGCAACGGCAGCTGTAAAAATGGCTATATCAACGTCGCTGAAATGTTTTTGACACTCTTCGTACATTTCCAACGCCGTGGTTATTTTTTTTATATTTCTGTCTGGAACTTTTGGCTGGATATTAACAGGTCCGCAAACAATAATCAATTCAGCATTTTCCTTATGCAATTCTTCAGCAATGGCAAATCCCATTTTTCCACTCGATTCGTTGGTAATAAACCGGACAGGGTCTAAATATTCCCTTGTCGGCCCGACAGTTAGTAATATTTTTTTTCCTTTCAGCATACCCTGTAAAAATTAAAGTGTACGGTTAAACCTAAATTCCGAGCCATTCAAATTGAGTGAAACCGTTTTGCAATCACTTGGATAAGCAACTTTATATGATTTTTTGTTTTTCAAAACCTTGATTGCATCTTTATTTTCAAACAAACCTGCACATTCAATAGCTCCAAAAACCGAATATCGGGTAACTTTCAATAAGTGATTTTCAAAGTCAATCGTAAACCAAGAGCCTGCTCCTTCACCTGCCAGCCACTGTGAAGTTGCTGGTATTCCGGCAGCACGGACAGGTTCTTTTAGTGTGCTTTTTAATTTGCTTTTATCAGTAATTGGAGATGGCGCAAAAGTAAATGGCAACAGTTTTGGAAGCATCGTTTTATTTGGAAACGAATTTACATTGTTCATGGGAGTTGGCGTGAGCGGCACCAAAAAATTCAGTTTAAAAGCTGATTTCCAGTCGGGATTTCCTGCACGGAGAACAGTGTTTACAAACCGCGAACAGTTGCTCCCTTTGTATCGGAACGGCCCGTAACGGATGGGGCTGATTTGCTGCATCTGCGAAGCTTTACCGAATGCTTTTTCAAAGTTGATGCGACTATAGGAAGCATGGATATTTCCTTCGCCGTGACATTCTACATTCTGCTGCAATTCAGTTAAAATTTCTTCGAAATTCAAAATCTGTTCTTTGTCCGCTGAAATTTTAGCAACGGTTTTCATTTTTAGTCCGTCATCGGTCATCTCACTACGGACACGGCCATGCTGAAACGGGGTGTGGTAGCGGCCAAAATCGAAATAATTGCATTTGCCGGTTTTATCATCAATCAAAACCAGCGCTGCATGGCCTACCTTGTAATAATGGTGTTTGCTGATACCAATCCGGTTAATAAACCCGTCGTACCAGGCGCCCGATTGTTTGCACCAGGTTTCGGGCCAGGCAATGGCAATGGCAAATCCGGTATGTTTTTTCTGAAAAGTCATATTGAAATGGCTGTATTTACATGGTTGTGCAAATCGAAATAACTCATCCTGAATTTTCCGTTTTCGGGAATTACCTGGGTGATGCTAACGGTTTTTAAACCCCCTTCGCGCTCCATTACCGTATTAATTGAATTGTCACTTGTATGTTTACCGGAGTGAAAACCCAAAATACTTTCGGGCGAAATATTACCGTTTACATTCTTTAAAAAACGGCCGAACCACTGTTTTCGCAGGTTGCGGTGTTCTTCGCTGTAAAGTGTAACCGACGACCAGATTTGCGGTTCCCCGGGATTAAGTTCTTTAAAATGTTTCTTGTTGCCGTCCCAGATAAATTCACTGAAATGGGTGATTTTATTATTCGACGTTTCCACCGTAACAATCGTGAAAGGCTCAACATTCATCAAATTTTTGTTTTCATAAAAATCGACAGGCGAAAGGGAAGAAGATGCCAGTTCAACGAGAATATTTCCGCGGCTTTGCGTGTAATGCGGTTTCTTTTCGTGGGCCACAAAAGCGCCGTTAAGCAGACAACACAACCTTCCATTGTTGTTGGCTGCTATCCACGAACCACCGGCTTTTTCATCTTTCGGAAAACCTGTTTTTGTTTCACCGAGCTCATATATTTGTGGCGCAATGGTTGGCCTGAACGCTTTTTCGTCGCGGTTCGAGGTAAGCACAAAACTGCTCCCGTTAGCATTTGGTATGTAACTTACTGTGCACATTGGTTTTTGCGGTAACGAATGGTTGAATAAGCCACGCCAAAATCTTCGTCGGTTAAAGCCGACAAACCCAGGCCAATGAGGCCGGCTTTGATGATTGCCTGATGGTGGATGCTGTGCTCGATGCAATAGGCAAGCTCGCGGCCCACCGAACTGGCCGTGAAATTATCGTGCGAGCCGTCGGTGGTAAAATCGCCTTCAAATTTTACAGTCTGCCCTAAATCGAGTGTATCGATTCCTTTTAACAACCGGTCGATTGTTTCGAGGGCGATGAGCGGATTTTCTTCAATTTGTTTGTCACGCTGGCGTTTGTCGTAACTGATTATACCAGAAAACGAGCCGGAAACCAACAGCAGGTAAAACTCCAGAATGTGCCGGATGTGCTGCCCGACGGACGAGCCGGAAAGTATTTCCGAATTTTGCGTGTATTGTTCTTTACTGATGAGTTGAAGCATTCCGCTCAACTGAATCAGATTTTCTTTTGCCACTTTTTTCATTTCTTATTACTATTAAGGTTGTTTTTTTGATTTTTATGAATAGACGAAAGTTTTGTCCAATCCTGACAAAATCAATTGCCGGAAATACTTTTTTTAAGGAATATTTTTAACAATATCATCCACTTTCGACCGCTTTTTATAATCCGGGTCGAAATGGCGCCAGATAATTTTACTGTCTGTTCCAATTATGAAAGTTGCCGGAATGGGCAATTGTTCGCTGTCGTCGGAATGGGCATTTTTCATATCAGCTTTCAGGATTTTATTGTAAACGGTTCGTTCAAATTTTGTAGGCCTGAATGCCACATCAAAAGCTTCAGCAATTTTATAATCTTCATCAAAGAGAAGCGAAAACGAAGCCTTGGTTTTATCGGCAGTACGTTTCAGAAATTCCGATTTCTCGGGGGAAATTGCTATAACGCTGGCGCCTTTCTCATAAATTTTATCCAGGTTTTGCTCCAGTGTTTTCAGGTGTTTGTTACAAAACGGGCACCACTGTCCGCGGTAAAAAATGACCACTACCGGCCCCTTTTTTAAGGCTTCGCTGAGTGTGAAAACGTTATCGTTCAGGTCAACTGCCGAAAAATCTTTTACTGTTTCGCCTGGCTGCAATCCTTTTGCTTCCTTAATCTTTTTAAATTGAATCTTTTCCATTTTTTCAAATATTTAAAAAGCAGCGGTTTTTCAAATCGCTGCTTTCTTTTTCATATTAATTTGTTTTTATTGAACTGCATATTCAGCCTGAACGGTAACTTCTACGGTTTTTGCAATGTTGGTGGATGGTTTTCCTTTTACAAAGCTTATCCCGTAGTCGGCCAGCGTAATGTTGAATTTGCTGTTGGCGGCCACATTTCCGCCTTTTACGATAATAGTCCCCATTTCGTGAACTGGTTTTGTTACGCCTTTAATGGTAAGTTCGCCTTCAACATGTGCATCATAAGTCCCGTCGCTTTTAAAATTCACCTTATCGATGTTGGTAATTTTTCCAGTGAGTTTTGCTTTTGGAAACTCTTTTGTATTCAGAAAATCTTCACCGTTGAAATGTTTCTGCATCAGCGCTTTTTCAAATTCAAACCCCTGCATTGGCACGGAGAAAACGATTTCGCCGGTTTCAGGATTAATTGTACTCACCGATGTGGTGTTGTTCGCTTCGATGTTTTCGGCCGGTGTGGTCGAGAAAAATTTAATGTGCGATTTTGAACTCACCAATTTTGACTGGCCTGTGGCCGAAATGCTTGCAAATAATGCAACTACTACTGTTAATAAGACTAATTTTTTCATGATTTTTAAAATTTTTAAATTGTTATTGAATATTTGATTTTTTCTTTGAAACACCCTTCGACTCCGCTCAGGGTGACTGTCACAGTGAGCGAAGTCGAACTGTGATTTTTATTTTGTTACTATATCACTTTTTTCGAGGATTACGTTTTCGTACAATTCAAGGTCCGAGTCGTAAGCTGCACCGGCACGGATTACGCCTTTTATGGTTACGTTTTGCCCCACCTGCAATTTTTCTGCATTCGCGTTTGTTTCGGGTGTAAACGTTGCACTCACTCCGGCTTTGTCGCTGTCAGCTTTCAACAGCACCACTTTTTGTCCGTCGAAATCTTCTGAAATTTTATTTACTGTGCCGGTAATTTCAAGTACTTTCGATTCACCGTTGGCAGCGAGGTATTTGTCATTTGCTGCATTAGCATCGGCGAGGTATTCGGCAACAATTTCGGAGCTGTTCAGGCTGAAATCAGCTTTTACTGACTGAACATCCCGGTGTGGCATGTTAAACATGTACAGGCCAACTGCACCTGCAATTACAACCCCCGCAACTACTGTTATAATACCCAATTTGATAATTTTTCTCTTTTTCATTTTGTCCTTTTTTTTGATTTTTTTTATTCATTTCTTGTTTTATGCCTGAACAGTCGTAAACAATTCAAAACCTGACAACTGAAAGTGAATTTTTTACAACTATTTTCAGAATTAAAAGGCGGGTATAAAACTTATATAAAAAAACCGCAAAGACACTAAGATTTGAATGTTGTTATCTTCATTTTAGTTAGCGTCTTCGCGGCTTTGCGGGATTTAAACAGTTGTTAAGACCCAAAATTCTTCAAACCTTCGTTAAGAAATTTAATATATCCGTCAATACTTGTATCGTACCCTTTGGGTTTGGTAAGCATGTTTCCGTCGTGGTCAATCAGCACATAAAATGGCTGGGCATTGGTCCGAAAATGTGTTGCCTGAAAATCGCTCCATTTGTTGCCAATGGTTTTCACTTTCCTCCCTGTAGTTTCCGAAACATACTGTTCATTTTCAGGAAGCCGGGTTTTGTCGTCCACATAAAGCGAAATCAGCACATAGTCGTTACTAAGCAGGTTTAAAACCGTTTTATCGCTCCATACGTTGTCCTCCATTTTGCGGCAGTTCACACAACTCCATCCGGTAAAATCGAGAATAACCGGTTTGTTTACCTGTTTTGCATAGGCCATTCCTGTTTCGTAATCGTGGAAACAATTGAGCCCATGCGGGCAATGGAATTCATTATCGGAAACCGTTGAAATATTTGCAGCTTGCGCGGTATTAACCGCCACTGCAGAACTTGTATTTTGCAAACTCCAACCTTCGGTATAAAACGATGGAGGAGGAAAACCGCTTATCAGTTTCAACGGAGCGCCCCACATTCCGGGAACCATGTAAACAACGAACCCAAGAACCAAAACACCTGTCATTAACCCGGTAACCGAGGTTTTTTTCTGTTCATCGTCATGCGGAAGCCGTAATTTCCCGAGCAAATAAAAACCAAGTAATCCGAATATCACAATCCATAACGCTATGAAAACTTCTCTGGTGATAATGCCCCAATGGTACGATAAATCAACAGCAGAAAGGAATTTTAGGGCAAAAGCAAGTTCAATAAAACCAAGAATTACTTTTACTGAATTGAGCCAGCCGCCCGATTTTGGCAGCGAATTTAACCACCCCGGGAAAGCTGCAAAAAGTGCAAAAGGTAACGCCAGCGCAACAGCAAATCCCAGCATACCGATAGCCGGACCCGTAACATTGCCGTTAACAGCCGCCTGCACCAGCAAACTCCCAATAATTGGCCCTGTGCAAGAGAAGGATACCAGCGACAAGGTAAACGCCATAAAAAAGATTCCGATTAATCCGCCTTTGTCGGCTGCTTTATCCGATGCGTTTAGCCATTTCGAAGGTAATGTAATTTCGAAAGCGCCAAAAAACGACATTGCAAATACCACAAAAATGATAAAAAATGCCAGGTTCATAATTCCATTGCTTGCCAATGAATTTAGTGCATCGGGGCCCAATGAAAGTGAAATTGTCAAACCCAGTGTTACATAAATTACAATAATTGAAGCAGCATAAATTAACGCATTACGAATACCTTTTGCCCTGGTTTTACTTTGTTTTGTGAAAAAGCTCACCGTTAAAGGGAGCATTGGGAAAACGCAGGGAGTCAGTAAAGCCAGCAATCCACCGGCAAATCCGGCAAAAAATATTGCCCAGATTCCGAGGTTGCTTCCTTCAGGCTCAAACGAACCGGCATCCGGAGCAGCGGCAACAAATGCAGGCCCTTCTTTTACAGTTACTGAGTATTCCCGCGTTTCGGGTGGAAGGCACATTTCGTCGCTGCATACCATAAAAGTTACCGCCACGCCAATTTGCAAACTGTCGCTGGCACGCAGGGCAATTTTCTGGCTAAACGAAGTCTTTCCCTCAAAAAAAGAAACTGTTGCATTATTAAATGCAGGTTCTTTCTTTGTAATTGGGACCGGTTCCTCTGTTTTTCCTATGAGCTCGTAGCCTGAATTAGGCGCAAATTCAAAAGAAGTAGGTACCGGACCATCATTTTTGTCCTGCGCCTGACTATAAATGTGCCATCCTTTTTCAATGTCTGCATTTATTGTAATTCGTGCCGAATCGGGAGCAAAACGGTCTGCTTTCAGTTCCCATTTTACCGGGTCGTAAATTTGGGAGAATCCCGTTACAGAAACCAGTAAAAGGAGTATGGTAGTTATTGTTTTCATCTGTTTAATTGTTCTTATCATTGTTTTCATTTGAATTTGCCCAATAAAAAATCGCTTACATTGGCTCAGTGGCATAAAGAGCAGGATTTTACAGAAGACTTTCCAGCCGCTTTACAAATTCTTTTTTTGGCGCAGCGCCTTTTAATTTATCCACTACCTGCCCGTCTTTGAAAAACAGGACTGTTGGAATATTCATGATACCGTATTTAACGGCCAGCTCCTGGTTGGAGTCCACATCTACTTTTCCAACTACTGCATTTCCTTCATACTCATTGTGAATTTCCTCAATTA
This sequence comes from Prolixibacter sp. NT017, assembly GCF_009617875.1. Lineage (NCBI taxonomy): Bacteria > Pseudomonadati > Bacteroidota > Bacteroidia > Marinilabiliales > Prolixibacteraceae > Prolixibacter > Prolixibacter sp. NT017. The sequence goes on along the minus strand of NZ_BLAV01000001.1, from coordinate 918,298 downwards.
TCGGTCCGATGGCTTTACAGGGGCCGCACCATTGCGCCCAGAAATCGACCAATACAGGTTGTTTTGATTGCAGCACCACTTCCTCGAAGTTGCTTACAGTTAATTCTTTTGCCATAATTTTTTTATAAAAAAGGCGGAGTGTTTAGTTCCGCCTTTGGTTTTACAATACCTGATTTTTTATTTCGCACCTTTTTTTGCGGTTGTCAATGCTTCGGCAAGTTCTTCGTTGCTTTTGGCAACACTAACTTCATTGATTAATTTTTTGCTGTCAGCATCGAAAAAATAAGCAACACCGGTTCCTTTACGTTCAGCCATTGCTTTGTCGAGACCAACTTTTTTGAGTTCTGCAAGCGATTTTGCTTTTGTTTCATCGGTCGATAAATCGTTCATCACAAACTGAATAGCCATGTCTTTGTTGTTTTCCTTAAAAGTTTCCATAGCCCGCATACCATTGTTCTGACAGGTTGGGCACCAACTTGCCTCGTTAACCACTGCAATAACTTTTGAACCTGTTCCTGCAAAAGCAGAAATTGAAACCAATGCGATAAGAACCACACTTGCGAAGATTGTTTTTACATTTTTCATGATTTTAAAATTTTAAAATTTAACATTATTAAAAAGAACTTTTTTGTCTTTATTTACGGTATAGTCGTGCAGTTTTTTAAATCCTGACAATTATTTTTATTTTTTTTATCAGAAATTTATAACACTATACCCTTCGGCAAACAGGCTGCGCAGGCTGGGGTGTTTTTTAAACTCTGAAAGCAGCGGTACACCAGCTTTTTCCACTTTGCTTTTAACGCCAAACGCCTGTGCGCAATAATCGCAAACGCCGGTAATTTTGTCTTTTAAACCGGAATACAACGCGTGCATTTTGTGGTCTTCTTTTTCCAGTTCGCCTATCCATTTGGTGCCTGCCCCTTCGAAAATAATTTTCAGGTCGTCTTTATTTTCAACGGCTTCGAGCGCCAGCATAAACGCGTTTGATACTTTTCCCAATGCCTCCGCCGTATCGGTGTCAGCATAAATTACGATAGCTATTTTTGCCATTTTGAATGATTTTTAATTTTATATTTTTTTGATTTCAAAGGAATAGACGCTGAAGTGGTTTGAACCTGACAAAAGTGAATAAAAAGGAGGTAAAGTTTTTTCAATAAAAATGGCTGCCCCTTGAAAAGAACAGCCATTATAAAATATCACAACAGCGATTTTTATTTGTTCACAACTACTTTTTTCACGGAAACAGGTTTTCCGTTCGATTCAAGACGCACGAAGTAGATGCCGTTGTTAATGCCCTGAACATTCCAGTTGATATTCCGGTTTTTGTTGGTGTTAAAATGCTGAACGGTTTGCCCGGCAATATTCACAATTGAAACCGAAGTGTTGGTAAAATCCTTATCGTTAAATGAAATGGTAGCCTGGTTGCTTACCGGATTGGGGTAAATATTCAGTCCGGCCTGTTGTTGCAAGCGGTCGCTTATACCTGTAATGGTAAACGAATATTCAGCTTCTGCCGCAAAAACGGTTGCCACTGTTCCACCTGCCACATAAGGAATCCCATCGCCATCCGAATCATTTCCGGTTTCACCGGTTAATTCGGCTTCGGCCAGTAACATTGGGCTGTAAACCTTATTGAAAAATCGGGTGTAAATGGCGGCAGCATCGGTTTGTCCTCCAACTAATGAAGCTTCACGTAAACCGCCACTCAAAACTGCCAGATTAAACGGATTGTACGATGCGGTGTTGTTTCCTTCTTCTGTTCTGAAAATTTGTTCTGATGGAACATAGAATCTGCTAATCAGGAATTGATAAGCTTCGTTTGCAGCATCGAGATAGGCTGAATTGTTGGTAAGCTCGTAAGCTGCATAAAGTCCGCGTGAAATGGCAGCCTGGCTTTCGGCTTTTTTAGCAGATTGGTCGGCGCCGGTTGTTATGTCATATCCGTTGTAAAAACCGCCTTCCGTGTCTTTTAAAGAGCTATATATAAAGGATGCCTGTGCGTTTAATGCGTCGGTAGCCATTGTTGCGAGTGGTGTACCGGCAAATTCTTCTGCAACATTTTTTAAGGCCAGCAAAACATATCCGGCATTTACCGATGAGATTGTATTCCCTTTTGAAACGGCGCCTTCCGCAAGACCGGAAACATCGACAAAAGTTCCTGCCGTTTCGTTATAATGCATTGCCAGTAAGTTTTTAACCAATACCATGCTTGCTCCGGCCATTATATCGTAAGCCCCCATCATTCCGGTTTGCGACATTGGTGCAGGAAACGGATTTCCATCAAAAACAGCATGGTATGCATAATGTTCCGGGTCATTAATTGTTGGGTCCATCATGTTTTTGAAGTGGATTGTCCCCAGCAGGAGTGAAATCTGGTCGAAAAGCTGGCTGCCTGCATCAATTACTTCCAGACCGGATAATTTTGGAGGCAACATTTCGTTTACAGCCGATTCGGTTACGGCTACACGATGTGGAAAATATTTAATCCCGTTTGCCGGGTCGTAAGTAGCGGGGTCAACCATTCCAAGCGAAGAACCATCGTAAGCCAGGTTATTCAGAATAAAAGCCACTTTGTTAATACTTTCGGCAGTAAGTACCTGACCGATAAAGCCGTCAAGATTATTTCCACCGTAAAAAACATTGTTGTTCGGGTCGAAATTTGGGCTTCCAACTGAATCGGGCGAGATAATTCCATCTGCTTCAATTCCGTTATCGTCGCCGTCGTGAAAAGCGCCTAACATATCTTTCGCCCAGTAATATTGTTTCCAAAGCGATTGTCCCATTGCCGCAGGGTTCAATACTTTGCTGAATTGAGAGCGGTCCCAACGCAAAGAGGCGAAATCCATTGCAAAATCGGGCGCCACGGTTTGGGGCAACTGCGGGTTTCCCGATTCAAAATCGGCGAATTGCGGAAACGGGTTCATCGGTGCCATTTGGTTGGCCAACATACTGAAATGCCCGACCATCATCATCATTTCATCGTCTTCTTTAAAACCGTTGACCATGCCACCGGTAAACGAACCATCAAAACCTTCAGGTTCCATGGCTGCCATCTGGCCAATCATCGGGCTCCACATCATGTTCAGCCCAATGCCTGAACGTGAAATTACAGAACCCAGCAGGTAGCGTGAATATTCGTATCCTTCAATTCCGGTTGCATAAGCAATGGAGTCAGGAGAGTTGGGCACCATCGGGTCAAGGTCATCGAGGTTGTAGCCGAGACTTTCGGCAAATGGTTCACCACTCAGAAATAACTCATTGGCCAACAACATTTGGTCGGCTGTGCGGAACAGGTTATCTTTTTTGATAACCAACTGAGCATTTAATGTGGAAATAACCATCAAAAATACTGAAAACAGAGTAAAAATTCTTTTCATGATTTTAAAATTTTAAGTGAAATCTTTTATTAATTACTCTTACAGTCGGTTAAAAAAGGAAACCTGACAAAATTTTTCGTTTTTGCCAGGTTTCCTTTTTTAAAATTGATATTTATTTACAGGCGCTATTCTATTTAAATTCTGTTAATCTCTTACATAATCCATTCTATATTTGCATATTTCTCTTTCATTTTTTCCCAAAATCCATTACTCCAATCCATAACAACCGAGGGATGCCAATCTTTCGGCAAAGCTCTCAATATTGCATCAACCATTTTATTACCGTTACCCTTAATTGGTGAATTAATATCATAAAAATTTATATACTTGTGAACAGGACTGTACAATATCTGAACCCCAATTGCTGTTTCGTGGTTCATGTTTGTAATTGGCACTTTCGGACGTTTTGGGTAGTTCTCGTTCGAAGTCGCTAATGCTTCATCGTTAATATTTATAAATTTAATAAAATCCAATGCGGCAAGGTTAAGGGCCATATTTACAATTGGCTTAGGTAATTCTTTAACTCTGGTTATTACCCAAATTTGCTTTCCATTTTCATTGAAAGTCGCAAATAGATTTTCAAATTCCTTTCTTTTCACGGCTTATTCAATTTCAATTTTATCAATTTCTTTCATTAACCTGTCGGTTTCCGAAAGGGCTACAATTATTTTCTGATAATGCAAAATATCCTCAAATTCGAGTTTGCGGTCTTTGCGGTCTTTCAACCATTTTTGGGCTGGTTGATAACCGCCAATGTAGAAGTTCCAAGCTATTTCGGGAACATTGTCAAAATATTGCGTGTCGTTAATATAAACTGACCCCACCCCGGCCCTCCCCGAAGGGGAGGGAGAAAAGCGTGGCTTGATTACCACATTATCTCCATCAATCGGGTATTGGGTTATGTATTTTTCTACCGTTGGACTTTCTAATAAATGAATTTGTCGAATTTCGCCCCCAAGTTTTACCAATTGCCAAAACGTGTCTTTGTCTTTCGGGTACGGTACTCTCGGAAAATCAATTTTCAAAAATTCCTTGTATTTTTCTCGGTATGTTGGCGAATGCAAAACGGCATAGATGTAATCGAGCAGGTCGATGGGCGCAAAAGTGGTTTTAAAATCGTCGCGCACTTCGGGGCTGTTGACAAAACAAACATTGCCTTCGACTTCTTTCTCCGGAACAAAACCTAATCCCAATTTCTCAGCTATTTGCTTTACAATTACTGTGTTTAGATTGGGCGAACGTGTTGCTGCTGGCTCTATCGTTTGCTGGGCGGTGGTTTCGGTATAAAGGTAGAGGGGGAATACATTTATGCTATCAAGTGAAGAAATCGCATCTTTAGTAACAATCTTATTTGTCACAAAAAAGTTTTGATTATCAGCATTTCTACCAACTTTAACGAAACATAGACCAATATTTTCGCCAATTACAAAATGTTTCATAATTTGAAAAACAGGATATGCTAAAAAACCTCGAACTCTATTTGTAAAATATGTCCATTTTTCATCAAAAGGTCGATAAAGGGAACGAATTAAATACTTGTCATTTAATCCATAATCATTGATATTCTGTTTTGCTAATGAGATTTTTTGGTCTCTACTTTCAGACTTTACTGAATATTTTTGCTTGATTTCAATTTCTGATAAAACCGAGAAATCTTCGACAACCTTTTTAATGTCTTTCTTGGATTCTTGGAATGCAATTGAATCTCTTTTTGAACAAATGCCAACACCATTTGTCGGAAACAAATTGGAAACAGAAAATCCATTTTCATATTCGGCCTTTAATGAATAATCTTTATTCACAAAAAAATATTCTGGTGCTTTGCATGGTAATAATTGCCAGGCAACAGAGCCAATGGAATTCTGAGAAATAAAATCATACTTATTTTGTCGTTTCCCATAGAGGTCAAAATGATTTACTGTGGCAAGTTTACCTTTGTTTTTATTGCCAGTTTTAACGAAGATATTTATGCTGACACCTTGAATAATGTCAAAGACATTCTCATCTGATGACCCATCCATAGAAACCTCTTTTTTTCGTGAGTTTCCATGTAAATCAAGGATATATAGTTTGTCGAAGGTATTCATCAAATTCCAGCGCATTCCTCTAAATGTAGGAGCATCCAGAAACCCATGAGGATTAATTAATGCAACTATTCCAGTGTTGTTTTTTTCTACGAAATGTTGGGCATAGCGGATAAACTTGCAATAATCATCATTGAGCCATTTTGAATTTTTTTCTTTTAGTTTTTCCTTTCCGCCTGGTTCCTTTTTATAATCTTCCATCAGGCTCATTATCCACTCGCCTTTGTTGGCACTTTCACCGCTATACGGCGGATTTCCCATTACTACCATCACCGGCGTGTCTCGTTTAATGTGGTTGGCTTCGTTGGCTTCGGAGCTTAACCAGTTGGCAAAGAGAGTTCCTGTGTCTTGATGGTATTCTTCTAAACTGTTAGTAAGGTAAACTCTAAAACGTTGGTCTTTTGTAGGTTTATAACCTGTTTCAGTAAGCAACAAATCAAGTTTTAAATGTGCCATTGCATAACTTGCCATAAGCAATTCAAAACCATTAAGGCGAGGCAACAAATGCGTTTCCACATAAGAGCTCCAAATGCCTTGTTGCCCTTCAAACTTAAGGTGAATGTGTTTAATAACTTCTGCTAAAAATGTGCCTGTTCCTGTGGCTGGGTCGAGTATTTGAACTTTATGTACTTCTTGCTCCATCTTTTTGCCTTGTACGTCAACTTTTATTTTGGTTTTGCTCGTGTCGGCAAGTCCTTGCGGTAAATCAAATTCTGTTTTTAGAATATCGTCAACGGCACGTACAATAAAGTTTACAACGGGTGCAGGTGTGTACCAAACGCCACGGGCTTTACGCAATTTTGGGTCGTACTCGCTCAGGAATGTTTCATAAAAATGGATGATTGGGTCTTCCATTTTTGTGCTTTTTCCGTAGTTTTTCAAAATCTCCTCTACGTTGCAGGCAATGAAAATACTCACCAAATCGTCAACAATCCATTTTATGCGGTCGTCAACGTCCAAACCTGCAATATAACCAAACAGTTTTTTAAGGAATGGATTTGATTTTGGAATGAGTTCGTAGGCTTCCTGTCGGCTGAAAGTTGCCAGCGACGGGTCGTGCGAACGAGCTGCAAACATTCCGTAAGCAATGGTTTGAGCGTACACATCAGCAAATCCTTTGGGTGTAATATCGTGTATCAGAATTTGTTTGAAAGCGTGCATTTGGTCTTTCAGCGTACTGTCTTCGCTGTTGTTTTCATCGCTTGTCAATGCTTTTTCAATAACCTCAGAAAGAAGGCGGGCTTTACCTGCCATCATTTCGGCCAATTTTTTACTGCTTTTTATGGTTTGCCCAATGTGGGTGCAAAAATCCTTTATCAGATTTTCGAATCGCTCAAAATTCTCCGGTATTGGTTTTATCCCTTTTTCAGTTACTTCTCCAATCGCAATTTTGGTTACAAATTGTCCCTCACGATATAAATGAAAGTCGAGATAGTCTGTAAATATCAAATTATTCAACGATGCTTTGTATCTGTCGAATTGTTCTTTATTACCTGTTTTCTTTGCTCCTTCAAGGTCTTTATCGCCAATATCTTTTGCTTCGATAAATCCAACCGGAATCCCGCCCGAGCGGGACAAGTTATCCTTTTTTGTCAGGATGTAGTCAGGCGCTCCGCAACTCTGTCTTTTCGGTTCGTTTGTCGCCCTTATTGTTGGAACTATATTCTCAATAAGTTGTTGCAAATCTCCACGAAACGTGTGTTCAGTGGCATTGCCTAATTTGTAGCGTTTGTTTATGTTGTCGATGTATTGGTTTAAATTCATTTTAGGATTTTATTTTTCATAAAACCCAAATTTAAAATTAATATGTGGTGTAACTGCAATAAATTAGTTTGAATCGGGATTTTAATTTCCGGTTAGCCTGTACTATTTTATTTTGCATTGCCGCAGATGCGCCAATAAACTGCACCCATTTCACTTTTTTCCAACCCTGTCAATCAGCTCAGCCACCAGCCCGGTCCATCCGGTTTGGTGCGAGGCGCCGATTCCACCGCCGGTGTCGCCGTGAAAATATTCGTAAAACAATACCAAATCTTTAAAGTGCGGGTTTTCTCTGTAAAGCGGATTATTGCCGTGAACCGGGCGGTTTCCATCGGCATCGGGTTGAAAAATTGATATTAATCCATTTGAAATATCTTTAGCAACCTGGTCGAGGTTCACCAGGCGGTCGCAATCCGCCGGGCATGCAGTAATGACCGAATTGCCGTAATATTTGTACAACTCCAGAAGCGATTGAATAAGAAGGTAATTCATGGGCATCCACACCGGGCCGCGCCAGTTGGAATTTCCCCCGAAAAGGTCGCTCCGTCCTTCACCGGGTTCGTATTGAAGGCCGTATTCAGCGCCATCGATTGCAACGGAATAAGGTTTTTCGTGAATTTTCGAAACACTTCGGATACCATGTGGAGAGAAAAACTCAGCCGGGTCGAGCAAAGCATTCAGTAATTTTTCGAGTCTTTTTTTAGGAGTGAGCGAAAGTAAAATGTCTTCCCCTTCATTTAATTCTTCAATGGCTAAATAAGAGTTGTTGGCGATACGGTAGTTACGAAACCATTTAAGCCGTTTCATAAAATCGGGGACATTTTTCAGCCGTTCCCGGTCTAAAACCAGTGTGGCAAAAAATGAAGAAAGGCCAACAAGTGAGCGCACCTTCAGCGGAATGTAGGTTCCGTCGGGTTTGGCCAGGATGTCGTAAAAGAAACCTTCGGCTTCGTCCCATGCGCCGGTCCAGTCTTCGCCCATACGGTTGAGCGATTCGGCGATATAGACAAAGTGCTCAAAAAACTTCGTTGCCACATCTTCGTATGTGTTGTCGGTTTGTGCTATTTCAAGCGCCATATCGAGCATGTTCAGGCAATACATGGCCATCCAGCTTGTTCCGTCGGCTTGTTCAAGGTGGCCGCCACCGGGAATGAACGAACTGCGGTCGAACACGCCAATGTTGTCGAGCCCCAGAAAACCACCTTCAAAAACATTGTTGTCGTTGTGGTCTTTGCGGTTCACCCACCAGGTAAAGTTGATGAGCAGTTTCTGAAATGCTTTTTTCAGGAAATCAACATCGCTATTGCCTGTGTTTTTCTTTTCAATCCTGTAAACCTGTAAACAAGCCCACGCGTGAACGGGAGGGTTTACATCGCTGAATTTCCATTCGTAGGCAGGCAATTGCCCGTTGGGGCGCATGTACCATTCGCGCAGGAAAAGGATGAGTTGGCTTTTTGCAAAACCGGGGTCAGCCATAGCCAGCGGAATGCAGTGAAAAGCAAGGTCCCAGGCTGCGTACCACGGATATTCCCATTTGTCGGGCATCGAAATAATGTCTTCGTTATTCAGGCTGGCCCATTCGTGATTGCGCCCTTTTTTGCGGCTTTCGGGTGGCGGCGTTTGTCCCGGGTCGCCGTTTATCCAGCGCGGAATGTCGATATTGTAATATTGTTTGCTCCACAACATGCCTGCAAACGCCTGACGCTGTATGTTTTTAAGTTCCGTGTCTTCAACACAAAGTTCATTGTAAAAAACATCGGCTTCATTTTGCCTTTTACTGAAAAGAGTGTCAAAATTTTCGGTCAGTGCCTTTTCTTTTAATTTCGATTTTGATAAACGCAACTTGATTTCATGGCTTTTGCCTCCTGAAATATTCAATTCGTAAACCGGCGAAAATTTTGTCCCGTTGGTTTTCCCTTCAAACAAATCGAAATTACGGTTTACCACCGCATCATTTATGGCATCCTTCACAAAAGGATGAGCGTTTGTCAAACCAAATATCCGTTTGGCATTGGTTTCATTTTCGGTGAATAGATTACGTGGATTTTCTTCAAAATAAAAGTAATATTCCCCCAGTTTTGGATGAATAGCTTTTATATATTTTGCATCCTTTTCGGTAATCAATTCCAAACGGGGTTTTTCGTCCGTCAGGCCAAAACTCCATAAATTACGAAACCATAGCGTTGGTAAAACCGAGAGTTCGGCTTCTTCAGTTGAACGGTTGTGTACGGTAATTTTAATTAGAATATCTTCATTATCAGCTTTGGCGTATTCGGTAAAAACATCGAAATAACGGTTTTCATTGAAAATTCCGGTATCCATCAATTCATATTCGCCTTCATCTTTCGAACGGTTCCTGTTCACGCGGACCAACTCTTCGTAGGGAAATTCTGCCTGCGGGTATTTGTACAAATGTTTCATGTACGAGTGGGTGGGGGTGGAATCAAGATAGTAATACAACTCCTTCACATCTTCGCCGTGGTTGCCTTCAGAACCGGTTAGTCCAAACAAGCGTTCTTTGATAATGGGGTCTTTACCATTCCACAGCGCCACCGAAAAACAGAGGTTTGAAAATTCGTCGGTGATTCCGGCAATGCCATCTTCGCCCCAGCGATAAACGCGGCTGCGGGCATGGTCGTGCGGGAAAAAATCCCATGCGCTACCGTCAGGACTATAATCTTCGCGCACGGTTCCCCACTGGCGTTCGCTGAGGTACGGGCCCCATTTGAGCCAGTTTTTTTTGCCTGTATAGTGTTCATCGAGGCGGATTTGTTCCGTATTTTTCATGATTGTATTTTTATTTTTTTAAACTATTTTTTCTCGCAAAGGCGCTAAGACGCAAAGAGCTTTATTTTTATCTCCCGCGGATTACGCTGATTTTCGCTGATTTCTGGTGTACATAGAATTTCTGTGTTTATCTGCGCCATCTGCGGGAAATTATCTTGTTTTATCTCCCGCTGATTTCGCGGATTTCCGCAGAGGTTTTATAAATCTGTTAATTCTTTTTCAGCGTTACTCTGCGGCATCTGCGGGAAATCTTTACCCGTTTTCGGTAAAACCCGGGTAAAGCGTCATTCCCCCATCCACCACAATGGTCGTTCCGTGAATGTAGTCAGCTTCATCGGAAGCCAGCCACACGGCCACAGCGCCAATGTCGGTGGTTTGCCCGATACGTTTGTAGGGAATGAGCCGATTCAGTTTTTCGAGTGCTTCGGGCGTTTCCCAGGCATCTCGGTTGATAGGGGTTTGAATGGCGCCCGGGGCGATGCTGTTCACGCGTATTCCCTTTGGCCCCAATTCCTGCGCCATCGATTTCATGAGTAACATTACACCACCTTTCGAGGCTGCATAGTTGATATGGCCTGCCCACGGAATGATTTCGTGTACCGAACTCATGCAGATAATTTTCCCAACCGCACAGGAATATTCTTTTCTTCCCCGTTGCAGAAACTCGCGGACTGCCTCGCGTGAACATAAAAACTGACCGGTGAGGTTTACGTCAATTACAAACTGCCACTGTGCAAGGGTCATATCCTGAAATGCTGCATCGCGCTGCAATCCGGCGTTGTTCACCAAAATGTCAACCGTGCCAAAATGTTGTTTGGCAACGCGGAACATTTCCTGAACCTGGTCTTCTTTGCTAACATCGGCTTTAACAGCAATTGCTTTAGCAACCGAGTCACTCAGTTCTATCTGGTGTGCCACTTCCTCGGCGCCAGCCGGGTCGGTAACGTAATTCACTACCACGTTTGCACAATCGCGCCCCATCGAGAGCGCTACTTCTTTTCCTATTCCGGAATTCGCCCCTGTTACAATGCAGGTTTGTCCTGCCAGCCGGTGATGCGGATTTTGTCTCATTTTATTTTATTTTAAATATTTATCCTATTTTTCAACAAAGAACAGAAAATGACCATCAGTATCGCGGGCTAAAAATCCCAAATGGGCACCTTCTACAAGCGTTCCAATTTCGACAATACTATCAGACAGCATCGAATATCCATCCTTTTTTAATTTCTGATAAAGCTCATTAATTCCCGACACTTTCAGTGTAGTTTGCCAATACCAAAGGTCGGTGGGTTTTGTGTCTGATGGATAAGGCCGTCCACCGGAAGGTGCGATGTAATCGAGAAATTCAATTCCTATTCCGCTGGCCACTTTCAATCCGGTTATGTTCAGGCGTGCGCCAAAAACCTGGTTCAGGTGTTTCTGTTCGGTTCCGTAATTTATGCTGTTTCCCGCAATATTCAATCCCAATAAATCTCTGTAAAACTGAAGCGAAGACCTCGTCGATTCAATTCCGATGGCTGTATGGTCAATTCCCAAAAACAACTTATCTCCAGCATTTTGCCACTTAGGATTTCCTTTGCCTGCCGGGAAATGTATCAACTCTAAATTGTGCCCGTCGGGGTCGCGAAAGTAAAATGCTGAAATGCCGGCAGCAGCCGGAAGATAACCGGGCAATGTTTGCGGTGAAGTTGAAACATGGGTAACATTATTCTCTACAAGGATTTGATAAGCTTTCGACATATCGCTCACCACAATGGCAATATGCTGAAACCAAAGGTCGTTGCTACGGCTGTCAGCAGGAATTTTTCGTCCAGGATTATTAACAGAATGAAATTCCATCAATTCGATTTGCCCTTCACCCAAATGCAAGCGGGCAACTTCAACTTTGAGGCTTGTATCCTGAATATTAAAAAGATGTTGAATGTTCCCGCCTTTCAGTATAAATACCGTGTCTTTCTGAAATGGCAGAACCTCTGTGTAAAATTTCAATGCTTCTTTCAAATCGGAAACCGTAAAAGATACGCTCCTAATTTCAGTAATTGTTTGAGCATTGAGCTGCAGAAAACTACCAACATAAACTAAAATTATCCAGGAATATCTAAGGAAAATCTTCATGAGATTGGTTTTTAGAATCCGGATTACAATATTTCATTGATAAGGTGGTCGCCAACCCTGAGCGCGTTTGCCATAATTGTTAAAGCCGGGTTTACGGCTGAACTCGATGGGAAAAAACTGCCATCCACCACATACAGATTTTCCACTTCGTGCGCCCTGCAATTGATATTGAGCGCCGAGGTTTTTGGGTCATTCCCAAATCTTATTGTTCCGCATTGATGTGCTGTACCGGCAATCGGAATTTTTTTGCCCAAATAAATATTGTTGGGTAATAAGTGCGTTTCGCAGCCGGTATGTTCCAGTATCCACCGTAATTTCTTTTGCAGGCGTTTATGCCCTTCTATGTTATTTGCAGAATAACTTAATACGATATTTCCATTTTTATCCAACGTAACACGGTTCTCAGGCAAGGGTAAATCCTCTGATGTCATCCAGAAATCGAGCGCGTGTTTTGCCATGTAATCCAGTGTGAGTCCCGGGGCAAAAGAAGGTGCGTCATCGCGAAACATTAGTGCGTCTGACTTGCCCAGCATTTGGATATGACCCATTGGGAAATCGAAATCCTCTGTACCAAAATAATAGTCGTTGATGGCAAATGTTTTACCAAATTTGGTAGGATTTGGTTTGGTTGAAAGTGCAACCATCGCCGAATTGTTGTGTGCCATATAATGACGACCCACCGCATCGGAGCCATTTGCCAGACCCTTTGGGTGTTTTTCATTGGCCGAACGCAGCAACAAAGCGGCACTGTTAATGGCGCCGGCTGAAACCACCACAATATTAGCGGAATAGCTAATCGTTTCACCGTTTCTGATTACCTCAACACTTTTAATTTCTTTACCTGAACCATCGGTAAGCAAACGTGAAACATAGCTATTGGTTTCTAATGTTACGTTCGCATATTTTAAAGCTTCTTTTATACCAACAACATGCGCATCAGCTTTGCTTTCGGTGGGGTCTGGAAATCCATCGAAGCGGTCTAAAACTACTTTTGATTCTCCATTTTCCTCACCGTTTTTAAAGCCAATGGGCAGTGGAAAAGGTTTTAACCCCAATTTTTTTATATCATCAAAGAGTTCCTGAATACGGGGTTCGTGTTCCAGTGGCGGCAAGGAATACGGATTTGTTTCGGCAGGTTCTGTGGGGTCGCTGCCGCGCAAACCATGCACCGAATAGAGTTTTTCCGCTTCAAGATAATACGATGCTAAAACGTTGTATTTTATGTCCCAGGCCGGAGAAATTCCGCCGTGGTGTTTCACTTCATCAAAATCCTGTTCACGCATACGCAACAAGGCAGCGCCATAAACTTTGGTGTTGCCGCCAACACAGTAATGGATTCCGGGGTGAAATGATTTTCCGTCCTTGTCAGTCCAGTTTTCTTTGGCTTTGTAACGCGCTTTCAGGAAAACTTCTTCGGTATCCCAGTTTTCTTTTTCGCGTGGAATATAATCGCCACGTTCGAGGATGAGTATTTTTTTCCCGGTTGGGGCCAGTTTCCTGGCCAGTGTTCCACCGCCAGCGCCTGTGCCAATAATGATGAAGTCGTAATGTTGCATGCGTATAATTTTTAATGTATTTCGATATTTGTTTTATAAGTCGGGAAAAAAGGGTTTCCTGACAAGGGAAATTGTAAATGTCGGACTTTGGAAAGTCCGACTCCCATTCAATTTTTTTGAAGAAATTTTGCCGGGCCAAGAACTTCGTAAGTTGTACAATCGTGCTGATATCCCGAAAGGTGCATCCTCATTGTTGTGCAGTTGCCATTGTGCTCTTTCCGGTACCAAAACCGGTAGAGATATCCTCCAAAAAGCATGGCTGAAACCGGGCCGGCAAAATAAATCCACCAACCCTGCCATTCGCCTGAAGTTAAAGCTGATGCCACTGTACGTGCCGGGTTAATGCTCATTCCTGAAAGTGGGGCAGTAAAAGTTATGGCCAGCGTGAGAAAAACACCCACCATATATCCCGTAAAAGGAGCCAGTTTTTTTGAATTGCTGCTGAAAAGTACCATAACGATAATGATAAACGAGAGCAGAAATTCGGTGGCAAAAGCCGGCCAGTTGCCTTGTGGGCCGGGGATTGTTACTACATAGTTCACTGCCGGGTATGAGATGTAACCAAAGAAGAAACATTTAAAAATGGCAACTCCCAGGAAACCTCCCATAAATTGAAACAGGATATACCAGAAGGTATCCTGAAACGAGATGCGGTGAAGCATGTGATAAGTAAGTGTTACCGCAGGATTCATGTGCGCACCCGAACGTTTTCCCCATTTTGAATATATAAGAAGGATTGCCGTCACGCCCATTGCAAGGCCAATCATCAGTCGCCTTAAAACGGCTGATTCAACCAGGTTTCTATAAGGCAAAGCCGGGTGTTCAACCAAAATGACAAATAAACTTGCCGAAACCATGAACATTCCCAAGGCCCAGGCTTCAATTAAATACGTTCTCCAGTTTTTTTGTAATGTGATTAGAAGTTGCATTAGTCTGAGTTTTTTAAAGCTGTTTGGAATGTGACAACAATTGTATTAACGCGCTAACCGACCATGCCTGATTGACTGTCCCTTTTCCACGTCCCGGATTCAATCCGTCGAATATTTCGGCAATACCGTTGACACAACCATCTTCGTAAAAATGCTGTTGCAAAACTTGAACGGATTCCTTCAATTTCTCCTGTACTTCAGGTGTAAGGCCGAAAACATATAAACAAGCCTGAAAATAGTCGGCTAACAGGAAGGGCCAAACAGTTCCCTGATGGTATGCTGTATCGCGTTCCCACTGATTCCCTTCGTAAACCGGGCGAAAATCCTTGTGTTCGGGCGAAAGGGTCCGTAATCCGTAAGATGTAAAAAGGTATTTGTCAACCGTATCCAGAATGCTTTTTCCGGTCTCCTTATCCAAAATGGGAAAAGAAAGACTAATCGCATAAACCTGGTTGGGGCGGATGGCAGCATCTGCTGATTTATCCAACTGAACTACATCGTTCAAATACCCATTTTCATTCAGAAAATACATTTTAAAATTTTTCTTCAGCGTTTCTGCGGTTTTCTGAATTTTGCTTTGAAAAGGAGTGGGTTTTTCCTGTAATTCATTGGCAAAAAAGAGGTAAACCTGAAGAGCGTTATACCATAGCGCCTGAATTTCCACGGGCATTCCCTGTCGTGGAGTTACCACGTAATCGCCAATCCGTGCATCCATCCAGGTAAGTTGCGAAATTCTCTCGCCACCAGATAAAAACCCTTGTTTGGTAAGATGAATATTATAACGTGTTCCCTTAAAATGCCATTTTATAATTTCTTCGAGGTGATGAAGATTTTCTTTTACAAAATCTGCATCGCCAAATTTCAGGTAATACTTATACAGCGTGTCGAACAGCCAAAGTGTGGCATCGATGGTATTGTATTCGGGCGTGTCTTTCTCGTTATCCGAAAAACGATTGGGCAACATTCCCTTGTCAATGCTTTTGAAAAAAGTGTTCAAAATTGATTTGCTGATTACTTTTTTACCCAGAGCGATACCCAATCCCTGCAAGGCAATCATCGTATCGCGGCCCCAGTCGGTAAACCAGTGGTAACCGGCAATAATGGAGTAACTTTGGGTCGATTCGCGAAAAACGATAAACTGGTCGGCTGTTGCTGCCAAATCAGCAAAAAACTGATTTGTATTATTTTTTGGGTTTAATAGTTTCAATCGTAACAGTTCATCCTGCTTCAATATCTCCGGATTTTGCGCGAGCATTTCAGAAACGTCGGAAAACATCAGGAATATTCTTTCCCCCGGCGACAAATTGATTTCAACATATCCGATTGAAAAAGTGTCTTCGAGAAAATCCTGCCCGCGTTCCTGCTCACGTGGATATTCGTTGTTTTTATGCCAAAAGTAATTTGCGTTAAATTTTCCTGCTGAATATTTAAAGAAAAGAGGCTCTGAATGGTCACAGGCAAAAATCTGAAGCGAACTGTTTTCCATGTCGTAATAATGGCAGAAACTGTCATCCTCTTTGTACAGGCTGTGGTAATCGCGGTAAAGGAACATGGGGTTGAGTTGTAGTTTTGTTTTTTCTGTTCCCACATTTTCATATTCAACAACCGTGGTATTCGAACCGTGAACCATAAAAATAGTTTTTGAAAGGCGATGCCCCCTTTTGTAAAATACTGTTTTAGGAAGGGGGGTTCGTTCAAAACTTTCAATGGTTTTATACCCTTCGGGATATATTACGCCGGGATAAAAATTCGAACCCAGTTCGAAATTCCCGTCATCGGTAACAATGGTCTCTTCCACTTTGGATACCATTACTTTGCGTTCAACCGGAGGATTGAGCGCTGCCACCAGCAAACCGTGGTAACGGCGTGTATTTGCGCCCGAAACCGTGGACGAGGCATATCCGCCAATGCCGTTGGTAACAAGCCATTCGGCAGACAAGGTATTGTTTTTGTTTTCTGTTCTGATATCCAGCATGGGTTAAACTAGTTTTCTTTTAGACTGAATACTGTCAATGAGGTGTTTCCATGAACCGACAAACGATTCGGCCCCTTCTTTTTGCAATTGCCCGGCAAGTTGGCCAATATTTACGCCTTCATTTTTGAAGTCGTCAAGCAATTTATCTGTATCTGTGCAGGATTGTGGCATCGGTTCAACCGCGTTTCCATGGTCGGCAAAAGCCAGCAGGGTATTTTCGGGTATGGTATTTACCGTGAAAGGCGCCACCAGGTTTTCGATATAAATGACATCCGACACGGCCGGGTCTTTGGCGCCGGTGCTTGCCCACAATAACCGTTGTGGTGAAACGCCCAGGTTCATTACTCTTTGTACCCTGTTCGACTGCAGGAATTGTAAATACGCCTCATACGTTTTTTGGGAAGTTGCCAGCCCAAGTTTATTCTTTAATCCGTCGGAAATCTTTTCGGAAACTGCTTTATCCCAGCGACTGACAAAAACTGAAGCAACTGACCGTACATCGGCGGTTAACCCTTTTTCTGCGCGGGTTTCGATTCCCCTCAACCAGGCTTCGGCAGCGGCAAGATATTGTTCTGCTGAAAAAAGCAGGGTTACATTCACCGGAATTCCTTCGGCGATGGCTTTTTCAATGGCGGGCAAACCTTCGGGTGTACCTGGGATTTTAATAAAAGCGTTTGGCCGGTTTACTTTCTC
This sequence comes from Prolixibacter sp. NT017, assembly GCF_009617875.1. NCBI lineage: Bacteria > Pseudomonadati > Bacteroidota > Bacteroidia > Marinilabiliales > Prolixibacteraceae > Prolixibacter > Prolixibacter sp. NT017. The sequence continues at coordinate 901,021 of NZ_BLAV01000001.1, read as the reverse complement.
GAAGATTATTTTGGCAGCATTGATGGTGCTTTGTGTATCGTAAGCCAAAACGGGCGAAACTTCAATAGAAACAAACCCGTCAATGCCGTTGGTAAGGTTGTACAAGGGGCGGAACAGGTCGGCTGCGCGCTGAATATCTTCAATGGCAAGTTCGAAAAACACCTCTTCATCGGTAAGTAAATTACCGAGTTGACGGATGGCCCCATCGTAATCCGATGATTTTGAAATGGCGTTGTCGAAAATCGTGGGATTGGATGTTAAACCGGTTACCGATAATTCGCTGATGTACTTTTTTAGTGTCCCGTCGTTGAGGATTTTCCGGGTGATGTTGTCTAACCAAAGGCTAACGCCTTGTTCATTTAATTTTTTGTTGTTCGTGTTCATTTTTAATGTTTTTAATTATTTGTTTGTATAATTTATTCATCCGAAGAAATGGTTTTCAACCAGGTAAATTTTATCCAATCGTCTTTTATGCCTTTCGATGGATGAAAACTTCGCGTTCAGGAAAGTTTTTGTGATTTCCCAGGCAGCTTCCCCGCCAATAACCCGTCCGCCTAAACACAATATGTTCATGTCGTCGTCTTCCACGCCCTGCCGGGCCGAAAAACAATCGTGGATAAGCCCGGCTCTGGTGCCATGAATTTTATTTGCCGCAATTGATGCTCCCACGCCACTTCCACAAATCGCAATGCCACGGTCAATCGATTTATTTACAATGGCATTTGACAAAGGAATTACATAATCAGGGAAGTCATCGTTGGGGTCGTAGTTTAGATTTCCAAATTCAACTACTGTCATGTCAAGTTAAAATTGACGGATAAAGCCTTTTTAGTTTTATCCGAGAGTCTTTTGTCGTAAATTGCCAGTTTATTTTGGCATCTTTATTATTCCGATGGTTTTCCCATGCTTTTGTTTCTGCAATTATTTCTTCCATATTATCAATCCTTCTGTTTAAACATTGACTGCCCAGAACGTTCAATTCAATTTCAGCCATATTGAGCCAGCTTCCATGTTTGGGAGTAAATACAAATTCAAATTTGTCCCAAATCCTTTTTGCTTCCTTTGGCTCAAAGGTTTCATAAAGGGCTCCGGGAGAATGGGTTTTGAAATTATCCATCACTAATGTTATTTTTTCAGCATTTGGATAATCGTCATCCACTATCTCTTTTAAAAGGATTGCCCAATCAACCTTTGTTTTCCTTTCCGTTATTTTAACACGTCGTTTCCCATTCAAAGGCTCGTTCACCATAAATATATTACACGTCCCTTTTCTGGCATATTCGTAATCAATTCTTTTTTCTTTTCCTTGCCCCATCGGCGTTCCAGTCCTGGTTTCCCCGATTAATTGTTTTGGCGATTCATCCATACAAACCACTGGATTCAATTCATTATAGGGACGTTTATAAACATCCAGTACCTTTTCCATATTGGCGACAAACTCACCGTCAGAACCAGGTGGAATTACCCATCCTTTTACTTTCCAGGGTTTTAAGTCGTTTTTTTAAAACGGTACGTACCGTTTCGTGCGAAATGGAATCAACGATTTCCAGTTCAACCATCTTGTCTGCCAACAGCCGTAATGACCATCTGGAAAAGCCTTCAGGCGGTCCACTACAGCTTAAAGCTACTAAATGGGCCTCAAAATCTCCATCCGCTTTCTTTTCATACTCACGGCTTGTTGGTTTTCGCTCCAAAACAGCGTCGAATCCTTCTTCAACAAACCGTTTTTTAATGCGGTCGATGGTTCGCATCCCGACTTTTAGAATTTTACTTATCTCTGAATTAGTGGCTTTTTCAGAGTATTCACCCTCGTCACAATTTAAAAGAACGTAAGCATTTCTAAATTTCTGGGAAGTATGTCGGCCCTTATTAACAATAGACTCCAATTCTTCCCGCTCCTTCTTTGTTAGTGTTACCTTGTACTTTACCATAATCGTTTTTGGCAAAGATACAAATTTTACGTCATATTACAATTGACATGACACTACATCATATTGTAGTTCCAGTAATCTTTTTTTTAGCAGTTTTTTTAGTTCATACCCGCCGTGGTCTGATGCTATTCCAATTTTCATTTTATTAAAAGTTTTATGGTTTATAATTCGCAATAAATACCGTCGTCAGCCAGGTTTTTGCACGGATAACGCCAGGTCATCTCTTTTTCTTCGATTAAATCGTCGGCTTCTTTGGGGCCCCAGGTCCCGGCAGGGTAACCGAATAACGGGATTTCAGGGTTGTTTTTCCATGCATCGAGGACGGGCATTACAAATTTCCATGCTTCAATTACCTCTTCGGTACGGGCAAACAGGGTAGAGTCGCCCTTGATTGAATCGTAAATCAGCCTTTCGTAAGCCGCCGGGATTCGCTGATGTGCCAGGTCGGAATAATGAAAATCCATGTTCACGTTTTGTACTTCAAAACCTGTTCCCGGCACTTTCATACCAAATTTGAGCAGGATTCCTTCATCGGGCTGAATACGTAAAACCAATTGATTGCATGAACTGCAATTGGCTTGTTTCGAGAATAAAAAATGCGGGGTAGCCTTAAAATGGATAACCACTTCGGTAACCCGTGTGGGCAAACGTTTGCCGGTACGGATATAAAATGGTATGCCCCCCCAGCGCCAGTTGTCGATATAGAATTTTAGGGCAGCATAAGTTTCGGTTGTTGAATTCAGGTCAACTCCCGGTTCTTCGCGGTAACCTGCAACTTTTTGGTTTTTAATGGTTGACGCGATGTATTGTCCGCGCATGGCCACTTTTTTCACTTCTTCTGGTTTTATGGGCCGTAACGACTGGAAAACCTTGAGGATTTCGTTCCGGATGGCCTGTGGTTCAAGTGTTGCCGGAGGTTCCATGGCAGTGAAAGCCACTACCTGCAACAAATGGTTTTGCACCATATCGCGCAGTGCTCCGGAACTTTCGTAATAGCCGCCACGTTCTTCAACACCCAGGCTTTCAGAAGAGGTTACTTCAACATGATGAATGTATTTACTATTCCAGAGCGGTTCAAAAATACCATTTGAGAAACGGGTAACCAGCAGGTTCTGCACGGTTTCTTTTCCCAAATAATGGTCGATGCGGTAGAGTTGATTTTCGTTCCAGTACTTTAGTAAAGTATCTTTTAATTTTGTTGCCGATTCAAGGTCGTAGCCAAATGGTTTTTCAATGATAAGCCTTTTCCATCCGTCGTCTTCATTATTCAAGCCAACTTTCGCCAGGTGCACCGGAATCTCGCCGTACAATTTTGGTGGAGTGGAAAGATAAAACACGATATTCCCAGGTATTTTCTTCTCTTTCTGAAGATTCTCCAATCTTTCTTTCAGGTCGAAATAATCCTGACGGTTATCGTAATTCAGTGGTTGGTAAAAGAGCTTTTCAACAAATGCATCAATCTTACCTGAATTGGTGTTTTCGCCGAATTCAATCAATGCTTCTTTCATTTTCTCCCTGTACTGAATATCAGAATAGGCGGTACGCGAAACACCAAGAATGATAAAATTATCGGGAACCTGTTGGTTTACATAAAGAGAGTAAAGGGCCGGAATGAGTTTACGTTTGGCAAGGTCGCCCGAGGCGCCAAAAATAACGGTTGTGAAACTGAATTTTTTATCCATTGCCGTAATATTATTGGTTTTTAGTTTTTACTGCATGTCCGCCAAACTGGTTCCTGAGGGCTGCCAATACTTTCATTGCAAACGACTCGGTTTGCCGTGACTGAAACCTGCTAAAAAGTGAGGCTGTTATAACCGGAACCGGTACATCAAGGTCAATTGCCGCCTGAATTGTCCATCGGCCTTCGCCACTGTCCTGAACATAATCTTCGAGTTTCTCTAATTTTGGGTCATCTTTGAAGGCATTTACTGCCAGTTCCAACAACCACGAACGGATTACACTGCCGTACTGCCAGGCATCTGAAACTTTGTGGAGGTCGATTCCAAACGGTGCTTTTTCAAGAATTTCAAAACCTTCGGCATACGACTGCATCATACCGTATTCGATTCCGTTGTGAACCATTTTTACGAAATGGCCGGCGCCGGATGAACCACAATACACATGCCCGTTGGCCGGTGCAAGGCTTTCAAAAACCGGAGCAGCAAAATCAACTGCCGGTTTATTTCCTCCATACATCAGGCAGTAGCCGTTTTGCAAGCCCCAAACGCCGCCACTGGTGCCGCAATCGAGAAAATAGATTCCTTTTTCGGCAGCTTTTTCAGCCCGTACCTGCGTGTGTTTCCAGTTAGAGTTGCCCCCATCGATAATAATATCATCGGTTGACAGTAAATCCAACAAAACATCGAGGTTCTCGTCAACCGGTTTCCCGGAAGGTACCATTAACCAAATTATTTTCTTTTCAGGAAGTTTTTCGGTGAGTTCTTTTACCGAGGCAGAACCAATTGCCCCAATCTTTTCAAGTTCGGCAACCGGTTTAGGGTCGATATTCCAAACTACTACTTCGTGATTGTGGTTAAGCAATCGTTGTACCATGTTAAAGCCCATTTTTCCCAGGCCGATAAATCCAATCCTCATAATATTTAATTTTTTGTGATTTTTTTATTTAATGGAGTAGTCGGCTAAAACCGTAATTCCTGACAAGGGGACTCGGACTTTTAAGGCCAGTGCAAAGTTTTTCGGTGGATTAGGAAGTCACACTCCTGGTTTAAAATAACAAACTCGAGCCAATGTAAAGCCCGCCAGCGCCAAACTGATTGTTTAACGGGATTTCGTAGTTAACAGTAACCACATTGTTGTGATTGAAAACAAGATAGGGTCCGGTGCCAAAATTGTGTTGTAATTTCTGTTTGCCAGGATTAAAATAAAATGGTCTTTCCTCTTCCGGAACGTTTTCAAAATTAATGTCGTATGGCTGGGTGATGTATGCGTTGTCATAAAATCCTGAAACGCTGGTTTCAAAATTCATTTTCAACAGGCAAAGATTGTCGTTTTTTTTCTTCCACTTGCCCAAAAATTGACAGAGGTAAAAACAAGAAAGGTGTCCAGAAGTATTTTGTCATTTTATACGGATTTATGATTGACTTTTTTTGGACAGGTTTTAAGGCCTGATAACTTCAACAATCAGTTCACCAACATCCACTTTTTTGGCATGAACTTCAACCCGGGTAATTTTCGGGAACCAGAAAGTGCCGCCGTCAATTTGTATAAAAACCCGCTCTAATTCCACTTCCTTTCCATCAACTTCAGTAAAAACACCATATCTCCCGGCGTTGTTTTTTCGAAGCGATAAGGTTCGTTTAGCATAGGAAACAAACTGAAATTCGGCCTTTTCAGGAGTAACATCAAGAAAATTCAAACCGTATGCAAAATGCTGCTGTATTTTTGTTAATGGCTCAATGTCTCCGTTTTTTGTATATTTTATCCAGTAAATTTTTATGGGTTCTTCCAAATTCAAAGTACCATCAGAATTTGTTCTTACTTCGTAATAAATTTCGTTGGCATCTTTGCTACGTCCGATTTTAAATAATGTATTATCATTTGTTTTTCCCGAATCGGCTGCAACCAAACTAAAGCCAAATAGTAGCATAAAAGCTAGCAAAACTGTAAGTTGTATAATACGTTTCATTTGTCATCTATTAATTGTTTGGATAAGAGTCGATAGGTAAGAGCAATCCTGACATGATTTTAGCATTTATTTTAAGACCGTTTTACAATTCGATATCAGGATAAAAAGCAGCAAACGAAAACCAGTAACCTATCATTTGTGGAACAGGTAGAAGTTTTTGTCCTTCACGCGGGCCTGATATAGCCCTGCCAAAAACATCCCAGGTATTCCCTTCATTGTCCGATAATAACGCTGGCAACGGGCTGTTTGTTGTTTGAAACTCAAGCACGGTTCCATCGGCTAATTTTGTGTTAAAAGCCACCATCAGATTGGCTGATTTACTACCGGCAACCACCAGGTTTTTATCATTAAAACCGGCAAAAATCAAATTACCATTGGCGTCGAGTTGATTAAAGCGGAACGCTTTGGCTTTGTCGTTATCGATAACCGCAAGCACGCGTTCTTTTAATGAAACCCGCGAATCGGAATTGCTTACCGGGAATAACAGGGTCCCGTTGGTTTTGTATGACCCATAAGGATAATTTCCATAATTCCGGGTATAGCCTGTGTTTAAAGAGTGGACTTTCGAATTGGGATACATTGTTTTCCAGGTTTTCCAGCTTGTTTCAACCAAATTATAAATAATTGGTTGTGTTCCTTTTAAATCGCCATTTACTGATTTTAGCAAGAGTTGCGACCAATTGCTGTCGGTGGCCCTGTCATACGGAATAATATTTGAATTGTACAGCAGGCCGGAAACGCCAAACGTGGTTTTTTTGTTGCCAAACATCCTGTCCCAGCCAATGCCTGTCCCTGTAAGCGGGCAGTAAATTACAGCCAACGAATGGTTTGGCGTGTCGTCGTTGATGATTTCGTGCCAATCAAGGATTTTGTGCGGATAGGCGCGTACATCGCTGCCATCGGCAAAACCAAGGACCAAATCATCATCGTTCAAGAAACTAACCTCGTTAACAATTATAAATTTCGGATTATCGATAGCGGGTATCCCGTCTTTCCCGGGTCCACCGTCACGCACTTCATTTTTCGGAATAAGCCATTCAGCGCTGGTTTCTTCTTCACCCGGCATTCCAGGGTTGTTATTTCCCATTCCATCATCCATGGCGGTTTCGGAGCATCCTGCAAAAAATAATGCAGTTAAAATTGCTAGAGTTGAAAGTTTTGTTTTCATAGTTTTCTTTATTAATTGTTAAATAATTTTTTCCGGCTAAAGGGTATATTGAATAAAATAGCTGCAGTGAGTTTGTAAGAGGTGGTTAACTGTGTGCCATCCAGTTTGCGGTAAACGGGGATGTCGCCCGATAAGCGGAATGACCAGGCAGGCGAAAAGTTAATGTTTACACCGGGAATCACATACACCCACTGACCGCCCGATGAAGGAAAAACGTTGTCATCGATTAAATCCTCTGACTGACACCTGTACCGGAGTAAGGTTGAAACATCGACCGGCCATTTCAGGAATAAACTGTAATTTAATCCCAGTCCGGCCTGAAATTCGTTACCAAACCGATAGGTTTGGGTGGTATTATAATTTTTATTTTCTCCCGAATAACGAAAGGTGGTAACACCGAACAATCCGAGATTTGGATTTTTCAGAAAGCGGCTCTTGTAGAAATAACTCCAGAAAATGCCGTCAAACGAACCTGAGCCGGGCTGCATATCGGCTGCCATCGTTAATCCCTGGTTATTCCTGTAGTCAGTTCGTCCGGTAGGAAATTTAGGCCCCGTACCTATAATCCAGTCGAAATCTGGAGACATTTCAAAAGTGAGAATTCTGTATTTTACCAGCAAAACGACATCGCCCAATCCCTGGGCAGAGGTAAAATCTTCGCCCGAAAAAGCCTGAATAGTGCGGGTTTGCCGGATAAACGGGACTACACCCGCAAACGACCATCGTTGATTGATGCCATAATTCAGTTCAATAATCGACGATTGGGTAGTGCGGCTGCGCGTGTCATCATCTAATTCTTCTGAAAAACTCACCAGGTCGTGAATCGCATTGTAATCGTATGTAAGCAAAACCTGTAACGTTCTACTTTCGGCAGAGCCGAGGCCCAAACTGCCGCCGAGCGGAACTCCGCCCGAGCAGCAGGTTTGAGCCGAACCTCCCCACGACACAGCCAACAGAAACAAAAATCCAACAGCACTTTTCAAAACAACCAACCCTGTTCTCCCCAAATATCCGTAATATGCTTTGTCAGCGAGAATCATGGCGTATTATCTGTTTACAATTTGTTCTCCCAGTTCAATAAATTGTTTCGGGTTCCTGTACCCGGCGGTTTGTGCAATCAGGTTGCCGTTACTATCGATGAAAATTAAGCTTGGATATCCCCTGATTTTGAATTTTCTTGCCAGTTCAATGCCTTCGCCTTTTTCGCCGTCAACGGCCACATTGATAAAATTGGCATTGTAGAAATTTCCAACCTCCTCACTCGGGAAAGTGCGTGCTTTTAACATTTTACAGGGCCCGCACCAACTGGCCGAAATATCGAGGAAAATCGGTTTGCCCTCTTTTTTAGCCAATTGCAAAGCTTCATCCCAGCTTCCCTGATGGAATGTAATTCCGGATTTCGTACTGTTTTCTGCCTTAATTGTGGGTAAATTGGCAAAGGTTATCATTGCCAAAAGAATTCCTGATAAGATAATTGTCAGTGTTTTCATATCTCAACTTTTTATATTTCATGGAAACAGTCGTCAGGAAAGGTAAATCCTTACATCTTTTCAGAATTTTTTACGCGTGGGCATGTTCATCATTGCTTTAGCCACGTCAAATCATGGTTGCACTGGTTATGAAAAATCCATTGCTTATCTTTGCTTCAGAAATTTTAAATAAGGCACAGGTGAAAGAATCAAAGAAAAGGAGCTTATTAAAAGCTGTATCGTACCGTATTATCTGCATCATTTCGATGTTGCTAATTACATTTTTATTTACAAATAATGTAAATCAATCCATTTATATCACTATCGTCTTTCAATCCATACAAACTGTGCTATATTACCTGCACGAAAGGTTATGGGCGAAAATTCCAATTGCAGCCTGACGTGCTTTATCGTTTCAATACTTTAACAATAAATTTGAACTAATGCTAAAAATTGCTTTGCTTCTTTCCATGCTTTTCCAGGTTGTTGCCACAATACTTGCTGTCAGCCTGATTCGCAAAACAAGGTTCAATATCTCATGGATATTAATATCATGCGCGTTTATCTTAATGGCTTTACGACGGCTGTTTGAGTTTTCCGGTTTCTTTTGGGAATCGAAATTATTTCCAAAAGATGAAATAAACGGTTGGATTGGCGTACTAATTTCCTTGTTTGTTTTTGTGGGCGTAATTTTCATAAAAAAGATTTTTAATCTTCAGGATGAGATTGAAAGGTTAAGGGAAGAGAATGAAAAAAAAATCATATCTGCCGTAATTAATAACGAGGAAAAAGCAAGGCAACGGTTTGCCAGGGAATTACACGATGGAATGGGACCGGTGTTATCATCCATAAAAATGACACTTAGCGCTTTGAATAAGGAGAACTTGACACCGATGAACCGCAAAATTATTGAAACCGCACACAGCGCCGCAAGTAATTCAATTGTTACCCTAAAAGAGATTGCCAATAACATGAGTCCGCACCTGCTAACCAACTATGGCCTAAAACAGGCCCTTGAAACACTGGCGGCTCAACTTTTCTCCCAAAAAAACATTGGGTATGAATTTGATTTTCAAATCGATGAAAAACATCTGTCAGATGAAATGAACATCAATTTCTATCGGATTATTTCTGAATTAATGAATAACAGTTTTATTCATGCCAATCCACAAAAAGTATATTTAGAGATAAAAGAAAAGGATACTTATATTCATATCCGTTATTTGGATGACGGGAAAGGGTTTGAATATAAACCCGAAAACGAAAACTACAGAGACAGGGGAATGGGAATGAATAACATTTTCTCGCGGGCCAAATCACTGAACGGGCATTATTCAATTGTAACGGCTCCGGACAATGGTTTTTCAATCGAGTTCTTTTTTCCGATAAACAAATAAACAATGAAAAAAATTGATATTTACCTTGTTGATGACCATCCCCTTTTCAGACAGGGATTGAAATTATTGCTAAGTAATCTCGATTATATTGCGAACATTTACGAAGCAAATAATGGAGAAGAATTTATAGGAGGGCTAAAGGAAGCCCCGGTGGATATAGCATTACTGGATATTGAAATGCCGGTGATGAACGGAATTGAGGCTGCTAAAAGAGCCAGGGAAATTCAACCCTCCATCAAAATCCTTGCTTTATCCATGTATTCCGACAAAAATTATTACCTGAGCATGATTGATGCAGGCGCTTGTGGATTTCTGCTGAAGAATTCCAATTTTGATGAAGTGGAAAAAGCAATTACAGATGTTTGCAACGACAAAAGCTATATATCCATCGAAATACTGAATGATATTCTGAAATACCCCGATAAAACAAGTTTTAACGTTTTTGACAGTGAATTAACTGAACGGGAAACAGAAGTATTGTTGTTAATCTGCAAAGGACTAACAAACAACGAGATTGCAGATAAGTTGGTACTCAGCAAACGAACCGTGGACAAACACCGTGAAAACCTTTTACTAAAAACGCAATCGAAAAATACGGCCAACCTGGTTATTTATGCCATAAAGAATGGGTTCCTTCAAATATGATGAAAAATATGCTACGTATAAAAACGTAGCCTGAAACTTACGTTTTTAGACTGTTACCTTTCTGGTTTCGTCTGAATACTTTTGTAAAGAAAGTTTTAATACAAAAGTTATGATTGGAACCAACAAGTGTTTAAGAATAATTTTAGTTCAGGGTAAATTAAAATCAACCCGAAGGACAAAATATTTTTTTACTTTTTTAATAGTTTGCTTCGCATCAAAAAGTGGATCTGCGCAGTTTTCGGTTGATGCCCAGTACCGAAACCGATTTGAACTACGGGATGGTTATAAAAAACTCGCAGCAGAGGGGACAAGTCCGGCCGTATTTATCTCACAACGTACAAGAATATCTTTTGGATTCGAAAGCGAAAATTTAAAATTCAGGTTTACACCACAGGATGTAAGGGTTTGGGGCGATGAACAATTAAGTAGCTCTACAGGTGTTTTTGGTGATTATGCTTCGCTCGATTTATTTGAAGCCTTTGTGCAGATTAAAACAGGCGAAAAGAGTTGGTTGTCGGTAGGTCGGCAACAACTGGTTTATGATAATCAACGCATTTTAGCTGCCCGCAACTGGAATCAAAACGGAATAGCGTACGATGCTGTAGTTTACAAATGGAATTCTGAAGACTGGGAAGTTCATGCAGGTGGCAGTTGGAACTCAACCGGCGAGAATGCAACGGATAATCTATACGACCCCAAACGCATTAAATCATTGAATTTTGTATGGGCAAACCATCGCTTTTTGGAAAACTGGGAACTTTCTCTTTCTCACGTGGCTTCGGGTGTAACAAAGTCGGAAACCGAAAATAAGCTTTATTTCAGGCAAACCAGCGGTATTTATTCAAATTATAAAAAAGATGGGTTGACAATCCTGGGAAACCTCTACTATCAGTTCGGGAAAAACAACACAGGACAAAATGTGAGCGCCTGGCTGGCCGATGCCGATATTTCGTATAAGGCCGGGAAAATCACTCCCGGAGTTGGCGTCAGTTATCTTTCCGGCAATAAGAATACAACCGGAGAAACCGACCATCTTTTTGATGTGTTGTACGGTTGCCGACATCGTTTCTTCGGAGGGATTGATTACTTCAGCAATTTTGCTTCGCACACCCAAAAGGGCGGTCTGGCCGACTACTATTTTTATATAGATTATGAATTAGGCCCAAAAACTAGCCTGAAAAATACCGGGCACTACTTTGCCCTGGCACAAACCAATGAAAATACGCCTTCTGATAAAAAATTAGGGTATGAAAACGATATCGTATTAAAACACAAATTTTCAGACTGGGGGGTGTTGGAGAGTGGCTATTCGTTTTTTCTGCCAACAACTTCTTTAAAAACAATTCAAAATGTTATCGATGCAAAGTTTTCTCAGTTTCTGTATGTGCAACTTACCGTGACACCGGTTTTATTCAAAAATTAGAACAAAATAAAATTCATCAAAATATGAAAACAACAAAGAGTATCTTGATTTTAGCAGTCATCATTTTGTTGGCCGCCTGTACTTCAACCAAAAAGAAGGAACAGACCATCAGCCTTTCCGGTGCTTTTGCACTGTACCCGTTGGTTGTTAAATGGAGCGAGGAATACCAAAAGGAAAATCCAGACATTCGATTTAATATTTCGGCAGGTGGCGCTGGAAAAGGTATGGCCGATGCACTTTCGGGCACCGTTGACCTGGGCATGTTTTCACGCGAAATTGCACAGGCTGAAATCGACAAAGGCGTTTGGTGGGTTGCTGTTACAAAAGATGCCGTTATCCCAACCGTAAATGCAGCCAATCCGGTGGTTGAAACACTTAAAACCCGTGGAGTTACACGGTCAGAATTTCAGGCGCTGTATATTGATGCAAAATATTCGAACTGGAATCAGTTGTCGGGAATAACCATCGACCAGCCCATTAATGTATTTACCCGTTCCGATGCCTGTGGCGCTGCTGATACCTGGGCTACTTACCTGGGAGGAAAACAGGAAAACCTGCAAGGAGTGGGTGTGTTTGGAGACCCCGGCCTTGCCGATGCTGTAGTGAAAGATGTAAAAGGAATCGGATTCAACAATACCATTTACCTGTATGACATTAAAAGCGGTAATAAAAATATGGGAATTGAAGTTATCCCGATTGACGTAAACGAAAACGGCAAACTGGATGTAGAAGAAAATTTTTACGACACCTTTGAACAAGTGCTGGCTGCCATTGCAGAAGGAAAATATCCTTCGCCTCCGGCGCGCGAACTCTATTTGGTTGCGAAAGGAAAACCTACAAAACAGGCAACACTCGATTTTTTAAAATGGGTGGTGACAAATGGCCAGAAATATGTGCCGGAAGCTGGTTATGTCCCGTTAACACAGTCAAGACTAGATGAACAAGTTGGCAAATTGAATCAATAAATGGGATAGTTTGAAAAATTAAATATAAAAATATGAACAAAAAAAGGAGGTTAACCGATTTATTGGTTAATATCTGGATGCGGGCGGGCTTGTATTTATTACTGGCCATCCCTGTTTTTATTGGGATAGGGTTATACTGGAAAGCTGCTCCGCTGCTGAGGCACGAGTCGCTCGTAAACCTGCTTTTTTCGGGGAAATGGTTTCCAATGAAAGGGGAATTTGGTTTTCTACCCTTTATTTACAGTTCGGTTTACGTAACCCTGCTGGCCTTTATTCTTTCAGCACCATTGTGTTTGTTCGCCGCCATTTATCTCACTCAGTTTAGTAAACAGCGAATGCTGAATTTTATGCTTCCGGTAATCGATATCCTTGCCGGAATTCCATCGGTTGTATACGGTGTATGGGGAATACTGGTGATTGTACCGCTGGTTTCGGATAAAATAGCACCCTTTTTTGGCACAACAAGTTCAGGGTACAGTTTGCTTGCCGGTGGTATTGTTTTGGCGGTAATGTGTATTCCGTATATGCTGAATATGCTCATCGAAGTTTTTCATACTATTCCGGTTGGGATGAAGGAAGCTTCGCTGTCGTTAGGGGCTACACATTGGGAAATGGTAAAACATGTTATCATCCGAAAGGGTTTCCCGGGAATTATCTCTGCATTTGGACTTGGTATTGCCAAGGCATTTGGAGAAACTATTGCCGTTTTAATGGTTGTGGGGAATACGCTGAATATCACACTTTCTCCCTTTAAGGCGGGCTATCCGCTTCCGGCTTTAATTGCCAATAATTATGGTGAAATGATGTCAATTCCTGATTACGATTCGGCGTTAATGTTTGCGGCTTTGCTGTTGTTTGTTGTGATTCTGATTATCAACCTGTTTTTCAGGTATTTTATACATAAAACTGAAAAGATATGAACCGTTGGAAAATAATTGAGGAATGGATATTTAAAATCATCTCTTTCATAGCTGCTTATTCTGTTGTTATAATATTACTGTACTTACTGATTGTTGTTTTCAATAAAGGATTAAGTGCTTTATCATGGGAAATTGTATTTTCATTGCCTGAAGGAGGTTACTATTTTGGAGGTGGTGGCGGAATCTTAAATGCCATTGTAGGTTCATTTTACCTTTCAATCGGGGCAACCGTTCTCGCTGTATTTATCGGCCTGCCTGCAGCATTGTTTATCAATGTTCAACTAATCCGTTTGAAAAGGACTCAAAATACAATACGTTTTTTTCTTGATGCACTTTGGGGAATTCCCTCCATCGTTTATGGGGCATTTGGATTTGCAGTGATGCTTTTTTTAGGATTAAATGCCTCACTTTTAGCCGGAATAATAACCGTGGCGTTATTAATAACACCCATATTAGTCAGGGCTTTCGACGAAGTTTTAAAGACCATTCCTGTTGAGCTGCAGGAAGCTTCCTATTCATTAGGTTCAACCCGGACCGAAACTGCAATGAAAGTGTTGTTTAAACAGGGTTTCGCAGGTTTTATAACAGCTCTTTTGCTTGCTTTTGGACGTGGGATTGGCGATGCTGCATCTGTACTTTTTACGGCCGGATTTACCGACAATATCCCGGTTGCTTTAGACGAGCCTGTGGCTACCTTGCCGCTGTCCATATTTTTTCAGCTGAGTTCCCCCATCGAAGAAGTTCGGCAACGTGCTTACGCTGCAGCAGTTATTCTTACTGTAATTATTTTAATCATTAGTGTTTCGGCAAGGTTCCTTTCAAAACGCTATTCAAAAAACATTATAAAATGAAACCAATGGCTTTTACATATCAATCAGGTTTTTCATCAGAATGCATGACTATGCAAAACGAAATAGAAATGGAAAAAACAATAAAAGTTACCCCAATGATAGAGATTAACGATTTAACTGTTAAAACCAAAGATGCGGTAATCCTGAAAAACATCAACCTTGAAATTCCCAAAAACAAAATTGTTGTATTACTGGGGCCTTCAGGTTGTGGGAAAACCACTTTGCTTAAAAGCTTAAACCGGCTAACCGACCTGCACAAAGAACTGAAAGTTTCGGGGCAAATTATTATTGATGGGCAGGATATCATGAAAGCCGGACAAAACCTTGCATCCATGAGGCAGAAAATGGGCTTGCTTTCGCAAAGGCCGTTTCCGTTGCCTGCCTCCATTTATAAAAATGTATCATATGGGCTAAAACTAAAAGGAATACGCTCAAAAAAATTAATTGCACACAGTGTGGAAACAAATCTGAAAAGAGTAGGTTTATGGAATGAGGTAAAGGACCGGTTAAAAAGCCCAGCTACCAGCCTTTCAATTGGCCAGCAACAGCGGCTTTGCCTTGCCCGTGGACTGGCAGTGAAACCGACAATTATTTTAGCCGATGAGCCTACATCGGCGCTCGACCCAATTTCTACAAAAATCATTGAAAATTTATTTAAAGAATTAAAGCAGCACTATACCATTATTTTGGTAACACACGTGCTTCGGCAGGCATTACGGTTAGCCGACCATGTGGTATTTATGTATTATGGTGAAATTATTGAACAAGGCCACCCTGATGATATATTAAAGAATCCGAAAACAGCGATTCTGAAAAAATATCTGGTAGATGGAAACTGAAGATAAATATTCATAATTTAACACTAAAAAGGCCGGATTTTTTAAATGTTACGGGAACTTCAGTTTTAAATTCCTTGTAAGCGAATGACGGAATACCAAGGTCGGCCACGAATATTTGGGTTGTTTTAAGAAGCGGAATCAACTCGGTTTTCATGGCTGCCAGCGTAAGAATGGCATCGGGCTTAAAAAGGCTTTCGGAAGTTTGTTTGTTGAATCCTGAGGGTAAATCGAGCGATATTTTTGGGCATTGAAACTGGTTCGCGGTTTCAAGCGCCTTTACGAAAATGGCTGGTAAGGGCAATCGTTGCGAAAATCCAAAATAAGCATCGATAAAGAGTTTTGGATTCTTTTGCTTTTCAATTTTTGCCCCAAATTTCAATGCTTTTTTTAACTGGCTGGCAGGAAGTTCATTCAGATTTTTATCTGGTATGTCAAGAAAAACTTCGTATCCCCAGGCCGCCAAACGTCGGGCAGCAACAAGTCCACCTCCACCGTTGTTCCCTGTGCCTGTGCCAATTAAAATTTCACCTTTTTCAGGAAGAAATGAGGAGGCAAGGCGTGCCAGGTTCAAACCGGCATTTTCCATCATTAACTCAATAGGAAGATTATATTGTCGTACTGCCAGGTAATCCATTTCACGAAATGAATCAATAGGAAGTGTGGCTATTTCGGCTAAGTTTATTTCAGGAAAATTCATAATCAGTAATTATATCCCTGCATTTCGCTTTCGGTAACTTCAAGGCCAAGCGCCAATACAATACGGTTTACAAAATTAAAGTAGGCAACAACCAACGTAGCATCCAGTAATGCGTTATCCGAAATCCCTTCGTTTCGCAGCGGTTGAAGTTGCTGTTCATCTTTATAAATATCTGGGGAAATAGTAAGTTTTCGTGCCATTTCACAAAGGGCAATTTCCCGTAACGATAATCCTGCCTGGTGAAAATCTCTTTTCAGCAATGAAATTTTTTCATCGTTTTTCCAGTAATGGTTTAATGCCTGGGCGTGGTGCATCTGGCAATATTCACAACCGTTGGAAACCGAAACTACCACAGCCATCATCTCACGTTCGGCACGTGAAAGCTCCGATTTCGTGAACATAATTTCCATGTACAAAGCCATGTGGTGCACAATGCTTTCGGGGCGAAGGCTTTGGATTTTATGTACATCGGCCAGTTTTCCACGCTTTTTTACGAGGTCGTCGTAAATTTCTTTTAACCTTCCGGTGGCTTCTTCAGGTTCAATAACCCGGATTCGGTTCATAGTTTCTATGTTAATTTGATTTTATGGTTTCAGTACAATTTTTTCGGTTGGCCAATACCGAGGAATATAACGAAACACAAAATGGAACCACAAAGGTCAACAACATGCGGTAAATATTCATACCTTCAAAAGACAGGCTGAAAATTCCAGGATTATTTATGATATTTAAAATAATACCTACAAGGATTGCTACACGGATTGCACGAATAATTGACTCTTTCTGTGTTGCCAGTTTCGCTATATTTTGTTTTAGTTGAATCATTAATGATGGTGTTCCTGAAGTTTTATTTTGATTTGTTCTTTTAGCTTCTCTGTATCAGTGTTCTCAGATGAAGTTCCATGAAGGTGTTTCTGTATTCCTTCTTCAATGATTTCGCTTTGTTCCTCGTACATAGAGCAGGCATCACACATCATCTTGTGCAATTCGAGCTGAATTTTTTCTTTTACTGTCAGCTTAAAGTGAAGCTTTTTTTCGATTAATTCCGTTGCTTTCAAACAGGAAAGAAACAGAAAGTGCATTATTTTATTTTTCATATCTATGTCAATTAAACCAATTTTTTTCAATGCATTCCCTCAACTGAAGTTTTGCCCTGTGAACGATTTGCCAGTAATTGGACGGAGTGATATCCAATTCCTGACAAATCTCGTCACCATTTTTATCAGAGAGATACTTTAGTTTTACACAAATGCCCCATTTATCCGGCAAGGCAGCGAGACACTTTTTAAGAATATCATGGAATTCATGGTCATCCAATAAATGGTTTTCATTCTCCTGTTCATGCCAGTTTTTTGGTTTGTTAATTTCTTTCCAGTCGCCTTCATCACTAAAAAAATGTGAAAAAGCCTGGTTATCCATGTGTACGGGTTGCTTCACTTTTTTCCGGTAATGGTCTATAATTTTATGGTTTAAAATACTGAACAACCATGTCTTTGGTGAGCTATCACCTTTGAATGAATCGATTTTTTCTGCTGCGGCAAGGAAAGTTTCCTGTACTAAATCGGCTGCCAATTCTGAGTCTGATACTTTATGCAATGCCCAGGAATAAAGCTCCTGCGTATGATTTTCCACCCAAACCGAAAGCGACATCTTTTTTAATATTGTCATGGTCAAATTGTTAAAACAGTTGTAAATATACAAAAGTTCCAACCTATTAGAATAACGATTGAATTTACATTGCGTTAGTAATCAAATTAATCCTAACAAGACGATGAACAGTTATTGCCAATTCAAAAATATGTCTCAAAATAAGTTTTTAAAATATCCTTCATGGAACCGTTTTTTATACCAATAATTTTCGACCAAAGACAAACCCTACCACATCCAGGACAAGTCCTGCAACTGTTTAATAGTCACTAATCCAAAGCCATAATTTCAGTGCATTATAAATTTAAATGTACAAATTATGGACAAAGATTTAACATCCGAAACCTTACTGGTTGCCGAGGAAAAAGAACAAGGCAAACCGGTTGTAAAAGCTGCAACGGGGAAATTCAATAAAGACGGGACTCCCCAAACCGTATCGGCCCGGGAAAAAAGTAACCCGGATTTTTTACGAATCGACAGGCATGGCAATGCACTAGAAAACTTCTTTTCCAATTTCATGCGACAGTGCAAAAATCCCACCCAATTTAGTTTTTTCAAAGTCCCAATCAACAGTGTTTCTGAAATGTCCATTGTTATCGGCGACATCCTGAAAAACGGCTACGAATCGGGTAAAGAATTGCTGGACGAATACCGGGTAAAACCGGAAGACTACAGCAAGAGGCAAAACAAAGAGCAACAGACGGAAGAACAAACCAGAGAGAACAAAACATCTCAAACCAACCGGGACAAGAAGCCAACAGCCATTTCAGAAAATGAAGTGGATTGGGACAGCTTGCAAAAACTGGGAGTCAGTAAGGAAATGCTACAAAAAAGAAAATGCCTGGATACGATGCTGAACTATGGAAAATCCCCTTTGCTTCCCGTAAAAATGGATTTGGATGGGATAAGTGTCGATACCCAGGCAAGGCTGGCGTTCCGTAAGGGAGAGGATGATAAACTGACCGTTGCTGTCCACGGGGTGCGCCAGCAACCTGAACTGGACAAACCGTTTTACAGCCATCAGTTTACCGATGAAGAAAAAAAGGCTTTGCTGGAAACCGGTAACCTTGGGAAAGTACTTGACTTAAAAAAGTCCGATGGCTCCATCCTGCCGGTATATGTAAGTATTGACAAGCTGACCAACGAAATCGTCGCCCTTCGTGCCGATAAAATAAATATCCCGGATGAGATTAAAGGCGTGCGCCTAAACGAGAGACAAAAACAGGAATTACAGGAAGGAAAAGCGGTTTTGGTTGAAAACATGACAGCCCGGAGCGGAAAAGAGTTTTCCGCCTACCTGCAGGTCAATGCCGAAAAGCGGGGGCTGGAATTCATTTTTAACAACCAGGTCCAAAACCAACAAATTAACCTTAGGATTCCTAAGAAGCTCGGAGGGGTAAGCCTCACCGAAAAACAACAAGCCGACCTGAAAGCAGAAAGGACAATTTATGTGCAAGGGCTGACCGATAAAAAGGGGGAAAAATACAATGCCTACATTAAAGTAAATCCTGAAAAAGGGAAGCTTGATTTCTTTAAATGGAACCCGGACAAAGCACAGGAGAAAACACCTGATAATGCCCACAAGACACAGGAAGCCGTCAATTCGCAGGGCAAAACCAACGAGGCCACCAAAAATGTACAAGAACCTCTGAAACCTGGACAAACCCGACCTAACGAGAAACAACAAGGCGAAGAGGCCAAACAGCAAAAATCCAAAGCAAAAGGGCTCAAAGTGTAGAATTGCGGCAATCAAAAAAAATAGCAAAAAATAAAAATATGAAAGCAATATTAGCAGAGAAACCAAGTGTAGCAAAAGAAATAGCCCGGATAGCAGGGGCAACAAAGAGACACGACGGATACCTTGAAGGAAACGGGTATGTGGTTACCTGGGCTTTAGGCCATTTAATTGGACTGGCCAAGCCCGAAGAATATGGCTATGGCAGTTTCCAAAAAGAAAACCTGCCCATGCTCCCCGCAGAATTTATTTTAACGCCACGCAGTATAAAGGCAGGCAAATCGTACCAGTTTGACAAAAGGGCGTTACAACAACTGGAAGTTATCGAATCCGTTTTCAACCGGTGCAACCACATTATTGTAGCCACCGATGCCGGGCGCGAAGGGGAACTTATCTTCCGGTTCATCTATAATTACCTGGGGTGCAAAAAAACTTTTTCCCGCTTGTGGATAAGCAGCCTCACAGATAAAGCAATCAGGCAGGGGCTTAACAACCTGAAAAACGGGCATGAGTATGATAACCTTTACCGGGCAGCCCAGGCCCGGAGCGAATCGGACTGGCTGGTGGGAATGAACGCTACACAGGCAATTACCTTAAATGCGGGGCACGGGCTGTATTCGCTTGGCCGGGTACAAACCCCAACACTGGGAATGGTCTGTAAACGATTTCTGGAAAACAAAAATTTTGTTTCAAAGCCCTTTTGGATTGTGGAAGCAGAACTGAAAAAAGATGGCCTGGTAGTTAAAGTCCCTGTTACTACAGAATTTGAAAATGAAGAAAAAGCAACACAGGTTTTGCAGGTAATCAGGGATTCCGGGCTGTTAAAAGTTACCACTGTTGAAACCAAACAACGTACCGAAAAGCCCTCATTGCTTTACGATTTAACCGCCCTGCAAAAAGATGCCAACAGCAGGTTGGGCTTTTCGGCTACCCACGCCTTATCTATTGCACAGAAACTCTACGAAAACAAACTGATTACCTACCCACGTACCGGAAGCCGGTTTATACCGGGGGATGTTTTTGAAGAAATACCTGCATTGATTTCGACGTTGCACCAGCAACCGGTTTTGGGCGATTATGCGAAAAAACTGAACCCGCTGAATGACCTGTGTGTCAACGATGGAAAAGTAACCGACCACCATGCATTGCTTATTACAGAAAATAAACCTACAGGTTTAAAAAAAGAAGAACAGGCAGTATATGATATGATAGCCGGACGGATGCTGGAAGCTTTCTCCCCGAATTGTCAAAAAGAAATAACTCAGGTTGTATTCAATTGTAACGGCATTGAGTTAAAAGCCAATGGAGCTGTTACCACAACGAAAGGCTGGCGTGCAGTACCGGATACCCGCGAAGAAAACGAAACGGCGCTACCCAAATTTTCCGAAGGGGAACAGCTGCCAATAACCAGGGCTGAAATTCTAAAAAAACAGACAAAACCCAAACCATTGCTAACCGAAGCCGCTTTGTTGTCAGCCATGGAAAGTGCGGGAAAAGAACTGGACAATGCGGACTACCGCAAAATTTTAAACACGGTGGGGATTGGTACCCCGGCAACACGTGCAGCCGTTATTGAAACCCTTTTTACAAGGGAATATATAAAAAGGAACGGTAAATCACTTGTCCCGACCGAAAAAGGGCTCGCCGTTTATGCCGTTGTAAAAGATATGAAAATTGCCGATGTAGAAATGACAGGCAACTGGGAATATGACCTGGCACGCATTGAACAGGGGGCTATCGATGCCGGGACATTTTTGCGGGGAATCCGGCAATACACAACACAAATCACAGAAGAACTGCTCCACAGCAAAATAAGGATAGAAATAAACGATACTCCCGGCGTTGTTTGCCCCAAATGCAAAAAAGGGAAAGTGTTTTTCTATTATAAAGTTGCCAAATGCGACAATACGGGTTGCGGTCTTGTTATTTTTCGCCATGTATGTGGCAGAATACTGACCGACGGGCAAATCAGCCGGTTGCTGTTAAATGGGAAAACCGTAGAAATAAAAGGTTTTAGAAATCGTAAGGGAAATGTGTTCAATGCTGTTTTGGTTTTGGATAAGGATTTTAAAACAGGTTTTGAATTTGTACCCGATAAAAAAGTCATTAAATACCCGAAGTGATACCTGTAAATGATGCTCTGCGGTACTTTGGCGCCTGCTCATTCAAAACTGCGGCGATATCCCCGCTGCGCCGGGGACGCAGCAGTTTTTTTCGTTCACAAACGCCAAAGAACCCCGCATATCCCGGGCAGGAAGGCAAAAGGGCGTTTCACTGTTTACACCGGCTACGCCCTTTCACCACCCTGCTTTTCCGGGAGTGGTTCCCGTTAAAAACCGGTATTCCTGTTAAAGTAGAATTTCTGTTCAATAGTATGATTACTTAATACTCAACAAATCATGGAACTCTCATATTTTCAATTACGCCTTGTCGCTTTCCTGGAAGAAAACCATCCCGATAAAATCAATGACCGGCAATTTATCCGGCAGCGCAGTGAACTGGCTGCAGAGGCTTATTCAGAAGCCATCCGAAACGGGGCAAATCATATTGAAGCAGAGGAGCTGGCTAACGCAGAGTTACTCCGCGGGCTACACTTTTCAAGATACAATACGCTTTTTGAGGTACTGTCCGAAGAATTTTCAGATACGGTAAGCGATGAAAAAATTCAACAGTACGCAGTGGAACTACTGCCCCTGTGCAAAGATGTTTTTGCAACTTATGAACTACACGACAGTTTTGAGGACACTTCAGAATATGAAAAGCTATACACGGAACTAACCGGAAAAATTGTTGCGTATGGCTTATAACAAAAGACAACACCTCCTGGAGAATACACAGGCCATCCGAACACTTTTCCGCCTGGAAAAAGAAAACAGGCAGCCCTCGGGCGAAGAACTGGACACTTTGCGGAAATTTTCCGGCTTTGGCGGTTTAAAATGTGTCCTGAACCCGGTAAAAGATTTAAGTGATGCCATGCGCTGGACAAAATCTGATTTGCCGTTGTTCCCTCTGGTCAGGGAACTGCATAAAGTCATCTATGAAAACAGCACAGACAGGAACCAGTACCGGCAGTTTTACAACAGCCTGAAAAATTCGGTTTTGTCTGCTTTTTACACGCCACCTGAAATTGTAACCGCACTGGCAGATTCATTGAGTAATGCAGGGATAACACCCGGTCGTTTTTTAGACCCCTCTGCCGGGATGGGTGAATTTATGTCGGCATTTAACAAGCAGGAGAAAATAGATGAAACGGTTGGCTTTGAAAAGGATTTGCTCACCGGCAAAATGCTTGGCTATCTTTATCCTGATAGCACAATTAAAGTAGAAGGCTTTGAAAATATCAGGGAAAGCCGCAATAATTATTTTGATTTGGCAGCTTCCAATATCCCTTTCGGGGATGTGGCCGTTTTCGACCCTGCGTTTCATGCTTCATCGGTAATCGCCGAAAAAATGGCAACCGGGGCCATCCACAACTACTTTTTCCTCAAAGCAGTCAAAACCCTTCGGGAAGGGGGCATACTGGCCTTTATTACTTCGCAGGGAGTGATGGATTCTTCGAAAAATCAACCAGTGCGCAACTGGTTAATGGGCGAATGTAGCCTGGTATCTGCCGTTCGTCTGCCCAATAACCTCTTTTCATATTATGCGGGGACTGATGTGGGGAGCGACCTTATCATCCTTCAAAAAAACGGCTACAAACAACGCATCTCCGACCGGGAAGAAGCATTCATCCACAGCCGTCCGCTCTCTTCCGGTATTATTGTAAACGATTATTATCAAGACATGCAGCGAATTGTGCACACCAAGGGGTTTATTGATACCGACCCTTACGGAAAACCAGCCTGGATATACGAACATGAAGGAGGGGTGAAAGGAATTGCAGGGGACATGCAGAAAATGTTGCAAAATGACGTGTCCCGCTACCTGGATATTGGACTGTTTAACCACCATAGTGATAAGAGCCGACAGGATAAAGTTCAATCTAAACCGCCACACCAGACACAATCAGCACAGCAGGGACTAAGCTCTCAAAAAAAAGAAACTAAAAACAACCCACCGCAAACTGTAAAATTGCAACCCGGTGGCGCAACGCAACTCAGCCTTTTTGACCAGTTTGAAGCTGCACCGAATAACCGGAAGGAAAAACCCCAAAAAGAAAATTTTGAACCACGCCCCTTTGAGGGGGAACTGCACCATTTTCTCAGCGATGGCAGCCTTGTAGCAGTTAATGGTTCACAAGTGGGGTATTTACGGAACATAAATGATAAGGGCGCCATTTTTCATCCCCTGGACATCGGGCAAAAACAAAGGAGCATTATTCGTTCTTACATCGAAATAAGGAATGCCTATGAGCAACTCTACTATTTTGAGGCTACGGAGAAAAAAGAAAACCCCGAAATACGAAAATTGCTAAACAACCAATACGATACTTTTGTCCAAAAGCATGGTTTCCTGAATGCCCCGGACAACCTGAAAGCCATTAAAATGGACAAAGGGGCGTTATCTGTTTTGGCTTTGGAGCGATACATTGACGGTAAGGCAGAAAAAGCCGATATTTTCCTCACCCCGGTGAGCTTTTTCAATTCAAACCAGGCAGAAAATATCAGCCCGGAAGAAGCGTTGGCCTTGTCGCTAAACCGGACCGGAAATGTGGATTTGGATTTTATGGCCCGGCAGACAGGTATGGAAATTTCAGAGGTTAAAGAACAATTGCACGGTCATATCTGGTTTAATCCTTTGGTGGGAAGCTATGAAACTGCTGACAAATTTCTGGCCGGGAACGTGGTACAAAAGGCAGGTTTAATAAAAAAATACCTGGAAGAAAATGACGGTAATCCCGCTATTATAAATAAACAGGAAGCAATTGAAGCTTATAGTGCTTTAGAAAAAGTCATCCCTGAACTGATTTCTTTTGAACAACTGGATTTTAATCTTGGTGAACGCTGGATACCTGCCGGGATTTATGAGAAGTATGCCTCTTATTTGTTCGACACCGATGTGAAAGTACACTACCTCCCGAACCTCGATGAATTTTCAGTTGAGACAGGCCATTACACCGCCCAAATCTACGACAAGTTTTGTGTACGCAGCCAAAGCCGTTCGTATAACGGGATGGCGCTCTTAAAGCATGCGTTGCTCAATACTACCCCCAATATTACCAAAACCATTACAATAGATGACAAAGAAGTAAAAGTCCCCGACAATGAAGCTATTCAGATGGCAGGAAGTAAAATTGATGAGATACGGGAAGGTTTTATCAATTGGCTTTACCAGCAATCCCCGGAGTTTAAACAGCGGCTGGCCGGGCTGTACAACAATAAATTTAACTGCTTTGTCCGTCCTGAATATAAGGGCAGCCACCAGTCATTCCCCGGACTGGACTTAAAAGGGCTGGGCATAACGGATTTGTACGACAGCCAGAAAGATGCCATTTGGATGTTAAAGCAAAACAGCGGTGGGATTTGCGACCATGAGGTAGGGGCTGGCAAAACCCTGATAATGTGTTGCGCCGCCTACGAGATGAAGCGTCTGAACATCGCTTCGAAACCAATGATTATCGGGTTGAAAGCCAATGTGCACGAAATAGCGGAAACATTCCGGACAGCTTATCCCCATGCCAAAATACTGTATCCGGGCAAACAGGACTTTACCCCGCAAAAACGTCTGAAAATTTTTCATGACATAAAAAACAACAACTGGGATGCCATCATCCTGACCCACGACCAGTTTCAGAAAATCCCGCAGTCGCCTGAAATGCAGCAACGCATATTACAGGAGGAACTGGACAGCGTGGAAGAAAACCTGGAAGTACTCAAAAACCAGGGGGCCAATGTGTCGAATGCCATGCTGAAGGGTCTGTTAAAACGCCAGTCCAACCTGGAGGTAAAACTTAAAAGTATTGCACACCAGATAGAACAACGCACCGATGATATTGTGGATTTTAAACAAATGGGCATAGACCACCTGTTTGTTGATGAAAGCCATAAATTCAAGAACCTCATGTTCAATACCCGTCACGACCGTGTGGCAGGATTAGGGAATTCGCAGGGAAGCCAGCGTGCCTTAAACCTGTTGTTTGCTATCCGTACCATACAGGCAAACAAGGGCAAAGATTTAGGGACGACTTTTCTCTCAGGGACAACCATCAGCAACTCACTAACGGAACTGTACCTGTTGTTTAAGTACCTGCGCCCTGAAGCCCTGGCCCGGCAGGATATTCATTGTTTTGACGCATGGGCGGCCATTTATACAAAAAAAACCGCTGATTTTGAATTTTCTGTTACCAATCAAATTGTTCAAAAAGAGCGCTTCCGCTATTTTATAAAAGTACCGGAACTGGCTGCGTTCTATTCTGAAATAACCGATTACCGCACAGCCAAAGATGTAGGTATTGACCGGCCGGAGATGAACGAACAGCTTTACCACATTCCACCCACGCCTGACCAGGAAGATTTTATAAAAAGGCTGATGGCTTTTGCCCAAAACGGGGATGCAACAATTTTGGGAAGGGCGCCCTTGACGGAAAGGGAGGAAAAAGCCAAGATGCTGATTGCAACCGATTATGCCCGCAAAATGAGCCTGGACATGCGGATGATAAGCCAGCATTATGAAGACCATATTGACAATAAAACATCGCATTGTGCAGCCAATATTGCCCTTTACTACCGGAACTACCAACAGCAAAAAGGGACACAGTTTGTATTTTCTGATTTAGGGACTTACAAGCCGGGAGAATGGAATGTTTACAGCGAGATTAAGCGAAAGTTATATGAAGACCACGGCATCCCGGCCCATGAAATCCGCTTTATACAGGAAGCCAAAACCGACAAAGCCCGGAAGGAAATTATCAGGGGTATGAACAGTGGGCAGGTGCGGGTTTTGTTTGGTTCTACCGATATGCTCGGCACAGGGGTAAATGCACAGAAAAGGGCGGTGGCCATCCATCACCTGGACATTCCATGGCGCCCTTCCGATTTGGAGCAACGAAATGGGCGGGCAGTGCGGAAAGGCAACGAGATTGCCAAAGCCTTTGCGGGAAATAAGGTGGACACTTTTATTTATGCCGTGGAAAAGTCTTTGGATTCCTATAAGTTCAACCTGCTGGCCAACAAACAATTGTTCATCCGTCAGCTAAAGTCGAATAATATGGGTACCCGCACCATTGACGAAGGCGCTATGGACGAAAACTCGGGCATGAACTTCTCTGAATATGTGGCCATTTTATCCGGGAATACTGAACTATTGGAGAAAGCAAAATTAGAGAAAAAGATTACAGCTATGGAAAGCGAACGCAAAGCCTTCTACCGCTCCCGGAGTTCCTCTGAATACAAACTCAGTGAAATACAGCACGCCATAAAACACAGCAATACAGTTATTGAAGAAATGACAGCCGATTGGCAATTCTTGCAGCGACGCTTACAGAAAGATGACAATGAAAATTTATTAAATCCCGTACATCTGGATGGGTTGAATAATTCCGCTTATGAAGTTGTTGGGGCAAAACTTAACCAGATAAATGATACTGTCAATACTAAGGGCGAATATCAGAAAATTGGGGAGCTTTATAGCTTTCGGCTATTGGTAAAATCAGAACTGTCGGCTAAAGACGGGTCGATTTTTAGCGATGAAAATTACATCAACAACCGTTTTTTTATCCAGGGGCAAAGCGGCATAAAATACACTTATAACAATGGCCGGATAGCCCGGGACCCTAAACTGGCTTCCATGAACTTTTTGAATGCCCTGCATAAAATCCCGGAATTGATAGAAAACCACCAAGTTCAAAATGAAAAGCTTAAAAAGGACATCCCTGTTTTGCAGGAGGTAGTTAACGGGAAATGGCGGAAAGAGGATGAACTGAACAAAATGAAAACGGAGCTTTCGGTACTGGAACGAAAAATTAAGGTTTCACTGGACAGGCAAAACCAGCCCGGGGAAAGTAGTCCGGAGAAAGCTGAAAAGGAAAAAGAGATGGTTGAAGTGGAAGAAAAAAGAAACTTCTACCAGTCTAAGGGATGCAGACTTTAGTTTTACAATCAATCCTGTTTGAGGGCTGATAATGAATCAGATAATATTTAAATCAATACAATTTTTACTATTCAAAAGTTTATTACCCACTATTTTTTATAAAGTCATTTACCTGCTCCACCGTATAAAATGTTTTGCCACCAATCCTTAAATATTTTAAAGTGCCTTTTGAACGGTATCGCTGAAGTGTTCGTTTATTGACATTCAGCAACTGACATAAGTCCTGATTATCCAGTAGTTTTAATTCATTGCCCCTTTGGTCGGTCATAAACCTATCCGTCTTTTGATGGAGTAATTCTATTTGCTCCAATATTCGTTCCATATAGCTTTCAAAATTGTCCCTGTCGATATTCATGATTTGTGAATTTTTAGTTTTTTCATTTCACAAAAATGAGCACGGATAGAAAAACTAATGGGATACTTGCCGGCAAGTACCCCATTAATTTTCATCCAGAAGTTCCAGTTTATTATTAAACTCTGTCACCAGTTCATTCAGAAAAAAGGAACGGGATTCCAAATGAATTTTATTCGCTGACCGGGCAGTTAGCTTTTTTATTGTAGAGTGGTAACCCGGAAGGGGGATATTGAAAGTATGGCTGAAAAAGCCAACCAGTTCTTTTATGGAAATCCTGCCATGGTTGATACTCATTGTAAGGTATAAAGCATAGATTAATTCAAGAAGGGCGCGTTTGCTGGCTGTCCACGTAAGGGGTAATCCTTTATATATATTTAGGTTGCTGGTATTTATGTTATTGCCTTTCCTTAATTTTGTACATTCAATTTCCACTTCAACATAATGAATGAGGTGGTCTAAAAACATTAGCAAATCAGGAACGGGCTTTTTTTTTCAACAATCACAGTTTCCTTAATCCATTCAACAGACAATTTAAGACGGCACCATTCCCGGTATTCTTCTGCCAGACTTTTACCTGGCTGGCGAAAGCACTCTATTAATCCTTCCCACTTATCTATTAATTTTTCCATTTCCTGTGACCGTACATCTACTTTCTCATCAATTAACTCTGCAACTTCATTCAAGAATGATTTTAAAGATTTGTTTTTCATGGTTTTGTATTTATAGGTTTCCATTAAGTTCACGGGGTATAAACTTTGCAGAATCATCACTGTTGTAGTTTATTTAGTTAAATACAAAAAGCGTGCTAAACTTCTAAAACATAAAATTTAATAGAAGGAGGTAGCTTTTAACGTTATTGAAAGGTCATGTTAAATACTGTGGTATTGTATCTTTTGCACCTGCCATTGCCTGCAACCGCTTCACTCCGGTCTTTCGTCCCTCTTTCCCTTCATTCAACAGTTTCGGCATCTCGCGCAAGAGGGGCTCAGGTAATCGCCCCACTTGCTTTTTACCTTCGCTTTATAATGTTTGATAATGGCCAACCTGTGCCTTCGATAGCTTCATTTCAGGTATTTCTCCGATAATCATCGGAGTATTCCTTGCATTCAGCACTCGCCGGCACCCCACACAAGAGTAGCGGCTTCACTTCACTTTGTTCAACCCGCATCCTGACGGACTTCTCTTCGTTATGTTCTGCCACTACACTTGTTTTTGCCGTCCCATGCGAAGTAATTTTTCGGTAATGTTTCCTGGAATTTGCCAGGTGAATGTTTTATTCCTTTCAATTTTTTTATTCTTTTTCCGACCGTAAAATTTAAACTTCCGCCTTTCCGTCGGCCATTGTCATTCCGGTGGCAAAGGTAACCCGTGTGCAGGGGCATACAAGTTCAGGCCTCCGGTTTTGCAAAAAATCTCCACCCGCCAACTGGCGGGTAGTATTTCCCGCAAAAAACTTGCACGCCCCCACACACTTACCTTTTTACGCCACCAAAACAACAACGACCGACACGATGGAAAGACGCATAACTTTAAATAACAGTACTATGAAAAAGAAAAATGTAAATAATTGTTTTGAAAATCCAACTAATGAAAAACAAAACTCCCTCTCCTCCAAAATCCGCATAGGTTTGGGTGGAGGTTCTCCGACATTTAAACATCAATTTGTGAAAATTAATGAGGCTGAATATGCCACCGATTTTGAGTTTTTTATCAAAAATCAGGTTCATGTGGTACACCACATGGATAAGACTACATCCATTTGCAGTTGTTTGGAAAACCGTTGTTTCAAAAAGGACAACACTTCTCCTTTAGATGATGAGACCATTATGAATAGCCTGAACCAGGTTCATAGCGACATTATTGCTTTTAAATACGGCGGTGAGCTTGTTTATTAACCATTTAATACAATTATGATGTTGCTCAAAGATTTACCGAGAGAGTTTAGGGAAAACCATATCTTCAGGTACACCTGTGGAAATGTTGAGTACCAGTGTAAAGCAACCTACCTGCCTTTTGGTTTTCGTGAGGTAACCAAATACGAAGCGATGAAACTGGAAGAAATTTATATTCCCATTATACATCTTGAATGGGAAGCAAATAATACGGAGAAATCAATTTACCAGTCACATTTTATTATGGCGTATTCGGTGATTTGGTGGTTCAACAACCGGGACAGGACTGCATACGATGAGATGATAAACTACTCCGCTTTAGAGGCCGGTTATCTAAACCGGGTAAAAGAGGAAAACCAGCGGCTAAACAGGGGTGTGCAGTTAAATATATTCAGTCATTGAGAAATCTTTAATCATGAAGAAGATACTTTATAACAGGATGTTGAGGATATGGGCTATAAGACTTTTCATAGTTTTTACAGCTTCGCAGATAACAGGATTAGGGGTATGGTATTGTTTTGCCGGGTATTTTGTTTTGATGTTCCTGTTTGAATTCTTTGTAAGGCTGGTATTTTCTTTTGCCGGACTTCTACTTATGATGATGTTATTGCTGACTTTCTTTATTGGATTACTGACACTTTAAAATATCATGTGAAGCGGGCTGTTGCCCGCTACTTTTTTCATGAGCCTGTGCGGGAAAAAAGTAGCAAAAAACCTTTGGGGAGTATCATTAAATGTAAAAAAACAGCATCAGCGTATAGACAAATGGGGACAAGGATTGACATGTTTACGCTTAACCTTCAGCGAGGTAGGATTATAAATAGGTTTGCCAGAGCTGGTATAAAAGCCGGTCTTGCAAGCCTATGCAGAAAACGGAAAACAGGAATATTGAAGAAGCAACCCAAAGGGTCAAAGAAAGGATGCCTTTGGAAAAAATCCGGCGCATAACCAAATACAGGGACTTGTCGCCGGAAGGCTATGAGCAGCTTATCAAAAATGCCGAAACCATTGCTTTGTTAATTCTCAGGACTCTCTTTTCAAAAAAGAGGGAGTCGGAATAGCACAATTTTTGCTAACTTTCTTCATCCTTGATTTTATATATTCAATAATTGCCATCATGAACGATTTAAATCTGTTTAAGCAGTTTGCACCACAAGTGCCAGATTCTTTTAAGGAAGGGAACAATGCAGTTATATATACACGGGTTTCATCGGCAGACCAGGAAGACAACACCAGCCTTGCATCTCAAAAAAAACATTGTGAGATGTATGCCAACAGACGGGGTTTAAATGTGGTGGGTTATTTTGGCGGCACTTACGAATCGGCCAAAACCGACGACCGCAAGGAGTTTAACCGGATGCTGACTTTTGTGAAACGTTCAAAAAATATAAACTATGTAATCGTTTATTCCTATGAACGATTTTCGCGTTCAGGGATTAACGGGGCTTCGATTGCAGATGATTTACTGAAACAATACGGGGTTATTACCCTGGCAACCACGCAGGAACTTGACCCTACTACACCTTCTGGTTCATTTCAGCAAAAAATATTGTTCCTTTTTGGGCAGATGGATAATGAATTAAGACGAGACAAGGTGGTTACGGGCATGCGGGAATTGCTTATGAAAGGCTATTGGGTATGGGCTGCTCCACGCGGTTACAATGATTTAAATAAAGGGAGGGCAACAGAGCGAAAACTTGTTGTTAATGAAGAAGGGAAAATTCTCAAAAAAGCCTTTGAATGGAAAGCTTATAATAAATTCTCTAATGTCGAAATAACAAGGCGTTTAAAAAAAATGGGGGTTGATATGTCCGAAAAGCGGTTAAATACTTTGTTTTTAAATACTTTCTATTGTGGCCTTATCACCAGCAAGATGCTTCCCGGGCAGATAATTGAGGGGAAGCATGAACCGTTAATTTCAAGGGAATTGTTTCTGGCAGTTCATAATATTCGACAGGAAAACAGAAATCAGGGTTTTGTACACGATAAGGATAATGAAAACCTGCCGTTGAAAGTATTCACTAAATGCGATAGGTGCGGCAGCTATTTAACAGGTTACCTTGTGAAAAAGAAGGGGCTATATTATTATAAATGTAATACCAAGGGATGTAAAGTCAACCGCAGTGCCAAAGCAATGCACGATATGTTCGGGGCACTGTTGAAAACTTATAAAATCGGCATAGAAGAATTTGAACTCATAAAGCTTCAATTAGAGGAGCAAATGGCGGTCTTTTTTAAATCCCGGATAGAAGAAGCAAAATCGTTAAAAAACAAGTTGACAGAGACTCAAAGAAAATTGGAAGCCATTGAAGAACGTTTTGTTATCGGGGAAATTGACCGTAGCCTTTATGAAAAATTCCGGCCTAAATATGAAAAGGAATGCTTTGAGATTGAACAGGAACTTGGTAGGACAGGCGGATATAAATCGAACCTCGAAAAGGTGGTAAGTTTTGCTGCGAAAGTATGTCTTAATCCATTGATAATGTGGGAGAAATCAAATTTGACAGGAAAGAGGGTATTCCAGAATCTACTGTTTCCTGAAGGAATTATCTATAACCGTGAATTGGACCATTATCGAACCCCCAGGGTAAACTCATTTTTCTCCCCAATCCCGCAATTGGCAAGGGGTTTGACAGTAAACAAAAAAGGGGATAATGTCAAAACTGACAAAATCCCCGCTTGGGTGATCCCGGGAGGACTCGAACCCCCACCAAGGGAACCGGAATCCCTCGTTCTATCCAGTTAAACTACGGGACCAAACCTTATATGTGCGATATTCACGGTACACCGTGATTTTGCGAACACAAAAATAGCAATATTCTTCAAATGCGAAATCGTGTGTTCCGGATTTTTCTCAGAATCCCAGAAATTATTCGGTCTGTAAGCCAATCATCAGGCGGAAAAACCTGAAAATCAGTGAGGCTATTTCAACAAATAATTAAATAAATCGGGGATGGCGTAATATACAATAGAAAACTATAATTTTGGTAAATATTGCTTAACACGAAATTATGATTTCGCAAGAGACACTTGAACAATTCCGCGAGGAATACAACCAGATTTTGAATTCCGTTGAGACGAAAGGCTTTACAGAGCAACAGGCTTTTGAGCAATGGAAAACACACAACCAAAAAGTGGTAGAAAACAGCCTGCTGTTAGGGCAGTCGTTGGATATGGAGGACGGCGAAATGCGCATGGCAGAAATACTGGCGTTGTTTCACGATATTGCCCGTTTCCGCGAAGTTTCATCTTCACCCTATTTTTCAAAAATAACCGAAACGGAGCATGCCGAAGCCGGCGCCGAGTTGTTATCGTTACTTTCCCCTTTCAAAGAGCTGGAAGCCGCGAAACAAGAGATACTGCAAAAGGTGACGATCTTTCACAACAAACCGGAGCTTCCCAAAAAGGAAAACGAGTTTGTAGTGTATTACCTCAAATTACTGCGCGATGCTGATAAGCTGGATGCACTACGCATGACCGCTGAATTTCTCACCTACCGGGATGTAAAAGTTAGCCCGGCCGACATTTTGCATCTGTCGAAAAGTCCGGCCATTTCGCAGAATATCACGAAAGCGATCATTGAAGGAGTGATGCCGAAGAAAGAGGATATGGTCACCTATAACGACTATGTCCTGCTGCAGCTTTCCTGGGTCTTCGAATTCACTTACCGAAAAACTTATCTGATGCTGAACCAGAGACAATATGTAAAACGTCTCTATGACGCACTGCCCAAAAATGATAGCATCATCGACATATACCGAAAAGCACGCATACACATCGAAAACCAACTTTTCTGATGATGCAACAGATCGTCCACGTTAAAACAGACCAACACAACGGGCTGTATGATATTACCTCGAAGATCGCTGACATAGTAAAAGAGGAAAATATTGAAAACGGGATGGTCAACGTATATGTACAAGGCGCCACCGCAGGTATTATGATTCAGGAAAACTGGGATGACTCCGTTCAGACTGATGTCATCACCTTGCTTCGAAAACTCGTTCCCCCGGGCATTTGGGAACACGATGCCCAGGACAACAACGGAGACGCGCACCTGAAAGCCGGAATTGTTGGTCCATCCGAAACCATTCCGATTATTGAAGGTAAAATGGGATTGTCGACCTGGCAAAACATTTTTCTTTGTGAATTCGACGGTCCGCGAGACGACCGTTCGATTGTGGTAACCCTGAGTGAAAGTCGTTAGCCTATGCCCCGTAAGCTATTCTGTTTGTGTAACGAAGTGGAAGAATCGGAAGTGAAGAAAGCGATCCGGAAGGGAGAGCTCTATTTTGTTCCGGCCGTTTCGGAAGCCACCGGAGCCGGCACTGGATGTGGCCGGTGTCGTTCGCGCATTCAGGAGCTGATTGACGAAGAAAAGAAACGGCTCCCCGCCGTCCGGCAATTGAAGCTGGAACTATAAAGACGGCTTCATTTTATCGTCATTGCGAAGAAGGAGGAACGACGACTGAAGCAATCTCACCAATCCAACACACCGAAATCGTTCCGACCTAATGACTCTAACTTACGTGAGATTACTTCGCCACACTCGTGATGACGGTAACGAAAAAAGAAAAAGGTAGCCTGAAAAACAGACTACCCTTGATTATATGAGTTCACTTCTTTCTACATCAGGAAGCTAAGCAAGACACCGGCAGCCACTGCTGAACCGATTACACCAGCCACGTTCGGTGCCATGGCGTGCATCAGCAAGTGGTTGGACGGATCTTCCTTCAGTCCCATCTGTTGCACCACACGGGCCGAGTCAGGCACAGCCGAAACACCGGCAGCCCCTACCATCGGGTTAATCTTGTTCCCTTTCTTAAAGAACAGGTTCATAAACTTGGCACCTATCACACCTCCGGCAGTCGCAATAACGAAAGATAATGCGCCCAGGATGAAAATCTTAATAGACGAAGGTGTCAGGAAAACGTCCGCCTGTGTAGAAGCACCCACGGTGATTCCCAGCAACATGGTAATGATATCGATCAACGCATTGGATGCCGTTACAGCCAGTCGCTTCGTAACACCCGATTCTTTCAGCAGGTTACCGAAGAAGAGCATTCCCAGCAACGGAAGTGCCGTTGGCGCGATATAAGCCGTCAGCAACAATCCCACAATTGGAAAAAGCACTTTCTCCAGCTTGGTTACCGCGCGTGGAGGTTTCATTTTAATGAGACGCTCTTTTTTGCTGGTCAGCAATTTGATCACCGGTGGTTGAATAACCGGAACCAGAGCCATGTACGAGTAGGCTGCAATCGCGATAGGGCCAATCAGGTTTTTCACTACCTGTCCGTTCGCCATCACATTGATACCGTTGGCCAGCTTCGACGATATAAAGATTGCCGTCGGGCCGTCAGCACCACCAATGATACCGATAGCACCCGCTTCCGGCGGAGCAAATCCCAGCATCAGAGCTCCAATCAATGTCAGGAATATACCGACCTGCGCCGCAGCACCCAGCAACATCAGCTTCGGATTGGAAATCAGCGACGAGAAGTCGGTCATCGCCCCAATTCCGAGGAAGATGAGCGGCGGATACCATCCCTGTACAACACCCT
Source organism: Prolixibacter sp. NT017 (assembly GCF_009617875.1). Lineage (NCBI taxonomy): Bacteria > Pseudomonadati > Bacteroidota > Bacteroidia > Marinilabiliales > Prolixibacteraceae > Prolixibacter > Prolixibacter sp. NT017. The sequence goes on along the minus strand of NZ_BLAV01000001.1, from coordinate 865,852 downwards.
GGTAAAGGTAGTTTAACACCGACCCCGGTTCGTAAATTCCCAGCTGCAGGTTAAAATCAGTTACCTGGAACATTGGGATATTCCCGATAAGGATACCGGTACCAATAGGAATCAACAGCATCGGCTCGAAGTCGTACCGGATCGCCAAAAAGATAAAGAGCAATCCCACGATGAGCATGACGAAGTGTCCCCAGGTAAAGTTCGCAAAACCGGTAAATTCCCAGAAATTAAACAATCCGGAAAGCGCGCCGTCTACATTTTTATATACCTGACCGCTATCGCCGGGCTGCCCAACCAGTTCACCGTTCTGAAATGACAGAACGCGCTGGGGAAGTTGTAGTGTAAAATTCTGAGTTGAATACCCTGAGCGCTGATTTGGGTTGGTGTTTTTCCGAAGATGCGTCAGTTTCTTGGCATTGAAGTCCATGATAAGATGCTCATCGGCTATTCTCCATTTTCCCGTATAACGTTCTTTGGCTGAGTCCATATTAAACGAACCATCACCATTGAATTCAAGGGTTTTAAATCGTTCCACCTTGTCCACGCCGGACCGGGCCGTCACCGTATCGGGGTTGATGATCGGGTTGGCAATGTAGCCGCCCGACCGGTTCACCCACTTTCCTTCCGTCAAATCTGAAGTTTTCAGTTGATTCTGAGCGAAAAGACCGGAAACCGCGAGAAACAGGCTTATAATTGTTAATAGTAATTTATTCATTTCTGCAAGTCTTTTCCGGGTTATGCAATTTCGACCAAAACATCATCCTGAAGAACGCTCTGACCGGCAGAAACTTTGATGGCAGCTACTGTACCATCGGCTTCCGCCATAATCGAGTTCTCCATTTTCATGGCCTCCATTACCATGAGAGTCTGTCCTTTCGTGACAGTATCCCCTTCCTTCACAGCGATACTGAGAATGGTTCCCGGCAGCGGAGCTTTAATTGCTTTGGCTTTCGAACTTCTTTTCTGGATTTCACCTTCGCCGGGCGCTTTCTGAACAGGTTTCCGAACCAGTTTAGGGGTTTTGGCGATTTTCTTCGCCTCCTGATGAATTTCCACTTTATATTGGGTACCATTCACCTCCAAATCGGCGATATTATCTTCGATATCATTGATCTGAACGTCGTACTGGTTTCCGCTTATGGTAAATTTGAACTTTTTCATTTTGCGTCAGTTATGATTTGATTTTGACAAGTTCACGGATTATCGAGCCCAGCGGTCGTATACTCCGTAAATTTTTGAACTCCATGGAGAATAACGTCTTCTTACCCGCTTAATCGTCACCACGTTACTTTCTTCGTCGTGCGCTTCATTCAGATACAAATGAATAGCCATTGCAATGGCCGCGTTAACGTTACCTTCCAATTGAACTTCTTCTTCCTCTCCGTCTCCACAATCCTCCTTCTTTCTTCGGCAAGGGCGCCGGAGTTTCATGAGTTTCGGAGCATAAAGGAATACCAGTACAAGGACAGACAAAGCAGTGATAACAATTCCAAAACCAACCAATGCAATGGTCAATCCCAGTCCCTGAACATCCGTTAGTAATATGCTTGCTATGTTCATCGTTCAGTTTTTACAATGGTATATTCGAATGTTTTTTCGGCGGATTGGTCAACTTCTTCGTTCCCAGTGCCTGTAATCCGCGAATAATGCGGAAACGTGTATTACGAGGCTCGATCACATCATCAATGTAACCATAAGCAGCTGCCTGGTAAGGATTCGCGAAGTTGGCTTTGTATTCATCCTCGTGCTTTTGGACAAATGCAGCCCGCTCTTCCGGATCGGTAATTTCAGCCAGCTTACGACCGTGCAATACCTCAACAGCACCCGATGCGCCCATCACGGCGATTTCGGCGGTAGGCCATGCATAGTTCAGGTCACCACGCAATTGCTTACATGACATCACATCGTGCGCTCCACCATACGACTTGCGCAGCGTCACGGTGATTTTCGGCACAGTAGCTTCACCATAAGCAAACATCAGTTTGGCACCGTGCGTAATGATACCGGCATATTCCTGTCCTGAACCGGGAAGGAATCCGGGCACATCCACTAACGTAATAATCGGAATGTTAAAAGCATCAAGGAAGCGAACAAAACGAGCTGCTTTACGCGAAGCATCCACGTCGAGAACACCGGCCAGGTAGTTGGGCTGGTTCGCCACAATACCAACAGGCTGTCCGTCGAACTTGGCAAAACCGGTCACGATGTTTTTCGCGTAGTTCCGGTGAACTTCGAGGAATTCACCCGAATCCACGACACCGTGAATAACATCCTTCACATCATAAGGCTGGTTCGGATTATCGGGAATAATCTCGTTCAAGCCATCTTCCAATCGGTCAATCGGGTCATAACATTCGGTGATCGGCGGTTCTTCCAGGTTGTTCTGCGGCAAGTATTCCAGCAATTTGCGAAGTAGCAAAATACCTTCCTCTTCGTTCTCTACCAGGAAGTGAGCCACACCCGATTTCTGCGCGTGCACTTTTCCACCCCCCAGGTCGTCTACCGAAATGTCCTCACCGGTAACGGTTTTCACTACTTTCGGGCCCGTCACAAACATGTACGAGTTGTCCTCGGTCATCATGATGAAGTCGGTAAGCGCCGGAGAATAAACGGCACCACCGGCACAAGGACCGAAAATGGCCGAAATCTGCGGGATAACTCCCGAAGCCAGAATGTTCCGTTCGAAAATCTCGGCATAACCAGCGAGCGAAGTTACTCCCTCCTGAATACGTGCACCTCCCGAATCGTTGATTCCGATAACCGGAGCGCCCGCTTTCATAGCCATGTCCATCACTTTGCAGATTTTCTGTGCAAAGGTTTCGGACAGTGAACCACCGAAAACGGTAAAGTCCTGCGAGAACACAAAAATGGTTCGACCGTCGATGGTTCCCCGACCGGTTACCACACCGTCACCCAGGAATTTCTTTTTCTCCATACCGAAGTTGGTACAACGGTGTGTTACGAACATGTCAAATTCCTCGAAACTACCGTCATCCAGCAGCATCTCGATGCGTTCGCGTGCAGTAAATTTGCCTTTTTTGTGCTGGGCTTCCATGCGTTTTTCACCGCCTCCCAGTTTAGCTTCAGCACGAAGGTCAATTAGTTTGTTGATTTTATCCTGATTGCTCATTGTGTTATATACTATGATAGTGAGTTAAAGAATGATTAGTCACTGCAAAGTTCGGTCAGCACGCCGAAAGTGGATTTCGGGTGTAAGAAACCGATATTCAAACCTTCGGCTCCTTTGCGTCCTTGTTTGTCAATCAAACGGATGCCGTTTTCTTCTGCCTCGGTCAGTGCGTTGTCAACATTGTCAACGGCAAAAGCAACGTGATGGATGCCCGGTCCTTTTTTCTCGATAAATTTACCAATCGGTCCTTCCGGGTCGGTTGATTCCAACAGTTCAATTTTGGTTTGTCCTACTTTGAAGAAGGCCGTTTTCACTTTCTGATCGGCAACTTCTTCCACCGCATAACATTTTGTACCCAGCAGTTTTTCATAGTAAGGAATAGTTTCTTCCAGACTCTGGACGGCAATTCCGATGTGTTCAATATGTGATACGCTCATTGTGATTAATGTTTTAGGTTACATCCTAATGGTTAAGGAATAATGATAAATTTTTGACAGAAGTCTTGTGATACCTGTCGTTTAAACTTATATGTAAATAAAAGGAAATATAATTTACTGAATAATGAGATCATTCAGAAACAGAAACGGATTTTCATGATAATTATACATGTGCGAAAACTCTCACCCAAAGGCAAGAGCACTGAGACAACACTGTCAAACAACACGTTTATGATCGGAAAGCCGATATTCCGCTCCCAATTGATCGAAATATCGAAGTTCAGGAAGAAGGCGGAACGTCAGCCCCACCTTACTTCCTTTATGAGTTGCTATTTATTATTTCGAGGAAACAAATTTGTAGTGCGATCCGAAGCGATCAAACGCAGCTTTATCGAGCTCTTCCTGATGATTCGGATGAGCGACAGAAATCAGCAAACGTGCGCGTTCCTGCAGTGTTTTCCCGTAAAGGTTCACAGCACCAAACTCGGTTACTACCCAGTGCATGTTGGCGCGGGTACTTACTACGCCCGAGCCTGGTAATAACGTCGGCGATATTTTCGACATTCCTTTGGCTGTTACCGAAGGCATGGCAATGATAGGTTTACCACCGTTGGAGTATCCTGCTCCGCGAATGAAGTCAATCTGACCACCGACACCGGAATAATGCTTGATACCAATCGAATCAGCACAAACTTGTCCTGTCAGGTCAATTGCCAAAGCAGAGTTAATAGCAGTTACCTTATCCTGCTTCCGAATAACATTCACGCTATTAGTGTGAGCCACATCCATCATGGCCACCATTGGGTTGTCGTCGATGAAATCATACAACTTTTGCGATCCCATAAGAAAGGTAGCGACCATTCGTCCCCGATCCAAGGATTTGTGTTTTCCGTTTACAATACCCTTTTCTACCAACGGAAGTATCCCATCAGAAAACATCTCGGTATGAACACCCAGATCCTTATGATTTCCCAATTGGGCCAAAACAGCATTCGGAATACCGCCAATTCCCATCTGCAGGCAGGCGCCATCTTCAACCAGTTCGGCTACATTCTTACCAATTTGGATATCAGTTTCACTCAATTCACCCAGATCATGCAGATGGAGCGGGCTGTCATCTTCCACAAAAAAATCAATGGCATCAGTTTGAATCATTGCATCACCAAAGGCACGTGGAACGTGAGGATTAACGGCAGCTATAACCACATCTGCATTCTCGATAGCAGCCAAGGTGGCGTCAACGGAAGTCCCCAACGACACATAACCGTGTTTATCGGGAGGAGAACACATCGTTAAGACTACGTTTACTTTTAAATAGCCATCGCGAATTAATTTTTGTGTTTCGCTAAGAAAAACAGGGATGTAGTCAGCGTATCCAGCTTGTGTTTGCTTACGCAAATTAGCACCCACGAAAAATTGTTCCGGGCAAAAAATGCCTTCAAATTCGGGATTAGCGTAGTCAACCTCTCCTTCAATGTGAAGGTGTTGAATCTTTACGTCGCGCAGTTCTCCTGCGCGCCCACGGTCAACCATAGCGCGAATGAGTTTGTGCGGGGTTACGGCCACACTACTCAAATGTACTCGATCACCAGATTTAATTACTTTTACAGCGTCACCTGCGGTTACATACTTGATCGATTTCATGTAGAAAAATTTTCTGTTTTCAAAATCACTGCAAATGTAAAACATATTACAGTCTGTAGGAAAGATTTATGCTCTCAACGCGCTTATTTATTAAAAATCAAAATAAATGAGTAAAATGTTTGAAACGCTTTTTATTTTGGCGGAATAAAACCATTAATCAAGTAGGCTGTTTTACCATAAGATACCAATAACAAACTATGGAAAAATACGATTTAGCGGTCATTGGAAGTGGGCCGGGAGGCTTCTCCGCTGCTGTCCGTGCCCTGGATTTTGGAAAGGATGTTTGTTTGATCGAAGCCGGACATGTAGGTGGAGCAGGCGTCATGAACGGAGCACTGACTTCGAAAACCATGTGGGAGCTGTCGCACGATTATGCTGTAGCCGCAGCAGTCGACCGGGGATACCGGGCTTCAGGGCTTCAGGTTGATTTCACGAAAGTGAAAAAGTCGGTGATGAAAGCCGCCAAAACCAAGCAATATCAGATTCTTTCACAAATCGAAACCTACTCGAAAAAACCGGGACAGAAAGGGAGTTTAACTATTAAGTACGGTTTTGCCAGTTTTAAGGACCGCAATACACTGGAAATTGACCGCGGAAAGAAAGAAGAGAACGAGACCATTGAAGCAGACTATATTATTATTGCCACTGGTTCGAGCCCGCGGGAACTTCCCGATTTGAAAGTCGACCAAAAACGCATCATCAACTCCGACGGTATACTCAACCTCAAAAAATTCCCTGAGCGAATGATGATTATCGGTTCCGGGATCATCGGTTGTGAGTTCGCCACCATCTTCTCCAATTTTGGACACACTGAGGTCCACCTACTCGACCGCGCCCACAGGGTTATTCCGTTTGCCGACAATGACGTCAGTGATTTCGTATCCGGAAACCTGCAGAAAAACGGGGTCGTCATTCACCATACTGCCAACTTGCGCACCGTTAATAAAAAGAAAGACTATCTGGAAGTCGTACTCGACTACGAGGACGGGCACAGTACAGTGATTGAAGTAGATGTCGTTCTTGTTTCTATCGGACGTGAGCCCAATACCAAAGGACTGGGACTGGAAAACGTCAATATCCAGACTACGCCGCACGGCTACCTGAAAGTAAATGAAGAGTGTGCCACCGGCGATTTCGACAACTGCAACATCTTTGCTGCGGGAGACGTCACAGGGCACAAAGCGCTCTACTGTGTGGCTGAAGAGCAGGGACGATTTATTGTCGAGGCCATCTTCGGCGAACTGGAGTATCCCACCGATTACTCGCACATGCCTACGCTCATGTTCTTCAAACCTGAAGTCGCTTCGGTGGGCGTCAACGAAAAAATTCTGCAGGAGAAGAAGATTCCCTATAAAGCAGCATTCTATTCCAACGAAATGGTCAACCGGACCATCGCCATGAGAAACACCAACGGCTTTGTGAAAGTATTGGTAAGCGACGATGGCCGTGACCGGATTTTAGGAATGCAGGCGGCAGGTCCACAGGCTTCCGCTTTCATCGTCTCCGTTTCGTACCTGATGAATTCTGAAAGCGGCATGAACGAAGTACTTCGAAGCATTCATCCCCACCCGAGTGTGACAGAAGGAATACAGGAGTGCTTCCGGGTATTTAACAAACGCTCCATCTTCAAACCCGAAGCTTTTCCCGATAAGATAAAAAGCTGGGCCTGGAAACCACTCGAATTACAAAGCGAAAAATCATAAAATACAAGCCGCAGATTGAGCAATTCTCTCTGCGGTTTTTTGTTGCCAAAAGGAATTGTGAACTTCATGGAATGACATCCGTCAGCAACATGTATCAACCGAATCCATAAAGCGAATTTCCTTATATTTGTGGCATCCGAATTATCTGATTTCGTAAACGAAAACAACCCACACAATGATCCTGTTCTTTAGAGGCAAATCCAACTTGATTGCCGTTGATGCACACGAGGAAATTAACCAGCAAAACCTCGAAAAACTAATCTGGCTCTTTGACCAGGCGCAACCTATCGAAGCCGACCATCTGGATGGCAATTTTGTTGGCCCGCGCAAAGAGATGATTACTCCCTGGAGCACCAACGCGGTCGAAATCACGCAAAACATGGGAATTAGCGGTATTACCCGCATCGAGGAGTTTTTCCCGGTCGACTCGGATTCTCCGCAATTCGACCCGATGTTGCAGGCTTTTTACAAAGGACTCGATCAACATGTATTTACCATCGACCGGAAACCTGAGCCCATTATTTACATCGACGATATTTCGCAATACAACCAGAAGGAAGGGCTGGCTCTCAGCAGTGAAGAAATTGATTATCTGGAAGGTGTAGCGAAACGAATCGGCCGAAAACTCACCGACAGTGAAGTGTTCGGATTTTCGCAGGTGAACTCGGAACATTGCCGTCACAAAATTTTTAACGGAAATTTCATAATCGACGGCAAAGAACAACCCTCCACCCTCTTCCACCTCATTAAAAAAACCACCCAAACCAATCCCAACACCATCGTTTCCGCTTACAAAGACAATTGCTCCTTCAGCAAAGGCCCCAAAGTGGAACAGTTTGCACCGGCCACACAAGACAAACCCGATTATTTTGTTGTTGAAGATATCGATACCGTGCTTTCGCTGAAAGCGGAAACGCACAACTTTCCCACTACCGTTGAGCCATTCAACGGAGCAGCCACCGGTACGGGTGGTGAGATTCGTGACCGGATTGCGGGTGGAAAAGGAAGCTACCCTATCGCTGGAACAGCAGTTTATATGACCAGCTATTCGCGTACCGAAGACGGCCGTGAATGGGAAGAAGCGATGGAAGAACGTCCCTGGTTATACCAAACACCAGAGCAGATTCTGATTAAAGCATCCAACGGGGCGTCTGATTTCGGAAACAAATTCGGACAACCTCTCATTAACGGTTCTCTACTCACTTTCGAGCATACCGAGAACTTCAAAAAATATGGTTACGACAAAGTCATCATGCTGGCCGGCGGAATTGGTTTCGGCCGCAGCGAAGACAGTCTGAAAGATACTCCTTCAACCGGCGATAAAGTAGTGCTACTCGGAGGAGATAACTACCGCATCGGAATGGGTGGTGGCGCTGTTTCATCGGTCGATACCGGTGAGTTCGAAAGCCACATTGAGCTGAACGCAGTACAGCGCGCCAACCCCGAAATGCAGAAACGTGCCTACAACACCATCCGCGCTTTAGCGGAATCGGGCAAAAACCCGATTGTCTCCATTCACGATCACGGCGCCGGCGGACACCTCAATTGCCTTTCCGAGCTGGTGGAAGAAACCGGTGGAAAAATCCATCTGGACAAACTTCCGGTTGGTGATCCAACACTTTCCGCCAAGGAAATAGTGGGAAACGAATCGCAGGAACGAATGGGACTGGTTGTCCGTGAAGAAAACCTCGAACTCATCCGTCGCATTGCCGATCGCGAACGTTCACCCATGTACGATGTTGGTGAAACCACAGGAGACCACCGGTTCACGTTCGAGGATTTCAGGACCGGTGAAAAACCCATCGACCTCGATTTGGCCGATATGTTCGGAAAACCTCCTGTTACCGTATTGGAGGACACGACCGTTGAAGAAAAATTTGCCCCGGTTTCTTACGAAAATGAAAAAATCACCAGTTACCTGGAACAAGTACTGCAATTGGAATCGGTTGGTAGCAAAGACTGGCTGACCAACAAAGTGGACCGTTCAGTAACCGGAAAAATCGCGAAGCAACAATGCGCCGGCGAACTGCAACTTCCGCTGAATAACCTGGGTGTAATTGCCATCGATTACCAGGGGAAATATGGAATTGCTACTTCCATCGGTCATGCGCCGGTAGCCGGATTGGTTGACGCCCCGAAAGGCTCTATCCTCTCCATCGCCGAGTCGCTGACTAACATCGTTTGGGCACCATTAACGCATCGTATCAAGGGGGTTTCGCTTTCCGCTAACTGGATGTGGCCGGCTCGCAACCCGGGCGAGAATGCCCGTTTGTACAACGCTGTGGAAGCCGCTTCCGACTTTGCCTGTGAACTGGGCATCAACATTCCTACCGGGAAGGATTCCCTTTCCATGACGCAGAAATACAAGGACGATGTGGTCCTTGCTCCCGGAACGGTCATCATTTCTGCTTCCGGCGAAGTTTCCGATATCCGCAAAGTAGTGGAACCAGTTCTTGTCAATGACGCATCAAAACCATTATATTATCTCGATTTATCAGGAGTTCCGAAAGCACTTGGCGGGAGCTCATTCGCTCAGATTGTGAACAAACTGGGAGATGAAGCTCCTACCGTGAAAGAACCCGCAGCTTTCGTGAAAGCATTCAATGCGGTTCAGGATGCCATCGACAGTGGTCTAGTAGCTGCCGGTCACGACATATCTGCGGGTGGTATGATTACCGCTCTGTTGGAAATGTGTTTCGCTCAAAACAAAGGAGGCATTGAAGCCGATTTGAGTGCGCTGAATGAAGCCGATTCCGTGAAGCTTCTTTTCAGTGAAAACCCGGGCTTATTGCTTCAGGTCAATGATGCAGAAAAGCTGGAAGCGCTGATGACTGAAAAAGGTGTCGGCTTGATTAAGATTGGGCAGCCTTCTGCAAAACGCGAAATCGCTGTTACCAACCAGGGAACGGAATTAAACTTCGATATCGATTCGTTGCGTGAATTGTGGTACAAACCGTCCTACCTGCTCGACCGGAAACAGAGTGGAAGCAAGCTGGCTCTGGAGCGTTATCAGAATTATAAAAAACAGGCTCTTGAGTTCGACTTCCAGTCATTCGATGGAAAATTCGCCAGTCTGGGCATTGCTCCCAAACGTCGCCAACCTTCCGGAGTAAAAGCGGCTATCATCCGCGAGAAAGGTGTAAACGGCGATCGCGAAATGGCCTGGAGTCTTTACCTCGCCGGTTTTGATGTGAAAGACGTCCACATGACTGACCTGATTAGCGGAAGAGAAACGCTGGAAGACATCGACATGATTGTCTTTGTCGGTGGCTTCTCCAACTCCGATGTACTGGGTTCGGCCAAAGGTTGGGCCGGTGCTTTCCGTTACAACGAAAAAGCACGTACTGCGCTGGAAAATTTCTACCGTCGCGAAGATACACTGAGCCTCGGTGTTTGTAACGGTTGCCAGTTAATGATCGAACTCGACCTGATTTATCCGGAGCATGCAGAGAAAGGCAAAATGCTGCACAACGAATCACATAAATTCGAATCCGGTTTCATCAATGTGGATATTCAGGAAAACGATTCAGTAATGTTGAAAAATATGGCCGGTAAACGTCTGGGAATATGGGTAGCTCACGGAGAAGGCAAGTTCAGCCTGCCGCTTGAGGAAAGCAACTACCACATTCCAATGAAATTCACACATGAAGGTTATCCCGGTAATCCGAACGGTTCTGTATTCAATACTGCTGCCGTCTGTTCTAAAAATGGTCGCCACCTGGCCATGATGCCACACCTGGAACGTGCTATTTATCCGTGGCAATGGGGAACTTATCCCTCTGCTCACAAAGACGACGAGGTGACTCCCTGGATAGAGGCATTTGTCAACGCCCGAAAATGGATTGAAAATCATCAACAATAAAATTTCAGGAGCCGGCTCAACAGTCTGGCTCCTTTTCTTTTTCCCACCATCTGATATTCCCTCAAAGTTTACTAACTTTATGATGAGTATTGACGATGTATCTCTAATCAAGCAGAGCTAAATGAGCCTCAAATCTGTTTTTGTTACTTTTATTTTCCTCTTTTTCGGCCTGACAGCGCAGAGCCAGCCGTTGTCTGTTCCCGACTCTCTGAAACAAAAGTTACAAGGTCTGTCTGAGCCGGAACAGGCCCAAACACTGATTAATAACTCTACTTCATTTCTACCCGCCAAATCCGAATTGGCACGTTTTCTCTGTAATGAAGCTCTAACGAAGCTGGAACAGATAGAAAAGGATCATCCCAAACTCATTGCCAAAGCAAATTATGTTATCGGGGAATCGTATTACTACGAAAGTGACTTCAAAACGGCTCGTCCTTATTATGAGAAGGCATGCAGTATGTATCAGACAATAGATGATACTTCGCTTTGCGCTGAAACCAAAAACTGCATTGGCCTGACTTTTTATTATACAGGAGAGTTCAACAGGGCGATTCAGGAATTTATCAATGCCTACAATCTTTATTCAGAGCTCAAACAAAAAAGCGACATGGCTGATATGCTCACCAATATCGCCATGATTCAAAAAGAGACCGGCGACAGCGCAAAGGCAATGAAAAATTATGTCGATGCATTGGCTGTGGAGGAAGAACTGGGAGACAGCGCCAGCATCGCTATTATCTCGAACGGTATTGGCTTATTAAACATGGACCGCGACAGCCTGGATCTCGCTTTCCAATACCTCAACCGGGCCAAAGACATTTTTCACCGACTGGGACAGGTTTCGCGTGAAGCTTCGGTATTGCATAACCTGGGCATGATTTTCCAAAAGAAAAACGAATACCAACGTTCACTTCCCTATCTCCGCAAGGCAAAAGAGCTGTTTAAACAGGAAGACGATATTATGGGCGAAGCTTATGTTTTGCACGGAATGGGTACAGCTATGTCCAAGCTAAAGTTGTATAATCAGGCTGAAAAAGACTACCTCGAAGCATTAAATCTTGCCAAAGAACACGATCTCCCGTTGCTCATCAGGGACACCTACAAGAACCTGTACGAGTTCCATAACGATAGAAACGAGTACAAAAAAGCGTTGAAATACCACGTGATGTACACCCAACTGAAAGACAGCCTCTTCAACAAGGAGAAAGCGGACCAGTTGGCCAAAATACAAACACAATACGAAACCGAAAAGAATGCGCGTGAAGTCCAGAACCTAAAACTCGAAAATGAGCTGAAAGAAAGCAGGCTAAAAAGAAATATCCTGGAAAACAAAATCGCCTATGGTCTGGCCGGTATTTTTCTTATCATTCTAATCATTTTACTAAATCGATTTCTGGAAAACCGACAGGCTAACCGGCTACTTGAGTCGAAGAACAAAGAGATTGAAATCCAAAAAGCTGAACTGGAGGATCTCAACCACGCCTACCGGGAAATGAATAAGGAGTTGCGTACCCTGAACTCCGAAAAAGATACGTTCTTCTCCATCATCGCTCATGATTTGAAGAATCCTTTCCACGCACTGCTGGGATTATCTTTCTTGCTAAAAGAAGACTATCCCAAATTAACAGACGTTGAACGGGTGAATTTCGCCGGCGAAATCAACCAAACCAGCATAAAGATATTCCAGATGCTCGAAAACCTATTGGCCTGGGCCCGCACACAAACCAACCAAATTGAATACAACCCGGAATACATCAATCTGAGTGAATTTGCAGAGGAGCTGTACGAGAATACCATCACACAAGCTCACCAAAAGGACATATTCCTTTCGTTTGACATCCGGCGACAGCATCAGGTTTATGCTGATGCATTGATGCTGGAAACAGTAATAAAAAACCTAATCACCAACGGAATCAAATTCACCCCTAGAGGAGGTGCTGTTCGGGTAAAATCGGAGCTGGTACCCGACAGCAACTTTATTAAAATTTCGGTATTCGATACAGGTGTTGGGCTTACGCCGGAAGAACAGGGCAAATTGTTCCGCATCGACAGACACCTGAAAAAGACGGGCACCGACAGCGAAGAAGGATCCGGACTTGGATTACTTGTTTGTCAGGAGTTTGTCAAAAAACACGGCGGAAAAATCGGTGTCACCAGTGAACCAGGCAAAGGCAGTCATTTTTGGATTACAATGCCCATTTCAGATAGAACATAATATTTTAAAATAGTCTTTCCCATTTTTCATTCGATGAACAGATCCGTACGTTCGTCAGAAAGTTTTCAACGTTTATCAACAAAACTTTTTTCTCGCTGCCCCTTTTCGTAAATTAAATTCAAATAGATCGAAAATGGAGCATTTCCGTAAAATAAATTATGCCCATATTAAGGAATACATCCTCCAGTCCTCCCGGAGTGGAAAGACTCTTCATCTCTCTGATTTTGATGCAAAATTCTGGTTACACCACGAAAAGGTGAACCTCGACCAGATTAAAGCGATTTATCGCTTGTTGGGTAATATTCAAAATGTTATCATCCCATCGGGAGATTATAAAGGATTATATTTCTTTTCGGAACGGGAGAATGTCTTCTATAAATACGAGAGCACCGCTGTTACAGTTTAGGTAATTTTCTTACTTTGCGGGGTCAATCGTATACCATGGGAGTTTTAACCAGAGAACATGATCCGATGGGAGCTGCCATATGGGATTATTACACAGCTTTCAAAGACCATCAAATTACAGTAAAGACAGACATTGCGGAAGACGAGGAGCTCTCCCCCGCCTATCTTTTCAGAGATTTCGACCAGATGCCGGATATCGAACAATTAGCACTGGATAAAGCCAGCGGCCACGTACTTGACGTAGGTGCCGGTGCCGGTTCGCATGCACTTTGGCTTCAGGAAAAGGAATTAAAAGTAACCGCCCTGGATATTTCTCCTTTTGCCTGCCAAACAATGAAAGAGAGAGGTGTTCAGGATGTTCGCTTAATCGATGTCATGCAGCTGAAGGACGAACAATTCGACACCATTTTACTGTTAATGAATGGACTGGGAATTTCTGGCACACCACAAGGACTTGATCTTTTATTAAATCATCTGGGCACATTACTCAAACCTGGCGGACAAATTTTGGCTGATTCAGCTGATTTACACCATCTGTTTACCGACGAAAACGGTGAAGCCTGGATAGATTTAAATTCAGACAAATACTATGGACAGGTTGAGTACCGTTTAAGTTACCGGGATGTAGAAGGCATTCCTTTCAATTGGCTTTTTGTTGACCAGGAAACACTCACATTGACAGCGCAAAAAAATAAATTACAGGTAGTCGATATGATAGAAGGTTCCCATCATGATTACCTTTCAGTATTAAAAAAAATTTGAAATGGCTCACACCAACAGAAAACTGACATCCGAAGAAATTGAAAAACTGGAACAACGACATTGCACGGCGGAAGACTGGAATCAGATTACTGTTCCACATGATTTCGATATCCGAAACCTCCGAAACGTGCACTTTTATGGGACCAACGTACTGGGCCGCTTCGACAAAAAAATTAAGTTTTTCAACGGAATAGAAAAACCGACCGGGATATACGATGCCTCATTGCACAACTGCACCATCGGCGATAATGTGCTCATTCGCGGCGTACAACATCTTATCGCCAATTACGACATTGAAGAAGATGTGGTCATCAAGAATACCGACCAGGTTGTAGTAACCGAATCTTCTACTTTTGGTAACGGTACGATGGTGGCTGTTCTCGATGAATCCGGCGGACGCTCAATCCCGATTTACAACCATCTTTCGGCACACCTCGCATACATGATGACACTTTACCGTCACCGACGCGACTTACAGGAAAAACTGTTTACCTGGGTAGAACAATATGCCGAGAGTCGCCGGGCGGAAAGAGGGTTCATAGGAAAAGGCACCCGGATTTTAAACTGTCACTCCATTATCAATGTATATTTTGGCCCTTACACACTGGCAGAAGGCGTTCACCGACTGGAGAATGCAACCCTAAACAGCAAAATGGAATCACCCGTTGTTTTGGGAGCCGGAGTTATTGGCCGCAATTTTATCGTCAGTTCCGGTTCTGAAATCTCCGACGGAGCCATTGTAGAAAATTGCTTCATCGGGCAGGGCTGCCAGTTAAGCAAACAATACTCGGCTGAGAACTCGTTGTTCTTTGCCAACTGTCAGGGATTTCACGGGGAAGCATGTTCCATATTTGCAGGCCCGTATACCGTAACCCATCATAAATCGACTTTGTTGATTGCCGGAATGTTCTCATTCCTGAACGCAGGTTCCGGTTCGAACCAAAGTAATCACATGTACAAACTGGGACCGATTCACCACGGTATTGTACAACGCGGTTCGAAAACAGCCAGTGATTCTTATCTCTTGTGGCCTGCCAAAATTGGTCCTTTCACGTTAGTCATGGGACGTCACTACAAGAATTCAGACACGTCGGATTTGCCGTTCTCTTATCTCATCGAGAACAAAGACGAGAGTTACCTGATGCCGGGAATCAACCTCCGAAGCGTTGGGACCATTCGTGATGCCATCAAATGGCCGCGACGAGACCGGAGAACCGACCCCGATACGCTAGACTTTATCAACTTCAACCTGCTTAGTCCGTTTACCATTCAGAAGATGTTGCGAGGCCAGCAGGTTCTCGAAGACTTACAAAATATTTCAGGAAAAATATCCCAAACTTATTCCTACAGCTCAACCATTATCAAGAACTCCTCGCTTCAAAAAGGTTGGCAATTATACAATATGGGAATCACCAAGTTCTTAGGTAACTCGGTAATTACCCGATTGAAGGATTCGGGAATAAAAACTGAAGAAGAGATGCGGCAGCGTCTCACTCCCAGCACCAAAATTGGTGAGGGAGAATGGATTGATCTGGGCGGATTGATTGCTCCCAAAAAAGAGGTTTCATCACTGATGAACAAGATTGAGGCAGGAGAAATTACGGAGTTAACAGAAGCACGTGAATGGTTTGCGCGTCTCCACAGCAATTATTACGAATATGAATGGACGTGGGCTTCTCACCTGCTGGAAGAAAGGCTTGAAAAATCGATTTCCGAAATGACCATCAGCGACATCAAGGAAATGGTAGAACGCTGGAAAGAAAGTGTTGTTTCACTCGACCGCATGCTTTACGACGATGCCAGGAAAGAATTCACCCTGAAATCGCAAACCGGCTTTGGGTCAGACGGAAACGAAGAAACCCGATCACAGGATTTTGAGGTAGTGAGAGGAACTTTCGAAAACAATCAGTTTGTTCGGGAAATTCTGGATCATATCGAACGAAAGTCCCGCCTGGCCGATGTCATCCTCGAACAGTTAAATCAACTACAATAAACGAAAGCCGGAGATTCCGGCTTTTTTATTATCGATTATCCTCGATTTTCTTCAGAAGTCGAAATTCCGTTCTACGGTTACGGGCACGTCCGTCAGCTGTGTTGTTTCCTGCGACAGGCTTGGTAGCTCCATATCCTTTGGCGACCAATCGCTGAGCAGAAATACCTTTCGTCTCCAAAAAGCTGACAACAGATTCTGCTCGTTGCTTCGACAGCTCCAGGTTATGAGCTTCTGTTCCGGTATTGTCGGTATGTCCCGAAATTTCCACCGTCCATTCCGGATTTTTCTTCATAAATGCCACAACTTGATTCAATTGAGGAAAAGACTCCGGCTTCAGCGTTGCCGAATCGGTATCGAAAAACACATTCCGCAAGGCAGTTACACTCCCGGCCTTTACAGGCTGCAAAGCAATTGCCAATTGATAGGGCTTCGATTTTTCATACGAATCCCGTAAATCAAAATGCTCGGAATAAAACAGGTAACCAGGAGTTTCTACATTCAATCCGTAATTCTTTCCTGCCGGAAGACACAAGAGGAATTTCCCGTTTAACACATCAGGCCGGGTTTCTTCGAAAACACTATCATTCTTTAAATTGATGATTTGCACCATCGGCGAAAGTGGCTGCGATGTTTCTGCGTCGAACACTTTTCCGGCAACATAGCTAACCGCATCGGGCCGCAATTCCTCCGGAAGGACAAAATGAAAAATATCCTTTCCTCCATACCCTTCCCTGTTGGAGGCAAAATAGGCATTCTCACCTGTCACATCGACAATCAGGCCTTCATCGTCTTCATTTGTATTAATCGGGTAACCCAGATTTTTTGGAACAGAAAATCCATCGCCTTCATTTCTGGAAACGAATAGATCATTTCCCCCCAGGCCAGGCCAGTAATCCGAAGCAAAGTAGAGCGTTTTTCCATCGGCATGAATAAACGGTGACGATTCATTGCCGGGCGTGTTAACCGCCTCCACGTTGGTCACCTTTCCGTAAACCGGCAGTCCCGAGGGAGTGATACTGGTACGTTCAGCTCGCCAGATATCCATTTTACCTTTTCCACCTCTACGATTGCTGGAAAAGTAAAGATAGCGGCCATCGGCTGTGACCGATGGTTGCGACTCCCATCCTTTGGTGTTTACCGGTGCCATCAGATTGAGCGGCTTCATCCATTTTCCGTTGCGCTTCATGGTAAAATAAATATCGCAGCTGCCATAGCCACCTTTTCGGTTGCAAGCGGTGAAAAACAATAGATCCCCGTTAGCTGAAATACACTGTGCTCCCTCGTTATCCGGAGTGTTTACCGGCGATCCCAATGCTTTGGCAACTGACCAACCTGTACTATCGAGATACGATGAGTAGAAATCTTCCTGTGGAAAACGCAACGGCCTTCCGGTAGAATCAACTGTTATCAAGCGCGTAAAAACCAGCTGATTGGCTTCCGCATTCAAACTGGGCCAGTATTCATTTTCCTTCGTGTTAATATTCGGACCGAGGTTTTCCGGGTGAAACGGAATCGGGTGCTTTACTGCGTAGCTGGCAAATTCGGCAGCTTTCAGCAAATGCTTCGCATCATTTTCCTTTTTCGGCGGCAGCCTGAAGTACTTTTTTAAATTGACGACAGCCGAGTCGTACACGCCCTTTTTATATTGGAGTGAAGCCAAAAAGTAAAAGCCCTGAGGATAACTGACTGAGTCTGTTTTCAAACCCGCTTTTAGATGTATCTCCTCCTGCTCCGGTTTCTTCTCCCAATGGTAGATATCAGCCAGGGCGAAATGCGCCAAGGCGAAATGCTCATCCAGCCGCAAAACATGTTGAAGCTTGTTAATAGCTTCGTTGCTTTTCCCTTGCTGAAACAGTTGTTTTGCTTCGTTAAACTCCCGCTGAAGCCGGGGATCTGCGTTTTTCTTCGATTGTCCCACCCCCGGAACAGAAAAGCACAAAGCAAAAAATAGCATAAAAAACAGGCGTCGCATATAATGTATAAAGATTCTTTTCGTTATGATAGAGAGCGTTACATTGAAATAAACGATCAATTTTTCGTTTTATGGTTGCAAACTAATTAAAAAGATTTGTATAATTACCGATAAATAAACTTAGTCGCACACAAGAATACAAAACTCTAACAACCAACAAATTAAAAATTAAAAGAAGAAATAAGCATCCACAGCCAAAAACCGCCAAACGATGAAAAGGCGATATTCCGCCAATAGCGGAATACAACCACACGATGTCCAACCGGATTGAGTTGAAGAAAAAACATACTTTTCCTTGATTTACATGTAATTTAAAATTGAAATTGATATCAAAATTTGATAGATTTATTCCAATATCGTAAACCGAAACGGATATTAATCATCACGTTATGAAAAAAAAGCATTTTAAAAAGAACCGGGATGTAATGGATGGCAGGGATGATTCGCTCCGCCCAAAAAAGATTCGCAGAAAAGAAAAAAACGCATTTCTTTTAAGCGAAGAAGAACTGAATGAGGATCTGGAAGATTGGGAAGAAATTAAAAGTTATAATCGGTATGATGATGACGAAGAAGATTTCTACGACGAGGAAGACGATGATTAATCAAACGATTCCATCATCCCAAACCATTCAAACCAACTAAAATATACAGAGGAGAGGCCACTCTCCTCTTTTTTATGCTCTTTGCCCGCCACATGAATGTCCGACAGCATACGAACTATGTTCCATTCTTATATGTTTCACAAATTAAAACAGTCACATATCATGATATTTTGTTAATTTGGTACATCGGCCACATGCAAGTCAAACGCTAACACGAACATCATGAAAACAGAAGCCATTAACGTTGATGAGTACTTAACGATGATTCCCGAAGACCGGGCCCAGGTTATTACCAAAATTCGTTCAATGATTCAAAAGTACTTTCCCGACATCGAGGAGACGATGGAGTATGGAATGCCTACTTACAAGCCGTTTTGCGCCATGGCCTCGCAAAAAAAGTACCTGACTTTTTATTTGTTCGACGGACGAAAAATTGAGAAGTACCGTGACCGTTTTGCCAATGCTAGTATCGGACGTAGTTGTATTCGTTACACACATCCGGAAGAATTTCCGCTAAACGTGCTGGAAGAAATTTTTGAAGAAATGAAATCGTGAAGAATGGAGTCGTATTGGTTTGCCCGAATTTATGATCCGCTAGTGGAACCGGTATTAACCGGTTTGAGAGAAGACTTAACAGAATCACTTGTCAACTTAAAAATCGAAAACATACTGGATGTAGGCTGCGGAACAGGCAGTCAGCTTCGCCGGCTCGCTGCGAAAGGAATCCGGTGCACAGGAGTCGACCGCTCGGACGGCATGCTGAGAGTCGCCCGTAAGAAATCGTCCGGAATCGACTACATCCAGGCCGATGCCACCGCATTGCCCTTTCGCGACCAGCAATACCAGGCAGCGATGATTTCACTGGCATTGCATGAGAAAAGCCCGGAAGAAGGTCGCCTGATTCTAAAGGAAATGCTTCGTGTGCTCAAACCGAATGGCTATTTGATCATCGTCGATTATCATTTTACCGAAAGCCGCAAATGGATTGCCGACAAAGCGGTTTCGTTCGCCGAATTCATGGTTGGTGGCGACCATTACCGTAATTTCCGATATTACAGGAAGAACGGCGAATTGACCAGTATTATCGATGGCCTCCCCATGAAACATCATTCTTCCCGGAATTTCGCAGGAGGCACCATTGCTCTCAGCTTTTTCCAACCATCATGATTCCTGAATAAGGGAACATATTATTGCCTGCGGAACAGGCTTCGGATAACCCCTTTGTTTTCATCACACATGGTTTCTCTGATGTCCGAAAAAGGCTATCTTTGCCCACTCAAAAGTTAGTTATGGGTTTTAAGGAAGAAATTAAACGCCGCAGGACCTTTGGAATTGTGAGTCACCCGGATGCTGGTAAAACCACATTGACCGAGAAGCTGTTGCTTTTTGGTGGTGCCATCCATACGGCCGGAGCGGTAAAAAGCAATAAAATCAAGAAGAGTGCTACGTCTGACTTCATGGAGATTGAACGTCAGCGTGGAATTTCGGTAGCTACCTCGGTAATGGGTTTCGAATACGAGGGGTACAAAGTCAACATTTTGGATACGCCCGGTCACCAGGATTTCCAGGAAGACACGTTCCGCACGTTGACTGCCGTCGATAGTGTTATCATTGTAATCGATGCTGCTAAAGGTGTGGAGCCGCAGACCGAAAAGCTGATGAACGTCTGCCGGATGCGCAAAACACCAGTGATTGTCTTCATTAATAAAATGGACCGCCCAACAAAAGACTCTTTTGATCTGCTGGACGAAATTGAAGAACAACTGAAAATCAAGGTTCGTCCACTGAGCTGGCCCATCAACAACGGTCCCGATTTCAAGGGAGTTTACAACATCTTTGACAAAAACCTGAAACTCTTCAACCCCAGTATTACAGAGATTGAAGAAGGCATTAGCTTTGAAGATCTCGATTCTCCGGAATTGGAAAATTACATCGGAAATGACGCCGACGTATTGCGCGAAGAGTTGGAATTAGTGGAAGGAGTTTATCCTGAGTTCAATGTGGAAGAATATCGTGCCGGTGATTTGGCACCGGTTTTCTTCGGAAGTGCTTTATATAACTTCGGTGTACATGAGCTACTGAACACATTCGTACGCATTGCTCCGCATCCACGCCCAAAAGATGCAGAAGAGCGTGATGTGGACCCCACGGAGGAAAAATTTACCGGTTTCGTATTTAAGATTCACGCCAACATCGACCCCAACCATCGTAGCCGCATCGCTTTCGTGAAAATATGCTCCGGAACCTTCCGGCGAAATACCAACTACAAACACATGCGGTTGGGGAAGAATTTCAAGTATTCCAGCCCGACTGCTTTCATGGCTTCCAAAAAAGAAATTATCGAAGAAGCGTATCCGGGTGATATTGTTGGTATTCCCGACACGGGCAATTTCATCATTGGAGATACTATTACGGAAGGCGAAGATTTGCATTTCAAAGGTATTCCATCCTTCTCACCGGAAATCTTCCGATACATCGAGAATGCAGACCCGATGAAATCCAAACAGCTAAACAAAGGTGTAGATCAGCTGATGGACGAAGGCGTTGCACAGCTTTTCACCAGTGAGTTGAACGGTCGAAAAATCATCGGAACGGTAGGTGCACTTCAGTTTGAGGTAATTGAATACCGGCTGGAACACGAATACAATGCGAAGTGTCGGTGGGAAAACCTTTCGATGTACAAAGCCTGCTGGATTGAAAGTGACGACAAAGAAAAACTAGCTGATTTCAAAAAACGGAAACACAACAAAATGGCCAAGGACAAACACGGACGTGACGTCTTCATGGCCGATTCGCCATTTATATTGGATATGGCTCAACGTGATTTTCCGGAGCTAAGCTTCCACTTTAAATCAGAGTTTTAAAGATACAGCCCGGGACAACTTCCCGGGTTTTTTCATATTTTTCCGAAAAACTAAAACTAACAAACCGATGGACGCTACCTTCATGGACTCGAACCTGTTCAACTACCTGGTTCTTCCCCTAATGATATTCTTTGCCCGGATTTTGGACGTAACCATAGGAACCATTCGCATTGTGATGGTATCGAAAGGGCAAAAGAATCTCGCACCGCTTTTGGGCTTCTTCGAGGTATTTATCTGGATATTGGCAATGAGTAAGATTGTGCAAAATCTCGACAACTGGGTTTGCTATATCTTTTACGCCGGAGGTTTTGCGGCCGGTAACTTCATCGGCTTAATGATTGAAGAAAGGCTGGCTGTTGGTATTGTCCAGCTTCAGATTATCACCCGAAAAGACTCGACGAAATTAATTAATGCGCTGAAAAATGCAGGATATGGTATCACCCATCACAATGCAGAAGGAGCCACCGGAAAGTGGGTCAGTGTTATCTACAGCATCGTTAAACGAAACGATTTAGGGAACGTAGCAGAAATCATCAAACAATACAATCCCAATGCATTTTATTCCATCAATGATGTGAAGTTTGTCAACCGGGGAATAACTGCACCTTCACATGATCTCTCCGGAATAAGAATGGGGAAATAGCAAACAAGGGAGCATCATAAAGTGCTCCCTTGCTTATCTCATGTGATAAAGAATCAAATGCTATTTATTCCGGTTTAACAACCATTGCCTAACGCCTGCGATAAGCGGAACCAAAGCCTTGGCCGCCAGGCTTCGAACAATGTTTTCAGGATTGATTTCACTACGAAGAGATAACCAACTGATATTCAGCCGATGTTCAGCCATTAATACTTCGTACTCCATCCGGAGACGTTCCATCTCTACATCTTTTAAACTTCGTATGGTTCTATTCTTCTTCATCTTCATCCTGTTGCATTTTTTTCTGAGAGAAAACCATGTTGTAAATATTAGATAAAACCGATTGTTCTATCCATTTCTTGCTTAACAAGTAAAACAGTAGTCCAAAAACCAACAGGCCTGCAGCCAGAATAAGAAATCCGAGAGCCAGATTTTGAAGCCACTGACCGATAAGAATAGCTAATCCGATAGAAGCAAAGAACAGTACCAGAATACCCAGCAGCCATACAATTGTTGTCGAGAAAAACCGCGACAATACCCGCGTGCTTTCTTCCACCAATGTCAGCTTTTGTAATTCTATTCTGGCCGAAACGTACTCTTTCAGGTTTTGGCTCAGCTTTTCGGTGTCTTCTGTCAGGCTATCTTTCATAAGCTTTAAATTTGTCTACCGGATAAGTTACTTGGCTTCAGCTGTTTTTGACTTTTTCAACAAGTCACCCAGCTGTTTCTCCAAGTCCTGAATTTTTTTGTTTAATGTCTCTTCAGCTTTTGATTCCTGCGTTTTTAGTTTTTTGCCCATGGCTTCAACTTCACCTTCCAGGTCGTTCAGTTTGTCGCCAATCCATCTGCGGGTGTCTTCACCTTTTTGCGGAGCAAACAGTAAACCTACCGACGCTCCGACGACTGCTCCAATAACAAATGTTCCGAGAAGTCCATATCCAAATTTATCCATAGCTTAAAATTTTTAGTGATTAACTCATTAAACAGAACAGCTACCCGACAAATATGTTTACTAAAAAAGCTTAAATTCTAATGCTTTAGGTCATAAGTGATAAACTAAAGGGCTAAAGACGGGAAACAAAAAAGGTATAAATATGCATATTTATACCTTTTCAATTGGGCCTCTTATTTTACAACTCCGTAGAGATCGTAATCGTTTGTGTGGGTAATTTCCACCTGGCAAAAAGTACCGACTTCCAGCTCTTTACCCTGGCTGTCGATATAAACTTCCCCGTCCACTTCGGGCGAGTCGAATTCGGTCCGACCAACATAAAAGTCATCATCTTTCCGATCAATCAGAACTTTCATTTCTGTTCCCACTTTTTCAGCGGTAATTTCAGCAGCAATTTCCTGCTGGATTTGCATCAATTCGTCTGCCCGGGCTTCTTTTACCTCCTGCGGAACATCATCCTTGTAGTTCTCTCCGGCATACGTATCTTCTTCGAAAGAATAAGGAAAAACACCCAACCGCTCAAAGCGCATTTCACGAACAAACGCCTTCAAATCTTCAAAATCCTCTTCCGTCTCGCCGGGATGTCCCACCAGCATCGTGGTGCGGATATGAATACCGGGAACCTCTTTCCGGATACGGTTTAACAATTCAATCGTCCTTTCCCGGGTAATATTCCGGCGCATAATTTTCAGCATACGGTTACTGGAATGCTGCAACGCAATATCGAGGTAGCGCGCTATATTTTTCTGCTCCCGCATGACAGGAAGAATCTTGTAAGGAAAGCCGGCTGGATAGGCATAGTGCAGTTTAATCCATTCGATACCCGGAATATCGGACAGCTTGTTCAGCAATTCGTCGAGCATACTCTTCTTGTACCGATCCATTCCGTAAAAGGACAAATCCTGCGCAATGATGAGCAACTCTTTCACACCTTTCTTAGCCAACAACGTTGCTTCTTCGATAATATCCTCCATCGGTTTGGATATATGCTTTCCGGTCATGCGCGGAATCGCACAGTAGGAACAGGTCCGGTCGCAACCTTCCGATATTTTCAGAAACGCGTAGTGAGACGGAGTCGTCAGATACCGTTCGTTGCTCAGACTCATATAATAATTAGCCTTCAAATCGCTAATCATTTTCTTTACCTCGAACTTCCCGTAAAACCCGTCCACTTCGGGAATTTCGTTAATTAACTCATCGCGGTAGCGGGCAGACAAACATCCAAAAACGAATAGCTTATCGACCATTCCTTTGTTCTTGGCATCGACAAAATTCATGATCGCCTCCACCGATTCTTCTTTCGCATCCAGAATGAACCCACACGTATTCACCGCCACAATCCGGGCATCTGTATCATTCGAATCATGCACCACATCATACCCGTTGTGCTGAAGCTGGTTCAGAAACAATTCCGAATCGACCAGATTCTTCGAGCACCCCATGGTCACCACATTCACTTTCTTCTTCATCACTATATCCTGTTTACTGAATGATTTCCCTGTATACAAAAAAAGGATGCACAACCGGCATCCAGTGTTTTTTCGATTTACCGAATCCGTTAGCTAAACAACGAATCGACAAATTCAGTTCGGTTAAATATCTGCAAATCTTCCATCCCTTCACCGATTCCGATATATTTCACCGGAATTTTGAACTGGTCGGAAATACCGATGACGACGCCACCTTTGGCGGTTCCATCCAGTTTGGTCAACGCCATGGCAGTAACTTCGGTGGCTTTGGTAAATTGTTTGGCCTGCTCAAATGCATTCTGACCGGTTGAACCATCCAGAATTAACAGAACCTCATCCGGGGCACCGGGATAAACCTTCTGCATCACTTTCTTGATTTTCGAAAGCTCGTTCATCAGGTTGATCTTGTTGTGCAAGCGTCCGGCGGTATCGATGATAACCACATCAGCCCCGTTAGATTTAGCCGACTGAAGCGTATCAAAAGCAACAGAAGCCGGATCGGAGCCCATTTTTTGTTTCACCAGGGGAACATTTACACGGTCGGCCCAAATCTGCAACTGATCGATGGCTGCTGCACGAAACGTATCAGCCGCTCCCAAATAAACTTTCTTGCCGGCAGCTTTAAACTTGTGAGCTAATTTCCCAATGGTTGTGGTTTTCCCTACACCATTCACACCAACGACCATAATCACATAAGGCTCGGGGCGCTCGGGCAACTCGAAATCTGACACATCAGTCGAATTATTTTCTTCGAGCAATGCGGCAATTTCTTCCTTCAGAAGGATATTTAGTTCGGCAACACCAAGATATTTGTCACGCGACACCCGTTCCTCGATGCGTTCGATGATCTTCAAAGTTGTATCAACGCCCACATCCGAAGTAATTAAAACTTCCTCGAGATTATCGAGAACTTCGTCATCGACCTTCGATTTGCCAACCACGGCGCGCGAGAGTTTGGAAAAAACGCTCTCTTTGGTTTTGGCGAGACCTTTATCCAGGTTCTCTTTTTTATTCCTGGTAAAATTAAATATCCCCATGGTATCAGATTATTGCAGGGCGAAGATACAAATTTGCCGTTAAAAAGCCCCGGTTCAACTTGTTGGTGTATATAAAAAGAGAAAGCCTTCATCAGTGATTGACGAAAGCTTTCTCTTTAGTACGGAAATATGATTTACTTTTTGAAGTAGTCATTAACCATATCGTTAGGAACCATTTCCTCAACGAATGTGTAAGCACCGGTTTTTTCCGATTTCACCATTTTGATTACTTTGGAATAAGATTTTCCGGCACCTTTCTGAAGTGTTGCAACTGCTTTCTTAGCCATGATTCAAATTATTTTATTTCCCGGTGAACGGTTACACGTTTAAGAATCGGGTTGTATTTTTTCAACTCCAGACGATCAGGAGTGTTTTTCCGGTTTTTAGTAGAAATATAGCGGGAAGTCCCGGGCATTCCACTTTCTTTATGTTCGGTGCACTCCAGAATTACCTGTACACGATTACCTTTCTTTGCCATTTCTCAAGCTCCTTTTTAGATGTTATCAATATAACCTTTTGCTTTCGCATCCTTCAGGGCTGCATTCAATCCTTTTTTATTGATGATGCGCAACCCGGCAGCAGAAACATTCAGGTTAATCCAACGATCATCCTCGGGAAGGTAAAACCGCTTGTGGAAGAGGTTCACTTGGAACTTTCTCTTAGTTCTGCGCTTTGAGTGAGAAACATTGTTACCCACCATCACCTTTTTTCCGGTTATCTGACAAACTCTTGACATTTCAGTATTTTTTACTTCCGTCCGTTACATTTTTCAAACAGTTCGCAAAGTAACTACTTTTTGATTAAAATATCAAACAGTTATCTGTTTTTTTACACAGGAAACCGAAAAAGGAAATACCCTTTCACAAACTACTGTACCTAAAGGTTTCAGAAACAAATAAAGTACGAAAAAACGTTTTTGTCAATAGCTGATTGAATCATTTTCGGCCTATGTAATTGACTACAAAAATTTTCTTTCCCGGTCGCATCTTGTCCTCATCCCTTTTCCTTGTTAAGCATTCATAACTATCGGTTAAATACAATTAACTAGCCAACTGGAAGTTAAGAAGTGTAAATCACCTTGACTTTTGCCGCTTATCCTCGTAATTTTAAGTTACTCGTTAAAATTCAAATTAATTTCTAAAAAATCTGTTATGGAAGAACATATTGAAAATCCCATGCCCCGCATTGGTGATAAGGCCCCTGATTTCAAAGCAACTACTACTTATGGCGATTTGGTATTCTCGGAATACAACAAAGGAAGCTGGGTTATCCTGTTTTCGCACCCCGCTGACTTTACACCGGTCTGTACCACCGAGATGAGTGGTTTTGCCACCCGCCATAAAGAATTCAAGGATATGAACTGCAAATTAATCGGATTGAGTATTGACAGTATTCACGCCCATGTTGCCTGGGTGAATAACGTAAAAAAGAATACAGGCGTACTTTTCGATTTCCCGATCATTGCCGACCTTGATATGCATGTTGCCATGAAATACGGTATGATTATGCCGGGTGAAGCAACCACTGCCGCAGTAAGAGCCGTCTTTATTATCGATCCGAATGGGATCATCAGGTTGATTATGTACTACCCGCTGAATGTGGGCCGGAATATGGACGAAATCGTTCGCGCACTGAAAGCCCTTCAGACTGCCGACAAGCACAAAGTAGCCCTGCCGCTGAACTGGCAGCCGGGCGAAAAAGTAATCGTTCCGCCTCCTACTTCGGTAGATGCAATGGAGGAACGCGAAAAGTCGGACTACGAAATGGTGGACTTTTATCTGGCGAAAAAGAACATCTAAACTTAACTATGAAATCAATGTTTTATTAGGAGGAAGCCCAAAGGCCCCTCCTTTTTTTTATGGTTAAACACATCAGATCGTACATTTTTAGTTATATTCGATTATAATTCTCCCGAATTTGAGCAAAAGGCAAACGCGATACTACCCTACTTTTTGGGCGGCAGTCCACTTGGTTGTACTGTATACTTTTATACAGACTCTGGTTGATTTTCCTCTTGCTCTATACGATTATTATCACGGTACGGACTGGTTATATGAACCTTGGGTAAAAGTCCCGGTTTTCTTTGGCTCAACGCTTTTCATTTTATATTGGGGATACCGGAAGACCGGATTGAAAATTGGCAGTGTTTTTCCCTTTAAGCTTTTCAATATTTTTGTCGTTCCCGGATTGTTACTGATGTTAGCCGCATTGCAGATTTCGCTGGGAAAAATCAATGCCGCTTTCGAAACATTGCTTCCGCCGCCAGGATGGTTTATTGAAATGTTTTCGCGGCTCTTCGACTCCGATCTAGGTGTCTGGGGAGGAATTCTCCGGGTAGTAATCATTGCTCCGATTGTGGAAGAGTTGATTTTTCGCGGGTTAATTATGCGGGGGTTCATCCGGAATTATCCAAAAGCCCTGGCCATATTCTATACCGCACTGCTCTTTGCCTTGTTTCATCTCAATCCCTGGCAATTCCCGGCAACATTCTTACTCGGACTCATTTTGGGTTGGGTACGTATCCGGACAGGTTCAATCCTGGCAGCTATCACCGGACATGCAATGCACAACGGGCTGGTATTCCTAACAGTTTACTACCTGACCAAACTGCATAAAGCCGGAATTATTCTTCCGGATTACAAACTAAACATTCCCGCAGTTGTTTTATTATTCGTAGTTGGTGTTACCATCACCTCTCTGGCAACGTTTTCGCGAAAAAAGAAGGCCGTAGCCTGACTTTTACTGAAAGCTATCGTAACTTTAAAGTTCAGTTTAGTTCATTCCACAACGAGTGCAAAAGACCAGACGACAAAGTCGGTACAGCAAACTCAATTGATATTCATAAAACCAAATTATAAAACGATGAAATCACTTCCAGGATTCTTTCTTTTTCTGCTACTAACAGCTTTTACTTCAAATGCACAAATTGTCAGTCCAATATGGCAAACCGAAAGAGTGCTCAAAGTACCGGAATCGGTGCTATACGATGCCAGTCTGAATTGTTTGTTCGTTTCGAATGTGAATGGAAATCCTTCAGAAAAGAATGGAAAAGGATTTATTTCCAAAGTATCTCCCGACGGCAAGATTATCGACTTAAAGTTTGCTACAGGGTTGAATGCCCCCAAAGGAATGGCCATCTACCAAAACAAATTGTATGTAAGTGATATCGACCGTCTCGCCGAAATATCCTTAACAAATCCGAAAAAAATCAAGTTCTACGAGGCGCCAAAAGCACAGTTCCTGAATGATGTTGCCATTAGTCAAAACGGAGTGTTGTATGTTTCCGACTCCGGAACCGGTAGAATTTACAAACTGGAAAACGGCGTTTTCGGGATTTGGGGAAAAGTAGCACCACTTGCCGGTCCCAATGGATTGTTATACGAAAAAGGTCATTTATTAATCGGCACGAACGACGGTATTTTTTCCGCCGATCCGGTTAGTGGAAAAGTTGAAAAACTGGTATCTCTTTCGGGCGGAATTGACGGTTTAAAAGCGGTTGGAAACGGTAAATACATTGTTTCCGACTGGAAAGGAAAAGTACAGGTCGTGTCGGCTACCGGCCAGTCTGTTTTATTTGATACAACCGATAAAAAGATCAATGCAGCCGACCTGGATTACATACCTTCAAAGGATGTTTTACTGGTTCCCACATTCGCCGATAACCGGGTGATGGCGTATAAAATCAAACTTTAGTTTATCTTTTGATTTTGCGACGACTAATTTCGGGTCTGTACGATGTTTTAATGAAGATTTTTTGCGTTGACAAACCGCCTTTCGCTGAAGTAAAGAAACGGTGAATTTTCGATGGATGTATTCTCAATAAATTCGCTATTTTGTCGTTAATATTAGGAAAGCGTTAATCAACTAAATCACTTAGTGTTATAAAAACATCAAACTTAACTTCCCAATGCAACACCTTGATAGTTGACTTCAGGAGTTACATCTGGCGATAAACTACAAACACAACACAGATGAAAGCGAAAATTCTGATTATCGAAGATACCGAGAGCGTACGAGAAAATATTGCAGAGATACTGGAAGCTGAGAATTTCGAGTCACATACAGCAGAGAACGGTGAGATAGGAGTGGAAATGGCCCGCAAGATTCAACCCGACTTAATTCTCTGCGACATTATGATGCCCGGAATGGATGGATACGAAGTGATTAGAAAGCTTCGGGAAAATGAAATCACAGCAACCACTCCGTTTATTTTTCTCACGGCAAAAAGCGCAGTAGAAAATATTCGCGAAGGTATGTTGCTGGGAGCCGATGATTACATTCCGAAACCGTTTACGATTGAGCAGCTTCTGGATGCAGTTAACACCCGTCTGGAGCGCATCGGCGCCATGAAGAAAAAAGCCGACGAAACGGTTAAAAATCTGACCAACCGGATTGGATTACCGTTTGCGTCTGAGCTTCAGGATCCGATGAAAGCCATTGTGGGATTTTCAGAATTAATTGCTACCGGATATCCCAATATGGAGAAACAGGAGATTGTCGATTTTGTCAACATGATATTGAAAGCCGGAATTAAACTCCGGAAAACCGTTTCCAAAACATTGGTATTCTATCGCCTCGAAGCCTTATCGAACAAAGCTGACGAGTTAAATACGCTGAAAGAATCGGCGACTCAGAATGTCTATGAAGTTATTGAGCAGGCTGCTCATTCGGTTGCCAAAGAAGCGAAGCGCGAAAGTGATTTGCGCCTGGCACTTGTTGATGCATCGGTTCGAATTCCAAGAGACCTGGTGGAGATGGCGGTCAGCGAGTTGGTTGAGAATGCATTCAAATTTTCGACCCGAAAAACGGATGTAAAACTGGTGGCAACTGTCGATGACAGTGTTTATCGTCTATCTATCGAGGATGAAGGCATTGGAATGAGTGACGAGCAAATTCTGAAAGCCGGTGCATTTGTCGATTACGAACAACGTGAAGGTAGTGAAAGCGGTTTAGGATTAGGCTTGCACAATGCCAAACGGGTTGTCGAATTGTTCGACGGTACTTTTAAGATTAACTCGGCTCCCAACCAGGGAACGATTATAAAAATTAGCCTGCCTCTGGTATAATCAGAGGTGGTGCTCTTTTGCCTGTACCGAAGATTTTCTTGGATTCCAGGCATCATCGTAAGATGAGGATGCCAACCACTCCCTGAAATAAGCGATTGTTCTGACCAGGCGAAGGTAATAACCGTCGTAGATCGACATGAACGGAATATACATCAGGAGCTTGATCTCTTGTCTTCCCCGTTCCGACATCAGACTCACCAGGATCACCTGGACAAAATTACTCATCCCGTACAGAAACATCTTCATCACAATCATCAGGAAGATGATATCCGGGTTATTAATCGCCAGCCTGATAACATAGTAAAACCAAAGGGCATCCAAAACAACATTGAAAAACAGATTTTCTACACTGGAGAAGAAATTGCGAAACTGAAAGTTCTGGTCCGGCACAAAAACGTCGGCATGTTTTCTCAAACGAAAACGGACCATTGAACGAGACCAGCGAAACCGTTGATTCGATAGTTTTTTCAAGGAAGTAGGAACATTAGTCAGCGAAACAGCGCGTGGCTCAAAAACGATGCGGTATCCCATTTTCCGGATCTTCATGGTGATATCACCATCGAGTCCCGGACCAATATCCCAGCCCCCAACGCGCTCGACCAGGTCTCTGCGAAAAGCACCAAATGCTCCGGATACAATCTTATAAATCCCCAAATACGACGCTACCATACGTCCCATGGTGATAGTCTGCAGATATTCAACAGCCTGAAAACTGGCGATGACAGCCTCTTTGGAATTTCTGACTTTTACATTTCCACCGACGGCGCCAATTTCCGAATCGGTATAAAACGGTGTCAGTATTTTCTCAATGGCATCCCGGTCAAAAGAAGTATCTGCATCAAGATGGACAATATATTTTCCTTTGGAAAAACGCAACGCCAGATTGGCTGCGCTTGCCTTTCCTCCCCTTTCTTCATTCCGAAGAAAAAGGTCAATCTTTCCCTCTTTCTCCAGCTTACGGCAGATGAAGGGAGTATTATCATCCGACCCATCGTCGACAATAATGAGCTGATAATTTTGGTACGTCTGTTCTGTCAGGCTTTGAACCAACTTCGGGATGTGTCGGCCTTCGTTTTTCCCCGGAACGATAATGGAAATCAGCGGATTTTCGGCAAACAACTGATTATTAGCGGCCTGGTAGGTATCTGAATTCCACAACCGTTTTAAGCTGAAAAGGACCACCACAACCAGGTCGAAAAGCAGATACCGGGGCACCTCCAGCAAGAAGAAATACCAGAAAAGCCTAACGATCCGTTCAGGGGGAACATTCAGCCAAAAGTCAAAAAACCGTTGCCAGAAATCAATCATTTAAAACAGGTTAGATGGTTTTCACCTGATTAATCAGTGCGTTGTATTCCGTTTCAGCGTTGAGTGTTTCATATTGGGCAGCCAGATTCCATTCCGGTTCATCTTCGAATGTATTGCTGAGCAACTTTTCGATAGATGACCTGAAATCGTTCAGTATTTTCTCCACTGCCGTAGCTCCCTTTTCGGGGAAAATCATAAAGAAAGTATTATCATTGGCAAACGAGAGAATATCGCTGGAATCGGTATTATTCCTGATAAAGTCGCTGATATCGAGCACCAATCGCTCGAATTGCTGACGATTGGAACGCAAACGGGCCGGTAAATTCAAACTGACACTTCCCATTTGACTCTCTTTACCGGAAACCTTAACACGTTCAATTTCAAAACGGAGGAAAGTCAGGAATGTGCTGAAATTCACAAAGCCGGGAATCGTAAATTCGCGCTCTTCGCCGGCTACTTTAATTCCGGTGCGCGCTGCATCGCGGCCCAAATCCGTCAGCGAATATTTGTCAAGAGTAATTTCCAGAAGTTTTTCAACCGGGGTAACCGTTTTACAATTCAAACACAAAGCAGTAATATCTGGTTCCTGAAACTCATGACGGCAATCGTGGCAGCGATAAATAACCGAAGGCTTATCGTAGTCGACGCCAATATGCCGCAGCTGTCGATTACATTTCGGGCAAACCAAGCCCTGCTTGGTGACAAAATCACCTTCCGGCCCCATATAGGCACACACAAAGTGATGAATCAGATTCTCGGATGAAATATGAGCGGAAGCACATTTCGTACAAACCTCCCTTAAATTCAGGTGACCCGAATGGCAGTTGGGACAAACATGAGTTTTGTCGACGAAAATCCCCTGAAAAAAGTCGTTTTCGGTTCCCCGCCTGAGAATCTTCAGCATTTCCATCGATTCACCCGCCGGATAATGAAGCCTGATAAGCGGATATTCATATCCCATATGAGCATGTACATCCACCTCAGGATTCAATGTTTTGTCCCGGGTGTACATGTATCGGAATAGTTTCGTCAATATCCGGTTTTCAGAACTATTGGTTTCATGCGGAGTGAAATCCTCTCTCCTCTTTTTAACCTGTCGGATCATTTTCCCGATAGGTTCTTCCTGCACAACAGACAATTCTCCATCGGAAAGCGACTTCGGTGTATCACTAACAACGCCATCCGCATTAAAAATAAATACCGGCAAGAGATAAATCGATTCAATAAATGATGCCCGGATTTCCTTCAGTAAAGCCGTAGCATGATCCGGCTGCTGCCAGTCGAGCACCAATGCATCGGCCAGAGCAAAATGCCGGATATCCTGATCCTGGTAGTCCGTAATCAGATAGATTTCGAAGTTACCCGCATTTTGTATTTTTTTCCCTCCGGGAATCATAAGCATTCGTTTTAATAGACTACTACCCGTTAGTTAGTGACTTTCCGGTTAATTCGATGATTCATTATCGACGTGCTTCTCTCTGTAGTTCAACCACCAATGGTAAAACATTTTCGGACGATAAACGGTCACCCCCATCTTATAATAAGGCTTCCATTCACTCACATTTTCTGCATTGACAGGGTCAATACGGGCCAAAACGGTCCGTGGTGTTTTCTGATAGGTTTTATGAAACTCGCTGGGTAACTCGGCAGTATTCATATAAATATTGCTAATTACGCCGAGGCTTTTCATTCCGTTTCCAAATTTTACTCCAACCGTATCGCCCACTTTAAAGTATTGAAAATACTCCTGATCGAGGTACGCCATGATGTAAACCTTGTTGAAATTGATGAGGTCCATGGCCACCTCCTGACGATAATTCACCTCATCTTTACGCGCGAATATCTGACTAACAATACCATCAATCGGAGAAATAAAAGGCACATTCCGGGGAATCACAAAAACCTGTCGGGTTACCCGGCTCATTTCTCTCTCCATTCTAAGCAACTTGGCGTAGTAAGTTCTCAGATAGCGAATCTCCTCTTGCTGCATCTTCTCGTCAGCCTTCAGATTCTGAGCTTTGCTTTCCGTTGCTGTCAATATTCCGGCTGTGTTCAGTCCAAGATATACTTCATTACGTTGACTGCTTATCTGCTGCTGAACCTCTTTAATTTCATCTTTAGTGCGCTGTAGTCCGATACGCTTCAGACTTATGCTCTTCTGCGTCGAAATCTTTTCTTTCTCAATCCAATCCGTATTGGCGTCATTTTCCTGACTTACCAATCCAAGCGTGTCTTTGGGCGGAATTTCCGGGCGAACAATCATCAGGGTATCGCCTCGTTTCACTTTCTCATTTTCATCGACCAGATAATCCACCACTTTCACGTCATCAGCAAATTTCACCTCGAACTTGCTGGTGATTACTTCCCCATAAGAAGAAACAAAGTAAGTCCGGCGAAAAATGTAAATTATCAAGCTGGCCAGAATAATGAAGAAGATGATCAGGTAAATAATCCGATCCCAGTTGACCCGGCGCTTCGGCAGAGGCTCCTCTTTGTAACCCCTGATTACTTTTTCATTCTTATTGTATCGAAACGATTTCAAGATGCTACAGATTAGTTAGTAAACACTTTTCTTCAATTCACAGACTGTCTTCCAACATCAGTCTTCACCAGGAACACACCTGAAAAACGCGGTATTTTGCGAAACTTCTTCATGACTTCGAGTCCTTTTTGCAGGCTATCGAAGGTTCGTATACAATATTTGTAATACCCGTTTTTATGAACAACGATCAGACTTTCGTCCAGATCCAGTTCTTTTTTCACTTTCTCCGGATCCAACTTGTAGTCAGCAGAAAAAACCTGGAGATGATACACCGATTTCTCTTTCGGCTTATTCGATGCCAAGTACTCTTTTACAACGTTCGTATCGCCCAAAGATTGTACATTAGCCATCAGATGTATCGCTTTTAAATCGTGAATCGCTACTCTTCTGACACGAGTCGAGTCGAGTACCTTCTCAATAACCGCTTCCATCTGCAAACGATTAACGAAATCACCCGGTCTGACAACCAAAACCGTTTTTTGCGGATCAATAGTTGTTTCCTCCGAAATTCGTCTGATAATAGTGGAAGGCCTATTAGATCCATACGCCATCAGAAAAACCTGATCGGCATTGCGATATATCTCTTTCAGATAATTTTCGGAGAAAAATACCGGAATGGAGACGGATAGCTTCAGATGCTGGGAATCAGCAAACGCGTGTGCTTTGGAATACAGATCGACCAACCGGGCCAGGTATTCTTCCTTCAACGAATCCCATTGCGGCAATGCCTGTGGTTCCACGTCAAGGTGAATTCCATCGAACCCCTTGTCAACCGCTTCCTGCAATCGTTTATTTATTTGTTCCGTCGAATCAAACAGCAACTGGTTATTCCCAATTAAATCATGCACTTCGATTCCTTCAGCCTTAGCCTGTTTCAAAAAGGCAGACAGCTTCGCATCGGGACATGATTTCCCGGGAGACAGGAGCACTTCGCGGATTTCATTCATATCCAGATCGGCAATCAACGTTTGTATATCCGTCTGGCAGAATGTTTTCGACCAGATGTAAACAGAGCGTTTGCCGGCAAACCGCTTCACATATTCATCCATTTCCATCGGTTTGGTAAAGGAGGTAACCGGCACATCGTTCAGAACCGATTGAATTTTCAGAATATCGAGATACATCTCCTTTTTCAGGTCAGTCAATTCGGTTTCAACGGCCAGCTTCTGATCAATATCTGTCAGCAACTGAACCGGGCTGAACGCAGAGCTCTTCAAGAGCAAAAAAGCCCGCTGTTTTCGAATCCGTTCCTCAATCTGGGCTCGTTTGAAATAGAACTCAAACAACTGGTATTTTTTGTACTGATGATCGTAGAAATAATTGAATAAATCGAGCTTACGCTGAGATACCTTGTTCTTCTCTTTGGCTTCGTATACCACTTCGGCAGCTTCAGATATGCGGTTGCGCGAAGGACCAAAACGAAGGGGAACTGCAGCAGACAAACCGGCCGAACCATATTTGCGCCAGTTATCATTTACGCCCTGCTGAAAATTATACCGGATAAAAGGGCGAATCGTCCAGCCCTCCAGGTTTTTATACTTAGTCCTGATGTTGGCCAGATAAACCGCATCCTTCAAGCTGTCGACCGAATGTGTTTCATACAGCGCCATCATCCTCGCCGGGTCCACATCCAAAAAAGGAAGGCTGTCTTTCTCGGCCGGAAGTTCTTCGTAAGCCGGCAACTGATGAGCCAGTTGATAATTGTAGTCGTTATAACCACGCTGAATGGCTTTCATTCGCGATTCCAAACCTCGTACTTTCAATACCTCTTCCCAGCCAACGCGCCGGATATAGAAAAGCTCCCGGTAAATTTTCTCCAACCCTTGCAATAGTTGAATCCTATCGGCGATCAAGCGAAGCTTTTCACTGTTAAAAACATAGATCAGGTAGTTATACCGGTACAGAAAGTTATCGCGCGCTACTTGCTGGGAACGATCGAACTGTTCGACCTTCAAAGCCGATTCCAGTTCTTTTGCCTGCATTTGATTAGCAAAAAAACCACCGTTTCCTAACAAGTTCCAGTCTAGTCCCAGGTAAAACCGCTGCTTATAGTAAACATCCTCCTCGTCGGCAAAGCCGGGTTTAAAACTATAGTTGTAATATCCTGAAATCCGGAAACCATAGTCCTGTTTCAACCGCTTTATCCGGAAGCTATAAAAGGAATCGAAACTTTCTTTCAGACTGTCAGATAAAAAATGAAGGGAGTAAAGTAGATTCACCTGGCTGGTATCGTATGCTTCGGTATATACATCGTGCAACTGATAATGCATAGTCAGCATGGAATCGGCATAAGCAACAATATGAGCATATCCGGGAAACCCCTTGTCGATATTGACAACAGCCGGTTCAACAAAATCAGAATCATCTGATTGCGCAGAAGATTGCTGAGAAAAACAGGCAAACAAACACAATAATGTGAATAGGATTATGTTTTTAAAGGGGTTGCTCATAGGGTCAATCAAAGTATCTATTTTTAGCTTTGGTTTCGGTTCTTGAGGAATCAACAACTTGCAAATCGTTAGTTAAATTTACAGAAAATTATAGAAGTAAAAGATATGCGGCACTCAATTCTTATCGTTGATGATGACATAATTTCGGCACGACTTTTACAAAATATTCTGCGCCAGAACGATTACGATGTTCTTCCTATAGCAAATAACGGCAAGGAAGGCATAAAAATTGCGTCAGAGCTGCATCCTGACATCATTTTCATGGACATTCAGATGCCTGGAGAGCTGGATGGAATTGATGCCGGAACATTAATCCAACAGGAATTGAACATCCCGGTGGTTTACATCACTGGCGACGACGATCAACGAACCTTTTCAAGAGCACTGCAAACCAACCCTACCGGGTATATCATCAAACCGTTCCAGGCTGACAACCTGATCATGGTCCTCGAGATGGCTATTTTCAGGCACACCATGACCGAAAAGCTGCGGATAAATGAGGAACTTCTGTCAGTTACGATGAAAAGCATCGCCGACGGCGTAGTTTCAACCGATCAAAACGGAAACATTGTTTTCTTCAATGCTGCCGCAGAAAAATTAACCGGATTGCGATTAAGCGAAGTGCAAAACATCAACTTTCGGCAGGCACTCAACCTGAGAAACGAAACAGGCGCTCCGCTTTTTCCTGAAGAAAAAGAAGGCGACCAGTTGCTGAATCCAATCTATGGAGAAGGCATTTTCATTTGTAAGAACAATAACCAACTTCCAATTTCCTACAGCCTCGCTCCCATTCGGGATGATAAGAATGAGTTTCGTGGTTACATTTTCTCCTTCCGGGATATCTCCCTTATCAAGAAAGCGGAAGATGAACTGAAAAACATGAACCGGATCCTGGAAGAAAAAGTAGCCCGGCGAACAGAAGAACTGAGACAAAAAAACATACTTCTCGAAAAAGCGCTGGAGAAAGAAAAGGAAATCAATGAGTTCCGCTCAAAGATTGTCACAACCATTTCGCACGAATTCAAAACGCCGTTAACGACGATTTTCAGTTCTACCGAACTGCTCGAGCGGTACATGGACAATGAGAAATTGCGAGCAAAAGCACCGCGCCACTTTTCACTGATAAAAGAATCGGTTAACCTTTTAAGCAGCCACTTATCCGATATACTGAAGTTCCGTGAATACGAAACACTGAACGAAACGCATCCGGAACCGACTGAAATTATTGACTTTCTGGATAAAATGGCTCAGTTCTATCAATCGGGAGTGGGCAAACATCACCGGGTTCAGTTCACTCATAACTCGTTACCGAAAGAACTGCTTATCGACCAAAAACTGCTGCGCGAAATTGCCGGTAATTTCATTTCCAATGCGATAAAGTATTCCGATAAAGGAAAGACGGTTGAATTAGCTGCTGAATATTCCGAAGGGAAACTGAAAATTTCGGTTCGCGATGAAGGTGTCGGCATCTCGAAGGGAGACCAGGAGAAACTTTTCGAGTATTTCTACCGTGCCAAAACTACCGAGAATATAGAAGGTTCGGGTGTCGGACTGGCCATTGCCCGTCAGGCGGTCAATTTGCTTAATGGAAAAATTGAGGTGGAAAGCGAGCCGGGAAAAGGTTCCACCTTCATCGTTGAATTCCCTGTAGAGCAAATAAATTGAGAGCCATTTCAAATTGAAATCACCAAAATAATACGCTCACTTTTACTTTCTGCCACTAAATTATTTACTAATTTTGCGTCGACTTGGTTCCCATATTGTTGGGGATGAAAAGGGAATCCGGTGAGAATCCGGAACAGTACCCGCTGCTGTAATTTCCGATTCTGCTTTTGCAGAATAGTAAGTTTTCGGTTAGAAAACCACTGTTTTCATGAAACGGGAAGGTAACCGAAAATCGGAATGAGTCAGAAGACCTGCCAGGTTGGTTTAAGCTTTCGGGATCAAAAGCGTGAAGACAACCATCGCAAGTTTGTTTTTCTTCCCCTTAGCTTAAAATCAATTACTCAACATCAACCAATTGATTTTAAGTTTTATGAAAAAACTAATTCTTTTAAGCTACATGCTGCTTGCAGGACTTTTTTTCCTGGTCTCCTGCAGCAAAACCGAATCTCCTCTTCTGCCGGAAATTACCATGGACATCCCAAGTCAGGGATACGAAGTTACAGCCGGAACACAACTTTCGCTGGTGGCACAGGCCAGTAATGCCGACGGAGCTACGTACAGCTGGACAAATAACGGACAAGAGGTATCTCAGCAACAGACTTACAACTTTCTTTCTGAAGTTCCAGGCGCCTATCAAATTGGATTAACCGTTAGTACAACTGATGGGCACGCTTCCACTCAATTCAAGGTTACGGTAACATCGTCACCATACATCACCAAAGTTTTCGATTATCAATATGGTCCCGGCCAGCATGCATCCATTGTCACAACCGGCGAAAGTAACAACTTCATTGGTGTTCCCTGGGCCGATGGAAAAAGCTTCGTGCACCTGGGCGGCTGGGGTGGATACATCATTGCGGGTTTCGACCACACAGTGAAAAACCGCGATGGGTATGACTTTGCCGTTTATGCTCAACCAGGAGCGTCTTCCGAGCCGGGAGTAGTTTACGTAATGAAGGATACCAATGGAAACGGCAAACCCGACGATGGCCCATGGCTGCAGCTGAAAGGCAGCGAATACAACAACACAGAAACAATTCACAACTACGAAGTGACCTATTACAAACCGGCCAACGGAGGCAATGTAACCTGGAAAGACAACCAGGGTAACAGCGGTGAACTGATTCCTAACTTCGGCGCCGATAGTTGGTGGTGGTCCGGTTACGGCGATAAAACTGAGATCGCGTTTGATGGCGAACGCCTTCCTGATGCATACGTGAATACCAGTACCGACAGCAGCACCGAAAGCTGGGCGCTGCGCAACGGTTTGTTTACCTGGGGCTATGCCGAAACCTACAACAACCAGGATTACGACACCAACCTAAAAGCAAACCGGTTCGACATTTCCGACGCGGTGAATGCAGATGGCTCGCCGGCCAATATCGATGGCATCGATTTCATCAAAGTGCAGAGCAGTGTCTTTCAGATTGCCGGTTGGCTGAACGAAGTATCCACCGAAGTGAGCGGCGCTGTCGACCTGAATATGCTGAACAATGCCAACTAAGCCGGAGCCCGACATACAGGCACCCCGTTTTTGCATCGGTTTTATGAAGCGCCTGCCGTTGTTATTGCTGCTACTCATTCCTTTTTGTCAGGAGCTGCGGGCACAATCACTCTCCGACACCCTGAAAATAAAAGAGGTCAGGGTGGTGAGCAAGCACCTGCAGAAAAAGGAAGAGGCCGGCCTGATCCGCTCAGACGTCGATTCGATTGCCATGATCAAAGCACTGAATGCCACTCTTTCGGAACTCATCTCCGAAAACACGCCCATTTTCATCAAAACCTACGGGCGGGGAGCGCTGGCAACAGCTTCCTTCCGGGGAACCGCACCATCGCACACACAGGTGGAATGGAACGGTATCAGTCTGAACTCGCCCATGCTGGGGATGGTCGATTTCTCCACCATCCCGGTTTACTTCATCGACAAAGTCAGTATTCTGCACGGTTCCGGTTCGCTCACCGAAAAAAGCGGGGCACTGGGTGGCACCATCAACCTGCAAAGCGATGTCGACTGGAGCAATCACTTCTCCGGAAGTGTCCTCTCAGGTGTTGGCAGCTACCAATCGTACGACGAATTCTTCCAGGTAAAAGCCGGAAACCGGAAAATCCAATCCAAAACCAAAGCCTTTCTCAGTCAGTCGGCCAACGATTTTACCTACCGGAATAAGTTCATCGCCACCATCGATCCCAAAACCGGGGAATACATTTACCCGAAGCAGCGCAACAAAAACGCCGATTACCGCAATTACGGCATACTGCAGGAAATCTATTTCCGCCCCAACGACAAGGACGTAATTTCGGGCCACTACTGGTACCAACACAATTCGCGCAGCATACCGCAGCTGATGACCAACGAAACATCGGGCGATGGCGGCGTCAACAGGCAAACCGACCAGATTCACCGGGCGGTGGCCGAATGGAACCACTACAGCGACAAAACCACCCTGAAGGTCAGCAGCGGGTTGAACTTTGACAAGATGAACTACTGGCTCAGGGCCAACGTCAACGGCACATCCGGGCAGGTTGTCGTCGATTCGTGGTCGAATGCCAAAAGCTGGTTCAACAAAGCCTTGTTCACCTACCGGGAAAATCAGGATTTTTCGGCCACAGCCGGAATCGATGCCGACCGGTACCAGGTAAGTTCTCAAAATTATGCCCCGCTGGCCAACAACTATGGTTACCATAAAACACGGCTCGAAAGCTCGGTCCACCTGCAAGTGAGTAAGAAATTCGGAAAACGGTTCACCTCCACCTTCCTGATAAGACAGGATTTTTACGACAGCCAGGCAGCGCCCATCATGCCGTTGCTGGGACTGGAATACAAGCTGTCGGCTAAGGGGAACCTCTACCTGAAAGGCAATGTGGCGCGCAATTACCACCAGCCCTCACTGAACGATTTGTACTACATCCCGGGAGGAAATCCCGATCTGAAGCCGGAAGAAGGTTATACCGGCGATTTGGGCCTGACCTGGGAGAAGAGTTACACGCATCTGCACCTCTACACCACCCTTTCGGCCTACACGTCCAAAATCGACAACTGGATTATCTGGTTGCCCACCAACAAAGGTTACTGGGAGCCTTCGAACATGAAGAAGGTCGACGCCAGCGGCTTGGAGTACCAGCTTTCGCTGGAAGGCAACGAAGGACCGTGGCACTGGCACCTTAACGGGAACTATGCTTACACCCGCTCCATCAATCGCGACAACCCGGTGAACTGGGCCGACCAATCCATCGGCAAGCAGCTGCCTTTTATTCCGAAACACTCAGCCAACCTGTCGGCCAATCTTTCCCGGCAAGGATACCATCTTACTTACCAGTGGAACTATTACAGCGAGCGGTATACCACTACCAGCAACGAGAAAACCACGTCGCTCGATTACCTCTACCCCTATTTTATGAACGACCTGTTTGCCGGCAAAGACTGGAACTGGAAGACGTACCGGTTAGGGGTGGAATTCAAAATTTTCAACCTCTTCAACGAGGAGTACCGGACCGTGTTGCAACGCCCCATGCCGCGACGGAATTATTCACTGTTGGTCCGGTTTGACTTTTAAAAAGCGAGAAATGAAGCAAAGCATTCTCCACATATCAGCTGTCTTTTTCCTGTTAAGTGTGTTCCTGACGGGATGCATGAACGACAATGCCTGGATAGACGCCCACCGGCAGGGACCATCTGACCAGCTGCTCTCCAATGCAGGCGTATTCATTGTAAACGAAGGAAACTTCATGTCGGGCAACGCCACCCTCTCCTTTTACGATAAAGCCACCGCCCAAACCACCAACAACCTGTTTTACTCCACCAACGGTCTTCCCCTGGGCGATGTGGGCCAATCGATGAGCATCCTCGATTCGCTTGGATACATTGCCATTAATAACTCGGGGAAAATTTATGTCATCAATACCGAAACGGGAAAATATTCCGGGAAGATCACCGGGCTCACCTCGCCGCGGTACATCCATTTCGTGAGCAAACAAAAGGCCTATGTAACCGACCTGTATGCATCGGCCATCACCATCTTCAACCCGATTACCTTTCAAATCACCGGAAACATTCCGACACCCGGCCATGCATCGACCGAACAGATGGTGCAAATTGGCCGCACACTGTATGTCACCTGTTGGTCGGCGGACCATACTCTCCTGAAAATCGATACGGAGAATGATTCCGTTACCGGGGAAATAAAGGTAGGCACGCAGCCCAAAAGCATGGTGAAAGATAAGAACAACCAGCTTTGGGTACTGTGCGACGGCAGCTTGGGCGGAACCACATCGGGCGGCCAGGCCGAACTGCAGCAGGTGAATCCGGAAACCGGGCAGATTGAGAAGTCGTTCGCACTTAACTCCGACAATATTGCTTCCGATTTGACCATCAACGCTGCGCGCGACACGCTCTGCTTCATCAACAACGATGTGTGGCAAATGCCCATCACCGCATCGCAACTTCCGGCAGCGCCGGTATTAAAAAACCCCGGGACCATCTACTACAGTCTCGGGGTCGATCCGGATAACTCAGATATTTATGTGAGCGATGCCATCGACTACCTGCAGCGCGGACTGGTGTACCGGTTAACCGCAAAAGGAGTTCCTGTCGACACACTGAAAACAGGAATCATCCCCGGCTTCTTCTGTTTTAAACAATAGCCGCTCCCACGGAGCTGCGGCAACAAAATGTCGCGTGATTTTTCCTTCCCCTCAAGCCAGGGCATGAGAGAACACCGGCGGTTTTCCGTCCCCGGGAGCCAGGGCAACAGAGAACGCCGACGATTTTTCATCCCCGGGAGCCAGGGCAACAGAGAACGCCGACGATTTTTCGTCCCCGGGAGCCAGGGCAACGGAGAACGCCGGCGGTTTTTCATCGCCCGGAGCCGGGGCAGCAGAGAACGCCGGCGTTTTTTGTGCCGCAGGGCAAATCCAATCTTGCCGAAGTATACGCCGCTAAAACGTCATCGCCATCGACACGCCACCGCCTTTTTGATACAAAGTTGGGGCGAACACCAGGTTCCGCTTCTTTCCCCAGCGGTGTTGATGCGTCAGGTAAACGAACTCCACCGAGAGAATTCCCACGCCGGCGCCGGCCAGCACATCCGAAATCCAGTGTTTGTTATTCATCATACGCAACACGCCCACACCCGTAGCCGTTGCATACCCGGCCACACTAATCCAGGGCGAAATATGCCCGTACTCCTTGGCCAGGAAGGTAGCCGACAGGAACGCCTGCGCCGTATGCCCCGACGGAAACGAGGTGAACACGCCGCCATAGGGCCGCTCCACCCGCGTAGCATGCTTAATGCCATACACCACCACCGACATCAGCAGTTCGGCTTTGGTAAAAAGCAGGCTTTGGTTCAGAAAATCGTTGCGTCCTTTTACGCCCATCGCTCCCAGTCCCAACGTCACAACAGCCGGAGCAAACTGCAGGTAGTTGTCGGCCGAGGTGTGAAATGTCGGGTTCCAGCCATGCATGGTGTCATGAATGCGGTACTTGCTGAGCACCGTTTGCCGGGGAACCGCCATGGTCACCAGTCCGGCAGCTATCAGGCCGGTAGGAAGAATGGCTTTCTTCAGAAAGTAGTGCGCTTTGGTTCGGGTAGCCGTCTGCAGGCTATCCTGGGCATGACGGGCCTGCCAGTAGCGGGCCACATCCGTGTATTGTGCCGTATGCAAATGGAAGTCGTAGGTCAACTGGCTTCCGGTTTGATCATCATCACCTAATGCCTTCCTGAAATCATTGGAAGCCTGTGCCTGACCAATGAACATGCTCAGAAGAAAAAATAACACAATTCGATTCATCATTTTAAATGGATTTATGGATGATAAGTAATTAGTACGCTTATTCGCGACGATTGGTTGCCACATCAGAATTTAAATTGCACACTCAGGTTGAACCGGCTAACAATGTGATGGGTATCGTGAACCGGATACCAGCCGCTCATATTCGGCGAAATGGTGATACCCTTTGCCGGGTGAAATTCAATCCCGGCCAGATAGAGCCGTCCGTCCGTCAGCACATCCCATCCATCCAGCGCACCATCGTTTCGTTTCGACCAGAGCTTATCGTAGCGTACAAAGAGGTTGGAATGTTTTTTCAGTTGCATGGTGGCATAGAACGAAATCCCCGAACGGTCCTGGTCGTTCACATTGGCATGCGCCAACTGGTAATTATACTCCAGGCCGGCGGTTACTTTCGAACCGGCATAGCCCAAAAATGCGGAGTAGGTATTCTGAGAGACCCCTTTCTTCATGTAG
Source organism: Prolixibacter sp. NT017 (assembly GCF_009617875.1). Taxonomy (NCBI): domain Bacteria; kingdom Pseudomonadati; phylum Bacteroidota; class Bacteroidia; order Marinilabiliales; family Prolixibacteraceae; genus Prolixibacter; species Prolixibacter sp. NT017. The sequence continues at coordinate 820,888 of NZ_BLAV01000001.1, read as the reverse complement.
TCGAAGTAGAAGCGGGCATACAGTTTCTTCACCGGTTGAATGGTCAGCCCGGCGGTATACATCAGGGCGCTGTCCTGCTGCAGCTTTTGGTAGCCATCGCCATTCAGCACCGACGCATCGAACTGAACATAGGGCGACCATTTCCACGCAAGTGAAGCCCCCAGGTCGGCTTCCGGGCCAAAGTGATATGCATCCATAAAGGTGCGCGCCACATAGCGGTGTCCCCAGAATTGTTCCTGCAACCGAAACTGGCTGGTCGGGATAACGCCCAACCGGAACTTCAGGTTATTGTTGTGGTACTGCAGGTAAGCGTTCTTCAATACGGCATTCAACTTGATACCACTCGTATCGGGGCTGCCCGCGTCGAAAATCACCTTGCCCGAGAACCGCTGGCTGAAGGCATATTCGTATCCCAGGTAAGCCCGCGAGATGTCGAACAATGGCTTGCCTCTGAAGTTACTCAGCCGATAGGTAAAATTGCTGAAGACCTGCACGACGGCCTTTCCGTGCGGTCGAAAATCGTCCTGCTTGGCTGGTTGCGCCATAACCATTTTGCTACCGGCCAAAAGCAACACAAGCAGGCTAAATCGGATTATTTTCATCGTGAACTATTCTGTGATAAGTAAAGGGGAGATCATAACCGGAAGCGAAGTCCGAACTGCAGATTATAAAACCGGGTATCGAGGTGCGGATGCGGGCGAAGCGGGAACGGGTGCCCCGACGTGTCCACTTTCCATCCGGTAAAGGTGGATGGCGGAGCGTTGTCGGCATCGTGAGCCAGCAGGTATTTGGCCTCGGTAAAAAAGCGGACGTGGGAAGTCAGCTTAAAGGAGACGCCGTACAGCAGCTGCATGGCCAGTTTCACACTGCGGAACATACCGGGATTTGTTTCAGTTACACCGGCGCCAATTCCCGCGCCCCAGTAACCATAACTACCGTCGTCGTCCGCTCCTTTTTTGCGAAAAGGATTTCCGGTTTTGGAAAGAAAACTCAGCAGGAACAATTTCCGCGCCTGCTCCATCCTGGTAAACGGTGGAATTTCGTTGGTGAGAAAACGAACGCCGCGGCTCTTGTTTTCCCATTTCAGATAGCTAACATCAAATCCGATGTTGTGGTGCCAATAGGTTACGCTGAGGTTCGACACCGGAGACCACGAGGATATGGCCTTCGATGTCTTCAGATTTTTCATCAGAACTCCATTTTCGTAATACCTGAATTTTAGATCCTGCCTACCGGGAATTTGCAGTCCATATCCCATACTGATGCTCAATTGGCCATAACCGGCCGAAATGGTGAGCATAAAGACCACCACCGAAACCGGAAGGGCCTTTTTCCAATTCATTGTCTGTTTCATCGATCGATCGTTACGTCAACACAGGCATCGCTTTAGGTTTGGGTTATCCGGTTTCGTTAGCGACTTGTACAGGAAAAGCAAGTTCGTTTCAACAGGAAATAATGCGCCGTGGATTAATCGTTATCCTCTCCGTCTTTCAGCATTCGCTTATGTTTCAGCACACCTTCTTTGGTCACCTGTACTTCCAGGGCCTGCTCTTTCTTCCTGAGCTCAATTTCGTACCCGGAAAAAGCGGGCGAATCGATGATGGCGACCTCTCCTGTTTTATAGCCGGCAAACTGACTGTCCAACGTATTTTTCACCGCTGCCGGAAGCGAACGCCTGCTGATTTCGGTTTCGGTTTCCAGCCAGGCACCGGCAGGATTGAATGAAGCGGAGGTTTCGGTTCCGTTCAGATAGAATTCAGCTTCCCATTCATCGGCTTCTTCCTGATTCCAGCGTACTTTTTGTGCATTGGGGAATTTCTGCGAGAAAGCATCGGCAACGGCATTCGGCAACACCGCTTTTTGTGCATGCGCACAAAGACTCATCCCTAAAAAGGCGAGCAATACAAAAGTCGTTTTCATAATTTCCTGAATTTTGATTACGACTCAAACGTAATTTTCAATTCTAAAGAAATTTTGAAGTTGACCGGGATTTCGATTTTTAGTTGCCCAATTTTCCATAAAAAAGGCTGTCCGGGAAAACAACCTTTGTCCGGGTAATATTTCTTCAATGCCTACATCGTTTGAATCCCGTTCAGAATTTGAATTCGACATTCAAATTAAAGCGGGTGACAATGTGATGCGTGTCATGCACCGGATACCAACCACTCATGTTGGGCGAAATCCTCACCCCTTTCACCGGCTGATATTCGATACCGGCTGTGTAAAGCCTTCCGTCCTCAATCACATGCCAGCCATCCGGTACCCCGCCAATATGTTTCGACATGAGCTTGTCGTAACGAAAAAAAACATCTGAGTTATTTTTCATTTTCAGGGTACCGTAGAGCGAAATTCCCGACAAGTCATGGTCCGGAACATTGCCGTGCTCCTGCTGATTATTGTATTCGAATCCGGCCGTAAAATTCTTTCCACGGTAGCCTACAAATGCTGCATAGGTCATTTGCGCTTCTATTTTTTTCATGTAGTCGAAGTAAAACCGAGCATACAGCCAGTTAATAGGATGGTAGGTTACTCCGGCAGTGTACATCAGGGTACTGTCGGCTTGCAAGTGCCTGTAGCCTTCACCGTTCAAAACTGAGAAATCAAGACTTACTTTAGGAAGAGCCTGCCACTGAAACGAAGCCCCAAGGTCGGCACTGGCACCCAATGCATACTGCTCCAGAAATGATTTGAGAATATAGCGGTGCCCCCAAAAAGCTTCCTGTAAACGGAACTGATACGTTGGAATCAATCCGAAAGCAACCCGAAAATTTTTATCGGCATATCGCAGATAAGCATTTTTCAGGTAGGCGGTCATTTGTAAACTTCCTACACCCGGGTTATCAACATCGAAGTTGATTTTTCCGAAGAATTTCTGACTGAAAGCATATTCATATCCCAGATAAGCCCGGGAAATTTCAAACGCTGGCTGCCATTTGTAGTTGGTCAGGGTATAGGTAAAATTGCTGAAAACCTGCGCAAAAACTTTACCGTGCGGTTTAAACGCTACGGTATCCTCTGCCATTTGGGGCGACTGAGCTAAAGCACTGCTTCCCATCACGAGCAGAAACAATAGAATGAGTTGAATCTTCTTCATTGTAAGTGACTGTGAAAAAAAACTTGACGATAGTGATACATTGCTGTTATAAACGGAACCTTAACCCAACCTGGAGGTCATAAAACCGGGTATCCAAATGCGGATGGGGGCGTAATGGGAAGGGATGTCCCGAAGTGTCTACTTTCCAACCGGTAAAAGTTGATGGAGGTGCATTGTCGGCATCGTGGGCCAGCAGATACCGGGTTTCGGCAAAAAGACTCCACCGCTTCCGGATTTGATAATTGACCCCGTAAAGGAGCTGCATGGCAGGTTTAATGCTTTTTTCCAGCCCCGGTGTCGTTTCCGTAACACCGACTCCAACGCCAACTCCCCAGTAGCCATATAACCGCTCAGTATTGTCACTTGCTTTTTGGATAAAAGGAATCCCTGTTTTGTGCAGAAAATCGAGTAAATACAGATTTCTCGACTGCTCCATGTGTTTAAACGGGGGAACTTCCGTTGTCTGGAATGTAATGCCTTTGCCATCATTTTTCCAATAGACATAGCTAAGTGCAAAACCGATCTTTTTGTGCCAGTAGGTCAAATCCAGGCTATTAACCGGCGACCAGGACGAAATGGCTTTTGATGTTAGCAGATTTTTAACCAGGACCCCATTTTCATAATACCTGAATTTCAAATCCTGCCGGCCGGGAGCCTGTAAACCGTACCCAACGCTAACAGTAAGTTGACTAAATCCTTTGGAAATAGTCAGAACGAAAATGACCATAGTAATGGCCACCACCCTTTTTGTTTTCATTATCAGATTTTTAACCGATTTAATTCGCAATCATGCTATTACACTTCCCGGTTAGGTAATCTGAATGTGTAGGTGTAGGCAGAGCATTATTCCCAGAAGCTCACCGATGAAGACTCTCTCTCATTAAGTGAACCCGCTCTGTTTTCGAAGTATGACAGGTCATGGCCCAAACCGCTGAATGGCCTACCATTCCCTCCCCGACTTCAGAAAATCAAGTCGACAAACAAATAGTGTATTAAAACATATGTGAGAAATTACTTAGAAGGTCATCGCCAGCGACACACCGCCACCTTTGTGATACAGCGCCGGAGCAAAGACCAGATTGTTTTTCCTTCCCCAGCGGTGCTGATGTGTCAGGTAAACGAATTCGACAGAAAGAATTCCGATTCCGGCGCCGGCCAGCACGTCGGAAATCCAGTGCTTGTTATTCATCATGCGCAATACGCCAACCCCTGTAGCAGTTGTGTATGCCCCCACGCTAATCCAGGGAGAAATGTGCCCGTATTCTTTGGCAAGAAAAGTGGCCGACAGGAATGCCTGTGCCGTATGTCCGGAAGGAAACGACGTGTATACCGGACCATAAGGACGTTCCACCTTGGAAGTTCTTTTGATTCCCTGGACCACTACCGACATCAACAATTCCGACTTGGCCAGAATCAAGCTCTGGTTGAGCAGATCATTACGGCCTTTTAAACCAGCAGCACTGAGGCCCAGCGTTATGACAGCCGGTGCATATTGCAGATAATTGTCGGCCGTTGTATGAAAATTGGGATTCCAGCCATGCATTGTATCATGAATACGGTACTTGCTGAGTACCGTTTGCTTTGGAACTGCCATGGTAACAAGTCCAGCCGCTATCAATCCGGTTGGCAGAATGGCTTTCCGGAGAAAAACAGGACAGCTTCTACCCTGGTTCTGCTGAAGACTATCGGTCTCCATTTTTTGCTGCCAGTATTCGTAAATATCGTTTTGCTTGGTTAATGCAAATTTCGCGTTCTCCGTCTCCGGCATCCTGATTTTTCCATCAGTTATTCCGGCAACGCCATCATTCTGCGTGTGAAACTTACTAGCTGCGCTGACATTCCCCAGCATCATCATCAAAAACAAAATCAACAGAAATCGATTACCCATCTTCATATATTTCATTTTAATCCGATTACCGGAATAGTCAATTCACAGATTACGAAGTCGTGACAAATTTTCCAGTTGGCTAAAGAACGTTAAAAAAATCCGATACAAAAATTAGGAAACGGTTAAAATTCATTAATCCGCTTAGGGGCACACCCAGCTACCAAACTAGCATATAACATACTATACAACAATACATTAATCATTAAAAACTCTAAAAAACTCAGCGAATCAGCCAAAGGCAGGAACGATTCGTGGTTTAAGTTTTGTATTAGACCAAAAGCACTTAAGAACAAAGAATTGGAAAAACAACAAAGTATTGTCTAACATAAAAAATTAACGTCATGAAAACAAAAGCAATTATTATGATGATGAGTATCATGCTCGGATTTGGAGTCATGACACGAAGCTATGCACAGGACACGCATACAAACGTTGAAAAGAACCTGTCGCGAAAAGCAAAAAGAGAACTACGGAAGAAAGAAAGAATGGCCGCCGACCAATTTATGTTCCAAAACGCTAAAGCTGCCCTAAAAGACGGTAATTGGGTTCTGGAAGCCAACCGGCTCATCACCAAATGGGGAAATACCATACCGGTTGACAGCAACACCAATTTTGTCGAGTTGCAAAATGGTACAGCTTATATGCAATTGGCTTTTGCCGGACACAATGGCCCCAACGGAATGGGAGGAATCACACTAAAAGGCAAGCCTACCCAAATCAAAATGAGTACCGATAAAAATGGCAACGTATACTACCAAATGTCCGTAATTGGCAATGCATTGACCGCCGACATTATTGTTCGTTTAGGAAATGGGGACAATTACGCCAGTGCCGAAGTGAACGCGATAACCAGCGGCGCACGCTTGCAATTTGCCGGACAACTGGTACCCGCAAGCGATTCATCCGTTTACCGAAGTGGAATGGATTTCTAATATTTAAAACACAACACGAATGAAAGCGAGGCCAGTAACCCCGCTTTTATTTTGCAAAACCTGATATACTCCCAACCTAAAATCATTAAAGCTCCCAAGACTAACCTTCATCTCAAAAACACCCCACAAAATCCGACATTTCTTCGGGCAGTAATTAATAAAAAGTGCTAATCGGATAAACCCGATGGTTAAAAATTATTAACCATATACACAACATGTCCGGAACACCAACAGGCAAAGATCCCTGAAAACACTGGTCAAACAAATGTTGCATTTCGAGATTTTACGATTCTTTCTAAAAAGAAGAAACAAATCGTGGTCTGGGTTTTGCGATAGTAAATATGAATGTGACAAAACGAAAAAGAACAAACGAATTATATAACATAAAAATTTAACGTCATGAAAACAAAATTACTCATTATGCTGATGGGAGTCCTGCTTGGACTAGGTACCATCACACAGGTATATGCACAAAACTCCGACCCGATGATGACGCGCCAGGAGAAAAGAGCAATGAAGAAAAAACAACGGACAGCAGCTGATATGGCTCAATTCGAACAAGCCAAACAGGCGCTCGAAAACGGCGACTGGGTACTGGAGGCCAATCGTCTTTACACCAAATGGGGTCGTTTGATCAATGTTAGCGATCAAACCAACTTCGTTTCGCTGGAGAATAACACGGCTTACATGCAGCTGGCATTTAACGGTTACACAGGCCCCAACGGACTGGGTGGAATAACACTAAAAGGAAAACCAACTCAGATTAAAATGACAGAAGATAAGAACGGAAACATCACTTATCAGATGTCGGTTATCGGTAACGCTTTGACAGCCGATATAACCGTAAGACTGAGCAAAGGGAACAACTTTGCCGATGCGGAAGTAAGCGCTGCTACAACCAGCGCCCGACTCCGGTTTGCCGGTCAATTAGTTCCGCTCGACCAATCAACCACCTACCGAAGCGGAATGGACTTCTAATACAAAAAAGATATCGATACAACCAAAAAAGCGGGGCCCGAAGGTCCCGCTTTTAATATGGTTAAAGCGAGGGAGCCGAAGCTCCCCCGGCAATCTAAACTACTAGTATCTGAGATACTGAGTGAAAGGTCAAGTTAGGTTTATTTCGCCCACCACAACTTCGTGGCTTGTACATCGGCACCCTGGCGACCAATGGCCGCTTGCAGATTGTCGTTGTTCGTACTGTACGGGCTTGAACCATAGCGCATACGCTGCGGATATGCTCCGTTCAAGTCTCCCATGGCAAAAATATCCGGATCATCCACACCTGCTGCAAGTGATGCGGGATATCCCAGCTTACGGACCACTGCCCAGGCTTCGAAACCTTCGGTATAGTTAGCCAACCAACGCTGTTCAGCAACTTTTTGCATGTCTCCGGTGCCCGTTAAGTTGGCCATTGGTGAGTTGGCAAGAAAAGTATCAATATCAGTTTGATCGACACCCCAAACCAGCATCGCCTGAGTCAAACCTTCACGATAAAGCGTGTTAGCATCCCCGGAACCATATCCATCCAGTGCCGCCTGTGCCTGCATGAAATACGATTCAGCTGTCGTCAGCACGATTTCCGGAGCGATAGGTTTCCCTTCGTTCTTCGCCTGAATGACGTATTGAGCCGGCGTACTGAAGAATTGGTAAAGGGCATAATCATAGGTAAAACCATTCAAACGAACCGGTTGGCCAATATAATACTTATCCTTTTCCAGGGAAATAACGGTTTCGCCATTTCCATTGGTCCATTCGGTATAGGTAGCACCTGCATCATCCAGCGCACTGAGGATGAAATCTTTGCGCTTCTGATACATAGCATCATTATCCGAATCCGGGTGAGGGATAGTAAGCGTATCACCACCAGCAGCTGGCTGAGCATATTTAGACAAACGTGGGTCACCATTCTTCTGCAGCAAATCAATCAGCGGCTGACTAACGGTCCAGTCTGAACCGGTACCGAAGTTGTACCATACGTCACCATAGCAGGAACTGTTCCACTGACTGATAACGTTATCTTTCGGCAATAACGCATTGTCGGACTCATCAGACAACAGCGGAGCAGAGAGAGCCTCGTTGATAGCCTGATCGACAAACGACGCACCTGAAGCACCCTTCGCGCGCAACGCCACTTTCAGCTTCAGCGTATTGGCCAGTTTCTTCCATTTCTGCAAATCACCGTTATAGAACAGGTCATTGGAGCCTAAATCCAGCTGTCCATCACCGGTTTTGGTGGCATCACCAATCAGGCTCATAGCTTCATCCAGGTCATTAATAATCCCCTGGTAAATTTCAGCCTGTGTATCAAATTTCGGCTGAAGGATGTCCAGGTTTCCACTTTCAGAATACGGAACTTCACCAAAAGTATCCGTGAATTTCTGATAATACATACTCTTCATGATAAGAGCGGTAGCATAGGTCAATGGGTTTTCCAAATCACCTCCCGGCTGCGTCAGCTGCAGGAATGTATTGATGGTACTATTGTATCCCTCATAATAATCCCATGCGGCATCGGTGTAACCGGCACTATAGGTATAACCTAATCCGTCGGACCACCAGGAACCGGAAAATCCAAAACAGAACATACCGGCATAGCGGTCGGCATGAATCAACTGTGCCCGCCAGTAGGGATATCGATTCGGAGCAAAGAGATCAACCTGCGTACGGGTAATGAAGTACTTGGCAGAGATCTGGTCTCCGAGTATTGCATTGGGGTTTTTGTTGATATCCACAAAATCGGATGTACAGTAAGTCAACCCCAATACAGCAACAATTGCTAGTAGGAATTTATTTAATTTCATAATATTCAGTCATTAACGATTAGAACTTCACATTCAGGTTGAAACCGAGACTCCGGGTCGTAGGCAAGGGATAGTACACAATCCCCTGAGAGAAAGAAGAAGTACTATAAGCTGATTCCGGATCGAAGTTGTCCACTTTCTTATAAATGAAGAAGAGGTTCCGACCCACAACGCCAAGGGAAGCACTTTTTACCACGGTACTGCTCAACCAACTACTTGGCAGATTCCATACCAGCGAAAGCTCACGCAAACGCACATTGGTCTGATCGTAAACATATTCTGAAGCGATACCACTAACGGCACCCCAATATTGTTGTGCAGTAATTTGCTTGGTATTGGTTTCCCAAACCGGGTTATCAACGGTACCAGTATTCAGAACTCCGTCGACAACTACACCGCCGTCACGATATTGCAAAGTACGCTTACTGGTACCGGCGCCATCCATTCCGGCATCTGCACCAGAGAATACTTTACCACCGAAACGTGCATCAACCAATGCACTCAACCGGAAGCTTTTATACGTCAGGGTATTACTCAAACCACCGGTCCAGTCGGGCTGATAGTTACCCAGGTAAACCTTGTCGCTACTCGACTTTGGTAAACCGTCAGCATTTACTTCAATACGACCATCATCTGTTCTGGCCCAGGTTGTACCATAAATATCACCAAATCCACCGCCTACAGTTCCTTGAACGATAATGTTTCCACTATTGGTAGTAGAGAACACATAGTTATCAGTGCCGGCAATCAATGAAACCAGTTTGTTCTTATTGGTAGCAAAGTTCACCGAAACATCCCAGGTGAGATTTTGCGTGCGTACCGGTGTTGCCCCCAGCATCGCTTCAAAACCTTTATTTTCGATCTCTCCGACATTCTCAAGCAAAGTGCTGTAACCAGTAGAAGCAGAAATCGGCACACGCATGATCAAATTCTTCGATTTAATATCATAATATGACATATCGAGATGCAAACGATTATCGAAGAACCTAAATTCACCCCCGAACTCAAGAGAAGTTACCTGTTCCGGTTTCAGATTCGGGTTAAATTTGGTCGAACTTCGTGACATAGTCGTTTCACCCAAATAAGAATCGTTTACACCTGCCAGTGAATAGGTATCGTACAACTGGTAAGGATCGGTATCGTTACCTACCTGTGCCCAACTGACACGCAGTTTGGAGTAGGTCATCGCTGAATTATCCAGCTTCAGCAGATCATTAAACAGGATCGAAGCACTAATCGAAGGATAGAAATATGACCAGTTCGATTCAGGAAGTGTAGAAGACCAGTCATTACGGGCCGATCCGTCAAGATAGAACCAACGATCATACGACAGACTAACAGTTCCATATAGTGAATTGATTTTCTTCTCTTGTAATGGAGTGAAACCAGGATTCACAACATTGGCGCTCAACAATGGAGGTCCACTGGGAATACGGAACTGAGAACCGCTAACGCTATGGCCACGATAAGTGTGGTGCATTGCGTTTCCACCGAACGAAGCATTCAAATTGATTTTTTCCGTCAAATCCTTGTTTGCCGTAAAGAGGAAATCAGCATTGGTTTCCTGAGTCTGGCTTTCATTATAACTGAACTGACCAGTTGAATAGAACCAATGTCCGTACTGGTTCACCCGCTCGATATCCATCATCGTCATATCGGTACCCACGCGAACGTAGGCAGAAAGCCAATCGGTGAACGCATACTGAATCTTGACAAATCCCTGGAAACGATCTTTCCAGTCTTTATTCTGATCGTGATAAACCATCCAGTACGGGTTCGAATTCAACGAAGTTGGGCCAATCGAACTCAGGGTTACCGGATCCTGATAATTCTTCAGGTCGTTAATGTCAACGTTTCTGGGAATATTAACGAGATAAGCCATGATACCTTCCGTCCCCAGATTCGGACGGTTCTTACCATACTGCTTGAAATAAGTGGCTTTCGCATCTACCGTCAGCTTATCAGTTAGTTTAGCAAAAGCCCTGAGGTTGAAGTTATTCCTCTCAATTTTTGAGTTGGGAATGATGGAATTAATCTGCGAATTAGTATAAGAGAAACGCATATTAATTTTATCATTTCCTCCATCCAAAGCCAAGGTGTTGATGGTCGTAAAACCGGTATCGAAGAAATTCTTCACATTGTCAGGCTGCGGACTATACGGACGATTCTCGCCGGTATAATACAATTGGCTGGAACCATCCATTCTGGGTCCCCATGAACCACCACTCTGCTTCAACAGATCGACAGTAGAAGGAATCGCTCCCTGTGTTCCCTGCCCATACTGATTCTGATAATCAGGAAGCAACATCGGGTTCTCGAAAGTGGTGTTTGATGTAATACTTACGCCAATACCTTTCCGGGAAGATCCTTTCTTGGTGGTAATCATGATAACGCCATTAGCTGCACGCGAACCATAAAGTGCGGCGGCGTTAGGACCTTTCAACACCGAAATCGAAGCAATGTCATCGGGGTTGATGTCACCGATACCACTACCATAGTCCGATTTGGAATATTCTCCGGTGTTCGCTTCGTTAGCCGAACCGAAACCTGAGTTATCCATCGGCACACCATCAACCACATAAAGCGGCTGGTTATTACCGGTTAGCGAGTTGTTACCACGAATGATCACCCGGGAACTACTACCCGGTCCGAAGGAGCCTTGTGTAATGGTTACACCGGCTACACGACCTGACAGTGAGTTTATCGGGTTAGCATCCTTCACGGTCGACACTTCGTCACCTTTGACTTCGCTAACTGCATACCCCAGCGATTTCTTTTCGCGGGTAACACCAAGCGCTGTGACAACAACTTCATCAACTGCCACATCCTTGGATTTCATTGTAACATCAATGGTCGAACGACCATTCACGGGAATTTCCTGGGTTTCCATACTAACAAATGAAAACACCAAAGTAGCATCTCCCGATTGTACAGTAATGGAGTAATTACCATCGGCATCCGTAATGGTACCGTTGTTTACTCCTTTCTCAACGACCGTTAACCCGGGTATGGGTTGACCGTCGGACTCGGAAACAACTGTTCCTGTAACCGTGTGCTGGGCATATGCACTACTAATGAGTGCAAGGCACACACCAAAAGCCAAAACAATCTTTCGCATAGAGTTTGGGTGTTTTGTGGTTAGAAAACCATACTATTAAACATATAACAAATACAAATAACAGCTTTGCAATAGCAAATGACAGGACTGCTATATTGCTTATTTACTTGAGTTCATCCATTGCGTCACCAAAAACCTTTTGGAAAAGCATGGCAGCTATCCCGAGCAAACCCGAGTGCTCATCAATCTCAGAAATTTCGAGACGTACGTTACTGCAGATATTTTCCAGACAATACTGGTTTAAGGACTGTTGGATTGGTGTCATTATGTATTGGTTGGCTTGTGAAATAGGACCACTCAGGACAATCAATTCCGGGTTAAGCAATTGAATCAGAATGGAAAGTCCCTTTCCTAAAGCACTGCCTACTTGATTTAAAATAGATATAGCGAATTCATCTCCTCCACGGGCGGCACTAACCACATCTTCCGCCTGCATCTCCTCCGGATTATTCTTGAAGATCCGGGTCAGCTGTGATATCGTACCATTTTTAACGCCATTCTTCGCCAGGCTAAGTAGTTTATGAGCCGATGCCATGGTTTCGATACATCCCCGTTTGCCGCAAATACACAGTTCGCCTTCGTCCTCCAGCCTGATGTGACTAAACTCGCCGGCAAATCCTCTCGAACCGCTATAAAGCTGACCATTGAGAATCATGCCGAGTCCCAATCCCCAGCTCCAGTTCAGCACAACCGAGTTCGTGGTATTTTGCGCTTTCCCGAAAACAAATTCACCAAAGGCCTGCATTCGGGCATCGTTGTCGATGTAAACAATCTTTTGAAATTTGGCACCGAAACGCTTTTTTACATTTCGTAAAGAGGGATTCTTGATGGTATAATTGATTCCTTCCACCGAATCTATCAGCCCGGGCATATCAACGCCCACTGCCACAATCTTATCCTCCGAGATACCCGCATCACGAACCATTTCCGTTGCTGTTTCGTGAAGTTTATCGACCAACCTGGGATCGTCGATATTGGTTTCAATAAACCGGATGGGGGTTACTTCTTCGTTGTGGCAATTAAAAACGGTAGCTTTAGCTTTATAACGTCCCATATCGACGGCAACGATATAAAAAGCTTCAGCCACTAAACTGTAAAGAGCCGGTTTCCGCCCTCCGCGCGACTCGCCAATACCGCTGGTCTCAACCGCTTTCAGTGCGATTAATTCATCGAGCAATGTTTTAGTCGTAGGCAGGCTGATATGAACCTCCTTACTTAAATCAGATGCCGACAGCGAACGATGCTCATACAACAAACTTAGTATCTGCATGCGCTGACGATAGCGTTTGATACCATTCACTGTCAATCTTCGGCTTTCCTCTTTACTTATCAGAATCATTTATCGCGTTTCCAATATTTGCAGGTACTAATTAAAGATAATTTTACATTTAAGTCAAGTCATTGTTAAAATTTTTTAAAAAGATTTAAGAGTTGTGCATGTTTACACAGAAGTTCTTGTATTAACAACAATACCCGAAACAAGTACTAGTGAATCTGAACATTTTGAATTATTTGCGCATCTCAAACTTCTCTTAATTCATCTGCACGAAACAGAACAATTGTGACGAATCATCGCTAAAGCTCTTTACCAGCCTTTGCTAATTATCTACATACAAATACACTAATAGAGCGATTCAATACTTACCAACTACCGCTATATTTTTGTCAAACTTCACCGGTTATTTTTTGTTATCTTGTATCAGGTAGTCTGATCTGAAATTTTCCCGGGAGGGGGAATTTCGTACCTTAGCAGGGTTATTTCTCAGGCCGCTTGGTCAAAAATTTTCTTAACCTGACGACAATTTCACCTTATGCAGGAAATGGTTCCTAAAAGAGTTATCCAGGCGTCACGCCGGAGATTTCACCAATTTCTCGAGAATGACGCCTCGGGAGGTATTTTGCTCATCGTCTGTACCATCATTGCGCTACTTTGGGCCAACTCAGCCTTTCACTACACATACGAACACCTGTGGCATACCGAAATTGCCCTGAAAGTGGGCAGTTTCGAAGTTGGGATGCACCTGCTGCATTGGGTTAACGATGGCTTGATGGCCATTTTCTTTTTTGTAGTTGGCCTGGAAATCAAACGCGAAGTGATCGCCGGTGAATTGTCGAGCATGCGGAAAGCGGCACTTCCGGCATTGGGAGCCTTAGGAGGCATGATATTACCCGCACTGTTATTCTCGGCCCTCACATTAGGAAAAGACGGTGCACAAGGCTGGGGAATACCGATGGCAACCGATATTGCCTTTTCACTGGGAATTTTGAGTCTGCTGGGAAAACGAGTTCCGCTTTCGCTGAAAATTTTCCTGGTAGCGCTTGCCATTGTCGACGACCTTGGAGCTATCATGGTCATAGCCATATTCTACTCATCGAACCTCCAACTGGAATACCTGATGCAGGCATTGGCACTGATTTCCCTGTTGCTTATCCTCAACTGGATGAGAGTACGCAAGCCATGGGTTTACGTCGTTATCGGAACCGTTGTCTGGTATTTCTTCCTGAAATCGGGTATTCATGCCACCATTGCCGGTGTATTGGTAGCCTTTACCGTTCCGGTTCGCCGGAATCTGATGACAAATGAATTCAACGACCATGTCGACAAATTCAACATGTGCGACGATTGTGCCACATCATACACCCTTCCCGACCAGGAAATACATAAACTCGATAATCTGAAGCGACAGATAAAGATGGTTCAGAGCCCGGCTCAACGCATCGAACACATGATGCACAAAATGGTGAACTATTTCATTATGCCGGTATTTGCACTCGGTAACGCAGGTGTTGTGCTCGATGGAAGCAACATGGGACCGTACGGCTATTTGAGCCTGAGTGTGGCCCTGGCGCTATTTGTTGGAAAAGCGTTGGGTATTACACTACTTTCGTGGGGCGGTGTGAAAATTGGATTAGCCGAGTTGCCGCAAAATATCAAATGGTCGCATATGTTTGGAGTCGCTATCCTGGGAGGCTTGGGCTTCACCATGTCGCTCTTTATTTCCAACCTGGCCTACTTCGACCTTTCGATGCTAAACGCTGCAAAACTGGGTGTTTTAGGCGGTTCGCTGGTAGCCGGGGTCGTCGGCTATTTGCTGTTGTCCCGGATTCTTCCACGACCGAAAAATGAAGAATTCAGTTATCCGGTGGAACCGTGATAATAATGAACCGTGAACAATAAAAATAAACAATAAAGGCTGAAGACCAGGCTCAGGAGAAGGCAAAGGCGAAAAAAATCAGAATAAGATTAAGTCTAAAATCTTGAATCTAACATCTCTTTTTTATGGATGTCAAAATAGAAGAAAGCTGGAAGAATGTATTATACGAAGAATTCGATCAACCCTATTTTGAATCGTTGGTGAAATTTGTCAAAGATGAATATGCCCAACACACCATCTATCCTCCCGGGAAGAAAATGTTCAATGCTTTCGATTCCTGCCCGTTCGATCAGGTAAAAGTGGTGGTACTCGGACAAGATCCCTATCACGGCCCCGGCCAAGCACACGGACTTTGCTTTTCCGTTCAGGATGGAATCGCTTTTCCACCCTCTCTGCAGAACATCTTCAAAGAGTTAAACAACGATTTGAATATTCCTGCACCCCAAAGCGGTAATCTTGAGCGATGGGCACATCAGGGAGTTTTCCTGCTCAATGCCACATTAACGGTCCGGGCTCGTCAGGCCGGTTCGCATCAAAACAAAGGTTGGGAGACTTTTACTGACGCAGTGGTCCGGAAACTCGCTGATGAAAAGGAAAACCTTGTTTTCTTACTGTGGGGAGCTTACGCCCAACGCAAAGGCGAGTTCATCGATACCAATAAACATCTCGTGTTAAAAGCACCTCACCCATCACCTTTTTCAGCCGACCGCGGCTTTTTCGGCTGCCGCCACTTCAGTAAAACAAATGCCTACCTGGAACAACATGGGAAAACTCCGATCGAGTGGTAGAAGAAATGCTGAATTCCAAATGTTTCATTTTAAAATTAACTGAAAATAGAAAAGACCGTTGATTATTGTTGGTACGAACGAAGATTCCCTGGGATATGAAATCAATTCAATCCCGATTTCCCGGGAGAACATTCGGCATTCAAAGTTTTCAGCCTCTCTTGTTCACGTAATCTCCATCTATCCTCTTTGCCTTTTCCTGCCCCTCTGCCTTAATTTTCCATCAACAGATCGCCCAGCTCCTCTACCGAGTCAACCAGTTTCCAGGCTCCGTTTTCCTGAAGCTCTCCGACTGAACCGTATCCGTAGGTAACGCCAACCGCTTTTATGTTGTGTGTTGAAGCTCCTTTCATATCGTGCAGCCGATCACCAATCATTATTGATTCCTCCGGAACAATGCCATATACCTGGATAAGAAATTCAATCACTTCCGCTTTATGATTACGGGTACCATCGAGTTCCGGGCCGGAAATTCCATCGAAAAACGGCAGCAATCCAAAATGACGGAGAATTTCGGTAGCGTATACCTTGGGTTTGCTGGTGGCGAGATAGATCTTCTTTCCTGCCGCTTTAACAGATGAAAGCAATTCGGGAATTCCCTCATATAACTCATTTTCATACATTCCCTTTTCGGGAAAATAAACCCGATACAGTTCAACTGCTTCGTCAGCTTCTTCATCCGTAAGGGAAAAATGATGTTTGAACGAATCGTGCAGAGGCGGACCAATAAAAGAAAGGAGTGTCTCTTCTTTAGGCGCTTCAATATTCATTTCGCGCAAAGCATAAAGAATGGAGTTGAAAATTCCCTCTTTAGGATCGGTAAGCGTGCCATCTAAATCAAAAAGGATGTTCCGGAAGCTCATGAGTGTTTTCGGGCAAAGATAAAAAAGTAAGAAAAGCTTCTTCTATTTAGCTCCAGAGTTTTCCTTTGCGACAATTTGAACGAGTCGTGGTTAGATAACGTGGCATAATTCGAACAATCGTCTTAACTTACGGTATATATTTTGTAAAAGAGAAAACCGAAAGTAGATTGTAACCAAAAGGAATCATCATGAAAAGACAAATTCAATTATTTGGCCTGATAACTTTTGCCCTGATACTGGGCTCCTGTTCACGACAAGTAACCCGTGTAGCCACCGATCAGGCTATCGATCTGAGCGGTCGCTGGAACGATACTGACTCGCGACTCACTGCACAAGCACTCACCGAACAAGTGCTCAATCAACGCTGGCTCGACGATTTTGAACGAGCACACGGACGCAAACCTGTTGTGGTTGTAGGACTGGTTTATAACAAATCGCACGAACACATCGATACCGATACATACATTAACGACATCGAGCGGTCGTTTATCAACAGTGGGAAAGTGCGCCTTGTACAGGCTGGCGCCAAACGCGACGAGCTTCGTGCCGAACGTCAGGATCAAAACACTTATGCCTCGCCGGGCACAGCAGCCAAGTGGGGACGCGAACTGGGTGCCGACTTTATTATGCAGGGAGATATCAGCTCTATCGTCGATTCGTACAAACGCGAAAAAGTCATTTTCTACCAGGTAAACGAAGAGCTGACTAATCTCGAAACCAATGAAGTTGTTTGGATGGGCGAAAAGAAAATTAAGAAAGCCGTCCGCAACTAAAATTCGTATCAAAAAAAATAAAACAGCCCTGTTCCGGTAACCGGAAAACACGGGGCTGTTTTCCCATTTCCGCAAACTTGTCAAACCCTTTCCCGGCATGAAGAAAATATTTTTCCTTACCGGAGTGTGTCTTTTTCCGTTGTTGCTTTTCACCGGATGTGCCACCTATTACCAGAAAAATCAGGCATTTTACCAGGCATTCGAAAGTGGCAACATCGAAAATGCCGAGAAAATCATTCAGCAGTCGGAGAAAAAGGTAAAACCCAAAGACCGGTTGCTCTACCTGCTCAACCGCGGAGTTACCACACGGATGCTGGGCGATTACCGCGAAAGCATCAAGCTGTTTGGCGAGGCTGACCACATGATTGAAGACTACAGCACCAATTACGGCGCTGAAGCGCTGGCCCTGGTCACCAATCCGATGGCTACCCCTTACCGGGCGGAAGACTTCGAGAAAGTGCTCATCCACTTTTACCAGGCCCTCAACTACATCGACCTGAAGCAATACGACGATGCGCTGGTGGAATGCCGCAGAATCAACATTCAGCTGCATGAGATAAACGACAAGTATCCCGACCACAAGAACCGGTACCAGGACGATGCCTTTGCGCATCTTCTCACCGGCCTCATATACGATGCCCTGAAAGATTATAACAATGCCTTCATCTCCTACCGGAATGCTTACGATGTTTATCAAAGTAGTTACGCTAAAAATTTCGGGTTGACAGCCCCCGAACAACTGAAACATGATTTGGTCCGAACCGCAGCGCTAACCGGCTTCACCGAGGAACAACATCAATACGAAGATCAGTTTGGCTTTCAGTATCAGCCAACCGATTCCGTCGGCTCGTCAGTAATTTTCTTTTGGCTTAACGGATTGGGTCCGGTGAAAAGTGAATGGTCTGTGAACTTTGCCATGGTAAAGGGCGAGGGAGGCTGGGCAAACTTTGTGAACGACCAGTACGGACTCTCATTCCCAGTCTACATAGGCGATCTCACATCTAGTAAAAAATCAGAGCTCGACGATTTACGTATCATCCGGGTGGCCATGCCCCGCTACTCCGACCGGCGACCAGTATACAACTCTGCTACTTTAACAACGGCTTCAGGGAAAACCTATCAACTTGAATTAGCAGAAAACATCGATGCGATAGCACACAAAACATTGCACGACCGCTTGCTGCGCGAAATGGGAAAAGCGATCTTGCGACTGGCCGTCAAGAAAGGAATTGAAGCAGCTGCCAGCAAAAAGAACGACGCACTCGGCATGTTGGTCAGTCTGGCAAACGCGGTCACTGAAAAAGCAGACACCCGCAACTGGCAGACTCTGCCTTACGAGGTTGGCTACATCCGTGTTCCGCTTCATAACGGACAGAATCATCTCACTCTGCATCTGTCGCCTGCTGTTGGCAAACCAACCGAAACTTTCGATGTAGACGGACAAAGCGGTGAAACGCGATTCATCACTTACCATACATTAGAAAGCTCACCACCGCAACCATAAAGAAAAGGGCACCTGCCAAAGCAGATACCCTCGGGGTTGTTACTATCAGAATATGGGAACAGAACTTATTCCTTTAATAATCTGCTCAATAAAACTAGTTATCTTCCCATCCCATATTGTGTAGCAGTGTCTGTTTAAAAAGCTTTACTTCAAGATAAGGTAGCGTTCAGCATCCACAGCTTCTTCTCGGTAGAGGCAATAAATTCGCTAAACAACGCGACGGTTCCCTCGTCACCAATGTTCGAAGCAGCTTCCAGTATTTCGCGGTACTCGCCGAGCAAATGCTCAAAGTTTTCAACAGTTATTTTCAGTGTTTCTTTACCACGAGGCACCTCGGCAACCGGTTCGATACTGGTCTGATCGAGGTATTCGCTAAACTGGTGATACGGCACGCCGTCCAACGTAAGGATTCTTTCGGCCACGTCGTCCACCACATCAGCCAACTCGGTATAAAATCCTTCAAACATCTTATGTTGCTGGTAAAAATCGGGGCCTTTAATCAGCCAGTGCATCGCCCGCATGTTTTGATAAACGATTTGCAGGTCGGCCAGTACATTATTCAATTGCGCTACTACGTTGTTGTTTGTTCTTTTTGTTTCCATGATTCGATATTTAAATTGTTTGTTTCCGTTTTTGATATTCCAAAGGTGATATTTTCTATTTTTATAAATATTTATACATCCATAAGTAAAAGATTATACAATGACACTTTTGCAATTATCATACGTCCTGGAGTTGAGCCAACATGATTCTTTCTCGCTGGCAGCGAAAAGACTGCACATCTCACAACCGGCCCTCAGTCTGCAAATCCGTAAACTCGAGGAAGAGCTGAGCATGCAATTGTTCAAGCGCTCTCCAAACCGTATAACACTTACCGCAGAAGGAGAAATCTTTGCCGAACAGGCACGGGAACTGTTGCTATTGGCCGATAAATTGAAAGATTTGCCATTCGAGCTGGAGAAAAAGCCGGAGGGAGAACTCCGGATCGGAGTCATCTCAACACTTGCACCCTATTGGTTTACCATGTTTCTCGACCAGTTCACTCAGAAATATCCCGACATCCGGCTAACGGTAAAGGAATTAAAGACCGAAGAGATTATCACCCAACTGAAAAACGGCCTGTTGGATGCAGGCTTCATCTCCACTCCGGTGTCGGCGCCGGGAATGGTCTTCCGTCCGCTTTTCTATGAGAAATTCTACCTCTATGTATCCGAACAGCACGAGTTGTATTCAGCTGAAAGCATTGATTTAAACAACGTTGATTTGAAAGAGATGTGGTATCTGCAGGAAGGAAACTGCTTTCAAAACCAGGTCGATTCGGTATGTGTGTATGCGAAAGAACCCGGCGAGTACCAGAATATCGTCTATCTGTCCAACTCCATCGAATCGCTTTGCCGAGTGGTGGAAAACAGCGGCGGTATTACTTTCATTCCTGAAATGGCCACCCTTTCGGTAAGTCCTGAAAAAGAGCAAATGATGAAAGAAATAGCCGGAACACCACCAGTTCGTGAGATCAGTTTGGTTACCACCCGTATATCAAAAAGTAACCGCCTGATCGAGTTTCTTTTGCAGGAAGCGTTAAACGTAGTTCCCAAACGAATGCTGGCCAGTCCGGTAGAGAAGACATTGGACACCGGATTGCGTTTTTAAATTCCAATCGCGTTCATCCCTAATTCGCGTATCAACAGCATTGACGAATGGCCCGAATGAAGAAGGGTGCCCCCCCGGAACACCCTTCATGTGCAGATGGCACAAACATTTGCCTTTCACCTGAATTGTAACCTAAGCACAAAACTCAATGTGTAATGTGAACCAAGTTGCCACCTGCAGCTGTGACAGACACAAACGACAGGAGAGAGAAACAGGTGTATCTACTCCAAAAAACACCCAAAAAAATACTGTATTCATTTACCTTAATGCATTTGAAAGTATGACAAAAAGATTATTTGTATCTTGCAGAAGGTAAAAACCAATTTTCAATTGGTACATTTTTCTTCCCCCTTAGGTAGTTGATCTCATTTGGTCGCATTCAAGAATTAATTGACTTACTGCACTAACAGCTTATGATACGATATTTGGCTGTGCTCAATCCGCTTTACGCGACCCTTTTTTGGGCGATCGTGCTTACCATCGGAACGCTCCGGATAAACCGGGCCAAGTTTATGCTTGGCATGTTCATGATGGTGGCATTTTTTCTTTACCTGGGGCATGCTTTTTACTTTACCCGTAATTTTCAGATTTTCACGTGGTATGAATGGATCTACACGCTCACCAGTTTAGCTGTATTTCCGATGTATTACCACTACGTACGCTTACTGACAGTGGAAACCCGGCTAAAGCCTTCAGATCTGCTTCACTACCTTCCCGGAGTTATCGTGGCGGTCGCCAGTCTGTTTCTGATTATTTTCATGGGACCAATCAACCGACTCGCCTATATTCACCACTTAGAACATGGCTCACATTCTTTTTACCTCTCCGGCAACCCCTGGATTGATGCCTACCAAATGCTCTTCCTGCTGAGCCGACTAGTATTTGGCATTCAAATATTCGCCTACCTGATACTAAACATACGACTCATCAGACATCATAAAGAGAATATTGCTCAATATTATTCCAACCCCGAAGAGCTGAATCTCAATTGGGCGCAGCTGATGTATATTTTTCTGTTGCTTACCTCGTTGGCAGGTTTCATCTTCAATGCCCTTGGGCGTAGCACATTTCTCGACAACAGTGTGAAATTGCTCATTCCGTCATTCATTTTTTCCGTCTTACTGTTTGTTATCGGATACCTGGGAAACCGGCAAGATCAGATCGTTAGTCAGATTGTCAAACTCGACGAAATGTACCCCCAGGAAGAACGTCCGGAAAAGGAACCCAACGATGTGGTAGTTAAGTTGGAGGAATATTTTACCTCAGAAAAAGCTTACCTCAACAAAGACCTGAAAATTTGGGAAGTGTCAAAAATGATTAATAGTAACCGAACCTATGTTTCGGGCATCATCAACAAACACTACAGGATGAATTTTTGCACGTATGTTAACCATCACCGTGTGAAGGAAGCCCGACGGATGCTCGAAACCGAATCGTTCGACGGCTATACGCTGGAACATATTGGCGATCTGTCCGGATTCGGATCGTTGAATTCCTTCATCCGCGCATTTCAAAAAGAAACCGGCATTACTCCCGGCAAATACCGCGAGGATCGCAAGGTCAGGAAAAGCGACCAATCCTTTGCCCATATCAACACATAAGTACATTACTCCCTCTCGATTCGTCACAATAACAAAATGTCGGGCTATTTTCGTGTCACCTCTTTAATTGAAGATGTAATTTTTTTTTCTCACTTTTACCAATTAAAATCGCAGGTTCAGCAACCTAACACGTGCGGTTATCTTAACATAAGAGATGAACGAAACTACAGACCTGAAGCTAATATCCAGCCTAAAAAAAGGAGATCACGAGGCATTCGACGCGCTGTACGGAAGATATGCCGAAGGGTTGTACGCCTTTGTAACAAGCATCCTGAAAAATCCGTCCGACGCGGAAGAGATCGTGCAAAATGTATTCGTCAAGGTTTGGGAACGTCGTAATACCATCGAAGAAAAATTCTCGTTCAAATCTTACCTGTTTACCATTGCCTACCGGGACGTCATTACCCAGTTGAGGAAACAAAATCTGCTGGCCTCCATTCAAATAAATAACAATCAAGAGTTTCCGGTAAATGATGACAATGCAGAGCTGGAAATCGAGTTCTTCAACATCGATAAGATATACCATGACATTCTGGAAAAACTGCCGGAAAAACGAAAAGAAATATTCCTGTTAAGCCGGGAAAAAGGATTATCGAACAAAGAGATTGCCGAGCAGTTGAGCATTTCGGTAAAAACTGTCGAAAATCAGATGACCGCAGCTTTGCGTACCTTCCGGGAGAAACTGTCACAATACGGCATCCTGGGCGTGTTATTTTTCTTCCTTTTTGTTCGGTAACACCGAAAACCAAACAGACTACCAGAACAGCTAAGCCTTTACTCAGAAAAGAAAACGGAGCCCCCATCCCAAGAATGTGTTATAAAACACATTGATAGGGGTTGGGACGGTTCCTTACGTATTATCTGTGTAAAACGAATTGCTGTTGATGAATAAAGACTTGCTCTTACAATATTTAAGTGGAAAACTGGACAAGCAAGCCGCCAGGGAAGTAGTTTCGTGGATGGCCCTTCCGGAGAATGAGTTATTGGTGCGCAGCTACCTCACCGAGATTTGGGAGGAGAACCGCGTAGCCATCAAAGGTCCGGCTCCCGATTTCGATTCGATGCTGCATTCCATTCACCGCCGCATCGACCTTCTCGATGAAGAAAGTTCAGAAAAGATTTCCGGGAAGCGATCGCGTTCTCAACGATTTATCAATGGCTTCCGCAAAATTGCGGCGATACTGTTCATCCCGTTACTGTTTATCACCGGATGGTGGTCCGTTCGTCAATACCAGTCTTCCCGCTCGGAGAAACTCACCTACCGGGAAATATTCACCAAACCGGGCTGCATTACGAAAGTAGAACTGGCCGACGGAACCCAGGTCTGGCTGAACGACGGAACCCGGCTTCGTTATCCGGTAAAATTTGCAAGGAAAGAGCGCAAAGTTTTCGTCGACGGTGAGGCTTACTTCAAGGTCACACACAATACTAAACGGCCGTTCATTGTCGAAAATCCGTTGATGATCACAACCGTTACCGGTACAGAGTTCAACCTGAACGCCTATTCTCAGGACAAATATTTTGAAGCAACGTTGACCCGGGGCCATATTTCGCTGACGTCGGACCACATCGACAAGGGAGTAGATATCAAACCGGGACAACAGGCGCGTCTCAACCTCGAAAACAAAACCTTTACCATCAATAAGGTCAACCCCATGCAATATGCCGCATGGCGCGATGGCAAACTAATTTTTGTGGATGAAAAACTGGGTATCGCCGTGAAAAAGCTAAGCCGGTGGTACAATGTCAATATCATACTGGCGAACGAAGCATTGAAAGAAATGCCGATTACCGCCACCTTCCAAAAAGAACAACTGATGCAAACATTGAACCTGCTGAAAAAAGCCTTGCCCATTCGCTATGAGGTTACGGCAGAAAAACAGCAGGCCGATCAAACCTATACCAGAAAACAAATTAAAATCTATGCAACACAACGGTAAATGAAAAAGGCCGGTGAAGTTGGGCAGAACCTCGCCGGCCGAAAAAACCATATTCGTAAATATAGTTTAATTAAAAGTGTTTCAAATCTATGAAAAAAGTCTCTAAACAGGCACCTCCTTTCCTCAGGGAAATGTGGGGAGCTAAAATCTTTGTCAAAATGAGAGTGACACTACTCATGGTCTTACTGGCCACATTCAGCTCATTTGCGAACAAAACAACCGCGCAAAACGCCAATTTATCGCTGAACGTCAACAATGCAACTGTCAGGAATGTCCTGAGAACGATCGAGAAGCAAACAGGCTATTCCTTCATTTACAGCAGCGAGTTAATCGATGTCAACCGAAGAGTAAGCCTGAATGAACAGGAAACCAGCCTGCAGGATGTGCTCGATGCCTTATTCGCGGGCACACCGGTCAACTACAGCATCAACGACAATCACATTGTCCTGTCGCGCACCACTGACGATGCCACGGGGAATGCTCAACCCCAGGGACACGAAGTCTCTGGTAAGGTGACAGACGGAAGCGGGGCACCTCTTCCCGGCGTAACCGTAGTAATTAAAGGTACAACCCAAGGTACCATCACCGATGCCAATGGTATTTATCACCTGACCAATGTTCCGGAAAACGTAACCCTTCTTTACTCCTTCGTGGGAATGAAGAACAAGGAAGTTGCCTACACCGGACAAAGCACCATCAATTTAAAGATGGAAGAGGAAAGCATTGGTCTTGGTGAAGTAGTAGCCGTAGGATACGGTGTACAAAAGAAAAGCGTTGTCACCGGTGCCATTGCCAGTGTGAGTTCAAGCGATATCGGCAACACTTCGGTTTCGCAGGCGCAACAGGCGCTGCAGGGAAAAACTTCCGGTGTGCAGGTTATCAACGCATCCGGAGCTCCGGGAGCTCCTATTAAAGTGAGGATTCGGGGATACTCATCAAACAACAACTCCAATCCGATCTACATCGTCGATGGTATCAAAACCACCGATATTTCGAACCTCGATCCGGATGATATCAGTTCCATGGAGGTATTGAAAGACGCGGCCTCCACTGCCATTTACGGAGCCGAAGGTGGTAATGGTGTTGTCATCATCACCACGAAAAAAGGTAAATCAGGGAAACCAACCATCACTTACGATTTCCAATACGGCATCCAAAGTGTGGGGCATACGCCGAAGCTGATGAACACTTCACAGTACAGCACCTTCATGAACGAAGCCGGATTAATTTCGAATGTCGACCAGACCTACAACACCGACTGGCTGGGCGCCATCTTCGAAACCGCTCCCATGCAGAAGCATCATATCTCCTTCTCAGGAGGAAAAGATGGTTCCACCTACATGCTGTCGATGTCGTACCTCAATCAGGATGGTATCGTGGTAGGTCCGAAGGACAAATACAAACGCTACACGGTTCGGCTGAACTCCGATCACCAGATTCTGCCCTGGATGAAAGTCGGAAATACATTCGCCTACTCCAACAGTCAACGCGCCGCCATTAACGAATCGGGTGGTGAGTTTGGTGGAGTTATCGGTAGCGCTCTGATGATTGATCCGGCTACTCCGGTAGAATATACCGGCGATGTACCCGCACACGTTCAGACTTTCATCAACAACGGAAATCCGATTCTGAAAGCTCCGGACGGAAATTACTATGGTATTTCCAAATACGTTTTCGGAGAAATTGTCAATCCATTCGTTACGCAGGCCATCACCAAAGACCAGACCCAACAGGATCAACTGCAGGGAAATGTGTATGCTGTGCTGACGCCGCTGAAGGGATTGACCATCACCTCACGGTTCAACCTGAACCTGACCTACCAGAATTATCACACCTGGAATCCGACGTATTACTATACTGCAGAGCGGAATAACAGTGCAACCAAGGTGATTGATAACAATGATCTTTGGAAAGACTGGATGTTCGAAAACTTTGCTTCGTATAACCACAAGTTCGGCGATCATGACCTGACGTTACTGTTGGGTATGTCATCCGAAAAAGCCACACACCGCATTACCAATGCACAGGGTGGTCCGATGATTATGGAAAATCCGGTGTATGCTCAGCTCGATTTCATCTCATCACAGAAAAACGACCAGGTAAACGGTCGCATTTATGACAATCGGAAAGTAAGTTACTTCAGCCGTTTGTCATACAACTATAAAGATAAATACCTCCTCGAAGGTAGTTTACGCCGCGATGGAGCCGGCCTGTCACAATTGCCTAAGAGCGGCCGCTGGGGAATCTTCCCTGCCGTTTCTGGGGGATGGGTAATTTCCAACGAAGATTTCTTCCCGAAATCTTTCGTCACCAGTGCTAAACTTCGCGCCAGCTGGGGTCAGAACGGTAGCCTCTCCAACCTGGGGAACTACAGCTATGCTTCACTCATCTCATCGACCAGTAATGGATATGCGCTGACCTATCCGATGGCCGATGGTTCATTCGGAACAGTATTCGAACCCTCACAGCTCGAAAACCCGAACCTCCGCTGGGAAACCAGTGTTCAGACAGATGTGGGTCTTGATCTTCGTGCCTTCCGCGACCGGTTGACGTTCACCATGGACTACTACAACAAGAAAACAACCGATCTCATCACACAGAATACGCCTGCACTGGAAGCCGGAAATGCAGCATCGCCCATCAACGCCGGCGACGTAACCAATAAAGGTTTTGAGTTCGAACTGGGATACCGGAGTAAGATCCATGATTTCAATTACGGTATTCACCTGAATATGTCGACGCTGAAGAACGAAGTGACCTACCTCAACCCGACACTCGACCGTCTCTACGGTGCCCAGGTGGGTCCGGGATGGACTGCCACGGCGGTTCAAAAAGGCGAGCCGCTCTGGTTCTTCTATGGTTATAAAACCAAAGGTATCGACCCGAAAACCGGCGATCCCATCTTCCTCGACAAAAGTGGTCAGCCGACCAATAATGTAACGGAAGCCGATAAACAGTACATTGGAAGTGCCATTCCGAACCTCTATTACGGTGGAAGTCTCGACGCATCGTACAAGAACTTCGATTTCAACGTGAACTTCCAGGGAACGTCCGGTAACGATGTATTGATGGGCTGGATTCGCAACGACCGTCCGACCATCAACCGCCCCGAATATTTCTTCAAAAACCGCTGGACGGCTGATAATACCACAGCGACCGAGCCACGTGCAGGAACTGATCCCAAAGCATGGAACAGTGACCTCCTGGTATTCAACGGAGCTTTCATGCGCATCAAGCAGATTCAGTTGGGATATAACCTTCCCAAATCACTGATGCAGAACTTACATATGAAATCTGCCCGGTTCTATGTATCACTCGATGATTTCTTCACTTTCACCAATTACATTGGTATGGACCCGGAAGCCGGTACCAACAACAACAATAATAACAACATTGGTATCGACCGGGGAACGTATCCTACCGCCCGTAAAGTGATGTTCGGAACCTCCATTTCATTCTAATCAACTAAAACGCAATGAACATGCAGATCAAAAAATATAAATTCAAGGTGGCGTTACTATCCGCCATTTTCTTCCTTTCGGGCTGTTCTCAATCATTCCTGGACACCACGCCCGAAGGCTCCATCCCTGTGGACAGCTTCTATAAAACCGATGCCGACGCTAAAGGCGCCGTGCTGGGTGTTTACGACATACTTCAATCGATGTACGCCTACGACTGGGACAGCATGTGGATGATGAAAACCCTGTTGTCCGACGAAATCTATACCGGTGGAGGACACCGCGGTGACCAGCCTCCCTACGAGGAAATCAATGAATTCCGCTACAGCTCCAGCAACCCGGTAATCACCTGGTTGTTCCAGATGTCCTATTGGGGCATCTACCGCGCCAACCTGGTGATTGCGAACATCAAACCCGAATCGGACGCGAAGAAACAGGCTATTGCCGAAGCGAAATCGCTGCGTGCGATGTTGTATTTCGACCTGGTTACCCTGTGGGGACAAGTACCGCTGGTAACCGAGCCGGCATCGTCACCCGACCAGTATAACCAGCCACGCGCTAAAGTAGCCGACATCTGGGCGCAGATTGAGAAGGACCTCAACGAGGCTATCCCCGATCTTCCGCTGAAAAGCCAGCAATCGGCAGCCGACAAGGTGCGCGTTTCCAAGGGAATGGCCCAGGCTATGTTGGGTAAATCGTTGCTCTACGAGAAAAAGTACGCCGATGCAGCTGCCGAGTTCCAGAAAGTCATCGATTCGGGCGAATACGGACTGATTTCTGACTATTCTCAAATTCTCCGCAAAGGACAGGAATTCGGAAAAGAGTCATTGTTCGAAATTTCGTACTCAGCTGAGAAGAACTACGACTGGGGCAACTTCCAGTGGGGCAACAACGGCCGTAACACCGAAAGTAACATCCACTGGCAGCTTTGCGGTCCGCGTGGTGACGGCTGGTTTGACGGTGGTAATACCGGCCTGGTA
Organism: Prolixibacter sp. NT017; assembly: GCF_009617875.1. Lineage (NCBI taxonomy): Bacteria > Pseudomonadati > Bacteroidota > Bacteroidia > Marinilabiliales > Prolixibacteraceae > Prolixibacter > Prolixibacter sp. NT017. The sequence continues at coordinate 792,343 of NZ_BLAV01000001.1, read as the reverse complement.
GCCGGATGGGGATTTGCTTATCCGCAGAAATCGCTATGGAACGCTTACACTGCAGACAACGATACGATTCGCCGGAATGCAGCCATGCTGAGTGAAGATCAGTTAATCGCTCACGGCGGAAAACTGCGGAACCCCGATCAGGGCAATTCCTATCCATGGGGTTGTGAAGGTTACATCCGCTTAAAATACGGCTCATGGGCCGATGAGTCGAATACCAGCGAAACCAGTGTGAAAGAGCTGAACTACGCCACCAACATCCGTTTGATGCGCTATGCCGACGTTCTGCTGATGGCTGCTGAAGCATACAACCGCAGTGGTCAGGATGGTAAAGCCCTTCCGCTTATCAACCAGGTACGGGCCCGCGTAAATCTCCCTGCCCTCACCTCATCGGGTGACCAGCTTTTCGCCGACATCAAGAATGAACGCCGCCTGGAACTGTCGTTCGAAGGTGTACGCTTCCAGGACCTCGTTCGCTGGGGCGACGCGAAGAACGTACTGGCTGATCAGGGTAAAATGATTCCGGAAGGAACGTTTACCAATGGTCAGGAAGATTACATGTCCATTTCAGGTGCCGGATTCAAAGACAGAAACGTGTTACTGCCGATTCCGGAGCAAGAGATTTCCGTTAACCCGCAGAGCTCACAAAACGATGGATATTAATTCAATTCCTGAAAAGGAACGATAAAAACAAACAAATCATTCATACAGTTGGGTTTTAACCCGGGGCCATCCTGCAGCTGCAGCGGTGGCCCCTTTTCTTTTGAGAAAGTTGGTTAAGAAGAAAGATTTCAGATCTTCGATTTAGAAATTTCAGGTTACAAGTGTCAGGTTAAGCTTCGTGGTTACTGTTGTTACAATCGTTTCTGTAGTTTTTATTGTTAAGAACTTATTACGAACAGTTAACCACTGGTGGTCAAGTACTATAGCTATAAAACAACAATTAAAATGGAACGGAACTTGTCAAAATGACTTTGTTTAATAAGTTTTGTTCTTTACAAACTCAATTCCATGATACGAGCTATCCGACTTCTGCTACTACTTTTCATTATGGCCGGAACTGCTTCCGCACAAACCAATGGAGCGAAACCCATTCCGCGCGATACCTCTTACACACCTTACTCAGCCTGGGTGAAAATCAAAAAACACTATCCCGATGTCACACTCGTGAAGCCGGAGTTACCTGAAGGTGTTAAACCGGAATACAATGTAGTCTATGCAACTTTGCCTAACACGCCTTATGGCGAGCGTAAACTGCATCTCAATCTGTTTCGTCCTGAGCAGCAGGGAAAATATCCGGCAGTCATCCTGGTCTTTGGCGGAGGCTGGCGTTCCGGCAGCAAGGAGGCTCAGGTTCCGATGGCTCAGCAGATCGCATCAAAGGGGTATGTTACGACAGCGGTCGGGTACCGGTTATCTCCGGAGGCACTTTATCCGGCAGCGGTATTCGACATCAAGGCGGCCATTCGCTTTTTACGTGCCAATGCAAAGAAGTATGACATTGATCCCAACCGAATCGCTATTTCCGGAAGCTCCGCAGGCGGTCAGCTGGCTGCGTTGGTCGGTATGACCGGCGATATGAAGAAGTTTGAAGGCAATGAGGGAAACAACCAGGTTTCGTCGAAAGTACAGGCCATTATCGACATGGATGGCATCCTCGATTTCACCACGCCGGCAGAAAGTGCAAAGGATCAAATTCCCGGCAAACGCTCGGCAGGCGCTTACTGGTTGGGTGCCACGCTGAAAGAGAATCGGGCCAAATGGGTGGAAGCGTCTCCTATGATTTACGCCGGGAAGGATACACCGCCCATGCTGTTCATCAACAGTGCTCAGCCCCGTTTCCATGCCGGGCGTGACAGTGTCATTTCAGTCCTCGACAAGTACCATATTTACAACAACGTACATACTATTCCCAACAGTGTACATTCCTTTTGGCAGGTACATCCCTGGTTCGACCAAACCGTGAAGTATATGGTCACCTTCCTGGACAAGACATTGAAGAAACACTGAGTTCCCGGGAAGCCTGATACTTGGATGCCTGAAAAATAATTATGCAAAATGAACGCGAAATCCTATCTTTATTCATGGTAAACGGATAAGGAAAGAACCGATGAACTTTGTACCCAACATTCCCGATGAAATTATCCACTTCCTGCTGGTTTTGGTTTTCTCGCTACTGATCGGCCTCGAACAGCGCCGTCATCACTCCTCCAAAGAGGCCGCCGAACTCTTCGGTACCGACCGAACTTTTACCTTTATCGGGCTGCTCGGCTACCTGCTCATTGTCGTCAACGAGAAATCGTTCGTTCCCTTTCTCACAGGCTTTATCATCCTGGGTCTGCTCCTCGGCATTCACTATTATCTGAAGATAAAAGAACAGCAAAAATACGGGCTCACCAGCATCATCTTGGCACTACTCACCTACTCCATTCCGTTGCTTATCATGACGCAGCCCATCTGGCTGACGCTGTCGTTTGTGGTAGCCATCCTGGTCATTACCGAAATGAAGGACGAGTTCGTCACCATCATGCAAAAGGTATCGCAGGACGAATTTATAACACTTGCTAAGTTTATCGCTTTCGCGGGAATCATTCTTCCCTTGCTGCCGCATGAAAATATCTCCGATTCCATTCCCGTTTCGCCATATCATATCTGGCTCGCCATCGTAGTGGTTTCGGGCATCTCCTATGCCAGCTACCTGTTGAAGAAACTGGTATTCCCCAAATCGAGTCTGACGATTACCGGTATCCTGGGTGGACTGTACAGCTCAACTGCTACTACCGTGATCCTGGCCAGGAAAGAAAAGAGTGAAAGTCTGGGCGCCGAAGCCGTCTCGGCTATTATGATGGCCAACGGCATGATGTACCTGCGCATTCTCCTGCTGGCATTCCTGTTCAACACCGCCGTGGCCCTCCGGCTGGTGATACCGTTCCTCCTGTTGTTCGTGGTTTCAATGGTGCTCTCGCGCACCGCTTTGATGAAAGCTGAAAAACAGGAAATAACCGGCAAACAGGTAGAGAGTACCAGCCGGAACCCGCTCGAATTCAGGACCGCCCTGGTCTTCGGACTCCTGTTCGTATTGTTCGGACTCATTACCCATTACGTTTCGCAGGCTTACGGAAGTGCAGGTGTAACGACCCTGGCCTTTGTGGTGGGGGTCACCGATATCGACCCGTTCCTGATGAACCTGTTGCAGCAAAAGAGCACCCTCGATGTGTTTGTCGTGGCGCTGGCCATCCTGAATGCCACCAACAGCAACAACCTACTAAAAATGATGTATGCACTATCACTGAGTAGCAAAACGGTGAAAAGACGCATGAGCCTGCATTTTGGCATCCTCCTGGCAGCTGGTATTCTCTGCTCCGTCTGGTTTTACGTGATAAAATAAGAAGGGCTTCGGTGTAAGTGAAGGCCGGTTTTCCACCGGTTGAGTCCGTCCGGAGCTTCTTTTATCTTCATTCCGACAGGGGGCTGCCATGCCGCAACAAAAAGACCTGTCAGGTTAGAGTTAGCTGCAGTTTTTTACAAAAATTCTTTCCACTTGGATTCGTACACTACCCGTGAACCATCATCCGTGGTATGTTCTTCCAGGGAATTCATTTTGGACTGGACGCAGATATACACCATATCCTCATCCGACGTGTTACATAAACTTCTCACTCCCTCCGGCGCAACTCTTATTACACTACCTTCTTTAATGGGAAAACAATCATTGTTAACCTGATAAAAACCACTTCCTTTAATGATGACATACGTTTCTTCATCTTTGTTGTGAATATGGAAATATCCCAACTCGGTTTTAGGTGGCAAGGAAGTAAAGGATATTTCTGTTCCGGTGGCTTTTGTCAGTTCTTTTAAGAATACCTTTCCTTTAACCTCTTTCCCCGATTTAGGATGAATTAACGAATGATTTTTTATATCGTCCATACTGCCCAGGTTAACAGCTGTGTAATCTTTGTTTTCTGCAATCTTCTCCGATCGTTTCATTTCTTTTTTTCTTAAAGCTCTTGTTGATTTAATTCTTTTGTGTTCAAATTCTTCTTTTTCTTCAGCGTTCTACCCATTAACAATCACCACCAGTGTCGACGGTTCCGATTCAACTTGCATTAATTGATGAGTTATATGAGCAGCGACAGTCCCGAAGTATTGGGAATATTTATCGCAATCCCCGACCTATGTTCTGGCCACAGTGTAATTCAGTTCAGTTACTCCGCTGGTAAATGGCCGGGTAGTCACCAGGTTTAGTTTTGTTCTGTCTTTGATACCTGCAAACAACGGAATGCCACGCCCAAGGATAATCGGGTTAACAAACAGCCAGTAGCCGTCAATTAAGTCCAGTTGAATAAGTGAATGAGTGGCTGTTGGGCTGCCAAAAAGCAAAATCTCTTTACTCCCGCCATCGTGCGATTGTTTTATTTCATTTATCCTGGCCGTAAGGTTATCGCTAATGATGGTTGTGTCAGGCAAATCTGCATCTTTCATTGACTTCGATAAAACAATCTTATGTACTTGATTATACCACTTTGAATGTTCCACGTCGTGTTTGGAAGCTGTCGGCTTATCACCTGCTGTAGGCCAGTAATCTTCCATCATCTGGTACGTTACCCGCCCGTATAATGCTGTGTCGCCTTCGCTTATCCGCTCACCGACGTAATCAAAAATTTCTTCATCAACGTTAATCCAGTCCATTTCTCCGTTCGGCCCTGCCACAAAACCGTCAAGCGATATGTGCATAAACGAAATTATTTTTCTCATCGGATTCTGTTTTTTTTATGGTAGTTATAATTGGGTGCTGCCTTTTTACAACGACCGTTAACTGGTTTGCAAGTCCATTGTTTTTATCATTGCGGGCAAACACTCCGGTATTTTATATGGAAAAAAAACCCTGACAGGTTTCCGAAACCTGTCAGGTTGAAAATCATCCCGGGATGGTTCGATTGAAAGCAAACGAAATAGTTCCTCAACCTAGTCTTCTATTGCCTCAATACCTTGTTCTTTTGCTTTGGCTACTCCATCTTTCATTGTTTTCACTTGTTCCGGTGAGTGCCCCTGCCAAACAGCAAGCTCACCAACCACCTTAAACGGATGTTTTGACCGGTACGACATGGTTGGATTACCCGGAAACTTTTTATCCGTTAAATTAGGATCGTCCTCAATCGGACCGGTTGGCTCAACTAAATAAATTCGTTCACGAGCTCCATTTAAAGCAAGTTCGGCTCCCCAGACAGCTGCATCCAGGGTCGCTGTCAAATAGATATATTTCGCCTCTTTCCTTTGTCCAAAGTTCGAGTTCAGACCAATTTCAATGAAGTCACCCATCTTCAGGTCAGCCTTGGTACCGTGAAAGAACGTTTGAGAAAAAGGACTGGCCCCGGCTTCATTCGATTTGTTTTCACTTTTGCTTTTTTCCATGGTGTAAACTTTTATGTAAACGCTTTTTCGTAAATGAAGAGCTGTTGGTTACATTAATCGCCAGTGGTTGGCGGTTCTTTTTTGTCAAGAAAATTCTCAATCAACGGAACGGCAACAAAATCACTTTCTTTATAACCGGGTTTTAAGGTTGTTATCTCTCCAATATATTCACCATGCCCGCCAGGAATGATTGCCAGTTCCGAGTTGGCAATTAGTCTGTGCATCCCGATAGCATGCTCCGGTGTAATCAGATCTCTGTCACCAATTATAATTAATGTCGGGGCTTTAATTGCCTTTAGCTGTTCGTCCGGGATATTTTTGAAATCCAACATTCTTTTCACGTCTTTGTCATGCATAACCCGCAAGCCGGCCGTGTCCAGTGAAACTTTTAGGTAAGCTTCTTTTAGCTGATCCGGCATATTCTCCAAACGTTGTTTTTTCATGAAACCCCAAAACCACGATGGAACACCATTGCGTTTGCATAGTGCGGAAGCTGCAATGATTTTGTTGACGATTTCCGGATGCCGAATAGCGATTTGCAACGCCGTAGTACCACCATTGCTGAATCCGAAGAAGTCTGCTTTATCAACATGCAAATTGCCAAGAAGTGTTACCACATCATCTGCATCCCGCTGAAAGGAGAGATCCGTATTTCTGTCACTGGTCCTGCCGTGGGCCTGTAATTCGACGGCAATCAGTTTCCGGTGCCTGGCAAACATGGGTATCACTCTTCCGATTGTGGATTGGATGGTAGAACCGCCACCATGAATTAATACCAGCGGTTTTCCGGGGTGTTCTGCACCATAAATCTCATAATACATTTTAAGCCCGTTCACATTGGAATAACCGCTTTTAGAGCGCAGGCTGTCGGTTGTCACAGCTACCGTATCTTTCTCAGACCGACTTTGCTTATAGTTTCCGCAAGAAATAAGAACCAGGGAAACCAGTACAATGAGAAGAAGTACCTTTTTCATAAAATTTCATTGAGTCAGTTATACATTTGAACCCGGCGCGGGATCGTGCCGGATTCGTTTATTGAGTCAGGGTATTTATATAAGCTGCCAGTCTTTCGATGTTTTGTTTAAGACCTTCATCGGCTTTAAAGGTGTCGACGGCCAGTTTAAAGTCGGCAACCGTCTCAAATGTGTTCTGCCACTCCATGCGGGTCTGTTCGCCCTCGTCAAACAACCTGATTGAAATGGTGAATTTCGGATCGGCCAGGTGGTCCATCACGATTTTTTTGAGCGGTACGATTTCGCGGTAGATAAACACATTCTCATAATCGGTACCATCGGGGCCATGCATGGTAAATTCCCATTTGCCACCTTCGCTAACTTCCATGATGCGAATCGTATTAGTAAATCCGTCCGGCCCCCACCAGTCCTTGATGTAATCTGCGGTGGTCAGTACCTGCCATAGCAGGTTAATCGGTGCATTGAACATCCTCGTCACACTCAGTGACCTTTGGCTTAAATCTTCCATCATTCTCAGTTTTACTTGTTTTTTAATTCATCAAGGAGGTTATCCAGTTTTCTGAACTGACTTTCCAGTAATTCCTTGAAGGGTTCCATCCATTCATTTACTCTGTTTAGTTCTGTGACTTCAAGCTGGCACAGACGCTCACGTCCTTGCCGGCTTACTTTTATCACTCCACACTCCTGCAGGTATTTCACATGCAACGAAACAGCCTGCCGGGTCATATCGAATTGCTCCGCAAGCGAGTTAACATTTTGTTCTTTTTCCCGCAGCGACATCAAGATGGCTCTGCGGGTAGGGTCTGCTATGGCTTGAAATGCGTCTCTTTTCATTTTATGCAAGGTTTTGCTTGCAAATATATGTGCAAGTTTTTGCTTGCGCAAGTGATTTCCCATTTTTTAATGAAGATTTATGGTGGAAGAAGGCAACATGTACCGTTGTAGTTTCCACGATACCAACAGTTTCCTATACCACCGTCAGGGTTGGGCAACCACTGACGGGGAAAGGAGCTGCTACCCTGTTGGTGGTCAAAGACCCCGACAGTGGCCTGCAATACTGCAACAAAAAACCAGACAGGTTTGCACGCTGACAGGTCTGCGGGATATTCTTATGCCACCGTTAGGGTTTACAACCACTGACGGGGAATAGGCCGCTACCCTGTCGGTGGTCGGAGAACCCCGACAGTGGTCTGTGATGCTGCAACAAAAAACCTGACAGGTTTCAGAAACCTGTCAGGTTTTTTGCACTGCATTCTTTATTTTCATCGATATTTCTTCCAACTTTTCATCGGTCTCATCTATCTCCATCGATTGGGCCAAATATCCTTTAATTGATTTTTTAATTTCCTCAATTCCACCATTTCTCATCAATACTGAATAGGCCAGAAAGTTTATTTCATCGTATTCATCATCCACCACATCTGCGACTCCCAACGGGTCCCATTCATTCAAAATCTCCCTTATCTTTTTAAAGTCCTTTTTCCACTTTGGGTGTAATTCAGCGTCTCTCTTGTCCTTTAAAATTCGTCGTGATGGTCTTAATTCGGATTCATTTTGTCCTGACACCTCTTTGAGTTTGTATTCTCCTGTCTCCAAATATTCTCTCCAAAGCTTCAAATTATCTATTGTCAAATCGAAATTTAGGTCAGGATTGTCCCAATCATAAGTTGTAGTTGAAACAATGTCTCCATTCCCGGTTTCACTGTCCCAGGTAAAATACTCTGAAGCAAGAAGTGCAAAAGCTACCGTATTTAAGTCACCCGGTGTCAAGTGTCCTTTTATAGTGTCATTACATAGTTTAAGCAGATGCTTTCTGGTTACTTGATATTCTCCTTCCTCCTTTATTTGGTCAACGCAGACAGACGACGTGTCATACCCAGTCTTTTGTTGACTGTCTTTTAAATCAGTAGCCAAAGTGTCAACTGTTACTTTCTCATCGAAATAGTCTTTTAGTGTCTGCTCTTTCATATTACATATATTGAAACAACCCAATTGCTAAGCCGTTAGGGTCTTCAATCTTGAATGAGCGATGACCGTAGGAAGTGTCGGAAATCGGTTGTTTGATTTGAATACCCTGAGCTACTGCTTTGCGATACCAAGCATCTACATCATCAACCTCCATATAAAGGCCGGCTCCATGAAATGAAGGTGCTTCTCCGCTTTCTTCAACTTCTATCAGGAATTCGCTTTTGGGAAATTTGAATATGGTCCCTTTGTTGCCATGCCCCCGATCCCAGGACCTCACTTCTTCAAGCTGCATAACACTTTTGTAGAAATTGACTGTATCAGCATATCGATTCGTAAAATAGTAGAATCGAAATTCGTTGGAGTCGGTAAGTCTGTGTTGTGGCATTTATTCAATCTTTTATTAAAAATTTCTGTAACTCGTGTTTATTTGCATTTTCTCAAATTAGGGCTCCCGGTTATACAGTAAAACCAGCTGATGCTGTTTTATTCTTTTAGTTAGCATTTCAGTTTTTACAAATTCTCTATTACTTTCAATATATTATGAATTTTGATTTCATTTTTCTGCTCTACAACTTCCATAGCAGAAAATATTTCCTTAAATGTTTTCAGTTGGTACCATTCGCCACTTATTATTTTGTCTTTAAATAATTCATGGAATAACCGTTCAACTTTTCGAGGGTTTTCACATTCAATGAAGTACCACAAATCAATTACAAACGGATTAGCTGTCTTTATTTCTTTTAGTCTTCTCGATATTTTTCGTGTAATACCAATCTTAAATTTACTGGTATCTCTCATGTTTATAAAATAAACACCTTGCTTTTTGTCTAAATGTTTAATTGTCAAGGCCAGGGTCGAACCTCCTTCCTTAAACAATCTGCCATGCCCTCTTACAATTCTGGGCGAAATATCATCAATGAATTCAAATCCTAGATCAACAAGCAACTCGTGTGATGGCCAATAACCACCATTTATTGCATCGTATTCTGCTTTGTGTTTTTTCTCAATATTATCAGGTATTTCACAAACAAATTCGGCCTTTGCATCCCCCTCATCAAATCCCTCAAAACCTTCATGGCAATCGCATGCTATTTCTTTGGTTGGAGCAACTATGAACCAATCTTCAAAACTGCCTTTTGTTTTTACCCAATACAAATTCATGACGTATTATTCTACTTTGTCGATTGCTTTCAACGTCTCATTTATTTCCTTCAAATAGTATGGGATCTGCCCTATATAGCTCTCAGGTGGATTTGAATAGTTTTGTCCATAGATTTGCTTAAATGGAAGTTCGAAAATCTCTTTAAACTTTCTATCATCAGAGCTTTTATAACTGAATTCCAATCGAACAAAACCATCTTGGTCTTTTTTATATATTTCTGTTAATCTTCCAAGATAAAACTTCAACTCGTATTGAGGAGGAAAGGTGTTAAATCCATTTTTAATTACACCTATTTCAGATAACAACAGATGGCTTTTACCTAATCGTTCATAGTCTTGTAATGCTTTTATGCTTAAATCCTTCGCAACACCCTCTCCAATATTCTTAATGCATAGTTTAAGTATACTATGGTTTTCTGTAGTTTTAAGATATGCAACCATCATTGGAGTCAGTTTTTGCTTTCTTGATGCTCTACTCTCAATCCAAAGCATTAAACTTGTTGCTGTGTATATCACCGTGCTTGCAGCGATAACAGTTGATAAGATTATTTCAACAGCCATAGTTTCAATATCGTATTATCTACTAACATTTGGGTATGAAACGTAAGACTTTTCGAATTGCGTTTCTTTCTGGCAGGACAAAAAGTTGAAAAAAATTCGCACTCCAAACTACGCTCTGCCGTACCAGTTTTTGCGTTTTTATTTTATAAACTTAATAATCAGTCTTCCTATTGAATTGACGCAATCTCGGGCAAATTCAGCCAACCACTTTTCAGACTCTCCATCAAAGTGAGAGTCGCTAAAACTATTTCTAGCATTCGAAATTGCGTTTGTGATTGTCGGTATCAGATTAATTACTTGCTCCGGATATTCAATTTGGTTTGCTATGAAATGACTTCTCAAATAATCGCGAACAGCTGTTGCCATCTGATTAATCTTATCCAGATGTTTTTTATCAGGTACTTTTTCTGAAATAAATGCTTTATATAATCCTTCAAGGCAATAATAAGCATAGGTAACAGTCATATTATACTCTTTTCGCTTTATGGATGAATCCATTTTATCTAGAGCAGTTTCCAATTTATCAGCATTCCATATATTTTCAGGAATTTCTGATTTTGGAACAGGTTTGGAAAAATGGTTACCTAGTTTTGTTATATTTTCGACAACTTCCGATGGAGCTGAAAGCAATTCCAAATCCTCAATAATGTCCTTTACTTTTAAATCTTCTTTACTCCAATCGGCATATGCAACTAACAAGTCATTTGAGAAATAGAAAAAATTTGTTGAATCATTTTTATACAAATGATTCATTATTAAAGTTAATGCATCCAGAGAGTCAGAGTGATCATGATCAAATCCAGCTATAAAATATGTACGATTCTTTTGAATAAAAGTAAACGCATTTCTCCATGACTCTTCTAACCCTGCTTTTATGCAGTAACGCTTAAACGAATTTGATTTTAAAAAATCTCCCATCTTCAGACTTTTTAAATCATTAATAAGCGGTTCAATTCTCGGTAGTGGCTCTGTTTGCATTTTTCAATTTAAATGATTTCACACTCTCCATTATTACACACAACTACTGCTCGCCAACAATGTATTATTTTTCTTCTACAAAATAATGGAATGTAATTCTCTAGGAAATGTGGGTTTGTTTTCACCTAGTCCATAATTCAGTCATCCCAAGTTAACAAAACATTTCCAATCAAACACTTCGGGGTGCGTTCCTTTTCAACCTGACAGGTTAGGATGCCTTTTTAATGTCCCAATCACCACCGTCAGTGGTTGTAAACCCTGACGGGGAATAGGCCACGACCCTGTCGGTGGTCGGAGAACCCCGACAGTGGTCTGCCATGTTGCAACAATAACCCTGACAGGGTTTCGAACCCTGTCAGGGTAGTCAGCATTTTTCATTTCCCCGCCGGTGGTACCAGGCCGGCGGGAAAAGAGAGTTTAAAGGTCGTCAGACGGTTCGTCCGAGTCGCCCGTAGCACCGCTTGTGCTGGTCAGGGTATACTTGGCCAGGCGGGCCGGGTCGTTGCGATAGATGATTTGCGCGGCCTCGCTAAGGGGAACCAGCAACTGGTACACCTCGTTCAGGCGTCTCACCCGTTCCTGGGTCAATACGCCCCGCTCCTTCTTGAACTTCTCCTGCCCAATATTCGAGTCGCGCAGTTCGGTGGCTACCTCTGAGACGGTTGTAATCACATCTTCGCCGCAACCTGCGGCCACCAGCTCATCGTGATGGGCAGTGGCCTGGTCGCCCAGCGTTTCCATGAACAATACCATTTTCGCCTGGCTGTCGCGCGCCTTCTTGTAGTCGTTCAAACCAAACTGGTTCTGAACCGCCACATTTCCCTTAAACGCCTTGCGGACAAAGTAGGCCAGGTTGGAGTAGGCATCGCTGCTCTTTTTCATGGCAGCATCCACCTTCTGGGTCCATTCGCTCATCTCGTCGATGACCACATCATCCGGCTTGATTTCCTTCACCCGACCAACAGCTCCCTGAACCGTGGTCACATAATCAGCCGTCAGCGTTGAATCAAAGGCTGTAAAATCAGCGATATCATCATTCAACGACGCAGCTATCACGTCAGCTGTTTCCAGCATTTCTGCATCCGATGTCGAATACATTCGATTATTAATTCCCATTTTACTTACTTTTAAATTTCTATTTCAATTAACGATGGGGGTAAGCGGATGTAGCAGGTGTTGACCTGTCAAAGTAGCACCATTTCATCCACTTCCCCCGTTTTTATATTCAGCATCCACGCCCACGTCATGGCGGATGCCGACCACCCCCCAGCGAACAGTCCCCACTACTCAGCGAAGTCTGCCCACCACATAGCGAACGATCCCCACTACTCAGCGAAGTCTGCCCACCACTTAGCGAACGATCCCCACCACTCAGCGAAGTCCGCCCACCACTTAGCGAACAATCCTCACCACTCAGCGGGGTCTCAGCACCAGTGGTTACACCCGGGTGTGGCCCGGCCACCAACGCCATGGTACCGGTTGGCGTTATGGAAGTGGTGTGGTTCAATGTTTTTGGTTGTTTTGGTTTAATTCTTCTTTGTTTCCGACGCTGTCAGGTGCTTCGCACGCTGACAGGTCTGTGTTCTATTCTTTGACCACCGTCAGGGTCTTCGACCACTGACGGGGTGGGTTGCGAATCCCTGTCGGTGGTCGTAGACCCCGACAGTGGTCTGCTCCTCTATCCATTTATCTTCAACCATTGTTCAATCTTTTCCCGGTCGATGCTGCGCCGATGCATGGCGATGAAGTTGGCGCGGTCGTCGAACCACCCCACCACTGCTTCACGATGTAACCGGGTCGGCTTTACCGACACACATGCGGCGTAAGAGCTCCAGGGATAACCCAATGGGTGATCGCAGAAGGAATGGTTTACCCCGTCAAATAAGATTTGAACTCTCATCGTGCCAATGTTTTAATCTATTTTTTAGATACATTTTACCATAGTGAGTTTTCAAATACTTTTCCCTGTGTGTCGCATCCTGTTGATTTAAGCAGCCTTCAAAATAGATTAAAACCAAGGGCCGTCTGTTTTTCGTTGACTCTACCTTACCCTTGGTGTGTTGTTCAAATCTTAATTTTAAATTTTGGGTATATCCGGTATAGTTCATACCATCTTTTAAACTTCGTAATACATAGACATAATAGAGAGTTTCCATCGTGAAAAATTTAAAATGATTTGACAGGGTAAATCACCACTTGCCGCAGGTAGTGTTCGTCAGTTATCAACTTCCGTTTGAAAGGACGTTCGAACAGCGCTCCGTGGCGGGCGTGACGTTTGTTGAAGGCCTTTGTGTATGCGTTGAATAAATGAGCGAAATGACGTTTCGGGTCAGGAGTCCTGACGCTGTCAGGTGTTTCACACGCTGACAGGTCAATCGTTTCCCACTTCATATTGTCAAACCTGACAGCGTCGTTAGACCTGTCAGCGTTAGAATACCGATAAGCTACATTCTCCTTTATCCGCACCAACAAATGAAAATGGTTCGGCATTAACACCCACGCATACGTATCGGCAATGGGATGAATGTATTTATCGTACAACCGCAAAAAATGGAGATAATTATCTTCTTCCGTAAACAGATTTTCTCCGTTGATGCCGCGGTTGTAGATGTGATAAAAACGGTCGGAGATGATGGGTTCGATTTTTTGCATTGCTCATTTATTTTTCCGACGCTGTCAGGTGCTTTGCACGCTGACAGGTCTACGGTTGTTTTAACCTGACAGCGTCGTCAGACCTGTCAGCGTTAAGGGTTAGACTTTACCCCAAATACTTACCGCTCACCCATCCTTCGACGTGGATGCGGGACCAGCCGTCGCGGTGTTCGATGGTTTCGACGCCGGTGTTTTCGAACAACACCCCCATCCGGTTACCGCCCGGCGAGGTGCGGAAGTTGAGCTGGTCGGCCACCACCGTTTGGTCCGCTTCTGCGGGTTCGGACTTGCCGTTCAGGCTGTCCCGGTAGGCTATCCACACCTCCTCGCCCAGCTCCAGCACGTTGGCTATCATCGGGTAGATGCGTTGATAGGCTTTCCGGCTTTCGCCAATAAAACCATCCCGCTCAATGTTCACCTGCGAGGTATCGCCCACCAACAGGCAACCGTCGGTGTCGTCATCGGTATTCCCGGTATGAATAAGAATACCTTCGAAGCCAGGCACACCCACGATGTGCAACATTCCCTTGTGGAAATCGGCACCATACCGTTCCAGGTACTTCGTATGCAGACGGCCCTGTTCGTATAACTCCACGCGGTAGCGTCCGGCCGGAATGCCGGTTTTACCGTTCACCTTGGTTGACCGTGGTCGGTCTTCGAGGGTATAACAGGCAAAAGTGCCGTTGATGAGCAGCATCCCCAGCGCCGATTCGCCGGAGGTACTGTACCGTATCACTTGCAGTTCCATGGGCTATCCTTTTGCGTTGGTAAAGGGTTCGTTTGTCGTGGGCATAACCGTCGGCTGCGTCCGGAAGCGCTGTTCCATCAGGTTCGTTTTGTCGGCACTGCCTTTGCTGGAGCCGAAGAAGTACGAGAGTACCATGGTGAAGCCGGCCACCAGGGCACCAAACAGCTGGTTAATGGCTCCGTTGGTGGAGAAGGTCTTCCCGTTGAACGAACCGATGACGGCCATCATCACCAACGTAAAGAAACCGACCACCACAATAATGGCTAATGCCAGGAAAAGCCAGTCGCGACGTCCGGTAGCATTGGTTACCTGGATTTCACGCCGGCGGGCATCCTGCACATCACCCAGGTACGATTGTGTTTCTTCCAGTTCGATGCGGGCCGATTGCAGCAACAGCTCCTGCAACTGCACCTTGTTGGTGGCTTCCAGCTCTTTCAGTTTCACCAGCAGCTCCGGATGGTCGCTCAGCTGTTTCTCGATAGCTTCCGGGTCATCGTCGAGGATGCCGGTCGCGCCTTTAACGAGGTTAATAATCCGGTCGGATGCTCCGCCGGTAACAATGCTCCCTAACAGGGGAAGGCCTTTTTTGAGCAAGGTTTCGCCCAACTTTCGCAGGCCGCTTTTCTTGTCTTTTTTCATGTGTATAGGATTGGTAGGTAAACGATTGATCAGCTTAATCTCTCCTGCCCGGAGTAAGCAGGATATTTTTCTCATTGATAGGATAAACACGGGAACCGGTTACCTCCGGAGTGAGGTTTCCCAGTAGGGTTAAAAGGTTGTTCGTCGGTCGTTTCATCAGTCTCAGTTTAAGGTTATACTTGTCACTTTCAGCCGGGAATCACCTGTTGATTCCGGTTGTTTTCTTTTTTTCCCCCGTAAAACTGATGCTATTGTTTTCTGTCTGTGGCTAGCCGGGCGATCGCCCGGTTGAACCAAAATGATAGCCTAACTTAATCATTATATCGTTAAGAGTCAATCTAAACAAGAGTTAATCTGACTATATACGAGTTCTACCCTGTAAAACAAGCGACCCGTAACCGCCATCATTCTTTCATAACAACGGCTTTTCATTTTTTCCAATCTGCGACAGTTATATACATTGCGCCATATTATTTAAATCCATTATAAATTAAAAAGCAAATAACTAAGTCCTTCCCTATATATCAACCCCTTACAAACATCAGCATCAAAAGGTGTTCCCTTCTCTTTCTCCCCGGTAATATTTTATTTTCACATTTCGTTCTATATAAAAAGGGCGTAGCTCCAAAGCTTTTTATAGTTTAACTATGAGGATTATTCGCACGCTGGATATACAATATTTGCTGATACTACTGTTCGTTCCATTATTCATACAACCTAATGGAATTTTCGGCAGGAATATGCCGGTTCATCACCTTTCTGCTATCAGTGACATAAAAACAGATAAGGATAATAACTTCAAACCCGACCGGTTAGGCGACACGGTTGCTGTTGCGGGACGGGTAACTGTTTCAACCAGCATATTTGACATACGGGACCGGATGTTTGCCATCCAGGATGAAACCGGGGGAATATTTGTTCTGGAAGACAGCACGCAGCAACTCAATGTGAAAGAGGGAGACAGTGTTAAAGTAACCGGAGTTATCGCTCAATACAAAGGTCTTACCAGGCTGACCCATCCTCAAATCGACCTGCTTGATACCCTGAACAGGTATGTACCACCTCCCCGTCAACTTTTAGGGCAGAACCCTGAGTCATTCGAAGGCGAACTGGTTACAGTGACAGGCATCATTACCAACACAGGTCGCAACAGTGCAGGACATTATTTATTGGTAGCCCCTGAAGCAGGAAGCGATACTGCCATTTATGTCTTTAACTCAGCGTGGCAAAAATATCCTGATTTGTTTGATGATTATGTCATTGGGGAGAGTGTTGAAGTGACGGGAATTCTCGCTCAATACGACAGTCGCGAAATTCCTAACGGAATTTATCAAATCTGGCCCCGAAATGCGGGCGATCTGAGGCAAGTAAAACGAACGCCGCTGTTTTATGTCCGTCTTACCATATTCGTCACCGGAATTGCACTAATCATACTCATTTTCAACATCATTCTTCGTTTTAAAGTAAAACGGCATTTCCAGGAGTTAACTGAATCCGAAAAACGATTTGCAGACCTGGCGGGCACAACTTCATCAATTATCCTAATCTTTCAGCATGGAAAATTTGTGTACCAAAACACGGCACTAAAAAGGTCGGTAAAAGATTCGGTGGCCACCCTTCTGTTGCATCAACTGGCTGATGAAATAAGAAGTTTCGTTGAGAAGAATCCCAGGGTAATTGCGTTAGACGAAAAGAGGCATAAAGAATTCCATTACCACTCAGGCGGCGATGACGATATATGGCTCGATTATACACTGGGCCCCATTACCTGGAAAGGAAATAATGCCGTTATTTTAACAGCGACCGACGTAACAGCAAGAAAGAAGGCCGAGGAGGAGGTCAGACGCAACGAAAAGCTCTTCTATACCATGGCTAAATCAGCCCCGGTGGGAATTTTCCGTACCCGCCCCGATGGTTATATCACGTATGTCAATCCCAAATGGTCGGAGTTATCCGGAATACCGGACAGTGTTGCCAAAGGTCATACCTGGATAACAGCGGTTCACCCGAGGGACCGCCAATGGCTGATGGATATGTGGCAACACGACAGCAATCAACATCGGTCGTCGGTAACCCAGTACCGCTTTCTCCATCCGGATGGCCGCGTTGTTTGGGTATTGGGCCAGGCAACTCCCGAATTCAACGAAAACGATAAGCTAATTGGTTATGTGGGAACCATAACCGATATAACCGAACAAAAAACGACGGAAGAACTGGTCAGACTCAGCGAAGAAAAGTATCGGTACCTGTTTCAAAACAATCCGCAAATCATGTGGATATATTCCCCTGAAACGCTTCGTTTTTTGGAGGTAAACGATACAGCGCTGAAGCATTACGGCTACACCCGAAAAGAATTTCAGCAGATGACATTGGTAGATATCCGTCCCCGGGAAGACGTGGATAAATTCAAGGAAGATATTTCCAATGGGAACCCTCTCTCCAGAGCAAATATCTGGCGCCATATCAAAAAGAATGGTGAGATCATCAATGTGGAAATAACTTCGCATCTTTTCGAATTTGACGGTAAAACTGCCCGGTTGGTATTGGTCAACGATATTACAGAACGACTAAAAGTACAGGAAGCCCTGGTCAATAGCGAATTATCCCTGAATGAATCGCAGGAAATCGCTCAAATGGGTTCATGGGAATTCGATTTGGTCAATCACAAATCGTACTGGTCTGAAAACTGCTTCCGCCTCTTCGGGCTGGAGCCGAATGAAACAGAACCGACTTATGAGTATTTCCGGAGCCGTATCCATCCCGATGATCTGCATCTGGTCGATGACTATTATCAATTGATTCTTGAAAAAAAGGCTCCGCAGGAGATGGAGCTCCGTATTGTCTTCCCTGACGGGCAGTTCAAGTGGATCCACAATAAGATCATCCCTGTTTTCAGTGACAATAAATTGATGATTCTTAAGGGAATCAATGTTGATATTTCAGAGAAAAAAGAAACGGAGTCCCGCCTCGCTGTACTAAATCAAGCGGTAGAACAAAGTCAGGTCAGTGTTTTGATATTGAATGCTACCGGGCGTATCCAATACGTAAATCCCAACTTTACAAGGGTTACCGGATATTCGCAGGAAGAGGTCATTGGAGAGACCCCGTTCATCATGCGCTCAGGAGAACATCCCGATGAATTCTTTGAAGATATGGTGAATACCATTCGAAGCGGAAAAATCTGGAATGGAGAAATTCTGAACAAGAAAAAAAACGGGGAAGTGTTGTGGGAAACTGTCATCATCACCCCCATTCAGCAAAAGTCGGGAAAAATAAGTCATTATGTCGTTCTGCAGGAAGACATCAGCGAGAAGAAAAAGCTTTTCGATGAACTGGTGGAAGCCAAGGAAAAGGCGGAGGAAAGCAGCCGGCTGAAATCAGCTTTTCTGGCCAATATCAGCCATGAAATTCGTACGCCCATGAATGGCATTATGGGATTTATCGAGTTAATCCGGTCTACTGAGCTCACCAATGATGAAAAAGAAGAGTTCACTGCACTCATCGAACAGAGCGGACAACGCATGCTCGATACCATTATGAAAATTGTTGAGATTTCCCGCATCGACTCAGGCCAGGAGCAGGTGATAGTAGATGAAGTGAATTTAAACCAACTACTTGATAAACTCCATAGTAAATACCAGGGGAAGGCTGAATTTAGCAATCTGGATCTCACATTCTCTAAAGGAGCATCCGACGGAGAGGCAACCATAGTTTCCGATGCCGGCAAGCTGGAACAAATCCTCCTTTATCTCCTCGACAACGCGATGAAATTCACTTCTGAGGGAATCGTGCAATGTGGCTATACCATGGCTGACCACACCATCAACTTCTACGTTAATGATACCGGCATTGGAATGACGCCTGAACAATGTCAGGCGATTTTCCAACCTTTTGTTCAAACATCACTTTCGCTGAACAGACAGTACGAGGGAATAGGCTTAGGGCTTTCTATTGCCAAATCATATGTAGAAATGTTGGGCGGAACGATGAAGGTAAAAACGGAAAAAAACAAAGGAAGTCACTTCAGTTTCTCGCTCCCATACAACCCGGTCATAACATAGAATATTCATTGAATTCATATCTGTTGGATACCCGATGAAAGCGAGAGGACATTTTTACTTTTCGCATCACAACGCTCCCGCGAACCTACCAATCAATTAATTCTCGATGTAATCTGTCCCCACGTTCCTTTGGACAGGAAGCTCTCTTCAACCTGTTCTTCCAACTCTAAAAAGCGCTGATATGGAAGGGCGAATGAAAGCGTATCTTTGTCAACCAGCTTTCGCACAGAAATATCTGTCAGCCCGACAAAGCACGTTGCCCCTCCTTTTTCGGCCTCCGCCAGCGGATACAATATGGTTTGCTGGCATCCTGCTGCGAAGTCTATTTTCACGTTGTCCTGCGTCTCTTTATCGTAATTGGCGAGCGTTATCAGCGCAGAAAGCTGATCGGCATTAGCCAGGAAAATAACCACTTCCGGGGTTTCGTCTTCTTTCATCTCCAACAGTGGTTTAAACACCATGTACTTCTCAGTCACAATCTCAGGTAATCCGTTGGCAAATTTTTCGGCCAAATCTCTATTCTTCAGATAGAACTCGCCTTCCCGTCCATCGGGCCAACCGTCCGACAAAAGATGGGTAATGAAATCCATGTTGTAACAGCCGAGGCCCAGACCAACCTGACCACCCATGCAAGGGGTCGATTTTTCATCGAATACCGCTGTTTTCCCTTTCGTTGCGGCGTTTAACAACGAAATGACACAGCCCCATCGTCCCTCTTTAAACTGGGTGGCATTACCGGGTTTAACATTGGAACGGAACGCGGCAACCGGGTGATTTTTCAACCCGATAGCCTCTGCAATCTTACTTTTGGTAATCACACTCATGATTTCTCTTCACTAATTATTCCTTTTGTTTATCCATAGCTCTTTTCAGAGATATGACTTTCGTTTAAAGATATCGTTCTAAACGATTCGCCCTTATCTCAAGCGTCTTTGAATGAATTTAAATTGGGAAGCCCATACGCAAAGCCATGACAGGGTTTGGAACCTCATCCTTTCATTCCCGACGCTGTTTTATACCACCGTCAGGGTTAGACAACCACTGACGGGGAATGGACCGCTACCCTGTCGGTGCTCGAAGCCCCGACGTTTTTTTAACCGTTTTGATACCGACAACATGTGAGCCGGCAACCTCCAAATCATCACAAATAGGTATTTCAAACCATCCTCTCAGCCTGTAGTTTTGCCATCATAATAAGTTAACCTAAATGACAATAGCACAATGCGAACTCTACTTTTATTGATTCTGGCGGGCATTTTTTCAGGGGTAAATGCCCAGACAAACGACAGCTTATCCAATGTTTATCTGAACAGCGCCGATAATCAAATGCTAAATACAAGCCGGCTGACAATCGGAGGCTACGGAGAAATCCATTACAACCAGCCGTTAAATTCCGGTATCCGCAATAACGGTTCTCTGGATGTACACCGAATGGTACTGATGTTTGGCTATAAATTCAACGATCGGGCGCAGTTTGTCTCCGAAATTGAATTCGAACATATTGGTGAAGTAGCCGTCGAACAGGCGTTCCTGCAATATAAAATCAACAACTACATCAACTTCCGGGGAGGTCTATTGCTAACCCCAATGGGAATTATCAACGAATACCACGAACCAACAACATTCAACGGGGTGGAACGCCCGTTCGTGGACAAATACATCAGCCCGACTACCTGGCGCGAAGTGGGAGCCGGTTTCTCCGGAACATACCTTCCGGCGTCTCTGAAATACCAGGTATACGTCGTCAATGGCTTCAAAAGCTTCGATGGTTCGGGTACCCTGAATGGTAAATACGGCCTGCGGAAAGGGCGGCAAAAAGGGGCTGAGTCGTTTATGAGCGCTCCTAATGTGACCGGAAAAATCGAATACTTCGGTGTCCGCGGATTGAACGTAGGCTTATCCGGATATTTCGGTAAAACACAAAGCACGTTATACGATGGTGTTGACAAGAATGACCACACGGCAATCGCTCATGCCGACTCTTCTGTCGTCGGCGTATCGATGGTAGGTGTCGATGCCCGTTATACCACAGGGGGATGGCAGTTGAGAGGTCAATACTATTATGCCGGTCTTTCCAACACCGGGGCATATAACCGATTCACTGCGGCTAACGGAACGCCAAATGATTTGGGTAGTTCTTTGATGGGGTATTATGCAGAAGCCGGCTACAATGTTTTTCGTGGATTGGAAAAAGAATACGGGGAGCTGATTCCGTTTGCCCGCTATGCATATCTCAATACGCAGAATACCGTAGCAGCCGGTATCTCCCGCAACAGCAACAATGAGAAAAAAATCATCACCACCGGTTTAACCTGGAAGATAACTCCCGGGGCCGTTATCAAAGCCGATATGCAATTTATGAAATCGGAAGCTGACAACGCCTGGTCAAAAACATTGAATACAGGTATCGGCATCATGTTTTAACCGACCAATATGAAGAAAATTCTACTTCTTTTGAGTTGGCTGCTGGTAAGTACGGGAACGTTCGCAGATAAGGGAATTGATTTTGCCAGCAAGCCGTTCATCCGGGCTATCGAAAAAGAGGATCTGAATGGAGTCTCCGACCTGGAAGAACTACAATTTTCTGATGACGTACCGACAGAGAACATACATGGTAAGTTCTTCCAAACACGCGACGAGAATCGCCAGAGCCCGGTGCGGTATGCATACGTTGGCAGGGTAAACAGCTGTCGTACCGGAGGATGTGCCGCACCCGGTAATATAACGGGTGAAATTGGATACGAGTATTTCGATTATTTCATTTTGTTTGATGCCCGTGGAAGTATCCTTCAAACCAAAGTATTCAATTACCAGGCTACACACGGACAGGAAATTACCGCACGCGGGTGGTTGAAACAGTTTGATGGCTACAGCGGAAAGAACGATCTTCGCGTAGGACATGGAATCGATGCGATTTCCGGTGCTACCATATCGGTTTATGCCATTACAAGGGACGTAAAGGAAAAGACTCAGATGTTACAACAATGGCTAAGAACAAGTATTTCCCAAAAATAAACTCAAGTACAACTACGCGATGTTCAACTTCAATTCGAAGAAGACAATATTAACCAGAGATATGGAAAAGCCCCTGACCAGGTAATAAAAAAGCCCGACTGATACCAGTCGGGCCCATCTAATCCAACCTATGCGAATTACGGATCCAGCGGATCCATTGGATCAATAGTCAACGATTCAAGACGTGGTGTGAACTCGGTATCGTTCCGACTTAACCGTTTGCCGGGCACATAAGGCATGTAGCCAAACGCTTCCACACAGCGCTTCTCAAATCCCATATTCGTGATGTAGTAACTCTGTCCTTTCGTGGTAGTGCAAAGCGCCTTTTTATGGATGGGTATTCCGTAATGAATCATCAACCGGGCTGCATTGCGGTAGTTCGTTGTGGTATGCCGCGCATGGGGCTCGATGATGATAGCGCTTTCCGGGACACCGTATTGCTCCATCAATTCTTTTTTCATCTCGACAGCTTCGCAAAATGGCGTTTGGTCGGGATGCACATAGCCACCGGAAGCGATGATAAACGGTGCTTTCTTTTCGAAATACCGCTCGGCAGCTAGTTTGCAACGCAGCATGCCGGCCGGGCTCAAATCGACACCTTTCTTTTCCGGGCCGTATCCGGGCAACAAGATAGACGTATAAGGATATTCGTCGAAGTTGGTTTTCTGCACCTGCTCCCACGCTTTGGCATTCTCGCCGGTCGCCATGGGTTCAAAACGGGCCGCTTCATCGCGATGGTTCATCTTCAATAGCCACAGCGAAAAGGAAAGAGAGGGCTGAAAGAACAAGCTCATGTCCTTCGTATCGTCACCCACATTGCTCGCCAGCATATTAACCAGCATTCGGTAATACTGTGAATTTACGTCGTAGCTCACCGAATCGATTTTCGGGTAGAGCGGCTTTTCGCCCAAAGCGTAAGTCCGGATAATTCCGTTGATTCCTTTGGCGGAAATCTTCCAGGCTTGCGCCAGCAATGCGGCATCATCTAATTTGGCAAAATGTTCGTAGGCTCCACTGGGGCGAATCTGTTCATTCACCAACGCTTGCAATGCAGCATTCGATTGATATATTTTCTTCAGCTCATCGCCCACTTTTTCAATTTCGTCATTGCTTAGCAGGAATAGTTCGGCCCAATGGGAAGTTTTGTCCCGCATCGATTCCATCGACTGATTCGGTAAGTCATAACCGGTAGCCTCTTTGATGTTTTTCACCCGCTCGGACAACAGCGATTTTAACACCGGATCGGCTGCCAGCGCCTCTTGTACCGCCGGTATTTTCTCCATCAGGGTCAACAGGTAAAAGTTTTTATCCTGCACATAATTGCCTGATAAGGTCCATCGGTATCCCGGCTGGTAATCCACTTTCGCGGAAGCAGTTTGTGCTTTTCCCACCAGAGTGAACAATACCAGGACAACCAACAATACTATTTTTCGATTGCTCATAAGTTGAAATTATTTTCTGTTAAAAAAAAACCGGCCCCCGTCAATACAATTCTGGGGGCCGGGTACTTTGGTGTTATCTAATAGAGAATGTATGAACTTAGTAGCCCGGGTTCTGCGTAATCATGCCTTTGCCCAGGTCGACCATTGCCTGCGGAATAGGGTCGTACTCATTCTTACCAGCCGTAAAGTGGGCATTAGACAAGTGGGTACGACGGGTTTTCTCTACCTCGAAGTAGTTATTCATCACACTGTCGGCAATCCCCCAGCGAACCAAATCGAAGAAGCGGTGTCCTTCGAGCGCAAATTCCAACCGGCGCTCGGTACGCAAAGCCGTAGTTGCTTCTGCCTTATCGGCGAACGGTGTATTGTACGTATCGATGCTGTAGTTGGCTGCCGGTGTTCCGTCGTCGAATTTCACGACTTCGCTGTTCTTAGCCCGTCCGCGAACCATGTTGATATAGGTACGTCCGGTTTCCAGGTCGCCGGTCTCGATGGCAGCTTCTGCTCTCCACAACAATACATCGGCATAACGAATGATGTAATAGTTCATCGACGTAACATAAGGCCAAACCTGAAGATAAGCCGGAGAGTTTTTCGAAACCTGGCGTTTCTTTTGGATGAATTCGCCATAAGTTACCGGGTCACGAGGTTCCCAGTCGTAGATCCCCATATCGAGGTACGGAATTCCGTGACGACCAACCGTATGATCGAGACGCGGATCGACATAATCATTATCCGTTACGTTAACGTTATCGTCAACGGGCATACCCGATGCATCGGTTTTAAATGAATTGACCAGGTTCTGCGAAGGACGCAGAAAGCCGTAGTTCGGATAAGGACCTCCGGGAGTCAACAAACGGTCGCCAATGGAACCATTGTAGTTATTGGGCGAACCATCGTTGATGGAGTTCTGCACGGCAAAAACAACCTCGGGACCATTGTCGTTATCCGGAAGGAAAACATCGCGGAAGTTGTCCATCAGATGGTATTTGCCTGAATTGATCACATCGTCGGCCGCGGTAATGGCATCGTTCCAATCCTGCATGAAGATGTAACACTTCGCCATGTAAGCACGGGCAGCCCATTTGGTCGGGCGGGCCGGCTCTGCTGACTGATCGGCCGGCAACACCTTGTACGCCGCATCGAAATCGTCCAGAATTTTCTGCCAAAGCTGGTCAGATGTTAATTCAGTATTCGATTTATAGTACGAGTCGGTGGTTTCATCGGTCTCGTCAATCCACGGAATGTGGTTATAAATCTTCTTCAGCTCGAAATAGTAGTGACCACGCAGGAAACGCATTTCTGCAATACGCTGCTTTTTCAGCTCCGGGTCGAACGTCTCCGATTTATTCAACTCGCGGATGGCAAGATTAGCCCGTTTCACCCCTTCGTAAAGGGCCAGCCATTTCCGGTCCACATCGATAATGGACGGATTGGTTTGGAAAATCTCCATCAGATGAATCTGGTTCTGGTCACCGGTACCACCACCCCCTTTATAAGCATCGTCCGAAACTACATCACCGAAGCTCCAGTTCGAAGCCGGCGAGTTAAAGGCATTCGACGCCTCGTCGAACTGACCGTTCAAAACCGAATAGGCTGAAACGACGAGCCCTTCCAGGTTATCAGGCGTCTGAACCTGGGTTTCCGATAATTCCCCGATGGGAGTATCGTTGAGAAAGCTTTTGCTACAGGAAGAAAAAGCAAAGCCGATTATGATGATAAATAAATATATACGTCTCATTTTTCTATTCATTTTATACACTCCGTTTTACCTTTTAAAATTCCAGATTCACACCCAGTGTATAGGTACGTGCTGCAGGATAAATACCGCGGTCGACACCGATATCCAGGTTTTTGTGAGCTGAACTGTAGTTCTGCAATCCGACTTCCGGATCCAAACCTTTGTAATTGGTAATAGTGAACAGGTTTTGTGCCTGTACATAGAGGTAGAACCGCTTGCTGTGCAGTTTTCCTGCCGGAAGGGTATATCCCAGCTTCACATTCTGCAGGCGGACATAATCGGCGTCCTGAACATAGTAGCTCGAAGGACGAATATTATTGTTCGGGTCGTCAAGAGACAAACGCGGAACAGTAGCATTCGGGTTGTCGGTTGTCCAGGCATTCAGCGTACGCGACTGCTTGTTGTATGCCGACAAATCGAAGAAATCGCCGTAGTAACGGGTCAGGTCGTAAATCTGGGCACCCACGCTTCCTCGTGCGAACAAGGAAAAGTCCCAGCTACGGTAGTTCAGACTGAAATTCAGGCCAAACGACATATCAGGATGCGGACTTCCGATGAAAGTACGGTCGTTAGCATCAATCACACCGTCGTTATTCAGGTCAGCAAACTTGATATCACCTGGCTGAGCATTGGGTTGTTTCCCCCATGCATCCACTTCGGCCTGCGTTTTAAACAGGCCCAGCGCCTTATAGCCATAGAAAGAAGAAATGGGTTCACCAACAGCTGAACGCGATGTCTCCTGGTCGAAGTTCACACTGTGCAGATACGACCCTGGCAAACCGATATAGTCGATATCTTCCGGCAACGAAGTCAATTCATTCTTCACATGCGACAGGTTTAGCCCAAGATTCCATTGCAGGTCGTTTACCTTTTTACTGTGGTAATTCAGAGTAATCTCGAAACCTTTGTTCTGCATTTCACCGGCATTGGTCCACACCGTTTGTGTAGTACCACCAATGGTCGGAGGCAGCGGCCGCTCCATCAACAGGTCTTTGGTGGTCTTGATGAAATAGTCACCGGTAAATTCGATGCGGTTTTTCACCAGTCCTAAATCGACACCAAAGTTCGTCTGAGTAGTAGTTTCCCATTTCAAATCGGGGTTACCGTTTCTACTCGGAGTAAAACCGGTATATACCGATGTCTGCGCACCGTCCATGGCATAGTTGGAATAGTACGGGTTGCTGTAGTAAGAAGAAATGGTACTATAAGCCGGGACATCCTGGTTACCGTTCTGTCCCCAACCGAAGCGTAACTTCAGGTTCGTAATGGCATCCACGTTGAAGAATTTCTCTTCACTGACGCGCCATCCGGCAGAGATAGCCGGGAAGTTTCCCCATTTGTTGTTACCCAGTTTCGAAGAACCGTCACGACGGAAGGTAGCCGACAACAGGTACCGATTATCATAGCTATAGTCTACTTTACTGATGTAGGAAATCATGCTCCACTCAGTTCCTGTTCCTGTGTTTTTCTGCGAACCACCGTCTCCGGCGTCCAGGTAGCGGAAGTTGGGATCGTCGTAAGCAAATCCTTCACGGAAACCGGTAAATCCTTCCATTTGCGATTTCAGCGTTTCCATACCAGCCAACACGTTAATCGAGTGTTTACCAAACTGATGAACGTAATTCAATGTATTCGTCCAAACCCAGTCAAACTTCCAGTTATTACTGGTTTTCAACGAACTCAGGTTTTGTTGAGTGTATGTTTCAACGTATTTGGGACTGTAATTGCGCTCATAGAAGTTGGTGTAATCGATACCAAAATTTGTCTTGGCGGTCAGGCCTTCAATAATTTTGTATTCAATGTAACCGTTACCAAACAGTTTGAGCGTTTTACCCTTATTATCCTTATTCCGGTACAGTTTACCCATTGGGTTCTGAATATCGTTCAGCGGAGAACTGGCATATTCGCCGTTCAGGTTTTTTACCGGTGCAATCGACGGCATTTTATAGGCCTCGTAAACAACTCCACCCAATGCTGAGTTATTTTCGGCTACGTTGCTCCATGTATGGGAAAGACCAATATTCTCCCCAACTTTCAGTTTCTTGTCGAAGAAGTTATATTCCGAATTCAACCGACCGGAGATACGTTCGAAACCAGTGTATTTAATAATACCGTCCTGGTTGAAATAACCGAGTGACCAGGCTTGTCTCGACTTGTCGTCACCTTTCGAAAAAGAGACATTATACGATTGTACCGGAGCTGTCCGAAAAATTTCGTCCACCCAGTTGGTATTGGCTGACGGTTCTGTTTGAGCAGCATCGAGATATTGCGGGATAACCGGTGTTGCTCCGTTACCATAAATTTCGTTCGCCGGTGTAGCGCCGTCGTTTTTAATAGCCTGCCAAAGCATGTCACCATACTGCTGTGCATTCAGCATGGTTAACTTATTGGCTGCCTGCTGCAAACCAACGTAAGCATCAACGCGAAGAGACGGTTCTTTTGATTTTCCCTGACGGGTAGTGATAATCACAACACCGTTCGCCGCACGTGCACCATAGATAGAAGCAGAAGAAGCATCCTTCAGTACCTGAATCGATGCGATGTCGTTCGGGTTAACCATATTGATTCCTTCTGAAACCGGAACTCCGTCGATAATGTAAAGTGGTTCGTTATTACGAATGGTACTGTAACCACGCACACGAACAGCTACACCACCACCCGGTGAATTATCAGCAACCACATCCACGCCGGCCATACGTCCCTGCAACATCTTGTCGACACTTTCGGTCGGCTGGCTCTCTATTTCGCTCGATTTAACGATACCCACAGCACCTGTTAAATCTTTCTTTTTCACGGTTCCATAACCAATGGCCACCACTTCATCCAACCCAACAGTTTCAGGCCGCATATTGACCGTATAACTGGCACGTCCGTCAAGAGTGATATCCTGGCTCTGCATACCAATAAATGTAACCGACAGTGCAGTGGCATTGGCCGGTGCTGTCAGTGAAAACGTACCATCAGGACCGGTTATGGTACCGGTTGTTGTTCCTTTTACCACCACCGTTGCACCGGGAAGCGGCTGTCCGTTGTCGTCGAGCACTTTTCCTTTGATGGTTTTGGTATCCTGCTTCCCTTTGGTATCGCCGGGCTTCAGAATAATGTTGTTGTTCAGAATGTTTACTTTCAGTTGGAAGGTTTTCGCCAGTCTTTCTGTTGCTTTGTCAACAGTTTCATCCCGCATAGGAATGCTGGCTTTTGTTTCCATTGGCAGTTCTGCTGCCTGGTAGGTAAAGTCATAACCCGACTGATCAGTAATCATGTTAATAAACTGACCCAGAGTATATGAGCCTTCATCGATGTTTATCCGCCTGGATAAATCACTGGCCGAAGCCGGCGTGTTTAAGAACAACAGACTGGGCAGGACAAACAATCCCAGCCTGAAAATTGTCAGGAACAATTTTTTTTTCATAATTTTGTAACAGTTTTGAATTAATTACTAATTCTCTCCAGAGTAAAAGTGACGGTCGCCAAACTTCATTTTTACTCTTTTTTTGTGTTCAATTGTTGGTGATTTTCGGGGGAATCCCGAATAGATAGACTAAGTAGATTAAACCATATATTCCATTTTAGTTTTCATTTCTCTTTTTATCACTATTGTTTTTTACAGCTAATATGCTGTCCCCTTTATCGATAAATTCAACACCCACTGCATACGAGAGCACTTCCAACACCTGATTCAACGACTTTTGTTTGAATTGCGTCGTCAGAACGATTTGATTCAATGCACTGTCGCGGAATACGATGGGCTTTCCATAATGCCGGGAGAGTTTTTCCAAAACCACAGGAAGCGGTTTATTATGGAAAATCAGAAGCTGATCTTTCCAACCGGTCAATTCTGCCACATTAAAGGAATTAACTTCCTGGCTGTTATCACTCGCGTGGTAAGTAAGTTTTTGGTTAGGTTTTAATTGCAGATGTCGGGCTACCGGCGAACTTACGTCAATGGAACCATCGACTAGTGCCACGGTAATAACCGAATCTTCTGCATAAGCATCGATATTAAATCGTGTTCCCAAATCGCGTGTCACTACATGACCGGTCACTACTTCAAATTCCTTTTTATCGTTATGCTTGACAGTGAAGAAAGCTTCGCCGCTTAGGTACACCTTTCGCACCGATTGAGAAGCGTAATTGGATGCGTACCGAAGTTGACTGTTTCCGTTCAAAATCACCTGGGTTCCATCCGAAAGAAGCACACGAACCTGTTGTCCGGCCGGCGCTGATTTTTTAAGCCAGGCCACTTTTTCGGATTTGGATTGGATATCTTCTTTTCCGGAATGATATTTCAGGGTTCCCAAGGCAATTACAGCAGCAACAGATGCTGCTACCAAACCACGAAGAAGCACTTTGCTCCTTCCCTTCTTCCTGACGGGAACCTGTTTTTCATCGTGCGAAATACCACTACGAAGGCGATTCAAACTCCTTTCAATATCATATTGTTGGGATTTTTTTTCTTCAGAAGAAAATGAGGAGGCAAGTTTCTGATAAAGTTGACGGTATTCACTTTTCTGAAGGAACTTCTCCAGTTTCCTCCAGTCGTGGTCCGTGCCTTCATTTGTCAGGCACCGAATAGCTAGTTCATAGAAATCCGTCGTATTCATTAGGTTGTGTTTCTCATATCTGAGACACCAATCAACAAGTCGACCTACTATTCTTCAATGTTAATTATTTGTTAACCGACAAATAAAAATTATCTTCTGACAGGTAATCAGAGGAATACATTAAATTGAGACATAAATCTTTTTGCCTCACTCATCTGATTTTGTACGGTATTCACCGAAATAGAAAGGCGATCGGCAATCTCGTTATACTTTAGACCTTCCAATTTATGCATCCGGAAAATCTGCTGACGCTTTTTCGGCATCTTATCGATGATGCCCTCCACCTGTTCCAACAGCTCGTAATATTCAAGGCCGGCATCTACCCCATCGACAAAACCGGGTTCGACAGTTTGTTCGTGCAGGTAAACAATCTTTCCTTTGGTATTTCCGCGAAGATGATTGAGGGCAGTATTGCGGGCAGTGGCAAAAAGGTAAGCCCGTACTGAGGTATGGATGAAAAGCTCCTTACGTTTGGTCCAAATCCCCAAAAATATATCGGCAACCAACTCTTCTGTCGTCATAGGATTCTCGACAAAAGAATCGGTAAAACGGCATAAAGGAGCAAAATACTTTCTAAACAACGACTCCAAAGCTTTTTTGTCATCCCGGACAATCTGTTTCCACAAAACGTCATCCGGATTCGTCTGTTGCTTCATTTTAAGTCAGGCTTATATTTGGTCTAAATAAGTAATTATTTAAACAGGCCTCAACGATTTCATAAATTAATTTGTTAAGCCAGTGTTAACTGAATGTTCCCCACATAAATGTAACTAATTATATTTCAATTCGTAACAACAACGAAACATTTTTTTTGGTTGAAGCAGATGTTCAAGAACATCAACTCACCTTAGAAGGGTTATTAATTATAATAATATCGAACCTTTTCTACTTACAGCCTACGTCAGTATCATTAAAAACGAAAGAACATAAAAAAACCCGGACCAAGGGCCCGGGCATATATCAACAAATATTTTGCTTATTGAATAGCGCCGTTGATAAGGAAGGCAGACGCAAACGCTACAATAGCGTAAAGCTCCGGGAATACGGCAAGAATCAGTGTATTACCGAATACGTCATAACCAGCACCGATGGCAGCAATACCATTGGCACCTACCTGTCCCTGACGGATTGCGGAGAACAAACCAACTACACCCAGCGCCAAACCAGCGCCGAAGATAGCGGCAGCCTGCAACATGGTGATGTCCGGGCTAAGAGCAGTTCCGAAGTTGGCAAATACGAAGTAACCGGCAAAACCGTAGAGTCCCTGGGTACCGGGAAGAGCCGAAAGAATCATATAACTACCGAATGCATCAGGATTCTTTTTCATTGCACCGATGGCGGCATTACCACCGATGGTTACGCCAAACGCACTACCGATACCGGACAGGCCAATCATCAGTCCAATTCCAATGTAAGCTAATGTAATAGGTTCCATTTCTTGATTATTTATACAGGTTAATAACTTTAATTATTTACTTATTTATGAAATTCTTTTTTTGAAAGGCGTGTAGCGCAAACCACCGCCGGCAAAACCGGAATTCTTGTAAAATTCCACAAAGGTCAAACGCATCGGGTGAACGAATGCTCCCAGCGTCGACATGAAAATCGTGATACCATGGCCAATGAGCAAAATGACTATCATCACCAAAATCTTCACCACCGGAATATCGGGTGACAACTGCATGGCCAGACTATTAAATACGTATCCAAGAATCGCACTGGAAACCCCCAGGGCAAACAAACGGATGTAGGACAACAAGTCACCCATCACGCCGGTCACCATATTATAGGCATCCCACAAACCAACTCCGAAATTGGTAAACACGTTTCTCTCGGGGTTATTGAACAGGAATGCGCCGAGAAAACCGACTCCGATTACGACATACATCACAATATTGACTACAGATGGATTGACTCCCAGCTGACTCATCAGGTACACGATCAAGCCACCGACAATCAATACCAGCCAACCTATTGTTCCATAGGCATATTTCCAGCCGAACTGGTGCTTTTCATTGGCCGCTTTGATGAACATACCAAACAAAATCTGGATAGCTCCCAGCGCCAGGGCCATGGTAAAGAGTTCGTCGTTGATAGTTTTTCCTTTGGCGGCCATACGATCAGCCAGCGTGCCGTAGAAGGAGAACTTCATTTCGTACAAACTCATTCCGAAAACCGTACCACTGATGAGACCAAAAATAATGGTCGCCAGTCCCAGCGTTCCCAACAATTTCATCGGGCCTTTCATATCCGGTTTTACACGACCAGCCATGATGAATCCTATCAAAGCCAGCACAAGACCGTAACCGGCATCTCCCAAACAAAATCCGAAGAAGATCCAATAAAACGGTGCATAGTAAGGCGTCAAATCCAACTCTTTGTAATTGGGAAGTGCATACAGGTCGCCAATGGTTTCGAACATCCGGGTGAACCAGTTATTTTTCAATAATACCGGCACCTTCTCTTTCAAATCAGGATAAGTAGCCTCGTAGTAGACTCCTTGCGTTTCCAGGAACTGATCGAAATCTTTCGATTCATTTTCAGGAATATATCCCTCCAGCACGACGACTTTGTCTTCAGCTGAACGCGGAGAGTTGAGTACCACCTTATCAAAGTCGAACTCCTGCTGAACTTTCAGTTGCAACTGTTCCAGCTCAGGAATGTATTTAGCTGCATACTCATCGTACGCTGCGTCAATCTCCGCTATCTTCTCCCCGAGTTTCCCCATTTCACTTCGAACATAGCTCAGCGAATGCTCTGGCAAGCGAACCGGGTCAGCATCAATATTAACCTTTTCACCTTCCGGGGTAACCGTTACGAAAAAGGTTGTTGTGCCCGTCTCGGAAATGATAAAGGCGTTGTATTTCTCGGGCCAGTCTTTCTCCCAGCGGCGCGATGATGTAGAGAAGAAGTTCATCTCCCAGCCATCTTCTGCAAGGCGCTCAACTGACTCCCAGGAAAAATCGCCCCAGGGCTCCAGCTGATGAACGTCCTTTTGCAGCGTCTGCAACTCCTGTTCAGCAACTTCCCGTTCGCGGCGCATAGCCTCGAAATCATGAAGCACTTTCATCGCGTCAATGTCGCCGGCAGTTTCTACCAGTTCCGCTTCGCGATGATGCAGAAATTGGACCGCATCCCGGATGCGCTTCAGCAGCTGCATCTTCTCACGCAGGGCAGCGTCTTCGACCTCTCCACCTTTCCGTTCTTTCACGTGAAGTAATCCCCGCTCCCGGACAGCGTCCAGAAACATTTCATACTCCCGGTGATATACCAGAAAGGTGTATTTTTTCATTCGTATAATCATGATTCCACCTCCCTTGTTTCCTGACGGGATTTCACAATCTTCTGGGCCGACTTGGAGAGGTTCTCCTTATCTTCCAGGAATCGTTTGATTTTTCGAATGGCATCTTCGTATCCCGGAATCTGTACCTTTTCGAAGAGATTCACCTTTTGAGTGGTCTTCTTACGGGCATGATCCAACAGTATCATTTTCTGGTTGAAAAACTCCTGCTCGATCCCGATTTCGGCCAATTCCTTCACTACTTTGATGCCATCGAGGAACCATTTGGGTTTACTGAAAACGCTGAACTGAGCTATTTCGAATTCCACACCGTCGAGGATAGGTGTCTGGACACCGGCAATCTTTTTCACCGACATCTTCACATCCTTTACCCTAACGAGTGAAACGTCGAACTCGCCCCAAAGTGCCATCATCGAATCGTATTCTTCGATGGTCTCTTCGAGGAGCTTGTTCAGCCTTTTCACCTCATCTTTAGCCCTCTTTACTTCGACCCGCAGCGCCGACTCTTTGTTCTTAATGGTAGGCAAAGCCTTCACCCGAACCTTGAGTTGCTTCTCGAGTCCCTGTAAAGCGGTTTTATTGTATTGAA
This sequence comes from Prolixibacter sp. NT017, assembly GCF_009617875.1. Lineage (NCBI taxonomy): Bacteria > Pseudomonadati > Bacteroidota > Bacteroidia > Marinilabiliales > Prolixibacteraceae > Prolixibacter > Prolixibacter sp. NT017. The sequence continues at coordinate 758,500 of NZ_BLAV01000001.1, read as the reverse complement.
AATTTATTGCCATATTCTTTACAATTGAAAATGGAGAATGGAGAATTGAAAATTAAGACTTCCCAATACCTTTTGAAGTACGGATAATGGAAGTAAGAGTATTCAACCTCAGTTACTTCATTCATACTCAATTATCAATTCTCAATTTTCAATTTATTATTTATGCCTCTTTCGGCCAGTACTTATTCATCAGCTCCTGCTTGATACCAACCTCTTCAGGTTTGAAGTGTCTGCCGAGAAGTTTCCAGCCCGTGTCCAGCATATCGTCCGTACCGATGTTGACGTCAATAGCCAGCAAATCATTGGAGTACTCTTTGGCAAAATCCAGTGTACGCTGGTCATATTCCGTCAGGTCGAAACCGTTTTCCAGTTTCGTTTTAGCGCTGGCAGCATCGGCAAACAGACGGATGGCTGCGTTCATTACCTGCGGGTGATCCTCACGGGTCTTATCCCCGATAACCAACTGTTTTAGTCGCGACAGCGAACGGAACGGATCGACAATTACTTTGCCGACATCCGAATCACGGCGCAGGAACAACTGTCCTTCGGTAATGTAACCGGTGTTATCAGGAATAGCGTGGGTAATATCACCACCCGACAACGTAGTTACCGCGATAATGGTAATAGAACCACCACTCGGGAACTGAACTGCTTTCTCATAAATCTTAGCAAGGTCGGAATAGAGCGAACCCGGCATCGAGTCTTTCGACGGAATCTGGTCCATACGGTTCGATACAATCGAGAGCGCATCCGCGTACAGCGTCATATCGGTCAGCAGTACCAGCACGCTTTCGTTTTTTTCTACCGCGAAATATTCGGCTGCTGTCAGTGCCATATCAGGTACCAACAGACGTTCCACCGGTGGATTCTCCGTTGTATTCACAAACGATACGATACGGTCGAGCGCACCGGCATTATCGAATACATTGCGGAAAAAGAGGTAGTCGTCGTTCGTCAGTCCCATACCACCAAGAATAATCTTGTCGGCTTTTGCACGAAGTGCTACCATCGCCATTACCTGGTTGAACGGCTGATCCGGGTCGGCGAAGAACGGAATCTTCTGTCCCGATACCAGCGTGTTGTTCAGGTCGATACCGGCAATACCGGTTGCAATCAACTCGGACGGTTGCTTACGACGTACCGGGTTTACCGACGGTCCGCCAATTGCAATCTCCTGTCCTTCGATGGCAGGTCCACCATCAATCGGGTCGCCAAAAGCGTTGAAAAAGCGTCCGGCAAGCTGGTCACTCACTTTCAGCGAAGGCGATTTTCCCAGGAAAGTTACCTCTGCATTGGTCGGGATACCTTCTGTACCACCAAACACCTGCAGGGTCACATCGTCACCAATGATTTTCACCACCTGTGCCAGCCGGCCGTTAATCTCGGCCAGTTCATCGTAGCCAATCCCTTCAGCTCTCAGGGTACAGGTTGCTTTCGTAATCTGTGTGACTTTGGTATATATTTTCTGAAAAGCTTTCGTTGCCATTATGCTACTTTTCTTTCGTTAATGATCTGATTCAATTCTTCTTCAAACTTCTTGAACTCGTCAGTTTCAAACTCCGAGTAGTTCATTTGGCGCAGGTTGTTGATCACTCGTTTGAAGTAGCTCCCCACTTCAGTGAACGATTCAAACTGAAAATCGGTATGGCAAATGCCCATCACCTTATTCAACATATATTCCTGACGTTCGAGCGGAGTATTCATATCGACCTTATCGAATGCATCCTGCTGAAGAATCACAAAGTCGATAACTTCCGACTTCCAGAAACGGATGTGATATTCCACCGGTACACCATCATCACCAAGAATATTGATCTGCTCACTAACTTCCTGTCCACGAAGTAGGATCGTTTTCAGTTCATTAATGGAAGCGATCCACTTGTCGCCAATACGCTTCGCAATATATTCTTCGAACTCGGGATATTCCAGGTATTTGGAATACGATTCGATTGGGTTGATGGCCGGGTAACGTTTTCCGTCGGCGCGGCTCTGCTGCAATGCATAGAAACAACGGGCCACTTTTTTGGTCGACTCAGTTACCGGCTCTTTCAGGTTACCACCGGCAGGCGATACCGTACCGATAAAGGTTACAGAACCTGATTCACCGTTATTCAGGTAAACAAAACCTGCACGGGCGTAGAAGTTGGCAATAACGGCCGAAAGGTCCATCGGGAATGCATCCTGTCCGGGCAGCTCTTCCAAACGGTTCGACATCTCACGCAAGGCCTGAGCCCAACGGGAAGTAGAGTCGGCCATCATCAGCACCTTCAGTCCCATGGAACGATAATATTCCGAAAGGGTCATCGCGGTGTAAACCGACGCTTCACGGGCAGCAACCGGCATGTTCGAGGTGTTTGCCACGATGATGGTACGTTCCATCAGTTTCCGACCCGTGTGCGGGTCATCCAGTTCGGGAAACTCGGTAAAGATTTCCACTACCTCGTTGGCACGCTCACCACAAGCAGCAATCACCACGATATCAGCTTCCGCCTGCTTCGAGATAGCGTGCTGCAATACGGTTTTACCTGTACCGAAAGGTCCGGGAATAAATCCTGTACCACCTTCTACAATCGGGTTAATGGTATCGATGGTACGAACACCGGTTTCGAGCAGTTTGAACGGACGGGGTTTTTCCCGGTAGGCAGTAATGGCTTTTTTCACCGGCCACTTCTGTACCATGGTCACGTTGTGTTCTTTGCCGTCGGCATCCACCAAGACAGCAATGGTGTCGTTTATTTTATATTCGCCTGCTTCGACAACCGATTTAACGGTGTATTTACCTTCAAACACAAATGGCACCATAATTCGGTGAGGTTTACCATTCTCGTTTACCTCACCCAGCCAGCTGGCAGCTTCCACTTCGTCGCCTGCCTTGGCCAGCGGCTTAAAGTTCCAGAGAGTGTCATCATCCAGCGGATTGGTATAATCTCCCCTTTTCAGGAAGACACCATCCATTTTGTCGAGGTCGTTTTGCAGACCATCGTAGTTTTTGGAGAGGATGCCTGGCCCGAGCGTTACTTCGAGCATATGTCCGGTGAACCGCACAGGATCACCGATTTTCAGTCCCCTGGTGCTTTCGAAAACCTGGACAAAGGCGTTGGCTCCATTGACCTTAATCACCTCAGCCATCAGGTCGGTACCGCGGGTCTGGAGGTAGCAGATTTCGTTCTGCGCTACCGGACCATCGGCTTCCACTGTCACCAGGTTGGCAATAATTCCTTTGACTTTACCTTGCGTAGACATATTCGTTGTTTACTTGTTTAATTTAAATTCTTCGGGGAACTCGAACGAGTGTTGCAGTTCCTGAACAAAATCGCGGAAAATCTTCAGGCCGGTTTCCTGGCTCAGTTTCACCCATCGTTCAATCATTTCGAGTTGCAGCAGATAGGCAAAGACTTTCTCTACCGTGAAATACTTGAAGAATGCATTTTCTTCGAGCCACTTCCAACGGAGTGCATCAATGCGACGTTCACGTTCATAAAGATTGGCCTCTTCAGAAATATGCAGCACGTCATCCAGGTAAGGGAAGATGGCTGCCAGACCAAAATCTTTCGAGTTGCTTTCGCGAATGGTATTGGCGATTTCGCTGTTTCCAACGATAGCCGGCCCCAGATCCAGGTCATAGTTCCGGCAGTTGATAGCGGTCAGGATATTCTGCACATTCAGATTGAAGGCAAACCAGCTGCTAAAGAATTCATTCCGGCATTTCAGGGCATCGTCGTAATAGAGCGTTGCCAGCTGATCTTCCCACGCCATATCGGGGAACAGCGGTTTTTCTTCGAGCCAGGCAGGAATAAACTCTTTAAAGTACACCGGAATTCGCTCATCTTTCGGATTTTCTTCCTCCTTCACCATCCGAAGGATTTCAGTGAAGTCATCCTGAGTTAGATTTCCCCGGTCGTCAAGTTTAGCCTCGGCATCTTTCAGGTATGCTATCAGGTTCAGGTTGTCGAATTTCCGGTAGAAGAGTTTGATCAACTCAAAATCGCCTTCCGACAAGTTGGCACGCAACTCCTCCTTGAACTCCTTCAAATCGAAGTTCTGTTTGTTGTCATCTATGCGAATTTCGGGAAGCCCGGCAACCAGACAGTAATATTTTTTCATTCGAAATGGTTTTCCAAAACAAACAGCCTGCCGGATTCAGTAAAAATGATTTTTATTCCTTGATTTGCTGAGCAAAAGTATGGAACAGGAATCCTGGCCCGGTTGGTTGTCTCATTCGTAAAAGGTTCTCATCCAAAAGCACTGGGTACTAACCCTGTGTTCTTATTACTTTTCGAAAAGAAGTTCAACGATTTTCGGACGCAAGAACTCTTTGAAGAAGTTGATGAAATCCTCATCAGTAAAGCTAACCTTGTAGCTTCCGTCGGCCGGAGCCACCTGGAAACCAGCTTTCAGGTCATTTACTGTTTCGATAGAAAAACCTTTATCGAGCACGCCTTTTGCAGTACCGGCAAAGTAATCGCTGATGGCTTTTTCGTCCTCTTTGGGGATGAGAACCTGCATGTCGATGGTTTCATCGTTATGTACAGCCCAGTTTTTCACAGCAGTTTCGATGGCTTTCTGGATAAACTTGGTATCCCCCATCGCTGCTTTTACTTCGGAAGTAGTAATGGTACCGTTAATGATACCGACGAGTTCTTGCTTCAGGGCATCAACTGCCTGGCGGGAAGCCAGCTTGAGTTCGGATTTGGTGTTTTGATCGAATTCGGCTGATTTTTTCTCGGCATCAGAAACGATATTCTCAGCTTTCTTCTTTGCTTCAGCCAAAATTTTCTCTGCCTCCGCACGGGCATCGGACACAATTTTTTCGGCCTCCTCGTTTCCTTTCGAGATTCCTTCCTGATAAATCTTATCAGTCAGCTCTTGAAGTCTGTTGTCCATATCTATTAGTTATTTGTTGTATGCATTGATTTTGGTTGTCTACACGCCAAAAATTTGAATTCGAAAGATACAATTCCCCTGACAAAAAAAAGAAGAGAAAATACAGGTTGTAATGTCATCAACGAACCGAACAACATCCCTTAAAATCTATATGCTCCGAGCCTTCTTCGGTCAAATACCATCGCCACGGTAACCCCGGCCCGATCGCTCACCGACAAAGAAATGATAAAACACGGTAACTTAATTTCTTCCGGCGCCCGAATTTAACAATTTTTTAACAACCCGGAAACATATTTCACCCTAAAAGACTCCCCTTCTTTAACGGCTAAATCTTTCAAATTATGTTATATAATCAAACCTCTGTTAAAATTTTAAAGTTTCACTTTTAAACCTTCTTCAGGAATTGTAACTTCAACCATTCTGCCGGCAAAATTATTTTTTCGGCACGTTGTTTGCTGGCTGCTTGACGCAGGCTGGCGTCAGATAAACATTCGGAAAGACTATTGGTTTTGGGAAATTTTAACTTTTCAGGCCCAAAATTCTTAACCCATTGATTATCTAATATAATTTCGATTATTTTTTTTCAAATGACAGAAATAAAAATGGTGATAACCGACCTGGACGGCACGCTGTTGCAGGCAGATCATTCCATCAGTAAAGCAGACTACGCAACACTGGTAGAGTTGGGAAAATTGGGAATATGCCGGGTAGCAGCCACCGGAAGAAATCTGATGAAGGTAAAACAGGTACTTACGCCCGATATGCCGTTTGATTTTGTCATCTTCAGCTCTGGTGCAGGTTTGATTAACTGGAAACAACAAAAGTTGCTGATGGCCATGAGTATTCCGGCCGATGAAGCAGGAGAAATTATTCAGTTTCTGATGGCCGAAAAACTCAACTTCAAAGTTTCGCGCGAAATTCCGGACAATCACCATTTTGCCTGGTGGAGAAGTAACCCCTGTGAAGAATTTGAACGTTACCTCAATTACCACAAGGTGTTGGGAGACGCGGTTCAATTAAAAGAAAACGATGCTTTTCCCATTTCCCAGGTTTTAATATTTCTTCCGCGCGACGCAGAACATTTTGACGTCATCAAGCAAAAAGTACTGAAGCAATTTCCGCACGTTAGTGTTATACGGGCCACTTCGCCGCTACATCCCGATTTCACCTGGATGGAAATCTTCCCGGAAGGAGTTACCAAAGCACACGGTGTGGAAGCGGTCTGCCAGTTAACAGGTATTCCCAAAGAAAATACGCTGGGTATCGGAAACGATTTTAACGATATGGAATTGCTCGATTACACCCGGCTTTCGTATGTTGTCGACAATGCACCAGACGAATTGAAGTTTCGTTACCGGAACAGCCGGGCTCACCATGAAGACGGATTTTCGTATGCTGTTCGACAACATTTGTAACGAATTAGCCAAACACTATACCAATTGTGAAACACCCACAAAAATCATATTAATTATTTATTCCAAGACAAATTGCTTATGAAAAAGTTAATCCTTGGTCTGTTGACCATTTTTTTGGCGATGGGTTCTTATGCCCAGGTGCCGGATTTAAAAGCTAAAATTCCTTTTGATCCGAAGACGGACAAAGGTGTATTGAAAAACGGACTAACCTATTATGTTCGGGCCAACCACACCCCGAAAAACCGTGCAGAATTGATGCTGGTTGTATCAGCCGGCTCCATTCTCGAAGATGACGACCAACAGGGACTCGCCCACTTTTGCGAGCACATGAGCTTCAACGGGACCAAAAATTTCCCCAAAAATGAGCTCGTGAATTATTTCGAATCCATCGGTATGGAATTCGGACCGGAAATCAATGCTTACACCGGCTTCGACCAGACTGTGTACATGTTGAAAGTACCACTCGACAGCGCTAAATATATGAACAAAGGCCTGCAGGTTCTTTACGACTGGGCTTCCCAGGTGACCGATTCGAACGACGAAATTAACAAAGAACGTGGTGTCATTCACGAAGAGTGGCGCGGCGGACAAGGTGCACAGCAGCGCATGATGAAACAGTGGCTGCCGGTGTTCTTCAAAGATTCACATTATGCCGACCGTTTACCTATCGGGAAAATGTCGGTCGTCGACAGTTGTCCTCCGTCAGCTGTTCGTCGTTTCCGCAACGACTGGTATCGTCCCGATCTGCAAGCTGTCATTGTTGTGGGCGATTTCGACCAGAAAAAAATGGTTCAGGAGGTAAAAGAGAAATTCTCTCAAATTCCGATTCACAAAAACGAACGCAAAAAGCCTTCATACGATGTTCCTTTCCAAAAAGGTACCCTCATCAAAGTCGTCACCGACCCCGAAGCAACCTATTCTTCAGCTAATTTGTACATCAAGCATCCCATGGAGCTCGACACAACCGTTGGTGGCTACCGCGAAATGATGATGCACAGCCTGTACAACAGCATGATCAATGCTCGTTTGTCGGAAATTGCGCAAAAAGAAAATCCTCCGTTTGTATTTGCACGCTCCAGCTATGGCGGCTTGGTCGGCCCGGTGGATGTTTATTCCTCCATGGTCGTTACCCATCCGGGAAAAATTCCGGAAGGATTGAAAGCCGTGCTTATCGAGAACCAGCGAGTGAAAGATTATGGCTTTACCGAAAGTGAATTGAAGCGTGCAAAAGCGTCGATGATGAGCTCGATGGAAACCGCTTACAACGATCGTGACAAACGCCAATCTATCAGTATTGCCAACGAATACAGCCGCAACTTTCTGGAGCGGAAAGAGCCCGTTCCGGGACTTGACAAGGAGTATCAGTATTATAAGGAATTGATGCCAACCATTACCCTGGCTGACGTGGACGCCCTTGCGAAAAAATGGTTGACACCGGATAACCGCGTGGTAATTATCACCGCTCCGGACGTGAAAGGCGTTCCGGTTCCGACCAACGACGATGTCAAAAAGCTTCTGGCGGAAGTAGACACGGCTAAAATCAAGCCATATAAAGATCAGGTTTCCGATGCACCGCTGATGCCTGAACAACCAACTCCTGGTAAGATTGTCAGCGAGAAGAAAATTCCGGAAGTAAATGCAGAAGAGTGGACACTTTCCAATGGTGCCAAAGTCATTCTGAAGAAAACGGATTTCAAAGATGACGAAATTCTTTTCTCAGCTTACGGACCGGGTGGATATTCGGTTTACTCGCCATCGGACGACGTTTCCACTGATTTTGCAGCTACCATCATGCAGATGAGCGGACTTTCTGACTTTACGGCTCCCGAGCTGGACAAAAAACTGGCCGGCAAAGTAGCAAATGTCGATCCGTTTATCCGCCAGATTACTCAAGGGTTCCAGGGGTCTTCTTCGAAAAAGGATGTTGAAACGCTGATGAAACTGGTGAACCTCTATTTCACTCATCCGCGCGTTGACCAATCGGCCTTCAACTCTTTCATGACCCGGATGGAGAGTCAGCTCGACAACCGGAAAGCTTCTCCGGAAGCGGCCTTCTCCGATACCTTCCGCGTGGTTGCCAGCAATTACAGTCCGTGGGTTCGTCCTTTGACAAAACAAACCCTGAAAGAGGCGAATTTCGATCGCATCAAGGCTATCGATAAAGACCGGTTTTCCAATGCAGGCGATTTCAAATTCATCTTTGTTGGTAACATCGACTTCGACAAAATGAAACCGCTGGTAGAAACTTACCTGGCTTCGTTGCCTACAACCGGTAAAACCGATCACTGGAAGGATTTGGGTATCCGTCCACCAAAAGGTGCTGTCGAAAAGAAAGTATATAAAGGAACCGAACCGAAAAGTATTCAGTACATCCAATTCCATGGTAAGCTGAACTACGATACGAAAGACATCGTTGAACTCGACGCATTGGCTAAAATTCTCACCACCCGTTTGCTGGAAAGCATTCGCGAGGACAAATCCAGTGTATATTACATCGGAGCACAACCTTCGTTCAATAAACTTCCGGAACCGGAATATACCATGACGATTTATTATGGTACCGCTCCGGAGAAAATTGACACACTGAAAACAGCTGTTTTCGATGAAATCAAGGATCTGCTCAAAAATGGTCCGTCTCAGGAAGAAGTACACAAAGCAATGGAAAAGATGTTGCGTGAGCGTGAAACCAATCTCCGTGAAAACAGCTACTGGCTGAGCGCACTGAAATCGTACTACCTGAATCATGACGGTGATTTCTCAACCTTCAACCAGTTCAATACCGAGGTAAATGCCCTGAATCCAAAAGAATTGCAGAAGGCAGCCAAATGGGTTTGGGATTTCAACAACTACATAAGTGTTGCGTTGCTTCCTGAAAAAGGAACAAAAGACAAATAACCGGCATTCCCGATAGGATAAAAAAAGAAGGTGTCCCCGAGGTAGCTCTGCAGTTTCCAAACGCTGGAGTTAACCGACAGGGACACCTTTTTTGCATCCGAAAATTCGTTTTAGGACGAAATGCTTTCAGTCTCTGCCACATCCCACCGATACCCGCGTGTAGCAGTAAGTACCCCGCACGAAGCAACACACGACTGACTGGTAGCAAGCCGTGCCGTATGTGTAGCAACACAAGACTGACAGGTAGCAGGCCACGCCGTATGTGTAGCAACGCACCACTGACCTGTAGCAGCCCATGCCGCACGTGTAGCAATTGACCTCTCCTAAATATTTTGACCTCCCCTAAAATAGCTTGACAGATTTATACTTAATTGGTGAGTCCGGTTGCTTGTTATTTCGTAACAACTGGATTCCAAATATACTTCTTTTTATCTTCCTGCCCGGTCCGTCGTTTGTAAGAGTAAAACCTGAAAACAGAGTTCAGATTGTTTCTAAACCCTGAAGTAGCCGGAAACTCTCTCTGTTATTCCTGTTCTCTCATCACAGGTTTTCTCTTACACCGGGTTCGTTCGACAGATTTTTATGTATCACCTGATTCACGCTTCAACGGATAGGACCGCTTTTTCCAGTGTTTCTTTAATGTTCCGGTTTGCTTATGTGCATCAGTGGGGAACATCATGTCCACACTACGATGCGGCCGTTTATGATTGTATTTGTATACAGCGAGTTTTACCGCTTCCAGGGCTGCGTGATAATCGGCAAAAGTGTCCTGTAAGCTGTACTCTCCCTTCAGAATACCATTAACACGTTCGGCTACCGCATTTTCATAAGGGTCTCCGTTTTCAGTCATAGATATGTTGATTTTAGCTCCTTTCAGGTAGTTCACGTAATCATTGCAGCAATACTGAATCCCCCTGTCGGAGTGATGAATCAGGTTCGGCTTTACACCTTCGCCGGCAACGGCCATTCTTAGGGCATTTAAGGCCCCTTCACTGGTCAGGTCGGGCCAGAGGCTCCATCCGACAATTTTCTTCGAATAGGCATCGGTTACCAGGGACAGGTAGACAAAGCCTTTTTCGGTTCGCAGGTAAGTAATATCACTGACCCAGAGTCTGCCTGAACTGACCAGTTCGATATCCCGGATTAGATTGGGATATTTACGGTAAAAATGGTTCGAATTAGTGGTTTTCGGGCCCCGCTTACGGCGCCGCACCAACAAACCGTGCTCCCCGAGCAGGTTGAAAAACTTGTCTCTTCCGTATTTGATGTTGTGTTCCTGTAGTGTGGAAGTCAGTAATAAAAGGAGTTTCTCTGCTCCCATGCGGGGATGTTCGCGGCGAAGTATTTTTACCTGCTTCAAAATGAACACCTCCTGCATTTGTTTTACTGAGTGACGCTTTTTGCTATCGTACCAGGCCTGGCGGCTAAACCCAAACAGTTCACACAGTACCGATTTGGATACCAACGGGTACATGTGTGCCAGTACATCTACTGTTTGGGGCCAGACTTTTTTCGAATCTCTAATTTGTAGTCCTGCTCAGCAATGTCAATCATCGTATTCAGGCCCACATTTTTCATCTTCGCCAGTTCAAGCTGTTTTTCCAGCTCTTTGATACGCTTCTCCAGCGCTTTTACATCTGTTCTTTCTTTTCCACTCATCGCCTGTAAAGATAAGTGAATATCATCGGAATAACGTTCCTGCCAGTTCCTGATAATGCGCCGGTACTGGGAACCTAAATCAAACCGGTCGCGTGCCTGCTGAAAACTCATCTTTTCTGCATCTATCTGGCCGACCAACCAGCGCCTGAAACTAACTTCGTAAGCATTGTAATTAATCGGTTTTTCCTGAAATCCTTCCATGTGATCGCTTAACATGGCCTCTTTTCCTTTCTTCATTTTCCTGACTTTTTACGTCAAGCTATTTCAGGACAAGACATTTTCCTACCGGGATGTTCGTTATTCTGAGAGTCTTTCTTCGGCAACCTGCAACTGCTCCAGTTTGCCCAAATCCATCCACAAATCTGAAGTATCTTCGAATCCATAAATGGCATTCTGCGCAGCTAACCGCAAATACATGTGAATAATTGGAAATTTGCCCGTTTCAGTAATTAAGGGAAAAACGGAAGGCTCGATGATATGAATGCCGCTAAAAGCGAACTTTTCGACTTTCGGTGTTTGCCGGGCCATTTTCACTTCACCGGTTTTGATATTGGTCCAACCGGACAATTGCATATCCTCATCGAACAACAAATAACGAGAAGTGTCCCGCCTGCGAACAACTAATGTAGCCAGCGCCTTACGTTCCTTGTGCCATTGCAGTAACTTTTTCAAATCGAGGGAGCACAATACATCTACATTGTACACCAGGAAAGGTTCCGAATCTTCCAGCAACGGCCGGGCCTTCAGTATGCCTCCGCCTGTATCGAGCAATTCATCGCGCTCATCGGAAATTCGGATATCCAGTCCAAAGTTGTTATTCCTTTCCAGGAAGTCAATAATCTGGTCGCCGAAATGATGAATGTTCACCACAATCTCTTCAAAGCCGGCACTACTCACCTTTTCGATGGCTCGTTGAAGCAAAGTTTTTCCGGCAACTTCCACCAAGGCTTTGGGCTTGTTATCGGTGAGCGGACGAAGGCGGGTTCCCAGACCCGCTGCAAAAATCAGGGCTTTCATAGGTTTCGGCAATATTTAAAAATTGACTTTTTGTTTCTTCACGAAAATAAAAAAACATCGGCGGTTCACAGAGTAAACCGCCGACATCATGTATTCTGTTGAATAAATTAACTTTTTACTTTCCGAGGCTTGCAGACCTTTTTTTCCTTCAAGGTCACTTTGCCGCATTTCTTGCACTCGTACTTAGGATTCTCAGGAGGTTTGTACTCCTTCTTCGACTTACACAAAGTTTTTGACATAACTACTTTTTGCTACTAATCACAGAGCTTCCTGCTCTCTGTGGAAAGTAACAACACGAACCGGATATTTGTTTTTCAGGTGTTCTGTAAGCCGTTCCGCCGCGTACACCGAGCGATGCTGCCCTCCGGTACACCCAAAACTCACCATCAGATGGTTAAACTTGCGTTCGATATATTTCTCCACGCTTTGATCGACCAAATTGAAAACAGGCCGGAGAAAATCTTCCATTTCCGATTCTTCTTCAAAGAAAGAAATGACTTCCGGGTCTTTTCCCGTCAGGGTTTTGTATTGATCGTACCTACCGGGATTGTGCACAGCGCGACAGTCAAAAATATAGCCGCCTCCGTTCCCGGAAGGATCTTGTGGTACTCCTTTCTTATATGAAAAGCTGGTAATCCGAACCGTCATTTCATCCTGCTTCGACGCAATCTTCTTCAGTGTTTCTGATTCCGGCAACGAACGGAGAACCTTTTCCAGTTCCGGCAACTCAATTGGGAACGAAAATTTATCGAGCACAATCACCAGGTTCTCCAACGCATACGGGATACTCTTCAGGAAGTGCTCTTTCTTTTCATAAAATCCACGGAATCCATACGCCCCCATCGACTGCATCATACGAATCAAAACGTAGCCGTAGAAATATTCACGGAAATCTTTCCGGTTAACCGGATGATATTTTTCTAATTCATCGAGATATGCTTCCAGTAACTCATCTCGAACCGGTTGCGGAATGTCGGCTTTCGAATCATACAGCAATGATGCCAAATCGTATTGCAACGCTCCTTTTCGTCCTCCCTGGTAATCGATGAACCAGGGTTCGCCGTCCATCAACATCACGTTGCGACTTTGGAAATCGCGATAGAGGAAAAAGTCTCTTTCAACCTCCAGCAAATAATCGGTGAAACGCTGAAAATCGTCCTCCAGCGATTGTTCGTCGAACGAAATCTTGGCCAACTTCAGAAAATAATACTTGAAGTAGTTCAGGTCCCACATCATCGATTGCCGATCGAATGCATCGCGCGGATAACAATAGCTATAATCGATATTCTTCCCGGCCTCAATCTGTACTTTTGGCAACTGCGACACCACCTTGCGGTACACATCGACTATCTTCTCCGAAAAACCATCTTTTTCACGAACATCACTCAGAAACTGGAACAAGGTGGTATTCCCCAAATCCTGCTGCAGATAAATATGCTTTTCGGTTTCCTCGCTGTATATCTCCGGCGCATTGATACCACTTGTCCGCAACGCTTTCGAAAATTCGATAAACGCCCGGTTTTCTTTATCGTCTTCATTCCAGGCACCAATCACGTTACGTTTGTCCGAAACCAACCGGCAATATTCCCGATAGGAACCGGAAGGTGGCAATACCTCGATATCCGTTACTTTCTCGCCAAACGTTTTCTCAAATAATCCGATGATATGTTGTTGTGTCGTCTTTTTCAATGCATCAATGGTTTTAGCAGTTCAAATGTAAGGATTCGCCCGGAAATTCTAAAGCTATCTGTCCGGCGTAAAGAAAAGCATTTTTCGTTGAACAGGAATCATAACGCCAGCGCAAATTCCATTCCCCGTGTCGTTTCCGATAGCTTTAACTAAAGTATCAAATCAAAATCACTGAGGCCGTTTCAAACTTTTTCAGTAAATTATTTGTACTAATAAACGTAGCCTAATCTAACAGACATATGAAAAAATACCCAAACATATTTCCCGCCATCAGTACCGTATTTCTCATCATCGCTGCCATATTCATTTTAAGTCGCTGCGAGGAAAACCCAACCACTTCCCGAACAGTCGTCTCTCCCGACGAAACACTGAACGTGACCTTCTATCTCGACCACGAAGGAAAACCCTTCTATTCGGCCAAACTGGGCGAAAAACCACTATTCTATAAATCGCAACTGGGCTTCGAATTAAAAGGCGCTCCCAATCTACTCGATGATTTCGTTGCCACCCGGTTCGACCGCGATCAGGTCGACCAAACCTGGACACAGCCCTGGGGTGAGCAAAAGGAGATTCGGAACAACTACCGTGAGTTAAAGATTGAACTGAAAGAACAGCATGGTTTGCACCGGAAAATGAACATTATATTCAGAGTGTACAACGAAGGCTTTGCTTTCCGTTACGAGTTCCCGGGGCAAGAAAACCTGAAAGATTTCGAAATATCCAACGAAGTGACAGGGTTCGCCTTCAGCGGCGACCACACTGCCTGGTCGATTCCGGCATATGGCGACAACCGTTACGAGTATCTTTACACCAGCCATCCTCTTTCAGAATTAACAGATACTGTTTGTACACCGCTTACGCTGGAAACCAAAAGCGGAAACTATATCAGTATACATGAAGCTGCACTGGTCGATTATGCTTCCATGTCATTATATCATTCGGGAAATAATAAACTGCGTTGCGATCTGGTGCCGTGGTCCGATGGTGTGAAAGTAAAAACATCAGCTCCCCGGGTTACTCCCTGGCGGACCGTTCTGGTTTCCTCAACCGCCGCCGGATTGATGAATTCACGAATGCTCCTCAACCTGAATGAGCCGAATCAACTGGGAGATGTTTCCTGGATAAAACCAACAAAATTTGTAGGAATCTGGTGGTCGTTGCACCTCGGAAAAGAAACCTGGCAGTACTCTCCCACACATGGAGCTAACACGCAAAATGTGATGAAGTACATCGACTTTGCCGCGAAGGCCGGCATTGGGGCAGTGCTCGTCGAAGGTTGGAACCAAGGCTGGGAAGACTGGAAATTCAGTTTCACCAAGCCTTATCCCGATTTCGACATCAAAAAAATAACCGACTACGCGCGCAAAAAGGGTGTACAACTAATCGGTCACAACGAAACAGGTGCCGATGTAGCCAATTACGAACAGCAACTCGATTCTGCTTTCAACTTCTATCAGAAATACGGTGTCCATTATGTGAAAACCGGTTATGTTGGTTCGCGCGTAAATGGAAAAGAGTGGCATCACGGGCAGTTCATGGTCAATCATTATTTACATATGGTTCAGGAAGCAGCCAAACGGCACATCATGCTCGATGTTCATGAGCCCATCATCCCTACTGGTTTGCGGCGAACCTATCCCAATCTTATGTCGGGAGAAGGGGCCCGCGGACAGGAATATAATGCCTGGAGCGAAGATGGAGGGAATCCGCCGGAACACACCACCATTCTGCCTTTTACCCGCTTGCTGGCTGGCCCGATGGACTTTACACCTGGTATTTTTGAACTTACGCTGAAAGACAAGCCGCACAACCAGGTCAATACCACACTGGCCAAGCAATTGGCACTTTATGTTGTACTCTACAGTCCACTGCAAATGGTTCCCGATTTACCCGAAAATTACCAGGGGCACCCGGCCTTTCAGTTCATTCACGATGTTCCCGTCGATTGGGAATATTCCAAAGCTATTAATGGTGAAATTGGCGATTATGTTACGGTTATCCGGAAAGACCGGAACAGCCGCGATTGGTACCTGGGAGCTATTACGGATGAAGACCCGCGAAAGATTGAAGTCCCGCTGAGTTTCCTGGCAAAGGGAAGAAAATACACGGCCGAGATGTACCTCGACGGCCCACAGGCCAACTACAGCAACAACCCGGTATCCATTGAGATTACTAAAAAGGAAGTCAACCGTCGTACCACATTACGCCTGAACTTAGCCCCCGGCGGAGGTGCTGCCATCCGTTTTACTCCCGCCCGGTAACCTTGATTTACAACCGGATTTCAAAAACAAAAAGAGAGGATGTCCTTTTCAGGACATCCTCTCCGTGTTAAAGGCATTTATCAAGCAACTTTAATCATCAACCAAATCAACACCTGATAGAATTTTGATAAATGCTTTTTAACGAAAATTGTTTCCGGGATATCATGACCATTTTCCCGCAACATTTTCACTTTAGTAAACAACAGGCAAGCACCATGGTTTAGGTCGCACCTCGCTTTTAAGAATAATTCTTAATAATAAACATTACTTGATTAACTTCTTAGCAAGATACCCCAGAAAGAATTATATAAAGTAACGTTTGGGGCTATTTTAAGGCACTCCAGTTTTCGTTTTCTCTCATTTGTAAAGCTCAATTCATAGTCCTGCAGTGCAAAAACATCATTTTCGCGAACGAATGAAATAATCACAGGTTTCCGGCGCCGCTGATATCATTCCAAAGAAAGACGCATAATACCTTCGCTCCGCGTACGAAACCAATGGTAACATCTCTTCACATTATTAAACAGGAAATTCTTTTCGCCGTGGTAGCTTTATTGTAAATTTAAGGAATCAGAGCAATTGCACGTTAAATTACTCACTTGTAGAATCACAAAATACCTGAGATATGAAAGATCATGACGATCACTTAGCAGTTATTTGGGCAAGTGGCGATCCGGATGTTGCCGAAAAGGTTTGCCTCATGTACACCCACAACGCGCATCTTCAACATTGGTTTCAGGAAGTGCGGTTAATCGTATGGGGTCCATCGGCCAAGCTGCTGACCGAAAATGAAAGTTTGCAGAAACAAATTAGGGACATGCTGAATAACGGACTCACCGTTGAAGCATGCGCAACCTGTGCCAGCATGTACGGCATCACCGATCAGCTCCGGCAATTGGGCATAGACGTGCGTCCGATGGGCGTACCACTGACCAGTTACCTGAAAGACGGCTGGAAAGTACTCACATTCTGATCTCCTGAATATCAGAGCTGATCCGGGTCGATGTACATATCTTCCGGAGTTGTTGTAGCCATATCGTAAAAAAAGGTACCAACCTTTTCGGAAACATGTCGGAAAAAGCGTTCGCCTTTCTCCCTTGTAGCCTCTTTGGGATTTCCAATTCCCGTGTCGGTCGTAACCTGTGTCCACTTGCGTTCGGACCAGGCCCAACCTTCGCGTAAAGCCGGAATGCGGGGAACTTTCGCTTTACCTTCGCCAGCATCTTCCAGCGAGCGCACCAAATCGGGTCGAAACAATTGCATCAGGCTGGTTTCCATCTCACCGGCGTGTTCACCGACATCTTCAAAAAAGTCCTCTATTCCGGGCATTTTGAACCAATGGCACTGCGACAGTAACATTTGCGGAAAACGAAGATTCAATTCCCGGATGTGCATTTTAAAGTCGTTCCCACCATGCGAATTCAGAATCACCAGCTTCTTTATTCCCTGACGATTCAGCACAGTAATCAAATCGTCGAGAATCGCCAACTGCGTCGAGGGATTCAGGTTCATATCAAGTTTCACATCTGGCTGTCCGGTATTCACACCATAGGCAATAGCCGGCAAAACAATCACCTTCGCTCCTTTTTCCCATGCGATTTTTGCCGATTCCCAGGCAAAATATTCCGATTCAAAAACATCGGTGGCATAGGGTAAGTGGAGATTGTGAGCCTCGGTGGCTCCCCAGGGAAGAATAGCCAGTTCATAATCAATTTCACGAACGGTTTTCCAATTGGTTTCAGCAAGAATATACGGTCTCATAGCTCGCCAGTTTTTCCCGAAAATAGTCATTTTCAGAATAGAATGCCATTCATCCGGCAATTCCGTACCGATATGGGATTTTATCTCGACACTATTTATACTTATTATAATCAACACTATACAGAGACTTCACAACCAATAATCTCCGACAATTCTTGATGGATGAGTCAAGCTATTTCTTAATTTTAAAGGTAAACCAATAATACCTGAGCCATGAGAACACACATTCCGTTTCGGGTCATCGTGGTTTTGCTGCTGCTATTCCCGGGACAGCTGCTAGCACAAGACAGGCAGCCTGCCGTAGCCGGTTCCTTCTATCCGGGAAATGCAGGTACGCTTAAAAAAGAGCTGAGTCAACTCTTTCAAAATACGAGTACCCAAACAGATTCGTCAATTGCCGCACTGATTGTTCCCCATGCCGGTTATATCTTTTCAGGAAAAGTAGCCGCCACCGGATATGCTCAAATTCCTGCCGGAAAAGCATACAAGAATGTGTTTGTCATTGGCGTATCACATCGGATTCGTTTCAGTGGAGTTTCCATTTATCCTCATGGAAATTATATAACTCCGTTGGGGAAAATTCCGGTGAACGAGACATTAGCCGAAAAGCTAATAGCAGAGAACAGCTTCATCCATTTTGTTCCCAAAGCACACCAGAGCGAACATTCCATTGAAGTTCAGTTACCTTTTCTGCAATATCATTTGAAAAAAGGATTTCGCATCGTTCCCATACTAACCGGAGATTCCAATCCAGCAACGACTCGAAAACTGGCAGAAGCACTTTTGCCCTACTTCACCGGCGACAACCTGTTCATTATTAGCACCGATTTTTCACATTATCCGACGAATGCGACTGCACAAAAGGTGGATAAAGAAACGGCTGATGCGATTCTTTCCGGGAAACCGGAACAATTACAAAAGGTATGTCAGAAAACAGCTCCCAATCCGCCGGAAAATGTGTTGACCCGCCTCTGCGGCGAAAGTGGCGTACTCACTCTCATGGAGATGGTCTCGGGAAAACCGGACTATCATTACCATCAAATTACCTATCAAAACTCCGCCGCCAGTTCGGCGGGCGATCCCAGCAGAGTCGTTGGGTACTACGCTATTTCGGTAACAAGAAACAAAGAGCAGACATTTCATCTAACCGAAAATGACAAAAGCTATTTACTCAAACTGGCCAGAAGTAGCATTGAAACGTATTTAAAAACCGGCACGGTTCAGAAAATTGCCCCAGGTTATCCTGAAGACCTTCAGCAACATTGCGGTGCCTTTGTGACATTAACAGAAGATGGAAAACTGCGCGGTTGCATCGGGCAATTCAATCCGTCGATTCCGTTGGTGGAAGTCGTCCGGAATATGGCGATTGCCGCCGCCACAAAAGACAACCGTTTTCAGCCTGTTCAGTTACCCGAAATGAAATCCATTGAAATCGAGATTTCTGTTTTGACTCCGCTGCACAAAATCAAAAATGCCGAGGAATTCACGCCCGGGAAACAGGGAATCTACATCAAAAAAGGAAACCGTAGCGGAACCTACTTGCCACAGGTAGCCGAGCAAACCGGCTGGGACCGGGAAAAAATGCTTGGCCATTGCTCCCGAGACAAAGCCGGCATCGGGTGGAACGGCTGGAAAGACGCTGAACTATACACCTACGAAGCCATTGTTTTTCATGAAAAATAAACATGAATACGCCCTACAGCATCATACCCATTTTGTCAGGTACCCTGCTTGCCTATTTTATTACCTGGATATTGAGCCGTCAGAAATGGATTTCCCGTAACGTTCACCGGCAAATTTGGAACACGCTGCTGCTAATTACCTTCCTCTTCACAATCGTTCTGGGACTGTTGCTGGCACTGAAAGCCAATTACAATCTGAAGTTTGCCTTTCTCGACGAAGCCTTACCGGTGCATGTTGACTTTGGGATTGCGATGAGCATTATTGGCCTGCTACATATTTTCTGGCACCTCAACTACTTTAAACGCTTGTTTGGAAAAGAAACGGAACCAAAGTCTACAGAAACATCAGAAGAGAAACAAGTTGACATCCGGAAGACTCCTTTACTTTTTCCTTTTATTTTGGGATTTGTCACCCTTACGGGACAACTGGTTCTGTTCCGTGACTACCTGGCTATCTTCGGAGGTAATGCCTTGTATGTCGGCATTTTGCTTTCCCTTTGGTTAATTCTTACCGGAGTTGGGACACAACTGGCCCGGGACAAAGCTTTTTCAGTTACCAAGATAATCCGGATGCTCCTCATGTTGACAGTACTTCCCTCCATCAGCATTCTCATCATCCGGATAACACATGGCTGGCTTTTCGAAACGGGAACAGAAACCGGTCCATTAAGCTTTGCTTTCTTTGCCCTGTTTACGCTAGCTCCACTTTGTCTCACCGGCGGATTGGTATTTCCGGTTTTAAGCCAGCATCGGCCGGGCGAAACCACCGGTCTGATTTACTCGTGGGAATCGGCAGGGAGTTTGCTTGCTGGTATGTTGTTCAGTTTTGTATGGGTATTTCTCATCTCGCCTATTCAAACCGTGGCGCTCACCGGAATTATCAGCCTGGCATTATTACTCTTCCTTCGAAGAAGGATGAAAGAAATTCCTCTTTACACAACCTCAGCCATTACAATACTTCTAGTCTTCCTGGCCATTTTTCCTCCGGAGAAATCAACAAGAGCCTCCCTTTTCCCGGGACAGCAAATTCAAAGCATTATTCAAAGCATCTCCGGTGAACTGGTAATTACGAAAGCGGAAAGTCAATCCAATGTATTCGAAAACAGCCGACTTCTTTACTCCCAGGGAAGTCCTTCGGCAGCTGAGGAACCGGTTCATTATGCCTTATCCCAGCTTGCACACGTCAATCAAATAGCCGTAGTTTCCGGAGCGTTAACAGGGGTTCTGACAGAATGCCTGAAATACCACCCCAACCGGATCGACTACTTCGAAGTGAATGGCAAGTTACTGGAACTGGAGCAGCAGAGTCATGCCATTCCAAATGATTCCCTCATTCACATCCACCGGACCGATTTTCAGCGCTGGATTGCTCAACATCCCGCTCAATATGACGGTGTACTCTTAAACATTCCGCCTCCGGAAACACCTTCGGCCAGCCGGTTCTATAGCAAAGAATTCTTCCGAAGCATCCGGAAAAAACTCTCCGATAGCGGAGTCGTTGCCATCCCTTTGTTGTCAACCGCCAATTACCTAGATCCAACCACGGTTCGTCTCTATCAATCCGTTGTAGCAACTATCCAACCTTATTTCAAACATTGGCTTATCCTTCCGGGAAACCGGGATATTTTGCTGGTTTCAAACGGTAAATTACACGCCAACATTTTAACCCGGGTCAATGATTTGGGCATCATGACCAATTACATCGCTTATTTTGTCGATGAGTCAGAATTGGTTACCCGAAGCCACGAATATGCGGAGATGATGACAAACGGAGCACCAATGGTCTGGGCCAATCATCCCATCGCAGTGAGTTATTTTACCGGTTTCTGGCTGAAAAAGCACGGCCTTTCCTACATTCTTTTCGGGACCATACTCTTTGTCATTTTCATCTTCCTGATAAGTTTCACACGAGGCATTTCCCGAAGCATGTTCGCTGCCGGCTTTACAGCGTCCACGATGGAGATTATTCCGCTTATACTGATTCAGTCGGCATTCGGATATTCCTATTACCTGATTGGAGTTATTTTCACCCTTTTCATGGCCGGACTCACGCTGGGAGCGCGTTGGAAAATAGCTGAAGGACCAAAAAGTAATGACCGGATTTACCGGCAGCACATCTGGTTTATGGTCTTGCTGATATTGCAGTGGGCCATTGCCGGATGGCTTTCTCCCGGAAGAACGGTCATTTATATTGCCTCGGAACTGCTGCTGATTGCTCTCACCGGATGGCTAACCGGACGAATGTTTCAACTAATTTCCAGGCAATACCAACCCAAAACGGAAGCTCCGGCGATGGTGTACAAAGCTGATCTGTACGGCTCGGCCGGAGGCGCCATGTTAGTATCGGTGTTTTTGGTTCCGTTGCTTGGAATTAACCTGACACTCATCGTACTTTTAATGATGCATCTCCTCCTGACCTTTGTGTCGAAACACAGAACTTCTTCGGTTTCAACCTGAAAAACGCAAACGCAAAAAATTTTCGTCATGAAAGCACCTTCGATATCGAGACGAACATGTATCAAAACCGGATTGATGGGAACGTTGGGAATGGCCTTTATACCGACGTTGGCAGCAAATGACTCCGTTCCCCCAAAATACCAGCGTGAAGCACGTTATTACAAAGTAACCGGTCGCGGAGTAAAGTGCACACTGTGTCCGAATGAGTGCAACATCAGCCTCAACGACACCGGTGACTGCCGGACGCGAATCAACCGCGATAATAAATTATATACAACAGCTTACGGAAACCCGTGCGCTATTCACATCGATCCGGTCGAGAAGAAACCCCTGTATCATTTCCTGCCGGGAAGTCGTTCCTTTTCCATTGCCACGGCTGGGTGTAACCTGGTTTGCCTAAACTGCCAGAACTGGCAAATTTCGCAGGCAACTCCGGCCGAAACCCGGAATCAGGAACTCTTTCCGGAACAAGTAGTTGCTTCGTCCATTGGGAATAACTGTCAATCGATCGCCTATACCTATGCCGAACCGCTTGTGTTTTATGAATACACTTATGATTCATCTGAAAGGGCGCACCAGGAAGGCATCAAAAATATCCTCGTTTCCAACGGGTACGTCAATGAAGAACCGCTCCGCAAACTTTCCAAAGTAATCGATGCGGCCAATATCGATTTAAAATCATTTGACGATGATATTTATGTCAGGCTGAACACCGGTTCGCTGGAACCTGTCCTTCGAACCCTGAAAAATACTAAAAGAGGAAGGTGTTTGGCTCGAAATTACCAACCTGGTTATTCCCGGCTGGACCGATGATATGGACATGATAAAAGAGATGTGCGGCTGGCTGACGAAAAACGGCTTCGACGGAACACCGATACATTTCAGCCGGTTCTTTCCGCAATACAAACTACAGCAGCTGCCGGCGACTCCGGCCGAAACACTTACCAAAGCTCGAAATATCGCGATCCAGGAAGGAATGAAATTCGTGTACATTGGGAACCTGCCGGGAAGTGATGCATCGAATACGCTTTGTCCCAAATGCCATCAGATAGTCATTGAGCGAAAGGGTTTCCGCATTATGCAAAACAATCTGACAGAGGGAAAATGCCAATTTTGTCGCACGCCGGTTCCTGGTGTTTGGAGTTAGAACTACAGATTGAAAAGATCCGAACGAAAACAAAAGTTGCTATCTTTGATTTTCGGCGGACTTAGGAACAAAATGCCTTTCATTTCCAAAAGTAAAACCGCCAAACTGATGACCGATCGCTAACCTTCATTCCTGTTAAGGTTAAATACAAAATCGTTAAAAACGAACACATGAAAATACAGGTTTTTCAGGTCGACGCCTTTGCTTCCGAGCTATTTGAAGGAAATCCGGCTGCTGTTTGTCCGCTGGAAGAATGGCCCGAAGACGAAGTCCTTCAGAATATTGCCATGGAGAACAACTTATCCGAAACAGCATTCTTTGTGCGCAATCTCCACGATTACGAACTCCGGTGGTTTACACCCAAAGTGGAAGTGGCCCTGTGTGGACACGCCACATTGGCTACCGCTCATGTCCTTTTTCATCATTTGGGAAGTACAAAGAATCCGCTCATATTCAAAACCCGCAAAAGCGGTGAATTGCAGGTGAAAAAAGACAAAGGCTTATTAACGCTGAATTTTCCGGCTGATAAGCTGGAACCGGCCCTTCCTCCCAAAGGATTGATTGAAGCATTGGGCAAAAAACCAGAAGAAATCTGGAAAGGGAAAACTGATTACCTGCTATATTATCCCGCCCAGGAAGACATTGAAGAAATGGCTCCGGACTTTTTCCGTCTGGCCAACGTCGAAGCGCGGGGCGTCATCGTAACAGCTCCGGGCTATGAAAGCGATTTTGTTTCCCGTTTTTTTGCCCCAGCCGTTGGGGTGAATGAAGATCCGGTAACCGGCTCAGCACATACCTCGCTAACTCCATTCTGGGCACACCGAATGAACCAGCTGGAATTTGATGCTCTACAACTTAGTGAGCGAGGAGGCAAACTTCGGTGCCATCTTTCAGGTGATCGTGTTTTAATTTCCGGGCAGGCTAAAACATTCCTGGAAGGAACCATCACATTGTAAAACAGAATACGATTCAAACTACTATACAAAAACACACGTTATGAAGATTTTTTCAAGCAATCTTACCAGGATAACACTGGTAATGTTGGTCGTTTTGTCTTTCTCTTTCCAGGGAAAAGCGGAAATAACGATGCCCCGTATTTTTAACTGCGGAATGGTGCTGCAGGAGGGCATGGAAGTTCCCGTTTGGGGCTGGGCCTCACCTCACGAAAAAGTGACTGTTTCCATCGATGGGAATACTGTAAAAACCAGGGCTGACAACAACGGAAAATGGCAACTAAAGCTGCCCGAAATGAATGCCGGAGGTCCTTACTCCATGAAAATAAAAGGGAAAAACACCATCGTTTTCGAAAATATCATGATCGGTGAAGTCTGGGTATGTTCGGGGCAGTCCAACATGGAGTTCCCAGTCGATAGCATCGACCAAAGCTATCGTGGAGTCAATAACTATCGAAAGGAAATGGCAGATGCAGACAACTATCCCGAAATAAGGCTTTTCACTGTTCCCCGAAAAATTGCCCAAACGCCACAAAAGGACATGGATGATGGCGAATGGCTCGAGTGTTCGTCAGCAACCGTAGGAGACTTTTCGGCAGTTGGTTATTTCTTTGCCCGCGATTTATACAAAAAGCTGGGCGTGCCTATTGGAATGATTTGTTCATCATGGGGAGGAACGGTAGCTGAATCATGGACCAGTCCCGAAACGATGGCAAATGATTCTGATTTTGCTCCAATGCTGGCTGCATTGCAAAAATTAGATCTGAAAAAATACAAGGAAAGCAAAGAAGCTGTAATCAAAGCGAAACTGGGCGATCTACCCACCGTTGATAAAGGTTTGGTTGACGGCAAAGCAATTTGGGCTGCAACAGATTTCGACGATTCGGCGTGGAAGTCGATGCAACTCCCCGGATTATGGGAAAGTCGTGGCTATGAATCAATCGATGGCATTGCCTGGTTCCGGAAAACCGTCGAGATATCGCCCGAAGATGCCGGCAAACCGGCGAAGTTGAACCTTCAGAAGATTGATGATTCGGACCAAACCTGGGTAAACGGAATCCCGGTAGGCAAAACCATGAATGCATATGACAAAAACAGGCATTATGATATTCCGAAAGGATTGCTAAGAACTGGTAAAAATGTCATCACGGTACGGGTAGAAGATACCGGAGGCGGCGGTGGAATATATGGCAGCGCGAACCAGTTGAACCTGCAGATTGACGGCAAAAACATTCCACTGGCAGGCGACTGGAAATTTAAGTTTGGTAAGATAGATACCAACGCGATATCTCTGGGACCGAATGACTATCCTACGTTGTTGTATAATGGAATGGTCAGTCCGATAATAGGCTACGGAATAAAAGGAGTTATCTGGTATCAGGGAGAATCGAACGCCGACCGACCTACCCAGTATCAGCGTATTTTTCCGAACCTGATCAAAGACTGGCGCATGCACTGGAACGAAGGCGATTTTCCATTCCTTTTCGTTCAACTAGCGAATTACATGGCTCCGGCTAAACAACCCGGTGATAGCAACTGGGCACGTTTGCGCGAAGCTCAAACCAAAACGCTGGCGTTACCCAATACCGGAATGGCTGTAGCTATTGATATAGGTGAAGGAGGAAATATTCATCCTAAGAACAAACAATCCGTCGGTTACCGACTTTCGTTGCCGGCACTCAAAATCGCTTATAACAAAGACCTGGTATATTCGGGACCAATGTATGACCACATGGATATCGATAAATCAAGAGTTTTCCTCACATTCAATCATGTGGGCGACGGACTCAAGGTTCGCGATAAATATGGCTATCTGAAGGGCTTTGCGGTAGCCGGTGCCGATAAGAAATTCCACTGGGCAAAAGCGGTTGTAGTCAATCCAACCACGGTTGTTGTCTTTAGTTCTGAAGTGAAGAACCCAGTGGCTGTTCGTTACGGGTGGGCAGACAATCCGGATGATGTCAATCTGTATAACAGCGCAGATCTGCCGGCTTCGCCCTTCCGGACCGATAACTGGTAAGTCGGAAGAAAACGATATAAAAAAACAGGCTCACAAATTGAAATGTGAGCCTGTTTTCTTTGTTTCGTATCGTTAAGGTTCCAGCAGGTACGGCCACTGCATACCCGCCAACATCGCCTTCTCCCATATTTTATAGGGTTTCCCCGACATAGATATGCCATACTCGGCTACGGCCTGTGGAAAGGTTACTCCCTTTCTAAAAAGCCAAAACAAATGACTGTCAAATAAACTTCCGGGTGTTATTTTCTGATTCATGGTAACAGCAACATCGAATAAATCATTCTTAATCAATGCTTCCGATACAGGGAGATTTTTATCCTTGTGCAACAGAGGCTCCTGAGCCTGAAGACCTTTTAATACCCTATAAAAAAGACGATAATTCTCGAATTGAATTTTATAGTGATGTTCCTTCTTTGTCTTCTCCCTTATAAACTTGAAGATAATAAATTCACGTTTTACCATGAATTGCCCCGAAGTTATCTGAATCATTTCAGGTACAGTAATTCCGTAATTATATAAGAGAAACAGTATTAACCGTTGCCGATCGGTCGTACTTCTGTTCATAAAATTACGTACATCATCCGGCGAAAAAAACTCATCCATAAATTATGAATTTTTCGAAATACGTTAACTATCCACACAAATTTTACACATGCATAAGTAAAGGCCAGTGCTATTTCAGGAACGTGATAGCTTTCAGTAAAAATTAAACCCCTATTTTAAGTAGCATTCCCAAAAAAACAGATAGACCTAAACGGTAATCCATATCACAAAAATACATATTTTTTCAGAGATTCAAATACCAGTGATATATATTCTTACACATCTTATCAACACTCTTCATTTGAAGTGAAGAACAAAAGAAAAACGTCGGCTATCGGCACAACTATTTCATTGCTATTTCTCTATATTTTTCGGCTATTTCAGTTATTTATTCATGAATTCGTTTCCGTTGTAGGGCCACCCCAAAACGGAGGACATCACCGGGACTAAAAATGCAGCTGTTTTTTTCTGTCCCGAATAGTTCGGATGAGAGTCCGCGCCCAAATCGTGTCCGGGAATCATTAAGTAGGTAGGAACACCAACAAAATAAACGTTATTCACCTGATGAACCTGACGAAATGCTTCGACCATCTCTTTCACGTAAGAATAACAAGGCTCATCAATCATAGGGCCAACGATACAAAACACCGGTACTCCCGGATAATTCTTTTGCACCCGCAAAATCAGGTTTTCATAACCTCTCTGAAATACAGCTTTATCAGGAAAAGGATGAGTAGAAAAATCATTGGTACCCAAATTAATTACCACGGCATCGGGTATCCAATTCGAAAAATTCCATTTGGGCTGCTTCTTCATATCGTACACCTGGTCATACTTTGACGGCATGGGATCCGGCGAAGTTTTCTCTTTATAGCCATAATTCCTTACCACTCCGTATCCCGAATGAGACACCAGGTGGTAGTCCGCATCAAAAGCACGAGCAGTAATTGGTGCATAACTTTTGTAGCTATTCTCGGTCTCCGGCTTGAAGTGAACATTCTTCGATTTCCCTTCTACTCCATAACCACAGGTAATCGAGTTACCAATAAATTGGATTTTATGTTTGGGTACATTCGCCCAGGGAGAAATGACAGCTCCCTCATCCAGATAAATACCGCTAAAAGTGGCTGTTCCCTGCTCTCCTTCAGTTCTTTTAACTATCTCTACCTTATGTAGTTTATTTTTGAGATTATCGGCAATCACCAAAATTGTATCACCGGTAACCTTCATCACCTTTGCGGGAAGATTATCAACCATTACCTGAAAATAATCGTGACGGGTATCACTCATTTTCACGGCACAAGACTTGCCTGTAAACTGAAACTGAATATACACTCCGGGCCAGTCGAAACGAGGATTTTCCTTATCAGAGAAATCAATCCGCCCTACATAACGAATAGCCGGATTGGCCGCGTCGACGAACTGCTTTCCCAATTGCCCGGCAAAGGCCTTGAAATGAAACAGTAGTGCAAGAATGAAAACGAGCGAGAGTTGCGCTTTCCGAAAATTCATAGGATAAGTTTTACGTGTTGAATGGCTAAAAATAGCGATTCTTCGCCGCTCACAGGCTCTTTTAACAAGAATTATGAAATCAGAAAGTCGTTATCCTTCCTGGAAAGGACTCATTCAGGAATTGTTATTTTCTTACCCAGAAAATGAGGTTGAGTTCCGAACAACAGATCGAAATATCCCCGAATTCTCGCACCAGCTTCGCGAAGATGGACCTTCCAGGCCGGTATCCCGGAAACTTCACGAGCATTGTAGCCAATGGCATCAATCCCCTTCAAACGTGCAATAAACACAGCCCGTTCGTTGTGAAAAGGCTGGCTAATGATTGTAAATTTCTGCTGTCCAAAAATCTCACGACAGCGGATGACTGAATCAAACGTTCGAAAACCGGCATAATCTAAATAAATCCGATCAGCCGGAACACCTGCTTCCACCAAATCTTTTTGCATGGTTACCGGCTCGTTATAATTCCGGTAACGGTTATCGCCACTCACAATCAGGTAGCGAACCTTCTTGCTTTTATACAAACGAACAGCTGCTTCAATCCGGTAGCGGTAAAACAGGTTTTCAGTTCCCTCGGAGACGTACTTACTCGTCCCCAAAACGAGTCCACATTTATTCTCGGGAATTTCGGTGAGCGACTGATAAAGATATGGACGTGAATAAACGGACACAATAAGATAACCCGTGAGCAACAGAACAAAACCCGTCAATATACTCCCGACTATCCATTTGCTCAATTTTTTCCGCCACCAACGCCTCATCATAAATTCTTTCGGTTAGAACCGAAGAGTAAAAATAGTTTCTACATCAGGTTCCGAATGCACAGTTAACGTTCCACCATGAAGTCTCAGAATCTGTCTCGACAAACTCAAACCAATACCGCTCCCCTTCGGTTTCGTGGTGAAGAAAGGTACAAAAATTTTGTCCAACACATCAGGCAATATTCCCTGTCCGTTATCGGAAATCTGTATCAGGATTCGGCCCCGCTGATCGAGCGATGACTTCATTGAAAGCTTTGGATTATCCGTTTTATCCAGTGCCTGAATTGAATTGCGAATGAGATTGATAATAACCTGCTCAATGAGTTGCTCGTCTGCCGAAAGCTCCAGATTAGGCGGCTCAACGGAGATATCGCAGGTAATTTCTTTCCGGTGAATTTCCTCTTTCATCAGGGATGAAATCGTGTCGAACAACTTCTGAACCTGGAATATCGTATAATTGGGTTTGGGAATCCGGGTCAAATTCCGGTACGATTCCACAAAGTGAAGCAATCCGGTACTTCGCTTGTGAATCGTTTTCAAAGCCATTTCAACCTCTTCGACAACTTCGGCCTCGCCTTCATCGGAGAAAATATTATCATACCGCTCCCGCACATCTTTAATCAGGTAATCAAGCGTTTGTGTCAACGAGGCAATAGGCGTAATGGAGTTCATGATTTCGTGTGTCAGTACCCTGATGAGTTTCTGCCAACTCTCCATCTCCTTCTCCTCCAGCTCGCTTTGAATATCTTTGATGGAAACCAGTCGAATATTCTTATCGGCCACCTTGAACTCGGTTGCATAAATTGCCAGCTGCAGAATTTCGTCCTTCTCCCGTATCTTAACCAGAATATTGTCTCCGTTGCTGATGTTCATCAAACCGTTCTTCAACTCCGGCGAAACCGCTTCCAGTTCCTTCAGATTTTTCAGTTGCGAAAGCTGAAACAGTTTCTTCGTCGCATTATTTATTAGCTCTACCTCACCATTCTGCCGATAGGCAATTAAGCCAATACCGATATGCTCGACCACCGTCCGCAGATAGAAATAATTTTGTTCCCTCTCTTCCCGAACCTTGCGGAAATCGCTGATAACCTGATTAAACGATTCGCTCAACCTGGCGAACGATTTCCCGGCACCGGAAATCTCATACGTTCTCGAAAAATCGGAATAACGGAGCGATTCGAGGAAGTTGGTAAGCAACGTGTTGGTCGTTTCAACGAAAGATATCAGCGAATAAACTTCATATATCAACACAGCCAATACCAACAGACTCGTTAAATAATAGTCCGTCAACAGAAAGAGAACTACCATCAATACAATGGTAGCAATCAGGGCCAAAACCCTTAAAACAACAGAAAGCCGAAAATTTCTAGAGCCCATATTTTTCAAGTCTGCGGTAAAGTGAGGTTCTTGTCAGTCCAAGCTCCGAAGCAGCCTTGGATATATTACCATGATGCATCTTCATCACTTTCAGAATAACCGTTTTTTCCACCTCATCGAGGTTATAATTTTCGAGGTCAAGTCCCTCGCTGGATTGTGAAACCGTACGCAATTGAAGATCGTCGGCATTGATCCACTCGTCTTCACTCATGATGACTGCCCTTTCAACCACATGCTGAAGTTCCCTGACGTTTCCCGGCCATTTATATTCTTCGAGCCGTTGCATCGCATCCTTCGTTATGCCGCGAACAGCTTTTTTATATTTCCGGGCATACACCGCAAAAAAGTGATTGGCCAGTAAGGGGATATCGCCTTCGCGCTCCCGCAAGGGAGGCAAATCAACCTCCACGGTATTGATCCGGTAAAGTAAATCCTGCCGGAATTTGCCTTCAGCAATCATCTGAGGCAGGTTCATATTTGTCGCACAAATCAACCGGACATCAATTGGCTTGGGTTTGTTCGAACCTACTCGCAAAACTTCTCTCCTTTCCAAAACCGTCAGTAATTTAGCCTGCAAGGGAAGCGACAGGTTACCAATCTCATCCAGAAACAAGGTTCCACCGGAAGCGATTTCGAATCGTCCGGGCCGATCGACTTTAGCATCAGTAAACGAGCCTTTCACGTGTCCAAAAAGTTCACTTTCGAATAGTGTTTCACTAATGGCTCCCAAATCGACACTAATAAACGTCTCGTCCTTCCGAAGGGAATTAGCATGTAAAGCTCGGGCAACCAACTCTTTCCCAGTACCGTTTTCACCGAGAATCAAAACGCTGGCATCCGTTCCAGCCACTTTGCTAATCGAATCGTACACATCCTGCATCTCGGGGGATTTACCGACAAAATCGGCGAAAGATTTGTTCATCACCCGGTTGATAGCCTGCTGCCGAATGCGCAGCTGAGCCAGCTCTCTCTTCGATTTACAAAGGTTTAGGGCTGAATTGATAGTCGCCAGAAGCTTCTCATTTTGCCAGGGTTTCAGAATAAAATCGGTGGCACCTTCCTTTATAGCCCGAACGCTCTTTTCAACATCACCATAAGCTGTGATGAAAAGAACAACTGCCGATGGATCAATTTCCAGTATTTTCTGCAACCAGAAAAACCCCTCCTGCCCGCTGATAGCATCCTTGGTGAAGTTCATATCGAGCAGGATGACATCGAACTCTTCTTTTTTCAGTAAGACCGGAATATTTCCCGGGTCGCTTTCAGTAGTTACCTTTTCTACATGCTGTCGCAGAAGAAGGCGGAGAGAAAACAAAATATCCTCGTTGTCATCTACAACGAGAATCTTCCCAAATTTTTCCATAGGTAGTTTTTTACAGGCATTTACAAGTATTAAGCCACAATTCAGTGCACTCCGTACAGGCCGGCTATTTCTCAATCCTAAGCGAGTAACTATCAATACATACTCGGTAAATGCAATTTACTAAAATAAATTTTCTGTACTTTCAGGAACTGAAATAAATGTACGAATTCGAACACAAACTGTACGCATTCGGACATAAAAATTAAAAGATAAAATTATATTTGCCTGATTATATGACCATTGCAAGTTGGCACAATTCATGGTTGCATTTGTCATAAAAGGATAAAAGCATTCGAACTACATAACTTATGATAAATTTACAGGATATCTCTAAGGTTTTCACAACAAGAGAGGTGGAAACCAGAGCATTAACCAATATAAACCTAACAATAGATGAAGGAGAATTTGTCAGTGTAATGGGACCTTCAGGCTGCGGAAAAACAACCTTGCTGAATATTATGGGCCTGATTGAAACTCCCAGCTCCGGCACTTATTATTTTGACAACCGGATCGTTTCGAGCTTAAGTGAACGTCAACGAACCGATATCCGAAAAGAAAGTTTCTCGTACGTTTTTCAGAGCTTTAATTTGATCGACGAATTAACCGTCCGTGAAAACATTGAGTTGCCACTGATTTACCAAAAAATACATTCGACAGAACGCAAGAAGAGAGTAGACAATTTACTTGACCGGTTCAACCTGGGGCATCGCTCCGATTATTTTCCCCAGCAACTTTCGGGAGGTCAACAGCAAAGGGTTGCCGTAGCCAGAGCGATCGTGAGCAGGCCGCGCATTATTTTAGCTGATGAGCCAACCGGAAACCTGGATAGTACGCATGGCGAAGAAATCATGCGGCTGTTAACCAGCTTGAATGAGGAAGGAACCACCATTGTAATGGTCACCCACTCCAAAATGCATGCACAACGGGCACAACGTATCATCCACCTGTTCGACGGACACGTTGTTACCGAAAATTTCACGATGCCAACCGGAATTTAATCGTCGCAATATCATGATGACCAAAAACTACATAAAGCTGGCGATCCGGAACCTCCGCCGAAACAAGGATTACTTTTTTATCAACGTTTTCGGATTGGCGATCGGTATGGCCTGTGCTATACTGGTAATGCTTCATGTATGGACCCAAACACACTTCGATGATTTTCATCCGGATGACAGCCGGTTGTATCGGGCCACTATCGAATCGAAAATGGGAAGTATCGGAACCAACTTTGCAGTTACCCCTCCCCGATTTGCTTTTGGTTTGAAGAAACGCGTTCCCGAGATTGAACAGGCGTGTCGCATATACAAAAGCGAACGTAAAATTCTGCTGAAAACAAAGAATGACGAAGTTTTGGATGCACCGTCACTCCTTTTTGTCGATTCCACGTTTTTCGATATGTTCGGGTTTAAACTCCTGCAAGGTAATCCTGCCACCTGCCTGTCGAAAGAAAAAAGCATCGTCATTACCAAATCGATGGCGAAAACCTATTTCCCGGAAGGAGCCCTAGGCAAGAAGATTATTTCGGAGAACGATACCAAATGGACAATTACCGGTGTGGTTGAAGATTGTCCGTATAACACGCAAATTCAATACAGTGCATTAGCCTCGCTTCCTACGCTGGAGTTACCCAACAACTCCTGGTTATCGAGCTTTCTCTACACCTACTACCGCTTTAAGCCGGGAGTAGATATGGACAAGCCGGCTCCGCCCAATGCCATTGGCGGCATTACCGATATTGAATATAAATTGCTGCAGGCATACCTCAAAGCCGCGACACCGGAAATTGAGCGAACTACCAAGATGACTCCCCAGGAATTCCATGACATGGGGAATAATTTCATTATCAAACTGCAACAAATTAGCAGAATTCATCTTTTCTCGCATCTCAACTACGAGATGTCGAAGAATGCCAATATTGAAACGCTGATCGTTCTTGGAGCCATTTCGCTGTTAATTATCCTCATTGCTGCCATCAACTACGCTAACCTGTCTACTGCACGATTGGCCGGAAGAACCCGTGAAATCGGAATCCGCAAATTGTTAGGCTCGCACCGGAGAGATATGGCCCGTCAGTTTTTAGCTGAGTCGATTACCATCAGTTTTATTTCGCTATTCCTTGCCCTGGTCATTGTTGAACTGGCTTTCCCACAGCTCGAAGAGATGTATCAGTTTTCGAGTCCGTCACTATCGCAGTCATTGCTCAAACTATCCCCGATAATATTCGGAATTGCTTTAATTACGGGAATCATTGCGGGGTTGTATCCTGCTTTTTATGTTACCCGCTTCACCCCGGCCACCATTTTGCAGAACCAGAAAAAACTGGGCCCACGTGCCAAAGGTTTGCGAGGCGTACTAGTGATTCTTCAGTTCCTATTTTCCATTGTGATCATCTATTCAACCTCGACCATCTACCGACAACTGAATTACATTCAATCCAAAAGCATTGGCTTCGATAAGAATAACTTGCTCGTTTTGGACAATTCAACCGGCTTGGGAGACAACCGTGACGCATTCGCTGAGCGAATAAAAGCTCTACCGCGTGTTACCGATCTCTCTTATTCAAGCGCTGTTCCGGGTCAACTAATCGATATGTATACTTTTCATAGAATGAATGATTCGACCAACCAGAACTATCTTCTGCAGGTAAATTGGGCAGACAATCATTTTCTCAAGACCTATGGTATGCACTTTATCGATTCGACCAAAGCAATACCGGACGAATCGACCGACCCAAATCACCTGTTCAGCCAGTCAAAGGATTCAACGGCTCAATCGGGTAGTGAAATAAAACCAATCGCTGTTATTCTCAATGAAAAAGCAGTGCAATACATGGGACTAAAAGACCCGGTTGGTAAGCATCTTCTCCGTTTGCTCCAAAATGGCGACCAGGTTGAATACACCGTTAAGGGAGTCGTGCGTAATTTTCATTTCGAATCATTTCACGAAGAAGTGCAACCACTGATTTTTCTACCGGAAGTTCCGCGTTTCAGCAGGTTCACCTCCATACGTTTTAAATCTCCGCCTTCCGATAGAGATATTGCAGAAGTGAAAAAAATATGGAAAGAGGAAAACCCAACCACCTTGTTTAGTGAGTTTTCCATGTCGGACAACTTGCAAAAACAGTATACCGAAGAACGCTCGACGGGTGAAGTGGCCGTAGCATTTTCATTCTTTGCCATATTCATTGCCTGCATGGGATTGTACTCACTCATGGCATTGATAACGGTATACCGGACCAAAGAAATTGGTATTAGAAAAGTACTAGGTGCTGGTACACGAGAATTGGTATTCCTTCTATCAAAAGAAACATTGCAGTTGGTCGTATTAGCCAGCTTGCTGGCACTGCCGCTCGCCTACCAGATATCCAGGTTATGGCTATCGAGATTTGCCTACCAGGTTAACCTCAGTATTACCAATTACCTGTTTGTTTCTGCAGCTGTTTTTGCGATAGCTATATTTACTGTTTATCGTCAACTGTGGAGAACAATTAACGCCGACCCAGCTGAGTCACTTAGATACGAATAAGAATATTAAGAACTGAAATAATCAGGGGAGGAAATCAACTGGATTACCTCCCCTTTGCTGTTTATTACAGGAGCCGTCCAGACTCAATTTCACACACACTCCATTAACAACAGCAATACTACCTAATCTATAACCTCATAATTTTACCCACTATAACGCAGCTTATTTTTGAAAATGCTCCCTTTTGCAATTCGTTATATTTAATAGACAGGCAACGCTTACTTTCCCCCTAAGCAGCTATAGGCTTGCCACTAACCAATCCGACTTATCATTTTGACATAATCCCATCAGATGCTGTCTGGTAAGAAGCCAGTCTCTCAACATAAATCAAAATTTTGTTCGGATTCGCACAAGTGAACGAACCAATTCGTTCACTTTTTTGACCTTATCAAACATCAAATGCAAGCATAAAACACTGAAATACTAGCAATTACATGTTATGGCACACATCATGCTTTAGGGTAGGTGATTAACCATCTTAATGAGGAGGGCCATAAAATGAAAGCAAAAGTATTAACCGCACAAGTGAACTACCAACTGGCTGCAGTCCTTTTGGCAGTTCTTCTGAGCCTGACATTCGTCTTTCGGGCTTATTCACAAAGTTCAGATGAACAACTGGCTTTGAATGAAAACGCAACCTATACAGCCGCAATCGAGGCATACGAAAATGATCTTCAGTTGAACACGAATACTTCGGAAGCAGAAGAAAATTTCGGGCGGGCTGTCGTCTTTAACCGCTTCGAAACCGACAATGAACTGGACATCGAATTGTGGATGTACTGTGATTACTACTGGACAGGTGTACCATGTGAAGCATTACTTAACCCTTCAGTAATTGAGGAAGAACCTCTAAAGGTTGAAGAGTGGATGCACGACAATCATTACTGGAGTGGCAAATAAACATCCGATGTGCCCTCTCCTGTAATTCAATATACCCCAAACCCGGAATAAGCTTCCGGGTTTTTTGTCGCTCATAGGTTTCTACCTTCGCCAGAAGAACCTCTTTCTGAGTCACTCTTTCTCAAAAAGTCTTCTTAACAATCGTTTATGGCACACTTTATGTAATAAACTAGGTACAGAGTTTAAGGAAAATGATTTTCAAGATATTTTAAAAAGATTGGTTTTGAATTTGATTACAGCACCAGTTATTGAGTAATTGTATTGAAAGAGTGCCCGGTTTTCTTCGGGCACTCTTTTTTTACACTTTAAAGGCTACCATCCCGGAACTTCACATCTAGTACCCACATTTTACCGGTAAAATCAACTGTCTCATCTACCGAAAAAATTTGCTCCGAAATGTTCGGAATCGTACACAGTGTGTTCTAATTCGTTCAAAATGATACAAGTCGGAAGCAAACAATAAATCCCATTACTTTCTACATATGAGCGACTTAAGCTTTTTGGCACGCAAACTGTAATAACAGAGGCAAACGGACAAAAACAAGTAAAAAAAAATAAAGTCATGAAAGCACAAGCATTAAAATCAACAAAAAGGGTCATCGCTACCATCATGATAGTTTTAACAGTAGGTGTAACCAGTATCGCTAATGCTCAGGGAATTTCGGCATTCATTGCCATGTTCTCGCCAGCAGCCAATCTCTCCAGCACTTCTCTCGAAGCAGTTTCGGACATCAATGTTACTGCTGAAGCCGATAATTCACTGGAAGTAGAAAACTGGATGAGTAACGAAAACTACTGGACCGGAAGCGAACAAGACAACCAGTTAAATATCGAAAATTGGATGAGCAATGAAAACTACTGGGGAGTTAACAATAAGGAAGATGCATCAGACAGCTCGCTGACCATTCAAAACTGGATGACCTCCAACAGCTACTGGATGGGACCTGAAAAAGAATCAGACCAGAAACTGGCAATGGAAAACTGGATGACATCGAATGAATACTGGGGAGTAAAATAAATAATTTTCAATACAGAGGTTTTAGATTAAGTATACAGCACAAGTGAGTTAGTTTTTCGATTTTCTTCAAAAAAAGCCCGGCAATCATGTCGGGCTTTATTTTTCTAAAAAAGAAAAGGTTGCAGACATCAAGCCCGCAACCTCTCTATATTTTTTCAGCACTTCTTCTTAAAGTCCCAGCTTTTCCCTAATTGCTTTCGGAATAGCATTTTTATTTACCATGATACAAGTGGTCTTGTAACGAACGTAAGGTTTCGAAGCATAGAAGTATCCGTCCCATGCGTTATAATCACCCCACGAATTTTTCACTTTGTAGTACATGGTACCGTTTTGATCTTTAGCCAAACCGATAATGTGCATTCCGTGATCGTCGGTTGTTTGCCAATCGTCGAATGCTTCCTGGCGTATTTCCTGGGTAATGTGCTTCTCTTTTCCGGGCTTATCCATTTTGTAGAGTTCCTCATTCTTCTGTTTGTCAGTCAGCTTTTCCCATTTAGACAGTTCAGAATTCGTCATATCCTTCACATCTGCATCCGGAACGACTGCAACTCCTTTTTTAGAAGTAGAAAATCCTTTCTCACTCACATCGGCAGCCCAGGCAACGGTATAACCGTTATTCAGCGAATTGTCGATAATTTTCATCATCTCGTCCAGCGGAACATTGTACACTTCGTCCCACTCCCAGTTATCCGGCACTTCGAGTTTGAACTTAGAGTAGAAAGGATGATGCGTAAACGAAGTAATTTCGACATAATCATTAGGATTCAAACCGCAATATTCGTTGGCAAAAGTCTTCGGAGTATAATCTTTCCCTTTGTATTCAAATTTTGTCGGCAAGTCACCAAGATACGCATCCAGCGTTCCGGTTACTGATTCTTCCCACGCAGTAGAAAGCTTCTTGTTTTTGTTTTCAATCACTGCATCAACAATACCTTTCAACACGTCGTCCATCTCCCCATGAACATGCTTCTTCTCTCCGTAGTTAAGACCAGTGTATACATCTTCCGGAACAATACCGTAGTTTTTCAGCACGTAGGTCACATCGTGGAAAGCACCACCGGGACCGAAATTCAGGTTTCCGTGCAAACGTACGGTCTTAATTGCCTTGTCGATATAGCAATGGTAAACCACAAACATTTCCGAAAGATTAACCTTCGGCTTGCCCATACGCAACATTTCCGACTCGAGAAAAGAGAGGCCGCTGAATGCCCAGCACGTTCCAGAACGATATTGATCTTTAACCGAAGTATGGGGTAACTCTTTGACGGTCGTAAAATGATAGCCTTCTTCTTTATTACTCTTCTCCTTGTCCTGTGCCGAAACATTCCACGTAAATGCTAATAACCCAGCCAGGAGCATAAAAAACTTAAAACGATTCATTAGAGATATTTAATTTATATGTTAACTACATTTAACTCATAGCCAACGAAAATATGAAAATAATTAACGGCAACAAACGACTAAGATCACAATTGGTTAACGAGAAATTAACAGAAAGCGTGTCTTCGTGTTTCAAGTACACTTATTACCTGTCACTTACTATTTCTCCGCAAAAGCACTTTGTAAAAATCAGTCACCATTAAAAGCAGCAAAAACAAATAGACAAAATCTTCAAGCGGAATGGTCATAAGACGCACGCCAATATTATCGGACGGGTTGTACCGAACAACCGGAAGGCTGGTGAGGATTCCGTTCACAATCGAGAATGGAATTAAGGCAATCAGGTAGGCAATCAGAAAGTGGGCCAGCCAGTTAATACGACGCCTAAAAATGAGAATCATAACGAGATAAGAAGCAGTCAGAAGTGACACAATAAAGGTGTAGTACCGGTTTCTGAAATAAAGAGAGAAAGCTAACAAGAGGCCAGCTAAAACAACCAAAATTGCTCTATTTAAACGCTTTGACCGAAATTCCGCTCCCGGGAAATAAAAAACAATTACATCAAAAATAAACAAACAGCTGAACGGGATAATCAGGAAAAAAAGCCACTCTTCCACCGGAAGGTGCCAAATCTGCCATCCAACAATGTACTTTTCATTGAACCCCCAGATAGCGGCCTGGGTAAAAATGACATCCCACAAAATGAACAGTACCGCTGCCCGCAAGATGGCAGGAAACAGAAATTTCCAGCACTTATGGTAATGCACCTTCTTGTCGAAACTAAGCAATAACGGCCCGAGAAGGCTCAGGAATAAAAGAATAAAATATGTATACTTTCCGGTAGCCATTTAATTAAATAATCAAACCAAAAGCATGACGGGCATACGCCGTAAAAAGCAATGTCATTTTTCGAAATCCGGGAACACGTAGCCGCGCTTTCAGGATATGATTTGGTTTGGTGTGTTTAATTTTTTCGAATAATTTACGATAATACAAATAGGCAAGATAAACCCCAAGCCGGACGTCGCGGTGTAGCCTGATGATTCCCTGAAAAGCCTCTTTAAAATCAGCTTCAATATCCTCCTCTATTTTTCGCTTGGCTTCCTCATCAAAACATGAAAAGTTGATGTCATGAAAATAAAGGCGTCCTTTCCCCTGGTAATCATCTTTGATGTCGCGCAGGAAATTTACTTTCTGAAAAACCTCTCCCAGCTTCCTCGCCGGATAAACCAATTCCTGGTAAGTCTTGTCATCATCGGGATAAAAAACACGCAGACACATCAATCCAACCACTTCGGCTGAGCCATAAATGTAGTTCTTGAGCCGCTTTTCATCGTACACATCAAAATCCAGGTCCATCTCCATGCTGTCGAGAAAAGCATCGATGAGCTGATGATCGATATGATATTTGTTTACCACATGCTGGAAACTGTTCAGCACCGGGTTCATACTAATGCCCCGCTCAATTGCCTCGTAAGTTTGCTTCCGGAACTCTTGCAAAAGCTCCCGTTGCTGATACTCGAAGAAGGTATCGACAATCTCATCCGCAAAACGGACATAACCATAAATGGAGTAAATCGCATCACGATAACGGGGTTTCAACATCAAAATCCCGAGCGAGAACGATGTGCTGTAGTTCCGGGTGGTAACACGACTACAGTCAATGCTGGTTTTCAGATACAAGTCCATAAGCCTGATTTATTCGTTCAGTAACTAACCGGGAGCTGATAACCGTCATTGGCAAACCCGTGCCGGGCGTGGTCGAAGCTCCAACATAAAATACATTGCGGAAATATTCATCGAAGTTCCGGGGACGCAATCCTCCAACCTGCATCAGGTTATGTCCCAGTCCTAAACCGCTTCCGCGGAACAACCTGAATTTCGACTCCCATTCGACAGGTGAGAAAACCGTTCGCGAGACAATGCGCTCCCTCAAATTCGTTCCGGTCCGTTCGGAAAAATCATCAATTATCCGATCGGCAATCTCGTCAGCATCGTCCCACGAGGGTTTGTATCTCCTATCGGGAACAGGACAAAGGATAAAAACACTTTCGTGCCCTTCCGGAGCGTAATCCGGATTATGCATCGACGGAATATTGACGTAGTAATACGGCTGGTCGAGGCTCACTTTGTTTTCAAAAATTCCTCCTGCATATTCCTCAAAATTCTTCCGCAGGAAATAATTATGGTGATACATGTCATCCAGCTTCCCTTTGATTCCGAGGTAAATTGTCAACGGGGCCATGGTCCAGTTCATCTTATCCAGCTTGGCTTCAGAATAAGCCGGTCGTTTCAAAACTGCTCCACGGAACCAGGCTGCGTCAGCGTTTATCACATAGGCATCGGCATTCCAGACCTTTCCTTCACCGTCTACCAAACCGGTTATCTTTTTACCATCCGCCCGGTAGTCGACAATCTCGGTATCGAAGGCGAACTGAACGCCTCTCTTCTTCAGTTCATCCATCAGCGTAGTGACAATTTTGTACATGCCACCTTCCACGTTGTAATAGCCGTCGTGTTCCATTTCGGTATATGACAGCAGAGTGAAAACCGCCGGCGTGTTGAACGGCGTATTTCCCAGGAAGAAGCCAACCAACGAAAAAATCACTTTTACTTCGAACGAGGTAAAATGACGTTCCAGCTCTTTCCACATCGTTCGAAACAATTTCGGCGCATGCTTCAGCGGAACCCGCGTTAATTGCAATGCGTACTGCAAAATCGAATCGAAATTTCGTCGAATGATAACCTGTTCGGTATCGTGAAACAAACGGCCTGTTTCATCCAAAAAACGGCGCATCTTCTTCTCAAAATCAGGCTCTACATCCCCGAATTCATTAGCCAACTGACTTAGTTTCTTGTAAATTAAACGTGGTTTACTTTCATCGGCGAAATGAACAGCATATAATGGGTCTAACTCGACAAAACGGAAGGGCATCTCCAACCCACAATAATCCATGAGTTCGCGAAACTCGTAACTCATGCTGAAAAAGGTCGGCCCCAGGTCCCAGGAAAAACCATCTTTTTGCAGAAGATTCAACCGGCCTCCGGCCTGGTTATTCTTCTCTACCATCGTCACCCGATACCCGTCAGACGACAGACGGAGTGCGGTAGACAAGCCTCCAAGACCGGCACCAACAACTATAACTGATTTTTCCATTCGTCAATAGATTAGAAAGATTCTTACTTTATAAATCATTAGATTGAGTCCTTAAAAACAGTAAGAAATCAAAATATTGTTTAATGTTTTATTTGCAAAGTTAAACAAAATTATTTTCCTTTGGTTCAAAGGGCAATGGTTATTTTTATTAAAATGTTAGAAATTCTATTTAGTCAGGCTGCAAGTATGTCAAGGACAACAGCTTAAATTATTTATAATTTACACAAATAAAAAGATAATCACCACATATTCGCATGAAAAAGGTAATCGTCATTGGAGCAGGAATTGGAGGATTGGCATCAGCAATTCGTTTGGCCGCAAAAAATCACCAAGTAACTGTTATTGAGCAGGAATCACAACCCGGCGGAAAGATGTCTGAAATCAGAACCGGAGATTTTCGTTTCGACACGGGGCCGTCGTTGTTAACCTTACCTCACCTGGTAGAAGAGCTTTTTGAGCTGCTGGGCGAAAATGCCGAAGACTATCTCTCCATTCGAAAACTGGAGGAATCATGCCGCTATTTTTATCCGGAAGGAAAAAGGATTCGTGCCTGGACATCGCCGGAAAGATTTAGCGATGAGCTTGAGTCGAAATTAGGAGAACCCAAAGAGAATACGCTACGCTACCTGAAAAAGGCAAAACGATTATACCACTTTACAGCAGACCTGTTTATTTTCTCATCTCTTCACCGACTAAAGACATTCCGTAACCGGAAAGCGTTTGGCACGTTGATGCGTCCCGGATTGCTCGATCCTTTTCGGTCACTGCATCAGGCTAACAGACGAGCTTTTCAGACCAGGGAAGCGCAGCAGATATTTGACCGGTATGCCACTTACAACGGCTCCGATCCTTTCCGGGCTCCCGCAACCCTGAAAATCATCTCCCACCTGGAACACAACACCGGCGCATTTTTCCCTTCCGGAGGGATGTACAAAATTGCCAGCGAATTGCATCAGCTCGCTATGCGCCACGGAGTAACTTTTCGGTTCAACACACGGGTCGAATCACTAACAACTTCAAATGGAAAAGTAACCGGAGTGGAAGCGGGCAACCAACATATCCCGGCCGATATAGTCATCAGTGATATCGACATTCATCACTTCAAACGACAGTTTTTAAACCAGCAGGTTCAGAGAAAAGAACGGCCGGAGTTGTCTTCCTCGGCGTTAATTTTCTTCTGGGGAATGGATACCCAAAGCGACGAAACGGGCTTGCACAACATTTTCTTCAGTTCAAACTACATGGAAGAGTTTAGAATGTTGTTTTCGCAAGCCGCTATCAGCGATGACCCGACCATTTATCTCTACATCAGCAGTAAGATGGAAGCCGGAGACGCCCCCTCAGGAAAGGAAAACTGGTTTGTCATGGTAAACGCCCCGGCTGACAATGGACAAAACTGGAACAATTTGATTGAGCGGACGCGTCGGCATATCATAGCCAAACTGGAAGCACAACTCAACATGGAGATCGAAAAACATATTTTAGTCGAAAAACGTTTAACTCCAAGAGATATCGAGCGCCGTACCAGCTCTGAAGCCGGGGCCCTTTACGGCTCCAGCTCCAATAACATTTTCTCCGCTTTCATGCGGCATCCTAATTTCAGTAAACAACTGAAAGGCCTGTATTTTACAGGAGGAAGTGTGCATCCGGGAGGTGGAATTCCTCTTTGCCTGGCTTCGGCAAAAATTGTATCCGACATGATACCCAAAGAATAACGACCATGAAAAACCTCCGAAAATCATTACAAAACGTTTCACAGGTTACCTTACGCAGAGTGTTGATGTTGTTTTACGCCGTTGGCCTCATCGGATTGGTTTTTCCTGATTCACGGCCATTTTTCCAGGCCATCACACCCATTTTTCTGGTTGCAACCATCGTTTTGCTATATCTCTTCGAGGAAAATCCGACCCCAGTATTGTATATCGCATCGTTTCTGGTCTTTGCCATCGGTTTCTTCGTTGAAGTAATGGGCGTAAAAACAGGACACGTTTTCGGAGTGTATGAATACGGCACTACCCTCGGCCCAAAACTCTTTGAAACGCCCATTATTATTGGTGTTTTATGGCTGATTCAAATCTACTGTGTTTATACGATATTAGAACCATTTTCATTTCCATTATGGCTGAAGGCGCTTATCGGAGCCGTTATATTGGTCGTATTCGATTTGATACTCGAACCGGCAGCAGTTAAAACCGGAATGTGGAACTGGAGCAATGGCGAAGTGCCGTTTCAAAACTACCTGGCGTGGTTCATCACGTCAGTCGTGATGCTCGATCTGTTCCATCTGTTTCGTTTAAAAACAAAAAATCATATGGCCTTGCCATTAATGGCGATACAGCTCGTATTTTTTCTTTTCCTCGGAATTTTGCTGTAATCATGGGAATTCTGCTAGCCGTCATTATCATCCTCTTCTGGGCTACACACCTTCTCTATTCCCTGCTTTATGTCCAGACTACCATGGCAAACCCGTGGATGTGGTTTCATATGCTGGTTCAGGGATACCTGTACACCGGTCTTTTCATCACGGCTCACGATGCCATGCACGGCACAGTTTCCGCTAATCGGAAAATCAACAATTCACTGGGCTGGCTCGCAGCCTTTTTGTTTGCAGGCATGTTGTTCCCAAGACTCCGCCGCAAGCACATGCTTCATCATCAATTTCCGGGTACGGAAAAAGACCCCGATTTCAATGAACGCCATCAGAACTTCTGGCTCTGGTGGTTTGGCTTCATGAAAAATTATGTCACCTGGTACCAGCTAATCATCATGGCAGTACTGTTCAATCTGTTGGCTATTATCTTCCCTCAACCGGCAATTTTCACTTTCTGGGTCATCCCGGCTTTTCTGGGAACACTGCAACTTTTCTATTATGGAACTTATATTCCTCACCGGAAACCACATACACCGGACATGGATATTCACCGGACCCGAACGCAGAAACGCAACCATCTGAAAGCCATGCTTACCTGCTATTTTTTTGGCTACCATCACGAGCATCATCTGTTTCCACGTATTCCCTGGTGGCGACTCTACCAAACAAAAGAGCAACAAACATGATAAAAGCAAAACATCTCTTTTGGCAAACTAATTTCTTCAATGTTTATGTACCGCTCATCCTCCGATGGGACTTTAGTAAAGTAACATTCGTCAAC
The DNA here is from genome assembly GCF_009617875.1 of Prolixibacter sp. NT017. Taxonomy (NCBI): domain Bacteria; kingdom Pseudomonadati; phylum Bacteroidota; class Bacteroidia; order Marinilabiliales; family Prolixibacteraceae; genus Prolixibacter; species Prolixibacter sp. NT017. Next base: position 713,969 of record NZ_BLAV01000001.1, on the reverse strand, counting down.
CAACCTCCGGTTTCAGATGAATCGATTCTGTTAATCGGCAACCATTTTTCGTGGTGGGACGGATTCATCGCTTATCACCTCAACCGGAAGTTTTGGAACAAGCGCTTTCATGTGATGATGCTGGAAAAAGAGCTTACACAACGGATGTTTCTGAACAAAGCCGGCGCTTACTCCATCAACAAAGGCAACCGCAGCATCCTGGAAACCATGAACTACACAGCCGAACTGCTGCAGGAACCCGGCAATTTGGTGGTCATCTACCCACAGGGAAAAATTCAGTCAATATATAACCGCTCTTTTTCTTTCGAGAAAGGAATCAGGTTCCTGACTGACCGGAGCAACCTTAATTTCCGGATTGTCTACTACGTGGCTATGGTCGATTATTTTTCCAACCGCCGCCCCGGACTGTATCTCTATTTTCAGGACAAAGGCCTTTCCGGAAATTCTTCCTACCCGGACATTGAGAATGATTTCAACCACTTTTACCGTGACTGCATTGCTCAGCAAACTAACCAATAAGGATGTACCTATTTGCAACCATATCGTTTGTATTCCTGTGTTTACGGCTTATCATCGCCGTTCTGAACTTCCTTACCCGCCCAACGAATTTCGCGTCTTCCCTCCCGGAAGAAAATCCAAGGGTATCAATTCTGATTCCGGTCCGCAACGAAGAACACAACTTACCGGCTTTACTCGAATCGCTCAGCAAGTTGACTTACCCGGATTATGAAGTCATCATCTGCAACGACCATTCCACAGACGGTACAACTGATATTCTGTACGAATTCACGCAACAAACAGAAAATTTTCGATGGTTCACCAGTGAAGAACTTCCCGCCGGATGGCTGGGAAAGAACTTCGCCTGTCACCAGCTCGCCGAAAAAGCAGCCGGAGATTACCTGCTCTTCCTCGACGCAGATGTCCATGCTCAACCCGACTTTCTGGCGCCCCTTATTAGCCGGGCCGTGGAGGCAAAACTTTCACTCCTCTCCATCTTTCCCCGACAGGTTATGCATTCGCAAGGGGAAAAATCAACAGTCCCGTTAATGAACTGGATATTGCTTAGCCTGCTGCCCTTGCCTCTAGTCAGGTTATCGAAGAAGACTTCGCTGGCGGCTGCCAATGGCCAGTTCATACTATTCGAAGCAGGCAACTACCGTGAAAATAGATGGCATGAACAGGTAAAAGTGGAAAATGTAGAGGACATTTTAATTATGAAAAGAATGAAGAAAGCAGGCTATCCGACAGAAGTGCTGGCAAACTTCGGTGCAGTTTCCTGTCGAATGTACTCCTCCTGCCGGGAAGCAGTGGAAGGTTTCTCGCGTAATATTCATCAGTATTTCGGAGGTAGCTCAGCCATTATGTTGCTCTTCTGGTTGCTCACCGTTCCGGGAATTTTGCTGGCCTTGTTGATGCTTCCAGTAACAGGAATGTTCATATTAATCGGGCAAATTCTTCTTTTGAGAATTATCATCTCGTTACACAGCGGCCAGTCAGTTTGGACCAACCTCTACTATCATCCGGCACAAATGGCTGCCTTAACAAACATCATCGCCCGGAACCTTCTGGGGAAACACAAAAAAACCGTAAAATGGAAAGATCGGGAAATACCTTTTGGCTGACAGTGTGTTTTCTTCTGGTTGCCGGTCTGTCCAACGCTTTTCCGCAAGAAAAACAACCGAAAGAAACACCTCTTGATTCCATCCGGCATCAAATAAAAACCAGCTATCTTCAAAGTAAAATGGACAACTGGCCGTCGCTCATTGACCAACTTGAGCGCCAGCCAGGGTCAGATGATTTCAACTTCATTTTTACGCTCTGTCAGGCCCAATATGGCTATATTGGATATCTCCTTTCGGAAAAAAAGAAGAAAGAAGCCAAACAGCGCATCGAAAAGACAATGACAATTCTGGATCAGGCCATTATTCAATACCCGGATTCAGCAAAACTCTATACTTTAAAAGCAGCTCTCATCGGTTATCAAATAGGTTTAAAACCATGGAAAGCGCCTTGGTTGGGGCCACAAAGCCAGGAAAACATTGAGCTGGCTAAAAAGTTAGATCCAAAGGAACCTAGTGTATGGTTTGAAGAGGGAAACAGTTACTTCTTCCGTCCGACTATTTTTGGTGGCAGTCGCGAAACAGCTATCCGGAATTATGAAAAAGCCTGGAAATTGATAAATGCCGAACCAGATGCGAAAAAAAACTGGTTCTATTATTATGTCGGGGCGTGGCTGAGCAACGCATATCTGGAAGAGAACCGAAAAAAGGAAGCAAACAATTTATTGAAAGAACTACTAACCGAAGCCCCCGATTTCAAATGGGTTAGTGAAGAGTTGCTTCCGCGAAGCAAGTAATGACAGTTTTCAACAGAAAGCAACCGTCATAAAACTTGAAAAAACAATAAAAAACCTTAGTAAATTAAGGGAATACACAACATTTTCTTAATTTAATGGTTGGCATATTTTGCACCGAAGACAGAAAAGAAAAAAAAGAAAATGGATAGCACTATCAGGAAAAATAAAATCATTGACGCATTAAAACTGGAACTTCGCTGGCATCCGGAAGCAAGGCTAGCGGATCTATATAAAAACTTCTTCCAGGACCGTTATGGCCCCGGCCATCTGGTAGAAGATGTCGACCGTGCGTATGACTACCTGGAAAGAGAGGTCAGAGAAGCGAAACAGTTTGATGTTCCCGATTTGCTTCCTCTGGGTTACCGCCAGCAGTTTTTCAGAGTTAACCTGAAACTGCTGAAAGAAGATGTTATTCCAATCGAGGTCTTTTTTCCGCTTTTCCTGGAAAGTGCGCAGTCCGTGAATCCACCTGAAATAACGGAGTGGAGAGCAGAGTGGAATGATATTCTCGAAATTATCAGGGAAATCACACCTGCGCTCAACAATTTTGCCGAAGACGAAAAAGCGCTCGAAGACCAGCTGCAAAGTGAAAATTACGTGGGGCATCACAGCCAGGTTTACGAAAAGCTTTACCACCCGCATTACCGGCTGCTGGATTTTTCGCGCGCCAACTTTCTGAAAAAACGGTATCTATAAAATGATTATTCTGCTACTTCTTTGTACCTAAAGCAATCTACCAGGTGATCATTCACCATGCCGGTAGCCTGCATGTGTGCATACACGATAGTAGGCCCAACAAATTTAAACCCGCGCTTTTTTAAATCCTTTGAGATTTTTACCGACAGCCGAGTTTGTGCAGGAATTTCATTCAGTTTCTTCCACTTGTTCTGAATCGGTTTCCCGTCAACAAAGCTCCAGATGTATTTATCGAACGACCCAAATTCCTCCTGCACTTTCAGGAAAGCCTGCGCATTGGTAACGGCAGAATTAATTTTCAGACGGTTGCGAATCAGATCGGGGCGTTGCAGCAGTTCTTCGATTTTTGCTGCATCATAACGGGCAACCTTTTCCGGATCGAACTGGTCGAAAGCATCCCGGTAGGCTTCACGCCGTTTCAGAATAGTTATCCAGCTCAACCCGGCTTGGGCTCCTTCCAAAATCAGGAATTCGAACAGTTTCCGATCATCATGGACCGGAACGCCCCATTCTTCATCGTGGTAACGGATATAAATATCTTCGTTGGTACTCCAGGAACATCGGTGCATCATGGCTTGTTTTTTGTTGTAAGGTAAAATTAAAAAACCATCAGGTACGAAACACCTATAAAATGTTATTTTTGTTCATCATATAATCCGGGATTCTTGCCGATGAAAAGACTGATTTCACTATTATTTCTTGTAATGAGCGTGTTGCCGGCCATGGCCCAGCTCAACACCGACCACTATTTTTATGTCGGCAAGAGTCGAATATATTTTGGCAACTACGTAGGCGCTATCGAAAATTTCAATATCGTTATTAAACTGAAGCCTTACCTTCCCGAGCCTTATTTTTATCGGGCTGTTGCCAAATATTACCTCGAAGATTACCGTGGAGCCAAGGAAGACCTGGACAAAGCAATTTCCATCAAGCCTTTTTACCCCGAAGCCTACATGGAGCGCGGTATGGCGAACCACGAACTAGGTGATTTGAAAGCAGCCATAGCCGATTACGATAAAGCAATTCAACTCGATAATGACAATGCCGCCATTTACAACAACCGCGGAATTGCCAAGGTGTCGATGGACAGCATCGATTCCGGAATTGCAGATTACACCAAGGCGATAGAGCTCGATCCGACAATGGCCAATGCCTATTTGAACCGAAGTTCGGCCAAGCAAATGAAAGGAGATTTGGACGGTGCCATTGCCGACTGTAACAAGGCTATTCATTTGCGTCCTCACTTTGCCAGCGCCTGGCTGATGCGCGGTATTGCCAAATTTGAAAAGGAAGATTATGCCGGTGCATTAAAAGATTACGACATCTGTATCCGACTGGATTCTAAAATGGCACAAGCATTTGTCAACCGCGGAATTGTCAAACACAAACTGGGTGACCCTGAAGGTGCAATTATCGACTATGACATGGCCATTAAGCTGAATCCGAATATCGCGGTAGCCTGGTTGAACAGGGGGATCGCCCGGGAAACACTGGGAAGGCCCGGAGCAAAACAAGATTACGCGATGGCAAAACAGCTCGACCCACGTTTTGCCGAACAAGAAAGAAGATACGAAGAAGAACAGCGTCGTCAACAACAGCAATACTACGCTTCGGCTGGTTCTTCATCCTCACAGAAAAAAAGTCAACAACAAGGAAAACAGACAGCACAAGCAGGAAGCACACAACAGCAAAATACGGCCGCCAAAGTCGATTCGACTTCAACTAAATCTTCTGTGCAGGCTGGCAACACATTGGCTGCAGCTGACTCAACCAGCAATAAATCGAAAGCAACCGGCCCATACACCCGAAAACGCCGCCGCCGCCTCATCGTGGTGGATGATGAAGGAGACGTGAAAGAAACGGAAATAACCGATGGCAAAGTTCAAAACCGGAATGTCATCATCAAACTGGAGCCGGATTTTTCCATCTCGATGTTCCACAAAGACTCGGTTGATTACGACAAGCTGCAGTATTACAGCATGACCATCGATGCATTGAACCAAAAGAATCACAACGACCCATTCCTGGTTATCACGAACAAGCCGGCAAGAGACAACGACTGGCGCATGCAGCAATACCGCGATCGGATAGCACTGGAAACTGCCATTCTTCAAACCAATCCAAAAGACGAAAGGGCTTATTTGAACCGGGCGATTTATTACGCTTTGGATAACAAATTCAACGAGGCAATTCAGAATTATGACAAGGTGATTTCTCAGGATTCGCATAACCTGCTGGCCTACTTCGGCAGAGCGACAGCCCGCATGCAAATGACCGATTATATTCAATCATTGAATACGTTGCCAGAGCCCGAGACCATCAATCTAGGTGGAAAAAACGCCGCTTCACAGAACAACAAACCGAAGACACAGGAACAAATACTCGACTACGAAAAAGTCATCAAGGATTACGAAACGGTGATTTACATGAATCCAAAATTCATCTTTGCATGGTTCAACATGGCCAATACCAAAGTGAAGAAAAAAGATTATTACAGTGCCCTGGATGACTATTCGAAAGCCATTAAGCTCGAGCCTGACTTTGCGGAAGCCTATTTCAACCGGGGGCTGACCCGGATTTATCTGAACGATATCGATGGCGGCGCGTTGGATTTGAGTAAAGCTGGTGAGCTGGGAATTGACGAAGCCTACAGCATTATCAAACAATATTGCAATTGATGTATGGACAACTATCGGTTGAAAAATCTTTCAGATGATGAATTAAAGCGTAAAATCAATCAACTGCGTGCACTTATCTGGGCCGCAGTGGGCCTGATCATAGCGCTTGAGGTTTTTCTGCTGGCAACCGGGCGTAGTAACGTCCTGCTGGTCGTACTACTGTTTCCATTGACACCATTTATCCTGCGTTCGAACAAGTACTACCGGGAATACCGGAAAAGAAAAGGAGAATTATGAGCAGCAACCAGCCTCTTGCTGAACGTCTGCGCCCGAAAACATTGCATGATTATATCGGGCAACAACACCTGGTCGGTGAAAATGCCGTCCTGCGCAAAATGATTGAATCAGGAAATATTTCCTCGATCATTCTATGGGGGCCGCCTGGAGTAGGAAAAACTACACTGGCCAAAATTATTGCGAATACACTGCACCGGCCGTTTTATGTGTTGAGTGCCATTAATTCAGGCGTAAAAGATGTTCGGGAGGTCATTGAAAAAGCGCAAAAACAGCAATTTTTCTCCTCGCCCAACCCGATTCTCTTCATTGATGAGATTCACCGGTTCAGTAAGGCCCAGCAGGATTCGCTACTTGGAGCCGTAGAACAAGGAATCGTGACTTTGATTGGTGCTACTACGGAAAACCCTTCGTTCGAAGTTATTTCTGCACTTCTCAGTCGCTGCCAGGTATATGTTTTAAAATCACTGGAAAAAGAAGACTTGTTGACTCTCCTCAACCGGGCATTAACCGAAGACACCGAGCTGTCCAAAAAGAAAATCACGGTAGAGGAACATGAATCATTGTTGCGTTATTCAGGCGGCGACGCACGAAAACTGTTGAATATCCTCGAAGTCGTTCTCAATGCAGAAGAAGGTGATGAATTTGTGTTGAACAACGAAAAAGTCACCAACCGTTTGCAGGAAAACTTGTCGATGTACGACAAGAAAGGCGAAATGCATTACGATGTAATTTCAGCCTTCATCAAGTCGGTTCGTGGCAGCGATCCCGATGCAGCCGTTTATTACCTCGCCCGCATGCTCGACGGTGGCGAAGACATCAAATTCATCGCCCGGCGTCTCGTTATTCTGGCATCCGAAGATGTCGGGTTGGCCAATCCCAATGCACTACTCCTGAGTCAAAGCACGTTCGATGCCGTCCACAAAGTCGGTATGCCCGAAGCCCGGATCATCCTTTCGGAATGCACGATTTACCTGGCCACCTCGCCCAAAAGCAATTCAGCTTACGAAGCCATCGACAGTGCCCTGGCAGAGGTTCGGAATTCCGGTCATCAGCCGGTGCCGCTGCATCTGCGCAACGCCCCAACCAAGCTGATGAAAGAATTGGGCTACCAGAAGGGTTATAAATATGCTCACTCGTACGACGGGAATTTCGCTGAACAGGATTTCCTTCCGGAGAAACTTCGTACGAAGCGATTCTATCATCCGCAAAACAACCCGGCAGAGCAGAAAATTCTGGAGCGATTGAAGCAATGGTGGAAACAACGTTTCACAAAATAATTCAGTAATCTGAATTTCTTTTGGTTACGAAAACAAATCAAATTCAGTCAGAATTTACGGGTTTTTCACTACCATTGCAGTCCCGTTTACGGCATACAAATGTTTGATATCGGGATAGTTTGAATAAGAAAGAACAAGTACATTACCATGATTTTTAACGGAATTGACCATATCCGGCACAAAGAGAGCGACAATTTCTTCCTCCTGGCCGGCCCCTGCGCCATTGAAGAAGAAACCCTGGCGCTGAAAATTGCAGAGCGTATTGTTCGTATCACCGACGACCTGAAAATCCCATACATTTTCAAAGGCTCCTACCGGAAAGCCAATCGGTCGCGCCTCGATTCCTTCACCGGCATCGGCGACGAAAAAGCGCTGAAAATTCTGCGTAAAGTGAACGAAACGTTCGGTGTTCCCACTGTTACCGATTTCCACAGTGCACCTGAAGCGGCTATGGCAGCCGAATATGTCGACATGTTGCAGATACCGGCATTCCTCTGCCGCCAAACCGACATCCTGGTAGCAGCTGCCAAAACCGGCAAAGTCGTCAACATTAAAAAGGGACAATTTCTTTCGGCCGAAGCCATGAAATTTGCGGTAGATAAAGTGAGAGAATCCGGTAACCCGAATGTGGTCATCACCGAAAGGGGAAGCACCTTTGGGTACCAGGATTTGGTAGTGGATTATCGCGGCATACCGGAAATGAAGGAAACCAATGAGTGCCCGGTTGTGATGGACATCACACATTCACTGCAACAACCCAACCAGTCATCCGGAGTTACGGGAGGAAAGCCCGAGCTGATTGAAACGATTGCCCGGGGAGCTATTGCGGTGGGCACGGACGGTTTGTTCATAGAAACACATCCCGATCCGGCCAGTGCCAAATCGGACGGAGCCAATATGCTCCACCTCGACAAACTGGAAAACATGCTGAAAAGGCTCACCATCCTGAGACAAGCCGTTAATCAGCTATAAAAATATTTTCCGGAAAGGAACAGATTAGCAGGAATGCGGGTAACTTCCCTTTCCTGCTTTTTTAATGGAAGAACATATAGGAAATCAGGATCGCTGCGACGATACCTGTAAAATCGGCAATCAATCCGCAGGTTACCGCATACTTGGTATTCTTGATACCAACCGAGCCAAAGTAGACAGCCAAAATATAAAAAGTCGTATCGGTTGCTCCCTGCACGGTGGACGCTACCCGCCCGACGAATGAATCGGGACCGTAATTTTTCATCGCATCCACCATCATGCCCCGTGCGCCGCTACCACTCAACGGTTTCATCAAAGCGGTGGGCAATGCATCCACAAAGTCGGTGTTAATTCCCATTGAATGAAATATCCAGGCAATCCCGCTCGTTATAAAATCCAGCGCCCCTGAAGCCCGGAACACGCCAATAGCAACCAGAATGGCCACCAGGTACGGAATAATTTTAATCGCTGTCGAAAAGCCGTCCTTTGCCCCCTCGATGAAGGTTTGATACACGTTGATTTTCCTGACGACTCCCAACGTGATGAATGCGATAATGGTGGAAAACAGAATCACATTGCTCCCCACCTGCGAGTAAAGTGTCACCTGGTCTTTCGACAGAGTCGACATCCAGGCAATCATACCGACAATCAAAAGTGTCAATCCGCCAAGATAAGCCAGAATCACTTTATCGTAAAGTTTGATGCGCTGGTAAATGGAAACGCTGATAACACCGGCCAGCGTAGAAAAAAATGTGGCCAGTAATATGGGAATAAAAATATCCGCCGGATCGGCCGCTCCCAATTGTGCCCGGTACACCATCACCGATATGGGAATGAGCGTTAACCCCGACGTATTCAATACCAGGAACATGATCTGCGGATTCGAGGCAGTCTTCTTCGATGGATTGGTCGCCTGCATCTCTTTCATGGCCTGCAATCCCATCGGAGTAGCTGCATTGTCCAGTCCCAGCATATTCGCCGCCAGATTCATCATAATAGAACCATAAGCCGGATGGTCTTTCCCCAAATCGGGAAACAGCTTATTGAAGAAAGGCCCGATAAGACGGGAAAAAATCTTCACTACTCCCCCTTTTTCACCTATCCGCATGATTCCCATCCATAGAGTTAAAACGCCGGTTAAACCAAGAGAAATTTGGAATCCGGTTTTGGCCATATCAAAGGTGGATGCTACCATATCGGTAAAAACCGAGGTGTCTCCAAAGAATATGAGTTTGACCAAACCGAAAACAAATGCAGTAAGAAAAAAGAAAATCCAAATGTAATTCAATGCCATAAAAAGCGTTTTATATTTCAGGATGGGTCCGGATGAGGTAACAATTTGTTACTGCCGGAGCGGAATCAGGCGTAAATTTAAAAAAATCCGGGAGCATATCTTTACCAGAATCGGGTAGCTTTCATAATTATTCTGCGATAATTGCTTTTCGCGAAAGAAATATCCGTAGAGTCTACAAGAAAAGATACTGGTTGTCAAATCATTTTCATGAAATTGTCAGTTTTAACAACTGACAACGAAACGTTATTGCGTCTTTTCCCGTCAAGTAGATAGATCGCAACGGCGGGAAGAAATTCCGGATTCCGCCTGATTAATACGAATAAAAAATATACTTTGGCTTAAGGAACCTGTTTGATTTTACTTAAAAATGAATTATATGAAATACATATCTGTCCTTTCATTGCTTCTGTTATTCACCGTCAATGCTTCAGCGCAATCCGAAAACTGGTCGTTTGCGTTGTCAATGGGTGGCGCCTGGCCAGTGAATGCCTTCAAAAACAATAATCCGGACAATGTGAAAGCCGGTCATGCCGAAAAAGGTTTCAACATGACGCTTGAGTCGAACTACGCACTCCAGGATAATCTGTCGCTCACCGGAATGCTCAATTTCGGCAACAATCCGGTCAACCGGGATGGCGTTGGCACCAGGCTGGAAAACATGTTCAAACAGAACTACGACATCACCGCAGCTGAGCGGGATTACCTAAAACTAAATTCCAACTCATGGCTTTGGGGAAGTATTTTGGTAGGGCCGAGATACAGTATCAATTTCAACACCTTCAGTTGGGATTTTCAGGCGCTGGGAGGCGTAAATGTCAATTTGGTGCCCAACCAGCAGCTTACTTATGACAATCCGAATAATAACTGGTTTTATATCAATCATGCCACCAACCGGAATAACCTGGCATTTGCCTGGAAAGCAGGAACAGCTCTGCGCTTCGCCGTCTCTCCACGAACAAATTTACAGGTTGGCCTGAGCTACTTTCAATCGTCTGCTAAAATTTCCCGCGAAGAAAAAGAAGTAGATAAAGGAACCGGCACCAATCTTACCAGAGCCATCCTAAGCGAGGAAAGTAATCACTACACGCTTTCTACTCTGAATGCTACCATTGGGTTCGTTTATTATTTGGACATTTAATCAATTGAATAAACGAGAAGGAAATTATTCGTCTACTCCTCTGTCTGTAAACAATATCTCAGTAATAAAATAAAGAGAAAATGAAATGAGGGAAACCAAATGGTCTCCCTCATTTTATTTATTTACGAACTAGTTAACTATTCAAGATATTTTCGCTCGAAACTAATAGCAACCTGATCTTCCTGACCAGCAAAAGCACCTTGCAACTCAGTGATTTTCAACAGACCATAATAAGTAATTGTATTAGTATCAACGATTCTGACTGTTTTGTAGATATAATATTCGTCTACCGTAGCATCATTTACTGTAGTGACAGCAACTCCGGAATTAAACTCATCTTCAATCGTGTTTACATCGGCTGTGGTATAAACTGCCTCAGTAGTCTTGACAAATTCCGCACTTCCAAGTGACGTAAATCCTACAGATTGTCCGGGTACAACAACCCTTGCAATATCACTAGAATCAACATTCGAGACTTTCACAAACGCACCATCAACAAAATCATAAGCCATAGTATCCTGGCTGAGCGTGAAATTGTCAGAGGCGGGGAAAGTGTACTTACCAACCACAAACGAAACAGAATGACTTACCGAACCATTTGCATTAGTAGCAGTTACGCTGTAAGTCACCGTATCTCCCTCGGCAAACTCATCACCACTAAAAACAATATCATCACTACTCACATCCCAGCCACCGGTTTTGGATACCTCAACCGCTGAACCACTGTTTATTTTTTGCATAACAGTAATTGCATCAGGAGTAGTCGAAGCCGCATCTATTTCGTAGGTAATGGTATCATTCACAGAGTTTAGAATTACTGCACCAGGCTCAGATACAGACAGCGGATCCATCATAGTGAAAATTGCATACGCATATGAAACATAACCATTGATTGTCGCTGTAAACTCAACCTGTTTAGTATCATCTACAGATGAAATTCCGAGCTGAGATTTTGTCGCAGTAAAAGTTCCTTTTCCACTAGATAAAGAAACAGTCACACCAACATTTGTATTTACTTCTGTAGCGGTCGCATCTGCCTCAATACTAGCTGAGGCTCCTGGATCCAGAAGATAAACATTCGTATTCTGGACAATAATGTCTGTACGATTTGGATTATATTCCCAGTTATTATCTTCTTCGCATGAAGCAAAGAACAGGGCAAGAACTGGTAACAAAAGAAATATTTTCTTCATCATGATTCAATTTTATTAATATCCGGGATTTTGAGTTAAAACACTTTGTCCGTCAGCCACAGAAAGGTCAATCTGTGTTTGCGGAATCGGGAAATACTCGTTCTTACCGGCCGTAAAACTGGTACCGGAAAGGTGAGTTCGCTTGGTAGATTCTTCAGCCAGATATGCGTTCATCACATCAGCAGCTATGCCCCAACGTACCAGGTCGAAGAAACGCATACCTTCCATCGCAAACTCGAGACGCATTTCCCACTGCACGGCGCGCAAAGCGTATGCCTGATTGGGGAATGACGTATACGGCTCAACATCATAGTTGGCAGCAGGTGTACCATCATCAAATTTGACAACAGAACTATTCTTCGCACGATTACGAATCTGGTTGACCAGATTCATCGCTGTACCCAAATCGTTTTCCTGGGCAGCTACTTCAGCACGCCACAGAATAACGTGAGCCAAACGATACATGCGATAGTTGTTTGCATTAACACCGGTTGCCCAACCGGAAGTAGTTGACAACGTTCCTCTTTCCGATTTCAGGAACATGTTTTTCTTATACAAATAAGGACCACCGTTACCAACGTCACGAACCCAGGTTTTATTTCCCTGAACACCCCAGTCAAGATAAGGAATACCAGGACGCCCAACGGTAAAATCCAAACGCGGGTCAACCGGATCAGTATACGTATTAGTTAAGATAACATCTCCTGAAGCATCCAGACTTGGAATATCTGAATTATTGAAGGTATCGAATAATGGAAGACCATTCGCATCTACCTTGTACGCATTCACCAGGTTTTGAGAAGGCTGGTGGAATCCGCAACATACACCAATATCCGGTGCATACGGGAAGTTCAGTGCGTCACCATAACCTCCGTTGAACGATTCAGGAGCACCATCATTCACTGAATACTGCACCTCAAAAATCGATTCTTTGTTGTTATTATAGGCAATCAGGTAGTTCTGCTGAAAATCATCCATCAAAACAAACGGACCATTATTAATAACATCATCCAACAACGGCTTGGCTTCGCTGTACTTTTCTTCGAACATGTATACTCTGGCTAAAGCGGTCTCTGCGGCCCATTTGGTAGCGTAACCAACATTAGATTCTGATTCGTTGAGGTTTTGTACTGCGAATTGGAAGTCCGCTTCGATTTCCGGCCACAACATGTGATCATTCGGAACAGCTTCGGGTGCCTCTGTATTCTCATCGATATAAGGCACTTTTTTGTAAGTACGGGTCATATCGAAATAGAAGTGCGCACGCAGGAAACGAGCCTGACCCGCAAACCACGCTTTCTTATCCGCCGATACAACATCATCCGGAGTTGCGGCAATCGCTCTCAACACATCATTACAGCGTGAGATACCATCATACAATGCATGCCATTTGTCCGATACATAACCGTTAGTTGAAGTAACTTCAAAACGCTCAATCGGATTGATAGTCGACTGGTCACCAGCTTCCGATCCTTTATAAGCATCGTCAGAAGCGACCGATCCCCACACCCAGTTCGATACGGAACCGGCCCAGGCGTAGGTACCAGCCCATCCGGCATCGGTACCTTCACCGTCAAGCGCAGCATACGCTCCAATCAACAGAGCATTCAATCCCTTCTCATTATAGAACTGGGAAATTGATGCGGCACCTTTTGGTTTTAATTCAAACCAGCTGTCGGAGCAGGAATAAAATGTTCCGACAACAGCCAATAAGGTTAGGAAAATTATCTTTTTCATAATGAATTTCTTTTTAAGTTCCTTTTAATTACAAGTTCAGATTCACACCAAACATGAAGGTTTGTGCTGTCGGATAAACACCTTCGTCTACCCCCAGACGTTGGTCCGCATTACCCGCAGTATCGCGAATTTCCGGATCCAGTCCACTGTAATCAGTAATCGTAAACAGGTTAGTAGCCTGGAAGTAAACACGCAGGCGATCGATTCCCCAACGGTTAGACAGACGTGCAGGCAGGGTATAACCCAACTGGAAATCCTTCATCCGGAAATAAGAACCGTCTTCAACAAAGAAACTGTTCGGGTCCTGACTGGTCTCATCGTTCGATTCAGCAATCGGCAATGAGATTTTTTCGCCGTTGGCATACCGTTCAACTGTCCACGATTCGTACAGACGCTTTTTGCTTCGGTTACCGGCAAAGTTGTTGAAATCAATCCAGCGGTTCACATAGTTGATAACATCGTTTCCAAGTGATCCCTGGAAGAACATGGTCATGTCAAAGTTCTTATAGGTCATATCGATGTTCAAACCATAAGTCAGGTCCGGGTGAGGACTACCAATATAAGTACGGTCATTGTCAGCATCAATTACACCGTCACCATTCTGATCCTTGTATTTGAAGCGACCAGGTTTGTTGTAATCACCGAAGGCTGGCCATGAATTCGCCTCATCCCAACTGTTAAAAATACCAACAACCTCATAACCGTAGAAGGAAGAAATCGGATGTCCGGCTTCTGAACGGGTATAAGTACGTTGGCGCAGGTTGGCTCCCCAAAGAACCTCAGCCGAATTATCATTCAACTTAATGACTTCATTCTTGTAATGCGATGCATTAGCCCTTACGTTATAGATGAAATCCTTACCTACTTTTCCGTGGTAAGTCAGCATGATATCATAACCGGTGTTCTTCATGTCACCGATATTCACTGATGGACGGGTTGCATTACCATAGGTAGCAGGTAACTGTACCGGATAAAGCATATCGGTTGTTTTCTTGTCATACCAGTCAAAATTAAGTTCCAACCGGTTATCCAGAATGGTCATATCCAACCCAATGTCTGTAGTAGTAGTGGTTTCCCATTTTACATCCGGGTTAGCCAGCGAAGTATTGTTAAAACCGGCTGATGAAGATGTATTGTCTCCGGAAACGGAATAGAACGACATCCAACTGGTAGCACTATAAATGGCATAAGTATCATAGTTACCAATCTGGTCGTTACCGTTTTGTCCCCAACCGGCACGCAGTTTCAGGTCATCCAGCCACGGGACGTCGCCCATAAAGCTTTCTTCTGAAATACGCCATCCGACTGAGAATGCAGGGAAAGTACCCCAACGGTTAGCAGCTCCGAATCGGGAAGATGCATCACGGCGAACAACAGCTTCCAGCAGGTATTTGTGCATGTAGTCATAGTTCAAACGACCAAAATAGGAGAACGTTTTCCAGTCAGTAGCATAACCGGTATTCACCTGGTTGATCTCACCGGCATTCAGATAGCGGTAATCAACATCGTCCGAGAAGAACTTGCTACGTCCGGCTGTGAACTCTTCATATTTATTGGAAACAGCTTCAGAACCCAACAATACATTAATGTAATGCGTATTGTTTATGGTCTTATTATAGTTCAGCGTGTTCGCCCAGTTCCACTGCAAAGTATAACCATGATATTCGGAAAGGCTGTTGGTGGCAATCGCTTCGGCGAATTCGATGTTACGAATGGTATAATCCTTGCTACGGCCATTGTTCAAATCGATCCCAAACAGCGTTTTGAAAGTCAAATCTTTCATCGGCTTAATTTCCGCATAGCCATTGGCCAGAACGCGCAAATCGGTGCCCCAGTCATCTTTATCACGGGTCAGGTTCGCAACCGGGTTGGCTCCGTTACCGGTTCCGTTTGCTTTGGTACCGGCGAAATTGCCCATAATATCGTAAACCGGAACAATAGGCTGCATACGATAAGCCTGTGATACAGCGTTACCTTCATCGTTGTTGGTTCCGTACGAACCTTGACGTTTGGTGTAGGTAACTCCCAGGCTCTGTCCCATCTTCAACCAATCGGTCAGCTGAGCATCCATATTCGAACGCATCGAATAACGCTCAAAACCAGTATGTATCACAACACCTTCCTGGTTCAGGTATCCCATACTTACGGCATAGGTACCTTTTTCGGTTCCACCGGAAATATTAACGTTATATTCCTGAATGGGTGCCGGATCAAAAATCTCGTCATACCAATCAGTACCCTGCTTGTTGGCGCGGGTAATCAGGTTCAGCGGCCCTTTGGTATCATCATTGTTGTAGGTAGAAGGGTCAGTCATCGGCTCACCTTCAAACGCAAAGGTAGGGATGATATAATCCGGAATCTGCGGAGAAGCTCCGGTTCCGTACTGTGGGTGATTAGGTACAACGGTCGCTCCCGTCAGATAACTGTCATTGGCAGCTACCATCCAAACCAAATCACCATATTCCTTGGTATTCAACAGGTCAAGTTTATTGGTCGTACGCTGAACACCATAACGGGCGTCGAAGCTTACTTTCGGTTTACCGGCTTTACCACGTTTAGTAGTGATAATAACAACACCGTTTGCAGCACGCACCCCGTAAATAGCTGCCGAAGAAGCATCTTTCAATACGGTCATCGACTCAATATCGTTCGGGTTAATACGGCTCAATCCACCGGTTGTCGGCACTCCGTCAATCACGAACAAAGGGTTGTTGTTATTAATGGTACCATAACCACGGATACGAACCGTAGCGTCACCACCAGGAGAGTTGTCGTTGGTAATGGTTACACCGGCAACACGTCCCTGCAGACGAGAGGCAGCGTTCGCAGCAGGAACAGCACGAAGCTCATCCTCCGAAACAGAAGCTACGGAACCGGTCAACGATTTTTTCTGTTGGGTACCATAACCCACAACCACCACTTCATCTACTCCCACAACGTCAGGAGCCAAGGTGGCACTAATATTGGTCTGATCCCCTATCTCAATTTCCTGCGTTTTCATACCAATGTACGAAACCACTAATGTTTCAGCATCTGCAGGAACACCGGTCAGGGTATACTCACCATTAAGGTCGGTAACTGTACCAACAGATGTACCTTTCACCATGACGGTTACACCCGGAATAGGCACTCCGTCCTCACCGGTTACTGTACCGCTTAAGGTCTTTGTTTGCGCAAAGGCTGATCCTGCCATAAAAACAAACAGAAGGAGCATGGTCAGGAGCTTCCTTGTCCAATTTCCATCCGGAACAGAACTCAGATTACATTTTTTCATAGATAATAGATTTAGATTAGTAAAAAATGGATACTTGTTGCGTGTATCTGTTAGTTGTATTGAACAGCAAAAGCCATTCAACTACTAGTTAGTTTCAAATTTTAAAATGAAGAAACGATCCCGAAACGGATCAGGGTAAGTTACAGTTAGTTTCAATGCATGCGGCAACAATGAGCCACATGAATGTAGCATTTCATTGTACTTCATAATATTCGGTTCAGTTAGCTTCGTTAGTTTGTTAGCAGTGGCAATTTAAACATTTTTTTACAAAATTTAATTTTTACACAAAAAAGTTTACCGACACATGAATCCGAACAATACCAGAAAAACATGAACAGTTAAATATGAATCAATTACACCAAAAACAACAAACCAAAATCCATTAACTTTTTTTCACAAAAGGCGTCAGTAACAGTTCGATTTTCACGAAAAGAAGTCGAAAGACGCCCGTCTTCTTGTCAAAAACACAGTTTAAACCGACATAAAATCCGAACACTTCAACATCAAAGTTGATTTACTCTAAAATTTCCTCTCCAATTTAGTCTGCAGCTGTTCGGAATCAATTAATTTCCTTTCTTATGATGACACTCAACAGTCAACCAAACAGAACAATGCAAAACGATAGGATACCCAATAACCTGCTTAAAAAAAATCAAATGAACTCCCCGCACTTTCATGGCTTTTTATAGATTTGCATTCAGAATAAACCTGAAGCACAATAAACACCGGGGAATGGAAGCCACAAAAGAATCTCTGACGCGCTGGTATGCGGTATATGTAAAAAGCCGTTCTGAAAAGAAAGTGCTGCAAACACTTGCTGAGAAAGATATCGAGGCTTACTTGCCCATCCAGAAAAAACTCCGTCAGTGGAGCGACAGGAAGAAGCTGGTAGAAATGCCGCTGATGCCCGGCTATGTCTTTGTTCATATCAACCGGAAGGATTACGACCGGGTACTTCAAACAGAACATGTTGTATGCTACATTACCTTTGGAGGCAAAGCGGCACCCGTGCGCGACGAAGACATCGAATCGCTGAAAAAAATGCTTCACCAGGACCAGATCAAAGTGGAACTGACCCGCGAAGATTTGAAGACCGGCGAAATGGTCGAGATTCTTTCCGGCCCCTTAATGGGCATGAAAGGAGAACTTGTCCAAATCAAAGGAAAAAACAAAGTAGGTATTCGTTTACAGCCCGTTGGCTACACAGTCATGGTCGAAGTTCCCATCTCCGAATTGGCAGTTACCCGTTAACCGTTCATCAAAAAGTTTTGCACGTTCATCAAAGATTTTGATACGTTCACCATCATTTTTTGACCATTCGCCACAATTTTAACAATTCCCTTACGTTTCAGATTTTGAGTAATATTTTTATTCATTACATTTGACCGTGTAATCCGCACAAGGCAAGGTTACACGTATTTTTAAAAGACTAAAACAGATGAATCACTGGCACACTGACGGTTAATAATGAACAACAATTGTAGTTCAATTTTCAACCGCTGCCAATAATTTTGCCTGCTCACCCATTCCATATGGGACTGAGGAGGCGAAGCTGTGAAAAGAAGACGCTTCGCGATTAGAGGTTACAGGTTTCAGGTTGAGCTTCGCGGTTTCTGTTGTTACTGTAGTTACTATTGTTCACCTCCGGTTCGTCCGGTAGCAGTCAGGCAGGGCCACGATACATCGTCGCCGCACAGTGATCAGATATTAGTCATAGGTTTCAGGCTGCGCAACTTTCGACCTCTTCATCACACATTATTCATTATTAATTGGTTGAAGGGTTTCAGATTGGACAGAGTCTAAGTGTTAAGTAAGAGACTTAGAGACAGGAGATTTTAGACATGGGCCCCCGATACTTCGATCGCGATTTCGCTTTGCTCAACTTTTGACTCTAGACCTTTGACTTTCAACGTTCGACCTTTATTACTAAAGACTCCACGCAGAGGCCGCAAAGAAAATTCACGCTAATCACTTTTTGCCATAGCAACGTCGAAGCGCAATTAGCGTAATTGGCCTTAATTAGCGTAATTCATATTTATTGGAATTGACTGCGTCGAACTACGTTTCGTGTAATTCGCCCTAATTCGTGTAATCCGTATTTTACAAATAATTATATAATCCGAATATGTTGAAGTTGAAAACCATTTTCACCCTGGTGATACTGTCACTGACTCTGACGGTTTCGCAGGGAATGGCACAAACCCAAAGTAGCGATATCAATCCATCGCAGGTGGATGTAAGTAAGCTAAGCGATGCTCAGGTCCGTAAAATCATGAAGGAAATACAGGACCGCGGTTTGACACAGGAACAGGCCGTCGCGCTGGCCAAAGCACGGGGCGCATCCCAGGCGCAAATTGACCAGCTGATGGCACGAATCCAGCAGCTGCAAAATGGTACGGGCCTCGAACAGCCTGTTAAGGAAGACACTTCAACGGAAACACCAACGGCACAAACCGACTCCCTTTCGGTGAAAGCCCCCATTTTACCCACGCCGGAAAACGAAAAAGTCTTTGGCTTCAAACTGTTCAATTCAAAAAATCTCACCTTCGAACCCTCTGTCAATATTCCTACACCCAAAGATTATGTATTAGGCATTGGCGACGAATTGGTGATTACGGTTTGGGGAGCCTCTCAGGCCACTTACCAGCTGACCATCGACCAAAATGGCGCCATCAACATCCCCGATATCGGTCCGGTATATGTGGCAGGCAGCACGTTCGAAGAAGCCAACAAGCAAATTCAAAAACGACTTATCAGTATTTACAGCGGACTTTCAGGTGCCAATCCCAACACCTATGCAGAAGTCAGCATGGGAACGGTTCGCAGCATCAAAGTCAATGTCATTGGCGATGTGAATGCACCGGGAACCTATACCCTGCCGGCCACTGCTTCCGCGTTCAACGCGCTTTACCTTTCCGGTGGACCTACTGAGAATGGTTCGTTCAGAAACATCCAGGTGATTCGTGGCGGCAAAGTCGTTCACACCATCGATGTATACGACTTCCTGGTCAATGCCAACCCAAAAGCCAACGTGCAGTTGCGCGACCAGGATATCCTTTTTGTCCCCACCTACGAAGAACGCATTGACGTTGAAGGCGCCTTCAAACGCGATGGTTTGTTTGAAGTGAAAAAAGGGGAAACACTGGCCAACCTGATCAAATATGCCGGTGGTTTTGCCGAAAATGCCTACACACAAAACATTTCGGTTACCCGGAATACAGAAAAGGAAAAAAGCATTCAGGACGTCGACCATGCTCAATTCAGCAAATTCACCATGCAAAATGGCGATATGGTGAAAGCCGACACTTTGCTCGACCGGTACACCAACCGCGTCACCATCAACGGAGCCGTTTTCCGTCCCGGTTCCTACCAGTGGAAAGAGGGAATGAAACTCTCCGACCTGCTGAAAAAAGCGGACGGTCCCAAAGAAGAAGCGTTCCTCAACCGTGCCATCCTCTCCCGCCGCAAAGCCAACTGGGAGTGGGAAAACATCGCTTTCAACCTGGGTGATGTGGAAAAAGGCACGTGGGATACCGATCTCAGGCCCAATGATGTGGTCACCATCCGCTCCATCTTCGATATGCGGGAAGACCAGACAGTGAATATTGTGGGAGAGGTACTCAATCCCGGCAAGTTCCCTTACAATGACAAAATGACATTGGAAGACCTGATTTTCCGCGCTGGTGGCTTCAAGGAAAATGCCGATGTGGGCTTCATCGAAGTGGCCCGCCGGCTGAGTCACAGCGAAGCGTCGGAAACGACCAACCAGCTGTCGCACATTTTCACCTTTCAGGTCCCCCGGAATTTAAAACTGAACCCGAAGGATGCCGGTTTTGTTCTGGAACCGTTCGACCAGGTATATGTACGCCGCGCACCCGGATACCGCGACCAGGGAAGTGTAATGGTTGACGGGGAAGTTGTTTACGCCGGGAGTTACAGCATCGCGCACAAAAACGAGCGCATTTCCGACATCATCAACCGGGCCGGAGGCTTTACCCGGGACGCTTACCTGAAGGGAGCGACCCTCACCCGCAGCACCGGCTTAACCCAGGAAGAGATCGATGCTCGTAAAACCTTGATGGAAAAAGACAGTACCCTGAAGTTAGATATCACTCCCAAACAACTGGTCGGTATCGATCTGCAGAAAATCATGGCCAATCCCGGCAGTGATATCGACCTCATGCTGATGCCCGGTGACGAGCTGCACATTCCGAAAAAGATGCAGACCATCAAGGTATCCGGTGGTGTGATGAACCCGGTAGCACAGACCTTTGAACAAGGAAAATCCCTCCGGAGTTACATCAATAAAGCCGGAGGTTTTGCCCCGCGCGCACGGCGCGGAAAGGTGTATGTCATCTACCCCAACGGTACAACAGCTACAACCCACTCCTTCCTGTTCCTCGCCCGGAACTATCCGAAAATAACACCCGGCAGCGAAATCATCGTCCCGGCCCGCCCGGATAAGGAAGGCATGTCCGCCGCTCAATGGATCAGCCTCTCCAGTGCCCTTAGCGCCATGTCGTTAACGATCGTCACACTGGTAAATAAATTGTAACATAACTGATAGACCTTATTGATTTAGTCACGCGAAACGAAGTTCGACGAAGTCAATTTAAATCATACCAATTACACGAATTTAAAGCGAATTACACGAATTGGGTGCGATGGATATCCTTTTCAAACAAGAAAGCTACCAAATCATCGGGGCATGCATGAAGGTCCATCGAACCTTAGGACCTGGATTCTTGGAAAGTGTTTATGCCGAAGCGTTAGAAAAAGAATTATCGACCAGAAATATTCCACATCATCGTGAAATCAAACTGGAGGTACACTACGAAGAAAAGCCGATGAATAAATTCTTTAAGGCCGACTTTCTTTGCTTCGACAAAATCATCTTGGAAATCAAGAGTAAAACATTTTTATTGAAAATAGACGAACAGCAAACCATCAATTACATCAAAGCAGCCAATCTTCCCGTCGGACTTTTAGTCAACTTTGGTGAAAAAAGTCTTCGATGGAAACGGTTTGCCAACTCGAAAGCATACTATTGAACGAAGTGTAATTCGCGTAATTCGCTAAAATTCGCGTAATCCTTCTTCATTAAAAAATACATCTACAGAAATGACAGAAGAAAAAAATTATAATCCAGGTGCCACCGCCGACGACGAAATCGATCTCATTCAGATGGCGAAGACCCTCTGGGAAGGACGGAAAACCATCATCAAAACGGTAGCCATCTTTGCGGTGCTGGGCCTGTTGGTAGCGCTCTTTAGTGCCAAACAGTACACCGCTGCCACCACCATGGTACCCCAGGGCGCCGGTGGCCAGTCCAAACTGGGAGGTCTTTCCGGCCTGGCAGCCATGGCTGGTTTTAACCTCAATATTGGCAGCAACTCCGATATCACGCCGGCCGTCTATCCGCAAATCATCTCCAGTGTACCCTTCCAGTTGGAACTGATGAAAACCAAGCTCACTTTCAAAGGCATCGACCATCCGGTATCGCTTTTCGATTACTACACCGAATATGACAAGCCCAATCCTCTCATTAAATACACCATTGGCTTGCCGGGAGTCATCCTGAAAGCCATCAAAGGAAAACCGGAAGACGGAACTTCGTCCGGCAACAACGGTCCCATCCGGCTAACCAATGGCCAACGGAAAGTACAAAAGAAACTGGCCGATTTGGTCTCCATCGATTACAACGACAAGGACGGCTATGTCACCCTCACGTGTAACATGCCGGAAGCGTTGCCCGCTGCACAACTGGCAGAGCACACGCAGAAAATGCTGCAGCAGTACATCACCGACTTCAAGGTAAAGAAAGCGAAGGCCAATCTCGAGTTCGTGCAGCAACGGTACGACGAAACAAAGAAACAGTTTGAAAAGGCGCAGAACGAACTGGCCCGATTCCGCGACCGCAACAAAAATGTGGCCACCGCCATGGCACAAACTGAACTGGAGCGTTTGAACAGCAATTACAACCTCTTATCGAGTGTCTATACCGAGCTGGCCAAACAACTGGAGCAGGCCAAAATTCAGGTGAAAGAAGACACGCCGGTCTTCACCATCATCGAGCCGGTATCCGTTCCCCTGGAAAAATCCAAGCCCAACAGACCGATGATCCTCATCATCTGGATCTTCCTCGGTGGCATCATCGGCACAGGAGTCGTCTTCGGAAGAGAGTATTTGCAGCAGTTCAAGGAGCGCTGGAATTCTACCGATGAGGACGAAACAGAAAACATCGAGAGTTAATCTTTATAATATTACGCTAATTATAGCTAATTCCGCGAATTGATGTCAGAGCTTTTACTCAAGGACAAAGTATTCTCGATCATTGGAGCCTGTATGAAAGTTCACAGAACATTAGGACCGGGATTTTTAGAAAGTGTTTATGCTGAAGCATTAGAGAAAGAATTAACGACCACCCCTCCAAACCTCCCCTAAAGGGGCGGCTTAAGGGTCTGCTCAGAGTTTCAAGGCTTCGAAATAAAATAGGCTAATTCAGCGATGCTAACAAAAGCAAAAATTCATCGGAGTGACAAGTCCCCTTCAGGGGATTAGGGGTGATTTAACCGATGTCAAACTGGACAAGTACTTCAAAGCTGACTTTTTTTGCTTTGACAAAATCATCCTGGAAATCAAAAGTAAAACCATTTTATTAAAGATAGACGAACAGCAAACCATCAACTACATCAAAGCAGCCAATCTTCCCGTCGGACTCCTGGTCAATTTTGGGGAGAAAAGTCTCCGATGGAAACGGTTCGTCAACTCAAAAGCACACTATTGAACGAAGCCAATTGGCGTAATTAGCTAAAATTCGCGTAATCTCTTTCAATAGAATTCGCGTAATCAAAATAAACAACAAGTTGAACGAAGCCTAATTCGCGTAATTCGCCATAATTAGCGTAATCCAAATAAGATTTATGAATCGCCCAACCACCCCCTCAAAAACACCATTAGTAGCCAATATCAATACCTAATCACTCGATCGATCGTGCTGGAATCCCTCATTACATCCCAAACAAGAATTAAGCTGTTGCTGAAGTTTTTCCTCAACAGCAGTACCTCGTCTTACCTGCGTGGGCTGGCCGATGAATTCAACGAGTCATCCAACGCCATCCGCGTGGAGCTGAACCGTTTCGAACAGGCCGGGTTGCTCACATCGAGCTTCGACGGCAACAAAAAGATGTTCACAGCGAATACAAAACATCCGTTGTTCCGCGACATCCACAGCATCCTCATGAAACATGTGGGGATCGACCACGTGGTCAGTGATCTGATCCGTAAGCTGGGGCATGTGTCCCGCGCCTGGCTGACCGGCGAAATGGCTGCCGGCCGCGAGAGCCGCATCATCGACATCATCCTGGTCGGCGAAAACATCGACCGCAACTACCTCGGCCGCCTCACGACCAGCGCCGAAAAGATGACCGATCGCAAAATACGCACCCTCTGCATCACCGAGGAGGAAGAACAGGAGTACCTGAAAAGTGAAAAGAATGCCCTGCTCCTTTGGGAAGCAGACGAGAAACAGGAAGAAGTAGGCGGGGAGAAAAAGAGTTCTTGAAGGGGCAACATGCTATCGCCCCGGGTAATTACCCCTCTCCCAACCTCTCCCCAAATGGAGACAGGAGTTAGGCCGGAGCCTTCGAAACATAATCAGCGTCAATCCGTGATTAAAATCCGCGAAAATCCGCGATCTCCATTGGAAAACAGACGCCCATAGTAAAGACCTAAAAAATTCTTAACACTTAAATCTTTTTATCTTTGTTTTATGCGTTTAACTCAATTCGAAATAGAGACGATCACCCAGCTGGCCCGGAAATATTTTGGGAAAAATGCCCGTGTGTTTCTGTTTGGATCAAGAACCGACGACAAGAAAAGAGGAGGAGACATCGATTTATTTGTCAAAAATGACATGGAAAGTCTTTTAACGCTGGAAGCCAAGATCCATTTCCTGGCCGACTTAAAAAACCGTATCGGAGATCAAAAAATCGATCTGGTTTTTGATAACGTTCACACACGACACAAAACAAATTTCTATCGTTCCATCAGGCAGCATCAAATTGAATTATAAACAACACCCGGCACAAAATAGCAATGGCCAGTAAACGAGCAGAAAACAGGAACAAACTCACAGAAGCGTTGCAATTAGGTAAAATCCATTGTGAACGAATGAGTTTTGCCTGGCATAAAATTCATAACAGGTTTCCGCTGCCCCCGGAAATATACCAGGCACTCGAACCGGAAGAATCAAGTTTCTTTGACCAGTTGATTTTTCGTTTTTCAAAATTACAGGATTGCATGGGAGGCAAACTCTTCCCCTCCCTGCTGGAAAATCTGGATGAAGAAATTAGAGAGAAGCCCTTTATCGATATCCTGACACGACTGGAAGAACTGAATATACTGAAAAGCAAAGAAGACTGGCTCTTGCTTCGTGAAACAAGGAATACGGTGACACACGAATACCCCTTCATCACAGATGAAGTGATTGAAGGATTAAACCTGTTGAACAAACATTACAAGCTGATTCTTTCTATCTGGAACGACTTTGTAACGTACATCGACAAACGGTTCCAACCTGAAACCTGAAACCGCGAGAGGGAGAATGGGCGAAAGGCAATGAAAAATTGGAATGGGAGAAAGGACCAAGGTGTAAGGCTTAAGGTAAATAAAGATTTAATTCCCGGATTTACGCGGGTAAACTTCGATTCAACGGGATGCTCTGATTACCCCGGAGGGGTATAATCTTAATAACCCGGGGTAAGGAGGTCACGACGCTACCCCGGTAGAATGACCCGCATGGGAAAGAGGCGCACCCCCGACCGCCATCGGGGCCGGTAATGTTTGAAAGTCGTCCCTAACCGGTGCCGCACATAATGCACAAAAACAATGTTCAACGAAATCAATTATATCGAAAACATCAACCCGGCATACACGGATGCCCTTCCAGGGTATGGAGCCGCTAAGGGCAACATGTTATCGCCCCGGGTAATTGCCCCTCTCCCAACCTCTCCCCGAATTGGGGAAAGAAGTTTGGCCGGAGCCTTCGAAAACACAAACAGCGTTAATCCGTGAAATCATCAGTGCTAATCCGCGACCACAAATCCGTGTTAATCCGCGATTTCAAAATCCGTGTTAATCCAAACCTTAATTGAAAAACAGACTTTCTTAGTTTAATACCCTCAAAATATAGTTCTACAAAACCAACAATTATCTGTACGATGACCGATATCCGGTGGAAACAACGATTTTCCAATTAAAAAAAGGCATTGACCACCCTGAAGAAGGGTGTTCACCAATACCACGAAAAAGGCCTCTCCGACCTGGAGAAGCAAGGCCTGATTCAGGGGTTTGAGTTCACGCACAAACTTTGCTGGAAGGTCATGCAGGACTTTTTAAAAGACCAGGGAGAAGCCAATATATACGGTTCTAAAGATGCCACCCGCATGGCCTTTAACCGGGGGCTAATCACCAACGGGACTGTCTGGATGGATATGATTGCAGACAGAAACCTGACGTCACATACCTACCGGGAAGAAATTTCGGAACAAATTCTGGACCGGATCGTCCACGCCTATTATGATTTGTTTACCGGCTTCGAAAAGAAAATGGATGAGTTATGCCATACGGATTAAGCGATGCAACAATTGCCTTGCTGAAAAAAGTGTTCGACCGCTACGAACAAGTCAGTGAAGTCATCCTTTACGGCTCGCGTGCCAAAGGAAACTATGCCGAAGGCTCCGACATCGACCTGACCCTAAAAGGGCAGGAACTCGAATTCTCGGATTTGCAGAATATCAGTAAGGATATTGACGATTTGCTGTTGCCCTGGATGGTAGACATTTCGATCTTTACCACCATCAAAAACAACGACTTAATTGAGCACATACAACAGGTTGGAAAAACGATATACAAACGACCCCGGCCATGATAAACCGGATGTATGCCCGTCGAGGTTACGGGGAAGTTAGGGACGATATGCTATCGCCACGGCTAATACCCCAACCTCTCCCCGAATTGGGGAAAGAAATTTGGCCGGAGCACAATTGGCGTAATTAGCTAAAATTCGCGTAATCTCTTTCAATAGAATTCGCGTAATTAAAATAAACACACAGTTGAACGAAGCACAATTATCGTAATTCGCTTTAATTAGCGTAATCAAAAATATTTGAAGAATATTTCCTTAATCAATATACAACCCGCAACATCAACGAAATATGATTCCATCAAAAGTAACAAACATCGCCTGCATAGGCGCCGGATACGTGGGAGGGCCTACCATGGCCGTTATCGCGCAGAAATGCCCCCATATCAAAGTTACTGTGGTAGATATTAACGAGCAGCGTATCGCCGACTGGAATGATGCCGACCTCGATAAATTACCGGTGTACGAACCCGGCCTCGACCAGGTGGTAGCCGAAGCCCGCGGTCGCAATCTCTTTTTCTCCACCGATGTGGAAAAGGCTATTCGCGAAGCGCAGATGATCTTCATCTCGGTCAATACCCCCACCAAAACGTACGGGGTAGGAAAAGGCATGGCGGCCGACCTGAAATACGTGGAGCTCTGCGCCCGGCAAATTGCAGAAGTCGCCACCGAGGACAAAATCGTTGTGGAAAAATCCACCCTCCCGGTCCGCACTGCCCAATCCATCCGAACCATATTGGATGCCTCCCGTTCTCCCCATCACCCTCTCTCCTCTTCACCCCTTCTCCCTGGCTCCCCCTCTCCGGATTCATCTCCCGCTCCCCGCTTCTCCGTATTATCCAACCCGGAATTCCTCGCCGAAGGCACTGCCGTGAAGGATCTACACAACCCCGACCGTGTTCTCATCGGAGGCGAGGAAGATGAAGACGGCCAACGAGCCATGGAAGCGCTGGTGGATGTGTATGCCAACTGGGTGCCGCGCGAACGCATCCTCACCACCCGGGTCTGGTCTTCGGAGCTGTCAAAGCTCACGGCCAACGCCTTCCTGGCACAACGCATCTCGTCCATCAATGCCCTGTCGGCCTTGTGTGAGAAAACAGGTGCCGATGTCGACGAGGTAGCCCATGCCATTGGGACCGACAGCCGCATTGGCCCCAAATTCCTGAAATCCTCCGTCGGTTTCGGGGGAAGCTGTTTCCAAAAGGACATTCTCAACCTGGTGTATCTCTGCCGCCATTTCAATCTGCCCGAGGTAGCCGATTACTGGGAGCAGGTGGTAAAACTGAACGATTACCAGAAACACCGGTTTGCCAAACAAATCATCGACACCCTCTTCAATACCGTGTCCGGGAAGAAGATTGCATTCCTGGGCTGGGCGTTTAAGAAGGATACCAACGATACCCGTGAGTCCGCCGCCATCTACGTAGCCGACGAACTCCTGCAGGACCACGCCGAGATTCATATTTATGATCCCAAAGTAACTAAAGAACGCATTTATGCCGATCTCGAATACCTACAGGAACACAGAAGAGAAAACAGTTCGCATAATTCCTCCAATTCGCGTAATTCGCTTGAATTCGCGAAATTATCCCCGGCATTGATCAGGGAACTAATGCATGTACATGCCGATCCTTACGAAGCGCTAAAAGACTCGCATGCCATAGCGGTACTCACTGAATGGGACGAGTTCCCCACCTACGACTGGCAAAAAATCTACAACGTCATGCGTAAACCGGCTTTTGTGTTCGACGGACGAAATATCCTGAACAGAGAAGGGCTTAAGGGCATAGGGTTCGAAATAAAGGGGATTGGGAAAGGATAAGAGTTGATCCCATTTTAAATCAACGAATAAGAAAATAGCTCTAAAATATTAATCATAAAATCTCAAATCAAATGCTCAACGAAAAAGCAATTTTAATTACCGGAGGAACCGGTTCATTTGGTAAGAAATTTACAGAAACCATTTTAAGCAGATATCCTAACGTCAAAAGGCTAGTCATCTATTCTCGTGATGAACTTAAGCAGTTTGAAATGAAACAGATGTACCCCCCACATAAATACCCACAACTTCGTTTTTTTATTGGGGACGTTCGTGATGCTGCCAGATTGAAAAGAGCCTGTGAAGGTGTTGATGTCATTATTCATGCTGCTGCAATAAAACAAGTCGATACTGCAGAATATAACCCTGACGAGTGTATTAAGACCAATGTTAACGGAGCTCAAAATGTAATCGACGCGGCCCTGGCTACCAATGTCAGGGATGTTGTGGCTCTTTCGACTGATAAAGCATGCGCGCCAATTAACCTGTATGGCGCAACCAAATTAGTTTCTGATAAACTGATAACGGCAGCCAACAATATGAAAGGGAAACGAGATATTCGTTTTTCAGCAGTACGATATGGGAACGTAATGGGATCGAGAGGTTCCGTTATACCTTTCTTCATGAGCAAACGGGAAAATGGAAATGGAACATTACCCATCACTCACCAAGAGATGACCCGATTCAATATCTCCTTACAAGCGGGAGTCGATTTGGTAATGTATGCGATAGAACATCATCTGGGCGGCGAAATATTTATCCCAAAAATTCCATCCTATAAAATTATGGATGTTGCCAAAGCCATTGCTCCTTCGAAAGACACTGAAGTTGTTGGTATCAGGCCAGGAGAAAAATTACATGAAGAAATGATCACCGAAACAGATGCACTCAACACGATTGATTTAGGAAAATATTATGCCATCCTCCCATCGGTGTCCTTTGCTCATACTAAAGAGGACTACATGAAGCATCACAATGCGGAAGCTGTTCCCGCAGGATTTAAGTACAATTCCGGAACAAATACGGATTGGGAGACAGTTGAATCTCTACGTGGAGCAATTATCGAACATGTGGATCCAAATTTTAAACCATTGTAGAAATGAAATCCATCCCTTACGGCAGACAGCATATCACACAGGCGGATATTGATGCAGTAGTTGAGGTACTCCGTGCTGACTATCTAACCCAAGGCCCTAAAATCGCCGAATTTGAGCAGGCTTTTGCGAACTATATAGGTAGCCGTTATGCAGTTGCGGTTGCCAACGGAACCGCTGCTCTGCACCTTTGTACTTTAGCACTGGGAGTTCAACCGGGTAATAAAGTAATTACAACTCCCATTACCTTTGCGGCTTCAGCAAATTGTGTCCGTTATGCAGGTGGAGATGTTGTTTTTGCAGATATTGAACCGGAAACCTACCTCTTAGATATTAAAAAGGTTGAAGAATTATTGAACAACGCTCCGGAAGGTACATATAAGGGAATCATTCCTGTTGATTTTGCCGGACGAAGTGTTGATCTGGAAGCTTTCCGAAAGTTAGCCGATAAGTACAACTGCTGGATTATTGAAGATGCTTGTCACGCACCTGGAGGGTATTTCATCGATTCCAATGAAAAAAAACAATTTTGCGGCAATAGTCAATTTGCCGATCTGGCCATTTTTTCCTTTCACCCGGTAAAACACATTGCTGCAGGGGAAGGTGGCATGATTACCACGAACGATGAAAAACTCTATCAAAAACTTCTTACGCTTCGAACCCACGGTATATTGAAAGACGTAGAGCTTTTCCAAAATTCGCCACAAGTTGCATACGGAAATAACCATGAAGCAGAAAATACAAATACTGCAACATATCCGGGCTGGTATTACGAAATGCAGGAACTGGGTTTCAACTACCGCCTCACTGATTTCCAGGCAGCATTGGGGAATGAACAGCTAAAACGGGCTGATGAAGGTTTAAAACGAAGAAGAGAAATAGCTCAAACGTATGATGAGGCATTCAAAGGCAAATCGTTTATTAAAGGGCAATCGGGTGTTGTTGATGGTCACGCATACCATTTGTATGTGATCGAAGTAAATAATCGCAAAGAACTGTATGAACACCTCAGAGCAAATAATATTTTCGTTCAGATTCATTATGTTCCGGTGCATCTGATGCCTTATTACAGGCAATTTGGATGGAAAAATGGGGATCTGCCTGCAGCTGAAAGATATTATAACCGATGTATCAGCTTACCCATGTACCCAACGTTGACAGATGAGGAACAACAATACGTTATCCAGAAAATCAATGAATGCTATGAGTAATCTATGCATTATTCCTGCCCGTGGCGGAAGTAAACGAATTCCTAAAAAGAACGTCAAAGATTTTTTAGGGAAACCGATCATCGCCTACTCCATTGTAACAGCCCTAAAAAGTAATCTTTTCGATGAGGTTATGGTCTCAACCGATGATCCGGAAATCGCAAAAACCGCTTTAAAGTACGGGGCCAAAGTGCCTTTTATGCGATCAGGAGAAAATGCAAATGACTTTGCCACACTGACCGATGTGCTCATTGAAGTGGTAAACCAATACAAAAAAGCTGGAAAATTTTTTGAAAACATCTGTTGTATTTTGCCAACTGCTCCGTTAACCACCTCTACACGTATTGATGAAGCATTTAAGAAACTTGTCAAAGAAGGATTAGAATCTTCAGTTCCGGTTGTGGAATTTTCTTATCCTATCTTAAGGGCTTTAGAATTTGATCAGAACTACAAACTAAAAATGGTTTGGCCTGAATACGTAAAAACCAGAAGTCAGGATTTAAAACCAACTTTCCATGATACCGGTTCGTTTTATTGGGTAAAAGAAGCAGCTTTAATGGAGCAAAAATCTTTGTTTTGCAAAAATGGAGGCGCAATTGTACTTCCAGAAAACGAAGTTCAGGATATCGATACCTTGACCGATTGGAGATTAGCTGAAATGAAATATAAGTTGATACATGGGTAAGCGCACAATCATTTTCAGAGCCGATGGAAACGAATCGATAGGGATGGGGCATTTCATTCGTACTTTGGCTCTTGCAGAAATGCTTAACCAGGATTTCCATTGTATTTTTGCAACAAAAACTCCATCACAATATCAAATAGACGAAATTGAAAAGGTTTGCCACAAAAGAATCGATTTACCTACAGATAAAACGCATTTCACAAAATTCCTTGACCTTTTAAATGGAGATGAAATTGTAGTACTTGACAACTATTATTTCACAACTCAATATCAACATGAAATCAAGAATAAAGGATGTCGTTTAGTCTGTATTGATGATCTTCATGATGAACATTTTGTTGCAGATATAATCATTAACCACGCAGAAGGTATTAGTTCTGAAGATTATTCGGTAGAACCCTATTCTCAACTTTTGTTAGGTTACAACTACGCTTTATTGAGAAAGGAATATTTGGAAGAGGACATCAATTTAGACAACAAAAAGTATTCATACTTTCTTATGATGGGAGGAGCAGATCCGCATAACCTTACTCATCATATCTTAAATATCCTCGAACTTAAGGAGACTAAATTACCAATTGCCGTCGTCGTCGGTTCTGGATACAAAGAGAATTCTTCTCTAAGTAAATTTTGTAATGTTGCTTTATTTAAGAGCATCACTTCAGCACAGGTTTTCAGATTAATGCTCCAATCACAATTTGGAATCCTTCCTGCAAGTACAGTAGCAATTGAGGCATGCGCTGCCAGATTGCCTTTCATTTGTGGATACTTTATCAATAACCAGTCCGAAATTTATAATGGAATAAAAACGAGTAACCTGGCTGTCTGCATTGGAAATTATCTTGATATAAATGAAAAAAAACTACTTACTGCCCAGAGGAAACTGTCTGAAATAAATACTGTAGACACAATCAAAATAAACCAAAGAACAAAACTCGATAAAAAATCAAAAGAAAGATTTCTCAAAGTATTTCATTCACTATGACAAACAAAATCGGCTTTCTGGTTTCTGGCGAATTGGGTTTGCATTGTTTAAAGCATATTGATAACATTATTAAGCCCCAATTCATTTTTACTGATAAAAACTCTACAGGTATTATCCAATATGCAGAAATTAATAAAATCCCAGTCTTTATTGGTAATCCCAGAAAGAAAGACTCAACCTCTTTTTTAAAAAAGTTCAATACAGATATCATTTTTTCGATTAACTATCTATTTATTGTTAATGATGATGTTTTGGACTTTCCCGAAACTCACGCTATCAACTTCCACGGTTCCTTACTGCCTAAATACAGGGGGAGAACGCCACATGTTTGGGCGATTATCAACGGCGAAAAAGAAACAGGAATTACAGCCCATTTGATGGAGAAGGGATGTGATACGGGAGACATCGTTTTGCAGGAAAGATTTGAAATCAATCCAAGCGCCACGGGAAATGACATCTTACACATTTACAAAGAGAAGTATCCATTGATGGTCGAGAAAATTCTCGATATGATAGCTAATAATAAATTAGTCACTCAGAAACAGAACAACAAAGAAGCCACATATTTTGGCAAAAGGACGCCGGAAGATGGTCATATCAACTGGGACTGGCAGAAAGAGAGAATTTACAATTGGGTTAGAGCTCAGGCAATGCCATATCCGGGAGCATTCTCTTACCTAAACGGGAAAAAAGTAATAATTGACAAAATATGCTTTACTGACTTTGGATACGATAATGAAATGCCAAATGGCTTGATCATTCAAACAGAACCTGAAATACTGGTAAAAACTCCTAATGGAGTGGTTAAACTCCTTCAAATACGAGATCAAAACACTATTAGTTTTAATGAAAACGATCAACTCATCTAGCTATGAAAATAGGAAGTTTCGATTTTGAAAAAGGCAAAAATACCCTGATTATTGCTGAATTATCTGCAAATCATGGACACAATAAGGAGATTGCATTAGAGACAATTAGAGCTGCCAAAAGGGCTGGTGCAGATGCTATTAAGTTACAGACTTATACAGCAGACACGTTAACAATTGATTGTAAAAACGAGTACTTTACCATCCAGGAAGGATTGTGGAAAGGGAAAACACTTTATGAATTGTATGGTGAAGCATACACTCCCTGGGAGTGGCATGAGAATCTGTTTAATGAAGCCAAAAAGGAAGGACTAATCTGTTTCTCGACACCATTTGATAAAACTTCAGTCGATTTTTTGGAGCAGTTCAATCCACCAGCGTACAAAATTGCTTCATTCGAGATTCAGGATATTCCCCTAATTGAATACACTGCATCTAAAGGTAGACCCATTATTATGTCAACAGGAATTGCCGAGATCGAAGACATTGAACTGGCTGTGAAAACCTGTCGCGGTGTTGGAAATAATGACATTACCCTACTAAAATGTACCTCTTCTTACCCAGCCCCAATAGAAGAAGCCAACCTCAATACAATCCCCGACCTTAAACAACGCTTTGGAGTGGAGGTCGGTTTATCCGATCACACCTTGGGCATTGTGGCTCCGGTAGTTGCCACAACACTCGGTGCACGTGTCATTGAAAAACATTTCATTTTGGATAAATCGATTGGTGGTCCAGATGCCTCCTTTTCGCTCGATGAAAAAGAATTCACCGAGATGGTTACAGCAGTTCGTCAAGCAGAGAAAGCAGTTGGGAAAGTTTCCTACTCACTTACAGAGAAAGTTAAGGCAAGTAGGAAATTCGCTCGTTCTCTTTTTGTGGCAAAAGACATGAAGGCGGGTGATATTTTTACTGAAGAGAACGTGCGTTCCATTCGCCCTGGGTATGGTTTGCACCCAAAATATTTGAAAGATGTTATTGGTAAAACAGCTACGAAAGAACTTGAAAAGGGAACACCGTTAAGTTTAAGGCATGTAAATAATTAATAAATGTCCTTAAGGAGCTATTCAAATACGTCTCTCAATCAACGGAATATGAAAAATCCAGTTACTCATCAGAAATAATTACTATACGAATGGTAACATATAGAATCCTCCTAAAATTCCAGAAAAAATATTACCAATTTCTTCAGTCAGAATGCAGCACCATAAATAATCGATTCAAAATTGTGTTTTTGTAGCTTATATTGTGACAATATGCAGGAGATTCGATGCATAAAACTGAGATTGCGCTATAATTAAATATAATCCAGAAATTATAGATGAAACCACTAACTACTTTAAAAAATAAATTAAATCAAATTTCAAACAGCCGTAAACTAGGATTAGAATTTCTCATTTATAATATTATAGGTAACATTTTTACTTTTCTGTTAAATTTGATATTACCTTTTTTGTTGTCTACGGACAATTACGGGTATTTTGCATTATTATTTTCTATTTACAACTTAGGTGCTGCATTTTTTACTTTTGGCTTAAATGTTAGTATAATTAAATTTACAGTTAGAAAGAATGAAAATGAAAATACACTACTAGACAGTCTTATAAGCTGGGCAATTGTTACGTTCATACCATTAGTCATCTTAATTATTATTTCGTACTACCTGACAAGTAACAATATACTCCACACCTCTTTCAAAGCGCTAGTTCTGGTAGTTTTCGCTAGTTCGCTAATTTCAATACAAAGAATAGTATTATCATATCATATTGCTACCGAAAGCATTAAGAAGTATGGTGTTTTATTTATTTCCAACAAGATAATTCAATTCATACCGATTATTTTAGTAGCATTACTTTTTTCAAACTCGACTTTTATTAATGTTTTACCTTACCTCTTCTTACTCCAGAGTTTTACATTAATTTCCTTCATTCTCATTTCCGAGAGAAGAGATATTTTTCATAGACTTAGCAGCAAAAAGAATATATTTAAAATAATAAAATTTACATTACCGCTTTCAGTTAATACATTTGGCAGTTTCGGTTATAGTTATGGATTCAATGTATTTATATCTCCTTTCCTAACACTTAGTCAGTTGGGAATTTTAAATATTTTCAACCAATTATCAAGCATTGCTTCCATTACAATTAATGCACTAAATAATGGTTATATCCCTACTTTTTACAGAAACTTTCCCGATAGACCGAAACAAGCAATAATAGATTTTCTTAAATATATATTTCAAAATTCACTACCCTTAATAATAATTGTTTTTATCGTAGGTTTTGCATATAAAACTATTTCACTTAATTCAAACAGTGATTATAGCATAATCCTACTTACAATCTATTGTATCGGTGTATTTCTGTACGCTTTTAAAGCGATAGGTAGTAATATATTAATAATTGAAGGAAAAACCATGAGGACCTCTACAATAACTATCTTCACATCAGTAATAAATATTACGATGGCAATAATTTTCACAAAATATTTCGGTTTTTTTGGATGTATTACTAGCCTAAGTATTGGCTACATATTGCAATCCATGGTTTTTAATTATGTACTTCTTAATCATCACGCTATTAAAATTCATCAATAACCCAGGAAAATTTCAATGTTTATGAATAACAATATTTCCATTTTTACCGTATGTAATGTCGCATATTTGAATAAAGTTTCAGTATTAGCGAAATCAGTTTTTAAGAACACCGGAATTAAATTGGACATTTTCGTTTTTGACATAAAAAGAGAAGTTAATGTTAATTCAAGATACTGTCAAATCACGTGGATAGAAGAGCTGGAAATTCCTAATCTCAAAAAATTGGCTTTTAAATATACAGTAATTGAATTAACAACTGCTTTAAAACCGTATATAGCCTTAAAGCTTCTTGAGAAAAATAACAAAGTGATTTTCTTTGACCCAGACGTAATGGTTTTCAATTCTTTAAATAGCATATTTGACAACCTAGACCAGAATCCCATAGTAATAACACCTCATTATTTCCATCCTAAGATAAATGGTTTGATTGACGATGCAAGACTAATGAGGTTTGGTTCTTTCAACTTAGGATTCTTTGCGGTAAATAATTCTGACTATAGTAAGGAATTTCTGACCTGGTGGTCAGAACGATGTTTAACAGATGGATTTGATGATACACAATTTGGAATTTTCACTGACCAAAAATGGGTCAGTATTGCACCAAATTTTTTCCCGCAGATTCACATTACATATGATCCCGGCTATAACGTGGCATTTTGGAATATTGATGAACGAACAATCACTAAAAATTCAGAAGGAAAATACATCGTTAACAAGGAATATCCTTTATCATTCTTCCATTTTAGCTCATTCTCCTCGGAATTTCCTGAGAAACTAACTGCTAAAAATTTTAATTTAGGAGAAAACGCGCCTGAGCTAATTTCAGAAATATCTGTCTTGTATTCTAATGAATTAAGAAAGCATAATAATATATCTAGTGACACAACGTACTCTTTTGATTATATGTCTGATGGCAGATATATCTCTCCAGCTTTAAGACGGGCTTATGCTTCGATGATGAACAAACTCCCGGAAAATCACGATCCTTTTGACAGTAAAGATATTATTGCAACATTCGCTAAGAAAAACCATTTATTTCAAAAAAATAACAAACGATATTCGGCAAATGGATATAAAAACGTTGGCGAAAATACTTGGAAATTCAAAATAGTATATGTCTTAATGAAGTTTACATTAAGGATTATTGGCCCGAATAACTTCATGAATCTTTCTAGACTATTAGTCTACTTGTCAAGCTATCATAAAATTGATGAAATGTGGAAATATGGTAACAACGAGAAATAAATAGTATTACTAAAAATTAAATCAGTCTCTTTCTTTAATATAGAGCACTAATATACCAGACGAATCTATATGAAAAATATATTAATAAAATTGTATAGTTTTTCAAAGAACTCCTTCAACTCTTTAGTTTCTACTTTGAGTGTGCTAATTTTCAGTTCCTTCTCGTGTAATAAGAGTCTTAAAAAATGTAAAACTAAATTTGATATCCTGGATGAATGTATTGTGATGGGTAATGGCCCATCGCTAACCACATTTTTAGAAAAAAATACAGCAGCAGCAGCAGGGAAGCATGTGTTTGCAGTTAACTTTTTTTGCAATACAGAATATTTCGAAAAAATAAAACCTTCCTTCTATGTTTTATTAGATCCAAATATATTTTCTACTCCTTTAAAAACTGCTTTGAAAGACAATGTTGAAGAATTAATAGAAAGATTTAAAAAAATTTCATGGGAGATGTATTTGTTTGTCCCGTATAAATTCAAAAAATCATTGTTTACTCAACAACTCAACAATAAAAATATTAAAATCGTCCCGTTCAATTCCACACCAGTTCAAGGATATAGTTTCCTGGAAAATTGGCTATTTAAAAGGAATCTTGGAATGCCAAGGCCACAAACAGTAATAAATGCTGCGATTTTTCTAGCTCTAAATATGGAGTTTAAAGTAATTCATTTATTTGGTGTCGAGCAATCTTGGTTAAAATATTTATCAATTAATGATGACAACAGCATTAGTGTAGGTCTGTCACATTTTTACAAAGACTCTGACAAAACAGGCGAAAATAGGACGCTCAGTGAGTTTCTCACCTCTCAAGCAACTGTTTTTAAAAGTCATATGAGGTTACAAAGATATTCTGAAAGAAATGAGCAACTCATTTTAAATCACACATCAGGCTCCTATATAGACGCATACAAAAGAACAAATCAATTTCTATGAAAAATTTCATCTTATTTTTCATATTATCTACCTTTGCTTTAACAACTATTTACATAACGAGCACCCCAGGAAGCAGC
The DNA here is from genome assembly GCF_009617875.1 of Prolixibacter sp. NT017. Classification (NCBI taxonomy): domain Bacteria; kingdom Pseudomonadati; phylum Bacteroidota; class Bacteroidia; order Marinilabiliales; family Prolixibacteraceae; genus Prolixibacter; species Prolixibacter sp. NT017. The sequence continues at coordinate 675,681 of NZ_BLAV01000001.1, read as the reverse complement.
CAAGTGGATATATTATTTTCACTAGAAGCTATTCTAATTAGCTTCTCACTATTTTATCTAAGAAAAACACCTTTCTCATTATTTCAAATCTTTCATTTATTTTTCTTTATATTTTTTTGCATTGCTCCTATCGCACAGTTTCACCACGGAACTATAATGTGGAAAAGAACAAATATTTTTACCTTATCAGACTATACTATCGCAATATTATATATAATATTAATAATCGTGATTTTTAATATATCCTATATAATATCTTATAAAATAATAAAAATCAAACAAAGTACAGAACATAAATTTTCAAAACTTAGTACAAAACATGAGTTTATTCTTATATCTGTCTCATTAATTTCTTTTTTCATTGTTTTAGCATGGAATGATTTTAATTATTTCTCTGTACTATTTAGAGGTGGCGTATTTGCTACTAAAATAAACATAGAGAGTACATCTCTCGTTTTAATTATTAGGTTTTTCATACGACCAATCGGAATCTTTCTGTTTTTATTAGCCAAACAAAGAGGAGTGAAACACAACATTTCTTTATTCGTACTAGGATTTATCGCAATTATTACTGCACCTCCAACCGGCATGCCAAGATTTGCTGCTGCATGCTTATATCTGCCCATTGTATTAACTTTTTTCCCTTTTTTTCAAAGGAAAAACAGAATTGTAATTTTATTACTTTTTGGTTTGCTATTTATATTTCCTTTACTTAATAATTTTAGACACTTCTCTGGAAATCAAAATATTTCCATATTCGCAAATTTTGATACGATGTTTCTTAGTGGTGATTTCGATGCTTTTCAAAATTTCATGTATGTCGTAAAATATAATATTATAACTTTTGGTCATCAGCTTGCCGGAGTGTTGCTATTCTGGGTACCTCGCTCGATCTGGCCTTCAAAACCAATAGGCAGTGGTTTCTATATCGCCGATTTGTTGAATTTGCAATTCAATAACATATCAATGCCATTCTTTGGTGAAGCCTATATTAATTTTGGTTTTCTAGGATTGATCATATTTGCGAGTACGATAGGATACACACTAGCTTACGTTGACAAATATTATACTAACAATTATAAAAAGAACAACTTATTCAACATATTTTATTTCGTATTATTCGGTCTGCTTTTTTATATGCAAAGAGGCGATCTAATAAATTCATTTTCATATCTATGTAGTTTCTCTTTGTTATACTTTATTTTTTCCAGATTGATAAATAAATTTACTATTACAAGAGAATTCGCTTCCTAAATCACATTTTAAAATTCATATCAATGAACCTATCTGTTATTACAGCCACATATAATAGCTCCACTTTCGTTGCCCAATGTATAAAATCAATAAAAAATCAAACTTATTCGGATATTGAACATATTATTATAGATGGCAAATCAAAAGACAATACACTTGAAATCATAAAAACCACTCCAAACAGGATAACCAAAATTATATCAGAACCAGACAACGGTATTTACGATGCCATGAACAAAGGGATTCAATTGGCATCCGGCGACGTAGTTGGTATTCTCAATTCAGACGATTTCTATGCTTCTGATACAATCATCGAAGAGATTGTCAATATTTTTGAAGCTACTAGTTGTGATTGCGTCTATGGAAATTTAGATTTCGTGAAAGCGGAAGAGCCTCAAAAAGTGATTCGTCGCTGGAAAAGTTCCCCTTTTGTTTCTGGCAGCTTCTCCAAAGGTTGGCATCCACCCCATCCAACTTTCTTTGTACGAAGAGAGATATATGAAAAATATGGAACTTTTGATACTTCACTAAACGTTTCGGCAGACTTTGAATTAATGCTTCGGTTTTTGGAGAAATACCAAATAAAGCATCAATATATTGATAAAACCATTGTGAACATGCGTTATGGAGGAGAGAGCACGGGCAGTTTGAAGAAAATTATTGAGGGCAATAAGAATATTATGAAAGCTTTTCGAAAAAATAATATTCCGGTTTCTCCATTTTATCCTATTATTCGCTTATTACCCAAGCTAAAACAGTTCATTACCAAATAATATGAATAAGATTCTACTTATCGGAGCTTCAGGTTTTGTCGGCACCCGAGTACTCGATATAACCAAAGAAGAGTTTAGTACTTCGAACTTCGACAAACAACAAAGCATCTACCATCCTGAAACAACCACAATTGGGGATGTTCGAAATCAAACCGAACTGGACAATGCGCTGCAAAACCAGGAAGCTGTCGTACTGTTGGCGGCTGAACACCGTGACGATGTCAGTCCGGTTTCGTTATACTACGACGTCAATGTGCAGGGTGCCAGAAATGTTTTGGAGGCAATGGACAAGAATGGTGTAAAGAACATCATCTTTACGAGTTCTGTAGCCGTTTACGGATTGAACAAAAAGAATCCGGATGAAAACCACCCAGCCGATCCATTCAATCACTACGGCAAGAGCAAATGGCAGGCAGAAGAAGTTTTACGGAAATGGCATCAAAAAGATCCCGAAAACCGTTCGCTAACCATTATTCGGCCGACCGTCATATTTGGAGAACGCAACAGGGGAAATGTATTCAACCTGCTCAAACAAATCGCTTCCGGTAAATTCCTCATGGTGGGCAAAGGAACCAATAAAAAGTCCATGGCCTATGTGGGGAATATTGCAGCGTTCATCAAATTTCAGTTAGACAATCTACAACCGGGGTATCTGGTTTACAATTACATCGATAAACCCGATTTCAATATGAATGAGTTGGTGGCACAGGTGGAGAAAAGCCTAAATAAAAATATCCCGTCAACACATTTTCCCTATTGGTTGGGAATGTTAGGCGGTTACGGCTTCGATGTACTAAGCAAAGTAACAGGCAAAAAATTTGCGGTCAGCTCCGTTCGCGTCAAAAAGTTCTGTGCCACTACCCAGTTTGATGCTGCTAAAGCACACAGTTCCGGTTTCAAGGCTCCGTTTACTTTAGCCGAAGGATTACATCGGACGCTTCACTATGAATTCATCGACACAGAAAAGGACGGAGTCACTTTTGAAAGTGAATAAAGTATCATCTGCATCACAGTTCAACGCCACCAATTAAACTTATAAACGCTTCAACGATTAAACAAGATTTCCAATGAAAGGCATCATCCTTGCCGGCGGTTCCGGCACGCGGCTCTACCCCATTACCAAGGGGATTTCCAAACAGTTATTACCGATTTTTGACAAACCGATGATCTATTACCCACTGTCGGTGCTTATGCTGGCAGGCATCCGGGAAGTGCTCATCATCTCCACACCGGAAGATCTACCGGGTTTTCAAAAATTATTGGGCAGTGGTGAAGATTTAGGCATGCAATTCAGTTACAAAGAACAACCCAGTCCGGATGGACTGGCCCAGGCATTCACCATCGGGGAAGAATTTATCGGAAACAATAGCGTCTGCATGGTCTTGGGTGATAACATCTTTTACGGCCACGGCCTGGTGGATTTGTTGAAACAAGCTCGCAGAAACGTGGAAGAAGAGGGCAAACCTACCGTATTTGGGTATTATGTGAACGACCCGGAACGTTACGGAGTGGCCACGTTCGATAAAGAAGGCAATGTCACCTCTATCGAAGAAAAACCGGAAAAACCGGCTTCCAACTATGCCGTAGTAGGGCTCTATTTCTACACCAATGATGTAGTAGAAGTTGCCAAAAACATTCAGCCCTCCGCTCGTGGAGAGTACGAAATTACCACGGTTAACCAGCACTACCTGGACGAAGGCCGGTTAAAAGTGGAACTAATGGGCCGCGGCTATGCCTGGCTCGATACCGGCACACACGAATCCTTCCTCGATGCCAGTCAATTTATCCAGACCGTCGAAACCCGTCAGGGACTTAAAATTGCCTGCATTGAAGAAATCGCATACAAAATGGGCTACATCGATGCCAACCAGGTCCGCCAACTCGCTGAACCGTTGAAAAAGAACGGTTACGGACAATATTTGTTGAAGCTGGTCGCTGAGTAATCCTGTCATTGCGAGGAACGACGAAGGAGTGACGCGGCAATCTCCCCTTAGTCTGTCATTGCGAGGAACGAAGAAGGAGTGACGCGGCAATCCCCCGACAAACGCACTGCACCCAAACGGAGCGACAAAGAAACACATTGAACAACAGATTGCTTCGTCGTGCCTCCTCGCAATGACAGCACAATGAAGGACACCCATGCAATACCGTACCTACCAAACCTACATCCTGACCAACAAGAACCACATGGTTCTGTATACAGGAGTAACGTCCGACCTGAAGCAACGGGTAGAAGAACACAAACGAAAAGCCTACCCAAAATCCTTTACTGCTCGGTACAATGTGGATATTCTGGTTTGGTTCGAACAATACTTCGACATTGGTGAGGCCATTGCAAGGGAGAAGCAGATCAAGGCCGGTTCCCGACAAAAGAAAATTGACTTAATCAACTCCATGAATCCAGAATGGGAGGATTTATACGAAGAGTTGTAACTGTCATTGCGAGGGAGGAGGTACGACGACTGCGGCAATCTCTTGACAAACGCTGTGTCCCCAAACGAAGCGACTGCGGCAATCTCCAGATAAACGCTCTGCCCTAACATCAGGACAAAGAAACTCATTAAAACAACAGATTGCTTCGTCGTACCTCCTCGCAATGACACTTCATTGTGGCTGTCATTGCGAGGGAGCGACATAGGAGCGACCGCGGCAATCTCCCCTCTTCCTGTCATTGCGAGGAGCGACGAAGGAGTGACGCGGCAATCTCCCAACGAAAAACGCTACCAATAAACGAAGAACGACACAACAAAAAATATTTAAATACATGACCTTCACCCAAACCACCATCCCCGGTGTTTTCGTTATCGAACCCAAAGTTTTCGGAGATGCACGCGGATATTTCTTTGAATCATTCAGTCAAAAAGAATTTGAACAACATATTGGTGCTATCAACTTTGTACAGGATAACGAATCCCGTTCAACAAGGGGCGTTCTGCGCGGACTCCATTTTCAGCGTCCGCCGTTTGCCCAGGCCAAACTGGTCCGTTGCATCGAAGGAGAAGTGCTCGATGTAGCCGTCGATCTGCGCCAGGGATCACCGACCAACAAACAATACGTGGCGGTAAAACTCACCGGAGAAAACAAACGCCAGCTATTCATTCCCCGCGGTTTTGCCCACGGGTTCGTGGTATTGAGTGAAACGGCCACTTTTGCCTATAAAGTAGATAACGTGTATGCTCCCGACCATGACGGTGGCATCGCCTGGAACGATCCGGAAATCAATGTTGACTGGCAAATTGATGGTTCGGAAGTACTGCTTTCTGCCAAAGACCAGGCATTAAAACCATTGAGCGAAACAGACATTCCATTTGAATACAAACAGTAGAAGATAAATTCAACAGATTGCTTCGTCGTACCTCCTCGCAATGACACTTCGTTGGGGCTGTCATTGCGAAAGAGGAGGCAACGACGACTGCGGCAATCTGCAGATTAATGCTCTGCTCCCAAACGAAGTGACCGCGGCAATCTCCCCTTAGTCTGTCATTGCGAGGCCGACAAAGGAGGCCGCGGCAATCTCACGCTTAACATCTAACACGAATAGAAACACAACCAACAATGAAACATATCCTAGTCACAGGCGGTGCCGGATTCATCGGCGCCAACTTCATTCCCTACTACCTGGAAGCCCATCCCGACACTTTCATCATCAATCTCGACAAACTGACCTATGCAGGCGACCTGAACAACCTCTCCGAAGTGGAAAACCACAATCGCTATGAGTTAGTGAAAGGAGACATCGGTAACCGTGAACTGGTAGAATACCTGTTTGCCAAATATGATATCCGGGGGGTATTTCATTTCGCCGCCGAATCGCATGTCGACAACTCCATCACCGGGCCGGAGGTTTTCATCCGTACCAACGTGAATGGAACTTTCAATCTATTAGATGTCGCTTACAAATACTGGATGGAAAAGCCCTTCACCGTGAAACCGGGTTACGAAGCGTGCCGTTTTCACCACATCTCGACTGATGAGGTATACGGAACGCTGGGTGTCGAAGGCCTGTTCGAAGAAACCACGCCTTATGCGCCCAACAGTCCCTATTCGGCGTCCAAAGCCAGTTCCGATCTGATTGTTCGGGCTTATTTCCATACCTACGGAATGAATGTCACCACCAGCAATTGTTCCAATAACTATGGTCCCAAACAACATGATGAGAAGCTCATTCCGATCATCATCCGAAAAGCATTGGCCAAAGAGCCTATCCCCATTTACGGTGATGGCAAAAACATCCGTGACTGGTTATACGTACTAGATCACTGCAAAGGCATCGACCTGGTGGAGCAGAAGGGCAAATCAGGTGAAACCTACAATATTGGCGGCCGCAACGAACGCGACAACCTGTTTATCGTAAACCACATCTGTCAACTGCTCGATGAAAGGGCACCGCGTAATGATGGAAAGAAATACGCCGACCTTATCACTTTCGTCACCGACCGTGCCGGCCACGACCGCCGCTACGCCATCGATGCCACCAAAATCGAAACCCAGCTCGGCTGGCAAGCCGATGAAAATTTCGAGTCCGGCATCATTAAAACCGTCGTTTGGTACCTGGAGAAATATATCGGTCGGTAGTTAGGAAAATCGGTAGCAGAGAAGCTAAGAATGTGAGAGGACGGGAAAGTGAGAATTTCACATGGTCCCGCACAACCATTAAAATACGCCCCTCATCACAACCACCGGCCCAAAGCCCATCTCTATGTTAGAGAGGGGTTGGGGTGAGTAGAAATCAACCGGCCGACCAAAAAAACACCGCCAGAACAAACAGAAAAACAGATTTTAAACCTGTCCGTGAACATCAGTCAAAACAATCTGTGCCCATCCGTGGAAACTTAAGACTGACACAGTTCAGAGTCTGTTCAGCCAACTGTGTCAAGGAATAATTGAATAACAAATTATAACTTGTAGCATTATGGAGGAACAGAAATTTGACTATGAAGCCTTTGAGAAGGAAGCTATCGAGCAACTGAAAAAGGGAAAGAAGCTTGAAGGGAAAGGCGGGGTGTTGGCTCCGTTATTGCAACGGCTGCTAAATGCAAGCCTTCATGGAGAACTTGACGCCCATCTACAGGAAGGTGAAACGCAAAATCGCCGTAACGGCAAGGGGACAAAGAAGGTAAAAACAAGTTTTGGCGAAATCGAAATCGATTCACCCCGGGATCGTGAAAGCAGCTTCTCACCGCAGATTGTCCGCAAACGGCAGCTGACCCTGGGAGATGGAATCGATCACAAAGTGATTTCTCTTTATGCCAAAGGGATGAGTTATGAGAGCATTTGTGAACACCTGGAAGATTTATATGGCATCACACTTTCTCCGGCCACATTAAGCGCAATAACCGACCGTATTATGCCCGAGGTTTACCAGTGGCAAAACCGTCCGTTGGAGGCTTTATATCCGATTGTATGGCTCGATGCAGTCCATTACAAAGTGCGTAGTGAAGGAAGGATTGTTCACAAAGCAGTTTATCATGTTCTCGGAGTCGGTCAGGATGGCATAAAAGAAATACTGGGGATGTATATCGGTGAGAAAGAGGGAGCTAAATTTTGGTTACAGGTGCTGAGCGACCTTCAGAACCGGGGAGTCAAAGACATCCTGATTGCCTGCATTGATAACCTGACTGGCTTTAAAGAAGCTATCGAAAGTATCTTTCCCAAAACCGATGTTCAACTATGTGTGATTCACCAAATCCGTAATTCCTTTAAATATTTACGTAAAAAAGATTACAAGGAGTTTGTAGCTGACCTGCGATTAATTTATACCGCTCTAAATTACCAGGAAGGGGAAAGGAATCTGGACAAGTTTGATGAAAAATGGGGGAAGCAATACCCTGCTGTCATTCGTTCATGGAGGAATAACTGGGACGGACTCAGTACTTTTTTCCACTACCCCTATGAGCTCCGCAGGCTCATGTACACCACCAACATCATCGAAAGTTATCACAGCCAGTTACGTAAAATCACCAAAAGCAAGAGAATATTTCCAAACGACGCAGCTCTGTTAAAGCTGCTGTACCTGATAACAATAAGAATAACAGAAAAATGGTCGAGGCCAATTAAGAACTGGAAAAATACGTTAGCTCAACTTTCAATACTATATGAAGAGAGAATGAATCCTGAATAATTTTTTCTTTTCCAAAACCCTGTTTTTAACTGAAGGGCTTTGAAAAAGAAAAATTTAAGACTGACACAGTTCATTGAATAGACCCACAGTTCATTGAATAGACCCTTGAATAGACCCCATAATTCATTGAACAGTTCCAAAACATGTTCCGGATACATACTTTTTCTTACGGCGCACCCTAAAACATGTTAAGCATACATACTTTTCCACGCAGCGATGGTCAAAACATGTTAAGCATACATACTTTTTCGCGCAGCAGTGGCTAAAACATGTTAAGCATACATACATTTCGCTCCAGTAAAGGCCATATTATGCTAAGCAACATGTGTTTCATCAACTACATTTATCAAAAAAATATTCAGACAATATAAAATAGGTGAAATCAGAGCATAATAAGCCAAAATAACCCATCAATAGATAATTATAATTAACAATTATATGTCAGCTATCATACCAATAAGCGTAGAATACCTACTTTTCGAATAATCAATAGTATTGTTTGATTTTTTTACTCATACTAAAATTTGTAACTTCTTGTAACAAAAATTAATTAATCTAAAATTTTAAACCATGGGTAAAGACCAATCAATTAACGATTTCATGGAAGACTGTCGCATCAAGATTTACAATGCATCCAGCGACGAAATTATCAGCGCCCGCCTCCTCCCCTTCGGATACGACGAGGCCAAACACACCGCCAACAAAACAATCTACACCGACACGGTAGCGCTCGTTAAGAAAAATGAAAACGAAAATGCCGAATGGCAAACGGCCAGCGAACTATTCAACAACCAGCAGAAAAAGACCCGGAAGGATTTCTCCCGGATTAGGAAAAAACTGAAATTCTACTATCCGGCCTCCTCTGCCGAAGCAAATACATTGGGACTCTACGAAGACAAAATCACCAAATACACCGACTTCCTGCAGGTAGCCAAAAACTTTTATGGTAACCTGGTGGGCATGCAGGAAGTGCTCGATAAACTGGCACCGTTTGGGTATACCCTCGAATCGGTTCAGGCGCTGCAGGCAGATGTAGACCAACTCGATATTCTCCGCGCCGATCGCGAAAAAGAAGGCGGGGATGCCCAATACGCCACCAAAGAACGGAATACCAAAATGGATGAACTCTACGAAGCAGCCAATGAGATTGCTCGTCTGGCCAAGCTCATCTTCGAGGATGACGAGGCACAATATCTCGAAAAACTCGGCATCATCGCCCGTTCGTAAAAAAATGAATCAGGTAACCCAATCCGTTACCTGATGCTCATAAATACACGCGATCCCATCTTATCAGCAAGGTGGGATCGCGCTCAGTTAAAATGGTGCCAAAAGCAAACAACAGATTGCTTCGTCCCGACGCGCGTATCATCTTCACACCCTGTCGGTGGTTGGAAACCCCGACAGTGGTCATCTCACCACAACCATCAAAATAAACGACGAATCTCATCACAATCACCGGCCAAAACCCCTCTTTGTGTCAGAGAGGGGTTGGGGTGAGTAGTTAAAATTAGTTTTAAGTACTAAGATTTAAGTGTTAAGAAAGACGATGACGCCAGAAGCGAGAACTTTCGACTTTCGACTATCGACCTTCGACCCTTTATTTTATTTCCGGCTCCGTAGGGCCACGATATATCGTGGCCGTGTACTACACCGCCTCTATCATATTTTATCTAGTGCACTGTGTGCGGCGCAATAACGTTTCCGTTTCAATCCGAATCGAACCGTGCGCCTCGTTTAAATGCGTGGCATTCATTCCCCAAGGCGTTGCCATTGGGCTAAATTAAACCGGCCTTTCAGGCCTTGCAGTCAATTGGCACCGAAGCGCATCCGTGTCAATCAGTGATAGCAATCCGTGTTAATCCTTCAGCGAAAGCAGCCTCGAAGCAATTGACTTTGTCGAACTTCATTTCGTGTAATTCGCCCTAATTCGCGTAATCTTTGTTATCGTTATTAATATTTGCATTTTTAACTTTCAGAATATAAATCAACAATAAAATACCTTAATAAATGTCACAAAAAGTAGCTTTGATTACCGGTGTCACCGGACAGGATGGCGCCTACCTGAGTGAATACCTGCTGAAAAAAGGATACATCGTACACGGCATCAAACGCCGCTCCTCGTTGTTCAATACCGACCGCATCGATCACCTGTACCAGGACCCGCACGTGGAGCACCGGAACTTCATTCTCCATTACGGCGACCTCACCGACTCGATGAACCTCACCCGCATCATCCAGGAGGTACAACCCGACGAGATATACAACCTGGCGGCCATGAGTCACGTAGCTGTCAGCTTCGAAACCCCCGAATATGTGGGCAATGCCGATGGTCTGGGAACGCTCCGCATCCTGGAAGCCGTTCGTCTCTTAGGCTTAACCGAAAAAACCCGTATCTACCAGGCATCCACCTCCGAACTGTATGGCATGGTACAGGAGGTGCCGCAAAGCGAGAAAACACCGTTCTATCCCCGTTCCCCCTATGCCGTAGCGAAACTGTACGCCTACTGGATTACGGTAAACTACCGTGAAGCATACAAAATGCATGCGAGCAACGGAATTCTCTTTAATCATGAGTCCCCTATCCGTGGTGAAACATTTGTGACCCGGAAAGTAACCCGCGCCCTCAGCCGTATCGCATTAGGCATGCAGGATAAAGTCTTCATGGGAAACCTGTCCAGCAAACGCGACTGGGGACATGCCAAGGATTACGTACGGGCCATGTACCTCATCCTGCAACAGGACCAACCCGATGATTATGTAATTGCAACCGGTATCACCACCACCATTCGTGACTTTATCAAAAAGGCTGCAGCCGAAGTGGGTATGGAAATTACCTTCCAGGGCGAAGGCGTCGATGAAAAAGGATACCTGACCGCTGTCGATGAGAAAGTATTCAGCCAAAAAGTCGGAGAACAATATCTTGAAGGCATCAAAGCGCGAATCACACCTTCTCACGCTCTCACTTCCGCATCTTCCCCACTCGTGGCAGTCGACCCGGCTTATTTCCGTCCGACGGAAGTAGACCTGCTGATTGGCGACCCAACCAAATCGAACACCGTACTGGGATGGAAACCTGAATATGACCTTGACGGCCTCATCAAAGACATGATGCAATCCGACATCAAAGTCATGCAAAAAGATGCCTGGCTAAAGGAAGGGGGGTATAGAATTATGAACTACTTCGAGTAAGAATTTTAAAAGAATGAAGATGTGAGGGTGAGAAGATGAGAAAGTGAGATGATAAATTTCGTGAATATGCAGATCATCAATAGTCATAGGGAATTGAAAGTTTATCAACAGGCATTTGAAAGTGCCATGAAGATATATATGCTTTCTAAATCATTTCCTAAAGAAGAAACATATTCACTGACTGATCAAATAAGACGTTCATCCCGATCGGTATGCAGTAATATAGCAGAAGCGTTCAGAAGAAGGAAATATCCTAAATCATTTTCCTCAAAATTGAGTGAGAGTGAAGCTGAAGCTGCTGAAACACAAAATTGGCTCGATTTTGCACTGAAATGTGATTACATTACAGCAGACATGCATATAAAACTTGATCAGGAATATGAACACATTATCGGAATGCTTGTCAACATGCAAAAGCACCCCGAAAAATGGGGCATTTGATCTCACATTCACATTTTCTCACATTCTCACTTTCACACCTTCGATTTTTAATTAGCATATAACACATGGAACAAAACAGCAAAATATACATCGCCGGCCATCGCGGACTTGTCGGTTCGGCTATTCTGAAAAACTTAAAAGAAAAAGGGTACACCAATTTTGTATTGCGCACACATAGCAAATTGGACCTGACCAATCAGCAGGCCGTAGCTGATTTCTTTGCCGAAGAAAAACCCGAATACGTTTTTCTGGCGGCAGCCAAAGTAGGCGGCATTGTGGCCAACAACACCTACCGGGGACAATTCATCTACGAGAACCTGATGATTCAGAACAATGTCATCCACGCGGCATACAAAAACAACGTCAAAAAACTGATGTTCCTGGGCAGTACCTGCATCTATCCACGGGAAGCGCCGCAGCCTATGCCCGAAGATTCGCTCCTCACCTCTCCGCTGGAATACACCAACGAGCCCTATGCCATTGCCAAAATAGCCGGCATTAAGTTGTGTGAGAGTTACAACCTGCAATACGGCACCAACTACATCTCGGTGATGCCGACCAACCTCTATGGTCCCAACGACAACTTCGACCTGGAAAAATCACACGTACTTCCTGCACTCCTTCGCAAAGCCCATCTGGGTAAATGTCTCGAAGAAGGCAACTGGGAAACGCTCCGCGCCGATCTGGACAAAAATCCGGTAGAAGGGGTTAATGGAAAAGCCTCCGAAGAACAAATACTGGAAACGCTGGAGAAATACGGGATACGAAGTCAAAAGTCAAAAGTCAAAAGTCAAAAGTCGAACGATGACCTGGGACCTTCGACCTTAGACCTTAGACCAGTCTCTATCGAGATATGGGGAAGTGGCAAGCCCATGCGCGAATTCCTCTGGTCGGAAGACATGGCCGATGCATGTGTATTCTTGATGGAAAATGTTGAATTCACCGATATTATTGAAAGTCAAAGGTCAAAAGTTGAGCAAAGCGAAATCCCGACCTTAGGCGTCGGGGTCAAAGGTCAAAAGTCAGATGAGGACCTGAGACCTTCAGACATTCGACGTTCGACAGAGATTAGAAACACCCACATCAACATCGGTACCGGAAAAGAAGTCTCCATCAAACAGCTGGCAGAACTCATCAAGGAAAAAGTTGGTTTCAAAGGCGATTTGGTCTTCAACACCGACAAACCGGATGGAACCCTACGCAAACTAACCGATCCGTCCAAACTCCACCAACTGGGCTGGCAGCACAAAATCGAAATCGAAGACGGCATCGAACAAATGTATAACTGGTACCTTGGTTAGGAGAAAGAGAGAAGGTGAGAAGGTGAGAAAATGGGAAAATGAGAACTCTCACCTTCACACGTTCCCACCTTCTCACATTCTATTCTTCAGGAATTTATACCTTCCCATCCCCGAATCGTCTGTGTCAACCTGTGGATAAACTATAAAACTATGCCAAACCAAAAAGTATTTGTATCCGGTTGTTTTGATATGCTCCATTCGGGGCATGTCGCATTTTTCGAGGAAGCAGCCACCCACGGCGACCTTTATGTCGGCCTGGGTTCCGACCGGAATATCGAGCAATTAAAAGGACGTAAAACCATCAATACCGAGCAGGAACGACTCTACATGGTCAAATCCCTGAAGCATGTAAAAGATGCCTGGATAAACCAGGGAATGGGGCTGCTCGATTTTATGGAAGAACTGGAAGCACTCCGTCCCGATATTTTCTTTGTGAACGAAGACGGTTACACACCCGATAAGAAAACCCTATGCAGCAAACTCGGTATCGAGCTAAGGGTGAGTAAACGTATCCCGCATGCCGATCTGCCGGCCCGCTCCACCACCGCCTTACGACAGGAGTGCCGTATTCCTTACCGGCTGGATCTGGCTGGCGGTTGGCTTGACCAACCCTACGTGTCGAAATTACATCCCGGACCGGTGATCACCATCTCCATTGAGCCCGACTTCGAGTTCAACGACCGGAGCGGAATGTCCAGCAGTACACGCAAGCGGGCCATCGAATTATGGCATACGGATATTCCCGATGATGACAAGGAGAAACTGGCTTATACCCTCTTCTGTGTCGAAAATCCTCCGGGACGGAAATACGTCAGTGGATCGCAGGATGCCGTCGGAATTGTCTTTCCCGGCATCAATAAGCTCGATTACTCACAGGAACAGTACTGGCCCGAAAAGATTACTCCTTTTACCAACGAAGACACGTTAAAGTGGCTGGAGCGACGCTTGTGGTTCATTAACCTTTCACCACGCGAAAGTGGTTATGATGTTCTCTCTGATACGGCAATTACAGAGCAGGGAGCCCGGGAACTGGCTGAAGCAGCCGAAGGTGTCTGGAAAGCCATTCAGAAAAAAGACATTAAATCATTCGGACAGCAATTCCGTCGTTCATTTGAAGCACAAATCAGCATGTTTCCGCACATGGTGAATGAACACATTTGGGAACAAATCAAACAATACGAAAATACGGCACTCGGATGGAAAATATCCGGTGCCGGCGGAGGTGGCTACCTGGTTCTGGTTTGCGAAGAACCTGTTCCCAATGCCATGCAAATCAAGATCAGAAGGCCATAGATAAAAAAGTATTAAGTGTTATGTTTTAAGTGTTAAGAAGTAAAACCCAAGACGTCAGACCTTCGACTTTCGACCTTGGACCTTCCCCTAAACCTTAAACCATATGCCCTATCCCCTACACCTCACATTTCATTTTTTCACCAACATATATTTTCTTCGCACTTTATAAAAAGATAGAATACAACTTATGAACACCAACAACTATCTCGTCATCATGGCCGGAGGCATCGGCAGCCGGTTCTGGCCCATGAGTACAGCAGAAAAGCCTAAACAGTTTCTGGACGTATTAGGAACCGGGAGAACTTTACTTCAACAAACCGTTCACCGTTTCCGGAATATCGTTCCCAACGAAAACATCTACATTGTCACTTCAGCCAACTACCAACAACTGGTACTGGAACAAATACCGGAGCTAACTTCCGGACAAGTCTTGCTGGAACCCTGTATGCGGAACACAGCGCCTTGCATCGCCTATGCAGCCTGGAAAATCAATCAGCAAAACCCGGAAGCCAACATCGTGGTTGCTCCTTCCGACCACCTCATCACTGATGAGTCGCAATTTGAGCAAGTCATTCAATCCGGACTGTCCTTCACCGCTGCGAACGATACCCTGCTTACGTTAGGCATGAAACCACATCGCCCCGAGACCGGCTACGGTTACATTCAGGCTGGTGAAGAAGAGGATGAGCTGTCCATCCATTCCGTGAAAGCTTTTAAAGAGAAGCCCAATCGCGAAACTGCCCAACAATATCTCGACGAAGGAAATTACTACTGGAACTCAGGTATATTTATCTGGAGTGTGCAAAGCATCATGAAAGCTATCCGGTCGTATCTTCCCGACATCGCTGAGATATTCGATCAAGGTGAGAATGTCTATTACACCGAAAAAGAGCAGGACTTCATCAACGAGATGTTCCCGGCTTGTCCGAAGATTTCCGTAGACTACGGCATCATGGAAAAAGCCGACAATATTTTTGTCATGCCGGCCGACTTCGGCTGGAGCGACCTGGGAACCTGGGGCAGCCTGTGGGAGAAACGGGATCGCAATCACAATGGCAACACGGTAGTCGGCAGTGGCGTTCATCTCTTCGAATGCTCCGATACGATTGTCCATGTTCCCAATGAACGCCCGATGGTGTTGCAGGGACTGGACGGTTACATCGTGGTGGAAGCCAACGGTGTACTACTGGTCTGCAAAAAAGAGGAAGAACAGCGCATCAAAGATTTCCGCGAAAGCGTGGTAACAATGAAAAATTAAAAATGAGAAATTAAACATATTTATAAAACAGTCAACGACCGGCTCATCGATGCATTTCATTGGTGAGCCGGTTGTCTTTTGTGGAAAATCCTTTGCAACCTTGCGTGAAACAAGATTCTCATGGTCTCCCCATCCCCCTCTCTCCATTTCACTAATTCTCACTTTCACATTTTCTCACATTCACTTGTTCAAAGTCGGCATTGCGGCGCAGGAACGCTATCATTTCAATCCCGGTCTGAATATGCGCCTCTTTTAAATGCTTCGCATTCGACCCCGGGGCGTCGTCGTGACCTCCTTCCCCCGGGCTTTGGACTTACGGCCCTCCAGGCCTTATTGTAAGCAACATCAAAGCGTCAATCCGTGGCATCCGTGAATCAAATCCGTGTCAATCCTCTTACAACAGCAACATCGAAGCGCTAATTCGCGTAATTGACTTCGTCGAACTTCGTTTCGCTCTAATTCGCGTAATTCGTGCTATCGTAATTGACCTAGTCGAACTTCGTTTCGTTAGGGTTGACTGGGCTGAGGCAAAAAATTCGCGTAATTCGTATTTTCAGGCAACCTTTTTCATACAAAGAGCATCAATTATGGAGATGCACACAATGAAACCCGAACAACTACGTTAAAGTTAAGTATGATTTAAAGTAGAAGTAATACGGGGTAAAGTGCAGATTGCCTACATTTGTGCGTCTCTTAACCTCAAACTTATAGAAGACATGCCAGAAATCATTTATGTGATACTGAGTTTCGGACTTTCGCTACTGATTGCGGTCAGGAGCATTCCAACCATCATCAGTGTCGCCCACCAAAAACACCTGTTCGACGAACCGAACGGACGTTCAGCCGCCACACAGGTGGTACCTACCCTCGGAGGAATCGCCATCTTTTTAGGTTTTGTGTTGAGCGTAACCATTGCCGGCAACGGCTTTGTGATGCCCGGATTGAAGTACATCCTGGCTGCCGTTATCATCATGTTCTTCGTGGGGCTGAAAGACGATATTCTTTCGCTCTCTCCATGGAAAAAACTGGCAGCTCAGCTGGCATCGGCCTTCATGCTGATTGTTTTGGCAGATATCCGCTTTACCAACCTCCACGGTTTTATGGGCATTCATGAAATAAGCTATCCGGTTAGCTTTTTGCTTTCCGGTTTTGTGATGATCGTTTTCATCAACGCCTTCAACCTGATTGACGGTATCGACGGCCTGGCTTCCGGTATCAGCATCATTGCAGCCGGTGTGCTGGGAGTATGGTTCTACCTGGCAGGACATATCGAATACACCATTCTGGCCTTTTCACTCATTGGTGCGCTGAGTGGATTTTTCTACTTCAATGTCTACGGAAAAAAGAACAAGATATTCATGGGCGATACCGGCTCCCTCATTCTGGGAACCATCATGTCGGTCCTGGTTATTCAGTTCAACGAGCTGAACATCATACAAACCCGTCCGTTTGCAATCGCATCGGCGCCGGCAGTATCGTTTGGCATTCTCATCTACCCGCTGTTCGATACTATCCGGGTATTTGCCATCCGTATGTACCAGGGACGGTCGCCGTTTTCACCCGACAAGAACCACATCCACCACCGCCTGCTGGCTTTGGGGATGTCGCATAAGCAAGCCACCTTTACTTTATTGGCCGTTTCAGCACTTTATGTTGTTCCGGTGTTTTTGCTGCAGGGACTGGGCATCTGGGGACTGATGGCTGTCAACCTCACATTTGCCATGGGCTCGGTAATGCTGCTGGGAAGGCACATCCAAATAAGACAGTTAATTCGGAAAGACGATCCATTCCAGCAGATTTTAATTCCCCGGCGCAACGAACGCCTGATCGACATGCCAGGATTGGAAAGGCAGGATAAAAAACCGGCTGCTGTACGTCGTGGCCTGGTGAGAGCACTCAGTCAGCTCGATAAGATTAGTTTCTGGTAAACACGAATTACGCTAATTATACCCCGCACACAGTTCTATCGCGCACAAATTACGCCAATTAGGGCTCCGATGTTAGTTACAAAGCCTGAAGGGCCGTAAGCCCATAGCCCAGGGTAACCCGAGATGGACATCGAGGGGCCGCCCTGGGGTAAAGTAGCGTACCTTTGCAAGAGGCGCACCTTTCTACCCCGATTGAAAAACTGAATAACTTGCGCCGCAGATGCTGGCATCGAATTGAAATAGTCATTAGGGGCGTACATCCGGCAACGGCGTATCGTGGTCTTGGCAGGCCGGAAGCGAAATCATCGGTCAACCATTTCCAGGATCCACAATCCACGTCTCTCTTCTAATATCTGATGCCTTTTATCTTAACAACAGAAACTGCGCAGCCCAACCAGGCCGGTAAAAGCTGCTATAGGCACCACCAATCGCGTGATCTTACTCCTCCCCGGGTGGGGAGGCTGGGTGGGGCAAAAAACAAACCTGAAATTCTTATATGTTAACCATCAACGCTTCCCCCGATAGCTGTCGTGGGGTACGGCGCAACAACTTCTATTCTCCAATTAACACCGGGTATGCGCCTTTGACTATCGATACAACCATTCCCGGGCTTTCCCGGAACGCCACCCAGGACCAAATACCTGCATCGAAACGCCTTTTCTTAAAACTTAACACCTAACACTTAAAACTTTTTTCAACAGAAACATTTCGCCCCATAGGATGGGGATAATACAAAGCCACGATATATCGTGGCCCTACCAGGCCGGCGCTGAATGGAACCAGGTGCTCATCCCTGTTCAACGATGCCTTTGTGAACATAGCGGTTTCTTTGCGTTCCTGGTGGTTACTCTCTTTTACCACGAAGCACCAAAAATCCCCTTCATCAAATCCGAACTGGCAAACCCAAGCCAAAGTTGACGGGTTAAAGGCTGAGCCAGGCCAAATTCCGGCTGTAACGTCGGGGTCAAAGGTCTAATGTCTATAATCTCTTGTATGGAGTCTTTTACTTAAAACTTAACACTCTATCTAACAACAGAAACTGCGCAGCCAACCAGGCCGGTAAAAGCTGTTATAAGCACCACCAATCGCGTGATCTTACTCCTCCCCGGGTGGGGAGGCTGGGTGGGGCAAAAACCAAACCTGGAATTCTTATATGTTAACCATCAACGCTTCCCCCGATAGCCGTCGTGACGTACGGCGCAACAACTTCTATTCTCCAATTAACGTCGAATATGTGCCTCTGACTATCGATACAACCATTCCCGGGGTTCCCCGGAACGCCACCCAGGACCAAATACCTCCATCGAAACGCCTTCTCTTAAAACTTAACACCTAACACTTAAAACTTGACACGCTACTCTAACCACAGGATGGGGATAATACAAAGCCACGATATATCGTGGCCCTACCAGGCCGGTGCCGAATGGAACCGAGGTGCTCACCCCTTTTCAACGATACCCTTGTGAACATTGCGCTTTCTTTGCGTTCCTGGTGGTTACTCTCTTTTACCACGAAGCACACTAAGTTTTACACACAACGAACATAAAAATCCCCTTCACCAAAGTCAAACGACAAACCAAGGTCAAAGTTGACAGGGTTAAAGGTTGAGCCAGGCCAAATCCCGGCCGTAGCGTCGGAGTCAAAGGTCTAATGTCTAAAATCTCTTATCTGGAGTCTTTTACTTAAAACTTAACACTCTATCTAACAACAGAAACTGCGCAGCCCAACCAGGCCGGTAAAAGCTGTTATAGGCACCACCAATCGCGTGCTCTTACTCCTCCCCGGGTGGGGAGGCTGGGTGGGGCAAAAAACAAACCTGGAATTCTTATATGTTAACCATCAACGCTTCCCCCGATAGCTGTCGTGACGTGCGGCGCAACAACGTATCCGCTTTTCATGAGGCCGTAATGTGCGCCTTGGATTGTTGCCTACCATCCAACCCGGGCTTTCCCGGACCGCCACCCCAGGACCAAATACCTCCATCGAAACGCCTTCTCTTAAAACTTAACACCTAACACTTAAAACTTGACACACTCTCTAACCACAGGAGCCACAAAGCCCAACCTGAAACATGAAACCTGAAACCAGACCATCTAACATCAGAATCCAATTTGGAATGATTCCAGCAGCAATCACCTATAAATCAGGTTTCGAAGCCCCAAAATATGCTGTAGAATTATTTTGTTTACAGAAATATTCATTTAACTTTGCACAGATTATATGTAAGACAGACACCAACAGTTCTTATTGTAATAAAATTTAACCTCAAAAAATGAACACATTGAAGGAAGTCATCTACTTGTTTGTCACCTTCATCATGGCCGCCGGATTAACCTATTTTTCCATCCCGACCTTAATCAAGGTAGCCCGATTGAAGCACCTCTACGACGAACCCAATCACCGTTCAGCCGCAACCACGATTGTTCCCACACTGGGGGGTGTAGCCATTTATGTCGGTTTTATCATTAGCATGATTATCGGTAGCAATGGTTTCATGTTTTCCGAAATCAAGTACATCATCGCAGCATTGACCATCATGCTCTTCATTGGCCTCAAAGACGATATTGTCGATATGGCGCCGAAGAAAAAGCTGTTGGGGCAGCTCCTCGCCTCACTTATCGTCATCATCCTGGGCAACATCCGCTTCACCAGCCTGCACGGATTTCTCGGTATTTACGAAATCCCGTTCCTGGTCAGTGTACCGTTAACGTTGTTTGTGATGATCGTGCTGATTAATGCCCTCAACCTGATTGACGGTATCGATGGACTGGCATCGGGAATTACCATCCTGACCGCAGCAACTTTCGGCGGCTGGTTTTTTGCTACCGGACATTACGCTTACGCGATAACGGCGTTTGCGCTGGCTGGTTCACTAACCTCGTTCTTCTGGTTCAACGTATTCGGCAAAGAGAATAAGATATTTATGGGTGACACCGGCTCCCTCATTTTGGGGACCATCATGTCGGTACTGGTCATTCAATTCAACGAATTCAATATCGGTCTGAGCGGTATCCATGCCTTCAAAGGTGCACCGGCCATTTCCATCGGCATCATGATTATCCCGTTGATTGATACGCTGCGGGTATTCGTATTACGCATTCTTCGTGGTACTTCGCCTTTCACGGCCGACCGGAACCACATCCACCACAAACTGCTGGATTTGGGTATGAGCCATCTGCAGGCCACCCTCACCATTCTGACGATTAACCTCGGCTTCATTGCCCTGAGCATATCGCTGCAAAACGTCCCGGTAGGAAAAGCGTTTATGATTATTGCACCGCTGGCCGTTTTAATGTCCAGTGTTCCGTCATACCTGCTGCGCCGTAAAAAAATCCGCGAAACAGCATTGCAGACTTATCCGGATTGAAAAGAAGACAGCTAGACTTTAGAATAAAGACATTAGACAAAAGAGCCGGGTTATTCGAACCCGGTCTTTTTTTCGTCATACAACCTCACATTCAAGCCTTGAACATTACAACTACAGAAACTACAGGCAGTAACCTGAAACCACTCCTATCTTCAAACCTCAAATCTGAAAACTTCCCCTTAACTTAAAATTTCTATCGCCTACTTGTCTTTCATCTAACGTCTAAAGTCTGGCGTCAGTCTCCTTTAAACTCTTCGAACGATATAAGCTACAGAAACGGCAGCTTAACCTGAAACCTTATAAACAATTAGTAATGGGCAATGAACAATGAAGACGCGCAAGGGATACGGTGTATGAGGTAAGTTTAAGGTAGACGAACACAACCTGAAACTATTCTTAAAACTTAACACCTAACACATAAAACTTTTTTCAACCTGAAATTTTCCCATAAAACTTAAAACTATCCTAACATCGCAACAAATCTACTGTCTCTCCTCTAACGTCTATTGTCTGGTATTTTGTACCTTCGCAGGAATAAAAACAGACAGCAACATGCAAATCAAAATAGGAGACCGCGTACGATTTTTAAATGATGTAGGCGGCGGGAAAGTAACATCCATCATCAACCCGAATATGGTGAATGTGGAAACGGAAGACGGGTTTGAATTGCCTACCCTGGTAACTGAACTGGTTGTAGTGAGTGGCGGAGACACCTACGGTATGCCCGATGAAGCTTCCGAAAAGAATACGGTAGCGGATGCACCCACAACAACAAAAGCAGCTTCAGAAGACGAAGAGGAAGAAGCCGAGCCGGAATTCTATGGTTTTGCCGAAATCAACCAGGTGGAAGGCAACGACCAGCCACGATTCATATTTGCCGTAGTTCCTGAGGATGCCAACAATGCGGTAGGTGCAGGAATTACCCTCTACCTAATCAACGATTGCAACTACTCCGTTTTATACCAGTTTGCCTATCGTCGTGATAAGAACTACGAAACCCGCGACAGCGGCACACTGGAACCCAATACCCGCATCCAGTTGGAGCAACTGACGCAGGCCGATTTAGGTGATCTCCCTGCTTTCTGTTTCCAGTTACTATATTTCCGGAAGCATTCCACTTCGATGGAAGCGCCGGTACAAAAGGAAATCACACTCAACCCGGTCAAATTCTATAAGCAGAACTCGTTTTCGAAGAACGATTACTTCCGGAAACCGGCCATGACCTTCTCCCTGGTGACCGATCCGCTGACAGCAGAATTGGAAAAGCTGTCTGACAAAGAATTCAATAAAATGGTCAGGGAAAAAGAGAAGCCGTCCAAAAAGAAGATGAAGACAGTCACGCTCCCGAACCAGGATTTGGTCGAAATCGATTTGCACATAGAGGAGTTGATGGACGACACCCGTGGCCTGTCCAATGCCGACATGCTGAAAGTTCAGATGGACACCTTCCGGGAAGAACTGGCCAAAGCCATCGAAATCGGAGTGAAAAAGATTGTCTTCATACATGGTGTAGGCAATGGTGTGCTGAAAAATGAGCTCCGTCGCGAGTTGCAACGCAAATACCGTAAATACTCCTTTCAGGATGCCTCTTTCCAGGAATACGGATTCGGTGCCACAATGGTGAACCTGAAGCGATGATCTTGAGAGCGGAACTGAGAATGGGTGAAACGGTGAGTGGGAGAAAATGAGAGTGGGAGATTAGCGATAAGAAGACCAGGTGACTTGAAAACGGATTAATGGGCTATTTTTCTTAATTTCATTATGTCTTAAAAAGTCGACCTCATGAAGAAAATGATTCGGACGCATAATGAGTTGGAAGTATATCAGATAGCATTTAAAACAGCCCAAAAAGATTCACCAACTGACGATTCATTTTCCGATGGAAGAACGCTATTCGTTGACAGACCAGATCAGGAGAAGTTCAAGATCGGTTGCCGCAAATTTGGCCGAGGCTTACCGAAAAAGGCGTTATCCAAAGGCTTTTGTTTCAAAACTATCGGATGCAGAAGGAGAGGCTGCAGAAACGCAGGTCTGGCTTCAGTTTGCTCGTTCATTTGGCTATCTCTCACAAGATGAAGAACAGCACCTGAGTTCGTTATATGACCAAATCATTGGAAAAATTGTCACCATGATAAATGCTCCGGAGAAATGGTCGCTTTAATACCGATGAGAAATTCTCCCGGTTCCCCTCTCGCCACTTCCTCCAATCACCTCTTCTCTCCGTTTCTCCCACTCTCTTTTTCACCAATTCACCGCCTCACCGTTTCTCCCCTTCTCATCTTCTCCCCATCTCCGTTTCTCCCACTCACCCACTCACCATTTCTCCCTCACCCATACAGTTCTCAATATTATTCAGTATTTTCGTCCCGTCGCAGACCGTTCTATCGCGTTCCTTTCGGGGAATGAGGAAAGTCCGGGCAACACAGGGCGCCATGCTTCCTAACGGGAAGGCGGGTGTAAGCCTGCAGCAGTGTAACAGAAAACAACCGCTGCTCCGGGCCTCGGTCCTAAACAGTAAGGGTGAAAAGGCGGGGTAAGAGCCCACCGGTATCTGTGGCAACACAGGTAGCCGTACGCCTCATGGGTTGTAAGGCCAAATATATTGCGAGTCCGCAAGGACACAGTGCGGCCCGCGCTGGTTTCGGTTCGCCGGAAGTCGCAAGGGGTAGGCTGCTCGAGGCTGCCGGTGACGGTAGTCCCAGATAAATGATAGAAACTTTGCTTCGGCAAGGTACAGAACCCGGCTTACAGGTCTGCGATTTTTTAATTATTAGACAACAAGACATTAGAGGAAAGAAAAAAGACCATCAATGTCACATGCATTCGAGAAACTGGAAGTATGGAAACGAAGCTTCGATTTAACAACGAAGATTTATCTGGAATTTGAAAAATATCCGTTGTACGCACTGCGTGAACAAATTTTTCGCTCATCGCTTTCTATTCCCAGTAACATAGCTGAGGGGGCAGAACGTAGTTCCGATAAGGACTTCATCCGCTTTTTGCATATAGCAAAAGGCTCTGCTGCAGAATTGCGAACACAACTCATGCTGGTTGAAAAGTTGAACAATCATTCTTCTAAATCGGTCACTGATATGATTAAGGAGTTAAATGAAATTTCTTCCATGCTGCATGGCTTAATCGAAAGACTGAAACAACAACTGTAGTTTATTATCGGATGTTACTCATCTAATATCTCAAGTCTACCATCTAAAATCTTTTTAATGAAATACTTCGCCACCATCATCCTCCTGAGCTTCAGCTCGGTTTTATTTGCTCAGAAATCCGGATTTGCCCCGGTCTTTAATACGTCCTTCAGCAGTTATGCCTCTTCGGGTGACGACCTGCCCTTTTGGATGACTGCGAACCAGAATGGTATGTTCACCATGCACAACAGTAGCTACCAACTAGTGCAGGCCGGGCTGAACAGAAGTCTCGAACGTGACTCTGCCAAAACCTGGGGATACATGTACGGAGCCAATTTCGTGTATGGCTATGCCGGCGCTTCCGATTTTCAGGTCAATCAATACTGGGCCGGATTGAGATATAAATGGTTGATATTACGGGCAGGGGCCAAACCGGAACCGATTCAATATGCCGGGCTCTCGTCTACCAATGGCAACATGTACTGGTCCAATAATTCACGACCGCTTCCGGGAGTTACCCTTTCCACCGATGGCTTCATTCCATTCCTCTTTTGGAAAAACTGGTTCTCGTTTAAGGCCGAATACCAGGAGAATTTCCTTCGCGACGACCGCTATGTGATGGACAGCCATCTGCATCATAAAAATTTATATTTACGAGCGGAGTTACCAAAAAACTGGAGAATCACAGCCGGACTGGAACACTGGGTTTTTTGGGGTGGTACTTCATCCGATCCGAGATACGGAAAACTTCCCGGAATGAAAGATTATCTTCGATACATTCTCGGCCAAGCCGGAAGCAGCACTGCTCCGGAAACCGATATTCTAAATGCCGAAGGAAATACACTGGGAATGTACAAACTGGAGGTGAAAAAAGGATATAGTAACTTTGACCTAACCTTTTACTACAACCACCCATTCGAGGATGCGTCGGGCCTGGAAATGGCCAACGTGCGTGATGGTTTGTGGGGGCTGCACTATACCAACACCAACCGGAAAGCATTCCTCACCGATGCTGTGGTCGAATACATGAATACCCGCAACCAAAGTGGATCATTCCACGATGTTCTTGCCCCAACACCTGATAACCCTACTCGACGGCACGGACGCGGGAATGACGACTATTTCAATCACGGGGTTTACAAATCGGGATATGTGTACGAGAATCGCATGATGGGAACGCCGTTCTTCATTCCCAACATTAATAGCGAGGGAATCTCCACTGGCTTTCGCAGCACACGCATGTGGATGCAACATTTCGGCTTAAAAGGTAATCTGTGCAGTCACTTGACATGGAAAACCATGCTATCCTGGTCGCGAAACTTTGGTAGGTATAATGCGCCTTATCCTTCACCGTTGAATGAATTCTCATTTCTGGCGGAAAGCCGGTACCACAGCAGCAAATTACCATTCGATGTGAAGTTCGGTGTAGCCGGAGACTATGGAGACCGCTTTCAGAAACGTATCGGCGCTTATGCCGGGATTCACTATGCATTCTAATTAATAAATTAATCGCTTAAATCACGATTTCCCGCTTGCATGTTTCAATCAAAAAATCTTCAAAATATTTCCGTACAGGAGTTCACCTACGATTTACCAGACGAACGCATTGCCAAATATCCGTTAGAAGAACGCGATCAATCGCAATTGCTCATCTGGAACCAGGGACAAATCTCCGATGACACATTCAGGAATCTTTCTGCCCATTTGCCGGAAAAGACTCTGCTGGTATTCAACAATACCCGGGTCATTCGGGCGCGGTTGCATTTCCGGAAACAGACCGGCGCCCGAATCGAGATATTTTGCTTAGAACCCACCACTCCAGCTGACTATGCTCTTTCCTTCACGCAAACGGAAAAATGCCGGTGGAAATGCATTGTGGGTAACCTGAAAAAGTGGAAAGGCGAAATCCTGGAACAAACGCTGGAGTTGAACGGCGAAACTATCAAATTCCGTGCAGAAAGAATCGGTGAAGCAGGCAATGCACAGGAAATTGAGTTTTCCTGGGATAACCCGGCTTTTACCTTCTCCGAACTGCTGGAAGCGACCGGAAACATTCCTATTCCTCCGTATCTACACCGCGAGTCGGAAGAAAGCGACCTGACGCGTTATCAGACGGTTTATTCCCGCATCAAAGGTTCGGTTGCTGCGCCAACAGCCGGTTTGCATTTCACCGAAAGGGTATTTGACTCTTTACCTGAAAAAGGTATTGAACGGGCAGAGCTTACCCTGCACGTAGGTGCCGGTACCTTTCAGCCGGTCAAATCAGACACTATCGGCGGCCACGAGATGCATACCGAGCACATTCTGGTAGAGAAAACCTTCATCGAGCAACTTCGTGATAAGCTGGATTCGGTGGTAGCCGTTGGAACGACTTCCATCCGCACACTGGAGAGTCTGTACTGGATTGGTAAGAAACTGATAGAAAATCCGGAGCTGAGTGAAAAGAAACTGCTGGTAGCCCAGTGGGAACCTTACCAGGAAGAAAATCATCTTCCTTCTCCAAAAGAAGCTTTGACAGCGGTGATTGATTACCTTTCCCGCAACAACATGGACAAACTGAACACAGCCACGCAGATTATTATCCTGCCGGGATATGAGTTTCGCATCATCAGGGGAATGATTACCAATTTCCACCAGCCGCAAAGTACCTTGTTGCTACTCATTTCAGCTTTTCTGGGCGATGACTGGAAGCGCGTCTACCAGCATGCCATGGAAAACAATTACCGGTTCCTCAGCTACGGCGATTCGAATTTGTATATCAAATAAGAGCAAAGACTTCAGACGCAAGAGTAGAGACAATAGAAGATTCCTGTTTTCATTGAATACTCATAAAACGGAGCGTCAACAACAGAAACAATCGTAACTACAGAAACCGCGGAGCTCAACATGAAACTTGTAACCTGAAATCTCTTTAACTTTATTTTTACCCTTTCGGGACCTTCTCTCCTGGGAAACGATCGGCATATTCCACCCAGAAGTTTCTGACCTCCGATTTCATCTCTTTCCGGAGCAATAAAATACCGATCAGGTTGGGAATGGTCATCATAGCAATGGTGATGCCGGAGAATGTCCAGACGATCGTCGTATCGACAAACGAAGCCAGGAAGAATCCGATAACGTAAATGATACGGTAATAAATTACGGTATGTACACCGAATAGATAGGTCATGGCCCGACCACCGTAATACGACCAGGAAATAGCTGTAGAAAACGCAAACAACAGCAAGCCTATCGAAACGATATAACTACCGTAACGACCAAACCAGCTTTTGGTGAAGGCCACCGTGGTTAACGGTGCGCTATGTAACAACGATCTTCCCCTGAAATAATAGTCACTCAATTCCGGGACTTTCCCATCCTCTACTTCAATTTTCCCCGTATAGAGCTCATTATCCCGGGTGTATACTTTTACATGGTCGGCAATGGAACGGGCGTGAATAATGGTCAGGTTATTCTGAATGGCGCCGTTTTTCACGGTTAAATCACCTGAGAAACGAGGAAATTCGGAATCATTTTCCCGTCCATTCAGGTCTTTTCTCAAATCTTTCAGCTCGGCTTTATTACTTTGATCTACCGGATGGGCCAGAATTTCCAAATCGGCAGCCTGAAAACGGTTTTCAAACTTTTTGTTCCAAACTCCCGATGACAAAAGCACCAGTCCGGTTAGCGAACAAATAATGATGGTATCGATGAATGGTTCCAGCAAGGCTACCAATCCCTCCGATACCGGCTCATGTGCACGGGCAGCAGCGTGGGCAATCGGCGCCGATCCCTGACCCGCCTCGTTCGAAAACAAGCCCCGGTTCACACCCCGGTTAAAGGCAAATGAAAAACCAGCTCCCAGGAATCCTCCGGCAGCGGCCGTTCCGGTGAATACATCACGGAAGATGGAGATAAAAGAAGGGATAATATTCTCATAGTTATACAGAATAACGGCAAATGCTCCGATGAAATAGATGAGTGCCATGGCCGGCACCAGCTTGGACGTCACCTTGGCAATACGCTTAATTCCGCCAATAATAACCAGTCCAAGTAAAACAGCCAGGATGGCTCCTGATAATATCTTATTGATGCCCCACGTGGCAAACAGTGAATTGGAGATACTGTTGATCTGCGGCAAACTTCCTGTTCCAAACGAAGAAAGAATGGTGGCAATAGCAAAAATGACCGCCAGCCAACGCATATTTAGCCGGTTTTTCATGTAAAACATCGGTCCACCGGCAATACTGCCATCCGATGCCTTTTCGCGGTACTTATGCGAAAGGGTCACCTCCACAAACTTGGTGGTCATACCCAGCATAGCTGTTACCAGCATCCAAAATAAGGCAGCTGGTCCTCCCAGGTGAATAGCCAAAGCTACACCGGCAATGTTTCCTGTTCCTACGGTTCCTGAAAGTGCTGTCGTTAACGCCTGAAAGTGGGACGTGTCTCCTTCATCGCCTTCCTTATCGAACTTACCACGAACGATGCGAAGTGAGTGTTTCAAATAACGGAATTGGGGAAATTTCAGGTAAATGGTAAAAAACAAGCCGGTTCCCAAAAGCAAAAAAACAAACCATTGCGAACCGCCTACATAACTGTCAATCAATGAAAGAATCTCGTTCAGTTTTTCCATGAAACAGGTTTTAAGGTTAAGCGACAGCTTCCAAAAATAGGAATATTACAATGGAATCAAAGATTTGGCGGGGATTAATCCTTTCGACGAGCCGTTCTATCAAGTGATAACTTCACTAATCGTCAGCAGGGAAAAAATATATCTTCTTCCCTTTACATTTAAATATTTCCGGGAAACCGGAATGATAAGTAAGATTAACATTCGGGCATCAATTACTTTACAAAAATTCCTTACTTTTGGTAAGGATTCCGGCAGGTCCGGTTCATTTGAATTTTAATCAATCAAATTCAGATACTATGTTACCAAAGTTTCTTTTTGCTGATAACTCGCAAGAGTTACCTGATAACATCTTCATTGTTCACACCGAACAACCTCGTTTTATCGTTCAATGTGACATTGAAGGTTTCTGGACCAACCAGGAAGTTTATTGGCTTGATGATAAGCCGGAAAGCGATGAATTGATCTCGGAGTTGCTCGATCAGGCTGCCGATTTTATGGAGATGGAGCTGGAAAATCAGGAGCGGCTGTACGACGAAGAAGAAGATGATGAAGACTAAAATAAACTAATCATGCAAACCGGAGCACCTAAACGACTGATACGCTCGAGAACCGATCGAATGATTGCCGGTGTTTGCGGAGGGTTGGCTCTGTATTTTGATTTAGATGTCAGCCTTATTCGGATTCTGTTCGTGATATTAACACTTTTCACCGCAGGATTTCCCGGTATTCTGGTTTACATTATCATGTGGATAGTCGTTCCCGAACAATAACCCTCTTCTCATCTGCATCTTCTTTTCATCTGATGAAGGTGCGGGATTGGTGTGTCTTGTCCAAAAATACTCATGTTTCTATCAGAACGATTTTCCCACTTTCATCCGACACATAAAAAGCACATTGCCAATCTATTGACTTTCTCAAATCAATTTCTTAATTTTCATTAAGTAAACTAACCGGAATTTAGTTGTATTACTGAGCACCTCCCCCTCTATAACCTGCATCAGTAATCATCCAATTTGTCTTTTATAGAAAAAACTGGGGAGTGCTCACCCTTCACGGGAAAAGTACACCCTAATTTCGTGCGTTCATCCGAAAACAAGCAACCAATCAAACCCAAATACAATTAACCAATCTTAAAACGTAACATTATGAAACAACTTTTTACGCTAATCTTTTCTCTGTTGATCTGTATGTCGCTTTCAGCCATTGCTGAAGAAGGCGGCGGAAACAGCGGCAACAACGGAAATAACTCCGGCCAGCAACAGGGTAACAATGGTAACTCTGGTAACAATGGCAATCAGGGGAATCAAGGAAACAACGGCAACAGTGGTAACCATGAGAATGGGGAAGAAGGCGAAGAAGATGAAGGTGAACACGAAGGTGGCTCTGGTGGTAATCATGAAGGCGGAAACGGCGGGAACCACGAAGATGGCGATCACGAAGAAGGTGAAGAAGGCGGCGGTCAGGGAAACAATTCTGCTTACATCATTCAGATTGGCGGAAATAACCGTGCCTACATCAACCAGGAAAGCGTGCATAACGGCATCGCTTCTATCGACATCAATGGAAATGACAACAACGCCTACATCATGCAAAAAGGCAATGGCGGAATCGCTGGTTCATCTTACGAAGCCACAACCGATCCATGTCATGGCTTTTCTGTTATCTTCTCCAACGGAGATCCATCCGGTTGGAGTTCTACACAATGTCTGAGCAACATTGAACTCGCTTGTGGAAAAGAACTGGTTATTACGCCGGCAAGCTTTTCGTTTGCGTTGGTGGCCCCCGGAATACATATCAATGGCGACAAGAACAAAGCCATGATTGAACAACGGGGAAAAACCGGAATTGCGGGAATTCAAATTACCGGCGACAAAAACATCGCTAAAATTGACCAACGAGGCAATTCAGGCCAGGCATACATCAACATTACATCGGGCGAACTGAGAGGTAATGTCAGAGGCTTAATCGCCAACATTTCTCAACGAGGCAAAACCAACTTTGCCTACACTATCCTGAAAGGCATCTCAACCGATCCGTCGATTAAAGCCGGAGCAATTATCCTGCAGGAAGGCAACTCCAACAACGCGCTACAATATTCCGAAGGAAATGACATTCAACTCGGAATTGATCAGAGTGGCAACAGCAACGTCGCACGCCAGGTAAACAAGGGTGATGTCATTTTCATGGGAATCAAACAAAGTGGTAGCAGCAACGTAGCCATTGAAATGTCAACCGGAAACTACAACAAAAGCTACATTGAACAGAATGGAAGCCGGAACGAGGCTTTGATTCTCCAGGGACAACCCAACGTCTGCGGAGTAACAGGCCCTTCAGTTTCGGTCAACTAACCCTTCCGAAACAAAGATTTCCAGAAAAATAGATCGATATATTTGGGTGAGGTGAGGCAGACTTGAAGGTCTGCCTCTATTTTTATTACCCTAATATGGTCTATCTTTCTGCCTGTTTCAACGAAAGTGAAATTCGCTTTCGCGGAATATCGACCTCCAATACTTTTACCGTCACGTGTTGGTGCAATTTCACCACTTCATTCGGATCGGAAATAAAGCGGTCGGCCAGTTCACTAATGTGCACCAAGCCATCCTGTTTAACGCCAACATCGACAAAGCAGCCAAATTTGGTGATGTTGGTAACAATTCCGGGCACGACCATTCCTGGCTGTAAATCGGTGATGGAGAAAATGCCCTCGGCAAATTCAAATACCTTGATTCCGGAACGCGGGTCACGACCCGGCTTCGCTAATTCAGAAATAATATCGGTCAATGTCGGCAATCCAACCTCGTCATCCACATAGCGGTTCAAATCAAGCGACTTCCTTAATTCCTTACTGGCAATCAAATCGGTCACCTGTTTGCCTAAGTCTTTTGCCATTTTCTGCACAAGCGAATAACGCTCAGGATGCACTGCCGAATTGTCCAGTGGATTGGCTGCATCGGGAATGCGAAGGAAGCCGGCGCTTTGTTCATATGCTTTTGGCCCCATCCGGGGAACCGTCTTCAATGCTTCGCGCGAAGCAAAAGGGCCATTTTCTTTGCGATAGTCAACAATATTCTGAGCCAGCGTAGCGCCCAAACCGGAAACGTACGTTAGCAGATGTTTGCTGGCCGTATTCACATTCACCCCCACCAGGTTCACACACGATTCGACGACTGTGTCCAGACTTTTCTGCAATTGCTTTTGGTCAACATCGTGCTGGTACTGCCCCACTCCGATTGATTTCGGCTCAATCTTCACCAATTCAGCCAGCGGGTCCATCAGACGGCGGCCAATGGATACCGAACCACGAACTGTCACATCGTACTGTGGAAATTCCTCGCGGGCCACTTTCGATGCGGAATAAATGGAAGCTCCGTCTTCGCTCACCACAAAAACCTGCAAATCGCGATCGTAATGAGTGTTCTTCACAAAATGTTCCGTCTCGCGGCTGGCTGTTCCGTTTCCGATGGCAATCGCTTCAATCTTATAAGTGCTCACCAATGCGGCCAGCTTCTTTTTCGATTGCTTCACTTCCGATTGCGGCGGATGCGGATAAATGGTTTCGTTATGCAACAGGTTGCCTTGCGCATCGAGGCAAACCACCTTGCAACCGGTCCGGTATCCCGGGTCGACTGCCAAAACCCGTTTTTGTCCAAGTGGTGACGAGAGCAGTAACTGGCGAAGGTTTTCAGCAAAGACACCAATTGCTTCCGTGTCGGCTCCCTCTTTCGAGGAGTTAAAGAATTCCGTTTCAATAGAAGGTGCCAAAAGACGTTTGTAACTATCCTTCACCGCCAGGGAAACTTGGTCGGCACTCGCATTGCGGCCTTTTACAAAAAGTCGCTCCAAGCGCTCCAGTACGCGATCTTCGTCAGGAGAAATCGACAGTTTCAGGAAGCCCTCTTTCTCGCCGCGACGCATCGCCAGCATCCGGTGCGACGGACAACGTTTCAGCGGCTCTTCCCACTCAAAATAATCGCGGTATTTAATTCCCTCTTCCTCCTTCCCTTTCACCAAACGGGAACGAATCACTCCATCGCGGGAGAAAATATTCCGAACGATGTTCCGGGCCGCTTGATTCTCATTCACCCATTCCGCAAGAATATCACGGGCTCCGGCCAGGGCATCCTCAACGGTTGGCACCTCATCCGACAGGAAACGTCCGGCACGTCCTTCCGGATCGTTCTCAAACTGCTTCATCACAATTTTCGCCAGCGGTTCCAATCCTTTTTCCCGTGCAATGGTAGCTCGGGTACGGCGTTTGGGTTTGTACGGAAGGTAAATGTCCTCCAACTCATTTGGCTCAAGACAGTCTTCTATTTTCTTTTGAAGCTCCGGAGTCAATTGTTCCTGTTCTTCAATAGTCTTCAGAATCGTCGCTTTACGCTTTTCCAACTCCGTCAGCTTCTCCAACTCCTCTTTGATGTTGCCAACGGCTACCTCATCCAGGCTACCGGTCGCTTCTTTCCGGTAACGGGAAATAAACGGAACCGTAGCGCCTTCTTCCAGCAAAGAAATGGTATTCCGAACCTGACGTTCATTGATATTCAGCCTTTCGGCGATGATATGATTGAATTTTGCGTCCATTTAGATTGAATTAAGGAACCCAAATTTACTGAAAACAGCAGGGATTTCCGCACGATAGTTATCCACAATAATAGAGTTACGAAGCAAAAACGGATTCCGGTTCGAAGGACAAAATCAACGATTCATGGACACGATTCTCCTACCCAAACTCTTTTTCTTTCTTCCCCCCTTTTGTCACCGTTACTTTGGACTAAACCTTAAAAAATAAGCCATGAAAAAATTGAACACTTTTTATCACATCGTCATCATTACACTGATGATAGCCTTCGGTTCAGGATTAAATGTGACAGCACAACCGCTAACCGAAAATCTGGCCGGAACATATAACCTGGCTGCTCCCCGCTCCGCGGAGGTCCAGTATTTTCATATGGAAACCGTACTAATTAATCGTGCTCCCGACGGCGTGGAAACCGGAAGAGAGAAATATATTCTCGATTTGAAATGCGAACCTTCCGGCCTAACCGGGAAAAATGGAGATACCTACACCTGTCTGCAATTTGCCGTCCAAAAGGACAGCGGTAAAGTCGCAACCATCCCGGCACTCAAGAATTGGAGTTATGTTTTCACTGGAGGTCACGATGACAAAGGCCAGGTATTGGGCATCGAACATGCCAAATTTGAAAACCTAACCGACAGCAACGGGCAACCCTTAGCAGCTAATCAATCGTACTTTGTATACAATACATTCATCGATTTTCATGCGTTTTGCGATGTTTTTGGCAGTCCAACCCAAGCTGGGAAAGGCATACAGGACCTCCATAAGATTGGCGACAAAATCGTCCACGCCGCAGCCAACTCCGAAGCGCCGGTCGACTTAGGAAGTAGTGTGAGCAAAGGCTCAACATTCACGAATGGAGAAATCACACTCAACTTCAAAGGTTTGTCAAGAACAAATGGCACACCTTTAGCTTTGGTCGGGTTCGATTCTGGTGACAGTCATTTCGTTATGAACATGGAACCCGCTCCCGGCTTTACGGTAAAAACCCGCGGAAGTTCACATTATTGGGGCGATTTGTACGTCAACCTGAAAACCCATTGGATTAGCCATGTGGAAATGGAAGAAGTAGTGGTAGCACAGACCAAACTTCCGGCTCCCAACAATCCGGTTTCATCGGTCACCGTCCGTCATTCCGTTATCCGGAATATGGCTCAACCCGAAATTCTCTCAGTCAAATAATTTGTAACTTTTAGACGGGTGAAATGAATTCTAACCTTGCATTTCGTCCGGCTGATGAAACCAACAAAGTCATGAAAAACCAGTACGAAAGAAGTTTTTTCCGTCCGGATACGTTAGGATACCACATCAAAATGATTGCCGTATCCGCTTCTCTTATTATCGTGTCCTCTCTTTTACAAGGCTCTCCTTTACTCACTGAAGGACATATAGTCGGCTTCATTTTGATTCTATTTCAAGTGGAATTGTATACCTGGCTGGGAGTTCACTTTTTCCGATCGTTACCTGGTGAATCGGGGAAAGGTGCCATGCGAAAAATATTGAGACGTTTTGTTTGGTTCTATCTGACCTGTTTCGTTGCTGCCGCTATCATTTTCACACTGGTAATGGGCGGATTATTTCTCTGGCACGGAGATCCCCTCCGTGAGTTGTTTCCGCATCTTATCCACCAGGAACTGAGTGGTTGGTTAGTTGGAACAAACTTTGGATTGCTGGGCGGTACACTCATTTTCCTATACATCCAGTGGAACGATGCCATGAAGCGCGAACAACGGCTAAGGGAAGAAAACCTGATTTTTCAGAACCAAACATTGAAAAACCAAGTCAATCCACATTTTCTGTTCAATAGTCTGAACACACTGTCTTCACTGGTTAATACCAATCCGGAGCTGGCCGAACAATTTACCGGTAAACTGGCACAGATCTATCGATACATACTGGAAAACAATGCGAAGGACAGCGTCATGTTAAATGACGAATTAAATTTCGTTCAGGATTATTTCTACCTGCATAAAATACGCGATGAAGATAAAATCAACCTGACAATTGATATTCCGGATACAAATGGATATCAAATTCTGCCGGTTTCGTTGCAATTGCTTATCGAAAATGCGTTGAAACACAACATGGCGACACGGGAAAATCCGCTGGAAATAAAACTGCAAATAGAGGACAATTCAATCGTGGTTTCCAACAACCTGCAGCCCATGGCTACGCTTCCGCAGTCGGTGGGAACGGGACTGAAAAACCTGGCTGAACGAATCAGGTTGTCCACAGGAAAAGAATTAATCGTTGAAAATAACCGCGAAACCTTTATTGTTAAGATACCTTTGTTATTATGAAAGTACTGCTTGTCGAAGATGAAAAGCCGGCAGCACAAAAGATGGCCCGACTGCTAAAACAGACGGCTCCTGATGCCGACTTAGTGGCAATAACCGAAACCGTAGAAGATACGGTTAACTGGCTACAGGAGCACGGAGAACCTGATCTGATCCTGATGGACATTCATCTGGACGACGGGTTATGTTTCGAAATTTTCGACACGGTGAAAGTAACTGCCCCGGTTATCTTTACCACCGCATACGATGAGTATGCCATCCGGGCATTTAAAGTCAACAGCATCGATTACCTGCTGAAACCGGTTGGAGAAGAAATGTTACGAAAAGCCCTGGATAAATACCGCGCCATCCACGAAAAATACCACTATGGTCAAGCTGGTTACCGGCATTTGCTTCAGGAGTTTTCGGCAGCCTACAAATCCCGTTTTCTGCTAAAAATCGGAAGCCGTTACAAATCGGTATCTGTTAATCAAATCAAGTATATCTTCAGCAGCGACGGGAACGTTTTTCTTCAAAATACCGATGGGCAGGCATTCGCATTGGAATTTTCGCTCGACCATGTTCAAAAGCTACTCGACCCGGCCGATTTTTTCCGGATCAACCGCAATTGTCTCATACACATCGATGCTGTTGAAGAGATGGTTGCTTACTCTTCAAGTCGTTTGCAACTGCATGTTAAAGAAGAAAAACCGCAGGAAATGTTTGTGGTAAGCCGCGACCGTGTTCCTGAATTTAAACGTTGGATGGATCGGTAGACCGGAGAAATCTATATCTTCGTGGAAAGATATACACCACAAAAAGTCATACTTATGAAAAATCCAATTGTATCCGTTATTCTATTTGCCATCGTCGGCTTGATACTGGGTTACCTGATTTTTGGACGGATTTCAGGGGAATATGTCGACATCAGCACCATATTCCACGGTTCATCAGGTGCGCTGGAGTCGTTTGGCCGCAAACTGGCCGGAATTACCAAAATGCGCCAGAACATCCTTATTTCGGGTGGCGTTGGAGCAGTTGTCGGATACATCGTTTACCTGATTCGCAAGAAGTAAATTTGCTGATAGTCGTTGGCAAAAAATAAAATTACCAACCGCCCTGAAGACCTTCCTTCAGGGCTTTTTGATATTGTTCCAGATTGAATTTGTACAAATACGGCGCTTTATGTGCACCACCTTTACGACGCTCATCCAATCTGTCAAGAATGCCGTAAGCCAGCATTCTTCGCTGAAAGTTTCTCCGGTCGAGCGTTTTGCCCAGAATGGTTTCATACAACTTTTGCAGCTCCGGCATGGTGAATTTTTCAGGAAGAAGATTATATCCAATAGGCAGGTAATTCAACTGCCGCCGCATGGTTTCCAGGGCTGCACCGATAATTTCATTGTGGTCGAGTATCAATTCACCGACGTTATCAAGGTCGAACCATTCACAAGCTTCACTGTCCCATCCTTCTGCAGGAATAGCTTTCTCATAGTCAACCAACGCATAAAACCCAACGGAAATAAATCGCTTTGTCAGCCAGTTATTCTCCTCAACCACGATTCCTTCACTACGCATCAGCTCTAAAAACTTCTCGGTATTGGAGCGATGAATGTCGCTAAACACATGAAACTGGCGCAGAAAGATATCATTCAGCCCGGTTCGTTCATTCAACACACGGTCGGCAGCTTCTTCCATGGTTTCTTTTTTTAAAACGAAACCCCCGGGCAATGCCCACCGATCGTCATGACGGATTTTCAACAGGAGAACTTTCAACTGGTTGGCATGAAATCCAAAAATGACACAATCGAGTGAAATATGCGCCATGAAGTGCTCATCTCCCCGATTGATAAACTCGTGCATTTCCTGTTTTTGCTCCATCATGAAAATTTTACTGCAAATAAAATCAATTTTTTGTTTCAGTTTCAAATGAAAATAAATATCATTGTGTCAGTAAAACACATTGGTAAATGTAGACATTTTCTGAATCACGAAAAAGTCCGTATTTTAAACAAAGCTAACCAACAGATATACAACCAACCGGAAAGCTTTATCCTGAAATAGAAATTTGGTGTTTTACTGAGAACTGGTAAAAATAAAACGACCTGAAGAAGCTTGTTTAAAACAATAAAACCGGATTTAATTAAGAACCTATGAAACAATTTCGCAAACATTTGCTCCTCGGAGCACTATTTCTAATGTTCTCATCTCACTGGGCAACAGCCCAGGAACCGAAGTTGGGTGAAGCCTCGATTTCGAAAGTAATTTCGGCTATGACACTGCAACAAAAAGCCGAATTGGTCATCGGTACCGGAATGCATTTCGAAATTCCCGATTCTATCAAAGCCAAACTGCCCGGAGGAGGCGCCAATTCACCTTTTTTCCAGGCTCCTGATACAACACTGGGAAAGGCCTACAACGAAATGCTGGAGAAACTGCAGAAGATAGTTCCCGGTGCTGCCGGACATACAGCCATGTTCCCCGAGTTCAATATATCAACAATGGTTTTGACCGACGGTCCTGCCGGGCTGCGTATTCAGCCAAAGCGAAAAGGCACCGATCAAACTTTTTATTGCACCGCTTTCCCGATTGCAACCTTACTGGCATCTACCTGGGACAAAGACCTGGTGACCAAAGTAGGTGAAGCCATGGGCAATGAGGTATTGGAATACGGTTCCGACGTGCTGCTGGCACCCGGAATGAACATTCAACGTAACCCACTGTGTGGTCGTAACTTTGAGTATTACTCAGAAGATCCGTTTGTAACCGGACAAATGGCAGCTGCTATGGTGAAGGGTATCCAGTCGGAAGGCGTGGGTACATCCATCAAACACTTTGTGGCCAACAACCAGGAAACCAACCGTCTTTCGGTAAACACCATCGTCAGCGAGCGGGCACTTCGCGAAATCTATCTCGAAGGATTCCGGATTGCCGTCGAAGAAGCCAATCCATGGACGGTGATGTCATCATACAACAAAGTGAACGGAACGTACACGTCCGAAAGTGGTGACCTGCTGACCAAAATCCTGCGCGACGATTGGGGATTCAAAGGTTATGTGATGACAGACTGGACCGGTGGAAGCGATGTGATTGCTCAGATGGAAGCCGGCAACGATTTGATTATGCCTGGAAATACCAAACAGATTCATGAAATCATCGACGCTGTAAAATCAGGTAAGCTGGCCGAAAAAATACTCGACAGAAACATCGCCCGCATCCTGAAAGTATTAATGATGTCGCCCGATTACAAAGGATTCCATCATACCGATAAACCGGATCTGAAAGCACACGCTGCCATCACCCGCCGGGCTGCTACCGACGGAATGGTGCTACTGAAAAACGATAATTCTGCACTTCCCCTACCGGGAAATGTGAAAAAGATAGCTGCTTTTGGAAATACTTCTTATGAAATGATTACCGGTGGAACGGGAAGTGGTGACGTAAACGAAGCATATACCATTTCGCTGACCGACGGTCTGAAAAACGATGGTTACACAACCGATGCGTCGTTGAAAGGTACTTATGAATCTTACATTAAGGACGAAAGAGCTCATCAGCCAAAACCGAAGAATATTCTGGCTGCTATGATGGGTGCCAAGATGCCGGTTGCAGAAATGAATGTAACTCCGGAGCTGGCAAAAGAGATGGCTGCCAAAACCGATGTGGCTTTGATTACCATTGGACGTAACTCAGGCGAAGGTAGTGACCGCTCTGCTGGTCCCGGTGATTTTGAGTTGACAAACACCGAAAAAGCGATGATTAAAAACGTGACCGACGCTTATCATGCTGCCGGCAAAAAAACCATCGTTATTCTAAATATTGGTGGCGTAATCGAAACAGCCAGCTGGCGAGACATTCCGGACGCCATTCTGTTAGCATGGCAACCTGGACAGGAATCCGGTAATTCTATCGCCGATGTTCTGAGTGGAAAAGCCAATCCATCCGGAAAACTCGCTGTTACTTTCCCGATGAAATATTCCGATGTTCCTTCATCTGACAATTTCCCGGGCCATGCAGTGAAGACTGACAAACCGATGGACGACAAAGCCGATGGTTCAGGTTTCTCTTTCATGCGCCGCGTTCCGTGGGAAGTGACTTATCACGATGGCATTTATGTGGGCTATCGTTATTATGATGCATTCAACGTAAAACCGGCCTATGAATTCGGTTACGGACTTTCATATACAAACTTCGAATACAGCAACCTAAAACTGAGCTCTGATAAATTCGATGGTTCGCTGACCATTACCATGAATGTGAAAAATATCGGAAAAGTAGCCGGACAGGAAGCCGTTCAGCTTTATGTTAGTACCCCGAAAGGGTCCATTAATAAGCCGGTTAAAGAATTGAAGGATTTCGGTAAAACGAAATCGCTGAAACCGGGCGAATCGCAAACACTCACCTTCAAACTCAGCCCAAGAAGCCTGGCATCATTCCACACCGATTCGTCGGAATGGATTGCCGATGCCGGAACGTATAAAGTAGAAGTTGGTGCTTCGTCGCGGGATATTCGTTTGAACGGAACCTTCGACCTTGACAAGGAACTGATGGTGAAAAAGGTGAACAAGGCATTAGCTCCGGCAGCACCTGTTAAGGAAATTCAACCCAGGTAAGTTTTAGGTAAAGCGATTAGTAATAAAAAGGTGTTTCCCTGCGTATCTCTTGCCAGGGAATACCTTTTCTCCAAATGCTTAAAGAGAAAATTTTTGATTTTCATTGATTAACAAATACAAGGAAGAAGTTTTAGACAACTCGATTTTTTCACTTTTTGATTGACTGTTAATTTACATTTGAAGTGTAAAAAAAGCGCCTCTGAGCAGGGCGCTTTTTTCATTTGTATGATTATATGTGTTCTCAATCAAGATTCTCCCGGATGGCTTTATTGATTTTTTGCAAATCATCTAAGGTCAAAGTGAAACTGCAGGCTTCTGCATTCTCACGAGCTTGCTTGTCGCTCTTCGCTCCCACCAAAACTGAAGTGATTCCCAACTGACTAAATGTCCAGTTAATGGCCACCTGTGCAACGGTTTTGTTATGCTCCCGGGCAACTGACTTCAAAACCTTGATGACCTTTTGCACTTTCGACCATTCCGGTTCCTGGTAGTAGTTATAAAACTTGTCCCGGAAATCACCTTCTTTGAAAGTAGGAATCTCTTTAAATTTTCCGGTCAGCAGGCCCCCTGCCAATGTTCCGTACGAAATAATTCCCAATCCGTTTTCCTGGCAATAGGAAACCACATCTTTCTCTATGCTCCTCTCGAGCATAGAGTACTGAGGCTGCAGGCTAACGAGCGGAGTAATCTTTCTGACCTCATCCATCTGCTCAGGCGTAAAGTTGGAAACACCCAAATAACGGAATTTCCCCGCTTTTTTGATTTTCTCAATCGCCTCCAGCGTATCTTCAATCGGGGTATCGGGATCAGGCCAGTGTAGTTGGTACAAATCGATGTAGTCGGTATTCAGGCGACGAAGCGAATCATCAATCTCTTTCATGACCGATTCCGGCTTCAGGTTTTTGACGAAATCATCTTTCGTTCGAACGATTCCGCATTTGGTCGCCACCACCACCTGGTCGCGATAGCCTTTAATGGCTTTTCCAACCACCTCTTCTGCGTGACCGGCTCCATACGCAGGAGCTGTGTCAATCAAATTAATTCCCGCATCTATTCCGGCCCGAAGCGCATATATCGATTCACTGTCATCGACATGGCCGAAAAAATCGTTTCCCATGGCCCATGTTCCCAGCCCAACGGCAGTAACACTCAAGTCCGTGTTATGAATTCTTCGTATGAACATAATAACATTTTAATTTTTCCACTGCATCGTGCACACAAACAATGGATCAGCTTAATTTGCATGCGCTGCAACGTAATATGAAGTTTCAATTTAAGCTAAACTCAGAACGTATAACTGAAGTCAACGGTTCAGCCGCAATGGCTAAGAAGTCAGGACGAAGGTCCGGACAAAAGGAAATCAGGTTGTTGGTAGCATTCTTCCCAAAAGGGAGATTAAAGATAAAAAGTCGTGGCATTCCTCCCAAAAGAATTCCCGTTCACTCCGGGAAAATAGTTCCCGGAAGCCTTATCTTTATCAGAGCATAAAGTTAATTAACCTAAGGCCATTACAAAATGGTCTACTGAATTCAAACCACTAAACAAACTTCATCGATGAAAAAAATGCTTCTTCTTCTCGTCCTGTTGACTGGAATTAGTATTACAGGACACACACAGGACTCATCGGAGGAAATCGTTCCTTTTATGCCGGAATTAATGGCCCGTTTCCCTAATGTTCGTGATGTAGCCATTTCTCCCGACGGCTCCGAAATCTATTTCTCGGTTTCTTCCTTCCGGAAGGAATTTTATGCCATCATCGTCATTAAAAAGGATGGTGATGAGTGGAGCGAACCGGTCGTTGCTCCATTCTCAGGTCAGTACAACGATTTGGAGCCAGCCTTTTCACCCGATGGACTAAAGCTCTTTTTTGCCTCACAACGTCCGCTGCATGATACCATCAACGAGCCTAAGGACTGGGATATATGGTATGTCGAACGAAAAAGCCCGGATGCTGAATGGTCGGCACCAATCAATCCGGGTGCGCCCCTCAATTCCGACGGAAACGAGTTTTACCCTTCGGTAACGAACAAGGGCGATGTATATTTTACAACCACACCGAACGAAAATACCGACAAGGAAGATATTTTTGTCAGTCGTTACAGCAAGAAAGGCTTTTCCCGGCCCGTTGCACTTCCGGCCGAAGTAAACACTGATGGTTACGAATTCAACGCGTTCATCGCTCCCGACGAATCCTACCTGATTTTTTCGTCTTTTGGAAGGGAAGATGACAACGGCGGCGGCGATCTGTACATCGCTTTCCGCGGAAGCGATGGAAAATGGCAGCCTGCACAAAACATGGGGCCAGAAATTAACAGCGAACAGCTCGATTATTGTCCGTTTGTCGATGGCCATACACAAACTTTATATTTCACGAGTGAAAGCAGCAATGTCCGGAAATATTTCGACCGGCCACAGACGCTGGAAGCGCTTGAAGACGAGTTCTATCAGTTCGAAAACGGGTTGAGCCGGATTTACCAAATGCCATTTTCGGTAGAAGATTACCAAACAAAAACCGAGTAAAAACGGTATAAATTGAAAACCGCGGGACTGTTATTAAAATCCCGGCAGGAATGAAACTTAGAAATGAAGAACATTAAAGTAATTGCCTTTGACGGCGACGACACCCTGTGGGTGAATGAACCGTATTACCAGGAAACAGAAACACAATTTTGCAACTTATTAACGGCTTACCTTCCGGAAGAGGAAACTCGAAAAGTCCTATTCCAAACCGAAATAGAAAACCTCCCGCTTTATGGTTACGGAGCCAAAGGATTTACCCTTTCGATGATGGAAACAGCCCTGAAAATATCGGAAAACCGATTGGAACCATCCGTTCTGCAAGAAATCATCCGCTTGGGAAAAACACTGCTCGATAAGCCAATTGAACTGCTCGACGGCGTTCAGTCCGTTCTTGCCTCGCTTCAAAACCGATATAAACTCGTATTGGCTACCAAAGGCGATTTGCTCGACCAGGAGCGAAAGCTGTTCAAATCCGGCTTAAATCCGTTTTTTCACCACATCGAAATTATGAGCAACAAGAAAGAAGATGACTACGAAAAGTTGCTTCACCATCTCGATATCGAACCGGAAGAGTTTTTGATGGTAGGCAATTCCCTGCCTTCCGATATCATTCCTGTCGTCAAACTCGGCGGATTTGGAATCCACGTGCCCTATCACACGACGTGGCAACACGAGGAGGTTGCCAGGCACAACCTGGATACAAAATACTACCGTGAAATCGAAAAGCTCAGTGAAATCCCGGAACTTTTAAGCCATGAATAAAATTGATCTCTCCAACTGGAACCGGCGCGAACATTTCGCCTTTTTCAGTCAGTTCGATGAACCCTTCTTCAGCATCGTTAGCGAAGTCGATTGCACCGTTGCCTACCGGAAAGCGAAAGAGCACGGCATTCCGTTTTTCGTCTGGTACCTCTATCAATCGC
This sequence comes from Prolixibacter sp. NT017, assembly GCF_009617875.1. Taxonomy (NCBI): domain Bacteria; kingdom Pseudomonadati; phylum Bacteroidota; class Bacteroidia; order Marinilabiliales; family Prolixibacteraceae; genus Prolixibacter; species Prolixibacter sp. NT017. The sequence continues at coordinate 632,090 of NZ_BLAV01000001.1, read as the reverse complement.
TTCAGGCCGCCAACCTGACAGAGCCTTTCCGCTACCGGATTATTGACGGCGAGGTGGTTATTCTTGATGAAGTCCATGCCTCCTCAACCGTTGCCCGCGACGACCACACATTCGGCTTTACCTTCATGCCCTACCGGGAAGATCTGAAAGCCTTTGTTGCCGAAGCCTTACCCGAAATCGAACGGGTTCAACAACTGGAAGGAATTTGCTTTGATGAGCAAACCAGTCGCATCGACGTCATTCACTATTCGTCGATACCGTGGATCAACTTTACGGCATTAACCCACGCCCGTCACAATGCGCGAAAAGATTCTGTTCCGAAAATCTCATTCGGTCAGTATCGTGAAAAAAATGGCAAATTGCTGATGCCGGTGTCGATATCCGTACACCATGGACTGATGGACGGCTATCACGTTGGACAGTTTTTGGAGAAATTTCAGGAACTACTTGAATCATAGGAGATGGAAAATTGCATATTACAAGGTGATACTGAACAAAGATTTCATTTTTCGGTTTTAATCCGAAAGCATCGAATCCGGATGCAGAATGAAGACAGTATGTAACCTATAAACGAATGACCATGCAAACCATTTTAGGCGCAGGAGGTGCCATTGGCATTGACCTCGCGAAAGAACTTTTGGCTTACACCGACAAAATCCGGTTGGTAAGCCGGAACCCGGTAAGAGTGAATGCCGGAGACGAGCTTTTCCCGGCCGATTTGACCAAAGCCGAAAGCATCGATGAAGCAGTGAAAGGCTCCGACGTTGTTTACCTCGTAGTCGGATTTCCGTACGACATCAAGGTATGGCGTAGAGTATGGCCACAAGTTATGACCGACGTGATTGCCGCCTGCAAGAAACACAATGCCAAACTGGTTTTCTTCGATAATATCTACATGTATGACCGGGATGCATTGGGCTACATGACTGAAGAAACTCCCATCCGGCCAACCAGTAAGAAAGGGGAGATTCGCCGCCAGATTGCCCAGCAATTGCAGGATGAAACGGCCTCCGGTGGACTCACCGCCCTCATCGCGCGTTCGGCCGATTTCCTTGGATTGACCAACAGCGTTCCGGTCGAGATGGTGTATAAAAACCTGGCCAAAGGGAAAAAGGCACAATGGTTGGCCGATGCCAACAAAGTGCATCAATATACATTCGTTCCCGATGCAGCCAAAGCGACCGCGATGCTCGGCAATGCCCCCGATGTATGGAACCAGGTCTGGCATTTACCCACCGATCATTCCCGGTTAACCGGAAAAGACTGGATTGGGCTTTTTGCCAAAGCGCTGAACACTGAGCCTAAGTTTACCGTCGTTCCCGGTTGGATGCTGGGAGTCATTGGACTTTTCATGCCCATCATGCGGGAGCTGAAAGAGATGAACTACCAGAACGATCGCGACTATGTTTTCGACAGCACCAAATTCGAGCAACGTTTTGGCTTTACGCCTACCCAACCGGAAGATGCCGTAAAATATGTGGTCGGGAAATTAAAAGAGCTGGAAAGCTAAGTGAGTATTTGAGGTATTGTTAACCTATCGTCATGAAGCCGGGCCGCTGACAAAACAATCGCCGCCACCTTGAAAAAATTCCTAAATTTGCTCAGCTAAAAATTAAAAACACACACAAATGATTTACCTGGCATCTGACCACGCAGGATTCGAGCTAAAAAAACAGATCGGCGAGTTCCTGAAAGAGATGAACCTTGATTTTGAAGATGTGGGTCCACACACCTATGACGCACAGGATGATTACCCCGATTTCATTATTCCGGCAGCCGAGAAAGTAGCCGAAAAACCATTGGAAAACAAAGGCATTGTGCTGGGTGGTTCCGGTCAGGGCGAAGCACTGGCGGCCAACAAAGTAAAAGGCGTACGGGCAGCGCTTTATTACGGCGGTTCAACCGACATCATCACCTTGTCGCGCGTGCACAACAACGCCAACGTACTCTCACTTGGAGCCCGTTTTCTGACAATGGACGAAATCAAAGAAGTCATCAAACTCTGGCTGGCAACCGATTTTACCGAAGAAGAGCGCCATGCAAGACGGTTGGACAAAATTCTCGACTACGAGATGAAGAAATAAGTCGGTTCAAAATAGTTGGATATAGGCTAAAAAGGCTTCCTGTTAACGGGAAGCTTTTTTTTCAGCAGGAAGGCGCAAAGTCATCCGGGAATAGGACAAAAGCAGTGTGCGTTTCGCAAAAAAGAATGTAACCAAAGCATCGTTCAAGCGGGAAGCGATACCGGGTCGTTTCGACCGCCTAACGTTCCCGCGGTGGGGTGTCGTGCGGTTGACTGTCCCACGAAGTGGAGACTGTCAAGCCGAAAACGACAGCATACGGAATAAGATTTTGCCAGTTAAAAAGAAACCGCATGCACTATGACCGTGTGTTGTGCTTTCGTGCTTTTTCAATTAATTTTATTTTTTCTCTAAATTCTTTGCTGTTGTGAGGCGGAGTGTCTTCATAGGTTATATAACCTTCGTCATTCCCGCAAAATTCTTTGATTTCCTTAAAAATCTTGTCTTCAATCTCCGTGTTGGGATATTTTGTCTCACAAAAAATTCCCATGATTACATAGCCATCGTCTGTGAAGAAAATCTCAGCTCCCCTTAATTCTGATTTTATAGGGTTTGCCCAATATAGGCTGTGTTTAATTGATTTATTCTCAACTAAGAATTTTACAGCTTCATGAGCTGTTTTGAAATTCTCAACAGGGTTGTTCTCATATTGAGGAACTTCATATTCGTCTGCCGTCTCTCTTCTTTCCGGAACGAAATGGTCAAGGAATTCTTTAATAAAAGATTCAGTCCTTTTATCAGTTAATGCATAACAGTCCGCAAAATATCCTTCGTATTCGTCCATTAATTTTTCTTTTTTTTCTAATGCCGCACAACGGTCACTTGTAAGTTGTCGGGGCGTTCCGACGCTTCGGCCCCGAATTTTCGGGGGAAGAGCGTTCCCGTCCGAAGGACACGGAACTGCGAAACGAGCCCCGACCAATCGGGGCGCAGTTGGCATACCACCAACCCCCCCTGCAATATGTACCGTGTTAGCGTTAGTTTTTTATTTCTTTAAATTCTGTCAATTTAATTAATGGTTTATTTTCATGGTCAAAATGACAGTCAAATCTGAACTGGAATAATTTTGACTCAACCTCGTAATTCTGATAATAGGAAAATTTATCTATATCCTCGTAATTCCTATTGGAATAGAAAATCATGTAACGCAGTATTTTTTTCTCTTCTTCTGTTAGTTTCTCTTGGTTTTTAAAAATGTATCTAATCAATGATTTTTTGGGAACTTTAGGAAGTTCATTATGAATATTCCAACTATAACTATTTTTTAAATGAATCCAAGTACTATCAGATTTAAAGTAAATCCTCACATTACTTGAATCAACAATTTGGGTTGTTTTCGAATTCAATGAATCAATGATATTCGCATTTATTTTAGGATTGCATCTTATACTTATCATCTGACTATTTAACTCCAGAAAAACGCTCAAATCTCTATCGTGTTTATAATCTTTGAAAACCAATGCGTTTTTTCCCTCGATAGGTTTTGCATTCTGTCCCATCGCAACATATCCAAGTGAAAGTATTATTATAAATATGATTGATTTCATTGACATAAAAACTCTGTTGTTTTCAGTTAAAATTACCGCCAACGGTCACTTGCAAGTTGTCGTTGCGTTCCGATGCCTCGGAATCAAAGAGCGTCTGTGTCCGGTAGGACATGACGGTCAAGAAAGGAGCAGAGACAACACACACCACTGCACCCGCAATGCAATTTGCAATATGTTAGGCAACGTAATTTATTCTCATCATATATTATATCTGTCATAGAATGTACTCAATTCTCCAAATATAAAATCCTTTTTATCAATCGTTCCGAATGTACAGAAACCTAGTATGTTGTAGTTCAATTCAAAACTTTTCCCAAATGTTGATGAAAACTCCTTAAAAAAGTCTTTAAATTCTTTGAATTTTATCAAGTCAACATGCCACAAAACCGGCTGAAAAAATAATTTATCATTAGCCTCTGATAAATCAATTCCTACAGTTTCCTTCTCTATTTTCTCTTTCATCTTTCCAAACAAAAATATTTTTAAGTTATTTAAAGTCTGAAAATCATCTTTAATATGAATATTGACTACTTCTATTAAAATCTCTTTATTTTGAGGCGTTCGAAAAAGAAAATCTTTTGGTTTTGCAGATGGAAAACAGATTTTGTCTTCAATTCTAATTAATTCATATCCATAGTCTGTCAATTTTTTCAGAACTGCCAATTCTCCAATCGGATTGAGATAATTTAAGTCTTTAAAATTTGTTATTTTACCGATTAAAATTTCTCTAAATTTCCGTTTCTCTTTTGATATTTTCTGTAAGTTTTTAGCTAAAAATTCGCAATATCTTAGAAAGTAGATTGGAAATTGTTCTCCACTCTCTGCGTGTAATAACAATCCAACTATATTTGCTTCAGTCGCAATACCCAACTTTAAATGATTGGCCTCAAAATCATAATCAAGTCCTTTCCAATCAATTTTTGCTTTTTTTGTTAAAGCATAAATTGTCGGGCAATGTTTTTCAAATAATATTTCTGAGCGATATTGTTCCATTTTATGTTGCCTAACGGTTGGTACATGTTGTCGGGGCGGATTTCGGAGAGCGTTCCTGTCCGAAGGACACGGAACTGCGAAACGAGAATCCGCAGTTGGCGTACCACCGAACCCCGCCCTGCAATATGTACTGTGTTAGCGGTTCGGGCTTTTTATTTTGTTGTCTTGAATACATTGTCAATGATAGTTTCTATTGCTTTTTTTGTTTTTGGAACGTTGTCAATATTTAAATAATCACTAAGTCTGTAAGCAATTGTTTCAGGACTTGGATTGTCAATTAGACTTGGGTTCAATCGTCGTAGCCAAAGGGATTGGTTTAACCGTTCTCCAACTGTTGTGCAATAAATTAAACTGTCAAGTGCTATCAAACTGAGTGGTCGCCCGATTGTCAACCATTTATTTGCCCTTTCCCAAGTAAACTTTGAACTTGCAGCAAGTTGTCCCCAGGTTGAAGAAATATTTTTGATTCTCTCACTTACTTTCTCAATCCAATCAAGTGACTTGTCGCTTTGGAAGTAGAGAAGTGCAGAAACGTTTTCAGATAAAAATTTGTCGTTGCCGCTTTCAAGTTCTCTTGTAAGAATTTTAAATGCTTCGTCTGAATCCAAACACTTTGTTATCGGTTCTGCAAATATTTGAAGTTCATTTTCTCGTCTGTTTTCCCATTCCTCCTTTATCCATTCTTCTGCTTTCCTCCCAATTACCTTTCCAGCTATTTCATAGGCTTTGTAATTGATAGCACGATTATAATCTACCTTTTCGTGAAGTCTTTTTAAAACTTCCAACTTGTCAAACTTTTGAAGCTCTATTAAAACAAAATTGTCCGTAAAATACTGAACAAATGCAAAGTCAATAAGTCTGTTTAAGTCACTTTTGATTTGTTGAAAGTCTGGAAACGGAAATTTATCAGCATCGATTACTTCAATTTCTGATTGCATTGCTTCTCCAGTGTCATAATCGTAAAAGTCATCGTGCAGATAGTAGCCGTGCCCATGAATTGCAGTTAAATTGAAAAACTCCAAAGGTCTTAACGCTTTGTTTAACAGTCTGTCGTGGCAAGACAAACACAAACGATAAGGATTTTGTCCTTCGTCAAAAAGTTCTTCAACTTCAATTTCTCTTATATTACAACTTTCACATTTCATTGTTTGTGTCGTCTTTCAGCCTGACCGCTAACGGTCACTTGCAAGTTGTCGTTGCGGATTTCGAAGAGCGTCAGTGTCCGCCAGGACATGACGTTCAAGAAAGGAGCAGAGACAACGCACACCACTGCACCCGCAATGCAATTTGCAATTTGTTGTAGCACGTTTTTTATTCAATTTTATAAAATCTTTTTTCGTAATAATATTCGTTTTTGCTATTATCAATCAAATGTTTGCCTCTGATTTTCCACACTTCATTCTCAAAATATTCATACATATTGTCAACAGGAAAGTCAACCGAAACTATCTTGAAATAGTCATTTGGCGAATCGGAAATCACAATGTCTTTGAGACCGATAAAGCTTATCTTGATGCTGTCATATTCTTGTTTAGGAAAAGTCATCAATCCATTTGCGTCTGAAATAGATTTAAATATTGTGTCAGTATCATAGAACATCAGTCCATTAGCACCAATTAATGCCGTAGAATCTGAGAAATACAATTGAAATTCGATTTTTGACGAATTATTGATTTTTTTGTCAAGTAGATAGAAATTTGGGGTTGCGTCTTTTATTCGATGGAAGTCACTATTTAGAATTAAACTATTTCCATTAAAGTTCCATTTCCCAGTTTCTTTTCCAAAAAGCCCGCCTATTTGCCAATTATAAACAAAGTTTGAATCTTGTTTCAAAATAATCGATGAGCCCCACTCAAATCCCCCTTTAGTCCTGTAACGACCAGAGATGGTTTGAAAATTATAAACTGTACAAGAAGTCAGTAATAGAATCAATGATATTTTGACGATTTGCTTCACTCAGTTTTTGGTTTTTCAAAATGTGCTACAACTAGCTTACATGTCTACTAAAACTACCATATATTTCCCGTACAGGAGTGTTATGTGTACCTTTTGTATTTTATATTTCCGGTTCTGGTTGACAACGGCTACTTGTTCGTTCGGTTTTCATGTTGTTGGTTCATTTGGTTCCTCAAGGTAAAAAAATCTCCCAAAAACTCATTCTCACCTTCTTCAGTGAGTCCTGTTTTTGGGGCTCCCAAATTTCCGTTCGCATACCAGATCGATACGTTCACCATAAAAAAACGACCGTTCGTCAAAAAAATTGGGTGGGCTAACTTTTTCTATTTAAATTCAATTCACGGTTTTCGACAGACAGATTAATCAGCAAAAATTTTGTGGGGAATGAGACGAGAGATGGAAAAACCGTCACCGCGTTCATTGACCAAATCAGCTTGTTGTATTCACACACTGCTGAACAATTCGCTGTAGCTGCCGATGGCATGTTAGCACGTTAACTGAGGAATCTGGCTTCAGCCAGGCTATTCGTCTGCGTTAAACGGAGCATCTGGCTCCAGCCAGCCTGTCCGTCCAAATTTTTTGGTGTGTCTGGCGCGAGCCAGCCTGTTCATCAAAATTAATCGGAGTACCTGTCGCCGGCCAGCCTCTTCATTTAAGATTTTCGGACTATCTGGCGCGGGCCAGGCGGTTCATTTGCGTCACGCGATGTAGCTGGCTCCAGCCAGGTTGTTTATCTGGATTAAACGAAGTGTCTGGCCTCAGCCAGGGAATTCATTTGAATCACACGGGGCGTCTGGGTAGCGCCATGCAGTTCAACGCGGTATGGCAGGGTACACCGGAAATTGATAGCTGTTACCGCCATACCAAATGAAGACTAATTAACAAACCACTAATAAAATCAATACTTATGGAAAGACCTGCGTTTTATCAACTCACCCAGGATGATGTTTATACATTTACCGATCGTTTTTTAGCATTGCAGAAGAATGCCACTTCAGAAACACTGGATTTATCACTCATTATTAGTCCGCTGGATAGCATCTTTCAACGGTACGAATTAGTTCTCCGCAAGGAGCGAAAGAGTGAATATACCGTTAAGTTAGCTGCAGCCGACGAGGTGCGCGACCGGGCCTACCTGGCGTTGCGCCATTACCTGGTGGCCTGCTCGTATGCCAGTTTGGAGGGGTATGCTGCCGCCGCCGATACCCTGCTGAGTATTTTCAAACGGCTGGGCTGGTCAATGCACAGTTTAGGATACCAGAACGAATCGTCGCGGCTGGGGAACCTGATAGCCGAACTGCAGCAGGAGGGAAATGCTGCATTGCTGACCACAGTTGAAGCAACGGCCTGGTTGGAACGTTTGATGACGGCAGCCGACGCATTTGAGGCAATGTACCAGCAGAAACTGACCGCAGAGGCCGCCGATCATACCACTTCGGCGTACCGGTTGCGGAAGGTTCTGCAACAACAAATCGAAATGAACTTGTCGTGGATGGAAGTGCAGCAACAGTTCAACAAATCGGACGAACTGGCCACCCTCATCGGGCAAGTAAACGAGTTAACAGCAAATACCATGACCACCGCCCGGGCCAACAGCACCCGGAAGTCGTCGGTGGAAGAAGAATAATTGTTTTATTGGTTATCATTTTTGTTACTCATGCTTGTAGTTACATTTTTGGTTTAGTCGCCGGGCAAATGTCCGGCGGCTTTTTTTTTATTCTCCCCTGTAGGTGGTTGGAAACCCCGACATTGATTCGCTTTGGAGCAGATGCGTTGAATTGATTTTTATTGCCCCATCCGGGGAGGAGATCGGTCGCGAAGAGGGTGTACGAAAAGTCCAAAGAGCATTTTCAGAACTGGCAAATTGTAAGTACAGCTTAATTTGCTCACCCCTAAATCCCCTGAAGGGGACTTTAAGCCGCCCCTTTAGGGGAGGTTTGGAGGGGTGAAACGGAAGGCCCGATTACAATCTGTAAGCTTCAAATCTTGCTGTGGTACTTTTCGTACGCCCTCTTTTTGTACGGCCTGAAAGGCCAGGTTACTTCAGCCCGGTGGCAACGCCCCGGGAAAACGTGATGCAATATAGAGGCGTGGTCGCGCGAGGGTGTTGATTGAAAAGGGGATATTGTTTCGACCGCAATGGAGCGGAGCATTTCAAAAAAGATAAATTTCATGTTAACCTGCCCTTACAGGGCGACGGTCATTTCGTGGGCTACTATCCCAAGGCGGTGCCATTGGGCTGAATTAAACTGTCCCTTCGGGACGGAATATCATGAGCTGCCAAAGTCCCGTGGAGGACAATATGATAGTAGAAAACGGGGTACACCGGAACATCAGGAAACAATCCGGCGGCCTGATTCGTTGGACAAATAAAAAGCTTATGAAGTGGGAAGAAAAAAACAATCAACTGGAAAAAGAATTCACCTTCAACAACTTTGTGGAAGCGGTCGATTTCGTTAACCGGGTAAAAGAACCGGCTGAAGCGATGCAACACCACCCCGATATTTTTATTCACAGCTATAAAAAGGTGAAAATTACGCTGACCACACACAGCGAGGGGCATGTGACACTGAAAGACCACGAACTGGCCGGAAAAATCGACGAGCTTGCTTAAGGCTTGATGACTTTCCGCAGTACGCCAGGCAAACTGAACAGGTCGTAATCGTTGTTGTAGATGATGTACTTGTTGACCCAGCGGGGTGAAAACTTATCCTTGAAACTCTTCAGCCCCTTGTAGTGGGCAAACGAGCGAAGCTTTTCGTACGCAAAGCGGATGGACTTCTCGGGGAAGTTACGCCCGGCGTCAATGCCCGCCATCGGGGCAAAGCCCATGTTCACCGCTTTGAACCCCTCCTTTTTCAGGAAGAAAAACATCTCCACCATCAAAAACTCAATGGTACCATTGGGCGCGTCCTTGGTTTTCCGGATTAAATCGTAAGTGGCCTCGCCTTCCACATAATCAGGCATGATGTTGGCAAAGGCAATCACCTTTTCCTCCGGACTTTCGATGGTCAGGATGGTTTGCTGCTTCAGTTCGTCGAAATCGAAAATGCCCTGCGAGAAGACCATTTCGCCATACCCGCGGTCGTCGAGCCATTCGTTCGATACTGCGTGGATTTTCTGCAGCGTTCCGTCCTTTACCGGAGGACGGTGCACGTTGAAAGTGTAACCGGCATCACGCAGTTTGTTGTTCGAATTCCGAAGTGACTTCTTCTCTTTTCCATCCGTGTTAAACGTCTCCATTTCCAGGATGGCCTCCTGACCGAAGTTCAGGGATTTCAGTTCGAGCGATTCATACACCGGCAAACTCTCTTCCGGTATGCGGTAATAAATGCTCTTCATCCCGTTGCCTTTGCAGAATTTTTCGAACTCGAGAATGATAACTGCCATGTCCTCATCGTTGGCGCAAACCGGATTTTCCAGTACCACCGCATAATTCCCGGCCACCCGGTACGACACGAATCCTTCTACACCTTCAGCGATGAAGAGCAGCTTGTCAGAATAGGTCTTGAAATAATCGAGCGGCGACCGGCCGTATTTCTGCACGAGTTTCTTTGCTTTCTCCAGCTCCGTTTCATCAATTTCCACCTCAATCACGTAAGGACGGATGAGTGAGTAGAGCAAAAATGCCATCGAAAGAAAACCGGAAATATTGATCGAACGCAGGAATGCTCTTGAATAAGCGCTGGTCGGATGCAAAATGTCGCTTCGGTACAAAAAGAAGTTCTGAATCGTATATTTCACCGACTGGTAGAAACTGAAGTCGATATTGAAGCGGGTTTTATCGAGGAAGTAGAAGCCCACCACACCGTAAATCAATACCGCCAACATGGTAAGCAGCGATGCCGCCAGCCCAATTCGGCCCAGCCGGGCGCTGTTCTGCACATAGTACTGTCGACGGGTAATCACCAATGCAATCAGCAAGAATAGCGAAAGCGTGGCTTCTTCGTAGTCGATGGCTTTGAACAGGTTTCCGAGGATGGACACAACAGTCAAGCCCAGGGCCATGTACCAGGCCGTTTTCGAGCCCTTTAGCAGGAAAGCGGAAACCACCAGCAACAGCAGTCCCACGGCAAAAACCGCGTCGTTGGAGATGTGCATAGCCGACAAGGGAAGGAAATTGTGCAGCATCTGGACCCGGCTGTGAATGGCCGGCGTCAAGGCTGAGATAATATTGACAATTCCGACCGCAAACGTCAGAAGAACCGGCAGCACTCGCAGTATCAGGTTATTCCTGACAAAGAGAAAACTAAATGCGCCCGCCAGCAACATTAACCAGAATTCGAAAAAGCGGTAGAGGAACGTGGCCGCAACAGCATCCGTCAGTGAGTAGCCATAGCGGACTAGAATAAAACTCAGCGAAAGCTCAATGGCTCCCAAACCACGCAGGAACGGCGAAGCGATCAGGAACAACACCGAGATGACGTAGCCCATCACCGCTGCTTCGATCGAAATGGGCAATCCCAGCGCCCACATCGCGATAAGCAGATGAGCAATCCCGATAAATTCGATAACTACCGAGACGATAACCGTGGCCAGAAATCCTTTCCGGTTAACGGCCACTGCCAGTATTTCATTGATCTGGGCTTCGAATGACGGACTCAGTTTGACAATCCACTGATACAGTTTCCCTCTTCGGACAATGGAGCGGAAAGCCCAGACAAATAGGAGAATCAATAAGATGGAACCACCCAGGGCGTACACCTCGTCGGATGAGACGGTGTGTTGAACGGCAGAAATGAGGATAGCCGGAACCGCCACAATCACCACCGACAGAATGCCCACGAACGCGTAGATGGAAGAGGCAAAGTGAATTTGCGATTTGGTTACCTGTTGCTCTTCGATGTCGCGGGTGAAGAATGCCAGCGAAGAGATTCCGCCTGCCGGCAGAAAAACGCTCACGAAATTGCGTTTCAGAAACAAAATCATGGCGCTGCGCAAGGTGATGCGCTGGTTCACACTACGAAAACTGTAGAAGTACATCAATCCCTGCACGCCTATGTAAATGGCTGCCAGAGCAACACCGGCCAGCACCTTCAGCCGGGAGGCGTTTTCCAGCGTCTCGCGGATTTGCACCAACTCCGACCGTTCGTGCTTCACGAAATAAACGGCCAGGCCAATAAACAGAAAAGCCAGAATGGCCTGAAAGATAATACGACGGTTTTCGCGAATGAGGGTGATGGTCATTTGCGGTAATTCGCGCCGCCAGCGAGCACTCTTCAAATTTATCTGCATCAGTGATTGTGATTATACCACCGTAAACAAAGTTAACAAAATGAAGTTTTGCTTTCACGACTTTTTATGAGCAGGTATGTTTTGCTGCGGCCCACGTTCCCGGCTAAACTGACCTTCTTCTCCCAGCTACCGGGTCCTTCTATTCCGGTACGAACCCTTTCGCCCCTCTTACCGAGCTTTTCTAGCTTGGTCCAGACCATTTCTGTCCTGGTCCGGACCATTTCTCCCCAGCTCCCGTGCCTTTTTCCCCAGGTACAGCCCCTTTCTATTCCGGTACGGAGCCTTTTCTCCCCAGTCCTGCCCCTCTCAACCCAGGTACCGACCTCTTCAATCCAGGTACGGCCCCGTTTTGTCTGATGACCGGGCATTTCTACCTTTTACTTCAGCATTTCTGACGGGTGCCCGGGCATTTCTTCCGGTTACCCGCCTGTACCGGCTACCATTTTTCGCTTCAGCAGCTGAGCATTGATGGCTACGATGACGGTACTCAGACTCATGAAGACGGCTCCCACCGCCGGGCTAATCAGAATTCCGGCACCATACAGCACACCGGCTGCCAGCGGGATGGCCACCACGTTGTATGCGGTTGCCCAGATGAAGTTCTGAATCATCTTCTTATACGTTTCTTTACCGAAAAGAATCAACGCCGAAATGTCGAGCGGATTGCTGTTGACCAGGATGATATCGGCGGTTTCGGCAGCGATGTCGGTTCCTGAGCCCACGGCAATCCCTACATCGGCAGTTGCCAGGGCCGGCGCATCGTTGATACCGTCACCCGTCATGGCTACAAACTCGCCGCTTTTCTGGTATTCCTTCACTTTTTCCAGTTTCTGGTCGGGCAGCACGCCGGCAAAATAATCGTCGAGGCCCAGCTCGTCTGCTACACTTTTGGCTACTTGTTCATTATCACCGGTCATCATGACCAGTTTCAGACCTGCTTTCTTCAGCTGCTTAACCGCCTGGTACGACTCCTCGCGTATTTCGTCAGCCATGGCGATGAAACCGGCCAGCTCTTCGTCGACCAGTACGAACACAACCGTTTCCTGGTTATTTTTAAACGCCTCGTCCGGCAGTTCGATGTTTTGCTCCTTCACGTAATCCGGGCTTACCACCTTCACGTTCTTCCCATCGACGGACGCCTGAATTCCTTTTCCCGTTAAGGAATCGAACTCTTTCGCCCCGGGAACATCGACGCCTTCGTCTTTCACCTTCTGCATAATTCCGGCGGCCAGCGGGTGTTCCGATTGTGCCTCCAGGGCACCGGCCAGTTTCAGCACCTCTTTATCCGAAAATTTTTCCGCGAAAGCGCCATACCGGGTGACCCCGAAATTCCCTTTGGTGAGCGTACCCGTTTTATCGAACACCAGCAGGGAAACTTTCCGGGCATTCTCGAAAGCCGTCCGGTTCCGGATCAGGAGTCCGCGTCGAGCCGACACAGCAGTAGAAATAGCCACGACCAACGGTACCGCCAGCCCCAATGCGTGCGGACAGGTAATCACCATCACGGTGGCCATCCGCTCCAGCGCAAAGACAAACGATTTTCCCAGAGCCAGCCAGGTAGCCAGTGTTCCGAACCCGATGGTCAGCGCAATCAGCGTCAGCCAGAAGGCAATCCGGTCGGCCAGGTGTTGTGTGCGCGACTTCTCGGCCTGCGCATCCCGCACCATGTTGATGACCTTGTTCAAATAGGCATCCTCGCCCACCTGCTTCACTGTCACTTCCAGCGAACCATTTCCGTTAACCGTACCGCCAATCACCTCGTCGCCGGTCGATTTTTTCACCGGTTTCGATTCGCCGGTTACCATCGCTTCGTTCACGTTGCTCTCGCCTTTGCTCACTTCGCCGTCCACGGGAATTTTCTCGCCCGGACGTACCAGCACCACATCATCCTGGTTGAGTTGGTCGACCTTCACATCTTCGGTTTCGCCATTGGACAAACGGTGAGCTTCCGAAGGCATCATCTCGACGAGCATCTGCAACGAGCGGGACGCTCCCACTACGGATTTCATCTCGATCCAGTGGCCCAGCAACATGATATCGATTAAGGTAGCCAGCTCCCAGAAAAAGGTCTGCCCTTTCACACCAAATGTAGTGGCCGAACTGTATCCCCAGGCGACGGTTACCGCTACCGCGATGAGGGTCATCATGCCCGGCAGCTTTTGTTTCAGCTCCGATACGAGTCCTTTTAAAAACGGCCAGCCCCCGTAGAAATAGATGAAGGTGGACAGGACAAACAGCAGGTAGTTGCTGAAGCCCAGGTTGAGCTGATAGCCCAACAGGTTTTGAATCATGGGCGACAGCACCAGGATAGGGATGGTCACGATGAGCGAAATCCAGAACCTTCGCCGGAAATCGACAATCATGTGCGCGTGGTGCCCCGCATGATCGTGATGAGAATGGTCATGATGCCCGTGTTCCGAATTTCCGTGTTGATGGTGATGTTCCTGGTGTTGATGATGATGTTCACCATGCTGATGATCGGTATGATGTTCGTGTTGATGATCCATAGTTGCTTTTTTAGGTTAACAAAATCGATAACTGAACGAATGCACCGTCCGGAGGAGATTGATGACAACGCAAAAATTTTCGGAACGGGTGAAGCCGATTTACGACTTCACTCATTCCGAATAAGGGTATTTCTATTTAATAATACGCCTCAACTCATTAATTGTTCATCATTCCTCTTCTCATTCTGTTGTTGTACATGTTGCCATTCTGCATGGAATTCATCATCCAACCCTGAAATTCCTTCTGCTGTGAATCGTTCAGAACTGACTCCATCTGCTGCACAGTTTTATAGGCATCTATTCCGATATTAATTCCTGCATCGGTGCAACTCTGCAGCTGTTTACGCACTACTTCGGGTGAAGCATTATTTTGCAGCAATGACTGCAGTTTCAGTTGCCGTTTTTGTCGTAAAGCCTGCATGTCGACCTCTTTCTTCTGATAAGCCGTTTGCAGGTCAATCAGTTTCTCGGTCTGGTCGGAAGTAAGCGCCAATTGTGACTGCATATGAGGCAGCATAGCCACCACGCGTTCGTACCGCCACATGGGCAAAGTTCCGCCCATCATCATCATGTGAGAATAGTTACCATTCATCATGCCCTGGCCCATCATTCCGCCGGACATCATTCCGTAGTTTCCCTGCATCATCATGCCGGATTGGTTATGCATGTTACGCATGGTTCCCTGATTCATGTTTGATTGTGCTTCAGCTGTTAGCCCTGTTGCCAGGAGTACAGCGACAATCAGTACCGCAATTTTCTTCATCTTAAATTCTCCTCTAATTTTTTATTTCAACATCTGATTCTTTACATCGGGCCATCACCCGGAAACAGTTTGTGCCGATTTATTTTCGTTGCAATCGGTAATTTCTTTCACCTGGCAGGCTGCGCATCCTTCCGAGCTATCGTTGGGATCCATCGAGCAAGAGTGGGCTTCGAATGTTGCTTTCGGATCGAAAAGCATTTTCACTCCCAACGCTAACATCACGATGGCTACCAGTACAATTGATATGAGAAATATTTTGAAAAACATGACTCCTGATTTTTATGATTCAACTTCGGTTACCTGTGTATTGTATACCATTGCTAGTTCCTGTTGTGTAGCTTTTGATCGATTTCCGTTTTCATCGGAACCTCCTTCCCTTTTGATTTCAAAGGTAAAACCAACCCGCAAGCTAGCTGTTACACAATCTGTGATAAGATTTATACATTCTGCAGGTTATCCTGTTTTTTAGATTTTTTAACATGAAATCTTCTTATGAGGCTGTTGGTTGTCTTCAATTTCCTGTTGCTGGAATTGAGTTTTATGAATTAACTGCTAACTTTAGTCATCATCAAAGTATCTATGACCATGAATGATATAAAAGCCGTTGAAGTGTTTGCCGGAACCAGTTGGGAATCCGGTTTAGTGAAAAGCCTGCTGGAAAATGCGGAGATTGAAGTATTTGTTCAGGATGAAATACAGGGAAATTTAGTGCCCTGGTACACGAGTCCCGGAGGAACAAGTTCGATCCGACTGGTGGTTTCCAGCGAAGATGAAGAAAAAGCCCGCGAAGTAGTAAACCAGTATTTGACTGATACAGCCCACCGTTAACCGTAAATGGAAAAATCAAACGATAACTTTTTTGTCCGCAGAAAACGGGCCTTTGGCCATGCCGGGAGAGGATTGCGTCTCCTTGCCGGGAAAGAGGTTCATTTCCGCATACACCTGATCGCTTTCATCGTGGTGCTGGCGGTTGGTTGGTGGACAGGACTCTCCACTGTCGAATGGCTTAGCATTATCATTGTGAGCGGACTGGTGCTTGCGGCCGAGGCCTTTAACAGCGTACTGGAACGACTTTGCGACTTCGTATCGCCGGAGTATCATGCACGAATAAAAGATATCAAAGATATGTCGGCAGCAGCCGTTACCCTGGCAGCGATTGCAGCCTTTGTCACCGGATTGATTATTTTCATTCCCAAACTTATTTTCCCACTGTTTTCATAACCGAAAAGAATAGATGAAGATCGAACACATTGCTATCTGGACGCTCCATCTGGAAGAGATGAAAACGTTCTATGAGACTTATTTCTCGGCGAAAGCCGGAAAACAATACCACAACCCGGCCAAACAGTTTCGCTCGTATTTTCTTTCGTTTGATGAAGGTCCGCGAATGGAGCTGATGCACCGGCCGGGAATGAGTCAGAACTCGGGCAGCACCGATCTGACCGGCATCACACACCTGGCCTTTTCGGCAGGCAGCAGGGCAGCTGTTGACCAACTCACTGAAAAGTTACGCCACGAAGGATATGTTGTTGCTGGAGAACCCCGCGTAACCGGAGACGGCTACTACGAAAGCGTCATTCTCGATCCGGATGGAAACCATATTGAAATTACCGAGTAAAACAAAATGCCGGATATAAATGTCTTCTCTTTACATACCATGGTTGACTTGCCATGATGAATGATGTAAATTTACTCTGCGGACACTCCAACCATGCCTGAAACATGAATCTACAACTAACCAGTAAAAAGCTATTTTGTGAAGAGTTCCATTTATAATAATCTGAATAATCCTGAAAAGCTGGAAGAGCTTTACCAGTCCAATCCCAAACGGTTTGAGGCAGCCTTTCGGGAACTATCTCCTTACCTCACCGATAAGCCGGGCTTTGACTTTTGGATGGCCCGCCTTGATTACCAGAAAACGGAAACACCCGCCGAAAAGGAACGGTACCGAAATAGTCTTTGGTTGCTGGTTCTTTGCAGTGTTTTTGCCATTTTCCTCATCCGGCTCCCCGACATAGCCGGATGGAAGGCCGAGGATTTTTATCCGCCCAATGCGCCGTTCATCGTCTTTGCAGCGATGACTATTTACATTTTCTTCGACCGGAAAAGATGGAGCAAAAGTCGCTTTGGCCAGGTTATCGTCTTGTTGATTGTTCCTGCGATCTACATCAATCTGCTGCCGGGCTATTTTAACAACGACATCAGTAGGTTGATCTATATCCATTCCCCTGTACTTCTTTGGGGCATCTTTGGCTGGGTTTATATCAATTTCAACCGGAGGGATTTGTCGCGTCGCGCTGTTTTCATCCGTGCCAACGGCGATATCATCATACTGACCGGCTTACTCCTGATTGCCGGCGGCATCATGACGGGGTTAACACTGGGCCTCTTCGATGTAATTCATCTCAACATTAAAAGATTCTATCTATTCAATATCGTTCCTGCCGGGTTGGTTTCCGCTCCCATAGTTAGTTTGTGGGTTATCCGGCACCACCCGACCATCACGAATAAACTCGCCCCGGTCATCGCCCGAATATTCACACCATTGGTTTTTCTCTCATTGCTCGCCTATCTGGTTGCGCTTCCATGGGCCGGCCCGAATTTATTCAGCGACCGTGAATTTCTGTTGCTCTTCAACCTGATGTTGCTCGCCGTTGCGGCCATCATTGCTTTCTCTATATCGGAAACCAAGCAGAAAGCCAGCCGTTTCAATCTTTACATGTTGTTTGGACTGACCGTTATGGCCGGAATTGCGAACCTGATGGCTTTAGTTGCCATTGTGCACCGCATCAGCGAATACGGGATTACGCCCAACCGCTTTTCGGTTATCGCCATCAATATTCTGCTGTTTGTCCACTTGATATTTATCGGACGGCGATTGGGGCAGGTCATTTTTCATGGCAAAAAAGTCCAGGTTGTGGAAAAAGCGATCACGTCGTATTTGCCGGTCTATCTGCTGTGGGCAGGATTCGTCGTTTTCTTTTTCCCGATTATTTTCGGCGCCTATTAAAACTCCAGCGTAAGCTGAACAGGAATTCCTTCGCCCGGGAGGGTTAAATTTGACATGGTCAA
Organism: Prolixibacter sp. NT017; assembly: GCF_009617875.1. Taxonomy (NCBI): domain Bacteria; kingdom Pseudomonadati; phylum Bacteroidota; class Bacteroidia; order Marinilabiliales; family Prolixibacteraceae; genus Prolixibacter; species Prolixibacter sp. NT017. The sequence goes on along the minus strand of NZ_BLAV01000001.1, from coordinate 613,936 downwards.
GCCCAAAAGACGAACTCCTTTTTGTGCCGCTTCGTCGTAAGGCAACAAATCTACACCAGTGCGGTAGAGCTGTTCCATGCCAATAACGCTTCCGCTGAAGGTATGGCTCCGGGTAATCTGCTCGAAGTCGGCATATTTCACTTTTAACGTGATGGTTTTTCCCATCGCCTGCTTCTTCTTCACCCGGTTCCAGACAATTTCGGCAATGATTTCCAGTTCGTGTTGCAACTCTTTCGCATCATACAAATCACGGTCAAAGGTCCTCTCGCCGCCGATGGATTTTCGTTCCCGGTTCGGGTTTACCGGACGATTGTCAATACCCCGGGCAATATCGTAGTAATAGCTTCCGGCTTTGCCAAACGAACGAATGAGTTCAGCCCGATCGAATTTCTTCAGGTCGCGACCAAAATGAATGCCCATTTCATGTAAGCGGGCTGCCGTTACTTTTCCAACCCCGAAGAACTTATCAATCTCCAGTTTTTCCACAAATGCTTCAGCCTCTTCTGGCGGAATGACGAACAAGCCATCCGGTTTCCGGTAGTCGGAAGCAATCTTTGCCAGGAATTTGTTGCAGGAAACGCCCGCAGAAGCTGTCAGATTCACTTCTTCTTTTATTCGCTGCTTGATTTCACAGGCAATCAACGTTGCCGACGGTTTTCCTTTCTTGTGAAAAGTAACATCCAGAAAAGCCTCGTCGAGCGAAAGCGGCTCCACCAAATCGGTATATTCATGAAAAATAGATTGGATGTGCTCTGAAACCTGGCGGTAGATATCAAAATGAGGTTTCACGAAAATCAGGTTAGGACATTTTCGGGCAGCCGTTACCGAGGGCATGGCCGATCTGACACCGTACCTCCTCGCTTCGTAACTGGCCGCAGCCACCACACCCCGCTGCCGGCTTCCACCAACAGCAACAGGTTTTCCACGTAATTCGGGATTATCGCGCTGCTCCACTGACGCATAGAAAGCGTCCATGTCGATATGGATAATTTTTCTGGCCGGTTCCATCACGGATTTCGTCTATACAAAGTTAACAGGGAAATTGAATTTTGTATTCCAATTCTTCTGTCCGCTTCTTTAAACCCACTTAATTTATTGGTATTTCAGACGGCATACGTTATTTTTGCCGGCCTTGTAATTTTGAGACCATGCACTGTTTAGCTAACAATATACAATACCTCCGTACCCGGAAATCGATGTCGCAACGCCAGCTGGCCAGCCAGGTAAAGCTGAGTGTTTCCACCATTCGCTCCGTCGAAAAAGGAAATTCGTTACCAAGGCTCACCACACTACAAAAGCTGGCTGAAGCTTTCAACTACTCGCTGGATGAGTTGCTCCGTACCGATTTGAAAAGTCAGGCAGAGACCATTCCGGAAAACCTGGATGGCTCAAAGATTCGCGTACTGCCAATTATGGTGGACGAGGAGAGCCAACAGGAGAAAGTATCTTTGGTTCCGGTTAAAGCAGTAGCCGGTTATGTGCGCGGGCTTTCGGACACGACATACATTGCCGGACTTTCTCATTTCGCCATGCCTTTTCCTGAACTGTCCGCTGAGCGTACCTACCGGGTTTTTCAGATTGAAGGAGAAAGTATGCTTCCGGTGCTACCGGGCTCATACATCATTTGTGAATATTTGCAGGATTGGGCGCTCATTCGTCCGGGAAACCTTTATGTGGTGGTCACCCGCGACGACGGCATTGTTTTCAAAAGGCTTTACCCCGGGAAGGAAAAGCACTTGCTCGAATTCCACTCCGATAATCCGGAATTCGAGCCTTATACCCTGGAGTTGAGTAATATTTTGGAAATCTGGCCAGCCCGTGGCTTTGTCAGTTTTACCTTTCCTGAATAACAGACGGTCTGTTAATTCCTTTTACCAGAATTTGGCGTTCCCGGCTTTCGACCTTTGCCGCCGGAGCGCTGTCCGCCACCTTTTCCACCTTTACGGTAGGGCTTTCCACGGCCTTTCCCTTTAAACTCCCTCGGATTGTATTCAGGTGATTTTCCCAATTCGGGAGGAACCGGCACTTTGGTCACTTCCCGCTCAATCAGGTTTTCAATCTTCTTGAAATCGTGCTGATCTTTTTCAGTAATGAAGGTAATGGCAACACCGGAGCGCTGCGCACGCGCCGTCCGGCCAATACGGTGCACATAATCCTCGGCATCGTTGGGCACATCGAAGTTCAGCACCAGGTCGATGCCTTCGATATCGATTCCGCGGGAAAGAATATCGGTAGCCACCAGAATTTGTGTTTTCTTATTCCGGAAGTTGCGCAGTACTTCCTCCCGTTCCCCCTGATCCAAATCAGAACTAATACCATCCGTGCGGAATTTCATCTTCTTCAGCTCCCGCACAATCTGCGTTACATTTGCCTTCCGGGAAGTAAAAATGAGGATGCTCTCAAAATCCTCTTTATCCTTCAACAGACTGCTAACCAAATGCAGTTTCTGAGGCTCGTAAGCCATGTAAGCCACCTGCAGAATATTTTCAGCCGGCTTGGAAATTGCTATGTTCACCTCTTCCGGGTTCCGAAGAATGTTATTGGCCAGTTTGCGGATTTTAGGCGGCATAGTAGCCGAGAAAAGCAACGTCTGCCTTTCGACGGGCAACTCGCGAACAATTCTCATAATGTCATCGAAAAAGCCCATGTCAAGCATCCGGTCGGCTTCGTCCAGAATCAGGTGACGAACCGTCGAGAAGTCTCCGTAACGCAAATTCATGTGCGCCAGTAACCGTCCGGGTGTGGCCACAATAATGTCGGCACCTTTTCGGAGTGCTACTCTCTGCCGCTCGAAAGCGTTCGCTTCGCCACCGCCATATACGGCAATCGATGAAACCGGGCAAAAGTAGGAAAAGCCTTCTATTTGCTGATCGATTTGCAGCACCAGCTCCCTCGTCGGGGCGATGATGAGCGTATCGATTCCTTTGCTGCCTTCGCGGGAAACGCGGTTGAGTACCGGCAACAGGTAAGCTGCTGTTTTCCCGGTTCCAGTCTGGGCACAGGCAATCAGGTCCTTTTCCTGAAAAATAACCGGCATGGCCAATTCCTGCACAGGCGTGCAGTCCTCAAATCCCATGGATTCGAGTCCGTCCATTACTTCCGGTTCAAAATCAAATTCGGTGAATTTCAATGTTATTGGGTTTACTGTTTTTAATTCTTTAAACTGAGTTGGGTATACGCTCCGGAGATTTTATTCCGAAACAATTCATTTTCCTGCTAAGCTATAAACTATTCGACATAAAGCACTAGTCCCTTCAAATATTCTCCTTCCGGATGATAAATATCGATTGGATGATCAGCTGGTTGCGTCAGTTGATGCAGGATGCGCACCTTTCGTTTCGCGATAGCCGCACCTGAAAAAACCGCCTGCCGGAACTGGTCCTTGCTCACCGCTTGCGAGCAGGAGAAGGTGAAGACAATTCCACCGGAACGAATCTGCGAAAAAGCTCTTGCATTGAGCTTCTTGTAACCCTGTAAAGCTTGTCGCACCACTCGCTGATGCTTCGCAAAAGCGGGCGGGTCGAGTACAATCAGGTCGTACTTGTCTTTAATGTCGCGCATGAAATCAAATGCGTCGGCTGTAAAAGCCTCGTGCCTTTTGTCGCCCGGAAAATTCAGTTCCACATTCCGGTTGGTCAATTCAATGGCTTTCGCCGAAGCATCGACTGAATGGACGAGTCGCGCACCACCATTCATGGCATAAAACGAAAAGCCTCCGGAATAGCAGAACATATTCAGTACATCGCGATCTTTGGCATAATCGGCAAGCAATTTCCGGTTTTCTCTTTGGTCAACGAAGAACCCGGTTTTTTGTCCGGTTTCCCAGTCCACTTCGAATTTGTTGCCGTATTCCATCACTTCCCGGGTGATCGATTCGCCCCACAGGTAACCATCCTCCGGTTCTACATCCGCTTTGTAGGGAAGCGTTTTGGCACTTTTATCATAAATAGCTGTTACCCGCTCGCCCAGCACGTTCCGGATGGCTTCAGCAATCAACGAACGGTTGAGCCACATACCCACCGAGTGCGCTTGATAAACCACCGTGCCATTGTAATAGTCGACGATGAGTCCCGGCATACCGTCGCCTTCGCCATGAATGAGCCTGAATACATTGGTATCGTCCCGTTCCGTTAATCCGATCTCCTGACGGAGTTTCCACGCCGATGCAATTTTTTCGGTCCAGAAGGCCAAATCAGGAACTTCTTCCTCGAAAGAGAAAACCCGCACCATGATGGAGCCAATCTGGTAGTGTCCAAATCCAAGAAAACGACGCTCATGATTGTAAACAGCCACGACATCGCCCTCTTCCACCGGACCTTTTACTTTTTGAATAGCACCTGAAAAAATCCACGGATGAAACCGAAGCAACGATTCATCCTTACCCTTTTTCAGAATGATTTTTGAAAAACCTTGCATTTGCTTTATTGATGGTTAATTAACGATACCGGGAATGAATAAGGTATCGTCCTGTCGGGATCAGATAGCCATCTGACCTTCCATTTCGAGCAGGCGAACATATATTTCATACGAAACCCAGGCATCAGTTGCCGCATAAATTTGTTGCGGCACCGTTAAAACCGGAGCTTCCCAGTTAGTCAAACGCTGTGATTTAGAAATACGGAATCCCAATACAATGCCGGCCAGTTTCTTCAGACTGAAATTCTCAATGCCGAAATCCTTGACGTACTCCTGCAACTCGACAAATCCTCCCGGACGGAAATGATTGACATTCTTCAAAATCTTGATATCGTCACGAATGGCTGCCCCGCTTTTTACAATTTTCGGATTGGAAAGGATACGAACCAAACTTTCCGGAAGGCCGATTTTGTTAATGCGGAATAAAAATGCTTTGTCAGAAGTAGAAAGCTGAAGAAGAGCCACCGGATTGGTTTGCCCTTTTTTGAATGAAGGACGCGTTTCAGTATCAAAACCAAGAATGAGCTGCTGCTCCAGATAACGAGCCGCTTCATCCACCTGTTCCAGTGTTTCGACAAGCTGAATCTCTCCCTCGAAATGACTCAAAGGCAATTCGTTCAGTTCATCTTTCGAAATACACTTATGTAAAACAGTTGTTTCTTCCTTCATAATTAAAAATCTTCCTACTCCCCTCTGAAATTCTTGAATTGCTGTTTCAGAATCCAGTCAGGACTATCAATTTGTTCCTCATCATCTTTCTTTTCAGCCTCTTTCTTCTTTGCATCTTCAGACAGATCCACATCGCCAAAAGTGAGATTGTGCAATGCACGAAGACCGTTAACCAGACGCTGTCCCCAGTATTCTGCAAAATTATTACGACACTCCAATAACGCATCGTTCATCACTTCAACGGTGCCAATGCGATAAGAAAGAATGAAATCTTTCAGATCCTGATAGATATCGGCCATATTTTCCGCCAGGCTTCCTTCAACAGGACCTTCGCTGTATTGCATCATTGGATCGAAAACTTCCAGGTAGGCGTCGTGCTCGCCAAGTTTCACCTGCAATTTCCGGTGCAGGTAGTTGTAATCTTCTTCAGCAACAAACTTTTCCGGCTCATCCTCCAGCATTTCCTCCACTTCCGGAAGCAGAGAAGCTTTCAGGTAAAGCAACGGAAAAATCTTTTGCATCTTATGCACGAAATCCTTCCTGTTAAGATCATCCATCGTTTCCAACGTGGCGCAATACTCATTGGCCACTGTCACGAACTCGATTACGTTGACTGAATAGACAATATGTGAAGTTTCCCCTTCCATTAGCTGATGAGAAATGTTTTTTCTAAATCAGCCACAAAGGTAATATAAAAAAGCGAGAGACCTCAGGAGTTTGCCTTAAGCTTCAGTCAGGATTCTCTACAATGTAAACGTCCGTCGGAACCGTTTATTATGTCGCCATTATCTAGCATCCAGCGGGTCACACCCAACACTTGTTTTTCCTTTCCATCCACTTCGCGCACCAACTCCTGAATAGCCAGCGGCTGTTCAAGTAGCAATTCGTTTACCTTCCGGGAAATATGTTCGAACTCCGAGCGGGTTACACCAGCCTGATGTTCCCGCCGGCAAACATCGCATTCACCGCACGGTTGCCCATCCGTTTGTCCGAAATAATTGAGCAGAACCACGCTCCGGCATTGCTCTTCCTGCGCCGCGTAATGAATGACGGCATCCACCCGGTCGAGAAACTGCTGTTTGCGAATGGCATAATTCTCCGGACTGATTTTGATGCGTTTTTCTTCAATGCGTTCCTTCGTAAAAATGATCAGCGCACTTTTTCGGCGCGGAATATAGTGAACCACTTTCAATGTATTCAGGCGGCTCAGGTATTCCTTCACCACATCAACAGTCGTTTTGGCCCGTTGCGCCAGAATTTGCTCATTTACTACCGTGAATTCGCTGAAAACACCGGTATAAGAGCGGAGCAGCAACTTGACAAATGCATCGAACGAAGCATTGGCGACCTGGAACTTATAAAGTTCATCCCGGGTTATCCGGAAAAAGATACGCGACGAATGTTCCAATTCGTCCGTGAACTCCAGATAACCTTCTCGCTGCAGTATTTTCAGACAATGAAAAACCGCCAATGGCTGGAGGTTGAAATTACGCGAAAAGTCAGCCAGGTTAAAATCGAACACGCGTCCTTTTCCTGTCCCAACGGCTACGCTAAAATAATTTCCCAGCGCCTTGTACACCCGGCGAATCATCTCCATTTCCGGAAAACTGTCGGTTACTTGCTTATGCAATCGGCGCTTGTCGGTCGCATTGAACAGCAAAACAGCCGCCGCCCTTTTACCATCACGACCGGCCCGGCCGGCTTCCTGAAAGTAAGCCTCCAGCGAATCAGGCAAATCGACGTGAATCACAAAACGGACATCCGGCTTATCGATGCCCATTCCAAACGCATTGGTGGCAACAATGACCCGCGACTTGCCACTCATCCATTCATCCTGCTTCCGTGCGCGGATTTCAGGTGCCAACCCGGCATGGTAAAAATCGGCGGAGACACGCTCTCTTCTCAGCAATTCGGTAATCTCCCGGGTTTTCTTCCGGCTCCGAACGTAAACCACACCGCTGCCTTTCGCTTTTTTCACCGTTTCCACCAGATAGCCCAGCTTGTCTTCCTTTTGCCGGACCATGTACACCAGGTTTTCACGGTAGAAACTCTTTTGCAGGACATTCTTCTCTTTGAATTTCAGCTTATCCTGAATATCATCGACCACATCGGGAGTAGCTGTCGCTGTCAGCGCCAATATGGGAACTTCCGGGAAATGTTCACGCAAAGAAGCGATATTCAGATACGAAGGACGAAAATCATAACCCCATTGCGAGATACAATGCGCTTCGTCCACCGTAATCAAATTCAGGTTCATCCGGTGCAGGTACTCCTGAAACGAAGCGCTGGCCAATCGTTCCGGAGAAACGTATAGAAACTTGTAATCGCCATAAACCGCGTTCTTCAGGGTTACATCAATCTCCATCGAAGTCATTCCCGAGTATACGGCCAATGCTTTGATGCAGCGCTTTTTCAGATTCTCCACCTGATCTTTCATGAGCGCAATCAGCGGCGTTACAACCAGGCATAATCCCTCGTTTGCCATCGAGAAAACCTGGAACGTAATGGACTTTCCACCTCCGGTAGGCATTAATCCCAACGTATCTTTCCCCGAGACAACCGATTGAATAATCTCCTCCTGCAACGGACGAAAATCGTCGTAGCCCCAGTATTTCTTTAATATTTCGTGAAAATCGCTCATATGATCAGTTGCACAAATTTAGGAAATACCCTCATCAAAAACAGAGCAATTCATTTTCTTTCATATCACTGTTGATTTCTGGTCTAAACCTCCATATCAGATGAAGTACATTTCACACATTTTTCTTATTTTAGCCCATCATTCACCTAAAAGCTTTACCCATGTCGTTTCTGTCCGATAAAGTTGTTCATGAAGGCCTCACCTTTGATGATGTGCTGCTCGTACCTGCCTACTCAGAAGTGCTCCCCAGAGACGTGGATATCTCTTCCAATTTTACCCGGAATATCCGGTTGAATACGCCCATTGTTTCGGCGGCCATGGATACTGTGACCGATTCGAAGCTGGCTATCGCGATTGCCCGCGAAGGAGGCATCGGGGTGATTCACAAAAACATGAGCATCGAAGCGCAGGCAAAGCAGGTGACGATTGTGAAACGGGCAGAAAACGGAATGATTTACGACCCCATTACTATCTCGAAAGAGAAGAAAGTGGGTGATGCTCTCTCCATAATGGAAACATTCAAGATTGGGGGAATTCCCGTGGTAGATGCTGCCGGTTTACTGGTAGGGATTGTGACCAATCGCGACCTCCGGTTTGAACGCGATTTGCAGCGCCCCATAGCGGAAGTGATGACAGTCGAAAATCTGATTACCACTGATGTATCGACCAACCTGGAAAAGGCTGCCGATATTTTGCAACAATATAAAATCGAAAAGCTCCCCGTTGTCGATAAGCACAACAAACTCATTGGACTGGTTACCTACAAGGACATTACCAAAGCGAAAGACAAGCCGCGGGCTTGTAAAGATGAGAAGGGCCGCTTGCGCGTAGCCGCTGCGGTTGGTGTAGCACGTGATACTATTGAACGAATTGATGCGCTGGTGGAAGCACAGGTAGATGCCATTGTGATTGACACCGCACATGGTCATTCGCGTGGCGTGTTGGAAATGCTGAAAAAGGCAAAAAATAAATATCCCGAGAAGGAATTCGTCGTTGGAAATATTGGTACGGCTGAAGCTGCCTCCGAGCTCGTTTTCGCCGGGGCGGATGCTGTTAAAGTTGGTATCGGGCCAGGTTCCATTTGCACCACCCGCATCGTGGCCGGCGTGGGTATACCGCAACTTTCGGCTATTTACAGTGTGGCCAAAGCCATTAAAAACAGTGGCGTTCCGATTATCGCTGACGGCGGACTGCGCTATTCCGGCGATATCGTGAAAGCACTGGCTGCCGGTGCGCACAGTGTGATGGCCGGTTCTTTGTTTGCCGGTGTGGAAGAGTCACCCGGCGAAACCATCATTTACCAAGGACGGAAATTTAAATCCTACCGGGGAATGGGCTCCATCGAAGCCATGCAGGAAGGTTCAAAAGACCGCTATTTCCAGGATGTTGAAGATGACATAAAAAAACTGGTTCCGGAAGGCATTGTTGCCCGGGTTCCATACAAAGGCACATTGTACGAGGTACTTTTTCAGATGGTTGGTGGCCTGCGGGCTGGAATGGGATACTGCGGAGCACATAACATTCACAAGTTGCACGAAGCAAAATTCACCCGAATCACCAATGCAGGCGTTACCGAAAGTCATCCGCATGATGTTTCCATTACCCGTGAGGCACCTAATTATTCACGGGATAACAATTAATGTCATTTTCGACAACACAAAAAACGACATACTTTTCATTTTTAGCTAAATAGCCCTTAAGTTCATGCTCAAATCCATTTGCAGTGTACTGCTCCTTCTCCTGCTAACGTTAACCGGAATTTCGGCTAATGCCAAAGAGAAACAGGTCATCATGACCATTGGCGGCGATAAAATTTACAGCGATGAATTTCTCCGGATGTACCGTAAAAATAATTTGAGTCTGCCGGATTCCCTCCAGAAAACGCCACAACAGTATTTACAGCTTTTCATCGACTTTAAACTAAAAGTTCGGGCAGCGGAAGCGCACGGAATGGATACGCTCAGTTCCTTCAAAAGCGAACTGGCCCGTTACCGGGAAGAAGCGGCCTCTCCTTACCTGACCGATTCCACCATCGACGAACAGTTGGTACGGACAATGTACCACCGGATGACGACCGAGGTAAAAGCTTCGCATATCCTGATACGGATTCCGCGCAATGCCTCTCCGGCCGACACACTGAAAGCATGGAATCAAATCAACGACCTGCGTCAGCGAGCCGTGAATGGAGACGATTTTGCCAAGTTAGCCCTCAACTATTCACAAGATCCATCGGCCAGGAACAACAAAGGTGAACTGGGTTATTTCAGTGGCTTCATGATGGTATATCCATTTGAAAAAGCAGCTTATGAAACTCCTGTGGGACAAATCTCTCCCATCGTTCGCACCCGTTTTGGTTATCACCTGATAAAAGTTGAAGACAAAAGGCCATCGCCGGGCGAAATGCACGCAGCGCACATCATGTTTTTTGTCCGTCCGGGAAGCAGTCCGGAAGCAGAGGCACAAATCCACGCAAAAGCAGATAGTGTTTACCGAATGCTGCAAAACGGCGCCGACTTTGCTCAACTGGCAAAAAAATACTCCGACGATAAAAAGAGTGGCGCAAATGGTGGCGTGCTGCCCTGGTTCCGTTCCGGACGAATGATTCCCGAAATTGCAGAAACAGCCTTTGCTCTGAAGAATGATGGCGATTACTCAAAGCCCGTTCGCTCGCCGTATGGCTGGCACATCGTTAAAAGATTAGCGGTCAAACCGGTCCCCACCTTCGATGAATTGCGTCCGAAGATTGTAGCAAACCTGAAAAAATCTCCGGAAAGGAATCAGGAAGCTAAAGCAGCTTTCATCAGGAAATTAAAATCGGAATACACGCTCAACGAAAATCCGACTACACAGGAATGGCTTTCTTCGTTAAACGGAAGTACCAAAGACTCACTTCAGGCGAAAGCCGAATCGACGACAAACAAACCACTGTTCAGCATCAACAAAAAACCTTTTAGCCAGGCTGAATTCATCAATTTCATTCAGCAAAAAAAACACAACCACAAGCCACTGACCAAAGAACAAATCGATAATTATTACGACCATTTTAAAGACCAAAGTTTTCTGAAGTACGAAGATTCGCAGCTTGAAAAGAAATACCCGGATTTCCGGTTATTGGTAAAAGAGTACCACGATGGCCTTCTGCTATTCAATATTACCGACCAAAAAGTCTGGCAGAAAGCAGCAAAGGACACGACAGGGCTGAAGGAATTTTATGCAAATCATCGTGAAAATTACCGAACGGAAAGATATTTCGGCGGGACTGTTTATCTTTGTCCCTCGCATAAAATTGCGACTGAGGTTGATAAAATGGTAGAAGCGGGCAAAGACAGTACAATCATCATCCAAAAACTTAAAAACCTTGAAGGTTTTTCTCACCGAACGGGAAAATTCAAAGAGGGAGACAACCCCGCTGTCGATTTTTACATCTTCAATGATAAGGACACAATAACAAAGACACAAGCCGGATTAGCTGTATTGCAGGGCAAATCGCACCCCAGGGGGTATGAGCCGCTAAAAGACGTAAGGGGAACCTGCCTGGCAGACTACCAGGATTACCTTGAAAAACAATGGGTAAAACAGCTGCGGCAGAAATATCCGGTGAAAGTGAAACAGCAGGCAATAAACAGAATTTTGAAGCACACGGCAGAAAAATGAGGAACATATTTTTAGCACTGGCAGGCATAGTGATTCTTTTTACAGCCTGTCAGAAAGGAAACAAGGGAAACGGAAAAAATGCAATTGCGAAAGTTGGTGATAAATACCTTTACCGGGAAGATTTAGCCAGTGCCCTGCCGAAAGATATCAACAGCACAGACAGTACCAGGCTGGCGAGCGACTATATTCAACGATGGATTCACCAAGAATTGATTTTGCAAAAGGCGGAAGAAAACCTGACCCCGGAACAGAAAAATGTGGAACACGAACTGCAGGAATACCGGGCATCGTTGTTAATCCATAAATACCAGGAAGAATGGGTTCACCAACGACTCGACACCGCAGTAACAGAAAAAGACATTCGGGATTTTTACGACCATAATCCTGAGAAATTCAACCTCAACCAGGATCTGATTCAGGGAATTTACATGGAAGTTCCCAAGGAAGTAGACCATACCAGCGAAATCAAAAAGTGGATGTTGTCCAATAAATCGGAAGACATCTCGGCCTTGGAAGTATTTAGTTTTCAATATGCTACCAAATATGACAATTTTTCAAGCAAGTGGATGGAATTCAGCCGCATTGAATCACGTTTACCGATGGAAATTATGAATACGGACCGCTTTTTGCGACGGAATAATTTCATTGAAACCACCGATTCCGTCAGTGCTTATTACGTTGCTATTAAAGATTTTCGCGTAAAAGGGGAAAAAGCTCCGTTCAACTTTGTGAAGGATCGGATAGAAAACTTAATTTTGAACAGCCGAAAAATGGAGCTAATAAAGGAGCTAGAGAAAAAAATTTACGAAAAAGGGGAAGAAGACAATCTTTTCACCATCATGAAATGAACATGATTCCCGGAAACACTTATTGAAATAACGCTTCCCGATCATGCGAATTCCATGTGGCAATTAAAAAAGATTAGAGATAAACACAAGAAATGATAATCATTACGATATGCTGAAACATACATTGAAAATTTTACTGCCAGTTCTGTTTTTATTCGCAGGTTCGGCTCAAACCTTTGCTCAGGACAAAGTCATCGACCAGATAGTTGCTGTTGTTGGAGGAAACATCATTCTGAAATCGGATATCGAAACACAGTATCTGCAGATGCAGGCACAGGGTGCCACCTCTACCGGAGACATGAAGTGTGAGATTCTGGAGAACTTGCTCGAACAAAAATTGCTGTTGGCAGAAGCACAACTCGATACAACCATTACGGTGACGGATAACCAGATCAACCAGGAGATGGACCGCCGGATGCAGTACTTCATCGAGCATATTGGTTCGGAAAAAGCCGTGGAAGAGTATTTCCATAAGCCCATCATTCAAATCAAGGCTGATATGGAAGACGCCATCCGGGAACAATTGATGACGCAACAGATGCACTCGAAAATTACCGAAAACGTGTCTGTAACGCCTTCCGAAGTTCGTCGTTTCTATAAAAACATGAAACCGGATGAAATTCCAATGGTGAAAGAACAGCTTCAGTATGCTGAAATTACCGTTCTCCCCAAAATCAGTGAGAAAGAAGACCTCCGGGTAAAAACTCAGCTTCGTGACCTGAAAAGAAGGGTGGAAAACGGAGAAAACTTTGCCACACTGGCTGTACTCTATTCCGAAGGACCTTCGGCACGTAACGGTGGTGAACTGGGCTACCTGGGACGTGGCCAGCTCGACCCGGCCTTTGCAGCCGTTGCTTTCAACCTGAAGCCGGGCAAAGTATCGAAAGTGGTGAAGAGTGAAATGGGTTACCACATCATTCAGCTCATCGACCGGAAAGGTGAAAAAGTGAATGTACGACACATTATTATTAAACCGAAGGTGAGTCCGAAAGAACTGGATCACGCCAAAGAGCATATCGACAGCATCGCCGACTACATTCGCCGCGACAGTATTTCGTGGGAGCGCGCTGCTTACCTCTATTCGTTCGACAAAGATACCCGGAACAATAGCGGGCTGGTAATTAATCCGAATACCGGTTCTTCCAAGTTCGAAGTAAGTCAGTTAGATCCAGCTGTTAGTAAGGTGATCACCAAGTTGAAAATCGGCGAAATTTCCGATCCCTTCCTCATGCAGGATCCCAAACGTCAGCGGCAGGTTTATACCATCGTTAAACTACTGGACAAAAGCAAACCGCACAAAGCGAACCTGGCAGAAGATTACCAGATGCTGAGTGATATGTGCCTGCAGAAGAAAAAGGAAAAGGTATATCAGAACTGGATTGCTGACCGGGTAGCCAAAACGTACGTTCGTATCGACGATTCGTATGTCAATTGTAACTTCAAGTTCAAGAACTGGGTTAAATAATCACCTGGAACATGATGTTTAAGAATGATACAGAAGCCGTCGATGCTTTACGCGTAAAGCACGATGAGCTTCTTAGCGAAATACAAAAAGTTATCTATGGTCAGGACGAGATTATCAAGGAAGTCCTGATTTCCATTTTCAGTAAAGGACATTGTCTGCTGATTGGTGTTCCCGGATTGGCTAAAACGCTCTTGGTGAATACCATTGCGCGGGTACTTGGCTTGCATTACAAACGCATCCAGTTTACACCCGACTTAATGCCATCCGATATTATCGGTACCGAAATTCTGGATAAAGACCGGGCATTCAAATTTGTAAAAGGCCCACTGTTCGCCAATATCATTCTGGCCGACGAAATTAACCGTACGCCGCCGAAAACGCAGGCAGCTCTGTTGGAAGCCATGCAGGAAAAATCGGTGACCTCAGCCGGAACAAGCTATAAGTTGGAAGAACCTTTCTTCGTGCTGGCCACACAGAATCCGATTGAGCAGGAAGGAACCTATCCCCTTCCCGAAGCACAGCTCGACAGGTTTATGTTCTCCATCTGGCTCGATTATCCGGCTCACGAAGATGAAATGACTATCGTGAAGAACACCACTTCCGATTTTAAAAATGAAGCAAAGAATGTTATTTCGGCTGAAGAGATTCTTCACTTCCAGGAATTGATTAAACGTGTGCCCATCAACGACAACGTGCTACGATATGCTGTAACGCTGGCCGCCAAAACCCGTCCGGGAACCGAGCATGCGCCGGCAATTACCAATGAATACCTGAAGTGGGGTGCTGGCCCGAGGGCATCACAATATCTTGTAACAGGAGCTAAAACCCACGCAGCGCTGCACGGCAAATATTCGCCGGATATCGAGGACGTAAAAGCGGTCGCAACAGCCATTCTACGCCACCGGATTATCAAAAACTACAGGGCGGAAGCCGAAGGAATTGGTGTGGATGACATCATCGCACAACTCATGAAATAACCACGTCTGCCACTAATTTGAAAAACCACGAATGAAGCTACCGGCAACATATAAAAATGCCTTCCTCTTTCTGTTAACAGTTATTGCCCTGTTTTCACTGCAATCCTATACTCCTCAGTCACAGCCTCAGAAAAAAAAGAGACGAATAGAACTGGATCATGCCGACAGCTTGATGTACAACGAAAAAATCGTCGCTGATGCACAACGTCTAATCGGACATGTGCGACTGCATCACCAGGGAATTGTTATGATGTGTGACAGTGCCTATTCATACAATAGTAAAAACATGGTAGATGCCTTTGGAAATGTTCACATCATCCAGGGCGACACACTCAACTTATACGGACAATACATCAATTACAACGGCGACACCAAAATGGCTAAAGTCCGCCGGGACGTGAAACTCGTAAACAAAACCATCACCCTGACCACCGACTCGCTCGATTTCAACATGAATACGAATATCGGGTATTATAACCACGGTGGAAAAATCGTCGACACAGCGAACGTTCTAACCAGCTGGGTTGGCCGCTATTATGCCGATCGTGATTTGTTTTTCTTCAAGGACTCGGTGAAGGTGACCAACAAAGATTTTGTGATGCACGCTGATACGCTGGAGTACCAAAGCGAAAAAGAACGTGTCATCATTGTCGGCCCCACAACCATTGAAGGAACCAAAGAAAAAGGAAAGCTCTTCTCCAGAAGTGGATGGTACGATACACAGACGAATATTTCGGAGTTGTACAAAGATTCGCGGCTCGAACGCAATGACCAGATTCTGGAAGGCGATACATTATACTACAACAAAACGACCGGCGACGGACGGGCTTTTCACAAGGTGAAGCTTACCGACCTGAAGAACCACACCGTCATCACTGGCAAGCGTGCCATTTACAACGAAATCAGCGACAAAGCGATGGTGACCGATTCGGCGTTATTCATGCAGTATTCAAAAAAAGATACGCTGTTTATGCATGCCGACACGCTGCGTTCGGTTCCTGATACATCAGTAACTAAAGATACATTACGAACTAAAAAAGACGACAAGAAGATATTCCTGGCTTACTTTGGTGTCCGTTTTTACCGTGCCGATCTGCAGGGCAAATGTGATTCGTTGGCCTACCGGATGAAAGATTCAACCATCGAGATGTATCATGATCCGGTATTGTGGTCGAAGAATAACCAGATGACAGCTGACGTAGTAAAAATGACCACGCATGAAAAATCACCGGATATCGTGAATATGGAGAACAATTCCTTCATCATCTCCGAAGAAGATTCGGCCAAATTCAACCAAATAAGTGGAAAAGACATGCTCGGCTATATCAGGGATAACAACCTGTACAAAGTGGAAGTCAACGGGAATGGTCGCTCAATTTATTTCGCAAAGGATAAAGACAAATATATCGGTCTGAACCGTGTTGAAAGCAGTAATATCAATATCTATCTGACCGACGGGCACATTAACAATATCACCTTTATCACCCGACCCGATGCCAAAATGCTTCCGCTAGACGACGTAAATACAAGTGAAACGATGCTGCAGGGATTTAACTGGCGACCGAAAGAGAGACCCAAAAACCGGTATGACATTTTCCCTAAAAAAGAGCAGGCCAAGGGAAAGAAAACACCAGGCAAGAAAGCTTTGGCGCCAAAAGAAAAAGCGCAGAAACAAAACAAGATTGAATCTGCGCCCAAATCTCTTTCAAGGACACGTGACTAAATAAAAACCTATTTAATATTCATCTTCATTGAAGAAGAAATCATCCTTACTTGGATAATCAGGCCATATATCTTCTATGGATTCATATACTTCGCCCTCATCCTCAATTTCCTGTAAATTCTCGATGACCTCTAAAGGTGCTCCTGATCGGATAGCATAGTCGATCAACTCATCCTTGCTCGCAGGCCAGGGAGCATCCTCTAATTTTGAAGCTAGTTCCAATGTCCAGTACATAATATTATTTAATTATATTATATTTTGCTTTTTCTGCGATTATAAGCATTTTTTTTTAAAACTTAATGCCTAATTTTCAATCTTTTTTTAGGCTTTCCAGGCAATTTCATCCGCCCCTGTATCATACGATACCTTCCGGGATAAGACAAACAGGTAATCTGACAAACGGTTCAAATATTTAATTATTTCGTGCGGTATGTCGACATTTTGCGACAATTTATAGACATTTCGTTCAGCTCTGCGGCAAACTGTGCGCGCCAGGTGACAGTACGAAACCGGATTATTTCCACCGGGAAGGATGAAATGAGTCAGCGCCGGAAGCTCAGCCAGAATCTTATCCATCTCTTTTTCCAACTGTTTAACATCATCGTCGCAACACGGAAGATGCTCCTTGTTATCGACGCGATCGGTATCGGTGGCTAACCGGGCCCCTATTACGAATAATTTATTCTGAATCTGAATAAGTTCCCCTTTATCGGATTGCATGATATCCTGCGAACGAATCAAACCAATCCATGAGTTCAGTTCATCAACCGTTCCATAAGCTTCGAGCCGTAAATCAGACTTGGGAACTCGCGAGCCACCAATCAGTCCGGTAGTTCCGTCATCTCCGGTGCGGGTATATACACTCATTTGAAAAAGATTTAGCGTTAATAAATCGGGTTACTGTTACGGTAATCGGCTTCAACCTCACCATCCTTGAGTTTGATAATGCGATGTGCGTGCCGGGCAATATCTTCTTCGTGGGTAACCAGAATAATGGTATTTCCCAGTTTATGAATTTCAGCAAAGAGTTTCATTATTTCCTCCGAAATCTTCGAATCGAGGTTACCGGTCGGCTCATCCGCCAGCAAAATAGACGGATGATTCACCAACGCGCGGGCTACAGCTACGCGTTGTCGCTGACCACCCGACAACTCATTCGGCTTGTGCTCCACGCGATCTTCCAGGCCCACCTGAATCAACTGCTCCATCGCCTGTTTTTCTCGTTTTTTCCGGCCAATACCGGCATAAACCAAAGGCAACATTACATTTTCGAGGGCAGAATAGCGGGGCAACAAATTGAAGGTTTGAAATACAAAACCAATCTCATCGTTGCGTATCTCCGCCAATCGATCGTCATCCAACGCCCCCACATCGATATCACTCAGATGATAAGAACCGGAAGTGGGTGTATCCAGACAGCCGATAATATTCATCAAGGTGGATTTTCCCGAGCCGGACGCTCCCATGATGGTCACATAATCGCCCTTGTCAATCGACAGTGATACTGAACGTAAAGCGTGAACCACCTGTGTCCCGACATAGTAGTTCTTAACGATGTTGTTGAGTTGAATGACTTTTTCCATTTAACAGAATATTTCAACTTTATACAAAGTTAACGGAATTGCAACGGTACATCCAATGCCTTGTTAATATCTTATCACAAAATTTTCTTTTTGCAAATCCGGAAGGCAGATAGCCAAACCCAAGGTAAAGAAATCGAGGGAGACACGCACAAATTGGTTCGTTGTCAGTTCACTCCAAATCTCCTCCATTTCCTGAGACTCATGAATGCCGTTAACCACGATTGCCTTGGGCTTTTCGCCCGGATTTCTGACAATATTCTGAATAACTTCGCGACAGCGAACGGAATCTTCCGGATAACTCAAAACAACGAAAGCGTCTTTCATATCCAAAGCATAAAAATCAGGCAAACCGTCGTGTATCTTCACATTTTCAACGCCGGCGGTATCGAGCAGATACTTTGTCACGGGCAGTAATTCCTTTTTCCCATCATAATGATTCACTGAAATCCGACTATCTGCTTTCGCCAGATACAAAGACGTCATTCCGGTAACCGGACCAATGCAAACGATATGTTTTGGCTGAAATTCGTTGATCAGCCGAAACAACATCTTTCCATACTTCGGCAACAGGTCAAACCTTCTGACCAGCAACTTCAGCTTTTCCGGGACATCCTCATGCGTCGACGTACTTCCGGAAACTTTCACATTCGACCGCATCAACGATGCCCATACGCCATCAATCGTCTCATAGGCGTAATAATTTCCATCGTTTTCAATCACGTTTGTCAGCAATCCGAAAAGATATGGAGAGTGAATTCCGTGTCCGCGACGGTGACGAGCATTGAGCCAATATGAAATTTGTCGTTTTAAGCGAAATAAGGACATAAACGGTTATTGAAAGGGTGCATTTCTTTCTCGCAAAAGTCAGGTTTTTCCTTCATTCCCGCGCACGAATCCAAGTATAATTTATTGTTATATTTGCTTCATGCCTGAATTTCTTGACCAAGATATCAAATTCCTGCCGGGAGTAGGTCCCAGGCGTGCCAGTTTGCTGAACAGCGAGCTGAAGATTTTTACTTTCCGGGATTTGCTTTATTACTTTCCTTTCAAATATGTCGACCGAACCCGATTTTACAGCATTCGGGAGATTGACACCAAGTTACCGTATATCCAGGTAAAGGGCCGGATTACCGGCAGCGAAGTAGTCGGAGAAGGACGTAGCCAGAGGCTCGTAGCCTATTTCACCGATGGCACCGGCGTGCTGGAACTGGTTTGGTTCAAAGGCATTAAATACGTCCGTTCGTCGCTGAAAACCACCAAACAATATGTCGTTTTTGGGAAGCCGACCGAATTCAACGGGCAATACAATATTGTTCATCCCGAACTGGAGGAAGTCGATAACCAACAAAGCAAGCAGGCACAAGGCTATATCCAGGCTTTTTACAACACGACGGACAAACTGAAGAAGAGTTTTCTGAACTCAAAAGTAATTTTGAAGCTTCAGCAGAATCTTTTTCCGCTGGCCAAAGGAAAACTCAGGGAAACTTTGCCAGCATGGCTGGTTGAAAAATATAATCTGATGTCGCTGCCTGAAGCCATCGGAAATATTCATTTTCCGCAAAATCCGAATGCCTTACGCAAAGCGGAATACCGACTAAAATTCGAAGAGCTGTTTTACATTCAGCTAAAAATACTCCATCTGAAAGCCGACCGGCAACAAAAATTCCGGGGACATCCTTTCACCATCATCGGTGATTACTTCAACGAATTTTTCCATAATCACCTCCCCTTCGAACTGACCGGAGCGCAAAAGCGGGTCATCAAAGAGATTCGGAAAGATGTGGGTTCCGGCAAACAGATGAACCGGCTATTACAGGGAGATGTGGGAAGCGGAAAAACCATGGTGGGTTTGATGACCATGCTGATGGCGCTCGATAACGGTTTTCAGTCGAGCATGATGGCACCCACTGAGATTCTGGCCAACCAACACTACGCCTCCATCAGGAAATTTCTGGGCAACATGTCGGTAAATGTTCGCTTGCTCACTGGTTCCACCAAAAAATCGGAACGAAAAGAGATTCATGAGCAACTCGAAAACGGCGAACTTCACATTCTGATTGGCACCCATGCACTGCTCGAAGAAAAAGTGAAGTTCAAAAACCTAGGGATGGTCATTATCGACGAACAACACCGGTTTGGTGTAGCCCAACGTGCCCGCTTGTGGCGGAAGAATTATGTTCCGCCTCACGTGTTGGTTATGACTGCAACACCGATTCCGCGGACGCTCGCCATGACCGTTTACGGCGATTTGGACGTTTCCGTCATTGACGAATTGCCTCCTGGAAGGAAACCCATCAAAACCATGCACTTCTTCGAGAACAACCGCAAGAAGGTGTATGATTTTATGCGAAAAGAGATTGAAATTGGACGCCAGATTTACATGGTATATCCGCTCATATCCGAATCGGAGAAGATGGATTTCAAAAACCTGGAAGAAGGATATAAACATATCAAAACCGCGTTTCCCGAGCCCAAATACCACGTGAGCATGGTGCACGGCAGAATGCGTCCGGCAGACAAAGATGCTGAGATGATGCGTTTCAAGAACGGGGAAACAAACATCATGGTGGCTACTACCGTTATTGAAGTGGGCGTAGACGTTCCTAACGCTTCGGTGATGGTGATCGAAAGTACCGAGCGCTTTGGACTGTCACAGCTTCACCAATTGCGCGGTCGTGTAGGACGCGGTGCAGAACAATCGTTTTGTATCCTGATGTCGAAATATAAACTGGGGGCCGAAAGCCGGAAACGCATCGAAACCATGGTGGCAACCAACGATGGATTCGAAATAGCCGAAGCCGACATGAAACTCCGCGGACCGGGCGATATTGAAGGAACGCAACAGTCGGGCATGGCCTTCGACATGAAAATTGCAAATATCGCCAAAGATGGTCAGATACTGCAGTATGCACGCGACATTGCGACTGATATTTTGGATGATGATCCTACATTAGCCAAACCGGAAAATAACCTGATGCGCAAACAATTGATAGCATTACGAAAAAACCACTTAAATTGGAGCTCGATAAGTTAATGAGATTCCATAACTTGAACTTTACCTGATTTGCTTTTTTCAACCGATGAATAAAACGCTAAAAAATAACAACCAACGAAGCATATTTTACCGGTATTTTTTCACCTATGCCTTACTTTTCGGCGGTTTTGCCGCGCTATTCTTCCTACCCTACTTACGCATTCGCATTGACGAATTCATCGGTAACATCCAGCTACAGGAGAAAAATAAAATTGCCGTTCAATATCGTAGTTTACTTGATGACATTGCCTTCGTGGTAACCGATATCATGTTTCTCTCACACGAAGAGCACATGAACGAGTATGTCAACCAGCCCAATCCTCAGGATAAAAAAGCACTCGTTCGTGAGTTCAGTAACCTGATGATGCAAAAATCGTTTTACGATCAGATTCGGTTCATCGACCAAAATGGCATGGAACGTCTCCGGGTAAAAATGGACAAAGAAGGAAAACCTTATCAAGTGCAGGAAGATGGGATGCAAAACAAAGCCGACCAGGAATTTTTTCAGCATACCATTCGACTCAAACCTTACGAAGTATACCTTTCGCCACTTGACATGAACGTGGAGAACGGCAAAATCGAGCTTCCGCTAAAACCCATCATCCGGATTGCAACGCCTATTCCTGACAAAGACGGTATGGTGAAAGGTATTCTTGTTCTCAATCTGAATGCAGGTTATGCATTGCGCAAATATATTGAAGGCGACGGAAGCCGGCAGGGTAATTCTCTTCTGGTCAACCGTTCGGGCTATTACCTGCTTCACCCTGACCCCACCAAAACCTGGTCGTTCATCGATGAAGGAAATTCACGCAAGACTTTCCGGGACGATTTTCCAGAGGCTCACAAGAAAATATGGGCCGATAAAAACGGGCAATTCCGAAACAATGAAGGACTTTTCACTTTCCAGACTTTACATCCGCTAACGCGAATCAAGGAAGTTTACCGGGCATTGAACCTTCCGCTCGACAGCCTCCCGATATTTGGCGAATCACAGGATTATCTCTTCAAAGTAATTTCGCATGTACCTGAATCAAGAATAAAAGAAGGAGAAAGAAGAATTTACGGACGATTGGGAGCGCTCTTTTTAGCAGTGTTCGTTCTATTGCTTTTCCTGGCACGATCAGTTGCTAAAACCCTGACTCACCGCAGACTTTATGAGATAAAACTGAAACTATCGGAAGAGGAATTGCGCAAAGCCAATGCGACCAAAGATAAATTTATTAGCCTGCTGGCACACGACTTAAAGAATCCACTTTCGTCCATCATGGGTTTTGCCGAAGTTTTGCAAAGCAAAGATGAAGCTTTCTCGGAAGAACAACGCCGGAGTTTCGCCAAAGTCATTCGTCATTCGTCGCGCAGCATGGTCGATTTGATTGACGATGTACTCGACTGGTGGCATGCACAAAGCGGAACTCTCGCCGTTCAGGCTGAGGAGTTCGACGTAAAAGAACTGGTTGAAGCCGTCCTGATTCTGCCAGCCGGTCAGGCCGAAAAGAAAGATATAACACTGGTAACCAAATTTGAAGAGGGCATGTATGCTTATGCCGATCCGAAAATGATTGCCACGGTCATCCGGAACCTAGTATCCAATGCCATCAAATTTTCGCATCGCGGAGGAGAGGTCATCATCAGTGGTAAGAAAGAGCATCACCGGATAACAATTAGTATTCAAGACTTTGGGATAGGAATATCAGAATCCAACCAGAAGAAATTATTCCAGGTGGGGCATAAATTTTATACTAAAGGAACCGAAAATGAATCGGGTACCGGGATTGGATTGATCCTGTGTAAAGAATTCCTGGAAAAAAACAATAGCGCCATCGAAGTAGAGAGCGCCGAAAACAAAGGAACCATCTTCCGGTTCCGCCTTCCGGCATCAGAAGATAGCAATACTTAGCAAGCTTGCTTTTTTCAAATTTTTCCTAAAACCTGACTATCAACACAATTCATTCTCTCCTTATTTCGAATTATCTATATATCGAATTGTATATATTTTATTTAAAACAATGCTAAATTACCAATAGGTGTTTAAAGATATATACTCAATAATCTGATAGATAAAAAAGCTCGTTACATTTGCGGGAAAATTTTCTACCGTTTAGGAAAAATGGAAAACAAGGGAAATATCTTCCATCGGGGAGTTGTAAAGTTTGTGGATGACCATCGGATAGTAGTTGGAATCGTTTCCCAGTCAGCATGTGTGTCATGTTCGGTTAATGGTTCGTGCAACATGTCCGATGTCAAGGAAAAGGAAGTGGAGATTGAGAGCTGGAAAGGCACCTATACAAGGGGAGAATTTGTCGAAGTTATTGCCAGCGAATCACAGGGGTTCCGGGCACTTTTTGTAGCATATATCCTGCCCCTTATTATACTTTTGATCACACTCATCGTTTTGCTTCAGACTACCGGCAATGAATCGCTGGCAGCAGCAGCTTCTTTGGGTGTTTTGGTGCCGTACTACGGTGTTTTATATCTTCTGCAAGAAAAAATCAAACAAAAACTGAATTTTAGTATTCGAAAACTGAACTAAACCTCAGATAAAATGAGCATTACACTGATTTATACTGTCGTTGTTCTCAGCGCCATCGGGATCATTGCTGCGATCATCCTGTATTACGTATCACAAAAATTCATGGTTCACGAAGATCCGCGTATCGACCAGATCGAGGAAGCGCTTCCAAGCGCCAATTGTGGTGGTTGTGGATATGCCGGTTGTCGTGCTTTCGCCGAAGCTTGTGTGGAAGAAAACGAGTTGAGCAGCTTGTTTTGCCCGGTTGGTGGAAACGAATGCATGAACGAAGTTGCCAATATTCTCGGCTTGGAAGCAGTACAGAAAGCTCCCAAGGTAGCTGTACTTCGTTGTAACGGAACATGCGACCATCGTCCGAAGACCAACCAATTCGACGGAGCCAAATCCTGTTCAGCCGCTTCTTCACTTTACAGTGGCGAAACCGCATGTGCTTTTGGCTGCCTGGGTTACGGCGATTGTGTGGATGTCTGCGATTTCGATGCATTGCACATGAATCCTGAAACCGGTCTGCCGGAAGTAGACGACGAAAAATGTACCGCATGTGGTGCCTGCGTCGATGCCTGTCCGAAAGACTTGTTCGAGTTGCGTAAGAAGATGCCGAAAGACCGCAAGATTTACGTGGCCTGCCGCAATGAGGATAAAGGTGCCGCCGCCAAAAAAGCCTGCGACGTTGCCTGTATCGGTTGTAGCAAATGTTTCAAAGAGTGTCCGTTCGATGCCATTACCATGGAAAACAACCTGGCCTTCATCGATTCGGATAAGTGTAAGCTTTGCCGCAAGTGTGTGACCGTTTGTCCTACCGGCTCCATCATCGAAGAGAATTTCCCGCCGAGGAAAATCAAACCCGAGAAGGTAGCCGAGCCGACATCAGCTGGTCCCGATTCAACAGATAAAGCCTAAGAACTAAACGAATAATTAACGATAAACTGGAGGTCAACGTGTTAAAGACATTCAAAATGGGAGGTGTTCACCCGGCCGAGAATAAATTGTCAGCCGGTAAAGCCATTGAAAAGCTTCCCCTCCCGAAAACCGTCAGTATTCCCGTTGCTCAACATATCGGTGCTCCCGCCACCGTAGTGGTTAAACGCGGCGACGAAGTCAAAGTCGGTACGGTAATCGCGCAAAGTTCGGGATTTGTATCCACCAATATCCATTCATCCGTTTCCGGGAAAGTGAAGAAGATTGATGATGTGATGGATTCGTCCGGATACAAGAAAAAAGCAGTCATCATCGATGTTGAAGGTGATGAATGGGAAGAAGGTATCGATACTTCCGAGAACCTGATTAGAGAAACACATCTGGACGCCAAGGAGATTAATGCAAAAGTTCTGGCAGCCGGAATCGTCGGTTTGGGTGGAGCCACCTTCCCAACACACGTGAAACTGAGCCCGCCTCCGGGAATGACTGCCGAGGTACTGCTCATCAATGGTGTGGAGTGTGAACCTTACCTCACCTCCGACCATCGCCTGATGCTGGAAAAAGGCGCTGAAATTATTGTCGGCACCAAGCTCCTGATGAAATCGCTGGGCGTGAATAAAGCGGTAATTGGTATCGAAAACAATAAACCCGACGCGATTACCCGCATGCAGGAGCTCACTGTCAACGAATCGGGAATCTCAGTTCAACCGCTGAAAGTGAAATATCCGCAGGGTGGTGAAAAGCAGTTAATCAAAGCTGTTACCGGTAAGGAAGTTCCCTCAGGGGCACTGCCGATTGCTGTTGGTGCGGTGGTAAATAACGTAGGTACAGCTTTCGCCGTTTACGAAGCGGTGATGAAAAATAAACCGCTGGTCGAGCGAGTGGTTACCGTAACCGGAAAATCGGTCAAAGAACCGTCGAACCTGATGGTGCGCATCGGTACGCCGGTTACCGACCTGGTAGAAGCCGCTGGCGGCATGCCCGAAGATACAGGCAAAGTGATTAGCGGTGGCCCAATGATGGGACGCGCCGTTACGACCCTGGAAGTTCCGGTAACCAAAGGAACGTCAGGCATTCTCCTCATCCGCGACGAAGAAGCTAAGCGAAACGAGGTGGAACCTTGTATCCGGTGTGGTAAATGTGTGAATGTTTGCCCCATGGGACTCGAGCCTTACCTGTTGATGACCATGTCGGAGAAGAAACTGTGGGAACGCAGCGAAGACCGTCATGTGATGGATTGCATCGAGTGCGGCTCCTGTTCGTTCACCTGTCCGTCCAACCGCCCGTTACTGGATTACATCCGGTTGGGAAAAGGAACGGTGGGCAAACTCATCCGGGCACGGAAATCACAGAACTAATCGAATATTAATCAGACAAAACAAACAGCAAAAATACCGATGAATAAACTGCTAACCGTATCACCTTCCCCGCACGTACAGGGTGACGAGTCCATACGGAAAATCATGTACGGCGTGGTACTGGCCATGTTACCGGCCTTCGCCATGTCGGTTATGTTTTTCGGCTGGAACAGCGTAAAGGTGACACTCATTGCCATAGCGGCGAGTGTATTCTTCGAATATGTAATTCAAAAGTATATCATGAAGGTCAAGCCCACGGTCGATGATGGTTCTGCCATCGTTACCGGGATTTTACTGGCCTTTAACGTACCGGTCGGATTGCCGGTGTGGCTCATTGTTCTGGGAGCATTGGTCGCCATTGGCGTAGGTAAAATGTCGTTCGGCGGACTGGGACAAAACCCGTTCAACCCGGCATTGGTGGGACGTGTTTTCCTGCTTATCTCCTTCCCCGTTCAGATGACCACCTGGACAGCCAACAAAGTTGTGGCTGACGGTTTCTCCGGTGCCACACCCCTCGGGCTGCTGAAAGAAGGATTGAAGAATGGCGAAACCATTTCTCAAATCACATCTCAGCTTCCAAGTCATTTCGACCTCTTCTGGGGTAACATGAGTGGTTCACTGGGTGAAATTTCCGCTGTTGCATTGCTGTTGGGTGGTGTTTACATGCTCTGGAAGAAAATCATTAGCTGGCATACGCCGGTTGCCGTTTTGGGAACCATCTTCATTTTCGAAGGAATTTTATGGTTAGCCAATCCGGACCGTTTCATGGACCCGATGTTCCACCTGTTCACTGGTGGTGCCATGCTTGGAGCCATCTTCATGGCAACTGACATGGTCAGCTCACCAATGACACATCTGGGACAATTGATTTTCGGAATCGGTATCGGAATTATTACCGTGCTCATCCGAAACTTTGGGGCGTATCCGGAAGGTATTTCTTTCGCGATTCTCATCATGAACGCGTTCACCCCGCTGATCAATGCCTATGTCAAACCTGCTAGATTCGGGAGGGTTGCATGATGGCTAAAAGAGATTCGAGTTTCATCAACATGCTGGTAACGCTGTTTGCTGTTACCTTCATCGCCTCGGCATCGCTTGGTTTGGTGAACGAATTCACCCGAGATGCCATCAAAAAAGCCAACATTAAGGCACAGGAAAAAGCGATAGCCTCGGTACTTCCCAAATTCGACAAGCTGGGAAAAAGTCTGATGGTACTTCCAAAAGACGGGCCCGATAGTCTGGAATTATTCCCGGCATACGACGCACAGGGAAAAGAAGTTGGAACCGCCGTTAAATCGTATACCAACAAAGGTTTCTCGGGCCACTTCACCATCATGGTCGGCTTCAAACCTGACGGCACTATTTCCGGTTACGAAGTATTGCAACACCAGGAAACACCTGGACTGGGTTCCAAGATGGGCGAATGGTTCCGGAACAAGGATAAACCGAAACAAGACATCATCGGGAAAAATCCCGGCATGGTAAATTTCCACGTATCGAAAGACGGTGGAGATATCGACGCGATTACAGCGGCTACCATTTCATCGCGCGCATTTCTGGATGCCGTACGCAGGGCGTATAACACCTGGAAAAATGAATCGGATGGAATGAGCGGCTCAACAACCAAAAACGAAGCTCAAACGGAAGGAGGTAACTCATGAATCAGATGAAAAACTTCACCAAAGGATTCCTGAAAGAGAATCCGGTATTTGTACTCCTGCTGGGAATGTGTCCCACGCTGGGTGTCACCTCATCTGCTATCAACGGGATGGGCATGGGACTGGCAACGACCTTCGTGCTGGTGATGGCCAACTTCGTGGTATCATTAGTGAAAAGTGGTATTCCGGATAAAGTTCGTATTCCAAGCTTCATCGTCATCATCGCTACTTTCGTAACCATCGTTCAGCTGACCATGCAGGCTTACCTGCCATCGCTGTACGAAAGTCTGGGATTGTTCATCCCGCTTATCGTGGTCAACTGTATCGTACTCGGACGTGCCGAAGCATTCGCATCGAAAAACACTGTATGGTCATCCATCGTCGACGGTTTGGGCATGGGACTGGGGTTCACGTTTGCTCTGACTTTGTTAGGAGCTGTTCGCGAATTCCTCGGAAGCGGTAAGATTTTCGGATTAACCATCTATCCGGAACATTACGGCAGCCTGATTTTCGTACTCGCTCCCGGAGCCTTCATCGCGCTGGGTTACCTGATTGCCATCATCAACAAACTCAAAAAAGCCTGATAAGTTATGCAATACATTATCATTATCATATCGGCCATTTTTGTCAATAACATCGTACTGGCACAGTTCCTCGGAATCTGTCCTTTCCTCGGTGTTTCGAAAAAGACGTCAACCGCTATCGGTATGGCCGGAGCCGTTGCCTTTGTGATGACACTGGCAACCATAGTGACCTATTTGATTCAGTACAATATTTTGGTGCCGTTGAACGTGGCTTACCTTCAGACCATTTCGTTCATCCTGGTGATTGCTGCGCTGGTTCAGCTGGTCGAAATCATCCTGAAAAAGGTAAGTCCTGCACTCTATCAGGCATTGGGAGTTTTCCTTCCGTTGATTACCACGAACTGTGCTATTCTTGGTGTAGCCATTCTGACCATTCAGAAAGACTTTAACCTGATGGAAGGCGTGGTTTATGCCATCTCTACCGCCATCGGTTTTGGATTGGCGCTGGTAATTTTCGCTGGATTGCGCGAGCACCTCGACTTGATGAATGTACCGAAAGGTTTGAAGGGAACGCCTATCGCACTGATTACCGCCGGTATTCTGGCGATGGCCTTCATGGGATTCTCCGGAATCGTTTAAGCCGAAAAATTCATACGAATTCGATATAAAAAAGCTGCCTTGATAGATGTCGGGGCAGCTTTTTTATGTTTGTTCTTGTTTTCCCAATAGGTGGAGGTTTTCTCCACTTCCGTAATCCCGTTCCCGCCTTTGGCCAATATTTCCTCATCGCTGGTAGAGACTTTCTCTACATTTGGGGACTTTTTCTCTCTTCTGGTTAACACCATCACCACTCTTTCAGATATTCCCGCGTCTCTTTCAATGTTCTTCACCAGTTTAGCAGTTATTTTCTCTTGTCTTTCGACCCTTTCCCCGCCTCTTTCAGTGTCTTCCTCCACTCTTTCGATGTTTTCCTCCGCGGAGAAAATGGTTGCTAAACAGCGATAACATTGTGCGCATTTCCCGGGAAAACGTTATTACACAAAAAAAGGCCACCTCAACCGAGGCAGCCTTAACTATCTTATCAGGAAAAATCCTTATTTCAGGTATTTATCGAGCCAGTTGAAGAAGACCCGTTGCCACAAAATACCATCCTGTGCCTGCAATACCCAGTGACTCTCTTCCGGGAAGTACAGGAACTCGGCCGGCAATCCGCGCAGACGGGCTGCATTGAATGCTGCTTCACCCTGCGTATAGGGAATCCGGTAATCATGGCCACCGTGAATGACCAGAATCGGGGCATCCCAGTTCTGAACGTACTTATGCGGAGAAAACTTGGCATATGATTTCATCGCTACCGGGTTTTTGAAATCCCAGTACGAACCGCCCAAATCCCAGTTCACAAACCACATCTCTTCCGTAGTGGTGTACATCGCTTCCATGTTGAAAATACCGTCGTGCGAGATAAAGGCTTTGAAGTAGCCGTTGTTGTGTCCGGCCAGATAATAAACCGAGTATCCACCAAAACTGGCGCCAACGGCACCCAAACGGTTGTTATCCACGTAAGGCTCTTTAGCTACTGCTTTGATGGCCGACATATAATCGTCCATCGCCAGGCCACCGTAGTCGCCGGAGATTTCTTCATTCCACTTGGTACCGAAACCAGGCAATCCGCGACGGTTCGGGGCAACGATGATGTAATCGTTGGCAGCCATCATCTGGAAGTTCCAGCGGTACGACCAGAACTGGCTAACCGTGCTCTGCGGTCCACCTTCGCAATAGAGCAAAGTCGGATATTTCTTGTTCGGATCGAAATGCGGCGGATAAATTACCCACACCAGTTCCTTCTTGTTATCAACCGTTTTTACCCAACGTTTTTCCACCTTACCGAAAGTGAGCTGGTCGAGGTATTTTTTGTTGATAGCGGTAATCTGCATCGCTTTTCCATCAGCCGGGTTCACACTGTACAGGT
Source organism: Prolixibacter sp. NT017 (assembly GCF_009617875.1). Lineage (NCBI taxonomy): Bacteria > Pseudomonadati > Bacteroidota > Bacteroidia > Marinilabiliales > Prolixibacteraceae > Prolixibacter > Prolixibacter sp. NT017. The sequence goes on along the minus strand of NZ_BLAV01000001.1, from coordinate 583,969 downwards.
CAGCTGGGTGCGACATGGAAACGCGCTGTCCGATTAGTTTATCACCGGCAAGCATCACACTCTGATAGTTGTGTACTCCGTCTGTAATTCTGTGAATGCTGTCAGCAGCTACGTCCAGCGAATACATTTCGTCGGTAGCGTGAATATCGGAAATGAAATAAATCGTCTTACTGTCGGCAGACCACAGCAAGCCGTGGACATTCTGATCGAAATTCTTCGAATAGTCCATCTTATCGCCGGTTGCCAGATCTGCAATAAAGAGGCGGTTTTTATCCGATTCGTAACCGTCATGCTCCATGCTTTCCCACGCCAGCTTTTTGCCGTCGGGCGAGAAAACCGGATTGATATCGTAGCCCATCATACCTTTGGTATAGTTGATGGTTTCGCCATTGGCAATATCATAGATATAGATATCGGAATTGGTCGAAAGCGCATAAGCGCGGCCAACTTTCTTCTTGCAGGTGTAAGCAATCTTCTTCCCGTCGGGCGAGAAATTAATCTGCTCGATGCCACCAAATGGTTTCATCGGGGTGTCAAAGCGCTCACCTTTCATGATATCGGTTCCGGCTACCACATTATTCTCGTTGTAATCGGTTACGAAAACATGCTGGTAAGTGTAATCATGCCACTGGTCCCAGTGCACATACATCAGGTCCGTTTCCAGGCGGGCGTTTGCTTTCGGAAGGTCAGGGAAGAGATCGTGCACACTCTTGTCAAGCTTCACTGCTTTGATGTAGAGAATCCGGTCCTGGGTAGGCGCATACTTGAATCCGATGATGCCGCCATCGATGTGTGAAACCTGATGTTTGGCAGAACCGTCAGGGTTCATTTCCCACAACTGCGTGCTACCCGATTTGGAAGAAAGGTAACCAATCTTCTTGCCGTCAGGGCGCCATTGCGGATTATATTCCTTCTCCGGCGTATCGGTCAACTGCACCGGTGTACCTCCATCGGTGGAAACCGAATACAAATCGCGGTACGATTTATTTTCCGGAATATTGAAATAGGTTACAGCATACACGACCGATTTTCCATCGGGTGAAACTTCCGCTTCGCTCATACGGCCAAAAGACCAGAGCACTTCGGGAGTCATAATGTCGGAGGTCAGCTTGGGAACCTCAGGCACAAAATTCTTTTTCTCCACTTTCGGCGCTTTGGTGGTACAGGCCATCAGGCCGACCATTAATAGCGGAAGTGAGAAAAGAGCCAGTTTTTTCATTGTACAACAATTTTCTGATTTGACACAAATTTAACCGGAATTATTATTTGGTCAAGAACGGGCAAAACAAAACCCGCTATGTTACACAGCGGGTTTTTGCTTTTTCTGTTTATGAACAACAATTAATCAACTCGGTCAGCTGCCGTAATGGTACGTCATAACGGGCTCCTGAACGGTCTGACCGTCATAGTTGGTATAACGGACAATGAAATTAATTGAATCGTTGCCGGCTGCTTTCAGTGTTCCCAGCTTGAAGCTGACGATTCCTGAAGTTCGGTAAGCCTGCTCATCACCACGGGCATTGTGTGTCAAATCGAGCATGTAAGGCTGGTCTACCCCGTTTCCGGTTTCATCATTCACCAGGTTAATATAGTGCGTTGAACCAGCCGTGTAGAAGGAAATCTCCAGATTGAGAATACTATCCTGCGACATCCAGATGTCTTTCACATTGACCGGATCGTAGCCCATGCTATCAGCAGAAACCTCGGAAGCATTCGAAATGTTTTTGTAGAGAATTTCCCTTAAATCGTTCACTTTTCCGTAATAGGTGAGTGAACCATCGCTGTTGGTCTTATCATCCAACGGATTGAAATTCACCCATACCCGCTGATTATTGTAAACATTGAAATAGGGAACCGATGTAGCCATCGGAACAAAGGAATCGCCGTTGTCCAGCTGAATCACGTATGAATTATCACTCGGATTCTCTTTCTGAACAACGCCCAGGCTGACGATGAAGTCGCCTACAGAGTATTTTCCGTCGTCATCCAAATCACAGGATGTAACAAACACAGCCAGGAACGATGCGCCTAGCAGCAGTGTTAAAACCTTTCTCATATTCATACTTTTCTCTCTTTATTTAGCTCAAATTGTATAAACATGATACAAAAATCGTGTCAAAGGTTGCGTTGCAAAGCTTACTATCAGATGTTTTTTAACAAAAAAGGTCATTGCTTCAAAACAACGACCTTTTGATATTTCAGATATAGGAAATTTCTATTCCGCGTGTTCCAGCAAAAAGGCTTTGAATGTTTCGAACGAAGCGCCTAACGAATCAATCACACGTTCGTTGCGCAGGAAGTTCTCCAGGCGTTCGGGCATCGGGACATTACCCTTCCCAATCACACCCTCTACTGTTTCGGTAAACTTGGCCGGATGGGCTGTTTCCAGGAAAATCCCGGCTTCATCGGGTTGCAGGTTATCTTCCAATGCCTGGTAACCAGTGGCTCCGTGCGGATCGAGTAGATAGCCGGTTTCCTTATAAATCCGACCCAATGTTTCGCGAATTTCTTCGTCAGTGTATCGAGTTCCGGAAATATCCTTGCGAATGGCTTCCACATCATCCTGATACAAATCGAGAATACGGGCAAAGTTGCTAGGATCTCCCACATCCATAGCATTGGCAATGGTAGCCACCGACGGACGCGGTTTGAATTCACCGGTTTTCAGGTACTCAAACACCACATCGTTGCGGTTATTGGCAGCAATAAAACGGTGGACCGGAAGTCCCATCCGTTTGGCAAATAGTCCGGCCGTCAGATTGCCAAAGTTACCGCTGGGCACCGAGAAGACCACTTTTTTATCCTTTTCGGGAAGACGGGCCCACGCATTAAAATAGTAGAACGCCTGTGGCAGAAAACGCGCCACATTGATCGAGTTGGCTGAAGTCAGCGTCAGTTGCTTCTTCAGCTCATCATCCATGAAAGCAGATTTCACCAATCGCTGGCAATCGTCAAACGTACCGTCAATCTCCAGCGCGGTAATGTTATGTCCCAGCGTAGTAAACTGCTTCTCCTGAATTTCGCTCACTTTCCCTTTCGGGTACAGTACGTAAACGTGAATTCCGGGTACGTTGAAAAATCCGTTCGCTACCGCGCTGCCGGTATCACCGGAAGTCGCAACCAGCACGTTCACTCGTCCGTTTTGCTTTGCCAGGAAATAGCCCAGCAAACGTGCCATAAACCGCGCCCCAACATCTTTAAAAGCCAACGTTGGACCATGAAAAAGTTCGAGCGAATAAATGGAATCACGTACATGCACCAGCGGCGCATCGAACGAGAGCGTATCAAACACAATCTCCTGCAAATCGGCTTCCGGAATATCCTCGCCAAAGAAACGTTTCGCCACTTCGAAAGCAATTTCACGGAAAGTGAACGATTCCATCTCCTTGAAAAACCATGCCGGAAGCGGAACAATGCGTTCGGGCATGTACAATCCACGATCGGGCGCGAGGCCTTCGGTTACGGCTGTACGCAAATTAACTTTCGGAGCCTTTTTCTCTGTACTGTAATATTCCATGAGCTATTCAATTCCAAGAAATTTCTTCATAAACTGGTTGCCTTTCACCGTACCGTAACTGCCTTTGGCCGCAGCTGATTCCGAATATTCGGTTACCTCATCAGGCGTTTCCCCCGGGCGGTAAATCACGAATGGAATGGCGTCACGAGTGTGCGTCCTGATTTTCCACGGAGTCGGATGATCGGGCAACAACGCCATCGCTACCGGCTCGTCCATCTTCTCTGCCTCTTCCAACAGGAAACGAACCACGCGGTTATCGAGGTATTCAATGGTTTTCACTTTCAAATCATAGTCACCTTCATGCCCCGCCTCATCACTCGCTTCGATATGAAGATAGACAAAATCGTGATCACGCAAAGCATCGATGGTAGCCTGCGCCTTGCCCTCGTAATTCGTATCGTACAAACCGGTGGCGCCTTCCACTTTGATGACATCCATGCCGGCATACACGCCAATCCCCTGAATGAGATCGACGGCCGAAATCACAGCTCCGGGACCCAGACCATACATTTCCTGTAGGGTTTGCATCTTCGGTTTGTAACCGGGCGACCAGGGCCATACCGATGTTGCGGGATCTTTCCCGGCTTCCCTCCTTTTCCGGTTCACCGGATGGTTGGCTAATATTTTTTGAGAATCCAGAATCAACTGACGAATCAACTCGGCCGTTTCTTTGCCTGCCGGCGATGAAGCTTCCGGCAGTAAGCCAGCAAAAGGCTTTTCCGGCACATCGTGCGGAGGCACACATTTCACCATTTTGTTTCCGCCTTTAATGACGAGCAAATGACGGTAGGAAACACCCGGATAAAATCGAACCTTATCGGTTCCCAGTTTTTCATTCAGATAATCAATCAACTCAGCCCCTTCTTCCGTTCCAATATGGCCGGCTGAGTGGTTCTTCAGAATATCGCCTTCCACGCAAACCAGGTTGCAGCGCATGGCCAAATCATCCGGCTGAAGTTCGACTCCCATGCTGGCAGCTTCCAACACGCCACGACCTTCAAAAACGGCTTCCACGTCGTAGCCGAGTACTGCCATGTTTGCCACCTCGCTTCCCGGATGCAACGACTCGGGTATGGTCTTGAATAATCCGCTTTTCCCCATTTCCGCCAGCTTATCCAAATGCGGAGTCTTAGCAGCCATCAGCGGAGTGAGATTATTTTTGGAAGGATCTGGTAAATCAGCCATCCCGTCTCCAAGGATTACAATATATTTCATCTTCTTTCTAATCTATTTTCAATTCCACATCCGTTATATATTCGAAACTTTGATCAAATCGGCAAACACGCCGGCTGCCGTCACTGCAGCACCGGCTCCGTATCCTTTGATTTGCATCGGGAATTCGTTGTACCGTTCGCTCGTCAGTAACACGATGTTGTTACTTCCTTCCAGATCGAAAAACGGATGGTATGAATTGACCACGCGCAAAGCAACCTCCGCCTGACCATTCTCGAATTTACCAACAAAACGCCAGCGTTGGTTATTCGCGACCAATTCCTTCCGGCGTTGCTCAAATTCTTCATCCATCTCATGGATGGTATTCCAGAATTCATCCAATGTACCGTCGAAGTATTTCTGCGGAATAAACGACTCCATCTTCACATCCTCTTTCTCTATTTCGTAACCGGATTCGCGGGCCAGAATAACCAGTTTTCGCACCACATCGATACCACTCAAATCGATTCGTGGATCGGGTTCGGCAAAACCTTGTTCCTTCGCCATCCGGATAGCCTGACTCAACGGAATCTCTTCGCTCAGTGTATTAAAAATGAAGTTCAGTGTTCCCGAGAGCACCGCTTCGATGCGTTGAATCCGGTCACCCGAACGTTGCAGATCGTTAATCGTTGAAATCAATGGTAGGCCAGCGCCCACGTTGGTTTCGAACAGGAACTTCACGCCTTTTTTGCTGGCGGTATCTTTCAGTTTTTTATAGCGTTCAAACGACGATGATGCCGCCACTTTGTTAGCGGCCACCACCGAAATGAAGTTATCGATGATATGGAAGTAGTGTTCAGCAATTTCCGCATTCGCCGTACAATCGACAAACACCGAGTTGAACATATTCAGATCAATCATCTTCTGGCAAAAAGCCGACATATTCGACTTCTCTTCCGAAGACTTTAGCAAATTATCTACTTCGCTTACCTGGATACCATCGCGGTCGAAATACATCTTTCGTGAATTCGCCACGCCGGCCAATTTAATCTTCAGACGATGTTCCCGCATCAAACGGGGTTGCTGTCGCTCAATCTGCTTCAGCAAGTCTCGCCCAACGGTTCCGATTCCTACCAGGAAGATATTCAGTTCGATATAAGGAGACAAGAAGAACGACTCGTGCACCACGTTCAGCGTTTTTCGCAAATCGGAGTGTTTCACGACCCAGGAAATATTCTGCTCGGAAGCTCCCTGGGCAATCGCGACCACATTGATTCCGTTTTTCCCGATGGTATGAAAAAGCTTTCCGGCAATACCGGCCGAATGCTTCATGTGCTCTCCGACAATCGCCACGATGGAGAGATTTTCTTCTACCGTGATTTTATTGATACGTCCGGAAGCAATCTCTGCGGCAAATTCATTTTCGATGCCTTCCTTCGCCACTTCAGCACAGCCTGAATCAACTGCAAAACTGATGGAGTTTTCCGATGAAGCCTGTGAGATGAGGATCACATTGATCTCCTTCTGCGCCAACACACCAAAAATCCGGGAAGATATTCCGGTCACGCCAATCATACCCAGTCCCTGAACGGTTATGAGGGTAATGCCTGACATAGAAGAAATTCCCTTGATGGGTCGGTCCTTCCAATCTGTTTCTTCCAATCCAATCAACGTACCTTCGGCCTCGGGCGCCATCGTATTTTTTATCTGAACAGGAATTCCCTTTTTGTACACCGGCAAGATGGTCGGCGGGTAAATTACCTTCGCACCAAAGTGCGATAACTCCATTGCCTCCGAGTAAGTTAAAGAAGGAATCGGATATGCTTTACTGATGACGCGCGGATCAGCAGTCATAAAGCCATCCACGTCGGTCCAGATTTCAAGCTTTTCCGCATCAAGTGCAGCCGCAAACAAAGCTGCTGTATAATCGGAACCACCACGACCAAGCGTTGTCATCACACCATTTGACGAAGACGAAATAAAACCGGGAGCTACCGCTACACCTTTCAGGTTCCCGCAACGCTCAGCAATTAATTGGTAGGTTTTGTCCAAATCGACATATGCACGGCCAAAATTTTCATCTGTCTTAATAACCGCAGCGCTGTCAACGAGTTCTGCATCCAAAAATTCACTAATCAGTAATGACGACATTCGTTCGCCAAAACCAACAATTTTATCGAGTGTTTTCGGAGTTAGTTCATAAATCAGCGAAACTCCCTGAAATATTTTTTCCAGTTCCTCAAAGTAAGGATGCAATTTCGCCAGAACCCTGTTCAGTTGTTCGCCTGCAAAAAGTTGTTCGGCCATCTCTTCGTGCCGCGTTCGAATCGCTGATAAACCTGTTGTAAATTCTCCACCTTCGGCTGTTGTTCGGGCTGTCAGCAGCAACGTATCCGTAATGCCGCCAAGTGCCGATACCACCACGATGACAGGGGTATTTTGTCCTTTTACAATCTCGCCGATTCTTCTTACATTTTCATACGAACCGACTGACGTTCCTCCGAATTTCAAAATCTTCATGGGCAAAATATTATGAATTATCAGCTATTCATTTGCACAAAGGTTAAAAAAAATCTGAACCGGGATTTCCCCGGTCCAGAATCACATGTATTTCTTAAGAAAAATTTATTGCTCGACCGACGAAGTAATGGCTTCCAGAATTTTTGTTTCTAATTCCTCTGCCAACTCCGGATTGTCTTTCAGCAGGTTTTTCACGCTTTCGCGCCCCTGTCCGAGTTTTGTTTCGCCGTAGCTAAACCAAGAACCACTCTTCTTAATGATGTTCAAATCAACACCCAGGTCAATAATTTCACCCGTTTTCGAAATACCTTCACCATACATAATGTCGAATTCCGCTTTGCGGAAAGGTGGAGCGACTTTGTTTTTCACCACTTTCACACGTGTATGGTTTCCCTGTACTTCTTCACCATCTTTAATCTGACCGATACGACGGATATCCAGACGAACGGAAGCGTAGAACTTCAGCGCATTACCACCGGTGGTTGTTTCCGGGTTACCGAACATCACGCCAATTTTCTCACGCAACTGGTTAATGAAGATACAGCAGGTTTTGGTACGGCTGATGTTACCCGTTAGTTTACGCAGCGCCTGCGACATCAGACGGGCCTGCAAACCAACACGTGCATCACCCATCTCGCCTTCAATTTCTGCTTTTGGCGTTAACGCAGCTACCGAGTCAATTACGACCAGGTCTACCGCTCCGGAACGAATCAGGTTATCAGCAATTTCCAATGCCTGTTCACCGTTGTCGGGTTGCGAAATCAACAACTCATCGATATCCACACCTAACTTTCGGGCATAAAACGGGTCGAAAGCATGTTCCGCATCGATGATAGCTGCGATGCCGCCTTGCTTTTGTGTTTCAGCAATGGCATGAATTGCCAGCGTGGTTTTACCGGATGATTCCGGTCCGTAAATTTCAATAACGCGACCTTTGGGATAACCGCCAACACCCAATGCCACATCCAGAGAGACAGAGCCTGACGGAATAGCAGGAACATCTTCATGCGCGCGGTCTCCCATACGCATAATAGAGCCCTTCCCGTAACTCTTCTCAATTTTGTCCATTGTCAGCTGAAGTGCTTTCAGCTTTTCTTTGTTTACATTCTGCTGTTCTTCTTTAGCCATATAATTAAGCGTAATTTAGTTTCAAAGGTCGAGTTCTCCGGCTATTTGTTTTGTGTGTTCCTTAGTTTTCACTTTCCGGAAGATTTTCTCAATAATCCCTTCTTCATTAATAACAAACGTGGTACGCAAAACTCCCATGTAAGTCTTGCCGTACAGTTTCTTTTCGCCCCAGGCACCATAGGCCTGCAGGAGTTCTTTGTCAGGATCAGAAATTAAATTGAATTTCAATCCATATTTATCGATAAATTTCCGGTGCGATTGTTCGGAGTCGGGACTGACTCCTACCACTTCATATCCTTTTGAAATCCAGTAATCGTAGTTATCATTCAGGTCACAGGCTTCGGCAGTGCATCCCGGCGTATTATCTTTCGGGTAAAAATACAGAATTAACTTCTTCCCTTTGAAATCATTAAGCGAAATAGTTTCACCTTCTTGGTTTTTACCTTTAAAATCAGGAGCTTTATCTCCTTCGTTTAGTTCTTTCATCGTCATAAATTTGGGCTGATTAATACAAATATACTTTAAAATAGGATCACCACATAAAACAGATTATTAAAAGTGGTGTTCAAATTGATGACCGAGTTAGCGGAAAATAACCCAAAATTTGTATTTTTAACTCACGGACATCAATCGAAAAGAGCTTTTCATTCCCAAAGAGAAAAAAAAATGAAACCAAAGCACCGGATTTTAAACGTTTTCTTTGTACTCACTTTACTCTCCATGTTGCCGTTGAATGTATCAGCGCAACGAGAAAGAGATTTAGAGGCTAAGGCCGCTGATTATTTTCACGATCAGAACTATCAGGAAGCACTTCCGCTCTACAAAGAGTTGGTGAAGATGTATCCTGAAGATGAAGAACTCAATTACTGCTATGGAGTTTCCATGGTAGAAACTGAGCACTATGGCCCCGATGCATGGAAAGCGCTGTTAACGGCTTCTCTCGGGCGGGTACCGTCTGATGTTTATTTCTATTTGGGAAAATGTTTCCATGCCGAGTCCGACTGGGATTTGGCCACAAAATACTATCAGCGTTTTGCCGATTATGGCCGGAATAAGGATTTGAAGCGGCTGGGATTAAGAGAATACATGGATCTGTGTAGTCGAAAAATCAATCCATTTAAAGCTGCCACAGCCGAGAAAAAACCGCAAAAAGATACGGTAAAGCCGGTGGCAAATCAGGAAAAGCCGTCTTACGAATCATTCATCGCACTCACAGCAGAACAGAAAAAACACCATCCTGAACTCTTTACTGAGAATGCACAATCGGTAAAGCCCGAAAATATTGACAGCTCCAACAACGTACCGGTATCGGAAGTAACAGCAGAGCAAAAAGAAAAATACCCGCATTTGTTTGCTACCGAGAAGATCAACTCAGAAGAAGATTCCTCGAAAGAGATGACGCCCCCTCCACTTGTGCCGAAGAAAAAGACATTCCCTTCACCCGCGGGGTTGGATAATGCCTGGTTCAATTTCCAGGTGAACAGCCGTATCAAATACCATGAGCTGAAGGACTTCCGCACCCCTGAAGGAAAATCGATCTTCGCCAAAGGTTGGATTGCCAGTATCCGGCAGGACTCGTTGGCAGCAGCAACCCATCATTTGCGTAAAGAATACGAAGGACAGGATCCGAAAGATAATGCCGAACTGGCACAAAAAATTCTCGAAGCCGAGCAGCTCTCCTACAAATTAATGAGAGAAAGAGAAGATTACTTCCGTAAGGCCCGGCAAGCCGAGCAACAATACTGGGATGGCCAACCCGATAATGAAATTCAGCAATTTGCTGACGCGCTTCAGAAGAAGCAGGAACAACATGTAAAAGAGCGGCAGGAAGCATTAGCCGCCGAGCAGCCGGCTCCTGCAGCAAAGCCTAAACCGGTTGTTAAAAAGCCGGTTGTTACACCGCCCGCTGATCAAATTGAATACCGGGTTCAAATCGGTTCCTTCAGCAAAGGATTGCCGGCCTATATTCAGCGGTTGTACGACAAGCTTTCAAAATTCAGGAAAATAGACCACTACACCGATGATAAAGGAATCGTTGTATATACCGTAGGAAAACTCAGCGATTACCATGATGCCGTTAACCTGAAAAAACAACTTCGGCAGGAAGGTGCCAGTGATGCATTTGTTGTTGCGTATAAGAACGGGGAAAGGATTAAGGTGAGTGATGCGCTGAAAATTCAGAAGGGTAAATAAACGTTTTTATTAACCAATGTCCTTTCTTTCCGTGAAATTTGGAAATTGTTACTAATTTTAATGGAAAGTAACCTGCGCAAGGTTCAGCATGTAAAACAGCAATTTCACATGGGAACACAGAAGAAAAAACAACATAGTGTAACAGAAGAGGTCGAAAAGGAAAAAAGATATTCGTTGTTTCTTCATAACGATGATTTCCATTCGTTCGATTACGTGATTGATGCGTTGATGGATATTTGTAACCACAGCACGCAACAAGCTACGCAATGCACTTATCTCGTTCATTTTAAAGGCAAGTGCGACATAAAGCAAGGCTCCATGGAATATCTCAGGCCTATGCGTCAGGCCTTGTCCGGAAGAAGCCTAAAGGCAACAATTAAATAAGCAATCAATTAATTATTCACCTACTTTCATACTCTAATGACTATTCTGACCATACTGCTCCTCGTCTTTCTGGGAATCGTTTTGTTACTTCTCGAATTTGCTGTTATTCCCGGAATCACCATCGCAGGAATTGGAGGTATGGTGCTATTCGGTTACAGTATCTACCTGGCATTTGATACCTATGGCGTAGCCGCCGGAATAGGGACACTGCTTTTCATCATCATCATTGTTCCGATATTAATGTTCAGGATTCTGAAAGGAAAACTCGGGGACAAAATGTCTTTGAAGTCGACCATTATCGGCAAAACCAATTTGATTGAAGATACCCGTTTCCATGCAGGCGACAAAGGAGTTACCGTTACACGGCTCGGTCCTATCGGGAAGGTGGAATTTGACGGACAGGTAATGGAGGGGAAATCAATCGGTCCCATGTTGGATGCCGGCACCGAAGTTGAAATTGTAAAAGTTTTAAAGAATCAAATAATCGTTAAACCTATAAAAAAAGAAGAGTTATGATTCCAGGAACTGTGGGAATAATTGTCGGGATAGTCGTCCTGCTGATTATCTTCCTTTATTTTATACCGATTGGACTTTGGTTTTCAGCCATTGTATCAGGGGTAAGAATTTCGTTGATGCAACTATTCCTGATGCGCTTCCGTAAAGTTCCTCCGGGTGTGATTACCCGGGCGATGATTGAAGCGCATAAAGCAGGTTTGGGAGGAATCAAACGTGATTTACTCGAAGCTCACTACCTTGCCGGCGGACATGTTGCCAGCGTTGTACATGCGCTGGTTTCTGCTGAAAAAGCAAACATCGATCTACCGTTTAATATGGCTACCGCTATCGATCTTGCGGGTCGTGACGTATTCGAAGCTGTTCAAATGTCGGTTAACCCGAAAGTAATCGATACTCCGCCGGTAACAGCCGTATCAAAAGACGGTATTCAGCTGATTTGTAAAGCCCGTGTAACCGTACGCGCTGCCATCAAGCAGTTGGTTGGTGGAGCCGGTGAAGAAACCGTTCTCGCACGTGTTGGTGAGGGTATTGTATCGTCTATCGGTTCATCCTTCTCACACAAAGAGGTGCTGGAAAATCCGGATTCCATTTCACGTGTCGTGTTGGAAAAAGGACTCGACGCCGGTACTGCTTTTGAGATTCTGTCAATCGATATCGCTGATATTGACATCGGTAAAAACATCGGTGCTGTTCTACAAATGGACCAGGCTGAAGCAGACAAAAATATTGCACAGGCGAAAGCTGAGGAACGCCGGGCTATGGCCGTTGCACTCGAACAGGAAATGCGTGCCAAAGCTCAGGAAGCCCGCGCCAAGGTTATCGAGGCAGAAGTTCAGGTACCGCTGGCTATTTCCGAAGCCTTCAAAAACGGAAACCTCGGCATCATGGACTACATGAAATATAAGAACATCAATGCCGACACCGCTATGCGCGATTCGATTGCCAGAGATGAAAACAGCAGTTCATCTTCCGACAACAGTCAATCAGAATAATAAAGTCGATTCATACCTAAAGAAAGGGACGAAATAATTCGTTCCTTTTTTTTTGTGCTTAACTTTTTTCGCAAAACCTCTACCTCGCAATCGTTTGCGAAATATTTTTAACATTGCCTTAATAAAATATAGTGTTTTAAAACATACATTTGTCATGTGATTTTTATTCATAGGTTTGGATTTAGTTAGTTTTTATTGGTTTAGTTAGTTTTAGTTAGGTTGGAAAAGGATAGATGCCCGTCTATCCTTTTTTTATGTCCAAAAACATTATAAACTAACCAATTACAAAAATCCCCTTACCTTCTTCCTGTCTCGAAAAGAATGAACGGGAAAGCCGGAAAAGAAGCATACCAAAAACGATCATCTTTTTCATATTCTTTTAAAAGTAGCTTAACACAGAAATATGTTTTTCAGCATATATTTGTAATAGATTTTTATTCATAGGTTTGGATTTAGTTAGTTTTATTGGTTTAGTTAGGTTGGAAAGGATAGATGCCCGTCTATCCTTTTTCTTTTGCCTAAGTTTTTGTGCCGACACCCACCTGTGAAAAATGGAAATTGAAAAACAACTTGAAATATTGAATTGGATGGAGAGACAATTGGTATGACTTATTATCCATTTAATCTTCTTTTAAAAGTGACTTAACACAAAAACATGTTTTTCAGCATATATTTGTAATAGATTTTTTATTCATAGGTTTGGATTTAGTTAGTTTTATTGGTTTAGTTAGGTTGGAAAGGATAGATGCCCGTCTATCCTTTTTTTATGTCTCACTTTTCTGTCGGAGCCAACATTACAATTCAAATCTGAAAAATGGTCTTTACCTTTTTCCAAAACCCAACCAACACAAGCAAAGGCAACTTCTTTTCGGGAAAAATATTTCGACAATGTCTTTAATTTTTAAGAGATGCTTAACACAGAAACATGTTTTTCAACATATATTTGCATCGATTTTTCAAGCATAGGTTTGGAATTAGTTAGTTTTATGGATTAGTTAGTTTAGTTAGGTTGGAAAAGGATAGATCTCATCTATCCTTTTTTTCATTAACAACATCACGTCATATTGTGTCGTAAAACACGAGCTGACAAAGTGAGAAATCCTGAATTGTAAGATTATTTCAAATCTTTTTAAAATATTTTTAAAAGTGACTTAACACAGAAACATGTTTTTCAGCATATATTTGTAATAGATTTTTTATTCATAGGTTTGGATTTAGTTAGTTTTATTGGTTTAGTTAGGTTGGAAAGGATAGATGCCCGTCTATCCTTTTTTTTATGTCCAAAAATTTTGGAATGACTTAGGATGAGTTCAACTCTATGCATCGGATTCAGGGCGAGAACGAACAATTTGACGAATCATTCCCCGGAAAATGAAGAAGTGAAAAGGCTGGCTCAAATACCAGTATAAACGCCCAAACAACCCTCGCGGACGAAAAGTCGCCACCTGGTAAAGCCAGGTATGTTCGTTTCCACGAACCATCTTAAACTCCAGCCAAGCCTCGCCGGGTAGTTTCATTTCAGCAAAAAGCAATAACCGTCCCCCCTCTTTATCGGCATACAAAACCCGCCAAAAGTCCAGTGCATCGCCGTTTTTTATCTCGTTCGGAAGCCTCCGGCCACGTCTTAAACCGACACCTCCAACCAGCTTATCGAGCAGTCCGCGTAATTTCCAAAGCCAGTTAGCATAATACCAGCCCCGCTCGCCGCCAATTGACCAAATATTTTCAAGCACTGCTTTTTCCGATACATCTACTTTTTTTCTTTTCACGTCTTTAAAACAACCAAACCGAGGTACCTCAATATGTCTTGACAGGTTCCCCTCCAGACGGCCGCTGGCAAAAGCATCCTTCCAACTCGAAATTACCATATTCTGCTCAATCCGGTCATAAGCCAGCTTCACGGCTTCCCGAAAGGAAATTGGTTGATGTCCAAGCATTTCCGACAACCGATTATCCTTACATACGACTTCAACTTTCATGCTGTCGACCAGGTTGACGGCCAACTTGTATGATATAGCCGTGACAAAATATAGCCAGTAGGATGACAAACGGGGCGTCATAACCGGAACGGTAACAATGTATCGTTTCAACCCTCTAGCCCTGGCAAACTGAATCATCATTTCCCGGTAGGTAAGAATTTCCGGACCTCCGATATCGAAACGTTGATCGAAAAAGCGTTCATCCAGCAAAACCTGCGTCAGGTAATAAATAACGTCGCGAATGGCAATCGGCTGAGATTTGGTCAGTACCCACCGGGGCGTTACCATGAAGGGAAGTTTCTCGACCAAATCGCGTATAATCTCGAACGAGGCACTTCCCGAACCGACAATAATTCCTGCCTGTAAAATGGTTGTATGGTAGTTGCCTCCCGCCAGAATATCTCCGACTTTCTGCCTCGATTGCAAATGCTTCGAAAGCTTTTTGTCATTGCTAATGCCACCAAGATAAATGACCTGCTGAACACCAGCTTCCTCTGCGAACTTCCGAAAATTCATCGCCGTTTGAGCTTCCAGCACATCGAACGAATCGATGGACGAGGACATGGAATGTATTAAGTAATAAGCCACATCAATCCCGGTAGGAAATTGTTCAACTGATTTAATACTCAGAAAATCAATTTCCAGAATAGTAAGTTGATCCGAAGGCAGGTTATTCGCTGCGAACCTTTGCTTGTCGCGTACACAGCAAACCACTTCATGTCCCTGTTCCAACAAAACCGGGAGAAGCCTTTTCCCGATATAACCCGTAGCACCAGTCAGTAATATCTTCACTTTAACAGTTATTTTATTCGTTAAGTAACAAAAGCAACAACGCTCTCATTAATTAAACGCAGAATGCCTTACGAAAGATTAAAAAAACAGTAAATACGCGCAACCTCAGCCGACAGGTACACTACAATAGAAAAGTAAAAGCCTCAGTGTTATGCAGAAATTAACTCCATACTACATTAATATGACAGCTAGTATTCTGCTAACAATAACCTTTCGTTTTATTCACTATACGGTCATGTCGCCTTAACAGCCAAATCGCTGAACATGACTTAATTGCCATATGCGAATTTTGATAAAAACGTATGACTAAACGAAGAAAAGTTGACCTGGTGGTTCTGTCCGACATTCACCTTGGAACCGGCGGAAGCCACGCTGTCGAATTGCTGAAATACCTTAAAAGCATTCGTCCCAAAACCTTAATTCTGAACGGTGACATCATCGACATCTGGCAGTTCAGGAAACGCTATTTCCCAAAATCACATTTGAAAGTAATCAAACATCTGCTGGGAATGGCGTCCAAGCGAACCACCGTGTATTACATTACCGGGAACCACGACGAAATGTTCCGTCGTTTCAGCGGACTGAAAATTGGCAAGCTGAAAATAGTCAACCAACTGGAGCTGGACCTGGACGGAAACCGCAGCTGGTTTTTCCACGGCGATGTTTTTGATGTGGTGATGCAGTATTCCAAATGGCTGGCCAAACTCGGTGCAATCGGATACGATACCTTAATTTGGCTAAATACAAAAGTCAACTGGATCAACCGTCAATTCGGATTTGAACCCGTTTCCTTCTCAAAAAAGGTGAAGAACTCGGTGAAAGGCGCCGTTAAATACATCAACTCTTTCGAAGACACGGCTGCATCGTTAGGCGCACGGAAGGGTTACAAAAACATTGTCTGCGGCCACATTCATCACCCCGAGATCAAAGAACTGGAATTCCCGCAAGGAAACATTACCTACCTGAATTCCGGCGATTGGATTGAAAACCTCACCAGCCTGGAGTACAACGATGGCGAGTGGAAGATTTTCAGTTTCCGTGACGACTTCGTGGAGGAAGACGGCTTTACTCCCAACGAACGTGAACAACTGGTCGACTTCGATCCGAAAGAACTTTTCCAGATACTGTTAAACGAATTTCAAGCGGAAGCGTGAAAGTTCTATACGCCATACAAGGAACCGGAAATGGTCATTTGAGCCGGGCACGGGACATTATTCCGGTAATCGAAGAATATGCTCAGCTCGACATTCTGGTCAGCGGAACGCAAGCTGAAGTTGAGTTGGGCTACCCGGTTAAATACCGGAAAAAAGGACTGGGCTTTGTCTTCGGTAAAAACGGAGGAATCGATATCCTGAGCACTTATCGCGATGCCGACATTTCAAGCCTGATGAAGGAGATTAACACCCTTCCGGTAGAAAACTATGACCTGGTCATTAACGATTTCGAACCGGTTTCGGCATGGGCTTGTCGCCGAAAAAAAGTACCGTGCATTTCACTTAGTCACCAGGCTTCGTTGCTGAGCAAGATAGTGCCCCGTCCGAAAAAGAAAGATCCCGTAGCTACTTTCCTCCTGGAAAACTACGCTCCGACCGATTTCCAGCTGAGTTTTCACTTTGCTTCGTACGACGAGAATATTTTTACGCCGGTTATCCGGAAACAAGTCCGGAACACTGAGTCCGAGGACAAAGGACACTATACAGTGTATCTTCCGGCATTTGACGATAAGAAGCTGATAAAAAGACTTTCGGCATTTAGTGATACCCGCTGGGAAATTTTTTCCAAGCACACCCGGTCGACTTATCAGAAGGAAAACATCACGATTCGCCCTGTTTCGAACGAGGCATTTCTGAAAAGCATGGCCGAATCGACAGGCGTACTTTGCGGAGCCGGTTTTGAAACTCCAGCAGAAGCTTTATTCCTGGGCAAGAAATTGATGGTAGTTCCGATGAAAGGTCAGTATGAACAGCAATGCAATGCAGCTGCGTTGAGACAGATGGGGGTACCAGTTATCAAAAATCTAAAAGAAAAGAATCTACCGAAGATTGGTGAGTGGTTAACGAATGGCAAGCCCATTCCGGTTTTCTACCCCGACCAAACCCGGACTATCGTGAAGCAGATATTCGAAGAATATATCTGGATGCTCAAAGATAACGAGCCCGAAAACAATTTACTGATCAGAGAATATTGTCGCACCAACACACCCAAATATGAAATAGCTGATTAACCGACTGAATTGAAACAAAGCCACACACACAGTCCCTCCTATTTATTTATCAAATAACAGTAATCCATTTTCCCGTACAAAAGCAGCCCGGAATCTCCCTCCGGGCTCTTTTATATCTGATTGTTTCCTGCCAAAGGAATTGTGAAGTAAAAAACCGAGCCTTTTTTCGGAGCCGATTCCACACCAATTTGTCCGCCCATCAATTGTACAAGGCTTTCGGCTATGCTAAGGCCCAAACCAGTTCCCCCGATAGCTTGCTTCTGAGCGCTCACGGTTCGGTAAAAGCGTTCGAAAATCTTTTTTTGATCTTCTTTTCGAATCCCCATTCCTGTATCGCGGACGAAAAAGCGTGCCTCGCTCTCCTCAATGGTGTAGCCTACTTCAATCGTTCCTTCGCGGGTATATTTGATGGCGTTGGAGAGAAAGCTTGACATGACCTGTCGGATTTTCTCACGGTCAGCAGTCAAACGATCCTGTCCGGCCGTATTGGGAAGTCTTTTAAGCAGCGTTATGGGCTTACTTCGCACTTCGCGACGGAACGATAGGTGCAAGTCTTCCAGGAGCTCGGATGGGCAAAAATCTGTTTCTTTCAACGGTATTGCTTCCGTATCCAAGCGGGAAACAGCCATCACATCGTCTATAATATTCAACAGATGATCAGCATTTGAATTGATAATACGAACAAACTGTCCACGTTCTTCCGAGTCGATATGCTCCTCCAGCAAATTGGTAAAACCAACAATAGCGTTCATCGGTGTTCTGATTTCGTGACTTATATTAGCCAGAAAAGCCGATTTCAGCTTATCTCCTTCTTCTGCCTGTTCTTTCGCTTTCACCAGCGCTTTTTCCATTTGCTTGTACTCGGTAATATCGGTCACAACACCTTTAAGGCGGGTTAGTACGCCATTTTCGAACAACGGAACGATACGATTATTTAACCACCGGTATTGGCCTCCCGGAAGAACGATTCGCACCTCTTCCTCAATCATCTGCTTCTCAATCTTCAGTCGCTCAAAGGTTTTCTTTACCAGGTAGTGATCGTCTGGCAATAATCGATCGAGGAATTCACGGTAGGATACCCCGTCTTCTCTCGAATCCATTCCAAATATGCTGTTGCAGTTTTCCGACGCATGTAAGGTCTCGTTAACCAAATCGTACTCCCAATCTCCCATCCGGGCAATTTCCTGTGCCTCTCTCAGCGATGCCTCACTTTTCTTCAGCTCGTTTTCAGCCCGTTTCTTATCGGTCACATCTTCCATGATAACGATGTACTGAGTAATTTCTCCGGCATCGTTGGTAATGGGCGATATTGTTACGTTTTCCCAATAAAAGCTGCCGTTCTTTTTACGGTTCAGAAACTCACCTTTCCACTCCTTTCCCTGCCTTAAAGAAGAGAGCATTGTATGGAAATCTTCTTCCGGAAGGTGACCCGGATTCATAATTCTCGGACTCCGGCCTTTTACATCTTCCAGTGAATATCCGGTTAAGGCCGAAAAACGAGGATTGACATACTGAATCAAACCATCGGCACCGGTAATCACAAAGGAAGCCGGGCTCTGCTCGACCGCAACACTTAAGGTCATCAACATTTCCTCAGCCTTTTTCCGGGGTGTAACATCGTGCACAATGGCGTGCACCATAGGTTTACCACGAAGAATAATAGGGCCGCTAAATACCTCCACATCACAGGTAGAATGATCCGCTTTCCGATGCTTAAACTCGTAGTGATTATGCGTTGAATAATCGACCTGACGCAACCGGTCCCTTATTTCGTTGGGAGAAAGCGTATTGATATCCGCAATATTCATCGAAGTGAGCTCTTCGTATGTCCATCCGTAGAAGTCGACTGCGGCATGATTGACATCAATGATATTGCCGTTTTCCTTGTCAATCAAAAACATCACCGCATGGTTATTGCTGAATAAGGTGCGGTAGCGTTCCTCACTTTCGTGTAAAGCGTTCAGCGCTTTGCTTCGTTCAGTCACATCAGTTGCCAGAACCAAACGTGCCGGGCGGCCATTAAAAGTAAGGCGATGAGAGCTGATAGCAACGCTAATAATTTCCCCGTTTTTCTTCTTGTGTCGCCACTCCCCGGCCCAGTCGAAGTCATCCTCATGCCTTCCCAAATCGATCATCAACTGTGGAACATCTTCTTCCGGACGGATATCTTGTATCGTCATTGACAGAAATTCCGTCCGTGAGTATTTATAATGTTTAACAGCCGCATTGTTTACTTCTATAAAACGACAGGTCTCCAGGTCGTAAATCCACATAGGGTGCGGATTATTCTGAAACAGGTATTTATACTTTTGCTTACTCTCAATGAGTGCTTTTTCCGCTTTCTTCTGTTCGGTGATATCTTCAACACTGGCCCAAATATATTTAACCCCTTTTTCGATCATAATCTGACCTTTGAGCCTCACAGGCACGAGATGACCGTCTTTATGGATATATTCCTTTTCGTATGGTCCAAAATGTTCCTGATGTGATAAACTTTTCAGCTGTTCTTTTTCACTTTCCCGATAGGGTTGAGGTATCAAATCCGAATAAGACAACTTTAGCGCTTCTCTACGACTATACCCAATAATTTCGAGCATTGCGGAATTCATGTCAACCAGTTTTCCTTCCAGCGCTGCCAATACCAGTCCAATCGAAGTAAGGTTAAAAAGATTTCGATTATATTCCCGGCTCTCTTTTAAGTTATTCTCTGTCTCTTTTCGTTCCGTGATATCCATTACGATGCCCTCAAGAGCAATCAACTCGCCATCGCCATTGTATACTCCGCTTCCCTGTTCCCAGACCCACTTAATACTTCCATCGGCTGTACGAATCTGGTACTCGCCCTGATAAACGCTTCTCTCTTCGATAGCCTGCTGCCAATCATTCCACAGCGACTCCCGATATTCTTCGACAACCAATTCACCATACGATATAACCCGGTTATTAATGAATTCTTCCGGTTGATATCCGGTGAGTTTCACACACCCACGGCTCACATATTCCATCGTCCAGTCTACATCATTCCTGCAACGGTATATCAAACCGGGAACATGTCCAAGAAGAGAAGAATGTAAGCTAAAATTATCCGGCAGCAGAACTCCTTCTTCAGTAACCTGATGGTTTTCGGCTTCATTAGATAACCTTTCAACCGTCTGTTCAACCAACAGCGTCAATACCGGAGCCATCTTAGCCAATTGCTGAAAATTGTCATCATCGATAGTCGCCTCATTCTGAATCCCCCAGAACAGTATCATCCCATTTAACCTGTTGCCCCCCAATAACGGAAGACTAAATACCGGAAGTGAATCCGCAGGAACTGTTTTTCCATCCGAAGTATTCTCTTCCTTCGAAGAGATTATCCGGGGCTTTCGATGGTTGCTCCATTGATATACGACCGGAAACCAATCGGGGAGTTCGTTATCTGGCACGATAACCGAAAGGTTAGAAAAAACAATGTCGAATTCTTTTCCCCCGGAGCGGGAAAAAACCGATAAGGCCCGGGCGTTTGCTAAATTCTGAAGAAAAGATAACAAAGACATCGAGAAAGAACCATCTCTCGAAATAATTGCGAGAAAATCATCAAAGGCCTTTTCAGCAATATCGCTGTCGTTTTGCATCAGGTCAGCTTCCGGGGTTACGTTTTTCATCATCATGAAACAAGCGTCCAGGTTAGCAGGTTAAAGTTGGTAAGTTAATTAAAATCTTTATGTTGTCGAAAAAAAATCATTCCATATCTATGCTGTTCAACGGAACAGCTAATTTGGGATGACGAGCAACATATAAAAAAGGTTACCTTTCAGCAGCCAGTCGCTGATAAACTCCGTTCGTCCATCCAAAACCGTCCTGATTGGGATATTCGCCACCACCACCGGGCACTTCCGGATTGACCACATTGTATTTCTCTTCCACGCGGTGATACTTGTGATAAACTTCCTCGTTCACCTTCATCCAGCGTTGTTTGATTTCGTTCGCCAATGCGTTAAAATCATAATTGCGGAGTCCCTGAATGGTCATCCACTGCAGTGGTGCCCAGCCGTTGGGTGAATCCCATTGCTGACCGGTATTATAGGGTGTCGTGGCCACTCCACCTGCCTTCAGCAACTCGTCCTCAACCATTTCCTTTATTCCGGCAGCCTGTTTGGCGGAAGCCATGTGGAAGAAAAGAGGATAAACAGCGGCCAGCGAAAAAATGCCTGTCTGTTTTCCCGTGGTATAATCGTAGTCGAAATAGTATCCTTTATCAGCATTCCAGCAATACTGGTTCAATGCCTCCAGCCGATTCTGTGCTTTTTGCTCATACCGGGCAAAGGAAGTCGAATCGCCCTTCAGCTTGTAAGCTTGAGCAATGGTCTTTTCCATGTTGTACATCAACGCATTCAGGTCGACCGGAACAATGTCTGTAGTATGCATGGTATACAAAGGAAAACTGCCATCAGGAGCTTCTTTCAGCCAACGGCTCGAGAAGTCCCATCCCGATTCAGCAGCCGATCGAATATCGCGGTACATTTTCAATGTATCCAGTGATGGATTAAGAGCCAATGCTTTTTTTACCGTCTGAACGTCTTCGCGATAAGCTTCCGAACGAGGAAAATCCCCTTTATCATAATACCTGTTCAACAAAGTTCCGCCATCCATCCGAACGACATGCCCACAAGCGGACTTGGCATCGTTAACATTATTGGCTCCGTGCATCCAAAACCGATATTCTTCAACCATGTAAGGCAAATAGTGCACATACACTGAGTCATCCTTTTTTAATCGTGCCAACAGGCTTACCATCAATGCGAAGAAAGGTGGTTGCGACCGGGTGAGATAATACGTCCGGTTACCGTTCGGGATAAACCCAATGGTATCAATCAGGTAAGCAAAGTTATCAATCATCGAGTTAATGATATCAACCCGACCATCGGTTGCCAGTCCCAACATGGTAAAATAGCTATCCCAATAGTACACTTCGCGGAAACGTCCGCCGGGCACTACATACATGTTAGGCAACGGAATAAGTGTTCCTGAATGGGCCACATCGGGTTGCCGCGCCAATACTGACCACAGATTCCGGATATGTTCACGGATAGGCAATGTGTCTGGACTACTGATTGGATGATAGGTTGGGATAATGAAGTGCTTCTCCAAGAACTGCTTGAGCACTTTAGTATCATCCTTATCAGCAACCGTTTCATAGGCTTTTCGAATCTCCGCCGGAGATTCCTTCGGAACACAATCGACGAAAGTTTTACTGTCGGGGAAGATGTCGGACTTTTGTACATCGTAAAATAATTGCCCATAAAGGGCCTGAGGCGTGCCAACATCGACGGGTTGAGGAGTTTGTTTCTGACAACTGGTTGCGGACGCAACCAATAGGGTTAACAACAGCCAGAAAAACGGTCGGTGGATTGCCTGCCGGAAAGCATAAGAATTTTTCATATTCTCTATTTTACTCCTAAATTGCCTTGTACCTACCCCACGTCGGGATAGTTTACCAAATTAATGATAACAGAACATTTGGGTAACCAGGTACGTTTGTTTCCTTAATCCAAAGCTTCCGGCAAAACTTTGTTTGCTCCTACAATACATCCTACCAGAAACTTCTGAACCAAAAATACGACATCTCAAGCAAAAAAAACAGCAGCAAGTAGAATTTCCAATGGCTCACTTTCCGTCTTCATGAATAAACAATTATGTTATCAATTAAAAAACAGACCAATAGACGCTCTCACCGTTAATTCAACTTTATGTAAAAAACTTTCAATTCACTCTCCCCATGGTGAATCGCCAATTAACAAAAGCATAATATGAAACGCACGCCCCCTGAGGACAACATGAAGCGGGAATGACTAATTTTGAGGTTTCATTCCCCGGCTTAAAGATCTCGTGTTTTACGTTAAAGAACCAACCGGGAGAATGGAACTTCTTCTCTATGCATACACCCGGAAACACACATTGGTCGAAAACCCTGAAGGGACTAAAGAATACCTTTCGTTCGCTGCAATACCGCAATTACCGGCTTTTCTTCGGGGGACAAAGCATCTCACTCATCGGTACCTGGATTCAGCGCATCGCCATGCCTTGGTTGGTGTATCACCTGACCGGCTCAGTAGTTCTATTAGGTGTTGTCGGCTTTGCCGGCCAAATCCCTACTTTCCTGCTGGCCTCCTATGCCGGTGTTATTACCGACCGCCGGAACCGCTACCATATTCTGATTGCCACCCAGGTACTCGCCATGCTGCAGGCACTTACCCTGGCGCTGCTTTTCTTTCTCGGCATCATCCAGGTTTGGCACATCATTGCCCTCAGCATTTTGCTTGGCCTCATCAATGCATTCGATGTGCCCGCCCGGCAGTCGTTCGTTATAGAGATGGTGGAGAAGAAGCAGGATTTAGGCAACGCCATTGCGCTGAACTCCTCCATGGTGAACGGTGCCCGATTACTGGGCCCCTCCATTGCGGGCGTGTTGATTGCCGTTACCGGAGAAGGTGTTTGCTTCCTCATCAACGGGCTGAGTTACCTGGTGGTCATCGCGTCGTTGCTGAATATGAAAGTCACTCCGCGTCAAATCAGCAAAAAGACGACACGCATCATCGAGGAACTGAAGGAAGGTTATCACTACACGTTTGGCTTTGCGCCCATCAAATCCATCATTCTGCTGCTGGCATTGGTCAGCCTGATGGGCATGCCTTACAATGTACTAATGCCGGTATTTGCCAAAGAGGTCCTTCACGGCGACTCACATACCTTTGGTTTCCTGATGGGCGCTTCAGGGCTGGGAGCCATTACAGGCGCCATGTACCTGGCTTCGCGTAAGAATGTGATTGGCCTGGAACGACTGATTCCGGCAGCAGCTGCCGTTTTCGGACTGGGACTGATTGCCTTTTCGCAATCCCGGTTTTTCTGGTTGTCGATGCCACTGATGGTCATTACCGGCCTTGGAATGATGCTGACGATGGCCTCCAGCAACACGGTGATTCAAACGGTGGTCGACGACAGCAAGCGTGGCCGCGTGATGAGTTTTTATGCGATGGCTTTTATGGGCACTGCGCCTTTCGGAAGTTTGTTTGCCGGAGCCGTCGCGAAAGCCGTCGGTGCCCCGCTGACGTTAACGATTGGCGGTGTGGCTGTTGTTCTGGGCGCCCTCCTGTTTGCCCGCCAACTTCCCAAAATCCGGGAAGGCATCTTACCGGTGTACCGGGAAATGGGGATTCGCTCCGGAAAACAATAGCCCCCATAAACATTTTCCCGGTTCAAGTACCCCAAACCTAATTTTTCATAAATTGGGAAAGCAAATTTGATTTTTCACTCTTGATACTTTGTTGCTCATGTTCAAACAAAAGCCTCAAACGATAGTTTTGAAAGCTGTCACGATTATTCTCGTTAGCTTTCTGTTCTTTAGTTGCGATTCAAATCTTCTTCATAAAACCCCAATCGACAATTTTAAGGGAACGTGGCAACTCAAGGGGAGAACCATGTTTGACGGAATTAAAATAAAAATCACCGAGGATAAGAACGGCAATTTCGTGGGCAAAGTTGTAGAACTAAATGACAACAAATATGTCGACTTGTTTGTCAACGTGGGAGATACATGGGTAACCGGCATCGGTCGCTCATCCAATTTTGAGTTTGTTCTGACCGAAAAGAAAATCGCCAGTCAATTGTTTTCACTATACGGGCTGGATACCACACAAGACTACGAAGTGAAATTTATTGACAATAATACATTTGGACTTGGGACAGGCAGCGCTGATCCTGGCCAGTCATCCATCAGGTATATCCGGGTGACACCTTGAAAAGCTAAAAAACGATTAATGACCATAAAACCTCTTCGTCCATTATTCACTCAATCATAATATCCATACCATTAAAAATTTAAATTGACTCTAAATAGTTATTATGCTAACTTGAAGAGACAAATACCAGGATAGACTCCTATTTTACTAACTTAAATTTTTAACCAAATGAGTATCAATTACAAGGTGATACCGCGGAAAAATCCGGGTAATATTACCGCAGATCCCAAGTATTATGCGTCGATCAACAGCAAAGGACGCAGAAACAACCGCTACATTGCCAAGCAAATTGCCGACCGCTCTTCCCTCAACGAAATGGATGTATTATCGGTTATCGAAGGTTTCCTGCAAATTGTTCCCACAACCCTAACCGACGGCTATACTGTCGACCTGGGTGATTTTGGCACCATGAACCTGATAGCCAAAAGTCAGGCTGCCGAAACCGAAGAGGATTTTAACAGTAGTTTAATTGAAGGCGCTAAAGTAGCTTTCCGCCCCGGAAAGCTGTTCCGTAAAGAACTGAATGCCGCGGAATTCGTCAAACTCAACCACGCCGAATAGCATATAAAGGTTAATTGATTGGTTATCCTCGGGACTTTAATAAAACAAGGTCCCGATCTAATTTCAAGAAAGTCCGGATCTTTTCACGACAAGGTCCGGATCTTTTTTGAAGAAGGTACCGATCTCCTTTCAATCAGGTCCGGTCTTTTTTAAAAAAAGTCCGGACCTTCTTTCAATGAAGTCCCGATCTGGTTTACTCCAACTTTTAATCACCCAAAGGATTTCACAAAAATCGCTGAAAAACAGGCACAAGAAATACACGCAACGAAATCATTCATCCCCGCATCTTACCGGTACCTAAACGAAACGCCATGACTGGAAGAACCATCCTGCTCGGATTACTTTTATTCATCGCTGCACAACCGGGGTGCAAAAAAAACGATGACCTCCCCCCGGAGAAACAAATTCTGGGTGTGTGGGTATCGACCAGCACAGAAGACATTCTCGATTTCACGGATGAAGATACTTTCTACAAATCGAACAAAAATATCCACGAACCCTATCGTTACCAACTCGAAAAAGATTCAATAGAAATTCAGTACGTTGGAGAATCTTTCATTGCGGTACCCCCCACCAAACACAAATACACCATTAGCGGTAGCCGACTCACCATCGATTTCGCCAGTAAACATTGTTTTGGCTTTCCTACTGAACTTCTCACCTTCGTGAAAAGATAAGCATTGCACATCTCTTCATTTCCCTTTTTTCAGAAATCTCTCTTTGTGCAACATTTAATTGTTGCGTACAAAATTTTGTAACTTTCGCCCCTGAAACTTCGGAATATTCAGGCCATGAGCAAACGAGAGAAAAAGGACATCGGCGGCAGGCTGGCCGGCAAAGGCGTGTTTCCCCACGAAATGGCTTTTACCCTGCTCATTCCCTTGCGGAATATGTTTCTCTCGCCCAGGCAGCTCATCAAACGACTCGAACTGAATCCATCGTCCAAAGTACTGGAAGTAGGTCCCGGACCGGGCTATTTTAGCGTGAAAGTGGCAAAAGCCATTCCCGACGGCGAACTGGTACTGGCCGACATTCAGCAGGAAATGCTCGATTATGCCAAAAAGCGCGTCGACAAACGGGGCCTTACCAACGTATCGTATTCGCTTTGCAACGGCCAGACTTTCCCTTTCCCCGACGAATATTTCGATCGCATCTTCCTGGTCACTGTTATTGGTGAAGTCGAAAACCAGGAAGCTTACCTCAAAGAGTTCCTCAGGATACTGAAAAAGGGAGGCATCCTCTCCATCTCGGAACTTGCGGGCGACCCGGACAAAATGAGCACCACCGAAATTAAAGCACTCTGTGAAAATGCCGGATTCACGTTAGACAAAATTCACGGTAACAAACGAAATTACACCGCCAATTTTCGAAAGGAATAACACTCTTTCTTTGTGTAACTCCTCCGGAGTAACAAATCCCCTTACCAGCTTCGTCCTACAATACTTAATGCCCTACGGGCAAAAATTCTGCGTTGGACTCCTACTCTACTACTCTTCCATAACCTTATGCTATCAAACACATGCGGGTAATGATGAAATCACATAACTATTTAAAAGGTTAAATATATTTTTACATGGATAACTAAATCATAACCTTTAAATCAAACCTATCATGAGAATTACGGGAATTATCCTGCTGACTTTCTTGTCCTTCCAGTTGGCCGTAGCCCAAAATCTGAAACCTTACATCCTCGGGGTTGAATCAGCCGAAAGCGTGGCTGACCTCAAAGGAAGAGTGGCAACGAACCTGGAACAAAACGGCATTCAGGTTGTGGGACAATACGAACCGGCTGCCGATGCCAACCGCTGGCTGCTCGTTGTTACATCGCCGGAGTTGCAAAAAGCGGTGGAAACCGTTGGCGGCCTCACCGGCTTTGCTTCCACACTACGCGTAGCCATTACGAAAGAAGACGGCAAGACGCTGGTCACTTATACCAATCCGGAATATTGGGGAAACGCATACTTCCGCGATGATTACAATAAAGTAGCGTCCGATTATGCCGCATTAACAGCTCACCTGGAAAGCGCCATGAAAGCGACCGGCACTTTCGTGGGAAAACCATTCGGCTCGGAAAAAGGATTGTCGATAAAAGACCTGCACAAGTACCACTACATGATCGGGATGCCCCGCTTTGACGACACGGTAGAACTGGGTGAATTTGATAATTACCAAACAGCGTTGAATAAAGTCAACTCATCAGTCGATAAAGGCGTGCCGAATGTAAAAGAGGTGTACAAAGTGGCCATTCCCGGCAAGGATTTAACCCTGTACGGATTTGCCCTTTCGGGAGAAGACGGCGAAAGCGATTTCCTCCCGACCATCGACATTAGCCAACCAAAGCATACCGCTTTTCTGCCATACGAAGTGCTGGTGGACGGCAACCAGGTGTTGATGTTGCACGGCCGGTACCGGATTGCGCTCTCATTCCCCGACCTGACCATGGGAATCTTCACCAAAATCATGTCGACCCCGGGCAACATCAAAGATATGCTGGAACAACTGACAGAATAACCATTCGAAACCAACTACCTACCTATGACGATACCCTATTTAGGGGCAAAGGCCAGTGAATTCACTTTCGCTGGCTTTTTTTATACTCTTTAACGCTCTCACCGAAACTTAGCTTGCCAACTGCTCGTTATGAGGAAAGATTACTCCTGATAAAACGAAGTTATTATGATTCGGACAGAAACAATTACTTACCACGATGCAGACCAGACCTTCGAAGGGAAAATCAGTTGGGACGATTCCCTTAACGGGAAAAAACCGGGCATTCTCATTGCCCATGCTTTCGGCGGTCAATCTGATTTTGAAACAGGAAAATCAGTCGAACTGGCCGAACTGGGCTACGTTGGAATGGCTATCGACATTTACGGGAAAGGACGCCGGGCTTCTAATCCGGAAGAAGCCGCTAAGCTAATGGCCGAGTTCAACAATGATCGCGCCTTGCTGCTGAAACGCATGGAACTTTCGTTGAAAACACTGCGGGATCATCCGGAGGTAGATGAAGATAAAACAGGCGCTATTGGATTTTGCTTCGGCGGGAAATGTGCCCTCGACCTGGCTCGTTCAGGAGCCGATGTAAAAGGTGTTGTTAGCCTTCACGGCATGTTTGATAAGCCCGGCCTTCCGGAAGAAAACCCAATAAAGGCTTCCATACTTGTGCTTCATGGCTGGGACGATCCACTGGCAAAACCAGAAATGTTTGTAGAATTCGCCAATGAAATGACCGAAAGAAAGGCCGACTGGCAGATGCACGCCTTTGGACATACCGGCCACGCCTTTACCAATCCAAAAGCCAACGCGCCCGAAAGAGGATTATTTTATCAACCCACATCAAGCAAAAGAGCCTGGAAAGCCATGGCTGACTTCTTTGAAGAAATGTTTGTATAAAAATAAAACAGGGCAGCACATAAAAGCACTGCCCTGTTTTCATCGATTCAATTACACATCTGAGTCCTGAAATTCTATTTTCTACATACCTTTTGCTTTCACCGATAAATCTTTCCGCCATTGCACCACATAACCATAAACATCTGAATAACTATTCACAAGTTTGTCATGCACCATTTTGGCTTTTTCCTCACCCAACACACGCTTGGTAAAATCTCTCCACTTCTCTTTCGGTCCTTCCATTTCTGCCCAATTTTTATAGGGAAAAACGAGATCAACGACCAATGCTGAACCTCCGTTAACATTCCAGATGACACCATAATAGTCCTTTCTCCCCTCCTTTTTAATCGCGTCACCATACGCTTTAATGGCATTATAGAAATCCATTCCATGCCCGGGATTCAGCTTATAGGCATATACCTGAATAAGATTCACCTCGTCGTTATTTGGATACCAGTTCACAAGCGTCGTATCATTGGCTGATATTTCGCTCGTAATTTTGGCTATGTACGGGCTTACATTCTTTACAAACTCAGCGGATCCCTTAGCATTAAAATCCTCGTAGTTGTCGAAATCGGCCCAGCTATGACCACCTGAGCGAATAATGAAATCCCCCATGTTCTTGCCGTTTACCACCTGGTAAATATTCCAGTTCCAGGGATCGCCATTGTCCATTCGCCATTGAGCGTGTTGCTTCAAGGCATTTTGAAAGGCTCCACTTTCACCGTCTTTTACCTTGACATAATATACCTTAGCCAAATTCTTCGATTGGGCAAACAGACCATTTGCTGTAAGGCCGAACATAACAACGACCATTAAACCAACTAGCAGTGTCCTTTTTTTCATAGTGTATCTATTTTGGTTATTTGTTGAAATAAAAATTCTCTTATCGCGTATATATTCGGACATAGACCAGTACGCTTCTAAGCCCAACGAGAACCTATCTTATCCAAACGAGCCTGTCCCAATTCTTCGGGGCTCATCACCACATGAAACTCCACTTTGGCTTCAAATGCCAGGAACCAGGGCTCTGCCAGCGCAGGAACCGTGAAGCTTTTTCCAGGTTAGCCTGAATAACGACAGCCCGCAAACCTTCCAATTCAGTAAAATAAGCTGCTTCCGGTTTAGTTTCGTCCAGGATGGTTTTCATTTTCGACTCAACGCTTCCGTCTCGGACTGCAGCATTGAACTTTGAATGCGGCATTCGGACAATCATCATGATACGCATGATCCATACTCCTTTCTTTTGGTTAAACATTCCCTTATCAACCTTCCGGAAGCAAAGCACCTAAGACAAAACCTGCAGACTTTACAGCCGGTGAGGTGTGTAATTGTTCGCGGCATACGATGCCAGCTCTTCGTCAATTTTCGAAACGCGGGCTACTGCGGTTGTGATTTGTTCGCGGGTCAGGATTCCTCCTTCGGAAGGAACAGCTGCAATAGCCAGCCACAGTGGGAACGAGATGGTATGGATGCCGGTATATTTCAACCGGTGGTGCTCCCGGCACAGAACCACCAGGTTACGCGCATCATCGGGAGTGTCAAGAAATTTTTTGGTTTTCGAAAGTTCTGTCAAATACTGGTGTAGTTTTTCAGGATTGTCGACGGAAGCGATGTAGTCTTCGTCGTAAAATTCTATTGCGTTAAGAATATTGGTTACTTTTTGGGGTGAAAGCGCATTCCAAAATGCCCATTCAAAAACATGATGAACTTCGCGGTCTTCTTTTTTCCCACATACCCAACAGGGTGCTCCGCATTCATCACGTATCAGTTTTTTGTTCTTACGGAAGAGAGATGACTCTCTTCGTTCGTTATGTGCCGGTATCCAGTATTGTTCTTCGAATGTGCCTTTTTTAAAATGCTCAACCAGTTTCGACATATATCGCCTCCTCGTTTTAGTTCGTATTACACTGTTAACGAACCTATTAAATTTACAACACTAAACAGCGGCAATCAATAGACTAATGAAAAAGCATAGTATGAGATATATCGTCAGAACGTAGCATTTTGATGGATAATAGCTTAGATTTGTAGTAATATGCACAAAATGGTTATCCCATGGAGCACACTGAGTTTTTAGATGAAGTCAGGGATATCATCCACAAAAACCATTTCAGCAGCAGTACCGAAAAGAGTTACCTGGCTTGGATATACCGCTTCATCATCTTCAACAACAAGCAACACCCGAAGGAGATGGGTGCCCCCGAAGTAACTGAATACCTTGATTACCTGAGCCAAAAGCGCAGTGTTTCCCCCTCGACCCGCAACCAGGCACTCAATGCACTTGTTTTTCTGTATACCAAAGTGTTGAGTATTCCCTTTGATGATTTCCATTCGAAACATTTCAAAATCAAGAAAAAACTACCAACGATTTTGACTCGCGAAGAGGTGCAGGAGATTCTGAACGACCTGCAGGGAGAGTTCCGTTTGATGGCGTCGTTAATTTACGGCAGTGGTTTGAAACTGAACGAATGTCTGCGCTTACGTATTCGTGATATCAATATAGAGAAAGAAGAAATCATTGTCCGGGACGAAAACAACGAGATGGAACGAAAGACCTTGTTGCCATCGCTGCTCATTCCACGATTATCCAGACAAATCCAAAAAATCAGTATCCAATTCGAAGAAAACAAATTAATCCCAGGCTTTGCAGGTACCAACCTTCCGGAACCTATCCAAAAAGCACATCCCGAAGCAGCGATGGAATGGGACTGGCAATACCTTTTTCCTTCCGGGAAACCGAGTACCGAGAATGGCTCAGAGAAGCTTTTCCAACACCACATTCATGAAAATCACCTGCAAAAAGCCGTAAAAGAAGCGGTACGCCATACCGGAATTTCCAAACATGTTTCCTGTTATACTTTCCGGCATAGCTTTGCCACTCATCTTTTAGAAGACGGTTATTGCATCGAAACGGTTCAACGATTACTGGGACACAAAGACATCCGGAATACTATGGTTTACAAGCAAGTACTAAACAACAATCGATTCACTGTGCGCAGTCCTCTTGATATATAATTACACTAACATCTGAACAGATCTCCTGCCAACCTGTTATACCACTGACAATGAATCGCACCTGAAGCAACTTGCGTACAACGATTTGACCAGTCGTTGAAAAACATCCATGTTGCTATGTCAGAAAAGAATAACCTTCTTAACCGCCTCCTCGTAACCGTACACAACAACAGCGCACTTCTCATCAGGTTAACTGTCGGGCTCATTTTTCTGTCGGAGGGAATCCAGAAGTTTCTTTTCCCAGATGCCCTGGGAACCGGCCGTTTTGTGAG
The DNA here is from genome assembly GCF_009617875.1 of Prolixibacter sp. NT017. Taxonomy (NCBI): domain Bacteria; kingdom Pseudomonadati; phylum Bacteroidota; class Bacteroidia; order Marinilabiliales; family Prolixibacteraceae; genus Prolixibacter; species Prolixibacter sp. NT017. Next base: position 551,547 of record NZ_BLAV01000001.1, on the reverse strand, counting down.
AATTGGTTTTAGCCATGCCGAATTCTGGGCTTACCTCACTGCTGTCTTCGAGACTGCCTCCGCTCTGCTCATCCTCCCGGGATTATTTACCCGAATCGCCTCCATTCCACTGCTCATCATCATGATAACAGCTTTTGTCGCTACCAAATGGCCCATACTGATGCACGAAGGATTCTGGACTTTTGCTCATGAATACCGCACGGACTTTGCCATGACAGTGCTGCTTATCTATCTGCTTCTCTACGGAAGTGGCAAAATTTCCATCGATTACCGATTATCAAAACGATTAAAACAGAAATCATGAAAAAATTCAACCGACCATCCAATCATCCTTTCGGAAAGCCGAATGAAGAACGACGCCAATTCATGAAAAACGGTCTGCTGTTAGGCTCACTTGCCGGAATAGCTGGTTTGGGGCTCCTGCCGGGTTGCGAAAAGGAAGAAGGCGAAGATGTGGCTCCGCCGGAAGACCTGATGCGTGAACACGGCGCACTGAACCGGATTCTACTTATCTACGATACCTGCCGAATACACTTGTCCACTGGCGAATCGTTCGATGTATCGGTCCTCAACAACTCAGCCCAAATCATTCGGAATTTTATCGAGGATTACCACGAAAAGCTGGAGGAAAACTACCTGTTCCCTCGTTTCGAAAAGGCCAACTTGCTGACTGATTTAGTTGCAACGCTGCGTAAACAGCACAAAGCTGGTCGCGACGTAACCGCCCAAATCATCCAACTGGCGAACATGAATTCCCTTTCGAATGAAGACAATGCGAAACAGATGATTGAGTTGCTGCGATCATTCAATACGATGTACCGTCCGCACGAAGCCCGGGAAGACACGGTGCTTTTCCCTGCCTTACGGAAGATTATCTCTAGAAACGAATTTTACTCGTTGGGGGAAGATTTTGAAAAGAAAGAACACGAACTATTCGGGCAGGACGGCTTCGAAAGCGTCGTGGAAAAAGTAGCCGATCTCGAAAAGAAACTCGGTATATACGATTTGAGCCAGTTCACACCACAAAAACTATAAAATAGCAATGTATGACTTTCCTTCTTTACGGAGAGCATAATGTCTTTTTAGCTCAAATTCCAACATTGGCGGTTCTGCTTTCAAGTAGTTCAAAATCTGTTCAGCCCGGGGAATCTTTTTAGCTGGTTTTTTAGCTTTGTCTTTGGCAAATTCGAGTACAGGACCGCAGCCAGCCTCTTCAAACATTACTTTTAATGTTTGATTTTCATAAATATCGGAATTGACAAATGAACTCAACTTACATAAGTTCAGATAAGCAATATCTTCTTTGGACAAACCGGTATTCGAACACAATTTTTGTTCTTCTGGTGTACCGCACTGCGTAACCAGAAGGAAAGTCCGAATAATTATCTTCCTTTTCATTAAGTCGGCAACCAGATAACCGATTTTATATCCCAGTACACGATACTCAATTAAATAGGAATGATGGCGATACGGAATAACCGTTGGTTCTGCGAGAGAGTCATACATACACCAGCGAAGCTCTCCCGGGGCTAACAAATCCACCCGCTCGCTCAAACGGCGAAGTGCATGACTTTGTATATAAACATTTAATAGTTCGGGATATTCTGCTGTTTCGAGATGTAGTACTTCAGCCTTAAGTTTCAGCGGGACAAATTCTTCGATAGCAAAACCTACCTGGTAGGCAGGGCGCCGTGAACCACCTGTTTTGATATGAATGACTGGATTTGCAACCCTACTAACTATAAATGCAGCAAACACTCCCCGATGGGCACTTTGCCCTCCTCTCCATTCGAACTGAACCGGATAATGATCGATATCAATTCCATCATAGATCATTCCCAGATTTGTTTTTAACGTCTTTATCAGCAACTCAAGTTCGTCACCAAACAGATTTTCCGTAATTGGTCGCATTTCCTCAAAAAAATTATCACCTTTCGGAAAATTAGGATTTGGCTCTCGCAAAATAAAAGCATAAATAGTCAGGCCTGTAGTCAGATAGTCATACGCGCTAATTTGATAATCAGTATCTGAAATATCCACTTTATATTCATCCAGATAATAATATAAAGCTTCGGTCATCATTTTCGCATGTTTTGCCGATAAAGAACAACCGTCTTCCGGTTTTATTTTTGGCGCACGCATTCGCAACTTCCAGAGGTATTGCAATTCACGTTCGGAAATCTGTCGGAATAGATGTTCCTTTTCAATAAGAGTGAAAAAATGCCTGACTTTCCGGTAAAATTTTTTTCGTTGTTCGGCTTGTGCTTGTTTTTGTTGCTGCGCCGATGGTCGTTTTTTTCTTCGCTTCGACATGGGAAGTGAGTTAGGTTAAATGCAATTTTACCTCTCCACATCGCATATCGGAATATCAGCATTGGTCAGTTAAACGACAGGAGAGGGTTCGGTTTCTCCTGAATTTAATAATTAAAGTGCTAGATCGTTCAAATTGTATTGTAAAACATATAGAAATCAAGACATAAAACTCGCATGCAAGGTTGATTAAGCAAAAAAATAGCTGACTGCTGCTATGATATCAAGTACCGTCAATAGCCAGCTATTTATTTCCAAACCTATGAAGAAAGCTATTAGCTCAGTGTTCAATGAAAGCCCTGAAATATTTATCGATGAAATGTTGCGGGCGGTAAAATATTATTGCCCGATAATCGCATCATAAGCATCGGCATCCATAACCTGCGGCTCGTAAGTAATTCCCAAAGAAGCCAGATTGCGGACGAATGCGCGAAGATGATTGGTTGAACCTTTTAGCAAATTGGCATAAACTATTTCTACGTTGGCATTTTCTACCTTTTCCAGCCAGTTATTCAAATCGACAATGTCAGTCTCTTCAATTAACGCGCCGACCTTCAGTGCCTCTTCAATTCCAGCGCGTCCTTGTTCAACTAACGTATCGTAGAGGCTTTGTAAATCTGGATTCACGAATACACCACGCTCATCGGAAGCCGGATTTACAACGTTATAACCATCAATCAGAAAAAGGACGGCATCCATATGGCGCTGTTCACTTTTCGAAACATTGTCGAATACACGAAGGTCATGAACGTCAAACATTTCCAGATAAACATCGCGGGCGACTTTTTCTTCTTCTATCATGAATTGCAGACTGGCAACTTCCTCATCAGTCAGGTCACCAGCTAAATTGCCATCATCATCAATTATTAAAGAGAGTGCTTTTACCTCAGAAGCCTGAACTTCATCGGCAGATACAGAGGGGTTTTCGCTACAGGAGGTTACGATAATTAGTGCGGCTATTGCAAGGAATGCAATAAAGAAACTCGTTTTTTTCATCACAACTGATTTTAAGTTCGACTACAAATAATTCAAAAGATGCAGCATTTGAAGAGTCTCAGCTCCGTCGTCGGCAAACAACCATTTAACAGTGAGTTATTCTCAGCAAATGCTACATTTTTTCAGTGTACCGCATGAGACGAATTTTACCCTACACCAATTGGAAAATAATCTTCTATAAATCAGTTCTCTCCCGTTAAAATCTATGTTTTAGGTAAAAAATTATCCTCCAGTGGAAAAAAAAAGCTGACAACAGATACTTCGATATCCGTCGTCAGCTGACTTGCAAACCTATGAAATCCTGTTTGTCTACATATACTTAGTACACCAGCGTTTGAATGGCATGCGCCGGTATTTCCAGGTGTGTTTCCGCTTGTCCTACAATCAGGTTGTAAGTAACCGGGCTGTCGGAACCATTCATCACCACCGTGGCCATCTTTCCGTCTTTATTCATGAAAGAAGTACTGAGCAGTGTACTCCGGCTGGAAGCCGTACTGATGCGCTTCGCTCCCGGATGAATGAATTTGGAGAAATGACCGATGTAATAATAAGCCGGCGTGAAATTCAGTTCGCCGGTTCGGGTATCGGCATGTACGGGCGCGAAACAGAAGTTGCCCACATGATTCGGGCCGCCATTCTGATCGAGGAGAATATTCCAGTCTGTCCAGCCTACCGTTCCGTTGTTGAAATCGTGAATCATATTGCTCCCGTAACGCTCGGCATTAGACCAGCGCTGGTATTCTTCCGGCGTAAATGCCTCGTTACACCCTTCGGTGAACAACAGGTTCTTATCAGGATAAGATTCCTTCACTACTTGCTCATTGTCCCATTTGGGTTTCGCGCCGGTCCAGGTTTCGTACCAGTGCATTCCCATTCCCCAGGCATATTTAGCCGCATCCGGATCACCGAAAATGGTGTTGGCGCGGTCGACCATCAAATCACGATTGTGGTCCCAGACAATGATTTTCTTATCTCCAAAGCCTGCTTTTTCCATGGTCGGACCGAGGAAGTTTTTCAGGAAATCCCTTTCTTCAGCAGCTGTATATACACATGACTCCCACGTCTGCACAGCCATTGGCTCGTTTTGAATGGTAATTCCCCAAATCGGAATTCCTCGTTTTTGGTATGCCTGAATAAACTTCACATAGTAGTTGGCCCACGCCTGATCATACTCCGGAAGCAATTTTCCGCCGTGCAGCAAACTCTTGTTGCTTTTCATGAAAGCCGGCGGACTCCACGGGCTGGCAAACAAAACCATATGACCGCCAGCCTCGGCAATCGCTCTTTTAATCATCGGAATACGGTATTTCATATCATGAGCTACCGAGAAAGTTTTCAGATCTTTATCCCCATCTTCCACGTAAGTGTAACTCTCGCTACTAAAGTCGCAACTACCAATATTCGTCCGCATCAGCGAATAATCGATACCACTTTTTCCGTAATAAGCCGCCAACAATTCCTTCTGTTTATCAGCCGGAAGCTGAGCAAACACCTCTGCCGAAGCGTCAGTAATTGCACCACCGATTCCCAGGAATGACTGGAAAGACTTCTTCGGATTAACGAAAATGGAAATTTCCGTTTCTTTGGGTTGAATAGCTTTCTGAAAGCTCGATTCACCGGTATGAGCCAGGCGCAGATTGGTATCTTTCGCCGTAGTGAATACCTCAATTTTCTTTCCGCTGGTCGAAAAATCAGGTGCGGTCGTGTCTTTCTTTTCCTGAACTGGCTGAGCGCACGACCAGGCCCAAAAGACAGTAACAATTATTAAGGAGTACTTCATCTGGTTTTATTTATTGTTCGATTACCAAATATATGTTCCCACAGCGCCTCCTGCAAGTGTGCTGCACACTGTTTCTTCGCCGAGTTTCACATTGAATGCCTGGGTAACCGAAGCATCGTTCAAAACAATCAGTACAGTTGAACCATCGGGTGTTTTGAAGGCCACGTTGGGCAAGTTACCGGGTTGACTGCTCGAGATACGTTTCGAGCCAGGACGAACAAATTTGGACGCATGAGCAATGATGTAGTAGGCCGGATTCCTCTTCACATTGTCACCGTCGATGGTTAACGCTCCCAAACACTGCGAACAACCTCCATCGGTGTGTGGTTCCAGGCTTGAATTCGCTGCCAGGTTCCATTCCAGAACGGTTTTGCACCAGTTCCGGCTTGCGCCGATGATTAATTCCCGGGTATGCCATTTCAAATCACTCGGGAAGTCCCCCGGAGCACCAATCCACTGCTCTGTAAAGTACAGGTTCTTATCAGGATAGCTGTTATGCAAAGCAGCCAGACTGTTAATAGAACCGGCATAAAGATGGAACGCTGCACCATCAACATATTGCGAGGCATCAGCATCGTTGTATATTTCTGCCGGGTAATCGGTCCGGTCGCAATTATGATCGTAAACAATAATTTTTGTTTGAATTCCTGCTGCTTTAAACGCAGGTCCAAGGCTCGTTTTAATAAACGCCGCCTGTTCCGTGGCCGGCATATACATACTCGGATTGTTTCCGTCATGCAGCGGCTCATTCTGAATGGTAATGGCATCGATGGTAATTCCTTCCTGCGCCATCCCTTCAATATACTTCACGAAATATTTCGCGTATGCATCGTAATATTCAGGTTTCAGACTACCGCCGACGGAATTATTGTTGGTTTTCATCCACAATGGCGCCGACCAGGGCGAACCCAGTATTTTGATATTTGGATTGATTGTCAGAATCTCTTTCAGAACCGGAATCAGGTATTGCCGGTCGGGAGCCAACGAAAAATGGTCCATGTTGACATCCGTTTGACCGGAAGGCAAATCGTCGTATGAAAATACGGAAGCATCCAAATCGGAAGCTCCGATGCTGATACGAAGGTAACTGATACCGATATTGTTATCGTTATCATCGAACAACTCTGTCAGCAAAGCATGTCGTTTGGCAGCCGACATGTTGTAAAGATGCATGGCACTTCCGCCGGTTAGCGCGAAACCAAAGCCATCCATGGTCTGAAATGTTGTCGATGGATCAATTTCAATCGTTGGCAAATTACTATTCGTCGACTCGGTTAAACTGTTTTCCTGCGGTGAAAACAACACCGATTTATCAGGCTTAGTCAGATAGAAAGCTACATCTACCGGCACCGAAGGAGGTGGCGGAGGTGCGGGAGTTGCCTCTTTTTTGTCGTTACACCGCCATCCCATCACACTCAATGTCAACAATGCAGCCAATCCAACCGTTAATTTTCTCTTTCCAACCATCATTCAATTCGTTAAGGAACCAGGTGGCCGAAACCACCTGGCTTTATTTTAGTTTAGTTTTTGACAAACTGGTAAGTTCCTGTTTGATAGTCATCACTCACAACAATCGTTGCCGTATAGTTACCATCAGCTGTCAGGTTATCAAAGTTTTCACCACCGTTATTGGTCATCGTACCACTCAATGCAGAAGGATCGTCTGCTCCGAACTGCACGTCCCACGGCGAGTTGAATTTCATCAGGTAACCTGCTTTCAGGTCTGTTGTTACCGTAAAGGTATAAGGATGAACGTAAGTCATCACAAACTCATCGCGCGTATCCCAGTTCGACCAGTGGAACAACTTCATGTTGTAATAATACCAGCTCGCTTTCGCTGAAGAGAAATCAATGTTCAGCATGTAAGCCTGGTCTTGTTCAACCGTCATACCATCGGCGCTTTCTGACAAATCAGAAGTTCCGGCCACCTTATCAGCAGTAGGATTATCAGAAGCACCCACATTTCCGCTCAACGCGTAACTGGTTCCCGAACCATCGGATGCACTGTTCAGGGTATACGCTACGCCACTTTGCAATGCCAGATAAGTACCCGAAGTAAAGGTATCACCATCTTTGGTCAATTCCTTCATCATTGTTCCATCAGCGAACAGATAAAGGTGATCTGGTGTCGCAACCGGACCAGCAGCATTCGGATCACGCTCAATGGTGTAGGTATACGGATCGTTGGACAAGTCGAGCGTGAAGATGCACTGCCCCGACAACGTTGACTGGTCATCCTCGAATGAGATACCCAGCTCATTTCCTTCCGATTCCATGATGAGCGAATTATCAGTACCGACAATGTGCTTCAGCAGATAGCCCCAGTCGCCGTTAGCGCGGAATACAAATCCACCTTTATCGAGCAGATTGATGCTGCCTTTCCAGACACCGCCGCCCTGGTATTGCAGAGGTTCGTCACCTCCCCAACCGCCATCGATGATACCACCAACAATACTCCATTTGTCAATTTTCAGTAATGAATAGGTGTTGTTATCCAAATCAACCGAGATACGGTAAACAGCTGAATCGGGAGCAACAATCGCGGTACCTGATTTCACCAGGTTTCCGTCAGAACCACCATATTGATGAGCCGGCAGACTCGTAGCGCTGAAGAATTTAAAGGCTTTTCCTTTATCCAGATGAGTGTAAGCTTCGTAACGGTTCAGTCCGTTTCCATTGGCATCCTTCAGACGGCGCATCGGAATTGCTTTCGACAAATCCGTGCCGGTCTCTGTAGCTTCTCCTGAAACATAGAGAGAAGTCGGAATAATTTCGTGTTGGAAACGGGTCACCAGCAAATCGCCCGAGGAGTAAGTGCTTTTACTCAAACAGCTGGCAACGACGGCCCAGGTCACTTTCGATTCGGCATCCGCCGGATAACCGGCCAGCGACATCGCTTCATTCAGCTGACTGGCCGAAATGGACGCGGTAAGTGCGGCACCCGTGTTCGCCGCTTTCACCGAAAGAATCGGCGTATCGAAACTGGTTGAACCGGCAGTATCGATTACGACAGAATAATAGACGCCAAAACCAGCCGTGGAAGAGGCCCCTGTCCAGGTAAAGACGATAGTTGAATCAGGTTTGTTCTCATCCAAAACGATGGATGAATTCGTCGCCGGAGAAACAATCGCAGGATCACTTAGCTCCCAGTTTCCTTCCGGCGCAAGATTATCTTTTTCGGTGCACGACCAACCGGCAAACAACAGCGCGATGACCGTGAGCAATAAACTATATCTTGTCTTCATTTTTTTCATTTGTTGTTTGAAAGAGACATGGTCCGGGCGTCACCATAAATGCCCTTAAATTCGTTGTCCTCCTGAATGGAGAGTCCAACTAGCAACCACCCTTCCATGTCCTTTCATGTAACATAAATTTCAATATTATCCAGTACTAAAGCGGATTCTGCTCCAGCTGCGGGTTTCTGTCAAGTTCCTGCTGCGGAATCGGGAGCAGAGTTTTGGCTTCCGTTGCATTATACGGTGTAGGCTGACCAGTCCTAAGGTCAATTTCCTGCAGGTTGTTCATGGTCGAAACCACCAGGTTGTGACGTTTCAGATCATCCCAACGCTGTCCTTCCTGGGCCAGCTCCAGACGGCGTTCGTTGAGAATCGCCGTACGCAAGGCATCTTTCGTAGCCGTTTGCGCGGCAGTCAGTGGTGCCAGGTTTACGCGGGCGCGGATTTTATTTACCTCAGCAGCTGCATCGGTCAAGTCACCGGTTTCGTTCAAAGCTTCTGCTTTCAGCAAGACAATGTCTCCGTAACGAAGAATGTACAACCGGTCGGTACTGGCCCATCCCATCGCGTTCTTCATTTTGTAGGCAAACGGGATGCTGCTGCCTTTGGCATTGCCCCAATATTCATCAATCCAGTCGTTCACTTTTTCGAAAATAACGCTGGCGTTTTTCCGCACTACATCGCCTTCTGCATCGTAAGCATCAATCAGGTTATGCGACGGGACAACAAATTTCCGCCAGGTGTCGCCACTCAGCGACGGAGGCAACATCATCTGCGGGGCCCAGTTTCCTTCACTTCCGCCGGTGTATTGTACTTCCAGAATCGATTCGGCATTGTTGTAATGATTACCATCGAACAGGTCTGCATAGTTATCCAGCAAACGGTAATTGGCGGTGCTGGCTTCCACTTTGGCAATGTATTCCAACGCTTTGGCATAGTCATGTGCTGGTTCCTGAGCACAGGCTTTCGCGGCAAGCGCATAAGCAGCACCGGCAGTGGCACGGGCCTTGTTCACCGTTGCATCGCTACCGTATGTATCCGGTAACAGTTTGGCTGCTGCGTCCAGATCTTTCAGAATCTGAGCATACACTTCTGCTTCGGTAGCACGAGGCAGTTGTGTTTTACCCGGATCGGTCGTTGTGGTCGATTCGAGAACCAGGGGTACCCCGCCCCAGTTTTTTGCCAGGTTGTAGTAGTGCAGCGCTCTCAGAAACAGAGCTTCTCCCTTAATCTGCTGTCTGCGCTCGTCGGTCAGTTTGGGATCGGTAACGTCCGGTAGCCGGTCAAGTACGGTGTTGGCCTTCAGAATCCCATTATAGAGAGACGACCACCACCCCAGTATACGACTATTCGTGGGGGTGATATTGAATAGATCAATGGCAAAAATCTCCGGGTTATCTCCTCCGGCATAGTCATTATCCGTACGAACATCTTCCAACAGAATCTGATCCCACACATAGTAGTCAGACGACTGAAAAGTCTCATACGCACCGGTCAGTGCGGCCTCGATTTGATTGGCGGTAGAATAGGCACTGCCACTCGTCTCTTCCGAGATGGGAGTCAAATCGAGATAGTTGTCACAGGCAGCCGCCAAAAAGAGGATCGCTGCGCTGAGGATATATTTTTTGAATGAATGAAAATTCATATCTCTATCTTTTTTAGAAAGTTATATTTAAACCAAAGATGATGTTCCGGGTCTGTGGATACGTACCATAATCGATGCCTTTTGCCGTATTGGAAGTTCCGAAGGCGTTCACCTCCGGGTCAAATCCAGAGTAGTCAGTCAATGTCCAGAGGTTTTCGCCGGTGGCATACACCTTCACGTTCTGCATCTTCACTTTGTCCGTCCATGCTTTCGGCAGTTGGTAGCTCAGGGTAACTGTTTTCAAACGGAGGTAAGAACCATCTTCGATAAAACGGCTGGAAATACGTGAGTTATCATAGCTCCCCCAGCTGGCTTTCGGAATATCAGTCTGGTCACCGGGTTGTCTCCAGCGGCGCAGTACAGCCGTCGACTGGTTCTGCGGGCCGGTCATGCCTTCAATCTCCATGCGGGAAGCATTCAACATATCGTTTCCTTGCGAACCTTGCAGGAATACGGACAAAGACAGTGATTTATAGCTGACGTTGTTGGTCATACCGTAAATGAATTTCGGGTTGGCGTCACCAATCACTACGCGATCGTCAGCCGAAGGCGTGAAAGTACTGGAGCCATCTTTAGCGATGTAATAAGCATTACCGGTCTGCGGGTCAACACCACCCCAAACATAGCCGAAGAGTGTTCCGAGCGGCAGGCCTTCTTTCACCAGGCTGGCATCGCCACGGTTCGTAATACCTCCGGCAAAGATCTCTTGTCCAACCAAATCAACGACTTTGTTCCGGTTGAAGGAGATATTGAAATTCGTTGACCAGTTGATGGCTTTCTTCACGTTGACCGTAGTCAAATTGAATTCCAGGCCTTTGTTCTGCAGTTTGCCTACGTTCTGGATAGCTGAATCGAACCCGGTACTGCGGGGCAGCGGTGCATTCAACAACAGGTCGCTGGTGTTCCGGATATAAGCATCAGCTGAAAACCGGATGCGTCCGCGAAAAACAGACAAATCAAGACCTACGTTGGTCTGTTCCGACTGCTCCCATTTCAAGTTCCGGTTTTCTACCGAAGAAGGATATGTTCCTGGCAGTGTAGAACCACCAATCGGATAATTAGCTCCACTTCCTACGCGTCCAAACCAGGCATAGTTTGTAATCTGGTCGTTACCAACAACACCCCAACCGGCACGTAATTTCAGGTCGTCGAGGAAACTCAGGTCCTGCATGAACGGTTCCTGCGAAATACGCCATCCGATGGATGATGATGGGAAATATCCCCAACGGTTGTCCGGACCGAAAACACTGGAAGCATCGGCACGGAAGTTAACGGTCAGCAGATACTTGTCTTTGAAACTGTAGTTGATACGTCCCAGAAAGGAAGTATTCCGCTTTTTAGCCTTATCGGAAGACGCCGCAATCATTTCAGAACCACCATTGGTTGTCTGAACACCGTTGCCGGAAAAGTTGCGGGTTTCGATATGGGCGTTTTCCCAGTAAAACTCCTGGATAACACTACCGGCTAATGCTTCGATTTTGTGTGAGCCTAACGTTTTATTGAAAGTCAAAGTGTTATCCCAAATGTAGTAGCTGGTTTTGTTGGTATTGTTAATTCCCTGTCCGTTCAAAGCACGACCGTAGCTGGTCAGGAACGGATCGAGGAAATAATCGTAAATTTCATTGCGATCATCGATACCCAGATTCGTTTTAAAACTAAAATCTTTCAGGAAATCGATTTTAGCATACACATTCCCCAGTATTCGCTGGCTCTTGTATTTGCGATTCGAACCATCGGTGCTGGCAATCGGGTTTTCCCAGTTTTGGAATGGGTTGCTGGTAAACGTTCCATCCGGATTATAAATGCCAATAACAGGGGGAGTTGTTAACGCTCCAAGCAGTACACCGCCTTTGTCTACACCCTGGTTATCATTCACGTCCACATCCGAATAAACCGAGTAAGCCATGCGGGTTCCCACGGTCAGCCACTTATTCACTTCCTGGTCGAGGTTGATTTTGAAGTTGTAGCGGTTCATCTGCGCACTGCGGACAGCACCAACCTGTTCAACCCAGCCGCCTGACATGTAGTAAGAAGTTTTATTGCTTTTTCCGGAAACGGACAACTGATAATTTTGTGAACGTCCGTTCTGGAAAATCTCTTTCTGCCAGTCGGTATTGTGAGTATACAACGACCAGTCGGTGTTTTTTCCCATTTCGGTCATCAGGTCGCGATATTGCTCACCGTTCAATACCGGCAAGGTTCTCCATACCTGGGAGAAACCATTGTACACATCCAGTTTCACGGTCGGGCGATCGGTAGTTCCTTTATAGGTTGTAATCAACACAACACCGTTTGCTCCCTGAGCACCATAAATAGCTGCCGAAGAAGCATCTTTCAGGATTGAAATACTCTGAATGTCAGCCGGATTTATGGAACGGGTATCGGTTGTCGGTACACCGTCGACCACGTAAAGCGGCTCACTTCCGGCAGTAATGGAGTTCGTTCCGCGAATGCGAATACTAAATCCCTGAGAAGGTTTTCCAGAACTGGAAAGTACCTGTACGCCGGCCGCTTTACCTTCGATGAGTGCCCCCATTTGCGTATTGGGTCGCGAGTCCATCTGTTTGGAATCGACCATGGCAACAGATCCGGTTACATCTTTTTTCTGCTGAGTACCATAACCAACCACCACCACTTCATCGAGGCCCGTTACATTCTCTTCCATGGTCACATCAATGGTTGCGCGATTGCCAATGCTCACGTCTTTGGTCTTCATACCAATAAAACTGAAAGTGAGCACACCATCAGCAGGAATATCTCCCGAAAGGGAATACTGTCCATCAAAATTGGTGATAGTACCAGTTGATGTTCCTTTCACCATAACGGTAACCGAAGGAATGGGCTCCCCGGATTTGTCCGTCACAGTTCCTGTAATCGTTCGTTGCTGTGCATACGAACTTACCGACAGGAGCAATCCTGCCAGAAGGCATAAAACAGATTTATGCCAGAGACGAATTTTCAAGAACGTCATTGTTTTTTCTTTTTTCATAGGATTATTTGTTTACCTTCCATTGCATTATCAGGCTATCCGCGCATTATGCTATAACACATAACTTTCGCCCGCCCGTTGCCAGACGCAGCCTGACATTCAGATGCAATTCTTTCTCGTTACCGGCTGCAGATTTCCGCCGGAATAGCTGTATTCAACTCGAAAAGTTTATCGGAGTTTTTATCCCTCTTTGGTAGGCCTATGCTAGCCCCGTAACGAAAGGACAAAACAGGATGGTTTCACACACCGATGTGTTTAACGTCTTCTTCATAGCGATTGTAATTTTAAGTTAGCAATTGTGCCCAATTGGTTGTCTGACGGAATATCAAAAAGCTCCACCCGATTTTCAGGTTTTAAAGCGATGGTAAATAGAATGAGATTGGGAAGGAATTACGAATGACGGTAGGGAAAATATAGATAAAAGTAGGACATCTAAAATGATTATTGTCTCATTTTATGGCACTTGCATTTTTTCGGAGATTCAAAAAAAGTGGATGGTTTAAACCCGAAATGAGTACAAATTTACCTCTCAGACGTAAAAAAGGGGGGAAATTTCGGTCTGCTATTCGCTTGAAAATTCTCCGATTTTCATCACGTAATCTTCGAAGTCGTCGCGGGGAACGACAGCCCTGTTTTTCACTTTCACCCGGTAATTATAAATGGTGTTTACCGAATAGCGTAAAAGCTTGGCGATGGCGGCACTATCGGAGATTCCCAGCCGGATTAAAGCGAAAATGCGCAGTTCGGTATTTAGCATTTCGCCCTTCTTCACGGTAATTTGCTCATCCTCTTTCAACAAGGCGTTGAATTCTTCCACGAAAGTGGGATAAATCTGCAGGAAGGTATGATCGAAATTATCGTAAAACTCCCGGATTTCGTCTTCGATCAAACGCTTCGATTTGGTTCGCTCGAACAGTTCCGACACTTCCCGGTCGGCAATTTGCTTGTTCACATTCCGGCGGAAGCCATCAAGCTTATCGATATAATCGGAGCAAATGCTGAAGAAGCTGCCGATGTATTGTTCCTTCACATGATTCGATTCAGAAAGTTGGCTGTTCAACTCATTCAGCTGAGTATTCGCTTCGGAAAGATGGCCGTTCAAATCACGAAGTTTCAGATTGACGGCCTGCAAATCCTTCCGGGCACGGGCCAATTTCTTCACCTGACTGTAAATAAATAATATGGAGAGCAACAACACAACCGACAGCAGACTAATGATAATAAGCAGGTTGCGCAGGTGTGCCTTTTGCTTATCGCTTTTCTTTTGATAAGCTGCTGTCACCACGGGCAGAATGTTCGATATCTGCATGTACCGAAGCCGCGAGTTGAAATAAGCCGCATCTTCGAATGAGAACTTGATGTACTCGTAAGCCCGATCAATTTTATTTTGATGGTAGAGGATTGTCGAAAGCGCTGCCATCGATGCATTGTCTTTCACCGCCGCCCGGATATCGGACATCGCCGACAGAATCAGGTATTTTTCGCGTTTTTCTGTATTGTTTTGCAGCTGATAGGACAAGGAACGATCGAACGTAATCATCGAATACTCCCGGGTTCCCATCTGCGTCATCGCCAAACGCTTGCTGTTCACCCAGCGACACGAATCATATTCACCGGCATCCCGGTACTGTTTTTCCTCGATGGCCAGGTAAGCTTCCGAGTTTGGGTCGAGCAGCTTCACCACCGAATCACGGTAGGCTTTATACAACTTGTAGTATTTACCTGCATTTTCCTTCACCTGGTTATATACGTTCAGGTCGGAATACACGTGCATGAAATCGTGGTAGTAATTCGGTAATAGTTTTTCCGAAAGGTGTTTCCGATCGACTTCGTGCAAAATATCCAGCGCCTCTTTGTACCTGCCCGATGAAGCCAGAATTCCCGAAAGGTTAATGCGGGTCTCATTCAGCATCGTTTCATTATCCAGGTCACGGGCCAGCTGGAAATTCAGGTCGATGTAGTGGAGGGCCGAATCGAAGTTGAACGGGATATACTCATCAAGGATACGGTTATTAATGTAATACCGTTGAGACGAACTCAATCCCGGATCATTGAGTAAGCTTTTGATGCTCTTTATCTTTTGCAGCTTTACTTGTTCATATTGCTTTCGCTGCTTCATGGTTACATCCAGCTGATGTAACAACGAATCAATCTCGCTGGCCATGGTCATCTGCCAGCTTCCTGCGAAAAGAATAAGCAACAACAGTAACTTCCTCATTCTGCAAAATTAAAAAACAATAACAGGTCTTTGATACGATGAATTAACAGAAGTCTTCAAATATACTTTATTTGACAATAAGTGAATCGTTTAGATCAAACATAAAGGTCCGATTTTAGTTATCATGTCATGAAGCATATTCACATCCCATCATTCATCAGGGATATTCCCAACATATTTTTTTATTTTCGTTGGTTATTTAGAACGACTCTTTCTAACACTCCCCGTTAGATGGGAGCCAATACAGACGCATTTATTCATTCAAATTTTAAAACAGACAGAATGAAATGAGCATGATTCTTCGAAATACCAATAGAAATAAGTATTTTCCAATCATGCGAATTCCATGTGGTAATTTAAAAAGTAAAAGACAAACACATGAAACGACATCTTTCTTTTTTGCTGATTGCGCTGGCGGTTGTGATAACCTCCTGCAGCAATGGCAACAACGGCAAATCAGCCAATTCTAAAACCACCGATTTGAAGAACAACCCCTTTATGAAACCCAGCACCTTGCCCTACGGCGCCCCGGATTTCACCAAAATCAAAGACAGCGATTTTCAGCCTGCCATGGAGGAAGGCATGAAAGAACAACTGGCTGCCATTGAGAAAATTGCCAACAATCCGGAAGCTCCGACGTTTGACAACACCCTGGTAGCCATGGAAAAAACCGGTCAGCTATTGAACCGCGTTTATGGCGTATTTAACCTGTTGGCAGGTGCCAATACCAATCCTACCATTCAAAAAATTGGCGAAGAAGAGGCGCCAAAACTGGCAGCTCACCACGATGCCATTTACCTCAATAGCAAACTCTTTAAGCGCGTAAAAACGATTTACAACGAGCGTGACACATTGAATCTCGATCCGGAATCGAAAAAGCTGGTAGAGTATTATTATCAGCAGTTCCAACTGGCCGGAGCGAATCTTTCGGATGCCGACAAGGCGAAATTGAAAAAACTGAACGAAGAGGAAGCAACGCTTAGCGCCCAGTTCACCAACCGTCTTCTGGCTGCAGCCAAAGCCGGAGCCCTGGTCGTAGATAACAAGGAAAAACTGGCTGGACTGTCGAACGCCGAAATTCAAACGGCAGCACAAGATGCCAAAGCCGACAAGCAGGATGGTAAATACCTGATTCCGCTGCAGAACACCACGCAGCAGCCGGATCTCCAGTCGTTGACCAACCGCAAGGTTCGTCACGAACTGTTCGAGCACTCCTGGACCCGTGCCGAGCAAGGCGATAAAAACGATACCCGCGCCATCATTTCCCGCTTAGCGGAAATCCGTGCCGACCAGGCCCAATTGCTCGGTTACAAAAACTTTGCTGCCTGGAAACTGCAGGACCAGATGGCTAAAACTCCCGAAGCAGTAGAAAAATTCCTCGGCAAACTGGTTCCTGCCGCTACCGCGAAAGCAGAACGTGAAGCAGCCGAAATCCAGAAAGTCATCGACAAAAACAAAGGCGGTTTCAAACTGCAGCCATGGGACTGGAACTTCTATGCTGAAAAAGTGCGGAAAGCCAAATACGATCTCGACGAAAACCAGATCAAACCCTATTTTGAGCTGAACAACGTACTGGAAAATGGTGTGTTCTATGCCGCTCACGAACTGTACGGACTGACTTTCAAAGAGCGTCATGACATTCCGGTTTACCAGAAGGATGTTCGTGTATTCGACGTGATTGACAAAGACAGTACCACCATCGGTTTGTTCTATTGCGACTACTTCAAACGCGACAACAAATCGGGCGGTGCCTGGATGGATAACATCATCGGACAGTCTAAATTGTTAGGTACTAAGCCGGTTATTTACAACGTTTGCAACTTCACCAAACCTGCTGAAGGACAACCAGCATTGCTGAGCTTCGACGACGTAACCACTATGTTCCACGAGTTCGGTCACGCCCTTCACGGCTTCTTCGCCGATCAGGAGTATCCCAGCCTTTCAGGAACAGCAGTTGCCCGCGACTTTGTGGAATTCCCATCTCAGTTTAACGAGCACTGGGCGATGTACCCGAAAGTGTTTAAACACTACGCGGTGAATTACAAAACCGGCAAACCGATGCCGAAAGAATTGGTTGACAAAATCAAGAAATCAGCTACGTTCAACCAGGGTTACGCTCTGACTGAATTGCTGGCTGCCGCCGAACTGGATATGCAATGGCACACCATCCCGGCAGGCGATTCCATCAAGAATGTAGACCAGTTTGAGACCAATGCGCTGCAGAAAACGCACCTGAACCTGGAGCAGGTTCCGCCGCGTTACCGCTCCACTTACTTCCTCCACATCTGGGGAAATGGTTATGCAGCTGGCTACTATGCATACCTGTGGACCGAAATGCTGGACGACGATGCTTATGCATGGTTTGAAGAAAATGGTGGTCTGACCCGCGCCAACGGTCAGCGTTTCCGCGACATGATCTTGTCTCGTGGTAACACCGAAGATTACGAGAAGATGTACAAAGCATTCCGCGGCCGCGATCCGGAAATCGGACCGATGCTGAAAAACCGCGGTCTGGTAGCAGAATAGTTTATTCTTAGCCGAAATAATAAGTACCTGGATTGCCCCTGGTTCCTGCCTGGAATCAGGGGTATCTTTTTATACCAAAAAATCAGGACTATTATCCGGACTTAAAAAGGTCGACGATCGTCGAAAAGATTTCTTCATTGACTTAGAAACCCTGCATTCACCCACATTGTATTTCTTATACGGGTGTATACACAGGTTTTCCACATCAGTTTCTCATGTATTGAACAGCTACTTCTTCTGCTGTTTTCTTTTGATGAAGTGCTTCGGCAAACCACAAGAAATCCGATACAAATTGATTGACCTGTTCAACAATCAAGTCATTCTGCGGCTCATAATTATCATCGAATGCTTCATGGATTCCGGCAATTAATAATTTACCCGGAAGGGGAAAAGCACCCAGGCTCAGAATAACGTGCTGCAGTTGGGTCGAAGCATTAATTCCGCCCATCTTACCGGTCGATGTAGAAACCACGCCAATGGGCTTCCGTTTGAACTCCGCCCAGTAATAGTCCAGCGTATTCTTTAGTGCGCCGGAGAAGCTTCCCTGGTATTCGGGGGTTACAAAAATCAGGGCATCGGCCTCTTCCAGTCGCAGGCGGATACTTTCGACGATCTTCCCGGCAGCCGGACTGTCATCGAGACTGCCAAAAACAGGAAGCGGGGTTTTCAGCAAATCGATCACATCCGTTTCCATGTCCTCTTCTTTTAACAATTTGTCCAGATAGTATGCTGCTTTGTGTGACTGGCGTCCGGGACGGACAGCTCCCAACAGTATGGCTATTTTCATCTTTGTGTCTGTTTTATAAAATGAATTTCTATTGATTGATGTTGTGTCGCAGATACCAATGATGAACGACACGACAAAGATGAAGCAAACCGGGCACCCCGGAAACAGACTAAAGGACAGAAGTGAACCTGTACCATCGGACAGGTGTCCGACATGCTGCATTATCTTATAAACTACAAATCAGAGTAATCCACGCTGAATAGCTGTCTCGACTGCCTCTGTACGAGTTTGTGCAAACAGTTTGGACAGAATCGATGAAATGTGGTATTTAACGGTGCGTTCCGAAATAAACAGCTGGTCGGCAATTTGCTTGTTGGTCATTCCTTTTTTTACCAGCACCAATACCTCCAGTTCCCGGTTGGTTAACGGCGACGTGGGATAATGGAAAGCATTGTCAGCAACCTTTTCAATGGTTTCTTCGCCAACCTCTTCGCGAATAAGAAGCAGTTGTCGGTGCAATTCCTGTGCTTTTTCCAATGACGATTGCACATTCTTATCTGCGCTTTTAGTCTGCTGAAGAGATTGTACCAGCTCGTCCATTCCCGGTTCAATCACCCGGTTGAGTACTTCCATGACTGCCGACGGCCGGTTCTGCTGCTCTTCCTGCCGGCGCGTCCGCTGAACCGCGATACTAATCAGCTCCGCAATGGTATTCAAAACCGACAGTTTCTTTTCATCCAGTTCCTGGGTTTGCTTACTCACCAGGTTAATCAGTCCGACCTTTTGTCCTTCGATGGAAATCGGAATGGTAGCATGGAACTTCAAGCCGCGTGTACCGGCTGTGATATCCTTCAAACGGGTACAGGTAATCTCACTGATGTTGCGAGCTTCCGAAATGCCATCCGCCAGGTACGAATCGATGCAGTAACAGTTGCCGGAAAGCCGCTCCGGATAACGACTGAGTGCTGGCGGCAGGTTATACGAAGCCGCCAGGTACACCGAGTGCGTACCTTCCTGTACCAGCCAAATCCAGCCGGTTTCGAGGTGCAATAATTCCACCGTCTTTTCCAGTGCTATTCGCAAAGCGGAATGCAACGAGAACTCCTTGTTCAGGTTCCTGGCAATTTCGTACAGATGGGCAAAATACTCGTTGTCTTCCATGATTCAATCTTTCCGGATGATATGACTTCAACAAACATACGGAGTTCTGGTTTGATTCTCCCATTACACTCTTTCCATTCCTAACAATTCGGTTGATCACCACAGATGAAAAGAGGCCAGAGAAGTTACCTCCCCTGGCCCCAGATAATATTTACCCTCTTATTCTTATCGTCTGATGACGCGTCGGGTCACTACCTTATGATCAGCTTTTATCCTCAAAATGTACATCCCCTGATGGTAAGCCCCCAGATTCAACGTTACATTGTCAGTGACTCCATTCCACTGTTTCAACTGTACTCCCTGAAGACTGTACAACGCCACATCAAATTCGGTGTTCGCCAACTGAACATGAACCTTATCGTGAGTGGCCGTTGGATATACCTTCACCAGCTTTTCTACCGAATGATCATCAACGCCGGTGGCTGTAACCACTGTCGCCTGCAAATTGACCACATAAGGATTTTTGTTTGGATCGTTATTCTCAATGCTTATCGCAGCAGTTTTGGTTCCAATAGAAGAGGGCGCAAACCGCACCACAAAAGTGGTCGACGACGAAGCTGCAACCATTGACTCCGGCTGCTGAATGATTTCGAAATCGCTGGCATCAGCACCGGAAAGCGAGATGGGAGTGGTCAGAGTTAAAGTCCCGATTCCGTTGTTTTCAATAGTAAATGTTGTATCGGTACTGGTATTCACCGTCTGAGTTCCAAAGTCAAAGGTCCCATCTGCAGCCAGTGCCTCAGCTTCCTGAAACAGGTCCATGGCCGGCGGGTCATCCGTTCCCGTAATCGTAATGGTAACCTGTTGCGTGGTGCCGTCGGTGGCAGTGAACGTGTGGGTATCGGTGACGGTAGCGCCGGCTGCCAGGCTCTGCACCTTGCTTTCGTCCAGCGTATAGGTCCAGGTTCCGGAAGCAAGAACAAAACTACCGTAGCCATTATCTCCAACCGTAGAAGCTTCGTCAGCAAACGAAGGACTGGTTGCTGCATCCACATCACTAATGGATAGCGTTCCGGTAGCCGTTACCGGGCTGTCGCCGATGTTTCCTTCAGTCACCGAGCCGGTAAATGTTCCCGCCAATACCGGCGGGTCATCCGTACCCGTAATGGTAATCGTAATCTGCTGTGTCGTACCGTCGGTGGCGGTATAGGTGTGCCTATCGGTGACGGTAGCGCCGGCTGCCAGGCTCTGCACCTTGCTTTCGTCCAGCGTATAGGTCCAGGTTCCGGAAGCAAGAACAAAGCTGCCGTAGCCATTATCTCCAACCGTAGAAGCTTCATCAGCAAACGAAGGACTGGTTGCTGCATCCACATCACTAATGGATAGCGTTCCGGTAGCCGTTACCGGGCTGTCGCCGATGTTTCCTTCGGTCACCGAACCGGCAAACGTTCCCGACACAACCGGCGGGTCATCCGTACCCGTAATGGTAATCGTAATCTGCTGTGTCGTACCGTCGGTGGCGGTATAGGTGTGCCTATCGGTGACGGTAGCGCCGGCTGCCAGGCTCTGCACCTTGCTTTCGTCCAGCGTATAGGTCCAGGTTCCGGAAGCAAGAACAAAGCTGCCGTAGCCATTATCTCCAACCGTAGAAGCTTCATCAGCAAACGAAGGACTGGTTGCTGCATCCACATCACTAATGGATAGCGTTCCGGTAGCCGTTACCGGGCTGTCGCCGATGTTTCCTTCGGTCACCGAACCGGCAAACGTTCCCGACACAACCGGCGGGTCATCCGTACCCGTAATGGTAATCGTAATCTGTTGTGTCGTACCGTCAGTGGCAGTGTAGGTATGTGTATCGGTGACGGTAGCGCCGGCTGCCAGGCTCTGCACCTTACTCTCGTCTAACGTATAAGTCCAGGTTCCGGAAACAAGAACAAAACTACCGTAGCCATTATCTCCAACCGTAGAAGCTTCGTCAGCAAACGAAGGACTGGTTGCTGCATCCACATCACTAATGGATAGCGTTCCCGTAGCCGTTACCGGGCTGTCGCCGGTGTTTCCCTCGGTCACTGAGCCGGTAAATGTTCCCGCCAATACCGGCGGGTCATCCGTACCCGTAATGGTAATCGTAATCTGTTGTGTGGTGCCGTCGGTGGCAGTGTACGTGTGGGTATCGGTAACCGTAGCGCCGGCTGCCAGGCTCTGCACCTTGCTTTCGTCCAGCGTATAGGTCCAGTTCCCGGAAGCAAGAACAAAACTACCGTAGCCATTATCTCCAACCGTAGAAGCTTCGTCAGCAAACGAAGGACTGGTTGCTGCATCCACATCACTAATGGACAGCGTTCCGGTAGCTGTTACCGGGCTGTCGCCGATGTTTCCTTCGGTCACCGAACCGGCAAACGTTCCCGACACAACCGGCGGATCGTTCACCGCCGTGACATGAACCGTTTGTGTTACCGGTGTACTATCATCGGTACCATCGCTCACGATAAAACTGATTGTCCGGGGCGATGTGGAAGGATTGTTCGAAGAATTTGCATAGCTCACCGCTCTCAGGGCAGTCTGCCATTGAGCAAGGGTTGCGGTAGAGCCGGACGATGCCATCGTCAGGACTCCGGTAGAACTGTTATAGCTCGCCGAAATATTCCCCATCGTACTGCCGTCATTGGCAAAAGCCAATACATCTTCATCGGATGCAAAGTTTCCGCTGACAGAAACGGTTGCCGATGCGAGCGTGGCATTATCCACATCCGAAACCGTAATTCCCGCATCGATGACCGATGCGGCATCGCCTTCGGTGAAATCAAGTGCGGTAGATGAAGTCGTAACGACAGGTGCATTGTTCACTGCCGTGATGGTAACTGAGGCCGTCCCGGTATTGGAGGACTGCGTGTCGCTGCCACCGTTCGCCGTACCGCCATTGTCTTTTACGCTTCCCACATAGAAGCTGCGATAGTTGTACCCGTAAGCCGTTGGATCATTGCTTGTACTCAACCACTTGATTCCGTCAATCACCGCATCGAATTGAGCAGTGGACAAGTTGCCGCCCGAAAGTGTTACAGTTGCCGGATGATCGGCGCCCCCCACTTGCGTAACAACATAGCTCAGTCCATTTCCACCGGTGGTCCCGGAATTACCATCCACAACGACAATGGAAGTACCGTCGATGGTCAGAGTTTCGTCTGTCGTGCCGTCGGCGTGGGTCATCCCCACTACAAAGCCAGTAATATTTTGGCCGCTCTCAACCGTCGACGATGTCGTTCCCGAGAACAATGCAACCGCACTACCGCCTTCGGTAAAGCTTGCCGTAGCACCGGTTGTCGAAGAGGTCGGTGCATCGTTAACGGCCGTTATGCCAATGCTAACATCGGCGTTGCCACTGGTTCCGCCATCACCGTCATTCACGGTCACCCGCGCTGTACGGGTCGAATTGTCAGGCGTAGTCGTATTGCTGTTGCTGTAAGTCAGTGCCTGCAGTAAGGCCGAAGTGGCCGTGGGAGTAGCGTTGGCACTCAACGAAATGACCAAATCGTTCGTTCCGCTACCTCCTGTGAAAGTACCTATCGTAGCTCCTCCGTAGGTCACACTACTGCCGGAGACTCCTATCTGTCCTGCACCGGTGCCTTGATTGGCAATTGCCAGAACATCTTCCGATGCCACCCGGTTAGTCACCAGGGAGACGGTCACATTTCCTCCGCTGAAATTGGTATTATCGGCATCACTGACATTCGCTGCCGTACCGGTGTCCAGTGCAACCGCACTGCCTTTTTCGGTAAACGAGGCGTTGTCACCATTCAGGTTCGATACCACCGGTGCAACGTTCGCCGGGGTCGTTAATGTCAAGTCGTTACCATCACCGCCAACATAGCTTGCTTTTAACACCGTGCCATTACCGCCGGAAGTCAGAGTGGCGCCTTCCGCCAGATTGGCAAACGTTCCGGTTATGGCATCCGAACCGTCATTGTTGATGATGGTATAGCTAACACTTTTTCCGGCGGAATAATTGTGCGCGACAGAAATGGTTGCGCCGGTGACATCTACCGTACCGGATACAGCTACCTGGTCGTAGCCGGTACCAGCTGTGTTTCCGTTAATATCTATTACCAGCATACCGCCGGAACTCACATTCAGGTTACCGTTAACCGTCAGAGTGCCTACGCTGTTTCCCGGAGCCAGGGTACCTCCGCTCTGTACTGTCAGCGTTGGAGTTCCGCTGCCAAAAACCGAGCCATCGCCGGCCAGCGTGGCCGTATTGCCTACCGTTAGCGAAGCGGTGCCCGACAAAGCGCCTGTAACCATCAGCGTACCGGCGCTAATTGTCGTGCTGCCGGTATAGGTGTCGGTGTTGCTTAGCGTCAGCGAAGCGCTGCCCTGTTTGGTCAGACTTCCGCTTCCGCTGACAACTCCCGACAGGGTGGCATCAGCCGAAGCACGAACCGTTGAACTGCCGGACAAGTTAACTGCATTATCAATCGTTGTCGCACCACTGACAGCAAGGGTGCTGCCCGCCAGGTTAACCGCACCTGTCCCAAGGTTGCTGTCGGAAGCAACCTGAAGTATTCCCGCGGAGGTACTGGTCGTACCCGAATAGGTATTGCTACCGCTAAGGGTGAGCGTACCGGTTCCGGTTTTCGTCAGGTTGCCGGTACCGCTAATCACTCCCGACAAGGTAGCATTGGCCGAAGTATTCACCGTAGCGTTGCCGCTGAGGACCACTGCATTGTCAACCGTGGTAGCTCCCGTAAGGGCCAGGTTTGTACCTGACGATAACGTCAGGGCACCGTTGCCGAGATTGCTGTCACTACTCACACTGAGCGTACCCGCATCAACAGTAGTAGTACCCGAATACGTATTCGTACCGGAGAGGGTCAGTGTTCCCGGACCGGATTTGACGAGGTTGTTCGCACCTGTGATGATGCCGGACAACGTAACGGCTGCGCTGTTATCGATGGTAGAAGTACCGTTTAAAGCGATGCTGTTATCGATGGTCGTCGGCCCGGTGACCGCTAGCGTGGAAGCGTTATCCAGTGTGAGTGTTCCTGTTCCCAGGTTACTGTCGCCGGCGACGGACAATGTTCCTGCAAAAACCGTTGTAGTGCCGGCAAAAGTGTTGCTACCGTTCAACCGAAGGATAGCTGCCCCTGTTTTGGTCAGGTTTCCGGTACCGGAAATCACGCCGGTAAAATCGGTTATGTTGGCACCGCCCCCGCCGCCGATACTCATGGTACCGCCATTGGCCCCCAGGACAACATTGTTTGCGATGGTCCGGGTAGTACCGGCGGTCCCTGTAACGGTACACTGCAAGGTACCACCATCGAGCGTCAGATTGCCCGATGGCAGCGAACCGGGCGCACTGACTCCGGCTGAAAGGGTTCCCCCGGTGACTGATATCGCCCCGGACCAACCAGCGTTATTGCTCCCGGAACTTAACGTTAAGGTACCCGACCCTGTTTTACTCAGGTTCCCGGAGCCGGACAGCGTGGAGTTAACAGTCGCGCTACTGCTGCCACTCCAGGTGAGGACATCGCCGCTGCCCAGCGTAATGGTATTGCTGTTGATAGATACGCCACCGGCATTACCGGTATTCACAGTCAAACTTTCGTTAATGGACAGGTTCCCGGCCAGCGCTATCGTCTGTGATGCCAGCGACGAACCAAAAACAATCGTCTGGCTACCGGTATTATCGGCAGCAGCGATGGCAACGGCTTCGCTCAAACTAACACCATTGGAAACATCGATGCTGGTTGCATCCGTCGAATTGGTCACATATATCGTATTGCTGGTCACGGTCACATCAGCGGTAGCAGAAGTATTCCCATCGCTCAGGCTAAACCGGAGGGTAGCATCACCTGCCGGCGTATCGTTCCGGTAGTCGGTGTGCCGGATGACATCCTGCACCAAAGCAGTTGTGGCGGAGGTACCGCTGCTCGTGAAACTGATGGTCAGTACGCCGCCGGTATTGGTAAAGGTGGCAAACGTTAGTCCGCCCGATTGCAGGTCACTGCCACTCACGGTGAAAAGAGCGCCGGAGGTATCAAAGCCAAAAACATCGCTGCTGATGGCAGTTCCTGCACGTTGAACAGAGAGGCTGCCCCCAGCCCAATCGCCGTTTCCGCCATTCAGTGCGTCAAATTCGGCATCGCTGGCGGTGGCATCGCCCAAAGCATCCAATGCCACGGTATTGCCAACACCTCCCCAGGCATTACTGTCTCCATCGAGGTTCGAGAGAACAGGCGTTGTATTCACCCCGGAAACCGTAATCTGATTCCCGGTCAGGTCCGAAATATCACCGCCCGTAACGTTACTGTTCCAGTCGTCGGCAGCAGCCAGGTCATAATTCGTTCCGTCAAGCGACGAAGTTCCGTTGTTATTCAGTAGACCGGCCACGCCTGACTGGTCCGCGCCATTCAGCGTAACCGAAAACGAAGTGGCATCGGTAATCTCCACGTCACTGCTGGTCAGCGTATAATTTCCGTTGTTTTCTCCGATTACCGTCAGTTTATTCACCGTAATATCGTTCGCGGCACCGGGTACCCTCACCAGGTTGGTACCGGCTACCGCCAGCACATGAGTACTGGCATTGTAAGTAGCCGAAGTGATAGTTGGCGACATCACATTGCTGACGGTAATGCCATTTCCGGTAACATCAGCCGGTGAAGCAGCCGTTGCGTCCCAGCCGGAAGCACCGGCCAGGTTATAGGTAGTATTGTCCACCGAATAGGTACCGTTCCTGTTTAATATACCGTTGATGGCCAGTTGATCGCTCGCATTCAATCCAACCGAGAAGCTGGTACTGCCCGAAGCTGTAACCGCAGAAACAGAACCGGTCAGGGTATAGGTTGCGCCGCCCTGTCCGGTGAGGGTTAGTTTGGTCGGGTCTATCACATCCCCCGACGTCATATTGGTCCCGGTAACTGCCAGTATGCCGGTAGAGGCATCGTAGGTGGCATTGGAAATAGTGGGTGAAGGAGTAACCGCACTACTCACCTGGATATTGTTGATGCTATGATTGGTGGCAGACTGGTCGCCCAAATATCCTCCGGCACTGATGTAGAATCGCACCTCATCGACATTCTCGAAAGCTGAGCCCAACGTAACGGTGATTGGGTTATAAGAAGCATCAAATCCCTGAAAGGTGGTAGAAGCGACTTCACTCCCATTTCGATATCCCTTAATGGTATTGGTAAATGGATTACTTTCCCCCCAATTATAATAATCAAACTTCATCAAACGGAATTCACTACCGTCTGCAGATTTGATATCCATCCCTTTCGAGCCGCTATTGTTAGGGTTCGTCAAGGCTGAAAACGATGAGTTGGCACTAGCAAGCCAGCTGTTGTTCTCCCAACTTAAAGCGGACTGCATCGTCCCGTTTACATCCGAGATGTTGAAAATCTGGATATCAATGTCGCTGATAGGCGTTGAACCTCCATCGCCATCCTGAGCGATATAATCCGAGAGACCAGCAGTACTCGAAAAAGTAAGTGTTGGGCTGGATGACAGCGTGGTTTGTGCCCCAGCATTTTGCAGGAAGAAGAGGGCAATCAGTAGAAAAAACAGTTTTAGGATTGGAATCTTTTTCATTGTCGAATCGTCTTTGATTATGGTTTGGATAAATTCTTTCAGGACAATGCACTGCCAACTGAAAGAGGAAAATCGTGTAAAACAGAATCACTGCTCATACAATTCAAATCTTGTTGAGAACCGCAGCTACCTGTTTCGTTCACCATGCCAGGCATTTTTTTGGATTAGTCATTATCAATTCACACACTCTGTTACAGGTCCCATAGCGGTATTTCAGCCGTTCCATGCCAATTCATTCCACAAGACCTTTTTTTCGTTCCGCGAATGCTTGCGCAGGCGAGCGTTGTTATAGCGCATTCTATTTCGGACCTATTTGTCCTTTATTTAACGATGCGAAGATAAAAGATATTGTTCCGGATACCTCTTTCGAATAAAATTCTATTGATTATTTAACATACACATGCACTTACTTTTTAGAGTATAAAAGCACAACCGCGAAATGATTCCGGGAAGTATTTTCTACTCATCCCAACCCTTCTCTAACATAGAGAAGGACCAGCGGCACTGCAAAATTGCGGGGACTCAATTCCAAAATCGCCCTCCTTCCATTCCAAAGGAACAGCTTATTTCAGCCCAACGGCAACGCCCCCGATGTTCGTCAGGACAGGCTTGGGGTAAAAAAGTGCCGTACATTGACCATCGCCCTGAAGGGGCGGGTTAAAACCTATCAACAAAACGAGGGTGTCACTGCAAAATCTCAATTACCTGATTCAAAAACGAAAATTCAACCAGCATTGCAATAAAAAGCAAACGCTGAATGAACCGCCGCCCCCTGGTTCCGTGCGTCCGTCCTTCGCGACCGCTCTCCTCCCCAGGGGAGGCCGGGAGGGGCAATAAAACCAATTCAACGCATCAGCTCCCAAATAAACCTCTGCCAGGATCTGCAGCCTCTGACAGGGTGCGGGCATAAAAAAAACCGCCGGACAATCGCCCGGCGGCTAAACCAATAATTAATAACCTCAAAAACGTATGATGAGCAACCAGGATAAGTGCGTTATTCTTCTTCCAAAGCCTCTTCCTCCGCCGATTTCCGGGTGGCATTGGCCCGGGCCGTCGTCATGGTGTGGGCAATTAATTCGTCGACCTGCCCGATGAGGGTGGTCAGCTTGTCCGACGGGTTGAACTTCTGTTGTACTTCCAGCCACGACAGGCTCATTTCAATCTGCTCCTGCAAAACTTTCCGCAAACGGTAGGCCGAGGTGTTTGTATCGGCTGCTTCCGCGGTCAGTTTTTGCTGAAAAATAGCCTCGAAGGCATCGGCAGCTGTCATCAGGCGTTCCAGCCAGGCAGTCCCCTGAACCGTGGTCAGCAACGCGGCGTTTTCTTCCTGTCCCAGCTCAGCTATCAGGTTCCCCAGGCGCGACGATTCGGTCTGGTAGCTGGCCAGTTGCATCGACCAGCCCAGCCGTTTAAGAATGCTCAGCAGCGTATCGGCAGCAGCCTTATATCCCTCAACGCTGGCATACGAGCAGGCCACCAGGTAATGACGCAGCGCCAGGTACGCCCGGTCGCGCGCCTCGTCGGCCGCCGCCAGCTTAGCGGTATATTCGCTTTTCCGCTCTCTTTTGTACGCCGTTTCAAACCGGAGAAATACCGATTCGAGCGGGGCTATCACCGCCGACAAATCGAATGTTTCCGAAACGGCAGATTTCAATAATTCGAGAAAACGCTGACTGAATGTGTAATATCCGTCG
Source organism: Prolixibacter sp. NT017 (assembly GCF_009617875.1). Classification (NCBI taxonomy): domain Bacteria; kingdom Pseudomonadati; phylum Bacteroidota; class Bacteroidia; order Marinilabiliales; family Prolixibacteraceae; genus Prolixibacter; species Prolixibacter sp. NT017. The sequence continues at coordinate 522,741 of NZ_BLAV01000001.1, read as the reverse complement.
ACCGGAAGGATCGAATAAACTAGTTTTTTCATGTGATAAACATTTTAAAAGGTTAGTATATAAAATTTGATATGATTTGATTCGTTCGGTTATGCCCTGCCTGGTGCCAACAACATACCTCGGTTCCCGGAAGCTATAAATCGGATGCTGAGTTCCTCCCTGTATCCGTGGAAGTACCAAATCAGACGCTGAGTTGGTTCCTGTATCCGCAGAAGTACCGAATCAGATGCTGAGTTCGTTCCTGTATCTGTAGAAGTAGCAAATCGGATGCCGAGTTCGTTCCTGTATCTGTGGAAGTACCAAATCGGATGCTGAGTTGGTCCCTGTATCTGTAGAAGTACCAAATCAGACGCTGAGTTGGTCCCTGTATCTGTAGAAGTACCAAATCGGATGCTGAGTTGGTCCCTGTATCTGTAGAAGTAGCAAATCAGACGCTGAGTTGGTCCCTGTATCTGTAGAAGTAGCAAATCAGACGCTGAGTTGGTCCCTATATCTGTAGAAGTACCAAATCAGATGCTGAGTTGGTCCCTATATCTGTAGAAGTACCAAATCAGATGCTGAGTTCGTTCCTGTATCTGTAGAAGTACCAAATCGGATGCTGAGTTGTTACTTATACCGGCAGAAACACTTCGTCCGGTGCCAACGAAACAGTCCGAATGGTTCGGATTGATTCGATTGGGTGCCGTTGACAGACCGGGATGTATCATTTTCAATGAACGCACAACGGTTCATCACTCCCACTGTCACTCTTCACAAACTTCCGGCTAACATCTGTCCTTCTCCAAAAACCGTATAATCAATATAGATTAAACTTTCCGGCTATGCCATTTTTTTTGATGAACGTGCGAAACTTTTTGATGAATGGCCGGATCTGTTGAGCGAACAAAAATTATGATAATAGAAAAACAGCGTTTTCAGGAAGGTCAAAAACCGGTTTCCGGATGTTTTTTGTTAAATTGGGAAAGCGAAATGACCGAACAGATGAAACGAGCATAATTCGTTAAAGCAGAAACACGAATGAGAATTTGTCATGCAAGTTCCATCCGGTAATTAATAAACAAAAATTCACGGATGAAAACTAACTGCATCAAACCAAGACAGAAATCGTGTGAGGTGACAGAAATTTCGCCGCATGTGAGCCTGTCCGCTCTTGCAAAAAGAAAAAGTCCATTGGTTTTGTTTTTGCACCGTAAACCTGGACTGACAGACAATTGAAAAACAATGCATATATACGATATATAACGCATATGCAATATCGTAAGTTGGCGGTAATTTTAATAAAACCAAATGGAGAAATTTGAAATCATAGGAGAAAACGGATTTGTCCGGATTATTTTGACAAAAGTTATAGGATTTCCTGAAACAACGAGTGTTTTTGGTGGATATGACACTGAAAGTACAATTGAAATTAGAAGTTCAAATTACTATGTGAAAGGATTGCTCTGGATAACGACCGGAAATATTTTTAATTTCTTCCAAGAGTTAGAGAAATGCCAAAAGAATTTAGATGGAATTGCCCGACTTGAATCTTACGAGAACAATCTTCAATTGACTATAAAATACGATGAAACAGGACATGTCATTACCAATGGAAAATTTGTTGAAAATTATATGCTGAAGAATATACTAGATTTTGAAATAACAGGAGACCAAACCTTCATGAACTCAACAGTCAACGAATTGGATGATATTTATAAAAAATATGGAGACAATAAAGGAATAAACTACAGCCGCTAACATTTTGTCATATGGCAGGCGGGGTGTTTCTCGGTTTGACAAGTCAGACCTCGTGCCCACTTTCTTACTGGTCTGACAGCTCCGATTGCTTCGGAACCGCCCGACCACCTACAAGTGACCGTCAGCATTCATTGTAAAACGACAATCATCAACTGACAAATATTATGAATATTATAGATATTGTAGAAATCAAGTCTGACCAAGTTGAACAGTATAAAAAGTTCCTGACTTTCGGACTTATTAATGACGAAGAAAATTTTCGTATAACACCTAATGACGACTTAAATGCGCCTTTCCCAACGGAAGACAAGTTGGACAGTTTTTCACTTGGGGCATATTCAGACAATGAATTAGTAGGTGTAGTAAGTTTTGCACGTGACGGCAAAGACAGAGAAAAATTAAAGCATAAAGGTATTCTGTTTAGAATGTATGTTTCCAAAGATTTTCGTGGACAAGGAATTGCAAAAAAGTTAATTGAGAAAGTAATTGAAAGAGTGAAGCAAATCTCTGACATTGAACAAATCAATTTGACAGTAATTGCAAATAATGACAAAGCAAAAAAACTCTACGAGAAATTTGGCTTCGTCACTTTTAGTTCTGAAAGCAAAGCAATAAAATGGAAGGAAAAATATTTTACTGAAGACCAAATGGTATTGCAACTGAAATAAAACAACGAACCGCTAACATTTTTTATACGTAATGGCGGATGATGTGTCAAATATCAAGGTTTCCATCCCTGTCAGACTGCGTAGCGGCCCGACAGGGATGAACCATGCAGTCGGCCACTACTCATACAATTTGTCGTTAGACGTCATATTAAAAAACAAAATATGATTCGAAATTACTTTTATTTAATTGTTGGACTTCTATGTATTCTTTTTGCAGTTGCTCACACACTGAATGGAATCGAGACGGTTCTGTCAAGTTTAGACCGTTCCCAAATTTGAAAACACAGCAAAAGTGGCGTTTACCTATGTATGGCATACAATAGGCATAGAAAATCTTGTTTTTGGAATAGCTTTACTAATAATGGCATTTCAACAGAATCTATTAAAAGTAAAGTTTACCGCCTGGCTAATTATTGCTGTTTTAACAATGCGCTGGATAGTAATTTCATATATTACCGTAATGAGTAGTAAAGGTAATTGTACGCTATTAATACCCGATGCGATTACAATTTTTGTAGTAATTATTTTGCTTTTACCTGGGACAAAAGTAAAGGAGCAAATTTTAAATGAATGATTTTTCCAACATCCATTTGCACCCAATAGAAAATGCTGGTGCTTTAGATAGCCGACTTCGACTATTATTACAGAATCCGAGAAGAATATTGAAAAAATATGTTCGCCCGGGTATGACCGTTCTTGATTTAGGTTGTGGAACAGGCTACTTTACATTAGAAATGGCAAAATTGCTTAACGGAAAAGGGAAAGTCATAGCAATTGATGTGCAGGAAGGAATGCTTGAAATATTGAAACGTAAATTACGTAATAGTGAATTACAAAAGCTAATTGAAATTCACAACAGCGAAGAAAATGAAATCTGTTTGACAGAAAAAGTTGATTTTATCTTTGCCTTTTATTCTTTTCACGAAATGAAATATATTGACCACATTATTCGTGACCTGACAAGAATTGTAAAACCTGAGACGATGATTTATATTTCCGAACAAAAATTTCACGTTTCGAAAAATAAGTTCAACAAAATAATTGAAAAGATGGAAACCAGAGGATTTGAAATCTGTGAAAGACCAGAGATATTTTTTAGCAGAACAGTAATAATGAAAATAAGACAATAGAAACTACGACCGCCTACTATGCGGTATAAAATGCAACTTTTCATACTGCCATCCGTTAGCAACTATTTTACGAAAATTCTCAGAACTGTAACTTTTTATATTTTCACGTTGTCTAATAAAAAGTACTAATGACAAACATGCAATATGAAACAATTAATGGTTCTTTTTTTCTTAGCTGTTAGCGGCTTGAACCTATATGCACAAGACACTATCAACATCCATGGACGTGTAACAGACTTCAAAGACACCCCTTTAGACAGTGTAACAGTTCGATTGAAGAATAAAAAATTTGAAAATCTATATGAAACCCTAACAGATAAGGATGGATATTTTTCTATGAGAGTAGAAAAAAAGACATACTGTTGTTTATATGCGATAAGATTAGATGATTATGGAAAGACAAAACTTGAGTATTGGGCATGGAATATTCCGGCATACAATGATTTGGAAATAAATCCAAAATATGAGCGAATGGAAATTTATGGGATGAATGCCTTTGAACCACAAGTTAGTCCGTACGATACATACATGGTATATTTTAGACCTATGAGCTTAACCAAGTCTTTAGAATTTCAAGGAAGAAATAATAAAAAAGAACTTGAACAGAAGGCTATTACAGCGAAAAAAATAATAGACATTGCCCCAAATACAATTTCAAAAGATGAGCTACGGGCTAGTATAAATGGATACAAATCTGAAGTTATCGGCATAAAAAAGGTAACTGAATATGCAAGAGGAGCCTATATGTATGGTTTTTTGGTACAAATTCGAAAACCAGAAAATTCTGAGAAGTTGGATTTGAATTATAATAAGATTTCCATTGTTCTTCATTCAAAAGAAACTGATGAATATGGCATGGGTGAATGCTTTGTGAAAAGATAGAAATAAAAACATTTACTGTTTTACACGTAATGGCGGATGATGAATTAAATATCAAGGCTCCCAGCTCTGTCAAACTACGTAGCGGCCCGAAAGGGTTGTACCATGCAATCGGCCGCTACTCACACAGCAAACCGCAATAAACCGGGCAGAACGATGAACCACTGCTAAACAATTAGGATGTAAAAACAAGAATGATATGATAAAGAAAAGTATAGCGGTTGTCTTTTTAATTCTTGCCTGTTGCACAACTCAACGTCTCACAACAACGCCTAACCTTCAATTAATCCGTGTTGATAATAATAGGAGACAAAGCCATAATTACGAGGCAGAAGTTAATTTTACCAGGGTGCGAAATAAGAACTACCAGTTTAGTGTCGCCATCAAAAACAATTCGAACAATCCTGTTTCAGTTGATCCTTCCCTGTTTTCGTACATTTTTTGGCCGGGAAAAAATAAAATAAGCCCTCAAATTTACTGTGTAAACCCTGACGAAACAATCAACAGATTGGAAAGGCAAAAGGACAGCCTGATGAATGAAAAAAATCCCTATTCGCTGAAAGGGGAAAATACAAAAGAGATAGTAAAAAATGGACTTATTCAGGGAACCGTAGCAGCTATTTTTGGCCAGGATCCTAAAAAATGGGAGTCGCAAAGAGAAGAGGATGAATATAACTGGGAACAAGACCATAGTGCCCGGTTAAGCAGGGTAGAAAAAGAACTTGATTTTTGGAATAACCGTGCTTTGTTACCTCAAAACGTCGCTCCAAATACTAAAATTAGCGGGGAGGTCCTGTTTCCGGTTGCCATGAGCATAAAAGGACTGCAGATTAGCATTCTGTTACAAAATGACACGCTGAATTTTGGGTTTAAACAGTCAAACTAACCATCATATTCCATTTACGACACACAAGAGGCTGCCCCAAAAGCCTCTCATATCCGGCCTCATTTCTCATACTTGCCGGAACTAAAACCACCATTCTTCCTTTCTGTTTCAAACCATGGGGTTCTGCGTGAAAAGCCAGCCCGTTACTGGCACCTACCAGCGTCCCGGGGCCGCACTCTGCAAACTATTCCCCCGCAAGCGTGTTAAAAAAGTAGCACCTCAACGATTAACACGTCAAAAAACGGAATAAGCCAGTTGCAGAATGATTAAGAAATTGTATCGCTACCTCACCAAAGACAACGATGACGAACAAGTATGCACCGAAATATCGGAGGAGGCCTGCCGGTACGTTCCCCGGAATTTCTTCCTGACCATCTTCAGCCAGATTTTCACCAAACTCGGCGATACGTTGAGCAATCCCAAAACGGTTTTAACCTGGCTGATGAGCTATGTGAGCGCTCCGGTCTATCTGATTAGCTTCATTGTCCCCATTCGGGAGTCGGGCGCCATGGTTCCGCAGGTGCTGTTTGCCAAATACATTAACAAGCGGGCAGTGAGGAAGTGGATTTGGGTGCTGGGTTCGCTGCTTCAGTTTCTCGCCATCGCATCGATTGGTTTCATCGTACTGAACTTTGAGGGACGCACGGCAGGATGGCTCATCATTGTTGCCCTGGTATTCTTTAGTTTATCGAGAAGCCTCAGTTCTTTGTCGTCGAAAGCCATTACCGGGAAGACCATCCCAAAAAACCGGCGGGGAAAACTGAAGGGATACTCCGTTTCGGCATCGGGTGTTTTGGTTTTGGTAGCCGGTCTGTACATTCTTTACCAATCGCATCACCATCCCACCCTCTCGTTTTACAGCGCCATCATCTTTTTTGCCGCCGCAACGTGGCTGGTGGCTGCCGTGATTTATTCGCGCATCAAAGAGTTTCCGTCGGATGTGGTACCGGAAGATGAAGAGGAGAACAGCGCGGTCTCGCACCTGAGCCTGCTAAAAACCGACCAGCATTTCCGCAATTTCATTATTGCCCGCACCCTGCTGTTGTGCTCGGCCCTGTCGGCTCCGTTTTACGTGATACTGGCGCAACGATACGTGGGGAAAGAAGCCTATCTCCTGGGGCTGTTTGTGATCGCTAAAGGAGTTGCCTCCATCGTCAGTTCGCCCATTTGGGGGAAATATGCCGACAAATCGAGCAAGAATGTGATGTCGACAGCCATACTGATTGCTTCGGGATTGGGAATTGCCACTTTCTTCATCGCCCGGTACACCGACTCGGTTAGAAGTTACCACTGGATTTATCCGGCTGCCTTTTTCATTTTAGGAATTGCCCACCAGGGCGTCCGGCTGGGAAGAAAGACTTATGTGATCGACATGGCTACCGGGAACGAGCGTATTAACTATGTGTCGATTAGCAATACGCTGATTGGTATCATCCTGCTGCTGGTAGGAAGCCTGAGCGCTTTGGTATCGTTGCTTTCGGTTGAAGGCGTTGTTTTGTTCCTATCGTTGCTGGGGCTGCTGGGCGCTTACCGAAGCTATCGCCTACCCAACGTAGAGAAGCGGGTGAAGACAGGCGAGGAATGAAAAAGACCATTTATCGCATGGCAGAAGTGTAAAGCGCCGGAATATTTTTCCAATACTCTTTCTTGTGCTATTTTTGCAGCCGGATTAATGAACCTTTGCAGGACAACGTTGTATTTGGAATGCAACATGTCAAAAAATAGCTAGGAAGAAGGATGGATCGACAAAACAACATGGAGCTGGCGGCTCGATTGATTCAGGAAGGAAAACTGGTAGCCTTCCCTACCGAAACCGTTTATGGTTTGGGAGCCAACGCGCTTGACCCGATGGCAGTAGCCAAAATTTTCGCGCTGAAAGAGCGTCCTTCGTTCGACCCGCTCATCATCCATATTGCTGATCTGGACGACCTGAAAAAGCTGACGGCTGAGGTGGACGACCGAGTTTACGTGCTGGCAGAAAAATTCTGGCCCGGCTCGCTAACCCTGGTGCTTCCCAAAAGCAAACTGGTTCCCGACATCGTTACTTCAGGACTGCCTACCGTGGGCATTCGCATGCCTGCGAATGAAATTGCCCGCGAACTCATCAGAACATCCGGCCGACCGATTGCCGCTCCCAGCGCCAATAAATTTGGCCGCATCAGCCCCACCACAGCCAACCATGTGAGAAAGCAGCTGCCCGACGTCGACTACATTCTGGACGGCGGAAAAACGACGGTTGGTATCGAATCCACCATCATCGAGCTCACCGAAAAAGGGTTCCGGATTTTGCGCAATGGCATCATCACCAAAGAGGACATCGAAGAAGTTTTATCTTTCGACGATTCCGAAAAAACAGAATCGATCGTTGCCCCGGGAATGGTGAAATCGCATTACAGCCCGGTGAAAAAAATGATTGTGGCCGACGAAAATATTCCGGTAGATATTGATAAAAGCAAAGCTGGTTTGCTGTCGTTTACCGGAAAACAGGAAAACGGCTACCGGAAAGTCATCCGAATGTCGGAGAACAACGATTTGAAAGAGTACGCCGTGAACATGTTCGATGCGATGCATACCTTCGAAGACGACAGCGAAATCGAAATCATTGTTGCTGAACCGGTGGCCGAAACCGGCATTGGCAAAGCCATCATGGACCGACTGAGAAAGGCAGAATATAACTGGAGAAAAGGTTAATCCCGTCGCATTAGCTACACTCTTTCTTCGTTTATCGATTTGCTGCCAGCCACCCACCTCCCGTCCGCGACAATCAACCTAAGCAATCATCGTACATTTGTTTTCATCACCCCAACGGAAAGTAAGAATAAAAAAAAATTCGCCGGTGTGTGATTTTTTTGAAGGCCGCGCGATAAATGGGGTAAACAAAACCAAAAAGAAAACAAGATGTGTAGATGCAGAACGAATATAACCGGCCCAAACAGCGAAACTTGTGAAAACACACAGGCATTGTCCGTTAAAAACTAAACGGGATGAATAACAGGAAAATGGGAGATCATACCGAGATAGTTCATCTCATAGAGGAACACCGGAGACTCATATACAAGGTCGTCAACAGTTATTGCTCCGATATTCATGAACAGGAGGATCTGCTCCAGGAAATCATTTTTCAAATCATCAAAGGATATGAGAAATTCGATCACGGGGTGAAAGTAACCACCTGGATGTACAAAGTAGCTTTCAACGTTTCCATCTCGCACTACCGGAAACTAAGAAGCCGGCAAAAATATGTGGTAGCGATGCCGGAGAAACTGGTCAGCGTGGAAGAAGACGAAGAGCCTGAAATCGATGAAAATCTCAAACGGCTGCGGGAACTCATTGACGAACTCGACCCGTTGAACAAGGCGATATTCATTATGTACCTGGATGAAAACAGCCATGCCGAAATCTCGGAAGCGATGGGAATTTCGGTCAGTAACGTGGGCACCAAAATCAACCGGATCAAAAAACAACTCAAGAAAAAATTTAATCAATAACATCATGGAAAACGTCAATATACACGAACTCTGGAAACAGAATGAAGCATTGCTCGACAGTACCCGCAAACTCAATGCGACACTCTTACGGGAAGTCAAATTGGACAAAGCCAAATCATCCCTGAAAAGTCTGCTTTTCCTTCCCATCAGTACCCTGATTTTTTTCCTCTTCGCCACATCCTATGCCCTCTATTTCGCGGTAGCGAATTGGGGAGCCTGGTACTTCATGTTCTCAGCCGCTGTTGTGGCCATATTCTCAGTTATGCTGGTCGTTTCATCCTTCAAACAGCTACAACAAATCCTTTCGGTCGATTACAACGCCCCTATCGTGAAACTCCAGAAAGATATTTCGAAGATCAAATTCTCGGTGGTGACCAATTTGCGAATCGGAGCATGGATTCTTCCGTTCAGCCCGTTCATTGGCTTGTTTGTCGTGAAAGCGCTGTTTCAATTCGATATGGTGGAAGTGATGAATTACAACATGGTCTTCTCCTTCGGCATCGCCACCATCATCCTGGAAGCATTGTCGTTGATGGCACTCAGGGCCCTCAGACCTAAAAACATCAACAAAAGATGGTTGAACTGGATGTTACAGGGAAGCGGCAGCCAGGTGGATGAAGCACTCGGCTTCCTGAAACAAATAGAGGAGTTTGAGCGGGAAGAAAAGTGAAAAGGCTTTCAAAACCCATTCGATAAAAACATTTCTGTCATCAAGTTTTAACCCAGACTTTACGAAAGACTGAAAGGTTTCGTGTTCCTTTATGTGGAATGATTTTAATTAATGCATCTTTGTTCTCCATAATATGCAAAAAGTGGAAACCCTCGTTGCTTTCGGGCGTTTACAAAACATGATTCAATAATATGCTTATCAAGTCTAAGGCAAAATGAACAGTCGTATGAACAAAAAACTCCTGCTCCTGGCCCTTTCAGGAATGCTGAGTTTCTCAGCCATGGCACAAACCGTTGATGACAACAGTCTGTATGTTGAGCCATCCAACCGGACGCCAGAACCTTTTCTCTTCTCGGTTTCAACACTTACTCCGGACGATCATTCCTGGAGTGTAAACTATTCCAGCAGTTACGGTAAACGCTCCGAAGAGCTCTTTGGGTACGACGGCGTTGGTCAGCAGTTCGCCTTAAAGGGCTATTTAGGCCATCGGTTCACCTTGTACGTGAACGCCGCACTGGGCTTCCAGACCGACCAGAATGTTGTCAGTTCGCAGCAAGCGGAAATCATCCGTGATGTCATTGGTGGAAAGAAAGCCACCGGATTGCGACTCGGAGTCGGGCTGGGATTGCAACGCGACTTCAGCAATGTCACCTCGGCATTAAGCAGGATAACTGCATCATGGGAAGCTTCCCGCTGGGACATCGGAGGAAATGTATTACTGGAAAAGGCATTTTCCAGCAACCGTGATAAAATTGACATCCTCACAAGCCTGGGTGTCCAATATCAGTTATTAGGCAGTTTGTACGGCGGAGTAGAAGCCGTAGGAGAAGATTTGGAAGGCCTTTGGGACCCGGAAGAAGCCGAAGGTGGTGCCAAAATACTGGTAGGTCCTTCGCTCAACCTGGTTCCCAGCGCATCCCGTTTTTCCTTTTCCCTCTCTGGTGGTCCCGTCATGTACGCCTCCCGCAGCAATGAGACCAATCCCGCCGCCATCCGGGAACTACCATCACAGGCGGGTTTGATGGTACGTGCGCGAATTGTCTTCAATCTTTCAGGTAGTTAAAAATAATTTCACCAGATGAGTCACATTTACAAAGCCGGGGTCATCCTGGCTATTCTTATTACATTTCTATTTCAGGGAAAACCCGCCTCAGCACAAACGCCGGGCCCCACCGGGCAGGCCCAACAGGTTTTGTTGCCTAACGGCTGGAAATTAAGTCCGGCCGGAACAGCTCTAACTCTTGGTGATTTACCGCTCAACCTGCAAGTCAGTCCGTCGGGGAAATATGCAGCTGTAACCAACAATGGCGAAAGTACGCAAACGGTACAGTTGATCGACCCGAAGCACGAGAAGTTACTCGACACGAAAGTGGTTGGCAAATCGTGGTACGGGTTGGCCTTCAGTCATAATGAAAAGCACCTGTATGCCTCCGGCGGATACGACAACATCATTCTTGATTTTCACCTGAACAACAATCGACTCAGCGTCCCCGATACCATTCGGTTGGCAAAACCCTGGCCCAAAGGCAGAGTTTGTCCTACCGGGATAGCGGTTACCAAAAACGACCGGGTTCTGTACACGGTAACCAAAGAGGACAACCGCATTTACACCATCGACCTGAAAACGAAAAGGGTCACAGATAGCGTTCCGTTGCCGGGAATAGCGTACAGCTGTGTGTTGTCGCCCGACCAGAAGAAATTGTATGTTTCGCTGTGGGGGAAAAATCATGTGGTTGTTTTCAACACAACGCAAAAAAAGATCACCAACGAGATCAAAACGGGTAGTCATCCAAATGAGTTAGTCCTGAATAAAAAAGGTACGATTCTGTTTGTTGCTAACGCGAATGACAACACAGTTTCGGTTATTAACACCGACAAAAACAAGGTCATCGAAACGCTTTCAGCAGCGCTTTATCCAACCCGTTTAACCGGCTCAACCACCGATGGGCTGGCTTTGTCGAAGGACGAAAAGACCTTGTACATTGCCAATGCGGACAACAATTGTTTAGCCGTGTTTGATGTCTCCGAACCGGGAGATAGCAAGAGTAAAGGCTTCATCCCGGTAGGATGGTACCCTACCAATGTAAAAACACTGGGCAACAAAATTTTGGTGACCAACGGGAAAGGCTTCACTTCGATGGCCAACCCGGACGGACCGCAACCCGTATCGAAAAAAGACGACAGCGGTTATCAGCAGGGGATTTCGGCGAAGAAACATGTGCAGTACATTGCCGGGCTATTCAAGGGCGCGCTCTCGTTTATTGACAATCCGGATGAAGCACTGCTAAAGAATTACACCCGCCAGGTTTACGCCAACACGCCGTTCAACGAGAAAAAGGTAAAAGACGCGCCGGGCGAAAAGGGAAATCCCATTCCCCGCAAGAAAGGTGACGTCTCTCCCATCAAATACGTCTTCTACATCATCAAGGAAAATCGCACCTACGACCAGGTGATGGGCGACGTGAAAAAAGGGAACGGTGTTGATTCACTCTGTATTTTCGGAAAAAAAGTAACTCCCAACCATCATGCCATTGCCAACGATTTTGTGTTGCTGGACAACTTCTATACCGACGCGGAGGTGAGTGCTGACGGTCACAACTGGAGCATGGCGGCCTATGCCACCGACGTAGTAGAAAAAACGTGGCCTACTTATTATGGCAGTCGGGGTGGAACCTACGGCTACGAAGGGCAGATGAAAGCGAGCTACCCACGCGATGGCTATATCTGGAACTACTGCCAGCGGGCCGGAGTGAGTTACCGCAGTTACGGCGAGTTCTGCAACATGGGCAAAACATCGCTGAAAGCACTGAAAGGCCATATTTGTCCAAAGTCACCCGGCTTCGACCTGAATATTAAAGACCAGGTCCGGGTAGATGCCTGGATGCACGACTTTGATTCGTTGGTTACCCGCCATGCCGTTCCGCATTTCAACACCATCCGGCTGTCGAATGACCACACCAGCGGGCAGCATTTGGGAAGTATTGCGCCACGGGCTGCCGTCGCTGATAACGATTTGGCACTGGGCCGTTTCCTCGAACACCTTTCCCACAGTCCAATTTGGAAAGAATCGGTAGTTTTTGTCTTGGAAGACGATGCGCAGAACGGCCCCGACCATGTGGACGCACACCGCTCACCGGTATTTGTAGCCGGCCCGTATGTGAAGCGCGACACGGTTATTCACGACATGTATTCCACTTCAGGGGTACTACGGACCATTGAATTGATTCTGGGCCTGCCGCCCATGAGCCAATACGATGCGGCCGCCACTCCGCTCTACAAGTGTTTCACCAATCATCCCGATTTTACGCCCTACGAACATAAGCCGGCCAACATCGACCTGAACAAACGCAATGTAGCCGTAAACGCCAGTAGCAAGCTATCGGCCACCTTCGACTTTTCGCACGAAGACGCGGCTCCGGATATCGCTTTGAACGAAGTCATCTGGAAAGCGATTAAAGGCGAAAACACCGTCATGCCTGCCCCGCGTCACAGTGCATTCGTAGTTCCTGTGAAAGACGATGACGACGATTAGGCAAAGAGCAACAAAATATTGATGATTCAAAACAAAAAGAGCCGGGAAAATTTCCGGCTCTTTTTATCATATCGAAATCTTTCAATTCATACCGGGTAGCTCATCTCCGCCAGGGAAAATTCGCTAACCGGTATATCGTATCTTATTTCAAAAGTTGGGCAACATCAACAGACATCTCCTGGCATTTCGATGCCCCTAACGCTGTGCTCCGGTTCCCGGGAAGCGATCCGCCAATCCAAAGCTTGTAGTTGCCTTTTCGAAGCACCCGTTTTCCCGCTTCATTAACCTCCGTGAAAGCTTTTTCGGGCAATTCAAACTGAACAACTTTCGACTGGCCTGCAGGCACAGATACGCGTTGAAAAGCGACCAGTGAATAAAAGGGATCGCCCTTTCCGGCTAACGGGGAACTGGTATACATCTGAGCCACCTCCTCGGCATCAAATTTACCGGTGTTCGAAATCGTTACTTTGGCGGTTATCTTGCCATCCGGGCCTGCGCCGATAGTCATTTTACTATATTCGAATTTGGAATAGGAGAGTCCAAAGCCAAACGGGAAAAGTGGTTCCTTCTCCATGTATTTGTACGTACGCCCCTTCATCGAATAATCCTCATAAGGAGGAAGATCGTTAACCGATTTAGGTACTGTGAACGGTAACCGTCCGGAAGGAACAGCATCGCCAAAAAGGATATTACCAACTGCGGTTCCGCCTTCTTCACCCGGGTACCAGACATATAAAACGGCATCGGCAATATCATAAATTTCGGGAATGGCGATTGGCGAACCACCTGTAATCACGACAACCAATGGGTTACCTTTCCCCTTCGCTTTAATTTTCTTGAGAAAGTCGATCTGGCTTTGCGGAAGCCTGATGTCCTTCCGGTCGCCTTTATGCTCTGAAGCAATGGCAGCTCCCTCTTCGCCTTCCACTAATCCGTTAATCCCCATCACAGCAATGCAAACATCGGCCGCAGCAGCTCCTCCGGTGACATAATCCATCGGATTTACATTTTTCTGGTAAGGAAGTTGACCATAACGGTAATTGATGGTCGTTCCCAGGCTCAATTGGCTGACAATTCCGTCCAGAATGTTGACGGTATTGTTGTTAACGCCATAGTAATTCCCCAACAGCACCTCCTCGTTAGCCGCTTGCGGGCCGGTGACAAAAACACTTTTCAGATCCTTTTTTAGTGGAAGAACATGGTTTTTATTCTTCACCAGGACGATTGATTTTTCTGCTTCCTCGAGCGCCAGTTTTCGATGCTCGCTGGAGCCAATAACATCCGGCGAAATATGCGCATATGGATTATCCCGGTTGTCGTCAAAAAATCCCAGGCGAAACTTGGTTCTCAACAAATCGTGCAAGGCTTTGTCAATATCTTTTTCTGTCACCAGCTTTTCATCCAGTGCTTTTTTCAGGCTCTCAAATGTCCTCCCGCAATTCAAATCCAGGCCGGCTTTAATGGCCATTGATGAAGCTTCTTCAGGCGTCTTTGCAAGATGATGATCTTTCCAGATATCCTGAATTGCTCCGCAATCGGAAACAATGTGCCCTTTAAAACCCCACTGTTTGGTGAGAATATCCTGTAACAGAAAGGGACTCGCACAGCTGGCTTCTCCATCTGTTCGGTTGTATGCTCCCATGACGGCCTCAACCTTTGCCTCTTTCACAAGGGCTTCAAAAGCCGGCAGATAAGTTTCCCATAAGTCTTTGGGAGAAACCACCGCGTTGAACTGATGCCTAAACGCCTCCGGTCCGGAGTGTACGGCAAAATGCTTCGCACAGGCAGCAGCTTTCAGGTAGTTGGGATTATTTCCCTGCAATCCTTCAACGAATGCCACTCCGATTCGGGATGTCAGAAAGGGATCTTCGCCATACGTTTCCTGCCCCCGGCCCCAACGCGGGTCTCGAAAGATATTCACATTCGGTGTCCAGAAGGTCAGACCGGCATACCGGTTATAATTCCCCATTTTCTGGGCGATGTTAAACTTTGCCCGGGCTTCGTCGGAAATGGCAGTTGCTACCTGGAAAGCCAGTTTGGTGTCGAAGGTTGCCCCTAAAGCAATGGCCTGCGGGAATACCGTCGCTCTTCCGTTGCGCGCCACGCCATGGAGACATTCGTTCCACCAGTCGTATTCCTTAACGCCCAGTCGCGGTATCGGGGCGTTGGCATTCATCAACTGACTAATTTTCTCATCAACGGTCATCGCCGAAATCAGGGCATCGATTCGGTCTTCCATCGGCAACGACATGTCGTACCACTCAAAGTTTGCTTCATTAGGTTTCTTTTCCTGAGCCATTAATCCTGCATGAAAAAAATGAAACAGGACGAGCAAGGCAATTACTTTTGTCTTCATAGGAGTTATCAATATAAGTTATTATTCAAATTGGTTTAATTAATTCGCTGCCCGCTTTAACCAGCCCTTTCCCGATGTGACGTCCCCCTACCGGTTCTCTTCTATCTCATCCGTAATCCGCCGCAAAACCATGCCATCACCGGTAGAGTTCAGATCCCACCACCTTTATTTCCGTAAAAATCTGAGAAAACAAATTTGTAGAAAAAGTGTAAAAAAAACACGAATTCCACAGCAAAACTCAACAGTCTCTTCCAATAACGCTACGTATCAGTAGTTTTACCGTCTCGCTTCTCTGTAATACCGGCAAACGGAATTCATGACACACTGCTCGCACCTGGGATTGCTCGGACGGCAAATCTCACGTCCGAGGAAAGAGATCGACATACCTGCTTCATTCCACCGCTCCTGCGGGATGGCTGCCATCAATTGCTTCTCAATCTTTTCCGGCTTAGGCTTTTCTTCCTGCATAGCAATCCCTAACCGCGGAGCCACGCGTACCACATGTAAATCGACGATAATGCCCTCAGCCGAATCTCCCGATTCCCGGATAATTACATTGGCCGATTTTCTTCCGATACCCGGTAGCTTGACCAACTCGTCCAGGGTTCGGGGAATATTTTCATCCGCTCCAACCATTCCGGCCATTTTGATGAGCCACTTCGATTTGTTGCCAAAATTCCGGACCGAGCCAATGTGTTGTTGTAAATCGGCTGGCTCAGCCCTCGAAAGCGCCTCCATATCCGGGTAGGCCTCAAAGAATCCGGGCGCCACCTCGTTGATGTGTTTGTCCGAATCCTGAGCAGATAAAACAACCATCACCACCAGTTGGTAGCGGTTCTTATAATCCAAAGGGTGCTGACGTTTTCCGTATTGCTGAAATAGCGGTTCTAATTCCTGTGTCCAATTTATTTCCATAGCCTGCTCATTTAGTTACCAAGAATATCAATTGCCATTAAAAGTAGGGAAAATCGGCCGCTTACAAAATTCAGTGAAATGAAGAAGGAGTTAAAGCACTGCTCTGACTCCTTCTTTATTTTAACTGTTACTACCGGTTATTGTTCTTTGGCAGCCGCAGCAAAAACCTGTCAGCGTTAAACATCCTGTTTTCCCGACGCTGTCAGGTGCTTTGCACGCTGACAGGTCTGCGGGATATTCTTATGCCACCGTCAGGGTTTACAACCACTGACGGGGAATAGGCCACGACCCTGTCGGTGGTCGGAGAACCCCGACAGTGGTCTGCCATCTTGCAACAATAACCCTGACAGGGTTCAGAACCCTGTCAGGGCAGTAAGCCTTTTCATTTCCCCGCCAGGTGGTACCAGGCCGGCGGGGAAAGAGAGTTTAGAGGTCGTCAGACGGTTCGTCTGTTTCGCCCGGAGCACTACTCGTGCTGGTTAGGGTGTATTTGCTCAGGCGGGCCGGATCGTTGCGATAGATGATCTGTGCCGCTTCGCTGAGGGGAACCAGCAACTGGTACACCTCGTTCAGGCGTTTCACCCGTTCCTGGGTCAGCACGCCCCGCTCCTTCTTGAACTTCTCCTGGCCAATATTCGACTCACGCAGTTCGGTGGCTACCTCGGAGACGGTTGTAATCACATCTTCGCCGCAACCCGCAGCTACCAACTCATCGTGATGTGCGGTGGCCTGGTCGCCCAGCGTTTCCATGAACAATACCATTTTCGCCTGGCTGTCGCGCGCCTTCTTGTAGTCGTTCAAACCAAACTGGTTCTGGACTGCTACATTTCCGTTGAACGCTTTGCGGACAAAGTAGGCCAGGTTGGAGTAGGCATCGCTGCTCTTTTTCATAGCAGCATCCACCTTCTGCGTCCATTCACCCATCTCGTCAATGACCACGTCATCCGGTTTGACTTCCTTCACCTGGGCTACAGCTCCCTGGACCGTTGTCACATAGTCGGCCGTCAGCGTTGAATCAAAGGCTGTAAAATCACCGATATCATCACCCAGTGATGCCGCAATCACGTCGGCTGTTTCCAGCATTTCTGCATCCGATTTCGAATACATTCGATCATTTTTTCCCATTTTACTTACTTTTAAATTTCTATTTCAATTAACGATGGGGGTAAGCGGATGTACAGGGTGTTGACCTGTCAGAGTAGCACCATTTCATCCACTTCCCCCGTTTTTATAACCGGTAGTCAGCGCCCACACCATGGCGGATGCCGGCCACCACTCAGCGAACAGTCCCCACTACTTAGCGAAGTCTGACCACCACTTAGCGAACGTTCCCCACCACTCAGCGAGGTCTGACCACCACATAGCGAACGATCCCCACCACTCAGCGAGGTCTGACCACCACATAGCGAACGATCCCCACCACTCAGCGAAGTCCGCCCACCACTTAGCGAACGATCCCCACCAGTGGTTACACCCGGGTGTGGGCTGGCCACCAACGCCATGGTACCGGTTGGCGTTATGGAAGTGGTGTGGTTCATTGTTTTTGGTTGTTTTGGGTTGTTTGTTCTTTTCGACCTGACAGCGTCGTCAGACCTGTCAGCGTCAAACATCTTTTTTCCCGACGCTGTCAGGAGCTTCACACGCTGACAGGTCCGCGGTTATTTTTCGACCACCGTCAGGGTCTGTGACCACTGACGGGGTTAGGAAACGACTGTTCATGGGTTTAGTCTCTCCTGCCCGGAGCGAGCGGGATATTTTTCTCATTGATAGGATAAACATGGGAATGGGTTACCTCCGGAGTGAGGTTTCCCTGTTGGGTCAAAAGGTTGTTCGTCGGTCGTTTCATCAGTCTCGGTTTAAGGTTATACTTTTCTGTTTCAGCCTGGAATCACCTATCGATTCCGGTTGTTTTCTTTTTTCCCCCGTAAACTGATGCTATTGTTTTCTGTCTGTGGCTAGCCGGGCGATCGTCCGGCTGAACCAAAATGATAGTCTAACTTAATCATTATATCGTTAAGAATCAATCTAAAAAAAGTCAATTACCCTGCAATATAGCTTCTTGCTGCGTGTATTAATGACCGATCACTTATTGCCAGCTGGTAACTCTTTTCCCGAAAACGGAAGATATCACCAATAAAAAAGGAGCTAAAGCACTGCTCTAACTCCTTCTTCATTTCAAATGTTACTATCGGTTATTGTTCTTTGGGGAAGAACAGCTTATCCATGAACCGGTAGCGGGCTTCCAGCTCCGGGTCTTTCTTCTGATAGGTATCCACATTGATCTGCATGACCGGGGCCACGGGCTGGTTATTCACTGCTTCCCATTCGGGGACACCCAGGCCGTTCGGGTTACCGGTTTTCACGAAATTGGCGTAATACATCTGGAAAATATCCGAAACGATGTAGTCGCCCGGCTGCCAATCGTACACCCGGTTGGTGGGCAGGTTCCCCATCGCGTATTCGATATCGGCCGAATGCACCGCTCCGGTGGCTCTCGGTGGTTTGGGAGCGCTCTTGTCTTTGTTATCCTGGACACCGCCGGCCAGTCCGGCTGTTTTGCCCGCCATCGCGGCTACCATTTCGGGCCGGGGATGACAGAAGTGGTAACGGTACACCTGTTCGCCGCCGGTTTTGGCCTGCATCTCACTCCATTTCCAGGTACTGAATGCAATGAACAGGTCGGAAGCCAAATCGATGCCTCCCTGCCCCATCACAGAGGCGTCGTCGGTAATATGATACTTCTGCAGCACTTCGTCGGTTTGATCGCCAAACCGTCCTTTGAGCGCTTCTTTCAGATTTTCCAGTGTCGGCTTTTTCCCACGCAGCAAAAAGCCCGGCGCCATCTCCTCGGAGTTCCAGCCCACCAACAACGGGACATGAGCTTGTTTCCCTTCCGAAAAGATTTTCACCGGTTGTTCGGGCAGGAAATAGCCGTCGATGACGGTGGCAAAGCGGGGCGCTTTCATGTGCAGCAATTTCTTAGCCGGGATAGCCCTCAGGTCGGCCAGCGACTGGTATCCCTCCTTTTCAGCATACGCTTCGCCGGCTTTCTCCGCCTCCTTTAAGGGTTCGGGCGACAGGGCTCCCATGAGTGAGCCACTGGAACCAATCGCCTGCTCGAACAGGTTTCTCGACAGCGGGGAGCACATCAGCGCGCTCACCGAAATCGAGCCGGCCGATTCACCGGCAATGGTAATGCGATTGGGATCGCCGCCAAATGCCTTGATATTTTCTTTCACCCACTTCAACGCGGCCACCTGGTCGAGGAATCCGTAGTTCCCCGATGCGTGATTGGGCGACTCCTTCGTCAGTCCGGGATAGGAGAAGAACCCGAAGATGCCGAGCCGGTAATTGGCGGTAATGGTAATCATACCCCGCCGGGCCATCCGTTCGCCACCGTAACGGGGCTCACTGCCGGCACCGGCAATCAGTCCGCCGCCATAAAAATAAACCAGCACGGGAAGACCTTCTTTCCCGGTTTTGGAAGGCGTCCAGACATTCAGATAGAGGCAATCCTCGCTCATCGAATCGGTGCCAAAATTCATATCACCAAACACCGGCAATTGCATAGGATTGGGGCCGAAATGGTCCGCTTTGCGAATCCCCTCCCAGTTTTTCGCCGGCTGAGGTTCCCTCCAGCGCCATTTTCCTACCGGTGGAGCAGCAAATGGAATTCCTTTAAAAACGTCGACACCCGACTCGTTGACACCTTCCAATACCCCGTTTTGAGTCGTCACGCGGGGATGCTGGCCGGTTAACTGGGCAAAAACGCCGACAGCCAGGAAGAGTAGTGTGATGGTTAGAAAACTTCTTTTGGTATGCATATCCATTTGCTTTAGTGATTTAATGATAGTTTTCACTTCCCGTGAATAGAAGTGTTACTGTGCAAAATACATTTTCATTGACATAAAACCAACATAAATAGCGGTCGGAATAAGAATTGCGCACATATCGGAAATATCCGGAAGCAAACCCCAAAACAGAAATCAGTGATTCAATTTAAAGGTCTTGCAGAGATTATAACGACCTGCCAATACATACAAAATATCTACAATGAGAATTCAAATAACCAAAATTGGAACAACATTTATTCCCTGAGTAATAACTTCATCATCGAATTCGTAATCATATTAAACCAACAAATCTATGAAACCAGTTTGGATATTTTTCTTGCTTCTGTCTTTTAGCTATCCCGCACTTTCGCAGGTTTCTCAAACGACAATCGACTTAGATAATCTTTCTGACAAAATCAGCTATGAGGAAAGCAAAACCGCTACACTCGATGGTGTTTACGTAGAGGGAACCCCTTATTTAAACAAAGAATTTACTCGGGGCGAGGTAGTCATAGACGATAGCATCAAGTACCACAACATTCCACTTAGATACAATATTTACACAGATAAAATTCAGTTTTTGAATGCTCAGAATCAAATACGGGTACTCGACAATTCGCAACAGACCTACAGATTTGATTTTGGGAACCACACATTTACTATTTGTGATTACCTGGGCGACAAAGGTAAAGTCAAACACGGCGTTTTGGAAGTACTGGCCGATGGACACATTCAACTGTACAAGAAATACCAGGTAGATTTTGAGCAAGCCACAAAGGCAATTGGATACAAAGAAGCCGAACCCAACCGATTTGTCAGGCAGGATGACGAACTCCTGATCGCTGTGGGAAAAGCTGTTCCTCAAAAAATTCGCCCCAACAAAAAACTGCTAAAAAAACTGGCACAGTTTAAACCCAATATTGAACAATACGCCAAAAGTCATCGCCTGAAACCGAAATCAGAGCAAGATCTCATTCAACTCATACAATACTGCAATAACTAAAAGATACAAGCAAAGCACCTGATGGGCAAATAGAACAATCATTCAATGAGAACGCCCCAGAGGATATTGATGATTTGAAACCAAAGAGACTTGCTGTTTTTTGTTTTGTGTAAAAAAAATATCTGATGCAGGTCAGCAGGCCAGCATCAGATATTACCTTCGTTTGTTGTTTATTTTATCACTGCAACAAATCCTCCTCGCGGAAGACACTCCGCGCTCATTTTCCGGTTCTTCCTGTTAAGACGAACATCCTTACGAATATCAAAACTTTTGTCATCGGCACCATCTTTAATGATGGTCATTCGCTTACCCAAAGGAGAAAGCCCGCTTAGCGAAAACGAAAGTGTTTTCGGATCGTTTGTACCGTTGATGCCAGCCACATACCAAACCTTTCCTTTTCTGCGTGCAATAACCACGTCAACACCCGGATACCCGGCCAACAGTTTTGTATCATCCCATGCAGTTGGAAGGTTGGAAAGAAAGTCTTTGACTGGCTTTGCAAATGAATAGTAAACCGAAGGCCTGTCCGGCATATGCTGTATCCCGGATTCAAAAAGAAGAGGAAGCGCCAGTTCCTGCCCATAAGTAGTAATGTGCGGATGTTGTGAATTAGAGAAAGTACCGGGAGTATAATCCATCGATCCGATAACATTTCGGGTAAAGGGCAATGTAGCATTGTGTTCAGCAGCCCGGTTGGTCAGGACACCGTTATTGTTATACCATTCGGCACCGTACACGGCTTCCATGCTCACCAGATTTGGATAGGTACGCTGCCAGCCCCGGGGAATGGTACATCCATGAAAATTGAGCAGTAATTTATATGGAATAGCATCTTCTAACAGATTAATGTAGTAATTCATCGTAGCGGCGTTATCGTCCGGGAAAAAATCGACTTTGATACCGGCCACTCCGATTTTGTGCAACCACGCGTATTCTTTCAACCGGTTTTCTTTTTCATTTAGCCGGAAAAACGGTCCCCCACCAGCGGGCATCCAGGCCGTACTGGAATTATACCATAACAAGGGTTTGATGCCTTTACTTAAGGCATACTTTACTGCATCTTCTACATTTCCCCCATTGGTCATATCATCCCATTGCCAATCGATTAAAGCGTAAGGCCACTTCATGTTAGCTGCCAAATCGATATACTTTTTCACAACCTTAAAATCCTTTGAGCCGTGATTATTTGCCCAGTAAATCCACGAGGCCAGTCCTGGTTTGACCCAATCGGTGTTACTTATCACCGAAGGATCAGACACGTCGGTGACCAACGTTGACTCTACGATTTCGTTAAGCGGACCGATAATAAGAACCCGCCAGGGAGAAGTCCATTCGCCGGAAAAGGGCAGTTTTTTGTCAACCAATTTCACCCGGTAAGTATTCAGATCCGTAGTGTTGTCCAGAAAAGAACCACAATGGTCCCGCTCGATATTCGCTTCGGTAACTAACACGAAAACCGAATCTTGCGGCTCGATAAGAGCCGGATAATTCCATCGGGTGCCGTTCTGCTTTTTATTCCCAATGCCATTTGTCGACATTGGATAGAAACCTTCGTAGCCGCCGTTAAATTTTTGTATCCAACGTTTTTTACCGTTGGCAACAGGATATTCAGTAAACTCATTGGTAATATTTCCCGATGCACCGGAAGCTTTCAGGTTATATCGGAACGCTATGCCGTCATTGTATACGCGGAACGTAACACCAAGCGTCTGCCCTTTACTATTTTGAAAACGGTAAGTGCTTTCGTTGGCAGAATTGACACAATGACTTCTTTTGCCAGTCAGCATCATATAATCATCCTTGTGTAACCTGGGCTTTGAAGCGGATACTATTTTCAAGTCTCCTGAGAAATCCTGCGACTCAGTCAACATGCCCAATTTTACTTTAGAAAAAACACTTTGTCCGTTATAGTCAACAGAAAAATAAGCTTCGCCACCACTACTAACCGGAGAACAGGCTACATCAACATGTAGTTTACCATCCGGAGAAGATAAAATATCGGAAGCATATAAATATCCGCGTCCGCAAAAGAGAACCATTACTAATGCTAAAACTTTAAATAATCTCATACTGCTAAGTATTTTATTTGCCTGTTTATGTATGGAGAACCCAGGTATTCCCCCAAAAGCTTTCCTCCGATCTTTCCGACAGATACCTTACCATGGAAAACATTCACGAACGAATCTTCAAGGCAAATGCTATCTTACCCGGAACTTTTCCCGGCAAGGTTACATGTAAGCCCTCTGTGTCGCGGGTAAATTGCAAGGGTTGTGATATTCCCAACATCTGAACGGAGCGAATCTGCCCGGGCCAGTGCTCTGAATTTCCCGATAAGGAACGAATCGTAACCTTTCCGTCTTTGGGGAAACGCAATACCATCGCATAAAGCGTGCTTTTATCTTTAGATTGTGTAAAGCGGATATCCTGCGCCGTAAACGGTTTCTTCTGGACATCGCTCTGCCCGTCAAATTGTCCTTTCTCGGACGACTTGGTAGATGGTCCCTCACCATATATTTTCCAAGGACGAGTGGCATAAATAGCTTCGCCGTTTACTTTCAGCCATTCGCCAATTTCTTTGACAATTTGTATCTCATCCGAATCGGGCATACCACCCCGTTGCAGAGGCACACTCAACATCAGGTTCCCGTTTTTACTGACGATATCTGCCAACATGGGGATGACGGTAGAAGCCGTTTTATAGGAGTGATTCTCAAAAATGGCGCGATCGTAATGCCACGACCCAATACAGGTATCTGTCTGCCAGGGTAAGGGCAATATTCCATTCGCCTTTCCTCGTTCAATATCGTAAACGATGGAACGCTTCTGAATATCATTGAGGTGTTTCCCGGTGATGACCGCCTGGTTATTCCCCATATTCCATTTCAAACTGGAATTGTAAAAATGCGCTGCCAGCTTCAGTCCTATCGCTTTATCTACCTCGTACAGCGGAAGCACATCATCGTCGAAATAAATCATGTCAGGTTTATAATCATCCAGCAACTGTTTGGTCCGACGGAAGAATTTTTCCTGATACGCTTTATCCGGAAGACTGCTTCCCTGTTTCGGGTCCCAGTCCCACACCAGTTTCTTTCCCGGCTTATGATTCTGGGCATAAAGCGCCTGAGGATCGAGGCCTTCCCACCATTTACCCCGTCCGTCTTCTTTGGTCATGGTCCCGTCGTAAGGAACACCCGCCAACGGGCCACTTTTGTCAGCTCCCTGTGCTGGTTCATACCACGACCAGGTGTGGGAAGCATGAACACTGACAGCAAAACGAAGTCCGTGTTTCCGGGCTGCCTTTTCCCAGCCCCCGATCAAATCCTTCCCGGGACCTAAATTCACCGAGTTCCACGGTTGATACCGGGAATTAAAGTTATCGAAGTTATCATGGTGATTGGCGAGCGCCATAAAGTACTGAGCTCCATTTTCCCTGTAAAAGGATAACAATTGATCCGGATTAAAATCGGCTGCCTTCCACTGGTGAATAATGTCTTTGAAACCTTTCACCGAAGGATGGCCATACTCAGCCAGGTGCGATTTATAATCCCTGCTTCCTTCAATGTACATTTCACGTGCATACCAATCGCCATGCTCCGGTTGGCACTGAGGTCCCCAATGTGCCCATATTCCGAATTTAGCATCGCGAAACCATTCCGGCACCTCGTAGCGTTGCAAGGAATCCCAATCAGGTGCAAATGGCCCCCCGGCTATTTCATCTTCCGATTGTGGGTTAAGCAGGCCGGATGCAACGCTTTGACGCGCCAGCATCACTCCCGGCACCGATAATCCCAGCAATTTAATCAGTGATCTTCGTTTCATGTCAATGGCTTTATGATATTGGACAATTAATCAAGTATTTATTTCATCGATGCAGCTATGCATTACCCGATGGCAAGTTGAACCGCTGGCACCGCCAGCCATACAAAGCGATAATGATAAAACAGAAGAGCGGCAGGATAAATGAAAAATTAACCGCTGGCAAACCGGCCACCTGTCCCAAATCAATGATAGCTCCCTGCAATGGTGGAAGCAAAGCGCCTCCCACAATCGCCATCACAAGTCCGGATGCGCCCAAAGGCGTATCATTCGGATCAACTTTCTCCAATGCGATTCCATAAATTGTGGGAAACATCAACGACATAAAGGCCGATGTGGCAATGAGGCTGTATAGACCGCCCATACCCTGAATAAAAATCGCCCCTGCCGATGTAATAATTCCGCCTAGCGCAAATACGGTCAATAATTTCCGGGAATTGACATATTTCATCAAAAAGGTGCTGATAAAGCGGCTACCCAGAAAAACACCCATTGCTACCATATTATACCCCTCGGCTGCTGAATAAGAAATACCCAGATGATCGGCATATTGAATAATGAAAGTCCAGCACATAATTTGGGCCGCCACATAAAACAGCTGGGCGATTACCCCTTCCCTGTATAACTTGTTTTTCAATAAACGTTTTGTCGTTTTTCTGATGTGAATTTGATGTTCCGGATTGGTTACCGGAATTTTAGCCAATGCTATTACCACGAACATCACGCAAACCACAATCCCAAGCAAAACATAGGGGTTCCTGATAATCATGAGATCGTGAGCCCGGATAACTGCTTTTTGTGAAGCTCCCAGTGTATTAAAGATCAAATTCCCTGTCGAGTCCTTAGCACTCGATTGCAATGAATTAAGAATATATGTTGAAGCCACAAACATGCCTAAAAGTGAGCCCATAGGGTTGAATGCCTGTGCCAGATTCAATCTCCGGGTTGCCGTTTCTTTCCTGCCCATAGAAAGGATGAACGGATTGGATGTGGTTTCCAGAAATGCCAGTCCGAAGGTCAAAATGTACAGAGACAGCAAAAAGAATCCAAACATTTCAAACCGGGCCGCAGGATAAAACATCAGTGCCCCGATGGCATATAACCCCAACCCCATTAAAATTCCCTTCTTGTAGCTAAAACGCTGGATAAATAAAGCCGCGGGAATCGCCATGGTAGCATAGCCTCCGTAAAAAGCAAACTGTACCAACGCTGCCCTGGCATTGGATATCTCCATTACGGTCCGGAAGGCTGCCACCATCGGATTGGTGATATCATTGGCAAATCCCCACAGGGCAAACAAACTGGTGATCAAAACAAAAGGGAAAAGATATTTTCGTTCGACCACAGGTAAAGACTTATTCATTGGATGATGGATTTAATAGCGTTTCATTGAAATTTGACACTGGAATTACTAAAACCGGACCAGTATTTTCATAACTTTTCCCGGATTCTCGGTCCACTTCTGCATTGCCGTTCCCGCCTCCTCCGGTTTTACAATATCGGAAATCAAATTTATTTCATTTAAACTGCCTGACTTGAGAAACCGGATGACTGATTCAAAGTCGGAGGGACTAGCGTTTCTAGCTCCCATTATCTTCAGTTCCTTCTGGACCCACAGCTTCGTTTTAAACTGAATTTCGTCGCTCGCATAGCCGATGCAAACCACTCGTCCGGCAAAACTCACCTCCTGAATGGCTGCCTGATAGGTTTCTGACCTGCCCACGGCCTCAACCACCACCGAAGGACCGTTACCTCTGGTTATTTTCATCAATTCTTCATGAAGATCCTGTCGGACCGAATTAATCACATAGTTCGCTCCGGCAGATTTGGCTTTTTCCAGTTTTACATCATCCACATCTGCCGCAATAACTGTTGCTCCACGAAGGTTCGCCCGAACAATCGCTCCATAACCAATCATACCGCACCCGATAACCAGCACCGTATCCCAGTCGGTCACCATCCCGTTATCCACGGCATGAAAACCAACCGTTAAAGGTTCGACCAGTGCCAGCTGTTTTTCATTCAATGCATCTTCCGACAATACCTTTTGCCATGGTACCGATATGTATTCGGCCATAGCACCATCGCGCTGTACACCCAACGTCTCATTGTTCTTACAGGCATTGAACCTTTTTTGCCGGCAGGCCATACATTGCCCGCAATTGGTATAAGGCACAACTGTTACCTGCTGTCCTTTCAGAAAACTTTCGGGAACATCAGCTCCCAGTTCCTCAATAACAGCCGAAATCTCGTGCCCGGGTATTCTGGGATAGCTTACCAGCGGATTTTTCCCAAGATATGAACTTAGGTCGGAACCGCAGAAACCAACATATTTCACTTTCAACAGTATTTCACCAGTCCCCGGGATGGGTTTTTCCCGTTCATTAATACTTATTAATCCCGGTTCTACTATCTCGATTGTCTTCATTTGATTTTTCTTTACAGATGATATACATATTGTGCATTCCCGCCGAAAATCAGCTCTTGTTCATCATGACTTAACGTCGAAAAAAAACGCAAAACCAAATCAAACCACTTACTATATTCTGTTGCGACCAAACACACTGGCCAGTCGGAGCCAAAGAGCAAACGCCCTGGCCCAAAAGCATCCAACACCGTTTCCAAATAAGGTTGAAGCTGCTCCTCCGTCCAGGTCCGGTAATTGGCTTCTGTCACCATCCCGCTTACCTTGCAAAATACATTATCGCAGCGCCCCAGCTCCTTCAGGTCTTGTTTCCACCGGGTAATTTTGTTCTGTTTGATTTCCGGTTTGCCAATATGATCCAGTACAAAAAGCTGTTCGGGATGTTGTTTTACAAAGCGGATAGCTGCAGGCAACTGATGAGCAAAAATCAATACATCATAAGCAAGTCCGTAATCTTTTAGCAGGGCAATTCCCCTGTTAAATTCACGGCCCATCAAAAATTCCGGCTCCGGCTCTCCCTGCACAACATGTCGTACGCCTTTCAACGCTGAGAACCCGGAATACTTTTCGAGCAAATCTTTTATATTCCTTTGGCGAAGCGGCAACCACCCAACAATTCCTTTGATAAATTCGTTTTCTGATGCCAGTTTCAATAACCAGTCAGTTTCCTCAATCGATTGTCGTGCCTGTATTGAAACAACTCCCTCAACCGGTGTTTCCAATATGGTTTCCTGCAGGTTTACCGGTAAGAAATCTCTTCGGATAGCGGACATCTCATCATCAATCCAGTTATATTCCACCGGATCATATTCCCAAAAATGATGATGTGCATCAATGATCATACAAATACAATTGTTACAGGTATGGATAATTTCTACTAATTATTTCCTCTTTCTTCAGCTCCTCCCAAAAATCCGTTGGCAATGTGTTTTCCAATACCTTCCTATTGTCTGCGATACGTTCAGGTTTACTCGGATTCAGTGCCACTGCCTTCACAGCGTGTGGCGAAATACCAAATTTCAGGCAGGCATCTCCCGGCTTTACATTGTGCTTACTGCAGATACGGAAAAAATTATCGCGCCAACCAAACAGCTGACGGTCCTCCTGAAGCTCAGGATTCAGCTTTCGATAATTAAAATAAGCTCCACCAGTCAGGAATCCGGCATTAAAAACAGCTGAGTTTATCACGCATACACTATCTTGTTCCAATTCATCCATGAAGCGAAGCAACTCAGCGGGGTGATCATATATTGTAAATGAATTGGCAAACATCACCCAGTCGAAGCCTATACGGTGATATAATTCCCTGATAACGGCCCAATCTTTGGCACCAATACCTACTGCTCGCACCAATCCTTTATTCTTCAGCTCAAACAGAGCTTGATAAGCTTCAACGATATCTTCCAAACGCTCCTCTCGTTCCTGCTCATTTGAAGCCCCGGCAAGATACTCATCCGGATCATGCACCGAAACCACCTCACTTTTGTACCTGTTCCCCAATAAATCGTTTCCCTGTTTCCAGCACTTTAAAATTCCTTTATAACTAATTTTCTGTACCGCATCGAACCGGAGATTCGCCCAAACTCCCCTTTCAAATGAAGGTTCACTTCCCTCCAGGGAAACACGGTACCACCCCAGTTTATTACTGATTATCACCTTTTCAGGATGAACTCCCAGTTTTTCCAAACCGGCACCAATTACCTCCAGGGCCAAACCGGCACCATATTTACCGGCACTGTCAATCATTACAGGACCTTCAGATTCGTGAAACCAGGCCTTCATAATGGCCATTTTTTCATCCTCCGTCAGCTCCCGATAAAGATTTCCCAGAAAACTGGTTCCATAGATGATCGGTGGAAAACAAATGCCTGTTTTACCAAGCGTTCTTTGCTCGCTCATTAATCGTTCTTTTTTAGCTGCCCTTCACTGGCAGAATAAACCTCTTGCTGGTCCATCTCGAAAATGCGTTCCATCAGTTGCCACTTCTCATCTGCCGAAGCTTTATCAGAGCTTTGCTGGTACTTAGATACATGAGCCTCCCATTCAGACTGACGGGGCATCGCTGCTAATCGTTTCATATCCCGTTCATGGTCAAATTCGGGCACAGTATCCATTATCATGAATAGAATATTACCATGTATGTAGATTTCCATATCCAGAATTCCGACTGCTTTCATGCCCTCCGTTATCTCCGGCCACGATGCTCCAGGCGCATGTACCTTTTTATAGGCATCAATTAACCGCGGATCGTTTTCCAAAGACAAAGTCTTACAATAGCGTTTATATTTCATGTGCTTATATCTTATTTTTTAATTGCCGCGTAGAACCCGCCGATAACATATGAATGTCTTTATAGATTCCTTGTCACGGCTCGTTTCTTGAAAACATTTTTCAACAAGTTCTATAAAATTGAAAATCAAACAACACAAGATATGCAGACTTCTTCATGCAAAGCTTTGCGCAAAGCTTTGCGGTCACTAAAAAATGTTTAATAACATTGTTGAAGAAATCATCCGCGATAAATTAATTAGCTTTGAGCAAGAATCGCATCATCTATGGGGAATCGGTATATTTCGTTGAAAGATCTGGCAAACGAACTGCATGTTTCTATATCGACCGTTTCCAGAGCACTGAAAGATCATCCGGATATCAGTGTGGAAATGCGGCAGAAAGTAAAAAAGCTGGCGCAGGAGAGAAACTATTCTCCTAATCCGCTGGCCATGGGATTACTGAAACAGACGACCGGGATGATAGGTGTTATTGTTCCTGATGTGGTAACCCATTTTTATGCTTCTATCATTGCCGGGATTGAAAGCCTTGCACGAAAAAAAGGCTATTTTGTTGTGATTGCCAGTTCGGGCGAATCATACGAAAAAGAGGTTGAAGCCGTTGAAAACCTGGTAAAAGCAAGAGTAGACGGCCTGATTGTATGCCTAAGTCAGGAAACACAAACCTACCACCATTTCGAAAAAATAATCGAACAAAATATTCCGCTGGTTTTCTTCGACCGGGTTTGCCTGGAAAACCGGGTTTCTTGCGTTACTGCAGACAATATAGATGCTTCCAAGCGAATTGTACACCATTTTAAAAACCAAGGCTACAAGCGTATTGCATTCATATCCGGACCTCGTCATTTAAATATTTCAAAGGAACGATTAGCTGGTTACATGGAAGGTTTGAATGAAGCTGGTTATCCTTTTTCTCCAGAGTTGGTTGAACAGTGTAATTTAAGTTTGGAGTCAGCCAAATCAGCCATGAGTCGACTGTTACAATTACCCAATCCTCCCGATGCTGTTTTTGGTATCAATGACACAGTTGCTTTCGGTGCGATGAAGGAAATAAAGGAACAAAAACTACGAATCCCAAAAGACATTGGTTTAGTGGGATTTACAGATGAGTTCCATGCAACGGTCGTGGAGCCTCCACTAACCTCCATCACACATCCGACATTTAAAATTGGCCAGGAAGCGGCTAAACAATTTTTTAAAAGGATGAAGTATCAAGACACACATCATGTTAGCATCCTCAAAACAAATCTAATAGAAAGAGCCTCGTCGGTACGAAATAGGTAAGTAGACATCCCCTTCGCTTCACTTGCACATTTGTCAAACTATGTTGAATATAAAAAAGATGGACTCTGTTCTATTCCAAATCAGAGTCCATCAGCTGCTACATCTATGAAAAAATGTCGATATCCTAAAACATAACGATGGCTTACAAAGCAAAAATTCTGTTAATTAGCTACTAAGAATTTCTGTCAACAATTCACTTCCTACTTGCGTGTAGCATACATTCCAATGGTTGTTCCCGTAAATCCAAATGAATTGGCGGTGGATAAATAATAAGCATCTATATCCTTGCAAAGGCTTTGCCAAGCTCCATCGCCGGATGCATAGTAAAAGTCATAAGTCTTTCCTTTGGAAACAACTTTCAATCGAATTGGGGTAGTTCCTCCGGCAATCCGATTACTTGCTAAAGTGAAGTCTCCTGAATCCGTTATCTTCTCAAGACTTACTTTTCTGCCTCCATCCAGTTTTCCTACTGAAAGAAAATATTGATGCTTTTCATCTTTCAAGAGCAAAAGTCCGGCGGTTTCTTTTTCATTGGTTGGCTCGAAATACAATTTTGTCGTGCATACAAATTTGTGATGTTGCATTCTTCGACAAACATAAGCGGGAGCTTTCAGCTCTGTAGAGGAAACATCCGCACACTTAAGGCTTAAATATCCGGGATTACTAGTTAAAGAGTAAAGGGAATCGATCGGTTCTCTTAAAGTCATCCATTCATCATCCAGCTTCCCGGAGTTAAAATCATCGTCCTTTTCGAAATTCCCAAATGTGCAAATTGAATCTCTTTTCACACCCACCATGCGAACGATTCTGGGAACTACCTCATTACCCTTTGTTATGTATGGGAAGCCATCATCGCTCCATTTTATAGGCAACAAAAAAGTCTCACGTCCCAGGTTCTCAAACTTATTCCCGATGGGACGACACGCCAGAAAAACGGCCCACCATTCTCCGTTTCCCTTCTGTACCAAATCTGCATGGCCTGCACATGTAATTGGAACAGGCCGGTTCGGGTCAAGATTCTTCTGAGTCAGAATTGGATTTTTGTCCCAGGGAGTGAATTTTCCCATAGGTGTATCGCCTCTGAATATCACTTCCGAATGATTGACCGATGTGCCTCCCTCCGCACACATCAGGTAATACTTACCATTGATCTTATACATGTGAGGCCCCTCAATCCATATCGGCTTTTCAGCGAGGTTCACCCCACCATTAACCAACATAATCCTTGGACCAAACGTTTTCTCCTTTTCTACATCAAACTGTTGAATACGGATGGCCCGATGTCCTTCATATTTCGAACCACCAACCGGCTCGTCATTATTGACAATGTATGCTTTACCGTCATCATCGAAAAAGAAAGAAGGATCAATTCCATGCACGTCAGGTAACCAAACAGGATCGGACCATTCACCAAACGGATCTTTTGTTTTCACGAAGAAATTTCCGCCTCCAACATTGGTGGTAATCATATAGTAAGTCTGGTTATGGGGATTATAACTTATAGCCGGAGCAAAAATTCCCTGGCTTACTCGTTGTCCATTGAGCTTTAATTGAGAAGGCCTGTCCAGAACGTTCCCGATTTGCTTCCAATTTACCAGGTCTTTACTATGAAAAATCGGTACACCAGGGAAATATGAAAAAGTGGATGTTACAAGAAAATAATCATCGCCATTTTTACAAATGCTGGGGTCGGAATACCATCCGGGCAAAATCGGATTGTAGAAGTAATCGTCGCCCGGCAAAGGATTTTGTTTGTAAAAATCATCGTCCCCACGATAATTGAAATAATCAAAATGGGCTACAAAACCATCTTTCGAGAAATGAGCTGTTTTTGATTTTGCGCCAGAGGAACAACCCGAAAGCGAAAAACAACACAAAGAGATCAGCCCCAAATAAATGTAAGAAAGCAGTCTAGTCATCAGGAATGTAGTTAAAAAGATTTATTATTAACTAACGAATCTGCCCGACAATAGAAACAGATTCAGTAAACGGTTTATCGGTCAAAAATGATTCTTCAACCAATACTGCAATATATATATCACTCCTCAATCTGCATTTGAATTTTGAGTATCTGACTTTTGATTTGAGGTATTTTTAATGTTCTGGTTTGCTGATACGAAAAACGAAACATTCGCAAAGACCTCAAGATTTCCTCTGACGGTTTCCCTCTTAACAATAATCAGAACCTGCATTTGAAGGCAATACGTTTGTACCCAAAAAAAACACTGGAGAGAACACAGTTTATCTATTTTTTCAAAAAGATTATCCGGATTTGAAACCTTAACAACAGAGCAATTTGTAATTTTTCAACATCAATATTCAGTCATAGCGGGCACATTCTAAGCCGCTGCAATATCAACAACCTGAAGAGACAATTACAAAACACTAAATCAATATTTACGATAACCTATGAAAAGACTAATTTTTATTCTCTCTGCCATGCTGCTTACCAGTATGACAGCGGTTTCGCAAAATCTTGTGAAACAGGCACCGCAAGGTTTCGACGTGGTGAAATCCGACATCCCTCACGGAAAAATCGATACCATCGTCTACCATTCATCAACTGTAGAAACAAGCCGAAAGGCCCTGGTTTATACTCCACCAGGATATTCAAAAAAGAAAAAATATCCGGTTCTTTATCTTTTACACGGGATAGGCGGAGATGAATACGCTTGGCAGAAGAACGGGCATATGCAAAATATACTTGACAATCTGTATGCCGAGAAAAAGGTGGAACCCATGATTGTGGTGATGCCCAACGGTCGGGCCATGAAGGATGACAGGCCTGTTGGAAACATCTTTGACAAAGACAAAGTTGAAGCTTTTGCAACGTTTGAAAAGGATTTACTCAGTGACCTGATTCCTTACATTGAAAAGAACTATCCGGTCATGAAAGATCGCGAACATCGTGCACTTGCGGGACTGTCGATGGGCGGCGGACAATCGTTGAATTTTGGACTGGGGCATCTCGATAAATTTGCATGGGTAGGTGGTTTTTCTTCTGCCCCGAACACCAAAAAACCGGAAGTACTGGTGCCCAGTCCGGAAAAAGCAAAAAAACAGCTCAAATTGCTATGGATTTCCTGTGGCGACCAGGATAACCTGATCACGTTCAGCAAACGGACTCACGACTATCTCGTTGCGCATCATGTTCCCCACATTTATCACGTCGTCCCGGGCGGACATCATGATTTCAGCGTATGGAAGGATAACCTGTACATGTTCTCACAACTGCTTTTTAAGCCGGTTTCTCCCGCCGTTTTTTCAGAAAATGATTAACGATATAGGGGAAAACAAAAAATTTACCCGAACGAGATACGTTGACAATTTGACCTGATGCAAGACGGGAGGACGAGCATATGCCTATGAACCCGGTCCCCACACAATGGCCAAAACAACTGTTCACTCGCTATTTCAATGAAGATGAAAAAAATACGAAACAAACCAATTTATCCGCTGAATTTAGGAATCAGCTGTCTGCTGCTTTTGCTTTTGTTTCCCACATTAGTAAATGCACAAAAGATCATCAAATTATATCCCGACACTATCCCGAACGCAAAGGTCAACGACATAAAAGAAGTATATACCTCAGGAATGTACAGAGGAGTGACCCACCCCACTCTCGAAATATATCTTCCTGAAAAAGAAAATGCTTCCGGAACGGCCGTTGTGATTTGCCCGGGCGGTGGATACAGTGTGTTGGTTTACCAGGGAGAAGGCGTATCGACGGCAAAGAAATTTGCGGCGCACGGAGTTGCTGCTTTTGTGCTTAAATACCGGCTTCCCGATGATTCGACCATGAGGAATAAAACAATTGGCCCTCTGCAGGATGCGCAACAAGCCATTAAAGTAGTCCGGGAAAACGCAGCCAAATGGGGAATTGCTCCAAACAAAATTGGAATCATGGGCTTTTCGGCCGGCGGACATCTGGCTTCAACTGAAGCAACCCATTATAAGAAGGCACTCATTGAAAACAATCATCATACAAGCCTTCGTCCCGATTTTCAAATTTTGGCTTACCCGGTCATAAGCATGGAGGATAGTTTGACACACTTCGGTTCGAGGATCATGCTACTGGGTAAGAATCCCACCCAGGCTACGATTGACGAATTCTCAAACGAATTGCATGTCAATGAAAATACTCCACCCGCATATATAACCCATGCAGGTGACGATACATTAGTTGACGTGGACAACAGCATCATCTATTTCGAGAAATTGAGACATCTCCACGTTCCTGCGGAATTGCATATTTACCAAAAAGGCGGCCATGGCTTTATTTTCAGACAGGAAGGTTGGATGGTCCCTCTATTTCAATGGATGAAGGATTCGAACTTAATTGATGATTAATAAGCCGCCATCGCATTCACTAAAAGCACCAATAAAAGAAGCAAAAGGGGCGGTCGCTCCCTTCAATTGCGTCGGCAATTTTAACGTTCAAACACTTTTAAAATACAACGTTAACTACTTGATGCTCCTTACCGCTTTTTCTGAAATGCACCTGATAACAACCGATTAAATAATAACGAACATAAAATAAGCTAAATAAACATCATGAAAATAAAACTATTCGCAGTTGTTGGATTACTTCTGTTCAGTATGAACGCTTTTTCACAGGATCCTAATTTCTATATTTTTTTGTGTTTCGGGCAATCGAACATGGAAGGCCATGCCAAATTTGAACCTCAGGACAGCACGGTAGACAGTAGGTTCCAGGTTTTAGAAGCCGTAAATTGTCCAAAGCTGGGAAGAGAAATGGGCCATTGGTATACAGCTGTTCCTCCTTTGTGCCGATGCAATACGGGCTTAACTCCTGCAGACTATTTCGGTCGGACTTTGGTTGCCAATCTTCCGAAAAATATTAAAGTCGGCGTAATCAATGTTGCTGTCGGAGGCTGTAAAATCGAACTTTTCGAAAAGGACCACTACAAGGCATATATCAAAACAGCGCCGGACTGGATGATCAATATGATCAACCAATACGACGGAAATCCTTACGCCCGTCTTGTAGAAATGGCTAAAATCGCTCAGAAATCGGGGGTAGTTAAGGGAATACTCCTGCACCAGGGAGAGTCAAACACCGGAGACAAGGAATGGCCCAATAAAGTAAAAGGGATTTACGATAACCTAATCACAGATCTAAACCTGAATGCCAAATCGGTTCCCCTTTTGGCCGGTGAGCTAGTGAGCAAAGGAGAAGGTGGCGCTTGCGCAAGTATGAACGCCATTATCGACAAGCTCCCCGAAACGATTCCGAACTCATATATCATTTCGTCCGATGGATGTCCGGGCATATCTGACCACTTGCATTTTACCGCCGAAGGGTACCGGATTTTAGGAAAACGCTACGGAGAGAAGATGCTTTCGATATTGGGCTATAACGTCAATAATAAAAAATAGCTAAACGTTGTACATCGCGAAGTGCGAAAACTGGTTAAAGTGATAAAAACATTGGAATGAAGAATTTTTCAAAAATCATATCTATAATATTACTGTCCTTATTGATAACGCCTTTTGCAGGACATGCTCAAAACCCAATCATTCAGACCATTTATACAGCCGATCCGGCACCAATGGTCTATAACGATACAGTATACTTATATACGGGGCATGACGAAGATGGCTCCAACTGGTTCACCATGAAGAACTGGCATGTTTATTCCACCACCGACATGGTTAACTGGACAGACCATGGTTCACCATTGTCACTCAAAAAGTTCAAATGGGCTAAAAAGGATGCATGGGCAGGACAGTGTATCGAACGAAATGGCAAATTTTATTGGTATGTACCCATGAATCAAGACAATGGTAAAGGCATGGCAATTGGCGTTGCTGTATCCGACAGGCCAACAGGCCCCTTTGTTGATGCACTTGGCAAACTGCTTGTGACCACCGGCTGGGGAGATATTGATCCTACCGTGTATATCGACGATGATGGACAAGCCTATCTGTACTGGGGAAATCCGCAGCTTTACTATGTCAAGCTCAATAAAGACATGATTTCGTATGACAAGAATGTGGGAATTGTGAAAGTTCCGCTCACTGCAAAGAGTTTTAAACTCAGGATTATCAACGCTAAAAAAACTTTTAAGTGGGCTAAATCAATTAACGGGCTGGCATCGCATACCGTTAAAAACACTTCCGGCAACAAGTACTATTGGTATGTAAGCGCAATCGATAAGCGAACAAATAAAAAAGTTATTGGCGTGGCCGTCGGTGATAAAGCCATCGGCCCGTTCACGGATGTCCTTGGTAAACCCTTGATTTCGGAACATTGCGGTAAAGGGAACATTAACCCGACAATTGTCTTTAACGACGCCAAACAACCCTATTTAACCTGGGGAAATTCAAAGCTTTGGTATGTAAAGCTTAACAGTGATATGAGTTCGTACGATCAAAAGGTCGGTATCAGGCCAATTCCCTCGGACAAAAAAGATTGGTTTGTTTCCAAAATAAAAAGAACAGTAAACAGCACCGGCAAACGATTTACGACCTATGAGGAAGGACCATGGTTCTACAAACGAAATGGCTTGTATTATCTGATATATCCGGCCGGTGGCGTACCTGAACATTTGGCCTACTCTACCAGTACAGGCCAGACCGGGCCATGGGTATACCAGGATACAATCATGCCGGTCATTGGCAAAGGTGGTGCTTTCACCAATCATCCCGGAATTATTGACTATAAAGGGAAATCGTTCCTCTTTTATCATGATGGAGCCTTACCTGGTGGCGGCGGTTTCGACCGTTCTGTTTGTGTTGAAGAATTTAAATACAATCCGGATGGCACCATTCCGAGAATTGCCGCGACAAAAGCGGGAGTCGTGAAAGGAGTTGCCAACCTGAATCCGTATATCCGCCAGCAAGCCGAAACAATCGCATGGGAAGAAGGTGTAGAAACAGCTTCAGACAGTATTACCGGCATTTATGTAACCGATATCGACAATGGTGACTATATTAAAGTACGCAGTGTCGATTTTGGCAAGGGAGCCGGGTCGTTCGAAGCCAGCGTCGCATCTGCTTCCACAGGAGGCAAAATTGAAATTCACCTCGATAGTGTAACCGGTGCCCTATTGGGTGCATGCCCTGTCAAAAACACCGGCGGATGGCAACACTGGGATATTCAATCCTGTGGTGTAAAAAATGTGAAAGGAGTACATGATCTATTTTTTGTATTCAAAGGTGCTCAAGGCAATTTATTCAACTTCGACTGGTGGCAACTACATTCACACAACGCCCGATAACTTTAAAAATAAAAACAGCTTAATCGACAACAATGAAAATTTCATCCCGAATACTTACGACATTGTCAGCCTTGCTGACAATCACTTTTACCGCTACGGCACAGAACCCCATTATCCAAACCAAATATACCGCCGACCCGGCTCCCATGGTCTATAACGACACCGTATTCCTTTATACAACTCATGATGAAGACGATGCGACCGGTTTCAAGATGCTCAACTGGTTGCTCTATACCTCTACGGATATGGTAAACTGGACCGACCACGGAATTGTAGCCTCATTGAAGAATTTTAGCTGGGCCAGGCAGGATAATGGTGCCTGGGCTCCGCAATGTGTAGCGCGGAACGGAAAGTTCTACCTCTATTGCCCGATGCACGGCGGTGGAATTGGTGTTTTGGTTTCCGACAGTCCGTACGGCCCCTTTAAAGATCCGCTGGGAACGAGGTTGATCAACGATGACCACATCTGGAATGATATTGATCCGACCGTTTTGATTGACGACGATGGACAGGCTTATTTATATTGGGGAAACCCTGATCTTTACTACGTGAAACTAAATAAAGATATGATTTCCTACTCCGGCGAAATCGTCAAGGTAGCATCCAAGCCTCAAAATTATCAGGAAGGTCCGTGGGTTTGGAAGCGAAGCGGACATTACTACCTGGCCTACGCCTCCACCTGTTGTCCGGAAGCCATTGGCTATGCAATGAGTGATTCGCCCACAGGTCCCTGGGAATATAAAGGGATGATCATGGACGTGACACCGAAGTCCCGGGGAAACCATCCCGGAATTATTGACTACAAAGGAAATTCGTATTGTTTCGGCCTGAATTATGATCTACTCAAAGAGACCACCCAAAAACATTTCGAGCGTCGTTCCGTGTCGGTCGATCAAATGACCTACAACGATGACGGGATCATCCAAAAACTACCGTATTGGTCAGCAACAGGTCCCAAAAGATTAGGAACGGTAGATCCGTATCAAAGAGTGGAAGCCGAAACCATTGCCTGGAGTCACGGTCTGAAAACAAGGCAGAACAGCAAGGTGGGAGTTTACGTAACAGACGTCGATAGTGGCAATTACATTAAGGTACAGGGTGTCGATTTTCAAAAAGGCGCTAAGTCATTCGAAGCCGGCGTCGCGTCTGCTTCCAAAGGAGGTAAAATTGAAATTCATCTTGATAGTGAAACCGGTACGTTATTGGGTGTGTGTCCTGTCAAAGATACCGGCGGATGGCAGGAATGGTCGCTCCAATCCTGCAAGGTGAAAAAAGTAAAGGGGGTTCATGATCTCTTCTTTGTTTTCAAAGGTGCTCAAGGCAATTTATTCAACTTCGACTGGTGGAAGTTCAAGGCACAATAAACTGAATTAAAAATTGATAAAATGAAGTTATTACGCACTGGCATATTGATGTCCCTGGTTCTTGCTATGAGCATGACTGCCAAAGGACAATCCTATCAGAAAACAGATACCGGGATCCGTACGGTGGTTGCATCTGTAGGGATTGAAATCCAGTTTTATTCTCCTTCAACGGTACGGATATTAAAATGGCCGGCAGGAACAACCTTTACAAAAAAAAGCCTTTCGGTTATTGAAAAGCCACAAAAAACAGATTTTCGGGTCAGGCAGTCAGGTGGCAACCTCTTACTTAAAAGTAAGAAGCTCCAGATCAGTCTGAATTTATCCAGCGGACAGGTTGAATTTTCTACTTCATCAGGGAAACCGCTGCTAAAGGAAGAAAAGTCGGGCGTTAAATTCACCAACTACAACGATGCCGGGGAAAAAACATACAATGTATACCAGGCATTTGTTCTGGATAAGAACGAAGACATTTATGGG
Organism: Prolixibacter sp. NT017; assembly: GCF_009617875.1. NCBI lineage: Bacteria > Pseudomonadati > Bacteroidota > Bacteroidia > Marinilabiliales > Prolixibacteraceae > Prolixibacter > Prolixibacter sp. NT017. The sequence goes on along the minus strand of NZ_BLAV01000001.1, from coordinate 482,746 downwards.
CTGGGGCAGCAGCAGCAAGGAAGACTGGTTCAGCGAAACCTGAAACTACACATGATACAGGGAAATACTGACGATTATGTCCCCTTTTTCGTGTCGGACAAAGGCTATGGAATGTTTTGGGATAACTACTCTCCAACCACCTTTTCTGACAACCAGGAAAGGACATTCTTCAAATCAGACGTAGGTAATTGTGTTGACTACTATTTTATGTACGGCAATAGTCCCGACGGAGCAATCGCACGTATGCGTGACCTGACCGGGCAAGCTCCTATGTTCCCTTTGTGGACATTTGGCTATTGGCAAAGTAAGGAACGGTACAAAAGCCAGGACGAACTGATTGGAGTAGTCAGGAAATACCGTGAGTTAGGCGTCCCGTTGGATGGAATTATACAGGACTGGCAGTATTGGGGCAACAATTACCTGTGGAATGCCATGGAGTTCCTGAATACGGAGTACTACAATCCACAAAAAATGGTGGATGATGTGCACAGTATGAACGCACACATGATTATCTCCATTTGGTCGTCGTTTGGCCCAATGACCAAACCTTACCGGGATTTAAACAAAATAGGTGCACTTTTAAGCTTTAAAACCTGGCCTGAATCGGGCGTTCAAAAGTGGCCGCCCAATATGGACTATCCGTCAGGCGTCAGAGTTTATGATGCATATAATCCCAAAGCACGCGACATTTACTGGAAGTATTCGAACAAAGGTATTTTCTCTCTGGGAATCGACGGATGGTGGATGGATTCCACCGAACCGGATCACCTGGAATTCAAACCTTCCGACCTGGATGAAAAAACCTATTTGGGCCCGTTCCGTAAAGTTCGGAATGCCTATCCATTGATGACAGTCGGCGGGGTTTATAAGCACCAGCGCGCTGTCACTTCTGCCAAACGCGTGTTCATCCTTACCCGGTCGGCATTTGCCGGTCAGCAGCGTTATGCTGCCAATACCTGGTCAGGCGATGTTAGCTCGTCATGGCAATCATTGCGCAATCAAATTCCTGCCGGGCTGAACTTCTCCTTAAGTGGTATTCCTTACTGGAATTGCGATATCGGCGGTTTCTTTGCCGGTGCCTATAACCGAAGTTGGAATGGCAGTAAGGGAGCAAAAAATCCATTATTCCAGGAGCTCTACGTTCGATGGCTGCAGTTTGGAGCATTCACACCAATGATGCGTTCGCACGGAACCGATATTCCCAGGGAAATTTATCAATTTGGGAAAAAGGGAGAGCCTGTTTACGATGCAATAGCAAAAGCCATAAATCTGCGTTATTCCCTTCTACCTTATATATACGCCGATGCGTGGCAGGTCACACACAACCAGTCGACTATGATGCGGGCCCTGATGATGGATTTTAACGATCCAAAAGTCAGGAATATGAATAATGAGTACATGTTTGGGAAATCAATATTGGTAGCCCCGATTGTCCATGCCCAATACACACCCGAAACGATAGTCAAAACGGATCCAAACTCCGGGTGGAACAAGAATAATAATACGGAAAATAAGCCCAAAGCGACTGCCATTGATTTTACTCAGTCAAAATCGAAAAAGGTTTATTTACCTGCCGGAACTGTATGGTATGACTTCTGGACAAATGAGAAGCACAAAGGCGGTCAGGAAATTAATCAGAAAACAGAGATTGACGAGATTCCTTTGTACATCAAAGCCGGAAGCATCATTCCGTTCGGACCCAAAGTACAGTATGCCACCCAGAAAAAATGGGACGACTTGGAAATACGTGTTTATCCCGGCGCTAATGGTCAATTCACCTTATATGAAGATGAAAACGACAATTATGATTATGAAAAAGGAATTTATTCGACCATTACCTTCAACTGGAATAATGCACGAAAAATTTTAACCATCAACAGCCGGAAAGGGACTTTCCCGGGAATGCTCGGGCAACGAAAATTTCGAATCATTCTGGTTTCGCCCAACAACGGTGCCGGCAAAACCGTGACCTATACCGGAAAGAAATTATCGGTAAAACTTTAGTCTGCCCGCTCTGGGAACATAACGGTTACCGATATCCGATATCGGGGGATTAGGTAGCGTTCGAAGAACGAAATAAATCATCCCACGACAGGAAAAATCAGAATAAATGCTCATCCGTTGTTCAGGAGCCGCACTCCCGGAACAACGGATGAGTTAAACGTGCATTGGAAACAGGTTCCGGTTATTCTTTTCGTCACATTTTATCTCGTAGTGATCAGGAATATCCATTCTGCCATAGCCTGAAGCACACCATATATCCCAATTTTAAAACAGCGTATCTAAAATTAAAAACGCAACAGAGACTCAATTATTAACTTTAAGTCCAAATGAACCTAATTAAAGCAATTGTGAAAAAATACTTGATTTTAGTTGTTTGCTTCTGGGCTTCAACGACTGTCCGGGCACAACAATATCCATTTCAGAATCCTCAATTAACTACTAAGGAGAGAGCTAAGGATTTAGTTTCAAGACTAACCCTCGATGAAAAAGTAACGCTGATGTGCGACCAGTCAGATCCGGTACCCCGATTAGGGATCAAACGGTTCAACTGGTGGAGCGAAGCGTTACACGGATATGCCAACAATGATAATGTTACGGTTTTTCCTGAACCAATCGGTATGGCTGCTTCCTTCGACGATGCGTTGCTGTATAAAATTTACAACGCCGTTTCAGACGAAGCCCGTGCCAAATACAACCAATGGATCAAGGCGGGAAATGAAAATAAGCGCTTTCTCAGCCTTTCGGTGTGGACGCCAAATGTAAATATCTTCCGTGACCCTCGTTGGGGACGTGGTCAGGAAACGTATGGCGAAGACCCCTACCTGACTTCGCGGATGGGCATACAGGTGGTCAGAGGATTACAGGGTCCGGAGAATGCTAAATACCGTAAATTACTGGCTTGTGCCAAACACTTTGCTGTTCATTCAGGTCCGGAATGGAGCCGCCACGAACTCAACCTGAATAGTGTTAGTCCGCGGGAGCTATACGAAACCTATCTGCCGGCATTTAAAGCACTGGTACAAAAAGCAGACGTGCGGCAGGTAATGTGCGCTTATCAGCGTCTGGATGACGAACCGTGCTGTGGAAGCACCCGCTTGTTACAACGGATTCTTCGTGATGACTGGGGATATAAATATTTGGTTGTATCAGACTGTGGTGCCATCACCGATTTTTTTACGTCACACAAAGTTTCTTCCGACGCAGTTCACGCGGCATCAAAGGCCGTATTAGCCGGGACCGATGTGGAATGTGTCTGGCAAAATTATCCTTTTAAGAAATTGACAGATGCAGTTGAGAGAGGTTTGATCAGGGAAGAAGACATCAACAAAAGTTTGATGCGTGTGCTGGAAGGACGGTTCGACCTGGGAGAAATGGATCCCGATTCAATCGTTCCCTGGGCACAAATCCCGCCATCGGTTTTGAATGAAAAAGAACATCAGGAGCTTGCCCTTGAGATGGCACGTGAAACCATGACGCTGCTTCAGAATAAAAATCATGTCCTACCACTGTCAAAATCGGGAAAGAAAATAGCCGTGATTGGACCCAATGCCGACGACAAACCAATGTTGTGGGGCAATTACAACGGTACACCCGTGCGTACCATCTCAATTCTGGACGGGATAAAAACAAAACTTCCGGCTGGAAAGATTCTATACGATAAGGGGTGTGATCTGGTCGAAGATAAAGTAACCCAAAGTTATTTCGCTCAATGCTCGTTTGACGGCAAACCCGGATTTAAAGCAACCTATTGGAATAATCCCGACCGCAAAGGAGATGCTGTAATCACGCAGCAGATTGTCAATCCGATAAAGATGACAACTGCCGGGCAACACGAATTTGCATCGGGTGTGAAACTGGAAGGTTTTTCGGCTGTGTACCAAACCGAATTTGTACCTAAAACTACTGAAGAAATCGTGTTTAAAGGCGGCGCAACCGGGCATTTTGAATTGTTGGTGAATGGAGAATTCCTGAAAAAATATGACAACTGGAGAACACTTTCATCAAGAGTTCCTTTTAAGGTTGAAGCGGGTAAAAAATATTCTATTGAAATTCGCTACGCACAGCTGAATAACTGGCAGGCAAACATCGAATTCAATTTTGGAAAAGAAGTGGATGTGGATTATACCGACCTGATTAAGAAACTGAAAGGCATTGATGAGGTGGTCTTTGTTGGTGGTCTTTCCGGTAAGTTGGAAGGCGAAGAAATGCCGGTTTCGTATCCCGGATTCAAAGGAGGTGACCGCACCAATATAGATCTTCCAGCCGTACAGCGCAATTGTTTAAAAGCGTTGAAAGAAGCAGGCAAGCAGGTGATTTTTGTGAATTGCTCGGGTTCTGCTATCGCTTTAACTCCTGAAACTGAAAGTTGCGATGCTATTTTGCAGGCATGGTATGGCGGTGAATCGGGCGGACAAGCAGTTGCAGACGTGCTTTTTGGCGATTACAATCCATCGGGGAAACTACCGATCACATTCTATAAAAGTTCCGATCAGCTCAAAGACTTTGAAGACTATTCGATGCAGGGCCGCACGTATCGTTACATGAACGATGCCCTGTTCCCTTTCGGTTATGGATTGAGCTACACAACATTTGATATTGGTACAGCCAAACTTGATAAGACAAAGATTAATCGGGATGAATCTATTCGAATGACGATCCCGGTGACCAACACAGGTGAAAGAGACGGTACTGAAATCGTGCAGGTGTATGTACATAAGGTCAATGACATTGATGGCCCCATAAAAACACTGAAAGGGTTTAAACGAGTCCGTGTTACTACCGGCAAAACAGAGCAGGCAACCATTATGCTTCCACCTTCATCGTTCGAATTCTATGATTGGAATACACGTCGAATGAAGGTAACCTCTGGTGAATATGAAGTATTTTACGGAACCAGTTCGGATTCAAACGATTTAAAAAAGACCAACATTACCGTCCTCTAATCGTGAAATATCAGTTTAACGAATCATAACCATAACGACAAAACAATGAAAACTCATCTGACAATTCTTGCATTCCTACTTCTGTTGGCCGGTTCGTCTTGTTTAGCGCAGAACAGCCAGCCAGCGATCAAAGAAGATTTCAAATCTTCAAGTCTCAATCAACCCGGGAAAAAATATCCGATGGTCAACTCACAGGGCTATGCCCGTTTTCGCATTGAAGCTCCGGATGCGCAAAGTGTTGTCGTAAGTCTGGGCCTCGGTGGTACCAAAGGCGGCACTCCCCTCACAAAAACTAAAGATGGCTCCTGGATGGGAACCACGGCAGGCCCGATGGACGAAGGTTTTCACTATTACCATGTAACAATTGATGGCGGTGTTTTCAACGACCCCGGAGCGTGTAATTTTTATGGTTCAACCCGTTGGGAAAGTGGCATCGAGATACCAGCTCATGATCAGGATTTTTACGCACTGAAAGATGTGCCTCACGGGAATGTTCAGCAATTTTTTTTTCCTTCAAAAAGTACCAATTCGGTTCGAAGAGCATTTGTCTACACTCCTCCCAGTTACGATAAAAATGTGAATCAACGGTATCCTGTTCTGTACCTGCAACACGGCTGGGGCGAAAACGAAACAGCATGGTTCAACCAGGGGCATGCTAATTTGATTATGGACAACCTGATTGCTGAAGGTAAAATCAAGCCTTTCATCATTGTAACGACTTATGGAATGACCAACGAAATCAAGTTCGGGGGACTCCGAAACTTCGACATCAAACCATTCCAGACAGTTTTGACTGAAGAGTTGATCCCTTACGTTGATACGCATTTCAGGACAAAAGCCGACCAGGCTCATCGGGCAATGGCCGGACTCTCGATGGGTGGCATGGAAACACACATGATCACGCTGAACAAGCCTGAAGTGTTTTCTTATTATGCCCTGCTGAGTGGCGGTTTATACAAGCCCGAAGAAATCAAAGACAAATCAAAGGTTAAACTCATCTTTATCAGTTGCGGCAGCAAAGAAAGACCCGATGGTGTTAAGAATGCAGTTGCTGCACTTAAAGAAGCCGGATTCAACGCGGTTTCGTACATTTCGGAAGGTACAGCACACGAATTTCTGACCTGGCGGCGAAGCCTGCATGAGTTGGCGCCACTGCTTTTCACGAAATAAGACATAACCTGAAGTCAAGATGAAACAAAAATCAATATTTTTTGCACTGGCAGCTACCTTTTTAAGTGTAATTTGCTTTGCACAAACCAATCAAACGGTTGTCGAAAATTTCAAACCGTCAACAGTCAATCAACCGGGGAAGCAATATCCGATGGTTAATTCCGAGGGACGGGTACGGGTTCAACTGTCGGCACCCGAGGCACACAAAGTTCAGCTTGATATTGGCGGTGTGAAGTACGATCTGGTAAAAAACGACAAAGGTGTCTGGACCGGCGAGTCGGCTCCTCAGGATCCCGGTTTTCATTACTACCAATTAAATATCGACGGTGCTTCGGTGCCAGATCCGGGCAGCCTGTACTTTTATGGAGCCGGCCGTTGGGGAAGCGGTATTGAAATCCCAGCGGAGGATCAGGACTTCTATGCCTTAAAAGATGTTCCTCACGGTTTGGTGAGCGAAAATCTTTATTTCTCGAAAATCACCGGAACATGGAGACGTTGCTTTGTGTACACTCCGGCAGGCTATCAGAAAGATACAGAAACCCGTTATCCGGTGCTCTATCTTCAGCATGGAAGCTTTGAAGATGAGACTGGCTGGTCGGCGCAGGGAAGGGCAAACCTGATTTTGGATAACCTGATTGCAGCCAAAAAAGCGGTGCCCATGATCATCGTCATGGACAATGGCTATGCTTATAAACCTCAGGATAACTCTGAAACAAATGCTGGCACTCACCCACCTTCCGCTTTTGAAGAAGTAATGATCAACGAAATCATTCCGATGATTGATTCCCGGTACCGAACGATTGCTGACCGCGAGCACCGCGCTATTGCCGGTTTATCGATGGGAGCCAATCAAACGATGCGGATTATCATGAACAACCTGGATAAGTTTGCTTACTACGGTGGTTTTAGCGGGACTTCCAATTACCCAAGCTCCGATGAAATTGATCCGGCTACTTTTCTGAACGGAAAATTCAACGATGGGAATGCGATTAACAGGCAAATAAAAGTGTTTTGGCTAGGCTTGGGGACCAAAGAACCCAAACCCTTTCCTGCCTCAGTCGGCGCATTTCGAAATATGCTTGAAAAACAAGGCATAAAATACCATTTCTACCAATCGCCGGGTACTTCACACGAATGGCTTACCTGGCGCAGAGATCTCAATAATTTTGCTCCATTATTATTCAAATAAAAAAACCAATCAACCAATGAAACGAATATCTTTTTTAATTGCATCGATTATGATAATTGCCTGTGGGTGCAGCACTTCGCTCCAACCTGGGCAAGTTAGAGTGGAACAGGGAGTTTTGCAGGGAACAGTCACCGATAGTCTGACGATTTTCAAGGGGATTCCCTTTGCAGCACCTCCTGTGGGCGACTTGCGCTGGAAAGCACCTCAACCCGCTGCAAAATGGAAAGGTGTGAGAGAGGCAACTAAATTTGCCCCGGCCCCAATGCAGGGAGGAAATCCACCTTCGGGTAAAAGCGAAGATTGTCTGTATCTGAACGTATGGACTCCGGCCAAATCAGCCAACGACAAGATTCCGGTACTCGTTTGGATTTATGGTGGAGGCTTTAGCTTTGGCTCCACGTCAGAACCTGGATATAACGGAGCGAAACTGGCAAAAAAAGGTGTCGTGCTGGTAAGCATAGCCTATCGTGTCGGTCAGCTTGGATTTTTGGCTCATCCCGAATTGAGTGCTGAAAGTCCAAATCACGTTTCAGGAAATTATGGTTTACTCGACCAGATAGCCGGATTAAAATGGATTAAGAAAAATATTGCCGCATTCGGTGGCGACCCAAACAGGGTGACCATTTTCGGTGAGTCTGCAGGCGGAATTTCCGTGAGCATGCTGTGTGCCTCACCGTTAGCCAAAGGATTGTTCGAAGGAGCAATTTCGGAAAGCGGCGGATCATTTGGCCCAACACGACCGACAACGTATCCCGGCGAAAACATGAAAACGCTCAAACAAGCGGAAGCAGATGGCGAAGCTTACATGCATAAACTTGGTGCTTCGTCCATTGCCGAACTTCGTAAGATGGATGCAGAAAAATTTATCCCTTCAGGATGGGCAATGGCTGGAGGCTGGCCAATTGTAGATGGTTATGTCATTCCCGGCGACCAGCACAATCTGTACGAAGAAGGAAAATATAACGATGTTCCGGTTCTAATCGGCTACAACTCCGATGAAGGTGCAAGTTTTTCTCATTACAAGACTCCGGAAGATTACATTGCAGATGTAAAAAAACGTTATGGCAAATTTGCAGATGTATTAATCAAAGCCTATCCGGCCGGAACAAATACAGTACCGAAAACAGCACGCGACCTGATGCGTGATGCCGCATTTGGATGGCAGACCTGGAGTTGGGCTCGGCTTCAATCGAAAACCGGTAAATCAAAAGTTTTCTATTATTACTTCGACCAGCACCCCGACTACCCCAAAGATTCTCCATGGGCGGGGCATGGTTCGCCGCATGGGCAGGAAGTGGCCTATGTATTCAATCATATCGATCCAAATAGCCCACATACCTCTGCGACAGATGTGAAAATCTCAGATGCCATGGCAACCTATTGGACCAACTTTGCCAAATACGGTGATCCAAACGGTGAAGGACTGCCCCAATGGCCTGCTTTTAGCAATGCCAACCCGGATGTGATGTATTTCAGTCAGACACCGCATGTGGGGCCTGTGCCCAGTGCAGAATCTTTACAGGTTTTGGATGACTATTTCAAATGGAGAAGAACACCGGAAGGTGAAGCCTGGGCGAAATAGATTGTGGTTGCACTGATTTGTACAGCCAGGTTCGGCATTTAGCAATAATGTAGAACCCACTCCTAAGGATAATAATGGTGGGATATTGGATCATCCGTCAAAGATCGACAACCAACTCTTCAATCTTTGACGGATGAAGAAGAGCGATGGTTCCTGGCTCGCCCATGATATCGGTCAAGGGACGACAGCATCCGTGCAACCACTCGGAAGCAACCGACCGGGAGAGAAACCGCTCCCATCGGAAAATTAGGGAGAACATGACAATGCCTCCAACGAACAATTTTATGGATAAACGATGAAACGAAAACTCCTCTTGCTGATTTGCCTGATACCTTCGATTGCATTCGGAAAGGTATATAAAACATATACGCTGCAGAATGACCGCCTTTCCATACAACTCGATAAGGGTGTGCTGGATATTATTCCGTTATCAGATTATGCTATCAGAATCCGGTTTGAGAAAGACTCGATGAAAGAAAAGCGGGAACTCATCCTTATCAATAAACTTCCCGTTCCAAAGTTCAGGTTTTCGGAAAGTGATTCAAATCTTCGGTTAAGTACCAAAGCGGTAAGCGTAATATTTGACAAGGCAAGCGGAGCAATCAGGTTTACCGATAAAAACGGAAAAGTATTTCTGAGCGAAACTCCGGGGAGTCGGAAACTAAAGTCCAATACCATAATGGGTGAGCCATGTTTTGTTGCTGAACAAAGTTTCGATTCGCCCAAAAACGAATACTTGTTTGGTTTGGGACAATTCCAGGATGGACATCTCAACTTGCGGAATGTCAGTCGAAAGTTGATACAGGTCAATTCACAAATATCCATTCCCTTTCTTTATTCGAGCAGAGGATACGGAATTCTCTGGCATCAGTACGGACTGACGTATTTCAATCCGGCCGATAATAAGGTGCCATTGACAAAGAAAAATGAAGCAACAGGAGGTAATCAGGATGTAGATGTAACAACGACCTCGGGAACACAGAAAGTTTCGCGGCAGCAATCCCTCTATTCCGGACAGTTTACTGTTCCGGCAAACGGGAAATATACCCTAATGCTCGACCTTGGGAAAATGGATAGTCGCTATTTTTTAACCGTAGACGATTCCATTTGCATTGATGAGTCGAATCTATGGCTCCCCCCGGCAATCAGTACAACCATTCCGCTAAAAGCCGGGAAACATCAGGCGAAAGTGATCTGCAAGTCGTCCAATACTCCAACATTATCGTGGAAACCGGTAAACGATGAAACAGCATTCCGTTCGCCCGATGCAAAATCGCTGGACTACATAGTTTTCTATGGGAAGAATGCGGATGAAGTCGTTCGGCGCTATCGCAATTTATCCGGCAATGTTCCGATGCTTCCGCTTTGGGCCTATGGATTTTGGCAGTGCCGGGAACGTTATTCATCGAGTAAGCAGCTGGTTGAAACCGTTCAGGAGTTTCGAAAAAAAAAGTTGCCCATGGACGTGATTGTTCAGGATTGGCAGTATTGGGGCAAAAATGGCTGGGGAGTTCCCATCCTGGACAAAACAAATTATCCGAATCCTTCCGGGTTTATCAAAGAACTACACGAACTAAATGCTCATTTCTGCATTTCTATCTGGTCAAATCCCGATAAGAATTCAGAACTGGGAAAGAGGTACGTAGCCCAAAAACTATTCATTCCTGACACAAAATGGTTGGACTATTTCAATCCAAAAACCAGAGAAACGTATTGGAATACGCTTAAAACAAATTTATTTGACCACGGAGTCGATTCGTGGTGGATGGATGCAACGGAGCCCGAAAACGATGCATTGGCGGGCACGCATACCTGGTTTGGATTGGGCGATTTTTACCGGCTTACCTATCCATTGTTCGTAAGCCAAGCCGTCTACGAAGGACAACGCCATACAACATCCGCCAAAAGAGTTTGCATTTTAACCCGTTCGGCTTTTGCCGGTCAGCAACGCTACGGGACCATCAACTGGTCGGGAGATATTGGCGGCACGTGGGATTCTTTTAGAAGACAAATTGTGGCTGGTCTCGACTATTCACTGACAGGAATGCCGTACTGGACAACCGATATTGGAGGATTTTTCCGTCCAGGCAATTCTCAATATACCGATAAAAAATATCATGAATTGCTCATCCGCTGGTACCAGTGGGGAGTTTTTAACCCAATTTTCCGTATTCATGGCTACCAGTCAGAAACCGAAGCATGGAAGTACGGCCAACAAGTTGAGGATGATATGCGGAAAATGCTTGAGCTACGCTATCGGCTAATGCCCTACATCTACTCCAACGCATGGCAAATTACCCATAATGGTTCAACCATGATGCGGCCTTTGGTGATGGATTTCAATGGAGATACTACCGCTATGCAACAGCAGGCGGAATACATGTTTGGCAAGGCATTCCTCGTAGCTCCCGTGACCCAATCCGGTATGCACGATTGGCCAGTCTATTTGCCCCGGGGAACTTCCTGGTACAATTTCTGGACCGGACGACAATTAGACGGCGGAAAGACAATCCATGCAGCCGCTCCGTTGGACCAAATTCCGTTGTTCGTCAGAGCCGGTTCCATTGTTCCAATGGGAAAATTCCAGCAGTATACCGGACAAAAATCTGCTGATACAATTGAGGTGCGCATCTACAAAGGCGCCGATGGCCGGTTCACTCTATACGAAGACGAAGGAGATAGTTACGATTACGAAAAAGGCAGCTACACATTGATTCCATTCACATGGAACGACCAACGGCAAACGCTTACCATTGGAAAGCGCCGGGGAGAATATCCCGGATGTCTGATGGAACGCTACTTCAACCTCGTATTGGTGAGTACATCGAAAGGCATCGGTACAGGTGTTGAGAAAACTCCGAAAAGGGTGAAATATACCGGAAAAAGAATTGAAATAAAGATGAACTAATTCAAAATATTGTTCGAGATGAAAAGACAGCTAAAAACGTACATCCTGCTTTTAATTGCGATGGTGGCAGTTGAAAGCGGGCGAGCACAGAATCCTATCATCACCAAATTGTTTACAGCCGATCCGGCACCGATGGTTTACCATGATACGGTTTTCCTGTATACCGGACACGATACAGCATCTGTAACGGCAACCAATTATCACATGCCCGACTGGCATGTTTTCTCGTCTACAGATATGGTTCACTGGAAAGATTATGGCGCCTGCTTATCGCCGAAAACCTTTTCATGGGCTACCGGAGATGCCTACGCTGCACAATGTATCTATCGTAATGGCAAATTCTATTGGTATGTGGCGACTTTTCACAAAAAGGACAAAAATAGCAATGGAGGAGCAGCTATTGGCGTGGCTGTTTCCGACAGACCCACCGGCCCGTTTAAGGATGCGATTGGGAAAGCACTCATCACAAACGAAATGACAACCGACATGAAATATGGCTGGGATGATATCGACCCGACGGTATTTATCGACGACGATGGGCAGGCTTATCTATTCTGGGGAAACGGGAGTTGCAAGTGGATTAAGCTCAAAGATAATATGATTGAAGCTGACGGTCCCATCCATACGTTTAAGCCCAAACACTACATTGAAGGTCCCTGGGTTTATAAACGAAAAGGCTTGTATTATTTAGTCTATGCCGGGGCCGGAACCAAACCCGAAATGATTGAGTACTGCACGGCGAAAAGTCCGGAAGGACCGTGGACCTACCGGGGAATCATCGAGGGAAATGTCGAAAACAGCTTCACAACCCATCCCGGCATCATCGACTATCACGGCGAGACCTACTTCTTTTATCACAACGGGGCACTTCCGACAGGAGGAAGCTACCGGCGTTCGATATGCGTGGACTATATGTATTACAACCCCGATGGGACGATAAAGAAAGTAATACAGACCAAGAAGGGGGTAGAACCTGTTAAATAATTTTGTTTTCAATCCATCATCAAAACTGGTTTTTAAGTAAGCCCAAATACATTACCATGAAAAAATTAAGTTTCATTTTCATAATCATCCTGCTCACTAGTTTTTCAATAAAAACATTTGCTCAGGAAAAATCAGCGCATAACCCCATCATATATGCCGATGTTCCGGACGAGTCAATGATTCGGGTGGGCGATACCTATTACATGAGTAGCACTACCATGCACATGAGTCCGGGAGTGCCGATCATGAAGTCGAAAGATCTTGTCAACTGGCAAATCGTGAGTTATGCTTACGATACACTGGCCAATGTGGATGCTCTGAACCTTGTAAATGGAAAAAGTTCTTACGGAAGAGGATCGTGGGCCAGTAGCTTGCGGTACCACAACGGTACTTACTATGTCTCCACCTTCGCCCAAACAACCGGGAAGACCTACATCTATTCAACAAAGGATATTGAAAAAGGTCCCTGGAAAGAATCTTCATTCCGCCCCAGCTTCCACGATAACTCGCTGTTTTTTGATGATGATGGCCGCATTTACATGATTTACGGTGCCGGAAAACTTCACCTGGTCGAATTGAAGAAAGATCTTTCGGGTGTGAGAGAAGGCTCGGATCGGGTGCTTATCGAGAATGCAAGCGCGCCTGCCGGTTCGAACATCATGCTCGGCGCCGAAGGCTCCCAGCTGTTTAAAGTGAATGGCAAATACTACCTGTTTAACATTACCTGGCCGCGTGGCGGAATGCGTACGGTCGTTATCCACCGGGCCGATGAAATTACGGGGCCTTATGAAGGAAAACTGGGATTACAGGACAAAGGAGTAGCCCAGGGCGGTTTGATTGATACACCGGATGGAAAATGGTTTGCCTACTTATTTCAGGATCATGGCTCCGTTGGACGTATCCCGTATCTCGTTCCCGTAAAATGGGAAAATGGTTGGCCGGTATTGGGAGTTAACGGCAAAGTGCCTGATGTCCTGCCGGGGCTTCCCGCCAATAAAAGCTTAATTCCGGGAATTGTTAACTCCGATGATTTTAACCGGAGCAAAGGAGAAGCTGCATTGCCTTTGGTTTGGCAATGGAATCATAACCCCGACAATAAATTGTGGTCGGTAGCCCAGCGGAAAGGGTACCTGCGCCTGACAACCGGCCGTGTTGATACCAGTTTCCTGATGGTCCGAAACACCCTGACTCAACGTACAATCGGACCGGTATGCTCCGGGGCTACCTCACTTGATGTGTCGAACATGAAAGAAGGCGATTTTGCCGGGCTTGCTCTTTTGCAGAAAAAATACGGACTGGTAGGAGTTAAATTCAAAAACAGCGGGAAATCGATTGTGATGGTAAGCGCCGAATCGGGAGAGCCGGTTGAGATTACAAGTATTCCGTTGAACCAGAAAACAGTTTACCTGAAAGCTGAATGTGATTTCAGAAACCGTACCGACAAAGCGCATTTTTTCTATAGCCTCGATGGCAAATCATGGAAATCAATCGGAGCACAACTTCAAATGCAATACACCATTCCACAGTTCATGGGGTACCGGTTCGGACTATTCAATTATGCCACCCAAACCCCTGGCGGTTATGTCGATTTCGATTATTTCCACATAGCTAATCACATTTCGTCAGAAGATTAAAATAAGTAATACCACAGACAATTATCCAAACCGATGAGAACACATAAATCAACACCCGGAAAATATCGGATGACAGCAATCAGAAAAGTGGTGATATCCTCACTGCTTGCTTTACTTTTTTCGGTTCCGGTTAAAGCTCAGCAGAAGTCGGATACCAGCCATTCCCAGACACCGCTGATGGGATGGGCCAGCTGGAATCAGTTCGGTCCCCATATCAGCGAAAGCCTGATTAAACGGCAAGCCGACGCCATGGTATCGTCAGGATTATCAGCTGCAGGATTTCAATACATCAATATCGATGATGGTTTCTTCGATGGCCGCTATCCCGACGGAAAATTAAGAATTGATTCGGTGAAATTTTCTGACGGGATGAAGGCTGTGGCCGATTATATTCACTCCAAAGGATTAAAAGCCGGCTTTTATACGGAAGCCGGAGAAAACACCTGCGGTTCGATATACAGCCACCAGCCCGGTGGTGTTGGTGGCGGACTTTACGGCCACGACCAGCAAGACATCAACCTGATTTTTAAAACATGGGGATTCGATTTCCTGAAGGTAGATTATTGCGGCGGCCTGAAGCAAAAGCTCGACGAAAAAACACGGTATACCGAAATTCGCAAAGCGATTGACAACACTGGTCGCACAGATATCAACTTTAACGTTTGCCGGTGGCAATTCCCCGGTACCTGGGTTACCCGAATAGCCAGTTCATGGCGAATGTCGCATGACATCAACTACGTCCCCGGTTCCAAACCCAAATGGAAAAGTATCATCAGCATTATCAACCTGAGCAAATACCTAGCTCCTTATGCCAGTCCGGGCCATTATAATGATATGGACATGCTGGAAGTTGGCCGGGGAATGACTGCCAATGAAGACAGAAGCCACTTTTCGATGTGGTGCATCCTTTCGTCGCCTTTGGTACTGGGTCTGGACATGACCAAAATGAGCGAGGAAACGAAGGCCATCATTACCAACCCGGAAGTTATCGCCGTCAATCAGGATACAACGGGCTTACAGGCCCACTTACTGTATGAACAAGACAGCTTGCAAGTTTGGGCAAAGCATCTGAACGGGCGACAAAGTAAAGAATTTGCCGTGGCGTTATTGAATCAGAGCATGACCCCGGCAACCATTTCGGTTAAATGGAAGGACTTAAATATCGTTGGAAGCGCTAAAGTGCGCGACCTCTGGGCCCGTGCGGATTTGGGTTCAAGAGATTCTGTGTATTCAGCAACCGTACCGGGCCACGGTATTTCATTCATTAAGGTAACAGCCCATAAAACGAAGTTGAAAGATGTTTTCGAAGCAGAGTATGCGTGGCTCAACGACTTTAACCTGACACAACACAGTGAGACACTTCCGGGACTGGCAAAACCTGTCGGAGACAGCATTTGCTCTGGTAAGGCAAAAGTCATTCAAATCGGTAACCGGCCCGATAATTATATCGAATTTCAGCATGTTTACGCCCGGAAGGCCGGCCAATACAACCTCTCTCTTTACTACCTATCGGGAGAAGACCGTAACGCAACGCTTTCTGTCAACGGAACCGATATTCCCCTCTCCTGCCTCAACTCAGGCGGATGGGATAAAATTGCCCGGGAAACGCTACCGGTCAAATTGCATAAAGGCTACAATATCATTCGCATTTCAAATGCTACGGACTGGGCACCTGACATAGACCGAATTGAAATCGACTTAAATAAAAAACACAGGTAATTGCCGAAATTTTAAATCTGACAAATCAGTTCATCAATCAAAAGCTTAAACCAATGAAAAAACACCATCGCAAATTGTCCGTACTAATCATCCTGATACTCTTTTGCCTGAACAATACGCAAGCTCAAAATCCAATCATCCGTAATCAGTTTACTGCTGACCCTTCAGTAAGAGTATTCAACGGGAAAATATACCTCTTCCCGTCGCACGACATCCCTACGCCCCCCGGGAAAGGGTTGAGAGAAAAATGGTTCTGCATGGAAGACTATCATGTGTTTTCATCCTCCAACCTGACTGATTGGACGGATCATGGTATCGTCGTGAGCCAATACAATGTCCCCTGGGTCGACTCAACGTCCTACAGCATGTGGGCGCCCGATTGCATTGAACGAAACGGGAAGTATTATTTCTATTTTCCGGCCAATACAAAAACGGTTGGCCCAAACGGCAGAAAGAACTTCGGAATAGGCGTGGCTATAGCCGACAAACCGGAAGGCCCGTATGTTCCGCAGGCAAAGCCAATCGAAGGGGTCCATGGAATTGATCCGAACGTATTTATCGACAAAGACGGACAGGCCTATCTCTACTGGGCCATGGGAAATATTTATGTGGCCAAACTGAAAGACAACATGCTGGAACTAGCCTCAGAACCTCAGAAGATTGAAAACCTTCCTGAAAAAGGATTGAAAGAAGGCCCTTATTTATTCGAACGAAAGGGAATTTACTACCTGACTTATCCGCATGTAGAACATAAAATTGAACGGTTGGAATACGCCATTGGTGATAATCCGATGGGGCCATTCAAAGTTACCGGTGTCGTCATGGATGAATCGCCAATGCATTGCTGGACCAACCATCAATCAATGATTCAATATAAGAATCAATGGTATCTTTTCTATCATCAGGATGCCTTGTCGCCCAACTTCGATAAGAACAGGTCAGTTTGTATCGACAGCCTGTTCTTCAATCCTGACGGAACCATACAAAAAGTAACACCAACGTTACGCGGAGTGGGAACAACCCCGGCAACCCGGGAAATCCAGATTGACCGGTACAGTCACATCAGCGGAAAGGGCGTATCCGTTGCGTTCCTCGATTCGCTCGATACCTTTAAAGGCTGGAAGACCCTATTTAATACCCAAGGCGCCTGGGTAAAGTACAATGCGGTCGACTTCGGGAATAAAAAACTCAAGTCGGTTCAGGTGAGAGCCCTGTCACAACAGGGAGGAAAAATACAGATACGGTTGGACAAACCTGACGGTCCCCTGTTGTCCGAAGTAAAAATTCCCAAAGGAAACCAATGGGCAACCACCGATGTGCCCGCTTCGAACTATCAAAAAGGAGTTCACAACCTGGTCGTTGTACAACAATCCAACTCACCGGTCGAAATTGACTGGGTCCAATTTAAACGGTAAGAAAAAACTAAATCAATAAAAATATCTGTCATGAAAAAAGTATTCACGCTTTTGGGCCTTGCTCTTCCTCTTTTCCTGAGCGCCCAAACAGCTAAAATTAGAATCGATGTTGACCGGACTATCGGAAAGATTGATCCGAATATTTATGGTGTATTTATGGAGCCTATCCACTTTAACGGAGCAAGGATGGGATTACCCGATACGGTAAGCTTCAATACCCTTTACGGGAATTTGTACGATCCCTCCTCCCCGCTTGCCGATAAAGACGGTTTCCGGAAGGATTACATCGACGCCGCGAAAGAACTTAAGGTAACAAACATGCGCTGGCCGGGCGGGAACTACGTGATGGCCTATAACTGGGAAGATGGTATCGGGCCGAAAAGCCAGCGCCCCGTTCGCGTGAATATGGCCTGGGGCGGAACCGATAACAACCATGTAGGAACCGACGAATGGGTGGAATTAAATAAGTCCATCGGAAGTGACAACGTTGTGTGTGTCAACCTCGGCCTTGGAGACATCCAAAACGCATGCCATTGGCTGGAATACTGTAACTACCCGAAGGGAACCTACTACTCGGATTTACGCATTAAATACGGGCATAAAGAACCTTACAACATCAAAATATGGGACCTTGGTAACGAAGTAGACGGCGCTCCGTGGGAACTGGGCCACAAAACGGCCGATGATTATGTGAAAACAGCAAGGGAAGCCGCCAAGGCAATGAAGTCCATCGACCCGACCATCCGTTTTGTTGCTTCCGGATCGTCGTACTACGAAAGTACCGGCAAATGGATTGACTGGAACCGGAAGGTACTGGAAGGTCTTGGCGATAAAATTAATTACCTCTCCATTCACCGTTACTGGGAAAAGTCACCCGACTATTACACCTACATGGGCCAAAGTGCAATGGATTTTGACGAAAAGATTCGCATAACCGCCGATGAAATTCAAACAGCTAAAGCAAAGAAAGACTTCACCAACCCGATTTATGTTTCGGTAGATGAATATGGCGCTTTCGGGAGTAATTTCCGGTCGGTACTGTCCGTGGCACAATGCCTGAATTCCTTTGTTCGTCACGCCGATGTAGTGAAGATGGCCAACTTTACCATGTTTACCTCATTGCTGGGAAGCGACCGCGAAAAAGGAACCTACAAAACGCCGCTGTTCTACATTTTCAAGTCATTTTCCAACAATTGCCTCGGCAATTCGGTCGATACCTATGTGGCTTGCGATACCTTTAATACCGAAAAATACAAAGGCATTCCGTACCTCGACGTTACGTCGGTCTATTCGCCCGAAACCCAAACACTTTACATCAACGTGATTAACCGGAACAAGGACAAGGCAATTACCGCCGATATACTGCCCACCTCCGGCGAAATGACAGGGAAAGCAGTGGCCGGCATCATCGACAGTCAGTCGCTCGAGACACCGTTCTCGTTCGATAAACAATCACAATATATTCCGGTAACGAAGGAAATCAAAACAAACAAAACCGGGTTGACCTACTCATTTCTTCCCCATTCGTTTACCCAGATAAAAGTGGAAATCAAAAAATAATAACAGTGAAGAGAATCCTTTTATTCTGGCTCGTGATGGGGTGTGTAGCCGGTGCCTACGCCCAAAACGACTCACTTTTGAAGCTTTGGTATTTGCACCCGGCCAAACAATGGGTCGAAGCTCTGCCTGTCGGGAATGGCCGCCTGGGGGCGATGGTCTTTGGCGACCCAAATCACGAAACCATTCAACTGAACGAGAGTTCCGTGTGGGCCGGTCAACCCAACCGGAACGATAACCTGAAGGCCAAAGAGGCGTTGCCCGAAGTCCGCAAATTGATTTTTGAAGGGAAATACAAAGAAGCAGAGACACTGGTTAACCAGGATTTTATCAGCAAAAAGTCTCAGGGCATGCCCTACCAAACGGTAGGCAACCTTCGTCTTTCCTTTCCGGGACACGAAAACTACTCGGACTACTACCGTGAACTCGACATCGACAAAGCCGTAGCGAGCAGTCGGTATAACGTGAACGGCGTACATTATACGACACATGTACTGTCCTCGTATCCCGACCAGGTAATTGTTGCCCGTATTTCGGCCGATAAACCGGGCGCCGTCAGCTTTTCCGCCACAATGGACCGTCCGGGACCGTCTAAAATGCTCAACCTGTCAACACAAGGTAACAACGAACTCGTACTGTCGGGTACAACCAGCGACCACGAGACGGTTAAAGGCGCCGTCCGATTCGAAGCCCGGGTAAAAGTGGTTCCCCGGGGCGGTACAGTATCCGCCAACGATACCGTCGTAAAAGTTTCCAATGCCGATGCGGCAACCATCTACATCTCCATTGCCACCAACGTTAAAAACTACAACGACATCAGTGGCAATGCCGATGCTTTGGCAAGTTCCTATCTTCAGCAGGCGCTAAAGAAAAGCTACGAGCAGATACAGAAAGCCAGCACAGCCGACTACCGGAAATATTTTCAACGGGTAATACTCGACCTGGGAGTAACGGATTCGGTGAAAAATCCCACCGATGTTCGCCTTGCGCAATTTGCCGGCGATAATGATCCGCAACTGGTAGCTCTGTACTTCCAGTTTGGCCGCTACCTGCTCATCTCTTCTTCGCGACCGGGAGGACAGCCGGCGAACCTGCAGGGAATATGGAACAACCAGCTTTACCCACCATGGGACAGCAAATACACCATCAACATCAATACCGAAATGAACTACTGGCCGTCGGAAGTCACAAACCTGACGGAGATGAACGAGCCCTTGATTCAGATGGTTCGCGAACTTTCGCAAACCGGAATAAAAACCGCTGAAGATATGTACGGAGCCGGTGGCTGGACAACCCATCACAATACCGATATCTGGCGCATTACCGGCCCCATAGACGGAGCCAACTGGGGAATGTGGCCCATGGGCGGCGTATGGCTTTCACAGCATCTGTTCTACAAATACGCCTTCGGTGGCGATAAAGAATACCTGAAGTCCATCTACCCGGTAGTGAAAGGAGCGGCAAAGTTTCTGCTCGATTTCATGGTGGAAGAGCCGGAACATCACTGGCTGGTTGTTTGTCCCTCCATTTCGCCGGAGCATATTCCGCCGGGACACAGCACTTCTTTAACTGCCGGCGCTACCATGGATAATCAATTGGCGTTCGATCTGTTTAGCAAAACCATCATGGCCGCAAAAATCCTGCATACCGACGATGCCTTTGTTGCCCGGCTTCAGGATGCGATCAAACGTCTTCCTCCTATGCAAATCGGGCGCTGGGGGCAGTTACAGGAGTGGTTGCACGACTGGGATAGTCCGAATGATCATCACCGCCATGTATCGCATTTGTATGGCTTATACCCGTCGAATCAAATTTCGCCATACCGTACCCCAAAATTGTTTTCTGCTGCCAGAACATCGCTTTTGGCACGCGGCGATGAATCGACCGGGTGGTCGATGGGATGGAAAGTAAACCTCTGGGCGCGGCTGCTCGATGGAAACCATGCCTATAAATTAATCACGGACCAGCTGAGACCGGTGAACCATTCGAGAGGAATGGAAGGCGGAGGCACCTACCCCAACCTGTTCGATGCCCATCCCCCGTTCCAAATTGACGGTAACTTCGGCTGTACCTCGGGTATTGCAGAGATGTTGTTACAAAGCCAGGATGGCGCCGTTCAGCTGTTGCCGGCACTTCCAACGGCATGGAAAGAAGGTAGCATATCAGGACTCAGGGCCCGGGGTGGTTTCACAGTCGATATAAAATGGAAAAACGGTGAACTGGCCTACGCAACCATCCACTCAACCGACGGAGGTAATTGCCGCCTGCGCTCATATGTTCCGCTAAAGGGCAAAGGACTGAAGAAAGCCAAAGGGCAGAATACCAATCCTTTTTTCGCCATTCCGCCTCAGAAGAGTCCGCTGGTACACTCAAAAGTTCCGTTAGACTTGCCCAAACTGAAAAAAGTATACGAGTATGATATCCCGACCCGAAAGGGAGATGTTATTGAAGTAAGGAAAATGTAGTTTGATAAATAACGACATGCAATAAGGAATAAAAGCAAACCTTAATCAAACAACCAACTACTGCAAAGGTCGTCCGTTTTTCGGACGGCCTTTTTTTGTTGCAGCTCAAAAAAAAGCAGGAAACTCTCCGTCGTTATATGCCATAAGAGTAAAGCGAATTTTATGTGAAATGAAGTCCACCTTTAAACACCGGAATTACAATTCCCAAACCATCTGCCACTCGTGTTCAAAACCTAAACGCAGAAGGTTTCCATCTTTCTACGTATAACGATGGAAAGAGAAACGTATAAAGACGCCGCGAGAAACGTATAAAGGGTGAGGTGAGAAACGTATAAAGACGGTGGGAGAACAGTATAAAGATGACAAGAGAACAGTATAAGTTTTCACCGTCCGGAAATTAATCATCATTTAACATCTTCTTGCGATGGTTCAACCCCAGCTATACAACTCATTCACTACTCTTTCTGGCGATATTGAATATTCCGTCACAGTACACTTTATTGTTATAAACAGTCATTCATAACTACCTGGAAATATCTTTAACCCGAATGGCAGAAGAATGTAAATGAACATACCAGAATAACATGTGCTAAATAAATAATCGGAAGCTCCTTAAAAAGAAGCTTCCGATATTTAATAGTCAATCTAACTGAAACAAAACTAACTAAACCTATTTCTATAACAACTTTGGAAATGTTTATTCTGACAGATACTTTAGGTATCTCAATTCTAATCTTCTATTCCTTCAATCGTTTTAATGCTCCCCTCTTTCGTATATTCCAGTTCAATCACTTTCATGCTTCGCAACCATGTTTTGCCGCCCGACGGAACACTGTCGTGATAGAACAGGTACCACTTGCCTTTAAACTCCACAATGGAATGGTGAGTTGTCCAGCCAACCACCGGTGTAAGAATCACTCCCTGGTAAGTAAAAGGACCGTAAGGGTTGTCACCAACTGCATAACACAGTTTGTGAGTGTCACCCGTTGAATACGAGAAGTAGTATTTCCCTTTGTATTTGTGCATCCACGATGCCTCAAAGAACCGGCGTTCGTTATCACCTGCTTTCAACGGCTCTCCGTTTTCGTCAAGTATAATTACCGCTTTCGGCTCCTCGCCAAATTCGAGCATATCGTCATCGAGTTTCACCACCCGCGAAGGCAATGCAGGCTGTTCGTCATCGGGAAGCTGTCCGCATTCAATGGCTTTGTTATCGCGGTAGCGTTGTAATTGGCCACCCCACAAGCCACCAAAATACATGTAATGAGTACCATCGTCGTCACAAAAAACACAGGGGTCAATCGAATAACTCCCTCTGATTGGATTGTCAAGCGGAACGAAAGGTCCTTCCGGTTTCTCACTCACAGCGACGCCGATTCGGAAAATATCAGTCTTGTCCTTCAACGGAAAGTACAAATAATATTTCCCATTCTTAAAAGCTGCATCACAATCCCACAGTTGTCTTCCGGCCCACCGGATGTCTTTTACATCCAGTGCCACTCCATGGTCAGTCACTTCTCCGTCAATGGAGTCCATTGAAAATACGTGATAGTCACGCATATCAAAATGGTCGCCGTTATCATTCTCAGGAATGCCCGCATCGATGTCGTGTGAAGGGTAGATATACAGTTTGCCATTAAAAACGTGTACTGCCGGATCGGCTGTATACATGTGTTCAACCAGGTATCTTGATTTTTTCATTGACATATAAATTAATCGGCTTTCGGATAATTCATTGCCGCATCAATAATTTCTTTTACTACAGGTTTAGGCTGATTATTCCGATCGAACAACAGCGGATAATCGGTGCGACCTCTGACCGGCCAGTTATTTTTCCACGACTGTCCGTCGTTTACTCCCCAGAGCGTAACCCGTTCGATTACATCCTGATGTTTCAAAAAGAGTTTGAAGAAGTCCAGGTAGCGCTGGTTGAATGCCTGGGCTACACTGTCGGGAAGTGCTTCTGCATAAGGATTCAATTTCTTATCATACTTGAAATTGTCAGACACATTCGCGCCTGTATGGAAGTCCGGGTTAGGTAGAACAGAGAGATCCAATTCGGAGATATTTATTTTCACACCCAAACCGGCAAAGGCTTCGAGGCTTTTTTCAAACTCATCAATATCAGGGTGTGTTAATCCAATATGCCCTTGCATGCCAATGCCATCAATCCGGACGCCCTCGCTTTGAAGTTCTTTTACCATCCGGATGACTCCTTCCCTTTTTTGCGGATTGGCCATCGAATAATCGTTATAGTATAGTTCGGCATTGGGATCCGCTTCATGGGCAAATTCGAAGGCAAGCTTGATAAAATCGGGACCAATGATTTGGTAAAACTTGCTTTTCCGTAAGGAACCGTCGTCCAGTACTGCTTCATTAACTACGTCCCATCCTTTAACTTTTCCTTTGAAGTGCTCCACCACGGTGGAAATGTATTTCTTCATCCGCGCAATCATAACGTCACGCGACACATCGTGTCCCAGACTATCTGTAAAGAACCACCGAGGAGCCTGAGAATGCCAGATTAAGGTATGACCGGTGACAAACAAATGATTATCTAATCCAAATTTCACAAACTTATCAGCCGTCGAAAAGTCAAAAAAACCTTCCTGGGGTTCGAGATGCCCGCTCTTCATACAATTTTCAGCAACGATCGCATCAAACTGTTTTTTAACCACCTTCAGTGAACCAGAATCTCTTCCAAGTATCTGCGGAATATTTAGTGCTGTGCCAATATGGAATTTACCGGCAAATGCATTTTTCAACGTAAGGTCTTCTCTTGTTTCCGGGCTCTTTGCACAGCCACTTATCACTATCGTGGCGAGCAACAACACCCTGGCGATTTGGTTTCGTTTTTTGTTTATTTTCATAGGAATCAATCTATTATTTACAAATTCTATTTTCTTCGAAGCATCAACTCTTCCTGTATTTGGATTTCCTTTTTCTTATCAATCTCATAGAAGAACAGAAAGGCAACCCCGATACAAAAAGTCAAAGCAGGAAAAACACTAACAGATAGTTTTATACCGGTAATTGTACCGGGAGATTGAACTGGTAATTGTGGATCGTAGCCATATACAGCCAATATGCCGGCAACTAATGCCCCACCAATACTAAGCCCGGCTTTCAATCCAAAAATCATGGCCGAAAATACGATAGCAGTTGCCCGGCGTTTGTTCTTCCACTCGGAATAGTCGGCCACATCGGCAATCATTGCCCATAATAAAGGTGTTGATATTCCGTAAAAGAATCCATGGGCAAGTTGAGTTCCGAAAACCAGCGCAATAGATTGCGGACCATAAAACAGGAAAAGCAACAGGCACACAGCCGAAAGAAACAGGCTAGCTCCAAAAACATCACGCTTTCCATATTTATCAGCCAGTCTTTTTGAAAAAGCAATTCCCACAATCATCATGATGATACCTCCCCCATTGAAAAGGCTAAACCCGGAGGTCGGGGCATCCTTGGGCCACGTAAAACCATGCAGTCCCATCCTGATAAGCAAGTTGTTCAATCCATTAATAAAATCGTTGAATCCAATATTCTGAAGGAAATCGGCCAGATGTTTCGCACTCAGATAGTTTTCAAAATAATAAACATACATTCCCCCCTTAAGCGATAACGTGATGAAAACGAATATGGTAAGGACAAGCATAATGAGCCAGGGCCGGTTTCGAACCAAATCCTTCAGGTCGTCTTTTACACTGGTTTTCTGCTCCGGATTAGGCACAACCCGTTCGCGGGTAGTCAGAAACGTGATCAAAAAGAAAACAACTCCGGTTACAGCGAAAATGCCGATTGTATGTTCAAATCCTTTAGTCTTGTCTCCATCTCCCAAAATAAGTACGAGGGGTAACAACAATCCCTGCACAATAAACTGGGCAATCATTACGGCAACAAAGCGGTAAGACGAGATACTGTTACGTTCAGCCATATCCCCCGTTAGTACGCCACTCAGTGATGCATAAGGCAGGTTATTCGCTGAATAGGTAATAACCAATAAAATGTATGTAATCAGCGCATAGGCAATTTTTCCTCCCGGGCTAAAATCGGGAGTACTGAAGGCTAGTATGGCAATGATACCGAATGGGAAAGCGGTCCATAATATCCAGGGCCGGAACTTACCCCAGCGTGTATTGGTCCGGTCAGCGATGATGCCCATAACCGGATTAAAAAATGCGCCAACCATACCACCTGTGAATATAATGGCTGATGCTGTTCCCGGTGGAATTTTGTATACGTCCGTATAAAAGAATGCCAAAAAGGTCATTAAGGTTTGAAAAATCAGGTTCGCAGCCAGGTCACCCAAGCTGTAACCGATTTTTTCGAGAACGGTAACTTTCGAAGAAGTTGTTTTCATTTGTAGATTTTTTATCGTGCCAATCAAATGTGACGAGCCACCACGTTTTGCACAAATTGATTTTTTGGTTCGGAATTGTTAAGCAATCTCAATTGAGACACTCATTGCATAATAAAATTCCGGTTTTTCACCAGAGTAATTTCCTGTTAAGACTCACATCACGGTGGAGTTCTACGTTTAGAAGGCATGTAGTGTCTGGATTCATTTTGTCTGTTTTATTTATCGGGCGGAGAAAGAATTAAACACCTCATGATCTTCTATTATTCGACGACTATCAGGCTCAATTCAAAATCCTTAATCAAGTTAGATGGCTAAAATTATCGATACCACCCCATATGGACTTTTGATTTGAGATATTTCACTTCAAATTTGAGACACGAAACTTCCCGTTAAAAAAAATTACTCGTTATCAATCGTTTTAAAAAGAGGGAAATATTCAGGACTTAAATTGGATAACGTAAAAACAGAGCCCGGATAATTCTGGCTCTGTCCTGTTTTTAGTTATCAATAAATGATGCTCTATTGACAAGCTAATTATTGCAGATACTAAATAAAAACTCACTTCAATGCCCGGTTTTCCTAAATCAATCATTCAATGACAATCGTTGTAACACTATTGGCAGTTATATCCACAGTTACATTAGTATTATCCGGGGTCAGATTTTCCATTTTCCGGTTGACAAACTCTGAGGTTGTATATGCCACAGCTGATGAGACGACCGTTGAATTGATCAGGTTGACACCCGGAACATCCACATTGGTTGGATTAACAATTGCCACAACAATTTTATTGTCTCCTTTGTAGGCAGTAATTATCAATCCGGATGATGTATTCTCAAGCCGGGCTTGTATTCGAACATATCCTGGCCTGACGAATTTGGCAAACTGAGACATGGCATAACCTCTTTTTAAAATCTGTCCCCGGGTTGTTCCTCTTTCACCATCGCCCAGAAAGGAATAATAACGACGAATGTACCACCAAATGTATGCGTTCCAGTTATCCATCATAGCGGTTTGAATCTCTCTGACCATCTTCATTGATTCATCCCAAATGGTTTTCACACCCGTATTCCCGGTCCAGTTATCAGGATTATTACCGCTATCGAGATTTAATAAGTGTTCCGTCATCCAAATTTCTTTCCCTTTTTGTACGGCTAACGGATAAGGTTCAAGGCCCGCTCCATACAAGTGACCACCAATAATATCCAGATTATCAGCGGCAACCGGGTCATTCAAAATATCGTCGGTATATGCCTGATTGAAATTCAGCGATTCGGCCGCCAGCACCTTAGCTCCCTTAATGCCACCGGCATAGTTTTTCACAAAATTGAACATCTCCGAAGTCGTATATTCGCATCCCTCGTATGGTGCTTTCCAGTCGGGTTCGTTCTGTATGGAAACCACATCGACAGTAGCACCTTGTGAGCTCATATACTGGATGAACTCATTTATGTAATTAACAAAGTCGGCATAATGTGTCTCCAGCAAAGAACCACCGCCATCCACACTGTTGTTACTTTTCCATACAGCAGGTGGCGACCAGGGAGTAGCCAATACTTTCACATGATGGGCATTGGCACCTTTAATACTGTTGACCAGGCCTGCCCAATCGTTTTTATCAGAAGACAACCGTACTCTCAAAATTGACAGTCCCAAATCATTGTCTCCTGTGCCAAAAGCCAAATCCATTTCTGAAGATGATAGATAATCTGTTCCCCAAATGGCGTTAGCACCGCCAAACCCGGACACAGTTTGGTAAGTGATGCTGGGATCAATTGTCACATTCTGTTTCACGACAGGTTTGGCAGCCTGGATAATAACAATGGTATCGCTCAGATTATCCGTAACAGAAGAGATAATAACCTGCTGACGATTTTGGGTACTCGTCAGATTAGAGCCATATATGATGCTGACAGAAGTCTGCGTGTTCTCTTCATAGGCTGAACCAGCATTAGCCGGAGTAATTTGGGTGATAAACTTCTGCCCTTCTTTCGCATCGCCAGCTTTTATATTCCAGGTTGTATAGGACGATTCCACTTCAATGCTGATCGTTCCGCCATCCGTTGAAAGTTCTTCCAAGGGAACGGTACTCTCAATGAACGAAAGCGAAGCATTCTTCGGTACAATATCCCCGGAGTTTTTACTACATGCAACGAACAAAAAGAGAATCCCCCAAAAGCACCATTTCATGTATTTCGGCAGGTTATTCATTTTTATTTAGCTCAGTTTAATCAATTGGTTTATCCATCGTTAGCATCAAATCGGATATGACAGATATCGACTTCAGATATATTTATCGTGATTTAAGTATACTCCTTATTATTGAACAAATATTTTGGAACTGGCCGATAAAGTATTGTTCGATACTTTCAGGATATACATATCCTTGTTTAATTCAAGTCTTAAAGTGGTAGCATTAATTTCTGCACTATAAGATTTCTTTGCCATGCCCCTTCCCAGCATATCATAAATCGACAAATCCTTAAAATAAAAATCGGACGTGACATTGATTTTATCCTCTGTCGGATTAGGAAATATTTTCAGGGTACCTCGCGCTCTCAGGTCATTTACAGAGGTTGGTCTGGAAGACGTTGCAAAAACCAGATTTTTTACCGTCATGAAATTTTCATTGTCTCGCCCGATAAATCTGAGATAAACGTCATGCATGCCGGTTGTTGCAATAGTTGGGGCAGTAAAGATTTTAAATGAACCCGAACCACCGGTATTTGAAATCTTACAGGTTGCTATTTTCTTTCCGGTGCCAATCGAATCCAGCCAAACCTCTACGGTCGCATCGTGAACGCATGAAGCCGTAATCTTTACAGAATCACAGGTCTTAGCATAATCATCACTACCAAACTCAACACCTGCATACAATGCCCAGTCTCCGTTATGAATATCACCCAATGCATATTCACCTGCTGACACCTGGATGCGCCTGGTACCAAGCTGGTTTGCCGGACACTCAGCCAGAATAGGCGTGTAGGCATCCCGGTAGATATACAAATCGAAATCTGCACTCCTGCTGCCCTGTACATATAATCCCTGCCGGTTACCGCACCAGCCATTAAAATCGGCACTGTAACTATCCATTTTTGAAACATCAATATCTCTCCCCACTTTGATCCAATCAAATCCATCTGTACTGTAATAGCCAGAAAGTATATGATCATTTCTTAGCAGTTTCAACCAGATGACATTCCCGGTCTGATTTGCTGAATTATAGATAGCATTACCATAACTGAACCGTGCAACTTTTTTTCCGTCAGAATTTAGCGTACAGAAAACCTTTGCAAAAAGGTTTTCCTTACCGTTCATGATACGAATTCCTGCTTCATCATTAGTAGAAGATGGACTGAAATCAACCCTGGTTATCAGCGAATAGTTATGTTCCGGATCGGTTTTAATAATTGTATTGGGTTTCTCAATTGATTTCGGCGTTAACCGAATCCAACCCGGACGAACAGTCAGAGACCATGTATTATCAGGTGTATAGCCTAAAAAAGACCATTCCGGATTAAGCTTGTCACTGGTAAAAAAGTCAGCTTTGGGAACCATCCACGGTATTCCGCTACTGGATAATTTGGGTGCGGTAAAACTTCGGTTAGAAGGATAATCGGCTACCGCATTATTATTTGCATCATAGTGAACCTGATTTAATAAGCCTTGCCTTCCCTGGCCAAACCATTCCCCCTTGTTACCTCTGGCCCATACGGGATGTACAACCCAACTGGTACTATCATCAATCATCACTGCAGCCGAGCTATGATTTGGTCCGGAAAATATGGCAGTGGCTTTCCCCGGGTCGTTTTCATTAAAAAAATCGACAGGACTTGTCCAGGCTGAAGAATCAGCGGTCAATGTTTTACTCCTCATGTATTTTTGACCACCACTTACATCCCTTGCAAATGAATAATAATAGTACCCATTACGCTTCCACATAACAGGTCCCTCTGCCCAACTATATGGGAAACGTCCATTAGAATCCTTTGCATTCAACCACTTTAAATTATAAACAACACCAGTCGGTTGGCCATCCTTACTCAATTCAACTATTCCATTATTCTGTTGGCCATTTTTTACCACCATATACCATTTCCCATCATCATCAATGAAGATAGAATTATCATATCCGAGCGGATATGGTAATTGTGGAGGATTCTGAACTTTCACCGGCATGCTCCATGGTCCCTCAGGTTTATCTGCAGTTGTAAAGTACATACTCCCATGGCTGAAGAAAAACCAATACTTATGATTGTAGAAAACCATCTGTCCACCCCAGCAACCGCCCTGCGGCTTATCACCATAATCTTTCCAATTTGCTGATACAGGTTGAGCAATAGCTTCCCAGTGCACTAAATCGGTCGAGTGATAAATAACCGGAGTCGGATTAAAAGACGAGCCCGTTGTATAAAAGTCGTGTCCAACTTTTGTCAATGTACAGTCGGAATGATCGCCCGGAATTACCGGATTATTGTAGGTTTTAAATGATACTGACTGACAATGAGCAGCATTAGTCCCCAGCATATATATAATCATATATAACAGGACAAAAAATATCTTTTTCACGCTATAAACCGTTTTTAACTTTGATGTTTTAATAAGATGAGAAATTCTGCTCTCCCGATATGAAATCCCGACGACCTCCATATCACTCCTAGTGTGATGTCATGCACCAGGCACATTTGTATACTTTGCGTAATATCCTTCGCTGACGACACCTTCATTTTTCCATATACCGACCCCATCACGTATCCAAATGACTGACAAGGGCCTTCAACGAGAATCGTTACGACATCTAGCTGATGTCACACACGCCTTCTCATATAAAAATATTGGAGAGGCTTTGAAGACCTCTCCAATATGATATAGCTCTAACTTATTTGATTAATTGCCGACAACATAGGGGGTAAACGTTTCCATTTTTACGTTCCGATCCCGAATGACCAGTGTATCGGTAAACGAATGTGTTGTCGTTCCAAAATCGACGTTGTATTTCAGGTGCATCACATCGTGTTTTTCACCGCCCCAGGAATCTCCATTTTCTACAAAATCACCACTACCCGTGATAGTATAACCAGCAGAATCAGGATTAGAGACAGTGCATTTCCCTGAATCATCCACTTTAATTCTGAGTTCGAAAGGCATTTCGGTTGCATCTCCTTTGTTTACTGTTTTAAGCACAATAGAAACCTCATCCATCGACAACGTTTTCGCGGTAACAACTTCATCATCTACCGTATATTCCTGATGATAAACGATTGTCGTATCCAGAGAACTGTTTCCACCATTGCCTTTCACGTCGTCTACACCTCTTCTCAGGTAACTACCATTCCAAGGATTCACATACTTGACACCGTAAAGAATGTAATTCTTAGGAACAATTGTCCAATCAGCAGCCACCCGCGGATCAGGGTTATCCATACTGCTCTTTCCGCTCAATATCGAATCAGCATTTTCTACCGACGTAATACGCACAGGAATAACAAACGTGTTTTTAATCGAACGGGGATCAGCAAAGAAGGCATCGGTAAGTTGCACTTCAATTCCCCCCACGATGGAATCAGCAGGAATGACGAGCTGCTTATCACTTGAAAGCGTGTAATAATTTGATGGCATAGCGATCACATCATCTCCGGATGCATCATCAAATTTCAGATTGTCACAGAGCGAATTGTCTACTTCAATGTGAAGTATCCTGTCAACGTTATTATTGTACACTCCTCCCATAGTTGCCATAATTTTGCATTTGTGCGCATTATCGAGGGTGTTGTCGTAGATATCCTTTCCGAGTACCAATGTCCTCACCGGAGCCTGGTAAGGAAAATACACCGTAGTATATTTATAATCAGGGAACGACCAGTCCTGATTATGGCAAGCACTCATCAGGAAAGGAAGAGCTATTAATAAGATATAAAAAATCCTTTTCATTGTTCTAAAGTTTAAAGTTGTAACTGAGCATTACCAACCTGCATTCTGTTCCAGATTATTTGCTTTAAGTATTTCATTATATGGAATCGGTCCATAGTACATGTAATCACTATATTGCCTTTTCTCGACAGTACTAAACTGGAAATTTCCACCGGTAATACGGACTCCCAGGGCAGGATCAGTAATGCTTTCCTTCCAACGGCGCAGATCCCAAAAGCGGAAACCTTCGAAGCACAATTCCAATCGTCTTTCGTTGTGGATCAGTTTTCTCATATCCTCCTTTGTGCTAATGGATGCCAAATAGTCATCAGGTTGAGAAATACCAGCTCTTTCACGTAATGCAGCAATGACATCACGTGCAGAATATCCGTGAGTTCCTTCACCATCAGGTCCCCAGGCCTCGTTTGCCGCCTCTGCATAATCGAGGAATATCTCGGTATAACGAATACGCGCAACATAATGCTTTTGTGTATTGGTATTCACTGGGTCAAGATTGACATCTTCACGAAGCAGTTTGCGCATATAGTAACCGGTACGTGTAGAGGTTGAAATAGCATCCAGTCCGTCGTCGGTTTTTCCTACCTCGGTATAGACAGTCGATCCACCGGGACCTTCCGAACTTCCGTTCACAACAACATACTTGTTTAACCGAGGGTCGCGATTCGCATAAGGGTTGTTGGGATCATAACCACTGTTAGCGTCAGTGATGGGATAACCATTGGCCATTGGAAAAGCGTTCACCAAATTTTGGGTTGGATTAACTCGTCCCTTACCATACAGACTCGGTGGATAATTATCCGATTCCAAACTATTCTCATCACTTATATTTGTTCTCCAAAGCACCTCAGCAGGATTAGCCCCTGCGGATAAACCATCAATCTCACCCGAGTTAGACTTGGCATACCAGGAGCCTCCATTGCTTGCCATACCAGAGACACCACCAATCAAATCAAGAACCTTCGCCGCATCATCCGCTGCATCCGACCACTTTACAGTGGTTCCCTGATTAAAGGCAGGACTTGCTGCGAGTAACGAAATCCGGGCACGTATTGCTTTAACAATGCGAGCAGTTAGTCGTTGTCGATTGTAGGCACCAAACACCCTGTTATAATCAGAAACATTTGTTTTACCTGCATATTTGTCTGGTATCTCACTGGTGCTATTGATATCCTCAAAGTCGAGAGGCAAATATTTCTCGGCTTGATCGAGATCCTTATAAATTTGCTGCACACACTCTTCAAATGTATTACGCGGCAGATTAAAATCAGACTTAGCATCCAAAGGTTCAGTCAAGATCGGTACTCCTAAAAGTCTACCGTCTGAAGTCCATCCACCATGAGCCTGTAAAAGGTAGTACATAAAGAGAGCACGTAATCCGTACGCTTCTCCTTTAGTCCGATCATTGAACATTTCTTTAGTGTACTCACCGGTGGTCGCCCAATCGACCTTATCGGTTTCTTTCAATATCCTATTTAAATATTGAATGGCTGCAAAACCGCTGGTCCATTCTTCCATCGGATTATTCATAGCCGACCATTGACCAGTAGCCATCGAGAGATATTGGTTATTTCCGTCATTCGTTACCGCATCATCTGTAGCAACATCATTGAATGAATAACTTCCGGAGGGTAACCGAACGTAACCGTTTAGCAGGAGTCCCTCTGCAAATGCTGCATCGCTATATATATCGTCCAAACCACGGTTGTTTTCATCAGCAGGAGATAGAAAATCCTGACAACCGGAGAAAACCAAGGCTATGGCTAACAATATGATTAATTTCTTTTTCATATTCATGTCTGTTTTTTTGTCCCTTAAAATTCAGCTTTGATACCCATATTGTAGAAGCGTGTCTGGGGTACCCCACCAACGTTCAGCTGCAGAATATCCTTATTCTTTGAAATAGTCAGCAGGTTTGAGCCACTGACATAAATATTCAAACCTTTCAGATAAGAGTTTTGCAAAACACTCTTCGGCAAAGAATAAGTCAACTGTACCTTAGAAAGATCGACACGATCAGTACTGTAAGTCCAGAAATCTGAGTTACGGAAGTTATTGTTTCCACTTAGAGTAGTTAACCGAGGATAGGTTGCAGTATTCTTATTTTCTTCAGTCCAGCTGTTGCGGACGACATCTGAATACTTTCTATCACCGTATACCCAATAATAGTCACTGTTCTTCATGCCTGTTCCTCCAATCGACGTTGTTCCCAGGACAAAAAGTGTCAAGTCTTTCCATTGGGCTGTAAAATTTAATCCGCCGGTAAACGTACTTCCCCAATGTCCGATCATTACTTCATCTCGTTCATCAATC
The DNA here is from genome assembly GCF_009617875.1 of Prolixibacter sp. NT017. Lineage (NCBI taxonomy): Bacteria > Pseudomonadati > Bacteroidota > Bacteroidia > Marinilabiliales > Prolixibacteraceae > Prolixibacter > Prolixibacter sp. NT017. Next base: position 448,576 of record NZ_BLAV01000001.1, on the reverse strand, counting down.
ACACCGTCTCCGTTCTGATCTTTGTACTTAATATCACCCGGCTTAACCTCACCAAATTTCTGCAATGCATGGCCGTCAATATCAGCTTGGTCGGCGAAAAAACCTTCGCTCTGCAAGCCGAAAATAGCATCAACCGGTTTACCGGCACGATTGCGATACGAGTCTTCATAAAGCTCATCGCGCTTCAATGCTTTTGTCTTTACATAGGTTCCGGCTGCACCAATCGTCAAATTCACTTCTCCCAACTGTTTATGGAAATTCAACTGAAAATCAAATCCATGATAGCTGTTTGCTTCAAAATTTGTATAAGGCACAAAAGAGGTTTCGGGGTAAGAAGTATAAAAATAACTCGGATATTGCGTATAAGCCTGAACAGGCATTCCATCCTTTTTGATAAAGAATGCAGTCGCCTTGAGATCCAGTTTCCGGTTAAACAAAGAGCTTTCTATTCCGAAATTGACTTCCTTTCGCTTGGTATAGGCCAAATTTCTGTTTGCCCCACGTAAAATGGTGGTCGTTCTGTTCGTGAAATTTCCATCCTGCCATGAAAAATAGGCAGTGGGAGCGTAAACAGCATCGTACAAATAATAGTTGTCAATATCCAAATCGGTGTTGACAACACCAGCGGAGGCGGTCAGCTTTAAGCGATTAACAACGTCGGAACCTTTCAGAAAACCTTCATCGCTCAATACCCATCCCAGATTCAGAGTTGGTGAAAAAGCAACTCGTTTTTTGGTAGACAATTTAGTCGAGTTAACAACAGCGCCACTGAAGTCGACGTAGTATTTGTGCGCGTAATTGTATGCCATCTGAACTCCAAGATTGGCGTTAGTGCCATACTGGAAATTGCCGGTTTGTCGTTGCCGGGTTGCCGCAGCAACCAACATGGCAGATACGTTATGCTTTTCCTTGAAAGTATTCACATAGTCGAAGTGAAAATTAAAATCAATCACCTGATCGTTCCAATTGTCACTCAGGTTTTGAGTCCCGGTATTACTATCTTTATTGTATTTGGTAAGACTGGTAATGGAATCATTATTAGCGTCCCAAGTCGGCACATAGACAGCATAAGTATTATTAATCGATTCATTATACGTATTCGAATAGTCTACACTCATTTGTCCATGAAAGGACAAGCCTTGCAAAAACTTGTTAAGGTCGGCGTTAACTCCGCCAGTATACTGAAACTGACGACTGGTGAAAGTAGTATGTCCAGCCGCATATGCATCGGCAATCGGGTTGGTGAGATATTGCTGAGAGCCTCCCAACAAATATTTTCCATCAATAATATGCCGGCTGTTAGCCACCAACTGCTGAGCAGCATCCGAGGTTTTCGAAATTAAATCAATCGGGATAAGTGGTGAAAAACGATGAGGCTGAATAGAAGCCGCCTCATTCCAATAATTACCATTTGCCGAGCGACTGTCATAGAATACTGTTGATACATTAACATAAGTAGTGATATAGTCATTAATCTTTAAATCAATATTACCACGTACATTCAACCGGTTATTTGTCTCGTTGTTTCCTTCACCAATTTTCAACAACGAATTCTGGTTCTGAAAGCCAACCTCGGCATAAAATCGGGCACGATCGTTACCACCCGAAAACTGCGCATTAGCAGAATAGGTGTTAAACAACTTGCGTAAATAATCGGACGAATAGTAGTTAACGTCCGGGTATCGATACGGATTTGATTGAGTTGCATAATTACTAATCGTGGCATCATCATACAAAGGAGCAAGTCCGTCATTCACTGAAGCCTGATTGTAATACTTCATGTATTCAGCTGAGCCAAGATATTTTGGATAAGCTATCGGCATGTTAACACCTGCGTTAGCGCGAACACTAGTCCAACGTTTACCAGCTTTTCCTCGCTTTGTCGTAATCTGAATTACTCCGTTGGCAGCACGACTACCATATAGTACTACTGCATTAGCGCCTTTCAAAAATGTAATCTGCGCGATTTCACTTGGCGTAACATCGTTTATAGAACGAGGGACTCCGTCAATTAGTACTAACGCTTTTCCCATATTCCACAGATTATTTCCACCAACAAAAGCGGCAACACCATCCAACGGATTAGTACTATACCCCTTATCCAGGTAATCTGAAGGATTCAATACGGAGATAGCACCGGACACGTCTTTCTCTTTTTCAGTCCTATATGCTACATTCACCGATTTATCGCCGGCTCCGTAAACCACATGTACCAAAGAGTCATTTCCGGAAGTGGCAGTATTTTCAATATTGGAAGTTTGTCCTGCAGCTCCCCCAATGAAACCGAAGCACATTCCGAATAAAATCAATCCTATTCTTATTAGTTTCATTATTCTTCCTTTTTAGTTAAGTTATTTACCATCCCGGATTCTGACCAAATGAAGGATAGAGTGATACATCGTCAATTTTCAGTGGCAACCAATAGTCTTTGGGTTCAAAGGGACGCGTCAAAATCACTTTTTCTTTCATATTGATTGGTTTACCATCAGGACCACGGTCAAAATCGACTTCGGTTTTTTCCCGGTATTTCAATTCTCCTGCAAGCATCCAACGCCTTAAATCATTAAAACGGAAGTCACCCTCAAAACCGAGTTCAACAGCACGCTCACGAACAATTTCGCCCATAAACTTATCTTTGTCGGCTACATATTTCTGTGCAACCGGACCAGCTCCACTGCGGGTTCGTACCTTGTTGAATGCCTCCTCAGCAGTCATATATCCGGGATAACTAGCAGTTGCCGAACCATATCCTTGCAAAACTGCTTCGGAATACATCAGGTAAACATCGGCCAAACGCATATAGGACAAGTGCATGTAATTGTCGGGAAAATTATCGATACTATTGGCCGTCATTGGCGTCAGTTTTCGAAGCAGATAGCCGGTACGACCTGTAGCCTGGGCATTTCGACTGTGACCTCCATTGTATAGTGCCGCATAACGATACTTTTCTTTGTCAGCCGGAGCGGAACCTTTAATTACCTGATCGCCGTCAATAACAATGTCGTGGTAAAAGCGTGGATCACGATTAGCCCAGGGATCTGCCGGATCATAACCAGATTGGGGATCATCGATCGGCAAACCATTAGCCATACCATAATTTTCAACAAACCGGGCATTCGGAGATGAATAACCACCACCAATATTTGCCTCCGTAAACAGGGAACTTGGCCCCCAGGGACAACCTAAAAACCAAGAGCTATAAACAGGTGACTGAAAAATGGTTTCTGGATATCCCGGTATTGCTCCGTTTCGTCCACTACTATAAAAAAGATTGCTGTAATTCGAGAAATCAACTAACCTTACTTTAGTAGCTCCGCTATCGACATACTTCAATAATTCAGCAAATGCTGCTGCTGCTTTCTGACAATAGTCAGCGTTAAATGTGGCACTGCCGGTAGAAGATTTATTCATCAGGGGGCTTCCTGCATAGAGATAATCTTTGCCTAAATAGCCCAACGCTGTTATCTTGGTGATTCGCTGTTCGTTTTTACCCAAAGTAAGCTTCCCTGCCTCAGTATTATCCCAATCAACTGGTAAAAGGTCGGCAGCTTCCCTAAAGTCCCGGGCCACACTATCAGCCAGCTGTTGATAACTCAGACGTGGCAATTCCAGTTTTTCGTTAGATGATAACACATGATTTATGTATGGAAGTCCTCCCCAGTAAGTCATCAGTTCGAAATGGAACCAGCCACGGAAAAACAACAATTGACCCTTAATCAGATCCTTCTCTTCCTGAGTCGCATCTGTTAGCAGATCCAAATTCTCCAAGCCTAAATTCGCTTTACGAATAGCATACCAGGCATTGGGCCACAGACCTCTCCCCCGATCACCAGCTCCAGTTACAACAGAGCCATTATCTAACCAGGAAATCCACGAGCTGTTTGTCCAACCCCAGTAATCTCCCTTATCAAATATGTCATCCAGCCATATTCCACCGTCTTTATGAACTACCGCATCGCCCATATTCCAATCTGTGGCCCAGTTCGCCGAAGTATAATCAGGAACGCAACTATACAGCATTTCTGTATATCCCTGAAAGTTAGTGAAGTTGATAAAAGCATCCGTTGACGAAACTTCCGCCTCAGGTGCCCTGTCGAGAAATTTAGTACAAGCGGTCAGTCCGATTATCGAGAAAAAGACCAGACCTCTTAAAATATTTTTTATATATCTTTTCATTACGCCTGTTTTAGAAAGTTAAATTAAGCCCAAGATTGATGCGTCTCACTGTAGGATAGGCTGTAGATGCCCCCATATTAACTTCACGGTCATCCGGCATCTTCGTCCATAACAATAAGTTATCGCCGTTCAAATAAACACGAAGAGAATTAGCACCAATTCGGTCAAGCCAGGATGATATATTGCTCCTGAACGTATAAGCAATCTCAGCATTCTTCAATCGAACGTAGGAGCCGTCGTACAAATACGTGGTTCCCGTATAGGCCATGTGAGAATCCCACCGCGGCATCGGTATATTCGCGTTCGGATTGTCTTTCGTCCAAACTGTACCATTGTTGTAAGCCCTGTCAATATGTCCCGAGAAATCGGCCAGTGACAAATAGCGATTGGCATTGTTTACACCGTAGAACTGCACAAAAGCGCTAAATCCTTTCCAATCGACACCGATTTTTGCGCTATATGTATTCTGAGGACGCTCGGGATATCCATAGGGCACATTATCGTAAGAGTCAATCACTCCATCGCCGTTAAAATCCACGATATAAAGGTTCCCTGGTAGTTTTTCTGCATCATATGTATTCAACCGGGTACTACTGTAAACCTGATCCCATGTATTATAGTAACCATCACTTATCATGGAACGGGTTTGCCCAATTTGCTTTCCTTCAGTTTTCAAATAATTATCTTTGAGCAGCGGATCATCCGCTTCAATAACCCGATCCTTCGCATGTGACATATTAAAGTTCCCCCACAGGCGAACTCCGTTAGGTAATGTCTTATTAACACGTAATTCTAATTCATAACCTTTTACACGAACCTTACCAAGGTTAGCCATTGCCGGTGTACCTCCAAAATATGAAGGAACCGCCCGGCTGTTGCCTGCCAAGAGAATATCAGTCCGGTAATCGTTGAAAACATCTACACTACCTGCGAATAAGTTATTCAGGAAAGAATAATCTACTCCAAAATTAGCTTTTGCAACCTTCTCCCAATGAATATCAGGGTTTCCAATTTTGGATTCCGACCACCACGTATAAGGACTGGTATCGGAACTGGTTGATCCCAAATGCGTATTTCCACCATAGGTCCACTGGGTCATATAGAGCCATCGTTCACTCACGTTGTCATCTCCTACCAATCCATAGGAAGCACGAAGTTTCAGCATATCCAGAAATTTCAATGACTTCATGAATCCTTCCTGGCTAATCATCCATCCTACAGCTCCGGAAGGGAAAAAAGCAAAACGATTGCTGGGGCCAAACTTCTCCGAACCGTTATAGGCACCATTTACCTCAAGAAAGTATTTGGATGCATAATTATAAGTGACACGGGAAACCCAGTCCTCACGAAAATGCTGAAATTCACTACCCGTAGCGTATTGGTCACGACTAAACACTCCCATAGCTGTTACGTCGTGCTGCCCGAATTTTCTGCCATAGTTTAGCTGTAACTCATAATATAACTTACGGTAGTTTTCACTCCCTCCCCATCTGTTTGTATACGTTTCATCAGCCCGGGGACTCCAACGCGTTGGTATAAAATCAAACTGGTTTGTCCCTAAATATTGAGTATAGGTTGCTTCTCCAGTAGCAGGATCTATCCATTTTTGTTGGATATTGCCATTGTCATAAATTCCTCCTACGGTTTTAAAGGTATTATCGTAAGAGAGTGTACCTTTCGCATTCAGCCCCTTTAAGAGCATACTTAAATCCTGCTTCAATGTATAATCAGTATTAATCCGGGTAGTTGTAATTTTCCGGATACCGTTATTGGCTATTGTAGCAGCGGAGTTAATAGCATCAACCTCGTGCTTGAAATAGTATCCCCACGAACCATCAGGATATTTAGGTAAGTAGGCGTCCGGTGGGGTACTGTAAATACTACTCCAAATACGATATTCCCAGTCGTCCTGGCCGTATGCATCCTGCTTAACACCATAAGAACCGGAAAGATTAACCGTCAGAACAGTCGTTTTAGTCAAATTGAAATCTAAGTTACTTCGAACATTGAGACGGTTGTATCCATATCCAGGATTATAAGATTTCCCATTGGGGATCTTCTTCAAAATATCACCTTCGTATAGATAGTCGACCGAAGTGAAATATTTAACGAAAGAAGTACCACCCGAAGCATTCACATTGACGTTATGGTCCATAGCAAATTTTTTGATCATCACGTCGTGCCAATCCACGTTCGGGTAGCGCTCTCTTTCTGTTTCATTGGCAGGATTACGATACTTATTGAGTATTGCCTGAGGCAGGTATTCATCCCACGCTGACGGATAAAGCGCCAATTCACGTTCGATTGCTTGATTTCGCAAATTCAGCGCATCATAAGAGTCGTATTTACTCGCCAGTTTCGATGGCAATTTCATGGTTGTATTAGCAGTAACCCGTATCTGAGCCTTACCTTCCTTTCCATGCTTTGTGGTAATCAAAATTACACCATTCGCGCCTCTTACACCATATACCGCAGTAGCCGACGCATCCTTTAATACAGAGATACTGGCAATCGAACTAACATCCACACTGTTCATTGGTCGTTCGATTCCATCGACCAAAATCAGCGGATCGCTGTTATTCCACGTACTTTGACCCCGAATATAAATCTTGGGATCTTCGGCTCCAGGAGTTCCTTGTGTTGAAACAGTTATAACTCCCGGTAAATTACCGGTTAAAGCTTGCCCCACAGTCGGAACACCTCCAGACTTCTCCAGGACTTCGCCTTTGGTCTGCGCTATTGCGCCAACCACACTCTTCTTTTTCTGCTGACCATATCCAACCACAACTGTTTCATTCAACTGAACCGATTGAGGCTTTAAGACAACAGTAATACTCTTTTTTGTATCAACCGGAATTTCCTGTGCCTTCATGCCGATGAAAGAAACCATAAGTGCTTTTGCCCCTTCTGGCACTTTGAGAGAGAACTTTCCGTTTACATCAGTAACAACACCAATCGTTGGCTCTCCTTTTACCACAACTGCAGCTCCGACAATTGGTTCGTGCTGTTCGTCTACCACAGTACCATGAACGTAAGTCTCGTTTTGTGCAAACACTGATGTACTACTGCAAATTAGCAATAAGACCATCCCGATTCCTGTGACAAACAACTTCAATCTTAATGCTGATAAAGAAATCGTTTGATATTGTATCTTTCTGTTTTTCATTTCCTATATTAATTTCATTATCTATATCTTTTGACAGTTTTTCACTAACAAGAAATATTCAGGTGACTATTTTGTCGTAAATAATCATTGCCCTCTCAAGAGGCATACAGTAGTTGTTCTTTGTCTTAATCATAGGCTTGAATTTTAAATCGATTTTAGTTATTCAATGAGTAGTCGTAGTTACAAATCACTTGATATGAGAATCATGTGTATTAAGCTCAAATAAGCGTGCTGCAGAAGAAGTCAGAAAATTCCTGAAAATGAAAAAGTAATCTACAATCCTGATGATATGCTTTTTGTCTGCTTCAATTGGAGTAGAGTGAATCGCAAGAGATCCCAACACACAAAATACCCGATAAGTATTCCGATAACTCCACTTACAAATACAGCTTCTAAAGCTATGCACAACAAACTATTTAACTGACTCATATCATCATGATAATGAGATATCTTCTTGCATTGCAGTTTACATTCCAACTCACCAAATCAACCTACCATCTGGCAACGTTGATTTATCACCCGAAGTCAGCAGGCAATCAAACTCATGCAATTAATAAGTGATACTGCACAATCTTCTGAACAAGAAGAAGATGAGGGCATAGGAATTTTAATTTTAGAAAAAGCCAAACGCTTTACCGGTCGTAATGATGATTTATTCATAGCAACAATGTTAGGTTTGAAAAATTTATCTTACTGGCGTAAAACTAAACCCTGACATTATTTTGATATTTCAATTACAGACACAGATTTTTAAATTTGAGATACAAATAAATGGAGAGAATCAAAAATAATACAAATCACTCACATTGTGCACATTAACAACAAACACCCTAACCTCAATCCTAAGTCATATGTTAAATAAACTTCTTGGCGATATACTTTTGTAATTTTAGATTTTGATTTTAAAATTTAGATTTTCACCACCCGGACACAACATTCTATAACCTAAATATCAACTATTTAATAATGCATAAAAAAAAACTGACATACGACGACTCTTCATATACCAGTTTAACAAACATACATCAGCTGCAACCACGACCAGACCAATCCATACCAACCTACAATATATCCGTCGGAGATTTTCCAAAGTGCTTTTTAAATACTGTACTAAAATATCCGACACTGGAGAATCCGCATAATTCGCTTATTTCTGTGACTGTGTGACGCCCCCCTTGCAAGAGCTCCAACGCGTGATCCAGCCGAACGCTTTTTACGAAATCTGTGGGAGATTGATCCGTCAGAGATTTAACCTTCTTGTACAATAGAGATGAACTCACGTTCATGGCAGATGCAAATTCATCTTTGTTGAATTCGGTATTGGAAATATTTGCCCTGACAACCTCTAACATCTGTTTTACAAACTTATCATTCATCTCATTTGCCAATATAGATTCCTGCTCGTCGCTCCTTATTAATTTCAGAGCCTTTTCCCTTACTGCATTTCGGTTCTGAACAATTGATTTTATCTTCTGTATCAAAACAGACACATCAAATGGTTTGGTCAAATAATCATCGGCCCCCAGTCCCAGACCATGCAACTTCTGCGCTTTTGCAGACATAGATGTAAGAAGAATGACAGGAATGTGAGAAGTCTCGTAAGTTGACTTCATCTTTTGGCACAATTCGAAGCCATCCATATTAGGCATCATAATATCCGAAACAACCAAGTCAGGCATGCTCTTCTGAATGAACCTCCACGCCTCATCACCATCGCCAGCATCGTGCACTTCAAATTGTTCCCGAAATGCATTCCTCAAAAACCCTCTTAAATCATCATTATCCTCAACCACCAAAATCCGCATTCTAGTCAGCGGAGCCTGAACAGGTGGTTCTTGGAGCTCCTCGTTGTCCACAGATAAAGGTGAAACAGTGGTCTCGCTTCTTTCACCTTTCCTGAGGGACTCTTCATCCGGCAATATTTTTTTCTTTGGAATAACCACCTGAAATGTAGTTCCTGTATTTTCCTGGCTAGTGCAAAAAATATCGCCGCCATGCATATGAATATAATTCCTGGTCAGTATAAGCCCGATGCCTGAACCAACTATTTTTGAGTTTATCGCATTCTCTGCCCGGTAAAACTCTTTAAAAAGCTGCCGTTGGGCCTTTTTACTTATACCAATACCATGATCTGTTACTTCCACACTCCATTTACTATCGTTGCATTCCAAACTAATGTGAACCTCAGAATTGGGATGAGAATACTTGATTGCATTTGATAAGAGATTATCCAAAACTTTCTCAATCAAAACTTCATCCAAAGCCGCTTCATAGCTCGATTGATTTGAATCGAAGACAAGACGGATATCTTTGCTTTTCGCCAGTGATTCAAACATCTGGATTCTATTTTGAATCACTTTCACTACATCTGTCATCGTCAGGTTAAGTTGCTCTTTTCCAACATCAACCTTCTCAAAGTCCATTAATTGTGTAACTACCGAAGATAAACGGCGGGCTTGTTCGGTTGCCAGATTTAAATAATAACGTCCAAGTTTACTCAGATTCGACTCTTTATTCAGTTCTTCAATGGGTGCACCGATAAGAGTCAGCGAAGTACGAATATCATGCACAGTATTTGTGAAAAAACGAATTTTTTCTTCGGAGTGTTGCTTCTTGAGCCTATCGATATAGTATGCAAAAACAATTATTGTTATTCCCATGACAAAAAGGAATATCAAAAACTTAAACCAGCCAAGTTGCCAAAAAGGGGGAATCATATGCAAAACGATAGTCCGCTCATCAATCAGATGAGAGATTGAACCATCATACATCTTGATTTTCAACGCATAATCTCCACTCGGAATATTAGCATAAGTAAGTGTATGATTACCGGAAGGCGTACTCCACTGATTATCCAATCCTTCCAGTTTCCACGAGAATTTCGAATCTGCGACAGAGGTACCTACTGAGACCAAACTAAGAGTCAGCGTATTCTGCGTATACTTTAGAGAAATAGATTTCAGACTATCAAGAGGGCTTTTTAGCTTGAATTTTGGTATATCGCGAATTGAACGCCCCGAAATCAAAAGATCCTGGAAATAGATTTTTCCTTTGGGGTTTACCCTATGTATTGATTTGGGATTGAATATCACGGCTCCACGGTTCGTACCCCAAATCAATCGACCATCCCTAAGTTGATAGTTTGCATCCCGATTAAATGATACATGAGAAAGAGCCACACGAGATGGATACACAAGCACACTATTGTCATTAGGATCGAAACGACATAATCCATTTTCGGTACCTAACCACAAAAAGCCTTTAGCATATGAAATGCTGTTGACAAAATTTGATGGTAAACCCGATTTTGTAGTGAATGTGCCTGACTTATGAGTTTTGACGTTATACCACACCAATCCATCCCCACTGGTACACAGCCATATAACATCTCCTCTTACCAGAATATCATAAACCAGAAATCCATCCAACAACCGGGTCGCTTCTCCGGTGCGTTTGTCTAACATCAACAATCCATAGGTGCAACCAAGTAAAATCTTCCCGGGTGAAAGCTCCTTAATAACATCAACTGGAAAATTGGGATAGGAACGAACTTTATCCTCTTTGTCCGAGTAACAAATTAAATCCCCCTGAACCCCACCAATCCATATATCTCCCTGAGAATCCTTAAGAATACTAAAGACATAATTAACCGAAATTTTAGAGCCTCTGATCCCTTTGGAATAATGCGCCAGTTCCCTCCCATTCCGACTATCCAACACATATACACCCGAAGAATAAGTACCCGCCCAAATTCTTCCTCGATTATCTTCAGATAGGGAAAGAAAAACCTGCGCTTGTTTTTTCTCGTTTTTGTAATAAGAACTCCACTTATTGTTTTTTGTATCCCAGCGACTTATCCCATTATTTGTTGCAAACCAAATATTCCGGTCTCCATCTTCACAAACACTATTAACATCATTATCGACCAGCGAGTTGTGATTATTAATCATATGTTCCACTCTCTCAACCTGAGGAGTTGCCTGCTCAAAATATGAAAGCCCCCCGCTATAGGTGCATACCCAAACCCTCCTTGAATCATCGCAAAAGATATCGTAAACTCCATTTCCATTAAGAGATGTTGGATTATCAGCATCTTGTTTGTACACGTTAAGAATCTGATCGTTATTTTTATTCAACTCCCAAATTCCTTGTCCATCGATCCCAAGCAATAGGGTTGAATCGGAGTTCGCCTCAACAGCCAAAATCGGTTGTTTAGGTAAACCATTTATTTTATGGCTCGATACTTTTGTATTATCAGAGGTGAGATAAAACATCCCGCTAGACAAAGTTCCGACCCACAGTCTCTGAGATTTTTTATCGTAATACAATTTTGAAACATTGATATCTTCAGGTATTCCCTTATAAAACAGCTCTGTGTCCCCGTCATGAGTATCCAATAGTGTGATCTTGTTTAGATGAGCAACAAATAATTTGTCTCTTGTATACCATTCCAAGCCATTAATATTAGTATCGTACTTTCCAACTTGTGCCAGCTTTCCGTCAGCATATCGATAAAGCCCCGCCGATGTTCCTAACCAGATAACATTGTTGTCGCTAACCAGCATATTATTTACACTTAAATACTGGTTGGACATCATTTTACTAAGATTGACCAGTAAATCAAAACGGTCATAGACAGAGTTATATTTAAAAATCTGCCCGTTGTTCGTATAGGCAAAAAGAACAGATTTTTTCTTGTTAAAAGCGAGCTTAACGCTAATGACATCAGCGGTTTCATAGGGAAGCTTATAAATGTGATAATCATCTTCGGCAAGTCTTAAAATTCCCATCTTGGAAGAAACCCAAATGAAACCATAATTGTCCTTCATGACTTCATTAGTCTCTCTTAAAGAAATGCCAAATTTCTTGTTCATATCATGAAACTGAACATTGGCAGAAAACGAGACTATACTTGAAAACAACAAAAACATCAAGAGTAACCCCTTCACTATGATAAGCTTACTTTTCCCCATCTTTTCGACATAAGTTCCATTTCCGGAATAAGTGTAAATTATACAAATCTAAACAATACAAACAGCCATCCAAATAAATCTGCTTCTAATTCACCCTTCTCATGTCCTGTGCTTTGTCATGCTCCCTCAAATATATACAAGAATTTCACTGGGGTTTTGATAACTGTTATTAAGCATCAGATGGTTTGAATGAGTACTGAGTTTATTCGCGAATAATGAAGGTTATTCAGTTGGATCGACCAACCTTAATTGATGACATCTTCCCTCAACAATAGTCAGTTTCTTTATCAAATCTTTTTTTTCCGATTCTTGCTGCCGAAATCCTTTACCAAAGAGAGGTGGAACTTAGATAAGACCAGTCTTGTCTATTGTGACAATGAGAATAGCCAAAGTGATGGGGTGATCGGCAGAAAGACTTTTGGGACTTGCGAAAAACCGGAATACTTTTGAACATGGTAGAATAGTCCCCCGTGTCATCATAATTCACGGCCACAGAATACTGAAACGCCCGAAAATGATCGTCTCCAAATAAACCGAAACCCGTGCTAAATTCTCTGCGGTGAAAAAAAATTTTTATGCCGTGAGAATTTATTTTTGTGCTGTGAAAAAAAAATTTCCACGGCGCAGAATTTTACGGTCATCCCCCCCTTTTCGTGCAGCTTACTGTTTTCAGCATTTCTTTTATCTCTTTGCCCGGAGAAAAAACGACTTTCGCTCCTTTAATTGTAGTGGCATTTGCTTCATCAGCGGTCGCTTTCCCTTCGGCACTGATGCTGCCCCAAAGGCTGCTCACCCCATCCAATCGGACAATTTGCCCGTCAACCAGTAAACAGCTGACAATAGAAACGATGGCATACAAAACCGCACAAATGTCGGCTCCTCTGACCGTATTGGCTTCCTTCGAACAATTCAGTTATGTTATCCAGATTGTCTCCCCTGATGAATCCATAAGATTTGCGGGAAAATTATTTATCAGTTGATTACATCTCGCACAGAACAAATAGGGTGTTTTGCTTCGTAACTGGATAATACAGGAAAGCAGGAGTCACAGGAAGATAAATATCTTGTTTGGTCAGGTTGTTAAACGGTTGTTTCATCAGTCTCGGTTTGAAATTGAAATTATCCGTCTCAATCGGGAATCTTTTACAAATACCGGTTTTTTCCCTTTGTAAATTAATAATTGCCACTTATTCGCATTTGATGACTTATTTCGAAAACAGAAGATATCACAAACAAAAAAGGGGTTAAAGCATCGCTCTACCCCCTTCATTTTCGACGAGGTACCAGGATTCAACCCCCTCTTTACTTTTATATGAAAAACAACTATTTGCCGCAAACGCTTAAAAACAGATCACCTTATAGTTCACGCAATTCAGAATGCATTTATTATAAACACGTTATACGTTTATTTCAAAAGGAAAAATGTGGATCAAATGCGAAAAACCACTAAATCATTAAGCACCTCATGATGAGAAATATACGTCATTCCTCATGGTGTATAAGAATAACAATCTTGCTTATTTTTGATTCATCAAAGTATTATGAAACAATTCCAAAAACCTCAATCACAAAGGAATACAATCTGATAAAATTCTGAAATATGAACTTAAGAAAAGAAAACAGTCGAAAAAAATGTCATGGAATTCCACGAGTCTACTCAGACACTAGAGACTATAACCAAAGGGTAACGTAGAATCCAACCTTTGTCCTCAGAATGGGGAAAACCGGGTATTGATGAAAGGTATTTTTACGATTATTACCAAACTTATTACGATATCGAGCTGGAAAAGAAGAAGAAATAAAAATCTCCCTCTGACTTGTCGAAAATACAAAGAGTAATATCTGGGGATATAGACAAAACAGACTGGTTAAACGTGAGCCCAGTAAATTAAACACGTTTTTGAACAGGGAGATGAACGACAGATTATTTGCCTCCCAGAAAAAGATGAAGTTTTAAAGGTATTAGAACATTTGAAAGTTCTGTTGTAAATTGATGCGTCGCAAAGGCATTTAGCACCAGAATCAGATGTTTCCTACCAGTAAAAATGTTTTCTCATGGACTGAGCAATAAGACGCGCTTTGAAAATGGACTCTCCCCCGTTATGGAAGAAGAGTCCGCTAATCTACTATCTATGAAAAAACCTGCCAGTTGTTTGTCTTCTGTCGTTGTTTATTCCAGGCATTTCATTTTTCCTTCGTTAACCAATTTTAGAATTAACTCCCCGAAAAGTGTGTTAGCCCAGGCAAACCATGAACGGGTGAACGTCATGGGATTATCCTTATGAAATGCTTCATGCATAAATCCAGTCCCCGCATCCGTGTCTCGAAGAGTTTTCACACACCATGAAATTTCTCTGTCGTCCGTGCTCGTCATTGCCCTCATAATAATACTCATGGGCCAAACCATATCGTACCCAATATGTGGGCCGCCAATTCCTTCCGCTGCCTTCCCCTTAAAAAAATAGGGATTATCCTCACTCCACACCAGTTCCCGGGTGTTCTGATAAGTTTCATTATCTGACTCCACACACCCAAGATAGGGCAATGCCAATAAACTTGGCACATTACTGTCATCCATCAAAGTTGCATTACCAAATCCATCCACCTCGTAGGCAAAAACCTTTCCATATTTGGGATGTTCAATTATCGCGTAACGCTGAATAGCATCTTCCACCTCAGTTGCCAATGCTCTGCATTTTTCCGCAAAAACTTTATCACCATAGATTTCTTCACTAATATCTGACATCTGTTTTAGTGATGTAACAGCAAACAAGTTGGACGGAACAAGAAAACCATAAGTGGTTGCGTCATCGGACGGACGAAATGCGGAATTTATGAGTCCGACCGGATTGAGCGGCCGGCCGTGTCCGTTGTTCGAGAGGGTATCAAGTTGACGGGTTGTTTCCCGTTCAAATTTATAAGGGCCCAATCCCTCTTTCCGTTGTTGAGTGACGAAGGTTTTATAGATCAATTCAGCTGCTTTTTTCCATTTTTCGTCGAAAGGATGAATATCACCGGTTTTCTGCCAGTAATGCCAGGCAAGCCGAACAGGATAACACAAAGAATCAATCTCCCATTTTCGCTCATGCAAGCCTGGCTTCATATCCGTCAGGTCACTCATCCATTCACTTTTCTCCGTCTCATCTTTATTGAATGCATTTGCATAAGGATCGAAAAGAATACATTGCGTTTGTCTGTTGATGACACCGGAAAGCAACGCTTTCAATTCCGAATCCTGGTTCACCAACGGGAGATAGGGCCACACCTGGGCAGAAGAGTCGCGGAGCCACATAGCATGAATATCACCGGTAATCACAAATGTATCAGGGCGTCCGTCAATTTTTGTGAATTCCACAGTTGTATCAAGCGTATTAGGATAACAATTCTCAAACATCCAGGCCAGCTTGGGGTCTTTTATTTTGGCTTTTGTATCCCTGACCGCTGTTTCAACGGCTTGAGAGGTAAAATTGCGTTTCGATGGTTCAGGGCGTTTCGACCGGAACGCAGTCATTTGCTTTTTTCCTTTCACCACATTCAGACCGGAAATGGTCAGGCCCGCAGTGGTAAGCGTCCCTGTTCTGATAAAGTTCCTTCGGGTAGTCATATTTTTCTGGATTTAGATTCTGTTTGACATGAATATCCTTGTCGCTATTCAGTTGTGATAATTATTCTACCTCCCTCTTTCAATTTTTTATGGGAAATAAACCAGCCATCTAGCGGTTGTTGATCATAGGTGATACTACGGATCCGCTTTCCGACACCTTTCCTCTCAATCGTGAATGTTGACTGATCATCCAGACGGATCTCGACCTTATCAAAAACCGGTACCGTAACGATATAATTTGGGTCAGCCGGAGAGTAGGGATATAGCCCGATAGCATTAAATACATACCAGGAAGACATTTCGCCTGCATCATCCATTCCGCATAAAGCCAATCCGTCTTTTCCCATACCGTAGAAATGGTTCATAATACTGTCGATGACCGCCTGTGATTTTGGCTGTTTCCCTATAAAATAATAGAGGTAGGGATAGTTATGGTCGGGCTGGTTTCCATGACAATATTGACCGATAAAAGAAGAGACATTTCTGGCTATGTATTTGCTATTCCAGGGAATCGTAAATAAAGAATCCAGCTTTTCTTCAAATGCCTTTTTACTTGGGTATAGATCGATTAGTCCCCGCGGATTTTGCGGTACAAAAAAAGACGATTGCCAGGCATTAGCTTCCCGATACATATATTCATAATATGGGTATTCAGGATTGAACGGTGTCACCCATTTCCCATTTGCAAGACGCCCCCTCATCAGACCTGATGAAGGATCGAACAGGTGTCGATAGTTTTCCGAACGTTTCATCAAAGCCTGATAATTTTTCTGGTCATGAAATACTTTTGCAAGCAAAGCTACCGCATAGTCATCGTAAGCATATTCCAGTGTTTTGGTAACAGCCGCTTTCGCCTTGGTCTCTACATTTGGATTCTTTACCTCCGGGGTGGATATATATCCTTTCTCGATGTATTCTGCCAGGTAAGGTCTCGTACCGCCTGCCACCGTAGCATTTCTAAGCAGCAGACGATAAGCCTCTTTCGTATCAAAATTATGGATTCCTCTAAGATAAGAACCGGCAATAAATGCTGCCGCATGGTCTCCATGAAAGAATGTTGGGATAAACCCTGTAACCTCTCCCCGATCCACCAGCGATTGAATAACATCACCGGTAACTCCAGGCGATAGCCATCCCAATAATACCAACTTGTTCCTGTAAGTATCCCAAAGTGAAGGAAGCGTATAATACCTGAAATTCTTTTTCACGACTTTGCCACCCTCATCCATAAATTGACCATTCACATCACTTCGCAAAGCAGGCCACAAAAAAGACCGATACAAAGAGGAATAAAACAGCTCCTTTTGTTCTTCGGTACCTCCCGAAACCACGACTTTCGAAAGCAGATTCTCCCATTCGTCAGCAGCCTCGTCTTTTACCTCTTCAAAACTTTTGTTGCCCAATTCAGCTTCCAGATTTTCCCTGGCATTAGCAACGCTTACAAATGAAAGGCCTATTTTCATTTCCAGAGCTGCTGTGTCTTGTTTAAAACTGACAACAGGCAGATCTTTACCGCTTTGCTTCAACTCCTCTATTCGTTGAATCTCTATATTGGTCTGAGCATAAAAATAAATCCGGGACCCGGTTTCCTGATAGCCACTGAAGGCATGTGCGCCTTCCTGTTTTATCCCCCAATCCCGGACACGCTCATTGGAAACGGGCAGGTTTACAACGAGTTTTTTATTGTCGCCTTTCGGATAAGAATAACGGTGAAAACCACAATGTAAAGTGGAAGTCAACTCAGCATTAATTCCATACCGTTTCAGGTTCACTTGATAATATCCGGGATGAGCAGATTCATCATCATGGCTAAAGACTGACCCAAAGTTATCGGCGGATATTTTTCCTGATACCGGTAAAACGGGTATATTACACAAGTTCCAGTGTCCTTTACACGTATGAGTAAAAGCTTGTATAATGGTATCCTCATATTGGTATCCGGCCCCTGTATGAAATTTGGTTACCGGACTTAACTGCACCATAGCGTTAGGAACTGAAGCTCCGGGAAATACCAATCCGGCCCAAACCCGCCACCCCTCAGGAGGGTGGTAGCCAATATCCTGAGTGTTTGTTAAGGGAGCAGTTCCTAAAAAGGGATTGACATATTGTGTTAATTTTTTTTGTGCCTGCAACGAACCCGCCAGCATCAGTCCGACCAGTACGGTAACTATCTGTTTTATCATGCTATTAAATTATTTCTTTAATAAATTGGACAACCGCCCAGAGCATTGGTGCGGTTGCCCTTCCTCCAATCTCAATCAATTCTGTTGTAAATTCATTGAAACACAGCGGTCCATCCTCCATCGCGAACCATATGGATTTGCAAACTGTCACCCTGTTGAACTGTTTTGGTTATTTTTCTATAATCCATGGCCTGGACGTCTGCATTTATACCATCCTCAAAAGCAGTCATCTGGTAGCTTCGTCCCGTGGTTAAAAAATTAAGATGGAGCGTCAAATCACAGACAGAACTATTGGTTATTGCTCCGATGAACCATTTATCCCCTCTTCGCTTTGCGACAACGAAATATGAGCCAACCCGGGCTGCCATTACCCTGGTTTCATCCCAGAGCACCGGAACATGAGTGATAAAATCTGTGCATTCCTTTTCCCGGTAGTAATAAAACGGGTTATCTGCCAACATCTGGAGGCCGCTTTCAAAAACCACATACAAGGCTAGTTGGTAGGCACGCGTCCCCATGCTTTCCGGGTTCGTTCGTGTTGAGCAGTAATCTTCCGGATGTACAGAGGTCATGGCACCTGGCGTAAAATCCATTGGTCCCACCACATTCCGAATAAACGGGAGATAAGCATTATTATCAGGAGTCGCCCTTCCTCCGCTAATATTCTGTTCCATTCCGACCACTCCCTCGTAAGCAAGAATATTGGGAAAAGCCCGCTCCATTCCTGCCGGTTTAAAAGCTCCATGGTAGTCGACAAACAGATGATATTGGGCTGCCTCCCTCGCTACACGCTCGTAGAAATTGACCATCCATTGATCACTCCGATCCATGAAATCAATCTTTACGCCGGCAATTCCCCATTTACTGAACGTTTTGAAAAGTTCCGGATGATTTTGAACCGTAAGCCAGGTAAGCCACAGGATAATTTTAACATGCCTGGTCTGACCATAGTGGATGAGCCGAAACAAATCGATATTAGGGTTTGGTGTATATGGGTCCAGTGTACTTTTAGCCCAGCCTTCATCCATGATGATATAAGGGATACCAAATTTAGAAGCAAAATCGATATAATATTTATATGAATTGGTGTTATATCCCGATTTAAAATCGACTCCGTACAAACGAGCGTCGTGCCACCATTCCCAGGTCACCTGGCCAGGCTTAATCCAGTCAGTTTTTCCCAGTTGATTTGTCCGTGATAACTTAAAGACCATTTCATTTTCGAATATTTGTCGGTCGTTATGACTAATCATGAACACCCTCCACGGAAAGCTTCTGTTTCCATCGGTCCGGGCGATATAATTAGCTCTTTTCACGATCTTCAAACTCCGATCGCCATCCGGACCAAATTCCAGAGGGCATTTGGGGAAAACTCCTTTTGATCGGTTTCCTTTTTCTCCTTTCAAAAATAAACATGGATAGTCAAATAGATCTGCTTCTGATACCAGGATTTTATATCCTTTCCGGGTATCGATCAACACCGGTAACGTACTTTTATGCAAATCCGCATTCTTCCCTGAAGTTGTTCGGACATAGGAAATCTCATAAGCAGTCCGAAACGAAGCAGTTGGCGTAACCACCATATCACAGGTATCAGGAGTGTGCAAGTCGACTACTTCATCCGTCACATCTATTTTCCGCTCTCCCTGCCGGGTAACGAAACGATAAGCAACCCCATCATTGTATGCTCTGAATTCGACCGAATAGTGTTTTTGAAAACGTAGTACCAACACATTACAATTGTTATTAACTAATGCGTTTCGAAGCGGCACCGGACGCTTAATCGTTTCATTGATAGTATAGATGCGATGTGCGACCAATTCCGGATTGCTTCCTAAAGTTTCGTCTTTCAGAGCAAGAGCCATCGAGCAACTATCCATCAAAACCGTATCATCATAACAAACGGCATAATCTATATGGTCGGTTAAATTAATTGCTATGTTGATATGACCGTCCGGAGAATGAAGGTCAAAAAAAGATTTTTCAGCCAGGGCAGGAATAACCGGAAAAGCCAGCAGAAACAGTACCAAAAGTATGTGACTGTAACGAGTCGGATAAATCGCATGTTTGTGTTTTGTCATTTTACAGGTTTGATTTAATCAGTTGTCAGGTCTCCGGAACTACCAGAGCGAAATCTAAATCAGAACATACATATACTCATCAAAATGAATGCGTTATAAATTTTCAACCACAAAACCTGAATTAAGGCGGACCTTTTAGCGTAAGAGCAATCCAATGAAAACGGGAAGTGTTCTCCTTTATGACAAATCTTACATCAACTTGACATTCATTATGGATTTGCCAGCAGCAAAGCCGCCGCTTCAATCAGCATGGAACCACTTAGTTGTTCAGTTAATCCTGTCGCGCTTACAGGTTTTGTTTTCCAATACGTACTATAAAAGACCTGTTGTTTATTGGTGCCTTCTCTCCAAAGTATTTCGGCATTGTGTTTTAGGAATGTCAAATAGCGTTTTTGTGTTCCAGAGTCCAAATCAGGCAGCTTGATTAATTCGCTGAAATACCGGATAAAAATGCCTTTGAACAAGCCTCCGTCGCCAGAACCTTCGTCTTTCAACAACTGATCATTGCTATTAACCAATGTATTTAAGGTGTAATCAGCGGCTTTCACGGCATCGTTCAGATAACTCTTATCTCCTGTAATCTTGTACAATTCCAATGCCGCTCCCAAAAAAGTACCTTGATTATAGGTAAAAACCCAACTCGTTTTTATCTCTCCTGTTTTCGCATCCAGGTTATCATAAACCGCACCACTGGCAGGATTAAAAAGTGTCTCCTTTTCCCAGTTATAGATTTTGATGGCCCATTCTTTGTTTGATTCATCCCCGAACCTCTCATATAAAAGAGCAGCCAGTACAGCAGCTGGTCCGTTTGAGCAGGCGTTTTTACTGTACAATTCAGACTTATTCCAGGCAATGCCCCCCCCGCCGTTTGTATTCCAGCCTGTCTGGATATCGGACCATACCGTTTCGGCTGCCGTTTTGAAGCGGGTATCACCGGTTGCATCATACACGCGAAGCATAGCCAAAGCATTCCATTCCATGTCATCATAAAAATGATTCAGGAATGAGCCGCCATTTCCTGCCTTCACTCCATCGTACCATTGATTGATAATCGACAGATAGGTATTGTCCCCCGTCCTTTTGTAGGCATCTACCAATACATTTAACGCGTGAGCCTGCGGCCAGTATTGAAAATTGTTGTTGCCGTCGCTACTACTGTTAAAATAATGAACCGATGCATTCCAGAAATTATCAGTCAAACTCATGCTGCTGCTATCTGCAGCATCATTCCAATCAATAGTATATTCTCCATTCCCTTCACCACCAGACGGTGTATTGTCCTTTCCACAGGCCTGAACTATTGCTACCAATAGTAACAGAAAATAATAGGTTCTTTTCATTGGCTTTATTTTCTTCGGTTAGAATAAAATGAGGGGGCAGGCATACACCTGCCCCCAGGTTTATGTAGTTAACTTGGTTTACTGATCGCCAACTTTTACCACAGAATGAGTGTATGGTTCTTCGGCTCTGAAGTAAGCGGTTACATCCACCAAAGCCATATCCATCTCACTTGCAAACTTGAATTTCCCGTCCCATTGGCTGTCATTCACCGGATACAGATAGTAATAAGAAGCCGGACTTGAAGCCGTCGGTCGACTGTCGGTGTTGGGCGTTCCCCACCATTCATCAACCGTATCTCCTGTACTGGTCAGCGTAGTCATCTTGAACTTATACCGTTCATCCCGTCCCCACGATTCCTGTTTGAAGGTAATCGGCTGATTGGTTGCTTTAAAGGTTCCATCACCGACATAATCCATGGAGAAAAGGAATGAATTGGTCGGGCAGAAAAAGAGTTGAAAATCGGTGATCTCCGTGTAAACAGTTGACCCAAGGTTGAAATCCAGGTGAATACGATAAACCCCCGTTTTTTCGACAGTCGAGTTTTTATCACCTTCTTTGAGCAGACCGTTTTCTACATAAAACTGTCTCGGAGTTCCCACTTTTGCGTCGGTAAAGTGGTATGATTTACCAGCTTCCAGTTTAGTATATACGTCAAACTCGCCATTAGCAACAGATTTCATCATGGTTGCTTTGGACAAATCGGTTCCTCCTTCGCTAGCGTCACCAGTTACGTATACATCTACAGGAATATCTGCAAACCCAGCCAAACGGGTAATTTCAAGTGTCCGGCTCTCTTCAGCTTGCAAATCATTAATTCCTTTAGATGAAAACACCGTCCAGATAATCTTCCCTGTTGCCGAAGACTCGATTCCGGCCATTCCAGCAATTTTATTCAGTAATTTGTGAGTAATTGTCGCATGGTTGTATGCACCATTATTATCTGAAGCCATCCGGTATACAGGAGCGGAAAAATCCCCTCCTTCCTTGTCAAACGCTACTTCGTACAATACCATTCCGCTATCTTCGGCCTTAGCTGGTTCCCACTCAAAATAGAGAGAGGCTGAAGCCGAGCTTTGCAGAACGACGGATTTAGCATCAGCCGGTTCATAAAGCATCTTTACGGCTGTGACGCGGGTATCTTTTAGTTCTTCATCGTTCGTACATCCCAGAATAGCAATAACCAATGATGATAATATAGTTAGTTTTATTAATAATGTTTTCATGACCAATATATTAGGTTTTTGTTTTTACTTTTCATATTTCAAATCAATAGCCAGAATTCTGTCCCAGAGAAGGATTCAAGTCTTTTTGCGACTGCGGTACTGCCCATAGATAATCACGTTCCGGATTAAAGGAGCGTTTATCCAACCGGATATATCCATCGTCAATTCCCGGATCCCCAAAACGGGCACCGTGCGGATAACCATTCAGCACATTCTCTGCGGTCTTCCAGCGACGGATGTCAAAGATGCGTAGCCCTTCGACCGCCAATTCAGACCGGCGTTCATTACGAATAATACCACGAAGCTCTGCTGTGGACCAGGCACTGTTAAAGTTCAGAGCATATGCATCGGAAAAACCAGCCCGCTCACGGATTTTTTGAATTGTTTCGTCCCATACACTTTGATTCATTTCACCCAATTCATTCTTTGCCTCCGCATACATCAACAAAACGTCAGCATACCGAATAAGAATCAGATTGAGTCCTGAAGCAAAAGTCGTAGTAGATGTCGGGTCATAATATTTTCGCAAATAATACCCGGTAGAAGTAGCATTTGTTCCTTGTCCCTTATACTCATCTACTGCTGATGTCTCGTCCGGAGCACTACCCGGTTTTATATAAATAGTCTTAGTTGTACCATCAGGCTTCTTCCACTGATAACCATCATAAACCACGGTGGCTGTAAGTCTTGGATCCCGGTTGACATAAGGATTATCTTCTGAATATCCGGAATTCGGGTCGTCGATTGTTCGTCCATTCAATGTCAGATAACTGTCTACAAGCTCCTGCGTGGGAGCCATTGCATTCACTCTGGCACCTACAGACTGCGGCGCATAATCGTAAAATTCGCTCCAGGTTCTCAATTCCGGCACATACTCCACGTCCAGGATGACCTCTTCATTATTCTCATTCTCGGGAAGGAAAAGTCCTTCATAAGACGGGAACAATGCATAATGGCCATAATCGTCAGAATTGATCAACTCTTCACAGGTAGCGGCCACATTTTCCCAATCATTACTATAAAGGTAAGTCCTCGCCTTTAAGGCTACAGCAGCCCCCGATGTGATACGTCCCGCATCGTCAGTTGAATACTCCTCACGTGTGGGCAGCTCGGGAATGATCTCATCCAGTTCTTTTCTCACGAAAGCCAACACTTCTTCATGCGAAGTTCTTTCAATGGTTTTCGACTCAGATAATGACAGATCATGATCAAACAACGGAACATCGCCAAACCAGGTTGTTAAACGAAAAAACAGATACGCTCTGATAAACCGGGCTTCCGCCTTCATCCTCGTTTTTAGTGCCTCATCCATTTCCGGTACACGATCCACATTCTCGAGGAAAGTGTGGCAGGTTTTTATTCCAGCATAACAATCCCTCCACTCGTTAGCGAAACGATTATTGGATGCATCGGCCTGACCCGAAGAGATTAATTTTTCATCGGGTGTACCACGTCCTTCATAGATATTATCGGACAAAGCCTCTGTAGAAAAGAAATAACCACTACTGTACATTTGGTTGTACGCCATACTCAGCACCATGTTGGCCTTCTCGGCGGAAGTCCAGTAGTTTTCCTCAGTAAATTTATTCGTTGGAGCGAGATTCAGATCATTGCAGGATGTCAGCAATACGATGAGCAAACCTGCAAGACCTGTACAATATTTAAAGAAAGTCTTTTTCATCATGTTTCATTTTAGAATTGCACATCAACACCAAATCCGTAATAGCGCAGTGTTGGATAATTACGTCCACTGTTAGCTCCGGTACCACCGGTTCCTCCCATATTGCTTCCGAATTCCGTCGATTCCGGATCGATAAATGAGACATTAGCCAGGGTTAACAGGTTCTGAGCATTCAGGGTAAAACGCAACTTTTGAATACCCACTTTAGTCGTTATTCTCTTGGGAAGAGTATACCCCAATTGAATGTTCTTCAAACGAATATAAGAAGCATTAAAGATGTAGAGATCAGAAGCTTTACCAAAATTATTGGTATTAGATGCCGAACCAGAGGAAGCCAGTCTCGGCCATCTGGCGTCGGGATTGACGGGGGTCCAGAAATCCAGTTGGTGTTTATACATCACATAGGAGTAATTTGCATGGAAAGGTTCCACCAATTCGCCACGGAGAAACATTTCACGTTTCCCAACTCCCTGGAACAGCATATTCAGGTCGAAACCATTCCAGGTTAAATTATAAGTCAGGCCAAACGTATACCGGGGAAATGCATTACCAATAATCGTTCGGTCCTTATCATCAATCACTCCATCATTATTCAGATCTTTATATTTTACATCTCCTGGTTGCACGGTTGCTCCAATCGGAAGTGCGCTGTTATTTATCTCCTCGTAGCTCTGGAAATATCCATCGGTTTTGTAGCCATAGTATGAGCCCAAGGCTGCTCCTTCACGAATGATCTTCTGCATCTGATCACTGGAGTTAATCTGTTCATTTCCTCCAAAATCCGTGACGGTATTCTTTGTGTCAGCCACATTCAATTTAATATCATGTACAAATTTTCCTGTTTTTACATGATAACTCAACGTAGCTTCCCAGCCCTCATTTTTCATTTCTCCTGCATTTTCCTTAGCAACTGCACCTCCAAAAACAGTTGGAACAACAGGGGTCAGAAGGATTTGAGATGTGACTTTATTGAAGTAATCGAGTGATACATAAAACTGGTTGTTGAAGAATGTCGCATCGGCACCGATGTTGAAATTAGCCGATTGTTCCCATTGCAGTTCGCTGTTTCCAAAGTCAAAACCTGTACCGGATACTGCATGATTATTAAAACCATATATATTGGTATAAACGGTATAAGTAGTGAAATAGGCATAGTCATCGACATTTTGATTTCCCAAAATACCGTAGGAGCCTCTAATTTTCAAATCTCCGACATTCTTCTTATACCTTGACATAAAACCCTCTTCCGACAATCGCCATCCAGCTGACACAGACGGGAAAAATCCCCAACGGTAATCCTTGGCAAACTTGGAAGAACCATCATAACGAAAACTAAACTCGCCATAATATTTGTCGTTGTAAGTATAACCTGCACGGCCAAATGCAGAATAGATGCTTCGCTCCTGCGTTTGAGCCGGCGTATTGTAGCTGCTGGGATCGATCTCTGTGTCCGATTCCGGGAGTCCCAAATCTCTATCCGTATATTTCTTCTTGATTTCATTAGCCTGTCGGGTATATGACTCATTCGAGACCCCCAATAGTCCGGTTACCTTATGCACTTCATTAAAAGTTCGGTTGTAATCAAGTAAGAATTGTGTGTTCAGTATATATCTCTTTTCATTATAATCTTCCGTGTTCCGGTTACTATTAGCATAGGAACTCGGTTGTGTTGCTGTTTCACTTGCATAAAAGGGGACTTCCAGACTGCGAATAAAACGATGATTGGCACTCAAATCCAATCCCACCAGCCCTTTCGCTATCAACCCATTAGCCACTTCCAACTCGACATCCAGACTCCCCAGGAAATTATCATTGTCCTTTTTCTGGTAGCCGCCTGCTTCGAGCAAGCCCAGCGGGTTGAACTCCGATAGCACATCATTTATCAAATAATGACCATTATCGGCTTTCATCTTATAGGTATAATAAGGAGGAATACGCCCCCCATCTACAATCAGCGTTCCTGCGCCAGCGTTAGGAGCCTTTTGCATCGTCCGATTGTAAGCCATGTTAGCGCTTACTTTTAGCTTTCCATACTGATTCACCAGGTTTGTTCTGAAATTGTAGCGCTCAATTCCGAAATTTCCAACGAAGTTACTTTCCTGATTAAAATAACCCGTTGAAATCATGTAGGACGAGTTCTCCGTTCCCCCTGAGATACTGGCACTGTAATTTTGCTGCATCGCATCTTTTAAAATACCATCCAAAAACCACTGTCCATCACCGTGCTTTTGAAAATCCCGGATTTGCTCAGGAGTAAACACTGGTGAAGAACCACCGTTAATTAAAGCCTGGTTTTTCAACAAGGCATTTTGGTATCCAGGAACCGGTTCATATAACACATCAGGAGACTGGATTCCGACCATGGAATTAAAACGAACAACTGGCTTACCACCTTTGGTCCCTTTCTTGGTGGTCACCAATATCACACCATTGGAAGACCTCGAACCATAAATAGCCGCACTACCAGCATCTTTCAACACCGAAATATTATCAATATCATTGGGATTTAACTCATTCAGGCTTTCCATCTCAGTAATGACCCCGTCAATCACAATTAACGGATCATTGTTGTTCATGGTACTGATTCCCCGAATATTGATATTCATGCTATTGTCATTGGGGTTCATGCTTCGCTGCTGAATTGTCAGGTTCGCAGCTGCCCCCTGCAATGCCTGCATCGTATTGCCGACAGGCCGGTCTTCCAGTATTTTTGCGTTCACCTGATCGACTGCTCCGATCAGGTTCTTCTTCTGACGGGTACCATATCCGACCACGACCACCTCATCCAGTCCGGTGGATTTATCTCTCATAACCACATCTATCCTACTCTTTCCATCAACGGAAATTTCCTGTGGCTCCATTCCTACAAAAGAGAAGACCAGGACAGCATCATCAGGTACATTCGTGAGGGTATAATTCCCGTCAACATCTGTAATGGTTCCATTCGTCGTCCCTTTAACAAGAATTGTAGTCCCGGGAATAGGTTCTCCATCTTTACCCGTTACTTTTCCGGTTATTACTTTTGACTGATTAACCGGAATCTTAGGCTCTCCCTCATTCTCTTGAAACAGGGCAACCTGTCGACCAATAATCCGGAATTGAATGCCCGTCCCACTCAGAATTTCACTCAGTATATCCTGAATATCCCGATCCCGTATGTCAACGGTGACCTTTTTATCCGTCTGAATATTATCTGAATAGAAAAACCGAAATTCACTTTGATTTTCAATTTTCTTCAAGACCTGTCCAATAGTTTCATTCTTGGCGGACAAGGATAATTTGGTTGATTGCGCGTAGGTTTCGGAGGCTAAAACTGAGAAAGCCGACAAGCACAGTATAAAAAAGCTCAGTTTCATACGTATTAAAAGTTTAACAAAGAAATATCCTAAAGGGACTTCCTTCAGTCTCTTTTTTTTCATAGGTTTGAAATGTTTAAATGAATAATTTTCAACAATTATTTTTCGAACAGGTGGAAAGGTTCGCGGCTTTTCCACCTATTTCTTACAAACCACTTCCCCGCGTGGTTTATTTATTACCAGTTAGGATTTACTTCATAGGCAATTCTTTTATTAGTTATTTATTGGCATTAGTACTTTTTCTGTATATAGTTAGTTTTCTTGCATCTTTGTTGTAGGCATATTTGACTGGAAGTGTAATTTCCATCAATTCCATAATCTCCCGAATAGACTCAAACTCGATATTCGCCGTTAACCGGAGATCCATTAAAGAAGGGTCGTCCACGTGAATATCTACATTATACCAACGTTCCAGACGTTTAACAACTGCCGATAACGGTTCATTCTGAAAGATCAGTCGATCATGAATCCATGCAGAAAAAATCCGGGTATCCACTTTACTTAGGGTAATCGATTCTTGCAGCGTATCAATATGTGCCTGTTCTCCTGGAGTTAGAAAATCACGAGCCCCTGAGCGTGTCTCCAACATGACTTTACCCCGCTCCAGCGTTACAACAGGAATTTCATTCCTGTACGCCATAACGTCAAAAGCCGTTCCCATTACATTCACATCAAACCGGGAGGTTTTAACCGTAAAGGGATCGCCGTTCTTTGCAACGTCGAAATAGGCTTCTCCCGTCAATTCAACGAGTCTTTTTCCTCCTACAAATTTTGCAGGGAATCTAAGAGATGAACCTGAATTTAACCATACCGTAGAACCGTCTGGTAACTGAAATGATGTCTTCGATGCCAACGGAGTTGAAACAGTCTGATAAACAGCTGGCACATTTCTCCCCTTATATACCTGCAAGAAATAGGTTACTGCCAAAGGAATGAATAAGACCGCAGCAACCCTTACCAGGTAAGTCATCATCTTTCTGGATCTCGGAACCGGAACTTCCTGGCTGTTGATCCGATAGTGAATCTGATGCAACGTATCTGATAAATCCGGAGCTTCATCATACAAAGGCATAGTGTTCCAATCCTCCAGCATGTTAGTCGACAATTCATTTTCATTTCCCTGCTTTGTAATCAAGTCGACGAACAGGTTAAACTCATCCTCCTCACACCGGTTTTCCAGATATTTTTGAAAAAATTTCTTCACAATATTTCCCTTTACATATGTTTAAACGCTTAGGTCAGACAAAACCCCCACCAATTTTTAACATTTTTTTTATTTTCTATGTATTTATTCATTCATACTTATCCCCAAAAGAAAATTCTCTTCTGTAAACTTCCGCCAGAACAATAACTAAATGTATGGTTTCGTGCATATAAGGAGGGTCAAAAAAAAATAAGACAAGGATGTCTTCATAGATTCCTGTTTCTTATTGGTTAATGTTAATACCGATAAAATACAGGAAAGAAAACATTTTTTGTAGTTTTACGACAGTCATATTCGTTGAAGCCAACTAAACCATGGATGACATTAAATTAATAAAACGTTTTAAGGCTGGTGAGAAGATCGCGATTAACGAATTATATGACCGGTACAGCAGCAAACTTTATCGTTTCGCACTCGGGTACCTGAAATCAGATGCTGAAGCCAGAGACATTGTCCAGGAGGTGTTCATTCGTCTCTGGAATAACCGAAAAAATTTAGCAGAAAGCACCCAATTCGAAGCTTTTCTTTTTACGGTAACCAAAAATATCATTGTATCAGCATTTCGAAAGAAAATAACCGAAAAGGAGTACCTCGATCATCTAAGATACTTGGTCATAGACAATCATTCTGACACAGAGACTCAGGTAGATTATGCATTGTTGTCCGAAAAGGTAAGTGGCTTAATTACCCAACTACCAGAGCAACAAAAAAAGGTCTACATTCTTAGTAAGGAAAAAGGATATACCAACAAAGCAATTGCAGAAGAACTGGATATTTCGATAAAAACGGTTGAACGCCACATTACCAAAGCCCGTCGTTTTCTGAAAGAAAACCTGGAGAACTACGGTATAATCGCCTTGCTGTTTTATGAATTGTTCATTCGCTGAAAAAAGGCTTTCAAACTACTTCCGATTAGGCCTTTCCATTGGACAAACTAAATTTCCACCAATCCGCATACGCCCGCTCTTCCGCTATCCCATCTGACTGGCTTATTTTTTCAGTCTTTCCCAGTCGAATGGAATACAGAATAAAATAAAAGGGCCCTCCATTGCCTTTAAAGTATCAATGAAGTTCCCTTCTAATTTAAACATCTACACCCCCGAGACCTTTCGGTGTACAGCAAAAGCTATGTATACCAGGTAGAGTGCACTGAGCAATATGACAAGAACAGCTCCTACCTGTGAGCCAAGCGCATCGGACAACAACCCCATGAAAAAAGGAATGACAGCTCCGCCAAACACTCCGGTAATCATCAACCCCGAAATCTCGTTGGCTTTATCGGGACGCGATTGGATAGCCATTCCAAATATGATTGGAAAAATATTGGCAATCGTAAACCCCACCACAGCAAAGAGACCAAAGATCAGCACCTCATTTCCGGCAAAAATCAGCATAAATAATGCCAGTGCCGCTATGATGATATTCCACTTAAAAAACTTCTCTGAGGAATAGTGCGCCAGCAGGAATGTTCCCAGGAAAGTTCCCATCGTACGAAAGGCAAAGTAAACGCTCGGTCCGTACCCCGCGTTGATAGCTGACAGACCACCACGCTCCATCAATATTTTAGAGGAAGCCGTATTGATACCAACGTCAACACCTACCACAAACAGAATTCCCAGAAAAAGCAAGAGAATGGTCCGATCTTTCAAAATTCCCATCACACTGCCAAAAGTATTCACTTGTTCCTCCACCGAAGATTCTTTTATGGGAGTAGCCAACAACCAAATCGTAGACAAAAGGGTAATAACAGCATAAATTGGGAAGATATACCGCCAGCTTCCCAGGGCAGTAGCAGCGAAAGCTGCGATAAAAGGTGCACTGAATGAAGAAGTAGCTTTCACAAACTGACCTGCTGTCAGGCTACTGGTCAGCTTATCTCCTTTTACAACGTTGGTCAACAAAGGATTCAACGATACCTGCAATATGGTATTGGCTATTCCCAGCAAAGCGAATGCTGTCAACGACACCACGAAAGTATAGTCAATCAAAGGCAAAAACATAGCTACGATTGTCAAAACATTACTGAGAACCACAGTTTTCTTCCGCCCAATTTTATTCATCAAAATCCCGGTGGGAACCGAAAATATGAGAAACATTGAAAACAAAGCTACCGGAATCAGGTTCGACAAAGTATCCCGGAAGTCGGGACTGTAATCACTCAGCAGATCCACTTTCACGTGCGCAGAGGTAATACCAACCACGTCACAGAAGCCCATCACAAAGAAGCCGAACAGTACCGGCAATACATGTACATATTTGTTTTTTTGTGTTTGCATTTGTCGTTTTATTAAGTAGATGATCCGAGAATTCACATTTTTGATAGTACCGGCTCAATGTGCCGCCAATAGACTGAATCAAGCATGCGAGCACTCCCGATAATAGCTGCATCTTCCCTAAGTCCTGAAGAGACTACACGGGTTTCGACCTTAAGTGACGATAGTTCTGCTTTAAAGGCCGGTCCAAAGAGTGACCAGGCTCCCATGACATTACCACCAATAACCAGGGTTTCGGCTTCAAAATCTTTCAGCCATGGTCCTAAAAAAACACCCAGATTGGAACCAAACTCCATAAACAGCTCTCTCGCTTCGAGCTGTCCAAGAATTGCCTGCTCTGCGACGTCTTTCACACCAGCAATTATTTCCCCGGAGATATCAGCCCAACGGGCAACGAACCAACGGGTAGAAAAGTAATCATCGGCAATACCTTCCATGAAGGGAAGATGCCATACACAGCCCATCTCCGGAACTCCATCACCTTCCACGACCGGAACACCGTCCAATACGAAGGCCGAGCCAAAACCAGTTCCAAGCGTGATCGAAACACTTTTCGTCGTTCCCATGGCTTGCCCCTGCCAGGCTTCGCCTACCGCAAATGCAGAGGCATCATTCATAAACCGCAGGGAAGCTTCTGTCGACAATTCCAAACGGGTAGCTAGTTCCTGTTGTACATTAACCCCATAAAGACTTTCAAACTTGGCTACTTTTTCGAATAGGGCAATCCCTTTGTCATAAGCAAACGGACCAGGCATGGCAAAACCAATTCCAGACAAGCTGTCCGGATCAACCCCGGTAATAGCCTGTTTCAAGGCTTCTTCCCACCCATTCAGAATATTATTGGCTGAAGACTGATTATCGATCTTCCGTTCCGCCCGACTTGATTCAACAATACACCCTTTAACCATGTCTACCAGGGCGCAACTGATATGGCTGCCACCAATATCAGCGCCAATAGCATATCTTTTCATAGTATTCTAAATTCTTTTTTACGTGCTTTATGCTTTTATCAGAATCGATATTCGCTTGAAGTTCCGGGAAACTAAAAACCTGATTGGTCTGAGACATAATGTACCCTGGACCTCAATTCCGGATACAAAGTCAAAAAGAATATTTCTACTTCACCTCATACCCGGAATTCAGGTTCATTTCAACGGTTATACCCTAGCGAATTGTCACGGCTCTTGCGTCGTGAAAATCATCATATAAAGGATGTAATGGTTTTGCTGTACCTCCTGAACCATCAACTGCTGTTATTGCCAGCACCTTGATTTTATCATTATTTGGTAACTTGATACTCCGGATGCCAGCAGGTACCTTTAATTCGTATTGATACAGATAACAGTATTGGTAGGCGAGATTCTTTGACGGATAAGCCTGATGACGATGTGAAGCAAACCACGCGATATCATCTCGCTTCACGTACGGGCCGTCTATCGATTTAACCGTGTGTCCATCGTCGGCAAAGTTTCGATGATAAAACTGGCCTATGTAACCAGACCATCCCTGAATATTCAGCGAATGAACTTCACCTCCAACCATGAAATTTCCACGTGTATCCTGTGTTGCTGCAGCAAGTATACAAACTCGGTCAAACTGTCCCCCCGGGAGTTTGATTTCTTGACCTTTACAACTAACAGCGTTATTCATGCCATCATCTTTACTCGCTGTACGAAACTGAATTCCTTTACTATTGATAACGCCAGGAACCATTTCTGCTGGCAGACTTGATCTCCAGGCAAAATTGCCATCGTCCCGGTTATCATCAAAACTCATCACATCCTGGTTATAAGGCAGCTCTAGTTGAACCTGTCTGACTGAACCAGACATACCATCCGACACCAATTTGACTGCGTAACTCCGAACCGCATCGTGAGTCAAAGAAAAATCCAACCGATTCCCTGAAAACGTAGCCGGACCAACTTTGCGTTCCTGACCGTCCACCTCATAAGCATCCGCAATTTTTCCATGAAATAAAACCTGAGCGTTTTTCATCTCCTTACCAGATAATTCATTCAACCGAATCAGGTAGTAATCGCCGTGTTCCATCTTTTTAAAAGCCATAACCCCGGCTTGCGGAGTGCTCAAAGAAAGAAATGATACATATTTGCTCCATGCCCCATTATGCCTGGGTACTTCAAAAGCCATCAGAGGTTGATTAAAGTATTTCCCCTGCCAGGCGGACTGACCTTGTTGCCAGCCACCTTTGTGTCCGTAAAGACCATAACGAAACTTCTGCACTCCCCAATCCTGAGTATCCTGATAACGGCACCAATTCCACCGGGAATTGACCTCCGGAGTGAACAGCAGGGTTAAACGAAGGGTGTTATCCGAAGGCTTGTCTGAGCCATATTTACAATCTTCCAGTATTGTTACACCATAATCGCCACTTTTATCAGTCAGGTCAAACCATTTCTTAGACGGGACTTCATATTTCAGGTGATCGTTATTACCCCTCATAATCGTTCCCAACCCAAGGTTGTAGGTAGCTTCCGGATTACTGACCGTTAAAGGGAAAGCAGCTTTTAGGCTCACTCCCTTCGATTGCCAGTCAGCTGTATTCGAGACCTCCACACGCTTTCCCGCTTCTCCTGAAGAAAGACTAATAACCTGGCTGATGGAAGAATTACGTCCTTTACGGGTCACTTCAACAGCCACACGAACAGGTCCGTTCTCAACAACTCTCACAGTCGCGGATTTATCCATATAGCCTACCGGTGATTTCTGCCGATCTTTCCAGTCCATATTCCAGGAAGGCCATTCGGCAGGAGCTTCGTGCAGGAACTCCAAACGGGCTGGAGATGCCAACAACTCTTTCCGGGCTTTTTTGTCAAAAATACTAGCGACATCGCCATTATCTCCCAGCGTTACCTTGTAATACGCATTTTCCAGCGTGCGCTCAGTTGCCTTCAGCTTGTGAGAAACATTCTCCGTTTTTTTAGCTTCCCGAATATCGAAAACAGCCAATCCTACCGAAGGAACTTTTGCCAGAAACAAAATCTTCATTACATGCCCTTCCCGACTCTCTATCTGTGTAGGAACTGCTTTTCCTCTTCGATCGAATACCTGCACATTTGCCGGCATCTTTTCGTAGGTCAAACTAGCCATAACAACATCTTCCCGGCTGTGGGCAACCGGATTGTATACAACGACCGAACGACCTTTCACTTCCGTATTCATTCGGTTGCTCAGTTCTTCAATCGAATTTTTTAATACGCTTGCAAAACCATTAGCAGCAATAAATTCATCGTTCCAGGCGTATTCGTAAGCTTTTGGGATGGAGGTTCCGGGAAGAATATCGTGAAACTGACTTCCCAACACTAATTCCCATGAGGCATTTAGTTTTCTGAAAGGATAATGGGCTAAACGAGCATGATCTGCCACTGCTGCCAAAGGCTCAGCAGCCCTGGCGAGTACCTCATTTTTTCGGTTCATCCGTTTCACATAGGCCTGAGAGGTTAACGACCCTGAACTGTGTTCTGTCAATAAGAGATCTCCCTTGTAACGGGGTAATTTCCTTCGGATTTCA
This sequence comes from Prolixibacter sp. NT017, assembly GCF_009617875.1. Classification (NCBI taxonomy): domain Bacteria; kingdom Pseudomonadati; phylum Bacteroidota; class Bacteroidia; order Marinilabiliales; family Prolixibacteraceae; genus Prolixibacter; species Prolixibacter sp. NT017. The sequence goes on along the minus strand of NZ_BLAV01000001.1, from coordinate 413,786 downwards.
GGAGTAATATCTTTGTACATCTGGTCTGAAGAGGTCAGCACTACCTGAAGTTTACTGTCGGTTTGGTTCAAGCTGCCAACGGCATTTTTCACATCACGCTCCCTCGGGGCTCCTCCTTGATCTCCTACACCGTAATAGCGATAATCAAACGAAATATCGTAATCTTCTTTATCCTTGTTCAACCGGGCATTCCAACTGCTGTCCCGATCCAGCCGCGAAACAACGTGACCATTGTAGCTGGTAGCGTTTAACGCTGCAACAACCCCTTTGTCATCAGGACCGTTCCAGACACCCACGTTAAAAGGAATACCGGCTGCTGAGTGCCAGGTCAATTTTTGTGTTGAAAAACCAAGTAAACCACAGTGATGCAAAACGCTGGGTAGATTAGCCACAAATCCAAAACAGTCAGGCAACATATAGTCTACACTCTCCTCTCCAAACTCTTTACGGAAGTAGTTATTCCCGTATAGTACCTGCCGAATCAGTGATTCGGAAGAAGAGATATTTACCTCACCTTCATCTACCGACGAACCCGAAACATACCAACGCCCCTGGTGAATGTAGCTCCGAACCTTTTCATAAAGCTTAGGATAATACTCCTTCATCATTTCGTAGCGCCGGGAGCCTGTAAAATTGAAAACATAATCCGGGTACCGCTCAAACAGATGAAAATTTTCCGTCATTATATTTCGGATATATTCATTAATGGTCTCCGGATAATCCCAGTTCCATTCAGTATCCAGATGTGCATAACCAATGGTATACAACACTTTGTCCTTATTAATGTCATATGGTGCCCTTCTTTGCAGAGGCTGGGCATAGCCAAAGACGGAAAACAGAACTCCCGCCAAAAACATACTTAACCTGATTTTCATTAGTTCGTTAATTTTTGATTGATTTTAAACAGGAGTAAAGCCCCGCCGGACTGCCATTTCCGGCGGGGATGTTTGGTTTACTCTCTGATTTTAATTAGGATATAGGATATTAGATATTTCGCAAAATCTATGCGATAGATTACTTTGGTGGTTCTTTTTCCAGCATTTTAATAAAATACCCGCCCACAACCGAACGTGCCTGAAAGCCTACCTGTTTGGCATTGGTCGTTTCGTACCAGTCGGTCATCGGAACCCGGTCGGGAGTTTCCGTCACGAAGCGGTGCAGGCGGTCTATGAATTGTTCAAAATCGGCCTGGTTATCAGCCAGTGTTGCTGTCCAGACAATCCAGTCGGCTTTGGTATAGGTTTTCCGGTTGTCAAGCGGCAAACCGTACTGGTTCTGTTTGGTCAGGTAGTAGGCAATTTCCTTCTTCGCTACTTCCCTTGGGAAAATATTAAACTCGAGCAACTTGTCCCATACTAAATTATATTTCTGACTCCAGGTTCCGGGCTTGTCAAACGTCAGCCGGTAATGGTCGCCATCATTAGCCATCGTTTGCCATCTTTGGGCCATCTCTTTAGCAGCTGATGTGTACTTTTGGGCAATATCGGTCTTGCCCAGCATCTCAGCCAGTTTACCGTATCCTTCTATTCCCATGATGGCTTTAATCGACAGGTTCGTGTTGTGCGCAAAATGTCCGGCAAAATCGTCGGTACATAACTGGTTTTCCGGATCCAGTCCGTTTGCAAGCAGATAATTAGCCCAGATCGTCAGCACTTTCCAGTGCTTAGCAGCATAACCGGCATTCCCTTCCATCCTGGCAATGGCTGTTGTCAGGATAATCATGTTGCCACATTCTTCCACCGGCATATCTCCTCCATAAGTCTGTCCGTTGGCTTTCGGATAAGTACCCACATCGTGTGCCGCAAACGGTTTGGTCCATTTACCGCTTTCCGAATAATAGAATATCGGGTTCAGCATGCCCTTCAACAATTCCGGATTATAATACAGGAACAAGGGAGCAGAGGGGTAAGTGACGTCAACCGTCCCGATCGAACCGTTACTGAAATTCTCTTTCGACAGGAAAAGAATGTTTCCATTCGGATCTTTCACCAGTTTGTGAGCAGCAATCGACTGCCGGTAAGCCAATACGCACAAATCAGCATATTTCTTTCCGCCGGCAGCAAGAGTTTCCTTCCTAAGCTTATTATCAAACTGCTCACAACGTTCAATCACTGAGTCGTGTTCTTTTTCGGCAGACTGCAAAGCATCGTCGAAAGTGATTGTCCCCTTGTGCGTCCACCAGGCCTTCAGATTAGTACCAAAATACTGGATTGATTCGATATCGTTATAACCGATCATTACATAACCATCCGAAGTTTTTTGGGAAACCTGCCCCAGGTTTTCCACACAAGCCATGGCCGGCATCGACCGGGTCATTTTTGCTGTTAGTTCGTTTGGTCCGGAAGGCACTTTCCCGTTTTCGGCAAAAGCTGTTTTGGTATCAAAATAGTTTCCAAGTGCAACAGAGCTGTTCTCACTTTTACCGGCAGCCAGATAGACATAGCCCCAATCGATGCGCACATTATCGCCTTTCTTTTCCAGGATCGGCTGTTCAGTGGTTCCGGCTTTTACATATTCAATGTTACCGGTTTCACCTTTGCTGACCTGAACTTCCTGACTTACATCATTCACTGCCCACTGCGGCGTAATTTCAAAGTAAAGCTGAACATTATGTTTGGCTCTATCGTTCGAAGTCACCTGGTAGTTGATATAGTCGATCGGGCGTGAAAGCAGATCCAGGTCGTTTGGTAAAAGCGGTGCTACAAACTGAATATCCAGATTAACCGGGCCGGCAGTGAAGCTGTAGTGCGTTTGTGTCGCGGAAAGCGAAACACTGTTTTGTGTTGCGGTCCCGGCAAAAACTTCTTTTTGGTCACCATCGGTGTAGAGCCCGAAATCGACATAAGCCAGTCCGCCGGTATTCGTACAATGTCCGGCCAGGATATTTTTACCGTCCTTATTCAACAGTTTCGGATCTATTTTTAACACGACATCATTTTTTGCCGAATGCCCCGTATTGACGATTTCTTTTCCGTTCAGGTAAAGTTGAAAATCATCATCGTGTGAATAAATCAAATAGAGGTTTGCATCTGCTGCCGTTTTTGGAGTGGAGAACTCGCGTCTTACCCAGATTTCTTTGGTGTTCCATTCGGTGCCAATGGCTTTCATTCCGGAGGTACCAAAAGCAGCTTTCCCCCTTTCCCAGCTGTGGTCGTTAAAACCGGATGTCTCCCAGTTTTTTTCGGGTGTTTTGGTGGTGTATCTTCCTTTCCAGGCTTCTTCGTTAGCCATAGGAACCAGCGTTTTCAACGGGATATTTTCCCTGCCCATAAAACGATAAACTTTCCCATCGACCCGAATAGCGCCAATCAGTGAATGTATCTTCCCCGTCCAATGTTTCACAGGACTATTAAACAAGGTGTCTGTTTCACTCCATGCACTGGTATAAGGATCAACAGTAATCAGCGGGTATGCCGGAGCACGGAAGGAAACAGCATCGGTCTCACTTCGCTTTACATGCGACTGCGTACAGGAAAAAAGAAGAAACAGTATTCCTGTGAACAGGTACAAATTCAGTGTTCTCATCATTTTGTTTGGTTTACGTATTAAGTCTCTAATTCTTCACATTTCTATATCTACAATGCCATCTTCAGAAAAATCATCTCCTCGTTTTTCTCTACTGCAACACCTTAAGTATTAAAGCATCCTACGTTTCTCCTTATCGGAAAAACCGACAATCATAGTTAATCTGAGCACAATATCATTCAGATGCTGCGTGGAGCACTAAGAACCATTTCTCATTCAGATGACAACCTCAAAAGCCGAAGCAGAAGATTCACGTCTGTCAGATATCAAATTTCGTTTTGGGGAACAATAGAGGATTAACAACAAGCGTACGACACTAATCAAAGAATTTATCAGCGCAAACATTCCGACTTTAAATTCAGTCTTTCTGCTAAAAGCGATAGTATCGGTATCTCCGGGCCCGCGAAACCCATTCTAATATTCATCAGGAAAATATTTCGAATATTAGAGACGCTATGTTGTGTTAGCCGTAAAGTTATGTTTTATCATTTAATCTGAAAAATATTTTTTGAATTTTACATTCATCAACGAGGTTTACCATTCGATCTTCACTGTAATACCGTCGGGGCTGTTTTCAAACCCCATCCAGTATGTGTGGGATTGATTATCCCATGAAGTCTGAACATTCGGAAGCTCATTTCCTCCTGCATCCTGCGCCTGAACTTTCCTGGGTTTTTTGGGTAAAAGAATCCGCATACTGTTGGTTGTTTTCAGTGGACTTTTCACTAAAAACGAGTATTGTTTCCTTTTCCTCGTTTCGTCATAAACCCGCGCGGCGGCAGCTAAGACCTGTGGCTTCTTCTTGCTTTTCACCCGGTGGAGATCAAAAAGCAGAGCTTCCCTACCGGGTTGAACTGTTTTCACACTTAAAACCGGTAGCTTGGGATCATATAGGTCGATAAAAGCTCCATGTATTGTAAAAGGTTTGGAGTCTACTCCCTCATCCACCACAGAGACAATATCATAAGATCCACGTTCCAGGTAGAAACTATTTTTAAACACCAATTTACCTGCATGGGCAGATTTTTCATACGCATTCTTAACAATATGGATGAATGACGCATCTCCCCCTTTTTTCAGAACAAATTCTTTAGGGTCTTCCCTGATGACATACACCACCCCTTTCCCCACAGTATATTGACCAGCAGGCAGATCAGGATTGAGCCCCATTTTTACGAACAAATCTTCAGACGGCGCTTTGTATCTATTCCCCTCCTTATTCCACCACTCTTCAACGGATTGATACGGATCATCATCCCGACCACAATAAATTAAGACTCCTCCATTTTGAACCCAGTTCGTCAAATATTCATGCCCTTCTCCAGACATTGGTTTCATGTTAGAGTAACTCATAATAAGCACCTTGGTGTTTTTAAGTGCTTCCGGGTAGGACAGGTTTTCCATGTGGGATATTCCGACCGGCACTCCTCTCTTTAACAAGGGTAAAGTTTGTCCGTAGAAATTGGAAAAACGGGGATCTCGATAGCCATCATGTTCCGGAAACTGCTGGAACATCAGTGAATTGCTCATTAGGATAGAGATTCCCTGAGAACCGCTAACGGCATGATTTGAAACAGGCATTTTGTTTAATGCATTTATCATCACCTGCATTTGTGTTGAATAATACCTCGGGATCAGCACCTCCTTGTCGCTTCCGGCCAACCGGTAAGGACGGGTATATATTCTTTCCGGCCAAGGCATTACTTCGTAGTTATTAACCGTGGGGTACAGCAATTCTGCCGTAAATGTTGCCTCATAATTCTGTTTGTAATCCTGCCAGTTTCTGGGCCAATCCTCAACCGGATCAGTTAAAAGAAACAACTTGCGATGTGTGGGGGCGGTCATCGATACCATAGAGCCATATTCCAGAAAAGCTGTTTCAAATACCCGCTCTTTTGCTTTTCCGTTAAAGTAGTTGGGTTCACGTGAAGTACCAGTCCAAACCTGTGCGATGTAACCATCCACACAAGGCAAAGAAGCCAAACTGGCTTCCGGACTAACAATTTTCCATTGCGAATAATTCACCAGCGAATGAGTCGGGACGTAACATTTCACATCCATTCCTTTACTTTTCCCATACTCTTTTGCATAAGTAAACACCTCATTCAGCGCGCGGTAATACAAATGATATTTCAACTTGTTTGCCAGGTAGGTGTTTTCCGGGGATTTGTCCTGTGGCCTCCAGTCGAATCCATAGAAAGCCTTCCATTCCCGCCTAAACGCTTCACTGTAGCCCGCACGGGCCCAGAATTCAGGTTCCTCCATGAAAATTGCCTTAACACCAGCATCGATTACTCTTTTGACATGTTTCTCTTTTAGGTACTTCAAATAATTTTCGGAAGGAACAATATATGGAACCATGTGCCCGTGCCAAATGGTATCACCATTCTGTTGTACCTGACCTTCGTCCAGGTGCATTTTCCCGTCCCACTGTCCGGTAAAATAGTCTTGGTATTCGCCCCAGGCGATACCCGTCATAAAATGAGCAACATAACCATGGTCTCTCCACGATTTCAGACGCTCTTCAAAAGAAACCCGTTTCGACCTGTCGGAAGGATTTCCTCCAACGCCATATACCATAACAGCATCGGCTCTTACATCAATCGTAGGCATCCACTCACGTGAAGTCTGAAAGGTTGTTTTAACCGAATCATGGGTTTGCGCAAACAGCTGAACCGTAAGCGCAACAAAACAGATGACTAGTAGCTTTCTCATTGTTAATCATTTTTTTGACAGTTCATCACAAGGAAGAGAAGGGGTTAGGTTCCCTGAATATTCACACCAAACTCATCCAAGCCAACGTGGGGGGACGAGCCATGTTTCATATAAAATTTTAGCTGATTATCGACCAAAGTATAAAAGTTTAAAGCCACCTTGTAAAAAGATGACTTTAAACCTCTGACCTTTCTATTTTAAGGAATCATAACTTCCTCTGGTGCGTTATAGTTCCAACGCCTTGTACCGCTTCCCCTGGGAGTATCATAGTTGATACGTGCGGCAGCACGAACAAATACAACCCGACCGGAAGGAATTGTTCCGTTGGATTCAATGGTAATTGTTTCACCCAATAGTGAGTTAAACTCGGAGCCCGAATATTCAATCTTACTTGACCAACGGTCGTCGCGGGCGCGGTATCCTACCGACGAGGAATAGCTGACAAACAATTGAATATCGGTCACATTCAGGAAGCTATTGCTATAACCGCCCATTGGTTCAATTTTGGAACGGAAATCTTCCTCCGAAACGCCCCTTGTAACACGTACCTTCGCTGTAATTTTACCATTGGTTACAACCGGTTCGCTTACCCATTCTACTTTCAGAAAAGGTTGAACTTCGAATTTTACTTTCGTAACACCTTCAATATTGACCGTTTGTGTTTCATCCGCTAACGGAACACCACGGTTGTCTTCCCGGACCAATGGGATAAAAGGTCCAAAAAGATTGACGTTGTAGGTCCCTTTAAACAGTTTTGTATTTTGGAAAGTCCCGTCGGGCATACAATTAAAATCAGGGTTATGGCTCACATTATCGCCATAACTAAGTTCAGTCAAACGCACCGTGATCCCTTCGCTTCCCTGATCGGTAAGCACTGGTTCACCCGTAGCTGCATCTACAACTTCTCCTTGCAAAGTTTCTGCCGGTGCTGCATAGTTATCCAGTTCAAACATGCTGCATGAAGTGAACGAAAACAGCGTTAACGAAAATATATAAATTGCTATTTTTTTCATATCCTGTGTCGTCTTATGTTTAATCGCAAAATTCATTATCTATTCGGTTGCTGATCGATTACCGGACTTTTTGCTACCTCTCCACCTGGAATCGCAAAGTAGTAGTCAACAATATTATACTCGAATGTTTTCAGGCTTACCCACTGAAAATGGGCATCGAAGAAGTATTTTCCACTTTCGGTAGAGAAAAACGGATACAATCCGCGGAACCGATACCGGGCATTATTACTGAACAGATTCTTGTCCCTCTTTTCTCCCCAGAAGCCATCACGTCCTTCGTAGTGTTCAACCCGCCAGCGACGCAGGTCCCACTTGGTCTTATGCTCTAAAGCCAATTCTTTACGACGTTCTTTACGAACGATGTTACGTCCGGCTACATCGGGAGTGATACTACCGGTAAGTAAACTGGCCCCGGCTCTTTCACGGATACTGTTAACCGCATGAGTAGCTACCTGCATCAAGTCATCTCCATCAGGTGAAGATTCTCCGGCCAATGAAAGCTCCACCGCAGCCTCAGCAGCATTCAATAATACTTCGGCATAACGCATCAGGATGAAATGTTGATCGGATTTTCCTTCACCAGCTTCAAAAGAAGGATCGGGATTCAGCCACTTACGGTCATACAATCCGGTAAGGCAACCTTCGCCGTTGTTATAGAAAGGGCCATTGGCTCCGGCAGCGGTCATTTCGGTACCATTGTAATCAACAATCTCCTGACCGTTACCTTCCCTTGGACTTAGGTACAACGTTTTTGGGTCTCCCTTGTAGGCATCCAGATTCTGATAGCGTGTTTCAGCTGCCTGGTAAGAGTAATCGTTAAATAAAGGTTTAACTGGCTCGGACCCCGTATATACTCCGGCACGAATTTCAATTTTCTTACCTTTAAACATGTCACCCGGAAAAATCACATAGGCACGTAGACGAGGTTCAGCATCTTTGAAAAAGTCCAATGGCGAATCATACATCAGGTAGTTACCGTTCGTGTTCGATGTCCCGTCTGTTACCCGGATTGTTCCATCACTATAACGATCGAAACCGTCATACAATTCCATAAAATCAAGCGTAGGACAAGTTCCTGATGCCAAAGGCGCTTTAAAGATAAAAGGGGCACTGTACGCGTCGAACCCGTGCGTCATTGTAGGGTAAGTGTATTCTTTTACATAGATATTTTCCGGGCTGTCCTCATCGCTGAACATGTCGACCATATTCTGATATTGAGCTTCCGGATCGTTGGCTGCCCACTTTTTCATGTAAAGCGCATATTTTCCACTTTTTATCACTTCCTGAGCAGCTAGATAAGCTTCCCTGAAGTACTTTTTCGAAGCAGCTTGCCAGGAATTTTCAGCAAAACCAATTACGCGAACGCCTGTTTTCTGTCCAAAACCGGTTAAACGGCCGGCAACAGTTTCGTTGTATTTGGCGACACTACCAGCGTACAACATTGCTTCCGATTTGAAAGACAACGCAACATATTTGTTTGCATATCCGGTCTTCGGGCTGTTCGGCTGCAACAGAGCAACTGCCTGATCAAAGTCGGCAAGAACCTGGTCCCAGGTTTCCTCTTCCGAGGAGCGTGGCACTTCCAATTTATCCTCTTCCGCAGGGTAAGGAATTACATGGGTGACCAGCGGTACTCCTCCAAAACGTCTTGCCATGGCATAAAACACGGTAGCCCGTACAAAATATGCTTCACCCAAATAATGGTTGTACATCACTTCCGGGTAGGAACTTTTGTAATTAGGTAAATTCTCAATCAGATAATTGGCATCTCGCAATAAGGTGAAGGCCTGCCCCCAATACGGAGTGTTCTCTCCGGTAAAAGCTGTACAAATTCCGTCCCGGTTCAATGCTTCACCTGTTCCGGAAATCCCTATTGCCCCTAACCAGGAGTTAAAATTGATCCCCCACTGAGCCATGTACTTAAAGTCCTCAAAGGGCATATGGCTGTACATCCGTGCCATATAAATCTCCATACCAGATTCATTTGTCAGGAGATCATCGTCGCTAATGATATTTTTGGGTGCAATATCCAACTTCGTGCAAGCAGAAGAGAATATCAAGGCGATCAGTGATAGTATTAATATCCTTTTCATATTATAATCTGATTTATAATTCATAAGTCCTGAATTCAATTATTAAAATGATAAAGACACACCCACGGTATAGGTTTTACTCAGCGGATACATCCGTCCAAGGTCGTTGTCGGGATGTTCCGGATCGACAAATTTCACCCCCGTTATGGTAAACAGGTTATAAGCATTGGCAAATACACGCATATTCATCGACGATAATGCATTCACCCTCGGAAGGGTATAGCCAAATTCGATACTCTTCAAGCGCAAGTACGCTGTACTTACACGATTGAATTCTGAGTTACCAATTGGATAGTGTCCGGTGAAGCCATAATACCCGGTTACCCATTCCGTTTCAGGATCGTAAGGGTCTGCCTGTGGATCAACCGGATGCCAACGATCCAGATATTGTACCAGGGTACCGCCTCCATTGCTTCCCCAAATGGAATACAATGGTTCCTTATATTCCATTGAACCAAGTGCCGACCCTTGCAGGAGAAAGTTCATATCAAAGTTTTTGTATGAACACTCATAGCTCAAACTAAAGTTCATCCATGGTGTTTGATCGAAGGCGAACGGATGTTCATCCAATCCGTTAATTTCACCGTCACCGTTCCAATCAAGGTATTTGTAATCACCTGGCAAAACGTCTCTTTCTTTATAGAGGCCGTATGACCAAATATCTTTCCAGTTTTCAAAACGTCCTGCCGATTCATAACCGAATTGCACGCCCTGATAACGGTTTGTCAGGTTATCGTGGCGCCACTCGTCATAAGAATTTGCATAAGGTCCTTGTCCGGAAGCAATCTCATGTTTCTGACGGGTAACTGTAGCAATCGCTTTTACACTGTAAGCAAAATGGCCTATCTTGTTTCGGTGAGTCAATTCCAGGTCCATACCAAAATGACGGTCGCTATCCAAATTCTCAATTGGAGCAGTAGCACCTACAACGGTCGGCAAATCGGCGCCACGACGAGCAAAAATCCCTTTCCGGTGACGATCGAAGTAGTCGAATGAGAATCCAAACAGTCCGTCCCACCCTTCAAAGTCAATACCAATATCCAATGTATGCGAAGTCAGCCAACTATAGGACTCATTGGGGATCGGCAACCGCGATACCCCATAAACAAATTGGTTTCCGAAGATATAGCCTGGAGCATATTGGTTGTAATACCCTTTTGCCGCGTTGCCACTGGTAGCCGGATAGGTATAACCATTTACCCAGCCGTACTCTGCACTTCCATCGTCTCCCAGCACTCCATAGCTACCGCGCAGCTTCAACTGATTTACAAATTCAAGTTGTGAAACCGATTTAAAGAAGGGCTCTTCCGACACACGCCAGCCGACAGATGCTGAAGGGAAAAATCCCCACTGGTGTCCCGGGGCAAATTTTGATGAACCGTCATAACGGAATTGCCCCTCAACAATGTAACGGTCTGCAAAGGTATAGTTCAAACGCCCTATCAAAGCTGAGTTGGCAAGCTCATAAATATCATTTGAACCGCTTTGCATACCCCCAAGCTGATTTTCGTCGATACCTGCGAAAAGGTATTCCATCCCAAAAGCCAGGTCGCGTTGTGCATAATAGTTATCGCCGGTGCGCTTTTGAGTTTCCCAGCCGACAAGTCCGCTCAACTTGTGAACTTCGTTGAAAGTACGTTTATAGTTAAGGATAAATTGTCCCAGCGTTTGCTGCTTGCTGTAAAATTCGCGTCTCAGTTGGTTGGGAGAACTCGGATTATACAATTTTGCATCGTACGAATCAGTTAATTCGTTATATGCATATTGATAATATTCTTTACGGAAAATAGTATTGTCGTCCATGCGGTAGTCGTAACTAAACAAGGCTTTGGCCGACAATCCTCTCAACGCATTCGACAAGGTGCCAAAGTCGAAATTCAACGCTGCCGATGACTGGAAATATTTTTGATCGTATTTACGGTATCCTGAAATATCTGAAGTCATTTCGGCAACCGTATTTTCCTCCAGGTCTAACCCTTCGTAGCTAAGCATGGTCTGTTCCGGGTCTGCATATGCCGGGAACAGTACCCCTTGTCTCCAGTAATTGCGGATAATATCAACTGCACTGGAATAAGGATTGTTACGTTCGTCAGCAATACCGCTCAGGTTCAGGTTAAATTTCAACCCTTTTAATATCTCAGTGCTGACATTTGAACGTAAATTCATTTTATGATAGTTCAAATCTCCTGACTTAAAGAAACCATCCTGATCCATGTATCCAATACTGACATAGTACTGTGTTTTTTCCGTTCCGCCATTAATGCTTACATCGTGTTGCGTTTGTGGCGAAAAATTGGAAAACAGCAGAGAGGTCCAGTCTGCCGCACGGCGGGTACCATTGCGGAAATCTTCAAAATCCTGTTGGGTATAAATAATGGTACCCCCGTTGATATTATTCATCGACCTCTCATTATAAAGCGTCATGGTTTCGAATGGATTTGCAAGTACCGGCATCCCGGAAGGTTCCTGCAAGGTGTAAGAACCATTATAAGATACTTTCACTTTTCCTCCTTTCGAACCTTTCTTGGTCGTTACAAGCACAACACCATTACCTGCCCGTACACCGTAGATAGCTGCCGACGCATCTTTCAAGACAGATACGTCTTCAATATCATTAGGGTTCAAACGTTGAAACTCACCGACTGTGCGGGGAACACCGTCGATAACCACCAACGGGGCCCCCAAACCACGAATGTCGAAATTACTGTTATAGGCACCGGGCTCGGCGCTTTTTTGCCAAACACGTACCCCGGCAATCCTACCAGTCAACATGTTCTCCGGGTTTTCATTTTTGGTTTTACGCAAATCTCCCCCTTTTACACTGGCTACAGCTCCTGTTAGTGTGACCTTCCTTTGCGTGCCATAGCCAACGACAACAACTTCATCAAGATTTTGCTTATCCATCTGCAATGTCACGTTGATAGTGGAGCGCCCGTCAGCGCTTTCTTCTTTTGTGATAAAGCCAAGAAACCTATATACCAACGTAGCGTTTTGAGGTGCTTCAATAGTATACTTTCCGTTAGAATCGGTAATAGTTCCTATCGTGGTATTTTTGACCGCCACAGTTGCACCTATAATCGGCTCGCTTTTGCTGTCGGTAACAATACCCGATATCGTGGTATTCTGCGCCCATGATGCCAAAGGCATAAAAATCATGACAAATACGATCAGACGTAAAAATTGCGCAACTTTTATGTATCGATTTTCAGTCATAAGTATATTAAATTTGTTTAGTGTTATTTCTCCAGTTCATATCGGGATAGTACTGCATATTCAGCAGAAAAAGCAAAATTGAACATGGCTTCAGTATTGTTTTTATTATTATCGTAACTCCAGCCTACCAACAAGTTTGTGGGAAGAAACCCGTTGTAAAGGAAGTTCTCATACCCATAGTCGAGATTTTTCTGGAAACTATCAATGTAATTTGCCACATTGCCATACGCTGGAAAAAGAGCAACATAACCCCGCATCAGCACGCCGTTGAACCAGTCATTAAAACCGCTAATATCATAGGTGTAGTAGCCGGATAAGGTTTGTCCGGGTTTAGCAAAGTAAGTAAAGCTCGCATCCGCCAGTCTTCTTCCATCAGTCAAATACTGGTCATCTCCGGTAACCCGGTACAAGTCTGCGGCTCCCGAAAGCATTGTTCCGCTGTTGTAGCTGATAGCTGGTCCAACCTGATCTCGACAAGAAATACCCTTACGGTATACCGTCCCATTCACCGTCTCAGTTTCAGGACTGCCGGGAGAACACCCTCCCATCATATCATTGTATACCCCATCCGCCCGCAGTAAATATTTTTTCTGCCAGGCGTAGATTTTCTTTGCAAAGTTTAGGTAGTACTCACTTTTATTAACCTGTCTGGTTTTGCGGGTCTCTTTATCAGAAGAGTCAACGTAATGAGAGGTAATCACATCTGCCTTATCTTTATATAATTCCGACAACCACACCAGGGGGCTGACCATTGGCCCGTTGCTGCACGAGTGTTTGGTTACGTAACCGGGGCCCCAGGTAATACCGCCAATTTCGTTTCCGTTGGCATCGAGGGTACAATCCCAACCATCCAGAACGTATTGGGTCAAGTATTCGGCCTTCATCAAATACTCCTCGTTATCCGTATTTCTGTATGCCTCAATTAACTCACGGATCAGCCACATTTGATCGTCGTAAACGTTTAGAATGCCGCTCACATCCGCAGAACCTTTTGCGTTGTTACGATTAACACCATACACCGACCATTCCCTGGTTTGAGTGTATGATGTCAGCTCAAAAGTTCCGAGATAATAATCCGCGTTTTCATACAGTTGGTGCAACAATTCCGAGTAATGCTGAAAGTTGTCGCTATAAAGCGTTGCATCGCCGTTTTCCTTTTGAGCTTCGAGCCCACGGAGGATCGCATTAACGGCCTCAATTGCACTGGTGTACATCCAGACACTTCCTTTCTCTTCTGAACGTCCCTTGGTGTAGGGGTTATAATACCTGGCCATGGCCATTCCGGCTCCAGTGAAATGGGCTTCAACAGCATTGTCCGTTAGCTCCATCGCTCGCTGGAGATTCTCTACTGATGTGCTCGTCCCCTCCGCCGGCGGATTTGGTCCATCCGGATCGCTATCCGATGTAGTCTCGCTACACGCCGAGGTTAAAAGTAAAACCAAGGCATATGTAGCGAGAATAGTTTTGAAAATTTTCATTCTATTTCCTATCTATTTCTAGTTCAATTCAATCGAGTGTATCACCAGCTTATTCTCACCGGTATTAGCAGCTCCGTTATATACTCCCAGCACAATGGTTACGTCTTTACCATCAAACTGCGACAAATCGTACACGAACGAAGCATAGCCTTCAGGGTTTCCGGCACCACCGTCACCGTGTTTAAACTTCATGCATCCGTCTGCAGCTTCTTCTGCTTGCTGAGCAGTGTTGGAAGTTGGGATGACATTTGTGACCGTTCCGTCGTTTTGAATGGCGGTAATTTTGAAGAATGTATAATTGTCTCCGAAGTTACGGGTGCTAAACGTTAGCTGATCGTGTCCAGAGGCGATTGAGAATTTCGCATACAAGTAGGACTCCGGGACTTTGGTATCAACGTCTGCAGTATTACGTGTTTTAATGATGTAACCTTCCGATGGAAATACTTCAGGGTCTTTTCTCAAAGGAACGAACGACCACTCCGCTGCTACGTGGGCTACAGCCCGCCATGCCTGATAGGCCGCCGGATATCCATCCGTCATGCTGACATCCCTTCCTGCACTGATCGGACTGATACCTGTAAAAGAATATTTTGTCTGTGGCATGGTCGAACGAACTGTTCCCATTGGCAATTTCCAACCTGCTACAGCTTCATCCCCTGGTAACCATCCTGTTCCTTCAACTTTTTGGTCGGAAAAACGAATCGCTCTCAAGACTAGTTGCTTCCAGTAATCGCCCGTTTCGTGACGATAGATACCAATTGCGATGATCACTTCTTTGCCAACATAGTCACTTAGGTCAAACTCAACATCGGTGTAATCACCCGATCCCCAGGTTTTCGTCTCACCCACCTTCACGGCAACCGGTTGCGCTTCAGAGAGGTCGACGACCTGCACACCATAATAGGCAGGACTTGCATCGTCCGCATTGTGCGTACGGATTCGCAAAGACATGATTTTATTATCTTCAGTGATCAACTTACTTCCATAGGTGTAAGAGTCGAATACATCCATGTCGGCTGGATTGTTTTGTTGGTCCCCGTCGTTACGAATACGCAAGGTGGTACCTTCCCATTGTTCTTGCCAGTTTCCCCAAAAAGTGAGCGAACACATGTAGTCGCAGGCCCAGTCCCAGTGAGGATAGGCATCGGCATTGCCACCTCCGCGATATTCATTGTAGTACCATTTATCGGCGCTCATTAAGTCTTCCGCAGTCAGGCCACGAAGCACCTCCTGTGCCCCCATTTCAATGTTCAGGCTCACCACGCCATTAACAAAGCTTTCCGGAGTAATCGCTTTTGTAATTGTGACATAGTTTGCTTTAGTGAATGTTACTGTATAGTCGTCAATAATTAAATTATTGATTGAAAAGCTACCGTCGGCACCGGTAACCACATCGTTATCAACTCCCAGACTCACAGTCACTCCTTCAAGCGGAGTTCCGCCATTTTTAGCATCGATAACGGTACCGGTAATGCTGGCCGAGGCGTTTACCATTGAAACACTGGCGTTAGCTATACCATCCACAAACTTGTCGGCATTAACGGTAACGCTAACCGCTAACCAACCATCTTTTGCAAATTTTACAGCATGTACCGTCAACGATACGTTTTCTGCAGTATAGGTTCCATCTGCAGCCGTCGTAACAACAATGTCGTCTTCGTTTACTCCCGTAATAGTTACTTGCACATCGGATACAGGTTGACCACTTTCATCGGTAACAGTACCTGTTACTGTTCCAAACACGGGCCCCTGTGGGCCGTCATTCTTGTTACAAGAACTAACTGATACGATAATTGTACCCAGCAATGCAGCGAAAGCAAATGCTTTTAAGAATTCAATTAGCTTCATATTTTATTAAATTAGGTTAAAACATGTCCAGTCCCGGGAGCAAAAACCAGTTTGCTCAAGCCAAAACTGTCATTCAGGATTTCTTTTTAGTCGCTGCAAATGTTATCGGATGGTGGTTAAAATATGGGTTAAAATCGGGTTAAAACGAACAAAAATTTATTAATCTAACCCATAATCCTCCGACCGAGGGAATAATCACAAGCCTAAAATTCATACCGCTCATGCTGCCGGATTTTTTAATACCTTTGTTCCCGGATTTCGTTAAAAGTGTGACTTATCAATGAGGTTGTATGCGCTTGTATTTTTGCTATCGGTACTCCTGCCGTTGAATAAATCCTTGTTGGGAGGATTAAAGTTTCATGGTGGCGAAAAACCAATAGTTCAACGGACATCATACAATGTTTTTGGAACGAGAAGTGTAAGTTTCACGAATAAGTTCGATATTGAATTTAATATCTCACTTTACCCAACCACTGAAATTGGCTACATTATCCGAATTAAAAACGAAAAGAGTAACCGAATCTATAATCTGTATTACGATGCGCAGGGCGATGATTATAAATTCGAGTTCAACGAAGAAGGAAAAGACAACCTCATTTATGCCAGAATTGCTAGAAAAGAGCTAATTAACCTCCACTGGTTTAAAATGAAGCTTTCTTTCGACTTGGTAAACGACTCCATAAAACTGACCATCCATAACCGAAAATTTGGCATCGGCAATGTTGACCTTCCGAATACTTACTACCCCATCGTTCTTTTCGGGAAAAGCGATCATATTATTGATGTCCCTTCTTTTGCTATAAAAGATTTATCCATTGGCAATAACGAGAAATACATCTTTCCGTTAAAAGAGAGTGAAGGTTCAATCGTTTATAACAAAAAAGGCCAAGCAATCGGGAAAGTGACCAATCCTGAATGGCTGATCAACGACTCCTACCACTGGAGATATAAAACCTCGTTTAAATCAAAATCGGTAGCAGGCACCAACTACAATCCAAAGAAGAAGGAATTTTATTATTTCAACGACGATTCGATATATATTTATAATGTAAGGTCGGGCAAAACAGAAATAAAAGTTTTTGATAAGAAATGTCCGGTAAAGCTCATCCTTGGCACGAACTTCATTGATGTAAAAAACGACAAGCTTTATTCTTATGAAGTTTTTTATGAAGGCCAATACCATGGAGCGACCGTTGCCAGTCTCGACCTAAACACTTACCAATGGACACCGGAGACTTCTCAACAGCTTCCAACGCAATTACACCATCACGGTTCTTTTTTCGATCCGGATAAACAACAATACACGATTTTCGGTGGATTTGGAAGTATGCACTACAGCAAAAAATTTTTCACGTACGATATCGAAAATAAGGAATGGAGAAACCGGGATGGTTTTTCTGGAGACTTCCTGTCACCACGTTATTTCTCCTCCGTTGGTTATTTAAAAGAAAAGAATTCCGTTTACATTTTTGGAGGAATGGGAAACGAATCAGGGCAACAAACCGTTGGCAGGAGATATTACTATGATCTCTACAAGGTCGATCTCAACACAAAAAAAATCACCAAATGTTGGCAGATACCGTGGAATAAAGACAATGTTGTTCCCGTGCGGGGCATGATCGTTTTAAATGATTCGTGTTTCTATACCTTATGTTACCCGGAACATTTCTCAAACTCTTATTTGAAACTATACCGTTTTTCGTTGATAGACGGGAGCAACGAAGTGCTGGGAGACTCCATCCCGATACATTCCGATAAAATCACGACCAATGCAAATTTATACTACGACGACCAACTGAACAACCTATATGCAACGGTCCAGGAATTTGACGATGACATTGCTTCCGACCTGAAGATCTATTCACTCGCCTTTCCCCCAATTACTGCAGACGAAATAAAAAGCTATTCAAAGAAAGGGATGAGTATTGCTGCCATGTGGATGATTATTCTTGCAAGCATTTCTGTTTTGGGCATTGTTTATTTAGTGAATAAAAAAATTCGGCAGCGTCGGAAAGCAAACGAAGCCGGACTTGCCACTCTGCATGATGCTGATGGAAAAGTAAAAGCCTTAACAAAACCCAATTCAATCTATTTGTTTGGTGACTTTATGGTCCGCAACAGGAATAATAAGGATATTACTTACCTATTCAGTGCCAAACTGAAGCAAGTCTTCTGTTTGATTTTGCAATATAGCGCTGAAGGCGGAATTACCTCGCAACGCTTAAGCAACGTTTTATGGCCGGGGCGCCCTGCAGCGAACGTAAAAAACTCAAGGGGAGTAACCATTAACAACCTGCGGAAAGCACTGGGTGAACTTGATGGGATTGAGCTGATCTACGAAAAAGGTTGTTTCAAAATCATTCAAACAAACGAATTCTATTGCGATTATGTTCGGTGTCTCGAGCTCATTTCGAACCATGATTTTGACGAATCAAGGGAAGAACTAATTGGAATTATTACCCGTGGCAAATTCCTAAAGCATTCCGATCATGAACTCTATGACTCATTTAAAGAGAAAATGGAACAGAAGCTGGAACCCATCCTTCTCCTCGAAATTGAGAAGTCGTTTCATGCAGAAGCGTACCAAACAACGATTGATCTTGCCGAGGCACTATTCGGCATCGATCCGCTCAACAGCACCGTGCTGAGCTACCAGATAAAAGCAATGCAAAGACTCAAAATGACCGAGGAAGCCATGATAAAATACCAGGCTTTTGTCATTGAGTATAAAAACATCATGGGAACCGACTTCCCACATTCATTAAAATCTTTGAGTTAACAAGGATAAATCACGAAACACTGGTTGCAACAGCGTTTGTTGAAAACGATATCAGTAAACGATGGGCAATCGGTATCATCACCGTTATAGCTGCATTATTCACCTTGATTTTTGCCATGGTGAATCATTTTCTTCAATTGAACAGATAATGGTCAGTCGATCCGATGTACTACCTTGCTTCGCTCTCATCTTAATTGGTCATCAAACCTGATTGATTAACAAAATAATTTATAAAAGAGAACGCATTGGGGAAAACTGCTGCAGATAGTTATTCCCAATGCGTTTTTGTTCTATCAGTTTTGCGATGCGCTTCATATTACTGCACGAAGTTCATCTCATGAGTTTGCTATGAGCATCTCGCCGGATTTTCTTCTTCATCTCCCCAGAGAAAGTTCTTCATCTTTGTCAGGAAACTTCTTCATCTTCACATAGAAAGTTCTTCATCTTTCGGCGTAAAGTTCTTCATCGCGCGGAGTTGAGATGCGCTTCGGAAAACAGGGATCGCAAAGGGGTTCGAGATCGCGCTATATCAAGCTTTAAAGCTTTTCGTTTTTTGCATTCGCCCTTCAGGGCTCTGGCCACCGGTTTACCAACCGGCGACCAGATTTTGCCCGGCTCAAATTCTTATGCGACGCAGCACTGAACGGTAAGGAATAGATAACGCATTCAGGATAAAAAATATCTTCTTTTTCAGTTTCAGCATATGCCTCTCACTCTACGCTAAACCGATAAATCGATGAAGTTTGGTAAACCTCTCCCGGACGCAGAATGACAGAGGGAAAATCAGGATGATTTGGAGAATCCGGGAAATGTTGCGTTTCCAAGGCAAATGCATTCCGATAGTTGTAGTGTTTACCCGATTTACCTATATCGCTTCCGTCCATGAAATTACCTCCATAGAACTGCAAACCGGGCTCTTCAGTAAAGATATCCATCTTTCTTCCGCTGGAAGGATCAAAAACAGTTGCCGCCCAACTCATTTCGCCATCCGCTGTCTTATTCAATACAAAATTGTGATCGTATCCCCGACCGTTCTTCAATTGCTCGTTTGTAGCCTGTTTCGGTAAATCCTGACCAATGGGCTTTGCCTTTCGGAAATCGAATGGGGTACCTTCAACCGGTTCATTTTTCCCAAAAGGTATCATTGTTGAATCCACCGGAGTGTAATCGTCAGCGTTGATAGTCAACAACTGGTTATTGATCGTTCCGCTACCTTCTCCCGCCAGGTTGTAGAAAGCATGATTGGTCAGATTCACCGGTGTCGCTTTATCCGTGGTAGCCCGATAGTCAATACGCAAAGCATTATTCCAGGTCAGCGTGTAGGTTACTTCGACGGTCAGATTGCCCGGATAGCCCATTTCCCCGTCTTTCGAGAAGTAACCGAGCACCAGCGAACTGTCCGTTTTCGATTTTACGCTCCATACTTCATTGTGAAAACCTCCCGGGCCTCCGTGAAGATGATTCACACCGTTATTCAGTGGCAGTGTATATGTCACCCCATCAAGGGTAAACCGCCCTTTGGCAATCCGGTTTCCAACCCGGCCAATCAGAGCTCCGTAAAAAGGTTCGTGCGACTTGATATAACTGTCAAGATTATCGAAACCTAATACAACATCAGCTTTTTGCCCATCCCGGTCCGGAGCGCATAAACTCACAATACGGCCGCCATAATTGGTAATAGCAGTCGTCAAATCGCCATTGTGCAGAAAATAAAGATCTGTCTTCTCACCATTTATAACTCTTTGAAAATTTTTGACATCCAGATGGGCACAAGTCGTTGTACTTTTTTTCTCCTGACTGCAGCCTCCCAGTAAAAATCCTACTGTCGCCACTGCTAACAGGTATTTCGTTAGTTTCATGTCTCTATGGTTTGTGAGTTGATAATAAATGCTTTTTCATTGGAACGTCCCTTGCATCTCGTCCTTAAAATCTCCAATCGGATACGAGATCAAGTCGATGCTTACCTTATTTTGATAAATCTCTTTCAGCGACACCTTCCCGGGTTATTTTTACCGGAACAATAAATCCACGGGCATCAAAATACATTCGGTCAATACAAGTAACCCGGTGATTGGCGTCCGTCTCACCCAATGGCCTGCGATGATAAACGATGTACCATTCATCTTTCCCAGGGATTTTTATGACAGAATGATGACCTGCGCCGGTTGCTACATGAGGGTCTTGTTTCAGTATCACTCCAATCCGCTTAAAAGGTCCGAAAGGAGAATCAGCCATGGCATAGGCTACCCGGTAATTTGGTCCGCCCCAACCGCCTTCGGACCACATAAAGTAATACTTTCCGTGACGAACGAACATATCAGGTCCCTCAACGTAGTCCTCAGGTGTTATCTCTTTGAAAACTATCCCATCCTTAAAAGGAAGAAAGCCGGTAAAATCATCCTTCAGCCGTGCGATATTGCAATGCCCCCAACCACCGTAAATCAGGTAATACCGACCATCTTTATCATGAAATACGAACTGATCAATCGGTTGAGCACCATGATGAAATTTATTCAGTAACGGTTTCCCCAGATAATCTTTGTAAGGTCCATCCGGTCGATCAGAAATGCCAATTCCAATACCCCCTTCCTGGTCACTATGCTGAATATCGTTAGCTGCAAAAAACAGGAAATAATGGTTATCCTTTTTTACAATAGCCGGTGCCCACATCGCCCTGTGTGCCCATTTTACCGCTGACGTATCTATAATGCGCGGATGTTTTTGCCAGTCAACCAAATTTGGTGAGGAGAATGCATCCAGAAAGACCTGCTCATCATACGGTGCAGAATAAGTGGGATAGATCCAATATTGGTTCCCAAAGATGGTTCCCTCCGGATCAGCATACCACCCTTTAATTATGGGATTTCCCGACATACGGGGCTGCTGTGCAGCCAAATGTCCAATAAACAAAAAGAAAATTAAACATACACTACTAATCTTCATAATGGTAGTTATTTGAAGGATTGCTTAAAGATAAGCTCTCTCAAATCGACGGAAGAGCTTCTTGTTTGCTATCTGTGAAAAAATCTCTTTCGCAGCCCATTTACTTCTGCTTTTCAAACAATACTGAATGAATTTTTTTCAATGTATCCACCGGTATTTTGATCACCTTCCGGTCGTAAGTCATCAAACCGTTAACCTCTCCTTCCACATCGGTAGTCTGCGTGTAAACTGCTGCCGACAAACCTTTCGTTTTCTCCATTTCAACAATCTGATTGAATTTTGCGATGTAATTCCTGAGCAGTTCGTCTGCCGAGTGATATGTTTGATATCCCCAATTTCCTGTATCCGGGTTCCATAAGTGCCCCTTTACCGGATACCCGATACCTCCGAATTCGCCAATCACCGAAGCCCGGTTGAGCGATACCGGCGGAACATGTACTTCTTTCTGATAAGTGTGTATATCATACATATCGCCGCAAGGACGCAGAGCCCACCCCGTAACGGCATCCACGAGGCGCGTCGGATCGAGTTCCCTGACCATCCCGGCAATTCTGCACGTAGCATACTGCCCCCAACCTTCGTTGAAAGGAACCCATACGACAATGGACGGCGAATTGTAGTGCAAATCAATCATCCGCCGTAGTTCATGTTCATAGTCTTCTGCATGGGCCGTCCGGACTTCCAGATCCCGGCTATCGGGGGAAATATGCTGAACATCTACCGGCCGCTTTTTGCCTTCTTCCCCGATAACCACCATCCCGGAGGGCATGTCCTGCCAGACCAGCATCCCCAGTTTGTCGCAATAGTAATACCAGCGGGCCGGCTCTACCTTGATGTGTTTCCGGATCATATTGAAGCCCATCTCTTTGGTCACTTCAATATCGTATTTCATGGCCTCATCGGACGGCGGTGTGTACAAACCATCGGGCCACCAGCCCTGATCCAGCGGTCCGTACTGGAACAACGGCTTATTGTTCAGGAAGAGGTACTTATTCCCACCTTTGTCGCCCAGACTGATCTTTCGCATTCCAAAATAGCTTTTCACATGATCCAACACTTCACCCAAACGGTTAGTGAGCGTCAAATCCATGTGGTACAATACCGGGTGGTCCGGCGACCAAAGTTGGGGACTTTCAATATCAATAACCGCTTCTTTGTCTGCCTTCACCTCCTGTTTGGCGACCTCTTTTCCATTTAACGAAATGGCAATTTGAACGTTGTATACCGGTTTCAATGGTTTATTCAGCATCGGAATGACCGAAACCGTTTTGGCATCAATGTCCGGCGTCGTTTTTACTTCCTGAAGATATGCTTCACGCGAAACGGCTTCGAGCCAGACAGTTTGCCAGATGCCACTCACCGGGGTATACCAGATACCTTCCTGCGAAAGTTGCTGTTTACCCCGGGGCTGCGAACCGGTATTGGTTGGATCGGTTACGGTTACCACTAACTCATTAGGTCCTTTTTTACTTAAATACTTAGTAATGTCAAATGAAAAACGGTCGTAGCCCCCCTTGTGCGAACCAATCAAAAGGCCGTTGACATAAACCGTTGTTGAATAATCCACCGCTTCGAAATTCAGGATAACGCTCTTTCCTTTCCAACCGGAAGGAATGGTAAAACGACGCTTGTACCAGAGCCTATCGTCGGGTAAGAAAGAACGTCCAACACCCGACAGGGAAGATTCGATGCAAAACGGCACCAAAATATTGCCCTGAAATTTCCGGGGTTCGACCTTGTCATCCTTCAATATGGCATACTTCCACAACCCGTTCAGCGACATCCAGTCCGAACGCTCGAACTGGGGCCGCGGGTATTCTTTCCATACATTTTCAGGGGTGACTGTTGCAGCCCACCTGGTTTTTATCCTGCTTCCGGCAGGTGTCCAGTTTTGTGCCAACAACGGGAGGCTAAAAATCAAGATTACAATCGTCAGTTTAGCTTTCATATTATTCATTGTTAAATTATCTTCTCCGTTTGTATTCCTTTTGAGATACAGGTTAGCTATATCTGCAGATTATTGCTTACGGTGTCGAATCTTTATTTTCGGTGGCCTTATTTTCAGCAGATCAGGTCCTCCGTCCGGGTTTGGAATAAATTCACACCGGTTGATATGTACAATACGGGGACTGAGTTGTGCAGCACTGAAATGGGAATGATAAACAATGTACAGGTTCCCCTTCCGGTCTCTGAAGAAGCCACAATGCCCGGGACCGGTTATCTTATCAGTTGATGAAACAATGGGGTTTCCTTTGTATTTTGTCCAGGGCCCCGTCGGCTTTGGTGCCGTTGCATAACCGATGCTATAATCAGGGTTGGCAAAATGGTTGGCCGAATAAACCAGATAGTAGCTATTGTTGTGCTTTAGCATGAAGGGGCCTTCATTCACCCTGGCAACGGGCTTCTTCCTACTTAGTTCCCATTTTTGGGATGCTCCGAAGCATTTCCGAACGGTATTTTCTTTAACGGATTGAAGGTCGTCATTCAGCTCACATCTCCAAATTACGTTTCCATTGGTAAAGGCCACATAATAAAGATATTTATGTCCATTGTCTATAAACATATGAGGATCAATTGCCTTTGTTGATATCAAAGGCTTTTTTACTTCCTGCACAAACGGCCCGAGAGGACTATTGCTTGTAGCCACAGCAATGTGCTCTTCGGCGCAAAAGAACATATAATACCGGTTATCCAAATGATACACTTCGGGAGCCCAGAACCCTTTCTCTCCCCATACATCACTTTTTACCAAAGCAAAACCACCGGTTGCCCCTACAGGTCCGGTCCAATCATTTAAATTTTTGGACCGGTATACTTTTATCCCCTCTTGAGCATCTGATGTACCGTACATATAGTAAGTTCCCCGGTCGTTTAAAATAAACGGATCTCCCATTTTCACAGGTTCCTGAGCCGAAACAAGGGTGTTTACACATTGCAGTAATGCTGAAACAAACAGGATACTAAATAATCTCGCCATGGTCTAAATTTTAACCTCCTGAATACTTTTCAAGATGGCCCCTCCTCAAATAGAGGGGCCATTTTTCCAACATCTATGAAAAGAAAACGTACTACATGTTTGGTTTACAGAAAAATTTATTGAAAAGCTACAGGGGCATAGCTATATTTTAATGTTTAGAGTTTATTCCTTCCGATACAGCCCATTTTTCCCAGGCTTGATTCATCTCTTTGACCTTTTCGGGATACTTTGCAGACAGATCATGGGTCTCTGTGTGATCTGAAGTCAGATTGAACAGCTCCCAGGAATGACGAGAAAGGGCAGACATCTTCCAGTCGCCGATGCGAATGGCCCGTCCCCCTTCATGCTCCCAGTACAACGTATCATGCAGCACCTGCGTTTTTCCGAGAATCAATGGCATCAGGCTCTTCCCGTCCAGTTTAGGGGTCTTCGTTCCGTTGATACTGTCTGGGTAAGTAGCCCCGGCCACCTCCAGGCAGGTCGGCAGGATATCGATTACATGTGCGACTCCGCGATTCAACGTACCGGCAAGTCCGCTAAGTTTAGCCGGCCAGTTTACGATAAAAGGTGTGGCACTTCCGCCTTCATATGACTCCTTCTTCCAGTAACGAAAAGGTGTATTCGATGCGCTGGCCCATGCCCGTCCGATATAGTTCCACGTGGTTTCCGGCCCCGGATGGTCCGAGTTATATTCGATGATGGTTGAATCGCGCGTGAAACCGGGGCGGTCAAAACCCGGCGGATAACCCCGCTCGTATGAGGCCCCGTTATCTGACAATACAAAAATGATCGTATTCTCATACTGACCATTTTTCTTCAAAGCAGCGATGATTTTGCCCACTCCCTGGTCCACATGGTCCACCATCGCAGCGTGCACCGACATACAGGCGGATTCATAGGCCTTCTTCTTACAGTCTGCCCAACTCTGTCCCGAGGAGTTCATTGGTAACGGGTACATTGTACTGTCGATGAGTCCCATCTGAACCATCCTCCGGTAACGCTCCCTGCGTAATACTTCCCATCCCTCCTTATACGTGTCTCGGTATTTCGCAATATCCTTTTCCGGCGCCATCAGCGGCCAGTGAGGGGCATCTTCCGCCACGTACAAAAAGAACGGTTTATTATCCTTCTTATAACTGTCCAGCATCTCGATGGACTTCTGCGTAATAAAGTCCGTCATATAAAAGCTGTCCGGAACCGTCTTGATCGGCTCCTCGTTATGCACCAGGCTGAAAGGGTCATAGTAGTCAACCACTCCCCAGATGACTCCCCAGTGATCCTCGAAACCCCGGTTGCACGGGTAGCTCTGCAAAGGAGCAAACGGTCCGTGATCTGTCCGATGGGCCAGCCAGCGGAGCTGTTCATTACGGTCCGGCAGTGGTTTGGTTTGCGACAGATGCCACTTCCCGGCCATGCCCGTATGATAACCATTATCCTTTAAAACCTCCGCAATCGTTGCCGCATTCCGGTTCAGGTTGACGCCCATCCCGTTAATTCCGGCGGCCTGGGCATAAAGTCCGGTCAGCAACGAAGCACGCGTGGGACAGCAACGGGCGCAGTTATGCATCTGGGTAAAACGAACTCCCGCAGATGCCAGCTGGTTGATATTCGGAGTCTGGATCTCACCTCCATAGCACCCCAAATCCGAATAACCAGAGTCATCCAACATAATTAACAAGATATTTGGACGCTCTACCTTTTTAGTATCACTGGTGCACCCAGAAAATATCAGTCCTCCAAGCGCTAACAGCTGTATTGCTTTTAGATGATTCATTATATACAGTATTTTTCCCCGAGAAAATTAAACGGCTCCTACCATAACACCATTTTCCAGCAGTGCAAAATCAAATGCCTTGATTGCTTTTCGTCAGACTCATGATCAGGTCAACCTCATCTTGCTTGTATGGTGTTCCGTCCTGGCGGAATATGTCGTGAAACCATAGCTTGGGGTCGGAACCATCAGGAATTGGTTCATCCCACGCATATTTTGTATTGGTTTTGCCGGTAACCAGGCCCCAATTGATAGCGCCGATGTGTTCTTTCTTCAGCAATGGCATGATATTCTTAAATAAGCTGTTGTTGCGCCGAGCCATATATTCGGTACAAACGAGAGGACGATCATAGTCTTCCAACGTGTCAATCGCGGCTTGATGATTTTCAGGGCCTTCATAGTTATGATAGGTTACAATATCGGAATGATTAACCTGATAAGTATTTAACCGGGACAAAGAACGGTTCCATACTCCGGCAGTCAGAGGCTGACTTGGTCGTACCTCCCATCCCCACTGAAAAACTTTTTTCAGCAAAGGAAGCGACCTGTTTCCATATCCTGAATTACCCGGCTCATTGTATAAATCCCAGATAGCAACGCGATCATCATTCCCAAAGGTTGTGAGGATATCTTTCACATATGCATGTAAAGTATTAATTAATTCCGGTTTCCGGAACAACAGATCACCCGGATCCCGAACCCAGCCGGAATTGTGAACTCCCGGTTTCGGAGCCGGTTGTTTGCCTGCATGATAGGTTGCGTTCCAGCAATCGTCGAAGAATACAAAAATCGTCTTGATACCATGTCGGTGAGCGATTGTTAGGTACTGGTTCATTCGGTCCTTAAATCCGACTTTATTTTCCTGCCATGCCAGATGATGAAGGTACACACGCATACAGTTCATACCAATGTCCTCCGCCCATCCCAACTCCCGATCGATAGTGGTTGTATCAAAGGTCGATTCCTGCCACATTTCCAGCTGATTCACAGCTGTACTGGGAATAAAATCACACCCTCGCAGCCAGCCATTTTCCAGTTCCCACTGATTGGCCTCCTGTTGCGCCCAGATTTTCTGGACAGTAACAATCAACTTTTTCTTTTGCGTTGTACTGCGGCAAGCTGCAAATATCATTGGCGTTATTATTAACAGATAATAGATTTGCCTTTTCATTATTGAATGGATTATTAGTTTTTATTCGATTGTTTAATGACAAATTTTAAAGAATAAACATGCTCAAATCAGTTTTGAGTCTATTTCGTTTCAGCCTGTTCAATTGCCACCTCTCCTGAAGGACGGCTAATCTCTTTTCCCGTGGGAACCGGGACACCAAAATGTGGAGTTCCGTCGACATTCCAGGTAAAAGATTGCATACGAACATCGCGGTCCCATCCCGGAGAGGAACTTTTCTTCGAATGATAAACAATCCAGTCCTCAGTCCCATCGGGTGACTTTACAAAAGAACAGTGCCCCACTCCATAAACCTTCGAAGTTCCATGAAATACCGGACCCTTTTTCTTCCAATTGGAAGGATCGAGTACGTTACCGTCGGGATTCATTAGTTGCAACATTCCCAAACGATAATCTACCAACCAGGATTCACGGCACGAATAAACAATGAAAATCTGGTTGCCATGCTTCAATATTTCCGGTCCCTCATTCAAATTAAGAGGACCGCCCGTTTCCCAGCTTTCTTCCGGAGATGATAACAGTACACGTTTCCCTTTCATGGTATACGGATTCTTCATCTCGGATATATATAGATTCTGCGATGTAGCATCCGTATCCATTTGCTTTTCCCAACCCGACCAAATCGCATATAGCTTTCCCTGGTGTTCAAGTACAGTCATATCAATCGCCCAGATGTTGCTACCAGAATTATCCGGATTATCTCCGGTATAAAGCATTCCCATATCCTCATAGTCGCTGAAAACATCATCTGTAGCCGAACGCAATACTCCGGTCCTTTGATGAATAAAAGGCGGTCCGGAAACACCGGCGGCATAGTAAACGTACCAATGCCCATCGAAGAAATGAATCTCCGGAGCCCAGACACAGTTACTGTTCCAACCGCTTGAGGGTGCACGCCATATTGTTTTTAATTTGCCCCAACGCGTCATATATTTTGAGCGAGAAACGACGATCGTATTATTAACGGAGTAACAGTAAATATAATGACCTCCATGCCTGGTCATCCAAGGGTCTGCCCCATCCCAAACGGGGTTGGTAAAGGTTGTTTTCACCTGCGGCTCTGCAAAAACTGGTGATTCGTTGCAGCCTGTAAAAAACGCGAGTTCGAAAAACAGAATAATTAGCAATTTCTTTCTCATCATTTGTCATTTAAGGTATTACAGGAGGAGCGCTAAATAAATATTAGTCTCTCCTCGTTAATCGATAACGCTCTTTACGATAGGATAAAAGAAACCGTACAACTGATTTCTTCTAAACGTCAGCCTTACATATTTCTGTGTCAGAAAAACATTTTCACTGGCTAATTCAACGAAGGAAATGCCGAGATACGCAAACGGGCCGCCCCCATAGGTATCAATGTGATATTCTCCACCGGTGTTTGAACGTCAACAGGGTAAGAAGGCAGCACAGCTGCCAATCCATACTGATCAATGCCCCAGGAGGGAATTCGCTGCCCTCTCGCCCGAATTTCAATTGGCACAGCAGATAAAGTAAATGGGAAATCATCCTTCGGCCACTTCTTATGAACAATTTTCAACGATGCGGAGAGATCGTTTTTGTCCAACACTAATCCGTAGTTCCAGGGACTTCCCGGTTCTATTTCATAGGCCGGCCATTTTTGCGGATCAGCTGTTTTCTGCCATTTGGAATCGCCAATAGCGGATTTTGTGTTACTAATCTTCTTGTATTTTTCAGCTATTTTCAACGAAAATGTCAAAGGGCCGTAGTTTACAGAAACACTATTTTGATTAACCTGCCAGGTGCGGCATGACAGCCTCATGGGCAATTCAAGCTTGATTTGGTCATTATTGCTCCATTCCCGTTCAATTCGAATGAAGGCATCGGGGGAAGCACTGGCCGTTACCTGCTTTCCATTGATCAGAACCGAAGCTTGTTCACACCATCCGGGGATACGCAAATAAATCGGGAAGCTCACTTTTTGAGGAGTATTAAGGGTAAAACGCACCTCCTGTTCAAAGGGATAATGGGTGTCCTCAGTAAGTGTCACCTCCGTTCCGTCTCCGACCTTCGCTTTAGTTACACAGGCGTTGTACATAACTGCCGCCAAACCATTGTCATTACTGGCCATCACCAGGTTCTCCAGGTAATACGGAAGTGCATGACCATGATTGTGCTGGCAACAGCGGCTACTGAACGGATTCATCGCCAGAAAAGGACCATTGTTTGCAATCCCGGGCGAATGGTTTTTGTCATCAGCTGTGACCTGATTAGGACAAGTAATGTAACGAAGCGCTTTCATATCGGGCGTGAAAGCAGCAGGAAAACTGTTGAAAAGTACATCCTCACAATTATCCGCCCACATTGGGTCCCCGGTAATTCGTGTTAATATTCCATCTGAGGTCATCTGCTCAGCAAAGCCACAAGTTTCTGTTCCCTGTCTCGGATCGATGTACCCCATTCTGGCATTTTCGTCGGCACCAAACATGCCTCCGGGAACCTGTCCAAAGGTTCTGCGAATCAAAAAGTAATCATTGTATGTTGCCTTTAAATCATCCGAATCACCTGTTTGCATATAGTAAGTTGCAGGTTCACGGAAGCATTCGGCGATATTCACATTGTGCCAGTTTGGAAGCGTTGATTCCTGTTCCCAGTTCGCCGTATTACGATGAATTTTCTGGGCCAGATCCAGCAGGAATTTATCCCCCGTAAGATTGTAAAGCCAGTAAACACTATACAAATTATCTCCGCCCCTGCTGTTTTCCCAATAGCTGGAAAGAAACTCTTTATCCGGCACAGCCAATTCAAATCGGAAATATTTCGTCATGAAGGGAATAACACGTACGTCGTGGGTATATTCATAATAATTCTGCAACGTGAACAATACAACCATGTTAGGCCAAAAATCCAGGTTGCCATTGTCCGAGCGAACTTCCGGCCCAAACCAGCCATTTTCCTTTTGACTTTTGAGAATCGCATTTATCCAAATCATCGTCTCCTTCTTCATGGCCGGGTCGTCAAATATAAAGGCCATATCGGAGTAACCGCGAAGCCAATAGGGTACCTCCTCCCAGCCATGATCACCTCCTTCTGACAACCAGGCATTATTGTCTTTTTCGAGCCAGGCACTAATCTCCCCCAAATGCCCGCATAACCCGTTCTTCTGAAGTTCAAGCCATTTCAAAATCCACCCCTTAGGATGTATGCTTCCTAAGGGTAATTTGATAAATGATGCAGGAATCAGAGGTTTCCGATTACCGGGATAAAAAGTATTTCGAGCACTCGTTACAGGTTTGGTAATTACATGAACATTGGTGTTATCTCTCCTATCATGACAGCCCGAAAGGCTGAATGATAGGAACAATAACAAACTCATATAACAGATAGCTTGCTTCATAATTTTTCTCTTTGGCTACTTTGTTTCGTCTACAATAATTAAAACTGTTGGGGCTCTGTACCCCTTGTAAGAATACAGGGTCCCTATCAGTCAAAAAACAAACCCGGGCTTATTTATCCATCAATAAACCTGACTACTAATCAGCAGTATACTACGAATCAGAAATTGTCGGCTTCATCTCGCCCTGGAGCATTGGTTATTTTTTCTCTTTTTGTTCCAACATTTTAATAAAATATCCACCAACGACCGAACGCGCCTGAAATCCAACCTTTTTCGCATTTATGGTTTCGTACCAGTCACTCATTGGAACCCGGTCCGGAGTTTCGGTTACAAACCGGTATAGACCCGAGATGAGCTTCTCAAAATCCTGCTGATTTTCCGCCAGGGTAGCAGTCCACACTTCCCAATCGGCTTTTGTGTAAGTTTTTCGGCTGTCAAGCGGCAAACCATATGGATTCAGTTTGGTCAGATAATAGGCCACCTCTTTCTGTGCAACCTCAGGAGGAAAGATGTTCAGATGCAAAATCCTGTTCCAAACCAGGTTGTATTTCTGACTCCAGGTATCCGGTTTATCAAAGGTAAGACGGTAATGATCACCGTCATTGGCCATCTGCATCCATTTCCGGGCCATTGCTTTAGCCGCCTCAGTGTATTTTTTAGCTGTAGATGCTTCCCCCAGTATTCCTGCCAGCTTGCCATAGCAGGCAATTCCCATGATGGCCTTAATCGACAGGTTGGTATTGTGGGCAAAATGACCTGCAAAATCATCGGTACACAATTGGTTTTCCGGGTCCATCCCCTTATCCATAAGATAATTGGCCCAGATAGTCAATACCTTCCAGTGTTTCTTCGCATATTCCGCATTACCTTCCATTTGTGCAATGGCAGCTGTCAGGATAACCATATTTCCGCTCTCCTCTACCGGCATATCGCCGCCATAGGTCTGCCCGTTGGCCTTTGGATAGGTCCCCACATCATGAGCGGCAAAGGGCTTGGTCCATTTTCCACTCTCCGAAAAATAAAAGATAGGGTTCAACATCCCCTTCAACAGTTCCGGGTTGTATTTCAGGAACAATGGTGCCGAGGGGTAGGTCACATCAACTGTTCCGATAGAACCGTTGCTGAAATTTTCTTTCGACAAAAACAAAATATTGCCTTTCGGATCCCGCGTTAGTTTGTGTGCTGCTATCGACTGGCTAAAAGCCAGAACGCACAGGTCGGCATACTCTTTTCCTCCTGTTAAAAAGGCTTCTTTCCACAGTTGATTATCGAACTTTGCACAGCTGTCGAGCACTTGTTCATGCTCTGCTGCAGCAGCCTGCAGGGCATCCCCCATAGAGACCTTGCCGTTCCTGGTCCACCATGCTTTCAAATTCTGTCCGAAGTACTGAATGGATTCAATATCGTTGTAGCCAATCATCAAAAATCCCTTCACCGGCTGGTTGAAAACCTTTCCAAGCTTCTCTTCACAGGCCATCGCGGGCATATTTCGTGTCATTTTTGCTGTAAGCTCCTGCTTTCCGACAGGAATGGCTCCATTCTTAACAA
This sequence comes from Prolixibacter sp. NT017, assembly GCF_009617875.1. Lineage (NCBI taxonomy): Bacteria > Pseudomonadati > Bacteroidota > Bacteroidia > Marinilabiliales > Prolixibacteraceae > Prolixibacter > Prolixibacter sp. NT017. Next base: position 381,339 of record NZ_BLAV01000001.1, on the reverse strand, counting down.
ACGCTTTTTTCGTCTCAAAATAATTTCCGATTGACATCGAAGATTGAGGATTACCGCTGGTAGCCAGGTACACATACCCCCAATCAATTCGCACATCATCACCCTTCTTCTGAAGAATTGGCTGCTCTGTAGTTCCTGCTTTCAAATAGGAGATATTGCCGGTTTTTCCCCGGGATACCCGAATCTCCTGACTTACTTCATTTACCGCCCATTGGGGAGTCATTTCAAAATAAAGCTGTACCTGATGTTCTTTTCCATCGTTCGAACGGACCTGATAATTAATATAATCGATGGGACGTGAGAGCAAATCCAGATCACTGGGCAGCAACGGAGCAGTAAAAGTAAGTCCGAGATTTACCGGTCCGCAAGTAAAACCATAGTAGGTCTGTGTTGCAGACAAAGCCACACTATCCTGGAACGCCGTACGGGTAAATATTTCCGACTGGCTGTTTTCACGATAAAGGCCGAAATCGACATAAGCACCGCCGGTTCTGTTATGACAATGGGCTGCAATTACATTTTGACCTCCGGGAACAAGCAAATTCTTATCCAATTTCAGTACCACATTGTTTTTCCAACTGTAACCGGTATCCACCAGCTTTTTTCCGTTCAGGTAAAGTTCGAAGTTATCATCATGTGAGTAAATCAAATAGATATCATTTGCCGGTAATTCTGAGGGTAACTGAAAATCACGACGAACCCAAATATCTTTGGTTTCCCATAGAGTAGACAAAGTAGGCATCCCGGAAGTGCCGAACGCGGCTCTACCCGACTTCCAACCGGCTTCTGAAAAGTTTTTTTGCTCCCAGCCAGTCTCCGGCTTCTGCATGGTATACTTCCCCTCCCATGGTTCTTCTTTTGCCATAGGCAAAATGGCAACCCAAGGGATGTCCTCTTTTCCCATAAACCGGTACACCTCACCATCAACGCGGATAGCCCCAATGAGGGAATGAGTTTTTCCCGTCCAGTGACGGATCGGGCTATTATAGAGCGTATCGGTTTCACTCCAGGCACTGGTGTATGGATCAACAGTCACCAGTGGGTAGGCAGGTGCACGGAAAGATGTAGCAATAGGTTGCGCACCCGCTTTCTTCATTGCTATGCCAGCTACAAACATAAATCCTATTGATAATAGGGATATTAATTGACCAATGCGAAACATACTATATCTTGGTTTGTCTTATTACAATAACTGAGAAATATTCCGAAGAATAAAGAGGGACTGATCAGGTTAACGTTGCTCCTGAACAGTCCCTAAAAAAAACAAAATCTTAAAATTCCACCTTTTGAACAGGAGAAAAGATCATATCCTCAACACCTACAATCTTAATCCCAACACGTGCATAAACATAATTTTGCGTTGGAACCAAGTCCGGTACTGTCACAGTCATATTGATAGAATTGGGATCTGATACATCTCCCCCTGCTATTTCTGCGGTTGCAACATTGGCTCTAAAATCAACAAACTGCGTTTTATTGACATATAAATCAACCCGCTCGATATCCCGTGCATCCGCATCAGTAATAATCTTTTCTGCTTTAAATCTAGCCGTCAAATCTCTTCCCGAGACTGAAAACTGAGGATTTCGGACCATGTAATATGGTTCTACCTCTATATCCATATTCTGACTTCCTTTTAAGTCTACGATAATAGTATCAGAACCGGTTTCTGCATTAACTTTATTCCTGAAAGGTCCTTGTGAGGAAGGAATAACCAGTTTGTATTTGGCATTGAAAAGCAATGCAGAATAAGCGCCATCCTGATTTACTACGACATCGATGGGATAGCTCTTTTGCCAACCAGGTTCCCACAACTGAAAAGTGACATCATTATAGCTTACATTAATAGGTTCTCCGTTATATACAATATTTCCTTTTAAATAGGATTGGGGTTCTGAATAGTTGTCATATTCACATGCTGAAAGAAATGCAGCTACAATCCCCAGTAGTATTATAAATTTGAACTTGATCATTTTCTTTAGTTTTGATTAGGATTTCTAACAATTTGTGGATTGTTATTCAAAATTTCATCGCTGATTTTCGAATAATAATTACCTAAACGGAATCTATCTGCACCCGTCACCTGAGCAGGCAAGTGTTGAACATAAACATATTTGCCGTCATTTGGATCCCCGGGCGCATAATATTTGTAAGGCCATAAGCCAAATACCCGGTTACTTACTTCATCAGCTTTCCATGGTTTTGTTGTAAGCGGCAATGATTCTCCATTCCAGACAATATGAGCCAAACGCCACCGCTTCATATCCCAGAGTTCATGGCCTTCAAAAGCCAATTCAACCTTCCGTTCATGAACGATACGATCGAAAGTCATATCTGCTGCTGTTAAGTCAGTTTTAAATCCTGCTCTTCTCCGAACAACATCCATATAGGTCGCAGCTTTTTCAGGTTGCCCCAGTTCAAATGCAGCTTCAGCAGCATTTAAGTAAACCTCTGCAAGTCGGTAGCGCACCCACCATACCTCGCTGTTTAACCCACGTTGACCAGAACCTGCTGCTGTGTCCATAAACTTCCTTACGTAAAATCCTGTCTGAGCGGTAAACTCCAAACCATCAATAGGTCCGTCAAAGCCGACCACCTGAGCTACTTCTCCATTGGGAAGTTCCTTACGAGCACCATATGTATCTCCGGTAATAATCGCCCCATCGGCCTGCATATAACCGGCCCAGATATCCAGATCTTTCCCTTTGTATTTAGAGCCGGGAATCATTACGGTTCCCGCAAGCCGAGCGTCGCGGCCAGCAAAAATATCACTTGGATTATCGTAATAGATAAAGTTACCATCTGCTGTATTTGTCTGGAAAGTTTCAAACGTATTATCCAATTTTTCAAAAGATTGGACCAGATTTAAAGAAGGATTCAGCCGTCCCCCTTCCAGATCCTCGGCTCCGGACCATGGTTGGTTTTGCAATGTAAATGGCTCGACCTTACCACTCTGAAGTTTAAAATCTTTTACAAAAATAACTTCCGGATTAGCATTCTTATCAATGAAAAGACTGGCAAAGTTCTCAGACAGATTTTCTTTTTTCTGATACAGAGCATAAGTTCCGCTATTGATTAGTTCTTCCGCGGCACTAAGAGCTTTTTGGTAATAACTGGTAGCCATATTAGCCGGAATGCCAACTTCACCGCCAGACAAAGTAACATTAGGTGTGTTCGCCCCGTATTTCGCTATAGAGCCAGCATAGAGAGCTACCCTTGATTCCATCGCCAAAATTAACCCTTGAGTGGCTCTCCCTTTAATATTCACATCATTGGGAAGATCCTTTTTTATCGCATCGAGTTCACTAAGAATAAAATCATACACTTCCGATTCTTTAGCTCGCGGATATTGCAAGTAGGAAGGGTCCCCACTAAAGTCATAAGTAAGTGGTTCCAGAATAAGCGGCACTCCTCCCATGCGTTTCACTAACTCAAAATAAGCCGTTGCTCTCAAGAAACGTCCTTCTGCAATAAACCGGGCTTTATCGGCCGGAGCTAAGCTATTGGTAAGATCTGATTCAGCTTTTTGGATAAAAAGATTAATCTCCCGGATGTAATTGTAATTCCATAACGACCATTCTCCGTAGCCCCAATCATTATTTTTACTTCGCCAATAATCTCCGTTCGCCGAACCAAATCCTTCGTCAAAATCAGCATAATTCCACCAATTCTCGATGGTTTGATACTCCGGAATTCGGTCATATAAATCGGCAACTACTGAAAGTATAAGGCTTTTATCAGTCCATACCTGATCGTCTATCAAAATATTCGTAGGTTCCCGGTCCAGGAAAGCTTTATCATCACATCCCCAGACGAAAGCCAAGGATAACAACAATATTGAAATATATTTTTTCATTTTTCTACTTCCTTTTTTAGATTAGAATGAAAGGTTGACACCGACATTTACCATGCGATTTTGCGGATACTGCAGACCATTTTGGTCCATAATCTCAGGCTCGACACCTAATTTCTTGAGATTATCAAATGAAACAAGGTTGTACGAGTTTACGTAGAAACGCGCTTTTTGCATACCCACTTTGGCAATCAGGTTTTTGGGAATACTATATCCAATCTCAAGCGTTCTCAACCTGAGATAACGCACATTAGTTAACCAGAATGTCGAATTCTTGTTATAGTTGTTATGCCATCCGGTATTAAAACGCAATGCCGGATATCTACCGGGAATCCACTCACTATTTAAATCAAAAGGATCGGCCCGGTGCCAGCGGTCATCATAGAATTGTTTTAACAAGTTGCCTCCATTCTGATACGGCCAACGCATTTCCCATCCTTGGTTGTATGAATACATAGAACCACCCGAGAAATCAGCCCGAAGATCAAATCCCTTAAACTGTGCAGCAATATTGAAACCAAAGTTCAAAATCGGGTTACGGTCTCTCGGATAACCTATCGGTCGCTCATCATACCCATTAATTACCCCGTCACCGTTAACGTCCTTGTATATTAAGTCTCCGGGTAACATCGTTTTGTTTCCTTCGCCATCGTTATTCACGGGCCAGGAGTTTATCTGGTCGAACGACTGGAACTGACCAACAACCTCATACCCCCAATAAGTCCCGGTCCATCTATCTTCCGAAGAATTACGATAAAAATCCCATGAATTACCGAAAGTGGGCTTGTAAGAACTTAAAAAACGGTTACGCGCATAAGAAACATTTGCACCAACCGTGTAAGATAAGTCTCCAACCTTTCCATTATAATTAATCGAGGCCTCTGCTCCCATCGTTGCATCACTGTTGACATTTTCATCAGGCAAGGTATATCCAAGTTCACTTGGAACCAGAACATCATACTTTCTACCTCTCAACCCTTCGCGCTTACGATAAAAATAATCTACCGTACCACTCAATTTTCCTCCCCAAAAAGAATAGTCTGCCCCGACGTCCGTAATCTTACTTGTATACCAGCTAATAGAGGTGATAGGAACGCCCCGGTCTCTTGAACCTTTGATGACCTCCCCATCCATTATCACTGTAGAGGTAGCATAGTTGTACCCTGTTAAGTAGTCAAAGTCGCCAATGCCTACATTATCATCTCCCAGTTCACCATAGGAAGCTCGTAATTTCAGGTCAAATGTACTCTCTCCCAACAGAGCTTTTGCAAAATTCTCCTCGGTAATCCGCCATCCAATAGAAGTTGACGGGAAAAATCCCCAGCGACGGTCAGATGCAAATTTCCATGAGCCATCTTCACGTCCGGCAACTTCCAAATAATACTTATTAGCGTAATTATAGGTCAATCGACCGATATAGCCGATACGCGCCTGCGTCCAATCTTTGTCATCGTAAGTATCCATATCAGCAAACTGTATGAGAGGCAAAGCATTGGTTTTTGGCACTGCATGAACCCATACATCCAGTTCCCTTCTTTCAATACGTTCAGCAACATAAGTGGCAGCGATGGTATGCTTTCCAAAGGTTTTATTGTAGTTCAACTGCCCTTGCATCACATTTTCGAAAACTTTGTGAGTACCTCTCTCACGCCAGGGATTCTTATTTGCAAAAGTGATTTTATATTCATCGGTTTCCGGATAATAGGTGTAAGCATCGTAAGTGTACTCATGTCCGTTCATCAAACGATCTGCAAAATAGTATGAATAGGTTCCCTTAGCCGATAGTCCATCTATTGGCAAATCATAATCACCCGTGAAATTCAACTGCATTACACGCCAATCTTCATGCCAGTATCCTGAATTGGCTTTATTCAACAATCCCCAGTTGGTATCCATGTGTCCTATATTATTGATATAATTGGGATTGTCATTAGCATATGGACGTTCTGTTGGACGGTTTCTGAAGAGTGCAAAACGCGGTGCCCAGTAGTCGTCGGTTCCGGGAACTCCAGGATTATCTCGTGTTTCAATCCGTCCGTTAATAGAGACTCCTACTTTGAATCGCTTGGTAATCTTAGCATCTATATTCGACTGCAAGTTGGTACGGGCAAAGGTGAACTGACGTCCCAAAACCGAATTTTGATCCAGGCGAGTGAGCGACAAATAATAATTAATTTTATCTGAGCCTCCTGTGGCGTTAATATTAAATGATGTTTGAGGAGAATTGGGTTTGATAATAAAATCATACCAGTCGAAACTTTGGTAGCCAGGCTCGGTTCCGGCCTTCCACTTAGCAAGTTCTTCCGGAGTAATATTGGTATGCCCATCAAGATTCATTTCTGCATCAGCTTTACCAAGCATCCAATCATATGCATTGACTGTCTCCGGAAAACGTGACCAATTTTGCCATCCGGTATATGCATCTACGTTAATTGTGTTTTTTGAACCTAACTTACCTCTTTTGGTGGTGACCACCACAACTCCGTTAGCTGCACGCACACCATAAATAGCGGCGGATGCATCTTTCAATACACTAATACTTTCGATATCGTTAGGAGACAAATTATTAAATTGGCCCGCATCTTTCTGAATTCCATCAATTACATACAGCGGATCTCCCATGTTACGTATTTGAATATTAGCACTGGCACCTGGTCGTCCATCCGGCATTCGAAAAGAGACTCCCGCAATTTTACCAGCCAATGCAGAACTAACTGTTGTGGCGTGAACATCCTCCAGATCCTTTGATGTCACCCCCGAAATCGCCCCGGTAAGAGACTCCTTCTTCTGCACTCCATAGCCAACTGCCACAACTTCGTCCAAGCCTATAGAAGCTTCTTCCAGCCGTACATTAATCACATGTCGTTTTCCTATATTTACCTCCTGAGTTTTCATTCCAACAAATGAAAAAACCAACGTTTTCACGTCCGGCTTCACTTCCAGAGAATAATTTCCATCACTATCAGTAATCGTTCCGTTATTGGTTCCTTTTGCAACAATTGTCACCCCGGGAACTGGAGAACCGGAAGTATCAGTTACTTTCCCAACAACAGTATTAGATTCCTGCTGCACGATAGTTGCTTCATTATTTATTTTTCGATGAATAACTATCTGACGTTTATAAATATTAAAACTTACATTCTGTCCTTTCAAAACCTCCTCCAATATTTGATCTACGGATGCTTCTTTCAGACGAATGCGAACCCGACGAGTAACATCCAGGTCATCGCTATTATACAGAAATACAAAATCACTATTATCCTCTATATAACTTAGAACGTCTCTTATCGTCCCATTATCAACATTGATATTGAGGCGGGTTGACTGTGCATAGCTATTATCAGCTAAAGCCGTCATTAGTGATACACATATTAAGAACAAAGTTAAGCGCATGATTCGCCATAATTTAATTAGACCTCCCCCCCGAGGAAGGTCCGCAAGTGGATTTTTTTTCATAGCTTTGTAAAGCTTTAAGCGTTAATAAATGCTGATTTTAATTGGTATTTAATTAGACCGGGAAATGCGTCACCATTTTCCGGTTTTTCATTTTACCTCATAATTATTCTCGTTTAGTTTAACAAATATTACTCCGGCTGCTTGTTCCAGATATTTGAAAGCATTATCACGTCCCTGACTAAGATCAAGCTTCCCGGTAATTGGAATAGTAGATTGTAACGGATTCTGATAGTTGATATGAATATTGTAATAACGTTCTAACTTCTTTGTAATCCGGCTCAAGTCAGCTCCATGAAAACTGAGTAAACCTTTTGTCCAGGAAGTATAATTACTGGCAACGACAGATTTTATCTTTGTATTTCGACTGTTCTTATTGAAAGATGCCATCTGATTCGGTTCAAGCTTTAAATCCTTTGAAAAGAATCCGGCTCCCTCCGTATGTAAACTCACCGATCCTTCGGCAAGAACAGTCTGAATGATATCATCCTCGGGGTATGCCGAAACGTTAAATTTAGTCCCCAAAACTTTTATATCCTGTCCTCCGGCCCGAACGATAAATGGCTGATCAGGATTTTTATGAACATGGAAGAAAGCCTCCCCAATCAAATATACTTCTCTTGTTTTTTTAATAAAACGCGAGGGATAAACTAATCGGCTTCCAGCATTCAACCAAACAACGGTTCCATCAGACAAACAAACTTTTGAATGACTGCCATAAGGAATAATCAGCTGATTCATTACCGGATTATTGTTGTCCTTATCTGCATTGACCACATGTCCCCCATTGAGCATAATGGTATCCCGCTTTGAATAATCCAACACCGATTCCTTACCTTTTAGGTCAATCTTGTCTTTATTGTTCAAAATCAAAACAGGCTCGCTGCTATTAACAGGGATTGCTGTTTGTTCCGCAAAAAAATCAGGCTGATTCGGCTTTAGCCAGAAATAGACAGAACCGCCTCCAACCGTAAAAAACAAAAGGGCGATCGCTGCATATTGTGAAATGGATTTGAGTAAACGAATTCTCTTTTCTTTTCGGTCAATCAAATCCAACTGCTCCAAAATTCGTTTGGCAATGGTCTTCTTTTCTATCAACGAAAACTCGCTCTCCGAATACCGCATCTGATCAAATTGTCTTTTCAGATCGTCAATATATCGGGCTTCGTCCGGATTTAACTGCATATATTTTTGCCAGTAGTCTTCCAACTCCGGTGAAGGATGATAAATCCACTTGAAAAATAAGGGGTTCTCTATGAGCCTCTCGTATATATTCATCCGTTTAACATTTATTCACAAACAAGAGTAAGAATCTCCCAAAACGGGACAAAAATATTACATGTTGAAAAACATAAATCAACCAAACATAGTGACTGTGAGATGATTTGATCACAAAAAAAAGTTAAAAAACGAACTTTTCTGTTAAATCCGGGAGTTGATTAAGGAAATAGACTAAAGAAAGGTTTCTATTCTGCGAAGTAAATGAAAAGCAATTCGAGCGGATTCTTCGACAATTGACTGCGTAAACCATCCAGTAAACGGTATACTTGCTTTTTTACTGTATCGGGCTTAATGTCGAGAATACGGCCGATCTCAACGTAGGAAAGTCCACTGTTGAACTTCAGGTACAAAAGTTCCCGTTGTACGGGATTTAAACTTTTTAAATGAGCCTGAAGCTTCAACAATCCTTCATCCAACATCTCCTCCTGCTCATTTCGTTCTTCAAGTTCGAACTTCAAATAAAAACTATTGGATTGAATATCTGCCAGTTTTATTCCGCTTTGTTCTTTAAGTTTCCTGAATATATTTCTTTTCAATGTTTTAAACAGGTAAAACTCAAGTGAACCAGGATTTCTTAATTCTGTACCGTATTTATAAATGTCAATAAAAACATCCTGAATGCAGTCTTTTAACATCTCATGGTCCGATGTAACTTTTGAGCCATAAGCAAAAAGCACATCTGAAAACTCGTTATAAATAGTTTCAAAAGCTCTCCGATCTCCCTCCCTGAATTTATTCCAAACCAATTCCCAATAATCTCTTTTTCGATTTGTATGATCTGGATAATTATTCATAGGATACAAAATTAATCTCTAAAAATAGAATTTTGTATTAATGCAACAAAAAATTGCTCAATAGCAGTTGCCTGGAAGACCAAGTATTCGTTCGCCCTCCAAACCTAACTTCTCACCGATAAACCTAAGATGCCCACAACAGATGCAATCCCACTTTCAACCACTGCCCTCTCTTTCAAGTTGTAAAAAACGTGTATTCTTCGTTAAGCAATGTTCGATAGTCATCCGCAGACTGTTCGCAAGTACCTCTATCAGAACTTTCTTTCCGACAATTCTCTTATTTGTTGTCGAAGACACTTCAGTCTAGTTGGCAAATACAGATGGAATGTGGTATCTCGCAGGAACAACCACACTGTAGATAATTGCTCCGTTCCTTTTTTTACTTCCTCTACACAATTGCGCGTAATGATATTGCTGAAACGAATTTCCTGACTCAAGTTTCATAGGAAAAAGATACAATGGCTGAAGAGCTCAATAAAAAGCCGGTTGTCTCTCCAGGCGGCAGACATGGTAACCATTATCGAAGACCGGGAAGAAGATATTTATAAACAATTTAGTGATGCGCCTGGTGGAACGGTTCACCTTTTGGTTCGCGACAGCCAGAATCGTAAGTTGGATAACGGGAAAAGGCTGCATGCCCATTTAAAGGAACTACCCGTGCAGGGAAGCTACGAAATGGATATTGTGCAGTCAACTCCATCGGGATATCAAAAACGCAAGCCCGGATGCAGGTCCGTTTTGACCGGGTTACCCTGCTGAAGCCTGGCCGGCTTAGAGACGAATCACCTGAACGGGTATCCCTTTCAGTAGTCGATGTTTCCGAAGTTAATTATCCGGAGGCGTCGCAACAGGTAAACTGGAAGCTGTTGACTACTCATCCGGTTAATTCAGTAGCGGACGCCCTTCAGATAGTACGTTGGTATTCCCAACGGTGGTATATTGAGCAATTGTTTCGTCTGCTAAAAAGAAAAGGATTCCAGCTAGAGCACAGTGAACTGGAAAGCGGGTGGGCTATCCGCAAACTAACCATCATGGCCATGCAAAGTGCCTTAACTATTTTACAGCTGAAATTCGCCTTGCAACAAAGTGAGCAGATGCCTGCCAAACAGAGTTTTTCTTCCGGACAGATAAAATGCCTGAAACTGCTGAACGAAAAATACCAGGGGAAAACAGAAAAACAAAGAAATCCATATAGTCCTGAAACCCTGGCCTGGGCGGCATGGATAATTGCCCGGATTGGAGGATGGAAAGCCTATCAGTCTCAAAGCCCCCGGGATAGATAACATTAAAAGAAGGAATGGATCGCTTTGAAGATATCTTCCAGGGATTCATGATTCTTATGGGTGACCAAGATGTGTGTACACCGTAGCCTATAGCCGGGGATATCTTTCTCCTTTCAAGGTTTAAATTACCATTTTATGGTCGGATCAAAACGATTCGCTCCATTATTCTTATCCCCAGGTATGGTATACGCTTCTCAATTTTTCACTGTTTATCTGAACAATGTCGCCGTCTTTAACCTTGTGCCTCTTTTCCAAATGTTTTTCCTGAACAGATATCACTCCTTCTTCAATCAATTTATTTAATCTACTGGCCGATAGCTCCAAACATACCCTGAGAACGGACGACAATTTAAGACGAAAATCAAAAGGACATTTAATCTTGAACGCCACAGCTTCCGTATAGAAATTCAAAATGTCCTCAATTGAGACGTTTTCGTGCTTCACATCGTACTCAACGCTATCAAAGTCAAGTTCAACATTATTGCGTCGGCTTACTTCATGGGAGAATGCATACGCCCAGACAGTTTCCGTATTATTTTCCAAAAAATTGTTGAACAGATTTTTGGAAATCAGCTCTGGCTTGGTTCGGGAAAACAGGGACATGTTATAGGTATTATCGCATTTTATACACCTGTAGACTAACCATATATCAATGTTCTTTTTTTGGGCGTTCATTCTGAATTTCTCGCTGCAGTAAAATCGGTCACTTTCACAATGATTGCATTTTCTTTTTAAAAGAGGGAGGTTTGCAGCCTTTACCTCCCAGGTATATTCTATACTCATAATTTATAGTCGTGCTTAATATTCTTTTTAAATTTTCCGGTATTATCCACGACATAACCATTTCCAACCTGCGTAAAGGTCAGAAACCGCCATTGCAGATGCTATTGCTCATAGAAGCAACGTCGCGAATAATATGATCAATCGAAAACCTGTTCAGGTAGAAGCACCCAAACAAAAAGAATGATTAGCCTGTGGTTATGAGGCTAATACTAAGCTCCTATAAATTTAAGAGTTGTTCCCAAAATACGAGTCATTTGATTTTGTGCAATAAAAGTAGGCATTACTGGGACCAATGCCTAACAACGAATCAAATTCTTTGCTCGTTTTTCGAAGCTCTCGTTCATAAATTCTCTGTCGACCAATAGACCTGCTATCGTACCCGTTGGCAACTATGACCACTGGATGACCTATTCTCGAATTTTGCGACTACACGCCCCGAAGCCAAAGTCAGACAAATTTACCTGTTTCACAATCCCAAACGCAAGGTATGGTTCCGCTACGAAACCACGGCCGATTTACACCGAAACCTGGTGTTCAATCCGTATGCTGGCGAAGTCGTGCGCGATGCAAGCAAACGCACGCGTTTTTTCTATGTCGCAGCGCTACCTATTATTCGGAAAAACAGGAAAAGTAATTACCGGAATTTTTTGCATCAGTTTCATTGTTTTGGTAATTTCAGGCTATATCATCTGGTGGCCTGAACGCAAAAATGTACGTCGGTTATTCCGTTTCGGGATCCGAAGAATTTTATTTACATGAGCTTACACATGGTTCTCGGATTCTGGACCGGGATGTTCATTCTGGCAACAGCTTCCACCGGATTGGTGCTCCTATCCAACTGTTGAAAAAGTGCTCTAGCTCCTCGCCGACCGACACTGCAAAGTTTCCAAAGTGAAACCCGATCACCCGGATCACCAAGGCAGGAACAGATGGACTTCTGTCAAAGCATGGTATATGAAACCAACAGCATTTTCACTTATCCCGGCGATTTGCGTTTGATTTTTCCTGAAAAACCGGAAAATAGTATCCGCATCCGAAAAACACATCTTGATTGGTACATTCCGTACCAACTGATTTTGACTTATTCGATTCAGGATCTGTTTCCTTTCGGAAAATTCATTGGATAGTTAGTTTCAACCCGACCGTTAATGATCCTCTTCAGCCTGGACTGTATCAGTCTTTTTGTAATCGGTTTCAAATGGTCGATATACAATATTCCCTCAACATGATCGTATTCATGTTGAATTATTCTGGCTGTAGTTCCGCTAAATGTTTGGGTTTGTTTTATGAAATCAGAGTTGTAATATTCAACTGTAATCGACCATGGTCTTCTAACTGGTTGTGATAACCCGGGAATACTCAGGCATCCCTCTTCGTCTTCCCAGTACTGTTCGGAACGTTTAGTAATTCGGGCGTTAATAAAAGCTTCCTTAATACCTCTGTCCTCACTTTGGTAGTATGTCGCCCGGTCTGATTCATCAAGACTCTCAAAAGTCGATTTGCTGTCAACAATGAACAACCGGATGGGTACACCCACTTGTGGCGCGGCCAACCCGCTCCCATTGGCGTTTTGCATAGTCTCCCACATGTTGTCAATCAATCTGTCGAGCTCAGGATAATCAGCAGACAATTCTTGAGATTTTTCTTTTAGCATTCTGTGCCCGATGGCCAGGATGGGGATTCTCATATTCGGTCCATTTTTGTACTTCAAAATTCTGAAGAACCATCGGAACAGGCAATGAACCTATGTTAACTTATTTGCCGTCTTATCCTGCTTAATCCTTGTGGCGTTATTCCGATATAAGAGGCAATATATTTTAACGGTACGAGTTTCAGAATGTCAGGTTGTTCACGAAACAATCGCAAATACCTCTCTTTTGCATTGTACCTAAGCAGCGACAATTCTCTTCTGCTTTTTGCCAGAAAAAGCTTCTCGGATGCAAAACGTCCCAGATAGTTTCCGACTTGGGTTTGACTGTATACCTCTTGTAAATCAGCGTAAGAAATCTGCCAGGCAATTGTTTCGGTCAACGCTTGCAACGCGTATTCCGAGGGGGTCTGCGTCAGAAATGAATCATAGGCACAAGTAAACTCCTTGCCAAAACTGAAATTGAATGTTAACTCATTTTCCATATCCGGAATGTAAAACCGAACGGTCCCGGACTCAATAAATGACAAGTAATTTTCCGTATCTCCTTTCCCGGTGATGATTTCTTTTTTGTCAAACACTCTTTTCTGGAAGTGAGCGGCAATAAAATCCCATTCCGATTCTCTCAATTTGACAATCCGTTCATAATATTCTCTAAGATACCCCATCTTGAAAAGGACTTTTTATGGTTCACACTAACAAAGACGAAAACGAATCAATTAAATCTTCACTCCCTGGACTAAAAATTTCTCTTAATTCCACTAACCCTGATCTTATTCTGCCAGTTCCCAAATCCTGACAGTACCATAAGAGCCAGCCACTATGTATCTTCCATCCGGAGAAAATCGCACAAATTTAGGTGTCTCGTTTCTTAGTTTGGTAGGATAATCTGCAAATTTACCCGATCTTACATTCCAGACCCTGACTGCTCCAAACACACCAGCGGCCATATGCTTTCCGGCAGGAGAAAAACAGACATACTTCGGGGTTTCATTCTTCAATTTTGTCGGAAAGTCCCTGTATTCATTCGACTGCAGCTCCCAAACTCTTACAGCACCGAATACTCCGGCAGCAATATAATTTCCATCCGATGAGAAGCGGACGAAAGCCGGTGTTTCATTCTTCAGTTTGGTCGGATAATCTTTAAATTCATTGGACTGACTCCTCCAAACCCTTACGGCCCCCAAAACGCCGGCGGCAATACATTTCCCATCAGGCGAGAATTCAGCATAGTTCGGTGTTTCATTCCGGGCCACCGTTTTATAACTTCTCACCGACTCCTGACCGACAAGAGTTGATGGAAAAAAAACAACAGAAGCGATTAATAAATTCAGAATCCCGTATTTGTTGTCTTTTCCAAAAAAAACTCTGCCAATTTTCATCATTTTTCTTTTTGTTTTAACAGGAATGAGTTGCTTTCTCCATCTTCAATCAATGCCTTTAAGTTAATGATTGTCTCTCAAACCATATCTCCCGGAGTTCACCTTACTTTCAAAGCTGTATGTATGATATAAGCATGATGAAGGTTCTCTAGGGTAGCTTTCGTTATTCTCAAATTTCTTTTCATTGTTTCCATAATCACCTTCCCAACTAGCTAATCCCTAATCCGATTTAGACGTAGTTCCCAACAGAAATATCTCTCCGCTGGCAGGTAGAAGGTTGTCAGTTCTGTTAGAAAAATAAGAATATTCCAAATCCTTCGTTGTCACCAATCTCACATCGTTTATACCTGCTTCAGTTCCCAATGCCAATAGCTCATCAGGAGAGAAAAAACTCATCATAGGTGTTCCGGCTTCCTGCGCACCTTTTTCGGCCAAATTCTGCATCGCCCGGTCTTCTTCATCCAGTAAATCCACCGGCAAATAAAATGAGATAGCAACTTTCGAACCGGGGGCCAATTCAGCCACTTGATTTAACATGGCAACATTGGCTTCTCTGGTCAGGTATAAACTAACGCCCGTGCAGGTTAAAACTGTCGGTTGATTGACATCAAATCCCGCTTTCAACAATCGGTCCCACCACGAAGACATCTCAAAATTAACCCCAACGTAATGTAGAAATTTCGGAATGCGAAAACCAAGTTCAGTTAATCGCTGTCGCTTCCAATCCAAAGTTGCCGTACGGTCAATTTCGTATATTTGAAGTTTGGAGGCAATGCCTGTCTTCCGTTGAGCAAATGTATCAAGTCCTGCCCCAAGAACAACCAACTGACTAATTCCCCGTTTGCTTTGATCAACAATGAAATCCTCAACAAAGCGGGCCCTGCCTACAACCGACGCCCGAAGTCGCTGAGTGAATCGCATATCAGGACGTTGCTGCCAGTCATCGGATGGAGCTACCAGTTTCAAACCGATTTCATCTTCCAGAATATAAGGTTCTGCATCCACCTGAACGTGCAAAGCTCTCCATAACGCCGTTCTTACGGCCGTATTATCCGGTCTCTCCATGACTCCGTCTTGTCTTAATTTAGTCGTATTCTATTGGTATTGCCAGGCGAGCTGTTCCAATGCCATGGGCCAGGCCTGCTCATGTCCGTTTCTGGAATCTTCATCAGGAAAACCCGAATGACTCAATCTCAACAATGTCTTGTCCCCTTTAGGGATGAATTCCACAGTGACTACCGTTTCGGCACCTGATGTACCTCCCTCGCCTGTTATCCAGGTGATTTGTACCAACTCGCTTGGTACAACCTGCAGAAAACGCCCGTAATGCGGATATCTGAAAAGCTCGGAATTTTCATCCGGTTGAAATTCGGTTTCAAAGAAAAAAGGAGTATTAACCTGTCCCGTCATTAAAACAGACCCCGGTGCTGCAAACCAGGTATCGAATTCTTTGGTCCAAGCCCTAAACAGTATTTCTGCTTCCAGGTCCATTTCCTTTTCAACAGTTAGCGAATAAGGCCGCCCCGAAAGATCGGGTTCACGAAATATTTTCATACTTGAATTCATTTTGTTAAATCATCCAAGCCCCTTCAATAACAAAAGGCCAAACAGCGCTTAAGGTATTTCTAATTTTATTACAAAGTATCTCTATTGGGACTACCCGAAGATAAAGAAAAAGTTTCAGGTGTCGACAGGACGCCGAACCGTGTATGTACCTGGTCCAACTATTCAGGCAGTTGATAGCAAATAAAATAGGTGTTAATGTCCTGTTGTACAAAATAAGATCACCTATTCATATCCTCAATCTTTCTCAAACCAAAACCGCGCCTTAAAAGCTTATCAAATGTTCGCTGCGGTAACAATATCCTGAGATAAGGTATCCAACGGGCTCCAGCCCCTACTCCATAACGAAAACGAGGTGAACGGGTTCGTGCTATTTTCAGGATGAGCCTTGCCACTTTCATTGGATCACCTCCTTTGCCCATGCTATCCTGCAATGTCTGACGGGCAGCCGATCGTACTGCATTATACTCAGGATTAGTCTCCTTTGATATCGATGCTGCGTTGATGACATTGGTTTTAAACGCCGCAGGTTCAACCAGAGAAACATCGATGCCAAAAGGCCAGACCTCGTGTCGTAAAGCCTCTGTATATCCGGAGAGCGCATGTTTAGAAGCAGAATAAAAAGCCTCCCCCGGTTCACCAACCCAAGCGGCTAAGGAGCCTATATTGATTATTCTCCCATTTCTGTGTTTTCTCATAAAGGGCAAGATAGCATTGGTCACTCGAACAACACCAAAAAAGTTGGTTTCAAATACCGAGTACACCTCCTTCATTGTAGTCTCTTCAACTATACCCAGATGTTCGACACCAGCATTGTTAACTAGTATATCGATGCGTTCTACCTTTGCCAATACTTCTGCTACACATTGTCTGACAGACTCATCGGAACATACGTTTAGTTCCAGCATTTCAACACCTTCTGCATCCGGGACTTTACGTCGGCTGGTACCTAAAACACGAAAACCTTGGTTCGCGAATACCTGAGCGGTTATCTTTCCAATACCCGAAGACGCTCCGGTGATCAGAACTGTTTGTTTAGCTGTCTCATTTTGTACCATTCTATAACATTTAAGTGAAACGGTTAAACCTGATTATTTCTCCACATACAACGATGAACCGTATTATTTTACAGACCAGACAGGAATCTAACTACAGGACTATTTTTTGTAATGACCTACCTAACAAGTCCTTTGTTTCAAATGAATCATCACTCAACAAATATCCTTACGGGGATGCCCTAAATTCTGTATCTCACGATTCCTCTTCCATGAGTTTCTTCAATCGCTTTAAGTCTCGTTCAACAGCTTTCGCATCTTGCTTGAACTCCTCTTCTGACCGTCCAGGCATCCAAAACAATGTAAAGATCAATTCGCAGCCTTCGCCATTTGCCATCACTCTCATGGGATTATCGACTATTGTTCCGTCAGGGAGTGCAACCTGATGATCCAAAATCCCGAATTCATTCTGTGGCGTAATTTCTATTTTTAAGTTTCCAAGGTCCGTTCCAGCTAACCAAATACTGTTCTTTTTGGTTATTGAATCAATAAATTCAACCCACATAGGAAAATTCGCAGGATTAGAAGTAAATCTATACACTTCATCTACAGCTCGTTCAATCGAAATACTAATATTCTTTACAGGATGAATTGCCATATTTTTAATTTTACAATTGTATCAGAAATTGATTCTTTCTGTTTTAAACTTGCCCTTCAGCGGCTGCATACTAATTGGTTTCTATTCATACAGAAACCATTCTTTTCGTTATGGGACCAACTGGAGAGCGTTAATTCTGATTTTCGAATTTAACCAAAAACGATATACCAACGCAAAAGATTCCAATGAAGAGGTTTACCGGATGGTATAGATAGGTACCAATTCATGCATAAAAGCCCCTATTGTGACCAACAAGGGCTTTACGCATTTATCTTCAGCTAATGTCTCGAAAAACTGAGAGAAGCTTGCAAAAAAAAACGTATGGGAAAGCAGCTTTCCTATACCTGCCTATTCTGACGACTTTATCTTTCCCGGACCAGACGGTCGGGGTGCTTTAGTAACCAGAACGCGGGCAACTCGTTCAGATTCGTTAAGTAATGAATGAACAATGTTTGCCGGACTCTCAATTAAGGTCCCTTCATCAAAACGTTCCGACTCGTCGCCTATCAATACGGTCAGTTTTCCCTCCAGAACATAAAAAGTAACGTCGACCGGAGTAGCGTGAGGTTTTAATCCCTCTCCTGGCTGCAGGGTCATGTGCATGATCTGCGCAGAGGGATCATCATACATCTTGTGTACTTCTACTCCATGCGGATTCTCCTTTTTAGGAGCTGACTGAATCGTTCTTGCAATCATATCTTTATTATTTTTAGTGTTTGAATTTTTTTCGATATACTATATATCCACTAATCACTACCATGGCAGATATTAAACTGACCAACGGGACCAACAGAATATAAAAATCTCCCAACAGAAAGTGAAAGAAACGTCCGGTATGAATTTCCAGTGACAGACTCCACAACGACATACGTGATTCCGTGACGATCTGCTCAGGCATCTCAGGAAATGGTGGCGCATGGTGAAGCGGAATGATGCCCCGGTCGTAATCAACCAGATATTGTTCCCCGTTGGGTTTGGTGATCATCCCTGTCACCTTGTAGTTCCCGATGGGGCGTCCCGACGGATTTCCCTTGTATAGCTTCCCGTTGGTATAATCAAAAATGTCGGGATGACCGGGTTGCCAGCGAAATAAACCGGTGAACGAACCGACCAGAAATGCACTGTCACCAGTACATTCCAACGCGTTGATACCCATAACGCTCACTGGTGGTTGTATCTGGAAAGGCACAGGTGTAAGTGTCCCTTGATTCATATGAAACATTCCTTCGGAAGTCGATAGCATCCAACGTTTTTCACGCTCGTCGAAACGGAGGGCCCGAAGTTTATCATGCCACGGATTGGGCTGGTCCATTTTCGAATATTTGACAGGAGATATCTTGGCATTCGCCACAGCAATCAATGCCGGTGGCCGCAGAAACATCCCGGTAAAGAAGAGAATGAAGAGAAAGATGAAAAACCAGGCCCCGATTTTGTTATGCCATTTGAGGGACCATCGGTTCACGTTAGACGGGTATTGGATCGTCTTCTTTTTCCTTTTCCTTCGTTTGATCCATCCCGGGAAAAAGAAATAGATAAGCCCGGTAACCGAAAGAAAAACAGTCACCAACCCCAGGAAGTCAACAAAAAGCTGGCCCGGCAATCCGAAGATCTCCCCCGAGTGAATCTGCCAAATGGTTAAAAACAAAGGAACAGTATTTCGGTATCCGACAGGTTCGTTCAGTTCAATCTTTTGAAACCGAGTATGAATGCCAGCTGATTTTCCTTTAAATAGCCAGGAACGGTTAAGGGCATAGATGGTATCGTTGATACTTTGAACAGCAACAAACCGGTTGATCTGTACATCAAGTGGAAATTTCACCCATTGCCCTTCAGACGTATCAAAAGCATACAAGCCAAACTGTGTGGCTGCATACAGATGCCCATCTGCTGCCCGGTGAAGATCAAATATCTTCCGGTTGTCTGCACCATAAGGAAAACCGGCATTAAGCGACCGATAGTTTTCGAATGTGGAATCGGTCACCCAAATGCCGATATTTCCGTATACCATGATGCTATCCGGGTGGATAATTAAATTCCCCTTCAAAGCACTGTTGTTCCAGTGATGATACTGAAAGTTGTCCGGCAAATTACTCCGGTCTACATCCAGACCGGAAAAAAACTGCCGGTGATTCATAAATATGCCGGTAATACCATAGTACAGTAACAAAAAAGATACGATTACTCCCGGCCACCGGTGTAGTTTCTTCCAACGCGATCTGACTGCTCCCATCACCCCAAATCCCTTTTATCATCCATTCATTTAGTCAGCAAATAAAGTTTCATACCTTTTCACTGTCTCTGCGGTCAGCGTTACAGAATCGGCTTCCCGGTAACGCTGCAAAACCGTCTCTTTCCGGAGCTCGTCCAGCGCCTCTTCGGCCATGGGATAGAGGATATGGTCCTCCTTATAGATGTGTCCCTGCAATAACCGGCAATAATTATGCGCATTGGCTATCACGGCGGGTACATCCTTCTCGTCGAGGGCCTTCTCCATGTTCCGCACAAACCCGCGGCTCTCCTCGTGCTCATACAGCATCACCGGAATCGGGTTGCAATGCAGGCAATCCTGGTTCTCGAGCATCGCCTCAAAAAGAATCTTTTCCTCTTTGGCATGATGGTATTTATCGGCATAATTCCGGATGAAATCGATGGTTTGTTCAATAAACTTCGGATTCAGAATCCCTCCGCATTCCAGCCTTTGGCACTCCTCCAGCACCTCGTCTATCACCCGTAAAATGTTTCGATGTTCCGCTGTTAATTGTTCTGTTACGTTTTTCATGTTATCCTGATTTAATGGTTCTATTTGAGGCATTCTCCCGTGTTCCATCATCAATCCCAATCCAGCAGTCGTCGGTCACCAGTCATCTTCTGAATACCTGATATTTCCTGAGTGACCTCCAGTGTCCCTTTAAACCTGCCTTGCTCATCACGTACAGCGTAGTACCGAATAAGTATATATTGAGACCCCATATGGATCCGGAAAGAAGCTTCATCCTTTTCCCCCCTCCTGAAGGAATCTACGATCCGGTTGACGACATCCACGCTTTCGGCAGGATGGCAGTTTTGTACCTTCCGACCAATAATACCAGTCGCCCTGGGGAAGATCCGGTGTTTGGGTGACGAGAAGTAAGCTACGGTATCAGATTCGTCCACGAAAGTGATATCCACCGGAAGGTGATTCAACAGCAATTCTGTTTGTTCGACGGTGAGCTGTCCGGTTTTGAAGTGTATCTGCTGATGGGTTTTTCTGCTCTGTTTCTCCGGCAAAGCAGGCATTTCCACTTCGGTAAAAGAGAATCCAATCCCGGCCGCCTGGACCAGCATATCATCCAACTCTGCTGAATCAGCCTGCTCCAGCAGGAGGGGAAAAAGCACTTTCTCTTCCCGGAAGATAATGGTATGGATGTTGAACCAAACCAGGCCACTGACCCGGTTGAACGCTTGCAAATCAAAAGATTTTGCCTGTAACAGCTTAAGTGCCGTCTTGATATTTCTTCGAATATCATCATGAAAACTCCACATCAGCCTCAGGCATTGATGGTGGCTCCACTTCTTTTCGATAAAGGGGAACAGGATATTTTCCTTGATCACATAATGGCTCTCGAAACGTTGAAGTGCTTCAAAACGGCTGTGCAAAGCCGTACGTATTCCTTCCGTCACCTCCCTGTTCAGTGACTTGATCAGGGGTTTGGTTTCCTCCATTAGAAGAGAAACACCACCGTTATCTCGTACCAGGTAATCGATGAACGAGTTTGCCGGCGGCTCAATGGAGGGATACTGACAAAGGGTCTTGTACAGGATATTGAACAGCTTGTTGGAGGCCATTTTCAGCTCGTCCATGTCCGGTCCCTGTTCCATTACCCGGTCGAAAGCCAACAAGATGTCAGCGGGAATAAATCGGGTAGTCTGTATACCATACGCTTCCACCAGTTCCCTGCCCTTCTCCCGGTTCAGGATACCCGCCAAGTAAGCCGCTAAAGCTGCAACTCTCTTCTCCGATTTCTGTGTAAATTCCGACATTCGCGTTAGATTTTGAAAACAGCCCCTGCTCACTAGTCAGGGACTGTTTCTGAATACTACCTGTTCAATCTGCCAATTTCTTGGCGAAGTATGTTTTGTGTACCAGGTCATAAAAAATGATCAGACCGCCAAGGATCATTAACCCATCGGGTAAAGTGCTGAATCACATCCGATCCTTCAGCGGCTCGACAATACTGTGCTGGCGAGTATAAAAATATCCTTTCCCGGCTCGTGAACTTGTCCGGTAGTGTCTCTTTCATTCTGAAAAAATTTAATCAGCTTTTAATGCTACCTACATGTAGTATATATGTGTAAAAAAAATCAAAACTTCATGACGTGCTTACTTTTTACAATATCCGCCAGGGTGGTTGTCTGTAAAAACCGAACCGTGTCCGTTTTAATCTCATTCCATTGATCGTGCAAAGCACAGGGATTCGCATTGGAACACTCTCCAAATCCTAGTACACAGCCAGTGTATTTACTAATATCTTCTACGGCGCTGATGATATCAATCAGGTACAATTCGGTGTGCGGCTTACTGATTTCATAGCCTCCTTCACGCCCCTGAACAGACTTTACCAATCCCTTCCGGGCAAGATTGGTCATCAGCCCCCGCAAATACTTATCAGAGATTTTCAATCGCTCCACCAGTTGCTTGGCTGAGAACAACTGCTCCCCCTGCAGAGCCATATAGCTCAAAATGCGAATGGCATAGCGTGATGTATTGGTTAAATTCATGCGAACTCAAAAAACTTTTACTATTTCCGAACAAATATAGAAATTTCCCCTTAAATACTACTATCAGGTAGTATTAAAAATACACAAAAATTAACGGATTGATTTTGTTAATACTATACTACATTTGCATTTAATCCGCTCTCATCTGATGATTTTCGATGAAAGATGAAACAAATCCTTTTCTGATATTATCGCCGACAGCGACTAGCTATACCTGCAAAAACTGACATTGAAGGTTTGCTTCCTATCTACATTTCCATTCATCAGTTCGTTTGTAAATCCGCAATTGTAGACTATGTTACCAATAGTGAAACGAGCAAACAAATCAACAAATACCTAATTCCACAATGTTGTTTTTAAGCCAAATTAAGGACTAAACCTGATATCCCACTACAATCACCTCCCTACATACATTCTCGGTTCTCGGTCAGGAAAGAATTTACCTATCATTCAACCCCTTCCCATCCATAATCTGTAGGATACATTTTCCCACCCACGACGTGCGGGTTTTCGATTGTTTAAGCTGGCCGAAATGAAAAAAGAAAAGCCCGTTGTCGTCCGGGAGTTAGGGCCTCGAAAGCAGTTTTCAGCGCCGGACTTTCATTCAGTTTTGTTTGAAATTTTTCCGGAACAGGATAATCTTTCGTCTTTTCATCTCCACTTTCAGGCCGGCTTTCTCTACCTCAACGGCTTCGAAGATATAGGCTTTGCTGGTCGCTTCCAGTTCAACGATTTCCTGCAGGCTGGTGAACCGGATCTGGCGTCCTGCCTGCACATTCTCCGTTTGCTAAATGAAAATGCCGTTGGTGTCTTTCAGTAAAGAACCTTTGAAAAACAGCAGTACACAGTATTCCTTAAAGCCTTGTATCAATACCAGGTTGCTGTTCTGGTGGGTATAACAGAGATGCATCCATTTCACTTCTTCGTTCAGGCCACAACCGAGAACATATCTTTTGTTGATAAGACTTCATTTTTCTCCCCTATCTCATAAATACTGGTTTTCTTAGTGCCTTTATATCCATTGCGACCGGAGTCAAATCATTATTAAGTTGATGTCCACCGCTGTTTATTTCACGAAAAGTTGCCCAGGGCAACTTTTGTCGATAAAGCAAAAATTGGTCAAATGATACCACTTCGTCATCATGACAGTGGTAAAAAAAGATGGGAACATCTTGAGGCAGTCTATTATCAAATGCTTCGTCCAGTTTAAGTCCCTGCACCCACTCCTCGCCACCGCTCCAGAAAGGTGTTGAGATAAGAAAAACCCCAACGATCCGATTTTTCATCTCATTTTCAGACAGATACTTCATCAGGAGTGATGCTCCCAGTGAATGCCCCACCAAGATAACGTCTTTCTTAATCCCTACGATTTCATCACCTATTTGTTGGCACCACCCAAAATCAGGCTTATCTTCAATAAACATCCGAGGGTAATACACACTGTAAGTTTCTCCAAGAGCTTCGCACAATGAAGCTACCAGCTTTGTATCAGCTTCATATCCTCCGTCGCCTCCACCTTGTATAAATAACACATGCCCGGTCATATTATATTTGTTTCATTTTTCAAATTCGTGAAATTCGCTTGTCGTTAAAAAATATCCGTCGGGGTCACGAAGAGAGAATTCTCTCTTCATTGGTCCGGGATTCAACTGAATATCTTCTTCTATTTTCCAACCTTCCCCTAAAGCGCTTTTGTATATTGCATCCATATTCTCTGTCCTAAAGTAAAGCATAAAGCCATTCCCTGAGGTAATACCTGGATTTGTCATTGTTGGGTGATTGTCCATTTCCCATTGATGAAGGCATAGAACGATCTCATTTGTTTCAGATTTCAGAACTGCAAAACCGTGTCCTTCCGGATGTATTTCTGAGTCCTAATATTCTTTCATACCATTTTGCACTGCTGTCCACATCCTGAACTGCCATTATTGGACAACTTTTGTCGTTTTGAAAAGATTCTAATATTAGTCTGTTTTTCAGCTTATTGCTACCGGAGAAAGTGTTCGGCAGGAATTAAATTATCACCTGTTGTTATAATAAGTCCTCTTAGATACGGTTTAATTCACTTGTCAAAAAAGGTCTTGAACTTTGGTAATAACACTTTTGCACTGACCATATGGTCTTGGCCATCAATCTCCTCAAAAACTGCGTTAGGTACTACTTCCGCTATTTGTGGGCCGACGGTACGAATGTTTTCTGGACTTTTACTTCCCACAAATATGCGTGTCGGTGTTTTGATGCCCTTAAATCGCTCCAGTGGAGGAAAGTCTTTTGTAAGTTCTATATCATATGCGAGTGTTGGCGCAAGTGTATGCATTATCTTCCATCCTGGAGAAAGCGGCAATAACCATACGAAGAATTTTGGCATACCGATACCGCTCAAAAATGTTTTCATGGCTCGTTTGTTACTCCCCTCTGAAAGTAGTGTCAATACTTTATTTGCCAGTTTTTTATATTTTTCCTTTCCAGCCTCGTTATGAACATAGGGTGCGTCATATATCACCACTTTTTCTACTTTTTTACCAAGTTTCAAAGCAGTCTCAAGTGCTAAAACCGCTCCCGAGGAGTGTCCGTACAAATTTGCTTTTCCTCCGGCAGCATCGATTAGTGCTTCTATATCGTCAACTTCTTTTTCTGTTGAATAAGGTTTCGTATCAGAACTATTTCCCCGACCGCGACGATCATAGTTGTACATAGTAAAACTTTGTGAAAAGGTTTTCACAGCCTGTAGTACCGGGGAAAAATTTCGAAACACACTCGCCCCTGTAATATTTATTAAAACAGGTCCCGAACCGCTAATATCATATGCGATTTTTGTACCATCTTTAGACGTAACATATTTCATATTTCTTTTGTCCATAATATTATTTCGCTAAGCAAATCCACCGTAAAACCTATAAATAAATTGCTTCCCGTATCGAACTACTACCGCCAAAGTTTTTTAAGCCGATTTTCCCGAGTCATCTTTAAAATAAAGCTTTTGCACTATAAAATTCTTGCGTTGCCGGTTCGTTGTTTTGTCATTCCTTTTCGGGTTGATAATAAAGAATTACAGCTCCATTATTAAAGGTTTTATTCCTAACGAGCTTAAAAATAATCCTGTCGTTTATGTCTTCGAATAATGGCAATCCCTTACCTTCAACCATTGGATGAATGCAAAGTTGCAATTCATCAATCAAGTTAAGTTTCAGTAGTTGTATAATTAAGCTGCGACTACCAACAAAAATATTTTTACCGGGTTGTTTCCTGAGTTCCGAAACTTCATCTTCTAAATCACGTTTTGCTAATGTAGCACTCTCCCAGTCTACACTTTTAATTGTCCGGGAGAAAACTATTTTCGGAATTTTGTCGATAGCCGTAGCAAAGTCATTCATTGATTTTTCCTTGGAAGGATTTTCCAGCAGGGTTCGCCAAAACTCCATAAGCTGATATGTAGTCCTGCCATATAGAATCCCACCTCCCTGGCCTAATAGTTCGGTATAGTGTTGATGTATTTCTGCATCAGGTATTCCAGCAGTATGGTCGCAAACCCCATCAAGTGTCATATTGATTGCAGCAATTACTTTTCTCATTTTCCCCTGTTTAACTATTTGTTTGTTCTACTGCACTAAAGTATCAAAGAGTTGATGAACCAAACTTGTCATAGGACAGTAAATGAAGTGTCAAAAAATGAATTACATTTTTGACACTTTATTTCTAATTCTGCTTAGGGAAGTATCTGTAATTCCAAGATATGAGGCAATATGCTTAATTGGCGCTTCTTTCAAAATTTGCGGTCTTTCTTTTATTAAAGAAAGATACCTGTCAGTCGCTGAATCAGCAATTATTGAAACAGAATGTTTTTTTAATAAGAACAACTGTTGCGACATCCACATACGCCCCCACTCAGCAACTTCTGGAATATTTTGGTATAGACGTTGAAAATCATCAAAAGTAATTTTCCAACATTTACATGGTGTTAGTGCTTGAATGTTTTCTTTGGCAGGAATTTGCATGAATAGCGAGTTTGCTTCAATCACAATTTCATTGTTACAGAAAAACTGTGTGGTAATGTCGTTACCCTTATAGTCGTGAACAAACGCACGAACTAATCCGCTTTCAAGACAATAATATTCTTTAGATGTTTCGCCTTGTCTTAAAAGAAATTCGTTTTTCTGAAATACTACTTCGGTATGTGCCTGAAAAACTTCTTCAAGTATTTTGTCTGTTAAACCGTTGTCGCAATAAATGTGTTGCAAAGTTCTATTTGACAAATCTCTTATTACCATTTCAAATTTCTGTGTATTGTCTTTCTGCCTGGTTCTGCAATGACCGCTACCCAGTGTGTAAATTCACCGTGCTTATCCCCTGAATATAAATACATTGCGCACCTATAATGTTGAATTCTTAAAAGTCAGCCCCTCTGAACCAACAAACCATTCCAGGTAAACGCCCCAGGTATTTTACATAAAAAATAACAGGTTAGTATGTCTATCGATACTTCAGATTCGTACGCTTGAAAAATTTATTGCGCCCTCAACCATTCGCAAGAAACAATTTGGCAAAAAACAAGCACCTGTAGACTAACCACTTTCGCCATTCATGTAATGTATGTCAAGTAATACTTGGTGCTACTCCAGTCCGGCAGAGCAGAAATCAATGCGAGAATCCGCACTCTGTACACCGTCGAATCCACTTATAAAATTTACACGTTGTTAGTGGTTCACTGTTTTTTTGTCAATTTATTGTCAGTGATTACTAACTTCTTTCGGGTATTTGTCACCGATTAAGTTCAAATGAATGTTATGTTCTAAGTATGCCTTTAGCCCGTCCAACACTGTCGTAAAACCACCTGTGCTGTCCTTGATTGTTTGAATTAAATCGTCTCCTGTTTCTTTGAACCCGTAATTTTTGATTACTACATAAGTCTTGTCATTTGTCAATGAAGTAAACTCGAAGTCAACTGTCGTTACCGGGTCACCCCACTCGATTGAAATTTTTTTGTTTGGGATAATATCTTTTACAAACACATTTACTGACGCACCATACATTTCCCACTTCCAGGTAACTGTTTTACCGATTTCTAATTGACTGCTTGATTTTGTAAACCAAAAGTTGGCCGTGATTTTTGGGTCAATGAATGCTTGAAAAACTGTTGAGACAGGTTTTCTGATTAGCATTTGAGTTTCTACTGTCGGAATTTGCTTTTTCGTCATTTTACTATCTCTTTAAAATTCGCATTTTCTTATTTCATTGCCAGGGTTTTCTCCTACATTAACCACTAACCAGAGTGTAAATCCATTGTTCTTATACCTCCGAATAGGAATGTATTGTGCACCTATGATGTTGAGTCCTTAAAAGCTCAGTCCCTCTGAACGAACAAACCATTCAAGGCAAACGCTTCAGATATTTATATGCAAAAAAACCTGACAGGTTTCAGAAACCTATCAGGTTGGAAATACTTCTAATTTTCATATCTTTTCGGCATTAAACCGCGCTTATGAAAAAGAGCTCGTTCAAAAAAGAAATCGCTTTCGAGCGAGTATTATTTTTTGGTGATGCCATCGTAGCTATTGCGATTACTATACTTGCGCTGAACCTCAAACTGGATGTGCCTGCGACCGAGGACCTGACATTTACAGACTTGGTGCTTCCCTGGAAGAGTATCCTTGCCTTTACATTATCCTTTATCAATATAGCTGGATTTTGGAAAACCCATCACGATTTCTTTGCCTACATCCACAAGATGGACGACAGACTTCTCACGTTACATATCATGTGGTTGTTTTTCATCGTCACACTTCCCTTCTCGACCACCGTACTGAGCTTGCATTTTAGCAACAGCCCGGCCATTTTCCTCTATAGTCTGAATATTTTATTGATAACGCTCGTCCAATTCTTTATTTGGGAATACGCGATGATGCGGGAAAACTTCTCAAATGAAGACAGCATCAGTGATGAAGTCAGAAGACGTTTTCAAATTATGTGTCAACTGGATATAATAAACGGAGTTATTGCAGTCGTGCTGTCCTTCTTTTTCCCCGTACTCGCCTTTATCCTATTATTTACCAAAGTACCCATCTTTGTCATTGCAACGATTTATATGGCCAGACAACGAAGGAAGAAAACAACAACCCGACGGTAGTCCGGTCTATGATCTTTGCCCCTTACATAAAACCATCACCAAAGAAAAACCTGACAGGTCTAAACGCTATGAAATCGTGGAAAGGAGTTTAGTCCTTTTTCCCTTCCATCAACTTCTCCATCATCACCACTTTGTCCTTTTTGACTGCTAGCAAGCGTTCATAAAGCAGGATACAACGCGCCGGCAGCCAAATTAAAAGTATTATTCGACTCAAAAAATACTACTCCGAAAGCCAGTATTATTACAACACTAATTCCACATTGGTACGATTAGAAGTTGTCATTGCGAACGGCAGTAAAGCAATTTCCTATTTCAATTGCTCCCTACCACAACCGAAACGCAACCCGGTCGCGAAACCTGAAGGCTTTCCTCCCGACACTTCGGGATTGGTACGCTCGGAGATGAGCGATTTGTCCGGCGTAGTTTCTCCTACATTATTTCAATTCCAACATAGTACGACTGGGAGGTGTCATTGCGAACGACAGTGAAGCAATCTGGTTCATTTCAATTGCTCCCTCGCACATCCGTAACACCACCCGGTCGCGAAGCCTAAAGGCTTTCCAGTATGGTGCGATTGGGAGTACAAAGCCTATCATGGTATGGGTTGACGGTATTAATTTCAATTCCAGTATGGTGCGATTGGGAGTTTCTCTTTTTATGTTTTCTGCGTTCGTTTACCAATTTCAATTCCAGTATGGTGCGATTGGGAGGGCATATCCTTTTTACCCTTCACCACTATTTCCTGATTTCAATTCCAGTATGGTGCGATTGGGAGCGGTTCACACGTTGATAAGATGAACAACTTCTTTCAAATTTCAATTCCAGTATGGTGCGATTGGGAGGTAACAGAAGTGAGCATCTTCGCAAACCGTTGTATATTTCAATTCCAGTATGGTGCGATTGGGAGGAATAGTGGTGAGTTTATACAGGTTGATCAACTGAAATTTCAATTCCAGTATGGTGCGATTGGGAGATCGAATGTAAATAAATGGAGTCGTTGGTCACCGATTTCAATTCCAGTATGGTGCGATTGGGAGGGTTACTGCCCAGAATGCCGAGCAGGTAAATTACACATTTCAATTCCAGTATGGTGCGATTGGGAGAGAAACACATGACCTTGCTCATCGTCTTTACGCTTATTTCAATTCCAGTATGGTGCGATTGGGAGTCTCGTATGGGATTGCACTACGCAATGTTGACAGTATTTCAATTCCAGTATGGTGCGATTGGGAGTTTCAACCGCTTTCGGCGAAACTGCATTGTTCTTAATTTCAATTCCAGTATGGTGCGATTGGGAGCGTCGAAATCGAAAACGAATCGCAGCGTTTCATCGAATTTCAATTCCACTTTGGTGCGATTGGGAGTCGAATACTGAAACTCGATGTAATTAATCGTCCCTAATTTCAATTCCACTTTGGTGCGATTGGGAGTTCACAGGAGAAACATCAGAGTACTTCTGGATCAATTTCAATTCCACTTTGGTGCGATTGGGAGGGATGGCACCAGGTAGGTTATCGATGCATGTATCACCATTTCAATTCCACTTTGGTGCGATTGGGAGAACAAGGATGGTTTTGTGTTCAACGACGGGAATAAATTTCAATTCCACTTTGGTGCGATTGGGAGACGAATGATTTCATTCTCTTCATTCGTGAACGTGAATTTCAATTCCACTTTGGTGCGATTGGGAGAAGTATATCCGTAATACTAGTAGGAATAAGATTGATATTTCAATTCCACTTTGGTGCGATTGGGAGATTGTTTCACAAGCAGCTTCTGCCGGGAATAAACTTATTTCAATTCCACTTTGGTGCGATTGGGAGCTTTTCGGCCAACCTGACCACGAAGCCTTCAAACCAATTTCAATTCCACTTTGGTGCGATTGGGAGGGCACGTTGGGTGTGCTCTCCTTCCCTTCATTGCATATTTCAATTCCACTTTGGTGCGATTGGGAGGAACTGAGGACAGGATTAGGAATGCCTTTTACCTATTTCAATTCCACTTTGGTGCGATTGGGAGACCTTTCACTTTTATACACATTTGTATATCAACTCAATTTCAATTCCACTTTGGTGCGATTGGGAG
Organism: Prolixibacter sp. NT017; assembly: GCF_009617875.1. NCBI lineage: Bacteria > Pseudomonadati > Bacteroidota > Bacteroidia > Marinilabiliales > Prolixibacteraceae > Prolixibacter > Prolixibacter sp. NT017. The sequence continues at coordinate 350,679 of NZ_BLAV01000001.1, read as the reverse complement.
CCTGGGGTGACGGTGAACTAGTGGATAAAGCTGTAAATTTCAATTCCACTTTGGTGCGATTGGGAGCCGGTTCGGCCTATGATGTTTACTGCATGATCAAGTATTTCAATTCCACTTTGGTGCGATTGGGAGACAATGGCGATGCGGCTGGAGAACCGATGTATGCGCTATTTCAATTCCACTTTGGTGCGATTGGGAGCTTCCCTGATTCAAATTTCAGGAGAACAGATATTATATTTCAATTCCACTTTGGTGCGATTGGGAGTATTACAGCACTAATGCCGTGGTCGACCATACAAAATTTCAATTCCACTTTGGTGCGATTGGGAGGTGTTGAAAAGTTCTATAGTAAATTACCAAATAATCAAATTTCAATTCCACTTTGGTGCGATTGGGAGCGATGTGCAACGCATGATTGATAAAGGTATTCTGGAAATTTCAATTCCACTTTGGTGCGATTGGGAGATACCGTTGCTGTCAACGTGGTAGCACTGCCAACAGATTTCAATTCCACTTTGGTGCGATTGGGAGCCCGGGCCGAAAAAAGCGAAACAGGAGCAGGTTGTTCATTTCAATTCCACTTTGGTGCGATTGGGAGGGAACATTAAATCTTTCAATAGACTGGCTTAATTATGCATTTCAATTCCACTTTGGTGCGATTGGGAGTTGGCATCGACGAGCTCGACAAGTTCATGAGCGAACTGTATTTCAATTCCACTTTGGTGCGATTGGGAGGGCCTGGTGTGTGCGTTCGAATATAGTATGCAGTATTTCAATTCCACTTTGGTGCGATTGGGAGAAGAAATTGAAATGCCAAAACGTAAAATTAAAGTTAATTTCAATTCCACTTTGGTGCGATTGGGAGCCAGTTGGGACGCCTGAAGGCGATGTATGCGTTTAATTTCAATTCCAGTATGGTGCGATTGGGAGTTCAGGGAGCATTAGAAAGCGGGTTCGCATCCATATTTCAATTCCAGTATGGTGCGATTGGGAGGAATTTGCTCAGGAAACTCAATAGACTTGCGTAAAGTATTTCAATTCCAGTATGGTGCGATTGGGAGATAAAAGTGTCGAGGCCCCGCTGGCTCGAACAATTATTTCAATTCCAGTATGGTGCGATTGGGAGAATACCTGGACATTGACGTTAACGACGCTTTTTCCAATTTCAATTCCAGTATGGTGCGATTGGGAGCAAACCTTTGATTCGAGAATGCATGTATTAACCGATATTTCAATTCCAGTATGGTGCGATTGGGAGAGACAGAGGTAAAGCACAGCGAAAGCAAAACTGCCATTTCAATTCCAGTATGGTGCGATTGGGAGACTGGTAGCTTCCACCAGTAAAACCTCTTTGTTTTATTTCAATTCCAGTATGGTGCGATTGGGAGGCAGGATATTTGAAGCAACAGAAGGTTTCGATGATTGATTTCAATTCCAGTATGGTGCGATTGGGAGAATGTATAATGCTTCGTAGTTGTCAAAGTCCTTGTATATTTCAATTCCAGTATGGTGCGATTGGGAGAATCCTCCGGACAAGACGTCGATTTTTCCTCTCCAAAATTTCAATTCCAGTATGGTGCGATTGGGAGTTGGCCGGGATGTGGCCGTAACGGTTCATATAATTGATTTCAATTCCAGTATGGTGCGATTGGGAGATGGGGCGCTTGGGGTTCAGGCGCTCGAATGCCTATTTCAATTCCAGTATGGTGCGATTGGGAGTGGTTTTCCCTTTCCCATTTCCAGATAGAGACCATATTTCAATTCCAGTATGGTGCGATTGGGAGATTCGGGACACAGCGGTATATAGTGACGTTTGAGTGATTTCAATTCCAGTATGGTGCGATTGGGAGAGTTCTCGACCTTCTTTGGACTGATGACTCAGGTGATTTCAATTCCAGTATGGTGCGATTGGGAGTGGGACTTGATTATATTACACCCACCTTGTACTGCAAATTTCAATTCCAGTATGGTGCGATTGGGAGATGTTAAAGCAGAATTAACGCTTCAGGATTCGAAATTTCAATTCCAGTATGGTGCGATTGGGAGATCAAATTTTCAAGCAGTTCGACAGGTTTTTGAGTATTTCAATTCCAGTATGGTGCGATTGGGAGTGAAAACCATTTTGCGGAAAGTACGCCGCTTTTCTCATTTCAATTCCAGTATGGTGCGATTGGGAGTATTTATACGGCTTCATTAAATGCCCTATAACGGAATTTCAATTCCAGTATGGTGCGATTGGGAGGAACATGCCCCTGCTTTGCTATATATATTGTTATATTTCAATTCCAGTATGGTGCGATTGGGAGAACAAAAGCATTGCGGGGGCTTGTCCTTTTTCTTTATTTCAATTCCAGTATGGTGCGATTGGGAGTACATGACCGGAGCGAAGTTGTTTCTAAAACCACGATTTCAATTCCAGTATGGTGCGATTGGGAGGATACCCGCTGAACTTCCTTTTTAATGTTTGCTAAATTTCAATTCCAGTATGGTGCGATTGGGAGAATGGGCTAAACATGCTCAATTCTTTCTTCATATATTTCAATTCCAGTATGGTGCGATTGGGAGGTAGTGGATCGACATTAATAGCTGCCGAAAATCTATTTCAATTCCAGTATGGTGCGATTGGGAGATCAAATAAAACAACCGATCGCAAGATTTCAGCAATTTCAATTCCAGTATGGTGCGATTGGGAGTTACCCAGGCATTGCAAAGGCTATTGCTGAACAGATTTCAATTCCAGTATGGTGCGATTGGGAGGATGCGGCCACGATGAACGGTAATCCGGTTCCTGAATTTCAATTCCAGTATGGTGCGATTGGGAGCTGCTCTCTACCTTCTACTATATCAGTAGGTTTTAGATTTCAATTCCAGTATGGTGCGATTGGGAGCTTATTTACCACAAACGAACTTGATTCTTTCCTTTCATTTCAATTCCAGTATGGTGCGATTGGGAGTTGGTAGGATATTCAGAAAAAAGCGCAATTCGTTTATTTCAATTCCAGTATGGTGCGATTGGGAGAGCAAATTGCGATGTTTTGGAAGTAGCTCAAATAAATTTCAATTCCAGTATGGTGCGATTGGGAGATCAAATTTTCAAGCAGTTCGACAGGTTTTTGAGTATTTCAATTCCAGTATGGTGCGATTGGGAGCGCATTCGGGACAATCTTCAATGAAAACCATTTTGATTTCAATTCCAGTATGGTGCGATTGGGAGAAAGAAGACTTCGTTAATGAAGTGTTGGGATAAACCATTTCAATTCCAGTATGGTGCGATTGGGAGTCTGTCCTAGAATTAATGAAGCGACTTTACAAAGTATTTCAATTCCAGTATGGTGCGATTGGGAGTGCAATTAGGAATAAAGCCTCCCCCGTTGATAAAATTTCAATTCCAGTATGGTGCGATTGGGAGTGTATTTTGAGACAAAATCGAAGCCGTTGAACCTGAATTTCAATTCCAGTATGGTGCGATTGGGAGGCATGTTTAGAAACGGCAGGCTGACACTTCAAAATGCTATTTCAATTCCAGTATGGTGCGATTGGGAGTGACAGAAAAGAATTCAAGAAAAAAATTGATTCTTTCCGATTTCAATTCCAGTATGGTGCGATTGGGAGGAGTTGGATGCAATTTCTCATTTTTTGTATCTCGATTTCAATTCCAGTATGGTGCGATTGGGAGATTTTCATTATCAATCTGAATCTTTCCGTCATTGTTATTTCAATTCCAGTATGGTGCGATTGGGAGAGGCACGAGAAGTGAAAGTGCAATGAAGATTTACGAAAATTTCAATTCCAGTATGGTGCGATTGGGAGTAGTTGTTAATACCAATGATATTACTATTAAAAAATTTCAATTCCAGTATGGTGCGATTGGGAGCAGGGAATTATGGATACCGATCAAATAGTTTTGTTTTATTTCAATTCCAGTATGGTGCGATTGGGAGGCTGTCAATACCTTTCCTACTTTACGTTTTGAAAATTTCAATTCCAGTATGGTGCGATTGGGAGCAGTTTCAGACTCGAATAGCTGGCCTTTTGAATAATTTCAATTCCAGTATGGTGCGATTGGGAGAAAATCGAAAATCTTTTTTTCCGTAGTTCAAAAATATTTCAATTCCAGTATGGTGCGATTGGGAGGAACTTGAAGAAGTTCTTCTTGAATCCCTCCGGTATTTCAATTCCAGTATGGTGCGATTGGGAGATTCATTTGCAAACACGGAAGGTTTTATTTATGCTTATTTCAATTCCAGTATGGTGCGATTGGGAGCCCGAATTAACTCTATTTATTTCCTCTACTGATACAACATTTCAATTCCAGTATGGTGCGATTGGGAGTAATATCGAAAGAACATCCCTCACTTTTTTAATTAATTTCAATTCCAGTATGGTGCGATTGGGAGACAAAAGGAGTTTCCAAAGATAGAGGTCTTTTAAGCAATTTCAATTCCAGTATGGTGCGATTGGGAGTAATGCCGTCCGTTTCGGCATGTTCCTCTAACGGCATTTCAATTCCAGTATGGTGCGATTGGGAGCCGTTCGACGACTCGTAAAAAAACGCCTGTTTTCAGGCGGTTCAGCGATTCAAATATATGTAATATTTCCCTTTCAAGTTGTCGACCCACAATAACAAAATTTCGCCGGGGAACCGACAACAATAGTTAGTGTACACATTTTCAATACGTCAATGAACGTTGAGGCCTTTACACCGGCCTCGGGTCAACTCTCCACCAGGTGCTTTAGTCGGCACCGACAACTGGAAGTTGACCAAAACCAATATAAATCAGCCTATAAGAAATTATCGACAGAAGAACGTTCCTCGCCTACAATCTCTTTTTCAAGCCACCGTTCATTGCGTGAACGAAAGATAATCAAACTGTCTTTATCTTCCATCAAACGGTTCGCTCTTATTTTCAGCTCTTCGAGCTTCACTTCGGTGATTTCGCCCTCGAATACCGAATTCTGAATCCAGCAAAGGTAGCGGCGGCAAAGTTTCAGCATCTTGCCTACCCGCTTTTCCCCAATGTCGTATACAAGTATTACATACATATTAATAATGAGTGAATGAGTGAATGAAGCGGTCATCATTTCCGGCTTAGTGTTTTGCGGGCCTTAGCCATCATCGAAGTAATTTCATTGGCCTCATTTAATAACCGGTGAGCCCCATCGGTGTTTGTTTAATTTGATTAAAAGTTCAAGCAGGAAGCCACTTTCATCTCCTTCTTCGATTACAATCGATATTTACTGTAAAACTAAGCCTGTGAACGTGCCCTGCACGATGCCCGGTAATTAGCTCCAACCGAGGTTCCCGGGCGTAGCAATTGATCACCGATCCGGTAACCAACATGATTTTTAGGCAGCTGCGAACAAAAAGCAATAATATCCAAAGCAAACTGCTTGGTTCGAACCTTCATCTTTTGTATCAAAAGCTCTTTTTCAGTCATAACTATATTTTTTTCAGCAACTCTTCTATTCAATCATTCTCTCATTTAATCATTCAATCATTGCTCATCACCACCACATCTTAAACGGCTGATAATCTTCAATACCCAAAATGTGTTTCTGCAGCTTGTAGCATTCGAGTTTTACCAAATGTTTATAGCTAACCGAGCGGTTCAGCGTCCGATGCCTGATGGTTTCCTGTAAACGCTCTTCAAAAGCTTTCACAAAAATCTTCTTCCCGTTAGGTTTCAATACCACCCTGTTAACGGCATCTTCAAAGTGACGGGGCTGCAGCTCTTTTTTATTCAGCAGTTTAAAAATAACACGGTCGACCAGCAACGGCTTAAAAATCTCGGCTAAATCAAGCGACAGAGAAAAGCGGCGGTCGCCCGGCTGATGCAAAAAGCTCACCGTTGGGTTAAGCTGTGTTTGATGAATGGCCCGCAATGCCTGGCTGTAGCACATCATGTTACCGAACGATATCAGCGCATTCACTTCATTTTGCGGTGGCCGGTAGGTACGTCCGCTCATACTAAAATCGTTGATGATTAACTCGAAGGCTTCGTAATAGGTTTTCCGGATGTTCCCTTCCACTCCCATCAGCTCATCGATGGCCGTGGTTTGAGGAATACGGGCAGCGTATCCTTCAATTATCCCGATAATCGGCTCCAAATCTTTGCCCCGGCTGTTGTAATAGCGCAGGTTCTTCAACATGTTATGGGCCGCTCCGGTTAAAATTTTCTGGGCAATCACCTGCCGTTTCAGCTTACTCTGTTGCACCTTAACTTGCGCAATCAGCATCTTACCCGAAAGAAGAGCTTCGCGCGGCATAAACGAACCCGTGTAATTTTCGTAGTAATCGAAAAAATGGATGGGAATTTGCTGCTGTCCCAGGAAATTGTAGAGTGCAGCATTCGCATCGAGATTGCCAAAACAGTACAGCTCTTCCACATTCTCCACCGGAAGAAAACGTGGTTTCTGTTCGTTTCCGTCCTCATCATACGGCGTAAACTTCAGTGTATTGTCACGACGTTGCAGCCGGCCGGGATTGAATAGGTAGTAGGTGCGTTTCATATAAATTAATTTGCTGATGAGTTAATTTGCTAATATGCTGATTTGCTGATTTGCTAATGGGTTAATTGGGGCGCTTATTTTTGGCGGTGCTTATTATTTTGCTTAGTAGCTTTTGTATCGGTAGTAGTTGCGCATAAAGTTCTTTTGATGAAGGATAATGCTGACTTTTTTCGCATAGTGTTAACCAGTATTCGGTTTCACAAGCCTCTTTGGCTGCTATTTTTAGTTTATGAATAAAATCAACTCTACTTTCCGATGACTGCGCTTCATGAATATTTGCACCGATTGATGTTCCTGAGCGCAACAATTGCCTGGCAATAACATATTTATTTCGCTGTTCCAATTCTTCACTGAATTCGATTACTGCCAGAGCAAAATCTACACTCTTTTCAACTATCACATTTCTATTTTCCATTTCATTACCTTTATTCGTAAAATCAGCATATTAACCCATCAGCATATTAGCACATTAACCCATTAGCACATCATCCCCCCTCTTCTCCGCTGTAACAAAAATCGTAGTAGCTGCATTTCCGGCAGATGGGTAGTTCGATTCTCTCAGGGCATTTATCGGCGGTGGCAATGGCTTCAGTTTCCGTCAGAATGCTCTTCAGTTCTTCCCGGTCGCGTTCACTCAGCAACACCTCCTGCGTTTGTCGCAATCGGGGGTATTCCAGCAAACCGGTCACACCGTCAATACCTGCCTGCTCCATCAGCCAGATGTAATATTTTACCTGCCACACATGCGTGTCTTCCAACCGGTCGGATTTCTTCACCTCATGAATAACCTTATCGCGCGTATCGTAATAATCAATCTTTACGGGGCCGAGGTCCACCTCTTTGAAGCGTTCAGTCCGCTGGGCATAGCTGGTCTCGTGAATCAATTTCCCCTCGTACACCAAATCGGAGTTCGATTCCATATTGATTCCATTACTGAACAGCCACAATTTGCGGTGACAGGTAAAAAAGTAACTTAGTTGGGTTCCGGTGATGGTCATAAGTGATGAAATGAATGAATTATTGAATGAAGGAATGAGGGAATGAATGGATGCATCATGTCTGGTTATTGTCTTTTTTTGTTTTTGCTTTCAGTTTGTAATAGTCCTGAACAAAGAGACCCGCCCCCAGGACATATAAGTAGTCATCGAGCAACAGGAGATGGTCGGCTTCCAGATTCAGAATGTTTTCGGAATAAAATTCGGTCAGCGCTTCTTTCATTTTATGGTGAACCTGATGGACAAAATGGTCTCCCCGCATTTCCTCTTCAAAATCTTCCCAAATAAGTTTCCGAAACACCTCAGGGGTAATATCGGGACGCTCACGGACATATTCTTTTACTCTTTCTTCCGCATCCTCTTCTGTCAACGGTTTGGGCACAGGATTTACCCCTTCAACCGGCCTTCCCGTGTACCAATAGCCCTCGGCCGTATTCAGGTATTCCATTGTTTCGTTGGCGTATTCCTCGGCCAGCTGTTTCAAGGGTTCAGTAAGGTTAGTCCGGTAAACTTCCATTTCGGGCCAGTACGCAAAAACCAAATCAAAGAGTTCCTGCGAAAGCTTCAGATGAAAAGCTTCTGCCCGCTCCTTCATGGCTTCCAGCTCTTCGCCCATCCGTTTATAGAACTGGTATTTTTCTTCTCTCGATTCCATTGGTGCTATTGGTTAGGGTTATTTCTTCGAAACAAATTTCGTCAGGAGCAACGGGATAGTAGCCCAACGGCACATCCTGACAACATGAGCGCCGGAGGTGCGACACACAATACAGATCAACTTCACATAAAAACATCATCTGATAATATTCTTTCTTCAATATCCAATTGCAACCCTAATTCCGAATCATATTTTCTTTCTATGATGTAATAAGATTGTTCTTTCAATTCATCCTTATACTTTAACTGAAATGCAGATACATTCCGACGAATACCATCTCCGTTACTCAGCGCCATAAACCGCCGTTTTGAAACGGAAACTTTTAAAGATTCAGCTTTTATGAATTGGTTTGATTCAAGTAATTCCCGATATTCCTTCTCAAGAATTGATGGCAATACTTTCACTCCATCAAATTGCTTCTCGAACTCTTCCTCCCGGTGTGAATCGTAAATAAAGGGTGCCAGATTTTCTTCAACCGCGATTTTTAAGTTGAAGTAAACCCTGTCAAAATCATCCTTATCCTTTACCGACCAACTAGGATAAACCTTATCAATATAATATTGAAGTTTATCCTCTGCGATTATCCCTGAATTACCCGATTCAATATCCCTTAATGCACTAAGTGTCCTGGTTATTACTTCCTTATTTTTATAAATGTAATTGTCGACTTCATTTCGTTCTGAAAAAACAATGCAATCACATGGCGGACGGTAATATCCGTTTACCCGGTGACGATTAACCCGTCCAAACCGTTGTAACAAGGCATCAAGTGGAGCGAGTTCGGTAAAAATTACATCGTAATCAATATCCAGGCTCACTTCAATAGCCTGGGTTCCAACCAGAAGTTCCACTTCGTCAGACGTCAGTTCTACTTCTTTCTTATTCCGATCAACTCCGTTAAAAGCACTATGCAGCAACACTTTTTTTGAGGCATGCAAATCATTGTAAATATTCTGTGCTTGTTTTATTGTATTGCAAACCACCAAGACCTTATCACCGGTATCTATCCGTTTTTGAATATCGTCAATGTGTTCTGAAAGCAGCCCTCCGGCAACATTAATCCGATGACGGGTGAACGACTGATAAAGTCCTTCATCTGCTTTGATTTCGGTGTATTCTCCAATAGCTTCGGCAAACTCTTTTTTTAAAAATGTTGGCAAGGTAGCTGTCATTAAACAAACCTTTACATTCAAGAAACGAGCAGCAAATTCAATCAGTATTTTTATTTGTGCAGTTACTTCGGGGTCGTATGCGTGAATCTCATCGAATATGAAATAGCCCCCAGCCATTTCAAAAATACCTTTCTCAAATCCTTTTAACCCGAATATCGATTTCAACAACTGAAAAGGAGTTGCCACTTTTAAAGGAGGCACCAGTGCACGAAAACTTTCCTTTAATTCATGCTTTAACTTCTCGTTTTTTGCACTATATTCTTCTTCGCCGAATCTACTCTCGATATATTCCGATAACTTCCCGTGTAAGACGCCCACAATCTCGTTATGCCCTTGCATCTTTTTATCCAGCCGCTCAAACATGGCATTGATTGATGCCGTAAATGGTAGAATATAAAAAGTCCGTCCTTGTCCGTTCTCTTTCATTTGTTTGTGCAGCCACATGAACGAAGCTTCTGTTTTTCCTGAACCGGTAGGAGCAGTAAGGACGACGTCTCCGTTTGTTTCCGATGCTTTTTTCTGGTGAGAGTAAGGAGCCCAATTCGTATTATACAAAAAATCGAAATGCCTTTCTTCTAAAACATTTACGTTAAAAATCCCGGCCGATGCCAAATGATCGCATTGTTTTAAAGCGCCGGCAGCCAATAACAATTCCTGAAAGTTCGTTTTGTTTGAATTAATCGGCTCGCGCGTATAATCCTTTACCAATTTCATGGGTAGAGCCAGCGAACTTGGTTTCAAGGATACATCGTATTCTTTCAGGAATGATTGGATAAATCGTTCATTCAACTTTTGAGTTTCTTCCTCCCAATCCAATTTCCCGTCTTCGCTTAGCGAAAATATATCTTCACCTGTTTTATACCCCTTTTGAATATGGTCAAACAGAAAACTGAAATCTTTGTGATGCCCGGCAACAATTAGTTTCAAAAGCAATTTATCCTCTTCCAGCAAATCCAAGCGATCAATAAATGGCGTTGAAAACAACTCATGCCGCTGATGATACCAATCTCTGGAATTTCCTTTTAGCATTTTTTGAAATCCCAAATGCGATTTTCCCAAATCGTGAAAAACGATGCCTAAACGTACAAGCTCCCAGAAATGGTTTAAATCACCCACTGGTAAACGCCCAAATGCTTTTCTAAGCGATTCGTACACATTTAAGCATTCGTCAATGTGCTGTTTCAGTAAAACGGGAGGTTCTGATTTTGCCAGAACCTCCTGATTGCTTAACATCATACTTCGAATTTATGCAAGAAAATGTCACTATCGAATTCTTCCAAGTCAGGCCGATATCCGGTTAACGGTGACTGAACCGGATTATAGCAGGAGATAACAGAGTACGGTTCCGTCCCAAGATTTCTCCTGGGAATGGTGTTGGAAAAGTATTTAGGCAAGGCCTGAATCTGACCAGCCAAATAGTTTCCGTTAAACGGAACAACCTGTCCTGCAAATCGGGCATTGTTTACTTCATTCAATTCCACCTTTTCAATGCTTTCGATTCCCGCTAAATCGCCACTACGTCCCAATAATAGTTGATAAGCAGGTTGCCGGAAAGCAGCAATCAAATCTTCATTGGTTAGGTAAAGAAACAACTTACAATCATAAAGGAACTCGCGCTGAATAACATTCGGTTTAACTGTTGCCTCCGGATAATTCTTATCGTTTGCCTTTATCTGGTAAATGGTTTCCAAATCAACAGTCTTTATTTTAAAGCTGAAGTAGTATCCCAACGTTATTTCCCTGTTCTCCCAATATCTCCCCGATGCTGCATTAATTAAGCCCATTACTGTACTCACCGGCGGAACTTCAAGCGTCGGTTGGAAACCCGAAATTAGATTCGGATACCTGAAGCTTGATGTCCACGAGCTTATTTTAATACGGAATGCTTTCATCAGTCAATCTGGGATTTCATTTGCTCACAATACTGATCGATCGCCTCATTTACTGGCAACACTTTTACCTTAGGTATATCTGTCATCGTTTCGAGGTTTTTCAATTGCCCTGCAATTTCATCCATAAATCCGCTTCTGCGACCGATAAACACTGTCCCTTCAAAGGTGTCCCGGTAATCTTTTAAAACCTCAATCAAACCATCTATATTGAATACCATTTCTTCATCGCGCTGGCCACGGTTGCTGACCACGTGGCTGAATGGATGATTCCCGGTAGTTGTTGTAGCCAGAATGATGAACTTTGGAGTAACATCTCCCATGTTATTCGTTTGCATCGCCCCACCGTTAATGACTTTAAGCGCCTGGATTGTATCCCCGGCTCTTTGTATTCGCATATCTTTCGAAAGACGAATGAGCTTTTTCGGCTTTCCCTTTGCATCAACAACAAAAGGATCGTCAATTTCCTTTGCTCCGCTTTTTAGCGCTTCTTCCTGTAGCAATACCGACAAATTCTTATACCCGGTTCTATCATAATTTGAGAAGGTTCCAACCATGGAAAGATCTAGACTAAACATACCTTTCATAATTGCAGAATACTCCTGTTTCTCGTAAGGAACTGCGTCCCCTTCCTGACGGGCCATACTTGACCAATTTTGTGCAGGAGCTACACTTGTCGCAGATATAATAGCCGAATTCTTTAATGGCGAAACGCGGGTTACTGTTACATTCGTCATCTTCACATTTCCCTTTTTATCCTTTTTCGGTTCACCGTTTTCATCCAATTCAGCATCTTTGGCTGCGCGCATATAGCCAAAAACATCATCATCAGGAAATTCCAATGGATTTGCATGGGTATAGGCTATTTTTCCATCACGAACAATCGGAGATAACTTCCACTTTGCGTTCTTTTGCAGAGCTTCACGCCACCAGTAGCGCCAGGCTTGCCCAGAAACGTATACATAATTACGACCGTTTTTACGAATTGATTTGGTAGCAATTGCATTATCATTATTGCTTTGCGTATTTTTCCCGGCATTATTTAATGCCACAACATCTACGTCGATTAATACAAATCCTTGTGTTTTGATATTTTTCATACTTTGAGATATTTTATTCGTTAATAGCTTCATTTTCCGGTTCGAGTTCTAAATCATCTGATAGCAAGTCCTTTTCATGGAGTTCCTGATAAACAGCAATTAATAAAATGTCCCTTATTTCAGCCCAATAAGAGCCATCGGGGAACAAATAATCCACATAATCATTTACTGAGATAATCGGGTTCTTATTGCCTTCCTGATAGTTTGGCGAAATTGCCTGCTTTAATAGAAAACGGCGCAACTCAGATGCATTCTTTGCTCCGTCTAGTGCCTTTATCCGTTTTTTAGCTTTCTCAATATCTTCTTCCCTGACCAAAAAAGCTGCCAGTTCTTTGATTTTTGCAATGGTTTCTTTTTTCATACCAATAATATTTTGTTGATAAATAGATACTATTTCAAATTTAAATGGATGTTTGCGTGACCAGCGAAGTATGTCTCTCCGAATATTTTCCGCGTTCAGAAGCTTATCGTAAATAGGGTTCGTCCACTTTTTGTATTCTCCTGGTTCGACAATTTCGGTTTCCTTTGACTTAACCAATTCAAATTTTCCGGACACACTATTATACCTGGCCCCTTTATGTTTTCCATCAAAGTAATGAGAGCGTACAAATAACTGCCAGTCTTCACTAAATCTGGCTTGCATACAGGTTCTGTAAAACAGGAATGCATTAGCGGGGAGTTGGTATAATTGAATTTCCGGAGTAGCACCGAAGTTAGTAAAATGATAAAGGGTCAGCGAAGGCAAAACATGACCTTCACCAAATTTTGCCAATTGAGAAAGTGCCTGATCAACAAATCCGAAAATGGCATTGGCAGGTTTATTCAAATTCGATTTAGCCACACCGTCGGAAAGCCCCAAGCCAATCTCATGAAGATTCTGTTCTACTGTATGCCTAACAAAGAGTTTACTCAATTCTTTCTCGCTGCTTTGCAATAGCATAATCTTGCCTTGTAGTTGTTGACAGGCAAATGGGACAAAATGGATCCGAATAAGAGCCTCTCTCGAAAGCGCAATTCCTTTTTGAAAAAAATGATGAAAATTAATCAAAGTGCCCGAACCGGTCATTACCGAATTATCCCTGCCCCCAGGGAATAATTTTGTTTCACGCCCGGTAATGCGGCAGTAACCAATTTCCGACAATTCTGTCTCACTAATCAGTCCCTTAAAATATTTTAAAGTCTCATCTATTTTCTTCGGACCCTTAAAAGCCGGCTGAGTGATTTTCGAATTCAGAAAGAAAGCATTAATCTTCCCCTTCCATTTCTCGACATAGATCTTTGTTACATAGTCAATCAGTTCCAGAATATCCTTTTCGGGGAATCGCTTCGAAAGATATTCAATAGCAAATCCACCGGCATCGGCAAACGGATCGCCTGTTGGCCTTATCAGCCATTCGTAGTCAATGGTTTTGTAGGTTTGTTTCATATTGAGAGGTTTTAATTTTTTCATTTCGTTATTTTACATCTCCAACCACTCTTCAATTTTCATCACCTCCACCTTTTGGTTGTGCATTGCCCTAAAATTAGCTTCACTGTCGAACCAGCCGATGACTGCATCGCGGTGCAGCTTTGTGGACTTTATCGAAATGCAGCTCAGATAGCTGCTCCACGGATATTCTATCGGATGTTCACAAAAACCATGATGTATGGGGTTATTGTGTATGTAAAGAATAACCTGTTTCAAATAATTTTCGTTGTCAATCAGTTTGCGTTTAAACGGGCGCTCGAACAAGGCACCGCGGGTTTCGTTACGTTTATTCAAATATTTACCGTATGCATTAAACAGATGCGAAAAATGTTTTACAGGCTCCGGACGTTTTAAATTATTAATGTCGACTCTTTCAGGTTCTCCGAACTCTGAAAGGTCAGTCGTCGTTTGAAACCTGACAGAGTCGTCAGACCTGTCAGAGTTTAATTTTTTGTAGTAACCAATCTTTTCTTTTTCCTTCACCCTCACCAACGTATGAAAATGATTCTTCATCAACACCCACGCATAGGTATCGGCTATTGGTTCAATATACTTGTCATACAAACTCAAAAAGTACTCGTAGTTATTAGCTTCGCAAAACAAATTGCGTCCGCCAACCGCATGATTGTAGATGTGATAAAACTGTCCGTATATTAAGGGCTCAAACTGTTGCATCGTTCTTGCTTTAATTCGCTTATTACTAATCCTGACAGGCTTTTATAATATCGAAGACTCTCGTTCCAGGTCGTCGACAAAATTGGTTCGTTCCCGTATCATGTTACAATCATTTTGGGTTTCAGATTAGCACCCGCAAACGGAGCGTCTGTTGGCCTTGTCAGCCATTCGTAGTCAATAATTTTACAGGTTTCCTTCATATTCGTAACCTTTTGTTTTACTCCTTCACTTTTTCGAACACCGCGCTTTTGATTGCTTCGTGGAGGCGTTTTCCGGGATGAAACTGAATGTTGACCTTTTTAATATGACCGGCCGATACAGCCTCTTCGCTTTCGGCCGGAAGTCCCTGTATGGAGGTCCAGAAGGTGCCTAATCCATCCAGTTCAATGCGATATCCCTGTGCCAGCTTCCTGGACAGGTAAAACTCCAGCGCCTTCACAACGTGATACACCGTTAGTTTATTCAGAGATGTTTCAAATTCAAGGTCTGCCGACACTTCATCCAGGGTTATTTTTGGCTGGCCGGCTATCCTGGGGTAGTAATGTGCCGAATCATCATTTCTTCGGCCGGGTTTTGACTTTCGTTCTGCTTTAAATCGGATACACATTGAGCTATTTCTTTGAATTTTGAACCCCCAGTTTTTTAAGGCATTGCAGAGGGTCAAAATTTTATGCTGTGAAAAAAAATTTTTATGCCGTAAGAATTTTTTTTTGTGCCGTGAAAAAAAAATCTTCACGGCACAAAATTTTGGAAGGATCAGCTTTCTCTGGTATAGGTTACCGTTTTCAGCATATCCTTGAGTTCTTTACCCGGGGAAAACAGAACTCTCGCACCCTTGATGGTGGAGGCGTTTACTTCCTCGGCTGTAGCTTTACCTTCACTGCTGATGCTGACGCGCAAACTCCCCAAATCGCCCAACCGCACAATCCGTCCATTAGCCAGTGAATCCTTCATTACATCTACCATGGCATATACCACCGCCCGAATATCAGCACCACTTACTGTACTGATCTTCTCAATAGCCTTGGTCAGATCCTCCAGGTCGAGTTCGCCGTTCATTTGCGGACTGGCATAGTACTTCTTGGTACCACCACCCACAACGCCGGGTTCTCCTCTTTCAATGACATTAAATTTTATAGCCATAGGCCTAAAATTTTATGGTTTAACATTCCTAACCGGTGCAATTCCCTTTGGGGTTGATGTCCTTTCCGAAACGTCTGTTTTCCGGAAGGAGGTGCGATTATTTCGATACGTACTGTAAGGGGTTATCACTGCTGACGGGGTCCGATTTCCGGCGGTTCCGGGTCTGTTGCTTTTTTCATGGTTTTTCGTTTTGGTTTGTTATTTTATGTTTGTCGGTTGTTTAGCACTGTGAGGGGCTGAGACCACTGACGGGGAGGGCTCCACCCAGCCGAAGCCGGTGGCATTTTTCTCGCCCATGCCGGCCGATAAAATCAATTGATGCAGCTGAGCCGGAGCTGTCAGCTCGAAATGGTATTTAAAGCCCCGCACTTTGCTTTCGCCGGGTGAATAAGGTTTAATCGTAGTGAGTTTCGATTTGGGAGTGCTGGTTAGTGTAAACCGAAAAGGAAAATCATGGGGCAAAGGTTCCACCCCGGGTACTGAATCGTATTTATGCACCAGATGCTGTTTCAGGAGCTCTTCGTATCGTTTGTCCTTAGGCGAAAGGTACTGTGCATATTTATCGCCTTCCTCCCAGGTGCTGATTACGACAGGCGATGTTGCCCGGTATTTGCTTTTTAATGCAACCATGGGTTCCGAAAGACGTTCAACGCCCGACACTGTTAGGTCGATTCCGTTAAAACGGTCACCCAGGAAGAATTCCTGTTGATTGAACAGGCCGATAATGAATCTCTCTGCAGCCTCGCTCAGGTGAAAGGCGACCTTCAGAATTAGCATATCACGCTGCAATTCAAAAAGGGCTTTCTCTTTCCAAACTTTTGGACGCCCCAGTTCTAAAGGAGAATAACTAAATAACTTGAAACGTTTCTTTTCGGTTTTATATCCCTCAGCATGAAGAAACTCAGCAAATTCTCCGTCAGCACGCCTCAATACTTTATACACCCACGCTCCTATGAAATACTGGTAATCCATGGGTAACATTCGTTGCTTACCTGTACGATGAAATGTAAGTTGGAATCTCATTTCGGTTTGACGTTAGTTTATTCATTTGTTGGTCTTGTTTAGTTACAACATTTCGGAGTTTACATCCTTATCAGACATTCAAAAACATCCTATATGCTTAGGCCTTTGCTTTGAAGAGGGCAACTCCTCAACAGCAATCTTAGTAAAATGGGTAGGTAAAAAGCAAAGCGTTTGGAAGATTGAATTTATCAATAAAATGTAATTTTGCAAAAAATAACTTGACCGCTTTTTCACCATATCGTTAATCTGTGTCCTTTTCCTGTTTTTTTAACTATCATCAGGTCTACAACAACTGAAAGGGATGGGAGCGAACAGCTAATTCTCTTCGATGTCGTCAAGAAGCATTTGCTGGTATAGCGGTCCCAAATCGGCAATAATTTTTTGGGCGTCGGGATTGCCTTGTTCGGCCTTCTCCTTCACCGCATAGTAAAAGCTGATGGAGTTACCCAGGAGCTTCCGGTCCAGGTACTCCTTTGCACTCTCCAGCAACGGTTTCAATTGCTTTATAATCGCGAGCAACCGGGTCAACTCTACTTCCTCTTCAGGTGTGAGAACCGGAAGTTGGGCCAGGCGCATGATCTCGGCAGTAATTTGAGGCAGTTTATCGCCAATGAGCTTTAAAGCGCCGGAAATTTTATCATCGTTGTTCTCTTCTTTGTTTTTCATCTGTTCGTGTTTTTTATGGATCCGAATTCCTGTTGGTGCTCAGAGACCCCGACAGTGGTTTGATCTTCTCCCCATATACCACCGTCAGGGTTTAACAACCACTGACGGGGTGGGAAAACTCACCCCAAATACCTACCGCTCACACACCCTTCGACGTGGATGCGGGACCAGCCGTCGTGTTGTTCGATGGCTTCCGGGTCATCGTCGAGAATGCCGGTTGCGCCTTTGAGGAGGTTAATAATCCGGTCGGATGCACCGCCGGTAACAATGCTTCCTAACAGGGGAAGGCCTTTTTTGAGCAAGGTTTCGCCCAACTTTCGCAGGCCGCTTTTCTTGTCTTTTTTCATGTGTATAGGATTGGTAGGTAAATGATTGATCGGCTTAGTCTCTCCGCCCCTGAGCGAGCAGGCTATTTTTCTCATTGATAGGATAAACACGGGAACCGGTTACCTCCGGAGTGAGATTTCCCTGTCGGGTCAAAAGGTTGTTCGTCAGTCGTTTCATCAGTCTCAGTTTAAGATTATACTTGTCACTTTCAGCCGGGAATCACCCGTTGATTCCGGTTGTTTTCTTTTTTCCCCCGTAAACTGATGCTATTGTTTTCTGTCTGTGGCTAGCCGGGCGATCGCCCGGTTGAACCAAAATGATAGCCTAACTTAATCATTATATCGTTAAGAGTCAATCTAAACAAGAGTTTAATTTACTGACATTGTGGTGTTCATTCATCAGAACCGCACAAAATATTTCGTAAGAATGACGGGATTGTAGATGATAAATTTAATATTGCGACAGTCTCTTTACAGTTTCCTGGAAAAATACAGATATAAGTACATACACTGTTGTTTCCCGCTATTCCTTTATACATTAGCTCAAAGGCGGGAAAATTACATCAACAGTGATTATATATTAACTCTTTGTTTTTGCAATTAATTAAGTATTTCTCATCGGTCCTTTCCCGCCTTTACTTTGGACAGAAAAACAAGACCGCCTGACATCTAAGTAACAACGCCCCCTGGCCTCTCCCTTTTCTTATGAGAATTCAATGTTTTTTTAGTATCCGGGGACCAATCGGTAGAAAAGTTATGATGGCGTCTAAGGCCATAGCAGGTGTGAAAAATGAAGCAACACCGGGCATTGCCGGCAAAACATGCAGGCGGTTGCGGAATTATAGAGTATGTATGGAAATCCTGATAAAACGACCTTTCTTCCTATTTGTCAACCCCAAAAATCACAGCTCGCGGATTAAGGTAAATTTTTTACAAGACAAGTCCATTCACTGGTTCTATATTAGCCCAAACCAGGAGTCTGAAACAATAGCCTATAGTCTTCGTTCAAGAGAAATAAGAATTTGAGCAGAATTCAACAATGTATGCAAATAATTGGTTCATATATACAAAAACTTCAACTCGAAAAAGGAAGTTCGTCGCAAGAAATCGCCTCGATGTTAGAACTCTCACCCGCCCGTTGGGAGAATATTGTAAGGGGCAGAACGCAGATTACCCGGGACCATATTTACAAACTTTCACTATATTTTAATCAGCCTGTAAAAGATCTGCTTATTCATTACCAATACGGAAGATTATTATCAGAAACTACAGATAAGAACGACCTTCAAATAAACCTGTCCGGTGAATCAATACAGTTTCCAGTCGGAATACGAGGCATTGGCGCTTCAAAAAGATTTCAGAACATGCTGGAGTACATGAATAAACTACACGAAAGCAAACTAACGATAATACCACACGAACCATCTGCGTCGCTCAGCCAATACATCGATTCCATAACCTATTGCAGGGGCCATAACCTGGATTATCCCTTTGAAAAGATCATACCGGATGGAACGGTACAACTATTGATTCATCTGGATGGCGAAGAACGGACGATAATCTCGGATGCAGCAACCCGGCGAACAAAAAAAGCCTGGGTATCGGGCATACAAAGAAGGCAGCATATTTACCGGCTGAGGGGAAATGAAACGATTGTGTATATTCGGTTTCGACCGGGCGGCTTTCACGCTTTAACACAAATTCCACAGTGGGAACTTGAGGACGAAATTATTGATGCTGAATTACTGTTGGGGAATTCAATTTCACGGCTTTGGGAGGAGCTTCATGATTGTTCGGCAATTCCGGATATTTTCATGAAAATTGAGCAGTTCTTCTTAAATCGAATCAATGGGCAACTGAACCTTGCCGCTCAAGTCGTCGGCTACGTCACAAATTACATTGACCATCCACTTCCGGTACTCATTAAAAAGACCGGTTATTCTCAAAAACATCTAATCCAGCTGTTCAAAAAGCACATTGGGGTTACACCAAAATACTTTCAGCGCATCAAACGATTCAATCAGGTTTTAAATGATTTACAAACGACGGCCTCCGATAGTATTGACTGGTCGGGCATCGTTTACAAAAATGGCTTTTACGATCAATCGCATCTGATCAAAGAATTTAAGCACTTTGCCAACATACAACCTCAGGCTTTTATTGATTCGGCACCCACCTGTACAACATTTCTCCATTCCAAAGTCCTTTATTGAAGTCGCCGGCTAATTTCGGCGCTGTAACATTTATATTTTACATAGTGGCATGTAAATTTTTTACAATGCATGAATATCTCTTCGCGATATTTTTGTTTGGAAATCAATAACGAAGATGAGAGCAGAAACTAAAAGAAAAAGGGATCGCAAAGGAGACAAAAAATCAGGACCGTCTAAATTGTTAATCAACAAGATACATCCCGGGGAATACATCCCCCTTCAGGAACTTGTTACCATTAGAGGAGTTCCGATTCGAATTCCCTCGAAAAAGCAACTGGTTCATCTGCAGTTCAGGCGATTTGCCGGATGTCCGGTTTGCAATTTACATTTACAAACCTATGTCCGCAGATATCGGGATATTGTTTCAGCAGGTATTCAGGAAGTGGTTATCTTCCATTCATCGGTTGATGATTTGCTAGTTTATGCAGACAAGCTACCATTTGCGGTTGTTGCAGACCCGAACAAACTACTCTATACCAAATTTGGAGTCGAATCATCACCAAAGGCTTTGCTCAATCCGAGGGCCTGGTGGCCAATTCTTCGTGCCGTCCTCCACAGTGTGGGAGAGATCATCCAAAAACAGAGTGTTGTACCTCCTGTCAATCCGGATGGCGGAAGCTTTGGCCTCCCGGCCGATTTTCTGATTGACAAAGACGGTTGGTTAATCGACTGTAAGTATGGTGAACACGCCGATGACCAATGGTCGGTTAACGAATTGCTGCATATTGTTCAGGAATCAGTCGCTCCAGACTACTCCAACTGGTCACGAGCGAATTCGTCCTTGAAAATTACATAACAACAAAAAGAAAGGTCAACTGGGGAAACATCTATTATATTTCCGAACCTTCAATAATCGTCCGGCATAGGATTTTTCGCCTCCCAACCAATTTACCCAATGGTTTCTCTGTTTGAAGTGAACGGTACTTTGCGGCTTTCCCCGGAAACAGGAAAGCGTACTCAGTTGAATATGACAGGCAAAAAATAAAAGAAACCATTCGAACCCGAATCAAACGACTTTGACTGCTAGAACAGTTGCTCTTATCAGAATCGGGAATAACCCATTTTATCAATTCTAAAACATATTTAAAATGAAAAAATCGTATCAAATTACAGGAATGACTTGCGAGGGCTGTAAAAAACTGGTGCATGACAGCCTAATAAAAGTTGATGGCGTAGATAAGGTTGATATTGATCTCGAAAGTGGTCAAGGCACAATCGACTCGAAAAACATAGTTCAAATAGCGGTTTTACAGCGCGCGTTGTCAAATACTCTGTACAAAATATCTGAAGCGGAAGACGAGGCAGAAGAAACAGGGGAAACTCGTTCAGAGCAGTACCGAAAGCTTGTTATTGATTACGTTACAGCGATTGGACAATTTGACGATGAAAAACTCAGAAGTTGCCTTCACCCAAATTTTGAATTTGATGGTGGTATGAAAACAAACTCAGCAAGCGATTTCATTAATATGTTGGCTGAACACGCTTCTTCCGGACATGCTGGTATCCTGAAAAATGAAATCCGGGCCATTTTTTTAGATGGAGATGAAGCTTGTGTGATTTATGATATGCACACGAACAAATCTGTTCCCCCCGTGACTTTTATGGAACAACTCGTTTTTGAGAATAAAAAGTTGAAATCCACAAAAATGAAGTTTGAACGTCCGAAGATGGAGAAGTTGATAGCAGCAATTCAAAGTGCCTAATCACAAAAACCGAAGTTTTACAAATCTGCAAAAGCATGGAAAAAAGAGCAAGATCGCCCTGGTAACCGTCCAACCGAAGGATAGGGAAAGAGGTTGTCAGACGATTAGGCAAAAGAAGCTTAAAAGTGATAGTCGACGTCCGGGATTTCCCTAAA
Organism: Prolixibacter sp. NT017; assembly: GCF_009617875.1. Classification (NCBI taxonomy): domain Bacteria; kingdom Pseudomonadati; phylum Bacteroidota; class Bacteroidia; order Marinilabiliales; family Prolixibacteraceae; genus Prolixibacter; species Prolixibacter sp. NT017. Next base: position 328,986 of record NZ_BLAV01000001.1, on the reverse strand, counting down.
GGGATTCGTTTGAAAACCGAATTTCAGCATGAGAATCTGCATATCGATATATTGGAACTGGATATCGCAAATCCAGTGAGCATATTCTCCGCCGTTGCGTTCGTCGAAAAGCAATACGGTCGGATAGACATTTTAGTTAACAATGCCGGAGTTTTGTTGGATAAAGGAGTTTCCACACTTGATTCCAAAGAGTCAACTATCAGAGAGACACTTGAGACTAATTTCTTCGGTGCTTTTGAACCATTTTCAGTAAATCAAGAACCATCAGGGAAATTCTTCCATGATAAAAAAGAGATTTCTTGGTAAGAAATAAACAAATGAGCGTATTACTGGTTTCGATTAACCGTTGGAACAATAGTCGAAAGCGATGTGGAAACCGACTAGTCGACCGTCAAAAGTTTCCAAAAGTCCGGGTTGTCACTCCCAGTCACCGTCCATTTGACGGATATAAGCTCTTGAAACGACATATAACTTGAAGAAAATTAAAAAAACAACAATGCAAGAAGTAAACTGACTACAAATAAAGGCCGATCACCAAGTTTTATTTAAGGTTTTACAAAACAGAAAACGACAATTTGTATAGTAAAAGCAAGTAAGAGAGGATACGAATGAGATCCCATAATCCAATAATCTATCAACTTATGATTAGGAACTATAAAGTAACAAGCCAAGGTCCTCTTTCATGGATTTTACTCTTCGCTCTGATGTTGGTATGGGGAAGCTCTTTCATTTTGATGAAAAAGGGATTGATTTATTTTACTGGTAGGGAAGTTGGTTTGCTTCGTATCAGCATAGCTTTTATGGTTTTATTGCCCTTTGCTATAAAAAGGCTTAGGATCATTGAACGAAAATACTTTCTTTTTCTGACCATTTCGGGAACTATAGGAAGTTTGGCGCCTGCCATACTATTTGCCACTTCAGAAACCAGAATAGATAGTGCCTTGGCAGGAACTTTAAATTCATTAACTCCATTGTTCACACTGATAATCGGACTTCTTTTTTTCAAGCAAAAAACAAATTGGTTTAATGTTCTTGGAGTACTCATTGGGCTATTAGGAGCCATTGGCCTAATTCTCTCTAACAGCAAAGGGAAACTGCAAGGAGATACATTTTATGCTTCACTGGTGGTTTTTGCAACAATACTTTATGGAGTCAACATAAACTTTATAAAGCATTTCTTTAAAGGAATCAATGCATTGGACATTGTTGTCATGTCATTTTTCTTTACAGGCATTCCAACATTAATCTATACTTTAATTTTTACACCTGTTATTCACAAATTGGCATTGCATCCTGAGGCATGGAACGGTATAGGTTATATTGCAATTTTAGCAGTCGCTGGAACCGGCCTTGCGTTGATTATCCATAATTATCTGATAAAAATAACGACCGCCGTTTTTGCATCATCGGTTACTTATCTGATTCCTGCAGTTGCAATAGCATGGGGTCTGCTGGACGGGGAACAACTTTCCTCCTTCTTTTTTGTGTGGTTTTCGGTAATTCTGGGCGGAGTATTCCTTGTCAACACCAAAACGTTGGGTAACGAGGTCATTTTAAGGTTAAGAAAACAATGACTTCATAGACTCAAAAAAGGATTGACAAAATTTTATTTGGCATTAAACAAATTTCACATAAAAAATGAAACAAAAAGTTGTGCTATCCATAAAGATTAAAAGTGTATGTTTTAGTGTGCGTCATGTGGGACACACATTTCCCATATAACACCAAGCAAGAACGATACCCACAGGTTCAACCTCTAATTGAAACACTGGAACCAATACCCAACTTCGTGATAATAGATAGAATAACACCTCATCAATCATAAATATTGCCTGAAAGGCAATGACGCAAAAAATATCATCAAAATTTTCACTGTTAAACCGAGAAATTCAAGATGGAAATACTGTTTTTAGTCGCAAGAGTAGTTGTAGGCATCTACTTTTTGGAAAATGCAAGTCATCATTTTTTTCAGTTCAATATGGTTAGCAATTTTGCTAAATCGAGGGGAGTACCAATGGCGGGAACAGCGGTCATCGCAGGAGGTGTGTTATTATTGTTGGGCGGCTCAAGCATTCTTACAGGTTTTGAACCAGACTTCGGCGTGGTTTCATTAATCATGTTCCTCCTGCCCGTAACGTTAACTGTACATACATTCTGGAGATTCAAGGACCCGATGACCAGAATGACCGAGAGAATAAATTTCACCAAAAATCTGGCGCTTGCAGGATGCTTGACAATGCTCCTTTTCGTACCACAGCCATGGCCAATGAGCATCTAAAGGAACATAATTTTCCGTTCTGAAACTTCATTAAAGAAAGCGCCGAGCATTTCTTCCTATTCCGATGTCCCGGAAGGAGTTTCCTGGAAATTTACAGAAATTCCGGATAACCAGGTAAGCCCCGCAAAGGTTTTATCTACCAAAAACTGGTTGTTTGTGAGAAAGGTGAATAATAGCAAGATTCGGGTAGTATGACGATTTGAGCTTTCCGATGTTTGTATCAGAAACTGGCAAATAATAAAATCATGGAAAAGCAAGAAACCTACAATTACGCCCGAATTGAAGAGGCCATTCATTTCTTAAGAAATAATTTCAGGAAACAACCCAGCCTCGAAGAAATTGCAGAGCAAGTTCATCTCAGCCCCTTTCATTTTCAACGGCTTTTCGCTGAATGGGCGGGGACGACCCCAAAGAAGTTCCTACAATACACGAGCGTTGAGTATGCTAAAAAACTATTGAGAGAAAATCGGGCTACGCTGTTCGATACGGCTTTTGAAACAGGCCTTTCAGGAACCGGTAGACTTCATGATCTTTTTGTTTCGATTGAAGGTATGACGCCTGCTGAATATAAAAATGGCGGAGAGAAACTTCATATTAATTACAGTTTTGCCGAAAGCCCTTTTGGTAATATCCTGGTTGCTTCAACCCCCAAGGGTATTTGTCATCTATCATTTTATGAAAAGCAGACAGGCGCATTTGCGATTTTACAAAATCAGTTTCCCAATGCGCTATTCCGGCAAAATACTGATTTAATTCAGGAAAATGCACTGAATATTTTCACTCGTGACTGGAGTAAACTGAACGAGGTCAAACTCCATCTGAAAGGAACGAAGTTCCAGTTAAAAGTATGGGAGTCGTTACTGAAAATTCCGTTGGGAAGATTGTCCACGTATGGGAATATAGCCCGCGAGATCGAGCAGCCTACAGCCTCCAGAGGTGTCGGCTCTGCAATTGGGAAAAATCCCGTAGCCTACTTGATCCCATGCCACAGAGTAATTCAATCCACGGGAATGCTAAGCGGTTACCGCTGGGGAACAGCGCGAAAATCGGCGATTATTGGCTGGGAGGCAGCCAAACTAAATGATTAATCGAGTAAGATTCGGATTTCCATAACAATTATTTCGTCTCGCCTTTACACCATCAAATTCTTGTCGATAAAAAGGGATATAATGAAACCGATTGAAAAAAGAATAGACAAAATCGACTGGCCGACTGTTGGCGAAGAACTTCATCAGAAAGGATACGCAATTATTTCAAAATTCTTATCCAAAGAATCCTGTAAAACATTGCTGGCTCTTTATGACCAACCCGAAGGCTATCGTAAAAAAGTAGTAATGGCCCGTCACCGGTTTGGTCTAGGTGAATACAAATACTTCGATTATCCACTGCCCGATTTAATCGAAACAATCAGAAGCAAGGTATATCCCTATCTTGCTCCTATTGCCAATTCCTGGATGCGAGTTCTCCGGACCGGGAAATCTTTCCCGTCAGCATTAGACGATTTACGGAAGCTTTGTCTCGACAATCGTCAGGACAAGCCAACTCCGCTAATATTGCGCTACGAAAAAGGCGGATTCAATACCATGCATCAGGATTTATACGGTGAAGTTTACTTTCCGATGCAGCTGGTCTTATTCCTTAATGAACCAGGTATGGATTACGAAGGAGGTGAATTCGTATTGATCCAACAAACTCCCAGAGCTCAATCAAAGGCGATTGTTTTAACGCCTCGAAAAGGCGATATGCTGATATTTCCGACCAATTTCCGTCCGGCGAAGGGGAACAACGGATATTACAGGGCTGCAATGAAACACGGTGTCAGTGAATTACATTCAGGGAAAAGACATACATTAGGAATCATATTTCATGATGCACAGTCTTAGCTCATGATCCGGCACACAGAAATAGACAAGGCCAGTTTGCACTCAAAGATTAGACATCATGAACTCACATTTGCCGGTAACGGAAAATTAAAAATCTACGGAACACTTTCCTGTTCCTCTGGTAAAAAGATGAAACAGGAAAATCGTCTGTTTTTTACTTCCGAACAGGAAGCCCTCGAAAGGGGGTACAGGCCTTGTGGAAATTGCATGAAGAAAGAATATCACAAATGGATTTGTTCAACACACTGATCAACGAGAATAAAAACCTTCTGCCCAAAGACGGAACCGTGAATTACTTTGGTAGAATACTGTCAAAGCAGAAGGCCGACGATTACCTGCGATATCTGCTGACCTCAATTCAGTGGAAGCATGATGAAGCTATAGTATATGGGAAACACCTTCTGACAAAAAGAGAAGTAGCATGGTATGGAGATGAAAATTATGACTATGCTTACTCCGGTGTAACACGCCGGGCTTTGTCCTGGACAAACGAACTACTGGAACTCAAAGCTCTTGTTGAGAATAAAATAAACGAGAAATTCAATTCTTGTTTACTAAATCTGTATCACTCAGGTGAAGAAGGGATGGCCTGGCACAGTGATGCTGAAAAAGATTTAAAAAAGAACGGCACCATTGCTTCTTTGAGCTTCGGCGCTGAACGCAAATTCAGCTTAAAACACAAACACACAAAAGAAAAACTCTCCTTCGCTTTAGCGCATGGTAGTCTTTTAATCATGAAAGATGAGACTCAGACTCACTGGTTACACAGTTTACCTAAAATGAGAAAGGTTCATCAACCCAGAATAAATCTGACATTTCGCACGATTATCCGCTAGCAAGCAGAATATTAAAAAGAGATTCTTTTATATCCGCATCCCGCATTTTAATTTCAATTATTAATCACCCCGTCTAATTCTTGACTCACATCAAGTGGAGTTATGACTCTATATCCATATTTCGAATTGGAATTACCGCAATGAAAGAACAAATCCGATTCAAAAAATTAGTTCTCCATATTATTTTGCTAGTTACCATGATATGTGTTTTCTGCATGTTATTTAAGCTGTCCAACTCTAAACCATGCGGGGGTGAGCCTAGTGAAAGTCAGGTTTCAAAGAAGACGTCACTTCCCGGGAAAAATTCCAAAACATATCCCTCACCCACCAAAAGACGGTGTAATCTTCCAATTGAGATTCCAATTTCAAAAGCGCCAATGGTTCACTAAAGAAATTGTACCGAAAAAAAGGAAACAAAAACCGACAGTTACAAGTCAACAAAAAACAGCTCAAAAAGTCATCAAAACCATAATCGTCATCGGCTGACATTCATTGCAGAGTCCTTCTTCTATATGAAGAAAAATCATTCTTTAAATTCAATACTTATTCGCCCAGCTTATCCCTCAATTTACTCATCTCCTTGCCCAATTTTGTCTCTACCACTTTTGCATAAATCTGAGTTGTACTCAATTTGGAATGCCCCAGCATTTTGCCGACCGATTCAATCGGAACACCATTACATAAAGTTATGGTGGTGGCAAATGTGTGGCGTGACAGATGAAAAGTAAGGTTTTTGTATTCATCCGCAAGGATTCGCCCCCTCCCTTTTTGTGGATTCCAGACTTTGACATCAACAAATTTTTTGATAGAAATTTCACAGCGCTCTTTATTCACTGTAACACGGGCATAAATAGGCGCTTTGCCCCCTATGAGCTTGCTCTTCCGTATGACAAAATGAACGCCCAAAGTAGCAGTCATTACTTTCCTTTTCATATCAATTCGTTTTAAAAAAGATGAAATCACTTGGATGGTCACCTAATAGGTCACCTAAAAGTGTCCTAAATCGCTCTATTCTGCATCTAAACCACCTAAACCGGGTCAAACGACAACCTTTCAAACACCCAGTATTTACTAGCCATGCAGCGCCAACGATGAACCAAAATTAATCACAAAAAAAAGGTCACCTTATAGTTCACACGGCAACCGGTTTTTAATGGTTTGAATTGATATGACAAAAAATAAGAAAGCCTGCTAATCATACGATTAACAGGCTTTTGATTCAGAATGAATCTTGATTCGTCGGGGTACCAGGATTCGAACCTGGGACCCCCTGCTCCCAAAGCAGGTGCGCTAACCGGACTGCGCTACACCCCGAATCGTAAAAAAAGACTCCCGGAGGAATCCGCTGATGTGGCGGAGAGAGGGGGATTCGAACCCCCGGTACGGTTACCCGTACGGCAGTTTAGCAAACTGCTGGTTTCAGCCACTCACCCACCTCTCCGTTGATTTTGGGTGCTGCAAATGTAGAAATGATTTTCACTTGCTCAAAATAATTTTTACAAAAAATAACGGCCACCTGCACTTTAACTTAACATCACAACACATCATGTTGATTTTATGTACATTACAGTACGCATATTAACATAAACGTTAAATATTGCAAAACAGGTTTTCTCAATGATTTAAGAATCAGAGAGGTTTACCTCCGAATATGGAACATGAGCATAAAAAAGCGCCCGAACGCTTGGAAAATTGGGAGATGCGGTGTACTTTCGATGTAGTGATAGTTAAGAACGTTCATTGAAAACGAAATAATGTTTCCGCATTAATTCCTGTATATTGGTAAACTCAACGTTATTAATAGTACCGAGTAAGCTTATGATTGCTAAGACAGGCCTTACTCCACTTTCGGGTGGAGGCAGTTTTACTGCCATTGGAAGTCTGACCAGTCAGGCACTCAAATCCTGTTTCATCGGGGTTTTACACAACTAGGGGTTAATGCGGTTTTTTTATGTCTTCTTCAAAACGAATATCGCTCTCACTTCCTTTTTGCCATACAAAAATCCCCAACCATTTCCGGCCGGGGAATATCTTTTAACAGTCTTTGTTGTATTTACTTGATTGGGATTGCCGTATATTCCGGTTTGGTATCTCCTTTGCGCGTTACGTAAAAGTCGATACGTCCGAGGAGCAAACCGGCCCATCCTACCTGGTTCACCAAAATCTGCTTGCCAGCTTTGTTGGTATGCATTTCCGGACGTTCGAGGAACGTATGCGTATGACCGCCAATAATCAGATCGGTAGCATAGGTATTATCTGCGATCACCTGGTCGCTCACTTTGTCGTCCCGGTATTTGTATCCCAGATGCGAGAGGCAGACAACCATGTCCGCTCCCTGTTCTTCACGTAAGTATTTCTCCTGTTCCAACGCCACCTTCAACGGGTCGAGGTAACGGGTTTTCCCAAAGTTGTTGGGTGCCACCAGACCGTTCAGTTCAACACCGAGTCCGTATACTCCAATCCTGATTCCTCCCCGCTCGAATACTTTGTTCTTCATCGTCTTCCCGGCAAGGATGGTATCGGAAAAATCGTAATTGGAGCAGATAAACGGGAATTTCGCATGCGGCAATTGCTTGTCAATTCCTTCCAAACCATTGTCGAACTCGTGGTTTCCAATGGTGGCTGCATCATAACCGACTTCGCTCATCAGTTCAAACTCCAGCTTTCCTTTATAGAAGTTGAAATAGGGAGTTCCCTGGAAAACATCGCCGGCATCAAGCAGCAGAATATTCTTTTCTTCTTTTCGTATTTGATTGATCAACGCACTACGACGAGCCATTCCCCCTTCGTTTGCATGACGGGGCGCATCGGCCGGAAACGGATCGATATGCGAGTGCCAATCATTGGTATGCAGAATGCTCAATTTGGTGTAGTCATCACTCTTAGCAGCCAGCGAAACGGCAGCTTTTCCCAACAAGCCTACACCAACCGAGCCGGCCGCCAGGTTCTTGATAAACGTTCTCCTATTTTGCATGATAAATCCTCCCATCGAGTTTTGCTGTTGCCATCTTTCCTTCTTCACCCAGCTTCCGCATATGAGCGATAATCAGATCACGCAGCTTCACACCGGTATTTATCCGCTGCAGATTCTTCGATAACGTCTTGCTACCATCACCGCCATCGGCCAAATAATCACTCGTTACCATCCAGTACGTTTTGTCGTTATCCAGCGGCTCTCCGTCAACGCGACATTTGATGGCTTTGTCTTTCCGGATACCGAAACGCATTCCGGCAACACCTTCTCCGCCCCGCGAAGCCATGTGATTCATCAAACGACGCAAATCACTGCCTTTCAACTTCAGCAAAACCACTTCATTTTCGAAAGGCATCAGTTCAAAGATATTTTTTACCGTCACTTCTCCTTTCGGGATGGGTGCCCGAAAACCTCCCCGGTTCATGTAGCTCACCGCAGGATGGACATCCGGATATTTCTCTTGACAGATTGCTTTCCCTTCAGCCAAAACCAAATCGGACACAAAATTTCCCAGCAGACTTTCCGGTCTTCCGGCAAGCAGCGCCTCCTGAGCAACACAAAGTTTTTGGGACATCTGTGCCTCCAGGCTATCGCGATAAGGTTGTATTTGGGCTTGAATTTTAGGGTCGGCCGACACCTTCAGTGTGGAATCCAGTTTGATGTTCTGATACTGTGCCTGGCCAACAGTTGCAGTATGCTGCTGACACGATGCCAGGGCCGATGCCAATACCAGCAACAGGAAAAACTTCCGCATTCGTTCAATTTTCATCAGTGGAAACAAAAGTCTATTCATTTTTGTAATGGTTGAAAATAACAAAACATTCCCTAAACTATTTATGACGGAACAAGGTTAATTGGTAAATACCTCTTCAGAAGTATTGATTTTGTCTGAAACTGAGGTTATTTTAGCAAAAAAGTGAAGTAGGATTAAAAAAGGCACCAACCTAATGCACAAAAAGATTCCCGAATCTCCCTCCATTCTCATCCGTATTACCATCCACACCATTTTTATTCTCTTTTGGTTTGGGAATAGCTTTGCGCAGAATTCAGACCACCCGGAAGTAAAAGCGAAAAGAGGCGACGGTATTTATAACTTACTGGAAAGAAATGGTCTTCCTGCCGGCGAATATCTGAATAAATTCATCGAACTGAATAAGTCGAAGCTGGGGCCGAACAATACTTTATATGAGGGACAAAGCTATCTGCTTCCGGTAGCCACATTGTATGCCGAAGAACCACTGTTTGGTAAAGAGTACGAGAAGGTGCGGATTCAGGACCGAAAACTGGAAGGCGCTGTATTTTACCTCGTAAGCGGACACGGAGGTCCTGATCCGGGAGCGATGGGGAAAATTGGTAAGCACCGGTTAACCGAAGACGAATATGCCTACGACGTCACATTGCGACTGGGCAGAGCGCTGATTCAACACGGAGCCAAAGTATATTTCATTATTCGTGACCCGAAAGACGGAATCCGCGACGAATATTATTTAGAGAATCGTTCGGATGAATATTGTTACCCACACCAGAAAATACCGCTCGACCAAAACGAACGGCTTCGTCAACGGGCGGCCACGGTGAATGAGCTGTACAAGCGAGACCCGTCATCCAAATATAAACGATGCATCGTCATCCATGTGGATGCGCGGAACCGGCACCGAAACATCGACCTTTTCTTCTATCACTTCGAAAAAAGCAAGAGCGGTGAACAACTGGCCGAAGCGATGCGCCATTCCATGAAAGTAAATTATAAGGAGAACCAACCGAATCGTGGATACAACGGCACCGTAACGAGCAGGCGGCTATACATGCTCACACGAACCAACCCCACGGCGGTTTACATCGAAATGGGGAACATCAACCACACACGCGATCAGCAGCGACTCATCTACCCCGATAATCGACAGGCACTGGCGGATTGGCTGACCGAAGGAATCGTCAAAGACTATCAATCGCGTCAATGAATTCCGGAGATAGAAATAAGGAAGGAATAGGGCCCGTCATCCTTTTCGACGGCGTATGTAACCTATGCAACGCATCTGTTCGGTTTATTCTGAAATATGAGAAGAGTCCGCGCTACCGCTTTGCTCCGTTGCAAGGGAAATTTGCCTCTGAAGTTCGCTACCAATATGCTCTTCCGGAAGATGCAGACAGCGTCGTTCTTATCGAGAAGAACCAGGTTTTTACCGCTTCGACAGCTGCCTTGCGGATTGCCCGTCACCTGAAAGCTCCGTGGAACTGGCTGGTTATCTTTAACGTTTTGCCGGTTTCCTTCCGGGATAAAGTTTATCACTGGATAGCCCGAAACCGGTATCGTTGGTTTGGCAAGAAAGAGGTTTGCGAAATTCCGTCACCGGAAATTGCGCACCGCTTTCTCGACTGAAAATCGTAATGGCTACAACTCCAGTTTTCCGCTTTCGTATTGCTTGTAATATTGCGCCAGGTGCGCCAAGAACTGGCTGAACATCTTCACCGAAGCCAACGTACCCGGAGATACATCTTCGCCTTTCAGTTTTAACAGCAACACCCCATACAGAGCATTTAGGCTTGTTTCAATATCATTTTCTCCGGCACCTCCCGCTTTCACGGAAAACTCATCGATAAACGGCTTGGCCTGACGGAACAGCATATCGTACTGCGGAAGCTGGCCGCTTTTCGTCACCAACAAATGGAATTCATACAAATCATTCACCTGGTTCTTATTGATTTGCAGATGTCCTTTCTCCTTGATATTCTCACGCTCCATCATCAGAACCAGGTTTTCATACCAACGGGCTATCTCCTCCCGTTCTCCGTCCTTACTGTCAAACTTGTCCACAATATTTTTGCGGATGCGCTCCATATCGAACTGGTTGGCCCGAATCAGATCTTCCAACTGCCACATGTAGAGGATGTACTCAACAATATTCTCTTTCCGTTTTTGACGAGCAATTAACATCGAACAAAAATTTTAGTGTTGATTTGAATTTGAAAAGCGATGAAAAGATGGAGAGATTACCAGTCTCCTTTGAACCGGTCGATATCGCGGCGCTCTTTTTTGGTTGGGCGCCCCGTTCCCCGTTCGCGTTCGAACCAGCTCATGTTCTTCTGCATTTCCAGAATTTCCAGTTCCGAGGCCGGTGTGACGTCTTCCATATATTCCGGAACCAGTTTAGCTCCCACCCGCTTCTGGATAAGCTGCTTCACTTTGTACGAATACCTCACCGGATTTTTCCGCACTTCGATCACCTCACCGGGTTTTAACGTCCGCGAAGGTTTCACCGATTGTCCATCAATGGTTACCCGTCCTTTCTTGCAGGCATCCGTAGCAATGCTCCTGGTTTTGAAAACCCGCACAGCCCACAGCCATTTATCTACACGAACCTGATCTTCCATGATGCAAAATTATAAAACGGAGATGGCAACAACAAAGGTCATTTGTTATTGAACTGGCTCATGGCCCGGTGAACGCCGATGGTTCCAAAAGCCTTGATGATATCGATACAAAGCTCGATTCGTTCGGGAAGGACATCTTCCTCTTCCGGCGACCACTTTCCAAGTACATGGTCAATTTGGTATCCTTTCGGGAAATCGTCACCGATACCAAACCGCAAACGGGCGTAGTCCTGGCGGCCCAACACCTGGTTAATGTTCTTCAAACCATTGTGACCGGCATCGCTCCCTTTGGCCCGCAGACGGATTTTTCCCAGCGGCAAAGCCAGGTCATCCACCAGAATCAGAACCTTGTCGACCGGGATTTTCTCCTTCTGCATCCAGTAATGCACCGCCCTTCCACTCAAGTTCATATACGTGGAAGGTTTCAGGAGAATGAAGGTGCGCCCGGCATGTTTCATTTCAGCGACAGCGCCATAACGCTTATCGCTAAAAGAAATATTGGACGCTCCGGCAAGAGCATCCAATATTTTAAATCCGATATTGTGTCGGGTATTTTGATATTCTTCCCCGATATTTCCTAAACCTACTATCAGGTACTTCAAAACACAATTGCTTTATTAGTTTCCGCCTTTGGCAGCTGCAGTCATTGCCGCACGTGCTGCACGGGTGATTACTACGCTGGCTACCGGAACAGACTTGTTATTCAGGATTTCCAGACCTGCAGCCTGAACATCACCTACACGAATACTTTCACCTAATTCCAGTGCAGTTACATCGATATTGATTGTATCGGGCAGGTCTTTTGCCAAACCTTTTACACGCAATACGCGGAGGTTGGTTTTCAGACGTCCACCTTTCTGGATACCTTTTGCAAAACCAGTGAGTTTAACAGGAATGTTGATTTTAACCGGCTTGTCTTCGGTAATGCGAAGGAAGTCGATGTGCAAAATCTCGTCAGTTACCGGATGGAACTGAATGTCCTGCATGATAGCCTGGTATTTCTTTCCACCGATTTCAATGTTAATCAGATAAACATTGGGTGTATAGATTACATGACGGAATTCACCTGCTTCAGCCTCAAAGTGAATCGGCTCTTCGCCACCATAAAGTACGCAAGGAACTTTACCTTCGGCGCGCAGTTTTTTCGTCTCTTTTTTTCCTACTGCTGTACGGGCAGTACCTTTTACTTCAAACGTTTTCATCGTAAATAAATTAATTTAATTTTTAAGTGCTTACTCAGATCTCCCTCCTTTTTCAGGAAGGCATCCGCATCACACCAGTAAAGGTATGCTGCAAAATCGGGCGCAAATATAGCAAATAATCCGGTGAAATCTTCACGTAAGGAGAATTTTCACACACAATCTCCGGCAAAGTCTTTCAACGGATTACGTCTGTCAAATATCATTAAATGAACGAAGTACTGATTGATTCGTTCTTGTAAACCTTCTGAATAACGTCAGCAATCAGACCGGAGCACGAAATAATTTTAATCTTTTCCGACTTTTTCCTTAACGGGATGGAGTCGGTAAAATAAATCTCGTCGAGATCCGATTCATCAATTCGTTCGTATGCCGGACCAGAAAGAACAGCATGTGTAGCGAACGCACGTACGCTGTTAGCTCCCTTTTCTTTCATCAGATTAGCAGCCTTGGCAATGGTTCCGGCAGTATCTATCATGTCATCGATAATCACCACGTCTTTCCCTTTCACGTCGCCAATAACGGTCATATTACCAACCACATTGGCCTGGCTGCGCGATTTATGGCAAATCACCATGTCAGTTCCCAATAATTTGGCGTACGTGTTAGCCCGTTTGGTTCCACCCACATCCGGTGAAGCTACCACCAGGTTCTCCAGGTTCATTTTCCGGATATGCGGAATAAACAAAGTTGAAGCCGTCAGGTGATCAACCGGTACATCGAAGAATCCCTGAATCTGATCGGCATGCAAATCCATGGTAATCAACCGGTCGATTCCGGCGGCTGAAAGCATGTCGGCCATTAGTTTGGCACCAATCGAAACGCGCGGTTTGTCTTTCCTGTCCTGACGGGCGTATCCAAAGTAAGGAATAACCGCAATAATTTTGTAAGCCGAAGCCCGTTTGGCAGCGTCAATCATCAGCAACAGTTCCAGAATGTTATCAGCCGGCGGGAAAGTCGACTGGACAATGAAACAGTGAGAACCGCGAATGGTCTCTTCGTAGCATGGCTCAAATTCGCCGTCCGAAAAAACCGGGCAAGACGATCGCCCCAGGTGCAAATCGGCACTACTGGATATTTTTTCTGCTAAATAACGGGTTTGGGTTCCTGAAAAGATTTTGATGGGAGCATTTCCAGCCATTTCCTCTGATTTTCAAGTTTGAAGTTGCATGTAGTTCAGGTGCGCAAATGTAACAATAATGCCTCAACTACTAAATGGGTAAAATCACTTTTTATCAAAAATACAGCAAGCCGAATGCATCCGGCGAGCGTTACTTACTTATTCGTAGCTTCCATCATTAATCTGCTGAATGAAGTCCAGAACCTCATCTCTTCCTGTTTCCGAAGTAGCCGATGTAACAAAGTGCGGAGGCAATTCTTCCCAGCTCTTCAGCATCTCGCGCCGGTAAGCCGCCAGGTTTTTATCGACCTGCGTTTTTCCCAATTTGTCTGCTTTGGTGAAAACCATGGCAAATGGAATTCCGCTTACTCCCAGCCAGTTCATAAAGTCCAGGTCGATTTCCTGCGGCTCCAGACGGATATCAATCAGCACCATCACACAATAAAGGTTTTTCCGCGAAAGCATGTATTCACGAATAAAATTCATCCACTTATTGCGCTGATTACGCATCACTTTGGCGTAACCATAGCCGGGTAAATCGACCAGGTACCATTCGTTGTTAATCAGAAAGTGATTGATCAGCTGGGTCTTCCCCGGTTGTCCGGATGTTTTGGCCAGCTTCTTATGATTGGTCAGCATGTTAATCAGCGACGACTTCCCTACATTCGAGCGTCCAATAAACGCATACTCGGGCCGATCGCTTTTCGGACATTTCGCGGGGTCGGTATTGCTGATAACAAATTTGGCGCTATTAATCTGCATAAGTCATTCGTGATTAAAAAGGGGAACGTTGCCAGCCATTCCCCTTCGATATATTTTACTTAATATAAACTTCCAGTAATTTCACTTCCTGCCCGTCTTTCGGCACCAGAATGAAATTCTCTACCGAGGCCGGGACCAGAATCGTTTCTCCTTTCGAGACTTCCATCGCCTTCTCTTCTCCCCAGCTGATAGCGTAATTACCTTCCAGACACATGTAGATAACGAAAGAATCGAGCTCGTTGTAATCGCGCTCCACCGAATGTGTTAACTCGAGCAAATTCGTGGTAAAATACGGGCAACTCACCAACTCGGAAGACTGATTCTTGTGCGAATGATAATGCGTGCCGTACTCTTTTTCGAACGTGTAATCGATGGCATCGAGCGCGAATTCGGTATGAAGTTCGCGGGTATTGCCCTTGTCGTCTTTACGGTTGTAATCATAAATCCGGTAGGTAACATCCGATGTTTGCTGAATTTCGGCAACCACAATACCTTTTCCAATGGCATGAACACGTCCGGCTGGCATGAAGAACACATCCCCCGCTTTCACTTTCTCTGTATTGAGAATCTCCATCAGGGTATTCTTCTCCAGGTGTCCGAGGTACTTTTTCTGGTCGACTTCCTGGTTGAAACCGGCAATCAGTTCTGCTCCTTCATCTGCCTGAACAACGTACCACATTTCGGTTTTACCGAAAGCGTTGTGTCGTTCTTTCGACATTTCGTCGTTGGGATGCACCTGAATAGAGAGATCATCATTCGCATCGATGAATTTGATGAGCAGCGGAAATTCCAAACCGAACTTCTCATACACTTTCTCACCAACCAGTTCACCCATGTACACCTCGATGAGTTCCTGCAGATTATTTCCCGTCAGGAAACCGTTGGCAACAACCGAAATTTCGTTCTGAACGCCCGATATTTCCCATGATTCCCCGCAATTGGGTAACGGCGAAAATTCCTTGTTCAGAAGTTGTTTCAACTTTTGACCGCCCCAAATCTTGTCTTTATATATTGGCTGAAACTTAAATGGATATAATTCTTGCACGTCTTACGCTTTTGGATGTTAATGATTTAGATTAAATGTAGAAAGAGTCTAAAGTTGATTTCCTTCCCGAAAGGAATAAAATCAGAAATTGAAATCGACGGCAGCCCGTTCGGTCGTCAGTTCTTTCACCAGATCAATCACCTTCAGATGTTCCGGATGAACGCGATACACATCCAAATCGTCGATACTTTCAAAATGGGTGACCAGACAAATGTCGAAGGACGGCGCATCCAACGTGTAGTGCTGATTTACTTCGATGTGTTTCAATTCGGAAATTTCGTTCTTTAAGTTGAGAAGAGCTGCCGTCAGTTTTTCAATCGCCTCTTTCTTAGCCGATGACGAGTCAAAATCTTTCATTTTGAACAGCACGGTATGGTTAATCATAATGAGAATGGTTTTTATTGTTGTTCCAAATTTCTTTTGCGAAATTAATACTTTATAATTTTACCGCCAGTTTTTTTAAAAAGGCACCGAAAATGATCCCGCAGATTTAACGAAGATTGATATATTTGATCGGATCAGGCAAAGGGCTGATTGGTACAATTTACAGAACAATTAAAACGCGAACATGCTTGTTATTGGAATTGCCGGAGGAACCGGCTCGGGAAAAACCACCGTGGTAAAAAAAATTATTGAAAGCCTTCCGGAAGGCGATGTGGAGGTTTTGGCACAGGATGCCTACTACCGTGACAACAGCGACATTCCGCTGGAGGAGCGACAGAAAATAAATTTCGACCATCCCGATGCCATCGAGTTTGAGCTGCTCGCCGAACATATTCGGCAACTCAAAACGGGAAACACGGTTGCACAGCCCATCTATTCCTACCTCACCTGTACGCGTGCCGAGGAAACCATTCCAGTCAAACCCAAAAAGGTAATCATCGTAGAAGGAATTCTTTGTCTGGCCCCGAAAGAGCTGCGCGATTTGATGAACATCCGGATTTTTGTGGATTGCGAAGCCGACTTGCGCCTTTCACGCGTCATCCAGCGCGATATCATTGAGCGGGGAAGAAACGTGGCACAGGTACTTGAGCGTTACGAGAAAACCGTTCGTCCCAGTCACCTGCAGTTTATCGAACCGACCAAACGCTACGCCGACATCATTGTGCCGCAGGGCGGGCAGAACACCGTAGCTATCGACATTATCACTCAATACATCGAAAAACATCTGAACGACAACGCTTAAAACCAACACCTATGCTTGATCACCTCAAACCTGAACACGTACTTTATCTCGACATTGAAACCGTTCCATTGACCCAGTCGCTGGACAAAATGCCCGAACGGCTGCAAGAACAATGGACCAAAAAAGCAACCAACATTGGTTCTGAAGAAGATTCGCCGGAAGATTTGTTCCAACGCGCCGGCATTTACGCCGAATTCGGAAAAATCATCTGCATTTCAGCCGGAACCATCTACCGGAAAGGCAAGCAACGCGTGTACCGGGTGAAATCGTTTTACGGTGCCGATGAAAAGCAGTTGCTGATTGATTTCGCCGAAATGCTGGATAAATTTACAGCTACACCAACGCACAAACTTTGTGCCCACAACGGACAGGAATTTGATTTTCCGTGGATTGCCCGCCGCATGCTCATTCATGGACTAAAGCTTCCGAAAATACTCGACATTGCCGGCGCCAAGCCTTGGGAAATCCGGGATACGCTGATCGACACCATGCAACTTTGGAAGTTTGGTGACTACAAGCATTACACGTCGCTCAACCTGTTGTGTGCCGTTTTCGACATTCCGACTCCCAAAGATGATATCGACGGAAGTCAGGTAGCTGCAGTCTATTATGAAGAAGGAGACCTGGAACGGATTGCCCGCTATTGCGAAAAGGATACGCTGGCCGTAGCACAGCTGCTGCTTCGCTACAAAGGTGAACCGCTGATTGCACCGGACGCCGTGGAAATCGCTTTACCGAACTGAGTGAAATAAAAAATCCCTGAAGGTTATTTCCTCCAAGGATTATATATCGTTAAAAAAAAGATTTACATCTTCTTCATGCGATCCATTTCGCGTTTCGCATCTTTTCGTTTCAACGTCTCACGCTTATCATGAAGCTTCTTACCTTTTGCTAAAGCTATCTCCAGCTTTGCCAAACCGCGATCGTTAATAAACAAGCGGATGGGAATAATCGTCAAACCCGACTCTTTGGTCTTCCGCTCCAGTTTACGCAACTCTTTCTTATTCAGCAACAGCTTACGCTCACGCCTCGTTTCATGATTATAGTGGGTTCCCCAGGCATATTCGGCAATATGAAGGTTCTTCACATACAACTCGCCCCTCGAAAAGTAACAATACGCGTCTGAAAGACCTGCTTTCCCCAGCCGTATCGATTTTATTTCAGTGCCCAACAAAACCAGTCCTGCTACGAATTTGTCGATAAACTCGTACTCGAAACTAGCCCTGCGGTTCTTGATATTTATTTTTTGTTGTAATGCCATCGTTCTCCTTTGATAGTATAATGCAAAAATACCGCCTAATGTTTAGGCAAATGCCATCAGGAAGGTTGTCAGGAAATAACGGATGAAGGCAAAAACAAGAATCATTAACAATACCGATGTGATAAAAAATCCAATGTGTTTTTGTTCCGGTATATCTTCGAATAAAACAGGTATTCCGACATAAAAAATGTAAAAAGAATACAAGCCCAGTACACCCAATGGATACAAGGCCGGAATCAATCCGGTTACCATCGAAATAATCAATGTCGGTGCTGACGAGTATATAATCAGGTTAGCCGAACGCCGCAAATTCTTTGCTCCTCCAAAACTTTTGACCAACTCGTTGACCAAATATGTACTGGCATATACCGACAGCAAAAAGCCAAAGAACTCGCGCAAGCCATCCGCCATCAACAGGTTACCGTCCAGCCCGATATTGACTTTCTGTATAATACGCCCCAGCAACGAAGCCACTGTGGACAACAAAAGCAAGGGCAGCAAAAAATTCCGGACAACCAGGTTCATGGTTACATTCTCTTCGAGGATGTTTTTCCATTCGTCCTTTGGTTGCAGAATTAGCGCCTTACTACGCTCATAAATTCCGGAAACCAGTTTTTTAAAATCCATTAATCCTTCCTTTAATTCTACAAAAATAACTTATTTTGACATTCTCAAAATATTTCATCATTAAATCGGGCTCCTCCACAATACAATGTCAGTACTAAAATACAATATGGTAACTATACTCGGAGCGACAGCTTCGGGAAAGACAGCCGTAGCAACCCATTTAGCCAAATCGCTGAATGGAGAAGTCATCTCTGCCGATTCCCGGCAGGTGTACCGGGGAATGGATATTGGTACCGGGAAAGACCTTTCGGAATACATTATTGATGGAGAATTAGTACCCTACCACCTGATTGATATTGCGGATGCCGGATACCAGTACAATGTTTTCGAATACCAAAGGGACTTTCTGGACGTCTTCGCGAAGATGCAGAAACGCGAAAAGTTTCCTGTGTTATGCGGCGGAACCGGTTTGTACATCGAGGCGGTACTGAAAGGCTATAAGCTAATCCAGGTTCCGGTGAACGAAGCACGCCGACAAGAGCTGCAGGCCATGTCGCTGGAGGAGTTGACTCAAATTCTTTCCGCCTACAAAGAACTGCACAACACCAGCGACATCGAGAACAAAAAAAGGGCAGTCAGGGCCATCGAAATTGAGGAATATTACCAGGAACATCCCGAAATCGACTTGTCCTTCCCCGAAATCAACAGCCTAATTGTTGGCGTCAAGTTCGACCGCGACTCCAGGCGCCGCCGCATCACGCAACGATTAAAGGACCGGCTGGAAAACGGAATGATTGAGGAGGTAGAGAAACTGCTGGTCAGTGGGCTTTCGCCGGAATCACTAACCTACTATGGTTTGGAATATAAATTCCTGACGCAGTATGTCACTGGAGAAATCACGTACGACGAAATGTTTCGCAGCTTGAATACGGCCATTCATCAATTTTCGAAGCGACAAATGACCTGGTTCCGGAAGATGGAACGCGAAGGTTTCGACATCCACTGGCTCGACGGTTACACTCCCCTTCCGGAGAAAATAGAACGAATCACCCGCTGGCTGCAATCGTAATCATCCTGATTTTCTGGCAAAAAATATTATTCAAAACAAAAGACAGGTACCTTCTGTTATTTTGAATTGATTATGAATTTATCCAATTTTGCGCAAATTTATCGAACATAATTAATATGAGCATTCGCATCAAAACCCAGGAACAAATTGAAGGCATACGCAAAAGCTCTAAACTGGCAGCGGAAACGCTGGAATTCATTGAACCACATGTTAAAGCAGGAGTTTCAACCGAACACCTCGACAATCTGATTCATCAGTTTATACTTGACCACGGCGCGATTCCTGCCACCTTAAATTATAACGGTTACCCGAAATCAAGCTGTATCTCACTGAATGAGGTAGTTTGCCACGGCATCCCTTCTCCTGATACTGTATTGAAAGACGGTGATATTTTGAATATCGATGTAACGACGATACTCGACGGTTACTATGGTGACACCAGCAGAATGTATACCGTAGGCGAAGTGAGCGACAAAGCATTGAAGCTAATTGATGTAACCAAGCACTGTCTCGATTTAGGGATTCAGCAGGTTCGTCCGGGCAACTATCTTGGAAATATTGGTTATGTGATTTCCCGCTATGCTACATCGCAAGGGTTTAGCGTAGTATATGAATTCTGTGGCCACGGTGTTGGTGTGGAGTTCCACGAAGACCCTCAGGTTGACCACTCATCGAGAAAAAACAGCGGCCCCAAATTACGCCCGGGTATGACCTTCACCATTGAGCCCATGATTAACCTGGGACGCCCGCGTGTAAAACTCGACAAGCATGACGGGTGGACTGCCCGCACCATCGACGACCAGCTCTCGGCACAGTTTGAACATACGATACTCGTAACCGAAACCGGTTGTGAAGTACTCACTGATATTTCGGATGAATATCCGATTTCCTGAAAAAATTATTTTGCAAAAGAAAAGGATTGCAGCGTTTGCAATCCTTTTTTTATGACTTGTTTTCGATAGTTTCGAAATAACCAACTAGCCCATATATTTGTCTACGTCGCTGAACGAAATCATCGTCACTCCCAGCTTCTTCCATTTCTCGAAAGGTAAAGGAATATTCGGAAGTTCTTTAATGGCATCGGAGAAAACGAATACTTCCTTGCCTCTTTCTGCCAAACCGGTCACCGCCTGGTCGACACACACATTGGTCGTCACACCATAAACAAATACACGGTCGGGTTGAATAATGTCAAGTACTTTTTCGGTGTAAGGATTTCCGGCAAACACATCGAAGGCATCTTTCCGGATCAATATATTCCGGAAACGCTCGGGATTGTCGAAACGGGAATCCAGTATTAACTCCTGGTTCCAATCGATAATAATCGGCCGTTCCGGGTCGGTTTCGGGAATGTACATAGCCCCCTTGCTTTCCGCCATGCAATGCGGAGGAAACGTGTTCACAAAATCCGGATGATTGGAAAGTTCAGCCGAATTAACCAGGTGATAATCGGCAGTGTTCACTACCCGTAAGTTGTGCTCGCCGGCAAACCGGGTAATTTTTTCAAGAAGCGGCCGAATCTCTTCTGCGCCCTGCACATAAAGCTTTCCATCGGGCTCCATAAAATCGACCTGCGTATCAACATTCCAGAAAATAATATTAGGACGTTCCATAACACATGCGTTTTAACAAACTCAGTAAAGTTAAAATAAACCGACCTAAAAAAAGAAAAACCCTCCGGTTTTCGGAGGGTTTAACTGTATCTTATTCGTCGTTTCGCTTCTTATACTCGGCCAATCCCTTATCCAGGAAATCAACAAAGTGGTCGGGATTCAAGTCCCGGGCCGTTGGCTGTGTCAGCATCTTTCCGTTATTATCGAGTAATACATAATAAGGCTGTGCATTCACGCCAAAATGGGAAATCTGGAAATCAGCATATTTCTTTCCCAACGTCTTTTTAATCTTGCCGTCGTAGGTCGACTTGACCCAGTCTTTTTCAGGCAATTTGGTTTTATCGTCCACATACAGGGCTATGATGACATAATCATTCTCGAGTCGCTCCAGCACGCGCGGATCCGACCAAACATTTGCTTCCATCTCACGACAGTTGACACATCCGTGTCCGGTGAAGTCGATAAATACCGGTTTGTGCTGTTTCTTGGCGCAAGCCATTCCCTGGTCGTAATCGAAATATCCCTGCAGGCCATGCGGCAATTCAAGGAAGTCGGAATATTTTGGTTTTTCGCACAGCGTTGACGAATCTCCGTCTTTGAAGCCGTACGTTCCACTAGTACTGTTCACCAGCTTTACTTCATCCCTGATGATTTTATGCAAATCGAAATCATGGGTGGCCATCGGCGGCAGGTAACCTGAAATTGCTTTCAACGGAGCCCCAAACATACCGGGAATCAGATACACCACGAACGAGAAGGTGACTATCGACAGCAACAACCGGGGCACGGTCACGTGGGGCACTTCACTGTCGTGCGCAAACTTCATTTTTCCTAAAAGATAGAATCCCAACATGGCGAAAATCACAATCCAGAACGCCAGATACACTTCGCGATCGAGGATTCCCCAGTGATAAGTTTGGTCGGCAATACTCAGGAACTTCAGTCCAAGAGCTAATTCCAAAAATCCGAGAACCACTTTCACAGAGTTGAGCCAGCCACCCGATTTGGGCAAATTACTCAGCCATTGCGGGAAGAAGGCAAACAGCGTAAACGGCAGGGCAAAAGCCATCGCAAAGCCAAACATGCCAATCACCGGTTTCAGAATCATTCCTCCGGCCGACTCTACGAGAATAGCGCCTACGATTGGACCAGTACACGAAAATGAGACCAGCACCAGCGTGAGTGCCATGAAGAATGAGCCTCCAAATCCTCCTTTATCTGCTTTCCGATCGCTGCGGTTCACCCAACTACTGGGCAGCACAATTTCGAATGCGCCAAAGAATGAAAACGCAAAAACAAGGAAAATAGTAAAGAAGAGGATATTGGGTAACCAGTGCGTGCTAAGCCAGTTGGCAAAACCCGGGCCTAACGTCACCGCTACAATCGTTCCAATCAACGTATAAATCAGGATAATTGAAAAGCCGTATACCAATGCCTGCATCTTCGCCCGCACCTTCGACTCACTGCTGTGCATAAAGAATGAAACCGTCATCGGAATCATCGGGAATACACAGGGAGTTAATATGGCAGCCAAACCGGCAAGAAAACTGAAAAGGAAAAACCATCCCAATCCGTGATGCTTCGTCCCCAACGGCTCGATTGGCTCAACAGGAGTTGTTTTTTCTTCTGCAGGAGCAGCTACCGCCTCCTTCTTACCTCCGTTAAATGAGAAAGAAAAATCCTTATCGGTTGGCGGTAAACAGGTTTCGTCGTTACAACTCATAAACTCGACTGAGCCCTTTATTTCCAAAGGTTTGTCGGTTAATAGTTTTACGCGTTGTACAAACACAGCTTCGTGCGCATAGTACTCGAGCTCCATTTGAAAAGTCTGATCAAACTTCTTGATCATCGGACTTTTTGCCTGCAGTTTTCCATTTAATTCAAAGCCGTCGTTCGGTTTGATATTAATGGAGGTCTTAACCGGTCCGCCGGGAGGAAGATCGGTAGAATAGAGATGCCATCCCTGGTCGATCGATGCCTTGAACGTCAAATCATACACGCTGTCGGACACCTGCTTTTGCTCATAAGTCCATTTTACCGGTTCCAGAATTTGAGAAAAAGCGGGCAAAGAGCTTACTACCAGGAATAATGCAAACAGAATATATCGTTTCATCAGGTTGTAGTTCTTTTATTTATGTATTTAAATTTTTCAATAAGTTCAAAAGTATAAAAAAAAAACGGCTCAATCATGTGACCAATGATCGAGCCGTTTTCATTTTTTTTATTAGAAGATAATTTCCTCTTGATTCTCATCGAGATACTTTGACTCGAGGAAATTAAGCGAGGCAACCTCGTCGATTACTACCCGCTTTCGGAATTCAAACATCCACCGGAGCCTTTTCGAAGGAAATCCCTTCGTCAAAAAGGCAGCCACAAAGGGATGCAGCTGAATTGTCAATCTTTTCTTTGCCAGCTCACCGAAGATGAATTTAACCCGCTGTTCGATCTCTTCTGTAAAGAGAACGGTCGGTGTCACTTTACCGGTTCCTTTACAAACCGGACACACCTCAGTCGTATCAATATTCATCTCGGGGCGCACCCTCTGTCTGGTGATCTGCATCAGACAGAACTTGCTCAAAGGAAGGATATTGTGCTTTGTTCGGTCAGCACCCATCGCCTCCTTCATCTTATCGAAAACTTTCTGACGGTTTTCATTACCGTGCATATCGATAAAATCGATCACAATAATGCCACCCATATCGCGCAGCCTGAGTTGTCGTGCAATCTCATCGGCTGCAGCAAGGTTAACCTCCAGGGCATTTGTCTCCTGATTTCCGCTTTTCGAGCGATTCCCGCTATTGACATCAATAACATGGAATGCTTCGGTATGCTCTATAATCAGGTAGGCACCGCTCTTAAAAGAAACGGTTTTACCAAAAGATGCTTTGATCTGTTTATCTATTCCAAAGTGTTCGAAAATGGGAGCCCGACCGCTGTAATATTTTACAATCTTTTTCTTTTCCGGGGCAATTGTGCCCAGGTAATCTTTAATTTCAATGGCAGCTTCCTGGTCATTAACCATGATACTACCAAAGTCTGGCGTATACACATCGCGAATCATCGCAATGGTACGGTCGAGTTCGCCCAGAACCAACGACGGCGCATTATGCCGGCTCAGCTTAGCCATGGCATTTTCAAATTTTGCAACCAGTCGTTTTAGTTCCTGATCCAATTCTGCAACACGTTTTCCTTCAGCAGCTGTTCGAATAATTACCCCATACCGTTTGGGGCGAATGCTTTGAATTAATTTTTTCAGCCGATTTTTCTCTTCGGTTGATTTAATTTTCTGCGAAACAGAAACTTTATCGCTGAATGGCATTAACACCATGTTACGGCCAGCGACAGAAATTTCAGAGGTTAACCGGGGGCCTTTGGTAGAGATGGGCTCTTTGGCAATCTGGACCAGAATACTCTGGCCTTGTTTCACCACCTCGGTAATTTTTCCCTCTTTGTTAATGTCCGGATCCGGATGGATTTTGGATACGGGCACGAACTTGCTTTTTTTCGAACCGGCAAGCTTCAGGAATTTGTTCAGTGTCTGGAATTGAGGTCCCAGATCCAAATAATGAAGGAACGCATCTTTTTCGTAGCCTACATCAACAAAGGCAGCATTCAAGCCGGGCATAATCTTTTTGACTTTCCCGAGGTAGATGTCTCCTACCGCGAACTTGGCGTTGCTGTCCTCGCTGTTGAGTTCAACCAGTCTTTTGTTTTCGAGTAAGGCAATTTCTACGTGTGAGGGTGATACATCAATAATTAGTTCATTACTCACGGCCTTAACTCATTTTACAAACAATAATAATTTCAAATTTAGCTTAAACACAATAAACCTAAAGCGCTTTTGCACTTTAGGTTTACCGATAGTTAAGCCATTATCGAAAGCTTATTTACTTCTTCTTCTTATGACGATTTTTCCGCAAGCGTTTTTTCCGCTTGTGCGTCGCCATCTTATGTCTTTTCCTTTTTTTACCGCTAGGCATAATTTTAGGCTTTAAAAATTATTTTACGTTATTCTTTACCTTATTCACGAACGACTTAGCAGGTTTGAAAGCCGGAATGAAGTGTTCAGGAATAATAATAGTTGTATTTTTTGAGATGTTGCGGGCAGTTTTCTCAGCGCGCTTTTTAACGATAAAGCTACCGAAGCCACGCAGATAAACATTTTTTCCATCAACCAACGAACCAGAAACGGTTTCCATGAATGCTTCAACAGTTTTCTGTACAGTAACTTTTTCGATACCAGTGTTCTTCGAAATCTCGTTTACGATATCTGCCTTTGTCATTGCTATTAATTTAATTATACACTTCTTTCTTAAAATTTTGGTGAACAAAGATAGACTTTTTCGAATGATTAAAGAAATACAAATCAATTATTTTTGTTCCATTGAATTAAAATTTAGTTTATTTAACAAAAAATGAGCAAATTTGCCAAATATCTGATTGACTGGTACAAAAGCAATGGGCGCGAGCTTCCATGGCGCGAAACCCGTGATCCATATACGATTTGGGTCTCTGAAATCATTCTTCAACAGACAAGAATCAGCCAGGGGACAGCGTATTTTCATCGCTTTATTGAACAATATCCTGACGTTTCTAAATTAGCTTCGGCTGATGAACATGATGTTTTAAAACTTTGGCAGGGACTAGGATATTACTCCCGTGCACGCAACATGCTTGCGGCTGCCCGACAGGTAATGGAACAGTTCAATGGTCGCTTTCCAAACACCTACAAAGAGCTATTACTATTAAAAGGAGTTGGAGAATACACCGCAGGAGCCATTGCTTCCATTGCTTTTAACCTGCCACATGCTGCAGTGGATGGTAATGTACTGCGCGTTTTGTCACGGGTTTACGCCATCGACACACCCATCAATTCAACAAAAGGGAAAAAGCTCTTCGCCGAGCTGGCAAACGATTTGGTTCCGAAAAAGGAGCCAGCCACATTCAACCAGGCTATTATGGATTTTGGGGCTATGCAATGTACTCCGCAAAAACCCGATTGTGCCAGCTGTCCGTTAGCCGAAATGTGCCAGGCCTATATTAACAATAGTGTAGAAGCTCATCCGGTGAAAGAAAAAAAGACCAAAATCAGGGACCGGTACATGCATTATTTGTTTATCAGGGACGAAAAATCGACTTGGCTCGAAAAACGAAACGGACAGGACATCTGGAAAAACATGTACCAGCTTCCGCTGATTGAATCATATGACGTACTGTTGCCGGAACAGATTCTGCAATCAGGCGAATGGATGGCGATTTTCAGCGAAGCACAAATCGAGGTTCGTTCCATTTCTGAGGAAATTATTCATCTGCTCAGCCACAGGAAAATACACGCGTTCTTTTATGAAATACAACTAATAAAAGGCAAAGTTGATTATCCGGCAACCCCCGTTTTTTTGAAAGATATTTTTAATTTTGCCGTACCGAAACTAATTGAAAATTACCTGGCTGATAGAATCCATGTAACTCAATCACAGTAAAGCTTATACGTTTCAGAGGCAGAGAATCGTTTTTTTGAAAAGAAAATCGGTTTTCGTAAATTTAATTTTATTCATTAAAATTGCTTTAAATATGTCTATCAACAAAGTTATCTTAGTCGGAAACGTCGGGAAAGATCCCGAAATCAGGCACCTGGACAACAACGTATCCGTTGCCAATTTTCCATTAGCCACCTCTGAAACCTACACCAACAAGAATGGTGAGAGAATAACAAACACAGAGTGGCATAACGTTGTAGCATGGCGAGGCCTTGCCGAGGTATGCGAAAAATATGTACAGAAAGGAAAACAGCTGTACATTGAAGGAAAGATTCGGACGCGCTCATATGAGCAGGACGGAACGAAAAAGTACATGACGGAGATTTTTGCCGATACTTTGCAAATGCTGGGTCGGAAAGATGATTTCCAGAATGACTCAGCACCTGATCGCTCTTCGGCTACCGTGAATGAGCCAAACGGAAACAATGGCTCCTTCGACAATTCTCCGGGAGAAACTGAAGAAGACGATTTACCATTTTGATACTAAAATATTTATAGTTTGGAAACAGACGTAGTTCCTCCGTCGGGGGCCCATTGGGAAGGCATTCACTTTTATCCATTTACGATCGAGACACTGATTGGGCTCCTGGTGTTGCTTTTATTACTAATCATTTCTGCATTGATCTCAGGATCCGAAGTGGCTTTTTTCTCTCTGGGTCCCAAAGATAAACATGAGCTTGAAGAGAACAAGAGCCGTTCCAACGCTCTTGTTCTCCGTCTGCTCACTATTCCTGAGCAATTGCTGGCCACTATCCTGGTAGGGAATAATTTTGTCAACATCGGAATCGTCATTTTATCGGCACACATCACCAATTTGCTGATAGATTTTTCCGCAGCTCCCACGCTGGGATTTATTTTCCAAGCCGTTGTCATCACCTTTTTGCTGCTTCTCTTTGGTGAGATTATTCCGAAGGTATATGCAACGCAATATCCCCGTTCGTTTGCTGTGCGGATGGCTCCCATGCTAAACGGACTGGAAAAGGTGACCCGGCCACTGAATCATATCCTGATTACCACCACAGCCTTCGTTAACAAACGAGCAACCAAACACCGGAAATACCTTTCAATTGACGAAATTTCGAAAGCTCTTGAACTTACAGACGAAATGGAGTTTACCGAAGACAAGGAAATTCTGGAAGGGATCGTTAAGTTTGGGAACAAGAGCGTGACCGATATCATGCGTTCCCGCGTCGATTTAATCACGCTCGACATTCGCGACGACTACACCGAGGTACTGAAAGTCATAAACGATTCGGGCTACAGCCGGATTCCGGTCTATTCCGAAACATTCGACAATATCCGGGGTATCTTATACATCAAAGATTTGCTGGCTCACCTCAACAAGGGCAATACGTTCCGCTGGCAGTCGCTTTTGCGCCCGCCATTTTATGTCCCGGAGTCGAAAAAAATTGATGAGCTGCTGGAAGAATTCCAGAAGAACAAAGTTCACATGGCCATTGTCGTAGACGAATATGGAGGCACGTCGGGACTGGTGACACTTGAAGATGTACTGGAAGAAATTGTAGGTGATATTGCCGACGAGTTTGACGAAGACGAGGAATACTATACGCGGATTGGTGAGAATGAGTATCTTTTCGATGGAAAAACGATGCTCAATGATTTCTACAAAGTATTTGATGTTCCGGAAACGATTTTCGACGGACAAAAAGGTGATGCAGATACGCTTGCCGGATTGATACTCGAACTTCAGGGAGAAATACCGGCTAAAAACGAAAAAATTGAATGCGACGATTTTCTGTTTCAGATTGAAGAATCAGATGCGCGCCGCATTAAGAGCATACGGGTATTCATCGCGCGTGAAAATGAGAAGGGAGAAAATATCTGATATGGGAAGACGAATTCACAGGATGCATTTACCAATCATCATTATTTTGGTGATTATGATGATGAGCATGATTTCATGTAAACACGAATACACACCGAAACCAATAGGTTATTTTCGTATTGCATTTCCGAAAAAGGCTTATCATCAGATGAATGAGAACTTGCCTTACACCTTTAAAATTCCGGATTATTCCAGTATTTCAAGAGACTCGGATTACCAGGCAAAGCCGTATTGGATTAACATCGATGTTCCGTCCAATAAAGCTTCCATTCACATCAGCTATAAAGCCGTACACGGTAATCTGGCAAAATACACCGAAGAATCGAGAATGCTGGCCTACAAGCATGCACAAAAAGCCAGTGCTATCGACGAAAAAATTTACATCAACCGGGCGAATAAAGTCTACGGAACGCTTTACAATATCAAGGGAAACGTAGCCTCGCCCATGCAATTCTACCTAACTGACAGCACACGTCACTTCATTCGCGGAGCACTGTATATACGCGAAATTCCTAATGTGGACAGCTTACAACCTGTCATTAACTTCCTGGAACAGGATGTTGTTCAACTGGTCGAATCAACCAAATGGAAAGACGTTAAATAATGCCTCTTTTTACGAACGAAAATATCGATGATGCCTTACTTGGCCTCTGGGAAATAACCGAAACGCCGGAGGAATTAAGGCAAATTGTCACGTTGACTCCTGCAGAAGAACAGGAATTCAAATCCTTCACCAACCTGCGCAGGCAACGTGAATGGCTGGCAACCCGGGCTCTTCTTCAGCAAATGCTCGACGAGCCATTTGAAATCCGTCATCTGACCGACGGTAAACCCGTATTGGAAGATACCCCTTACCATATCAGCATTTCCCATTCGTCAGAATACGCTGCTGTGCTGTTGCACGAAGAGATGCAACCTGGTCTCGACATCGAGAATGTTTCGCGCTCCATTGACAGAGTAGCTCCCCGCTTTCTTTCAGCCGAAGAGCTGCAAAATTGCCTGACCAATGACGGCTATTCAAACATCAAGTTATTTATGCACTGGTGTGCGAAAGAGGCCATCTTCAAGATGATTCCTCATCAGGGCGTTGAATTCTCAACGCAAATCCAGATTCCCGCTTTCGAAATGACCGGCTCAAACGGTTCGTTTACCGGACTGTTCAAAGGCTTGTTCGGCACCGATCACATCGACCTGAACTACCGCTTTGTTGAAGACAACCTGATGGTTTGGGGACTCTACGAATAATCCGGGAATAGATGAATGAAACACCCAAAATGAATTCGCTGATGCAAAATGCTTTCAGCAGATTTGCGCTATCCCAACGTCCTGATTAAGAACTGTGATTTACGACTTTTAACAGAAGCTTATCCTTCCCAACTAAACAAATGGAGGGGGATCTGTTTTATATAGGTGAGTAAATTTAGCATCTGCAAAAAAAGATATAAACAATGAATACACCCGAATCACATATTCTAGTCATATTCGGTGCATCAGGCGATTTAACCAAAAGAAAACTGATCCCGGCTATATGCAAGTTGCATAACGGTAAAAGATTGCCGGAAAAGTTTGCCATTCTGGGCGCCAGTCGTACTGAAATGACCGATGAGGAATTCCGCGAAAGCGTTACCGATTTCCTGCCGAAGGACGATGACCAGTGCAAATGCGATGAGTTCCTCGAAAAACTCTATTATCAACCACTGGGAACCGCTGATGCCGATGAGTACGGTAAACTGAAGGACCGGTTGGAAGAGCTGAAAAAAAAGCTGGATATTCCCGGCAATTATATTTTCTACCTCTCCACTCCGCCTAAGTTATACGGAGTAATCCCGGCCAATCTGGCATCGGTTGGTTTAAATCAACAGGAAGATGGTTATACCCGGTTGATTGTGGAAAAACCTTTCGGGAATAATCTGGAAACAGCACAAAAGCTGAACAAGGAACTGCTCAACTACTTCGATGAAAAGCAGATTTACCGTATTGACCACTATTTGGGTAAAGAAACCGTCCAGAACATGTTAGTGGCCCGCTTCTCCAACGGAATTTTCGAGCCGATTTGGAATCGGAACTTCATAGAGCGCGTGGAAATTTCTTCCGCTGAAAGTCTGGGAGTGGAAGGAAGGGGCGGTTACTACGACCAATCCGGTGCCATGCGCGACATGGTTCAGAATCACCTCCTGCAATTGGTCGGAATGGTCGGAATGGAACCTCCCGTGGTGGCTGAAGCAGATGCCATTCGTAACGAAACGCTGAAAGTTTTCCAGTCACTCAGACCACTCGAGCCTGAAGAAATTCGCTCAAATGTGATTCGCGGCCAGTACATGGAGTCGCGTATCAAGAATGAGCCGGTCAAAGGCTACCGGGGCGAGAAAGGAGTCGATCCTGAATCGCGGACAGAGACCTTCCTGGCAATGAAATTTTACATTGACAACTGGCGCTGGGCCGGCGTTCCTTTTTATCTCCGTACCGGGAAAAAATTACCAACGCGTGTAACCGAAGTCGTCATTAAATTCCGTCCTACACCACATCACCTTTTCCAGGAGGACGGAATGACTGCCCATGTCACCAACCAGTTGATCATTCGCATACAGCCCGATGAAGGCATTCTGCTCAAGTTCGGATTGAAGGAACCGGGAGCCGGCTTCCGGGTTCAGCCGGTGAATATGGATTTCCACTACAGCGATTTATCGGATGTAGAATTGCCAACCGCTTACGAGCGTCTTTTACTCGATTGCATGATGGGCGACCAAACACTTTATCTGCGCGGCGATGCAGTAGAAGCAGCGTGGAGATTCGTTCAGCCCATTCTCAATGCCTGGGAAGAAAATCCGTCACTTCCGATTTATGGATATCCGGCCGGTTCGTGGGGACCGCAGGAAGCCGACGACCTGATTGAAGGCGAAGATACCTGGCGGTATCCATGTAAAAATCTTTCCGACGACGGAACTTATTGCGAATTGTAAAATCAGACAGGAGCAATGGAACCTGAATTAAAAATATACAACGATGCAGCCAGCGTAACCGAAGCTTTTGCCAAAAACCTGGCTCAGTGGATTAAAGAAAGTAGAAGTCCGTTTTTTCACATTGCCCTTTCGGGCGGAAGCACACCCAAACTGTTATTCAAGCATTTGGCTAACAACTATAAAAATGTCATTGAATGGAGTAAAGTGCATTTTTGGTGGGGTGATGAGCGGATGGTTCCGGCTGACGACGACGAAAGCAACTACAAAATGACCAACGAATTACTGCTTTCTCAAATCAATATTCCGGAAGGAAATATTCACCGGATACGGGGAGAAGAAGATCCACCAACCGAGTCAGTCCGCTACGGCGACGAAATTGAATCGCTGGTTCCTGAAAAGGAAACCTGGCCGGCTTTCAATTTGATTATCTTAGGAATGGGTGACGACGGACACACGGCTTCCATCTTCCCGAATCAAATGGAATTGCTTCATTCGCTCGATGTTTGCGAAGTGGCGACACATCCTTCTTCGGGACAAAAAAGAATCACCTTAACAGGAAAAGTGCTGAACAGTGCTGAGAAAACTGCCTTTCTGGTAACAGGAGAAAATAAAGCAGATAGGTTGCAGGAGATATTTTCCGATTCGGACAAGGGGCGCCTGCTGCCTGCATACCACATTCATCCGGCAGGGGAACTATATTGGTTCGTCGATCAGGCGGCAGCCGGAAAACTGGAGAAATAATAAAAAATTACCCGTATACTATTGGGACAATCTTGTCCAATAAAAGTATACGGGTTTATTTTTTTTCGAGCTTATTATGCTTCCGATAAATCTTTCTGCTTTCGCTTTATTTCGTTGACGTATTCTGCAGCTGAGAGAGCTGCTATCGTTCCGTCGGCGACAGCTGTTGTCACTTGGCGGTAAGGCTTTTTAACACTATCACCGGCACCATACACTCCGGGAATATTAGTTTTCATACGGTCATCTGTCAACAGTTCGCCGTATTCATTCAGCTCAACCACATCTTTAAAGAAGGCTGTATTCGGAACGTAACCGATGAAAATAAACGTTCCTTCCACATTGACAATCTTCTCCTCACCTGTCCGCATATTCTTCACCCTGGCAGCTTCCAGGTTTTCGTTTCCGATGAATTCCTGAATCATGGATTCCATCTCGAACTCAATTTTTTCGTTCTCACGGGCATCGCGGATGGCGTGTTCAAATCCCTGGAAATGATCGAACTGGTGAACGATGGTCACTTTCGATGCGTATTTCGTCAGTGAAACAGCTTCTTCCAGTGCTGAATTACCACCACCAACTACAATAATTTCCTTGTCCTGAAAGAAATCGCCATCGCAGGTGGCACAGTAGGAAATACCTCTCCCCTTGAATTCTCCCTCACCCGGAACATTCAACATGCGTGGACGACCGCCCGGTGCCAGAATAACTGTATGGGCAGCGTATGTATCTTTTCCGTTGACTTCAACGGTTTTGGTTTCGCTCTTCAGATCGACTGCGGTTATGTGCAGGTTCGATTTTATTTTGCAGCCAAACGACTTGGCCTGCTTCTTCATTATATTTCCCAGTTGATATCCGCTGGTGGATTCAACTCCGGGATAATTGGCAATTTCGTGCGTCAGCACCAACTGCCCGCCTGGCGTACCCTCATTAAGAATAAGTGTACTGAGTTTAGCCCGCGATGTATAAATTCCGGCAGCTAAACCGGCAGCTCCTGCCCCCAGAATAATAACATCATAAATGGTATCGTCTTTCATCTGATTCCAATCTTAAAGTGTTTCCCGGTTGAACCGGAAGAAAGCTGAACCTGCTGCAAATCTACTCTGACAGCAGGCCAGCTTTGTCAATTTTATTTCGGCTCGCCAAACTGTTCGTTAAGAATAGCAGTAACCTGATCCATGGACTGAATGCTGCTGGTAGCTTTTACGAGTTTACCGTTTTTGTAATATACAGTGAACGGAAGTCCCATAAAACCGCGGCATTCGGGAGCATTACGAATGACAGCTGATTCAGGATTATCAAATTCCATATCAGCAAAAGTTACGTGAGTATAGTCATCTTCCAGCTCTTCCATAATTCCGTAAACCGGAACACACATGGGGCCCATACGACCACAGCAAATCATTACATTATCATTCTCCTCGATGAACTTCTGATGCTCATCGGCGGTCATAATGTGCTTCAAGTTGGTTTGTAACATGATTTCAACTAATTAATGAGTAAACAATATTTTTAAATATATTGATACCTAGATATCAAATGGCATACCAAATCACTTCCTAAAAGACAAACACAAAACACAAAAAGCTCACTACAAACAAATTAAAAAGGTTCGACCCCGATCGCCACATTGTCCTGACACAACAAAAGACTGTCAAATCGTCACTTTCGTTGCCAATAGCAAACTTTTCTATTGAAAAATAAAAAAGCCACCCATAAGAGGGTGGCCTTTCAAATCAAAAACCAATTATATAATAACGAAAATCTTAATTTCCCCAAACAATCAGCTGGTCTCCCGCTAGTATATAATCCTTATTTGCAGCACTTCCCGGCAAGCCGGATTCATTGTCTGCTTCAATCAATGCCTTAAATTTGGGTGGTATACCGCCGGAATTCCATGTCAGAACCAACAATGTTTTGTCATGAACCGGCAACATCCAAAGTTGATAATGCTCCCAACCCGATAAAAAGTCAGCCCAGGATGAATAGCCGTTTTGTACGCCAAGCCGACCCATCATCAATTTCAGTTTCACCCGGTTATCAATACTGAGATTTTCCTTTATTTTCGACGGGAACTCAACTTCGGGCTGCCCTTTCAGCTTTTGCTCAAATAACCGACCAATCTGCAATGCTGTCCCAATAGCTTTGGAACTTCCGGACTGGTTGACAATATTGACGTAATACTTGCCCGACACGATTTGATATTGGTAAGCATTCAGGCAGTCGTTCGAAACCAGCGTGTCACTTCCCACCTTGCAGCGAAAACGGCTGACTGAATAGATGCCAAAAGCCGACAGTGGATTATTCATCTCAAAAATGTCAACCTGAAAAGTGACATCGTTGCATGTCACCGTTTGAGAAGTGAGTTTCTGAAAGCCATATTCGAGGTAAAGATCGGCACCGCCATCCATGTATCCCCAAAGGGAACCACCGTCGTATGTTTTCGTTTCGGTTACTTTCAAACCAGGAAATTCATCATCATTCAACGCCACCTTATCGGCAGCAATCGCCTGTGATATCATGACAAACAGAAAGAAAACCAGGTAATAAATACTCTTAAACATTATGCTTTTATTTCGATGTTTTCCAATGTTATTTTCGATGGATTCGCTTCGCCCAAACCGTAACCGGAAGCCAGTTCCATGAACTTTGTTCCGTTAGGAGATTCTTTTTTCTGAACGCCTTCTTCCATTCTTTTCTTCAAAACCACGTCGTAGGCAATGCGATCAACAGCCACGGGGTCGCTACCAAGCAGAATCGTTTTGTAGTTGGTCAGAAACTGCGGGTTGGCAGCGGGGCCACCATCGAAGCAACCTTTTAAACCATCCACAATATTCAGCACCACTTTATCGCGCAAAGGCGGAAAGGCACAAACCTGCGCTGTTGTCTCCGACCAAAGCTGCTTATGCAATCTCCCCGTATTGCTGATACTACCAAAAGCCAAATTTTTCATACAACAGGTAACCGTCGTTCCGGCATTTTTCAAAATCGGGATATTGATGATTTTATCCACCTCCTGGGTAATAATCTTAGTGAAGTACGATTCCTTTCCTCCATTCACCATGTAAGGCAACGTGTACTCATCGTACTCACCGTTGACATCAGCCCAGTAGTACCAGTCTTTGTCAATATTCTTTTCTCCGTAAAGGATACCGCCCTTGTCGAAAAATCCCCCGTCTTTGTCTTGTTGCTCCGTTCCGCGAATAGTAATTCCCGGGTAATTCTCTTCCGTAAAACCGGTTTCGTGCAACTGCATTTCTCTCCGGTCCCAAATGACAATGTCCGACCGCGAGATTCCCGATTCCTCCAATTGCTTCACTACTGCCTTTACAACCGCATGACTTGTCGTTAGTAGTTTTCCGGCAACGGGATTCACTTTCAAACCAATCTTCTCTCCCGGTTTCACAAATTTCCGCCAGGCTTTGTGCAGTTTCTTTTCTCCTGTCAGTTTGAGGAGCCCGTCTGCAATCATCCGATATGCTTCCGATTCAACTAGCTGATTATCGACCACACTGTTCGGATGAACCACTTTTACAACCCGGGCCGGATACTCCCCCGGCATGGAATTTTTATTGCGCGAATATTCCAACGCTTTGTTAATGTTGGTTTCCGGTTTTTCGCTTTCGGCGGAAGCCATGACACTTTTCGGCATCCCAGCCATCAAAACCGAGCCGGCACCTCCGGCTGACAGCAGCCTGAAGAAGCTTCGACGTGAAAAGGACGATTTCTGTTTCATAAGTCAAATGGGTTTTCATGTTAGTATGAATGGATACCAAAATGTTACATTCATAAACCAGAAATTTATCTTTTCATATTTCAGAAAATAAGGATAAACTTGTGGTATCAACAAAAGTGTTCGTCTGACACGTGAAATTTATTTAACGATGGTGGAATATTATTCCCAACAAACACCTTTCTTATTAGCCCTCGACGTTATTATCTTCGGATTCGACGAAGAAGGATTGAAGCTACTGCTCATCAAACGAGGATTTAAGCCCTGCAAAGGACAATGGTCGCTGATGGGCGGTTTCCTGAAAGAAGATGAAGATATGGAACAGGCTGCCGACCGGGTTTTGCATCAACTGACCGGGCTGAGCGATTTGTATCTGGAACAGCTTCGTCTTTACAGCAAACCAAAACGAGATTCAGAAGGACGCGTCATTTCGATGGCATACTACGCGTTGATGAAAACCGACCACCAAGATTCGGAACAGTTAGAAAAATACAATGCGCAGTGGTTTAAAATAGACGAAATTCCCGAGCTTGTTTTCGATCACCGGGAAATGGTCAACCATGCGCTGGCGCGATTACGCCGGAGATGCAAAACGCAGCCTATCGGTTTCGAGCTTCTGCCTGACAAATTTACCATTCCGCAACTCCAAAAATTATACGAAGCTATTTTAGGCATCGAACTGGACAAACGGAACTTCCGGAAGAAAATATTGTCGATGGACCTCCTTCAGAAACTGGAGGAAAAAGACAAAAGCAGTTCCCGTAAAGGTGCCTTTTTGTATCAGTTCGACAAAGAAAAATATGATCGGTTAATTGGCGAAGGATTCAGCTTTGCGGTATAACTACCATAAAAACTAAGCGGGGCACGCATCTTTCAACGTGCCCCGCTCATTTTCATCCAGGATACGGGATTAATTTAACACACTAAATCCTACCTCAGAAATCTTTTCCTCATTGCGGTTGCGGTAAAGTTTAGACTTCCTGGCAGTTCTCAATATACCAGGAAACCGGATGTTCTCTACCGGAAATCAACTCTTCGAGCAATTTGTGATCATCCCATTTACTGTGATAACTGCAAGTTTGATCAAGCGCCCTGGAGAGCAAAAGCCACTCCTGAACGACAGCCATCGTCAGCCGGCCTTCGAATTCCTTCAAAATAGACAGGCAACGAGGATTAATCAGATCAACTTTAGGCTCTTCCCGTTTGAGCGATTCACGCGTAGTAAAAAGATGATCTTCAACTTTGATGAATTCATTTTCATCCAGCGTTACACTGAAATTGAATGTTACTGTACTCATGTTGGCACCTCCTGATAGATTAATTCCACATATCAGTAATTTAATACATTAGTGGGAATAATTGAAGCAAAAATGCTCCTGAACAGTAGGTTATTAAACATATCTTTCTCGTTGTAAAGAAAGAAGGTCAGTAAAACTGAATCGTCCGGCTTATATAGAATGCAACCAAATAAGAAAGCCGGATACAAATGTACCCGGCTCTTTTCTATAATGATTGACTTGAATGCTAAACGTTAAAGCGGAAATGCATGATATCTCCGTCCTGTACAACATACTCCTTCCCTTCGACCGAAATCTTTCCTGCGTCACGGCAAGCGGCTTCCGATCCTAGAGTCACGTAATCGTCGTACTTAATTACCTCGGCACGGATAAATCCTTTTTCGAAATCGGTGTGAATAATGCCGGCTGCACCCGGAGCTTTGGTTCCTTTCTTAAAGGTCCAGGCTCTCGATTCGTCCGCACCGGTCGTGAAGTAGGTTTCCAGATTCAACAACTGGTATGCCGAATGAATCAGTTTGTTCACACCCGGTTCATCCAGTCCCAAATCTTCCAGGAAAAGTTGTTTCTCTTCGTAAGTCTCGAGCTCTGCAATATCGGCTTCGGTAGCCGCAGCGATAATCAGCATTTCAGCATTTTCACCAGCAATATTTTCTTTTACCTTTTCGGTGAAAGCGTTGCCTGAAGCTGCTGATGCTTCATCGACATTGCAAACATACAACACCGGTTTATCCGTAAGAAGGAAGAAATCGTGTATCAACTCTTTCTCATCCTCGGTCAGGTCAACCGCGCGCACCGACGTTCCAGATTCCAGGGCAGCCTTCAGCTTCTCGGCTACAGCCAAAGCCTTCATCGCTGCTTTGTCCATACCAACGCGCGCCTGCTTCTGCAAACGGGCAATCCGGTTCTCCACGGTTTCCAAATCCTTCAGCTGAAGCTCGGTGTCAATTACCTCCTTATCGCGAACCGGGTCAATTGTTCCGTCGACATGCGTAATATTTTCGTTTTCGAAACAGCGCAAAACGTGAATAATGGCATCCACCTCGCGAATGTTGGCCAGAAACTGGTTACCCAATCCTTCACCCTTGCTCGCGCCCTTCACCAAACCAGCGATGTCAACAATTTCAACGGTAGTAGGAACAACCCGTTTCGGTTTGTCAATCTTCTCCAGCTCAATCAACCGCCTATCGGGAACAGTAATTACGCCCACGTTGGGTTCAATGGTACAGAAGGGAAAATTGGCCGATTGCGCCCGTGCATTCGACAAACAGTTAAACAAGGTTGATTTTCCGACGTTGGGCAGGCCAACGATTCCACATTGCAATGCCATCTTATTCTCCTTACGTTTAAAATTTTCGGTGGGCAAAGTTACTATTTTCTGCGAGAAGAAACTGATCATTCTTCACTGGTTCAGCGACTATTTCATTGGGCCAGTTTTTCGTTCTGTTTTCCTGAATAACAGGCATAAACCTATTTGACAACATCATTTAAAAGGAAATTCGTGGGATTTTAATCAGGATTTCTACTTTTGTAGAAAAGTGAGAATATGAACATCATCCCTTCGCTCTCGATTGACTGCGTGATCTTTGGCTTCCATGAGAAGAAACTGAAAGTGCTGTTGCTGGAATACGACAAGGAACAACTTGATTCGCCGAATAAAAGTCCCGATAGTTTTGCACCCTATGCAGAAACTGAGCCTGACGGAAAGTTTCCGTACGAAAAACCCATCGGTTTGCCAGGCGGCCACGTTCCGGTTGATCGTTCCATCAACGATTTTGCCCGGGATATTCTGGAAACAGCGACAGGGATAAAAGATATTTATTTAAAGCAGCTGGGCGCCTTTGGCGAAACGGAGCGTGTCTCCTTTCTCCGGGTTGTTTCGGTTGTTTATTATGCCCTGATCAATCCCGAACATTACAGCATTCGCGGTTCCAGCTTGCTGAAATCGCTGGAATGGTATGATATTGATGAGGTTCCGGAACTGATTTTCGACCACAATGCCATGATTGAAAAAGCGCTCAAGCGCCTGCGCGAAGAGGTACAAATCAGGCCGGTTGGCTTTCATCTTCTTCCCGAGATGTTCACACTCACGCAATTGCAACAACTGTACGAAACGGTTCTGGGAATCGAACTCGATACCAGGAATTTCCGCAAGAAAATACAGAAAATGCATCTCGTGGTCGATACCGGGAAGATGCAAACCGGCGTAGCACACCGCGCAGCCAGGCTTTTCAGGTTCGATAAAAAGGTATACGAAATGCTGGCAGAACAAAGTTTCTCATTCAGGGTATAGCCAGCGTTTAAACCTTTATCTTTATTCTCAGTCTTATTTTTGATTTGAATAAGAAGGGAATTCCGCATTTGCATGGACATCGACGAAAGTGATTTAATAAGCGAACTAAAGGACGAAACCAGACGAGCTATGGCCTTTCACATCCTGGTAAAATCATACCAGGAGCGTTTGTATTGGCACGTCCGGAAGATCGTTGTAAATCATGATGATACAGATGACGTCCTGCAGAATGTGTTTTTGAAAGTCTGGAAGAGTGTTGAGAATTTTCGGGCCGATTCCAGCCTGTTTACCTGGTTGTACCGCATTGCCACCAACGAAGCGTTGAGTTTTATCAACGAGCAAAAACGAAAATCCCATCATTTACTGGATGAAGGAAGTGAATTCCTGTTGTCGACACTGGAGGCCGACGAATATTTTGAGGGGGACCAGGCGCAAAAAAAATTACAGAAAGCCATCCTGACGCTACCCGATAAACAGCGGTTGGTTTTCAACATGAAATATTTCGACGAGATGAAATACCATGAGATGGCTGAAATACTGGAAACATCGGTGGGAGCACTGAAAGCTTCTTACCATCATGCGGTGAAAAAAATTGAAGCATACATTGAACACAATTAACTTTAATGAATTAAACCTTTGATAACGAATCGTGTCTAAAATTCTGAAAGCTGAAAAATCCGATGAAGGAGAAAAAAGAACATAAGGAGTCGCCACTGTCCCAGATAAAAAGGGAAAGTCCGTTTGGTACGCCGGAGGCTTATTTCGATACCTTCTCCGAACGATTGAACAGTCGTATTCAGGCTGAAGAAAAACCGGTCACGCGGCAGCGGTGGTTAAACATTTTCAAGCCGGTTGTAGGGCTGGCCGCCAGTTTCGCGCTGGTTTTCTTTCTGTTGTATGTTCCGCTGGAAAATTTTCTTCCGCAAATCTGGAATAATTACCTGACCAAACATCCGGGCAATACCGTTCAGACAGTTGCAAACAATGACAGCTATTTTGAAACATTGATGAACTATCAGGTGTTTTCCAGCTCTGACGATCTTCAGATCCTGAGCACCCTGAACGAAGTAGACAATTCGATGGCTGCTGACTCATTGACTTCGCAGCAAATTGAAGATTACATTGTTATGAATTACTCTGATTGGGAAATCATTCGAAACTACAATCAATAAAATACCGGAATAATGAAAAAGCTGATACTAATCGCCATATTGTTCCTGACCGGACCTTCGCTTTTTGCTCAACATCACTCCAAAAAAGATTTTCCCGGATGGGATGCCATCAAAAACCAGAAAATCGCGTTCCTCACAGAACAACTTTCATTGACCCCCGAAGAGGCGCAAAATTTCTGGCCTGTTTACAACATGCTGGAAGATGAACGGGCAAAGATTTGGCACGAAAAGAGGGATTTGGAAAACAAGTTCCACACCGATTCAGTGAATATGACCGAAGCCCAATTTCGTCAAATGGCCGAAAAATACGCCGATATCCATCTCCGCGAAGGACAAATGATGAAGGAGTATAACGACAAACTACTCAAAGTACTTCCTGCCAATAAGGTCGTAACACTTTATTTCGCCGAGCAGAAATTTATGAGTTACCTGATGCGGGAATATCGACGAAAACATGATAAAGACTAAAAGAAAAGCCGGAGCGATAAACTCCGGCTTTTTTGTTTATCAGGCAAATCTGCCTTTATCCAAAAAGTCGATGGTTTGATTGATGCCCTCATACATCAGCGTGTCTTCTTCTACAAAGTCAACGCGGGTGCGGTACTGTTTCAAGAAATCTTCCAGATAAGGAGAAGTCTTCATCGGGCGTCGAAACTCCAATGCCTGCGACGCATTGTAAAGCTCGATAGATAGAATCTTCAAGGTATTGTCTGCCACCTTCAACACCTTGGTTGCCGCGTTTCCTCCCATACTCACATGGTCTTCCTGCTCATTCGACGAAGGAATGGAGTCGACTGATGCAGGCGTACACAACTGTTTACTTTGACTTACAATAGAAGCAGCGGCGTATTGCGGAATCATGAAACCAGAATTCAATCCTGGATTCGCCACCAGAAATTCAGGCAAATCACGTTCGCCGGAAATCAAGCGGTAGGTTCTTCTTTCTGAAATACTACCAAGCTCCGACAATGCTATCGACAAGAAGTCAAGCGAGAGCGCCAGCGGTTCACCATGGAAATTACCACCAGACACAATCATATCGTCATCCGGGAAAATGGTTGGGTTATCAGTCACCGAATTCATCTCCACTTCGATTACGTTTGCCACATAATCGACAGCATCTTTCACTGCGCCGTGAACCTGCGGGATACAGCGGAATGAATAAGGATCCTGAACGTGCTTTTTGGGTCGGTTTATCAGTTCACTTCCCGAAAGGATGGAACGAAAATTACGTGCTGTTTCAATTTGACCATGATGTGGCCGGATTCGTTGAATGCGCTCTTCAAAAGGTCCGATTAGGCCATTAAATGCATCAAGCGACAACGCTCCGATAACATCTGCGTATTTGGCAATGCGGAAAGCCTTGAGCAAAGTATAAATGCCGTGCGCCAGCATAAACTGTGTTCCGTTCAAAAGAGCAAGACCTTCCTTTGCCTCAAGGCGGATAGGCTCCCAACCTAATGTTTCCAGCACATATGACGCTTCCATCCGCTCGCCGCGATAGTAAACTTCACCTTTGCCAAGCAATGGAAGAAACAACATGGCAAGTGGTGCCAAATCACCTGACGCTCCGAGTGAACCTTGCTCGCAAACCACGGGAATCACATCGTGGTTAAACATTTCGATAATGCGCTGAACTGTTTTCAGCTGTACTCCCGATTTCCCGTAAGACAGAGCATGCGCTTTGAGGAAGAGCATCAGCTTCACCACTTCGTGCGGGATTTCGGGTCCTACGTTGCAGGCATGCGATAAAACCAGGTTCTCCTGAAGTTTACTCAGATCATCTTTTGAGATTTCGCGATCGCACAGGGCGCCAAAGCCCGTATTG
Source organism: Prolixibacter sp. NT017 (assembly GCF_009617875.1). Lineage (NCBI taxonomy): Bacteria > Pseudomonadati > Bacteroidota > Bacteroidia > Marinilabiliales > Prolixibacteraceae > Prolixibacter > Prolixibacter sp. NT017. The sequence goes on along the minus strand of NZ_BLAV01000001.1, from coordinate 286,419 downwards.
ATTCCGTAGATCGGTTCCTCACTGCCGGCCAGCTTTTTATCCAGCCAGGCTTTGCAATCGATGATCAGCTTTTTCGATTCCTCGGAAAGAGCGAGTGTTTTATGATTTTCCAGCAACTCCTCAACATCTTCAAACGTCAGTTTTGCCGGAGAGATGTAATGAATATTTTCAGACATAAAAATTCCGGATAAATTGTTCAACATAAATTCGTCGCATCCCAGGAAGTGGAATACGCCATTTTGCTAACGTTTCATCCGGATTCACGGGAAGCGAATATCGCCTCCCACCGTTTTAACCTTTCGATAGGATTTATTTTCCCGGCTTCTTTTCATGACGCCTGAAAAATAAGAACCTCATCGAAAATAAAAAACCTATTTTGTCAGGGTTTCGAGCAACTGACGAGAATCAAATTGTTGCTGATTACCTGTTTCCATGTTTTTCAGAGTGAAAAGGCCGTCTGCAATCTCATTTTCACCAGCCATCGCTACAAAGGCAATTCCTTTCTTGTTGGCGTAATTCATCTGCTTCTTCATCTTGGCAGCTTCCGGATAAATCTCCGCATTTACACCAGCAGCACGCAGTTTGGCCAACATCGGCAAACAATATTTCTCTTCTTCCGGACCGAAATTCACAAACATAAGTTTGGTGCTGGTTACACGGTCTTTCGGGAAAAGATCGAGTTGGGTCATGACATCATAAATACGATCGGCACCGAATGAAATTCCCACACCGGACACATCGGGCAAACCGAAAATACCAGTCAGGTCATCATAACGGCCGCCGCCGGTGATGGAACCAATTTCCATGTCTTTGGCTTTTACCTCGAAAATCGCTCCGGTATAATAATTCAATCCACGAGCCAGCGTTAAATCGAGCTCTACTTCCGTACCCAAATCAAGTTGTTTCAGGTAATTGAAAATCGTTCGAACTTCCTCGATACCCTTCAGGCCTGTTTCCGAGCTGTTAATCACCCGCTCAATCTGCTCCAGTTTCTCTTCGTTGGTTCCGCTTAATTTCAAAATGGGTTGCAGTTTGCCAATGGCTTCGCCCGAAACTCCTTTTTCTTCCAACTCGGCATTCACCTTCTCCAGACCAATTTTATCGAGCTTATCGATTGCTACGGTAATGTCGACAATCCGATCTTTCTCGCCAATAGTTTCCGCTATTCCCGAAAGGATTTTCCGGTTATTCAACTTTAAAACCACGTTGATATTTAAACGACGGAAAACCTCATCGACAATCTGAATCAACTCTACTTCGTTCAGCAACGAATCGGAGCCAATCACATCCACATCGCACTGGAAAAATTCGCGGTAACGGCCTTTCTGAGGACGATCGGCGCGCCAAACCGGCTGAATCTGGAAACGTTTGAACGGGAAGGTAATCTCGTTGCGGTGTTGCACCACGTAACGGGCAAACGGAACGGTCAAATCGTACCGCAACCCCTTTTCCGAAATTTGATTGGTAACTTTTATGGAATCTTTTCCAGCCAGTTCACTATCGTTAACTTTCGACAAGAAATCGCCGGAATTCAATATTTTAAAAAGAAGTTTATCCCCTTCTTCCCCGTACTTGCCCATCAAAGTAGAAAGGTTCTCCATGGCCGGAGTCTCGATGGACTGAAAACCATACAAACGAAACACCTGTTTGATGGTATCGAAAATGTAATTTCTTTTCACCATTTCTTCCGGTGAAAAATCGCGCGTTCCTTTGGGGATAGATGGTTTCTGTGCCATGAGTTGTTTATGATTTTCTTTACTATGCTTATCGTTTCACTGAGAAACTGCAAAATTAAAGAAAATATTGAAACCACTAAGATTCACGGTAGTTTACCACTTATTTATAAGGCAATATCTCCAACCAATTTCCTACCGTGAAATTCACCGGATGGCACCAGGCTTTTTACCTGCTCTAGATTTTCGTTGGTTACTTTTCCTGCAACAATAATGCGCATATTATCGCCGCCAATTTCCAGCATCTGCTTTAGCATTACGGCTCCTTCAAGTGCAGTTGGCTTTCCCCCGGAAGAAAGTATCCGGTTCACACCTAACTCTTTCAATTGCCGGGTTGCCCCGGGAATATCTTCTACCACGTCAATTGCCTTGTGAAACGTTACCTGCATCGGACGAGCTAATTCAATCAATTCACGCGTTCGCGGAATATCAATCTGCCCGGAGGTGGTGAGTAAACCCAAAACCACTCCCGTTGCTTTCAGTTCTTTACAAACCGCGATATCATCCTTCATCAAATCGAACTCATCATCCGTGTAAACAAAATCGCCACCACGTGGACGAATCATTACCATAAAAGGAACCGGCAACACCTCTTTGCATTTCTTTATCGTGCCATACGACGGCGTTGTTCCTCCTACTGTCAGATTTTCGCACAGCTCAATACGAGTCGCTCCGGCATGAACCGCATTCAGGGCTTCAGCCAGACTCTCCACGCACACCTCTTTAATCATATTTCGCTAAAAATTGATTACTGAATAAACCGAATGGTCATCGGATACCGGTAACTCCTACCTTCAGAATTTCTCACCGCGGCTACAATCACCACAGTTATCCAAAAAATAAGCAGTGCCGGTAAAATAATAATGCCAATAATGGCAAATACCAGCGGAATGCAAATCAACAGGTAAATCGTCATCGAAATTTGAAAATTAATCGACTCTTTTCCCTGTTCTTCCACAAAACGGTAAATGTCTTTTTTCATCAGGTAAACCAGCAGCGGTCCGAGGATATTCCCCAGTGGTACAACAAAACCCAAAAATGAGGCAAAGTGGCACATCATACCCCAGGTTTTCTCGTCATGATCGGTTACAATGAGTTCCATGGCAAAATGTTTTTATAAAAATAAGGGAAAAAAACGGCACACCCAATGCATTTCAGCTTCATTATAGTTAAATACAGGTTAACCACCTTTCGCAAAGATGAAGAAAGAATTAAGTTCCCGTGATTCGTCTCTGCTGCCTGTTCCAAAATGAGTTTACACCTGAAATAATTTCTACCTTTGGGCAAAATCAAATAAATACATGGCACAAGAAACTGAGCGGAAATTTCTCGTTACAAACGAAGACTGGCGCATTATGGCACCTCCCGTCCACTATATTCAGGGATATTTAACCATCGATCCGGAAAGAACTATCCGGATTCGGATTGCCGGCAACCGTGGCTATCTGACCATCAAAGGAAAAGTGGAGAGCTTTACACGGCCTGAGTTTGAGTACGAAATTCCGGTTAGCGATGCCCGTGAACTGATGAACCTAAGTGTTACTCAGCCGGTGGAAAAATTCAGAAGTAAAATTCCTTTCGAAGGAAAAATATGGGAAGTAGACGAGTTTATTGGAGCCAACGAGGGTTTGATTATGGCTGAAATAGAGCTCGAATCGGAAGATGAAGGTTTTATGCTCCCGCCCTGGATTGGAGAAGAGGTAACCGGAGATCCGCATTATTTTAATTCCTATCTTGCCAAAAATCCATTTTCGGAATGGTAAATGCATGTGAGTTTACCTGAGTTTCATTGATTACTTTCGAAGCATATTCTAATGTACACCAAACGTTTCGCAATTTTTCTCCTGGGCATATTAAGTCCCGTCCTGCTGCATGCACAGTCGCATGCAAACGGAAAAACCTATCGTCCCAAACTGGTGGTGGGAATTGTAGTAGAAGACATCCGGCCCGATTACATCGACCGTTATTGGGATAAGTTCCGGACAGATGGTTTTCGACGACTGGTCAACCAGGGATTTGTTTGCCGGAACAATCACATCGATAATCTTATTCAGCGCCCGTCCGTTGGAATGGCCACACTTTTTACCGGTGCCGCTCCATCGTTAAACGGAATTGTGAACGATCAGTGGATCGACCGGTTGAAGAAGAAAGTAATCAACTGCACACACGACGACTATTACACCACGGTTGGTTCGAACAGTGCGCAAGGCGACCGTTCGGCGATGAAACTGATGACGCCAACCATAGGCGATGCCCTGAAAATAATGACCAACGGGAAAGCCAAGGTCTACAGTGTTGCATTGAATGCCCCGGCTGCTATTTTTTCAGCGGGTCATTCGGGTGATGGAGCTTACTGGTTCGACACGGAGAGTGGCAATATGATTTCCAGTTCATACTATGTCGAAAATTTCCCCGACTGGGCTTTCAACTTCAATAGTCAAAAACTGGCTGACGATTATCTCAGCCGGAAATGGGAGACCTTGTACCCCATTTCAAATTACACCGAGAGTATTCCGGACAATTACATTCTCGAGCCCGGCTATTACGATAAATGGAATACATTCCCCTACGATCTTTCCAAAATTCAAAAACGTTCAGGCGATTACCGCGTGTTAAAAACCACTCCTTTCGGGAATCTGATGGTTTCGGACTTTGCCACTTCACTCATTGCCAACGAAGGACTTGGACAGGACAGTGTCCCCGATATGCTTACAGTGACGTTTTCGTCGATGGACTACGAACGGAATTCATTTGGTCCGGCTTCAGTTGAAATGGAAGATACGTACCTGAGAATGGATCAGAATATTGCGCACCTGCTGAATTACCTTGACAGAACAGTTGGCAAGGACAATGTAGTTGTGTTTTTGACCGGAACATCCAGCGCGTCTTATCCTTCTTCTTACCTAAAAGAAGAATTTCATATGCAGGCCGGAACTTTCAATCCGGAAGGAGCCGTCGCACTGCTGAAAGCCTACCTCAACATTAAATACGGGCAAGGCAACTATGTGGAGACCTACATGAACCAGCAGGTTTACTTCGATCGTGACCTCATCAGTGAACGAAATATCGATTTGGCAGCCATGCAAAAGGACGCAGCGACTTTCCTCAATCAATTTCAGGGAGTGGCCAGTTGCCGTGCAGCATCCGATCTCGAATCGGTCAACTTACTGGGAAGCGCTTTCGCTCCGTTCCAGAATAGTTACAATCCGAAGCGTTCAGGAGATGTGCTTCTTCGTTTCGAGGAAGGCTGGCAACCCAAAGAAAAATACCGCCGCATCGATTACACTGAAAACAGCCAGGTTCCTCTGATATTTTGGGGCGGACACGTAAAACACGGAACACTGAACCAACGCACCAATATTATGGATGTGGTTCCAACTTTGGCTGATTTCCTCGGAATCATGCCTCCGAATGCAGCCAGAGGCAGCATTATCAATGTCAGAAAGTAATATTCTACTCATCATAAATGTATTAAGCCGGCACATAAATACCGGCTTCTTTTTTGCTTCTCCATTTTAAGGAATCTCCACCCAAACGTTAAACAACTGTTAATCAATAGGCCACAACTTGATTTATTTCAGATTATTCTGTAATTTACAAAGTTGCAAGGCATGGCGAAGAGAAAAAAGAAAAAGGAAGTATCATCATCTGTTTGCAAACAGCAAGCCAACGACCAAACTTTTATCCTGCATTTTAATGATTTGCTTACCTGATTTATTCAGGAATACATGAGCGACCGGAAATCTGTTTCAGACTGCAATTTCGCGCCATCTAATGGTAACTTAATGGGAATCCTTCGCTTTTCTCAACACCTGTGTCTACGATATTGCGACTATTTACAAATTCAATTATTAACTTAAAATTATTCACATGACACATGCCGGAACCATATCGATACCGGATATCGATTTTGACTACAAAATGTGGAAAAACCGGATTGCTTTTTTACGGAACAAAATCCGTTTATACCAAGCCCGGATTAAGGAGTTGAAGGCGGCATCGCCTGAGTGGAAACACGAGCAAAATCTATCGGAGCTGGAATTGGCATTTCACAGCCTGCGCAACGATTTAATCGATGTTTTAAATGAAATCAAAGTTCAGGAAGAGCAAATTCCGTCACACGCACCGGATTATCCAATCAGCGAGACCCACCAGGATTTTGATTCGCACGAAAACATTAACCTGATGATGAAAGATGCTTCGATGAAGATGGACGAACTGGAAAGAGCATTTCTTCCCTACCGCCTATGAGGTAGATTTTCTTTTTATTAACAGACGTTCAGTCTCTTTAACCAGACTGACACGTAACTTTACAGCAATATTCTTAGAGATATTTAAAACGATTAAGGCTGTAAAAAAGAGGATGACCATTTGACCATCCTCTTTTTTGTTTTTTATTCTCCGCTTTCCAGCGAATATTCTTTCAAATAGCTTTTCGGCGTTTTTCCGTAAGCTTTCTTAAATGCTTTAATAAACTGACTGATGTTTGAATATCCCAACGAATATCCAACTTCCTTCACCGAGTATTCACGCGAGATTAACTGCAGACGGGCCACTTCCATCCGCGCTTCCAACCGGTATTGATACACCGATTTTCCGAATACCTGCTTAAAGGTTTTGTGTAGTTTGCTCTCACTCATCACAGCAATGGATGCCAACTCCGGAATACCGGGATGTGCATTCAAATCAGAAAGGATTTGTTCCCTTACCTGAAGTATGCGGGTAATATCGTCGGGCTTGGCTGTAAATTCAAATTTCCCCTGGTATTTTTCCTCCAGACTATCCAGCAACAAGCTGATAAACTCGAGAGATTTTCCGTGAAGGAATATTCCCCTTACGGAAGAATTCACCGATGGAGAAATGAGTTTGGCCGCTATTTTTTGCAAATCGGGTGTAATTGGATGCTGTAACAGGAACGGGCGCCCTGAATAGAAAACACCTTCCAGATACTCATTATCAATGTCCGGAAAAAACTCCCGCACCGAAGGTGAAGAAAAAAGCAAGGTGACTACCGAAGTCGTTTTTCCAACCTCGAAGCCCAGCAACCTGCTCTGCTCTGCCGATCCGAAGAAAACCCCGTTGGTAGCAACCATATTCGGCCCCAGTCGGTGATCGTTGTAAAACAGTGTCGACTGATCCTTTTGATTGAAAAGATGAATCTGAAAGTATCCTTCCATAAAAGACGGGACCTTCAATAAAATGGAAGGGACAGGATCCTTCAGTTTCAACTCAGTAATGGCCGCGTAGAACGAAGGAGTAAATTCCACCAGTTCAAAGAAGCCTTCACCCATCGATTGAGGGATAATAACCTTGTTTCCTTTTATTTCACCACCGGTCTGCTTGGCAAAATCGCTTAACCAGTCGCTAAGCTTTGTCGATTGAATACGGAAGTTCATTATTCATCCATTTTTGATAGAAAACACTCATGAAACCTAAAAGGTTTATGACTTATGCAATATACTGTATATAATTAGAAGAATATCTGCATATGTTTAATAACAAATCATCCTCTTATGTCAATTTAGTGATTAATAGTGATTTCTGGTAATAATATCTTCTGCATTTTTTCTCAGCTTTTTCCGAAGAGGTTTATCAGTATATCCTAAAGCTATGATTAACGGAATACGTTTACTGTCCGGAACTCCCAGTGTATTACGAACTTTGGCTTCATTAAACCAGCCAATCATGCAGCTTCCCACACCTTCGGCAGCTGCGGCCAGACAAATATGTTCTGCAACAATTCCAATATCCATCAACGGGAAATGCTTCTTTTTTATCCATCCGCCGGCTTTGGACGTAAAGTTCGGCTTCTCCTCCACGATAACGATTTGAACCGGTGCCTGCCATGAAAAATGGTTCATTCCCAATGCGCGACTCGATGCGGCTTCAGCAATTTTATGCCGTTTGTCTTCATCATCAACCACAATTAAATGCCAGGGTTGCGCATTGCAGGCCGATGGAGCCAACCGGGCACACTCCAGAATCCGTTCCAGCTTCTCCGGTTCGACGGGCTTATCGGTGTAAGAACGATCGCTTTGGCGTTGGGTTACCAGCTGCAGAAAATTCATATCGAAACCATTTGGATACAAACAAGAAAAGCAGCTCCGAAAACCGGTAACTGCTTTTCCCTCATTTGTAAGTTATATTACTTCAGTAAATCAAGCTTAACTAAATCCTGTACATCGAGCATTCCGACCGGTTTGCCGTCCTGTACAACTACAAGGTTATCTACCTGGCTTTCCTCGATCAGACCAGCTGCTTCTTTCAGCATCGCCTTTGAATCGATGGAAAGTGGATTTGCCGTCATGTGCTTTTCGATCTGCTCGTGCAGGATATCCTGCCCATTGTCGCGAAGCTGGCGACGCAAATCACCGTCGGTAAAAATACCTTCCAGCCCGCCGTCTTTGTCGACTACCGAAACGGCACCCAAACCGGACTCACTCATTTTGATTAAGGCCTCCATCACCATTGCTGATTTCTCAATCACCGGATTGTGATCAGAAATCACCTCTTTCACCTGCATGGTAATCATTCGGGTATCGGCAACAAACTGGTCTGTTCCCACTTTCGTGAAATTGTTATCAGCCAGTTTCTTCATAACCTTCCACGGGATGGTAATGTTATGAGCGCCCAGCAACATCGCATTACGAATGTGTTCAGCATGACGCACTGACGAAAACATCAGCTTCGACTCATAACCATAATGATTAATTGTCTCAACGATATCCCCAACCAATTCCAGCGCATTATGTCCCTGATCCTGCATCCGGCCAACCAGCACACATACATAATTGGCACCCGCGGTTAATGCCAGCAATGCCTGTTGGATATTGTATACCAAGTGAATATTCACCATGATATCCTCATCGCGCAACATTTTGCAAGCGCGGATTCCTTCCATGGAGACTGGAATCTTGAAAACAGTTTTCTTTTTATCGAGCCCCAGGGCCAATTGCCTGTGAGCCTCTGCGACAATATCTTCAGCCTTTTCACCAAGCGCCTCAATCATCAGTACCGGCACCATTTTCGACAATTTCACAATGGCGCCGTCAACGTCTGTCAGGCCATTCAGGTGCATAAATGTCGGGGTGGTTGTAACGCCATCGATGAATCCAAGCTTGAGCGCTTCTTCAATTTCTTCGAAGTTGGCTGAGTCAAGGAAAAATTCCATTCTTTGTGAGTTTATTTGTTTAATTAATCACGATATTTTACTTCCAGATCATGGAACTCGATGAGCGGTTTCAGGAACGATTCCACATCATCGATACACATCTGACTGGCAGCGTCACATAACGCTCTCGAGGGATCGGGATGGGTTTCGAGGAAGAGACCATCGATGCCTGCAGCCACACCAGCCCTTGCCAGGGTAGGAATAAATTCCCTTGAACCACCTGCCGGATCGGCACTTGGGATTCCATATTTACGGATGGAGTGAGTAACGTCGAAAATAACCGGGTAACCAGTTTGACGAAGATGATAGAAACTCCTCGGGTCAACAACCAAATCGTTGTAGCCAAAAGTATACCCACGTTCCGTCAGCAAAATCTGATCATTTCCTGAACTCACCGCCTTTTCAACCGGTTTGATCATGTTCTCAGGTGCCAGAAATTGTCCGTGCTTGATGTTAATCACCTTCCCGGTCTTGGCAGCCTCAACAACCATTGTACTCTGCATGCAGAGATAGGCCGGAATCTGAATGATATCGACCACGTCGGCCGCCATTTTTATCTGCTCCGGATAATGCACATCGGTAATGATAGGCACCTGGAACTGTTCCTTTATTTTCCGAAGAATTTCGAGGCCACGCTCCATTCCCGGGCCCGAATAAAATTCGAGCGAACTCCGGTTGTCTTTCTGAAAAGATGATTTGAATACGAGCGGAATATTCAGTTTCTGTGACAGGTCAACCAGAAATTCAGCTGTGACCATCATTGTTTTGACGTCTTCCACCACGCATGGTCCGGCAATTAGAAACAATTTATCGGAGCCACAGGCAATATCACCAACGTGTACTATTTTCTTATCCATGGTACCAAATTTACATTTTCATGTATAAATCCCTGAGTTTTTCGCGGGTAATTACTTTTTCCCACTCGGGACCAGCCACGTGCGCCCACATGAAAGTCAATGTCAGAGCCACATCCACCATCTTCTCGATATCTTCGGAAGAATAATCTTTTAAGACACCTTTCGGCAGATCCACTTTGTTTATCTCCATCATCTTGCGGAATTCTTTCACTTCCTCCGGATAGAACTCATCCAGCTGGTTGAAAACAATACAGTTTCCGATTCCGTGGTGAATTCCGGTTACGGTAGCCAATCCATACGAAATAGCATGGCAGGCCCCCACTTCGGAATAAGTTAGCGAGAGTCCACCCAGATAAGAGGCGACCATCAGTTTTTCATCATTTTCCGGTGTGCGGCTATTTCCCGAAAGGAAAATTTCCTGACATAGTTGCAACGACTCACGACCAAGAGAAGCTCCCATGACTGTTTTCCGGTTTCCGTTCAGTGCCTCCACATTATGAATGTAACAATCCATTGCCGTGTAGAAATGCTGCGGATCGGGAACTGAACTAATCAGATCCGGATCAAGTACGACCTGGTCAGCCGGAGTAAAATCGCCTTTAATTCCCAGCTTCTTTTCCGGACCAGTTAAAACGGTCGTCATCGAAACTTCGGCACCGGTTCCAGAAATGGTCGGTACCACCGTACAATGAACACCTTTGTTTTTAATCAGGTCCAAGCCCTGGTAACGGGCAGATGAACCGGGATTGGTAAACATGAGACGGGTCGCTTTGGCATAGTCCATCACGCTTCCGCCGCCGATTCCGACAACCGAAACAGGAGCCATCCCCTTCTCGTTCATCACCTCTTCAACCAAAGCATCCACCACTTTTGTTTTTGGCTCGTCAGTTACATCCATAAAGCGGATCAAATCCCCATTTTTCATTGGAATTCTTTTCACCAGGTCTTTTCCTTCAAAATACTCGTCGAGCAGAAAAAGAACATAGGAACCAGCGTCAACTCGAAGCGGTTCGAAGATATCATCTAACTGAGCAAATGCGTTCCGGCCGTAAAGTACACGGCCAACGGCTTTATAATTCCTGAGCATCCATTATTTGTTTAGTGCGCTTTGCAGTGCAGTTCTTAGTTTCGCTTGCAACTCTTTTACTTTTTCATCACTCCAGTTCACCATAATCTGAATCATTACCAGACGTTCCATAATGGCATCCGTTGCAGGTAATGAGAGATTCTCGTAATCGGGCACATTATCCACAGCAGTCAACGGCAGCGGATAAATCGATTTCAGCTTTTTCAGATGCTCCCATTGTCTGTGATAATGGAAATTGTTCTGATACCAGTAAGCCGAACCAATTCCCTGCTCCTGAATCGCGTCGAATACAGCACGTGCTTTTGCTGCATCCGGCAGGAAGAAGCTCAGGAAAGTAGCTGAATCGCCTTCCGGATCAGGCACTTCTCTGAGTTGAATTTCGTCGAACTCACCGAGTACTTCCTTCAATGCAGCCTGATTTTTCCGCTGCTGTTCAATAATGTATGGCAATTTACGCAATTGTGCCAAAGCAACTGCTGCGTGTAGCTCCGATCCGCGGAAATTAAATCCGAGTATCGGATGCTGCTCTGCGCCGCGGTTATTCCCAATGTGATCGTGTCCATGATCGGCGTACATGTGTGCTTTTTCAAACAACTCATCGCTATTCATGGCTACAGCACCACCTTCACCTGCAGTGATGATCTTGTAAAAGTCAAATGAGAACGCAGAAACATCACCAAATGTTCCGAGCATTTTGCCTTTATAGCTTCCGCCTAATGCCGGAGCCGCATCTTCAATCAGTTTCAGGTTATGTTTTTTACACACCTCAACGATCTCGTCCATGCGCCCCATTGACCCGAAAACCTGGATGAGCAACACGGCTTTGGTTCTTGGCGTAATAGCTTTCTCAATTGCTTCGGGACTCAAACACAAAGTCTCGTCAATATCAGCAAATACAGGAACACCACCGGCCATCAACACCGCTTCTATAGGTGCTATAAACGTATATGGAGGCACAATTACCTCGTCGCCAACACCGATACCACTTACTGCCAGCGAGATGGCATCTGCTGCTGTCCCACTGGAACAGAAATGGGCATGTTTGCTACCCAGATATTTGGCGAACTCCTGCTCAAATGTTTTCGCTTTCCAGATATTTTTCCGTTGGTCATCGTGATTATAGCGAAAGAGAATGCCTGTCTCCAGCACATCCATAACCTCTTTTTTCTCCTCCGCACCGAAAAGTTCTGTTCCGGCCATAATAAGTATATTTTAGATTATTTTATTTTGAAAATTTGGAATAAAAACAAAGCGAATGCTTTGCTAACTATGTAGAAATGAATTTAAATAATTGTAACATCAGTCGTGGATTTTAGCTCTCTAAAATAACGAACTTATTCCTGATTGAAAAGACCCCTCTTTTTTTCTTTGTACAGATGGCTCTCTCATTGATTCCCGGAAGGCTAAACCTCGAAAGTTTCATGCACATTTGCAATGCTGCAATGTATCAATCTGTTGATTGTCGCCAACCATTTTTCAATAATTGCTCTCTCGCGTTAATAAAACTAACATTTTGATACATCACAGCCCTCCTGCTGATTCATTTAATCGTCCTGCCCGGTTTTTATGCCTCCTGCACATACATTTCGTCTTCTGCCGAACAATTTGTCAATCTCTGCAGAGGTATCTACCATCTTTGCAGCTATTTTGGCTGTCTTTGCATGGAAATCCCCCCTCTTTGCAAGGATAATTCCCCTCTTTGCTGTCATTCTGATAGTCTTTGCCAGGAAAACAACTCTTTTTGCACAACTTTTGGTCATCTTGGCATTAAAAGCTCCATTTCAGGCGGGCAAACCATGCCTTTCCATAATCTCCGAACTCTGTTCCGGGACTGCCTTCAAACAGTTGTCCCATAACAAAGAAATCCAGGTTATCGGTAATGGAAAGCGTCGCACCTGGTCCAAGATAGAATGAGCCGTCGCCCGGATTGACTATCGATGAAAAATCGGCATTGATGAGTGGCGTAACCGGATAACTGACCTGTCCAAAGAGTGACCATTTTGCCAGCGACAACATCTTAGCCGAAAGGTTGGCATTCATCAGGTAATTCATCCCGCCAGCCGGGCCGTTCGTGCCATGACTGTTATACAGAACACTGCTGTGGATATAAAGGCTGTTTGTAAACGTATAATCAGCCGATACCGAAGCTACCGTCGAAGCAAACGAGACATCCTTCTTATCGGGCAATGGTTCAAAATGAGTGATTTCGCCGCGAAAACCCGCTCCATGGATATCGCCGGCCCAACCAGTTCCGACAATCCAGTCGGTGCCAACCCAACCACCGATGACCTGAAAATCATAATTGTGCAAATTAAACCGGTAACGCCCGGCCAGTGCCATTTGATCGCTGTTACGACCTCCTTTGTAGACCAACTCTGCTGAGGACATTACCCCGGTGTAACGGGTAATTTTAATTGCATCCGTTCCAGGCCGTTCTTCGTAATCGAAATCAAAATAGTCGAAAGCATTGAACACATCGTTTGGATTCCATACCAGGTTGATTCCCCAGTTGATACGTTGCCGGCCGACACGAACATTCCACTTATTAAAATTCATATCGAAATAAATCCGGTCAATCGTCGTATTCACAAACCAGCCTTTCCCGGTAGCCCAGTTCCACGACAAATCCATCCATCCATTGTCCTTTTCAATCATGCTGGCATATTCCGGATAATCATTAATAAATTTTCCGGAAAACAACCGATTGCGAAACTCGAAGGTTGTAGTTAACCACGAATTGGTGTACCATTTAAAATTCAACCGGTTGTGCAGCAGGTTGTAGGTAATATTATCGAAGGTTTGCCCGGGGCCAAGCGTAACCGGCATCTTCAGATTATAAAAGGTCTGCATATCCTTTATATAACCATTGAAGGCAAGCTTGCTGTCCTGAGCTGACACGTTCCCAATTGCACCAACGAGCGCGATGAATATCAGATATTTCCTAAGTCTCCTTAACAACATTTCTTCTACACTTTAAGAATGTTGGCTATTTACTCGTTCGAATGGCTTACTCCCGCTTTTTCTCTCACCTCGTCCGAAATCACTTTACCGTCTTCGAGGACAATTACGCGGTGCGCCTTTTTGACTACGCGGGCATCGTGGGTTGAAAACACAAAGGTGATGTTCTCTTTGTGGTTCAACTCTTCCATGATGTCAAGCAGATTCTCGGTTGAATGAGAATCGAGGTTGGCTGTCGGTTCATCGGCCAGCACATAACGGGGCTTCGAAGCAAGTGCCCGGGCTACAGCGACACGTTGCTGCTGTCCGCCGGAAAGCTGTCCGGGACGACTATTCAGACGATCTCCCAGTCCTACCGCTTCCAGTAATTCCCTGGCACGCGCATGTCGTTCAGCACTCGGAACTCCCTGCAAGTGCATAATAAACTCGACGTTTTCCAGAGCCGTTAACACCGGTATCAAGTTATACGACTGAAAGACAAAACCAATGTGATGGAGACGGAAATCAATCAATTCCGAATCTTTCAGTTGGCTCAAATCGGTTCCGTTAATCAAAACCTGCCCCGAGGTAGGACGATCGAGCCCACCAAGCATATTCATCAGGGTCGTTTTTCCTGAACCGGAAGGCCCGACCAATGCCGAAAATTCACCTTCTTCGATGTTCAGGGTAACTCCGTTTACCGCATGGACCTCAACCTGGGTTCCATCGTAAACTTTATGCAAATCATTTATTGTTATAATTGACATGGCTTGACATATTTTACTATTGTTTTGGAGATTATTCAGTTCGTAAGGCTTCCGCCGGATTCAGTTTTAATGCTTTGAGTGCCGGATAAATGGCCGCCACAATTCCGGTGACAAAAACCAGTATCATCACATTAATCGTAATACCCCAGTCGATAATCGGATGGACCGTTGTTCCGTAACCCAACGCTTCAAAACCGGTTTTGTAACTATCGAAACTGATACCGGTATGATTGGTCCAGATAGTGACCAACAGGCCGATGCCTACCCCGAGCGTGCCACCAATAATGCTCATCATCACCGACTCCCACATGATCATCCGGAATATCCGGCCCTTTTTCATGCCAATAGCCATTAACATTCCCAGCTCTTTTACCCTTTCCAGGATGGCCATCAAGATGGTGTTGACAATGCCGAAGCCAAGCGCCAGCAAAATAATGATGATGAACACATACAGGTAGTAATCGTACACATCATTGATGTAACCAAATTCCGGATTCAGCTTCTTCCATGTCAATACCTCCAGATTGGGATACATGTTGCTCAACTTGTTCTTTACCTGATTCAGATATTTCTGACTGGAAAGATGGACAGCAATTTCCTGGGCGGCTCCCGGAGACAGTGCCGCCAGCTGATCCAAATCGTTGAAGCGAACATAAACGTGTGTCTCATCGAAACTGGTATTTACCGTCTGGTAAATTCCGGCAATCCGAAAAGCGCCGCTTGTAATATTTCCTTCATCATCCTGGAAAGTGAGGACTATTTTGGAACGGACATGCACATTCAGTTTGTCAGCCAGTTTCTGTCCGATAACCACCGGGTTGCGGGAGATTCCTTCGAACCATTTTCCTTTTTTGATATAGGTATACAGGTTGGAAACCGTTTTTTCCCTATCGGGATCGGTTCCAATCAATTTCACTCCGGAGCCGGTTTCTGCGGAAGCCACCATTGCCTGAATGACAATCCGCGGGCTAACACCGTTGACGCCTTCAATTTTTTCAATGTCTTTTGTTTTCTGAAAGACATCTTTGACCTGGTATTTCAGCTCATCAGCCTCGCGAAATTTGGGATGATGAATCTGAATGTGGCTCACCTCTGTTTCAATACCGCGATTGAGCCGCTCCTTCATCATTCCCTTGGCAAAGCTGACCATGAAGATGCCGGCGAACATTCCAACCACCATCGCCAAAATGACCACCAGGCTCCGTGTTGGATTCCGCCAGATATTTTTCCATGCTACATGTATAATCATGACAGTAATTTTTCGGTTAATCAATCAGGCCCGCAAGGCTTTGTTTTCTTTCAACATCAAAGCACTGGCAAATGGGTAAATCGAAATCACCATGATGATGATGAAAATGATTAATACCTGGAATGTGAATACTTTCGGTGCCAGCGAGAAATACATATAGGGCTCAAATCCCATATCGACCATCATCTGGCCGGCTTGTCCACCTAGTTTAATCGGGTGGAAATACTGGTAGTACAGAATGGGTAACGCAGCGAGCGAACCGCTTAGGATTCCCAGCAACCCGATGATGAATGTCTCGTAAATCAGCATCCAGGCGAGACGTGTTTTTTGCATTCCCACCGACACCATGACACCAAATTCACGCCTTCGTTCAGCAACCATCATGATAATGGTTCCCAGAATACCGAATCCGATAACGAGGAACAGGATGATTTTCATGATAGCTCCACTGTCACGGTCTCCGTTGATTTGCTGTACCAATTCCGGTTGCATTTCATCCCAGCTCATGATTCGGTACGGACTGTGAATCTTTGCTTTTAGCTCCTTCACGATATGCGGGACTTCGTCGGCTTCATTCACCAGCATAGCCAGCGAAGTCAGCAAATGGTCAGCCGAATAGAAATTCTGAGCAGTGCTTAAATCCATGTAAATCAACTGGCGGTCGAGTGTTGGCGACGGGTGCTTGAATATTCCCCGGATGGGAAAAAGTCCGGCCGCATTGATTCCGTGATAACCTTGCCCCAGTAAGACCAGCGTATCGCCTACGTCAACCTGGAGATATTTGGCCAGCGTTTCTCCCATCAGAATTCCGTCACTTCCTTTTTTCAGATATTTGCCCCGAACCATCTTTTTGCTGATTTCAGTCAGTTGGTCCTCTTTCTGCGGATCAACGCCAAGCACCATCGCTCCTTTGGTTAGCTGTTTGCTGGAAGCCAGCGCAAACGACTCTAATCGAGGTACGACCAACTGGATTCCCGGAACTGAAGCAATTTTGGCTTTCAGCGAATCGGTCTCTTCGAAGGTGTTGTTAATGGTTTTATTCTCCCAGAAATCCTCATTCTGTACCTGTATATGACCGGAATAAAACCGCACAGCATTCTCGACCATTTTTTCGTACGAGCCTTCCTGCATCGAGGTCATGTAAGTGGAGAGAATCACCCCAAAAAATATCGATGCGATGGTAATGATGGTCCTCCGCTTATTGCGCCACAGATTGCGCCAGGCCAGTTTTATATCTGTTTTCATGCGTTGGTATTTTACCTGATTAAATAATTCCCGGCAGCTTTTTTAGTGAACCCGCTTCATATTCTGAATACTGAAAAAGCTGTCCTTAATGGGAACATTGAATTTTACCTCATTGAATTCCATGGTCGTTTTATGCCCTTTCTTATCAACCGGAACGATCTCATAGTAAGTAGGCAGTGTGCGATCACCCATCTTTTTAATCTTCGACAAGGTCTCCACATTCACCAGGTAACCGTCTTCATCGTAGTACTCATTTTTCAGTGTGTAATAGTGCTCTTTGCTGATCCATGTAATTATTTTTCCCCACACAACAGCGGCATCCTCCTTCGGAGTCATCTCTATTTTGTAACAATCGTAACCGTTGAGCTTCTCTTCACCAATTACTTTGTGGTTATAGTCTTCCACAATCGATGACTCCTTCACCAGGTCGTCGTTTGTTAGGTCGGACCCCATCCACGATTGCATCATCATGCTCGGCGGAATCTTAATCATTCGCTCGATGGACGGTACCCAGTTCCAAATTTCCTTATCTCTTTTCAGGAAAACCTGACCTTTTTCCTTCGCCGGTTCGAGAACATAAATAAGCGAATACTCATTCCCTTTCGACCAGCCTTTGAATTTTAGCGTTCGTTCCCATTTGGGCCGGATAATCTTCATGGTCATCACCGATTCGTTCGACTGTCCACGAAGAAGATCGTTGGCCTTTTTAACAATTTCCTGTGCATCCTGAGCTTGTGCGGTCAGACTGCCGAACGCCATAACCAGAAGAAATACGATTACCTTTTTTGTTTTCATGATTCAGTCAATTTATAGTCTGAAGATGTGTTCTATCTAAATTCCCTTCCGGGAAAAATACATCACTGTTTCCGATTAGTTTTTATGATGAACTGCTGCGTTCTTAGCGTAAAGCTTAACGATGCGGTTTCGTACCGGAGTGATGTCAAAATCTATCGGGCTAAACAACAATTGAAGAGTAGCTCCCTTTAGAGTTGATGACAGAAAGAACAACTCTTCAATCGGTTCCTCATAACCTTCTTCTTCCAGGTAACTCAATAATATTTGGACAACAGGTCGGGAGCTTTCTTTCAGCTGATTTTCGACAAACTCAACCACATGTGGTTGCATCAGAATGTGAATATAAAATAACCAAAACTCCCTGTTGTTATTGATGCTTTCAATAAGCCGATCGATAAAATATACGAACTCATCTTCGGTAAGAACGCCGTCGTGATTGATGTCCAAATTCTCATATATTTCCTGAAAACCAACCTGGGCAATCTCTTTCAGCAAATCATCCTTACTCTCGAAATAGTTGTACAGTAAACCTTTCGAGATGTCAGCTTTCTCAGCAATTTTGGCAACCGAAGTGGCATGATATCCTTCGCTGGCAAACAATTCCAGGGCCACATCCATTATTTTGCGTCTCTTCTCCTGACGCATCTGTTCATATTGTTCGGGCGTACGTGGCATAGCATTCTTTTTTATGACTGAACGCACAGTCATTTTTTGACTGAACGAACGGTCAAAGTTAAAAACAAAAAAACGAGTTTGTCAAGTTTTTGGGTAGTAAAAAATTGGAATCGAGAAAGAAGGATAGAAAAGGACCAATAAAATAGCCCTGTTCAGGAGACAAAAAATTTTTGAAGGAAAAGGCTGAACAAGCCTACCGAATGAAGAAAACGGCGATGCCACCAACAGTAATAAATGCGCCTAATACTTCCCGCCAGGTAAGTTTCTCTCCGAAAAAAATCACCGAAGGCAAGAGGATGAAAACCGGAACGGTAGCCATCAACGTAGAGGCAATTCCGGCCGAGGTATGCTGAAGAGCGACCATACTGAGTCCGACTCCAATGAAAGGCCCGAAAAAAGCGCCAATTAAAATGGGCTTCATCGCATTAACGTTTTTAATCGTCGAAAAAACGCCCTTCCATCTCCGCATTACCGTAAAAATGAGCGAGAATCCTAACACGCCGGCAATTACCCGGATTTGTGAGGCAGAAAATGCATCATAGCTCGCCATGCCAAATTTCGAAAGAACCGCACCGGAGCCCTGCCCTATTGCTCCTCCAAACGCCAACAGTATTCCTTTCATGGGATATTTGAACCGACGATTATTTTCGCTTTTGTCACCACGATTGAGAATCACCATGGCAATTCCGGTAAGAACAAGGAGCAAGCCGACCGTATTCAGTAAGGTAAAGCGTTCTCCCAGGATAATGTAACCTAACAAAGCAGCCACGGGTGGTGCCAGTGACATCATCAACATGGAAATCCGTGCACTGACAAAAGCATAAGATTGAAACAGGAAAAAATCTCCCAGCACAAAACCGATAAGACCGGATATGCCCAACCATTTCCACGCTTCGGGAGAAGCATCCGTTGGAAGCCAAAGACCGCGGCTCATCCTCATGTACAGCACATAAAAAATAAACGCCATAAAAAGGCGTATGATATTGACATTTAGCGAACCGACTTTACGTGTAGCTACCTGGAAAGCCATAGAAGTGACTGTCCAGAACATGGCAGTAGCAATGCCAGCTATTTCTCCAATGTAGTGCATCTATATCCTCAATCCAATCAATACACGGCAGGTTTTTCCTATGTCCTGCACCTATATCGCAATGGTTTTTTATTATGAAGCCCCGAAAGTAAGAATAATCCGGTTACTTGCGCAGATCTTTCGCTCCGAGTATGGTATTAACCAATGATACCAACAAACTAAAAATGATGGCCCAAAACAATCCGGAAACGTAAAACCCGTCAACCAAAGCACCGGCCAACATCACGATTAGGCCATTCAGGATCAACAAAAATATCCCGAGCGTCACAATTGTCAGAGGAAGAGTTAGGATAACCAATACAGGTTTCACCAGCAGGTTCAATAGCGCCAGAACAACTGCCACGACCAGGCCATCGAAAAAACTGTTAATTTCAATTCCCGGGAGGATATAAGCAACCACCAGTACCGCGATGGTATTGATTAGAATCTTAGCGAGTACATTCATAAGACTAATTTTTTGGTTAAATTAATGCTTTCTGATAAAACTCTTTATAAAAATCTTGCTTGTTCCGCTTTTGCAAATTTAATTAGCACTTTTTACAATAATTGCATCTAATTTTGTTAGCTGATTCAAGAAACAATCTGTTATGAGACTAATCATTCAACCGGCACCTGATGATGTAGCACGCTGGGCTGCCAATTACATTGTTCGCAAAATCAACCTGGCCAATCCTACAGAAGAAAAACCTTTTGTGTTGGGACTCCCTACGGGCAGCACACCACTGAACACTTACCGCGAACTAATTAAGTTGCATCAGTCAGGAAAGGTTTCTTTCCAGCACGTCGTCACATTTAACATGGATGAATATGTTGGGCTTCCGGAAGAACATCCCGAAAGTTACCATTCTTTTATGTGGACCAACTTCTTCAAGCATATCGATATACAAGAGAAAAATGTCAATATCCTCAATGGAAATGCGGAAGATATAAAAGCCGAATGCGCCCGCTACGAAGAAAAAATCAAATCGGTTGGCGGCATTGATTTATTTATGGGTGGCGTTGGAGCTGACGGACATATTGCCTTTAATGAACCGGGGTCCAGTTTAGCTTCACGAACAAGAGACAAGGAACTGAATTACGATACACTGGTCGCCAACTCCCGCTTTTTCGACAATGACATCGATAAAGTGCCCAAATCAGCATTGACTGTTGGTGTAGGAACCGTAATGGACGCAAAAGAAGTGCTTGTTCTGGTAACCGGACACAACAAAGCCCGCGCATTGCACCAGGCAATTGAAGGTGGAGTCAATCACATGTGGACCATCACCGCTTTGCAACTTCATCCGCGTGGCATCATTATTTGTGACGAAAATGCCACGGTTGAACTTAAAGTTGGAACCTACAAACACTTCAAAGACATCGAAAAAAATAATCTTTCACCTGACGCAATTTGGGAGAAAGACGGCAATTTAGGCTGGTAGAATCTGTTTTTAGTCATTCTGAACTAAATGGTTGTCCAACAAATTACCACTCCATAAGAACACACTAGATACTGAAATACTGACAATTAAATAAAACAACAAGGAAATTACATTTGAAAATCGCGATAAATTTTCATCCGTTAGATGCATTGAACATCATAATTTCATATATTTATAGCAAGAAACAGAACAACTAAAAAAAGAGCGATGTGAAAACGGTTGTTTGAAACAAATTTCTTAATTTTATGTTCTGTTATTAAAAGTGACCTGTAATTATCCCTCCTCATATCTGTCTTGGTCTTTTATGAACAGTTGCCTGTCAATCCCCGACGGGCAACTTTCTTTTTTTTAGCCATAACAGTCATGTTTTAAAACACAGCAGAATGCCTGTTTATGAATTAAGTCGTTCAAAATTTATTGGCTACCTTTAATGCCCCAATAAAAATGTTAACTTCCAGATTTTGAATGAACTTATCAGTATACAGATTATATTATTTACAATCTGTCCCCCGATCTGATCCGAATTTCGTTCAACCCAAGAACATAGTTTTACGTTTAGATATAATCTACCATTGAAAATAAAGATTAGTTTTGCAACAAATTCATCATAGTTAATTCGAATTAATATTCAACACTTTATGGCTAAGAATGTATACAAATTCGGTAATGGCCAGGCGGAGGGTCGTGCCGATATGCGTAATTTACTGGGAGGTAAAGGAGCCAATCTGGCAGAGATGAACCTGATTGGAGTACCAGTTCCTCCGGGCTTTACCATTACCACAGATGTATGTACGACTTACACCAAAGAAGGTCGTGATGCTGTACTCAAACTCATCAATGATGAAGTAAAAGATGCAGTTGCACATATCGAGGAATTGACCGGAACCAAATTCGGGGACAAAGAAAATCCGTGTCTGGTTTCTGTTCGTTCAGGAGCAAGGGCTTCCATGCCGGGCATGATGGACACCATCCTCAACCTCGGTCTGAATGATATGGCAGTGGAAGGAATGACAAAGAAAACCGGTAATGCACGTTTTGGTTGGGATTCATACCGCCGCTTCATCCAGATGTATGGTGACGTGGTAATGGATCTGAAACCGAAGAATAAAGAAGATATCGATCCTTTCGAAGAAATCATCGAAGCGATGAAGGAAGAAAAAGGCATCGAGCAGGATACCGAGTTCACCGTTGACGACCTAAAAGTTCTGGTTCTTCGTTTTAAAGAAGCTATCAAAAACGAAACCGGGAAAGAATTCCCGACCGACCCGTGGGAACAACTTTGGGGAGCCATTACTGCTGTATTCGACAGCTGGATGAACGACCGTGCCATCCTGTACCGTCGTTTAAACAACATTCCTGAAGAATGGGGAACTGCTGTTAACGTTCAGGCAATGGTATTCGGTAACATGGGTGACAACTCGGCTACAGGTGTAGCATTTACACGTGATGCTGCAACCGGCGAGGACCTGTTCAACGGTGAATACCTCATCAATGCACAGGGCGAAGATGTTGTTGCCGGTATCCGTACTCCGCAGCAAATTACCAAAGAAGGTTCACTGCGTTGGGCAAAACTGGCAGGTGTTAGCGAAGAAGAGCGTGCAAGTAAATTTCCTTCTCTGGAAGAATCGATGCCAGCCGCTTACAAAGAGCTGAACGAAACACAGCACAAACTGGAAGAACACTACCAGGATATGCAGGATCTGGAATTTACTATCCAGGAAGGCAAACTCTGGTTGCTTCAAACCCGTAACGGAAAACGCACCGGTGCTGCTATGGTAAAAATCGCCATGGATATGCTGAAAGAAGGCAAAATCGATGAGAAAACTGCCATTCTTCGTCTCGAAGCCAACAAACTCGATGAGCTTCTTCACCCGATTTTCGACACGAAAGCTCTTGAGCAGGCAACTGTAATTGCCAAAGGTCTTCCTGCATCTCCTGGTGCAGCTACCGGCCAGGTTGTTTTCTTCGCTGATGAAGCTGAAAAATATGAGAACTCAATTCTCGTTCGTATCGAGACTTCTCCGGAAGATCTTGAAGGTATGAACGTTGCCCGTGGTATTCTGACCGCACGAGGTGGTATGACTTCTCACGCAGCTGTTGTTGCCCGTGGTATGGGTAAATGCTGTGTTTCAGGTACCGGAGGTATCAAGATTGATTACAAAAACCGTTCTTTCGTCGCTGACGGAAAAACATATAAAGAAGGTGACTGGATTTCTCTGAACGGAAGTACAGGAGAAGTTTATGATGGTAAAGTAATTACCAGAAATCCGGATTTGAGCGGAGATTTTGGTCATATTATGGACCTGTCAGACAAGTTCACCCGCATGCATGTCCGCACTAACGCCGATACGCCAAAAGATGCCCAGGTAGCCCGCAACTTTGGAGCTCAGGGTATCGGTCTATGCCGTACCGAGCATATGTTCTTCGAAGGAGAGCGTATCAAAGCCATGCGTGAAATGATTCTGGCTTCCGATGAAGAAGGAAGACGCAAAGCACTAGACAAACTGCTTCCTTATCAGCGTGAAGACTTTGAAGGTATATTCGAAGCAATGGCTGGTTACGGAGTAACTGTTCGTTTACTTGACCCGCCGCTTCACGAGTTTGTACCTCATCAGCAGGCTACTCAGAAAGAGCTGGCTAGCGAAATGGGTGTTGCCATCGACGTTATCCGTTCGAAAGTAGCTGAGCTGGAAGAATTCAACCCGATGCTCGGACACCGTGGTTGCCGTTTGGGTAATACCTACCCGGAAATTACCGAAATGCAGGCACGCGCTATCATCGAAGCAGCATTGAACCTGAAAGCAAAAGGTGTTGATGCCCGTCCTGAAATTATGGTTCCGCTGGTAGGTACCATCAAGGAGCTGAAACTTCAGGCTGACATCATTAACGAGGTTGCAGAGAAAGTATTCGAAGAAAAAGGTGCTCGCATCGATTACAAAGTGGGTACCATGATTGAAGTTCCGCGTGCAGCTCTCACTGCTGATGAGATTGCTGACGTTGCCGAGTTCTTCTCATTCGGAACCAACGACCTCACCCAGATGACCTTCGGTTACTCTCGTGATGACGCCGGTAAATTCCTGCCGATTTACATCAAGAAAGGTATCCTGAAAAACGATCCGTTCCAGGTACTCGACCAAGAAGGTGTTGGACAGTTAGTTGATTTGGCAACCAAACGCGGTCGCGAAACCAACCCGAAACTGAAAGTAGGTATCTGCGGTGAGCACGGTGGTGAACCAAGCTCTGTTGAGTTCTGCAACGGTGTAGGCCTCGACTATGTAAGTTGTTCTCCTTATCGCGTTCCGATTGCACGTCTGGCAGCAGCTCAGGCCAACCTGAAACAAGGATAAAGCACAATCAAATATTGCTTTTCAAAATAAAAGAAAAGGGTGTCCTAGCGGGCACCCTTCTTTTTTGCTACTTTTTGCAAGCTATTCTGATTGATTAATAACGGTCGACATATCCATACATTTCGGGATATCCATGGTAATTGGCAATCCGGTATCCACGTGAACCCAGTTCAAAATAGACATCTCCTAACCGGAACATCAATTGACCATTCACTCTTACCCTTACGGCTCCTCTCGGTATCGTTGCAAATACCATATCACGAGGCAACTGAATCTGCACGTATCCGTATCTAGGATAATAAGTGTAGAAGTTTCCACCGAAACAGTAGATATCTCCATACTTATGCCTGATTACCATCGGATGACGACGTCCCCACGGAGCCCTGGCATAAACCCTTACTCTTCCGTTGTAACGGGGAATTCTGTAGTGCCGGTGATTTACGTATACCGGATGCTCCCTGTGCCAGCGCCGGTCATTATCCCAGTGTCCATTTCTATTCCAATTCCGGTCGTTATCGCGATTGTAACGCGGCGTATGGTACGCGTAATTTCGATCATGGTCACGATCCCGGTTGTGATTATTTTTTTTAAACCGATCATCATTTCTTTCGTTACGGTTGCTTCTTTCCCTATTACTTGAACGATGATCTCTGTTTTCGTATTTCCCTTTGGAATGTTCACGCCTCTCAGGCTGATATTTCCGGGTGCGCCTCTGTGCAAATGCAGGATTTACAGCAGCGACTGATAAAACAGCCATCAAAAATACAGTAGCGCTTATTTTATGGAATTGTGTCGTTTTCATAGTTTTCGGGTTTTTAAAGTTAAACTTCAATATTTCCCGACGTCGTCGTAATGGTATACCTCATTCTTTGCTCAAGCAAAATCAAAGCCCGTGCCAAAACCAGGTAAATTGTTAAAAAAAGATAAGAGTAAAGATTACACCCAAAACCCAAAAACACTGTATACAAACAAATTACGATAACACTATTTTTTACATCTGCATTTCATTTTAATCTTAATGGATATCGAATCCTTTCACAAAAGTTTCCGGAAACATTCGTAATCCCTTTATACTGAAATGAGAAAAAATCAAATAATCGTGTATCTTTGCCCCCTGAAAATCAAAAACAACATGGGAAGGATTCTGGCCCTCGATTACGGCAGAAAGCGAGTTGGAGTAGCGGTAACCGATCCGCTTCAGTTAATCGCCAGCAGGCTCACGACAGTAGCAACACACGAAATCTGGGATTTTCTGAGTGACTATTTAAAAAAGGAAGATGTTGAATTGCTCGTTATCGGTTACCCGGTACAATTAAACAACGAACCATCTGAATCAATACGGTACATCAATCCGTTTCTGAAAAAATTCAGCAAACTCTATCCCGACATGCCTGTTAAGCAAATTGATGAGCGTTTTACATCGAAAATCGCTTTTCAGAGCATGATTGATGCCGGCTTGCGAAAAAAGTCGCGTCAGGACAAAGCAATGGTAGATGCCGTAAGTGCCACCATCATTCTACAATCTTATTTGGAAGAAAATAAATACAAAAAATAAATAGCATGATTTTACCTGTAACCGTTTTCGGCGACCCGGTTTTACGAAAAGTGACACCGGACATTGACAAAGACTACGAAGGTCTGCAGGAACTTATCGATAACATGTTCGAAACCATGTATAATGCAGAGGGAGTAGGACTGGCCGCACCACAGGTTGGTTTATCTATCAGGGTTTTTGTGGTCGATGCCACGCCCATGGCTGAAGAAGAACCAGAGTTGAAAGACTTCAAAAAAGCATTCATCAATCCTCATATCATCGAAAAAGACGGTGAAGAAGTGCTCATGGAAGAAGGTTGTCTGAGCATTCCGTTTATCCGGGAAGAGGTGAAACGGAAAGGCCGTATCCGCATGAAATATTTCGATGAGAATTGGGTGGAGCATGACGAAGTGTTCGAAGGATTTGCCGCCAGAGTTTTGCAACACGAGTACGATCACCTCGATGGAATCCTGTTTGTTGACTACGCTACTCCTCTGAAGAAGCGCTTGCTGAAAAGTAAACTGACGGCGATTACCAAAGGGAAAGTGCAGCCCTCGTACCGGATAAAGCTTCCAAAAATCTGATTCAGGTAAATTCGCTTCTGATATTCAAGGTATTTTAGTGAGATTATCGTAATTTAAATCATGTGATTACGGTAATCTCATTTTTATGACCAGCCTGACTGACCATCTTCGTCGAATTCCTTTCTTCCGTTTTCTCCTTCCATTCGTCGCCGGAATTCTGGCGGGTTATTCCATTGAAGGCCTCCAATTATTAACTGGCCTCGCCGGGCTCACTATTCTTTTTCTCTTACTAGTAACATTTCGTCGAACGGGCTACAGGACAGCGCCTTTGTTCGGTACTCTCCTCTATTTTTTCCTGTTCATTTTCGGATGGTACTGGCACCAGCAACGACAATATCAGCCAAAATCGATACCAGACAAAACAAGCCATTTTGCCGTTGTTGCCGGTTTCCCGGAAAAAAAAGCGAACTCATTCAAAACCATTTTGCAACTCCTTCCCGAAAAGCAAAACATATTAACCTACCTGGAAAAAGATTCAACAGCAGCGAACCTGATTCCAGGGCAGGTAATCGCCTTTCATCGTCAGCCGACAGCTATCGAGCCGCCGAGCAATCCCGGCGAATTCAATTACCGGGCCTACATGCTCAGACATCATATTACGCACCGACTTTACCTCCGGACGAAAGATTATTTCATCACTACGGGAAAAGTAGGATTAAATCTCCAGCAAAAAGCGCTGATCGTCCGGGAACATTTCCTAAGCATATTTGAACGATATGGCTTCTCCGGCGACGAAATGAGTATATTATCGGCGTTGGTATTGGGCGATCGCGAAAATATCGATCCGGAAATAAAATCAGATTTCGCCAACTCGGGCGCGATTCACATTCTGGCGGTATCGGGCTTGCACGTGGGAATTATCTACTTCGTTTTCAGCTTTCTGCTCAAATTACTAAAAAAATATCGAAAAGGTCGTTTAGCCCGGCTGTTCGTTTTGCTTGCAGTTATCTGGATTTACGCTTTCATTACCGGTTTGTCTCCTTCTGTTCAGCGAGCGGCCACCATGTTTTCATTCATTGCCATTGGCGAAAACGTCAACCGGCAGAACAACATTTACAACACGCTCGCTGCATCAGCATTTTTGCTGTTACTCGTGAATCCTAACCTACTTTTTGAGGTAGGCTTCCAACTATCGTATGCAGCAGTTCTTTCCATCGTATTCTTCCAGCCACTAATTTACCACACCATCTACATAAGCAACTGGTGGCTCGATAAAGTCTGGGGGCTACTGACAGTTTCCTTAGCCGCGCAGATTGGCGTTTCACCGCTTTCCATCTACTACTTTCATCAATTTCCCGTTTATTTCTGGTTGACCAATCTTTTCGCTATTCCGTTAACCACATTAATTATTTACGCCGCATTTCTTTTGCTTACTCTCTCATTCATTCCGTTCATCGGCAAAGCAATTGCCCTGTTACTACACATATTAGTTAAAGCCCTGCTCGCTTCTGTTTGGACAGTCAACACACTTCCCGGAGCAGTTATTCCCAAAATTTCATTCACCGCCCCTATGTTGCTCACTTCTTTTCTCGTCATCATCTTTCTCACACTGTTTATTATCAGGAAACAAAAAATTTTCCTCCAGCTGATACTGGTCTCATTCATCATCCTGGCAGGAATAACGACGATTAACAAGTATCGAATTTTAACCCAACGCAAAATCGTTTTCTTCCATGTTCCCCGAAAAACACTGATTGCCGCCGTCCACGGTAAAAGCATCGTTTGGATTTCTTCGGAAGATTCGGTAATAACCCGACAAAAAATGAGCATTTACATGAAACCCTTCGAGCAATTGCATGGTATAAAATCGTCAGTCATTATTCCTTTATCAGGAAAAAGTGCGCAGCAATTTCCATTTCTGAAAAAGAAAAACAATATGATAAACTTTGCCGGCATGAAGATTTGGAGTCCTGAAAAAGCAGAATTAACAGAGTTTATGCCGCCAACCGACCTGATTTATCTGCACGAAATCTATCGAAAGGAAATTGCAAAATTCGAGGCAAAAGAATCCCCTGTTGCACAACTTGTTACGAACACCCCATTGTTTTCTGATAAACGATTAGAAAATGAAGAAAAAAGTAATATGCTCCCGAAAAACATACACTCGCTTCCCGATAAAGGTGCGTTAAGCGCAAATATCTTGATTTCAGATAAAAACAAAAAAAGTGGCATCAAAATTGGATATATAACTCATTAATAATTTACTTTGCGGTGCATTTAAAATTTGGCTGGGAGAATTATGAAAATTGTAATTGCCGGTGCCGGTGAGGTGGGAACACACCTCGCTAAAATGTTATCTAAAGAAGATCACGATATTGTCCTGCTGGACGACAACGAGGAAAAACTGAACAATATTTCCTCCATGCTCGATGTACTGACGGTGATTGGAGCAGCAATATCGGTTAGCGATCTCAAGGAAACCGGCGTTCAGCATGCCGACTTGTTCATTGCGGTAACGCCCTATGAAGAGCGTAACATTGTGGCCTGTCAGTTGGCCAAACACCTTGGGGCCGGTAAAACGGTCGCCCGTATTGATAATCAGGAATTTCTTTTTCCTCAAAATAGAGAATACTTCGCTAGTCTGGGAATCGACGAATTAATCTACCCGGAACATCTGGCTGCAAAAGAAATTGTCACCTACCTGAAGCAGACCAGTACGCGCTTGATTCATGAGTTTTCGGGCGGAAAATTGATTCTGTTCGGAGTAAAGATTCGTAGCAATAACAAAATTGTTGGTAAAACGCTTCGTGAGTTAGCTCAGGAGAAAGAGGAGTTCAGAGCAGTAGCCATCACTCGTGAATCGGAAACCATCATCCCTCACGGAGATGATAAAATACTAATTGGAGACATCGTCTTCTTTGTATCTAATCCAACCACGGTCCCATCCATTCTTGAAAAAGCCGGAAAGAAAAAGTTCGAGGTAAAGAATGTGATGATTCTCGGTGGAAGCCGGATTGGTATGAAAACAGCCATGCGACTGGGCGAGCATTTCAATGTAAAGCTAATCGAACAGGATAAAGCCCGCAGCCTGAAAGTTGCTGAGAAAGCGAACAAAGCCCTCGTTATTCACGGTGACGGTCGTGACATGGATCTGCTGAAGACCGAAGGAATCGACCAGATGGATGCTTTTATTGCCGTAACGGGAAATTCCGAAACGAATATTCTTTCCTGCCAGCTGGCGAAGAAAGTAGGTGTTAAACGTACCATTGCTGAAGTCGAGAACATCGATTACATCGATTTTGCCGAGCGGATTGGCATTGGCGGTGTGATTAACAAAAAGCTGCTGGCAGCATCTTATATTTATCGTTTTACATTGAATGCCGAAGTGTCGCATGTTAAATGCCTGACGGCATCAGATGCGGAAGTTCTCGAATTCATCGTGAAAAAAGATTCGCTGGTGACCCGGAAAGCCATTCATGAACTAAGTTTCCCGGAAAATGCAACCATCGGTGGATACATCCGGCAGGACCAGGGGTATATTGCCAACGGCGATACCAAATTCGTGGAAGGTGACAAAGTGGTTGTTTTCACCCTTCCTTCAGCATTGAAGAAACTTTCGAAATTTTTTAAATAGCTCCCAACCAGCCTAAAGAGAAGAAATTCTGTGTTTAATTTCAAGGTCATCGTAAAAATAATGGGATTGCTTCTCGTTGTAGAAGCAGCAGCCATGATTGTTGCACTCCTGGTGGCGATTGGTTACGGTGGCCCGGATGTAAATTCTTTTCTTTACGCGGTAGGAATTACAACTGTTTCCGGCGGCATTCTCTTTCTACTCGGAAGAAAAAGTTCCAATCATATTGCCAAGCGCGATGGCTATATTATCGTCACGTTAACCTGGATCGTATTTTCCCTTTTCGGAAGCCTCCCTTTCATGATCGGAGGTTTTATTCCTTCGTTCACCAACGCTTTTTTTGAAACCATGTCGGGATTTACCACGACAGGTTCATCGATTCTGACGGATATTGAGGCACTTCCTCATGGAATACTGTTCTGGCGCAGCATGACACAGTGGCTCGGCGGTATGGGAATCATTGTTCTTTCTCTGGCCATCCTTCCTGCTCTTGGAATTGGAGGGATGCAGCTGTTTGTGGCGGAAGTTCCCGGTCCTACTCCGGACAAATTGCATCCGCGAATTAAGCAAACAGCCAAGCGTTTGTGGGGAATTTACGTACTCTTCACCGCTCTGGAAACCATACTTCTGTACATCGGAAAAATGCCGTTATTCGATGCGGTTTGCCACTCCTTTACCACGATGGCCACCGGAGGATATTCGACCAAACAAGCCAGCGTTGCCTATTTTACTTCGCCTTACATTCAGTATGTCATCATCATATTTATGTTCCTGGCGGGAACCAACTTTGCATTGTCCTATCTTGCCCTTAACGGGAAATTGAAGAAAGCCTGGGCGAATGAAGAGTTTCGGTGGTATGGATTTTTCATCCTCTTTTTTACGGCCATCATCACGCTGGGTTTGATGCGAAATACCAACACCGGGTTCGAGCATTCCTTCCGGGAATCTCTTTTCCAGGTAGTTTCGATCATCACAACCACCGGTTATGCAACAGCCGATTACCTGAAATGGCCTGCAATTATGACCGTCTTTCTCTTTTCGCTTTTCTTCTTTGGAGGTTCTGCGGGGTCAACAGGAGGTAGTATCAAAATTGTGCGTATCGTGCTGCTTTTGAAAAACAGCTGGTACGAGCTACGGCGGCTCATTCATCCCAATGCGGTGATTCCTGTCAGGTTTAATCAGCGGACGGTTTCCGACCAGATTATGCTGAACGTTCTGGCCTTTTTCATGATTTACGTACTGGTCTTTTTCGGAAGTGTCGTTGTTTACACGTTTATCGAACCCGATCTGAGCTCAGCGATTGGAGCTGTCGCCACCAGCCTCGGCAATATTGGCCCGGGATTGGGCAACGTAGGGCCAGCTGAGAATTTCTATCACGTTCCCGCTTTCGGAAAATGGTTCCTCTCCTTCCTGATGTTATTAGGACGACTGGAGTTGTTCACCATCCTGATTCTGTTCACTCCCTCTTTCTGGAAGAACTAAGAAAAAAAGATTACTCGATCAACTCTCCTTTTCCCTGACGGATAATTTCCGGAACATCACCGGTACAATCCACTACCGTAGAAGGAGTATTGTCACCATATCCACCGTCGATCACCAAATCGACCAAATCGCCGAATTTCTCTTCAATCAGTTCCGGGTCAGTCGTATATTCCAAAATTTCATCCTCGTCACGAACAGAGGTCGACATAACCGGGTTCCCCAGTTCGCGGACGATCTCACGAATAATGTTGTTATCCGGTACTCTAACCCCGACGCTCTTCTTCCGGTTTTTAAACATTTTCGGCACCTGGCTATTCGCCTGAATAATAAAGGTAAACGGTCCCGGAAGGTTCTTCTTCATCATCTTGAAAACCGGGTTAGAAATGGGCTTGCTAAAATCGGATATATGGCTCAGATCATGACAAATAAAGGAGAAGTCAGCTTTTTCCGGTTTCAGATTTTTCAGCCGGGCCACCCGCTCAACAGCTTTGGGCTGCGTAATATCACAACCAATACCGTAAATTGTATCGGTTGGATAAACGATGACTCCACCGTTCCGCAGAACCTCGACCACCTTCAGAATGTCCTTCTGATTTGGATTTTCATCATAAATACGTATCAACATAGCGTTCTTGCTTTATGTCGGAGCAATATCCGGCAAGATTGCCTAAAATTAATTTTTTCAGACTAAATTCGCCCGCGATTAATCATAAAAGATTCTCAGTTTTGAAGCAGTCTACTGATCTGACATACGGACATATACCACAACAGATAATCAAGCTATCGGTTCCCATCATGGGCACATCTTTCATTCAGATGGCCTACAGCATGATTGATATGATTTGGCTGGGGCGCGTGGGTAGTGATGCGGTAGCCGCTGTCGGTGCAGCTACGTTCTTCACCTGGCTCGGCATTTCGCTCATGCTGATAACCCGAACCGGAGCTGAAGTCGGGGTTTCTCAATCTCTCGGAGCAGGCGACAAAAAAAGAGCTATTACCTTTGCCCAACAATCACTCACCGGGGCTTTGGTACTGGCCATCCTTTACGGAATTCTAACTTATATTTTCGCTCCCGGATTAATCGGCTTTTTTAAGTTGACCAACAAAGCAGTTAACCACAATGCTGTTTCCTATCTCCGGATTATTTCAGCCGGCTCGCTGCTTTATTATTCCAATCCAACGTTCTCAGGCGTATTCACCGGAGCCGGAAACTCAAAACTACCTTTCCGGATAAACTCAATTGGATTGCTCCTGAATATTGTAGCCGATCCGTTATTGATTTTCGGAGTTGGTCCCATTCCGCAGATGGGTTCCAACGGTGCGGCTTATGCTACCGTTGCATCGCAGGGACTGGTGTTGCTGTTGTTTATAATCAGAATAAGGAGAGGCAAATCGCCTTTAAAAAAGGCCAGCATCATTACCGGTTTGAACATTCCCTACATGCGAAAGATCTTTAAACTGGGGCTACCGGTAGCCATGCAAAGTATTTTGTTTGCCATCTTCGCCATGATTCTGGCTCGGATTGTCGGGCGCTGGGGAGCACTTCCCATTGCCGTACAAAGTGTTGGTGCACAAATCGAAGCCCTGAGCTGGATGACCGCCAGCGGATTCGCCACTGCACTGGGCGCTTTCGTGGGGCAGAACTTTGGCGCTGCCAAGTGGGAACGCATCTACAAAGGATTTCTCATCACGGTAGGTTTCAGCAGTGTCGTAGGGCTAATTGTCGGCCTTCTTTTCGTGGGATTCGGCAAACAAGTGTTTGGCATATTCATTCCCGAACACGATGCCATCCAGATGGGCGGTAAATACCTGGAAATTCTGGGATACTCGCAAATATTCATGTGCATGGAGATTGCTACATCCGGAGCGTTCAACGGAATCGGACGTACCATGCCGCCTTCGATTATTGGAATAACGTTAACCGGAATGCGAATTCCCATCGCGCTGGCTTTGGCACTGGGAACTTCGCTGGGGTTACTCGGTGTCTGGTGGAGCCTCTCCATCACCTCCATCCTGAAAGGAACCATTCTGTTTATCTGGTTCTACCGTGTAGTCACCAAACATCCCGACAATTTGGCTGCTCAGGGCCGACCATTACAGTTTATCCGACTGATTCCGAATCGTATCAGGCAACAATTTCTCGGCATCAAAACTAAATAAGCAATGGAACGGAAGATACTGAAAACCGAAGATGGCTCGCATACGCTTTACGTTCCGAATATGGACGAGCATTACCATTCCATTCACGGGGCCAAACAGGAATCAATGCACGTTTTCATCGATGCCGGATTGAATATGCATTCCGGAAGGGAGTTAACCATTTTTGAAGTCGGTTTTGGCACAGGTTTGAATGCTTTTCTCACGGCTGTGGAAAGCAAGCGTCAACAGCGAAATATTAAATACTATACCATTGAGAAATACCCTTTACAGGAAGAAGAATGGGAAAAACTAAATCCTGAGCCTGACACAGCCAAGAAGGAAAACAGCTTATTCAAGCAACTCCATAATTGCCAGTGGGAAAAGCTGAATGACATAAACGGTACTTTTCAGCTACAAAAAATAGAAGGAGATTTAACCAGCTTCAATTTTAAGGCACTGCCGCCGTTTGATTTAGTCTACTTCGACGCTTTTGCCCCGGATAAACAACCCAAACTTTGGTCGCCCGAAATATTTGCGGCTATCTTCGCTCACATGACTAAAGACGGAATTCTGGTAACCTACAGCGCCAAAGGAGCAGTCAGGAGAACGATGCAGTCGGCAGGTTTTCAGGTGGAAAGAATTCCCGGCCCACCGGGAAAAAGAGAAATGCTAAGAGGTAGAAAACCATGATTTTCTTTTGGTTTTTTTAACAGCTAGCCAAAGGTCTCCTCATTGAAAAAGTATATCTTCGCAAGACATAAAAAGCTCAATATTATTATGTCAAAAAAGGAGTTGAACTCACAAGTAGAAAAATTTAGTTATTCCATTGGCTTAAGCGTCGCTAGCAACCTCATTGGCTCAGGAATCAAAACAATTGATACCGAAGCTTTTGATATGGCAATCAAAGATGCATATGAAGGAAAGATGCCACAGATAAGCGCCGACGAAGCCAATCAGATTATTCAGGAATATATCAGCCGGGTTCAGGATAAAGAAAAAGATGAAAACCTGACCGCCGGAAAAGCATATTTAGAAGAAAATAAAAAGAAACAACACGTTGAAGAACTCCCGAGCGGGATGCAGTTTGAAGTGATGGCACAGGGCGACGGCGAATTGCCTTCAGCCAGTGATAATGTAAAATGTCATTACCACGGAACCTTAATCGACGGAACTGTGTTTGATAGTTCAGTTCAACGGGGCGAACCGGCAACATTCCCGGTTAACGGAGTTATCCAGGGATGGCAGGAAGCCCTCCAGCTGATGCCTGTAGGTTCCAAATGGAAATTGTTTATTCCGCCGCACCTGGCTTACGGAGAGAACGGCGCTGGTGGCGTGATTGGTCCTAACGCGACCCTGATTTTCGAAGTAGAACTACTGGAAATTGTGAAATAAGAATAAACTTAATTATAAAGTCTTTGCACTAAAATTTTAACATTTACACAACTATGAAAATTTTCAAAATTGCACTTATCCTTGTTGCTGCAGTATTGGTGATGGCATCTTGCAATCAGCAGCCGAGCCGTAATGTTACGCTCAAAACAGCTGCCGACTCTGCCAGCTACGCCATTGGTGTTGATCTGGGAAACAACATTAAGAATAACCTGAAGAATACTCCGGGCGGTGTAAAACTTGATTCAAGTATCATGCTGGCTGGATTTGAAGATATGTTGATGGAAAAAGACCTGAAAATTCCTTCTGAAAAAGGACGTACAGTTATTCAGTCTTTCTTCTCTAAAATTCAGGACGCACTGGCCCAGAAAAACCTGGAAGCTGGTCAGAAATTCCTGGAAGAAAACGCTAAAAACGATAGTGTAAAAACTACCGATAGCGGTCTCCAGTATAAAATCATCAAGCAAGGCAACGGTCCTGTACCGAAAGCCGGACAGAAAGTAAAAGTTGATTATACCGGAAAAACCATCGACGGTAAAGTATTTGACAGCTCAATAGAGCGTGGCAAACCAGTTACTTTCCAGGTTGACCGCGTAATCAAAGGATGGACTGAAGCACTGGAAATGATGCCTGTTGGTTCAGAATGGATGC
Source organism: Prolixibacter sp. NT017 (assembly GCF_009617875.1). Taxonomy (NCBI): domain Bacteria; kingdom Pseudomonadati; phylum Bacteroidota; class Bacteroidia; order Marinilabiliales; family Prolixibacteraceae; genus Prolixibacter; species Prolixibacter sp. NT017. Next base: position 250,695 of record NZ_BLAV01000001.1, on the reverse strand, counting down.
TTTATATCCCGGCTGATTTGGCTTATGGCAAGCGTGGTGCAGGTAAAGACATCGGTCCTAACTCGACCCTGATTTTCGAAGTTCATCTTTTGGGAATTGAAAAATAATCCCATTTTCATGGGGTGACAAAACCCCGGAAAAGGAACATAATCAGGACTCGGAACAGCACATGCTCTTCCGGGTCTTGCTTTTTATCAACCGACAGACAAACGTTACTTAAAAGAGAAACCAGATTATGAGTTTTAAAGTAAAGGGACGGATTGAACAGTTGCTTCCAGTTGTAACCGGAACCAGCGCCAGAGGAGAATGGCGGAAACAGGAATTTGTCATTGAAACTGACGAGCAGTACCCGAAAAAGATTTGCTTTACCTTATTCAACGACAAAATTAACCTGCTGGAGGGCTTCAACAGCAATATGGAGGTAGAAGTGTCCTTTAGTGTAGAGTCGAGAGAATATAACGGAAGATGGTTCCATAATGTGAATGCTTATCGCATCGATAAGGCGAGCGGGGAACCGGAAGGATTTAATCCGCCACCATTTAACGAGAACGATATCCCGCCGGAAACGGATGACGATGGCGGCGATTTACCATTCTAAAAAAACTCCCGGTTGATGAGCCGGGAGTTTTTTTATTTGATTGGAATTTGCCGCTTGAATTCCTGTTCTAAAGAGATAAAGGTCTCCGTCCGGGAAATTCCATCGATGCCCTGAAGGTCGGTATCGATAATCTTTTTCAGATGCTTATTCGTTTTGGTCTGTATTTTAATAAAAATTGCGTACTGGCCAGTAGTATGATGACACTCAACAATTTCCGATATTTCGCGCAATTGCTTCACAACTTTTCTGTCGTAGCTGGCTTTTTCGAGATAAATCCCCATATAAGCGCAGGTATTGTATCCAAGCTTTTGCGGACTTACAATAAATTCAGAACCGGTAACTACACCTAAATTCAACAGGCGCTGAACACGTTGATGAATCGCAGCGCCGGAAACACCACATTCGCGGGCCACTTCCAAAAAAGGAATACGGGCATTGGTGGTGATGAGCTTCAATATTTTCCTGTCTAAATCATCGATTTGGATGATTTGCTCCTGAAACTCCTCTTCATTTTCTGCATTATACTTTTTTACCATACTTTCAATTTGTCACAAAAATGGCTATTTTTTTTATACTTTAAAAGGTTCAATGTTATAAAACATCAGCATAAATGATTCCATAATTCTATAGTGAAAAACGGGAAACTCTCCACCTCACAAAACATTGTATTAAAACAATATAAACATCACCGATGGCGCTGTATCCCTTCACTATTGGGGAATGCAAACATACGAAATTCAGGCATCATTATTACTGATGTGCTTCAAAATGCGAAAATCTTCACCAGAAGGATTCTGGAAAACCCGTAACCCGAATTCAGGTAGCACAGCCAGAATATGATCGAAGATATCGGCCTGCAGTTCTTCGTAGTTTGCCCACCGCTGATCCTTGCTGAACACATAGATCTCGACAGGAATTCCTTTTTCAGTTGGTTGCAGATGACGAATCAGGAAGGTCATCTCATCATGTACGCCAGGATGGGCATGCAAATAAGCCTCGAGATACTTGCGGAAAATTCCCAGGTTAGTCTGCCGCCTGCCGGAAACATAATCACGCTCATCGAGCTGTTTGGCCCTGTTGTATTCTTTTACCTCCTCTTCTTTTTTCTCAACATATTCCCTGATAAGTGAAAACTGGCGAAGATGTTCCAGCAACTTAGTGTCAGCAAAACGCACTGTCGTCATATCAATATTAATGGACCGCTTGATACGGCGACCGCCTGATTCTTCCATCCCGATCCAGTTGGTCATCGAGCCCGAAACCAAAGCATAAGTTGGAATGGTGGTAATGGTTTTGTCCCAGTTTTGAACTTTCACCGATGTGAGGGAAATATCTTCCACGGTTCCATCCGCATTGTACGAAGGCAGAGAGACCCAATCTCCCGGCTTCACCATTTTATTGGCGGCCAACTGAATACTGGCAACGAACCCAAGAATGGGATCTTTAAATACAAACATCAACACGGCGGCCATCGCGCCCAACCCGGTAAAAAGGTTTCCCGGACTTTTCGATACCAAAACAGAAATCAAAAAGATGGCTCCGATAAAGTATAGCAACAGTTTCATCAACTGCACATATCCCTTAATGGGGCGTTCTTTTGAAAAAGGATACGTCTGATAAATATCGAGGGAAGCTGTTAAAAGTCTGTTCAACAATGCAATGATGACGGCAATCAGATAAATCTTTGCCAGGCCATTTAATATGCCATCCATCCATTGAATATCATTCCCGGCAAAGTTGGAAGCCCATCCAATAATCAAAACCGGAGCAATATGCGCCAGCACATTAAAAACCCGGTTCTTAAACAAAATATCGTCCCACTCGAAGCGGGTACGTTTCACGATTTTGGAGAAAATACCGCGCAATGCAGCACGCAAAATCAAATGGAAAATACCGGAAAGGGCTGCAATACTGAGAAGAACGACAAGCGCCGAAAAAAATACAGCCATCTGCTCATTTTGAGAAACATCGAGAAAGAGGTTCTTGATCCAATTATAATATGTTGACATTTTTATGCTTTTAAATAAAAAAGGTTGATTAATTTACCGTCCACGAAAACAAAAATAACTAAAGATACCTTCATGAAAAACATCCTGATAAACATACTTTTCATATTATTGCCCTTTTCTGCTATTTCCTCTCCCCGATTCGGACAATATTTTACCGATGGCGCACTTCGCTTTGATTATTTGCTGGCCGGAAACAACAAAACAGTTCATGTTTTCCCGGTTACCACTAAACGGGAAAAGTTCTGGAGTGGTTCCCACGATTATTTGGTTGATACGTTGAACCTGGGAGCTTATCGTTACAGAGTATTCGATAAAAAAAGCGGCAAATTAATTTTCAGCCGTGGCTTTGCCCCCCTTTTCCAGGAATGGCAAACTACGCCGGAAGCCAAAAAACAAGAGCGTTCGTTTTACCAGGTACTCCGATTTCCGTTTCCTCAAAATGAAGTTAAGCTTGAAATTGACCAACGAAACTGGGACGGCAAATTTGTTTCAGTCTTCCAAACCGATGTCGACCCGAAAAACTATTTCATCATTAATGAAGCACCGGAGAAAGAGAAAGTCGTTGATATTGTGAATTCCGGCAAACCGGAAAATCATGTCGACATTGCCATTTTAGCCGAAGGTTACACGGCCGACCAGATGGACAAGTTTGTCCGCGATGCCACGCGCATGACCAATTACCTATTCACCGTATCGCCGTTCTCCGAAAACAAAAGCAAATTCAATGTTTATGCGGTCGAAACGCCGTCGATTGACTCCGGCACCGATATTCCCGGACAGCATGTATACAAAAACACCGCTTTCAATACAACCTTCTACACATTCGATGTGCCACGCTACCTGACCACTACCGATATGAAATCGGTCTGTGATGCCGCTGCATGCGTTCCTTACGACCAGGTAATTGTGCTGGTCAACTCGATGAAATACGGCGGAGGTGGATTTTACAATTTCATCAATGTCTGTACGGCCGACCACAACCTGTCGAAACTGGTGTTTGTGCATGAATTCGGTCACGGATTTGCCGGACTCGGCGATGAATATTACACGTCGACGGTAGCGTACGAAGATTATTACAATCTGAAAGTGGAGCCATGGGAACCAAATCTGACTACGCTGGTCGATTTCGGAAAGAAATGGAAAGATATGGTAGCTCCTTCCACCCCAATTCCGACACCACGTACTCCTGAATACAATAATAAGGTAGGTGCTTTCGAAGGCGGAGGTTATATGAGTAAAGGAGTTTACAGTCCGTACGAAGACTGCCGGATGAAATCCAACGAAGCATCAGGTTTTTGTCCTGTTTGTAAAAGGGCCATCACCCGGGTCATCGATACGTACACAAAATAATCGTATTCCGATAGCAATAAAAAAGGGCTGCAGTAATTTGCAGCCCTTTTTTGTCCATCAACCAGCTATAATCTCCTCTTACTCTTTCGTTTCTCTTTTCCGTTCAATAAGATGAACAACGATAAGTGACAAGCCTCCAAAAAGGAAGATCATGGAAGGATAAGCAACTTCTTCAGCTAAAACATTCGCAGAAGATAAAGCCGATGCCAAAATGATTCCCACTGCGATACCGACCATAAACATTCCCCACTTGAATATATTGGAAACTCGATCGGGATTTTGAAACAAGGAAGCATCAGCTCCTTTTTCAATCATCGCCAGACGCTCACGATTACGTGTAGAATAGTACACGTAAAGAATTCCGAATAACATGGCAAAAAAGCCAATCGGAACTAATATCGATACAACAAATGGTGCCATAACACATGATTTTTAATTCAACATTCTGCCCTTTTGACGCCGGGGATTTTCAACAGGTTACACATTCACTTCATTTTTTTTGACATCTGAAACCCATTCTTAAAAAAGATATTACACAACGTTGGTTACATTTTTGGAGTCTTTATTGTAAATTTATCTGGTAACGTGTAACGAATCTACATTGGGCATCGTCTAATAGGTCAGAAATGGTAACCAACAAAGACGAATATTACATCCGGGAAATTTTAAATGGCGATCCCGGTTCGTTTTCTCACCTGGTTGAAAAGTACAAAGACTTAGCTTTTCATGTTTCTCTGAAGATATTGCTCAACAGAGAAGAGGCGGAGGAAGCGGCACAGGATGCCTTTATAAAAGCCTATCGTGCCTTGCCATCGTTTAAAGGTGGCGCTGCATTCAAAACCTGGTTTTACCGGATTGTTTATAACAATGCCATTTCAAGACTTCGTTCATCGCAAAATAAAAGAGATGTCAGTCTCGAAGACGTTCGAATCACTGACAGGGAAGTAGAAGAAACCGAAACGGCTTTGAGTCGTTTAAGTTCAGAAGAAAGACAACAATATCTTCAGGCAGCACTGAATAAAATGGCTCCCGAAGATCGCGGTCTGCTGGTGATGTTTTACTTCGACGAGCTATCGGTTATTGAAATAACTGAGGTAACTAATTTTACCGAGTCGAATGTGAAGGTGAAACTTCACCGGGGACGAAAAAAACTTTTTGAGTTATTGAAGGGTATTTTGAAGGACGAGATAATTTCGATATTATGAGCACCGACGACAAATTACAGGAGTGGTTCCATGAAATACCGGAGGAGAAAGCCCCCGGAGATTTCAATCGGAAAGTCATGCAGGAGATTATGACGGAGTGGTCAAAAAATCCAACGGCTTACAAACCGATCATTGGTCGAAAAGCCTGGTGGATTGTTGGAATTTTCTTCTTCCTGCTAATCATTGTGCTTTTCATGTTGAAAAATGCCATGGGCGTTGCTGATTCAACAGTTGATTCGCAAACGGTTGCCGGCATCAACCTGGAATATATTTGGACATTTATTGCTGACTTCTTTGAGAAACTGAACCGAATTTCGCCGGCTGTCGGTGTTGGAGCACTCAGTATTATTGCCCTTTGGTTCTTCGACCAGCTTTATACCCGAATGGCACGACACAATTAAACAAATACAATCCATCATAAATGAGAAATCCTTCGTTTTAAAATGAAGGATTTTTTTATGCCCAATGGTTAAAGGCCTTTTCAATTGATGTCTGATTAGTCAAAAAACCACCAAAAACACCACTTTCACTTTTAATTCATAACCAAAAGCGTTTCTATTTCAATCTTCGTGAAGTCAATTCTCCGTTTTAGCATAGTTGTAATACATGTTCATATATTGATTTATTGACCATTACATGAATTAAAGCTTACTTTTATGCTGTACAACATGCAACTTTCAATTTATTACTTAAACATACAAAACCGAATATAACCGAAATCAAAAATCCACCAAACACTTCCAAGAAATAGAAAACCTGAATTGCCTAATTTAAAAGATAAAGCAGACACATTTTTGCAACACTCATCAATGGCATTTTCCCTTTCAAAAAGCGATTGCGGAATTCAAAAAAAGTAGTTGATTTGCATCATCAATTACAATTTAAAACCAGTTAAACACACACTAAAAATTCTAAGTCATGAAAAACTTGAAGCAATATTTCGCAATTACAATCATGGCATTGGTTATATCACTCTTCAGCAATAGTACATTTGCCATTGGTAATGAAAACAGCAATGATTTGAATGATTTCAAAATCACCGCTGTTGAAAATATGGGAACCAGCCATACCGATGTATGGAACCTGGAATATTCCAATTCAGCTAACAGTATTAAAATTGTAAAATCGGTTGAGAAAGGTGTAACTCAGTACATCGTTCGTGGTAAATTCCTCGAGGTACGTTATGTATCTTCAAAGAAAGGTTTTGGAGCACGCCTGATTAAAAATTCTGAGGCTCATGTACCCAGCGCTATTCGCGACAACGTTATTAACCTGGCAGCCGTTAAACAGCAACGCATTATCAGTTCAGAACCTGTAGACGATCAAACAGCGCTCAGTCTCATTGCAGCATACCTGCCTGAGTTGGTAAACAACAATTACAAGCACATTTTACAGTAAGTATTCACACAGGATTAAACGATGTAAAGCCTTCCGGTAACCGGAAGGCTTTTTTTATGTTCGGACCGCATCCACAATTGTCAGAAAGGTTATAATTTTGTTGAAAATAAAACGTCTATGCTCGACCTACTTTACCACCGTCGCAGTACGAGAAAATTTCTCGACAAACCGGTTGAAGTTGAAAAAGTTAAACAACTCATCACCGCCGGTTTACTGGCACCGTCTTCGAAAAATAATCGTCCCTGGGAATTTCTGCTTGTCGACGACGCCGACCAACTAAAAGCCATGGCTTATACGAAGCCTCATGGTTCATCTTTTCTGGCCAATGCTCCATTAGCTATCATCATTTTGGGTGCGCCCGGGAAGAGTGATGTTTGGGTTGAAGACTGCTCCATTGCGTCGACACTCATTCAAGTGGAAGCAGAGTCACTTGGATTGGGTTCGTGCTGGGTGCAGGTTCGCAACCGCTCACACGACGAGGAAATTAGTGCAGCCCAGTATTTGAGGCGCCATTTTGATATTCCGGCTGATATGGAAGTTCTCTCCATTATTGGGATTGGATACAAAGGGCAGGAAAGAACGCCTCTTGATGATGAAGATCTGATTTGGTCAAAAGTCAGAAAGAACAGCTACGATTCGAAGATGAAATTCTAAAAAACATTTTTCCTACAAAGAAAAAGAGAAGCCAAAACTGACTTCTCTTTTTCTATTCTATCGGAGCATATTTTCTACTTACATATATAAGCGCAGCATTTCGTGGGCACCTGTACCTGTAGTCAGGGTCTTTTTCACCAACGTGCTGTCTTTCCCCATATATTCAAACTGGTAAGTTGTTTCTTTCTTCAAACGAAAAGGCAAAAGCCGATTCATATCATCAGTTGGCGACGGAGAGAAGCCAAAGTCGACCTGCTCTCCATTTTGGGTAACCGTTATTTTTTCATGCACCCGGTTATTACTATCATCTTCGGCTGCTTTCGGGTCCTTCAGCAATACAATCCTTACCCACAACTCATCTTTTTCCAATTGTTTATTAGCCATTTGCTTGCGGTACAAATCGATGTAACGTTGGGTCACATCAACGCCGTGTACATAGGTCGCCTGCTCGTCCCACACCAACGGATAAACCATCCCGGTAGGCTTGTACGATGTAGCGTAAATGCGATGCTCGGGTTGTTCCGGATCTGCTTTCCCCGCATCGGACAGAAACCAGCTTTTGTTAAGCGCATCCATATAATACTCGGTAAAGTACCATTTCCCGTCAATCCAAACTTCTACCCAGGTGTGATTGCCGCGCATGTTTGTCCACATGGGTGTACCAGCAATACGCGCAGGAATTCCTACCGAGCGAAATGCGTCGACAAGCAAGATGGAGAGACCAGTACAAGTCGCCATTCCCTGCTGAATCGATTCATAAGGCGCCTGATCGACTTTTTTCCGTTTGATATTATATTCCACTTTCAGAATATCTTTCACATGAAGATTTACGCTGTCAATCGCAGCCCGAATATCCGGAGCCTTCTTGACCGAAGGCATAAACCAGTTGTAAAAATCCTCCCGCCAACACTGGCGCTTTTCTGAAAGAACAGCGTAGGGCAGAACGTCGTTATAAAAAATGGAATCGGGTAATGCAGCGCACCATTTGAATTTATCCCGGGCCTTAAAAGCTTTGTCCACGTTCTTCATCAAAAACTCAGCGGAAAGACATTTCAAATCACGCTCAGGCATATAACCAATCAGGAAAGCCATTGCCAGCTTTTCATCATGGCTCGCATCTTTCAGCGCGATTTTCAATTCATTTCTGTTATCGTCCGCTTTCCAAAGGGCCTTACGAACGAGCAGTCTCTCTTGTTTGCTCAGGTCACGATGCCATGAATCATGGCAAGAAGTAGTAAAACCGGCAAGTAGTAGGATGATTAGTATTCGATACATCGATATGCTTAACTAAATAATATTTTCACGAATTAAGATATTTTTACCTGCCTCGCAAAATATTTGCTGAAACAATAATGCTCTGGTTTTCAGAAGAGCTTAATTCATATTGAATCCAAATCCACGCAGTTAATTTTGCTTGTCACTCCATGTCTTTAAGTAAAAAGGAAGAGTTGAGTTAATGTATTTTTTAATAATACAAGGTTTTCTACCGAAATCAAATAACTGTTTTAGCTGACAAAAAGTTAAGAATTGTTACAAATGACGACAAATAAGAATTGTTTATTGAAGGTTTATAAACATTTATCTTATTTTTGAAGAAGGAAAAATTAGCGACCATGACACATAAACACCATCTCGACGAAATCGATCTGAAAATACTGGATATTATCAGTCAAAATGCCCGTATACCCTTTAAGGATGTTGCTGCTGAATGCGGAATCTCCCGTGCGGCTGTGCACCAACGGGTCAATCGAATGATTGAGATGCAGGTCATCACCGGGTCAGGTTACAATATCGATCCGAAGAAAGTAGATTACCACACCTGTACGTATATTGGAATTTTCCTGGACAAAGGAGAGTTATACCATAAAGTTGCCCGGGAATTAATGTCGATTCGCGAAATTGTTGAGTGTCATTATACCACAGGTCAGTACGCGATTTTCGCTAAGGTTTATGCCCGGAATAACGAGCATCTGAAAGAAATTCTGAACGATAAGATCCAACGAATTTCCGGAATTACCAGTACAGAAACCTTTATTTCGCTGGAAGAGACATTCAACCGACAAGTTCCTATTTATAAGGATTAGGAACTTGCCTGCATGCGCTGGCGAACAGCTTCGAAAATTAACACCGAAGCCGCTACCGAAACGTTCAGCGAAGCAATCTGCCCGAATTGCGGAATTTTCACCCACTCATCTGCAAGCTTCAATAATTCAGGTTCAATGCCTTTGTCCTCGGCTCCCATAAGAATGGCCGTCGGTTCCTGCATTGAAGTTTCGAAATAATTTTTGTCACCCTTTTCGGTCGCAGCCAGAATGCGTAAACCGCTTTCCTGAAGAAACACAATGGTTTCACGCAGACTTTTCACCCGGCAAACCGGAATCATATTCAAAGCACCGGCCGATGTTTTCAGCGCATCGGCATTTACCTGCGCCGCGCCTTTTTCAGGAACAACAATGGCATGAGCTCCGGCCACCTCAGCCGAGCGAGCAATGGCTCCAAAATTCCGAACATCTGAAATTTTATCGAGTACCAATAGCAGCGGAACTTCGCCTTTTTCGTAGATTCCGGGAATAATATTTTCGAGCTTCTGATAAGTAATCGGCGAAAGGAATGCCAAAACTCCCTGATGGTTCTTCCGGGTAATACGATCAATCCGTTCAACCGGAACGTTCTGAACCGGAATATCCATCTCCCGGACCAGAGAGAACAACTCACGTGATAACTCGTTGGAGAGTCCCTTTCTTACCAGGATTTTCTCAATTTCTTTGCCTGATTTAATCGCTTCGATAACAGCGCGTGTGCCAAACACGTAAGTGCTTTTATCGATTGGGGCACGATGATGTCTTACCACGTTTTTTTTGCGTTCCATTCTTCCAGTTCTTCTGTTGTTTTCTCCCAGTTTTCCATCTCTTTATCCAGATCTTCCTTTTTCCGGGAATAAGTTGAGAGCAATTGCTCCATATCTTCATTATCAGGATTAGCTAACCGCCCGTCCATCTCTTCAATCTCGGTTTCCAGCGAAGTAATTTTCGACTCTGCTTCGCTTAGTTGTTTTTCCAGACGCGAAATGGTCCGATTTACTTCTTTCCGTTCCTCGTAACTAAGTTCGGGACCATCATTTTTCGGTTCTTCTTTTTCAACGACCGGCTGTGCAGGCTGATTGTTCTTCCTCTCTAATTCTTTCAGCGAATCCATCTTCTTCCGACGGAGGAATTCATAAATACCGCCAAGATGCTGCTTCACTTTCTTATCACGAAACTCGTAAACCACATCCACCAGACCATCTAGAAATTCACGGTCATGCGAAACGAGTAACAAGGTTCCATCGTAATCCTGAAGCGCTTGTTTCAGGATATCTTTCGAGTGCATATCCAGGTGGTTCGTCGGCTCATCGAGTACCAGGAAGTTCACCGGTTCCAGCAACAAACGAATCATCGCTAAGCGAGAGCGTTCACCACCGGAAAGCACCTTCACTTTCTTATCGACATCTTCGCCGCTGAACATGAAGGCGCCTAGAATATCCCGGATTTTCGTCCGGACATCACCAACAGCAATCCGGTCGATGATATCGAATGCCGTAGCACTCTCATCCAGCAAAGAAGCCTGGTTCTGGGCAAAATATCCGATTTTCACATTATGTCCCAACTTGGCATGACCGGTAAACTCCAGTTCCTGCATGATGATCCGCGCCAGCGTGGTTTTCCCTTCGCCGTTTTTCCCGACAAAGGCCACGCGGTTCCCCCGCTCGATGGTCAAATCAACATCTTTCAACACCAGGTTATCACCGTAACTTTTGCTCATCTGCTTTGCCTCGAAAACCACGGTACCGGAACGAGGCGACGGCGGAAACTTAATATTCAGCGAACGAACATCCTCTTCGTCGATTTCGATGCGGTCGATCTTTTCCAGCTGCTTGATGCGTGACTGCACCTGGACCGCTTTGGTTGCCTTGTAGCGAAAACGCTCGATAAAGTCTTCTGTGTCCTGAATCATTTTTTGCTGATTGCGGTAAGCGGCCATCTGCTGTTCGCGGCGCTCTTTGCGCAACTCAACATATTTCGAGTAACTGACTTTGTAATCGTACACATTTCCCAGCGAGATTTCCACCGTCCGGTTGGTCACATTATCGAGAAATGCGCGGTCGTGTGAAACCAACACAACTGCACCGGCGTAATCTTTCAGGAAATTCTCCAGCCATTGAATCGATTCGATATCCAGGTGGTTCGTCGGCTCATCGAGCAGAAAGACATTCGGCTTAGCCAGCAAAATCTTAGCAAGTTCGATACGCATTCGCCAACCTCCGGAAAACTCCGTAGTTTGTCGATTGAAATCCGAACGTTTAAATCCGAGACCAACCAGCGTTTGCTCAATATCGGCATGAAAATTACCACCTCCCAGCAGTTGAAAACGGTCATTCGCTTCGGTAACTTCCTCGATGATTTTGTGGTACCCCTCCGACTCATAATCTTCGCGGGTAGCCAACTGATGATTCAGATGCTCGATACGTTTTTCCAGTCCTACGATTTCATCGAAGGCCGTAACCGCTTCTTCCATCACCGTTTTTCCATCGGCTGTCACCATGTGCTGCGGTAAATAGCCAATGCGAAAATCTCCCGGTTTTACCACCCTGCCGGAGCTGGGTTGCATTTGCCCGGAGAAAATTTTCAGCAGTGTCGATTTACCGGCACCATTTCGTCCAACCAGACCAATCCGGTCCCGCGGATTCACGACAAAACTTATCTGCTTGAATAATTCAAATCCACCAAATTCGAGGTGTAGATCTTCGACTGAAATCATAAAAACACTGCTTCTTCTAAAATTGGGACAAAGATAACAGAATTTACAGGGCTCCCATTGGTTGGTTCGGATTATCAACCACGGTTTTTGTTCTCTCCCTGCAAGAAATTACCCACTCAAAATCAAACCTTTTGGTCGATTACAATAAGCGCTCACAGTACCCGATGAATTTATATCTTTGGGAAAATTTAAAACCGAAGATTTTGGGCAGAAGAAGAAAGCCGTTACCGCTTTACGAAAAGGTAACCATTGCGGATGTAGGAGCTGAAGGAAAAGCAATTGCGAAAGTGGATGATGTGGTTATTTTTACCACGCATGTAGTTCCCGGCGACGTGGTCGATTTGCAGGTATTCAAAAAGAAGCGCCGTTTCATGGAAGCGCGGGTGGTCAATATTCACGAATATTCCGACGAACGCACCGAAGCTTTTTGCCAGCATTTTGGCACCTGTGGCGGCTGTAAATGGCAATTCTTACCATACGACAAACAACTTTTCTATAAAGAAAAACAAGTCACCGATCAGCTGAGGCGTATCGGACATGTTGAATTACCTGAAATTACACCCATCAAAGGCTCGGAAAAAACCACTTTCTACCGGAACAAGCTGGAATTTACCTTCTCGAACAAACGCTGGCTTACGCAGGAAGAAGTTGATACGGAAAAGACTTTTGAAAACATGAATGCGCTGGGATTTCATATTCCCGGAATGTTCGATAAAGTGCTGGACATTGAAAAATGCTGGCTTCAGACCGAATCTTCCAACGCCATCCGGAATGAAATCAGAGCTTATGCCTTGCAGAACGACCTCTCCTTTTTCGATATCCGAAACCAGGAAGGCTTTTTGCGTAATCTGATCATCCGCACAGCCAGTACCGGCGAGCTAATGGTCATTGTCTCCTTCTTCCACGAAAGTGAAGAAAAACGAGTTGCTTTGCTGGAACATGTAAAAACGAAGTTCCCGGAAATCACTTCGCTGATGTACGTGATTAACGAGAAAGCCAACGATACGATCACCGACCAGGAAATTATCTGCTATTCGGGACGTGATCACATTTTCGAAGAGATGGAAGGTTTACGGTTCAAAATCGGACCAAAATCGTTCTACCAAACCAATTCGGAGCAGGCATACGAACTGTACAAAATTGCCCGCGACTATGCTTCCCTTTCGGGAGACGAAGTAGTTTACGACCTGTACACCGGAACGGGAACCATAGCCAATTTCGTAGCAGGGAAAGCGAAGAAAGTAGTTGGAATCGAATATGTGCCGGAAGCCATAGAAGATGCAAAAGTGAATTCGGAACTGAACGACATTCAGAATACATCGTTTTTTGCGGGAGATATGAAAGCCATCTTAACGCCGGAATTTGTCGAGCAAAATGGACAGCCGGATGTTATCATCACCGACCCGCCACGCGCCGGCATGCACGACGATGTGATAAAAGTGATTCTTCAGGCAGCGCCGAAAAAAATTGTGTACGTGAGTTGCAACCCCGCCACACAGGCACGCGACCTGAACCTGCTCGATGACGAATATAAAGTGGTAAAAGTTCAGCCCGTCGATATGTTTCCTCATACACACCACGTGGAAAATGTGGTATTGCTCGAAAAACGGGAAAGCGAATGAGGTAATTTTCAGCTAAGCGGGATAAAATAAAAAACGCCGGTTGGAAGCATCGAAGCTCCTGACCGGCGTTTTTCGCATATCGTTAAATCACTACGATTGATCTTTCAAAACCACATCGTGCGCACCACCTTCCACAATACTGGTCGATGAAACCAATGTAATCTTACCATTTTCCTGCAACTCTTTCACCGACAAAACACCGCAGCTGCACATGGTCGATTTGATTTTTCCCAGGGTAATATCCAGGTTGTCCTTCAGTTTTCCGGCATACGGCACGTAGCTGTCAACGCCTTCCTCGAACTTCAGGTTTTCACTGCCGCCCATATCGTAACGCTGCCAGTTGCGGGCACGGTTCGACCCTTCGCCCCAGTATTCCTTCATGTAGTTGCTACCTATTTTCAACTTACGGGTCGGACTTTCGTCGAAGCGGGCGAAGTAGCGTCCCATCATCAGGAAGTCAGCTCCCATAGCCAGCGCCAATACCATGTGATAATCGTGCACAATGCCGCCGTCACTACTAATCGGGACGTAAATACCGGTTTCCCGGAAATACTCATCGCGGGCTTCAGCAACTTCAATCAATGCCGTTGCCTGGCCACGACCAATTCCTTTTGTTTCGCGGGTAATACAAATCGAGCCGCCACCGATTCCAACTTTCACGAAATCAGCGCCAGCTTCTACTAAATAACGGAAACCTTCTTTATCGACCACGTTTCCGGCTCCCACCTTTACATCGTCGCCGTACGTCTTCTTAATGTATTGAAGCGTTTCACCCTGCCACTCGGAGAAACCGTCGGATGAATCAATACACATCACATCGACACCAGCTTCGAGAAGAGCAGGAACCCGTTCCTTATAATCACGGGTATTGATACCGGCACCGACCATCAACTTTTTACTGCTGTCTGACAATTCGTTGGGATTATCCTTATGATCGTCATAATCCTTACGGAATACGAAGTACTGCAGCTTTTGATTTTCATCGATAATCGGAAGACTATTCAACTTGTTGTCCCAGATAATATCATTGGCTTCGTTCAGCGAAATCCCCAATTTACCGACAAATAAATCTGAAAACGGAGTCATAAACTCTTTTACCGGTTTGTCGAGACTGTCTCTGGAAACGCGATAATCGCGACTGGTCACAACTCCCATCAGAACGCCGTTAGGAGTTCCATCGTTGGTAATTCCTACCGTAGAGTGACCGGTTCTTCTCTTCAATGCAATAATATCAGCCAGCGTATGTTTGGGAGTGAGATTTGAGTCACTTATCACGAAACCAGCTTTGAATTTTTTCACTCTCCGCACCATTTCAGCTTGCGTATCAATCGGCTGAGAACCAAAAATGAAGGACAAGCCTCCATTCCGCGCCAGCGCAATTGCCAGGTTATGGTCGGAAACCGACTGCATAATGGCTGAAACAAACGGGATATTCAGTTGGAGAGAAGGCGTTTCTCCTTTCCGGTACTTGACCAGTGGAGCGTTCAGCGAAACATTATTGGGAGTACACTCTTTCGTTGTGAGTCCGGGAATCAGGAGGTACTCGTTAAATGTCCGGGATACTTCGTTATAATACTGGGCCATATCGATTGGATTGTTGTGTGTTAATGCACGCTATTGCTTTGAAAAATTTCGCAAAGGTAACCAGCCCAGTCTTAAATTACAAAATATTGATATGATTTCGATACCGCTAAAGCTGACAATTATTTCTGAACGGAAGGAGAATTGCTGGCTCGCTTGATTTCGATAAAGAAAGTAGAACCTTTACCAGCCTTGCTCTCCAGCCATATTTTGCCACCACTTTTTTCCACGAAATTTCGGCAAAGCTTCAGGCCTAGTCCGTTTCCACGTTCACCCCGAACACCATTGGTGGTAAAATACTTCTCTTCGCTGAAGATTTTATATTGGTCTTCTGGTTTGATTCCGACACCTGTATCGGTGACATATAAAATAACATGGCCATTGGTTTTCGAAACTCCCATCTCAATATAACCGCCCGATGGGGTAAATTTCAAAGCATTGGAAAACAGATTGCGAATGACCATCTTCAACATTTGGTAATCACTGTAAACTGTAGTTTCAGGTGAACAGGCATTCACCAGATTGATATTCATTTCCCGGGCATCAGGCTGAAAGAATGTGATGATTTCGTTACCCAAATCATACACATTAATCGTTGTATAATGCACAGTTGTTGTATTCAGCTGCTGCCGTGTCCATGACAGGAGATCTTCTACCATATTCAACGCCCTGTCGGTCAGCTGTATATTATCCCGAATGAGTTCGCGCTTCTCTTCTTCCGACAATTCATCGACGGAAAGCAATTCCAAAATATTATAGAGCGACATCATCGGACTTTTGATATCATGCGAAATAATTGAGATGAGTTTATTCTTGAAGGCATTCTCCTTTTCGAGTAACTTATTTTGCTCTGTTATTTCGTTATTATTTGAAATCAGCGCGTTGTTCAGTCTCGATTTTAACCGGGAACGATAGTACAAGAGAATGGATATCAGCAGTACGCTGATGATGGTAATAATCGACAGAAAAATCAGTATTCGCTGTTGTTCCAGCTTCAGACGGACATTAGTCAGCACCTGTTTGTCAAGCTGCTGACGCTGCATCAGGATTTTATTGGCCGTTTCCTTTTTCTGTAATTCATAAAGGAAAGCAAAATTACGCGTTGTCTTATTATTGATGGTGTCCTGATACTGAGCGTTATACTTACTGTACAAATCATAGAATTTCAACGCCTTGCCTGTGTTCCCTGCCGCCCGATAGTTATCAGCAATCAGCTTGCTGGTTTCGGGTAAGAGGTTCAACATGTTATTATTGACAGCAAGCTGATACGCTTCATTCGCATATTTGGCAGCCAGATGAAATTGATTGTGATTTTCGTAGTACCGGGCCATCTCCATACATCCCTCACCAAGTACATCGTAAATATGAAACTTGCGCGCCAGCTCAATTGACTTGCTAATTTCTTTGTAGGAAACTTTGGCGTTCCCCAGATTTCGGTGTATTAAGCCAAGATTCAGGTATATAATGGAATGTAGATAAGATTCGTATTGTCCCCCGAGGAGTGCATTTGCTGCCTTTGTGTATTTTAAGGCTTTATCATTTTCATTATTCTCATAATATAAATTACCAATATTGATAAGTGCAGTAGCCTGCATGCTTTGATAGTTGAGCGAATCAGCCAACTTGCCTACCTTCTGGTAATATTTCATGGCCAATGAATCGTTGCCCAAATAGAGATAAATATTGGCCAGGTTGTTTAGTGGTTCAAGGTAGTACTCTTTGCTCTTCATTCTCTCGAGAGTATCGAGAGCAGCACGATAATACTGCAGCGCCATCGAATAATTTCCCCGAATATCAAATGCCTTCCCGAGGTTATTATACAATACCGCCATGTATTTCTTATTTTTCCTCTTCCTGGCAATCTCCAGAGCCTCTTTAAGGTAATTGATTCCAGTCTCGGAATTATGCCGGTCAATCATCGCATTTCCTAAATTAATCATAGCAGGTAATGCAGCAATCGAATCATGCCGTAACTGTGCGATATGCAATGACTTACTATAGTAGTAAAATGCAGAGTCCCGGCGACCTTTTATCTGCATGATCTTGCCTTTCGCATTCAGAACCACTGCCAGCAGGGAAGAATCATTCAGCTGCAAAGCATAAGTTCCTGCCAGCTCTGACAAACTATCAGCCAGGTAGATATTACCTTTCACAGCTTCCTGCCCTGCTACATGCGCCATTACCGACACCACAGAGTCTGGAGTCACTTTTGACACCGAGTCAATTTTACCCAATAGCTCGGGCAAAATCACCCGTGATGAGTCGTAAGCAATAGTCAGATACTTGTCATACTTCGTAACAAGCGCACGCAACTCACCCCGAGGTTGCTGCCTATTTTGTTCACTTACATCTTTAGAATGGCATCCCGAAACAATGAGTAAAAGAATCCCAACAATAACTCTGGTTACCGAAAATGAATGTACAGTTTTATAATGTCTCCTCTCCAATATTTTCCTAATATTTAAAGTGTTGATATAACAACCTTTCTACTTTAAACCGAAATTAATCAGCCTGCCATAAGATATTCCGCATACAGGTAAAGGGAAAACGATGATTCGTATAAATTTATTTTACAAAACTCCTACAATCTGCGCTCTGACAATGTAGTTCACTAACCAGAAAAGAGTTAGGAATTAGTTTGTTTTCATTCTACACCGGCGAAGCTCCCAAACATGAGTACAGGAGCAGTAGAGAATGACCAGGAAAGCAACTGGAAGTCAATGCATTTTCAGTCGCTTCCGCGGAACGCAATACAAAATACCGGTTTCAAGGGGGTATACAACCGATATGGGATAGATAGAGGAGAAAATGTCTAAAGTTTCTGCTCTGACATCTGGCGTCTTTTCACAAAAAAAGGCAGCCGTTTGGCTACCTTCACACACAACACTCCTGTCCATTCCCGGTCGGACCGGAACTCACTAATCAATCCCTTCAGAGCGTACAATATCTTAAATATCAAGACCGGTGTCTTTTGTCTCTTATCTGGTGTCTAATATCTGAAGTCTATTGCCTTTCGGATATAAAAAAGCCCGACTCCAATAAAGGAACCGGGCTTTAAGTAAAATAAGCGGCGACCTACTCTCCCACATCTCTGCAGTACCATCGGCGCTGACGGGCTTAACTTCTCTGTTCGGAATGGGAAGAGGTGGAACCCCGTCGCTGTAGCCACCTAAAGTTTTCAGCTTTGCTTTTCAGCTATACAATATCTTATAGTCATACAGAAGTCTCTGTCTGATGTCTCTTTTCTGACATCTTGCTTCTTTTGACTGACATGAACCCTGGAAGAAAACAATTTCATTACAACAAAAACACCAATTTATAAAACCGGCAAGGAAAGTTTCGGGCAATTAGTATCGCTCGGCTTTGACGTCACCGTCTTTACACCTGCGACCTATCTACGTCGTAGTCTCCAACGACCCTCTAAGGAGACCTCATCTTGAGGCGAGCTTCGCGCTTAGATGCTTTCAGCGCTTATCTCTTCCACACATGGCTACCCAGCGGTGCTCCTGGCGGAACAACTGGTAAACCAGAGGTATGTCCAACGCGGTCCTCTCGTACTAACGTCAGGCTCTCTCAAGTCTCCTACGCCCACAACAGATAGGGACCGAACTGTCTCACGACGTTCTGAACCCAGCTCGCGTGCCACTTTAATGGGCGAACAGCCCAACCCTTGGGACCTTCTCCAGCCCCAGGATGTGACGAGCCGACATCGAGGTGCCAAACCGCTCCGTCGATATGAGCTCTTGGGAGCGATCAGCCTGTTATCCCCGGAGTACCTTTTATCCTTTGAGCGATGGCCCTTCCATACGGAACCACCGGATCACTATGCTCTAGTTTCCTACCTGATCGACTTGTAGGTCTCACAGTCAAGCGCGCTTATACCATTATGCTCTGCTGGCGGTTACCAATCGCCATGAGCGCACCTTTAGAAGCCTCCGTTACTCTTTTGGAGGCGACCACCCCAGTCAAACTACCCACCACACACTGTCTCCCATTTCTGGGATTAGGCCCCAGGCAAGCAAAGGGACGTATTTCAAGGATGACTCCACGAATCCTGGCGAACCCGCTTCAATGTCTCCGTCCTATCCTACACATCACTTACCCAGAACCAATGTGAAGTTGCAGTAAAGGTTCACGGGGTCTTTCCGTCCCGTTGCGGGTAAGCGGCATCTTCACCGCTACTACAATTTCACCGAGCTCGTGGCCGAGACAGTACCCAGATCGTTGCACCATTCGTGCAGGTCGGAACTTACCCGACAAGGAATTTCGCTACCTTAGGACCGTTATAGTTACGGCCGCCGTTTACCGGGGCTTCGATTCAATGCTTCTACCCGAAAGTATAACATCCCCTCTTAACCTTCCGGCACCGGGCAGGTGTCAGGCCATATACATCATCTTGCGATTTAGCATAGCCCTGTGTTTTTGATAAACAGTCGCCTGGGTCTTTTCACTGCGGCTGGCTCGCGCCAGCGCCCCTTCTCCCGAAGTTACGGGGCCATTTTGCCTAGTTCCTTAGCCACGAATCACTCGAGCGCCTCAGGATTCTCTCCTTGACTACCTGTGTCGGTTTACGGTACGGGTTCTCTACACCTGTAGCTTAGAGGTTTTTCTCGGAAGCCCTTAGGACCACTATCCGATTGCCCGAAGGCTCTCGGTACTGTCGGGGTTCACCTCACCGCGCGGATTTGCCTACGCAGTTCAACGGCTACGCCCTTCAACGTACTATTCCGTCAGTACGCGGGTCTTTCATCACTTCGTCACCCCATCGCAGTCTAGAGAAGTATCGGAATATTAACCGATTCGCCATCGACTTCGCCGTTCGGCTTCGCCTTAGGTCCCGACTAACCCTGATCCGATTAGCGTTGATCAGGAAACCTTAGTCTATCGGCGGGCAGGTTTCTCACCTGCCTTATCGTTACTTATGCCTACATTTGCTTTTCCGGACGCTCCAGCATACCTCGCAGTACACCTTCAGCGCCGACCGGAATGCTCCCCTACCACTGTAAATAAATTTACAATCCATAGCTTCGGTGGTATGTTTAATGCCCGATTATTATCCACGCCCGACCGCTCGACTAGTGAGCTGTTACGCACTCTTTAAATGAATGGCTGCTTCCAAGCCAACATCCTAGCTGTCTAAGCAATCAGACCTCGTTTGTTCAACTTAACATACACTTGGGGACCTTAGCTGATGGTCCGGGTTCTTTCCCTCTCGGACACGGACCTTAGCACCCGCGCCCTCACTCCTGGTGAGCATCTTGCAGCATTCGGAGTTTGTCTGGAGTTGATAGGCGGTGAAGCCCTCGCATCCAATCAGTAGCTCTACCTCTGCAAGACTCATAACCAAGGCTGCACCTAAATGCATTTCGGGGAGTACGAGCTATTTCCAAGTTTGATTGGCCTTTCACCCCTACCCACAACTCATCCAAGGACTTTTCAACGTCCCCTGGTTCGGTCCTCCATCCCGTGTTACCGGGACTTCAACCTGGTCATGGGTAGATCACATGGTTTCGCGTCTACCCCCACTGACTATACCGCCCTGTTCAGACTCGCTTTCGCTTCGGCTCCGTGGCTGAACCACTTAACCTTGCCAGTGAGGAGTAACTCGTAGGCTCATTATGCAAAAGGCACGCCGTCACCCCCTAAAGGGCTCCGACCGCTTGTAGGCGTACGGTTTCAGGTACTTTTTCACTCCCCTGTTCGGGGTGCTTTTCACCTTTCCCTCACGGTACTGGTTCACTATCGGTCTCTCAGTAGTATTTAGCCTTACCAGATGGTCCTGGCAGATTCAGACAGGATTTCGCGTGTCCCGCCCTACTCAGGATACTGCTAACTCCGCAAGCCTTACACGTACAGGACTTTCACCTCCTTTGGTGTGACTTTCCAGAACACTTCCGTTTCGTCTTACTTTGTATATCGCAGTCCTACAACCCCGAAAGTGCCGAAACACTTCCGGTTTGGGCTATTCCCCGTTCGATCGCCACTACTGGGGGAATCACTTTTGTTTTCTTTTCCTCCGGGTACTTAGATGTTTCAGTTCTCCGGGTTAGCTTCCTGCATAACAGGATACCATGCTTATGCATGGTGGGTTGCCCCATTCGGATATTCGCGGATTAACGGTTATTTGCACCTCCCCGCGACTTTTCGCAGCTTATCACGTCCTTCGTCGCCTCTGAGAGCCAAGGCATCCCCCGTACGCCCTTTCGTACTTTCTCTCGCCTTGTTCGAAGGTTTTATCCTTCGGCGTTTCTCTTGTAACTCTGTTGTTTTTCTTCCAGCATGTCAATGAACTTCATCCCTTTCAGGATATGTGGATTACAGGGAATCGAACCCTTTCCTCTTTCAGGCGCCAGCCTAATCCTTCGTGTTCCAATACGTTTCTTTATGAACTTTTCCTGGTGTTTACACCCTCGTGGAGAATATCGGAGTCGAACCGATGACCTCTTGAATGCAAATCAAGCGCTCTAGCCAACTGAGCTAATCCCCCGTCTGTGCAATGGGTAATCAATAATGTGTAATGAATAATTACTAATTACCAATTTGCGGTTACTTCCGCTTTGCCTAATAAACAATCTGACTCATTACTAATTGTTCATTATTCATTGCTTTAGTAGTCCCGCCCAGACTTGAACTGGGGACCTCTACATTATCAGTGTAGCGCTCTAACCAGCTGAGCTACGGGACTGTCTGCAGAATTGAGAATTGAAAATGGATAATTGATAATGTCCGTTTCCTGCTCTGCATCTGCTTCTCTCAGACCCGTGCATTGAATAGTGAGAACCGCTTTGCATTGAATTCTCAACTTCAATTCTCAATTTTCAATTGCTCTTGTGTTTTACAGTATCTTTTAAAAAGGAAGAAGTAAGCATCCTCTGCTCTAATTTCCTCTCAGAAACCTATCGTGTCGGCTCCAGAAAGGAGGTGTTCCAGCCACACCTTCCGGTACGGCTACCTTGTTACGACTTAACCCCAGTCATTGGTTTTACCCTAGGCCGCTCCTTGCGGTTGCAGACTTCAGGTACCCCCAACTTCCATGGTTTGACGGGCGGTGTGTACAAGGCCCGGGAACGTATTCACCGCGCCATGGCTGATGCGCGATTACTAGCGAATCCAGCTTCATGGAGTCGGGTTGCAGACTCCAATCCGAACTGAGACCGGCTTTTGGGATTAGCATCCTGTTACCAGGTAGCTGCCCTTTGTACCGACCATTGTAACACGTGTGTAGCCCTGGACATAAGGGCCGTGCTGATTTGACGTCATCCCCACCTTCCTCTCACCTTACGGTGGCAGTCTCGCCAGAGTCCTCAGCTTGACCTGCTAGCAACTGACGATAAGGGTTGCGCTCGTTATGGGACTTAACCCGACACCTCACGGCACGAGCTGACGACAACCATGCAGCACCTTGTAAAACGCCCCGAAGGGAAGTCACCTTTCGGCAACGGTCATTCTACATTTAAGCCCAGGTAAGGTTCCTCGCGTATCATCGAATTAAACCACATGTTCCTCCGCTTGTGCGGGCCCCCGTCAATTCCTTTGAGTTTCAACCTTGCGATCGTACTCCCCAGGTGGATAACTTAATGCTTTCGCTTAGCCGCTGACTGTGTATCGCCAACAGCGAGTTATCATCGTTTACGGCGTGGACTACCAGGGTATCTAATCCTGTTCGCTCCCCACGCTTTCGTGCATCAGCGTCAGTTACGCTTTAGTAAGCTGCCTTCGCAATCGGTGTTCTGAGTAATATCTAAGCATTTCACCGCTACACTACTCATTCCGCCTACCTCAGGCGCACTCAAGCTATACAGTTTCAATGGCAGTTCTACAGTTGAGCTGCAGCATTTCACCACTGACTTATATAGCCGCCTACGCACCCTTTAAACCCAATGAATCCGGATAACGCTTGCATCCTCCGTATTACCGCGGCTGCTGGCACGGAGTTAGCCGATGCTTATTCCTGCAATACCGTCAAATCACTACTCGTAATGACCATTCTTCTTGCAGAAAAGCAGTTTACAACCCGTAGGGCCGTCATCCTGCACGCGGGATGGCTGGTTCAGGCTCTCGCCCATTGACCAATATTCCTCACTGCTGCCTCCCGTAGGAGTCTGGGCCGTGTCTCAGTCCCAGTGTGGGGGATCATCCTCTCAGAACCCCTAGGCATCGTCGCCTTGGTAAGCCGTTACCTTACCAACAAGCTAATGCCACGCATGCCCATCCTGTACCGCCGAAACTTTATTCAGAGTCCCATGCGAAACTCTGAAACTATGGGGTATTAATCCGGATTTCTCCGGGCTATCCCCCTGTACAGGGCAGGTTGCATACGCGTTACTCACCCGTGCGCCACTCGTGTACCCCCGAAGGGGCCTTACCGTTCGACTTGCATGTGTTAAGCCTCCCGCTAGCGTTCATCCTGAGCCAGGATCAAACTCTTCGTTGTAATCAAAAAGTTTAAATGTCTATTTGCCTGGCACGATCAGTTTTTCCTCTAAAAGAAAATTGAACTTCTGGTGCTTATCTTCTTTCCTTTTCAATATTTTCAATGAACTTGTCTTCTTCTTGACTCCTGCCCCTTCTGCCCAACCCTCAGTTGCCGTCGGACGGGCCGAAAAAAGCGTTGCAAAGATAGAAATCTTTTCGCGTTATCTCCAAATCTTTTTTTGCCTTTTTTCTAAAGGCTCAGTACCGGAAATCAACGCCCGTTTTTCAAAAACGTGGCGGCAAAGATAAAACCTTTTATCCCGACTTTCCAAATACTTCTTCAAAAAAATTTGCGGGGTGATTTCTACGGGTAAAAACCGAACGACTCCGGCCTCTTCTCTTCCCTTTTCAACCTCCCACTGAACGCTGCTCCCCTTTCGGAAAGCGGATGCAAAGAAAGCGTATTTTTTCTTTTCTCTCCAAACCTTTTTTCCTTCTTTTTTGACATAAAATCGCAAGTGACTGAGTAGCTGAACTAACTTATTTCAAAAAAAGATCACAGACAGCAATCACAGGAGGAGAAACATGGTGAGTGGGCGAAAAGGAGACGGGGAGACGGGGAGACAAGGCAATGGGGAGACAGCAATTTTGAATGATGATGAAAAGTGGAATGACGCTTCGGGGCTTTAAAAAAAAATTGAATGATGAATTATAAATGTTGAATTAAAAGTTCCGGGGAGCTTTCATAGCAGGCCTGGAGGACCGTATTTCCAAAGCCCGGGTGGCGTAGATTGAAACGGCGGGAAAGTTTTGGGCGAAATTACAGGAGCAATGCACCCGGACCCGGGCACCGTCCACATGTGCGGCGCAACAACGTTGTTTCTATTATAATGGCCGGAAGGTGCGCCTCCCGCTCTCGCGGGTATCCTAACCCGGGGTGGCGTCATCACGACTACATCGTGATTCCTTACCCCGGGCTGCGGGCTTTCAGGCCTTCAGCCTGACCAACAACAGAAACGTTTTTGACGATAGGAACAACAGCAAAGCACAACCCGGAACATGGAATTTTGAAACGTGTAATCACCTGCACAAAATGCAACATCAACATGTGGTATCTCTTTTTCAGACACTAATTTAAGACAAAAGTATCTTCATTTAATATACAGATAACATTATTTAGTTGATGTCGTCAACTACTTCGATGTATTTTTGCATATCAATTCAGTCGGAATTTTATGAAAACAGAAAAACCCATCTGTCAACTGCTTGGACAAGTCGCACGGCTTTATAAAAACAAGTTGTTTGCCAGGTTTAAGAAAAAAGATGTTGATATCACATTTGAACAGTTTGCCATTCTGAGTTCACTGAATTCAGGGAAAGAATTCACACAACAGGACCTGGCCAACCAAATGCACAAAGACAAATCTATTATACTCCGACAAATCAATGTATTAATCGACAAAAACTATATAAAAAGAACCCAAAATGAACAGGACAAACGTAAGAAAACGTTGATTCTAACCGACGAAGGATTCAAAACGTTGGAACAAGCCCAAAATCTTGTACAGAACGTACTTGACGAACTTCTTCTGGGAATCAGCAAGGATGAGCTATCCGTCTTCAGACATGTACTGGAGAAAATACAGGAAAACAGTGAACCGAATGACAGCAATTGCCAATGCTAATCGTCATATTCCAAAAACAACAGACAACTCAAAAAAGTAAAATGAAAAAAAATAACCTATTCAAAATTCTCAGTTTCATTGCGATACTGGCAACCACCATCTCATGCTCAAACTCACAAAAGAGAGGGCAAGCGGGAATGGCCGGTCGAGTCGGAGAATACAAGGTGATGAAAGTTGAACCGCAATCAACCACTCTTTACGAGGAATATCCCACTAATTTACAAGGAATTCAAACGGTTGAAATTCGCCCGAAAATCGCCGGATACATTCAGAACATCCTGGTAGATGAAGGCTCTTTTGTCAAAAAGGGACAAGTTCTTTTCCGTATCAACGACAACGACATCAGGGCAACCGTTCGCTCGGCACAGGCTCAGGTAAAAATGGCCGAAGCCGATATTGTTGCTGCGAAGATTAACCTGGATAAAACCAAACCATTGGTTGAAAAAGGCATCGTCAGCAAATTCGACCTGGAGTCATCCGAGTCGACATTAAAGGCAAAAGAGGCGCAATTGGCTCAGGCGAAAGCCAACCTGGCCAATGCACAGGCAAATCTTCAATATGCTACCATCACCAGTCCGACGGACGGATTTATCGGGAATTTCCCTTATCGTGTCGGAAGTTTGGTCAGCAGTACTATCAGCCAACCGCTCACCACTATCTCGAACACAACGGAGATGTATGCTTATTTCTCGATGAACGAGAAAGAGTTTCTCACGATGGTGAAAGGCTTGAAAGGGCAAAACATGCAGGAAAAATTGAGTCATCTGCCAGATGTTTCCCTGATTTTGGCTGACAATTCGGTATACAAAGAAAAGGGTCGGATACAAACAGCCAGTGGTTTGGTCGACCCGCAGACCGGTGCCGTGAACATCAGGGCGACATTTCCGAACAAGGAAGGAATTCTCCGCAGTGGCGGAAGCGGCTTGGTGCGCATCCCGCAGCATGTTGATTCGGTGATTATCGTTCCGCAAAATGCCACCTACGAACTGCAGGGCAAACATTTCATTTATACTGTAGGCAAGGATAACAAGGTGCATCCCACTGAAATTGATGTGCTGGTTGGTAACCTGAAAACCAATTATGTGGTCACCAGTGGATTGAAACCCGGTGATGAAGTTGTGGTCGAGGGAATTGCCTCATTGCGGAACAACATGCCCATTAAACCGAAATTAGTAACCGATAGCGGCTCCGACAACAAACAAGCTCAATCATCGGCCGAACAGGTTAATAAATAAATGCTTAACAAACTATGTTCAAGAGATTCATTGAAAGACCGGTCCTGTCATCGGTCATATCCATCATAATTGTCATACTGGGAGTACTGAGTATGTTCAGTCTTCCCATTGAACAATATCCTGACATTGCTCCGCCCACCGTCCAGGTATCCGCGCACTACACCGGTGCCGATGC
Organism: Prolixibacter sp. NT017; assembly: GCF_009617875.1. Lineage (NCBI taxonomy): Bacteria > Pseudomonadati > Bacteroidota > Bacteroidia > Marinilabiliales > Prolixibacteraceae > Prolixibacter > Prolixibacter sp. NT017. Next base: position 223,971 of record NZ_BLAV01000001.1, on the reverse strand, counting down.
CGAAACGGTATTGAAAAGCGTTATCACTCCGCTGGAGGAACAAATCAACGGGGTTGAGAACATGACCTACATGACCTCAACCGCCAGCAACAACGGTTCAGCAACGATCCAGGTTTATTTCAAACAGGGAGTCGATCCCGATTTGGCCGCCATCAACGTGCAGAACCGTGTGGCAAGGGCTACCAGTCTGCTGCCTTCGGAAGTTACACGAGCCGGTGTGATTACAGCAAAGCGACAAAACAGCATGCTAATGGTCTTTTCGCTTTACAGCGATGACAGTAAATACGACGAGACCTTTCTGCAGAACTACAGCAAAATCAACGTGCTTCCGCAGATACAGCGTGTTAACGGAGTAGGTGAAGCACTTGTTTTCAGTTCGAAAGATTACTCCATGCGAATTTGGCTGAAGCCGGATGTAATGAAAGCATACGATTTGATGCCTTCGGATGTAATCGCTGCCCTGAACCAGCAAAGTCTGGAAGCTGCGCCTGGCAGATTCGGTGAGGAAAACGGTCAATCGTTTGAATACGTCCTGAAATACAAAGGAAAATTCAGCAAAGCATCGCAATTTGAGAATATCGTCATCAAAGCCGATAAAGATGGAAATGTACTTCGTCTGAAAGACGTGGCCAAAGTGGAATTGGGAGCGTTGAACTACTCAACAACCACTACGGTGATGAATAAACCGGGAATCGCCATGGCGATTTTCCAGTCACCCGGTTCCAACGCCCGTGAAACCATTATCAATGCGAAAAAGGTATTGCAGGAAGCATCGAAGAACTTCCCCGAAGGAGTGAAATACCACATCATTATTGATGCTAACCGATTCCTGGATAATTCTATCAGCAAAGTGCTGCACACCTTGCTGGAAGCTTTCATCCTGGTATTTATCGTGGTGTTTGTTTTCCTGCAGAATTTCAGGGCGACACTTATCCCTGCGATAGCGGTTCCGGTAGCCATTATCGGTACCTTTTTCTTCCTCAGCTTGTTTGGTTTCACTATCAACCTGCTAACCCTGTTTGCTTTGGTACTGGCCATTGGAATTGTGGTGGATGACGCCATCGTGATTGTGGAGGCGGTTCACGCCAAACTTGAGCAAGGAGCGAAGAATTCGCAGGAAGCAGCGATTTCTGCCATGAGCGAAATATCCACAGCTATTATCTCCATTACGCTGGTGATGGCCGCCGTATTTATCCCGGTTACTTTTATCAAAGGAACAACAGGAGTTTTCTATAAGCAATTCGGAATTACGTTGGCTGTTGCGATTGTTCTGTCGGCCGTGAATGCCTTGACCTTGAGCCCCGCCCTTTGTGCTGTATTCCTGAAACCGGAAGATGAGAATGCGAAACACAAGAAAGGTTTCATGCAGCGTTTTTACGGTGCCTTCAACACATCTTTCGATGTGATGACGAACAAGTACCAGCGAGTGACCAACTATTTCCTGCGCCGCAAATGGATTCCGGCTTCGATTATTCTGGTATTCACGATTGGTTTGTACTTCCTGTTAAGAACAACGCCTACCGGATTTGTTCCCAAGGAAGATGTGGGTATCATGATGCTCAACGTGAGCCTTCCACCTGCTACTTCGCTGGAAGAAACCAAGAAAGTGATGGAGAAAGTCGACGCTATTCTGGCTCATACTCCGGAAATCAACGGACGGGCCATGGTGGTCGGACGTTCACTCATTAGTGGTCAGGGAAGTTCATACGGTATGATATTCTGCGACCTGAAACCTTTTGACGAACGAAAAGGGAAAGGGCACGATGTGAACAGTGTGATTGGAAGGCTTTACGGAGCCACCTCGCAGATTAAAGATGCCCAGATTATCATTTTCACGCCACCGATGGTACCCGGATTTAGTATTTCGGGAGGAGTCGAATTCCAGCTCGAAGACCGGACCGGTGGTGATATCAATAAGTTTGAACAGGTTTCGCAGCGTTTCCTGGGAGCACTGAACCAGCGCCCGGAGATTCAATACGCGATGACCTCGTTTAATATGAATTTTCCGCAGTACCAGGTCGATGTCAATGCGGTTCGGGCCAAACAATCCGGCATCGATGTCAGTACCATACTGGCAGCATTGCAGGGATACATTGGCGGATTTTACGCATCGGATTTTAACCGGTTCGGGAAACAGTACCGTATCATGGTTCAAGCCAGTCCGAAGTATCGCGGAAATCCCGATGACCTGAATAACATGTACGTCAGGACCGGTTCGGGTGAGATGGCTCCCATTACCGAGTTTATTTCTCTGAAACGGGTGTATGGTCCGGAGAACATCAACCGGTTTAACATGTACACATCCATTGCGGTCAATAGTGCTCCGCAGTTTGGATACAGTTCGGGAGATGCCATTGAAGCAGTGAAACAGGTAGCAGCAAAAACGTTGCCTCCGGGATACAGCTATGAATTCTCAGGATTGACCCGGGAAGAAATTGCATCAGGAAACCAATCAATTTTGATCTTCCTGTTAAGTGTCATCTTCGTTTACTTCCTGCTGGCAGCACAGTACGAAAGTTTCATCACACCGCTATCCATTCTGCTTTCATTACCGATTGGGGTAGCCGGAGCGTTCATATTTGCCCGCATTATGGGAGTGAATAACAACATCTACCTGCAGATATCACTCATCATGCTGATTGGATTGCTGGCCAAGAACGCCATTCTGATTGTGGAGTTCGCCCTGCAACGGCGACACCGCGGAGAAACGATTTTGCAATCGGCAATTGATGGAGCAACGGCCCGTCTCCGACCGATTCTGATGACTTCCTTCGCCTTGATCTTCGGTTTGATGCCGCTTATCGTTGGAGGTGGAGTTGGAGCCAACGGAAACCGCTCGATTGGTGTAGGAGCTATTGGAGGTATGCTGGTAGGAACATTCATTGGTATCCTGGTCATTCCAGCCATGTATGTCATCTTCCAAACACTCCAGGAGAAAATTAAAAAACCGGAAAAGGGTGAAATATCAGGCCTCAACAGCCTCGAATAATCAATGCCTGAAAACAAAATAACGAAATGAGAAAATCATCATATAAAATCATATTACTGACTATCGGCCTCGCGGTTCTGTTGGCGTCATGTAACACGTCGCGGCATTTCAACCGGGACAGTGTAGACACGAAGGGAATTTTCGGCATTGAACCGACCGATTCGGTGACCATGGCCGATACGCCCTGGCAGGAGCTGTTTACCGATACGCTGTTGCAGAATTACATTCAGGAAGGGCTGACGAATAACCCGGATTTGCAGATTGCGATTCAGAAAATGAACGAAGCCGAAGCTTACTTTTCACAAAGCAAGGCTTCCCTCTTCCCTTCTGTTTCGGCGAAAGCCAGTGACAATTACACCCGGCAGCCCAAGTCCATCTACCCGACAGGTCCATACGATGTAAATTACTATCAGCTTGGCGCCGAAGCCAGTTGGGAAGTCGACATTTGGGGAAAACTCCGCAGTTCGAAACGGGCAGCTTACGCCGATCTGCTGGCAAGCGATGCCGGAAGAAAAGCCGTGCAGACCCGTTTGATTGCCAACATTGCCAATGCCTACTACAACCTGGTTTCTCTCGATGCCAAGTTGGCGATTACCCGTCAAACGGTGAAAAACAACAAGGACCTGGTAGAAACAATGAAGGCACTGAAGGAAAGTGGCGTTGTTACCGGCGCTGCGATTGTGCAGAGCGAAGCAGCCCGTTACGCTGCCGAAGTCACCATTCCCGACTTGAAGCAACAAATCAGGGAAACCGAAAATGCCATGTGTATGCTGTTGGGACGAACGCCCGGAACGATCCAACGCGACTCATTGCTGGCATTGCCAAACAAACCGATGATGTGGACCGGCGTTCCTTCGCAGTTGCTCGACAATCGTCCCGACGTGATGCAGGCCGAGTATAACGTGATGAGCGCTTACGAGATGACCAACAACGCACGGGCCTATTTCTACCCGTCGTTGACATTGACGGCATCAACCGGCTTTGCTGCTACTGCGCTTGACAAGCTGCTTGACCCGGCCTCCTTTGCCGCCAACGTGGTGGGAGGACTCACCGAGCCGCTGTTCAACAAAAGAGCCAACGTCACCCGCCTGAAAGTAGCCAAAGCTCAGCGGGCCGAAGCATTGCTTAACTTGCGGAATACCCTGCTGAATGCCGGACAGGAAGTGAACAACGCACTTTTCTCATACCAGACTTCGGGACAGAAAATTGTGTTGCGCCAGCGTCAGCTCGAAGCATTGCAGAAATCGGTTTCGTACACCGAACAGTTATTGAACTACGGTTCGGCTACGTACACCGAAGTGCTGAATGCACAGCAAAGCCTGTTGTCAGCTCAGCTCAGCGATGTTAACGACCATCTGCAACAACTCTATGCCGTTATCTCGCTTTACCGCGCATTAGGCGGCGGCTGGAAATAATGAATTAAGTATTCATCAAAATAAAAAAGGACAGTGCGTTGGCATTGTCCTTTTTTTGATGCTATTAACCTGGCGGGCCGGTAAGGATGTCATCCCTTGAAGGGATGACATCCTTAAACGCTATAATCTTGCGTGAAAATCATTTGCGGGCTGAAAGCCCAGTTTAATTCAGCCCGGTGGCAACGCCCCGGGTTTTCGAGACGTTATGTTAGATTTTTCGGTCGTGTGATGATTTGGATTGAAACAAGGATGTTGTTTCGACCGCAATGGAACCGGCAATTGATTGGAAATATTTCTGATTTTGTTAATCCGCCCTTTCAGGGCGATAAATTGGTTTGGCGTGGTTTATTTTTCCCAAGGCGTTGCCATGGGCTAAAGTAATCTGTCCCTTCGGGACGTGAAAAGCAGATTCTCGCAAATTTCCATTCGCATACCAGATTCATGCATTCATCAAAAAATTTGGCACGTTCATCAAAAAAAACGGGCGAATAAAAATTTTCAAATTATATTCAGGATACGGTTTTTTAGACAGACAGATTTTTTAGCCGGATGATAATTTGTGAAGAGATGTGGGAGAGATGAACCGTACCTGCGTTCATTTACAGTCAACTTTTTCCAAAGTTTGAAGCTTTGGAAAAGCTAATCCACGCTGAATCGGCCCTTTCAGAATAAAAATCGCTAAAAAGCCAGTTATTACAGGGCATTCAGCAACCTGATTCTGCTTCCGGAACTGCGTCGGCGGCTATCTGCCATTCGCAGAAGCTTCCCGATTTGCGTCGGCAGCCATCTGCGGTTCGCAGATCATTCCCGCATCGAAGAAAAGACCATCTGCGGTTCGCAGAAACCTCTCGCCGGTTGTCGGGAACAATCTTCCGTTCGCAGAAGCTCCCCGCATCGTGTCGGCAATCATCTTCCGTCTGCAGAAGTGTCCCGCTTCGTGTCGCGAACCATCTGCCACCGGAAGAAACGCCATTTTCGAACGAATGAAACGTCAATTATTTCAAACCATCTAAAATCAATTACTAACCTAAACGGAAATTTATGGAAGTACACGAATTTGTAACGTTGCATGTTAGCGGCATGAGGATTAACGACCTCTTTTCGCTCAACAAATCAACCATCGATTACGCCAGGCCCGTTGTCGAACCATTGGGTGGCATCCCGGCAGCCGTACTGGCCCAACTCGAAAGTGATAACCAGGCGATGGGCGCACAAATGAACAAGTCGGGTCAAAACCAGAAAAGCCGTTCGCTGGCAGAGCTGGACACAGACCGGGACGATCGGTTTGCCGAAATCAAACGGAACATCACTACCAACCTGAAAGGACGGGACGCCGTGAAGAAGGCGGCTGCCGAAAATCTGAAGCGATTTTTTAAACCTTACTGGAAGGTGGAAAAACGGGCCATGAACACCGAAACGGGGATATTTTCGGAAATGCTGCAGAAATACAAGGGTGATGAAGGCCTCAAAGCCGATGCTGCTGCCATTGGCATAGCCGACATGCTGACTGGTCTGGAAACGGCAAATGTTGAGTTCAACACCCTCTACCAGGCCCGCAACAGCGAGGAGGCCAGTGAAGAACCTTCGGCCAGCAGTTTTAAGCGGGCAGCCATCCAGCGCTACAACCATTTTTGCACGGCTATGGAGCTGCAGGTGAATTATGCGCCGACCGATGCCGTTGTCACTTTGTTTGGGCAGATGAACGAACTGCGCAAAACTTACGCAGCATTAAACGGCCGCAAAACAAAAGAAGAAGAGACCACCGAAGACGCAACCGGGACAGAATGAGGAATGATTCCCGTTGATTGCGGGGATTGAAAAGGGACAAAAGAGGTGCGGATATCGCGCCTCTTTTTTAGAACGAATAATTTTTCGGGCTGAAAGTCCGACTTAATTCAGCCCGGTGGCAACACCTTGGGTTTTGGAGGCGTCATATTAGATTTGAGGTCGCGCGGTGCTCATGATTGAAACGGGAATGTTGTTTCGACCGCAATGAAATCGAACAATTGATTATGAATATTTCCGGAATGGTTAATCTGCCCTTTCAGGGCGATCAATGAGATTGGTGTGATTCTGTTTTCCCAAGGCGTTGCCGTTGGGCTGAATTAACCTGCCCCTTCGGGACGTAAAGACGAGTTAATCAAAATTGCTGATATTAAAAAAAGACCACCAATTGGCTCAGCAATTCGTTCATGAATAACTTCGGGCTGTCAACCCAAATTGTCCATTTTTCATTACCCATTGTGCATTGTATATAATGCCGCCGTCTTCTCAAACGCAGCACGATTCATCCAGCGTTGCTCAACGGCTTCATCGACGATACGATGGATGCGTTGCGCCAACTGAGGGATGAGTCCATGCTCTTCGATAAACTGCAATGCCTCTTCGAAAGCTTTGAGCATCGCGCGATAAAACGCCTCCTGGGTAACGGGACGCTCACCACAAAATGTCTGAGCCACTTCTACGTTGTACAGCATCAGGTCGGCAACCACGGGCGCATCAACTCCCAACCGGATGAAATTCCGGATATGCTTCTGCGCCACCGAACGCCGCATCTTCGGTTTTCTCCGGTTAACCGGGAAATATTCTTTGGAGATTTGCCATTTCGCTTCCTCCAGCATTTTGTCTTCCTGCGGATTGAAAGCAAAATCGTAAAAGGTTTTCACCTCTTTGAAACGTCCATATAAATCGAGGATTTGCTCTTCGAGCTGTTCCTTGGTCAGTTCTTTCAGGTATTGTTTTAATTCGCGTTTACTCATGAAAATTGTTTATCGGTCATCCACCGGCGGATGGTTTCCGGAGAAACGTGGAAGAAATCGGTAATAAAATGATGAGCGGCAGAAATATCATGCTGCACAGCTCCTTCGGGCCGAAAAGCGATGCAAGTCATTCCGGCATCAACGGCTGCACGAATGCCATTCATCGAATCTTCGAAGACCAGACAATTGGCCGGTTCATGCTCTAATTTTTTCGCGGCATAAAGATAAACATCCGGCGCCGGTTTACTCTTCCCAGCCTGCACCGTGGTAACTACCGCATCGAAGTAGGAACGGATTCCACACTGTTCCAGGATAATGTCGACAATGCCGGGAACCGAGGAAGTGGCCACGGCCATCGGAATGTTGGCATCGCTCAATCCCGACAGCAATTTCTTTACACCCGGGTTGGGCTGCAAATTCCCAAGGTCTTTGAAAAAGCCCACCCGAAATTCCTCATCGTACCGCACCAACTCTTCCAGCGATTGTTTCAGGCCATAACGCTGCTTCAGGTCCGACCACATCAAATCGGCTGCCGTGCCCAGGTAGAGTTGATGCACTTTATCCGGCACCTCGATGCCCAATTCGGCATAAATCAACTCTTCTACTTTATAGTGCCACGGCTCGCTGTCGACCAGCACGCCATCCATGTCAAATATCACCGCCAATTGCTCTGCCATCCTATCTCTGTAAAATTATTGAGGGGTCCAGTAAGGTTGTTTATTCGGTATAAACTTAATGGGAAGTCCCGAAATAAAACCACCAAGCCACTCGGCACAATAATCCATTCCCGCCTGTTCGGAAAGCACATGTCCCATCATGATGAAAGCTTTGCTTCTTCCCTGCTGCGTTGCATCGAGCGCATATTCGGGCGTTTCCCACTCCCGCGCTTCTCCGCTAATTACCACTTGCACATCGTCGCGATTAAGTAATTGTCGTTGCCGGTCTGCACCGGGAGCTCCGACTAACACCCCAACCCCGGTAAGTTTCATCCCGGGATCTCCCACAACACGAATAACTCCCTGCGGGAATTTTTGTTTCAGCTGCTCAGCCAAATCCTTCAGTGTTGTTTCCGGAAATTCGAAAACCATATAACTGTCTCCTTTCCGGTATTTGGCCCATCCAAGTTTTCGTACCATTCCCACATAAATTCCATCGGGGCTGGTGCGGTGCCAGTGATCGTGAAAACGCCAAACCACCAGGTGATGATCGTTGATGTATTTCAGCTTTTCGAGATAAACCGGATCATCTTTCTGGAAATCGGTTTCATCGAGGTGATTATAGAAGAGTGGTTCGTGGGAAATAATGAAATTGCAGTTTTGCTTCACCGCCTCACGTAACACATCCATCGTGGCAAACATGGTCGATACAATACCAGTCACCTTTTCGTCTGGATTGCCGGCTTTAAAAGTGTCGACGGTCTTTCCTTCATTCCACGGACAGGTAACATGCTGTTTGATTTGCTCTACCACGTCGCGACATGTCACGGAATCATCCTTACCGGAAACTTCCGATGCTTTTGCCGGAACGATCCCAACGGCCATCACAAGCAATAAAAGCGAAAATGGAAATAATCTTTTCATAGCCAAGGCAGGTAAGTTTTCGTCAGCAAGTTAGTAAAAACCGTTTCCGGGAAAAAGAAAAGAGAGCGGTTAAACTCTCTCTTCCCTTGCATTAAAGTGTATAAAGGTTCAATCAATAAAAATATATTAAGGTTTAAAATAATTCTTCGGAACAAAAACGGTCTTGTACGCTTTCGGGTCGTTAAAAACGGCCGATGGATTTTGAGATGACTTCACCAACTGCTCTTGTCCATCCTGATATGCAGTAACCGTAACAATAGGCTCTTCATCCTTCCGGGTGATATCGAGCGTTGCTACCGGCGCTGAATTCACTTCATTTTTTTCCGCGAAAGCGGTTCCCTTCAAATTGCCCAGCTTTTGCAAGTACCCTGCAACCTTGGCAGAGTCGGCAGTGACGCCGTTCACCTTCCATTTTCCATCCTCATTCACCAGCGTAAACGATTTACCAGTGGCATACGAGAAAGCCAGCTTCGTGATGTCGCTGGTAACCATGTGCACAATGCGATGATCGCGATATTCGTCCACCTTCCGGTTGAAAAGCATTGGCAAATAACCTTCCACTGCAAACACATCGTTTCCGGGCATCAACCGGACATACGTGGTCAGATTATGAGGTTTCGAATAGGTGAATTTACCCAAAACCAGGTCAGCCAGTTTTTCTTTCCCTTCATAAACTACAACGTGCGTTCCCGACGAATCTGCGACACCGAAGTCATCAAATTTCTTCTCGGATGAAGAAACCAAACTTCTTGCTTTTAAATCGCTAATGGCTGACAGCATCCGGACAACGACATTATTGTCAGCGCTCAGAATCTTCCCGCCAATTACAATATTCCAGTGGTTATTATGCTTTTCGAAGCGCAGCATTTTTTCAGCTCCCTGTTTCGGCGTTAGTTCTATTGCTGTCACTTTCGTAGTCGAAAAACTGGTAAGCTGGCTGTTGAAGGTCTGGTCGCCTTTCCGGCTATCGTCTATTTTCACCAGCACAACTGCCACCAAAAGCACGGCAAACGCTACGGCCAATGAGCGTATTCCGATTCTCCTAAACATAGTCGTCCTCCATTCTTTTGATACGAATCCACCGCTTCCGCTGTGCGCGGAATACACCGTAAATAATGATGAGCAAAATGGGCAACAGGAAGTTGAAGTATTTCAGGAAGGATTTCTTGCCATCCTGAATCTTCGCCAATGGCCGCGATGAAATTCCTTTGGTACGCAAATCAATCAAACCGGTATCATCCGAAAGCCAATCGACAGCATTCACAAAGAAGTTGATGTTATCACCCGGCAGCTGTCGGGCCGACTGTCCTGAACCATTCACTGCAAAATCGCCGTCCGTAATGACAATCATTCGGGCATTCGCCGGACCAGCAATTTTCCCCTCGAGTAAACCGGCTACTATTTCGTTGGACAATGGAAAATCTTTATTGGTCCAGTGATGTTCTATATCGAAATAAACCGGCGTGTGTTGCTTGCCCGACATCCGGGATGTTTTTGCCAGGGGAATAAACGTCAAAGTTGAATCGCCGGTATATTTCATCGGACTGGCGAATTGCAGAGACACTGCTTCCAACCCTTTCGTTACCGGATGATTCGCAAAGGTGGTGATGATTGGCAAATAAGGGAACTGCAACTGTGTGGAGAAACTAAACAACCCCGATTGCTGACGAAGCGAAATCGTTGAACAACTGGCATCCGTCACAAAACTGGATTCCACCTGAATGCCTTTATTCGCCAGCCAGGTCTCCAGTCCGGTATTAATTGCCACGCCTCTCGAACGTTCCAACTGGCCATCTACCCGGTCAAAAGCAACCAACAGGTTTCCTCCCTGCGCCAGGTAATTATTCAACAGTTTCAGTTGCTCCGGAGGAATACTGTCCTTCGGGCCATCCAGAATCAATGTTTTATATTTTCCGAGGTAAACTGAATCATTCAAGGTCACATTCCGGACATTATACAGCACATTCAGTTCCTGCATTACCTGCGGGAATTCGTATTTGGCCGGTTCGCCGTTACCCTGAATCAAACCAATCTCCGGTTTATTCTTCACGGTAAGTTTACGAATAGCCGATGCCAAAGCATACTCCATTCCGGAGCCCGGCTGCAAAAATGGTATCACCTGAGTTTTGTCTTCGTAATGAATCACAGCCCCGAGGTATGCCTTCTTCTGAACGGCCTGATCTTTTTCCCGCACATTGATAACCACCGGTTGAATACCCGCATCGACTGCTTGTTGCTCTGTATTGGAATTTTCGTTTGGAGCAACAAATTCATAATTCACTTTTCCGTGCGAAACACTATGGAATTCCTGAAGAAGGTTTTTAAAGTCGTTCCGCACACGACTGACATCCGGTGGTAAATCCTGCGAAAAATAAGCCGTAACCGTAACCGGATCATCAAGGTGGTTAATGATTTGGTGCGTGGCATCACTCAATGTGTAGCGCTGATCGTCGGTAAAGTCAATCCGAAAGAAAAAACGGTTGGCTAAAACATTCAAAAGAATCAGCACACCACCCAACAGAAGAAAATATGGTAATAGTAGTTTTTTGCTCTTCATGATACGCTTTTCAATTCAGATTACGCTTTGCCAAAGATGCCTCGGAGCCCATCAGCCCCATAACGACAATGGAAAGGAAATAGATGATGTCTCTCGAATCGATTACACCGCGGGAGATGGCACTAAAATGAGTCGACATACTGAGATAATCGAACACCGAGCCCGCAGCACCGGTAAGCGATGAAGAGAGAACTCCGAATATGACGTGAAAGAAAATACCGATAATCAGCGCCAGCAGAAAAGCAACAATCTGGTTGTTCGTTACGCTACTGGCAAACAAGCCGATGCTAATGTAGGCCGAACTCATCAAAATCAATCCAACATATCCCAGAATGACCGCTCCGTGATCGATAGGCCCTAAACTCCATACGGTGAAATAATACGGGAAGGTTAGAAACAGAGCGATGACAATCAATATGAGAGTGGAAAGGAATTTTCCAAAAACAATCTGCCAATCGGAAATGGGTTTCGTCAACAACATCTCCAGGGTACCGGTTTTATTCTCCTCGGCCAGTTGCCTCATAGTAAGTGCCGGAATAAACAGAAAAAGCGTCCAGTAAGCAATGCTGAAGAACGATTGCAGACTGGCCTGTCCAACAAAAAAGATGTCATTCCCTGAAATCCAGGTAAAGAATCCGCTGAATCCGAGGAATGCCACCAGCATAATGTAAGCCGTAAGGGAATCAAAAAACGACTGTAGCTCTCTCCTGACAATGGTCCATGTTTTACTCATTGTACCATTTTTTGAATGAATCTTGCTTTTCAAGTCAACTAATTCATGGTTACTTCGCGGAAAATATCTTCCAACCGGGTTTCTACCGGTGTCAACTCTTCGATGTACCAATTATTTTCGGCACACATCTCGAAAATGGAACGCGCCGAGTTCTCATTCTCGTGACTATGAACTTCGAAATACCCGGGGGAATTGTCTATGATAGCGATAGAACGAACCGTTTCCAGATCTTCCAAAGCAATAAAAATATCCTCCGGTTCTCCGCCACCAATCTTCACCTTTAGTATCTCGTCGCCGTGGGCCCGCATCCGCAATTCGGCCGGAGTACCGTTTGCCACGATGCGACCATTGCTGATGATCAGAATCCGGTCGCAAGTAGCTTCCACTTCGGCCAGAATATGAGAACTGAGGATGACCGTTTTTTCCTTTCCGATTTTTCGGATCAGGTCACGAATTTCGGCAATCTGGTTTGGGTCAAGACCAGTCGTCGGTTCGTCCAGAACGAGTACCTCAGGATCGTGAATCAACGCCTGAGCCAAGCCGACCCGCTGTTTGTATCCTTTCGACAGCTCACGGATGTTCTTGGATTTCTCACCGCTCAAACCACAAACCTTTATCATCTCACGAATGCGTCCCGGGATTTGTTCTTTCGGCACCCCTTGCAGCTCGGCAACAAATGCGAGATAATCGATCACCTGCATTTCCTGGTAAAGAGGATTGCTCTCGGGCAAATAGCCAATCAAACTCTTCACCTTCTCCGGATTTTCTCTAACCGATAATCCGCCAACGGTAATATCTCCTTCGTTGGGCGCCAGAAAACAGGTAATCGCTTTCATGGTCGTCGTCTTTCCGGCACCGTTAGGGCCCAAAAAGCCAAGCACCTCACCGGTATTCACCTTAAAAGAGATGTTGTCGACTGCCTTTTGCGCACCATATAATTTGGTCACCTTTTCAACGATAATGTCCATAACTTGATGCAGTATTTAAAACTTGCAAATCCGAAATTATAAAATTTCGATACCTGAAAAACATAACGTAACTTGGTTTAACAATATTTAACAGCACTTAAAACAAGGGATTCAGAGGAGTGTTGTAGATTAGATAACGCCTGTTAACCTATCAGCCCCGAAAAGATTGAATACACGTTATGCCAAATATTGTCGAAAGCAAATCTTCCGGTTTGGAGCAGCTGTCATCATTATTTCATCGACAGCTATCCAAGTCGTAACTGCCTCTGTACCTTTTTCAAATACAGATGCACTAACTACAACAAATCAAAAGCGATCAGAATCGTTAATAATTAATAAAAAGGACAAAAAATACCGTAGAGATTCGGTCCCGGAGAAAAATTTACACCGGCGTTTTGAGCAACTAAAAGTATCGGCTGACACACTAATTAAGCCACTTCCCATAAAAACCAGAAAAGATATTGTTAAATCGGCAGAAGTACAATCTGACAAATCAGATACCCTCACCCGCGACAGCCTTTCCCGTTCTACAGAAACGAAAGCTTTTTATGATTCACTCAGGCTGCGCTCCGAAAGGAGTTTCTGGGCCAGGTATCTTTACGGATGGATGATTGCATCACCACAGAGCGCCAAATCGCAGCTCGAAGTAAACAGCGAACAGTACTTTAAGCCTTTCGCCGGAAAACGAATTGGGCACATCCGCATTCAACAACTCGATGTGTTTGGTCCGTCGATACAAGACACCTCCATCGTTCTTGACAACTGGCTGGCAAAAGTTGGAAATGGCATTCATGTGAAAACCCGTGACTGGGTACTGCGGAAAAACCTATTGTTTAAAACAGGCGACATTGTTGATCCAAGAACAATGGCAGAAGACGAAAAGCTTATTCGTGACCTTCCCTATATTAAAGATGTATCCATTATTCTGATTCCGGATCAATTGAATTCCCAGATAGTCGACGTGCTTATTGTAACCAAGGACAATTTTTCCTGGGGATTTCTTCTGGATATTAACGGTAGTAAATCTGCGAGATTTGATTTGTTTAATCAAAACATGTTTGGCCTCGGTCATGAGTTCTCTATCGGAACCGTTTATCATTCCCATGAATATCCGACTGTCGGCTTTCATGGCTTCTATGGCGTCAACAACATCGGCGGGAAATTCATCAACGGAGCATTCCGAATAGAAGATACCTACCGGAAGAATGCTGTTTCAGCCATGCTGGAAAAGCGTTTTCTAACGACAAAAACCAGGAATGCCGGCGGAATTTCATTCAATCGGGTATTCCGTTTCGACTATTTGACAGATGACCGGATCATGCAATTGGATACCACTGTCAGCTTCCTGGATATGGATGCATGGTATGGGCACTCGTTCGAACGCAAAAAGGAAACGCAGGCAGCAGGTAATTTCATTGTTGCAGGGCGCCTTTCCAGTCGAAAATTTTTCGACCGTCCAACGGTATCTTCGCAAAGAAATCAATTGTTTCACGACCAACATCTAATATTGGGTTCGGTGGCCTACAGCAAACGATTTCTGCAAAAGAACAACCTGGTTTACGGCTACGGAATCACAGAAGATATTCCTTACGGCGATTACCTCGAGTTGACTTCCGGATATGACTTCGGGGAATTTTACAATCGGAGCTATCTTCACCTATACTATTCAAAAGGAATGGTTTTGCCCGATTTCAGCTACCTGCGCTTTGGACTGGGAGCCGGAAGTTTTTTTCACCACAACCAGCTCGAGCAAAGCACGATTCTGGGAGAAGGAAACTTCTTTTCGCGGCTGTATAACATCAACGGACATCGACTCCGGCAATTTATCAATGTCCGGTACATCATCGGATTCAATCATTTTAATCAGGAATATCTTACTTTGAATGATGAGTGGGGAATTCGTGGTTTTAAAACCGACTTCGTAAGAGGAACGCAAAAGCTCACAGTCAACATGGAAGCGGTAACCTTTCTTCGTTCTCAATTCTATGGTTTCCGTTTTGCTCCTTACTGCTTTTCCGATTTAGGCTTCATTGGCGACAACACGAAGTTCATTCTGAACCAGGATTTCTATGCCGGCGTCGGCTTAGGATTCCGCATTCGTAACGAATCGCTGGTCATTAATACTTTCGAATTTCGCCTGACCTGGTTCCCCGTTACTCCGCCCGACATCCATCCCTGGAACTTCAGAGCTCTCGGACAACCCAAAGCTGAATTCAATGATTTTCTTGGTCGTCGCCCCGAAATACTGCCTTATCATTAATCGATTGGAAAACATCCTTACTTCAGCACATAAAAAAAGCCCGGCTGGGAACCGGGCTAAACCTGTTAATTAATCTCCTCAATATTTAATAGTAGTTGTAATGTGCAAAGGAAAGTATCCATAATCGACATGCATTATCGACTTGCAAGGAACGGTAGGAAACATGAGCAAATTATGGATACAAGGATTGTAAACTTACGTTTACTAAGGAACATAATTTGAATAACCTTAAAAGATTAAAAAAGAACGCTTTGTTGTTTAACCTAAGAAATAAAAGTAGTTGTTGTGTTGTTTAACCAAAATTCTAAAAACCTAATTTAAAACCCTGTTGTAATATTTTTTACACTGATTGTTTTCGATGATAATTCCTTTCGGAAGAGTGGGAGGAGAATACCTCCCGACTCTGTGATTATTTTTTTAATCAAGTTTCTTGATAATATCCGTCGCTTTCGAGGCATAGTATCCATCACTGGATGCGATTTCCTTGAATACCTTCAGCGCTTTATCCTTCTCTTCCCGTTGCAGGTAACATAGTCCGATATACCACTGAGCCTGTTCTGTAAAGAGGTTATCGTTATGCTTCACAACTTTTCTATAAGATTGGATTGCTTTCGCGTACTCTTTCTCTTCCTGGTAAGCAACGCCTACGTAGAAGTTTGCGGCCGGATTATTTTCGTTCTTCGTCAGTACCTGATGGAACAGTTTCAAAGCCTGATCGTAGTTCGATTCATTAAACAGCTTCAACGCATCGGTCATCAGATTATCTGTTGAATTGTCAGCCGACCGGAAAATTCCCACTTTATACGTTTGATAGTAATCCCGGTAGATTTCCTGGTTGGAATACGACTGATTTCTTACAAAGCTCGCGATTCCGAGAATGAGTACAATAGATGCTGCGACCGTGTACCACAATATTCGTTGTGTTTTGGGCGGTCGAATACCCCGCACCTCTCGATTCTTCTCGTTTTCTTCTGCTTTCCTGATATTCTGCAGCGAAGCACGCAGCTCCATGACATCTTTCTCGCCGACAGCTTCATCCACTTCGCGGAAGAGTTTGACATCTGCTGCCAGATCCGGGTTCATGGCCATCTCGTCCTCGAATGAGGCAACACCTGCTTCATCCATTTCATCAGACAGGAAACTTTCAATTTCCTCGTATTGACGAGCATGTGAACTTTCGTTTTCACTGATAATGTTCAGTGCAGCACGCAGTTCCATAACATCTTCTTCGCCAATCGCTTCGTTGACTTCGTGGAACAGTTGGATATCGTTAGCCAGATCCATGTTACTTTCGGCATCCAGCTCGATGGCTTCCATCTCTTTATCGGATAGATCTCCGGAAACGTATTCTTCAATTTCTTCCACCGTACGGTTATGAGCGGGCATATGTTTGGCTATCGTTTCAATATTAGCCCTCAGCTCCATAATATCTTTTTCCATAACGGCATCCTGAATTTCCTGGAAAAGCAATTCGTCTGCGTCCGAGAAATCGCCGGATTCGCTATCACTAACCGGTTCGGCTTCGTCTTTATAAACTTGATGGACAGTCTCTTTGGAGGCTTTCTTGTGATTCTGTAAATGCAGTTTCTGGAGAGAGTTACTGTAGGAGTTAAGTTCCTCGTCATCCAGATCGAGGTCAGAAATATCTTCGATTTCTTCAGCCAGTCCGAAGTAGGCTTCTGAAATTTCCGGGGAGAAGTTTTCGTCTAAATCGAAGGAGTTAGTTATTTCTTGCAGATTACCTCTCAGTTCCATCACGTCTTTTTCGCTCATCGCCTCTTCGATCTCCTGGCTCAGCTTGAGGATCTCAGCCAGTTCTGGATCATCGACCAGACGCGTCCGGAACGCATTGAGTTGGTCTCCCGTCAATTCACCACCCAGGTACATCTCGACCAACTCATATTTATTTACTTCAGGTATCATCTTCAATCAGTTTTTTATAATTCAAATCCTGCTTGATACTGGTGATCAAGTACTCCTTGCACTTAAACTTGCGCTTTTTGGCGTACTTCTCACTCTTATATCCCATCATTTGTGAGATTTGACGTAACGGTATTTTATCAAAGAATAGCTGCAACAGCTTTTGACAGTCGGATCCGAGCATTTGGAAATGCTTCTGATACAACCGGTACCGTTCGTTCTTGTCAGCTACTTCTACGATGTTATAGTCGTATTCCTCGTCTGATAGGCCGGCGTTATCAATCACCATATCCCTTTCAGCTTTCTTTTTACTAAGTTGCTTAAGCCAGAGGATTTTGCATACCGAGTACAGGTACGTTTCGAAAGAAGCATTGTTTAAAACCAGGTCATTGGCTTTAAGCTTACGGTATATGACGATGATGGCCTCTTGAAAAATATCACTGGCATCTTCATCATTACCACTGTTCTTCTTTACGTAGAAGTTAACCTTGTAGTAAAAGTTCTTGTAAATGTATTGCAGGATTACATTGTCGTTCCTCAGAATTCCATTCAGGAGTTCTTCGTTCGTGTAATTTATCATTTTCACTAGTTAATACGTTTTCAACTCAAAAGGTAACCCGGTAAACTCAATTTTTTTTCATTTTTTTTCGTTTCCCTTTAAAAATAAGTCAAAAGAGACGACAAAAAATAGGAAGATTTAGTTTTCTCACTTCATGCTTACAACAATTTTAGAGAAAAAAATTCAATCTACAAACCGACAAATCAGGGTCAGCTCAAAGTAAAAACGGAACTTTCTCTATTTTTATGTGTCAAAATGAAAATTTTTTATTCTTCATATTTCATATAAAAACATATCTCTGATGCAGAAAACATTAAAACTTCTTGTGACCTTTATGTTTATAGGCGCCACAGCCTTTGCGCAAACCCGGCAATTGACGCTGAAAGATGCCATTATTGGTCGGTACGGGCAATACAATCCGGAACGACTTCACCAACTGACCTGGGTTAAGAATAGTAAGGATACATATTCTTATGTTGAAAAACATAAGTTAATTGGAAAAAATATAAAAGGAAAAGAGGTTGAATATACCTCAACAATCCAAATTAACAATGCTTTAAGGGCTGCTGGTCAGGATACGCTGAAGCGTTTCCCGAAAATCAGCTGGATAAATCCAGATGAAATACTTTTCAGAAATGACAATCATTTCAACCTTTACCAGCTCAACTCCCAACACATTACCAAAACAATTTCCATTAAACCGGAGGGAAAATTCGCCGATTTCAATGCGAAAGCACAAAAGGTGGCGTTTACGGTAGATAATAACCTGTGGGTGGCCGATGAAAACGGGATGACCGCTATAACTGATGACAAGAACCTCGGAATCGTTAATGGCCAGCACGTTCACCGTCGTGAATTCGGTATCACAAAAGGTACCTTCTGGTCTCCCAAAGGCGATTTGCTGGCTTTCTACCGCAAAGATGAAACCATGGTGCGCGATTATCCCATCGTAGATTTTATGACCCGGGAAGCCGAGCTAAAATCGGTGAAATACCCGATGGCCGGAATGAAAAGTCACCACGTAACCCTCGGTATATATGATTGTAAAACACAGAAAACCGTGTTCCTGAAAACCGGCAAACCGCTGGACCACTATCTGACGAACATTGCCTGGGGACCTGCCGAAAAGTATATTTACATTGCTGAATTGAACCGGGACCAGGATGACATGAAGCTGAACCAGTACGATGCGACAACCGGCGATTTCGTGAAAACATTGTATGAAGAAACCAGCAAAACCTATGTTGAACCGCTTCACCCTATCGTTTTCTCAAAAACAAATCCCAACCACTTTTACCGCTGGTCGCGTAAGGATGGTTATTTCCACGTTTACCTCTACGACACCTCAGGAAAGATACTGAAACAAATCACGAAAGGTCCCTGGGAAGTGACCGATATTCTGGGATTTGATCCAGCTGAAAAATACATGTATTTCGTATCCACCAAGGAGAGCCCGATTGACAGAAATATTTACAAAGTTCAAATCAGCAACGGGAAAATAACACGGCTGGATAAAGCAGACGGAACCCATCAGGCCTTGTTAAGCGATGATGGGAAATACCTGCTCGATACGTATCAAAGTAAAAATGTTCCAAGGGTAACCAACCTGATTACCAACAAAGGTAAAGTCGTAAGTAATCTTTTAGCAGCTGCAAATACGCTGAAAGACTTTAAATTTGGGACGAATACCATTTTCACCATCAAAGCAGCTGATGGAAAAACGGACCTTTATTGCCGGATGATCTTACCAGCTGATTTCGATTCAACAAAAAAATACCCTGTCATTTTATATGTATACGGTGGCCCCCATGCGCAGCTCGTCAGAAACACCTGGCACAACAACGCCCGTTTCTGGCAATATTATATGGCACAGAAGGGATACATCGCTTTTACCGTCGACAACAGAGGTTCAGAGAATCGCGGAGCCGCCTTCGAAAACGTCATTCATCGCCATTTGGGAATTAACGAGACTGCGGACCAAATGAAAGGCATCGACTACCTGAAATCACTTCCCTATGTCGACAAAAACAGAATTGGCGTGCATGGCTGGAGCTTTGGCGGGTTCATGACGCTGAACCTGATGTTGCGCCATCCCGAAGTTTTCAAAGTTGGCGTTGCTGGTGGTCCGGTAGTCGACTGGAAAATGTATGAGGTAATGTACGGAGAGCGCTACATGGATACTCCCCAGGAAAATCCTGAAGGATACAAAGAATGCAACATGTTGAACCACGTATCTTCATTGAAAGGGAAGTTAATGTTGATTCACGGAGCAGAAGACCAAACGGTCGTTATGCAACAAAGCATGAAATTTCTGCGGGAGTGTATTAAACAACAGAAACAAGTTGATTTCTTCGTTTATCCTACGTCAGAGCACAATGTCCATGGCATTGACCGCGTCCATTTGATGAGAAAGGTTAGCGATTATTTCCTGCAAAATCTATAACACCAGAAAGCCCCGCTACAAACGGGGCTTTTTTTATCTTTTCATTCTTCTTTTTCTTCTCCGCTCTACCCAAAATCGTTCTCCAATCACCACAAACAAAAGAATGATAATTAATCCAATGAAATAGGGAATTTTGGTACTGAATAGTGGTGTTTGATCGCCAACCAGGACATAGCCCAACCAATAATAAGGATGCGCTTTTAACGGATCGGCATTGGCCAAATGATCGAGTTTCGCCTTGCGCAACGCCTCATCCTTCGAGTACCCCTTCAATAAGTACTTATAGAAGTTAATCATCAGCTTGGCGCTGGAAACGTCCTCTACATTCCAAAGCGTCATCACAATACTGGGACAACCGGCATACAAAAATCCACGTGCCAAACTGACAACGCCCTCTCCTTTTCGCAGCTTCCCTGAGCCCGTATTACAGGCACTCAGGACCGCCAGCCGGGCCTTCAGCTTCATATTGTACACCTCATAAGTATTCAGCCATCCATCATTTATAGTGTCGCTTTCCGGCGAAAATACCAGCTTGGAATACATCGGCAAACTGTCGTTCAAAACCGTATGCATCGCCAGGTGTAGAATATCATAATTACCTGCATCTTTTTTGAAGTTGCTCTCCGTAGCTTTTGAATTATCAAAAACATCTCCTGAAATCAATTTTGTTATTCCTTTTACCTCCTCTTTAGCTCCGGGTAGCGGCGACAAGTTCTCCCTTACCCCATCACGAATGGCATTAATATCCACTGTGGCTCCTTTGGTATAGTCCGGTGCAAAAGCAATTAAATTATGAGGTGCCGTGGCATCGCTTTTAAAATACTGGTACAATAACGTTGCTGAGTATGAATAAGAAATCGGGAAATCCTTGATGAGGTAATGCAATTTACGGAAATCCATATGTGTAGTATCCGGCATGGAACTAATCATACCGTCAAAGGGAAGGTAAGCCAATTTATTATCCGGGATAAAAATCAGCCGGTAGCCCTGCAGTTCAGACGCAAAAGGCTGTACTAAAAGCTTGTACAAACTGTACGCAGAACGAGCATAAGCATTGTAGCTTTTTCGGTTGGTGTTCAATACGTCCGGATTCCTCAAGAAACCAAGAAATGTATTAATGTCTTTGTTGTAATTGTCATTGAGAGCTTGCCGCTTTACCTCACATTTCTGACTGGTAACAAAAAAAGTTATCAACTCTCCCGGCTTCCCGTTCTCAGGCTCATTCACCGCATACTCAATCAAGGCATCGCGGTGTTTCAGGTAATTCTGAAGCTTGTCTACAGTCACCACATCATCTGAATACTTCAGGTTGTAGTAGTTCGGATAATTTTGTTCGAATAAATGAATCAGGTCTGAGTAGTTTTGCTCCAATTCATAAACCTTCGACTGCCAACGCCCCAGCTTGGCGGAGTCAGGCTTATCCTTGTTATTTTCATTGAAAATAAATGCCTTGTAAGCAGCAATCTCACTCTTCAGCGTCTCTTCCTGGTTACGCAAGGAATCCGGAATCCCTCCAAATTTCTGCGCTTTCAGATCTCGTAAAGCTGATAAAAACGTAGCCGATTTTCCCCTCTCCGAAACTTCGAAAGCCTGTTCAAGGTAATGCCTCTCACCCGTCTTCTCATAAAGTTTGGTGGCCACATCCACCGTCTCAAAATAGGTAGACTGTTCATTCTCTGCCAGCGCCAATTTACTATCCTGATTCAAGTACCCATTCCTTAAAAGGTGAATCACCTCAATAGCTTGTTCATATGTACTCAATGAATTCTTGAGATATTTCATTGCTGACTCTTGATCTCCTGAATTCGTCTCTACCTCCGCCAATTGTCGCAATGCATCTGCCTTACGCTTTAAATTTTCAAGCAATTGACTATTACTAAATGAATTCTGAATATCCGGATTTTTCGTCCAGTCTTTTTCATTAAAATCAGGAGAAATTGCAATCAATGATTGTTGGAAATAATCCAGAGATTCTAGGAGTAAATTTCTTCTTTCCACCAAGAATTTACTGAGATCACTTGCTTTTGCTGACTTTCGAATATAAACGACGCCGATATTACCTAATATAGCGGAAAGAGCTTCACTCTTTTCACCGAGCTTCTTTTTAGCCAACAATAGCGATTTATTAAAATATATTAGTGCATTATCATACTGGCCTTCGTTCAAATATGAGGTTCCGATATTGCTTAATATAATTTCCTCATGATAAAAATCCTCACCAAGCTTACTTTTCCCGTATTCATAAGCTGAAAAAAGATTTTTCAGAGCTTCTGGGTACTTCTCCATCTTGGTGTATATATATCCAACAGACTCATAATAACTAAGCAATGAATAGACGTTCTCTCTACCTTTAAGCTCCTTAACAACACTAAAAGCATCATTATACCTCTTCAACTGCGTATAAGCAGTGGTAAGATTCAGTAGTAATGTTATGTAAGCAGGACGATTTAACTGTCCCACCCTTTCAAAAATATTTTTGGAATTTTCCAGATAAGTCAGCGCGGTGTTAAAATCTCCATTTTGAATATAAAGAAATCCAATATTAATGTAAAGAGTAGCCAGATTAGGCAACGCTTCTCTACCTACCTTCAAATATATTTTCTCCGCTATAGAATAATTGTCAATAGCCTCTTTGTCACGTCCAACCTGTTTTAGAATAATTCCAATATTTGAATACACATTGCCCGCCTCTATAGACATTTTGCCATATTGTTCTTCCCTATCGGTAACTGCAAGCTTGAATTGAGATAAAGCTTCTTCAAAATTGAAGTTACGAAATTCTTCTACAGCCATTCCATAATGGTCTTCCTCTTGAATTGGGTCCGCGTTCCCCAACTCAGGAATTGCCAAAAGCATAAAAACCCCTAAAATGAGAATCTTTCCATTCCAATGAAAAAACAGATTATAAAGTCTCATAGACCTTTCAAATAAAGTATCACTCACAAAAATAGTTTTTATTATTGAAATCCGCGCACCCCATACCATCCTGATTTATTAACACTTAAATGTTAACTAAATATTTTTTTGAAAATTTTTCCTGTTTTAGGGGTAACCTTTTTCACTTTCCGGGTATTAACAAATGCAAGGAAACAAATAAGGAACATGTTTAATCATTAAAGGCATTTGTTATGAATTCTCTCAATTTGGAAATTTTGTCTACAGAAGAATTGTCAACCGTGAAAGGCGGTCAGGACGGAACCGTCTTACCTCCAGGTGGTACTGTTCTCCAGTAATTACATCTAGTTATTTTTTGAATCTATAGTTGTTGTTTAACCATTTAAATACCCTGTTATGAAATCTATCTCAACCTTCGAAATTCTCTCTAGCGAAGAATTATCTACCGTGAAAGGCGGGCAGGTAGGAACTGTTTTAAGTCCCGCAGGTACAGTTTTGCAATAAGCCAAAGCACTAAACTGTAATCAAACTGAAAAGATATTAATGGTATTGCCTCAATGGATACATTGAACTGGTGTATTTATCATTTTCAAAGCGTTCTTTAAAGTTCTTGTAATATCCAGGCAATAAAATTCGATATCAGAGTCAGTGATTTTTCAGATTTGGTCATTTAACTTATGTACCTATTCTAGCGTTTTATAAATACCATTCAACTCTCGTTAAATAAGTTTCTGAATAGATTACTACCATGCATTTATTCGAAGAACGTTATGTACTTCGTCATCGAAAAACAAAGTCTCTCAAATTCAAAGTTTGGCTTGAGAGCAGACCTGTAAAGAGCAACTGATAGAGTCGTTGCAAACCCTATCATAAAGCCCCACCCTTGAGAAGCTTATCACAATAAGTTCCATTGATCAAATGGGATTTTTTTATTCTGTAATTTTCTACAAGTTTATTCTATTTCTACAACTACACTTCCAACCTATGGCGTTGTCAATTACAGCCTGGACTGTATTTGGTATATTCTTCCACATCTATGAGGCTTAGTCTGGGAATTAAACCAGACTTTTACCTGCTAGAAAACCAGACATCAACAAGCTAAAAACAAGCCACATATATAAACATTAGACTTTTTTTTGAAATTTTCCTGATTTAGGGGGTAACCTTTTCCGCTTTTCCGGTATTAACAAATGCAAGGAAACAAATAAGGAACATGTTTAACCATTTAAAAGCATTTGTTATGAATTCTCTCAATTTGGAAATTTTGTCTGCAGAAGAACTATCAACCGTAAAAGGCGGACAGTATGGAACCGTATTAGCTCCAGGTGGTACTGTTCTCCAGTAATTACATCTATTTATTTAAATCTATCGTTGTTGTCTAACTGTTTAACTACTCTGTTATGAAATCTATCTCAACCTTCGAAATTCTCTCTAGTGAAGAATTAGCTACCGTAAAAGGTGGAAAAGTAATCGGAACTGTTTTAGCACCAGGCGGCACTGTGTTGCAATAAGCTCAAGCAAAGCAGTTAAACTGTAATTAAGCTGAAAAGATATTAATCGTATTGCCTCGATGGATACATTGAACTAGTGTATTTATCATTTTCAAAGCGTTCTTTACAGTTCTTGTAATATCCTGGCAATAGAATCAATATCTAAACCATTTTGAAGCACTTAGACGAAATTAAATTACAACTTCAGTCTCTTTTTGAAGACTTCTTAGAGCCTTGATAAAGCTGATAGCATCGGTAGCTGCATTCTAAAGCACCGTTATAGAGCGTCATCTTTTCTGCAGGCCGTAAACCAACATTTTTCAAGCCATCTTTCGAGCTGGAAATCATCCAGGCTTCAAAGCCCGAAAAATTATTTTTAAGGCTATCACCTATCATCTGATAGAGTGCACGCAATGAAAATGGCTTCAAGCGTTCTCCGTAAGGCGGATTAGTAACAATCATTCCATTCTCAAAAGGCGGTTGAAGCTGCGCAAAATCCATCGTATCTACTTCGATGTATTTCGACAATCCCGCATTTTTAATATTCGCACGTGCAATCGCCACATTACGGGTAGAAATATCAGAACCTACAATTTGCCCATCAAAATCTTTTTCGTAGTCGGCATTGTAGATTTCCTCGAACAACTCCTCATCGAAATCCAGCCAACGTTCAAAACTAAAAGATTTACGATACATCCCCGGAGGAATTCCCAGAGCAATCATAGCTGCCTCAATCAGCAGTGTTCCTGATCCACACATCGGATCGAGGAAATTCTTTTTCCCATCCCACCCGGATAACAAAATCATTCCGGCACCCAAAACTTCATTAATCGGCGCTTCTGTTTGTGCAACACGGTAACCACGCTTATGAAGCGATTCTCCCGAACTGTCAAGAGATACGATACATTTATTTCCGGTTAAATGAACATTGATCCGGATATCCGGATCTTCAGTATTGACGGAAGGACGCTTGCGGGTCTTTTCTCTAAACTGATCGACAATCGCGTCTTTCACCTTCAGAGAAACATACATGGAGTTGATGAAAAGCTCAGAACTGACTACACTGTCAACGGCGATGGTTTTTCCAAGCTCGATAAATTGGGACCAGTCGATTTCTTTTGCCCCAGCATACAAACCTTCCCGATCGTTCACCTGGAATTCTGCAACGGGTTTTAAAATACGGAGAGCTGTTCTCAGACAGAAGTTGGCTTTGTAAAGAGTTTCTTTTGTGCCTTCGAAGGTAACGGCACGTCTTCCCTCGTTAATATTTTCAGCCCCCAGTATTTCGAGCTCACTGGCCAAAACGCCTTCTAAACCGGCGAACGTTTTGGCAACCATCTGAAACTTTTCCATCAATGCAGTCATTTATCCATTAATTTGCCCGGCAAAGTTAACCGAATCGCGGATAAATCAAACCACAAGCCTAAATTCCGCTCCCATCCACAAATTCAGCTTGTCGGCTTTTTACCTGAACAACCTTGGAGTGAGGAGGCAAACTATTAGTAACCCACACGTTACCACCAATAACTGAATCGTGTCCAATGGTAATTCGGCCGAGAACGGTCGCGTTGGAATAAACCACCACATTGTCTTCCACAACCGGATGACGAGGAATTCCCTTAATCGGATTGCCATTTTCGTCAAGCGGAAAGCTTTTCGCGCCAAGCGTAACACCCTGGTAAAGTTTCACATTTTTACCAATCACACTCGTTGAACCGATGACGACACCTGTTCCGTGGTCAATACTGAAATATTCTCCAATCTCAGCGCGGGGATGAATATCGATCCCGGTTTCAGAGTGAGCCATCTCCGTGATAATACGCGGAATGAGCGGTACTCCCAGTTTCAGCAAATGATGAGCGATGCGGTAATTGGAAATAGCCCGGGTGGCCGGATAACAAAAAATAACTTCTCCGATTCCGTTAGCAGCCGGGTCGCCCAAGTAGGCAGCATTCACATCAGTGGTCATAATCCGCCTGATCTCTGGCAAACCTTCAATGAATTTGGTAGCAATTTGCGAAGCGTCTTTCTCCAACTGTAGCATCTCCGGACGTTCGCTGTCACTACTACATGAGAAACATAACCCGGCAAGAATTTGCTCCGAAATCAGTTCAAATACTTCATCAATCATCACCCCGATATAATACTCAATAGTCCCGAGGTTTAAGTTGATGTCGCCAAAATATCCCGGGAAAATGATCTGTCTGATTTTATCGACCATTTTTGCCAGTTTATCAATCGACGGCATGGGCTCTCCCAAGCGATGTTCGTGACATACCAAATCATACGATTTGGGATCTGACAACTCCCTGATGGCTTTTGTCAAACGGTTGTCTATATCTTTCTGATTAATCTTTCTCATGATGATTACTGAATAATGGGGTGCTTAAATATCGTTCTCCTGTATCGCAAATAATGGTTACAATTCGCTTGTTCTTGTTTTCCGGCCACCTGGCTATTTCGATCGCCGCATAAACATTCGCGCCCGATGAAATTCCACAAAAAATTCCTTCTTCCTTACTTAGTCTTCTGGCTGTTTCGTAAGCGTGGTCATTCGAAACGCAACAGACTTCATCGTAACTCGAGGTATTCAACACTTCCGGAATAAATCCGGGGCCAATACCCTGAATTTTATGTCCTCCCGGCTCCTTCCCTGATAATATGGCCGAATCTTCCGGCTCTACAACCATGGTCCGGATTTTCGGATTCAGTTTTTTCAGTTCCTCGGAAACTCCCGTTATGGTTCCTCCTGTTCCGGCCCCGGCAACAAAGATATCCACCATACCATCGGTATCATTCCATATCTCATAAGCCGTCGTTTTCCGGTGCATTTCCGGATTCGCCGGATTGGTAAACTGCATGGGAATGAAACTATCCGGGATTTCAGCTTGTAATTGTTCGGCCTTGACAATAGAACCCTTCATTCCTTCCTTTCCGGGAGTTAGAATGACTTCCGCTCCGTACGCCTCAATAATCATACGGCGTTCTACCGTTGCTGTTTCAGGCATGACAATCTTCAATGCATAACCTTTCGATGCACAAACCATGGCCAATCCAACACCGGTGTTTCCGCTTGTCGGTTCAATGATGGTTGTATTTTCGTTGATTAAGCCATCCCGCTCAGCTGCCTGAATTAGGGCCAGTCCCAACCGATCCTTTACCGAGCCTCCGGGGTTAAATGACTCCAGTTTCACCAAAACTTCGGCTTCTATGCCCTTTGTCAACTTGTTTAACCGGACCAAAGGAGTTTGGCCAATCAATTCCGTAATGTTTTGTGCAATCTTCATGTGGGTTATTTTCAGCGCCAACGGCGAGGGTTTCGACAACGAAGTACATGTCCGAAAAACGCCATCTGACGATACAGGCAAAACTAAAAGGTAAACAAGTGAGACCTGTTAAGTCAGTCTCAAAAAATGTTACCCCTATTTAAAGTTACCGATATTTTGTATGTGATGCTAACAAAAGTGACCGGTTATGGTTTCATAATTTTTCGTGAATAAACTTCAGGGCATTGTTCAAACGAGCCTTACCGCTACCTGAAACAATTGCATAAGGAAATCCGAAAGACTCTATTTCGCGGCAATACATTTCCATTAGTTCATCGCGCTTTTCCCCACCATTTTCACGAACGGAATCCGGAATCCAAGGCAAATCGGTATCGCAAACCAAAAACAGATCAATCGGGGATTGACTGATGTGCTCCTTTACCCAGTCCGGACATTCACCGTACACCACTTCAAACCAAATTTTCGTAATAATCAACCAGGTATCAAAAAACAGAAATCCATTTTGGGCTTTTGCCTGAAATTCTTTTTCCTGTAAAAGCTGATGTCGGGCAATGGTCTCGACGTCCTTGCGAGTATAAGGACGCCCCAGATTTTCCACATAGCTCCGGGCATACTCCGGAACCCAGGTTGTTTGAAAATGCTCTGCCAATCCCCGGGCCAACTCTGTTTTTCCGGTAGATTCAGGACCTGTTATGACGATATGTTTTATTTTCTCTGCCATAAATTACCGGTTGTTTGCTAAATCTTTTCGCCACTCAATAAAACCAACTACGGCCATGACGGTATAAACGAAGAATAAAACGGTTGTGGCATACAAACCTTTGTAAATATACAATCCCAAAGAAACAGCATCGATAACCACCCAAAGCAACCAATGCTCAATTTTTTTACGGGCCAACATCCAGGTAGCAACAATGCTCAGGGCAGTCGTAAACGAATCCCAGTAAGGAACCGGAGAATCGGTGAAATCGATCAGGATATATGCAATTCCGACATACAACAGCAAGTTGACAATGAACAGTTTTACCCAAAGTACAAATGAGGTCCGGGAAACCTTCAGCTCACCCTGATTGTTGCTATTGCCGTTCCCGTGAAGCCACGCGTACCATCCGTAAATACTAATGATGACGTAGTAAAACTGTAGCCCCATGTCGGCGTAAAACTTAGACACGAAAAAAACATACACGTAGAGCGCCGAAGAGAGCAACCCCAGTGGCCAGGTCCAAATGCTTTGTCGAATAGAAAAATAGAGATAAGCCAGTCCGGAAATAGTTCCGCTAACCTCAACCCGATGCTCCTGTAACCAGGATAAAATTTCAGTCATTGCTGCACATAAAAGAAGTCCGGCTGAAATGGCCGGACTGTTATTATCTTCTCACTCTAACGACTTACCGTCCGAGATATTTATCGTATAATTTGCTGTCAGAAAGCACCTCAACAGCTTTCTTTATGGCTTTATCATCCTCATTCATAATCTGGAAATAAGTGCCATTGTCATACAAATCACGGGCAATTAGCGCCTTGATCTGTTGCTTCAGCAGATTTTCCGAAACTTCCGGGTTTTCTTTCTCCGGCTTAATTCCTTCCTCATCTCCTTTCGCCTCCAGCTTCTGATACATCGCATCGCTTACCAAGTAATCTTTATTAAATGCCTCGAACGTTTTGTAGTGTTTCAGCAGTTCTCCACGATTTTTGTCCATATATCCAACGACGAACGGGAACAATACATTCTTGCGAACCAGCTCGTTGTAATAGCGATAGTTCACAGAGGTATCCATCGGGATGAAAATATCCGGCATAATACCACCTCCGCCGTACACTTTCCGCTTGGTAACCAACGTATGTGTCAGTAGTGAATCGGGCAAATTGATGCTGTCGCGACTAAAGAATTCACCATGCTCGAACCGTTCCAGATAATCGTTCCGGTATTCCTTTATTCCTTTCGAATAAGGTTTCTGAATATTTCTGCCGGAAGGCGTATAATAGTGAGCCGTTGTCAGACGAATCATCGAGCCATCACTTAGCATAAAAGGCTGCTGAACCAATCCTTTTCCAAATGTCCGGCGACCAATTACCACGCCGCGGTCCCAATCCTGAATAGCACCTGTGACAATCTCACTGGCCGAAGCCGAACCTTCGTCAACCAGAATAACCACCTTACCGTTTTCAAAGTCGCCGCTTCCGGTAGCAAAATATTCCCGCTTAGGTGAATGGATTCCTTTTGTATAAACAACCAACCGGTGATTGGGCAGGAACTGGTCGGCCAAATCAATCGCCGCGCGAAGGTAACCTCCTCCGTTACCACGAAGATCGAGTACCAAGCCTTCTACTTTGTTTTTATTTTGAAGCTTATCCATCGCCTCCAGAAACTCGTCAGGCGTGGTAGCTGCAAAACGGTTCAGCTTGACGTAAGCAATATTCTTGTTCAGCATGTAAGCCGCATCGAGACTGTGAATCGGGATTTTATCGCGAACAATGGTAAAATCCAGTAGATTCTTCTCTCCTTTTCGTTTGATCTGAAGATTCACTTTCGTCCCCTTGTCACCACGAAGCATATCGAATACGTTCTGATTCGTCAACCCGATGCCGGCAATATTCTTACCATCGACCGTTACAATGCGGTCACCGGGACGAAGGCCAACTTTTTCCGAAGGCCCTCCGGGAATCGTCGTCAACACCATCAACGTATCCTGGTGAATATTGAATGAAATGCCAATCCCTTCGAAATTTCCCTGCAACGGCTCGTTCATCTCCTCCACCTCTTTTGCAGAAATGTAAACCGAGTGTGGGTCCAAATCGGAAAGCACTTTCCTGATGGCATCTTCGGTGATCGATTTCAGGTTGGTTGTATCAACATAAAATGTCTGAATCAGACGAAGTACCCGCCCAAATTTAATGGCCTGCGACTGCACATCGTTTTCCTGCGCCTGCACCGGAGAAGGAACCAGCAGAGCCGTGAACACAAAAAGTATTAGGGATAATTTCAAATATCTCATAGTCATCAAATTTTCAACGGGCTACAACTTAATCTGACAGCCATCGGTTTTCACAAAAATAACACAATTTCCCCCGAAAATAACCTGATTCTTTCAAACAGGCTTTCCAGTTAACATTAAATAACCTTTTGGCGAGGATATTTCTCACCAACATGCTATTGATTAATAAACTGTTTTCGGGTTAGTAAAGTTTTAATCTTCAATCGAAAAAATCTCCCGGATAAGCGCATCGTATTTTTGATGCAACACCTTGCGCTTCAATTTCAACGTCTGCGAGAGTTCGCCCGTCCCCTGCGACCAGGTATCAGCCACCAGCTTGAAGCGTTTAACCTGCTCGTTGTTTCCCAGTTTTTTATTCGCCTGACGAACCTCTTTCCGCAACAGCGCATCAATTTCGGGATGCTGAATCATCTCCTGCCGATTGGCTAATTCCAGTTTTTTCTCAGCGGCAAACTTTTCCAATGCCTCGAAAGCAGGAACAATAATCGCACTGGCAAATTTCTGGTTTTCGCCAACCACCATCACCTGCTCGATGAAATGCGAGCCTTTCAGGATATTTTCGACGGCTTGCGGAGCCACATATTTACCCGATTTCAGTTTGAAGATCTCCTTCTTACGGTCGGTGATACGCAGGAATTTACCTTCGTCGAGCACACCAATATCGCCGGTATGGAACCAACCATCTTCATCAATCACTTCGCGGGTCATCTCTTCTTCCTTGTAATATCCCATCATCAATCCGGGCCCCTTAGCCAGGATTTCGCCATCTTCCGCTATTTTCGTTTCCGTTCCGTTATCCAGTGCCGGACCAACCGTTCCCAACTTGACACGAGAATCGTCCATCGGGTCGTTCACAAAAATTACCGGCGAAGTTTCAGTCAGACCATAACCTTCGTACACACGCATGTTGGCCATCCAGAAAAACTGGTGCAGGTTGATTTGCAATGCTGAACCGCCCGACACCATATAGTTGATGCGTCCGCCCAAAGCCTCACGCCATTTGGAGTAGATAACCTTATCGAAGAAATTAAATTTTAATTGATCAATCGGATTGAATTTGATGCCGACATAGAATTTTCGGGTGAATTTTATCGCTTCGTCGAAAATCCACTTCTTCACGCCAGTCAAATCCTTACCCACTTCCATCACACGTTCGTGTACTTTCTCCAGCAGACGCGGAACCGTGTTAAAGACATGCGGACGAATTTCTTTGATATCGCGGGCAATCGTTGCCAAACTTTCGGCGTAGTATACCGACAAACCGTTGATTTGGAAATTATAGTTCATCATGCGCTCGTACACATGGCAAAGCGGCAAAAACGAAAGCGCTACATGAGACTGTCCCATGGCACGCGGTCCATGCCCCAACTTGTAAGCTGTCGCCTTGGAGTTACTCATCAGATTTTTGTGTGACAGCATTACTCCTTTGGGCGTTCCGGTTGTTCCGGAAGTATAAATCAATGTCAGTAAATCATTTTCATCGATGCTGCTTTTTATCTCCTCTACCTTTTCTTTCATCTCCGGAAGCAGCTCTTCGCCTTTAGCCACAAATCCATTCCACGAACGGGCATTTTCAACTTCGTTAAAGGAATAGATTCCTTCCAGTGAAGGGGTGGACGACTGCAATTCGCCAAGCTTTGCCTGAATGCTGCGGTCACCCACAAACAGGTACTTCACACCGGCATGGCGGAGAATATATTTTTGTTCGTCAAGGCTGAGCGTTGGATAAACCGGGACATGGACGATTCCAGCCTGCGCTGCTCCCATATCGAGCACGTTCCACTCCGGTCGGTTACCGGAAATCGTAGCAACCTTATCGCCTTTCTCCAACCCCAGGTTAAGCAGTGCACAGGCAACAGCACCCGAGCGACGCACGTAGTCGGCGGCCGACCAGGGCTGCCATTTTCCATTCTCTTTCCGGGCGAAAGCCACTTCCTTCTGGCTGTACTCTCCCCGGTAAAGATCGAGGATATCAAAAAGTCTTGTTAAGTTTTGCATGGTTTTCAAATTTCAACCCCAAAAATAGTTTTTATCAGGCATATATCCTTTCAGGAATATAAAACGAAAAAGTGAGAGGTATTGAGCGTCAAAAGAATGCCAAAATATTTCCATTAACAACTATTCGCACTGGCAAACTATCAGCTACTTGCTTTTTAATCAGACAAAATACAACTGACTAATTCCGCAACGTCGCTTTCAACCGAAGCGGGTTGGTCAACAATTCCAGAGCGTCGGTAATGTGCCGGCAAACCACATCGGCACTCAGCAGTGTTTTTATAGCAGCTCCTTCGGCCTGCAGCAAAACAATCCCCAGTTCGGCACTCGCCAGCATCAGTGCATCGTTCAAACCGTTCCCGATAGCCACCACGTTTTCTTTTCCCAAGCTCGTCACAAATTGCTCCTTCTGCTTATCCTGCTCTTCGGGTTTAATAACTGAAACCTGGCAATTGATACCAGCCAGTTCCTTCTCAACAGTTCCGAACGTATCAGCTGTCAGCACGTAAATTTCGAGTTGGTCACTCAATAGCTTCAACAGCGGTTCGAGGCCCGCTATCAGTTTTCCATCAATCGCCAGGGTGCCATTGTAATCGAGCACCAAATATTTTACCCGCATTTTCCGGTTTCCGGGAATATCAATCGTTATCATAAAAATTTATTTTCATCCAATAAGTATCTTCATCGCGTCATAACAAAGTAGCCCAAAATAACTCCAATGAGAAGGAAGAAAGCCAGGGCAGCCAATGCCGCTCGGAAAGCCAGTTTTCGGGAATAATCTTTTTCGGCAAAGTGCTTTACCAGCTCACCGTACGTTATGAGGTAAGCGATGATACCGGCTACCACGCTAAAGGGAACACCAAATAACAGGAAAAACCGAATAAACTGATTCCATATCATAAGTATTCCGGAAATTTTCAGGTTTCGACGGCTGCTGCCGACTCCACAACCAGGCAACTTGATTCTTCAACAGCTAATCGCCCGATAATGTTGGACGAGATCTGTCATCCAAAGTCTCCTGTTACCTTATTCCGGTTACATGGAATAGATTTGACTTTGTCGTCTCCCGTTTTGATGGCACATTCCACCTTCTCACCGGTGATGATCCTTCTTTCACCGACCCTGATCCCCTTCTCACCGACGATTGTTTTCGTTTCACGAGCTTTTTCCGTTGTTTCGATGACGATGATCGGACCCGACCATCGCCGGTGAGAAGGCGGAAACTGCTCGTGAGAAGCCGGAAACCATCAGCTAAACCGGTACAAAAGCCGGTGAAACAAAGGAACATGTTATTGAAACAGCGTAGATTGCCAAGCAACAGGCACTCTTTTCCCGCTAGAAGAAGAGAAAGGTAAATTCTTAACAATAAATTACCAGTGAAAAAAGCTCGCTAATGGAAAAGTATCCGCAAATTGCCCGTTAGATTAAACCGGAACTGTCGGAGATGTGTTAACAGGCAAGTTATAGTGGAGAGGAATCCGGTGGGAAGAAGCAACCAGGACGATAACATTCGAATCGTAAGAGAAACGAGTGGCCCGGAGGCGGAAAACATTTCCGGGCAACCGGTGTAAACCAGAATGATACCAAGGTGACAATACACGATATACGAAAAATACGCAGTGGGCTGTTGGCAGCGCTGCTACTTATGATAACTACTTCGGCTTTGCAGGCGCAAACCACCGTTGTGAGCGGAACCATTACCGATGCCGGCACCAACGAACCGGTACCCTACGCCAACGTTGTGTTTAAAGGCACCACCATAGGCGCCATATCGGACACCACCGGGCATTACCGGCTTTCGTCCAAACTTTCCCTTTCGGTGATACAGGTATCGGCTGTAGGCTACAAAATGCAGGAGATTAACCTCAAGCCGGGCAGCCAGGTCATCAACATCCGTTTGGTGAGCGAAACCTACAACATCGACCAGGTAGATGTCAAACCCCCGGAAAATCCGGCACATCCGCTGTTGCGGAAGATTATCGCCCGGAAGGATATGAACGACCCGAAGAAATTTCCCGATTACCAGTGCAAGGTGTACACCAAGATGGAAATCGACCTGAAGAATGTGAAGAAGCCAAAGAAAGACTCCAAGCTTTGGGATCAGTTTGCCTTTGTATTCGCCCACATCGACACCCTGAAATCGGATGGCAAAACGTACCTGCCGGTGTTTATGACCGAGACCTTTTCGGACTATTATCACCAGCGTGATAACGCCGACCACGAACGAGTGATTGCTACCAAGGCTTCGGGAATGACGACCAGCATGATTACCGAATTCACCGGCAAGATGTACCAGGACTTCGACATTTATGCCAACTACCTGCATGTGTCTGACATCGGGCTGGTATCGCCGTTGAACAATCACGGCCTACTGTTTTACGAGTATTATCTGCTCGACAGTACCGAGGTACAGGGGCACAAAGTGTACGAGGTATCGTTCAAACCCAAGCAGGTACAAAGCCCAACCTTTACTGGAAAGTTCTGGGTAGCCGATTCGACCTATGCCATTACCAAAGTGGCGTGGAAACTATCGAAAAAAGCGAATATCAACTTCGTGAACACGCTGAATATTGACAAGGATTTCCGCTACAGCGACGGCAAATGGCTTCCCCACAAGGACATGATTTTTGCCGACATCAACCTGCAAAAGAATAAGGAAGCCAAAATGATTGGCATCATGGGGCGCAAAACCACTCTGTACGATTCGTTGCAGTTTACCCCACCGCCGCAGGATTTGAAAAAGATGAAACGGGAAATCAGCGTGGCCAGCGATGCACTGGAAAAAGATTCAACTTACTGGACGGATAACCGCCCCGAGAAACTCAGCAAAAGCGAATCGCAAATCTATTCGATGGTCGATTCCATTAAAAATGTGCCGCTGTTTAAAACCGTTGCCGACTACATCCACATGTTTTACTACGGGTACAAAGATTTGGGTACCGTGGAACTCGGCCCGTACTATTATATGTACAGCTACAACCAGGTGGAAGGCCAGCGCTTCCGGTTGGGCGGGCGCACTACCATCGATTTCAGCAAAAACTGGCGTTTCAACGGCTTTGGAGCTTACGGACTGAAAGATAAAGATTTTAAATACGGCGGTGGCGCAGAATATTTCTTCAAAAAAGATCCAGAGCTTTCGCTGAATGCCCAGTATGAGCACGACTACCAGTTGTTGGGAAAAAGCAGCAACGCGTTTATGGAGGACAACATCATGACGTCGCTGCTGAGTAAAACACCTACTACGCAGCTGAACATGATGAACCAGTTCAATTTCACCGTCACTAAAGAGTGGCTCGGCGGATGGAAAAACCAGTTGCAATACAGCTACAACAAGATGTATACGGGGCCATACGTGCCTTTTATCGCCCCGAACGGAAACACCATCGACCATATCGAATACGGAGAGCTTACGCTGAAAACGCGATATGCACCTGGACAACATTACATGCAGGATGATTTTGAGAAGATTTATCTCGATACAAAAAACCCCATCTTCAATCTGAACCTGACCGTTGGCCGGAAAGAACTGGGCGGCGATTACAACTATTACAAAGCTTATTTCGACATGTACGATAAGCTTCCCATTAGTCCGTTCGGGTACACCACTTACTTGTTGCGTGCCGGAAAAACATGGGGAACCGTACCATTTCCGTTGCTGAAAATCCATGAAGGAAACGAAACGTACGCATACGACATTTACGCCTACAACCTGATGAACTACCAGGAGTTTGCCAGTGACCAGTGGGCCAGTTTGTCGCTGGAGCAGCATTTTAACGGATTCTTCCTGAACAAAATACCGCTGATGCGGAAGTTAAAGTGGCGTACAGTAGCCGGATTAAAGGTGCTGGAAGGTCGCCTCAACAGTGACACCCAAAACGAAATGCAGTTGCTTCCGGGCATGACCGGTCTGGGTAAAAAACCGTACATGGAAACATCAGTGGGAATCGAGAATATCTTAAAACTCCTGCGCGTGGACGCCGTTTGGCGGTTGAATTACCACAACCCGGATGTGACGAACCTGGGGATATTCTTCTCGCTGCAGTTCTCATTGTAGAAGGATGGTTTCAGATTCTGTGGTTGGCATAACACATCCCGTCAGGGATACATATTCATCACCTCCGGTGAAACCGGAGGATGGACTCACCCAATAGAAAAACAACTCCGCCAGGAGTTGAATATCTGAGAACATAAATTTCAACGGGTGTCAAATGAAAGCCATTGACTAATCTCTAAAAAATAAAATATTCAACCCACTCCGGGGTTGATTGAAAGAGTGGATCTCCCTACCCCCAATTTCTTTGAGGGTGAAGAATATCTATCCGGCGTTGCCGGAAAAAAAATATTCTAAGAGCTTTCCTCGCTGGTTTCAGTTTAGCGTAATGATTGAAGGATGTCATCCTTTCGAGGGATGACATCCTTACAGTCCTTTTATTTTCGCAACAAAAACGGGCCATCCAAAGTGGACAGCCCGCTGACAATATATTCACAAGGTGATTATTCCCATTCGATGGTGGCCGGCGGTTTGGAACTGATGTCGTAAACCACGCGGTTAATGCCACGCACTTTGTTAATGATGTCGTTGGAAACTTTGGCCAGGAAATCGTACGGAAGATGTACCCAGTCGGCGGTCATACCGTCAGTAGAAGCTACCGCACGGAGCGCAACCACATTTTCGTACGTCCGCTCATCGCCCATCACACCGACTGATTGTACCGGCAACAGCATCACGCCAGCCTGCCATACATCGTCGTAAAGGCCCCACTCTTTCATGGTATTGATGAAAATGGCATCGGCTTCCTGCAGGATACGCACTTTCTCAGGAGTAATATCGCTGAGGATTCGAATACCCAATCCCGGTCCCGGGAACGGATGACGTCCCAGCAACGAAGCTTTGATGTCGAGCGCTTTTCCTACGCGGCGTACTTCGTCTTTGAAAAGCAGCTTCAGCGGCTCCACCACCTTCAGGTGCATCTTCTCGGGCAGTCCGCCCACGTTATGGTGTGATTTGATGGTAGCTGAAGGTCCGTTCACCGACACCGACTCGATGACGTCGGGGTAAATCGTTCCCTGCGCCAGCCATTTCACATCCTGTATTTTGTGTGCTTCCACATCGAACACTTCGATAAAATCGCGACCGATGATCTTGCGTTTCTGCTCCGGTTCCGTAATGCCTTTGAGATCATTCCAGAACTTCTCCTTCGCATCGACACCAATTACATTCAGCCCCATGTCCTTGTAGGATTCGAGCACATCTTCGAACTCATTTTTCCGTAACAACCCGTTATCCACGAAAATGCAGGTCAGGTTTTTCCCGATGGCTTTGTGCAGGAGCACCCCAGCCACACTCGAATCGACACCGCCGGATAATCCCAGCACCACTTTGTCGTTGCCGAGCTGGTCGCGCAACTCCTTCACCGTGGTTTCGATGAACGATGCAGGCGTCCAATCCTGTTTACAGCCACAGATGTCCACCACATAATTCTTCAACAACTCACGTCCCTCGGTGGTGTGATACACTTCCGGATGAAACTGAATCGCGTACGTTGTTTCGCCTTCAATTTTGTAAGCGGCATTCTCCACATCCGAAGTGGAGGCAATCACCTGGTAATTCTCCGGCATTCGAACGATGGTATCGCCATGCGACATCCAAACCTGCGTATCCAGATTGATACCTTTAAACAGTTCGTTGCTCTGGTCGATGTACTTCAGGTTGGCCCGGCCATACTCGCGACTGTCCGATGGAGCGACTTCGCCACCAAAGAAATGCGCCATGTACTGCGCGCCGTAGCAAACGCCGAGAAGCGGCATTTTTCCTTTTATCTCCTCCAAATCGATGCGCGGTGCCAGTTCATCGCGAACAGAGAATGGGCTTCCCGAAAGGATGACACCTTTCACAGACTCATCGATTTCCGGAAAATGGTTAAAGGGATGAATTTCACAATAGACGTTCAGTTCGCGAACACGCCGCCCGATCAGCTGAGTGTATTGGGAACCAAAGTCGAGAATCAAAATTTTCTCCTGCATGGTGTGGAATTAAGAGGGTTGTGAATTTTGCCGCAAAGATATGGATATTTTACTGATGCTGAAAAAGAGGGGGTGCACCCGAAAAAATCTTTGCAATTTCTTCACACGGTCTGCCATTTTGAAATTACTTCAGCCTGAATACCTGCCATTTTCAAATCTTCACGAAAGTGAACAAAAAGAAAAAAAGGCCCTTCAGCAGTAACCGAAAGACCTTTCACAAAAATCTATGTAAAATAACTCAATTAAAAAGCAGCTCCTACTGCAGCGCCAATCATCGCCGCAACAAGCACCAATACATACAGGCCAACAATTATGATGGTCATGATGCCGAGAAATTTGAACGTTCGCCGAAGATTCGCAAATGCCTGCGTCAGAATTTCTTCATCGTTTCCGAACAACGCTTTGCGGGTTTCCGTCGAAAACTTGTAAAGAAACCAGCTGGGAATAAAGTAAACTCCTCCCATGATGACGTACACAACCGAAAGCACCGCGAACGGCATGTGCGGCATCTGTGTGTTTCCGCTCATCTCTTTGAAGATGGACATAAACGAGCCCATAAACAATCCGGCTACGACAATCAATGCCGTAAGCACAAAACCAATAATGGCCAGAAACTGTGCCCATTTTGCCGTCTGGCTAATCTGACGGAGAGCATCGTCAGACAAAGTAATGCCCTTGTTTTCTATCAATTCCATAGAACTAATTGATTGAGGTTAAACAATATTGATGTTTATAATTTTCGTATCCAGATATTCCGGTAGCTCACCGGGTTGCCATGATCCTGCAAAATCACCGAACCATTCCCGTGTGCTTTGTATTGCGGAATGCCAATGTATTCAGTCGGTCCAAGCAACTGAACATTGTTCTGTACCAACACACCATTTTGCAAAACGGTAAAACGTGCCGGCGTGAATAATGTTCCGTCTTCTTTAAAGCGCGGAGCCGTGTAAATAATGTCATAAGTTTGCCACTCGCCCGGCTTCTTGCAAACGTTCACCAGCGGCGCATATTGCTTGTAGATGGAACCCGCCTGTCCGTTGCGATAGGTGCGGTTTTTATAATTATCGAGCACCTGAAGTTCATAACGCTCCTGCAGAAAGATGCCCGAGTTTCCACGGCCCTGGCTTTTGCCTACTACTTCAGCCGGCGTTCGCCATTCGATGTGTAACTGAACGTCACCAAATTTTTCTTTGGTTTGAATAACGCCGGTTCCGCGAACCACCGTCACACAACCATCAGCCACATTCCATTTCGGAGCGTTTCCATCCTGTCCGACCCAGTTGGCAGCTAAACTACCGGGCGTTCCATCAAATAAAACAGTAGCATCGGAAGGCGCATCGGAAGGTTGGTCACCCGGAGTTACCACGGTTACTTCCGGATCCCAGAATTCAGTCATTTCCGGTTTCATCTTCATTGGCTCCTGGGCCATTACCTGCGACACACAGAAAATGCCCACAGTCAGCGCTATCAGGTTAGTTGTTTTCATGAGTTGATTATTTAGTTTATTAACGATTTTGCTCTCTCCGCCATACGGAAAGATGCATTTTGATTAGGTTCTTGCGCTTAAAAATAGAATTTACTTAACGTAAAAGTAAAAAAATATCGCGCAAATCGATTGCGACCTAGCTTTCTAAATAAGTGCCTCAACATTTATACTTTTTCGCTCCGGCATGTAATGAAAACCTTTTTCGGGATACTATTAAATAACCAAATAATCAATCAACTATCAAACCCACAAACCTTTGAACATGCATACAGATCAATCTTCACCGTCCCACCCATCCGGTATTTGGAAACACGGGCTGAGTATTTTGCTCATGTCGGTAACATTTATTGCACTGGAGATTTTATGGACACGCATCTTCTCCGCCGAATTCTTCTACACGTTCGCTTTTCTTATTCTCTCGCTGGCCATCCTCGGTCTGGGACTCGGCGGTTTAAGCATTCGGTTTTTCCGGAAATTAAACAATCCTTCGCTTATCTGGCTTTATCTCACCCTATCGGGAATACTCGCGTTGGTTGGCCCTGCGCTGGTTCTGCGACTCGATTTAAATTTCACGCACCTGTTTTCAAGTGGCTGGATGCTGATGAAATTTATTCTGACCATCGTCATTCTCAGTTCTTCATTTTTCTGGGGAGGAATGGCGTTAACGCTACTCTTCAAACTTGAAAACAAGAAAATATCAACGCTGTACATGGCCGATTTGATCGGTGCCGGTCTTGGAGTGGTTATCGCAGTTGTGTTAATGAATACTATCCAGACACAGCGAACGACACTGCTGATATGCCTTCCGGTTTTATTGGCCGCACTCATACAAGCTCCCAAATGGTGGCGAACCGCTCCGGCTGTACTCTCTCTGGTCGCTCTTTTTCTTCTCCCGCAAGCAGAAACCTTGATTCACAAGGAACGAAAAGAGCGTTTCCCGGTCATCTTTTCGCATTGGGATGCGATGGCGAACATCAAAGTGGCAAAGGCCGGCGACGATTTTTACTATTGTATCATCGACAATGCAGCGCACGCTCCCACCTTTCAGTTCGATGGCGTTATCGATAAGCCGGATTCACTGAAACAAGTGTCGGGTTATCCGCTGAAATACCTGATTGGCAGAACCGACTCGTGCACGTTCCTATCGCTGGGTGCCGGCGGCGGCGCCGATGTGCTGAATGCACTTTACGAAGGTGCGACAGAAATTCACGCCGTTGAAGTAGTTCCTTACCTGAACTACATGATGACCGATGGTTTTCTGAAAGATTTTACGGGAAATATGTACCACAACAAACGGGTAACAGTGGTCACTGAAGATGGACGTGCGTATGTGCGACAATTCCGCAACAAGTTCGATATTATCTATTCCGGAAGCACCAATACCTTTGCTGCACTGGCTTCCGGTTCGTTTGCCCTGGCCGAGAATTACCTGTTCACCCGCGAAGCGTTCGAAGATTACTACCGCGCCATGAGCGACAGCGGCGTCATGCTACTCGACCATCAATTTTATATTCCCCGCCTGGTGAACGACGCCATCGACGCCATGAAGAAGCTGAATGTTCCCAATCCTGCCAGTCACCTGGCGGTTTATGATTTTCCCGGAAGAGGCAGAATGGTAATGCTGATGAGTAAACAACCGATGAAAAAAGAAGTCTGGGAAAATGCGCTGTATGATCTTTCGGCTGAAAATTATCCGCAGTTCCGGATTGTTTATCCGAGTCCCGATTCCATCAAAAACAATCTCATTAACCAAATTGTGGAAAACGGCTGGACATCCGCCCAGGAAAACAGCGCCACCGACCTGTCGCCATCAACCGATAACCGTCCGTTTGCGGCACAGATGGGCATGTGGAAGAATTTCCATGTTTCGGAGTTGGAAACTGTCCAACCTTGGGAGTTCAAAGGATTTCCACTGGCGAAGCTACTCATCACCATCATCCTGTTGGTCATCGGTTTGCTGATTATCCCGATCAACCTGATTCCATTCCTGAAAAAAGGAGAAAAACTGAATGTGCGTGGTTGGCTTTATTTTTTCCTTATCGGGATAGCGTTTATGACAGTCGAAGTGATTCTAATCCAGAAATACACACTGTTTATCGGCTCCAGCTCTTACGCCTTTATGACCATTCTTTTCTCATTATTGCTGGCATCGGGAATCGGCAGTTTCTTCTCATCACGATTCACGTCAACCACCCCATTTCTGGGGATTATTGTCTGGATTGTTTTAGACGTCCTTTTATTCGGATTCCTGACTGAGAAACTGGTTCTTCTTCCCATTTCAGGTAGAATATTAGTCACAATGGTGTTAATACTGCCACTAGGGTTTTTCATGGGAATGCCTTTCCCGAAAGGGACATTGCGCGTGGGTTCGTTGGTCGACTGGGGCTTTGCGGTCAATGGCGCAGCATCGGTACTTGGCTCTACGGCGATCATGTTGGTAGCATTTAATTATGGATACCGAGTCGCCTTGGTAACCGGTGCTTTTGCGTATTTTCTGGCAATGTTGCTGATGCGATCCGAACGGGTTTGGATAAAAGAGTAAGCCCATTTTACCCATAAGAAAACGGCCTCCCGTCATTGGAAGGCCGTTTTTATTTTTCTATTCGATTCAATGATTACAAGCCCATATCGGCCATCACTTTATCGACTTTTTCATTCGCTTCGGCATCCAATTGATCGAATTGCTCGCGAGATTTCAAATCACCTTTTACTTCGATGTAGAATTTAATCTTCGGCTCGGTACCGGAAGGACGAACCGAAACTTTCGAACCATCTTCGGTGAAGAACTGCAGCACGTTCGAGGTTTCTTTCTGGTCGATATCAGTTTCCGAGCCATCCAGCAGGTTTTTCACCTTCAGGGTACTGTAATCTTTCACAACAGCCACTTTGGAACCGGCCAGTTCTTTCGGCGGATTTTCACGGAAGTTGACCATCATCTGCTGGATTTCCTCAGCACCGGCTTTTCCTTTCCGTACCACATATTTCATGCGCTCTTTCGAGAAACCATACTCAAGGTAAATATCCTGCAACAGTTCGTACAGCGATTTGCCGTT
This sequence comes from Prolixibacter sp. NT017, assembly GCF_009617875.1. Classification (NCBI taxonomy): domain Bacteria; kingdom Pseudomonadati; phylum Bacteroidota; class Bacteroidia; order Marinilabiliales; family Prolixibacteraceae; genus Prolixibacter; species Prolixibacter sp. NT017. The sequence continues at coordinate 180,562 of NZ_BLAV01000001.1, read as the reverse complement.
GTCTTTTGCCCAGGCAGCAACCTCGGCCATCAGCGCACACGACGAAACCGCATCTTTATCACGAACAAAGTCGGCCGGAAGGAAACCGAAACTTTCTTCTCCTCCACCTATGTATTTCTTCACTCCTTCGTTTTCACGAATGACGTCGGCAATGTATTTGAAACCGGTGTAGCAATCGTAATACTCCACATCGTTACGACGAGCGATTTCGGCCACCAGTTCGGACGTTACAATGGTTTTTACCACGAACTCATTCCCGACAAGGTCTCCCTTTTCTTTCCGTTTGGTGATGATGTAATAAAGGAAGAGCAAAACGGTTTGGTTACCGTTCACGATGAAAAACTCACCCTTATCGTTTTTCACTGCCACTCCAATGCGGTCGGCATCCGGGTCGGTAGCCATCACGATGTCAGCGTCTACTTCTGCCGCTTTCTCCATAGCCAGTTTCATGGCAGCCGGCTCCTCCGGGTTCGGAGAAACCACCGTTGGGAAATCGCCGCTCACCACATCCTGTTCCGGAATATGAATTACGTTGGTAAAGCCCATGCGATTAAGTGCCATTGGAACCAATTTCACACCGGTTCCGTGGATGGGCGTATAAACAATCTTCAAATCTTTCTGCCTTTCCACCGCATCCGGCGAAAGCGAAACCGTCACCACTTTACTGAGGAATTTCTCATCGATATCAGCGCCCATGATGGTAATATTCTCTTCACTTCCGTCAAAACGAATATCGTCGACTTTCACTTTCTCAACTTCCTTAATGATATTGACGTCGTGCGGAGCTACAACCTGCGAACCATCATCCCAGTATGCTTTGTAACCATTGTATTCTTTCGGGTTGTGCGAAGCAGTCAGGATAATTCCGCTCTGGCAACCCAGTTCACGAATGGCATACGAGAGTTCCGGAGTCGGACGCAAATCTTCGAAGAGATAGACTTTGAAACCGTTCGCCGAGAAAATCTTTGCCGCTGTTTCAGCAAACAGGCGACTGTTATTGCGGCAATCGTGGCCAATCGCCACTTTAATTTGCTCCAAATCCGCGAAAGCGATTTTCAGGTAATTGCTCAGTCCCTGAGTGGCAGCTCCCACCGTATAAATGTTCATGCGGTTCGAACCAGCTCCCATGACACCGCGCAATCCGCCGGTACCAAACTCCAGGTCTTTGTAAAAAGCATCGATTAACTCGGTGGTATCGTCATTTTCGAGCAAGCGCTTTATTTCCGCTTTGGTCTCTTCGTCGTAATTCCCGGTCAGCCATTCATTTGCTTTGGCTTTGACCATCTCCAGAACGTCATTTTGCTTCATCCGGATATTATTTAAGTTTTGTTATACACTCCTTCAGGCTCTCCCGCCAATAGGGAATTGACAGGCCGAAGGTTGATTTTATTTTCGTTTTGTTCAGAACAGAATAATGAGGACGCGGTGCTTTGGTCGGGAATTCTTCCGAACCTACCGGGAAGACCTGACAATCGAGGCCACCATACATTTCGTGAATCGCCAGGGTGAAATCGTACCAGCTGGCCACTCCTTCGTTAGAAAAATGATAAATACCTCGCTTAAAATCAGCGGGATCGTTCATCAATTTATCCGCTATCGCGATGACTGCTTTTGCCAGATCGCGGGCGTATGTAGGCGTTCCAATCTGATCGAAAACCACATTCAGTTCGTCCCGCTCTTTGCCCAGCTTGATCATCGTTTTCACGAAATTGTTTCCAAACGATGAATACAACCACGAGGTCCGAATCACAATACCTTTGATTCCGGCCAGCAGCAGTTCCCCTTCACCTTCCATCTTTGTCCGACCGTAAACCGAAACCGGGTTCACCGGGTCATTCTCTACGTAAGGTCGGAAATTTTTTCCGTCGAAAACGTAATCGGTTGAAATATGAATGAAACGCGAACCTGACGCGTGACAGGCATACGCCAGATTTCGAACAGCATCGCGGTTAATGAGACCCGCTTTCTCCGGTTCGTCCTCTGCTTTATCAACAGCAGTGTAGGCCGCACAGTTTACCACCAGCCCCGGATTTTCTTTGGAAAAATATTCTGCTAAAGCATCCGGATTGGTAATATCCAGTTCATCTACATCAGTAAACAGAAACTGATGTTGCGGCGTTTCCTTATCCAACTCCTTGAACTCACTTCCCAACTGACCGGAGGCCCCTGTTATAAGAATCTTCATAACGATAATTACTTCTTTTCCGACAGAAAACCGTCACAGCGAAACGTTTTACAATCCGCTCTGCACAAATCTTTCGGAACGATTGGCTATTATATTTCAGATTTGATTTTCAGCAAAGATAAAATTCATTTCGGCATCGTGGAAACGCGGACTTTTTTTGTCTTTATCCGAAACGATGAACTCCTCGTGAGAGATTTTCCAGTCGATTTGAAGCTCCGGATCGTCCAGTGCAATTCCTCTTTCCGACTCCGGATGATACAATTCGTTGCATTTATAAGCCAGCACAGCAGTTTCGCTCAGCACCGAAAAACCATGAGCAAATCCTTCCGGGATATACAACTGTTTTTTGTTTTCAGCGGAAAGCTCTGCACCAAACCATTTTCCGAAAGTGGGTGAATCTTTTCGGATATCTACTGCAACGTCAAAAACAGTTCCCTCGAGCACGCGAACCAGTTTCGCCTGTGCATGAGGCCTCAACTGATAATGCAACCCACGAACCACGCCCCGTACCGAACGCGATTCATTATCCTGAACAAAAACCGTATCGATTCCTGCCTCTTTATACTTCTGCTCATTGTAACTTTCGTAGAAATAACCACGCTCGTCGCGGAAAATCCTCGGGTGAACAATCAGCAATCCCGGCAGATCTGTCTTCTCTATCTCCATACTCTTCTAAAAAGTTGCTTTCTTTTGATTAGCCAACTGTATTAAATACTGGCCGTATTGGTTTTTCTTCAGCGGTTCAGCCAGCGTGAGCAATTGCTCCCGGCCAATCCAGCCTTTGTTATAGGCAATCTCTTCAAGGCAGGCCACTTTCAATCCCTGGCGGTGCTCAATGGTCGCAATAAAATTCGACGCCTCAATCAAACTCTCGTGGGTTCCGGTATCGAGCCAGGCCATGCCGCGCCCCAACAACTTGACGCGCAATTTCCCCTCTTCGAGATAGAGACGGTTCAAATCGGTAATTTCCAACTCACCCCGCGCCGATGGTTTCAATGTTTTTGCTTTTTTCACCACGTCGTTCGGATAGAAATACAAACCGGTAACCGCATAATTCGATTTGGGTTCGGATGGTTTTTCTTCCAGGCTGAGCACCTTACCATTCTCAGCAAATTCCACGACACCATAACGCTCCGGATCGTTCACGTAGTAGCCAAAAACAACGGCACCTGCCCGATAGGCTGCAGCGTCTTCCAGCATTTGACTAAAACCGTAACCGTGAAAAATATTGTCCCCCAGAATCAGGCAAACATCATCGTTCCCGATAAATTCCTCACCAATAATAAAGGCCTGCGCCAGTCCATCGGGCGATGGCTGTTCGGCATATGAAATCTGCAAGCCCAACTGGCTGCCGTCTTCCAACAGGTTCTGGAAATAATTTTTGTCGGATGGAGTAGTAATGATCAGCACCTCCCTGATGCCCGCGAGCATTAACACTGACAAAGGATAATACACCATCGGCTTATCGTAGATGGGCAACAACTGTTTCGAAATACTTTTGGTAATTGGGTACAGACGTGTGCCTGAACCACCGGCCAGGATAATTCCCTTCATATACTTTCTATGTTTTTGGTCAGGTGAAACCCACCAGATTGTTTTCAGCAACAGTTAAATACCAGAATATCCGGCACAACCAAGCGGTTTCGACAGGCTAAAGGTACGAGTATTTGAAAAAGATCACAGAAAGAGTATTCTGAAACATGTCATTTCAGTATAAATAATCAAAGCTTCAATTCTCCGCGTTGAAGCATATTGTCAAAATAAGCTACCGTTTTTTCCAATCCTTCCCTGAGCTGAACTTTGGGTTCCCAGCCATTCAGGTTCTCTTTTGCCAAAGAAATATCGGGTTGACGTTGCTCCGGGTCATCCTGCGGGGCGGGAAGATGAACAATTTTGGAAGACGAACCGGTAATATCCAAAACTTCGCTCGCCAATTCCAGCATCGAAAACTGGTTGGGATTTCCAACATTCACCGGCCCCATGAAATCATCCGGCGTATTCATCATCCGAATCATTGCTTCAATCAGGTCATCTACATACTGGAAACTTCTTGTTTGAAGACCATTGCCATAAACGGTTATGTCTTTTCCAGTCAACGCCTGAACGATAAAATTAGAGACCACCCGCCCGTCGAGCGGATTCATGTGCGGGCCGTAAGTATTGAAAATGCGAATGATTTTGATGCGAACATCATTTTGCAAGTTGTAATTCATCATCAACGATTCGGCACACCGCTTTCCCTCGTCGTAACACGAGCGCGGTCCGATGGGATTGACATGCCCCCAGTAATCTTCTGTTTGCGGATGAATTTGTGGATCGCCGTACACTTCGCTCGTGGAAGCCTGTAAAATCTTCGCTTTAATCCGTTTGGCCAAACCACACATGTTAATGGCGCCCATCACCGAGGTCTTGATTGTTTTAATGGGATTGACCTGGTAATGGATAGGCGACGCCGGACAAGCCAGGTTGTATATCTCATCCACTTCGATAAAATAAGGCATCGTCACATCGTGGCGAACCAGTTCAAAGTATGGATTATCGAGCAAGGGAAGTACATTTCGCTTCGAGCCGGTGAAGTAGTTATCGAGACAAATCACCTCGTTGCCTTCATCGAGCAGCCTGCTGCACAAGTGCGAACCGAGAAATCCGGCTCCTCCGGTTACCAGAATTTTTTTCACAAAACCAACTGTTTTAGTAAACCATCGCGACTACCACCTTGTTGCATGCAATAAAGGGATTTAGCCAAGGCAGTCGCGGAGTAGCAAAGTTACAAAATAAAGATACATTACGTAAAGCGACGCATGACCAGGACACGAAAGGAAGACTACCGCACGACAATCTCTTAAATATCTCTGCAAACCTCCGACTTTCAGCAAAAAAGAAACCCAAAGATTTGATTTATTGGGTTTATGTTCTAATTTTGCGGCGCATTCAAAATAATGTCTAATTTATAAAAAGTTACAAGCTTAACATTACATGAGCGAAAACAAAGAAAATCTCGAACAAACAGAAGCAGTAAACCAGACTGCTGAAGAAGCTAAAGCCGAGAAGGTGGAAGCAAAAAAAGTTACCTCGAAAGAGGCTGACGAAGATTTTGACTGGGATGCCTTTGAAGGTACTTCCCTGGAAGCCACTGGCGAGAAAAAAGATGAAATGACCGCTCTGTACAACGATACTCTTTCTGTATTGCAGGAAAAAGAAGTTGTTGACGGAAAAGTAATTTCACTGAACAAACGTGAAGTAGTAGTTGACATCGGCTACAAATCGGATGGTATCGTTTCACTGAACGAATTCCGCTACAACCCTGACCTGAAAGTGGGCGACACTGTAGAGGTATATGTTGAAAGCCTCGAAGATCAAAAAGGTCAGTTAGTCCTCTCTCACAAAAAAGCCCGCGCACTGCGCAGCTGGGATCGCGTAAATGCCGCATTGGAAAAAGACGAAGTAATCACCGGTTACATCAAGTGCCGCACCAAAGGCGGTATGATTGTCGACGTATTCGGTATCGAAGCCTTCCTTCCCGGTTCGCAAATCGACGTGAAGCCCATCCGTGACTACGACATTTATGTTGGAAAAACCATGGAATTCAAAGTGGTTAAAATCAACCAGGAATTCCGTAACGTGGTTGTTTCACACAAGGCACTTATCGAAGCTGAACTCGAGCAGCAGAAGAAAGAAATTATCTCGAAACTCGAAAAAGGTCAGGTTCTCGAAGGAACTGTCAAAAACATTACCTCTTACGGTGTATTCATCGACCTGGGTGGCGTAGACGGTTTGATTCACATTACCGACCTGAGCTGGGGCCGTGTTTCGCATCCGAGCGAAATCGTGCAGCTCGATCAGAAAATCAACGTGGTTATTCTCGACTTCGATGATGACAAGAAACGTATTGCACTTGGTCTGAAACAGCTGACTCCGCATCCGTGGGATAACCTGAGCGCCGAGCTGAAAGTTGGCGACATCGTAAAAGGTAAAGTAGTTGTTCTGGCTGATTACGGAGCATTTGTTGAAATCGCTGCCGGCGTTGAAGGTCTGATTCACGTATCAGAAATGAGCTGGTCACAGCACCTGCGCTCTGCTCAGGACTTCCTGAAGGTAGGTGACGAAGTGGAAGCCATGATTTTGACTCTTGATCGTGAAGATCGCAAAATGTCTCTCGGTATCAAGCAGCTGAAACCGGATCCATGGGAGAAAATCGACGAGAAATATTCCGTTGGTTCAAAACACACCGCACGCGTTCGCAACTTCACCAATTTCGGTGTATTTGTTGAAATCGAAGAAGGTGTTGACGGCCTGATCCACATCAGCGACCTGAGCTGGACCAAGAAAATCAAACACCCGTCAGAATTCACTTCTATCGGTGCTGACATCGAAGTAGTCGTTCTCGACATCGACAAAGACAATCGTCGTTTGAGCCTTGGTCACAAGCAACTGGAAGAAAACCCATGGGATGTATTCGAAACCATCTTTACGGTTGATTCTATCCACGAAGGTACCGTTATCGACATCTTCGATAAAGGAGCGGTAATTTCACTGCCTTACGGTGTTGAAGGTTTCGCTACTCCTCGTCACCTGGTTAAAGAAGACGGTTCACAGGTGAAACTCGACGAAAAACTGGAATTCAAAGTAATCGAGTTCTCCAAATCAGCTAAACGCATCATCCTGTCACACTCACGTGTATTCGAAGATGTGAAGAAAGCTGAAGACAATGCCAAGAAGAGAACTGCTACCAAGCAGACTCAAAAAGGTATGAAAACCGTTAAGGATAACCTGGAGAAAACCACTCTTGGTGATATCAGCGATTTGGCTGCTCTGAAATCCAAGATGGAGAAAGACGAAAAAAAAGACAATGAATAAGAAATTGTAATTCATCATAATTTCTTATCTTGCATCTATGAACTTTGGTACGCAGAATAAAGAAGGCTACGCCGTCATTCAGGTGCACAACGAAAGGCTCGATAGTCTTATCGCACCCGATTTGAAATCGGAGCTGGTATTGGCAACGGAAAATGGACAGAAGAACATTGTCCTCGATATCAGTGAGTGTACATATTGTGACTCTTCGGGTCTGAGCGCCCTGTTGGTAGGCAATCGGCTTTGTGAAAATGTTTCGGGACAATTCGTCTTGTGCGGATTGACACCGATGGTTGACAAGCTGATAAAACTGGCAATGCTCGACACGGTTTTGACCATCACAACCGATGAAAAGGAAGCCAGTAAACTGCTCAATAAAGATGCATAAGTCTTTTCAGATATAAAGAAAAAGCCCGGTTTGAACAAGCCGGGCTTTCTTTTTATATTTGGTCAAAACCAATGTATGATCCCGTTTACGGTTACCATTCTCGGAAGCAGTTCGGCGCTGCCGACCTCCCAACGCTTCCCTACCTCCCAGGTTGTTTCCCTCAACAACCAGCCCTATTTGATCGACTGCGGCGAAGGCACTCAAATTCAACTCCGGAAATACAAAGCCAGAATCGGAAAGCTTAACCACATTTTCATTTCACACCTTCATGGCGATCACATTTTCGGGTTACCCGGTTTACTTTCCACCCTGTCGTTGCTCGGCCGGAAAAACGACTTGCACATCTATGCGCATTCACCTCTACAAGATATTCTCGATTGTCATACCGCTTTCTTCCGCAGCGAAATGGATTTCCGCGTTGTCTTTCATCCGCTCAACTTCAAGCGCCCGCAGGTAATTTTCGAGAACAAGAAAATAAAAGTCGAATCGTTCCCGCTGAAACACCGGGTTCCCTGTTGCGGATTCCGCTTTAGCGAACAACCGAAACTTCCGCATCTCCGGAAGGATAAGCTGGAGGAATTTGATATTCCGCTGAGAGAGCGGGTAAAGATTAAAGAAGGCAGCGATTTTATGCTTCCCGATGGACGGGTGATTCCGAATGCCGAGTTGACCCTGCCGGCCGAAAAACCGCGTTCCTACGCCTTTTGCACCGACACTATCTACCACGAACCAGCCCTGAAATCGATCAGCGGAGTCGATTTGCTTTACCACGAGGCCACCTTCGCCAACGATCTCGAAGATTGGGCTCACAAAACGTATCACTCCACGGCCGGCGAAGCAGCTACCATGGCCCAACAAGCCAACGCCAGGAAACTGATTCTTGGACACTTTTCCGCCCGCTACAACGACATTCAGCCTCTCCTAGATGACGCCCGAAGCATTTTCCCGGAGAGTTATCCCGCTGAAGACGGGGCAACATTTGAAATACTCTGAGCATTTTCTTTCGTCAGAAATCTCTATTTTTAGAACCTTTAAAAATAAAGCTCTGTCGAACAAGTCATAATGTTTCGCTCTTAGCGGCTCATTCTGACCTGTTGCAGAAAAACGATAATCAAATACAAACTTGCATGAAAAGAATTATTCTTTTGGCAGCTGTTTTGCTGGCCTCGGCTAATTTGTTCGCCCAGGACCGCGACAAAGGCAAAATGGTTGAAATCCCGCAAGGGAAAGGGTACTACTACCAAACCATCATGAAAGATGTAAACGCGGTAAACGACTCACTCGCTAAGGAACCGTCTTACTATCGTTTCCAGATGGACCAATCGGGAATGAAGCTTCCCAACAAAGTAGACCTTTACAAACGTTATTGGGCCAATCCGCCTATTTCGCAAGGGAACACCGGTACCTGCTGGGATTTCTCTACGCTTTCGTTTTACGAATCGGAAATTTACCGCATGACCGGCAAAAAAGTGAAGTTGTCGGAAATGTACATGGTTTATTGGGAATATGTTGCAAAAGCCCGCCGCTATGTCGAGAAACGGGGCAACTCTCTGTTCGACGAAGGTTCGGAAGGAAACGCCGATGCCCGTTTGGCCAAACAGTACGGTTTGATGCCTGAAGCAGCTTACACCGGCCTGATTGACGGTCACAAATTTCATTCGCACGCCAAAATGTTTGCCGAGATGAAAAACTACCTCGAATCGGTGAAAAAGAACAATGCCTGGAATGAGAAACAGGTGCTGGCAACCATCAAAGACATCATGAACCACTATATGGGCGTTCCTCCCACACATTTCATGGTCGATGGAAAAGATATGACCCCAATGGCATACATGAAGGACTACCTGAAATTCGATCCGAATGATTTCGTGGAAATTCTTTCATACAAGCAAAAGCCTTACTGGCAGAAAGTAGAATACGAAGTACCGGACAACTGGTGGCACAACAAAGATTACTACAATGTTCCGCTCGATGTCTTCATGAAAATCATCCACGACGCGATTCGCGAAGGTTATACCATGAGTATTGGCGGCGATGTTTCGGAGGCAGGATTCTCACGTGAAACACAATGTGCGATTGTACCCGATTTCGATATTCCGTCGGCATACATTAACGACGATGCCCGTGAATTCCGTTTTGCTAATGAAAGCACCACCGACGATCACGGTATGCACCTGGTAGGTTATCTCGCTAATTTTAATGGTGATGGCAAAGACTGGTACCTGATTAAAGATTCCAGCTCGGGCTCACGCAACAACGATCCGAATGCACCGGAATTTGGCTACTACTTCTTCAGCCAGGATTATGTGAAGCTGAAAATGATGGGCTTCACCATCAACCGTGCTGCGGTAAAAGATATTCTGAAGAAATTCGACGACAAAAAATAAAACAAGGAACGGGAGCTTTTTTAAGTTCCCGTTTTTCTTTTCCTGGAAAACAACTCCGGTTGGAACCTCCTCTGCTACCGGAAATCCCCAAACCAATTTGTAAAGCCCCGGATTTGTCCCGATTATGGCTAAACATTTTTGTTTGGCATTCAATTTAACTCAAAATAACCCTAAACACGTTTGCTCACCGCCCTCCTAAATAGAATAAAGCCGAAACACATTTGCTCAGTCTCATTCTGTTTAGAAATACTCCCAAACATTTTTGCTCAGCTTTCTCCTAAATAAAACGAAGTCGAAACACGTTTGCTCAGCAATATTCTATTTTGAAAGACGCCCAAACATTTTTGCTCAGCAATATTCTATTTAGAAAAACCCCAAAACATATTCGTTCAGGGTTAAATTCCACACGAAAAATCCTTAAACAGGAATACAAGGAAGAAAATCCGCTGTTTTATTCTCCAAAAAATTCTTTCCGGAAGTTTACCAGGTAAAGTCGTTCGGTTGGGCGTGTAAAAGCGGTATACATCCAACGCAGGTATTCACGGTCAATCATCTCCTCGGTCAGGTAGCCATGATCGACAAAAACAGCCTTCCACTGACCGCCCTGTGCTTTATGACAGGTCACCGCATAAGCAAACTTTACCTGCAGTGCATTGAAATACTCATTCTCCCGAATCTTTTCCCAGCGTTGCCGTTTATTCCGGATATCAAGATAATCTTCCGAAACCGCTTCAAACAAGCGCTTATTTTCGGCCGATGTGAAGGAGGCGCCATCGTGCATCAGCGTATCCAAAAAGATTTTACAATCGATCTCCACGTCTTTATAATCGATAAACCGTAAAGAGACATTCGCAAAGCGGAAACCGTACATTTCTTCATATTTTCGTATCCGGATGACTTCCGCAATGTCGCCATTGGCAATAAAATCCAGTTCTTCTATTTCCTTAGGCCAGTAATAATTATTCTTCACCACCATCAACAAGTCGCCGGTGGAGAGTTCTTCTTCGCGATAGAGAACGGTTCGGCGAATACCTTCATTAAACTTGTTAGCCCGTTTATTGGAGCGCGTAACAATCATGGTCTCCTCCATCCCGTATTTACTGTAACAGGAAGAAATTTCCTCGATCAACTCTTCTCCGCTCAAGCGGATAATATCATCAAACTCTTCTGTTTCAATCGGCCAGTAGCCAAACGAAGCTTCCTCTTCCAACATCGTTCTGATTTGCGTAGCGTTGTGCAGGATGCCGGAATTAGCCTCCTGTCTCACCACATCGGAAAGTTCGCTCATCAGCACTTCGAGGTTGTAATATTCGAGCTCTTGTGGATAGAGCGCCGGACTGATATCCAGTCCAACAGGAGGCAACTGAGCCACGTCGCCGACCAGGATTAGCCGGCAGTTTTTCCCGGTATAAACGTATTCGATCAAATCGTCGAGCAAATGCCCGGAACCAAAGATGGAACTCTCCTGCCCCAGGTTCGAAATCATGGATGCTTCGTCGACAATAAAAACGGTGTCCTTGTGCAGATTTCGATCCAGTGAAAACCGGCCGGTACCATCGGCTGTGGATTTTTGCCGATAAATTTTCTTGTGAATCGTTAATGCAGTTGTTTGAGCGTAATGCGACAGTACTTTGGCAGCCCTTCCGGTAGGGGCAAGCAAAACTGTCCGGATCTTCATTCCGGCCAAAACCTTCACCAAAGAACTCACTACGGAAGTCTTTCCAGTACCCGCATATCCCTTCAACAGGAAAACCAAATCGGCGTGGGGCGAGGTGATGTAACCAGCGAGTAAGTCAATCATTTCTTTCTGACTTTCAGTTGGTTCAAAACCCAATACTTCGTATATTGAATTCTTAACGTGGTTTTTTAACATATCACAGAAATTAAGCGAGTTCCGCAGCCCAAGATTTATTTTTTTTTTTAAATTTGCAGGCAAACCAACAAATTCATTCAGAAAAAAAATGAAGAAAATATTACTACAAGTTGTTCTTATCATCGCAGCAGTCGTGCTGACATATGAGATATACGACACTGTTCGGAGGCCGATCGATTTTCAGAAAGAGAAAAAAGTACGCTACGACGCGGTCGTGAATAAACTGAAAGATATTCGTAAGGCAGAGCTGGCTTACAAGGATGTGAATGGAAAATTCACTGGTAGTTGGGATACACTGCTCACCTTTGTAAAGACTGACTCGTTACCGTTGGTGCGTAAAATTGGTTCAGTGACTGACTCGATGATTGACGCTGGCTGGACAGAAGAGAAAGCGCTGAGAGAAGGTAAGATCATCCGTGACACGATCAAGGTTGCTGTATTGGACTCGGTTTTCGGCAAGAATTATCCGATCAACAAATTGCCGATCATCCCTTACTCCGGTGGCAAGAAATTTTTCCTGGGTGCTGCCCGTGTGAAGACTGGTTCAGGTGTTGACGTTGCTGTATTCGAAGCACGTGCACACAATAACATTATTCTAAGTCAGTTGGAAGATGAGTACGGACAGGAAATTATTAATCTGAATGAAAAAAGCAGGGTTGACGGAAAATATCCCGGCTTGAAAGTTGGTTCACTTACCGAAGCAAATAACAATGCAGGAAACTGGGAATAATGTTTAGCTAATGCGAGATATTCGTTTTATTGACAAAACATTTGATAGTACCCAATCTTTACTATATCATTTATCCATCCAGATTAGTCTGGATGGATTTTCTTTTTGTATACTCGATATTCCCAAGGGAAAATACGTCCTGCTGCGGAACCACCCTGTTTTTCTGAAAAGGCCCCGCCTGTTGCTCAACCGGCTGAGAGATGTAATTGATGAAGAGGAGCTTTTCAACCTCGAATACAAAAGCGTCGACATTATCTACTCCACACGGAAATCGACGCTGGTACCGGAAGCCATGTACTCTAGAGGAACAGCCGAAAAGTTTTTCGCTTTCAACCATCCGCTGGAAAAGAATTTCACCATCGAAAAAACGCACCTAACCAAAGCTGAAGCCTGGTCGCTTTATGAAATTCCGGTCAATTTCCGCGAGTTTCTTCTCGCCAAATTTCCAAAAGCAACGCTACGGCACCATATATACCCGATTGTTGAAAGCTCATTGAAACGCAACAAATCGCAGACGGAACGGGTAGAGGTACATTTAAATTTCTTCCGGCACAATTTTGATTTGATTGCCATCGAAGGCCCAAAACTCAAATTATACAACAACTTTACCTACCGGGACGAAAATGATGTGCTGTATTATGTGATGTACATTTTCGAGCAACTAAAACTCAATCCTGAAAAAGTAAATGTGATTATTTCAGGATCGATTTCCCGGATGGCACCACACTATTACCTCCTGAAAAAATACATCCGGAAAGTTTCGTTTGCCAAACTCGATAAAACGTACCAATACAGCTACACCTTTAACGAAATTCCCGAACACTACTACGCACCCCTGTTAAGTTTATATCGATGCGAATAATCGGCGGAGAATTCAAAGGAAGGCATTTTAGTCCGGGCAACAGCTTCAAAGCAAGACCCACGACCGACTTTGCCAGGGAAAATCTTTTCAATATTCTGATTCACCGGATTGATTTGGACGAAATATCCGTGCTCGACCTATTCGGGGGAACCGGAAGCATTACGCTGGAATTTGTTTCACGCGGATGCGAAAAGGTCACTTGTGTGGAAAAAAACTACCGCCACTTTTCGTTTATTCAGGAAACGATAAAAAAGCTCGGAGTTGAGAAAGCAGTTCACCTGATTAAAGGTGATGTTTTCCGATTTATCGAAAAAAGTGCAGGAAAATACGACTTGGTATTCGCCGATCCGCCGTATGACCTCCCCAATCTGGAAACCTTGCCAGAGCTTATCTTTCAACACAACTTGTTAAATCCGGGCGGCATTTTCATCCTCGAGCACGGAAAAACAAACAATTTTAGCTCGCACCCCCGTTTCAGCGAATTGCGCAAATACGGAAGTGTTCATTTTTCCATCTTCTCACAAGAAAAAGATTAAGTATATTCACGAAAGCGTTTCCGGTTTCGTTTACTGAAAAATTGGTAAAAAAATTGGGGTATAGATTTGCAGTTAAAGAAACAAGCTATATATTTGCATCGCCTTTAAAAATAAGGCAGGGCGCAAGGCCCGGTTCTTTCATATTTTGTGAACGTTTTCCTGAAAAACACATGGTCTGGTAGTTCAGTTGATTAGAATACATGCCTGTCACGCATGGGGTCGCGGGTTCGAGTCCCGTCCAGACCGCCAATAAAATATTAAGGAAAACGATTTTGGTCCGGTAGTTCAGTTGGTTAGAATACATGCCTGTCACGCATGGGGTCGCGGGTTCGAGTCCCGTCCGGACCGCCAATAAAATATTGAAGAACCATTTTGGTCTGGTAGTTCAGTTGGTTAGAATACATGCCTGTCACGCATGGGGTCGCGGGTTCGAGTCCCGTCCAGACCGCGAAAGCCTCGGAGTTATTCCGGGGCTTTTGTGTTTTAACAGGTCGATATATAAAATCAAAAATCTTTTGAGGGGAATAACGGAAAGCAGCTTACGCGAAGCATCAATCCTTTACGGAAATCAGATGTTCCTCGGTTAATATTTTCTCCCCTTTCCAGCGATAGGCCATCAATTTTCCGGTCGTTGCCACGCAACTATCCACGCAGCACAAATTCGACTGCGGTATAGCACAACATCCAGAGAGGCAGTAGTGCCCGAAAAATACAGGCGGTTGGTCTTCGGAATACGGTTCGAATCGCGGAACGATTTCCTGCGGAACGGAATAATCGGGTAACACAAACTTGTTTCCGAACGAAAGGCTTCGGAATGTTTTCCCGGAAGGTGATTCCCACCAGTTCATCCGGAAGGTTCTCCGCGTCATTCCCCTGGTGTCTTTTACAATCAAATCGGCCGGTGTGCGGTATTCCAGCCCTTTTAACAGGTGATATACCACTTCAGAAGCAGGATGTCCGTTCTCATGTATTTCGCGAAGAAAACGCTTCTTCAGTTTATCAGCAGGAAGGATTTCCTTCAGATAATCAATCTCTGCATCGTTCCAATAGGCGTGAGCCACGCGTATTTCGCCCAAATCGAGAAAAAGCGGCAGCGTTCGTAACCACCGGAGATAATCTTTCCAAAGCTCTTTTTCGTTTTTAAACTGGCTCAAGGTCTTGCTGATTTGGTTCCGGTTACCTGAAATGTGTCTGCCGAGGTAGGTTCCTCCCGAATCTTTGATGTGATATAAAATGGCAGCGTACTCATGGTTTCCCAGAATAGCATACGCGGTTCCGGCTTCCACCATTCCCCTCACAATTTCCAGGGTTTCCCTGATTTGGGGCCCCCGGTTAATGAAGTCACCTACAAAAACAGCTTTCCGCTTCTTATGCTGCCAAACCCCGTCTTTCAGTTCATAGTTGAGCTTTTTGAGCAGTTTCTTCAGCAATTCCGCGTGGCCATGCACATCGCCAATGATATCGTAGAATAGAGTATTTTCCTTCATGGGCAGTAAATTTAAAAATTATTGAAGTCGGAAATAAAAAAAGCAGCCCCGAAATACGAGGCTGCTTACATTTATTCTGTCATTTGATTTACTACCACCAAACGGTGTAAAAGACTATCAGAATGAGACTAATAATGATTGCCCCAATATTAAATCCTTTCGATGTTCTGAAATAATCTTTCTTCATGATCAAGCCATTCGGATCGTCTGCTTTTGATTCCAGCAGACTCACCACAATTAAAATAGTTGCCAGGATCAGGAAGACAATTCCCATCCGGTTCATGAAAGGCAGATTCGGCATCAAAGCCTTGAAGGCAAACCCCAGCGGGATGGTCAGGATGGCGGTAAGCAAAGCGCCGTTAGCATGCGCTTTCTTCCAGAACATTCCCAGTCCGAAAATGGCCAGAACTCCCGGCGTAATCATTCCGGTAAAATCCTGAATAAACTGGAATGCCTGGTCGAGTCCACCCAACAGTGGACGTGCAACGAAAACAGCAATCACCAACGCCGTGAACGAAGTCAGACGACCAATGGTTACCAGGTGCGTTTGCGAAGCTTCAGGCCGGATATGTTTTTTGTAAATATCCATCGTAAAAATCGTGGAAGTGGAATTCAGCATGGAAGCCAGCGACGAAACTATCGCAGCCGCCAATGCAGCGAAGGTCAATCCCTTCACCCCGGTGGGAATAAACGTATGCAACAACCACGGATAAGCTTTGTCAGATGGATCGATAACCACATCGGTATTGCGCGTGAGCACAAAAGCGGCAATACCCGGAAGAACCACGATAAGCGGTGTTAAAATCTTGAGGAAACCAGCGAAGATCATTCCTTTCTGAGCTTCATCGACACTCTTGGCTGCCAAACCACGCTGAATGATGTATTGGTTAAAACCGAAGTAAGCCAGGTTCGCTACCCACAATCCACCAACTAACACAGAAATTCCGGGTAGATCCTGAAATGCATCACGCGTACCACCGTTCGTTCCATTGGGAACCAGCAACTCACCTTTATGAATAATCATATTAAACTTTTCCGGTGCCTGCTTCATCAATTCAACAAAGCCATTGAGCGGTCCATTCACGCCAAACTTATCAGCCACAGCATCCAGTGCCAGCCAGGTAGTAATCAGACCACCGGCGACCAGGAAAACCACCTGAATAACATCCGTCCAGGCAACTGCTTTCAATCCACCATATATTGAATAAAGGGCAGCAAAGAGCGCCAGTGCAATAATACCGTAGAGTAACGGCACTCCCATAATCGTCTCCAAAGCCAACGCTCCAAGGTACATCACAGAAGTAAGGTTAACGAACACATACACCAGCAACCAGAAAATGGCCAACGCCAGTCGCACGCGTCCGTCGTAACGAACTTCGAGGAACTGCGGCATGGTGTAAATGCCCTTGTCGAGGAAGATAGGCAGGAAGTATTTACCGACGATGATCAGCGTAGCGGCGCCCATCCACTCGTAGGAGGCAATTCCCAGACCAATGGCAAAACCGGAACCGGACATACCGATGAATTGCTCAGCTGAAATATTGGCTGCAATCACCGATGCACCAATGGCCCACCAGGGTAATCCTTTACTTGCCAGGAAGTAGTCCTCAGCATTCTTTTTATGGCCTTTCTTTTCTCTCGAAACCCATAGCCCTACGCCCAAAATCACGACAGCATAGAGTATGAAAGCCATATAATCCCAAAATGTAAACATATGAATTGGATTTAGTATCGATTTATGATTTCTTATCTCTGTTTATAGTGAACGGTTGACAACGCCCGTAAACGCTCTGCACTTGTTTCCGCCGTAATATCGCGCTGCGGAGTCGCCAGCATTTCATAACCCACCATGAATTTCTTCACGGTAGCTGAGCGTAATAGCGGCGGGTAAAAATGCATATGGAAATGCCATTCCGGATGCGGTTCATCATCGGTCGGACTTTGATGAATACCTGCCGAATAAGGAAAGGAAACCTCAAACAGGTTATCGTACATCACCGTCAAACGTTTGTATATATCGGCCAAAGCCAGTTTCTCTTCGCCGGTAAACTGTCCCAGATGTTGGATAGCCCGTCTGCTGATAATCATACTTTCGAACGGCCACACTGCCCAATAGGGTACCAACGCAACGAAATGTTCATTCTCAACCAGAATGCGCTCTTTCTTCTCCAGTTCACTTTCCAGGTAATCGCCCAGCAATGTCCGCCGGTGATTATTGTAATACTGAAGCTGCGCCATCTGTTCTTTAGCGGGTTCATTCGGAATGGAACTTGACGACCAGATTTGTCCATGCGGATGCGGATTGGAACATCCCATCACACTTCCCTTGTTCTCAAAAATCTGCACATAGTTAACAAAATCCTTTGCCCCCAGCTCTTTATATTCACTTTGCCAAACATCGACCACTTTGGCAATTTCTTCTACCTCCATCTCGGGAATCGTCAAATCGTGCCGCGGGCTAAAACAGATTACTTTGCAGACTCCACGCTCACTTTCGGCCCGGAAGAGTTCTCCCTCTTCCACGAGTCCTTCCGACGTATCTTCCAGCAGTGCACTGAAATCGTTTCGGAATACATAAGTGGATTGATAATCCGGATTTTTTTCACCGCCGGCACGCTCGTTACCCGCACACAAATAACAGGTTGGATCATATGGCGGGCGGGTCTCTTCCTGAATCTTCTCAACCTGTCCCTGCCATGGCCTTTTCGCTCGATGCGGTGAAACCAAAACCCACTCACCCGTCAGCGCATTATATCGCCGGTGCGGGTGATCGGTCAAATTAAAATCAGACATAATTTGGTCTTTTACGATTAGCAAACCTTGTGACTTCCCTCTCCAACTTCGGCTACGTAGAATTCCGGCTTCAGCCCGGTGCGAGCTTCATAATTCCGGCCCACCTGTTCGATGAACATATCAACTGCTTCATCTTTCACCAGCGAAACGGTGCTACCACCAAATCCGCCGCCAGTCATGCGGGAACCAATCACACCATCAATTTTCCGGGCTTCTTCCACCATAGTATCCAACTCGTTGCCGGTTACTTCATAGTCATCCCGGAGCGAGTCGTGCGAGCCGTTCATCAACTGTCCGAACTTTTCCAGCTCTCCGGCTTTAAGTGCATCCACCGCATCGCGGGTACGCTTGATTTCGGAAACTACGTGGCGGGCACGTTTACGAACCGTTTTGTCTTCGATTTTATCCTGAAGTCCGAGAAAATCTTCCCAGGACAATTCTCCGAGTTGTTTAATGGATTTGAAAGGTTGAATCGCTTCTACGGCAGCCTTGCATTCTGCCACGCGCTGGTTGTACATACCTGAATCGAGCTTGTGCGGGCTATTGGTGTTGCCGATGACAATCTTTACTCCATCCAGTTTAACCGGAACCTGCTCGTAGTCCAGCGTATCGCAATTCAGAAAAAGAGCATGATCTTTATGAGCCATTCCGGAAGCAAACTGATCCATAATTCCACAATGAACACCGGCAAACTCGTGCTCGGCCATCTGTCCCATTTTCACCAGCTCAACCCGCTCCTCAGCGTATCCGTATATATCATTAATCGCCACTCCGGTTACCATTTCCAGGGCCGCAGACGACGAAAGTCCGGCACCATTAGGCACATTTCCCCAAAAAAGAAGGTCAGCTCCGATATCGGGAGTCTTTCCTTTTTTCACAAACTGGGCAATCACGCCCAACGGATAATTGAACCACTCGTTTCCAACTGGTTCAGTTAATTGATCAAAAGTAATATCCGCTTCGTTTTCCACATTCAACGAAGCAAAGTGAAAGTTTTTTTTGTCGTTTTTCCTGATAAGGCAATAGGTACCAAACGTAAGTGCACAGGGAAACACGAATCCGCCATTATAGTCGGTATGCTCTCCAATCAGGTTAACACGCCCCGGCGAGAAATACACAGATACTTCACCTTCACCGTATTTATTGACAAACTGCTGCTTTAATTCTTCAATATTCATTCGAGTTCGATTTCTTTAATTCATACTGGTAGGTACTGGTTGGTAAAAATATCCAATATTCCTCAATTGGCAAAATGTTTTCACCTGAGATTCCCTTCTGAAATATTTTACAAAGAATTCCGCCGAATGAGAGCCGACGGATTGCGCAGTTTTCCTGATGTCTTTCGTTCAACGAGTTCAGCCAACGTTTCCCCCATCAGTTTAAAATCGGTTGAAATGGTAGTAATTCCTCCGGCTACGACTTCTTTCAAAACCGTATCGTTAAACGAAACCAGTCCCAAGTCTTTTCCCAACGTAAGATTTTCCTCTGCAGCTTTTTTCACCATTCTTACCAGGTTCCGGTCCGACATGACGAAGTAAGCTTCACCTTTTTTCACTTTCCGGCTGCTGAGCGAGTAAATGACCTCGTGCTCAATCCCATTTTCTTCACAGAAACGTTTGAAGCCTTCGACTCGTCCTTCCGGCTCTTTTCCTCCCGGGAAATGCATCACCAGCTTGTCGTACTTCTCCAGCAAGTCTCTTCCGTCAGTCAGCGCATCGATAACATCCTGCTCAAAATCCTGGAAAATGACCGGATAGTCTTCTAAATCGGCTTTTTCACGGTCGAGAATATAAACCTTATCGTTTGGGAGATGACGGATCACCTGGCTGGTATTGTCGAAAGTAGCAGGCATAATTACATAGGCGCTGTATTTTCCAACGGCTTCGGTAACCAACTTTTCAAACAAATTGAAATTGAAGTGGTGAAAGTAAATATCAACACTGGTTTTATTGTCCAACTGGCTCGTAAACGCGTTGTACAAGTCTTCTTTGAACACATTCAGCTCATCGAACAGAACAAATATCCGCTTCTCATAATCAAGCACGGTGCTATCGATGTAGTAACCTTTTCCGGGTACGGAAGAAACCACTCCCCTCGCTTTCAACTCATTCAATGCCACCATCACGGTATCACGCGATAAGTCGAATGACTGACAAATCTCATTCAGTGATGGAATCTTGTCGCCTTTTTTCAGGTTCCCTTGCTCAATCGCTTTATAAACCGAACTGATGATTTGTCTGTATTTGGGAATTCCAGCTGTTTCGTCAATCTGAAATATGTGGTTCAATTTCACTTGATTCATGGAGTAAACTGATAAATTTATAAATTACAAAGTTGAAAAAAATCACCAAAAATACTACCAGTCCCTACTGGTATGTTTATTTTTATATAGAATTTCAAAAAATCCGGAATATCTATGGAACTAAGAAGAGAAGTATTTGGAACAACTCCCAAAGGAGAAAAAGTCTTTCTATACAAGTTAAGAAATGACAATGGTGTCACCGTTAAAATCACCAATTACGGCGGCATTATTACCTCAATTGAAACGCCCGACAAAACCGGCAAAACCGATAACATAGCGCTGGGCTTTTCGGAGTTGGAAGATTACGTCAGCGAGGAATACCTGGCCGGATGTCCATATTTTGGTTGCATTGCTGGTCGTTACGCCAACCGCATCGCCAACGGAAAATTCACCCTTGACGGACAGGAATACAAACTCGCGGTCAATAATGGCCCCAATCACCTGCACGGAGGATTAACCGGCTTCGATAAAGTACTGTGGGCTCCCCACAAAATCGAAAAACCAGACATGGTTGGCGTTGAATTGAAATACCGGAGCATTCACATGGAAGAAGGTTATCCGGGCAACCTGGATGTGACCGTTACCTATACGCTCAACCACAAAAACGAGCTCGGAATTGAGTACAAAGCTGAAACCGACCACACAACGGTCGTTAACCTCACCAATCATACCTACTTCAACCTAACGGGAAACCGTGAAAACATTCTGCACCACAGTCTGAAACTTTACTCGGACCGGTATACCGAAACTGATGCAACGCTTATTCCTACCGGGAAAATCAATAAAGTAGCAGGAACACCATTCGACTTTACCGAAGAACATGAATTGGGAGCGAAAATCAACGAGTTGAAAGACGGATACGATTTGAATTTTGTTTTGGGTGATGATATAGACAAGTTGAAAAAGGCAGCGGTCCTTTCAGAAGATTCATCAGGCAGAACAATTGAAGTTCTGACCACCGAACCTGGAATTCAGTTGTACACGGGGTACTACATTCCGGAGATGACAGGGAGTAACGGCAAACAATTGGGGCGTTACGCTGGTGTCGCGCTCGAAACGCAGCACTATCCCGACTCTCCCAATCACCCCGATTTTCCTTCGACGAGATTGCAACCCGGAGATCAGTTCCACTCAAAAACGGTTTACCGCTTCGGATTAAAATAGATAACACACTCATCAATAAATACCTGAACAGATTCTGTTCGGGTATTTTTATGCCTTTTTCAGGCTTTAAAACATTTTTCTGATTAACGGAAATTTCCATAGTTTTGAATCTTGCTTAACAAAAATCCTAAACTACGGTATTCGCCGACGGAAAAAGAGACATCTATGAAGACACTTATTGAGCTTTTTGAACAAAGCGTCGCTAAATTTCCTGACAATCCTCTTCTTTGGGAAAAAACAAAAGACCAATACGAACCATCCACTTATCGTGAAATTCACGAACAAGTCCATCAGTTTGGCGCTGGTTTGTTATCAGCCGGGCTGGAAATGGGAGACCGTGTTGGTTTGCTATCCGAAGGCCGCAACGCATGGTTAATTAGCGAATTGGGAATTTTATACTGCGAGGCTATTAATGTTCCTCTGTCGGTGAAACTTGAACCCTACGAACTTAAATTCAGGTTGGAACATTCCGGGGCAAAAATGCTCATCGTATCCGGACAGCAAGCCGAAAAGATTGAAAGTATCCGCAAGGAACTGCCCGAGCTCAAAAAAGTGATTTATATCGACAGAAAGGAAAATCCGGGAACGAATGACCTCAATTTCTCGGACCTGATTGAGCAAGGCAAGACCTTCCTGGCAGATCCCGAAAAGAAAGCCACTTTCGATGCCATCTGGCAAGGCATTCAACCCGACGATTTGGCTAACATCTCCTATACATCAGGAACCACAGCCGATCCGAAGGGAATTATGCTCTCGCACTTGAACTATGCCGCCAACGTGGCTCAGTCCAACTCTCTCATGGAGATCGACGAAAGCTTCCGGACGCTGGCAATTCTACCCTGGGATCACTCATTTGCCCATACTGCCTGCTTATACAGCTTCATGGTCAATGGTGCCAGCATTGGTTCGGTGCAAATTGGTCGTTCACCGATGGAAACATTGCGCAATGTCCCGAACAACATCAAAGAGCTGAAGCCAAACATTTTGATGAGTGTGCCGGCTCTTTCGAAGAACTTCCGGAAAAACATCGAGAAAAATATCCAGGCCAAAGGAAAAACCGCGGAGAGACTTTTCAAACAAGGACTAAAAGTCGGCTACGCCTATAACGGCAATGGTTGGAACAAGGGCAAAGGCTGGCGTGCGTTGATGAGGCCCGCGGTTGCTTTCTACGATAAAATTCTGTTCTCCAAAATCAGGGAAGCGTTTGGTGGCGAACTGAAATTCTTCGTGGGCGGAGGTGCCCTGCTCGACATCGAGCTGCAGCGCTTTTTTGCAGCCATCGGAGTTCCGGTTTGCCAGGGATATGGACTTTCCGAAGCATCGCCCGTCATTTCTTCCAACGCACTCCACGCCATCAAATTCGGTTCATCGGGACGTTTAGTGAAAGACCTTGATTTGAGAATTTGCGACGAGGACGGAAAAGATTTGCCAGTTGGCGAAAAAGGTGAAATCGTCATCAAAGGCGACAACGTGATGGTCGGTTACTGGAAAAACCCGAAAGCCACCGCCGAAACACTGAAAGATGGCTGGCTGCACACCGGCGATATGGGCTACATGGGCCCCGACGGATTTTTGTACGTTCTGGGTCGCTTCAAGAGCCTGCTGATTGGAAACGATGGCGAAAAATTCAGTCCGGAAGGCATCGAGGAAGCGTTGGTCGACCAGTCAGAGTTCATTGATCAGGCCATGCTCTACAATAACCAGAATCCTTATACTTCCGGAATGCTGGTTCCCAATATTGGAGCCATTAACCGGAAATTGCAGAAGATGGGCGTCGATCCGGGAACCGAAGAAGGCAACGAAAAATCGCTGGAAATTCTCAAACAAGAAGTCGATGCTTACCGCAAAGGCGGAAAATACGAGGGTATGTTTCCCGAGCGCTGGCTGCCTACGACCATTGTCGTACTTCCCGAAGCCTTTACGGAACAAAACCACCTGATGAACAGTACCATGAAAATGGTTCGTGGAAAAATTACCGAATACTTTGCCAAAGAACTGGAGTTTCTCTATACAGCCGAAGCCCGTAACATCACCAATCCGATGAACATGGAGGCTATCGCCAAATGGAACGAAACGCTCTAAACAGCTAATTTGTATCCGGAATATGTCAACGTATGAGTGAACTATTTCGGATATTTTTTGTAAAATGAACCGGAAACTGCGATTAGAATCATGATACGAAAAGCCGTTATACCTGCAGCCGGATTTGGAACACGCTTCCTCCCCATCACCAAAGCGCAGCCTAAAGAGATGATTCCCATAGTCGACACGCCGGTCATTCAATATGTGGTGGAAGAAGCCGTTGCCTCCGGAATAACCGACATTCTGATGATTATCGGTCGTGGGAAACGAGCTGTGGAGGAATATTTCGATCGCTCTTTTGAGCTGGAATACCTGCTGAAACAAAAGAGAAAATTCAGGGAACTGGACACCATTCGTCGCGTTACCGACATGGCCAATATTCATTTCGTGTGGCAGAAAGAAATGAACGGTTTGGGTGACGCCATTTTACATGCTCGTGATCATGTTGGTAACGAACCGTTTGCCGTATTGTTGGGCGACACCATTTTCAGAAGTGAAATTCCGGTTACCCGACAACTTGTTGAAGTGGCCGAAAAATACAACAGTTCGGTGGTTGGACTCGAGGAAGTCCCGAAAGACATGGTAAATCGCTACGGCATTTTCGACGGCACTCTTTTGTACGATAACATTCTTCAAGCCAAAAGACTGGTTGAAAAGCCGACTATTCACGAAGCTCCGTCGAACCTGTCCATTGCCAGCCGGTATGTCTTCACGCCGGAAATTTTCAGTTACCTGGAAAAAACGCCTCCCGGGAAAAACAACGAGATTCAAATCACCGATGCGATGCAGGCCCTTCTGCAAAACGAAAAAATATACGGTGTAAAGTTGAAAGGAAAACTCTTCGACATTGGTGACAAGCTGGAGTTTATAAAAACCAATATCCTGTTTGGAATGGAACGGGAAGACATCGGCGAAAGCCTGAAAAACTGGTTAAAAGAATTAGCCCAGAAACTCTAAAGACGCTTCCATTTTCCTGTAAAGAAAAAAGAGGACTCCATTTCTGAACTCCTCTCACTACTTCTATGAATCAATCTGTCATCTGTTTGCTAGTATCCAAAAACGTGAGGTAACCACAAGCTCAGTTCCGGAACATAAGTAACAAGTAATAACGTGATAATCATCACCACGAACATAGGTAACAGTGGTTTGATTACGTGTTGTATTTTCGTGTTCGCCACACTACAGCCGATAAACAGAACCGAGCCCACAGGCGGCGTACAAAGTCCTACCGAAAGGTTCATTACCATGATGATACCAAAATGAATCGGGTCCATTCCCAACTGCGAGGTAACCACCGGAAGGAAAATTGGCGTGAAAATCAGCACAGCCGGCGTCATATCCATGAACACACCCACGAACAACAGTATAAAGTTGATGATTAGCAAAACAATAACCGGATTGCCGGATACGCTCAACAATGCGTCACTCACTCCCTGAGGGATGTTCTGATACGACATTACCCACGAAAGTCCCATCGACGTTGCCACCAGCAAAAGCACAATGGCGGTAGTTCCAACCGATTTCAGAAGAATTCCGGGCAAATCGCTCAGCTTAATTTCCTTGTAAGCCATCGCCAGAACAAAACAGTACAAAACAGCCACAGCCGAAGCTTCCGTTGCGGTAAAAATTCCGGCGATAATTCCGCCAATCACTACTAACAGCAATAATAAACTGGGAATAGCCTGGATAAAAATCTTCACGCTCTGTCGAAGTGTATATTTCTCACAAAGCGGATATTTCTTCCTTACGGCGAAAACAGCACCAACAATCATCAGTGATAAGCCGGTAAGAATTCCGGGGATATATCCGGCAAGGAAAAGCGCCGCAATAGAGGCACCTCCCGAGGCCAGTGAGTATACAATCAATATATTGCTTGGCGGGATGCTCAATCCGGTCGTTGCACTGGTAATGTTAATGGCCGCGCTAAAATTTTTGTTATAGCCCGATTTCTCCATTTCAGGTCCCATGATACTGCCAATAGCCGAAGCCGAAGCAGCCGCAGAACCGGAAATGGCACCAAAAAGCATGTTGGCAAGTACGTTCACAAATGCCAGTCCGCCGGGAAGTCGTCCGACCAATACTTTCGCAAACGAGATCAACCGGATGGCGATTCCGCCCCGGTTCATGAGTTGCCCCGCTAATATGAAAAAGGGTATGGCGAGTAGCGCAAAACTATCAAGTCCGGTAGCCATCTGCTGAGCCAGCGTAGTAAATGCCGGCAACATTCCTACACTTAAAAGAAGCGTAAGCAAGGCTGCCAATCCAATGCTGAAGGCAATGGGCACACCAATGGCCAGAAAAATGATGAACGAAATAACCAGAACAAATATTCCTAATGTTTCCATGAATCAAATCTTTTCAGCGTTTGGATTTTTAGTCAACCGGGCAATCTCGTCGATACTATAATACATGATGAGAAAGCCGCTTAGCGGAACAACAAGGTATACATAGCCGAGAGGAATCTGCATGGCGGCAGATATTTGTCCGAGATAAAAACGGGTGTATACCAGCCATATTCCTCCAATTACCATCACCGCAAGAGCGAACAACATCACTAAAATATTGACCAGAATATCGAGGTATTTCCGACGCTCAGGTGACAATTTCTGCGATAGCAAATCGATAGCGAGGTGCTGTTTCATTCCTGCTGCCCAGGCTGCTCCCAGCAATCCTACCCAAATCAGGAGGAATCCGGCCAACTCATCAGTAAAAGAGCTTGGGTCCTGGAAGATATAGCGGCTGGCTACCTGCCAGAGCACATCAAGAACCAGCGCGCCCATCAGAATGACCACTGCCCGCTCCAGTATTTTATCTACAATGTTTCGGAGTTTCATTTAAAACACGTTTAGTCATGAATTATCGGTTGCCCGGAGAAATCAATTTTCCCCCTTGTCTCCTGGAAGAGCGAGTGTATCGACCGCCTGAATTCGTTTGATCAGCGAATACATGGTCGAATCGTCTTTATACTGCTCATACATTCCTTTCACCTTCTCTCTGAAAGGCTCCTTGTCAGGATGGATAATTTTCACTCCGGCTTTCTTCACAGCTGCCAGACTTTCTTTTTCCGATTCCGCCCATAGCTTACGCTGAACGGGAACCGATTCGTTAGCTGCTTCCTGAAGCCATTTCTGCTGCTGCGGGGTCAGCTTATTCCATACAATGGTACTGATGAGCAACACATCGGGAACCATCGTATGCTCATCCAACGAATAGTATTTACAAACTTCGTAGTGATGAGACAGATAGAAACTAGGCGGATTATTTTCCGCACCGTCAACTACACCGCCTTGCAAAGCTGTGTACAATTCTCCAAATGAAATTGGTGTAGGAGAACCTCCCAGCAGTTTCACCATTTCCACCGCCGTATTACTCTTCATCACCCTGATTTTTAATCCCTTCAAATCATCAGGAGTATAAATCGGAGTATCTTTTGTGTAGAAGGAGCGGCTTCCGGCATCGTAGTAACAGAGTCCGCGCAACCAGAATTTCTGAGCTTGCTTTAGCATTCCCTGTCCGATAGGGCCGTCAAGCACTTTGAAGGCGTGTGCTTTATCTTTAAAAATATAAGGAAGACTAAGTACCTGAAATTCCGGTGCAAAACCTTCGAGTGCGGCAGCCGAAACTTTTGTCATCGCCAGCGAACCGATTTGGAGCAGCTCCAGGCATTGACTCTCACCGCCCAGCTGACTGGAAGGATAAATTTCGAGTTTCATGGTACCACCGGACAACTTCTCCAGCCGCTTACCCATGTAAACCATGGCTTTATGCACCGAATTCGTCGGCGCCAGGCTGTGGCCCAGTTTCAGTACCGTCACTTTCTGATGTTGCTGGCAGGACGAAAAAATGAAAAATCCCATCAGCAGCAGAAAGGACATCATCGGTTTGGATTTTATCATGTTTTTTGGCTTTCAAAAAGAAAAAAGCTGGTTCCTCACCCTCTGATTTCTTCCAGTATTTCAAATACCTGCTTTACCTTATTCGTTAAATCCGAATAATTTCCTTTATGAATAATCTCTTTTGTTATCAACTGCGAGCCCATTCCCACGCAAGTGACACCGGCACCAAACCAGGCTTTCAGGCTTTCTTCTGTCGGCTCAACTCCACCTGTCGGCATTAGACTAGTCCACGGGCACGGGCCTTTTATCGCCTTCACAAACGATGGTCCGCCCACCTGTGCACCCGGGAAGATCTTACAGATTTCAGCTCCGTACTCTTCGGCCTGATTAATTTCGGTTAACGAACCGCAACCCGGCGACCAAAGAATTTTCCGGCGGTTACAAACCTTCGCCATATCCGGGTTCAGAATCGGAGAAACAATAAAGTTAGCTCCCAGTTGGATGTATAACGAAGCCGTACCCGCATCCACTACAGAGCCTACCCCAAGCATCATATCGGGCATCTCGGCAGCAGCCCAGTGATTCAGTTCTGCAAAAACTTCGTGTGCAAAATCACCGCGGTTGGTAAATTCAAAAACCCGTACGCCACCGTCATAACAAGCCTTCAATACATGTTTACACACGCCTGCATCCGAATGGAAGAAAACCGGAATAATTCCAGTTTCCTTCATCTTCAGTGCCACTTCAATCCTTGAAAATCTAGCCATTTCTATTTTTTAGTTTCCTTGTATTTCGAATTCCTACCGGGATACACGACCTGAAGCATCACCCGACATCAGCTTCATCACTTCCTCGACGGTCACCTGGTTGTAATCGCCATAAATCGTATGCTTCAGGCAAGAAGCAGCTACTGCGAAGTTCAATGCTTTTTGCTCGTCTTCCGGCCACGTCAGCAGACCATAAATCAATCCGCCCATGAACGAATCACCGCCGCCAACACGGTCGACAATGTGCGTAATCTGATAGGTAGGCGCTTCAAAAAGCTCTTTTCCGTTCCACAGTACGCCCGACCAACTATTGTGGTTAGCACTGACAGAGCCCCGAAGCGTTGTAATCACTTTCTTCACGCGCGGGAATTGTGCCATGATTTGCTTGGATACCGATTCGTAAGCAGCTCCGGAAACATGGCCTCCGGTTACGTCTACTCCTTCGGGTTTGATACCCAAAACCATTTCGGCATCCTCTTCATTTCCGAGAACAACATCGGTACCTGCCACTAAGTCCGGCATCACTTCTCCAGCTGTTTTTCCGTATTTCCAGAGATTTTTCCGGTAGTTCAAATCGCACGAAACGGTTACACCCATTTCGTTGGCTTTCGCAATTCCTTCGGCCAACACATCGGCAGCTCCCTGCGAAATAGCCGGTGTAATTCCGGTCCAGTGAAACCATTGCGCATCTTTCAGTACTTCCTTCCAGTCGATCATTCCCGGTTGAATTTCGGAAATGGCCGAATGTGCCCGGTCATAAACCACCTTCGACGCACGGCTGACGGCACCTGTTTCCAGGAAGTAAATTCCCAGACGCTCTCCGCCCCAAATCATCTTATCGACACCGACACCATATTTCTGCAAATCCATCAGGCACGATTTCCCGATATCATTTTTGGGCAACCGGCTGACAAAATCAACCGAGATGCCATAGTTTGCCAGCGAAACAGCTACGTTTGCCTCGCCCCCTCCAAAGGTGGCCGTAAACTCCTTCGCCTGGCTAAACCGCTGATATCCGGGAGTAGCCAATCTCAACATGATCTCACCAAAAGTGACCACTTTTTTATCCATCGTTAAGCAACTTTTATTCTTGTATTGGTTAATATTCTTTGGTTTGTTTCTTCTTTCTAAAAGCGGAAATAATTCTCCGCGTTGTTGAAACTGATGTTCTCAACCATCTGTCCCAGCAGTTCCATGTCAGCCGGCATTTCACCGTTTTCGACGTCATTCCCGAGGAGGTTGCACAAGATGCGACGGAAATATTCGTGACGGCTATACGACAAAAAGCTTCTGGAATCGGTCAGCATACCAACGAAACGGCTTAGCAATCCGAGATTCGACAGGGCATTCATTTGTTTGGTCATGCCGTCTTTTTGGTCAAGAAACCACCAGCCCGAACCAAACTGGAATTTTCCGGGTACGGAACCGTCCTGAAAGTTTCCGAGCATGGTAGCTATCACCTCGTTGTCGCTCGGGTTCAGGTTATACAGAATGGTTTGTGTCAGTTTTTCTTCATAATCGAGACGGTCGAAGAAACGCGACATAGCAGTAGCCTGCGAATAATCGCCAATGGAATCGAAGCCGGTATCCGGTCCCAACGTTTCGAACAAACGACGGTTATTGTTTCGCATGGCTCCCAGGTGGTACTGCTGCGTCCAGCCCCGCTTGTGATCCATAACGGAGAACTCATATAACATGGCCGAACGGAATTTCAGCAACTCTTCCTGATTAATCTTTCCACCTCCACGTACTTTGCTGAAAATTGCAGCAATTTCTGCGTTCGTGTACGGTTCAGCGTAGAGCGTTTCCAGTCCATGGTCAGACAAACGACATCCATTTTCATGAAAGAAAGCATGACGCTTATCCAGCGCTTCCATCAGCTGGTCGAAGGTTGAAATGTCCATTCCAGCAACAGCCGAAAGTTGATCGATATAAGCATTAAAAGCTTCTGTATTTTCGATTGCCATGGCCTTGTCAGGGCGCCATGCCGGCAACACATTCACTTCGAAACCATCTTCTTTAATTTGCCGGTGATATTCCAGCGAATCAACCGGATCGTCCGTTGTACAAATGGTATGCACATTGGCTTTCCTGATAATACCGCGACAGGAGAAGTCGGGCGTATTCAGTTTTTCATTCGCCTCTTCCCAAATTTCCTTCGCCGTTTTTTCATTCAGAATCTTATTGATTCCAAAAGGCTTTTTCAGTTCCAGATGAGTCCAGTGATACAACGGGTTCCGCAATGTATAGGGCACGGTTTCCGCCCACTTCATGAACTTTTCCTCATCCGTGGCATCACCGGTACAATAGCGTTCGTCCACGCCATTGGTGCGCATCGCTCTCCATTTGTAGTGATCGCCGTAAAGCCAAATCTCCGTCAGGTTACGGAATGATTTGTTCTCGGCAATTTCTTTCGGAGAGATGTGACAGTGATAGTCAAAGATGGGCATTTTAGCCGCATGTTCGTGGTATAATTGACGCGCCGTATCGGTTTCCAACAAAAAATCTTCTCCCAAAAAAGGTTTCATCTATCTATCCTTTTACAAATTAAACAGTCTCTTCAGGTGGCGGTCAAACAGGTTTTCCTCCACACAACTTCCAACCAGCTCTTTATTCCTTTCAATCAGCGAAGTATACGTTTCGCCATATTCAGCGGCAATCTTGTACCCAACATGAATTAACTGACGGAAACCAGGATTGTATTCCGGATGACCGGGAATATGACGTAACGCATTCGCATACTGCTCGCTCGTCCAGCTATCCACATCGGAAACCGATGGCAGCAGTTGATCGTCAATATCAATTACATCGGCATATGGCGCACACAGTTCGTCTTTCCGCTTCAGCGCCTTTTTATAAATATTCCTGGCCAGTTCCAGTGCTTCACCGCCAGCCAGCGCCAGGCCAATCACTTCCTCAAGCCAGGTAGTACCAGCCGTTTTTACGTGAAGACCTTTATCATATTTACGAATAATTTCGGCCATCACCGGATAAATGGAAAACTTATCCGATCCGGAATGCACGCTCAATTTCAACGTTTCCGGAAGACCGAACTCCTTCACGGAAAAGTCGATAACCAGAATGTCTTCTTCAAACTCGCGGGCAAACTGCTTCACATCGCCGACATAATCGACACCTTTATTAAAACGCCCGGTGAACTTCGGGGCAATCGTTTGCACGGGGATACCCTCGTCAGCAATCATTTTCAGGATGAAAAACATCTCGATAGGTGTCTGCGGAGCTTCCACCTCATCCATCGAAACTTCGGTAATGAAGTCGTGATCCTTTTTCCGTGCTTTGATGAACCGATAAATATTTCCTGCTTCAGCTATAGCTGCCAGGAAACGGTCGGCCATTTCCCTCAAAAACTCTTCGTCCACTTTGAACGGAGAATCAATGCCGGGAATTTGCCATTCACCTTTATACTTTTCGCAGGCATCCAGAAAATCATCCACATCATCAGCGGAAGAGGCCTTGCCAATAAAAGCAGCCACATCCAGTGTGAAAAAGTTGGACGATTCAAGAAATCCCTCAACGTTTCCCAGGCCAATATGGTCGGCATCGACAAAATAGGCTCCCTGATACCCCAAAGCTGCCACAGCTGCATCAGCTTCGTTCCGGGTATCTTCCGGTTTCGAATGAACGATGGTATGTTCGCGGTTGGACTTGTTCCAAACCGGACTGATATCGATGCCTGCTTTTTGAGCTTTCATGATGGCCCGAAGCTGTGCCTCACCTTCTCTGGCGAACCGATCACCGATACCAAAGCTATATTTTCCAAGTTTCATAATCAGCTTATTTTCAACAGAATTTACTCACACATGTTTTCCGTGTTCGTTCACGAAAGTAGTAACTTTTTCCTGAACACAAAACTTAAAAACCCAATAGATCGCTCTTTTATGTTTTAAAATAGTTTTTTGCCGTTATCGTACACGACAAATCTTTTTTTTCATAGATTTGTTTGTTGAACTGAACATTGAACCTTAAAAATTTTGCCTTATCAAACAGGAACGAAAAATAATCCGTATAAAAGACATCGCGGAAAAAGCAGGTGTATCGATCGGTACAGTTGACCGGGTGTTACACAACCGTGGTGAAGTTTCGGCCGCGACCAAAGAAAAAATACTGTCCATCATTAATGATCTGGACTACCGCCCCAATTTTTTGGCCAGTTCATTAGCTTCCAAAAAAGAAACCTCATTCGCCGTGCTGCTCCCCAAAGCACCAACCAAAGAATCCTATTGGACCCGTCCGCTTTCCGGAATTGACCGGGCAGCAGAAGAGCTGGCCCAATTTGGTGTAAAATTGGATTTATACCTGTTTGATACCGATGGTTCCGCTTCATTTAATGAAAAGACGGTCGATATTTTGGAGAATCCGCCGGCCGGTGTTTTACTGGCTCCTTGGATCAGCCGGGAGGCAAAATTATTCACCTCAACATTGGATGCATTAGACATTCCTTATGTTTATATCGATTCCAATCTGAAAGAGACGCATCCGATAAGTTACATCGGACAGAACTCTTTCCAGAGCGGATACCTGGCGGCTAAGCTATTAAATTACGGTTTGCCGGAAGGACGCGTGTTTCTGTTGATTCATATCGGTCGTGAACTGGATAATCAAAACCACCTCCATCAGCGCGAACAAGGATTCTTTGACTATTTCAAAGAGAAATCCATTCAGCAGAAAATCATTAAGATGGAAATTCAGGAAAGCGAAGCCGAACTGAAACAGCAGATAGCTACCAAAGGATTGGCTCCCGAAAAAATCGATTGTGTTTATGTAACCAATTCACGGGTTCACATTGTGGCTGAGTATTTTTCAAAACGGGGGCTTCATCCCCGAATTTTAGGCTACGACCTGATTCCGCCCAACGTGAAAATGCTGAAGAAAGACGCCATCGATTTTCTTATTTGCCAGAACCCGGAGGAACAGGGCTACAACGCACTGAATGCGCTGTTCGATCACGTGTTGAGAAAACAGCCGGTGGAGAAAGAGCATTTCACGTCCATCGATATTATTACAAGAGAAAATCTGGACTACTACAGTGCCAAATAATCTGAAATAGAAAAACTAAATCTACAAGATATTTGATCCATGAAAAACTTTACGTTCGACGACCTTAACGGGAAAGTATGTGTTGTAACTGGTGGAGCCGGAGTTATTGGAAAAGCAATTGTATCAGCCCTGGCAACTGTTGGGGCAAAGGTTGCGATTGTTTCACGTGGTGAAGAAAAAGGAAAACAGGTTGCTGAAGAGATTTCCCGGGAAACCGGAGGAACGGTCATCTGGATCAAAGGCGACGTGCTGGACAAAGCCCAGTTGGAACAAGCCCATCAAGCGATTTACGAGCAACTCGGCCCCATCGATATTCTCGTCAATAATGCAGGAGGAAACTCGCCGAAAGCGACGACCGGCGTAGAACAAATGCAGGAGTCCGATCTGGACGACCTTCAATCGACTTTCTACGGATTGGAAATGGAAGGATTCGACAATGTTTTCGACCTCAACTTCAAAGGGACAGTGTTACCAACCATGGTTTTTACCCGCGACATGTTGGATAAGAAAACCGGTGTAGTGCTGAACGTTTCTTCCATGAATGCCTACCATCCATTAACGAAGATACCGGCCTATTCGGCAGCTAAAGCTTCGATTAATAATTTCACCGAATGGCTGGCAGTGCACATGGCCAAAGTCGGTATCCGGGTTAATGCCGTTGCACCCGGCTTTTTTATCACTGAGCAAAACCGCTTCCTGGTGTTGGACGAAAAAACCGGCAATTACTCCAAGCGAGGACAGAAAATCGTTGACAACACTCCGATGGGTAAATTCGGTGAACCGGAAGATTTGCAAGGAACCGTTCTGATGCTTCTTTCTAACCTCTCATCATTTGTTACGGGTGTCGTTATCCCGGTTGACGGAGGTTTCAACGCCTACAGCGGAGTTTAAGAAAAATTGAACTCACCTATTCAGGAAAATCAGTAAAAAAGAAATAGTAAAATGGATCTTCAACTCAAACAAAATTGTCAATATTCGTTGTTGGTGCCCACCAGCATGGGCGTACGCATTACGCCGGTAAACGGACAGCCTGTCCACAGCAGTAATCTTTTCGAGATGCAGGCGACCAGTGCCGAAACCAATGTGGCCAGTATTGCTTCCTATCTTGGAATGCCGGTCAAAGTGCTGACCACTTTCGTGAAGGGAAGTCCGGTTGCGAAATTCATCAAAAGCAATCTGAAAAGCCGCCACATGGATTACGAAGGACCGGAAGTTCCGCAAGGCGATCCATGGGGTTACCGTCACCAGTTCAATATTGCCGACAGTGGCTTTGGCTCCCGCGGACCACGCGTTCAAAACGACCGTGCCGGTGAAGTTGGCCGGACTCTCAACGTAAAAGATTTTGATTTGGAACGTATTTTCGGTGAAGAAGGCGTCCAAATCGTTCACCTATCGGGATTGATAGCAGCCCTTTCGCCTGAAACAAGTACGTTTTGTCTTGAGATTGCCCGCACCGCAAAAAAACACGGAACCCGCATCTCCTTCGACCTGAACTACCGTGCTTCATTCTGGAAAGGCCGTGCCGAAGAGTTGCGCAAGAACTTTACCGAAATAGCATCAGTTGCCGATATCCTTATCGGGAATGAAGAAGATTTTCAGTTGTGTTTTGGGATTGAAGGTCCGGAAGCCGGTGGAAAAGGCATCGAAGCCGAGATTGAAGGTTTCAAAGGCCTCATCACGAACGTGAAGAAATCATTCCCTAATGCATCAGTATTTGCCACAACATTGCGCCAGGTCGTCAGTACGAACGAGCACTTGTGGGGAGCTGTCATGCTGGCCGGAGCAGAATGGCAAGTCATCGAGCCTCGAAAAATCAACGTACTCGACCGCATCGGTGGTGGTGACGGTTTTGTTGGTGGTTTGTTGTATGGTATCCTGAAAGGCTGGGAAGCTGAAAAATGGCCACAATTTGGTTGGGCTACCGGTGCGCTGGCCACTACGTTCCTGACAGATTATGCTCAACCCGCCGATGAGGAAATGGTTTGGAGCATCTGGGAAGGAAATGCAAGAGTAAAGAGATAAGATAAAAAAGGCGAAGGCACAGGCGAAGGCAAAAGAAAAGAATCATGGCAAATCGATTTTACCAAATATGAGATGAGCTATAGAGAAAAGAAATACAACGATTTCAGAGACATGCCCGTTTGGCAGAAAGCCTTTGCCTTGTTAGTCGAAGTTTACCAAACAATCAAACATTTCCCGGCAGATGAGCGATTTGCTTTGACAGATGATTTAAAACGGGCCGCCAATTCTGTGGTTCACAATTTAGCTGAAGGTTACGGACGTTACGAACCCAAAGATAAAACCCGTTTTTACAAGATTGCCAGAGGAAGTGCCTACGAATCGATGAGTCAGATTCTGGTAGCTGAATCTCAGCAATATCTGAATTCCGAAATATCAGAAAATTTGGTTAAACGTTACAAAGAAGCAATCGAAGAAATTAATGCTTTGATTTTTTCCTTGGAAAAATAATTTACTCCGGCCCGGCATTGCTTTTTCTTTTGCCTTTGCCTCCGCCTGAGCCTTAAACAAAAAACATGATTTACTACGAAACAGGATCGCCCGAACAGGAGTTAAGTGCAGTCGACCTGCAGGAAGGCCTGTTTACGGCCCTCGATAAACTGGGGGACGTCAGCAAAGTGCTGGCTATTCCGCCGGACTATACCCGATACCCTTCGCACGCCGGTGAGTTGACCGAATTTGCCTGGCAATATTATGGCGACAAACTCACTGATATACTTCCGGCTTTGGGAACACATAGTCCCATGACGGAAGAACAGATACATCACATGTTCGGGCAGACACCAATGAAACTATTTCGCGAGCACGACTGGCGGAACGACGTGGTTACCTTGGGCGAAGTCCCTGGTGAATATGTGAAAGAAGTTTCCAAAGGGGCCATCGACTATCCATGGCCGGTGCAAGTCAACAAACTATTGCGCGACGGCGGCCACGATTTGATTCTCTCCATCGGGCAGGTTGTTCCGCACGAAGTGGTGGGCATGGCCAACTACAATAAGAACATCTTCGTTGGAACAGGCGGTTCGGAAGGCATTAACAAAAGCCACTTCCTCGGTGCGGTGTACGGCATGGAAAAAATGATGGGCCGCTCCGACACGCCGGTACGCCGTGTGTTTAATTACGCCAGCGAAAAAGTCGCATCCGAATTGCCCATCCTTTACGTTCTGACTGTGGTGGAAGCCGGCGGTGATGGCAAATTGAAAGTTCGAGGCCTGTTTATCGGCGACGACTTTGAAGCATTCGACAAGGCGGCTGCCCTTTCGGTGAAGGTGAATTTTGAAATGGTGGAGAAGCCCATAAAAAAGGCGGTCGTTTATCTCGATCCCACCGAGTTCAAATCGACCTGGCTGGGTAACAAAGCCATTTACCGTACCCGGATGGCACTGGCCGACGATGCAGAGTTGATTATTCTGGCTCCGGCCTTGAAGGAGTTCGGTGAAGATCCGGAAATCGACAAACTGATCCGGAAATACGGCTATCACGGAACGCCACACACGTTGGAAATGGTGGAGAAAAACGCTGAACTGAAGAATAATCTGAGCGCTGCAGCGCACCTCATTCACGGTAGCTCAGAAGGACGCTTCACGATAACTTACTGCCCGGGCACTAATGAAGAAAACCTGACACAGGAAGAGATTGAAAGCGTAGGATTTCAATACAAAGCCCTCGACGAAGTGATGCAGGTTTATGATCCGCATCAGTTAAAAGACGGGTGGAACCAATTGCCTAACGGCGAAGAGATATTTTACGTCCCCAATCCGGCGCTGGGCCTGTGGGCTCACAAAGACCGGTTCAGGGATTAATCATAAATTGCCAGACTAAAATTTTTCATTTTCATGGAAGATATCAGGTGGGGAATCATTGGATGCGGAAAAGTGACGGAAGTAAAAAGCGGTCCGGCGCTACAAAAAATTGAACACTCGAAGTTGGTGGCGGTGATGCGCCGTTCGGCCGAAAAGGCGGAAGATTATGCGAAGCGACATAATGTGTCCAAGTGGTATAGCGATGCCGACCAACTCATCAACGATCCGGAAGTGAATGCCATTTATGTGGCGACACCGCCCGAAACACACGCCCGATACGCCATTCAGGCCATGAAAGCCGGCAAACCGGTGTACGTGGAGAAGCCCATGGCACTCAATCACCAGGAATGTGAAGAGATGAACCGTGTTTCGAAGGAAACCGGCATGCCACTGTTTGTAGCGTATTATCGTCGCCGTTTACCCGGATTTTTGAAAGTGAAAGAGTTGCTGGAAGCTAATGCGATTGGTAAAGTCCGGTTGGTCAACATTCGTTTTTACCGTCCGTTTTATGAAGATGAATATAAAGATGGCGTTCTGCCCTGGCGTGTCATCCCGGAGATGGCCGGCGGTGGTTTGTTCTTCGATTTAGCAGCGCATCAATTGGATATCCTCGACGACTGGTTTGGTCCCATCCGCGATGTGCGTGGACAAGCCCTCAACCAGGCCGGAGCGTACCCTGCTGAAGATATGGTGCTGGGCAACTGGTTGCACGAATCAGGCGTAGCCGGAAGCGGCACCTGGTGTTTCACCACTTCGGAACAGAAGAATCTCGATGAAATCGAGATCATCGGCAGTACCG
Organism: Prolixibacter sp. NT017; assembly: GCF_009617875.1. Taxonomy (NCBI): domain Bacteria; kingdom Pseudomonadati; phylum Bacteroidota; class Bacteroidia; order Marinilabiliales; family Prolixibacteraceae; genus Prolixibacter; species Prolixibacter sp. NT017. The sequence goes on along the minus strand of NZ_BLAV01000001.1, from coordinate 142,638 downwards.
GAAACATCCGGCTTTCGACGTTCGAGTTTACGCCTGTCATTCTCGAAACGGCAGCCGGGAAACAGGAATTCCCTTTCCCCGCTCCGGATCACGTTCAGCAAAACTTGCTGCAAACCATTGTCGATGAACTTCGCGGTAATGGAAAAGCAGCATCCACAGGCGAAAGTGCTGCCCGCACCAGCCGTGTAATGGACGAAATGGTCAGTAACTTTTATTCCGGAAAATAGCCAGCGAACCCGTAACCCGATTAACCTGTTATTCACACGAAAGTGTAGCAAAGATGAAAATTATTATCGACGACAAAATACCCTACATCAAAGGGGCTCTGGAACCGTTTGCAGAAGTGGTTAACCTACCGGGAAGCCAGACAACATCCGAAGTGGTGAAAGATGCCGATGCGCTGATTACCCGCACGCGGACCAAATGTAACCGGCAACTGCTGGAAGGTTCCAACGTAAAATTCATTGCCACCGCCACCATCGGTTTCGATCACATCGATACCGAATACTGCCGCGAGGCCGGGATTGAATGGACCAATGCACCGGGATGCAACTCGGGTTCCGTGGAACAATACATTGCATCAGCACTGGCAGTGCTCAGTGAAAAACATCATTTCGCGCTCAGCGGAAAAACCATCGGCATTGTTGGCGTCGGAAATGTCGGTAAGAAAGTAGCCCGGATTGCCAAAGCTTACGGCATGAAAGTTCTGCTGAACGACCCGCCCCGCGAACGGGCTGAAGGAAAAGGAGCATTTGTTTCGCTGTCTGAGATTCTGGAGCAAAGCGATATTATCACACTGCATGTACCGCTGAACATGACCGGTGAAGACAAAACCTTCCACCTGGCCAATGACGCCTTCTTCGCGAAAGCGGGAAAAAAACCGTTCGTTATTAACTCGTGCCGTGGCGAAGTGGTGGAGACCGAAGCGCTGAAAAACGCATTAAACACCAATCAAATTGCCGGTGCCGTAATCGATTGCTGGGAAAACGAACCCGATATCGATCGCGAATTGCTGGAGATGGTCGACATCGCCACACCACACATTGCCGGCTACTCCAAAGACGGGAAAGCCAATGGAACATCGATGAGTGTACAGGCCATCAGTCGGTTTTTCGGACTGGGCATCGACAACTGGACCTGCAAAAATGTGGAACTTCCGGCCTCGACAGAAATTACCATAGACGAAATAGAAAAAAGCACCGAAGAAATTTTAAAAGAAGCAGTTCTGGAAACGTATGACATCCGGGAAGATGATGAACGGTTACGGCTTTCGCCGGAAAGCTTCGAGAAACAACGGGGCGATTACCCGGTGCGGCGCGAATTCCCGGTGTACCATATAACGCTTCTTAACAGTTCGCCGGAAACAATGAAACAACTTAAAACGTTCGGTTTTAAAACGACATAAATAAAAAGTAAAAACCCATGGTGTGAAATTATCTGTAATGAAGAAAAATCAAATATTTTAACCCTTAATCCCTAAAGGGAAACTTTGATTTTTCAGGATTCACCCTTTAGCGCTGGGGTAAAAAAGACTGAAAAATCTTCGTGAGACTAAATTTCACACAACGGAAAAGCACATTAATCGTATTCAAAACATAAAAACAAATGAAGCAAAAAGCAGACATTGGCCTCATCGGCCTCGCAGTAATGGGCGAAAACCTCGTGCTCAATATGGAAAGCAAAGGTTTTACTGTTGCTGTATATAACCGTACCACCGAAAAAGTAGATAAATTCATCAACGGTCGCGGCGCCGGGAAAAATTTCATCGGTTGCCACACCATCGAAGAGTTGACAGCCAACCTGGAGCGCCCACGCAAAGTGATGATGCTGGTGAAAGCCGGGCAACCGGTGGACGATCTGATTGAAAAAATCATCCCGCACCTCGAGGAAGGCGATATCATCATCGATGGTGGTAACTCGCACTTCCCGGATACGATTCGTCGTACCGAATACGTCGAAAGAAAAGGACTGCGCTACATCGGAACCGGTGTTTCGGGTGGTGAAGAAGGCGCCCTGCACGGCCCGTCGATGATGCCAGGTGGAACTCCCGAGGCATGGCCGTTTGTGAAAGATATTTTCCAGTCGATTGCTGCCAAAGTAGAAGACGGAACGCCATGCTGCGACTGGGTAGGCGAAAACGGTGCCGGTCACTTCGTGAAAATGGTACACAACGGTATCGAGTATGGTGACATGCAGATCATCACCGAAGCCTACCAGATTATGAAGGACCTGCTGGGCATGAACTACGACGAAATGCACGACGTATTTGCCGAGTGGAACAAAGGCGATCTGGACAGCTACCTCATCGAAATTACCCGTGATATTCTCGGCTACCGCGATGAAAACGGTGAGCCACTGGTAGAAAAAATTCTCGATACCGCCGGACAGAAAGGTACCGGAAAATGGACCGGTATTTCAGCGCTCGATTTGGGCATTCCGCTGACGCTGATTGGCGAGGCAGTATTTGCCCGCTGCCTCTCTGCGCAAAAAGATTTGCGTGTAACAGCATCAAAAGCGCTCAGCGGACCGAAAGCTAACTTTGACGGCGACCGCGAGCAGTTCCTGAAAGATCTGAAAGATGCCCTGTACGGCGCAAAAATCATCTCCTATGCGCAAGGTTACGACCTGATGCGCGAGGCAGCAAAAGAACACAACTGGAACCTCAACTACGGAGGTATTGCCCTGATGTGGCGCGGCGGATGTATCATCCGTTCGAAGTTCCTCGGCGACATCAAGAAAGCCTACGACAAGAACGGTGATTTGGAGAACCTCCTGCTCGACGACTTCTTCAAAGGGAAAATTGAAGCCGCCCAGGAAGGATGGCGCCGTGTGGTAGCAACCGCTGTGATGAACGGCGTACCGGCTCCGGCTATGACCACCGCCCTGAACTATTTCGACGGTTTCCGAAGCGAGCGTTTGCCCGCCAACCTCTTGCAGGCACAGCGCGACTATTTCGGAGCGCATACCTACGAGCGGGTTGACAAACCGCGTGGCGAGTTTTTCCACACCAACTGGACCGGCCACGGTGGCGATACCGCCTCGTCGAGTTACAACGTGTAACGAACAGTTTTCAGATAAGTCCATCCCGGGAAGAGCTTTCTTTCCGGGATTTTTTTGTAGGAAGATGTTAGATTATTAGATGAGCGACATTAGAAAGGTATAAGGTTTCAGCATCTGTAAGGATGTCATCGCTCTGAGGGATGACATCCTTACAGCCCACGGTGGGACTCAACCAGCATCTGATGAAGCGCATGGCTTCCCGGGAGGTATCCGTTGCAGCGTGACGAACATCTTCCCGGAACGGAGGCACCTCGTTGCAGCGAGAAAAACATCTCCCCGAAACTGACGCAACCCGTTGCAGCGTGACAAGTATCTCCCCGGAACTGAGGCACCCTATTGCAGCGTCATGAGCATCATCCCGAAACTGACACACTTCATGCAGCATGCATGAACATCTCCCCGAAACTGAGGCGGCTCTTTGCACTGTGCGCAAACAGTCTGGACCGATATAAGTGCATCATCAGATTCAAATGAAGCGCCTGAGTTTGGAGAAGTAATTCATCAGCATGTGATGAAGTGCTCCCGGTTGCTGAAGGTGCCTCATCACAACCCGATGAACGACTCTTAATCATTCAGAGTGCTCCGCCAGATGCCAGTGAAGCCATCCAAGTGGTAAAAATGCCTCGTCAGATGCAAACGGGATGGAATGAATACCTGATGACACATCTTCACATGCCAATGGAATAAACTGAATGCTTCGGGGCGATTCGTTGACTGCGGTTCATGTGATGCGGGAGAAAATTTCTAATTTGGCAAAATGAAAGCGACTGACTGGAGCGATACCATCTGTAAAACAAACGGAATTCACATTCACTACACGAGAACCGGCGGGAAAAAGCCCTCTTTGATTTTGCTTCACGGATTAATGACGAACGGGCTCTGCTGGACAAATTTGGCCCGTGCCTTTGAAAACGATTATGATGTCATCATGCCGGATGCCCGGGGGCACGGAGAATCGAGCACTCCTGACTTTGGCTACCGGTACGAAGACCATGCAAACGATGTTGTCGGTTTAATAAAGGCACTGAACCTTTCCCCCCCGGTTTTGCTCGGACATTCCATGGGAGGGATGACAGCAACCGTAGTCGCCAGCCAAGATCCCAAGCTACTCAGAGGTCTCATCCTGGCCGATCCGACTTTCCTGAGTCCAAAAGTTCAGCGCGAAGTTCGCGATAGCGATGTGGCAGACCGGCATCGACAAGTTCTGAACATGCCTTTGGAAGAAGTTATTGCGGAAGCGCGTGGCAGACACCCGAACCGAACATCCGAAACCCTTGAGCTATTTGCCCGGGCAAGACTTCAAACCAGTATGGCTGCCTTCGACGTTCTTGCGCCACCCAATCCCGATTATACGCAACTGGTGAAAGCAATTGACGTTCCAAGCCTCCTCGTTTTTGGAGATAGAGGTGTGGTTTCGCCAGTTGTTGCCGAAGAGCTGCAGGGTCAGAATTCGAAAATCCAGATCGAACAAATCTATAAAGCCGGCCACACACTTCACATGGACCAGCCAGAACGCTTTGTAAGTGTCGTTAAGTCATTCTTGCGTTCAATGGACACAATATGAACCGCATATACAGATAGAATTCACCAATGACCAGGGAGAGATTGTTGGATTAGCCACAAATGGCATAATTTACTGATAAGGGACACAGCAAATTTGCCGCTATTTATTAAAATCGTTATTAAAACTGAATACATGGACCACGACAAGAACATCAATCTTTTGGAAGTAAGAATTCAGAAACTCATTGAAACAATGCGCCCGCCGGTTCACATGAGAGACGAATTGGACATTGGATACTCCTTCCGGAATAACACGCTTGAGCTTTTTGAAATCAGACCGCGCTGGGACAAAAAGGATGAAAAAATCAACTCCCCATTTGCAAAAACGAAATTTATTAAGAGTCGCGGAATCTGGCAGATATATTGGCTGCGGGCAAATGGGAAATGGGTATCCTACGACCCAAATCCGGAGGTAAATGATATCGTTGGATTCTTTGAGATTGTTAAAGACGACAAACACAGCTGCTTTTTCGGCTAGTCACCCTCTCTCAACTTTTCCAACGTTCCGATTTTCCAAAAGCATTATCTTAGCGGTGAAAAACTTGTCATTATGGAATGGACCTGGCTCTTTGTAGGATGTATGGCGATTGCCATCCTTTATTTGCGTTTCGCTCCGCGACCGTTGCCGCCCAAAACACGGGTCGACCGGTTTATGAACTTCGTGCTGCGCTGGTTCCATTCGCTTACCTGGTTCTTTTTCGCCCTGTTTTGTCTGGTGCGCATGGCAGCACTCCCGTCGCTTTATGAATTGGGATTCATCTTCGCCATTGTGGGCGGGTTGATATATTTCCTATTTTTAGGAGTATTTCTGTTCAGCCGCTTTTCCAGGCGGCGGTAGCAGGAGTCGATTCACAACCCGATAAACCAATTTTTATGAGCCAGTTGATGCTTCTGGCGATTGTCATTTCGGCGGTTGCCTTGCTGTTGTTACTTGTCCTCCGATTCAAAATCAATGCCTTCATCGCGCTCATCGTTACGAGCATGTATGTCGGTCTGGCCACCGGCATGAAACCCGACAAGGTGCTGGAGAGCATCCAGAACGGGATGGGCGGAACACTTGGTTTTGTAGCAACAGTTGTCGGCCTCGGCGCCATTTTCGGAGCCTTGCTCGAGCACAGCGGAGGAGCCCGTTCACTGGCCCATTACCTGGTCGGGAAATTTGGATACGAACGCGCTTCGTGGGCCATGGTGCTCACCGGCTTCATCGTGGCCATCCCGGTTTTCTTCGATGTCGGGTTCATCATTCTGGTCCCCATCGTGTACGCGCTTTCGCGGGATACCGGGCGACCCGTGTTGTATTACGGCATTCCTCTTTTGGCAGGTCTGGCCGTTACGCACAGCTTTATTCCTCCTACTCCAGGACCGGTGGCTGTAGCCGAAATTGTCGGCGCCAATCTGGGTTGGGTCATCCTGCTTGGTTTCATTGTTGGGTTACCTACCGCTATTATTGCCGGACCGGTGTTTGGGAAATACATCAGCAAACGAATTACTGCCTCTCCACCTGCATTTCTGCAGGAAGATGAAAAGCATACTGATACCAGTCAGTTACCTAATTTTAGCATCATTGCTGCACTGATTGGCGTTCCACTGCTACTCATTCTGGTCAATACCATTTCCGGCGTTTTGGTCAGCAAAAAAATCATCGCCGCCAGCACAACAACGGACATTATCAGTTTCCTGGGACATCCTTTCACGGCATTAACCCTGGCAACATTGCTGTCACTCTATTTTCTGGGGACGAAAAGAGGCGTATCCGGAAAAGAGTTGCTCGACATCAGCACCAAAGCGCTCGGCCCCGCTGGCATCATCATCCTGATCACTGGAGCCGGTGGCGTATTCAAACAGGTGCTCATAGACTCCGGCATTGGAAAAATGCTGGCCCATTCCATCGCCAACTCGGCACTTCCGCCATTGCTGTTGGCCTGGTTGCTGGCAGCAGTCGTCCGTGTTACACAAGGAAGTTCAACCGTTGCCATGATCACAGCCGCCGGCATCATGGCGCCGGTGCTGGAAGTGTTCGACCTTTCCGCTCCACACCGGGCACTCATTGTGCTGTCCATTGCAGCGGGAGCCACCATCCTTTCCCATGTCAACGACAGTGGATTCTGGTTAGTGGGAAAATACTTTGGCATTAGTGAAAAACAAACACTCCAGTCGTGGACAGTAATGGAAACCATCATCTCGGTTTCGGGATTAATTCTGAGCCTTGGATTGAGTTTCTTTGTGTAGGTAAAAAAATTCTTAAGGATGGATAATTATCCGAATAATCGCTTAAATGATTCCATTCTTTTTATGACCTTTGTCATTCCACAGTAAAATACGTCCCACAAACACCACGCAACATGTACAAAATTCAGACACTGAACAAGATTGACCAGGAAGGATTAAAACTCTTTCCGGCAAACGCTTACGAAGTAGGCGGAGAAGTAGCAGAACCGGATGGCATCGTGCTTCGCAGTTTTAAGATGCACGATATGGAACTTCCATCATCCCTGAAAGCTGTTGCCCGGGCCGGAGCCGGAGTGAATAACATCCCGATTGATAAATGCACCGACAAAGGCATTGTTGTATTCAATACCCCCGGTGCCAACGCCAACGCGGTAAAAGAGCTGGTAATTGCCGGTATGTTGCTTTCGTCCCGGAACATTGCCGGTGGCATTGAGTGGGCCAAGACCTTGAAAGGAGAAGGTGATAGTGTAGCTCCTTTGATCGAAAAGGGGAAATCGAATTTCGCCGGTAACGAAATCAAAGGAAAGACACTCGCTATCATCGGATTGGGAGCAATTGGTGTTATGGTAGCCAATGCTGCCGAAGCACTGGACATGAACGTGATTGGTTTCGACCCATATATCTCTGTCGAGCATGCCTGGGAACTGAACCAGAACATCGCACGTGCCGAAAGTATCGAAGCGCTGCTGGCACAGGCCGATTACGTAACGCTGCAGATTCCGTTGATGGACAAAACCAAGAACTTCATTGATGCCGAAAAAATCGCCATGATGAAGGACGGTGTACGCATCCTGAACTTCGCCCGTGGCGGACTGGTTTCCAACGCCGATCTGAAACCGGCACTCGAAAGCGGAAAAGTAGGTTGGTATGTAACCGACTTCCCGGATGCCGACGTTCTGAACATGAAGAATGTAATTGCCATTCCTCACCTGGGTGCTTCTACGCAGGAATCGGAAACCAACTGCGCGGTAATGGCCGTGCGTGAAGTTCGCGATTACCTCGAAAACGGAAATATTCGCAACTCGGTGAACTTCCCCGATGTAGCCATGAACCGCAACGGTGGCGCCCGCATTCTCATCGCCAACAAGAACGTTCCGAATATGGTGAGCCAGATCTCAACATTGCTGGCAGGTTACGGCGTGAACATTGCCGATATGATGAACCGCAACCGCAACGGCATTGCCTACAACATCATCGATATCGACCGGAATGAGCTGGATCCTGAAGTGAGTGACAAACTTCGCGAGATTGAAGGCATCTTCCTGGTTCGCGTTCTTCCCGGACAGAAATAACAATCTTTAATGTTTAGATAAAAAAACACTCCAAACCTTACTGGTTCTGGGGTGTTTCTTTTTATACAAACTCGGAGGAAAATCAGTTTGTATAAGGCAAATAATGAAAGTGTATTTTTTACACCTATTATTGCCGTTTTACTAATCAAAAATTTCTATTTTTACGTCGAAAATATTTTAATCACAACCAGATGAAGAACAATTTAACCAATAAAGCAGCAGACAACATTCGGATTTTATCGGCCGCCATGGTCGACAAAGCAAATTCAGGTCACCCGGGCGGTGCCATGGGCGGAGCTGATTATGCGAATATTTTGTATTCTGAATTCTTAAAATACAATCCGGACGACATGAGCTGGCCGTTCCGCGATCGTTTCTTCCTCGATCCCGGTCACATGTCTCCCATGCTTTATTCCGTTCTGGCCCTCTCGGGAAAATTCTCCATGGAAGATCTGAAGAACTTCCGTCAGTGGGGTTCAGTTACTCCGGGTCACCCGGAACTGGATACCGAGCGGGGTGTGGAAAACACTTCCGGACCGCTGGGACAGGGACACACCATGGCCGTTGGAGCTGCTATTGCCGAGCGATTCCTCTCCGCAAGGTTTGGCGAATGGATGTCACATAAAACTTTTTCTTTCATCTCTGATGGTGGTATCCAGGAAGAAGTTTCGCAGGGAGCAGGTCGTCTGGCCGGTTTCCTCGGATTGAGCAACCTGATTATGTTCTACGATTCGAACGATATTCAGCTCTCTTCCGAAACTGATGAAGTAACAACTGAAGATACAGCAAAAAAATACGAAGCCTGGGGATGGAAAGTACTGACCATCGAAGGCAACGACACAGAAGCCATCCGCGGTGCATTGAAAATTGCCACCGAAGAAAAAGAAAAGCCCACGCTCATCATTGGTAAAACCATTATGGGTAAAGGTGCTGTAACCGATGGCGGCGATAGTTTCGAGCGCAAAGTTTCTACTCACGGGCAACCGCTTTCGGCAGCCGGTGCTTCGCTCGACAAAACCATCGAAAACCTGGGTGGCGATCCGAAGGAGCCATTCCAAATTTTCCCCGAAGTAGAAGAGCTTTACAAAAAGCGTCAGGACGAATTGCGCCAATGGGTAAAAGAGTTCGAAGCAGAAAAAGAAAAATGGGAAAAAGCAAATCCGGAATTAGCTGAAAAACTGGAAAACTTCCTTTCCGGTGACATTCCTGAATTTGATTTTGCCGCGCTGGAACAAAAAGCCAACACAGCAACCCGTGCTGCGTCAGGTACTGTTTTGGCCGCTTTCGCTGATCAGGTTGAAAACATGATTGTGGCTTCGGCTGACTTGTCGAACTCCGACAAAACCGATGGCTTCCTGAAAAAGACCCATCCGTTTGCCAAGAACGACTTCACCGGAGCGTTCCTGCAGGCAGGTGTATCAGAGTTGACCATGGCTTGTGTAATGAACGGTCTGGCACTTCACGGTGGTGTGATTCCGGTGTGCGGAACCTTCTTCGTGTTCTCCGACTACATGAAGCCCGCCGTTCGTTTGGCTGCGCTGATGGAACTTCCGGTAAAATATGTCTGGACACACGATGCTTTCCGTGTGGGAGAAGATGGTCCTACTCACCAACCGGTTGAACAGGAAGCGCAAATTCGTCTGCTCGAGCAGTTGAAAAATCACCATGGCGAAAACTCCATGCTGGTTCTCCGTCCCGCAGACGGTACCGAAACAACCGTAGCTTGGAAGATGGCCATTGAAAATACCGAAACACCTACTGCATTGATTTTGTCTCGCCAAAATATCAAAGATCTGCCGGCCAACAGCGACCGTTACACAGACGCGCTGCAGGCTGAAAAAGGTGCATACATTGTTGAGAACGACGCCAACCCCGATGTCATCCTGCTGGCTTCAGGTTCCGAAGTAGCTACACTGGTCGACGGCGCTGCGTTGCTGCGTGAGCGCGATGGTTTGAAAGTTCGTGTGGTTTCCGTACCTTCCGAAGGTCTTTTCCGCAACCAGGAGAAAGCTTACCAGGAAGAAGTACTTCCGGTTGATGTACCGAAATTCGGTATGACCGCCGGTTTGCCGGTTACCCTGAAAGGACTGGTTGGAGACGCCGGTGCAGTTTGGGGGCTCAACTCGTTTGGATTCTCGGCACCTTACACCGTACTCGACGAAGAGTTAGGCTTCAACGGTGAAAACGTATACAAACAGGTAAAAACATTCCTGGAAAAATAACTTGCACTTGTTACCAATGAAAATCCCCGGTCGTTTGGCCGGGGATTTTTTATTTCAGGAAATTATTGTATCATCCTTATTCCATTCCAAATACCGATTTCAGCCAGGCCGCAGCCATCAAATGACAACCAGCGACCGACGGATGAACGCCGTCAGCCGTCCAGTACTTCGGCCCCACCCGCTTCGATGCTTCATCGAAAACCGATTGATACGGAATGAAAATCGCGTCGAACTCTTTAGCCAGTTTGCGGGCTACTTTCCGGTACGCATCGAAAGCCGGGAACCAGCTATCGTCAACGGCACTGCCGCCCAAAACAGCGAAAGGCTCACCAATCACCAGTTTTACATCCGGTAGCGCAGCTTTGGTTCGCTTCAGCAATGCACGGTAATCATTCTCGTAAGTTTCAATGGTGCCGTCGTATTTTCCGTCGTGCATGTGCCAGTAATCGTTCACACCGATGAGAATAGAAAGTAACCTCGGATTCAGTTCCAGGCAATCTTTTTCCCATCGGTCAGCTAGTTGAAACACTTTGTTCCCGCTAATTCCCCGATTGTAAATAGTCAGGTGTTTTTCGGCAAAATGGTCCAGCAGGGTGGATGCGGCCAGGAAAACATATCCCGGACCAAATCCCAACGGATCATTCGGGCGTTGATCTTTTTTGTCCCTCCAGAAATCCGTAATCGAATCACCTTGAAAGACGATCACATCATTCTTCTTCAGAAAAACTTCCGATAAAATCTCAGTTTCGACCTGCGCATCTGCAGATTTGACGGTTGCCCCTATAATTCCCGGAATGGCTGCCAGTGCTCCTGCACTCAAAGCCGTTTGCTTTAAAAATCCCCGGCGATCAGTTCGTTTCATACGTTGTATTTTTGTCGTTAAGTTATATCGAATAGTAACAGGAATTCACCTTTCAGAACGTTTAGCAACATAATCCAACACAAATTTCAGCCGCTCCTCAACCGCCACTTTCGGAAGTTCAACCAGACGATAGTCGTTTTCCCGGTAGGCTTTTACAACACATTCGTGAATGTGGCAAGCCTCGTCAAAGGTCTCTTTCCGAACGGTATCCGTCTGATAAATCTCCTCCCAGGGAGGCGTTATAAAAACGGTTGTAGCATACCGATGGTTTTTAATGGCAAACATCAACGCGTCGGAAACCGGCTTTCCTTTGTAATACGAAAAAGCTGCCTGATCCGGCAATCCCCTGTCGGCAAAAGCAATCTCTCCTTCCGGCGTTTCTTCCAGGAACTGAATGCGTGCCTCCATCACGCGGCGTTCGAATTCCCTGGAATTCCGCCAGGGCAATATCTCTCCATTGTGCTTTTGCTCTTCTTCAATCAATGCCCGCGCTGTTTCGTGCCCAATCCGGTAACCTCTTTCTACCAGCTTTTCTGCCAATAAGGTTTTTCCAAATCCGGGACCACCTGTCAAAACATAAACCATTTCGTCTGATTTCTACTCCTAATTTAGAAATAATATGCTTCCGCTTAACAAATTAGCCCTTTATCGGGCACAACTAGATTAACTTATCATTAATTGTCATACATAAACAATTGACATACAGAAAAATACAATCGTTCAAAAAATTTTAATGACGAACCAATAACATAAATTCATACTTTAGCGGCTGAATCCGTGTACGAACACGGATTTTTTAAAACGACATTCCGTGTACGAACACGAAACCAATAAATCAAGAAGAAAATGAAGACACTGAACCGCAGTAATGTAACCAATCTTCCAGCTTATCCCGAAAGGATCTTACAATTTGGAGAAGGCAATTTCCTTCGCTCCTTCACCGATTGGATGGTGAACCGGATGAACAAAACCGTCGGTTTCAACTCCGGAGTGACAGTTGTTCAACCCATCGAGCGCGGCATGATTGACATGCTGAACGCCCAGGATGGTCTGTATCATGTCTGCCTGAAAGGAATGAAAAACGGTCAACCGGTAAAAGAAGGCGAGCTAATTGACTGCATCAACCGGGGCATCAATCCATATACTGATTTCGATGTCTACCGGGAAGTGATTGACAATCCCGAACTCCGTTTCGTTATTTCCAACACAACCGAGGCGGGCATTGTATTCGATAAAAACGACCGGGCAGACATGCAGCCACAGCAATCTTTCCCGGGAAAAATGACAGCGCTGCTCTACCAGCGTTTTAAAACATTCGAAGGTGATCCCTCCAAAGGATTGATCATCATTGCCTGTGAATTAATCGACCGGAATGCCGATTTCCTGAAAAAATATGTACTACAGCACGCCGAAAACTGGAAACTCGAAACCGAATTCATCGATTGGGTGGAAACTTCATGCGCTTTTTGCAATTCACTGGTCGACCGCATCGTTCCCGGATTTCCGAAGGAAAACATCAAGGAAATTCAGCAAGAACTGGGCTATGAAGATAATTTGGTAACCGAAGCCGAATATTTTCACCTGTGGGTCATAGAGGGACCGGAATGGGTGCAAAAAGAATTTCCGGCACAGGAAGCTGGTCTCGAAGTGAAATTTGTGAAAGACATGACCCGCTACCGTGAACAAAAAGTCCGTGTGCTGAACGGCTGTCACACCGGAAGTTTCGCAACGTCGTTACTGTATGGACTGCCAACCGTTCGCGAAAGCATCGAGAACCTCGAAATCGGACGATTCATGAAAGAAATGGTCTACGAGGAGATTCTCACCGGTATTCCGGGAAACCGTAATGAACTGGAAGCTTTCGCCACCAAAATTCTGGAACGTTTCTACAATCCGTATATCCGCCACGAATGGAAGAGCATTGCGCTCAACGCCATGTCGAAATTGGAAACCCGTAATCTGCCTTCACTGCTCGACTACTTCGAAAAAGAGGGCCGTTTGCCGCAAAAACTGGTTTTCTCGCTGGCAGCCTCCATCGCTTATTACAAAGGCAGTGTCGATGGTGTTGCCTATACGCTGAACGACGACCAATGGATTCTGGATTTCTATCGCGAAGTATGGGAAGCATACGACGGCACTCCGGAAGGAATGCACCAGCTAACGAGCAAAGTGCTCAATCTAAAACAACTCTGGAAACAGGATTTGAACCAGGTTTCCGGCCTCACCGAAGCCGTGGCTGGTTACCTCTATTTGATTGAGGAGGCCGGCATGAAGCAGGCGGTGAAATCGGTTTTAGGAAAGAAAAATCCAAAAAAGAAAGTTGCGTAAGCATACATCTGAATTTTATTGTGATGAATGAAAGGTCGGGAGCAATTCCGGCTTTAGCCAAAAGAGAGATGGAAAAATTTATTCGCATATCGCCCAAAGACAATGTTGTTGTTTGCCTGAATCCGTTGACCGCCGGTGAGCAACTGGACATTGACGGCCAGCTGATAACTGCTTTGCAGGAAATTCCGGCTGGTCACAAAATCGCTATCCGGAAAATTGAACCCAACGAATGGATTCTGAAGTATGGCGAACCCATTGGCCATGCCACGACTGCGATTGAAGCCGGCGAACATATTCACTCGCACAACCTGAAAACCAATCTTTCGGGAAACCTGGAATATCAGTACCATCCCAACTTCAGGAAAGTTGCTGAAAGTGATGCGTCCCGCACGTTTAAAGGCTACCTGCGGAAAAACGGAAAAGCCGGTATCCGGAATGAACTCTGGATCATCCCGACGGTTGGCTGTGTGAACGGGCAGGCTCAGCAGATTCTGGACATCTTCAAATCGGAAGTACAGCCGGATGATATCGATGCGGTTCAGGTTTTCAAGCACAACTACGGTTGCTCGCAGTTGGGCGATGATCATGCCAATACAAGGAAAGTATTGGGGAATATGGCCAAACACCCGAATGCCGGTGGTGTACTGGTTCTCAGCCTGGGTTGTGAAAATTTGCAAATGGAAGATTTCCGCGACTCGCTGGGCGATTTCGATGAAGAGCGTGTTCGTTTCCTGAAAGCACAGGCGGTCGAGGATGAAATCGAAGAAGGGGTAAAAATACTGAAGGAGCTCTATGAAATCATCCGTCATGATCAACGAGAAGAAGTTCCCGTTTCTGAACTAAACATCGGCCTGAAATGCGGCGGCTCCGATGGTTTTTCCGGCATCACCGCGAATCCGTTGTTGGGCGCTTTCTCCGATTTCCTGACCGCTTCCGGCGGAACTACTATTCTCACGGAAGTACCGGAAATGTTTGGTGCTGAGAAGCAACTCATGGAACGCACTGAAAGCGAGGCCATCTTCGATAAAACCGTCAGTTTAATCAACGATTTCAAAGATTACTTCACATCGCATAATCAGCCTGTTTATGAAAATCCTTCTCCCGGGAATAAAGCCGGCGGGATTACAACACTGGAAGAAAAATCGCTGGGGTGTACCCAAAAAGGTGGGAATGCAACCATTGTAGACGTGTTGAAATACGGCGAACCGTTGAGCAAGAAAGGCCTCAACCTGTTATCCGCGCCTGGGAACGATTTGGTAGCAACGTCGGCACTCGGTTTCAGCGGATGCCAGATGGTGTTGTTTACCACCGGACGCGGAACTCCTTTCGGGAGTTTCATTCCGACCATGAAAATCTCGACCAACACACCCATTTACGAGAAAAAGAAGCATTGGATCGACTTCAATGCAGGTGAGCTGGTCAACGGGAAACCAATGGACGAACTCCTGGAAGATTTTGTACAATATATCATCAACGTGGCCAGCGGCGAGAAGCTAAATCATGAAAAAAGCGGTTTCCGCGAAATGGCCATATTCAAATCAGGCGTAACATTGTAAGTACACCGTATCTGAAGAGCAAAAGAAAGGCTGTCCTCAATTCGAAGACAGCCTTTTCGTTTATATCTGAATAAAGATTATTCTTTCAACTTGTCAGCCATGGCATTGGCCAGCTCGATGCACATCTGGAATTTATCAGCTTTCAACGCGCCTTTCTCTTCCACCGGATCGTAAACCAAATCCCACTTGATGTTCTCAGCAAATTTCATGAGGTTTTTCACGCCGCCGCCATTCCACGAAAAGGAACCAAAAACACCCAGCAGGTGCTCTTTGATGCCCATGTGCTCAATTTTGGAAACCAGCGCCTCCACTGACGGAAACATCTCGTTGTTGTAGGCAGCGCTACCAACGATGAATCCTTTGTATTTGAAAATATCGCTGATAATGTAAGACTGGTGCGTTTTGGAAGCATCATAAACACGAATGTTTTTCACACCGCGTTCGGCCAGTTGCCGGGCAATCACATCCGCCATTTTCTCGGTATTTCCGTACATACTTCCGTACACAATCACTACACCTTCCTCGGTTTCGTAGCGGCTCCACTTATCGTATCGCGAAAGCACAAAATCAGTGTGTGAACGCCAAATCGGACCGTGCAGGGCGGCAATCATTTTAATGTCCAGGCCACTCAGCTTTTTCATGGCACGTTGCGTATGCGGACTATACTTTCCAACAATGTTGGTAAAGTAGCGCATCATCTCCTCTTCGTAAAAACTAAGATTCAGTTCGTCATCGAAAATACCGCCGTCCAACGTACCAAAGGTTCCGAAAGCATCAGCCGAGAAAAGAACACCGTTTGTCTTTTCGAAACTAACCATCGTTTCGGGCCAGTGTACCATCGGGATAGTGTAAAACTCGAGTGTATTTTTTCCTAACGGAAGTTCATCACCATCGCCAACTTCCAGCGTGTTTTCCTTAATCTGGTAAAAGTTTTCCAGCATCGGGAAGGTCTTCTTGTTCCCGACAAGGGTAATGTCCGGATATTCGGCCACGATGCTGCGAATCGCGCCGGAATGATCGGGCTCCATGTGGTTAATCACCAAATAATCAACCTTCCGGTCGCCCAGTATATTTTTAATATTCGAAAGATACTCGTCGATAAACGCACGCTCCACCGTGTCCATCAAGGCTACTTTCTCATCAACAATTAAATACGAGTTGTAAGCCATTCCGTGTGGCAGCGGCCAGTAATTCTCAAAAAGATGGGTTTTTCGGTCGTTTACTCCTACATAAAAAATTTCATCTGCAAGTTTTACCTGATGCATAAAATTGTCCTCCAAACAGTTAACGATTTTTTGGTTTTGTAATTCAGGCACGAAAATATAAAATATTTAGGTGTAAACCGTTGAATAATTGTCAATAAAACATAAATAGATGAGCAAGATACTCCATCTGGTGAGTTAAACTGAATTTACTATTTTTACGACCAAGAAAGACTAAGTATGGGAATTGAGCGCAGAAACAGGCTAATGGTTTTCCCAAAAGTGGGAAAATGGGTCATTATATTGGTAGCCATCGGTTTTATTGTGGTTGGCATTCGTGCTTTCCAGTTGTATGGATACATTTTCGAGAATAATGTAAAACACTCGGGTTTTGTATACATTCCCGATGGTGCAACTTATGACCAGGTGATCGATTCGCTGAAGGCGGGTGATTTCTTGGCCAACTACAAATCCATCAAATGGGTAGCCAACAAGAAAAAGTATCCGGATTTAATCAAACCCGGTGCCTACAAACTGGAAAAAGGTTGGAGCAACAACAAACTGGTTGACGTGTTACGCTCAGGAGCTCAAACGCCTATCAAAGTGACATTCAACAATATCCGTTTCCGGAAAGATTTGGCGGGCCGACTGGCTCACTACATGGAAGCAGATTCGACTGCTTTTTTAAAAATGCTAACCGACACCGCCGAAGCAAAGAAATACGGCTTTACTTACGCTGCTTTCCCGGCCATGTTTATTCCCAATACCTACGAATTGTACTGGACAACAACACCCGCGGAATTTGTGGATCGCATGCATCAGGAATATGATCGTTTTTGGACAGACGAGCGGAAAAAGAAAGCTGAAGCGGCAGGAATGACTCCTGTTCAGGCAACAACGCTGGCGTCAATCGTCCAGGAAGAAACCGTGAAACCGGATGAGATGCATAAAATTGCCGGTGTTTACATCAACCGGTTGAAACGTGGCTGGCGGTTGCAGGCCGATCCAACTGTAAAATTTGCTGTTGGTGATTTTAGCATCAAACGCGTTCTCAATCAACACCTCGAAATTGATTCGCCTTACAATACATACAAATACAAAGGATTACCTCCCGGCCCCATCAATTTCCCGAATCCGAAAAGCATTGAGGCGGTACTGAACTACGAGAAAAGTAAATATCTCTATTTCTGTGCGAAGGAAGATTTTTCGGGGTACCACAATTTCTCAAGAACCTTGCGGGAACACAACCGGAATGCGGCCCGTTACCAACGGGCATTGAACAAAAACCGCATTTTTAAATAATCCGGGAAAGTAGTTTATCAGATGACGTTCACCTCGCGTTCGAGTTGAATCGCAAATTTATTTTCAACATCGATCCGGATCTGTTCCGACAGTTCGAAGATTTCCTGTCCGGTGGCACCACCATGATTGACCAGCACCAGTGCCTGGCGGTCGTGCACGCCAGCCTGGCCAACGCGTTTTCCTTTCCAGCCTGCCTTTTCAATCAACCAGGCGGCAGCGATTTTCACCTTTCCAACACCAGCCGGATATAGCGGGATTTCGGGATATTTTGCTTTTAATGCATTGGCTGTTTCTTCCTCGACCACAGGATTCTTGAAAAAACTACCGGCATTTCCAATAATTTCCGGGTCGGGTAATTTCCGTTCCCGGATAGCGATAACCGCTCGTCGAATAGTCGAGTGAGACACGTTTCCCAGACGCTCCGCTTCGGCTACCACATCGCCATAATCCAGTTTGAATTCCGGTTTTTTATTCAGTTCGAACACCACCGAAGTGACCACAAAGCGTCCCTTCCATTCCTGTTTGAATATACTATTCCGGTAGGAAAACTGACACATTTCGCGGGTAAAACTCTTTTGTTGCAATGTCTGCATATCCACTCCGCGAACCTCCAGGATGACCGAACCGACTTCAACACCGTACGCTCCAATGTTCTGGACAGGAGCCGCTCCAACTTTCCCCGGAATCAGCGAAAGATTTTCAACTCCTCCCCAACGGTTGCCCACACAAAATGCAACGAACTCGTCCCAATCGATGCCCGCACCAGCTTCCACCCAAACCGATTCTTTATCTTCTTTCAAAATCTCAATACCCGAAACGTCTGCTGACAAAACCAGCTCATCCACGTCGTGCAGAAATAACATGTTACTTCCTCCCCCCACGATCAAATATTCCATATCACGGTATTCCGGATTCGATTGATAAAACTTGATCAGGCCTTGAGCATCAGAAAATGAGAGAAAAGATTTAGCTTTAACGTCGATTCCAAATGTGTTCCTGGTCAGCAAGGAATAATCGTGGTAGAGGATGAACATACCTTAAATTTTTGATGGCAAAGATAATAGAAGCAGTGATATTTACGTTTCCTTTTTAACTGCGTATCGTTACAACTAGAATTTGACAACTGTGCGAAAAATACTACTGGCAGCAACCAATGATCTCGTAAGCGATCACCGAGTACATAAAGTTGCCTCATCGCTGCAAAAGATGGGCTTCGAAGTAACCCTTTTGGGACGGCGCTTAAAAAAAAGCGGTTCCCTGTCGAGACCCTACCAGACACGAAGGTTTCGGTTACTCTTCAACAAAGGTCCGGTATTTTATGTCTCCTTCAATTTACGGCTATTTTTCCATGTTCTTTTCGGAAAATATGACGTTTTAGTTGCGAATGATCTGGATACCCTTCCTGGAATAACAGCAGCAGCGAGCTTACGTAAGTTGCCGGTTATTTACGACAGCCACGAATTGTTTACTGAAGTTCCGGAAGTTATCAAACGCCCGTTGGTAAAAAGGATGTGGCAAAGGCTCGAGAAGCTTTCCCTCTCTCATGTGCATTCGGCGTACACCGTTAGTGAATCTATTTCGGAGTGCCTTTCTTCGGTTTACCGGAGAGAGTTTACCGTTATCCGGAATATGCCACGATTTTCGCCGGTGACTTTTATTCCGGGCGACCGACAAATGGATTTCGGCGACCAACAAATCATTCTTTACCAGGGAGCGTTGAATATGGGGCGCGGCCTGGAGATGATGATTCAGGCGATGAAATACATTCCCAAAAGCATTCTGCTGCTGGCCGGCGACGGAGATAAGAAGGATGAACTTCAGGAACTGGTCATTCGGGAAGACCTGGGAGGAAAAGTCGTTTTTCTCGGAAGATTATCCCTTTCCGAGCTCCACTTCCTGACACCACAAGCCGATTTAGGCATTTCTTTGGAAGAAGATTTGGGATTGAGCTATCACTTTGCGTTACCCAATAAGTTGTTCGATTATATTCATGCAGGAATTCCGGTGCTTGTGTCCGATTTACCGGAAATGCGAAGCTTAGTCGAGAATTACAAAGTCGGTGAAATACTGGAAGAGCGAACCCCCGAAGCTGTCGCCCAACAAATCAACAAATTGTTCTCAGCCAAAGAGTACAGAAAGATATGGGAGGAAAATGCTTCGCTGGCAGCCCGTGAACTGTGTTGGGAAAACGAGGAAAAGAAACTGGCAGCCATTTATGCGCCCTTCCTGGAGGAATCAGGACAGCTCGTCGTTGAGTAACGATTCAAAATCAATAATTTCCTCTTCTTCTCCTACTTCACGAACACCACCGTTCTCGCAGGCTACTTTCCTGGCCGGAAACTTCCGGATTAACGGGTAATCGTGCGTGGCGATAACAACGGTTTTCCCCTCTTTATTAATCGCCCTTAAAACATTCAGAAGCGACTCCGACGTTTCCGGATCCAGGTTTCCGGTAGGCTCATCGGCCAGAATAATCTCCGGATTATTCAGCAAAGCCCGCGCAATGACAATACGTTGCTGCTCACCTCCCGACAACTGGTGCGGCATCTTCGAGCCCGAATGCGGCATGTCGACAATCTCGAGCACTTCGCGAATGCGGTCTCTGATAGCGCGCTCCTGTTTCCAACCGGTTGCCTTCAATACAAATTCCAGATTCTTATAAACACTCCGATCGATCAGCAATTGGAAATCCTGAAAAACGATTCCTAATTTCCTTCGCAGTAGCGGAATATGCTTCCGTTTGATGGCTTGCAGCTTGTAACCAGCCACTTCTCCTTCGCCTTCAATCAGGGGCAATTCGACATAGAAGGTTTTCAGAAGGCTGGATTTACCACTTCCCACTTTCCCGATAATGTACAGGAATTCGCCCTTTTCTACCTGAAGACTAACGTCTTTCAGAATCAGATTCTCTCGTTGATAAATATCTGCACCTTTTAGTTCAATGATTGCTTCCACCAGTAATCGAAAGTTTAAGTGAAAATTATATTTTTGTAAGAGGCCGCTTCAGACAAAACTAAGTTTTTTTTGCGGAACAATTGTGTGGATTCTCTTCTTTAAACCAAAACGAACAGTGTTTAACCTGATTACACCCTGTAAAATCAGATTAGAAAAAAAATCACATGAAATTCATAGCTAGATCGTTTTTTACGCTTGGATTGATACTGCTTGTTACCTTGGCAACTTATGCGCAACCGGTAACCAGTCCAACCGGTATTGACGAAACTTACCGTACAGCACTGGAGCTTTTCCAGACACGAAAATTCAGCTCGGCTTACCACGAGTTCAATAAAATCATCAAACAGAGCGAGCCTTCGTCAGGGATGTTTGCCGAAGCGACCTACTACAAAGCTGTTTGTGCTTTGGAAATGGGAAACAGGAATGGGAAAGAAGAGTTGGAAGACTTCATTGACAAGTATCCCAATTCGCCACAAATTTCCATGGCGCATTTTCGACTGGCCAATGTGGAGTTTGCCAACAAGCGCTACCGGCAAGCCATGCGCGACTATGAAAAGGTGGACGCATACCTGTTGCCCAGAGCAGAAAGCGACGAATATAAATTCAAATTGGGGTATTGTTACCTGGACAACGGAGAGAACGAAAAGGCCAAAACCTATTTCTACGATTTGAAAAACAAACGGGGCAAGTTTTCCCGTGCAGCCGCATATTACTGGGCGCACATCAACTACCTTGAAGGAAACTACGAAACGGCGCTGTTAGAATTCCAGAAACTGAAGGACGATCCGCAGTACTCGGGAATTGTACCTTTCTATACGGCACAAATCTATTTCATGCAAAAGAAATATGACGAGGTGATCAAAATGGCTCCGCCATTATTGAAAGCTGCATCGCCCGAACGAAAAATCGATATCTCCAAAATCATCGGAGACTCCTGGTTTCAAAAGGACCAATACAGCAAAGCTCTTCCGTATTTGAATGATTACATGAAGAACACGGAAAAACCGACCACGGATGATTATTACATCATCGGGATGTGTCAATACGAGACCGGCGATTACAAACAAGCCATCGCCAATATCGAACGGGCCACACGCGATAAAGATGCTGTAGCACAAAATGCCTATTATCATTTGGCAGGAGCCTACCTGAAAGATGGTCAGAAGCAAAAAGCGATGATGGCGTTCTCCAATGCATCGGAAATGAGTTTCGACCCGAAAATCAAGGAAGATGCTTTGTTCCAGTATGCCAAAATCACTTACGAGCTGGATTATTCCCCCTTTAACGAAGCCATCAAGGCATTCGACAAATACATCACACTGTATCCCAATTCGGAGCGAAACGATGTAGCTTATGACTATCTCGTGAAGGTTTTCATGACGACCCGTAACTACAAGGATGCGCTGGCGTCGCTGGATAAAATCAAAGTGAAAAGTCCGGCCATTAAAAAAGCATATCAGCGGGTAGCCTACTATCGTGCACTGGAATTTTTCCGCGATACGAAGCTAAAGCAGGCTATTGAATTATTCAATAAGTCACTACAGTATAGCCAATACAACGACGAATTGAAAGCGCTGTCTTATTACTGGAAAGGGGAAGCGGAATATCGCCTGAACGATAAGGAAGCCGCAATACTCGATTACCGCCGCTTCCAGACAACAGCCGGTTCATACCGAATGAAGAAGGAATATGCACTTTCGAACTACAATATCGGTTATGCCTATTTCGATCAGGAAAAATATGGTCAGGCTGCCAGTTGGTTCCGGAAATTCCTCACCTTCCCGCACGACAAAGATCCGAAGCAGGTAGCCGATGCATACAACCGGTTAGGCGATTGTGCTTATGTACAGCGCAATTTCCAGGATGCGATTGCTCAGTATCAGAAGGCGTACCACATGAACACCTACGATGCAGACTATGCACTGTTTCAAACGGCTTTCTGCTATGGTCTTCTGCATAAGCAACAGCAAAAAATCAACGACCTGAATAAGTTGCAGGTTCAGTTCCCCGATTCGCGCTATCGCGATGATGCCATTTTCGAAACCGGTCGTGCCTGGGAACGGGCCCATAACGATGACAACGCGAAGAAGAGCTTCAAGAATTTGCTGGTCAATTACCCAAACAGCCCATATCAGCCGAAAGCGCTGCTACAATTGGGACTTATCAGTTTCAACGAAAACGATTACAACAACTCTCTTTCCTACTACAAACAGGTAGTTGAGAAATACGCGAATACCCCGGAAGCCAAAGCTGCATTAACCGGAATCCGGAACAATTATGTGGAGATGAACCAGGTGGAAGATTACTTCACATATGCTCAAAGTTTGGGAAAAACAGCTACTCCTTCTCAATCGGAACAGGATTCGTTGCTGTACACTTCGGCTGAAAATCTCTACATGAAGCAAAGTCCCAAAGCAATGGATGCGCTGACCAGTTATCTCAGTCGCTTCCCCGACGGAGCGTTTGCCATCAATGCACATTTTTACCGCGGAGAGCTGTACTACAATCAACAAAACCTTCAGCAGGCTGCTGTCGATTATGATTATGTGCTGAGTCGTGGTGATAACATTTTCTCTGAGCCGGCATTGTTGAAAGCATCTGAGATCGCCTACCGGGAAAAAGACTACAACAAGGCGCTTGCGCTATACACGCGCCTCGAAAAACAGTCGAACAATTCGAAAGATAATCTGACTGCCCTCACGGGAATACTGCGCAGCAATTACGAACTGAAAAATTATCAGGCGGTAACCGAAGCAGGCTGGCAAATCCGGAATACGGAAAAAGTACCGGAAGAAATTTCGCGTGAAGCGGAATACAAAGCAGCCAAGACTTATCTGACACTCAACGAGCCAACTAAAGCGTATACGCTATTCCGCAAGTTATCGAAGGATACCAAAACGGCCGAAGGTGCCGAGGCGAAATACCAGGTGTGTAAGTACTATTACGACCACAACCAATTGAAAGCAGCCGAGAATGAGGTGATGAGTTTCATCGATAAGAATACGCCACACCAATATTGGCTGGCCAAAAGCTTCATTCTGCTGGCTCATGTTTATGAAAAAGAGGGTGACCTGTTCCAGGCAACACATACGCTCCAGAGTATCATCGATAATTACGGAGAGCCCGACGATGGAATCATCAAGGAGTCGGAACTTTATCTGAAAGATTTGGAAGCAAAACAGAAAGCACAATCCGCGGCACAAAGTCAGCAGGATTCTGTCGCAACTTCCTCTACTGATTCCATTCGTTCCAACCAATAATCCGAAAGCATCATGAAACATAGAAATATTTCACTCAGCATATTCTTAACCCTGGCGACTGGACTGGGAAGTACAGCTGCAGCATTGGCCCAAAAGCAGGACACGACCATCAACAAGCAGGTGGAAGTGGTGAAAGCATATCGCCCGAGCGTATCGGATGCATACAAAATCAGTCCGATGCCGGAAATTGACGATACAACGCGTTTCACGCCGCAGTTCGACTACCACATTGACGCCGAACCGATCATGACCGGATTCAAAACGGTTCCCGTATCGGCTGCAACGATCAACCTACACGAATCGACAGAGAACGGTTATGGTTATCTGAAACTGGGGCTGGGAACTTACAATACTCCTTACGGGGAATTCTTTTTCAACCAGCCCAAAGGCAAGAACTCTATTTTCGGCGTTCACTACCGGCACCTCTCTTCCGCGGGAAGTGTCAAACTGAATAGCACCGGGAAAAAGGTCGATGCGCCATACAGCCACAACAACCTCGAAGTTTTCGGTAAATACTTTTTCAGGAAATCGGTGTTTTCGGTTAACCTAAATTACGACCGGAACGTAGTGAAGTTTTACGGTTACCCGGATTCCATTCCGGCCTACGTGAAAAATAATGGTTACCGCTATTTCAACGACAAGCAGCGCCTGCAAAACTGGCGGGTCAATGTAGGCTTGAAAAGCAGTGAGAACTCCCGCAGTGAGTTGCAATACAACGCAGGTTTGCATTATTCCAATTTCAATGCAAAAACCGGACAAACCGAGAACAACGCCGGAATGATTGCTGAGTTTGACAACGATTTCGGGAACCTGCATGGTTTGCTGCAATCTTCACTCGATTATTATTCAACCGACAGCATTGACAATTTCGATAATCCGCTCTCAAATAAACGCAACAGCATCTGGTTTAAGTTGAATCCATCAGTGTTGCTGAGCGGCGATGCATGGAAAATCCGCGCCGGTCTGAATACCTGGTCGGTATCAGACGACGACCGGAATGCTATATTCAAGGTGTATCCCAAACTCGATTTGGAACTAACGCCTGTGGAAAATATCATGACGCTGTATGCCGGCGCCGATGGCTACCTGCAGAACAACAACTATTCCGCGATAGCTAAAGAAAATCCCTGGGCTAACCCACGGCACGATATCCGGAACACCGATTACAAATACATTGTCTTCGGCGGTTTCAAAGGAAAAATCAGCCCGCAAATCAGTTACAAAGCCGGTGTGAAATACAGCAAAGCGCACAATATGCATTTCTTTGTCTCGAATGCAGTCCCCAGGGTACTCAATCCAATGTACCCAATTTCCACGAACGAGTGGTTGTATCAGAATGACTTTGATGTTGAATATGATAACGCCGGCATCCTCAATCTGAATGCCGAAATTTCCTATTTCAGCGGAAGCGATTACTACCTGCAAATCAAGGCGAATTATTACAACTACTCGCTCGACAGTTTGGATGTCGCTTCGTACAAACCCAATTTCGATGCGACGGTTTCGTCGGGAGTAAGGTTTACCCAGCGGCTAACCGGTTTTATCGACGTGAATATCACCGGAAACCGGAAGGCTGTTGTTCTGTATCAAAACGATCCACTCAGTTCAGCGAGGCCTTCTCCCTACCGGGACATCGTTTCTCTCGATCCAATTGTGAATATGAATATCGGTGCAGAATATGAACTGCCATACCATCTGAAGCTTTTCAGCCACCTCGACAATGTATTCAACCAACACTATGACAGGTGGTTGGGATACACGTCTCAGGGAATGCGATTTATGATAGGCGCAAGCTGGTCATTCTAAGCAAATTAAGATATTTTAGTCCTGTTTTACCCCGAAGCTTTTTCGGGGTTTATTTTTATCTGATAATCTGACACTTAACACACATTAATTTGTTGATAAAAACCCGATTCTGAGGGGCCAAAACATCAGGTTAACCGGGATTATTTTGCTATATTTGCCTACCATGAAAAAAGACCTGAAAATGCGGAACTTAACCTGTCTTTTCACTGGCAGCTGCTAAAGTATTGTCCGCAAACCACTTTTGCTCTTTGGTTATCAGGTCGGGGTTGGAATGCTAAGGATTCCGGCGAGATTGAGAATTTAAATAATTCATAGAATGAGTGAATTTGAAAATAACGGATTGAACAACAACTCCGATTATTCAGCCGACAGTATTCAGGTACTGGAAGGTTTAGAGGCTGTACGTAAGCGTCCCGCGATGTACATCGGTGATGTAAACGTTAAAGGTTTGCACCATTTGGTATACGAGGTAGTTGACAACTCCATCGACGAAGCGCTGGCAGGCTACTGTAAGAACATCGAAGTTATCATCAACGAAGATAACTCCATCTCAGTAAAAGACGACGGACGTGGTATCCCAACGGAGCGCCACTCCAAGGAAAATAAATCGGCTCTGGAAGTGGTAATGACCGTCCTCCACGCCGGTGGTAAGTTTAACAAAGACTCATATAAGGTTTCCGGTGGTTTGCACGGTGTTGGTGTTTCGTGTGTTAACGCACTTTCATCTCACCTTCGTGCGGAAATTCACCGCGATGGAAAAATCTGGGAGCAGGAGTACCAGCGAGGCGTTCCTATCAGTGAAACCAAAATTATTGGTGAAACAGACAAAAGCGGAACCATTGTTACCTTCCGTCCAGATGATTCTATCTTCAGCACTACCATCTACAAATACGACATTCTCTCAGCTCGTCTGCGGGAACTGGCTTTCCTGAACAGCGGTATCCGACTGGTCATTATCGATAAGCGCGAGCAGGACGAAAACAGTGAATTCAAAAGAGAAGAATTTTACTCTGAAGCAGGTTTGTCCGAATTTGTCGATTACCTGGATGGCACCCGCGAGCGTCTGATTGATGAAACTATTCATATTACGACCGAGAAAAATAGTGTTCCGGTAGAAATCGCGATGACTTACAACTCATCGTTTACCGAGAACATTCACTCATATGTTAATAACATTAACACCATTGAAGGAGGTACACACCTCACCGGTTTCCGGCGTGGTTTAACCCGTACCCTGAAGAATTATGCGGAAACCAGCGGCATGCTGGCCAAGCTTAAATTCGATATCAGTGGTGACGACTTCCGCGAAGGATTGACGGCCGTTGTTTCGGTAAAAGTAGCTGAACCCCAGTTTGAGGGACAGACCAAAACAAAGCTCGGTAACTCCGAAATCAGTGCATCGGTTGACCAGGCGGTAAGTGAAATGCTTTCGTACTACCTGGAAGAGCATCCGAAAGATGCTAAAACCATCGTAAACAAAGTTATTCTTGCAGCTCAGGCACGTCACGCTGCCCGCAAAGCGAGGGAACTGGTTCAACGTAAAACGGTATTATCAGGTGGCGGCCTTCCGGGAAAACTGGCCGATTGCTCGGAAAAAGATCCGGAACAATGCGAAGTTTTCCTCGTCGAGGGTGATTCGGCAGGTGGAACTGCCAAACAAGGCCGTGACCGTCGTTTTCAAGCGATTCTCCCGTTAAGGGGAAAAATCCTGAACGTGGAAAAAGCCATGTCGCACAAGGTTTTCGAAAGTGAAGAAATTCGCAACATATACACTGCTTTAGGTATCACGGTAGGAACCGAAGAGGACCAGAAAGCATTGAACATCGAAAAGCTGCGGTATCACAAGATAGTAATCATGACCGATGCCGACGTCGACGGTTCTCACATCGCGACGCTTATCATGACTTTCTTCTTCCGCTACATGCAAGATTTGATTCGTAACGGAAATATATACATTGCCACACCACCACTCTACTTGGTGCGCAAAGGCAAGAAAGAAACCTACTGCTGGACGGAACAACAACGCATCGCCCTTATCAACGAATGGGGAGGCGGAAGCGAAAGCAACCTGCACATACAGCGATACAAAGGTTTGGGTGAGATGAACGCCGAACAGCTTTGGGAAACGACCATGAACCCGGAACAACGTACGCTACGGCAGGTAACGATTGAAAACGCCGCCGAAGCCGACCACATCTTCTCCATGCTTATGGGTGACGATGTGCCGCCCCGGAAGAAGTTCATTGAGGACAACGCTACATACGCGAATATCGATGTATAAAGCCTGAAGGCTGGCCTAGGGCCAGCCTTTTTTAATGTATAACAATAAAATTTCTGAGTCGTGAATATCTGTGTTTTCTGCTCGTCGAGTAATGCCATTGCCGATGTTTATTTTGAAGAAGCCCGATTGCTGGGAACATTAATCGGTGACAACCGCCACAACATTGTTTACGGTGGTTCGAATGTTGGGTTGATGCACGCTTGCGCTGAAGCTGCTCGCGAGGCAGGAGCTGTTTCGCTGGGAATCATTCCTCAATCCATTCACGACCGCAATCTGGCTTCGGAGCACGACGATGAATTGATTGTGACACCGAACATGCGGGAACGCAAATACCTGATGCGGAAACGTTCGGATGCATTCATTGCCCTTCCGGGAGGATTTGGAACACTGGAAGAGATTCTCGAGGTGATTACGCTCAAGCAGCTTCACTACCACAACAAACCCATCGTATTTATCAATACCAACGGATTTTATGATGCGCTTCTTCAACAATTTCAGCGCTCATACGATGAAATATTTGCCCGCGAAGAATATAAGAAAATGTACTACGTAGCGAAAGATGCCAGCGATGCGATGGAGTATGTCGAAAATTACCAACCGGAAGAACTGGAAAGCAAGTGGTTCAATGTTCCGGGTAAGAAATAAAGACGAACAGAAATCAATCTAACGGGATGGTAAAATAGAAAACAGAACCTTTGCCAAATTCCGACTCAACCCCCATTTCACCTCCCAGCAGTTCGACCAATCCTTTGCAGATAGATAAGCCTAATCCTGCTCCGCCAAAACTCCGATTATAGGCGGGTTCAGCCTGACGGAAACGCTCGAAGATAAGCTGTTGATTTTTCTTCTCGATACCAATACCGGTGTCTTCCACCCGAAAAATTACGAAATTACCTTTCAACAGGTATTTCACTGCAATGTGCCCTTCCGAAGTAAACTTGAAGGCATTTGAAAGGAGATTACTCAAAATCTGTCTTACCCTGACAACGTCCGAATTTAATTTTAGCGAATCCGGAAGGTGGGACTGAAAACTCATCTCCACTTTACCGTCCTTCTCTTCAGTGGTCATTTTCTGATACAGGCGAATCAAATCGATGAGCGATTCATTCACTGAAAAAGGCGCTTTGGCTAACGCCAGTTGTTCGGCCTCAATCTTCGAGAAATCGATGATATCATCAATCAGGTGTAACAGCGTATCACCACTCTTTTGTATGTATTTGATGTACAATTCCTGTTCAGCAGGCGTGATATCCGAATCTCCGAGTAACTCCGAAAAGCCGAAGATTGCATTCATGGGGGTTCGTATCTCGTGCGACATATTCGCCAAAAAGGCCGATTTCAATTGATCAGCTTCTTTTGCCTTATGCAGCGCGCTTTTCAGCTGCCGTTCACGGTTTCGTTCATCAGTGATATTACGGTAAATATGAAGCATTTGGTTCTTTCCTTCGTTGCTGCTCAGTAAGGTTACAATGGCTGAAACCAGCAACTTCTTACCTGTTCTGGTATACCGTTCAAGCTCACGTTCAACGCTGGTATGAGTACCATCTGTTCCAATATACTTCACCGAAATCGATTCGGAATTATCCTTACAGATTAGAGAGCTCAACGACATCCCCACCACTTCTGCCTGTGAATATTCAAAAAGCTCTTCAAATGCATGATTCGCCATCTCCACCTGGTCCTCATCAACAACCACGACCATCGCAATCGGAGCGACATTAAAAAGATGTTTGAGCGCCTTCTGGTTGAAAATCAACTCATCTTCGATTTGCAAACGAGTAGCCATCATTTGATTGGCTGATTCACCCAGAGAGCGGATTTCCTTAAAATGAATTTTTTCCGTTGGAATAAAACGCCCTTTGGGATGTTTGAAATAGGTGATAAACCAATTGATATCGGTATAAAACCGCCGGAAATAATAATTCAGGAAAAGGAAAAAGATAAGTGAGAAAAGGGCAAGAACAACCAGCGTAGTTACAATAGCTTTATAATATCGCCGTTTTAACTGTTGGCCCTCGCCCTCGGCCTTCTTCCGGGCATCCGACAAATAGGCAACCCCGCCAACAATCCAATTCCACTCGGGAACCGAACGGACATACACCATAATGCTGTCAGAAGTGTGGCTGACATGATTATACCAGTGACAACGGAAAAAGCCCCCCTGCTGATTTTGCTTAACCAAATTTAGCTCTTGCTGAAACACCGTGGTTTTGCTTTGAGGAGCATTCGTCAACAAGTTCATGTTACCGCTGTATGGAACTCCGTCCATAATAACAGGTGTTCCGTCAAATTTATTGATGAAGATGACATCGCCCGTATTTTTCCACTGCTCTGTCAGCTTATGGACAATGCTTTGCTGAATCTCTGACTTAAAATCAACAGGATAAACACGATGACCGATATACCAACCCAAATCATCAACCCGTTTTACATAGGTTATTTTCTCCAGCTCTTGATTGTTCGGACTGTAATATTCCAGAAAGCCGCTGTCTTTTTTCTGAAGCAGCTTCAGTTCTTTTCGTACGACATAATTTCCCAACGAATCCTGAAAGCTGTTCAAACGAATACCCTGACTCACTCCCTTTCCGGGAAAAATCACACTTCTTCCATCAAGCGTGTTGACGAAGAGCTTTCCTTTCATCCCAGGTCCAATATAAGCTGATAATGAAGTGAGAATCATTTCGCGAACACGTTGCTCCGGATAAACATTTCGGTATTTAGTCCACATCGACTCGGTCATGCTTGAAGCCGATTCCACACTTCGGGAAAGAGAAGATTTCAGATTATCGATGTATTCTTCCCGGCGGTACGTAATATATCTTATCTCGCCGTCAACCCGTGATTCGAGATTGGATTCTTCCTGATTAAAAATCTGATTAATCCGATGCTCCCGGTTTACCCGGAAACTATGCCATTCTGAGAAATTGTAAACGATGAAAACCAATAGGAAGGTAACCAGGAAAGTAATGAAGAAGGCACGTCCAAAGAACCCGGGCATCGACACCGATTTAAAAAACTTCAGACGTTCCCACATTTTTTCTTTCATCGAAAATTCAGGATAAAAGGGTTAATCGATTGCTATTGTTCCATCAAAAACAAAAGTGGCGGGACCTTTTAACCAAATCTCGGTAAACTGATTTCCTGAACGTTTGAAAGAAACTTCCAGTTGTCCGCCTTTTGCTTCTACCGGAAAATATCCTTCCTCTTTCCCTGTTCTGATGGCTGCGCACAAAGCCGATGCTGTAATACCCGTTCCACAAGCCAGGGTTTCGTCCTCTACGCCACGTTCGTAGGTATATACTTTAATTCCGTTATCACGAAGTTGAACAAAATTGACATTGGTACCTTCCGCTGCAAAGCGTTCTGAGTTTCTCACCTGCCTGCCTTCCTTCACTACATCAATCGAGTCGATGTCATCGGCAAACCGAACGTAATGGGGTGAACCTGTATCCAGGAAGAAAAAGTCTCCACCGTTTTCAACCGCAGGAACATTCTGCATTTTCAGGTTAACCAGACCATTCGCGTCAATAACCGCTTCGTGTATACCATCAACGGCCAGAAAGGTTGTATTATTGTCTATAACGCCCAGTTTTCGGGCGAAAGCCACGATACACCGACCTCCGTTTCCACACATGCTGGCTTCTCGTCCATCCGCATTGAAGTACCGCATAACGAAATCATGTTCGGGATGCGACTGAAGCAACATCAACCCGTCTGCTCCGACACCAAATCGTCGATCACAAATAGAAGCAATCAACTCCACATTGTCTCCATCAAAGTGTTCATCGCGGTTATCGACGATCACAAAGTCGTTTCCGGCTCCCTGGTATTTGTAAAACTTTGTCTCCATGACTTCTAACATCTCCAAAAGTTAGTTAAAATATGTTAATCAGGACGATACAACGGCTACCTAAATTGTTTGTTTCAATAAATTTGCTCTGCAATGGTACACAAATTGCCGGCAAAATCTGCAGAAAATTTAGTTAATATCTAAAAATACGGAGTATGAATAAGTTTAAGAAAGTAACAACAAATCTACTCATTGCTTTTGCGGGTGCAGTTATCGCGGTAGCTGTTTATTCTGCAACAATTGGAAAAACAAAAGTAGTAACCGTTGAGGAACCATCTCAACCGGTTCAATTAACCAGTCTACCGAGTGCTCCTCAGGGCGGAGTGCCCGATTTGACTTACGCCGCAGAAAAATCGGTACATGCGGTCGTGCACATTCAAACAATGATTAAAAACCAGGCGTACGGAGGCGGTAGTGGAAACCCCTTCTTCGATTTCTTCTTCGGCGACAGGGGAGGACAGTATCAGCAACAGCAACCCCAGTATACCCGCGCGTCAGGTTCAGGTGTGATTAT
This sequence comes from Prolixibacter sp. NT017, assembly GCF_009617875.1. Lineage (NCBI taxonomy): Bacteria > Pseudomonadati > Bacteroidota > Bacteroidia > Marinilabiliales > Prolixibacteraceae > Prolixibacter > Prolixibacter sp. NT017. The sequence continues at coordinate 110,356 of NZ_BLAV01000001.1, read as the reverse complement.
CAGTCCCGATGGTTACATCGTTACGAACAATCATGTAATCGACGATGCATCCAACATTGAGGTCATTCTCAACGACGATCAAAAATATCCCGCCAAGGTTGTCGGACGCGATCCAAACACGGATATCGCCCTGGTAAAAATCGATGCGAAAAATCTTCCGTACCTGACCTGGGGTAACTCGGATGCGCTGAAATTAGGCGAATGGGTACTGGCTGTAGGAAACCCGTTCAATCTGACTTCAACCGTTACTGCAGGTATCGTGAGTGCCAAGGGACGTGCCATCGGTATCAACGCAGGTAAAATGCCGCTGGAATCGTTTATTCAGACCGATGCAGCTGTAAATCCGGGCAACAGCGGAGGCGCCCTGGTTAATACACGCGGCGAACTGGTAGGTATCAACACCGCCATTGCGTCTCGTACCGGGTCTTACTCAGGTTATTCATTTGCTGTTCCGGCAGCCATCGCCCAAAAAGTAGTTAGTGACCTGAAGGAATATGGCGAAGTTCAGCGTGCCATGCTGGGTGTAACCATTCAGAAGGTGACCTCGCAAGTAGCCAAAGAACATGACATCGACAAAATTGAAGGTATTTACGTCAACAGCGTTACGGATGACGGTGCCGCCAAACACGCAGGAATAAAAGCCGGCGATGTAATTCTGAAGATTGATAATACAACCGTAAATACCAACCCGGAACTGATGGAACAGCTTGGTAAACGTCGTCCCGGCGACAAGGTGACATTAACCATCAAAAGGGACGGTAAACTGAAACAATACGAGGTAACCCTTCGTAACACACGAGGAGACACAAGCATTCTAAAAGAGTCCTTCTCAGTCCTTGGAGCAAAATTCGGTGCCGTATCCGATCAGGATATGCAACGCCTGCAACTCAACAGTGGAATTCAGGTAGATGAACTGTCCAAAGGCAAACTAAAAGATTTAGGTGTAAAAGAAGGATTTATCATTACTGAGATAAACAAAAAGCCTGTTTCCTCGGTTGATGATGTAAAACGTGCCCTTAACCAAACAGAGGAAGGCCGTCCGATTCTAATCGAAGGAGTCTATCCGAATGGACAATGGGCCTACTATGTTTTTAGAGTAGAATAAGTTGAATTGTCGAAGTCCGCTTCATTCTGATGACTGATAATTTGCATGACAATTCATTCTTTCGTAAATTTGCGGACTTTTAATCGGAGAGCATGAGACAACTTAAGATTACAAAATCTATTACGAACCGCGAGAGTGCTTCTCTCGACAAGTATCTTCAGGAAATTGGTAAAGAAGAACTCATTACCGTTGAGGAAGAAGTCGAACTGGCGCAACGCATTAAAAAAGGCGACCAGGCAGCACTCGAGAAACTGACACGAGCCAATCTTCGTTTCGTAGTTTCCGTGGCAAAGCAATATCAAAACCAGGGATTAAGTTTACCTGACTTGATTAACGAAGGTAACCTGGGATTGATAAAAGCCGCAGAAAAATTCGACGAAACACGAGGATTCAAGTTCATCTCGTATGCGGTGTGGTGGATTCGTCAGTCTATTCTCCAGGCTCTGGCCGAACAATCGAGAATTGTCCGTTTACCCTTGAACCAGGTTGGTTCGCTGAACAAAATCAACAAGGCATTCTCGAAGTTTGAACAGGAACATCAGCGCAAACCCTCACCTGAGGAGTTGGCAAAAGAGCTCGATCTTCCGGCTGATAAGGTAGCCGACACACTGCGTGTTTCCGGCCGCCACGTTTCAGTTGACGCTCCGTTCGTTGACGGTGAAGACAATAGTCTGCTCGACGTTTTGGTGAACAACGATTCGCCCAACGCCGACCGCTCACTCATCGACGAATCGCTGGCAAGGGAAATTGACCGTTCTCTGGCAACTCTCACCGAAAGGGAAGCCGATATCATTCGTATGTTCTTCGGAATTGGTTGTCAGGAAATGACCCTCGAAGAGATAGGAGAGCGTTTCGGTTTGACACGCGAGCGTGTTCGCCAGATCAAGGAGAAAGCAATCCGCCGCCTGAGACACACCTCTCGCAGCAAGTTGTTAAAAACCTACCTTGGATAAGGCAATCCGAAAGCACATTCAAGACAACAATCTTATACAGATAAGATTAGCCCCGCCAAATGAGCGGGGCTTTTTTATATCTGAATGTTAACTTTTCAGATCTTATACTGGAATTGTTATCGCTTGCTTTTCTCGCCCGAACGCTCTTTCAGCAATCCCTGAAGGCGGTACATCTCATCACGCAACTGGGCAGCTTCGATGAAGTCCAGCTCTTTGGCTGCTTTCTCCATTTCTTTCTTCGTATTGGCGATAGCTTTTTCCAGGGCATCCACCGTCATGTACTGCACAACCGGATCGGCAGCCACATCGGCTGGAGGCGGCCCTGCGTAAGCTTTCGGTGAACCAGTCGTTTCTTTCTCTTTCCGGTACTCGTACCCGATAATTTCGCGGGTCGCTTTGATGATCTGCTGCGGCGTAATATTGTTCTCTTCGTTGTAAGCCATCTGCTTCGCACGGCGGCGGTTGGTCGAATCAATGGTTTTTTGCATTGATTGCGTAATCTTATCGGCGTACATAATGACCAGGCCATTCAGGTTCCGGGCTGCCCGACCAGCCGTCTGTGTCAGCGAACGCTCCGAACGCAGGAATCCTTCTTTGTCCGCATCCAGAATCGCCACCAGGGAAACCTCCGGCAAATCCAGTCCTTCACGAAGCAGGTTAATTCCGACCAGCACATCAAATTCTCCCTTCCGGAGATCTTCCATAATCTGAACACGCTCCAACGTGTCCACATCAGAGTGAATGTACCGGGTTTGAATATCCATCCGGGTGAAATAGCTGGTGAGCTCTTCCGCCATTCGCTTGGTTAGTGTCGTCACCAGTATCCGCTCGTTCCGCTGCACCCGCTGATGAATCTCTTCCATCAAATCGTCAATCTGATTGGTGCTGGGACGCACTTCAATTTTCGGGTCGAGCAAACCGGTTGGACGAATAATTTGCTCTACTACAACGCCTTCACTTTTCTCCAGCTCGTACTCAGCCGGCGTTGCACTGACATATACGATCTGATTGATAACATCTTCAAACTCTTCAAACTTCAACGGTCGGTTATCAATCGCTGCCGGCAGGCGAAAACCGTACTCCACCAAATTTACCTTTCGTGCCCGGTCGCCTCCGTACATCGCCCTTATTTGAGGAATCGTCACGTGACTCTCATCGATAACCATCAAAAAATCATCCGGAAAATAGTCAAGCAAGCAGAACGGACGGGTTCCCGCCTTACGACCATCAAAATAACGGGAATAGTTCTCAATGCCCGGACAATATCCCAATTCCCGAATCATCTCCAGGTCATAATTCACCCGGTCATCAATCCGTTTGGCTTCCGCCCGTTTTCCGTCGTTTTCAAAAAATTCGATCTGCTTTACCAAATCATCCTGAATCTGCCGGATGGCTGACTGCGTCCGCTCTTTCGTGGTAACGAAAATGGTAGCCGGATAAATGATAACACTATCGTGATCATCTATCGCCTGTCCGGTTTCCGGATCGAACGAAATCAGCTCTTCAATCTCGTCTCCCCAGAAGACAATCCGGTAAGCATAATCGGCGTAAGCCGGATACACATCCACCGTATCACCTTTCACCCGAAAAGTTCCCCGGTTAAAACTCACCTCGTTGCGTGAGTACATCGCATCGACGAGCTGACGCAGGAAAGCATTCCGGCTAACGGTATCTCCCACTTTCAACGTCGACACATTCTGATGAAAATCTTCCGGGTTACCGATACCATACAGGCACGAAACCGATGAAACGACAATCACATCGCGACGCCCCGAAAGCAAGGCTGAAGTCGCACTTAACCGCAACTTCTCAATCTCGTCGTTAATCGACAAATCCTTTTCAATATATGTATCCGTTACCGGAAGATAAGCTTCGGGCTGGTAGTAATCATAGTACGAAACAAAATATTCTACCGCATTATCCGGGAAGAATTGCTTCATCTCGCCATACAACTGCGCTGCCAGTGTTTTGTTATGACTCAGAATGAGTGTCGGCCGCTCCACCTTCTCAATTACATTCGCCATCGTGAAGGTTTTCCCCGAGCCGGTCACCCCCAACAAGGTCTGGTGTTTGGCTCCCTCGTTGATCCCCTGGGCCAATTGATTAATCGCTTCCGGTTGGTCGCCGGTAGGTTGATATTCTGAAACAATTTTAAACTTCATAGCAAACGGTTATTCGTTTAAACCGAACACGTCACCAATAACAACGGGCACATCGTTTTCCCTGTTTGTCAACTGGTTTTCCGCCTTCACTGATTGAGCTTCGAACAAGAGAAAACGACCTTCCGCCTTCACCGAACAAGCTTCCGCCTGTTAAGGTAAGGCTTCGAACTGCGCCGAATGAGCTTCCGCCTTCGCAGATTGAGCTTCGAACAAGAAAGAAAGACCTTCCGCCTCCACCGGTCGAGCTTCCGCCAGTTAAGGTAAGGCTTCGAACTGCGCCGAATGAGCTTCCGTCTGTGACAAATTAGTTTCCGCCTCCGCAGATTGAGCTTCGAACAAGAAAGAATGACCTTCCGCCTCCGCCGGTCGAACTTCCGCCTGTTAAGGTAATGCTTCGAACTGTTGAGGTTGGATTTCGAACTTACAAAAACATGCTTACCGGTGCAGTATAAAGTATACCGGGAAATGATCGCTGATTCCCCCGTAATAGTTGGGCCCGCCATATGTGCGGTTCGGTGCCATCACCCCATTTTTATTGTGGTATTCCATCCATTTTTCATGAAATACCCTCCCTGATGCCGGAACTGTCGTCCAACCACTTTTTGCCGTCAGCAAATCATGTGACACGACCAGGTTGTCGAGCATGTTCCAGTTGCCACGGAAGTAATAGGTTCCCTTTCCCTTCATCGAAGCCTGGTAAAGCAAACTGTGCAAAGTGCCGTCCGTACCCGGAATCGCCTGCAATACCTTGAAAAGACTCTTGTTTTCCGGTTCGTCATTCATATCACCCATGATAATGATCTTGGCATCGGGATTCAATCGGGTAATCGAATCTACCTGGGCACGGAGCACCGAAGCGACAAACACCCTTTTGGGCTGCGATTTTTCAAGACCACCCAGACGCGAAGGCCAGTGATTGACGAATACGTGGATGGTATCATTTTTTCCGGAAAGCAACTTAGCGTAGAGAATATCACGCGTATGATAATCCGGATCGTCTTTAAAATGAATGCCAATGACCGTATGCGTTATCTCTTTGAAGATATCGGGGCGATAAAGCAGCGCCACGTCGATACCGCGGTAATCCGGGCTCTCTTCATGTATAATCTGGTAATGTACAGGTGCCATACGCTTCGTACGAACCAAATCGTTCAACACCGATTGATTCTCGATTTCAGCCATTCCAATCAATCCCGGCTTTCCAACCGTGTCCACATCCATCAACACGTGGGCGATGTCTTTTAGCTTTTTGGTATATCGCTCGGTGTTCCATTTTTTAGGAGATTCAGGACTGAACTCAAAATCACGTTCGCCTTGATTGTTAATGGTATCGAACAAGTTTTCCACATTGTAAAAAACAACCGAGGTAGCTTTCACTTTCGGCTCACTCTTTCTCGGCGTACTACACGAATTGATGAGCAGCAGGCTTCCTGCCAGCACCATCGATAGAAAAAAACGGTTATACTTCACGGCCAATGGTAACTTCATAGTATTTGGTAACATCAGTTGTAATCATACCGGCAGCTTCCGCTGCCTGCAAGCCCAGCTTTCCATCTTCGAAAACCTGACAATCGGTTGGTTTAATACGTATTAAACTGGCTGCTATCAAAAAAGTTTCGGGATCGGGTTTATGTTTCTTTACGTCTTCTGCTGACACCAGGTGTTCGAAACAATCTTTTACACCAGCCTTTTCCAGCGCCATCCATGCCAGTCTTTTATAACCACCGGTTCCACATGCCATGGGCAGTTTTCCGTGGTATTTATGAATGAGTTCAACAACCGGCTCTACTGGCTTTACTTTATGAATGTTTTCCTCATAACGCAACTCCTTGATTCGGGTAAACTCTTCCGGGTCAAAATTCTTGTTGAACTTCTCCTTTAGGAACTGGCAGGTTTCCAGCGCCGGCATTCCTGTTACCGATTCAAACAACGGAATCGAGAAATCAATGCCATACTCTTTCGCGGTGTCTCTCCATGCAATATAATGCACCGGCATTGTATCGCAAATCGTCCCGTCGATATCAAAAATAAGTCCGCGAGCACGCGGATCAACTTCTAACTTGTGATTCATAAAGAAATTAAAATAGACGTAAAAATAACGAATCCTTTGCTATCTGCCTATTACGTAGCAATTAGTTTAAGAAAACTTAAAATGGCTGACTTAACTGATGAAAATTCCCTATTTTTCGCCAATACAATCAATGAAAAACCTCATGAGTAATAATCCGTTTTACTTATACACCATCATCCCGCAGTGGGGAATTTTTCTGGGAATTGGGCTGGTCATTTTTGGCTATGTAGAAAAGAAAGGAAAACTCAATTTAACCGGATGGTTCACGATGGTAGCGACAGGACTTTTCGCCCTCGGTGTGAATCTTTTTGCCGACTTGAATCCTCATCCGTTACCTGACGGGAGTATGCCGATGGATTTCCAGGTAATATCGCTCGGCTGGCAGGCCGGAATTGGAGGAGTACTGGCTCTGTTTACCATTCTTCTGCGGCAGCGAAAAAGCAAAAGATACGCTATACTTGCCATTTTGACTGTCGCCTATTCTGTTGCCATCTTCTTTCAATACAATTATTTCATCAGAAGCGGAAAGGAAAAACCGGCGGTAACCCAGGAAGCACCGATGAAAGACTCCACCAAGTAAATCATCATGATTGCCCAAACACCTGAACCGCCCTATTATGCTGTGATTTTCACTTCGGTAAGAACAGAAGGAGACGACGGCTATGCTGCCGCCGCTGAAAGAATGGTCGAGCTGGCCAGACAGCAGGACGGATTTTTGGGCGTTGAAAGTGCGCGTGAGGAATTAGGTATCACGGTATCTTATTGGCGCGATTTGGAATCAATCAAGCGATGGAAAGAAAATGCAGAACACGCAGCAGTCAGAGAAAAAGGAAGGCGCGACTGGTACCGGAGTTTTAAAACCCGGATTGCCAAAGTGGAACGCGACTACGGATTTGAAAAATAGCAACCCACAATAAAAAAAGAGGAAGGCCAAAAGCCCTCCTCTTTTCATATGATAGTAACTCAAATTTCTAAGCCAGTTTACTCAATGCATTTTTGATGCGGGAAATCGCCTCACGCAACTCAGCTTCCGAAGCTGCATATGAAACCCGCAGACAGTTCGGGTCACCGAAAGCGGCACCTGTCACCACACCAACATGCGCTTCGTTCAACAAATACATGCTCAAATCGGTCGCATCCTTAATTTCAGTATCTCCCACCTTCTTACCAAAGTAGTAAGTCACATCGGGAAATACGTAGAATGCTCCTTCCGGCTTACTGGTTTTCAGTCCCGGAATTTCCGCCATCAGCTCCATCACCATGTCGCGGCGCTTTTTAAACTCAGCAACCATTTCGTACACCTCAGCATTATCGGAATTAATGGCCGCGGCCGAAGCCATCTGAGCCACCGAGTTCGGGCCAGATGTATATTGTCCCTGCAACTTGCTACAACCTTTGGCAATCCATGTTGGAGCAGCGATGTAACCAATCCGGTAGCCGGTCATGGCATAAGCTTTCGAAACTCCGTTCACAACGATTACCTGGTCCTTGATCTCATCAAACTGAGCGATGGATTCATGCTTTCCGCCGTAAGTGATGTATTCATAAATTTCGTCGGAAATAACAATGATATTGGGGTGTTTGGCAAAAATATCGGCGAAAGCTTTCAACTCGTCACGGGTATACAATTTCCCGGTAGGATTACTCGGGCTACTAAACAGAAATGCCCGGGTTTTTGGGGTAATGGCCGCCTCGAGCTGTTCCGGGGTAATTTTAAAACCGGAGTCAACCGAAGTTTCAATCACCACGTTTTTACCTCCCGAAAGCTTAACCAGCTCAACATAAGTAACCCAGTAAGGAGCCGGTACAATTACCTCATCGCCCTCTTCAACCACCACTTGCAGCACATTGGCAAGTGAATGCTTGGCACCATTGGAAACCACAATCTGGTCGGGAGTATAATCCAGACCGTTGTCGCGTTTCAACTTATTGACGATGGCATTCCGCAGCACCGGATATCCGGGAACGGGAGAATAATGTGAAAAATTATCATCCACTGCTTTCTTGGCAGCTTCCTTGATGAACTCGGGCGTGTCGAAATCGGGTTCGCCCACTCCCAAACTAATTACGTCAATTCCCTGTTCTTTCAATTCACGGCTTTTTTGGGCCATGGCCAGGGTTTGTGAAACGGATAGACGTGCAATCCTGTCGGCAACTTTTTCCATAATAGTCTGAATCAGAAAATTTGTTCATTTACCGGCCAAACTATGTTCCGGTGAATTTTCGGTAAATTTCTTTATAATTGTTATAGTTTCCGAGGACAAAATAGAAAATTTTACTGGACCTCGACTCTTATAAATGGACAATTGACAAAAAAGTTCATCATATTTTAACAGATTAACAGTTTTTGTCACGAAAAATTTAAAATTTTCTCAAAATGGACGGCAATATCAACAGTTTTTATGAAATTCTAAAAATTACATTACCGGCCCTGGTTGTATTCCTCACTGCCTATTTTTTATTCCGCGATATGCTGGAAAATAGTCAGCGGCAAAGGGAATTTGAATTCAGGGTCGAGAACCAGGGACAAGTCACGCCGGTCAGGCTTCAGGCCTACGAACGGCTAACGCTCTTCCTGGAAAGAATTTCGCCGCAATCGCTTCTCAACCGCACCTTAGCTGCTGACACTTCGGCCGTTCAGTTTCATTACGAGTTACTCAAACAAATCAGGCAGGAATACGAGCACAATCTTTCACAACAAATCTATGTATCGGTTACGGCGTGGGAAGCGTTGAGAGGAGCCAAAGAGTCTTTGGTCATGCTGATCAATAAGGCTGCTGATGAAGTGAAAAAAGATGAGCCGGCCATCTCGCTCAGCAACAAAATTTTCCAGATGTACATGGAGCAGGATGATCAACCGGTGGCCATCGCACTAGCAGAATTGAAGAAAGAGGTTCGGATGTTCTTTTGATGGGAGATGAGAAATAACCTGCAGAAAATCTGGTCAATCGTTATTTTTTCACATTTTTTATGAGGATAATCTAAACAATTTCCCCCTACTATCGTGTTATCAACACAGAAACCACCGAACCATAAATCATGAAAACAGTAACGGTCAACCGAAAAGAACTTTTCGATACCCGGACACCTATCCTCAACACAGGAACTGCCGAAGAAATGCGGCAACGGATATTGACCTATTTTCACCAGACATTCGACATTGATGAACACCTTTTCGAGGTATTTGCTGATGAATCGGCCATGTACGAGCGGGCTGATCCACTGCGTCATCCGTTGATCTTCTATTTTGGTCACACGGCTGTATTTTTCATCAATAAGCTCATTCTTTCTAAAATTATCGACGAGCGCATCAACCCAAAATTCGAATCGATGTTTGCTGTTGGCGTCGATGAAATGTCGTGGGATGATTTGGATATGAACCATTACAACTGGCCTCCGGTTGACGAAGTTCGCGCTTACCGGAAGCAGGTTCGCAACCGCGTCGAACAAGTGATCAAAGAACTCCCACTCACGATGCCCATCGACTGGAAAAGTCCGTTTTGGGTCATCATGATGGGCATCGAGCACGCACGCATTCATCTGGAGACCTCATCGGTACTTATCCGTCAGCTTCCGCTGAAATACCTTCAACCAGTCGAAGGCTGGAACCTGTGCACCGAAAATGGTGATGCTCCGGCCAATTCACTGCTTCCGGTAGAAGGCGGAACGGTAAAAATGGGGAAAGATCGCCGGCATCCCTTGTACGGCTGGGATAACGAATACGGTCAGCACCAAGTCGAACTGAAACCGTTCAAAGCATCGAAGTTTCTCTGTTCAAACGGCGAGTTTCTCGAGTTCATAGAAGCAGGCGGCTACCGCGAAGAAAAATACTGGACCGAAGAAGGTTGGGCCTGGAAGAGTTACAAAGAAGCCGAACATCCTTTATTCTGGAGAAAAGACGGCAATGACTGGAAACTCCGGCTGGTATACAATGAAATCGACATGCCATGGTCCTGGCCGGTAGAGGTCAACTACCTTGAAGCGAAAGCCTTTTGCAACTGGAAATCGGAAGTAACCGGCCGTTCCATCCGATTGGCCACTGAAGAAGAGTGGTACCGTTTGCACGATTTGGCACAAATCCCCGACCAGCCATACTGGGACAAAGCGCCCGGCAACATCAACATGGAACGCTATCAAAGTCCCTGTCCCGTTGATGAGTTTGGATTCGGCGACTTCTACGATGTAATCGGCAACGTCTGGCAATGGACCGAAACGCCCATCACCGGTTTTGGCGGATTCAAAGTCCATCCTTTCTATGATGATTTTTCAACGCCAACGTTCGATCTAAAACACAATCTCATCAAAGGCGGCGCCTGGATTTCCACCGGGAACGAAGCCACCCGCGATGCACGATATGCCTTCCGCAGGCACTTCTATCAACATGCGGGTTTCCGTTATGTGGAATCGGAAAATCCGGTCGTCATTCAACGTGATGTCTACGAAACCGATCCGGAAGTCGTCCGTTACAGCCATGCCCAATACGGTCCGGGCTTGCATGGATTTCCGAACTACCATAAGGCCATTGCCGAAAGATGCATTAAAAAAATGCAGGGTAACACCGGACGGGCACTCGATTTGGGTTGCAAAACCGGGCGCTCGACCTGGGAATTGGCCCGCAAATTCGACGAAGTAACCGGTTTGGATTTCACGGCAAGGAATATCCGTCTGGCTATCGAACTTCAGGAAAACGGGAATATGCAGTATATCTTCCCGGAAGAAGGCGAGTTGGTTTCCTACCATCAAATCAATCTGAAGGATTTGGATATGGAAGCATTAACCGGGAAAGTTGCCTTTTACCAGGCCGATGCTTCGAACCTGAAAGACCTGTACACAGGTTACGATTTGATTTTAGTGAACGACATCCTGGACGAAATGTACAATCCAGCCAGGTTCCTGAGCCAGGTACACGACAGGCTGAATGCCGGAGGTCTGCTGGTCATTGCATCATCCTATAACTGGGACGAAGAGCGGACCGACAAAAACAACTGGCTGGGTGGCTACCGCGAAGACGGCGAACCGGTTTGGACCCGCGATGCCTTAACGCAGCTACTCTCTGAACATTTCGAACCAATCGGTGATGACGAACATCTTCAGTCGGTATTGCCTTATTCCAAACGGAAATACGAAGTGAAAGATGTGGAAGTTTCCTTCTGGACGAAACGTTAAACTTTGAATTAAATAAACGCATAGTCCCTTGTCATTCAACATGGCAAGGGATTTTTTATTTGCTTTTTCGCCATCTGACGCTTCAGGAAAATATATTTCAGTTCACTCCGTCAAATTGACGGTTCGGTCCATTTTCTCCCGTTCACTCTTCCCTTCGCCGTAATTTTGCAGCAAATCAAAATGTGAAATAGCAATGAGAACCTCAGCGAAAGGATTTCTGACGACAGGTTTATTGATGGCAATAATCCTGTTTTTCAGCGCATGCCAGGAAAAAAAGAAAGAGCAAGCAACCATGCAAACGGTAAAAATAGATACGGTAATGCAGGGCCAGCAAGTACAATCCGTTCAATATCCCGGAAAAATCAAACCGGCCACCGAAGTTAATTTGGCTTTCCGCGTTGCCGGACCGATTCTTCGTTTTCCGGTTCAGGAAGGTCAGTTTGTGAAGAAAGGTCAGCTGATTGCCCAAATCGATCCGCGCGATTACAAAATTCAGCTGGCGGCCAGCCAGGCCAAGTACGACCAGGTTAAAGCGCAGGCCGACCGGGTGAAGGAGTTGTACAAACGCAACAGTGTAACGCCGAACGACTACGACAAAGCGATTTCCGGCTTAAAACAAATCACAGCAAAACTAAATGCCGATCGCAATGCATTGAACGACACGCGGCTCGTTGCTCCTTTCGATGGGTATGTACAGAAGAAATTCTACGATAATCACGAAACAGTCGATGCCGGCTACCCGATTGTTTCCTTCCTCAACACCTCACATTTTGAAGTAGATGCAGATATTCCGGCAACCGACTATATCCGGCAGAATCAATTTGCCGGCTTCTCCTGTACGGTGGATGTATATCCCAATCAGCCCATTCCGCTGAAATTGCTGGAGATTGTCCCCAAATCGAATATGAACCAGTTGTACCAGGCCCGCTTCCGTTTGGAACCGCCCAAAGACCTTCACGTTGCGGCAGGAATGAATGTCAATATAACCATCAATTACCTGACAGGAAACCAGGATTTGGTATTCATTCCGGTAACCGCCGTGTTCGACCGGAATGGAAAATCGATGGTCTGGATTTATTCGCCGAAAACAAATCAGATCGAACCCCGCGAGGTAACCACACAGTCTGTTCGCAGCAATGGAACGATGGAGATCTCTTCCGGATTAAAAGCGGGTGAATTAATTGTCACAGCTGGCGTGCATTCGCTGAAAGAGGGACAGAAAGTAAAACCATTGGCACCGGTTAGCAAAACAAATGTAGGAGGGCTGTTATAATGAATTTGACTGAAAGCGCATTTAAAAATAAGCCACTGGTTTATTTTCTGCTTTTCGTCCTGATTGCCGGAGGGGCTTACTCATTTTTCAAGATGAGCAAGCTGGAAGACCCGGAAATCAAAGTAAAGCAGGCCCTGGTGGTAACCGTTTACCCGGGAGCATCGGCCCATGAAGTTGAACTTCAGGTAACCGATAAACTGGAGAAAGCCATTCGCTCGATGGGAGACATCAAAAGCATCGACTCCCGGTCGCTGGACAACTACTCCGAGATAAAAGTCGATCTGAAAAGCACGACAAAAGCAAATGAGCTGGAAGAAAAATGGGACATCCTTCGCCGTAAGGTACACGATGTCCAGGCTTCTTTGCCAAGTGAAGCGCAGCAATCCATCGTTGTCGACGACTTCGGCGACGTGTATGGCATGTTCTACGCCATGACTGCCGATGGCTACAGCTACGAGAAAATGTCAGACTACGCCGATCTCGTGAAACGCGAGGTACAGAATATTCCGGGTGTCAGCCGGGTACAGATTTACGGAGAACGGAATCCTTGCATCAACGTGGAATTCAAAGAAAACCGAATGGCCAACCTGGGCGTTCATCCTGCTGAGATTCTAAACACGTTGAACAGTCAGAATAAAACCGTTTATGCCGGCGAGTTCAATGCCGGTAGCAAACGTCTCCGGGTGGCGGTGAACGACACCTACAAAAGCATCGACGATATTAAAAACCTGCTGATTCAGGGGCACGAATCCGACCAAATCCGGTTGAAAGATGTGGCTACGGTGACCCGTGGGTACCAGGAACCCTACCGTCAACTAATGCGTTACGACGGACAGAAAGCGCTGGGAATCGCCTTTTCGATGGAAAAAGGCGGAAATATCATCAATCTTGGAAAAAAAATCGATGCCAAGCTGGCCGAACTGCAGCAATCGCGCATTCCGGCCGGCATCAGCTTTCACAAAGTTTTCTTCCAGCCCGATAAGGTAGAAGATGCCATCAAAGGCTTCATGGTCAACCTGCTCGAATCGGTACTGATTGTAATTGTCATCCTGATGATTACCATGGGCCTGCGAAGCGGTATCCTCATCGGTAGCGGTCTTATCATTACCATCCTGGGGTCGTTCCTGTTCCTCAACTTCTTCAACGGAACGTTGCAGCGTGTGTCTCTGGCATCGCTGATTGTTGCCATGGGAATGCTGGTCGACAATGCGATTGTGATAGTAGATGGAATCCTCGTAGACCTGCAAAACGGCGTCAAAAAGTCGAAGGCCTTGCGAAATACGGCGAAGAAAACAGCATTGCCCCTGCTGGGAGCCACACTGATTGCCATCATTGCGTTTTTACCCATCTTCCTTTCGCCCGATACCTCTGGTGAATATGTTCGCGACCTGTTCATCGTACTGGCCGTATCGTTGCTGCTGAGTTGGGTTCTCGCACTAACACATATCCCGATCATCGCTGATAAGCGGTTCAAGAAGTCGAAAATTAAAAGCAACGGCAAAGGTGCACACGAAGGCAAGATATATGACTTTTTCAGGAAGACGTTGAACTTCCTCCTGTATCACCGTGCACTGACCATTGGAGCAACTGTTGTTTTACTGCTCATCACCGGATTTTCGTATCGGTACGTCAAACAGGGATTCTTCCCCGATTTGAGCTACAATCAGCTTTACATCGAGTATCGCGCTCATGGTGGCACCCGCATCGAGCAGGTGAACAGTGACCTGAAAAGCATGGAAGAGTACCTGATGAAACAACCAGAGGTAACGCATGTAACCACCAGTCTGGGTGGAACACCAGCCCGTTATAACCTGGTGCGCTCCATCGCTCAGCCATCGCAGAATTACGGAGAGCTCATCGTCGATTTCACCAGCCCTGATGTGCTGAAAGAGAAAATGGATACGTTGCAGAAATATCTGACAGCCCATTATCCGCAGGCATACGTCCGTATGAAGCGGTACAACCTGATGTACAAGGAATTTCCGATCGAGGCGCTGTTCACCGGTCCGGACCCGGCTGTATTGAAAAAGCTGGCGAAGAAGGCGGAAGACATCATGAAAGCAGAACCAACGGCTACACTGGTAACCAATAATTGGGAGCCGGAGACACCATACCTGAAGGTGGACTATTACCAGCCGCTGGCCCGTCAGGCAGGTTTGTCCCGAAGCGATGTCAGTCTGGCACTGCTGGCTGCAACCGATGGTTTGCCGGTTGGAAAGTATCACGAAGGAACGCACACGCTTCCCATCTACCTGAAAAGCACCAACGCTGAAGGAAAACCGGTTCAGAAACTGGACAATATTCCGGTATGGAGTCTGACTCCTACGACCGGGAATATCAGTCCGCAGGAGCTACGAGGCTTGTTGACCGGTCAGACGACGAAAGCCGACCTGCTGGAGAAAGCACTGGGTAGCAAGCCGCTCAATCAGGCGACCAAAGGCATTTCGCCACAATGGGAAGAACCGGTTGTCCGGAGACACAACGGTGAGCGGGCTATCAAGGCACAATGCAATAACGTCCCCGGGCATTCGCCGGAAGAGGTGCGCCAGAATATCAAAAACAAAATCGAAGCTATCAAACTGCCCGAAGGTTACCATCTGGAATGGCAGGGCGAATATGAAGCCAGCAGCGAATCGCAGAAGTATCTGTTCATGCATTTGCCCATGGCAATTATCCTGATGATTGGTATCCTGATTGCCCTGTTCAGGGATTTCAAAAAACCAGCTATCATCCTGCTCAGTCTGCCGTTGGCTACCATTGGGATTGTTTCTGGTATGCTCCTTTCGGGAAAAGAGTTCGGCTTTGTCGCCATCGTCGGTGCACTGGGATTAATTGGTATGATGATTAAAAACGGAGTGGTGCTCATTGAGGAGATAGGCCTGCAAATCGAATCGGGGAAAGACCGCTACCAGGCGATCATCGATTCATCGGCTTCCAGGCTTCGTCCGGTAATGATGGCCTCCTTAACCACCATTCTGGGTATGATTCCGCTGCTACCTGATGATATGTTCGGCTCGCTGGCGGTCACCATCATGGCCGGCTTGCTGGTCGGAACGCTCATCACACTGATTTTTATACCGGTGCTTTATTCACTTTTCTTTCACATCCATCATCCTAAACGGGAAGCATCTAAAAAGTAATCAACCATGATACAACGAATTCATATATTCATTCTCATATTCCTTGCATCTGCAACGGTTGCTCATGCCCAGCTATCCCTCAACCGGGACAAATGCCGCGAGATGGCGCTGGAGTATAGCAAACAGATTAGCAAGGCCAACACACAGAAAGAGAAAGCCACGTATGACAAGAAGGCTTACCGGGCCAATTATTTCCCGAAATTATCGGCTACCGGAACGTTTCTCTATACGCCAAAGACCATCGATTACACGATCGATGGAGGCTACCTGCCGACCTACAAGCCGGATGCCAGCGGGCAGTTACAGCCCAACGTAATGGTCAATCCGTCCACAGGGCAACCGGTCATCGGTTCCGATGGAAATCCGGTATTTAACATGTATGCCTTCATGCCCGACGTCAACCTGGAAATCGGGCTCAAAGGTGTGGCATTGGCCGGAGTGAAACTCGAACAACCCATTTACATGGGCGGAAAAATCCGCAAGGCCAACGAAATGGCCGGAGTGGCAGAAGAGATAGCCAACGCCAATATCCGGTTGCAGCAATCAAACGTCATCTACGAAAGTGACCAGGCTTACTGGACTTACCTTACGCTGAAAGATAAAGTGAAGGCAGCCAAAGAGTACAAAAAGATGCTCGACGAACTGGTCAATATTTTGCAAAACAGTTACGATACCGGCATGAGTTCGCGCAACGACTTGCTGAAAGCAGAAGTAAAACGAAACGAAGCGGTATTGATGGTTCAGAAAGCGGAGAACGGGCGAGAACTGGCGCGCATGAATCTGTGTCGCATCATCGGGTTACCGCTGAATACATCAGTGACAGCAGCCGACAGTCTGACCATTGGGGTTATTCCCTCGACCAACCCGGAAGATGAGAATCCACAAAACCGCCCCGACTGGCAAATCGTGAAGAAGCAGGTCGAACTGAAACAGCAACAAGTCGGACTGACACGTGCTGATTTTCTTCCACAGCTGGGAGCATCGGCCGGCTACAATTACCTGGAAGGGCCTAAGATAAACGGTTCAACCTATTCCGGCACCGCTTTCACGGCCATGGCTTCGCTCAAGATCCCTATTTTCAACTGGGGTGAAGGACGCAATAAAATCAAAGCGGCAGAGGCAGAACAAGAAATGCAAAAAACCGATCTGCAGGACGTCACTGAAAAGATGACACTCCAGATTGCCAAAGCCCGGTTCAGCCTGAAAGATGCTTTGACACGGCTAAACCTCACCGAAAAAGCTTTGGAACAGGCCAAAGAGAACCTGAAGGAGAGTAAGGATAATTACGAAGTGGGCATGGAAACACTGGCCAATTACCTGGAAGGTCAGGCGCAGTGGGAAAAGGCCTTAAGCGATAACATCGATGCCAAATCGAATGTAAAACTGAGTGTTACACAGTACCTGAAGACCATTGGTAAACTGGTCCCTGTAAATGATACAGCCAAAAAGTAAGAATAGATTTTTGTAACCTGAGATGAGAAATTGATAGACTGGAGGGAATCGTATCCATTAATGTTAGTGATGTAAAGAATTATGCTATATTTCGGGATAGGAGATAAAAAGGAAGGCATCATGTCGAACAAATTTCGCTTCACACTAATCCGTCTGGGCATCGTGTCCCTGCTGGCCCTCCTTACCCTTCAGTTTGTCAATTTCATTTTAACCCCCACGCAAAACCCGCTTAACGACTCGTACCCATACATCCTGGCTATCATTGGGTTCAACTTATTGAGTGAAGGCAACATCCAGATCAACCGATATCTGGACAAGAAAACGCCCTGGTTCTTCCGGGTGATGCCCCGGGTGCTGAAACAGGTTTCGCTAAGCTTATTGTGGACGGCCATAGTTGGTTTTGCGTTGTTTAGGGCCATCCCGAATAACACTTGCAATCCCGAAGTGCACTTCCGCGGGATTATTCTGACCTATGTTTTCGGAGCCATTTTCGTACTCATTTTCAACAGTATCTTATTCCTACGGAGTTTTTTCTCCAACTGGCGGAATTCGTTGATCGAGAACGAAAAGCTAAAGCAGGAAAAACTGAAATCGGAATACCGGGTCCTTCAAAACCAGATGAACCCACACTTCCTGTTTAACAGCCTGAGTGTCCTGATTTCAGAGATTCACTATAACCCGGATAAAGCGCAGGAATTTGCCCGAAAAATGGCCGATGTATACCGATATGTCCTGCAACGCCGCGACGACGAAACGGTTTCACTGGAAAAGGAACTTCAGTTTACCGAAAAATTCATTTTCCTGCATAAAATAAGGTTGGGAGAAGCTATTTCACTGGACAATCAGGTGGAACCGGAACTGTTAAAATTGCGTATTCCTCCATTGACTTTACAGATTCTGGTGGAAAACGCCATCAAACATAACCGGGCGACGGAAAAAGAGCCGCTGCACATTTGGCTGAAAACAGATGCTGAAACGATGACGCTGGAAGTCCGTAACAACCGACAGGAAAAAACAACGACATTCAGCTCGGGTACCGGCCTGAATAACTTGTCGGACCGTTACCGACTGTTATCCGGAAAAACCATAAAAATCACGGAAACGGAAACAGAATTCACTGTTCAAATCCCGCTTCTCGATTAAATTTGCAAGGTCATGAATGTGTTGATTATTGAAGATGAATTACCCACGCAGCGGATGATGACTGATTTGATCAGCAACATCCGGCCCGACTGGCATATTGTTGCCTGTTTGGACAGCGTGCGCGATTCTGTCGATTGGCTCAAAACACATCCCAATCCCGATCTTATTTTTTCCGACATTCAACTTTCCGACGGTATCTGTTTCGAGATATTCGATGCTGTTCAGCCACAGTCCTTCGTCATTTTCGTCACCTCTTACGACGAATACGCCATTCAGGCGTTCCGGGTCAACAGCGTTGACTACCTGCTGAAACCCATTGAGCCGGCCATGCTCGGAAAGAGCATCGAGAAACTGGATGCCATGCAAAAACAGGTAAAAGCAACCGAGCTACTGGGCTCCGACTACAAAGAACTGGCGGAAGCACTACTCAGCGGACAGAAGAAATACCGTACCCGGATGGCAATTCCCACTGCCGACGGATTTGTAAAAATTAATGTGAACGACATTGCCTTTTTCTACAGCTCGCAAAAAACTACGACGGCCACCACTTTTCAGGAAGTTAATCATGTGGTCGACCATCCGCTGGACAAACTGGAAAAGCAACTCGACCCCGAGCAATTTTTCCGGGCCAACCGGCAGTTCATCATCAACATCGATGCGGTGAGCCGGGTGAACAACTGGTTTAACGGCAAACTCGTCGTGAAGACCAAACCTGAGTCGGAAGAGAAAATCATTGTCAGCCGCGAGCGTGCCCGCTTCTTCCGGAATTGGCTGGATAGATAAAATCGTGATTGAACCTTTGAGACAGAAGATTCCACCTCAGAGGTAGGATGTTGCACCCCGGAACAGGAAAAGTCTACCTTAAACATAGAAAAGCCTACCCCAAAGGTAGGAAGTTGGACCCCTAAGGGTAGAAGATTCTATCTCAGGGGTAGGATGTCGTACCCCGGAACAGGAAAAGTCTACCTTAAACATAGAAAAGCCTACCCCAAAGGTAGGAAGTTGAACCCCTAAGGGTAGGAAATTCTATCTCAGGGGTAGGATGCCGCACCCCGAAACAGGAAAAGTCTACCTTAAACATAGAAAAGCCTACCCCAAAGGTAGGAAGTCGGCCCCCTAAGGGTAGAAGATTCTATCTCCGGGGTAGGATGTTGCACCCTGAAAGAAGACGCTAAAAACACAAAAACGCGCCAAACAGGCAGAACCTGCGGCGCGTTTTCAATTTGACCCAAACTATAATAAAAAAAACTGTTTCTTACTGTGCAATGGCGTAATCTACCACTACATTATTCACCAATAACTTGTTCCCAACATACTTTGGCGTTCCGTTTGCCGGAACCAATACCAGCATCGCTACGTCATTCGGTTCCAGTGTAAACTCGGTTTCTCCGGTTACATTTTTTCGAATAAAACTATGTGTTAACGCATTGTACAAATCAACAGGAGCCGAACCGCAATCAATTTTGATGGCTTCTGCCTCCTTGTAAGGATTGCTGTACAGGTAAGTAGGATACGCTTTATCACGATAGAAATCGCAGGCAAGCAGATTGAGCTGAAGAACTCCTTTCACATTGGTGGTATCGATGATGCTACCGAAAACCCCCGCCTGAGCACTTCCATAAACGCTGAACTGGCTCACCCAGGGATTCTTACCTTTCACCCAATTGGGGCCGTCACCCTGCGCTACCGGAGCTTTGATATCGGCAAACTGCTCATAAGCTGATTTTTTAGTCAGGCCTTCGTAAGCAATCACTCCTTTGGTGACCGACTTCAACTGTGGAATCGTCTGGTGATCATCCGGAATTTCATATGGATAAAACAGGTGAGCTGCATTGGCTGCATTCAGCATCCACTTGCCAACAACTTTCGACCAGGAAGGATCATAACGAACCATTGGTACCAAAGCCCAGGCTACATCAAAGGTGTTCATCAGGAAAGCATATCCGCCGTTGTCGTAAGTACTGCCAACCAGTCCCGAAACGTCGAAACCATTCCAGTTATCAGCTAA
Organism: Prolixibacter sp. NT017; assembly: GCF_009617875.1. NCBI lineage: Bacteria > Pseudomonadati > Bacteroidota > Bacteroidia > Marinilabiliales > Prolixibacteraceae > Prolixibacter > Prolixibacter sp. NT017. The sequence continues at coordinate 89,883 of NZ_BLAV01000001.1, read as the reverse complement.
AACGCCCCAACCTCTCCGGCATTTAGCATCGCCGTTAAAGGTCCATTTCATGATTTTGGTGAAATCATAATGAGTGCCTTCTTCGGCATTCAAACGGGCAGCCACATAAGCTCCGAAAGGCATCAGTATCTCATAGAACGTATTGTCCTTTTGACTGAGCAATGCATCCAAAGCCGATTTAGCGCCTTCGAGGTAACGCTTATCACCGAACTTCTTATACGCCGCATATAATACGTATGCGTGTCCAGCTGCTGCATCCTGCTGAGGGCAAATCTGGCTGTCCTTCGGTTCCAGTTTTCCGTAGTTAAAAAACGAATGATGATAGTTACCATTCAACACGGAATCGGCAGCCAAAAATTTATCGGCAATAGACCGAAGCAGCGGAGTAGCATTTTCCTCATTCGGATAGAAATTCATGATTCCGTAGTAGATGACATTCGGAAAAACATCGTACCACCAGTCGCGGCCGTAACCACCTCCTAACAAAGCCACATCGGGACAGGTATTGTTCATCATAATATCCCATCCGGTATCCTTGTTGAAATAATTCCGAAGCATGTTCACATAATCCTTGCCATCCTGATTTGATTTATCAATGCCCATCAGGGTAGCTCCGAGTACTGCCCCCATCGTCGTGAGTGACTCATGGAAAATTCCGTTGTGATGATCCGGTCCCTGGCGAACGTCGCCAATGGCTGTATAAATTCCGAATGTTTTCTGCGGAAAGTTTTTCTGCGAATTATCCGTCCAGATGAGCGGCCAGTAATCACCGGTTTGAGTAGAATCAAAAACCAGTTTGTCAAACCCTCTGGCTTTCGCTTTCCAGTCAAGCATTTTATAAGGAGAAGGCAAATCGGGCATTTGACCGATCCGCTCCAGCATTTTTTGCTGCACCTTATCCTGATGACGCAACTCAGGCTTAGGAGCACATGATGCCAACATCAGAATAATGGCTGCCAACAATGATATTTTCTTCATGGTTTAGTATTTTGATTTGATGATATTCTGTGCAACGAAAATGGACAATAACTGCAACAAACCGATAATCACCAGCGCATATTTCAACGCAAAATCTTCACCGATGTAGGTTGCCATCAGAATGAAAAGTCCACATCCAATCAAACGTCCAACATACAATCCCAACTCGTGATTCAGAATATACGTAAATTGGTTTCGCTTTTCAATAGCTGCGACCGTATCGATCACCTTTAACTGAATCGGGAAATATGCCACATCCAACAATGGGCGGGCCATTACCAGACACAACATGAAAAGTATCACGCCCAGCGAGGAATAAAGTCCTGCATTAATGAAACTTCCGGTAGCAAATAACAGCAACCCAAACGAAAAGATGTAAATACGGTGCTTCGGTTTCGCCATTCGTCCGATGAGATAGAGGACAATAGCAGAAAAAATGGCTCCAATAGCCTGAACGGTTCCCAGTACGTCTTCGTTCCCAACCAGCTTCATGATTAACATGGCCGGAGCCGTAACGATGTATCCCTGCGCCAGTCCTTTCAGTGATGCCAGTCCGAGCATTTTTCGCCAAAGAACGTGAAACCGGAAATAGAGAAAACGTTCTTGCTTTGGGTTAACAAAATTACCCCGGTGAACCACAATGGAAGAGATAATGGTTAACAGGAAGACCGACGCCGTAACGATTCGGTACGCCATGTTGGTATTCCCTCCAAACCAGTGATGCTCATCGGTGGCCCCGATAAATACACCAACCACATAAGGCACAATCACCCCGGTCAGCGTGTAGAAGAATGATTCCAGTCCGTAATAGTAGTTACGGTTATTATCGTCGGTTGTCTCCAGCGCCAGAAAATCGCGGTTGGCCCAAAAGAAACCGTAGGATAGTCCCATGATCAATCCGGCAACACCAATGCCGGTAGCATCCAGCTCATGGAGCATCATCATGGCCGACATGGAAACGCCACTCAGCAGCATTCCGAACGAGTATAGCCAGGCGATTTTTATCTTCCGGAGAAGAAATCCGTTGATAGCAAAAGTTAACGGAATACCGGAATAAAGTGCCAACTGAAAGATAACTACCAGCTTGGCTTCGTGCGAATTTCGCATGATATAGGCACCGATAAACATCTCGATAATCGGCAGTACCAGCGAATAAATTAAATTCGTAATCAGTAATATCCGCATGCCCTTGGGATAGGTATTAAACACGCGGTATTCGTTAACCAGTTTATTCAGCATAATTCCTCAGTTGAGATCATTCGTTTTCTAATGCAGTGACTCCAAAATCTCTTTGACAGAGAAGTTTGCACCGCAAATCACTTCATCGGCCGCACCGTAATACATGGTAATTTCATCACCATCCACCAGATGGCCGTTGGTAAAAATGACATTGCCGAAAAATCCGGTCTTTTCATATTCTTCTGCCGGCATCATGATGGGCTGCTCTTCGGAACGGGCCAGCACTTTCGACGGATCGTCAATATCCATCAACAAAGCACCCAGGCAATACTGGTTGTCCTCGTTGGCTCCATGATAGATTTCCAGCCAGCCTTCGTCCGTGCGAATGGGAGCGGCACCTGCACCAATGCGCACACTGTCCCACTTTCCTTTCCGTGTTTGTGCAATACACTGATGATTTCCCCAGTGATCACCATCCGGCGAACTGGCTAACCAGATATAGTTTCCTCCTAATTCAGGACTGCTGGGACGATGAAACGCATAATAACGACCGTTAATCTTTTCTTCGAAAATGGCACTGTCCTTATTGTGCGCGGGAAATATCATCCCGTGATGTTCGAATTCTTTCCAGTTTTTGGTAGTCCGGAGCCCTACTCCTACGCCCAAATGCGAAACGGCAGTGTAAGTCAAATGGTAGGTGTCGTCTATTTGCGATACCCGACAGTCTTCAATTCCGTAAGATTCGTGAATTCCCTTTCCTGTGAGCAACGGATATCCTTCTGGTTCATGAAAATGGACGCCATCGTCACTGCAAACCAGACGCAAGTGCGAAATCGTTGTCAGATAATCTTGTCCCTGATAGCTGATAACCCGGGGATCGGATAAATCGAGCTCCGGATCATCATTTTTAAACTCTTTAATCTCCAGTTCGCCGTTCTCCTTGTATAGAGGGAAAGAAGTGAATCCTTCTTTCTGCTCGGGACGTTCGGCTACCCGAAGCAACATCCATATCTTTCCATCGTACCGGAACACTCCCGGATTGAGCAAGCATTCAATTTTCAATCCTTCCCTGCTCGGTTTCAGATCGCCGGGGCGTAAGATCGGGTTCCCGGCGAATCTCTTTGCCATATCCATAACTAGCTTTTTGTCTTTTTCTTAGCGGAATTTGAAAACAAGGATGCCCCGAATATCCGACATAAACTATGGGGCATCCTGTTTCCTATCTATTATCTGTTAAGCATCAATAACCCGGGTTCTGGGTAATAGTACCACCTGATTTATCAATTTCACGCTGTGGAATTGGATAGAGATAGTTATTATCCTGGAAGTTTTGACCCTGTGCATCCAGTACATCTTTGGCAATTCCCCAACGTTTCAAGTCATTGAAGCGCTGTGATTCAAAGCCAAGCTCCACACGACGTTCATGGCGCAACCAACCCATAATCTGAGCCTTATCCGTTGAATTTACATCACGGTCAGGCAAGGTTCCTGCCGGAGGTGTAGTTCCATCGATGGCAACGGTATTCCGTGCCCGGGCCCTGACCTCGTTGATGATACCGATGGCTTCGGTGTAGTTACCCAGGTTGATATCGGCTTCCGCTTTCCAAAGCATGACATCAGCATAGCGGATGTAAATCTTGTTACTGGGTGAGTCATCATTTCCCTTATTATCGGTATTCGTCTCACCAAGAATTTTATAAACAGCTTGATTGTCTACGTCGACCGTATAGAGCAGACGCGGATCGTTCGGCTCGAATTCATCGATGAAATTCTGTTCGGGAGCTACGAAGCCCCATCCCAGCAATGCACACAAACCATTGCCTGATCTCGGAACTGTATTACTTTCATGGTCGTAAGCAAAGATCACCTCGTTGTCAGTGAACTCTTTCTCCACCTGGAAGTTGTCGAAGTAATTATCATCGAGCGAATAGAAACCAAGACCATCCAGCTGGTTGACGTAATCCAGCACTTTCTGCCAGTTTTCGCTATAAAGCTCTACTTTTGCCTGCATAGCAATGGCAGCACCTTTCGATGCACGCCAGGGCTGAGTATTATCTGAATATTTGCTGTTAGGCAACAGGGTAACTGCCTGCGCCAGGTCGGCACGGATTTGATCCATCACCTGAGCTTTCGGTGCACGAGTAGCTACATCATAAGCTTCAGAGAAACTTTCCAATGGTTTTACCAAAAGCGGAACATCACCGAAATTATTGACCAAATCGAAATAGTAAAAAGCTCTCAGGAAGTAAACCTCACCCAGCAAACGGTTTCTCAGATTGCTGTCCATGGTCAGCTTACCCATCAACTCGTCATTGGTCAGATAACTGATGGCCAGGTTCGAACGGGAAATGCCATCGTAGTCATAAGCCCACTGTCCGTTAAAACCAGCATTGTCAGAAGTAAAATTGAAATGATCAATTTCGTCCATCCAGGCCTGGTCACCATCCGGATTCCATTTCTTCTGCATGTCATCCGAAGCGATATCGCTCAGGATAAAATCGTTGCGAAGAACGGTTCCGTCGTCCCAGCCCCATTCCCCGATAATATTCAGGGTACTGGAAAGCAATTGGTACGAAGTAAAGACTGAATATTCCACCGCACTTTCGGTTGGTGAGGTATCTACCTGGTCGGGTGTCAGCAACCCGATGGGTTCCTTGTAGAGGTATTTGTCGCAACCGGTGAACAACAGTAAAGTTGATGCAACCAGTATCATATATATTTTTCTCATTTTACTGAATTTTATTAGCTGGGACATTAAAATTTCACATCAACACCAAGAATGAAAGCTCTTGATTGCGGGTAAGTTCCCATATCAATCAAATCGGTCGATTCCGGATCGAGACCGGTGTAATCGGTAATGGTGAATACGTTCTGAGCAGAGACGTAAGCACGAAGATTTTTGAAGGTTTTCGAACGCTGCATCAACTGTTTGAATGTATACCCCAGTTCCACGTTTTTCAGACGGAAGTAAGAGGCATCCTCAACGAATACACTGGAAATTTTGCTACTACCGTTATCCGTAAAGCTTACACGTGGAATGGTATTGCTGGTACCTTCGCCGTGCCATGCACTCAGTACGCGGGTTGTGTAGTTGAACGGACGAGTATCGTAGTCCACAATCTTCTTACCGTCGTTGTAACGGTCAACGCCATGCACGCCCTGGAACAACAGTGACAAATCAAAGCCTTTGTATTCGCCTGTCAGGTTCATTCCGTATGTCAGTTTCGGAATGGAATTTCCGATGAACGTCCGGTCTTTATCATTGATAATGCCATCGCCATTTAAATCCTTGAACCGGATATCACCCGGCTGTGCTGAAGGATTAGCTGTTCCGTAAAGTTGATCCTGAATTTCCTGTGTGTTCTGATAGATTCCCTCCATCACGTAACCGTAATAGGAATTCAACGGCTGACCAACAACGGTACGCGCTACACCTTTACTGGCTGCGTTGATAATCATCGGCAGGTTCGGGTGCAGTTTGGTTACCTCATTTTTGAGGGTCGCCACATTCAGGTTAATGTTGTATTTGAACTGATGTTCGCTGTTGCGAAGTGTCAAAGCAAACTCAAAACCTTTGTTGGTAACGGCACCTGCATTAACATAAGTTGGAGATACATCACCTGCAATTGACGGCAATGTAATCGGCAACAAAATATCGGTTGTATTCTTGATAAAGTAATCGGCTGTAAAATAAATTTTGTTCGACAGAAGCCCCAAATCCAGACCGTAGTTATACTGCGTGGTAGTTTCCCACTTCAGGTCGGGGTTTCCGTAACGGGAAATCAGGTAACTGTCACCGCTTTTCCGCAACAGCGTCAGGTAAGCATAGTTATCGATTTCCTGGTTACCCAGCTGTCCAACACTGGCTCTCAGTTTCAAATCCGACAACCAGGTGATATCCTTCATGAAATTCTCATTCGACAATTTCCATCCGGCTGAAACGGATGGGAAATATCCCCAACGGTTGTTTTCCGCAAAGCGTGAAGAAGCATCCGCACGGAAGTTGGCGGTTACCATATACTTGCTGTCATAGGAATACGTTGCCGAACCGAATAACGAGAACAGTGCCCACTCAGCAGCAGAACCTCCGTTCCATACATCATACTGCGAACCTCCAAAATCAAGGTAACGGAAGTTTTTACCGGTATAATCGTAACGAGCGCGTGACCCGCTGATAGAGGAAGAATGGTTGGTAATGAATTCACTACCGACCAACGCGTTGATAGAACTTTTACCCAGGTCTTTCACGTAATTCAACGTATTGTCCCAGGTGAACGTAATTTCCTCACCGCGATCTTCATTCAATGTGCTCGGGCGGTTTTGACGTCCCAATCCCTGATCCAGTGAACTACCACTGCCGTCGTCATCACCAAAGTTCTGATGGAATGCCTTGTTGTGAGAGAAGGTCAGATCAACACCCAAATTCGTTTTGAATTTCAGCGATTTGTCACCGAGGAAAGCATATTCTGCATACAGGTTACCAAATGTTTTGTAGTAACTCCGTACATCGTCGGTGAAGTAAGCCAACGCAATCGGGTTCTGCGACCATTCGTACTTATTGCTCTCAAACGAATCCTTGTTCTTGTAGAACGGCAGGTCTGTAAATGGATCTTGCGCCGACCAGGTTGGATCGCTCGGATCTTTGTAAATCGGGATAATGGGAGGACGAAGCATCGCGTGCCGAATGATCCCCGGCTCGTCACCTTTTGATGACAAGGCATCCTGAATAACATACGAAAGCAACAGGTTACTTCCGACTTTCAACCGCTCGGTCAGATTAGCGGTAATATTCGAACGAAAGTTAATGCGCTGATACTTATCATTGTTATACACCACAATCCCATCATTTCCGTAGTAGTTGGCAGACAACAGGTACTGCACTTTCTGATTACCACCGGTAGCTGTCACCTGTGCATTCTGAGAATGTCCCAGTTCGAACAGGGCATCCAGCCAGTTGGTATTGGCAAAATCGCTGCGGCCTTTATCGGCAGTATATGGATTGGTTCCTGAATAACCAGCGTTATTCCAGGCTTCTTCTACTACATTCATGTACTGCGTTGCGTTCAGCATATGGGGAAGGTGAGCCACCTTCTGAATTCCTGTGTAGTAACTGACATCCAGCGTGCTTTTCCCTTCTACACCTTCTTTGGTCGTTATCACAATAACACCACCTGCTGCACGAGCACCATAAATAGCAGCGGCCGAAGCATCCTTCAATACCGTCATCGATTTAATATCCGATGGATTGAGGAAACTGATATCCCGTGAAGGAACACCATCGATGACATAGAGCGGATTATTGTTTCCGATGGTTCCCTCTCCACGGATACGGATATTCACCGCATCACCGGGAGCACCGGTACTGGAAGTAACCTGAACACCGGCAACTTGTCCTTGCAGGGCCTGTGCCAGATCGCCTACTTTCCGTTTATCGACATCGGCAATATTGACAGGAGCAACAGCACCGGTAAGGGTTGCTTTTTTCTGAGCAGAATATCCAACAATCACCACTTCGTCGATCTGCTTCTTCTCCTCTTTCATCGTAACGTTGAGAACTGTCTTTCCGTTAAGCGGAACAGTCTGTTTCTGGTATCCCACAAAGGAGAAATCGAGGGATACGTTGGTATTTTCGACCTGAAGGGTATACTTACCATTCATATCGGTAATGCTACCATTGGTTGTTCCTGAAACCACTACGGTTACTCCGGGAAGCGTCGTTCCGCTTTCATCTGTAACCGTACCGGTCACATTGACCTGGCCAAAGACGGCACCTGTCATAAAAAGAAATACAAGCCCGAGTATTTCCCTTCTAAATCTTGTGATAAAAAAGATTTTCATAGAAGTTAGCTTTAAAAATTTAATTGATTGAGCATCATTAATTACATCCAATTATTTATAGTCGGGATCCATATCAGGAGTGCGTAGTCCTGCGACTTCGTCAGCCATCAGGATGAACACATTCCAACTGAGTCCCCTTGTTGAAAGCCACCATTCATCGGTACTTTTCCAATGAGTCGGAATAAATTCCTTGCTAAAGGGCCATTTCGGGTTCAAATTGATTTCCGCCCAGGCCCGGTTTTCCATCATTTCTTTTGCCTTAGGCCAGCCGTGTTTCAAGCCTACCACATAGGCACAGTACTCTGCCCGCATCCAGCTTCCGCCGTTGTAATAAAAACCATCGCGGGAGTGGTCTGCATAGTTGGCCTTTCCGAATTCGCCGAAAGGCTGGTAATCGGAAGTCATATAGGAATAACCTTTTGCATCGTTTGTGAGGCGCACCAGAATCGGTGCGGTCGTGCCCATCTCCGGATGCGGAGAATTGGGAACTTTGTTCAGATACGGCATCTCATTCAACTGGTTGTTCACCATCTCATCCGTTAACATCGGGTGATTGAACAGCCAGAGCGATAGAAACTCAGGAACCAAATCCGTCAGCGAAATCAAATCGGGATATTCGCGGTCGAACAGCAGATGTTTTCGTTTCGGATCGTAGAATTTCCGGTATTCCGATTCCGCTTTGTTCATATATTCATCTGAAATATCATATCCCAAAGCCTTAATCGTGTGCAAAGCAACAGCGAACATCCCTTGGTTCACGGCCAATCGAGTTGTTTTTGGAACATAGTCGCACACATCAATCTGGCTCATCGAGAAATGTGATTCACAAATACCGTCATGGTTCTCGTCAAACGAATTAAGTACAAACGACACGGCTTTGTCAATTTTATCTTTCGGAAGTTGAACTCCGTACCGCCGTTGGTTGACCAAAGCCCAAACCAACCACTCGATAGTCGCTTCGTTGTCCTTGGCTTCCACCGAGCCCATGTAGGGCGTAATGATAGTTCCGATAGCACCATCGGGAGTTTGCGTTTTAGCCCACTGATTCCAGATCGCCAGGTTCAGTTTTTTATTGTAAGTCGCTACCGTCGTCCAGAACGAATCCCGGTTATACATGTCGGGCGAGTAATTCATATTTGGCACACTGAACGGAGTAAAATCATGCACGGAAGTAATCCAGTTCAGCATGTTGGCATTCGCATACAGCATCTTTTCAATCAGTGAGCCTTTGAAGCCTTTTCCTTCCGCCAGTCGTGACTGCGAATCAATCATAAAATCGCGATGAGATTTCCACGGTTCCACAAAAATGTAAGTGGTTTTCGTTTCCTTTTTCCCCAGCGGTAAAATGTTATAGGGCTGAATGGCCGGATGATTTTCGGCAATCGCCAGCTCCTTGATTTGCATCGTTCCGGCTTTTCCGGAAGTATTTCCGATAAACATCGAAACACTGTCGCCTTCGATGTACGGAACCAGAATGCTTCCCTTGAACTCCGTCCACTCGTCCGTTTTCGACGGAAATGCATCGATGTACTTAACTCCGTGTTCGAGCTCTGGTCCTTGCTGACCATTTTTCACCCGGTACAGTTTGAGCGCCACCGGCAAGTTCCCTTTCACCTTGAAGGAGATGGTATACACTTTTTGGCCGGTAACTGGCGTCATCATCTGGATACCGTCCTTCCCACCAGCCTGGCAATTCAGTACAATCAAACTATCCTTCCGGGAAATCGAAAGCTTACCCTCCCGACTGTATTTCTGCGGAAGCGGTAAGACGGTTTCGGTTCCGACATTCAGATTGAACATCTCACCAAAAGTCAAACGTACATAGTCTTTCCCCTGAGCCCGTTCTTCAGGTGTAGCTGTGGCAAACAGTCTTGGATCGGGAAGCTGGCGCATCCCAACGAAACCGCCTCCGCGTCCACTGAACCGGCGTCGTGTTGTACGTGTAAACTGATTTTTATATCCTGCATCGGTCAGAAAACCGACGGTCATATTATCCGCGGTGACAAATCCGGCCGATGGAAAAAGTTCGTGAATGAATCCACCCGGAAAGTTATCCTGCTCGAACGTCACATATTTTTTCGGCTGTTGTGCCGGAACATTGTTTTCCAGAAGGGTATAATACATTGAAAGCATGCTGGGCTGGAAGAGCTCAACTGTTTTCTTTACGATGTGCGGATTCACAATTTGGTACGTGACTTTGACAGTCAGTTTCGAATCGAGCGCTTTCATATAAGTTTCCTTCTGCAGCTCAATGATCGTGTCGTTTCCGGTCCAGAAAGTACCGCGCCAATTATAAAGTGTGGTATCGGAAGTCAAATCCAGATTAGACAGATGCAATGTAAAAGCACCGGAATCCTCCAGCAACTTTTGATTGCCATCGTACAGTGCGACGCCATAGCCTGATTCAGGAGAACCATCGACCTTCAATTTCAGATTTTGCCCCGATACAGATGCTGTCATCATCAATAGGAACAACAAGAAAAGCACGGTCACACCGGACCTGGATTTTGTTTGGAACATTGGTTTAATTTTACAGTTGCTTCAGGTTGATTCGAGGTGTGGATTATTGGTACCTCAAAGTTCAGATAAGAACACACGAAATGCTGTACACTATTTCGTCAAAAGTGTACACAAAACAAAAAACACTCACATTTACAGATCATTACAACAGAATACTAATTCTTATTTCCTATATTTTAGTTGATACTGCTTGGGAGGCAGGCCAAACATTTTTTGAAATTCGCGATAGAAATAAGAACGGTTGTTGAATCCCGACTGATAAAAAACCTCGGTTACCGTTTGTGAAGAAGTTTTGAGAAGTTGCGCTGCATGTTTCAAACGCATCGACCGAATCATATCACCGGGTGACATACCGGAGACCTGCTTCAATTTCCGGTAAAACTGCGAGCTGCTCATGCCCATTTCATTTTCAAGAAAAGTAGCCTGTAATTTTTCGTCGTCGATGTGCTGCCGAATAATTTCCATTACTTTATCGATAAACTGCTGGTCTTCTTCCGCAACCGACAACTGAATATGATTTTCCAATCCGTTGCCTTGCTGAAAATAACGGGCAATTCGATCCCGTTCTTCCAGCAGTTTCTCAATTCGTACTTCCAGGTGTTGGGGATGAAATGGCTTCGGAATGTACGAATTGGCACCGCTCTCCAAGCCTTCGATACGTTGTGCTACTGAACTTTTGGCTGTCAGCAGAATAATGGGAATATGGCAGGTCTTCAGATCTGTTTTCAGCTGTTTGCAGAGCTCTGTTCCATCCATCTCCGGCATCATCACGTCGCTGATAATCAAGTCCGGCATCTCTGTTTCCATCACTTTCAACGCTTCCACACCGTTATAGGCAGTCAGCAACCGGTACTTATCCTTCAGCATTCCATCCAGCAACTGGTGAATATCCGGTTCATCCTCCACAATCAAAAGTGTCTTCTGCTTTTTCTCCAGCGTTTCCAGGGTGCGCACCTTTTCCTGTCCGTCATCAGGCTGCGACTTAGACTCAGTCAGAATGTGATGCAGTTGCCGCGACAAAACGACTTCATCGACCGGCTCCTGCTCGTCGGTCCTTTCGCTTTTTAGTTGACAACACGGCATCAACACAGAAAAAGTCGTCAGCTTGTTTTCCACACTTTCCACATCAATGGTACCGCCCATGGCCGTTACCAAACTACGGGTATAAGCCAGACCAATCCCGGTTCGGAATTTATCCGGATCGGAAGTGACTCCTTCATCCGTAATGAAAAAGCGCTCAAACAGGCGGGGAATTTTTTCCTTTGGAATTCCTTTTCCCGAGTTCATGACCTCGATGCGTACCTGCTTGTCCGACTCAGCAATCTTCAGCTTGATATTTCCGCCCTGCGGTGTATACTTAAAGGCATTCGACAACAGGTTGAAAATGATTTTTTCAATCTTATCCTGATCATACCAGCCGGGAATTTCCGGTGGCGATTCAATCTTGTAATCAATTTTGTTCCGAATGGCCCAGTCATCAAACAGTTCGGCTATCTGCTCCACCAGGTTCACCAAATTGAAATACATGGTCTGCATTTCCAGATGACCATTCTCCGCTTTGCGAAATTCCAGCAGCTGCTGGATAAGGAACAACAGCCGGTTTGTATTCCGCTGAATCATATGCACGAACTTCTGTCCTTCATGATCGATGCCGGGGTCGTCCGCCAGCTTTTGCGACGGTCCAACAATCAATGTCAGCGGTGTTTGCAGCTCGTGGGCAATATTCGTGAAGAAGGTCAGCTTGTTCTGGTGCAGTGCCTCTTCCCGCTTCCGAAGCTCGATATTCTGTTTCAGCAATTGCTGCTTTTTCCAGTAATTTTGTACGAACAGCAGGAAAAATAAAGTCAGCAGTACGTATATGCCAATAGCCCAGGCGGACTCCCAGAAAATTGGTTTGATACGAAAATCGACCGCATGAACCGGCGGACTCCAGATGCCATCGCTGTTCGACCACTTCAGCCACAGCGTATAGTTTCCCGGCGGAACGTTGGTGAACGAAATCACACGCCGGTTCTGAATGTTGTTCCATTGCTTGTCGAAATTCTCCAGATAGTAAGCATACTGGCACTTTTCACTGTTGATAAAACTTAGCGCTGCCAAAGTGATATCGAAGAAGTTTTGATCATATTTCAGGTTAACATGAGGAGGATTTCTCGACTGGGGCGTCACTACGAACGAATGATAATAGGGTTTATCGTCATTCTGTCCCTTGATATCACTAATCGCAATATTCGGTATATAAGTGTATTCCCCAATTTCGGATGAGCGGAAATAGTTAAAGCCGCTGTTACCGCCCATAAAAATATATCCGGTTTGGTCATCCCGAAAGAATGCGCCATCGGCAAACTCGTTGTTCTGCAAACCGTCCTCCTCAGTGAAATTACGAAAGCGATGGTTTTCGACGTTAAACTGAGAAAGTCCCAGGTTAGTGCTCACCCACAAGTTTCCGGCATGATCGCAAACCATACCGTGAATGGTATTATTGGGCAACCCATCGTTCGTGGTAAAACTGTGAAAAGCGGGATGATCAGTTAATTTATCCGTTTCAAGGTAATTTAATCCCAGGCTGGTGCCAATCCACAACCGCTTTTGGGCATCCTTGTACAGGCAAAGAATATCGTCGTTGCTCAGGCTTAGCGAATCGCCCGGCGCCTTTCTGAAAACCCTGAATGATTCCGTTTTCTTATTAAATAAATTCAATCCCCCCAACCGCGTGCCAATCCACAGTTCACGATCATTTTCCGGAATAATGGAGAAGATAATATTACTGCTTAGTTTTCCGGCCAGATTCTCATTGGCTACGTATTGCTTAAAATCGGTTACCCGCAACTTACGTCCGTTTCTTTCCAGCCGTAGCCGTAGCATTCCATAACCATTCGTTCCCAACCAAATAACTCCCTGTTGATCCTGATAAATGGCATACACCGAACGAAAAGCTGTACAGTTTTCGGTGCCCTCAATATCCTCCCAATCAATCAGACGGTTGTACCGGAAATCATAAACCGAAAGTCCGTCACCGTCCGTCCCGATAAACATCAGGCTATCTCTACCGCAGAAAAGCGAAAAGACCGAATTGTTGAGCGGCGAATTAGCAGAATAGTAATTCTCTTCAGGAATTTTCTCCTCAGAGCCGTTTAAGTAAAAATGTGCCGGAAACCGGAAGAGCCCCTGTCCTTTGGTCCCAACCCACAAAGCGCTATCGGGAGCCAGGGAGAATGCCCGTACGTTACCGCCCCGTAAGGCCGGGATTTGCGCCTGCGTAACTGAATGAAACAACTTGTGGCGTGGAAACAGCTTGTAAATACCGTCTCCATCGGTTCCAATCCAGACCACACCTTCATTTCCTTCAAAAACAGTTGATAATTTCCGGCTGTTGATGTGACTGAGCCATGAATTCCGTTCCACCATACCACCCGGTTTCAGGATGAAATGCTTTTTCGAATCAGCAATCAAAACACCGCTGCGGGTTTTCCCGATGAGCTTCTGAATACCACTGAAACCGGTCATTTCAATTTTGCTATCGGTAAAAGAATAGGTCGCCAACTGCCCGTCGGTTGTCAACAGCAGAATCTTATCCTTCGATTCATTCAAAAAATCGCGAACATGCTGAGCAATTCTTTTCAATCCAACGACCGTCACTGCACCGTCACTGCCACGATGCAGACGAACTTCCAGTAAATCGCCATTAGCGTATTGAATCAGTAGCGTGTTTACCGGAGAAAAACGAATCTCCCGCACGGCCTGTACCGGCAAATCGCCGGATGAAAGTCGCCGGATGGAGTCGTTGGCGTAATACCCCAATCCCCACTCCTTCGCTTCAAAGAAAATGTTTCGTTGTTGGTCAACCGCCAGATGGAACTCCGACTCGGTGAGAGGTGCTTTGTCTTCACGACCGAAAAAGTATCGCTTGATTTGCCGGGTATTGGGATTTAACCGATTAATGCCGTGCATGGTCAGTACCCAGAGATAGCCATCCTTCCCCTCTTCAATCTTCAAAATTACCTGGTTACTTAAACTGTTGGGATTATCCGGCTCGGGCCGAAAGATTTGGATGGCATGCCCGTCATAACGATCCAAACCGTCCCACGTACCAATCCACAATACATGGTTCGAATCCTGAAAAATGTCATTCACCGAACTGTTCGACAATCCGTTGGAGTTAGTCAGTGTACGGATTTCGAACTGACGCTCGCTGGCCATCGAACGGCCGAAGAAATTCAGAAAAAGAAAGACGATGAAAAAGCAAGTAACTTTACGGCTCATTATTCCCCTTAATACAAAAGCACATCCCGAAGATACGTTTATTTTCAGTGTTAAAGGGGACAAAAAGTGACCTTCCGGTCCTCTCAAATCGCCATATACCTTAATGTTGATCATACACTTTCCTTCGAAAGACAAGCAATTTACCGACATTATCATTATTTTCGGAAAGCCAGATCAAATCACACAATATCAACTAACACATATAAACGATGAAAAAACTAACAACGCTACTTTTACTGGTATTCTTTAGCACACAACTCTTCGCGCAAAAAACGGAAACAGTGGCAGCCACTCCTCCGATGGGCTGGAACAGCTGGAACAAATTTGGCTGTAACGTCAGTGAGAAACTCATCAAAGAGATGGCCGACGCCATGGTGAACAGCGGCATGGCCGATGCCGGCTACCAGTATATTGTCATCGACGACTGCTGGCAGGTAGGCCGCGATAGCGCCGGCAACATCATTCCCGATCCGAAACGTTTCCCTGACGGGATGAAAGCCCTGGCCGATTACATCCATACCAGGGGACTAAAATTCGGAATTTACTCCTGTGCCGGCTCCATGACCTGCCAGAAACGTCCCGGAAGCCGCGGCTACCAGTTTCAGGATGCCCGTCAGTATGCAGCCTGGGGAGTCGATTACCTGAAGTACGACTGGTGTTACAACGAAGGACAAAATGCCGAAGCCGCTTACAAAACCATGAGCGATGCGCTAAAAGCTACCGGCCGCCCCATCGTATTCAGCATTTGCGAGTGGGGGTCCAACAAGCCGTGGGAATGGGGCAAAGGCATTGGCAACCTGTGGCGCACCACCGGCGACATTTTCGATTCATTCAAAGGAACCCTCAACTGGGGCGGCAAAGGAGTACTGGACATTATCGACCTCAATGCCGACCTATGGAAGTATGCGGGTCCCGGCCACTGGAACGACCCCGATATGCTGGAAGTAGGCAACGGTGGTATGACTGACGAAGAGTACAAAACACACTTCAGTATGTGGTGTATGTTAGCCGCTCCATTAATGGCCGGCAACGATCTCCGCAGCATGGATGACGAAACGAAGAAGATACTCACCAATGAGGAGGTTATTCAGGTTGACCAGGATGCGCTGGGAGAACAGGGATTCCGCTTCATCGACTATGGCGACCAGGAAATTTGGGTAAAGTTCCTTCAAAACGACGAGCTGGCCGTTTGTTTTCTCAACCGCGCCGACACCCCCTGGAACGTCAATTATGATTGGGCAAAAGTCGGCATCGGTCACGCGAAACACTATGTCTCCTTCAGCGATAAAAAATATGACCTGCGCGACCTGTGGCAACACAAAGCTATCGGCAACACAGGCAAAAACCTCACCGCCGACGTCCCCGCTCACGGTGTGTTAATGCTGCGGTTAACACCGGAAAAGAAATAAAAAGAAGACTTTATATATGGAATGAAAAATGCCTCAGTGATGGGGCATTTTTTGTTTTGAATTGCCCATGGCTTCAGCCAGTTCTATTTCATACATTCCTACCCCTCATATTTCCATAATTGCCTCTCTGATTCTCTCAATCAGTATGGTTGTTCCGGAAAAGACTCCCGGAAAATGATTGAGCCAGTTTGGATAGCCGTCAAAGCTAATCCCGAAACAGTCAAGCTGGTTGCGTTTTACATCAACACAACAACAAAAGCACTCAAGCCAGTTGTGGTGTACATCAACACAACAACAAAAGCACTCAAGCCAGTTGTGGTGTACATCAACGCTACATGAAAACCGCTCAAGCCAGGCTAAAATTCCCTCAACACGCTAATTATAATGGTCAAGCCGGGTTAGCATGTCGTCAACACAGATATCAAATGCGTCAAGCCCGGATAAACAATCGAATTCAATAGTGTTGAGCATTTTTACGGTAGTGTTGAGTGCTCTGTAATCAGGCTTGAGCGGTTTTCATGTAGCGTTGACGGGATTTGAAGTAGCCTTGACAGTTTTTATACCTGTGTTGAGCATTTTCACGGTAGTGTTGAGCGCTCTGTCATATGGCTTGAGCAGTTTTCATGTAGCGTTGACGGGATTTGAAGTAGCCTTGACAGTTTTTTCACCAGCGTTGAGCATTTTCACGGTAGTGTTGAGCACTTTGCCAACAGGCTTGAGAGCTTTTCATGTAGCGTTGACGGGATTTGAAGTAGCCTTGACAGCTTTTGCGCCAGCGTTAAGCATTTTCACGGTAGTGTTGAGCGCTCTGTCATATGGCTTGAGGAATGACCTCCAATTCAATACCTCGTTCAGGAATAATCTCTCTTTTAATCAGCATCTACCTGGATGTTCATAATTCCCAATGGCTTCAGCCTTGGGTTAGAATACCCACTCTGCGATGGGCTTTAGCCCAATCAACTCTTCCCCTATTTTCCTAATCATTCATAAAAAAAACCTCTTAACTTTAATCGGCACCATTGACTGCCAACGCTCATTCAGAAACATCAAATCTATATTCGATATGAAAACAAAAACTTCATTGTTACTGATTGCCCTGTTGCTGGGCACCTCGCTCGTTAGTTTCGGACAGATGAAAGCGGTAATTGTTGGACAGGAAATGCCTGAATTCAAAGCTGCCATATACCAGGGCGGCGAGTTCGACCTCAACAATTACAAAGGCAAGAATGTGATGCTGATATTCAATCGCGGCCTGGTTGTTCCCAACCACTGGTGCAACATCTGCCAATACAACTACATGGAGATGATTGACTTTGACAAACTCAACCAGCTGGAAGAAAAGCACAACCTGAAAGTGGCTTTTGTGCTTCCCTACAGTAAGGACACCGTTGCCCAGTGGATTGCCACCATCCCTCAACAGATGAAAGTAGTGGAACAGTGGAAATACCCTGCCGACACAACCAAACTTTCGGAAGGACGGAAACGCTGGATGCATACAGCCCGTAAAATGTTTCCGAAAGACCACACCATCAAACCTGAAGACGTGAAAACGCCGCTCACCATCATCGCCGACGCCGACCACAAACTCACCGATTCGCTTGGACTTTACGACCCAAAATTTGACGGTGGCAATGCTCCGCAAGCTATTCCCTGCGTATTCATTATCGACAAAAACGGCGTGGTGCAATTCAAATATCTTAGTCAAAATACCATCGACCGACCGAGTTACAGTTACCTGGAAAAGGTACTCGACGACATGATTGACAACCAATAGCAAAATATCACCTGGCTGCGTCCTCAAAGGCAGCCAGGTTTTTTCTGTTCTCATAGAATCGTTTCAGGAAAGAACTTTTTTGCGAAAGCAGAAGGAAAGCCTTAATTTTAAAGAGATTCAAGCCTTCCATTCCTGTCGGAACCATAAAAACCCGCTACAATGAGTAAAGAGAAAACCAAAAAGAAGCACCACAAATCACCGGATCACATCGAACCCGAAAAAAAGGACAAGCGCCGCTTAGGAAAAAAGATTTACAACAAGGAGCTGCGCAAGATGCAAATCGAGCTGGTGAAGTTGCAGGAATGGATCAGACAGGAACAACTAAAAGTGGTTGTTATTTTCGAAGGCCGTGACGCTGCCGGAAAAGGTGGCGTTATCAAACGCATCATGGAACCACTTAATCCCCGTATCTGCCGCGTTGTAGCACTCGGCACACCCACCGAACGCCAACGGACGCAATGGTATTTCCAGCGCTATGTTACGCAACTGCCAGCAGGCGGCGAGATGGTTCTCTTCGACCGTAGCTGGTACAACCGTGCCGGCGTAGAGCATGTAATGAGTTTTTGTACTGACGAGGAATACGACGAATTTATGCGGAGTTGTCCCGAATTCGAGCGCATGCTGGTTCGCTCCGGCATTATCCTTATCAAATACTGGTTTTCGGTTTCCGACGAAGAACAGGAGCTGCGTTTTCAAGCCCGGCTCGATGATCCGACCAAGCGCTGGAAACTCAGCCCCATGGATTTGGCTTCACGCGAAAAATGGGTAGAGTACTCCCGGGCGAAAGACGAAATGTTCCGGTACACCGACATCAAACAAGCCCCTTGGTATGTCGTTCCGGCAGATAACAAGCGAAGAGCCCGGCTCAATTGCATTCATCACCTGCTGAGCAAAGTTCCGTACAAGGATTTGACGCCCGAACCGATGGAACTACCACCACGCATTGAAAAGGACAACTACGTACGTCCTCCTATTACTGACCAGACTTTCGTTCCCGAGGTTTACTAAGGCCGGTTGTATGAAACTATCCCAAATTAGAAAAACCAAGTTTCTTTACCCTGACTCCCTAAAGGGAAAACTTGATTTTTCAGTATTCACCCTTTAGGGATGGGGTGAAAAATACTGAAAATCTTCCCTCATTTGAGTTTCATACAACCAATTTAGGTGCTTTCACTTTAGCTCAAAGCTAATGCAATGGAAACTCCGATAAAAGTCCCGATAACATAACCAAGAATCCCCACGAGAATCCCCGGGGTAATTAATTTCTTTTGTCCGAGCGAAGCAGCCATCGGTGCGGCTACAGACGGCCCCATCACGTTAGCAGCTGATGATATCATGACTTCATAGATATCGAGCTTGAAAATTTTTGCCAGTGCCACCAAAAAGATGAGGTGGAAGAACAGGATAATGAGGTAAAATCCGAGTATGGCCGGACCGATGTGCAAAATGTCAGCCATGTTGGTTGCTGCACCAATGGCAGCCAGAAAGATGTACATCATCCACAGTCCCACCGAAAAGGCAGTATCTTCGAGCGGTTTGAGACGTTTGGGAAAGAGATTCGCTACCAGCACCGAAATGAGCGTAATAATGAGAATACTCAAATCCATTTGCGTGTGAAGAACCGATTGCAGCCAATCGCCTAACCAGGCACCTGATGCCGCAATAGCGACTGCAATGACCAGCGTCAGTCCCATGCGCTCCATGGTAATGGGTTGGGACTTTTCGTGCTCCTGTACTACTGCCTCTATCTTGTTTTCAGCTTTGGGCTTGGCAAAAAAGCGCGCCAGGAACTTAATCCCGGGAAGCATAAAAAGCAAAAGAATAAACAGGCTGGCTGCAAAGTTATCAACAGCGATGGTCGCAGAGAACAGCGGATGGGTAGTGATTTGCAGAGCTTCTCCGGTAGCAACGAAGTTCATACTTCCGCCAATCAGCGTCGAGGCGATGACACCGGCCATTTTTCCGGAGTCCGGCCCCAAATGGATTAACGAGAAAGCTAAAAAGCTCCCCAACACCACGCCAATGGCTCCAATAATGTAAGCAATCAATAACTTACCGCCTTCGCGAATGGTACGCATGATGTTCGATCCCATCAGCATCATCGGGATGGAAATCGGCACAAAATAAGTAAAGATCAGGTCGTAAACAGGTACGTGCACTCTCGTACTCGATGCCGGCGGAACGACATTTAACATCGACAAGAGAGACATCAGCAAAACAGTAACCAGAATTCCGGAAACTTTACCAAACCACTTTTTATGTTCCGACCACATCCCTAAGGCTGCAGCCCCGGTTATAAGGGAAAATAAAACCAGATGATCTCCGGGGGCTATTAACGACATAATTTATCAGTTTTAGATTACAAGAGAGCAAATATACTTTTAATAGAACGATTCTAAAGAATTTCTTTTCGTAAACCCTTCAAGTGACGTTTCGGTTTATTGGATCATAAAAATCTAACGAGGAAAATACTTCCTGCCAAAGAGTTCATTTAAATTCCTCACTTGGCTTGCCGGTTTTCTATGTTCTTTCTCAAAAAACAATTAGTTTTACCGGTAACGCAAACGGGCACTGTTTTTTGCTAAATAGAATTCTCGACGAAACTCGAAGTAAACCAATAATATTCACACTATGAAAAAGTTAACATTGCTGCTTTGCCTGATTTGGGTCGGACAGGTACACGCTCAAACTGTCATCACCAATATCCCCGGCCGCAACACATTTACCCTTAATGGGAAATGGCATTACATCATCGATCCGTACGAGACCGGATATTACGATTATCGCTACAAACCTTACGATGCGAATCCGCATCCAACCGGAGGTTTTTTTCTCGACCAACAGCAAACGAATAAAACACAGCTAATAGAATATAATTTCGACAAAAGTCCGACCCTTTGGGTTCCGGGCGACTGGAATTCACAGGATGAGAAATTGCTTTACTATGAAGGTTCTATCTGGTATCGCCGGCTGTTCGACTACAAGAAGAGTAATCCCAACGACCGCGTCTTCATTCATTTCGGAGCAGTCAATTACGAATCCGATGTTTACCTCAACGGGAAGAAATTAGGCAAGCACATTGGTGGCTTCACTCCGTTCAATTACGAAATCACTGATTTGCTGAAAAAGGACGGAAAGAACTCGCTGGTACTTAAAGTCGATAACAAGCGTCACAAAGAAGGCGTTCCCACCCTGAACACCGACTGGTGGAACTATGGCGGCATTACCCGCGATGTAGACGTGGTTGAAGTTCCGCAAACCTTTATTTCCGATTACTACATTCAGCTCAAAAAAGGTTCTCAAAAAAATGTGGCTGGCTATGTGCAGCTAAACGGTCCGAATGCTGCCAATCAAACGGTTCAGGTCAGCATCCCCGAACTGAAAATCAATAAAACCTTCACGACCGACGAAAACGGGAAAGCTGCAGTTGATTTTCAGTTGAAGAAAGCGGAGCTCTGGTCACCGAAGAACCCAAAACTCTATAAAGTTACTGTTTCCAATGCAGGTCAAAGTGTTTCCGAGCCCATCGGTTTCCGAAGCATCGAAACCAAAGGAACGGATATCCTGCTCAACGGAAAATCAATTTTCCTTCGAGGGATTTCCATTCATGAGGAGATGCCCATGAGAGGAGGAAGAGCCTATTCCGAATCGGATGCACAAACGTTACTCAACTGGGCGAAAGAACTCGGCTGTAACTATGTTCGTCTGGCACACTATCCACATGCTGAAAATATGATCCGGCTGGCCGATAAGATGGGCATTCTCGTTTGGGAAGAAAATCCGGTGTACTGGACCATTGACTGGAACAATCCGGACACATATAAAAACGCTGAACACCAACTAACTGATTTAATTACACGCGACAAAAACCGGGCTTCCGTTATTTTCTGGTCGATGGCCAACGAAACGCCGGTCAGCGATGCACGAACCAACTTCCTGCACAAGCTGGTGCAACATGCCCGAAGCATGGATAATACCCGGTTAATATCCGCAGCTCTGGAAGTTCACGGGGACAGCAATCCGTACGACCGAATTGTGGAGGATCCTTTCGCTCAATATGTCGACGTTGTCAACTTCAACGAATATGTAGGCTGGTATGACGGTCTGCCTCAAAAATGCGACAGCATCAACTGGATCATCAAATACAACAAGCCGGTAATGATTAGTGAATTCGGAGGTGGCGCATTGCAGGGATTGCACGGCGACTCGCTCACCCGCTGGTCGGAAGAGTACCAGGAAAGTATCTACAAACATACACTTCCCATGTTGATGAAAATACCACAGTTCCGGGGTGTCACTCCGTGGATTTTGTGTGATTTCCGCTCACCAAAACGTGTGCTACCGGTTATTCAGGACGGATGGAACCGTAAAGGTCTGATTGGCCAAAACGGCACCAAGAAGAAAGCCTTCTTCGTCCTTCAGAAATTCTATAAAAAGATGGAAGAGAAGAACAAATAACAGCTCTCGAAAAAGGTAAAATAAAAACAGGCTGCTTTCCGGATAACCGGGGCAGCCTGTTCTGTTATGGCATTAAAATATCATTCAAATCAAAAACATGCCTATTGAATCATATCGTCAAACATTTTCCTTACCCTTGAACTGTTCCAATCGGCGGCTCCTTTTTTCCGTAACACCAATTTATCATCGGGCGATATAATATACGACGCCGGAATACTACGTGTCTGGAAGACGCCCGGAACCTGCCCGGGAACGATATATACCGGAAAGGTATAGCCATTATCGCTGATAAACTGTTTGACTTTAGCCGGAGACTCATGCGTAGCTATAACGAAAGCCACTTTATCTCCATAATCGTCGTATAACTTCTGGATGGTGGGCAATTCCGCCACACACGGAGGACACCAGGTTGCCCATTGATTAAAAAACACCGGTTTGCCTTTAAACTCAGCAAAACTGTGTTCCCTACCATTCAGGTCATATAGTCCGAACTGGTAATCTTCATTCGTTAACTTGATGCTGTGGTCATCTTTCCCCGGCGCCATCAGCGTGGTGCGAATCAGCAACGATGCTACCGGCTTCCGCGTAGGCGGAAATACCAGTCCAATCAGAATCACCAGGATAACAACATCGAATATTTTTCCCAGGAGCGATTGCTTCTTAAACTGCTCCCACTGTCTTTTCAGATACTTCTTCATGAGGGTAAAATAACGAATTTTCCGTATCCGGGAAAGTGACTTCCTTCACACAAGCCACTGCTGCATTACCTTGAATTTTGGCCATTCCCCGAAATTCCTATCTTTGATCCTGAACCAAATCAACCACTTCCTTTGGAAAATATCGGACAATTCATCATCAAATTCAGCAACATTGCCTGGGGCACACCTCTGCTCATTCTTTTACTCGGCGGTGGAAGCTGGTTTCTCATCTATTCACGTTTTATCCCTTTTCGTTATCTGCGTCATGCTGTCAACATTTTGACAGGGCGCTACGATAACCCCGACGAACCGGGACAATTAAACCACTATCAGGCCTTGTCTACGGCACTTGCATCCACCATTGGAATGGGAAATATTAGTGGTGTGGCGGTGGCCATCGTTACCGGAGGACCGGGCGCTATTTTCTGGATGTGGGTTTCCGCCCTGATTGGCGTCGCCACCAAGTTTTTCACCAATACGCTGGCGATTATGTACCGTGGCCGGGATGACCGGGGACAAATACAGGGAGGCCCCATGTATTTTATTACGGAAGGTTTGGGAAAAAATTGGAAACCGCTCGCCGTGTTTTACAGTGTGGTTTGCCTGATTGGGGTAAGTCCTTTGTTCCAGACGAACCAGCTAACCCAGGTTATCCGCGATGTCATTTTGATTCCCAATGGCGTGAAAACCGGATTCCTCACCAACCTCGGTACAGGATTGGTTATTGCCGGAATTGTAGCGCTGGTTGTTATTGGTGGTGTCAAACGAATCGGACGGGCAGCGGGCCGGTTGGTGCCACTCATGGTGGTTGTCTATCTGGTCGCCGTTTTCTACATTCTTTTCAGTCATCCGGGGAATATTCTGTCCGGCTTTCAACTAATCATTTCCGATGCCTTTTCGGGGAAAGCTGTTGCCGGAGGAGCGATGGGAGCTGTTTTGATAACCGGTGTGCGACGGGCCGCATTCTCCAACGAAGCCGGACTGGGAACGGCACCGCTGGCTCACGGAGCCGCCAAAACGAGCGAACCTGTGAGGGAAGGCCTCGTAGCTATGCTTGGACCAATTATCGATACCATAGTGGTTTGTAGTCTGACAGCGCTAACCATTATCGTAACCGGAATGTGGCAACACCCCGATGTGAACGGAATTACGCTAACCGCTGAAGCGTTCGAGAAAGGGATTCCGGTTTATGGCCCCTATATACTGATTGTCAGCATCCTGATTTTTGCAATCACCAGTCTGTTTGCGTTCCCGTATTACGGAGGAAAATGCGTCACTTATCTGTTCGGTACGCGTTGGGTAAAAGTCTATCACGTGATTTACACTGCTTCCATCCTGGTCGGGGCTACTTCCACTTTGACCGTTATCATTAGTCTCATTGACGGAGCGTTCGCGCTAATGGCTATTCCCACGATGGTGTCTGCCCTTTTGCTTTCGCCGAAAGTGATGAAAGAAGCCAAGCGTTATTTCGCCCGCTTAAAGGAAGAAACGGCTTAGCAACTATTCGCTCAACCAAACTTTCAGGGTATCGATGGCTTGCTGACGCAAATTGTCAGGCAAATTCATGATGCGGGTACGGTGACTGCCTTCCGGTTTCACGATTTTCATCACGCCCTTGTTTTTCCCTGCTTCAGCAGCCGAAGCCGACCATGGATCCCAGCCGCCGTAAATCAGCAAGACATGTTTTGCGTCGGAGCGAAGATATTTATCTACCTTCTCACTCATTGCCGATGAAAACGGAAACCGAGCCTCTTTGGGCAACCAAATCCGGCTAAGATAACCTTCCGTGCTTTTGATAGTCATCAAATCGGCAAAAGGCTTCATATCATATGCATAATATCCTAACTGACGCGCAGCCTGCACGAAGAAAGGAAGAAATCCTTTGCTGCCTTCCATGCTGAAATATTCGGGTGAGCTAACCTGAACAAAGTGATCGAAAATTTCCTGGTCAGGAGCATCCGGAGCGGGAATTTCATCAATGTCGTGTCCCCATTGCCAGAACGAAAACGAGTATTCCAGTACGCAGTAATCATAAACTGCCTCCAAGGGAATTCGGAACGTATATTTTTTCTCATCACAAAGTGTCTGGAACATGGGAAACAACTGGTCCCGCCGCTCCAGTACCTGGCGCTGGAAAGCCGCGACTTTCTCCCGTCCTTCTTTCGTTCCCGTGATGTGCTCGATAAAAGCCGGCTCACGGCGCTCTTCCCGGGAGAAGTTCAACGGAGCCACATAAGGAACCGAAATATCAACATCTTTCGGGTAAAGTGCCCGATGATACAAACACGTCTCACCGCCTTTACTAATTCCGGTACTTATCCATTTTTCATGATAAATCTTTTTGAACATCTGCACCAGGTGATGATCGTCGGCTGCAGCATTTTCTACCGTAAGGTATTTCCATTTGGTATCAATCGAATCGGGAACCGACTGACCGAAAAACCTGTGCTCCACAAAAATCTGGTTGGCATCGAGGACCAAACTCAGTTCGTTTAAATACTTTGGAGTGGCAGCATAATCGCCGGCATAGCCTTCCGTGATAAAAACCACCGGCTTATCGTAACCGAGATGAGATACAATCACTCGTTGCGTAAAAAAGCCTTTATCGGGATGCTGGTGATCGAGTGGCTGCGCCACCATAACCACCCACGCTTGCTTGAAGAACTCATTGCTCTCCATCGGCTTCACCGAATAGACATCGGGAAGCGCTTTCAGTCGTTGTTCGAGTGTTAATGTTTGTGCCTGTACCGCCTGAAAAACGAGCAGTAAACTGAGAAGTAAGAGCGAACGTAAACGAATCATATCAACCAAATTGGGAGGTTAGAAACCTGTTTATCTAATTAAAAATCCTTCTTTCAACGGGTCATCCGGATCAATCAAAAAGCGATGCTGTCCTGTAAAAAATGCTGTTCCGGCTACTTTGGGAATAACGGCAGAATAAGGCCCGAACGAAGTGATATCCGCTATTTCCACATCCATCGTTGTATCAATCAAGCTTTCGATAACCAGCTTTTTTCCCGTTTCCAAACCATCTTTCACGGCATGAAGTGCTGCCCGGGCGCTCACGCCTGAACCGGTAGCCGAACGATCGACTTCGCCATTGGCAAAAACGCAAACATTCCGGCTGTGATGTTTTCCATCTTTCGGTTTCCCCGTGAATATGGTTCCGTACAAAAAGCTGAGATCTGCCTCAAACGGATGGAGAATGTCAAAATTCCGGACCACCGCTTTTTTTATCTTTCTGCCGAGATCAATTATCCGGCTAATTTGCTGCGGTACCAACTCCAGGCCAATCTCATTGGCATCGACAAATGCATAAAATGTTCCGCCGTAAGCCACATCGAACCGGATATTACCTAAACCCGGAACATCCAATGTTTTATCCTGCAGCAAGACAAACGATGGAACGTTGTGAAACGATGATTTCACGACTGTGTTGCCCTTCATTTCCGCGAAGGCGTCAATCCGTCCGGGCGGTGCATCGATGCGAATCAACCCGTCTTTCGGATACTGAACCAAACCGGTTTCGAGGGCAAATTTCACCAACGCAATAATAGCATGGCCGCACATGGTGGAATATCCTTCGTTGTGCATAAAGAATACACCGAAATGACCGTCAGGCGTTACCGGGGCCGTCAAAACAGCTCCGTACATATCGGCATGCCCGCGTGGTTCCCACATCAAGGCCTTCCGGATATGATCCAAATGTTTTCGGAAATAACGACGTTTTTCCAGGACGGTTTGTCCGGGAATTTCAGGAAGCCCATCGACAATAATTCGCAAAGGTTCTCCTCCTGTATGCATATCAATGGTATCGACCTGCAACCAGTTCTCAGGCGGCTGCCACCGCACGTTACTCAGCCCTTCATTCATCCGGTAAACAATAAGTAGTCAGTATCACATGCAAGATGTCGAAAGATACAATGCTAACGTGAAGTTTGCAATCAAATTGTCACAAAGGGAGACGAAATTTTCTTCCCCAAAAAAACTAACCGACCACTTCCGAATGTTCTGTCCGGCGGATAATTTCATCCTGCAGATCTTTTCCCAGGTCGTTGAAATAATCGCTGTATCCGGCTACCCGAACAATCAAATCACGGTAGTCTTCCGGAGTTTCCTGTGCTTTACGTAGCGTGCCTGCTGACACCACGTTGAATTGTATGTGATGACCGTCGAGACGGAAATAAGCACGAACCAACGCGGCAACCTTCGCGATAGCGGTTTCATCAGCGAAGAAATCGGGCGAGAACTTCTGGTTCAGCAATGTACCTCCCGTTCGCAGATGATCAATTTTTGCCACCGATTTCACCACAGCTGTCGGACCATGAATATCAGCTCCCTGTACCGGCGATATTCCCTCAGAAAGGGGCAATCCGGCTTGTCTCCCATCCGGCATCGCTCCCATCACACTTCCAAAGTACACATGACTGGTGGTGGGCAACAAATTAATTCGATGAACGCCTCCACGGGTATTGGGTTTACCGTCAACTGTTTCAAAGAATCGTTCGAACACCTGCATGGCCTGTTCGTCTGCCGCATCGTCATCATTCCCGAACTTCGGCGTTTCATAAAGTAAACGGTAGCGCAAATCTTCGTATCCCTCGAAGTTACGTCTCATTGCTTCCACCAACTGCTCAATGGCAATATCCTTTTTCTCAAAAACATGTGTTCGAAGCGCAGTCAATGAATCGGTGATGGAACCCAGACCAACTCCCTGAATGTAACTGGTATTGTAACGGGCACCGCCAGCCACGTAATCGATACCTCTCGCGACACAATCATCGATGATGAGAGACAAAAAAGGCACCGGCATGTGAATGGTATAAATACGTTCAATCGTATTATTTCCCCTGATTTTTAAATCGATAAAATAAGTGAGCTGTCGCTGAAATGCTTCCAACAAGTCTTCATAAGCACTAAACTGGCCGGGGTCGCCGGTCTGCAGTCCCAGTTGCCTTCCCGAATGGGGATCACGACCGTTATGCAATGTCAGTTCCAATATTTTGGGAAGGTTGAAATACCCGGTCAGAAAATAAGCCTCTGTTCCAAATGCTCCTGTTTCAACGCAACCGCTCGCGCCACCATTCCGCGCATCGACAAGCGATTTCCCTTGCCGAACCAATTCCTGAACAATCGCATCGGTATTAAAAAGCGAAGGCTGACCAAAACCGGTTTTCACAATTTTGACGGATCTTCGCAAAAATCTTTCCGGATTCTTTTTACTGACCTGCACCATGGAACTTGGCTGAAGAATCCGCATCTCTTCAATCACATCGAGCAGCAAATAAGAAAGTTCGTTCACCGCATCCGAACCATCGGGCTTCACTCCTCCCAGGTTAATCAAAGCAAAATCGGCGTAGGTGTTGCTTTCCAAAGCTGTAACCCCCACCTTGGGCGGCGACGGGTGATTATTAAACTTTACCCAGAAAGACTGCAATATTTCAGTGGCTTTCTCTTTTGTAAGCGTTCCTTCGTCAATTTCCTTCCGGAAGAAAGGATACAAATGCTGATCGAGGCGACCGGGATTGAACGAGTCCCACGGATTCAACTCCGTAATCACTCCCACATGCACAAACCAATAATGTTGCAACGCTTCATGAAAGGTTTGCGGCGCATGAGCCGGAACCCGACGGCAAATCTCAGCCATTTGATGCAATTCAGATTTCCGGACTAAATCTGTTTCCATCTGAGTCATTCGGTCAAGCTTTACTGCATACCGTTCGGCAAAATCAATCAAAGCCCGGGCAGCAATTTCCATGGCACGCAGCTCCTCACGCTTATCATAAGCAGCCGGATCGTTCATAAAATCCAGTTCTTTCTTAGCCAGATAGATATCATCGATGATTTCAAGCATCCCCTTGCGGAAGATCTTCCCACCGGCAACCGTATGCCCCGGAGCCCGTTGCTCCTGAAACTCCGTAAATATACCAGCATCGTATGCAGCCAGCCATTCCGGAGTCATGTTACCAAAGATTCGCTCCCGGTTGGTTTTCCCGCTCCAAAACGGAATCACTTTTTCGGAATAAACCTTTCGAAACTCTTCGTCGACATGAAAAGAGACCTTCTCCCGCGAATGCAGGATTTCCAGGTCCTTCATCGAATGCAAATTGATTTCGGGATAAGTTGGAGTAGCTTTCGGAGCCGGTCCCCGTTCACCCACAATTAATTCGTCGGGATTGACACAAATAAATTTGTTGGACAAAATATAGCGGAAAGCCATCGCTCGCATCAGCGGCGAAGAAACACCATGGGCTGCGTCGCTCTTATAAAATTCGGTAATCAGCAAAGCCCGTTCTGCCGAAAGGCAATTGGGCGCGTCAAGCGATGCCTGGCGAAGTCGTTTGATTCGTTCGTTCATTTTTGAATAGAAACTCTTGTTGTTGATTTAATTCCAACACCTCTTATCCTCCAACTGACACTTTTGCCCCCATAATCCGAAATACCTCTGCCAAATCATATAACTCCTCCTTCTTCACGGTCGGAATTCCATTCATCCGGTTTTCCATCTGCAGTGCCTGATATTTATGACTCCCGGTTGCATGATACGGCAAAAAGTCGATACCCTCTATTTTGTCCAACCGGGGCGCCACTAATTCTTTCAGCTTATCAACTTGTTCCGGATGATTATTTATTCCGGGAATCACCGGAACCCGAATCTGCACCTTCTTCCCGGCTTCCAACAACCGATCAAGGTTTCGAAGAATAGGATCCAGCGGCACATTGGTGTAGTGCATATGCAAAGTCGGATCGGGATGTTTGATATCGAAATAATACAAATCGGTCAACGGCATGGAATCATCCAATACCTTTTCCGATGCCACTCCGGAAGTATCCAAAACCGTATGGATTCCAGCTTCACGGCAAAGCTTCATTACCTCGAACAGAAACTCGGGTTGATACAACGGTTCTCCTCCGGAGAAGGTCACGCCACCATCCGATTCATTCATAAAAACTTCGTCACGCTGAATTTCCAGGAACAGTTCGGCTGAGTCGATTTCGTAGCCGGATTTTTTTGATTGCTGAAAGATTTTTCCGCTCACGGCTACATGTTTTTGCCAGGTGGAACAAACCAGCGATTGACTCTCCGGATTATGGCACCACCAGCAACGAAGCGGACATCCCTGCAGAAAAACGGTCGTTCGAATGCCGGGACCATCGTGCACAGCAAAGCGCTTGATATCGAAAATAATGCCTTTCAAGGTCTTTAGTTTGGTTGTGGTTAGTTCCTCTCAAGATATCATTTTTTTTGCGCATTCCGACATAAGTTTCCTCAGAATGAGTGCACTTTATATTCATTCCAGTTGGATGATTACTCCAACGATTTTGTAAATCTCGAATTCACAAACAGGATATCTCCGGGATTTTCATACCCCTGGAATAAATCGTCATCGTGTTTAATTTGCGACGATTCAAAGCCAATCATTGTTAACCCGGCATCGTGCGACCTATCGACTACCAGCTTTCGAAGTCCGGTATCTTTATCATGCGGAATAATTTCAATGTTAAACGGGGAAATAGGCAAACGACCTTCTTTCAATAATTTTTCGAGGGTATTCCGGACTTCCATCATTTCATCTTTCGGACTAATGGTAAATATCTTGATGGGCGATTTACTCCACGATGGATGGCTGGTGATAATGTAACTCAGCAGAATCATCAGGTTGGCATTCTCCACATCGGTCGTCTGTATCCAGACATGAATTCCCCCTTTGTAGTTCGGCGGCATGTGATTCGTCGTCAGCACAAGAATATCGAACCCACCGGCTCTGACAAGGTTAAAATTGTCACGGATGAGCTTCAACTGGGCCGGGTCTTTCCGGTCATATTCAAATATAAATGTATTATTCTCCATTCCGGAAACGCCCGGGAGTTGAACCACCTGTGCCACTGCCGAAGTGTAGGAAGGTGACACCATGGTATACAGATAAACCAGGTTGGGAATTTGCGTCGTCATCTGAATCAACTCTTCCTGCTTTTTCTGTGCTTCCGCCGTTGTTTCTTTGGAGTAATATCCGTCAACCAGATGAATGTAGGTGCCAAAGCCAAACCGATAGGAAATCCAGCTAACCAACTCGAATGTCCTTAACTGCGTAAATGAAGTGCGCGAAACACTAATCACCGACGGACGCCACAGTTCCGTTCGTACCGGCCGCCGCGACTTTTGCAGAAAAACCTGCAACCTTCTGTTCAACTGAAAGAATGCATTCCGGAAGAGGAAGGCCATTCCCCGGCGCTTTCGCTGATATCGCTGTATCGCCTGGTACAATATAAAAATGACCAAAATAGCCACAAACGCATAAACAGAACTCATTTTGAACATCAGCCAGAGGCTCATCAAAAATCCTAGTAACGAGATGTACCAACGCGAGCGGAACGTGGGACGATACGACGGATCGGCACCGAAATGGTTCAGGAACGAAATCAGGTTAAGCGAACCATATGTTACCATGAAGAACATTGAAATAATCTGTGCAACGATATTCACATTACCCAGCGCAACAAAAACCAAAGCAATAACAACCGTCACGATCGAAGCATTGGCCGGTTCGTGCCGGGCATCGTTTCGCGAAAGAAAACGGTTAATCTTCCCGGAAGGGAAAGAGTGGTCCTGTGCAATTGCCTGCAATGTTCTGGGCGCCACAAGCACAGAGCCGAGAGCTGAAGACAGTGTCGACGCTGCCAGTCCGATGGGCACAACCAATGCACCTCCCAGGGCAATTTTCCCCATCACCAGCTGATCGTTCAATAGTAAATCAGGGCTGGCTGACACGTACAATTTCCAGGCAATGAACACATATACAATCATGCCCAAAACCGTCGCCGTCAGTGTTCCTATCGGGATAGACTTTTTGGGATTTCGCAAATCACCCGAGAGTCCAACTCCCGCCGTCATTCCGGTAAATGCCGGAAAAATAATAGCAAAGACGATGTAGAACTGGTTGACGTTCTTAATCGACATTGGAATCTGATGAAAAACACCGGTGGAAAAATATTCCGTTTTCCCGGCAAAGAAGAGCCCTATTGCGATAAAAAGAATGGCTGCCACCACATAGAGCGCTTTCATACCAATATTGGCACCTCTTTTGATAATCGCAATTCCAAGAAGCGCCATCACAGGCAGACTGATGGCCTGACGGGGTAATACCCAACCAAAATGGTTTTGCCACCAATCGAAAAACGGCGAAAAAGCCTCGGTGAAAGCAATAACATAGAATGCGACAGAAATGGCCTGTGATGAGTAAAGTGCCAGTCCAATGGTTGCACCGATATTGAGCCCGAAACTTCTTGAAATGATGAAATACTCACCTCCTCCTTCTACTTTCCGGTTCGTCGCAATCTCGGATAAAGAAAGCGCTGTAGGAATGGTTACCAGGTGCCCGATAATGATAATACCGATAACACCGAAGAAACCAACTGTTCCGACGGCATATCCAAAACGGAGAAACAGAATAGCTCCCAAAATGGTACAAATAGCCGTAATAAAAACAGGAGCTGTACCGAAGCCTTTCCTGTTGGCCGATTGAGAGTTTTGAGTCGAGCTCATACAAGGATAAAATTTAGTTTGCCTTAACCAATGTCACCTCTTTTACAACAAAAAATCCGCGATGAAAGAAGATTTTTCAGGCTAAGCCGAATATCTTAATTTTACGCCCAATTTGGTCAGTCATGGAAAAGCAAGATATTGAATCGGGAGATGTTTACAAAGAACTTTGTGAAAAGTTTGAACAGGGAAAATCGAAACGGAATGTAGAGGTTCTGCGATCTTTTCTGAACGATGACCGCATCATCGATTTTCGGGGAAAGCACGCTGAATATCTGCATTTACGTTCACTTCGCGCGAAAGCATTCACCCTGTTTGGACAATACCTGAAAGCTTCGCGGGAATATCAATTGGCCGTTAACTATGCTCCTTCTAACAAAAAATGGGAATTCCTTCTTCAACAAAGCGAGATGCTGTTGTGGTATATAATCACTGCTCAATCAACCGATGAATCATCAGATATTTTTCTAAAATGTGAAAAAACGCTGAACAAGACGCTGGAGAATATCCCGGCAGGAAAAGACAAAATTTTTCAGCAAATAACCGTAGCCGGATTGAACGCTTTTCTGAAAGGGCTGAACCAACAAACCAGCGAAGGCGTCAGCCTATTGAAGAAGATGAATTTTCTGCCGGTTCCGATTCCTCAGTACAACGATAAAAATGAGTTGGTAATTCTATTCCGGCATTTTTTCATGGGCATGGCCGTTGCCATTGAGGCAAAGGATCGCCAGTTGCTCCTTCAAATGCTGAAAGTAATCTCTATAGATGATCAGACATTGTATGGGGAGAAAAATCTGTTCCGGTTACTTTGGGAAACCATGGACCAGACATTTGATATGAGGCCGGAGTTTGCCGAAGGTTTCAACCAATTGTTTAACCACCGGACTCATTTATCGCCTGCTTACCCCAATCTTCGGTATTTCCTGGATAGTGTAGGAGCCGGCATGCACACCGCGCTCGATCTTTTCTTCAGCGAATTCAAATAAGAAGAGAGTTTTACAGCGCAATCACACCTTTTATCTCGGCTGCTTTTTCGTACACATCGATGATGGAATCGGCGTCGGGCATCACTTCCTTACTGCTGATAGCAATGTAGCGGATATCGCGACTCGTTCGAAATGACAGGTTATCCCGGGTAGGAAGAAGTTCTTTTACTTTTTCGATTTTATCCGAATCGTTCGGGACGATAAACTTGAAAAAGTAAAGCAAAGGCCACTTTTCCTGCTCCAGCAAAGTTGTTTTCAGTTTCCGAAATTTTTCATCCATGATTGCACGCTTTTTTGGGTACAAAATTAACGTCAAAGTCTTTTTTATCAAGTTCTGCCGATATTCTTAACCCAAACCTTTTTCACGGCAGGGCGAACAAACACCTTTCAAATAGTAATGGTACTCATCAACGGAAAATCCTTTGAAAGGTATTTCCGGTAGCTGGTCACGCTCCAGCGAGAAATCAAATACACCATCACAAACGCGGCATTTAAAGTGGCCGTGGGTAGCTGTGTCGGCATCGTACCTGATTTCGTTATCTTCAATATTCAAGGCTACCGCGACGCGCTTGCTTGTAAACAGTTTCAACGTGTTGTAAACGGTCGTCTTCGACAATCCCGGAATCTCGTGTAACAGCTCAGAGTAAATCATATCCACGGTCGGATGGTTATGCTTCTCGATGAGATATTGCATAATCTTCACCCGTTTGGGTAACGGACTGATTCCGTTTTGTCCCAGGAAAGATTTTATTTTCGTATCGTCAATCATAATTTCTGAAATAATTACAAATTTAAATATTTTTGTTTACATCCTATCATGCCTATCTTTCTCGACAACAGAAGAAAAAACGACCACCAGCTTAATCCCAATAAAATATGCGGATTTCTACATATAAATTATCTCTATTACCCCATCAATATTATTCATAAAAATCTCCTTTCAAATTTAAAATTTATACATAATTTTGTAATCGTTACAAATTTTGAAAAACAGTTTATACACATAAAAAAAGAACATTATGAGTTTAGTAGGAAAAAAAGCACCTGTATTCAATGCAAAAGCCGTAGTAAACGGAAATGACATTGTAGAAAATTTCTCACTGGAGCAATTCGTTGGTAAGAAAGACGTTGTATTTTTCTTCTATCCACTCGACTTCACCTTTGTTTGCCCGACAGAGCTTCATGCTTTCCAGGCTAAAATCGATGAATTCAAAAAACGCGATGTTGAAGTAGTTGCCTGCTCTATCGATTCAGAATTCTCACACTGGGCATGGTTGAACACTGAAAAGAACAACGGTGGTATTAAAGGTGTAAAATATCCTATCGTAGCCGACTTGTCAAAAACCATTTCTGAAGCATATGGCGTACTGGCCGGAGAATACGACCTGGATGAAGAAGGAAATTCAGTATTCAAAGGCGAGCCGGTAGCTTACCGCGGACTGTTCCTGATTGACAAGGAAGGCGTTGTTCGTCACGAAGTGATCAACGACATGCCGCTTGGCCGTAACGTAGACGAAACTCTGCGTATGGTAGATGCATTGCACCACTTCCAGCAATACGGCGAAGTATGCCCGGCTAACTGGACCGAAGGTCAGGATGCAATGAAAGAATCAGCCGACAGCGTTGCTTCTTACCTGTCTAATCACTAATTGGGGGAATAACCAAATAAGACGTTACTGCAGCTCTTGAGCTTTATCAACCAAATCAACATCAATCTGCAAACAACAATCGTTGTTTAACACAAACGTCAAGAACTCCATATTTTCGATGAAAGCTGTTCCCGTTTTGGGGGCAGCTTTTTTATTTCCGCAGCGCTCTTTTAGCAGAATTTTGTATTTCGGACTGCTTTATTGCTGTTTTTAACAATACTGCTCATAATAAGCCTAATTCCTTAATATTCTTTAACCTCCGTTAGTTCGGCTTAACCAAAATCCGCTGCATATTTGTAGTGTAACAAGAGCAAGTTTTTTTCATAGAATTAGGTTAGTTAGGTTAAGCAGAAAAAGGATGCACGCACCATGCATCCTTTTTTCTTTTTAAAAGCAAGCATCAGGTAAGATAGTCCGAAAACTATCTATTAAACTTATTTAACCTCGCTTAAAACGAGTTCACACAAAAAGGTGCCACCTTTACAAGTGAAAAGCAGAAACAATTTTTTCATAAATGTAGGTTTGGTTAGATTGAATCGTAAAGAGAAAGGATGTCAGTTTTGGCATCCTTTCTCATTTTTATCTCGCGGTGTCCCGAAAAGGAAAAAAAGGAGCGCCGGAAATGGTTTTAGTTTTTATTAGCACACCTTACAACGAGTTAACGCTATCGATTGCTATCTTGCAAACAACAGGGACAATTTCATAGGATTAGTTGGATTAGTGAAAACAGGGAAAAGAGGCAGTTTGAAAAAAGCTGTCTCTTTTTTATTCTCCCCCGTTTTAAGGCACGAAGTTCGACGATTTCAATTTCCTTAACTTCGGTTATAATAAGCTAACACAATAATGACGCACCTTTGAAGGCGAGATAAGAGTTGTTTTTTTCATAGGAATGATTGATTAGGTTAGGTAAAGCTGAAAGGGAGAATCATCGGATTCTCCCTTTTTTAATGGCCCTACGGGCAAAATAATTTAGTATGCGGTTCAGTTCGAAAAAATTCGTCTTTTTATACTTTTTAACGCACATTGGCTATAATCAGATAGATTATTAAAACTCTTTAACCTCGCTTAAAACGAGCTAACACAATTTCGATGCATCTTTGTAATGAAAACAAGGAGCAAGTTTTTTTCATAGGACTAGTTAGTTAGATTAGGTTAGGTTAAGCAGGTTAAAGGATGTCCACCCGGACATCCTTTTTCTTTGTTACTGTTTCGTGTCCATCGGGTGTTTGGCCTGCTCGTAGAACTTGTTCTGCATCTCGAGAATCGTGTTATCGGCCTTCACTTGCTTCAGCATGGTAACCAATTCATCCACTTGCGCATTCAGAATCTTTTCACCCAGCTCTTTTGTGGCCAATGAGCCATCGCCGCAATAGTGATTCGGATATTTGGCGTACCACCAAATACCTTCGTAGTCGGAGTCGATTCCTTTAATCCTATCCTGATCTTTCCCCGATTGAGAAGTCGCTTTGTCCATGTGTACCAAATCGGGACGATGAGCCAACATCACCGAAGTTTCCGACTGTCCTGCATGTCCCGAACCACCGGGAACCAGTTCCTTATTTATTTCTTTATACGCCTCTGCATTTCTGCTGGATTGGAATAACACGACAGCATAATCCTTTTCCGATGCCAACTGGCTTTGGCAGAAAAACGGAAGAAAACTGCTGTTACCTCCATGTCCGCTTACCAAAATAATTTTCTTAATGCCGTTTCGGCCTAATTCGTCGCAGGTTTCCTGCAGCACATTCCAAATCAATTTCTGACTGTAGGCAATGGTCCCCGGCTGATGCCGTGCCTCAAAAATCTGGGAAAAGTAATAGGGCGGAAAAACAATCGCGTACTCTTTAGCGGCAGCACGCAAAACCACTTCCCGCACATCAATCAAATCCGTTCCCAACGGAAGATGCGGACCGTGTTTTTCCAATACGCCTATCGGGATAATACAGGTAGCATTCGACTGGTCTACCGCGTTAACATATTGGGGTGCGGTCATCTCTTCCATTTTCACCGGAAGGTTTTGAGCATACAATGAGAAAGTCAAGGCGCAGAGAAGCACCATCAAAAAAACCTTTTTCATGGTTCAGTTATTTAGTTAGTTTACGGGAATGAAAATACCAATTATTTTGAATAACGCCATGAACATAAAGCGAATAAAAAACCCCGACCATCCAAGGCCGGGGCAAGCTAAAACAATCCTATGAAAAAAACTATCTTTTGATAAACTGCCCGGCAAACCGTTTATCCCCCACCTGAATCGAGAGGAAATAAACACCGGAGGCAAAATCACTAAGATTCAATTGCAAAGGTCCGCCCAACGATTCGGTATTGAATCGTCTCAACAGACGGCCATTCATATCGTGAATGCTAATAATAGAAGCGCCATAGCTTTCCTGAGGCAGTTGAACCGATAAAATATCTTTTACCGGATTTGGAAACAGCGTAAGCCGATGACTTTTCAGGTCAGTAATGCCTGTCGTTATGTCTTCGCTGGTCAGTTCTACCGGCTTAATCCAGAATTTACCTGCACCAACAGTTCCCAGCACTCCATAATTGAAATAAAGGCGCATTCCCTTAATCTGGTCGAGCTTGAAGATATTATCCGGATTCTGACCAAAAATATGGGCATGAATGTGATACGCACCATCATCGTTGGGTGAATCAATCTTCAGCAAGTCGGCTGTATTCACGTTGCCGTTTACATCCACTAGTTCGAAACGCATGTTCGAAGGTGCGTTTCCCGCCTCGGTTTTCAACTCCAGCACAGCCGTCGACGAGGTTGTCAAATTGTAAACTCCATCGAACGGATAATAAATGGCCGGCGATGCACTGGGATTCTGCACGTCATAATCCACTTCCAACTCCTCGCCTGCCATCGAAAGCGATATCGTATTGTTGTTGGTCTGAACAACCTCCCAGTTGACCGACCCACCAACCGTGTGCGGCACATACCACGGATCGCTGGGTGGTAGTTTAACAACAGCCACAGTCAGCTTATTCGAATCATATGTTCCACAACTGGTTGTTACCGAAACCGAAACATCTCCCGAGGTATTTCCCCACTGAACAGAGATACTGTTGGTTCCGTCGCCTGAAACAATCGTTGCATCTGCCGGAATCGTCCAGGTATAAGTAGCATTGGGAATATCCTGAGTCGAAAACTGAACGGTAGCATCTGCTGTAGCGGTTGACGGCCCCGTAACCGTTGGATTGGGAGGCGTCCCGCTGTACACCCGTACATAATCCACTTCCATGGTTTGCGGGAAAACAGTTGTCGCGTCAGGATTACCCGGCCAGTTACCGCCCACAGCAATATTCAGAATAATAAAAAACGGATTATGGAAGGCAGACAACGAGGCAGGTGTAATATCCAGCGTGCAATATAAATTATTATCGAAGTACCACTTAATCGACTGGCTGTCCCATTCGATAGCGTAAACGTGGAAAGCATTGGCCAGTTTATCCGGATTGGTGTACGACAAACCATAATCTGCATTACCATTGTTATACCAGTGTGCCGTTCCATAAACCGTATTGTCATTATCACCACCACCAATCATCTCCATGATGTCCAACTCACCGCAGGCTGGCCACGAAGTACCCTCGAAGAAACTCTTGCCCAGCATCCAGAATGCGGGCCAGATTCCCTGTCCGTAAGGCAATTTCATTCGGGCTTCGATACGTCCGTAGGTCCAATACCCTCCTGTTTCGTAGGTAATTAAACGGGCCGATGTATAATCGCTCCCCTGATAGCTCTCTTTCCGGGCAGTAATGACCAAATTGCCATTTTTTACCTCAGCATTGGAAAGCCGGTCGGTGTAATACTGAAGTTCGTTATTTCCCCATCCACCAGCACCAGTTTCAAAGCTCCACTTTTGCTGATCGGGAGTACCAGTATAGTTGAACTCGTCGCTCCAAACCAACTGTTCACATCCCTGCGCTTCAACGCGCGCAGAAAACCAAGCCATCAGAAGGATTATGCCGAACAGGTACCTCATCATCTTGTTTCTCTCCGTTATTTACTTTTCTGATAGACTCTCACATAGTCTACATCCATCGATTGCGGGAATACCGAATCGTCAATTCCGTATTTTCCGCCCCAGTCACCACCAACCGCAACATTCAAAATAAGATGAAACGGCTGATCAAACGGCCAGGCTTCGAAGCCGGTATGTTCGTTATTAAAGGTAAAGTATTTCTGATCATCAACAAACATACTCATCTCATTTGCATTCCATTCCAGAGCATACACATGGAACTTTTCATGGCAATCGGGCACTGAAATGGTTTTCCCGACCTGCGTTCCGATGACGTGATTATACGCTTTGGTATGAACGGTGCCGTGAATGGAATCCGGATCATAACCCACATTTTCCATGATATCAATCTCACCACTTTCGGGCCAGCCTCCATATTTCCAATCGGTGGATAACATCCAGATTGCAGGCCACAAACCTTTACCATTCGCCAGTCTGGCCCGCACTTCGATGCGGCCATACCGCCAATCACCCTTGTGAATCGTCCGGATACGAGCCGAAGTGTATTTTTTCCCACCAAAATCTTCCTTCCGGGCCGTGATTGTCAACATTCCGTTGGCCACCTGCGCATTCGCCAATCGCCTGTCAGTATAAAATTCCGCTTCGTGGTTTCCCCAGCCGGTCTCATTGCCCTGGGTATCGAAGCTCCATTTCGTCGAATCGGGCAAACCGTTGTAATTAAATTCATCATCCCAAACCAGGTTCCAGTCACCTTTCTTTTGCGGAACAACATCCGCTTTGGTTTCAGCTTTTTTAGTTGTTGTTTGGCAGGCTACAACCACTAAAAGCAAGAGAATTCCTGAAAAAATCCTTTTCATTTTCCTTTATAAATAATATCGTTTAACGATCGAAAGTTTGTGTTTCATTCACTGAAAACGGCACCGTCAGATTTGCTACCGAAGCGACAAATTTTCCTTCTTCCACCACATATTTCAACTGATGATTGACAAATGCCAAATCACGGGTAGTCAAATGGAAAGTAACCGTTTTCGCTTCTCCCGGTTTCAGGTCCACTTTTTCGAATCCGCGTAAGCGTTTTACGTCAGGCGTAATCGACGCATACAAATCGGAAATATATAGTTGAACCGCTTCCTTTCCTTCCCGGTCGCCTGTATTCTTCACGGTTACCGAGATGGTAAAATCGTCCTTTCCATCCAGCTCGGACTTGTTAATCTTTAAATCTGAGTAAGTGAAATCCGTATAGCTTAAGCCGGCACCAAACGGGAATTGCGAAACAACATCACCTTCGTAGTTGTACATTCCTTCCATCTTCTTCTGTGACTCGGAGGGCTTATGATTGTATACCACAAGCGAGTTTGGATAGCGGGGATAGGTGTAAGGCAGTTTTCCACTGGGATTCACCTTCCCGTAAAGGACATCGGCCAGGGCATCACCACCGAAATTTCCCGGAAGGTAGATCTGTAGAATGGCCTGCATCTGGTCGGCGAATTTGCTAATCAAACGCGGACGACCTTCGTTCAGCACCAGAATCACCGGTTTCCCTGTAGCAGACAGGGCTTTTGCCAAAGCAGTCTGGTTATCCGAAATGTACAAATCGTTCAGGTCACCAGGCTTTTCGGTGTATGTATTTTCGCCCAAACAAAGAACAACCGCATCAACGTTAGCAGCTGCTTTCACTGCTGCATCGATATCCACATTTTGCTCTTCATTATAAGTACCATCCATTTTGTATTCCACACCGGGCACATACGTCACGTTCGATGCGTGTTTTTTAATGGCTTCAAGAATGGTGTTGTATTTCCCAGCAAACTCGTCCACTTTTTCGCCCTGCCAACTGTAGGTCCAACCACCATTCAGGGTACGCATTGAGTTAGCATTCGGGCCAGTCACCAAAATTTTCGCATTCGCGGAAAGAGGAAGAATCTGGTTCTTGTTGCGCAACAAAGTGATGGCTTCGGCAGCAGCTTCGTAAGCATCATTCTCAAATTTCTTTGAAGCAAAATCGGGATAGTCGGCCATCCGGGTAACCGGCGTTTTGAAGAGTCCCAACTCATATTTCACACGCAAAATACGCCGTACAGCATCGTCGATGCGCGACATAGGAACTTCGCCTTCTTTCACCAATTCGGTCAGGTAATCGCAGAAATCGAAGTTGTAAGGAACCATCGACATGTCGATTCCGGCATTGATGGCCATCTTAACGGCTTCTTTTTGCGTTTTGGCTACTTTATCGCGGTTGTGCAGGTTTTCGATATCGGCCCAGTCAGTAACAACCAGTCCGTTGAATCCTAATTCCTGTTTGAGCAATGTGGTGATAATATCATAGCTGGCGTGCACCGGAACACCGTTGATAATGCCCGAATTAATCATGACCGTGTGAGCACCTGCATTAATCGCTTTCTTAAACGAAACCAGGTGACGCTCCCGCAAATCGATTTCCGGAAGCCAGGCCGGTGTGCGGTCCTTTCCTGATTTGGCTGCTGAGTAGCCCAGGAAATGCTTCATACACGAAGCTACGTGCACCGAATTATCAATATCGTTGTTTTCTCCTTCATATCCTTTAATCATCTGGTATCCCATCTGGGCCACCAGGTACGGATCTTCTCCAAAAGTTTCCCACATCCGAGGCCAGCGGGGATCAATGCCTAAGTCGAGGACCGGAGAAAAAGTCCAGGGAATACCGCATGCGCGGGTTTCGTAGGCACTTACTTCAGCTTCTTTACGCACGAGCGTGCGGTTGCGGGTAGCAGCCATGGCAATTTCCTGAGGGAAAATGGTTGCCCCGGCGGTATACGTAGCTCCATGAATTCCATCAATCCCGTATATAATCGGAATACCCAGGCGGGTTTCTTTGGTAGCTACTTCTTGCAGTTGAGAGATAATTTCGTTCCACTTTTGTGGAGTGCGGGCGCGGTTGTTCGCCGTATTCAATATGGAACCGACTTTGTAATCGACCAATGCTTTATGAACCAGGCTTGTGTCCAGTTGTAAAGGTTCGTCGGACGAAAACTGATTGGGACCTTTGGTGATGACGTCGAGTGTAACCTGACACATCTGCCCCACTTTTTCCTCCAGGGTCATTTTCGACAACAACTTGT
Source organism: Prolixibacter sp. NT017 (assembly GCF_009617875.1). NCBI lineage: Bacteria > Pseudomonadati > Bacteroidota > Bacteroidia > Marinilabiliales > Prolixibacteraceae > Prolixibacter > Prolixibacter sp. NT017. The sequence continues at coordinate 47,497 of NZ_BLAV01000001.1, read as the reverse complement.
CGACTTTAGCCTCCACTTTCGGATCTACTTTCTGAGCGGCAGATACATAGTGCTGTGCCTGAATCGAATTCAGCCCACCCAGCACAAACAACAAAATCACCAACAACCACTTAAATCTCATAGCCAATATCCTTAAAAATTTAAACCACTAAAAAATTGCGTATAAAAAGGTCCCAAAATTTTAGAAATCCGGAGATGTACGATGACACCTCCGGATATTATTAATCACAAATCCAAATGTTAGAACTGTGCGGATTTAATTCCCTCTACTGACGGCCCCTGCAATTCATCGAAATAGAAATCGAAATCACCGGTGCCATTTCCCGGGTTCAGCATAATACGAACAACGTTGTAGTAATCATTGCTGTATGTTGGGTCAGTCGTCACATCGCCTGTCTGGCCTTGTGCTGTACCAGCTCCGGCAAACTCGAATGTAACTTTCTCCCAGGTGTTATCATTTTGAATGGTATAAGTTGGAGCCTCAACACCAGTTGTCCATGCATTACCCCCCAAGTCGGTATTCTCGAGTTTCAGCAGAACAACGTCTCCGGCTTTACCATAAACCATTAACGAGAAGGTGTGAACCGTGCGCAAATCGAAACGATAACCGGCAGGCAACTGCAGGTATGCGTTGGCCCATTGCTGATTTGATTTACTGTAATGGGCTACGTAAGCCGATTTGTTCGGGTAGATTTTCGATGGGTTAGCAACCACGTCAACCGAGCAATCCTGCCCAAGAACCGGCTCCATCTGTACTTCACTGAAATCGTTGTACATCACCATCACATTCGGCTGGAACGGCACATAATCCGGAGAATTCTGGGCCACGTCAACGGTACTGGTTTTTACTTGTTGCTCATTCGCTTCGAGCGTTGCTGTCACCGTATAGGTTCCTTGCCGCATGTAGGTATGAGATACCGACTGTGTATAATCACTTACGGTAACCGGATCACTTCCGTCGCCAAAATCATAGGTTACCTGGCTGATGCTGATTCCTGAAGGAATATCCACGTTAGCCAAAGAAATATCAAAGGTATTGGCGTCTGCTCCGGCTGCTACATTTAAATCCCATTTTACGGTGGGTTTCACGTATCCTTTGGGGATCAACAGGTAATGCCATGCATTACCATCACCTCCGGTAGCAACCAACTCAAGTTTATTCTCTGAAATGTTCAGAATTTCATACTTCCCGTCTACCGCACCTACGTCGAAGGTTGGGAAAATGGGAGTAGGACCGCTTAAAATCAGGTACTGCTTTCCATTCTCGGTAGAAATAGACCAGCTACCCGGCTCGGATGTGTAATCAACTGTCAGGTCGCCACCCGCATCAACAGGATTTGAATAAAATGAGACACCTGACTGATAGCTTTTGACAAAAGACTTTCCATGGTTCGTATAAGTAACCACAAATCCGTTCAGTTTGAAATTCAGCTCATCGTCATAGGCACCAAAACCACTTTTATCCATAGGAGCTGCACTCCACCAAGCAGTACCGTCGCTTCCGGCCGGACCGACACCGTAATGGCCCTGAGCCAGTGAATCGGCTACCCAGGTTTTACCGTTCAGGTTATCAACACCTCCGGAAAGAGCAATGATAGCCGGATCCTGGAAGTATGAATAATCGGTTACATCCTGCGAATATTCTTTTGTTACAGATGCAGAACCACCCGACGTATAAAGCGTCATTGTCACTGTATATTTTCCCGATAGAGGATAATACGGAGTAACAGATTCTCCTGTTCCCTTATTTCCGTTACCAAAATCCCATTTGGCAATTCCGGTAATATTGGAAGTATTGGCAATTACCGGATGAAAGTCATCCGCTCCCTGGGCAATTGTGAAAGACAACTGATCAGCCGAGGGCTTGGGCCCGAGTTGCGGACCGTCTACAACCTGAGGGTCGCATGACGTAAATGCCAGTGCAATAGCTCCCAGGATGAATATATAATTGAATATCTTATTGATTTTCATTTCAAATCAGTATTAATATTTCAAATAAGAATCGATAAATCAGAACACTGCTTAGTAGCCCGGATTCTGTTCCAGGGTTCTATTGGTGTTGTCAATTTCAGACTGCGGAATAGGCAGATACTCGTTACGGCCCGATTGCCAGTTACGATCACCCAGTACAGATGATGCACGTCCGGTACGAACCAGATCCCAGTAACGCTGACCTTCGAACGCCAGTTCGAAGCGACGCTCTTTCCAGATAGCCTGTACCAAATCAGTTCCGGTTGCTGTTACAGCAGGGAGTCCAACGCGGTCACGAACCTCGTTCAGGTAAGTCTGAGCTTTGCCGTCGTTACCACTGCGGGCATAAGCTTCTGCTCCCATCAGCAGTACATCCGAGTACCGAATGACGCGAACGTTGTTTGGGTAGTTGATCATCGGTTCACCGTCAGGAGCTACATTTTCCTTCAGCGGCGCATTTTTCCGGACAAAGTACCCGGTGTTCTGATAACCCGGCTTGTACTTAATCTGCTCACCACCGTCAAGCGTTGCGTTCATCATACCGGTTTCATCCATGGTACCGTCCGATACATCGATGATAGAGTATTGGAAACGCGGGTCGCCTTTCATATCGTTAGCCAGTTTTTCGGTTACAGGAGAGAATCCCCAACCAGCCTGGAAAGTAGGTCCGTTATAGTCGCGCATACCAATCATTACAGTAGCGATGTTTCCTTCGCCGCCTGGCAGCCACCCCCAGTCTCCCCACTTGGAGTTGTATGAGTGCTGAATTTCAAATACTGACTCAATATTGTTACGTCCTGCGTTGGTAAAGATCTGGCCATAATCCGGTACCAAATCGTATACGCCAGAGTTCACAACATCGTCAATCAGGTTAGCCACTTCCCCCATGCGGGCATCATCGTTTTCGAATAAGATAACGCGGGCCAGCAACGATTCAGCGGCACCTTTGGTGATACGTCCTTTCTCGCTATCCGATACCGTTAAAGGAAGATCAGGAATCGCTTCAGTCAAATCTTTTTCAATCTGAGCATAAATATCTGCGGGCGCGCTCTGCGGATAGTCATATTCCGATGGCTTCAGCGTTTTCAGAATCAATGGAAGATTTCCGAACCAACGCTCCAGCTGGAAGTAATAGAAAGCTCTCAGGAACTTAACCTCAGCAGTCGAACGCTTGGCAAAATCGTCAGAAACGGTTGCTCCGGGAAGCTTTTCCATGAACAGGTTAGCACGATAAATACCACTGTAATAGCGTCCCCAGATACTTGCCTGCGGACCCAGTGTTGGGGTCAGGCTGAAATTATCGAGCGCTACCCAAGCAGGCTGGTCACCAGCGTTGGCACCGCCGGCATATGCGTCGTCAGAAGCAACATTTGCGAGTGTTTCTTCAGGGATATAGCCCTGGTAACCGCCCCACTGCAATACATCGTATACAGCGACCATTGCATCATACATGTCCTGTTGATTCTGGTAAAAGTTCTCTTCAACCCGTGTGTTGAGCGGCTTCATGTCCAGGTAATCGGAACATGACGTAGAGAACAGGATCACCAGGGAGAAAAGGGCAACTTTGAGAATATTTTGAATTTTCATCTTTCTTGTCATTTTCCTGTTAAGCATTAGAAAGTAAGGTTTACACCCATCATGTAGGTACGCGGCTGCGGATAGATACCGCGGTCAATACCTCCGTTGATTTCCGGGTCAAAACCTTTGTAGCCGGTAATGGTGTAGAGGTTCTGTGCTGAACCATAGATTCTCAGTCTGGAGATATGCATCCAGTTGGTAGCACTCGTTGGCAATGAATAACCAATCTGCAGGTTTTTGATGCGCACGTAGTTTCCACTATGAACGTACAGATCCGACGAACGGTAGTTACGGTTCGTATCGTTCAGGGTAACACGAGCGTGAGATGTAGAAGTTCCCTCACCTGTCCAGCGATCCAGTACTTCAGTTGTGTAGTTGGCGTTAGCCAGATCATAACGATGAGAAGCATCGTAGATATCGTTTCCGGTAACACCCTGCAGGAAGAGGTTGAAATCCCACTGACGGTAGTTTGCTCCAATATTCAGTCCATATGTCCAACTTGGAGTCGGGTCACCAATCATGGTGCGGTCCAAATCGCTGATAGTTCCGTCGTTGTTGACGTCAACAAAACGAACATCGCCCGGAACAGCGCTTTGGCCGTAGGTTGAGTTATAAGCATCAGCTTCTGCCTGGTTTTGCAGAATACCGTCGGTTTTGTAGCCATAGAAATAGTTCATTGGCTTACCTTCTTCGATGCGGGTAATCTGCATGCCTTCCGGTCCCCAGGTTGCACCAGTAATATAACCAGATTCGTTACCGATTTTCTGAACCTCATTCTTCAGGTATGAAACTGTCAGTCGGGTGTCCAGACTCACTTCACCAATCTTGGCTTTGTAGCTGAATTCACCGTCAAAACCAGTGTTCAACATATCGCCCAGGTTAGTCAGCGGAGCAGCATTACCTACAAGTGCAGGAATCGGTGCAGTCACCAACATATCGCGGGTTAACTTATGATAATAGTCGAGTGCAAAACGGAATTTATTTTTCAGCAAACCGATATCCATACCAATGTCAGTCTGCTCAACAGTTTCCCATTTCAGGTCGGGGTTCGAAATTTTCGTAGGACTTGCCCCTGGAGTCAGTGTCTGATCAACACCGAAAGTGTAACGACTACCGCTACCAATCAACGAAGTATACGCATAATCGTCGATCTGCTGGTTACCGTTTTGTCCCCAGCTGGCACGAATCTTCAGGAAATTCACAACACTGCTTCCAGCCATGAAATCTTCCTGCGAAAGCACCCACCCAGCAGAGAATGAAGGGAATATTGCATAACGATTGTTCGGTCCGAACTTCGATGAACCATCCATACGAACCGTACCGGTAAACAGGTACTTGTCTTTGTAGCTGTAGTTCATACGGCCAAAGTACGACAGCAACGATGAGTGCCATGCGTAACCGTACAGATTTTCACTCTCTTCGTTCTGTGCATAGTCGAAATAGTTCATCGACGGATCGTAGAAGGGCATTCCCTGCTTTGAACCGCCCATGGTGTTTCCTTCGGCTTTGTAAATGGTATTACCCAACAGGAACGTGAAATCGTGCGTATCATTCCATAGGTTATGGTAAGTAATCGTGTTCTCCCAGTTAAAGTTCAACGCCTTACTGGTTTCACGGTGCATACTGTTGTAATCCTGGTAATTGGTTGCATTCAGATAATGAACCGGTGATGAACCATCATTTCCCCAGAAAGCGATATCAGCACCAAAGGTCGAACGCAACTTGATATTCTTCAGAATCGTCAATTCAGCATAGAGGTTTCCTACGAATTTATCGGAATAACCTTTATTGTGCAGAATGGCCAGTGCAGCCACCGGATTCACAATCTCGGAAGTCACGTAAGGAGAAATTCCGTAAGGTTGTCCTTTGGCGTTGGTCACTGCATTAGGATAGTTCGACAGCAAGGCTGCAGCGGCAGTTGAATCGGTTACTACGACCGGCGTAATCGGGTCCATGTTCAGTGCACGGCCCAGCGGAGAACCCCATTCCGTATTTTCATCAACGCCTTCGCTTTTGGTACGCGAGTAACCAAAGTTGTGACCAAATTTGAAAATCCTGGAAACATTGTGATCGGCATTGAAACGAAGGGTCATACGCTCATAATTTGAATGTCCCTTGGCAACAATACCCTGCTGATTGAAGTATGAGATAGAAGTCAGATACTTCGACTTCTCGTTTCCACCGGAAATAGTTACCTGGTGATTCTGAATCGGTGCATCGTAGTTAAAGACCTCATCCTGCCAGTCAGTTCCTTTTCCATAAGAATATGGGTCAGAGAAAATCGGCTGGCCACCACCATTCACAGAGGCTTCGTTCATAATCACCGCATACTGCGTTGCATCTAACACCGACAGCTTCTTCCACGGATTCTGAACACCATAATAACCATCGTATGAGACGGTCATTTTGCCGGCTTTACCATTCTTGGTGGTAATCAGCACAACACCATTCGCACCACGAGAACCATAGATAGCAGCAGAAGCAGCATCTTTCAGCACTTCGATGGATGCGATATCACCGGGGTTCAGGTAGTCAATTCCACCGTCAACCGGAACACCATCGACAACATACAACGGCTGTGTACCCGAGTTGATGGATGAAGTACCGCGAACTTTCACGTCCAGTCCGGCACCGGGTTGACCAGAGTTGCTGGTGATAGTCACACCGGCAGTACGTCCCTGAAGGGCTTGTTCGGTCCGAAGATTAGCTGTTTTATTGATATCAGAAGAGTTTACTTTGGCAATGGAACCGGTTACAACACTTTTCTTTTGTGTACCGTAACCAACAACCACTACTTCGTCAACGCCCATGGTCTCGCTTTGCATGCTGACGTTGATTTGCGATTGTCCCTGAACCGGAACTTCCTGCGTTTTCAATCCAATAAACGAAAACACCAGGGTGGCGTTATCGCCCACCTTAATTAAATAGTTACCGTTAACATCGGTAATGGTTCCTGTTGTGGTACCTTTTACCGAAATACTAACGCCCGGAATCGGCGAACCATCTTCAGCGCTGGTTACCGTTCCTTGTACATTCCGTTCCTGAGCAAATCCCAGTGTTGCCACCAGAACCAGAAACGTTAAAATGAAGACTTTTTTCATAGAGTAGGATCAAAGTTTAAAACAACATCGATTTAACATTGACTTTACAAATACAGTCACAAAAGAAGTCTTCATATAGTGTTCAGAAGAATTTCACCACCCAACAAAAACTCATCAAACACTTTTTAACAATACATCATTTTTTCATCATTCAATTTCTTATTTACTCATTTTCAATTCAATAAAATTTAAAAAACTAAAAAATTGCAATATCTCACACTGATTTTGACTACATCAAATTAAAAAATGGGGAAGGTTGACAGAGGTATGACCAATATTAAGCAAATGTGAACTACCAGGATTGTAGGAAACGCTGGCTTTTTGTTCAAAACACAAGTAAGATTCTCTCCAACAGCTAATCCGGATAAAGCGTATAGAGTAGGAAAGAAATGTATTGTCTTACAGTGAGAAAGAAATAAAAAGAAAGAGGCAGATTTTTCTGGTACGATTCTAAAAACGAAGAATAAAGTCGGTGAGATTATCGTGACGTTGCAGGCCTAGTTTTTTACGCAACCGGTATCGACTTATTTCGACTCCTCTGACGGAGATATTCATCAAGGCAGCAATTTCCTTACTGGAAATATTCATTCGCAGATAGGCACACAACTTCAGTTCTTTGGGTGAAAGCTCTGGAAACTGCTCTTTTATACGTGTCAGAAAATCTTCATGAACAGTTTCGAAATGTGTTTCGAATATCTGCCATTGCTTTTCGTTGTCTACCTGGCGGTCGATTCGTCTCAGAATGCTCCTTAGCCGGGCCTGTAAACTTTCGTCAGTTATATTCTCCGTCGCTTTCTTGAGATCGTTTTTGATTTTGTTGAGCATCTTGTTCTTCTGGATCATCTCCATCGAAGCATTTGCCAACTCTTTCTCTTTATGAACCATCTCATTGCGCAACTTATCGTTCCGTAAACGAATAATTTCTTTATCAGCTTCCAACTGTTTTCGTCCCAGTTCTTCTTCCCGTCGGGCATAGAGTTCCCGTTGCCGGTTAGCTTCCTTCTCTTTGGAACGTTTCATTTTCCAGCGAATGAAATAATAAATTCCCCACACGAGTAGTAAGAACAAAAAGCCATAAACAAGATATGCCCACACACTCCGGTACCAAGGAGGCAATATGGTAAAACGATAGGTAGCCGGAGCACTCTCAACTCCGTAGCGGTTGATTCCTCTTACCATGAAGGTATAGTCCCCCTCCGGCAGGTTGGTATAATCACGCATGGTACGCCCCGACCAATTATTCCAGTCGTCATCAAATCCCTCTAACTTCAATTGGTATGTCACATGCCCGATGTTTTCCATATCGGCAGCAGCAAAATAAAAACGAAGATCGTTTTCCCGGTAGGGAATAGACGAAACCTGCTTTTGCAGGCCGTTGCCGTAAAAAATCACCGAATCAGTTTTAATCACCGACACTTTACTGATCAACGTGTAAAACTTGTTATTCCACGATTTAATGAAAGTCGGGTCGTAATGAGCCACGCCGTCGTCATAACCGATAAAAACATCCTGCTCATCGACGGGCAAAACAAACTCGAACGTAGGAAGAAACCTTCCGGACAAACTCCTAAAAGGCATCTCAACACCACGGTAAGTTCCATCGGGTTGCTTCTGCATCACTCCGGCCTGATTATTCCGGAAATACCAGATATTACCTCTTTTGTCTTCCCGGATATAGCTTAATCCCTTCAATTTCCCGAATAGCTCGGAATAGGTCTGACTTTTACGGAAACTATTGGTACTTGGGAAATATTGGTATACACCATCGGTAGTCAGAAAAACCAGTCTTCCTTTCAAGCGATAAATTCCCACATTAGTGGCCTGAGGCAAACCTTCTTTCTTTCCGTATAGTTCGGTGCGAATGACATGCGTGTAATCCTCGCTGATTTCTATCCGGAAAACCCCGCGATAACCGTGTTCCATCCAGATATTTCCCTTGTCATCAAACTCGAACTGCCGCGATGACTCTTTAAACCCTTCAATTTCGCGCACATATTTCCAGCCTTTCGGACCTCTTTTAAAAAGCGACAAACCATTATAATGTCCTCCAATCAGCAGGTCAGGATGTCCCGGAACTTGCCTGAACCCCCAATATCCGATGACAGAAGAAATCTGCTGCGGCTTTCCGTTAACTATTTGAAACGCACCTGCATTGTGCCCAACAAGCAAAATATTATCGAACACTTCCAACGACCAGGCCTGGCCACGAGTCGCGTTCAGCATGGTAAATCGTCCCAAACGCTTAATTTTCTTATTCGGGTCCCAACTGTGGTACACCACTCCCTGGTTAGTAGCAAGATATATTTTCCCTTTATAAATTGCCGCGGAATAGGTTGCACCGACACCATTATTAAACCCGATGAGCGAAAGCGGAGAGTTTATTTTTATCTGTGAAATACCATTATCGAGTCCAAGCCAGAGATTGTGATCGTTGTCGACGAAAACGGAAAGAACCGTATTATTCTGTAATCCTTCTTCACGACTGATATTCTGAACAACATTTCCTTTCGAATCGGTAATGACAACTCCATGAGAAATAGTTCCAAACGCATAATGGTCACCATCAATCTGAGCAATCCCCATCACACGATTTGCTTTCAAAAGCTGGTCAGCTTCATTATCCCATGCCACCATCTCTTTGCCATCATACAGAAATACGCCTTTGTTCTGTGTCGCAATCATAAACCGGTTTCCCGGAAACGGTAATATTCCCCAGATTTCCTGTCCACGTATTTTCTCCGTACCCGGAAGAGCAACCAGTCTCCCGTTAACCAGCTCCTGCAATCCCTCAGCGCGATTGTCTATCCACAGTCGGTCATTCACTTTAAATGAAAAATGGAACAGCTCATCTTTCCCAGGATGCAAAATCCGGAACGTTTTGCCATCCCACAGCATTAGGCTGGTATATGACTGAAAAACCAGTTGCCCTTTAAATTTGTATATACGCCAAACCTCGCCAAAGTTTTTTTCGTCGTCCGGAAGATGAGAAGACAGAGAATGATAGACCATACGTCCCTGTTGGTCGGGATGGAAATAACCAAACTCATTGAACCCACCAACGTAAATCCGGTTTTCATCGCCAACCAATAACGAACGCACAATGGATGAGTTGGGTAACGGATAGGTGTTCCAATTGACGCCATCGAACTGTAAGAGCCCGTTATTATTGGCAAAATACAGTTTGTCATCCCTACCCTGGGCGATAGCCCAGCTTTGCGTGCCGGCGCTATAATCCTGCTTAGTGAAATTCTTGATGACGGGCAGACCAATGCTCTTTATCGCTCCCTGAAGCGATTCACCTAAAAATAAAAGCAATATGAAAAAAACGGATACTATCCTTCTATCCATTGTAAGCCTCCCATCATTCCCGACTTTTGCAAACGGGTTCTTTTCTTCAAGCTGGTTATTCGAAAAGTCCTTCATCCCTCACCAGCATCAGAATTGCTGAGTGCGGGAGAATCACGTACTTTTCCTGGTTAAATTCGATTTCGTAACCTGATTGACTAAGGTAAATGGCCAAATCGCCGGCTTGCGCCTGAAGCGGAACGTACTTCACCTCTTCGTGCTTCTCCTTCCACGGCTCATCTTCATCCGTCATGGCGGGAATAGGAAAACCCGGACCGACCTTGATGACATAGCCGGTCTGCACTTTTTCTTTCTCTACGGCCGCGGGGGGAAGATATAACCCGGATTTTGTCTGTGTATTCGGATTCTTGGGCTTTACCAAAACCCGATCTCCCACAAGGATAAATTTGGCAATATCCTTCTTATCAATATCCAGTGTCATGTCAAGTTAAATCGTTTATCAGCACAAATATAGCATTTTGCAAAAAACTATATCTGTGTATTCTTTTCTGTATGGCAGGAATGAAATATGGAATGAGCTTATACAGGCACTCCCAAAACAAGAAAGCCCCGCATAAATGCGAGGCTTATTCCGTTAATCAATGCGGAGAGTGAGGGATTCGAACCCCCGGTACCCCGAAGGGTACAACAGATTTCGAGTCTGCCCCGTTCGACCACTCCGGCAACTCTCCAAAAGCGGTGGCAAAGTTAAAAATATTCGACAATAACAGACAAATTCATCTCAAAAAATCGGCATCTTTCATCAGGCCGCTTTTCGCTCTGTCCATCGATGAAATTTAGGCCCGCTGAACGAAACCAGTTTGCTGAAATAGCATAAAAAAAGAGGTAACTTTCATGATTGATATCCGGAAAAACCGTTATTTCGCAACAAATATTTCCTCAAATGGAGTCCATCAAAGAAATTTTCCGAATTGGTAATGGCCCCTCATCCAGTCACACGATGGGACCGAAAAAAGCGGCCGAACGTTTTCTGGCTCAAACCCCCAATTCATCAAGCTATCAGGTCACGTTATACGGAAGTCTGGCTGCCACAGGCAGAGGCCACTTAACCGACGTCGCCATTCAAAATACATTAGGTCCCGACCGAGTTACCATATTGTGGGAGCGGGAGACGTTTTTAAAACGCCATCCAAACGCTCTTAAGCTGGAAGCTCTCGACGGTGACGGAAAGGTCACCGACAGCTGGACGGCATACTCGGTTGGTGGTGGAGCCATTGTTGATGATCAAACAGAGTTGGAAACCGTTTCCATTTACCAAGATTCCAAAATGGATGCCATCCTGAACTGGTGCTACGAAAACGGAAAAAGCATTTGGGAATATGTGGAAGTAAACGAAGGTCCCGAAATCTGGGATTACCTGGCAAACGTGTGGCATGTAATGGAAGCCGCCGTTAAACGGGGGCTCGATACCGAAGGAACGCTTCCCGGTGTACTGAAGTATCCGCGAAAAGCTGCCGGTTATTACGCAAAAGCGAGAAATTTCAAACCGGCTATCAAGAAACGTTCGTTGCTGTATGCTTATGCTTTAGCTGTTTCAGAGGAAAATGCTGCGGGTGGTGAGATTGTAACCGCTCCAACATGTGGCGCCAGCGGTGTTTTGCCGGCCGTCCTTTATTACATGAAGAAATACCACAAAAGTTCGGAGCAAAAAATTCTGCATGCACTGGCTACCGCGGGATTAATTGGGACATTGGTGAAAACCAACGCTTCCATTTCCGGTGCTGAAGTGGGGTGTCAGGGCGAAGTAGGAACAGCCTGCGCCATGGCATCGGCTGCTGTGACGCAACTCAGCGGTGGCAGCATATTCCAGATTGAATATGCAGCGGAAATGGGGCTGGAACATCATCTCGGCCTCACCTGTGACCCGATCGCCGGTTTGGTTCAGGTTCCTTGCATCGAGCGAAATGCTTTTGCCGCTGCCCGTGCGTTAAACCACAAAAACTACGCTCTACTTTCCGACGGACGTCATCTCATCAGCTTTGATAAGGTAGTACAAACCATGAAACAAACCGGCCACGATTTGCCTCATCTCTACAAAGAAACATCTGAAGGAGGATTAGCTCACTTCCATGGCTTGAAATTGTAGCAAACCGTCATCTGAAAACATCCACAAAAGGATATCTACATATCTCGATTCATCTATCTAAAAATCAATTGCTTCTTTAAATTGATTTTGAATTAGTGACATGACATAGATTTATATGTTATAAAACATATAAGCCTGAGAAAAAGTATATTTTTGCCGCCGAAATCAAACTTTAATCAGGCTTTAATCAATGGCATACGTCAATAATACCATGATCGTCAGGCGGGAGCTCCTTTCCCGATTGGCGGGACTTATCAAAGAAGACCAGTTAGAGAACCAGATTGACCGGATTCCGGTGGAAATGTCACCACGGGAACGGGGAGCCCAGCGTCGTTGCTGTATCTATAAAGAGCGGGCTGTTTTGAAATACAAACTGATGCCGATTCTGGGTCTCCTTCCGGAAGAAGAAACGGATGAACTGATGCCACTCGCCGATTATGCGAACGAGGCACGTCAACGCACAGCTCCCCGCAAGGAAATCCTCACGGTAGTGGACGAAGCCTGCACAGCATGTGTAAAGGTGAATTATGTGGTTTCCAATCTTTGTCGTGGTTGTGTGGCCAGTCCTTGTAAAATGAACTGTCCGAAGAATGCCATTACCTTCAACTGCAACGGACAAGCTCAGATTGACCCAAAAAAATGTGTCAACTGCGGTATTTGTAAGAATGCCTGCCCGTATCACTCCATCGTACACGTGCCCGTTCCGTGCGAAGAAGCCTGCCCGGTTGGCGCCATTTCCAAAGACGAACAAGGTGTTGAGCACATTGACGACGCAAAATGCATCTACTGCGGAAAATGCCTGAATGCCTGCCCGTTTGGTTCTATTTTCGAAATTTCACACATCATCGATATTTTCAAAGCCATTCAGGCCGGTGAACAGGTAATTGCCCTGCCGGCTCCATCCATACTGGGACAGTACAATTACGAAGCAGGAAAAGTATTTGCTGCCATTAAAGAACTGGGCTTTTATGACGTAATGGAAGTAGCGCAGGGTGCGATGATTACGACCACCAACGAAGCAGCTGAGCTAAAAGAAAAGCTGGAAAGCGGCCAGTCGTTTATGACCACCTCTTGCTGTCCGGGGTACGTACAAGCCGTCGAGAAGCATGTTTCGAACATGAAATCATACGTTTCGCATACCAAAACACCGATGTACTATGCGGCAGAACTGGCCCGGGAAAAGTATCCTGATGCCAAACTGGTATTTATCGGGCCATGTATCGCCAAGCGGAAAGAAGCGATGATCGATCCGAATGTTGATTATGTGATGACGTTTGAAGAACTGGATTCCTTCTTCACAGGATTTGAAATTGACATTGAGAACTGTGAGCCGGTCGAACTAACCTACAGCACACCTGAAAGTCGCGGATTTGCTCAATCGGGAGGTGTGGTTGAAGCAGTGAAGGCCGAAGGCCTGGCCGTCGATGTCCGTGCCATCGAAGTGAATGGCATCAACAAAAAATCAATTGGTTTGCTGAAAGCGTACAGTAGAGGAAAAGCGCCGGGTAACTTTATTGAGGTGATGGCTTGCGAGGGTGGATGTATTGCCGGACCGAGCGCACATGTCGATACCGGCCAGGGGAAAAAACAACTGAAAGCGACGTTGGAATCGCTTCAGGCATAACGAAAACGAATCAAACTACAGCCAGAACAATCACGAGCCGGAATCTTGACAGGAATTCCGGCTCTTTTGTTATCTCTTATCAACTCGTCAATCAATAAATTTCGCTTCCACCAATACGGGAAGATGATCGGAAGGATAGTGTTGATCCTTTGAATCGGAGAGAACACCGTAGCGCAACACCCTCACCTTATCGTTGACAAAAATATAGTCAATCCGGTTTTTTAACGGAGAGTTGAAATCAAATCCCTCGAACGTACCAACCGGTCCGTAAGGTGGCGAAAGTGTCGCCAGACGAGAGTCTTTCCACTGACTGCGAATCAAAGCAATGGCATTCGCTTCGGGTGTCAGGTTAAAATCGCCGGTCAGGAAAACCGGTAGACGGTCGCCTCCAAGCTCCTGCACTTTTTTATAAATCAGTTTTGCTGACTCTTCGCGGGCTTTTACCCCGACATGATCGAAGTGGGTCGTGAAAACGAAGAATGATTGGTTGCTCTCCTGATCTCTCAACTTCGCCCACGAGCAAATCCGTACACAGGCTGCATCCCATCCTAAACCAGGTTTGTCCGGAGTTTCCGACAACCAGAAATGTCCCTGCTCCTGCAACCGGTAACGACGTATATCATAAAAAATAGCTGAATATTCGCCAGCTTCCTTGCCATCATCGCGACCGACGCCCACATAATCGAACGTCGGCATTCCCTCTTTCAGATCGATAATCTGATCGTGCAAAGCCTCCTGTACACAGAAAACGTCAGCTTTATGAAATTTCAAGAGAGCAATAACATCTGCTTTTCGGTTGGGCCAGGCATTCACTCCGTCATCAGGATTATTATACCGGATATTGTAGGTGATGATGTTCATGTTTTCCTGCCCGAAAACCGGTGTGGTCAGTAAAAATAAAAGAAAGTAAGTCAGGAGTTTTCGCATGATAAAATGGATTTTTATTAGGAAACTATACAATGATCGCGGTTTTCATCCATTTTTCATAATACTTTAAAAACTAAAATCGATATCGTCGCAAAACAAAAAAGGAAGAACTACCGTACGGCAATCCTCCCTCTCTCAACATCTCGAATATACACTTGTGGACTAATCAAGTTTTCTTTTTATACTACATCCAACCGGTGGTGTTTCATTTTTTGCCACCATTTTTCCGGCTGCCAGTTGTGAGATCGCATTTTTCAGGTATGGATTTTTCACATTATCAGCACTTCGATAGCTATCATCAATTGCGCCTTTATACACTAACGTGAAGTCTTTGTCAAAAAGAAAAACATGCGGTGTGGTCTTCGCATCGAAAGCATTGGCCAACCGGCTGTCTTTATCGACCACGTACGGCATTGTATAGTTATGTTCCTTTGCGTGTTTCTTCATGGCTTCGAAGGAATCGACACCATCCCGTTTTTGGTAGTTGGAATTTACCAACACCATTCCAACCTGGTGTTCATCGGCCCACTTTTTAATTTCCGGGTACCGACCTTCCCACATTTTCACAAACGGGCAGGTATTGCAGGAAAATATCACAACAAGGCCATTGGCCTTTTTCAGATCATTCAGACTGTATTCATTACCCGAAACAGCTTTCATTTTCACATCCGTGAGAACAGCTTTGGAGCCCACCTTCATATCCGGCAAACGAACCTGCGCTGAAGCATACAATAACGCAGTAAAAATCAGGGTTACAAGCAAAATCACTCTCTTCATAAGCGTCAATTAAGAATTTATACTACAAGCGTTTACGGCTATCTATTTAAAATGTTTCCGAATAAGAAAACAAAAAAGCAGCCTCCGTTTCCGAGAGACTGCCTTGCTTATGCCTTGCTATTTGTCTGCTTAATTGTCGCAAAAATCATAAAGGGAATCACCCTTTTTGTAATTCGGGCTCTTGTCGATGGTATGAATCTGCGCTTTCTTGCCCAGGATGATGTAGTTGTAAGCAAAATCGACAATGTCACCCACCGATTGTGTCATAGGCAGGCCCGACATTTCGTGTCCGGCACCGCAGCGTGTTTCCAGCCAATAGGTTTTTCCCAGCTTTCGCAAACGGTTAGCAATGGTGTACGAGCCATCCAGCATCATGTATCCGGGACTGTCGATGCCGCAATAGTGGTGAGGCGCTGTAGCATACGGCACCAATTTATCAGCCGTTCCGTGGAACATCATCGTCGGGATGGCGGTTTCGGCCGTGATGTTGGCAGCATTTACCATCGCTCCCGCGAAGGAAATAACTCCGGCGTAACGGAAACCGGTAGGCAATTCCTGTTTTCCTTCTACCCACTGCGTTACCGGACGGTAGGCTGCATCTAAAACCGTTTCCGCCCCGGCACTGCTACCGGAAATAATGATCCGGCTGGTATCGATACCAAATTCTGTATGATTTTTCAGCATGAAAGCCGTAGCACTACGCAAATCGCTGACTGCTTTTCGGAAAGTATCCATCTTCTTATCGGCCGGAACATCGCACCCGAAACCATCCTTCTTCCGGGTTAACCGGTACGAAATAGAAGCCGTTACATATCCCTTCTTCGCCAGATGAGTACACAGGTTCACATCGGCTTTCGCATCCCGTGTTCCTCCTGAAAATCCACCTCCATGAACATGAATCCAGGCAACCCGGTCAGGCGCTTTATCTCCTTCCGGGAAGTAGATATCCATTTTCAAATCCTCACCATCTTTCACGGCATAGGTGTAAGTTTTCTTGACAAACCCACTCGCGATATCGTCTTTGTAGCGGGTTTGTGCCGATACACCAACAGCGATGAACAACGTTAGCAATAGTGCAAATACTTTTCTCTTCATGCTTCGATACTTTATCTGATTTATGATTGGATTCAACGTTTTTCGATACGGATGCCGCTAAGCAGCGTTTTTCCCTGCTCAGGCAGAAACTCAACTGAAAGTCCTTCGCCTTTGTTTACATTTACCACGAAAGTTTTTTCCACCGCCCACAGTGCACCGCAGTCACGTGCCAGATTGAAATGACTGATTTCTTTCTTTCCGTTGATCGAAATCCCAAAACTCCTGACGTTAGCCTCTTGCTCGTTCTCTTCGTTGCTCAGATTATAAATCAGCTTCGGCTGCCCCGCTTTCGAATTGGGCTCGGCAAACAACAATGTCACCTTGTAACAACCATCCGGCACATCGAACCGATAGCTCTTCACCCCTTCGCGCATCGTTTGATACAGCGGATCATCATCAGTCCCTTTAATGTTCGATTGTGTACTCAATGCTTTCCAGGAAACTGAATGATAGATATCGCCTCCAACGTATCCAAAGCTTCCCTGCTGATAAGGTTGGTCGGGAATCCAGTTTTCACCGGTCAACTCATCGTGGAAATTGCAATTGCTGCCCACGTTGACCCGGATGGTATGAAATTCGCCGGTTGTCAACTTTCGAGGAATCATTTTCACATTAACCACCAGCGAATCTTCTGCCATGTCAGTCACCGCCAAAAGCTTATTAGGCCCCGAAACGAAAGGAACCTCCATCTTAACGATGCCGTCGACCGGTTTTTGCGAGTTGATCCACTCTCCATTTCGGTACAGCGTCACCTGGCCTGAGTTGGTGAACATCCAAACCTCATGTTTCGATTTTTCGTTCTCATCCGCCACGTACGTCCGGTTGGTGTAATTGGTCCCGGCAATAGCGATGTTCGGCATTTTATCGTTCATCACCTGGTAGTAGTCGTAAACATCTTTCGGTTTCCGGTCGTAAGTCACCAACCCTTTCTGGTTGATGTGCGGAATGGCATCAGCACGTCCTTCGGAGCCAAAATCGGCGAAAATCCATGCAGCCATTCCCATCACATATGGGCGTTCGTCAACCTGAAAGCGATAGCTGGCATGGGAAAGGAATTGATATTCTTCCGAATAATCCCACACTTCCGGATGATCGGTATGCAGCCTGACATCGCTTCCGGGACCATATTCCGAAAGCATGATGCAGCGGTTAGGATGTTCAGCGTGCTGTTTGTCGAGAAAAGCGCCCAAATCAGAGTATTTTCCACCGTACCACCCCATGTAGAGATTCCAGCCAATTACCTGTGGAATGTCGGCAATTCCTGTTTTATTGTAGATTGGATTCTGATGCAACGCCATCACGGTTAGCCGGCCCGGCGCCTCGCTTCGGGTTAACGAATCCAGTTCTCGCGCTAGTTTTAGGGTACTTTCGATTTTCCGGTTACGTACGCTGTCGGAAAGTTGCTTTGCATAGGCCAACCGGATAAACACTTCATTCATGTAACCATACATCACCACCGAGGGATGGTTGTAGGTTTGATGAATCTGCTCCCGCTGCATATTCAGACAGTTCTCTGTAAAATCTTTCGATTCGGTAATTTCGTTCACCACCGGAATTTCGCTCCACACAAGCACCCCCAGCCGGTCACATTCACGGTATACTTCCGGTGCTTGCGGGTAGTGCGCCAAGCGGACGAAGTTGGCCCCCATTTTTTTAATGAGTTCAAAATCCTTTTTATGCAAAGCGTTGGGCAAGGCATTTCCCAATCCCGAATAATCCTGATGACGGTTCAGTCCGTGCAGTTTTATTGATTTTCCATTCAGGAAAAATCCCAAATTCGGATCGGCTTTGAACCAACGAAATCCGAGCGGACTCTCCACCCGATCGAGAATGCTGTCGCGGTGGTAAAACTGCAACGTAGTTTTTACGGTGTATAAGTTGGGAGCGTCAGGAGACCAAAGCTGCGGTTTATTGATGGTCTTTGATGCCATCTCAAAATCGCGGTCGCTATTTCGTCTTACAGTAAACACCTTATTCAGCACTTCTACAAGTTTCCCTTCCGGTGAAAAAATCTCAGAACGAATGAGCAAGCGATCGGTTTTTCCGGTCTCATTTCGAACGGTTCCCCGAACCTTCACCTGGGCAGATTCAGCAGAAACCTGTGGCGTGTTCACATAAACCGCGGGCGTCGCATATTTCGCGAAAGCAAAATGAATGGGATTCTCAACTTTGAGCCAAACATCCCGGTAAATTCCTCCGTAAAAAGTAAAATCGGCATCCAGCGGTGGGATTTCCGGATCGGGCGCATTGCTCACTTCTACACGCAAGTCGTTAACCGAACCATATTGAACATACGGAGAAATGTCGAAACTAAAGGCTGTGTAACCGCCTTTGTGTACACCAATTTTCTTTCCATTGATAAAGACGGTTGCTGTTTTGTTGACTCCTTCAAAATCGAGAAAAAGCTTCTGTCCTTTCCATCCCGCATCCACGTATAAATTTCGCCGGTACCAACCCGTTCCCCGGTAATAGCCCCGCTGATCGTCAAAGGCATCTCTCGCATTCCAGGTATGAGGTACATTGACCGGTTCCCATTTTGTACTGTCGGGATGATCGGTTTGTTGGAAAAACCAACCACTATTCAAGCTGGTTTTGATGATGGGAGCAGCCCAAATTGAAGCGCTCAGAAACAGGAAAAAAGCTAGACCTAGCAGTCGTCGGCTCATGGTTTAAGTTGATTTTATTGAAGGTCTGAATTTAACAAGAACGGGGTTTCCCGGCAAAAAAAATCCCCCATAATGCGTTCCATGGGGGAATTGAAATTGTAAACGTCAATGCGACTATCGGGTTTTACTTATCACTGTTGGTAAAGGCCACCTCTACAAAAACCGGAAAATGGTCGGACGGGAATCGATGATCGCGGCTATCGCGCAAAACGGCGTATTTCTTCACAGCAATCGGAGCCTCCTTTTTGACAAAGATGTAATCGATGCGGTTGGCCGGCTTCACATCCCACTGAAAACCATTGAACGTGGCATCAGGACCAAACGGCTTGATTTCGCTGAGCGACTTGGATTGGTTGAAGCTCTTGTCGATTTCCTGAATAACATCACTTTCCGGCGTTGAATTCAGGTCGCCCATTAAAATCACGGGCAGATTGGCAGTGTTGACTTCATTTACTTTTTTCAGCACCAATGCTACGCCATTTTTACGAGCCAGCTCCCCTTTATTGTCCAAATGGGTATTGAAAACCCAGAACGATTCATGCGTCAACTTATCGTAGAAAAGGCCATATGTACAAATCCGAAGGTAAGCAGCATCCCAGCCTTTCGACACTTTATCGGGGGTTTCCGACAACCAGAAAGTGTGATGCACCAATACCTTAAAACGGTTCGTATTGTAAAACACAGCGACATGTTCTCCTTTGCTACCACCTTCGCGACCCTGACCAATCGACCGATACCCTTTCAATTCTTTATTCAGGTATTCAATCTGATTGGGCAATCCTTCCTGCGTACCAAATATATCGGGTGCATAAAAATTGAGCTGGTCGACCATAAAATCCTTCCGGTTTTCCCAGGAATTCAATCCATCGGACGCCAGTGCTAACCGGAGATTGTAGGTCATCAATTTCACATCCTGAGCCTGGACCAAAGTTGCCAGGCATATGAATGCTGTTAATAAGAAAATACGTTTCATCGATCTTGATTTTGGTAAACTCATAGAAAACAAAGAACAAGTTGCCGTCATTTGGCCAGTTCAAAACTGTCTTTCAGCCGAATATCTCTCGATGAAGCTCCGATCATCAGATCGAATTTTCCGGGTTCGGCTACCCATTGTAAATCATGGTTATAAAACGACAGCTTATCTTTGTCAATCGTAAAATGGATGGTTTTCGATTCACCCGCTTTCAGAAAAATCTTTTTGAAATCCTTCAGTTCCTCAACAGGACGGGACAGCGAGGCGACCAAATCTCTCAAATAAAGTTGAACAATCTCTTCTCCATCGTATTTTCCGGTATTGGTAATCGTTGCGCTGACTTCGATGGATGAGTCAGGTTTCATCTCCTTACTACTCAGCTTCAGGTTACTGTACTTGAATGTGGTGTAACTCAACCCGTAACCGAATTCGTATTTGGGATAAATGGACAAATCCAGATAGGAAGACCGGTAGTTCTTGTCTTTATCACTTGTTGCCGGCCGGCCCGTGTTTAAGTGGTTGTAATAAATTGGTATCTGTCCAACGCTTCTCGGAAAAGTCATCGTCAGTTTGGCTGAGGGATTATAATCTCCGAACAAAACATCTGCAATGGCATTTCCGGCCTGATTGCCCAACCACCAGGTATATAGAATAGCAGAAGCGTGATCGGCCGTGTAGTTGAAGACCAGTGGTCGCCCGGCATTGATTAACACCACGACGGGTTTGCCGGTCGCCAGCAATGTTTTCTCCAACTCTTCCTGAACACCCGGAATATCAATATTGCTCCGGCTCTTGGCTTCTCCACTCATGTCTCTTTTTTCGCCGATGCTCAGAATAACTACGTCGGCTTTTTTGGCAACGGCGACCGCTTCGGCAAATCCCGCCTTACTATCACCTTCAATATCACAGCCCTTTGCATATAGCAATTTGGTATGCTTACCTACTTTATTCTTCAATCCCTGCCATTGAGAAACGATGAACGTCGAATCAACTCCGGGAACATCAACATCCCAGAATCCTTTGTTTTGCTTTAGCGACTTCACCAATGGACCAATAAACGCAATGGTCTTTACATCCTTCGACAAAGGCAGTAAATTATTTTCATTCTTCAGTAAAACAATGCTTTTTTCAGCCACTTGTCTTGTTGCTTTATCGTGTTCCGGATTGAACAGTTCTTTTTGTTGTCGTTCGGCGTTGCAATACCGGTAAGGATCGTCAAACAAGCCCAACTCAAATTTTTTCCGCAAAATTCTTCTAACCGCATCATCGATAAGGGAAACCGGCACTTTTTTGTCTTTCACCAACTGCGCCAGGTGATTCTTGTAATCGCGGCTTTCCATGTCCATGTCACAACCAGCCGTTATGGCTAATAATGCAGCATCAGAACCATTTTTCGCAACTCCGTGATTGATCATTTCACCGATCGAACCCCAGTCGCTGACTACGAATCCCTTAAAACCCCATTTTCCTTTCAGGACGTCACGAAGCAAATATTTGTTTCCCGTTGAAGGAATTCCGTTAATCGTATTAAAAGACGTCATAAACGTAGCGACACCTGCATCTACTGCAGCTTTGAAAGGTGGCAGATAGACTTGCCACAAAGTGTGATCGCTGATATCAACCGAGTTGTAATCGCGCCCGCCAATGGCGGCACCATAAGCAGCAAAATGTTTGGCACAAGCCATCACTGAATTGACATCACTTAATTCGTTCCCCTGGAAGCCTTTCACCTGGGCCGCTGCAATTAATGAGCCCAGATAGGTATCTTCACCAGCACCTTCCATCACTCTTCCCCAGCGAGGGTCACGGGCAATATCCACCATCGGAGCAAACGTCCATTGGATGCCACTGGCACTGGCCTCGGTTGCTGCCACTCGTGCCGCCAATTCAATCGCCTTTAAATCCCAGCTACAAGATTCGGCCAGCGGAATAGGGAACGTGGTTTTGTACCCGTGAATAACATCCTGGCCAAAAAGCAGCGGGATTTTCATTCGCGATTCCATGGCAATTTCCTGCCAGCTTCGGGTGCGCTCAACGCCCTTGCAATTCAACAACGAGCCTACCTCCCCGTTTCGAATCTGAGTTGCTTTTTTATCGTCAACCGTTACCGGACCGGTAGCAGCACCGTCGTCCGTGTATTGATTCAGCTGACCAATTTTCTCCTGAAGGGTCATCAGACTTAATACTGAATCGACTTTCTGATCGAGTGTTTTCGGTTGCGAAAAAACTCCGGTTACGGAGAAAACAAAAAGTGAAATGAGAGCAATTTTTTTTATCATCTTCCCAGTTTATTTTTGATATACTTTCACCCAATCAACAACCATATCGGTTGGAAAACAGCTGTTATCAACTTTTGAACCTCCCATGTTACCACCGATAGCGATATTAAAAATCAGAAAGAAAGGTTTGTCGAACGGCCAGTTCTTCATGTTTTTCTCCTTCGGTTGATAATGGTAGATTTTTTTGCCGTCCACGTAAAAAGTGATAAAATATTTCGTCCATTCCATACTGTAGATATGAAATTCAGTGTAAGGGTCCTTTATTTCCACAATTCCCGTATAAGGTGTTGCTCCGTAACCCGACGGATTGTGAATGGAAGAATGAATAAAGCCCGGTTGTTTACCGACATGCTCCATGATGTCCAGCTCCCCGCAGGCCGGCCATCCCACCTCTTTAACGTCCGATCCCAACATCCACAAGGCTGGCCATGTGCCCACACCTGCCGGCAATTTCGCGCTCATTTTAACAATACCATAAGTGAATTCGCGCTTGCCTTTGGTATTAATTCTTCCGGAAGTATATTCATTATTTTCGTGCCGGGCTTCGATAATCAGCTTCCCATCTTTCACTTCTACGTTTTTGCCGTCGGTGTAACGTTGCAATTCGTTGTTCACAGTTCCGGGTTTCATTACCCGATTGTTCCACGATGTGGTGTCGAGCGAATTTCCATCGAAATTGTCCTGCCAAACTAGTTTGTAGCCTTTTGTAGACTGGGAAAATACATTGAAGGAAACAAGGACTAAAATGATTGAAAGGAATATTGCTTTGTGTTTCATTGCTTTGTTGTATTTAGTTTCATTGCGATTTACCCCAAAATAATCTGAAATCCCATTGGGTCAAACCTATGAAAAAAAGGGGGAAACATAATGCTCCCCCATTTAAATCACATTTTTACTAATCAAGTTCAGCCTTTACTTCAAATACCACGGAACCTGATTGATTCCGTCATATCCATTATACTGTTCGTCAATAGCTTTTTGATAATTGACCGGGTTTTTAGTTTGTTCATCCGTTGGGTACATCCAGCGCTTCGGATATACAGTGGGATCGTCCGGATTCAAGCTCGTTGAAGGATTCAGCGGGTAAACCGGGTAGCCTGTACGCAGGAATTGCGGGTAGTTTCCTCCGTTCCCCTGGAAGAAATCAATCAACCAGCGCTGTGTCCAGATTTGATGCAAGCGATCCTCTTTTGTTCCGCTGGTGGCATAAGCTGCAGCGCCGGTAAAGTAGTTATCAATATAGTTTTGATCAATAGCCATTCCGTGCACATAATCAGCTGTGTGAGGAAGGTTCATGTAATATTCCAGCTGGGCTTTCACTCCATTTTGATAATACTGCTGAGCATCACCCGAAACCCAACCTTCTTCAATGGCTTCCGCAATAATGAAACACTGCTCCGAATAAGTGAAATAGAGCATCGGATCGTTATCCATGAAAGCGACGTAACGTTTATTCAGCAAAGAATAGTCACCGTCTGCATTGTTCAACGCAAGCTGCTCGGCAGCCATGGATGAAGGAGCTCCCACATAGGCGTCCCAATCCGACTCGGTCAGTCCACCGTCAATTTGTGCCTGTGCCGGTTCTGCAAAATAGAACAAGCGGCGATCATTGAGATTCTTCAGCGCATTAACAACCAACTGTGTTACACCCGTATTCTGTCTGCGCTCCTCGCCGTTATACATCGGATATGTTGCATTCGGATTATCAGAGTAGACCAGCTTAAAGTTATCGTCGTTACCGGTCATTAAATTTCCGGCGTTAACAATGGCAGCAAACCTTGCTTTCTGCTCCGAAGTTGCCTGCTTACTCATGGTTTGAATAACTTTCAACTGCATGGCATTACAAAGCTTTCTCCACTTGGTCACATCGCCACCATACATAATGTCCCCATCGAAATTCGTGCCTTGTGCAAAATCAGCCTCTGCTTTCTGGAGGTCGCTCAGGATTTCAGCAAATACATCGGCCTGTTTATCATATTTGGGTTGGGTGATACCTTCCGTCGCCATTCCGGCTTCCGAGTAGGGCACATCACCCATATCCAATGTAGCAGAGAATCCAAACCAGGCTTTCATGAACAATTGCAATCCTTTGTAGGATGATTCAAATTTTGAACCTTCTGCATATTGGGTCATATACTGGAGATCCGTCAGTCTGGAATAGGCCCCAAAACTGCCGTAAGGCCAATATGAATAATAATATTGGCCAGGGTTGGGATTGGTTTCCAGCATGGCAATGTGTTTATTAAACAAGTTACCGGAAGTAAAATCAGACGGGTTCGGGTTCCAAAACCGGTACGTATCTTTCAATACCTGCGTAGCAAGCATCGAGGACGTCACCTGATTCGTTTTATTTGGGTCTGTATTGATTTCCTCGAAGTTACTGCAGGAAACCGCAGTAAAGAGAGAAAAAATCAATAGAAATATATATGTTAGATTTTTCATAGTTCTGTTTTATTAGAATGTAAGTTTAACATTACCTCCAAGATATCTCACTGACGGGTCAGAAAAGTCTTCATTACCGCCATCCGGATCAGAATATTTAAAATCCTTGGCCCAGAACAATACATTCTGTCCGACAAAACCAATGGATGCCCCTTTGATAATTCCTCTTCCCCAATTATTCAGGAATCTATCCGGAACAGTGTAAGTCAGCGACACCTCGCGAAGTTTCAGGAAGGTTCTGGCATATATATCATTAGGATTGGGGCTCCCCCCCCATGCACTGGAGTTATGGAAATCCTGTACTGCCTGCTTGTATGTTTCAGGTACATCATTGGGAGCGTATTGGCGGTTATCGGTAAGAATATTACCATTGGGATCATAAGTAACCGACCCGGATATGACCTGAACACCATCTCCGATGTAGTGTCCCTTACTCGGATCCTCAACATCCAATTTGCGTGCTTCAGTTACCGAATTGGGATGCACCCCGGCTTGCCACATATAACTTTCGGTCCTGGTAGGCATTAAACCACCGACAACCCCATCAAACGACATATACAAGCTGACGTTCTTGTACCGCAAAGTGGAGTTCAAACCCCAAATCCAGTCAGGGTCGCTGTAACCGTACAAGGTAGTATAGCTGCTCCTCACAACGCGGCCGCTGGTATTGTAAATCAGCTGTCCGGCATATGGTCCGTCAGGAACGCGGAGGTAATCTTTGGTTGTAAAAGCGTCTGTGCGTTCTCCAACCTTCACCCAGGGTTTTCCATAGTTGGATGTATAGGTTGAATCGAGCTTCGTATAAACTTGTTTATAGGTCGACCAGTTGGCACCGACGTCCCACTGCCAGTCTTTTGTCTTCAGCGGTGTAGCCGTAACAGCGACTTCCCATCCGCGGTTGGAGCGTTGTTCATCCGTATTCAAATAAATACCGGTATATCCGGTGGCTGATGACAACGGCCCCAGCTTCAGTATATCAAAAATATGCTTCGCATAATAAGTCACATCCACGGTAAAACGCTTCTTGAACGTCATCGCCTGAAAACCAACTTCTGTTGTGGTGTAAGAGTTCGGGCTATATGTGTTCAGATATAACGAACTCGGTGCTGTTGCTCCGTTCAAAGCATTCCAGGTACCCGGATTAACCGAGAAAACACTGTTAATGGCATACGGATTCGGTGGCGTTTTGGCTTGTGTCCAGGAACCTCTGAATTTCATCAGGTCCAACCAGCTTTTGGTAGACGGCAGAAGCTCAGATACGACAAAGCTACCGGAAATGGACGGATAGAAATAAGAGCGGTCCGCTTTCGGTACATTCGGATTGGCCAACATGGAAACCCAGTCATTACGACCGGTCACATCCACGAAGAGCATTTTCTTCCACGAAAGTGCGACCCGGCCAAACAGCGAATTGACTTGTCGCTGCGAAGTGCTTTCACCAACAGCTGCCGGATTTACAGAAGCATTCAGTGAGAAATACTCCGGTATTGAGATACCACCGACGGTCTCAGCGTTGATGTTGTCGCTACGGTCGTAGAACATGGTCCCCCCTGCCAAATAATCCACATCGAAATTATCCAGGAAAGTCCGGCTACCGGTCAACAGGAAATCACTGTTGATACTGTATCCCTGCGTCCGACCAGTCAGGTAAGCTCCGGTCCGGCTACCGTTCCAGGTATAAGGATTTCCGGGAATACCCGTGTTACCTGAAGAAGTATATGATCCCTGCGATATCCTCAACTGCCCACGGTTAATAAAGAAATCGAGACCTCCACGAAGTGTGGCAGTCAACCACGGGGCAATATCATAACTTGTCGTCAGATCGGCGTTGAAAATATCACGCGATTGCTCATTGGTACGTTGATACCGGTCAAAATACGGATCGTTCTGATTTTTACCACTGTAGGTATTGGTATCAAAATGGTATCCGAACTGGTTGTTCTGAAGCTGGCCCGGTATCAGCCAGTAGTTGTTTTTATAGTCGAGAATGTTGAAATCGGCAGAAGACCAGATAAGCAGCGTGTACATCGGGTCGTATGAAGTATAACCATTGGAACCCATATTAGGTGTTTCCCGTTTGGTATACGACATATTCGATGAAAATTTAAACTTATCGAGTGTAATATCGCCACCCAGTGTATAGGTGTATTTATTCAACATCGAATTAGGATACTGTCCTTTATTTTTTGTCCAGTTCAACGAACTCCTCAACGCTATTTTGTCTGTTTTAAAAGCGACACTTACGTTGTTGTTAGTAACATAACCTGGCTCCAGGAAGTTTTTGAAGTTATTTTTGCCAACAGGCAGGTATGGATAATCCCGGAATTCCTTAGCAATTGGATCCCATTGCGTTCTTACGGTTCCATCCATAAAGGTTCCCCAGGACTGATCGGAGTTGATATTATAAACATAAGCGGTACCACGACCATACACACTCTGCTTCTCGGGAATGGCCAGGAAGCCGGCACTAAACATGGTGTTCGAGGAGACATCAACAGATACTCCCAAATTATTTGTACTACCATTTTTAGTTGTAATCAGAATCGCACCGTTTTCTCCACGGAAACCGTAAAGAGCGGAAGCGGTCGCTCCTTTCAGAACGCTCATTGACTGAATATCATCTGCTGCGATATCATTGAGGGATTTATTGGCGTAAGCAACCCCGTCGATCACAATCAACGGACTTTCACCGCGGACTGAGATGGTCGGTGCTACGTTAAAGTCGGTTGAGTTTTGAACCAAAACCCCGGCTACTTTACCGGTCAATGATGTTCCTACATCGACACCGGAAACTTTCTGCAGGCTCTGTCCCTGAACAGTCTGAACAGAATATCCCAGCGCTTTCTCTTCACGCTTGATACCAAGTGCTGTTACAACTACTTCACCCACACCAATCGATTCTTCTACCATTGTAACATTGATATTGCTCCTGCCCTGAACGCTGATTTCCTGTGGCTTCATACCAACAAAGGAAAAAACAAGCGTTGCATTGGCCGGAACATCATCCATCTCGTAGTTACCATCCGCATCGGTAATGGTACCTTTCGATGTACCTTTAATCACAATGGTCACACCGGGCAGCGGCCCGCCCGTCTTGTCGACTACGTGACCTTTTATGCTCATATCTTGCTGAACGCCGGAGGTTGTTGCCGGACTTAATACAATGTGCCGGTCTTTAATAGTATAATTAATTTTTTCCCCGTTGAACAGCTGGTTCAAAACCCGATCGATACGCTCATTGCTGGCTGAAATACTTACCCTTCTGTTGACATTAATCAAATCGCTGTTGTACAGGAAATAAAACTCACTCTGCGATTCAATTTCTGACAATACCTGCTTAACAGTGGCATTGTTCATATCAAGAGAGAGACGGGCTGACTGTGCATAACCTTCGAGAGCAAAGGTCTGCAACGTTGTAAGCAATAGTATTACTGCTGTAAGCCTCATGATAACAAGAAGTTTTTTGCAGCTGTGATACCACAACGGCAAGTTGTTAGCTTTTTTTTTCATAGATTTGAATCCTTTAGATTATTACTTTTCAATAATTTAACCCTTAACCGGGTATGAAAGGGAGTGTTGGCGCACTTCCTTTCTTCTTTACAAGTTGTTTCTCATTGGCAAAATCTATTTTGTTTTCTTTTTGATATAGACGATTGATTTTGAATATGTTTTTTTACCGCCCTCATCATAATGAGCCGGTTGATAGTCAATTTCGATAGGCGAAGAGAGCTTCAGCAACTCAAGCACCTGGTAAAGCGATTCATTCTCGAACGTGGTGGAAAAGTGGTAATTGAGAATTTCCGGATCTTCAATAACGACCTTTACCCCATACCATAACTCCAACTGTCGGGCGACTTCCTTCATCGGCGTTTCATCAAATACCAGGCGACCGTTATGCCAGGCGATGTATTTTTCAATATTTCCTTCTGAGAGTTGAATATCGCCCTGCTGACGATCGACAACAGCGCGTTCACCCGGATGTAGAATTACCGACTTCGACGAAGTATGATCCTGATTTTCCGTTGTCAGACTAATTTTCCCACGGGCCAGTACAACCCCGACCTTTTCCCTGTCCGGGTAGGCGTTCACATCAAACCGGGTGCCCAGAACTTTTACCTGGACATTGTCTGCCTTTACGATGAAAGGAACTTCGGGGTTTTTCTGCACACTGAAAAATGCTTGTCCAATCAGCGAAACATTTCGTGTTTTTCTGGAAAATGGTATAGGAAAGCGAATGGTACTCTCGGCGTTAAGCCACACTTTACTACCGTCGGGTAGAATAATTTGAGAACGGGTTCCGGGCGGACTGGTTATCTGTTGCATTGAAATCTGGTCTCCGGAAATTCCTCTCTGCGAAAAATAATATTGCCAAAGGGCAAATAACAGTACGGGGAGAAACAAAATTGCGGCAGCTTTGCTCAGGTACCCAACATAAAGTCTCCACTTGCTGTTCCCCGGCAACCGATTATTAACCTTGACAAAAGCGCCTGAAACATCGACATGATCTACCAGGTCGATAACATTGACCGCCTCAGACACCTGCTCCAGCGTATCCATGCGCTCACGCTCTTCGAGCAAGGCAACAACTTCTTTCTTTTTATCTTCTATATGCATACGAATGCGATTCCCTCTTCTTGTATCGTTTATATCAAATACAATCAACTCTGGGGGCACACGTAATAAAAGACAAAAAAAGTTTAAGAGGATTATTGAAACTAAAGTCTAAAACCAAGTAGAATGAGCAAAGGCAGGTAATCCTTGAGCTTTACGCGGAGGGTTTTTAGCGCATGACTGATATGCGTCTCAACTGTCCTTTTGGATAGATTTAACTTTTCAGCAATCTCATCATTCTTCAGTTGCTCCAGGCGACTCAAAACAAAGACTTCCCGGCACCGTTCCGGTAGTTCGTCAATAGCCTGGCGAATAATGTCCTGAAGTTCCGATGCGATGTAAAGGTTGGGCTGGTATAGCAGGTTCTTCTCCGACATCTCGTATAGCTGCCCGATGTATTTGCTCTCGACCTTTTGATGTTTCAATGAATTCAGGCAACTATTCCGTACCGATGTAAAAAAATAACCTTTCAACGAATCAACCAATTGCACACGCTGACGCTTTTCCCAAAGCTTTACGAACATATTCTGTACAATATCTTCGGCTAGCCCCCTGTCAACAGCAAACTGAGTGGCATAGATAACCAGACCCGGATAATAAAACTGAAACAACAGTTCAAAAGCAGTTCGGTCCCCGCTCCGTAACCGTTCGATAATATCTTTCTCTTGTATGCCCTTAATCAGCTGCATAAAACCAAAAATATTATTTTAGAAATAGAAAAATTTCCTCTTTACAGAAATAAAAGTAGATGCACATGCCTCCCCAATAAGCAGATGAATTTCAGCAAAAATAAATTACTACTCGCTTTTTGCAGCACATTGGTCGCATTCGATGTTGTAAAACATAAACATAACGAAAAAGAAGAAAAAAATACAGTCCAAAAACAAAGCCCGCCGGAAATTACCAGCGGGCTTTCATTTTTTTACCGAAATGTGTTTACCAGATTTGCACGCGCAAACTGTCAGGCCGCCACATGGCGTCGCCTTCCTTCACATTGAAAGTTTTATAGAATGCAGTCATATCCGACAGCGGGCCATTCACCCTGAATTTGGCCGGAGAGTGCACATCGCTTCGCACCTGGTTGGCAATCGCTTCCGGACGCATGTTTAGCATCCAGGCCATGGCATATCCCAGGAAGAAACGCTGGTCAGGCGTTAAGCCTGCAATCTTTTCATTGTCCTTATACTGTTTGGTCTGCTGGAAAGCCTGATATCCCATCATGATACCGCCCAGGTCGGCAATATTCTCACCCTGCGTCATCGAACCATTGATATGCAGACTATCAACTGCTACATAGCCATCAAACTGCTTCACAATCATCCGGGTTTTGGCATAAAACTTCACGCTGTCTTCAGGCGTCCACCAGTTGTTCAGGTTTCCCTGCGCATCGTACTTGCTCCCCTGGTCATCGAAGCCGTGCGTCATCTCGTGTCCGAAGGTCGAGCCGCCAATGATGGCATACAGAATCGCATCGTCGGCCATTTTACGCTCGTAGCCCGGAACCATGATGTTACAACCGGGAACCACAATCTCGTTGTTCGACGGATTGTAATACGCATTGTAGGTTTGCGGCTCCATGCCCCACTCGGTGCGATCGACCGGTTGACCATATTTCGAGATCATGTAATTCGTGTACCACTTGTTGGCGTTAATCACATTCTGCACATAGGAAGTGCGGTCGACATGCAATGAGCTTAAATCTTTCCACTTATCAGGATACCCCACTTTCATAATCATAACGTCCAGTTTGTGCAGCGCTTTCTTCTTGGTACCTTCTGTCATCCAGTCCAGATTTTTGATGCGCTCGGCATACACCTTCTTAATGGCGTGACCAATTTCCAGCAGTTTCTCCTTGGTACCTGCCGGCAGGTAATCTTTCACATACACCTGCCCCACCAGGTCGCCCAGGGCGCTATTGGTATGGCCAACCACACGTTTCCAGCGCGGACGCGGTTCCTGAATTCCCCGTAAGGTTTTCGAGTAAAAGTTGAAAGCCGTCATGTAGGTGTGATCGTCCAGCGAAGAAGCCAACCCATTCAACAATTGGAATTTCAGGTAATCCTTCCAAACACTCATCGGGAAACTCTTCAGATAGCCGTTCAATGCGGTCAGGAATTCCGGCTGCCCAACAATCACCGAATCGACCTTAGCGAGTCCCATATCTTCGGTAAAAACGGGCCAGTCTATATTCGGTGTATCCTGGTTGAGCTGCGCAAACGACATTTTATTATAATTCTTCAACGGGTCACGGGTATCTTCACGCTTTCGCGAAGATTTTGCCAGCGCCGTTTCCAGCTTCATGGTATTGTCAGCAGCCTTTGTAGCTTCTGCTTTATCGTACCCCATAATGGTGTACATACTATCGAGATATGCCACAAATTTTCCGCGGATCATCCTGGCGCGGTCATCGGTAGCAAAATAGTAATCACGGTCAGGCAAGCTCAATCCGCCCTGCGAAATAAAGACGGCATTCTTGCTGCTGTTTTTATCATCCTGGCCTACGTAAAAACCAAACATCGGCGAACCGGCCACCGTTTGAATATAAGCCAGCTCTTTAAACAAATCCTTGCCGTTACTGATGTTGTCAATGCGTTCGAAATCGGCCTTAAGTGGCTTGATTCCGTTCTTGTTCAGCGATACGCTATCCATTCCTGAATAGAAGAAGTCGCCGATTTTTTGCCGGTTACTTCCTTTCTCTGCGTTGGTCATCGCCGCAGACGATTCACAGACATCACGAACCTGGGCGCTGACGGTATCCTGGATAATCTGGAAAATACCGTTGTATTGCTCGCTGGCCGGAATGGGATGTTCCTTGAACCATTTTCCGTTGGCAAACATAAAAAAGTCATTGCCCGGCTTCACGGTCGAGTCAATGTGCGATACCAGGGCATCGCTTTCGGATGACGATACATTGGGCTGACACGATGCCAAACCCATAGCCATCACTCCGACAAACATGTAAACAAGATTGCGTTTTCTCATATATGATAAGCAGATTAATAGATATTCGTGGAATACCGATAGGTCGGTTACTGGAAGCTAAAATTACAAGTTTCGCCCGGTTTTTCTTCCTTTCGGTAGAATAATCCCCTTACCTGACCCCCATTAAATGAACACAAAACACGTTTTTTGAACATACTCACCGACAGTCGTTCAATACGCGTTGACATTCATTGAACAGGCTTTAACAGTCGTTGAACGCACTTTAACAGTCGTTGAACGCACTTTAACAGTCGCCAGATTGACATTAACACTCGTCAAATACACATTAACAGTCGCCAAATGCACTTTAACAATCGCCAAATACACATTGACAGTTGACCTACCCTAAAATAGCTTGACAGATTTATACTTAATTGGTGAGTCCGGTTGCTTGTTATTTCGTAACAACTGGATTCCAAATATACTTCTTTTTATCTTCCTGCCCGGTCCGTCGTTTGTAAGAGTAAAACCTGAAAACAGAGTTCAGATTGTTTCTAAACCCTGAAGTAGCCGGAAACTCTCCCTGTTATTCCTGTTCTCTCATCACAGGTTTTCTCTTACACCGGGTTCGTTCGACAGATTTTTATGTATCACCTGATTCACGCTTCAACGGATAGGAACGCTTTTTCCAGTGTTTCTTTAATGTTCCGGTTTGCTTATGTGCATCAGTGGGGAACATCATGTCCACACTACGATGCGGCCGTTTATGATTGTATTTGTATACAGCGATTTTTACCGCTTCCAGGGCTGCGTGATAATCGGCAAAGGTATCCTGTAAGCTGTACTCTCCCTTTAAAATACCGTTGACACGTTCGGCTACCGCATTTTCATAAGGGTCTCCGTTTTCGGTCATTGATATGCCGATTTTAGCTCCCTGCAGGTAGTTCACATAATCATTGCAGCAATACTGAATCCCCCTGTCGGAGTGATGAATCAGGTTCGGCTTTACACCTTCGCCGGCAACGGCCATTCTTAGGGCATTTAAGGCCCCTTCACTGGTCAGGTCGGGCCAGAGGCTCCATCCGACAATTTTCTTCGAATAGGCATCAGTTACCAGGGACAGGTAGACAAACCCTTTTTCAGTTCGCAGGTAGGTAATATCACTGACCCAGAGTCTGCCTGAACTGACCAGTTCGATATCCCGGATTAGATTGGGATACTTACGGTAAAAATGGTTCGAATTAGTGGTTTTCGGACCCCGCTTACGGCGCCGCACCAACAAACCGTGCTCCCCGAGCAGGTTGAAAAACTTGTCTCTTCCGTATTTGATATTGTGTTCCTGTAGTGTGGAAGCCAGTAACAAAAGGAGTTTCTCTGCTCCCATGCGGGGATGTTCGCGGCGAAGTATTTTCACCTGCTTTAAAATGAACACCTCCTGCATTTGTTTTACTGAGTGACGCTTTTTGCTATCGTACCAGGCCTGGCGGCTAAACCCAAACAGTTCACACAGTACCGATTTGGATACCAACGGGTACATGTGTGCCAGTACTTCTACTGTTTGGGGCCAGACTTTTTTCGAATCTCTAATTTGTAGTCCTGCTCAGCAATGTCAATTATCGTATTCAGGCCCACATTTTTCATCTTCGCCAGTTCAAGCTGTTTTTCCAGCTCTTTGATACGCTTCTCCAGCGCTTTTACATCTGTTCTTTCTTTTCCACTCATCGCCTGTAAAGATAAGTGAATATCATCGGAATAACGTTCCTGCCAGTTCCTGATAATGCGCCGGTACTGGGAACCTAAATCAAACCGGTCGCGTGCCTGCTGAAAACTCATCTTTTCTGCATCTATCTGGCCGACCAACCAGCGCCTGAAACTAACTTCGTAAGCATTGTAATTAATCGGTTTTTCCTGAAATCCTTCCATGTGATCGCTT
This sequence comes from Prolixibacter sp. NT017, assembly GCF_009617875.1. Taxonomy (NCBI): domain Bacteria; kingdom Pseudomonadati; phylum Bacteroidota; class Bacteroidia; order Marinilabiliales; family Prolixibacteraceae; genus Prolixibacter; species Prolixibacter sp. NT017. Next base: position 13,146 of record NZ_BLAV01000001.1, on the reverse strand, counting down.
AACATGGCCTCTTTTCCTTTCTTCATTTTCCTGACTTTTTACGTCAAGCTATTTCAGGACAAGACAAGTCGCCAGATGCACATTGACAGTCGCCAGATTGACATTAACACTCGTCAAATACACATTGACAGTCGCCAAATGCACTTTAACAATCGCCAAATACACATTGACAGTCGCCAGATGCACATTAACAAAAAAAACCGGCTGACATTACGCCAACCGGTTCAGTGTTTAGTAGTCTATGATAAAAAATCCAATCTATTTCACTAATGTAAATGCTGCTTCTTTCACATCGTCGGAAGCGCCGCCGACAAATACCTTGAAGTCGCCGGGTTCGGCCCCCCAGGTCATATCCTTGCGGTAGAAAGAAAGATCGTTCATGGTCAAATCGAAAGTGACGGTTTTGCTTTCACCCTTTTTCAGGAATATTCTCCGGAAACCCTTCAGTTCTTTCACCGGACGGGTAACACTACCCACCATGTCGCGGATGTACAGCTGAGCCACTTCGGTTCCGTCGTATTTACCGGTATTGGTAATGTTCACACTTACGTGAAGAGTGTCGCCCATGGCCAGTTTCGCCGTACTTAATTCCGGTTCGGTATAACTGAATGTCGTATAACTCAATCCATGACCGAAGGCAAACTCCGGCGTATTCGGTGTAAACAGATACCGTGAACGGTATTTCTGTTCTTTTCCGGTTTTGGTATAAGGACGACCGGTATTTTTCGCGCTGTAATAAATCGGAATCTGACCGGTAATCCGCGGGAAAGTCATCGGCAATTTACCCGACGGGTTGTATTTTCCCGAAAGGACATCGGCCAAAGCAGGGGCTCCTTCTGTTCCGGGGAACCAGGCTTCCAGCATCGCATCGGTCATGGGCACCTCTTTGTCGAGCGCCAACGGACGACCACTCATCAGTACCACAACCACCGGCTTCCCGGTTTTGTGGATGGCTTCCAGCAATTCGGACTGAATATGCGGCAGATTGATGTGCGCACGACTGGCAGCTTCACCGCTCCATTCAGCCGATTCGCCCAACACCATCACCACCACATCGGAACGACGAGCAGCTGACACAGCGGAAGCAAATCCGGAACGGTTATCGCCACGCAGGTCACATCCTTTGGCATACCGGATATTCTGCCTGCCAAACTGGTCTTCCATCGCTTCCTTCACGGTTTTGTTGATTTTCCAGTCGCCGGCTGCATGCCACGAGCCCAGCAGGTCGCGCTGCGAATTAGCCAACGGGCCAATCAACGCAATTCGCTGACCTTTTTTCAACGGAAGTGTTTCCTTATCATTCTTCAGCAATACCATTGACTCGCGGGCCATCTGGCGGGCCAGTGTCATATGATATTTCGAATAGGTCAGCTTCTTCTCACGCTTGTTACTGAAATATTTATACGGATCGGCAAACAGTCCCAAGCGGAATTTAATCCGCAACACACGACGTACCGCATTATCAATTTCCTCTTGCGTTACGCGGCCTTCCTTTAGCAATTCTTTCAGGTATTTAGAATAAGTTCCGCCCTGCATATCCATGTCTACACCGGCGTTCATCGCCAAGGCAGCTGCATCTTTCTCATCTTTGGCAATGCCATGAGGCACCAGCTCGTTAATCGCCGTGTAGTCGGTTACCACGAAGCCATTAAAGCCCCACTCCTTGCGCAGAATATTGGTCATCAGGAAATGGCTGGCCGTTGCCGGAACACCGTTCAAATCGTTAAACGAAGTCATCACTGTACCGGCACCGGCATCAACTGCAGCCTTATAAGGAGGCAGATAAACATCCCGGAGTTTCCGTTCCGACATATCAACGGTATTGTAATCGCGGCCGGCTTCCGGGGCACCGTAAGCAGCAAAGTGTTTCACACAGGCCACAACCGTAGTGTCTGAGGCCAAATTGGTTCCCTGGAAACCATGCACACGCGCGGCAGCAATTTTACTTCCGAGGTACGGATCTTCACCAGCACCTTCCGATACGCGCCCCCAGCGAGGGTCACGGGCAATGTCACACATCGGGGCATAAGTCCACTGAATACCGGCAGCAGCAGCTTCGGCAGCAGCAGCAGATGCCGTTTTCTGAATCGATTTTAAATCCCACGAAGCCGCTTCACCCAACGGAATCGGGAAGATGGTTTTCTGTCCGTGGATAACATCGTAACCAAACAGCAACGGAATTTTCATCCGGGTTTGTTCCATCGCAATCTTCTGCAATTTCCGGTTGTAATCCGGCGAAAAAGCGTTGAAGATATTTCCGCATTTCCCGGCTTTTATGTCATTAATGTAATTCTCGTTCATGCTCGGCCCGGTTTTATCCCAGCCGCTGGAGTACAGCGTAAGCTGCCCAATTTTCTCATCCAGCGTCATCATCGACAGTACCGAGTCGACTTTGTGCGTAATTACCGGCTCGTCGAAATACTTCGATGCTTCGTCTTTTTTCGCAACCTTATTATTAACAGGCTGCTGACAGGACGACAGGAACAAAACCGCTCCCGCAGTCAGTAACATCGTCAGTTTTTGTGTCATCTTTTTCACTATTGTTCTAATTTCAGGTTCATAATTCATCGTTGTCTTCTCACCAGAAATATCAAGGCTTTTTCAGTGTAAAACCGGCCGAATTGGTCACTTCGGAACTGCTTCCTACCATCACGTCGAAAGTACCCGGTTCGGTCTTCCACTTCATATCTTTATCCAGAATTGCCAAATCCTTTCGCGTCAACCGGAACGTGATTTCCTTCACCTCTCCCGGAGCTAACCGGACTCGTTTAAAACGCCGCAATTGTTTTACCGGAGGACTCACATTGGCGACTTGCTGATGCGTGTACAGCTGCACCAGCTCCGTACCCACGCGTTCCCCGGTATTGATAACAGAAACCGACACTTTCAGTGTATCGTTCCAATTCAGATTCTGTGTATTCAGTTTTACCGGCGAAATAGAAAAATTCGTATAACTCAATCCGTAACCAAACGGATAAAGCGGTGTATTGGGCATGTCCACGTAACGGGTCGTGTATTTATCATTCGGATTAAACGGCCGCCCAGTATTCAGATGACTGTAAAAGATGGGCACCTGTCCGACACTTCTCGGGAAAGTGACCGGCAATTTTCCCGACGGATTGTAATCGCCAAACAGCACATCCGCAATGGCATTTCCACCTTCGGTACCCGGAAACCAGGTTTCCAGAATGCCCGGCACATGGTCATTCAGCCAGTTTACAGCCAACGGCCTGCCATTGACCAAAACAGCTACCACTGGTTTGCCGGTCTTCACAACAGCTTTCACCAGGTCGAGTTGGTTACCAGGCAACTGCAATGAAGCACGGCTGTCGCCTTCTCCGCACATGTCGTTGTTTTCCCCGAGCACCAGCACTACCACATCAGCGTTTTGGGCTGCCCGAACAGCTTCCGGGAAACCGCTTTCCGAACTGGTATTGTAATCAGTTCCTTTCGCATAAATTACTTTCGTCCATGGCGAAACGGCCTTTTTAATTCCCTGCAGCACGGTCACCACATCTTCCGGCCGGGCCAGTGCATGAACCGGCCCTAATAAGTTATCCTGAGTATCAGCAGCGGGACCAATCACAGCAATAGACTGAAGTTTCTTGCTTAGCGGTAAAATATTTTTTTCGTTTTTCAGCAATACAAATGTCTTGCAAGCCACTTTCCTCGCTGCTTCGCGATGGCTTGCCGGCAGAACATTATTGGCCACCAATGTGGAGTCGCTATAGCGGAACGGATTATCGAACAATCCCAGTTCGAACTTCATGGTCAGCACTTTTCGCACCGCATTGTCCAACACCGATTCCGGTATTTTACCTTCCTTTACGAGTTTGGGTAAATTCTCGAGGTACGAACCACTGTGTAAATCCATATCGACACCCGCTTTCATCGCCAGTTCGTCGGCTTGTGCCGCAGAAGCCGCTACACCATGCTCCTGAAGTTCTGTCACCGCATCGTAATCCGAAACCACAATTCCATTAAAGCCTATTTCTTTGCGGAGAATATCCTGCAGCAAAAAGTGGTTGGCCGTTACAGGCACACCGTTGAATGATACAAAGGCTGGCATTACGGCTCCAATTCCAGCTTTAACAGCCGCTTCGAACGGAGGCAGGTAAACGGAACGCAACTCCCGTTCCGACATATTCACCGTGTTGTAGTCACGGCCTGCTTGCACTGCGCCGTACCCTACGAAATGTTTCGCGGTAGCCATCATGGTATGAGGTGATGCAAGGCTTTCGCCCTGATATCCTTTCACAGCAGCCGCTGCCATTAGCGAACCGAGATACGGATCTTCGCCGGCGCCCTCTACTATTCTGCCCCAACGCGGATCGCGGGCTATGTCAATCATCGGGTTGAACGTCCAGCTCACACCTGATGCCGTTGCCTCAACGGCCGAAATACTATCGGTTTTTCGGGTTAAGTCGGGGTCCCACGAAGCAGCCAACGCCAACGGAACCGGGAAACCTGTCTGGAAACCGTGGATGACATCCCCCATGAACAGCAACGGAATCTTCAGCCGCGACTGCATCGCCAGTTTTTGCATTTGGCGGGTGTAACGGCCCACATTTCTACCTGGAAGAACTCCGTTAGTTCCACCCAGTTTACCTTCCTTAACCAGCTGTTTCAGGTTCGGATGATCTGCTCCCAAAATACAGAGTTGACCAGCCTTCTCTTCCAGCGTCATCAATGACAAAATGGAATCCACTTTGTGCGCAATCACCGGATCGGTGAAGTACCGCCGCCCCGGTTGGACCGTTTTCGACTCCTGCTTCCCGGAAGGCTGGCAACCGACCATCGCCAACATGATTACGGCTAAAGCAGCAATCGCCCGCACTCCGATTCTTCGACTCTTCCCCGGTTTACTTGGTTTCATTTACTTGAATGGGTTTATTATCAATGGTAAAATCCAAACGTTTCAACCCTCTCAGCACATCTTCATTTTTCATGAATGAGTTCCAGACCAAGCCTGAACGGTAATTTTCGATCATCACCACAATCGGCCCCTGATCGATGGCCAGGTAGGTTTTGCGCACGTGGTCTTCCGGCTTATTTCCAACCGAAAGATTAATTCCATCGTAGAAGCCGAACGGGCCAAACAGATACTTTCCGTAATTCCGGTAGAGGTTTTTCAATACTTTCATCGATTCGTTCGGAGTGTACGGCATTGATGACAGTGCTGCCGTTGGTGTGATTGTTCCCAAATCACGTTGGAAACCCGGAGCGTGCGCCGTGTATCCATCCGGGACTTTATCGCCGGCTGTGAGTCCCCAGAAATCAGGGCCGTAGCCTTTCCATCCGTATGGGTTATCGATGCAGTACGCACGATTAATCAATGTCTGCCGCCGGTTTTGCTGCCAATAATTGGCATACCGGTCGCGCAAGCCTTTTGGATTCAATCCCATGTACGAATAGTGAGCAAAGAACAACGGACCGCCCATCCATTTGCGGTTTCCCAATGGAAGCATCATGCCGTAATAAGTGGAATTATTGGCGAATGTGTCCCAGTTGTTCCCGGCCCAGCCTTTGTGATAAACGTCCGGAGAAATGGCATGGTCGGGTGACGAAGCCGCCAGAATATAGGTAATCAGACATTCGTTGTACCCATGAATGGGATGATTCATTTTCCAGCCATAATCGGGAGACCAGTGCCAGTACAGAACATCCTGACCACGGGTATAGAAGTCCCAATCCATCGATTTCCACAGATCGGTAATTTGCTGTTGCAGAAATTTCTCTTTGGGAGTCGAATGATTGAAAAACTGACGGGCTGCCAGCAGGCCTTCCATCATAAAGGAAGATTCGACAATATCGCCACCGTCATCGTATTTACTAAAATGATAAGCTTTTTGTGTATCGGCATTGTACCAGTGTGCCCACATTCCATGAAAACGGTCGGTTGTTTTGAGAAATTTGGTGAGGTTCAACAACCGGTCGACCGCCTGTTCGCGGGTAATCCAGCCGTGTTTCACTCCCACCATCAAGGCCATTACGCCAAACCCGGAGCCGCCGATAGTAACGATATCGCCATCCGGATGATTATCGCGTTCGCGGGCCATTCCCAAATCGGCCCGGCCAAAGTTCCAGAAATAACGGAAGGTATATTTTTGCACCATGTTCATGAGCTCCTTATCGGTAAAATCATGAATCGATGCATTGGCCTCTACCGTTTCGGAAGTGAGTTCTTTTCCTTTCCGGCTAACCGGAACCAGTTTATATTTTAGAGAGATGTTTCGCCCCAAATCCGTTACAAAATCGAGGTAATAGTTATTCTTCGTTTCAGTGCGCAACTGGTAAGCGCTGTCGGTTGCTGCATACAAACGGTAGGAGACAGCATTTTTCAAATCGGGCCAGCGTAACTCGACGTGGCTGTCATATCCTTTAGCTGTAAAATGGTCAGGTTTGGTGAGGTATTGGTTGAGATGATCCTGTGCCGAAACGCTTTTCACCAGCAGGAGAATGATAATGATACTGAAGATTTTTTTCATTAGATGAACACTTTTTCTGCCCAAAAGGCGATCATTTCAATGACAAAGAAGCCGGCTTCCGGCTAAAATTTTTGTTGGTTTTTCTAATTGTTTGTTTTCTCAAATCCCAGCTTGCTAAACATGGTCTGAATATCCGGATCCTGCATGAAATTATCCCATAATATTCCGCTGCGATGGTTTTCAATCATCGCAATAATTGGCCCCTCGTCTATCGCCAGGTAAGAAGGAGCGTACCAGTTTTCATGAATGTTAAAGGCGTCTTTAAAACCATACTTTCCCCAGAGTCCCTTTGAACCATAATTATCGTAGAGATAATGCATGGCCGCCAACGATTCGGTAGGCGTGTAAACAATGGACGAGATAGCGGCTGTTGGAGTAATCGTTCCGTTATCGTTGGCTGTGGTTGGCTCGTGTGCCATGTAACCGTTTACCGGATCGTCGGAAGCTGTTAGCCCCCAGCAATTCTTGTTGTAGTATGAATAAACCGATGCACGGTCGATACACCATTTCCTGTTCAGCAACGTTTGTTCCTTATTCCGATCGAAATAGGAAACGAACCTGGATGCCCGAATGTATTTATCCGAAAAGTGCGGGTTCATTCCCAAATAAGAATAGTGTGTAAAAAACAACGGACCGCCGTAATATCCATATTGGTCAACGATGAGTGTCGCGTTATAATTATTTCCGGCCCAACCCGTATCGTAAAGCGACGGAGCAATCGGATGCGTGGGTGACGCAACAGCCAGCATGTAGGTAATCATCGTCTCGTTGAAACCGCGTATGGGCATGTTCATTGCCCAGCCATAGTCTGGCGACCAGTGCCAGTAGAGATAATTCTGCCCATTGGTATACCATCCCCAGTCAACATCCTGCCACAGCCCGGTAATAATATCCCGCAACTGCGTTTCATCTGCAGATGAGCCATTAAAAAACTGCCTTGCCGTCAACAGCCCCTGAATCATATAAGCTGTTTCCACCAGGTCGCCGCCATCGTCCTTTTGCGAGAACGGAATTGTCTCTCCGGTTGATCCGTTGAGCCAGTGCGACCAGGCCCCATGATAACGTGTGGTTTTATCGCGCAGGAAAGTGACCATCTTTAACAACCGTGTCACCGCTTCCTGACGGGTAATATAGCCCCGCTTCACACCGACAATAATGGCCATCACGCCAAAACCGGAACCACCAATGGTGACGATATCGTTGTTCCCATTACTTCGTTCACGGATAAGACCGGAAACCGGATGAGCGAAATCCCAGAAATACTGAAAAGTTGCTTGCTGAACAGTATCCATCAACTCACCATCCGTCAAAGTAGGTGGGGGCTTCGGCAGCGTTCCTCCTCCATTCGGCGGCACATAATTATCGCCTTTCTTTGAACAGGAAACTAAAGTCAAAGCTACCCAGAAGGATATGAAAAGTAGATACTTGTTCATTTGTATTGGCATGAATATGGCAAACAGGAAGAAACTTCCCGGAAGGTAAATTTACACCATACCGGGAAGTTCATCCTAACATCTATGAATAATTTTAGTATCCTGGATTTTGAGTCAATGCACCGCCACTCAGCTCGATCTGACGTTGCGGAATGGGGAACAACTCGTTCTTACCAGCCACAAATCCTTCTTTGGCCAATACGGTTGCCGCCCGTCCCTGACGAATCAGGTCGAACGTACGGTCGCCTTCGAATGCCAATTCTACACGACGTTCGTGGTAGATTTTCATCCGCAGGTTATCCTGATTGGTGTCGGTGTAATCGGGCAAGCCGGCCCGCTCGCGAACCTGGTTTAATGCCGCCAGTGCTGTACCCGGGTCGCCCATTTCATTAGCCGCCTCAGCTTTCATCAACAACACTTCAGCGTAACGGAATATCCGTACATTCTTGCTCGATTCCCAGGAGTTTCCGTCATACGTTTCCTTTGTACGACTCAGATAAGCTTTCTGGTTGTACATCGGGTTCGGTGTGTTGGAATTAATCACCGTACCGTCCCACATGGTTTCTCCCGGATAGATAATCGTTGCATCTTTCCGGAGGTCACCAGGCTCGTAGGTATCAGCCAAATCCTGTGATGGCACGTTGAAGCCCCATCCAAACTGGCCTCTGACACTCTGAACGTCGACATATCCCTGAACTCCTTTGTTCGGTGTCTGACCACGTCCCTGGATTTCGAAAATAGACTCGGAATTGTTCTCTCCGATTTCACGCCAAATCGTTGAGTAATCACTGACCAGTGCATATTCATTGGAATTGATCACCTCATTGGTCAGGCGCAATACTTCCGACCAGTTCTTTTGATACAGATTTACCTTTGCCAGGAAGGTTTGCGCAGCTCCTTTGGTCGCGCGACCTAAATCTTTTGCAGCGTATTCGCTCTTCTTCGGAAGATGATTAATAGCAAACTGCAGATCCGTTTAATAAACGCATAAATAGAATCCTTTGTTACACGGGTATTTCCCATCGCCACATCAGCCGGATTGGTTGGGTCGGGAACTTTGTCAACCAACGGCACTGCGCCGAACGTACGCACCAGATTCCAATAGAAATAAGCGCGGAGGAAACGGGTTTCCCCTTCCAGGCGGTTCTTCAGTGTATCATTAATGGTCACTTCACCCAGCACTTTCATTGCCTGATTGGCACGGGCAACTCCTTCGTAGTTACCCTGCCATACATCGTTAAACGACAAGGCATCCGCTCCAAATGTGAAGTTATCCAACAGATTTTTGTCGGTTCCGGTATCACCCGGAGAACTACCTTTATCGGCATCGTCGGAAGTGATGCTGGAAATACCAAGCCACGAGAAAGAGCTTTCGTTCCAATCGAGTAGCTTGTTATACACTGCGTTAACTACTTCAGTCGGATGATCAGAGTAATAATCTTTTGGCGTCATATTTCCCTCCGGCGGAACGTCCAGGTAATTGCTCGAACATCCCGAGAAGGTCAGCAGAGCTGCTGCCAACGCAGCCCCCATATATAATAATTTCATCTTTCTGGTTTTCATATCCAATACAAATTAGAAAGTTATGTTGAGACCCAAGAGGTAAGAAGCCGTTTCAGGATAAGAGCTCAAATCAATTCCAGAGTTAAGGGTTCCGGAGTTGGTCGTGTTGGCTCCATTGTCAGAGTTTCCGGAAATCCGTGATATCTGTCCCGGTAATTCAGGATTGTAACCACTATAACCTGTCAGTGTAATTGCGTTCTGGGCTGCCACATAGAAACGACAGCGACTTATCGAGAGCTTTTCGGTCAATGTTTGGGGAGCGTATAACCCAATGTCAGGTGTTAAACCGGAAGAAATTACCAGACTCAATATAGTAATCCGAAGCCACAGGTACAGCATCGGAAGCTCTTGGGATATTCGTGTTCGTGTGATCCGGTGTCCAACGGTTGGCCAATGACGCCTCGATATTTTCACCACCCCAGCGCTGAGCTTTCTTACCGTTGTAGATTTTGCCACCAAAGTTACCATAAGAATCTACCGAGAAATCCCAGTTCTTATAGTTCACTCCGAGGTTCAACCCGATCATCAGTGGGGATTGTACGACCCAGCATAATAACGGTCTTTATCATCAATAACGCCATCATGATTCCGTCTACCAGCTTCAGATCACCTGGCTGAGCATTTGGCATCAAAGGCTGACCATTACTATTCACGTAAGCGTCCCAGTTCCGATTGGTTGTGGAAAATACCGTCGGTCTGGTATACCCAGAAGGAACCAATCGGCTGGCCTTCTGCCGTCTGTGTTGTTATCTGACCGTTGCCCCAAACTACCGCTGTTGATTGGCAAACCACCGCCGACTTTCTCGATGCGGTTTTTGTTGGTCGTCACATTCAAACCAATATTGTAGCTGAAATCGGAGGTGACTTATTCGCGCCAGTTGGCAGAGAATTCAAAACCAGTATTTCGGATATCAGCTTTGTTGGTCAGAAATTTTCCCATCGTTATCTCCAAATATTCGGCAATCGGAGCAAAAATCAACGCATCCGAGGTCAGTTTGTTGTAATAGTCAAACTCACCGGAAAGGCGATTGTCGAACAATCCGTATTCCAATCCCAGGTCGGGTTTCTGTTGTTACCTCCCACTTCAGATTCGGGTTCTTTGATATCGGTTATCGTACCACCATTGGTATAAGCCTGATCCGGACCAAACACATACGCCAAATCAGAGTGATGGAGATAAGTAAACGCATCAGCAGGTATATTATCGTTACCGATTTTACCCCCAGCTGGCACGCCAATTTCAGATTAGTCAGCCACGCATTGTCTTTCAGGAAATTCTCCTGGGTCAGCACCCAACCAAGTCCAACTGAAGGGAACGTTGCCCAACGATTATTGGATGGAAACATCGAAGAGCCATCGTAACGAATAGTACGGTAAACAGGTACTTGTTGGCGAAGCTGTAGTTGACACGTCCCTAAGTAGGAGTTACGGGTATTCTTTGTGCCATTACTGCCGTTGGTTGCAGATGCTGCATCGCCCAAAGATCGAGATACCAGTAATTCTTTTGTGCAGGTACATTCTGACGGGCAGCATCAATATATTGCGTCCGGTATTTTTCAGCCGTTGTACCTCCCATCAGTTTCAACCGGCTATTTCCCCAGCGGTTGTTGTAGGTAAAGTAATTATCCCAAATCCAGTGAGCATTGGTGTTTTGATGCAGACTCAATTTGGATATTTCATTTTTTTGAGTTGCGGAAACTGTGTAAACCGGGTTGTATATAACGCCCGTGATCTTCCGATAAGTCAACTCCCATATTCGATTTAAACTGGAGAGATGTTGGTGAAATCAACTTTGGCGTAAACCGCCCCCCTGAATACGGGTTCCCCAGCTTTGATCATTCGTATAATCAAGTGTTGCTTTCGGGTTACCAACGTTATTGATGTCAGTGAAACCATAATTTCCGCTTTTATCCTTCACCGGAACAGTCGGCGCCTGACGATAAGCTGCGGTGAAAGCCGAATAAGGCTTGTTGTCCGAATTATATCGGGACAGGCCAATGTTGTCACCCACTTCGAGGACTTGGTCACCTTATACGTATTATTTGAACGGAGTGTCAGACGATCGTAATTGTTTCCGTCAAGGATTCCCTGATCGCTTTTATAACCCATGCTGAAATAATAGGTTGCCTTATCATTTCCACCACTTACCGAAAGGTTATGATTCTGACTAACTCCCTTCCGGGTAATTGCGTCGAACCAATCGGTATTGTATGGAGGCAGGTTGTTCAAATCAAATGCCGGAGCTTTTCCATCGTAGCCCAGAGCTTCGTTGGTATATTCAGCATACAATTTCGAGTCTGCCATTTTTACCTTGGCTGCTACATTAGTGCCAACATAGCCGTCGTACGAAATTTTTCATTTTACCTTTCTCGCCGGCACGGGTAATAATGATCACACCATTTGCACCACGCACACCGTAGATAGCGGCAGCCGAAGCATCTTTCAGCACATCTACCGAGACAATATCCGAGTTATTGATATTGCGAATATCGTCGGTAATAACTCCATCGACAACATAAAGCGGCTTCGCTCCACCCAGAATGGTCCCTGTTCCCCGAATACGCACCTGCGGAGCAGAACCCGGGGCCCCGGAGTTCACAACTTGTACACCGGCCACTTTTCCCTGAATAGCCTGGGTAGCTGTCAGAGCCGGTTGCTTAATCAAATCGGCTCCTTTCACCCCGGCAATGGAACCAGTGATGTCCTGCTTCCGCTGAACACCATAACCTACCACCTGAACTTCACCCAGATCTTTAGTAGAAGTTGAAAGGGTCACATTAATTTCTTTCTGTCCGTTCACCGGTTGCTCTACGGTCTTCATTCCCAAAAACGAGAATACCAGCGCACCGTCAGCCGGAACTTTTAACGAGTAGTTACCATCAAAATCGGTAATGGTACCGGTTGTGGTACCTTTTACTAAAATACTGGCTCCCGGTATGGGCTTTCCATCATCCGCGCCAGTTACCTTCCCTTTAACGGTGATGTTTTGTGCCATCACTACTGTAAAGCCAAGAAGGACCACCAAAAGGGTTAATAAACTCTTTTTCATTCGTTCAGTCTTTTTTTGACAATTTGAATATGCTACAAAAGAACCCCTGGTGGAGTAAAAAGGAAAAATGCCACCCCTACCTACCTACATCATGTTAAAAAACATCCAATTTTCGACTTTCACATCACTACATCACAAAAGAAATACACCTCCATACCGAGCTAATTATCAGCCGTTATAAAAAGATATGTTTTCTAAAACTTAGATTAAATAAATGCTAAATCAGACTAAGGAATGATAAGATTATACAAGGAATGTTTAACGTTCAGGAGATGGAAACAACCGCAAATAGCAAAGAATTTATTTTTAAACAAGGGTGAAATGTCATCAAAACGTCATAAACCGACGTATCAGATTCCAAAAGCGGTTTAAAATTCCATCATGAATTCCACCAGGTTTTTCTCCTGGGGCAACTCCAGTTTTTTGCGCAAACGGTATCGCCGAATCTCCACTCCCCGAACTGAAATATTGAGCAGCGGCGCAATTTCCTTCGTTGCGAGATTCAGTCTGAGGTAGGCACACAATTTCAAATCGCTCGGAGTCAGGGAAGGATATTCATTTTTGAGTCGCCGGAAGAAGTTTTTCATGAGCCTGATCGAAATGAGATTCGAAA